>NZ_BMRO01000007.1:253561-325308 GCF_014648675.1 Actinomadura livida
GTTCCCGTTCGTGCCGGTGGAGTTCGACGGGCTGGCGGTGACGCCGTACGTCAACTCCGGAACCGGGCGGCTGGCCTACAGCCTCAAGGCGGCGGCGGTCCGTCCGGCCAACTCCCGTGGCGGCGCGGCCCGCAACTCGGGCAAGGACACGGCTGCGAAGGATGCGGCATGACCATGCTCGCCTGCGCCTTCGCCTTCGTCATGCTCTGCGGGATCGCGGGAGTTGGCCTGCTGCTGGAAGCGGGCGAGCGGCGCCGGTCGGTGCGGTGGGCTCACACCCTGGCCCGGTTCTGCGGTGACCCGGCCTGCGGGGTGTGCCGCTCCCGGTCGCTGTCGGCGCACGTCCCGCGCGTTCCCGCGAGTTGATGTCCGGGGTGGGGCGGCTGGAGCTGGTACCTCCGGCCGCCCCGCTTCTCTCCCCTGAACAGCACAAAGAAGAGGTGTGACCCATCATGGCATGGGAGTTCCGCAAGCTCGCCCCCGGCGAAAACGTCGCCGTCGAAACCCAGCGTGACCCGTTCGCGGCCCCGAAGTGGGCGCCTCCGGTGTGGCACATGCCCGAGGGCCTGGTCCTCATCGTCAACGCCGTCCGCGTCCTCGTCCGCACGGTCGTGTTCCTGGTCCGCAACATCGTCCCCGTCTCGATCACGGCCGGACTTGGCTGGCTCGGCTACGCCTACGGGTGGACCGTCCCCGTCCTGGTCCTGGCCCTCGTCGGCGTCGTCCTGAGCGTGTGGGCGGTGGTGGACCGTCCGTCCTTCGTCCGCTGGATCGCCCGTCCCGTCCAGTCCTGGTGGCGCATGGTGTTCGTCTACCGGCGGCACTGGCAACCGGTCCTGGTCACCGCGGGCCTGACCAAAGTGCACAAGGGCAGGGAGTACCTGCCCTCCCTCGTCCGGGTCCGCTGCGGCCCGACGTGTGATCGGGTGCTCGTCTGCATGCTCAAAGGCCAAGCGCCCGACGCATGGGAACAGGTCACCGCCAACCTGGCGCACGGCTTCGGCGCGTCCCTGGTCCGGGTGCGGGACGGGGACCGTCCGGGACGGGTCTGGCTGGAGTTCGTCCGCCGCGATGCCTTCGCCGAACCGATACCGGCCCTCCCCGTCCCGAACGCCTGCGATGTCGACCTGTCCGGCGTGGAGGTCGGACGGTGCGAGGACGGCTCACCCTGGCGGCTGCGGCTCCTCGGAACCCACGTGTTGATCGCGGGGGCGACGGGGGCCGGCAAGGGCTCGGTCATCTGGTCTGCCGTCCGCGCACTTCTGCCGCTCATGCTGTCCGGGCTGGTGGAGGTGTGGGCCATCGACCCGAAACGGATGGAACTCAGCTTCGGGCGGGTGCTGTTCGAGCGGTACGGGCGGTACTCCTCCGATCCCAAGGGCGGGATGGTCGATCTGCTGGAGGCGGCGGCCGAGGACATGAACGCACGCGCCGAACGCTTCGCGGGCGTGACCCGGTCGTTCACGCCGTCGCGGGAGTTTCCGTTCCGGGTGATCGTGGTCGATGAGCTGGCGTTCCTGACCGCCTACTGCCCCGAACGCGACCTACGCAAGCGCGCCGAGTCCGCACTGGCCGTGCTCACCTCGCAGGGCCGGTCGGTGGGGTACTGCGTGATCGGCGCGCAGCAGGACGCGCGCAAAGAGGTCAACAACCTGCGCAACCTGTTCCCCGACCGCATCGCCCTGCGCCTGGACGAGGACGAGCAGGTGGACATGGTCCTTGGCGACGGTGCCCGCGACCGCGGCGCCCTGGCCGACCAGATCTCGTCCGTCCCGGAGGTCGGGGCGGGGGTCGGGTTCGTCCGTCTGGAAACCTCCCCTGACCCGGTGCGGGTCCGGGCCGCGTACGTCTCCGATGCCGATATCCGCGCGATGGTCGCGCTCGGCCTGCCCGACCTGGACATCGAGGGGGCCGCGTGAAGCAACCCACTCTCGACGCTCCCGACGGGCCCGAGCCGGAACCGGTGGTCAAGACGCTGCCTCCGCTGGCGCGGGGTGTGCTGGAAGCGGTCGCGGTCGAACACGGCGTCTGCATCCGCCCCGTGCCCATGCGACGCGTCGACCTGAACACCGGTGCAGCCGAGGTGGTGTATGTCCCGTGCGGTCACACCCTGGCCTCGGTCTGCCCGTCCTGCGCTGAACGCAAGCGCCAGCTGAGGGCCGTGCAGTGCTCCCAGGGCTGGCACCTGACCGAAGAACCCGTCATCACGCGCGCTGACCCGGACGAGGAACAGCGCGGGTGGATGGAACTGCGGGCGCACGCGGCGGCGGCCCGTGACCGAGCAGCCGAGGATGGCACGGCGGACGGGGAAGACTCCGAGTTCTGGGACGCGGTCATACGTGACCTCGACAACGAGCTCGAACGCACCGGGGTGCGCGGTGCCCTCAAGACCGATGAGGGAAGCAAGGGCCGGCGGACGCGGTCGACCCGGCGGCGGCAGGATGCGCCGGACCTTCCCCGGCGGCCGGTCGACTCCCGCACGGTCGGCAAAGTCTTCCGAGGCAAGGACGGCAAGGCGTTCCGGCCCTCGATCTTCCTCACCCTGACCCTGGACTCCTACGGGCGGGTGCGCTCGGACGGAACCCCGGTCGACCCCGACGCCTACGACTACACGCGGGCCGCGCGGGACGCTCTGCACTTCTCCAAGCTGGTCGATCGGTTCGTGCAGAACCTGCGCCGGTTCGTCGGCTACGACGTGCAGTACTTCGCCGCCGTCGAACCACAACGCCGCCTCGCTCCCCACCTGCACATGGCCATACGCGGCACCATCTCCCGCGCCGAACTGCGCCAAGTGGTCGCGGCCACCTACCACCAGGTGTGGTGGCCCTCCACCGATCGCGTCGTCTTCGAGGGGGAGCAGCTCCCGGTCTGGGACGAGGCAGCCGGTCCAGAGGGCGGGTACCTCGACCCCGCAACCGGTGAAGTGCTCCCGACCTGGGATGAGGCACTTGACGCTCTCGGCCAAGACCCCGACGCCGAACCCCTGCACGTGGTCAGGTTCGGGCGGCAGATCGACGCACAAGGCGTGCTGGCCGACTCCCCGCAGTCGCGCAAGCTCATCGGCTACCTGACCAAGTACCTCGTCAAGGGCGTAGCCGAATGCCACCAGGCAAAGACAAGCGCGCAGCGCGAACACGTCGACCGGATGGCCGAAGCACTGCGCTACGAACCGTGCTCACCCACGTGCGCGAACTGGCTGCGCTACGGCATCCAACCCAAGAACCCCCGCAAGGGCCTCACACCCGGCTACTGCAAGGGCAAGGCACACCGACGCGAACACCTCGGCTACGGCGGCCGCCGCGTCCTGGTCTCCCGCAAATGGTCCGGCAAGACCCTGGCCGACCACAAAGCCGACCGCAAAGCCTGGGTCCTCGCACGGCTGGCTGAGGCCGGTGTCCCCGTCACCAACCCGGCCGACCCGAACGCCGTTCACGTCTGGGAACGCGCGGGGCCTGGCGACCCGGACGTGAAACCCGCAGAGCAACGCCTACTGCTGCTGATCAACGAACGCATCCATCGACGCAAGCAACTCGACCAAGCCACCCACAACCCAACCCCCGAACTTTCGGCAACTCCGGAGGCAGCGTGAGCGGCAAGCGGGATGAACTTCTCACGGTTGACCAGGTGCTCGAAGAACTCGGCGGGATCTCTCGGCGGACCTTCTACCGGTGGCGGGAGATCGGTCGGGCTCCGGCTGGGTTCAAGCTCCCCAACGGCGAGATCCGCATCTATCGGAGTGATCTCGACGCGTGGCTCTGGTCGCTGCGGGAGGCGGCGTGAACACGTCCTACAAGGTCAAGTTCTGGGAGACCCGACCGAACAAAGCGGGGCCGAGGTCAGACAAGCCGGGCAAGGTCATCTCGTACACCGCGCGTTGGACGGTCGGCGGCCGTGAGAAGTCCCGGACGTTCGAACGGTCTTCACAGGCAAAGAGCTTCCTGTCTGACCTCAGGCAGGCTGCCAAGAACGGTGAGGCGTTCGATACGGACACGGGCCTTCCGCTGTCCACGCTCAAAGCGGCGACCGCTCGGACGTGGTTGGAGTTCGCACGTGCCTACGTCAAGGCGCGTTGGCCTCATGCGGCTGCCAAGTCTCGGGAGGGCCTCACCGACACCATGACGGCCGTGACGCTCGTGTTCGTCAAGGACATGCCCGGTCGTCCTGACGCGTCCCTCCTCCGGGTGCTTCTCCGGCGATTTGTCTTCGTGCCGGACGATCGCCGTCCCGACATGTCGGCCGAACTGGGCACGGCGCTTCGCTGGCTGGAGTCGGCGTCCATGCCGATTACCGAACTGGACGAACCGCGATTGGCTCGGGCCGCGCTGGAAACCCTCGCGCTCCAACTCGACGGGCAACCCGCGGCCTCCTCGACGTTCCGGCGCAAGCGGGCGGTGTTCAAGCATGCGCTCGGCTACGCGGTCGAACTGGGGGAGTTGGCGGCCAACCCCCTGGACCGAGTGAAGTGGCGTCCTCCCAAGCAGAACGGGGCCGTTGATCGGCGGGTCGTCGTGAATCCGTCCCAAGCTCGCGAGCTGCTGACGGCGGTTTCCTATGTCGGCCGGTCTCGGGGGCCTCGGCTGCGGGCGATGTTCGGGTGCATGTACTTCGCCGGCCTTCGCCCGGCTGAGGCCGCTGGGCTGCGTCGGCAGGACTGCGAACTTCCGGCAACCGGGTGGGGGCTGATCACGCTGAAGAAGACCCGGCCCCAGACCAACAAGCGATACACCGACTCGGGGGAGACCTTCGATGATCGGGGCCTCAAGCATCGGGAGGACGACATCGTGCGGCCTGTCCCGATCCCTCCCGAGTTGGTGACGATGCTCCGGGAACACCTCGACGCCTTCGGGACGGCCGAGGATGGTCGGCTGTTCGTCACCAGTGGCGGCCGGTCGTTCTCCGGCTCGGCGTACGCGCAGGTGTGGAAGCGGGCTCGCGTCCTGGCGCTCGCTCCGGATCAGGTCGAATCGCCGTTGGCGGCCCGGCCGTACGACCTGCGGCATGCGGCGGTGTCGCTCTGGCTCAATGCGGGCGTCCATGCGCCCGAAGCGGCCGAACGCGCTGGCCACGGGGTCGATGTGATGTTGCGTGTGTACGCCAGGTGCATCGATGGGCAGCGGGAGGTAGCCAACCAGCGCATCGAGGACGCGTTGGCGGCATGATCGGCAACTGCGGTGGAGAGGCTCCGGGGCGTTCCGGGGCCTCTCTTGTCTTGTGTGCTGACCTGGGCAAACGTGGACGGAGTCATTCCGCGTATATTCCGGGAACAGTGCCGCGCGGTTGCGTTCGGTGGCATCTGGCTGCATCCGGCCGAACGGACGCGAGAGGCGTTCTCGCAGGTCAGGGTGTTGATCGGCTGGTGGGGGTGGCGCGCCCGGCAGGATTCGAACCCGCGACCGTCGGATTAGAAGTCCGATGCTCTGTCCAGCTGAGCTACGGGCGCTCGGCGCCCGGCGGGACGCCGGGACACAGTGTAAGGGGGCGGGTCCTCCGGCTCCACATCTATATCGGGCTATCGGTGCGGGTGGGGGTGGTGGGGGTTCTATCTTTGGGTGCTGTGGCGGTGGATTTCGAGGTGCCGCTCTCCGGTGGGGACGTGTCGGAGGGTGTGGTGCGGGTCGGGGAGACGGTACGGAGGCCGCTGAGGGCGCACAGTCCGGCGGTGCACGGGGTGCTGCGGCATCTCGAGGCGGTGGGGTTCGACGGGGCGCCGCGGGTGCTCGGGATCGACGAGCGGGGGCGGGAGGTCCTCAGCTGGGTGCCGGGGGAGGTGCCTCGGCGGCCGCTGGAGGGGCATGTCGTTTCGGACGAGGTGCTCAAAGGGGTCGGGCGGCTGCTGCGGCGGTACCACGACGCGGTGGAGTCGTATGAGGCGCCGGAGGGGGCGCCCTGGGACGGGGTGACCTCGAACCTGGACGGGGAGCCCGAGGTCATCGGGCATTGTGATGTGACGCCGGAGAATGTGGTCTTCCGGGGCGGGGTGCCGGTCGCGCTGATCGATTTCGATCTGGCGCGGCCCACGACGCGGTTGTTCGATGTGGTGACGGCGCTGCGGCATTGGGGGCCCATCGCCGATCCCGCGGACAGGGACGCGCTGCTCTACCGGGTGGATGTCGGGCGTCGGTTGCGGGTCTTCTGTGATGCGTACGGGCTGGACGAGGTGCGGCGGCGGGAAGTGCTGCCGGCGGCTCGGGTGAGGTTCGAGCGGTCCTATCGGGCGATGCGGCTTCGTGCGGAGGGCGGGGGGAGTTGGGGGCGGATGTGGCGTGGGGGTGCCGGGCAGCGGATACGGCGGGCGCAGGACTGGCTGGAGCGGCACTGGGACGAGCTTGATGCGCGTCTCTGCTGAGGGTCTGGTCCTCGGGGTCGCGCTGGACGCGCTTCTCGGGGATCCGAAGAAATGGCATCCGGTCGCCGGGTTCGGGCGGGTCGCTTCGGTGGCCGAGCGGTATCTGTATGGCGATACGCGGTGGCGTGGGGTCGTTTACGTCGGCGTTCTTGTGGTGGGTGCCGGGGCGCTCGGCGTTGGGATCGAGCGGGTCGCGCGGGGGCGTGTTGCGCATGGGCTGGCTACCGCGGGCGTTACCTGGGCCGTGCTCGGGGGGACGTCGCTGGGGCGCGAGGGGCTTGTCATGGCGCGCTTCTTGGAGCGGGGGGATTTGGAGGCGGCCAGGGAAAGGCTCCCTCATCTGTGTGCTCGGGATCCGCGGGGGCTTGATGCCGGAGGGCTGACGCGGGCCGTTGTCGAATCGGTGGCGGAGAACACGTCGGACGCGTCCATCGCGCCGTTGTTCTGGGGTGCTGTCGGGGGTGTTCCGGGGTTGCTCATGTATCGGGCCGTCAACACGCTCGACGCGATGGTCGGGTACCGGAATTCACGGTACGAGCGCTTCGGGTGGGCCGCGGCGCGGCTGGACGATGCCGTCAATTGGGTGCCCGCCCGGGTGACCGGAGGATTGGTCGCCCTTTGTTCGGGGCGCGGTGCGTGGCGGGTGCTGCTGCGGGACGGCGGCAAGCATCCGAGTCCCAACGCAGGACGTTGTGAGGCCGCCTTCGCCGGGGCTCTCGGGGTGCGGCTCGGGGGCGTGAACGAGTACGGGGGACGGGTCGAGAAGCGGCCCGAGATGGGGGACGGCCGAGCCCCCGAAGTGCGGGACATTCGCAGGGCCGTCCGGCTTTCGGCGGCGGTGACGTTCGCGGCCGCGGCCGTGATCTGGAGCCTCAGGTGACGGGGCTTCTGGTCGCGGGGACCACCTCGGACGCGGGCAAGAGCGTGGTCACGGCGGGATTGTGCCGGTGGCTCGCGAGAAAGGGCGTCAAGGTCGCGCCGTTCAAGGCCCAGAACATGTCGCTGAACTCGATGGTCACGGGCGACGGGGCGGAGATCGGGCGGGCGCAGTACATGCAGGCGCAGGCGGCCGGGGTCGAGCCCAGGGCCGTGATGAACCCGGTGCTGCTCAAGCCGGGGAGCGATCGGCGCAGTCAGATCGTGGTTCTGGGGCGGCCTGTGGCGGAGGTCGACGCGCTGCAGTACGGGGAGCGCAAGGGGTGGCTCCACGGTGTCGTGCAGGACAGTTTCGCGGAATTGCGCGCTGACTATGACGTGGTGATCTGCGAAGGGGCCGGTAGTCCCGCCGAGATAAATCTGCGTGGCGGCGACATCGTGAACATGGGGTTCGCCAGGGCCGCCGATCTGCCGGTCATCGTGGTGGGCGACATCGATCGCGGTGGTGTCTTCGCGTCGTTGTACGGGACGGTGGCGCTGCTCGAACCCGAGGACCAGGCGCTGATCGCGGGCTTCGTCATCAACAAGTTCCGGGGTGCCAGGGAATTGCTGGAGCCGGGGCTCGCGCAGCTCATGGCGCTGACCGGGCGTCCGACGCTCGGGGTGCTGCCGTGGACGCTCGGGCTGTATCTGGACTCCGAGGACACTCTGGCATTGGACGCGCCCCGGCCGGATGCCAAGGGGCCGGTGGGCGGGGAAACGCTGCGGGTCGTGGTGGTGCGTTTTCCGCGCATCTCGAATTTCACGGATCTGGACGCGCTGGCCTGCGAGCCCGGTGTCGTCGTCCGCTATGCGGCCAGTGTCGGGGATCTGGCCGAGGCCGATCTCGTCGTCCTGCCTGGAACGCGGGCCACGGTGAGCGATCTGGCCTGGCTGCGCGAGCGGGGAATGGCCGACGAGATCAGAAGGCGGGCCGAGCAGGAAAAGCCGGTGCTCGGCATCTGCGGCGGCTACCAGATGCTCGGCGGGGAAATCGTCGATCGCGTTGAGTCCGGGGCGGGGAGCGTCCAAGGTCTCGGCCTCCTTCCGGCGCGGGTCGTGTTCGGGGAAGAGAAGGTGCTAGGGCGGCCGGAAGGGCGTGCCTACGGGGAGGACGTCCACGCGTACGAAATCCACCATGGCGTTGTGACCGCAGAGGGTGAACCGTTCCTCGACGGGTGCCGGAAAGGCGCCGTCTGGGGGACGACCTGGCACGGCGCCATGGAGAACGACGGATTCCGGCGCGCGTTCCTGCGTGATGTGGCCCACATGAGCGGACGCGATTTCACACCCGCCCCGGACGTGTCGTTCGCAGCCCTCCGGGAGGCGACCCTCGACACGCTCGGCGACCTCGTGGAAGAGCATCTCGACACCGCCGCCGTCTGGCGGATCATCGAGCGCGGCACGCCGCCCGGCCTGCCCGTCGTCCCTCCCGGCGGGGCGCCGGATCCGGCGGGCGGCCCCGGTACGGCGGTAGGGTGATCCCTTCGATGGCACCGGCCGCACCAGGCACCAGGAGGAACGTCCCGTGACCGATCCGCGGTCCAGGCTGATCGTCCCGCTGATGAAGGCGCGGGTGCCGGCCGAGATCCAGCTGGAGTTCCCGCTGCCTCCGGAGGAGGAGCCGATCCGCGACCCGTTCGCCGCGGACCTGTACGTGAGCTACGCGCTGGAGATCGCCGACGAGGCGGCACCGGCCGGCCGGCGCTACGAGCACGTCGCCCGCCGGCACTGCGCCGAGCTGGGCGTGCCGCCCGGCGAGCTGCGCCGCCTCGCGGTGATCAACCTGCGTGATCTGCGCCCCGAGCTGAGCCTCAGCTGGTACCCGGACGTGCGCGCCGTGACGGTGTCCCTCGCCGGGGCGGGCACGGCGGCGAGGCGGGGGAGCCTGGAGTCGGGCCTGCTGCTGGACGAGGGGTTCCTGGAGAAGCTCGCGCAGGACGTGGAGGGCGACCTCGTCGTGGCGGCCCCGGCGCGGGACGTGTTCGTCGCGTCCGGCACCGGCCATCCGGACGGTGTCGACAAGCTCCGCTGGGCCGTCCAGCAGGTCTGGGCCGAGGACCGCGGGGACAACGGCGGCGACCCCGCCTGGGACGTGCCCGCCGGGAGCCTCCTCACCCATGACCTGCTGGTCCGCCGCGGCGGCGCCTGGGACGTCCTCGCCCCCTGACCGGCCCCGGACGGCCCTGGACGGCTAGGACAGCGTCTTCAGCCGCGGCCACAGCTCCGCCCAGGGCGCGCGCTGCCCGCGGCAGATCCAGACCGGTTTGCCCTGCTCCTGGTTGTCGAGGCCGACGCCGTTGTCGATGCGGCCGACCGGCCGCACGTCCGTCCAGAACCGCCGCAGGTAGGCCGCGCCCGCCGTGGTCTCCGGCCCGACGACGACCGCGGGGCCGCGGGTCTCCTGGGGGCGCCCGAAGTGCCAGTAGCCGTTGTGCCCGCTGTACGCGCGGGGCAGCCCGAGGCCCGGCCCGTACTTGTCGAGCGCGCCGGCCTCGCCGTAGTTGCCGACGACGATCGTCGCGGCGGCGCGCTCACCGGCGGGCAGCGAGTGGTAGGCGTCCGCGACCTGCTCGGCGAACCGTGGCCAGCCGACGGTCTCCGCCGAGTCCGCGTTGACGGCGGGCTGCGGGGTGTCGGCGAGCCGCTTCACCGGGTAAACGGGCAGCGTGAGCAGCGCGGTCGTGACGGCGGTGACCGCGTACACCGGGACGGCCGGCACCCAGCCCCAGCCGCGCGGCGCGCCGTTCCGCTCGATCTCCACGGCCCCGGCGGCGAACAGCGCCGCCCACAGGCCGCTGAGGTAGTACGGCTTCCCGGCCGTGACGAGGAAGAGGACGGTCAGCAGCACGTACGCGTGCCCGATGAACCGGAAGGGCCGCAGGTCGTCCGACCGGTACGTCCGCCACAGCCCGTAGATCCACAGCCAGGACAGCACGACCCCGGTCAGCAGTATCTGGAACGGGATGAGGCCGGGACGGCCGCCGAAGTCGCCCTTGCCGGCGATGGCGTCCGCCATGTCGAGCTGCGGCCACCCGTGATCGGCCTGCCACATCAGTCCCGGGGCGGCCGCGGCGGCGACGAGGAGCACGGCGGCGGCGAACATCGGCCGCCGCAGGAACTCCCGCGGCCCGGAGATCAGCAGCCCGGCGACCACCCCGGCCAGCAGGAAGGCCGCCAGGTACTTGACGTTCAGCGCCAGCGCGGCCGCGGCGCCGGCGGCGAGGAGCAGCCGCTGGTCGCGGGTCCGCACCCACCGGACGGCCAGCCACACGAGCGTCGTCGACAGCAGCAGGTCGAGCGTCGCGGTGGAGAACAGGTGGCCGGCCGCGACGACGAACGGGCAGACGGCGTAGGCGCCGGCGGTGAGGAGCTGCGCCCGCCGTCCGCCGCCCATGTCGCGGGCCGTGAGCGCGGCGACGACCACGCCGGCGGCGGAGAAGAGCGCGGAAGGGACGCGCAGCGCGACCAGCGAGTCGCCGAACACCGCGGTGACCGCCCGGCCGAGCAGCGGCACCAGCGGGGGCTGGTCCGGGTAGCCCCACATCGGGTGCCGCCCGGCGACACGGAAGTACAGCTCGTCGCGGTGGTAGCCGTAGCGGGCGCTGACGGCGAGCAGCACCACGCCCAGCGCCCCGGCGATCAGCAGCACCGGCCGCCAGGCGACCCCGGGAGGTCCGGGGGAGGCTTCGGTCTCGGCGGGATCGGACGCCGCGGGGGCCGGAGCGGTCATGATCGAACCCTATTCGCCGACGTGACCGGCGTCACGATCACCGTCCCGGCCGGACCAGGACATACCGCGGCGCCCGCCGGGGCCCGGAAATCCACTGGGACGGGCCGGGGCCCGCGGCATACCGTGCGGGCATGGTGTCGACGCATCAGGTGCTCGCCTTCTCCGCGATGGCGTTCGCCATCATCGTGATCCCCGGCCCGTCCGTGCTGTTCGTCGTCGGACGCGCGCTGGCGCACGGCCGCCGCACCGCCCTCGCCGGCGTCGTCGGCGGCGTGCTGGCCGCGCTGGTGCTGACGGTCGCCGTCGCGGTCGGCGTCGGCTCGCTCGTCGAGCGGTCCGCGGTCCTGTTCACCGTGCTGAAGACCGTCGGCGCGGTCTACATCGTCCACCTCGGGATCCAGGCCATCCGGCACCGCCGTTCGCTCCAGGACGCGGTCGGCGGGGACGTGGGGAGCGGCGGCGGGGGCCGGGCCCTCTGGCAGGGGTTCGTCGTCGGCATCACCAACCCGAAGACGACGGTGTTCTTCGCGGCGGTCCTGCCGCAGTTCGTGGTGCGCGAGAACGGTCATGCGGTCCTGCAGATGACGGTGTTCGGGCTGATCTTCGCGATCATCGCGCTGCTGAGCGACAGCGTGTGGGGCGTCGCCGCCGGGACGGCCCGCGCCTGGTTCGCGCGTTCGCCCCGGCGGCTCGCGGCGGTCGGCGGGGCCGGCGGGCTGCTGATGATCGGCCTCGGCGTCACCGTCGCCGCCACCGGCCGCAAGGAGTAGCCGGGGCTAGACGGAGCAGAGGGAGAAGTTGTCGAAGGTCGCCTCCGGGTTTCCGGTGGTGCCCTCGGGACGGTACGCGATCAGCCCGCTCGGTTCCGGGTCGTCGTCCGGGGCCTCGGCGGCGGCGCTCGCGACGTGCTCGCCGTTGACCCACATGCCGAGGGTCAGGCGCGACCCGTCCTCGACGCAGGAGGCTTGGATCCGGTCGTCGTGGTCGCGAAGGTCGGTGGCGGTGCCGGTCGCCAGGTCCGTCAGCGTGAGGCCGTCCAGCTTGGCGATGCGGGCCCGGCCGTCGTCGCGGAGGAGGAACGCGAAGCCGTCGCCCTGCCCGTGGCAGTAGACGCCCGCCTCACCGCCCTCGCCTGCCGTGTGCTCGACCTTCACCTCCATGAGCTGCGAGTCGGGGACGTTCTCCACGGGCGCGTTGACGACGGTCGAGTTGGACGTGGGCAGGACGTGCAGCTCGTACTTGCGGTCGCGGTAGGACGCTTCCCAGGTCGGTGCGGCGGGCTTCTCCCAGCCCGAGTCCTCGTCGCTGAAGTTGTCGTCGAAGACCTTCTCGTCGACCTCCGGGGGCTCCGCGCCGCCGCCGTCCGCGACGGCCGCCGCGCCGGGCGCGCGCCCGGGGTCCTTTCCGGGGTCCTTGTCGTCGGACTTCAGGCTGAGCACGCCGAACAGGGCCGACGCGCCGACGACTCCCGCGGCGAGGACGACCAGGGCGCGGCGCGGCCGCGGGCTCCGCGCCGCCGGGCTCGGCCGCTTCGCAGGCGCGGCCGGCGGTGGCGCGCCTACCGGGTGGGTCTCCGGGACGGAGTCCACGGTGGTGCGCGGCGGGGACGGCGGCACGTTCGGCGGCGGCCCGGCCGGCGGCAGCGGGCTCGGTCCGACCGCGGCGGCCGCCGGCTCGGTCGCCGGGGACTCGGCCGGTGGTCCGGCAGGGGACGCCGCGGCCTCGGCGGCCGGTTCGACGGGTGCCGGGAGCGCGACCGGCGGCGGAGTCGCGGGCGGCTCCTCCTCGCCGGTCAGCGTCTGGATCAGCTGCTTCACCGCGGGGCGTTCCGCCGGGTCCTTCGCCAGCGAGCGGGCGACGAGGTCGCGCAGCGCCGGGTCGAGGCCGTCCAGGTCGGCCTCGCCGCCGGTCACCCGGTTGATGATCTCCGGGAGCGTCCCGCCGCCGAACGGGGCGCGGCCCGTGCCCGCGTACGCGACGACGCAGCCCCAGGAGAACACGTCCGCGGCGGGCGTGATCTCCCGGCCGTGCATGAGCTCGGGCGCCATGAAGGCGGGGGTGCCGATGAACTGGCCGGTCCGGGTGGGGCCGTCGGAGGCGTCCAGGGCGCGGGCGATGCCGAAGTCGATCACGCGGGGGCCGGTCGGGGACAGCAGCACGTTGGACGGCTTGAGGTCGCGGTGCACGATCCCGGCGCCGTGGATCGCGCTCAGCGCGGTCGCGATGTTGACCGCGAGGGCCTCCAGGTCGCCGCCGCGCAGCGGCCCGTTCTCCCGGACGGCCGTCTCCAGCGGCGGCCCGGCGACGTACTCGGTGACGACGTACAGCGGCTCGCCGTCCAGCCGGGCGTCCAGCACCGCGGCGGTGCAGAACCGGCGGACCTGCCGCGCCGCCGTCACCTCGCTGCGGAACCGCTCGTGGAACGCCTCGTCGTCGGCCAGCTCCGCGTTGATGACCTTGACCGCGACCTGCCGCCCGGAGCCGTCCTCGCCGAGGAAGACCGTGCCCATACCGCCGCGGCCGAGTCGTCCGAGCAGCCGGTAGGGGCCGAGCCGCCGCGGGTCTCGGTCACGAAGCGGGGCCTGCATGGGAGTCTCCCTGTGCCGCAGTGTCTTCTCTTCTTCCGCACATCTTCCGCCGCCGGAACAAAGCGCGCACGTTCCCGCGCGGCCCGCTGTCCCGCCCATACGCTTAGATGCTGGAATCGGCGGGCTGGTTCGGGAGGAAGCGTGGAAGTGACGGCGGACGTGCTCGGCCCCGGCTACGAGGCGATCGAGCTGCCGATGGGACGCGACGCCGAGGGCGAGGTCGTGGCGACGCTGGTGCGGCGGCGCGACGCCGGGTCGGGCTCCCGCCGGGCGGTGCTGTACCTGCACGGCTTCGTCGACTACTTCTTCCAGCGGCACCTGGCCGACTTCTACGTGGACCTAGGTTTCGACTTCTACGCGCTCGACCTGCGCAAGTACGGGCGGTCGCTGCGCCCGCACCAGACCCCGAACTATGTCGCGAGCCTGTCGGACTACTTCCCGGAGATCGACGAGGCGGTCCGGATCGTCCGGGACGTGGACGGGCACGACACGCTGCTGCTGAACGGCCACTCGACCGGCGGCCTGATCGCCGCGCTCTACGCCGACCGGGTGCGGGGCACGGGGCGGGTCGACGGGGTGTTCCTGAACAGCCCGTTCCTCGACATCGCCGAGCCGCTGGTGATGCGCAAGGCGGGCGCCGCCCTCGCGCGGGCGCTGCGCTCCCGGTTCCCGAAGGCGAAGCTGCCGGCGGGCGTGTCCGACCGGTACCCGCGGAGCATCCACCGCGACCACGAGGGCGAGTGGGACTTCGACCTGGCGTGGAAGCCGATCCTCGGGTTCCCGGTGCGGGCGGCGTGGCTGGCGGCCGTGCGCCGCGGGCAGCTGCGCCTGCACAAGGGCCTCGACGTGGACGTGCCGGTCCTGGTCATGGCGTCGACGCGCAGCATCCGGCCGACCCGCAAGGTGCTGGACGTGACGGGCGCCGACGCCGTCCTGGACGTCGAGCACATGGCGCGGTGGGCGCCGCGGATCGGGCGGCATGTCACGCTCGTCCGGATCGAGGGCGGCCTGCACGACCTGGTGCTGTCGGCCGAGCCCGCCCGGACGCGGGTCTTCGAGGAGCTGACCCGCTGGACGAACGGCTACCTGCCCGCGGAGAACCCGGCGGCTGAGAACCCGGTCGGCCGAGAACCCGGCTAGTCGAGGACCTTCGACATGTCGAAGTCGTCGAACTGGGCGTTCACCTGCTGGGCCTTGTTCCCGCCCCGCTGAACCTCCATCCCGACCCACCCGTTGTCGAGCGGCTGGTCGGTGTCCGTCACGTCGATGACCTGCTCGCCGTTCACCCACAGCCGCAGCCTGACCCGCTTTCCGCCGTCCTGGCCCGCGCAGCCGATCTGCAGCTTGTTCCCGCCGTCGCCGGAGAAGCCGGGCACCGAGTCGGTGACGGCGAGTTCCTTGCTGCCCTGGGCCCCGTTGGTCTTGCGGAGCACCGCGCCCTTGCCGTCGTTGCGGATCAGGAAGAGGTACTGGTAGATCGTGTTGCGGTCGTTGTTCGCGCGGCACAGGAGCCCGTACCGCGCATCGGGCGATCCCTCGGTGACGGTGGCGGTCACGGTCGCCAGGATCGGGTCGGGGAAGGTCTTCACGTCGTCCTTCGGCACCCACCTGCTGACGGCTTCGCTGTAGTTGTCCGTGCGCATGAAGTACTTGCCGTCGCGGTAGCCGTACTCGTCGCCGAAGCTCTGCCAGCCGGACTCGTCGTTGGCGAAGTCGTCGCTGAACACCGTGGCGAGGTTCTCCGGCGGGCCGCCGCCCGGCCGCAGCACGGTGAACCCGACGACGGCGAGGACGGCGAGCGCGGCGACCGCCGCGGCACCGATGATCAGGGGACGGAGGGGGAGTCCGGCCTTCCCGCCGGAGCCGGGCCGGGGGCCGCCGGGAGCGGGGGCGGCGCCGTCGCGGCGCGTGGTGTCGGCGGGGGACGCGACCGTCGGGGGCGGGAAGGCGGCCTGGCCGGTTCGCGCCTGCACGGTCGGGTCGCCCGCGGGGCCGTGCCAGCCCGCCCGGACGTTCTCGGCGAGCGTCGCCGGGTCGGCCTTGCCGTTGCCGACGAGCCGCCCGAGCAGGTCCTGGACGGACGGGCGGTTGCGCGGGTCCTTGTCGAGCGCGGCGGCGACGATGTCGCGCAGGCCCGGGTCGAGCCCGTCCAGCTTCGGCTCGTCGTGCACGACCCGGTAGAAGATCTCCGGGACGGTGCTGCCCGCGAACGGCGCGCTGCCCGTCCCGGCGTAGGCGACGACGCAGCCCCACGAGAACACGTCCGACGCGGGCGTCACCTGCTCGCCGCGCAGCAGTTCGGGCGGCAGGTAGTTGGGGGTCCCGACGAACTGGCCGGTGCGGGTGGGGCCGTCGGTGGCGTCGAGGGCGCGGGCGATGCCGAAGTCGATGACGCGGGGGCCGGTGGACGACAGCAGGACGTTGGCGGGCTTGAGGTCGCGGTGGACGATCCCGGCGCCGTGGATGGCGGCGAGCGCGGTGGCGACCCCGACCGCGAGGCCCTCCAGGTCGGACCCGGGCAGCGGGCCGCGTTCGGCGACGGCGCTCTCCAGGCTCGGGCCCTCGATGTACTCGGTGACGACGTACAGGGGGTCGGTGTCCAGTTCGGCGTCCATGACCGGCGCGGTGCAGAACCGGCGGACCTGCCGCGCGGCGGTCACCTCGCGGCGGAAGCGCTCCCGGAAGGTGCCCTCCCCGGCCAGCTCCCTGTTGATCACCTTGACGGCGACGCGGCGTCCGGCGCTGTCCTCGCCCAGGTAGACCGTGCCCATGCCGCCGCGGCCGAGCCGGCCGACCAGCCGGTAGGGCCCGAGCCTCTCGGGGTCGTCCGGGCGCAGGGCCTCGCCGTTCTCTCCTGCGTGCGTGGTCATCGTGGTCCTGAACTGGAATCGGTGTCTGTTTCGCGTAGAACCCTAGCGGCCCCGGGGGATTCGCGAGGGTCGGACGGTCAGCGGATCCGGCGTGCCTTGGGCAGGGTCCGGAACGGCGGGAGCTTCTCGCCGGTGAGGCCGAACGCGTACGCCACGACCCGTCCGGACCAGCGCTGGCAGCCGACGATGAGACCGTACAGCGGGCGGGGGTAGCGGCCGGTGAACGGGATGACGAACCAGCTGAGCAGCATCACGATCACCAGCGCCGTGTACATGAGCAGCATCACGACGAGGTGCGGGATCACCAGCAGGCCCCGGAGGAGGGTCAGCCAGCGGCGCGGCCCCTGCCATGTCGCGGGGAAGGGAAGGTCGACCACGACGGTCTGCTCGCCTTCGTCCGGGCCCCGCTTGACGGGCTCGGATGAAGACGGGGCCGGAGACGCGGCGGCCGGGGCCTCGGCGGATGCGGTCTCGGGCGGCACGGCCTTCGACGCGGCCTTGGACGCGGCCTTGGACGCGGTCTCGGCGGCGGGCCTCGGCCGCGGGACGTCCGTTGCCGCGCCCGCCGCCGCGGGACCCGCGCCGTTCGCCACGGGCTCGGCCCCGGTCTCGGTGGCCGGGTCCGGACCCCGCCAGGTCGCCGAGATCGTCTCCGCGGCCCGCTCCGGGTCGGCCTTCTCCTGGCCGACGAGCCGGGTGAGGAGCTGCCGTGCCGTGGGCCTGGCCCGCGGGTCCTTGTCGAGCGCGGCGGCGACGATGCCGCGCAGCCGCGGGTGGATGCCGGCGAGGTCCGGCTCCTCGGTGGTGATGAGGTGGAACGTCTCCGCGACCGTCGTGCCCTGGAACGGGGGGCGGCCCGTCCCGGCGTAGGCGACGACGCAGCCCCACGAGAACACGTCCGACGCCTGCTCGACCGCCTCGCCCCGCAGCACCTCGGGCGGCAGATAGTTCGGGGTCCCGACGAACTGGCCGGTGCGGGTGGGGCCGTCGGTGGCGTCGAGGGCGCGGGCGATGCCGAAGTCGATGACGCGGGGGCCGGTCGGCGACAGCAGGACGTTGGCGGGCTTGAGGTCGCGGTGGACGATCCCGGCGCCGTGGATGGCGGCGAGCGCGGTGGCGACCCCGACCGCGAGGCCCTCCAGGTCGGAGGCGGCCAGCGGCCCCTTGCCCCGGACGGCCTTCTCCAGGCTCGGCCCGTCGATGTACTCGGTGACGATGTAGGGCGGGTCCTGGTCGAGTTCGGCGTCCAGGACGGGCGCGGTGCAGAACCGGTGGACGCGCCGCGCGGCGGTGACCTCCCGGCGGAACCGCGCGAGGAACGCCGGCTCCCCGGCCAGCTCGCGGTTGACGACCTTCACCGCGACGCGGCGCCCGTCCGGCTCGGCACCGAGGTAGACGGTGCCCATGCCGCCGCGGCCCAGTCGTCCGAGCAGGCGGTACGGCCCGAGGACCCGGGATTCGTCCTGCTCCAGCGGTTCGGCGGCGGTCGTCGTCATGGGGGGCGGCGCTCCTCGGCTGATCGGCTCCTCCCGACCACCCTAAGGGAGCCGCGGGACGCCGGAGCGCCCGTCAGGGAAGGAGCAGGAGCTTGCCCGTGCTGCGCCTCGCCTCGAGGTCGGCGTGCGCGGTGGCGGCCTCGGCGAGGTCGTGGCGCCGCCCGACATGGACCCGCAGCGCGCCCGATCCGACCCACCCGTAGACGTCGGCTGCGCGCTCCAGCAGTTCCTCGCGGACCTCGGTGAAGTGGGCGAGCGACGGGCGCGCGAGGTACACCGAACCGGCCGCGTTGAGGCGCTGCGGATCGAACGGCGGCACCGGCCCGCCGGCCGCGCCGTAGAGCGCGAGGACGCCGCGCCGGCGCAGGCTCGCCAGGCTCCCGTCGAACGTGGGCGCGCCGACGCCGTCGTACACGGCCGCGACGCCCTCGCCGCCGGTCAGCTCGCGCACCCTCTCGGGGAAGCCGTCGTAGCCCATCGTGACGTCCGCGCCCGCGTCCTTGGCCAGCTTCTCCTTCTCCGGGGTGGAGGCCGTCCCGATGACCCGTGCGCCGAGGGCCTTGGCCGCCTGGGTGAGCAGCAGGCCCATCCCGCCCGCCGCCGCATGCACGAGGACGGTGTCGCCCTCCTGGATCGGGTACGTCGAGCGCGTCAGGTAGTGCGCGGTCATGCCCTGGAGCAGCGATGCCGCCGCGTCCTCCAGCGTGACCCCGTCCGGGACGGGGACGACCCGGTCAGCCGGAACCGCCGCCTGCTCCGCGTAGGCGCCCTGGACGTTGGCCCAGGCCACGCGGTCCCCGGCGGAGAACTCCGTGACGCCGTCGCCGACCGCCGCGACCGTCCCCGCCGCCTCGACGCCGGGGATGTACGGGAGCTCCTGCCGGTACGCGCCCGTCCGGAAGTACACGTCGATGAAGTTGACGCCCGCCGCCGCGATGTCGATCAGCACCTCCCCGGGACCCGGCTCCGGGACGGGACGCTCCCCGGCCACCAGGACCTCGGGGCCGCCGTTCTCGGTGATGACGATCGCGCGCATGTCGTTCTCCTGCTCCTGCCGGTCGGATGCCACTGCCCCGGGGAACCCGGCGCCCTCGCGGGCTATTCCACTACGGACGCGAACCTCCGCCGGTGACCCGCCGGTCAGACCCAGTCGCGCATCGTGCGGGCGACCACCGCGACGGCCTCGTCCACGCGGGCCGCGACCGTCCCGGCGTCCCAGATGTCGCGGCGCGCGCAGTCCTCGAACGCGACCTTGACCGCGCTCAGGAAGAACGCGACGACGATCCGCGGCCGCAGGTCGTGCTCCGGGTCGACGTCCTCGCGCCGCGCGATCTCGGCGGCCAGCGCCTCCGAGGACGCCGAGTGCCGCGCGATCTGCGCCGCCATCAGCGACGGCGTCGCCTCGATCACCTGCCGGACGCGGCGGAACCGGGCGCCGTCCGCCGGGTCGCCCTCGGAGATCGTCCGCAGCATCGCGCGCAGCGACTCCAGCAGCGCGGTGAACGGGCGCTCCCCGGGCGGGCGCGCGGCCAGCGCCTCCTTCAGGATCTCGTCGTGGTCGGCGAGGAAGCTCGTGACGACGTCCTCCTTGGTGGCGAAGTAGCGGAAGAACGTCCGCTGCGACACCTCCACCGCCGCGACGATCTCGTCGATCGTGGTCGCCTCGTAGCCCTGCGAGAGGAACAGGTCCAGCGCCGCGTCGACGAGCGCCGTCCTGGTCCGCTGCTTCTTGCGCTCGCGCAGTCCGGCGAGGGCGCGCGGCGGCGCGGGAGGGCGGTCGTGCACGGGGCCTGACGGGTCGCCGGCGGGGACGGCGCTCATCGGCTCGCTCCTTCGGTCCGCTTGGCGCGGGCGCTGGGGCACCCGGCTCACAGGTGGCTTTTATCACGGACGGCCCCTCCGGATGGGCGCCGGGTTCCACGCCCCGGAAGGGTCCGCACGCGAATGGCGCAGGTGGGCGCGGCGAGTCGCCGGCCCGTTCCAGGACCATCCCCGCGGTATCGCGAAACAGGCGTCCCACTCTCGGTATTTCCCCTGCGCGGCCCCCGGGATCGGGTCATGCTGGGAGCCGGTCACCAATCGTCGCCGGATGATCGCCCATGGTGGTATCCGGCGATCCGGACCATGGTGAGGCGGCTGTTGTGTCTGTAGTCGGTGGGCGGGAGATCGCCGAGGTGCGCCGGCGTCACCTCGCGGTCCTCGCGCGAGAGGTGGAGGCGCGGGGCCTTTCCTGGCGTCTCGCCGGTCCCGAGGAGTCCCTGCTGAGCGTGAGCGGCCCGCGGACGCGGCGGCAGGCCATGGTCGTCGCCACCCTCTGCGGGGACGGCTGGTACTACCTTTGGCCAGGTGGCGGCATGGCCGGCGTGGCCGAGGCCGCGGACGTCGCAGAACGTCTGACCCGTCTGCTTGGATAGCCCCCGGCAGGCCCCCGCCTTGCCCTCCGGCGGGCGATGTCTCTAGACTCGGGTCCGAACGTTTGTTCGAACACCCGCATGCACTTCCCCCGTGCGGCGCGCACGAGGGGGAGGCAGATGACTCGCGTTTTCGGCGACCCGGTGGACGTCTGGGTGAGTGACGGACGTCCGGTCCGGTTCGTCTGGCGTGGCCGGCTCTACACCGTCCGGCGGGTGCTGGAGCACTGGGTCACGACCCGTGACTGGTGGCGGGAGCAGCAGCCCGACGGCGAGGCCACCGGCGAGCGGGAGTTCTGGCGGGTCGAGGCGACCCCGGACCGGGAGATCGGCGTCTACGAGCTGCGTTATGACGTGGCCGCCGACAGTTGGCTGCTATCCCGGGTATGGGATTGACGTGCACGTTCATGTCGCCTCGGGCTATTCGCTCCGGTACGGGGTGGCGCCGCCCGCCGCCCTGGTCCGGCGCGCGGCGGACCTCGGCCTGGAGACGCTCGCGCTGACCGACCGCGACGGCCTGTACGGCGCGGTCCGGCACGTCCGGTCCTGCGGCGACGCGGGGATCGGCGCCGTCGTCGGCGCCGACCTCGGCGTCGCGTCCCCGCCCGCGGACCTGGTGACCGGGGTGGCCGCCCCGCGCACCGCCACCGCGGGTGCGGAGCGGATCGTCGTGCTCGCCGAGGGCCGGGCGGGCTGGCGGTCGCTCTGCCGCCTGGTGACGGCGGCGCACGCGGCGGGCGGGCGCGGGAAGCCCGCCGTGACGCGGGAGCTGGTCGGTGCGCACGCCGAGGGTCTCGTCGTCCTGCTCGGGCCCTGGTCGGACGTGGGCAGGGCCGTCGCCGAGCGGCGGCCCGGCGAGGCGGCGCGGCTCCTGGCCGCGTGGCGCGCGACCGCCGAGACCGTCATCGAGATCGTCGACCACCTCGGCAAGGGGGACGGGCCCCGCGCCGCCCGGATGCTCGCGCTCGCCCGCGAGGCCGGGGTGCCCGCAGTGCTGGGCAACGCCGTCCGGTACGTGGAGCCGGCCGACCACCCGGTCGCGCAGGTGCTGGACGCGGCGCGCCGCCTCGCCCCGCTGAACCGGCGGAACCTGGACGACCGGACCGGCCACGCCTACCTGAAGTCGGTCCCCGAGATGCGGCGGGTCGCGGAACTGAGCTGCGGCCCGGACGAGGCGGACGCGCTGCTCGCCGCCACCCGGCGGCTGTCGGAACGCTGCGTCCTCGACCCGGACGGCGACCTCGGCATGAACGACGTCCACCTGCCGGCCGTCGCGGGCGACGCGCACGCGCGGCTCGTCGCGCGCTGCGCGGCCGGGCTGACCCGCCGCGGGCTCGGCACGTCGTGGCGGGCCGCCGCCCGCCTGGAGGACGAGCTCGGCGTGATCGCCCGCAAGGGGCTCGCCCCCTACTTCATCACGGTCGCCGACGCGGCCGCGCTGATCAGGTCGCGCGGCATCCGGTGCGCCGTCCGCGGCTCGGGCGCCGGCAGCCTGGTCAACTACCTGCTCGGCATCGGCGACCTCGACCCGCTGCGGCACGACCTGCTCATGGAGCGGTTCCTCGCCGACAGCCGCGAGGGGCTGCCCGACATCGACCTCGACGTGGAGTCGGCCCGCCGCCTGGAGGCGTACGAGGCGCTGTTCGACCGCTTCGGCGGGGAGGGCACGGCCTGCGTGTCGATGATGGAGACCTACCGGGCGCGCAGCGCCATCCGCGACGTCGGCAACGCCGTCGGCCTGCCGCCCCTGGAGATCGACGCGATCGCCAAGGCGTTCCCGCAGATCCGGGCGAGCCAGATCCGGACGGCGCTGCACGACCTGCCCGAGCTGCGGCAGAGCAACCTGGCGGCGGGGCGCCTGGAGGTCCTGTTCCGGATCGCCGAGCGGCTGGACGGCCTGCCCCGCCACATCGCCATGCACCCGTGCGGCGTGCTGCTGTCGAACCCGACGCTGCTGGACCGGACGCCGGTCGAGCGGGCCGCCGCCGGGTTCCCGATGAGCCAGTTCGACAAGGACGACGTCGAGGCGATGGGCCTGCTCAAGCTCGACGTCATCGGCGTGCGGATGCAGTCGGCGATGGCGCACGCGGTGGCGGAAGTGGCACGTACGACCGGGGAGCGGATCGCGCTGGAGGACGTCCCGCGCGACGATCCCGCGACCTACCGGCTGATCCGCACGTCCCGCACGCTCGGCTGCTTCCAGATCGAGTCGCCCGGCCAGCGGGACCTGATCGGCAGGCTCCAGCCGCGCGACCTGGACGACCTGGTCATCGACATCTCGCTGTTCCGGCCCGGCCCGGTCAACTCCGACATGGTGACGCCGTTCCTGGAGTCGCGCGCCGGGACCAGGGAGCCCGAGTACCCGCACCCCGACCTGGAACCGGCGCTGCGGGAGAGCCTCGGCGTGGTCGTCTTCCACGAGCAGGTGCTGCGCGTCGTCGACGTGATGACCGGCTGCGGCCTCTCGACGGCCGAGGCGGCGCGGCGGAGCCTGAACGACGCGCGGGGCCAGGCGGTGGTCGGCGCCTGGTTCCGGGAGCGGGCCCTGGCCAAGGGCTACGCCGAGCCGGTCGTCGAGCGGGTCTGGCGGACGCTGACCGCGTTCGGCGCCTTCGGGTTCTGCAAGGCCCACGCCGCGTCGTTCGCGCTGCCGACCTACCAGTCCGCCTGGCTCAAACGGCACCACACGGCCGCGTTCTACGCCGGCGTCCTGACCCACGACCCCGGCATGTACCCCAAGCGGGTCATCCTGGACGACGCGCGGCATTTCGGGGTCCCGATCCTGCCGCTGGACGTCAACCGGTCCGGGGCCGACTGGCACGTCGAGCCCGTCCCGGGGAGCGGCCGGGCCGGGATCCGCGTCGCGCTGAGCGAGGTCAAGGGCATCAGGGACGCGGAGGTGGCCGCGATCGTCGCCGCGCGCCCCTACACGTCGCTGACCGACTTCTGGCGCCGCGCCAAGGTCTCCCGCACGACCGCCGAGCGACTCGCCCTGGCCGGAGCCTTCGACGGCGTCTACGCACCGGAGCAGGTGGCCCGCCGCGACCTGCTCTGCCGCGTGGGAGCCCTGGACCGCGCAACCGGCCGCGCACCCATCGTCGAAGGCCAGATCCCCATCGGCGGCGGGGACGGGGAGAGCCCCCTCGAACTCGAACTCGCCGCCGACGTCCCCGCGGGCGAACTGCCGCCGATGACGCCCGCCGAGGTGGTCGAGGCGGAGCTCGACATCCTCGGCATGGACGTCAGCCGCCACGTCATGACCTTCTACGCCGGGCTGCTCGCCGACCTGGGCGCGGTCCGCGCCGGCGACCTGCCGGGACGCCCCGACGGGTCCGAGGTCCTGGTCGCCGGCGTCAAGGTCGCCACGCAGACCCCGGCGGTCAGGTCGGGGCAGCGCGTCATCTTCGCCACGCTGGACGACGCGACCGGCCCCGTCGACCTCGCGTTCTTCGAGTCGGTGCAGGACAGGTGCGCCGCCACCGTCTTCGGCTCGTGGCTGCTCGTCGTCCGGGGCCGGCTCCGCCGCTCCGGGGCGCGGGCCGTCTCGATCACCGCGCACGCCTGCTGGGACCTGAACGCCCTGTACGGGGAGTGGCGCCGGGGAGGGCGGGAGGCCGTCCGCGCCGCGCTGGCCGCCCCGGCACCGCCGGGACGTCCCGTCGGCAGCCGCATCGTGCGGCCGACGGGCTTCGCGATGTCGCCGTACTCGGACATCGGCCACGCCGGACCGGTCGCGGGGCGTCCGCCGCGAGGCGCCCTCCGGCACACCAGCCAGGGCAGCTCGGGGCCCGCCCCGCGCTAGCTCTCCCGGGCCTGCGCCAGTTCTCCCGGGGCGGTCTGCAGCCTGGTGATCTGGAACACGGCCGCCATGCAGAGGGACGCGGCGAGGGACTGGCACGCGGCGGCCGCGACGCCGACGTGGACGTCGAAGCGGGCGTCGGAGAGCGTGTCCACGCTGCCGTGCGCGAAGGCGTAGGCGAGCAGCACGCCGAGGAGGAGGCAGGCCCACCAGGCGGCGACGACCGCGCCGACGGCCTGGCGCTGGGCCGTCCGGTACCGGCCGCTGTTCACCCACACCTCGTAGACCGTCCGGGCGGGGAGCCACAGGTTGACGACCGGGGTGACCCAGCCGAGCAGCACCCAGGCCCGGTGGTACTGGTGCGGCCCGGGCGACTGCCCGAAGGCGCGCCACAGCCAGGTCAGATACAGGATGCCGGTGACACCGGCCATGATGGCGCTGATCGTGAACAGCTCGGTGTAGGGGGCGAGGGCCCGCTCCGTGGCCGCCGCGTCATAGGTGCCGTGCGTGGCGGCGCGGAGCGGTTCGGAGAACCGGAGCAGGCTGAGCCCGGAGCCGAGCGCGACGAACGCGTTGAATCCGAGGAGCATGAACACGGCGACGCCGACGGCCCGGAAGTCGCGGCGCCGCGCCCACGCGCCGCACGCGGGGCAGCGGACGACCTCGGTCGGGATGATGTCGCCGCACAGCGCACACGGCATGGTTCACCTCCGACGGCTTTGCGCTTCGCTGTACCGGATACTACGTACCTTTGACTTGCACGGCCCAACGCGGGTTCGCGTTCACCGGCGGTTTTCTTCAGATCTGGAACACGAACCGCGTGGTGGCGAGCGTCGCGGCGCCGGTGACGGTGGCCCATGCGGCGAGGCGGCCTAGGCCCCCGGTGGACAGAAGTCTCTCGGGGCGGAGACCGGTCACGAGCAGCAGCGCCCACCATTCCGCGGCCAGCAGGATCGTCGCGTACAGCGACCCGAAGCCGATCAGCGAGAACAGCAGGACGACGCCCGCGGGCGTCGCGGTGTGCGCGAAGAGCACCGGGCCGCGGGCCGGCCCGCGGACGCCGCGGCGCAGGGCCGCGAGGACGGCGGCCCATCCGGCGAAGCACAGCAGCCACAGGGCCGACACCGCCGCGGGCAGGCCGTTCAGCGCTTCCGGTGCCAGTGCCTCGTCCTTCCCCCGCGGCCGTCCCCGACCCGGCCTTCCCCTGGGCGGTCTACCCCGTCCGCCGCCGGACTGCGGGGCCGGGCGCCCGGCCCCGCCCTCATGTGGTGAATTCTGGCAGCATTACGGCTTCGCGTCCCCGGCGGGTAGGACGGCGACGACCTCCCAGCCGCCCTCGGGACGCGGTCCCGCGTGCAGCCGCCCGCCGAGCGCGCCGACCCGCTCCGCGAGGCCGGTCAGCCCGAACCCGCCGGAGGGCAGGCGGCGGCCCCGGCCGCCGCCGTCGTCGCGGACCGCGACCTCGACCGCGCCATTCGCCCGCGCGAGCGTGACCCGCACGGCCGCCGCGTCGGCGGCGTGCTTGCGGACGTTGGTCAGCGCCTCCTGGACGATGCGGTGCGCCGAGGCCGCCACCTCGGGCGGCAGCGTGCCGAGGTCCGGCGCGAGGGTCAGCGCGGCGGGCGGATGGGTGAACCCGGCGACGAGGTCGCGGAGCTGCGTGAGGTCGCCGACCGGATGCCGCCCAGAGCCGGTGTCCGCCGCGAGCGCGGCCGGGCGGGCCTCGCCGTCCCGCGCGCCGGCGTTCTGGGCGTCCCTGAGCAGGCCGACCATGCGGCGCATCGACGTGAGCGCCTCCGTGCCGGCCTTCTCGATCCCGCCGAACATCCGGTCGAGCTGCTCGGGCGACTGTGCCGACCCCGCCTGCGCCGCGAACCGCGCCGCCTGCGCCTGGACGACGATGCCCGTCACGTGGTGGGCGACGAAGTCGTGCAGGTCGCGCGCCAGTTCGAGCCGCTCGTCCCGGCGCGCGGCCGCCAGCGCCCGGGACCGCCGCGCGTCCAGCGCCCGCAGGTAGAGCCCGACGCCGAGGAAGACCGCGAGGGCGATGCCGAGCGGCGCGGTGAAGGCCGCCGCCGCGACCACCGACCAGCGCAGCGGGCACGCGAGGATCGCCGCGCCGAGCAGCACCGTCATCGGGACGAGCCGCGGCCGCTCGGCCCGCCAGGCCGTCCGCGCGGTGAGGATCAGCAGCGCGCCGATCTCCGCCAGCACGCCCGCGAGGAACTCGGGCCTGGACGCGGCGCCGAGGTAGACGGTGCCGACCAGCGACAGGACCCCGGCGGCGATCGTCCACGCGGTGAAGCGGCGCCGGGAGACCACCGCGAGGTTCGCCACCGCGGCGACGACGACCACCCACACCGAGGCGAGGTCGCGGTAGATGGAGACCAGGCACCCCAGCAGATACAGAGAGGCGAACCCGCCGTACGCGATGCGCGCGAAGCAGCCGCCCGCCCGGTGGATGCGGTCGAGTCCCGCTCCCTTGTCGCTCACGCTCAAGCAGCGTAGGGCCGATCGACCGATTCGTCCGGCCTGTTCACGTTCCGTGCATCCGCCGGGCGGCTGCGGCGGGCCGGGCGGTCGAATAAAGGTTCGAGAATGTCAGAGGTGCTCCGTACTGTTGACCTTGTGATTCGGGCGACACCTGGGAACAGGAGTCGAACCGAGTGGCTTGTAATGACGTACCTAGGGGTATGTGACTCTCGGTGGTTCGCACCGGCGCGGCTCACCGGCTTGGAAGGGGTGTTGGCAGTGGCAGCGACCGACACGTTCCATCTTTCCCACCCGCGGCTCGACGGGCCCGCCGAGCGGACCGTCGTGGAGCCGTGGCTCACCGAACTCTCCCACGCGACGCTGAACGCCTACGCCGAGACCTCGCCCGCGCTCGCCCCGGTCGAGGCCCTGCCCGTGCGGCCGGCCCCGGCCGCCCGGCCCGAGCCCGCCCGCGTCGCCGTGGCGGCCTGACCGGCGACGAGGAAGACGACGAGGAAGGGACCGAGCGGCCCTCGGTCCCTTTTCTCTTGCCCTGGCGTCTCATATGTCGATACAGATTTCCCATCATATGAGAAGCGGCGTAGGGTGCGGACACCGGAGAGAGGTGATTGCGATGGCCCCGGCCTACACCCACGGCCACCACGCGAGCGTGCTGAGCGCCCACAAGTGGCGGACGGTCGACAACTCCGCCGCCTACCTGGCCGAGCACCTGCGTCCAGGGCTTTCGGTCCTGGACGTGGGCTGTGGTCCGGGCACGATCACCGCCGGCCTCGCCGAACGCGTGGCCCCGGGCAGGGTCGTCGCCGCCGACTCCGCGGAGACCGTCCTGGACGAGGCCCGCGCGAACACCGCCGGGTCGGACAACGTCGAGTTCGCCGTCGCCGACGTCCACGCCCTGGACTACGCGGACGGCACATTCGACATCGTCCACGCCCACCAGGTCCTGCAGCACGTCGCGGACCCGGTCGGCGCCCTCCGCGAGATGCGCCGGGTCACCCGCCCCGGCGGCCTCGTCGCCGCGCGCGACGCCGACTTCGGCGCCATGATCTGGTACCCGGAGCCGCCCGGCATGGCCGCCTGGCTGCCGGTCTACTACGCGGTCGCCCGCGGCAACGGCGGCGAACCCGACGCAGGCCGCCGCCTGGTCTCCTGGGCCCGCGCCGCCGGATTCACCGACGTGACCGCATCCTCCTCGACCTGGTGCTACTCCACGCCCGCCGACCGCGAGTGGTGGAGCGAATCCTGGGGCGGCCGCATGATCAGGTCGTCGGTGGCCGAGCACGCCGTCGCGGGCGGTCACGCCACCCGCGGCGAACTCCAGAAGGTCTACGAAGGCTGGAAGGCGTGGGCGGCGTCCGACGACGGCTGGTTCTCGGTCACCCACGGCGAGATCGTCTGCCGCGCCTGACCGGGCGGCGCGGCTAGGAGCCGGCCGTCTCCGGCGCGGGGTCGCGCGCCTTGCCCGGCCCGGTCTCCGGGGCGGGGTCGTCGTCGGCGAGCACGCGGGCGATGCGGTAGACGACCGCGACGAGCGGGACCGCGACGACGGCTCCCGCGATGCCCGCGGCCAGCGTTCCGGCGGCGACCGCCACGACGACCACCACCGGGTGCAGGTGCAGCGTCCGGCCCATGATCAGCGGCTGCAGCAGATGGCTCTCGGCCTGCTGGACGGCGAGGACGGCGGCCAGCACGAGCAGCGCGTCCGTCAGCCCGCCGCTGACGAACGCGATGAGGACGGCCGCGGCCCCCGCGACGACCGCCCCGATGATCGGGACGAACGCGGCGACGAACGTCAGCAGCGCCAGCGGCAGCGCGAACGGGACCCCGATCAGCACGAGGGCCAGCCCGATGCCGACGGCGTCCGCGAGCGCCACCAGGACGATCCCGCGCACGTACTGCCCGAGCGCCCGCCATCCCGCCAGGCCGGCGACGTCGACCTTCGCGCGGCGCTGCTCGGGGACGAGGCGCAGGACCCATTCCCACATGCTCCGCCCGTCCTTGAGCATGAAGAACAGCAGGAACAGCGCGATCAGCACCGCGGCGCCCACGCGCGTCGCCATGCTCGCGCCGGCGACCGGGTCGGGCGAGCCCCGCCGCAGCGCGTTGAGGAGGCCGTTGACGGCGTCGTCGAGCTGCCGGTCGTTGATCGGCAGCGTGTTCACGATCTGGGTCTGGGCCCGCTGGAGGCCCTGGGTGAGGCTGCCGCGTATCTCCGGCCACTGGGCGGTGACCTGGTTGGTGACCAGCGCGATCGACCCGCCGACGGCGACGAGCACGGTGAGCAGCCCGACGAGCGCGGCGACCCAGGCGGGCGCCCGCAACCGCCGCACCTGCCGGGCGACCGGTGCCACCAGCGCGGTGAGCAGCAGCGCGGAGATCACCGCCATCACCAGGGACGCGACCTTCAGCGCGAGGTAGATGAGCACGCCGACGGCCGCGACGATGACCAGGATGCACGCGGCCACCGCCGCGGTGTTGCGCAATGCGGGCGGAACGGCATCAAAGCCCTTGCGGGAGGTCACTTCGCCGCATTACCCCGTCGCCGGTCCGGCAATCGCGCTCGGCCCGTCCGGTGATCGCGCTCAGAAGGGGCCGGTCAGCTCGCCCAGCATGTCGGTCAGCCGCAGGTTGTGGGAGTAGTCGACCGGGACGGCGATGACCGAGACCTCGTCCCCGGCCAGGGCCTTGCGGAGGGTGGGAAGGAGCTCGTCCGCGGACTCCACCCGGTACCCGCGGGCGCCGAAGCTCTCCGCGTACCGGACGAAGTCCGGGTTGCCGAACCTGATGCTGGAGCTCTCCCCGAGGTCCATGTCCATCTTCCACTCGATCAGCCCGTAGGCGGAGTCGTCCCAGATCAGCACCGTGATCGGGATGTTCTCGCGGACCGCGGTCTCCAGCTCCTGGGAGTTCATCAGGAACGCGCCGTCGCCGGTCGCGGCGAGGACCTTGCGCTCCGGGTGGACGAGCTTGGCGGCGATCGCGCCCGGCACGGAGAAGCCCATGGACGACAGGCCGTTGGAGACCAGCAGGGTGTTCGGCTCGTACGTCGGGTACATGCGCGCCATCCACATCTTCACCGCACCGGTGTCGGCGAGGACGATGTCGTCGCGGCCCATGGCGGCGCGGATGTCGGCGACGATGCGCCGCGGCGAGAGCGGATGGCCGTCGTCGTTCGCGCCCTGGGCCAGCTCCTCGCGGAGCATCCGGCGGATCTCCTCGCCGGTGCCGTTGACGTCGAAGCGGCGGTGGACGCTGTCGGCCAGCGTGTGCAGGCTGCGGGAGATGTCGCCCTGGATGCCGACCTCGACCGGGTAGTTCTCGTCGACCTCGGCCGGGAACTGGTGGATATGGATGATCTTCTTGTCGCCGCTCGGGTTGATCTTGACGGGGTCGAACTCCTGGGGCTCGTAGCCCACGGCGATGAGGACGTCCGCCTCGCCGAACCCGAAGTTGACGTAGTCGTGGCGCATGAACCCGACCGCGCCGAGGGCGTGCCGGTGGTCGTCCGGGAAGACGCCCTTGCCGTTGAACGTCGTCGCGACCGGCAGGCCGAGCCGCTCGGAGAAGTACCGCAGCGCGGTGCTCGCGCCGGCGCGGGTCGCGCCGTGGCCGGCGAGGACGATCGGGCGGCGGGCGGTGGCGAGGACGTCGGCGGCGCGGGCGATCTGCGACGGCGACGGCTCCTGCGGGCGGACGACGTTGACCGGCAGCGGCTTCAGCTCGGCGGAGACCTGCGCGGTCTCGACGTCCTCGGGGATCGCCAGGTAGACGGCGCCGGGACGCTCGGTCTGCGCGGTCTTGAACGCCTTGCGCACCATCTCCGGCAGGGCCTCGGCGGTCGGGGCCAGCTCGGACCACTTGGTGATCGGGCGGAAGAGCGAGACCAGGTCGACGATCTGGTGCGACTCCTTGTAGATGCGGTCGAGGCCGACCTGCGCGGAGATCGCGACGACGGGGGTGCTGTTGGTGGTGGCGTCCGCCACGCCGAGCTGCAGGTTGATCGCGCCGGGACCGAGCGTCGCCGAGGCCACGCCCGCCCTGCCGGTCAGCCGGCCGTAGATCTCCGCCATGAACGCGGCGGCCTGCTCGTGCCGGACGAGCACGTAGCGGATGGGGGAGTCCTTCAGGGCGTGGACGAAATGGATGTTCTCTTCACCGGGAATGCCGAAGACGTACTCGACGCCCTCCGCCTCCAGGGTCCTGACGAGAAGGCGGGCGGCGTCCTGTTGCGCGGACATCGGATGTCCTCATCTCCATACTGCGTATCGCCGGGGTGCTGTTCGGTGTAGCACCCGGTGTCCTACCTCCATTCCGCGCGATGATGTGGAGTCGGTCTCAGGAGCCCGCCGCGTCAGGAGTCGGCGAGGTCCTTGATCGCGCGCAGCGTGGGCTCGTCCCGCACGCCCGCGATGAGCAGGGTGGTGACCGGGCTGTCGCGCCACAGCTGGAGCCGCTCCTTGATCCGCCCGAGCGGGCCGAGCAGGGAGATCGCGTCGGCCAGCGCGTCCGGCACGGCCTGGATCGCCTCGTCGCGGCGGCCGCCGAGGAAGAGGTCCTGCACGCGCGCCGCCTCCTCGGCGTAGCCGAGCCGGCCGATCAGGTCGAGGTGGAAATTGCGGTCGCGGGCGCCCATCCCGCCGATGTAGAACGCGAGCGGGATCTTGGCGAACTGCAGCGCGGACGCGAGGTCGTCGGTGACGATCGTGGTGACGGTCGCGGCGATCTCGAAGCCGTCCGGGCGGTTCGCGAGGGACGCGCCGAACACCGGCTCGATCTGCTGCGGGTCGACGAACAGCGGCAGCCAGCCCTGCGCGACCTCGGTGGACAGCGCGACGTTCTTCGGGCCCTCGGCGCCCAGGTAGACGGGGATCTCCGGGCGGAGCGGGTGGACGATCGACTTCAGCGGCTTGCCGAGGCCCGCGCCGCCGGGGTACGGCAGCGGGTAGTGCGGGCCCTCGCTGGCCACCGGCGCCTCGCGGCGCCACACCTGCCGGACGATGTCGAGGTACTCGCGGGTGCGGGCCAGCGGCTTCGGGAACGGCTGCCCGTACCAGCCCTCGACGACCTGCGGGCCGGACGCGCCGACCCCGAGGATCAGCCGCCCGCCGGACAGCGCGTCCAGCGTCAGCGCGTGCATCGCGGTCGCCGCGGGGGTCCGCGCCGAGAGCTGGACGACCGCGGTTCCGAGCTTGATCCGGGACGTGCGGGCGGCGTACCAGGCCAGCGGGGTGAAGGCGTCCGAGCCGTACGCCTCGGCGGTGAACACCGAGTCGTAGCCGCACCGCTCGGCGGCCAGTACCGTCTCGGTCTGGTCGTCGGCCTCGCGCTGCCAGTAGCCGACGTTGATGCCGAGCTTGAGTTCCGCGGTCACGTTGCACCCTCCGGTTGTCGACGCACCGCGATACTAGAACAGGTTCTAGTTTCTCGGAAGGGCGGGGGCCGCGGCGCATCGCCGCGGCCCCCGGCCGGTCGCCGCTAACTCTCCTTGATCGCGCTCACCAGGTCCCGCCAGGCGGCCGGCGTCAGCACCAGCGCCGGTCCGGCGGGGTCCTTGGAGTCGCGCACCGCGCGAAGTTCGCTGGACAGTGGCGCCACCTCGACGCACTGGTCGCCGCTCCCGCTGTGGGAGGACGTGCGCCAGGGGGCACCGGTCAGTTCGCGCTGCAGGTTGGTCACGGGCTGCTCCTTGCTGCCTCGGCGATGAGGTGCGCGGAATCCTCGGGGGACAGGGCCGCATCCTCGATCCGCTGGAAGCGATCCCTGTGCTTTGCTATTGCCTCTGCACTCTCAAGGTAAACGTCACCCATGGTGCCCTCTACATAGGCGATATCTGGGTCTGCGGGGTCGGGATACGACAATATGGTGAATCGTCCGTCAAGGCCCGCATGCTCCTTTGCCGTATACGGAAGTACCTGTATTGACACGGTTGGGCGGGTTGCCGCGGCGGTGGCGAGCGCGTCCAGCTGCCCGCGCATCACCTCGTCGCCGCCGATCGGCCGGTGCAGGACCGCCTCGTCGAAGATCACCTGCAGCCGCGGCGCGTCCGCCCGGTCGAGCAGGGACTGCCGGATCTTGCGCGCGGCGATCCGGCGCTCGATGTCCTCCTGGGCGGGCAGCAGCCGGCCCGCCGTGATCACGGCGCGGGAGTACGGCTCGGTCTGCAGCAGCCCGTGCACGAGCTGGGGGTCCCAGGTGCGGATGTGCGACGCCTCGTCCTCCAGGGCGACGTAGCTGCCGGCGAAGACGTCCTGGTAGGCGGTCCACCAGCCGCGCTGCCCGGCCTGCCGGGCGAGGGTGATGAGCGCGTCGCGGTCGGGGCTCGGCACGCCGTAGAGGTCGAGGATGTCGGCGATGTCGCCTGGCTTCGGGCGGGTCTGGCTTGTTTCGAGGCGGGAGACGGTGGCTCGCGACCAGTCGAGCCGGTCGGCCACCTCCTGCAGGGTCAGGCCCTGCTCCTCGCGGAGCTTGCGGAGCTCCCGCGCCAGGCGGCGGCCACGGACGGTGGGGCGGTAGGTCATGGGAGTGGAGTCTTACCACTCCGGGCGCCCGCCACAACGCGAATGACGAACCCGGCTGAAAGGGTGAAGCAATTGTGTGAAGAGGCTTGCGATCGTGAGATTCTCACGTCACGCTTTGTTCCGTGACCGGTCGCGGACTCTGCGTGACGAGCGGACCGGCCGCGTCAGGCACGCAGACCGTGGGAGGAACCCCGTGCAGCGCACGCCAGCCGATCTCACGCCCCAGACCATGGCCGACGCGACGGCCGACCCGACCGGAGACGCCCGCGCCCCGGCGGGCGCCATGCCGGGCTGGGTGTGGGCCCTGCCCGGCGGTCCGGGATGCGCGCGGCACGCCCGCGCCGTCCTGCGCGACGCGCTCGCCTCGCTGGGCGCGCCGCGCGACGCGATCGCCGACGCGCAGCTCATGGTGAGCGAGCTCGCCACGAACGCGCACCAGCACGCCGGCGAGCACGGCCCCCACGAGCTGTGGCTGTACGTGGCCGACGGCGACCCCCCGGTCGTCGGGGCCGGGGGCGGGGCGGGCGAGGTGCGGTGCGCCGTCTTCGACGCGCTCGCCGACGCGGCGCTGCCCGGCTACTCGTGGACGTCCGGCGACTGCGGGCGCGGGCTCAGCATCGTCCGCGAGCTGTCCGGGGAGCGATGGGGCATGCGGCGGACGGTGTCGCGATTAGGGCCGCCCGTCCGCGGCAAGGCCGTCTGGTTCGCCGTTCCCGGCGCCACCGCGGTCCTTTCCTAGCCCTACCGCTCCTGGACCTGCCGCGCTTTCCCGGCCGGCCCGCCCGGCCCGCCCTGCCGTCCCTTTTGCCCGGACGGCCCGGCTCATTTCTGCGGCCGGTCCTCATTTCCGGGCGGATTCCTTTTCCAGGGCAGGACCAATATCGCTCACCAGGGTGAGGAGAGAGCGCGAGAGCAGCGTGTGCACCTGCTCGCGGTCGAGCGTCTCCTCCTGGAGCCATTGCCGGGTCGCCGCGTCCGCCAGCCCCGAATAGGTGCGCAGGACGGCGCGCAGGGTCTCGGTCGGCTCCGGCACCCGCAGCACCGCGAGCATGTGCTCGACGGCCTCGTCGCGGAACCGGTTGACGATCCGCAGCAGCTCCGCGTCCTGCCCGAACCCCTCGGCGTCCAGCGCCGCGAACCACGTCGTCGCGTTCCGCTCCGCCGTGTCGAGGAACAGGTTCACGCACAGCTCGACCGCCTCGGGCAGCGTCCGCCGCTCGTCCACCGGCGGCACCTGCAGCGCGGCCGACGCCGTCAGCCCGTGGACGACCTTGAGGAAGAGCTCCCGCTTCGTCCCGAAGTAGTAGTGGATCAGCCCGCGCTGGACCCCGGTCTCGCGGGCGATCGCCGCGGTGGACACCTCGGCGTAGGGGAGTTCGGTGAACATCCGGCGCGCGACGTCCAGGATCTGGGCACGCCGCTCGTCCGGGGCCAGGCGCTGGTAGCTCACCGTGACAGCCTATGCTGTGCGGACGTGCTTACCGTCCCCCGTCTCGTGGTGGCCGCGCCTTCCACCGGAAGCGGCAAGACGACCGTGGCGACGGGCTTGATGGCCGCCTTCGCCGGTCGCGGCCTGCGCGTCTCCCCGCACAAGGTGGGTCCGGACTACATCGACCCGGGCTACCACGCGCTCGCCACAGGACGCCCCGGACGCAACCTGGATCCGTGGCTGACGTCCGAGGACATGGTCGTCCCGCTGTTCCTGCACGGCGCCTCCGGGGCGGACATCGCCGTCGTCGAAGGCGTCATGGGCCTGTACGACGGCGCGGCGGGCCTGGGGCCGTCCGACGCGGCCGGTGGCGGCGACTACGCGTCCACCGCGCACGTCGCGACCCTTCTGGACGCACCCGTCGTGCTGGTGGTGGACGCTTCGGCGGCGGCGGGACGGTCGGTCGCGGCCCTCGTCCACGGGTTCCGCTCGTTCGGGACGGTCAGGGTCGGCGGCGTGATCCTCAACCGGCTCGGCTCGGACGGGCACGAGCGCATGTGCCGCGAGGCCGTCGAGGAACTGGGCCTGCCGGTGCTGGGCGCGCTCCACGAGACGGGCGGGGTGACGGCCCCGTCCCGCCATCTCGGGCTCGTCCCGGCCGCCGAACGGCGGGCGGAGGCGGTGGAGGCCGTCCGGCGGCTGGGCGACCTCGTCGCCGCCTCCTGCGACCTGGACGCGGTGCTCGCCCTGGCCCGCGCCGCCTCACCGCTGGGGGCCGAGCCGTGGAACCCGTCCGAGGCCGTCCCGGAGAAGACGGGCGGACGGCCGCGCGTCGCCGTCGCCGGGGGACCGGCCTTCACGTTCGGCTACGCGGAGAACGAGGAACTCCTCACCGCCGCCGGGGCCGAGGTCGTCCGGTTCGACCCGCTGCGCGACGAGAGGCTCCCCGAAGGCACGAAGGGTGTCGTCATCGGCGGAGGGTTCCCCGAGGTGCACGCGGCGGAGCTTTCGGCCAACGAGTCCCTGCGCGAGGAGATGGCGGGGTTCGGCAGGGCGTCCCGGCCCGTCTACGCCGAATGCGCCGGCCTCCTCTATCTCGCCCAAGAGCTGGACGGTGCGCCGATGTGCGGGGTCTTGGACGGTGTCCGTGCGGCCATGGCCTCGCGGCTGACGCTGGGTTATCGTGCCGCGGTGGCGGTGGCCGACTCGGTCGTCGCCCGCACGGGCGAACGCGTCCGCGGCCACGAGTTCCACGGAACGGTCACCGAACCGGTTCGCGGGGACACGGCCGCGTGGCAGTGGGCCGGGTCCGGCCCCGCGGGGTTCGTGCAGGGCGATTGCGTCGCGTCCTACCTTCATCTGCACTGGGCCGGGTCGCCGTGGGTCGCGAGCAGGTTCGTCGACGCCTGCGGAAGGGAACGCGCGTGAACGCCTTCGACAAGAGCGTTCGCCTGGAGGGCGAGCGGATCGTGCTCCGCCCGTTCGGACTCGACGACGCTCCCGGGCTGATCGAGGCGATCCGCTCCAGGGAGGACTTCCTGCCGCCCAACTTCCCAGGGGTTCTGGAGGCCGAGCCCATCGCGTGGTTCCTGCGGGAGGGCGTCCACAAGGTGCAGCGCTTCGGCCTGGGCATCCACCTCGCGGCGACGGACCGCGACACCGGCGGCCTGCTCGGCACCATCGGGCTGTTCAAGGTGAGCTGGGACCACCTGACGAGCGAGGTCGGCTACGGGATGCGGCGGGGCGTGCGCGGGCGCGGCTACGCCACCGAGGCCCTCTCCCTGGTCACCGACTGGGCGCTGCGCGACTGCGGGCTCTTCCGCGTCGAACTGCGGGCCATGGTCACCAACCACGCCTCCGTCCGCGTCGCCGAGAAGGCCGGGTACACCCGCGAGGGGATCGCGCGGGGAGCCGAACGCGACGCCGCCGGGGTGAACCAGGACATGATCGTCTTCAGCCGCGTCGCGACCGATCCGCGGCCCGGATCGGCGGCGTCCGGCGTGCCGTGGCGGCGCTCCGGCGGTGCCTCCGGAAGGCTCGTCCACCAGGACGAGGAAGGACGGCCCAGTGACCGCTGAGGACAGGACGCTCGTGATGTACGGGGACGGTGTGCGGGACGCTGCCCGGCGGATGCTGCCGAAGCTCCCGGACGCGTGCTTCGTCCCGGCCGGGACGGAAGCGCTGCGCGCGGCGGTGAAGGACGGGCTCGCGCAGGTCGTCCTGGTCGCCGGCATGGACGGGCAGGTCGCCTTCCTGGACGGCGCCGGGGTCCTCGAATCGATCACCCTCGACATGGACGGGGGCGCCGCACTGGCCGCCGAGGTGGCCGCGGCTCCGACGGCCCGGGACGCCTACGCGCTGTGGGAGGCCGCCGGCCGGCTCGGGCCGTGCGGCCGGGAGCTGTGCCGCCGCACCGCCGGTGAGCTGGAGCGCCTCGCCGCCGAGGCGGCCGGGTCGGCGGCGAGCCCCGTCGCCGCGCAGGTGGTGCTGGTCGACGCGGCGGGGGAGCGCATGGTCGGCATGTACGGGCGAATGGCCCGGTAGGTGGGCCCGGTGGCAGGTGGACCCGGTGGCAGGTGGACCCGGTGGCAGGTGGACCCGGTGGCAGGTGGACCCGGTGGCAGGTGGACAGGGTGCCGGTGGATGAGCGATCGGGTGGGCGATGCTGACCGTCGTCGGCCGTGACGGGTCGCCGCTGAGCGAAGCGGCACGGGAGGCCGTGGAGAGCGCAGCCCTCGTGATGGGGGAGCCCGGTCTCCTGGAGGGCCTGCCGTTGGCGCCCGGTGCGCGCACGGTCGCCACCGAGGATCTCCCAGGCGCGCTGCAAGGCGTCGATGTGTCGGACCAGGACGTCGTCCTCATCGTGAACGGCGATCCCGGCCACTTCGGCATCCTCCGGACCCTGCTCGAAGAGGGCCACGCGCCGGAGACCGTGCCCGCCGCGCCCCTGGTGGCGCGGGCTTTCGCCCAAGCGGGGCTGCCCTGGGAGGACGCACTGGTCGTCTCGGCAAGGGACGGGCATCTGCGGCAGGCCGTGAACGCGTGCCGGGCCCACCCCAAGGTCGCGGTGCTGACCGGGCCTGGTGCGGGGCCTGCGGAACTGGCGCGCGCGCTGTTCCCGGTGACGCCGCGGTCGTTCGTGGTGTGCGAGAACTTGGACGGGCCTCGGGAGCGCGTCGTCTACGTCCGTCCGGCGGAGGCGACCACTCGTCCCTGGAACCACCCGGAGGTCGTGCTCGTCCTGGACAACCGGCACGCGCTGGGAAAGCAGGGCTGGCGCTCCGGGCCTGCCCGGGCCCCAGCCGGATGGGCGCTGCCCGCGGAAGCCTTCGGCGAGGGGCCTGGCCTGCGTCCGGACGTCAGGGCCTTCGTCCTGGCCAAGCTGGGCCCCAGGGTCGGCGACATGGTGTGGGACGTGGAGTCCGGCGACGGCTCCATAGCCGTCGAATGCGCGCGCTTCGGCGCCGCCGTGGTCGCCGTCGACCGCGACTACGCGACCTGCGAGCGGATCCGCGAGAGCGTGCGGCTGCACGGCGTCAAGGTCGCGATGGCCTCCGGCGACGTGCGGCCCACCGCCGATCACCTGCCCAAGCCCGACGCCGTCTTCGTCGGCCCCGGGTTCACCGGGCGCGCCGGGACCGAGGCCGTCCGCGCCTGCGCCGCCCTGGCCCCCGCCCGCATCGTGGCCATCGCCTCCGGCGACAAGGCCGTTGCCTCCGGCGACAAGGCCACCGCCTCCGGTGAGGAGGCCCGCGAGATCCTGGCACTGCTGGCCGAGCAGGGCTTCACCGCCGACGCCGTCCGGCTCCAGGCGAGCCCGCTGGACCCGTCCGCTCCGCCGGGGGAGCCGGTGACCGTCGTCTGGGGCGAGCGGGACGCCCGGGTCCCCGGCCGCCGCCCGGCCCGGCGCAGCAGGCCGATCGCCACGATCCCCGCCCTTCCCGGCGAGTCCGAAGAGCCTGGCATCGGGGCGTAGCTCCCGTAAAGCCGTGCCACCCTGGTGTCCTGACCTGGAAGCGAAGCAGGAGGCGCAGTTGACCGTCCGTCAACCCCACCCGATCGAGGTCCGGTCGTACGAGATCCTGCGGTCCCGCGTCGACCTGTCCCCGATGCCGCCGCTGTGGCGGGCCGTCACCGAGCGGGTGATCCACGCCACCGCCGACCTGGAGTACGCGGTGGACCTGGTCACCACGGAGGAGTACCTCGCGCGGGGCTGGGCCGCGCTGCGCGACGGCGCGCCGGTCGTGACCGACGAGGGGATGGTCGCGGCCGGGATCACCGCCCGGGAGCCGGTGTGCCACATCGCCGACCCGGCCGCCGCGCGGATGGCGCGGGCCGCCGGCATCACCCGCTCCGCCGCCGCGGTCCGGCTCTCGTACGCGGAGGTCGGGCCGGGCGCGGTCTGGGTCGTCGGCTCCTCCCCGGAGGCGATCTCCGAGATCATCGCCCGCCGGGTGAACCCCGCGCTGGTCATCGGCGTGCCGGTCGGCTTCGTCGGCGCCCGCGAGGCCAAGGAGGCGCTGCGCGCCAGCGGGCTGCCGCAGCTCAGCAACGCCTCGGAGAAGGGCGGCTCGGTGGTCGCCGCGGCCGCCGTCAACGCCCTGCTGTACTCGGACGGGGCGGGGCACCGGTGATCCAGCACCCCGCCGAGCCGGACGAGATCGACCTGCGCCACCACGGCGACGCGGAGGTCGGCGGCGGGCTCGCCGACTTCGCCGTGAACGTCCGCGCCGGCATGCCCCCGCCGTGGCTGGCCGAGCGGATCCGGGCCTCGGTCGCCGACCTGGCCGGCTACCCCGACCCGCGTCCGGCGCGCCGTGCGGTCGCGCGGCGGCACGGCCGGTCCGCCGGGGAGGTGCTGCTCACCGCCGGTGCCGCGGAGGCGTTCGTCCTGCTCGCGCGGGTCCTGGCACCGCGCAGGGCCGTCGTCGTGCATCCGCAGTTCACCGAGCCCGAAGCCGCGCTGCGGGCCGCCGGGCACCCCGTGGAGCGCGTGATCCTCACCAAGGACTTCACCCTCGACCCCGCCGCCGTCCCCTCCGACGCCGACATGGTCGTGGTGGGCAACCCCACCAACCCGACCTCGGTGCTGCATCCCGCTGAGGCCGTCGCCGCGCTGGCCGCGCCGGGCCGGACGGTCGTGGTCGACGAGGCGTTCATGGACTGCGTCCCCGGTGAGCCGGAGAGCCTCGCCACCCGTCTCCCCGCAGGAGTGGTGGTCATCCGCTCGCTGACCAAGACGTGGGGCCTCGCCGGGCTGCGCGCCGGATACGTCCTGGCCGACCCCCACCTGATCGAACGGCTCACGGAGGCGCAGCCGCTCTGGGCCGTGTCGACGCCCGCTCTCGTCGCCGTCGAAGCGTGCTCCACCCCGGAGGCGGTCGCCGAGGCCGAGGCGTGGGCCGTCGAACTCGCAGCCGAACGCGACAGGCTGGCCGCGGAACTAAGCGCACGCGGCCTCTATGTCGTGCCAGGAGCGCGTGCCTCGTTCCTGTGCCTGTGCGTGCCCGACGCCCTCGGGATCAGGGCGCTGCTGAGGCAGCGCGGCTACGCCGTCAGGCGCGGCGACACCTTCCCAGGTCTCGGCTCCGACTGGCTGCGCATCGCGGTCCGCGACCGGCCGTCCAACGACGCGCTGCTGAACGTGCTGGGCGAACTGGGAATCTGAGCAAGGCCCGACCCCCGAGAGGACACCGTGGACCTGATCGAGCAGACCATCGCCTCCGTCCCGCCGCTGGACGAGGCCGCCATGCGGGACGCCCGGGACCACCAGGCCCGGCTCACCAAGCCGCCCGGGTCCCTCGGCGTCCTGGAGGAGGTGTCGGTCAGGCTCGCCGGGCTGGCCGGGTGCTGCCCGCCGCCGATGCCCGAGCCCGCCGCCGTCGCCGTGTTCGCCGCCGACCACGGCGTCCACGCCCAGGGCGTCACGCCGTGGCCGCAGGAGGTGACCGCGCAGATGGTGGCCAACTTCCTCGCCGGCGGCGCCGTGGTCAACGCGTTCGCCGCCCAGGTCGGCGCCGGGGTCAGCGTCGTCGACATCGGCGTCGCCGCCGACCTCGACGCGGCTCCCGGGCTGATCCGGCGCAAGGTCGCCCACGGCACCGCCGACCTGGCCCGCGGCCCGGCGATGACCGACGGCGAGGCCCGGCGCGCCATGGAAGTCGGGATCGAGGTCGCGCGCGATCTGGTCGCGGAGGGCGCGGCGTGCCTGGTCACCGGGGACATGGGGATCGCCAACACCACCGCGTCCGCCGCGCTGATCGCCGCGTTCACCGGCCTGCCGCCCGAGCGGGTCACCGGCCGGGGCACCGGGATCGACGACGCCACCCACGCCCGCAAGGTCGAGGTCGTCCGGACGGCGCTGGCCCTGCACGGCCTGCCAGCGGAGGACGGCGCCGACCCCCTCGGCGTCCTCGCGGCCGTCGGCGGGCTGGAGCACGCCGCGATCGCCGGATTCGTCCTGGGGGCGGCGTCGCTGCGGGTCCCCGTCGTCCTCGACGGGGTGATCGCCGGTGCCGCCGCACTGGCGGCCGCGGCGCTGTGCCCGCGGGCCCTCGGCGCGTGCGTCGCCGGGCACCGGTCGGCCGAACCGGGCCACACCGCGGCCGTCGACGCGCTGGGGCTGCGGCCGCTCGTCGACCTGGAACTGCGGCTGGGCGAGGGGACCGGCGCGCTGCTGGCGTTGCCGCTGGTCCAGGGCGCGGTGCGGGTGCTGCACGAGGTCGCCACGTTCGACTCCGCCGGAGTCAGCGGCAAGGACGCCGGGCCCCGTAACTAATTGATCACGGAATGGATCACGCTCGGCTATCGACTGCGCGGAGGCCCTCTCCATGCACTTGTGAAGCCGAGTACCTTTGTTCACTGAAGACACGTGTCCGACACCGGCGTCCGCAAGCCGCCCCCGCACGTCACCGACCAGCACGTCAACCGACCGCGCACCCGATCGAGAGAACCACCACGTGCCCCCGTACCTGCTAGGCCTGCGACTCGGCGGGCGACGCGTCCTCGTCGTCGGCGGGGGGCGGGTCGCCCAGCGCCGCGTGCCCGCCCTCCTGGACGCGGGCGCGTCGGTCGTCCTGGTCTCGCCCGAGGTCACCCCCTCCCTGGAGGGCATGGCCGAGCGCGGCAGGATCACCTGGCACCGGCGGCGCTACGAGCCCGGCGACTGCGCGGGCGCCTGGCTGGTGCAGGCCGTCACCGACGACTCCAAGGTCAACGGGGACGTGGTCGCCGAGGCCGACGCCGCCCGGATCTGGGCCGTCCGCGCCGACGACGCCGAGTCCTCGCCGGCCTGGACGCCCGCGAGCGGGCACGCCGGCGACGCGACCGTCGGCGTGCTGCTCGGCGGCGACCCCCGGCGCGCGGCGGGCATCCGCGACGCCGTGGTCGAGGGGCTGCGCGACGGCGCGCTCGAATCCCGGCACTCCCGGCGCAAGCCCGCCGGAGTCGCCCTCGTCGGCGGCGGCCCCGGCGACCCCGGCCTGATCACGGTCCGCGGGCGGCAGCTGCTCGCCATGGCCGACGTCGTCGTCACCGACCGGCTCGCCCCCGGCGGGCTCCTCGACGAGCTGCCCGCCGACGTCGAGGTGATCGACGCCGCCAAGATCCCCTACGGGCGGACGGTCGCGCAGGAGCGCATCAACGACTACATGGTCGAGCACGCCCGCCAGGGGAAGTTCGTCGTCCGGCTCAAGGGCGGCGACCCGTTCGTGTTCGGGCGCGGCGGCGAGGAGGCCCTGCACTGCGCCCGCCACGGCGTCCCGGTCACCGTCGTACCCGGCATCACCAGCGCGGTCGCCGTGCCGTCCGCCGCGGGCATCCCGGTCACCCACCGGGGCGTGGCGCAGGAGTTCCACGTCGTCTCCGCGCACGTCCCGCCCGGACACGAGCACTCGACCGTCGACTGGGCGGCGCTGGGGCGCGCGAACGGCACGATCGTCCTGCTCATGGCGGTGGAGCGCATGGCGCTGATCGCGGACGCGCTCATGCGCTATGGTCGGTCGTCCGGCACGCCGGTCGCCGTGATCCAGGATGGCACCCTCCCCGGCCAGCGGTCGCTCACGGCGACCCTGGGCACGGTGGCCGACGCGATGGCCGCCGGTGACATCCGGCCCCCGGCGATCGTGGTCGTGGGCGATGTGGTCGACGTGGCACGAGAGATCGACATGATTCGAGCCGACATGGGACGGGATCCGTGACACCCCCGGCAGAGCGAAGCGCGGTCCACGACGAGCAGGCCGGCTCCGGTCCGGGACGCGGAATCGAGGACTCCGCGGTCCCCGGCGGCGACGCCGCGCCCGACAAGGAGGCGCGCGGGCAAGGCGCGCGCGAAGAGGACGAGGTGCGCGACAAGGAGACGTCCCGGAAGGGCGCCGAGCCCGAGCCGGAGGACGGCGCCGACGAAGGCGCGGCCAAGGAGGCCGGGGACGCCAAGGCGCGGCGCGGCCGCCGGCGGGCCGCGAAGCCCGGCGCCGGGACGGTGCGGCAGGGCGAGCTGATCCGGGCGCTGACCGCGCTCCGCGAGCAGCTCGACGCCTTCGAGTTCCTGCTGGACGTCCCGGGCGTCCCGGAGGCCCGCGAGGCCCGCGACGAGCTGCGCGCCCAGCTGGAGGACTACGTCCTCCCGCGCATCCAGGCCGCCGGCGCGCCGATGCTGGTGGTGCTCGGCGGGTCCACCGGCGCGGGCAAGTCCACGCTGGTCAACACCCTCGTCGGCTCCCGCGTGAGCGCGACCGGCGTGCTGCGGCCCACCACCAGCAGCCCGATCCTGGTGTGCCACCCCGACCACGTCGACTGGTTCATGGAGGGGCCGATGCTGCCCGGCATGGGACGGGTCCGCGGCCCGGCTCCCGACGCCATCGCGGGCGACCAACTGGTCATCATCGGCAGCGACGTCCTCCCGCCGGGCCTGGCGCTGCTCGACAGCCCCGACTTCGACTCGGTCTTCGAGGACCACTACGAGTTCGCGACCAAGCTGATGGCCGCGGCCGACCTCTGGCTGTGCGTCACCACCGCCGCCCGCTACGCCGACGCCCAGGTGTGGCAGATGCTCCAGCGGGCCAAGGAGAACGGCGCCACCATCGGCGTCGTCCTGTCCCGCGTCCCGCAGGGCGCCGGGCCGCAGGGGGCCGAGGTCGTCGAGCACTTCGGCGAGATGCTGGACGAGCACGAGGTCGGCGACGCCCGCCGCTTCACCGTCCCCGAGACCCGCATCGAGAACAGCCGCCTCCCTGAGGAGACCGTCGCCGACATCCGCGCCTGGCTGACCGGCGTCGCCGAGGACACCGAGGACCGCGAGATCGTCATCAGCGACACCCTCGCCGCCGTCCTCGACAGCTTCCGCACCCGCGTCCCCGAGCTGGCCCGGCAGGTCGAGGCGCAGGTCGAGCAGCGCACCGAGCTGGCCGGGGAGGTCGACGCCGGCTACGGCACCGCCCTCGCCGAGCTGGACGAGGCGACCCGCAACGGCTCCCTGCTGCGCGGCGAGGTGCTCGCCCGCTGGCAGGACTTCGCCGGCACCGGCGACCTGCTGAAGGCCCTGCACGTCCAGCGCGGGCGCCGCGGCCGCGGCGCCGGTCGCCGCAACCGCCGCAGCCCCGCCCGCGTCCGCGCGCTCAAGGCCGCGCTGCGCGCCGGCCTCGAATCGCTGATCATGGCGTCCGCCGAGCACGGCGCCGAGCAGGTCATCGCCCGCTGGCGCGACCACCCGTCCGGACGCCAGGTCCTCGCCGGGACCGACGCCGAGCTCGCGCACGTCTCCCCGGAGCTGTCGCGCCGCGTCACCCGGGCCGTCAGCTCCTGGCAGGACCACGTCCAGGAGCTCATCCGCACCGAGGGCGTCACCAAGCGCTCGGTCGCCAAGCTGGTCTCGTTCGACACCGAGGCGGTGTCGCTCGTCCTGATGATCGGCCTGCTCGGCTACGGCACCTCCGACGTGGCCGTCGAGGGCGGCAACAGCGCCGTCCCGCAGCGGCTGCTCAAGGCCCTGTTCGGCGCCGAGTCGCTGCGCGGCATGGGCGCCAAGGCCCGCGCCGACCTGCGCAGCCGCATCGGGATGCTGTTCGACGAGGAGGCCATCCGGTTCGGGCAGGTGCTCGACTCCGCCGGCATCCCCGACGAGACCGTCCCCGTCCAGCTGTACCAGGCCACCTACAACCTCGAGGTTGCCCGATGACCACCTCGGCCATCCCCGCGAACTCGCCGGCCGGAACCGGCGGGATCCCCCTCGTCCCCGCGGACGTGCCCGGCCCGCCCGCCGGGCCGCCCGGGCTGACCGACCGGCTGGCCGGCCTCGACCGGCTCGTCCACGCGGGCGTCGGCCGACTCGACCAGCCCGTCCTGGACGACGCCGTCGCACTGCTCGACCGGGCCGGGCAGCGGCTGCGGCTGTCCGGCGAGCACACCGTCGTCACCCTCGCCGGCGGCACCGGCAGCGGGAAGTCGTCGCTGTTCAACGCGATCTGCGGGCTGGAGCTCTCACCCACCGGGATGCGCCGCCCGATGACGTCGAAGGCCCACGCCTGCGTCTGGGGCCTGGACGGCGCGGGCCCCCTGCTCGACTGGCTGGACGTGGACAAGCGGCACCGCTACGCCCGCGCCAGCGCCCTCGACCTGGAGCGCGCCGACCACTCCCTGCAGGGCCTCGTCCTCATCGACCTGCCCGACCACGACTCCATCCAGGCGATGCACCGCGCCGAGGTCGACCGCTTCGTCACCATCGCCGACCTGCTCGTCTGGGTCGTCGACCCGCAGAAGTACGCCGACGCGGCCCTGCACCGCAACTACATCGTCCCGTTCGCCCGGCACACCGGCGTGACGCTGATCGTCCTCAACCAGGTCGACCGGCTCACCCCGCACGAGATCGACGACTGCGTCGCCGACCTGCGCCGCCTGCTGGAGGCCGAGGGCCTCGCCGACCCGCGCATCGTGACCACCTCCGCGGTCGCCGAGGACGGCACGTACGGGTTCCGCGACGTCCTCGTGGACACCGTCGCCGCCCGCCGCGCCCGCACCGAGCGGCTCTCCGCCGACGTCGACAAGGTCGCCGAGCGGTTCGCCGACTACCGCTACGCGGCCGAGCCGCCGACCACCGTCGACGACGCCCGCCGCGCCGACCTCGTGCAGGCGTTCACCGACGCCGCGGGCGCGCCCGCGGTCGCCGAGGCCATGGAGAGCGCCTACGAACTGCGCGCCGCCGACTTCGTGGGCTGGCCCGTCGCCGCCATCGCCGCCCGGCTCCGGTCCGACCCGCTGCGCCGGATGCGGCTGACCGAGCTGCGCGAGGAACTCCGCAACGCCTTCACCGGGCCGATCGGCGCGCAGCAGGGCGATGTGGACAACGCGCTCCAGGCCGTGACCGAGGGGCTGTCCCAGGAGCTTCCTACACATTGGGGACGCTCCGTCCGCGCCGCCGCCCGGTCGCACGCCACCGAGATCCCGGAGGCCCTGGGCGAATCGCTCAAGCACGCGCTGCCCACGTTCAACGCCGTGCCCCGCTGGTGGTGGCTGGTCAAGACGTGGCAGTACTTCCTGGTGCTGGTCGCCGTCCTGAGCGTCGTGTGGATCGGCTTCCTCGTCGCCTACGGCCTGTTCGACCTCGGCGGCGACAACCCCAGCCGCCTGGTCGGGGACGCCGGTCTCATCCCCTATGTCGCCGTCCTGGTCGTGTGCACGCTCGGGATGGGCTGGCTCACCGCGTCCGCCTGCCGCAACCTCGTGGCCCTGTCGTCCGCGAAGCACGGCGACAAGATGGAGCACCACATGCGCGTGGGCATCGAGCGCGTCGCCCACGAGAAGGTGATCGGGCCCATCGAGGAGGACCTGCAGGTCTACGCCCGCTTCCGCGAGAACGTGGACATCGCCCTCGGCCGCTAGTTATCCACAGTTTCCCGACCGGTCCCGCCGCCCGCCGCCCCTGCGCCACCGTTGACGCGTACACCACGTGCGAGAGACGGAGGACGCAGTGAACGAGGCCCACATCACCATCACCGGCTGGGTCGCGGCCGAGCCCCGCTACACCATGACGCCCAACGGGACGCCGTTCCTCTCCCTGCGGGTCGGCTGCACGCCCCGGCGCTACGATCGGCAGACGGGCCAGTGGCAGGACGTCGAGACGCTGTTCTTGACGGTCAACTGCTGGCGTGGGCTCGCCGACAACGTCAACGCGTCCGAGTTCCCGCGCGGCACCCCGGTCCTGGTCACGGGCCGCCTCCGGATCCGCCAGTACGAGCGTGACGGCCAGTGGCGCTTCTCCGCCGAGGTGGAGGCCGGCACCCTCGGCCCCGACCTGCAGCGCGGCACCGCCGACTTCCGGCCCGTCCAGCGCGGCGGCCCGCTGAGCGAGGAAGACCGCCAGCTCGCCCGCGACGCCGCCGACGAATGGGCCCTCACCGCCCCCGCAGAGGACGAACCCAAAGCGGCCTAGCGCGCACGGCGGCGGGCGGCCGCCGGTTCGAGGCGATCGAGGCGGCCGAGCGGAAGAAGTCGCACGTCCTGGCGACCGGCACGTCCGGACCACTTGGAGAAGGCACTGCGAGTGGAGGGGCGTGGCCGGCAGTGGTGTCGCTGCCGGTCGGCGCCCCCCGCACCGTGGGGGTTATGCGGCGTCAGATCCAGGAAATGCCGCGCATGGTCGTATCCCCCTCAGGATGTGCCGGGGCCGCGGAGACGCGGGCCCCGATGCGTGGTGTCCGGACGGTCACTCGCATGTGCGTTCCCGAACGTACCTGTTTCACGCCCCTTCCGCACACGTTGCAACTATCGTGTTACACAAGGTGATGCGCGTTAGGGGGAAGGATGACGGCAGTGCAGTCGTCCGCCGAGGACCGTGGCGGGGAGCTGGCCTTCCGGCCGAGGCGCCGGACGCTTCTGGGGCGTCCGTCCCTGCTCGTGATCTACGTACCGGTGGTGGTGGCCGCCCATTTCGGCCTCACCGTCGCGGGGCTCCTCAGCACGCCGCTCCGGACCGCCGAGCTGGCGACGTTCGCGGCCCTGCTGGCGTGCGGCGCGATGTGCATCGAGGCCACCCGCCGGCTCGGGATGCCGGCCGGGGTCGCGCGCGACCTGCTGTCGGCGTGGTGGCTGCCGGTCGCGCTGCTGCTGCCCCCGGTGTACGCGCTGCTGATCCCGCTGCCGGTGCAGGCGCTCCTCCAGTTCCGGGTGCGCCGCACGCTGATCTACCGGCGCGCCCTGGTCGCCGCGGCGCACGGGATCGCCGGCGCGTGCGCGTCCCTGGCGTTTCACCAGGTGGTGCGCGACCCCCTGGAGGGGGCGCCGGAATGGGTCGTCCAGGCGTACCCGGGCATCCTGGCGGCGGTCGGGTGCGCCGCGGTGTTCACGGTGGTGAACACCGCGATCGTGGCGGTCGCGGCCCACGCGGCGAGCCCCGAGAGCCGCTGGCGCGACGTCCTGTGGACGCGCGAGAACCTGCTCCTCGACGTGGTCGAGCTGTGCGTCGGCATCCTCGTGGCGATCACCTGCGCGCTGTCCCTCGGCCTGCTGATCCTGGCACTGCCCCCGCTGATGCTGCTGCAGCGGAGCCTGATGCACCAGCAGCTCCAGGCGGCGGCGCGGACGGACGCCAAGACGGGGCTGCTGAACGCGGCGGCCTGGCAGATGGAGGCCGACACCGAACTGTCCCGGGCCCAGCGCACCCACGACACCGTGGCGCTGCTCCTCATCGACATCGACCATTTCAAACGGGTCAACGACACCCACGGCCACCTCATGGGGGATCAGGTCCTCGTGGGAGTGGCCAGCACCCTGTGCCACCAGTTGCGGGACTACGACGTGGTGGGCAGGTTCGGCGGCGAGGAGTTCGTGGTCCTGCTCCCCGGCGCCGACACCGTCGAGGCGTGCCGCGTGGCCGAACGCCTGCGCGGCCGCGTGCGCAGGCTGGCGGTGCCCGCCGAGGAGGGCACGGTCACGGTGACGGTCTCGGTGGGCGTGGCCCTGTTCCGCACCCACGGCCAGGACCTCCTGGAACTCCTGGCGTCCGCCGACCTGGCCCTCTACCGGGCCAAGTCCTCCGGCCGGGACCGCGTCTGCCTCCCCGCGGTGGACGGCCCGAGACCGACCGGAACCTGAACGTCCCCGGGAGGAGCCCGGGGGCCGGCCGCCGAGGGCATGGCAGGTGGCACTTAACACCGTCGCAGACCCTCTAGGCTTGAGGATATGGCCGAGTACATCTACACGATGCAGCGTGTGCGCAAGGCACATGGCGACAAGGTCGTCCTTGACGACGTCACCCTGCATTTCCTTCCGGGTGCGAAGATCGGAGTCCTGGGGCCGAACGGCACCGGTAAGTCGACGCTGCTGCGCATGATGGCCGGTCTGGAACAGCCGTCCAACGGCGAGGCGCGACTCATGCCGGGCTTCACGGTCGGCATGCTCCAGCAGGAGCCCCCGCTGAACGAGGAGAAGACCGTCCTCGGGAACGTCGAGGAGGGCGTCGCCGAGACGAAGGCGATGCTCGACCGGTTCAACGAGATCGCCGAGAAGATGGCGACGGACTACTCCGACGAGCTGATGGAGGAGATGGGCAAGCTCCAGGAGCACCTCGACCACCGCAACGCGTGGGACCTCGACAGCCAGCTCGAACAGGCGATGGACGCGCTGCGCTGCCCGGCGGGCGACGCCGAGGTGTCGAAGCTGTCCGGTGGCGAGCGCCGCCGCGTCGCGCTGTGCAAGCTGCTCCTCGAAGCCCCCGACCTGCTGCTGCTGGACGAGCCCACCAACCACCTGGACGCCGAGAGCGTGCAGTGGCTGGAGCAGTTCCTCGCGAAGTACGAGGGGACCGTCCTGGCCGTCACGCACGACCGGTACTTCCTCGACAACGTCGCCACCTGGATCCTGGAGCTCGACCGGGGCCGCTGCTACCCGTACGAGGGCAACTACTCCGTCTACCTGGAGAAGAAGGCCGAGCGGCTGAAGGTCGAGGGCAACAAGGACGCCAAGCGCAAGAAGCGCCTCCAGGACGAGCTGGAGTGGGTCCGGTCGAACCCGAAGGCGCGGCAGACGAAGAGCAAGGCGCGCCTGGAGCGGTACGAGGAGATGGCCGCCGAGGCGGCCAAGCACCGCAAGCTGGACTTCGAGGAGATCCAGATCCCGCCGGGCCCCCGCCTCGGCAACACGGTCATCGTGGCCGACAAGCTGACGAAGGGGTTCGGCGACCGGCTCCTCATGGAGGACCTGTCGTTCAACCTGCCGCCGAACGGCATCGTCGGCGTCATCGGCCCGAACGGCGTCGGCAAGACCACGCTCTTCCGCATGATCATCGGCGAGGAGCAGCCGGACGCGGGCGAGCTGCGGCTCGGCGAGACCGTCCAGGTCTCCTACGTCGACCAGGGCCGCGGGGGCATCGACCCGAAGAAGACGGTGTGGGAGGTCGTGTCCGACGGCCTCGACCACATCAAGGTCGGGCAGGTCGAGATGCCGTCCCGCGCGTACGTCGCGGCGTTCGGCTTCAAGGGCCCCGACCAGCAGAAGCCGGCGGGCGTCCTGTCCGGCGGCGAGCGCAACCGCCTCAACCTGGCGCTCACGCTGAAGATGGGCGGGAACGTCCTGCTGCTGGACGAGCCGACGAACGACCTCGACACCGAGACCCTGTCCAGCCTGGAGAACGCCCTTCTGGAGTTCCCCGGCTGCGCCGTGATCACCTCGCACGACCGGTGGTTCCTGGACCGCATCGCCACGCACATCCTCGCGTGGGAGGAGGGGTCGAGCTGGTTCTGGTTCGAGGGCAACTTCGCCGACTACGAGAAGAACAAGATCGAGCGGCTGGGCGCCGACGCCGCCCGCCCGCACCGGGTGACGCACCGCAAGCTGACCCGCTGACCCCCTGAACGACCCTGGACGGCCGCGCGCTCGACCGAGCGCGCGGCCGTTCGCATGCCCGGGACGTCAATGCGTTGAGTGATGCTCGCTGTGCATCGATTGATGCGCATTTCGTGTTGGACAGGTATTGATCGCGTCTCCTATCGTCCGGGTTGACCCCACCGCCGGACCTAGGAGGACGGACGATGGCGCGGCTCACCGGGCGCATGGTGATCGGCTCCGAGCGCGTCGCCGGGACGGGCACGGCGATCAGGGCCGTCGATCCGCGCACCGGTGCGCGCCTCGACCCGGAGTACCGCTACGGCGGTGAGGCCGAGGTGGAGCGGGCCTGCGCGCTGGCGGAGGAGGCGTTCGACGCCTACCGCGCCACGCCCCCCGAGCGTCGCGCCGCCTTCCTGGAAACGGTCGCGGTCAAGCTCGACGATCTCACCGACGCGCTCGTCGCGCGCGCCACGGCCGAGACGGGGCTTCCCGAGCCGCGCCTGACGGGGGAGGTCGCCCGTACCACCGGGCAGCTCCGCCTCTTCGCCGCAGACCTCCGCGCCGCCGGCGACGGAACCGGCCCCGTCGATCCCGCCGGGGACGCCGGTCCGGAGATCCGGCAGGGCAGGGTGGCGCTCGGGCCGGTGACGGTGTTCGGGGCGAGCAACTTCCCGCTTGCGTTCTCTGTGGCGGGCGGGGACACGGCGTCGGCGCTGGCGGCCGGCTGCCCGGTGATCGTGAAGGCGCACGACGCCCACCCCGGGACGTGCGAGCTGGTCGGCCGGGCCGTGTCGGGGGCCGTCCGGGAGGCGGGGCTGCCGGAGGGCGTGTTCTCGATGCTGTACGGGGACGGGCCGACGCTGGGCATCGCGCTCGTCACCGACCCGCGCGTCCAGGCGGTCGGGTTCACCGGTTCGCGGGCGGCGGGCCTGGCGATCGCGAAGGCGGCGGCGAACCGGCCCCGCCCGATCCCGGTGTACGCGGAGATGAGCAGCGTCAACCCGGTCTTCCTGCTCCCGGAGGCCCTCGCGGAGGGCGGCGGCGAACTCGCGGACGCGTTCGCCGGGTCGGTGACGCTCGGGGCCGGGCAGTTCTGCACGAGCCCGGGCCTGGTCTTCGCGGTCAGGGGGCCCGCGCTGGACGCGTTCCTGGACGCGGCGGCGAAGGCCATCGCCGGCGACCCGGGCGCGCCCATGCTCACCCCCGGCATCGCCCGCGCCTACGCGGAGGGCGTCGGACGCCTCGAACGGCACCCCGAGGTCGAGATCCTCGCGCGGGGAAGGGAACCCGACGCGGCGGTCGGCGGCGCGGCCGCCCTCGCCGCCGTGGACGCCGAGCACTTCGGGCCCGGCCTGCAGGAAGAGATCTTCGGCGCGTGCTCCCTCGTCGTCCGGTGCGCGGATCTCGACCAGGTCCGGGAACTGGCCCGCGGCCTTGAGGGGCAGCTGACCGTGACGATCCACGCGGCCGCGGGCGACCGGGAGGCGGCGGACCGGCTGCTGCCCGTCCTGGAGCGGCTGGCCGGACGGATCGTGTGGGACGGCTGGCCCACCGGGGTGCGGGTCGGGCACGCGATGGTCCACGGCGGGCCGTTCCCGGCGACGTCCGATTCGCGGACGACGTCCGTGGGGAGCCTGGCCATCGAGCGGTTCCGGCGGCCGATCGCCTACCAGGGGGCGCGGCGATGAGCACGCCGGTCGTCACCGAGATGCGCGTCGTCCCCGTCGCGGGGCGCGACAGCATGCTGCTCAACCTGGGCGGCGCGCACGGCCCGTTCTTCACCCGGAACCTGGTGCTGCTGGGCGACTCGTCCGGCGCCACCGGCGTCGGGGAGGTCCCGGGCGGCGAGGGAATCCGGCGGACACTGGAGGACGCGCGCGACCTGGTCGTCGGCAGCCCCATCGGGCGGTCGGACGAGATCCTGAACGCCGTCCGCACCGCGTTCGGCCACCTGGACGCGGGCGGGCGCGGCCCGCTGACCCACGACACGAGGATCACCGTCCACGCGCTGACCGCGATCGAGTCGGCGCTGCTCGACCTGATGGGGCGGTTCCTCGGCGTCCCGGTGGCGGCGCTGCTCGGCGACGGCGTCCAGCGGACGACGATCCCGATGCTCGGCTACCTGTTCTACATCGGCGACCGCCGCAGGACGGGCCTTCCGTACGCGGCGCCGGCGGAGGGCGCCGACGGGTGGCTGCGGGTCAGGCACGAGGAGACCATGACACCGGACGCGATCGTCCGGCAGGCGGAGGCGGCCCGCGAGCGGTACGGGTTCGCCGACTTCAAGCTCAAGGGCGGTGTGCTCAGGGGCGACGAGGAGGCCGCGGCCGTGCGGGCGCTGGCCGAGCGGTTCCCCGACGCCCGGATCAACCTGGACCCGAACGGCGCGTGGTCGCTGGCGGAGGCCGTCCGGATAGGCACCGAGCTGAAGGACGTCCTCGCCTACGCCGAGGACCCGTGCGGCGCGGAGCTGGGCTACTCCGGGCGCGAGACGATGGCGGAGTTCCGCCGCGCCACCGGCCTGCGCACCGCGACCAACATGATCGCCATCGACTGGCGGGAGCTCGGCCACGCGATCCGGCTGGACTCGGTGGACATCCCGCTCGCCGACCCGCACTTCTGGACGATGCGCGGCTCGGTGCGGGTGGCGCAGCTGTGCCAGGCGTGGGGGCTGACCTGGGGCTCGCACTCCAACAACCACTTCGACGTGTCGCTCGCGATGTTCACCCACGTCGCGGCCGCCGCGCCCGGCGAGATCACCGCGATCGACACGCACTGGATCTGGCAGGACGGCCAGCGCCTCACCCGGGACCCGCTGCGCATCATGGACGGCCGGATCACGCTGCCGGAGGAGCCCGGCCTCGGCGTCGAGGTCGACGAGGAGCGCGTCGAGGCGGCGCACCGGCTGTACGTCAAGCACGGCCTCGGCGACCGGGACGACGCCGCCGCGATGGAGTACCTGGTGCCCGGCTGGACATTCGACCCGAAGCGCCCCTGCCTCGTCCGCGACTGAGCGGCCAACGGCGCCCCGTGGCGATCGGGACGGAACCGGCGGCGGGTAACATCGGGCCGAACCCCGGCTTCCCCGTACCCCAGGCGAGGACATGCAGCAGACCGACCTGCCCGCGGCCGAGTACCGGCACATCTACGAGTTCAAGATCCGGTTCGGCGACATCGACTCCCAGGGCCACGTCAACAACGTGAAGTTCCTCGGCTACCTGGAGGACGCCCGCCTGGAGATGTTCCACGGCGACCCGGTGCGCAAGGGGGAGAAGCCCGTCCGCGGCATGGTGATCTCACGCCACGAGATCGACTACCGGACGCCGCTGCTGCCGACCGTGTACCCGATCCGCGTGGAGACGTGGGTGACCGAGGCGCGCGCGGCCTCGTTCAAGCTGGCCTACGAGGTGCGGGACGACGACAACGTCTACGCAGAGGCCACCTCGACCCTCGTGGCGTTCGACCCGGAGTCCAACCGGCTGCGGCGCTTCACCCCCGAGGAGCGGGAGTTCATCGGACGCTATGCGGCCCCCTCGCCATGACCGCGCTCGCCGGGTCGCCCGCCCCGCTGGACCGCCTCCAGCCCGGGGTGCGGCTGCGGGTCGTCCAGATGGCGGACGCGGAACGGCTCGCCGCGCTGTGCGCGGAGAACCGCGAGTACCTGCGCCCCTGGGAGCCTGAGCGCGACGACGCGTACTTCACCGTGGACGGCCAGCGCGACAACCTGTACGACCTGATCGAGGCGTACGCGACGGGCGAGATGTGGCCGGGCGTCATCCTGGTCGACGGTGAGATCGCCGGACGGATCACGCTGAACAACGTCCTGCGCGGCCCCCTGCAGAGCTGCTTCGTCGGCTACTGGGTGGCGCGCGCGCACGCCGGACGCGGTGTCGCGACAGAGGCGCTGCGGCAGGCGCTGGACGTCGCGTTCGGAGCACTCCGCCTGCACCGCGTCGAAGCCTTCACCCGGGTGGACAACCTCGCATCCCAGCGCGTCCTGCAACGCAACGGCTTCACGGTGGTGGGAACGGCCCGCCGGCACATCCACCTGAACGGCCGCTGGCACGACGAACGCCTCTTCGAACGCCTAGCCCCCTGGGACGACGGAATCTCCCCAACCCCGCCCTGCTAGCCCAGGGGGACGACCCCCTGGAACCCCCCGTTGCGCACGGCGCACCGTTTCCCGATCCGCTCCGCGTCTCGTGAAACGGCGCCCGTGCGTCGGGTCGTGCGACCTCCGGCGCCTGGGGCGCCTCCGGCCGCACGACCCGCGGGGTGATCATTTATGCAGGTGAGCTGGGTTGTTCCAAGTGCCTGCCTGGGTGGCGGCACTCTTGGGGCCCTGGTCCGCGCGGGGCGCCGTTTCACGGGCCGGTCCAGGTCTTGTGACAGGGCCTGCGGTTGATCATTTGGGGTGGGGGAAGTGTCGTAAATCGGGGGTGGGTCGGGTGAGAGAACCATTTCATCACGGATAAGTAACAAGCGTGACAGGGGTCCGTTTTTGGCCTGTATTTGATCTAGTGTCGCGACGCGATTGTGGAGAACCCACGTGAAAGGGGCACAATGCGGCGCGTCTCACAAGGAGCGATGGCACTGCTGCTCGCCGCGGCGCTGACCGGGGCGGGCGCCACTGCGGCGCAGGCGGTCACCGTCCAGGCGGGCAAGGCCACGGCGGGCAAGGCCACGGCGGGCACGGCCACGGCGGGCACGGCCCAGGCGGGCGACGTCCTCGACCGCCTCAAGGCGATTCCCGGAATGCAGGTGACGGAGAAGACCTCGACGTTGCCGGGCTACCGCTGGTTCTGGCTCGAATACCGGCAGCCGGTCGACCACCGCAACCCGCGGGGGCAGTGGTTCGAGCAGCGCATCATGCTGCAGCACAAGTCCGCCGACCTGCCGATGGTCCTCTACACCAGCGGCTACCACACCCCGGAGGTGATGTTCACCTCCGAGCCGACCGCGCTGGTCGACGGCAACCAGATCTCGGTCGAGTACCGGTACTTCAGCCCGTCCCGCCCCGTCCCCACGGACTGGACGAAGGACACGATCTGGCAGGCCGCCACCGACGAGCACCGGCTCATCCGCGCGCTCAAGGCCATCTACGGCGGCAAGTGGATCTCGACGGGCGGCAGCAAGGGCGGCATGACGGCCGTCTACCACAAGCGGTTCTACCCCCGTGACGTCGACGGCAGCGTCGTCTACGTGGCGCCGAACGACTACCGCAACAACGACGACCGCGCCTACGACGAGTTCTTCCAGACGGTCGGGACCGACCCCGAGTGCCGCGCCCAGCTGCAGGGCCTCGCGCGGGAGTTTCTCAAGCGCCGCCCCGCCATGCTCGAGCGCTTCACCGCCGCCGCCGAGGAGAACGGCTGGACGTTCGACATCCTGCGCACCCCGGACCGGGCGTTCGAGAACTCGGTGATGGACTACGAGTGGGCGTTCTGGCAGTACAGCCTGCAGTCCGACTGCGCGGACCTGCCGCCGGTGGACTCGTCCGACGACGTGCTGTACGAGTCGCTCGACACCATCTCCGGCCTGTCGTTCTACACCGACCAGGGCCTTGAGCCCTACATCCCGTACTACTACCAGGCGGGCACGGAGCTCGGCTGGCCGTCGCCGAAGTTCGCGCACATGCGCAAGCTGCTGCGGCACGAGCGCAGCTACCACCCGCGCACGTACGTCCCGCGCGAGATCCCGATGCGGTTCGACAACGGCCGCGCCATGCGCGACATCGACAGCTGGGTGCGCGGGAACGCGAGCCAGATGATGTTCGTGTACGGGGAGAACGACCCGTGGGGCGCCAAGCCGTTCCGGCTCGGGAAGGGCGCCCGTGACTCGGCCGTCTACGTCGCTCCCGGCATGAACCACAGCGGCCGCCTGATCACCAGGCTGCCCGCGGAGCAGCAGGCCAAGGCGGTCGCCGACCTCAAGCGGTGGGCCGGCATCGACGCGGACGCGCCGACGCTCAAGTCCGCACCGACCGCCGACGACCCCCTCCAGCTCCAGCGTCCGCCGCTGTAGCGCCGACCTCGCGGTGGGCCGTCCCAAGCGCTGACCCCTCGCCGGGGACGGCCCACCAACGGGGGTGTCATTGCTGGTGTGCGATTAGTGCGCTTGCGTTGCCGGGGAGCAGGTCTCCGTAGAGGGGGGAGCTGCTCAGGAGCGGCTCGCCGGGAGGTAGGCGGACGGGGTTGTCGCCGCAGTTGAGGGCGCAGATCAGCGGGCCCCGCCGGAAGAAGACGGCCGTGTCGGGGGAGTCGAGCCATTCGACGTCCTCCGGGAGGTCGTCCAGGAGGCGGCGGCGCAGGGCCAGGGCCTCGCGGTAGAACGCCAGCATGGAGGACGGGTCCGAAGACTGGGCCTCCACGGTCATCGACGCCCAGTCCCGCGGCATCGGCAGCCAGGGGCGGGCGCCGTCCGCGCAGAACCCGTACGGCTCGGAGTCGCCGGACCAGGGCAGCGGGACGCGGCAGCCGTCCCGGCCCACCAGTTCACCGTTGGTGCGCTCCCAGATGGGGTCCTGCCTGGCGTCGTCGGGGAGGTCGGTCACCTCGGGCAGGCCCAGTTCCTCACCCTGGTACAGGTAGGCCGAACCTGGGAGTGCCAGAAGCATCAGTAACGCCGCCTTCGCTCTGGCGTGGCCGATGCCGGGGACGTTCTCCGGCCGCTCGTAGCGGGTGACGTGCCGGATCGAATCGTGGCTGGACAGGACCCAGGTCGGGGCGGCGCCCGTGGGGGCGACGGCCTTCATCGCGGCCGTCGCCACGTCGCGGAACGCTGCGGCCGACCACGAGGCGAGTTGCAGGTCGAACTGGAAGACCTGGTGGAGTTCGTCTGGGCGGAGGTAGAGGGCGAGGTCTTCCGGCCCGTCCGTCCACACCTCGCCTATGGCCATGCGGTCGCCGTCGTACTCGTCGAGGATCCGCCGCCACCGCCGGTACACGTCGTGGACTTCCGGCCGGCTGTAGATGGGGCCGTTCAGCACGCGGCGGTCCTCTCCGCCGAGGTCGCGGAACGACGCGTCCTTGAACAGGCCCGCGGCCACGTCGATGCGGAAGCCGTCCACGCCCCGGTCGAGCCAGAAGCGCAGGATGTCCTCGAACTCGCGCTGGACCTCGGGGTTGCGCCAGTTGAAGTCCGGCTGCTCGCGCGCGTAGAGGTGCAGGTACCACTCGCCGTCGTCCACCTGCGTCCAGGCGGGGCCGCCGAACGCGGACGGCCAGTCGTTCGGCGGTGACTCCTCGCCGGGACGTTCCCCTGGCCTTCCGGGCCGGAAGATGTAGCGGGAACGCTCGGGTGAGCCGGGCGGCGCGGCGAGCGCCTCCCGGAACCAGGGATGCCGGTCGGACGAGTGGTTCGGGACGATGTCGACGATCAGCCGCAGCCCGTGCGCGTGCACGTCCGCGACGAGGGCGTCGAAGTCTCGGAGGGTGCCGAAGCGGGGGTCGACGTCGCGGTAGTCGGCCACGTCGTAGCCGCCGTCCGCGAGCGGGGAGGTGTAGAAGGGGGTGAGCCACAGCGCGTCCACACCGAGGTCGCGCAGGTGGCCGAGCCGGGACCGGATCCCCTGGAGGTCGCCTTCACCGTCCCCGTCGGAGTCGGCGAAGCTGCGGACGTACACCTCGTACACGACGGCATGGCGCCACCACGGGATTCGCGTCATACGTGGCGATCTACCCGCTTATGTCGGGGCGTTCACCAGACTTTGGGCCGCCATCGTGAAGTAGTCCCACAGCTGCTTCTCCAGCGGTTCGGGAAGCCCCAGTTCCTCCACGGCGACCCGCATGTGCCGCAGCCAGGCGTCCCGCTCGGCCGCGCCGATGACGAACGGCACGTGCCGCATCCGCAGCCGCGGATGCCCGCGCCGCTGACTGTAGGTGTTCGGGCCGCCCCAGTACTGGATCAGGAACAGCCGCAGCCTCTCCTCGGCGGGGCCGAGGTCCTCCTCGGGATAGAGGGCGCGTAGGTCGGGGTCGTCCGCGACACCCTGGTAGAAGCGGTGCACCAGCCGGTGGAAGGTCTCCTCGCCGCCGACCGCTTCATAGAAGGTCACCTTTTCAGCCATAGCGATCTCCACCCTATGTGAGACGTGCGCACTTGCGTCCCCGCGTCCCTATGGGGCGGGGGTCGCGACGGTCACGCCGGCCTCGTCGAACACGCGCTTGACCCGCTCGCGCAGCTCGCGGGCGACGTCGCCTTGCTTGCCGGGGGCCGTCTTCAGGACGACGCGGATGACGAGGGCGTCCCCGGCGAACGCCTGCACGCCCCACACCGCCGGCTCCTCCAGGATGAGGTCGTTCCAGGGGGAGTCGGCGGCCATCGCGTCGGCGGTGGTCTGCAGAAGCTCCTTGACCCGCTCGGTGTCCTCGTGGATGTCGACCGGGATGTCCAGGACGGCACGGCCCCAGTTCTGCGACTCGTTCCCGACCCTCTTGATCTCGCCGTTCGGGACGTACCAGACGATGCCGTCCACGTCCCGCATCCGGGTGACGCGCAGCGTGACGGCCTCGACCGTCCCCTTGGCGCTACCGACGTCGATGTAGTCGCCGACGCCGTACTGGTCCTCCAGCAGCATGAACAGCCCGGCGAGGATGTCCTTGACGATGTTCTGCGCGCCGAAGCCGACGGCGACGCCGATGACGCTCGCGCTGGCCAGGATGGGGGCGAGGTTCAGCCCGAGCGAGCCGAGGATGCTGAACAGGGCCGTCCCCATGATGAGGACGGACGCGAAGGAGCGCAGCACCGACCCGAGCGTCTGGGCGCGCTGGGCCCGCCGCTTGGTGAGCAGGGCGGGGTTGCCCTCGAACACCGTCCGGGAACGTTCCCTGACCCGCTCCGACATCGTGCCCTCGGCCATCCGCAGCGTCACCCTGGTGATCATGCGGTGCGCGATGTTCTTCACTATCAGCGCGACCACCAGGGTCAGGATGATCAGCAGCAGGGTGGTGAGCGGGCCGTCGAGCCAGGTCGAGTAGAACCGGGTGAAGTCGGTGTTGTGCGAGATGTTCCAGACGAGCCGGCAGGAGGTCGTTGGCGTCTCGTCGCGGCAGGCCGACTCGGCGGAACCGTTCTGGGCCCAGGGCAGCAACGGCTCGACGGCGAGTGACATTCGGCAGACCCTCCCCGGCCGTAAGTGGTGCCTCGACACCTCGCCGTGCTCCCGCGGCGGGTACGAGCCTGATCGTAGGGGACTGGTCCGATCGGTTCGTACTACCGCGGGCGATGTGTCACGGCGTGGCCGGGGAGGGGCTGTTCGGCGAACGTGTCCCGCGAGGTCCGCGGCTGCCGCGCCGTTCCGGCCGCGGCCTCGCGGGACACGCTCGGTCTCGGGGGCGACCTGCGCGGGCGTCCGGCTGAGGGGTCCGGGTTCAGGGGGTTCCGGCGGACGGGGGAGTCCGGCGGAGCCGGGTCATCTCATGGCGGAGGGCTCCCGCCCGCTCCGCGCCGGCCCCTCGCTCACCTCGCAGCGGAGCGGCTGCAGGACGTGCGCCAGCTTCAGGGCGGCGCCGCCCACGTCGTCGACGCGGTGCATGCGCTCCCCCCAGGACCACCAGAAGTAGTGGTCCGCGGTCTCCGGGACCGGGGCGCAGGTGATGTCCTCCGCGAGGCTCGCGGCCTCGGGGTTCACCACCCGCAGGAACGCGGGCCCCGACCTGGTCCGGACGACGCGGGCGACGAGTCCCCGCGTGTCGAGCTCCTGTTCCAGCTCTTCGAGGTAGCCGACGCGCCTGTCACTGACCACCTTCACACCCCCTCCGTAGGAGAGCGCCGGCTCCCGGGCCAGCACCGGCGATTGATCGACTCAGCGAATCCGTTCGGTCACTCGCGGCGAGAATTGCAACTCTCACCCTGGCGGGTCAAGTGACCCCGGGTCACCGCCGGAACCGAATTCCCCCACCTCAGGGGAAGTCTGCACCCCTCTGGAGGAAGAATCTCTACCCGGGGGATGCGGGAGGCATCCGGACCCCCGCTACTTCCGGCGAATCGCTTGGCCGCCCCAGTGCCGGGGGTTACGCTGCGTGCGCGAGAGATTATTTCTCGTGGCCAACCAGTCGACCCGGTCGCCGTGGCTGGGACGACCGCCCTCTCCCCCCGAGGAAGAGCGGTCTCCCGTCGCGACGGGAGGAGGCCGGAACCGATGTCGGACCCCCCTCGGAAAGAAACGGACGTGGCACGCCGCATACGCGCGCGCGCCCTGGCCCGGGGACACGGTCCGGTCGAGATCGCGCAGGAGATCCACGAGCAGTGCGGACCCCTGTTCGGCACCAGCCGGATCAAGGCGCACCGCCTCGCCCACGGCGTCGCGCTCTCCGACATCGTCGCGCAGGTCAAGGCGCTCTACGAGGTCGACGGCAAGCCGGCGCCCCGGCTCGGGGAGACGCTGCTGTCCGCCTACGAGAGCGGCTACAAGCGGCCCGGCCCCGAGTACCTGCACTACCTGTGCTCCGTCTACCGGGTGGAGCCCGACGCGCTCGACTACCAGAGCCCGTGCATCTGCGGCCGCGGCCACGCGGTCCGGCCGGGCGGAGTGAGCGTCCCCCAGCCCCGGGAGCCCGAGCGGCGCCCGGCGCAAGACCCCGACGCCCTCGTCGGGGCGATCGTCCCCAGGGCCGGCGAACGTCCCTGGGTAACCGTGAACGACCTGCGGGGCCCGGACCGCGCCGAAGGCCCCCTGACCATTGATGTGGGAGAGGAGGACATCGTGCTTCGTAGAACCCTTCTGCAACTGCTGGCCGGAGCGGGCGTGGCGCTCGACGGTCAGTTCCTAGGGGCCGTCGACAACCTGCGCCGCAAGATGGACGACACGCTCGTCGGCGCGACAGTTTCGCCGACCATGCTCGACCAGTGGGAGGAGACGACCTACGGCTACGGCCAGCAGTACCAGGCGACGCCTTCGCTCCGGATGCTCTGCGACGTCCTGCTGGACTTCAGCGAGGTGCGGCGCATGTGCGACAAGCGCCAGCCGGTCGAGCTGCAGGAGCGGCTGTGCCGGATCGCGGCGCAGCTCTCCGGGCTGTCCGGGCTGATCATGATCAACCTGGGCGACCACCGGCTGGCCCGCTCGTTCTTCCGGACGGCGCGCACCGCCGCCGACGAGACCGGCGACCGGCAGCTGCGCGCCTGGGTGACCGTCCGCGAGTCGCTGGTGCCGATGTACTACGGCGACCCCCGCGAGGCGCTCCACCTGGCGCGCAAGGCGCAGGACCTCGCCGGCCGGACCCCCGGCGTCGCCGGCGCCATGGCCCCGGCCGTGGAGGCGCGCGCCCTCGGCATGCTCGCCATGCGGGGCCGCGGCGACGCCGCCCCCAGCGCCCGCCGCGCCCTCGTCCGCGGCCGCTCGGTGTTCGACCAGCTCTCCAAGGCCGACACCAGCGACCTCGTGTACGGGTTCACCGACCGGCAGATGGCCTTCTACGAGGGCGACACCTTCACCAGCCTCGGCGACCACAAGCACGGCGACGAGGTGCTGAGCCACGCCCTCACCCTGTACTCGCCCACCGACCGCGTCGACCTGACCCTGGTGCGCCTCGACCGGGCCATGTGCAAGCTGCACGCCGGGCACCCCGACGCCGCGCTCACCGCCGGGCAGGAGGCGATCCTCGACCTGCCGGCCGACCACCGCTCCGACATCCTCGTGCACCGCGCCCGCCAGATAGGGGCGGCCGTGTCGGCCAAGCACGGTGACATGCCCGCCCTGAAGGACTTCTACGAGGCGCTCGCCGGCCCCTGGGTCACGAGCCCCACGCAGGACCGTCCCTCCGTCCCCCCGGCGGAACAGGTCTGACCGGGCATGCCCGACGGCGCCTCCTGGCAGGACCACCCCGCCCGCACCCTCGTCCGCGTGCAGGACGAGCCCCCGGTGTGGAGCTTCGGAGAGCTGCGGCTACGCCGCTACCGCACGGCCGACCACGGCATCGTCCTCGCCCTGCACCGCGAAGGCCTGGCCCAGGTCGGCCTCCGTCCCGGCGACGGCGTCTACTACGACCACGACTTCTTCCGGATGGAGGACATCTATCTCCGCAACGACGGCGAGTTCCTGGTGGGCGAGCTCGACGGGCGGATCGTCGCGATGGGCGGCCTGCGCAGGGCCGACCTCGTCCCCGGCGGCCGGGCCCGCGCCTTCGGCGGCTACGCGCCCGGCACCCCGGTCCTGGACGCCGTCGAGATGGTCCGGCTGCGCGTGCGCCCCGCCGTCCAGCGCCGCGGCTACGGCGCCGCCGTGGTCAGGGCCCTGGAGGAACGTGCCAGGGAACTCGGCTACCGAGTCCTCCGCGCCGACACCACCGAACTCCAGACCCCCGCCCTGGCCCTCTACCGCAACTTCAACTGGACCGAAACCCGCCGCGAAACAATAGGCGGAATAATAAACATCTACCTAGAAAAACCCCTCCGCTAAAGGCCCCCGTAAAACCGCATAAAAATACCCCCCTCCTGGAGGCTTCCCAACCCCAGGAGGGGGGTGTCGCACGGGTGTCCCCGTGCGCGTTCTTGGGGGAGCGTAGCGCCATCGCCCGTCGCAGCCTAGAGGGGGGAGGTCAGTGGCGCACGCCCCCTACCACCTGCATCAGCGGGTAGCGGCGCTGCCTGATGCCGGTGAAGCCGCGGTCGGCGAGGGCGCGGGTGAGCATGGTGAGGGACGGCGGCCGTTGCGGGGCCGGGCCGAGCAGGTCGAGGTAGCCCGCGGTGACGTCGGGGTCCCCGGGCGGCTCCCTGAGCAGCCCGAGGATCCGCGCCAAGGCGGACGAACCCTGCACCGTCGACTCGCTCACCCTGTTATTAGATCATCCGTCAATTCGTCGCCGTGATCCGACCCGGGGAGAGCGAGCCCGGTCTGCGCCGCCATGAAGGCGAGCGTGTCGGCCATCAGGTCGACCGAGCGGCTCACCGAGCGGGCGGCGTGGCCGACTTCGGCCTCGTTGCGGAGCAGGACGGGCGCGTCGGACGCGGTCGCGTGCTGGAGCGCGGCGCACATCTTGCGGGCGTGCAGCGGGTCGACGCGTGTGTCGCTGCCGAACGTCGTGAACAGCACGGCCGGGTAGGCGGTTCCGGCGTGGACGTGGTGGTAGGGGGAGTAGCCGATGAGCCAGCCGAACTCCTCGGGGTCGTCGGCCGTCCCGTACTCGTCGTTCCACGTCTGGCCGAGGCCGAACCGCTCGTACCGGACCATGTCCAGCAGCGGCGCCGAGCACACCACCGCCCGGTACAGGTCGGGACGCTGGGTCAGCGCGGCGCCTACCAGGAGGCCGCCGTTGGAGCCGCCGGAGATCGCCAGCCGCGCCGGCGTGGTCAGGCCGTCGGCGATGAGCCGCTCGGCGGCGGCGTGGAAGTCGTCGAACACGTTCTGCTTGCGGTCGCGCATCCCGGCGCGGTGCCACTCCTCGCCCTCCTCGGACCCGCCGCGCAGGTTCGCGACCGCGTACACCCCGCCGGCCTCGACCCACGCCAGGATGCTCGCCGAGTACGCCGGCGTGAGGGAGATGTTGAAGCCGCCGTACCCGTACAGGATCGCCGGGCGCGGCCCGGAGAGGCCGGGGCGGGACGCCACCAGCATCCGCACCTCGGTCCCGTCCCGCGAGGTGTAGGCGACCTGGCGGGTCTCGACCTCTGGGACCTCGACCGTCCCCGGCGCGGACGCCCACAGCGTCGTCTCGCCCGTCCGCGCGTCGTACCGCATGACCGACGACGGGGTCACGTTGTCGGTGTAGCCGAACCACGCCTCGTGGCCGCCCTCGGGCCGCTCCACGATCCCGCCGATCGAGCCGAGGCCCGGGGTCGGCACCGAGCCGAGCCGCTCCCCGGTCTCCAGGTCGTGGACGGTGATCTCGCCGATCGCGTGCCGGGTCCATCCCGCGAGCAGGACGGGCCGGTCCAAGGCGTCCAGGATCGCGAAGTCGGTGAGGACGGCCTCGGGGTCCTGCGGGATGAGGTCCCGCCACGTCTCGTAGGACGGGTCGGACGGGTCGGTCACGCACAGCCGCGACCGCGGCGCGTCCCGGTCGGTGAAGATGTAGGCGCGGCCGTCCCGCCCCACGTGCAGGCCGGTGCCGGCGTCCACCCCCTCCTGGACGACGCGGAGTTCGGGGGACTCCAATGGCGAGGCCGACAGGTCGGCGATCCACAGGTCGTTGCGCGGCGCCGTGCCCTGCGACGAGGAGACCGTGAGCCAGCGCCCGTCCCGGCTGACGCCCACGCCGTAGTAGTTGGTCTTGTCCATCCCCGCGCCGAAGATCAGCACGTCGGCGGTGTCGGGCTCGGTGCCGACCCGGTGCAGGTAGACGCGGCGGTGGTACTGCTCCTCGCCCTCCGGCACGTCCCGCGCGGGGAGCCGCCGGACGTAGTAGTACGCCTCGCCGCCGGGCAGCCACGCCACCGACGAGTACCGCGACCGGTCGATCGGCCCCTCCACCCGCTCGCCCGTCGCGACGTCCATGACGTAGAGCAGGGACTCCTCGTCCCCGCCGGTGGACACCTTGTACGCCAGCCGGCGGCCCTCCTTGTCGGGCTGCCAGCCGTCCAGCGTGGTCGTCCCGCCGGGGTCGAGGGCCATGGGGTCGACGAGGACGCGCTCGGTGCCGTCCGGGTCCGCGGTGAGCAGGACCGGATGCTCCTGGTCGGCGGTGCGGCGCGTGAAGAAGCTCCGCTCGCCCCGCCACACCGGGGCGCCGACGCTTCCCGCGCCGAGCAGCTCGGCGAGCCGCCGGCGCAGCCGCTCCCTGCCCGGCAGGGCGTCGGCGACCTTGTGGAACAGCTTGTCCTGCGCGGCGAGCCACTCCGCGGTGGCCTCGCTGCCGGCGTCCTCAAGCCAGCGGTACGGGTCGGCGACCCGGTGACCGTGGATCTCCTCGACGATGTCCTGGCGCTGCGCGGGCGGGTACGGCGTCATGTCCTGAACTGTATTGGCCGTGGCGGACTGCCCGTCCCGCGCATCGCGGAGCAGGGTGTACGCGGGTTCGCGTTCGAGGCGGCGCTCGCGGGGGGATTATTGGGGTAGCGAACGGCCTCCCTGAGACGCCACACTGATTTGGGTCGGTTCGCCCCTGGGGAGGTCCTCATGGCGAGAACGCAGGAGCCGGAGAACATACTCGGGCCTCGGTCCGAGGCGCGGTCCACCGCGCCCGCCGAGGCGAAATCGCAGCACGGCCCGGCGGAGGGCGTCTGATGCGACAGGTCCTCCTCCTGAACGCGACGTACGAACCACTCACCACGCTCCCGCTCCGGCGGGCGGTCTGCCTCGTGCTTCGGGAGAAGGCCGAGATCGTCCACCACGACACCTCCGGCGCGGTCCTGCACTCGGCCACGATGGCGATCGAGGTCCCTTCCGTCATCCGGCTCCGCCGCTACGTGCGCATCCCCTTCCGCACCCGCGTGCCCCTCACCCGCGCCGCCCTGATGCGCCGCGACAACTTCCGCTGCGTCTACTGCGGCCGGCGCGCGGAGACCATCGACCACGTCCATCCCCGCAGCCGCGGCGGCCAGCACGTCTGGGAGAACTGCGTCGCGTCCTGCATGACCTGCAACCACCGCAAGGCCGACCGCCTCCTGTCGGAGCTCGGCTGGACGCTCCCGGTGACCCCGGCCGTCCCCCGCGGCGCCCACTGGCGCCTCATCGGACTCGTCAACGACGGCGATCCCCAGTGGGCGGCCTACGTCAGGGAACCGGCCGCTTAGGAGCGGCGGCGGGCCGCGAGGAGAAACGGCGGCGCGCGCGGCGTATCCTGGTGGCGTGCCTCGCTATGACTACCGCTGCCGCGCCTGCGGGTCGACCTTCGAGGTCTCCCGCCCGATGATCAACGCGTCCGACCCGGCCCCGTGCCCGGACGGCCACGACGACACGGTCAAGCTCCTGTCGACGGTGGCCGTCACCGGCACGTCCCGCGGCGGCGCCCCGCAGCCCCCGCCCGCCCCGGGAGGCGGCGGTGGAGGCTGCTGCGGCGGTGGCTGCTGCTCCTGACCCTCCGCTGAAGGCTCAGCGCCCCTGAACGGCGACCGCTGCCGCGCGGCCGCCGGGCAGGGTCACGGGTTCTGGAGGGCGCGGAACGCGGCCGCGGTGGCGGCCGGGTCGTAGCCTTCGGGGACGCCCTGCAGGAGGACGGCCGTGCCCTTCATGTTGTCGGTGCGCATCGGCAGGATCGCCTGGTAGCCGTCCGACTCGTACCAGCCCTTGGCGTCGTCCATGCCGGGGAACTCGATGAGGACGTACATCCCGTCGAGCGGCCCCTCGACCACCTCGGGCAGGCTGCCGTGGACGAGGAAGCGGCCGCCGAACGGCTCCAGCGTGGCCTGGATGCGCTCCATGTAGGTGAAGACCTCTTCGGGGAGCGTCGCCGGCGGCTGCAGGTGGGCGAGTGCGTAGGCGGTCATCGCGTTCTCCTTCGAGTGGTGCGGCCGGGGCCGGTGGGCCCCGGCCGTTGTGTCCACTCTGTCCCGCGCGGGGAATGAATGCGATTACCTGCCGGGTAATGCTCAGCCCTGCGGGCGCTCCAGCTGGCCGACGTCGCGGGCGGCGCCGGTGGAGGCGGACGTCGCCATGGCGGCGTAGGCGCGCAGCGCGGCGCTGACCGGGCGGTGCCGGTCGCGGGGCCGGTAGCCGCCGAGGTCGGCGAGGAGCTTCTCGCGCCGGATGTCCAGCTCGTCGGACGGGACGTCGAGCTCCAGCACCCGGTTCGGGATGTCGATCACGACGGGGTCGCCGTCCTCGACGAGGGCGATGATGCCGCCGCCCGCGGCCTCCGGGGAGGCGTGCCCGATGGACAGCCCGGACGTGCCGCCGGAGAACCGGCCGTCGGTGATCAGCGCGCACGCCTTGCCGAGCCCGCGGCCCTTGAGGAAGCTCGTCGGGTACAGCATCTCCTGCATGCCGGGGCCGCCCTTCGGGCCCTCGTAGCGGATCACGACGACGTCACCGGCCTTGACCTTCCCGCCGAGGATGCCCTCGACGGCGTCGTCCTGCGACTCGAAGACGACGGCGGGGCCGGTGAACGTCCACAGCTCCTCGTCCACGCCGGCGGTCTTGACGATCGCGCCGTCGGGGGCGATGTTGCCGCGCAGGACGGCGAGGCCGCCGTCGGCGGTGTAGGCGTGCTCGACGGAGCGGATGCAGCCGTTCTCGCGGTCCAGGTCGAGCGCCTCCCAGCGGGCGCTCTGCGAGAACGCGGAGGTGCTGCGGACGCCGCCGGGCGCGGCGTGGAACATCTCGACGGCCTCGGGCAGCACGTCGGGGGAGCGGACGTCCCACCTGGCGACGAACTCGTCCATGGACGCGGAGTGGATGGAGTGCGCGGAGCTGTGCAGCAGGCCCGCGCGGTTCAGCTCGCCGAGCAGGGCGGGGATGCCGCCGGCGCGGTGGCAGTCCTCGACGTGGTACCTGCCGGTGGCCGGGGCGAGCTTGCAGATGCAGGGGACGCGGCGGGACAGCTCGTCGATGTCGGACAGGCCGAAGTCCACGCCGGCCTCGGTCGCGGCGGCGAGCAGGTGCAGGATCGTGTTGGTGGAGCCGCCCATCGCGACGTCGAGCACCATGGCGTTCGCGAACGCGTCGCGGGTGGCGATGTTCAGCGGCAGGACGGACTCGTCGTCGCCGTCGTAGTAGCGGCGGGCGACGTCCACGACGGTGCGGCCGGCGTCCTCGTAGAGGCGGCGGCGGGCGGTGTGGGTGGCGAGGACGGTGCCGTTGCCGGGCAGCGCCAGGCCGATCGCCTCGGTGAGGCAGTTCATCGAGTTGGCGGTGAACATGCCGGAGCAGGACCCGCAGGTGGGGCAGGCGCTCTCCTCCATCTCCAGCAGCTTGTCGTCGGAGAGGGAGGCGTCGGCGGACGCGATGATCGGGTCGATCAGGTCGAGCTTGTTGCCGTCCATGACGCCCTCGACGGGCTTGCCGGCCTCCATCGGGCCGCCGGAGACGAACACCGTGGGGATGTTGAGGCGCAGCGCGGCCAGCAGCATCCCCGGCGTGATCTTGTCGCAGTTGGAGACGCAGACGAGGGCGTCGGCGCAGTGCGCGTTGACCATGTACTCGATGGCGTCGGCGATGACCTCGCGGGACGGCAGCGAGTAGAGCATGCCGTCGTGGCCCATGGCGATGCCGTCGTCCACGGCGATCGTGTTGAACTCGCGGGGCACGCCGCCGGCCTCGCGGACGGCGCCGGCGACGACCTTGCCGACCTCGTCCAGGTGGACGTGGCCGGGCACGAACTGCGTGAAGCTGTTGGCCACCGCGACGATCGGCTTGCCGAAGTCCTCGCGTGCTACGCCGCTGGCCCGCATGAGCGCGCGGGCGCCCGCCATGTTCCTGCCATGGGTGACCGTGCGTGACCTGAGCGGTGGCATGTGTGACCTCTCCAAACTGTGACGTGGCGTGCGGCGATCCCGTGGATGGGAAGCGAAGGGCGTCGCAGCGGCGGATCTCGGCGCTGCCGCCGGCTCAGCAGAGGTCGCGCGCGGGCCGGCCGTGGCGTCGATGCTACCAACCGCCGCGCGGGCACGAGAAAGCCGGGACGAGACGTCCCGGCTGCGATGATCAGGCCGCTCGGTCATGGCCGCGGCGGCTCCGGCAGGCTTTGGCGGCTCCGGCTGGGCCGCGGTGCCGGTGCCTGGGCGAGGGCGGCACCCCGGCCGCGGGCGGCGGACGAGGTGCCCCTTGTCGGTGGACTCGGAACTCAGTCGGGGTACTTGGGCGGCAGGGCCTGCTGCGCCGCCTCGAAGATCCGCTCGACGTCGCCCTCGGTGAGGATCTTCGGACGGCGCCGCAGGTAGGCGCGTGCCCGGTTCCCCGCGTAGACGTCGACGTCGCGGACCCGCATGACCTTCCACGGGATGGACGGCCCGTAGATGGCCACGGACGGCTGCACCGGCACCTCGAAGCCGCACCGCGCGGCGAGGATGCTGCTCGCCTGCTGGGCCTCCCAGCGGGCCTCGTCCAGGCGGTCCTTCTTGTTGAAGGGGCCGTGGAAGAGCTTGAGGTGGGACATGGTGCGCACGGGGAGGCGCTTGTCCCACTTCTCGGAGTCGATGGCGTAGACGCCGCTGGGCCCGATCACCAGGTGGTCGATCCGCCCGTCGCTGACGCCGTCGTCGTCGCGCGGCACGGCGCGTGCGTGGAGCACGACGTACCCGTTGCGCTGGAGCGACTTCAGCTGCTTCTCGGTGCGCCGCTCGGCGGCCGAGGACTTCTGCCACGCGGTGACGGAGGACGTCTTGCGGGACCGGCGGACGACGTCCCCGATCACGACGAGGACCGCGACCGTCAGGCCGAGACGCCAGCCGCCGAGCAGCCAGACGGCGAGGCCGGCGCCGAGTGCGGTGCCCGCCGTAGGCAGCCGGCGGCGGATTCGGGGATCGGCGAGCAGCGCGGCCGCGGTGCCCCCCTCGGGATGCTCCTTCACGGGAGCCTGGTGGTGGTGCTCACGGGTTTCCTCCGAGCCCGTCGCCTGTGTTGCCGTTGACCCCGTTGCCTCCGACCGTGCCTGGGGATGGCCCCGGGCATCGTGTCCGTCGCCCCGCTCCGTGGTCGCCATGAGTGACGCTCCGTATCCCTTTCCCATCGGGGGCATGATCCTCCGTGCGCAGAGTAATCACAGTGCCGGTTGGCGACTAGTCATGCAGGGTTAATAGTTTTGTCGCCGCCCGTAGGTGATTCACTGCCGTGGCGGATGGGTACGTCGAATATCTTCTCCTTGCGCCGACGCGGTTGACCCTGCCCTCTTTGATGCCCGCGCACACGGCGTCTAGCGTTCCGGTTTGTGACACAAACCCATGACCTCAGCGCCACCCGGATGGCCGCGGCCGTCCGCACCCGGGAAGTATCCCCCGTCGAACTCACCGACCACTACCTGACCCGCATCGAACGACTCAACGAGCAGGTCGGCGCCTACGTCACGGTCACCGCCGACCGGGCGCGCGAGGAGGCGCGGCAGGCCGAGAAGGCCGTCCTGGACGCGGCGGACCCGGCGGACCTCCCCCCGCTGCACGGCGTCCCGGTCCCCGTCAAGGACCTGAACATGGTCAGCGGCGTCCGGATGACCTTCGGTTCGAGCGTCTACTCCGACCTGGACGGTTTCGCCGACGACCACGTGGTGACCCTCCTGCGGCAGGCGGGGTCGGTGCTCCTCGGCAAGACGACGACGCCCGAGTTCGGCCTGCCGTGCTACACCGAGAGCGACGTCGCGCCGCCGGCCCGGACGCCCTGGGACCTCTCCCGGTCGGCCGGCGGCTCCAGCGGCGGCGCGGCCGCGGCGGTCGCGGCGGGCCTGGCGCCCGTCGCGCAGGGCAGCGACGGCGGCGGGTCGATCCGCATCCCCAGCAGCGCGTGCGGGCTGTTCGGGCTCAAGCCCACCCGGGGCCGCGTCTCGCAGGGGCCGGTCATCCCCGACCTGTTCGGGCTGTCGACGAACGGGCCGATCGCCCGGACCGTCCGGGACGCGGCCCTCCTGCTGGACGTGATGGCGGGCCACCAGCCCGGCGACCTGTACGCGGCGCCGCCGGTCGAGGGGACGTTCGCCGCGTACGCGGAGCGCCCGCCGGGCCGGCTGCGGATCGCGCGGAGCCTGGAGACGGCCGTGCCGGGCGCCGAGGTGCACCCCGACTGCGTCGCCGCCTACGAGGCGGCGTCCGAACTGCTGGAGGAGCTGGGCCACGAGGTCGTGGACCTGCCGCCGGTGCTCGGGGCCGACGTCGTCCCGCACTTCGTGACGCTCTGGGGCGTCATGGCGACCGTCACGCCCGTCGCGGAGGAGAGCGAGCACCTGCTCCAGCCGCTGACCCGCTGGCTGCGCGGGCTCGGCGAGGCGACGACCGCGCCGCAGCTCTTCCAGGCGCACGCCGCGCTGCAGGGGGCGCTGCGCGCGGCGTTCCCCGTGATGGACGAGTTCGACGCGATCCTGAGCCCGACGCTGGCGCAGCCGCCGGCCCCGGTCGGGTACTTCCACGACCAGGAGCCCGCCGAGAACTTCGAGCGGCAGACGAAGTTCACCCCGTTCACCGCGGTGTACAACATCTCCGGGCAGCCCGCCGTGAGCGTCCCGCTGCACGTGAACGCCGACGGCCTGCCGATCGGGATCATGCTCGCCGGGCGGCTCGGCGGTGAGGGCACGCTCATCTCGCTGTCCGCGCAGCTTGAAGAGGCCCGCCCGTGGATCGGCCGGAAGCCGGACATCTGGACGGCGTGAGCCCGCGCCGACGGGGCATGGTGCAGGCGTGGCCGACGATGAACTGAGGACGCTGGCCGGACTGCACGGCGTCGCGACCCGCTACACCGACTGGCGCGGGCGCGCGGCCGAGGTCTCGCCCGGCACGCTGGTGGCGGTCCTGGCGGGGGGCGGGGGGGGGGGGGGC
>NZ_BMRO01000007.1:325319-384533 GCF_014648675.1 Actinomadura livida
GGGACGGCACGGTGACCGGCCGGGTCCTCGCGGAGCTCCGCGGTCATCTCGGCTCCGGCGAGGACGCCGAGGTGGACATCGAGGTGTCCGCGGGGGAGGTCCTGGCACCGCCGGGTCCGCGCGTCCCGCCGGACGAGCGGCCCTTCGAGCCGCTGGCCGGGCTGGCGGACGTGCCGGCCGGCTGGCACCGGCTGCGCGTCCGGCGCGGCGGCCGTACCGACCACACCGCGCTGCTGGTGGCACCGGCCGCGCTGCGGCCCCCGCCCCGCACGTGGGGGTTCACGGCGCAGCTGTACTCGGTGCGCTCCCGGGCGTCGTGGGGGCTCGGCGACCTGCGCGACCTGGCGGACCTCGCGGCGTGGAGCGGCCGCGAGCTGGGCGCGGGGTTCACCCTGGTCAACCCGCTGCACGCGACGGAGCCCGTCCCGCCGGTCGGGCCGTCGCCGTACTCGCCGATGAGCCGCCGCTTCCCGTCGCCGATCTACCTGCGGGTCGAGGACATGCCGGAGTACGCGCGGCTGCCCGCCCGGGACCGGGAGCGGTTCGCCGCCCTGGCCGCCAAGCTGCGCGCGCAGGAAGGGCTGCTGGACCGGGACGCGGTCTGGGCGGCCAAGCTGGAGGCGTTCGAGGCGATGTTCCGCCTCTGGCGGGAGGACGCCGACCCGGGCTACGCGGAGTTCCGCAGGCGCGAGGGCGCGGCGCTGGACGGTTTCGCCGCCTGGTGCGCGATCAGCGAGGAGCAGGGCACGACCGACTGGCGCCGCTGGCCGCCGTCCCTCCAGGGCGCCGGCGGCCCGGACGCCGGTGAGGAGGGCGGGGTGGACGTTCCCGGCTCCCGCGCCGCGTTCCACGCGTGGCTCCAGTGGCGCCTGGACGGGCAGCTCGCGGCGGCGCAGCGCGCGGCCCGGGACGCGGGGATGCCGGTCGGCGTCGTCCACGACCTGGCGGTCGGCATCCCGCACGGCAGCGCCGACGCGTGGATGTACCGGGGCATGCTCGCGTCCGGGATGAGCGTCGGGGCGCCTCCGGACGAGTTCAACCAGCGCGGCCAGGACTGGGGCCAGCAGCCGTGGCGGCCGGACGCGATGGCCCGCGACGGCTACCGGCCGTTCCGCGAGATGGTGGCCGCCGTGCTGCGGCACGCGGGCGGCATCCGCCTCGACCACGCCATGCAGGTGTCGCGGCTGTGGTGGGTGCCCGAGGGCGCGTCACCCGCCGACGGCACCTACGTCCGCTACGACCGCGACGCCCTGCTCGGCTGCCTCACCTGGGAGGCCGAGCGCTTCGGCGCCGTGGTCGTCGGCGAGGACCTCGGCACCGTCGAGCCACAGGTGCGGGAGGCCATGGCCGACCGCGGCGTCCTCGGCACGTCCCTGCTGTGGTTCGAGCGCGACGGGGAGGGGCGTCCCAAACCGCCCGCTCGGTGGCGCGAACTGTCCCTCGCCACCGTCGGCACGCACGACATGCCGCCCATCACCGGTTTCGTCCACGGCGACCACATCGCCCTCCGCGACCGGCTCGGCCTCCTCACCCGCTCCCGCGCCGAGGAGGAGGACGACCACCGCCGCCAGCTGGCGGACTGGCTGGCCCTCCTGCACGGCGAGGACCTGCTGGCGACGCCGCCCGCCGACATCATGCGGGCTCTGGCGGACGGCTCCACCGCCCACGACGGCGAGATCGTCGCGGCCTTGCACGCCTTCCTGGGACGTACACCCGCCCGCCTCAGGGGCGTCTCGCTCGCCGACGCCGTCGGAGAGCGCCGCACCCAGAACCAGCCGGGCACCACGGACGAGTACCCCAACTGGCGCGTCCCCTTGGCCGACGCCGGAGGCGACCCCGTCTTCCTGGAAGACCTCGGCGACGCCTTCGTCGACCCGAGCCTCAGGCGAGGGTCGCGGTGATGCGGGTGGTGACGTCCCGGAGGAGGGTGTCGGGGCGCAGCTCGGCCGCCGCGATCGCGGAGAAGAGCTCGGGAAGGCCCGGCAGCGGGTAGGAGCCGTCGGCGCCGGCCATGGCCTTGTGCCCCAGCGCGTGGCGGGACAGGGACTTGCGGGCGCGGGCCCAGGCCGTCCGGACCTCCTCCGGGGACGGGACGCCGAACCCGTGCCCGACCGGCGCGGCGTGCCGCAGCTTCACCAGGGCGCCGTCGGTGAAGTCCACGGCGAGCTTGCAGCGGTCGGTGAGGTCCGCCCGGACCGGGCCGTCCAGCCGGGTCATGACCGTGCAGGGGGTGCGGCAGCGGGCGGCGCAGTCGCCGAGCGCGGAGGCGACCTGGCTGTGCTGGCGGTCGAGGTAGGCGCGCCACCCGGGCGCCGGTTCCCTGGCGACGCGGAGGGTCCGCTCGCAGGCGGAGCGTTCCGGGCGGGTGTGGTCGCACATCCGGGCCGAGCCGGGCTCGACCGGGACGCCGAAGCGGCTGCCCTCGCCCGTCACGGACGCGCCGATGCGGGCGGGGTCGCCGGCGTGGCCGAGGACGGGCTCCCACGCGAGCATCGGGAGGTACTCGCCGGCGATGTGCACGGCGGCGACGAGCGCGGCCATGTCGCGGCGGTGCCAGCGGATCGCGATGACCTCCAGCAGGAGGGAGTACGCGGGGCGGAGGCTGGCGAGCGCGCCGCGCGGGCGTTCCCGCGGCGCCTGCGGCATGCGGCTGGCGCGGGCCCGGTCGAGCAGGTCGCCGGGGACCTCGCCGGTGGCCTCGGGCATCCCGAAGTCCTCGGCGTCCAGGTCCAGGACGCGCTGCCCGAACGCGCACAGGGCGGCGACGGCGGCGGCGTGGTGGTCGGGGACGACGGTGCCCTGCGTGATCAGCGCCGCGAGGTCACCGAACGCGTACCGCCGCGCCAGCGCCGTCAGAACGTCCTGTGCGGTCTCCAACGCGACTCCTCCCCCGCCGGCGACATGGCCCCGCCCCCGTGACCGTCAACGATCCCATGGTCACGGGGGCGGGGGACAGGCTCGCGCAGGCCGATCTGGGCGCCGGCTCAGGCGGACGCGGTGCTCAGGCGGACGCGGTGCTCAGGCGGACGCGGCGTCCTTCGCGCGGGCGCGCAGCGCGCGGGCGACGCCGTCGCGTCCCTCCGACAGGAGCCTGGTGAGCGCCGGCGGGGGCTTCTCCTCGGAGATGTAGGACTCGGTGCGGTCCACGGTGGACTGCTCGATGACCAGGAAGGGGTAGGCGACCTCCGCGAACGTCTGGGACATGTCGCTGCTCCACTCCCGCCAGACGCGCCCGACCTCGGCGAAGTAGCGGTCGACGTAGGGCACGAGCAGGTCGGCCTGGTCGGGCTCCACGAAACCGCCGAGCGTGGCCCGGAAGACGGCGTTGGGCAGGTCGCCGGACACGATCCGGTCCCACGCGGCGGCCTTCGCCTCCGCCGACGGGATGGCGGCCTTGCAGGCGGCGGCGTGCCGCTCGCCCGCGGCGGTGCGGTCCCGCTCGTGCTCGGCGTCGATCTCGGCCTCGCCCGCCTTCCCGGTGACGACGAGGCGGCGCAGCAGCGTCCAGCGCAGGTCGGTGTCGACCGTGAGGCCGTCGAGGACCTGCGAGCCGTCCAGCAGCCCCTGGATGAACGCCAGGTGGTCGTCCGACACGGCGGAACCGGCGAACGCCTGGGTGTAGGCGAGCTGGAGGTCCGAGCCGGGCTCGGCGCCGCGGGCCAGGTCCGCCAGGGTGTCGGCCAGGAGGGCCTGGCCTTCGCCGCGCCAGGCCGGGTCCGCGTACTGCTGGAGGGCGAGGCGCGCCTGCCGCAGCAGCGTCTGGGTGACCGCGATGTCGGTGACGCCGCGGATGCCCTTCGCGACGAGCCGGACGTAGTCGCGGGTGGGCATCTCGGCGTCGCGCGTCATGTCCCAGGCCGCCGACCAGCACAGCGCGCGCGGCAGGCTCTCCCGGATGTCGCCGATGCTCTCGACGAGGGTGGCCTGCGAGTGCTCGTCCAGCCGGATCTTCGCGTAGGTGAGGTCGTCGTCGTTGACCAGGACGAGGTCGGGACGCTTCTCGCCGACGAGCTGCGGGACCTCCGTCCGGGCGCCCACCACGTCCAGCTCGACCCTCTCTCGCCGGACGACGCCCTCCGGCGTCCTGTCGTAGAGCCCGATGGCGAGGCGGTGCGAACGCAGCGTCGGGTAGTCGGCCTTGGCCTCCTGCAGAACGGCGAACGACGAGAAGTTGCCGTCGCCGTCCAGCTCGTACTCGGGCCGCATCGTGTTGACGCCCGCGGTCTCCAGCCACTCCTTCGACCAGGCGGCGAGGTCGCGGCCGGACATCTCCTCCAGCGCGCCCAGCAGGTCGGTCAGGACGGTGTTGCCCCACGCGTGCCGGTCGAAGTAGCGCCGCACGCCCTCCAGGAAGTTGTCGAGGCCGACATAGGCCACGAGTTGCTTCAGGACGGACGCGCCCTTGGCGTAGGTGATGCCGTCGAAGTTGACCTCGACGGCGCGGATGTCGGGGATGTCGGCGGCGATCGGGTGGGTGGACGGCAGCTGGTCCTGCCGGTACGCCCACGCCTTCTCCAGGTTCGCGAACGTCGTCCACACCGAGGTCCAGTCGGTGGCCTCGGCCATGCACAGGACGCTCATGTACGTGGCGAACGACTCGTTCAGCCACAGGTCGTCCCACCAGCGCATGGTGACCAGGTCGCCGAACCACATGTGCGCCATCTCGTGCAGGATCGTCTCGGCGCGCCGCTCGTAGGCCGCGTCGGTGACCCGCGACCGGAAGACGTAGTCCTCCAGGAACGTGACCGCGCCCGCGTTCTCCATCGCGCCCGCGTTGAACTCGGGGACGAACAGCTGGTCGTACTTGCCGAACGGGTACTCCCGGCCGAAGACCTTCTCGAAGTAGCCGAACCCGCGGCGGGTGACGTCCACGATCGCGCCGGCGTCGAGGTGCTCGGCCAGCGACGCGCGGCAGAACACGCCGAGGGGGATGACGGAGCCGTCCTCGCGGCGGTACTCGTCGCGGACGACGTGGTACGGCCCGGCGACGAGCGCGGTGATGTAGGTGGACATCCGCGGCGTCGGCGGGAAGCGCCACGTGCCGCCCTCGGCCGAGGCGGGGGCCTCGTTGGTGACGACCTCCCAGTCCGCGGGGGCCTTCACCGTGAACTCGAACGTGGACTTCAGGTCGGGCTGGTCGAAGCATGTGAACATGCGGTGCGCGTCGGCCGTCTCGAACTGCGAGTACAGGTAGACGCCGCCGTCGACCGGGTCCACGAACCGGTGCAGGCCCTCACCGGAGCGGGAGTACGTGCAGTCGGCCACGACCCGGAGCTCGTTCTCCGCGGCCAGATCCGGCAACGGCAGACGGCCCTTCTCGGCGTCGTAGGACGAGGGGTCCAGGGCCTTGCCGTTCAGCGTCGCCTCCCGCACGGTGGCCCCGTGCAAGTCGGCGAACGTGGAGGCGCCGGCCTCCGCGCAGCCGAACCGGATCACGGTGGTGGAACCGAAACCCTCCTCACCCGTCGTCACGTCCAGGTCGACCGTGTACGACTCGACGGTGAGCAGCCGGGCCCGTTCCCGCGCCTCATCGCGCGTGAGGTTGCCTGCCACATGAACTCCTTGGTCGGCTTCATTCGCTTGGTTTCCCCCATGTCTACCAACCGGAGGCCGATCCGGCCCGCCCGCCACGGGCATTGGAACCTTTACCCGGGCGGGAATCGGGATCGCCGCGGCTTGGTTGTCGCTTTAAACACCCTGTTCTCGCTATAGGAGGCGACGTTGGCCAAGGACGCTGTCACCCCCGTGGATTTCTGGTTCGACCCGCTGTGTCCGTGGGCGTGGATCACGTCGCGCTGGATTCTGGAAGTGGAGAAGCTGCGCCCGATCGAAGTGCGGTGGCACGTGATGAGCCTTTCCGTCCTCAACGAGGACAAGGACGTCCCCGAGGAGTACCGCAAGGGCCTCCGGGACGGCTGGGGCCCGGTGCGCGTGTGCATCGCCGCTGAGCAGAAGTACGGGCCGGAGGCCCTCGGCCGCCTCTACACCGAGCTGGGCACGCGCCGCCACCACGAGAAGCAGGAGTTCGGCCGCCCCTACTTCGAGGCGGCGCTGACCGCGGCCGGGCTCGACCCGGCGCTCGCGGACGCCGCCGAGTCCACCGCCTACGACGAGGCCGTGCGCGCCTCCCACAAGGACGGCATCGACCGGGTGGGCCAGGAGGTCGGCACCCCGGTGATCGAGGTCGAGGGCAGCGCGTTCTTCGGCCCGGTCGTGTCGCCGATCCCGCGGGGCGAGGCCGCCGCCAGGCTCTGGGACGGCGTGGTCGCGGTGGCGGCCACGGACGGCTTCTTCGAGCTGAAGCGCAGCCGGACCCGGGACCCGATCTTCGACTGACCCGCCCGGACGCCGTCGCGGGCAAGTCACACATCTCTTGCTATTGCGAGAGTGTTGCAACTACTGTCAGGACGCCGCACACTGGATGGGTCGGCAGGAACCGGTAAGGCGGTGGCGGTAGGTGCACGTACCTGATGGCTTCATCGACGCGCCCGTGTCGATCGCGGCGGGCGCGGTCGCGGTGGCCGGCGTCGGGATCGCGCTGCGCGGGGCGCGGCGCGAGCTGGACGACCGGACCGCGCCCCTCGCGGGGCTGACGGCGGCGTTCGTGTTCGCCGCGCAGATGCTCAACTTCCCCGTCGCCGGCGGGACCAGCGGGCACCTGCTCGGCGGCGCGCTCGCGGCGATCCTCGTCGGGCCCTACGCGGGCATGGTGGCGGTGTCGGTCGTGCTGATCCTGCAAGCGCTGCTGTTCGCCGACGGCGGCCTCAGCGCGCTCGGCGTCAACATCATCCTGATGTCCTTGGTCACGGTCGCCGTCGGCTACGGGACGTTCCGGCTGCTGCTGCGGGTGCTGCCCAAGACCAGGGCGTCGGTCTCCGGGGCGGCGTTCGTGGCGGCCCTCCTCTCGGTGCCCGCGTCCGCGCTCGCCTTCACGCTGATCTACGCGGTCGGCGGGACGGCGGACGTGTCGATCGGGACGGTCGCCGCGGCGATGCTCGGCGTCCACGTCCTGATCGGCATCGGCGAGGCGCTGATCACCGCGGTGACCGTGTCGAGCGTCCTCGCCGTCCGGCCCGACCTCGTGTACGGGGCGCGCGGCCTGCTGAAGCCGGCCGAGCTGCGCACCGCCCGGCCCGCGGCGTCCCAGGTCCGAGGAGAAGCCACATGACCACCAAGCGTTTCTTCGCCGCGTTCCTGCTGGTCTCCCTCGTCCTCGCGGGGATCGTCAGCTACTACGCCAGCGGCAGCCCGGACGGCCTGGAGAAGGTCGCCGAGGAGGAGGGCATCAGCGCCGAGGAGAAGGACCACGCGCTCGGCGACTCCCCGCTCGGCGACTACGGGGTCAAGGGCGTCGACAACGAGTGGGTGTCGGCCGGGCTGTCCGGCGTCATCGGGGTCGGGGCCGTCCTGCTGGTCGGCGGCGGGCTGTTCTGGGCCGTGCGGCGGCGTGAGCCCGCCGGGGAGCCGCGGGAGAAGGCGCCGGCGGGAACGTCCGGGCAGGGGTAGTGGGCGCGGGACACGCGCACCGGCTGTACCTGCCGGGCGCCTCACCGGTGCACCGGCTGCCGCCGCAGACCAAGATCGTCGCGGTGGTGGCGTTCGTGCTGCTGGTCGTCGCCACCCCGCGCGAGCGCATGTGGGCGTTCGGCGTGTACGCGCTGCTGCTCGCGGCCGTCGCGCTGCTCGCCCGGGTGCCGTTCCCGACGGTGGCGCGGCGCACCGTGATCGAGGTCCCGTTCGTCGCGTTCGCGTTCCTGATCCCGTTCGTCGCGCAGGGTGAGAAGGTCGCGGTGCTGGGGCTGCAGGTCAGCCAGGGCGGGCTGTGGGACGCCTGGAACATCCTCGCCAAGGGCACCCTCGGCGTCGTCGCGTCCATCCTGCTCGCCGCGACGACCGAGCCGCGGCTGCTGCTGCTCGGCATCGAGCGGCTCCGGATGCCGCCGCTCATCACGCAGATCGCCGCGTTCATGCTCCGCTACGTCGACGTCGTCACCGCCGAGCTGGGCCGGATGCGGGTCGCGCGGGCGTCCCGCGGATTCGAGGCGCGCGACCTGCGCGCGACGCGCGTGCTCGCCCGGTCGGTCGGCGCGCTCTTCCTGCGCTCCTACGAGCGGGGCGAGCGCGTCCACCTGGCGATGGTGAGCCGCGGGTACGACGGCCGCATGCCCGTCATGCACGACGTGGGCGCGACCGCCGCGCAGTGGACCGCCGCCGCCCTGCTGCCCTCGGCCGCCGCGCTCGTCGCCCTCACCGCCTGGATCGCGCCATGACCCCGTCCCTTGATGTGAAGGGCCTCGCCTACGCCTACCCCGACGGCACGCAGGCCCTCTACGGCGTCGACCTCACGGTCGGGCGCGGCGAGCGGGTCGCGCTGCTCGGACCGAACGGCGCCGGGAAGACGACGCTCGTCCTGCACCTGAACGGCATCCTGCACGGCGGGCTGGGCGAGGTCAGGGTCGGCGGTCTCGCGGTCGACCCCGGCGACCGGAAGGCGCTGCGCGAGGTCCGCCGCCGCGTCGGCATCGTCTTCCAGGACCCCGACGACCAGCTGTTCATGCCGACCGTGCGGGAGGACGTCGCGTTCGGCCCGGCCAACCTCGGGATGCGCGGCGCCGAGCTGGACCGCCGGGTGCGCGACGCGCTGGCCGGCGTCGGCATGCTGGAGGTCGCCGACCGGCCGCCGCAGCATCTGAGCTTCGGGCAGCGCCGCCGCGTCGCGGTCGCGACCGTCCTCGCGATGGAGCCGGAGATCCTCGTCCTGGACGAGCCGTCCTCCAACCTGGACCCGGCGAGCCGCCGCGAACTGGCGGAGATCCTGCTGGGCCTGGACGTGACGGTCCTGATGGTCACGCACGACCTCCCGTACGCGGCCGAGCTGTGCCCGCGGTCGGTGATCCTCTCCGGTGGCGTGATCACGGCCGACCGCCCCACCCGGGACCTGCTGATGGACACCGAACTCCTGGCCGCGCACCGGCTGGAACTGCCGTTCGGGTTCGATCCCGCCGCCACCGTGCGCTGACCCGCCCGCCGACCTCGCCCGTTCATTCGGCCCGCCGACCCGCGCACCGATCCGGGCGGTTCCCGGCCGTTCCGCTTGCCTCCTCCCTCACCCTCCGCCAGACTCGGTTTTCTGACACTGGTAACGGTTTTCATATCCGAAAAGAGGGATATTGTGAAGGTTGCATTCGTCGGCAAGGGCGGCAGCGGCAAGACCACCCTGTCGTCGCTGTTCGTCCGGCACCTCGCCGGGCGCGGGCTCCCGGTGGTCGCCGTCGACGCCGACATCAACCAGCATCTCGGCGTCGCGCTCGGCCTCGACGAGGCCCTGGCCGCCAAGATCCCCGCGCTGGGCGACCGGCTCCCCGAGATCAAGGAGCACCTGCGCGGCGACAACCCGCGCATCTCCGCCGCCTCCGCCATGGTCAAGACCACCCCGCCCGGCCGGGGCTCGCGGCTGCTGCGGTTCCGCGGCGACGACCCGTTCCACGAGGCCGGGCAGGAGGTGCACGGCGTCACGCTCCTCGCCACCGGGCCGTTCAACGACGACGACCTCGGCGTGTCCTGCTACCACTCGAAGACCGGCGCGGTGGAGCTCTACCTCAACCACCTCGTGGACGGGCCCGGCGAGTACGTCGTGGTCGACATGACCGCGGGGGCCGACACGTTCGCGTCCGGGCTGTTCACGCGGTTCGACCTGATGTTCCTGGTCGCGGAGCCGACCCGGAAGGGCGTCGGCGTCTACCGGCAGTACACCGAGTACGCCCGCGACTACGACGTCGCCATCCGCGTCGTCGGCAACAAGGTGCAGTCCGAGGACGACGTCGCCTACCTGCGGGAGCACGTCGGGAACGACCTGCTGACCTGGATCGGCCAGTCCGCCGCCGTCCGGGCGCTGGAGCAGGGCCGGGCGGACACCGCGCTGGAGGACGGGAACGTCGCCGCCCTCGACCGGATGCGCGCCGAGGTCGACGCGTGCGTCAAGGACTGGGACCGGTTCCAGCGGCAGGCCGTCGAGTTCCACGTCAAGAACGCGCGGCGCTGGGCGAACGCCGCGACGGGACAGAACCTGGAAGAGCAGATCGACCACGGATTCCGCTTTCCCGCCGCCTACCCCGGGTAGCGCCGGGCCTACCGGCAGGGTCCGCCGGCCACTAATCTGCCCGCCATGACGATGCGGCGGATGGTGGCCATGGCGGGCGGCGCGGTGGCGCCCATCGCCCTTCTGGCGTTGCTCTTCAACAACCAGTGGGTGGTCGAGGCGGTCCGGGACGAGATCGACCCCAGCAGCGGGTTGGGCCCCTTGGTGGGGACGTTCCAGTACCCGCACTGGATCCTGACGCCCCGCGGCAACATGGACGTCTGGTTCGTCGTGAACCTGCAGTTCCTGCTGTTCCTCGTCGTGCTGGCGCTGCTCGTGTTCGCTGCCGCGAGGACGATCGACCCGGGGCGGGGCCCGCTCGGCTCGGTCATCGCCGGGTGGTGGGCGACCACCATCGCGGGCGGGGTGTCCGGTTTGATCGGCGGGGTCCTGCTGGTGTGGGCGCTGGACGTCCCCAGCACCGCCGGGTCCTTCGCGAGCCGCACCATCTGGAACCACATCGGCAACGGCGCGTCGTTCGGGCTGCTGTTCGGCTGGATCGCGGGGCTCGGCGCGCTCGCGGCCTTCGTGCTCATCCGTCCGCGCGGCCAGGCGCAGCAGCCCGCCTACGGCGGGCAGCCCTACGGGCAGCAGCCCTACGGCGGGCAGCAGCAGCCGTACGCGCAGCAGCCCTACGCACAGCAGCCGCAGGGCGCGCAGATGCCGCAGCCGGGGATGCCGCGGCAGCCGCATCCGTCGGCGGTGCCGTACGTCCCGCCGCAGGGCCAGCCCCACCAGCCGCAGCAGCAGGCGCAGTGGGGGGCTCCGGCCGTTCCGCAGCAGGCGGGGGCGCCGCAGCAGTTCGGCGCGCCGCCCGTCCCGCAGCAGCAGCCCGCCCAGGAGCCCGCGCAGCCCGCGCCGGAGGCGCCGAAGCCGCCCGAGGCCGAGCGCGCCGACGCCGCCGACCAGGAGAAGGAGGCGCCCGGAGCGGCGGCGGAAGCGCCCGCGGACGACCCGGAGGACGACGACCTGAACCTCCCCGACCGGACGATCGTCGACCGGAAACGCGACGACGGCTGAGCGGGGGCCCGGTGACGCCGACCCCCGCGCGCACCGCCCGCCGGGGGCTGCGAGAATCGGCCCCATGCGCGTGTTTCTTGGATGCGACCATGCCGGCTTCGAGCTGAAGGAGCACCTGCTCTCCTGGCTGAAGGAGAACGGGCACGAGGCCGTCGACTGCGGCGCGTTCGAGTACGACGCCGCGGACGACTACCCGCCGTTCGTCCTGCGGGCCGCCGAGCGGACCGCCGCGGAGCCGGGCTCCCTCGGCGTGGTGGTCGGCGGGTCCGGCAACGGCGAGGCGATCGCCGCCAACAAGGTCAAGGGCGTGCGGGCCGCGCTCGTCTGGAGCGAGGACACCGCCACGCTCGCCCGCGAGCACAACGACGCGAACGTCATCAGCCTCGGCGCCCGGCAGCACGACCTGGACACCGCCACCCGCTTCGTGGAGCTGTTCCTCGGGACCGCGTACTCCGGCGAGCCGCGGCACACCCGCCGCATCGAGATGCTCGGCGACTACGAGCGCACCGGCGAACTCCCGCCCCTTCCCTAGCCGCTGGAGCCCCAGCCGCTAGAGGCCGTTCGCGGGGGGTTTGCGGGCGCCGCGCTTGCCCTGGCGGCGCCGCTCGTTCTTCGCGGCCTTCGTGCGCCGGGGCGCCTCGGCGGCCTTGGCGGGATCGCCGCGCGTGCCCGGATCACCGGCCGCCGGCTCCGCGCCGTCGGGCCCTTCCCGCGAGACGTCCCGCGCCCGCATCGCCGCGTCGACCGTGATCCGCATGCCCGGCTGTCCCATGTGCCGCCCCTTTCCCGTACCACGTACCCCTACCCGGAGAAAACGTAGCTGGACCGTTGCAAATGGTCACCGGTGGTGTGGATACCGGCGCGGTGGCGGGTTTGCTCGGTACAGTGCCGGAGTCATGCTTCAACGACTGGTGCACGCCCTTCCGCCGAGAGTGCGTGCCGCCCTGCGCCGGATCCCGGTCCTCGTGGCGCTGTACCGGTGGCTGCGGCGGGGGAGGCTGACCAGGGAGCGGCACGTCTTCGCGGCCCTCGCGATCCTCTCGATCTGCATCGGGATCGCGACGGCGAACGACACCCGGGGCATCGCGCCCTCGGGGCTCCAGGTGCTGATCGTGCTCGGCGGCGGGCTGCTGCTGAAGGTGCGCAGCCTGGTCGCGCTGCTCGTCGTCGTGGCCGGGGTGAGCGCCTACAACGCCTGGCTGGACGTCCCCGGCATCGGCATCGGGATGGCCGCCACGCTGACGATCACCGCGGTGCTCGCCCTCACCCTCGCCCGGACGCGCCAGAAACTCGGCGTGCAGGGCCTGCGCGGCGACTCGATGCTGCTGGAGCTGCGCGACCGGCTGAAGCGCCAGGGGGAGATGCCCGAACTGCCGGACGGCTGGGACTCCCAGGTCGTGCTGCTGCAGGCCGGCGGGTCCTCGTTCGGCGGCGACTTCGTGGTGTCGGCCTCCGACGGCGACACGCTGGAGGTCGCGCTGGTCGACGTCTCCGGGAAGGGCACCGACGCGGGAACCCGCGCGCTGATGCTGTCGGGCGCCTTCGGGGGACTCCTTGGATCGGTCCAGCCCGACCGCTTCCTGCCCGCCTGCAACGACTACCTCCACCGCCAGCGGTGGGACGAGGGCTTCGTCACGGCCGTGCACGTCGTCGTCGACCTGAAGACGGGCGAGTACACCGTCGAGTCGGCGGGCCATCCGCCGGCCGTCCAGTTCGACGCGGGCACCGGCGCCTGGCGGGTCGGCACCGCCAAGGGCGTCGTGCTGGGCGTCGTGCCCGATCTGCGGTGCGTCCCCGAACACGGGATGCTGCGGCCCGGCGACGCGCTGCTCCTCTACACCGACGGCCTGGTCGAGTCCCCGGGCAGCGATCTGGACGCCGGCATCGACCGGCTGCTGGGGGAGGCGGAGCGGCTCGTCCCGCAGGGGTTCGGCAGCGGCGCGAAGGAACTCGTGGAGACGATGGCGGCGGCCCGCGACGACGACTGCGCCCTCGTCCTGATCTGGCGCATCTGACCTACGGCTGCGGCTCGGTCCTGCCGTGCGCCAGGCCGACGATGATGGCGCCGACCAGGACGGTGCCGGCGGCCGCGCCCACGCCAGCCAGCAACCGGGTCCGCATGGACGTCGCCGTGCCCTCCACATCGAGCGGCGTGTACGCCCTGGTGGCGGTGTCCCGCCGGCTGTCCAGCGCGGAAGGGCGCGGCGGGGCCGGCGCGGGCGTCCGCGCCGGCGGCGCCGAGGTCGCCCGCCAGCGGTCGCCGGCGTCCGGCTCCTGCTGCTCCACGAGGGTCAGCAGCAGTTCGGACGCGGTGGGACGCTCGGCCGGGTTCTTCGCCAGCGCCGACCGCACGGCCGGTACCAGCGAGTCCGGCAGCCCCGACAGGTCGGGTTCGTCGACGGCGCTGCAGAGGGTGGCGGGGTCGCCGCCGATCGGCATCCGCCCCGTCCCCGCGTGGGCGATGAGGCACCCCCACGCGAAGACGTCCGCCGCGGGCGTCGCGGGACCGCCGATGAGCACCTCGGGCGCCATCCAGCCGGGCGTGCCGAGGACCTGCCCGGACGTGGCGCCCGCCGTGCAGGCGTCCTGGGCGCGCGCGATGCCGAAGTCGATGACGCGGCAGCCCGACAGGGTCAGCATCACGTTGGCCGGCTTGATGTCGCGGTGCACGAGCCCCGCCGCGTGGATCGCCGCGAGCGCCGACGCGACCCCCACGGCGACGCCGTGCAGGTCGGCGGCCGGGAGCGGCCCGTCGCCGACGAGCCTGCTGTGCAGCGACACGCCGCCCACGTACTCGGTGACGAGGTAGGGGCGGCCGTCCTCCTCGCCGTGCGCGAGGACCCGCGCGGTGCAGAACGAGGCGACGCGGCTCGCGAGGTACGCCTCGTCCTTGAACCGCCGCCGGTAGGAGGGGTCGCCCGCCAGGTGCGGATGGATGGTCTTCACCGCGACGCGCCCGCCCGAGTCGGGATCGGCGCCGAGGTAGACCAGCCCCATGCCGCCCGACCCGAGGCGGCCCAGCAGCGGGTGCCCGGCGACCTCCCGCGGGTCGGCGGGTTCCAGTGGCCTGATGTCTCCGTCCATGGGGTTCCCGGCTCCCTCGTCTCTCTCCCGTCCGCCTATCCCCGATCGGCGGCGAATTATGGGGGCGTTCTTCCGGGAGGTGCGGAAACGTGATCGTCACGTCGATGTAGCGTCCCGTGAACCGGGGGCGTGCAGAGTAAGAAGCGGTTCGGCAATCGGCCCGGTCCCCGTCGGATTTCCTCCTCGGCGCGCGGGTGGGCGGGCGGTTGCCAGCACCGGAGGAGATGCCCGCGTGGCCGGAGCCCCAGGGGTGGGAGGTGCCGTTCACGCGGGTGTCCGTCCGGTGCGGACGATGTTTCGCAGGGCTTTCGTCCGGCAACATCCAATTCTGCGTTCACCCCCCAGGCGTCGGGAGCGGCACGGCGGTGCCGCGTGCGGGCCGGAAAGGGGGAGGGACGCGGGGGGTGCGGATCTTCGGGGACCTGTCGTCGCCGTCGCGCTGGTCGGTGCGGACCCGCGTGACCGCCATCGCGACCCTTTTCGTCGCCCTCCTGCTGGCGGCCGGCGCCGCGATCTTCTACCAGGTCGTCCGGTCCGCCGTGTACGACGGCCTGCACAAGCAGGGGACCAGCGCGGCCGCCGATCTCTCGACGCTCGTGGGCACCTCCGATCCGCGGGGGCGGCTGCGCGTGGAGGACCCGGAGTTCACGCTCCTGCAGGTGGTGAGCGACGACGGCGTCGTGCTCGCCGCCAGCGGTCAGCTGGAGGGACGCGGCCCGCTGGATGTGAGCGTGCCGCGCGCGCCGCGGGATCCCGCCCACCGCGTCGTCCAGGTCCCGGACAACGGCGCCGTCTACCTGGTCACGGAACGTGTCCGGAGCCCGGGCGGCTGGCGGATCGTCCACGTCGGCGCGCCCATCCGCACGTTCACCCAGTATCGGGGCCAGTTCATGGGCCTGCTCATTGGGGTGGTCCTGATCGGCACCGCCGCGGTCGGCTACATCGTGTCGCTGGCGGTGCGGCGGGCGCTGCGCCCGGTGCGGGAGATGAGCGCCGAGCTCGCCGAGATCACCGGCCGTGCCCCGGACCGCCGGGTGAGCGTCCCCCACCCGAACGACGAGGTGTCGGAGCTGGCGGAGTCGGTGAACGTGACGCTGAGCAGGCTGGAGGACGTCCTCGACCGGCAGCGCGGCTTCGTCGCGGACGTCTCGCACGAGCTGCGGAGCCCCCTCACCGGGCTGCGCACCCAGCTGGAGCTGGCGCTCGAACAGCCCGAGGACGAGGACTGGCCGGCGGTCGCCCGCGCGGCGCTGGCCGACGCCGACCGGCTGCAGGGCATCGTCAGCGACCTGCTGATCCTGGCGAAGCTCGGCGCCGGCGTGCACGTCGGGCGGGAGCGGGTCGATCTCGGGGCGCTGGTCCGCGCGGAGGTGACGCAGCACGAGCGGAGGGTCCCCGTCGAGGTCGAGACGACTGAGGGGGCCATGGTCCGGGCCACGCCCCACCACCTGGTCCGGGTGCTGACGAACCTGGTCGAGAACGCCCAGCGGCACGCCGCGTCGCGCATCTGGGTGACCGTGGCCGTGTCCGAGTCGCACGCCGTCCTGGAGGTGCTGGACGACGGTGCCGGGATCGCCCCCGAGGACCGGGAGCGGATCTTCTGGCGGTTCCACCGGCTCCGCGAGAGCCGCGAGCTCGACCAGGGCGGCACCGGCCTCGGGCTGACGATCTCCCGCGACATCGCCCGCGCGCACGGCGGGACGCTCGTCGCCGCCGACAGCGACCGGGGCGCGCGGTTCGTGCTGCGCATCCCGCTCGACGAGCCCTGACCGGGCCGGTCACCCGGCGGCGAGCGGTGGGCGGCGCGTCCCGTGCCGGGTGGCCTGCTCGAACGCGTGCCCGATCTGCAGGACGGCGAAGTCCGCGTGGTGCGGCCCGACGATCTGGAGCCCGACCGGCAGGCCGTCCCCGGTGAAGCCGGCCGGCACCGACAGCGCGGGGCAGCCGGTCGCCGAGATCAGGAAGCACGACCGCATCCACTCCAGGTAGTCGCGCATCGGCTGTCCGGCGACCTCCTCCGGGTACTCCAGCGCGGCGTCGAACGGCGGCACCTGGCTGACCGGCAGGAGCAGCGCGTCGTACCGTTCGAAGAACTCCCGGACCCGGTGGAACAGGGCAGTGTGCAGCACTTCGGCCCGCCCGAGGTCGGCGCCGGTGAGGGAGCGCCCCGCGTCGATGTTCTCCGCGAGGGAGGTCTTGAATTCCGCGCGGCGCTCGTCGAGCAGCGGGCGGAGCGCGATGTCCCAGTGCCAGGCGCGCAGCGTCCGGAAGACCTCGTCCGCCCCCGACAGGTCGGGGCACGCCTCCTCGACCGCGCAGCCGAGCTCCTCGAACACCTTCGCGGCCGGTTCGAGGGCGCCGGTGACCGCGGGGTCGACGGGGACGGCCCCGCCGAGGTCGGGGGACCAGGCGACGCGCAGCCCGGCGAGGTCGCGGCCGAGCGGCGCCGCGAAGACCGAGCCGGGCGTCTCCAGCGCGATCGGGCTGCGCGGGTCGGGCCCGGCGAGCACCGACAGCAGCAGCGCCACGTCCGCCACCTCGCGCGCCATCGGGCCCTGCACGCCGAGCGTCGCCCAGCCCGCCGGCACCGGCCACGACGGCACCCGGCCCGGCGACGGGCGGAACCCGACGACGTTGCAGAACGACGCGGGGTTGCGCAGCGACCCGCCCATGTCGCTGCCGTCCGCGAGCGGATGCATGCCGCAGGCCAGCGCCGCCGCGGCCCCGCCGCTGCTGCCGCCCGCCGAGCGGGACGGGTCGTAGGGGTTGCGGGTCAGCCCGAACAGCGGGTTGAACGTGTGCGACCCGGCGGCGAACTCCGGCACGTTCGTCTTGCCGAGCGTGATCACCCCGGCCGCCCGCATCCGCTCGACGACCAGTTCGTCGGCGTCGGGCACGTGCTCGGCGAAGATCGGCGACCCGGACGTCGTGCGGATGCCCCCGGTGGCGTGGGTGTCCTTGTGCGCGGCGGGCAGGCCGTGCAGCGGACCGGGCCGCTCCCCGGCGGCCAGCCGCTCGTCCGCCTCCCGCGCCTGCCGCATCGCGTCCTCCGCGATCAGCGTGACGATGGCGTTGACCTCGGGATTCGTCCTGTCGATCTGGTCGAGGTGCGCCTGGACGACCTCCCGCGCCGACAGCTCCCGCGCCCGCATCCGGCGGGCCAGGTCGCGGGCGGAGGCGAAGTGGATCTCATCGGACACCGTGTGTTTCCCTTCTCCGGAGGCCCCTCCAGTGTCCCCCGTGCGGCGGCTGACCTGCCCATGCGGTCATGATGGTCGCGTGACGGAACGGGTGGGAGCGCGCGAGCTGCTGCGCCGCGTGCTGGACGATGGAGCCTGGACGTCGTGGGACACCCCGCCCCCAGGGCCGGATCCCGCGTCGTCCTATGGCGCGGAACTGGCCGCCGCCCGCGAGCGCAGCGGGTGCGACGAGGCCGTCATCACCGGCGAGGGGCGCCTGCGGGGCCACCGGATCGCGTTCGTCGTCTCCGAGTTCCGCTTCCTCGCCGGCTCGATCGGCCTCGCCACCGCCGACCGGATCGTCGCCGCCGTCGAGCGCGCCACCGCCGAGGGCCTGCCGCTGGTCGCCGCGCCGTCGTCCGGCGGGACCCGCATGCAGGAGGGCACCGCCGCGTTCGTGCAGATGGCCCGGATAACCGCCGCCGTCAGGGCGCACCGCGCCGCCGGGCTGCCCTACCTCGTCTACCTGCGGCACCCCACGACCGGCGGGGTGTTCGCCTCCTGGGGGTCGCTGGGGCACGTGACGGCGGCGGAACCGGGTGCGCTGATCGGTTTCCTCGGGCCGCGCGTCTACGAGGGCCTGTACGGGGAGCCGTTCCCCGCCGGCGTGCAGGTCGCGGAGAACCTCGCGGCCAAGGGGCTCCTGGACGCCGTGGTCGGCATCGACGACCTCACCGAGGTGGCGTCCCGCGCGCTGAACGTCCTGTGCGGGGACGCGCCTCCGGCCGCTCCGCCCCCTCCTCCCGCGGAGACCCTCCCGGAGACGGCGGCGTGGGAGTCGATCGAACGGTCGCGGCGCCCGGACCGGCCGGGCGTCCGCGAACTCCTCCGCCATGGCGCCACGGACGTGACACCCCTCTCGGGCACCGGCCAGGGGGAGGCCGAGCGGGGGATGCTCCTCACGCTGGCCCGCTTCGGCGGCGCGCCCTGCGTCCTCGTGGGCCAGGACCGGAGCAGCCAGCGCGGCGGCCACCCCCTCGGCCCCGCCGGGCTGCGCGTCGCGCGGCGCGGGATGCGGCTGGCCGCGGAGCTGTCGCTGCCGCTGGTCACCGTGGTCGACACGCCGGGCGCCGCCCTGTCGGCGGAGGCGGAGGAGGGCGGCCTCGCGGGCGAGATCGCCCGCTGCCTGGCCGACCTGATCACCCACCCGTCGCCGACGCTCTGCCTGCTGCTGGGCGAGGGCACGGGCGGCGCGGCGCTGGCGCTGCTGCCCACCGACCGGGTGCTCGTGGCGCGGCACGCGTGGCTGTCCCCGCTCCCGCCCGAGGGCGCCTCGCTGATCGTCCACCGGACGACCGCGCGGGCGGACGAGGTCGCGGCGGCCCAGGGCGTCCGCTCCGCGGACCTCCTGCGCGACGGCCTCGCGGACGAACCCGTCCCCGAGCACCCCGACGCGGCGGACGAGCCCGAGGCGTTCTGCCGCCGCGCGGCGGCCGCCGTGGAGCGGGGACTCTCCGGCCTGGTTCCCGGCGGCCCGGCCGCCCGGCAGGCCCGGTACCGTCCCCCTGCTTGACCGAACCCGCCATCAGGGCCGGCTACGACGCCGTCGCCGCCCTCTACGCCGACATGTTCCGCGACATCCTCGACGACTTGCCCGTGGACCGCGCGCTGATCGCCGCGTTCGCGGAGCTGGTCCGGGGCAGCGGCGCCCCCGTGGCCGACCTCGGCTGCGGCCCCGGCCACGTCACCGCCCACCTGGCGTCGCTCGGGCTCCCCGCGTTCGGCGTCGACCTGTCCCCGGAGATGATCGCGCTGGCCCGGAAGGACCATCCGGACCTCCGCTTCGCGGAGGGCACGATGACGGCCCTCGACCTGCCGGACGCCGAGCTCGGCGGGATCCTCGCCTGGTACTCGGTCATCCATCTTGACCCCGGCGACCTCCCGGCGGTGTTCGCCGAGTTCCACCGCGTCCTGGCGCCCGGCGGGCACGTCCTGATCGCCTTCCAGACCTGCGACGGCGACGCGCCCCTGGCCTTCGACCACAAGGTCGTCCGCGCCTACCGCTGGCCGCCGGGCCGGCTCTCCGCCCTGCTCCGCGACGCCGGTCTGACCGAGGTGGCCCGCCTGATCCGCGAGCCGGCCGAGCACGACCGCTTCCCGGCGGCGAACCTGCTGCTCCGCAAACCCGCCGCGTAGGCCGCTCCGCGACCGTCCTCCGGGGGTCCCCCGCGCGGGGGAGCGGGATGCGTCCGGTGGGTGATCCGGACGGGCGGTCAGAGCTGTGACCTTGGTTGCCGGGAGAGAACCGAGCCGAAGGAGACAGCGATGACCGTTCTGGCCACACGCCCGGCCGCGGCCGGGCGGCTGCGAGCCGCGTGGGCGGCGGCGCACGACCCCGTTCCCGGTGTCCCGCGCTGGGCGCGGATCGCCGCGCTGGCCGTCCCGCTGGTCGTGCTGCCCTCCGGGCTGTGGCGCGTCGCGGTGTTCACCCTTCACCTGCCGATCGCCGACGGCGTCCTCATGGAGGGCGACGTGAACGGTGACCTCCCGGGGTGGTTCCCCATGGAGCTCTACGTGGTGCTGCTCTCGGTCCTCTCGGAGGTGGCGGCCTTCACCGCCGTGGGGTTGATCGCCCGCTGGGGCGAGGTGTTCCCCCGGTGGATACCGGGCCTGCGCGGACGCCGCGTCCCCGTCTCCGCCGCGGTGGTCCCGGCCGCCGCGGGCGCCGCGTTCCTGACGGTGCTGTGGACGGTGGCGGTCGGGAACTTCCTGCTCTTCCAGGAGACCATGCAGGGACGCCCGCTGCCGGAGGGCTTCCCCCTCAACTTCGACGACTGGAAGGGCGTCATCGGCGTGGTCTCGTACGTGCCGCTGGTGGCGTGGGGGCCGCTGCTCGCCGCCGTGACCTACGCCTACTACCGCCGCCGCACCCGCTCGGGCACCTGACCCGGCGGGCTGTTCCCGGCGCGCACGGCGGGGGTGTGCCCCGGACTACCGGAGAGTACGGTTGGCGGGACCCCCTGGGCTTGGAGGATCGCATGCCGCAGTTGACCGAGTTGATTTCGCCCGCGGCGGCCGGTGCCGTGCTCCGTGCCGTGTTCGGGCTGCCCCGCCCCCTCCGGCGCCTGATCGCCGGGCCGCCCGTGCGGCAGGACGGGCAGGAGCTGGCCCTGGACGCGCAGCTCCTCCTGCTGATGTCGAAGCTCGACCAGCGGTCGCTGGGCGGCGGGTCGCCGGAGGACGCCCGCGCGGGGCTCGCGCGGGCCAAGGAGATGCTCGGCAGGGAGCCCGGCCGTCCGGTGCGGACGCGGGAGGTCGCGATCGCGGACACCGTCACGAGCCGGCTCTACACGCCGAAGGCGCTGCCGGAGGGGTCGCCCCTCCTCGTCTTCTACCACGGCGGCGGATGGGTCATCGGCGACATCGACACCCACGACACCGTGTGCCGGTACCTCGCGGTGCACGCGGAGGTGCGGGTCCTGTCGGTGGGGTACCGGCTCGCGCCCGAGCACCGGTATCCGGCGGCGGCCGAGGACGCCCGCACGGCGTACGAGTACGCCGTCAAGAACGCCGCGGAGCTCGGGGCCGACCCGCAGGCCATCGCGGTCGGCGGAGACAGCGCGGGCGGCAACCTCGCGTCGGTCGTGTCCCTTTTCGCGGACCGCAGGCCCGACTTCGCGCTGCTGTTCTACCCGGCGACCGACCTGTCGGCCCGGCGCCGGTCGCGGGAGCTGTTCGCGGAGGGGTTCTACCTCACCGACGCCGACATGACGTGGTTCAGCGACCACTACTGCCCGCCGGAGCGCAGGACCGAGCCGATGGCGTCGCCGCTGCTGGCGGAGGATCTCGCCGGCTTCCCGCCGACCTACCTGGTCACCGCGGGCTTCGACCCGCTGCGGGACGAGGGGGAGGAGTTCGCCGGGCGGCTCGCGGACGCCGGGGTGCCGGTCGCGCTGCGGCGGCAGGAGGACCTCATCCACGGGTTCGCGAACATGTGGCCGCTCGGCGGCCGGTTCCAGGAGGCCCTGTCGGAGGCGGCCGGGGCCCTGCGCACCGGTCTGTACGCGGGGCCCCGGGGACGCGCCTAGAGGCTGCTAGAGCGGCAGGCCCGTGAAGACCATCACCTTCTCCTCGGTGTAGTCGGCCATGGCCGACCGCAGCCCCTCGCGGCCGACGCCCGAGTCCTTCACGCCGCCGTACGGCATCTGGTCGGCGCGGTAGGACGGGACGTCGCCGATCACGACGCCGCCGACGTCCAGCTCGCGGTGCGCGCGGAACGCGATGTCCAGGTTGCGGGTGAAGATGCCCGCCTGGAGGCCGAACTTGGAGTCGTTGACGAGCTCGAACGCCTCGTCGACGCCGTCCACCGGCTGGACGAGCATGACCGGGCCGAAGACCTCCTCGCGGGCGACCTTGGCGTCGGCCGGGACGTCGGCGAGCACGGTCGGCGCGTAGGCGGCGCCCTCGCGGGTGCCGCCGGTCAGGACCTTCGCGCCCGCCGCGACGGCCTCGTCCACCCATGCCTCGACGCGCTCGGCGGCCTCCTCGCTGACCAGCGGGCCGACCTGCGTCTTGTCGTCCCACGGGTCGCCGGTGACCAGCGACGCGACGGTGTCGACGAGCTTCGGCAGGAACGCGTCGTACACGGACCGGTCGACGTACACGCGCTGGACGGCGATGCAGCTCTGCCCGGCCTGGTAGTTGGAGAACAGCCCGATGCGCCCGGCGGCCCAGTCGAGGTCGGCGTCGGGCAGGACGACCGCCGCGCCGTTGCCGCCGAGCTCCAGCGTGACGTGCTTGCGGGGCGCCTGGTCGCGGATGGCCCAGCCGACGGGGACCGACCCGGTGAACGACACGATCGGCAGGCGCGGGTCGTCCACGAGGGCGGGCGCCCGGTCGTTCGGGACCGGGAGGATCGAGAACATCCCTGCGGGCAGGTCGGTCTCGGCGAGCAGCTCGCCGAGGAGCAGCGCCGACAGCGGGGTCGCGGGCGCGGGCTTGAGGACGATCGGGGTGCCCGCCGCGATCGCCGGGGCGATCTTGTGGGCGGCGAGGTTCAGCGGGAAGTTGAAGGGCGAGATCCCGAGCACCGGGCCCTTCGGCACGCGGGTGATGTACGCCATCCGGCCCTCGGCGGCGGGGTCGGTGTCGAGCCGCTGCACGGTGGCGCCGAAGCGGCGGGCCTCCTCGCCGGCGAACCGGAACGTGGAGACCGCGCGGGTGACCTCGCCGCGCGCCCACAGCAGCGGCTTGCCGTTCTCGCCGGTGATCAGGCGGGCGATCTCCTCGGCCCGCTCGGCGATCCGCGCGGACACGTGCGCGAGCGCGTCGGCCCGCACGTGCAGCGGCAGCGCCGCGGCGTCCTTGCGGAGGGCGTCCGCGGCGGCGATGGCCTCCTCCACCTGGGCGGGCGTCGGCACGGCCGCCGTCCCGACCACCCGGCCGTCGTAGGGATGCGTAACGGTCAGCTCGCCGTCACCGGTCTCGGGCCGGCCGGCCAGCCAGAATGGGGTCGCGTTCATGCGTTCACGCTACCTACGGCGCGGACGATTGCGAGTCTCCACGATGTCGAATCGAAGACTCGTCGTTGGACATGACGGCGAGGGCGATCCACAGCTCGACGCGGACCGCCGGGTCGTCGGGGTCGCGGCCCAGGATCTCGGCGGCCCTGCGCATCCGCGACCGCAGGGTGTGCCGGTGGACGCCGAGCGCCCGCGCCGCCGCCTCGCCCTGCCCGTTGGCCGCGATGTACGCCCGGACGGTGCCGACCAGGTCCTCCGCGCGGAGCGGGGCGAGCAGCGCGTCGGCGAAGGCGCGCGCCGGCCGCGGGTCGAGCAGGCCGAGGACGCCCTGCCCGGGAAGCTCGGAATGGCGCACGACGTCGCGTCCGGAGCGGGTGGCGGCCGCCAGCGCGTCGCCGGCCTGCCGGAGCGCGGCGGGCAGGTCCGCCGCGGCCGGGTCGCTGACGCCGATGGGGCCGGTGCCCGCGAGCAGCGACTCGACGGTCCCGCTCGCCTCGTCCGGGACGACCACGGCGACGTAGCCGTCCAGCGGCAGCGCGAGGCCGCGTCCGGCGGCGGGGTCGGACTCCAGCACGTCCAGGACGGCCGCGCCGCCCGCGCAGGCCAGCACCCGGACCGGGCCGCGCGGCACCGCCGGGCCGTCCGCCGGGCGGCCGAGCAGCAGTGCCGCGAGCGAGGCGCGCAGGTCGCGGCCGGTCCGCGGCGCTTCCGACTGGAGGGTGAGCAGCGCGACGGCCGCCCCGACGATCGTGTGCGCGACGTGGGGGAGCGGCGCGTCGGTCCCGACGGCGAGGAACCCGCGGGGCCGCTCGCCCAGCCCGATCCGCTGCACCGCGATGTGCTCGCCCGGCAGCGAGAGCGCCACGCTCGCGGACGGCGCGCCGGTGCTCCGCGCCGCCATGGGCTCGGTGCTCCGCGCCGCCATGGGCTCGGTGCTCCGCGCCGCCGGTGGCTCGCCGCCCCGCGCCCCCGGCGCTCTCCGGAGGCGGGTCAGCTCGGGCGTCAGCGCCCCGGCGCGGCGGGCGGCGGACGCCGGTGCGGCGTGCAGGACGCCGCCGGCCGGGTCGAGCAGCAGCGCCCAGCCGCCGAGCAGCCGGGCGAGCCGGGCGACCAGCGCGTCCCGCCCGGTGAGCGCGGCGCGGGTCAGCTCCCGCTGCGCCCGGAACGCGCGGGTCACGTCCTCGTACCACTCGGCGGCGAGCATCCGCGACACCGCCTTGCCGACGGCGATGAACGGGGTCGGGCGCGGCACCTCCAGCAGGACGAGCCCCTGGTCGCGGGCCGCGGCGAGCAGCTCGCCCGGGACGGTGTCGTGGATGACCCCGACCGCGAACCCGAGCCCGGCGACGCCGCGTCCGACGAGCCGCGACACGTACCCGGCGGCGCCCGCCGGGGTCAGCCGCATGCCCGTGGTCAGGAGGAGCTCACCGCCCTCCAGGAACGGCGTCGGGTCCTCCAGCTCGCTGACCGCGACCCACACGACGGCCGTGTCCGGGAGCGGGCCGGTCAGCGACCGCAGGCCGAGCTGCGGCAGCGCGGCGACCGAGGCCAGGGTGGGCGGCATCGCCATCCTTTGTGCAGAGGGTCCATCCGGCGGGACGTGTTTCGCCGTCCCGTACGTTCCACCGTACGCACGAGCCCCCGGGGACGCTCCGGCTCAGCGCGGTTCGAACGACGTGCGGTACAGGCCGGCGAGGATCTCGTAGGACCGCAGCCGGTCGGCGTGGTCGAAGACCTGCGTCATGACCATGACCTCGTCCACGGCCGCCCGCTCGATCAGCGCGTCCATCTCCTTCCGCACGGTCTCCGGGGCGCCCACCACCTGCTCCGCCAGCCGCGAGTCGATCATCTGGCGCTCCAGCGGCGTGTACGGGTACGCCGCCGCCTCCTCCGGGGTGGGCAGCGGGCCGGGGTGCCCCTGCCGCAGCCGCAGGAACGACAGCGCCTGCGGCATCGCGAGCTCCCGCGCCCGCTCGTCGGACTCGGCGGCCGTGACCGAGACGCCGATCATCGAGTACGGCTCGTCCAGCGCGCCGGGGCGGAACGACTCGCGGTACAGCCGCAGCGCCGGCTCGGTGTTCGCGGCGCTGAAGTGGTGCGCGAACGCGAACGGCATCCCGAGCAGCCCGGCGAGCCGCGCGCTGTACCCGCTGGACCCGAGCAGCCAGATCGGCGGCTCGTTCCCGGCGGCGGGCGTGACCTTGCTGTCCGCCCCGAAGTAGTCGCGCAGCTCGATGACCTGCTCGGGGAAGTCGTCGACCGACAGGGCGTCGGGGGAGCGCCGCAGCGCCCGCGCGGTGGCCTGGTCGGTGCCGGGGGCGCGGCCGAGGCCGAGGTCGATGCGTCCCGGGTACAGCGCCTCCAGCGTGCCGAACTGCTCGGCGACCACCATCGGCGCGTGGTTCGGCAGCATGACCCCGCCGGATCCGATCCGCATCGTGGACGTCGCCGCCGCGACCTGCCCGATCAGCACGGCCGTCGCGGAGCTGGCGATGCCGGGCATCGCGTGGTGCTCGGCCAGCCAGTACCGGTGGTAGCCGAGCCGCTCGGTGCGCCGGGCCAGGTCGAGGGTGTTGCGCAGGGCCTCGGCGGACGTGCCGCCGCTGACGACGGGCGCGAGGTCGAGGACGGAGAAGGACACGCTCATACCGTGCCCCAACCAGTCGGGGGCCCGTCCTCTTCCCGGTCAGGTCGCCAGTGCCACGAGGACCAGGACGGCACCGAGCAGGGAGGCGAGCACGACGGGCGCGGTGATGCTGATCCAGGACCAGTTGACCAGCCGCCGGGCCCGCTCGGCGTCCTCGGGGAACACGGTCTCGGCCTTGGTGTACAGGAGGGCGGCCACCACCATGAGCGGCAGGAACGCGAACATCGTGAGGACGCCGAGGACGAACGCGGCGGCCTGCCCGAGTGTGGTGTAGGTCCCGTCCGGGCCGATGCCGAACGCGAGACGGGGGGCGGCGGGAACGGAGGCGGCGGACACGGAGGCTGGGGGCACGGCTTCGGTCAACTGAGCACACCGATCACTAGGAATGTGACCTGGATCATACGCGCGGCCCCCGCCGTGTTCCAGGGGCCGGCCGCCGCTTCTTGGACGGCCGGCCCAATACGTGTCAGCGCAGGCGGAGCCCCACCAGGACGGGGTCGTGGTCGGACGAGCGGAACGCGTCCGGCCGGTAGAACTCCGGCGGGTTGAACTCGGTGTTGTAGTCGAGGAACAGCGGCTCGTCGGCGTTGATGTGCCAGATCGTCGCGCCCGTCACGTGCCGTGCCAGCGACCGGCCGGCCAGGGCGTGGTCCAGTTCGCCCGACTGCCCGTCGAACACGTAGCTGTACCGCTCACCCGGGCGGACGAACCGCTTGGTCTGGCTGGCGAGCCCGGCGCCGGCCAGCAGCTCGACCGGGTCCTCGGCCGCGTAGGCGTTGAGGTCGCCGATGACGAGCGGGTTCGCCGACTCCGCGGCGATCGCGCCGATCGCCCCGGCCTGGGCGACGCGGCGGGCGTTGTAGCAGCCCTGGCCGTCGCCCTGGTCGGCGTCCGGCCCGGTGGCGCCGTCGCAGCCCTTCGACTTGAAGTGGTTGACGATGACCGTGAACGGCGTCCTGCCCGACGCGGGCCGGAACGTCTGCACCAGCGGCGGCCGGTCGAAGACCGGGTCCTCCGACGACCGCGCGGCCCCGGCCGGCGTGACCTTCGCCGGCTTGTAGACGAGCGCGACATGGATGGCGTCCGTCCCCGGGTACGGGTGCCGCACCCACGCGTACGTCCCGGCGCCGGCGGCCTGGTTGAGCCGGTCGACCAGCGCCCCCACGGCGGTGTCGCCGTTGTTCTCGACCTCCATGAGCCCGACGACGTCGGCGTCCAGGCCCCGGAGCGCGGCGACCAGCTTGGTGAGCTGCCGCTCCTGCTCCGCGGCCGTGTCCGCGCCGCGCTCGCCGAGCGTCGTGAACCAGTTCAGGGTGTTGAAGCTCGCGACGCGCACGTTGCCGCCGACGTGCCGGGGCTTCGCGGGCCGCCGGTTGGTGTTGGCGAAGCGGGCCTGCTCGGTCGGCTGCAGGCGGTACTCGCCGAAGCCGTAGCTCAGGACGCCGGTCAGCCCGTGCGCGGAGTCGCCGATCCGCAGCACGCGCGGGTCGGTGTACGGGATCGTGTCCGGGTTCTGGACGTTCGACCCATCGTCGACGAGGAGGCGCCGCGCGTCGTTGCCCGCCTGCGTGGTGCCGTGCCCGTCGGTGGGCTGGAAGAGGCGGCCCCCGGCCGACACGGTGACCTCCCCGTACCGGCCGAGGGTGTAGGTCTCGGTGGCGGTCAGCTTCTGCCCGAACCTCAGCAGCATGCCCTCGTACCGTTCGAGGTCGGCGCCGCCCTTCAGCGGGAGCCGGACGTGGGCCGGGGCCACCCGGCCCTTCCCGCACACGTTCACGGCCGAGGCGGGCGACAGCTCGGTGAGCCCGTTGTACTCGACGGCCCGGCCGGTGACGAGGACCCGGTCGCCCTCCGCGACCTCCTGCGTCGAGTAGACGAAGATCCCCTCGGAGGTCCGCGGGTCGCGGTCGGGGGCCGGGTCCTGGATGAAGAACCCGCCGAGCTGGTCGGGCCGCTGGAAGTCCGCGGTCACGACGCCCTCGACCCGGACGGTCCGCCCGGCCACCGGGCTGGCGTCGCCATCGCCCTGGACCTCGGCGATCCGGTGGTCTGCGGGGGTGCCGCAGGTGGGCGGCTCCGCCGCGGCGGCCGACTGGGCGCCGCCGGCGAGCCCGGCGGCGAGGACGGTCGCGAGTGCTGCTGCTGTTCGGCGCATGGCCGGAGCGTAAAACGGGGTCTTCGTCCGCCCACGAACCGTTAATGAAGACTCCACCAATTTGCAATGGCTTGTCGGGATCCGCGGCGCCGCCCGGACCGCGGCCCGGTCCCGTGTTCCCGGAACGCGGCGCTCCCGGCCCTGCGATAATCCCGCGGAAGACGCGACCGAGGGAGGGCCGTGACGGAGTCGCCGGTCGGAGCCGGGTACGCCCGCACTCGCGACATCATCGTGGCGGTGGTGCTCCTTTTGGCCCTCACCGCGCTGCTCGTGATCGTCCTCGTGCAGGCGTGGCCGCCCGCGCCGGGCGTCGCGCCGGACGGCGGCACCGAGCCGCCCACCCGCGCGACGACCGTCGAACTGCTCGGCTGGTCGCCCACGCTGTCCCGCGAGACGAGCCTGTTCGTGGTCGTCATGACCGCGGGCGCGCTGGGCGCGGTCGTGCACGTGCTGCGGTCGTTCTACTGGTACGTCGGCAACCGGGCGCTGCGGCGCAGCTGGCTGATGATGTACCTGCTGCTCCCGTTCGTCGGGGCGCTGCTCGGGCTGATCGTCTACCTCGTGCTGCGCGGCGGCCTGACCTCGCCGACCGGCGGCGCGTCCGACGTCAACCCGTACGGCATCGCCGCCATCGCCGCGCTCGTCGGCCTGTTCTCCCGCGAGACGTCCGAGAAGCTCCGCAGCGTCTTCGGGACGCTGCTCGCCCAGGCGCCGGCCGGCCGCGACCAGGTCCTCGCGCCCCGGATCACCGCGGTCGAACCGGCGGGCGGCCCGGTCGGCACCGTGGTCGCCCTGCACGGCACCGGCCTCGGCTCCGCGACCGCGGTCCGGTTCGGCGCCGCGCAGTCCCGCATCACCGACGCGGCGGACACGCTCGTCCGGACCGCCGTCCCGCCGGGCGCCACCACGGGACCGCCGGTGGTGATCACCCCGGCCGGCCCGGTGACCGCACCGGCGGTCTTCACGGTCGACTGACGCGCCTACTGCCGGGCCGGGTCCCGCCAGTGGGGGTGCCAGACGTCGTAGGCGGCGCCCGGGAACATGCGGGGCAGCTCCGACGTGGGCAGGCGGCCGAGCTCGCCGCCCGTGCGCGCGACGCCGAACTGCCGCTCGGTCGCGTAGGCGTCGCGGTCCAGCCGCTGCGGCCCCGACACGAGGCAGGTGTAGCGGGGGCCGGGGAGGTCCTCGTCGGGGATGGCGGCGCCGATCGCGAGGCTGTTGGACACCGTCACCCAGCTCCCGAGCGTCGTCACCTGCCGTTCGGCGCCCTGGTCCTCCCAGCGGTGCTCCAGGATCGGCTTGGAGAAGATCGGGACGAGCAGGTGCGACACCCCGCACGCCTCCAGCTCGCGCTCCCAGCCGGTCGACCGGCCGAGGTCCTCGCAGATCAGCACGGCGAGCCGGCCGAGCGAGGAGTCGAGCACGCCGATCCGCGTGCCGCGCCGCGCGTACTCCACGGCCGTTCCGGCGGCCGGGGCGTCCGGCAGCCGCCACAGCCGCATCTGCCCGGCGTCCAGCGTGAAGCCGGACAGCTTGTCCTGGACGAGGAGCTCCTGGCCCGTCCAGCGGTCGAGGAGGACGGCGCGGTTCGGCGGCGGGTCGTCCCGCCCGAGCGGGCCGCTGCCGAGCAGCAGGAAGCGCAGCGGGCGGCGGTCCCGGTCGCGTCCGGCGGTGTCGAACGCGACCTCCTTCCAGTGCTCCAGCAGCGCGTCCGACAGCGACGCCTCCGGCATCACCGCGAGCTGCGCGCCGGACTCGTCCAGCCGCCGGACGATCGCCTTGATGCGGCTGCGGATGCCGGACGAGTCCATCGGGCGGAGCCGGTACACGGTCGTCCCGTCCCGCTCCTCGAACCGGATGTCCACGTCGTCGAACGTCTCCAGCACGGGCGCGCAGCCGACCGTGACGGGCTCGTCCCGGCTGAAGTGCGGGTCGTTCACCGCGGGCAGCACGGTGTGGTCGATGCGCTCCCACTGCGCCTGGGGGACGCGGTGGACGCCGAAGAACTCCGCCTTGGAGCGCGCCCCGCGCGGCCGGCCGGGGAACGCGCAGCGGGGGAGCAGCGCGCCCGTCGTCCCGGGCCCGTTCATCCTGCCCTCGGTCAGGTAGTTGACGAGGACCCCGGAGAGCGCGGGCGCGTCGTGGTAGGGCGCGTACGGGCTCGCGTGGGCGAGCGCGCCGTCGAGACCGAGCAGGATCGTGAACGCGCCGCGGTCGCCGTCGGCGGCGATGATCCGCGCCGTCTCCGCGGGGTCGAGGACGCCGTGCTCCAGCACCGTCGCGGCGATCTCGTCCGCGGCGCGCCGCACCCCCTCCTCGGCGTACCAGCGCGTGGCCGTCCAACCCTGGAAGACGTCGTCCGCGAGCGAGTCGTAGAGATGGACGAAGAGATCAGCTGGTTCGGCCGGATAGGCGGCTGCAGCCAACTGATCCGTCATAAGCGCCCCCGGGGGAGTTGACAGGCACGGTTACGGGTGGTGGATCGATGCTAACTCTCCCGCGCATCGCTTTTCGTGTCGTCCGCTACAGAACCCCCGATCGTTGTCACTTGACATTCACTTGGCATCCGCGCACCCTGGAAGAGTCCGGCGGTGCCGTCGAACCCCAGGGGAGTGTGACCATGAGTGCCTTGACCGACTCCGCACCCGGCCCGACCCACGACCGCCGGACCGAGGTCCGGCGGCTCATCGACGCGATGGAGCACGCCAAGGTCATCAGCGACGGCCACTTCAGCGCGCTCGGCATGCTCATCACCGACGCGTCGCTGAGCGCGGACGAGCCCGCACTGGTCGAATGCCAGGACGGGCTCCAGTGGCTGCACCGCCACTACCTGGACGTCGGCGCCCTCGACGCCCCGCAGCGCGAGCAGCGCGGCCGCATCCTCGGGCTGATCGACGTCGTGCACTGGGCGCTGAAGCGGCTCCCGTCCGGGCTCCAGCTCGCGCTGCAGCCCGAGGGGTACGCGGCGCGCTTCCTGGTCGCGGTGGCCCGGCGGCCGGGCATGTCCAACCGGCAGCTCGCCGCCGAGCTCGGCACCGACGAGACCGAGATCAGCCGCACCGGGCGCAAGCTGCTGTCCGCGGGCGTCGTGTGGCGGCGCAAGGAGTGGCGGCACAACGCGTGGGACCTCACCCCGCGGGGCCGGCAGTACCTGGAGACCTCCGGCCTGCTCCCCGCCGACGCCGATGCCGACGCCGACGCGGTCGGTGAGGCCGTCGCCGATTCCGGGGCCGGCCGCCGCGCCGAAGCCGCCCGGCCGGCGGAGACCGTCACCCGCTCCCCGGACGGCGTCCCGCGCCGCACGCCCGCGAACGGGCCGTCCCGGCCCCAGGAACCCCCGCGCTCGGCCCGGGGCTAGCGCGCCCCGGGGCCGGCGGCGCGGCGGCGGAGCGCCAGCGGGACGGACAGGAAGATCGCGGCGGCGGTGAGGGCGAAGGCGGCCGGGTAGCCGGTGTGCGCGACGGCGAGGCCGAACGCGACGCCGCCGGCGCCCATGCCGCCGTCGTAGCCGATGTTCCACAGCGCGCTGACCGTCCCGTAGCCGGACACGGGCGCCCGCTCGTACATCAGCGCCAGGCTCGCGTTCTGCGTGACCCCGAACCCCGCGCCGAACAGGACCATCGAGGCGAACACGGCGGCCGGGTGCGGGACGAGGGCCAGCAGCGCGATCCCCGCCGCCGAGAGGGCCACCGCGGGCGCGAGCAGGCGGGCGGAGCCGTGCCGGTCCCCGAAGCGCCCCGCCTGCCAGCGGGCGAGCGTGGTGGCGGCCGGCTGCACGAACAGCGCCGTCGCCGCGACCCCCGCGGCCGGGACCGCCTCCGGCAGGAACGTGATGAGGATGCCGGCCGCCATCGCGGTCGAGGCGAACGCGGCCGCGGGACGCAGCAGGTCGGGCGACCGCAGCGCCGCGAGCATGCCGAGGGACCCCTGCGCGGCCCCGGACGCCAGGCGGCGCGGCAGGCCGGGCAGCGCGGCCAGCGCCGCCAGCGACGTCACCGAGGCCGCGACGAACACCGGCGGGTAGCCGACCTGCCCGGCGAGCCACACTCCGAGCGGCAGCGCGAGCACCGCCGGCAGCCCGGCGGTGAGCCCGAACAGGCCGAGCGCCTCGCCGCGCCGGTCCGCCGGGGCGAGCGCCGCGACCAGCGCGTTCGGGACCACCACCGCGATCCCGAAGCCGACGCCGCGCAGCAGGCTCACCGCGATGATCATCGGCATGCCGGACGAGGCGGTCAGCGCGAGCGCGGGCAGGCCGAGCAGCAGCAGCCCCGCCGCGAGCACCGGCACGTACCCGAACCGCGACAGCAGGCGGGGGAGCGCCAGTTCGGTGAGCACCGTCGTCAGCATCAGCGAGCCCGTCGCGAGGCCCGCGCCGGCCTGGCCCGCCCCGCCGTCCACGGCGTACATCGGGACGACCGACAGCAGCAGGAACACGCCCGTCAGGCTCAGGAAGGTCGCCGCGAACAGCAGCGCCAGCCGCCGCCCGACCAGGCGCGGACGGGCCTCGCGCACCCCGTCGCCGCGCCGAGATGACTCGCTCATACCGATGACCGTAGGAGATCGTCCGGACGGTCCGGTTATTGAGTTGGTTGCTAAGCGCGGGGCCCGACCATGTCAGAAGACTTCATTCCGCCCATCGCGGCCCCTGGGACACAGTCGTCACCGTTCGGTATCCAGCCCCCACTGGAGCGACGATGCGTGTCCGGAGCCTTTTCTCGACCGCGGTGCTGGGCGTGGCCCTCGCCGTGCCCGCCGCCGCACCCCAGGCGGCCGCCGCGCCCGCCGCCGCGCCGGCGGGCTGCGACGCCACCGACGCCGACATCTACGCGCCGCCCCCCGGCACCGTCCAAGGCGATCCCGGCGACCTGCTGGCCTGCCGCCCGGTGAAGCTGACGAACATCCCCGGCGACGTCCCGATGCGGGCGTGGAAGGTCAGGTACGTCTCCACCGACGCCAAGGGCGCCAGGAACGTGGTGACGGGGACGGTCGCGATCCCCACCGCGCCCTGGACGGGAGACGGCTCCCGCCCGACCGTCGCGTTCAACCCCGGCACGCTGGGCTCCGCCGAGCGCTGCGCCTTCTCCAAGCAGCTCGCAGGCGAGTACGTCGACATGTACGAGGGCGGGAACCTGAACCTGTTCCTGCGCGCGGGTCATGCGGTCGCCGCCACGGACGGCGTCGGTTACCTCAGCGGGCAGGTCCACACGTACATGGTGGGCGCCAACGCCGGTCACGCGCTGCTCGACATCGTCCGGGCGTCCCGGCAGATTCCCGGCGGGTCCCTCACCGCGGACGGCGACGTCGGCATCTCCGGCTACTCCGAGGGCGGCGCCGCCGCGCTGTGGGGCGCGCAACTCGCAGCGTCCTACGCGCCCGAGCTGAACGTGGTCGGCGCGGCGGCCGGCGGCGTGCCCGGCGACCTCAAGGTGACCGCGAAGCAGCTGAACGGCAGCCTGTTCGCGGGCTTCCTCGCCGACGCGCTCGTCGGGCTGCACGCCGCCTACCCCGAGATGCCGTTCACCGAGCTGATGAACGAGCGGGGCGCGCGGGCGGTCGAGGACGTCCGGTCGCACTGCCTGTTCGGGACGCTCGCGGTGTTCCTCGGCGCGCGGGTCGAGGACTTCTCCACCGGCCGGCTGACGCTGGAGCAGATCTACGCGCTCCGCGGCCCCGGCGGCGTCACCTGGGGCGAGCTGGTCGACCGGCAGCGGCTCGGCGTCGGCGTCGGCGGCCCCTCGTCCGGCGCCCGGTACGAGATCGGCTTCCCGGTGTTCCAGTACCGCGGCTGGTTCGAGGAGATCATCCCGCACGAGACCGAGGACGCCACGCGGCAGCGCTACTGCGCCGCCGGCATCACCACGACCTGGAAGAACACCTACCCGGCCGAGCACCTGACCACCGACTGGGCCGCGGCCCGGGACGTGACGGACTTCCTCACCGACCGGTTCGCGGGCAAGCCCGCCGAAGGCAACTGCTGACCGCACGGAATCTCTAAGGAGCCGAATATGACAGCGGGCCGAACATGACCGCGGGCGTCGCCGACATCGGCAGCGGCCGGGATCCGCGACCCGACATCTCCGGGACCGTCCCGCTGCCCGAGCGCATCGCGGTCGTGGTGTTCGTGGCCGCGCCGATCCTCGGGGTGCTGGGCGCCGTCCCGTTCCTGTGGGGCTGGGGGATCGGCTGGACGGACATCGCCATATTCGCCTTCCTGTACCCGCTCAACGCGATCGGGATCACGGTCGGCTACCACCGGCACTTCACCCACGGCGGCTTCAAGGCCAAGCGGTGGCTGCGGATCGCGCTGGCCATCCTCGGCGGGCAGGCCATGCAGGGGTCGGTCGTCCGGTGGGTCGCCGACCACCGCCGCCACCACAAGTACTCCGACCAGGAGGGCGACCCCCACTCGCCCTGGGCGTACGGGCCGGGCGTGTGGGGCCTCACCAAGGGCCTCTACCACGCGCACATGGGATGGCTGTTCAGCAAGGACCGCACGTCCCGCAGCAAGTACGCGCCCGACCTGCTCAGGGACAAGGACATCCGGTTCCTGTCGCTCGATCCCGTGTACGCGGTGATCGTGCTGTCGACGTTCCTCGTCCCGATGGGCCTCGGCGCGCTGCTCACCCTCTCCTGGCACGGCGCCCTCACCGCGCTGTTCTGGGGCGGCCTGATGCGCGTGTTCGCCGGCGAGCACGTCACGTTCTCCATCAACTCGATCTGCCACGTGTTCGGCAGGGAGGACTTCAAGACCCGCGACCGGGCCCGCAACGTGTGGTGGCTGGCGATCCCGTCGTTCGGCGAGTCCTGGCACAACCTCCACCACGCCGACCCCACGTGCGCCAGGCACGGCGTCCTCAAGGGGCAGATCGACATCAGCGCCCGGGTCATCTGGATCTTCGAGAAGCTCGGCTGGGTCTGGGACGTGCGCTGGCCCGACCACGAGCGCCTCGCCGCACGCCGCGTCACGTCCCAGGGAGAAGCAGCATGACCGACCTTCCCGTCCTCGACCGGACGCCCCTGATCGAACGGCTCTCCCGGTTCGCCAAGGACTTCCCCGACGACCGGGCCTACACGTTCATGGACTACCTGACCGACCCGGACGGCATCGCCCTCGACGTCACCTGGGGCGAACTGGACCGGCGGGCCCGCTCGATCGCCGCCGCGATCCGCCGCGCGACCGAGCCGGGGCGGCGCGCGGCGGTGCTCGCCCCGCAGGACCTGCACTACGTGACCGGGTTCCTCGGCGCGATGTACGCCCGCGTCATCGGCGTCCCGCTGTTCTCCCCGGACCTGCCCGGCCACGGCGACCGGCTCCTGGCCGTCTACCAGGACGCCGAGCCCGACGTCGTGATCACCACGAGCGCGTCGCTGCCGGCGGTCGAGGGGTTCCTGGCCGGCGACGGCGTCCGCGCCCCGGCCGAGGTCATCGTCGCCGACCGGGTGGACGGCGCGCTCGACTGGACGCCCGAGCCGATCGACCCGGACGACGTCGCCTACCTCCAGTACACGTCCGGTTCGACCCGGACCCCCGCCGGTGTGATCATCACGCACGGCAACTTCGCGGCGAACGCCGAGCAGCTGTGGCGCGCGTTCGAGGGCATCCCGCGCGAGTCGACCGGGGTGAACTGGCTCCCGGTGTTCCACGACATGGGGCTGGTCACGACGGTCGCGCTGCCGCTCGTCTACGGGAACCCGGGCGTGATCATGGACCCGGTCGCGTTCATCATGCGCCCCGTCCGCTGGCTGGAGCTGCTCAGCGGGCAGCGCCACGCGTTCACCGGCGGCCCGAACTTCGCCTACGAGTACCTCACCGCGCAGGTCACCGAGGAGGAGAAGAAGGACCTCGACCTCAGCGGCGTGCAGGTCTTCATGAACGGCGCCGAACCCGTCAGGGAGAGCACGCTCAGCGGGTTCTTCGAGGCGTTCAAGGACTGCGGGCTGCGGCCCGAGGCGCAGGTGTGCGCGTACGGGCTGGCCGAGGCGACCGTCTACGTGTCGGCGTCGTCGAGGTTCCGGGAGCCGACGCGCCGCGCGTTCGACCACGAGCGGCTGCGCCGCGGCGCCGCCGAGCCGTGCGCCGCCGACGCGCCCGGCGCCGTGCAGCTGATCGCCTGCGGGACGTCGTTCGGCCAGCACGTCGCCGTCGTCGACCCCGAGACCGGGAGCAGGCTCGCGGAGGGCGGGGTCGGCGAGATCTGGGTGCACGGCCCGAACGTCGCCGCGGGCTACTGGGGACGCCCCGAGGCCACCAAGGAGACGTTCCAGGCGAGGCTCACCGATCCGGATGAGCTGCCGGAGGGGCCGTGGCTGCGCACCGGCGACCTCGGCGTCCTGCACGGGGGCGAGCTGTTCGTCACCGGCCGGATCAAGGACCTGGTCATCGTCGACGGCCGCAACCACTACCCGCAGGACATCGAGTTCACCGTCTCGGGCGCCCACGAGGCGATCCGCCGCGAGTACACCTGCGCCGTGTCCGTCGACGCGTCCACCGAGACGAGCGAGACGGAGGGCCTCGTCGTGATCGCCGAGCGGAACCGGCGGGTGCCGATCGCGCTGCTCGACCCGGACGAGGTGGCGCGGGCGGTGCGGACGGCCGTCAAGCAGCAGCACGACCTGCGCGTCCACGACTTCGTGCTGATCGAGCCCGGCGGGCTGCTGCGCACCAGCAGCGGCAAGATCGCCCGTTCCGCGTGCCGCCTCGCCTACCTCGGCGGGACCCTGCCGGTCACGGAGGTCCCCGCGAAGGACGGGTGAGCCGCACGGCCCGCACGGGTCACGCCGGCTCCTGCCCGGCGTCCCGGAGCCAGACGGGCAGGAGCAGCATCAGCTCCAGCCGGAGCGCGGGGTCCTCGATGTCGTGGTCGAAGACCTCGTGGAGCTGCGCGAGCCGGTACCGGACCGTCTGCGGGTGCACGCACAGCGCCTCCGCGGCGTCGGTCGCGTTGAAGCCGTGCCGGAGCAGCTCCAGCAGGGTGAGCGCCAGCCGGCCGCCGCGGTGCGGGCCGAGCGCGGTGAGCGGCGCGAGCCGGCGCCGCGCCGCGGCCTCGGCGAGCGTCCAGCCCTCCTGGAGCAGCAGGTCGGGCAGGTGCCGGTCCGCGTGGACGAGGACGCCGGGCCGCGGCCTGCCCTTCGCCGCCTTCCTCCCCGGGGCGTGGCCGAGCCGCCCGGCGGCCATCAGGTCGAGCGCCCGGTGCGCCCAGTGCAGCGACACGCCCGCCTGGTCCACCGGCACCGCGGGTCCGACCGCGCCCGTCCAGCCGGCGAGCGTGGCGGTGAGCCGGTCGGTGCCGCCGGGGCGGTCGGGGTCGGGCACCACCAGGCACGGCCGGCCCCGGTCCAGCCCGCTCAGCAGGGTCGGCGGCAGCCCCGCGGGCCCCTCGCCGCCGCTGCCGGGACGCGGGCTCAGCACGATCACCGCCAGCCGCTCGGGCAGCGGCCACCCCGCCAGCGTCGCCTGCTCGGCGACGATGTCCCGCGGCGCGGGCGGCTGGGACAGCAGCAGGCTCAGCAGCCTGCCGCGCCGCTGCTCCCGCTCGCCCGCCGCCTTCTCCCGCGCCCGCGCGTAGCCCTGCGCGGCGGCGGAGGCCAGCAGGTCCAGGTACGCGAAGTTCACCTCGGCCAGCGAGATCGCCAGCTCCCGCGGCTTCTGCAGCCGGTCGGCCTCCCGCGACAGGTACCGCCAGGCCGTCCGGGACGCGATCCGCAGCGCGTTCTGCAGGTGTTCGAGCGAGCGGCCCTCGACCGCCTCCCCGTACCCGATGTCGAAGAAGACCTGGTGCACCTCCTGCCAGGAGGCGTCCGGATCGGCGATCATCTGGACGAAGTGCCCCATGCCCTGCTCCGCCGCGACCCGCATCACGTCGAGGTAGACGGGATCGTCCGGCCGGGCGTACTCGGGCACGTGCCGGAGCACCCCTTCCACCATGGAGTCGACCAGCGCCGGCAGGTGCGGCCGCATCCACCGCGCCTCCTCCCGGGGGACGTCCCGCCACGGCTGCGCGGACAGCTCGTCCCCGGAGGGTCTCGCATGCACCTCGGTCAAACCGGCACCTCCCGAGCGGACACCTAGCCGACAGGCTAGGCACAGGAGGTACCTCATGACACTCACTTGACTGACAAACCCGCCCGTCCCGCGTCACCCGCCCCTATCAAGGGCCGCAGGCCGGAGGCGGATCGTTTCGGTGCCGCCGCTCGCGGGTACCGGGCGCAGCGGAGGGCGCCGATGGATCATGAAGCGACGGCCGCCGCGGACGCGCGGCGGCGGATCGCCCGGACGGACGTGCTGCTCGCCGACCCCCGCCTCGCCGAGGCCGCGGCGCGGCTCGGGCGCGGGGTGGTGAAGGCGGCCGTCGTCGCCGCGCAGCGGCGGGCCAGGGCGGGTGAGATCCCGCCGGACGCGGTGGCGGCCGCGGCGGTGGCCGCGCTCCCGGCGACCGCCTCCGGGCTGCGTCCCGTGCTCAACGCGACCGGCGTCCTGCTGCACACCAACCTCGGGCGGGCGCCGCTGTCGGACGCCGCGCGGGACGCGGTGGCCGTGGCGTCGGGGGCGACCGACGTCGAACTCGACCTGGAGACCGGCCGGCGGGCGCGGCGCGGGCGGTCCGTCCTCGCGGCGCTGCTGGAGCGGGTGCCGCAGGCGGAGGCGGCGCACGTCGTCAACAACGGGGCGGCGGCGCTCGTGCTGGCCGCGACCGCGCTCGCCGGGAACCGCGAGATCGTGATCGGCCGCGGCGAGATGGTGGAGATCGGGGACGGGTTCCGCATCCCCGAGCTGCTGGCCGCGACGGGCGCGCGGCTGCGGGAGGTCGGGACGACCAACCGCACCACGCCGGACGACTACGCGGCGGCCGTCGGCGAGGACACCGGGTTCATCCTCAAGGTGCATCCGTCGAACTTCCGCATCACCGGCTTCACCCGCGGCGCCGACGTCGCCGAGCTGGCCGGGCTCGGGGTCCCGGTCGTCGCCGACATCGGCTCCGGCCTGCTCGCGCACGAGCCGCTCCTGCCGGACGAGCCCGACGCGGCGTCCATGCTCAAGGCGGGCGCGCACCTGGTCACGGCCAGCGGCGACAAGCTGCTCGGCGGGCCGCAGTGCGGGCTCGTCCTCGGCCACGGCGACCTCGTGCGGCGCCTGGCCCGCCATCCGCTGGCCCGCGCGCTGCGGGTCGACAAGATGACACTGGCCGCGCTGGAGGCCACCGTCCGCGGCCCGCGCACCCCGACGGAGGAGGCCCTGCACGCCGACGCGGCGGCGCTGCTCGCGCGGGCCGAGCGGCTCGCCGCGCGGCTGCGGGACGGCGGCCTGGACGCGGCGGCCGTCCCGAGCGAGGCCGCGGTCGGCGGCGGCGGCGCGCCCGGCGTCGTGCTCCCGAGCGCGGCGGTGTCGGTGCCGGACGGCTACGCGGCGCGGCTGCGGCAGGGGACCCCGGCGGTGATGGGACGGGTCGAGGACGGGCGGTGCCTGCTCGACCTGCGCGCGGTGCCGCCGGACCGGGACGCCGACATCGCCGAGGCGGTCCGGCTGGCCGCGTCATGACGAACCGGGTCATGATGAACGTCGTCGCGACCGCGGGGCACGTGGACCACGGCAAGTCGACGCTCGTCCGCGCCCTCACCGGGATGGAGCCCGACCGGCTGGAGGAGGAGCGGCGGCGCGGGCTGACCATCGAGCTGGGCTTCGCCTGGACGACGCTGCCCGGAGGCGGGCGGCTCGCGTTCGTGGACGTCCCCGGGCACGAACGCCTGGTCGCGACGATGCTGGCCGGGGTGGGGCCCGTCCCGGCCGTCATGTTCGTCGTCGCGGCGGACCAGGGCTGGCAGCGGCAGTCGGAGGAGCACCTGGCGGTCCTGGACGCGCTCGGCGTCCGGCACGGCCTGCTCGCCGTGACGCGCCGCGACCTCGCCGGCGAGGCGGCGGCGAGCCGGGTGCGGGACGAGGCGCTCGCCCACATCGCGGCCACGCCGCTCGGCAAGGTCGAGTCGTTCCTGGTCAGCGGCGCCACCGGCGAGGGGATGGACGATCTGCGCGCCGGGCTGGAGCGGCTCGCCGGGTCGCTGCCCCGCCCCGACGAGGACGCGGACGTCCGCCTGTGGGTCGACCGCGTGTTCACCGTCCGGGGGAGGGGCACGGTCGTGACCGGGACCCTCGGCGCCGGGACGATCCGCGTCGGCGACCGGCTCGCCGTCGGCGGCGGCCTCGCCCGCGTCCGCGGCCTGCAGAGCCTCAAGGAGGATCACCAGGAGGTTACCGGCGTCGCCCGCGTCGCCGTCAACCTGCACGGCGGGCCCGAGATCGGCCGGGGCGAGGCCCTGCTGACGCCGGACCGCTGGCTCACCGCCGACGTCGTCGACGTGCGGCTGCGCGGCGACCCCGCCCCGGACCTGCCGCGCGAGCTGATCCTGCACGTCGGCTCGGCGGCGGTCCCGGCGCACGTCCGCCCGCTCGGCGACGACACCGCCCGGCTCTCGCTGCGGCGGCCGCTGCCGCTGCGGGTCGGCGACATCGCGCTGCTGCGCGACCCGGGGCGGCACCGGGTCCCCGCCGGGGTCACGGTGCTCGACGTGCGGCCCGAGCCGTTCACCAGGCGGGGTGCCGCCGCGGCCCGCGCGACGGAACTCGCCGCGCTGACCGGGCGGCCCGACGGCGCCGCCGAACTCCGCCGCCGACGCCTGATCAGGCGGGCGGACCTGGTCGCGATGGGGTTCCCCGTCCCGTGCGAACCCGTCGCCGGGGACTGGCTCGCCGACCCCGGCCACTGGGCGGGGCTCCGCGAACGCCTCGGCACGGCCGTCGACGCGCACGCCGCCGCCGATCCCGCCGACCCCGGGCTCCCCGCGGAGGCGGCGCGCCGCGCCCTCGGCCTGCCCGACCGCGCGCTCGTGGAGGCGCTCGCCGGAGCCGAGGGGCTGCTGTGGCGCGACGGCCGGATCTACGGCCGGGCCATCGCGCCCGAACTGCCGCCGGACGTGCGGCAGGCGGTCGACGCCGTCCGCCGCGAGCTGGCCGAGCACCCGTTCCTCGCGCCCGACGCCAACCGGCTCGCCGAACTCGGCCTCACCCCGAAGATGATCGCCGCGGCCGCCAGGGCCGGCGTGCTCCTCCGGCTCGGCGAGGGGATCGTCCTGCTGCCCGGCGACGACGTCCGCGCCGCCGAGATCCTCGCCGGGCTCGGCGACACGTTCACGCTGAGCGAGGCGCGCCGCGCGCTCGGCACCACCCGCCGCGTCGCCGTCCCGCTGCTGGAGCACCTGGACGAGGCGGGCTACACGGCCAGGGTGGACGACCTCCGGCGGCGCCGGACCGAAAGGACGACATGACCCAGGCCACGACGGACACCGGAACCGGCAAGCGGCTGACCGGGTACGCGCACGGCGGCGGCTGCGCCTGCAAGATCCCGCCCGGCGAGCTGGAGGAGGTCGTCTCCGGCCTCGACGCGGTCCCCGGGTCCCCGAACGGCGAGCTGGTCATCGGCCTCGACACCGGCGACGACGCCGCCGTCGTCCGGCTCCCCGGCTCCCCGGACGGCCTCGCCGCGGTCGCCACCGCCGACTTCTTCACCCCCGTCGTCGACGACCCCTACGACTGGGGCCGCATCGCCGCCGCGAACGCGCTGTCGGACGTCTACGCGGTCGGCGGCCGCCCCCTCGTCGCGGTGAACCTGCTCGCCTGGCCCCGCGACGTCCTGCCGTTCGACCTCGCGCGGGAGGTGCTGCGCGGCGGCCTGGACGTCGCCGCCCTCGCGGGCTGCCATGTCGGCGGCGGGCACAGCGTCGACGACCCCGAACCCAAGTACGGCATGGCCGTCACCGGGGTCGCCGACCCCGCCCGCCTCCTCCGCAACGACACCGGCCGGCCCGGCGTGCCGCTCACGCTCACCAAGCCGCTCGGCATCGGCGTCCTCAACAACCGGCACAAGGCGACCGGCGAGGTCTTCGAGCACGCCGTCGCGACCATGACCGAGCTGAACGCGGACGCGTCCGCCGCCGCCCTCGCCGCGGGCGCCGTCTGCGCCACCGACGTGACCGGCTTCGGGCTCCTCGGCCACCTCTGCAAGATGGCCCGCGCGTCCGGCGTCACCGCCGTGGTCGACGCCGCCGCCGTCCCCTACCTGGACGGCGCCCGCGAGTCGCTCCGCGCCGGGTACGTCAGCGGCGGCACCCGCCGCAACCTCGACTGGGTCGCCCCCCATACCGACTTCGGCGGGGCGGGCGAGGAGGAGCGCCTGCTCCTCGCCGACGCTCAGACGTCCGGCGGCCTCCTGATCGCCGGCGAGATCCCCGGCGCGCCGGTCATCGGCGAGCTGGTCCCCGCCGGCGCCCACCCGCTGGTCGTCCGCTAGATCTCGGTGCCCGTCCCGTCGGTGATGCCGGCGCGCCTGCGGTACTCCTGCACCAGCGCCACCGTCGCCGGTCCGCGCGGGCGCCGCCCCGGCCGGATGTCGACCGACCACGCCTTGGTCTCCTGGATGTGGGAGTTCGGGTCCAGCGCGAGGTGGAGCAGCTCGTTCGCGGCGTCGCCCGTGCTGTAGCCGTTCGGGCCCCAGTGGTAGGGCAGGCCGATCTGGTGCACGACCTTGCCCTCCACGTTGAGGGACGGCATCCGCTCGGTCACCAGCACCCGCGCCTCGACGGCGTTGCGCGCGCTGATGATCGTCGCCCAGCCGCCGTGCTCCAGGCCGCGCTCCGCCGCCAGCTCGGGCGAGACCTCGCAGAAGAACTCCGGCTGCAGCTCGGCGAGGTACGGCTGCCAGCGCGACATGCCGCCCGCCGTGTGGTGCTCGGTGAGCCGGTAGGTGGTCGCGACGAACGGGTAGATGTCCGCGCCCGGAGCCTCGCCGCTCGGCGCGTACCGGTTGTCGGGATGCGGCGGCAGCAGGTACCGGACGGGGTTGCGCTGCTGCCGGTACAGCGGGTTGGGGAACGGCGACTCCTGCGATTCGTAGTGCGCCGGCAGCGGGCCGTCGGTCAGCCCCGACGGGACGAACAGCCACGCCTTGCCGTCCGCCTGCATGATGAACGGGTCGTCGCCGGCGATCGCGTCCGGGCCGGTCGCGTCGCGCGGGGGCCTGTGGTCCGGCGGGCGGTCGGCGATGAAGTCCGGGACGTCGTGGCCGGTCCAGACGCCCTGCTCGGCGTCCCACCAGACGAGCGCCTTGCGGTCGCTCCAGGGCTTGCCGTCCTTGTCGGCGGACGCCCGGTTGTAGAGGACGCGGCGGTTCAGCGGCCACGCCCACCCCCACTCGGGCGCGACCCAGTTCTGGTCCTTGCCCGGCTTGCGGCGCGCGGTCTGGTTGACGCCGTCCGCGTAGCAGCCGCAGTAGATCCAGCAGCCGCACGAGGTGGACCCGTCGTCCTTGAGCTGCGTGTAGGACGACAGCGGGTTCCCGTCGGCGTCGAAGCCGTTGATCTCCGCGAGGACGGCCTCGGCGTCCGGCTCCCGCATCTCGCCCATCGTCGGGTAGTCCCAGGTGAGGTCCAGGACGGGGCGGTCCATCTCGTCGGCCGAGCCGGCGAGCTTCTCCCGGATGATGCGGCCCAGGTGGTAGGTGAACCACAGGTCGCTGCGGGCGTCCCCGGCGGGCTCGACGGCCCGGTAGTGCCACTGCAGCATCCGCTGGGTGTTGGTGAAGCTGCCGTCCTTCTCGGTGTGCGTCGCGGCCGGCAGGAAGAACACCTCGGTGCCGATGTCCTCGGTCCGCATCTCGCCCGACTCGATCTCCGGGCCGTCCTTCCACCAGGTCGCGGACTCGATCTGCGAGAAGTCGCGGACGACCAGCCAGTCCAGGTTCGCCATCCCGAGCCGCTGGATCTTCGCGTTGGCCGACCCGACGGCCGGGTTCTCGCCCATCAGGAAGTAGCCCTTGCACTCCCCGTTGATCTGCGCCATCGCCGTGTCGTAGGTGTTGTGCGTGCCGGTCAGGCGCGGCAGGTAGTCGAAGCAGTAGTCGTTGTCGGCCGTCGCAGCGTCGCCCCAGTACGACTTCATCAGGCTCACCATGTAGGCGCTCATGTCGCCCCAGAAGCCCTTGCGCGCGGATTCGCCGCGCACGAACGACTCCAGGTCCTGCTCAGGGTGCGCGTGCGGCATCGGGATGTAGCCGGGCAGCAGGTTGTACAAGGTCGGGATGTCCGTCGAGCCCTGGATGGACGCGTGCCCGCGCAACGCCAGGATGCCGCCGCCCGGACGCCCGATGTTGCCGAGCAGGCTCTGCAGGATCGACGCCGTCCGGATGTACTGGACGCCGACCGTGTGCTGCGTCCAGCCCACCGCGTACGCGAACGCGGTCGTCCGGTCGCGGCCCGAGTTCTGCGCGATCGTCTCGCAGATCCGCAGGAACAGCTCGCGCGGGACGCCGCAGATCCGCTCCACCATCTCGGGCGTGTAGCGCGAGAAGTGCCGCTTGAGCACCTGGAACACGCACCTCGGATGCTGCAGCGTCGGGTCGCGCTCCGGGTCGCCGACGCCGATCGGCGGGCCGCCGGACCCGGCGGCCTCGCCGTGCCCCGACTCGTCGGCCTCCCCGACGATGTCGTCGTACGCCATGTCGCGGAGCCCGGACGCGGCCTGGACCGTCATGCCCTCGTACTGCCACGTCCGGTGGTCGTAGCTGCGCTGCTCCGGGTCCAGGCCGGAGAACACGCCGTCCAGGTCCTCGGGGCCGCGGAAGTCCTCGTTGAGGATCACCGGCGCGTTGGTGTAGTCCACGACGTAGTCGCGGAAGTACTTGTCGTTCTCCAGGACGTAGTTGATGATCCCGCCCAGGAACGCGATGTCGGTGCCCGCGCGCAGCGGCACGTGGGCGTCGGAGACCGCGCTCGTCCGCGTGTACCGCGGGTCCACGTGGATCAGCTTCGCCCCGCGCGCCTTCGCCTCCATCACCCACTGGAACCCGACCGGGTGGCACTCGGCCATGTTCGAGCCCTGGATGACGATGCAGTCCGCGTTCTGCAGATCCTGCTGGAAGGTGGTCGCGCCGCCGCGTCCGAACGAGGTTCCCAGACTGGGAACGGTGGAGGAGTGTCAAATACGGGCCTGATTCTCGATCTGCACCGCGCCGAGCGCGGTGAACAGCTTCTTGATCAGGTAGTTCTCCTCGTTGTCGAGCGTGGCGCCGCCGAGGCTCGCGAAGCCCATCGTGCGCCGCACCCGCAGCCCGTCGTCGGTCTCCCACTGCCAGCCGCGCCGGCGCGCCTCGATCACCCGGTCGGCGATCATGTCCATCGCCGTGTCGAGGTCGAGCGCCTCCCAGTCGGTGCCGTGCGGGCGGCGGTAGAGGACCTGGTACTCGCGGGCGGACCCCGTGGTGAGCTGGAGGGTAGCCGAGCCCTTCGGGCACAGCCGGCCCCGGCTGACCGGTGAGTCGGGGTCGCCCTCGATGTGGGTGACCTTGCCGTCCTTGACGAACACGTCCTGCCCGCAGCCGACCGCGCAGTACGGGCAGATGGACTTCACGACCTTGTCGGCCGTGCTCACCCTCGCCCGCAGCCGCTCGCTGCCCGCGCTCTTCGCGGCCGCGCCGCGGCCGAGCGGGTCGCCTTCGGTGAACTGGCGGTAGACGGGCCACGACTCGATCCACTGGCGAACGCCCATGTCCACCCCCCTCGTCACCTCCATGCGGCCTCCACCTACCCGGCGCCCGGCCCGCAAAACACGGGCCGGGCGCGGGTCGTCCGACCGGGTGCGGCGGGCGCCGTCACCTGGTCGCGAAGGCCGCCAGGTTCGTCGAGATCGGCTCGGGCCGGCCGTCGTCCTGCACGGCCGAGGCGGTCAGGACGTCGATGTGCTGGTAGCCGGCCGCGATGACGTCGCCGGGCTGCGGGTCGCCGAACCCGAGGCCGTCACCCGCCTGCAGGTTGAGGGTCGGGTTGGCGGTGATGCCGCCCTCGTGGACGGCGTCGTCCGCGATGCCGGGCGAGCTCGCCAGCGCGATGTCGGTGATCAGCTTCGTCGGGAAGTAGTGCTCGGTGAAGTCGAGCGGGTGCTCCGACAGGCTGCGCGCCAGCTCGGCGATGTCGGTGACCTCCTTGCCCGCGGCGGTGAAGGGCGTGCCGTCCTTGGACCTGTGGACCGGGTCGTCGGGGGCGCCGACGCGGTCGTAGTTCCGCCACGTGAAGAGGGGGCCGCCCGGTTCGTCCGGGATCGCCTTCTTCTCCGTGCCGAGGAGCCGCGTGAGGCCGCCGAGCCCGATCTCCTCCAGGTTGTTCGGCGCCGGGAACTCCTTGTCGACGATCTTCCCGCCGTCCCAGAAGCCGACGCTGGCCTGCATGAACGCGAGCGGCTGGGAGTGGTCGTCCAGCAGCCCGCCGAGCGCCGCCGCGTTGCTGAACCGGAAGTCCTGGACCGTCGGCGAGCCCTTGAGGAACGTCGGGTAGTCCTTGGAGAACAGCAGCCGGTACGTCATGTCCTGGTTGAACCCGGACGGGATGTACGTCGACAGGTCGGACTCGCCGCCCGGGTCGAGGTTGGCGGCGAGGCCCGCGATCGCCAGCAGGTTCATCGTCTCGGTGTTCACCACGGCCGGGGCCGACAGCGCGCGCGGGACTACCCCCGCCTCCAGCCCGGCCTTCACGGCGCCCGCGCCGAACTCCACGAGCGGAACCCACTCGGCCGGGACCTGCCCGCCCATGCCCGGCAGCCCCTTCGCGATCCGGGTGTCGAGCGCGAAGTAGCCGGAGCACTGGTTGTGGCCCGCGTCGGCGGTGGTGGCGTGGTCCCCGTCGAAGTCCCACTCGGCGAAGTAGGCCGTCAGGACGCCGCCGAGCGAGTGCCCGCCGCAGAGCATCTTCTCCTTGCGCGCCCGCTGGTCCGGAAGCTCCCTGGCCATCAGGTCGTACTGGTCGCGGACGGTCTGCTCGAGCCCGACGTGCTGCAGCCACTTGACCTGGTCGTTCGTCTGGTAGCCGGCGAACTTCCGCCCGTCGATCTCCTTCTGCCGGTAGTAGTAGTCGACCGCGAGATGGACGTCCCCCGCCGCCAGCCCGGCCTGGACGCCGGTGCGGTCCTCCAGGCAGTTCGACCGCCGGTCGAGGGCCCAGAACTCGATGTGCCGCCCGCTCCGGGCCGCGGCCGCCACCGTGTTGCGCGCGACGCTGTCGAACGCGCCCGCGCCCTCCAGGATGCCGGGCTGCGCGACGAGGATCCGGTCCGCGTCCGCCGACTCGGCCGGGCCGTCCACGTGCCGGAAGCGCAGGTAGGACAGCCAGTCGCACGCTTCCGGCCGCGGCCCGGCCGCCGCGGGCAGCGGCACCTTGACCCGCACCACCGACTCGCTGACCTCGGTGACGGGCGAGCCGGACGCCACGGGCACCTCGGTCCGGCCGGCTTCGCGCGCGCTCACCGGCACGGCCGCCGCCGCGCCCGCGGCCAGCGCGGACGCGGCCAGCACCGAGACCGTGAGCATGGGGAGGGCTGGTCGCCCCATCGCCTGCTCCTTCCGGAGGGGGATCGGTTACGGGGCAACAATGAACCTGTCGGATTCCTGGCGACAGTCTGTTATTTGCACAATTTCCCCGCGGCCCTTGTCCCCGGCTGACAAGGCCCTCGACACGGGCCCCTCCGGCCTGCGGAGACGCGTCAGCCGAGAACGGCCGTCCCCGTCTTGCCGACCAGGTCCGCGAACTCGGCGCGCTCGGCGGGCGACAGGGCACGCTCGTACACGGCGGCGGAGAGCCTGTCGGTCGTCTCCTCGGCCTCCTCGCGCTGCGGCTTGAGGTGGCCGCACTCGGGGAAGTCGCCCTGCCAGCCGAGGAACTGCGCCCGCTCCGGCGGGTTCGCGGCGAGGACGGCCTCCAGCGGCGAGAGCCCCGCCGCGGTCGTCGCGACCAGGTGGAGCCCGCCCCGCAGCTCCCGGAGCAGGTGGAGCACGTGCGTCAGCCGCGCGGGCCCGTCCTCGGGGAGCGGTTCGGCCCGCCACCCGGCGAACAGCGGCAGCCCCGACGCCTCGGCCGCCGCCACGACCCGCTCGCCCAGCTCGCACAGGCGCGGGTCCTCCGGGACGTTGTCCCGGCCCCAGTCCGCGCACGCGAGCGCGTACCGCCGGGCGGCCTCCCGCGCCCCGGCGACCGCGACGCCCTCCTCCCACATGGGGCGGACGAGGCCCGGCGCGAACCAGCCCAGCGCCGCGTACACGACGTCGGCGTCGACGTCGCCCAGGACGCCGCACCGCCCGGCGAAGTAGTGCGCGAACGGGTTGTCGTACCCGTTCTCCTTCCCGTGCGCCCACGTCGCCTTGTCGAGCATCCACTTAGCCCCGACATCATGAATGATCTTGTCCGCGGCGCGCACGGTGTCCATCGCGCTCAGCTCGCCCATGGGGGGACCTCCTCGTCGTAAGTAAGCCGTACGTTACTTGTGGGCGGCGGCCGGGGGCGGCCGGGGGCCGGGCGTCCCGGGTGGACGGTGTTGACATCCCGGCTCGTTAGCGCAAACATTCGCGTGTAAGCTCGCAGAACTCGGGGAGGCGATGTGGCCGCCGAATCACCGGAGGCGCCCGACGGCCGGCGGCTGGCGGTGATGGAGGACGTGGCCGCGATGGCCGGCGTCTCGGCGATGACCGTGTCGCGCGTCCTGAACGCGCCCGAGAAGGTGCGCCCGCAGACCCGCGCCCGGGTGATGGCCGCGGTGCGGGCCCTGGACTACCGGCCCAACTCGGCGGCGCGCGTGCTGGCCACCGGCCGGTCCGGCGTCCTCGGCGTGGTCAGCTTCGACACCACGCTGTACGGCCCGGCGTCGACCGTGTTCAGCATCGAGCAGGCCGCCCGCGAGCACGACTACACCGTCAGCATCGTCAGCCTGAGCTCGCTGAACCGCCGCTCGATCGGCGAGGGCGTGGAGCGGCTGCGCGGCCAGTCGGTCGACGGGATCATGGTCGTGGCTCCGCACGAGTCGGCGGCGGACGGGCTGAAGGAGCTGCCGGCCGACACCCCGCTGGTCGCGGTCGGCGCGGGCGCGGACGTGCCGTTCCCCGTCGTCGCGGTCGACCACCGGGCCGGTGCCGAGCGCGCCGTCCGGCACCTGCTCAGCCTCGGGCACGAGAGCGTCCTGCACCTGGCCGGCCCGGCCGACTGGGTGGACGCCAGCGGGCGGACCGACGGCTGGCGGGCCGCGCTGGAGGCCGCCGGGCGCTCCGCTCCGGTGCCGCCCGCCGGTGACTGGAGCGCCCGGTCCGGCTACGAGTACGGCCGGCAGATCGCCGCCGACCCCGAGGTCACCGCGGTGTTCGCGGCCAACGACGCGATGGCCCTCGGCCTGCTGCGCGCCCTGCGCGAGGCCGGGCGGGAGGTGCCCGGCGACGTCAGCGTCGTGGGCTTCGACGACGTCCCCGAGGCCGCCTACTTCCCGCCGCCGCTCACCACCGTCCGGCAGAACTTCGGCGAGGTGGGCCGGCGGGCCTTCGACCTGCTGCTCGACCGGATCGGCGGCGTCTCGGCGGAACGCTCCCGCCGGGTCGTCGAGCCGGAACTCGTCGTCCGGGAGAGCACGGGGGTCCCCCGGGGGACCTAGCCCCGTCCGGTCCGAGGGTCCGCCTTCGTCATGCCCCAGGATGTTAGCGCTAACAGATCGGAGTCGAGATGCCAGAGCCGGGCGGCGGGATCGCGGCGCTCCGCACGGAGCTCACCGTCCTGCACCAGACCCTCGTCGAGTGCGGGCTGGTCGCGTGGACGGCCGGCAACGTGTCGGCGCGCGCCGGCGACGACGCCTTCCTGATCAAGCCGAGCGGCGTCCCCTACGAGCGGCTCACCCCCGACGCGATGGTGCTGTGCGACCTGGAGGGCAAGCCGGCGGACGGGACGGAGCTCAAGCCGTCCAGCGACGTGTTCGCCCATGCCTACGTGTACCGGCACCGCCCCGACGTCGGGGGAGTGGTGCATACCCACTCGGCCTACGCCACCGCGTGGGCGGCGCGCGGCGAGCCGATCCCGTGCGTGCTGACGGCGATGGCGGACGAGTTCGGCGGCGAGATCCCCGTCGGCCCGTTCGCGCTCATCGGCGGCGACGACATCGGCCGCGGCATCGTCGAGACCCTCGGCGGGCACCGCAGCCCCGCCGTGCTCATGCGCAACCACGGCGTCTTCACGATCGGCGCCGACGCCCGCGCCGCGGTCAAGGCGGCCGTGATGTGCGAGGACGTCGCCCGGACCGTCCACCTGTCGCGGCAGCTCGGCGAGCCGCGGCCGATGGACGCGGGCGACATCGACCGGCTGTACGACCGCTACCAGAACGCCTACGGGCAGAGGGGCCGACCATGAGCTTTCCGAACCGCGAGATCTGGTTCCTCACCGGCAGCCAGGGCCTGTACGGCGAGGACACCCTGCGGCAGGTCGCCGAGCAGTCCGCGGCGATCGCCGCGCGGCTCGGCGAGGCGCTGCCGGTCACCGTCCGGTGGCTGCCCGTCCTCACGGGCGCGGACGCGATCCGCCGGACGTGCGTGGACGCCGGCGCCGACGACGCGTGCGTCGGCGTGATCGCCTGGATGCACACGTTCTCCCCGGCGAAGATGTGGATCGCCGGCCTGGACGCCCTCGCCAAGCCCCTGCTGCACCTGCACACGCAGGCGAACGTGGAGCTGCCCTGGGCGTCGATCGACATGGACTTCATGAACCTCAACCAGGCCGCCCACGGCGACCGGGAGTTCGGATACGTCCAGTCGCGGCTCGGCGTGGCCCGCAAGACCGTCGCCGGGCACGTCACCGACCCCTCGGTCGGGGCGCGGGTCTCCGGATGGGCGCGGGCGGCGGCGGGCCTGCACGAGCTGCGGCGGCTGAAGCTCGCCCGGTTCGGCGACAACATGCGGGACGTCGCCGTCACCGAGGGCGACAAGGTCGAGGCGCAGCTGCGGTTCGGCGTCTCCGTCAACACCTACGGGGTCAACGACCTGGTCGAGTTCGTGGACGCCGTCCCGGACGGGGACATCGCGGAGCTGGTCAAGGAGTACGAGGACCGCTACGACATCGTCCCGGAGCTGCGTCCCGGCGGCGAGCGGCACGAGTCGCTGCGCTACGGCGCGCGGATCGAACTGGGGCTGCGGGCGTTCCTCGACGACGGCGGCTTCAAGGCGTTCACGACGAACTTCGAGGACCTCGGCGGCCTCCGGCAGCTGCCCGGCCTCGCCGTCCAGCGGCTGATGGCGGACGGCTACGGCTTCGGCGGCGAGGGCGACTGGAAGACCGCGACGCTGCTGCGCACGCTGAAGGCCGCGGCGGCGGGCCTGCCGGGCGGCACGTCGTTCATGGAGGACTACACCTACCACCTGGAACCCGGCAACGAGCTGATCCTCGGCGCGCACATGCTGGAGATCTGCCCGTCCATCGCCGCCGGGCGCCCCTCGCTGGAGATCCACCCGCTGAGCATCGGCGGGCGCGAGGACCCGGTCCGGCTGGTGTTCGACGCCGCGCCGGGCCCCGCCGTGGTGGCCGGCCTCGCCGACATGGGCGACCGGTTCCGGCTGGTCGCCAACGAGATCGAGGTCGTGCCGCCGCCGGAGCCGCTGCCGATGCTGCCGGTCGCCCGCGCGGTGTGGCGGCCGCGGCCGGACCTGCGCACGTCCACCGAGGCGTGGCTGACCGCGGGCGCGCCGCACCACACCGTGCTCACCGCGGCGCTCGGCGCGGAGGAGCTGAACGATCTCGCCGACATGGCGGGGGTGGAACTGCTCACGATCGACGCCGGCACCACGCTGCGGCAGTTCACCAGGGAGATCCGCTGGAACCAGGCGTACTACCGGCTCGCCGGGGGCCTGTGACGGGCGCGGAGTGCCGGCTGTGAGGATCGAGTGACGAGGAGGGCCCATGAGCGAGGACGAACGCTACGTCGTCGGCGTCGACTTCGGCACGCTGTCCGGGCGGGCGCTGGTCGTCCGCGTCGGTGACGGCGCCGAGGCCGGCGACGCCGTCCACGAGTACGGCCACGGGGTGATCGACGAGGCGCTGCCGGCGGGCGTCCGGCTCGGTCCGGACTGGGCCCTCCAGGCGCCCCGGGACTGGCTGGACGTGCTGCGGTCCGCCGTCCCCAAGGCGCTGGCCGCGGCGGACGTGGAGCCGTCGCAGGTCATCGGCATCGGCACGGACTTCACCGCCTGCACGGTCCTGCCGACCACCGCCGACGGCACGCCCCTGTCCGACCTGCACCCGGAACGGCCGCACGCCTGGCCGAAGCTGTGGAAGCACCACGCCGCCCAGCCGCAGGCCGACCGGATCAACGCGCTGGCCGCCGAGCGCGGGGAGCCGTGGCTGCCCCGCTACGGCGGCAAGATCTCCTCGGAGTGGGAGTTCGCCAAGGCGCTGCAGCTGCTGGAGGAGGACCCCGGGCTCTACGGCCTGGCCGACCGCTGGATCGAGGCCGCGGACTGGATCGTCTGGCAGCTCACCGGCCGCGAGTCGCGCAACATCTGCACGGCCGGCTACAAGGGCATCTACCAGGACGGGCGGTACCCGTCCCGCGAGTTCCTGGCCGCCCTGAACCCCGGCTTCGCCGACTTCCCCGGCAAGCTCGGCCACGAACTGGCGCCGCTCGGCGGCCGCGCCGGGACGCTGACCGCGCAGGCCGCGGCCTGGACGGGCCTGCCCGAGGGCATCGCCGTCGCCGTCGGCAACGTCGACGCGCACGTCACCGCCGCCGCGGCCGACGCCGTCCGCCCCGGGCAGATGGTCGCGATCATGGGGACCTCCACCTGCCACGTGATGTCGGCGGACCACCTCGCCGAGGTCCCGGGCATGTGCGGCGTCGTCGCGGAGGGCATCGTCCCGGGCCTGTGGGGCTACGAGGCCGGGCAGTCCGGCGTCGGCGACATCTTCGCGTGGTTCGTGGACAACTGCGTGCCCGCCGCCTACGAGGAGGCCGCCGCCGCGGCCGGGCTGTCGGTGCACGAGCACCTGACCGCGCTCGCCGCGGAGCAGCCGGTCGGGCGGCACGGGCTGGTCGCGCTCGACTGGAACAACGGCAACCGCTCCGTCCTCGTCGACCACGACCTGTCCGGCCTCGTCGTGGGCCAGACGCTCGCCACCAGGCCGGAGGACGTCTACCGCGCCCTCATCGAGGCCACCGCGTTCGGCACCCGCATGATCGTGGACACGTTCGAGGCGTCGGGCGTCCCCGTGGCGGAGTTCGTCGTCGCGGGCGGCCTGCTGAAGAACCGCTTCCTGATGCAGGTCTACGCCGACGTGCTGCGCCGCCCGCTCTCCCTGATCGGCTCGGCCCAGGGACCGGCGCTCGGCGCGGCCGTCCACGCCGCCGTCGCCGCCGGCGCCTACCCCGACATCACGTCCGCCGCCGCCGCGATGGGCCGCCGCGAACCGGCCGCCTACGTCCCCGATCCCGCCCGCGCCGACGCCTACGACGCCCTGTACGAGATCTACCGGACCCTGCACGACCACTTCGCCGACGGCGCGGTCATGCACCGGCTGCGCGGCCTCCGCTCGGTCTAGCCGGTCGCGGCGGGGGCGGTGCTGCGGCGGACGATCAGGCGGCTCGGGACCGGTTTCGGGGCGTCCGCCGCCCGTCCCGGCTCGGTGAGCTGCGCGATCAGGAGTTCCACGCAGTGCCGCCCCAGGGCGGTGAAGTCCTGCCGGACGGTCGTGAGCGGCGGGGTGAGGAAGGCCGCCTCGGGGATGTCGTCGAACCCGATGACGCTGACGTCGCCCGGCACGCCGCGGCCGCTCTCGTGGATCGCCCACAGCAGCCCGAGCGCGATCTGGTCGTTGGCGGCGAACACGGCCGTCACGGCGGGGTCGGCGGCCAGCATCCGGCCGCGCTCGTAGCCGGACCGGGCGCTCCAGTCGCCGGGCGCGGGGTCCGGGACGTCCGCGCCCGCCTCGACGAGGGCGTCCCGCCAGCCGCGGGTGCGCTCGTTCGCCTCCCACCAGTCCGCCGGGCCCGGCAGGTGGTGGACGGTCCGGTGCCCCAGCTCCAGCAGGTACCGGGTCGCCTCGCGCGGTGCGAGGTAGTGGTCGGCCGACACGGTCGGGACGGCGGCCCGCGGCCCCAGGAGCACGGTCGGCAGGTCGTCCGGCAGGTGCCGCAGCGCCTCGTCCGGCGGGACGTGCCCGGGGATCATGATGATGCCGTCCACGCCCTGGTCGCGGAACCGGTCCACCGCCCCGGCGACCGCGCCGTGCCCCGGCGACTCCAGGCTCGCGACGCTGGTGAAGAAGTCGGCCGCGCGGGCGTTCCGCTCGATCGCCGCGATGATCGACGCCGGGCCGAACAGCGCGGTGTCGAAGCTGACGACGCCGAGCGTCCGGGACCGGCCGGTGGCCAGCGCCCGCGCCGCCGCGTTCGGCCGGAAGTCCAGCTGCGCCGCCGCGGCCAGCACCCGGTCCCGGGTCTTCGGGCTGACCATCGGATGGTTCTTGAACACCCGGGACACGGTCTGGTGCGACACCCCGGCGAGCCGGGCGACGTCGCGCAGGCCCGGCCGGGCCGGTGGCGGGGTCGCGGTCATCTCACTCCGAAGGTACCGGTCGGGCCTGCCGGTCCGCCCGCTCAGCGGGCCGTTCCGCTGCGCCGCTTGGCCCAGATGTCGAACGCGACGGCCGCGAGCAGCACCAGGCCCTTGATCAGCATGACCCGCTCGCTCGGCGCGCCGAGCAGCGACATCCCGTTGTTGATCACGCCCATGATCAGCCCGCCGGTGATCGCGCCGATCACCTTGCCGACCCCGCCCTGCACGGCCGCGCCGCCGATGAACGCCGCCGCGATCGCGTCCAGCTCGAACATGTTCCCGGCGGTCGGGCCCGCCTGGTTGAGCCGCCCGGCGAACACGATCCCCGCGACGGCCGACAGCACGCCCATGTTGACGAACAGCCAGAACGACACCGACTTGACCTTGATGCCGGACAGCCGGGCCGCGAGCGGGTTGCCGCCGAGCGCGTAGACGTGCCGGCCGAACACCGCCCGGTTCATCACCAGCGTGGAGCCGAGCACGAGGACTCCGAGCAGGACGAGCACCCACGGCATGTTCTTGAACCGCGCGAGCTGCACGGCCATGAACATGACCACCACGACCGCCAGCGCGTTCTTGGCGACGAACACGGGCAGCGGGTCGACCTTCTGCCCGTACCGGATGCGGCCCTGCCGGTTGCGCCAGCCGAACCCGACGTACCCGGCGACCAGCGCCACCGCGACCAGCAGCGTGAACAGGTCGGCGCCGCCGAGCGGCCCGAGCCCGATGTTGCCGAGGTAGCCGGACAGGAAGCCGTTGGCGATCGTGCGGACCTCGTCCGGGAACGGGCCGATGCCCTGGTTGCCGAGGATGGTCAGCGTCAGCGCCCGGAACACCAGCATCCCGGCCAGCGTCACGATGAACGCCGGGATCTCGAAGTAGGCGATCCAGTAGCCCTGCCACGCGCCGATCGCGGCGCCCGCGAGGAGCGTCAGCAGGATCGCCGCCGGCCACGGCACGTCGTGGTTCACCATCAGCACGGCCGCGATGGCGCCGGTCACCGCCACCACCGAGCCCACCGACAGGTCGATGTGCCCGCCGATGATGACCAGGATCATCCCGATGGACAGGATCAGGATGTAGGAGTTCTGGACGATGATGTTCGAGATGTTCTGCGGGGACAGCAGCTGCCCGTCGGTGAGCACCGCGAACAGCGCGACGATCAGGGCGAACGCGATGTAGATCCCGCTCTGCCGGAGGTTGACGGGCAGGGCCCGGCCCGCCTTCGGCCGCTCGGCGGGCGGCGGGGTCACGGCCTGGTCGGCCGGCGCCACGCTGCTCATGCTGTGGTCTCCTCGCTCTGCGTCATGTCTCGGCCTGCGTCATGTCTCGGCCTGCGTCATGTCTCGGTTCGGGTCATGGCCTGCATCAGGCGCTCGGGGGTCGCGTCGGCGCGGCTCACCTCGCCGGTGATCCGGCCCTCCGCCATCGCGTACACGCGGTCGCAGATCCCGATCAGCTCCGGCAGCTCGGACGAGATCACCAGCACCGCCCGGCCCTGGTCGGCCATCCGGTTGATGATCGAGTAGATCTCGTACTTGGCGCCCACGTCGATGCCGCGGGTCGGCTCGTCGAGGATCAGGACGTCGGCGTCGGTGAACATCCACTTCGACAGGACGACCTTCTGCTGGTTGCCGCCGCTCAGCTCGCCCGCCGGGGTGAGCACGCTCGGCGTCTTGATGTTCATCTCGCCGCGGTAGCGCTCGGCGACCTCGTACTCGCGGTTGCCGTCCACCCACCCGGCCCGGGCCAGGCCGCGCAGTCCGGCGGCGGAGATGTTGCGCTTGACGTCCTCGATGAGGTTCAGCCCGTAGGTCTTGCGGTCCTCGGTGGCGTAGGCGAGCCCGTGCCGGATCGCGTCGGTGACCGTCCGGACGCTGATCTCCCTGCCGTCCTTGTAGATCCGGCCGGTGACGCCGGTGCCGTAGCTGCGGCCGAACACGCTCATCGCGAGCTCCGTCCGGCCCGCGCCCATCAGGCCCGCCAGCCCGACGATCTCGCCGCGGCGCAGCGTCAGCGCGGCGCGGTCCACGACGACCCGGCCGTGCTGGGTGGGGGAGTGGACGGTCCAGTCCTCGATCCGCAGCACCTCGCCGCCGATGTCGGGGACGCGTTCGGGGAACCGGTGGTCGAGGTCGCGGCCGACCATGCCGGAGATGATGCGGTCCTCGGACACGTCGCCGCGCATGTCGAGGGTCTCGATCGTCCGGCCGTCCCGCAGGATGGTGGTCGAGTCGGCGACCGCGCGGATCTCGTTCAGCTTGTGCGAGATGATCACGCAGGTGATGCCCTCGTCGCGCAGGCCGCGCAGCAGGTCGAGCAGGTGCGCGGAGTCGGCGTCGTTGAGCGCGGCGGTCGGCTCGTCGAGGATGAGCAGCTTCACCCGCTTGGACAGCGCCTTCGCGATCTCCACGAGCTGCTGCTTGCCGACGCCGAGGTCCATCGCGGGCGTGACGGGGTTCTCCCGCAGCCCCACCCGCTTGAGCAGCCGCGCCGCGTCGGCGTTCGTCCGGTTCCAGTCGATGAGCCCGAACCGCCCCCGGCGCTCGTTGCCGAGGTAGATGTTCTCCGCGATCGACAGGTACGGGCTGAGCGCCAGCTCCTGGTGGATGATGACGATGCCGCGTCGCTCGCTGTCGCGGATGCCGGAGAACCGGCAGACCTCGCCCTCGAACTCGATGTCGCCGCTGTAGGCGCCGTGGGGGTAGACGCCGGACAGCACCTTCATGAGCGTCGACTTGCCGGCCCCGTTCTCCCCGCAGATCGCGTGGATCTCGCCCCGCCGGACCTCCAGGTCGACGTCCTGCAGCGCCTTCACCGCGGGGAAGGCCTTGGTGATGCCGCGCATCCGCAGGATCGCGTCGGTCATGCTCCTCCTCGGGGTCGGCGGGCGCCCGCGGGCGCCCGCCCCCGGCGCGCTTACTTCAGCTGGTCCTCGGTGTAGTAGCCGGTGTCGATGAGGTGCTCCTTGTAGTTGTCCTTGTTCACGATCACGGGGTTGAGCAGGTAGGACGGGACGACCTTCACGCCGTTGTCGTAGTCCTCGGTGTTGTTCACCTCGGGCTTGCCGCCCTTCAGCACGGCATCGGCCATCTTCACCGTGACCGAGGCGAGCTGCCGCGTGTCCTTGTAGATGGTCGAGTACTGCTCGCCCGCGATGATCGACTTGACCGAGGCGACCTCCGCGTCCTGGCCGGTCACGACCGGGTACGGCTGGCCCGGCGTCCCGTAGCCGCTGGACTTCAGCGCGGACAGGATCCCGATCGACAGGCCGTCGTAGGGGGACAGGACGCCCTGGACCTTCGTCCCGCCGCCGTAGTGGCGGGTGAGGAGGTCCTCCATGCGCTTCTGCGCCCGCTCCGGGTCCCAGCGGAGCGTCGCGATGGGCTCGAAGTCCGTCTGGCCGCTCTTGACCACGAGGGTCTTCTTGTCGATGTACGGCTTTAGCGTGTCCATCGCGCCGTTGTAGAAGAACGTCGCGTTGTTGTCGTCGGGCGAGCCGGCGAACAGCTCGATGTTGAACGGCCCCTTCGCCGAGCCCTCGGAGCCGTCGGCCTTCTTCAGCCCGAGCCCGACCAGCAGCGAGGTCGCCTGCTGCACGCCGACCTTGTAGTTGTCGAACGTGGCGTAGTAGTCGACGTTCTCGGAGTTGCGGATCAGCCGGTCGTAGGCGATGACCGGGATGTCGTTGTCGGCCGCCTTCTGCAGCTGGGTGGTGATCGCCGTGCCGTCGATCGAGGCGATGACCAGCAGCCGCGCGCCCTTGGTGATCTGGTTGTCGATCTGGTTGGCCTGGGTGGGGATGTCGTTCTCGGCGTACTGGAGGTCGACCTTGTAGCCGAGCTGCTCGAGCTGCTTCTTGAGGTTGTCGCCGTCGTGGATCCAGCGCTCGGACGAGCGGGTCGGCATCGTGACGCCGACGAGGGCGCCCTTCGCCGGCTTGTTCTCGGCCTTCTCCTGGTCGACGGTCTTCTCGCTCGACCCGCACGCGGTCATGCCGAGCGTGAGCCCAAGGCCCAGCGCCAGGCTGACGAGCTTCCTACGCTTCACGTCTCACCTCGGGGTGGCTGCCGGTGGTCCGGGCCAGGCTGTTACCGGTCACACTGCCATGTCAATAGGCCTATGTGGGACGCGTCACAACCGTGACCTTACTCGCCACCCGATTGTTAGCGTTATCACAACGCACGTCAACACCGGGAGAGTCCGGCATCGCTCGGCGCGACTCCCGCGCCCCAATCTCCAGCAGGGGAGTACTTTCCGGCGTCGGCCCATTGACAGCGCCGGTTGGTTATCGCAAACATCCGAAGTCGACCGGCGCGCCCGGTCGGCGGCGCGGCCGGGGCGGGGGTCAGCGGAGGCGGAAGCCGAGCTCGCGGCCCGCCTCGCGCAGTTCGTCGCGGGCGGACGGGTGGGCCACCTCGTCCACGAGCTGCTGGGCCTGGGACGTGGCGTCGTGCCCCCAGACGGCGGCCGTGCCCTGCTCGCTGACGATGAAGCTGTGCTGGAACGAGGTCACGGGACCGGCCAGGCGCGGGATGACGGTGGAGACGTCCGCGCGCGGGTGCCAGGAGGGCAGCGCGATGACGGCGCGCCCGCCGGGGGAGTGCAGGGCGCCGACGACGAAGTCGGTCTGCCCGCCGAACCCGGAGTAGATGACCCCGCGGACGCGGCTGGCGTTCGCCTGGGCGAACAGGTCGACCTGGAGGGCGGAGTTCACCGAGACCATCCGCGGCTTGCGGGCGATCAGGCTCGGGTCGTTGGTCTTCTCGGTGCGCAGCATCCGGACGCGCTCGTTGTGGTCGACCCAGTCGTACAGCTCGCGGCTGCCGAAGACGAACGACGCGGTGATGGGCGTGGTGGTGTCGAGCGCCCCGGCCTTCTCCAGGGCGAGGACGCCGTCGCTGAACATCTCCGACCACACCCCGAGGCCCTTGCGCTCCAGCAGCGAGGCCAGCACCGCGTCGGGGACGCCGCCGATACCCAGCTGCAGCGTCGCGTGCTCGGGGACGAGGCGGGCGACCCGGCCGCCGA
>NZ_BMRO01000007.1:384550-453928 GCF_014648675.1 Actinomadura livida
CGTCGAGCGGGAGGACGGCGTCGCCGTAGGTGTAGGGCATCCGGGGGTTCAGCTGGGCGATCACCAGCCCGCCGCGTTCCCGGACGGCCTCGATCGCGGCGGGCAGGATGTTGACCTCGATGCCGAGCGAGACCGTCCCGCCCGAGGGCACCGACGTCTGCATCACCACCACGTCGGGCGGGAGCAGCTCCTTGAGCAGGTTGGGGACGAGCGACAGCCGCGACGGGTAGTACCGCAGGCCGTCCCGGCCCCGCATCCCGACACCGACGAACGGGGTCTCCAGGTCGACCCCGTCCCGGTCGGGCAGGCCGTCCTGGGCGTTGAGCATGAACAGCCGGTACTCCGGGAGCGCCTCGTCGAGGATCGCCAGCGCCCGCGCGGGCGCGGCGAAGTTGCCCCCGGCCACGACCCGCGGCCGGCCCGGCAGCCCGGACAGGACGGCGCCGAGCTGCCGTTCCGAGATCACCCGCATCGATGGACCCCTCCCGTGCTCCGCCGCGCCGGCCCGGCGCGGACCCTCGTCGATCATGTACCGCGAGTCTCTCAGCCCGGGGACAGCAGCGGGCGTCGGTGCCAGACGTGCTCGGCGCCGGCCGGCCGGACGACGGCGAGGGCCTGCGCCACGGCGTCCTCCAGCGCCCCGCCGGTGTCGATCGCGGCGGACTCCGGCCACGGGGCCGCCTCCGCGCGCATGGCGGCGGCGATCTCGGCGTCCGCGTCGGAGATGCTCCGCCCGCGGGCGCGGGCCCGCATCCGCTCGGCGGTGGCGGACGCGGGGGCCGCGCAGCGCAGGGCCGTCAGGTGCGCGTGCTCGCGGTCCGCGACCGCGGCGAGCAGGTCCCGGTCCTCCTTGGCCGACCACGACGCGTCCAGGACGACCGTCTCGCCGAGCCGGAGCAGCCGGGCGGCGCGCCCGGCCAGCTCGCGGTAGGTGCGCCTGGTCCATTCCGGGCTGTAGATGCCGGTGCCGTACGGGGCGGCGGCGGACTCCTCGGGCGGCAGGCCCGCGAGCTCCTTGCGGACGCGGTCGCTGCTGATCAGCGCGCAGCCGAGCCGGTCGGCGAGCGCGCCGGCGAGGGACGTCTTCCCCGTGCCGGGGAGCCCGCCCACCAGGATGAGGTCGACCTTCCCGGCGCGCAGGTGGCGCAGCGCGACGCCGGCGTACGAGCGGGCCTCGTCGGCCGCCTCCGGGACGCCCTGCCCGTAGCGCAGGCAGGCGACCTTCGCGCGCACGAACGCCCGGTAGGCGACGTAGTGGTGGCGCAGCGAGGGCGGTGCCGGGTCGGCGGCGAACCCGGAGTACCAGTCGACGAAGCGCTGGGCGAGGCGGGGCGCGCCGAGGCGTTCGAGGTCCATGGCCAGGAACGAGGCGTCGTCGAGGCCGTCCACGCTGCGCAGCGCCTGGTCGAACTCCAGGCAGTCGAGGATGCGCGGGCCGTCGTCCAGGCAGAACACGTCGCCGGTCAGCAGGTCGCCGTGCCCGTCGACCACGCGCCCGTCGGCGATGCGCGCGTCGAACAGCTCCGCCCGGCCGGCGAGGAAGGCGGCGGTGAGCTCCTCGATCTCCGTGGCCGCGGCGCCGTCGAGGGCGCGGTCGTGGAAGGGGCGCACCTGCTCGAAGCTGTCGTTCCAGCGGCCGCGGAGCGCGTCCCGGGTGCCCTGGGCGGTGACCTCGGGCCCGCGCGGCGCCTCGGCGTGCCAGGCGGCCAGGATGCGCGCGGTGTCGCGGAGCGCGTCCTCGACCGGTTCGCCGGCCTCCACGAGCCGGGACAGGCGCCGGTCGGCGGGCATCCGCCGCATCACGACCAGGTGGTCGCATACCTCGCCGTCGGGGCCGTGCACGTCGGAGACCCCGAGGTAGACGTCGGGCGCGAAACGCCGGTTGAGGCGGACCTCGTCGCGGCACGCCCTTTCGCGCAGCTCGCGCGTGCTGAAGTCGAGGAACCCGAGGTCGACCGGCTTCTTCATCTTGTACGCCCGGTCGCCCACGAAGAAGACGACGCCGATGTGGGTCTCGCTCACGGCCGCGGCATCCATCCGATGCACTCCCAGAGTCTCGTCCCGTGCGGAAAGGTCCTCGACCACCAGTCAACCAGCCGGACGACAGCGGGCCCGTGGCCGGAGGCCCCCGGTTCCCGGACGAAGGTCCCGAATCTCTCCGCTACGAACTGCCGCGCTGGACGCGTTTGACCAGTTCGAGAAGCGCGTAGGACAGCACGGCCACCGCGACGATCCGCAGCCAGTGGGCGAGGTCGAGCGGGGCGGACCCGAAGACCTCGTTCATCGCGGGCGCGTAGGTGTACACGAGCTGGATCGCGATGAGGGCCGCGGCGCTGACGCCGACCCACGGGTTCCGGCGGACGCCGCGCCAGAGGAGCGGACGGTCCAGGGAGAGGCAGTTGAACATGTAGGTCAGCAGCGTCAGCGCGAACACGTTGACCACGATGGTCTGCGCCACGTCCGGGGACGCGCCGTTCGCCCGCTCCCAGTTCTGCAGCCCGAACGCGCCCGCGAGCAGGACCGCCGAGACCACCAGGATCCGGGTGGTCATCGCGCGGGTGATCAGCGGCAGGGACGGGTCGCGCGGCGGGCGGTCCATGATGGCGTCGTCCTTGGGCTCCACCGCGAACGGCAGGCCGAGCACCAGGATCGCGGTCATGTTCAGCCACAGCACCTGCAGTGGCAGGATCGGCAGCTCGGTGTCCGCGACGATCGCGGCGACGAGCACCAGGCCGAGCCCGATGTTGGCCGGCAGCGCCCACACGATGAACTTCACCAGGTTGTCGAAGACGCCGCGCCCCTCCTCGACGGCCTTCTCGATCGAGGCGAAGTCGTCGTCGGTGAGGACCATGTCCGCGGATTCCTTGGCGACGTCGGTGCCGGTGCGGCCCATCGCGACGCCGATGTCGGCCTGCTTGAGCGCCGGGGCGTCGTTGACGCCGTCGCCGGTCATGGCGACGACGTGGCCGCCGTCCTGGAGGGCCTGGACGAGCCGCAGCTTCTGCTCGGGCGACACGCGGGCGAACACGGTGGTGGCGCGGATCCGCTCCGGCGGGACGTCGGCGTCGAGTTCCGCGCCCGTCATCACCTCGCCCTCCAGGCCGACATGGGCGCCGATCGCGCGGGCGGTCGCGGCGTGGTCGCCGGTGATCATCTTGACGTCCACGCCTGCCCGGTGGCAGCTCCGGACGGCCTGCGCGGCCGCGGTGCGCGGCGGGTCGATCATCGCCTGCAGCCCGACGAAGGTCAGCCGGGGAAGCTCGTCGAGGTCGCCCGCGGCGGTGTGCGCGCGGGCGAAGGCGAGGACGCGCAGCGCCTGCTCGCCGAACGCCTCGGCGCGGCCGACGGCATCGTCCTTGTCGAGGGGCTCGGGCTCGCCGTCCGGCCCCGCCTGGTCGTCGCACAGCTCCAGGATCCGTTCGACGGGCCCCTTCACGTGGACGACCCCGTCCGCCTGGAGGGTGGCCATGAAGCGGCGCTCGCCGTTGAACGGCAGCGTGGCGAGCCGCTCGGGGACGGAGTCGATGCCCGCCTTGGCCGCGCTCGTCACCAGCGCGCCCTCGGTGGGGTCGCCGGCCACCTGCCAGCCCTCGTCCCGCTGGACGAGCTCCGCGTCATTGCAGGCGAGGCCCGCCGTGAGGACGGCGTGCAGGGCGGGGTGCTCGGACGGCTCGACCGGCTCGCCGCCCGCGTGCACGGCCCCGTCGGGGGCGTAGCCGCTGCCGGTGATCGTGTACTCGCGGCCCCCGGCGACGACGGCGGTCACCGTCATCTGGTTCCGGGTGAGGGTGCCGGTCTTGTCGGTGCAGATGACCGTGGTGCCGCCGAGGGTCTCGACGGCCGGCAGGTGCCGGACGATCGCGCCGCGGCGGGCCATCCGCGCCACGCCGAGCGCGAGGGTGACCGTCATGACGGCCGGCAGCCCCTCGGGGATCGCGCCGACCGCGAGCGCGACCGCGGCGGTCAGCATCTCCGTCGTCCCGCGCCCGCGCGCCACGCCGAGCAGGAACGTCCCCGCGGCCAGGACGAGGATCCCCACCGTGACGATCTTGCTGAACTGGGTGATCTTGCGGGTGAGCGGCGTCCGGACCGCGCGGGTGCCGCGCACGAGCCGGTGGATGTCGCCGAGCTCGGTGCGCGCCCCCGTGGCCACGACGACGCCCGCGCCCTGGCCGCGCGTCACCAGCGTCCCGGAGAACGCCATGCCGGTGCGGTCGCCGAGCTCCGCCCCGGGCGTCGCGGCGGGGTCCTTGGCGACCGGCACCGACTCCCCGGTCAGCGCCGACTCGTCGGCGGCCAGCTCGTCGGCGCGCAGCAGCCGCAGGTCGGCGGGGACCTTGTCGCCGGCGGCGAGCTCCACCAGGTCGCCGCGGACGAGCTCCGCCGCGGGCACGCCGCGGCGCCGCCCGTCCCGGACGACGGTGGCGGAGGTCTGCGCGAGGACGGCGAGCGCGCCGAGCGCCTGCTCGGCCCGGGACTCCTGCACGAACCCGACCACCGCGTTGACGATCACGACGCCGAGGATCACCAGCGCGTCCACGTGCTCGCCCATCAGGGCCGTCACCCCGGCCGCCCCGAGGAGCACGTAGATCAGCGGGCTGTGGAACTGCGCGAGGAACCGCAGCACCGCGCCGCGGCCCTCGGCGGCGGGCAGGGTGTTCGGTCCCTCCCGCGCGAGCCGCTCGTCCGCCTCGGCGGCGGTGAGACCGCGGCCGGCGTCGGTGTCGAGGGCGCGGACCACCTCGCCGGCGGGCAGGCCGTGCGGTGCTCCGGTGCCCGTCATGCGGAGGTCACGCGGACGCGGTCAGGTCCCGCACGGGGACGCGGCGTCCGGTCAGGAGCTCGGGGCGCAGCCGGATGTAGCGGTCGCGCTCCCCGGGCGCCCAGGTCTGCAGCGGGAGCCGTTCCAGGGCCCGCAGCTCGTCCGGGTCGGTGACGTGCCGGGCGGGGCCGACCGCGACCACCGACCAGCCCGTCCGGGCCTCGGTGTCGAACTCGTCGACCTCGAACGCGACGATCGTGCCGGAGGCGGCGGTGGCGAGCCGCGACGTCCGGGACACCTTGATCACGATGTTCGCGCCGTCGAACGCGAAGTTGACCGGCTGGACCGCCGGGAGCGCCTGGTGCGTGAACACGATGCGCCCGATGGCGGCGCGGGAGAGCAGCGCGAGGCATTCGTCCCGGTCCAGGATCTCCAGGCCGCTCTGGTCGAGGTCCGTGCCGGCGGGCGTCACTCCCACACCCCCTTGGGTTTCGCCGCGTCCGCCTTGAGCTGGGCGGCGAGCGCGGCGGCCTGCGTGCGGCGGCTCATCCCGAGCTTGGCGAACAGGTTGGAGATGTAGTTCTTCACCGTCTTCTCGGCCAGGAACATCCGCTCGCCGATCTGCCGGTTCGTCAGTCCCTCCCCGATGAGCTCCAGGATGTGGCGCTCCTGCTCGGTCAGCCCCTTGAGCGGGTCCTTCTTCTCCTGGCGCTCGCGCAGCCGCTGCAGCATGCGGGCGGTCGAGCGGGGGTCGAGGAGCGACTGCCCGGTGGCGACCGTGCGGACGGCGCCGACCAGGTCGGAGCCGTGGATCTGCTTCAGGACGTAGCCGGCGGCCCCGGCCATCACCGCCTCGAAGAGGGCGTCCTCGTCGTCGTAGGAGGTCAGCATCAGGCAGGCCAGCCCCGGCAGCCGGGACCGCAGCTCGCGGCAGACGCTCACGCCGTCGCCGTCGGGCAGCCGGACGTCCAGGACGGCCACGTCGGGCCGGGCGGCGGGGATGCGGGCCAGCGCCTGCTCGGCCGTGCCGGCCTCCCCGGCGATCTCGATGTCGTCCTCGGCGGACAGCAGGGCCGCCACGCCGCGCCGCACGACCTCGTGGTCGTCCAGCAGGAACACCCTGATCGGCTTCGCGCCGCCCGCGTCCGTCATCGGCCCTTCCCTCTCCTCGATGGTGCCGGGTCTCAAGTTACCCGCCGGGCCTCCGGCGACACAGGGCTCGGACGTCCCGCGCCGGGAGGACGAAGGTCCCCCCGCCGGCCATTGACAGGTGCGGGGATACTGGCCGTGTGGCCGACGAATCTCGTTCCGAACGGGCGAAACTGATCCTGCCCCAGCTCCAGCTCGACGATCTGCTGCTGGAGCTGCAGGCGCGGCTGGAGACCGCCCGCGCCACGCGCGACCGGGTGCACGCGCTGCTGGAGGCCGTGGTCTCCATCGGCAGCGACCTGGAGCTGGAGACGGTGCTGCGGCGGATCACCGAGGCCGCCACGACCCTCGTCGACGCCCGCTACGGCGCCCTCGGCGTGATCGGCGGCGAGGGCGAGCGGCTGGTCCGGTTCGTCACCGTCGGCATCGGCGAGGAGGAGATCGCCGAGATCGGGTCCTGGCCGCACGGCCACGGCATCCTCGGGCTGCTGATCAAGGACCCGCGCCCGCTGCGCCTCCCGGACCTCAACGAGCACCCCGAGTCGTACGGGTTCCCGCCCGGCCACCCGCCGATGCGGACGTTCCTCGGCGTCCCGATCCGGGTGCGGGACGAGGTGTTCGGCAACCTGTACCTGACCGAGAAGGCCGGCGGCGGCGAGTTCGAGGACGAGGACCAGGTCGTGGTGACCGCGCTGGCCACCGCGGCGGGCGTGGCGATCGAGAACGCCCGGCTGTACGAGGAGACCCGGCGGCGCGAGCGGTGGCTGGAGGCGTCGGCGGACATCTCCACCGCGCTGCTGTCCGGCGTCGGCCCGCACCAGGTGACCGCGCTCGTCGCCGAGCGGGCCCGGGAGGTCGCCGACGGCGCGCTCGGCAACGTCGCCCTCGTCGACGAGTCCGGGGACGGCTTCGTGATCGAGGCCGCGGACGGCGACGGCGCCGACCGGGTCCAGGGCCTGCGCGTCCCCCGGGACCACTCGGTCGTCGGAAGGGTCTTCGACGAGGGCGTGTCGCTGATACTCGACGACGGCGCCGAGGCCGCCCGGGAGGCCGGGGTCCGGACCGGTGAGCCGATGGCCGGCCCCGTGGTGGCGGTGCCGCTGGGCACGGGGCCCTCCGCCCGGGGCGTCATCTCGGTGATCAACCCGCCCGGCGGGGCGCTGTTCACCGACGGCACCCGGCGGCTCCTGGAGGCGTTCGCGGGGCAGGCGGCCGTCGCGCTGGAGCTGGGCGACCGGCGCCGCGACACCGAGCGGCTGGCGCTGCTGGAGGACCGCGACCGGATCGCCAAGGACCTGCACGACACCGTCATCCAGCGGCTGTTCGCCACCGCGATGACGCTGATGGCCGCCATCAAGATCACGCAGAAGCGGGAGGTGGCCGTCCGGGTCCAGCGGGCGGTGGACGACCTGGACGACACGATCCGGCAGATCCGCTCGTCCATCTTCGCGCTGCAGGCCCCGGCCGACGACGAGTCGCTGCGCAGCCGCGTGCACGCCCTGGTCGACGCCGCGGCCGGGCAGCTGGGGTTCGCGCCGTCGGTCCGCCTGGACGGGCTGCTGGACACCGCCGTGGACGACGCGACCGGCGATCACCTGCTGGCCGTCGTCCGGGAGGCCCTCTCGAACGTGGCCAGGCACGCCAACGCCACCGAGACCGGCGTGGTGATCGGGGTCGGCGACGAGGACCTGACCCTCCGCGTCGAGGACGACGGCGTCGGCATCCCCGAGGGGGGCCGCCGCAGCGGCCTGCGCAACATGGCGGAGCGGGCCGGGGGACTGGGCGGCGACTTCGCCACCCGGGACCGTCCCGGCGGCGGCACCGTCCTGGTCTGGCGCGTCCCGCTCAAGGCGGGCTGAGCGGGACGCCCGTCAGGACTCGGAGAAGTCGTCGCGGGACAACCCCTTCTCCGACATCTTGTCCTCCAGCTCGGCGCCGAGCTCGGTGCGGGTATCGGGCCGCCGGGCGGGCTCCTGGTCCGGGTCCCGGTCGGGCTGCCCGCCCGGCTTCATGACGACCTGGTCGGTGTCGTCGGTCTTCGGTGCGTTCTCCTCCGGAGTCGTCATCTCCGCCCCCTTGATCGAATGAATCGCCGGCGCTTCCCCGGCACGGCGCTGCTACCCGGCGAGGTTCCGCTCTAACGACCGGCGTCCCGGCCGGCCCCCACCGCGACCTGGCCCCGCAGCGCGGCCGCGATCTCCGCCAGCCGCCGCGCCGCCCCGGGGGAGTCGGCGAGGGTGAGGGTCAGTCCGGGGTGGCGCAGCAGGCCCGTCGGCTCCGCGCCGCGGATCGGGCGGTGGAAGCGGATGCACACGCCCTGCGCGGCGCTGGTGCCCAGGGTGAGCCCGCGGTCGGCCCACGAGATGCGCACGCCCGTGGCCTTCCAGGCGGCGTAGGGGCCGGTGACCTCGGCGCCGGCGATGTTCTCCAGCGGCGAGCGCACCGTCCAGGGGCCGAAGCGGACGACGAGCCTGGACGCGGTGATCAGGGCGTGGCACGTGTCGGGCCGGATTCCGAGCAGCGACAGCGGGCGCCGCAACCGGTCGTCGAACGCGAACTCGTACCGCTCGACTTCGGCTTGTGAAGGCATGAGGACTCCCCTGAACTGGTGTTTCGGTGGGGACTACCCGCGTTCGTCCCGGCTACCGCGAGGAACACCGGGAATTCGTGCGCGGTTCCCGAATGTTCCGGAAAATGGCGGGCACTGGGCAACGAACCGCCGGCCCCGGGGGCCCGGCGAGTGCCGAGCAGGAGGAACCGTGCCCTACACCTCGTTCCGCGGGCGGACCGACAGCGGCGACGCCGCCAAGCCGGTGAAGCCGGCCACCGCACCCGGCGGACCGCCCGTGCCGGGGGAGAACCAGACGCGCCGTCCCGCGCCGGACGGCGAGCAGGACGGCGACGTCAAGCCCGAGCGATGACCACGGCTGACTTCGTCAGCGGAGTTCCTCCCGGGGGTCTTCCCGCGGCTCGGCACGGTGGGCGCCGATCCCGGCCTTCGTCAGCGCCTCCATGCGCCGGCACGCCCGCCTGTAGAACTTCACCTGCGTGTGCCGCCCGAAGACCCTGAAGCCGAGCCGCACGATGGGGTTGGGGTCGGACGAGGGCTGCGAGAAGGCGTGGATGTGGAACTCCACCTCGCCGGTGTCGAGCCACTTGCGCACCTCCTGGTCCATCTGCCCGCGTTCGAGGTGCCCCTTCAGCGTCCGGTAGTTCCAGCCGTACACCCTCGCCCGGCGTCCGTCCTCCTCCTCGACGACGCCGTCGACGACGTTTCCGATCCGCAGCCCGAGGTAGAAGCGCAGCCCGTAGAACCGGCCTTCGAGGAGCATGTCGCGGCCCGGCTCGGGCGGGCCGGAATGGCGGATCCGCCGGATGATGGCCGGATCGGCGTACTGGTAGTCCCGGACGAGGCGGCGGGCGGTCTCCCAGCTCCCCCCGGGGACCGGCGGACCGGGCGGCTCGGGCGGCAGCGGCTGCCGGTAGTCGTCGACGTGCCAGCCGGGTTCCGGGCGGTGCATGTCGTGCCGCCCCGGGTCGAAGTTGAGCGGACGCCTCGGCAGGTCGTCGTGCAACCGCCGCATCCGCCGCTGGACGAGCCGGCTCCGTCTCATCGCGATGACTTCACCGGCCGCCGGTCGCGTTCCGGACCCGCCTCCCGGGCCCTTCGGGCTCTGCGCGCGGTGTACTGGACGGCGGCGTAGGTCGGGCCGCGCACCTGCTGCAGCAGGCCCGCGGGCGGCATCCCGTGGATGGGGTGCCGGGCCGGATTGAAGCGCATCGGCTGCTCGTCGTCGCCCCGGGCCGGTCCAGTGAGCCGCAGTTCCCCGAACCGCTCCCAGCGGCCGAACTCGGTCGCCACCACGAGGTCGAACTGCAGCGCCCGCTCGTCCGCGGCGTGGGCGAGCGCGTCGAGGCGCGCCGGGACGGCGGGCTCGCGCCGCCCGACCGCGCCCAGCAGGACCCTCCGGTCACCGACCCGGTAGGCGAGCAGTGAGCCGTAGAAGGCGGGGCTCCACCTGCTCATCGGGCGCAGCAGGCGGCGGCCGAGCACCGAATGCCCGGTCGTGGCCAGGAGCAGTTCGGCGGTCGATCCGTCGCCGGTGTCGGCCTGCGGCCAGCGCAGCGCGAGGCCGAGGATGTCCGGCAGCGCGACCGGCAGCCCCACCGCCCGGGAGAGGCGGGCGTGGCCCTGCACCTCCGCTGTGTCGTCCAGGAACGGGACGCCCCAGTACCGGGAGGTCCCGTTCAGGTTCAGCGTCGCGTCGAACACCAGACCCTCGGGGTGCAGGGGCCGGTCGCCGCGCAGCCGGGTCGCGAGGACGAACGTCCGGGTGAAGGCCGTCGTGACGACCCGGGCCAGGATGCCCCGCCCGTTTCCCGGCACGTCCGTCCGCTCGGTCTCGACGGCCACCTCACCGGTCATCCGCCCGCCCGAGAGCTCGGCGACGCGGCGGCAGAAGTGCGCCCACATGTGCAGCTGCATCTCCTTCGCGATGCCCACCCTGGCGTAGAGGACCTCCGCCAGCCGGTCGCCGCTCCGCGCCCAGGACTCGATCGTGAACACGAGGTCGTCCTCGCCGGCCCGCACCGCCCGGAACTCGATCTCCCCGGCCTCCAGGTGGCCGTGCAGGGTCGCGAACCGAAACGACGTCGGCGCGTGCTCCACCACCCGGACCGGGCAGTTCCAGGGACCCGGCATGTGGACGTCGTACTCGTCCCCGATCTGCAGGGACCCGGCGGCTCCCGAGATCTTGTCGAAGACGGCGATCTCCACCGGGGTCGCGGCGTTGAGGTCGTCGCCCACCCGCTTGATCAGCTCGGCGGGGGTCAGCGGGCTGCCGGAGATGCGGACGATGTACCGCCGCTGGAAGACCGGCCCCACGCCCTGCCGCGCGTCCTGCACCTTGTCGCCCTCGTGGCGCGGGAGCCGGTCGACGTCCGTGCACGCCTCCGAGTGCAGCCTGCGCCGCGGTGTCCGGCGGGAGCGCAGCACCCACCGCCATGCCGCGATCCCCATGCCCGCGGGCCAGCGCACCGCGCGTGCGCGCCACAGCCACCGTCCTCGCACGCGTTCCCCCCGGATGTTCGCCCGTGTCGTTCCGCCTGGCGTTCTGAGGGAGACGCGGCGTGGCCTACCCCGCTCGACCAGGCCGAACCATGAACCCGGGAACGCCCCGGGCGGGCTCTGCCGCTGATCGCTCCGGGTAGGGGTGCATCCGTGGCGGTGCCTTCTCGCGAAGGTCGTGTATGGGGGATGTGCGTGGGCGGTGGCTCCAGCGGTACGTGCGCGCCGCCGGGTGGCGCGTGGCCGGGGCCGGACGGCGACCGCGGACCTGGCCGGCCGCGGGGACCGGGCTCCTGGGGTCGATGGTGGTGGCGCAGGTCCTGTCGGGCGTGCGGCCCGCCCCGATCCGGCTGACCAGCGTCGTCGTGGTGCTGCTGGCGTCGAGCGCCGTGGCGTTCCTCGCCGGGCGGGACGGCGCCGGCCGCGCGCTGGGCGCCTTCGGCGCCGCGGCGGGCGCGGGATACGCGGCCGAGTGGATCGGCGTCCGCGCGGGCGTCCCGTTCGGGAAGTACTCCTACACGCCGCTGCTCCGGCCCCAGCTGGGCGGGGTGCCGGTGATCGTGGCGGTGGCCTGGGGAGGAATGGGGCTGGCCGCGCACGCGGTCGCCACCGCGATCGTCCCGCAGGGCGGGCTCGCGCGCTGGGCGGCCGGGGCGTTCGCGCTGACGGCGTGGGACCTGTTCCTGGACCCGCAGATGCTCCGGCTGGGCCTGTGGACCTGGGTGCACGAGGGCCCGTACCGGGGGGTGCCGGTCAGCAATTTCGCGGGCTGGCTGGCGGTGTCGCTGCTGGTCATGGGAATGATCGACCAGATCGCGGGGCGGACGGAGGCGGCCCCGCCCGGGGGGCTCGTGGCGATCTACGGGGTGATGACGGCGATGGAGACGCTGGCGTTCGCGGCGGTGTTCGAGCCGCCCGACCGGGTGGTCGCGGCGATCGGCGGGATCGCGATGGGGACGTGCGCCGCCCTGGCGGGGAGGCGTCGATGGCCGAGGTGATCGTGGTGGGCGGCGGCGTCGGCGGGATGGTCGCCGCGCTGCTGCTGGCGCGCGGCGGCCACCGGGTCCGGCTGTACGAGCGGCTCGACCGGCTCGGCGGGAAGCTCGCCGAGCGCGAGCGCGACGGCTTCGCCTTCTCGCTGGGGCCGTCGCTGCTGACGCTTCCCGGCATCTTCCGCGAGCTGGGCGTCGGGCGCGAGCTGGTGGAGCTGGACGAGCTGTGCCGCTACCGCTTCGCCGACGGCTCCGAGCTGCGCGCGTACCGCGACCCGGTCCGCATGGCGGCCGAGGTCGACCGGCTGGCACCGGGGGAGGGCGCCTCGTGGCGGGCCTTCCACCGGTGGGCCGCGGCCTGCCTGGACGCGTCCCGCCGGACGTTCTTCGCCGGGCCGCTGGGCCGCCGTCCCGAGCAGGCCCGGCTCGGCGACCTGCGCGCGGTCGCGCCGGGCCGGACGCTGGACGGCCTCGCCCGCCGCTTCTTCCGCGACCCGCGGCTGCGCCAGTACGTCGGCCGGTACGCGACGTACGCGGGGTCGAGCCCGTACCGCGCGCCGGCCGCGCTCGGGTGCGTCCCGGCGATCGAGCACGGGGACGGCGGCTGGTATGTGCTGGGCGGGCTGCCCCGGCTCGCCGACGACCTGGCCTGCCTCCTGCTCGACGCCGGAGTGGACGTCAGCACCGGCACCGAGGTGGCGGAGGTGACCGCCGACCGGTCTGCGGTCACGGGCGTCGTCCTGGCGTCGGGCGAGCGGGCGGGCGCCGACGCGGTGGTGGTGAACGCCGACGCCGAGGCGCTGTACGGGCGCCTGCTCCCGGATCGCCGCAGGCTGCGGCGGATCGCGCGGCTCGGCCCGTCCTCCTCGGCGTTCCTGCTGCTCGCCGGGGTGGAGGGGCGCACCGAGGGCCTCCCGCACCACTCCGTCGTCTTCTCGGCCGACTACGCGGGCGAGTTCGGCGACATCTTCGGCCGCCGCGTGCCGCCCCGCGACCCGACGGTCTACATCGGCTGCTCGGCGGTGGACGACCCGTCGCAGGCCCCCGGCGGCGCGGAGAACTGGGTGCTGCTCGTCAACGTCCCGGCGGGCGATCCGGGCCGCTGGCCGGCGGACCCGGACGCCTACGGGGAGCACGTCCTGGAGACGCTGGCGCGCCGCGGCCACGACCTGTCGGGGCGGCTGCGGTTCGTGGAGACGTTCACCCCCGCCGACCTGCGGGACCGGTACGGCTCCCCGGGCGGCGCGATCTACGGCACCGCCTACCGCGGCGCGCTGGCGCCGTTCCGCAGGCCCGGCAACCGGGGCCCGCGGCGCGGGCTGTACCTGGTCGGCGGGTCGGCGCATCCGGGCGGCGGGCTCCCGCTGGTCGCGATGGGCGGCCGGATCGTCGCCTCCCTCGTCGAGGAGGACCTCCCGGTACGGACGGGCGCGCCGACGTGACGCCCTTCCTGACCGCCTGCCAGGCGCTTGCCGCCGGGGTGGTGGCCGCGCGGCTGTCGCGCGGCCGGACCCGGCCCGCGCCGCTCGCCCCCGGAGCCTCGGGCCCGCCGCCGGAGCCGGTGTCGGTGGTGATCCCCGCGCGGGACGAGGAGACCCGGATCGAAGGCTGCCTCCGGCCCCTCCTCGCGGACCCCGACGTGTCCGAGGTGATCGTCGTGGACGACGGGTCCCGCGACGGCACGGCCCGCGTCGCGGCGGACCTCGGCGCCAAGGTGATCTCCGGCGCGCCGCTCCCGGACGGATGGGTCGGCAAGCAGTGGGCGCTGCACCAGGGCGTGGCGGCCGCGTCGCATCCCATCGTGGTCCTGCTGGACGCCGACACGCGTCCGAAACCGGGACTCTGCGCCGAACTCGCCGCGCTGCTCGGAACGTCCTGCGCGGAGTCGGGCCGGCTGGTGTCGGCCGCGCCGCGGTTCGTATGCGGCGGTGCGGCGGAGCAGGCGCTGCACGCCTCCTTCCTCGCAAGCCTCGTCTACCGGTTCGGGCCGGTCGGTCCCGCCGCGTCACCGGACCGGCTCCTGGTCAACGGCCAGTGCCTGGCGTTCCGCACGGACCTCCTGCTGCGGGCCGGTGCGTTCGAGCGCGTCCGCGGCAACCTCACCGACGACGTCGCGCTGGGCCGCCTGCTCGCCCGGGACGGCTGGACGGTCGTCTTCCGCGACGCCCGCGCCCTGCTCGACGTCGACATGCACGAGTCGGCACGGGACGTGTGGCGCGAATGGGGGCGGTCGATCTCGCTCCGCGACGTCACCACCGGCCGTGCGCTGGCCGCCGACCTCGCGGTCGTCTGGCTGACCCTGGCCCTGCCCTGGCTGCGGCTGGCGGCGGGACGCCCGACCCCGCTCGACCTCGGCCTCCTCATCCAGCGCCTGCTCCTGCTCGCCGCCCTGCGCGGCAGCTACGCGCGTCCGGGCCCGGGCCTGGCGCTGTCCCCCCTTCTCGACCCGCTGACGGCGGTGCGCCTGACGTGGTCGGCGCTGCGGCCGGCGCGCACCTGGCGCGGCCGCGGCTACGCCCGCCCGGCCGTCAGGCGCGGCGCCCCGCCACGGCGGCCTGCCCGAAGCGCAGCCCGATGAGGCACATCAGCGCCCCGGTCCCCGCGACGTGCGCGGCGGGCGCGAAGAGGAGCTGCAGCACCGGCAGCGAGAACACCGCCACGCGCGTGCCCCACGCGAACGAGCGCAGCGCCAGGCTCGTGCCGGCCAGCAGCGCGAGGCCGAGCGCGAACGCCGGCGGGCAGATCACGGCGAAACCGCCGGCGAACGCGAGGATCGAGCGGCCGCCGCGCAGGCCCGCGAACACCGGCCAGGCGTGCCCGGCCATGGCCGCGGCGACGGCGGCGTACACGGGCAGGACGCTCGTGCCGGTCACCGTCCCGAGCGCGCCGGTGGAGCCCCCGCCCGCGGCCAGCCCGACCAGGCCCGCCGCCGTGCCCTTCAGCATGTCCCCGGCGAACACGGGGACGGCGGCCTTCCAGCCGAGCTGCTCCATGACGTTCCAGAAGCCGGGGTTGCGGTCGCCGGTCTCCCGCGGGTCGAGGCCGTGGGCGCGGCCGACCAGCACCGCGACCGGCACCGAGCCGAGCAGGTAACCGCCGATGACCGCGACGAGCAGGGGAGCCACCGAGTCCAGCGTCATCGCCTCGTTCCACCTCATCAGGTACGCGCGTGCGGACGCCATGCGGTACATGGCGTTCGACCGGCCCGTGCTGCGCCGCACCGGCGGCCTGCCGTTCTGGCGGCTGCTGGGCACCGGCCGCGGCCGGTCCATGAGCCTCGGCGCCGACCTGCGCCGCTGGGCGCTGTTCGCCGTGTGGGACGGCGAGCGGGCGCTGGAGGAGTTCCTCGCGCGCTCGCCGGTGGCCGGACGGTGGCGGGACGAGGCCGAGGAGTCGTGGCATGTCCGGCTCGCCCCGCTCGGCTCCCGGGGCCGCTGGGGCGGACGCGACCCGTTCGCCTCCGCCGTCCCGGCCGCGAAGCCCGCCGGCGGGCCGGTGGCGGTGCTGACCCGGGCGTCGATCCGCCCGCGCCGGCTGGCGGCGTTCTACCGGTCCGTCCCGGGCGTGGACCTCGACCTGCGGCGCCAGGACGGCTGCCTCGCCTCGATCGGGGTGGGGGAGTGGCCGCTGGCCCGGCAGGCGACCTTCTCGCTGTGGGAGGACGACGCCGCCATCGCCCGGTTCGCCTACCGGGGCGACGCGCACCGCACCGTCATCGACCGGGTCCGCGGCGAGGACTGGTACAGCGAGGAGCTGTTCGCCCGATTCGTCCCCTACGGGAGCGAGGGCACCTGGGACGGCCGCGACCCCCTGCGCCCTGGCGGCGCCGAGTGAGCGCCTCACGCGACCGGCCCCACGGAAGCGCGGCCCACCACCGGCAGGGGCTCGTCCGCCTCGCCCAGCTCGGCCGCGACAGCGCACGCGCGGGCGATGGCCGTCGGTCCGGACGAGCCGTGCGCCACCACCACCGTGCCGGTCAGCCCGAGCAGGGCGGCGCCCCCGTGCGTGTCCGCCGTGTAGAGCCGCGCGACCTCCGCGAGCCGTGCGGGTGGGGCGATACCGGCCCTGGCGACCATGTCCAGAGTGCTCCGGACGCAGCCCTCGATGTTCTTCAGCACGACGTTGCCGGTGAAGCCGTCCGTCACGACCACGTCGACCGTCCCGGCCAGCACGTCGTGCCCTTCCACGTTGCCGTGGAGGCGGACGGGCAGATCCGGCAGCAACCGGGCGGCGCCGCGGGCGAGCCGGTTGCCCTTCCCCGGCTCGGCGCCGATGGACAGCAGGCCCACCGAAGGGTCGCGGACGCCGAGGACGTTCCGCGCGTACGCGGTGCCCAGCAGGGCGAACTGCGCGAGCATCTCCGGGGTCGGGTCGGACGTCCCGCCCGCGTCGACCAGCACGGTCGAACCCGTCACGGTCGGCAGCGCCACCGCCAGCGCCGGACGCAGCACGCCCTCCCGCCGCGCGAACGCCCGCACCGCGCACGTCACCACGGCCCCGGTGGACCCGGCCGAGACGAACGAGCCGCCCCGCCGCCGCGCCGCCTCGCACCCGATCATGAGGCTCGACTTCCGCCGGGCGGCGGCACCCGCGCCGCGCTCGGCCATCGGCACGACCTCGTCCGCGTGCAGGACCTCCACTTCACCTGCGCCGCCGTGGCGGCGCAGCTCGTGCTCCACCTCGTCGGCCCGTCCCGCGAGGACCACCGGGACACCGTGCTCGCGGTGCGCCGCCAGGGCTCCCGGCACCGTCACCGCCGGCCCGTGGTCGCCGCCCATCGCGTCCAGCACCACCGGGCGCAGCGCCCCGCCTCCGTCAGCCGCCGCATCCATCTCAGACCTGCCCGTCCCCGAGCGCCCCGTCCCCCAGGGCGCCGTCTTCCAGCGCGCGGGCCGGGAGCCGCCGCTCGGCGCGGCCCGCGGCGGACGCGGCCAGCATGTGCCGCGCGAAGATCGCGGCCCGGCGGCGGCGCGGCACCCGCGCCCGCGCGCTCAGCACGTCGTGGTCCGCCGCGGCGATCTCGTCCAGGATGCCGCCGTACAGCTCGTACGCGGCGCGGATGCACGGCCGGGACGAGGGCGCGAGCAGGCCGAGGCCGTCCAGCGCGCGGCGGTAGTGGTCGCGGGCGCGGCCGGCCTCGAAGGCCACCAGCTCGCGCAGCGGCCGGGTGCGGCCGCCGGAGCGGAGGTCGTCCTCGGTCACCCCGAACCGGGCGAGATCTTCCTGCGGCAGGTAGATGCGGCCGCGCTCCAGGTCCTCGGCGACGTCCCGCAGGAAGTTGGTCAGCTGGAACGCCCGTCCCAGCTCGCGCGCGGGTTCGCGGGCCGCCCGCCCCGCACTCGGCACCGTCTCCAGGACCGGGAGCATCATCAGCCCGATCGCGGCCGCCGAGCCCTCCATGTACACCAGCAGGTCGTCGTAGGTCGCATACCGGGTCACGGTGAGATCGGTGCGCATCGACCTGAGGAAGGCGTCGATGTCGCTGCGCTCAATGCCGAAGGAGCGGACGGTGTGCACGAAGGCGGGCAGGACGGGGTCCGGGATGACCTCTCCCTCCAGGCTCGCACTCAGCCTCTGGGTCACATCGTCGAGCGCCTTCGCCCGAACCTCCGTGTCCGTGGCCTCATTGCCGTAGGCGTCGACAATGTCGTCCACATGGCGGGTGAACCCGTACAGAGCGTGGACATGGCGGCGCTTCCACGCCGGAAGGAGCAGCGTCGCCAGGTAGAACGAGCGTCCATGGCGGGCGTTGAGGCGGCGGCAGTGTTCGTAGCTCGCGGTCAGCGTCATCGGCGGCCTTCCAGGATGCGGGCGGCGGCCAGCCGCCCGGAGATCAGAGCCGTGGGGACGCCCACACCGGGCGCGGTGTACATCCCGGCGAAGTGCAGGCCGGGGACGCGGCGGCTCCGGCCCGCCGGCCGGAACCAGGCCGTCTGGCCGAACCGGTGGTCCAGCGCGAACGGCGTGCCCGCCGAATGGCCGAGGCGGGACCAGTCCCGCGGATCGAAGGTGAGCCGCGACGCCGCCGACAGGTCGCCGTACCCGAGTTCGGCGAGGCGGCCGAGCAGCCGCCGCTCCAGCCGCGGGGCGAGCCGGTCCCAGTCGGTTCCGCTCGCCAGGTTCGGGGCGGGTTCGAGGACGCTCAGCGTGGCGTGCCCGGCCGGTGCCGCCGCGCCGTCCGCCTCGGGATACGTGACCAGGACGCTCGGATCGGGCTGCGGGCGCCCGCGCGCCAGCGCCGAGAATGTGCTCGCCCACGTCCGGCCGAAATGCAGCGTGTGGTGCGCCTGACCGGGCAGCCGGCGGTCGAGCCCGAAGTGCATGACCAGGCAGGACGGCGAGTACCGCGGACGGCGCAGCCGCCAGTCGCCCGCCGCGTCCGGCAGCAGCCCCCGGTGGGCCCGCGCCAGGTCGCAGGCGACGACCACGTGCCCGGCGGCGATCCGCTCGCCGCCGTCCAGCCGCACCGCCGCCACCCCGGACGCGTCCGTCTCGACCCGCTCGGCGCGCACGCCGTACCGGACGGCGGCGCCCGCCTTCTCCGCGACGGCGGCGAGCGCCTGCGGGACGGCGTGCATCCCGCCCGCCTCGGGGAAGTACACGCCGCCGACCGTGTCCATGTGCGCGACGACCGCGTAGACGGCCAGCGCCTTCCCCGGCGGGAGCCCGACGTACAGCGCCTGGAACGTGTGCGCCCTGACGAGCCGCTCGTCGGTGAGCTGGGCCGCCACGAACCGGTCGAGGCGCCGGAACCCGCCCGCCGCCGCGAGCCTGAGCAGCGCGAGCGGGCGGGCCATGCTCCGCAGCCGGGTCATGTCCGCGTCGATGAACGCCGGCCATTCGGCGTCGAACATCGCCCCGAGCCGCCGCCGGAACCGCAGGTACCGCGCCGCCTCGTCCGGCCCGCACAGCGCGCGGACGTTCTCGGCCATCCGCTGCGCGCCCGCCACCACGTCCAGCCGGGAGCCGTCGTGGAAGGACAGGCGGTAGAAGGGGTCCAGCCGCCGGAGCGGGAGCAGGTTCTCCATGTCCTCGCCGGCCGCGCCGAACGTGTTCGCCAGCACCCCCGGCATGGTCAGCACCGAAGGGCCCGTGTCGAACCGGTAGGGACCGGCGTGCGCCGAGCCGCAGCAGCCCCCCGGCTCGTCGTGCGCCTCGACCACCACCACCTCGCGGCCGCGCGCCGCGAGGTGGATCGCCGCCGACAGCCCGGACAGGCCCGCCCCGACCACGACGACCCGGCCGTCCGCCGCCCTCAACGACTGTGCCCAGAATGTCGGGAGTGCACGGTTCCTCCATCGTCGTCCGAATGGTTGTGCACCGTTCTTCGGAACCCGGTGGCCGATCGGTTTCACCCATGCCCGGCGGCGTGGCCGAAACCGCCGCGATCCGCGGCCGCTACCGCATGGTGGACTGCGCCGCGCCGACTCTCTCTTCCGCCCGGCCGCGTTGCCCGGACGCCTCCATCGCCGCCTGGTCGTGCGATTCCTCCAGGCGGAGGGCGACCCCTATGGCGAAAAAGGTCGGAGCCCATTCGCCGATGAATATCCCCCACCGGTCGGCCCGGTCCACGCCCGCTGCCTCAAGGCGGTTGGACGCCGCCCATGAGGCGAACGCCAGACCGACGGAGGCGATGCCCGCCGAGTACATGTGGCTGGACTTCAAGCCCCAGCTGTGCAGTTTGCCGATCATGTTTCCCCCTTTGGTCGATCGGCCCGTACCCTCCGCTGACCTGCACAAGCACGCATGAAACGGATTTTGCCGCCTCCCGCCCGCGGGATGGCGCCGCCCCGGGCGGCCGCGGATGAATACCGTCTGACCAGGACTTTCGTGGTGACAACCGCGGCAACGGCGGGTAGGCGACAGCCATGGGCAGGAATGACAAGAAGGGCAAGAAGGAACCGGCCGTGGGCGACGAGGTCGCCTGGAGCAGCCACGGCTCCACGGCCGAGGGCCGCGTGGAGAAGAAGGTCACCGACCGCCGCGAGGAGGCCGGCCGCACCGTCGCCGCCTCGCCCGACGAACCGCAGTACGTCGTGCGCAGCGAGAAGAGCGGCAAGAAGGCCGTCCACAAGGGCTCGGCCCTGCGCCGGCGGAAGGGCTGAACCGGCTCGGCGACCCGCTCGGGTGAGAGGCGTACGCTGTGCGGGCCGGGACGACATGGGGGAGCGGACGCATGCGGGAGGCCCAGCTCGGCGTGGGCGCGGTGGCGCAGCGCCTCGGCGTGGCGGCGTCCACCCTCCGCACCTGGGACCGCCGCTACGGCATCGGCCCGAGCGGCCGCAGCGCGGGCGGCCACCGCCGCTACACCCCGGCGGACGTGGCCCGGCTGGAGACGATGCAACGCCAGATCCTCACCGGCGTCCCGCCCCAGGAGGCGGCCCGGGTCGCGCTCGAGGCGCCCCCCGGCGAACCTCCCGCCCCCCGCGCCCACGGCGCCGGCGGCAACCGCGTCCCGCTGCGGGCCGACCACGACGAGCGCCAGGCCGCGGAGGTGCGGGGCCTGGCCCGCGCGGCGATGGCGCTGGACGCCTCCGCGACCGCCGGGACCGTGCGCAACGCCCTCCGCCGCGACGGCGTCGTCCGCGCATGGGACGACCTGATCGCGCCCGTGCTGATCGGCATCGGCCGCAAGCACGCGGTGTCCGGCGACTGCGTGGAGGTCGAGCACCTCCTGTCCGCCGTGGTGCTCGGCTGCCTGGCGGAGACGCCGGCCGCGCCGCCGAACGGCCGTCCGGTCCTGCTGGCCTGCGCGCCGGAGGAACAGCACAGCCTCCCCGTGCACGCCCTGGCGGCCGCCTTGGCCGAAACCGGCGTCGAAACGCTGACCCTGGGCGCACGCGTGCCGCCCCCGGCCCTGACCGCCGCGATCCGCAGAACGGGCCCGAACGCCGTCTTCGTCTGGTCGCAGACCACCGAGACCGGCGACCCCGCCTGGCTGGCGGAACTGCCCGCGTCCCGCCCGCCGTACCGCCTCGTGGTCGGCGGACCCGGCTGGAACCGCGACCGCCTACCGCCGCACATCACCCGGGTGGCGGCCTTCCCCGAGGCCGTCACCGCCCTGGCGTCCCTCCCCGGAGCCCGCTGATCCGCTCCCTTTGCCCCACTTTGGACTATGAACAAGTTTTGAAGCGGTTTTTCCGGGGACCTGGGCCGCATGAGACTGGAACAGCGGCTCGCCGACGGCGACGAGGCGGCGCTCGCCGAGTGCTACACCGCGCTCGGCCCCCTCGTCCGCCGCCACGCGGGACGACTCGTACCGGACCACGCCGTGGACGACGTCGTCCAGCTCGTCTTCCTGGAGGTCTGGCGATCCCGCGGGCGCTTCGACCCCTCCCGCGGCCTGGAGCCGTGGGTCCTAACCATCGCCCGCAAACGCGCCATCGACCAGCTGCGCGCCGAGGCCCGGCACTCCCGGAGATCGGTCCCGCTGGAGGACACCGCCGGAGTACCCGACCGCACGTCCGCCGTGGACGCTGCATGCGACATCCGCGAAGCACTGGCGGGACTCCCCGCCCCGCAGCGCCAGGCGATAGTCCTGGCCCACTTCGGGCAGCTGACCCAGAAAGAAATAGCCGACCGCCTATGCATCCCCCTGGGCACCGTCAAGGCCCGCACCACCCGCGGCCTACGCCGGATGAGAGACCTCCTGTGACGGACCTGGCCCACCCGCGCCCCCGCCTAGCAGCACCAAGCCACCTGCTCACCGCCGACCCCCTGGCAGCCCACGCCGACTGCATCCCCCCGGACGAAGACCCAGACGGATACATCTCAGACTCCCAAACACCCGGAGCCCTCCCGCACCTGCCCGCAACCAGCCTCCACGACCCCGAACTCCGCGAACACTTCATCGAGCGCCTCTACGCCCAGGCCCGCCTCCGCGAACTTTTCGCCGGAGATTGGCGCCCCGGCGACCTGGTCGCCTTCCACAGCCGCCACAAACTGCAGATCCTCGCCCACGACCCCGCGGCCTACCGGCACATGGGCCGCATGGTCGCCCAAGCGGGCACGCGACCCGCCACCGCATTGGAGACCGAGTACCGCCGCGCCTTCACCGAAGCCTTCGCCGTCTCCCCGACCCCCGGCCGCCACACCAACGCCCTCGGTCACGTCCTGGGCCCGCTGAGCAACCGCCTGGACCCGCCCGAACGCCACGAAATAGTCGCCGCGATCGCTTCCTACCACCAGGGCGAGGCGCCTTTGCGCACCCCGATCGCCCTACTGCGCCACTACGCCGAAGCCAAGAACCACACCTACCTGGCCGACCAGACCTACTTGGCCCCCTACCCGCCTGCCCTCCGCGTGGATTAGTCCTCGTCGCCCGGCCTGGCGATGTGATCCGGCAGCCCATGCGTCCGCCGCCGCTCCTTCATCTCGGCCTCGAAGACGTGCCGCCGCCCCTCCATGAGCCGCCCCCGCACCTTGCCCTCGATGGACCGGAACTCCCGGTAATACCCGTCGTCGTACTCCTCGACGATCTGGAACGTCCACCGCCCCGAGAGCACGTTCCGCCCGATCAACTCGCGCTCGACCTCATCAGCCAGATCACCGTGCCCAGCCGCCCGCAACAGCTCCACCGCCGCGTCGAGCTGCCCGTCGGCCCGCCCCGTCAACTGATGAAACGCGTAAAGATGCCCCCGCGCCTGCTCGGTGGTCTCCAACGCCTCCGAAACCCGCCCGGCCGCAGCCACGGCCCCATCAGAAACCCCCTCCGGCCGCCGATGCCGCTCCGCCGGCCCGTCCCTGCTCATACCGGCCCTCTACCACCGCCCCCCACCCCCAAACGGCGGCCACCTGAACGAGGCATGGCCGAGCCGGGTCTGGTGCGCAGGCACTAGGACGCGCGGCCGGCTGGTCCAGGCGCACCAGGAGAAGGCGGTGTCGGGGGACGATGCCCGGCGGGGGCGCCGGAGGGAAGTGTTGGAGGCCGCGTGGATCGCACGCGATTCCCCTTTCCCGCAGCGTCTGGAGTGATCAATCCGTGGCGACACTTCTCTACCGGATCGGACGGTGGGCCTTCCGACGGCGCCGGCTCGTGCTCTGCCTGTGGCTGGGTGCCCTGGTGCTGGCCGGGGTCGCCGCCGCCACGGCGCCCGCCGGGCAGGAAGAGGACCTGTCCATGCCCGGCACCGAGTCGCAGAAGGCGTTCGACCTGCTGGACGAGCGCTTCCCGCAGAGCAACTCCCAGGGCGCCGAAGCCCGCATGGTGTTCCAGGCCCCGGACGGGCAGCGGGTGACGGCCCGCGAGAACCGGGCCGCCGTCCGGGACACCCTCGGCTCGCTGGACGGGGGCGATCAGGTCGCCTCGACCACCGACCCCTACGAGACCGGCGCCGTCAGCGAGGACGGCACCATCGCCTACTCCACGATCACCTACACCGCGGGCGCCGCCGACCTGATCGAGCCGGCGAAGAACGCCCTCCGGCACGCCGCGGACCAGGCCCGGGACGCGGGGCTGACCGTGGAGATCGGCGGCTCGGCCCTGGATTCGCAGGAGGAGCCGGGCGGTACGACCGAGATCATCGGCGTGGCGGTCGCGGCGGTGGTGCTGGTCCTCGCCCTCGGGTCGCTGGTCGCGGCCGGACTGTCGCTGCTGACCGCCTTCGCGGGTGTGGCCATCGCGTTCAGCCTGATCTCCGCGCTGGCCGTCCGGCTGGGCCTGACGTCCACCGTCGCGATCCTGGCGCTGATGCTGGGCCTGGCTGTCGGCATCGACTACGCGCTGTTCATCACCTCCCGCTTCCGCGACGAGCTCGTCCAGGGCGGCGAGCCGGACGAGGCCGCCGGCCGGGCGGTGGGGACGGCCGGATCCGCCGTCGTCTTCGCCGGCGCGACCGTCTTCATCGCCCTGGTCGGGCTGGGGGTCGTCGGAATCCCCGAACTCACGAAGATGGGCCTGGGCGGCGCGGGCGCCGTGGCCCTCGCCGTGCTCGTCGCACTGACCCTGGTCCCCGCGATGCTCGGCTTCGCCGGCCGGCGGATCCTGCCCCGCGCCGCCCGCAAGGCCGCCCGGCGGGGGAGCGGGCGTCCGCACCCGGCGCCCGCCGCGTCCGGGCGGCTCGGCCTCGGCACCCGCTGGGCGCGGTTCGTGCTCCGCCGGCCGGTGACCGTGCTGCTGGTCGCCGGACTCGGCCTCGGCGCCGTCGCCCTCCCCGCGCTGAACCTCGAACTCGGGCTGCCCGGGGACGAGTCCAAGTCGGTCCAGACCACCGAGCGCCGTGCCTACGACCTGCTGTCCGAAGGCTTCGGTCCCGGCTTCAACGGCCCGCTGACCGTGGTCGTGGACATGGCGGAGCCCGCGGACACCGGGGCCGCCGCGAACCTGGTCGCGGAGACCGTACGGGGAGTGGACGGGGTCGCGTCCGTCGGTGACCCGGTTCTCAACCCGGCCGGGGACACGGCCGTCCTCACCGCCGTCCCGCAGACCGCGCCGAGCAGCGGCGAGACCAAGGACCTGGTGCACGCGATCCGGGGCGCGGTCTCCGCCGTCGAGGCCGAGACGGGCTCCGGCGTCCTGGTGACCGGCACCACCGCGATGAACATCGACATCTCCGAAGCCATGTCCGACGCCCTGCTTCCCTATCTGACCGTGGTCATCGGCCTGGCGGTGCTCCTGCTGATGGTGGTCTTCCGCTCGGTCCTGGTCCCGGTCAAGGCCGCGCTCGGTTTCCTGCTGTCGGTGGGTGCCGCGTTCGGCGTGCTGGTCGCCGTCTTCCAGTGGGGCTGGGCGGCGGACCTGATCGGCACCGAGCAGACCGGACCGGTCATGTCGCTGATGCCGATCCTCATCATCGGGATCGTGTTCGGCCTCGCCATGGACTACGAGGTCTTCCTCCTCTCCCGGATGCGGGAGGACTACGTGCACGGCGCGTCCCCCGGCGAGGCGGTCGTGCACGGCTTCCGGCACAGCGGACGCGTGGTGGCCGCGGCGGCGATCATCATGATCAGCGTGTTCGCCGGATTCATCGGGATGAGTTCCCCGACCATCCAGACGATGGGCGTCGGGCTGGCCGCCGCCGTCGCCTTCGACGCCTTCGTGGTCCGGATGGCGATCGTCCCCGCGGTCCTGGCGCTGCTCGGCCGCCGGGCCTGGTGGCTGCCTCCTATCCTGAACCGTGTGCTGCCGAACGTGGACATCGAAGGGGAGAGACTGAGCCGCCACGTCCCGGCGTCCGCGACCGGGCCGGACGCGGCGGTGCCGCTGCTCCCCGGCGGCGGACGCTGACCCGGCCATGACGAACCCCGGAGGCGGTGCCCCGCGACCACGCGGCATGTGGTGGCGGGAGGGAGCGATCACGGCGGCGGCGTTCGCCCTCTGCCTGCTCGGCGGCATGGTGCGGGTCGACGACACGCTGTCCGCGCCGCCCGCCGCCACCTACCTCCTCGCCGCGGTGTCCTGTGCCGTGCTGCCGCTGCGGCACAGGGCGCCCCTGGCCGCCATGGCGGCCACGACCACGGCCGGCATGCTGGCCCCGCTCCTGGGCCTGCTGCTGACCCCGCTCATCATGGCTCCCGCCGTGATCAGCGCCTACTCCCTCACCGCGCGCACCGAACGGCGCGGGACGAGCGCGGTGCTCCTCGCCTCCGCGGCACTGCTGGCCACGTCCACCGCCTTGTTCGACGCCATCTCGTGGAAGGACGCGAGCCGGATGGGAGCGGTGGCGGCGTTCCCGCTGGTGGCCGGGGTCCTCGGTCACGCGACGCGGAACCGGCGGGCCTACCTGGCGGCCGTGGAAGAGCGGGCCCAGCGCGCCGAGAAGAGCCGGGAACTGGAGGCGCGCCGGAGAGTGGCCGAGGAGCGGGTGCGCATCGCCCGGGAACTGCACGACCTCGTGGCCCACCAGATCACCCTCGCCAACGCGCAGGCCACGGTCGCCGCCCACCTCTTCGACACCAGCCCGGAGCAGACCCGCAAGAGCCTGAAGGAACTCGTCGAGACGACCAGCGACGCGCTCGACGACCTCCGGGCCACGGTCGGCCTGCTGCGCCAGTCCGGGGACGCGGCCGCGCCGTCCGAGCCGGCGCCCGGCCTGTCCCGCCTCCCCACCCTGCTGGAGTCCTTCCGCCGCGCCGGCCTGGAGGTCTCGGTGCACCAGGAGGGCACGTCCAGGCCGCTGCCGCCGGGAGCGGACCTCACCGCGTACCGCATCGTCCAGGAGGCCCTGACCAACGTGACCAAACACGCAGGCACCGGCAGCGCGCAGGTGCGCCTCACCTGGAACCGCGATCGCGTGACCATCACCGTCGCCGACGACGGCGGGGAGACACCGAACGCGTCCCCGGACCGTCCACCCGGTTACGGCCTCATCGGGATGCGCGAACGTGCCACCGCGATAGGAGGGCACCTTTCCGCGGGACGGCGCCCCGAGGGCGGCTTCCTCGTATCCACCGAGCTCCCCCTCCCGCCCTCCAAGGTCACGACGCGGGAGACCGCCGGAGAGGCCGGGGATGCGCCGTGACGCTCAGCGTCCTCCTCGCCGACGACCAGGCCCTGCTGCGCGCCGCCTTCCGGACGCTGCTCGACACCGCCGACGACATCACCGTCGTCGGCGAGGCGGCCGACGGCGGGGAGGCGGTCCGCCTCACCCGGGAGCTGCGCCCCGATGTCGTGATCATGGACATCCGCATGCCCGACGTGGACGGCCTTACCGCCACGTCGCAGATCTGCGCGGACCCGGAACTGCGCGCCAGCCGCATCCTGATCCTCACCACGTACGAGACCGACGAGTACGTCGCGCAGGCACTCCGCGCGGGGGCCAGCGGCTTCATCGGCAAGGGCATCGGCGCCGAGGCCCTGCTGGACGCCGTCCGCACGATCGCCAACGGCGACACCCTCCTGTCACCCGCCGCGACCCGCTCCCTGGTGGCCCGCTTCCTGGCCACCCCCGACGGCACCCCCCCGCACGACCCCGAAGCGCTCGCCGTGCTCACCCCACGCGAACGCGAGATGGTGGCCCTGGTCGCCACCGGCCTGTCCAACCAGGAGATCGCCGACCGGATGTACCTCAGCCCTTACACCGTCCGCGCCCACGTACAACGCGCCATGATGAAACTAGAGGCCCGCGACCGCGCCCAACTAGTAGTAATCGCCTACCGCACGGGCCTAGTCCAACCAACCCCCGGCCCCGACCCGACATGAGCGCGACAACCGCCCTCGAAGGCCCACAGGTCTTGTCGCGTAGATGCCGCTTCACTTCGGCTGGCTCGGCGAGCCTCATTCCTTCTCGTCGTCCGCCCCCGGGTCACCGCGCAGGCGTTCGAGCTGGGCGGCGAGCATGATCAGCAGGGCCTGACCGAGCATGAAGGCCATGGCGGCCAAGAACGCCCCCGTCGCCCACGCCGCGCCGGCGGGAAGGGTGAGGCCGGCCACGACGGCCGCGCCCAAGCCGAGGGCCACGGACAGGATGCCGAGCGCCGTGCCGAGCAGGTCGACCTCGCGCGGCCCCGCACCCGGGCGACGCCGGAACCCCTTGGTGGTCGCGGCCTGGAGCACGGTGAACGCCGCCGCGGCGCCCATCGCGAACCCGAAGATGTCGGCGAGCGACGGGGAACCCGCCAGCTTGTCGAGCGCGCCGAAGGACGAAGTGATCATGATCGAGAACCCGAACGCGGCGCTGTTGTCGATGACGGCGGTCTTGACGCCCACGCGGGCACTACGCCTGACGTGAGAAGCGCCAACGTCCCGGGATGGCCCCATGTCAGTCGTGTTTGCGGCCGGGAAGGTTCTCGTACAGCTCCGTGAGCTTCTGCCGGAAGCCGCGCTCGGCGATGCCGGCCTTCTGCGGGTCCTTGAGGCCGGCCTTGACGGTCTTCTTGGCCTGCTCCTTCATGATGTGCGGCGGGATCGGCGCGATCTGGTCGTCCACCACGAATTCCAGCACCACAGGCCGATCGCTGGCGAGGGCGTCCTGCCAGGCCACGGTGACCTTCTTGGGGTCGTCGCAGTAAATGCCCTTCAGACCGCACAGTTCGGCGTACTTCGAGTACGGGAAGTCCGGGATGGACTGCGAGCCCTCGTACTTCGGGTCGCCGCCCATCGCCCGCTGCTCCCAGGTGACCTGGTTGAGGTCCTGGTTGTTGAAGACGCAGAAGACCAGCGGCGGCGAGCCGCCCATCCGGTCGGCGTACCGCTTCACCGTGAGCATCTCGTTCATGCCGTTCATCTGGAACGCGCCGTCCCCGACGAAGGCGATGACCGGACGGTCCGGGAAGGCGAACCGCGCGGCGATCGCGTACGGGACACCCGGCCCCATCGTCGCGAGCGTCCCCGACAGCGACGCCTTCATGCCCTCCCGGATCTTGAGGTGCCGGGCCCACCAGTTGGTCGTCGAACCGGAGTCGGCGGTGAGGATGCACTCATCGGGCAGCAGCGGCGACAGTTCATGGGCCACCGCCTGCGGGTTGATCTTCCCGTCGAACGTCTGCCCGGCTCGTTTCCCCATCACCGTGTCCCAGGTGCGGACGTTCTCCTCGATCTGCTCGCGCCAGGACCGGTCCTGTTTGCGGCGCAGCAGCGGGATCAGCTGCTGGAGGGTCTCCTTGGCGTCGCCGACGACGTGCGCGTCCATCGGGTACCTGGTCCCGATCATGCGGCCGTCGATGTCGATCTCGACGCCGCGGCAGCTGCCCTCGTCCGGCAGCCATTCCGCGTACGGGAAGCTGCTGCCGATCATGAAGAGGGTGTCGCAGTTCATCATCATCTCGTCGCTGGCCTTCGAGCCGAGCAGCCCGACGGGGCCGGTGACGAACGGCAGGTCGTCCGGCAGCACCTCGCGGCCGAGCAGCGCCTTGGCCACCCCGGCGCCGAGCAGTTCGGCGACCTCGACGACCTCTTCGCGGGCCTGGGCCGCGCCCTGCCCGATGAGCATCGCGACCTTCTCGCCCTCGTTGAGGATGTCGGCGGCCTTGCGCAGCTCCTCCCGGTTCGGCAGGACACGGGGCCGGCTCCAGCCGACGCTGGAGTACACCGAGCCGTGCTCCTTCGGCGGCGACGGCATCGCCTCCGCCTCCTGCACGTCCTCCGGGATGACGATCGTCGCGACGCTCCGGGTGGTCAGCGCCGTCTTGAACGCCCGGTCGATCACGTGCCGCATCTGCCCGGGGTGCATGACGATCTGGCAGTACTCCGAGACGTCGGAGAACAGGTTCTCGAGGTTCACTTCCTGCTGGTAGTTGGTGCCTTGCGCGAGCCGCTTCTGCTGCCCGACGATCGCGACGACCGGCTGGTGGTCCAGTTTCGCGTCGTACAGGCCGTTCAACAGGTGGATCGCACCCGGCCCGGACGTCGCCACGCAGACACCGACCTCGCCGGTGAACTTGGCGTGCCCGCAGGCCATGAACGCCGCCATCTCCTCGTGGCGCGTCTGGACGAACTCCGGCTTCCCCTCGGCGCGGTCGAAGGCGCCCAGCATGCCGTTGATGCCGTCACCCGGATATCCGTAGACGCGCTCGATGCCCCACTCCGTGAGGCGCTGGAGGACGTAGTCGGCTACTTGCTGGGCCATGTCTTCAACTCTCCCGGTGGTCGTCGACGACGCGGTACCCGTGCCTGCTCCCCGGGTCCCCGGGAAGCAGGAGACCAAACCATCTGCCAGGGCCCACCGCCTCGACATGTAATGCAGAATCCGGGTCATGGGTCGACCTGATCACTACCGGGGCCCGGCGGCCGTCCGGACCCCCGGCTCTGCAACCGACCATCCGGTATTCGCCGATCTGTTCTGGGGCTCGGTACCGCTCGGCACCGAGCGGCCTGCGCGGAATGGAAGGCTGACCGGCACCCCTGCGCCGTTGTACGAGGCTGGTGCGCGGTCCGTGCCCAGCGGGGACGCGCTGGTGACCCTGCCGGACGGCTACCAGCAGGAAGGCGAACTGACGCCTCTCTCGATGGGAAACGGTTGCACCTTCGCCGGGCCGGCTCCCTATTTCCCGGCAACCGAGGGTCGCATCGACGGGCACTATGTCGTGTCCCTGGGCGGCATGGCCGGCTGGCCCGGCGTCATCGACGCGAAGGAACTGGGCCGGCGGATGACCGTCCGACTCGGTATCGCGGTGACCCGCGCGTCTCCGATCTGGGGCTGGTTCTGCGCCTCCCTGACCCCGGATCAGCTGGCCCGTGTGCGCAGGGAGCCGGGCGTCATCTACGTGGAGCAGGATGCACGAGTCCAGCCCGCCCAAGTGTCCTTCGCGCCCCCATCGCACGCGATCGAGGGGGAGTTCCTCATCGGCGTCCGCCAGGCCGCCGATCCCATCGCCGTCGCCGCAAGACTGGGGCTTGAGGTCGACGATGTCTACGAGTTCATCGCCACGTTCGCCACCCGCTTGACTCCCGCCGACATCGAGCGTGTTCGCCTCGACCCGGACGTGACCATCATCGAGCAGAACCGCAGAGCCGATCTCGACTGACCGAAGCCCGGACGCATAACGGCTTATTCGGTAAACAAAGGCGAGAACTTCGCCGAGTCGCCCGCCGGGTTAAGTGTGTCCCCTCCACTGCCTGGCGGTACGTCAACGAGACCGTGATGGCTCTGTTGGCGCGTTTGCCAGGATGTTCCTTCCTCTTCTGGGACGTTCCACCGTCGGCGAAGGTCCACGCCCACGTCGTGGGTGCGGCGCCCATGAGTCTCGGGGACCCACAGTGCAGCAGATGGCTCTGGACCATGTCGCGCAGTGCGCCCGTCGCGGCTTCGAGGCCGAGCGTCTCGTCGCACACGATGTCGATCGCCGCGACGTGCTCGGCGGTCAGCAGCGGCTCGATCACCCGCCGCACGCTCGGATGGCGAGCGCGTGCGACCTTCGTCGTGCGGGAGAACGAGAACGCCGTCGACATGCTCAACGCCAGCTGCCTGATGCTCACCCGCCTGGTCTCGACGGCCGACTCCGACACCCGCCGCCGACTGGAACGGCCGATGCGCGACTTGGCGGACGTCATCGCCTCGCTGGCCGGTGCGCTATTCAGGTGGGCCAAGCCCTGGTGAGGGCGCGTGGGTGCCGGCTGTGCGAGACGCCGTTCTGAAGCAGATCTGAAGCACGCGGGCGGTTCCCTTGCATTTCCAGGCGTGCCCTGACCGGGCGTGCCGCATTTAGGAACGGAGAAGCGATCATGCGGACCAGCATGTCCGGACGCTCCAAGCGCGCCATCGCGGTGGGAACGCTGGCCACGGCGATGGCCGGCGGAGGACTCCTCGCCACGGCGTCCGCCGCCTCAGCCGACAGCGCTCCGGCGGACAACGATCACTGCGTCACCAACGTCGCGACCGGGCAGATGCAGTGCTACGACACCTTCCCGCAGGCGATCTCCGCCGCCACGGGCGGCCAGATCACCGACGCGCCGCAGAGCCCGGCTGCGGCCGTCGCCAGCCGGTCGTTCGAACAGCGGATCAACGCCGCCGGCAGGCAGGCCGCGTCCAGCGCCGCGCCGCTGGCGACGGTCACACTCTCCATCGAGTACGACTGGAACTACTACCAGACCACCGCGGGCAGCAACACGTACACGGGCACCTCCGGCTGCGACAGCGACGGCTCGGTGGAATGGATGAAGAACAACCTCGGTGACTCCTGGAACGACCGGATCTCGTCGTTCAAGGGCTACAACGGCTGCCAGGTCAGGCACTTCCAGCACGAGAACGGCGCCGGGGCGTACACCACACCCGTCGGACAGAACCCCTCGATGATGGATCACGGCGGCCTGAACAACCAGGCGTCCTCAATCCACTGGATCTGAGCACCGCAACCGGCCCGACGCACGTCAGACTCTGACGAAGCGACCGCGCCCCCGGCCCGCGTGAGGAGGCCGTCTTCGATCCCCGGAAGACGGCCTCTGCCCCTTCCTCGGTGGCCGCGCCGCCAACCCTCCCCAGCGAGACGCGGAGCGCCCGCAGCGAAGCGAGGCCGTACGACATTGACGGGCGACGAACGGCGGCCATCATCGGCCATGAGGCGGGCCCAGAACTCATTCGTGCGGCAACACACTCGCGGCCTCGACCGGTGACAGCCTTAAAGAGCTGATGGCGCCCATGGGGCACGCCTCGACGCCGGCGGCGCTGATCAACCAGCACGCCAGCCAGGATCGAGACAGGGTGATCGCGGCGGCCCTCGGTGACGCCTTGGCGAAGGATTGCGAGCGTGGGCGTGGATCACCCCGTCGGCCGAGCGGAGGCCCCGAGACCGCCGACAAGGTCCCCCCGCAGGGCACTCGCGACCAGTCGTCGGCCGACCCGACCGGCGACAAGCAGCAAACGGTGAGCGTCTGAGTAAAAGCAGAGCGGAGAGGCTCGCGCACGCCCTGGGGGGCCAGGACCACGATGGCCACCAACTCGGCGACACGGTCGCCCCGCCGGTCTGTTCCGCAGGTTCGGAATGGACTTGCGAGGGATCGGTAGAAGTCCGTTCGGTTGCCACCGAGGTCTTCGACCGAGCGTCCGTCGAACTGACGGTTCGTTGTCTGGCTGCTGTGGTCACAGGTGCTGACCAGGTAACTCATGGATTGACTAGGACGTGGCCGGATTGCCTGAGATGAGACCTCACCGCGCGCCGGTCTCCCTTTCGTCGGTTTAGTGTTATTGGCCAATGAGCTGAAGTTGCCAGTGACGACGGCCGAAGCTGCCTCCCCTCAAGCGTCGGCGTCTGCGGCGTCGTCGGCCCTCGGCCACCGTGTCGCGCTGCTGAGCACTTATTATCATCGCGCGTTTTGCTCATGCTTTTGATCTGGGGCGCTCAGGTTTCATTGTGGCTCACCAACAGCGAGACCCGCTTGGAGGTTCACCGGCTTGTCGAAGGCGCTGGCCGGGGTGCTGGCGACCGCGGCGTTCGCGGTGGTCAATGCCACCGTCTGGAATATCGCCGATGCGCTTGGTCCGATTCGGCAGGCGGTCCTGGCGGTTGCGGCCTTGCTGGCGTGGCTCATCATCGACCATCGGTTGTGGGAACGCCCGGACGACGTCATCAATCGCCAGCGTGCCAAGCTGTACAACGCTGTCACCCTGGCTACGTTGCATGGGCATGGCCGGTGGTGCGCTCGGGTCGGGGCTGGAGGACGAGTCGGCCGTGCGTGACTCCGCGTACGGGGTCCGTCAACGCAGCCGCCTGGAGCAGCAGAGGAAGCGCAACACCTCCTGATCGGACCTGCTCTGCTGCCTGCCAGATCTGCGGCGAGCGTTCGAGGCATCGGCCTAGGTGATCTACGGGAGGGGCCGGCGGAAGCGGAATTTCCCTGTTCATTGCAGTAGGCCGGCATGTCGCCGCCTTCTGGGCGGTAGGTCGTGGTGATGGGGAGCCTGCCGATTTATCCGCCGATGCTGGCCGTGCTGGGGGAACTGCCGACCACGGAAGGCTGGGCGGCCGAGTTGAAGTGGGACGGAGTCCGGGCCGTCGCCTATATCCGCGACGAACGGTTACAGTTGATGTCGCGCAACGAAAAGGACATCACCGTCGCCTGGCCCGAACTCGCCCCGCTCGCCGCCGCGGTCGACGTGCCGGCGGTGCTGGACGGGGAGATCGTGGCGTTCGAACCGGACGGCAGGCCGTCGTTCAAGGCGCTCGGCCCGCGGATGCACCTGCGTCAGCCGGACCGCATCAAGGCCCTGGCCCAGTCCAACCCCGTCTCTTACATGATCTTTGATGTGCTGCACCGTGGCGATGAGTCCCAGATCGCCCTGCCCTACGCCGAGAGGCGCCGGGCTCTCCAGGGGCTCGGGCTGGACGGGCCGTGCTGGAAGACGACCACTTCCCACGACGACGTCGCGAATGTCTTCGCCGAGTCGTCCCGTTTGGGCTTGGAGGGCGTGGTCTCCAAGCGGGTCGACTCCCCGTACCGGCCGGGGAAACGGCATCGGGACTGGACCAAGACGAAGAACTTCCGGACGCAGGAAGTGGTCATCGTCGGCTGGAAGCCGGGGGAGGGCCGCCGCGCCGACCGGATCGGCGCGCTTCTGCTGGCCGTCAACGACGAGCGGGGACGGCTGAGATACGCCGGTCATGTCGGTACCGGCTTCACCGAGGCGATCTTGGACGACCTCGCCAGGCGTCTCGCGCCGTTGCGGCAGGACGACCCGCCGGTTTCCGACGTGCCCCCTCAGCAGGCGCGAGACGCCCGCTGGGTGCGGCCCCAGTTGGTCGGTGAGGTCGCTTTCGCGGAGTGGACCGGCGATGGCCGGCTGCGGCACCCGAGCTGGCGCGGAGTCCGCACGGACAAGGAACCGGGCGAAGTCCGCCGCGAATAGGCCGGCGTGCCCGGCCGGTCACTCCGGGTTCTCGTAGCGGACGTTCAGCTCCCCGTTCGCGACGGTGATGTGGATGGTCGCGCCGTCCCGGACGTCCCCCGCGATGAGCGCGCGGCCGAGGCGGGTCTCGACCTCGCGGGCGATGAAGCGCCGGAGCGGGCGGGCGCCGTACACCGGGTCGAAGCCCTGCTCGGCGATCAGCCGCCGGGCGTCCTCGTCGATCGACAGGCGCATCTGCCGGTCGGCCAACCGGGCGCGGAGGTCGTTGAACATCAGGTCGACCACCTGCTCGATCTGCGGCAGCGTGAGCGGCTTGAACAGGATGATGTCGTCGACCCGGTTGAGGAACTCGGGACGGAAGTGGCGCCGCAACTCGCCCATCACCCGGTCGCGGGCGTCCGGGTCGAGGCCGCCCTCCGGGGTGACGCCCTGCAGCAGGTGCTCCGACCCGATGTTGGACGTCATGATGATCACGGTGTTGCGGAAGTCGACGGTGCGGCCCTGCGCGTCGGTCAGGCGGCCGTCGTCGAGCACCTGGAGCAGCGTGTTGAAGACGTCGCCGTGCGCCTTCTCGATCTCGTCGAACAGCACGACCGAGTAGGGCTTGCGCCGGACGGCCTCGGTGAGCTGGCCGCCCTCCTCGTACCCCACGTAGCCGGGGGGCGCGCCGACCAGCCGGCTGACGGTGTGCCGCTCCTGGTATTCGCTCATGTCGATGCGGACCATGTTCTCCTCGGTGTCGAACAGGGCCGCGGCGAGGGTGCGGGCCAGTTCGGTCTTGCCGACGCCGGTGGGGCCGAGGAAGACGAACGAGCCGATGGGGCGGCGCGGGTCCTTGATGCCCGAGCGGGCGCGGATGATGGCGTCGGACACCAGCTGGACGGCCTCGTCCTGCCCGACCACGCGCTCGTGCAGGACCTTGTCGAGCCTGAGCAGCTTGTCCCGCTCGCCCTCCTGCAGCCGGCTCACCGGGATGCCCGTCCAGCGGGACACGATCGCCGCGATCTCCTCTTCGGTGACGACCTCGCGCAGCAGCCGGCCGCCGTTCTGCTTGTCGGCCAGCCGCTCCTCCTCGGCCCGCAGCCGTCGCTCCAGCTCGGGCAGCCGGCCGTGCCGCAGCTCCGCGGCACGGTTGAGGTCGTAGTCGCGCTCGGCCCGATCGGCCTCCTGCCGAACCTGTTCGATCTCCTGGCGCAGCGCCTGCACCTTGCGCAGCGCCTGGCGCTCGGCCTCCCACTGAGCGCGCATGGAGCCGGCCTCGGCGCGCAGATCGGCCAGTTCGCTCCGGAGTTTCTCCAGGCGGGCCCTGCTCGCCGCGTCCTCCTCCTTGGCCAGCGCGGCCTCCTCGATCTCCAGGCGCATGACGCGGCGGGTGAGCTCGTCCAGCGGCCCGGGCATGGAGTCGATCTCGGTGCGCAGCATGGCGCACGCCTCGTCGACCAGGTCGATGGCCTTGTCCGGCAGGAACCGGTCGGAGATGTAGCGGTGGCTGAGCGTCACGGCGGCGACCAGGGCGGCGTCCTGGATCTTCACGCCGTGGAAGACCTCAAGGCGTTCGCGCAGGCCGCGCAGGATCGAGACGGTGTCCTCCACGGTGGGTTCGTCGACAAGGACGGGTTGGAAGCGCCGTTCCAGGGCCGCGTCCTTTTCGATGTGCTTGCGGTATTCCTCCACCGTCGTGGCGCCGATCATGTGGAGTTCGCCGCGGGCGAGCATCGGCTTGAGCATGTTGCCGGCATCCATGGAACCTTCGGTGGCGCCTGCGCCGACGACGTTGTGCAACTCGTCGACGAACAGCAGGATCCGGCCCTCGGCCGCCTTGACCTCGTTGAGGACGGCGGTGAGGCGTTCCTCGAACTCGCCCCGGTACTTGGCGCCCGCGACGAGCGAGCCCATGTCCAGATTGAAGATCGTCTTGTCGCGGAGGCCCTCGGGGACGTCGCCGTCGGTGATGCGCCGGGCGAGGCCCTCGACGATGGCGGTCTTGCCGACGCCGGGGTCGCCGATCAGCACCGGGTTGTTCTTGGTCTTGCGGGACAGGATCTGGACGACACGGCGGATCTCGGCGTCCCGGCCGATGACGGGGTCGAGCTTGCCCGCCGCGGCGTCGGCGACCAGGTCCCGGCCGTACTTCTCCAGTGCCTCGTAGGCGACCTCGGGCATGGCGGACGTCACCCGCTGGTGGCCGCGAATCCGGGTGAGGGCCTCCAGAAAGGTGTCTCTGGTGACGCCCTGACGGTCCAGCAGCCGGCCCGCCGCAGTCGTAGAGCCCTCCGTCAGCAATGCGATGACCAGGTGCTCCACGGAGACATAGTCGTCCTTCAGCCGTTCGGCCTCCTGCTGGGCGGTGTCGAGCAGGCGGGAGAGCCGCTGGGTCACCAGCACCTTGCCGGGCTCGGTGCCCGGACCGCTCACGCTCGGGCGGCGGCCCAACTCGGCCTCCAGCGCCTCCCGCAACCGCGCCGGATCGGCCTTCGCCTCGGTGAGCAGCCGCGGGACCAGTCCGTCGGCCTGGTCGAGCAGGGCGAGCATCAGGTGCTCGCCGTCCACTTCGACGTGCCCGAAGCGCAGGGCCTTGGTCTGGGCGTCGTGCAGGGCCTCCTGGGATTTCTGGGTCAGGCGGTTGGGGTCCACGTTCGGCCTCCGGTTTGGTGTCGGGTGCGCAGGTCCCGCTCGAGTTCGGCGATGCGGTCGAGTAGTTCGACCACGAGTCCCAGCGCGGCGTAGTTGAGGCAGAGTCCCGTCCGCAGGCGTTCCAGGCGTGCGTACGCGGCGACTTGCGCGGGCGCGAACCAGAGTCGGCCGGACGGGTCGCGTTCGGGGTCGAGCAGGCCGAGGCGCACCAGCCGGCGTGCCAGCTCGGGATGGATTCCGGCGGCATCGGCGAAGGCGTCGAGGTCCATCCGCCGGGGACGGGTCGGGATGATGGCGTAGACCGCGCCGGGCAGCAGATGTTCCATCACGATCTCCTCGGGTCGAACGGCGACGCCGATGCGAGCTCCTCGAACAGCCGGCGTTCGGTTTCGGACGGCTCGGGCGGCACCACGATGCGGGCCTCGGCGAACAGATCGCCCGGGGTGCCGCGCGGGTTGGGCAGACCGCGGCCGCGCAGCCGGAGCCGGCGCCCGCTGGACGTGCCGGGGGGCACCTTCACCTTGGCCTCGCCGCCGGGCGTCTGCAGTCCCGCCGTCGTGCCGAGGGCGGCCTCCCACGGAGCGAGTGGGAGGTCGGTGTACACGTCGCGGCCCTCGACGCGGTAGCGGGGATGCGGGGTGATCCGCACCACCAGGTAGAGGTCTCCGGCGGTGTCGCCGCTCCCGCCCTGGCCGGCGAGCCGGATGCGCTGGCCGTCGGTCACACCGGCGGGAACGGTGACGTCGAGGTTCCGCGGGCCCTCCGGACGGTTGAGGGTGATGGTGCGTCTGGTCCCCTGGTACGCCTCCTCGACGCTCACCTCGATTTCGGCCTCCTGGTCGGCGCCGCGTGACGGCGACCAGGCGGACCAGCGGCCGCCGCCCCGCCGCCGGCCGCCGAAGATCCCGCCGAACAGGTCCTCCAGGTCGATGTCCTCGCCGAACCCGCCGGTGTAGACGCCGCCCGTGGTGGCGTAGGAGCCGGCGCGTCCTGCGGTGGCACCTGCCCGGGAGCGCGCCCACATGTCCGGGTCGACGTCCTCCGGAACCCGCCGGAAGTCGGGCCCGAAGGCGTCATAGCGGCGGCGCTGGTCCGGATCGGACAGAATGGCGTAGGCCTCGGAGACGTCCTTGAACTTCTCTTCGGCTTCGGGGTCTTTGTTGATATCGGGGTGATGGGCGCGGGCGAGCTTGCGGTAGGCCCGCTGGATCTCGTCCTGGTCGGCGTCTCGGGAGACCCCCAGCACCTCGTACGGATCTTGGACGGCCATCAGTCACCGGCCTTGGCCGACACTGACACCAGCGCCGGACGCAACTGGTTCTCGTCGTCGCCGTAACCCGGCTGGTGCACCTCGACCACCGTGCCGGGCGGGACGTCGGAGTCGGTGCGCACGGCGACCGCCGAGTGCCGGGCCGGGTCGAACGGGACCCCCAGTTCATCGCGGCGCGGGTAACCGAGGTCACGTAGCGTCGACACGGCACGGTCCCGGACGCTGCGAACGCCCTCGATGACGCTTTCCGGATCGGACTCGGCGTGCTGCAGGGCGCGTTCGAGGTCGTCGAGAACGGGCAGCCACATCGCGGTGACCTCCGCCCGCTGGGCACGGCGCTGCGTCTCCAGTTCACGCGTCATGCGCTTGCGCATGTTGTCGAGATCGGCGAGTGCGCGCCGCCACAGGTCCTCGAGTTCGTCGACCCGCGCCCTGAGCAGTTCGACCTCGCCGGGATCCGGGCCGGCCGCCTCGGCGGCGCCCTCCTGCTCGGAGCGCTCGGGTGGCCGGTCCTGGTCGGCCGACTGCCCGGTCTGGTCAGTCCGTCGTGAATTCTGCGTCGATGACATCGTCGTCCGAGCCTTCCGTCGTGGCCCCAGCGGAGCGCTCGCCCGCGCCCGCCGCTCCGGTGGTCGTTCCCAAGCCGTGCAGGATCTGCTGGAGTTCGGAGGTGAGCGTGCGCAGCCGGTCCAGCGGCGCCTCCTCCTTGACGGCCTGCCGGGCGTCCTCGATCAGCCCCTCGGCCCGCGCCTTCTCATGCACGGGCACCGTGTCGCCGAGTTCGCCGAGCCGGCGTTCGACCTGGTAGACGGCCGAGTCCAGCTCGTTGCGCGCGTCGACCTGCGCACGCAGCCTGGCGTCCTCCTGCCGGTGCTGCTCCGCATCGGCGATCATGCGCTCGACCTCGCTCTCATCGAGGTTCGAGCTCTGGCTGATCGTGATGCGCTGCTCGGCGCCGGTGTCCTTGTCGCGTGCGGAGACGTTGAGGATGCCGTTGGCGTCGATGTCGAACGTCACCTCGATCTGCGGCTGGCCGCGTGGCGCGGGGCGGATGTTCTCCAGCCGGAAGCGACCCAGCACCCGGTTGTCGGCGGCCCGCTCCCGTTCGCCTTGCAGGACCACGATGTCGACCGCGTTCTGGTTGTCCTCGGCGGTGCTGAACGTCTCGGTGCGGCGGGCGGGGATGGTCGTGTTGCGCTCGATGATCTTGGTCATCACCCCGCCCATGGTCTCCACACCGAGCGACAGGGGCGTGACGTCGAGCAGCAGGACGTCCTTGACCTCGCCCTTGAGGACGCCGGCCTGGATCGCGGCGCCCAGCGCCACGACCTCGTCGGGATTGACCGACATGTTGGGGTCCTTGCCGCCGGTCAGCCTGCGGACGAGGCTCTGCACGGCGGGGATTCGTGTGGACCCGCCGACCATGATGACCTCGTCGATGTCGTCGGCGGTGACCTTGGCGTCGCTCATCGCTCGTTCCACCGGCCCGACGCAGCGCTCGGTCAGGTCCGCGGTGATCTGCTCGAACGTGGAGCGCATGAGCGAGGTGTTGAGGTGTTTCGGGCCGCTGGCGTCGGCCGTGATGAAGGGCAGGCTGATCTGTGTCTGGGACACCGTGGACAGTTCGACCTTGGCCTTTTCGGCGGCCTCGAACAGCCGCTGCAGGGCTTGAGGGTCCGCGCGGAGGTCGATCCCGTTCTCCCGCTGGAAGTCATCGGCGAGGTGATCGACGATCCGGCGGTCGAAGTCGTCGCCGCCGAGATGGCCGTCACCGGAGGTGGCGCGGACCTCCACCACGTCGTCGCCGATGTTCAGCAGGCTGACGTCGAAGGTGCCGCCGCCCAGGTCGAACACCAGCACGGTCTCGTTGGCCTTCTTGTCGAGGCCGTAGGCCAGCGCCGCCGCCGTGGGCTCGTTGATGATGCGCAGGACCTCGAGCCCGGCGATCTTCCCCGCGTCACTCGTCGCCTGCCGCTGGGCGTCGTTGAAGTAGGCGGGCACGGTGATGACCGCCTCGGTGACCTTCTCGCCGAGCGACTTTCCGGCGTCGTCCGCCAGCTTGCGCAGTACCTGGGCCGAGATCTCCTCTGGTGCGTACTGCTTGCCGCGCACCTCGAAGCGCGCAGTCCCGTCCGGCCCTTCGACCACGTCGAAGGAGACGGCGTCCTTCTCACTCCCGATCTCGCCGTAGCGCCGTCCGATGAAGCGCTTCGCGGAGGTGATGGTGCCTTTCGGGTTCAGGATCGCCTGCCGCCGGGCCAGCTGGCCGACCAGCCTCTCGCCCTGTTCGGTGAAGGCCACCACGGACGGGGTCGTCCGTGCCCCTTCCGCGTTGGGGAGGACCCGGGGTTCGCCGCCTTCCATCACCGCGATGACCGAGTTGGTGGTGCCGAGGTCTATGCCGACTGCTCTAGCCATCAGGTTCCTTCCGATGGTCCTCACCGCGCATACCGGCGAGATGGCGTACACCGCTGCCGGAGATGGCAACGCCTTCGCCAGCGACGCTGCGTCATCAGCGGGCCGGGCACATCCACCGACCGTGTAGGTCTGTGCTCAGCGCCCACCGCGGGGAGAGTCGGTGAGGCCGCCGTGAACGGAAGGCGAGACCGGGCGGGCGGGACGCGGTCCTCACTCCCGACCGGCGCGGGCGGCCTCGTCGCGCTAGCCAGGCCTACAAGATCTGACGATGTGACGGTCGCCCCGGAAGGGGAGGCTGCAAGAAGTTCTCGCTTCGGCAGGAGATGACAGGGGAGGCGGTTCCATGGCCGTTATCGGAATCAGCAGGTTCGAGCGCTTCTTCAGGGCTGCCGCCGGGCTGGACGTCGATAAGAGTGATCTGCGGCGCTACCACGAGTTCCTCGACGCCAAACTGTACGATCTCCTCCTCATCGGACAGGCCAAGGCGAAGGCGAGCGGGCGCGACATCATCGAGCCGTTCGACCTGCCGATCACGAAGGGCCTGCAGGAGAGCATCCACCGGTTCCGCCGGTTGGACGAGGAGATCGAGGTCGAGCCGATCCTGGAGCTGCTGGCGAGGCGGCCGCCGCTGGACCTCGCGGTCCGCGATGTCACGGATGAGAAGCTTCCCGAGATCGCGGGCGGTCTCTCCTACGCGCTGTCGCAGGCCTTCCGGATCATGTTCCCGGACCGGCGCAACCCGCAGACCGCGCAGTGGGAGGAGGTCCGGCGCATCTTCGACCTGCTCTTGTGACCCGGGCTGTCCGCTCTGGCAGTTCGCGGCAGTGATCCGCCTTTGTGCAATGTTTGTCCTGATCTGCCCAAGAAGGGGACGGCGGCGCGGGACGGGCGCGTATCCCCTGCTGAATCGGGGGCACGGTGTCTGCATGGATGGCAGGCCGCCGACGCGGGGCGCGACCTTCGGTCGCCAACGGGAACGAGCGAGCATCGATGAGTTGCTGGCGCGTGTCGACGGCCCGAGAATCATGCTCGTCGAGGGGGAGCCGGGAATCGGGCGTACCCGGCTGCTCGAGGAGGCCGCGCGGAGGGCCGCTGACGGGGGCTTCGCGGTGGTGGTCGCGGACCCGGATCCCGGACTGGGGCGCCCGGCTGACCTGGAGCTGTTGCTGTCGGCACTCGACGAGCCCCGCCCGCCTCCGCGGCAGGCCGGCGAACAGGACCGGCCGGCCGAGCGGCTGCGGACCGCGCTGGAGCAACGGGCCCGCTCCACCCCTTTGCTGGTCGTACTGGACGATCTCGAATGGGCCGATCCGGCGGCGCTTCTAGCGCTGCAGACGCTGCCGATCCGGCTCGCGTCATCCCCCGTGCACTGGATTCTCGCGCGCCGCACCGGCCGCGGCGGCGCCGAGCTCGAACGGCTGTTCCTCCGCCTGCAGGCGGAGGGCGCCGTCCTGCTCCCGCTCCGCCCGCTGCCGAACGAGGCCGTCTCCGACCTGGTCACCGCCACTCTGGGCGCGTCCCCCGACCCCGACCTGCGCGAGCTCGCGGACGGGGCGGGCGGCAATCCGCTGCTGCTTCTCGAGCTGATGAACGGCCTGCTCGACGAGGGCGGGGTGGCGGTCTCCCAGGGCCGTGCTCGCCTCGTCACCTCCCGGCTGCCGGAGCGGGCCCATCTCGTCGTCAAAGGCCGGCTGGACGACCTGGATCCGGCGGCCCGGCGGCTCCTCGAACTCGTGGCGATGCTGGGGCCCGCGTTCCACCCCCTGGTCGCCGCCGACCTGCTCGGCATCACTCCCTCCGAACTACTGCCGTCCCTGGAGGCGATGCTGGCGACCGGGTTACTCGCGGCGCATGAAGAGGCGCTGGTGTTCCGGCACGAGGTGGTGCGCAAATCGGTGATCACCGATATCCCCGGTCCCGTCCGGCAGGCGCTGCACGTGCAGATCGGCAGAACCCTGCTGGAGCACGGCGGCCGGGTGAAGGCCGCGGCGGCCCACCTCATGGCGGGGGCGGTCCCAGGCGTCCCGGAGGTCCTCCCAAGCCTGGACCGGGCGAGCGCGGAGATGCTCGACACCCACCCGGCGGTCGCCGCCGAGCTGATGCGCCGGGCGCTCGACCTCACCGAGCTCGCCGACCCGCAGTGGTTCGCGCGCACGATGACGGCGATGCGCACGCTCGTCGCCGCCGGTGACCTGGTGGGGGCCGCGGAACTCGCGGAGGCCGCGCTCGACCACTGCGCGTCGGGCCCGTCCACCGCCGAACTGCTGACCGCGCTGTCCTTCGTCCTGGTGCCGAAGGGCGAGGTCGTCAGGGCGTCGGACATGGCCAAGGCCGTGCTGGGCATGCCGGATCTGCCGGACGAGGTGCGCGACCGCGCCGAACTGGCCCTCCTGCAGGCCGACACGGGCCTGCCCGAGGGCGCGGGTGTACTGGACCGGGCCAAAGCGTTCGTCAAGGCAGGTGACGCGCCTGGCCAGGGCCTGGTGACCGGGGCGCTCATCGTCCTCGCGTTGAACGGCTGGGACAAGGGCGAGTTGGAAGACGCGCTCGGCCTCGCGCGGACGAGTGTGCGGCGGGTTTCCAACGACGGCGCGCAGGATTGCCGACTCCACCCCGGCCTGGTCCTGGCCGCGTTGCTGGTGGACGTCAGGCTCATGGACGAGGCACGGCGGACGATGGTGCTGGGAACCGGTGGGGCCGACGGGATCGGCAGGGGCGGCTGGGCGGTCGGACCGGCGATCGTGCGATCACGCATCGCCCTTGCGGAGGGGCGTCCAGAAGAGGCGATCCGCGAGGCGAGGGCGGCTCTGGAGGCGGCCGACGCGGCCGGCGCGCGTCTGCTGAGCGCATCCGCCCGGTCCGCGCTGAGCGTTGCGGCACTGCGCTCCGGCGATCTCGAAACGGCCATCGAGCACGCCCGCGGTGCGGAAGACGCGGGCGGACCTGCACCTCCTCCGTTCGACCTGACCCGAAGCGAGCTGGTTCGGGCGCAGGTTACCGAGGCCTGCGACGGGCCGCGGGCCGCCATGGCCGGGTTGGGTCGGCTCCTCGACGACCTGGCCGAGCACAGCCGGGCGCTCATCTGCGACCCGACGGCCGCGGCCTGGCTTGTACGGACGGCGGTCGCGGCGGGTGAGGCCGGACCGGCCGAGAAGGTCGTCGCGGCGGCCGACCGGCTCGCCGGGCTGAACCCCGGGCTGCCCAGCCTGGCTGCCGCCGCCGGGCACGCCCGCGGGTTGCTGCACGGTGAACCCGACCTCCTGCGAAACGCCGCCGCGGACCATGCCGACCGATGGGCGTGCGCCTCCGCCTACGAGGACCTCGGCACGCTGCTCGGCGGACGGGACGGGGCACGCCGCCAGACGATCCAGTGGTTCGACGAGGCCCTGTCCTGCTATGCGGCGGCCGGTGCCGAGCGGGACGCGGCCCGGATCCGGGGGCGCCTGCGGCGTATGGGGGAACGCCGCCGGCACTGGAACCACCGGGACCGGCCCGCGACCGGCTGGGCAAGCCTCACCGGGACCGAGCAGCGGATCTCCGGGCTCGTCGCCCAGGGGCTCACCAACCAGAAGATCGCCGACCAGCTGTTCATCAGCGCGCACACCGTTGCGTTCCACCTGCGACAGGTCTTCCGCAAACTCGACGTCCGCTCGCGCGTCGAGCTGGCGCGCCGGGTCCTCGAACGTTCCGACGACCTTCCCCGCGCGCGTTCCAAGGAGCCTGACGACGGCACGGAGGCCGGGTCGCCCCTTGCCCGCCGACCACCTAGACCGGAATGAGCGGGCGCAGGTCCCGGGAGATGCTGGACTTGATGTCCTCCCATTCACCTTCCGTGACGTACTGCCGCAGCGCCTGCAGGACGGTGGAGACCAGCTGCTCTGTATCACCGACCTCATGCGGGAAGTCGCGCCGGACGCGCTGAAGGAACTCCTCCTTGCTCATTTTCACGGGCACCCGGCTAGGGTCCCAGCCCTCGTAGTGGACGCCGCGGACGAGCAAGGGCAACTGGGCGGCCAGATGCGCACATTCGTCCACGGTCAGCCGGTCGCGCAAAGCGTGCAGGACCGCGCGCAACGCGTCATAGGACACGTTCCGCTGTTCCTTTGACCACCCGTAGGCATGTTCGATCACCTTCAGCACGTGGTTCGTCTTGTCGATGGTCTTGTCGAAGGTGGGGAACCCCGTAGCGCCCATGTCGGCCTGCCTTCCAGATGAGGTGGACCTTCCGCCCCAGAGCGTCGCGCTGGATCGGGTGAGAACACGTCACCCGGTCAGGGTGATGCCGGAAATGGGGCCGGTTCACCCAGCCTGGGCGATGCTCGTTCACCCCCTTGGCCAGACGCTGGTCGATGGCAGCGACCTGCCTTGCAAGGGGGTAGAAATGACAACTGCCAGAGAACTGGGCACGATCCAGACGCAGATTCCCTCTCGACTGGACCGCCTGCCCTGGTCGAGGTTCCACTGGAAGATCGTGATCGGCCTCGGCACCGTCTGGGTCCTGGACGGGCTGGAGGTCACGATCGTGGGTTCGATCGCGGCCCGGATGACCGAGCCGGGCAGCGGGATCGACATCTCGAGCGGCGACATAGGCACCGCCGCGGCCTTCTACGTCGCCGGCGCATGCCTGGGCGCGCTCTTCTTCGGCCAGCTCACCGATCGCTTCGGACGCAAGAAGCTGTTCATGGCAACGCTGGGGCTGTACCTGGTGGCGACCGTGGCGACCGCGTTCGCGACCGAGGCGTGGTACCTGTTCCTGTTCCGTTTCCTCACCGGCGCCGGTATCGGCGGGGAGTACGCGGCCATCAACTCGGCCATCGACGAGTTGATCCCCGCCCGCAACCGCGGCCAGGTGGACCTCGCCATCAACGGCAGTTACTGGCTGGGCGCGGCCATCGGAAGCCTCGGCAGCGTGCTGCTCCTCAACGATGCCCTGCTGGCGGCGAATCTCGGCTGGCGGCTGGCCTTCGCCATCGGCGGGGTCCTCGGGCTGGGGATCATGCTGGTGCGCCGGAACGTCCCGGAAAGCCCCCGCTGGCTGTTCATCCATGGACGTGAGGATGAGGCTGAACGGATCGTCGACGGGATCGAACGGGAGGTCCGGGCCGAGATGAGGGAGCCGCTGCCTCCTCCGGCGCAGAGCATCACCGTGCGCCAGCGCAGGTCGATCGGCTTCGGTGAGATCGCCCGCGTGACGGTCAAGCGCTATCCCAACCGCACCGTGCTCGGGCTCTCGCTGTTCGTCGGGCAGGCGTTCATGTACAACGCCGTCACGTTCGACCTGGGTACGATCCTCAGCGACTTCTTCGACGTCGCGTCCGGCACGGTGCCCTACTTCCTGGCCGCGTTCGCGCTCGGGAACCTGATGGGGCCGCTGCTGCTCGGGCGCCTTTTCGACACCGTCGGCCGCAAGCCGATGATCGCCGGCACCTACTTCGGCTCCGCGGCGCTGATCGCGGCGACGGCCGCCCTGCTCATGGCGGACATGCTGACCTCGACGACGTTCATCATCCTGGTCGCGCTGAGCTTCTTCGTCGCGTCGGCCGGGGCGAGCTCCGCCTACCTCACGGTCAGCGAGATCTTCCCGATGGAGACCCGCGCCCTCGCCATCGCCCTGTTCTTCGCCGTCGGCACCGCGGTCGGCGGGATCACCGGCCCGGCGCTCTTCGGCCAGTTCATCGGCAGCGGCAACCTGGATCTGGTCGCTCTCGGGTTCTTCATCGGGTGCGGAGCGATGATGCTGGGCGGGTTCGCCGAGCTGATCTTCGGTGTCCGCGCCGAACAGCAGTCTCTGGAGAACATCGCCCGTCCGCTGACCGCGGAGGAGGCCGACGCCGCCACGCCGCAGGAGCAGGAGAGCCTCCGGCGGGCCGAGATGGAGCGGGAGCTGTCGCCGGGGGACATGCGCCTGGCCGACGAACGCGATCGCCGCGTCCGTGAGCGTGCAGTCCGGCGCCGCGAGCGGGAGACGACGGGGCCGCAGCGCTTCCGTCCCGGCCCTGGGGGCTCGCAGACCTACTCTCCGGGAATGATGGGGACCACGGGCACTCCGAGCCGCTCGACGGCCCTCGCCGAGCGGGAACTCGACCGTGAGATCGAGGACCTCGCCCGCGCGACCGCGGAGGGCCCGGTGGAGCGGCGCGACCTGGCGGAGCGGGTCGGCGCCCGAGGCTGGGGCCCCGGCCGGTTCAGGCGCGCCCTGGCCGAGGCGATCAGGGAGGGGCACCTGCGGCGGCTACCGCACGACAGGTACGGCCCCGGAGACTCCAGGAGGGACGACGGGGAATGACGCCCGCCTGCCGTCTCGGCGAACCGCTGCCGCAGCGGTTGGGTGAGCAGCCGCAAGGCCCGGGGGGCTCAGAGAAGCCGAGCCTCCCGGGCCTTGCGCACCGCCTCCCGGCGCCGGGAGGCGGTGAGCTTCCGGTAGATGTGGCGTGTGTGCGTCTTCACGGTGTTGACCGAGAGGTGCAGCTCGGCCGCGATCTCCTCGGTCGTCAGGACGCTCTGCAGATACCGCAGCACCGTCAGCTCCCGCTCGGTCAGCGGTGCGACGGGGCCGTCCGCCCGCTCGGCGGCGCATCCGACGATCTCCATGACGAACGGCCAGCATGCCGTCCCCGAGTCCAGGTGGGCGCTCAGCAGCCGCCGCGCGGCCCGGCCCTCGCGGAGGAACACCCCCTTGAAACGCTCGTGATCGGCGAGTTGCAGGGTCTTCTCCAGGGTCGTGGACGCGTGCCGGTCATGGCCGGCACGGTCGGCGGCCAACGCTTCCAGCAGGCCTGCTTCCAGGCTGAGCCCCAATTCACCGTTCGGTGCGCCGGCGGCCGTCAGTATCGCCGTGTCCGGATCGCCGTCCTTCAGCTGCAGGCGCGCGAGCGCCACCGCCAGCGGCGCCGAGCCGCCCGATGCCCCTGCCTTGTCGGTCAGGAGCCGGGCGGCCGTGCCGGTGTCCCCGAGGCTCGTCCGCAGCGCCGCCTCGGCGGCGGTGAACCGGTGGGCGATGTACGTCGGCACCGCCCAGCCGGTGAGTTGGTGGCGGGCCTCGCGCAGTACCTCGTCCGCGTGGGAGCTGTATTCGCCCCCCTGAAGCGACCACAGCCGGACGATGCTGATCAGCGCGGCGAGCAGCCGGTCACCGGAACTCTCCGCGAGATCCAGGTACCGCGCGGCCTCGTTCCCGTCGCCCCACTCGTGGTGCGTGATCGCCAACGCGAGATAGGCGTACCCGCGAACTCCGGGTGCCGCGGTGAAGCCGAGCGAATCCTGAGCGGTCTGCCCCGCGAGATGGAGTTCGCCGAGCAGGGCGCGGGCCACGGCGAGCCTGCTGAGGCACACCGCTCGGGCCCGGTCCAGGCCCGCATGCTCGGCCGCGGCCAGCCCGTCGTCCAGTGCCCTTTCCGCCGTGCGCAGGTCCCCGGTCGCCAGCCGCGCTGTGCCGAGTGCGCAAAGGGCGACCGAACGGGCGCCTTCGCCGTCCTCCCGGTGCGCGAGGAGCCGTGACGCCTGGGAGAAGGTCGCGGCGACGTCCCCCGCCGCCACCGACCGTGTCAGGCGGATCGCCGTGGCCTTGTCATCGTCGGCCTCGGCCGCGTGGTGGTCGGCGAGCCGCAGGTAACGGTCGGTTCCTCGCCGATCACCGACGATCTGCTGATTCAATGCGCAGGCCAGCGCAAGATCCGGGTTGTCGCGAAGCGCCGCTTCCGGCGGCGCGGGGTCGGACGCCCAGAGCGGTGGGTCTGAGTCCGACAGCACGAGATCAGGCCAGTGGTCGGCCAGGAGATCCGTGGCCATCCGCCAGTCCGGGGACAGGAGGGCGTGCTGGAGCGCCTCCTGGGACGAGCCTCGTGCGGCGTACCAGGCGGCCGCGCGCCGATGCAGGTCGGGGACTCGCCGTGGCGCGCGCCTGGCCAGCTCACGACGAAGGAACTCACCGAGAAGACGGTGGCAGCGATACGAGGAGCGCCGGTCGCCGACCGTGTCGAGGAAGGCGCCCGCATCCCATAGTTCGGCCAGGATCCGTTCACCGTCCGACCGGCCGGTGAGGGCGTCCGCCAGGCTGCCGGTGAGCTGTTCCAGCACAGAGCCGCACAGCAGCACCTCCAGATGCCCGCCGTCGAGACCGTCCAGCACTTCCGAGGCGAAGTAGCCCGCGATGGTCTCGTGGTCGCCGGTCAGCCCGTTCACGAAGCGCAGCGGATCGCAGTGTCCTTGCATGGACAGCCCCGCGAGCCGCAGGCCCGCCGGCCAGCCCTCCGTGCGCTGGAGCAGCATGCGCGTGTACCGGCCGGGCAGTTCCAGGCCGAGTGCGGCCAGCAGTTCGACGGTCTCCGCCATGGTGAACGAAAGTTCTGCGGCCTCCAACACGGTGACCGCGCCGGCGAGCCGTAAACGCGCCAGCGGAGGTCCCGGGCCACCGCGCGTCACGATGATCACCCGTAGTGCCCTCCCGGCGTGCTGGACCAGATACTCCAGCCCCTTCAGGACCCGCGGGTCGCATATTCGATGGAAATCGTCGAGGACGACGCCCACGGGTTCGGCAGATCCGGCCAGCACGGCCGCCAGTCGGGCCAAGAACACTTCATGGGGCGCCTCGTCCGGCGACGGCAGGGCGTCGCCCGCGAATCCCCCCGCAGAGTTCAGCGCCGCCCGCAGATAGGACCAGAATCGGGGGTCGTCCCCGTCTTCGATGCCGAGCCAGCCGACCCGGAGGTCCGTCGCCCTCGTCCACCAGCTCAGCAGCACGGACTTCCCCCAGCCGGGCGGAGCGTTCACCAGCGTCAACGGCCGTCGCAGCCCGGTGTCGAGAACGCGGCCGAGGCGTGGACGCTCCACCAGCCCCGGTGGAGGGGCGGGCACCTCCAGCTTCGAACCCAGCACTGGTACCTCGGTCACGCCCACCACCCTGCGCGTGCCGCCAGGCGCCTCGTATCCTCAGTACGGGTAGCAACCGACGATGAGCACCCCTCCGAGTGACCCGGCGGTGGTCACCGGAGAATCAGTTCCGCTTGTCCATTTCCCTACCTGCGTGTTCGGCTGGACGGGGCCTTCCCGGGAAGGTCGCGATCATGGGTCCGGAATCCCTTTTCATCGTCGGCCTGGCCATCACGGCCGTGGTGCTGCTCTCCCGGGCCCTGGCCGCGCGTATAGGGGTGCCCGACGCGATCCTTCTCGTCGTGCTCGGCGCAGCGGTGGCGTTCCTGCCCGGCATGCCCGAGATCGCGCTGCCACCGGAAGTGGTGCTGCTGGGCTTCCTACCTCCGCTCGTCTACTACGCCGCCTTCTTCAGTTCCCCGCGCGAGGCGAAGGCGGACGCCGTGCCGATCACGGCGCTCGCGATCGGCCTGACGACGGTGACCACCCTCGCCGTCGCCGCGGTCCTGCGATGGATCCTGCCCGACCTGAGCTGGGCGGCCGCCATCGCCCTCGGTGCCGCCGTCGCCCCCACCGACCCCGTCGCCGCGATCTCGATCATGAAGCGGCTGAACGCGCCGGGCCGGCTCGTGACCATCGTCGAAGGTGAGAACCTCATCAACGACGCCGTTGCGCTCACCGCCTTCGTGCTGGCCGTCGAGGCGCTGACGACGCCCTTCACCCTCGGGCACGGCATCGCGCGGCTGGCCGAAGTCGTCGCCGGCGGCGTGGCGTACGGCCTCGCGGTGGGTTTCGTCGCGTCCCGCCTCCGCCGCCGGATCCGCGATCCCGGCAGCCAGATCGTCGTGACCCTGCTGACGCCGTACCTCGCGTTCGTCCCGGCCGAGGAGCTCGGCTTCTCCGGGGTCCTCGCCGCCGTCTGCGCGGGCTTCTACCTCGGCACCCGCGGAGAGGGCATGCTCCAGCCGGCGTCCCGGCTGCCCGGGCAGCTGTTCTGGCAGGTGCTGGTCTTCCTTCTGGAATCGGCGCTGTTCGTGCTGCTCGGCCTTGAGGTACGCCTCATCGTGCGCCAGCTGACCGGCGCGGCGTGGTCGTCGGCGATCCTCGGCGCGGTCGCGGTCACGGCCGTCATCGTGGCCCTGCGGCTCGCCTGGACGCAGTTCGTCTTCCCGCTCTCCCGGTACCTGCCCGGCCGGCACTTCGCCTTCGACCATCTGCCCTGGCGCGACCGGCTCGTCATCGGCTGGAGCGGTATGCGAGGCGCGATCTCGCTGGCGATCGTGCTGTCCCTGCCGGTGTCCGCACCGGGCCTGCCGCCGGAACGGCGCGGCGAGCGGCTCTTCGTGATCGGCGCCGTCGTGTTCATCGCCCTGATCGGGTGTGCGACCACGCTGCCCGGCCTGCTGAGACGGCTGGGCCTGGCCGGGTCCGACCGCGTCCGGATCGAGTACCAGGAGGCGCGGAAGGCCGTGGTGGACGCCGCCCTCGCGCGGCTGGACGAGCTCATCGAGAACGGCGAGGTCGACGATCGCACCGGCGGGACCTTCCGCCGGCTGTACGAGAGCCTCCTGGACCAGGTCCGCACCGAATCCGGCGAGGACCTCGACGAGGAGGTCACCGACGTCCTCGGCCTCCGCCGCGAACTGGTGCGAACGCAGCGCGAGAAGCTGCGCCGGCTCTACTCCCAAGGCAGCATCAGCGCAGAGGTGATGCGAGCCGTGGACCGGTGGCTCGATCTCGAGGACCCCGACATCCGGGAAATCGGCTGACCGGGAGCCGCACGTCCCGGACCTGTCAACTCTGAGGATGTGCCGGACCGGCCGGACGGGCAACGTCCCATGGAGAGAACGTCCAACGAGAGGATCAGACGATGGCACTGCCCAGCATCCGCCGCCCCGGAGACACGATGCTCACCCCGCGGCCGCGGGCGTTCGACCCCCTCTACGAGCAGATGGAGCAGCTGGTCAACGCGGCCTTCGCCGGTACTGCCACAGATATGCCCTGGGCGCCCGCGGGGGACGTGAGCGAGACCGACGACGCCTACGTGATCGAGACCGAACTCCCCGGCCTGAAGAAGGACGAGATCGACGTATCGCTGCACGACCGGGAGCTGACCATCACGGGAGAGATCAAGGAGCGGGAGAGCCGCGGGCTGCGGCATCACAAGCAGCGGCGCACCGGCCGGTTCGAGTACCGCGTGTACCTGCCCGGTGACATCGATGCCGAGGGGATCGACGCAAAACTCGCAGACGGCGTCCTCACCGTGACGGTCCCCAAGGCCACGACCGAGAAGGACCGCCACATCGAGGTCAAGGGCTGACCCGCACGGGGCACTTCGCCCGCATCCGCGGGAGGGACCGATGACCGTCCGTTGCGAGCACTGCGGTACGAAGAACCGTGTGCCGGGCGCCGCCGGCGGCAAGCCGGTCTGCGGCAACTGTCACCGGCCGCTCCCGTGGATCGCGGACGCCGGAGACGAGGACTTCACCGAGGTCGCCGAGCGCTCCTCGGTCCCGGTCCTCGTCGACCTGTGGGCGGCCTGGTGCGCGCCGTGCCGCACGGTCAGCCCGGTACTGGAGCGCATCGCCCACGAGATGGCGGGGCGGCTGAAGCTCGTGAAGACCGACATAGACCGGGCACCGAGGATCCGGGAGCGCTTCGCCGTGCGAGCCGTTCCCACGCTGCTGCTGATGCGCGACGGGAAGGTGATCGACCGGAGGGCGGGCGCCGCACATGCCGGTCCGCTCCGCACGTGGGTGGAGGAAGCCCTTGGAAGAGACACCTGATCTGTACGGCGCCTACCCCCGACTCGACCGGGAGCAGATCGGGCTGGTCGCGGCATACGGGGAACGACGCCCGACCCGCCGCGGCGATGTCCTCTTCTCGGAAGGGGACCGTGACCACGACTTCTTCCTGATCGTGGCCGGTACGGTGGCGATGCTCGACAAGGGCGAGGTCATCCGCGTGCACGGACCGGGACGCTTCCTCGGTGAGCTCGGCCTGCTGACCGGTCAGCAGACGTTCCTCACCGCCCGCGTCGAGGAACCCGGTGAGGTGATAGCGGTGCGGCCGCGACGCCTGCGCGAGCTGGCCGACCGGGAACCCTGGTTCGGCGACCTCGTCCTGCGCGCGTTCCTCATCCGGCGCTCCCTGCTCATCGAGCACGGCGCCGGGCTGCGGATCATCGGCTCGCGATTCTCTCCCCGCTGCCTGCGACTGCGCGACTTCGCCGCGCGCAACCGGCTGCCGCACCGGTGGATCGACGTCGAGGACGACGAGGACGCCGAATCGCTGCTCAGGAAGCTCGGCGTCCCGGCGTCCGAAACACCCGTCGTGATCCTGAACGGTGAGCGGGTGCTGCGCAATCCGGGAGATGACGAGCTCAACCGGCTGCTCGGGCTGCCGCCGCCGGCGCCGGCCTCCTCGGCGCACGACATGCTCGTCATCGGCGCGGGCCCCGCCGGGCTGGCCGCGGCCGTGTACGGCTCCTCGGACGGCCTGGACACGATGGTCGTCGATGCCATCGCGACCGGAGGACAGGCCGGGAAGTCGTCCAAGATTGAGAACTACCTCGGTTTCCCTGCCGGCATCTCGGGTGCGGAGCTGACGGAACGGGCGGTCATCCAGGCCAGAGGGTTCGGCGCGAGACTGCACGTGCCCGGCGGCGCCACGGGGCTGCGGGCGGGCAACGGCCGGTACACCGTCGACCTCGACGGAGGCGGTGAGCTGTCCGGCCGCACGGTCGTCATCGCGACCGGCGCCCGCTACCGCCGGCTGGACGTCCCGCGCCTTGACGACTACGACGGTGCCGGCGTGTACTTCGCGGCGACCCAGGTAGAGGCGCTCCAGTGCCGTCACGTATCGGTGGCCATCGTCGGTGGCGGTAATTCGGCGGGTCAGGCGGCCCTCTTCTTGGCCCGGCACGCCACGCGCGTGCTGCTCTTCGTCCGGGGCGGAGAACTCGGCGAGAACATGTCGCGCTACCTCGTCGACCGGATCGAGCACTGCCCCGAGATCGACGTGTTCCTGCACACCGAGATTCGTGAACTGCACGGTCACGATCTCCTGGAGGAAGTCGTCACAAGGAACAACCGGACCGGTGAAGTCCGCCGCTTCGAGGTGCGCGCATTGTTCGTCTTCATCGGAGCCGACCCCTGCGTCGCCTGGTTGTCCGGCACGGTCGATCTCGATGACAAGGGGTATGTGCGCACCGGGGGCCCACAGGCCCTGCCGCTGGAGACCAACCTCCCCGGCGTGCTCGCCGCGGGTGATGTGCGGAGCGGCTCGATCAAGCGGGTCGCGTCTGCGGTCGGAGAGGGAGCGATGGCCGTCCGCCTGGCGTTCGAGCGCCTGAGTCGATGACCGGCCGTTGGGGCGTGGGATGAACGGTGACCAGCGGATACGTGCGGCGGCGCGCACTGCGGTCACGCCGGTGCGGGTGCGACTGAAGCGGCTGCGCACACAGCCCACGACCCTCGTGATCGCCCGCCTCGCCGTGACAGCGGTTCTTGCATTCCAATTCGCGTCATGGCTGCCCGCTACCAGCCCAAGGCCCGTACTCGCCCCTCTGACCGCACTCCTCGTCGTCCAGGTCACGCTGTACCAGACCATTCACCATGTCTGGCAACGCGTCGTCAGCGTAGTGGTCGGTGTGGTGGTCGCGGCATTGCTGTCGAGCGTGCTGGGATTCAGCTGGTGGAGCCTGGGCCTGGCCATCACGGCCGCACTGATCTGCGGATTCGTCATGAGGCTCGGCAACTACATCCTCGAGGTGCCGATCAGCGCCATGCTCATCCTCTCCCTCGAGACCGGCGCCGCCGCCACCGGGCGGATCGTGGAGACGCTCGTCGGCGCGCTCACCGGCCTGGTCGCCGGTTTGCTGACCTCTCCCGTCAAGATCCAAGCAGCCGAGGAGGCGCTCGAGGACCTCAGCGGCACCATGGCCCGTCACCTCCGCGACATCGCCGACGCGGTGGAAAAGCGCCCCGAGCCGCACACCTTCGACGAATTGCTGTCCCAGGCCCGCTCCCTCGCCCGGGAAGTCCAACGCGTGGACGGCGAACTCGTACATGCCGAGGAAAGCATCCGCCTCAATCCGCAAGGCGTCGGAATGCTGCGGTCAATGGTGGCGTTGCGGGAGACCCTGGTCGCACTGGAACACTGCGGAGTCACCATCCGCGGCCTCGCGCGCTGCCTCGCCGACCACGCCAACGAACCTGAGCAGGGGCGCGAGGACCCCCTGTCCGAGAGCGACACCCGCGCCTTGCTGGCCACGACCGCGAGGCATCTGGCCTCGGCGCTGGGCATGTACGGGCGGATGCGCCGGCAGCAGTTCGCCACAGGAAGCACCGACCTCGAGGACACGCTCGCCTCCCACCTGGACACCGCGCGGGAAGAGCGCGTCAAGCTGACCCAGATGCTGCGGGCCGACAGCCCCGACTGGCCGCTCCATGGCGAGCTCCTCGTTCACCTGGACCGCCTGAGAGCCGAACTGGAGTCCGGACGACGAACGCGAGCGGCAAGGCGCCCGAGTCGCCGACTCCGCATCCCCAAGCCTTCGCCGCCCGCCACGCTCAGCCCGATCCGGCGACGAACCGACCTCCGTCGAGCACGCTCCTGACCCGCACTCGCCGCCGACAGATCGCGAGCGCCTTCGACAGTGAGCATCGTCGAGCCACAGTCGGCCAGCGGGCGTACTGCCGGGCTCCCTCGCCTCACCCTCACCCGCCTCGCCTGCGGCACTGCCGCTCGGGCCGGCGCTAGCGGCGCATGCGAAGGGCTGAGGCCGAGTTCGAGTTGTTGCAGCACAATGGTCGGGGTCTCGTGGGCAAGAGCCTCGATGTTGTCTGCTTCCTCGATGATCTGGGTGGGTGCATCGCCGGATGCCTCGGCGGTGACGTCAGCGGCGGCTTGCACCTGGGCGGGGGAGGCGTCGGCGCGGGTGAGGGCCAGAGCTTGGCGGGCGCGGCCAGTTAGGTCGCCGACTTTCTGCCCGTTCGATCGCGGTCAGCTCGGCCTGGATTTCGGCGCTAAGCCGTCTGCTCAAGTCCGGATCGTCAATGGCGTGCAGGGCACGGCCGACCTGGTGAGCACTTTCCTCGACAGGGTCGTACGACGTCACCAGCATGCCGTCCGAGGGCAGGTTCGGATGCGTCAGAGCATCCATCACTGTCGCGAACGATTCTCGGTGTTGTGCACGTCGCCATCCCTCGGTGTTCACCTCTTGCTAGGCCGGGTGGGTGTAGGTGCGCCAGGCCTGAGCGGAGAACGAGGTCAGAGCCTGAGCGAGACGCTGGATTGCGCCGGCGGGGATGTCGCGCGGGAGTTCGGCGCAGGTGGAGGCTGCGCAGCCCGAGCTGGTCTCCCAGAACACGACGAGCACATGGCGATCTTCGTCGAAGGCGTATGTGCTCAGGGGTCCCCCTCCGGTCCCTCCGGTGGCATCAACGATGTCATCTGGTGAGGCGGAGCGTGATGCGGTTGCTGCCCTTGGTCGTCGCCCATCTCGTCGCCGACGAAGACAGGTGATGCGGTCCGAGCCGACCCAAGTTCGTGCCTGATGCCCAGTTCGTCGAGGGCGGGATGACGTCCAATCGGCGGCTTGAAGGAGTGCCCTTCGATGCCGGTTCAGGTGACGTAATCCGTCATGATCACGTACAGGTCCAGTGATAGAACCAGTGATAGAAGATCTTGGTGTCCATCTCAAGCTCGCCCTGCAGGGCTTTGACCTGCGGAAACAGTGGAGCGGGCGACGGGAATCGAACCCGCGTAGCCAGTTTGGAAGACTGGGGCTCTACCATTGAGCTACGCCCGCGAGGGGACGGAGGGCGGTCGGCCCTCGATCGTCAGTCCGTAGCGTACAGGGTTCCGGGTGTGGACGTGCCGGGTGGTCCGGGTGCCGGGTAATGGAGCGGCGGGCCGTGGCGCGGGGGGCTAGACTCCGTCATCGTGTGCGGGCTGTAGCGCAGTTTGGTAGCGCACCGGCTTTGGGTGCCGGGGGTCGTGGGTTCAAATCCCGCCAGCCCGACAGTGGAGGCTCTTGGCCGCCGCCCGGTGCCGGGCGGCGGCCGTGCCGTGTCAGGGGGCCAGGAGCGTGCGGGCCCGGGTCGCCGCGGTGGCGAGCGCCGCCGGGAGGTTGGCGGGGTTGCGGCCGCCCGCGTTCGCGATCGGGCCCTTCCCGCCGGCGCCGCCGCCGATCTCGCGGGCCGCCTCGGTGAGCATGTCCCGTGCCTGCGACCCCGTGTTCGTCGCCGCCACCAGGGACGCCTTGCCGTCCGAATGCGCGCCCAGGATGACGACGCCGCGGTCCGGGCGGAGCTTGAGGATCTTGGTGGCGAGTGCGCGCAGGTCCGTCTCCCCGGGGACGCTTTCAGCGATGAGCCATCCGCCCGGGACCGGCTCGGCGTCGGCGGCCAGGCACGCCGCGTGGGTGTCGAGTCCCGCCTGGCGGAGGTTCTCCAGCTGGCGCTGGGTCTCTGCAAGGGTTTCCAGGCGTTGGCGTAGGCGGGCGGGGGCCTGGTCGGGGTGGACGTGCAGGAGTCCCGCCAGTTCGTTGAGGATGTCGCGTTGGTGATCGTAGTGGCGGAGCGCGTCGGTGCCGGTCAGGGCCTCGATGCGGCGCAGGCCGGTGCCGATGGACGATTCGGCGACGATGTGGACGGGGCCCGCCTGCGAGCCGTGGCCGACGTGGGTGCCGCCGCACAGTTCGCGGGACGCGTCGCCGATGTCCACGATGCGGACGTCCGGCCCGTAGCGTTCGCCGAACATCGCTACCGCGCCAGCAGCCTCCGCCTCGGCGCGGGTCGTCTCCCAGACCGTGACCTCCGGATCGTCCAGCAGGTAGTCGTTGACGAGGGTCTGGAGCAGGGCGGTGTCCACGGGGGAGAAGTGGGCGAAGTCGAAGCGGAGGCGGCCCGGCTCTACGCGTGAGCCTCGCTGGGACGCGTGGTCGCCCAGGTGGCGGCGCAGCATCGCGTGCAGGACGTGGGTCGCGCTGTGGGAGCGTGCCGTCGCGGAGCGGCGGGCGGCGTCGACGATCGCCTCGGCCTCGTCGCCGGGACGCACCTCGCCGTGCGTGACGCGGACCGTGTGTACGTGGAGCCCGTCGAGGCCGAGGCGGGTGTCCAGGACGTCCAAGGTCGAGCCGGAGGTGCGCAGTACGCCCGTGTCTCCTACCTGGCCGCCTGATTCCGCATAGAACGGGCTGCGCTCAAGGATCACCTCCAGTTCGCCGCCTTCGACGGCGACGTCGAGGGGGTCCCGCGGGGCGAGAAGGGCCAGGACGCGTGTTTCCGTCGTCGTTGACGAGTAGCCCACGAAGTCCGTGAGGCCGTGCTCGGCGGTGACGGTGCGGTAGAGGTCCTGGCGCGCGACCGCTCCGCCCTTGCGGGAGTGGCCCGCCTGGTGCGCCCGGCGGCGTTGGGCTTCGAGGAGTTCCGCGAACTCGTTCTCGTCGACGGTGAGGCCCGCCGAGCGCGCCGCGTCCAGGGTCAGGTCGATCGGGAAGCCGTAGGTGTCGTGCAGTTCGAACGCGGTTCGTCCCGAGATGGTGGCCTTTGTGCGGCTGATCGCCGAGTTCAGGAGTTGGGAGCCCTGGCGCAGCGTCCGCTCGAACGCCTCTTCCTCCGCGGTGACGACCTGGCGGATCAGGTCGGAGCGCTGCGTCAGCTCGGGCCAGGTCCCGCCCAGAGTGTCGATGACGCTGGACGTCAGCGCTGGAAGGGCGAGGTCCTCGATGCCGAGTTTGCGGGCGTGCCGGACGGCGCGGCGCATCAGGCGGCGCAGTACGTAGCCCCGGCCGTCGCGGGCGGGCAGTACGCCGTCGGCGATGAGGAACGCGATCGAGCGGGAGTGTTCGGTGACGACGCGGAAGGACGTGGAGTCCTCCCCGGAGTATTCGCGGCTCGCCATTTCCTGGACGAGCCGGAACGTCGGCGCCAGCAGGTCGGTTTCGCAGACCGTCTCCACGCCCTGCAGGATCGCGGCGAGACGGTCGAGCCCGAGCCCGGTGTCGATGTTCTTCGCGGGCAGTTCGCCGAGTATCGGGTATTCGTCCTTGCCGGTGCCCTCTCCTCGGAGGTTCTCCATGAAGACGAGATTCCACAGTTCCTGGTAGCGCTCGCCGTCCACGGCGGGTCCGCCTTCGCGTCCGAAGGACGGCCCCCTGTCGTAATGGAGTTCGGACGACGGGCCGCATGGGCCGGGCGTGCCCATCGACCAGTAGTTGTCCTCCATGCCGAGCCGCTGGATCCGCTCCAAGGGAACCCCGACCCGGCGCCAGAGGCGGACGGCTTCGTCGTCGTCCAGGTACACGGTGACCCAGAGGCGGTCGGGGTCGAGGTTGTAGTGGCGCGTGAGCAGTTCCCACGCCCAGGAGATCGCCTCCGCCTTGAAGTAATCGCCGAAGGAGAAGTTGCCGAGCATCTCGAAAAATGTCGCGTGCCGGGTCGTGCGGCCCACGTTCTCGATGTCGGACGTACGCGCGCACTTCTGCACGGACACCGAACGGGGATGTTCCGGCGCGGTCTCGCCGAGGAAGTACGGCTTGAACTGGTTCATGCCCGCGTTCGCCAGCAGAAGCGTGGGGTCGGACGGAATCAGCGGGCTGGACGGCACGACGCGGTGGTCGCGCTCCTGGAAGAAGTCAAGAAACGTCGAGCGAATGTCGGTCGAGCGCATGGGACGGCCTCACGAGGTCGATGGGAAGACGGCGCACACCGCCGAGCCGGGCCGGGCACGACTGCTCGTTCCCCAGCTCGGCGCGGCTAGCTCGCCGTCCCACCTCGTGAAAGTCCATCGACTCAAAGCTAACGCGCCACGGCAGGCGACGGCACGCGGATTTCCCGCCGCGTCGTTCCGCCGGCCAGGCCGCTAGAGCCTCATTTCGCCTTGATGGCCGCCGTCTCCTCGGCGCGGGCGTCGTACTCGGCTCGGGCGGCGTCGATCTTCCCGCGGTGGGCCTCCGCCCACGCGACGAGGGTGCTGGCCGCGGCTATGAGCGTCTCGCCCATGGGGGTGAGGGCGTAGTCCACGCGTGGCGGCATCACGGGGTACACGGTCCGGGTGACGATCCCGTCGCGTTCCAGGGCGCGCAGGGTGACGGTGAGCATGCGCTGGCTGATGCCGTCGATCTCGCGCTTGAGCTCGGTGAACCGCATGCTCCGCTCGCCCAGCAGCGAGATCACCAGTAGCGACCACTTGTCGCCGACCCGGTCGAGGACCTCCCGTGCCCGGCAGGAATGGGCCGTGTGCTGCATGGTTATCTCCAGGTGACCGAGGCAGAAAAAAGTGCCTTCTTGTGCCGGATCCGAGGGTCTCCGCATGATGGGACCGGTTCCTCTTCGGAACCGCCTTACCTTTCATAACCTTAGGAGACACGATGAGGGCCCAGCTTGTCGAGATCCCCGGCTACGTCGCCGGCACCTGGACCATCGACCCCGCCCACAGCAACGTCGGCTTCACCGTCCGGCACCTGATGGTCAGCAAGGTCCGCGGCCGCTTCGGGACGTTCGAGGGCACGATCGTGACCGGCGAGGACCCCCTCGAATCGGCGGTGAACGCCACGATCGACCTGGCGTCGATCGACACCGGCATCGCCCAGCGGGACGCGCACGTCCGGTCCGCCGACTACCTGGACGTGGAGAAGTACCCCGCGATGACGTACCGCTCCACCGGCATCCGCCCCGACGGGGACGACTTCGTCCTGGACGGCGAGCTGACCTTGCGCGGCCAGACCAAGCAGGTCCCGCTCAAGCTGGAGATCGGCGGTTTCAGCCCCGACCCGTTCCTTGAGGACCCCTTCAAGGGCGCCCGGGTGGGCTTCACCGCGACCGGGGAGATCAGCCGGCTCGAGTTCGGTGTCGGCGACGCCGCGAAGATTCCCGGCGGATCGGGCCTCGGCCTGGGGGAGAAGGTCCAGATCACCCTGGAGATCCAGGCGGCGCTCCAGACTTCGTGACCGGGCCGGGACGGGACGGGCGGCGCCGCGGGCTCACGGCGCCGTCCGCCGGCCCCCGGGCGGCGAGACGGCGTCGAGCAGGCCGGGGAGCGCGTCCAGGGACGTGATGCGCGGCCTCCTCGCTCAGCTCCCTCCAGCGCGCGGTGAGCCATGCCGGGTCCGCGTCCGGGAACGACCGGGTGATCGCCTCGGCCGCCGCCCTCTCGTGGTCGAGAAGCGTCCCGTCCAGGTCGAACAGCACGGCCGCGATCATGTGAGGAATGCGGTGAGCACGGCGGTCAGTTCGGCGGGGGCGTCTTCCTGGACGAGGTGGCCGGCGCCGTCGATCAGGCGGAGGCGCGCCCCCGGGACGAGCGTGGCCAGCTCGTGGGCCTTGGCGACGGGTATCCAGGTGTCCGATGCGCCCCAGCAGATCAGGACGGGAAGGTCCAGTTCGCCGTAGCGGCCTTGGATCTCGTCCGTGTAGCGCTGTTCCGCCTGGGCGATCTGCCGGTAGAAGGCCGGCTGCCCCACGTCCCCTAGCCAGGGGTCGACGAGCGCGTCCAGGACCGCTGGGTGCAGACCGCGATGGCTAGCAGACGACACGTACTCCCGGACGAGCGCCCCGTGCAGTGCAGGTGGAAGCTGCTCGAACACCTTCGTGTTGGCCCCGACCAGGCGGAAGAAGGGTGAACCCCAAGGAGCGAGGGCGACGGGATCGACCAACGCGAGGGCACGGTAACGGGCGCCGTGCAGGAGATGCGCCCGAAGGGCCACGGCCCCACCGAAGTCATGCGCCACGACCGTCGGCTCGTCCAGACCCCAATGGGCCAGCATCTCGGTGAATACATGGCCCTGGGCAGCGAGCGACACGTCCTGCCCATCGCTCATCTCGGACGTCCCATAACCCGGCATGTCCCAGACGTACACGCGGTGGGTCGTCGCCAAAGCGCGCGCGACACCACGCCATACATAGGAGGAGAACGGCGTGCCGTGCAGCAGGACGACCGGGGCCGCGTCCTGATCCCCGAGCACGTCCCAACGAACCTCGCCCGAACCGCTCCGGTACGTCCTGCCCGGCTCCCAGTCCCGCACACCGGCCCCCCCAACGTCGGCTTAGAACGATCATGACCGACCGTACTCGGGGGGTGCCGGGGATGGAACGGGCCCCTGACCGCTCTCCAGAGTGGTCAGGGGCCCGATGTCTCGGCTGCCGCAGGAGGCCGGAAGGGCCCCCTTCTGCGAACGGGTCAGCCGAGACCGTTCTCGATGGCGGTGATCAGCTCACCGTTCGGCGTGTCCCCGCTGAGCTCCCAGAAGAAGGCGCCGGCCAGTCCCTCGTCCTGGGCGTAGGCCATCTTCCCGCCGATGGTGGACGGCGTGTCGTAGCTCCACCACTGGCTGCCGCACTTGGCGTAGGCGGTGCCGGCGACGGTGCCGGTCGCGGGACACCGGCTCTTGAGGACCTTGTAGTCCTCGATGCCGGCCTCGTAGGTGCCGGGCGCGGCGCCCGTCGCGGTCCCGCCCGGCTCGGACTGGGCGACGCCCGTCCAGCCGCGCCCGTAGAAGCCGATGCCGAGCAGCAGCTTGCTCGCCGGGACGCCCTTGGCCTTCAGCTTGGCGATGGTCTCGGCCGAGTTGAAGCCCTGCTGCGGGATGCCCGGGTAGGACGTGAGCGGCGAGTGCGGTGCCGTCGGCCCCTGGGCGGCCCAGGCGCCGAAGTAGTCGTAGGTCATCGGCATGAACCAGTCGGCGTGCCGGGCGGCGCCCGCGTAGTCGGTCGCGTCCATCTTGCCGCCGGGGCTGGCGTCGGCGGTGATCGCGGCGGTCACGAGGTTGCCGGAGCCGAACCGGGACCGCAGCGCCGACAGCAGGTTGCCCAGCGCGTCCGGGCCGCTGCTGTCGCAGCTGAGGCCGCACGCGTTCGGGTACTCCCAGTCGATGTCGATGCCGTCGAACACGTCCGCCCAGCGCGGGTCCTCGACCAGGTTGTAGCAGGACTCGGCGAACGCGGCCGGGTTCTGCGCGGCCTGCCCGAACCCGCCGGACCACGTCCAGCCGCCGAACGACCAGACGACCTTCAGGCCCGGGTGCATCTGCTTCAGCTTGCGGAGCTGGTTGAAGTTGCCGCGCAGCGGCTGGTCCCAGGTGTCGGCGACGCCGTCGACGCTGTCGGCCGCGGTGTACGCCTTGTCGGTCGCCGCGTAGGCGTCGCCGATGGTGCACTTGCCGCCCTGGACGTTGCCGAACGCGTAGTTGATGTGGGTGAGCCTGTCGGCGGAGCCGCTCGTCTCGATGTTCTTGACGTGGTAGTTGCGCTGGTAGACGCCCCACTCGGCGAAGTACCCGATGACCTTGCCGCCGGCGTCTCCGGGGTCGCCGCCCTCGCTGGTGGTGACCGAGACGGCGCCGGACGCGGGGGAGGTGTTCCCGGCCGCGTCCCGGGCCCGGACGGTGAACGTGTAGGCGGTCCCGGCCGACAGGCCGCCCACGGTCGCGCTGGTGCCGGTCACCGAGGCGGCCTTCGCCGCGCCGTTGTAGACGTCGTAGCCGGTCACGCCGACGTTGTCGGTTGCCGCGTTCCACGCCAGCGACACGCTGGTGGCGGTCTTGCCCGTGGAGCGGAGGCCGGACGGGGCGGCCGGGGCCTCCTCGTCGTCACCGGGACCGCCGGGGCCGCCGGATCCGTCGCAGGCGGCGCCGTTGACGGTGCAGCCGGTCAGCCAGCCGGGGCCGGACCCGTTGAACCCGAAGCTGGTGCTGGCACCGGCGGCGAGTGTCGCGTTCCAGCCCGGGTTGGTGAACGTGTAATGGTCGCCCGAGACGGTCCTGGTGGCGTTCCACGCGGTCGTGATGGCCGTGCCGGACGGCAGGTCCAACTCGACGGTCCAGCCGTTCAGGGCCGCGTCAGTGCCGTTGGTGACCGTGCACGAGCCCTCGAAGCCGGTGCCCCAGTCCTGGGTCTTGGTACAGGAGGCGGTGACCGTCCCGGCCGACGACGCAGGGGGCGCCGTCAGCAGGGCGGTGGCGACCGCCAGCGTCGTCGCGCCGGCGAGCCCGATGGCCCGCCGTCCGCCCGGTCTTGACATGATTCTCCGTTCGTTCGGCCCCCGAGCAAACAGGAATCCCCGCGCAATTCTTAGGAAAGTTTCCTAAGAATTGGCCAGATGGTAACCGGGCGGAACGGTGCGTTCAAGGGGTGCCCGGCGTCCCGGAAACGCCCGGAGCGGGTGGTCTAAGCGGCTGCCTGCACACGTACGGGCGGGCACTCCGGAAAGAATCTTCAGGGCGTCCCGAACCAGCCGGGGACGTCCAGCCGCCACAGCTCGCCGGGCGTGACCTCGCGGAGATCGCGCTCCATCGCCCGGACGCGGTCCGCGCCCAGCCGCCGCACCCAGTCGGCCCGGATCCGCTCGAAGATCCGCGCGGAGCGGTCCAGGCAGTCCGCGCCCCTGGCCGTCAGCCGCACGATCTTGCGGCGGGCGTCGGCCGGATCGGCGGTGCGCTCCACGTAGCCCATCCGCTCCAGGGACTCGACCATCTTGCCCGCCGCCTGCTTGGTCACCCCGAGCGACCGGCCGAGCTCCACGGCCGTCGTGCCGGGGCCGACGGCCTGGAGGACGAAGCCGTGCGTCGGTCGCAGGTCGGGATGGCCCTGCGCGGCCAGCTCCGCGTGCAGCTCATCGATGATCACGCGGAAGGCGAGGAAGAGCCGCAGCGGCAGCTCGAAGCCGGGGGCGTCGCTTGACATAAAAGACAACCTCATTGACTATATGGACAACCACATTGTCCAAGTTAGGGGATCGGGGCTCATGACGCTCATCCGCGACGCCGAAAGCCGCCGCACCGAGACGCCCAACGGCACCATGACCACCTTCGCGACGCCCACCCAGGGCGGCACGGACGGCCTCGCCGTCTGGCGCGTCGACATGGCGCCGGGCAGGACCGGCCCGCTGCACGCCTTCGACACCGAGCAGGTCTGGACGTTCCTGCACGGCACCGCCACCATCGACCTGGACGGGCGGAGGCTGGAGGCGGCCGCCGGCGACACCGTCGTCCTACCCGCCGATGCGCCGCGCCGGCTGACCGCGCCGCCCGGCGCCGGGTTCACCGCCGTCGTCGCCGCCCACGCGGGCTGCCTCGTCTACGACCCCGACGCCGTCGTCGACGAGGACAAGTGCGAGATCGCCCCGCAGGGCGACGAGCGCCTCGTCCCGCCCTGGGCCCGGTGACCGCGCCGCCCGGCCCGGCCGCAGGCCGTCAGGCGCCCAGGTAGGCGAGGACGGCGAGGACGCGCCGGTTGTCGTCCTCGGACGGCGGCAGCCCGAGCTTCCCGAAGATGCTGTTGGTGTGCTTGCTGACCGCCTTCTCGGTGACGAACATCTTCGCGGCGATCGCCGCGTTCGACCGGCCCTCGGCCATCAGCCCGAGCACCTCCCGCTCGCGGGGGGTCAGCCCCTGCAGCGGCTCCTCGCGGGCGTGCCGGGTCAGCAGCTGCGAGACCACGTCCGGGTCGAGGGCGGTGCCGCCGTCCGCGACCCGGCGCACCGCCTCCACGAAGACCTGGACGTCCGACACCCGGTCCTTCAGCAGGTAGCCGATGCCGCCCCGGCTGTCGGACAGCAGCTCCCGCGCGTACAGCTGCTCCACGTGCTGCGACAGCACCAGCACCGGCAGCCCCGGGATCTCCCGGCGGGCCTCCAGCGCGGCCTTCAGGCCCTCGTCGGTGAACGTCGGCGGGAGCCGCACGTCCACCACCGCGACGTCCGGGCGGTGCGCGGTCAGCGCCCGCAGCAGCGAGGGCCCGTTGTCGACGGCCTCGACGACCTCGAAGCCGAACGCGCCGAGCAGGCGGATCAGTCCGTCCCGGAGGAGGGCGAGGTCCTCGGCGATGACAACGCGCACGGCAGCTCCATGGTCACGATGGTGGGTCCGCCGGGCGGGCTGGTCACGGCCATCGTCCCGTCGAAGGCCGCCAGCCTCCGCTCGATACCGCGCATGCCCGAACCCCGCGCGGGGTCCGCGCCGCCCGTCCCGTCGTCTCCGATGATCATAAGCAGCCGGCCGCCGGAGTGCTCGATCTGGATCCAGGCCCGCCGCGCACCCGAGTGTTTCACGGTGTTGGCGAGCATCTCCGCCACCGCGAAGTACCCGGCCGACTCGACGGGCGCGTCGAGGCGTCCCGGCACGTCGATCCGGGCGTCCACGGGCAGCGGCAGCGAGAGCGCCAGCGCCCGGACGGCCCCGTCCAGGCCGCGCTCGGCCAGCACCGGCGGGTGGATGCCGCGGACCAGGTCGCGCAGCTCGGTCAGCGCGGTGCCGCTGGCGGCGCGGGCCTCGGCGAGCAGCTGCTGCGCGGTCTCCGGGTCGTGCTTCATCATCTCCTCGGCGAGGCCGATGCTCATGCTCAGCGAGACGAGCCGGGCCTGCGCCCCGTCGTGCAGGTCCCGCTCGATGCGGCGCAGCTCGGCGGCGGAGGCGTCCACGGTCTCCGCGCGCGTCTCGGTGAGCCGCTGGACGCGCTCGGTCAGCGCGCCCTGCGTCGGCGACAGCAGCGACCGGCAGAACAGCGCGTGCGCCTTCAGGAACGCCCCGCCCAGCGGGACGGACGCCGCCGTCATCGCGGCGGCGAGGACGATCGTCCCCGCGATGCCCGCCGCGCCGTAGTCGGTGATCAGCCAGAACGGGCCCCAGCCGTAGTCGGTCAGCAGCGCGATCCACCACGCCGCGAACATGCCCTCCAGCCCGTACACGGTCAGGCCCGCCGCCAGCACTCCGAGGACGAGCGCGACCGGCACGTTCAGCAGCGACCACAGCAGGTCCCGCCACGTCGCCGGGTCGCCCAGCACCCATCTGAAGCGCGCGACCGGGCCGGACGTACCGGCCGGTTCCGGCCGGTACGGCACCGGTATCCGCACGCCGTGCCAATTCTCGGCCAGGTCGCGCTGCAGGTTCGCCACCGCGCGGATCGCCAGCAGCACCGCCGGCGCCAGCACCACCCCGACGCCCAGCGGGACGAAGGCGATCGACAGCACGGCGAGGATGAACAGCGGCAGGTTCAGCGCGTACGCGAGGACGACCTGGGCCACTCCCCGGAGAACGTTGGCGACCACCCCCCGGGCGAGCCCGCCCCTCCGGCCGATGAATGGCTTGCCGTCGTCCACCAGTCCTCCAGGGTTCCTCCGGGAGACCCGCCGCGCGGTCCCGCTGTGCCCCATTGTGTCGCCGGACACCGGGCCGCCCAGTAGGGGAAAGTCCCCGATCGGGGCGGATCACGGGGGAGTTGGCTCTACCCTCTGCGGGGAACCGGCGGGGTGCCCGACCGGGCCGTCATGCCCCGCCGACAAGACAACGAAGGCCCGTTCCCTGGACAATGCACGCTGACATCCAGGGGAGAAAGCGAATCCAAGCTGTGACAGCGACCACCAGCCAGACGTCCACCGGCCAGCAGGGCTCCCAGCCCGGGGTCCGGCCCATCACCCAGCGCATCGCCGAGGAGATCGGCGTCGGCGAGGGGCAGGTGCGGGTCGCGGTGGACCTGCTCGACGGCGGGGCCACCGTCCCGTTCATCGCCCGCTACCGCAAGGAGGCGACCGGCACCCTCGACGACGCGCAGCTCCGCGCGCTGGAGGAGCGGCTGCGCTACCTGCGCGAACTGGACGAGCGGCGCGCCGCCATCCTGGAGTCGATCGAGTCGCAGGGCAAGCTCACCGACGAGCTGCGGGCCCGGATCACCGAGGCCGACTCCAAGGCGCGGCTGGAGGACATCTACCTCCCGTACAAGCCGAAGCGGCGCACCAAGGCGCAGATCGCCCGCGAGGCCGGCCTCGAACCGCTCGCCGAACTGCTGCTGGGCGACCCGTCCCACGACCCGCAGGCCGCCGCCGGCGACTACGTGGACGCGGACAAGGGCGTCGCCGACGCGGCCGCGGCGCTGGAGGGCGCGCGGGCCATCCTCGTCGAGCGCTTCGCCGAGGACGCCGACCTCATCGGCGCGCTGCGCGAACGCATGTGGAACCGGGGCCGGGTCGTGTCCCGCGTCCGGGACGGCAAGCAGGAGGCGGGCGCGAAGTTCGCCGACTACTTCGAGTTCGCCGAGCCGTTCACGAAGCTGCCCTCGCACCGCGTCCTCGCGCTGTTCCGCGGCGAGAAGGAGGAGGTACTCGACCTCGACCTGGAGCCTGAGGACGCCCCGGAAGAGGGCGCCCGCAGCTCGTACGAGGCGGAGATCGCCCGCCGGTTCCAGATCGTCGACCAGGGCCGCCCCGCCGACAAGTGGCTGTCGGACGCCGTCCGCTGGGCGTGGCGCACCCGCATCCTCGTCCACCTCGGCATCGACATGCGCACCCGGCTCCGCCAGGAGGCCGAGGACGAGGCGGTCCGCGTGTTCGCCGCGAACCTGCGCGACCTGCTGCTCGCCGCCCCGGCCGGGACCCGCGCGACGATGGGCCTCGACCCCGGCCTGCGCACCGGCGTCAAGGTCGCCGTCGTGGACGCCACCGGCAAGGTCGTCGCCACCGACACCATCTATCCGCACGAGCCCCGCCGCAAGTGGGACGAGTCGATCGAGACGCTCGCGCGGCTGGCCCGCGAGCACAAGGTCGACCTGGTGTCCATCGGCAACGGCACCGCGTCGCGGGAGACCGACAAGCTCGCCGCCGACCTGATCGCCCGGCACCCCGACCTGAAGCTCACCAAGATCATGGTGTCGGAGGCGGGCGCGTCGGTGTACTCGGCCTCCGAGTACGCCGGACGCGAGCTCCCCGGCATGGACGTCTCGCTGCGCGGCGCCGTCTCCATCGCCCGCCGCCTCCAGGACCCGCTCGCCGAGCTGGTCAAGATCGACCCGAAGTCGATCGGCGTCGGGCAGTACCAGCACGACATCTCCGAGGTGAAGCTGTCCCGCTCGCTCGACGCCGTCGTCGAGGACTGCGTGAACGCCGTCGGCGTCGACGTCAACACCGCGTCCGCGCCGCTGCTCACCCGCGTGTCGGGCATCGGCGAGGGGCTCGCGGAGAACATCGTCGCCCACCGCGACGCCAACGGGCCGTTCCGGACCCGCCGCGGGCTGAAGGACGTCCCGCGGCTCGGCCCCAAGGCGTTCGAGCAGTGCGCGGGCTTCCTGCGCATCCCCGGCGGGGACGACCCGCTCGACGCGTCCAGCGTGCACCCGGAGGCGTACCCCGTCGTGCGCCGGATCCTGGACACCGCCGGCAAGGACGTCAAGGCGCTCATCGGCAACACCGCCGCGCTGCGCTCGCTGAAGCCGGCGGAGTTCGTCGACGACACGTTCGGGCTGCCGACCGTCACCGACATCCTCGCCGAGCTGGAGAAGCCCGGCCGCGACCCGCGCCCGGCGTTCAAGACCGCCACGTTCAAGGAGGGCGTCGACAAGCTCGCCGACCTCGAACCCGGCATGATCCTGGAGGGCGTCGTCACCAACGTCGCCGCGTTCGGCGCCTTCGTGGACGTGGGCGTCCACCAGGACGGGCTGGTCCACATCTCCGCGATGTCGGACAAGTTCGTGTCGGACCCGCGCGACGTCGCCAAGCCCGGCGACATCGTCCGCGTGAAGGTCCTGGACGTCGACCTCCAGCGCAAGCGCATCTCCCTCACGCTCCGCCTGGACGACGAGCCCGGCCGCGACCGGCAGGGCGGAGGCCGGCAGGGCGGGCGCGGGGAGCAGCGTGACCGCGGCGAGCGCCCGAACCGTCCCGGCGGCCAGGGCGGCGGCCGCGGCGGTCAGGGCGGGGCGCGCGGTGGCCAGGGCGGAGGCGGCCAAGGCGGTGGCGGTCAGGCAAGAGGCGGGCAGGCAAGAGGCGGCCAGGGACGAGGCGAGCAGGGACGAGGCGGCCGCGGCGGTCAGGGAGGCGGCGGGGCCTCCGGTGGCGGCGCGATGGCCGACGCCCTCCGCCGCGCCGGTCTCGACAAGGGCCTCCCGGGCAAGGGCGGCGGCAAGCGCTGAGGCCCGCGCGGCCGGTCCCGGTCTTGCGTGCGGCAAGGCCGGGACCGGCCCCTCGGTCGCCGGAGGTCAGTCGCTGAAGCCGCGCCAGCGGGCGTCCCC
>NZ_BMRO01000007.1:453966-455509 GCF_014648675.1 Actinomadura livida
TCCTGCGCGTACGGCGAACGCTGCGGCGGCACCTGCTGCTCCGGTATCTGCTGCTCGGTCGGCTGCTGGTGCGGTGCCGCGTACCGGCCCTGCTCGGGACGGCGGAACTGCGGCCCGCCGAGCGCCGGGCCGCCCAGCCCCGGATCGCCGAAGGGGTCGCGCGCGGACGCGGCGTCCTCGTCGGCGGAGTCGCGCGCCGCCGCCGCGACCGGCCGGTGCTGCGGGAACTGCAGGACCGCGATCGCGCCCAGCGTCAGGGCCCCCAGCCGCATCGCGGAGTACGTCCCGTCCTGCGGCCACGCCTCGCCGTACATGAACGTGCCCATCGTCAGCAGGTACGTCTTGGCGGTGACCGTCATCACGGTCGCCACGATCGACACGCGGCAGCGCTGGAACGCCATCACCATGATCCCGAACCCGATGGCCGCCGCGAGCACGGTGAGGTAGGGCCACGGCGTCAGCGCGATCCGCAGGCTGGCGGCGTCGGCGTGGTCGCTCCACCCCTTGATCGCCAGTTCGGCGGTGCCGACCGGGAAGCCCGAGCTCAGCCCGTAGGCGATCCCGGTGATGGGGCGGGCGTGCCGGCCGTCCGGCCGGTAGTCGCCGAGGACCAGGATCAGGATCGGCACCGCGACCGCCGGGGCGACCACCACGGCGACCTTCCAGAGCGGCGCGCCCGCCGAGGCGATCGGCTCGTCTCCGCCGACGGAGGCGGTGAGCAGCAGGATGGCCCCGCCGATCAGGACCAGGCTCAGCCATTCGCGCGGCGTGAGCCGCTCCCCGAAGAACGCCAGCGCGATGAGCAGCAGCGGAACCATGCCGGACATGAAGATCGGCACCGCGGTGGAGAGCGGCAGCCTGCTGAGCGCCAGGATCTGCAGGCCGAGCCCCGAGAGCACGAACGCGAGTGCCGCCAGGAAGATCCAGTTGGTGACGATCGTCCAGGTCATGTGCAGGATGCGGTTCCCCCGGATGGGGGCCATCCGGTCCGCCGCGAGCTTGAAGACGGCGAACCCGAGGTAGTAGAGACCGGTCGCACTGAAGGCCGCAGCTATCCCGTTCATCCCGGACGAGTATGGGGGTTCCGATCACTTATGTCACTGCCTGTACGGGATCGTTGACACGGATTGGCCGGTCTTGTGGGCGTCCGATGTCCGCACCCGGCGCCGCTACCCCATAGACTTGGCCGCGCGAAGGCGCGGAGCCGTATTCGGCGTGCCCGTGCCGCTGAGAGACTGACCGGCTGAGAGACGACGCAGACGGACCGGGTAACGGGCCCGTAGGCGTGCAGGCCGAGGGCTCGCAGGCAAGCTCGCAGGCAAGAAGGCAGCACGCGTCGAACGCCGCGGCCGAGACAGCGCCCGATCAAGGAGACCTACCCCAGTGAAGACCGATGTCGAGGAGCTCACCCCCACGCGGGTCAAGCTCACCGTCGAGGTTCCGTTCGACGAGCTCAAGCCGAACCTCGACAAGGCGTACAAGGAGATCTCGCAGCAGGTGCGGATCAAGGGCTTCCGGCCCGGCAAGGTCCCGGCACCGCTGA
>NZ_BMRO01000007.1:455528-497771 GCF_014648675.1 Actinomadura livida
TCGAGGAGTCCGAGATCTTCGTCCTCGGGCAGCCCGACGTCGAGGTGACCGAGCTGGACGACGGCACCCAGTTCGCGTTCACCGCCGAGGTCGACATCCGGCCGAAGTTCGAGGTGCCCGACTACGACGGCCTCGAGGTCGTGGTGGACGACGCCGAGGTCACCGACGAGCAGGTCGACGAGACGATCGGCAACCTGCGCGAGCGGTTCGCGTCCCTCACCAACGCCGAGCGCGCCGCCGAGGAGGGCGACTTCGTCACCATCGACCTCGTCGCCAAGATCGACGGCGAGGAGGTCGAGGACGCCTCCACCAGCGGCTACTCCTACGAGGTCGGCAGCAAGTCGGCCATCGAGGGCCTGGACGAGGCGCTCGTCGGCCTCTCCGCCGAGGAGGACAAGACGTTCACCGGCACCCTGGTCGGCGGCGAGCGCGCCGGCGAGGAGGCCGAGATCACCGTCACCGTGCAGAGCGTCAAGGTGAAGAACCTGCCCGAGCTGGACGACGAGTTCGCCCAGCTCGCCAGCGAGTTCGACACCATCGACGAGCTGCGCGACGACGTCCGCGCCCGGCTCGGGCGCCAGGTCAAGATGCAGCAGCTGTCCGAGGCGCGCGACAAGGCCCTCGAGGCGCTGCTGGAGAAGGTCGACATCCCGCTCCCCGAGAAGATCGTGGAGGAGGAGGTCGGCCGCCGCAACCAGCAGCTGGAGCAGCAGCTGCAGATGGCCGGCATGACCAAGGAGGACTACCTCTCCGGCGAGGAGAAGACCGAGGAGGAGTTCGACACCGAGGTCGCCGACGCCGCCCGGCTCGCGGTCAAGGGCGGGTTCGTCCTCGACCAGCTCGCCGTCCAGGAGGAGCTCAACGTCGAGAACGAGGAGCTCAGCGAGTACGTCGTCACCCAGGCGATGCAGATGGGCGTGCAGCCGCAGCAGCTCGCCGAGTACCTCACCCAGAACAACCAGCTCCCGGCGATCGTCTCGGAGGTGCTGCGCAACAAGGCGCTGAACCTCATCGTCGAGCACGTCACCGTGAAGGACGAGTCGGGCAACGAGATCGACGTCGACGCCCTCCAGCGCGAGCTGAACGGCGAGACGGGCGAGACCGTCCAGGCCGAGGAGGGCGCCGGCGAGCCTGCGGCCGAGAAGTCCGAGGACGCTGAGGACGCCGCTGCGGAGGCCCCGGCCGCCGAGGCGAAGGACGCCAAGGACGCGCAGGACAAGGACGCCTGAGCCGCCCTGGACGTTCCCTGAGGCATCGGACGGCCCCGCACCCGGAAACGGGGTGCGGGGCCGTCCTTTGAGCGGCGTGAACCGGGGGATGGGGGAGAGGGACCCGGGGGCGGTGCCGCGCCGGCGGGGAGCGCCGGGAGTGTCCGTCCTGTCCGGACCGTCCGGCGGCGCGCGGGTACGCCCCTGGCGAAAAGGCGGCCCCCACGGCTTAAGCGGCCCCGTACGCGCGTTAATGTCCAAGCATCCGAACCGATTAAAAGGACCGGAGGAACACCGGTGAGCATGCCTCCGACTTTCGACGAGTCGTCGCGGATCCAGGCGCGGGTCGCCGAGGCGCCCCTGTTGCCTCTGGGCGACCAGCTGTTCCAGCGGCTGCTGCGCGAGCGGATCGTCTTCCTCGGCCAGCAGGTCGACGACGACATCGCCAACCGCATCTGCGCGGAGCTGCTGCTGCTGTCCGCCGAGGACGGCCGACGCGACATCACGCTCTACATCAACTCGCCCGGTGGCTCCGTCACCGCCGGCATGGCGATCTACGACATCATGCAGTACGTCCCGAACGACATCGTCACGGTCGGCATGGGGCTGGCCGCGTCGATGGGGCAGTTCCTGCTGTGCGCCGGGACGCAGGGCAAGCGCTACGCCCTGCCGCACGCGCGCATCATGATGCACCAGCCGTCCGGCGGCATCGGCGGGACGGCCTCCGACATCAAGATCCAGGCCGAGCAGATGCTGTACGTCAAGCGGACGCTCGCCGAGAAGATCGCCGAGCACACCGGCCAGGCGCTCGACCAGATCGAGCGCGACTCCGACCGCGACCGCTGGTTCACCGCCGACGAGGCCAAGGACTACGGGTTCGTGGACCACGTGGTGCTCAGCGCCACCCAGGTGCCCTCCGAGGGCACGGTCTCCTGACGACCTGATCATCTATCGGAGGCACACAGTGAGCGACATCCGACCCGGCTTCAGCGGTCTGGTCCCGGGGGGCGAGTCCCCGACGCCGGCCCAGAGCCGCTACATCATTCCGTCGTTCGTCGAGCGCACCACGTACGGGGTCAAGGAGATGAACCCGTACAACAAGCTGTTCGAGGAGCGCATCATCTTCCTCGGCGTGCAGATCGACGACGCGTCGGCCAACGACGTGATGGCCCAGCTGATCACGCTGGAGTCGATCGACCCCGACCGCGACATCAGCATCTACATCAACTCGCCCGGCGGCTCGTTCACCGCCATGACGGCGATCTACGACACGATGCAGTTCGTCAAGCCCGACATCCAGACGGTCTGCATCGGCCAGGCCGCCTCGGCCGCCGCCGTGCTGCTCGCGGCCGGGACGCCGGGCAAGCGGGCCGCGCTGCCCAACTCGCGGATACTGATCCACCAGCCCGCGACCGAGGGCACCTACGGCCAGTCCAGCGACATAGAGATCCAGGCGCGCGAGATCATGCGGATCCGCGAGCTGCTGGAGAGCATCCTCGCCGAGCACAGCGGCAAGAGCATCGACGAGGTCCGCCGGGACATCGAGCGCGACAAGATCCTTACGGCGGACGAGGCGAAGAGCTACGGCCTCATCGACGATGTCTTCGCCAGCAGGAAGCGCAAAGCCGAGGTAGTGTCGTCCTGAGACGGCACGAGGACGAGGGAGTCCCCGAGCCCGGTCGCCACACTTCCGGGCGAGGGGCTTTCCAAGTCCGTCGGAGGCGGTAACGTCGATTCCAACGTCGAGAGCCTTCGGGACGCAACCGAGCTGCGCCGCATCCTCCAGGGCGGGCGGCCCCACGAAAAGGAGACAGTTGGGTGGCACGCATCGGCGACGGTGGTGATCTGCTGAAGTGCTCGTTCTGCGGGAAGAGCCAGAAGCAGGTCAAGAAGCTCATCGCGGGTCCGGGCGTGTACATCTGCGACGAGTGCATCGATCTCTGCAACGAGATCATCGAGGAGGAGCTCTCCGAGACCTCCGACCTCAAGTGGGACAACCTGCCCAAACCGCGGGAGATCTACGAGTTCCTGGACTCCTACGTCATCGGGCAGGACACGGCGAAGAAGGCGCTGTCCGTCGCCGTGTACAACCACTACAAGCGGATCCAGTCGGGCGACACCGGCAGGGACGACCCGGTCGAACTGGGCAAGTCCAACATCCTGCTGCTGGGCCCCACCGGATCCGGCAAGACGCTCCTCGCGCAGACCCTCGCCAAACTCCTCAACGTCCCGTTCGCGATCGCGGACGCCACGGCGCTGACGGAGGCCGGATACGTCGGGGAGGACGTCGAGAACATCCTCCTCAAACTGATCCAGGCGGCCGACTACGACGTCAAGAAGGCCGAGACCGGGATCATCTACATCGACGAGGTCGACAAGATCGCCCGCAAGAGCGAGAACCCGTCGATCACCCGGGACGTCTCGGGTGAGGGCGTCCAGCAGGCCCTGCTCAAGATCCTGGAGGGCACCACCGCGAGCGTCCCGCCGCAGGGCGGCCGCAAGCACCCCCACCAGGAGTTCATCCAGATCGACACCACCAACGTGCTGTTCATCTGCGGCGGCGCGTTCGCCGGCCTGGAGAAGATCGTCGAGTCCCGGGTCGGGAAGCAGGGCATGGGCTTCGGCGCCCAGATCCGCTCCAAGTCCGACTTCGAGGAGTCGTCGGCCATCTTCGGCGACGTCATGCCGGAGGACCTGCTGAAGTTCGGGCTCATCCCCGAGTTCATCGGCCGGCTCCCGGTGATCACGTCCGTCCACAACCTGGACCGCGAGGCTCTGATCAACATCCTCACCGAGCCGAAGAACGCGCTGGTGCGCCAGTACCACCGCCTCTTCGAACTCGACGGCGTCGACCTGGAGTTCACCGACGACGCCCTGGAGGCGATCGCCGACCAGGCCATCCTCCGCGGCACCGGAGCCCGCGGGCTCCGCGCCATCATGGAGGAGGTCCTGCTCTCGGTGATGTACGAGGTGCCGAGCCGCCAGGACGTCGCCCGCGTCGTGATCACCCGCGAGGCCGTCCTGGAGCACGTCAACCCGACCCTCGTCCCACGCGACCGCCCGAAGCGCGAGCCGCGCGAGAAGAGCGCCTGACCGGGGCGAACGGCCGGCCGAGCGCCGAGGCGGTCGTGTCCGCCGCCTGGCGGCACATCCGCCGCGCCGGGCGCGTGGACGGCCGGCTGTTCGCCGCGGCGTACGCGGAGCCGCGTCCGCGGCGGCGCCTTTCTCGGGACGCCTGAGCAGCCCGCCGAGTACGGGCGCGGGTGAGCGGGCGGGTCAGTGCCGCGATTCGCCGAGGCCGGCCTCGCGGGCCACGACGATCGCCTGGGCGCGGTCGGCGACGTGCAGCTTCATGAAGATGTTCGAGACGTGGTTGCGGACCGTCTTCTGGCTGAGGAAGAGGGTCCCGGCGATCTCGGCGTTGTTGCGGCCCTGGGCGATCAGCGCGAGGACCTCGCGTTCGCGTTCGGTGAGCTCCGGGAACGCGGCCCGGCGCGGGTCGGGCATGTCGGTGAAGTACGTCAGGACGCGGCGGGCGATCTCGGGGCCGTAGATGGCCTCGCCCGCTGCCACCGCCTTCACCGCGCGGGCGATCTCCTCGGCGCCGGACTCCTTCAGCAGGTAGCCGCGGGCGCCGGCCCGCATCGCCGCGAACACCGAGTCGTCGTCGCGGAACATCGTCAGGACCAGGACGCCGATGCGCGGGCTGGTGCGGGTGATGGTGCGGGTGGCCTCGATTCCGTTGCCGCCGGGCATGTGGAGGTCCATCACGACGACGTCCGGCTGCAGCTCGGCCGACAGCCGCACCGCCTCCGGGCCGTTCTCGGCCTCGCCGACGACCTCCACCCCCAGCGCGTGCAGCAGCCCCTTGAGGCCCTGCCTGAACACCGGGTGGTCGTCGGTGATGAGAACACGGATGTTCTCGCTCATCTACGCCCGCCCTTCCCCATGGAAGGCCGATGGTACTCCGCCGCGGCCAGCGGCAGCCGGGCCGAAACCAGTGTCCCGCCGCCGTTGCGGGACGTGATGACGCAGTGGCCGCCGACCTCGGCGGCCCACTCCTTCATCGCGGCCAGCCCGCGCCGCGACCCCGGCTGCCCGCCGTTGCGGGACGAGTCGGGGAGCCCGGGGCCGGTGTCGGCCACCACGATCCGCAGCTCGGTGTCCCGGGACAGCCGGACCGTCGCGGTGCTCCCCGGCGCGTGCAGCCGGACGTTCGTCAGCGCCTCCTGCACGATCCGGTACGCCGCCACCTCCACCGCCGCGGGCAGCTCCAGGTGCTCGTCGTCGAACCGCACGTCCACCCGCTCGCAGCAGCCCTCGGCGATCGACTCGATGGCGGCGACGAGCCCCAGGTCGTCCAGCGCGGGCGGGCGCAGGCCGTGCGCCAGGTCGCGGATCTCCCCGACGGCCGTGGCGAGCCGGTCCCGGACGTCGGAGAGCAGCGGGTCCATCCGCTCCGGCTCGACGGCCAGCGTGATCCGCGCCGCGTCCAGCGACATCGCGAGGCTGGCCAGGGTCGGCCCGAGCCCGTCGTGCAGGTCGTGCCGCAGCCGGCGCCGCTCCTCCTCCCGGCTGGCGAGGATCCGCTCCCGGGAGCGCTGCAGGTCGGCGGTGAGGCTGCGGAGGTGAGGGAGGGTCGCGGCACGTGCCGCCACGGCCCCCGCGGTGAACGCGCCGGCCAGCACGGCTGCGCGTGCCAGTACCGCTCGCATCCCGTCCCACTCCCTTCGCGTCCCGCCGTCGCGGACGTTTTCCGCCACCCTTTCCGGTGGGGCGACCCGGTGTCAGGTGACCTGTGTCCCGACCCTCACGGGAAACGCTTCCCGGCCCGGTCCGCGATCGGCCGTCGCGCCGGGCGGGCCGTGCGGCGGGGGGCGTGGCCGCGGCGTCTCCGGGCGCCTGCCCGGTGGGTCTGGCACACGTCCGGCCCCCGTAGAATCTTCAGCCGTGACACAGCCCAGCACTGAGCGCGGCCAGGGGGCCGCAGCGGACGTCGACCTGCCCACCCAGTACCGTCCGGCGGACGTTGAAGGCCGCCTCTACGAGCGGTGGGTATCGGAGGGGCTGTTCACCGCCGACCCCGGCCGTGCGCCCGGCCGGCCGCACTTCTCGGTCGTGATCCCGCCGCCGAACGTCACCGGCTCGCTGCACATGGGGCACGCGCTCGACCACTCGATCCAGGACACCCTGGTCCGGCGGCACCGGATGCTGGGCCACGAGACCCTGTGGCTGCCCGGCATGGACCACGCGGGCATCGCCACCCAGAACGTGGTGGAGCGCGAGCTGGCCAAGGAGGGCGTGTCGCGGCACGACCTCGGGCGCGAGGCGTTCGTCGAGCGGGTGTGGGAGTGGAAGGCCGAGTCCGGCGGGCGGATCCTCGGGCAGATGCGCCGCCTCGGCGACAGCGTCGACTGGACGCGCGAGGCGTTCACGATGGACGGCGCACGTGCTACTGCTGTCCGGACGATCTTCAAGCGACTGTTCGACGACGGGCTGATCTACCGGGCCGAGCGCATCATCAACTGGTGCCCGCGCTGCCTGACGGCCCTGTCCGACATCGAGGTCGAGCACGAGGACGTCGACGGCGAGCTGGTGTCGATCCGGTACGGGTCCGGGGAGGACGATATCGTCGTCGCGACCACGCGGGCCGAGACGATGCTGGGCGACACCGCGGTGGCCGTCCACCCCGGCGACGAGCGGTACGCGCACCTGGTCGGCCGGGAGATCGAGCTCCCGCTGACCGGCCGCCGCATCCCCGTCGTGGCCGACGAGCACGTCGACCCGGAGTTCGGCACGGGCGCGGTGAAGGTGACCCCGGCGCACGACCCGAACGACTTCGAGATCGGCCGCCGGCACTCGCTGGAGTCCCTGACGATCATGGACGAGCGCGGCGTCGTCACCGCGTCCGGGCCGTTCGAGGGGCTCGACCGGTTCGAGGCGCGGCCCGCGGTGGTGGCGGCGCTGCGCGAGCAGGGCCGGATCGTCAGGGAGGTCCGCCCCTACGAGCACTCGGTCGGGCACTGCCAGCGCTGCGCCACGGTCGTCGAGCCGCGCGTGTCGCTGCAGTGGTTCGTGAAGGTCGAGTCGCTGGCGAAGGCCGCGGGCGACGCCGTCCGCGACGGCCGCGTCACGATCCACCCGCCGGAGATGGCGGCCCGCTACTTCGAGTGGGTCGACAACATGCACGACTGGTGCATCAGCCGGCAGCTGTGGTGGGGCCACCGCATCCCGGTCTGGTACGGGCCGGACGGCGAGGTCGTCTGCCCGGGGCCGGACGAGGAGCCGCCCGCCGGCTGGACGCAGGACTCCGACGTCCTCGACACCTGGTTCTCCTCGGCGCTGTGGCCGTTCTCGACTCTGGGCTGGCCTGACGAGACGCCGGAGCTGAAGCGGTTCTATCCGACGTCGGTGCTGGTCACCGGCTACGACATCCTGTTCTTCTGGGTCGCCCGGATGATGATGTTCGGGCTGTACGCGATGGACGGCGTCCAGCCGTTCGACACCATCGCCCTGCACGGGATGGTCCGCGACCAGTTCGGCAAGAAGATGTCCAAGTCGTTCGGCAACGTCATCGACCCGCTCGACTGGATCGACGCGTACGGCGCCGACGCGACCCGCTTCACGCTGCTGCGCGGCGCGAACCCGGGCGGCGACGTCCCGGTGGCGGAGCAGTGGGCGCAGGGGTCGCGCAACTTCTGCAACAAGCTGTGGAACGCGACGCGGTTCGCGCTGATCAACGGCGCCCACGTCCGCGGGGAGATGCCCGCGGAGGTGACGACCGTGGACGCCTGGATCCTGTCGCGCCTCCAGACCGTCATCGCCGAGGTGGACGCGCACCTGGAGGGCTACGACTTCGCGAAGGCGTGCGAGGCGCTCTACCACTTCGCGTGGGACGAGGTCTGCGACTGGTACGTGGAGCTCGCGAAGGTCCAGCTCGCCGACGAGCGGGCCGAGCCGACGCGCCGCGTCCTGGGCGAGGTCCTGGACAACCTGCTGCGGCTGCTGCACCCGGTGATCCCGTTCGTCACCGAGGAGCTGTGGACGTCCCTGACCGGGGGCGCCACCGTCGTCACCGCGCCGTGGCCGTCCGCCGAGCCCGCGCGCGCCGACCGGGCGGCGGAGACCGTGGTCGAGTCGCTGCAGCGCCTCGTCACCGAGGTCCGCCGGTTCCGCGCCGACCAGGGCCTCAAGCCGGGGCAGAAGGTCGCCGCGTCGCTGGAGTGGGGCGCCTCGCCGCTCGCCGCGCACGAGGAGGGCGTCCGGGCGCTGCTGCGGCTCACCGAGCCGGGCGAGGGCTTCTCGGCCACGGCGTCGCTGCCGGTCGAGGGCGTCGCCGTCCGGCTCGACACCGCGGGCGCCATCGACGTGGCCGCCGAGCGCAAGCGGCTGGAGAAGGACCTCGCCGCCGCCCGCAGGGAGGTCGAGCAGGCGACCCGCAAGCTGGGCAACGAGGCGTTCATGGCGAAGGCGCCCGAGGCCGTCGTCGCCAAGAACCGGGCGCGGCTGGCGCAGGCCGAGGCCGACATCGGGCGGCTCGAGGCGCAGCTGACCGCCCTTCCGGGGTGATGACGCGGAGCGACGGCGCGGTCCGGCCCAGCGAAGGGTCGGCGCGCCCGGCCCGGCGCGGCTACGATCCGGGTGGGCAAGCGGGCTTTGCCAGGACATGAACCATCAGGAGTGCAATGGCCGAATCACCACCTCGGTCCGACACGCCGGAATCCGCATCCGGTGATGACCTGAACGCGCCGCAGGTCGTCGAGGACGGGGAAGCTCCGGAGCGGCTCGCCGCCGCGCCGGCGCCCTGGGGCGGCTCGCGTCCGTGGTGGTCGGCCGATTCGGGAGACGGGACGGGTCCGCAGCAGATGCCGATGGGCGCGAACGGAACCGGCCCGTACACGATCCCGGCGGGCCCGAACGGCTCGGGCGCTCACCCGATGGTCGGCGGCACCGGCCCGCACGGAGTCCTGCCGGACGGCACCGGCCCGCTCGGCGTCCTCCCGGACGGTACGGGGCCGCACGGTGTCGTCCCGGACGGCACCGGCCCGCTCCGCGCCGTCCCCGGCCAGGCACCGGCGGGCGCGCCGCCCGGCGGGAAGAAGCGGCTGCCCTGGGTCGTCCTGGGCGCGGGACTGGCCGCCGTCGCGGCCGGTGCCCTGGTGGTGGGCGTGTTCGTGTTCCGGCTGGACGGCGAGGCCGACGGCAGCGCCGGCCGGGACGCCCGCACCACCGGCGACCCGGCGTCCGGGAAGGTGATCGAGGCGGGCGGGAGCGCGGGCGGTCTCGCCAAGGACCCGCTGACCCCGCCGCAGGCCAGCGCGGCGTACCCGTTCGTCGCGGCGGCGATCAGGGCGGCCGGCATCCCGGTCTCCGAACGCGGGGAGGCCGTCTACGGCGAGGAGCCCGCGCGGCCGGTCAACGTCCTGTTCATGGGCGGGACGGGCCCCGTCGGCAACCCCGAGGAGTTCCTGCAGAAGGTGCAGCCCACGACGTTCATCGCCGGGCAGGACGCCGACCCGGGGAACCGGGGCGGCAAGGCCGTCTGCGGGACGTTCTCCGTCCTCGCCCAGACCCACACCTTCTGCGCGTGGGCGACACGGGACTCCTACGGCGTCGTGGCCTCCAACCGGGCCACGCTGAACCCGCAGTTCCCGCTGATGGCGGACGTCATGCGCCGGATCAGGAACGACGTGGAGAAGCCGAAGCCCTGAACAGCCGCTCGGTGCCGGCGTCCACCGCGTCCAGGACGAGCCCGGTGAAGTAGCCGGTGCCGAGCGCGACGACGCGGTGCCCGAGGGTCGCGAGGGACTCGGGGGTGACGGCGTCCGGGCCGATGACGTCCCACTCGGGCGGCAGCGCGCGGGTGAACCGCAGGTGCGGCAGGGCCAGCCGCACGAACGTCACGGGCAGCCCGCCCAGTTCGGCGACGGCCCCGTCGAGGTCCTTGTGGTCGGGGAGGCAGACGACGGCGTGGTCGATCGTTCCCCAGGCGCGCCGCGCCTCCGCGAGGGCGGCGGCGATACCCGTCCGGTCGATGGCGGAGTCGACGAGCAGCCGCGTCGCCGATCCGGGCACGTCATGCGTGGACAGCCGCCCCGGTAGCGCGACCGACGCCATGACGTCCCGGAGAGTCTCGGCCGGGGGCTCGACGACGCCGGGAAGGCGCCGGGCCGCGGCGACGCCCAGCTCGGCGCTGGCGCGTCCCAGCCCGGCGGGCAGCAGGTCCGCCGGGAGCCCGCTGCCGCCCGCTGCGACGCGCTCCACGGGACCGAGCGCGCCGGTGACCTCCGGGGACTGCGGCGCCGACAGGACGAGCGTCCCCGGCCCCGCCACACCGAGCTTCTCCCGCGCGATCTCCGCCGCGGTCTCCCCGAGCACGCCGGTGTGTTCGAGGAAGACCGGCGTGATCGCGGCGACGTCCGGCGGGAACAGGGCGACCTCGTCGGACCGTCCGCCCATCCCCGCCTCCAGGACGACCGCGTCCGCACCGGCGCGCCGCGCGTGCAGGACGCCGGCGAGGGTGAACAGCCCGGCGGGCGACAGGTAACCGGCCGCGGGCGGCGGGAGCGCGGCGACGCCCTCGCCGAGCGCGTCCGCCAGGGAGGCGAGTTCCGCTTCGGAAACGGCGCGGCCGTCCACCCTGATCCTTTCGCGGTCCGTGCGCAGGGAAGGGCTCGTGACCGTGCACACGCGCAGACCGGCCGCGGCCAGGAATGCCGAAGCGTACGTCGCCGCCGTTCCCTTCCCTTTCGACCCCACGACGGTCAGAACGGGCACTTCCGGCGCGAGGAGGCCGAGAGCGCCCGCCAGCGCGCGCGCCCGTGCGATATCGCGGGTTTCGCCCGGACCGCGGCCCTCCCATTCCCGGTAGAACACGTCCATGCCTCCAGTGTGGTGCCGGACGGGACCACCGGCACCCGCCGAGTAGGCTCTGTGAACGTGAGCCAGGTACCCGAGCCGACCGACTACCGCAGCACCGTCGCCGCGATCATGGCCCGGGGGGTCGAGTGGGAGATCGACCCCACGCTCGACCGCATCCGGGACCTCGTCGACGTCCTCGGCGAGCCGCACCGCGCCTATCCGGTGATCCACATCGCCGGGACGAACGGCAAGTCCAGCACCGCCCGGCTCATCGAGTCGCTGCTGCGCGAGCGCGGCCTGCGCACCGGGCTGTTCACCAGCCCCGAGCTGACCACGCTGCGCGAGCGCATCGCGATCGACGGGGAGCCGCTCAGCGAGGAGCGCTTCACCGAGACGTTCCAGGACGTGCTCCCCTACGTCCAGCTGATCGACGGCAAGCACCAGGCCGGCCTGTCCTTCTTCGAGGTCCTCACCGCGATGGCGTACGCGGCGTTCGCCGACGCGCCGGTCGACGTCGCGGTGGTCGAGGCCGGCATGGGCGGCGCCTGGGACGCCACCAACGTGGCGGACGGCGCCGTCGCCGTGATCACCCCGATCGGGCTCGACCACACCCGCTACCTCGGCGACACGCTGGAGGACATCGCCGGGGAGAAGGCGGGGATCATCAAGCCGCAGTCGGTCGTAGTGCTGGCGCAGCAGCCGGTCGAGGCGGCGGAGGTGCTGCTGCGGCGGGTCGTGGAGACCGGCGCCGCGGCGGCGCGCGAGGGCGTCGAGTACGGCGTGCTGAGCCGCGACATCGCCGTGGGCGGCCAGCAGATCCGCCTCCAGGGCCTGCACGGCGTCTACGACGAGATCTTCCTCCCGCTGTTCGGCGAGCACCAGGCCGGCAACGCCGCGACGGCCCTCGCGGCCGTCGAGGCGTTCGCCAGCGGCGCGCCGACCAGGGGGGAGCCGAACCTGGAGGCCGCGACCCGCATCGCGCCCGGCGAGTCCTTCCTCGGCGGCGAGCAGGGGCAGCTCGACCCGGCGCTGGTGCGCAGCGGGTTCGCCAAGTCGCTGTCGCCGGGGCGGCTGGAGGTCGCGCGCACCGGGCCGACCGTCCTGCTCGATTCCGCGCACAACCCGGCCGGGATGGCCGCGACCGTCGCCACGGTCACCGAGTCGTTCGGCTTCACCCGGCTCGCCGGGGTGCTCGCCATCGCCGCCGACAAGGACGTGGCGGGCGTCCTCGACCAGCTGGAACCCGTCCTGGCGGAGCTGGTGGTGAGCCGCAACTCCTCGCCCCGCTCGATGCCGCCCGAGGAACTGGCCGAGCTGGCCGGGAGCATCTTCGGTCCCGAGCGGGTCCATCTCGCCCCGCGGCTGGACGACGCGATCGACCGGGCCATCGGGCTCGCCGAGGAGACCGGCGAGTACCGCGGCGCCGGCGTCCTGATCACCGGGTCGGTGGTCACCGCCGGCGACGCCCGGACACTCCTGCGCGTAGCGGAAGGACGGTGACGGCCCCATGAGCGCCGACAGGGCCGCCAACCCGGCACGGACGCTGTTCGCCACCGTGCTGGCCTGCGAGGCCATCGTGATCGCTCTGGCGATCCCGGTGGCGGTGTCCATCATGGACGTCGACGGCGGCACCGCCGGCGCCGTCTGCGGCGGCCTGGCCGTCGCCTGCCTGGTGATGGCCGGGCTGCTGCGCTTCCCGTGGGCGGTCGCGGCCGGGACCGTGCTGCAGGTCCTGATCATCGCGACCGGGTTCATGGTGCCCGCCATGTTCTTCCTCGGCGCCGTCTTCGGCGCGCTTTGGGGGACGGCCATTTGGCTCGGACGCAAGGCGGCGGCCGTTCAGGCGCGCTAAATTCGCGGGGGACCGCACCCCTTTCCATCCGCCGGGCCGGCGAATCGAATTAATCCGCTGAATCCGGCATTCTTCCCTTTCCGGAAAAAGCGCTTTCGGTGGATGGCGACCCGGCGAAGGAGCGGGGCCCTGTCCGAAGAAGCGCCGTCCACCGGCGCGCCGAACACACCGTCCGCCGGCGCACCGTCCGAGAGCGCGCCGCCGGAGGGCGGTGCCCGGACGCGGCTCGCGGTGCTCGGCGCGCTGCTGCCGGCCCTCACCGCGCTGCCCGCCGCCGTGCTGGTGGTGCCCGACGCCGTCTACAACGTCGTCCCCGCCGCGGCGAGCGCGCTCGCGCTCGGTGACGCCGAGGTCCCCGCCCTGCTGCGCGCCACCGGCTGCGCCCTCCCCGCCCTCCTGCTCACCGTGCCGCTCGCCGCCCTGGCCGCCCGCCGCCTCCCCGCCTGGGCCGTGCTCGCCACCGGCGCCGCCGTGCTGCTCGCCGGCCTGGTCGCCGCGCGGTTCGTCCCCTCGGTGCCGCTGGTGGCGGCCGTCCGGGCGGTGCAGGGCGTGGGCGGGGGCATCGTGGTCCCCGCCTCCCTCGTCATCGTCTGGGAGCGCGGGAACCGCGGCCTCACCGCCGCCTGGGCGGGCGTCTTCGCGGGCATGCTGATCCTCGCGATGCCGCTCGCGCTGAGCGCCGTCCCGCCGCCCGCCGGAGGGACGGCCGTCCCCGACTGGCGCGCCGCCCTCGCCCCCGTCCCGTGGCCCGCGGCGGCCGCCGTCGCCGCCGCGTCCGGCTACCCGCTGCTGCGCGGGCGCGGCCCGTGGGCGCTGCCCGCCGCCCGGCAGGCCGAACGCGGCGGGCTGCTCCTCCCGCTCGCTCCCGCCGCCGGGTTCGCGTTCCTCGCCGTCGTCGCCGCGTACGACTGGTCGCCCGGCGCGCGGCTGGTCGTGGCGGTGGCCGCGCTCGCCGCCCTGCTCGCCCTCGCAGTCGCCGGCGGCCGGGACGCCGCGGCGGGCAGCCCGGAAGGCTGCGCGATCGTCATGATCGCCGTGGGCCTCCTCTGCCTCCCGGTCGCGGGACCGATGACGGGTCTGCTCTCCGCCACCGCCCACGCCCGGGACGACGGCGCGGCCGTGCCCGCCCTCCCCTTCGCGCTCGCGGCGGCCGCCGCGGTCGCCGGGGCGCTCGCCTCGACCCGCGCCCCGGCGCGCCGCGCCGTCCCGCTCGGCTACTGCCTGATGGTCACGGGGCTGCTCCTCGGCCTCGCCGGCGCCCCGCACGACCGCTGGACGCCGCTGCTGCTACTCGTCCCGCTCGGCGCGGGCGCCGGGCTCGCGCTCGCCGCATCCCTGCGCGGCGCGGGCGTCGGCGCCGCGCTCTTCGGCCTGTCCCTGTGCTTCCCGGCGCTGCTGGCCGGGCAGCTCCTCGTGCTGTCCCTGGAGGCGTCCCGGCTGGCACGCCTGCAACCGGTGACCGAGACGCAGCGGGCGGGCGCGCTGCTCGACGCCTACCATCTGTGGCTCGTGATCGCCGCGGTGACGGCCGTCCTCCTGGCCGCCGCGACCGCCCGCGCACGCGCGCGACGCGCCGCGGCGCACGGCGCGACTCTCCCCGGTAAGGCGTCCGCGGAGCCTGGGGGCGGGTAGTATTCGCGCGCTTGCACAAACCGAAATTCCCAAGGAGAACCACCCGTGTCCGAGCGCACTCTCGTTCTTGTCAAGCCCGACGGCGTCCGCCGCGGCGTCATCGGTGAGGTCATCTCCCGTATCGAGCGCAAGGGCCTGAAGCTCGTCGCGCTGGAACTCCGCACCCTGACCAGGGAAACGGCCGAGTCGCACTACGAGGAGCACGCCAGCAAGCCGTTCTTCGGGGAACTGGTCGACTTCATCACCGGCGGCCCGCTCGTCGCGATGGTCGTCGAGGGCCCGCGCGCCATCGAGGCGTTCCGCTCGCTGGCCGGCGCCACCGACCCGGTGAGCGCCTCGCCCGGCACGATCCGCGGCGACTTCGCCCTGGAGATCGGGGAGAACATCGTCCACGGCTCGGACTCCACCTACTCCGCCGACCGCGAGATCAAGCTCTTCTTCCCCGAGCTGGGCTGATCATGTCCAGGCCCAGGGGATCGCCCCCTGGGCCGATACTTCCTTTAGTCGCCCGGGCAGGTCAGGGACCGTTTTTTGGGCGACGCGCGGCGGCGCGCTTACTGCCCGCGGACGTGGCCGCGCGTTACGATGGACAAGCCGCTATACACGCCCGTCAATCATGAAGGGCTCCCTTTCTTCATGGGTAACAAGTTGTCGTTCCTTGGCCGTGACATGGCGGTCGATCTCGGTACTGCCAACACCCTGGTGTACGTGCGCGGGCGTGGCATCGTCCTCAACGAACCGTCCGTGGTGGCGATCAACACCAATACGGGGAAGATCGTCGCGGTGGGCATCGAGGCGAAGCGGATGATCGGCCGCACACCCGGCAACATCGTCGCGGTCCGCCCGCTCAAGGACGGCGTCATCGCCGACTTCGACGTCACCGAACGGATGCTGCGCTACTTCATCCAGAAGGTCCACAAGCGCCGGCACTTCGCCAAGCCGCGGATCGTGGTGGCGGTGCCGAGCGGGATCACCGGGGTGGAGCAGCGCGCGGTGAAGGAGGCCGGCTACCAGGCCGGCGCCCGCCGCGTCTACATCATCGAGGAGCCGATGGCCGCCGCGATCGGGTCCGGCCTGCCCGTCTACGAGCCGACCGGCAACATGGTCGTCGACATAGGGGGCGGCACCACCGAGGTCGCGATCATCTCCCTCGGCGGCATCGTCACCAGCCAGTCGGTCCGCGTCGGCGGCGACGAGCTCGACCAGGCGATCATCTCCTTCTCCAAGAAGGAGTACTCGCTGATGCTCGGGGAACGTACCGCCGAAGAGATCAAGATGGCGATCGGGTCGGCCTATCCCGGCGGCGACGAGGAGCCGCACGCCGAGATCCGCGGGCGCGATCTGGTCAGCGGGCTGCCGAAGACCGTGGTGATCTCCGCCGAGGAGGTCCGGCGCGCGATCGAGGAGCCGGTCAACTCCGTGGTGGACGCGGTGAAGACCACCCTCGACAAGTGCCCGCCGGAGCTGTCCGGCGACATCATGGACCGCGGGATCGCGCTGACCGGCGGCGGCGCGCTGCTGAAGAACCTCGACGAGCGCCTCCGCGAGGAGACCGGGATGCCGATCCACCTCGTGGACAACCCGCTCGACTCGGTGGTGCTCGGCACCGGCAAGTGCGTCGAGGACTTCGAGGAGCTCCGGCAGGTGCTCGTACCGGAGCCGCGGCACTGAACACCCCCCGATGGACTAGGACCCGGGCGGACTAGGAAACCGGAGGTCGGTGGGTGAAGGACACCCGGCGCACCCGCGTGGTCCTCGGCGCGCTGCTCGTCGTGGCGCTGGCGATGATCACCATTGACCATCGCGGCGGGGACGACTCCCCGCTGCGCGGCCTGCGCGGCATCGGCGCGACGGTGTTCGGCCCCGTGGAGCGGGCGTCGGCGTCCGTCGTGCGGCCGGTCACCGACACTTTCGAGACGATCGGCGACGCGCCCGGCCAGCGGCGCCGCGCCGACCGGCTGGAGCGCGAGAACCAGGAGCTGCGCGAGCGGCTGCGCGGCGCCCGCATCGACGAGGACAAGGCCGCGCAGCTCCAGCGGCTGCTCGGCACCGCCGGGATGGGCGGCTACAAGATCCTCGCCGGGCAGGTGATCTCCGCGGGGCAGGGCTTCGAGGACACCGTCACGATCGACGTCGGCAGCCGCAGCGGCGTCAAGCGCGACATGACGGTGCTGAGCGCCGAGGGCCTCGTCGGCCGCGTCACCCGCGTCGGGCCCGCGACGGCGACCGTCCTGCTCGCCACCGACCAGACCTCCTCGATCGGGTCCCGCCTGGAGGGCTCCAAGGAGATCGGGATCGTGCAGGGCGGCGGGCGCCGCGGCCTCGGCGGCCAGAGCGAGACGCCGCTGCGCTTCCAGCTCCTGGACGCCGCCGCCCCGATCCACGTCGGGCAGCGGATCGTCACGCTCGGGTCGCAGGGCCAGCGGCCGTTCGTCCCGGGCGTCCCGATCGGCGTCGTCGAGCGGATCGAACGCTCCACCGGCGGCCTGACCCGCACCGCCTACGTCCGCCCGTTCGTGCGCTTCACCAGCCTGGACGTGGTCGCCGTCGTCGTCGCGCCACCGAAGAAGAACCCCCGGGACGCCGTCCTGCCCCCGAAGCCGAAGCCGCCCGCCACGCCGAGCGCGAGCCCGTCGGCCCGGCCGTCGCAGAGCCCGCGCGGCGACGATCCGTCGCCCCGGCCGAGCGGGTCGCGGAGTCCGTCCACAGAACCGAACGCGGGGGACTGACGTGCTGAACCCACCCGAGGCGTCGCCGGCCGGCCGCACCGCGGTGACCGCGCTGCTGATCGTGGCGGCGCTGATCCTGCAGGTGTCGGTCGCGAACCGGCTGCCGCTGCCCGGCGGCGTCCAACCCGACCTGGTGCTGCTGGCCGTCGTGGCGCTGGCGCTCGTCGCCGGGTCGATGACCGGGATGGTCACCGGGTTCCTGGCCGGCCTCGCCGCCGACATCATTCCGCCCGCCGACCACACCCTCGGCCGGTACGCGCTGGTGTACTGCCTCATCGGCTACCTGTGCGGCGTCGCGTCCACCGAGATGGACCGGCAGTCGGCCGTGCCGTTCTTCGCCGTCGCCGCGGGCGCCCTCGCCGGGACCGTCCTGTACGCGGGGACGGGGATGATGCTCGGCGACCCGCGCGCCGAGTGGGCGACGGTCTCCAGCATGGTGCCGCTGCAGGTCCTCTACACCGTGCTCGCCAGCCCCTTCGTGGTGTGGGCGGTGCTGCGCGCCACCCGCCGGTACGAACGCGGCGAACGGTCCCGGGGGGACGGCCTCTCCGTGCCCGTCGCCCGCTACCGCGCCATGTCCGGCCGGGGTGGCGGCCTGTGAACTCGCGCACCCACTTCCGCCTCGTCGTCCTGTACGTGATGGTCGGCGCCCTGCTGCTCGTCCTGGTCGGGCGCATGTGGACGCTGCAGGTCCTGGAAGGCGACCACTACCGGGACATCGCCGCCCAGAACCGAATGCGCGACATCGTCGTCCCCGCCCTGCGCGGCATGATCCTCGACGACCGAGGGCGGCCCCTCGCCCGCAACACCAGCTCCCTGGTCGTGTCCGTCGACCGGACCACGCTGTCGCGGCAGGACGACGGCGGCGAGGCCGTGCTGCGGCGCCTCGCGAACGTCCTCGGGATGTCGCAGGAGGAGATCGACAAGCGGACCCGGCTGTGCAGCCCCACGGTCCAGCGGCCCTGCTGGCCCGGCTCCCCGTACCAGCCGATCCCCGTCGAGGACCACGCCGACCCCAAGCGCGCCCTGCAGATCATGGAGCGCCAGGAGGACTTCCCCGGCGTCACCGCGCAGATCCAGCCCGTCCGGGCCTACCCCGAGCCGGAGGGCGCGAGCGCCGTCCAGACCCTCGGCTATCTGCAGCCCGTCACCCAGGAGGAGCTCGACAAGCGCGAAGGGCTGAAGGTCACCGGCTACAGCGGCGTCGACCTCGTCGGACGCGACGGGCTGGAGGCGCAGTACGACAAGGCGCTGCGCGGGGAGGCCGGCTACCGCCGCGTCCTCGTCGACGCGCAGGGCCGCGTCACCGGCATCGCCGAGAAGAAGGAGCCCGTCCCCGGCAACCACCTCGTGACCAGCATCGACGCCGGAGTGCAGGGCGCGGCCGAGAAGGCGCTGGAAGAGGGGATCAAGGCGGCGCGGAAGGGCGGGCGGCCGGCCGACTCCGGCGCCGCCGTGGTCATGGACGTGCGCACCGGCCGGATGGTCGCGATGGCGAGCTTCCCGAGCTACGACCCGAGCGTCTGGACGGGCGGCATCTCCCAGAAGAAGTACGACGAGCTCCTGGGCGAGAAGAACAACAGCCCGCTGATCTCCCGGGTGACGCAGGGGCAGGGCCCGCCGGGCTCGACGTTCAAGGTGTCGTCGATGGCCGCCGCGGTGAAGGCCGGGTACGACCTGCACGGCACCTACAACTGCCCCGGCTCGTACATGGTCGGCAGCCGCGCGTTCAACAACTTCCAGGGCGCCAACCTCGGCTCGATGAACCTGCACACGGCCCTCGTGAAGTCCTGCGACACGATCTTCTACAAGTTCGCGCACGAGATGTGGCTCCGCAACGGCGGCCGGAACGCCCCGCCGGACGCGAAGAACCCGATGGTGGAGATGGCGCGCGGCTTCGGCTTCGACGCCCGCACCGGGATCGACCTGCCGAGCGAGAGCAGCGGCCGCATCCCCGACGCGCCGTGGAAGCGCCAGTACTGGGAGGCGACCAGGGAGGCCAACTGCCGGGGCGCCAAGGAGGGCTACCCGGACGTCGCCAAGACCGACCCGGGCCGCGCCGCCTACCTCAAGGCGATCGCCGCCGAGAACTGCGTCGAGGGCTACGTGTGGCGCGCCGGCGACGCGGCGAACCTGTCGATCGGGCAGGGCAACGTGCTGGTGACGCCGCTGCAGCTCGTCCGCGCCTACGCCGCGATCGCCAACGGCGGGAAGCTGTACACGCCGCGCATCGGCGTCGCGGTCGTCCGGCCCGACGGCTCGGTCGCCGAGCGGATCGACCCCCCGGAGCCCGCGCGGGTGCCCATCGACGAGAAGGTCCTCGCCTACATGCGCAAGGCGCTCGCCGAGGTGCCCACGGACGGCACCGCCGGCGGGGCGTTCGCCGGGTTCGACCTCAAGCGCGTGGCCGTGGCCGGCAAGACCGGGACCGCCGAACGCTACGGCAACGCGGACATGTCCTGGTTCGCGTCCTTCGGCCCGGTGAAGAGCCCGCGCTACGCCGTGGTCGCGATGGTCTCCCAGGGCGGTTTCGGCGCGCAGACGGCCGCGCCCATCGTCCGCAAGGTCTGGGAGGCCATGTACGGCACGAAGGACAGCAAGCCGATCCTGGAGGACGGCAGGCTGCCCACCGACATCCCCAAGCTCCCCGGCTCGGAGACCGCGCCATGAGCACCGGCCGGGCGGAGGCGGGGCGATGAGCGGGGCCGTCGAGGGCTACGGGGAGCGGCGGCACTGGACCAGCCGGGTCGCGGTGATGCGGCGGCTCGACTGGCCGCTGCTGGTGGCCGTGGTGGTGCTGTCGGTGGTCGGCGCGCTGCTGGTGCGGTCGGCGACGTTCCAGGGGCTGGCCGAGCAGGGCAAGGACCCGGAGGGCTTCGTCAAGCGGCACGTCCTGAACCTGCTGATCGGCTTCGTGCTCGGCGGCGTCGTCACCGTCCTGGACTACCGGCTGCTGCGCGCCTACGTCCCCATCCTGTACGGGGTGGCCTGCGTGGGCCTGGTCGCCGTCCTCAGCCCGCTCGGCGAGACGATCAACGGGTCGCACTCGTGGATCGTGCTCGGCGGCGGGTTCCAGGTCCAGCCGTCGGAGTTCGCCAAGGTCGGCATCGTGGTGCTGCTCGCGATGATCCTGGGCGAGCCGCGCGACGGCGAGATCGGCCCCGGCGTCCGCGACGTCCTGCTCGCGCTCGTGCTGGCCGGCGTGCCCGCCGTGCTGATCATCCTGCAGCCCGACCTCGGCACCACGCTCGTGTTCATCGCGGTGATGTTCGGGATGCTGACGGTGTCCGGTGTGCGCAAGAGGTGGCTCGCCGGGCTGGTCGGCGCCGGCGCGCTCGCGATCGCCGCGGTGCTGCTGTTCGGCCTGCTGGAGCAGTACCAGATCGACCGCTTCACCGCGTTCATGGACCCGGAGGCCGACCCGCGCGGCGCCGGCTACAACGCCCGGCAGGCCCGCATCGCGGTCGGGTCGGGCGGCGTGTTCGGCAAGGGCCTGTTCCAGGGCGAGCAGACCGGCGGGCACTTCGTCCCCGAGCAGCAGACCGACTTCATCTTCACGGTCGCGGGGGAGGAACTCGGCTTCGTCGGCGGCGCCGTCATCGTCGTGCTGCTCGGCGTGGTGCTGTGGCGCGGGCTGCGCATCGCGACCCAGGCCGCCGACCTGTTCGGGACGCTGGTCGCGACCGGCGTCGTGTGCTGGCTGGGCTTCCAGACGTTCCAGAACGTCGGGATGTCGATCGGCATCATGCCGATCACCGGGCTGCCGCTGCCGTTCGTGTCCTACGGCGGATCCGCCACGTTCGCCAACATGATCGCGTTCGGGCTGCTGCAGGCGGTGCACGTACGCCGCCGCGCCTTCGACTGAGCGGCGGTAGGCTTGGCGTACATCCCACGTCCCCTGCACAGAGGATTCCGTCATGCCGGTCGAGTCGCTCTTCCCGCGTCTGGAGCCGCTGCTCCCGAGCGTGCAGAAGCCGATTCAGTACGTTGGCGGCGAGCTGAACTCCCAGGTCAAGGACTGGGACGCGGCCGAGGTCCGCTGGGCGCTGATGTACCCGGACGCCTACGAGGTCGGGCTGCCGAACCAGGGCGTCCAGATCCTCTACGAGATCCTGAACGAGCGCGAGGGGGTGCTGGCGGAGCGGACCTACTCGGTCTGGCCCGACATGGAGGCCGTCATGCGCGCCAACGGCATCCCGCAGTTCACCGTGGACGCGCACCGCCCGGTCACCGCGTTCGACGTCTTCGGCGTGTCGTTCTCCACCGAGCTCGGCTACACCAACCTGCTGACGGCCCTCGACCTGGCCGGCATCCCGCTGGACGCCGCGGACCGCACCGGCGACCACCCGATCGTCGTCGCGGGCGGGCACGCCGCGTTCAACCCCGAGCCGATCGCCGACTTCATCGACGCCGCCGTCCTCGGCGACGGCGAGGAGATCGCGCTCGGCATCACCGAGGTCGTCCGCGAGTGGAAGGCCGAGGGGGAGCCCGGCGGCCGGGACGAGCTGCTGCTGCGCCTCGCCGCGTCCGGCGGCGTCTACGTGCCGCGCTTCTACGACGTCGGCTACCTGCCGGACGGCCGGATCCAGCGGGTCGCACCGAACCGCCCGGGCGTCCCGTGGCGGATCGAGAAGCACACCGTCATGGACCTCGACCAGTGGCCGTACCCGAAGAAGCCGCTGGTCCCGCTGGCCGAGACCGTCCACGAGCGGTTCAGCGTGGAGATCTTCCGCGGCTGCACGCGCGGCTGCCGGTTCTGCCAGGCGGGGATGATCACCCGTCCGGTGCGGGAGCGGTCGATCACCACGATCGGCGACATGGTCGACCAGGGCCTCAAGGAGTCCGGGTTCGAGGAGGTCGGGCTGCTCAGCCTGTCCAGCGCCGACCACAGCGAGATCGGCGACGTCGCCAAGGGCCTTGCCGACCGGTACGAGGGCACCAACACCTCGCTGTCGCTGCCGTCCACCCGCGTGGACGCCTTCAACATCACGCTCGCCAACGAGTTCTCCCGGGGCGGGCGCCGCTCCGGCCTGACGTTCGCGCCCGAGGGCGGGTCCGAGCGGATGCGCAAGGTGATCAACAAGATGGTCACCGAGGACGACCTGATCCGCACCGTCACCACCGCGTACGAGAACGGCTGGCGCCAGGTCAAGCTGTACTTCATGTGCGGGCTGCCGACGGAGGAGGACGAGGACGTCCTCGCGATCGCCGACATGGCCAAGCGCGTCATCCGGGCCGGGCGCGAGGCCACCGGCCGCAAGGACATCCGCTGCACGGTCTCCATCGGCGGGTTCGTCCCCAAGCCGCACACCCCGTTCCAGTGGGCCGCGCAGTGCGACCACGAGACCGTCGACCGCCGTCTGCGCGCCCTCAAGGACGCCCTGCGCGGCGACAAGGAGTACGGCCGCGCCATCGGCCTGCGCTACCACGACGGGCAGCCGTCCATCGTGGAGGGCCTGCTGTCGCGCGGCGACCGCCGGGTCGGCAAGGTCATCCGCGCGGTGTGGGAGGACGGCGGCCGCTTCGACGGCTGGAGCGAGCACTTCTCCTACGAGCGCTGGACGGACTGCGCACAGAAGGCTCTGGCCGGCGAGCCCGTGGACCTCGACTGGTACACGGTCCGGGAGCGCGACGAGGTCGAGGTCCTCCCGTGGGACCACCTCGACGCCGGTCTCGACCGCGAGTGGCTCTGGCAGGACTGGCAGGACGCCGTCGACGAGACCGAGGTCGAGGACTGCCGCTGGACGCCCTGCTACGACTGCGGCGTCTGCCCCACGATGGGCACCGAGATCCAGATCGGCCCCACGGGCAGGAAGCTGCTGCCGCTGTCGGTCGTCTGACCGTCCGCGGGCCGGTGTTCCGCCCCGCCCGGGAGGCGGATGCCCGAAAACGGCCGCGCGAACGCCCTGAACAGCGCGGCTCCCGGGTTCGCGGGGCCGCCCCCGGGCCAAAGGCCGCCGGGCGACCCGTACTCTATAGGGAGACCTATATTTCGACTCGCCACGAGTAGGAAGGACCAGAACCCTGGCACCCATGCCGGAGGGTCCGGCGCCGGCCCCCGTGACCCAGCGATTGCGCGTCCGCTACACCAAGCGGGGCAGGCTGCGGTTCACGAGCCACCGCGACATTTCCCGGGCCGTGGAACGCGCCGTCAGGCGCGCCGGGATCCCTGTCGCGTTCAGCGGCGGATTCACCCCCCACCCGAAGATCTCGTACGCGGGTGCGGCGGCGACAGGGGTGGCCAGCGAGGCCGAATACCTCGAAATCGGGCTCACCGAGACCCGCGACCCTGCGCGGGTGCGGGCCGATCTCGACGCGGCACTGCCCCCCGGGCTCGACATCGTCGATGTCGTGCCGGTACGGGCGGGAAGCGACGGAAGTGCGCAGCCGAAACCCGGCGCGTTCACCGATCGGCTTGAGGCGTCCGAATGGCGGATCCGGCTGGAGGGCGTGTCATCCGACGATGCCGCCGCCGCCGTGGCCGCTTTCATGGACGCCGGGACCATCGAGGTCGAGCGCCTCACCAAGAAGGGACGACGCCGTTTCGACGTGCGCGCCGCCGTGCACTCCTGTGAACTGGACCGGCGCGCCGCGCGAGCGGCCGATGCCCCTTGTGCGATACTTCGAATGGTTGTTCGGCATTCCACACCGGCCGTACGACCCGACGACATCCTCACCGGACTGCGCCAGGTCGCCGACCTCGCGCCGCCGTCACCCCCGCTGGTGACCAGGCTGGCGCAGGGGCCCCTCGACGCGGACACCGGTGGCCTCGCGGATCCTCTGGATCCCGACCGGGAGATCGGCCTGCCGTCCGGCGACGACGCCGAGACGGCCCGCGGCCCGCAGCGGCCGCAGCCCGGGGACCCTGCGAGCGCGGATGCCGTCAGCGCCTGACCGTGAGACCGAAGCCGTGGCTGCACGGAACCGGTCCCGCAGGGTACGGCGGGCGCACCCCCGACGACTTCGTCGTCATGGCCGGACCACCGTCCGGCAGTGACGACGCCGACGACTGACGGAGCGCTCTCGTGCGGCGCACCGCACCGATCCGCCCCCGGGCGGAGCGACGCGGACGCGCCCGGGAGCCTGACGGGAGATTGCCCGGATGCGTGAGAACGAAGCCGATTCGGCCACGGCCGAAGGCACCGACAACGGCACAGCCGACCACGAGAACACCGAAACGGAGACCCAGGAGAACGCGAACGGCGTGACGACGCGTCCCCGCCGCGCGAAGCGCCCCGCCGGCCCCCCGCCGGACGTGGAGAGCGCCCCCGCGGAGCCCGCCGCGGAGGCGGAGCCCCACTCGCCCGAACCCTCCGGGGACGCACCCTCCGCAGAGGCCGAGCCGCCCAAGCGCGCCACCCGGACGCGCACCCGCACCAGGAGCGGGAAGGCCGCCGAGACGTCCGAGCCCGTCCCCATGACCGGGGCCGAGACGTCCCCCGACACCGAGACCGACCCCGCGAGCGCCGACGCCGGCGAGCAGCCCGCTGAGCAGCCGGACGAGGCGCCGCCGCCCCGCACCCGGACCCGCCGCCGCTCCGCGTCCGCCGCCACCGCGCCCGACGCGCCCACGGTGCCCGCCGTCCCGGCCGTGCCGGAGGTCCCCTCACCCGGGACCGAGACCCCCGCCGAGCAGGTGTCCGACATCGAGCCCGCGAGCGGCGTGGGCGTCCCCGGCGTGACGTTCCAGCCGCCGATGGTCGTCTTCCAGCCGCCGCAGCCGAAGGCCGAGCCCCCCGCCCGTCCCAAGGACGAGCCGAAGCGCGACGCCGAACCCGCCGACCACGACACCGGCGACGACGAGGCCGCCGAGCGGCCCTCCGACGACGACGACGACTCCGACGACCGCCCGTCCCGCCGGCGCCGCCGCCGCGGCGGACGCGGCCGCGGCAGGGGCCGCGAAGGCGGCGAGGACGAGACGGAGAACGGCCACGACGGCGCGGACGCCGAGGCCGAGGCCGGCGACTCCGGAGACGAGCAGCCCGCCAAGAGCGGCAAGAAGGACACCGCCAAGACCGACGGCGCCAAGGCCAAGAAGGACAGGGCCGCCAAGCCCAAGGCCGAAGAGGACGAGCAGGAGTCCGCCGACGACGACGGCGAGTCCGGGACGAGCCGCCGCCGGCGTCGCCGCAGGCGCCGCACCGGGACCGACGGCGACGGCGCGAACGGCACCGACGACCCGCCCAACACCGTCGTGCACGTCCGCTCCACGCGCGCGGCCGAGAGCCGCGCCGCCGAGGACGAGGTCCAGTCCGTCCGCGGCTCGACCCGCCTGGAGGCCAAGAAGCAGCGCCGCCGGGAGGGCCGCGAGCAGGGCCGCCGCCGCCCGCCGGTGATCACCGAGGCCGAGTTCCTCGCGCGCCGCGAGTCCGTCGAGCGGGTCATGGTGGTGCGGCAGGAGGGCGAGCGCACCCAGATCGCCGTCCTGGAGGACGACGTCCTCGTCGAGCACTACGTCAACCGCGCCACGCACCAGTCGTACGTGGGCAACGTCTACCTCGGCAAGGTCCAGAACGTGCTGCCCTCGATGGAGGCGGCGTTCGTCGACATCGGCAAGGGCCGCAACGCCGTCCTGTACGCGGGCGAGGTCAACTGGGACGCCTCCGGACTGGAGGGCCAGCCGCGCCGCATCGAGTCGGCGCTGAAGTCGGGCCAGTCGGTGCTCGTCCAGGTCACCAAGGACCCGCTCGGCCACAAGGGCGCCCGCCTCACCAGCCAGGTGTCGCTGCCCGGCCGCTACCTGGTCTACGTGCCGGACGGCTCGATGACCGGCATCAGCCGCAAGCTCCCCGACAAGGAGCGCAGCCGCCTCAAGTCGATCCTGAAGAAGGTCATGCCGGAGAACGCCGGCGTGATCGTCCGGACCGCGGCCGAGGGCGCCACCGAGGAGGAGCTGTCCCGCGACGTGTCGCGCCTCGCCGCGCAGTGGGACAACATCCAGAAGAAGGTGAAGACGGCCTCCGCGCCCTCCCTCCTCTACGGCGAGCCCGACCTGACGATCCGCGTCGTCCGCGACATCTTCAACGAGGACTTCTCCAAGCTCGTCGTGTCCGGCGCCGAGGCCTGGGACACGATCTCCGAGTACGTCGAGTACGTCGCGCCGCACCTCGCCGACCGCGTCGAGCGCTGGACCGGCGACCAGGACGCGCTCACGGCGTTCCGCATCGACGAGCAGATCGCCAAGGCGCTGGACCGCAAGGTGTGGCTGCCGTCCGGCGGCTCCCTGGTGATCGACCGCACCGAGGCCATGACGGTCATCGACGTCAACACCGGCAAGTTCACCGGGCAGGGCGGCAACCTCGAGGAGACCGTCACCCGCAACAACCTGGAGGCGGCCGAGGAGATCGTCCGCCAGCTCCGGCTCCGCGACATCGGCGGCATCATCGTCGTCGACTTCATCGACATGGTGCTGGAGAGCAACCGGGACCTGGTCCTGCGCCGCCTCGTGGAGTGCCTGTCGCGGGACCGCACCAAGCACCAGGTGGCCGAGGTCACCTCGCTCGGCCTGGTCCAGATGACCCGCAAGCGCGTCGGCCAGGGCCTCCTGGAGGCGTTCTCGGAGACCTGCGAGTCCTGCAACGGACGCGGCATCCACGTCCACCTGACCCCGGTCGAGCCCAAGGCGGACAAGGCGTCCGGCAAGGAGAGCGGCCGCCGCCGCAAGCGCAAGGGCGAGGTCGAGAAGGCAGTAGAGGAAAAACTGGCCAGGCACGAAACACCAGAGCCCGAGCCGACCCCCGAGCCAGAGCCGGCACCAGAGCCGGAGCCGATCCGGGCCGAAGAGACCAAGCCGGAACCGGAACCGGCCCCGGTGCGCACCCGGACCCGTCCCCGGCGGAGTGGCCCGGCCAAGCGCCCCGCAGGCCCACCGCCCGAGATCGACGGCGACGACGAGTCCCCGGCCCAGGCCGCGATGGAGGCCGCCGAAGCCGCCGAAGAGGTGGCCGACACGCCCCCGGGCGTCCTGGAGTCCCTGGACGGCGCCGACCCGCTGACCCCCACCGCGAACGGCACCGACCCGACCCTGAACGGCACCGACCCGACCTCCCACCAAACCCCAGCCGAGGCCGAGTAACGAGAACTGAGCCTTCAAGGAAGCAGGCCGGGCGGCCAAGACAAGGCCGCCCGGCCTGCATTCCAGGGACTTCACGGCCACGCGCACAATGACGGCTGTGGAGTGAACCGAAGGCGAATCTCCACCTGCATGATCACCCCACGGTTCGTGCGGCCGGAGGTCGCGCTGCGACCGAAGGTCGCACGAACCGACGCACGGTGCGCCGCGCGCAACGGGGGTTCCAGGGGGTCGCCCCCCTGGGCAAGCACAGTTCGCTTCGGCTCTGGGCATCCGGTACCCTTGGTCTTCGGCGCGTCGTCGGCGCGTCGCCTGAACTCGCACCGCGAGCCCCCTCCGGGGTCCGTTCGGTGCTCACCTCGCCGATCCGGTGAGACCAAGCAGAGAGCGCCAGAGGACTTCCTCTGGTGTGCCGCCCTCGGCCCGGTGCCGGGGGTAGGCCCCCGCCCGGGGGCTGGTAAGCCACGCGTGGGACCGGTTAGTTCCGGAAGCGCGCGCAGACGAAGGGTTTCCGCGGTGTACGCGATTGTCCGCGCAGGCGGCAGGCAGGAGAAGGTCGCCGTCGATGACGTGCTGACCGTCGACAAGCTGGCCGGTGAGGTCGGCTCGACCGTCAAGCTTCAGGCCCTGCTGGTCGTGGACGGCGACGACGTCGTCAGCAAGGCGGCCGACCTCGCCCGCTACGAGGTGACCGCTGAGATCGTCGGCGCGGTCAAGGGCCCGAAGATCAACATCATGCACTACCGGAACAAGACCGGGTACAAGCGGCGGATGGGTCACCGTCAGCCCTACACCGAGGTCAAGATCACCGGTATCAAGGCCGGGAAGTAAGGGAGAGCGGTCTCATGGCACACAAGAAGGGCGCATCGTCCAGCCGTAACGGTCGCGACTCCAATGCCAAGCGCCTCGGCGTGAAGCGGTTCGGCGGCCAGGTCGTCAACGCGGGCGAGATCATCGTCCGGCAGCGCGGCACCCACTTCCACCCCGGCCCGGGCGTCGGGCGCGGCGGTGACGACACGCTGTTCGCGCTCGTCGCGGGCGCGGTGCAGTTCCGCCGTTACCGCGGCCGCAACGCCGTGAGCGTCGTCCCGCCGGCGGAATAGTCCGCCTGGGTACCAGACGTTTTTGAAGGGGCGGACCGGTTTCGGTCCGCCCCTTCGTCTTTTTCACTGAGGAGATTCACCGTGGCCGCTGGAGCGGGATCGGGCGCGCAGTTCGTCGACCGGGTGGTACTGCACGTCGCCGCGGGCAACGGCGGCAACGGCTGCGCGTCGATCCACCGGGAGAAGTTCAAGCCGCTGGGCGGGCCGGACGGTGCGAACGGCGGCCGCGGCGGGGACGTCGTCCTGGTCGTCGACTCCAACACCGCGAGCCTCCTGGACTACCACCGGCGCCCGCACCGCAAGGCCGGCAACGGCAAGCCGGGGCAGGGCGGTCACCGGACCGGCGCGGACGGCGCCGACGTGGTCCTGGCCGTGCCGGACGGCACGGTCGTGAAGGAGGGCGAGGAGATCCTGGCGGACCTGGTCGGCGAGGGCACCCGCTTCGTGATCGCGCGGGGCGGCAACGGCGGGCTGGGGAACGCCGCGCTGGCGTCGGCGCGGCGCAAGGCGCCCGGGTTCGCGCTGCTCGGCGAGCCGGGGGAGGCGCGCGACGTCGTCCTGGAGCTGAAGAGCGTCGCGGACGTCGCGCTCGTCGGGTTCCCCAGCGCGGGCAAGTCGTCGCTGATCGCGGCGCTGTCCGCCGCCAAGCCGAAGATCGCCGACTATCCGTTCACGACGCTGATCCCGAACCTCGGGGTGGTGAGCGCGGGCGACACGACGTTCACGGTCGCGGACGTGCCGGGCCTCATCGAGGGCGCCAGCGAGGGCCGCGGCCTCGGCCTGGAGTTCCTCCGGCACATCGAGCGCTCGTCGACCCTTGCGCACGTCCTCGACTGCGCGACGATGGAGCCGGGGCGCGACCCGGTCAGCGACTTCGAGGTCATCGAACGCGAACTGCAGGCGTACGACCGAGTCCTGGGCGACCGGCCGCTGTCGGACCGTCCCCGCATCGTCGTCCTGAACAAGGTGGACGTGCCGGACGGCCGCGACCTCGCCGAGATGGTCCGGCCCGACTTCGAGGAGCGCGGCCTGCGGGTCTTCGAGGTGTCGGCGGCCACGCACGAGGGGCTGCGGGAGCTGTCGTTCGCGATGGCGGCGATGGTGGAGCAGTACCGCGCGTCGCTGCCGGCACCGGAGCCGACCCGCCTGGTCATCCGGCCGGAGCCGGTCGGTGGCGGGGCCGACTTCGAGGTCAAGGAGATCGGGGACAACACGTACCTGATCACCGGCGAGAAGCCGGTCCGCTGGCTGCGGCAGACCGATTTCGCCAACGACGAGGCCGTCGGCTACCTCGCCGACCGGCTCGCGCGTCTCGGCGTGGAGGACGCGCTCGCCGCGGCGGGCGCCGCCGCGGGCGCCACGGTCCTGATCGGGACCGTCGACGACTCCGTCGTCTTCGACTGGGAGCCGGAGGTCGCCGCCGGCGGCGGCGCTTCCGGTCCCCGCGGCACGGACCGCCGCCTCGGCGGGTAGCGCCGGACCCCGGAGGAGAGACGTTTCATGAGCGAGCGCCAGGCGGTCGCGAAGGCGCGGCGGATCGTGGTGAAGGCGGGGTCGTCGTCGCTCACCACGCCCGCGGGCGTGATCGACGAGGGCCGCATCGACGCGCTGGTGGACGTCCTGGCCGGCCGGCGCGCCGACGGCACCGAGATCGTCTTCGTCTCGTCCGGGGCGATCGCCGCCGGGCTGGGGCCGCTGGGGCTGACCCGCCGCCCGCGGGACCTCGCGACGCAGCAGGCGGCGGCGAGCGTCGGGCAGGGCCAGCTGCTGGCCCGCTACACCTCGTCGTTCGCGCGGCACGCGCTGACGGTCGGGCAGGTGCTGCTGACCGCCGACGACATGATGCGCCGCTCGCACCACCGCAACGCGCAGCGCACGCTCGCGCAGCTCCTCGCCCTCGGGGTGCTGCCGATCGTGAACGAGAACGACACCGTCGCCACCGACGAGATCCGGTTCGGCGACAACGACCGGCTCGCCGCGCTCGTCGCCCACCTGATCCGCGCGGACGCGCTGGTCCTGCTGTCGGACGTCGACGCCCTCTACACCGGTGACCCGCGCCTGCCGGGCGCCCGCCGCCTCGGCGACGTCCGCGGGCCGGACGACCTGCGGGACGTGAAGCTCGGCCGCTCCGGGCGGGTCGGCACCGGCGGCATGGTCACCAAGGTCGAGGCCGCCCGCATCGCGGGCATCCCGGTGGTGCTGACGAACGCCGCGTCCGCCGCGCAGGCCCTCGCCGGCGACGAGGTGGGGACGCTGTTCCACCCGGCGGAGGGGCGCCGGATGTCGACGCGGGACCTGTGGCTCGCGCACGCCACCACCGGGCAGGGGAGGGTCATGCTCGATCCCGGCGCCGTCGAGGCGGTCGTGCGGCGCCGCAAGTCGCTGCTCCCCGCGGGCGTCACGGGCGTGGAGGGCGACTTCGCCGCCGGCGACCCCGTCGACCTGTGCGACACCGCCGGCCGCGTGGTCGCGCGCGGGCTGGTGAACTACGACGCGTCCGAGATCCCCGAGCTGATGGGCCGCTCGACCCGCTGGCTGTCCCGCGAGCTGGGCGTCGAGTACGAGCGCGAGATAATCCACCGGGACCACCTGGTGGTCCTCACCGACTGAGACGAGGAGCAGTGATGAGCGAGCGCGAGGAGTTCCTGCGGGTGGCGCGGCGCGCCCGGGAGGCCGCGGCGGGGCTGGCGCCGCTGCCGCGCGCGGCGAAGGACGCCGCGCTGCACCGGATCGCGGACGCGCTGGTCGCCGCCGCACCGGAGATCGTCAAGGCGAACGAGTCCGATGTCGCGCGGGCCCGGGAGAACGGCATCTCCGAGTACATGATCGACCGGTTGAGCCTGTCGGAGGAGCGGATCGCCGCGATCGCGGACGCCGTCCGCAAGGTCGCGGCGCTGCCGGACCCGGTGGGGGAGTCGGTACGCGGGAACGTGCTGCCGAACGGGTTGGAGCTGCGGCAGGTCCGGGTGCCGCTCGGCGTCGTCGGGATCATCTACGAGGGCCGGCCGAACGTGACCGTGGACGCCGCCGCGCTGTGCCTGAAGAGCGGGAACGTGGCGCTGCTGCGCGGCTCGTCGTCGGCGTACGACTCGAACACCGCCCTGGTCGGGGTGATGCAGGGCGCGCTGGCCGGCACGGAGGTCCCGGGGGACGCCGTCCAGCTCGTGCCCGGCACGTCCCGCGAGTCGGTGAAGCACCTGATGCGGGCGCGCGGCCTGGTGGACGTGCTGATCCCGCGCGGCGGCGCCTCCCTGATCAACTCGGTGGTGGAGGAGTCGACCGTCCCGGTGATCGAGACGGGCGTCGGGAACTGCGCGGTGTACGTGGACGCCGACGCCGACATCGACATGGCCTTGGACGTGCTGCTGAACGCCAAGACGCAGCGCCCGTCGGTGTGCAACGCCGCAGAGACGTTCCTGGTGCACGCCGACATCGCCGACAGGTTCGTCCCGCGCGCGCTTGAGGCGCTGAAGGGCGCCGGGGTCACGGTGCACGGCGACGACCGCATCCGCTCGTACGGCGAAGACGTCGTGGAGGCGACCGAGGACGACTGGACCGTCGAGTACCTGTCCCTGGACATCGCCGCCCGCGTCGTGGACTCCCTCGATGACGCCGTCGACCACATCCGCCGGTACGGCTCGGGCCACACCGAGGCGATCGTCACCACGTCCCAGCCCGCCGCGAAGCGCTTCGTCGCGCTGGTCGACTCGGCGGCCGTGATGGTGAACGCCTCGACCCGCTTCACCGACGGCGAGGAGTTCGGCTTCGGCGCGGAGATCGGCATCTCGACGCAGAAGCTCCACGCCCGCGGCCCGATGGGGCTGCCGGAGCTGACGTCCACGAAGTACGTGGTGACCGGTGAGGGCCACCTGCGGGGCTGACACCTGGCCCGACGGCCCGTCCGGCGCGGTGGCGTGCAAGTTGTGACACTTTTGCCATTGATGTCACGTTGTGGGTGTGGTCTGATTCACGATTGTGACTCGTGAGTACAGCCGCCGCCGCGTCCTGAAGGGCGCCGCCCTGGGCGCGGGAATCGCCGCCACCGGACTGACCGCTTACCCGTCGCGCCCCGCCGCGGCCGCCCCCGCGCTGCGCGGTCCGGTCGCCGGGACCACCCTGGACCGGACGTACGTGCTCGGCGCGGCGGGCACCGGCGGGTACCGTCCCGTGGTCACCGGGCCCGGCGAGCCGTACATCCTGCGGCGCGACCTGGGCGGCGCCGCGTCCGCGCGCCGTGCCGCGACCCGCCGCGGCGTCCTGGCCTTCGGGCACCTCACCGACGTGCACGTCCTGGACGCGCAGTCCCCGGCCCGCGTCGAGTTCATCGACCGCTTCCGGGACATCATCAGCGGGTTCCCCGAGGGCGGGTACCGCCCGCAGGAGATCCTGTCGACGCAGGTCGGCGAGGCGATGGTGCAGGCGGTGAACAAGGTCGGGCGCGGTCCCGCCACCGGCCTCGGGCTGGCGTTCACCATCAACACCGGCGACACCACCGACAACGCCCAGTACAACGAGGTCCGCTGGATCATCGACCTGCTGGACGGCGAGCGCGTCCGCCCCGACTCAGGCGACCCGAACCGGTACGAGGGCGTCATGGACTGGGCTGCCTACGACCGCGCCTACTGGCACCCCGACGGCGCGCCGCCCGGAGCCGGGACCGACTTCGCGATCGCCGAGTACGGCTTCCCGCAGGTGAAGGGGCTGCTCGACGCCGCGCGCAGGCCGTTCAAGGCGACCGGCCTCCACTCCCCGTGGTATGCGGTGTTCGGCAACCACGACGGCCTCATCCAGGGCAACCTGCCGGTCAACCCGCTCATCTCGGGCCTCGCCACCGGCGGCATCAAGATCGGCGCACCGGCCGACGGCGGCCAGGCCGAACGCCTCGCCCGCATGGTCAGCAAGGGGGACGCGGCCGAACTCGTCCGCCTCAGCCGCGAGCAGGGCGCCTCCGGGGGACTGTTCCGCCAGGTCACCCCGGACTGGAACCGGCGGCTGCTGTCCCGCGCCGAGGTGGTCGCCGAGCACTTCAAGACCAGCAAGCTGCGCGGCCACGGCTTCACCTGGGCCAACCTCCGCGACGGGACGGCGTACTACGCGTTCGACAAGGGCATCGTGCGGGGCCTCGTCCTCGACACCGTCAACCAGAACGGCTACTCCGAGGGGTCCCTCGACAAGGCGCAGTTCGCGTGGCTGGAGGCTCAGCTCAAGGCCGGCAGCAGCCGCTACTTCGCGCCGGACGGCTCGGTGGCCGGGCACGCCGTCAAGGACCGGCTGTTCGTCCTGTTCAGCCACCACCCGATCGGGTCGATGGAGAACGGCCTGGGCGGCGACCGCGTCCTCGGCGACGAGGTGAAGGCGCTCCTGCTGCGCTACCCGAACGTCGTCCTGTGGGTGAACGGCCACACGCACCGCAACCACGTGATCCCGCACACCCGGCAGGGCGGCGGGGGCTTCTGGGAGGTGAACACGGCCGCGCACATCGACTTCCCGCAGCAGAGCCGCATCGTCGAGCTCGCCGACAACGGCGACGGCACCCTGTCGATCTTCACGACGATCCTGGACTCGGCGGGCCCCGCGTCCTACGGCGGACGCATCGACGACCCCGTCCGGCTGGCGTCGCTGTCCCGCGAGCTGGCGGGCAACGACTGGCAGGACCGCGACACCGAGCGCCGCGGCGAGGCCGCCGACCGCAACGTCGAACTCCTGATCCCCGCGCCGTTCTAGCGCACGCGAAAGGGCCGCCGCGTCCGTGCCGCGGCGGCCCCGCCCGCGCTGATCGCTAGTTGCGGTCCGTCGGCCCGCCGTCGCGCCGGGCGAACCGGTCGAACAGCCCGCCGGCCGCGCCGGCCGCCGCGTCCGCCATGTCGCGAACCTTGCCCACGAACGGGTCGGCGGTCCGCTCCCACGACTCCCGGTACGACCGGGCCGCCTCCTTGACCCCGTCGCTGACCGACGCGCCGCCGTCGTCGTCGCGGCGCGGGTAGTCACCGGCGAGGATGCGGTCGTACTCGCCGCTGCGCGCCCACCGGTCGATCTCGGCGAACCGGATCACCGCGAACGGGTGCGACTGCCCGAGCAGGTTCAGGAACTTCAGGATGCCGTCGCGGACGTCGCCTGCCTCGTCGTACTCGCGGGCCTGCCGCAGGAACGCCTCGCTGCTCATCTCGCCCAGCCGGACGCCGCCGGCGAGCTTCATGTGCACCCGCTTCGCCGCGTCCAGGTCCTGGCCGACCAGCAGCCCGGCGCGGTCCGACGACAGCTCCGCCTTCCGGAACCACTCGCGCAGCCCGATGATGATCGCTGCGATGCCGACGTTGCCGAGCGGCAGCCACGCCAGCCGCGACCCCAGCTGCAGCAGGATCTGCATCATCGTCTGGTACACCGCGTGCCCGGACAGGATGTGCCCGACCTCGTGCCCGACGACGAACCGCAGCTCCTCGTCGTCCAGCAGGTCGATCAGCCCGGTGTTCAGCACGATGAACGGGTTGTCGGAGCCGAGCGCCATCGCGTTCGGCGTCGGGTCCTGCCGGACGTACAGCTCCGGCACCTCCGGCATGTCCAGGGCGTACGAGGCGTCCCTGACCATGTCGTAGATGTTGCGGAACTGGTCCTCGCCCACGCGCACCGTCCCGCCGAGGAACATCAGCCGCAGCGACCGCTCGTTGATCAGGCCCGACATCTTGCGCAGCACGACGTCGAACCCGGAGAGCGAACGCAGCGCCACCAGCGCCGAACGGTCCGCCGGGTGTTCGTAGGCCCGGGAACTGATCCCCGGGAACCGCGTACGTGCTCGATCCGGTGTGTTCTCCGTCATGTCTGGCATGGTAGTTCCGACGAACCGCCGAGCCGCAGGGTTCCCCGGCGCCGGGTCCCCGTCCGGCTCCGGCCCCCGTCCGGGAGGAGACCCATGTTCGACCCCAAAGCCGAGGCGATGCCTCCGGACGAGCGCGCCGCGCTGCAGCGGCACCGGCTGTGGGGGCTGGTCGACCGGCTGCTCGCCGCGGGCGGGGTGCAGGGGCGGCGGCTCAAGGAGGCGGGGGTCGCCGGCGGCTCCGACGTGACGCTCGCCGACCTGCGGAACCTCCCGTTCACCATCAAGCAGGACCTCTGGGACAACTACCCGTTCGGGATGCTGGCCGTCCACCGCGACCAGGTCGCGGCGGTGCACGGGTCCAGCGGCACGCGGGGACGCCCCACGCTCGTCGCCTACACCAAGGCCGACCTCGACCTGTGGGCGGCCATGTGCGCGCGCTCCCTGGCGTGTGCGGGCGCGTCGCCCGGCAGCATCGTCCACAACGCCTACGGCTACGGGCTGTTCACGGGCGGGATCGGCATCCACCAGGGGGCCGTGGCGCTCGGCGCGACCGTGGTGCCGATGTCCGGCGGCATGACCGACCGGCAGGTACGGATGCTCACCGACCTGCAGGCCGACATCCTGACCTGCACCCCCGCCTACGCGCTCCGGCTCGGCGAGGCGCTCGCCGAGGCCGGCGCCGAGGCGCCCGCGCTGAAGGCCGGGCTGTTCGGGGCGGAGCCCTGGTCGGAGGAACTGCGCACCGCCATCGAGGACGTCCTGCCGATCAAGGCGATGGACATCTACGGCCTGTCCGAGGTCATCGGCCCGGGCGTGGCGACCGAATGCCTGGAGCAGAACGGCCTGCACGTCAACGAGGACCACTTCATCGTCGAGGCCGTCGACCCGGAGACGGGCGAGCCGGTCGAGGACGGCACCCCCGGCGAGCTGGTGTTCACGACGCCGACGAAGCAGGCCCTTCCCCTGCTGCGCTACCGGACGGGCGACATCGCGTCCCTGGACCGCGACGAGTGCAACTGCGGGCGGACCCTGGTCCGGATGAGCAAGGTGCTGGGCCGTACCGACGACATGATCGTCGTCCGGGGCGTCAACGTGTACCCGAGCGAGGTGGAGCGCGTCCTGCTGGGATCCGGGCTGGTCCGGCCGCACTACCAGCTCGTCGTCGACCGTCGCGGGCCGGCGGTTCGCCTTGTCGTCGCCTGCGAGGCGCTGTCGGGCGACCCCCGGGCCGAGCTCGTCCACGGCCTCCACGAGTCGCTCGGGCTGACCGCCGAGGTGTTCGTCCTGCCCGAGGGCACCGTGCCCAGGGTCGAGGTCGGCAAGGCCGTCCGCGTCGTCTCCTGGGAGGACGGCGGCCCGCCGCTGCCCGGCCTGGCCTGACCCCCGCCCGTCGTTCCGGGCTCGCGACCCGCTGGCTATTCTCGTCGTCATGACGCAAAAGCGGCGGCTGGGGATCATGGGCGGCACGTTCGACCCGATCCACCACGGGCACCTCGTGGCCGCGAGCGAGGTGGCGCACTTCTACTCGCTCGACGAGGTCGTCTTCGTGCCCACCGGCCTGTCCTCGCACAAGCAGGACCACGGGATCACCCCCGCCGAGGACCGCTACCTCATGGCCGTGATCGCCACCGCGTCCAATCCCCGCTTCTCCGTCAGCCGCGTCGACATCGACCGCCCCGGCCCCACCTACACCGTCGACACGCTCCGCGACATGCGCGGCATCCACGGCCCCGACGCCGACATGTTCTTCATCACCGGCGCCGACGCGCTGGAGAAGATGCTGACCTGGCACGACACCGACGAACTGTTCGAGCTGGCGCACTTCGTCGGCGTCACTCGCCCCGGCCACCGGCTGGCCGATCCCGGTCTCCCCAACGGGCGGGTCTCCCTGATGGAGGTCCCCGCGCTGGCCATCTCGTCCACGGAATGCCGCGACCGCGTCCACTCGGGCGAACCCATCTGGTACCTGGTCCCGGACGGAATCGTCCAATACATCAACAAACGCGACCTCTACCGCGACGCCGCAGCGGAATGAACACCCGTCCCACCCGCCGCATACCCTGGTAGGCGCAAGGACCGCAGTGGCATAGCGGTCGTACAGCGACAAAGAGGTCCGACGACCGGCACCCGTGAGAAGGTGGTGGTGGAGACGACCCCTACAGGGAGGATCGCGAGCGCATCGTGACCGCATCCGAGAGGGCGGCGCAGCTCGTCCGGATCGCCGCCGAGGCGGCGGGCGACAAGCTGGCCGACGACATTCTTGCCTACGACGTGAGCGAGCAGCTCGTCATCACCGACGCGTTCCTGCTCTGCTCGGCCCCCAGCGACCGCCAGGTCCGCGCCATCGTCGACGAAGTCGAGAAACGCCTCCGCGAGGAAGCCGACGCCAGGCCCGTCCGCCGCGAAGGCGAGCGCGAAGGCCGCTGGATCCTGCTGGACTACGCGGACATCATCGTCCACATCCAGCACGAAGAGGACCGCATGTTCTACGCCCTCGAACGGCTCTGGAAAGACTGCCCCGTCCTCGAACTGCCCGAGAGCGTCACCGCCCCGCAGTCCCGCGCCGTCGGGAGCCCGAGTGACTGACGCCCGGCCGGCCCGCGAGCCCGGCAAACGACGTCTCGTCCTCTGGCGGCACGGCCAGACCTCCTGGAACGTCGAACGCCGCTTCCAAGGCAAGACCGACATCCCGCTCGACGAGACCGGCGTCCAGCAGGCCGAGCGCGCCGCCCGGCTCCTGGCCGGGCTCCGCCCCACCGCCCTGCTGTCGTCGCCGCTCCGCCGGGCCGCCGCCACCGCCCAGGCCCTCGCCGACATCACCGGGCTTCCCATCCGGTACGACGACGACCTCATCGAGCGGGACGGCGGCGCCTGGGAGGGCCTCACCTCCCACGAGATCCGCGAACGCTACCCGGCCGAGCACGCCGCCTGGCAGCCCCCCGGCGGCGAGACCAGCGCCCAGGTGGCCAAGCGCGTCGGCGCCGCCCTCGAACGCGCCCTCGACGACCTGCCGCCCACCGGCCAGCTCGTCGTCGCCTCGCACGGCGCGGCCCTGCGGCTCGGCATGTCCCACCTCCTCGGCCTGCCGGAGGAGACCTGGGAACGCCTCGGCGGCCTGTCGAACTGCTGCTGGTCCGTCGTCACCGAGATGCGCGACGGAGGCTGGCGCCTGACGGAGCACAACGCCGGCACCCTGCCCGAGCCCGTCCTCAGCGACGACCGCCCCGACACCGGAACCTGACACGCCCGAAACGATTCGAGACCTGGCTCCGCCGTCCTATACACTGGCCAGGCGCTGCGGGATGAACGTCCACGCAGCGGCGGGGCTATGGCGCAGTTGGTAGCGCGCCTCCATGGCATGGAGGAGGTCTGGGGTTCGAATCCCCATAGCTCCACGAACGAGTTGGGAGTGGTGTGCCCGCGGAGAGCGTGGGCCGCCACTCCTTCGTCATTTCGTCCAGGGGGCGACCCCCTGGAACCCCCGGTGTAGGGGCTCCGCCCCCACGCCCCCCGGTGGTTGGGGTCTCTGAGGCCGTTGCAGGTCGCCGGGCTGCTGGACGTCCATGCACGGGGCTCTGCTAAAGGTTCGCCATGGTGGCGGCTACCTTTCGGTCCTGCGGCGCTTCACCTTGTCGATCATGAGGGAACAGCCTCGGGTGGCGATGCATGATCGAAATGAGGCTGACCCATGAAGAGCCGTATGGCCGTAAGGCTGCTTCCCGTCGCGCTGGCCGCGGCGACCGTCACCGCCATCGGCGCGCCCGCGTCCGCGGAGGAGGCACCGCCGCCCCAGGCCGAGGCAACCTACAGCGAGCAGGACTGCACCCAGGCGGTCCAGATCCTGTCCTACTTCAAGCTGCTGCCTAACCAGCCCGACCTCGGCCGGGTGCTCTGCTCGATCAGCGTCGCTAGCGCGCCGGAGGGCGCGACGCAGCAAGACGCGCACGCCGACGAGCCGAACGGCGCCCACCTCACCGAGCCCGGCCAGCCCGCCCAGCAGAACGCCCTCCTCGGCCTTCCTGCCGAGCTGATCCAGGACCTCACCACGTACGTCTCGACGGTCAACCTGCAGTCCGACACCCCGGGGCAGCACTGAGACGCCGCACGGGCCGCGGCGGGGCTTCCGCCGCGGCCCGCGTCCCGAGCGGTCCCAAAGTGCACTAAGCTTTTCCTCGATCGCGGGGCTATGGCGCAGTTGGTAGCGCGCCTCCATGGCATGGAGGAGGTCTGGGGTTCGAATCCCCATAGCTCCACGAACGAGTTGGGAGTGGTGTGCCCGCGGAGAGCGCGGGCCGCCACTCCTTCGTCATTTCGTAGCGACCTCGGGTTCTTGCGTCAGGCGGTGAAGCGCAGCACGGCGCCTACGTGGACGTTCTGCGCCGGGCCGCCGTTCGACGGTAGGACCACCAGTTCGCCGTCGGTGGCGGCTGTAGCTCTGACCAGCGCGGCGTCAGCCTTCACCTCTCGGGGGTCGCTCACGCCGAATTCGTCACGGAGTTCTTCGGCGGTGGTGGCGATATGCGCCGGATGGGGGCCGACCCAGAGGCGGGCGCTCGAATCCAGGTCGTCGTCCAGGAGGAGCGTCTCGACGCGGCCTTCGCGGACGGCCTTGGCGGTGGCGGGCAAGCCCTCCACGGCGCGCTCGCCGTTGGCGAGTTCGCGGTCGAAGCGCTCGGCGACGGTCATGATCCGCTCAGTCGTCTTCAGTTCCAGAACGCGCCGCAACTCCGTCTCCAGGTCGGGGTCGTCGACCGTGGTGTTCTTGTCGGTCTCGACAGTGTGCGCCAGGACGTGCTCGGAGACCTCGTCCAGGACGGCCGTACGGGCGCGGGTGTCGCCCGCGATGACGATGGCCTGTGCCCCGCACATGTCGGCGATGCGGTCGATCTCGCGCGCCACCTTCTTCGCGTTGAGCTTCCAGACGTTCTCCGACGAGCGCTGGAACCGGGACTGGTTCCAATCGCCCGCCTTCGTCTTGCGGATCGGGTAGTCCTCGTCCCCCTGCACGTTGATGTGGTGACGCCGTCCGTCCGCGGTGACGCAGTCGATCGCGCCCCCGCGGCGGTCGACGACTGCGAGCAGATGCGGGAACCTCTCGCCGCGCTGGGCGAGGTAGGGCAGTACGTCGGGAAGCGGCGCGAGGGTCGCCTGGGTGGTCGGGGGCGGGTCGTCCAGTCGCTCCAGGTGCACCACCTTGCCGTCCGCCGCGAAGAGCACCAGCCCTTCGGAGCGGCGGCGGGTGATCTCCCCGTCGATGGTCTGCTCGATCGCGCGGAGCGTGTCCTCCGGAGTTCCCTGCTCCTCCAGGTCCGCGCGCAGCGCCCGCCACCGCAGCTCGACGGCCTTGGACGCGTCCTCGGTGGTCCGGGAGAGGTCCGCGTACACCGACGCATAGGGGCCCGGACGTTGGTACAGCGTTTTGAGGAATGACAGATCCATGGAGGGGCCGTACCCGCCCCATTTGGGGCAAACGTAAATAATGTGACCGCTGAGGCTCAGCCCTCGGCGGCCTGCTGGAGCCGCGCGTACGCGAGCTGCAACCAGTCCGACCCCGCGACCGCCGTCATCGTGGCGCCCGCCAGCCGCGTCGCCTGCGGTGCGAACACGAGCCCGGCACTGTAGGCCGTCGCGACCCATTGGGCGATGCAGAACGGGCAGGTGACCAGCTCACCGACGGCGTGCCGCACGCCCTTCCCGCGCACCTCCTCCGCCACTTCGGCCGGCCCGGCCGTCCCGGAGTAGCGGGTGAACGGGGCGCGCAGCGGACTCGTCACCGGGTCCTTGGCGATGACCCGGGACACCTTGTGCGTCGTGATCGTCATCAAGGCCAGGTCGGAAAGCCCTATGGAGGGGGCCCGGTCGCGCATCCGCCGCCCCAGGAGCACCATCGTCCCCGTGGTCAGCCCGTAGACGGCGAGGGTGGCGAGGTACGAGCCGAGCGGACGGTCCGCTCCGCCGGTGTACTGCTCCTTCTCCCTGCGTGCGGTGTCGACGACCGCGTTCATGACTTTCCCTTCCCCGGCGGGACTCCGGCGGATCGCACCGCCGGCGCACGCGACGGCGGTGTTGCAAATGGGACGTGGGCGATGAGGGCTGGAGTCAGGTCAGGTCGGCATCCACGTCCCGAAGGCATGCGGCTCTTCACGGCTTGAGGAGCGGAACGGGCAGCCGTTTCAGGCCGGCCGTTGCCGGCCGTGCGTCCCGGCCGCCGAGGCGAGGGCCGCTCAGTGGTTGCGGAGGGCGTCCACCAGCTGCGACTTGTTCATCGAGGACCGTCCCTCCACGCCGAGCTCCCGGGCGCGCTTCAGCAACTCGTCCTTCGTCCAGTCCTCGTAGGAGGGGCTCTTGCCGCCCTTACGGCCGACCTTCTTCTTGCCCTGGCCCGCAGACGCGTTCGCGATCCGCGCGGCCTTCTCCTTGCTCTCGCCTCGGTCACGGAGCTTCTGGTACGTCTTCTCGTCCTTGATCTGCGCTCTGGGCATAGCGGACATCTACCCGACACGCAGACTCCACACATCGGCCACCGGACCACCAAGCAGCTGCAAACGCGAGTGGTCACATCGCTCGGTCGGCTCGATCTTCGGCATCTGCACCCTGTCGGTAGGTGTCCGCTGTTCGGCATGAGGGTGGGTCGCCGCGCCGGCGGGCTTGGATGGGGGACGCCGGAGCCCTTGTGAGCGGGGCCATCACGGCCGGAGAGCGTGCGGGACGAGCCGATTTGACGGACGGCGTGCGGGTGCCTAATCTCTCTCATGCCCCGAGGGATGCGGGACGCCATCAAGGCGGACGGCCCCGGGGAAGCCAACAAGAGGAAAACGGTTCGCAGCTTGCTCTGAGCCGAGGTACTCTGGAGTGGCAAGCCCAGACGGGGTGCAGGACACCGAGCGGTGGCCGACCCGTAGGGCACCTCCTACGAAACGATCTTCTTCAGGTCTTCTGGCCTGTGGGTTGGTTGTCGCGTGGGAGATGGTG
>NZ_BMRO01000008.1:0-181399 GCF_014648675.1 Actinomadura livida
GGCGCGCCGGCGAGCGGTGGCTGCGGGCGGGCGCGTCGGTGCCGCAGCAGCAGACCATCCGGGACTTCGCCAGGTCCCGGGCCAAGGCGCTCAAGGACATCGCTGCGGGCCTGCCGGTGCGGCGGCGGGCGGGGATGCCCGGTTCAAGAAGCGCGGTCTGGCCGATCCGACGCTGAATTACACCCGCCGCGGGTTCCGTCTCAGGGACGGGCGGCTGCATCTGGCCGGGGGTATCGCGGTGAGGGTGGTGTGGTCGCGGGATCTGCCCGCCGGCCCGTCCTCGGTGCGGGTCTACCGCGATTCGCTCGGGCACTGGTACGCCTCCTTCGTCGTCGCGGCGCAGGTGCAACTGCTGCCGGCCACCGGGCGGGTGATCGGCGTGGACTGGGGTGTAAGTGAGATCGCGACCACCACCAGCGACGAGCACGACCTCGCCGCACTCCGGGCACGGGGAGAAGGCCGCTGCACGGATCGGCCGGTACCAGCGGCAGATGGCCCGGCGCCGCGCTCCAAAGGGCAAGGCCCAGTCCAGGGGGTACCGGCGGGCGCAGAAGCGGGCGGCCAAGGCGCATAAGAAGGCCGCGCGGCAGCGGACCGACGACACCCGTAAATGGGCCAAGAAGGTCGCCCGCGACTTCGATGCGATCGCGGTCGAGGACTTCCGCCCCAAGTTCCTGGCCCGCTCCACGATGGCGCGCAAGGCCGCCGACGCCGCGATCGGCGCCACCAAGCGGGCCCTGGTCGAGATGGGCCGCAAGCATGGCCGGGACGTCCGGCTGGTGGACCCGGCGTACACCACGATGGACTGCGGTGACTGCGGTGCGAGAGCCAAGCATCGCCTCCCGCTGTCCGAACGCACATACACCTGCACCGCGTGCGGAGTCTCCCGGCCCCGGGACAAGAACTCCGCGCGTGTGATGCTGGTCCGGGCGGGTCTGGACCCGGACGGTGCCGATGGCGCAAGACCTCCCGCCCCGCCGGGGCGGAAGGCTGCCTGAGCCGTGAATCCCCGCCTTTCTCATGGCGGGAGGGGACATCGAGAATCCCCTCCCTTCAGAGAGGGGAGCAGTCAAATCTTGTTCGCCATCCCGCTGGCGCTCCGGACGCGGAACGTGAATGTTGGGAACCCCCTGCCGAGGAGAATCCAGGGTGATCATGAACATCGCCTTCCCCGTGTGCGGCGTCATGCTCACGATCGTCTTCCTCTACAAGCTGCGCTACCTGCGGCAACGCTGGAGCAGCGCCCGGGTGTGGGCACTGTGCGCCACCGTCTTCTGCTTCGCCGTCACCATGTGGTCCGCATTTCCGGCCAGCGTTAAGGTCATTAATCGCGCCACCGGAATTCCGAACGTCGCGGAACTGGTGGCCGCGGTCGGCCTGGCGGCGCTCGGCGGGCTGTTCCTCGTCCTGGCGCTGCTGTGGCGCTACTCGACGGCGCGGGCGTGGCCGCGGATCCGCTGGGTGATCCCGGCCTATTCCCTCGTGATCGCCAGCATGGTCGTGCTGTTCGCGTTGTCGGACGTGCCGGAGGAGCGGCCCGTCGACTTCACGTTCCACTACGCCGGGCAGCCGACCATCGCCGCGATGTACACGATCTACTACGCGGCGACGGTCACCGGGTCGACGATCCTGACCCGCTGGTGCCTCACCTGGGCGCGGCAGCCCGACTACGCCGACCTGCCCTACCTGCGCCGGGGCCTGCGGCTCTACGGCGGCGCCAGCCTCGTCCTGGTCGTCTACGCGCTGCTCCGCCTGCTGACGATGGCCGCGAACTGGCTGGGCTCGTCCGCACTGGACCCGATGGGCAACCTGGTGCCGGTCATCGCGTCGCTCACCGGCTGCTTCCTGCTGACCGCCGCCCTGGTGATCCCCGTCTGGGGGCCGCGCTGGTCCGCCGCCCGCCGCGCCCTCGGCCTGTGGTCGGCGTACTGGACGCTGCGGCCGCTGCACCGCGACCTGCGCGACGTCAACCCGAACGCCGTGTTCGTCGCGCCCGGCAGGCGGCTGGACGTCCAGCACCGGATCCGCCGGACGCTGATCGAGCTGAGCGACTGGCGGTGGACGCTGAGCCCGCTGTTCGACCCCGCCGTCCAGGAGGACGCCTGCCGGCTGGGCGAGCGCCACGGGCTCGCCGGGGAGCGCCTCACCACCACGGTCGAGGCCGCCCAGATCAAGGCCGCCCTGCACGCCTGGCGGGACGGCGTCCGCGCCGGCGACGCCACCGCCGCCGACCGGTACGGCGACGAGCGCGACGGCACCGACCTGCACTGCGAGCTCGCCTGGTGGCGCGAGGTGGCCGCCGCCTACCGGTCCGCCGCGGTGGCCGGGGTGCTCGCGCGGACCCGCCGGCCGGCCACCGCCCCTCCCTCCTGACGCACCACGGGCGGAGGCCGATCACCCCACGTCAACGCCCCTGCGTGCATGGAATGTCCTGAATAGGGCATATGGCCGCCCGTCCGGTGCGGAGAGGAGCGACATGAGGCTGCTGGGACGTTTCAGACGGCGGGGGACGAGGCACGCCGTGAAGCCGGCGCGGACGGGACGCCGCGTGCCGACCTTCCGGGAGATGCACGCCCGGATGCGGACCGAGCGCGCCGAGGCGGATCTCATGGCGACCGAGGCGCGCATCCACCAGGAGGCGGAACGCTACCGCCGCGGTATGCACCGTGCCGGCTGACGGCGAGCGGCGGCACCGCCCGGAGATCCGGAGGAGGACCCGATGGGGCTGTTCGACAAGCTGAAGAACAGGACGCAGCGCGGCAAGGGGCGCGCCAAGGAGGCCGCGGGGCGCGAGTCGCGCGATCCGTACCTGGAGGCCGAGGGCCGCAAGGACCGCATGGCCGGCGGCGCCAAGCAGGTCGGCGAGAAGGCCAAGGACGCGGTCCGCGAGGTTCGGCGCTCCGGCAGGCGGTGACGGATCCCGCTCCTGGGATCCGATTGGGGCTTGGCCCGGAGAAGCGGTCGGAAAGTGGCCGCTTCTCCGGGCATCGTTGGTTCCGGCCTGATCACGAGGAACCAGGGAGCCGACCATGCCCGTCCTGGACGACCGGGCGCTCAACCGCGCCGCGCTCGCCCGGCAACTGCTGCTCGACCGTTCGGACCTGCCGGCGTCCGACGCCGTCGCGCACCTCTGCGGCCTGCAGGCGCAGGAGCCGCAGGAGCCGTTCGTCGGGCTCTGGTCACGGCTCCGCGCGTTCGACCCGGCGGAGCTGTCGGACCTGCTGACCGGGCGGCGCGTCGTGCGCACGCACCTCATGCGCCGCACCGTCCACCTCGTCACCGCCGACGACGTCCTCGCGTGGCGGGCGCGGCACACCGCCATGCTGCGCCAGAAGGCACTCGGGGTCTACCGCCGCGACCTCGACGGCGTCGACCTCGACGAACTCGCCGCGGCGGGCCTGGCGGTGCTGGGCGACGGCCGCCCCCGCACGATGGCCGAGATGGTCGACGCGGTCGCCGGGCGCTGGCCGGACGTGCCGCGCCGGGCCCTGGGGGAGATGCTCGTCTCCGCGCTCCCCACGGCGCAGGCGCCGCCGCGCGGGGTGTGGCGGGAGAAGGCGGGGGTCCGCAACGTCCTGCTGACGTCCTGGCTCGGCCGGGAGATCGACCCGCTGCCCGAGGACGACACGGACCCGGTCGGCCAGGCGATGGTGCGGCGCTACCTCGCCGCGTACGGCCCCGCCACCACGGCCGACCTGCGCGCCTGGTGCGGGCTCGCCGGGCTGCGGGCCGCGGTCGCCGCCGTGCGCGGGGAACTGGTCGCCTTCCGGGACGAGCGGGGCCGCGAGCTGCTCGACCTCCCCGGCGCCCCGCGCCCCGACCCGGACACGCCCGCCCCCGTACGGTTCCTCCCCGCGTTCGACAACGCGATCCTCGGCTACAACGACCGCAGCCGCATCATCGACGACGCCCATCGCGGGATCTCCGTCGCCGGTGAACGCGCCGTCCTGGTCGACGGCCGGGTCTGCGCCACCTGGACCGTCGAAGCGGACACCGTCGTGGTCAGCCCCCTGAACCGCATCGCCAAGACCGACCGGCACGCCGTCGAGGAGGAGGGTGCCCGGCTGGCCTCCCTCCTCACCGGCGGGGACCGGGTGGAGATCATCAAGTCGCCGGAGCGGTAACCCGTTCATGGTCATCGAGCGTCACATCTGAGAAACGAGCTTCACCGCAAAGCCCCGCAGGGAAGGCGTTCATGACCAGATCTAGAAAGATCATGGGAGTGGTGGCGGCGGCCGCGCTCATCGTGCCGGTGCCAGCCGGGACGGCCGGCGCGGCCGCGGACTGCGACCTCGCGGCGGCGGTGGGCGACCCCGCCGCGACCGTGGACGGGAAGGCCGGCGCCGGTGCGGTCCACGTCCGGTGCGGCGACCGGTGGCTGACCCTGACGCAGGGCGCCGCCGGCATCGGCGACGAGCCCGAGGCGGGCGACTCGTTCGGCGCGGCGGTCGCCGTGGCCGACGTCAACGGGAACGGCGCCAAGGACCTGATCGTCGGCGTGCCGGGAGAGAACGCGGGCGGCGGCCTGGCGCACGTGGTCTTCGATCCGGGCCGGGACGCGCGGCCCGCGCCGCTCACGCTGGGCCAGGGCGCCGGCGGAGCGGGCGACAGGACCGAGGCGGGCGACGGCTTCGGCACGGCCGTGAGCGGGATGCGCGGCACGGTGCTCGTCGGCGCCCCCGGCGAGGACCTGGGAGACGGCGAGAGCAAGACCGACGCGGGCCTCGTCCACGTCCTGGGGGTCTACGGCGGCGAGGTCGAGGGCGTCACGCTGCTGCACCAGGACGTCCAGGACTTCGCCGGCACCGTCGAGGCGGGCGACCGGTTCGGCGCGTCGCTGGCGGGCGGCGACTTCGACAAGCCGACCGCGGTGATCGGGGTGCCCGGCGAGGACGTCGGCACCAAGAAGGACGCCGGGATGGTCCACATCGTCGAGGACCCGCAGGTCGCGATCGAGTCGGCCGGGATCGGCCAGGACTCCGCCGGCATCAGCGGCGCGTCCGAGGCGGGCGACCGGTTCGGCGCGAGCGTCTCCGCCGCCTGGCACCCGGCCCTGCCGATGCGCGTGGCGGTCGGGGTGCCCGGCGAGGACATCGGCGACGCGTCCGACGCCGGGATGGTGACCGTCCTCGGCTACGACGGCAGGCAGGTCAGCGAGGTGCTGGCCGTGCACCAGGGCGTCGCCGGGGTTCCGGGGGCCAACGAGTCCGGCGACGGGTTCGGCACCAGCGTGGCCGCCGGCGTCGTCGAGTCGGCCTCGGCGCCCCCGGAGGTGTCGGTGGCGATCGGCTCGCCCGGCGAGGACGTGGGCGGCCTGGCCGACGCGGGCCGGGTGCACGGGGCGCAGGTCGGGTCCGCCCCGCGGGTGGACGGCACCGTCAGCCAGGGGACCGACGGGTTCGGCGGCGAGCCGCTGGCCGGAGCGCGGTTCGGCGCCGCGGTGGCGTTCGGGCCCGGCGCCGCGGGCATCGTGGCCGGCGCTCCCGGGCACGACGGCAAGGGCGCCGCGCACGCGACGCCCTGGCGGGCGCTGTTCGGCACGCCGGTGGTGGCGGACAACTGGTTCGCCGGCCAGGACGGCGTGCCCACGGGCAGCCGGTTCGGCGCGAGCGTGGCCGGGAACACGGCCGGGTGACCCCGGCCTGATCCGCGATCGAGGACGGACCGCCGCCCCACGGGCGGCGGTCCGTTCCCGTCCGCGGCCGGATCTCCGCGAGATCGCTATTGCCGCGGTACGTGGCCAACTCTAGGGTGGACAGGTGTCCAGTCAGGTGCACAGCCTCCGTGCGGCACCGCCCCGGCCCGCGCGCCCCACCCGTCCAGGAGCACCCGTCCAGGAGAACCATGGCCATCCGCGTCCTCCACGTGGCGACCGGCAACGTCGGCCGCATCGCCCTGTCCCAGCTGATCGAGGATCCCCGCTTCGACCTGGCCGGGCTCGTCGTGTCGAACCCCGACAAGATCGGCCGGGACGCCGGTGAGCTCGCGGGCCTCGACGTGGTCACGGGCGTGCAGGCCACCGGCGACCTGGAGGCGGCGCTGGCCGCGCGGCCCGAGTGCACGGTGTACTGCGCCCTCGGCGAGATCCGGCTCACCAAGGCCCTCGGCGACATCCGGACGATCCTCGCCTCGGGCAGCAACGTCGTCGCCTCCTCACCGGTCCCCCTGATCTACCCGTGGGGCGTCCTGCCGGACGGCATGATCGACCCGGTCGAGGACGCCTGCCGGGCCGGCGGCACGAGCCTCTTCGTCACCGGGGTGGACCCAGGGTGGGCCAACGACCTGCTGCCCTTCGCGATCGCGAGCACCTGCCAGCGGGTGGAGCAGGTGCGCTGCCTGGAGATCGCCGACTACGCGAGCTACGACGGCAGCCCGGTCATCCTCGACTTCATGGGCTTCGGCCGGCCGGTGGGGGACCTGCCGAAGATGTTCCGGCCGGGCATGCTGGCGGCGTCCTGGGGCGTCAGCCTCCGGATGCTGGCCCGCGGCTTCGGCTTCGAGCTGGACGAGATCACCGAGTGGTTCGAGCAGGAGCCGGCGCCGGAGGCGTTCGACGTCGCCGCCGGGCACATCCCCGCGGGCGGGGTGGCGGCCGTGCGGTTCCAGATCCGCGGCGTCGTCGGCGGCAAGGAGGTCCTCGTCATCGACCACACGAACCGGCTCCGCGGCGACCTGCGCCCCGACTGGCCGCAGCCCGCGCAGGACGGCGGCTCCTACCGCGTCGAGATCGACGGCGAGCCCTCGTACCGCGTGGACGTCTGCCCGTCCAGCGCCCGCGGCGACCACAACTACTCCGCGATCGCCTCGGGCGCCGGGCGGATCGTCAACGCGATCCCCGACGTCGTCGCGGCGCCGCCGGGGCTCCGGACCCCGCTCGACCTGCCGTTCAACACCGCCCGCGGCGTCTTCGCGACGACCCTGCCCCGCTGACCGCCCCGCTGAAAACGCCTGACCGCTGATACCGAGCCGCTGAAAACGAGGAGGACCGGAACGATGGGACGTGTGGCCGGGAAGGTCGCCCTGATCAGCGGCGGCGCACGGGGCATCGGAGCGGCCGCCGCCCGCGCGCTCGCCGCCGAGGGCGCCGAGGTCGTGATCGGCGACATCCTCGACGAGGAGGGCGCGGCCGTCGCGGACGAGCTGGGCGCCGCCGCCCGCTACGTGCACCTGGACGTGACCCGCGCCGAGGACTGGACGGCCGCCGTCGAGACCGCCGTCCGCGAGTTCGGCCGCCTCAACGTGCTCTTCAACAACGCCGGGATCGTCAACGGCGGCGCCATCGGCCGCTTCAAGGAGGCGAAGTGGCGGGAGATCATCGACGTCAACCTCACCGGTCCCTTCCTCGGCATCCGCGCGTCCGCCGACGCGCTGATCGCGGCCGGCGGCGGCTCGATCATCAACAACTCCTCCATCGAGGGGCTGCGCGGCACCTCCGGCGTGCACGGCTACGTGGCCTCGAAGTGGGGCCTGCGCGGCCTGACCAAGTCGGTCGCCATCGAGCTGGCCCCGCACGGCGTCCGGGTGAACTCGTTGCACCCCGGCCTGATCCGGACACCGATCACCGAGGGCATCCCCGACGACATGATCCCGATCCCGCTGGGCCGTCCCGGGCAGCCGGAGGAGGTCGCCGCGTTCGTGGTCTTCCTGGCCAGCGACGAGTCCTCGTACGCCACCGGGACCGAGTTCACGATGGACGGCGGAGCCGTCAACCAGATCCCGCACAAGGGCTGACCGGCGCACCTTCCGCGTTGGTAGAACCTGTTCTACTATTGCCGGAACGCTGACTGGACAGGTGTCCGGAGGGAGTGAGCGAGCCGATGCTCCTGATCGAGGACGCCGACCGCGTCCGGACGTTGACGCTCGACCGCCCGGCGGCCCTCAACGCGTTCAACGAGGCCCTCTACGACGCGCTCACGGACGCGCTCCAGGAGGCCGCCGAGGACCCCTCGGTCGCGGTGGTGCTGCTGACCGGCGCCGGCCGGGCGTTCAGCTCCGGAACCGACCTGCTGGAGATGGGCGAGCGCATCGCGAACCCGGACTTCAAGCCCGGCCGGCACGGGTTCCTCGGCCTCGTCGACGCGCTGCGGGACTTCGACAAGCCGCTGATCCTCGCGATCAACGGGCTCGGCCTCGGCATCGGACTGACGATCATCGGCTTCGCGGACCTCGTGTTCATGTCCAGCGACGCGCGGCTCAAGACGCCCTTCACCAGCCTCGGCGTCGCGCCGGAGGCCGCGTCGAGCTACCTGCTGCCCCTCCTGATCGGCCGGCAGAACGCCGCCTGGGTCCTGCTCTCCTCCGAGTGGATCTCGGCGGCCGAGGCCAAGGAGATGGGACTGGTCTGGCGGATCTGCGAGCCCGGCGACCTGATGGCGGAGGCCCGGCGCGCCGCGGCCACGCTGGCGAGCCGCCCGATCTCCAGCCTGCGCGAGGTCAAGCGCGACATGACCGCCCCCCTGCGCGAGGAGATACGGCGGGCGCGGGAGCGGGAGAACGACGGTTTCGTCCGCCTCATGGGCGGCCCCGCCAACGCCGAGGCGCTGGCGGCGTTCGCGGAGGGCCGCGAGCCCGACTTCACATCGCTGCCGCCGGGCTGGTGACGCCCGGCGGGGACAGGAGGCTGTCGTGGACGCACCGACCACGACCCGGGACGAGCAACCGGTCAACGACACGATCAACCTGGTCAGCGGCGCGTTCTGGGGCCGCGACCCGCACGCCGAGCTCCGCTGGATAAGGGAGAACGCGCCCGTCTACTGGGACCCCCACGGCGAGGTCTGGGGCGTGTCCACCTACGCGGCGGTCAAGTACGCCTCCCGGCACCCCGAGCAGTTCTGCAGCAACCGGGGCATCCGCCCCGACGCCGACCCGCTGCCGATGATGATCGACATGGACGACCCCGAGCACAAGCTGCGCCGCAAGCTGGTCAGCGCGGGCTTCACCCCGCGACGGGTCGCCGGGCGCCGCGCGTACCTCGAACGGGTCTGCGACGAGATCATCGACGCGGTCTGCGAGCGCGGCGAGTGCGACTTCGTCGCCGACCTGGCCGCCCAGCTCCCGCTGATCGTGATCGGCGACGCCCTCGGCTTCGCGCCCGCGGACCGGCAGAGGCTGCTGGCCTGGTCCGACGACATGCTCCGGGCGCTGACCGGCGGCGACGACCCCGGCCTCCTCGTCCGCGCCACCGAGGCGTTCGAGGGCTTCAACGACTACGCCGCCGCCGTGGTGGCCGACCGCCGCCAGTGCCCCCGCGACGACCTCATCAGCGCCCTCACCCACGCGACCGTCGACGGCCACCGGCTCGACCACGACTCCCTGCTGCAGGAGTCCCTCCTCATCCTCATCGGCGGCGACGAGACGACGCGCCACGTCATCTCCGGCGGGATGTGGCAGCTGTTCCAGCACCCCGACCAGCGCGACGCCCTGATCGCGGACCCGTCCGGGATCCCCGCCGCGGTGGAGGAGATGCTGCGCTGGGTGTCCCCGATCAAGAACATGGCCCGCACCGCCACCCGCGACACCGTCCTCGACGGCCGGCGCATCGCCGCCGGCGACACGCTCCTGCTGCTGTACCCGTCCGCCAACCGGGACGCGAGCGTGTTCACCGACCCCGACACCTTCGACATCACCCGCCACCCCAACGACCACCTGGCCTTCGGCAACGGCCCCCACTTCTGCCTGGGCAACAGCCTGGCCCGCCTGGAACTCCAGGTGATGTTCACCAAACTCCTGACCCGCCTCCCCGACCTGCACCCCGTGACCCCCGACGAACCCTCCCACCGCCCCGCCAACTTCGTCTCCGGCTACGAATCGATGCCCGTCCGCTTCACCCCCACCCGCCCCAGCCGGCCGTAACACCGGCACTCGTCCGGCGGGCGAGTGATCGCCGCCGGGTGGGGTAGTCGGTGGGGGCGTTCAGTTGGCTTTGCCGTGGAGTTGGGCGACTATGAGTGGTTCTTCCGTGCCTGCGGGTGGACGGTCCGAGGTGCGGCCGGGGCGGTCGCTGGGGGCCGCCGCCCTGATCGGGGTGGCGCTGATGGCGGCGGTCGACGAGATCGTCTTTCACCAGTTGCTCGGCTGGCACCACTTCTACGACCGCTCCACTCCGGCGATCGGCCTGCTCACCGACGGGCTGCTGCACACGGCCGAACTGCTGGGTCTCGTGATCGGTTTCGTGTGGTGGGCCGATCTCCGGCGCGGCCGGGCATTGTCGGCGGCGCACGCCTGGGCCGGGCTGTTCCTCGGGCTGGGCGGCTTTCAATTGTTCGACGGCCTGATCGACCACAAGGTGCTTCGCGTCCACCAGGTGCGTTATGACATTCCCGATCTCCTGCCCTATGACCTGGCCTGGAATGGTGCCGGGCTGATGCTGCTGGCCATCGGCGCGGTCCTGGCCGTGCGTGCGCGCCGATCGGTCGGCCGGGAGCGGTGATGCACCACGAGCATGGCCCGGCCCTCGACGTCGGGCCGCCCTTGGCCGGGGCGTGCGCGTTGCTGGCCGTGGCCGTCTATCTTGTCGCCGCGCGGAGGCTGCGGAGCCGTGGAGACGCTTGGCCGTGGCGGCGGGACGCCTGCTTCGCCGCCGGTGGCGCCGCGTTGTTCGTCGCGGTCGCCGGGCCGCTGCCGGGCGGGGCGTTCACCGTCCACATGGCGCAGCACCTGCTGGCCGGGATGGTCGCGCCGCTGCTGCTGGTGCTCGCCCGGCCGCTGACGCTGGCGCTGCGGGTCCTGCGCCCCGGACGGCCGCGCCGGGCGCTGCTGGCGGCGGCGCACTGGCGCGTGTCCGGCTGGCTGCTGTTCCCGCCGGTCGCGGCCGTGCTCGACATGGGCGGGCTGTGGGTGCTGTACCGGACGCCGCTGCTGGCCGCCGCCCACGACCGGCCCGTCCTGAACGCGTTGGTACACGTGCACGTGGTGGCCGCCGGCGTGCTGTTCACCGCCGCGATCTGCCAGCTGGATCCGGTGCGGCGGCGCTGGGGCCTGCCGCTTCGCGGGGCGACGCTGCTGGCCGCCGGGGCGGCGCATGCCGTCCTCGCCAAGACCCTTTACGCCCTGCCCCCGCCCGGGACGGCCTTCGCGCCGGGTGACCTGCACGTCGCCGCCCAGTTGATGTACTACGGCGGCGACCTGGTCGAGGTCGCGCTGGCGGTGGTCATCGCCGTCCAGTGGTACGCCGCCGCCGGGCGCCGGCGGCGGACGCCGCGCACGCTCATGGGCGCATCGCACATTCCATAACCCACTCGGACAAATCGCTTCACCATCGGCATATCGGATCTTGCATTTCGGGGCAGATGTCGGGCTTTTTGTAGGTTGTCAACAGGCGGGTTTCCGGCTCGCCGCCTTTCTTCGCCCCGTCAGGTTTCGAGGTGACGACGGAGGTAAAAGCAGTTCTCGCGGCCTCGGTAAGAGGTGCCGTAAGACGTCGGCTCGATCATGTGTCTCCCCGCTGATCGCGCAGGCAGCACACGAAAAGGAGCGCCATGAGGGCGGGGGAGTGATGCCGATGGGTTTGTCCGAGTACGAGCGGACGGTGCTGCGGCAACTCGACGCCGAACTCCACCGGGAGGACCCGCGGTTGAGGCGGCGGCTGACCGAGTTCACCGCGCCGCCCGAGGACGCGCCCGAGGACGGGGACGTCACCTGGCGGCCGCCCCGGGCCGCGGTGGCCCTCGCGGCGGTGATGCTCGCCGCGGTCACCTTCATGATGGTGATGATCCCGCTGGTCATGCGGCAGCCCTGCCGCGTCCCCGCCACCGGTTCGCAGACCACCGCCGGCACCGTGGCGCCTTCGTCTGCGGGACCGCATCCCGGCTACCCCGCACGGGACGCCGGGGATCGTGCCGCCGAGCCCGGAGCCGGCCGGCCGTCCCCTTCGCCGACGTGCTGACACGGGGGGCGGCCCGTGTCCCGGCCGATCGCCTGATTCAAGGAGTGTTCTCGTGACCGACGTGCAACGGCCGGCCGGCGAGCCGACGACCTCACTGTCCGCGCCGGTACACGGCCAGAAGGGCAGGGTGCTGGTCGAGTGGCTGACCACCACCGACCACAAGAAGATCGGGTACCTGTACCTGATCGCCTCGTTCGGGTTCTTCTCGCTCGCCGGGCTGATGGCCATGGTCGTCCGCGGGGAACTGGCGCAGCCGGGGCTGCAGGTGGTGAGCAACGAGCAGTACAACCAGATGTTCACCATGCACGGCACGATCATGATGTTCTTCTTCGCGACCCCGCTGTTCGCGGGCTTCGCCAACGTCATCATGCCGCTGCAGATCGGGGCGCCGGACGTGGCGTTCCCGCGGCTGAACGCGCTGAGCTTCTGGCTGTTCTTCTTCGGCGCCCTGGTCGCCATCTCCGGTTTCCTGACCCCGGACGGCGGCCCCAGCTTCGGGTGGACCGCCTATGCGAACCTCTCGGACGACGCGCGTTCCCCGGGGGTGGGCGGGAACCTGTGGGTGGGCGGACTGATCATGTCGGGGTTCGGGACGATCCTGGGCGCCGTCAACTTCGTCACCACCGTCCTCACCATGCGCGCCCCCGGCATGACCATGTTCCGGATGCCGATCTTCACGTGGAACGTGCTGTTCACCTCGATCCTGGTCCTGCTGGCCTTCCCCGTTCTGGCGGCGGCCCTGGCCGCCCTGTGGGCGGACCGCATCCTGGACGCCCACATCTACGACCCCTCGCACGGCGGCCCGCTGATGTACCAGCACCTGTTCTGGTTCTTCGGGCATCCCGAGGTCTACATCGTCGCGCTGCCGTTCTTCGGGATCGTCACCGAGGTCATTCCCGTCTTCAGCCGCAAGCCCCTGTTCGGCTACGTCGGCATGGTCTTCGCCACCATCACCATCACCGGCCTGTCCATGACGGTCTGGGCGCACCACATGTTCGCCACCGGACGGGTGCTGCTGCCGTTCTTCTCCTTCCTGTCCTTCCTGATCGCCGTCCCGACCGGAATCAAGTTCTTCAACTGGGTCGGGACGATGTGGCGCGGGCAGATCGTGCTGCAGTCCCCGATGCTGTGGGCGCTGGGGTTCCTGGTCACCTTCCTGTTCGGCGGCCTCACGGGCGTCATCCTCGCCTCGCCGCCGCTCGACTTCCACACCCACGACTCGTACTTCGTCGTCGCGCACTTCCACTACGTGCTGTTCGGCACCGTGGTGTTCGCCATGTTCGCCGGATTCTCCTTCTGGTGGCCGAAGATGACCGGCAGGATGCTGGACGAAAGGCTGTCGAAGATCCATTTCTGGATGCTGTTCATCGGCTTCCACACGACCTTCCTCGTCCAGCACTGGCTCGGCGCCGAAGGCATGCCGCGCCGCTACGCGGACTACGCCGACGAGTTCTCCACCCTGAACCTGGTCTCGTCCGCCGGCGCCGCGCTGCTGGGCCTGTCGACCTTCCCGTTCCTGTGGAACGTCTGGCGCACCGCGCGCAAGGGCCGGGACGTGAACGTCGACGACCCCTGGGGCTACGGCAACTCCCTGGAATGGGTCACGTCCTGCCCGCCGCCGCGCCACAACTTCAACGCCGTCCCGAGCATCCGCTCCGAACGTCCCGCCTTCGACCTCCACCATCCCCACATCGGCGTCGGCCCCGCTCAGCCGGATCGACCGGCCGGCGACTGAGGCAAGGGCAGCCCGTCCTGACGTGCGAAAACGTTCGGCCGCCGATGGCCGCGACCGGGCCAAAGCGGAATAAAGATCTTGAAGTCTGCCCGCCGGAGATGTGCGGAGCGGGTCCTGACGGGTAGGCGCACCGAGCGTCATGGCGACGTGCAAGCGAGAGGAAGGACGAGCCTGGTGGCGTTCAATCCGTTCGAACACCGCGGTATCCCGATCGACGACCAGTTCCGCAACTGGGGCCAGCTCGACGTGGCCCCGGTCGACCCCGACAACTCCGACCCGTACACGAAGTGCCGCATCATCGCGCTGAACGGCCTCGAGGTGGAGGCCATCATGTACAGCCACCACTTCGCGCGGATGTGTCCCGACATCGAGACCAAGCGGCAGCTGGCCAAGGTCCGCTACGTCGAACAGCAGCAGCAGAAGGTCGTCAACTGGCTGCTGCCCGGCCAGGCGTCCGTCCTGGAGACCACCATCTCCTACGAGCAGGTCGCCACCGACCTGACCGGCTGGGTGGCCCGGATGGAGCCCGACCCGTACCTCAAGGCGTGCTACGAGTTCGGCCTCCTGGAGGACTTCGACCACCTGTACCGGTACGCCAACCTCTACGAGATGATCGAGCACCGCAAGGCGGAGAAGATCGTCGACGGGCTCACCGAGGTGATGCCGGGCCGCCCCACCTACCAGCAGCACCGCAACCCGGTCGACAACGTCCGCGAGCCCTACGACCGCGACGCCGCCGCGCCGCTGTCGAAGCTGCACGCGCTGACCATCATGGCGGCCGAGCAGCAGACGATGAACTTCTACATGAACATGGGCCCGCTCTACATGGAGCCCATCGCCCGGCAGCTCTACCAGGAGATCGGGATGGTGGAGGAGGAGCACGTCACCCACTACGAGTCCATGCTGGACCCGAACGAGACCTGGTACGAGCGCCTCGTCAACCACGAGTACAACGAGTGCTATCTGTACTACTCGTTCATGCAGACCGAGAGCGACCCGCGCGTCAAGGGCATCTGGGAGCTGCACCTGAACATGGAGCTGGAGCACCTGCGCCTCGCGTGCGACATGATGCGCCAGGCGGAGGGCCGCGACCCGGAGGCGATGCTGCCGCGGGAGCTGCCCGAGCCGGTCACGTTCGAGCCGAACAAGGCGTACATCCGCGAGCTGCTCGCCACGCAGATCGACTACACCACGCTCGGCACCGGCATCGTCTGGGAGGCCCACGAGCGGTTCGAGGCGATGCAGGACAAGATCAACGCCGAGCGGCCGTCGACCGAGGTCGTCATCGACGAGCACCGGCACAAGTTCGGCGACGAGTACCGCCTGCAGACCGAGGGCGCGCACCCGGTCCCGCGCCTGCGCGACAAGCCGTACGAGTAACGCCCGCGGCCCCCGGTACATCGCACCCCTGGCGGGTGGTCACGAACGACGAAGCGAGGGAACGGCAGTGAGCACCACCGAGAAGCAGTACTCGTCCACCGAGGATCTGATCGACCTGCTGAAGGCGCAGCACGGCCAGATCCGCGACCTGTTCGACGAAGTCATGCACTCCCAAGGGCAGGAGCGCAAGGAGGCGTTCCGCGCCCTGGTACGGCTGCTGGCCGTGCACGAGACCGCGGAAGAGGAGATCGTCCACCCGATGGCCCGCCGCATTCCGGGCGGGGACGGGATCGTGGACGACCGGCTCGCCGAGGAGCGCGCCGCCAAGGAGACGCTGTCCGAGCTGGACGGCATGGACACCGACGACCCCGCGTTCCTCAAGACGCTCGACAAGCTGCGGATGGATGTGCTGACCCACGCTCGTGCCGAGGAGCGCTACGAGTTCGAGCGGATCCAGGACGAGTTCAGCCCGGCGCAGCTGAAGGGGTTCGCGGCCGCGGTCCGCGCCGCCCAGGCGACCGCCCCCACCCGCCCGCACCCCGGGACCGAGAGCGCGACCAAGAACATGCTGATGGGCCCGCCCGTCGCGATCATGGACCGCGTCCGCGACATGATCCGCGAGGCCCGCGACAAGGGCTGACCGACCGCACCGCCGAGCCGGCCGGGCCCCGCCCGGCCGGCTCGCCACGTCCCCGGGTCTATGTCCGGGCGCCGTCCGGGCGGATCACCGCTCGCACGCAGTCGTCCTTCTTGTTCTTGAACATGTCGTAGGCGTGGGGCGCGTCGTCCAGGGACACCTCATGGGTGGCCAGGTGGCGGGTGCTCAGCTCGCCTTTCGCGACGCGCTCCAGCAGCATCGGGATGTAGCGCTGGCCGTGCATCTGCGCGCCGCGCAGGGTGAGGCCCTTGTTCATCACGGCTCCCAGCGGGAACTTGTCGACGACGCCGCCGAAGACCCCCAGGACGAACACCGAGCCGGCCTTGCGGCAGGCGTAGATGGCCTCCCGGACGGCGGTCGGCCGGTCCGTCTGCAGCCGGAGCTGCTGCTTGACCTGGTCGTAGGCGTACTCGGGGCCGGGGCTGTGCGCCTCCATGCCGACCGCCTCGATGCACACGTCCGGTCCGCGCCCGCCGGTCCGCTCGCGGAGCTCGGCGCCGACGTCGGTCTCGGTGTAGTCGATGGTCTCGGAGCCGATGTGCTCGCGGGTCATCGCCAGGCGCTCGGGGAACCGGTCGATGGAGATGACGCGTTCGGCGCCCAGCAGCATCGCGGCGCGGGCCGCCATCTGCCCGACGGCCCCGCAGCCCCACACCGCCACCACGTCACCCGGCCGGACGCCGCCCAGATCGGCGCCCATCCAGCCGGTGGGCGCGGAGTCGGACACGAACAGCGCGCTGTCGTCGTCCACGCCCTCGGGGATGGTGAAGGCGCCGTAGTCGGCGAACGGGACGCGGACGTACTCGGCGTGGCTGCCGCGCAGCCCCGTCGCGGCGTGGGAGTAGCCGAACACCGTGCCCGGCTCGTAGCCCCACATCGCCTGGGTGATACCGGGGTTGGTGTTGGAGTTGTCGCACAGCGACCACAGGTCGTTGGCGCAGTACCAGCAGCGTCCGCAGCCGACGAACGAGCTCACCACGACCCGGTCGCCGACCCGGTGCCGCCGGACGGCCGGACCGGTCTCGACGACCTCGCCGATGAACTCGTGGCCGATGACGTCGCCGGCGCGCATCGCGGGGATGTAGCCGCCGATCAGGTGCAGGTCCGAGCCGCAGGTGGTGCCGGCGGTGACCTTGGCGATGACGTCCTGGTCGTTGCGGAGCTCCGGCTCCGGGACGTCCTCGACCGCCAGCTTGTTGACGCCTTCCCAGCACAGTGCCTTCACAGCCGTCCCTCCCCTCCGGCGCGGCGGGTCGCCAGCCCTACCAGCTTCCCGCCCGGCGTGTCCCGGACGGTGGGCGGCGCGTCCGGCTTCATGACCTCGCCGGTCTCGACCAGCGACTTGGCCTCGCGCAGCGCCCGCCGGACGCGCTGCCGCGGATCGTCGCCGGTCAGCCGCTTGAGCGTGCCGGTCGCGTCGGTCTCGCGCAGCCGCGCGGCGAGTTCGGTGCCCTTGCCGCCGGGCGCCGGGGCGGTCCTGATCTCGACGTGGTCGGCGAGCCCGACCAGCGGGGCCGGGATCTCGCGGAGCCGCTCCGGCGGGCAGTTGACGGTGACCACCAGCCAGCGGTTCGGCTCGGTGCCGGACCCGGAGGCCCGGGACTTCAGGCGCCGGATGGCGACACCGGCGCCGACGAGCGCGGCGGCCGTTCCCAGGGCGCGTTTCATGGTCTCTCTCCAGTCGTGGTCGGGGCGCGCCGCTTCGGTCAGCCGCCGTCGCGGGCGCTACGGATCATGTCCCGGACGCGGTCCAGCACCGCGACGGGCGGGCCGAGCAGCATGTTCTTGGCGGCGCTCTCGGTGCCGGGGTGCGGGCGCGTCGGGGCGATGGCCTCGGCGGCGCGGACCGCGGCGGCGAATCCCCTGAGCTGGGTGGGGCTGAACTGGTCCCTGAGCCGGTCGAACTCGTAGCGCTCCTCGGCGCGGGCGTGGCTCAGGACGTCCATGCGCAGCTTGTCGAGCGATTTCAGGAACGCCGGGTCGTCGGTGTCCATGCCGTGCAGCTCGGACAGCAGCTCCTTGGCGGCACGCTCCTCGGCGAGCCGGTCCGCCACGATCCCCTTCCCGCCGGGGAGCCGCCGGGCCACCGGGTGGACGATCTCCTCTTCGGCGGTCTCGTGCACGGCGAGCAGCCTGACCAGCTCCCGGAAGGCGTCCCGCCGCTCGGTGCCCGCGGAGTGCATGACCTCGTCGAACAGGTCCCGGATCCGGCCGTGCTGCGCGCGCAGCAGGTCGATGACGTCCTCGGTCTTCGCGGCGTCGGTCTTCGCGGCGTCGGTCTTCGCGGCGTCGGTCTTCGCGGCGTCGGTCTTCGCGGCGTCGGTCTTTCGGGCCTCGGTCTTCTCGGTGGCGGCCTTCTCGGTGTTGGCGGCTGTGGTCCGCATGAGCCCTCCTCGCTTCCACGCCGGCCCCCGGCGGGCGGTGCGGGCGTCCCGTACCCGGGGCCGCGGGGGTTAAGCGAGGCCGCCGGGGGCACCGGACCGGACGCGCCGTGCCGTTTACGGGGGCATCCCCGGGTACGTGGGGGAGATGGCGACAAGTGAGACCCGAACGTTCCTGGCGATCTACCTGAACGATCATCTGGCCGGGGCCGCAGCCGGGGTCGAACTGGCCCGGCGGACCGCGCACGCGCGCCGGAACTCGGCCGACGCGGAACGGCTGGAGCGGCTCGCCGAGGACATCGCGGCCGACCGGGGCGCCCTGCTGGCGATCCTGCGGTCGCTGGAGATGCCGGTCCGCCGGTACAAGAGCGTGGCGACGTGGGCGGCCGAGAAGGCGGCGCGGCTCAAGCTCAACGGACGGCTGCGCAGCCGCTCGCCGCTGAGCGACCTCGTGGAGCTGGAGGCGCTGCGCCTCGCGGTCGAGGGCAAGGCCGCCGGATGGCGCACCCTGCTCTCCCTCGTCGATCGCGAACCGGCGCTGGACGTCGAGAAGCTGCGCACTTTGCTGGAACGCGCCGAAGCCCAGATCACCGTCCTCGAAGAGCTCCGCGTGAAGACGGTCGAGGAGGTGTTCGGCGACAGGACCGTCCGCGCCGCCACCGTGACGACGCCTTAGCGGCGCCGCGGCGCCGGCCGGCAGGGCTCCTGGCCGCAACAGGTCACGCGGTGGATCCGAAGATCGTGCCACTAAATACTGGCATTTGATCATCCGCCGGTCGAGGAGCCACCGTGACACACCGCCCCGCGAACCCCTCCCTGTCCCGCCGCGCGTTCACCCTCGGCGGCGCCGCACTGCTCGGCGCCGCCGCCACCGGTTCGCTGACCGGCACCGCGCGCGCCGCCGCCCCGCCGCCGGGCGGATGGGCCGACGTGCCCGTCCCGCCGCTCTCGGGCCCGGCCCAGCTGTTCGGCATCGCCGCGCCGGACCCCTGGCACGTCATCGCCGGCGGCACCGAGAACGCGTTCCAGCCGGACGCCGCCGCCGTGCTGCTGCACCGGGGCCTGCGCGGCTGGACGCGGGCACCGCTGCCCGAAGGGCTGGCCGTCGTCAACGACGTCCGCGCCCGGCACTTCGCCGACGCGTGGGCCGTCGCCTCTGGCCCGGACGCCTCGGCGCGCACCGACCTGCTGCACTGGAACGGCCGCCGCTGGAGCACGGCCGCGGGCCCCGCCGACCAGCAGCTCTACGCGATCGAGCTGGACGGCACCGGCGCGCTGTGGGCGACCGGGACCGGCGCGGACGGCGCGACGGTGTCGGTGCGGCGGCACGACCAGTGGACGAACACGCTCACCCTGCCCGACTCCCCGGGGCTGAACGCCATCGCCGCCGGAAGCCCCCAGGACGTATGGGTCGGCGGGTTCGGCGAGTCGACCGGCCCGACCCCGCTGTGGCACTTCGACGGCACCGAGTGGACGCGCATGCCGTGGGGGACGACCTACGCCCACTGGATCCTGCAGATCGAGCACGTCGCCCCCGACGACGTCTGGTTCTACGCGCTGGAGCAGCACCCGCTGTTCCCGCCGCCGACTTTGCACCACTGGAACGGCTCCGAGTTCACCGTGCACCGGCTCCCGGGCCCGTCGGACCCGGCGGGCGGGGTGCGCCCGATGTCCGCGATCGGCTTCCTCGGCTCGATCGCCTCCGACGGGCGGGGCGGCGTGTGGGTCTCCACCCCGTACGACACGTCCCACCTGCTGCACTTCGACGGCGCGTCCTGGACCCGCGAGACCCCGCCCATCGGGGTGACCGCGTACGCGATGACCCGCGTGCCGTACACCACCACCGTCTGGGCCGGCACCCAGGTCGGCACGGTCTGGCGCCGGTCCGCCCATCCCCTCCCGAGCGACCCGCTCACCGGCACGAAGTAGGCGCTACTAGAGGGTCAGGGCCAGGTCGCGGCGGCGGAAGAGCCACAGGCCGGCAGCCGCCAGGCCAGGCCCAGCGGGCTGAGCAGGGCGCGCGGGGCGGTGGCCGGCCCGCGGCGGACCGGCAGCATCCCGGTGCCCACTACGTGGTCATGCAGGACCTCACCACGCTGGCGCACGACCGCACGTTCCAGCACTACATCGCGCTGATCCAGCGGGTCCACGACGCGTTCACCGGCCCGTACCCGGACGTCGCCGTCCGGGTCCGCACGGTGCAGATCTTCGCGATGCTCGGCGACCCGGTGTTCCTGTGCCGCGACGTCCCGATCGACCGGCTGCGCGCGGAGATCCTGGCCGGCGTGTGGACGCTGCTGGACGATCCCGCGACGTCCGGCCTGGTCACGCGGGACGAGCCGGAGCGGCCCGCGCCCCGGACCGGCGCCCGGCGGCCCGGCCGCCCCCGCGCGCTGGGCGAGGCGAAGGCCGAGGCCGCCCGCCGCATGTACGAGGAGGGCGACCGCACCGTCGGCGAGATCGCCGAGCGCCTCGGCGTCTCCCGCGCCACGCTCTACCGCCACCTGACCGGCCGCGCACCCTCCGCGTAGTTCTGAGACATTTACGAGACAGTTGTGAGAGGGTTTTCGAGACACTGCCGCCGGTGGTCAGCCGTCGTCCCGGGACGTGCCGTCGAGGTCTAGGAGGCGTCCCCAGATGGCCTGCGCGGCGTCCTGGTAGTCCCTGGTCAAGGCCACCAGGCGCTCGTGGGGCCCGGGGTCGCAGAGGTCCTCGGGGAGCAGGGGGTCGTGCAGGATCGTCGCGATCGCCCGGCTGCCGAGCAGGAGGGACTCGCGGGCGAACTCCTCCGGGGTGAGGGTGCCGAGGCGTTCCCGGCTCCGGGTGAGTTCCTCCGCCGTCCGGTCCAGCCCGGCGGCGAGGTCGGCCGCGTCCCAGAGGCGGCGCAGTTCCCGGTCGGTGTCCGGGTCGAGCCGGTCGATCGCGAACACGACGGCGTCCGGGGCCATGCCCGTGTCGCGGAGGGTCCGGCGCAGCGCGTCCACGCCGCCGCGGAGGTTGTCGGGCCGGACGTGCAGCGCGCCGCGCCAGGCGTGGAACCCGAGGAGCCGAACGGCCCGGTCGTGGTGGCGCAAGACCGCGCGGTCGGTGCGGGCGGTGGCGGAGTTCTCGACCGCGGCCCAGCGTCCCGTCCACGGCACGCGGGAGCGGTGGCGGGTCGTCCACTGCTCGACGTGCGGGTAGGTGCGCAGCCGGGCGGGCCGCGGGAGGTAGACGCCGCGGCCGGCCCGCTCCAGCACCCCCTCCTCGTGGAGGCGCTGCGCGGCCATCCGGATGCTCGGCGCGCTCAGCCCCACGATCTCCCCGGCCCGGCACAGCGCGGCGATCGAGAACCGGGCGCGCGGACGTGCCGTGACCAGGTCCAGCAGGAGCTTGCGGGCGGTCGGCTCCGACATTTGTAACGGCTCCTAGACATATTCTTCCAAGGTACGTTATATGTGTAGCGGTCGTTGGGGCAGGACGCGGAGGTGACGATGGCCGACGTGCGAGTCGAGAAGACGGGCACGACCACCACGATCTGGATGGACCGGCCCGACCGGCGCAACGCCGTCGACGGGCCGATGGCCGCCGAACTCCGCGAGGCCTTCGCGGCGTTCGAGGCCGACCCGGGACAGCGCGTGGCGGTGCTCGCCGGGGCCGGCGGGACGTTCTGCGCCGGAGCCGACCTTACTGCGGTGGGCGACCCCGCCCGCCGCAACGAACTCGATCCCGAAGGCGGCGGCAGCGGCCCCATGGGCCCGTCCCGGATGGCGCTCGGCAAGCCGCTCATCGCGGCGGTGAGCGGCTACGCCGTGGCGGGCGGCCTGGAGCTCGCCCTGCTCGCCGACCTGCGGATCGTGGAGCGCGACGCGGTGATGGGGGTCTTCTGCCGCCGCTGGGGCGTGCCGCTCATCGACGGCGGCACGGTCCGGCTGCCGAGGATCGTCGGCCTGGGCCGGGCCCTGGACCTGATCATGACCGGACGGCCCGTCGAGGCCGACGAGGCGCTCGCGATGGGCCTGGCCAACCGGGTCGTCGAGCCAGGGCAGGCGGTGGACGCCGCCCGGGAACTGGCCGAGCAGATCGCGGCCTTCCCGTTCGAGTGCGTCCTGACCGACCGCGCCTCGACCTACGCCGGCCTCGATCTTCCCCTCGCCGAGGCGCTGCGCGCGGAAGGGGCCGCGGGGGTCCCCGTCGTGGCGCGCGAGGGCGCGGCCGGCGCTTCCAGATTCGTGGCCGGCGAGGGCCGCCACGGACGTTTCACCGGAGAGGACACCGCATGAGTCCCACCACCCGTGAGCTGATCGTCCGGGGTGCGCGGCAGCACACCGGCCGGATCGCCTTGGTGTTCGGCGAGCAGGAGCTGACGTTCGGCGAGGTGGACGAGCTGAGCAACCGGCTCGCCCACGCGCTGGCCCGGGAGGGTGCGGGCCACCACCGGCGCGTCGGCCTCCTGGTGAACAACGGCCTGCTGAGCGTGCCGCTCGACTTCGCCTGCGTGAAGGGCGGGATCAACCGGGTGCCGCTCAACTCCCGGCTGTCGGTCGCCGAGCACGTCACCATGCTCACCGACACCCGCTGCGAGCTCGTGGTGTTCGGCGCCGACCTGACCGACCGGGCCCGCGAGCTCGCCGCCGCACTTCCCGACGTGACGTTCCTTGGCCTGGAGACCAGCCTGGACGGCGAACCGTCCCTCATGGAGCGGGCGAAGGGCGTCCCCACCACCCTGCCCGAGGTCGAGGTCAGTCCCGAGGACGTGATCCTGACCCTGTACACGTCCGGCACCACGGGCACGTTGAAGGCGGCCCAGCACACTCAGGCGTCCTACGCGGGGATCTGCCGGAACGTGCTGCTCAACCTCCTCCCGGCCACGCGCGACGACGTCATGCTGCACGCGGCGAGCCTCATCCACGCGAGCGGGGTGTTCGTGCTGCCGCTGTGGCTGCGCGGCGGCCGCACCGTGATCCTGCCCGGCTTCGCGCCGGAGCAGTTCCTCGACGCCGTCACCCGGCACGGGGCCACGGCGATCAACCTGGTGCCGACCATGATCCAGATGCTGGTCGAGCACCCGGCCTTCGCGACCACCGACGTCTCCGCGCTGCGCCGCGTCATCTACGGGGCGTCGCCGATGCCGCGTCCCGTCATCGAGCGCGCGATGGACGCCTGGGGCCGGGAGCGCTTCTGGCAGTACTACGGGCAGACCGAGATCCCGCTGTGCATCGCGGTGCTCCGCCCTGAGGACCACACCGGTGACCGGCTCGCCGCGTGCGGTCAGGTCGCCGCCGACATCGACCTCCGGCTGCTGGACGAGGACGGCCGCCCGGCCCGCCCCGGCGAGCCGGGCGAGATCGTGGTGCGCGGGCCGTCGGGGTGCGCCGGGTACTTCAACGCCCCGGAGCTGACGGCGGACACCTTCCGCGACGGCTGGGTCCACACCCGCGACGTCGGCGTCCTCGACGAGGACGGCTTCCTGTTCCTCAAGGACCGGACGTCCGACATGATCATCAGTGGCGGCTACAACGTCTACCCGCGCGAGGTCGAGGACGTCCTGCTGGAGCACCCGGCGGTGCGCGAGGCCGCGGTCGTCGGCACGCCCGACGAGCGCTGGGTGGAGGCGGTCACCGCCGTCGTCGTCCTCGCCGAGGGCGCCGCGCCCGATGACGACCTGCGCGAGCGGCTGATCGCGCACGTGACCGAGCGGGTGGCCTCCTACAAGAAGCCACGCAAGATCATCTTCGCGGACGCCGTCCCGAAGACCGCCGTGGGCAAGCTCGACCGCAAGACCCTGCGCGCGAAGTTCGCCGACACCGCGACCACGTCCTGACCCAGGCGGGCGGTACCCGTCGCGGCCTGATCTACTTGGAACCAGACGTCCTCCGTTCCAAGGGGTGAGGCCGGTGCCGCGCCGTCCATCGCGCAGACCGCTGGGCCAGCTGGAGGCCGAGGTCCTCGCGGCGCTGGCGGGCCTCGGCGGCTCCGCGCGCACGGCCGAGCTGGTCGAGCGGCTGGACGGCGAACCCGCCTACACCACGGTGAACACCATCCTGCACCGGCTGCACGAGAAGGGCCTCGTCTCCCGGACCCGGGCCGGGCGGCACTACCACTACCGGCTCGCCGTGGACGAGTCCGAGCTGGTGGCGGGCCGGATGCGCGACCACCTCCGGCACGCGAGCGACCCGGTGAGCGTGCTGAACCGGTTCGTCCGGACGCTCAGCAGCGAGGAGGCGCGCCACCTGCGCGAGATGCTCGAAGGCCCCGGAGACCGCGGGTGACCTGGTTCACCCTCGCGCCGCCGGCCGTCATGCTGGCGCTCGGCACGCTGCTCGGCCGGGCGCCGCTGCCGCTGCACCCGTCCTGGACGGCGCGGCTGCTGGCCACCACCTGCGCCATGACGGTGGTGACGGCGCTGGGCACCGGGGTCTTCATGTCGATCAACTACGCGGCGACGCTGGCGCCGGCCGCCGCCGCGCTGGTCCCCGAATGGACGCTGTTCGGGGACGACCGGCCGGTCCCGCACCCGGTGGGCGTGCCCGCCGCGCTGCTGACGGCCGCCGGGGCACTGGTCGCCGGGCGGACGGCCGCCCGCTGGGCGGCGGAGCTGCGGACCGCGCGGATCCAGGTCCGCGAGCCGCTGGAGACCGACGTCCCGATCGCCGTCGCGGTCCCGGGCCGGCACGGCGGCGTCCTGCTGTCGCGGGGGATGCTCCGCGGGTTCACGGCGGGCGAGCTCCACGTGGTGCTCCAGCACGAGACGTCGCACCTGCGGCACCGCCACCACCGGTACACGGCGTCCGGCGCCATGGCCGGGGCGCTCCTGCCGCCGCTGCGGCCGCTGAGCGAGCGGCTGCGGCTCGCGGTCGAGCGGTGGGCGGACGAGGACGCCGCCGAGGCCGTCGGGGACCGGGCGTTCGTCGCCCGCACGATCGCGAAGGCCGCCCTCGCGCACCCGCCCGCCGCGGGCCCGCCCGCCGCGTTCGCCGAGTCGGGGGTCGTGCGGCGCGTCGAGGCGCTGCTGGACTCGGCGCCGGACAGGAACACGGTGACGGGTCCGCTGCTGTTCATGGGCAACGGCTTCGTCACCAGTTCACTGACCGGCGCGACCCTCCACCTGGACCACGCCGCCGCGGCCTTCCTGCTGTACCTGCTGTCACTGCGCTGACGGCCGGGCGGGCGGCCGAGCGCACGCGGTCAGAGCTCGAACTCGGCGGGCGCCAGCCCCACGGCGAGGCACGCCTCCCGGACGACGGCCTTCTCGTTCTCGTCGAAGTTCCCGTCGGCGCCGCCGATGACGATGCCGATCTGGATGACGGCGCGGGCCTCGGCGGGCTTCTTCTTCACCTTGGCGATGTCCTGCAGCACGCTGATCTTGCCGAAGGCGAAGTCGGCGGTGAGCTTGTCGACGTAGCCGTTGAACCGCCGCTGCAGGTCGTCGGCCGGGAAGTTCTGCAGGACCTCGTTCGAGGCGATCAGCGACGCGGTCCGCTGCCGCTCGGCCGGATCGACCGAGCCGTCGGCGGCGGCGACCAGCGCGCACATCGCCATGCTCGCGTCCCGGAAGGCACCGCTCTTGAGGTCGTTCTTCTTCGCCATGAGCTGGGTCTGCATGTTCTGGCTGGACTCGCGAAGCTTGTCCCAGAACGCCATCGAAGATCTCCCTTGCTGCCGCCGTACCCGGACGCCTGACTTCTACAAATGTAATAGTAGGCCCCCGCCCGGCGGCGGCAAGGCGCCCGCCGGAGCGCGCCTGCCTCAGATCCTCGTGAAGCGGGCGGACTGGGTGTCGTCGTGGGCGTAGCCGAGGGTGTCGACGACGTCCACCACGCCGTCCACGCGGCCGACCAGCCGGACGACGATCGGGATGAGGCTCTTGGTCTCGACGCGGCCGGTGAGATGGACGACGCCGTTCTCGACCCGGACGCCGAGCATGTCGGGGTCGTGCCAGAGCTGCTTGATCAGGACGTCCTTGACGACCTCGTCGCGGATCTCCGCGTCGAGACGCCGGAACACGCGCAGCAGGTCGCGGCGGGCCACGATGCCGGCGAGGCGGCCGTCCCCGCCGACGACGGGCAGGGCCCTGAACCCGTGCGCGGTCAGCAGCCGGGCGGCCTCGGCGGTCGGGGCGTCCGGGGCGACGCTGACGGCCGGGGCGGTCATCAGCCCGCGGGCGTCGACGGCCGCGGCCTTGGCCTCGGCCTGCGCGTCGCGCCGCAGCAGGGCCCGCAGCGCCCGGCGGCCGCTGTCGCCCGCCTTGTACTCCTCCTTGTGCAGCAGGTCCGACTCGGTGACGATGCCGGCGACGCCGCCCGCGTCGTCCAGGACGGGCAGCGCGCTGATGCGGTGCTCGGCCAGTACCTCGGCGATCTCGGCGAACGGGGTCTGCGGGGTCACCGTCACCACGTCCCTGGTCATCACGTCCTGGACAGTGCGGCGCTTCATGGTCTCCTCCTCGTGCTCGTCCTCGGGCTCAGGGAGGACACCGTGCAAGGCCCGTAACCCGTATCGGCGCCGCTCCCCGAGCCACTTCCAGCCTCCCGCGCGCGCGGGTGCGCGGATCAGAGCCGGCGGTCCCCGAACCTCGGGACCTTCGGCCTTTTCCGCGCGCCCGAACCGGCGCGGACGGGACGAGGAGCCCCGCGGTCAGCGGTAGTCGTTCTCCTTCAGCTCGACGACCCAGGCGCGGCGCTCGGCGATCTTGCCGTCGCGCATGACGAACACCTCCGCCATGGACATGCGCATCTCGCCGCCCGCGGCCCGCCGCACCGTCCCGGTCATCTCGGCCATGACGACGTCGTCCTGCTCGACCATGCGCACGACCTCCAGGTGCGGCGGGTTGAGCAGCTCCGGCGGCCCGTCGATGGCCTTGTCGTAGGCGTCCTTGCCGGTCAGGTGGAACCCGCCGAAGACGGTCCACTCGATGTCGTCGGTCAGGCAGGACAGGATCTGCGCGTGGTCGTTCTTGCGGAAGCCGTCCAGGTAGGTGGTGACGGTCTCGGTATTGCGTGACATGTCCGCTCCTTCGGATCGCGTGCCGTCCATCCGGAGCCGCCGCGCGAACCGGCGGCCCCGGATAGGTCGGAGCACCCGAAGCGTTCTCGACATCCCGCCGCGAAGAATCCAGCCCGGGGCGGTCACGCGGGCGAGGGCCTCGCGGCCGTCAGCGCGGGCGGCGGCGGTAGTCGAGGTCGGCGTAGTCGGGGTGCTTGGCCATCCAGCCCTGGACGAAGGGGCAGGTCGGCAGCACCGGGAGCCCCTGGGTGCGGACGTCGTCGAGGGCCGCGCGCACCAGCCGTCCGCCGAGGCCCTGCCCCTCGTACTCCGGATCGATCTCCGTATGGGTGAAGACGATCAGGTCCTTCGCCTTCTGGTAGGCGGCGAAGCCGAGCACGGCGCCGTCCCGGACGATCTCGTACCGGCTGCGTTCGGAAGCGTCGACGACCCTGTCGCCTGCCCTGCCGTCGCCTGCCCTGCCGTCGCCTGCCCTGCCGTCGCCTGCTCCGCTGTCGTCACTGGTCATGGCCGACGCTCACCTCCACGGGTACGACCGTACCGACCGGACGCTCATCGCGACAGCTCGCGCCCCTCCGCGCGGCCCGCGCCCGGCCGGTCGCGGTGCTCGCGCAGCCGGGCGGTCAGCTCGGCGGAGAACTGCTCGGCGTCCGACAGGCGGGCGCGGATCTTCGCGCACCGCTCCTCGACCAGCGAGCGGTAGACGGCGAGGCGCTTGACGAGGTCGTCGCGGGCGGGCTCGCCGGTGCCGGGGTGCTGGAGGCGGTCCAGGACGTCCAGCAGGTCGCGCATCTCTTCGAGGGTGAAGCCGAGCGGCTTCATGCGCTTGACGACCAGGAGGCGCGCGACGTCCTCGTCGGTGTAGAGGCGGAACCCGCCGCGGGTGCGGGCCGTGGGGAGGGCGACGCCGACCTCCTCGTAGTGGCGGATGGTGCGCAGGCTCAGGCCGGTCCGGTCGGCGACCTCGCCGATCCGCATGTGCCTGCCGTCCATCGGGTGCCTCCTCACGCCGCCCGGCCCGGGGCGAGCCGTCCCTAATCTTACGTAAGGGGAGAGTTCGGGGCTGTGCGGGCGACGTACACGGTGTTGGCCGAGGTGCCGCCCTGGACGGCGTTGGGGAACTCGACGACGTGCGCCGCGGCCTCGGCGAAGGCGCTGCCGAGCACGGCGGTGAAGTCGTCGTCGGGCGGGTCGTTCGACCACAGCGCGAAGACGCCGCCGGGGTGCAGGCGGGCGGCGAGCCGGCTCAGCGCTTCCTGCCGGTAGAACGCCTCGTGGGCCGGGTTGAGGACGTGGCTCGGCGAGTGGTCGATGTCCAGCAGCACCGCGTGGAAGCGGCCTTCGGACTCCTCCGCGGCCATGGCGAAGAAGTCGCCGTGGACCAACTGGCAGCGGTCGTCCCCGGCCAGCCGCTCCCCGAGCGGGACGAGCTTCGCCCGGTGCCACTCGATCACCTCGGCGAGCGTCTCGACCACGACCAGCGAGCGCACCCTGGGGTCGTCCAGGACGGCGCCGGCGGTGTAGCCGAGCCCGAGGCCCCCGACGACGACGTCGAGCTCGCCGCCGTCCACCGCGGCCAGGCCGAGCCGGGCGAGTTCGACCTCGCCGGCCGTCCACAGGCTGGACATGAGGAAGTCGTCATCGAGCTTGATCTCGTAGACGTCGACGCGGAGCGCGGGGTCCCGGCGCCGCCGCAGGCTGATGGCGCCCATCGGCGTCAGACGCCAGTCGAGCTCTTCGAACAACGCGCCCATGCGTTCCGTCCCCGTGGTCGGTGGCGGCCGGCGACCCGCGGCCTCGCGCCAAAGTACCCTAACGTGACGTCAGATCGGTCGGCCCACGTCGACCACGGGAGGGGGGCCGCGGTGAGCGGTGGCACGGGCACGGCGCCGGACGTGGCGGCGGAGGCGGCGCGGCGGCGGACGTTCGCGGTGATCAGTCACCCGGACGCGGGCAAGTCCACGCTGACCGAGGCGCTGGCCCTGCACGCGGCGGCGATCGAGCAGGCCGGGGCGGTGCACGGCAAGTCGGGGCGGCGCGGGGTGCGGTCCGACTGGATGGACATGGAGCGGGCGCGCGGGATCTCCATCACCTCGTCGGTGCTGCGGTTCGAGTACGGCGAGGTGCTCCTCAACCTGCTGGACACCCCGGGGCACGCGGACTTTTCCGAGGACACCTACCGGGTGCTGGCCGCGGTGGACGGCGCGATCATGCTGCTGGACTCGGCCCGCGGCCTGGAGGCGCAGACGCTCAAGCTGTTCGACGTCTGCCGGCACCGCGGCATCCCGGTGATCACGTTCGTCAACAAGTGGGACCGGCCCGGCCGCGAACCCCTGGAGCTGCTGGACGAGGTCGAGCAGCGCATCGGCCTGCGCCCGGCGCCGCTGAACTGGCCGGTCGGCGTCGCGGGGGACTTCCGCGGGCTGATCGAGCGCGACGGCGGCGCGTTCACCCGGTTCCGGCGCACCCCGGGCGGGGCCACCCGCGCGATCGCCGAGCACGTCCCCGCCGAGCAGGCCGCCGAGGAGGAGGGCGAGGCGTGGAGCACCGCGGTGGAGGAGCTGGCGCTGCTGGACGAGATCGGCGCCGCCCTCGACCCCGACGCCTTCGCGGCCGGGACGGCCACGCCGGTGCTGTTCGGGGCGGCGCTGCCGAACTTCGGTGTGAGCGCGCTGCTGGACACGGTGTGCCGGCTGGCCCCGGCGCCGTCCGCGCGCGTCGACGACACCGGAACCGAGCGCCCGGTGGCGGCGCCGTTCGCCGGGCAGGTGTTCAAGGTGCAGGCCGGGATGGACAGGGCGCACCGCGACCGGCTGGCCTTCGTCCGGGTCTGCTCGGGGCGCTTCGAGCGGGGCATGTCGCTGACGCACGCCCGGACCGGGCGCCCGCTGGCGACGAAGTACGCCCAGACGGTGTTCGGCCGCGACCGCTCGACCCTGGACGCCGCCTACCCCGGTGACGTGATCGGCCTGCCGAACGCCGCGGGCCTCACCGTGGGCGACACCCTCTACGTCAGGACCCCGGTGGTCTTCCCCCCGATCCCGGCGTTCGCCCCCGAGCACTTCATGGTGGCGCGGGCCACCGACAACAGCCGCGCCAAGCAGTTCCGCCGCGGCATCGACCAGCTCGACGGCGAGGGCGTCGTCCAGGTGCTGCGCAGCGACCTGCGCGGCGACCAGGCACCGGTGCTGGCCGCCGTCGGGCCCCTGCAGTTCGACGTGGTCACCGCCCGGATGGCCGAGGAGTTCGGCGCGCCCGTGGAGCTGACCCGGCTCGACTACAGCACCGCCCGCGTCACCGACAAGGAGTCCGCCGAGACCCTGAGCGGCCGGCGCGGCGTCGAGGTCCTCACCCGCTCCCTGGACGGCGCGCTCATCGCGGTGTTCGTGGACAAGTGGCGGCTCCGCGCCCTCGAACGCGAGCACCCCGGCATCACCCTCACCCGCATGCTCGCCGCGGGCGTCGCCGACTGACTCGTCCCACCGGTCATGCCGCCGCGCAAGACGGGGGCGGCGGGGCGTTGCGTGCGCGCTGAAAAGGGCAGAAGGGCCGTGTGGGAGTGGTCGGCCGCCTGGACGCCTACCAGCGGCGGCATCGCTGGGCGGGCCTGCCGCTGGCGGTCGTGTACAAGTTCGTGGACGACCAGGGCACGTACCTCACGGCGATGATCACCTACTACGGGTTCGTGTCGCTGTTCCCGCTGCTGCTGCTGTTCGTCACCGTGCTGGGCTTCGTGCTGGAGGGCAACCCCGGGCTGCAGCAGCGCGCACTGGATTCGGCGCTCGCGCAGATCCCGGTCATCGGGGACCAGATCGGCGCGAACATCGGGTCCTTCCGCGGCAACGAACTGGCGCTCGCCGCGGGCGTCGTGGGCAGCGTGTACGGCGCCTTGGGCGTCGTGCAGGCCGCGCAGAACGCCCTGAACAAGATGTGGGGGGTGCCGCGCGACTCCCGTCCGAACCCGGTCCTCGCCAGGGTGCGCAGCCTGGCGCTGCTGGCGGTCGGCGGCGTGGTGCTCCTGGGGACGGCGCTGCTGTCGGGGATCATCACGTCCAGCGGCGCCTTCGGTACCGGGGTGCGGGCGATGGCCATCGCGGCGGCGATCGCGATGAACGTCGTGCTGTTCACGGTGACGTTCCGGATGCTGACCGCCCGGCCGCTCACCATCGCGCAGGTGCGGACGGGGGCGATCGTCGCGGCGCTCGTCTGGCAGCTGCTGCAGTGGGCGGGCACCTTCCTGTTCGGTCACTGGCTCCAGGGCGCCAGCGCGACCTACGGCTTGTTCGGCATCGTGCTCGGCCTGCTGACGTGGATCTATCTGGGCGCGCTCACCTTCGTGCTGAGCGCCGAGATCAACGTCGTCCGGGAGCGGCGGCTGTGGCCCCGCAGCCTCCTGACGCCCTTCACCGACAAGGTCGAGCTGACCTCCGCGGACCGGCGCGCCTACACCTCCTACGCCGAGACCGAGCGCCACAAGGGCTTCGAGAACGTCGACGTCGACTTCGACCCGCCCCCGCGCGACGACCCGGACTGACACCCCGGACTGACACCCCGGGACGGCACCGCCGATCCAGGGCCGTCCGGTCTCGGGGAGGAGTGGACGGCCCTGGGCCACACCGGCGCAGCCCCCGAAGTGACCGGCCATCGGCAGTTTCCCGCCGACGACCCGATTGCGGACACAGGCGATCCATGCACACGCCATCACCTGCGCCGATGACCGCCCGGCCGGCAGGCGAAATATCCGTTCCGCACCGTTCACTCCGCTCATGACCTCCGCGCCGAGCTCGCCGCCTGACCGCCCCGCCCGGGCCCGGAGGCCGGCTCGGTCAGACCTGGCGTTCGTGGACGTAGCACCATCGCCAGGTGGGCCCCGATCCCACCGTGGCGGTGATCGGATGGTCGGTCTCCCGGTAATGCGCTCTCGCGTGCCGGTGCGGCGAGTCGTCGGAGCACGCCACCCAACCGCAGGTCAAACAGACCCGGAGGGCCTTCCAGCCTGCTCTCAGCGCTTCGCACACCCGGCAGCCGCGCGAGCGGGGCTCGACGGGAGTCAGCCCGTCCGCATGCTCGCAACGCGGTGCCGATCCGTTCGGGCTGATGGGCGCGCTCGCGGCCATGATGTGGACGCTCCTCCGGTGGTTCATCGTGAGTGCCGCTTACAGTTGACCTCCGATTCGAGCGGGCCGTGACGAGCGATTCGAGCTTGCTTGATCAGTTGGGGCGATGGCCGCCCGTGGTCCGGAGGAACCGTCTGGAGCGCGCCGCGATGTAGGCTCGGCAGGCAGGTCTCACCGTTCCCCTTGTAAGGCGAAGATGTGGAACTGCGCCAGCTCCGCTATTTCGTCGCCGTTTCCGAGGAGCTCAACTTCGGTCGCGCGGCGGCCCGCGAGCACATCGTCCAGTCGGCGCTGAGCCAGCAGATCCAGCGGCTGGAGCGGGCGCTGGGCGTGCGCCTGCTGGAGCGCACCACCCACTACGTCGCGCTGACCCCGGCGGGAGCGGCCTTCCTCGTCGAGGCCCGGCGGATCCTCGCGCTCGTGGAGCGCGCCGCCCAGGTGGCCCGGACCGCCGAAGGCGTATCGCCGGCGTTGCGGGTGGGCGTCATCGACGCCAGCTACGACTCGATGCCGCAGATCCTGCACGAAGCTCAGGCGCTCTTCCCGGACCTGGTGATCCACCAGGTGGAGGTCGGTGTCCCCGAGCAGTACCAGCAACTCGTCGCCGGGCGTCTCGATATCGGCATCGGACGCGCGGTCCTGGCGCCGAGGGGCATCGCCTCTTACCTGTTCCGCCGGGATCGTCTCGGGGTCCTGGTCCCCCGGGGCCATCGGTTCGCGGCGCTGGACGCGGTGCCCGCCGAGGCGCTGGCCCGCGAGCCCCTGCTGCTGGCCGAGGAGATGAAGGCCCCGGAGTTCAACCAGTTCACCGTCGAGATGTGCCGTGCCGCGGGCTTCACCCCGACCGTGTACGAGGGGACCGTGGACAGCGTCCACGCCGCATCAAGCCTCGTCGACCAGGGCCGCTGCCTGTACTGCGTCCCCTCATCCTGCATCTCGGCGCTGCCGGGGACCCTCTGGCGGCCGCTCACCGAACCCGTGTCCTTCTACCCCTGGTCGCTCCTGTGGCGCGCGACCGACGACTCCGACCATGTGCGCACAGTCGTGGCCTGCGCCCGGAACATGTCCGAGCGGCTCGGCTGGCTGACCGCCGCGGACCATACAACCGGCTGACCGCGGTCCGGTGAATCCCCTGCGGCGCAGCGTCGTCGGCGGGTTCAGGCGCGGCCCGGACGGTAGGGGGCGAGCTCCGGCGCCGCGTCTCCGCGGATCTCCCGCTCGATCAGCAGCGCGAGATGCGGGCCGAGCGTGATGCCGCTGTGCGTCACCGCGGTGTACAGGCCGGGGCGCTGGAGGCCGATGAGCGGATACCCGTCCACGGGCAGCGGCCGAGTGCACCGCCGGACCCCGGCGACGCCCGCCCTCAGCTTCGGGACGAGGGCGCGCGCACGAGCGAGGAGCTCGGCGCCGACCGTCCGCATCAGCGCGGGGGAGGCCGCCTCGTCGACCCCGGCGTCCAGGTCCCCGGCCTCCAGGACGAGCCCCCCGTCCGGCGCGGGCCGGGCGGAGAGACCGGGGGCGTGGACGAGGCCGTTGATGGCGCCCTCGGCCGCCGTGGTGGTGGCGACGAGACAGGGCGCGGGCGAGCCGGGTTCGGACGGGTCGACCAGCGGAAGGGCGGCGTCGGCCGTGGCGAGGAGCGCGGGACTGTGCCGCCCCGCCGCGCAGATCGTGAGGTCGGCGTCCAGATCCCTGCCGTCGTCCAGCCGCACACCGGTCACGCGGTCACCGCCGGTGTTGAGGCCGACCGCGCGACGCCCCGTGACGATCTCGGCTCCCGCGTCCCCCGCCCGCCGGACCAGAGCCTGTGCCACGGCGCCGCCGTGCACGTAGCCCTCATCGGGATAGTGCGCGATGAGCGCGTCCTGCGGAGCCCGGACCCGCGGCTCCAGCTCCCTCAGCCGCCCGATGTCGATCAGCTCGGCGGCGTAGCCCAGCTCGCCGAGGCGCGCGACCCGGTCCGCCAGCTCGGCCTTCGCGTCCTCGGTGACCGCCCACGTCGTGTTGCCCGCCTCCCGGTACCAGGCCGGGTCACCGAACCCGGCGGCCAGCTCCCGCCAGGTCGACATCGCCGCGGTCCGCAACCGGTGGTAGGCGGGATCAGCGGGATCGTTGGCGTTGACCCATGCGTAGCTGGTGCCCGAGGTCCCGGCGCCGGGCGCGTCCTCCTCGACCACGACGACCTCGTCCTGCGAACGCGCGGCGAGCCGGTCCGCCAGGGCGGCACCGATGATCCCCGCACCCACGACCACTATCCGCATGCCCTCAGAATGACAGCCGCTCCCACACGTGGCGAGACACGCAAGACGGACACCTGTGCGTGATCTACGAAAGCTACGGTGACGCGGGTGTCCATCGTCATACCGGTCATCGCCGCGGCTTCGACGGGGCTCGCCGGGGGCTTCCTGCTCCGGCCCGCCTTGGATCGAGTGCTGCGGCGCCGCCCCTCGCTCCGGTCGTTCCGCCGCGAGCTGACCGGCCCGCGCCCCGGCCTGGCCTTCTACGTCATCCCGCCCGGCCTGGGCGACACCGACGAGATCGTGGCCGAGCTGACCGCCGGACGCCGCCCCCGCCTCTGCCTGATCGGCAGGCTGTGCGGCCCCCTGCCGTACGACGAGGGCGTCGTGCACGACAACGTGCTGCAGCGCGGAGCCCTGTGGGTCGCCCGCGGCCTCCTGATGTTCGACCCGCGCGGCGACGCGGAGATGAGCGTCCTGGAAGCGCCCTACGGCGTGGACGCACGAGAACCGATGCGCACCGAGGCGGGCAGGCAGGTCCTCACCCTCGACCTGGGCGACGGCGTCCTGGTCTTCGAACCCGCCCCCGACACCGACCTGGAACACGCCTGGAGCCGGATCCGCTCCGTCCTGGAGGAGACCACCCCCTGACCGGGCGCCCCGGCCGGCCGGGGAAGCCGATCTGAAGCCGGGATGAAGCCGGTCCGGGGTTCACTCTCATCCGCTGCCTTGCTCGCCGGGGTCGGGCAGGGTGACGAGTGAATGGAGAGTGGTATGGCGCGAAATGCCTCCAGACCGGGTCTCAAGCGGGCGGCGATGATGCTCGCCGCTACGGGTGCCCTCGGGGCCTCGGTCATCGCCGCCGCGCCGGCGCAGGCCGCGCCGGTTCAGCAGGCGGCGGCGCCGCAGGCGTCGGTGCAGCAGGCCGCGGCGCAGCAGGCGGTGGGGAAGCGGGCGGCGGATCGGATCGTCTGGGTCTATGTGTGGGCCACCAATGTGAACGTTCGCAGGGGCAACACCGGGGCGTGCACCGACTATCCGTCCACGGGCAACTGCCCGATCATCATCCGGAAGGTCTCCAAGCAGGAGATCGGTGTGTACTGCCAGAAGCGGGGGCAGATGGTCTCCGACTCGGGGTACTCCAGCGAGTGGTGGTCGTACACCTACAACGGTGGTGACCAGCCCAGCGGCTTTGTGAGCAACGTCTACATCCGCGGGAAGGCCCACCTCGACGGGGTGCCCGACTGCGCGTGGTGAGCGGTCAGGACTGGGCTTCCAGGGTGAAGGCCAGGAGGGCGGCGGCGAAGTCGCCGGGGGCCCGCAGGTGCGGCTGGCCGGGGAGGCCGGGGAGGACGACCAGGCGCGCGTCGCGGGCCAGGTCGAGGGCGAGGGCGTCCTTGGGGGCGAGCCTGTCGAACTCGGCGTTGAGGAGGAGGACGGGGACGTCCGCCGCCGCGAGGGCGTCCGAGGGGTCGAAGCGGAACGCCGCCTGGTAGCCCCACTCGTAGCGGTCCGCCACGCGCATCAGTTCGACCACGGCGAGGTGGAGGAGGTCGCGGGGGACGTCCGGGCCCCAGCTCCGCAGGTAGCGTTCGACGGCCCAGCCGAACTGGGAGCCCTTGCCGTCGAGGGGGGCTTCGGGCGTCCATCCCGAGAGGAAGCCGGCCCGCTCTTCCGGGGTGAACAGCGGGACGCCGCTCAGGGCCAGGCCGCGGGGGGGGGGGGCAGGTGCGCGGCGGCCGCGAGGGCGAGGGACGCTCCGCTGTGCACGCCGGCGAGGACGGGCCTCTCCATCCCGATCCCGGCCGCCGCCTGCGCCAGCACCCGGCCGTAGTCGGGGATCTCGCAGCCCGGTCCGGGGGGCGGGTCGGACGCGCCGTAGCCGGGGGTGTCGAAGGCGACGGCGCGGGTGCGGCGGCCGAGTAGGGGCAGGACGTCCTCGTAGACGCGGGACGACAGCGGGGATTCGTGGAACAGGGCGATCCAGGGGCCGGAGTCGCCGGTGGCGCGGTAGTGGACCTGACCCCATTCGGTGTCGACGTAGCCGCCCCTGGTCATCGGTGAATGGGTCATCAGTGCTCGCGGAGCAGGGAGCCCGCGCCGTACACGCGGTCCTCGATGCCGTTGTCGCGGAGGGCCATCCACCACGTCGCGGCATTGATGGCGATGACGGGGAGGCCGAGCCAGCGTTCGGCCTCGTCGGCCGTGGCGACCATCGACAGGTTGGTGCCGCACTGGACCAGCGCGTCGACCTCGCCGGTGGCCAGCTCGCGCAGCGCGGCGCGCAGCTCGGCGTCGGTGACGTGCGCGATCGACACGGCGGTCGGGCACTTCAGCCCGATGATGCGGTCGACCTCGAAGCCGAGCTCGGTGAAGAACCGCCGGACGTTGGCGTCGCCGACCGGCTGGTACGGGGTGACGACGCCGATCCGCCGCGCCCCGTAGATCTGCAGCGCCCGCTCGCACGCCTCGGCGCCGGTCGCGACCCGCAGGCCCGTGATGTCGTGGATCTGCTTGACGAACTGCTTGTTGCCCTCGATCCCGCCCCAGAACGTCTCGGCGGACATGCCCATCACCATGTAGTCGGGCTCGCAGGTCAGGACCCGCTCGCAGGCCGCGCCGATCTCGTCGCGGATCTGCGCGAGGAGCCGCTCCATGCCCTCGTCCCCGGCCATGTCCTGGTCGCGGATGTGGATGCGGGAGAAGTGGGACGTCACGCCGGGGACGCCCATCCGGTGGAAGTCGGGTTCGACGATGGTGTTGGTGGACGGCGCGATCACCCCGAACTTGCGCCGCCAGCCGAGTGCGTCCGTCACGCCGCCGCCCTTTCCTCGGTCCGTTCCGTTGGGGTACGTGTCGTTCTGGTGAGGTGCCAGGCGGCGAACGCGAAGGCCGCCTGGGCGAGGGTGTTGCAGGACTGCTCCACCCATTGGAGGGGGATGGACTGCTCGGCGCGCGCCGCCAGGGGGCCGAGCAGGTACTGCCCCGCCAGCCAGAGGCCGAAGAGCGTCGCCGCGATCGGGTCGCCCGCCCGCGCGGCGGTCCGCGCCAGCAGGACGGCGGCGACCGTCACCGCGACGATCGTCCACAGCAGTGCGGGCCAGGTGTCGCGCAGGACGGCCGACAGGGCCAGCGCAGCGAGCAGCGGGACCGCGAGCACGGGAACCGCGAGCACGGCCGGATGCGGCGGGCGGCGCGACTCGCGGGCCAGCGCGTACGCGAACGCCGTGAAGCCGATCGCCAGCAGCGGGAACAGGGCGCCGCGCAGCCAGGGCAGGTCCGGGCCGCCGAGCGCGACGATCAGCTTCCAGGCGGCCTTGCCGAACCCGCCCGCCACGACCAGCGCGGCCGCCGCGGGCACCAGCGGGTGCCGGTGCCGCAGCATCGCCATGCCCAGCGCGGTCAAGGCCACCGGCACGAAGTCCTCGGCGGCGAGCGCGACCGGGTAGTCGGTCATGCGTCCTCGCCGAACAGGTCGCGCCTGCGGAACCGGGCCAGCATGAACCGGCCCATGATCTTGGGCGTGGTGAGCCAGGCGACCGTCCCGCCGTTCTTGGTCCCGGCGAGGATCCTGTCGGCCAGCCAGGGCGTCACCGTCTCCACCCGGTCGGCGAGGATGTTGAAGATCTTCTTCGCCTTGGCCAGCTCGTCGGGGGAGTAGTCGCGGAGCAGCAGGTCGGTGACGACCATGCCGGGGGACAGGTGCGCCACCTTCACTGGGCTGTCCTTGACCTCCTTGGCGAGGCCGGTGGTGAGGTAGTCGGTGCCGCGCTTGGTCGCGCCGTACGCGATGAGGCCGGGGACGGTCCGGCCGTCGCTGCCGAGCCCCGCCATGTTCCACACGGTGCCGCCGCCCTGGGCGGTCATGCCCCGCACCGCGACGGCGCTGCCGTGCATCACGCCGAGCAGGTTGGCCGACACCACGGTCTCGAGCTGGTCGGGCGGCAGCTCGGTGAGGGGGCGGCGGGAGGTGGACACCCCGGCGTTGTTGATCCAGTGGTCGATGTGCCCGAACGCCTCGGCCGCCGCGTCCCAGAGGGCCTGCACCTGGTCCCGGTCGGCCATGTCGCAGACCACGCCGACCGCGCCGTCGCCGAGTTCGGCGAGCGCCTTGCCGACCGACTCCTGCGACCGGCCGCAGATCGCGACGCGGACGTCGCGGGCCAGGAACTCCGCGGCGAGGCCGAGCCCGATGCCGCGGGTCCCGCCGGTGATGACGACCGCCCGGCCCGTCATACCCCGGCCTCCCAGGCCAGGACGCCGTGCAGCACGGCGTGCAGGACGTTGCCCCTGAACAGCTCGTACACGACGGTGAGGGTCTCGCCGGCGGTCATCCCGGGGGTGGCGTCGACCATGAACTCGCGTCCCTTGACCTTCCACACGTCGTCGGAGAAGTGCAGGACGGGGTAGTTGGCCCGGCCGAACGCCTGCGCGTTGCCCCAGGCGTCCGGGCCCTCGTAGAAGGAGCGGGTCCCGTCCCGGCGGGCCTCGACGGTGTAGTCCCGGTCGAGGGCGCCGGTCCAGGTGACGTGGTGGCGGGTCCGCAGCAGGTCGAGGGGCTCCAGCCGGATCGACACCGTGACCTCGCCGGCGGGTTTCTGGTCGGCGCCCCACAGCTCGCACGTCCCGCTGTACGCGCCGCGCTCCTTGGTCGGCAGGATGAACGGGATCGGGCCGTGCCGGGTCTCGTCGGCGAGGAACCGTTCGATCGCGTCCCTGGTCGCGGGGTTGGCGTCGTAGTCGGTGCTGCGCTTGTAGACGCCGTTGAAGCAGCCCACGACCGCCCAGCCCTGATACAGGGTGGACGAGTACACCTGCGTCTGGCCGTCGGGCAGGACGTGGTTCCAGGTGTTGAGGTCCACCTGCCAGCCAGGCCCGTAGTAGTGCGCGTCGACGAACCCGCCGTAGGGCTGCCCGGTCCCGTGGAAGTCGGGGCCGGTGTAGATGCGGTCGCCGTCGGAGTCGACCACGCCGAACGCGAACGGGGCGCCGAGCCGGAACCGTCCCGCGAGGGGACCGCCGCCTTCGAGCCCGCCGTCCATGTAGTACGTGGTGACGCCGTCCTCGAAGACCGAGGAGCGGCGGATGTCCTCGTAGCCCTGCCAGGTGCCTGCGGCGTCGAACAGGGACGGGCGGCCGTGCCACTCGCCCTCGATGCGGCGCTGCCACTCGCTCGGCTCAGCCATCGGCGGAGCCTTCACCTCGCAGGTCGTTGGAGAGCAGTTCGGTCCGCAACTCCTCGGCCTGTCGGTCGCCGAGCAGCCGGGCCACGTTCGCCCACACCGGGTCCACCTCCGGGCTGAACAGCGCGGCGCGGTTGCGGGCGTCGCGTGCGGCGAGGTCGGTTCCGGTGAGCGTGCCGAGGACGTCGTCGGGGACGCCTTTCACCAGCAGGTCGCGCCAGTGCTCGAAGTAGCGGTCGAGGTAGGCGCCGATCTGCGCGAAGTGCTCGTCGTCGGCCCTGTTGACGAGCATCCAGGGCGACATCATGGCGTGCTGCCGGGGGCCGATCGCCGCCGTGGACGGCCCGAACCGCTCCTTGACCTCCTCGTACACCGGTGTCAGCGGCTGGAACACCGCGTTGACGTACGCCAGGTGCGCGCCGAGGTCGACCCGCGGGACGAGGTCGATGTGGTAGGCGAGCTGCCCGCCCGCCAGCACCGAGTCGAGCGTGAAGTGCGGGACGGCCGAGTCCGCGGCGGTGAACGCGAAGATCATGTGGCTGTCCATGCCGATCTGCGGGACGGTCAGCCCGATGCAGACGACCTTGGCGATCCGCTCGCCGCGCAGGACGTGCAGCGTGCCGACCGGGTCCGGGGACATGGGGCTCATGAGCGCCTTCTCGCGGACCGTCTCCAGCGGCTCGACGCCGGCCAGGGCCGCCAGCGTCCGGTCGTTCAGCGCCTTGGGCGCGGACACGCTCACTCGCTCTCTCCTTCGGTGACGGTCCTGTCGAGGGGCACCGGGTCGCCGCCCTGTCGTCCGGCACCGCGGGGGCGGTGCTGCCAGGCGCGGGCCAGTTCCGGGTTCTCCCGGCGGGCCGGGGACGGGATCACGGTGGCGCTGCCGCGCTTGCCGTTGACCGGCAGCTCCTCGTGCTCGCCGAGCCACCAGCCGTCGGCCATCAGCTTCTGGCGGCGCCGCCGGTAGGCGACCTGGAGGGCGTCGGAGCGCAGGTGCAGCTCGCCCGGCAGGTCGTAGGGCAGCAGCTCCGGACGCTGGGTCTCCACGACCACCTTGTCCTGCAGCAGGATGCTGCGGATCCGCTTGCGGGCGTCGCTGTCGGCCCACTTGCCGGTGAAGAAGTTCCGGTAGCCGACGATCTTGACGAGGGTGCGGTTCCGGTCGAGCGGCACGTTGTGGTCGTAGAGGATCATGTCCCCGAACGGCAGCCGGACGTGCAGCTTCACGATGTTCGGCAGGTACCAGCCGTTGGTGACGACGACCTCCTCCGGCCGCCCCTTGTACAGCCGCTTCCACAGGCCGCCCGCCGGCGGCGGGCTGAGCCGGATGTCGGCGGTCGCCGACCACTCGTCCTCGGTGACGTCGTAGTCGGGGATCTCCGGCTTGTCCGGGTTGCCGAACCGGGTGCCGTGCACGAACGGCGTGTGCGCGGCGTCCACGACGTTCTCGAACGTCCGCTCGTAGTTCGCCTCGATGACCATCTCGACGTACACGGTGCGGAACGCGGGGTCGTCGTGCTCGGGGAAGTGCGGGAGCGGCGGGCGCTCGTCCTCGGGCAGGTCGCCGAGGAACGCCCAGATCATCCCGTACTGCTCCCGGACCGGGTAGGAGTCGACGCGGGCCCGCTTCGGGATGCCGCGTCCCTCCGGGTTGGCGGGGATCCTGCTGCACGCGCCGTCCGGCTCGTACTGCCACCCGTGGTACGGGCATGCGATCTTGTCGTCGACGAGGGTGCCGCCGGACAGCGCGGCGCCGCGGTGCGCGCACAGGTCGGACAGGCAGACCACGCCGCCGTCGCGTTTGCGGTAGAGGACGAAGTCCTGGCCGAGGCAGGTCACCCGCTTCGGGGCCCGGGTGACCGCGTGCGCGAACTCGACCGCGTACCAGAAGTTCTTGAGCATGAAGGGCTCTCCCTATCGTCGCCGCAGGTCGATGAGCGCCGGGTCGGCGGACGGTGCGGCGTCCTCCCCGCGCACGTGGGCGCGCAGGAAGGCGGCCACGAGGTCCGTGAAGGCGCGGCGTGCCTCGGCGGGGTCGGTCTCGGGCGGCAGGTCGAGGAACGCGCGGGCCGCGGTCGGGTCGACCGGGTCCGCGACGGCGAAGTGGTTGGCGCCCCGCACGACCGCGAGCAGGTCGCGCGGATCGTGCAGCGCCTCGGTGAAGGTGCGGGTGACGGGGTCGGACGGCGCGTCCTGCCCGTACCGGTCGGAGCTGCCCGTGATGACGCCGTCGCGCGTGCCGACGCCGAGCAGCACGGGGCAGTCGACCTGCGCGGGCAGCACGGTCCCGGGCGGCCAGCCGAGCATGGTGGCGACCATGGTGTGCGTCCCGTAGGCGAAGCAGGCCCGGACGCCGGGGACGAACCGGGCGGACTGCAGCACCACGGTGCCGCCCGCCGAATGCCCGCCGAGCGCGATCCGGGTGCGGTCGAGCGATCCCTTGAGCAGGTCGATGCCGTCCAGCGCGTCCAGGACGGCGGGCAGCGCGGGGCAGGTCGGCCGCGTGCCGTAGCCGTCGGGTCTGGCCGCGTCCAGGTCGACGCCCGGGGTGAGGCCGTACCGGCCGCCGAACAGCTCGGCCACCCGGTCGAACGTCACGACGACGAATCCGGCGGCGGCGATGCCGGTCGCCAGCGGCCGGTAGACGGCCTGCTCCACGTTCACCCCGGAGCAGAACACGACCACCGGGTAGGGGGCGCCCCGCGGGTCGACCGGGATCTCTCCCGACAGCCGCTCGGCGGCGGTGCCCTCCGCGCGGGCCGGGTAGTACACCTTGAGGTGCGCGGTGCCGAACGGCGCGGGGCCGCCGGTGTCCGCCGACCACCACAGCGACCGGACGCCCGTAGCCGCGAGCGTCTCGGTGGTGCGGGTCTCGGTGGTCATGGCCGGGGCAGCTCTCGGTCGCCGCCCCACAGGGCGCGGACGAGGCGGTCGGTCATCTCCTGGCCGAAGTACCGGACGCCCATCACGTTCGCCGGGTCGCGCTCGGCGATGTTGCGGCGCGTCGCCAGGTCGGCGGCGGCGAGCGCGGCGCGGTCGGCCTCGGGGACGGGCCCGGCCTCGTCGACCCAGCCGAGCCAGCGGTCCACGTGCTCGGTGAGGAGCCGCTCGACCAGGTCGACGTTCTTCTCCTCGCGGGGGAAGGAGTGGCAGTGGGCGGTGGGGGACAGGCTCGCCCGGATGAACCCCGCGCGGCTGGTGAACCACTCCAGCTGCGGGTTCTCCTCCCGGACCGCCAGCCACTCCGCGTTGAGGGGCTCGTAGTAGGCGTCGTAGTACGCGCCGTCCGCGAGCAGGTTGGCGCGGGGCACCGAGTCGACGTAGAACCAGCCTTCCGGCCAGACGAGCAGCGCGACGCCGAGGTGCGGCACCCGGATCTGCGGGCCGAGCCACACCGTCAGGTGCAGGTTCGCGAACCCGGCCGTCGGGTTGCCGAGCCAGGAGTGGACCATCCAGTCGACCTCGGGCCCGCTGTAGGCGGCCAGGCGCCCGCCGGGGCTCTCGGGCGGGTTCCCGTACGACTCCAGGTCCTCGGTGGACGGGTCGCGCGCCAGCTCGAACCGGTCGTCGATCCTCGCCTTGAGCCGGTCCAGGATCGTCCCGAACCGGTGGAAGGTGTCGGTCACGTCGATGACGGGGGACTCGTCCACCATCTGCTCGACGTGCTGCAGTGTTTCCTTCAAGGCAGGGTCTCCTTCAACGGCGGGGTCTCCTTCAACGGGGCGCTCCGCTCGGTGCTTCGTCGGCCAGTGCGGCGACCGCGTGCGCGGGGCGCCCGCCGACCAGGTCGGTGTTCTTGGACACGAGCCGGTTCACGGCCTGCGCGGGATGGACGGCGGCCACGGTGACCGGCCCGGTCGCGCGGGTGACGAGGGGGTGGCTGATGCGGCCCTCGAACGGCCCCTCCCAGGACGTCCACAGGGTGAAGTCGGCGGGCAGCGCGAGGACGACGCCGTCGTCCGGCCCGGAGGCGACGACGTTCAGCCGGTTCTCCGCGGCCCGCTCCGGCAGGCCGAGGGCGATCTCCCAGTCCTCGGCCGGGGTGAACGGGACCGCGACGGCGTCGGCGTCGGCGATGGCCGCGAGCCGGAAGACCTCGGGGTAGAGGGCGTCGTCGCCGGTGACGAGCGCGAGCCGGCCCCAGGGGAGGGTGAAGACGGCGAGCCGCTCGCCGTACTCGGTGGCCCAGCCGGAGTGCCGCGCGCTGGCGTGCAGCTGCGGCTGGCTTCCGGCGAGGCCGCCGGCGTTCACCAGGTAGGCGGCGTGCGCGGCGCCCGCCCGCACGCTCGTCACCGCGTGCGCCGTGGTGCCCTGGAGCGCGGCGGCCAGCGCGAAGACGACGGCGCCGGGGTCCGCGTCCGCGCCGAACGCCAGCTCCGGGAGGACGACCAGCTCGGCGCCCGCCCGCGCGGCGTCCCGCACCGAGCCGGGCGAGCGGACGGCGGCGACGTCCACCTTCGCGTCGCCGGGCGGCGCGGCGCGGGGACGCGGCGCCGCGACTATCGGGGCGTACAGGCGCGGCCTGCGGGCGGCGAACAGGTCGGTGCCGTCCGGGCGGGTCTTGCGGTCGGCGAGCGCGGGGTCGATGTCGGCGACGACGACGGCCTCGCCGGTGCGCGGCCCCTTCGCGACGACCGTCCCGTCGGGGGCGACGATCTGGCTCTCGCCCGCCCCGTCCAGCAGGCCCGCCGGGACGCCGAGCCGCTCGGCGATCGCCGGCAGGAGGTCGGTCGGCAGCAGCGGGCCGACCTTGTTGGCCGCCACCATCCACACCCTGTTCTCCGCCGCGCGGACGGGGACGTGCAGGCCGGCCTCGTCGGTGGCGAACGAGTTGAGGCTGTTCAGCAGCACCTGCGCCCCGCGCACGGCCAGGTCGCGGGGGACGTCGCTGGTGACGCCCTCCATGCACGCGTACATGCCGAGCCGGCCGAGCGGGGTGGCGACGACGGGGCCGGCGGCGGTGCCGGGGTCGAGGTGGTCGCCCTCGGCGCCCATCAGCGTGAGCTTGTCGGAGCGGCCGAGGAGCGCGCCGTCCGGCCCGTACAGCAGGCTGCTGACGGTGACCCGGCCGCCGCCGGAGAGGGTCACGTTGACCTTGACGTACGCGCGGTGCGCCGCCGCCCGTTCCCGGATCGCCGTGAGGAACGGGCCGTCGGGCGTGCAGGCGTGCCGGAGGGCCTCCGCCCTGTCCGCGTACCAGGACAGGCGGTTGCAGAACTCCGGCAGGACGATGATGCTCGCACCCTCGGCGGCGGCGCGGTCCACCATGCGCAGGCAGGTGGCGAGGTTGCCGGGCACGTCCCGGCCGGCCGCGAACTGCGCGGCGGCCACGCGGACCGGACCCATCGGGCCTCCCGGTTCCTCTAGCGAAACACTGTTTCCAAGACACTACAATCGCGGTCCCGGGTCCGCCAGAGCCCGGGGGCGGAAACTTCCCGCTCACGGGCCCCGGCGGTCACCGGGAAGGGGCCGTTCCGGGGGGTGTGGGGGCTCGGCCCCCCACCGGTGGTCGGGCGTCAGGAGGCGCCGGCCAGGGTCTGGATCCTGCCCGCGCCCAGTTGCGTCTGGAAGTAGGAGCCTCCGGGCAGGTAGGCGGGGGTCTGCGTGCCCTTGAAGGCGTCCGTGGCCCAGGCGACCGCGAACGTCTGCAGGACCGCGATGTTCTCCGCCTTCGGCGTTCCGCAGGCGATCGTCCCCACCGCGTCGGTGCTCGCGCCCTCGGCGTCGGTGTGCGCGCCGCCGGGCAGCCGGACGCCGACGAACGGTGCGTGCACGCCCGCCTGGACGGCGTCGGTGCCGCTGCCGCCGTTGTTGCAGGTGCCGTCCGGCGCGGAGATCGTGCGGACCATGCGGCCGGTGCCGTCCACCGCCCGCAGCCCGGTGCCGAGGTTGTCGCCGAGGAACGACTTCACCGGGTCCAGCAGGACGAGGCCGCGCAGCCGGGCCCAGCCCGCCGCGCTGTCGGTGCGCAGGCGCCCGGCCACGTAGCTGACGGCCTCGCCGCCCGCCGAATGCCCGGAGAAGACGAGGGAGCCGGGCAGTGCGAGGCCGGGGCGTCCCGCTTCGGCCTTGGCCCTGGCGAAGCTGCGGCCGAGCTTGTCGGACGGGTCGCCCATCTTGGCGAACAGGTCGGCGACGTTGCCGAGGAAGGCGGTGTTGTTGCCGATGTTCTGGAGCGTGCAGCCGAACAGGTTGGCGCTGGGCAGGGTCGGGGCGAAGACGAGGTAACCGGCGGCGGCGTACCGGGACGCCAGGTCGGCGACGTGGTCGTTGGCGCGGGCGAAGCCGTGCTGCAGCCACACGAGGCCCTGCGGGGAGCCGGAGGGGAAGTACCAGTCGGCGCTCTGGTTCAGGGTCGTGAACGCGCAGCGGATCTCGACGGTGGTCTGGACGCGGGAGACGGCGGCGTGGGCGGGGGCGAGGGGGCCGAGGGCGGTCAGGGCGAGGGTGGCGGCGCTGGCCGCGGCCAGGGTCCGGACGGCGCGTACGGGGCGCATGCTGCCTCCGAGGAGCGGGCACTGTTTCGGCTAGGGAAACAGAGTTTCCAATATGACCATCTCCATTAAGCACGCCGGGACGCGGGAAGGCAATGGGCCGGTGCCGCGGATCGGGCGGCGGAAGAGCCTGGAGGGGGGTCAGGAGGGGGTCAGGAGGGGTAGGCGCCAGCGCTCATTCCGGGGCCGTCCGCGCGGAACGCGGCGGGGGCGTGGATCGCGCACGTCTGCGCGTACTCCAGCAGGCCCTCGGTGCCGTACTCGCGGCCGTGCCCGCTGCGCTTCACGCCGCCGAACGGCGCGCGCAGCGCCATCCCGGTGCGGTTGTGGGTGTTGACGAAGGTGAAGCCCGCGTCGAAGCGGCGGGCGAACGCGAACGCCCGGTCCTCGTCGGCGGACCAGACCGACGCGCCCAGGCCGAGGTCGCCCGCGTTGGCGCGCGCGACCACCTCGTCCTCGTCGTCGTAGGCCAGCAGCGGCACGACCGGGCCGAACTGCTCCTCGGCCACCACCGGCGCGTCGTCGGCCACGTCCGTGACCAGGGCGGGCCGGACGAAGTGCCCGCGTCCCATGTCGGCCGTGACGGCGCCCAGCTCGGTGACGGTGCCGCCCCGCCGCCGCGACTCGGCGACCAGCGCGCGGACGCGGTCCGCCGCCTCGGCGGAGATGACCGGGCCGACCGTGGTCCCGGCGTCGAGGGGGTCGCCGAGCACCAGCGTCCGCGCGGCCGCCGCCAGGTAGGCGTCGCGGACCTCGGCCAGCCGCGCCCGCGGGACGTACAGGCGCTTGGCGGCCATGCAGACCTGGCCCGCGGTGGCGAAGGACGCCATGACCAGCCGGTCCATCGCCGCGTCCGAGAGGTCCGCGTCGTCGAGCAGCACGACCGGGTCGTTGCCGCCGAGCTCCAGCAGCGCCGGCGTGATCGCCTTGGCGGCGGCCGTCCCGATGGCGCGGCCCGCCTCGGCGCCGCCGGTGAACGCGACGCGGTGCACGCGGGAGTGGCCCGCGAGCGCCCGCGCCGTACCGGCATGGCCGTGCACGACCCGGACGAGGCCCGGCGGGAACGCCGCCATGACCCGGGTGACCGCCAGCGGCGCGAGCGGCGACGGCTTGACCACCACCGTGTTCCCGGCCGCCAGCGCGGGACCGGCCTTCAGCATCGTGAGGATGACGGGCGCGTTCCAGGGCGTGATGGCCGCCACGACCCCGTAGGGGCGTTGGCGCAGGACGAGCCGTCCGGCCGCGTCGTCGGTCTCGCGGTCCGCGAGCACCTCGGGCGCCCGCTCCGCGGCCCAGCGCAGGTACGCGGCGGCGAACCGCAGCTCCCCGGCGCAGTCGGCCCGCGGCTTGCCGGACTCGCGGGCCAGCAGCTCCGCGACGCCGGGCAGCGCGTCGACGGCGTCGGCGGTCCGCAGCAGCGCGGCGGCCCGCTCCGCGACCGGCACGCGGCACCAGGCGCGCTGCCGGGACCCGGCCTCCCGGACGGCCCGGTCGACCCCGGCCTCGTCCGCGACCGGCACCCGGCCGACGACCTCGTCCAGCCGGGCCGGGTTCTCCCGGACGATCTCACCCGGCATCAGGCGACGTCCCGCAGCGAGGCGATCATCGACGTGCGCAGCAGGTACCGGCGGGCCTCGGCGGGGTCTCCGGCCAGCCTCCGGAGCTCGTCCCGGTACCCGGCCGGATCGCGCATCCGTTCCCAGTTGGCGTGGGTCAGCCGGCCGACGAACGACCGCGCGACGTCGCGGCGGGCGGCGGCGGCGTCGTCGAGCGCGGCCTCCGGGCCACCGGCCAGGACGTCCGCGAGCGCGCCCGCCAGCAGGACGGCGTCGTGGATGCCGCTGTTCATGCCCATGCCGCCGAGCGGGTTGTTGACGTGCGCCGCGTCCCCGGCCAGCAGCACCCGGCCGGTCCGGAACGTCTCGGCGACGCGCTGGTGCACCCGGTACAGGCTGGCGTGCGCGATGTCCCAAGTGGCGTCGGCGACCCCGCGCAGCCGCTCGGGCAGCCGCGCCAGCTCCTCGGCGTCGGGGGTGCCCTCCGGGGTCGGGAACAGGACCCGCCAGTGGTCGGGGGTGCGCAGCAGCACCAGCCACTCGCCGGGGTCGAAGACGTAGTTCACCGCGGCGATGCCGGGCAGCAGGTCCTCGACGGCGGTCCGGGTCGACGCGACCAGGAACCGCTCCGGGTAGGTCATGCCCTCGAAATCGATGCCGAGGTCCTGCCGTACCGCCGAGCCGGCGCCGTCCGCGCCGATCAGCCAGGCGCCGCGGACCCGGTCGCCGGCGGACGTCGCCACCACCACCCCGTCCGGGCCGGGCAGGACAGTGCGCACGGCCGCGCCGAACCGGACCTCACCGCCCGCCGCCACCAGGTGGTCGCGCAGGATCGGGGTGAGCTTGCCCTGCTCGCACTGGACGCGGAACGGGTACGGCGTGTCGCCCGCAAGCACCGCCAGGTCCAGCTCGGCGACGACGCCGCCGCGCCGTTCCCGGTACTGGAACGTCCGGGAGACCAGGCCGCGCTCCAGCAGCGGGTCGAGCACCCCGAGCCCGTCGAGCATCTCCAGCGAAGGCGGATGGAAGGTGGACGCGCGCGACTCAGCGGCCAGCTCCGGTTCCGCCTCCAGCACGGTGACCGGGACGCCGCGGCGTGCCAGGGCCAACGCCGCGGTGAGGCCCACGGGACCCGCCCCGGCCACCAGCACCGGCCCAAGCACGGGCGCCATCACGGTTCCCGGGAGTGCAGGGCGAATCCGTCCTCGACGCCGACGACCCGCGGGTTGGTGAAGAACCGCAGGGTCTCGGCCGTGCCCTCCTCGCCCAGCCCGGACGCCCCCCACGCGGGGCGGGGCGCGAACAGGTGCAGGCTCAGCACGCTGGAGCCGTTGACCTTCACCTCCCCGGCGCGGACGCGTCGCGCCACGGCGAGGGCCGCCTCCTCGTCGGTGCCGGCCACGTATCCTTCGAGCCCGTACGCGGTGCCGTTGGCCAGGGCCACGGCCTCGTCCAGCGTCCGGTAGGTGTGGACGGTGGCGACGGGCCCGAAGATCTCCTCGGTGGCGTCGCCGGGGTCGACGTCCGTGACGAGCGCGGGGGCCAGGTAACTGCCTTCGTCCGGGACCTTGGTCGTGGAGAGGACGCGGCCGCCGAGCGCGTCCCGCCGGGCGGCGACCAGGTAGCGGTGGCGCGAGTGCACCAGCGGCCCGAGGTCGGTGTCCTCGTCCAGCGGCGGGCCCGCGCGCAGCGCCGCGAGCCGTTCGCCGGCCGCCTCCAGCAGCGCGTCCCGGAGGGGCTCGGGGACGATGAGCCGGCCGAGCGCCCGGCACCACTGGCCGTTGAGGGTGGTGAGCAGGTCCACGGCGGCCCGCGCGGCCCGGCCGACGTCGGCGTCCGGCATCACGATCAGCGGGTTGTTGCCGCCGAGCTCCAGCTGGACGGGCTTGATCCCGGTGGCGCAGGCGGCGGCGACCGACCGGCCGCCCGCGGCGCCGCCGGTGAACGAGACCGCGCGGATCCGCGCGTCGGCGGTCAGCCGCGCGCCGGTCTCCCCGGTGCCGTGGACGAGCTGGAAGACCCCGCCGGGGACGCCCCGGTCCGCGAGCACGGCGCCGACGACCTCGGCGAACCGCTGCGCCCCGTACGGCGCGTACTCGCTCGGCTTGAGGATCGCGGGGCAGCCCGCGGCCAGCGCGCTGGCCGCCTTGTGCGCGGCCATCGGGGCGGGCGCGTTCCACGGGACCAGGCACAGCGCCGGACCCCACGGCAGCCGCCGCACCTCGGCCTCCCGGCCGTCCTCGCGGGTGAAGGACGCCGCCAGCCCGCCGCCGCGCAGCTGCTCGGCCGCCAGCCGGAACGACCCCGACACGATGACGCCGAGCGGGACCGCCTGCCGGATCGGGACGCCGGTGGCCGCCGCCTCCAGCGCGGCGATCTCCCCGGTCACCGGTTCGAGGGCGGCCGCGACCGCGTCCAGCAGCTCGGCGCGCTCGGCGGCCGGGCGCGCCGCCCAGCCCTCCGCCGCGTCGTCGGCCGCGGCCATCGCCCGTTCCAGCCGCTCGGGGCCGGTGACGGGGGCGGGCCCGGCCTCCGCGCCGGTGGCCGGGTCCTCCAGGACGGGCCCGCCGCCGGGCGCCGCCGCCCATTCCCCGGCCACCAGGTCCCGGTGCGGGGGGTTCACTGCCGGACGCTCGCGAACAACTCGTTCTCCTTGTTCTCCGTGATGACCTGGGCGGCCTCCAGCCGGCCGCGCTCCGCCGGGAAGGTCATCACCAGTCCCATCGCGAGGTCGCGCAGCGCCCGCCCGATCACCCCGTCCATCGTGGCGGCGGAGGTGCCGCACGCCTTGAACGCGCCCAGCACGACCTGGAAGCACGCCTCGGTGATGTCGCCCTTGGCGATCCGCCACTGGCGGTACACCTCGGGCTTCGGCAGCAGCGGCGGCTCGGAGGTCTCCAGCTCCAGCTGGCGGCGGATCCACAGGTAGGCCGTCTCCAGCCGCTCGGTCATGTCCCCGATGATGACCTGGTGCATCGGCGAGGACGCGATCGGCCGGCCGGAGTCGGCGAAGGTCCGCTTGGTGAGCCGCTCGACGGCGAAGTCGTAGACGTTCTGCGTCGCGCCCAGGTAGCAGGCCGCGATCGCGAGCTGGTTGCCGACGAAGCTGCCGCGGCTCATCCGCAGCATCCGCACGAACGCGCCGGGGACGGTGAGCGCCTCCTCCGCCGGGACGAACACGTCGGTGAGCGTCACGCCGTGGTTGTTGGAGGCCCGCATCCCGAGCCCGTTCCACGGCTCGCGGGAGACGACGCCGGGCGCCTCGCGCGGCACCAGGAACAGCGCCAGCCCGTCCGCGCCGGCGGTGCCGTCGAGCCGGGCGGTCACCAGGTAGGTGTCGGCGACGCCGGTCGCGCAGCCGAACGACTTCACGCCGTTCAGCAGCCAGCCGCCCTCGGCGGGGGACGCGGTGGTGGCGATCGCGATGTTGGCGCTGGAGGACTTGACCTCCTCGCTGGCGAAGTTGGCCATCCACGTCCCGGCGGCCATCCGGTTCAGCACCTTCTCGGCGAACGCCCGCACGGGCTTCACCTCGTCGTCGCCCTCGAACAGGCCCGCCTCGATCGCCTCCAGCGGCAGCAGGCCGCGCGAGGCGCTGGTGTTGTGGAAGAAGTACGACAGCGCGGTGGACGGGCAGGCCGTGCCCATCGCGTAGGTGGCGGCGGCCAGGTCGCGCAGGCCGCCGCCGAGCCCGCCGTACTCCTCGGGCACCACGAGGCCGAGCAGCCCGGCGTCGCGCAGCAGCGCCACGTGCCCGGACGGGAACTCGGCGGCGGCGTCCGCGGCCGCGGCGGCCTCGCGCAGCCGCGGCAGCACCGCCTCCACGCGCTCCGCCCGCGCCCGCTCGGCGTCGGTCATCTGCTCCACGAGCCGTGCGCCGGTCGGCGTCCTCGGCTGGGTCATCGGCTGCATTCCCTTCGAACTGGTCAGGAGGCGGCCCGGTAGGTGCGGCCCGGCAGGGCCGACCCCCAGAGCGCCTCCAGGTCCGCGGCGGCGGCCACCAGGGCGGCCCTGTCGATCGGGGTGGCGACGTCGAGCCGGTCGGCCAGGAACAGCAGGTCCTCGGCGCACAGGCCGCCGTCGATGCCGCCGAGCGTCACGTCGAAGCGGCGTACGCCGCTCTTCATCGCGGTGAGCGCGTTGGCCAGGCCGAGCCCGTACGCCTCGCGCAGCCGGACCCGCAGCGGCACCGGCCGGGCCCGCGCCACCGCCTCCTGCAGCACGTTGCGGACGAGCAGCGGCGACGCGGCCTCGGCGCCCTCGTCGAGCGCGATCTCGGCGCACCCGGCGGCGGCCAGCCGGTCGACGGCGGCGAGCACGGCGGCCTCGCGGGCGGGCGCGAAGACGTCGCTCACCCGGCCCACCACGGCCAGGCCCCGCGCGCGGGCCGCCTCGATCAGGCGGGGCGCGTCCGGCCCGTCCACGATCTCGGCCGTCACCGGCGAGTCGCGGGGGACCTGCGTCAGGGACACCGCGTCCTCGACCAGGACCGACCACGACGGGCACCGGGCGGGCCCCGTGCCGTTCAGTTGCGCGCCGTTCATTTGCGGGCCGGGCGGGACCGGGGTCCGGACCCGGACGCCGGCCGCGCGGACCGCGTCCAGCAGCCGGGCGGCGCCGGCCCGGGTGACGCGGGCGGGCGCGCTGCCGGACGCGGTGACCCTGCGGTGCAGCGCGGCGGCCAGCCCGGTGTCGGCGATCGTCACCTCGTCCGGCAGCGGGTCGGCCAGCTGGCCCCAGGCGCGGGAGTGGAACAGCAGCGGCGCGGTGCGCCGCGGCGTCTCGGCGGTCTGCACCTCGCCCACGAAGATGGTGTGGTCGCCGCCCGGATACGCGTACGCCACCCGGCAGTCGAGCCAGGCGACCGCCTCCGCCAGCACGGGCGCACCGGTGGGTGCCGGGGCCCAGGTGCCGCGCGCGAACCGGTCGCCGCTCTCGCGCCCGGCGAACCGGTGGCCGATGACGGCCTGGTCCTTGCCGAGGAAGCTGACCGCGAAGACGCCGCTGCGCTCGATGAGCGCGTGCGTGTGGATGTCCCGGGCCAGGCAGACCAGCACCAGCGGCGGGTCGAGGCTGACGCTGCAGAACGAGCCCGCGGTCATGCCGTGCCATCCGTCCCCGGAGGTGGTGGTGACCACCGCGACACCGGTCGGCCACTGGCCGAGCACCGAACGGAAGGTCTGTGCGTCGACCGCCACGGCACCGCGCCCTTCGTTTCGCTAAAGGAAACACCGTCCCACTCACGGTAACGATGCTGCGGAGCGGGTGTCAACGCCGGCGGCGGTGACGAGTGTTCCGTCACGGGAAACGCGATGCCCTAGACTGCGGCTGACCCCACCCCGTCGGAAGGAACCGCCGTGTCGCGCAACGCGACCTCCCGGACCGTCTCCGCGTCCCCCGCCGAGGAGGGCGAGGGGCAGAGCCGGTCGATCGCCGCCGTCGAGCGCGCGATGGACGTCCTGCTGCTGTTCGGCCGCAGCGGCCGGCCGGACCTCGGGGTGACCGAGATCGCCACCGAGCTGGGGCTGACCAAGGCCGCCGTGCACCGCATCCTGACCGCGCTGCGCAGCCGCGACCTGATCACCGTCGACACGGTGACCCGCCGGTACGCGCTCGGGCACGCCGCGATCGCGCTCGGCCGGGCCTACCTCGCCCGGATGGACCTGCGCGCGCTGGCGGCGCCCGAGCTGCGCCGCCTCGCCCAGCAGCTCGGCGAGACCGCCACCCTGTCGATCCGCCGCGGCGACACCCGGCTCTACGTCGACCAGGTCGTGCCGCCGCACGAGCTCCGGGTCGAGGTCAGCCTCGGCATCCCGTACCCGCTGCACGCCGGCAGCTCGTCCAAGGCGATCCTGGCCTTCCTCGACGAGGCCGAGGTCGGCGCGCTGCTCGGCCGGCACGGGCTGGAGGCGCTGACCGACCGGACGATCGTGGACGAGGAGCGCCTGCGCAAGGAGCTCGCCACCGTCCGCAAGCGCGGCTACGCCTCGTCCCAGGGCGAGCGCCAGGAGGGGACCGCCTCGATCGCCGCGCCGGTCTTCGACCACGACGGCCGGGTGATCGCGGCGCTGAGCGTGGCCGGCCCGCTGACCCGGTTCCGGCCCCGGCTGGCCGAGTGCGCGCCGCCGCTGATGGAGGCCGCGGCGCGGGTGTCCGGCAAGCTCGGCCACGGCGGCGGCTGACACTGCTGCGGCCGGCACTGGGGCGGCCGGCACTGGGGCGGCCGGCACTGGGGCGGCCGGCACTGGGGCGGCTGGCACGGGGCCGGCCGGGTCAGAGGTCGGCGCCGGGCTTGAGCACGCCGAGCACCGCGGCGCCCAGGACGGACGCCCAGATGCCGAACACGTACGGCAGGCAGCCGTCCACGGCGCGCTTGAGCGTGCGCTCGACCTCCGGGGTGGAGCCCCCGCTCATCAGCGCGCCGAACGCCGGCCCGAAGGGGCGCAGCGTGAGCCGGATGCCGAGCCCGCACGCGATGGCGGCGGTGTAGAGCGCGACCTTGCCGCCGAGCCAGCGCGGGTCTGTGGTGACGCCGAACGGCCGGTCGGCGAGCAGCGTGTACGCGGACAGCGCGGCGAGCGCGGCGATCAGCCCGATCCGGACCGCCCAGTCGGCGCGGCGCACCCACGGGAAGCGCCCGTGCGTGCGGTGGTCGGCGATCGTGGCGGCCAGCCAGGCCAGGGCCAGCACCCACACGAGCACGACCTGCCACCAGCCGAAGACGGCCATCCCGAACAGCTCGGCGCCGTGCGGGTCCAGCGCCATGAGCGTCACCCCGCTCGGCAGGAACAGCACCAGGCAGATCTTCGGGCCGAGGTCGAGCCCGCTCATCACGCTGAGCGCGGTGGTGCGCGCCGCGGGGGTCAGGTCCGGCTTGAGGACGAACCGGCTGGAGTAGAACACCCCGAGGTCGCCGCCCAGCCAGAAGACGAAGAGCACCAGGTGCAGCAGGATCCACCAGCCGTGCGCGTGCGCTCCCACGACACCCTCCTAATGGAAACAGTGTTTCAACCTGGGGAACGGTAGCACGGCGGGTCAGGCCGCCGCGGTGCGCGCCCGGCGTCCCGCCAGCTCCGCGAAGACGACGAGGCGGTAGGCGGCGGAGAACTTCGGATGGCAGGTGGTGAGCGTGAGCATCGCCTTCTTGGGCCTGCGTCCCGGCTTGCCCGGCACCGGTGCGGTCACGTCGGTGCGGCCCGGCCGCACCACGATGCGGTGCGTCACCCGGTAGACGAAGGTCGTCGCGGCGGTGTCGATGAGGATCTCGTCCCCGCGGGCCAGCTCGCCGTTGCGCTCGAAAGGCCCGCCGTAGGTGGTGCGGTGGCCGGCGATCGCCATGTTGCCGACCTGGCCCGGCCCGGCCGTCCCCGGATAGTGCCCCGGCCCCTTGCGCAGGTCGGCCGTGCCCACGCCCTCAACCACCGCGTACCGGTAGGACGACCCGAACTTCGGGACGCGGATCAGCGCGTACGCCTGCCCTGCCTCGGCCACGGGAACGGCGGCCTCGCGCCCGCGCCGCGGCCCCGACGCCGCGAGCTTGCGCGTCTGGGTCGCGTTCCACCGCCGCTCCAGCTCGCTGTGCAGGTCGCCCTGCTGCCGGTGCGTGTACTCGCCGGTGCCCCACGACAGGTAGCCGACGAACATCGCGAGCACGAGGCCGGCCGTCATCGACAGCTCCGCCAGGCTCCGCAGCACCGTGCGCATGGTCGGAAACCGTAACCCTTCGGTAGGGAAACGGCGATCCCCTGAGTGAAACGATTGTGTTGCCGCCCGCGCCCGGCCCTTGACAGCGCCGCTCCGTTGCGGTTTCGCTATGTCCGTCTTGCGAAACTTCGTTTCCCTCTGAGAAACGAACCCGCGCAACGGCCGGCAGTGAGGAGCAGCGGCAGATGAGACGCACACGCACGGCCCTGCGCGGAGCCGCCGCGGTGATCACCGCGGCGGGCGCCGTCGCGGCTCCCGCGATGGCGGGCACCGCGCACGCCGCCACGGGCCAGGTTCCCTACCAGTGCCAGATCTTCGGCTCGGTGTTCGACTACGACGCGACCGTGACGGTCACCGCGCCCGCCTCGGCCGCCGCCGGGGACGCGGTCACCGTCGAGGCCGACTTCTCCGACCTGCCCGGCGTGGCGCCGCTGCCGGTCAACTCCTGGACCACGTCCGGGACGCTCACCGTCTCCGGTGCGCAGTCCGGGTCCGTGCCGATCAGCGCGCCGAAGCGGACCGGGCCGATCCCGGCGTACGGCGAGCTGCCGATCGGCAAGGTGTCCGGCGAGCTCACGCTCACCGGCGCCGGCGAGGTGCGGATCGCCCCCGCCGGGCTGACGGTCGTCGCCGAGGCCGGGGCGCAGGCCACCATCACCTGCACGCCCAAGAGCACCCCCGGGAGCCTCGCCACGATCAACGTCACCGAGGGCGGGCCGGGAGCGTCGGTCAGCCCGCCGAGCGTCGTCCAGGGCGGCACCGTCACCCTCACCGGCGCGGGCTGGCAGCCGGGCGCCGTCGAGGTCGTGCTGTGCGACGCCGCCGGGGCCGCGTGCGAGCCGGACGACCTGACCGCCGTCACCGCCTCCGCCGACGCCGCCGGGAAGCTCACCGGATCGGCGACCGTCGCCGAGTCCGCCGCCCCCGGCGCCCGCGCGATCGTGGTCTCCCAGGGCGAGGCGAGCACACGCGTGGCGCTGACCGTCACCGAGAAGACGCCGCCGCCCACCGGCGAGTGCGAGGGCCAGGACGCGGACCGGTGCGGCGAGCAGCAGATCAACGTCACCGTCAACGGCGGGCCGCTCACCATGTCCCGCGAGGCGGGCGAGGTCGACCTCACCCCCGTCACGCTGAACGGGACCGAGCAGTCCGCCACCGGCTCGCTGAAGCGGGTCGAGGTCATCGACGCGCGCGGCGGCACCACCGGCTGGTCGCTCACCGGCACGCTCACCGACTTCACCTCGTCCGCCGGCACGAAGATCCCGGCCGGGAACCTCTCCTGGACGCCGGCGTGCACCGCCGCGCCCGGGGCCAGCGCCGTCACGCCCGGCAGCGCGGGACCGCTCGACACGACCACCGCCGCGACGCTGTGCACCGCGCCCGGCGGCACCGGGCAGGTCGTCGGCGGGACGTTCTCCGCGGGGGCCGGCCTCGACCTCACCGTTCCTCCGGTGACCGGCGCCGGGCGCTACACCGCCGTCCTGACCCTCACGCTGTCCTGACCGCCCCGAGCCCCGCGGCCGGGCGGCGCGCACCACCGCCCGGCCGCACGAGGTGATCGATGAGTCCCCTGCTCCGGATCGCCGCCGCGGCGGTGGCGACGTGCCTGGCCGCCGCGGCGGCGCTGACGGGCACGGCCGCCGTCGCGGCCGCGCCCGGCGCCGCGGCGGCGCCCGGCCCCGCCACCGGGAACGGCGCCTGGTCGGTGGGACCCGCGAACCGCAGCGCGGCCCCGGCCGCGCGCCCCTTCTTCTCGTTCGAGGCACCCGCCGGCGCCACCGTCAGGGACGTCGTCCGGATCACCAACATGACCAAGGCGCCCATCACCTTCAAGGTGTACGGGACGGACGCCTACAACACCCCCCGCGACGCCGGGTTCGCCTTGCGCGGGGCGGAGGAGGAGCCCCGGGACGTCGGCGCCTGGATCTCGCTGAAGGCCGCGTCGCCGAAGATCCCCGGCGGGAAGGCCAGGGAGATCCCGTTCACGCTGAAGATCCCCGATGGCGCGACGCCCGGCGAGCACATCGGCGGCATCGTCGCGCTGAACACGGCGATCGAGAGCGTCCAGCGGAGCGGCGGCGCCCGCGTCGGGATCAGGCGGGCCGTCGGCGCCCGGGTGTACCTGCGGGTCACCGGGCCGCTGACGCCGGGCATGCGCGCCGACGGGCTCGGCGTCGCCCGCACCGAGCCGCTCGTCCCGTTCGTGCGGAGCGGGCGCGGGACGGTCCGCTACACCATCGTCAACACCGGCAACCAGCGGATCTCCCCGACCGCCCGCGTCCGGGCCACCGGCGTGTTCGGCCGCGAGGTCAAGCGGTGGCCCGACCAGCGCATCCCGGAGATCCTGCCCGGTGAGCGCACCGAGATCACGCTGCCGTGGAACGGCCCGCCGGCCCTGGACAAGGTCACCGTCCGGGTGGAGCTGACGGCCGCCGGGGGCATCGACGTCCGCGCGCAGACCGGGTTCACCGCGGTGCCCTGGGCGGCGCTGCTCGTCCTCGCGGGCACCGTGTTCGCGGTGTGGTCCGTCCTGCCCCGGCTGATCCGCCGCTGGCGGGAACGGGCGGGCCTGACCTCCGGTGAGACGGGGGTGTTCATGTGAGGGCCCGGTCGATCACCGTCCTGCTGGCCGCGGCCCTGGTCGTCCAGCCGGCACTCTCCGCCGCGCCGGCGGCCGCCGCCCCGGTGCGCGCGGCGGAGCCAGGAGTGACCGTCGAGCCGGGAGCCGCCGCCGCGGGCACGACCGCCCGGGTGCGCGGCAGCTCCTGGACGCCGGGCGCGACCGTGCAGGTCCAGGTCTGCGGGGCGAACGCGGTGCACGGGTCGGCGGACTGCGACACCGAGCGCGGCGTCACCGCGATGGTCGCGCCCGCCGGGACCTTCGAGGCTGGCCTCACCGTGGGCGCGCCGCCCGCGGCGTGCCCCTGCGTCGTCCGCGTCGGCACCCTGCCCGGCGGGACGGGCCCGCCCGCCACCGCGACGGCGCCGTTCACCGTCGAGGGGCACCCCGTCGAGCGGATCGTCCGGGACGTCGTGCCCGTCCGCGCGGACGTGGTCGGCCTGGAGGTCGTCGGCGGCGGGGACCGCGCCGAGCTGTTCGGCGGCAGGCCGCGGCGGACCCTGGTGCTCCGGATCCGCAACTCGGGCGCCGAACCCATCGAGAACGCCCCGCTGGTCGTCGGCTGGGGCGCCGAGGACACCCCCGACAGCCCCCTCGACGCGCCGCGGACCGGCACCCTGCGACCAGGCCAGACCGCCACGTACCGGATTCCGGTGGTGCTGCCGCCGGCGGCCTTCGGCCAGTTCGTGGTCGGCGGGCGGTACGCCGGGTCCGTCCCGTTCGAGACGACGTTCAGCGCCTACCCCTGGGGGCTGATCGGGGCCAACGCGCTCGCCGCGCTGCTGCTGCTCTTCGGGATCCGGCTGGCGCTGGGCCGCTGGGCCGCGGCGCGGCGCCGGCGGCGCCGAGCGGCAGTGGCGTCCCCCGTCCACCACCAGGTGGCCGCGAGCGCCGCCCCGGCCGTGGAGCTCACCGACGTGCTCGGCTACCTGGACTCGGTGGCGCCGTCGCCGAGCGGCGCGTACGTGGTCGACCGCGCCGAGCTGATCGGCTACCTGGAGCGGCGCACCGGCGAGGTCCTCGAACCCGTCGACGCCGAGGCGCTGGACCGGTTCCTCGCCCCGCCGAGGGGAGGGGCGGCATGACGACCGTTCCGCTCCCGCCGGTTCCCCGGCACGCCGCCGCCGCCGGGCCGGTGGTCCTGGCCGCCGCCGGGCCGCTGGCGGGCGGGACCGTGCTGCTGCTCACCGACGCGCTCGGCGGCGTCGTGAAGGTCCCCGGCGACGTGGTGACCTACATGGCGCTCACGGGCCTCCTGCTCGCCTGCGCGGGCGTCTTCCCGCTGCTGCGGACGGCCGGACGGTCGCGCCCCCACCGGGCGGCCGCGGCCTGCGGCGCGCCGGCCGGCCTCGCCATCGTGCTGGCGGGGCTCATCCCCGCGATCCCCGTCTTCGCCACCGCGCTGATGGCGGCGGGGATCCTCGCGGGGCCGCTGCTCGCCGTGCCGAGGGCGGGCGCCGTCCGGTCGGCCGGCGGGCCCGCGCGCGGGCAGGCCGCCGCGCTCGCGGGCCTGGCCGCGGCCGCCTGGATCGCGGTGCTCCGGTCCGCCGATCCCGGGTCGGCGCTGCTGGTCGCGGGCGGCTGCGCCGCGGCGCTCGCCGCGGCGGCCGCCCTGCTCTCCCGCGACGTGCCGGGGGAGTCCGGCCGGTCCGTCGCGCGGGTGCGGGACGTGGCCGTCGCCCGCGAGGTCAAGGCGTCCCTCCCCGTGTACCTGCTCATCGGCTGGACGGTGGGAGCGCCGCTCATGGGCGGGCTGCACCTGCTCACCTTCCGCTGGGACCTGATCGGCGACGAACCCGTCCGGCACCTGGCGTGGGCGCTGCTCCCGGCGGTCGCGCTCGTCGTCCTCGGGCGCCGGACGGCCGGCACGGCGCAGACCGTCCCCTGGCTGCTGCTCGCGGGCGCCGCCGCGCCGGTGCTGATGGCGAGCGCGCCCGGTCCGGTCGCGCTCGCGGCCGGTTTCGCCGTGGCGCTGCCCGCCGCGTGCCTGGCCGTCGCCGCGCTCGACGCCACCGTGCTCCGGCCACTGCCAGAACCGCGCCGTCTGGCGGTGGCCGGCCTCACCGGGATCGCGGCGGCGGGCGGCGGGCTCGCCGGCTTCGGCTGCGCGGCGGCCCTGCGCTCGGTGCTCGCCGAGGGGTCCGCGCTGACGCTCACCGCACTGCCGCCGATCCTCGGCGCGCTGCTGGCGCTGCGCGTGCGCGGCCCCCGGAGCACGGAGCCGGCCCCTTTCCTCGACGTCCGGGACCTGTCGGTCCCGCGCGGCCCGGCCCCGCTGCGCCGGATCGGGCTGCGGATGGCGGCGGGCGAGGTCGTCGCCCTGTCCGGCCCCGGCGCGGGCACGCTCGCCGCCGCGCTCGCCGGCCGGACGCCCTGCAGGGGCAAGATCGTGCTGGGCGGCGCCGACCTGACCGCGCTCGACGCCTACCAGCGCATGGCGCTGGGGCTGTGCCACCACGCGGGCCCGGAACCGCGCGCCCCCGGGGAGTCGCCAGTCGCGGCGGGATTGGCGGCGCACGCCCGCGCGATGGGCCACGCCGACCCCGATGCCGCCGCCCGCTCCGTCCTGGACGTCTTCCCCTCGCTCCGCAAGCTCGGCGGCGAACCCGCGCAGGCGCTCGCCACCGCGCCGAAGGGGCTGCTCTCGCTCGCCGAGGCGCTGCTCACCCGGCCCCGGCTCCTGCTGGTGGACGGCATCGCGGGCGGCCCGTGCGCCACCGCCGTCCACGCCGTGCTGGCCCGGCTCGCCGCCACCGGCACCGCCGTGGTCGTCGCCGGACCGGCCACGCCGGAGATCCTCGCGCTCGTCCACCGCGCCTACACCGTCGAGCCCGGCCGCATCGCCGAGATTGCCGTCCCGGCGCCCGGCGAGCCGCGCCCGGCGGCCGTGGCCCGCACCGGAGGTCCAGTCACGTGATCCCCCACGCGCTCGCCGCGCTGGCGCTGTCCCCACTGGCCCTGTTCCCGCTCGCGCCGTTCCCGCTCGCCGCCGGGACGGCCGCGCCCGAGCTGCACGTCAGCCGTTCCGCCGACCTCACCCCGGGCGAGACGATCACCGTCACCGGGTCCGGGTTCCGTCCCGGGCTGAAGGCGGTCGCGGTCGGGCTGTGCCGGGAGGGCTACACCAACGGGCTCAAGGACTGCGACCTCGGCGGCGGCTCGACCTTCGTCAACGTCGACGCGGAGGGCAGGCTCCCCGAGGTCCGGCTCAAGGCCCGTCCCGAGTTCAGCGGCATCGACTGCATGACCCGCCAGTGCGTCATCGGCGCCGGGCCGCTGCCCGGGACCGTGCCGGACGCCGTCTACGACACCAACACCGCGGTCGTCCGCGTGGGCTTCAAGGGGTCGTCGTTCAAGGGCGGTGCCGCCGTGCGGACCTCCGCGGCGCCCGCCGCCGCGACCGGGCCGGGCACCGGCGGCCCCTCGACGCCGCTCTGGGCCGCCACCGTCGCGCTGCTCGTCCTCGCCGGGGGAGTCGTCACCGTCGTCCAACGCCGCAGCAGATAGGCAGCAGACAATAAGAAGGAGCGATCGTCGTGACCGTCAGTATTTCCCGAGGGGGGGCGACCCCCCATACCCCCCGGACCGGCTTCGCCGGACTTGTGAGACGCGCCGGCGCCGTCGTGGCACTAGCCGGGGCATGCGTCCTGGCGGTCGCGCCGCCCGCGCTGGCCGCACCGAAGATCAACGCGAGCAAGACCACCGGGGTGAAGGCCGGGGACACGATCACCGTCCAGGTGACCGGCATGACCCCCAACGAGACCTTCGTGACGCTCGGCCAGTGCAAGCCCGGCCCCAAGCTCCCCAACGACTGCGCGGCGCAGGACACCGGGGGAGCGATCCTCGGGGCCACCGACGCCGAGGGCAACTTCGTGACCAAGGACGGCTCCAAGGACGCCAAGATCAAGCTCGTCGCCGAGGCGGGCGGGGCCGACTGCGCCGCCAAGGCCGGCGCCTGCGTCATCGCCGTCACCGCGCCGGGCAACCAGGGACCGAACTCCGCCGAGATCCCGCTCACCTTCGCCGGCGGTGGCGGCGGCGGGGACGGTGACGGCTCGGGCGGCGGGTCCGGCGACGGCGGCGGTACGGGCGGCGGCGGTACGGGCGGCGGCGGTACGGGCGGCGGCGGCTCCGGGGACCTGCCGAACACCGGCAGCCCCGACGGCCTGCCCACCTACGCCATGATCGCCTCCGCCCTGGTCATGGCCGGCGGAGCCGCCCTGCTGATCATCCCGCGCCGCCGCAGGGACCACTAGTAGACCGACCGCTACGCCTCCTAGCGGTCCCGTTGACTTGCGGCGTGTTGTTGTTATTCCGCCTTCCATAACAACAACACGCCGCAAGTCAACGGCTTGGTCGGCCGGGCGGTCACATGCCGTCGGCGTCCCAGCGGCCGGTGGAGCGGCTTCGGACGGGGAGGCTCGACAGGATGGGGGCGGGGACCGGGTCGCCCTCCCGCCAGGGGCGGCCGGCGCCCCAGTTGTGGCGGAGGCGGTCCGTGCGCTCGTCGGCGTGCTCCAGCGCGGCGGGGTCGGTGCCCCAGTCCAGGGCCGCGTGGTCGTGGTCCTGGTCGTCGTGGTCGTGGTCGTCGTGGCCGTGGCCGCCTTGGAGGCGGGCCGCGTCCAGGGCCTTGGCTATGGCGAGGACGCTCTTGTCGGTTCCGTGGCCGTGCTGGATGTAGTCGTCGTCCGTCTCGCCCTGCTCGCGCTGGTAGAGCACGGCCTCCTGGAGTTCCTTCAGGTCGCGCTCGGAACGTCCCGCCGTCCCGCGGCCGAGGTCGTGCGACGCCATGGACCAGCGCATCCGGCCGCCCTCGGGTCCGTAGTTGACGGCCTCGCCGCCCCAGCGCACCCACTCGTTCTGCGTGTACCAGTTGACGAGTTCGCCGTCCGAGCGCAGGAGCCACGTCGCGCCGCCCTCCTGGGTGGTGAAGTGCCCGTGCTTCACCCGTGCGGGACGGAAGAAGTAGGTGCCCAGGTCGAGGGTGCCGAAGTTGTACTCCATGTGGCCCTGGACGGTGTACGCCTCCTCGTAGCACGGGTGGTGCGCCAGCCGGTGGTCCGTCCAGCCCTCCTGCGCGTGCACGAGCCTGGTGTAGAAGCCGCTGACCGGGTCGACGTGCAGGTACTTGATGAACAGGCCGGGCATAGGGCCGGCCTTAGGCACCGCGTCCCATGTCATGGCCTCGCTGTCGATGACGATGACGTCCTCGTAGGCGTCCTTCCACCGGGGCGCGTTCAGCCCGTCCACCGGGTCGAACCCCGCGTCGCCGTACTCGCGGTAGTGCAGGACGCGGGTGCCCTCGGTGAAGGTGATGGCATCGGCGGGGACGCCCTTGGGCGCGTACACGTACCCGCCCTTGCCGATCTCGCGTCCGCCGTAGGTCATCGAGCCTTCGAGCACGTAGTACTCGGTGTTGGCGTGGTGGATGCCTGGGCCGCGTCCCCAGTCGGTGTGGAAGTCGAGCCGCAGCGAGGACGAGCCGTCCTCCTCGTCCACCGACAGCCGGCGCTCGCTCGCCCTGCCCTCCCCGCCCACCAGCTCGGCCGCGTGCCAGACGTAGTCGTCTTCCTGGATCAGCTCGACGTGGGGTCGCACGTGCTCGTCTCCGTTCACCCGGTCTGTTTCGCTATAGGAAACATCGTTTCACTCATACGGGCAAGAGGCCGGGCACCTTGACCGGTCCCCGAACCTAAGGAAACACTATTTCCCACAGCGGAACATCGGAGGTCGCCATGGGGTTCGACGTGATCGTCGCCGGCGCCGGGCCGGGCGGGCTGGCCTGCGCGATCACGGCGGCGGGCGCCGGTGCGCGGGTGCTGGTCCTGGAGAAGCCCGCCGACGTCGGCGGCGCGCTGCCGTACTCCGGCGGGCACCTGTCCGCGGGCGGCTTCTCCGCCCAGCGCGAGCGCGGCATCGCCGACGACCCCGGACGGCACCTCGCCGACATCCTGCGGATCAGCCGGGGCACCGGACGCGAGGACCTCACCCGGCTCTCGCTCGCGGAGCAGCCCGCCGTCCTGGAGTGGCTCTTCGCGGCCGGCTACGAGATCGACCCGGCCACCCCGCGCATCGTGTACGGGCACGAGCCCTACACGACGCCGCGCACCGTCCACGCGGCCGAGACGCCGGGCGGCCCGGCGATCCTCCGGGCGCTGCGCCGCCTGCTGGAGCCGCTGACCGGGGACGGGCGCGTCACCCTGCGGACCGGCGTGCGCGTCACCGGGCTCCGCACCGAGGGAGAGGCCGTCACCGGCGTGGCCACCGAGGACGGCCGCGCCCTGCGCGCACCGGCCGTCGTCCTCGCCACCGGCGGTTTCGGCCACGCCCCCGACCTGTTCGCCGAACTGGAGGGGGCGCCGCTGACGACCTCGGCCGCGCCTACGTCGACCGGTGACGGCCTGCGCATGGCGCGGCGGATCGGCGCCGGGCTGCAGGGCCTCGGCCAGTACATCCCCACGTTCGGCGGGCTGCCCCCGGAGGGCGACGACCCGCGGGTGGACTGGCTGAACCGCCCGCAGCTCGTGGCGGCCGAGCGCCCGCCGTGGGAGATCTACGTGGACCGCCGCGGCCGCCGGTGGATCGCGGAGGACGAGCCCAGCATCGACCGCAAGGAGCGCGTCCTGACCGGCGTCGACCGGATGACGTTCTGGATGGTCTTCGACGCGAGGGCGCTGCGGGAGTCCCGTCCCATGGTGCACGGCTGGACCCCCGGCGACCTGGACGCCCGCTGCGGCCGCAGGCGCGGCCTGCACCGCGCCGCCGACCTGGCCGAGCTGGCGAAGCGCGCCGGCATCGACGCGGCCGGCCTCACCGCGGAGGTCGCCCGGTACAACGCCGCCGTCGCCGCGGGGACCGACCCCGCGTTCGGCCGCCGGCACCTGCCCGCGCCGATCGCCGAGCCGCCGTTCTACGCCGTCGAGAACCACCCCGTCACCCTGATCACCTTCGCGGGCGTCGACGTCGACGCCGACCTGCGGGTGCGCCGCGCCGACGGCCGCGCCGTCCCCGGCCTGTACGCGGTGGGGGAGGTCATCGGCTCGGCCGCCGTCAACGGCAACGCGTTCTGCTCGGGCATGTGCCTCACGCCCGCGCTCGCCTTCGGCCGCATCGTCGGGCGGCACCTGGCAGCGGTGTCGCGCGCCTCAGTGCGCGAACGCGAACCCGGCGGCGCGTAGCTTCGCCGAGCTCACCGGCACCGCAGGCGTCTCGATCTCGCCGCGGTAGGTCAGCTCGGGCAGGCCCTCGGCCTTGCAGATCTCCCCGAACGCCTCCGCGTTCGTCGGCGGCACCTCCGCGTCCGGGAAGGCGTTGTAGACGCCGGTCAGCCCTTCGGTGACCACGAAGTCGAGGGCGGCGGCCGCGTCCCGGTAGTCGATCCGGTACAGCAGCGCCCCGGCCGCGAACGGGACGCTCCCGCCGAGCCTCTCGTGGGCGAACCGGACCCGCGCCGGGTAGTCGATGTCGCGGGGGTGGCCGTACACGTCCGGGATGCGGACCACCGCTCCGCCCGGCGTGGCCAGCACCGCCTGCTCGGCCGCGATGAAGTTGCGGGGCGAGGCGTCCGCGTCGTCGGTCGTGGGGCTGGCCTCGTCGATCACCGTTCCGGTGCCCGCGCCGTAGACCGACGTCGAGCTGGTGAACACGACCCGCGGATGGACGGCGGCGGCCGTCTGCGCGCTCCCGGCGAGCGTGTCGGCGTACTCGGCGACCCGCTGTTCGGCGTCGAAGGAGTGCGACAGCCGCGGGCTCACGGTCAGCACCACCGCGTCGGCGCCGCGGACGGCCTCGGCAAGGGCCGCCTCGTCCGAGCCGCGCAGGACGGCGGCGTCCGAGCAGACCTCGCGCACCTCGTCGACCCGCCCGGGGGACGTGGTCGTCCCGATGACCGTGTGCCCCCGCTCCGTCCAGCGCCGCGCGAGCTCCATCCCGACGTTCCCGCACCCGACGACCACGTACCGCACAGGGGGCCTCCCAGCAGTGGGCCCGACGGCGGGCCTCGTAATGGAAACGCTGTTTCCCTACTCTGGCACATATCGTCGGCCGCCCGCAGAGGAGAAGCTTCGGATGATCGCCCGTTCCTACCTGTACGTGCCGGGAAACGCGCCGGAGATGCTCGCCGGGGCGTCCGGCCGCGGCGCGGACGCCCTGATCATCGACCTGGAGGACGCCGTGCCCCAGGCGGCGAAGGAGAGCGCCCGCGCCGGGGTGGCCGCCTGGCTGGGCGGGCTCGGGCGCCCGGCCGGCGGTCCGCGGATCTGGGTGCGGGTCAACCCGGGCGAGGCGGGGCACCTGGACGCGCGGGCCGTGATCGGCCCGGCCGTCACCGGCTTGTGCCTGGCCAAGGCCGAGAGCGCCGACGACGTGGCCGCGCTCGAACGCGTGATGGCCGAGGCCGAAGAAGCGGCCGGACTGCCCGCCGGCGGCCTGCGGATCATGCCGCTGCTGGAGTCGGCCGCCGCGCTGCTGGACGCCGCGCGGATCGCCCGCTCCCCCCGGGTGGCGCGGCTGCAGCTCGGCGAGGCCGACCTGGCCGCCGACCTCGGCGTGGTCCCGGGCCCGGACGGACGCGAACTGCTCTGGGCGCGCTCGACGGTCGTCGCGGCCAGCGCCGCCGCCCGGATCGCCCCGCCCGTCGCCCCCGTCAGCGTCGATATCCGGGACCTGGAGCTGCTGCGGGAGTCGACCCGCGCGCTCTTCCGGATGGGCTTCCTGGGCCGCGCCTGCATTCACCCGGCGCAGATCCCGGTCGTCCACGAGGTCTTCACCCCGAGCCCCGGCGCGCTCGCCGAGGCGCGGGACGTCGTGGAGCGCCACGAGCGGGCGCTGGCCGAGGGCAGCGCGGTGTCCGTGGACGACCGGGGCCGGCTGGTGGACGAGGCCGTGATCCGCTCGGCCCGCCGCGTCCTGGAGCTGGGCCGATGACCCCTGCCCGCCCCGCCCCCGGCGGCGGGTCAGGCGAGCGCCGCGTCCCGGGCCCGGACGATCTCCGCGGCGGCGGCGCGGACCAGGCCCCGGTACCGGTCGATCTCCTCCGGGGTGAAGCGGTGCAGCGGGCCGCACACGCTGATCGAGCCGTGCACCGCGCCGTCCGGGCCGGGCAGGGGCGCGGCGACCGAGGCGGCGTCGGGCAGCCGCTCGCCGAGGGACACCGCGGTCCCCTCCGCGGCGATCGCGGCCAGTTCGCCGCGGAGCTCGGCCGCGCCGGTGACAGTCCGGGCGGTGAGGGCGGCGCGGGGCCGGGCGAGGACGGCCTCCCGGCGCTCCTCCGGCAGGAACGCGAGGATCGCCTTCCCCGACGAGCCCGCGTGCAGCGGGAACCGCCGCCCGACTTCGACGGTCATCCGGACCTCGTGCGGGCTCTCGAACTGGTCGAGGTAGACGCGCTCGTCCCCGACCAGCCCCGACAGCGTGGTGGTCTCGCCCGTCTCGTTCCGCAGCCGGCGCAGCACCGGCGCGGCCGCGTCCCGGACGTTGGAGCCGCGCAGCGCGCTGACCCCGAGCGCCACGGCGGCGGAGCCGAGCCGGTACCGGCCCGTGCCGGGGTCGTCCTCCAGCATCTCCCGCGACACCAGCGAGCGCAGGATGCGGTGCACGACGGCCTTGGAGACGCCGAGCTCGCGGCTGATCGCGCTGACGCCGAGGCTCCGCGGCCCGCCCGCGAACAGCAGCAGCACGTCGGCGACGCGCCCGGCCACCTCCGTACCCGCGTTCGCACCGGCGTTCGCGGCGGCACTCGCACCGGGGTTCCGGCTCCGGTCGCTCACGGCATCGATCCTAGGGACGCCTCAGCGTCCCCGAGGCACGTAACGGCCGACGGGCGCGCCGGTGACCTCGCCGCCGGAGCAGACGCGGTGGCCGCGGACGAAGGTGTCGGTCACCCGGGCCGTCATGGCGAAGCCCTCGAACGGCGTGTACTCCTGCGCGGACTCCGATGCGGCGGCCCGGACCGTCCAGGCGGCGTCCGGGTCGACCAGGGCGATGTCGGCGTCGTGCCCCTCGGCGATGTCGCCCTTGCCGGCCAGGCCGTAGCGGCGGGCCGGGTTCCAGGACGTCAGCCGGGCGATGCGCTGCAGCGACAGCCCCCGCTTGGTGCCCTCGCCGACGAGGCCGGGCAGCAGGTACTCCGCCCCGCCGAACCCGGACTTGGCGAGGAACACGTCGTCGCGATCGGCGCCGAACTTCATCTCGTCGCGGCAGCAGGCGTGGTCGCTGACGACCCAGTCGACCTCGCCCGCCAGGACGTGCCCCCACAGCGCCTCGACGTCGGCGCGCTCCCGCAGCGGCGGGTTGACCTTGCCGCCGAGCCCGTGGGCGGTGTCGACGTCGGCGAGCAGGTGCCCGATGGTGACCTCGCGGCGGAAGTCGATGTGCGGGAACGCGTCCGCCATGGTGAGGGCGGCCGACAGCGCCTTCCCGGACGACAGGTGCAGCAGGTTGATGCTGGGCAGGCCCGTCTCGTGCGCGAGGTAGGACGCGATGGTGACCGCGAGCCCCTCCGAGTGCGGCGGGCGGGAGGCGCTGTACGCGCGCAGGCCGCTGAGCGTCCCCTCCCGCTCGACCATCGCCGTGTAGGCGGTCATGATCTCGGCGGTCTCGCAGTGCAGCGACAGCGACACGTGCGGGGCGTATTCGGTGAGCTTCTCGCGAGCACGCTGGATGCCCCGCATGACGAACTCGAAGTGCGCGAGGTCGTAGCTCTCGCCCGGCGGCGTCATCAGGAAGTCGCTCTGCGAGCTGGACCGGCCGTGCAGCCCGTGGCCCCCGTAGAACATGAAGATCTTGAACGAGGTGACGCCGAACTCCTCGATGAGGTGCGGGATCTCCGTGATGTGCTCCGCCGTCATCGGCGCCAGGTGGAACGCGTAGTCGACGTAGGCGTTGCCCTTCGCGGCGCCGAGCACCTCCGGGAAGAACTCCCGGTACGGCCCGCTCTTGTTGAGGTAGTACTGGCCGGTGCGCATGTAGGTCAGGGACGTGGTGACGCCGCCCTGCGCGCAGGCGCGGCTCTCGGTGCGGGTGTCGGTGGCGAGGTCGTTGTAGATGCCCCAGTGCTGGTGGGCGTCCACGACGCCGGGGAACGCGAGCAGGCCGCCGCCGTCGACCACGGTGGCCGCGTCGTCGTCCGGCAGGGCGGGCGCCACCCGGGCGATGACGCCGTCGTCGACCGCGATGTCGAGGAGCGGGGGCGGGTCGCCGTCCGGTGCCTCGGGACGGACCACCCGGACGTTCTTGATCAGCAGTTCGGTCGTCGCCATGGTCGCCTCTCCCGTCCGGGGATGCCGAGAGCTGTTCCGCTGAGAGGAACAAGAGTCTGTCGCTCCAGCCTGACGTTCCTGCCTTCTGAGGTCAATGGTCGCGTCGCACTTGACCTGAATCGGCTCGCCCTGCCAGGTTGAAGCAAGGTCATTGTTCCTCTGATCGGAACGGCCGGAAGGTGGTGGGGGATGACCGACGCCCTGTCCGGGGTCCGCGTGCTCGACGCGGCCACCCTGTTCGCGGGTCCGCTCGCCGCCACGCTGCTCGCCGACTTCGGGGCCGAGGTCATCAAGATCGAGCACCCGAGGGGCGACCCCGTCCGCGGCCACGGCGCCCAGCGCGACGGCGTCGGGCTGTGGTGGAAGATGCTCGGCCGCGGCAAGAAGGCCGTCACCCTGTACCTGGGCTCCCCCGAGGGGCAGGAGCTGTTCCGGCGGATGGCCGCCGACGCCGACGTCGTCATCGAGAACTTCCGGCCCGGCACCCTGGAGCGCTGGGGCCTCGGCTACGACGCGCTGCGCGAGATCAACCCGCGGCTGGTGCTGGCGCGCGTCACCGGCTTCGGGCAGACCGGGCCCTACGCCGGCCGTCCCGGCTTCGGCACGCTCGCCGAGGCGATGAGCGGGTTCGCCGCGATCACCGGGGAGCCGGACGGCCCGCCGACCCTGCCGCCGTTCGGCCTCGCGGACGGGATCGCCGCGCTGGCCACCGCGTACGCCGTGCTGACGGCGCTCCGCGCGCGGGAGGCCACCGGCACCGGGCAGGTCGTCGACCTGGCCATCATCGAGCCGATCCTGACGCTGCTCGGCCCGCAGATCATCGCCTACGACCAGCTCGGCGAACTGCAGGCCCGCACCGGCAACCGGTCCCACAACAACGCGCCGCGCAACATCTACCGGACGCGGGACGGCGGCTGGGTCGCGATCTCCACCAGCGCCCAGTCGATCGCGGAACGGGTGATGCGGCTGGTCGGCCGGCCCGAGCTGATCGACGAGCCGTGGTTCGCGACCGGCGCGGACCGCGCCCGGCACGCCGACGAGCTGGACGAGGCCGTCGGCTCGTGGGTCGCCGCCCGCGACCGCGCCGAGGTCGTGGCGGCGTTCGAGGAGGCGCAGGCCGCCGTCGCGCCCGTCTACACCGCCGCGGACGTCATGGACGACCCCCAGTTCCAGGCGCTCGGCACGATCGCTACCGTCCCGGACGACGAGCTGGGGCCCGTCCGGATGCAGAACGTCCTGTTCCGCCTTTCGCGGACCCCGGGCCGGATCGACTGGGCCGGTCCGCCGCTCGGCGCGCACACCGCCGAGATACTCGCCCGGTACGGGGCAGATGAGGCGGAACAGGCGCTGCTGCGCGCCAAGGGAGTGATCCGTTGACCGCCCGCCCGACCGACCCGCTGCTCGCCGCGATCGCCGGCGGGGTCCGGCTGATCGAGCTGGGCCACCCGTTCTTCACCGGCATGCCCTGCTCGCCCAACCACCCGGGCTTCCGGATGACGCTGATCCGGCGGCACGGCGACATGAAGCGCCTGGACGGCGGCTCGGCCGCCAACGAGATCATCGTGACCGGCGGCCACGTCGGCACGCACATCGACGCGCTGTCGCACGTCAGCCACGACGGGCTGCTGCACGGCGGGGCGGACGCGGCCGAGGCGCAGCTCGGCGGCGAGTTCACCGTGCACGGCGCCGAGAACCTGCCGGGGCTGCTGCGGCGCGGAGTCCTGCTGGACGTCGCCGCCGTCCACGGCGTCGAGACGCTGCCGCCCGGATACGGCGTGACCGCCGACGACCTGGATCGCGCCGCCGAGCGCGCGGGCACCGAGCCCGGCGCGGGCGAGGTCGCGCTGATCCGCACCGGCTGGGCCCGCCTCTTCGGGGACGCCACCGCCTACCTCGGCCGGGAGAGCGGCGTCCCCGGCGCGACGTCCGAGGCCGCGCTGTGGCTCGCCGAGCGCGGGGTCGTGGCGACCGGCGCCGACACGACCGCCTACGAGCGGATCCGGCCCGGCGCCGGGCACGCCGTCCTGCCCGTGCACCGGGTCCTGCTGGTGGAGTCGGGCGTCTTCATCATCGAGCACCTGAACCTGGAGGAGCTCGCCGAGGCGGGGCTGCACGAGTTCGCGTTCCTGCTGGCGCCGCTGCGGATCAGGGGCGGCACCGGCTCGCCCGTCCGCCCCCTGGCGGCGGTGACGGCGTGACCGCCGAGCAGAAGACCCCGGTCCAGCGGCTCGCCGCCCTCGCCTACCGGGTGCGGCGGGAGGGCCTGCCGCCCGAACTGCGGGCCGATGCCGCGCGCCGCGTCCTCGACGTGCTGGGCAACAGCCTCGCCGCCACCGCGCAGCCCCCGGCCCGCGCCGTCGGCGAACTCGTCGCCGAATGGGGCGGGGCGGAACGGGCCACCGCGATCGGCACCGGCACCCGCCTCCCCGAACCGAGCGCGGCGCTGCTGAACGGCACGCTCGCGCACTCCCTCGACTTCGACGACACGCACCTGCCGTCCGTGCTGCACCCCTCCGCGTCCGTCGTGCCCGCCGCGCTCGCGGTGGCCGAGGCGCGCGGCGCCTCCGGGGCGGCGCTGCTGGACGCCGCCGGCGCCGGCGTGGAGATCACCGTCCGGCTCGGCATGGCCGGCTACGACCGGGAGCTCGGCAACTCGGTGTTCTTCGAGCGCGGCCAGCACGCGACCGCGATCTGCGGCGCGCTCGGCGCCGCGGCCGCCGCCGCGATGCTGTCCGGCCTGGACGCCGGCGGCATCGCCGACGCGCTCGGCATCGCCGCCAGCATGGGCTCGGGGATCCTGGAGGCCAACCGGACCGGCGGCACCGTCAAGCGCGTCCACTGCGGCTGGGCCGCGCACGCGGGCGTCACCGCCGCCGGGCTCGCGCGCACCGGGATCACCGGCCCGCCGACCGTCCTGGAGGGCCGCTTCGGGCTGCTCCAGGCGTTCTGCGGCGACCGGGCCGACCCCGGCGCGATCACCGACCGCCTCGGCGAGCACTGGGAACTGCCCGGCGTGTTCTTCAAGCCGTACCCGTGCAACCACTTCACCCACGCCGGGATCGACGCCGCCCTCCGGCTCCGCGAACGCGGCCTGGACCCGGCCGACATCGCGGACATCGAGCTGGGCGCGCCCGCCCCCGTCCTGCGGACGATCGGCGAGCCCGCCGAGGACAAGGCCCGGCCGGAGTCGGGGTACCACGCGGCGTTCTCCGGCCCGTACACCGTCGCGGCGGCGCTGCTGGGCGGCGGCGGGCTCGGGGTGTCCCACGAGGACTTCACCGACGAGGCGGCCGCCGACCCCGCCCGGTTCGCGCTGGCGGCGAAGGTCCGCTGCGTCCCCGACGCCCGCTGCGACGCGATCTTCCCGCACCGCTTCCCGGCCGTCCTGCGCGTCCGGACACGCGCGGGCGCCCTCCTGGAAGAACGCGTGGACACCAACCGGGGCGGCCCGGACAACCCGCTGTCACCGGACGAACTGGCCGCCAAGTTCGAGTTGAACGCCACCCGCCGCGTCACCCCGGCCGCGGCCGCCCGGATCACCGAACTGACCTACGACCTCGCGGCCCTGGACAAGCTGGACGCCCTGACGTCGCTGCTCCGCTGATCCGCCGTCAGGTCCAGAAGACGGCCACGCCGACGTTGACGACGGCCAAGGCTCCGATGGCCATGAAGACCGGCGTGCTGAGGGGGCGGCGGCGTCCCAGCAGGATGAGGACGAGCGCGGCCAGCACCACCCCGAGCTTGACGGTGATCTTGACGTTGTTCACCTCCTCGTCCAGGGCGCCCTGGAGCACCCCGACGAGGGCGATGCCGGTCACGAGCTGGGTGAGCGCGCCGTGCAGCATCCCCGTCGCGGGACGGACCGGGCCGCGCCGCGCCTCGGCCAGCTGGGCGAGGAAGCCGCCGATGAGGACCGCGAGGCCGACGAAGTGGAAGAACAGCAGCAGGTGCCGAACGAACTCCAAGGGGGACCTCCGGGAGGAACAGCGGCGAATCGACCGAATACTACGAGCTGTAGTACTAGCACAGACCCCTGCATACCGCCTATACCGAAGCGCCGGTGCGGCGGGCGCGGGCCAGGGCCAGCCCGCCGAGGGCCGTGGCGATCAGGCCCAGGACCAGGGCGACGAAGGCTCCGCCGAGACCGTTGCCGGTGCCGACGCTGCCGCCGGAGGTGACGGCGACCAGCCCGCCGAGGACGATGCCGGCCAGCCCCGCCGCCAGGGCGGCGAAGGCCCCGTTCCGCCCGTTGCGAGTGCCGAGACGACCGGCGGGACGGGCCAGTGCCAGCGCGCCGATCACAATGCCGGCCAGCCCCGTCAGCCCGGCGACGGAGGACCCGAGCCGCCCGGCGCTCATGGCGTAGGCGTCGACGAGGGCGACTGCGTACTGGATGGACATGTCGTGCTCCTTAGACCCTGCGAGTGGATGTCCAGCCGATGATGTCCGCCGAACCCCTCGCAGGTCGTCCAGCAGGCGCGGACACTTTTCGCTGCCGCAGAAGCCGTAACCGGTTACCCCGCACGCCGTAGGACGGGCCGCGCCTACCGCGCGCGCGGTAGCAGCCCGATCGTCCGCGCGCAGGAGTCGCGGGAACGCGCATCCGGTCTAGGGTGCGCAGCATGGGTACCGGACGGCCCGGCGTGCGAGCCGCTGCCATCGACTGGGGCATTGCCGGCTGCATGGCCGCGGCGCTCCTGGTCACCGGGCTGTCCGAACGTCACTCCGCCGCGGGCCCGGACCTGCTCGGGTACGCGCTGCTGGTGGCCGGGGGCCTGGCGCTGGCCCTGCGCCGCCGCGCGCCGGTCCCGGTCCTCGTGGTCACCGGGCTGTGCGCGGTGGGGTACCAGGCGGCCGGTTTCGACGTGCCGGCCGTGGCCTTCCTGTTCGCGGTGTACGCCGCCGTCCGGGCCGGGCACCGGGTCGTCACGGTGGCGGCGAGCGTGCTGCTGCTGGCCGTCCTGCCGGTCGCGGCGCTGGCCTCCGGGCCCCACGACACGGGCGAGGCGTTCGCGCGGGCCCGGGGCGCGCTCGAAGTGGCCTGGCTGGTCGCCGCCGGCGCCGCCGGCGAGGCGCTGCGGCAGGCCGAGCGGCGGGCGGCGGAGGCCGAGCGGACCCGGGAGGAGACCGCGCGGCGCCGCGCCGACGAGGAGCGGCTGCGCATCGCGCGGGAACTGCACGACTCGCTCACCCACCAGATCTCGATCATCAAGGTGCAGTCCGAGGTGGCCGTGCACGTGGCCCGCAGGCGCGGCGAGCGGGTGCCGGACGCTCTGCTCGCGATCCAGGAGGCCGGCCGGGAGGCGTCCCGGGAGCTGCGCGCGACCCTGGAGGCGCTGCGCGACGACGACACGGCGCCGCCGCGCGGGCTCGAACACGTCCCGGAACTGGTGGCACGGGCCCGCGCCACCGGACTGGACGCGACGCTGACGATCGAGGGGCAGGGGCACGACGTCCCGACCGCGGTGGACCGGACCGTCTACCGCATCGTGCAGGAGTCGCTCACCAACATCCTGCGCCACTCCGACGCGGCCACCGCGACGGTCCGGATCGACCGCCGTCCGAAGACCTTGCTGATCCGCGTTGACGACGATGGAAAGGCGGTGCCGGACGCCGCCGCGACCCCCGGCGTCGGGCTGCAGGGCATGCGCGAGCGGGTCGCCGCGCTGGGCGGCCGGTTGCGCGCCGAGCCGCGCGGCGAGGGCGGCTTCACCGTCCAGGCCGAACTCCCCGTGGACGGGACGTCATGATCCGGGTCCTCCTGGTCGACGACCAGCAGCTCATCCGCAGCGGGTTCCGCGCGCTCCTCGACCTGGAGGACGACATCGAGGTGGTGGCCGAGGCCGCCGACGGGCGCGAGGGCCTGGCGCTGGCCCGCGAGCACCTGCCGGACATCGCGCTCATCGACATCCAGATGCCCGCCGTGGACGGCATCGAGGCCACCCGCCGCATCGCCGCGGACCCGGCCCTGGCCGGGGTGCACGTGGTCATCCTGACCAACTACGGCTTGGACGAGTACGTCCTGGACGCGCTGCGCGCCGGGGCCGCCGGATTCCTCGTCAAGGACATCCAGCCGGAGGACCTCGTCCACTCCGTCCGCGTGGCCGCCCGCGGCGACGCGCTGCTGGCCCCGTCGATCACGCGCCGCCTGATCGACCGCTACGTCGCCCAGCCGCTCACGGCGTCCGGCACGGGTCTGCAGGAGCTGACCCAACGGGAGCGCGAGGCCGTCGCCCTGGTCGCGCACGGCCTGTCCAACGACCAGATCGCCGCCCGCATGGTGATCAGCACCGCGACGGCCAAGACCCACATCAACCGGGCCATGACCAAACTCCACGCCCGCGACCGCGCCCAACTGGTAGTCCTGGCCTACGAATCAGGTCTCGTAACCCGCGGTTAGTGGGTGGCCGGTGCGGGTTCGGCCGGGTGGTGGGCGGGTTCGAAGAGTTCGATGAGGTTGCCCGCGGGGTCGGTGAGCAGGATCTGGCGGCCGCCGGGGCCTGCGACGATGTCGGTGCGGAAGGTCAGGCCGGCCGCGCGGAGCCGGTCGATCTCGGCGTCGAGGTCGTCCAGGACGAGGTGGATGCGGTTGCGGCCGGGCTCGGCCGGGTCGGGCGTCGCGCGGGCGCCGGAGCTCGCCGGGCCGGACAGCAGCAGCCGCAGCGGCCCGCGGACCACGTCGGCGAAGGCGGGCGCTGCGCTCATGCGGACCGTGAAGCCGAGGTGGGCCGTGTAGAAGTCGACGGCGGCCTGGACGTCGTCCACGATGTAGCGGACGCCGACGAACTGGTCAGGTGTGGTCATGGCCGGATCTCCTGTTCCGGTTGGGCGAGCCGAGGTATCAGGTAGCCGATTCGTGCGTCGATCTCGGCCGCCGTGCGGGCGAAGGCCGCCTGGAATTCGTCGGCAGGGCCTTCGCCGACCGCGGCGGGGTCGGGGATGCTCCAGTGGATCCGCCGGGGGTGGCCGCCGAAGTCGGGGAAGACCTCGCGGACCTTGTCGCACAGGCTGATCACGTGGCTGAAGCCGCGGTCGGCGAGGTCGTCCAGGCGCCGCGGGCGCCGGTCGGCGACGTCGATGCCGTACCGCTCGCGCAGCACGCGCACGGCGGCGGGGTGCAGTCGCGGCTTGGGATGGCTGCCGGCGCTCGCCACCTCGACCCGGCCGCCGGTGCGGCGGCGCAGCAGGGCCTCCGCGATCGGTGAGCGGGCGCTGTTGCCGGTGCAGGCGAACAGCACGCAGGCGGTGGCTTCTCTTGGCGCGGGCGGGGCTGGGACCGGACCGAGCGCGGGGTGGAGGGCGGCGCCGGTGGCGGCCAGCCCTTGCCCGAGGCGTTCCAGGTCCAGGTGGTAGTAGCTGTCGCGGCCGTCGTGGCTGCTGCGGCGCACGGTGACGAGCCCGCCCGAGCGCAGCAGCCGCAGGTGGTAGGACACCAGGTTCTGCGGCTGCTCGACCAGGGCGACCAGCTCCCGCACGCGCAGATCGCTGCGCGCCAGCTCGCTGAGGAGCCGCCAGCGCACTTCGTGGGCCACCAGGCCGATGAACGGCGGCGGGGCCGCTTGACCGGACCGCGACATACCCGCAGGATACATCAAGAGGGTTTGATGCATCAATCTTGCTTGATGCGTCTCGAAGATGTGGGAGGGCGCTGATGACCCCGCGACGCGCGGATCCCGAGCCGGGGCCGACCGAGCCGGGCGCTCCCGATCGCCTCGCGCGCCGGCTGGGCACCGGGGACGCGGTCGTCATCGGCCTGGGCTCGATGATCGGCGCCGGGGTGTTCACCGTGTACGGCCCGGCCGCCGCGGCGGCCGGCACGGGCCTGCTGCTCGGGCTGGCGCTGGCGGCGGCCGTCGCCTACTGCAACGCGGTGGCCTCGGCGCAGCTCGCGGCGGCCTATCCGACGTCGGGCGGCACCTACGTCTACGGCCGCGAACGGCTCGGCCACTGGTGGGGATTCGCCGCGGGGTGGGGGTTCGTGGTCGGCAAGACCGCCTCGTGCGCGGCGATGGCGCTGACCTTCGCCGCCTACGCCGTCCCCGGCCCGGAGTGGGCGCGGCGGGCGGCGGCGATCGCCGCCGTGGCGGGCCTGGCCGCGCTCAACTACCGCGGCGTGGCCCGGACCGCGCTCGCCACCCGCGTCCTGGTCGCCACCAGCCTGACCGCACTGGCCGCCGTGGTGATCGCGATCGTCGCCGGGGACGGCGCGGGCGTGGACGGCCTCGGCGGCTGGTCCGCGCTGGGCACCGGTGGCGTCCACGGCGTGCTGCAAGCGGCCGGGCTGCTCTTCTTCGCCTTCGCCGGCTACGCGCGCATCGCCACACTGGGGGAGGAGGTGCGCGACCCCCGGCGGACCATCCCCCGCGCCATCCCCATCGCCCTGTTCCTCACCGTGGCGGTCTACGCGGTCGTGGGCGTGGCCGTGCTGGCGGCGCTCGGCCCGGACCGGCTCGCGGGGGCGACCGCGCCGCTGACCGCCGCCGTCGAGGCCGCCGGCGCCGGTGCGCTGACCCCGGCGGTCCGCGCCGGAGCCGCGCTCGCGGCGCTCGGTGCGCTGCTGGCCCTGATCGCCGGCGTCGGCCGCACCGGGCTGGCGATGGCCCGCAACCGCGACCTGCCCGGCCGGCTCGCCGCCGTCCACCCCCGCCACCGGGTGCCCCATCGCGCCGAGATCGCCGTCGCCGTCGCGGTCGGCGCGCTGGTCGCGGTCGCCGATCTGCGCGAGGTGATCGGGTTCTCCTCGTTCGGCGTGCTGGTCTACTACGCCATCGCCAACGCGGCCGCCTTCACCCAGCCCGCGAGCGACCGGCGCTGGCCGCGGGCGCTGAACGTGCTCGGCGCCGCGGGCTGCCTGACCTTGGCCGTCACCCTGCCGTGGAGTTCGGTCCTGGGCGCGACGGCCATGTTCGCCGTCGGCCTCATCGGCCGCAAGATCGTCCTGGTGCGGCGCGCCCGATCCGTGTGAACGCCCTCAGGACGGCGCTCCGTAGCGGGCGGCGATCGCGGCGGCGCGGTCGCGCAGGGCCGTGCGCAACCACTCCGGCTCCAGGGCTTCCGCGTCCGCGGCGAGTTGCCACAGCGCCCATCTGGCGTGCCGCGCGTCCTGGAAGGCCACTTCGAGCCGCAGCCGCCCGTCCGCGTCGGTGTCCTCGGCCCGGACGGCCAGCGCCGTGCCCGCCAGCTGCTCCCGCCGCGCCGGATCCAGCCGTACCAGGACGACGACCTGGTCGCCGCCGGTGCGGAACCGCGTGCTGCGCTCCTGCCAGGCCCGGTCCAGATCGACCCGGTCCGGCCGCTCGGCGGGTTCGTCGAGTTCCTCGGCGGCCAGCACCCGGGACAGCCGGTAGGTGCGGTCCGCGCCGGACCGCGTGGCCAGCAGGTAGCCCTGCTCGCGCACGGTGACCAGGCCGATCGGGTCCACCGTGCGCCACTTCGGGGCCTGGCCGACGGCCGCGTAGTGGACGCGCAGCTTGTGCCCGGCGAACACCGCGCGCCGGATCTCGGCCACGACGGCGTCGGACACGTCCTCGGCGCCCTGCCGGCGTGAGAGGAGGTCGGTCTCGGGGTCGATGAGCAGCCGCTCGACCGCGCCGGCGGCGGTGTCCCGGTGGCCTTCGGGCAGCGCGTCCACCACCTTGAGCATGGCCGAGGCGAGCGCCGAGCCGAGCCCGAACGCCTGCGCGCCGCGCCGCGACCCGGCGACCAGCAGGGCGAGCGCCTCGTCGTGGTTCAGTCCGGTGAGCTCGGTCTGGAACCCGGGCAGCAGCGCGAAGCCGCCGTGCCGGCCCCGTTCGGCGTAGACGGGGACGCCCGCCGCGGACAGCGCCTCGATGTCGCGCAGGACGGTGCGCGTGGACACCTCCAGCTCGCGGGCCAGCGCCGCCGCCGACAGCCGCCCGTGCCGGCGCAGCAGCAGCACCAGCGAGACCAACCGGTCGGCGCGCATGCCAGAAAGCTATCGAATACATGACAGAGGATGTCGTGATTCGTTGGGAGGCTCATCACGCGACCGGAGCCGACGGGGTGATCGGCGCGCACTCACCGAATGGAGCGGATGTGGCGATGGAGCGAACCGCGGTCAACCCGTGGGAGTGGTCGGCGGAGATGGGCTACAACCAGGGCGAGGTCGTCTCCGGGCACACCCGGACGCTGTACTGCGCCGGGCAGACCGCGATGAGCGACGAGGGCAAGCCCCAGCACGCCGGTGACATGGCGGCGCAGGTGGCGCTGAGCATCGACAACCTGGAGGCCGTGCTCGGCGAGGCCGGCATGTCCCTCGGGAACCTGGTCCGGCTCAACGTCTACACGACCGATGTCGATCTGCTCTTCCAGCACTACGGCGTCCTGGCGTCGCGGCTGGGCGCCGCGGGCGTGGCACCGCCCACCACGATGCTCGGCGTGACACGGCTGGCGCTCCCCGACCTGATGGTCGAACTGGAGGCGACCGCCGCCGCCTGACGCCCCCGCCGCCTCCGGCGACCCGCCGGAGGCGGCCGGTCAGGCATTCGTGCGTGCGAGCCGGGCGGGGAGGTCGGTGAGCCGTTCGATGCGGAGCACCGTCCCTTCCGCCGCCGGTGACGGCCCCCCGGTGACGAAGTCGATCCCGCGATCCAGCCAGATGCCGGTGAGCCCGGCGCGGGCGGCGGCGTTGACGTCGCTCTCCAGCATGTCGCCAACGTTGACGGCGTGCGCCGGGTCCGTCCCCATCGACCGGCAGGCGGCGGCGTAGGCGGCGGGCTTGGCCGCACCCAGCTCGGACGGCGTCAGGACGGCCTCGAAGAAGCCGAGCAGGCCGAAGCGGGCGAGCTTGGCGCGCTGCTGCTCAGGGTCACCGTTGGTGAGCACGGCCAGGCGCGGCCCTCCGGGAAGCCGTGCCAGAGCATCCAGGCAGGGCCGGACGTCGGGATAGCACCGCCAGGACTCCTCGAACACGCCGAGGTAGCGCTCGGCGATCCAGGCGTCCAGGAGGCCGGGGCTCTCCGGAACGGGCTCGCCGAGCATCGGCAGGAATGAGCGGACCCTGCGCCGGTGGTGCTCGGCGAAGGAGCACTCCCCGGCCAGGTACTCGCGCATGTGGCGGCCCTCCAGCGTCCACCACAGCGCCATCAGCTCCTCCGGCGGAGCCGCCGCGTCGGGCGCCGACCGGACGATCCGCCCGATCGCCTCCCACACCGCGCTCCGATGGTCGACCAGGGTGCCGTCCAGATCGAAGAAGACCACCTCTGCCACAGGACGATCATCTCGTGCCGCGATCCGCCGGCCGAGACCGACCATGGCACGAAGGGGGCGCCGGGTGAGTATCTGAGTAGGAGTACTCAGCCGCACTGAGTAGCCGTGCTCATGCGTCGCGAGCCGATCGGGGACATCGTCTGTGCATGAACCGGCAACCGCCCAGCGAGGGCGTCCGCCTGCTGCTGACGGCGGGGGCGATCGTGCTGGCGGTCATCCTGGTCGTCACCGGGCTGGCGGTCATCGGCGGCATCCTCATCGCCGTCGCCGCCATGTCCAATCTCGGGAGCAACAAGTGATCGCGCGCCCGCTCCTCCTCGTCCGCATGGCCCGCCCGCCGGTCATCGTCCTGCTGGGGATGTTCACCGCGACAGGGATGGCGCAGACGGGCCATGGCGAAGACCGCTTCCTGCTGGCCCGGGCCCTGGTCGTGGTCTTCGGGTTCCTGGTGTTCTCGGTGGCCTGCAACGACATCGCGGACGTGCTCGTCGACCGGGTGAACCTGCCCGGCGATCCGGGACGCCCCCTGGTGACCGGCACCGCGCATCGCCGCGACATGGTCCTGGCCGGTGCCACCGCCGCCGCCCTGGCCTTGGCGGCGACCCTCACGCTGCACTGGCCCGCCACCCTGGTGACGGTTGCGGGCCTGGCCATCGGCGCCGCCTATTCGCTTCGCCCGCTCCGACTGGCCGCCCGCGGCGTGGTGGCGCCGCTGGTACTGCCGGCCTGCTACGTCGCCGTGCCCTATCTGGTGGGCATCTTCGCCGTGCGGGATTCGCTGCGGCCGGAGGACGTGCTGCTGCTCACCGGACTGTACGTCGGCTTCATCGGCCGGATCCTGCTCAAGGACTTCCGGGACGTCCGCGGCGACGAGATGTTCGGCAAACGGACGTTCCTGGTCCGGCACGGCCGCGGCTGGACCTGCTCGTTCAGCGCCTTCTGCTGGACGGCCGGAACGATCCTGCTGCTGGCGGCCGTCCGGCACCCCACGATCGAGCTGATCGCGGTCAACGCCGCATACCTGGCCGTCGCGCTCCTGCTCCTGCGCGCCCTGTCGACCGAGCGCGGCGCGCGCCGCGACGAACACCTCATCGCCGCGATCGCCATCGTCGGCCGGGGGATCGTCCTCTCCGCCCTGGTCCACCTGGCCCTCACGAACGCCGGATGGCCCACCCCGCAGTACGCCGCGGTGATGATCACGCTCTCGGCCTGCCTGCTCGGGCTGGCGGCCGCGATGGCCCGCCGAGGCCCCCTGGCCGCCCCCTCCGGACGCGCGTCCGAGGCGGTCGGTGAGCGGAGGGTGGCCATCCGGAGTTAGCGCTGGAATGCCGGGGGTGCAGGGGTGGTTGGCTCTGGTGTGAAGAGCATCGGGTTTCTCTCGTTCGGTCACTGGAGCGACAGCGCGGGCTCGCGGACGCGGTCGGCGGCGGACGCGCTGCTGCAGTCGATCGACCTGGCCGTGGCCGCGGAGGAACTGGGCGCCGACGGCGCGTATTTCCGGGTTCACCACTTCGCCAGGCAGCTCGCGTCGCCGTTCGCGCTGCTGTCGGCGATCGGCGCGAAGACCTCGCGCATCGAGATCGGCACCGGCGTGATCGACATGCGGTACGAGAACCCGATGTACTTCGCCGAGGACGCCGGAGCGGCCGACCTGATCTCCGGTGGACGGCTGCAGCTCGGCATCAGCCGCGGGTCGCCGGAGCAGGTCATCGACGGCTGGCGGTACTTCGGGTACGAGCCGGCCGAGGGCGAGACCGACGCCGACATGGCGCGCAGGCACACCGAGGTCCTGCTCACGGTGCTGCAGGGCAAGGGCTTCGCCAAGCCCAACCCGCGGCCGATGTTCCCCAATCCGCCCGGACTGCTGCGCGTCGAGCCGCATTCGGAAGGGCTGCGCGAGCGCATCTGGTGGGGCTCGGGCTCCAACGCCACCGGCGTGTGGGCGGCCGAGCTCGGGATGAACCTGCAGAGTTCCACGCTCAAGGACGACGAGACGGGCGAGCCGCTGCACGTCCAGCAGCGCAAGCAGATCGAGGCGTACCGGCAGGCGTGGAAGGAGGCCGGTCACGAGCGCGAGCCGCGCGTGTCGGTCAGCCGCAGCATCTTCGCGCTGACCAGCGACCTGGACCGCGCCTACTTCGGCCGGAACACCGACGACAGCGACCACATCGGCATGATCGACGAGAAGACCAGGGCGATCTTCGGGCGCTCGTACGCGGCCGAGCCGGACGTGCTGGTCAAGCAGCTCGCCGAGGACGAGGCCATCCAGGCGGCGGACACGCTGCTGCTCACCGTCCCCAACCAGCTCGGCGTGGACTACAACGCGCACGTCCTGGAGAACATCCTGACCCACGTGGCGCCGGAGCTCGGCTGGCGCTGACCCGGCGCCGGAGGCGTCCCGCCGGTCAGGCTTTCCGGGCGGTCAGGCTGTCCGGGCGGAGCCGGTGTCCGGGGCGCGGTAGAGCAGGCGCCGGAGCATGTCGGTGATGGTGACGACGCCCAGCACCGACTCGCCCTCGGTGACCAGGGCGAGCTGGTTGCCGGTCCGGCGCATCCGGGCCAGCGCGGTGTAGACCGGGGTGTCGGCCTCGACCACGTGGGCCGGCCTGGTCAGGTGCGCGATCCCGGAGGTCTCGGGCTCGGTGAGGGTGTCCCGTACGTGCACCACCCGCCAGGCCGTGCCGGGCCCGGGCACCAGGATGCGCAGGTGGCCGGAGGCGTGGCCGGTGGCCTGGACCTCGGCCACGGTCGCGTCCGGGGGCACGGTGGTCGGTTCGGTGCCCGGTCTGACCAGGTCCCCGATGCGCAGGTTGCTCAGATCGAGGGCCTCGGACAGCTGGGCCGAGTATCCGGCGTCCAGGGCGCCGACGTTGGCCGAGTGCTCGACCAGGTGGCGCAGCGCGTCCGGGTCCTGCCCCGACTCCACCTGGTCGGCGGACTCGACGCCGACCTTGCGCAGGCACCAGTTCGCCGACTCGTTCAGCGCGCGCAGCAGCGGCCGGGTCAGCCGCATGAAGCCGCGCATCGGCAGCGCCAGCATCGTGGCCGACCGCTCCGGATGCGCGATCGCCCAGGACTTCGGCGCCATCTCCCCGACCACGAGATGCAGGAACGTCACGATGACCAGCGCCAGCGCGAAGCCCGCCGCGTCGGCGAACCATCCCGGCGCGTTCCACGAGCTGATCAGGGGAGTGAGCCAGTGGTGCACGGCCGGCTTGGTGATCGCGCCCAGGGCCAGCGTGCAGATCGTGATGCCGAGCTGGGCGCCGGCGAGCAGCACCGTCAGCTCGGACGCGCTGCGCAGCGCCGCCCGAGCCGACCGGCTGGTGGGCGCGGCGTCCTCCAGCCGGTGGCGTTTGGCGGCGATGAGCGCGAACTCCACCGCGACGAAGAAGGCGCTGAGCGCGATGATGGCGACGGTGACGCCCAGGACCGCCCATGGGTTGCTCATCGGTCCGTCTCCTCACGGCCGGCCGCGGCCCCGGTGGGCTCGGTGGTGACGTGCAGCCGGATCGATGAGGGCACGTGGTTGTCGACTTCGAGCACCGTCACGTGCACGAACCGGACGGACGGCTCGTCGCTGTGCGCGAGGTCGGCCGGGTCGGGCGGGAGTTCGATGTCCAGTTCGGCGCCGACCTCGGGAAGCGCGCCGTACTCGGCGATCACCAGGCCGGCGATGGTCTCGTAGTCGCCCTCGGGCAGCCGGTGGTCGATGGTGCGCTCGACCTCGTCGATGTGGAAGCCGCCCGGGATTATCCAGGCCGCCCCGTCGGCGAGCGCCGCGGGTTCGGCGACGTCGGCGTCGTGCTCGTCGGTGATCTCGCCGACGAGTTCCTCGGCGAGGTCCTCCAGGGTGAGGATGCCGGCGAAGCCGCCGAACTCGTCGATGACGCAGGCCAGCTGGGTGCTGTCGTCCGCCAGCCGGTCCAGTGCGGTCGGCAGCGCCATCAGCGTGGGCACGACGGTGGCCGGACGCATGATCGAACTGATCGGGGCCGCGGGATCGGCGGCGGTCAGCACGTCGTCCAGGTGCGCGACGCCGGCCACGTGCTCCTCGCCGTCCAGGACGGGATAGCGCGAGTGCCCGGTGCTCATCGCGCGCCTGACCTCGCCGATGGGCGTGGTGTCGTCCACGGTGTCGACCTGCGCTCTGGGGATCATGGCGTGCTCGACGTCCCGGCGCGGGAAGTCCAGGATGCGGTCCAGCAGGATCGACAGGTCCGCCGGCAGGTCGCCGCTGCGCCGGGAGTCGGCGACGATGTGCGCCAGGTCCCGCTCGGTCGCCGAGTGCTCCACGTCGTGCACCGGCTCGATCCGCAGCACCCGCAGCAGCAGGTTCGACGACTGGTCGAACACCCAGATGAGCCAGCCGAACACCTTCAGGTAGAGGAGCGTCGACCGCGACAGCCATCGCGCGACCGGTTCGGGGCGCGCGATGGCCAGGTTCTTGGGGAACAGCTCGCCGAACACCATCTGCACCAGGGTCGACAGCCCCAGGGCCAGCACGGTGCCCGCGGCCACGCCCACGCCGGTGGAGACGCCGGCCCCGCCGAGGATGTCGCCGAAGGCCCGGCCGACCAGCGGTTCGGCGACGTAGCCGACGAGCAGCCCGGTCACCGTGATGCCGAGCTGCGCGCCGGACAGCATGAACGAGGTGCGGCGGGTGACCCGCAGCGCACGGGCGGCGCCCCCGTCACCGGCGCCCGCCCGCGCCTGCAGGCGGGACCGGTCCACCGCCATGTAGGCGAACTCCTGGGCGACGAAGTAGCCGGTCAACGCGGTGATGAGCAGGATCACCGCCACGCCCAGGACGAGTGACAGCAGAGTGATCAACTGTGTCCCGCCCGCGGGTCACCGACCAGGGCCGTGACGGGATCGAAATTGTGGTTCATGGGCCTCTCTGGGGCGGATCATCTCTCCCAACGACGAACTACCTGGTCAGGTTCCGGTTCAAACGTTTCACCCGCGGGGGAGGCCCGGCCGGTCTCACAGGAGGAAGAGGAGCATGGCGGCGACCGCCACGTCCAGGACCCCGCAGGCTTCGGCGTACGAGCGGGACACCACCCTGTCGAGCTTCAGGTGCACGGCGTCCCAGATCCCGTGGAGGAGCCAGCCCGCCGCCACCAGGTAGCGGCCCAGGTCGGGGTCCACGGCCATGGCCACCAGCGCGATCGCCCCGAACCCGAGCATTCCCGCGGCCTGGATCCCGAAGGAGCCCCGCCCGTTCGCCGTCCCGGTGACGGTCCCCCACACCAGCAGGACCAGCGCGGCGGCGACGGCGACGGTGGTCAGGTCGACCACGTCCAGCAGCTCGATCACGAAGACGGCCGCGACCATGCCGCCGATCACGGGCCAGGACGCCTCACGCCGGCCGATCTGGTTGAGGATCAGGTACTCCAGAGCCAGCAGGAGCACCACGGGCCCGAGCCCGGACACCGCGTCGGCCGCGTCGCCGAGGCCGCCGCCCCAGACGAGCACCGCGGCCGCCAGGGCCACCGCCGTGGGCCAGCGGCGCGCCAGCTTCCACAGCGGCCCCTGGCGCTCACCCGCCACGGCGGTCATCGCGAGACCTTCGGAGACCGGTGGGCGAACTCGTCGCGGCGGCGGAGCATGACCAGGAGCATGAGCGGGAGCATCAGCACGTGTTCGAGCATCATCAGGGAGTCGGTGGTGATGACGCCCAGCCACAGGAGGGGGAGGAGGACGGCGAGGGGGGCGAACATCGCCGCGCACATCTCCAGGGACCCGGCCCAGGCGTGGCCGCGGACGCGCATCCAGATGAGCATCCCGGCCGACATGTCGAACGCCATCTCCAGGGACGCCAGTTCGGGCTGCCGCTCCATGGACAGCTCCCCTCCCGTGAGCGCCAGAACGCCCCGGACGGCGGCGCCGAAAATCAGCATTCCGGCGGCCATCGCTAGGAGCATCTCCACATAGTGCTGCGCGAAATGCCCCCAGCCACCGTGACGGCGTGCGCCGGCCTCGGGGGTGAGCGTGATGTCGGGCTGAGGTTGCATGGCGGTCCTTCCTCTTTGTGCGGTCGGGCCTTCCGACGTCCTCAGCCTGCGAGAAGGCGACGTCCCCCAGTAGTGACGGACCGGCACCGGCGCGCATGACATCTGTCATGCGCATTCCTCACAAATGACATAAGGCGCGCATGGTGCGCTGCTGGAACAATGACCGCGTGACTGACCGGGCGCACGAGGGCGGGACGGGCCTCGCGGGTTTCCGCCGCTACACCTGGTGGGCGGTCCCGGGGACCAACGTGGCCCTCCTCGTCCTGTTCACCGGCGAGTGGATCCTGGACGGCGACGTGCCGATCCAGCCGCGGGTCCTCAGCGCCGCCGCGCTGGTCGTCGAGGTGGCCGCGGTCGTGGTGCTCCTCAACGGCCGCATGTCGGCCGGCGGGCGCTCGTCCCGTCCCCGCCCGCCGGCGGGATGGCCGGCCGCGGGGATGCTGGCCGCGCTCGTCCTCGCCGCCTGCCCGCTGGCGCTGCGCAACTACGGGCTGTGGCCCATCGCGCCGGCGATCATGACGGCGGTCGCGGCCACCTACCTGGACGGACGCCCCCGGCGGTGGCTGATCATCGGCGCGGTGGCCCTCGCGGCGCTGCCGGGCGGCGCCGTCAGCCTCGCGGCGGGGGACGGCCGGCTGGTGTACGCCGCGCTGTTCCCGCCCGGGATCACGGCCTTCGTCGTCTGGGCGATACTCGGCCCCCTCTGGGCCTGGGACATCACCGGACGGCTGGACGAGGCGCGCCGCCTGTCGGCGGAGCTGGCCGTCAAGGACGAGCGGCTGCGGTTCGCCGCCGACCTGCACGACATCCAGGGCCACCACCTCCAGGTCATCGCCCTGAAGAGCGAGCTGGCCGCCCGGCTCGCCGAAGCCGACCCGGAACGCGCCACGGCCGAGATGAGGGAGGTGCAGCGGCTGGCGACGGACGCCCTCCGCGACACGCGCGCGGTCGTGCGGGGCTACCGCCGCACCAGCCTGGACGACGAGATCGCCAACGCCACCCGCATCCTGGCCTCGGCGGGCATCGACGCCCGCACGACCGCGGACCCGGCCGCCGTCACCGATGCCGCTCGCCACCTGCTGGGACTGGTGATGCGGGAGGCGACCACCAACCTCCTCCGCCACAGCCGGGCACGCCACGCGACGATCGACTACCGCGTCACCGATGGCGTCGCGCGGCTCCGGGTGAGCAACGACGGCGTCTTCGACGCCGCCGGTGACGCCTCGTCCGGCACCGGTCTGCGCTCCCTCGCCGATCGTCTGGTCTCCGCGGGCGGCGCCCTCACCTGGACCCGTGACGGCGGCCGGTTCGAGGTCGCGGCGTCGCTGCCCGCCGACGAGGCCGACCAGGTGGGGGCGGCCGCGCCCCTGGAGGAGCGCCGATGATCCGCCTGCTGATCGCCGACGACGAGGAGATGCTCCGCAGCGCCTTGGCGGCCCTGCTCGCGCTCGAAGAGGACCTCGTCGTCGTCGCCGAGGCGGCCACGTCCACCGACGCGGTCCGCCTCGCCCGCGAGCACCGCCCGGACATCGCGGTCCTGGACCTGGAGATGCCGCCCACCGACGGGCTCCGCGCCGCCGAGGAGATCGTGGCCGGGGTGCCGACGCAGATCGTCCTGGTCACCCGGCACGCGCGTCCCGCGGTGCTGCGCCGGGCCCTCGCCGCCGGGGTGCGCGGCTTCGTCCCCAAGACGACCCCCGCCGCCCGCCTCGCCGAGATCATCCGGGACGTCGCCGCCGGCCGCCGCTACGTCGACCCCGACATCGCCGCCTCCGCCCTCACCGAGGACGAGTGCCCCCTCACCGACCGCGAGCTGGAGGTCCTCCGCGCGGCCCGCACCGGCGCCTCCGTCAACGAGATCGCCGCCCAGGTCCACCTGGCCCCGGGCACGGTCCGCAACTACCTGTCCGCCGCCATGACCAAGCTCCACGCCTCCACCCGCCACGCCGCCGCCCACCACGCCTGGCAGCAGGGCTGGATCTGATCTCCGCGAGGGCGTGACCGCCGGCGGTGCCACGGCGAAAATGCAACCGATGGTTGCGAATCCGGCCGCCGCACGGCTAGATTGATATGCAACCAAAGGTTGCAGGAGGAGTCATGGAGTTCGGGACGATCCAGCGCGAGATCTATGTCGAGGCGGCGCCCGAAGTCGTGTTCGAGGTGGTCAGCAGCCCCGAGCACGTCACGGAGTGGTGGCCGGACGAAGCCCGGTACGAGGCGGTCCCCGGGAGCACGGGAGAGATCGTCTTCGGTGAACGCGACGCCGGCGGAACGGTCATGGGGTTCACCGTCGTCGACGCACGGCCGCCGCGGACGTTCTCGTTCCGCTGGACGCACCCGGTCGGTGAGACCGCGGTGGAGGGCAACTCGCTGCTCGTCACCTTCGAGCTGACCCCGTCCGGCGGCGGCACGCTGCTGAAGATGACCGAGAGCGGCTTCCGCGAGATGGGCTGGGAGGCCGCGGTCCTCGAAGAGCAGTACAAGGAGCACATCAGCGGGTGGGACCTCCATCTCCCGCGGCTGGCGCCCCACGCCGAGACGCTGGCGGCCGGGTCGTGAACGCTCCGGCGGCCGAGCAGGTCGACGACGATCTGTGGTCGGCGATCGGTGATCCGACCCGGCGCCGGATGCTCGACCTCCTGCTCAGCGAGGGCGAGGGAACCGCGACGACGCTGAGCCGGCGGCTGCCGGTCACGCGCCAGGCGGTGGCCAAGCACCTCGTCGTCCTGGACCGCGCCGGCCTGGTGCGGGGCAGGCCGGCGGGACGCGAGAAGCGGTACCAGGTGGACGACGCCCAGCTCGCCCGAGCGGTGGCCCAGCTCTCGTCGGTCGGCGCGGCGTGGGACGCCCGCCTGCAGCGGATCAAGCGGATCGCCGAGACGGTCCAGCGCACTCGGCGGGACCCGAAGCACACACAGGATCAACAGGATTAAGGAGACGGGCAGATGGTGGACATCCTGCACAGGATCGGTATCGAGGGCGCCACGCCGGACGAGGTGTACCAGGCGCTGACGACCGTCGAGGGCCTCGCGGGCTGGTGGACGGCCGCCGCCCGATCGCCGCACCGGACGCGACCGGCGCTCAGCGGCCCTGGCTCAGAGACGGGCAGACGTCGCGGTAGCCGATGCCGGGCGCGACGTACTGGGCCCATTCGGCGCGGGTGAGCGTGCGTCCGGCTATGGAGCAGGCGATCGCCGCGGGGTCGGCGGGCCTGGCGATGTTCCACCGCCGCAGGGTCGCCTCGTCGTCGCTGGTGGTCAGGGTCGTCATGGCCGCGTCGAAGACCAGTGAACGCACCGCCCCGGTGTGGCCCGCGAGCGGCGCACCGATCCGGCTCTGGTCGGTGACGTTCCAGAGGTTGACGAGATGGTCGTCCCCGCCCGTGGCCAGCGTCGACCCATCGCGGCTGAAGGCCAGGGCCGTCACCCGCCCGGAGTGGCCGGTGATCGGTGCGCCGATCTGGCGCCGGGCGCGGACGTCCCAGAGCACGGTCGTGTTGCCGGTGGCCATCGCGAGAGTGCGGTTGTCGGGGCCGAAGGCGAGCACCGCGGCCTGGTCGGTGATCCCGCTGATCGGCGGGGTGAGCTGCCTGCGGTCGGAGACGTTCCAGAGCCGGACCGTCCGGCCGATCCCGGCGGCCAGGGTCTCGCCGTCGGGGCTGAAGGCGAGCGCCGACACCTCCGTGCCCGAGGAGAAGAGCGGCCGCTCGGTGAGCAGCGTGCGCGTGCGGAGGTCCCACAGTTGCACCTTGCCGTCGACGGACACCTCGGTCCCCTGGCTCTTCTCACCCCCTCCGGTGGCCAGGATGCTCCCGTCCGGGCTGAGGGCCATGGCGCTGATACGGCCTTCCGGACCGTCCTTCAGGGTGAACCCGCGTCGAGCCGCGGGATCCCAGATCGTGAGCTGACCGTAATGGTTGCCGGTGACGAACGACCGTCCGCCCGGGGCCACCGCGATCAGGTCAGGAAGGTCGGCCAGCGGCGGTGCACCCGCCGCCGACAGGGGGACGGGCTTTCCTGTCTCCCGCCCGGCGGTGACGTCCCACGTCCGGAAGCCGGGAGGCCCGTCGGACATGGTGTTGTCGGTGACGAGGGCCCGTCCGTCCGCGCTGACGCCATGGACGAGGTCGCCATCGGGGTGTCCGACGCGCAAGGGACGGTGACCGGGCTGGTGGACGCTGACGTCCCACAGCCGCACCGCTTGCGGGGTACCGTCCTTGCTCAGGGAGACCACGGTGTCCTCGCCGGCGAACGCGGCGACGCTGAGCGAGCCGCCGACGTCCGCGCCGATCGAACCGACGTGGGTGCCGCCCACCTCCCACAGTTGCGCGCCGATGGCCACGACCCGCCCGTCGGGACTGAACGGTCCCACGTCATCTGAATGGGACGTGGAAACGGCGCGGCCTCGCTGCCGGCCGGTCCGCACGTCATACAGCCGGACATCGGAGCGATCGGCCGATGGCAGGTCCTGGGCCGGCAGGACCTCCGCCGTGACGACGGTCCGTCCGCCGGGGCCGAGCGCCACCACCTTGCCCCGCACGGGGAAGGACGCCGTGCGCCGCCCCGTCGTGAGGTCCCACAACTCCGCGTCGGACGGGCCGTCGCCCGTCTCCTCGCCGATGGCCACGGTCGTGGCGCGAGGGTCGATCACAACGGAGACGTCGGGGTTCTCCTCCTGCGCGTGGGCCACTGCGGGACCGCTCCGCCGCCGGGTCCGCACGTCCCACAGCGCGACCTCCGCACCGTTGTCGACGGCCACGCTCCTCCCATCGGAGGTGAAGACCACCGAACCGGGCCGGTCCGATACGGGCAGGTCGCCCAGCGGCCGGCGGGTGCGCACGTCCCAGAGCCGCACCGCCCGGTTCACCACGGTCTCGCCGTCGTCGTCGACCGCGGTCCCGGCGGCGGCCAGCGTCCGGCCGTCCGGGCTCAGCGCCACCGACATGGCCACCCACGGGCCGGAGGGTCGGAACAAGCGCAGGAAGTCGCCGATCTGCCGCTGCTTCCGCACATCCCACAACGCGATGGTGTGGTCTTCGTTGCGGATGGCGAGCAGCCGTCCGGCACGGTCGGCCGTGACCGAGACGGGGGTGCCCCGGTAGTCGCGCAGCACCCCGCGGGCCGGGTTGGCGGCGATGTTCAGCAGCGCGGCGCGGCTCTCGCGGGTCTCTCGGACGTCGTGGGCGGCGGCGGCCAGCAGGGCCGCCTTGTCCGGGGCGGTGCCGGCGAACTGCCGGCTCTGCGCGGCCAGTTGCCGCGAGGCCGCGATGTCGCGCTGTTCGACGCTGGTCCGCTGCGCCCGGATCGCCCACCCGGTGGCCGTCAGCGACACCACCGTGGTCACCGCGAGCACGGCGGCGGCGGCGCGGATGCGGCGGCTGCGGGCGGTCCGGGCGCGGGTGCTGGCGTCCAGCAGTGCGCGCTCCAGCCGGTTGAGGGTCTGGTGGCGGCCGGCGAGCGTCGCCCAGTGCACGGCCTCGTCCAGGTGCGCCCCGGTCAGCACGTCGCCGCCGCGCCGCCCGTGATCGGCCCAGGTGCGGGCGGCCTGCCGGATGCGATGGTGCACCCCCAGCCCGTCGCGCTCGTCCTCGACCCAGCTCCGCAGCCGCGGCCAGGCCCGCAGCACCGCCGGGCGCGCCAGGACGATCTGCTCGTCCGGGTGCTCGCCGGTCACCGCGAGCAGCGGCCGGAACGCGTGCACCACCTGCTCCAGCGCCCGCGCCTCGGCGGGATCGTCCCGGTCCGACAGCTCCGCGGCCGGTACCGGGCGGGTGGCCAGGCTCCCGTCCTCACCGGCCACCACGCAGCGCAGGAACACCTCCGGGACCAGGCTCTGCGCACGCGGCGGCAGGCCGGTGTAGGCGTCCTCGGCGAGCTTGCCCAGCGCCGGGTCGCCCGGTTCCCAGCGGGACCGCAGCCCCGCCTGCGCGGCCCCGGCGGCCACCAGGTCCTCCAGGTCGCCGGCCCCTTCCCGCGGGTCCCGGGTGAGCGCGGCCAGGATCGCCCGCGCGGACGGGCGGACCAGCGGGTCCTTGGCCAGCGCAGCCGCCACCAGCGGGCGCAGCGCGTCGGGCAGCGCCGTCAGGTCCGGGTCGTGGGTGCGGATCGCATGGGCGATCTCCGGCAGCGCGCCGCCCTTGAACGCGTGCTCGCCGGTGGCCGCGAACACCATGATCGCCCCCCAGGCGAACACATCGGCCTCGGCCCCGGCGCGCTGCCCCGCGTACACCTCCGGTGCCATGTACCGCAGCGTCCCGGCGAACCCGCCCCCCTCGGTGGCCGAGTGGGTGTCCAGCACCCGCGCGATCCCGAAGTCGATCAGCCGTGGCCCGTCAGGGCCCAGCATCACGTTGCCGGGCTTGAGGTCGCGGTGCACGACTCTGGCCTGGTGGATCGCCGCGAGCGCGGTGGCGATGCCGATCCCGAGGCGGTGCAGATCGTCCCCGGCGAACCGGCGGCCCGGCCTCCCGCCCGTGCCGTTGACGGTGTCCTGGAGGCTCAGCCCGTCGATGTACTCGCTGACGATGTAGGGCCGCGGCGGTTCCAGCCGCACCTGGAGGATCGTGGCGGTGCAGAACGAGGCGACCCGCTGCGCGGCACGCGCCTCGGCGGCCATCCGCGCCAACTCCCGGGGCGACTCCTGCGCCCCGTGCAGCACCTTGACCGCCACCCGGCTCCCGTCCGGCCCGTACGCGTCGTACACCACACCCTGCCCGCCCGCGCCCAGCCGTCCCGACAACCAGAACTCACCGATCTGCTGAGGATCTCCCGGCTCCAGCCGATCCGGCATTCCCGCCCCCGCTCGTATCCCGCTCGTGATCAACTTGTGGACGTCTACTGGGACGGTACAAAACGACGCCTGGTTCGGCAGAGTATTCAGGAGTCGCGGATCGAAAAACGGAATGTTCCGCCGGGCCGTCTGCTTATGGGACCCCTACACGACAAATGGTATGCAGGTCATTGATTTTCGGCTGTCGGTGCTTTCCGGCGCTGTGAAGTCAGGGCACGGGCAGGCGAACACCGTGGGCTCCCCGCACGTCTACGGATATGAGGCGTGATCACTCACGAGCAGGAGAAGCGATGCGGATCCGCTGCGGCCGGAAAGAGGTCGGGTGCCATGGTTGAAGGACGAGTCCGGGCGGCGCGGTACGAGCGAACGGCCTTTCGCGTCGCGCGGCGTGCGAGTAAGCGCCGTGCACCGGCGCCCGCATCGGCCCTCGCCAGCGCCGCGGCCCCCATCGGGTTGGTGGTGTCAGTCCTGATCCTCTGGCTGCGGGAATATGACGCGGAAGGCGCCTTCCCGTCGTGGGGGTTGGTGGCCGTCCCCGCCGCAGTGCTGATCATTATCGTGGTCGCCTACACGACCGCCCGCGAAATGCCCGCTCTCGTCGGTATCCGGCGGGCCTGGCGGCGGGCGGAGCATGGGGAGGTGGTGCGCGTCGTGCGGGGTGTGGCGCTGCGGCAAGGGCGGTCGGTGGGCGACGTCCCGGTGCGGACCGTCGTCGCTCCCGTGGACGGGCGGTTGCGTTTCGTCCGGCTGGCGTTCGCACGCGTCGAGGACGCTGCGAGGCTGCCCGCGGGCCCGGTTCAGGTCGACCTGTTCGACGCCCCCGCGGTACGGGGCCCGGCACGGCTCCGACCCGTCCGCGGAGGCGGTCTCGGGGAGCCGGTCTGGGCGTTCGCGGTGCGGAAGGGCGACGCCGCCGAGCCGGAGGCCGCGCCATGGACGGTCGAGAACGAGCAGTCGGACGGCTGGCCGGACGAGGACGGCGCCGCGGACGGCGAAACGGGCTGGCCCGGCGACGGGGACGGCGACGGCGACGGGGACGGCGACGGCGGGGAGTAGCCGGCCGTCCGCCGGTGGCGGCACCGCGCGAAGGCCGCTCCGCCGCCCGGACCGTCGTACGCTGTTCGGCGATGGCTACACGAGGCGTGGAGGGCGCGTATCAGGGTGCGCTCCGGGCGTTCCAGAACCCGATGCTCGACCTGCTCCACCGGACCTACGCGCCGTTCGTGGTGACGGTGCTGGCGATGATGTTCACGCCGGAGCGGCCGGCGGTGGCGGTGGCGGACGCGCACGCGGAACTCGCCGACGCCCTCGACCGGCTGCGGGCCGCGGGCTACGGCCACGAGGGCGACCAGCCGCTGCCGGCGGGGAACCCCCGTGACCTGTGCCGGCAGTGGGTGCAGGCGGGCTGGCTGGTGCGGCAGGTCTCCGACGACGTCGAGGTGTACCGGCTGTCCGCGCACGGCGTCGGCGCGCTGGAGGTGGCGGGCCGGGTCGGCGGGGCGCGGACGCGGGTGTCGGAGTCCCGGGTCCGGACGCTGCTGGAGGCGGTCGAGCGGCTCGCGCAGGACGCCGACCCGGACGTGATGGCGCGGATGGCGCGCCTCCAGACGGAGATCGACCAGCGCCGCCGCGAGCTCGCGCGGCTCGAACGGGGCGGCGAGGTCGAGACCGTCGGCGACGACCAGCTGCTGGAGGCGGCGGAGAACGTGCTGCATCTGGCGCGGGAGCTGCCCGCCGACTTCGCCCGCGTCGCCGAGTCGATCAAGGCCATGCAGCGGGACGTCGTTGCCGACCTGCGGCAGGACGTCCGGCCGACCGGGGAGGTGCTGCGCGAGTACCTGGAGCGCGGCCGGCAGATCATGGACGCGACACCGGAGGGCCGCGCGTTCGCCGGGGCGCTGCGCCTGATCGGCGACCCGGCGCGGATCGACGACCTGTGGGGGCTGCTGCGGACCGTGCTGCGGCACCGGTTCACCGAGCAGATGCCGGAGCAGCAGCGCCGGGAGCTCGCCGAGATCGCGCGCCGGATCGAGCAGGGCGTCAAGGAGGTGCTGGCCGCGCAGCGGCAGGCGTCGCACGTCATCACCACCCAGGTGCGCAACCACGACCCGATGCGGGACCGCCAGGTGGACGAGCTGCTGCGGGACGTGATGTCCGGCTTCCACAGCTGGGTGCCCGGGTCGCGCCGCGGCGCGACCGTGGACCCGCTGCGCCGCCTGCCCGTGGCCGACGTAGGGCATCTGCGGCAGACGACCAGCGACCCGCGTCCGCCCCAGCCGCCCACGCCTCTACAGGAGTGGGACGAGGCAGAGGACGTGCCGTCCGCCGACACCCGGGCCTGGGGCGGCCCCCAGTACGCCGAACTGCGCACGCACCTTGCCGAGTTCGCGGGGGACGAAGGCGAGGTGGACGTCGCGGAGGCGTTCCGCGCGGCGGCGGAGCGGATACGGCGGCCGGTGGATCTGCTCGGCCTGCTGGAGATCGCGCACGACCTCGGCATGACCGACACCGCCGAGGTCGCGGTGGTCGACGCGGTCCGGCCGGACGGGACCGGGCGGCGGCTCGCGTTCGGCGGCGTGCTGGCGGCGAACCCGGCACCCGCCGGCGCAGCGGACGGGACGGCGGGAGACGGCGATGAGTGAGACGGCCGCCCCCGACGACGAACGGACGTCCGACGCGGCGGCCGGCTTCATCGAGCCGGTCCCGATGGAGGACGACCCGTCCGAGCTGTTCGCCGGTGACACCGGCACGCTGGACGTGGACGTCCGGCGCGTCCTGGTACGGCTCCTCCAGCGCAGGTTCCTGCTGGCCGAGAAGCACCCGGCGCAGTGGCGCACGCTGCTGGAGAACCAGCAGATCATCGAGTCGCGGCTGCACGACCTGTTCGTCCGGCTCGTGGTCGACCACGACCGGGGCATCGCCTACAAGCAGCAGGTGCGCTCGGCGGAGCTGGAGGTTCCGATCCTGCTGCGCGACGACCCCTACAACCGGGCCGAGACCCTGGTGCTGGTCCACCTGCGGACCGTCTTCCAGCGGGAACGCGGCGCCGGCGAGACGTCCGCGCGGGTCGACATCGAGGAGCTGGAGCAGACCGTCCTGACCTATTTCGATCCGGACGACCACAACCTCGCCCGCAGCCAGCGCGAGATCCAGAACGCGGTGCAGCGGCTGGTCACCGAGGGGCTCCTCACCGAGGAGTCCGCGGGGCGGTACCGCATCACGCCGCTGGTCGAGGTCGTGCTGAGCATCGAGAGGCTGACCGAGCTTAACGACTGGCTGCGGGAGCGGAACGGGGCCGCGTCATGAGCATGATCGACACCTTGTTCGGGCTGATCCCGGCGGCGTCGCGCGGGCAGCAGTGGGTGGCGCGGGACCTGCAGCTCGTCAACTGGGGCGGGTACGACGGGTACCACCGCGTCCGGTTCGCCCCCGGCGCGACCCTGTTCAGCGGCGGCTCCGGGTCGGGCAAGTCGACGCTGATGGACTCCTACATCGCGCTGCTGATGCCGCACACCACGCCGTTCAACGGGGCGTCCAACGGCGGGGTGGTCGGCCGGCCGCGGGGCAAGGACCAGCGCAACATCCTCTCCTACGCGCGCGGGAAGCTCGACGAGTCCCGGGCGGACGGGGAGACGCGGCTGCGGGTGCTGCGCGGGGACGGCCGCGACACCTGGTCGGCGATCGCGATGACCTGGGCCGACCAGAGCGGGGCGATGTTCACCGCGCTGCGGGCCTGGTACGTGCCGTCGTCCGCGCGGACCCTCGACGACGTGGTCCCCGTCCGCGCCACCCGGGACGACGCCTACGACCTGCGCGACCTGGACGGCCCCGCGGGCAGCAGGCTCTCCCGCGCCGCGGTGACCGCGACGGGCCTGACCTGCTTCGACACCGACCGCGACTTCACCGCCCGGCTGCACACCGCGCTCGGCATCGGCGCCGCCGGGGACGGGCACAAGGCGGTCGGCCTGCTCGGCAGGATCCAGGCCGGGCAGCAGATCACCACGGTCGACGCGCTGTACAAGACGATGGTCCTGGAGGAGCCGTCCACGCTGGCCACCGCGGACGAGGTGGTGCAGCAGTTCGACGAGCTGTCCGGCACCCGGGAGCGGATGATCACCGCCCGCCGGCAGGTGCGGGCGCTGACCCCGATCCGCGACCACCGGGACGCCGCCGACCGCGCGGCTGACCGGCTGCGGGTGATCGAGGACGTGGGGTCGTTCGCCGACCCGGCGTCCCCCGCGGCGCTGTGGCGGCACGAGCGCCGGCTCGACCTGCTGCGCGCGGCCGAGCAGGACCTGACCGGGCGGCGCCGCCGCGCCGAGCAGGAGGTGCAGGAGACGGCCGCGGCGATCACGGCCGCGGAGTCCCGGCGAGAGGCGCTCATCGGCACCCTGCGCGCTTCCGGCGGCGACCGGCTGGACACCGCGCTCCGCGAGATCCGCAACGTGGAACGGCGGCTGACCGAGGTCGAACGCGCCCGGCAACGGCTCGACCGCGTCCTCGGCACGATCGGCGCCACCGTCTCGACGAGCGAGGACTTCGCCGCGCTGGTCGACACGGCCCGCAAAGCCCTGGGCGACTCCCAGGCGCGCAAGTCCGCCCAGAACGAGTTCGCCGAGGCGACCGCCGAGCTCAAGGCGGCCGAACGCGAACTGGCCGACCTGCGCGCCGAGCAGAAGGCGGTCAAGGCCCGCCGCGGCAACATCCCCACCGACCTGCACACCGCCCGCGACCGGCTGGCCGAGGCCGCCGGGCTCACCCCGGACGACCTTCCGTTCGTCGGCGAGCTGATCGAGGTGCGCACGGAGTACGAGACGTGGCGCGAGGCGTTCAACCTGGCGCTCGGCGGGTTCGCCACCCGGATGCTGATCGACGCCGCCCACCTGGACGCGTTCCGCGAGGCGATCAACGCGGTCAAGCTCCCCCGGCGCATTCACTTCGAGGGCGTCAACACCGGCATGCGCGACGAGATCGGGCTGGACGACAAGCGGCTCCCCGGCCGGCTCGACTACCGCCCGTCCGTGTTCACCGCCTGGCTGAAGAGCGAACTCGTCCGCGGCTTCGACTTCGTCTGCGTCGAGACGCCCAAGCTGCTCGGGCAGTACGGCAAGGCGCTCACGATCACCGGCCAGACGTCGCAGCGGGGCCGGGGCGCGCACGGCGGCCACGGCCGCGCCAACCTCCTCGGGTTCAGCAACAACCGACTGCTCGCCGACCTCGACACCCGAATCGGCCGCGCCCGCGACCGCCACGAAGACGCCGTCGCACGCGCGACCCAGGCGGAGCAGGCCCTCAACTCGTTCGAGGAGAGACGCACCGCCTACCGGACCGTCACCGAACTGTCCTGGGACCAGGTGGACGTCGAATCCGTCGTCGCCGAGCGGAAACGCTGGGAAGAGGTCGTCACCGAGGTCCGCGAGGGCAACCCCGAGATCGACCGTATGCAGCGGGAGTCGGACGAGCTCAAGGAGCAGATCAGGCAGCTCACCGAGAAGGTGGGCGGTCAGAAGCAGCAGGTGGAACGGCTCGTCCGGGACTGGGAGAAGATCGTCGACGAGGTGGACGGCGCCCAGCACGCCCTGGACACCGCCGCGGCGTCCGGCACCGAAGTCGGCGCCGACCACCGCGACTACCTCGCCGGCCTGTTCGGCACCGCCCCCGCCGGCGCCGATCCCGCGACCGCGCTGGCCGACTTCGACGCCGCGCACCGCCGCGGCGTCGAGCGGATGAACGACGACCGGAAGTCGGCGGAGGAGGAGATCGGCCGCTCCCGGAAGGCGCTGCAGGACACGTTCTCGATGTTCGTCGAGCGCTGGCCGAACCCGAACCTCGGCACCGACCCGGACGCGTCCTACCGCGACTTCGACCGCCTGCTCACCGACCTGGAGACGAGCGGCCTGCACGAGCTGGAGTCGGAGTGGCGCGACAGCCTCCTCAAGCTCTCCGGCAACGACCTGACCAGCCTGGACAGCGAGCTCGCCGCCGCGGTCCGCGAGATCCGCGACCGGATCGACCCGGTGAACCGCATCCTCGCGGAACTGCCGTTCGCCGACGACCACCACCGGCTGCGCATCGACCCGCAGGAGAGCCACTCCGCCGTGCGCGCCCGGTTCCGCAAGGAGCTCCGCGACATCCGCGCCCTGATCGACAAGGCCGCCACGGACACCGACCGCGAGCGCGCTTACCACCGGATGGCCAAGGTCATCGACCACATCCGCCGCACCGCACCCGACTTCGCCGACCTGGTCGACGTCCGCAACCACGTCCGGATCAGCGCGGAGAAGTGCGACCTCGCCGGCGCGCACGTCGCGGTGTACGACCACATCGGGGAGAAGTCGGGCGGCGAGTCCCAGGAACTCGTCGCGTTCATCGTCGGCGCCGCACTCCGCTACCAACTCGGCGACGCGGGCGCCGAACGCCCGCGCTACGCCCCCGTCTTCCTCGACGAGGCCCTGATCAAGGCCGACGCCCACTTCACCGGCCGCGCCATCGGCGCCTGGCGCGGCCTGGGCTTCCAGCTCATCATCAGCGCCCCCAACGACAAGCACAGCGCGATCGAACCCCACGTGGACGCCGAATACCTGATCCTCAAGAACCCCGAGGGCCGCTCCTGGGCCAAACCCATCGTGGCGGTCCCGGACGCATGACCCCCCGGGTTGATCACCCCGGCCGACGCGGCTCGGCTACCCCCTGGAACGAATGGCGCCTGAGCTGCCGCAGCTCACGGACGCCGCGAGCCGCCTGCTGGACGTTCTGCCGAAGCCTCTCCTGTGACCGGGTGATCTGCTCGTGTGCCGCCGGGGAGGCGGATCGTGGCGAGGAGGCCGCCGGTGGGGCGGGGGGTTAGGTCGAGGGTGCCGTCGTGGGCGCGGACGACGCTGTCCACGATCGCCAGCCCTAGGCCGACGCCGGCGTGCTCGTCGGTGCGTGCGCGCTGCGTTCCGCGCTGGAACGGTTCGGTGATCGTCGCTACCAGGTCCGCGGGGACCGGCCGGCCGGTGTTCTCGACCCGCAGCACGCTCTCGTCCGGCCGCGCTTCGGTGCGGACCGTCACGGTGCCGCCGGCGGGGAGGTTGTGGACGATGGCGTTCTGCACGAGGTTGCTCACCATCCGCAGGAGGAGTTCCGCGGAGCCGAGGACCTCCGCCGCCTCCCCGGTGACATCGAGCGTGATCTGCCGCTGCTCGGCATGGGGGAGCAGCGTCTCGGCGGCCTCCTCGGCGATGAGGGACAGGTCGACCGCCTCGCGGGTGAAGCTCTTGCGGCCGGCGCGGCTGAGCAGCAGGAGGGCCTCGGTGAGGTCGATCGCCCGCGTGTTGATCGTTTGGAGGCGCTCGACGAGCTCGCCGTGTTCCCGTGCCGGGTCGCTGCGGGCGGCGTCGAGAAGGGTCTTCGAGATGGCCAGCGGGGTGCGCAGCTCGTGGGAGGCGTTGGCGGCGAACCTCTCCTGCTCGGCGATGTGGGCTTCGAGCCGGTTGAGCATGGCGTCGAACACGTCCGCGAGCTCGCGGAACTCGTCCTCGCGGCCCGGGAGCCGGATCCGGTGGGACAGTGATCCGCTCGCGGCCATCCGGGCCGCTTCCGCGATCCGGGTGAGCGGCGCGAGCATCCGGCCGGCGAGGATCCATCCGCCCACGAGGCCGAACACCAGCAGGAAGGCCAGTGCCGCGGCCGCGGCGGGCGCGAAGCCCCGCAGGAGGTCGGAGCGGTTCGGCCCGGTGATGACCACGGCGCCGAACCGCTGCTGGATGCGGCCGGGTTCCACCTCGGGTAGCCAGCGCAGGACGAACACCCAGACCACGGCCAGCAGGAGAGTGCCGGCCAGCAGGAGGAATCCGGCGTAGCTGAGGGTGAGCTTCAGCCGGGCGCTGAGCCCCGGGCGCCTATTCACCGGTGCCGCCGGGAGGGACGGGGCCCGTGTCGATGCGGTAGCCGACGCCGGGCACCGTGGCGATCAGCCAGGGCTCGCCCAGTCGCTTGCGCAGTGCGGAGACGGTGATGCGCACGGCGTTGGTGAAGGGGTCGGCGTTCGCGTCCCAGGCCCGCTCCAGCAGCTCTTCGGCGCTGACGACACCGCCCTCGGCCGCGACGAGGACTTCCAGCACGGCGAACTGCTTGCGGGTGAGCGCGACATAGCGCCCGTCCCGGAACACCTCCCGGCGGAAGGGATCTAGCCGCAGGCCCGCGATCTCGCTGACCGGCGGCCGGGCGTGCGCGCGCCGGCGGGCCAGGGCCCGCAGCCGCATGACGAGTTCGCGGAGCTCGAACGGCTTGGTGAGGTAGTCGTCGGCGCCCAGCCGGAATCCCGATGCCTTGTCGTCGATCCGGTCTGCGGCGGTGAGCATCAGGATCGGCATGCCGCTGCCGGACGCGACGATGTGCTCCGCGATCTCGTCACCGGAGGGACCGGGGACGTCGCGGTCGAGGACGGCGATGTCGTAGGCGTTGACGCTCAGCAGCTCCAGCGCCGTGTCGCCGTCACCCGCGAGGTCGGCCGCGATCGCCTCCAGGCGGAGGCCGTCGCGGACGGCCTCCGCCAGCAGAGGTTCGTCCTCGACGATCAGCACCCTCATGCTCTCGATGTTAAGAGCCGGTGCGTATCGCCGGCGTATCGAAAACCGCATACGCAGCGGCAACACCGTTCTGCCTTGACTGAGCGGTATGAATCCGTCCCCATCGCCGGCGCGACCGAGGACCCGCCGGATTCGCCGGGTCCTCGCCGTCGCGCTGCTGCTCGCCCTGGCCGCCATCGCCGCGGCTCTCGGCTACCGATCGCAGGACGCGTCCTCGCCCCCGCCCGAACCCTTGTGGTCCTCGTCGCCGGCATCGCCCTCGCCATCCTCGTCCGCACCACCTTCGAAGGCACCGTCCTCGAAGGCACCGCCCAAGCGGCGGGCCGCGATCGGCGAGGCCGACGGTGTCGTCCCCTACGGCGTGACGGTCTTCAACGACGCGGTTCCGGCCGTGGCCAACCTCGGTCCGCACCTCCTCGCCGCGCTCCGCCGGGCCGCGACCGACGCCGCCGGCGACGGGATCGAGTTCTACGTCAACAGCGGCTGGCGCTCCGCCGCGTACCAGGAGCGGCTGTTCCGCCGGGCGGTCTCCGAGTACGGGTCCGAAGCCGCCGCCGCCCGCTGGGTGGCCACCGCGGACACGTCCCTCCACGTGGCGGGAGAGGCCGCCGACATCGGGCACTCCGACGCCACGTCGTGGCTGTCCGATCATGGTGCCCGGTACGGGCTGTGCCAGATCTACAGGAACGAGCCCTGGCACTACGAGCTGCGCACCGACGCGGTCCATCGCGGCTGCCCGCGCATGTACGCCGACCCCACCCATGACCCGAGGATGCGCCGGTGACCGGCGGCGAGCGAGGAACAATGGCACACCCGGACACGGTGGGGTTCGGTCAGGACGGCGCCGACCGCCCGACCACCGGTTCCCGCACCCGGCACACGGGCATCCGCGTCGTCTTCGAGCCGGAACCGTGGAGGCGCGGCCTGGTCTTCGCGGCCATGGCACTGCTGCTGGGCCTGCTCATCTCGCTGCACGCGAAGATCCCGAACCGGATCGGGAGCCTCGGCAGCCTGGTGGAGACCGTCCTGCCATGGTTCGGCCTGTTCGTCCCGGTGCTGCTGGCCGGCGCGCTGTGGCGCCGCTCCGCCGCCGCGACGGCCGCGCTGCTCCTGCCGGTCGTGGCCTGGCTGAACCTCTTCGGCGGGCTGCTCATCGACAGGTCCACCCCGGGCGGCGACCTCACCGTGGCCAGTCACAACGTCGGCGCCGACAACCCCGAACCCGTCCGCACCGCCCGCGAGCTGGTCGCCTCCGGGGCGGACGTGCTGGCCCTGCAAGAGCTGACCCAGCAGGCCAGGGGCACGTACGAGAAGGAACTGGCCGAGGCGTACCCGCACCACACGGTGCAGGGCACGGTCGGGCTGTGGAGCAAGCTCCCGCTGTCGGACACCCGGCCGGTCGACATCCAGATGGACTACGGGCCGCTGGCGGCCACCAAGCCGGCCGAGATCAAGATGAGCTACAACCGGGCGCTGCGCACCACGGTGACCACGGACCACGGCCCGCTGGCGGTGTACGTGGCCCACCTCGGGTCCGTGCGCGTGAACCCGAGGGCGGGCTTCTGGACGACCCACCGGGACAGGGGCGCGAAGGCCCTCGGCGAGGCCGTCGCCGCCGAGCGGAACGAGCGGGTGGTGCTGCTCGGCGACCTGAACGGCAGCGTGGGCGACCGCGCGTTCGGCGACATCACCTCGCGGCTGCGCTCGGCCCATGACGCGGCCGGGGACGGCTTCGACTTCACCTGGCCGGCGACGTTCCCGCTCGTGCGGATCGACCACATCCTGGTGCGCGGCGTGGACCCGGAGAGCGCGCGGGTGCTGCCGCCCACCGGCAGCGACCACCGGCCCGTCGCGGCCGGGATCAGCTGGTCCGGGTGAAAGCTGTGGAAGGCGGGTTGAGCGTGGGGGAGCGCAGCCGTTTCAATGCGGGTGAAAGCGCTTTCTAGATTCGGTTCGAGGTGAGTGCCGTGCTGATCCGCTCCTTGGTGCCGCGCCGTTGGCGCGCTCGCGTCGTCATGCTCGCGGTGGCCGTCCCGATGGCGTCGGGAGCGGTGGTGGGGGTCTCGGTGCCGCCCGCGGCCGCCGCGTGCGGGGACCGTTCGTCCTACAACGCCGAGGCGGTGCAGAACGGCGGGACGTGGACCGCTCGCAACGGCGGCCGGACCGTGTACAGCGGCGGCGACATGCGGGCGGCCGTGCAGGCCGCGATCGACAGCCTCTCCTCGGGACGCACCTCCAAAGAGTGGGTGGTCGTACGCGGCAACGGCTCGATGAGCGCCGGCTCGCGGATCTCGATGCGGAGCTACACCGGGATCGACGTGTGCGGCACCGTCAACGTCACCGGTTCGGGCTCCGGTGACCAGGCGCCGATCTACGCGCGGGGGGCACGCGACATCGAGGTGCGCTACCTGTACCTCACCGGAAGCCCGCTGTACGGGATCTTCATGCGGAACGTCGAGAACGTCGTCCTCGGTGACATCCAGATGCGCCTGTCGAGCGGGCTGGGCGTCCGCATCGACAACCACGGCGACCGCAGCGTCCGGTCCCGGAACATCGCCATCGACCAGGTGTACGTCTCGGGGAGCAGCACCCACGGCGTGGAGACCTACGGCGTCGACGGCCTCACCGTCAACCGGGTGACGGCGCGGAACACCGGCGGCTCCGGCCTGCTGCTGAACGACACCGTCAACGCCTCCGTGACCCGGGTCGACGCGGACGGCGCCGGTACCGGCACCGGCTACGCCGCGCTGCGGTTCGCCAACCGCAACGGCCGGGTGGGGGACGGCTATCCGGCCAACATCCGCGTGGGCAGCGTCAAGGCCCGCGGCGGCGGCCGCGGCGTCTTCTGCGTCTCCGAGAGCGGCGGCGCCGTGATCGACCAGGTCGACCTCGCCTACACCGGCAACAACGCCGTCCTGCTGGAGAACTGCTACAACATGACGATCTCGTCGGGCACGATCGACGGCGGCGGCGAGGTCCGGATCGCCGCGCGCTCCGAGTTCCCGCCGTCCCGCGACATCACCCTGCAGAACCTGCATGTGGCGAACACCAACATCAGGTGGAGTCCCTGCGCTGGAAGCAACATCGTCCTCCGCAACGTGACCCGCACGAACTCGAACCTCTACTGGTGCTGACCGGAGCCGGGACAGAAGCCTTCCGGCCAGCACCAGCAGATGGAACGGGCACCGCGGCGGGTGGCCGAGACGCTCAGCCGCCGAACCAGCGGGAGAGGTGGGCGTCCAGGTCACGCTGGTCGCCGCCGAGCCAGGCGACGTGGCCGTCCGGGCGCAGCAGGACGCACGGGACGTCGAGTGCCGCCGCGGGGTCCGCGACGTGGTCGACGCGGTCCGCCCAGCCGCCGGCGGTCAGGCGTCCGGTGCGGTCCAGCAGCAGACCGCGGCCGCGATGCAGCAGACCGTAGAGGTTCCCGTGTCCCGTCTCGATGTCGGGGAGGCGGCGGCCGAGCAGGTCGGGGCCCTCCCCGAAGTCGTAGCGGATGCCGATCGCGGTGATCTTCTCGGTCAGATGGCGGTTCACCTCGTTGAAGTCCATCAGCTCGGTGAGGAGCCTGCGGACGGCCTGCGGGCCCGGTTCGGCGGACGTCAGTTCCGTCTGCGCGCGGGTGTTGTCGAGCACGTCCGCGGCGACGGGCTGACGTTCGGCCTGGTAGGTGTCCAGCAGTGTCTCCGGCGCCCAGCCGCGGACCTGCGCGGCGAGCTTCCAGCCGAGGTTGAACGCGTCCTGAACGCCGAGGTTGACGCCCTGACCGCCGATCGGCGGATGAATGTGCGCCGCATCGCCGGCCAGCAGCACCCGCCCGACCCGGTAGCGCTCGGCCAGCCGGGTGGCGTCCCCGAAACGGGACAGCCAGCGCGGGGAGTGGACGCCGAAATCGGTTCCGGCGACGGCGCGCAGCTGCCGCCGGAAGTCCTCCAGGGTGGGCGGTTCCGCACGATCGCTGACTTCCGCGGCGGGAACGACGACGCTGTACACCGCCTCCCCGAAGGGCCTGAGCCAGAACCGGCTGCCGGTCCCGCCGACCTCGGCCACCCTGGCGGAGATCTCCTCCTGCGGAACACCCGCTTCCATCTCGCCCATCAGCGTCTCGTTCCGCGAGGGCTCGCCGGGGAATCCGACGCCGAGCAGTTTGCGGACGGTACTGCGGGCGCCGTCACATCCGACGAGGTAGCGCGAACGCAGCCGTTCCCCGTCGTCCAGCTCGACGGTCACGCCTTCGTCGTCCTGCTCGAACCCGGCCACCGCGCGACCGTGCCTGACCTGCGCACCCCGCTCGATCGCGTGTTCTTCGAGCAGCCGGACCAGCGCCCGCTGCGGGATGCCCAGCAGGTAGGCGTGCGCGGAATCCAGGCCCGTCGGCGCGGGCTTGGTGATGGCGGCGAAGAATCCGGCGGCCGGACGCCGCCTTCCATGAGGGAGGATCCGCTCCAGCATTCCGCGCATGTCCATCAGTTCGAGACTGCGAATGTGCAGCCCGAGGACGCGGACGAACGGCACGGGCTCGGTTTCCTTCTCCAGGACGAGTACCCGCACGTCGTGCAGCCGCAGTTCGGCCGCCAGTATCGCGCCGGTGGGCCCGCACCCGGCGATGATGACGTCGTGCTCGGTTGTGGTGTTCGCCGACGGGTCGGGGGTGAAGTGCGATGAGCGCATCGGTGCTGCCTTTCAGGAGTGCCTTATCGCGAGGCGCTCCCGGCGACACCTACCTCAATCGCCGACCGTGACGGGAAGGGGGAGCACCCACTTCGCTGCAACGTTCATGGGTCTCACCTCCTCAAGCGATGTCACGTCGACCGAAACCTATAAGCCCGCGCTTCCCGCGTCCAACCCTTTTCCCGCGAGGCCGGCCGGGACCACGGCACCGCCGCCGAACCCTCGGCGGGCCCGGCGGCGGTCGGTGGTGATCCTCAGCTGGAGAACGTGAACCAGTTGAGGTTGACGAAGTCGGCCGGCTGGCCGCTGCTGAACGTGATGTAGACGGTGCGGGTGCCGGTCACGCCCGAGATGTTGGCGGGTATCGTCCGCCAGCTCTGCCAGCCGCCGGTGTCGCCGACCGCGAAGCCGCCGAGCACCGGGCCCGTCGGGCTGTCCAGCCGGACCTGCACCAGACCGCTCACCCCCGCTGACGCGCCGGAGGCGACCCTCGCCTTGAACTGCGTCGCCGCGGTGCCGCCGAAGGCGACGTCGTCGTAGCGCAGCCAGTCGCCGTTGCCGATGTAGCCGACGTTCTGGCCGCCGCCGGAGTCGGTCGTGGTCTCGAGCTGCGTGCCCGACTGGGCCTGCCGGCTCTCGGCCTGGATGATCGAGCGCGCGTCGACGGGGTCCCCCGGCTCAGGGGTGGTGCCGCCGCCGCTCTGCCAGACCGCGACGTAGTCGACGAGCATGGGGCGCCCCGAGACGGTGTCGGCGGTGGGCGTGCCGTGCCCGGCGACGCCGTTGGGGAACGCGCCGCCCATGGCCACGTTGAGCAGCAGGAAGTACCCGGCGTGCTGGGTCATGTTCGCCCACGTGGTGGCGTCGAGCTGGCTCTGGCTGACGCTGTGGTACTGCTGGCCGTCCACGTACCAGCGCAGCTGGTTGGGGCTGGCGCTGCGGTCCCACTCGAAGCGGAAGGTGTGCATCGCCGACTGGCAGGTCGACCCCGGGCAGGTGCGGCTGGCGCCGATCCCGGTGGACTCGTTGCACGCCCCGCCTGGGTTGGTGCCGCAGTGCAGGACGCCCCAGACCGAGTTGATCCCGTTGACGTTCTCCATGATGTCGAACTCGCCGATCGCCGGCCAGTTCTGGTAGTTCCCCCGGTACGGGGAGCCGAGGGCCCAGAACGCCGGCCAGTAGCCGAGGGCCTGGCTGCCGGTGACGTTGGGCATCTGGAGGCGTCCCTCGATGCGCAGGACGCGGCCGTCGGCGGGCTTGAAATCGGTGCGCTGGGTCTCGATGCGCGCCGACGTCCACTCGCCCGAGGAGGACTTGACCGGGGTGATCCGCAGGTTGCCGCCGCCGTCCAGGCCGATGTTGGCGGGGTCGGCGGTATAGCGCTGGATCTCGCCGGTGCCCCAGTTCGCGGGGCCGCCCGGATAGCCGTGGCCGGTGTCGATGATCCAGTTCGCGGACGAGGGGCGCGCGCCGGCGGGGCCGTCGAAGTCGTCGCTCCAGACCAGGCTCCAGCCGTCCGGGGGCGGTGGGACGGATGCGCCGGCCGGCGGGGCCGGCGCGGCGGTCGCGACCGCCGCGGGGAGCGCGGCGGCGGCCACGGCGAGAGCGCACCTGCGCCAGAGGCGTGGACGTCTCGATGGGGTCATGGCGGGGGCCTCCAGAGTTGGGGTGGAGCAGGCGCGGGGGTGCCTGCCCTCTGGTGGGGCCAATGTCGTTCGTCCACGCGGAGCCGTCAAGGGCTAGAGAGCGCTCTCTTTCATGTTCTGGAACGCACAACACCTCTGAACAGGCACTATGTCCAGCGACTTCTTCGGCCGTTTCCATCTGGAGCGTCGCTCTCTTGACAGTCCTGGCAGGTGAAGCCATTCTCTGCGAGAGCGCTCTCTCAGCCAACCAGGTTGGTCCCGAAACCTTCCCCCGAGGACAGCCATGCGCAGATCTCACCGCCGTCTCGTCTCCGGCCTCGCCTCCGTCGCCGTCATGGCGCTCGGCCTCTCCGCCTGCGGAGACGCGGGCTCCGACGCCGGCTCGGACGGCACCGTCACGCTCACCGTCGACACCTTCAGCACCTTCGGCTACGAGGAGCTGTTCAAGCGGTACGAGGCCGACCACCCCGGCATCAAGATCAAGCACCGCAACGTGGTGCAGCTCGACGAGTACCTGCCCCGCCTGGAGCAGTGGATCGCCGCGGGCAGCGGCGCCGGCGACGTCGTCGCCATCGAGGAGGGGATCCTCACCAAGTTCATGGCCAGCCCCGACAAGTTCGTGAACCTGCTCGACCACGGGGCGGGCTCGCTCAAGGCCGGATTCCTCGACTGGAAGTGGAGGCAGGCGCTCAGCCCCGACGGCAAGTACCTGGTCGGCCTGGGCACCGACATCGGCGGCCTCGCCATGTGCTACCGCACCGACCTGTTCGAGAAGGCGGGCCTGCCGACCGACCGCGCCGAGGTCGGCGAGCTCTGGCCGACCTGGGACGCCTACATCGACACCGGCCGGAAGTACGCCGCCGAGGTCAAGGACTCCAAGTTCGTCGACGGCTCGGTGAACCTCTTCAACACGATCCTCGCCCAGACCGCGAGCCAGAGCGCCGGCTACACGTTCTTCGACACCTCCGGCAAGCTCGTGGCCGACAGCAACCCCCCGGTCAGGAGCGCGTGGGACACGACCCTGCGGATCCAGCAGGCCGGGCTGTCGGCCGGGCTGAAGTCGTTCGAGCCCAGCTGGGGCTCCGGGTTCAAGCAGGCCAAGTTCGCGACCATCGCGTGCCCGTCCTGGATGCTGGGCGTCATCAAGGAGAACGCGGGTGCGGAGGCGTCCGGCAAGTGGGACGTCGCGGCGATCCCGGGCGGCTCCGGCAGCCGCGGCGGCTCGTTCCTTGCGGTGCCGAAGCAGAGCCGGCACGCCGCGGAGGCGGCCGAGCTGGCCAAGTACCTGACCGGCGTGCAGAGCCAGATCGCCGCGTTCAAGGCGCGCAACAACCTGCCCTCGTCCCCGCAGGCGCTGGACGACCCCGCGGTGACGTCGTTCAAGAACGAGTACTTCAACGACGCCCCGGTCGGGCAGATCTACGCCCGCGGCGCCAAGGCGATCAAGCCGCTCTACCTCGGGGCCGACACCAACCCGGTGCAGCAGCGCTTCGAGGACGCGCTGCTCGCGCTGGAGCAGGGCAGGCTGGCGCCCGACGCGGCATGGGAGAAGGCCCTCGACGACGCCGAACGCGAGGCTCGATGACGGTCTCCATCGGCTCCCGCGCGGGAGCCCGGGCGGTCCGTCCGCCCGGGCCCCCGCCCCCGCGGCGCGGGGCGCGCACCGTGCTCGCCCGGTGGGACGTGAAGCTCTCGCCCTACCTGTTCATCTCCCCGTACTTCCTGCTCTTCTTCCTCTTCGGGCTCTTCCCGATGGGCTACACGGTCTGGGTGGCCCTGCACGACTGGGAACTGCTCGGCACCCGCGAGTTCGTGGGCCTGGAGAACTTCCGGCTCGTCCTGACCGACCCGCAGTTCTGGAACGCGGTCCGCAACACCCTCGGCATGTTCGTCATCGCCACCGTCCCGCAGCTGCTGCTCGCGCTGGTGCTGGCGAACGCGCTCAACCAGCGGATGCGCGCGCGGACGCTGGTGCGCATGGGGGTGCTCGTCCCGATGGTCACCTCGATCGCCGCGGTGGCGATCGTCTTCGGGCAGCTGTTCAGCCGGGACTTCGGCATGGTCAACTGGGTGCTCGGCTGGTTCGGGGTGGAGAACCTCGACTGGACCGCGCGGCGCTGGACGTCCTGGCTGGCGATCTCGGTGATGGTCGACTGGCGCTGGACGGGCTACAACGCGCTGATCTACCTGGCCGCGATGCAGTCGATCCCGCGCGACCTGTACGAGGCCGCGGCGATCGACGGCGCCTCCCGCGCCCGCCAGTTCTGGTCGATCACGCTGCCGATGCTGCGGCCGACCATCATCTTCACCGCGATCGTCTCCACGATCGGCGGGTTCCAGCTGTTCACCGAGCCGCTGCTGTTCGGCAACGGCGACATGGCCGGGGGATCGCTGCGGCAGTTCCAGACGGTCACGATGTACATGTTCGAGAACGCCTTCCGGCGGTTCGACTACGGCTACGCGTCCGCCGTCTCCTGGATGATCTTCATGCTCATCCTGCTCGGATCCCTCCTCAACTTCGTGTGGCTGCGCCGCATGGGAGGAACCAAATGATGATCCAGAAGACGCCCGGGAGGCCCCGGGCGCGGCGCGGCGGCGCCGTCGCGGGGCTGTGGAACGCCGGGCCCCTCACCCGGATCACGCTGCTGGCGACGATCGTGCTGTCGGTGTTCCCCATCTACTGGATGCTCGTCGTCGCGACCCGCACGAACGACGTCGTCGGCTCGACGCCGCCGCCGCTCGTCCCGGGCGGCGAGCTCGGCCGCAACCTGTCCCGGCTGTTCGGCAACGAGCAGGCGCACTTCACCCTCGGGCTGGTCAACTCCGCCATCGCCGCCACGACGGTCACCGTCTCCACGCTGCTGTTCGCCTCGCTCGCCGGCTTCGCCTTCGCCAAGCTGCGCTTCCGCGGCCGCGGCGCGCTGCTCCTGGTCATGCTGGCGACGATGATGGTGCCGGTGCAGATGGGCATCATCCCGCTGTACATGCTGATGGCCGAGATCGGCTGGACGGGGGAGCTGCAGGCCGTCATCGTGCCGTTCCTGGTGACCGGGTTCGGCGTGTTCATGATGCGGCAGTACACGATGCAGGCCCTCCCCGACGAGCTGATCGAGAGCGCCCGCATCGACGGCTGCTCGACCTTCCGCATCTACTGGAGCGTGGTCCTGCCCGTCATGCGCCCGGCCATGGCCGTCCTCGGCCTCTTCACGTTCATGCAGACCTGGAACGAGTTCATCTGGCCGCTGGCCGTGCTCGACCCCGACAACCCCACCGTCCAGTACTCCCTCAACCTGCTGAACGGCGCCTACTACACGGACTACTCGCTGATGTTCACCGGCACCGCGGTGGCAACGCTGCCGCTGCTCGCCGTCTTCGTGCTGTTCGGGCGGCAGATCATCAGCGGGATCATGGACGGCGCCCTCAAAGCATGAGCCACCACTCGCCAGCGGAGAGACCAGCCAGAACGATGACGGCCACCACGCCCGATACCGACACGCCCCAGACCGACGCCCGGCCCCTGGCCTTCCCACCCGGCTTCGTCTGGGGCGCCGCCACCGCGGCGTACCAGATCGAGGGCGCGGCGCGGGACGACGGACGCGGCCCCTCGATCTGGGACACCTTCAGCCGCGTCCCGGGCAAGGTCGCGGGCGGGGACACCGGCGACGTGGCATGCGACCACTACCACCGGTTCCGCGACGACATCGGCCTGATGGCCGGCCTGGGCCTGCCCGCCTACCGCTTCTCGGTGGCCTGGCCGCGGGTGCAGCCCGACGGCTCCGGCCCGGTCAACCCGCGCGGCATCGGCTTCTACGACCGGCTGGTCGACGAGGTGCTCCAGGCCGGGATCACGCCGTACGCCACCCTCTACCACTGGGACCTGCCGCAGGCGCTGGAGGACCGCGGCGGCTGGACGGCCCGCGACACCGCGCTGCGCTTCGCGGACTACACCGGCATCGTGCACGACCGCCTCGCCGACCGCGTCGACACCTGGACGACGGTCAACGAGCCATGGGTGGCCGCGTACCTCGGGTACGCGGCGGGCGTGCACGCCCCCGGCCGGACCAGCGCCGCCGACGCCTTCCGCGCCGCGCACCACCTGCTCGTGGCGCACGGCCTGGCCACGCGGCGGCTGCGGGACGGCGGGGCTCGCCGCGTCTCGCTGACCCTCAACCTCGCCCCGATCGTCGCGGGCGGCACCTCGGAGCAGGACGCGGCCGCCGCCGACCTGGTGGACGCGATGCTGAACCGGCAGTTCCTCGACCCGGTGCTGCACGGCGCGTACGCCGAGCCGGTCCTGGCGGTGGCGGCCCGGCACGGGGGACTCGACCACGTCCGCGGTGACGACCTGACCGTGATCGCCGAGCCGATCGACTCACTCGGCATCAACTACTACAACCCCACCTACGTTGCGGCCGCCCCCGGCACCCCGCCGAACCCCGCCTACCCCGGCTGCGCGGGCATCGCGTTCCCGCCGGCCGTGCCGCCGCTCACGGCGATGGGCTGGCCCATCGTCCCGGACGGCCTGGGCGACCTGCTGGTCCGGCTCAGCCGCGACTACCCGGGCGTGCCGCTCGTCGTCACCGAGAACGGCGCGGCGTTCGACGACGTCCCCGACGCGGACGGGCGGGTGCGCGACGACGCCCGCATCCGGTACCTCGACGGGCATCTGCGCGCCGCGCACGCCGCGCTCACCGCCGGTGCGGACCTGCGCGGGTATCTCGTATGGTCGCTTCTGGACAATTTCGAGTGGGCCGAGGGCTACGGCAAGAGGTTCGGCATCGTCTACGTCGACTACGCCGACGGGCGCCGCCTGCCCAAGGACAGCGCGCGGTGGTTCCGCGACGTCATCGCCCGCAACGGACTCGGGGGAGAACCGGCATGAGACGTCCCACGCTGGAGGCCGTGGCGGCCAGGGCGGGGGTCTCCCGCGCCACGGTGTCGCGCGTGGTCAACGGATCCGACACCGTGAACCCCGAGATCCGCGCGACCGTGCTGCGTGCTGTGGAGGAGCTCGGCTACGTCCCGAACTCGGCGGCCCGCAGCCTGGTCACCCAGCGCACCGGGTCGATCGGGCTGGTGGTCTCCGAGCCGCCCGCCCGCGTCTTCTCCGACGACCCCTTCTTCTCCCAGGTCATCCGCACGGTGAGCCAGGAGCTGGAGGCCGTCGACAGGCAGGTCGTGCTGATGATGCCGTCGTCGCCGGCGGGGCAGGCGAGGGTCGAGCGGTACGTCGCGGGCGGCCACGTGGACGGCGTCATCCTGCTGTCCCAGCACGGCGCGGACCCGCTGCCCGCGGCGCTCCTGCGGACGGGCGTGCCCGTGGTGTCGCACGGCCGGCCGGTGTCCACGGCGAGGCCCCCGTACTGCGACGCCGACAACACCGGGGGCGCGCGGGCCGCCGTGCAGCACCTCCTGTCCCGGGGCCGGCGGCGCATCGCCACCATCAGCGGCCCGCCCGACATGTCCGCGGCGCTGGACCGGCTGGCCGGCTACCGCGAGCTGCTCTCCGACAGCGGCCGCCGGTCGCTGGCCGCCATCGGGGACTTCACCCGCGAGTCGGGGGCGGCCGCGATGAGCCAGCTCCTGGAGGACGACCCCGACCTCGACGCGGTGTTCGCCGCGAGCGACCTGATGGCGATCGGCGCCCTGTACACGCTGCGGAAGTCGGGCCGCCGCGTGCCCGAGGACGTCGCCGTCGTCGGCTTCGACGACATCGACGCCGCCCGCTTCACCGATCCGCCGCTCACCACCGTCCGGCAGCCGATCGCCGAGGTCGCCAAGACCATCGTCCAGATGCTCGTCGACGGAGTCGACGACAAGGCGGACCCGGTGATCTTCCCCACCGACCTCATCGTCCGCGACTCCACCTGACCCGCAAGCGAGCGGGTGCCCTCGTCGGACTCAGGAGAAGCCCGACGCCGCCACCTCTTCTGCGTGACCCCTGCGATCGGGTCTGGAGTTGAAGCGGTCGATTTCGGTCGGTCGTTAGCGTGTCCGAAACCCGGGTTATCTGGACTTTACCCCGGTGGGTTCCTAATCTCGGCAGCGGTGACCGAATCACGTTCATGGGAGTGGAATGACCACCAGTCCGGAACTTCCCGATATCTTGGCGGACGGCTTTGCCGCCGACCCCTACAGCGCCTATGGAGTGCTGCGCGAGAAGGCGCCGCTCTTCTGGCATGAGGGGACGCAGAGCTACGTGATCTCACGGTACGAGGACGTGGCGCGGGCCTTCCGGGACCCGGTGTTCACCACCGCGAATTACGACTGGCAGCTCGAACCCGTGCACGGGCGGACGATTCTGCAGCTCAGCGGCCGGGAGCACGCGGTCCGGCGGGGCCTGGTGGCGCCCGCGTTCCGCGGTGACGAGCTGCGGGACAAATTCCTGCCGGTCATCGAGCGGAACGCGCGCACCCTGATCGACGATTTCCGCGACGCGGGAAAGGTGGAACTGGTAGGCCAGTTCAGCACGCACTTCCCGATCAATGTCATCGTCGACATGCTCGGGCTCGACCAGGCGGACCACGCGCGGTTCCAGCGCTGGTACACCTCGATCATCGCGTTCCTGGGGAACCTCGCCCAGGATCCCGAGGTCGCGGAGGCCGGGCTGCGGACCCGGGAGGAACTCGCCGCCTACATGCTCCCGATCATCGCCCGCCGCCGCGAGGAGCCCGGGGACGACCTGCTGTCGCGGCTGTGCCTGGCGGAGATCGACGGGACGCGGATGAGCGACGAGGACATCAAGGCGTTCGTCAGCCTGCTCCTGGCCGCGGGCGGCGAGACGACCGACAAGGCCGTCTCCGCGCTGTTCGCGAACCTGCTCGCCCACCCGGACCAGCTCGCGGCCGTGCAGCGGGACCGCGAGCTGATCCCGCGGGCGTTCGCCGAGACGCTGCGCTACTCGCCGCCCGTCCACATGATCATGCGGCAGCCGGCCGAGGACGTGGCGGTCACCGGCGGGACGATCCCCGCCGGCAGCACGGTCACCTGCCTGATCGGCGCGGCCAACCGGGACCCCGAGCGCTACCGGGACCCCGGCCGCTTCGACATCTTCCGGGACGACCTGACCACCACGAGCGCGTTCTCCGCCGCGGCCGACCACCTGGCGTTCGCGCTGGGACGGCACTTCTGCGTCGGCGCGCTGCTGGCCAAGACGGAGATCGAGGTCGGGACGAACATGCTGCTGGACGCCATGCCCGACGTCCGGCTGGCGGCCGGGGCCGACCCGGTCGAACACGGTGTGTTCACCCGCGGCCCCGCGCGCCTGCCGCTGGAGTTCACGCCCCAGGGCTGAACGGCACCGCGCCGAGCCGGTGGGCGGCCGGGCTGAAGGTGACGGGGAGCGAGTGCAGGCCCCGCATCCAGAAGGACGGCCGCCACTCCAGGCCGTCCGGCGCGACGGCCAGCTCGATGTCCGGCAGGCGGTCGAGCAGCACCTCGATGGCCGTCCGCGCGATGACCTCGGCGTGCTCGGGGGCGGGGAACGGGCAGCCGTGCTCGCCGTGCCCGAACGACAGGTGCGCGCGGTTGCCGGTGGCGGCGCCGGCCTCGGGCCTGACCTGGGGGTCGGCGTTCGCCGCGGCCAGCCCCATGACCAGCAGGTCGCCGGCGCGGATGTCGCGCCCCCCGAGCCGGCAGCCGTGCACCGCCCAGCGGCCGATGAAGTTCTGGGTGGGGGTGTCCTCCCAGAGCACCTGGGTGAGCGCCTGGTCGACGCTGCTCCTGCCGCCCTGGAACGTCATGGAGAAGTGGTCGTCGACCAGCATCAGCCGCAGGGCGTTGCCGATCCAGTTGCCGGTGGGCTGCTGCGCGGCGGCCATCACCACCAGCAGGTCGATGATCACCTCTTCGGCGCTGAGCCCGGCCGGATGCGCCAGCAGCCGGGACGGGAAGTCCGGCCCCGGGCGCTGCCGCCGCTCGGCGACCAGGTCCGTCATGCGCTGCTGGATGCGCTGGTGCGCCGCGACGGCCTTCTCGTCGGCGTCCAGGGACTCGGCGACGTCCTGCACGAGGGCGGGCACGTCGGAGTCGGGCAGCCCGAAGAGCCGGGCGATGACCAGCAGCGGGATGCGGTGCGAGTACTGGTCGACGAGGTCGGCCTCCCCGGTCCCGGCGAACTCGTCGATGAGCCCGTCGGCGAGCTCCTCGCAGATGGCGGCGAGCTCGGTGCGGTGGACGGCGTCGAGGGCGTCGCCGATCGCGCCGGCCCGCCGCTGGTGCTCCTCCCCCTCGGCGAACATCACCGACGGCGTCCACCCGACGTAGGGCATGAGCGGCCAGTCGTCGGGGACCTGGTCCCAGGCGTTCCAGCGCCGGCAGTCGCGCGCGAACAGCATGGGGTTGCTGGTGATGTGGTTGACCTCCCGGTAGCCGACGACGAACCACGCGGGGACGTCGCCGTCCAGCAGGACCGGGACCACGGGGCCGTGGTCCCGGCGCAGTTCGCGGTAGAGCGTGTCGGGGTCCCGGGCGACGGCGGCCCCGTACAGCCGCACGGCGCCGTCGTCCTGCGGGCTGTCCCCGGCGGGGGCGGACGACGGGACGGACGATTCGGTCACGGTGCGACCTCCTGGACGGCGGACGGTTCGCGGAGATGGGTGAGGTGCCGGACGAGCGTGATCAGCACGGACTTGGAGGACTCCCGGGTGCGGGCGTCGCACTCGACCAGCGGGATCCCGTCGTCGAGGGAGAGCGCGTCCCGGACCCGGTCGAGCCGCGGCCGCGGGCCGTCGAACCGGTTGACCGCCACCACGAACGGCATGGCGTGCGCTTCGAGGCGGTCGACGCTGTAGAAGCACTCCTCCAGCCGGCGCGTGTCCACCAGGACGATGGCGCCGAGGCTTCCGGAGAACAGCTGATCCCACAGGAACCAGAACCGCTCCTGGCCGGGCGCCCCGAACAGGTAGAGCACCCGCTGCTCGTCCAGCGAGATGCGGCCGAAGTCGAAGGCGACCGTGGTGGTGCGCTTCGACTCGACCCGGCCGGGGTCGTCGATCCCGATCCCGGCCCGCGTCATGGTCTCCTCGGTGCTGAGCGGCCTGATCTCGCTCACCGAGCCGACCATGGTGGTCTTGCCGACGCCGAATCCGCCGACGATCACGATCTTCAGCGCGTCCCGCGCGGTCTGCCGCAGCGGCGTCCCGGCGAACCGGTCGCCGGGCTGTGCGCCCGCTGCCGGGTCAAATGCTTTCGAGTCCAACGAGCACCTGCTTCAGCGTTTCCAGGTCGGCCGCGTACGCGGTTGGGGCGGCGGCCGAGGACGGATGGCGGACGGTGATGCGGCCCATGTCGCGCAGGTCGAGCAGCAGGATCTTCATCACGCTCACCGGCAGCCGCAACCGGGCGGACAGCTCGACGACCGCGACCGGGTTGCCGCGGCAGAGCCGCAGGATCGCGGCGTGCTCGGACTGCATGCCGGGCTCGGGCTCGTCCTCGGCGACGATCAGCGCCACCAGGTCGAGCGTGTCGTCGCCCGCCTCGGAGCGTCCCCGCGTCACGGTGTAGAGCCGGTCGGGGTCCTCCCTGTCGAGAGGGCGGGGGTTCATGAGCGGACGTCGTGCTCGAGTCTGCGTGGCGCGGCCGTCAGGTATCCGCCGATCTGCTCGACCAGCTCGTTCATGCAGTGCCCCACCAGGCCGACGTCGGCGATCTCGTCCGCGACCACGGCCAGGTGCGCGCCCTGGCCGGCCGGGACGATGAGCAGGACGCCGCCGGCGAACTCCACCATCGACTGACCCGCTCCGAGGCCCTCGCCGAACTCGGCGGACGCGCTCAGCGACAGGCTCTGGATGCCGGACGCGATGGCGGCGAGCTGGTCCGCCCGGTCCTCGTCGAGGCCGGCCGTGAAGCAGATCTTGAGGCCGTCGCTGGACAGCACCAGGACGTGCCGGGCACCCGGTGCGCGGTCCACGAGGCCCGCGAGCAACCAGTCAAGATCACGCTGATCGGTGTTCATCCGTTCCCAGGGCGGCCGGTGGTCCGGGGACGCCCCTCCTCCCATCTGTGGATCCTGCTGTCCGTCGTTCTCCGCGGGGCCTGCCGCGGATCTCACTCGTCCGCGGCGGGCCCGGTCCCCCCCGAGCCGGTCCCCCCTGAGCCGGTCCCCCCGGTGCCTGTTCTCCCGGTGCCTGTTCTCCCGCTCCCGGTCACCTCGGTCCCGGCCTCGTCCGGCTCGGCCGCGGACGCGGCCGGGGCGCCGGCCGCGGACTGGCGGAACGCGGCGAACCGGGTCCCGGTGTCGCGCGGACGGGGCTCGCTCGCCGCGGGCCGTCCCGCGGGCGCGCTCGCGAGGGCCGCGCCGCGTCTGCGTTTGGGCAGGACCAGATCATCGGATTCCATGCCGTCCGACTGGGGCATCGTGACCTCGCGCTTCGGCTCCACCGGACGGCGCGCCGCGGGAACGGCGGCGTACTCCGCGTCCGCGGCCTCGGGCGGGGTGTAGACGATGAGCTTGGCGGGGATCAGCACGATCACGCCGATGCCGCCGCGCGAGGACGGGCGGAAGCTGACCCGCAGGTCGTGCTTGCGGGCGAGCCGGCCGACGACGGCCAGGCCGAGCCTGGTGCCGGGCAGCGAGCTGAGGTCGGCGGCCTCGGAGACGAGCCGCTCGGCGCGCTGCCGTTCGCGCTGCCGCATGCCCAGGCCGCCGTCCTCGATCGTGACGAGGATCCCCGCGTCCTCCTCCTCGACGTACACGTGCACGATGCTGCCCTGCGGGGAGAAGTTGGCGGCGTTGTCCATCAGCTCCGCCAGCGCGTGGATCACGCCCTCCGCGGCGAAGCCGGCGACCGCGGCGGTGCTGGTCAGGTGGTACTGGACGCGCTGGTACGCGCCGATCCGGCCCATGGCGCCGCGCAGCACGCTCTCCATGACGATCGGCTTGGTCCAGCGCCGCCCCGACCGGCCGCCGCTGAGCAGCGCGATGCTGTCGGCCAGCCGGCCCAGCTGGGAGACGTCGTGGTCGAGGCCGAGCAGGTCGCCGAAGACCTTGTCGTCGCCGTAGCGGTCCTCCAGCTCGCGCAGCTCGCCGAGCATCCGGGTCGTCCGCGCCTGGATCCGCGCGGCGGCGCTCGCGCAGGCCGCCAGCGCGGCGGCGCTGGTCCGCTCGCCCTCGGCGAGGTCCTCGGCGACCCGGTGCAGGACGCGCCGCGTCGAGTCGTGGGCGGGTTCCGTGAGCTCGGCCAGGACGGCGGGCACGGCGGCCCGGTCCTGCCTGATCCGGGTGGCCAGGGCGGGCAGCGCGGTGTCGGCGAGCCAGGCCACCTCCGCGTCCAGTGCGGCCGACTCCGCCCGCACCTGCGCCTCCGCGCGCTGGCCGGCCGCGAGGCCGTCCACGACGATGCGCAGCAGCCGTCCGAGGGCCCGGTCGGTCACCGGCGGGAAGCCGACCAGCACCTTCTCGGGCGGGGCGCCGTCGCGCAGCCGGGCGACCAGGGTGGGCAGCGGCCCGTCGACCAGCTCCGCGAGCTGCCGCTCCAGCCGGTCGTCCTGGACGCTGATCTGCGCCAGCCGGCCCTGCAGCCGCCGGTTGTCCGCGGCGAAGTACACGGCGACCGCGACGGCGGCGCTGAGCGCGAGGACCATGGTCCCCCCGCCGGCCGCGACCAGGGAGCGGGAGTGCGGGCCGACGGCGAGGAGAGCGGCCAGCCAGGCGCTGCCGCCGACGATCGCCGTGATGAGCCACGCCAGGAGTGCGCGTTCCAGCGGAGCGCGCTCGATGCGGAATCGGCCTGCGGGTACCGGCATCCATCCTGTCCTTTGAGCGAGGGGCTGGCTGATGAATCGTGCGCAAGCCCTGTGGACAGTGGGCGTCAACCCGGATGCGGACCTCAACACGCACGAACCCCGAAATGGGGCGCAACCCATGATGCACGAAGACACGGGAGTAAGGGGAGATACTTCAGCGAACGACTGTCCAATTTGCTCCGAATACCCAACTTCAAGGACGATCACCCTAATCGGAAGAATCCCCGGGCAAAGGCCGTGGACCGTTCCAATTCCTAAGGCCCGCCCAACCGGAGATCCGCCCGCATCGCGGGACCGGTCCGTGATCAGGAAACGCTCGCCGAAGCGGCAGTCCTAAACGATCATCATCGGCCGCCTCCGCGGATTCACCCCACCGACGGACAGTCGCGTTGCGGGGGTGATTGGTGGCAGGTGAACGCCGCGCTTATCAGGTCGAGACGTACAATCTGACATGGTCGAGCGCCATGTCTAGGGCAATCTCCATGGGCCTGATGTCATGGGCGGTCTGGGCCAGCAGATAGCCCCCTTGCAGCGCTGCAATCAGGCCGATCGCAAGTTGCTGGGGATCGGCTTCGGCGGCGAGTGTCCGGGCCTCCTGCATGCGACGCAGGCCGGCCTCGATGAGCTGTTCCCACGCTTCGAAGGTCTCCGCGAGGGCAATGCGGGCGACCTCGTCCTGGTCGGAGACCTCGCCGGCGATCGAACCGAGGATGCAGCCGTACGCGCCCTTTTGCAGGGCGTTGCGCTGGACGAGCGCGTCCCTCCACCGAACCAGGCCGTTGAACGATCTGAGGCGCTGTAGCGCAGCGTGCTCGCGCTCCATGATCTCTTCCGCGCGGAGCCGGACCACGGCGCGGACCAGCTGCTCCTTGTCGGCGAAGTGCTTGTAGAGCTGAGACTTGCTCGTCGCGCTGGCGGCGCGGACCTCGTCGAGGGTGGTCGAACTGACGCCCCGCACGTACATGAGCTCGGCCGCGGCCTCGATGATGCGCCGCCTGGTCGCCGCGCCGCGACGCGTCAGCCTCGGCCTCTGCTCGGCACTCTGCGACCCGGTCACGCAGGCAAGGCTACCGGCCGGGATGATCGGGGCCGGGCGCGCCGAGTGTCCGCCCCCGGGCGGCGGCCGAGGGCCCTCACGGATGGACGCGGATGATCGTCTTTCCCTTGATCCGTTCGGTCGGGGTGAAGGCGGCGACCGCGTCGTCGAGGGGCGCCACGCGGCCGATGTTCGTCCGCAGCCGCCCGTCCCGCACCCGCTCGACGATCTCGCTCAGTTGCGCGCGATCGGCCTCGACGACGAAGTCGACCGCCAGGCCGTCGGCGGGGCGCGCCTCGGGCGGGCCCGCGATGGTCACCAGCATTCCTCCGGGCCGGATCAGGCGTGCGGACCGCTTCCCGATGTCTCCGCCGATGACGTCGAACACGAGATCGACTCCGCCGGCGTCGTCCAGCGAGTCGTTGTCGAGGTCGACGAACTCCCGCGCGCCGAAGTCGAGCGCCGGCTGCCGGTCGGCGGCTCGTCCGGTGCCGATGACGTAGGCGCCGGCCTGCCGGGCGAGCTGCGTCACCATCGAGCCGACTCCGCCGGCCGCGCCGTGGACGAGGATGCTCTGCCCCACCTGGAAACGGCCGTGCACGAACAGTCCCTGCCACGCGGTCAAGCCCGAGATCGGCAGGCTCGCGCCCACCGTGAAGTCGACATCGCCGGGCAGCGGCGCGAGGTTGCGCGCCTCGACGGCCGTGTACTCCGCCAGAGTGCCGTCGCGGGTCCAGTCGGTGAGCCCGAACACCCGCTGTCCCACCGACAGCCCCCTCGTGCCGTAGCCGAGAGCGCTGACCACCCCGGCCAACTCGTGCCCGGGAATCGACGGCGTCCGGTCACGGCCGAGGCGATCCGTCCAGGTTCCGGGCCATGTCAGCTCGCCGGGAGTGAATCCCGACGCATGGACCCGAACGACGACATCGTTGCCCGCCGGCTCCGGCTCCGGCCGCTCCACCAGCGTCATCCCGGCCGTCCCCGCGGCCTCGTCCGTCACCACGATCGCCTTCATCGAACGCACCTCCCTCGCTTCAGTCCTTGCCCGCACGACATCGCCGTTCACCAGCACTGGTTCCCCGCCATCGTCAGTCGGTCCACATCGGACGGTCGGTCGCTATGGGAGGGCCTGTCGAGGCTCGGTCGATTATGGACTTGATGGTCCAATGATGCTGGGACGTCCGCGCCGCCCGGCGGGTCTCCAGTTGCGTTGTGCCCGACTATGGGGGCGGGAGATGCCGGGATGACCTCGGGTGGCGTCGGTCCGAAGTTGAAAGATCTTAGGACCTTAGGGTCCAGTTGGGCGGGGAATACAATCGGGCCGCCGAGCGTCTGTACCTGTGCGTCCAGGTGCGTTCCACCTGGTTCCGCAGTCTCACGCCGCAAGGCCGGGAAGGGAGAGCCGTGACCCGGCAGACCCAGTACCACAAGAACCCGGAAGCCGTCTCGCGGCTCGATCCGGAGCAGTACCGCGTGACTCAGCAGGACGGCACCGAGCGCCCGTTCGCCAACGCCTACTGGGACAACCACGAACCCGGCATCTACGTCGACGTCGTGTCCGGCGAGCCGCTGTTCGCATCCGCCGACAAGTACGACAGCGGCACCGGCTGGCCGAGCTTCACGAAGCCGATCGCCCGGACGAACGTCGTCGAGCGAGAAGACTCCGGCCACGGAATGATCCGGACGGAGGCCCGCTCACTGCACGGGGACAGCCACCTCGGCCACATCTTCCCCGACGGCCCCGCCGACAAGGGCGGCCTGCGCTACTGCATCAACTCCGCGTCGTTGCGGTTCATTCACCTCGACGACCTGGAGGAGGCAGGGTATGGCGAGTACCGGACCCTGTTCACGAGTGACACCGAGGGCAAGTAAGGAGACGACGTGAATTACGAGAAGGCGATCCTCGCCGGCGGCTGCTTCTGGGGCATGGAAGAGCTGTTCCGCCACCAGCCCGGTGTCGTGTCCACGCGCGTCGGGTACAGCGGCGGCGACGTCCCGAACGCCACCTACCGCGACCACGGCACTCACGCGGAGTCCATCGAGGTCGTCTACGACCCCGAGCAGACCGACTTCCGTGCGCTGCTGGAATTCTTCTTCCAGATCCACGACCCTTCGACGAAGAACCGCCAGGGCAACGACATCGGCATGAGCTACCGCTCGGCGATCTTCTACACCAGCGACGAGCAGAAGCGCGTCGCCGAGGACACGATCGCCGACGTCGACGCCTCGGGTCTGTGGCCCGGCGAGGTCGTCACCGAGGTCGCCCCGGCGGGCGACTTCTGGGAGGCCGAGCCCGAGCACCAGAACTACCTGCAGAACTACCCCAACGGCTACACCTGCCACTTCCCCCGCCCGGGGTGGAAGCTCCCCAAGCGGGAGACGGCCTGACACCCGCCGGCCCGCGGACCCCGGTTCCGCGGGCCGGCCCGGCCGTGGTGGTCGGCCCGCGGAACCGGCCCGGCGAAAGGGTTCGCGTCCGCCAGTATCAAGGAAGGGGAATGCGCAGCGAGGTGATGCCGCGCATGTCGAGCCACGCCGCGTCCGGTGTCCGGACCATGCGCAGGACGACCTCTTCGCAGGCGGGGCAGCGGGCGACGAGTCCCGGGGCGCGTTTGTAGAGACGCAGGGTCGCGACCGGGCCGGTGCGGGCGCAGCACGCGCAGCTGGCTTCGGCGGTGGTGACGTCGAACGCGAGGATCTCGCCCAGCGGGCCGGCCAGCGCGTTCCCGTCCTGGTAGTCGTCGCTCATCCGTCAGCCTCCTGTCGGGCCGAATCGCTCGGTCTTGATCTTGCGGGCGTCGTGGCCGAGGGCCAGCAGCAGGTCGGCGGCCGTTTCCACGAACCCGGTCGGGCCGCAGACGAAGCAGTCCGGCTCGAAATCGGCGGGCCACCCGTGGCTGTTGAGGTCGGCGACCGTGAGCCGTCCGGGCGGCCGTCCGCCGTCGGGCGCCTCGCGGGTGTAGAGGTAGGCGACGTCCAGGCCGGGGGCTCCGCGGCGCAGTTCGGCCCTGTAGTACCGGTCGGCGGGCGTCCGCACCGAGTAGACGAGCCGGAACGGGGTGCGGCTGCCGGCCTGCCCGCGGGCGCGGATCATCGCCGTCAGCGGCACGATCCCCGACCCGCCGGCGACCAGCAGCACCGGCGCCGTGGACTCCGGGCGCCAGACGAACCAGCCGCCCACCGGCCCGCGGATCTCCACCGGGTCGCCGCGCGACAGGCCCCCGGCCAGGTAGGACGAGACCTCGCCGTCCGGCACGCGCTGCACGGTCAGCTCGACCCGGTCGCCGTCGGCGGGCGCGGCGATCGAGTAGCTGCGCTGGGCGCTGTAGCCGTCCTCGGCGGTGAGCCGTACGTCGACGTGCTGGCCCGCCGCGTGGCCGGGCCAGTCCGGCACGTCGAAGACCAGTGTCTCGGCGGTGGGCGTCTCGGTCCGTGTCTCGGTGAGCCGGGCGACGCGCCAGGTCAGTCGCCTTGGTACCGCTGTTCGCGCCATGGGTCCCCGTAGTCGTGGTAACCGGCCGTCTCCCAGAAGCCCGGCTCGTCCTGGTCGAGCAGGCGGAGGCCGCGCACCCACTTGGCGGACTTCCAGAAGTACAGGTGCGGCACCAGCAGGCGGGCCGGACCCCCGTGCTCGGCGGGGAGATCCTCGCCGTCGAAGCGGTACGCGATCCACGCCTGCCCGTCCAGGACGTCCTCAAGCGGCATGTTGGTGGTGTAGCCACCGTAGGAGTGGGCGAGCACGTAGTCGGCGGCGGTGTCCACGTCGGCCAGCAGCGTGTCCAGTGACACCCCTTGCCACCGGGTGCCGAGCTTGGACCATTTGGTGACGCAGTGGATGTCGACGGTCGGCGTCTCGCTGGGCAGCTCCATGAACTGGCGCCAGTCCCAGCTGTACTCCCGGCCGCTCTCGGTCGTGACGGTGAACTCCCAGTCGTCCTTGCCGACCCGCGGCGTAGGACCGGCCGACAGGACCGGGAAGTCCTCCGTCAGGTACTGACCGGGAGGAAGCTTGACGTCCCTCCCGCGCCCACGCCCGCGAAAGCCCGGCGAAACGATCCCCATCACAACCCCCTTCCCGGCCGGAGGGAATCGACGCGAACGCCATGCCCGCACACCCCACCACCGAAACCAGCCCGCCCCCCGTCTCACTGCCGCGCTCGAAGCCCAGCGCTTCACGGCACACGTGGATTCAGGCTCAGGACGAGAAGCGTGCTCGGTGCTCCACCACCGGGTAGTGCTTCGGCGACCGCCCACATCGCGGACGAGCCCTCCGCGTTCGCCATCGACCGGAACAGTATGTTCGTCCCCCACTTCTCGGGGAGGGGGACTCGGGCCCACGTGCCGTTGGAAGAGCGGTGCAGCAGGTACGACGTGGTCGTGGCGATCCAAATGCCACCACTCCCGTCGGGCGCCACATGGGTGAGACCTATGCCCCTCAGGCCATTTGTCTTCCGCGGGTCGAGCTAATCCGGGCACGGGCGTGTTCACCCAGTGATCGCCTTGCCGGCGGCGGAACGTGTTACTCGGCCATACGCCCCATATGTGGGTGGCGGAGGCCGCGGCGAGGCGCTGCGGCGGTGATGGCGCCGTCAAGTTCTGCCAGCGCCGACCGTCCCAGGTCTGGAGGAAACCGGGTCCTGTGGCCACCAGGCGGTGGCCGCCCACGACGGCGACGTCCCAGAAGCCGCTGCGCCGAGCGGGCCGCATCGCTTGGGGCGACCATCGGTCACCGTTCCAGCACCAGGCGCGATTGGTGTCGCGGTCCGAACCGAAGATCCATCGTCGGCATTCCAGCAGATTCCCAATCCCACCACCACACGACCACCAATCGGCGTCGTGGTACTCGCCGCCGAGGCTGTCGGTGTCGCTCCCGACGAGCAGGTCACCTCCGGCCGTGGCGACGAGGGCCTCCACCCCGTGACCTCGGGTGCGTGTCGGGTTCCAGGGGATGTCCTTCGACAGGCCCGACCGGCCGGTCTCCCACCGGGCGGCGGAGTCGCAGAGCGCCTCCGTGCCGAAGCCGCCCCCTCCGGTGGTCACGACGACGAAGTAGGAGCCGCCGGGAGAGAAGTCCATGCCTCTCATGTAGGCGTCGTACGCGGGGCTGCACGCGTCGGCGTACGCGTCGGTCTCCCAGGTGGACAGCACCGGTGCCGTCCCGGCCAGGTCGATCATCGCGAGCTGCGGTCGATTCTGACCGTTCACCTTGGTGAACGCTCACCGGGCGTCGACACGGCACGGTTCCGGCACGGATCTGACCTCCGCCGGGCGGGCGGAGTCCTGTTGGGATTCAAGTGCGTTACGGATGATCATGGATGGGTCTTTGGAGGTTGAGGGGAGGGCGGGGCGCTGTTAGCTTCACCCGGTGGACGACATGCGTGCACAGGCGGAGGCGATCGAGGGCTTCGCGGCGGCGCTGCGGGAACTGCGCGAGTCGGTCGGTAGCCCACCTTTCCGGGAGATGTCCGGGCGATCCGGGGCAATCTCGCACACAACGTTGCATGAAGCCACGAAGGGAAACCGGCTCCCGAGCTGGGGGACCACCGTAGAGTTCGTCAAGGCGTGCGGCGCGGATCCGGACGAGTTCCGCGAGCGCTGGGAGGCGGCGAACCAGGCGGTCAGGTCGGTGAGCGCGCGCAAGGCGGAGGTCGCTCGTCCGGCCGGTGAAGTCGCGGCCGCAAGCGCCGTGGAACCGCGTCCCGTTGACGTCGACATCAAGCCGTCGGCCTTGGTGCCCATGCCTCCGGAACAGGTCGCCGACGATGGGCGGTTAGGCGCCGCCGCCGCGCGGGGGCGGTTTCGGGTCGGGCGGTTGGGCGCGCTGGCCGCGGTGGTCGTCGGCGCGGGGGCGGTGATCGTCGTCGCGGTCGTCGTCAACCGCGACGCCGGGGCCGGCGAGGACGGGCTGAAGCCCGTCGACGGCCGGTCCAAGGCCGCGCTGTCGCCGGCCGACTGCCCGGTGAAGGCGACCAATCCGCCGCCCGCGCCGCCCACGCACAAGGGCGACGCGGCCGCCTTCATAGCGGACATCACCTTGCCCGACTGCACGCACGTCGGCGGAGGCAAGACCGTGACCAAGGTGTGGCGGCTCAAGAACGCCGGGAAAGTGCCGTGGGAGGGGTATTCGCTGCGCCGCCTCGACGTCCCGCAGCAGGCCGATCATTGCCAGACCATCTCCGACGTGCCGATCGACGACACGCCGCCGGGAAAGATGGTCGACATCCGGACCCAGATCACCACGCCGAAGAAACCGGGCCTCTGCTATGTGCGGTTCAAGATGGTGGACGCGGCGGGACAGGTCGCGTTCCCCGGAAACCGGCCCGTCAACTTCCAGGTCATCGTCGACGGACCCTAGTTCCCCGCCGCGGCGGGCGCGGCGGGGAACCGGGGAGCGCGGGATCAGGAGAGGGTGATCCCGCTGTAGTAGGCCTTGAGGATCCTGGAGTAGGCCCAGCCCGCGTTGGCCTTGTCGCGGGAGCCGTACTGCGACATCCAGTCTCCGGTGACCCATGCGCCGCACGCCGTCGTCGTGGAGCAGTAGTGGGCCTGGAGGATCTTTCCGCCGCGGGTCATCCGGGTGCCCCACGTCGCGTCCACCGCGGAGCTGGTCGACGCCTTCGCGGAGCCGGGCTTGTACACCTGGCTCGACGTGGTGTCGTAGACGTCGAAGCACCGGCCGTCCGACGTCTTGCGCGTCGAGTGCAGCGCCCAGTACCAGCCGTAGCTCTTGACCGCCATCGCCCCGGCCTTGAGGGACTCCTGCGGCCAGCTCGTCACCCACTCGTTGGGCAGGACGTTCTTGACGTAGGTCTTGAACGCCACCCGGTCCACCCGGTCGAGCGAGACCCGGTACACGAGGATCGTCGTGGGCAGCTTGGTGTGCGTGCCGTCGGTCTTGCAGCCGGTCGATCCGGAGCTCAAGAACCGGTGGGACGCGTTCTGGTTCTTCAGGGTGGCGTTGAGGTTGCCCTTGGCTCCGGCCTTGAAGTCCTGGTAGGTGCCGCCGTAGTTGCTGTTGTAGTAGACGCGGACGGTCTTGCCGCTGCGGTTCCAGACCGAGGCGGCCTCGTTCTTGATGCACAGGCCCTTGCCGTTGCCGGGGCCTTTGAAGTCGTAGCAGGACGGCTGCTCGGTGCCGTAATCGGCGATCGATCCCGCGAAGTCCGAGACCGACCCCGCGTTGTCGCTGTTGTAGTAGTAGCAGAACTCGCCGCTCTCGCAGACGCCGTCGCGGCCCGCCGCGGCGGCGGACGTCGCCGGGATGAGCACCGTCCCGCCGAGCGCCACCGCGGCGGTCGCCGCGGTGAGCCGCGGGATCAGTCGCGCTGTTCGTGTCGACACAGTCGTCTTCCTGTTCTGGTGGGGACGCGGCGGGCTAGGAGATGTTGTAGCCCCGGGCGTGCCAGAACGAGGTCGGGTTCGGGTTGTCGAGGGTCGGGTCGTTGACGCTCTTGGCCGCGTGGGTCTGCCGTCCGAGGCGCATCTCGACGTGGGTGTGCGCGGCCGAGCTGGACGACACCCCGCGCCACGCCTCGTCCGCGATGGTCTGGCCGCGGCTGATCGACTGGCCCACCGCCAGCGACGAGCGCGGGGCGGTGTGCAGGTAGATCACGGTCTTGTTCAGCGAGGCGTTGTAGATGGAGATCGTGGAGAGGCCGCCGCTGCCGTTGGCGCCGCGCGCGATGTAGATGACCTTGCCGGCCACGAGGGCGTGCACGTCCGAGCCGACGCCGCGCGCGATGTCGATCCCCTCGTGCCGGCCGGGCGTGGACGTGTAGCCGTCGAAGCCGCAGGTGATCCGGCCGCCGCTCGCCTTGTACAGGCCGGTCGTCATCTTCGTGCGCGACGACGGCGAGAACTGGTGGGAGGCGTTCTGGTTCTTCAGGGTGGCGTTGAGGTTGCCCTTGGCGCCGGCCTTGAAGTCCTGGTAGGTGCCGCCGTAGTTGCTGTTGTAGTAGACCCGGACGGTCTTGGTGCTGCGGTTCCAGACCGAGGCGGCCTCGTTCTTGATGCACAGGCCCTTGCCGTTGCCGGGGCCTTTGAAGTCGTAGCAGGACGGCTGCTCGGTGCCGTAGTTGGCGATCGATCCCGCGAAGTCGGAGACCGATCCCGCGTTGTTGCTGTTGTAGTAGTAGCAGAACTCGCCGCTCTCGCAGACGCCGTTGCGGGCCGCGGCCGAGGCGGGTGCCGCGAGGGCGACCGCCGCCCCGCCGAGCGCGACGGCGGCGGTCGTCGCGGTGAGGACCTTGTTGAGCGTGCTCATACTTCTCTCCTTCTGTTCGCGAATCCTGGGCTTGGCGGAGGAGTTCAGCGGCGCTGGTACTCCTCCCAGGTGCGGATGGCCACCTGCGGGCCGTCGTCCGGATTACGGCCGGCGAGCCCGTTGAGGCCGAGGTAGTAGTCGCCCGTCTGGTGCTGGGCCTGACTGGAGAGGTCGGTGTCGCTGATGGCGGCGGCGTGGATGTGCCACGGCCAGTCGCCCTGCTCGGGGCTGCGCACCCAGGCCGCGAAGCCGACCCGGCGCAGCGCGCGGGCGGCCGCGGTGCGGACGGCGGGGCTCATCCCCTCGACCGAGATGTCGACGACGCCGCCGCCGTCATGGGTGCCCGCGGACGTGGGGTCGCCGCCGGGGTTGTACGACCCCTGATCGAGCACGAGGTCGCGGCCGAGCAGCCGCTCCGCCTCGGCCAGCATGTCCCGCGTGCGGGTGTTGACGAGGACGCCGCCGGTGGAGACGCGGGCGCCCGGGCCGATGACGCGGGTGACCGTGAAGCGGCCGGCTCCGAGCTTGGCGAGGGACGTCTTGCCGGGCAGGCCGTTGGCGTCGAGCCCGGTGTAGCCGAGCGACTTCTGGTACTTCGCGTAGGCGGCGACCGTCGTGGTGCCGAAGTGGCCGTCCACCCACTGGGCGTCCAGCAGGTTCCGGTCGCGCAGCGCCCGCTCGACGAGCAGGACGCTGGCCTTGGCGCCCGGGGTCAACGCGCTGCCGGCCCGCCGCGGGTCGATCTGGGCCGCCTTGACGGTGGCCTCCATGTTCACGTTCGGAAGCGCCTTGGCCCCGGCTGCCTGCGCCGGCGTCCCGGACGCCCCGGTCAGCGAAGTGAGCAAGACCGCCCCCAGAAGGGCGGCGGCAGAGGACGGCAGGTTCATGTGATCTCCTGAATGCGGGCCAAGGGGAGCGAAGCCCGCGACTGAGGCCACCGTCACCGATGGCTCAGGTTGTCCTCAAGAAGATCCGTGTTGTCAGCCTGTCCGCCGGACACCCCCGTACAGCCGGACACGGTCTCCACCAGGCGCCGAACCGCGCCCGGCACACCGCCCCCAGGCCCAGCCCCGCCGACGGCGGGCTCGCCGACCGCGGATTCACCGACCTGGGCGCTCTGCCGGCCGCCCCCCAGAGCGGCACGAAGGCGGCCGGGCTGCGGTGCGTGGACCTGAAGCGTTTCAGCGCCCATCGATGCTGTTCGGGAGGCTGTGGGACGCTGGGTTCAAGGTGTGGCCATCCGGTCGCTTCGGACAGCGGGGGCGGTGAGCGGCGATACCGACGGCGGGTGAGGCGCGGGCGGCCCGGTTGTGGGAGCTGGTCGCCGGGTGCGCGGACGGGGAGATGGTGTCCCCCGCGCACGTGTGTCAGGCGGCGGTGGTGGCGGTGGCGGTGGACGGGGCGGCGGTGTCGGTGGCGACCCGGCCGGACCGGCGGCAGCGGGCGCACGCCACCGACGCGGTAGCCGCGCTCTTGGAGGAGCAGCAGTTCACCCTGGGGGAAGGTCCGGGCATCGAGGCCGGCACCTCTGGAGGCCAGGTGCTGGTCGCCGATGTCTCCTCGCCGGCCGGCGCCTCCCGGTGGCCGGTGTTCGCGCCGGTGGCCACGACGGCCGGGGTACGGGCGATGTTCGCCTTTCCGCTGCAGGTGGGGGCGATCCGGCTGGGCACCCTCACCCTGTACCGGGTCATGCCGGGACCGCTGACCGCGGAGCAGGTCGCCGACGCCGTGACGCTGTGCCGCACGGCGGTGGCGGTGATGCTGGCCGCGGACCGGACCTCGCCGGACGGCGCGACCTCGGACCAGGGCGCGTGGCCGCTGGGCGGGCCGGGCGAGGGCAGGATCGAGGTGTACCAGGCGACCGGGATGGTCGCCGTCCAGCTCGGCGTCGGTCTGCAGGACGCGTTCGCGGCGTTGCGCGCCCGCGCCTTCACCGACGGCGTCCCCCTGGCCGTGCTGGCCCGCCAGGTGGTGGACCGGCGGCTGCGGTTCCACCCCGACGACCTTCCCGAAGGCTGACGACAGGATGGATCGACACGACGACCACCGCGGTCAACCAGAGACGACGTAACACGACAGGACCCCCAGCCACTGGGGCGAGGAAACGGATTGAGCAGTCATGCCACAGCAACAACGACTCGCTGAGGTGTTCGTCGAGCTGGCAGACACCCTGGTGGTCGACTTCGATCTCATCGAGTTCCTGCACCGGCTGGCCGAGCGCTGCGTGGAACTGCTGGAGGTGGAGGCGGCCGGGATCCTGCTGACGGACCAGGCCGACGAGCTGCAGGTGATCGCGGCCTCCACCGAACAGACCCGGCTGCTGGAGTTGTTCCAGCTCCAAGCCCGGCAGGGCCCCTGCCTGGACTGCTTCGCCACCGGCCGGCCCGTCAGGGTCGCCGACCTGGCAGCCGAAGCCGCCCGGTGGCCGCTGTTCACCCCCGCGGCCCTTGACGCCGGTTACGGGGGCGTAGTGGCGTTGCCGATGCGTATGCGAGAGCGGATCATCGGCGCGATGAACCTGTTCACCGCCCCCTCCACCGTCCTTGCCGTCGACGAGGCGAGCACGATCCAGTCGCTCGGGCAGGCGATGGCCGACGTGGCCACCATCGGCATCCTGGGCGAACGCGCGGCCCGCGAACATCAGCTGCTGTCCCAGCAACTGCAGATCGCGCTCAACAGCCGTGTGATCATCGAGCAGGCCAAGGGCATGCTCGCCGAACGCCACCAGATCTCACTCGACCAGGCCTTCGCCGCCCTGCGCGCCCAGGCCCGCAACACCAACCGCAAACTCGCCGACCTCGCGCAAGCCGTCATCGACGACGACCCCGCCGTGGTGGACTTCCTGCACGCGCCGCACGATCCCAGCCGCCGCGCCGGCCACGGTTGACCGCGGAACGATGACGGGAAGGGCGGCGCCGGCAGCGACACACCGGCCAGGATCGGAAACCACCGGTCCACACTGCGGACGCCGGGGCCGGCGAGCGGATCCTGGTCTCGACCCTTGCCTCCTCGCTGGGTGTCTCCGCTTCTGGAGCGCACCGGATACCCGAACTACCCCGACCCCATGCCTCCACTCAGAACGGAGCGCATGGCAGGTCAGCCGCCGGGGGCGCTTTCCGGTTGCCGAGCCGTGCCGCCGGCACGTCGGCGCAGCGCCGCCAACGCGTCCGCCGGCTCCGGATGCAGGGTGATGACGTCGTCGATGCCGACGAGGCGGAGAACGCGGTCGACCCGCCCTGTGGCTCCGGCCAGGCTCAGGACCAGCCGCTGATTGCGGGCGTGCTTGAAAGCCTTGACCAGGACCGTGATGCCGCCGGCGTCGCAGAACCTGAGGCGCGTGAGGTCGATGACAACACCGCTGCTCGGGGCGGCGCCGGCGTGGCCGGTGGACGCGTCGGTGATCATGTTGCTGAGCCGGACGGTCAGCCAGCCGCTGTTGGAAGCGTCGATCTCTCCGGCGAGTGTCAGCAGCGTCGCGGTCGACCCGGCACCGCACTCGACGTCCGTCCGGCGGAGACTGACCTGCGCCCCGGCTCCGCCGCGGTCGCCGGTCGTGGTGTGCGGCCGCGTCCGCCGTGCCTGTGGAACGGCGGACGGGGGCGATGGTTCGAATGCCGTCATGACGACCCTCCCTGGAGCGTACCCACTACGCCGCCAGGGTCTGGAGCGGTCCGGCAGAAGACTTCCGCCGTCGCACGCAGCATAGGCCGCTCATGACCTGCGGTCTAACCCTGCGACCCGGTCAGTGTGGAGCGCGAGCGGGCACGCCTGCTGCTCCGGCCATGTCAATGCGGCCGCGGAGGCGCAACCGCTAGCACCCTGCTCGCTGAGGACACCGGTCCCGGGGCACCTGTTCCCGTCTGGCGGAGCCGAACGTCCTGCACTACGAGGCCGAGGCGCGGGTACTGCCGCCGGACGTCGCCGACCGGACGGGAGGCGGCCGCTCGCCCAGCCGGGCGGTTGAGCGTTGGGCGCGCGCTGATGCGGGAACAAAGGCCGGGTGGGAGTAGTCGGCCGCGTGGACGCCTATCAGAGGCGGCACCGCTGGGCGGGTCTGCCGCTGGCGGTGGTGTACAAGTTCGTGGACGACCAGGGCGCGTACCTCACGGCGTTGATCACCTTTTACGGGTTCGTGTCGCTGTTCCCGCTGCTGCTGCTGTTGGTCACCGCTCTGGGGTTCGCGTTGGAGGGCAACCCGGATCTGCAGCAACGCGTACTGGATTCGGCGCTTGCGCAGTTCCCGGTCCTCGGAGACCAGATCGGCGCGAACATCTATTCCTTCCAAGGCAGCATCCTGGCCCTGGCCACGGGCGTCGTAGGCAGCCTGTACGGCGGATTGGGCGTCGTACAGGCCACGCAGAGCGCCCTGAACAAGATGTGGGGAGTGCCGCGCAACTCCCGGCCGAACCCGATCGCCGCCAGGGTGCGCAGCCTGGCGCTGCTGGCGGTCGGGGGCGCGGCGGTCCTCGTGACCACGCTGCTGTCGGCGGTCACCGCATCCGGTGGCGTCTTCGGTGCCGGTGTGCGGACGGCGGCGATCCTGGTGGCCGTCGCCGTCAATATCGTGCTGTTCACCGTGGCGTTCCGGGTGCTGACCGCTCTGCCCCTGACGTTCGCGCAGGTCCGGACGGGAGCGATCAGCGCGGCGCTGGTCTGGCAAACCCTGCAGTGGGCCGGCGCGTTCTTGCTCGAGCACATGCTCAAGGGCGCCACCGCCACCTACGGCATGTTCGGCATCGTCCTCGGCCTGCTGACGTGGATCTATCTGGGCGCGCTCACCTTCGTCCTGAGCGCCGAGATCAACGTCGTCCGGGAGCGGCGGTTGTGGCCGCGCAGCCTGCTGACGCCCTTCACCGACAACGTTGAACTGACGGCGGGGGACCGGCGCGCCTACACCTCCTACGCCGAGACCGAACGCCACAAAGGCTTCCAGAACGTCGACGTCGACTTCGACCCGCCCCCGCGCGACGACGCGGACTGAAATCCGGGCCCAGTTGCGGCGGGGCGCGTCAGCGGATGGACGCCTGAGGAAGAGCAGCATCATGTCGTGCCCGTTCAGTCGGGCGGACCGGTCAGCGGCGGGCGGGCCTGCGTTCGCCCGCGCCGGAGTCTAGGGCGGCGGAGAGCCCGTCGCCTCGAGCGGAAAACGGCAGGAATGGGGGGTGGGTTTCTCGCGCTCCGGCGCCGGCGGTCACGATGCGCGAGTAAAGCGGCCAGAAACTATTTGCGTTTCCCGTATATCGGCAATTATTCGGGTAGGATAAAAATATCCGGCAAAAGACGACATCCCAATTAAGGGGTGATTCGCCACGCCGGGCCCGCCCCCCTGAGAGGGGGAGTCATGCAGACCTCGCACAGGCCGCGCGTCAACGGGCGCACCGGTCAGGCCGGTTCAGTGTCCCAGCTCCACCCACCCGGCCCCAGGGTCCCCGATCGGCGCGAGCCGCCGCCTGCGCAGCGAACGGCGACGGCGGTCCGCACCAGCGTGGTGTGGTCCGAGCTGTGGGCTGTCGCGGCCATCTTGTTCCTCTTCATGGTGCTCGTGGTGAGCAACACCGGCGATGTGCGGATCTCCTTCGCCGGGCTGAGCGGCGTCCTGCCACTGGCGGTCGTGCTCATGGCCGCCATGGCCGCCGGGATCGCGGTCACCCTGATCCTGGGATCCGCCCGCCTCACGCAACTGCGCCCGCTGACCCGCAAGCGCCTCCGCTGAGCACCCCAGCCGCCGCACCCGATCGGAAGCCAAGGAAGGCGCCTGCCATGTGGTCCACAGCCGAACGCCGCACCGCGATCAGCTTGTCTCCGCCCTCGACGCCGCGGCTGCTGCTGCGCCTTGCGGCCCCTCCCGGCTCGGCGCGGGCCGCGCTGGACGGCGCCTGGTGGCCCCGGTCGGCCGACCCGGTCGCGGAGCTGCCGGGCCTGATCCTGGCCCTGCAGGACCACGGTCCCAGCGACGACCAGCGTCCCATCACCCACGTCCTGCTCCGGGCGGACGACTGGGACAGCCGTCCCCGCCGGTTGCGCATCGACGGCCCGGCCGACACCCGGGTGGTGCGGCTGAGCTGGTTCGACTCCCTGCCCACCGGGCTGCTGACCGCGATCCACGCCGACGGCCGGCGCGTGGATCTGTTCACCGTCCCGGCCGCCACTCACCGGGACGGAGCCGAGGCGTCGATGGAGCTGGCGTCCCACCCTGACAACTTCCTTCACACCCCTGAACTGCTGGCCGCCCTCACCTCACCACCCGGCCGGACGGACCGGGCCGGCGCCCCGGACAGCTCGGAGAGCGCCTGGGAGTCCGAGGGCGGGCGACTCCGAGCAGAGTTCGCGGCACGTTGATCCGGCCCGCTGCCACGGGCCCCCCGGCACTATGGACCATCTGCGATCGGAGATCGCCATGACCGCTCCCATCACCATCCCCGCGCCGGCTGCCCGAAGTCCGGTCCGGGCCCCCGACGAGGTGAGGATGCCCGCCCGCCAGCGCCCCGGCCACACCATCGTCGCGTTGTCGGGCGCCCTGGACGGCGCCTCCGCTCCAGCACTGCGCGCGCACCTGATCGGCGCGTTGCGGCGCAGCGGCCGCCTGCTGATCCTCGACCTGGGGGAGGTGGCGTCCGCCGACGCCGCCGGACTGGCCGTACTGGTCGGCATCCGGCGCCGCGCCGCCGCACTCGGCATCACCCTCCGGCTCGTCGCGCCCGGCCCTCAGGTCGCCGCGCTGCTCCGCGTCACCGCGCTCGGCCGCGCACTCCCCGTCTACCCCGATCCGGATTCGCTCTTGGAAGCGCCTGCCCGACGACCATGAAGGACGCATACCTGCGGCTGATGACGGGTCTCATCGGCGGCATGGCCATTGCGGTGGCCCTCGTCTGCGCGCTCATCGCGACGGCCGCCTTCGTCTCCTGACGCGGCCGAGGACGAGGAGCCACGCCGTGCCGGGCGCTCGGCCGGCCCGGGATCTTTCGGTCACAGGAGTGGTCTGGTGAGGTGGTCGGCGGTTCCGCCGCGCCATTCGATGAGGAAGAGTGTGGCGTCGTCGCTGGTGACCCCGCCTCGTTCGCGCATGAGGGTGTGGGAGAGGTTGCGCACCATCTGCTGGACGGTCGCGCTGGCGGATCCGACGCGTTCGATGGCGGCGATCAGGCGGTCCTCGCCGAACAGTGTCCCGCCGGTGGTGTGCTCTTCGACGAGGCCGTCGGTGTAGGCCAGGACGCGGTCGCCGCGGCGCAGTTGCCGGGTGTTGATCTGGGGTTTCGAGCCGCCGAAGCCGACGGGCAGGGTGCCGGTGCCTTCCAGGGCGCCGATGACGCGGTGGTCGCGGATCAGTATCGGGGCGGGGTGGCCGGCGTTGACCCATTCCAGGTGGCCGGTACCGGTGTAGAGGCGCATCATCTGCGCGGTGACGAAATGGTCGGGGCCGAACTGGGCATCGATGGCGGTGTCCATGAACTCGTACAGCTCCGCGAGTCCCGCGTGGGCGCGCCTGGCGTGGCGGTAGGCGCCCACGGCGACGGTGGCCAGTACGGCGGCGTTCAGACCGTGTCCCATCGCGTCGATCATGGCCAGGTGGAGGACGTCGTCGTTGAGGGCGTAGTCAAGGCTGTCGCCTGCGACGTTGTAGGCGGGTTCCAGGATGCCGGCGACGGCGACCTGCGGCGTCGTCATGGTCAGCGGGGGCAGCAGCGACCACTGGATCTCCGCCGGGACGCTCATCGGCTCGCGTCGTCGCGTCCGCAGGAACTGGTCGGTGTAGTGGTTCTTGGTGACCAGCATGTCGGCGACCAGGCCGGCCAGCCGCCGCAGCAGCCGGCGGTCGTCGGCATTGACGCGGTCCAGGGTCAGGGCCATCACGCCGATCTCGTCACTGCCGTCCAGCAGCGGCAAGAACATCCGCACACCGTCGTCCCGCGGCTGCTCGACGACGGTCTCCGACAGGAACGCGCGCCCGGCCGGAGACCCCTCCAACGGCAGTGGTTCGCCGTCGGTGAGGCCCCTGCCCGGCAGCGGTACCAGGGAGAGCTGGGCGTAGTCCTGCAACAGGATCGAGATGTCCCGGCCGCCGATCGCGCGTATCTCCTCGGCCACCAGGGGGGCGATGAGCTGCGGCGGCATCTCGTGCGCCCGGTCCAACAGCTGGCCCAGCAGCCGCTCGCCGAAGCCTTCGCTGCGGTCGACCGCGTCCCCAGGTCCGCTCAGTTCTCCCACAGTCGTCTATGTGCCCTCCGAAACGGTCGGTGACCCTACGTATCGGAGAGTGTTCAAAGCCGTGAGCGGTCTGATGGGTGGCTTCTCGGCCATTGGGGGGAGCGCGTGCCCGGATCCGTCAGACCAGACGTTCGTGGACGTAGCGCCATCCCCGCTGGATTCCGATTCCAGGTCAGGCAGATACGCTGTCGCGATCGAGTCGCGGTGGTTGATCGGTGCGCCTTCGCGGGCGGCGGCTAACGCGCCGTGTTGAACGCGGGGGCCAGCCAGCGGTCGAGGAGGGCGCGGAGCCGGGTTTCGTCCTGCGGCGGGCGACTCGGGTGCTGCAACAGCGAGGTCAGGAGTCGCATGATGATCTCGGCGAGACCGTTGAGGTCGTCTTCGCCGATGCCGGCGGCCGCCCAGTCGACGGGGAAGCGCTGCAGCATCTTTGCGCCGTAGGCGATGGTGTCCGCGGTGGTGGCGCCGCGACTGAAGGCGCTTGAGTCCCCGAGTTGCAGCAGCAGGCTCAGACGCGGCTCGGTCGGGATGGTCCGCACGCAGAAGACCATGCCCTCGACCACGGCCTCGGCCGGATCGCCGACTCCTTGGAGGTGGGCGATCAGCCGATCGACGAACGACTCCGCGCCCTGGGCCGCGACCTCACCGATGATGTCGCTGATCCGGTCGAAGTGCCGGTAGACGGTCTGGCGGGTGACACCGAGCTCGTTCGCGACGTCGGACAGGGTCGTCTTGGTGACGCCGTGCCTGTCGATGCAGCGGGCGGTCGCGTCGACGATGCGCTGCCGGGCCTCGGCATCGGATGCGGGAGGCCGGCCTCCCCAGCCGTGGCGCGCCATGCCCCTAGGATCGCACAGGCGCCGCGACCGATCGTGAGCTGGTCGCACGGAGCGCGACCAGGATGAATCCGGTCGCGGCGACGGTGCACAACGCGGCGTACCACAGGCTGCCGGTCGGTGTGCCCTGCTCGGTGACGCCGTTGGCCGCCGCGAAGTACGCCGGCAACGCGATCAGCCACAGGACGACGTGGACGCCCAGGTACAGCGCCGGATAGGCCCGCGCGAACAGCGGCGATGCCACCGGGGCCGCCGTGTCGGCGCGCACCGCGCGCCAGGCGTCCACCAGCAGGAAGAGGCCGACGATCCAGACCACGGCGAGTTCGGTGCCGAGGATGGCCCGCTGGATCCCGAGCCGGTCCTCACCGCGGAAGGCCCCGCTGGGCGCACTCACGACGATCATCGCCAGCGGGGTCAGGGCGCCGGCGACGACGGTACGCCAGCCGATCCGCGGCCCGGTGAGCGTGCCGCGGCCGTCCTTCTCCCCGACCAGGCGGACGACGAGGTAGGTCATGGCGCCGAAGGAGACCGAGGCGAACAGGAGCATGCTGTTCATCGGCACCGAGGCGAGCGCCGGCTGGTTGATCGTCTCGTTGTCGGTGTTCCAGGCCCACCATTTCAGTTGGGGCCCCAGGTGGTCGAAGATCTCGTAGAAGACCTGGCAGGCGAACGCGACCGCCATCGAGCCGAGCAGCGGGCCGCGCCGCGCGAAGACGCCCAGGGCGCGGACCAGCTCGTAGGCGAGCTGCGACAGCGCGGGGTAGAAGGCCACGATGTAGAGCGGCAGCCGGTCGTACATGAACTGCACGGTGAACACGTTGTGGGAGAAGATGAACCCGACGTGCTCCTCCAGGCCGAACCAGCCGGGGAAGTACAGCGGCGGCTCGATCACGGCCAGGTACACGACCGAGGCGAACCACAGCGAGATGTTGACCGGATCGCCGTCGCGCCGCCACCGCCGCCACGCGTGGACGAGCGCGAACACGGCCCCGCCGATGATGAGCAGCTCGAGGACCGGCATGGTGCCGTTCTCGAGGCCGAACGGGTTGCGGAAGTCGATCACGGGATTGGCGTCGTGGCAGGAGAAGCCGAGTCTCTCGGCGACACGCGCGGCCGCCGCGTCACAGGTGTAGTCCATTCCTCGCCTCCGGGGTCAGGCGCCGACGCGGTCGTCACCGCGGCGGGCTCCACTGGACGACGCCCGCCCCGGTCCGCGGTAGCCGGTGAAATCGGTGCCCGGCGGGTCGTGCCGGGCGTCGAACCCGCCGGGCACCACCGTGCGGCCGGTCAGCTGGCGCACCTTGTAGCGCGCGAGGCCGAACCAGAACCTCGGGTCGGTGAGCATCTCCTTGAGCGACTTGTCGAGGTTGAACACCTGGGCGAAGGTCTCCTCGACGTAGGCGTCCTCGCGGCTGGTGGCGTTGATGGCGTTGAAGATCGGCCAGCTGAAGCGCGCGGCCAGCCTGCGCCGCCATGGGGCGGCGACCTCGCTCCCGGTCGCGAAGTCGTAGGCCTGGTCACGCGCCATGGCGAGCATCCAGGGCACGTCGAGGGACTTCTTCTGCCGGTCGAGGAACTCGCGGAAGAAGGCCGGGTCCACCGCGTCGCGGCCGCGCAGCATCTCCCCGAGGATGAGCGCGGAGCGGGCCGCCGAACTCATCCCCTGGGCGTAGAACGGGTTGAAGGCGCAGATCGAGTCACCGACGCAGACCAGCCCGGTCGGCGGCACGTCGACCAGGTCGAAGCGGCGCCACTTGTTGCCGGTCGAACGAGTCAGATGCACTTCGGAGGTCGGTGTGCACGCACGCGCCGCCTCGCCGAAGGCCGTGGCCCTCACACGGGTCAGCGCGGCCTCGAATGCGTCGGTCTTGCGCGGCATCTGGATGCCCCACGACCCCATGCACACGATGGCGCGGTCGCCCTCGATCGGGAAGAAGTTGCTGAGGAACTCGTGCTCCTCGGGGTGGTCGCCGGTGTCCTGGGTCGGAGTGATGACCAGGTGCTTCCACCACCACGATTCGGGGCGCCGGCCGGCGGGAGGCAGGTCGTACCACCGCGAGACGTAGGTGACCTTGGCGTCGAGGGTCTTCTCCGGCGGCACGGACCAGCCGGCCGCGCCGAGCCAGTCGATGACCGAGGAGCCGCGCCCCAGCGCGTCGACGACCAGGTCGGCGGCCAGGTAGCCCTCGTCGCCGTCGGCGGTGCGGTATTCGACTCCCTCGACGCGCCCGTTCGTGGTGCCGCCCCCGGTGGACCGCAGCCCGGTGACGGTCACGCCCTCCCGGATCTCGATGGCGGGCAGTTCACGAACCTTGTCGCGCAGGACCCGTTCGATGAGCACCCGGGAGCTGTAGACCATCGTCATCGATCCGGACTTGCGCGGGGCCCAGCCGTCGTTCTCGCAGTAGGCCGCGTCCATCGACGGCATCAGATGCATCCCGCCGTCGGCGATCAGCGCCTCCTCGAACCCGGGGAAGATCTCGCCGATCGCGCGGCGGCCGGAATTGAGGAGGAAATGCGGATGCTTGCTCTGCGGCACCCCCCGGCGGTGCTCCGCGTCCGGCGGAAGCTCATCCCGCTCCAGGACGACCACCTCGTCGAAGTGCTCCGCGAGCACTCCGGCAGAGCACAGTCCCGCCACGCTACCGCCGAGTACCACGGCCGTCCTGCTCCGCATCCGTACCCGCCACCCCTCATTCATACAAATGTTGGATGAACGTATGACTTGCAGGGTGGCGAGTCAACCCTTGGCCCGCCTCCCGGAAGTGGCCGCACCCCCGGCGCATCCGACTCTTCCGTAGCGTTAGAGTGGGGATCGCCGCAGTGCGGTCCGCGGCGTGACCTGCGCGGCCGTGCCTGCGAGCTGGTGCTGGCGGGGCTGGTGGTGGCGCTGGCGCTGATCCCCGAGGCGATCTCGTTCTCGATCATCGCCGGGGTCGACCCCAGCGTCGGCCTGTTCGCCTCGTTCACCATGGCCGTCACCATCGCCGTCGTCGGCGGCCGGCCCGCGATGATCTCGGCGGCGACCGGCGCGATCGCCCTGGTCGTCGCGCCACTGGCGCGTGAGCACGGGCTGGGTCATCTGATCGCCGCGGTCATCCTCGGCGGCCTCTTGCAGATCATCCTGGGCGGCCTCGGCGTGGCGCGGCTGATGCGGTTCGTGCCGCGTTCGGTGATGGTCGGGTTCGTCAACGCGCTGGCCATCCTGATCTTCATGGCCCAGGTCCCCGAACTGCGCGACGTGCCCTGGCCGGTCTACCCGCTCGTGGTGGGCGGCCTGGTGCTGATGGTGCTGTTCCCCCGGGTCTCCAAGGCGGTGCCCGCGCCACTGGTGTCGATCGTGATCCTGACCGCGCTGACCATCGGCGCCGGCATCGCGGTCCCCACCGTCGGCGACAAGGGCGCGCTGCCTTCCTCGCTGCCCACGCCGGGGCCGCCGGACGTGCCGTTCACCTTCGACACCCTGGCGCTCCTCGCCCCGTACGCTCATGCAGCTCCAGCACCTGGTCCGCGTCGAGCTACGGGACGCCCTGACCGATCTGGACCTCACGCCGGTGCAGAGCACGGTGCTGCACCTCATCGCCGCCACACCCGGCATCTCGTCGGCCGAGCTGGCGCGGCACACGCACGTCACCCCGCAGACGATGCACAAGATCGTCACCGAGCTCGGCCGCCGTGACCTGCTCGAACTACGCCCCCGCCCCGGACATGGCCGCATCCGCGGCGCCACGTTGACCGAAGCGGGACGCGAACTCCTCGAAGAGGCCGACGTCGTTGCCGAGGCCATCGAGGACCGCATGGTCGCCGACCTCGACGACCGTCAGCGCAGGCAGCTCACCGACCTTCTCCAGCGCTGCGTCACAGCGATCGGTGAGGCGAGATGAAGCCGATCTGAAGCCGCCTGGTGGTTCGATCGGGTCAGTTGACGCATGTGCTGCATGACGAAGGGTCAATGGCGACATCGCGGTATCGCGGTGAAGTCCGACGTACCGTGTCGAGACGGCCCGGTCGGCTCCGACCTTCTGGTGACCGGCGCCGGAGGGCGGCGCCGACGGATCCAAGGAGTGCTCTAGATGTCCGAGTCCAGGTCCCGCTCCTACTCGGCCGCGGCGTCCGGCTCTGGGACGGCCTGGAATCACTGGAAGAGGCCTACGACATCGAAGCCGTCTCCACCCCCTCCGGCGTCACCCACCTGACCTTCACCGCCAAACGCCGATGACCGCGAAGGCAATCGAGTTGCAGGAGGCAGACCATGGAGACCTTCATCAAAGACGTGACGTCTCTGGTCAGCACCATCGACGACGAGCACGAGATCACCAAGCGGATCGCCGAGCGGTTGTCCGAGCTGCTGGCCGGCGACTACCGGCTCCCGCCGGAACTCACCAGACCTTCGAACGAACACCATGTCAACTACCCGGTCTACATCGCTCCCGACGACAGTTGGTCACTGGCGTGCGTCGTCTGGGATGTGGGTCAGCACACACCCGTCCACGGACACCAGACATGGGGCGTCGCCGGAATCTACGCCGGGGCCGAACGCGAGACCCGCTATCTCAAGCCCGTGGCATCCGAGCCCAGGAGGGCCCTGACGCCGGCCGGTGAGCACGTCTGGGAACGCGGGCAGGTCACCGTATGCTGCACGACCGACGACGACGTCCACGCCGTCGCGGCCGTCGGCGAGGAGCCCACCGTCGGGATCCACATCTACGGAGGCAACATCGGCACCCTCAACCGGCCGTTGTACGACCCGGCCACTGGAGAAGTCCAATGGTTCGTCTCCGGCTGGGACAGCCCTCCAGGCCAATGAGCGACCGGCCGTTCCGGTCGGCGTGAGCGGCGGATGCGCATGATCCCCCTCCGCCTGTGAGAGGGCGGGCTGTTGTCGGTGAGTACGGCTCTCGTTACCGCCGGCGGCGCTTCTGGCGGCGGTGCTTGGAGGCGGGGCGCTGTTGCGGTGGCTTCTTAGTGGTGGGCTGTTGCCGGGGATTGCGGCCACGGGAGCTGTTGGGGGTGCGGCCGCGGACGATGCCGATCAGTTCCTCCATGAGGTCGGTCGTCACGGCGTCGAGCCAGGCCAGGCCGATCTGGGACTGAGGAGCGTCGGTCACGGTTCGGTAGGTGAGGTCTTTGCGGTGGTGGACGCGGGCCAGAGACTGCGGGAGCAGCAGGACGCCGGCTCCCGATGCCACCAACTCGATCGCGCCGGCGGTGCTCTCAGGACGGGTGAAGGCAGGTTGCCCGGGGCGGTCGTCCCAGCTCAAGACCTCGTCGAGTGGTTCGAACACGTCCTCGTCGGCGAGATCGGCGAGTTCCACCTCCTCCACTGCGGCCACCGCGTGGTCCTTGGGCACCACGACCACGGTCGTCTCCAGGTACAGCGGGATCACATGGAGGGCCTCGCGGTCGACGGGCAGGCGTACGAACGCCGCGTCCACGCCACCGTTCCGCAGCAGGGGGACGACCTCGGCCGCCGGCATCTGCAGCAGGCGAAGCGGCACTTCGCGGACCCGCTCGGCCCACACCCCGGCCCACTTCCCGGGCGTCACGCCCGGCACGTAGGCCAGCCGGAACTCACCATCGGTCACTCCGCCACCCTAGTCACGGCCAGACAGTTCCCTCCCGCTGACTACCCTTGAGGCCATGGGCACGTCCAAAGCAAAGACCCCGCAGACCATGAAGTCCGCGACCGCGGCCAAGAAGCTGGGGATCCTGCTGTCGGCGGCACCCGCCGACTTCCAGGAAGGTCCTGTCTCCCGGGACGAATTGAACGCGCTCCAAGCCGACCCGCCCTCATGGCTGGCGAACCTGCGCCGTGAGGGCCCCCACCCCCGCCAGGTCGTCGCCGCCAGGCTCCGCGTCTCCATCTCAGGTCTGGCCCGCGCCGGCATCACGGGCCCGCTCACCACGGCCGAGATCGAGAACCTGAAGGCCGAAAGGCCCGACTGGCTGGAACGCGAGCAAGCCGTCCGAGCCGAGGTCCGCAGGGAAGAACTCCGCCTCAAGCAGCAGCGCGCCAAGACCTGACTCACGACACACGCATCAAGCCTGACTTTTGATACAGGTCAGGTTTTCGGGGGCGTCCAGCGGTCTGCCAGCAGCCTGAAGCTGGGCACATCGTCGAGCGATATCGAGTACTCGTAGGTCCGTTCATAGCCGATGCCACTGATGCGCCACCCGCCGTCCGCGCAGCGCCGATACGTCTCCTCGTAGAAGGCGGATCCGCGGATCAGCACCCGGAATGCCTTGGCGATGACCGTGTCCTCCAGACACCAGGTGCCCTCGGCCCTGTCGCCGTCGACCCGGATCTCGGGTTGGCCCGCGAAGTGCACCGTGGTGATCTCGGGACCGAGATTGTCGCGCATGTAGTCGACGATGGCGTCCCGGCCTTCCAGGCGCAGCGGCCCGCCGACCGCGCGGGTTCCGTAGGCGCCCAGAGCGTCCTCGGTGAGGGTGTCGGCGAACCCGTCCCAGTCCTTCAGGTCCAGGCAGCGCAAGTAGCGGTACTTCACCTGACGGATCTCTTCCAGGGCATTCAGGTCCATGCGACGTAGCTTGCTCGACCCCGCCCCCGTTGACAAGAACACGTTCTAATTTCCGAGGTCCCGGAGTCCGAGGGCCGCGCCCTCTGACGGCGCGGCTCCGGGGCCGGTTCCGGTTGAGATCGCGGCGTGCTCGTGGGGCCGGGAGTGTTCACGCACCTGGTCGGCGTCCCAGCGGGCATGGTTGAGCAGCCGCTGCATGCCGTCCGGAGTGGCGTCCCCGGCGAACTCCGCCAGGGACCAGCCGTTCTTACGTTCCAGCCCGCTCAACAGGCCCAGCAGATATGACCTGGCTCGCAGCCGAGATTCCCGAGGGCCGAAGAACGGGGCTACGACCTGCGCAAACAGCTCATCGAACTCATCAGCCCAGCCAGCAGGGCCGATCTCTTCTACAGTAGGAATCGAGCCCCCGCCGGAAGATCAGTTCATCTTGTGTCGCTGCTTCCATTCGGCGACGACGGCCTCGACGTGTTTGCGGATGTCGTCGCTGCGGTCCGTGCTGCCATTGATGTCACGGCACGCCTGGTCGTACTCGGCCCACAGGGCATCGTCGGCGAGGCGGAACTTCCGTTGTGTGCTGCCCGGTGTAGGCATCTCAGCCGCCCAGCTTCATGACCAGCGAGCGCAGGTGAGGTGATGCGGCGTTCTCCTGGCCGCGCTTACCCCACACGGCGATATGTTCGCTGACCAGTTCGGCGAGGCTCGCACGCTCGTCGTCGCTGAGCTCGACCGTGGTGGTGGTGTCGGTCCGGCAGCCGTATGCCGTGAAGAGGATGTCCCCGACTGCCTGTACGGACGCGGGGGGTTTTCGGTTGCGCTGAGCATGCCAATCGGCACTGTTGTTGACGACGCCCCAACCGTACAGGGCTTCGTAGTTGGTGAGTTCGAGCCTCATGGGGCCGGTACCTCTCAGTGCATGGTGTGGCCACACCCTACGTGACCGTCCTAGGAGCCATCTACAACGAACACCGTCCCAGCAGGGCATCGGCATGCTGCTTGACCTGCTCGGATGGATTTTTTTGCCAGGCGCACCGCCGGCATCGGCTATCACGGCATCTGTTCGTCGCTGGGCCGATGCCAATGAGGGCGCGGCCTGGCAGGGCGGCCGCGGCCGACCGCCGATGACCGCGTCACCGGGAGCGAGCTGATCAGCTTCTCAAACCACTCGATGGGCCCGAAGCGACCGGATACGGTCAGAGTCAATGGGTTCTTACGCTCGTCTGTCAACCGAACAGAGCCGTCGGCTGTCTCCGTTATATCGCCGATTCTCGCGGAAGGGCGAGCGGATGGAGGGGGCCCATGTTCTTTCGACGCTGCCTATGGTCAATTGCGATCATCGCCATCATCATGGCGGGAAGTTTCCTCTCCGTCCCCGCTCATGCGGACACCGATGGAATCACCGGAACGATCACCGATGCGAAGACCGGTCAACCTGTGGCGGGCGCCTGGGTCGCAGCTTATGGCGCCGCCGGCGGCGTCTCCGGCGGTACGAACACCGATGATTCCGGCCACTACCATCTGTACTGGCTGGCACCGGGGGAATACCGGATCGAAGTGTCGGGCACCGATTACCATGCCCAGTGGGCCTTCGATAAGTCCGATCAGGCCACGGCCGATCCGGTGACCTCTCCCGGTACCGCCTCGCTGGCCCTGCAGCCGATCGAATACGGCTCGATCTCCGGCCGGTTCGTGACCGCTTCCGGCGCCGGGGTCCCCGGCGCCGCGGTGGAAGTGCACGACGCTTCGGGCAACTCCCAGGGCCGCGAGATCACCGATCCCGACGGAGCGTTCAGGTTCACCAGGCTCCACGCGGAGGACCACAAGCTGTCCTTCGACTCGAACGGCAACATCCAATGGGCCCACGGGAAGTTGGACCAGTACGAGGCGGACCCGATCACGGTGCGGCCCGGGCTGGAGACGACCGTCACCGAGACCGCCCTCCCCACCGGGGACCTTGAAGTGACCGTCCTCGACTCCAAGAGCCGCGAGCCGGTGCCCGGCGCTTACGTGGCGACACGCGGCGGCCCCCGATCGCTCTTCGCCGAGACCGACGCCAAGGGCAAGGCGACGTTCGACGGCGTCCTCACCGGGACCTACTCGTTCTCGATCTCACCGCCGGAGGGCTACCTCTACGGATCGATCGACGACGTGGTGGTGCAGGCAGGTCAGGCCACTCGTGTCACCACGGAGCTGGTACGGGAGGCGACGATCGTCGCGACGGTCCGCGACGCCAAGACGGCACAGCCGGTGGCCGGCGCATGTGTGACCCTGTTCGAGCAGACGGCCACCGTCCACAAGAGGGTCACCCGCAAGCGCGGGAACAAGACGGTCGACCGGGAGTGCAGTGACGGCAGCGGCGAGCTCCGCATCCCTCAACTGTGGCCTGGCAAGTACAAGCTGTTCATAACGCCCACCGATGGTGTGCATGGCCGCCAGTGGGTCGGCTTGAACGGCGGCACCGGTGACATGGAGAAGGCGGCGCGGTTCACCGTGGCCAGCGGTGAGGTCATCGAGACCGGGGTGCGACTGGACGGGACGGGATCCATCGCCGGTACCGTCACCGACGCCCGCACCGGCAAGGCTGTCGAGGACGTGTGCGCCTGGGTGCTGCCCGCCGGCCCGTCCGGCCCGGAAGCATGGGGCAGGAACTGCACCGACTCCGGCGGGCGCTACACCATCGACGGTCTCGGCCCCTACGACTGGCGTGTCCAGTACCCGGATTTCCACGGCCGCTATGTGTGGCAATGGTCCGGCGGGGCCCCCGACCGCTTCGCCGCCCGCCCGATCAGCGTGCCGGCCGGGGCCACGGTGACCGCCGATGCCCGGTTGCCGGAGACCGGCAAGCTGGGCGGCAAGGTCATCGGCTCGGTGGTTCCCAACGAGTATGTGAGCGTCATCGCCGTCAGCTCCCGAACCGGCGACATCGCCGCGCCATTCGCGAGGATCACCGGGGACGTCGACTACGCCCTCTACGGGCTGGCCACCCAGTGGATCAAACTCGGTTACCGCGGCGGTCCCGCCGACACGGCCTGGTACCCGAAGCCCCTGCATGTCGTCGCCGGGGAGGCGATCAACGGCCCCGATCTGGTGATTCCGAAGGAATGACGGGAGCTCTCAGGCCGCGCGGCACGGGCGGAATCGCACGCCGCGCGGCTTGGGCGTCACTTTCCATGCAGTGGCGAGGGTGTACCTACCGAGAACTACGTCCGTCCAGGTCAGCCGGGCGCGTGAGCCCGCTGACCGGTGTCCGGCTGGTCAGCGGCGCTCGGCGTGCCGTCAGCGGTCGGTGTGGAAGGAGGGGCCGCCGCACATTCACCAAGGACCACAAGGCCCGGCTTCTGGTCGCCTACGACGTCTTTCGAACGCGCCGCCCCGCTGCGCGCCGAACGGCTCTCTACTCCCATCTTGAGCACTGGCAAGCCGGTTGACGGAGATCGCGCCAGCTCGATCGTGTGCGATCCGGCGAGGTTCGAGAAACCGGTCTCGTGATCGACGAGGACGACCGCGCTGTTCTCGACGGCAGGTGGCGTGCGGCATGACTTGCTCCTTGGTTGTCTTCACTTGTGGTCACCGTGCCGCGGCCGATGTCAGTCGGCCGGCTTCCCCCGAGTCGCCACGCGCGTGAGGATGTCGCTCACGTCCTCGACGGCCATCTCGATGCGGCCGTAGACGCGCGGGGTGAGGAGCGTGGTGCCGTCGAAGTCGCCGGAGGACGCGAAGACGGCGACCGGGAGGGTCATCGATTGGAAGAACCCGAACAACGGGCGGAGGGCGTGTTCCAGGACCAGCGCGTGGTGATCCCCGCCGCCGGTGGCGGCGAGGAAGACCGGCTTGTTCGCGAGTGCGTACTGGTCGACCAGGTCGAAGAAGTGCTTGAACAGGCCGGTGTACGAGCCGCGGAACACCGGGGTGGCGGCTATGAGCAGGTCGGCTTCCTCGGCGCGGCGGAGCGCGTCCTCGATCTCGGGGGCGATGCCCTCCCTCTCGACGGCTCCGGTGAAGGCGGGGCCGAGCCGGTAGACGTCGATCCGGGTGTGCTCGACCGCGACGTCGTGGACGGCGAGCACGCTGGTGAGTGTTCGCAGCACGACGCCGACCAGTCCGACGGTCTTGGACTTCTCACTCGGGCTGCCGTTGACGACCACCACCCGTAGTGTCCGAGCCTCCTCCTGGGAGGGGGCACGGCCGGTGCGGCCGCTGATGAGAGCCCGCTGGTCGCTCACTGTGGTGGTCACGCCGCCTGCTCCTTCCGGGAGCCGACTTCGCGGCGTACGACGGGGGCGACCTCGGTGCCGAGCAGTTCGATCGCCTTGAGGACGTCCTGCTGCGGCATCCCGCCGAAGCCGATCTGGATCAGGGCGCGGTCCAGGCCGTAGAGCTCGTGGTAGGCCAGCAGCTTCTCGATGACCTCCTGCGGGCTGCCGACGACGAGACCGGCGTCGGGGGAGGTCTGGGCTTGGAAGGCGGCCCGCGGCATCCTGAACCCGCGGCCACGCTGGTGGTTGTTGGCCATCATGCCCTCTGCGAAGTAGGGGTACATCGTGTCGCGGGCGCCCTGGCTCGTACGCCCGACGTAGCCGTGGAGGTTGATGCTGGTGCGCAGCGCGGCGGGGTCGTGTCCGGCGTGCTGCGCGGCTACTCGGTACAGGTCGATGGTCTGCCGGTGAGATGTGATCGGCCCGAGCAGCAGCGCCATGGCCATGGGGAGGCCGAGTCGGCCGGCGCTGATGGCGGAGGCGGGGGTTCCTCCGACGCCGACCCAGATCGGCAGCTCCTCCTGCATCGCGCGGGGACCGACGTCGGCGGCGTCCAGTGCGGGGCGGAACCGTCCGTTCCAGGTGATCGGGTTCTGCGCGCGGATCCGCAGCAGCAGGTCGAGCTTCTCGCGGTACAGGTCGGCGTAGTCGGCCAGGTCGTAGCCGAAGAGGGGAAAGGACTCGGTGTAGGAGCCGCGGCCGGCGATGATCTCGGCCCGGCCTCCGGAGATCTGGTCGAGTGTGGCGAACTGCTCCCAGACCCGCACCGGGTCGTCGGAGCTGAGCACGGTGACCGCGCTGGTCAGCCTGATGTTGGTGGTGGCCTGGGCGGCCGCGGCCAGGACGACGGCGGGGGCCGAGCCGACGAAGTCGGTGCGGTGGTGCTCGCCCACGGCGAAAAGGTCGAGCCCGGCCTCGTCGGCGAGCCGCGCCTGTTCGATGGTCTCCTGGGCACGCCGGCGCGCGGAGGGAAGCGTACCGGTAACCGGGTCGGCGGTGATCTCGGCGAACGTCATGAAGCCGATCTCGAAAAGGGATCGCCCGCCGGTGACGGTGGTGGACAACGTGCTCTCCTTACGGTCTCTGGTGCGGACGCCGTTCGGTGTCCGATCGCAATAAGGTGTCTGCGCAGGCAGATATTCCCCTCGATGTACTGCCTGCGCAGACACGTATGCCCGGCGATGACCGACGGCGGTCGCGGTACCCTTCGGACGTGGCGACTCCACGTCTGAGCGACCTTGAGAACGAGGCCTGGCAGGGCTTCCTGTATGCCCACGACCGCGTCTGGCGTGAGATCGAGGCAGGGATCGCGCCGCTGGGCGTGAGCATGGCCGAGTACAGCGTCCTGTCCCTGCTCGGCCGAGCCGGTCGCTCCGGCATGCGGATGTCCGAGCTGGCCAGGGATCGGCTGATGTCGACCGGTGGTCTCACCCGGCTCGCCGACCGGCTGGAGCGCCGCGGGCTCGTCGAGCGTCAGCGTGCGGCCGGGGACGGGCGCGGCTACGTCGCCGTCCTGACACCCGATGGGCGCAACCTCCTGCGCAAGGCATGGAAGAAGCAGCATGCCGACGTGCGCCGACTCTTCCTCGACCGTTTGGACGACGACGACCTGCACGCCCTCACGCGGATCTGGTCACGCCTCGGGCCGGAGAGCGACGAGGAGGCGAGCCTGCGGTGACCGCCCCGGCCTCAGGCGAACCGCTTGCCGATCACCCCTGCCCACCGGACACCGGCACGGCCTCCGGGCACAGCGACCCGGTCGGCCCTTTGCCTGCCGAAAACTACATCCGTGCAGGTGGGACGTGCAGGACGTGGGCTCAGAGTCCACACCTGACGAATACCCCTGCGCCCGTGACCGGCGCGGAGGATCTACCGTCTGGTTGCCGGGTGTGATGGTCATCTGGTCCTCCCCCTGCTCATGAGCCGACGGCAGGTTCCATTTCTTAGGTCTCCGTAAGAGCGCGGTCCCCAGCGACGCGCTAATCCTGCTCTCAGGTTGGTCGGGGACAATGAGCGGCAAAAGCATCGCCTGGAAGGGGGCGGGCCGGCGTGCGGATCATGATCGCGGATGATGAGAGGGCCATCCGTGAGTCGCTGGAGCGGGTGCTCCAGGTCGAGGGTTACGACACCAGCACCGTCGCCAACGGTCTCGCCGTGCTCGACGGGGTCGGGGAGGGCGGCGGTGACACGCTGGATCTGCTGATCCTCGACGTGATGATGCCCCGCCTCGGTGGGTTGGAGACCTGCCGGCGGTTGCGGGCCGCGGGTCGGGATCTTCCGGTGCTGATGCTGACCGCCCGTGACCAGGTCTCCGACCGGGTCGCGGGGCTGGACGCGGGCGCCGACGACTACCTGCCCAAGCCGTTCGCCACCGAGGAGTTGCTGGCCCGGGTGCGGGCCCTGCTGCGCCGGCGCACGCCGCCCGACGGGGAGTCGCAGATCCTGTCGTTCGCCGACGTCCGGGTCGATCCCGACAGGTTCGAGGCGTGGCGGGGCGGGAGGCCGCTGCGCCTGACCCGGACCGAGTTCTCCCTCCTGCAGGTCCTCGTGCGCAACGCGACCCGGGTCTTGACCCACGACGCGCTGTTCGAGGCGATCTGGGGCTTCGACATGAGCGCCACCGCCAACAACCTCCAGGTATACGTGAGCTACCTGCGCCGCAAGATGGAGGCCGAGGGTGAGCCGCGATTGATCTACACGCTGCGCGGCCTGGGATACACGTTGCGGGAGACTCCTCCGTGAGCAGGCCCGCCGGCCGGGAACCGCGCCGGCTGACCCGATGGTGGCGCCGGCGGTCCCTGCGGGCCAGGCTGACGGTGATCGCGGCGACGGCCATCGCGGTCAGCGTGTTCGCGGCCTTCCAGGTGGGCATCGAGCTACTGAACTGGGAGCTGCAGGACACCGCCGAGAATCAGCTACGCGCCGACTCCCGCGTCCTGGCGACGAACGCGGAGCGCGCCGGTCTGGCGCAGGTCCAGCTACCGCCGTATCCCGGGTCCGGTCAGCTGGTGCGGGTCATCCTGCCCGACGGCTCGACCCGGACGCCGGCCGGCCAACCCGCGCTGCCCCCGGTCAGCGAGCACGCCGGGCGCGTGGCGCAGGGCGCGTCGGCCGACCTGATGGAGTCGAACGACAGCGACGGCTACTTCATCTACACGCTGCGGGCGGGCGACGGCGCGGTCCAGGTGGCCCGCGTCGCCGACGACAGCCCGGTCACCCGGTTCGGGCTGGGCATGCTGCTGGTCGGGCTGCTCTGCGTGGTCGGCGGCGCCCTTGTCGGGTGGGCCGTGGCGCGGACCGGGCTGGCGCCGATCGACCGGCTGACCGCCGCCGCGGTACGTGTCGCGCGCACCCGGGACCTCGACGCCGACATCCCGGATGAGGGCGGCGGGGAGATCCGGCGGCTGATCCAATCGATCAACGACATGCTCGCCGCGCTCCGGGACTCCCGGCGGGCCCAGCGGCTGCTCGCCGAGGACGCCGCCCACGAGCTCAAGACCCCGCTCACCAGCCTGCGCCTCAATGTCGAGCTGCTGAGCCGGCTCGATCGGCGCGGCACGCTGGACGGCGCACTGCCGGCGGAGAGCCGGACCCGGCTGCTCAACGACCTCGGCGCCCAGGTGGCCGAGTTGAGCACCCTTGCCGCCGAGCTGACCGATCTGGCGCGCGGTGACGTCGGCGACGAGAGCACCGAGCTGCTCGACCTCGCCGACGTGGTGGTGGCCGCCGCGACCCGGGCGCGTTCCCGCGTGCCCGACATCGAGGTCGCGCTCGACGAGACCTCCGTGTGGGTGAGCGGGCGTCCCGCCGCGCTCCAGCGGGCGGTGCTCAACCTCATCGACAACGCCGGCAAGTGGTCCCCCGCGGACCAGCCGGTCCAGGTCCGGCTCCGTGCCGAGGGCGCGTCGGCGGTGCTCGAGGTCGACGACGCCGGGCCGGGCATCGACGCCGCCGACGTACCGCGGGTGTTCGACCGGTTCTACCGTGCCGACAGCGCCCGGGCGTTGCCGGGATCCGGTCTGGGACTGTCGATCGTGCAGCGGGTCGTCGACGCCCACGGCGGCCGGGCCACCGTCGCCCGCTCCGCACGCGGTGGCGCGCTGCTTCGGGTCGCCCTTCCGGCCGCGGCCCCGCCCGCCCCGACCGCGCGGCTCACCGCCGGGGCAGGACACGGTGCGCCGACCCCAGCCCCAGCGCTTAACACTGAAGGGCGGCGGCCGTCCGGCCCATGAAAAAGATCCGGGACGGGCCTGGGTCCCCGCGTCCCGGATCTCGTCCGTGCCGCCGCGCTCACCGTTGCAGCGAGGGCTCCTGGTCGTCGGCGAGCGACCGTTGACCGTCCGGCAGCTCCGCCGCTGGCCGGGACAGCCGGCTCGGCCACCAGATCCGCCGGCCGATCAGCAGGGTGAGGGCGGGCACCAGGACCGACCGCACCAGCAGGGCGTCGAGCAGCACGCCGAAGGCGACCAGGAACCCGACCTCGATCAGCATCACCAGCGGAAGTGTGGTGAGGACCGCGAACGTGGCCGCCAGGACCACGCCTGCCGAGGTGATGACGCCGCCGGTGGCGGAGAGGGCTTTGAGCATGCCCTGTCTGGTGCCGAGACGCACGGTCTCCTCCCGGGCCCGGCTGGTCAGGAAGATGTTGTAGTCGACGCCGAGCGCCACCAGGAACAGGAATGCCAGCAGCGGCACGGAATAGTCGATGCCCTTGAACCCGAGGATCGTGCCGAAGACGAACACGCTGCCGCCGAAGGCTGCGGCGAATGAGACGATCACGGTGGCCATCAGGACCAGCGGTGCCACGATCGCGCGCAGCAGCAGCCCGAGGATGATCAGGACGACGGCGAGCACCAGCGGGATCACCAGCCTCTCGTCGCGGCTGGTGGTCACCTCGGTGTCGAGGTTCTCCGCACTCGGCCCGCCGACGATCGCCTCCGCCCCGCTCACCGCGTGCACGGCGGTGCGCACCCGCTTGATCGTGTCGTACTCTGCGGCGGTTCCCGGCGCGTCCGACGGGAACGCGGAGATGCTGGCCCAGCCACCGCTGGTCTCCTCCGGGATGGCCAGGGCCACACCGCGAGTGTCCTTGACGATGTCGAGCACCCGCTCCTGGTGCGCCGGCCGCGTCAAGATCGTCATCGGCTGGCCGCCGAGCTCCGGGAAGTGCTGGCTGAGAACGGTGAAGCCGGTGACCGACTCCGGCGCGGACAGGAACTGGTCCTGCTCCCGCAGGGCGCCGGTGTTGCCCGCCAGACCGATGGCGAGCATGCCGAGGATTCCGAGCGAGCCGAGCGCCGCAACCCACCGGCGGCGGTTGATGGCGGTGCCGAGCCGTCCCCACAGCCCCGGCTTCTCCTCCACGGCCGTGCTGAACCGCGGAATGGCCGGCCAGAAGATCCGCCTGCCGAGCACCACGAGCACCGCCGGGAACAGCGTCAGCATGGCCACCAGCGCGCACAGGATGCCGGCCGCACCGATCGGGCCCAACCCGCTGGTGCTGTTCAGGTCCGCGACGAGCAGGCAGAGCAGGCCGGCGACCACGGTGGCCGCGGACGCGACGATGGCCGGCGCCGCGCTGCGCAGCGCGTGGACCATCGCGACCCGGACGTTCTCGTGGTGGTGCAGTGTCTCCCGGTACCGGGAGATGAGCAACAGCGCGTAGTCCGTGCCGACGCCGAATACCAGGATCGTCAGCAGCGCCGAGTTCTGGCTGTTGACCACGATGCCGAAGCCCTTGACGAGCAGGTAGACGGTCGCCATCGCGGTCAGTGCGGCCGCGCCCACGCCCACCAGCGGGATCAACCACAACACCGGGCTGCGGTAGGTGAGGATGAGCAGGAGCGTGACGACGGCGACGGTGGTGAGGAGGACCTGCAGGTCGATGCCGTCGAAGACGGCGTCCATGTCGCCGTCGATCGCGGCCGGGCCGGTCACGTCGAGTTCCAGGCCGGCGGGGCGGTCCTTCGCGGCGTCACGCAACGGGCCGACGATGGCCTCCGGTTCGCCGTAGGTCGTGCTCACCGGGAGGGTGAACATCATCGCCTTGCCGTCGGTGGAGGATCTCGTCGGTGGGCCCTCGTCCTCGCCGCCGGCCGGGGCCGCCTCCTTCGGCGGGTACCGCTTGGCAAGGGTGTCGTAGTGGCGCTCGACCGTCGCGCGGTCGGCGTGGGTGATGCCGCCCGCGCGGTGGTACACGAAGACGAACGTGTGCTCGTCACCGCCGGGGAGACTGTCCTCCAGCACCGCCACCTTGGTGGACTCGGCACTGGCCGGCAGGGTGTCCGCGGCGCTGTCGGTGGTGACCGAGCTCAACTTTCCGCTCAGCGGCACCATGAACGCCGCCAGCACCATCCACAGGCCGATCACCAACCACGGCACCCACCGACCGGCCAACCGACCGGCCGGCGCTTCCCCGGACGGCGCTGCGTCGACTGCCATCACTGGCCTCCTACATACGGGTTACCTCGCTGATCTGATGCCTGCTTCCTACCGAGCGAACCTGAGACGACGGTTAATACTGAGGTGCCCCGGCTTCTGTGCTGGGAGGCAAACCAGGAGGAGCTCGTGTCGCCCGAGCCCGAGGCTGTGCTGTCGTGCTCGGCAGGCCGGCCTGTCGCCGTCCGTGATGATCGATGCATCCACTGCAGACCCACCCTGCCCTTATGAGGAGAGCGAGGAGTGCCGGTGGTGTGCACCGGCGATGCGGCTGCGAGGGCCCGGCAGTGGCAGGGCGATGGGCCGCAGGTGCCCGCGGTTGGTGGCCGAGCGCAGCCACGGTAGCTGGTACCTGCGCCTCGAACTGGGCACCGGAACGGACGGTCGTCGGCGTCGTGTCCGGCGTGGCGGTTTCCGGACGCGTAAGTCCGCGTTGGAGGCGTTGGTGCGGTTGCGTGGCCCGGCGGGCCGCGATTGGTCGTCATGGCCAATGCGGGGACCCCTGGGCTGGCCGGGCATGGTGGTCGCGCTGCGGTCGATGGTGGGCTGTATGCCCCCCGGGGGGCGCCTGCTGGGCAGGCATGGCCCCGCCCCGAGTGCGGGGCGTCCTGTAGTGAGCGCGTGAAGATCGTGCGGTTGGCCGTAGGGAAGGCGTCAAGATGTGCCTTTTCTACTGCTAGTGGGTGTTTTCTGCGTGGTGTGTCGTGAAACCGCGCGGCATCGGACGGACGGCAGGCCAGGCTCTCTTGCCCGCTCTGGGAGTTCCGCGTTGACCGGTGGAGGGGACGCGCACTCCGGAGCGGGCCGGGTCCGGCGGGCAGCGGTCCGCGGCGGGTTCGAACCGGCAGCGCTCGGACGCGTGTCCAGAACCGATCGAGGGACTCGGAGTCATGGCAGACGTTGTGCTCGTGGCGTTGACCATCGCGGTGTTCGCGGTGCTCGCGCTGGTGGTGAAGGCGGTGGGGCGCCTGTGAGCGCCGCGAACGCGGCGGGGCTGGTGCTCACCGCCGGACTGGTCGTCTTCCTCGTGGTCGCGTTGCTTTTCCCGGAGAGGTTCTGAATGGGCTCCACGACCGCGGGGATCGTGTTCATCGGGTCCCTTCTCCTTGCTCTCGCCGCAGTGCACGTGCCCCTCGGCGACTACATGTACCGGGTGTACTCCTCGCCCCGGCATTCGCGGGTGGAACGGGCCCTCTACAAGGTCATGGGCGTGGACCCGGAGGGCGAGCAGACCTGGGGCGTCTACGCCCGCAGCGTCCTGGCGTTCTCCCTGGTCTCGGTGCTCGTGCTCTACGGGTTGCAGCGATTGCAGGGGGTGCTGCCGTACAGCCTGGGCCTCGACGGGGTGGAGGATCAGGTCGCCTGGAACACCGCTGTCAGCTTTGTCACCAACACCAACTGGCAGGCCTACTCCGGCGAGTCCACGATGGGCTACCTGACGCAGATGGCCGGGCTCGCGGTGCAGAACTTCGTGTCGGCGGCGGTCGGGATGTCCGTGGCGGTCGCGCTGGTCCGCGGCTTCGCACGGACACGGACCAGTGAACTCGGCAACTTCTGGGTGGACCTCACCCGCGGCACCCTGCGCATCCTGCTTCCCGTCGCCGTCGTCGGCGCGATCGTGCTGGTCGCGGGCGGCGTCGTGCAGAACTTCGCCGACCCGCACACCGTCACCACGATCGCCGGGCAGCGGCAGGCGATCCCGGGCGGGCCGGTGGCCTCGCAGGAGGTGATCAAGGAACTCGGGACGAACGGCGGCGGCTTCTACAACGCCAACTCCGCCCATCCCTTCGAGAACCCCACGGCCTGGACGAACTGGATCGAGATCTTCCTGCTGCTGCTGATCGCGTCCGCGCTGCCCCGTACGTTCGGCCGGATCGTCGGGCAGAAGCGGCAGGGCTACGCGATCGCCGCGGTGATGGCCGTGCTGGCGGTGATCGCCGTCTGCGCGACCACGGCGGCACAAGTCGTCCACCACGGCACCGTCCCGCAGGCGGCGGGCGCGGCGGCCGAGGGGACCGAGACCCGCTTCGGGATCGTCGGATCGGCGATGTTCGCCGCCGCGACGACGCTCACCTCGACCGGCGCCGTCGACTCCGCGCACGACTCCTACACCAGCCTCGGCGGCGGGATACTGATGGTGAACATGATGCTCGGCGAGGTCGCGCCGGGCGGCGTCGGCTCCGGCCTGTACGGCATGCTGATCCTCGCCGTGATCGCGGTGTTCGTCGCAGGGCTGATGGTGGGCCGGACGCCCGAGTACCTCGGCAAGCGGATCGGTGCGCGCGAGATCAAGTTCGCGTCGCTGTACTTCCTGGTCACCCCCGCCCTGGTGCTGGTCGGCACGGGGGTGGCGATGGCGCTCCCCGGGCCGCGCGCGTCGATGCTGAACGGCGGGCCGCACGGGTTCTCCGAGGTGCTGTACGCGTTCACCTCGGCGGCCGGCAACAACGGGTCGGCGTTCGCGGGCCTGGCCGCGGCGACCTGGTTCTACGACGTCGCGCTCGGCCTGGCGATGCTGCTCGGACGGTTCCTCCCGGTCGTCCTTGTGCTCGGCCTGGCCGGTTCGCTGGCGCGGCAGGCCCCGGTCCCCGCGTCCGCCGGGACGCTGCCGACCCACCGCCCGCTGTTCGTCGGCATGGTCGTGGGCGTGGCGGTCGTCCTCGTCGCCCTGACGTTCTTTCCCGCGCTGGCCCTCGGGCCGCTCGCCGAAGGGATCCGCTGATGTCCTCCCGAGACCTCCGGACGCGACCGTCCGGGCGGCGTCCGGAGGCCGGGCACCCAGCGGCCGGCCGGCCCCGCACCGGCCGGGTGGGGGGCGGCCTGCTCGACCCCGGGCAACTGCTCGTCTCGCTGCCCGCCGCGCTCCGCAAGCTCGACCCGCGCGCCATGTGGCGCAACCCCGTCATGCTGATCGTCGAGGTCGGCGCGGTGTGGACGACGATCCTGGCGGTCATCGGCCCGTCGTCGTTCTCGGTGCTGATCGCGGTGTGGCTGTGGCTCACGGTGCTCTTCGCGAACCTCGCGGAGGCGGTCGCCGAGGGACGCGGGAAGGCTCAGGCCGACACGCTGCGCAAGGCCAAGAAGGACACGTTCGCGCGCCGGCTGCGCGGCTGGACGCCCGGCGCGGCCGCCCTCGGAGAGGAGGAGGTCCCGGCCGCCGACCTGCGGCGCGGTGACGTGGTCGTGGTGGAGGCCGGGCAGATCATCCCGGGTGACGGCGACGTCGTCGAGGGCATCGCCAGCGTCGACGAGTCCGCGATCACGGGGGAGTCGGCCCCGGTGATCCGGGAGTCGGGCGGCGACCGCAGCGCGGTGACCGGCGGGACGAGGGTGCTGTCGGACCGGATCGTCGTCGAGATCACCCAGCGGCCCGGCGAGTCGTTCATCGACCGGATGATCGGGCTGGTGGAGGGCGCCGCCCGGCAGAAGACGCCCAACGAGATCGCGCTGAACATCCTGCTGGCCGCGCTGACGATCATCTTCCTGGTCGCCACCGCGACCATGCAGCCGTTCGTGATCTACGCCAAGAGCGCCAACCCGGGCGTCCCGGACAGTGCGGCGCTGGACGGGAACGGCGTCACCGGCGTCGTGCTCGTCGCGCTGCTGGTCTGCCTGATCCCCACGACGATCGGGGCGCTGCTCAGCGCCATCGGCATCGCCGGCATGGACCGGCTGGTGCAGCGCAACGTCCTGGCGATGTCCGGCCGGGCCGTCGAGGCCGCCGGCGACGTCGACACCCTGCTGCTGGATAAGACCGGCACCATCACCCTCGGCAACCGGCAGGCCGCGCAGTTCATCCCGGTCGGCGGCGTCACCGAGGAGGCCCTCGCCGACGCCGCCCAGCTGTCGAGTCTCGCGGACGCGACGCCCGAGGGCCGCTCCATCGTCGTCCACGCGAAGGAGACCTACGGGTTGCGGGAACGGTCCCCGGGTGAACTCGCGCACGCCGACTGGATCCCCTTCGCCGCCCGGACCCGCATGTCCGGCGTCGACGTCGACGGCCGCCGGCTCCGCAAGGGCGCCGCCGGGGCGGTGGCCGCGTGGGTCCGCGAGCAGGGCGGGCAGGTACCGCCCGCGCTCGGGGAGACCGTCGACGGGATCGCGGCGGCGGGCGGCACACCGCTGGTCGTCGGCGAGGTCCGCCCGGGCCCGGACGGGGCACCGCGCGCGGAGGTGCTCGGCGTCATCCACCTCAAGGACGTCGTCAAGCAGGGAATGCGCGCCCGGTTCGACCACATGCGCGCGATGGGCATCAAGACGATCATGGTGACCGGCGACAATCCGCTGACCGCGAGGGCGATCGCCGAGGAGGCGGGCGTGGACGACTACCTCGCCGAGGCCCGGCCCGAGGACAAGCTCGCCTTCATCAGGGCAGAGCAGCAGGGCGGCCGGCTCGTCGCGATGACCGGGGACGGCACCAACGACGCGCCCGCCCTCGCCCAGGCCGACGTCGGCGTCGCCATGAACACCGGCACCTCCGCCGCCAAGGAGGCGGGGAACATGGTCGACCTCGACTCCGACCCCACCAAGCTCATCGAGATCGTGGAGATCGGCAAGCAGCTCCTCATCACCCGGGGCGCCCTGACGACCTTCTCCATCGCCAACGACGTGGCCAAGTACTTCGCGATCATTCCGGCGCTGTTCGTGACGCTGTTCCCGGGCCTGGACGCCCTCAACGTCATGCGGCTGACCAGCCCGGAGTCGGCGATCCTGTCGGCCGTCGTGTTCAACGCGCTCGTCATCGTCGCGCTCATCCCACTTGCGCTCCGGGGCGTCCGCTACCGGCCGGGCCCGGCGTCCCGGCTGCTGCGCCGCAACCTCTCCCTGTACGGGCTGGGCGGCGTCCTCGCCCCGTTCGCCGGGATCAAGGTGATCGACCTCATCATCCAATTCATCCCGGGAATCTCATGAACACGCTTCCCGCCCGGCTCCGCCGGCATCTGGCGGCCCTTCGCGCGCTGCTCGTCTTCACCGTGATCTGCGGTGTCCTCTACCCCTTGGCCGTGACCGCCGTCGCCCGGGCGCCCGGGCTCCGGCACAAGGCCGACGGCTCCCGCGTCAGCGCGGACGGAAGGGGCGTCGGTAGCGCACTGATCGGTCAGAGGTTCACCGACGTGCGGGGCAACCCGCTCGGCCAGTACTTCCAGAGCCGCCCATCCGCCGCCGGTGACGGCTACGACCCCGCGGCGTCCGGCGCGAGCAATCTCGGCCCCGAGGACGTCGTCGACTCCCTCCCCGACCCCGCGCTGGCCAGGGCGGGTGAACCGGACCCGGACGCCCGGCAGAGTCTCCTGACCCAGATCTGCGCGCGCAGCAAGGCGATCGGTGCCCGGGAAGGCGTGGACGGGTCGCGTCCGTACTGCACCGGCGGCGGTGTGGGCGCTGTGCTGTCCGTGATCGGCCCACGCGACGCGCGCGGTGCCGTCGTCCGCCCGACGCGGGTCGTCAGCGTCAACGAGGCATGTCCCGCGACGCCGTTCCTGGCGACGTACCGTGGAGTCAGGGTCGAGTGCCGCACGCCCGGCGAGGACGTCGGCGCCGGCCGGATCATCCCCGTCCGCGGCGGCGCGCCGACGCGGCCCGCCGTCCCGTCCGACGCCGTCACCGCGAGCGCCAGCGGTCTGGACCCGCATATCTCCCCCGCGTACGCGAGACTGCAGGCAGGACGGGTCGCCCGGGCGCGCGGCGTCGGCGTCGACCGGGTCCACGCGCTGATCGACAGGCACACGACCCGGCGGACACTGGGGTTCATGGGAGAGCCGGCGGTGAACGTCCTGCAGCTCAACACCGACCTCGACAGGACCGCCCCGTACCGGGGCTGAAGGAGGCGAGACCGACCATGGCCAGGGGGCGGCTCCGCATCTACCTGGGGGCCGCCCCCGGCGTGGGCAAGACCTACGCCATGCTCGCGGAGGGGCGGCGGCGCGTGGCCCGCGGCACCGACCTCGTCGTCGGCTTCGTCGAGACCCACGGCCGCGTCCACACCGCCGAGCTCCTCGACGGGCTGGAGACCGTCCCGCGCCGCACCCTCACCTACCGCGGCGCCGACTTCACCGAAATGGACACCGAGGCCGTCATCGCCCGTTCTCCCCAGGTCGCGTTGATCGACGAACTCGCGCACACCAACGTCCCGGGCAGCCGCAACGCCAAACGCTGGCAGGACGTCGAAGAAATCCTGGAGGCGGGTATCGACGTCGTATCCACCGTCAACATCCAGCACCTGGAGTCGGTGAACGACGTCGTCGAGCAGATCACCGGGGTCGCGCAGCGCGAGACCCTGCCCGACGAGGTCGTGCGCCGCGCCGACCAGGTCGAGCTGGTCGACATGTCCGCCGAGGCCCTGCGCCGCCGGATGGCGCACGGCAACGTCTACCCGCCCGAGAAGGTCGACGCGGCGCTGTCGAACTACTTCCGCGTCGGCAACCTCACCGCCCTCCGCGAACTGGCCCTGCTGTGGCTGGCCGACAAGGTCGACGAGCAACTCGACCGGTACCGCGCCGACCACGGCATCGCCGGCACCTGGGAGGCCCGCGAGCGCGTCGTCGTCGCGCTCACCGGCGGGCCCGAGAGCCAGACCCTGATCCGCCGCGCGTCCCGCATCGCCGCGCGCACCAAGGGCGCCGACCTGCTCGCCGTGCACGTCATCCGCGGCGACGGCCTCTCCGGGACCCGCCCCGACTGGCTCGCCCGCCAGCGCGACCTCGTCGAGAGCGTCGGCGGCACCTACCACCAGGTCATCGGCGACGACGTGCCGAAGGCGCTGCTGGAGTTCGCCCGCGCCGTCAACGCCACGCAACTCGTCCTCGGCATCTCCCGCCGCAACCGGTTCGCTCAGGCCCTTTTCCCCGGCGTCGGCGTCGCCACGACCGCGCTGTCCGGCTCGATCGACGTCCACCTGGTCACCCATGAGCATGCCCACCGCGGCCTGCGGCACCGCCGGTCCGCCGGCCCCGCACTGCCGCCGCGCCGCCGACTTGCCGGGTTCGTCCTCGCGGTCCTCGGCCTGCCACTGCTCAGCTACACCCTCACCGAACTGCGCGGCGCGCTCACCCTGCCCGTCGACATCATGTTCTTCCTCGCCGCCATCGTCGGGGTCGCGCTCGTCGGCGGCATGTGGCCGGCCCTGGTCGCCGCCGTCAGCGGGTCCGTCCTGCTGAACTACTTCTTCACGCCGCCCCTGCACACCCTCGCCATCGCCGAGCACGAGGACCTGCTGGCCCTCGGCGTGTTCCTGCTGGTGGCCGCCGCCGTCAGCGGCGTCGTCGATCTCGCCGCCCGAAGATCCCGCGAGGCCACGCGGCTCGGCGCGGACGCCGAGGTCCTGTTCACCCTCGCCGGCAACGTCCTGCGCGGCGAGCGGGCGCTCGACGCGCTGCTCGGCCGGTTGCGGGAGACCTTCGGGCTCGACTCGGTCACGCTCCTGGGGCGCGCCCCCAACGCCCTCCCCGCGCCCGGCGGACACGGCGCCGGCACCGACTGGAAGGTCATCGCCGCGGTCGGCGGCCGACCCTGCACCAGCCCTGATGATGCCGACACCGAGATCCCCGTCGACAACGACCTCGCTCTCGCCCTGCGCGGCCGCCCCCCGACTGCCGGCGACCGCCGCATCCTGGAGGCCTTCGCCGTCCAGGCCGCCGTCGCCCTGGAACAGCAGCGGCTGGAGGCCGAGGCCGGACGTGCCCGGCCGCTGGAGGCAGTGGACCGGATGCGCACCGCCCTGCTCAGCGCCGTCAGCCACGACCTGCGCACGCCCCTCGCGGCCGCCAAGGCAGCCGTCGAGAGCCTCGGCAACACCGAGATCCGCTGGACGTCCGAGGAACGCGCCGAGCTCCTCGACACCGCCGCGCAGTCCCTCGACCGGCTGGACGGCCTCGTCGCCGACCTCCTCGACATGAGCCGCCTGCAGGCCGGCGCCCTCGGCATGGCGGCCAGCCCCCTCGCCCTGGACGAGGTCGTCCCCCGAACGCTGGACGAGCTCGGACCCGACGGCCACAACGTCAGCGTCCGAATTCCCACCGACATACCCGAGGTCGAGGCCGACCCGGCGCTGCTGCAGCGCGTCCTGGTCAACCTGATCACGAACGCGCTGCGCTACAACCCGCCCGGCAAGCCCGTCCTGGTCACGGCGGGCACCATCCGGGACCGCGTCGAACTGCGCATCGCCGACCGCGGCCCCGGCGTCCCCGCCGCCGACCACGACCGGATCTTCCTGCCGTTCCAGCGGCTGTCCGACCGCGACGGCCACACCGGCTCCGGCCTCGGCCTCGCCCTCGCCCGCGGGCTCATCGAGGCGATGAGCGGCGAGCTGATCCCCGAGGACACCCCCGGCGGCGGCCTCACAATGATCGTCTCGCTTCCCCGCATCAGCCGAACGGACCGCCCATGACCCGCGTCCTCGTCGTCGACGACGACCCCCAGATCCTGCGGGCGATGCGCATCAACCTGCGCGCCCGCCACTACGACGTCGAAACCGCCGCCGACGGCACCGCCGCCCTCCGCCTCGCCGACACCGCCCGTCCCGACCTCGTCATCCTCGACCTCGGCCTGCCCGACATCGAGGGCCTCGACGTCATCCACGGCCTGCGCGGCTGGACCGACGTCCCGATCATCGTCCTGTCCGGCCGGGCAGGCAGCCGCGACAAGGTCGACGCCCTCGACGCCGGCGCCGACGACTACGTCACCAAGCCCTTCACCATCGAGGAACTCGTCGCCCGCATCCGCGCCGTCACCCGACGCGCCAGACCCGGCGAGTCCCTGCCCACGGCCCCCATCGGCGATCACACCGTCGACCTGGCGAACAAGACCGTCACCACGTCCGACGGCACGTCCGTCCGCCTGACGCCGACCGAGTGGCACCTGCTGGAGATCCTGCTGCGCAACCCCGGCAAGCTGATCGGCCACCGGCAGCTGCTCACGAAGGTCTGGGGCCCCGCTTACGTTCGGGAGAGCCACTACCTCCGCCAGTACATGGCCCAACTCCGCCGCAAACTCGAAACGGACCCAACCCGCCCCCGACACCTCCTGACCGAACCCGGCATGGGATACCGCTACAACCCCTGACGCCGCTGTGCCTGCGAGGCCGCCACAGTAAGGCGCCACCTACGCAACCGGCTCCCCGGAAGGAGATAGTCGCGCCATTGGTGAAGACGGCTCAGGAATAGTCGCCGCCGTCGAAGACGGCATAGTGCGGTTCAGATCGTGGCCGCGCCAGGTAAACCGCCCGCGACCTGGTGCGCATACCCGGGAACCGGCTCTCAACAGGTCCAACTTGAAGGCGGGCGCGTACGGGCTCGATGCTGGTTCAGTTCGCGACCTGCGAAGGGGTCGATCGCGATTCCACCATCGATCACGGGGATGAGGTCGCTATAGGCGAGCTGGTTGAGGACTGCGCGCGGCCATGGCCGGTCGACGCAGCTGAAGATCACGTCGTAGTCGAGGGCGATGCGCTGGCCGAGGTCTTCGCAGATGCTCGGCGGCGCCGGCTTCAGGAAGCCTCCCACCACGGTTCGACGTCCTTCTGAGCGACGAATTCGTGGAAGTCCATGTTGGCGATCTCCAAATTGCACGCCAGCGATCCGACCTTGTCGCAAGGAAGGACAGCAGGCTGCCCAGGGGTATCGTAGAGGTCGACGACCGTCAGCGGGCTGCCCGCCTCGGCGAAGGTCCTGGTGTCGGCGAGCGCGACCAGCGTGGTGTGCTCCTCCGGCGGGACCAGTGCGGGGACCTGGCCCGGTTGGAGGCCCTCGAAGGCCCGGTCGTCGACGACCCGCGCCGTCAGCGGGTGGTTCTCGACGTCGATCTCGTCTGGGTCCAGATTCGCGCCGACCCAGCCCTCCTCGTCGACCCCGTTCAGGTCGGCGAGCAGGGCGCGCCAGCCGTCCTCGTCGTCGAAGCAGGTGCGGACCAGCAGGGCGGCGTCCGTGGCGGGCAGCGCCGGGAAGGCTCGGTGCGGGGGCGCTGTCGGCGCGGGGAAGGCCGGCCGGCCCCCTTCCCCCTGGTACATCCCGAACACGTCCATGTCGCGCACGAGCTGGTCGAACGTGAGGGCGCCGCTCGTCACGGCGGCCAGGACCTCGCCAAGCCGGGCCGGCGGGACCCGGACGCCGCGTCCGGGCGCGCCGGCCAGGTCGATCAGCAGCGGCCCGTCCCCGCCATAGGCCACCGAGGTGTCCGCCAGGACGGCGACCTGCTGCGCCGGGCCGCCGTCAGGGACGACCGCCGGTACGTTCCCGCCGTGCAGGGAATTCCAGGCGGGGCCTTCGACCAGGCGGAGCCGTACATCGCCGTCCACGACGAGCACATCACCTTCCCGGCGACCTCGGATCTCATTGAGCAGCCCGCCCCATAATGGCGCGCCGTCCCTGAAGCAGGTGGACACCAAAAGCACTTCGTCGGGCGCGGGCTGGGGAAGGGTGGGAAAGGCCATGGTTCTCCTCCGGAAAAGCCGCTGTCGTCGTGACGGTTCCGGGCCATGGTGGTGCATCGGTAGGACACTTTGCCCTCAAGGCCGTCGCCGCCGGCGGGCCGGGCCGGCGTGGCCGGGGGCGCGGTGTCAGTGGGGTGTCGTTCAATCGAGGCGTGGACGTTGAAGAGCGCATCGTCGAGCTGGCGGCCGAGGTCAAGCGGCTGAACGACCTGTGCTACGGCGCCGGCGACAGCCCCCTGCCGGACGCGGACTACGACGCGCTGAAGGACGAGCTGGCGGCGCTCGTCGCCGAGCACCCCGAGTTCGAGCTGGCCGACAGCCCGATCGGCAAGGTCAACGCTCCGGCGGAGCTGACCGCGCCGACCGTCCGGCACGCGCGGCCGATGCTGTCGCTGGGGGAAGGCGACGGGCGTGCGGGTCGAGGTCTGCGGTGAGGCCGTCACGCTGCGGTCGGTGTGGGCGGCCTACAACGAGGGCCTCGCCCGACCTGTACGGACGGAGTTTCGGTGAGTGCACGCTTAGCGCCCTGCGGTTCCTGCAGCGCAAGCCGGTCATTAAGGTCGACTCCAGCCAGGCGCAGCTGTGCCAGGTGGAGGACGGTGGGGTCCGTTCGTGGGGCGCAGTCGGAAAGCTCCGGCAATGGAGGGTGAGCAACTAGTTACTTGAGAGAACTCCGGAAGATCCGTGGCGCCTCAGTGCGCATAGAGGTTCTCGTAGTGGTCCGCTTGACGGACGAGCTCGAATGTGACGCAAACCCTGCTCGCCGCCGTCGCGGCGGGTCTGAAGGGTCCACCGAAACGCGCTGATATATGACCGCTGATGGCCTAGATCATCTAAGGTTCCGCACATTGACATACTGCGCTGCCACAGGGATCTGATCGCGGGGCGGCACGCAACTCGCTCCAGACCCAAGCGTTCGGGGCGACCACCGACCGTCCGCTCGCGTCCTTCGCGTGGTGCGGGAGAACCCGAGCTGGGGCTACCGGCGGGTGCACGGCGAACGCCGGTGCTCGGCAGGTGGCGGCCTCCACCGTCTGGGAGATCCTCAACGAAGCCAGCGCCGATCCGGCGCCCGAGCGTTCCGCCACGACCTGGGGCGGGTTTCTGCGCTCGCAGGCAGAGGCGATGCTGGCGTGTGACTTCCTGGAGACCGTGCCCCTCACCGGCGCCCGCATGTACGTGCTGGCGGTCATCGAGCATCACACCCGCCGCATCCGTGTCCTGGGCGCCACCGCTCACCCGACCGCGTCGTGGGTGACCCAGGCGTGCGGAACCCGGTCATGGACTTGGAGGACGCCGGCCGCCGGGCACGGTTCCTGATCCGGACCGGGACGGCAAGTGTACGAGGGGCGACGGCGCCGGGCGTGGCGCGCACGCATGAGCAGATCACGAACCTGTTCGGGCGGCGGCTGGAACTGGTGCCACCGGGGCTGGTGCCGGTGCAGCGCTGGCCGGTTGAGGCGGGGCCGCTGACGGCGATCCCGATTCTGGGCGGGGTAGGGACCGTGTCCGACGCTCGCGCGGGACGCCAGCAGCGCGGGCGGGGGCGGGTGTGATGGGTGGGCCGTGGACGGTGATGAGCGTCAACACCCAGTACGGGGGCCGCTTCGACGGTGAGGGGCGATCCTCAAGGACGCCAGCGTTGATCCGGCACCTGAGCGTTCCGCCACGACCTGGGCCGGTTTCCTGCGCTCCCAGGCCGAGGCGCTGCTGGCGTGTGACTTCCTGGAGACCGTGACCCTCGCCGGCGCCCGCATGTACGTGCCGGCGGTCATCGAACATCGCACCCGCCGTGTCCGGTTTTGGGCGCCACCGCTCACCCGACCGCTGCGTGGGGTGACCCAGGCGGCCCGGAACCTGGTCATGGACTTGGAGGACGCGGGTTGCCGGGCACGGTTCCTGATCCGCGACCGGGACGGCAAGTTCCCCGAGCCGTTCGACGCCGTCCTGGCCGATGCCGGAATCCAGACGATGCTCACCGGGGTGCGGATGCCGAGGATGAACGCATTGACGGAACGGTGGGTGCAGACCTGCCGCCGTGAGCTCCTCGACCGGACTTTGATCTGGAACCAGCGGCACCTGCTCCACGCACTAGGCGAGTTCGAGACCTTCTACAACGAGCATCGCCCGCATCAAGGCATCGCCAATGCTCGCCCGTTGAAGCCGCTGCCGCCGCCGATCAACGAATCAGACCAGATCGCCTACCTGAACGTCCGAAGACGGCAACGTCTGGGCGGAATCCTCAACGAGTACGAACATGCGGCTTGACCTGCACGGACGAGGTTTTCGGCAGGGGCAGCGTTGCTGACTGCTCTGGCGGCTGGTTCTGTGGGCGACATGACCGGCTTGGGCGGGCAAAGAGTTCCCGGGTTTCGGGGTGCTACCAGGGGCGACACAGGGCCCGGATCGAGCCGTCGAGCCGCCAGCGAGCTGCCACGGGGACGAACCGGGGCAAGTCGAGCGGGGGCAAACCGGGCAATCTCGTGTTTGCCCTGGTCAGGGGTGGTGGGTCGCGTGGGACTCGAACCCACAGCCTACGGATTAAAAGTCCGGAGCTCTGCCAATTGAGCTAGCGACCCGCTGTGCAAGCGTACCGAGATCGCCGGGGGGTTTGCGACGGGGTTAGGGGGTGGGGGCCAGGTGGAGGGGGAGGTGCTTCAGGCCGTTCTGGAAGTTGGACGTCAGGCGGACGGGGGTGCCGGTGCGGGTGATGTCGTGGGGGAGGAGCTCGCGGAAGACGGCGCGCATCTGGGTGCGGGCCAGGTGGGCGCCCAGGCAGAAGTGGGGGCCGAAGCCGAAGCTGACGTGGTCGTTGGGGGTGCGGGTGATGTCGAAGCGGTCGGGGGAGGGGAAGACGGTTTCGTCGCGGTTGGCGGAGGCGTGGTAGACGACGACCTTGTCGCCGGCGTCGATGTCCTGGCCGCAGAGGCGCAGGGGGGTGGTGGCGGTGCGGCGGAAGTCCATGACCGGGGGCCAGTAGCGGAGCATCTCCTCGACGGCGGACGGGAGGAGGGACGGGTCGGCGCGGAGGCGGGCCAGTTCGGCGGGGTGGTCGAGGAGGGTGTGGAGGCCGCCGGGGATGCCGTTGCGGAGGGTCTCGTTCCCGGCGACGGCGAAGAGGAAGAACATGTTCTCGAACTCTTGGGTGGTGAGGCCGCCTTCGAGCATGCGGGACATGATGTCGCCGGACGGGTTCTTGCGCTTCTCGGCGGCCAGGGCGTGGGCGTAGGCGAACATGTCGGCGAGGGCCGTGTACGAGCGCGGGTTGACGGGGCGGCCGTCCGGGCGGGTGAGGGCGGGGCGGTACTTCGTGGCTTCGCGGGCCATCGGGCTCATCGAGGCGGCGTCGGCGGTGGAGAGGCCGGCGTACTCGTCGTCCTGGTAGCCGATGACGCGGGACGACCAGTCGTAGAGGAGGCGGCGGTCGGAGTCGGGGACGCCCATGATGTGGGCCAGCGTCCAGACGGGGAGGTCGGCCGCCAGTTCGACGAAGTCGGTGTCCTCGTTCAGGGCCGAGGTGATCAAGGTGCGGGCCCGGGCGCTGATCGTGTCTTCGAGGGCGCGGACGGCGCGGGGGGTGAAGGCGGCGGCGACGATGCGGCGCAGGCGGGAGTGGTCGGGCGGGTCCTGGTTGAGCATCATCGCGCGGACGAAGGCGAGATCCTCGGGCGTGTCGGGGTCGCGGATCTGGGTGGCGCCGAGGTTCGAGGAGAACAGGTCCGGGGAGCGCAGGACGTGCTTGACGTCGGCGTGCCGGAAGACCGCCCAGTAGCCGGGGCCGGCCGGCCATGGGCCGACGGCGGGTTCGGGGATCCGGGCGACCGGGGATTCGGCGCGCAGCTTCCCGAAGGTCTCGTACGGGACCCCGGTCGTGTAGGTCGATGGCAGGAAGATCTCCTCGTGCATGCCCTCAGCGTGCATCATGTCGGGTGTGACGGTGAAGGCTGAGGAGATTCTGCGCGACAATTTCGCGCCCTGGGTGCTCGACCTCGGGCTCGTCGTGGAGGAGGTGGGGAACGGGACGGCGGTGCTGCGGCTGCCGTGGTCGGACCGGTTGGCCCGGGAGGGCGGGGCGCTGTCCGGGCAGGCGTTGATGGCCGCTGCCGACACGGCGGTGGTCATTGCCGTTTCGGGGGCCAAGGGCGGGTTCGTCCCCATGACGACGGTGCAGCTGAGCACGTCGTTCCAGCGGCCCGTGGTCGGGAAGGACGTCCTGGTCGGGGTCGAGGTGACGAAGCTGGGGCGGACGCTGGCGTTCGCGGAGATCGACATGACGGTGGATTCGGCGACCGTCGCGCGGGCGAGCGCCGTTTACGCGATCATCGGGTGATATGAGGCGTACTGAGAAGGTCGTTGTTCCGGACGGTGAGTTCAGCCTGCACGTGTGGGCGCCGGAGGGCGGGGGCCTGGGTGTCCTCCTCGTCCAGGAGATCTTCGGGGTCGGCGAGTACATGGAGGCGGTCGCCGAGGACCTGGTGGCGCTCGGGTATGTCGTGGCGGCGCCCGACATGTTCTGGCGGATCGAGCCGGGGTGGGCGGTCAGGCACGACGAGGAGGCGCTTCCGCAGGGTGTGTCGATGGTGTCCCGGTTCGACTGGGACAAGGGGGTCGACGATGCGGCGGCGGCGCTGGCCGTCCTGAAGGGGCTTCCGGGCGTCGGGAAGGTCGGTGCGCTGGGCTTCTGCTTCGGCGGGACGCTCGCGTACCTGCTGGCCGCCAGGACCGGGCTCGATGCGCTGGTGTCGTTCTACGGTTCGGGTGTGCCGGGTGCCCTGGACAAGATCGACGCACTTCGGGGGCCGGTCCAGTTCCACTTTGGCGGCGCCGACCCCTATATCCCCAGGGAGGACGTCGCCAAGGTCGAGCAGGCGGTGGACGGACGGGACGGCATGGAGATCCACGTCCAGGAGGACGGCGGGCACGCGTTCCACAACCGGAAGGCCCCGATGTTCTACCAGCCGGAACCCGCAGAGCGCGCGTGGCAACTCACCGTGGATTTCCTGGGGCGCACCCTGTCGTAGTCAGGCGGGTTCCAAGGCGAGGTTGGCCAGCTCCTTGCGGGACGAGATGCCGAGCTTCGGATACGCCTTGTAGAGGTGGTATTCGACCGTGCGCGGGCTCAGGAAGAGCTGGGCGGCTATCTCGCGGCTGCTCGTCCCGGACGCCGCGAGGCGGACGACCTGGAGTTCCTGCGGGGTGAGACGGTCCAGGAGGTCCGGGGCCGTGGGGACGGCCGGTCCGGACTCGCCGGTGGCCCGCAGTTCGGCGCGTGTGCGTTCCAGCCAGGGGGCGGCGCGGAGGCGCTCGAAGATCTCCGCTGCCGACCGGAGCGGCGTACGGGCGTCGGAGCGGCGGCGTGCCCGCCGTAGCCATTCGCCGTAGAGGAGTTCGGTGCGTGCCCGCTCGAACGGCCGCGTCGACCGCTCGTGTAGCTGGACGGCGCGTGCGTACGGTTCCTCGTCGTCCGTCAGTAGGGCCTCGCAGCGCAGGGACACGGCGAGAGCCCAGCTCTGTCCTCCTGCCTCGGCCCAGGTGCGGAAACGTGCGAATACCGTGCGGGCGAGTTGGAGCTGACCGGAACGCACGGCCGCCTCGACCTGGTCCGGGGCGGCGGTGACGCAGGCTGTGCTGTGCCTCTGGTGGCCGTTGGCCAGTTCTTCGAGGCGGCGTAGCGCGTCGTCGTAGCGGCCTAGGCCGAGGTCGAGCAGTGCGAGTGCGCTCGCGGCGAGTCCGTCGCCCGGCGGGGGCGTCTTGGCGATCAGCTCCCGGAGCCGTGTCTCGTCGCCCTCGATCGCCGCCGGCCGGGCCAGTACGGCGCCGAGCCGTCCCTCGCGGTGGGGGCGGCCGGTGTCGCGGGCCAGCGCGATCGCCTCGGCGACGGCGGCCTCCGCGTCCGCGTGCCGGCCGGCCGCGATCTGCGCCTGCGCCAGCGTCTGCAGGACGTGCGGCAGCGCGCCGATCAGCCCGTGGCGCCGGGAGTACGCCACCTCCGCGGCCGCCAACTCCAGCGCCGCCTCGTCAGCCCCGATGATCAACGCCACCTGAGCGCCCCGCACCCGGTCCCCAACACCAACCCCCCGCCCGGCACCACGACCGCTGGAAGAGGCCTCGCGGGTTTCGGTGACGAGGTCGTTCAGGACGGGGATGCCGCGGGTGTCGTCGCCGTTGGCCAGGAGGGCGAGGCCGCGGATCGTGCGGTCCTCGGGGAGCAGTTCGGCGGCCCGCAGCACGGCGGGCAGTTCGCCGGACGTCCAGCCGTACACCGCGCCGGTGCGCAGCATCGCGGCGCGATCGGCGGGGGCCGCCTCGGCGGCGTGGTCGACCATCATGCGGGACGCGGCGCGCGGGTCGCCGCGCTCGTACTCGACGGTGGCGTGGACGCGGGCGAGCCGCGCCAGCTCGGCGGGGGCGGTCGTGAGCTTCTCGGCCTGGACGGCGAGGTCTTCGGCCTCGTCGAGCCGTCCCGCCTGCAGGACCATGGACGCGGCGGTGCCGAGGCGGGCCGCGCGTGCGCCCGGCGCGGGCGTCAGGTCGGCGGCCTGGCGGTAGAGCGCCGCCGCGGTCGCGTAGCCCTTGTGGGCGCGGGCGCGCTCCGCCGCGTCCTCGACGTCGGCGGCGACGTCCTCGTCCGGGGCCATGGCGGCGGACGCGCGGTGCCGGGCGCGGCAGTCCGGGTCGGTGGCGGTGTCCGCGAGGGCCCGGTGGACGGCGACGCGCTGCGCGGTGACGGCGCCGTGGTAGGACGCCGCCCTGATCAGCGGGTGGCGGAACGCGATGCTGCGCCCGGTGACGTTGACCAGCCGGACGCGTTCGGCCTCCTGGAGGTCGTCGAGGCCGACGCCCATGCTCCGCCCCGCGTTCAGCATCGTGGGCATGTGCCCGCGGCCCTCCGCCGCCGCGATCAGCAGCATCAGCCGGGTGCTCTCCGGGAGGTGCCCGATCTGCATGCGGAACGAGGCGAGGACGCGGTCCGCGACCGGCAGCGGGTCGGAGCCGTGCGCGGTGCCCGTCCCTACGGCGCCGAGTTCCTGGAGGGCGAGCGGGTTGCCGGCGGCCTCCCGGATCACCCGGCCGCGGACGGTGGGCGGCAGCTCGCGCACCGCGAGGAGCCGCTCCGCGTCGCCGCGCCCGAGCCTGTCGAGGCGCAGCTCGGGCAGGCCCGTGCCGGTGAACGCGTCGTCCCTGGCGGCGAACAGGATCACCACCCCTTCGACGGCCAGCCGCCGCGCCGCGAACAGCAGCGCGTCGGCGGTCGCCGTGTCGAGCCACTGCGCGTCGTCGACCAGGACCAGGGCCGGGCCGTTCCCGTCGGGCAGATCGGCGAGCAGCGTCAGGACGGCCAGGCCGGTGGTGAAGCGGTCCCGCCCGGCTCCGGCGGACCCGGGGTCGGTGGACGCGGGGTCGGTGGACGCGGGGTCGGTGGACCCCCGGTCGGCGGACGCGGCGCCGGGGCCGCCGAGGGCGGAGCGCAGCGCGGCGGCCTGCGGTGCCGGGAGGGCCTCGAGCCGGTCCCGGACGGGCCAGAGCAGCTGGGTGAGGCCCGCGTAGGCGATGCCGGACTCCGCCTCGACCCCGGTCACCCGCAGGACGTGCGGCGGGCCGTCCGCCGGGAGGAGCGCCGCCGCCTCGGCCAGCAGCGCCGACTTGCCGATCCCGGCCTCCCCCCGCAGGAGGAGCGCGCCGCTGCGCCCGCGGTCGCGTGCCGCCGCGAGCAGCGAGGAGATGCGCGCCTGTTCGTCGTTCCGCCCGTAGAGCACGCATCCAAAGTACGGGGAGAACTACCGAAGTCATACGGATTCGCCCGGTAGTCGGCGGCTCGTAGGTTCCTGACCAGTAAGAACGCACCAGGAGGGTCTCATGCGGGAACTGTTCGAGCCGCTGTCGGCGGGCAAGCTGGAGCTGTCCAACCGACTCGTGATGGCGCCGATGACCCGGAGCCGGGCCACCGGGGACGGCACCGTGACGGAGCTGACCGCCGAGTACTACCGGCAGCGCGCCGGCGCCGGGCTGATCGTCACCGAGGGGACGCAGCCGAGCGTCCGCGGCCAGGGGTACATCCTGACGCCGGGCCTGCACTCCGGCGAGCAGGTGGCGGCGTGGCGCACGGTGACCGACGCCGTGCACGCCGAGGGCGGGCGGATCTTCGCCCAGCTGATGCATGCGGGGCGCGTCGGCCACCCCGTCCTGTACCCGGACGGAGGGCTGCCGGTCGGGCCGTCCCCGATCGCGTCCGGCGAGCGGCTCTTCACGCCGGACGGAATGCTCGACCACCCCGTGCCCCGGGAGATGACGCCGGACGACATCGCCCAGGCCGTCGAGGAGTTCGCCAAGGCGGCGGCCAACGCGATCGAGGCCGGGTTCGACGGGGTGGAGCTGCACGGCGCGAACGGCTACCTGATCCAGCAGTTCCTCGCCGACGGCAGCAACACGCGGACCGACGCCTATGGCGGATCCGTCGAGAACCGCATCAGGTTCGCCGTCGAGGTGGCCCAGGCGGTGTCCGACGCGATCGGCGGGGACCGCGTGGGTTTCCGCGTGTCGCCGGGCGGCAACGCCAACGGGGTCAGTGAGAGCGACACGCCCGTCCTGTACGCGGAGCTGGTCGCGGCGCTCGCGCCGTACGGCCTCGCGTACCTGCACGTCATGGAGCTGGGGGACCGTGCGACGACCGCGCGCATCCGTAACGGGTGGCCGGGGCCGCTGATCCTCAACCCGCACCCCACGCCGGAGTCGTTCCCCGCGAAGCCGGAGTACGGCGCCGAGGCAGTGCGGGACGGGGTGGCGGACGCGGTCGCCTTCGCCGAGCTGTGGCTGGCCAACCCGGACCTGCCCGCCCGCATCAAGGCCGGCGGCCCGTACAACCAGGCGGACCAGACGACGTTCTACGGCGGCGACCACCGCGGCTACACCGACTACCCGACCCTCGGCTGAACCATCCCGGCACGTGGACGGGGAAGGGCCGCTGCGCGTCAGGCTGGGACGGCGGCGTGAGTGGCGGACGGCCCGGGTCTCGTCACCTGCCGCATCGAGGTGGGGCTCGGCGACGGGGAAGGGCCGGCCCGAGGAAGGGGAGGGGCCCCGCGTGGGGGTGGCGCGGGGCCCCTGGTGGGTGGACGTCCGGGTCAGCGGCCGGGTCAGAGACCCGGGCGGACTCCGCCGTTGAAGTTGCGCTTGTAGTAGGAGTTCAGCTTGATCTTCTTGACCTTGGACCGCGAGTTGGGCGCGTGGATCATGTAGCCGTGGCCGGCGTAGACGCCCACGTGGGTCCGGCCGCCGTAGAAGAACAGCAGGTCGCCCTTGACGGCTCCCTTCCAGGAGACCTTCTTCTTGACCGCACGGTAGATCTGCTGGCTGGTGCGGGGAAGCTTCACCCCGGCCTTGCGCCAGGCGCCGCCGGCCAGGCCGGAGCAGTCCCACGAGCCCGGTCCCGTCCCGCCGTAGCGGTACGGGTCGCCGATCTGCTTGGAGGCGTACTTCACGGCGTAGGCCGCGCGCTTCTTCTGCTTGGCGGAGCGGGACGCCGCGGCCTTCGCGGCCGGGGCGTTTGCCAGCGCGGGCTGTTGGGGGACCGCCGCCGCCTCCGCGGGACCGGCGGCGAGAAGCGACACCCCCAGCGTGCTGGTGACGACCAGGCCGGCCGTGGTGATTCCGGTCTTCGGGGAGATTCGAGGGGTATGCAGAATGACTCCAGAGTTCGCGGTCGATGCCTGCCGGGCAGCCGTCGTCCACCGGGTGTCGCTCGGGGATTCGGGATGCCGCGGCCGCGCGGCTCCGCAACGTCGTGAACAGGGACGCAGGGGAGACACGGCCGCTTCCGGCTCCGCGCCTCTCGGCGGCGCGGACTCGGCGTCCGACGGCGGCTTGCACAGCGGGGCCCAGGGGGGCGACCTGGGGGGTCGGCGCCGGCCGTTCGCAACTGGCCGGGCACGCCGCTGCCGCTCGTCGGAGTGCGTGTTCTGTTATCCGGGCGGCCTTCCGGGCCGCATGAACCAAGCGAGAACGTAGACAGATACCGGCGAACAAGGCAAATCCCCCGCACCATTTCCGGGGCGCCGGACATTGCGGCGGGGAGGGGTGCCCCCGCCTTGGCCTGCGCCGATTCCGAGTCCGATTCGTGATCTGTGAACCGGGTCACGCAGCCATGATCACGGCGCCATCAAGGCCGCCGAAGGAGAACCCGCATCTGTGGATAACTCGCGCCCGCGGTATGGCGTAAATCACAAAATGCATTAAAAGCACAAAGGGTCATCCGGTCGGCACGCGGTGATGCGCGGCCGGGGCGGCCCACCGTCCGGTCGAGCCGACGAGGCGGGATGATTTGCCGGATTCGGCCAGCGCGGGGGGTTGACGGGACCGCCTGCGCCCCCTGTAGTCCGAAGGAGATTCATGTCCGGTCTCTGGAGGGAGCCCCGTGTTCGGCAGGCTCGGAAGAGTACGTCCCGTCCACGCCGTCTCGGCGCTCGCGCTCTCGGTCGCGCTCGTGCTGACCGCCGTGTCCCCGGCCGCCGCGGAACGCAAGCCCACGACGGCCAAGTTCCCGCCCGGTTTCCTCTGGGGCGTCTCCATGTCCGGGTTCCAGAGCGAGGGCTCCTTCCCGGACAGCAACTGGACGAGGTACGCGGCGAACCCGGACGCGGTGGAGCACCCTTACGGCGATTCCGTCGACTTCCGGAACCGTTACCCCAGCGACCTGAATCTGGCCAAGGGCCTAGGCGTGGACGTCTTCCGCACGTCCGTCGAGTGGTCGCGGATCGAGCCCCGCCGCGGCTACCGCGACCCGGACGCGATCGCCTACTACGACGACCTCATCCGCCAGATCAGGGCCAAGGGCATGCGGCCGATGCTCACCCTCGACCACTGGGTGTATCCCGGCTGGGTGGCCGACCAGGGTGCCTGGACCAACCCGCGCACGCAGCAGGACTGGCTGCGCAACGCCCAGTTCGTCGTCAACCGCTACAAGGACCAGGACGTCATCTGGATCACCTTCAACGAGGCCAGCTCCTACATCTACAGGGAGCTGAGGTTCCGTCCGCTGGACCTCGGGCAGATGCTGACGATGCGCGACGCCCTCATCAAGACGCACCGCGCCGCCTACGACATGATTCACAGGGTCGACCCCGGAGCGATGGTGTCGAGCAACGTCGCGTACGGCTCGGCCCTCAACGGCCTATTCGACGCCGCCCTGTTCAACGACGTCACCGACAAGCTCGACTTCATCGGGATCGACTACTACTACGGCGCGAACCTGGAGAACCTCACCGCCGTCCATTCCCTCACCGGGGAGTTCTGGAGAATCGACCCGGAACCTGAGGGCCTCTACTACGTCCTTAAGAATTACCAGCGAAGGCTGCCCCACCTGCCGGTTTACATCGTCGAGCACGGCATGCCCACCGACAACGGCAAACCGCGCCCGGACGGCTACACGCGCACGGACCATCTGCGTGACCACATGTACTGGATCCAGCGCGCGATGGCCGAAGGCGTGAAGATGATGGGCTACAACCACTGGAGCCTTACCGACAACTACGAGTGGGGCAGTTACCGCGCGCGCTTCGGCCTCTACACGGTGGACGTGCTGACCGACCCGTCCCTGACCCGCCGCCCGACCGACGGCGTCCCCGCCTACCGCTCGATCATCGCGAACAATGGCGTGCCGTCCGGCTACGTCCCGGTGCGCAGGCCCGGCTGGTGCTCGATCGAAGACCCGATCGCCACCTGCTTCGGCACGACCCCGACCCCGCCCGCCGAATACGCCGTCCCGCGCTGACCCCATATAAGCCACGAGAGCCCACGAGGGACGCGTCAGTCCGCGGCGCGGAGCAGGTCCAGGACGGCCTGTTCGACCGGTCCCTGCGTGGCGAGTTCGCCTTCCGCCGCGTCCACGCCCAGCTTGCCCAGGGCGGGCGCGATCGTCCGGCCGTCCTCGTACAGGTCGATGATGCGGGGGTCGATGTAGGAGGCCCGCGCCACGGCCGGGGTGTTGCCCAGGTAGGCGGCGACCTCCTTGACCACGCGGACGACGGCGCGCTTGCGGGCGGTGTCGCTGTCGCCAGCGCGCACCGACACGGCGAGGCCGACCGCCGCTAGGACGGTGGCGTGCCAGGTGCGGAAGTCCTTGGCGGTGAACTCGCCGCCGGTGACCTCCCGGATGAACGCGTTGATGTCGCTGGTCGTGACGTCGTGCCAGCCACCCGGAACGCGGTAGGCGAGCAGCTCGGGGGAGCCGTCGCGGCGGCGTTTGAGCCCGCTGACGACCTTGCAGACGTCCTCTTCCGCCACCGACCGGTACAGGTCCTTCGAGTTCTTGGCGGGATACTCGAAGGTGACCTCGCCACGTCGGCAGATGACGTGCTCCCGCAGGACGGTGGCCAGCCCGAACGTGCCGTTCTCGGCGGCGTACGCCTCCCCGCCGATCCGGAAGAACCCGAGGTCGATGAGGCGGACGGCGGCGGCGAGGACGCGCTCACGGCCGTAGCCCCGTCCGGCGAGATACTCGGCGAGCGTGTCACGGACCTTGGGCAGCCGGTCGGCCAGATCTAGGACGTGTTCGTGTTTCTCTTGGTCGCGCTGTTCCCGCCATGCCTCGTGGTAGAGGTACTGACGCCGTCCGGCCGCGTCGGTGCCGATCGCCTGGATGTGGCCGTCCGCGTCTGGGCAGATCCATACGTCCGTCCAAGCCGGCGGGATGACGAGCGACCGGATGCGTTCCTTCTCGGCGGGGTCGTCCAGGGGGCGGCCGTCCAGACCGAGGTACATGAAGCCCTTGCCGCACTTCCGCCGCCCGAAGCCGGGCTCGCCCGGGTCGCTGCGACTCAGTTCCGTCATCCCGGGTGGATCTCCCCGCCGGCGGGCACGAGCGTCTGCCCGGTGTAGTAGGACGACTGGCGGTTGGAGGCGAAGAACACGTAGGACGGGGCGATCTCGTCGGGGTCGGCGGCGCGTCCCATCGGCGCCTGCTGCCCGAAGCCCTCGACGCGTTCTGCGTCGAACGTGGCCGGGATGAGCGGCGTCCAGACCGGGCCGGGGGCGACGCAGTTGACGCGGATCTCGCGCTCCATGAGGCTCTGGGCGAGGCACGCCGCGAGGGTCATCGCCGCGGCCTTGCTGGCGGAGTAGTCGATGAGCGTCTTGTTGCCGCGCAGGCCGTTGATGGAGCCGGTGATGATGATGGACGACCCCGGCCCCATATGGTCCAGGGCCTGCTGGACGGTCCAGAACAGCGAGAAGACGTTCACGTCGAACGTCCGGCGGAGCTGCGCGTCGTCGATCTCGCGGACGTCCTTGACCGGGGTCTGCGTCCCGTGGTGCAAGACGAGCACGTCGAGCCCGCCGAGGTCCCGGACGGCGTGCTCGACCACCTCGCGGCTGTGCCGCTCCTCGCCCAGGTCGCCGCCGAAGGTGAAGCAGCGCCGTCCGGCGGCCTCGACAAGGCCGGCGGTGTGCCGGGCGTCCTCGTCCTCCTCCAGGTACGTGATGGCGACGTCGGCGCCCTCCTTGGCGAACGCGACCGCGGTGGCGCGCCCGATGCCGGAGTCGCCGCCGGTGATGAGGGCGCGGCGCCCTTCCAGCAGCCCGCTCCCGGTGTAGTCGCGCATCTCGTCGCGGGGTTCGGGGGCCATGTCCCCGGTCCGCCCGGGGTATGGCTGGCTCTGTGCCGGTCGCTCGCTCATGACCTCGCCTCCCGTGGGGGTGCCGCGTCCCGGTTCGCTTGGCTCATGGAACGCGGGTGCCCGGCGCGGGCGGGGGCAAACGTCCCCCTATTGTGACCAGTGGGTGAGCCGTGCCTCCGTAATCCTCAGGGGTGTGAGCGGAGCGCGTGGTGACTTCTGGGTAACATCATCCCGAACCACATTCGGTCCCTGACGTAAGGTGCTGCTTATGGACCTGAACGGAGTTTCCGCCGTCGTATCCGGTGGTGCGAGCGGCCTCGGTGAGGCCACCGTGCGCGCGCTGGCCGCCGAAGGCGCCAAGGTGGTCATCGCCGACCTGAACGAGGACAAGGGCAAGGCCCTCGCCGACGAGGTCGGCGGCGTCTTCGTGAAGACGGACGTGTCGGACGAGGCGCAGGTGCAGGCCGCCGTCCAGGCCGCCGTCGACACCGGCAACCCGCTGCGGGTGATCGTCAACAGCGCCGGCATCGGCTGGGCGTCGCGGACCGTGAACCGCGACGGCACCCCGCACGACCTCGGCTCCTACGAGACCGTCATCCGGATCAACCTGATCGGCACCTTCAACCTGATGCGGATCGGCGCCGCCGCCATCTCCAAGACCGAGCCCGCCGACGCCGACGGCGCCCGCGGCGTGGTGATCAACACCGCGTCCATCGCCGGCATCGAGGGGCAGACCGGGCAGCTCGCCTACTCCGCGTCCAAGGGCGGCATCATCGGCATGACGCTGCCGGCCGCCCGCGACCTCGCCGCCATCGGCGTCCGGGTCAACACCATCTGCCCGGGCATCATCGACACCCCGATCTACGGCGAGGGCGAGGCCGCGGACGCGTTCAAGGCCAAGCTCGCCGCGCCCGTCCCGTTCCCGAAGCGGATGGGCAAGGCGTCGGAGTTCGCGCACCTCGTCAAGTCCCTGATCGAGAACGACTACATGAACGGCGAGACCATCCGCTTCGACGGCGGTATCCGCTTCCAGCCGAAGTGAGGCACTGAATGACCGACGCTGCACCTTCCGAGGGGGGGCGACCCCCCACGCCCCCCGAGAACGACGCGGTTCTGACCGAAGAGGACGGCGCCGTCCTCGTCATCACCATCAACCGCCCCGAGGCCCGCAATGCCGTGAACGGCGACGTGGCGCGGGGCATCGCCGCGGCCGCCGAGGAGCTGGAGTCCCGCAAGGACCTGTCCATCGGCATCCTCACCGGCGCCGGCGGGACGTTCTGCTCCGGCATGGACCTCAAGGGCTTCCTCACCGGCGACAACCCCATCGTCGAGGGGCGCGGGTTCGCCGGCCTGACCCAGCAGCCCCCGGCGAAGCCGATGATCGCCGCCGTCGAGGGCTACGCGCTCGCCGGCGGCTGCGAGGTGGCGCTGGCCTGCGACATGGTCGTCGCCGCGCGGGACGCCCAGTTCGGGCTGCCCGAGCCGAAGCGCGGCCTGGTCGCGGGCGCCGGCGGGCTGCTGCGGCTGCCGCAGCGCATCCCGTACCACATCGCCATGGAGATCGCCCTGACCGGCGACAAGTACTCCGCGGAGCGGATGGCCGAGCTCGGCTTCGTCAACCGGCTCACCGACTCGGGCGGCGCGCTCGCGGCCGCCAAGGAGCTGGCGCTGAAGGTCGCCGAGAACGCCCCGCTGGCGCTCGCGGCGACGAAGCGGGTCATCGTCGAGTCGGCCGACTGGACGTCGGACGAGGCGTGGCAGAAGCAGCAGGAGATCACGCTGCCGGTGTTCACGTCGAAGGACGCCCAGGAGGGCCCGGCGGCGTTCGCCGAGAAGCGCAAGCCGAACTGGAAGGGCGAGTAGCGGGTCACCGGCCCGCGACGCGCCCACCACCCCCGGGACGCCCGGAACCGTATGGTTCCGGGCGT
>NZ_BMRO01000008.1:181427-296283 GCF_014648675.1 Actinomadura livida
ACAGTAAGTATTGCCGTACTCTTTTGCCTCACCTGCAGTGATCTTGGGAGTGGACATATGAAGAGGAACGCGGTGCTGGTGGTCGCCACCGCCCTGGCCTGCGCCGCCGGGACGGTCGCCGTGGCCGCCCCTGCGCACGCCGCCGCCTGGAAGGACATCCCGGGCGCGGCGCTGAACTACAACGGCTCCCTCGACCGGGTCGACTTCGGCGCCAAGAACGCCGGATGGGCCGTCGGCGCGGCCGGCAACCTCTTCGGCCCGCAGGCCAAGATCGCGCGCTGGAACGGCTCGTCCTGGGTCGCCGACACCAGCCCGGCCGCGTTCACGCCGACCGACGTCGCCGTCGCCGGCGCCGACAAGGCGTGGATCATCGGCTACAGCCTCTTCGGCACCACGAGCCTGCACTGGAACGGCACCAAGTGGAACCAGGTGGCCTACCCCCTGGTGGGCTTCCCGACCGCCGTCTCCGCCGCTCCCGACGGCACCGCCTACTCCATCGCCGGCATCGACGCCGCCGCCGGCGGTCCCAGCGCCATCCTCCGCTGGACCGGCAGCGGCTGGGTCGACCCCCAGGTCCCGCTGCCCCCGTCGTCCTCGATCACGGCCGTGGACGTCCGCTCCAAGAACGACGTGTGGCTGGCCGGCACCACGTCGTCCGCCGGGACCTCCGTGACCGGGCTGGTCATGCACTGGAACGGGACGTCCTGGAAGCGGATCGACGTCCCGGGCAACATGGGCGTCCCCGCCTACCAGGGCACGCTGCACCGGATCGTCGTGAACTCGCCGACGAACGTCTACGTGCTGCGCGTCCGGCAGAACGCCCAGATCACGAACGCGATCCTGCGCTACGACGGCACGTCCTGGAAGACGATCAACACCCCGCTGAACGCCGCGGGCATCGGGCTGTCGTCCGACGGCGGCGACGGCGTCGTCATGCTCCCCATCACCACCGGGGACAAGTCGCAGTACATGCACTACAACGGCACGTCCTGGACGACGCTCAACGGCCCGGCCCGCTCCGGCACCGTCCAGGCCACCGACGCCGACCCCCGGCCCGGCACCACGGCCATCGTGAGCGTCGGCACCGCCTCCACGCCCGACAAGAAGAGCCCCTTCATCGAGTACTTCAGCTGACCACTTCGTTGACTTGCGGCGTGTTGTTGCTATCCGGCTTGCGATAACAACAACACGCCGCAAGTCAACGGGGTGTCGTCTCGGGGCGGGGCCTCAGCTGAGGACTGGGAAGTTGCTGCGGAAGACGCCGCGCGGGTCGCGGGTGCGCTTCAGTTCGCGCAGCCGGGCGAGCACGCCGGGTGTGAAGGCGTTCGCCGCACGCTCGCCCGGGGCAAGGAGTGTGAACGGCTTGCGGCCGGTCGTGTACGGGACGAGGGCGTCCGCCAGCTCCCGCCCGCGGTCTCCGACGGACGTCCCGCCGTCCTCGCCGGGGACGCCGAACATGTAGAGCGCGAACGGCTCGTCCAAGTGCCCGGCGGGAGTGCCGGACGGCCGCGCCAGGGCCCCGCCGAGATGCCGTAGCTGGACGGTGAGCAGCGGGTCGACCGGACGTTCCAGCAGCGCGTCGGCCACCTCGTCGGCCAGGTCCGTGAGCAGTTCCGCGCGGGACAGCCCCGGCCCGGGGTCGGTCGGCTCGGCGGTGATCGTGCCCAGCTCGGCCACCGGCAGCGCGGCGCGCGAGTCCGAGATCCTGCCGCCGACCTTGTCGAGGGGGCGGAGCAGCGCCTCGGCGGCGCCGCCGGCGCCGAGAAAAGTGCAGTCGACCGCCACCATCGGGGCCGCACCCGGATACTGCAGGAGTTCGTACCAGGTGGTCAGCTCGTCCGGCGCTCCGCCGGTGACCTCGCGGTAGGCGTCCAGGACGGCCGCCGCCCGCTCGGCCGGCCACAGCATCCGGCCGCCGTAGAGGCGCGGCGCGGGGTGCAGGTCGAACTCGACGGCGGTGACGATCGCGAAGTCGCCGCCACCGCCGCGCAGCGCCCAGAACAGGTCCGGGTCGGTTCCGGACGTCACCCGCGAGCGGGCGCCGTCCGCGTCCACGACGTCGAACGCGCGGACGCTTCCGGACGCCCACCCGTGCTTGCGGCCGAACCAGCTCAGCCCGCCGCCCAGCGTGTAGCCGGTGACCGTGACCACCGGGCTGCTGCCCGCGAGTCCGGTCAGGCCGTGCGGGCCGGCCTCCGCGAGGACGCGCCCCCAGGCGACGCCGGCGCCGGCCCGGGCGATCCGCTCGGCCGGGCGGACCTCCAGCTCGTCCAGCCGGGCGGTGCGCAGCAGGATCACCTCGCCGGTGTTGCCGCTCGCGCCGTGGCCGCTCGGCTGGGTCGCGACGGTCAGCCCGGCGAGCCGGGCATGCCGGACGAGGGCCGCCACGTCGTCGGCGTCGGCCGCCTCGACCACGGCGCGGACGGGCTGGTCCACCGCGAGGTTCCAGGGCCGCCGCGCCGTCTCGAACCCGTCGTCGCCCGCAGCGAGCACCCGGCCCCTGAGCACGCCGCGCAGTTCGTCCCCGATGTTCATGTTCTCTCCCCTTCGCTGCCGATGCGTCCACGGTGCTCCCCGCCGGCTGGGATCGGGCTGTGGTCGAGTTGGGGTGCCCGTAAGCTGGGGACTCAGCCGATTCGGGAGGGTGGATGGCGGCGGAACCGTCGTTCCGGCTGTTCGGCCCCCTGGAGGTCGCGGACGGGACGGGCCGCGCGCTCGACCCCGGCACCCGCAAGCAGCGCGCGCTGATCGCGATGCTGGCGCTGGAACCCGGCCGCGTCGTGTCGCTGGACCGGCTGATCGACGAGCTGTGGGCCGGTGAGCCGCCCGCCCGCGCCACCCGGACCCTGCAGGCGTACATCGCGCACCTCCGCAAGGCCCTGGAACCCGGCCGCGCACCGCGCACGCCCCCGGCGGTCCTGCTCACCCGCGAGCCCGGGTACCTGCTCGCCGTCCGGCCCGGGCGGATCGACCTGTGGCGGTTCACGGCCGGGGCGGAGGAGGGTCGCGCCGCCCTCGCCCGCGGGGCGCACGCGAAGGCCGTCGCGCACCTGGACGAGGCCCTCGGGCTGTGGCGCGGCGATCCGCTGGGGGAGTTCGCCGACCAGGAGTTCGCCCAGCCCGCGCTCGCCCGGCTCCACCAGGTGCGCATGACCGCCCTGGAGGACAGGTTCGACGCGAGGCTGGCCCTCGGCGAGGCCGCGTCCCTGATACCGGGCCTTGAGGCGCTCGTCGAGGACGGGCCTTACCGCGAACGCGCGTGGTCGCTGCTCGTCCTCGCCCTCTACCGCGCCGGGCGCCAGGCCGACGCCGTGGCGGCGCTGCGCCGCGTCCGGGCGCGCCTGTCGGACGACCTCGGCCTGCAGCCCGGCCCGGAATTGCAGGAGCTGGAACGGTCGGTGTTCGGCCAGTCGTCCAGCCTCCGCCCTCCACCGCGGAAGGCGTCGCGTGCAGCCGTGACCGCCCCGGCGGAACCGCGCGGCGACGACCTGGTCGCGCGGTCGGCGCAGCTGGCGCTGGTCGAAGGGCTCCTCGGCGAGGTGCGGCGCGGCCGGGGCGGGGTGGTCCTGGTGACGGGGGAGGCCGGGATCGGCAAGAGCCGGCTCGTCCGGGCGGCCGCCGAACTGGCCGCGGCCCGCGGTTTCCGGACCGCGTGGGGGAGCTGCGCGGACGGCACCGCCCCCGCCTTCTGGGCGTGGCGGCAGATCGTCCGGGATGCCGGGCACGAGTCCGGCCTGCTCTCGATGGAGTCCCTCCCTCCGCGGCACGACCCCGATACCGCGCTGTTCGCCCTGTACGAGCAGGTCCTGGACGTCCTGACGAGCGACGAGACCCCGCTGGCGATCGTCCTGGACGATCTGCACTGGGCGGACGTGTCGTCACTGCGCCTGCTCACCTTCATCGCGGACGCGGCCGCCCGGCACCGGCTGCTCGTCCTCGCCACCTGCCGTCCCGAACCCGGCGACGAACCCGGCGCCCTCCGCGACACCCTGGCCGCGCTGTCGCGGCTGGCAGAACGCGTCGAGCTGGAACCGTTCACCGCCGACGACGTGGCGTCCTACCTGCGGGCGAAAGGGGTCGGCGAGGAGCCCGGCCTCGCCGACGCCCTGCTCGCCAGGACGGGCGGCAACCCCTTCTACCTCGGCGAGGTCCTCCGGCTGCGCGGCAGCGAGGGGACCGTGCCGAGCGGCGCGCAGGACGTCATCGAACGCCGCGTCGCCCGGCTGCCCGAGGAGACGCGTGCGCTGCTGCGCGCCGCCGCGGTCGCCGGGCGCGATGTCGGCATCGACCTCCTGGAGGCGGTCACGGACACCACGCCGGAGCAGGTCATGTCCGCGATGGAGCCCGCCATCGCGACCGGCCTCATCGTCGAACCGCCCGCCGGTGCCGAGTACCGGTTCGCGCACGCCCTCGTCCGGGAGGCGCTGTATGCGCGCCTGGGCCGGCTGGAACGATCCCGGCTGCACCTGCGGGTCGGGGAGGCGCTCGAACCCGTCCTCCCCGAGGCGGAGTCGGCGACGCTCGCGCACCACTTCGCGCACGCGGCCAGGCTCGGCGGCGCGGACAAGGCGGTCAAGCACGCCTCCCGCGCGGCCAGGCACGCGACGGGCCAGCTCGCGCACACCGAGGCCGTCGACCTCTGGACGCTGGCGCTGTCCGTCCTCCCGCCCGGCGCGGACGCCGAACGGGCCCGCATCCTCACCGAGCTGGGGCAGGCGCGCCGCGCCGTCGGGCGCCCGGAGGAGGCCCGCCGCGACTGGGCGGAGGCCGTCCGGATCGCGCGGGGGATCGGCGACCGGGAGGCGCTGGTCCCCGCGGTCGCCGCCATCGGCGGCCCGTCGCTGTGGAACTGGCGCCCGTACGGCGTCGTCGACGGCGAGATGGTCGCGATCATCGAGGAGCTGCTGGCCGGCCCGCTCCCCGACGCCGACAGGGCGGCGCTGCTCGGCGCCCTCGCCCTCGAACTCCACTACGGCCCGCGCAGCGCGGAGGGCGAACGCCACGCCGCCGACGCCGTCGAACTGGCGAGGAAGACCGGCGACGTCCCGCTCCTCGCCCGCACCTTGAACAACTACCTGCTCGCGGCCTTCCGCCCCGGCCGCAACGCCGTGCGGCGAGCGGCGGCGCAGGAACTGGCGGACCTGCCCGGCCTCCCGGTCAGCGGCCAGGTGATGGCGCGCGTCTTCCTGATGTCGTGCCTGCTGCGCGACGGGGACCTGCCCGGCTGGGACCGCGAGCTGGCGCGCTGCGAGAGCCTGCTGGGCACCAACCCCAGCCCGGAGCTGGAGTCGATGGTCCGCGTCGCGCAGACCGCCCGCAGCACCCTGGACGGCCGGTGGGACGAGGCGGAGGAGCTCCTCGCCCACGACATGCGGTTCGGCTCGGCGCTCTGGGGCGGCCGCTTCCGGCGCCTGGTCACCACGTTCACCTGCCGCCGCGCGCAGGGCCGCGTGCCGGAGCTGCTGGACGAGCTGGTGGCCGCGGCGGGAGAGCCGGACCTCGTCCCGCTGCGTCCGGTCGCCGTCCTCGCGGCCGTCGAGGCGGACCGCCCCGGGCTGGCCCGCGAGCTGATCGGCTGCTGGGGATATGAGATGCCCGATAACTGGGTTAGTGACTTCCTTATCCCCGTATGGGGGTTGGTCGCCGCCCGCCTGGGCACTCCGGACCCTCGTGATCTCTATCGCCGCCTCGCTCCGTACGCGGACACGTTCGTCGTCGCCGGCATGGGCACCGCCTGCTGGGGCTCGACCGAGTACGTCCTGGCGGAACTGGCCCGCCGCCTGGGAGACCACGACGCCGCCCGAGCGCACGCACACCGTGGTGATGTAGCGCACAAGGTGACTTAGCGCACAAAACGAGCGACTTCCGCCACCCGACGGCGCGGAGCACGGGACACCCGTAGGCTCGTCCACCGAATCGACACCCGGGGGGAGGCTCATGGACATCATCAGCCGGGCGGAATGGGGCGCCCGGGCACCCCGATCTCGCAGCACGGTGAGCTGGTCCCAGCGGACCGAGTTCATCGTGCACTACTCCGAAGGCCCCACGAACCAGTCCATCCGCAGCATCCAGGACTTCCACATGGACGGCCGCGGCTGGGCGGACGTCGGCTACAACTTCCTGGTCGACATCACCGGGCGCATCTACGAGGGGCGCGGCTGGCTGGTCGTCGGGGCGCACGCCCCGGACCACAACACGTCCGGCATCGGCGTCTGCATGATCGGCCGCGACGGCGACTCCACCCCCGCGGCGAAGCGCGCCATCCGGTGGCTCTACGACGAGGCGGTCCGCCGGACGGGCCGGAACCTGGCCGAGCTCGGGCACCGCGACGTCTTCGCGACGAGCTGTCCCGGCGACGAGCTGTACGCCTGGGTGCGGGCCGGGATGCCCGCGGACATCGAGGAGGAGGACGACGACATGCCGGAGTACGTCTCCGTCGGTATGGACACCGCGCAGGATTTCCCCCCGAACACGTGGGTCACCGTCAACTGGGGACGGGAGCACTCCGACCGCGACCACCACCACTGGGACCGCGGCGGGCCGTCCTTCATCGTCGGCCCCGCCCGCTACGGCCTCACCGCCAACGTCCGGATCGACGGGCTCGCCCCCGGCACCGAGCTGCAGGCCCGCGCGATCGAGCAGGCCGAGTCGGGCGGCGACGTCGACCCCGGCCCGATCGCCGAGTACGTCGCGAGCAACGGCTCGACCTTCGTCCACTACAACCTCGCCGCGGACACCGTCGGCAACGGGTACCGGGTCCGGTTCCAGGTCATCCACTACGGCACCGAGACCGCCCGCATCTCCTCGGGCTCGGCCAAGGCGTTCGCCTGGCCCACGTGACGAGTCGCACACCCCGGTGGCTGTCCGAACGGTCAGATCTGACCGTTCGGACAGCTAACGTGGTCCCATGGCCCGATCGCCCACCGGTCTGCGGGAACGGCTCCTGACCTCGGCCCTCCGGCTGTTCGTCCGCCGCGGCTACCGCGGCACCTCGCTCGCCGACATCGCCGCCGACGTCGGCTGCTCGAAGGCCTCCCTGCTGTACCACTTCAGCACCAAGGAGGCGATCCTCGCCGAGCTGCTGCTGCCGATCGGCCGGGAGGCGGCGGCGCTGGACGCCCGGCTGGCCCCGCTGGACGACCGGGACGTCGCCGAGGCCGCGGTCGCCGGGTTCGTCGACCTCACCCTGCGGTTCCGCCGCGAGATGAAGCTCCTGTTCGACAACCTCGCCGACGCCACCTCGCTGCCCGACCTCGGCATCGAGAACTTAGACGGCATCGACGACCGGTTCGTCGAGGCGATGGCGGGCCGCTCCGCCGAGCCCGCCGACCGGGTCGCCGCGCACGTGGCGCTGGGCGGCGTCTTCGCGGCCGGCGCGGCGGCCGAGCGCCTGCCGTTCGACGACGCGATCCTGCGCGAATCGATGATCGGCAGCGCGCTGCGGGCCCTGGGGCGCGCTTCCGCCTGACCCGTTCCACGCCCCGCCGCACTCGCGGCCGTTCCGCGCCGCTCCCGCACAGCTCCTCTGGCCGCACTCGATCCCGCCCCACTCGATCCCGGCCGTACAGACCCCGGAAGGAAAGCTCCCCGATGGCGACCCTGCTCTACAGGCTGGGCCGATGGTGCTTCGGGCGCCGCGGCCTGGTCGTCCTCGTCTGGCTCGTCCTGCTCGGCGTCCTGGGCGGGGCCGCGGCCGCGTTCAGCGGCCCGACCTCCAACGAGTTCCGCATGCCCGGCACCGAGTCGCAGCGGGCGATGGACGCCCTGGAGACGCGGTTCCCCGCGGCGACCGGGGCGACCGGCACGGTCGCGATCGCGGCCCCGGAGAAGCAGAAGCTGACACCGGACCAGGTGGCGCCCATCGTGCGGCAGGCCGGTTCCGTGCCCGGCGTGACCGCGGCCGTCGACCCCTTCCAGGCCGGGTCGGTCTCGCCCGACGGCCGGTACGCCCTCGTCGAGGTCGTGTTCGACGGCGAGATCGCCGACATCACCGAGAGCCAGCGCGCCGCGTTCGTGGAGATCGCCGAGGACGACCACGGCGCCCTGCGCGTCGAGGCCGGGGGCGAGGTCGTCCAGGAGCAGCACGGCGCCAGCGCCACCGAGGCCATCGGCGTCGCCGTCGCCGCCATCGTGCTGATCATCACCTTCGGCTCGCTGGTGGCCGCCGGGATGACGCTGGTCAACGCCCTGGTCGGCGTCGGCGTCGGGATGGCCGCGCTGTACGCGCTGACCGGGGTCGTCAGCATGAACAACGCCACGCCGATGCTGGGGCTGATGCTGGGCCTGGCCGTCGGCATCGACTACTCGCTGTTCATCACGTCCCGCTACCGGCAGAACCTGCTGGACGGGCTGGACGCGCGGGAGGCGGCCGGGCGCGCCATCGGCACCGCCGGGTCCGCCGTGGTGTTCGCCGGGGCCACCGTGGTCATCGCCCTCGCCGGGCTGTCGGTCGTCGGCATCCCGTTCCTGACCGCCATGGGCCTCGCCGCCGCCGCCACGGTCGCGGTCGCGGTGCTCGTCGCCCTGACCCTGCTGCCCGCCGTGCTGGCCTTCACCGGTACCAGGATCCTCTCCCGGAAGCAGCGGGCGGCCGGGCGCTCCGCCAAGGAGGGCTTCGGCTTCCGCTGGGGACGCGTCCTCACCCGCCTGCGCCTCCCCGTCCTGCTGGCCGGGGTGCTCGCCCTGGGCGCGCTGGCCCTGCCCGTCCAGGACATGCGGCTCGCGCTGCCCGACGCGGGCACGGCGGCCGAGGACTCCCCGCAGCGGCAGGCGTACGACCTGACCAGCGAAGGGTTCGGCCCCGGTTTCAACGGGCGCCTCATCACCGTGGTCACCGGCGACGACCCCGGCGCCGCCGAGACCGCCGCGCAGCGGACGGCCCAGCTGATCGACGGGGTGGACGGCGTGCAGACCGTCGCGCCGCCGCGGTTCAACGAGGCGGGCACGACCGCGCTGGTCGCCGTGATCCCCGAGAGCGGACCCAGCGACGCGGCCACCGAGGAGACCGTGCACGACATCCGCGACAAGGTCGCCGGGGTCGAGGGCGCGCACATCGCGCTCACCGGCACGACCGCGCTCGGGATCGACATCTCCGAGAAGCTCGCCGACGCCCTGCCGGTCTACCTGCTCCTCGTGGTGGGCCTGTCGATCCTGCTGCTGATGCTGGTCTTCCGCTCCATCCTCGTGCCGGTCAAGGCGGCGGCCGGGTTCCTGCTGACGGTCGGCGCGACGTTCGGCCTCACGACCGCCGTCTTCCAGCAGGGGCACCTGGCGTCCCTGGTCGGGGTCGACTCACCGGGCCCGCTGATCAGCTTCCTGCCCATCATCCTGATCGGCATCCTGTTCGGCCTCGCCATGGACTACGAGGTCTTCCTGGTCTCCAAGATGCGCGAGGACTTCGTGCACGGCGACCCGCCGCGCCAGGCCACCATCAACGGGCTCGGCCAGAACGCCCGCGTGGTCACCGCCGCCGCCTTCATCATGTGCTCGGTGTTCGCGGGGTTCGTCCTCACCCCCGACCCGATCATCAAGTCCATCGGGTTCGCGCTGGCGGTCGGCGTGTTCATCGACGCCTTCATCGTCCGCATGACGCTCGTCCCGGCCGTGATGTCGCTGTTCGGGCGCGCCGCCTGGTGGCTGCCCCGATGGCTGGACCGCGCGCTCCCCAACCTGGACATCGAAGGAGAGAACCTCCGGCAGGCCCTGGACGAGACCGCCGTGGACCAGAAGGAGCACGCCACCGTCCGGCGCTAGAACGGCCGGCTCCGGCCGCTGGTCAGTCCCAGCGGCTGGAGCGCTGGCGCTTGACGGCGGAGCGGCGCTTCTTGTTCTCCAGCCGGCGTTCGTTGATGCCGCGCGGGACCTTCTTGGGGATGCGCCTCTTCGGCGGCGGGGCCGTCGCGTCGGCCAGCAGGGCGGCCAGCCGGGCGCGGGCCGCGTCGCGGTTGCGGAGCTGGGAGCGGTACTCCTCGGCGCGGACGGTCAGCACGCCGCGGACCAGCCGGCCGCCGAGGCGGTCCAGGGCGCGGGCCCGCAGGTGCTCCGGGAGGGACGGGGAGTTCGCGACGTCGAACGAGAGTTCGGCGGCGGTGGCGCTCGTGTTGACGTGCTGCCCGCCCGGCCCCGAGGAACGGGAGAAGCGCCAGTTCAGCTCGGACTCCGGGATGGAGACCGAGCCGCTGACCTGAATTTCGCCGGACATGCGTCCATTGTCGCAGGCCGCAGGTGATCTTGTCGTCCGAGTTTCACCCCGCATGACGACAACTGCAAGTACTTACTTACAATGATCGGTATGACCGAAGGCGAAGGACTGTTCCGAGACGGCGATCTCATCCGTGTCATCGGCCGCGAGGGGGTGCTCATCGCGGCGGGCGGTGCCGCGTCGCTGCTGCAGACCGCCCATCCCAAGGTCGGGCAGGGCGTCTACGACCACAGCTACACGGCGGACGACCCGTCCCGAAGGCTCCGCAACACCATGGGCTGGGTCTACACCGTGCAGTTCGGCACGCGGGAGGAGGCCGAAGCGCTCAGCGCCCTGGTCCGGAAGGGGCACGAGGCCGTCACCGGTCCCGACTACGAGGCGAACGACCCGGAGCTGCAGGTGTGGGTCGCGGCCACGCTGTTCGCCGTGGCCGCCCAGTTCTACCAGCTGCTCTTCCGGCGGACGCTGAGCCGGGCGGAGCTCGAGGAGTTCTACCGGCAGAGCAAGGTCTACGCGACGATCCTGGGCTGCCCCGAGGAGCGGATGCCGGGGACGTACACCGAGTTCCGCGAGTACTACGCGAACATGCTCCACACCCTGGAGGTCAACGACACGTCCCGCGCCGTCGCGGAGCAGGTGCTGCATCCGAAGCTGCCGGGCGGCCCGCTGGGCGCGCCGGGGCTCGCTGCGGTCCGGCTGCTCACCGCGGGGCTGATGCCGGCGCCGATCCGCGAGCAGTACGGGTGGAAGTGGAACGCCGGCCGGGAGTTCCGGTTCCGGCTCCTGATCAAGGCGCTGCAGGTGGTGTACCCGCGGCTGCCGCTGCGCGTCCGGACGATCCCGCGGGACGTCTACCTGACCTCGACGCGGCAGATGCTGGCCAAGACGAGGCGGCGGCCCGCCATCTCGATCAGCACGAACGGATACGGCAAGGACGCGGCCGCGTGACCCACAGGGTAGCCACGCGGCCGCTCTCCCTTACTCGGTCCCTCCCCACCCGGCCCGGTCGGAAGGGACCTCCTGGCCCGGTGTCGCCGTCCGTCCGCCCGCTCCCCCCAGAGCCTGGCCGAACGGCGTCCCGGGTCAGACCGGGGGTACCGGATCACCTTGCAGACTGCAGCGCCAGGCTGTAGCCCGCCTGGAACGAACCTGAAAGTGTCCTGAAAGCCGCAGTCGGCGGAACCCTCGACCGGAGGACGTGCGGCGCGCCGTCTCCCCGGCCGCGGGGGCCGTCGAAGCTGGCCAGGGCGCGGACTCCCGTTCCCTGTCGAGACCGGGGCGCGCCCTGTACGGGTACCTAAGCGCACTTACCTGAAAGTTGCCTGAATGCCGACACCGGGCCGCTAAGGCGTCAGTCCTCGTCGAGCGGCAGGACGACCCGGAACGTGGCGCCCTCGCCCGGGGCGGAGTCGGCCTCCACCAGTCCCTCGTGGGCCGCGACGAGCGCGGCGACGATGGCGAGGCCGAGGCCCGCTCCGCCGCCCTCCCGCGACCGGGCCTCGTCCGCCCGGTAGAACCGCTCGAAGACGCGTTCCGAATGCTCAGGGGCCAGGCCGGGGCCCTCGTCGGCGACCTCGACGACCGCCGCCGGGGCGTCGCGCAGCGTGCCCGGCCTGAGGCGGACCTCGACCGTCGTGCCCTCCGGGGTGTGCACGATCGCGTTGGTCAGCAGGTTCCCGAGCACCTGGCGCAGCCGCGGCTCGTCCCCGAGCACCTGGTACGCGAGACCTCCCTCGACCGTGAGATCGATCGTGCGGTCGGGTGCGAGAACTCTCGCCTCCTGGACAGAGTCGGCGGCGACGGCGAGCAGGTCCACCGGACGCCGCTCGATCGGGCGCTGCCGGTCCAGCCGGGCGAGCAGCAGCAGGTCCTCCACGAGGAGGCCCATCCGGGACGCGGTCTGCTCGATCCGGCCGATCAGCCTGTCCAGCTCGCCGGGGCTGCGGGCGGCGCCCTGCCGGTAGAACTCGGCGAACCCGCGGATCGCCGTCAGGGGGGTGCGCAGCTCGTGGCTGGCGTCCGCGACGAACCGCCGCATCCGCTCCTCCGAGCGCAGCGCCGTCCGCTCCGACCGCCGCGCCGCCGCCTCCGACTCGGCGCGGGCGCGGAAGGCCGTCTCGATCTGCGTGAGCATCGCGTTCAGCGACTGGCCGAGCCGCCCCATCTCGGTGCGCGGATCGGTCTGCGGGACGCGGCGGGCCAGGTCCCCGGCGGCGATCGCGCCCGCGGTCTCCTCGATCTCGGCGAGGGGGCGCAGGCTCGCCCGGACCAACCAGACCCCGAGGCCGACCAGGCCGACCAGCACCAGCAGCCCCACGATCGCGTCGATCACCACGAGCCGGCGGACGGTCCGGTCGACCTCCTCCAGGCTGAACGCGAGGACGAGGACCGCCCCGTCGCCGTCCGGGATCGGCTCGGCCAGGATCCGCCACGACGAGCCGGAACCGCCGGTCCCCGAGACGGTGAACGGCTCGTCGAGCCGCCCGGACAGGTCCTCCGGCAGACGCGGATGGCCGGACTCGCTCCACGCCGGGTTCTGCCCGACCGTGCGGCCGTCGTTGACGCGGATCTGGCCGTAGACCTCGCTCGGAATCCGGTAGGTGAACCGGGTCCGTCCCTCCTCCAGCTCCGGCAGGTGCTGGGCGACCTGGGCCATGGTCCGGCCGACGGAACCGCGCAGCTGGTCGTCGGCCCGCCCGACCAGGTACTGCCGCAGCACCGACGCGCTCGCCGCGGCCATCACCGTCATCCCGACGGTGGCGATGACGAGCATCCCCGCGACCAGCTTGACGCGGAGCGACGTCCGACCCCACAGGCGTTCCAGCCCGTTCCGCGGCCACTGGGACCGGTTGTCGCGACCCGGGCCTTCCGGGGACGACGGAGGAGCACCGGCGTCGGCCGCCGGAACCCGCGCGGGCATCAGCCCGGTCTCGTCGGCTCGCGCAGGACGTAGCCCACACCGCGCAGCGTGTGGATGAGCCGCGGCTCGGCGTTGTCGACCTTGCGCCGCAGCGCCGAGACGTACGATTCGACGATCCCGGCGTCGCCGCGGAAGTCGTAGTTCCAGACGTGGTCGAGGATCTGCGCCTTCGACACGACGCGGCCCGCGTTGGCCATGAAGTACCGCAGCAGCTTGAACTCGGTCGGCGACAGCTGGATCGCGCGCCCGCCGCGCCACACCTCGTGGCTGTCCTCGTCGAGCTCGACGTCCGCGAACACCATGCGCGGCGTCGGTTCGGCCACCCCGCCGCGGAACCGCCGCAGGACGGCGCGGATGCGGGCGATGACCTCCTCCAGGCTGAACGGCTTGGTGACGTAGTCGTCCCCGCCGATCGTCAGGCCCTTGACGCGGTCCTGGACGGCGTCCCGGGCGGTCAGGAAGAGGACCGGGGTGTGGTCGCCGCCGGACCGCAGCCTCCGCGCCACGTCGAACCCGTCTATGTCGGGCAGCATCACGTCGAGGACGATCAGGTCCGGCCGGTGCCGCCGCGCCGACTGGACGGCGTCGGCCCCGTTGGTGGCGGTGACCACGTCGAACCCGGTGAAGCGCAGGCTGCCGGCGAGCAGTTCCAGGATGTTCGGCTCGTCCTCGACGACGAGGAGCGTCGCCTCGGCCTTGCCGCCGCCGTTCGCCGTTCGATCAACCAATGGCACAGTCCTCCTCCACATCACCGCGAAGGCTCCCACCCGAACCTGAACGTCCCCTGAAAGCCCGCAGAGGATCCGGTGAGTGGTTCGTCCCCATCGTGCCCCGGGTGAAGCCGGTGCCGTCCCGCCTATCGGCGCAGGTCGCGGATGGCCCGCATCGCCTCGCGGCGCACGTCGCCGGACAGGACGTCGATGTAGAGGCCGCCGTCCAGATGCCCGCACTCGTGCTGGAGGCAGCGGGCGAAGTAGCCGGTGCCCTCGACGCGGGCGGGCCTGCCCTTCACGTCCACGCCCTCGACGGCGGCGTACGCGTGGCGCGGCGTGTCGAACCGCATGCCCGGGACGGAAAGGCAGCCCTCCGGCTCGACCAGCAGCTCGCCGCCGGTGGCCACGAGCCTCGGGTTGACGACGTGCCCGACGTGCCGGCGGCCCTTGTCGTCCTCGCAGTCGTACACGAAGACCCGCAGGCCGACCCCCACCTGGTTGGCCGCGACCCCGGCGCCGTCCTCCTCGTACATGGTGGCGAACATGTCGTCGACGAGGCGCTCCAGCGCGGTGTCGAACGTGCGGACGGGGTCGCACTCGGTGCGCAGGACCGGGTCTCCGAGGAGCCGGATCGGGCGGGTGGTGCCGCGGCGCGCGTGGGTCCTCTTGCTCACCCCGCGATCTTAGGACGCAGCGGTGCGCCCGGCCGGTGAGGGCCGGACGCACCGCGAGATCGCCTGACGTTTCCGAGCGGGCCGTGCGAGGCGTTGCCGGCCGTTACAGCTCGATGGGGCCGCGGGACTGCTGCTGCGGCAGGGGGCCGCCGGGCTCGTCGGCGGGCCGGGCGGGCTTGGGCTGCGGCGCGGGCGCGTCGCCGTCCCGCGCGGCCGCCGGCTCGGGCTTCTTCATCGACGGCGCCGACGGCGGACCCTGCTGGGCGGGCGCCGGGGGCGGCGGGGCCTGGGCCGGCTTGGGCGCGGGCGGGATCGGCTTCGGACCGGCCGCGGGCTGCGTGCCGGAGGAGGACCCCTGCGCGGGCTGCGCGGGCGCGGCCTGCGGGGCCGCGGGCTGGGCCGGTGCGGGCGGTGCCTGCGGCGGCTGGGCCTGCGCGGGCTGCTGCTTGCGGGGCGCGCTCTGCCGGACGGCGTCCTCGACCATCTTCTCCAGCGGGCCCGCCTCGTTCTCGGCGGTCAGCAGCCGGTGCAGCGTCTCGCTGATCTCGGTGAGGCGCTGCAGGGCCTGGGTGTGGTTCTTGGTGAGCGAGGTCAGGCGCTGCGTCGCACCCTCGTTGATCACGCTCGCGCGGCGCTCGGACGCGGTGAGGGTGCGCTCGGCCTCCAGCCGCGCGCTGCTCACCGTCTGCTCGGCCTCCTGCTTGGCGCCCGACAGGATGCTCTCGGACTCCTTCTTGGCGGAGGCCAGCACGGACTCGGCCTTGTCCTGCGCCTGCGTGAGGTTCTTCTCGGCGTGCGCGCGGGCGTCGTCGATGATGCGCTTGGACTCCTGCTCGGCGTCCTTGCGGATCTCCGATCCCTTGGCCTCCGCCTGGGCCACCTTGTCCTGGGCCTCGTCCTCGGCGAGGTTGATGATCTGGCGGAGCCGGTCGCTCAGGTCGTCGCCGGTGGGCTTGCGCGCCTCCCGCAGCTCGGCCATCTCGCGCCGGATGCGCTCGACGTCGTCCTGGGCCCGGGCGAGCCGCGCCTCCAGCTCGCGGTGCTTCTGCTGGGCGCGGGCGATGTAGTCGTCGACCTGGCGGCGGTTGTAGCCGCGCATGACGATCTCGAAGGACTCTTCTTGGAGGAGATTCGGCAGGATTTCGGCTTCGTTGCTCATGGTGCCTTGGGGGGTCGTTGGCGGGGCCATCACCCCGTCAGGGTCGGTCGCGATAACATCCTCACCCGCCTGTCAGCGGGTCCGCATGTGGAAACGTACGAATGACTCTCGTCCGGTCCACCCCATTCGCGCAACCGGAACGCGCTTCTCGCTGCCGTTTCTTCACCTGGATAGGCCCGACAAACTATCCAATCCGCCCAAACTTCGCGCGCCGGGGGTGCCGTCCGGTACCGGACGGGCCGCCGCCTAGCATCGGCCGCATGAGCTACGTGGGATCGTTGGGTGAGGAGCGGCCGGAGATCGACCCCGAGGCGTGGGTCGCGCCCGGCGCGGTCGTCGTCGGCCGGGTGACGCTGGGCCGCGCGTCGAGCGTCTGGTACGGCTCGGTGCTGCGCGGCGACGACGCGGAGATCATCGTCGGCGAAGAGTGCAACATCCAGGACCTCAGCTGCATGCACGCCGACCCGGGGGTGCCCGCCGTCCTGGAGGACCGGGTCAGCCTCGGCCACAAGGCGATGGTGCACGGCGCCCACGTGGAGACCGGCTCGCTGATCGGGATCGGCGCGATCGTCCTGAACGGCGCCCGGATCGGCTCCGGGACGCTGATCGCGGCGGGCGCGCTCGTGCCGCCCGGCAAGAAGATCCCCTCCGGCGTGCTCGTCGCCGGGACGCCGGGCCGGATCGTCCGGGAGCTGACCGACGACGACCGGCTCGTCCTGCGGCACACCCCGGAGGTGTACGTCGCGAAGGCCCGGCGGCACCGCACCGCCGAGTGGCAGTGACCGCCGAACGCGGGTGACCGCCGGATCCGGCCGGTCGTCCGGTTCAGATTGCTGCCGCGCCGACCTGCGGTCATGCGGCGAATGAGCCGGTGCGGGGCGCCCCGGCGGGCTCCGGCTGACTACGATGACGATCGTGGTGTGGGGACCGGGCTATGGCAGTGCTCCGCCGCCCAGCCCCCAGATGGGGCAGGATCCGTTCGCGGAGGCAGAGCGGGACACGAGGGCGATGGTGGCCGCCGTGTGGTGGCCGTCGGCGCCTCCTCAGCAACGCCATCACGCGATCGGCGGGCGCATGCTCGCCCTGCCCGACGGCACCTGGTGGCTGTTCGGCGCGTGGGCCCGCTGGTACCGGCTGCACCCCTCCGACGGGCAGTGGTACCTGTGCCCGCCGCCGCGCACGCCCGCCGTCCGGATGGCGGCCCGGCCCGCTCAGCAGGCCCCCGGCCAGGTGCCCAACCTGCCGCCGCACGTCGTCCCGGCCGGGCCCGACTTCTCCTACGACCCGCCGGGCGGCCTGACGTTCGTCGGGCACGGCTTCGCGACCGAGGTGTCCTCGCGCGTCCGCTCGACCGTCGAGTCGGCGGCGGCGCTGCCCGCGCCCGAGTACCCGCACTGGTGGCCGGAGTTCGCCAGTGGCGCCCCCTCCACCGTGGTCGCCGCCTGGGGCGTGATGCTGTGGTGCGCGTCCGCGCCGGTGTTCGACTCGCGGCTCGACCCGCAGATGCTCGACCTCTGGAAGCCGTACCGGGCCAAGCCCCTCCCGGAGGTGGACGGCCCACGCTGGCTCACCCCGCCCGCCCTGGAGACGCTGGTCGGGCTCTACGCGGAGCGCCTTCGGGCGAGCCGGGTGGACGCCGCGGTCGTCGTCCTGCGGACGATGTGGGCCGTCGCCAGCGCGCTGCGCGACGACGTCCGGTACCAGGCCCGCGCGGACGCGCTGCTCGCGATCCTCGGCACCACGCTCGCCAACCCGACCGTCGACTACGGGGCGCTGCCTTACGGTGACCAGGCGATCGTCCAGCAGTGGCTCACCCGCTGCCCGCCGAACCTGGTTCCCGCGCTGCGGAACGAGAGCTCGCCGGGGGACAACTTCCGGCACGCCTTCTACACGCTCAGCGAGCTGGTAGCCGACCTCTCCGGCGATCCCGTCGACCCCGCCTACATCGAGCCCCGCCTCGTCGCCGCCGCGCTGCTCGCCGCCGACCTGGACGTCGTCCGCAAGGACATGGTGGGCAACATCGTCCCCTGGCTGGACCCTGAGATCCGCTACACGGTGCAGGCGGTGTCGGAGCAGAAGGGCCATCCGCTCCGCCGGCTGTGGCCGCAGGACATGCGCCTCCCCGAACCGCTGCGCTCGGCGGCCGGCTCCGGCTCGGGCGCGGAGTCGCTGCTGGCGGCGATGTACGAGGTCGACCTGGCCTGGTGCCGGCTCGGCGGGATGCCCGCCCGGCCCCGCGGCTTCCCGGTCCCGACCGCGATCATCGCGGGGATCATCGGCCGCGGACGGGCCCGCGCGACGGCCGTCACCCCGACCGTGACGCCGCCGCCCAACCCGGCGCCCTCGCCCATGGTCGGCATGCAGAGCCAGCCCGGGGTCGCGCCCGGTGCGTCCCCGCAGCCGCACGGGGCGCCGTCCGAGCCCGACCGCCCGTTCGTCCAGCCGCCCGCGCAGCCCGGCCGGGAGGACGCGCCCGGTGCCGCCGCGCCGCCGTACGAGCCGCCGTCCCCTCCGTCGCCGCCGGGACCGGGGCAGGGGCAGGAGGCCGCGTTCGCCGCGTCCGCGCCGCCTCCGCCCGCCGGGGAGGACGGCGACGACCAGAACGCCGCGCCGCCCTACACAGAACTGGGTTTCCAGCGTCCGGCCCCCATGCAGCGCCCCGCACCGATGCAGAGCCCCGCACCGATGCAGAGCCCTGCCCCGATGCAGAGCCCTGCTCCGCCTCCGGTCCCGGCGCAGGAGCAGCAGCCCGCCTCGTCCCCGCAGCCCGCCGCCGGATACTCCCCTCCGGAGGAGCAGGACCAGGACGAGAACCCCATGCCGCCGTACACGCAACTCGGTTACCAGCCGGCCGGTGCCGCTCCTCCGCAGCAGGCGCCTCCTCCCCAGCAGGCTCCGCCGAGCCCGGTCCCGCCTGTTCCGCAGCCGGAGCCGGAGCCGCCCGTCCGCCAGCAGGTCCAGCCCGCGGCGCCCACGGCGTTCGACCCGTACTCCACGCGTGTCGAAGACGATGTGCCGCAGGGCCCGCCCGCCTCGCCCATGCGGCAGCCGCCTCCCGCTCAGGGGCCGCCCGGCACGCGCATCCTGGGCCCCGGCGACCTGGAGGACGACCTGCCGGAGGACACGCCCGTGGATCATCCGGCCCCACCCGGAGCCGCGCCGCCGGGCACGAAGATCATGTCCAAGACGATGGTCGGCGACTTCGACTTCCTGGACGACACGCCCTCGCCCGAACAGCCCGTCCACGAGATCCCGCCCCCGAGCGACCGCAGCACGCGCCGCGTCCTGGAGCGGTTCGGGTTCGGGTTCGTCTACGGCGATCACGACGCGGCCCCGCTCCTGGGCGACCTGCGGGCGCAGGCCCAGGAGTGGAACGCGCCCGCGGGCTCGGCCATCGAGGAGACCCGGGTGGACGGCGCGCCCAGCTCCATCGGCTCCGGGCTGCCGGGCGCGCTCCTGGTCGGCGGCCCGCACTCGGGGCAGCGCCGGCTGGCCAGGATGATCGCGCTGACGCTGGCGAACGCGGGCCTCGGCGACGGATCGATCCGCGCGCACGACGCCGAGGACGTCCGGGACGCCCCCGCCGAGCGCATCGGGCAGCTCCTGTCCCAGCCGGGGCCGGTGATCCTGTTCGAGCGGCTGGACGCGGCGATCAACGACGCGCCCGACCCGGCGGCGGTCGTCGGCGCGGTCCGCCGGGCCCGCCGCGACCCGGTGAACACGACGCCGGTGATCGCGACCTGCGAGCCGCACGCCTACCGGCGCCTCCTGCAGGAGCACCCGAAGCTCGTGCAGGCGTTCCGCGTCCACCGGCTGCCCGACTTCAGCGACCTCGACAACCGGATGACGCTGCTGCACCTGCTGGCCGACGAGCGGCGCGTCACCATCGGCGCGTCGGCGCTGGAGGTCGTCCGCGAGGACCTGAACCGGCTCCGCGGGCCGGGCGACCTGGTCAACGCGCGCCTGGTCGAGACGTACCTGGACCAGGCGGCGCAGCGGAACATGGAGCGCGCGGGCGCGTCCCACGACCGGCTCGTGCTGACCCCCGACGACCTCGCGGGCGTCGCCGAGGGCATCGAGCCGGCGCTGCGCCCGCCCGGCGACATCGGCGGCTACCTGCGGCAGCTCGACCAGCTCACCGGGCTGGAGGACGTCAAGGCCGCCGTGCACGAGCTGGCCGAGGAGGCGAGGCTCGCAGCGGACCGGGCCAGGTACGGGGTCGCCGGCGGCGAGACGCGGCACCTGATCTTCGTGGGGCCGTCCGGCACCGGCAAGACGACCGTGGCGGGCCTGGTCGGCGGCATCTACGCGGCGCTCGGGCTGCTCGGCTCCGGCCACGTGGTCGCCTGCCGACCCGTCCACCTGGCCGGACGGGACCGGATCGACACCGAGCGCCGGGTGGGGAGCATGGTCGAGCAGGCGCTCGGCGGGGTGCTGCTGATCCAGGAGGCGTACCGCCTCGACCGCAGCCCGGCCGTGGTGGACGAGCTGCTCCGCCGCATGAACCCGGGCGGCGGCCAAGGGCAGGGGATGGGCCGCTTCCTGGTGGTCTGCTCCAGCCCGGCGGCGGAGATGGAGGGCTTCCTCGCCGGCAATCCCGCCTTCCGCGCCGAGTTCGGCCGGATCCTGGAGTTCACCGGGATGGGCGACCGCGACATGGTCCGGCTCTTCCAGAGCTACGCCGAACGCGACCTCTACATGCTGGACGAGGAGCTGCGCGTCGAGCTGCTCAGCCGGTTCGAGCGGCTGCGCGACGACCCCCAGTTCGCCTACGCCCGCACCGTCCGGGCCCTGTTCGAGCAGACGGTGGCGCGGCAGGCCGCCCGGCTCGCGGGCGCCGACGTCAACGCCGCGACCGTGGCCCGGCTGACGGCCCGCGACCTGCCCGAGACGCCGCTGGAGCAGATGCTCGGGGACTTCCGCCCCGGAGGCTGAACCGCTCGTCCGCCCGTTCCGCCCGTCGGACGGAGGTATCAGACCGACACCGCCCGGGAAGGCTAGGAGGACGGCCGGCGCCGGCCCGGGGCGTTCCCCAGAGGGACCCGTGACCGGCCATCCGGAGGGCTGTGGGGGTCCCCCGGATTGACAGGGTCGGGGTGGCCCTCGAATGGCCCGCATGGGTCATGTGCCCGACAGGGCCGGACGCGTAGCCTCGACTTGGGTGTGGGGAACGAACGGAGGTGGACGCGGTGCGCCAGAACCTTGATTTGCGCGTCCACGACCGTGTTGCGCTGGACGAGATCGAACTCTATGCCGAGATGCTCAGCGCGGTGGCGGCGGCGGAACGGCCGCTCACCGTCGCGGAGATCGACATGGTGCTCGGGGTACGGTCCGACGAAGCCGGTCGTCGCGAGCTGACGCCACAGGACTAGGCGGCCCGGGGAGCATTCCCCCGGCCACCGAGCCGTTACGCGCAGTGCACCGGGGACGCCGATACGGCGTCCCCGGTTCGTCTTTTTGGCCCTACCGCGACGGGTGTCCCGGACGGAACGTTGTAATGAATCTCACGCATGAGGCATCTGACCGGCCGGGCAGCCCCCTCCGCGGGCGCCAGATGGCGCGACGCCTTGCAGATAGGGACCTGCACACTGGGTAGGTACCTGGTGATCTACGGCAATCTCGTAGGTGAGAGGATGGTGGGCACCAGCCAAAGCTGGGGCAAAGGTTCTTTTTACGGCTGGTTGCGCCTACGATCCTCTGCGGACTGTTCCGGCACTTCAGGAGAATGACGTGCGCTTGCGTCTCACGCCGCGTGAGGACAGCTTCTACGACATGTTCGCCGATTCGGCGAACAACCTGGTCACCGGCGCCAGGTTGCTCGTAGAGCTCATCAGCGACGGCGCCGACCGGCCGGCCATCGCCGAGAAGATGCGCGCCTGCGAGCACGCGGGCGACGAATGCACCCACGCGATCATGCGTCGGCTCAACGAAAGCTTCATCACCCCCTTCGACCGCGAGGACATCTACCGGCTGGCCTCGACGATCGACGACGTGATGGACGAGATGGAAGAGGCAGCCGATCTCGTCGTCCTCTACAAGATCGACGAGTTCCCCAAGGGCGTCGTCGCGATGGTGGAGGTGCTGGAGCGCGCCGCCGAGCTGACCGCCGAGGCGATGCCGCGGCTGCGCTCGATGAAGGAGCTCAACGAGTACTGGATCGAGATCAACCGGCTCGAGAACCAGGGCGACCAGGTCTACCGCAAGCTGCTCGCGCAGCTGTTCAACGGCGACTACGACACCCTGACCGTGCTGAAGCTGAAGCAGGTCATCGACCGGCTCGAGGACGCCGCCGACGCGTTCGAGCACGTCGCCAACACGGTCGAGACGATCTCGGTCAAGGAATCATGAGCGTCCGGGACGAACCACCCGGATCCCCGCGCCCTGCCGGCTCCACCGAAGGCGGGATGGTGGGCGCGGTCCTCACCAAGGAGGACCCGCCGGGGGCCGATCCGACGCTCGCCGAGCAGGTCCGCCGCGGCCCGGCCAGGTTCTGGCCGTTCCTGCTGGTGGGCATCCTGGCGGTGGTCGTCTCCGGGGCGCTCGGCCTGCGGCAGGACGCGCAGACCGCCGTCCTCATCCTGGTCGTCGTCATCGCCCTGGTCTTCGACTACACCAACGGGTTCCACGACGCCGCCAACGCCATCGCGACATCGGTGTCCACCCGGGCGCTGACACCCCGGGCCGCGCTGATCATGGCGGCCGTGATGAACCTCATCGGCGCGCTCCTCGGCGTCGAGGTCGCCAAGACCGTCAGCGAGGTCATCACCCCGCCCACCGGACTGCACGGCCTCACGGTGGTCGCCGCCGGCGTGCTCGGCGCGATCACCTGGAACATGATCACGTGGTACTTCGGGCTGCCCTCGTCGTCCTCGCACGCCCTGATCGGCGGCGTGGTCGGGGCCGGCGTCGCGTCGGCGTCCGCGGTGAGCTGGAGCACCGTCGTGGAGAAGGTCGCCATCCCGATGGTGATCTCGCCCATCGCCGGGTTCGGCCTCGCCTACATGGTGATGGTCGCCATCCTGTGGATCTTCCGCCGCGCCAACCCCGGGCGCGTAGGCCGCCGGTTCCGCATCGCGCAGTCGCTGTCGGCGGCGTCGATGGCGCTGGGGCACGGCCTCCAGGACGCGCAGAAGACGATGGGCATCATCGTCCTCGCCCTTGTGACCACCGGCCACGCCACCGGCGAGACCGTCCCCCTGTGGGTCATCCTCGCCTGTGCGACCGCCCTGGCCCTCGGCACCTACGCCGGCGGCTGGCGGATCATGCGGACGCTGGGCCGCAGGGTCATCGAACTCGATCCCCCGAAGGGGTTCGCCGCGGAATCGACGGCCTCCCTGATCCTGTACGCGACCGCGTACATCTGGCACGCTCCAATCTCCACCACGCACACGATCACGTCCTGCATCATGGGCGTCGGCGCCACCAAGCGCCTCTCCGCCGTCCGCTGGGGCGTCGCGGGCAACATCATCACCGCCTGGGTCCTCACCATGCCCATGGCGGCGGCAGTGGCGGCCCTCGTGTACTTCGTGGTGCACCTGTTCGGCGCGTAGCTAGCCCAGGGGGGCGACCACCTGGAACCCCCGGTCCGCACGGCGCACCGCTTCCCGATCCGCTCCGCGTCTCGTGAAACGGCGCCCCGTGCGGCGGGTCGTGCGACCTCCGGTCGCAGCACGACCTCCGGCCGCACGACCCGTGGGGTCGGCTGGGGTCGTCTCCACGGGGGTGTCGGTTCGAAACGTGAAACGGCCCGCCGTCTGGGGGACGGCGGGCCGTTGTCTGTGGTTTTACTGGCCGGAGATTCTGTTCAGGGGTGGTGGGGAGAGGGTGCCCTGGGCCTGGAAATAGGCCACGAAGGCGTCCAGGTCTATCGGGCCCAGGACCTGGTCGGTTCCCTCGGTGAAGACGGTGAAGCCGTCGCCGCCGCCCAGGAGGAAGTTGTTCGCCGCGACCTTGTAGGTGGCGGCCGGGTCGATCGGGGCCCCCCCGATGGTGATGGCGGAGACGCGGTCGCCGACCGGGTTCGCGCGGGTGATGGTGAAGTTCAGGTTGGCCGAGGGCTGGAGGATCTTCTCGCCCGCGTCGGTCCACTGCTGTTCGAGGAGCGCGTCGAGCTGCGCGCCGGTGAGCGAGACGACGCCCATCACGTTGCTGAACGGCTGCACGGCGAACGCCTCGCCGTAGGTGACGACGCCGTCGCCTTCCGCGCCGCTCGCCGCGTAGGTGAGGTCGGTGCGCACGCCTCCCGGGTTCATCAGGGCGACCTGCGCGCCGAGGTCCTGCATCGAGGCGAGCTGGGCGTCGGCGATGAGGTCGCCGAGCGCGGTCTCGCCGGAGGGGGACGGCGCGCGGGTGATGTCGGCGGTGATGTTGCCGATGGGCCGGTTCGCGATGTCGGCGACGCGGTCCTTCCAGGTCTGGACGAACCGCTCGGTCTTCGGGTCCGGCGGCACGTCGCGGGTCACGACGTGGTTGTCGCCGCGCAGCGAGGACCGGACGATGTCACCGGTGCGCCGGTTCACCTTGAGGTTCACCTCGGTGATCACCCGGCCGAAGGAGGAGCCGGACGAGAACAGCCGCGGCTGGCCCTTCGGGTCCTGGACCGAGCAGACGTACTGCTGGTGGGTGTGCCCGGACAGCACCACGTCGATCTCCGGGTCGGCCTCCTCGGCGATGCGCGACCCCGCGCCGGGGACGACACCGCACGCGTCGGGCCGCTGGCCCGCGTTCACCTGGTCGCCCTCGTGGACGAGCAGGACCATCGCGCGGACGTTGCGGCGCTTCAGCTCGCGGGCGGCGCGGTTCGCGGCCTCGACCTCGTCCTGGAACTCCAGGCCCTTGATGCCCTCCGCGGTGACGATGCTCGGCGTGGTCTTGGTGACGACGCCGATGAAGCCGACGCGGACGCCGTTGACGTGGCGGATCGTCCACGGCTTCAGGAGGGGGCGCTTCCAGTGGCCCTGCTTCTTCAGCACGTTGGCGGAGAGGTAGTCGAACTTCGCGCCGCGCCACTTGCCCTCGGGGGAGCAGCCGTCCTCGGGGTGGCACCCGCCGTGCTGGATGCGCAGCAGCTCCCGGTAGCCCTCGTCGAACTCGTGGTTCCCGACCGCGGACGCGGTGACGCCGATGTCGCCGAGGAACTGCACCGAGGGCTCGTCGTGGTACGCGGCGGAGATCAGCGGCGTGGCCCCGATGAGGTCGCCCTGGGCGACGGTGAGGGTGTGGCGGTCCCGCAGCCGCTTCATGTGGGCGGCGACGTAGGCGGCGCCGCCGGCGTCCACGGTCTCGCCGTTCTCGTTGATGGCGCGCCCTGAGCTGCCGGAGGGCGGTTCCAGGTTGCCGTGGAAGTCGTTCAGGGCCAGTAGTTTCACAGAGGCTGTTGCCGGGGGGCTTGGGGGGTCGCCCCCCCGGAAGTGAGAAGACGCTGTAGGTGCGGGCCGTGCGGCGGCGGGTTGCGCGGTCAGCGCGATGACCGTCAGCCCGGCCGCGGCGCACGCCAGGATGGTGCGTCGTCGAGTCATGCAGCGGACGGTAAGCGCGTCCGGCATACGGTTCCCGGCGGCCCGGTGACGTTTCTGTGACAACTTGATCAGGCTCGCGGTTAGGGTGTTGGTCGTGAGTGAGCTGCGAGCACGCGGGACGCTTGGGGACGCTGAGATCACCGAGGCGCTGGAGCTGGCCGGGGCGGCGGCGGAGGCCGACGGCGTCGGGCCGCTGTCGGAGCACTCGCTGCTCGCGCTGCGCGGCGGCCGCACCGGGATGGCGATCTCCGACGGCGGGATCGTCGCGTACGCGCATCTCGACCCGGCGGCCGACGGGGAGCCCGCGGCCGGGGAGCTCGTCGTCCATCCGGAGCACCGGCGCCGCGGCCACGGCCGGGCGCTGCTGCGGGCGCTGCGCGCCGAGGCGGGCGGCCCCCTCCGCGTCTGGGCGCACGGCGACCTGCCCGCCGCCGCCGCGCTGGCCGCCGCCGAGGGCATGACCCGCGTCCGGGTGCTCCTCCAGATGCGGCGCCCGGCGGCCGATCCGCTGCCGGAGCCCCGGGTCGCCCCAGGGGTCACCATTCGCACGTTCAAGCCGGGCGCGGACGAGCGGGCGTGGCTCGACGTCAACTCCCGCGCCTTCGCCGACCACCCCGAACAGGGCGCGTGGACGATCGAGGACGTCCACGACCGCGAGGGTGAGAGCTGGTTCGACCCGGCGGGCTTCTTCCTCGCCGAGCGGGACGGCCGCCTCGCCGGCTTCCACTGGACCAAGACCCACCCGGGCGGCATCGGCGAGGTCTACGTCGTCGGCGTCGACCCCGACGCGCAGGGCCTCGGGCTGGGGCGCGCCCTCACGCTGGTGGGGCTGCGTCATCTGCGCGACTCCGGTGTCGAACAGATCATGCTCTACGTGGACGAATCCAACACCGCAGCCGTCCGGCTCTACGAGTCGCTGGGCTTCACCCGCTACGCCGTGGACGTCATGTACAGCACTGCGTCCTGACCGAGCGCTCGTTGCCCCGCGGTCAGGTCTCCGTTTCCGCATGACCTCGAATCGACCTGGACTTTAACGGCCTGAGCTGCGCTGTTAACCCGGCGTACACGGCAAATCGGGGCATTCTTCGCGGGTCTGGTCATCCTCGTTCATCCTCCGTTCACCTGGATCAGGGCGGCTGGTCACCTCGCCTGCTTAGCGTCAAATCCGACGGCGAACCCCGGCGCTGGCGAGCGGGCCAGGACCGGGCCGGGGGACCCGCTGACGAACTAAGAGGAGACCCTCCGGTGAAGAACCGTTCCCGACTTGCCGCTCTGGGCGGCGTGGTCGTCGCGGGGGCGCTGGCCCTCACCGCCTGCGGAAGCGACGCCAACACCACGACGAGCCCGGGCAGCGCCCCCTCCGGCACCATCGACTGCGCGAAGGGCAGCATCAACGCGGCCGGGTCGAGCGCGCAGAAGAACGCCATCGAGGAGTGGACGAAGCTCTACGCGGCCGAATGCGCCGGCGCCAACCTCAACTACAACCCGAGCGGGTCGGGGGCGGGCATCCAGGCGTTCACCAGCGGCCAGGTCGCCTTCGCCGGCTCGGACTCGGCGCTCGACGAGGAAGAAGCGGGTACGGCGCGGCAGCGCTGCCAGGGCAGCCCGGCGCTGAACCTGCCGATGGTCGTCGGCCCCGTCGCCGTGGTCTACAACGTCCCGGGCGTGGACGGGCTGAAGCTGTCGCCCGAGACGATCGCGAAGATCTTCTCCGGCAAGGTCAAGACCTGGAACGATCCCGCGATCGCCGGGGAGAACGAGGGCGCGCAGCTCCCCTCGTCGGAGATCAAGCCGGTCTACCGGTCGGACGAGTCGGGCACCACCGACAACTTCACCGAGTACCTGAACAAGACCGTCCCGGACGTCTGGACGTGGGAGTCCGCCAAGAAGTGGCCGAACTCCACCGGCCAGGGCGCCGCGAAGTCCGACGGCGTCACCAGCCAGGTGAAGAGCACCGAGGGCGCCATCTCCTACGTGGAGATGTCGTACGCGACGAACAACAAGCTGCAGACCGCGCACGTGAAGAACGGCGCCGGCGAGTTCACCGAGCTGTCGCCGGACAGCGCGTCCAAGGCCGTCGCCGGGGCGAAGGTCACCGGCACCGGCAACGACGTCGCGCTGGAGATCGACTACACGACCAAGGAGCCGGGCGCCTACCCGATCGTCCTGGTCACGTACGAGATCGCGTGTGAGAAGGGACTGCCGGCCGAGCAGGCCGAGTTCGTCAAGTCCTTCCTGGCCTACACCTCCAGCGCGGACGGCCAGAAGATCCTCACCGAGCACGGCTACGCGCCCATCCCGCAGAGCGTGCTGACGAAGGTCCAGGCGTCCGTGAAGGCCCTGTCCTGACACCGGACGACACCACCCGCAGCCCCGCCGCCGGCGGCCCCAGGAAGGGGTCCCGCGGCGGGGCCGCCCCGGGTTCCGCGGACGTGATCGAAGGAGGCACCCCCATGACCACCGAGACCGGCGTCGAGGCCCGCGCCGGAACCCGGGCAGGCGCCGCCGGCACCGCCATGAGCACCGGCCGCGCCGGCGACCGGATCTTCGCGGGCGCGGCCCGCGGCTCGGGCATCACCGTGCTGGTGATCGTCGCCGCGATCGCGGCCTTCCTCGTCTGGAAGGCGATCCCCGCGCTGCGGGAGAACGAGGCGGGCTTCCTCACCACCGAGGAGTGGAACCCGAACGCGCAGCCGCCGCGGTTCGGCATCGCGCAGCTCGCGTTCGGGACGGCGCTGTCCTCGCTGCTGGCGATGCTCATGGCGACGCCCGTCGCGATCGGCATCGCGCTGTTCATCTCGTTCTACTCGCCGCGGCGCCTGGCGTCCGGGCTCGGCTACATCGTCGACCTGCTCGCGGCCGTCCCCAGCATCGTGTACGGGCTGTGGGGGCTGATCTTCCTGGCCCAGCACATGGACAAGGTCAGCGGGTTCCTCAACGCCGCGCTCGGCTGGTTCCCGCTGTTCGGCGGCGACAGCCCCGGCAAGAACTCGATCTTCACGGGCTCGGTGGTGCTGGCCATCATGATCCTGCCGATCATCTCGTCCATCTCACGCGAGGTGTTCCTGCAGGTCCCGCGGCCCAACATCGAGGCCGCGCTGGCGCTCGGCGCCACCCGCTGGGAGATGATCCGGCTGTCGGTGCTGCCGTACGGCCGGTCCGGCATGATCGGCGCCTCGATGCTCGGCCTCGGCCGCGCGATGGGCGAGACGATCGCGGTCGCGATGGTGCTGACCTTCGTGCCGGGGATCAACTGGCACATCCTGGAGAACGGCGGCTCGACCTTCGCGGCGAACATCGCCAACAGCTTCGCCGAGGCCACCGAGACCGGCCGCGGCGCCCTCATCGCCTCGGGCCTCGTCCTCTTCGTCATCACCCTGCTGGTCAACATGGCGGCCCGCGCCGTCGTCGCACGGCGGAAGGAGTTCGTGTGACCACCTTCTCCACCACCGGCGAGGGCGCGAGCCTGACGTCGGTCTCGCTCGGCCGGAAGGTCAAGGACCGGAGCATCCAGGGCCTGGTCTACCTGGCGTTCGCGCTGGCGGTCGTCCCGCTGGTGGCGGTGCTGTGGACGGTCGTCGTCAACGGCCTCGAACGCCTCGACCCCACGTTCTTCCAGTTCTCGATGAACGCGGTCAGCGGCAGCGACCCGGGCGGCGGCGCCTACCACGCCATCGTCGGCACCCTGCAGCAGGTCGCGATCTGCAGCGCGATCGCCGTCCCGCTGTCCATCCTGACCGCCATCTACCTGGTGGAGTACGCCGGCGGCGGCCGGCTCGGCAAGATCATCAGCTTCACCGTGGACGTCATGATGGGCATCCCGTCGATCGTGGCGGGCCTGTTCGTCCTCGCGCTGTGGCTGCTGACGCTCGGGTTCGACTACTCCGGGCTCGCCGGGGCGCTGTCCCTGACGATCCTGATGATCCCGACCGTGACGCGGGCCGCCGAGGAGATGCTCAAGCTCGTCCCCAACGACCTGCGCGAGGCGTCCTACGCGCTCGGCGTGCCGCGCTGGCGGACGGTCTGCTTCGTCGTCCTGCCGACCGCGCTCACCGGGATGGTGACCGGCGTGATGCTGGCCGTCGCCCGCGTGATGGGGGAGACCGCGCCGCTGCTGCTGACGATCTTCTTCACCAAGGCGATCAACAACGACCCGTTCAACGGCCCGCAGGCGTCGCTGCCCACGTTCATCTGGGAGCAGGCCGCCGACCCCAACCAGAACTCGATCGACCGCGCCTGGACCGGCGCGCTCGTCCTGATCGGGATCATCATGCTGCTCAACCTGGTCGCCCGGCTGGTCGCCCGGCGCACCGCGGCCAAGAGCCGCTGACCGCCCGCCCCGACCTGAAGAGAGAGGACCACCGACCCCATGGCCAAGCGGATCGACATCTCCGGGCTGCACGCCTTCTACGGCGCGGTCCACGCCATCGAGGACATCTCGATGACGATCGAGCCGCGCTCGGTGACGGCGTTCATCGGGCCGTCCGGCTGCGGCAAGTCCACGTTCCTGCGCACGCTCAACCGGATGCACGAGGTCATCCCGGGCGCCCGCGTCGAGGGCAAGGTCATGCTGGACGACGAGGACCTCTACGACGCGTCCGTCGACCCGGTCGCCGTCCGCCGCCTCGTCGGCATGGTGTTCCAGCGCCCCAACCCCTTCCCCACGATGTCCATCTACGACAACGTGGCCGCGGGCCTGAAGCTGAACGGGGTGCGCCGCAAGAGCCAGCTGGACGACATCGTCGAGGAGTCGCTCAAGGGCGCCAACCTGTGGAACGAGGTCAAGGACCGCCTGGGCAAGCCCGGCGCCGGCCTGTCCGGCGGCCAGCAGCAGCGCCTCTGCATCGCCCGTGCCATCGCCGTCCAGCCCCAGGTCCTCCTGATGGACGAGCCGTGCTCCGCGCTCGACCCCATCTCCACCCTCGCAATCGAGGACCTCATCGACAAGCTGAAGGCGCAGTACACGATCGTCATCGTCACGCACAACATGCAGCAGGCCGCCCGGGTCAGCGACCGCACCGCCTTCTTCAACATCGCCGGAACCGGCAAGCCGGGCAAGCTCATCGAGATCGACGACACCAGCAAGATCTTCACGAACCCGGACCAGAAAGCCACCGAGGACTACATCACCGGACGATTTGGTTAGCAGTTCCCTCGGCGTCGGGCCCTGGGGGTCCTCCTTCAACGGAAACTGCGCGCGATCGCTGCATCGCTCCGTCTCGCCCTGGGGCTCGCTGTGCGATCAGGTTCTGACGGGGGTCTTCTCTTCGGCGTCGCCGCCGGGGCGGTGGTCGGGGACGAAGCGGTAGCCGACGTTACGGACCGTTCCGATGAGGGACTCGTACTCGGCGCCGAGCTTGGCGCGCAGCCGCCGGACGTGCACGTCCACGGTGCGGGTGCCGCCGAAGTAGTCGTAGCCCCAGACCTCCTGGAGGAGCTGGGCGCGGGTGAAGACGCGGCCCGGGTGCTGGGCGAGGTACTTCAGCAGCTCGAACTCTTTGAAGGTCAGGTCGAGGATCCGGCCGCGGAGGCGGGCGGTGTAGGTGGCCTCGTCGATCGTGAGGTCGCCGCTGCGGATCTCGCCGGGGACCTCCTCGGCCTCGCCGGCGGCGGCGCGGCCCACGGCTAGCCGCAGCCGGGCCTCGACCTCGGCGGGGCCGGCGGACTGGAGCAGCACGTCGTCCAGGCCCCATTCCGGGCTGAGGGCGGCGAGACCGCCCTCGGTGACGATGGCGAGGAGCGGGCAGTCGAGCCCGGTGGTCCGCAGCAGCCGGCACAGGCTCTTGGCCTGGACGAGGTCGCGGCGCGCGTCCACCAGGACGATGTCCGCGGGTGGAGCGTCGATCAGGGCGGACGCCTCGGCGGGCGCCACGCGCACGGAGTGCAGAAGAAGCCCGAGCGCGGGCAGGACCTCGTCAGAGGGTTCCAGCGCGTTGGTCAGCAAGAGCAAGCCGCTCAAATGCCGCCTCCCGTCCACAAACACGTAGGATCCAGGCGGCTCACCCTCAAGCCCCGGCACGGCCGACGGCTCGAGGACGAGGCGGCCATGAGAGGTATTCGGATGAACTCCATGGCCTCGTTGCCCGGATCCCTCACCCCCGAGCATAACGGAGTGTGCCCGGCAGCCAAGGGGGTGGCCGGGTCGGGACGGTAACCCACCGGAAATGAGAGATTGGGGACATGGCCAAGGGGACGATGCGGTACTGGGCGGCCGCGAAGGCCGCCGCGGGCACGCACGAGGAGCCGTACGACGCCGGCACGCTGGCCGCCGCGCTCACCGCCGCGACCTCGCGGGACGGGCGCGGGGACGAGTTCCGGCGGGTCGTCGCGCGCAGTTCGTTCCTCATCGACGGTGACCCGGTCGGGAGCCGGCCGCACGAGTCGGTGGAGCTGCCCGAGGGCGGCGTTGTGGAGGTTCTGCCGCCTTTCGCCGGTGGTTGATATCACAATGGGATGATTTTCCGAACTTTCAGGTCATCCGCCGGTGTGACGCGCTGTGCGGTATCCGCGCATATGGTGTGGCGACCGTATGTCGCTGGTTGAAGGAGATACATGCGGAAAGTACTCGTGGTGCTGCTGCTCCTTGCGGTCGTGGGAGTCGTGGCCGCGGACAGGATCGGCGTGCGGATCGCGGAGGACCGGATCGCCCAGGAGGTCGCGGCGCAGACCGACCTGACGCGGCAGCCGGACGTCACGATCCACGGCATCCCCTTCCTCACCCAGGTCGTCGGCGGCGAGTACGACCACATCGAGATCGCCATCGGCGACTGGACGGAGCAGGGCGTGACCGTCACCGACGTCCGGGTCGACATGCGGGGCGTGGCCGCGCCGCTGTCGGAGGTCGCCGGCGGCAACACCGCGAACGTCACCGCGCGGACGGCGACCGTGTCCGCCGTCGTCCCGTACTCGCTGATCCAGAAGAACGCGCCGCGCGAGGTCAAGCGGCTCGCCCCGCAGGGCGACAACCTCGCGGTCGACCTCGAGGGCAGCCTGCTCGGCTTCCGGCTGGCCGGCAGCGGCGTCGTCGAGCTCAAGCCGACCGCCCGCGGCATCGCGGTCAGCCCGGTGTCGGTCAAGTCGGACGGCGGGCCGCAGATCCCGCTGGCGGCGCTGAAGCGCCAGCTCACCTGGACCGTGCAGGTCCCCGCGCTGCCCCTCGGCGCCAAGATCAGCGAGGTCCGGGCGACGGAGGGCGGGGTCCGCGTCGGCGCCACGGCCCAGAACGTCAAGCTGAACGACCTCCAGCAGGTGCAGAAATGATCCGGGGCGCGTGAACCGGCATGGCCGGGCGTACGTGTCAGTGGTGTGGGTCCCACCGCGGATGAGGGGTTGCTGCGCGCCCTGTACAGCGAGCACGGAGGTCCGCTCTTCGGGTACGTCCTCCGGCTGACCGGTGGGGACAGAACGCAGGCCGAAGACGTCGTGCAGGAGACGCTGCTGCGCGCCTGGAAGCACCCCGAGGCGCTAGCGGGACGTCCCGTCCGGCCGTGGCTGTTCACGGTCGCGCGGAACCTGGTGGTGGACGCGCATCGCGCCAAGCGCGCGCGGCCCCCGGAGACGTGGATCGACGAGCAGCTCGTGATGACCGCGTCCGGCTCCGACGACATCGACCGGGCGCTGGAGTCCTGGACGGTCGCCGAGGCGCTGGCCGGGCTGAGCCCGCCGCACCGGGCGGTCCTGGTGGAGACCTACTACCGGGGCCGGTCGGTCGCCGAGACCGCGAAGACGCTGGGCATCCCGCCCGGCACGGTGAAGTCCCGCACCTATTACGCACTGCGGGCGCTCAAACTCGCATTGGAGGAGCGGGGGATGGCGCCGTGAACGGCTGCTCGGAAGTGCGCAACGCGCTCGGGTCGTACGTGCTCGGCGCGCTCGACTCGGGCGAGCGCTCCCAGGTGGAGGCCCATCTGGCGGACTGCCCCGCCTGCCGGGACGAGCTCGCCGGGCTGGCCGGCCTGCCCGCGATGCTCGGGCGGGTCGAGGAGTCGCAGCTCGACCAGCTCGCCGGGCCGCCGCCCGAACTGCTGGACGGCCTGCTGACCCGCGCGGCCGAACGGCGGCGCCGGCCCTGGCCGCGGGGCCGGCGCGCCGCCCGCTGGGCCCCGCTCGCCGCCGCGGCGTGCCTGCTGCTGGCCGTCGGCGCCCTGTTCGGCGGCTTCCTGCTGCCGTTCGGCGCGGAGGAGACCGCGGCGCCGCCCTCCTCGTCCGCCCCGCCGTCCCCGGCGCCGTCCGCCTCCGGCGGCGACGTCGAGCGGATCGCCGCCGAGAACCCCGCGACCAACATCAAGGGATACGTGCTGCTGCGGAGGAAGCAGTGGGGCACCGAGGTCGAGCTGCACCTGGCGGGCGTCCCGAAGGGGTCGCACTGCCGGATGCTCGTGATCGCGCGGGACGGCCGGCGGGACGCGCTCGGGAGCTGGTACGTCCCGTACGACGAGGGCTACGGCGAGTACCGCGGCTCCACGATGTTCCCGCGGGGGCAGCTGTTCTCGTTCGAGATCGTCGGCCTGGACGGGCAGCCGCTCCTCACGATCCCCACCTGACGCTCCCCCTTGACGACGCGGCGATCGGAGCCCGCGGAAGAACCGGGCGTCCGAAGCGGTTGTCGCTGACGATGACGGGTCTATGGGTAGCGGCGACGGTGCTGGTCGCCACCATGGTGTTCGGGCTGCTGTGGCGGCGCCGTTCCGGCGTGCTGCGCCCGCGCCGGGGAAGCGGAGACGAGGTGGACGACATCATCCGGCCGGACGACCTGGGAGCCGAGCTCGGCGAGAAGGCGACCCTGCTGCAGTTCTCCAGCGCCTTCTGCGCCCCGTGCCGGGCCACCCGCCGCGTCCTGGGAGAGGTCGCCGGGATGGTGGACGGAGTCGCCCACGTGGAACTCGACGCCGAGTCGCACCTGGACCTCGTCCGCCGCCTCAACGTCGTCCGGACCCCGACGGTCTTCGTCCTGGACGACACGGGCCGCATCATCCGCCGCGCCACCGGCGCCCCCCGCAAGCCCGACGTCATCGCGGTCCTGGGCACGGCCGTGCGGCGACTGGACTGAGGAGCGGCGGGAGTGAGGGACGGACGACCAGAGCGACGAGGGAAGTCGCCGCACGAGGCGGCCGTGCCCGCCGAGCGTAGCGAGGCCAGCAAGCAGGGGGAGGTCATCCCTTGAGCGCCGCTTGGATGACCTGCGGTTAGACGAACATCACTGTCTCGGAGCGCGAGACGGAGGTGACAGTACGTGGATTGTCGGATTACTATCTCGGGTGTGCGTGACTTGACAGAGCAGATGCTCACGAAGCGCCGCGCGGTCGACTTCTGCCGCCTGGCCGCTTCGCTCTGTCGTACGGCCTGAGGCATTCGAGCCCATCCGCCGCCCCCGAGCCCTTCCACTTCCAGCTCGTACGCACGCTTCCACTCCGCCAGGAGCACCCCGATGCAGGTTGACCCGCGTGGGCCCCGCTTCGGCGCGGCCGTCACGACGATCGTCCTGGTCGTGGTGCTGGCGACCGGAAGCTGGGCGCTGCTCGCCGCGCAGGCCGTCGTGTTCGCCGTCGCGACCCTCTTCGGTCTCCGGTACGCCCCGTACGGACTGGCGTTCAAGGCGCTGATACGGCCCCGGCTCGCCCCGCCCAGGGAACTGGAGGACGCCGCCGCACCCCGCTTCGCGCAGGGGGTAGGAATGGCGTTCGCCCTGGTGGGAACGGTCGGATACGTGACGGGCGCCACCTGGCTCGGCATCGGTGCCACCGCCCTCGCGCTGGCGGCGGCGTTCCTGAACGCGGCGTTCGGGTTCTGCCTCGGCTGCGAGATCCACCCGCTACTGCGACGTATCACTGCGAAATTTCGTTCCGAAAGGGAGGTTCCGGCATGAGCCGCTCAGACGTCCTGGTGGACACCGACTGGGTTGAGTCCAACCTGGACGCACCCGGTCTGGTTCTCGTCGAGGTCGACGAGGACGTTTCCGCCTACGACAAGGGCCACATCCGTGGCGCCGTGAAGATCGACTGGAAGACCGAACTGCAGGACCCGGTCCGCCGCGACTTCATCGACAAGACCGGGTTCGAGCAGCTGCTGTCCGCCAAGGGCATCGCCAACGACGACACGGTGATCCTGTACGGCGGCAACAACAACTGGTTCGCCGCCTACGCGTACTGGTACTTCAAGCTGTACGGCCACGACAAGGTGAAGCTGCTCGACGGCGGCCGCAAGAAGTGGGAGCTGGAGTCCCGCGAGCTGGTGACCGACGTCCCGTCGCGTCCCGCGACCGACTACAAGGCCGAGGACCAGGACCTGTCGATCCGCGCCTACCGCGACGAGGTCGTGGACGCGATCGGCAAGAAGAACCTGATCGACGTCCGGTCCCCGGACGAGTTCAGCGGCAAGCTGCTCGCCCCGGCGCACCTGCCGCAGGAGCAGTCGCAGCGGGCCGGGCACGTCCCGACCGCGCGCAGCATCCCGTGGTCGAAGGCGGCCAACGACGACGGCACGTTCAAGTCCGACGAGGAGCTCCGGAAGCTCTACACCGAGGCCGGCGTGGACCTGAGCAAGGACACCATCGCCTACTGCCGCATCGGCGAGCGCTCCTCGCACACCTGGTTCGCGCTGCGCGAGCTGCTCGGGCTGGAGAATGTGAAGAACTACGACGGTTCCTGGACCGAGTACGGCTCGCTCATCGGCGTCCCGATCGAGCTCGGCGCCCCCAAGTAACCAGCGGCCGAGTAACCAGCGGCCGAGCAACCAGCGGCCGAGCAACCAGCGGCCGAGCAACCAGCGGCCGAGCAACCAGCGGCCGAGCAACCACCGGCCGAGCAACCACCGGCCCCGCCACCCGGCGGCAGAGATCTTCCGTGCCCACGGAGATGGAGGAGCAATGACCCAGGGCTGCGCAGCGCCCGAGCAGACGGCGCATCTTCCGGCGACCGTCGACCTCACCAACGAGGCCGTCATCCAGGGCACCGTCACCCGTGACGGCGCCCCGGTGTGCAGTGCCTACGCCCGCCTGCTCGACTCGACCGGCGAGTTCACCGCCGAGGTGGTCACCGGCGACGAGGGCGTGTTCCGGTTCTTCGCCGCCGACGGCGACTGGACCGTGCGCGTCCTGGCGGCCGGCGGCGTGAGCGTCGACAACACCGTCACGGCCCGGACCGGCGAGGTCGCCGGCCTGGAGGTCGCGATCTGACCCGGCCTCCGGGCCGCTTCGGGACCCCGCCGTTCGCAGCACGCGGACGGCGGGGTCCGTCGTTTCCGGGACATAGGGGGAAAGCACCTCCAGGTGCGGCGGGTCGGTACGATCAGCGCGATGTTAGGACTGTCCCGGCGGTCGCCGCTGCTGCTCCCGTGGGCCATGCTGAAGCTCGCGGGCCGCTTCGTCCTCCCGCTCGCCCTGTGGTTCACGGTCGGCGAGCTGCTGCGCCACGGCGTGATGTACGGCGGGTACCGGCTCGGCTCGATGAAGGGCACGGCCGCGACGATCGCGCCGATCGCCACCATCGGCCTGCTGGTGGTGATCACGCTGGCGGTCACGGTGCTGATGGTGCACAGCGTCCGCGAGGGCCTGGACGTCGTGCACGCCCGCGAGTCCGACGGCGAGCTGACGCCGTGGGCGGTCGGCAACGAGGAGTCGGTCGTCGGCGCGATGGGCCGCGCCGCCCTCCCGTTCGTGATCTTCTACCTGGCGTGGGGCAGGCAGGCCGAGGACGCCCGGGAGTTCGCCGGGCAGGCCGCGAGCCGCGGCCTCAGCGAGGGCGGCCTCCAGGGGCAGCTCGAGGCCATGGAGCTGCTGCTGTCGCTGGAAAAGCACGTCGGGCTCGCGATCGGCCTCACCGCGGGGCTCTTCGTGATGAAGGTGGCGGCGGAATGGCGGCTGGAGGAGCGGCTCCCGCGCTCCGTCGGCGCGCTCGTCGCCTTCCTGGAGGTCCAGTTCGCGCTGTTCGGCATCTTCACCGTCGACCACCTGCGCCGCACGGTGACCGAGTGGCTCACCGCGCGGCAGGCGTGGGCGTGGGTCACGGACGCCGCCGGCCCCGTCCTCGGCCTGTGGCCGCCGTTCAAGGACGCGGTGCTCGGCGCGCTGATCCTGCTGGTGATCGCGGGCGTGATCCTCGGCCTGGACGCCGGGGACGAGCGGGTCGTGCTCGGCCGCGGCCGGGCGGCGCGGCGGCTGGCGCGGGCCGGCGGGATCGAGCGGGTGAACAGCGCCCGGGAGATCCTCACCCGCGGCTTCCGGGAGATGTGGCTGCCCGCCTGGTTCGGGCTGCGGCTCGTCCGCCGGTCCGGGATGATGCCGTTCGCCACGTTCTGCGTGCTGTTCGCCGGCCTGGACGTGGGCGAGGAGGCCACCCGCCGCCTCGCCTACGAGGTGATCGGCCCGCACGAGGTGACGTGGTGGATCCAGGTGCTGCCGTTCGTCGGGTTCGCGGCGGGGCTGGTCTTCGAGATCCTGCGCGTCTGCCTGCTGGCGGCGGCGTTCAACCTGGTCATGGCGAGGGTCACCGCTCGAAACGCAGCGAAAGCAGCGGGTCCCCCGCCTTCCGCGACGCCTTCGGCGCCTGTATCTCCAGCTTCAGCGCGTCCGCCTTCGCGCGGGGCACCGTCCCCTTGACGGTGATCAGGGACGAGACGCCCGGCTGCGGCCGCCGGGCGCCGACGACCGTGCCGTCGGCGGACCAGTGGCGGCCCTCGCCGTCGACGAACCGGTAGCCGAGGCCGTACCCCCCGACCAGCTTCGCGGCCGCGGCGTCGTCCGGGCGGACGCCGACCGTGAACCGCAGCTCCGTCACGTCGCCCTGCGGCGCACCGCTCGCCAGCGGCTGAGCGGTCTCCCGCTTCAGCGCCATCCACCGCGCGCCGAGGAACTCGCCGACCGTCTCGGGCTGCACGCTGACGACCTTCTCCGGCGGCTTCAGGTTCTTCTCGACGTTGTTCTTCTCGTCCACCCATTGCACGGCGAGGAGCCCGGAGACGGCGCAGAGCAGCGCGACCGCCTGGATGATCCGCCTCTCCAGGGGACGCAGCTTGGGCTCCCGCGCCGCGGCCGGCTCGGGCGGGATCGGGGGGAACAGGTCGGGCGAAGTATCCGCGACCGTCATGGGGTGCCCGCCTTGAGGTCGTATCCCTGGGCGGCGCCCTGGACCAGCTCGTTCGCCCGTTCACGGGTGATTCCGAGGTCGATGTCCGCCTCCGCGGACAGCTGCGGCAGCAGCCCGCCCGGCCCGACGACGAGGTGCGCCCCCTCCAGGCGCTGCTTCGGCAGCTCGAACACGTACGCCGCGGACGTCCAGATCAAGGGCTGGAACGTCGGCTGGGCCCCGGCGGACGTAGCGCCCGGCCGGGGACCTTCCCGATAGACGTAGCCGCCGGGGGTCTCCAGTTGCGCCGTCCTCAGCTCCAGGGGCTCGCGATGGCTCGTCGCCGTGAACCGGACGACGAGGTAGATCCCCTCGGTTCCGACCGGTGGCGGGTCGCCGAGCGAGAGGCTCGGTGCGAGTGACCGCGCCGCCTCCACCTTCTCCACCCGCACGCTGAAGTCGCGGTTGCGGACCTCTTCGCCGACCTTGCCGCCGTCCCGGATCGGGTCCAGCTCCGTGGCCCTGAGCTCCGGTATGAGCGAGTGCAGCCACATCGCTCCGGCGAGCAGGACCGCCCCGCCGAGCCCGGCACCGCCTTTAAGGAGCACCTGCCGCACGTTCATGAGCCGCTCACGGTCGCTCTCGGGGAGGGCGGCGTCCCCTGCGGAGGCCGGGGCGCCACGCTCATGGGCGCCACCGCCAGGGTGAGGCGCCCGACGAGGGCGCCGCCCTCACGCTGGACGATCCAGTTGAAGTCCTCGTCGGTGAAGCCGTGCTCGTACTTCCATGCCCGCAGGCCCACGGTGAGCTTCTCGGGGGAGTCCGCCGGGCCCATCTTCCACATGGCGGACGCCTCGACCGGCAGCCCCGGCTGCACGACGTCCGTATCGGCGCCCCCGGCGACGCCCTCGACCCGCTCGGGCTGCACCCATTTACCGGTCCTCGTCAGCGCGACCACGCCATCGCCGAGGCCGCCGATGCCGAGCGGCTCGGTCTCCTTGCCCTTGTTCTCCACGCTCATCCGGACGATGAGAAAGCGTTCCTGCGCGTCCCCGAAGCCCTCCTTGACCAGCCCGATCCGCGCGTCCCGGACGGTCACCGTGAACAGGCCGAGGTTCAGCGCCGTCCCGGCCGTCTTCACCGGCTGCGTCGGCTTCTCCTTGAGCCCGCCCGTCACCCACAGGACCGGGACGAGGACGGCCAGCACCCCAAGCGCACACGCGGGCACCAGCCAGCGCCGCGCCGACCCGCGCCGTCCCCCGCCGATCCCTTCGGGAGGAGGAACCGGTTCATTCGAGTGCACCCGCCAGATGGTAAACCCTGCCCGCCCTCCCGCGGCGGAGAGCGCGCGGCGACGGGGACGGCTCCCTCCACTCGGCGCGGATCGATTACAGTCGTTGGGTTCGCAAACGGCAGGAGAGACGAGGCATGCGCGGAGGGCGACTCGCAGCGGGGACCGGCGGCCTGGCCCTGACGTCCGTTCTGGTGTTCGCTCCGGCGGTGGCCGCCGCCCCGGTGGCCCCGGCGGACCGCCCGCTGGCGGCGCCGACCCCCAGCAAGAAGCCGGAACGGCGGACACCGCCACCGCCCAAGCCGGAGTGCAACAAACCGGCCGGGCAGCCCGCGTCGGCCATCACCGTGGAGCCGTGGGCGCAGCGGCGGCTGGACTTCGAGCAGGCGTGGCCGATCACCCGGGGCAAGGGCGTGACCGTCGCGGTCGTCGACAGCGGCATCGACACCGGCCACCCGCAGCTCCGGAACAAGGTCGCGGCGAGTTTCGACGCGACGAAGACCACGGCCGACGACTGCATCGGGCACGGCACGCAGGTCGCCGGGATCATCGCGGCGAGCGACATGCGCGCCGAGAACATCCCGTTCGTAGGGGTCGCACCGCAGGTCAGGCTACTGAACGCCAAGTGGTCCAGCGGGCAGAGCACGAACGACAACACGATGCTGCCCAAGGCCATCACCTGGGCCGCCGACCAGGGCGCCAAGGTGATCAACGTGTCGGCGGACGCCCCGGACACACCGGCGCTGCGCCTCGCGGTCCGGAAGGCGCAGCGGAAGGACGCCCTGATCGTCGCGTCGGCCGGCAACGTCGCCCAGGACCAGCGCGGCAAGGAGAGCGCGTCCTATCCGGCGAGCTACAAGGGCGTGCTGTCCGTCGCCGCGGTGGACGAGGCCGGGACCATCGCGAACTTCTCCAACCTCAAGACCCGGGTCGACGTGTCGGCCCCCGGGCAGAACGTCATCTCGACCCTCGGCGACGGGTACGTGGGCGGCCTGCAGGGCACGAGCTTCGGCGCCCCCTACGCGTCCGGCGTGGCCGCGCTGGTCCGCGCCCGGCATCCCAAGCTGACCTACCAGCAGGTCATCGACCGGATCCTGATCACCGCCGAGGGCGGTAACGGGCAGGGCAGCGGGCACGGCATGATCAGCCCGCTGCAGGCGGTGTCCGCGCTGGTCGATCCGGCCGCCAAGCCCGGCGCGGCCGGCACGCGGCCGATGGGCGGGGCCGTCCCCATCGCGAAGCCGGAGCCCGTCGACCACCGCACCCGCGGCATGGGTCTCGCCATCGCGGGCGGCGCCCTCGGGACCGCCGTCCTCGTCGCGTTCGGCGGCGCCGTCATCCCCCTCGGACGCAGCCGCGGCTGGCGGCCGGGACGCGCGACCGTCCCCGCCGAGGACCGGGACTGACGGCCGGGACTGACGGCCGGGACTGACGGCCGGGACTGACGGCCGGGACTGACGGCCGGGACTGACGGCCGGGACTGACGGCCGGGACTGACGGCCGGGACTGACGGCCGGGACTGACGGGCTGGGCGGCGGAGCGTCCGCGCGGGCGCTCCGCCGCCCGGCTCACTGCTCGTAGAAGGCGGTCTGGATGAGGCGCTTGCCGGCGCGGCGGTCGGCCTGGGTGCCGCGGCCGACCGGCAGCGGGCTCGGCCGGACGTCGAACAGGTTGCCCTCGTCCTTGTTGCCCGACATGATCAGCGCCGGGCTGGCCATGTCCTTCAGCCGCTGCAGGATCGGGTCGAACATGGCGCGTCCCGCCCCGCCCATCGTGCGCGAGATGATCAGGTGCATGCCGATGTCGCGGGCCTGCGGCAGCAGCTCGGCGAGCTGCGCGAGCGGGTTGCCGGACGGCGTCGCGACCAGGTCGTAGTCGTCCACGACCAGGAACAGCTCCGACCCGCTCCACCACGACCGGTTGCGCAGCTGGTCGGGGGTCAGGTCCGACGGCGGGAGCCGGTTCACCAGGGCGCCGTGGACGTCCTTCATCAGCCCGTTCGCGGCCGTCGACGACGCGGCGAACCCGATGACGTGGTCGCTCTCCGCCGAGTCGAGCAGGGCCCGGCGGTAGTCGAGCATGATGATCCGGGCATCGTCGGTGGTGTACCTGGCCTTGATCGACTCGACGATGAGCCGCAGCAGGTTGGACTTTCCGCACTCGTTGTCGCCGAGCACGACGAAGTGCGGGTCGTTCTCGAAGTCCAGCAGGACGGGCGACAGGGTGTCCTCGTCGATACCGATCGGGATGCGCTTGCCGGTCTCGGTGACGGCGGGCAGCTGCGTGTGCGGCAGCAGGTCCGGGAGCATCCGGACGGGCGGCGCGGGCGGCCGCCCCTGCCAGCCGGCCTTGATCGTCTCCACCATGTGCCGGACGCCGTCGGCGAGGTCGTCCGCGGTCGGCCGGCCGTCGATCCGCGGCAGCGCGCCGAGGAAGTGGAGGCCCTCGCGGGTGATCCCGCGGCCCGGACGCCCCTCGGGGACGTTCGCGGCGAGCTTGCGGTCCATCTCCGACTCGTACGGGTCGCCCAGCTTCAGCTCCAGCCGCGTCCCGAACAGGTCGCGGATCGTCAGCCGGAACTCCGACCACTTGTTCGTCGCGGCGATGACGTGGATGCCGTAGCCGAGGCCGCGCGCGGCCAGGTCGGTGATCGTCCCCTCGATCGCCTCGAACTCCTGCCGGACGGTCAGCCAGTTGTCGACGACGAGGAACACGTCGCCGAAGCCGTCCCCGGCGATCTGCCCCTCGGCCCGCATCCGCCGGTAGGTGCCGATCGAGTCGATGCCGCGCTCGGTGAAGAAGCGCTCCCGCGACTCCAGCAGCCCGGACACCTCGGCGACCGTGCGCCGGACGCGGTCGGGGTCCAGCCGGCTGGCGACCCCGCCGACGTGCGGCAGGTCCGCCAGCGGCGCGAGCGCGCCGCCGCCGAAGTCCAGGCAGTAGAACTGCACCTCCTGCGGCGTGTGCATGAGCGCCAGCGAGGTGATGACCGTCCGCAGCACGGTCGACTTGCCCGCCTGCGGGTTGCCGGCGATGCCGACGTGCCCGGCGGCGCCGGACAGGTCCAGCCACATCGGGTCGCGGCGCTGGTCGAACGGCTTGTCGACGATGCCCGCGAACGCGTGCAGCCGGCCCCGGCCGTCCCAGCCCGCGGTGGTGAAGCCGTACTCCGGCGTCTGCTGCAGCTGCGGCAGCACCTGGTCGAGGGTGGTCGGCTCCGACAGCGGCGGAAGCCAGATCGGGTGCGGCGGCGGCCCGTGCCCGGCGAGCTGCCGGACGACGAGGTCGAACAGGCTGATCTGCGGGCCCTGGTCCTCCCGGTCGCCCTGCCGCTGCTCCTGCTGCGACTCCTCCTGGATCTGCGGCCGGACGTACGCCGGGGTGAACGGCACGATCTGCGCGAGCTGCCGCGGTCCCTGCCGGGACTCCTGCGCGTCGCCCTCCTCCGGCTTGTACGCGCCGGAGACGTACGCGGCGCGGAACCGCGTCATCGTCTCGGTCCCGATCTTCAGGTAGCCGTTGCCGGGCGCCTGGGGCAGCTCATAGGCGTCGGGCACCCCGAGGACGACCCGCGACTCCGCCGAGGAGAACGTCCGGAGGCCGATCCGGTAGGACAGGTGCGTGTCCAGGCCGCGAAGCTTGCCCTCCTCCAGCCGCTGCGACGCGAGCAGCAGGTGGACGCCGAGCGAGCGGCCGAGCCGTCCGATCATCACGAACAGCTCGGCGAAGTCGGGCTTGGCGGAGAGCAGCTCGGAGAACTCGTCCAGCACGACGAACAGCGTCGGCATCGGCTTCAGCGCCGCGCCCTGCTCGCGGGCCTTCTCGTAGTCGCGCAGCGAGGCGTAGTTGCCGGCGGCGCGCAGCCACTCCTGCCGGCGCACCATCTCGCCGTGCAGCGCGTCGTACATGCGGTCGACGAGCGGCAGCTCGTCCTCCAGGTTCGTGATGATGGCCGACACGTGCTGGAGGCCGTCCATGCCGAGGAAGGTCGCGCCGCCCTTGAAGTCGACGAGGACGAAGTTCAGCACCTCCGACGAGTGCGTCATGGCCAGTCCGAGCACCAGCGTCCGCAGGAGCTCCGACTTACCGGAGCCGGTCGCGCCGATGCACAGCCCGTGCGGGCCGTAACCGCCCTGCGCGGCCTCCTTGATGTCGAGCTCGATCGGGCGGCCCTCGGAGTCCAGGCCGACCGGCACCCGCAGCCGGTTCCGCGGCGCCCGCGGCTGCCACGCCTGCCGGGGGTCGAGCCGGGCCGGGTCGGGGACGCCGAGCAGCGTCGTCAGCGTCGTGGCCGACGAGAGGGCGTCCATCTCCGGGTCCGCGGCGGTGCTGGCCCGCAGCGGGGCGAGCTGCCGGGCGAGCCCGTCGGCCTGGACGTAGCTGAACTGGTCGGGCCGGCCGAGGGAGTTCGGCACGTCCTTGCCGGTGCGGTCGCGGCGCAGCATCGCCATCTTGCCGGGCGCGACCCGCAGCCGCAACATGGTGCTGTCGGGGGTCGGCGCGACATGGCCGGTGAGGTCGATGACGCACACGCCCTCGATGCCGTCCGAGCCGATCTGCGAGTCGGGCGTGACGGCTCCGCCGTCCATGACCACCACGTGGTACGGCAGGTCGCTCTGCTGCAGGCCGGGGGTGAACCGCGCCCGGTCCTTCAGCTCGTTCCCGAGCAGCCGCTCCAGGTCGGAGAGGGTGCCGGTCATCAGGCGGACGGGGCCCGCCGCGTCGGTCAGCGTCGGGTGCATCGCGTGCGGCAGCCACTTGACCCAGTCCCAGTGGGGCATGGCCTCGGGCGACGCGCACACGCTGACCCGCATGTCGTCGGGGGAGTGGAACGCGGTGAGCTGCGCCAGCATGGACCGGACCATCGAGCGAGCCGCGTCCAGGTCGCCCATCGGCAGGATGCGCGCGAACGACGGCAGCGACACCGACACCGGCAGGTTCGGCACCGTCGAGTGCGCCCGGACGAAGCGGCGCAGCGCCCCCGCCGTCATCGGCTCCAGGTCCTCCACCGGGCGGGTCTCCGGCGGGATCAGCTGCACGGCGAGCTTCTGCGGCCCGGCGCCGATCCGCACGTTCCCGAAGTCGGCGTCGGACGGGCGGCGCTCCCAGATCCGGGCGCTCATCACCAGCGACCACAGCGAGTCCGGGGCGGGGCTGTTCCACTCCAGCGACTCGCGCTGCTGATCGGCCGCGCGGCGCACCTTGCGGCGCGCCTGGCCGAGGTAGCGGAAGTAGTCTCGGCGGGCCCCGTTCAGCTTGAACTTGCGCTCGCCGGAGCCGCGGCCGAGCTGCCCGACCATCATGGCGCCCATCGCCAGCGCCATGCCACCGCTGCCGATCATCATGATCGGGCTCCGGGTGCCGCCGCCGAGGAGCATCAGGCCCATCATGAGCGGCATCACGGCCATGGGCATGTACATGAGCACGTTCTGCAGGCCGCCGCTCTGCGTCTCCGGGATCTCCGGCGGGGACTCCAGCAGCAGTTCCCCTTTGGGGGCCGGCGGCGGTTTGCGGCGCTCCTTGCGCCTGACGAGGATCGTGCTCACCTCGGCGTCCCTCCGGGAGCTCGCCCGGGGCGGCCGAAAAATACAGGGGGGACGGCCGGCCCGCGGGATACTTGTCGATGCTTGAGGTTGCTTTAACGTAGCCCGGCGTCACATCCTAAGCTGCGCGCCGATCGGACTCGCCGCCGATTCGACCTGGAGGACGGGAGCTCCCGTGAATTCGCCCGCCACAACCGAGCTGTGCAGGGTCACCGTAGTCGCCCCGAGGCGACGGATCGATGTGAGCCTGCCCGCGGACGTGCCGCTCGCGCACATGCTGCCCACCCTCCTGCGCGCCGCGGGAGAGGATCTGGCGGACGCCGGGCTCGCCCACTCCGGATGGGTCCTGCAGCGCCTGGACTCCGAGCCGTTCGACGCGGGCCAGACGATGAGCGCGCTCGGCGTGCGCGACGGGGAGATCCTGTACTTCCGGCCGCGGATGGCGCAGCTTCCGGAGATGTCGTTCGACGACGTCGCCGACGTGATCGCGTCCGGGATCAGGGAGCGGCGGGATCGCTGGCGGCCCACCACGACGCGTTCGTTCGGCCTCGGCGCGGGCGGCGTCGCGCTGTTCGTCGGCGCGGTCGTGATCGCGCTGTCCGGTCCGCCGTGGCTCGTGCCGGCCATCGCCGCCGGGCTGCTCGCGCTGCTCGTCCTCATCGTGGCGACGGTGCTGTCGCGGGCGATCGCCGATTCGGGCGCGGGCGTCATCCTGGGCTACGCGGCGCTTCCGTACGCGTTCCTCGCCGGGCTGGCGGCGCCCGCCCGCGACGACCTGGAGCTGCTCGACCTCGGCGCGCCGCACCTGCTCGCCGCCTTCGGGGTGACCGCGCTCGCCGCGATCATCGCCGCGTTCGCCGTCGCGGAGGGGCTCCCGGTCTTCCTCGGCATCGCGTTCGCCGCGCTGGTGGGCACGATCGGGTCCGGCGTCGGGTTCTTCTTCGACGACCTGCCCGCCGCGGGCATCGCCGCCGTCTCCGCGGTCGTCGTGATGATGTTCTTCGCGGCCGTCCCGTCGCTGTCGTTCAAGCTGGCGCGGATGCCCCTGCCCCCGGTGCCGAGCAGCGCCGAGGACCTGCGCCGCGACACCGAGACGGTGGACGGCCGCGAGGTGCTCGCCCGGACCGCCGCCGCGGACCGGTTCTCCACCGGGCTGATCGCCGCGATCGCGCTCGTCGCGGCCGGGGCGATGCTGTTCCTCTTCGGCACCGGCGGATGGGCCGGTCCCACGATGACCGCGGTGATGTCGCTGTCGCTGCTGCTGCGCGCCCGGATCTTCCGCGGCATCGCGCAGCGCTCGTGGATGCTCGTGATCGGCCTGTTCGGGCTGGTGCTGACGACGATCGGGCTGGCGGTGCACGGCAGCCAGGTGGTCGCGCTCGCCGCCGCGCTCGTCCCGCTGCTGGTGCTCACCGGCATCGTCATCGCGGTGACGCTGTGGCTGCCGGGCCACCGGCCCACGCCGGTCTGGGGCCGGTGGGGCGACATCCTCGACATGATCGTGATGATCTCGCTGATCCCGCTCGCGCTGGCGGTGCTCGACGTCTACTCCCGCGTGCGCGGGCTGGCGGGGTGACGCGCGATGCAGAGCAGGCGGGATCTCTACCAGGCGCACCGCCTGATGACGCAACGGGTCGGGCTCGCCCTCCTGCAGGGCGAGCCCGACGTCGCCGAGTCGCCGATGCGGCGGCTGTCGGTGGGCGCGTTCGCCGGCGTGATGGTCGGTCTCCTGGTCGTCGCGGTCTTCGGCATCTGGGGGCTGCTGTCCCCGGGCGGCGCCAAGGGCCTCGACAAGCCCGGCAAGCTGATCATCGAGAAGGAGACCGGCACCAAGTACATCTACGACGCCAACAGCCGGAAGATGTTCCCGGTGGCGAACTACGCGTCGGCGCTGCTGGCCCTCGACTCCGACAGCGCGCCCGAGCGGCGGACCGTGTCGCGCAAGTCGCTGGCCGGGTTCGAGCGCGGCGCGATGATCGGCATTCCGGGCGCGCCGGACTCGCTTCCCGACGACAAGCAGCTCATCCGCGGGCCCTGGTCGGTGTGCACCCGGGAGGCGGCCGGGGCCACCGGCCTGAAGCGGCAGGTCACCGCGCTCGCCGCGGGACGGGAGGTCGGCGGTCGCCGGCTGAGCGACGGTGAGGCCGTCGTCGTGCAGAGCGGCGGCACGCCGTGGGTGGTCTGGGCTGACCATCGCATGCAGCTGACCGTCCCGGCCGACCAGGTGCAGGCGCTGACCGGCGGGCCGGCCGCCGTCGAGGTCCCGGCGACGTGGCTGAACGCGCTGCCCGCCGCGGGGAACTTCGGTTCGCCGAACGTCCCCGGGCGGGGCAAGACGGTGCCCGGCCCGCGGGGCGGGCAGGCCAAGGTCGGCCAGGTCTTCAAGGCCGAGACCGGCGCCGGCGGGCAGGCGCTCTGGTACGTGATGCTCGCCGACGGGCTCTCGCAGATCAACCACACGCAGGCGCAGCTGCTGCTGCGCGACGTCAGGACGGCCGACGCCTACCCGGGCGAGCAGGTCACCCCGCTGCCGACCGATGTTCCGTCGGCGCAGCAGCTGGCGTCGGCGACCCGGCTGCTGGACAACAATCTGCCGCCGACGCTACCCAAGTTCGTCGCGTGGGACACCGGGTCGCCGCTCTGCGCGGTGTTCCCGGTCGGTTCGTCGACGGCGCGGCTCACCGTCGGCGGGTCCCTGCCGGCTCCGGCCACCGGCGCCCTCGGCTCCGGCACCGCCGGCGCGTCCGGCACGATCGACCAGATGGTGCTGCCGCCCGGCGGGGCGGCGCTGATGAGCCTCGTGCCCGCGGGCGGCGAGACCAGTACCGTCGCCGGCGGCGGCTCCGGGTCGTTGTCCCTGGTCAACGACCAGGGCGTCCGGTTCGCGCTGCCGTCGGCCGAGGTCGCGAAGAAACTCGGCTACGACGCGGGGAAGGCCGCGCCCGTCCCGTCGAGCGTCATCCATCTGATCCCGCAGGGGCCGGCGCTCGACCCGGCGCTCGCACGCAGGCCGATCGCCACGTCCCGAGGATAATAAACGTGATGTACATCACAGGAACCTGGAGATCATCAAGTGCGTCGACTTAAATGGCGACAAAGACCTATGATCTCTGAATCTCGTGCCGTCAGGAGGGCTCCCGGGCCTCGCAGGCATTCGGCGGAGGGCTCCCCGTCTCCTGAAGCGCGCGACCAAGAACCCCAACGGAGGTGACGCTGTGGGTGACCAGTCCGCAGTTGACAGAGCAGCCATGCAGCAGGCCGCGACGCGGATCGAGGACTCCGCGGGCATCGTCAAGGGCCTGCAGACCAAGCTCGACGGGCATAAGGGCCAGCTGATGTCTGGATGGGCCGGCAACGCCGCGGTGTCGTTCGACCGGGTCTTCAACGAGTTCCAGACCGAGATGACCAAGGTCCGGACCGCTCTCGAGGGCATGCACCAGAAGCTGGTGCAGACCAAGATCACTTACGAGACGACGGAACAGGAGCAGCAGGACGCGGTCAACAAGATCAACCAGCTGCTCAACGGCTCCACCTGATCTGACCCGTCCCGCCATCCCTCCGACGGAAGGACCCCATCGTGGGCGACAGCTACACCAGAGCGAATTTCGGCCAGATGCAGCAGGCCCAGGCGGACTTCACGCTCGCCTACCGCGCACTGGTCGACGAACTCGACGATCTTGAGAAGAACCTCGAGAACAGCCTCGGCCAGTGGGAGGGCAGCGCGCGGTCCGCCTACTGGGACGCCAAGCGCCAGTGGGACGCCGCCGCCGCCCACATCGGCCAGATCCTCAACCAGCTGGGCGTCACCATCGGCGACGCCCACAGCAACTACAGCGGTGCGGAGCGGGCGAACCTCAACATCTGGTCGGGCTGACACACGGTCCACCGGCTCCCGGCTGCGTCGTGCGTGTCCGCCGAGGGCCGCACGACGTAGTTGTGACGGGGGAAGAAGTGATTCACCGGGAGGGTGAACGGTGAGCGATTACCATCTGACCGACGAGGAACTCGCGCGGATCGAGCACCAGCGGTACGTGGGCCAGGGCGAGTACACCGAGAGCGGGCCCACGCCCGAGTACGAGTCCGTCACGGGGATGACCCGTGAGGAGTGGGACAACCTCACGGAGTCGCGGCAGCGGGAGCTGTACTTCGAGTACAGCGCGGGCGCCGACGCGGGCAAGTGGGACGACGCGAACAACGCGCTTCCGCGCAGCCAGACGCCCGAGCGCGGCGAGTGGAACGTGAAGGCCGAGGACGGCTACGAGGCGGACCCGGCCGAACTCCGGCAGCTCGCCAGGGACATGAAGTACAAGCTGGACATCTGGAAGCGCAAGCTCGACGCGGTCGGCACCACTTCGGTCACTCAGGCCGACCTCGCGAACATCCAGGGCTCCGAACAGTTCGTCGGGGTCGTGAACGCGAGCAAGGCCGGATTCCAGGAGTACATCGGGGCCGTCGAGAGCGCCTACCGGGGCGTGATCAGCAAGCTCTACGCCACGGCGGACCAGTACGACACCGCCCACGGCAACACGCAGTCACGGGTGAACGGCGTCGATCCCACCGGCACTCCGGACCTCACCTGATCGCCGCCCCGGAACGGAGGACCGATGGGTAAGAACACCGAGCAATACCCGATCAGGGACGGGATGGCGTTCGGCAGTCACAACGCCTCCGGCATGAGCCATGAAGACGTCAAGAACAAGCTCAAGGAGCTGAAGCCGGAGAAGGTCGGCGACGCCTCGACCGCGTACAAGGAGGCGGCCGAGGCCCTCGCCGAGATGACCGAGGAGCTGAAGAACAACTTCTCCAAGCGGATCGTCCAGCACTGGAAGGGCGAGTCCGCGCAGAAGGCGCTCGACCAGCTCGGTCAGGTCTACGCCACCGCCGGGACCCTCTCCGACGACAGCCACCGGAACGCCTCGCTCTACGCCTGGTACAAGCACGACATCCTCGACTGGTACAAGACCCAGGGTCAGACGATGACCGACGGCTGGGTCCACACCGGCGGGGACGACGACAACGCCCGCGAGCTGATGAACAACTTCATCGGCCGCATGAAAGAGGCGTTCGAGGGCCACCCGCTCAAGATCGAGAAGGACCTGCCGTCCGGTTACGGTGGTGGCGGAGATGACCCGCCCGGCGGCCCTGGCCCCGGTCCGGGAGGCCCCGGTCCGTTCGGCGGTGGCGGCGGAGGCGGCGGGAAGTTCGGCGGCGCCGGCTCCGGGTTCCCGTCCTCCGACTCCGCCTCACCGTTCGCCCCCGGCGCGGGAAGCGGCTCAAGCCCGTGGAACCCGGGCGGCGGTGGCCCGTTCGACCCGGGCTCCGGCGGACCCCACCTGCCGGGTGGCGGTGGCGTTCCCGGCGGCGGCATACCGGGTGGCGGCGGATCCCTCAGCGGGGCCCCCAGCTCTGACCTGTCGAGCTTCCCCGGCGGCGGCGGTGGCGGCGGCGGACTGCCCGGCGGCATGCCCGGCGGTGGCGGCGGCTTCGGCGCCGACCCGGGCGGCTTCGGCGGCGGTGCGGGCGCGGGCTCGGGCGGCGTCGGTCCGGGCGGTGTCGGCGGCGGCGGCATGGGCGCGGCCGGACGCGGTGCCGCCGGTATGCGCGGCGGCATGCCCATGGGCGGCATGCCGATGGCCCCCGGCCAGGGCGGCAAGGGCGGCGAGGAGCGCGAGCGCGAGACCTGGCTGTCCGAGGACGAGGACGTCTGGGGCGGCGACGACGACACCGCGCCCCCGGTGATCGGCTGAACCTGCGGTGGACGCGAGACGTACGGGCGGTCGGAGGCTCCGGTCTCCGGCCGCCCGGACGTGCGCGAAGGACTAGGGAGTGCGACAGATGCGGTGGCTGATTCGGACGGCGGCGTCGACGATGGCGATCGGGCTGGCCATCGCCCCGCTCGTACCCGCGCACGCGGCGCCCGCCCCTTCACCCCAGCAGTGGTGGTTCAACTCCTGGAGCATCCAGAAGGAAGTCTGGCCCGTCACCAAGGGCAAGGGCGTGACGGTCGCCGTCATCGACACCGGGGTCAACGCCCAGCTGCCGGACCTGAAGCCCGCCGTGCTCCCCGGCGGCGACCTGACCGGCAAGGGCGGTGACGGCCGCAATGACTACGACACCCGCCAGGACGGCCACGGCACCGGCATGGCGAGCCTGATCGCCTCGCAGGGCACCAGGACGGGGTTCGTCGGGATCGCCCCGGAGGCCAAGATCCTGCCGATCGCCGCACCCTCGCTGAGCGGCCCGGTTACCAGCAAGGCCGTTCGCTTCGCCGCCGACAACGGCGCGAAGGTGATCAACATCTCGCAGGGCAGCCCGTCCGCCGACATCTACCCGAACCAGTGCCCGCCGCAGCTCCTCGAAGCGATCAAGTACGCGGCGAGCAAGGACGTCGTGATCGTCGCCGGTGCGGGCAACTCCGGCGACTTCGACAACAAGGCCGCCTACCCGGCGTCGTGCCCGGGCGTCCTTGCCGTCGGGGCCTTCGCCCGCGACGGGAAGCCCTGGAAGTCGACGCAGCGGCAGGACTACGTCACGGTGGCCGCGCCGGGCCAGGACGTCGGCTTCATCAGCAAGACCGGCCACGTCTTCACCGCCGGTGAGGGGACCAGCCAGGCGTCCGCGCTGACCGCCGGCGCCGCCGCCCTGCTGCGCAGCCGCTACCCGGACGAGTCGGCCCGGGAGATCGTGCAGCGCCTCACCGCGACCGCGAAGGACTTCGGCCCCAAGGGCAAGGACGACATGCTGGGGTACGGCGTCATCAGCATCCCGCGCGCCCTCAAGCAGGACGTCCCGGAGAACGCGCCCAACCCGGTGTACGCGCGGCTCGACAAGGTCGCCGGCGGCGCGGGCGGTGCCGGTGCGACCAAGCCGGCCGCCGCGGACGAGGACGACTCCGGCGGCTTCCCCGTGCTGATCGTGGGCGGTGCCGTGGTGCTCCTGCTCGTCCTGGGCGGCGGCGCGTTCCTGCTCCTGCGACGCCGCGGCGGGTCCGGAGGGCCCACCGGTCCCGCGGGCCCCATGTCGTCCCCGCCGCAGCAGTTCGGTGCGCCGCAGCAGTTCGGGCCTCCGCCGGGGCCGCAGCAGTCCCCGTACCAGTCCGGCCCGCAGGCGCAGCCCCCGGCCGCGCCTCCGGCAGGTCCGCCGTCCGGAGGCCCGCCGAACCCGCCTCCCGGCCGCTGACGGCCGGATCCGGCGCACCTCCGCCGCATCCGGCGGAGGCGGGCTCGCGCTCCGGCCTCGCGCAGGGCTAGCGGCTCAGGCAGTCCGCGCAGTTCGAGAGCGCGTCCACGACGCCCTTCGCGATCGTTTCGGCGCCCGCCCGTGCGGCCTCCTCGTCCAGGGCCTTCGACGCGTCGGCCTTGGGAGAACCGTCCTTGCCGAGCCGCGACGTCGTCCCCCGGTACCGGACCGTGATGACGGCGTTGCGAAGGCGGACGGTCGCCGTCACGGTGCCGGCCTCTCCCAGCGGCCCCTTGAGCGTCGTGTAGCCGACGAACGCCTGATCGCCCATCTCGATCACGATGGGGGCCTCGGCGTGCAGCGAGCCGCCCGCCGCCTTCGAGGTGCCGTCCAGTGCCCGGGCGCCGTTCCACGCCGCGTCGTACTCGGCCTCCGCCTGCTTCACCCCGTCCAGGTGGAGCCGCACCGCGACGTTCAGGCGATGGAATGTCAGCGTCTCGGCGCCCGCCGTTCCCTGCTGCGGCTCCGTCCACTCGCACGCCGCGTACCGCTCGGTCGCCGACGGGCCGGTCTCGCTGGGAACGGGAGGGGAGGAGTTGGGCACGTGCTGCTCCAGCGCCGTCCACGGGACGAGGGTGCACGGCTCCGGTGTCGAGGTGAACGTCGCCGACCCGGACTCGCCGTCGCCGGTCGAGGCCCAGACGGCCCCGGACAGGGCGACCACCGCGAGGGCGCCGGCGGCCACCGGCCACGGCCTCCGCGCCGTCCACCGCCACCGGGGCTCCGCGGCCGGTCGGGCCTGTGCGAACGGCACGGCGGCGGGTTCCGGCGAGTCGGCGGGCGTGTCCCCGGTGGGCCGCTGCGACCCGTCGAGCTGCTGGTCCGGAGGTTCGAACTCCGGGCGTGACTCCGGCACCGTACGGGCCCCGCCGCCTACTGGTCGCCGGACGGCTGCTGCTTCTCCCGCAGCCAGTCCGGGACGTTCTCCGCTCCACGGGGGTGGAGCCGCAGTTCTTCGGCGTAGGCGTCCGGTGGCGGCGGGGACGCCCACTTGGGCTCGTTCTCCCGGTCGTACTCGACCTGGTAGGAGAAGGGGTACGTCAACCGGAACTTGGCGGAGAACCAGGTGCCGAGCCCGTCGGCGTACATTCCGGAACGGAGCCGGGCGAAGAGCTCGCCGAGGGCGGGCGGGGGCGTCCACAGGCTGGGGAGGCCCGGCCCGGAGACCTTGCGGACCTGCCCGAGGGTCTCGCCGTGGGAGCCGACCGACCGGTGGACCACCACGCACTCCTGCCACGCGGCCGGGAGGGAGTGGACCAGCACCAGCGTCATCTCTTCGAGGAACCGGTTCTGCTCGGCGGGATCCAGCTGCTCGGTCACTGTGCCTCCTGCAGCCTGTCGCGCAGCCAGCCGGGGACGTGCTCGTCGTCGCGCGGGAACGCGGCCAGGTCAGCGGACCATTCGCCGGCCGTGAGCGCCGGCTCCCACAGCGGGTCGTAGTCGTTGTTGAAGCTGGTGTAGTACGTGCCGGGCGGGTCCATCATCAGGCGCATGCTCAGCCAGGTGCCCTCACCGGGCCGGTACATCATCGACCGCAGCTCACCGAGCATGCCGATGACGTCGCGTGGCAGCTCCATCTGCGGTGACGTGCCGTCCCGCAGGACGACCGTGAGCGCGACGTCGGAGACGCCGACGGTCATGAGGGCCTTCATGTCGATGCGCTTCCAGCCGGCCGGTGCCGCCTGGGCCAGCAGCGTCGCGACTCCCTTGGTGAGCTCGTCGTAGCGCTGCGGGTCGTAGGGCGTCGGCCCGCGGCCTGGCGCGTCGGTCATGGCTGTCCCTCCTGTTCCGCGAGTCTAGTGTCCGCCCCGGTCGCCGGTGATCTCCACCAGGTGGCCGGACGCGACGAGGTCGGCGATCGGGTCGACGATGTAGAACCCCGTCCCGGTGTCGGGCGGGGGAGGGTCGCTGCCGAGGGGGCCGGGGGCGAAGAGGCCGGTGTGGCCGCGGACGGGCTTCGCCACCCGGTAGCGGTGGTACGCGTAGTCCTCCGGCGATCCCCACAGGCCGCGTCGCAAGAACGGGGTGTCGACGGTGTAGACGAAGCGGCCGTCCGGATCGCCGTAGGCGTCCACCTCCATACCGGCCTCCAGCACTTCGCCGGGCGGTTCCGGCGCGGCCTGCGCCGCCGGGGCCGGCACGGGGAGCACCCTCTCCGCGAGCATCATGAACACGGTGTGGACGGAGACGTACCCGCCCTCTTCGGGGGCGGGCCCGGGAAAGCAGACGAAGGGACCGGCCGGGCGGTTGTTCAGCGGGTCGAGGGCGATGTACCGCCCGGTGCCGCGGGGACGGGGCGAGCACGCCGTCCGCACGTTCAGCTCCCGGCCGTCGTCACTGAGCAGCCACGCCTGCTCGCCCTTCCGCGGATAGCGCTGCAGGCGGATGATCAGCGCCGTCCTCAGGACCGTGCTGTTGACCTCCATCCCGGCGTCGGCCATGACGCCGGCCATCGCGTGCGCGACCGCCCGGCGCGGTTCCGCGTACGGGAACACGTCACCGCCGGGCCCGACCGCCAGCCAGGCGCCGCCGTGGTGCGCGACCGTCCAGCGGCCTTCCCCCGGAGCGCCGACCCGGAACCCGTCGGCGCCCGGCACGAAGTCCGCCAGCTTGACGCGGGCGCGCATGAACAGCCGTTCCATGCCCGCCGGGAGCAGCGCGACCAGGTCGCTCTCCCGCTGCGGCACGGGCCTGAAGTCCTGCGCCGCGCGGTCCAGGGCCAGGAGCGGGCGCATCCATTCGGGGATCGTGTCGTCCCGGCGGGGGAAGCGCCGGAGTTCGGCGGCGCAGTCGGCGGGGGTGAGCTCGTCCGTCCAGGCGAACTCGGCGGCGGGGCGGGCGGACACGCTCCAGTCGGTGACGCCGTCCCGCTTCCAGAGGTCGTAGGTGAACGCGGCCCACGCCCCGTGCACCGGGTCGGCGGTGATCTCCCGGTGGCGGCGCAGCAGGTCCGGGACGCCCGTGCGGGGGATGCGCCGGCCGGCGGCGTGGATGCCGCCGGGGTGCCGCCTGCCCTCCTCGGAGCCGGTCAGCCAGATGGACTCGTGGCCGCCGATCGAGCGGTACGTCAGCTCGGCGTTCCGCCAGGCGCCGGGCAGCAGTGCCGTGACCTCGTCGATCAGCCGCCGGAGCAGCGCGGTTTCGGGGTCGGTCGGCTCGGGGTCGTTCGGTTCGGGTCGGTTCGTCATGGTCGCTCGGTGGTCTCGCTCAGCGTCCCGGCGGCGAGCAGTGCGGCGATCGTGTCGACCAGGTAGTAGCCGCGTCCCTCCCGGCCGGTCCGCTCGACGTCGATCGTCGCCTGCTCGAAGGGGAACGACGGATAGCCGCGCAGCGGCTTCCGGACCCGGTAGCGGCGGTGACGGTGGTGTTCGGGCTCGCCCCACAGCCCGCGCCGGTTGAACGGCGTCCCGGGCTCGAACAGGAACACCTCGCCGTCGTCGCCGTGGCCGTCGAGGACCGTGTCCACCGGCAGGTCGACCGGCCGGGCCTCGCCGGGATCGTCCGGAGGCTCGGGGAGCCCGGCGAAGGCCGCCATGGAGAGGACCGTGCGGACGTCCACGAACGGGCCCTCGGACGGCGGGGGGCCGGGCCGGGTGACGAAGTATCCGGCGCGTGCGGTGACGGCTTCGAGGGCGATGCAGGAGGTCCCGGCCGGCCGCGCCGCGTTCGCGGACTCGTCCCGGACCCGCTGCCCGGTATCGGTGAGGCCCCAGACACCGGTGGGAGGGTCGAGGCGGATCAGGCCCGCGAGCTCCAGAATCCCGCTGTGCACGCTCACGCCTTCCTCGGCCAGGAGCCCGGCGACGGCGTGCGCCGTGGCCTCCCTCGCCGTCGCGTGATCCGTCGCCTCGTCCGCCCCGGCGGAACCGCCGGGCCGGTGCACCGCCCGCCAGCCGTCCTCGCCGCGCAGGACCGACCGGCATCCTTCGTCCACGGTCCCGACCAGGAAGCGGGCGGCGCCGTCCCGGGTCAGATCGCGCAGGATGTGACGGGCGCGGGCGAACATGACGGGGCTCTCGGGCGCGAGGAGGGCGACGTGCTCCCGCTCGGCCCGCGGGCGGGTGGTCTCTTGTGGGGGCGGCATCTCAGGTGGCGTCCGCCCGCCGGTTGATGGTGGCCACGGCCTCGCGGCGCGCGTCCTCGTCCACCTCCGGGACCTCGAATCCGTTCCCGCGGGCGAAGCCGGCCAGGTCGGGCTCGGGGGGGACGCCGTGGACGCGCAGGTAGTAGGCGACGGCGCCGGGCCAGATCCAAGTGCCGTCGGTGTGGTACGTCATCGGCACCTCGGCGCGGCGCCCCGGGTCGAGGACGTCGGTGTCGTGACCGCGGGCCGCCAGGACGATCGGGGCGCGCTCCAGGTACCGCAGCAGCCGCTCCCGCTCCTCGCCGGGGACGGGCTGACGCCGCACGACCGGTGCCCCCGACGCGTCCACGGAGTCGAAGAGCCGGGCCACCCGCATCTCCGCGGGAGTCGGTTGCGGCGTCGGGGTAAGCCCCCGCTCCCGCAGCGACGCGTCGAACAGCGGGCTCGTCCGCGTGCTCAGCGAACGGATCAGCGCCTCCTCCTCCGGGGTCGGCCGGCGGCCGCTCTCCTGAGCCGTCTCCTCCAGCCCCCGCATCGTCTCGTAGAGGGCGCTGACCGTTCCTTCGCCCAGTCCCTTCCGGGCCCGGTACATCTCCACGGCCGCGACGAACTCCTCGAAGGAGAGCTCGTCGATGTCGGCGTCGCGGTTGAAGTCCAGCTCGCCGATGTAGCGCATGGCGCGCACGAACGCCCCGGTGCGGGGGTCGGCGGCCAGGCAGTCCAGCCCGCCGCCCGGCGTCTCCAGGAGGACGACCGGCCGTTCGTTGTACACGAAGTACCGCGGATAGGTCTTCCTCACCAGCTTCACAACGACGACTCCCGTGATGGTTCGATGCCGGGCCGTGCCCGGCGCTAGGCCCGCGCCAGGCGGTCGAGTTCGTCCAGCCCGGCCGCCCGGCCCTCCTGCGCGTCGGCGGCGACACCGCCGGCGAGCGGGTCCTCGGGCGTCCCGCGGAGCCGCCGGACCGCGTCCGCCGCCGGGACGCCCGCACCGAAGGCGTGCGCCAGCCGTGCCTCCCAGAGCCCGCCCGCGATCTCCCCGTCGCGGCCCGCGGCGGCCCGCCGGAGATACGCCGCCGCCTGCTCCGACAGCGCCGCCCACACGTAGCCGAGGACCGTCCCGCCGCGCGTCACCGGGTAGAACAGCACGGGCGCCGCCGTCCGCGCCGCGTACGACGGCGGCCGGACGCTCACCAGCGGGCCCCAGCCCTGCGAGCGGTCCTCGGGCGTCCCGTCCGGGTACAGGCCGTCCTGCACGAGCGGCCCCGGCGACACCGGCGCGCCCGGGTTGGTCAGCTCGTGCAGGGCGCCGAGGCTCACGGCCCGGAACTCCCGCGCGTCCGCCGGGATCGCGCCGCCCACCGGGTCCTCCGCCGCGCCGACCCAGCCCCGGACCGCCTCCAGGGCGGGCAGTCCGCGGTCGTGCGACTCGTCCAGGCGGCGACCCCACACGGCGGCGGCCTCCGCGCCCGCCGCCTGGGCCGCGGTGCGCCGGACGAAACCGGCGGCCTTCGCGTTGGACTCCGCGGCCCACAGGTGCCCGAGCAGCTCCCCACGGCGGACGACGGGCAGGTACAGCACCGCCTGCCGGGTGAACCGCTCGTAGCCGGCCTTCGGCGGCCGGAGCCCGCCGTCGATGGGCGGGGCCTGCGGAAGGTCCGGAAACCCGTCACTCATGACGTGCGCGCCTTTCCCTCGTCACTGTCGTCCGCCCGCATACGCGCGCGGCTCACGGCGGCGTCCCGGGCGGGATGACGTCCGCCTCGATGGAGAAGACCGGCTGGGTGCCGTTCCACCCGGTCTGCACGACGTTCCTGATGTAGTACCTGGTTCCGCGTGGAAGCACGAGTTCCCGCTGGTCAGGGTACGCGCTGCTCTGGCCCATCCACACCCCGTGCGCGCCCTGCGGGAGGTTGAGGCTCAGCCGGTAGTTGAAGCCCTGCCCGTCGACCTCCGTCGTACCCGAACCCAGCGATGTCGACATGTAGCCCGGCTCGTTCTGCACGGCCCCGACGAGGAGCATCGGATGCCTGCCCGCCAGAGGCATGCCGTCCGAGGCGAGCATGAAATTCACGTCGTGCAGCCCCCGCACCGCCTGGACGGGTTCTGGCAGCGGCCGGCTCAGCGCCTGGTCGAGTTCGTCGATCCGCCGCCAGAAGGCGTCGGGCGTGGGCTCACCGCCGAGGTAGCGCCGCAGGAACTCGCGCTGCTCATGGTTCTTCCACATCTCCTGCAGCCGGGCCTCCGGGTCCGTCTGCGTGACGACGTGCTGGATCAGCCGGCGCTGGTAGTCGGTGAGGTCCGGCCGGTTCCACATCTGGATCAGCTGGTCCCGATGCACCGGCATGGCGCCGCCGTTCAGGTACGCGAGGTGCTGGACGTAGTTCTGCTCCGTGTACAGGTGGGTCAGGTACCGTCCCACGTCCGCGCCGGGCCGCAGGTGCGGATTCGGCATCGACTGCACCGTGTACCAGTGCAGCGCCTGCTGCAACTGGTGCGGCAGGTCGTGGTACACGTGCGCCAGCCGGTTCTCGCCGTACCGCTCGCCCTGCTCGTCGGTGTCGAAACGGCGGTAACCGTCCCGGTCGACGTGGCCTTCGCGCCGGAACCAGTCGCGCAGCCCCCGCGACTGCGCGTCGTCCCCGGGCCTGGCGGGATCCGTGCCGCGGTGCTCCTCCCGGCCCGGGGGACGGCCGTCGCGCCCGGCGGGCGATGCGGTGCCGTCCGGACCCGACGTCCGCCAGGTCCCGTCCGGCGGCCAGCCGGGGCGGGTCTGCCCGTCGGGACTCGTCCGGCCGGACGAGGCGTACACGTTGCCGTCGGCGTCCGTCCAGGCCAGTCCGCTGGGGGCGGTGACCGGCACGCCGAGCCGCTGCGCGAGCCGCGCGGCGAAGTCGCCGTCGCCGGTCCGGCACGACAGCAGCAGGACCTCGCGGCCGTTCCAGTTCGGGTCGTTGCGGATCAGGTCCGCCAGGTCGTCGGCGTCCAGCCGGCGGCCGCCGGGGAGCCGCAGCCCGTCCGCGTCGCCGTGCCCGTCCACCGTGAACCGCTGCGGGTCCGCCGGGACGCGCCGCGCGAGATCCCGCATGGCCGGGTCGGCGGGATCGTGGAACGACCGCCCCGCCGGGGTGGCGTCGCTGTCGCGGAAGACATCGTGCAGATGCTGCGGCAGACCGTCCGGAACGGTCTCCGGGGCGTCGGCCTCGTCCCGCCGGACGGGCGCGTCCTCGCGATCCGGTTCCGCGTCGCGAACGGATTCCGCGTCGCGGGAAGACCCCGGGTCCCGGGCGGGGTCCGCGTCGCGGGAAGGTCCTCTGCCGGGGGGCGGTTCCGCGTCGGGGGCGGGCTCTGCGGCCGGGGCCGGCTCGGTTTCCCGGGCGGGGTCCGCGTCGCGGGCCTGCCCGTCGCCGCGGTCGGTGCGCAGGTGCGGCGGCAGCGACTCGTTCAGCGCCGCGTCGAACCGCTCGTTGAGGCGCCGGTTGATCGCCTCACGGACGGCCCGCTCCTCCGGCGTCAGCGGCGCGTCGCGCTCACCGCGCGCCGCCCGCTCCTCCGCGACGTTCGGCAGGTCCCGCGACACCTCGTACAGCGAGTGCTCGTAGTCCGCAACGTCGTCGAACGACCGCAGGTGGAGGCGCAGCTCTCCGATGTGGCCGTTCGGCATCCGCACCGTCATCCGGATGTCGCGGTAGCCGCTCGGCTGCGGCTTGCGCAGCCGGTCCTTGATCGACACGATCTCGACATCGTGCCGCCGCGCGACGTCCTGGACCCGGTCCAGCGCCCGGTACAGGTCCGCGACGCTGTCGAACTGGACCTTCCCGCCCAGCAGGTCGTTGAGCGCGGACGCGTCCCCGTCGCTCTCGTTGATGATTTTGTCGAGGGCGCGGACCCGGTCCTTCGGCCCCGGCCGCATCTTGGCGTCGCCGGGATCGTTCGCCAGCTCGTTCAGCACGTTTCGGAGCGGCCCCGTGCCCTCCGCGGCACGCTGGTACAGCTCGTCCAGGTACCGGTTGACGAACTCGTTGTCCTTCGGGAGCGGCCCGCCGCCGGCGCGCTCCCGCTCGGCCTCCAGCGCCGCCTCGTCGAACCCCGGCTGCTTCGGGGACTTCCCCGGCCCGATCTCATCGATGACCCGGTCGCTGATGGCGACCTGCCAGTCCTCCAGCGGCGTCGGCGTGGGCTCCACCTGGCCTTCGCGCAGGATCGTGCCGGCGCCCCGCTCGTTCACCTCCCGGACCGAGTCCTCCAGGATGCGCACGGCGTCCGGATTGGTCAGCAGGCTGTGCAGCGTCCTCGGCCGCGCCAGCAGCGAATGCCGGAGCGAGTCCTCGGCCGGTGTCAGCGGCGGCGGGCCGCCGCCCTCCACGATCCGGGCGAGCTGGGGATGGTTCGGCAGCCGGTTCCGCAGGTCGTCGTCCAGCAGATCACCGAGCCGGTTCCCCTTGTCGTCGACGATGGTCCCGCGGGCATCGTCCACCACCCGCCGGATCTGCTCGTTCTCGTGGATCCGCCGCATGAGCTCGGCATCGGCCGTCCGCTGCGGCGCGCCGTCACCCTCGGCCGGCCGGGGCGCCGCGGACTGCATCGGCGCCCCGGACTCACTTCCGGTCGTGCCCGCGAGCATCGCCGGCGCGCCTGGCGCGGGTGCTTCCGGAGCGGCCGTGCTGCTGGTCGGTGCAGCCGCATCCGCAGCGGGAGTGCCTTGCGCAGGCGCAGCGGGCGTCGCCGGTGCAGGCGTGCCCGTGCCCGGTGCGGGGGTGCCCGTGCCCGGTGCGGGGGTGCCCGGTGCGGTCGGCGTGGCCGTGCCTGGCGTGGGTGTTCCGGTGGCCGGTGCGGGAGCACCCGGTGTGGCCGTGTCCGGCGATTGCGTGCCTGCGGCGGGAGTGGCCGTGTCCGCCGCGGGCTCGCCGGGCGTGCGAGCAGGGGGTGTCGCCGGAGTGGCCGGGCCTGCGGCCGGCGCGGGAGTACCGGGCGTGCCCGCCGCGGCGGCGTCCGGCGTGGGCGTGCCCGCGGCCGGGGCGGGCGTGGTCTGCGTCGGGGTGCCCGTGGTCGGGGTGCCCGTGGTCGGGGTGCCCGTGGTCTGGGTGCCGGGTGTCTGCGCGGTCCCCGGCTGGGACGTCTCGTACCACCCGTAGTGGGCACGGGCGTCCGGGCGCGGCGGGACCGGGGCGCCCGTGGACGCGGCCGGTGATCGCGGGGTCTCCGCGGCCTGCGGCGCTTCCGCGCTCCCGCCGGTCTGCGATGGCTCCCCGGTCTGCGGGGTCTGCGGGGTCTCGCCGGTTTGCGGGTCGGGCGGGGGCTGGTCGCCGTTCGGCTCGGGAGTGGGGCTGCTCCGGCGGAACCTTGGCTGTCCCGCGTCCCCCGGCTCGGCGGCCGTGTTCCCGTCCGTGCCCGGTGGGCGGGCCTGGCCGTTCCCTGCGGCGGGATCGGCCGACGGCGTCTGCGGACCGGTGCTCGCTGGGGCGGGGTTCGGCGGGACGGGCGGCGTGCTTCCCGGCGGCTGGGCGGGCGGGGCGGTGCCCCCGGGCGGCGAGGAGGCGGGAGGCGTCGTGCCGCCACCACTGCGCTGGCTCGGGTCGAGGTTGTGGTAACTCCGGTAGTGCGTGGTGGTGACCGGGGGGTTCTGGGAGTTGTCGGTCTCCGTCCAGCGGGTGTGGACGACCTCCGGAGTGATCCTCGGATCGTTCGGTTCCGGGAAGAAGTCGATCCGCTCGATCGTGACGTCGGGGTTGCGGGTGTGCCGCTGCTCGAGAAGGCTCTCGAACGACTGGCGCCAGGTGTCGGAGGGGAGGAGGTCCGCGCCCGAGTTCCCGCGGTTCGTGGGGCTCCACTGCGGGAAGTAGTTGATCCGCTCTCCCGGCCCCCGCCCCTCGTGCGGGAAGATGTGGCCGCCGTCGAAACGGCCGCCCGGGTACTCGCCGGTGCCCTTGCCGATGTGGCCGACCTTTTTCTGGACGGCCTCGTTGCGCTGCTCGTCGTCCGAGTGGGGCGTGTCGTACTCGGGACGTCCGCTGGCCGTGTCCGTCTGCCCGCGGCCGTCGGTGTGGAAGAGGAACGTCCCGGGCTCGACGCCGTTGTCGCCGAAGTCGCCGGTGCGGGCGGCGTCGGGCGGGTCGAGCGGCGGGTTGGGGTCGGCGGTCTGGAAGCGGTCGTGCGGCTCGACCAGGTAGTGGGTGTCGGGCCGGGGGACGCCCCACTTCTTGACGGTCCTGTTGCTGTCGCCCAGTTCCGGGTTGTAGCCGTGCTCCCGGTCGCCGTACCACGTCCGGACGTGCGTGACCTGCCGGTTCGCGTCCGTCCAGAAGACGCCGTGGAGCTTGCCGTCCGGGCCGCGCACCTCGATCCGCGAGTTCGGCGGGAGGTCCTGCCGGGCCGAGAACGGGCCGTCCGCCCCGACGTCGTAGGTACCCGGCCACCGCACCGGCGTCGCGTCCGGCGGGGGGTCGAACCTCGTGGCGGCGGGCGCCATGCCCTCGTCGCCGCCGGTGTGGGGCTCGCCCGTGAAGATGTGCGGCTCGTCGAACCCGAGCTCGACCTTGTGCGTGACGCCCGGGTCGGGACGGGTCAGGTCGACGTTCTCGTTCGGGTCGACGGTCGGGGCGCCGGGGTCCGCGGGCGTGACGTTGGTGACGTGGGTGACGTTGCCGTCGCCGTCCGTGTAAGCCTCGCTTCGGGGGACCTGGTTCCCCGCGGCATCGGTCTCGTAGACGGTGTACTTGGTGTTCGGCTCAAGCGGCGCCTGGTCGACCACCCGGTCGCCGGGCGCGAGATCGATGTTCTCTTCGCGGGTGTACGACGGCGGTGCCCAGTCGGCTTGCTGGTGAGGCAGCCCGCGCCCGGCCGGAGGATCGGTCCGCGCCTCCGCTTCGCCGTCCCCCGGCGGCGTGTCGTCGCCGGCGCCTTCGTCGGTGCTTCCCCGCCGGAAACGGGGGTCGCCCTCTCCCGGTCGAGGCTCGTCGCCGGAGCGTTGAGGCCCCTCGTCCGTGCGGGGCGGTGCGCTGTCCGCGGGCGGTGCGCTGTCCGCCCGTGGCTGCGTGCCGGTCGGGGGCGGCTGCGTTTCACCCGCCCGGGGCGGGGTCGCGTTGCCCTCGGGCGTCCGCCCCTGGCCGGCGGGTGCACCCTCCGCGGGGCTCTCACCGACCCGGTTCTGTGCCGGCGAGGTGTTCGGATCGGCCGGCGGCGCGTTGGGGTCGGGTGGGGGCGTGTTGGGGGTGGACGGCGGGGTGTTCGGGGCGGGGTTCGCCGGACCGCCGGACGCCTGGGGGGTGTTGGCGGGGGTCTGGGCGCCGAGGTGGCGGTCCATGACCTCGCCGATGGCGCGAGCCAGGTCGCGGGGGTCGTCGGAGAGGCGGTACTCGGTGAACGCCTCCGCCAGCATCTCGTGCGGGTCGCCGGAGCCGTACTCCGACAGCCCGTCCGCGACCCGCTGCTGCGTGGCGGGGTCGTGCGGCTGCGTCGCGTCGTACGGGATGCCCAGGGCGTTGGACACGGCCTGGTTCAGGTCGGCGAGCATCTGCGGGTCGTTCAGGAGCTGCTCGCCGAGGTGGTGCCCGAACTCGTGCGTGAAGACGCCTTCCGTCGAGCCGCCGCCGGGCACGGTGAACCCGGTCTGTTCCTCGCTCGCGCCGTCCTGTGCGCGCTGCGCGTTGTCGGAGAAGGCGTCGTCGTTGATGTAGATGCCCGGGTCGTTCGCACCGGGTGTGGCGTAGGCGAGGACGTCCTCGTTGCCAGGCCCGAGGGACTGGGCGAAGTCCTCGGAGCCGATGTGGGACAGGCCCCGCATCGTCTCGGGATAGTCGGCGGCGAGCTGCCGGATGGCGTTGTTGATCTCCTGTGCGGCGGCAGGGTCGAGCGGGCTCGACGAGAAGTCGACGGTGGGCGCGTCATTGCCGAACTGGCTGAGGGCGTCCCGCGCCTGCTGCTCGGCGTCCGCGAGCTGCTGCGCCCGGTCGGGCCCGGCAGCGGCGTCGGACCCGTCACCCGGTGTGGTGCCGTCGGACTCCTTGTTGCGCGGCGGGTCCCCCTCCTGCGGGGAGGCGTCGTCCTGCCGTGGCGCCGGCTCGTTGCGGATGACGCCGTTGTCATCGATGTTCTCGATCGGCGGCGGGTTGGGGCGTCCGCCGGGGTCGTCGCCGCGCGCGGGCCGCGACTCCGGGCCGGACGACGGCGCCGGCCCGGGGGTGCCCGTGCCCGGTGCCGGCGGTGCGGGTGAACTCGCCGGGGACGAGGGCCTCGGGGCGCCACCGCCGGACGCGCTGCCGGACGGTGCGGGCGCGCCGCCCGGGGACGCCGTTCCCGCCGGGCCGCCCATCCCCATCGGCATGGGCGCGACGAAGGCGGACGGTCCGCCGGAGCCGCCCTGCTCCGGCGGCTGCATGGCGTCCTGCGTCCCGGGGTTTCCGTCCGGGCTGCGCGGATTCGGGTCGGCGGCGGTCTCGGCGGTCTCGCCGCCGGGCGCGGAGTCGCGGTCGGTCCCCGGGTCGCTCCCCGAGTCGGCCGCGGGGTCCCCGGCCGCGGGGCCCCCGGGCGGGGCGCCCTCGGTGCCGGTGCCGGGGGAGGACGAGTCGCCGTCGCGGGTGGGCGAGCCTCCGCCGCTCTCGTTCCCCGGCGCGGGTGAGCCGGTGCCGGTCGTGGACGCGGGCGCGGACGCGGGCGCGGGCGCGGGGGGGCTTTCGGCCGGCCGGGAGCCGATTCCGTCGCCGGGCGTCTGTGCGCCGCCCGGAGTCTGTGCGGTGTTCGCCGGCGTGCCGCCGTCGGGCGTCCCCGGAGCGGGGGACCCGGCGGTGGGCTGAGGCGCGCTGCCGTTGCCCGGTGCGGCGCTTCCGTCGCCGGGGGTCGGTGTGCCGCCCGGGGGAGGCGTCCCGGCGCCAGGTGAGTGCACCGCGCCGCGGGTGGACGAGGAACCGCCGGACGAGCCGTCGCCGGACGTGGAGCCGCCCCGGGACCCGGGACCGCTCCCCGGCGAGGGCGAGGACGACGAAGAAGATGACGGGGAAGAAGATGACGGGGAAGAGGAGGACGTGCCGGGAGACGAGCCGCCGCCGGCAGGCGCCGAGCCGCCGCCCGCCGCCGGTGCGCCGCCGCCCACCGGGGCCGCGCCACCGCCGACGACGCCTCCGCCCGCGGGAGCGGCGCCGCCGCCGGACGGGCCGGTGCCGCCGCCGAAGGAGCCGGAACCGGACGGGCTCGCGACCGAGCCGGCGCCGCCGGGGCCGGACGGGTTGCCGCCCAGACTCCCCCCGGAGGGGGATCCGCCATCGGGAGCCGATGAGGCCAGCGAAGATCCGCCGCCTCCGCCGCCGGTGTCGCCGAGCAGCGTGGCGATCCGGTTGCCGCCCCCTCCCCCGCCGGAGGATCCGCCACCGCCGGAATCACCGCCGCCCGAGTAGCCGCCGCCGCCCGAGTAGCCGCCACCGCCGGAGCCGCCGCCACCGCCGGAGCCGCCCCCGCCGGATGAGCCGCCACCACCGCCGGAGGAGGAGCCGCCTCCGCCGCCGCCGCCTCCGGAGCCTCCGGAGCCGCCTCCGCCGCCGGACGACGAGCCCCCGCCGTCACCGCCGCCCCCGCCACCGCCTGACGACGAAGGTGAGGGGCTCGGGTCGCCGCCGGACGCCGGTGTGGGGGTCGGGGTGGGTGTGGGTGTGGGTGTCGGTGTGGGGGTCGGCGGGTCTCCCCCGGGCAGCCCCGCGTTGTAGCTGCTGAGGCCGTCCCTGCCGCCGCCGACGGCACCGCCGAACGCCCCCGATGTGGCGCCCTTGGCGATGGCGTCCCAGGTCAGCGGGTCGCCATGGATCGCGGCCGTGGCGACCGTGCCGGCCACGCCGCTGATGCCCTCGGACAGCCCCTCCCGCAACATGCCCCGGCCCATGTTGCCGAGTGCGGTGTCCGCGGTGTCGCCCAGGCCGGGAACCTTGCCCATGCCGTGCGAGACGCCGCCGGAGATGGCGCCGCCGATCGCGCCGTCCAGGGTGGCCGCGCCGGTCTTCTTCCAGTCGACGCCGTCACGGTTGCCCTGCGCGATCTGCACGCCCTGGACGAGCAGGTCGAGCCCGCCGCCCTCCACGGCACCGACGATGGCGCCCCTCAGCACGGCGCCGAGGAACCGCTGGCTGAGCCGCTCCAGCAGCTCCTTGGCGATCGTTCTGGCGGAGACCTGCGCCGCGACCTCCACGGCCGGGATGGCCGCCGTCGACGCGCCGAAGGTCGCGAACGCCGCCGCGATCAGGTAGGCGATCTCGATCGCCGTGATGATCAGCAGGGCGATGAACATGTACTTGGCGTACTCGATGTCGAGTGCGCCGCCGTCGAGCGTCTCGGCGAGCTGTCCGCACGACTCGACCAGTTTGGTCAGGATCTGCGGGTCGGTGGTGACCCACTGCTCCCATTTCTGGCCGAACGCCTCGGCCGCGCCGCTGTCGAGCGCGGAGCGCACGTCGGACGCGGTCTGGACGAGCTCTTGGATCAGCCCGTCGACCTCGGTTCCGGCGGTCCGCCACGCCTCGGCGCAGCGGCGCATCGCCGTTTCGTCGCCTTCGGGCCAGTCGGCGCCGATGATCCAACCCAGCCACTGGACCGGTTCCGGTATCTCGAGACCCACGGTTCAGTTCACTTCAGCCTTGAGGCGTCCTCGGCCGCCTTGTAGGTCCTGGCCATCTGGTCCACGCCCTTCTTGATGCCTTCAAGGCCGTCCTTGAGCTTGGGAAACGACTCCTGGACGCTTGTGCTCGGCTCCTTGTAGCCCTGCGCGAACGTCTTGCCGGTCTCGTCGGCTCCCCAGCACTCGCCCTCGGCGCTGAGCGCGGAGCTGAGCCGGTCGTAGATCGCCTTGAGCTGGCCGGCGCCCGTCTTGAATCCCTCGCCCGCGCGCTTCAGTTCCTCTGTGTCGACCTCTAGGTGCTCGTAGGTCATGGCGGCAGGATCCCCAGTCGTTCGCGGACGGCGTTGATGTCGTCGGGGCGTTCGGGCAGCAGCTTGGCGATGTCGAACCCGTGCTCGGCCGCACCCTCGGGGGCGAGCCCCTGCATCGCCTCGCGTATCAGGTTGGTGACCTGCGTCTGCGCGGCCTTGGTCGCCTCCATGATCGCCTCGGCGAGTTCCGTGGCGCCGAGCCTGCGCTGGACGCGTGGATCGAGGTCGAGCGAGGCCAGCCGGCCCTGCCGGTCGACCTTGACGCGCACCATGCCGTCGGCGGCCTCGGCCTCGGCCTCGATGGCCTCCAGCTTCGACTGCATCTCCTGGATCTGCCGGCGCTTCTCCTGGTAGGTCTGCAGGAGTTCGTCGATATGCGCCTGCCATTCAGCGCGCACAGGCACCCCTCAGTTCGTCGGGAGCTTGGGAAGCCCGCGACCGCGCACGATCACAGGTACACAGAGATTGATCATTTATAGAGCCATTGCTGGCTTTGTCGCAACCTGTCCCGGACAGTCCGTAGCGTGTGGGTGAGGCCACTGACGTTGTGGAACACTGCGGGGACCGCGCGGTGCGCCGCGCAGGCCGAGCCGGAGACCGGGAAAGGGTGGGTGGACGATGCGCAGGAAGCCGAACATCTGCGATGCCTGCGTGCGGTTGCAGAAGAGGTCCAACCCGGTGAGCAGTAGCTCGCTTGACCGGTGGATCCCCTATTGCGACGCCTTTCCGGAAGGCGTGCCGAACGAGATCTACCGCGCCGGGTTCGATCACCGGAACCCGTTCGAGGGCGACCGGGGCATCCGGTTCGAGCTGCGTCCCGGCGGGGAGCGGGCCCTGGCCGCGTACGAGGCTTCGATCGCCAGGCGGCAGGGCGCCCGGGGCGCCGAGTCCGGCCAGAGCGGCTGACTCCGGCCGGTGCGGCCGGGGAGTCCTCCGCCTTGCCGAGGTGGGGGGCATCGTCGCTCCGGGAGGTCTCACGGGCTGGGGGCGCTCGGGGTTGAGGACAGGCTAGCGGGAGCCCTTGGCGGTTTCAGGGGTTAGACGGCCGGATAGGGCTTTTGGTTCGGTGAGACCCTTGTACGGAAAGCTCCTAGGCTGTGGGGCACGGGCCCGACCCGGTCCGGTGTGCACGGGGCGAGGCTCTCGTAGGCTGACCGGTGAAAGGGGGGCGGGTGACCGACTCCAGTTGGCAGCAGGCCGTCCTGAGCGACGTCGGCGTTTCGCGGCGGGGGCTCCAGGTGCTCGACGAGGCGCCGACCAGCGTCGCGCAGCCGTCCTGGGGAGCCGACGCGCCGCGTCCGGCGGCTGAGCAGCGGCCCGCGCCCGTGCCCGTACCGGGCTCGGCGGCGCCCCCCGCCGCACCGTCGTTCTCCCCGCCCGCCGAACCCGCGCCGGCGCCGGCGCCTGAGCCCGCGCATGCCGAGCCCGCGCCGCCCGAGCCGCCGAAGTTCGAGCCCGCACCGCCCGTGCCCGCGCCCGCGCAACCCGAGGCCGCACCGCCTCCGCCGCCCGTGCAGCCCGAACCCGCGCCGCCCGTGTCCGGGGGGCCGGAGTCCCAGCCGTCGCAGCGGCCGGCGCCCGAGCCGTCTCCCCAGGTGGCCCGGCAGCCCGCCGCCCAGGAAGCGGCGTCCCCGCAAACGACGCAGCCGCCCCCGCAGCCGCCCCCGCAGCAGCCGTCGCCCCCGCAGCCGGATGCGGTGCCGCAGCCGGCCGCCGAGCAGCAGGGGGCGGACGTCCCGGGCGCGCCCCGGCAGGCCGAGCCGCTGATCCACTCCGACTTCGACTGGGAGGCGGCGGTCAATCCCGTGCTCGGCGCCGTGCCCTCCGGCGAGGAGCCCGAGCCGGCGGACGCCTCGTCCGGGGCCCCCGCGCCGCCCGCGCCGCCCCATCCCGCGCCCGGGCAGGCGGGGGGCGGCCACCCGGTCCCGGCGGTCGATCTCGTCCGCAAGAACCAGCACGGCGACCCCCTCGCCCGCCGGATGGGCCGCGGTGTCCGCAACGCGATGGGCGGTGGCGCGCGGGAGGCCAGGGAGCGGGCCGCCTTCGCCGACCTGATGCAGCGTTCGGTGCCGAGTTCCCGGCAGATCGCGGTCGCGAGCGTCCGCGGCGGCGCGGGCAAGACGACGATGGCCGCGATGCTGGCGACCGAGCTGGCCCTGCACCGCGCCGACCGGGTGCTGGCCGCCGACGCGGACGCGGAGCTGGGATCGCTGCCGCTGCGCCTCGGCGTCAGTCCCCAGCTCTCGCTGTTCGACCTGGCCGCCCACCGGCCGAACACGTTCCAGGAGGCGGAGGGTTTTCTGACGCGGACCCCGCACGGCCTCTACGTGCTGTCGTCCACGCGCGGCGGCCGCATCGCCGGTGAGTTCACGCTGGAAACGTTCCAGACGGCGCTCAGTTCGGTGAGCCGCTACGTCGCCGCGACGGTCGTCGACTGCGGCGCGGGCATCCTCACCGAGGTGAACCGCGGCGTCGTCGCGGGTTCACACGGCCTGGTCCTCGTCACCCCGGGCACGGTCGACGGCGCCTTGAGCGCGCGCGGCGCGCTGGAGTGGTACGCGGCCAACGACCAGCAGGGAGTGCTCGGCCGCACGGTGATCGCGATGGTCTCGCACGCCCCGCAGGTGGGCGCCGACCTGCGGCGTGCGCAGGAGATGCTCGCCGCGTGGGGACTGCCCGTCGTGTTCGTCCCCTACGACCGGCATCTGGCCACCGGCAGCTCGGTGGAGCTGGCCAGGGTCTCCGCCGCCGCCCGGTCGGCCTTCACCCGCATCGTGTACGAGGTCTTCTCGCGGTCGCTGACCGGCGGCGGCGTCCGCTGACCGGCGGTCCGCCGGCCACCGTCCGTCAGTTCTTCCAGATGAGAACGTTGGTCACTTCTACTCCCAGTTCGCCGGCGATGGCGAAGACGGTGCCGGTGCGGCCGCCGGCGGCGGCGCCGGACGACCAGTACGACTGGGCGTAGATGACGTTGGAGCCCTGCGTCCAGGAGCGGGTCCAGTAGGCGGGGTCGGGCCTGGGCTGGGGGAGGCCGCTCGCCTGGGACGGGGTGAGCAGCTTCGGCCAGCCCTGCTTGGCGGTGACGCGGCTGACGGCGCTCGCCGCCGACGGGCTGGAGAACTTCGCGATCGACACCGCGGTGATGATCTTCTTGGTGGGGTCGGCGTAGACCGCCGAGTGCATCGAGCCCATGCACGGGTAGCTGCGCAGCGTCGTGCGGAGCGTGGTGTTGGCGCGGGTGTTGCACGACTCCGTCCGGGTGCCCGCCCGGGTGAACGTCTTCCCCTTGGCGGTCCGGATGGTCGTGGAGAGGATGGAGGCCGGGTCCGAGCCCGTGCCGGTGCCTCCCCTGGACGTCGTGGGCCTCGGTGCGGGCGTGTAGGAGGGGGAGTAGGGCGTGTAGGTCGGCAGCGTGGTCGTCCTGCGGGGATCGTCGTCGTCGTTGCTCTCCAGGATGACGAAGGCGCCGATGCCCACGAGGGCCAGGACCCCGACCAGGCCGAAGATCAGCAGGGGGACGAGTGCTCCGCCTCCGCTCCGCCGGGGCGGCGGCGGGAAGCCGGGGCCGCCGGGCAGCGGCGGCGGGCCGGGCGGCGCCGGTGGCGGGAAGCCGGGTCCGCCGGGCGGCTGACCGGGCCATTGGGGGGAGTTCATGAACGCTCCGAGCTGGGGTCGAGCGGGGTGGCCGATGAGATCCGACCAGAGTAGCGGGCAGAAGTTGGCGAAATCGCGGGGGATGGTAGGTATGTCGTGGATGTACGTGCCCACGGACGGCGGCGGCGCGTGCGGAAGCGTCATAGGGTTGCGATGGAGAGGGAGGCAGGTGTCCGACACAAGCCGGCGACCCGTCGCCGCGCGCCGCGGCGGCCCGCCGGGTCCGGCCGAGGCTGGGGTGACCTGATGAGCAGTGACCTGGTGGCGCTGGTGCGCCGCCGTCCGGACGTGCACGCCGTGGCGGACGGTCTGATCGCCATGGGCGAGCCGCTGGAGCTGCGCGGCGGGGAACCGGAGCCGACCCTCCTCTACGACGCCGAGGGCCGGCTGCTCGTCTCGATCGAGGACGCGGTGCAGGTGTCGGCGCAGAGCGAGATCCGCCGGCTGCTCGGCGCGGAGTTCGCCGACCGCGTCACCGCCCCGATCTGGTGGGTGGACGTCCGCGCCGCGGCCGACCTGCCCGACGCGGTGCGGGTGGCGCGCAGGTTCGCCGACTCGCTCGTGCACTGGGCCGGCGGGACCGTCTACCCCGACGGGGCGAGCGAGGCGCCGGCGCGCAGCTGGAAGGCGGCCCAGCAGGGCGGCGGTCCGGCGGTCGGCGTTCCCGGGCAGGACGGCGCCGCGTACCACGGCGGCGTCATCGGGGGCTGACGGTCACGTCCAGTCGCGGGTGAGGGGAAGGTCCCAGGGGAGGGTGTTCCAGGGGCTGCGGGGCTCGGTGAGGAGGTTCTCGACGAGCCGCTCGTACTCGGCCTGCGCCTTCCCGCCGCCCGACCAGAGCAGCCGTCCCTGCAGGTAGCAGGCGGCCATGTCCCGCCAGGACGAGTACCGCCGCTGGATGTCGATCGCCAGCGGGAGCATCCGCTCCCAGCAGTACTCCTCGGTCAGCCAGCCCACCATGTGGCCCCAGCGGTAGAGCATGAGGGCGCGCCCGTAGTCCCAGATGAGGAAGCGCTCCACGTTCGCGCGCAGCGCCGGGTCGGCGAGGACCCGCAGGCGGTGCAGCTCCTCGGACGCGTGGTTGCGGTCGTTGAACAGCTGGTGCAGGAACTGGGCGAGCTCGGCGCCCTCCTCGCTGACGTCCGCGCCGGGCTCGTCGCGGAGCAGCCGCGGGACGAGCCGCGCGTACGAGCCGCCCTCGTCCCCGTACCGGAGCCGCACCAGCTCGATCAGCCGCTCGACGAACGGGGGTTCGAGGTCGTCGCGGGCGATGAGGGCGTCGACCTCCCGCAGCAGCGTCCCGTACTCCTCCTGCGCGGCGGGCGGCCGGGCGGCGAGGCGGGCGTCCCGGGTGAAGTCGGCGCGGTGCCCGTCCTGGACGAGCCAGTTGACGGCGCCGAGGAGCTGCTCCAGGTCGTAGGCGCCCCACGGGTCCTGGAGGAGTTCGTGGGCGGTGCGGCGGTCGGCGGCCTTCGCGGACTCGCCGGGCGCGGTGCCGAGGCGGTCGACGAGGAAGCCGTTGATCGCGCCGTAGGGGGCGCCGGCGGCGATGATCCAGCGCTGCACGGGGGTGAGGCCGCCGTCACCGGGGGCGTCCGCCAGCTCGGGCGCGGCGATCAGCTCCCACAGCCGCCGCCGGAACTCCGCGGCCTGGCGCTCCTCGCTGCCGAAGAACCCGGCGAGCTGCTTGCGCAGGGACGGGTGGCGGACGTAGAGGCGCCGGAAGAACCACCCGTTCTTCCACACCAGGTGCTCGGGACGGAGCTCGCCGAACGGGACCCGCTTGCGCCGGTGCACCATCGCCCGCTCCGCGAACCGCAGCTCCACGTCCGACCAGAGGGCGGCCACCGGCGTGAAGCGGAGCAGCAGCACGATGCCGAGCGCGCAGCCGAGCAGCCCGGCGCCCGGTGCCAGCGCCCACCGCGCCTCGTCCGGCAGCCCGGCGAGGGACAGCACGGCCCCGGCCATCAGCAGCGCGACGCCGACGACGCCGCAGGACAGGAACCAGGTGGTCGTCAGGACGGGGGACCCCTCGATCCGCAGGACCGCCGCGGCGTCGTCGAACTCGAACGACCCTTCGGCGAGCGTCCCCTCGACGGCCCGCTCAAGTGCGTCGAGCTGACCGGCCTGTCCCATGGGCAGGACCGTACATCATCCCTTACGGGTAGATCATCAACTCTGTGTGCCCTTTGCCGTCGGTAGTGGGAGGAACGTCGCATTCAGGGCGGCGGTGCCGCCGGTCAGGCCGACTGGAGGTGCTGCATGAGGTGGCTGTGCCGCTGCCAGCCGTCCTGCGAGCGGCCGTCGCCGAGGGGGAAGAACGTCAGCGGCGCGCGCGGCGGCCCGACCGGCTGGCCGGGGACGCCGTTCGGCCCGGAGACCGTCCCGGCGACGGCCAGCGCGACCGGGGCGGGCGCGCCCGTCCAGCGGGGCTCGGTGGTGAGGTCGGCGCGGCCGGGGGTGAGCTGGACGAACAGCGACGCGATCGTCTGGTCGGCGGCCAGCGCGCCGACGAGGGTCGGCAGGTGCTGCAGGGGCGGCGGGTCCTCCGGCATGTAGCCGATGGTGACGGTGCTGACCTCCCCGACGGCACCGCCCGCGCTCGCGGTGAAGTCGCAGATCGCCTGCGCCGGGCGCGGGCCGTCGCCGACGACCAGGAGCCGCGCGGTCGAGCGTCCCCGCGCGTACTCGGTGAACCGGTCGCGGCGCCACGGGTGCTCCAGCGGCTCGGCGGGCCCGAGCGCGCCGGGCGGCTTGCCGGTGAGCAGTTGCAGGAGGCGCTCGACGGGCCCGCCCAGGTCGCCCTCGGCGCCGTGCCTGGTGCGGTAGACGAGGGTGAGCTGCGAGCCGATGGGGACGCTCGGGCGGGTGGTGAACCCGGGCGCGTAGTCGCGGGCCTCGGGCACGGGGACGAACGTCCCGCCGCTCCACTTCAGCGGCCGTCCGGTCAGGCCCTCGTAGTAGCCGTCGCCGTTGCGGACGACCCACTGCACGTCGTTGCCCGACGCGGCGGTGCGCAGGGGGAGCGACAGCCGGGAGTCCAGGGGGGTGACCAGCTGCAGCGTGCGGCCGCCCGCGACGCAGTCGCCGAGGGCTTTGTTCAGCCAGGCGCTCAGGGGCACCAGCGGCCGGTCCTGCAGCACGACCATGGCCTGGTCGGTCAGCGCGTCTACTGTGCTCATCTCCCCGGGAGTCTAGCGATCGCGGGCATCCCGGGCAGACCCGCCCGCCGTGCGGCCGACTTTGCCGCGGCCCGGGAGGCGGGTGTCCAATCTGTGCTGAAATGTTGCGGATGCAGCGAGCCGCCGCGCCGTCTCCCGTGTACTACGCGGGCAACGCCCCGCCGCCACCGGAACCGCCGGTGCGGGGGCGTCTGTGGCGCGTGCTCGGCGTGCTGTCGATCGTCATGTCGGTGGTGCTGGTGGCCGGGAGCCTGACCGCGTACGGGTTCTGGCGGCGCCTCGACGGCCAGATCGACCGCGAGAACGTGGACGGCCGGCTCGGCGTCGACCGCCCGGAGAAGCTCAACGGCTCCCTGAACATCCTGCTGATCGGGTCCGACAGCCGCGCCGGACGCAACGCCCGCTACGGCACCGAGCCGGGGCAGCGCTCCGACACCACGATCCTGCTGCACATCTCGCCCGGCGGCGAGAACGCCATCGGCATCAGCTTCCCCCGCGACTCGATGGTGCAGATGCCGTCCTGCAAGCGGAGGAACGGCACGACCGTCCCCGCCCAGTTCGGGATGATCAACACGGCGTTCTCCAACGGCGGTCCCGCCTGCACGTGGAAGACGATCGAGTCCCTCACCGACATCCACATCGACCACTACGTCGAGGTCGACTTCGCCGGCTTCAAGCGGGTCGTGGACGCGCTCGGCGGCGTGGAGATCTGCGTGCCGCGGCGCATCGACGACCCGAAGGCCGAGCTGCGGCTCCGGCCGGGCCGGCAGGTCGTCCGCGGCGACCAGGCGCTCGGCTACGTCCGGACCCGCTACGCGCTCGGCGACGGCTCCGACCTCGACCGGATCAAGCGGCAGCAGGCGTTCATGGCGTCGGTCACCAAGAAGGCCACCGACAAGGGCATGCTGACCGACCCCGGACGCACCTACGACTTCCTCTCCGCCGTCGCCAAGTCGATCAAGGCGGACGAGGACCTCACCCTCTCGGTCATGCAGCGGCTCGCGGGCAGCCTGCGGGGGATGAGCGCCGGGAAGGTCCGGTTCGTGACCGTCCCGGTGGAGGCGTACCCGCAGGACAGGAACCGCGTCCAGTTCAACCGGGCCTTGGCCGAGCCGCTGTTCCGGGCCGTCCGGGAGGACAACAAGCTCCCCGAGCCCGAGCCCGTCCCGGTGGGGAACCAGGTGAAGCCCGTCCCGCCCGCCCAGGTCCAAGTCGGCGTCTACAACGCCGCCGGCACCCCCGGCCTCGCGCAGCGGACGGCGGACCAGCTCACCGAGCGCGGCTTCCAGGTCGTCAAGGTCGGCACCGCCGACCGGACGTACGCGCGCACCCAGATCCTCTACGGCGCGGGCGCGGAACGGCAGGCCGCCCGCGTGGCGATCGCCGTCCCCGGCCCCAAGCCGCGCGCCTGGCGCGCCGCCCGCCCCGGCCGGGTCTACCTCGTCATCGGCAAGAGCGGCGCCCGGCTGCGCGGCCTGAACGCGTCGGTGCCCAGGGTCGCCGGCGAGATCCGCGCCGACCGCGACGTCTGCGCCGCCACCTGAAGCCCGCCGAAACCCATCTGTCACGGGAGATCGGTATCGTGTCGGGCGCGTAACCCGGCACTGGCATCAAAGCGTCATAGGTAGGACAGCACTCCCAAATCCCCCAGCCCCCGAAGCCCCCCTGCCCCAAGGAGCCGCCCCCGCACAGGGCTCTACCGGGCGCCCACGCTTCCCCCGGAACGGACGCATGCAGCCCGAAGCATTCACCTTGCTCATGACCGTCTACGGCGGTGATCGAGCGGAGCACGTGAGGGTCGCCTTCCGCAGTGCGGTGCACGAGCAGACCCTGCGCCCGGACCAGGTCGTCCTGGTCCAGGACGGCCCCGTCGAACCCGAGATGGCCGCGTGCCTGCGCGAACTGGTCGACGGCAGCCCGGCCGAGGTGTCGTTCGTCCAGCTCGAGCACAACCGCGGCCTCGGCCCGGCCTTGGACGCGGGCCTCCGCGCGTCCCGGTACGACATCGTCGCCCGCATGGACGCCGACGACGTCGCGATGCCGCACCGCTTCCAGACCCAGGTGCCGCTGGTGCGCGCCGGAGCCGACCTCGTCGGCGCCGGCCTCCTGGAGTTCGACACCGACATCTCCGACATCGTCGGCCGGCGCACCCCGCCGAGCGACCCCGCCGACATCGCCCGCTACTCCCGCCTCCACGACCCCTTCAACCACCCCACGGTCGTCTACCGCCGCAGCGCCGTCGTCGCGGTCGGCGGCTACGGCGACCTGCCGCTGATGGAGGACTACTGGCTGTTCGCGCGGATGATCGCGAACGGCGCCCGGATCGTGAACGTCGCCGAGCCGCTCGTGTACTACCGGGTGGGGGACGGCGCGTACGAGCGGCGCGGCGGCCGCGACCTGCTGCGCTCGGAGCTCCGGCTCCAGCGCGAGATGCTCGGCGAGGGCTTCATAACGCGCCCCCAGTACGTGCGCAACGTCGTCGTGCGGGGCGGTTACCGCCTCGTCCCGACCGTCGTGCGCAAGCCCTTCTACCGGATGGTCGTCGCCCCGTACGGCGCGCGCCGCAACCGCTCCCGCGACCGCGAACGGGACCGGGACGCCGCCTTCGTGCCCGCGCCGCGCACCCCGGGCTACGTCCCGCGGCACGCCCGCCCGGAGCGCTCTCCCGACTCGCCGGCCCCGCTCTCAGCGGCGCCGGGCGAACCGCCCGCCGCGCCCCAGCCGGTGGAGCCGGACCTCGCCGGGCCGGCCGAGGCGGCGGTCGCGGATCAGCGCGACCACAGCACGGGCTGATCGCCGTTGGAGTCGGCGCTGCGGCCGACTCCCAGCAGCGTGCTCCCGAAGCTCGCCAGCCCCGTGATCTCCTGGTCGCCGACGCCGCCGAGACCGGTGCCGCCGGGCGTGGAGGCGCTCCAGGCGAGGCCGTCCGGGGACGTCCACGACACGACGTCGGTGCCGCCCGCGGCCCCGGTCGTGCCGGTGGCGGCGAAGCCGTCCGGCGTCGCGGTCAGCGCGGTGACCTTGACGGGGGTCCCCTCGCTGGGGGACTTCAGCGGCTGCCACGACTTGCCGGCGTCCGTGGAGACGTAGCCCAGCCAGTCCAGGCCCTTCTGGGTCGCCGCGAGGCCGGTGGCGACGAGCGTGCTCCCGCGGGCGGCGACGTGGGTGAAGTGCGCCTCGTTCACGCCCGCGGGCAGCTGGAGCACCTGCAGCGTCCACTGCTTGCCGTCGGGCGACGTCCAGACCGAGGGCCGGTTGCGCTTGGCCTCGCGGCTGCCGCCGACGGCGGTGAAACCGGACGGGCCGGCGGTGACGTCCAGCATCCAGCGGCCGGCGTTCTTCCCGCCCCTCATCATCTGCGGATCCGTGCCGGTGCCGCGCTCCCAGCTCTTCAGGTCCGGGGAGAACCAGGCGGCCACCGAGGCCCCCTGGATGCCGACGACCACGTACCCGGCGTCCCCGGCGGCCGCGGCGTTGGTCACGGGCACGCCCTCCCTGGAGGCGGCGAACGCGGCGTCGGAGTCGGCGGTCTGCCAGGTCGCGCCGTCCTCCGAGGTGACGACGAGCGGGCCGCGCGGGGCGGCCTGGTCGTAGCCCACCGCCAGCCAGCCCGCGGCGCCCCCGGCGACATCGGTCAGCTGCTGCGGGCCCGGCCGCGTGAACGCGGCGCCGAGGCCCTGGGCGGGCGTCCACGCGGTCCCGTCCTTCGACGACCAGGCCGCGGCGTCGCCCCGCGCGCTGCCCACGGCGACGGCGAGGGCGTCGGTCGCGCCGACGGAGGTGACCGAGTGGTCGGGCCGGACGGCGCCGGTGATCTTCGCGAGGTCGACCGGGACCGCGGTGCCCGCGGCGTCCCAGACGCCGAGCATGGCGTCGGTGTCGCCGCCGCCGGGCTCGTGCCCGGCGAGGACCGCCTGGCCGCCGGCCAGCGCCGCGCCCATGACCTTGAGGCCGGGCTTCAGCTCGGCGGTGCCCGCGTCCTTCCAGGACGCCCCGCCGTCGGCGCTGCGCGACACCAGCACGTCCCGGTCCCGGAAGACGATGGCCGCGTAGCCCTGCCGGTCGCCGACGATGCGGCTGGTGTGCTTGTACCCCTCCGCCTTCAGCGTCCCGGCCTTGCCCCAGGTCCTGCCGTCCCGGGAGAAGTACGCCTGGCCGTAGAAGTCGCCGGACGACTTCATCTCGCGCACGGCCAGGAAACCGGCCTCGCTGCCGCCGATCATCAGGCCGCGGCTGCCCTTGGGCACCGGCACGTCGGAGCCCGCCCAGGTCCGGCCGCCGTCCTCGGAGCGCCAGACCCTGCGGTAGGGGTCCTTGCCCCCGTCGGGCGTGACGAGGCCCTCCAGGAGGATCACGTTGCCGCTGTTCGCGGCCTCCACCAGGGCGAACTCGCCGCCGCTGATCTGCAGTCCGATCTGGTCGGCGACCCGCGGTTCCCAGCGCCGCCCGTCGGTGGACAGCCAGAGGGCCGGCCGGGAGTCGCTGAAGTCGCCCTTCGGGGAGTTCTCGCCGATGGCCAGGTACCCGTTGCCGGTGGCGACGATCCGCTGCACGCGGTTGTTCAGGCCGAACACGTCGCCGACGGCGTCGGGCTGCCTGCGCCACTCGCGCCCGTCCTCGCTCAGCCAGACGGCGCCGCCGCCCGTCCGGGAGCCGATCGCGACCCAGCCGCGGGACGAGCCCCCGACCGCCTCGGGGATCCCGCCGGGCGCCGCGGCGCCGCCGTCGGTGCCCTGCGGCGGGACGGACTCGAACGTGCGGCCGCCGTCGTTGGACACCAGGAACACCCCGCGGGCGTTCTGCGGGTCCGTCTCGCCGCCGACCGCGACGACCGTCGAGCCGACGGCGGCGACGCCCGCGATCTCCTGGTCGCGGCCGTCGGTGCGGGCCGTGCCGCTCACCGGGAAGATCGAGCCGGCCAGTTCCGCGCCGGTCTTCTTCTCGCCGTCGCCTTCGAGGAGGCCCGGCACGAAGACGGCGCCCGCCGCGACCAGCGCCGCGACCGCCAGGCCGGCGACCCCGATGAGCAGCGGCTTCTTGAGGCTCTTGCGGGGGCCCTTCGGCTTCTTGCCCTGCGGGGTGCGCCACGGCTCGTCGATGACGGGCGGCGGCGGCGCGGGCGGGCCGGCGACGCCCTGGTTCTGCTGCGGTGCCCCCGGCACCTGTGCCCCCGGCACCTGCTGGGCCCACGGGAACGGCTCCGCGGCCGGGGGGCCGCTCGGGGCGCCCGGGACCTCCTGCGCGTAGGGGAACGGCTCGCGGGCCGGTGCCGCGGGCGTGCCCGGGATCTCCTGCGCGTACGGGAAGGGAGCGTGGGCGGGAGGGCTCTGCGACGGAGACGCGGCCGGCGGGGCCGCAGGCGGCGCCTGCGGCGGGAATCCGGGAGGCGGCGGGGGCATCGGGGACTGCTGGGGGATGCCTTCCGCGCGGGTGGCGTCCGGAATCTCCTGCCCGTACGGGAACGGGGGCGGTGCGGGAGGCTGGGCAGGGGGCTGGGCTGGGGCCTGTGCCGACGCGGCCTCGGGTGCCTCCGGCGTGTACGGGAACGGCGGCGGCGCCGGGATGTCGGTCGACGTCGCCATGGGAACGACCACCGTGTGCGACGGCTCTTCGCCGGAGTCGGCCATGGTGCGGTCGCTGATGGTGCGGTCGACCATCTGGGTTTCGGAGTCGTCCGTCGCGGCCCCCTGGGAAGAGGACTCCTCCGGTGCTTCCTGCGCGGCGGTGCTCTGCCCGGAGCCGGTGCCGGCTTCTCCGGGGCCGTCCTCCTCCGGGTCGTCGCCGGGGAGCAGCGAGGCGGGCGACGACGGCTGCTCGCTCAGCCACTGCGGCGGCGGAGGGGCCGGAGCCGGCTGCCCGGGTTCGGGACGCTCCACCGCGTGGTCGTCATCCGGCTTTCCGGTTGCAGTCACACCCGCTCCCCCAGCATCCGGTATATGGACGTGTCTCCGCGCATCCGCGGTCAATCAGCGATGATAGCGGCGCATAAAGGGACGGAACTCGCTCAGCGGCTCCGGCCCGCGGTGGCGCAGGTCGCGCCCGAACAGTGGGTCAGCGCGTACAGCAGGTCGGAGAGGTGCCGGCGCCGCTGCTCGGGCAGCGTCCCCACGATGTTGTTCATCTCCTGGGGGTCGCGGGCGCGGTCGTAGTACTCGCGTTCCCCGTTCGCGTACTCCACGTAGAGCAGCTCGTCCGTGCGGAGCGCGTTGTAGGTCGTCGGGGCGCCGGGCGCGGAGTCCTGGCGGTCCGGGTCCTCGGCGGACGGGGGCGGCTTGACGTGCTCGATCAGCACCGACTGCCGCCAGTCCGGCGGCGCGGCGCCGCGCAGGAACGGCACGAGCGACCGGCCGTCGGTCGCCGGCGGCGGCCGCAGCCCGGCGAGGTCCAGGAACGTCGGCGCCAGATCGGTGTTCTGCGCGGGCCGCCCGACTTGGCGACCGGCGGGAACACCGGGGCCGACGACCAGGAACGGGACGCGGACGTCGCTGTCGTACGGGGTCATCTTGCCCCCGGCCAGCCTGTGCTCTCCCATGTGGAAGCCGTTGTCGGAGCCGAAGACCACGTAGGTGTCGCGGTCGCGGCCGAGCTCCTTCAGGGTTGTCCGGATCCGGCCGACCATCTCGTCCACCGACTGGACCATGCGGACGCGGTCGCGGTAGCCCTCGTCGATGCGGCGGATCGCGGGCGGGCCCAGCCGCGGCCGCGACCGCAGCCACGACGGCTTGTCGCGGACGTCGGCCTCGTTGAACGACGGCGGCCGCGGCGCCTTGAGCCCGCCGGACAGCCCGGCGTGCCGCGGCGCGGGGACGAACGGCCCGTGCGGCGCGAACGTCGAGATCTCGACGAAGAACGGCTGCGACGACCCGGCGGCCCGCTTGATGAACTCGACCCCCTTGTTCGCCAGGACGTCGGTCAGGTAGTCCTGCGGCCTGCGCCCGTAGCGGACGAGGCGGCCGTTCTCGTTCAGGTTGTAGTCGTACTCGCCGTAGCCGTTGCCGGCGACGTACCACTCGGTCCACCCCGGCGGGACGTACGGCGCCGTCCCGCCCTGGGTGTCGTTCGGGTGGTAGCCGTTCATGTACTTCCCGAGCAGCGCGGTGCGGTATCCGGCCTTCTCCAGGTGCGGCGCGAACGACTCCTGCTCGTTGCCCTCCTCCTTGAAGACCTGGAAGCCGCCGTCGGGCGGGAAGTTGGTGCGGACCCCCGTGTTGTGCGGGTACCTGCCGGTGAAGATCGTGGCGCGGGACGTGCAGCACAGCGAGTCCGCCACGATGAAGTTGCGGAAGGTGAGCCCGTCCCGCTCCATCCGGAGGACCTCGGGCATGTGCGCGACGAGGTTCCAGGAGAGGTCGTCGGTGAGGACGAACACGATGTTCGGCCTCTCCGGGGCCGGGGTCCGCTCCGCGGCGCCGGACGGTCCCCCCGGCTGGAGGAAGCAGCCGCTCGCTCCGAGGGCCGCGACCAGGCAGAGGACGGCCGCGAACCGCCGATGTCGGATCAACGTCCGCCTCTCCTCCGTGCCGCCGGTCCCGGCAAAGCCTAACCACCGTCCGGGCGATTCGCGTATGAGGGATCGTTCGCCGTCCGATGACGGTTATTGGCATGATCGGGGTGCTATGACGAGTACGGGCGGGCATTCGCGGACGCTGCTGACCCTGGCGCCGCTGGTCACCGGTGCCGCGATCAGCGCGCTGGTGGCGCTGGTCGTCGGGCTCGCCGTCTCGTGCGGGCCGTCTCCGGGCGGGACGGGCGCGGCGGCGGCGCAGGGGTCCGGCCGGCCGTCCGGGCCGCCGCTGCCGAGTCCCGCGGGCGCGCCGGCGCCGATCGACCCGCCCGGCTACTCGCCCGTCGAGCCGGTGATCGACACCGCGTTCGCCGACCCCACGGTGATCAAGGCGGACGGCACCTACTTCGCGTACGGCACGAACAACGCGGACGCCACGATGCCGGTCGCGACGGCCGCCTCGCCGACCGGGCCGTGGCGCCTGGCGCGGGGCGACGGCCTCGCCCACCTCCCGGCATGGGCCACCGAGGGGTGGACGTGGGCGCCCGAGGTCGTACCGCCGAGCGGAGGGAGCAGGTCGTACGTCCTCTACTTCTCCGCGCGCCGCAGGGACAGCAAGCACCAGTGCATCGGCGCGGCCACGGCGTCCTCGCCGGCGGGACCGTTCATCCCGCTGCGGGGCGGGCCGCTCGTGTGCCCGCTGAACCTGGGCGGCGCCATCGACGCCGCGTCCTACATCGAGGAGGACGGCACCCGCTACCTGCTCTACAAGACCGACGGCCGGGCCACGGCGGCGATCCACCTCGTCAGGCTGAACCCGGACGGGCTGGGCCTGGCCGGCGCGCCGAAGCAGATCATGGGCCGCGGCCCGGGGGAGCCGGTCCTCGTGGAGGCCCCGGACCTCGTGCGACGGGACGGCGAGTACGTGCTGTTCTACTCGGCCGGCTGGTACTTCAAGCCGAACTACCAGACCCGCTACGCGGTGGCGTCGTCGATCGAGGGGCCCTACGAGAAGGCCCCGGCGCCGCTGCAGTCCACCGGCGGGTACCGGCGGAAGATCGAGGGGCCGGGCAGCGCCGACGTCCTCGCCGGCGAGGGCGGCGACCACCTGGTGTTCCACGGCATCCTCGACTACCACGGCGGTTCGCAGGTGACCCGCGGCATGTACGTCGCCCGGCTCGGGTGGGACGGTGCGCGGCCCGCCGTCCAGGGCGTCCCGGTCCGGTACGAGGCGGAGCGGACGCGGCTGAACGGCTGCGCCTCGGCGATACCCCGGGAGCACGCGTCGGGCGGCGCCGCCGTCGGCCCGTTCGTCCGCCCCGGCTGCCGGGTGGACGTGCACGTGTTCGCGCCCGCCGCCGGCCGCTACTCGCTGAGCGCGCACTACGCCAACCGCTCCGGGCAGGACTCCGATCTCGAACTGTCGGTGAACGGCCGTGCCGCGGCGTCGCTGCGGCTGCCCGCCACGAAGGGGGCCGGATGGCAGTCCGCCGCGGCGGAGGTCCAGCTGACCGCGGGCTGGAACACCTTCGGCCTGCGGAGCCTGGGCGGCGGCCTGGGAGAGGTCGACTACTTCGAACTCCGGTAGGGACCGGTCCGCTCGAACAGGGTGAGCCAGCCGCCCGTGAAGTTCCAGGTCCCGGCCCTCCGCCAGGGGCCGCCGTCCTGCACCGCCCGCTTCCGCCGCTCGATGAGGGGGCCGTGCGGTTCGAGGCCGCGATGGTTCATCACCCACACCCTGTCCACGTCGGCGAGCTTCGGCGCCAGGTGGCGGGGGTGCACGTCGCGGCCGCCGAGATTGGCCGCGGTCACCGGATCAACGCGCATGCTGACGTCGCGGAGGCGGCCGAAGACGCCGGGGTAGGCGGCGGCGTTCCACCGCACGACGCCCCCTAGGTAGACGATGGCGTCCCCCTGGCGGGCGTGCGCGCGGATCACCTCGGCCGCCGTACGCGTGTCGTCCGGCCGGCTCTCCCGCTCGCGGATGTGGCCGTGATCGTCGAGGGACGGGACCACCAGCGCCGCCACGGCCACAGCCATGACCGCCGCCCGGACGGCGCGGCGCCGCCCCGCGGCGAGCAGTCCGGCCAGGCCCGCCCCGACGAGCAGCGCGACGGCGGGCAGGCAGAAGGTCGTGTACCGGAAGTAGAAGATCGGGTCGCCGACGAGGGAGTAGCCGAGGAGCAGGACGGTCGGCACGACGAGCCACGGCAGCGCGACGGCGGCCAGCGAGGGCGAGACGTGGGGACGGGAGCCGTCAGTCTCGGGGCGCTGTGCCCGGACGCCCGCCACGACACCGATCACCGCCAGCGCGGCCACCGGCGCGACGAGCGCGCGTCCTCCGGACAGGAACTGCACCTGTGTCCACACCACGTTCCAGGACGGCTCCGGGAGCCACTGAACCTGGTCCTTCTGGTCACGGGCGAGCAGCGCGAACGGCAGCAGCAGCGCCGTCGCCGCTCCGGCGGCCGACAGCCAACCGGCTGCCGGCCGGGCCCCGGGCCGGGCCAGCAGCAGCGTGACGCCGTGCGCCACCACCAGCAGGACGCCGTGCAGATGCATCAGGCCCAGCAGCGCGACGGCGGGAACGTAGGCCGCGAACCACCGCCACCGGTGCCGCCCGTCCCCGTCGACCGCGCGGACGAACAGGTACGTCGCCAGCACCGCCAGCGCCGCGGTCAGGGCGTAGGAGCGCCCCTCCTGAGCCCACCTTGTCGTCTGGACGCCCACCGCCCACGCGAACCCGGCCAGCAGGCCCGCCGACGTCCCGAGCCTGTTCCGGCCGATGACCGTGATGCCCGCCGCCGCGGCGGCCATCGCCAGCGCGCTCGGAAACCGCAGTGCGATCTCGCCCGTGCCGAAAACCGTGACCCACGGCTTCATGAGCACGTAGTAGAGGGCGTGCACGAGGTCCTTGTCGTGGAAGACGCGCAGCATGTCGCCGTACGAACGCGTGGTCATGGTGACCGTGGCGGCCTCGTCGAGCCAGAGCGACGGGGTTCCGATGCCGATCAGCGTGACGACGAGCGTCAGCGCGGCGGGAACGAGCGGCAGAACCCACGGGCGGGCCGGAAGCCGCGGCGCGAGCCTCCTGCCCGGCGCGCCGGCCTCCGGTGAGCCGGTCCCGTCCGCCTCCCGCCGCGTCGCCGTCATAACCGGGGGACCTCGACTCCGACCTCGCGCAGCAGCGCCGCCGTGGGCCTGGGCCGCCCGGAGAGGCCCTTCCCGATACCGCGGGCCATGGCCCGGAAGAGCACCGCCCGGTCCGAGGACGCCGCGAAGGTGCGTGCCCAGCGGCGCAGCGTGGAACCCGCGTACAGGACGCGTTCCCCCGGAGCCAGCCCGGGGCTCCCCGTGAACAGCCAGATCTTGTTGCGGACCTCGTAGAAGAAGCGGTCGCCGGGGTCGGCGTCCGTACCGCCGAACTCCCGGGTCTTGTGGACCGCGACGCTGTCCGGGCACAGCACGCCGCGGCGGCCGCGCAGCAGCCGGGTGGTGAACTCGAAGTCGTCGTTCCAGAGGAAGTAGTCGGCGACGGGGAGCCCGCGCTCGCGCACCGCGGCCGCGTCCACCAGGATGGACACGAACGACGCCGAGCGGATCGGCACACAGCCCGCGGCGCGGGCGATGCGGGTCTCGGCGGCCGTCGCGCGGGGCTTCGGGCGCGGCGTGTTCATCGGGTGGTCGCGCCCGTCCGTCCAGACCACACGGCTGGCGGCCAGCGTGGGCGGACCCTCGTCCGCCGTCGTCGCCCGCTCCCTGACGGCGAGCAGCGCTTCGAGGGCCCCGGGCTCGGGGACGGTGTCGTCGTCCAGCAGCCAGAGCAGGTCGGCACCGCCGTCCAAAGCACGGGCGATGCCGGCGCTGAATCCCCCTGCTCCGCCCACGTTGCGGGGCAGCGTCAGCAGATCCACCTCTGGGAAACGGCCTGCGACCGCCTCCGCAGTGCCGTCCGAGGACGCGTTGTCGATGACGACCACCCGGTCGGGGACGCGGGTCTGCGTCCGCAGCGCGGTCAGCGCCTCGGTCAGGAGATCGCGCCGGTTGTAGGTGACCACCACGGCCGCGACGCGTGCGCCGCCGCGCCCTTCCGGGCCCGGGGTCACGGGTTGCGCTTCCCGGTGGCGCGGCGGGCGGCGCGCTGGAGGGGCGGGGACGGCGCCGCGGCCGCCTCCAGCAGCCGCCGCAGGTTCTCCTGGACGCCGGCCATCTCGCTCTGCAGGTGGGCGAGCCCGATGCGTTCGTGCGCCAACGTCAGCTCCTCCAGCAGGTGCGCCACGACACCGACGGACGCGGTCGCGATCAGCTCCTCGGGGACGTCCCCGGGGAGCATGAAGGGCGCCGGATCCGGCGCGGTCGCCAGCTCGCCGAGGTCGCCGGCCACGTCGTATCCGGAGGCGCGCAGGGACTCGGCCAGTTCCCGGGTCCGCAACGCCGCCCATTCGTTATGACGCGCGGGAAGGCCCATCCGTGTACGGCCGGCCGCGCCGCCGGCCCCGTCCGGCCCGTAGCCGGCGAGGTGCTCGCGGACCATCCGCTCGTAGTCGCGGCGCAGCGCCGGGCCGATCCGCTCGTTGAGCCGGCGGAGCAGTTCCGCCTCGACCGCCGACAGCGGCCCGCCCGCCGGGATGCCCTCGATGTCGCACACCGCGGCGCCGATGCCGGTCAGGCCGCGGAAGCGGTCCCACAGCACGCGGGGGCTCCCGTCCGGTGGCGGCAGGGTGAGGACGTGGATCCGCTCCTTGGGCACGGCCGAAGCCCACGTCCCCAGGACGCGCACCGGATCGTGCAGCCCCCAGAACATCTCCCCGAACGGCTCCGGCGCGTCGATGCCGCGGGCTACGAGGTCGTCGACGAACCGCTCGAACGTGACCGTGTGGGCGTGCCTCAGCTGCTCCTGCCAGTCCAGGATCAGCTGCCAGCCCAGGTCGTGGGTCGCGAACACCACGTGGACCTCGGCGGGCTCCAGTGCCGCCACGACCCGCGCCACCTGCTGCTCGGTCGCCCCGGCCAGCAGGCCCTGGGAGAGGACGGCCGCGTGGCCGTCCCACTCGCGGATCCGCTGGACGACCCGGTCCCACGCGCCGTCCCAGTCCGGTTCGCGCCGGCCGCCCCAGCTCATCTCGCGCAGGTCCATGACGGCTGCGAAGTGCTCCTGCGGCCCGGCCAGCGGGTAGCAGACGCCCGTGTCGCCGAGCCGCCGCCGGTTCGCCCACAGGGCCCGGGGCAGGAAGGACGTCCCGGCGGCGGGCGCCCCGACGTGCAGGTAGACCGACTTCACCGGCCGCTGGTCCATGGGGGAGCTCATCTCGTTCTCGTCTCTGCGTCGGACCGTTCCGCCCTGTTCTGAATCCTCCGATAGGCGCCGCGAAGCCGCCGCGCCGCCGGATACCGGTCGCTCGCGCTCTGCACCGCCCGCCGGACGAGGGGGGCGGCGTCGTGCGCGAGCCGGTCCGTGGTGTCCAGCAGGTCGGCGGAGTCCTGCCGGAGCATGTCCAGCCGGTCACCGACCGGCGTCCGCGCGCCCGGCTGCGATCCGGCGCGTTCCTCCCGCTGCCGGACGCGCTCCAGCAGCGCCGCGATGGCGTCGATGCCGGCATCGGCCATCTCCGGCCAGCGCGGCTCGTCGGGAGGCGGCGCGGGCGCCCGCCCGACCGCGGGGCCGGACGGGGGCAGGGGCATCAGCTCGTACAGGTCGCCCACCACGTCGTAACCGGCCGCGCGCAGCGCCTCGACGGTCTCGATGGACCGCTCGGTCGCCCACGGGACGTGCTCGGCGGGCAGCTCGATCCGCGTGGCGGACGTCCGCGCCGCCAGCACCTGCTGGGCGAGGAAGAGCTTGACGTCCTCGTTGTACTGGTGCCAGCCGACGCGTTCGCCGAGGGCGTGGTTGATCCTCAGCAGGAACTGGGTCTCGGCCAGGCCGAGCGACTGGTTGGCGAACGTCCGGGACAGGTCGTAGTCGTCCGGGACGAGGCCGGTGGCGGCGCAGAAGCGCCGCCAGAGCAGGTCGTGCGGGGCTCCCGGACGCGGCAGCGTCACGACGTGGACGCGTTCGGGCGGCAGGCCGGCGCCCCAGCGGCCCAGGACCGCGACGGGGTCCTGCAGCCCCCAGAACAGCCGCGCGCTCTCGAACGTGCGCCAGTCCCGCCGCCGCAGGGCCGTCACGAACTCCTCGAACGAGCTGGTGAACCGGTTCTTGACGTCCTCCTGCCAGTGCGCCGGGATCTGGCGGCCGAGGTCGCGCACGGTGAAGACCACGTGCACGTCGGCGAAGTCCAGGTCGGCGAGCGCCTGCCGGACGTAGGCGGGCCGGGCGGGCGCGAACAGCTCCTGCGAGATGATCACGTTTCCGGCGAAGTCGCGGGCCTCGTCGACGAGCGCCCGCCACGCCCCGGGGATCCGCGGGTCAGAAGCACCAGGGAAGAACGTCCGCCGCAGGTCGAAGGCGGCTCTGACGTGGGAGGCGAAGTCCGTGCCCGGGTAGAGGACGCCCCGCTCGCGCAACCGGTGCCGGTTGTGCCACAGGACGTGCTGCAGGAACGTCGTACCGCTCTTCGCGGCCCCGACGTGCAGGAAGACCGCGGGCCGCGCACTCGGCGCCGCGCCGCCGGGAGTGGGTGGGGCCACCGCGAACCTTGGATTCCTCCGCCGGTACCGAACGAACGCCGGGTATCTTATCCGCATTCCAGACACCTGGACCGGTCGGTGTTCCCCGCGCGCCCCGGTCGTTCGCTCCCCCCGCACGGATGGATGGTCGCCGTCCAGTGAATGTTGATCTCGTGGTGGCCGGCGCCGGATTCTTCGGGCTCACGGTCGCCGAACGGTGCGCGGCCGAACTCGGCCTGCGCGTGCTGGTGCTCGACCGGCGCGGCCACATCGGCGGCAACGCCTACAGCGAGGCCGAGCCGGAGACGGGCATCGAGGTCCACCGGTACGGCGCGCACCTGTTCCACACGTCGAACGAGCGGGTGTGGGAGTACGCGAACCGCTTCACCGCCTTCACCGGCTACCGGCACCGGGTGTACTCGACGTTCAAGAACCGCGTCTACTCGATGCCGATCAACCTCGGCACCATCTGCGAGTTCTTCGGCCGGGCCTTCACCCCCGACGAGGCGCGGGCGCTGATCGCCGGGCAGGCCGCCGAGGTCACCGCGCCGGCCAACCTGGAGGAGAAGGCGATCTCGCTGATCGGCCGGCCGCTGTACGAGGCGTTCATCCGCGGGTACACCGCGAAGCAGTGGCAGACCGATCCGCGGGAGCTGCCGGCGGAGGTCATCACCCGGCTGCCCGTCCGGTACACCTTCGACAACCGGTACTTCAACGACACCTACGAGGGCCTGCCGGTCGACGGCTACACCGCCTGGCTGGAGCGGATGGCCGACCACCCGCGCATCGAGGTCCGGCTCGGCACCGACTTCTTCGACCTGCGCGACGACGCCGTCGGCAGCGTCCCCGTCGTCTACACGGGGCCGCTGGACCGCTACTTCGACTACGCCGAGGGCGAGCTGGGGTGGCGGACCCTCGACTTCGAGATGGAGGTCAAGCCCACGGGCGACTTCCAGGGCACCCCGGTGATGAACTACGCCGACGAGGACGTCCCCTACACCCGCATCCACGAGTTCCGGCACTTCCATCCCGAGCGCGACCACTACCCGCCGGACCGGACGGTCATCATGCGGGAGTACTCGCGGGCCGCCGCGCGTGACGACGAGCCGTACTACCCGGTCAACACCGCCGCCGACCGCGCCCGCCTGCTCGCCTACCGCGACCTGGCCGCCCGGGAGGACGGCGTGCTCTTCGGCGGGCGGCTCGGCACCTACCAATACCTCGACATGCACATGGCGATCGCCAGCGCGCTCAGCATGTTCGACAACAAGCTGCGTCCCCATTTCGCCGGGGTCTCGCGTCAAACAAGCGGAGGTGTGGACGAGTGAGCCGACCCGACGAGAGCGGGCCCGCCCCGGACGAGCGCGGGGGCGAGAGCGGGGACGGGCGCGGGGAGCTGCGCGTCCTCCAGCGGGTCGTGATGCCCGTGGACCGCGACCTCGACGTCCTCAAGCTCTACGTCGAGGGCGAGATCGCCCGCGGCGCCGAGGCGGTCGCCGCGGAGACCGCCGTCGAGGCGGAGCTCCTCGCCGGGCCGGCCGAGGACGTCGGCCGCCGCAGCGTCGTCGTGCCGGTCGGCCGCCGCGTCTCGTTCGCCACCTACTTCAACGCGTTCCCGGCCAGCTACTGGCGCCGCTGGACGTCGGTGGACGAGGTGGTCCTGCGGGTCCGGGCGCGCGGCCAGGCCACCGTCATCGTCTACCGGTCCAGCGCGAAGGGCCACGCCCAGCGCGTCGGCTCCGTGCGGATCGACTCGGCCACGTCCCGCGAGGAGACGTTCCGGCTGACGCTGAGCCCGTTCATCGACGGCGGCTGGTACTGGATGGACGTCCTCGCGGGCGAGACCGAGGCCGTCCTGGAGCGCGCGGACTGGTGCGCCGGCCAGAGCGCCGCGGAAGGCGTCGGGCAGGGCCGGGTCAGCCTCGGCATCACCACGTTCAACCGGCCGGAGTTCTGCGTCGACCAGCTCCTGGCGCTCGCCCGCGCCCCCGAGGTCCTCGACATCGTGGACGACATCTACGTCGTCGACCAGGGCACGCAGCGCGTCCGCGACGACGGGAGGTTCGGGCGCGCCGAGGCCGAGCTCGGGCCGCGGCTCCGGCTGATCGAGCAGGGCAACCTGGGCGGCTCCGGCGGCTTCTCCCGGGCGATGGACGAGACGCTTCAGGCGGGCAGGAGCGACTACGTCCTGCTCCTCGACGACGACGTCGTCACCGAGACCGAGGGCGTCCTGCGCGCGGTCGCCTTCGCGGACTTCGCCCGCACCCCCACGATCGTGGGCGGGCACATGTTCAACCTGTTCGCCCGGTCCCAGCTGCACGCCTACGGCGAGACCATCGGCCGGTACCGCTGGTGGTGGGAGGAGGCTCCGCACACCAAGCGGGAGCACGACTTCGCCGTCCCGCCGAGCCTGAACCCCCGCGCGAAGACCAGCTCGGGGAGCCTGCGCCAGACGAAGTGGCTGCACCGCCGGGTGGACGTCGACTACAACGGCTGGTGGATGTGCCTCATCCCCGTCGACGTGGTGCGCAAGGTCGGCCTGTCCATGCCGATGTTCATCAAGTGGGACGACGCCGAGTACTGCGTCCGCGCGGGCGAGGCGGGCTTCCCGACCGTGTCGCTGCCCGGCATGGCGGCGTGGCACGTCCCATGGCAGGACAAGGACGACGGCATCGACTGGCAGGCGTACTTCCACGAGCGCAACCGGCTCGTCACCGCGCTGATGCACTCGCCGTACGAGCGTGGCGGCAACCTCGTCAAGGAGAGCTACATCATCTCGGTCAAGCACGCGCTGGCCATGCAGTACTCGACCGCCGAGCTGATGCTGTCGGCGATCGAGGACGTGCTGAGCGGGCCGGAGCACATGCACGCCGGGATCGCCACGAAGCTGTCCGAGATCACGGCGTTCCGGGCCGCGTTCCCCGACGCCCGCAACCGCGGCAGCCACGAGGAGTTCCCGCAGGTCCGCGCGACCAGGCCGCCCAGGCGGGGACGCGGGTTCAAGCCGCCGCGCGGCACGGTCGACGTCCTCGCCAGCGCGATGCGCGGCACCATCAAGCAGCTGCGTCCCGTCGACCCCGGCGCCCGCGCGAACCCGCAGGCGGTCGTGCCGCACATCGACCGGCACTGGAGCCTGCTGTCGCAGGTCGACAGCGCGCTCGTCTCCTCGGCCGACGGGACGAAGGTCGCCTGGTACCAGCGCGACCCGGAGCGCTTCAGGCGGATCCTCGCCCGGACGTCGCTGCTGCACGCGCGGCTCAGCCGGGAGTGGCCGGAGCTGAGCGGCCGGTACCGGGCGGCCATGGCGGAGCTGGCCGCACCGGAGGCGTGGCGCACGACGTTCCAGGCCGCCGCGGGCACCGGGGACACCGCGAGCACCGGTGACGCCGGGAGCACCGGTGACGCGGAGGGCGAACGGGCATGACCGTCACGCCCGTCAGCGCGGACGACGGACTCCGCGCGCCCGGCGGCGACGGCGGCCTCCGCCGGACGCTCCAGAACAAGTACCTGCTGCGCCTGCTGGTGCGCCGGGAGCTGCGGGCCCGCTACAAGGGGTCGCTGCTGGGGCTCGGCTGGTCCTACGTGCGGCCCGCGGTGCACTTCTCCGTCTACTTCTTCGTCATCGGCGTCTTCCTCGGCATGGACCGCCAGATCGAGGACTTCCCGATCTACCTGTTCTCCGGGATGGTCCTGGTCCACCTGTTCACCGAGACGCTGCACTCGACGACGCGTTCGGTGACCGGCAACGCGCCGCTCGTGCGCAAGGTGTTCCTGCCGCGGGAGTTGTTCCCGACGGCGTCGGTGCTCGTCTCGCTGGTCCACTTCCTGCCGGGCCTGACGATCCTGCTGGGCGCGGCCGTGGCCGCCGGGTGGCGTCCGTCGCCGGAGGCGTTCGGCGCCGCCGCGCTCGGGTTCGCGATCGTCGCCGTGCTCGGCTTCGGCATCGGCCTGCTGTGCGCGGCCGTCAACGTCCTCTTCCGCGACCTGGAGCAGGCCGTGGACATCCTGATGATCGTCGTCACCTGGTCGGTGCCGATGATCTATCCGTGGACGCACGTCCAGGCGCAGGCGCCCGGCTGGGTCCTGGACGTGTACCTCGCGAACCCGCTCGTCAGCGCCGTGTCCCTGTTCCAGAGGGCGTTCTGGCGCCCCGGAGCCGACGGGGACTTCGCGTTCCCGCCCGACCTGTACGCCCGCGCGGGCGTCTCCCTGGCGGTCAGCGTGCTCGTGTTCGCCGCGGGACACGCGGCGTTCGGGCGCATGCAGAAGCGTTTCGCACAGGAGCTGTAGCCGTTGACCCCCTCCATCGTCATCGACCGCGTCACGAAGAACTTCACGCTGCGCCACGCGCGTTCGATCAAGGAGATGAGCGTCCGCGCGTTCCGCGGACAGAGCCTCTCGGACCGGTTCCGGGCCCTGGACGAGGTGAGCCTCACCGTCCACCAGGGCGAGACCGTCGCGCTGATGGGCCTCAACGGCTCCGGCAAGAGCACGCTGCTCAAGCTCATCTCCGGGGTCATGCAGCCGGACGAGGGGTCGGTGCGCGTCCGGGGCCGCGTCGCCGGGCTGATCGACGTGGGCGCCGGGCTGCACCCCGAGCTGACCGGCCGGGAGAACGTCTTCCTCAACGGCGCGATCCTCGGCATGTCCCGGACGGAGATCGAGCGGAAGTTCGACGCGATCGTCGACTTCTCCGGCGTCGAGCGCTTCCTGGACGACCAGGTGAAGTTCTACTCGTCCGGCATGTTCATGCGGCTGGCGTTCTCGATCGCGGCGCACACCGAGCCGGACGTCTTCCTGATCGACGAGGCCCTCGCCGTCGGCGACCCGCCGTTCCGCGAGAAGTGCCTGGACCGCATCCGCGAGCTGCGCGGCGAGGGCCGCACGATGGTCGTCGTCGCCCACGACATCCGCATGCTCGTCGGGCTCTGCGACCGGGGCGTCACCATGCGGCAGGGCCGGCTGATCTTCGACGGGGACACGGAGGGGGCCGCCCGGCTGGTGCGCGAGGACCGCGCCGCCCGCCGCGCGGCAGGCCGTACGGCGGGCGCCGCGAGGGGCGAGGGCCGTGGATAGGGTGACCCGAGCCGCGGCCGGGGGCCGCGGCCGCACGTGCAGGAACAGGGGAGAGGCGCGGTGTTGACCAAGCAGGAGAGCGGATACCCGTTGCTCGACAACGTCCACCGCATCATCGCCGACCGGACGTGCTCGGTGCTGTCCCTCGACATCTTCGACACCGTCCTGTGGCGCCGGGTGCCGCGTCCCACGGACACGTTCGCCCTGCTCGCCTCCCGGTTGCGGGACGCGGGGCTGAGCCCGCCGTGGGTGACGGACGCGACCCTGCGCCGGATGCGGATCGCCGCCGAGCGCGACGCCCGCCGCAGCCGCGACGCGCTCGGCACCGAGGTCTCCCTCTTCGACATCTGGCGCGCCATGCCGGACGGGGTCTTCGGGGCCGCGCCGCTGGAGCGGCTCGTCGAGGCCGAGGTGGGCCTCGAACGCGAGCTGACCGTCGTGGACCTGGACGTCGCCGAGGTCGTGCAGGCCGCCCGGAAGCAGGACGTCCCGGTGGTCCTGGTGTCCGACACCTACTTCACCGAGGAGCAGCTCGCGCGGCTGCTCGACCGCCCGGAGCTGGGGCCGACGGAGGGCGTCCGGATCTTCCGGTCGAACCAGCACGGCACCGACAAGGCGTCCGGGCTCTGGGAGATCGTGCTGCGCGACCTGGGCCGCAGCCCGGAGCAGATCGTCCACATCGGCGACCACGAGATCGCCGACCACGAGGTACCGGCCAAGCTGGGCGTCCGCACCGTCCACTACCGCCGGCTGGACGAGCCGTACCTGGAGGTGCTCGAACGCGAGAAGGAGCCGGTCGAGGCCTTCGGCGACCACGCCCCCGGCCTGGACGAGCGCGACGGCGACTTCGGCCTCACCAGCCTGCGCGCGAAGGCCGTCCACGCGGGCGTCCCGTTCAGCACCTCGGCGCTGGACGTCGCGTACCGGTACGGCGCGGGCGTCCTCGGCCCGGTGCTGACCGGCTTCGCCGAGTGGGCGGCCTGGAAGGCGCACGAGGCCGGGACCCGCCGGCTGTGGTGCTCGATGCGCGAGGGCGAGCTGCTGTCCCGGCTGATCAACGAGGCGGCGCGGGCCCGCGGCTGGGACGTCGAGGCGAAGCCGGTCTGGCTGTCGCGGTTCGTGACGTCGCTGGCCGGTCTCGATCCGTACGACACAGACGCGGTGCACGCCTTCATCCGCACCGGGTACCGGCTGACCGTCCGGCAGGCGCTGGCGGTCCTGGGGCTCCAGCCGGGCGACGTGCCCGGACTCGCGGCCGAGCTGGACACCGTCATCGACAACGGCGACATCGCCGACCGGGTCGCCCGCACCCTCACCGAGACGCCGCACCTGTGCAACCGGCTCGCGGGGACGGTCACCGCCGTCCGGGAACGCCTGATCAGGTCGCTGCGGGACGCGGGCGCGCTGGACGGGGCGGCGGAGGGCGGACCGGCCGGCGGGGAGCTCACGCTGGTCGACCTCGGGTGGGGCGGCACGATCCAGCGGCTGCTCGCCCGCGCCCTGCACATCGCGCGCATCGACGTCCGGGTGTCCGGGCTCTACCTGGCCACCGACGACCGCGCCGAGCGGGTGTACATGGCGGGGCTGCGCGCCGAGGGGTACCTGGCGCAGGCCGGGCATCCCGCGCACGTCGCGGGCACGGTGACCCGCAGCCCCGAGATCGTGGAGCAGTGCGTCAACGCGCTGTGCGGGTCGCTCGTCGGCTTCGCCGAGGACGGCGCCCCGGTCCTGGCGGAGACGTCCGACTCGCCGTCCCAGAACGCCGAGCGCCGGACGGTGCAGGACGGCATCCTGGCGTTCCAGCACACGTGGAACCGGTACGTGGAGGCGTCCGGCGGCACCTGGCCCGACCTCGCCCGCCCGCGGGCGGCCCGGGAGCGGCTCGCGCAGATCCTGGTGGCCGCGCTGGAGTCGCCCACCCCCGACGAGGCCGCCGTCTTCGGCAACTGGACGCACGAGGACAACTTCGGCTCCTCCGAGGTCACGACCCTGCTGCCCGCCGACCTGGAGCCCGCCGTCCCGTACCTGTCCCCGGGCGACCTCGACGACCTCGGCATGCGGGACTCGTTCTGGCCGGGGCTGATCGCGGCGTCCGACACCGGCCTCGGCGCCATGACGCGGGCCATCGCCGCCGGCGCCATCGACCGGGAGGCGTTCGACCCGGCCGGCGAGCCGTTCGAGACGCGGCTGCGGTATCGGACGTCGGACGACCGCTGGCACGAGCCCGTCCGCCGCCGCGTCAGGATCAACCACAACGGCCTGTCGTTCGCCCGGCTCGCGTTCGAGCACCACGACACGGTCGACATCTCGCTGGCGATCCCCGGGCGTCCCGCGATCGTCCGGGTCGACTGGATCGAGGCCCGGGTGACCGCGGGCGGCCGCGACCGCGAGCACGTGCTGCGCTGGGACAAGCCGGAGGACTTCGTCGGCCTGCACTACGCGGACTGCCGCTACCTCGGCGGCAACCTCATGGAGTTCGACACCTTCTACGCCGCGGTGTGGCTTCCGCTCGCCCGCCGCGCCGGGGTGCCGGCGGTGTCGTCCGGGCAGGTCACCGTCGCGTTCGCGATGCTCCCCCAGTCGATGACCGGCATGGCGCCGCGGATGCCGGTCGACCGGAGGGCCGAGCGGTCCGCCCGGGCCGCGCGCCTCACCGAGCGGCTCCGCGAGGAGTACCGGTCGGCCGGCGTCAAGGGCGTCGCGGCCGGTGCGGGACGAGTGGCCAGGAGGAAGATCGGTGACACCCGATGAGTCCGCGTCCGCGACGAGGCGGGCGGCACACCGGTCAGGGGCCGCGGTGACCGGATCCCCCGCGGATCCGCACGCGCAGGCCCGCGCCGCGCGGGAGCAGCCGCTGCTGCTGCACTCGATGGCGGTCTTCCGGGAGCTGTTCGAAACGATCTTCCGGTGCCGGGAGATCGGCACGGTCATCGAGGTCGGGGTGGAGTCCGGGCAGGTCAGCTCCATATATGCCGACCTGGGCGCGACCGTGCACTGCGTCGAGCCCGACCCCGGTGAGGAACTGCGCGCCGTCCTCGCGGGCGACCCGAGGCTGCACCTGGTGGAAGGTTCGTCTCCCGCGGTGCTCGGCGAGCTTCCGGTGGGCGACCTCTACGTCCTGGACGGCGACCACAACTACGCGGTCGTCCGCGCCGAACTCGCGTGGATCATGGAGCACGCTCCCGGGGCGGTGGTCGTCCTCAACGACCTGCTGTGGCCGTGCGGGCGCCGCGACTTCTACTACCAGCCGTCTCCGCTGCCGCCCGGGGACCGGCACCCGGACACCGCGGACGGCCCGACGGTCTGGCACGACGACGTCACCCCGGCCGGGTTCGTCGGCGACGGCGCCTTCACGTTCGCCGCGCACGCGGGCGGCGAACGCAACGGGGTCCTCACCGCCGTGGAGGACGCGCTGGACGAGGCCGGCGGCGGCTGGCGGCTGGAGATCGTCCCGGCCGTGTTCGGATTCGGTGTCCTGGCCCGGACGGATGCACCGGGCACAGCGGACATCTTCGACGCGCTGCGGCCCCTGACGTCCTCCGGGCTCCTCGCGGCCATGGAGAACAACCGGATCGCGCTTTACACCCGCGTCCTGCAACTGCAGTACGAGCTCACGGCCCGCAGGGACGAGGCGGACCGGCTCGCCGAGACCGTCGGCGCGCAGCAGCGGGAGATCACCCGGCTGAAGTCCGAGCTCGACGGGGCGACGGCCGACAACGCGGCCCTGCGGCAGGACGTGGAACGCCTGCGCGCGGCGCCGCCGGCGCCCGTTCGGGACCAGGAGCTGGGCGAGGCCGTGTCGCAGCTGGGGCGGGCGCTGTCGGCCCGCATCCGGGGAAGATCCGGGCCGCTGCGATGACGTCCGCGATCCCCGGTGGCATCTCTGAGAGGGGCATCTGCCAATGACGGACTACGTATCGACCGTGGCCATGCATCAGGACACGTGGGGGACGTTCCTCGAACCGGACCCCGCCCTGGCCGACGTCGAAGACCTCCACGGCGCCCTCGGCATGCGGATCCGGGGCGGTCACCGCGCCGACCTGAAACTCTTCGCCGGCAAGAACACGGTCTTCGACCGGACCGCCGCCCGGATCGAGAGCATGGACCTCGCCTACGAGGACCACTGCAGCGCCTACCACTACTTCGATCTCTTCCGCCGTGCGGAGCAATGCCACGGAGAGCTGACCCGGCTCGTCGACCTCGGCGTCTACATGGGCGGCTCGTCCATGATCCTCGGGGGCTGCGTGGAGCCGATGGGGCTCGAACTCGACCTCGTCGACGTCAACGCCGCCTACCTGCGCTTCACCCACGAGAGGCTGCGGCGCGCCTTTCCCCGCGCCATGAACCGGGTCCGCATGTTCCAGGGCGACCTGCCGACCTACGTGGCGCGCGTCCTCGATGCCGAGCCGGGGGCACGGACGATGGTCCACCATGACGGCGCGCACCGGTTCGACCAGGTGGTCCGGGATCTGAGCGCGCTGTTCTTCGTCCGCGACCGCGTCCACGGCCTCGCGATCAAGGGCACGCACCTGCGCGGGAACATCGCGCACCTCAACTTCGTGGACGCCGCCGTCCACGCCGTGTTCGGGGCCGGGGTGAAGTACGAGCCGCTCGGCGCCAAGTTCCCGCCGGACGCGCCGGTGACCGTCCCCAACCGGTGGGACGGCAACTACTTCCTGGCCGGGCAGCCGGAAGGCATGCACATCCCGTTCGACAGTGTCGAATGGAAGTACCCGCACCCCATGATGGAGCTGGACGACTTCATGCCGGTGAAGGCACCTCCCGCCGGATGAGGCGGCGCGGCCGGACACGCCGGAAGGGGGTGGCCGGATGCGGTCACGGACTGGTGCCGGGGTGCCCGATCTTTACCGCAGGTGGACTTGGTGACCGAATTGGCGGGGTCGACCCGTGATGCGGGGACCTGTTCCGTCGAACGAGGAGCAGGAACGCGGCGAGGTCTTTACCCTGTGCGGTGTAGGACACCAACCCGGCAACCCCCAGGCGTTCCCTTCATTCCCGCGACTCCCAGGGGTCTCTCGACGTGACGGACATGGCGAGCGGGTCCGCGATGGCGCGGCTCACACAGGCCGACCGCGTCTATGTGGGCTGGCGTTACGCGCAGGTGCACCCCGACCCGGGGCCGCCCCCTGACCGCCCGGCGCCGCCCGAACCCGGCCCGGCGGCCCCGCCGGTGCGGCAGCCGGGCGAGCACATGGCGGCACTCCCGCTGCGGATCGTGTTCGGCGGCGCCCTGTGCGGCGTCGTCCTCTTCCTCCTGTGCGCCGTGGCGGGCGTCCTCCCGTGGGCGTTCGCGGGGGTCGCGCTGCTGGCCTGCGCGGTCATCATCGCCATCACCGGCGGGTCGCTGTGGCGGGACGAACGGGCCGTCCGCGAGAGGATCGCCCACCAGCGGGACGCGGAGGAGCGCAGACGCGCGGAGGCCGAACGCAAACGCGACGCGGCCGAGAAGGCGTACGCCAAGGCCAGGACGGAGTGGGAGCGCCGCCAGTCGGCGTACGAGAGCCAGCGGGAGTGGTACCCGGTCGCCGTCCCGCCCGGGGTCGACCGGGTGGACGTCGTCGGCGGCACCCTGGCCGGCTGGTCCGCGGCCGTCACCACCATGGGCGCGGCCCGTCTCGCCGTAGGGGCCCGCCTCACCGTCATCGACCTGTCCGAGGGCGCGGTCGCCCACGACCTCCTGCGCCTGGCCGCCGACCGCGGCGACGACCCCCTCGTCTGGGTGCTCCCCGCCGACCTGCCCCGCCTGGACGTCACCCGCGGCCTCAGCCCGGAAGCCCTGGCCGACGTGCTCTCCCTGGTCGTCAGCGCGGGCGAGGAGGAGGGCGGCACCCGCGACCTCTCCTTCGACAACTCGATCCTGGAAAGACTGATCGAGGTCCTGGGCCCCGAGACGACGATCCCGCGGATCACCGCCGCACTGCGCGTCCTGGCCCAGGTGGGCGACCCCCGCGACGACCTGCGCCGCGGCCTCCTCACCGACGAGCAGGTCGAACGCATCGCCACCCTCTTCGGCCGCGACGCCACGGACCGCATCGTCGTCCGCCGCGCCTGGGCCCTGGAAGCACAGCTCCGCAAACTCGAAAAACTCGCAACCGAACCAGTCCGTCTCCCGCCCTCCCGCCTGCACGTCGTCTCAATGGACCGCCGCGCCGGCGTCCTGACCAACCGCATCCTCGGCACCTACGTGACAACGGCGCTGACCCACCGAATCCGGGAATCCCCACCCGGCGGCCGCTGGGACCACACCCTCTTCCTGTGCGGCTCAGAGAAACTCCGCGGCGACGTACTCGACCGCCTCATAGACGCCTGCGAGGCCACCGGAACCGGCCTCGTCCTGATGTACCGGTCGATTCCCCACCACGTCCGCGAACGCCTGGGCCGCCGCGGCCACGCCGCCGTGGGCTTCATGCGCCTGGGCAACCCGGAGGACGCCCGCGTGGCCGCCGAACACATCGGCGCCGACCAGCCGCTCCTGGTCGCCGAGATCACCGACTCCGCAGGCGAGACCCTCTTCGACGTCGCGGGGGAGACCTACGCCAGCACGGTCGCCTACGCCCGCCCCCGAGGCGACGGCCTGACGGACCCGGTCTGGTCCCCGCTCCCGGCCCCGGCCGCGGACGACTCGGTCCTCGTCGAGGGCATCAGCTCCGCGACCGCCTGGGGCCGCACGGTCAAGGCCCGCCGCCCCCGCGACACCCCGTCCAAGCAACGCTTCCGCGAACTCCTGGTCGAACCCCCGCAACTCCAGGAACTCCCCCCGACCGCCATGGTCTTCACCCACTCGGGCGCCACGGGCCGCCGCACCCTCCTCGTAGACGCCAACCCCGGCATCATCACCCTGCCGACGGCGCACTCGATGGAATTCGAGGAATACCTCCGCGAACAAGAACGCCAAGACCAAGAGCCCCTGGACGAACCGTCCCCGCCCCCAGCGGACGTCCCGGCCCCGCGCCACCCACAACCCTCAAGAGCCCGCCACGCCCTCCCCCGAGGCGCCGGCCAACGCCCACCCCGAATAGTCCCCCCACTAAAACCAAACGGCAGACACAAAGCCGACCCCTCCTCCTAAGGGAATCGGTCATGCCGCCGGGCCGCGCTCTCATGGGGCGGGTTGACGGCGGGCGTTGGCGTGTTGGTGGGGGAGGCGTCAGGATGCTGGGGTGAGTTTGCCGTCTGGGTCGAGGTCGTCCGGGTCGATGCCGCCGCCGTTTCGGGGTGGGGTGCCCCCGGGTGGGGGGCCGCCGCCGGGGATGCGGGGGGTGGTTCCGGAGGCTCGGGGGGCTTCGGGGGACGAGTTCGTGCTTCCTGGGCCCTGGTATCGGATTCAGGCCGTGCCGGCGCCTCGGCGGGAGGCTTCGGCTGAGTGGGACTTTGTGAGTGTGCTGCCTGCGGCTTTGTCGGCGGCTCGGTTGGGGCGGCCGTTCGTCGTCGGGTGGCTGTCCATGGGTGGGGGCGCGCCGCTGCAGCTCATCACCAATGCGGGGCCGGTCGGGGAGCAGGAGGCCGGGGCCGAGTCGCATGGGTTGCTGTTTCCCAGTGGGGCTCGGGGGGTGCCCATTGGGGACGGGTGGTTGCGGCAGGCCGAGCGGATGGCTTGGACGCGGTGTCCCGGGCGGCTCGCTCCGCAGGTCGGCGGGGGCGATGCCGGGCCGGGGCTGTTCGAGGCGACGCTTGTCACGTTGATGGAGCGGCCGTTCGGGTGGTTCGTCGTCGCCGATCCGTGTGATGAGCGGCTGATCGAGACCGAGATGCGGGAGCTGCATCACGAGCTGCGGATGCTGCGGCGGGGCGAGGACGAGCAGGCGCGGCTAGCGGTGGCGCGGGCGGATCAGCGGCTCGCGGAGCTCGATGCGTTCCGGGAGGCGGGGCTCTGGCAGGTCAGGGTCGTGGCCGGGGCGGCGACGCAGGCTGAGTTGGGGCAGATCGCGCCGGTGCTCGTGGGGTCCATGGAGCTCGGGCACCATCCCTACCGGCTGCGGTCCGGGCAGGGGAGCGGGTCGTTCGGGGAGATGCTGCGGCCCGGGACGGCGCCTGTGGTGGCACCCGCCGCGGTGCGGCCGATGGCGGAGTCGGAGCAGCGGTTCCCGTTCGTGGCCACGGCAGGTGCGCTGGCCGCTCTGGCGGGGTTGCCGCGGCGGGAGGTGCCGGGGCTGCGGGTGCTGGACGCCGGGTACTTCGACGTCACGTCCGAGACCGAGGGGGAGGGCGACGCGCAGATCGAGCTGGGCGCGATCCTGGACGGGCAGGACCGGGAGGTCGGACGCCTCACCGTGCCGCGTTCGACCATCAACCGGCACGTGTTCGTGACGGGTTCGACGGGTGCGGGCAAGTCGCAGACCGTCCGGCATCTGCTGGAGCAGCTGACGCGGGCCGGCATCCCGTGGCTGGCGATCGAGCCGGCGAAGTCGGAGTACGCGGCGATGGCGGGGCGCATCCGGGATCTCGGCGGGCCGGTCACGGTGGTGAACCCGTCCGACCCGGGGTCGGTGCCGCTGTCGGTGAATCCGCTGGCGCCCGAGCCGGGCTATCCGGTGCAGGCGCACATCGACATGGTGCGGGCGCTGTTCCAGGCCGCGTTCGACGCCGAGGAGCCGTTCCCGCAGATCATGGCGCAGGCCCTCCAACGGGTTTATGAGAACAATGGCTGGGATGTGGTGACCGGGGCGGGTGTGCCGGGGTCGCTGATCGAGCCCGCGGTGCCCACGCTGGAGCAGCTGCAGAACGCGGCGCTTCAGGTGATCCAGGACGTCGGTTACGGGCGCGAGCTGATGGCCGACGTGCAGGGCTTCGTGGACGTGCGGTTGCGTTCCCTGCGGATCGGCTCGGCGGGGCGGTTCTTCGAGGGCGGCCACCCGGCCGACATCGGCGGGATGCTCCGCGACAACATCGTCCTCGCGATTGAGGACGTCGCAAACGATGAAGACAAGGCGTTCCTCATGGGGACGCTCATCATCCGCATCGTCGAGCACCTGAGGATGCGGGAGCGGCGCCGGGATCGGAGCGATGGGCCCGCGCTACGGCATGTGATCGTCATCGAGGAGGCGCACCGGCTGCTGCGCAACCGCGGTCCGGAGCGGACGAGTTCGCACGCCGTCGAGCTGTTCGCCGGGATGCTCGCCGAGATCCGCGCGTACGGCGAGGGCATCATCGTCGCCGAGCAGATCCCGACCAAGCTCGTCCCCGACGTGATCAAGAACACGGCGCTGAAGGTCGTGCACCGGCTGCCCGCGTACGACGACCGGCACCAGGTCGGCGCGGCGATGAACCTGGACGAGGACCAGTCCCGCGAGGTGGTCTCGCTGCGTCCGGGCGTCGCGGCCGTGTTCGCCGACGGCATGGACCGGCCGCTGCGGGTGCGCGTCCCGCTGGGGGAGGGGCGGGAGGCGGAGCTGCCCGGTCCGCCGCCGCCGGTGGACGGCCGCCGGTCGGCCGCCTGCGGGTGCGAGTGCCGGTCCGGACGGGCCTGCACGCTGTACGAGCTGCGTGAGGCCGATCTCGTCGCCGGCAATCCGGATTGGGCGTGGCTCCGGCTCTGGGCCGACACCCTCGTGCTTTCGCATGTCGTGAACCGTCCGATGCCGGCGGTCCCGTCCGAGCTGGGTCGTGGCTGGGCCCGGCTGACGCCGAGGCTTCGCGAGTGCGCGCTGGCGACCGTCCTGGAGCAGGCCGTGACGCGGCGGTCGCGGTCGTTGCGCACCGCCTACCCCCCGGCCGAGCTCACCGCGGCCGCGGCCGAGGTCGCGGGACGGCTCCTCGGCGGCGAGGCGCCCGGCACGGCCCCCGGCCCGTCGTGGGTCATTCCGCAGGTCAGGTGGCTGCACGAACTCGACCGGCTGTTCCCCTACGGCGACGGCGTCCCCGACAAGCACGCGTCGGCCCCGCCGCTCGACTACCAGCTGCCCGGCCTGAAGCAGCCGCCCGACCCCAAGCTCGGCCACCGGCTGCGGGCCCTGCGCCGCCATCCGCTGTCGATGGAGCTCGAACGCAACCGCCCCATCGCGCTCACCGCCCTCTACGGCGACGACGACCAGGCCGGCTTCTACCAGGACCTCGCCCTCGTCGCCGTCGGATTCGACGATGTGGACGAGCAGGTCGACCACGTCGCCGAGACGATGCTCGTCACCGAGTGGCTGGATCCCGTCCTGAACTGGTTCGAGCGCTTCATCGCGCCGTTCGAGGAACCCTCCAAGGGGCTCCCTTTCCTCGGCCAGACCCGCGACGCCGAGTGACCACCTGATTCATTCGCGTTTCGGTTTTAACTCACGTACTCCTCTATCTCGACGCTAGATTTTGCCCTTCACGGACGTTCGCGCCAGACCGACCTGTGGAGGAACCGGGGCATTGGACGTGCAGACCGGCAGCCCGTCGAACACCGGCCATTTCCGCCACGGGACCATGCGCGAACCCCGCACGGGCCCGATGCAGAACCTCACCCGCTACCTGTCCGCGGCGACGTACCTCGACAAGAAGCTGTGCGACGCCGTCCTCAAGGAGTACGTGTACGAGGCGCACCGCGCGATCGTCCCGTCCCACGGGTACGACCTCGAACCGGTCGTCCGGCACGCCCGGCAGGCCCGCCTGATGCGCATCATCCGCGACGTGGTCCTCGTCGCGATGTGGATCGCGCTGTGGGCCGTGGCGCCGCTGATCGCGCTGCCCTACTTCCTGATCTTCGGCTACGGGACGCTGCTGACCCGCGTCCCCTGGCGGCGGCTGTCCGGGTGGCGGCGGCTGGGCCTCGCCGTGCTCGCGCCGTGGCCGCTGTTCTGGCTCCTCAGCCTTGTCGCCTTCGGGCTCGTCTCGGCCTACCTCATCCCCGTGGGGTTCCTCACGACCGGCGCGACGTACGGCAGCGCGGGACTCGGCGTCGCCCTGCTCCTGACGGTGGTGCTGCCGCTGTCCTTGGGGCTGCCCGCCGTGACGCTGGTGCACCTCCACCTCGTCCTGCGGCGGCTCGGCCGGGACCTCGGGCCCGGCGCCCGCGGACCCGGGCCCGATCCCGGCGGCGGCCGGTTCCACCACGCGCTGGCGCATGTCCGCGCCGCCCAGAACGGCAACATCACCATGTACGCGGGCGACAACCCGTTCATCGGAACCGGGCACCCGCACTCACCGGACGCGCGGGTGTGGTCCATCGTCCTTGAACTGGACAGGAAGGCGTCCGGTCTCCTCGGCACCTCAACCGCGCTCGACAAGCCGGCGGACGCCGCGCCCGTGGATCCCCTCGTGATGTACGAGCGAATCCGCGAGAAGCTTCACGAGATGCGCGACGAGGGGCGAGCCGCGGGCGACGGGCGGCGTCCGCTGCCGCCCAACGAGCGCATCAGCGCCCTCATCACCGAATGGCACGTCACTGCCCGCGGCCGATGCGTGCAGCGCCCGCGCCCGGTGGACGGCCTCACCGCCGCCACCTACTCCGGGCACCCGCTGATCGACCCGTCCGGGCGGGTCCCGTACTCGACGGCGACCCAGGAGGCCATCGAGGCGGCCGTCCGCCACCCGCAGGCCGGCATCCGCTGCTTCCAGCGCGTGTCGATCGGCGCGCAGGGGCAGGCGATCACCACCCCGTCCGGCGGTGTGGTCGCCCCGGCCGAGGACCAGGAGGCCGCGCTGTCCGCCTTCGTCCACCTGGCGGTGGAAGGACGGATGCTGTACGGGCACTTCGCCGCGACCGTGCTGCCGCCCGTCCGCCCCGCCTTCAAGATCGTGGACGAGCTGCCCGCGTGGGACGGCGCGAAGCTGCTCGGCAAGACGATCGTCATGGGCTTCCCGAGCGTGTTCAGCGCCCCGCTGTTCGCGCCCTACCGGCTCGCGTCGGCGCTCTGGCGCATCGTCCGGGAAACGCTCGCGACGGACGTGGGACCCGACCCCGTCACCGACCTCGTCCACGACTACGGGTCCCGGATCAGCGTGCGGGAGCTCGCGGCGGACTTCGATTTCCACGACTACGTCCAGGAGATCGACGTCGACAAGTACGTGAAGCTGATCGAGCGGCGCGTCAACGAGGCGCTGCTCGACTACCTGACCGAATGCGGCGTGGACGTGTCCGCGTACCGCGAGCAGGTCGGCGCCATCCTGAACCAGGGCGTCATCATGACCGGCGGGACCGTCAACGGGCAGGTCGCCGCCGGCGGCCGCGTCGACCAGCGGCAGAGCGGCGGCCGGCCCGGCGGCGGACGGCCGGGCGGCGGTGGATCGGGCGGCATCAACCCATGACCCATGTGGAGGGCACATGACCGGGCACGGTGAGCGGGGCGTCAGCATCGGCGGCAGCGCCAATGTCTCCGGGCAGATCGCCACGGGCGACAACGTCACGCAGAACCAGCAGATCAACGCGGGGCCGGCCCCGGATGTGGCCGAGGCGCTCGCGAACGTCGAGCGGCTGCTGGAGGCGCACGCCGCCGAGCTCGACGAGCCCGGCCGGGCCCGCCGCGACCTCGCCGACATCCGCGAGGAGGCCGAGTCCGGCGACGCCGACCCCGAACGCATGGAAGGCGCTCTGGTGCGCCTCGGCCGGCGCGTCGCCGGCGTGGCGGTCCTGACGGAGGCCGTCCAGCAGCTAGCCGTGACCGCGGGGATCGGCTGAGCGGGCGCCGGCTCGCGGCGGACCTGCGTTAGATGTCGCTTTCGCCGCGGGACGGCAGGCCGGTCTCGCCGGCGATGGGCGACCAGTAGCCCAGGAACTCGCTCTTGGCGCTGCTCGCGCGCTGGTTGACGTCCGCGACCTCGCTCTCGGCCGGGCAGCCGGGCGCGACGTCAAGGTAGCGCTGGTTCGACTCGGTCGACGCCTCCAGCGCGCGGATCAGCGCGGCCTTCATCTCGGGGCCGTTGTCGAGCGCGCTCACGTCGAGGGCGCGGGCCTTCGCCAGCTGGGTCTGGCGCGCGTCGAGGATGCGCTGCATGCCGGACGCGGGGCAGCCCGCGGTCACGACGCCGCCGAGTTCGGAGCGGGTGCCGCCCATCTCCTCCAGGAGGTCGTCCACCTCCTTGGCCTGCCCTTCGACGTCGCCGCCTTCGCCGGTCTCCTCGGTCGTGGGCGCCGGCTCCTGCCCCTGCGCGGACGGGACGCCGCCCGTGGACTGCGCCGGCGAGTCCGATCCGCTCGGCCAGAACACGATCCCGAGGGCCAGCCCGAGCAGCAGCACGGCCCCCGCCGCGGCCAGGAAGTACGGCGCCCGGCTCTTCTTCGGCGGTGCGGGCGGCTGCCAGATCGCGGGCTCCGCCCACGGCTCGGGGGAGAGCTGCGTGAACGTCTCACCCGACGGCGGCATCGGCGTGGTGTATTCGTCGGGCGCCGGGCCGGGCGGCGGCTGGTCGAGCGAAGCCCCCCACTGGGCGGGTGGCTGCTGCGGCGAAGACCACGGCGGCGGCAGCGGCTCACCTGGGTGGCCGGGCATGCCGCCGCCCTGCGGATCAGGGGCCGTGGCGTCGTCCTGGCTGACCGGTGCGCTGCAGCGTGTGCAGCGGGGCAACGCCGGGTTGGTGTCGCTTCCACAGTTCGGACACCGCATGAGGCCCCCTACCCCGTGACGTACAAACGGTGACAAGATACTCCGCCGTCACGGGGCGCGGACGGCCCGGCTTCAGGTCGCAACCGGGTCGTGACCGATCGTCAGACGCGTTTCCAGCTGCGCTGCGGCTGGCCCGTCTTCTTCGCGACGGGGTTCCACAGGACGACGAACTCCTGCTTGGCCGTCGTCGCGCGACGCTCGACCGCGGCGCGTCCCGGGACGTTCGCCGCGGCCGGACGGGGCTTGCCCCGGCAGTTGCGCTGGTTCTGCTGCGCCCACCGCAGCAGGACCTGGTCGACCTGCAGCGACGCGGTCAGGGCCTCGCTGAGCTTCCCGCGCAGCCGCTCGCCGTTCGCGAGCTTGTCGACCTTCAGGTCCCGGGTGCGGGCCAGCTGGTTCTGGCGGCGCTGCGCGACGGTCTCGAACCCCTGGATCGCCTGCGGCAGCGTCTTGCACTTGCCCGCCCGGCCGATCGCACCGGCGAGGACGCGGCGGGTCGCGACGCTGTCGTCCAGGATCTTGTTGACGACCGCGGCCTGCTGCTTGGTCTCCGTCGGGATCGCGTTCTTCTGCGCGACCTGCTTGTTGGACGGCGACGCCGACGCGGAGGAGTTCGCGCTCGCGGACGAGTCGTCCCCGGACGGCCACACGACGAAGACGATGCTGCCCACCGCGATCGTCACCAGCGCGGCGACGGCGGCGAGGAGGGGCTTGCTCGTCCCGCCGCCCGGTCGTCCGCCCTGGTTCGGGGGGACGCCGTACGGGGGGACGCCCGGCCCGGCCTGGCCCATCGGAGCCATGGGCATGCCCTGGCCCGCCGCCATCGGGGGAGCGCCCATCGGTGCGCCCATGGGGGCGCCCATGGGGGCGCCCATCGGCGTGCCCGGGTCCATCCGGGTCTGGTCGAAGCCGCCGCCGAAGCCCATGGGCGGCGGCGGACCGCCCGGGTTCGGCATCCCGGGGCCGGGTGCGAGCTGGGTCGCGCCGGAGTCGGGCATCGCGGGCGGCTGCTGCGGGCCAGGGCCCGGCTGCCGGCCGCCCCACACCTGCGTGGCGTCGGCGTCCTGGGCGTCGGGCTTGCGCGGCTGCGCGAACCACGACTCCGGGACGATCGACTCCTTGGGCGGCGCCTCCGGCTCAAGCCCGAACGGGTTCGGCGGGGGCTCCGCGGATACGGCAGCGGCGGGCGCGCCGCCGAACCCGCCGGACGGGAGGGGGACCTCCGGCTCGTCGTCCTCGTCTGGGTTGAACGTCCAGGCCGCGGTGGACTCGGGGTCGACGGGCGGCAGCGGCGACCCGGGCGGCGTGGGCGTCATCCCGGCCGGCGGGCTCGACGGCTCGGACGGCTCCACGGACAGCCGCAGCGGCGGCCGCGACGACACCGGCGGCTCCGCCGAGAAGGACGGCTGCGAAGGAGACCCGATCGGGGCCTCCGGCACGCCGCCGGCGGGGGTGACGCCTCCGTCACCGGGCATGGGCCCGACGCCTGGGAAGCCCCCGGTCGCGGACATGGCCCCGTTCTCGTAGGCGCTCCCGGACGCCGCCCCGGCTCCGGGCGTCGTCCCGAATCCGGACCCGGAGGGATCGCCGGACATGGCGGTGGCTCCGGACATGAAACCGCCCCCGACCGTGGGCATCGCCCCCGTCCCGGACGGACCTCCCGGCGAGGGCGCGGCCTCGGGCATGTGCCCGGCCCCGGCTCCGGACAGGGCTCCGGCCCCGGGAAGGGGCGGGGTGCCCGGCATGGACGGAGGTTCGGGCGCCGTCTGGGACGGGCCGGCGAAGTCCGGTGCCGCGGACGGCTCGGCCTTCCCGGCCCAGGAGGGTGTGGGGGGCGGCACCATCAGCGTCCGGTCGCCGAGGACGTCGGCGGAGCCGGGCGCGGCGGCGTCCGCCACCGGGGCCGGCAGCGGGGTGCCCGGGCCGACCGGGCCGACCGAGTAGACGTCGATCGGTGCCGCACAGTGCGAACACTTCCCGAGGGTCCCGGGCGTGTCATTGCCGCACGTCGGACACTGCATCGCTCAGACCTCGCCTTATAGCCGCTTGTCCACGCCTGCGCTCGCGTCCGCCGGACCGGGCGGGCCGCACTCCCCCGCAAACCAGCAGGGCTCCCGACAAAAGTAGTGGGTGACGCCGTATTTAGATGCGTGGCTGGCAATCTGGCACACCGCAGTCGGAGGTCGCACCGAATCACGACATGTCAGTACTGGTCAAGATTCGACGCGCCGGTTTACCTGGGCATCTGTGATGCTTATCACACCATGCCGCCTCGTGCGCGCAACATCCGGAACCGCGGGGTGCGCCCCCGCCGGTTGCGCCGTGGGCGACGCGCCGAGCGGCTAGGCTCGGAACGGTTTCCCGGCGCATTAAGAGAAGACGGAGTCCATGAGCGATCTTCCGCTGCGTTCGCAGCTGGCCGTCGCGCTCGGTCGTACGGCCGCCAAGATGTCCCGAATGGCGGGCCGCGGAGACGGCTCGGTGATCGGCGGAAAGGTCGGCCTCCGCCTCGATCCCGAGCTGCTGACCAGGCTCGCCAAGGACCGCAAGCTCGTCCTCGTCAGCGCCACCAACGGCAAGACGACGACGACCCGGCTCATCACGTCGGCGATGACGCCGCTGGGCGAGGTCGCCACCAACGCGTTCGGCGCGAACATGCCCACCGGGCACGTGTCCGCCCTCGCCGCGGCCCCCACGGCCCGGTACGGCGTTCTCGAGTGTGACGAGAAGTACGTTCCGATGGTCCTCGCGGAGACGGGCGCCAACGTCGTCGCGCTGATGAACCTCAGCCGCGACCAGATGGACCGTGCCGCCGAGATCTGGCTGCTGGCCGGCAAGTGGCGCCGCGCCCTGGAGGCGTCGCCGCAGAGCCACGTCATCGCCAACTGCGACGACCCCCTCGTCACCTGGGGCGCGTCCACCGCGAAGAGCGTCACGTGGGTCGCGGCGGGCCAGCACTGGCGCGAGGACTCCTGGTGCTGCCCCGAGTGCGGCGGCCCGCTCGACCGCCAGGACACCGACGAGGACAGCGACTGGCGCTGCCGCCAGTGCCACTTCGCCCGTCCCCGCCCCGAGTGGACGCTGAAGGGCGAGACGGTCACCGGTCCGGACGGCCGGGCGTTCCCGCTCACCGGCCTCTCCCTGCCCGGCCGGGCGAACCGCTCGAACGCCCTGATCGCGCTGGCCGTCGTCGCGCAGTTCGGCGTCCCGCCCGAGCAGGCCCTCCCGCTGCTGTCGCAGGTCACCTCCGTCGCCGGCCGCTACACGACGGTCGAGCACGAGGGGCGGCGGATCCGGCTGCTGCTGTCGAAGAACCCCGCCGGCTGGCTGGAGGCGTTCGACGTCCTGCAGCCGAAGCCGGGCCCCGTCGCCCTGTCGATCAACGCGCAGGGCCCGGACGGCCGGGACACGTCCTGGCTGTGGGACGTCGACTACCGCATCCTCCAGGGCCGCCCCGTGTGGGTCACCGGCGAGCGCCGCATCGACCTGGCCGCGCGCCTGGAGGCCGCCGAGGTGCCGTTCACCATCGTGGACGACATCGACCAGGCGGTCATGGCCGTGCCGCCCGGGCACCTGGACGTGATCGCCAACTACACCGCCTTCCAGAACATCCGAACGAGGTACGGCCGTGTCGTCTAGCCGCAACGCCCCTGACCGGATCAAGATCGTCTGGATCTACCCGGACCTGCTCAGCACCTACGGCGACCAGGGCAACACGATCGTCCTGGAGCGCCGCGCCGCGCTGCGCGGCATCCCGACCGAGACCGTCCACCTGCGTTCGGACGAGCCCGTCCCCGCCGACGGCGACATCTACCTGCTCGGCGGCGGCGAGGACCGCCCGCAGATCCTCGCCGCGCAGCGCCTCGGCAACGACGGCGGCCTCGCGCGGGCCGTGGAGTCGGGCGCCGTGGTGTTCGGGGTGTGCGCGGGCTACCAGATCCTCGGCCGCGAGTTCGGCGGCGAGGAGGGCCAGCCGCTGCCCGGCCTCGGCCTCCTCGACATCCGCTCCGGCCGCGGGGAGCAGCGCGCCGTCGGGGAGATCGTCGGCGATGTCGCGGCGGACCTGAACGTGCCCCGCATCACCGGCTTCGAGAACCACCAGGGCGTCACGCGGCTCGGGCCGAACGCCCTGCCGTTCGCGAAGGTCGTGCACGGCATCGGCAACGGCGACGGCTTCGAGGGCGCCTACAGCGGCCGCGTCCTCGGCACCTACATGCACGGCCCGGCGCTGGTCCGCAACCCCGGCCTCGCCGACCTGCTGCTCCGCTGGGCCACCGGCACCGACCTGCCGCCGCTGGACGACTCGTGGGCGGGCCGGCTGCGCGAGGAGCGCCTCAAGGCCGTCGCGGGCTGACCCGTGACGGCCCTCCGTCCCCGGCGGCCGCCGTTTGGGTCTGGCCGCCGGGCCGCGCCGATGCCACCGTAACGGCCATGATCTGCTGCCGGCCGAGCCGCCGCGACCTCATCCGCTGGAGCGCCGTCGTCGCGAGCGCCTCCCTCGTGCCCGCCCTCGACGGGACGGCCGCCCGCGCGGCCGACGACGTCCGGCCGGTGAACCTGGAGCTGGTCACCGTCACCGAGACGACGGCCGTCCTCACCTGGTACACGGGCGTCCCCGGGACGGACGACGGCCTCGGCCGCATGAAGCCCGCCGCGTCGGACGCCCAGGTCGTCTACGGCACGCACCCGTCCCGCCTGACGCGCTCGGCCCACGGACCCTCGGGAACCCCGTACCACTACGTGGAGCTGACCGATCTGGAACCGGGGCAGACGTATTACTACAAGGCGCTCTCCAGAGGCCGGGCGGCCACCCCCACATTCCTCGCCTTCGGCCAGTCGGCAGGCGCCCCGCAAGGCGACGTGTTCGCTTTCACCACCCCGCAGCCACCCCCGGGACGTCACCTTTTCTCGATCGCCCTGTGCAACGACCTCCATCTCGGCGAAACCGTCGCGGGACTGGTCGGCCAACTCCCCTGGATCAAGGGCATCGAGCAAGTCCCCGGCCACCCGCCCTATCCCGAACTCATGGCGCAGGCCCTGGTAGCCGACGCCAAAGCCAGAGGAGCCCGGTACCTTCTCGCGGCCGGTGACATCACGAGCGAGGCGGCGCCGGTCGACCTCGCGAGCGCGAAGGGCATCCTCGACACGTTCGGCGCGCTGGGCAGCGACTACCTGGTGGCCCGCGGAAACCACGACCGGGCCCATTCGGGGGAGCGCTACGCGTCCTGCACCGCCGGTGAGCACCAGGGAAACGACTGCTACAAGGACGCGTTCTCCTCCTCCGGCGAAACGTACTTCGCCCAGAGCCTCAACGGCTTGCGCGTCATCGGCCTGGACACCTACGACAAGCCCGGCAACGGCGGCGACGCCGGCGGACTCTCCCCGGCCCAGGAAGCCTGGTTCCAAGCCGAACTCAAGAAAGACCCGGACCGCCCCACCCTGGTCTTCGGCCACCACCCCCTCTTCGTGGAGAACGACCCACTGGCCGTGACCGGCACACGCTCAATGGACGCGGCCCAATCCCTGAGAATCCTCACGGCCTACAACCGGACCCCCGGCGTCTTCCTCCACCATGCGGGCCACACCCACCGGAACCAGCGCTCTGTCTTCCCCCTCGCACCCCGACTCGTCCAGCAGGAGGTCGGCGCGGTCAAGGAATACCCGGGCGGTTTCACCCTCCTCCGCGTCCACTCCGGCGGCTACGCCCTGAACTTCTACAAGACGCGCAGCGACGAGGCCCGAGCCTGGAGCGAACGCAGCCGCCAGGAACTAGCCGGCCAATGGCCCCAACTATCCCTCGGCAACCGCCCCACCGACCGAAACTCAACAACCCCAAGAGACCTCACCGGCCTAACCCCCTGACCTAACCCCCGCCCCGCGGTGCTCACGGCCGATCGGACGATGGACGAGGTCATCCCGAGGTGTCGGCGGGCCGCGGCTGACCGGCTCGGCTATGCCGGGCGGTTTCACATTGGAGCGTGCGCGAAGTGGCCTCCGGGCTTGCCCGGGGGCCACTCGTCCGGCGTGGGTTACTTCGGTGGGGTTTTGGGGGTGTTGGTCCTTCGGAGTTCGGCGTTGATGCGTTGGGCCTCGGCCAGTTGGTCTTCGAGGATGATGATGCGGCAGGCCGCGTCCAGGGCGGTGCCCTGGTCGACCAGGTCGCGGGCGCGCTGGGCCAGGCGGAGCTGGTAGCGCGAGTAGCGGCGGTGCCCGCCGGACGAGCGCTGCGGGACGATCAGCCGCGCCGTGTCCAGGCTGCGCAGGAACGCCGGGGTGACGCCCAGCATCTCCGCGGCCCGGCCCATGCTGTAGGCGGGGTAGTCCTCGTCCTCGAACTTGTCCTCAAGCCCGTCGTCGGGGCCGTCCTGGGGCTCGCGCCGATGCTGGTCGTCGGTGTGAATCGACTGGGTTCCGTTCACAAAACCTTCCGTACTGCCACGGAAGCCGACGACAGGGGCCCCGGCGCCTGACTGCGGCGCCGGGGCCCAGAGGGACAACACCATCTACCCGGCCGTCCGGCCGGTACTTCTCGTCTTCCGCCCGGACGGGCGGGGACAGCTGGGATCGCGGATGCGTGACCGCAGATCTTTCTACTGCGGTACCCGCGCGGCGTGACTGGAGCCTGCGACGGGCGATCCCGATGGCGCCGATCTCTCCTTTCCTCGACTTCCCTACTGATCCTGCTACTTCTGTTCTGCTACCTCCGGTGGCCCGTTGGCCGCCGGGTGGCGGACCGGCTGCCGGAGCCCCTTCCACTGCGTTGGCCCCGGCACGCCCGGTCCGCGTCTTCCATCTGCTCGGGCAGTTCGTCCTCTGCCACGACTTACAGACTCTTCTTTCTTCGATGAAAGGAACACTACCCGGCCTCGGCGCGAAAAGCTACCTCGATCACTACAGATTTTCGTAGATCACATCCCATGCTTCGCCAAGAGGGCGTTGACCAGCCATGACGCGTCCCGCTGCGACCTAGGTCACAGTCCAACGCGGCCAGGATCTGGCCGCGTTCGTTCGTAGCGTGCCGGGGCAACGACACAGACGTCAGGAGGGAATCGAGATGACCATCGTCGTCACCACCCCGACCGGGAACGTCGGGTCGCGTGTGGTCCGGTTGCTGCTGCAGGCCGGCGTCCGGCCGCGGGTACTGGCCCGCGACCCGGCGCGACTGGACGCGGCGACCCGCGAGCTCGTCGACGCCCGGCGCGGAGACCTGACCGACGCCGCGTTCGTCCGCGAGGCGGTGTCCGGCGCGCGGACGGTCTTCTGGGTCGACCCGACCCCGCACACGGCCGAGAACCCGGTCGAGACCTCCGAGAGGACGGCGTCCGGCGTGATCGACGCCGCGCGGACGGGCGACGTCCAGCGGGTCGTGCTGCTCAGCAGCGTCGGCGCCGAGAAGCGCGGGGGAGCGGGCCACATCGACGGGCTGGCCCGCATCGAGGAGCGGCTGGACGCGACCGGGGCCGACACGCTCCACCTGCGCTGCGGCTACTTCTTCACCAACCTGCTGATGGACCTGGACGGGCTGGCCGAGGGCGTACTGACCACGTCGGCCCGCCCCGACGCGCCCCTGCCGTGGGTCGATCCGCGCGACATCGGTGACGTCGTCGCCGCGCGCCTGCTGAACGAGGAGTGGAAGGGCCGCAACGTGCAGGCCGTCCACGGTCCGGAAGACCTCACCTACCAGGGCATCGCGGACGTCCTCACCGAGACGCTGGGCCGGCCGATCCGGCTCCAGACGATCGGCGACGACGATGTCCGCGCCGCACTGACCTCGGCGGGCCTGGCCCCTATCGCGGTGGAAGGCATCGTAGGCATGACCGCTGGAACAAGGGACCTGGTCCCAGAACAGCCACGCGACCTACTGACCACTACCCCCACCACCCTCGCAGCCTGGTCCCACACCCACCTACGCCCCCTGCTCCCCAACCGGACGCCCTGAACCGCCGCGACGACGACCACGCTGCCGTAACCGGCGGGGCAGCCCCCGC
>NZ_BMRO01000008.1:296321-358863 GCF_014648675.1 Actinomadura livida
GGCGCAATTATATAGACGCTTGTATCGGCGAGCTGGTGCCGAACTCGTACCGAGACGGCATCGGGCTGCGAGTTCTCCTGTCCGTCGACGTGAGGAGGTGCGGGGGGCCTTCGCTATCGACGCGGCGAGGTGTCGTACATCGTGACTGGGTCGCATGCGCTCACCAGCGCAGATCCCGAAGACCTGGCCACCTTGAAACGCTCGCCGGTCCTCAGGCGGAGGCGCTCAGCGTGAGAGAGACCCGAGCGCTGATACGAAAGATCATTGAAGAAAGATGGATCCAAGCAAGGCTGCAACTCGGTGGCCATCCGAGATGGCGAGGAGTTCGCGGCCCCGGGCTCGCCATGGAGCCGCAACGACTTCGTTGCTCCGTGAAGAAGCTCACAAATAGTTAAGGACAACGACGTGTCTCGCCGAGGCTGCGAACGGCCCCGCTCGGCGGTGTGGGGGGTGAAAGCTCGGAAGGTGGTTCGGGTGGGGTTGGGATCGCGTAGCCTCCTTGTCACGCTGGTGTGGTGTGTGGGGCTGGCGGGTTGTAAGCGCGTGGTAGGGCAGGGGCGGGGTCTTCGCAGTGACGTGGTCGAGTCGATCCGGGTGTGCTCCTGTCGGTGGCAGGCGGGGCTCGCGGGGCGGCCGATGCGGCGGGGGCGGAGTTGGGCACCCGTGGTCAGCCGGTAACGTGGCCGAGCCAACGCGAAAATATCCCCGGTAGGCGGATCGAGACCCGGAGTTTCATGGGGTACGACGTCAAGCTTGTTAAGTCGGCCGAGGTTGCGGAGAGCAAGAAGGATCGGGATCCCTTCTTCGATAACGCCCGCTTTCTTGCCGTGGTCCTCGTCGTCGTCGGGCACACGGTGACCCTGTTCCCCCCGAATGACGCGACACATCCCGCGGTGCTGCTGCTGCAGACCTTCCGGATGCCGCTGCTGATCATCATCACAGGTCATCTGGCGCGCAACTTCGTGTTCGACGACTCCAAGGTGCGCGGGCTGGTGACCGGGCTCGCTCTGCCCTACCTGATATTCGAGTTGTTCTACGCCACCTACGCGTGGGCCACCGGTGCGGCCGCCTTCAACCTGCAGATCCTGCTGCCGACGTACCTGATGTGGTTCCTGATGTCGGTGATCATCTGGCGGTTGACCGTTCCGTTCTGGCGGAACGTCCGCTGGCCGCTGGCGATCGCCGTGGCGCTCACCCTCATCTCCTACACCCACGAGATGCCCCACGAGCTGACGCTCCGGCGGCTCCTCGCGCTGCTCCCGTTCTTCGTCCTGGGCGTGTGCCTGCAGCGCAAGCACATCAAGTTCCTGAAGAAGCCCGGGATGTCCGCGGTCGGCGTCCTCGTCCTGGCCGCGGGCGTCACCTTCTACTACACGGGCGGACGCTACGTCCCCGAGTACTGGACCTACTGGGACCGGGGCTACCAGTGGCTGGGCGTCAGGGCCTTCCCCGGAGTCTTCATCCACCTGGGCGTGCTGACCCTCGCGACGCTTCTCGCCGGGGCCGTCCTGTCGCTGGTCCCCAGCCGGCGGACCTGGTTCACCCCGTTCGGCACCAAGACCCTGTACGCCTACCTGCTGCACGGCCTCGGCGTCATGACCGTGGTCTACTTCGGTCTCCACCGGACCGCTTTCGTGCAGACCGTCCCGGGGGTGCTGATCAGCGCCATCGCGGCCGCGGCGGTGGCCACCCTGCTGTGCACCCCGCCGGTCGTCCGGGCCACCCGCTGCCTGATCGAGCCGAGGGCGGAGTGGCTGTTCCGCCGCCGCACCCCGCCGCCCCCGGCGCCCTCGAACCACGGCGGCTCGCGGACGCCGACCACGTGCAGCATGTCGGCCGGTGCGTCCGCGAGGACGCGGGCCATGGCGGGACGGTCGTCCCGCCATGGCGGTTCCTCCTCGTAGCCGCCGGGGCTAGGCGGTCAGTCCCACATGCCCGGCTCGTAGCCGCCGGCGGGCTGCCGGGTGATGACGTTCATGCGGTTCCACGTGTTGAGGAGGGCGATGAGGGACACCAGGGCGGCGAGCTGCTCCTCGTCGTAGTGCTTGGCGGCGTTCGCCCAGACCTCGTCCGAGACGCCGCCGGCCCCGTCGGCGATGCGGGTGCCCTCCTCGGCGACCTCCAGGGCCGCCCGCTCGGCCTCGGTGAAGACCGTGGCCTCCCGCCAGGCCGCGACCAGGTTGACCCGCAACGGGGTCTCCCCGGCATGGGCGGCGTCCTTGGTGTGCATGTCGACGCAGAAGCCGCAGCCGTTGATCTGGCTGACGCGGATCTTCACCAGCTCCTGGGTCGTGACCGGCAGCGGTGAGTTCCGGACGATCTTGTCGGCCGACTGGAGGTGCTTCATCAGCTTGGGCAGGAAGGCGGATGCGAAGTAGTCCAAGCGAGCGTCCACGGTGCTCTCCTTACGGTGTCGTCTGTTCACCCGTACTGACGGGGCGGCCCGGCTAGATGTGACACCGGGCGGGCACCGCGCACGCTGGCACGCGGCGGTCGAGCCCTGGTAAACGCCGGACTGAAGAAGCTTTCCGATGATTTGAGACGCCATTGGTCTTCGCCGCGCCTGACCTGGGCGTAGTGCGCCTAATGTGGCGGGATGTCCAATCTCATTCCACGTCAGCGCGTCATCGACGGCGCGGCCCGGTTGTTCGGAGAGCTCGGCTACGACAGCACGCCCCTGCAGCTCATCGCCGATGCGCTGGGCGTGAGCACCTCGACGATCATGAAGGTCGTCGGGGACAAGCGCACGCTCTACATGGAGGTCATGCGGCAGGCGTTCGAGGCGGAGTGGGAGATGCTGGACGCGGCCGTGGCGCAGGCCGGCGGCGGCCGGGCCGCGGTGCACGAGATCATGGACGCCTACTTGGACTTCCACGTCGCGAACCCGCAGAACCGTGCGCTGTGGGCGCACCGCTGGGTCGCCGACGCCGCCGACCTGTCCGAGCTCGAGGACCGCTATGCCCGGCCCCTGTTCGACCTGGTGGCCGCCAAGATCAAGGGCCTGGTGCCGCCCGACGTCGACACCTACTACCTGCTCGGCACGATGGTCTGGTGCGTGCACGGCTTCCTCGGCTCGGGCCTCCTCGACCGTCCCCGGGGCATCCGCAGGGCCGACGACCCGGTCGCCGTCGAGTCTTTCCGGCGGCACCTCCACGTGCTGATGGACCGCCTGCTCGCACCCCAGGCCCCGCCTCCGTCAGGCCGTCCCCGGGCGATGGCGAGCAACTGACCCGCCCACCGAAGGCCGCCCCCCGCGCGAGCACGGCCGGCCCCCGCACCCGGAAAAGCCAGAGTTCACCGGACGTCCGGCAACCGCGGCCGGTCCGAGGAACTCGACACCGTAGCGAGCGGCGACGCCCGCGATGCCGCGCCTCACACCGCCGTCAGCGCTCCGTCTGCCGGTGGGGGGATGCGGCGCGGGTGAAGCGTTCTCCCCAGTCGTCGAACTGGTCGAGCAGTTCCGGTGGCTCCACGACCTGGAAGTCGGCGCCGACCACGCCCATCGCCATGGTGGGCCAGTCCAGGGTGTCGGAGGTCATCCGCACCCGGCAGCGCTCGGCGTCGATCTCCTCGACGGCGCACCAGCGGCCGATCCGTTTCCGCACGTCGGCGGCCGGGGCGTCGACCAGCACCTCCACCCGGTAGGAGCGCGGCGGCTCCCGCAGGCTGCCGCTGACGAACTCGGCGGCGTCCGCGGCGGGCAGCTCGCGGGGGCGGAACCGGGCGCCGGTCCCGTCCGGGCCGCTGAGCCGGTCGACGCGGAAGCTGCGCCAGTCGTGCCGGACGAGGTCGTACGCGACCAGGTACCAGCGCCGTCCGACCGGCACCAGCCGGTGCGGCTCGACGTGCCGGTCGGACGCCCGGCCCTGGGCGTCGGTGTAGGCGAAGCGGAGCCGTTCGCTGTCGCGGCAGGCCAGCGCGATGGTGGTGAGGACGGCGGAGTCGATGTCCGCCCCGGCCGGGCGGCCCCACTCCGCGGGCACCGTCACCGCGCGCAGCGCCTCCACCCGGTGGCGCAGCCGCGCCGGCATGACCTGGACGACCTTGGCCAGCACGCGCACCGAGGACTCGGCGATGCCCGCCACCGCGCCCTGCGCCGCGGCCTGGAGCCCGACCGCGAGCGCGACGGCCTCCTCGTCGTCGATCACCAGCGGCGGCAGCGTCGCGCCCGCGGCCAGCTGGTAACCGCCCTCGATGCCGCGCTGGGCGTGGACCGGGTAGCCCAGCTCGCGCAGCCGGTCGATGTCCCGGCGCAGGGTGCGGACGGAGACGCCCAGCCGGTCGGCCAGCTCGGCGCCGGGCCAGTAGCGGTGGGTCTGCAGCAGGGACAGCAGACGGAGCGTCCGGTCGCTGGTGTTCGCCATGTCTTCGATTCTCCGGCACTTCAGGTCAGAAAGTGGCCGCTACGGTCCCTAACGTGGTGTTCGTCCGACGGAGCAAAGTGATCGAAGGCGGAGGCCATGACTGTGAACGCGACGACCGAGAACCCGGACACCCGTGACCTGGCCGCGCCGCCCACCGGCGAGCGCGCCGACCTGCTGACGATGCTGGCCAAGCACCGGCACTTCCTGCGCTTCACGACCCGCGACCTCAGCGACGAGCAGGCCGGGCTGCGGACGACCGCCAGTGAGCTGTGCCTCGGCGGCCTCATCAAGCACGTCTCCGCGACCGAGCGCGGCTGGGTGGACTTCATCCTGGAGGGCCCGTCCGCGATGGGCGACTTCGACGACATGACCGAGGAGGACTTCGCCCGGCGGGCCGACGAGTTCCGGATGCTGCCCGGCGAGACGCTGGCCGGCGTGCTCGACGCCTACGCCGAGGTCGCCCGCCGCACCGACCAACTGGTCGCCACACTGCCCGACCTGGACGCGACCCAGCCGCTGCCGAAGGCGCCGTGGTTCCAGGACACGCACCGGTCGGTCCGGCAGGTCTTCCTGCACATCATCGCCGAGACGGCCCAGCACGCAGGGCACGCCGACATCATCCGCGAGTCCCTGGACGGCGCGAAGACGATGGGCTGACCAACCGCGTCCCCGTCCACCAGATCCGTTGACTTGCGGCATGTTGTTGTTATCGCGGGCCGGATAACAACAACATGCCGCAAGTCAACGGTTTGGCGGCCGCGGGTCAGGGGTTGGCGGTGTTCTCCTCGCGGGGCTCCTTCTTCGTGGCCGCGCGGAGCGAGCCGGGCTTGGCCTTCTCCTCCGGGTGGGTGCGGACGCGGAGCAGGCTGGCGACGGTCGTCACGACCAGGATCAGGAGGATCACGCCCAGCGAGAGCGGCGTCGGCATCTCCGGGATCGACTTGGAGACGTCCTCGTGCAGGAAGTGCAGGATCAGCTTCACGCCGATGAAGATGAGGATCGAGGAGAGCCCGATCGTCAGGTAGACCAGGCGGTCCAGCAGGCCCTCGACGAGGAAGTACAGGGCGCGCAGCCCGAGTAGGGCGAACGCGTTGGCGGTGAAGACGATGAACGGCTCGCTCGTCACGCCGAACACGGCCGGGATGGAGTCGAGGGCGAACAGCAGGTCCGTGCTCCCGATGGCCACGAACACGATCAGCAGCGGGGTCGCGACGCGGTGGCCGTTCTCCCGGGCGAGCATCCGGCCGCCGTGGTAGTCGTCGCTGATCGGGAACAGCTTGCGGGCGCGGCGCACCAGGAAGTTCTCCTCGACGTCCGGCTCCTCGTTGCGGTGCCGGATGAGCTGGATCGCCGTCCAGATCAGCACCAGGCCGAAGATCAGGAACGTGAAGGAGAACAGGCTGATCGCCGCGGCGCCGACCGCGATCAGGACGGCCCGCAGGACGAGCGCGGCGGCGATGCCGAACAGCAGGGTCTTCTGCTGGAACTCGTCCGGCACCTCGAACCGCGCCATGATGATCACGAACACGAAGAGGTTGTCGACCGACAGGCTCTTCTCGACGACGTAGCCGGAGAAGTACTCCGTGCCCGCCGTCGAGCCGACGAGCATCCACAGGGCGAGGCCGAACAGCAGCGCGACGGCGACGTAGAACACCGACCAGAAGGTCGCCTCCCGCATGCCGACCGCGTGCGGCCGCCGGACGGCGACCAGGAGGTCGAGCACGAAGAGCCCGACGATCAATGCGATCGTCGCGGTCCAGGCCCATGCGGAAATGTCGACCATGCGGTGGCTCCACTCGGTGCGAGGTGTCGGCTGTCGTATATCCGTTCTGCGGCTGTTCTACCGTCGAATGCGCGGTGACACCCGGGAGACCGGGCGGCGGACGGAGCCTTACCAGGGCGTGAAGCGCACCCGGCCGCCCCTGGAACCGGGTGATTCACCCAGGTGCGGCTGAGTACTTGCGCCGATGTGGCCGCGGCGGGCGGGCGGCAGGCTGCGGGCATGGATACTTCGCGCTGGCGTCCCCTCGCCCTTCTCGCCAAGGCGGCCCTGGCCGCCCTCCTCGCGCTCGCCGTGGCCTTCCCCGAGTGGGACCGGTTCGCGGACAAGGCGATGGGCGTCCGCGTGGCCGCCTACCCCGCCGCCGTCATGCTCGTCACCCTGATCTGGGCGCTGCGGGGCCAGGGCAGGGCGTTCCCGTGGGACATCGACCTCCTCGTGACGGTCCCGTTCCTCATCGACGTCGCGGGGAACGCCGCCGACCTGTACGACACCGTGACGTGGTTCGACGACGCGTGCCACTTCGGGAACTGGGCGCTGCTCTGCGCGGCGGGCGGCCTGGCCCTGCGGCGCTGGGGCGGCATCACGTCCTGGACGCTCGCGCTGTGCTGCACCGGCATGAGCGCCGCGGCGGCGATCCTGTGGGAGTTCTTCGAGTACGGCGTCTTCATCCTCGACACCCCCGAGACCGTGTCCATCTACCGCGACACCATCGGCGACCTCATGCTCGGCCTCGCCGGTGCCACCGCGGCCGGTCTCGTCCTCGCCCTCACGACGGCTTTCACGACGGCCCGCGCCGCGTCAGTAGACGAGCGCCTGGACCCCGTCGGTCGTGATCTCCTCGACGAAGGTCGGCGCCCCGGCGATGCGGATGCCCGGGAGGACGTCGTCCGGGCCGATGTCGCGCCGGGCCGCGCACTGGGTGCAGAGGGTGACGCGCCCCGCGGAGAGGACCACGGCGAGAAGGTCGTCCAGGGGAGTGGCGTGCGGGAGTGAGAACCCCGCCGCCCGCCCCGGCAGCGCGAACCACGCGGACTCGCCGGTCAGCCAGAGGGAGACGGGCACGCCGCTCGCCGCGGCGGCGGCGGCCACCGTGAACGCCTGGTTGCAGCGCTCGGGTGCGTCGGCCCCCGCCGTGACCTTGATCACCAGTGGTCTCGCCATAACCGCACTCTAGCCCCGGTGCCCCCGTAGCATCGCGCTATGAGTGGGATGGTGAACGCCGGGATCCTCGTCCTCGTTCTCGGGCTGATGGCGGTCGCCGCCGTCCTGCTGGTGATCCGGCTCGGCCGGCTGAAGTAGCGGTCCGGCGGCGGGCGGACGGCGACCCGGCGGCGCGGCGGCGGGCGCGCCGCTACGCTCGGTGCCCATGGATCCTGAGCTGCACCCGGACCTTGAGCCGCTGAAGTTCCTCCTCGGCACCTGGGAGGGAGCCGGCGTCGGCGGCTATCCCACGATCGAGTCGTTCAACTTCGGCCAGGAGATGTCGTTCACCCACGTCGGGAAGCCGTTCCTCATCTACGCCAGCCGCACATGGATGATCGAGGAGGACGGCACGCTCGGGCGCCCGCTGGGCATGGAGACGGGCTACTGGCGGCCGCGTCCCGACCACAAGGTCGAGGTCACGCTGGCGCACCCCACGGGCATCGTCGAGATCTACGTCGGGAACGTGGCGTTCACGCGGGTCGAGCTGCACACGGACGTCGTCGCCCGCACGGAGTCGGCGAAGGAGGTGACGGGCGGGCACCGCCTGTACGGGATGATCGGCGAGGACCTCGGCTGGGCCTACGACATGGCGGCGATGGGGCAGGACCTCCAGTCGCACCTGTCCGCCCAGCTCAAGCGGGTCGGCTGAGGCTCACCCGCAGGCCCCCGGACATGAACGATCCCCGAACCTTCCCGCTCGGGCGGGTGATGGACAGGACGGGTCCATCGGTCCGGGGACCGGGTGTCTGCCTGGTATTCGCCGGTCGCCGTCGCGACCGGTTGCCACCGCCGGAGCGGCGGCGCCGAGGCGGGACGGCGACTAGCGGACAGCCACCTCGCGAGTCCTAGAGTCAATCATTTCTTGGACCACCTCCTTTCGCGCGTATCACGCACGCTATGCGAGCGCCTCGCGCGCAGGCAAGCCGGTTTTCCCTCGGCGGAATCCGCGGCGGGGGGCCGCACCCGGAACCGGGTTCTAGACTTGGGGCATGGTCGAGTCGTGGCAGGAGGAACTGCGGGCGAAGGGGTACCGCGTCACGCCCCAGCGCCAGCTGGTCCTTGAGGCGGTCACCAACCTGGAGCACGCGACCCCGGAGGAGATCTGCACCGAGGTCCAGCGCACCGCCCGCGGCGTGAACATCTCCACCGTCTACCGGACGCTCGAGCTGCTCGAAGAGCTCGGCCTCGTCAAGCACGCGCACCTCGGGCACGGCCCGCCGAACTACCACCTGGCGGCCGAGGCCGAGCACATCCACCTGGTGTGCCGCGGCTGCCACACCGTCCAGGACGTCGATCCGCGGGCGGCGACGGGTCTGGCCGACGTCCTGCAGCGCGATTTCGGCTTCGAGACCGACGTGCACCACCTCACGGTCTACGGGCGCTGCAAGGACTGCCGCGCCACGTAGCCTGGTGGCATGGAGAGCCCGCTGTTGCAGACGCCCGGAGCAGTCCCCGCCGACGCGCCCGACCAGGAGGTCGCCGCGCACTACGGGGAGCCTTCGCAGGAACAACGCGCCCTGGAGGACGGGGCGGCGTTCGTCGACCGGAGCAACAGGGGCGTCGTCCGGATCTCCGGGCCCGACCGGCTGAGCTGGCTGCACAGCCTGCTGAGCCAGCACCTCGACGCGCTGAAGCCGTTCGAGCCGACCGAGGCGCTGCTGCTCGGCGCCAAGGGCCACATCGAGAACCACCTCTTCCTGATCGACGACGGCGAGGCCGTGTGGGCGCACGTGGAGCCCGGGTCGGCGGCGCCGCTGGTGGAGTTCCTCGACCGCATGCGGTTCATGCTCCGCGTCGAGGTCGAGGACGTCTCCGCGTCCCACGCCGTGGTCACCGGCCCCGGCCCGGCCGAGCCCGGGACGCTCGCCTGGCCCGACGCCGCCGGGACCGTCACCCGCGTCGTGCCGCGGGGCGAGTTCCCCGAGGGGCTGCGCCCGGCGGGGATCTGGGCGTATGAGGCGCTGCGGATCGCCGAGCACCGGCCCCGGTTCGGCGTCGACACCGACCACCGGACGATCCCGCACGAGGCGGGGTACGTGGAGACGGCCGTCCACCTGAACAAGGGCTGCTACCGCGGGCAGGAGACCGTCGCCCGCGTCCACAACCTCGGCCGCCCGCCGCGCCGCCTGGTGTTCCTGCACCTGGACGGCAGCGTCGACCGGCTGCCCGCGCCCGGCGACCCGGTGGAGATCCCCGGCGGGCGGAACGTCGGGTTCGTCGGGTCGGCGGCGCGGCACCACGAGCTGGGGCCGGTCGCGCTGGCGATGGTCAAGCGGAACGTGCCGGTGGACACCGAGCTGCTGGCGGGCGGGGTCGCCGCGGCGCAGGAGGTCGTGGTGTCGCCGGACACCGGGGCGAACGCGCAGATCGATCTTCGCCGCCGGCCCGCGAAACACGGGTAGCTCACCGACCCCCGGGGCAATATCGTCTGATACAGACGATTTCTCACTGGATGCCGCCCGGGAAAGGTGGATTCCTACCGATGGTCCCGAACCTGGGGAGACAGGAGCCGCCGGCGGCACGGCGGGGTGCCCGGCGCCTTCCCCGCAGGGAGTCCGCGCTGCTGTGGTGGGCCCTGTTCGCCGCGTTCGCCGGGGCCGCCTGGTGGTTCCAGTCGTGGCGGATCGCGCTCCTCGGGTTGCTGACGTGGTGCCTGTACGAGTTCCTGCTCGTGCCGACGCTGTGCCGGGTGCTGAAGCGGCAGGGCCACCCCTGCACGAAGCGCGTCCGGGGCCGGCTGTTCGCCTGCGCCCCGAACCACCAGCAGCTGAAGAACGACGCGCTCTGGCGGCTCGCGGGGCTCCGCAACCCGTTCCAGAAGCGGGACGAGGACACCGACCCGGAGACCGGCGTCGTCGTCCACTCGCCGGACGTGCGCGGACGCCTCACCACGGTCGACCGCTCCATGGTCGTCCTCGCCGCCCTCGGCACCGTCACCACCCTCGTGGGGATGGTCTACGGCTTCCGCTGACCCCGTCCCAAGGTGCGCGTCAGATCTCCACGATCAGGGTGATGGGGCCGTCGTTGACGAGCGCCACCTGCATGTCCGCGCCGAACTCGCCCGTCTCGACCTTCGCGCCGAGAGCCCTCAGTTCGTTGACGACCGCGTCCACCAGGGGCTCGGCCACCGGGCCGGGGGCGGCGGCCGTCCAGGTCGGACGGCGGCCCTTCCGCGTGTCGCCGTAGAGGGTGAACTGGCTGACGACGAGCAGGGGGGCGTTGACGTCCGAACACGACTTCTCGTCCTGGAGGATCCGCAGGCCCCACAGCTTGGCGGCGAGCCTGCGGGCCTTTCCGGGGTCGTCGTCGTGGGTCACGCCGACGAGGACCAGCAGTCCCGGCCCGTCGATCGCGCCCACGACCCGTCCCTCGACGGACACGCTGGCCTGGCTCACCCTCTGGACTACCGCACGCATGGACGTGCATTCTGCCGCGTATTCTGCCGCGTATGGGAGCAACGACGCTCATCACGGTGGCGCCCACGGGCGCGGAGTCCGCGAAGTCGGACGTCCCCGCCCTGCCCGTCACCCTTGAGGAACTGGTCCAGACGGCCAAGGAGTGCGAGGCCGCCGGCGCGGCCGTGATCCACGTGCACATCCGCGACGACGACGCGCGGCCCACGCTCGACCCGTCCCGGCTGCGGGACACGGTGCGGGCGCTGCGGGAGAGCACGGGACTGATCGTCCAGTTGTCCACGGGCGGTGCCGTCACCGACCCCTACGAGGACCGGCTGCGCGTCCTGGACGCCGAGCCCGACATGTGCTCGCTCACCTGCGGGACGGTCAACTTCGGTGACGACGTCTTCATGAACCCCTGGCCGTTCATGGTGGAGCTCTACCAACGAACCCAGGAGCTGGAGGTCGTCCCAGAGTTCGAGTTGTTCGACCTGGGGCAGGTCGCGGCGCTGCACCGCCTCCTGGACAAGCACGGGCTCCCCTATGGGGGGCACGTCCACTGCGACCTGGTGATGGGCGTCCCCGGCGGCATGCCCGGGGACGCGCGGACGCTCGTCGCGGCCGTCGAGGCCCTGCCCGAGGGCGCGACGTGGTCGGCGACGGGCATCGGGCGGACGTCCCTGCCCGTGCTGTTCGCGGCCCTGTCGGCGGGCGGGCACCTCCGGGTCGGCATGGAGGACACGGTCACCTTCGCGAAGGGACGGCCGGTGACCGCGAACGCCCAGCTCGTGGAGCGGGCGGCGCAGGCCGCCCAGCTTGCCCAGCGCCCGCCGATGACCTCGGCCGACGCCCGCGCGCTGCTAGGCATCAAGGCCCGGTGACCGGGCAGGACGCACACATGATCAATCCTGTGCTCGCCGAGGTGGAACGGTCCGGGTTCGTGGAGTCCCGCCATCGCGGCGCGGCGGTCGGCCTCGCCGTCGACGGGTCGGTCGCGGTCCGCGCGGGGGACCCGGCCGTGCCGATCTTCCCGCGCTCGGCGAACAAACCGATGCAGGCGGTCGCGATGCTGCGGTCCGGGCTCGGCCTGGACGGGGAGCTGCTGGCGCTGGCCGCCGGCAGCCACTCGGGCGAGGAGTTCCACGTGGAGGGGGTGGAGAAGATCCTCGCCGGGGCCGGGCTGGGGGCCGCCGACCTGCGCTGCCCCGAGAGCTGGCCGCTGGACCCCGCCAAGCAGCAGGACGTCGCGCGGTCGGGCGGCGGGGCCTCCCGGATGCGCATGAACTGCTCCGGCAAGCACGCCGCGATGCTCGCCACCTGCGTCGCCGCCGACTGGCCGGTGGAGACGTACCTGGACCCCGGCCACCCGCTGCAGGCGGCGGTCCGGGAGACGGTCGAGGAGCTCGCGGGGGAGCCGGTCACGGCGGTCGGCGTCGACGGCTGCGGAGCGCCGCTCTTCGCCCTGTCCACGGTGGGGGTGGCGAAGGCGTTCCGCGCGCTCGTCCTCGCCGGGCCCGGCATGCCGGAACGGCGCGTCGCGGACGCCATGCGCGCCCATCCGCAGTGGACGTCGGGCACGCGGCGCGAGGAGCGGCGGCTCATGGAGGCCGTCCCGGGGCTGCTGGTCAAGTGCGGTGCCGAGGGGGTGGACGCGTTCGCGTTCGCCGACGGCCGCGCCGGCGCCATCAAGATCGACGACGGCGCCATGCGGGCCCGGACCCCCGTCACCGTCGCCCTTTTGCGCGCGCTGGGCGTCGAGGAGGGCCCGGCCGCGGAGCAGACGGACAAGGCCGTGCTGGACGAGTTGTCGATCGTCCAGGTCCGCGGCGGCGGCACCGTGGTGGGCGCCGTCCGCCCCACCTCGGGCCTCTTCACCGGCTTCTAGACGTTGTCGGGCTTTTGCCCTTCAGTGCCTCGAACTCATCCTTGACCACCGTCTGCTCGTAGAGGAGGCCGTCCGGCCACGGGTTCTTCGGCTCGCGGCCCGGCTGGGGGTTGTCGTGGCGGAACTCCTCGGCCTGCGACTCCTTCGAGGGCGGGTAGCTGTGGGAGAACATCCCGGGCCGGTAGGTGTACGTGCCGCCCTGCTCCATGCCGCGGTGGTTGTCCTGGTCGTTCCTGCGGTCCGGGTGGATCGGCCGGGACGACGCGGTCAGCATCATGTAGAAGCGGGCGATCAGCCCCACGACGGCGACCAGGGGAATGATCCACGCCCATACCCAGGGGCCGCGCGGTGCGGTCTCGGCCAGGGCCGGGTCCGCCAGGATCGTGGCGAGCATTCGGTCCACCTCCCGGTGGTGTTACGGGCCTCGCACGGGGTCATTCAGGGGTGTGTCCGCTAATTCCCGTGTTAACCGCATTGGGAGGTTCGTCCGCGGGGTCGCCGACCGTGCGGTTGCGGCCCGCCGCCAGTCCGGGCACGGCCATGACGATGACGACGCCGAGCACGCAGGCGATCGGAACGCTCCATCCGCCGGTGACGTCGTGCAGGGCGCCCACGCCGAGCGGGCCGAGCGCCGCGATGACGTAGCCGACGCCCTGCGCCATCCCCGACAGCTGGGCCGCGACCGGGGCGTCGTGGGCGCGCAGCCCGATGAACGACAGCGCGGTGGCGAACCCGATGCCCTGGCCCAGGCCGAGCACGACCGCCCACACCCACACCGACCCGATCGGCGCCCAGGTCACCCCGATGAAGCCGACGAACGTCAGCGTCGCCGTGGTGAGCACCAGCGGGCGCTGGTCGCGCGTCCGCCGCGCCAGCACCGGGACGGCCAGCGACCCCGCCGCCTGGATCGCCGCGGACAGGGCCAGGACGAACCCGGCGGACGTCTCGTCCATCCCGCGGTTCTGGCAGATCGTCGGGAGCCAGCCGAGCACGACGTACGCCAGCAGGGACTGCACGCCCATGAACACCGTGACGTTCCAGGCCAGGCCGGAGCGCCAGACCATGGCCGCCACGCCCCGCGACGACGCAGGTGGGGGCGCCGACCGCGCCGCGTGCGCCGCCCGGCGCGCCCGCGGCACCCACAGCAGCCCCGCCAGCGCCGCGGGGACCGCCAGCAGGCCCAGCGGCAGCCGCCACGACGAGTCGAACAGGTTCTCGACCGGCACCACCAGCCCGGACGAGAGGGACGCGCCGCTCGTCACGGCCAGCGTGTAGACGGCGGTGACCGTGGTGATCCGCGTCGGATGGTCCCGCTTGATGATCGAGGGCATCGCGATGTTGCCGATGCTGATCGCGATCCCGGCGACCAGCGACCCTGCGAACAGCGGGAACGGGGCGTCCAGCAGCCGCAGGAGCAGCCCCACGACGAGCAGCCCCATCGCGCTGACCAGCAGCGTCTCCGCGCGCGGCGCCCTGCCCAGGAACGGCGCGACGAGGCCGTACGCGCCGAAGAACAGCAGCGGCAGCGTCGTCAGCGCGCCGGCCGCCGTGCCGGACAGCCGGAACTCGTCGCTGATCTCGGTGAGCACCGGCCCGACCGCGGCGATCGCCGGCCGCAGGCTGACCGCCACGAGGACGATCATCAGCAGCGAACCGGCCAGCCCGGCGCGCCGCGCCGTCACGAGGCCCTGCCTGCTCCCACCGAAACCCCCTCAAGTAAGACGTCGGACATCATACGGGCGGGTCACCGCACTCCCGACGAGTACTCCCGCGGTCAACGGACGGTTAGCCGCCTGCCATCGGGTAGGGGCGAGAGCGAGGAGGTGCCGCCATGCTCGCCAGTTCCACCCGGCTCGGGGACGCCTACCTCTACGTCATCGCGCCCATCGTGATCTTCTCGGCCCTCGTCGTCTGGATCGCGATGACGCTGCTCACCTCGCGCCACCGCTGGAGCCGGCGCACTCCCGGCGGGCCCGCCGGGATGCCGCACCGGGGACCCGTCCAGGGCGGCGTGATCCGGGGCAGCCCCGCCCAGCGGACGCGCCGCGACCCCGTCACCCCTCCGGTGGTCCAGCGGGAGGAACGGCGGGTCCGCGAGGCCGAGCCGCCGTCCGCCAAGGGCGGGAAGCGATTGCGCAGGCGCCGGTGAGCATGCCCTCCATCGAGACCAGTTCCCCCGAGAACGCAGCGCCCGCCGGTATCGGCCCCTAGGCCCTGCACCCCGCCCGGCGGGCGCTGTCCGAGCCCGCGGTGATCGTCGAGACCCCTCCCGACGGTCACCGCGGGTCCGCCCCCCGGTGTGTCAGGGGCCGCGTCACATGCCGCGGGACTGCGAGATCGAGCCCGAGGTGGTGAGGGTGAACGTCCGCATCGACTCGGCGAACTTCGACAGGTCCCACTCGGCGGGGCCCTCGTACCAGTAGAGGTTGTCCGCGCCCTCGGCCCGCTCGCCCGCGTCCTTGACCGTCTCGGCCCACGTCGCGACGGTGTCGAACACGACCGCGTACGGCAGGAAGCGGGAGAACAGCGCGATCCGCTGCCGGGACGCCGTCTCGTCCTCGTCCGGGATGACGCCGCGTTCGAGGAACGCGCGGAAGCCGATCGTGTGCGCGAGGACGGTCGAGCCGCGCGCCGTCTTCGCGGGCATGTACTGGCCGCCGTACGCCAGCGCCGCGCCCGCGATGATCACCGCGAGCCCGGCGAGCGCCCATTCGGTGGTGAACGCCAGCGCGACGGTCCCGCCGATGCCGAGGACCGTGACGAGGAGGCCCGCGATCGTCCAGCGCGACCGGACGGTGTCGGGACGGCGAGCGAACCAGCCCTGCTTCACCACGTCGTCGTACATCGCGGACCTGACCTGGGCGAGCTTGGTGGCGAACGTCCCGCCGAGCTCCGACAGCTTCACCGAGTCGCGGGCGGTGCCGTCCGGGGCGGTCAGCAGCGCGTCCAGCAGGATCCGCTCGTAGGGCAGCAGGTCGGCGACGGGCCGCTCCAGCTTCCGCAGCGTCCAGTCGAGCCGGCCGGTGACGGCCCGGTCCTCCTCCTCGATCAGCAGGTAGCCGCGGACGGCGAGGTCGACGATCGTCGCGGTCACGTCGATGACGTCGGCCTGCTCGTCGATCAGCGTGCCGATCTGGCCGGGGCGCACCCCGTCCGGCGGCTCGAACTCCGACCCCGCGACCGGCGCGTGGTCGCCCTCCGCCGCCTTCTTGACCACGACGCGCGCGTCGCGCCCGCGCAGCAGGTAGAGGGCCGCGACGCCGCCGACGAGCAGCACCAGCAGCGCCGCGAGCGCGGAGCCGGTGACGGCGTTGACGGCGAACGCGGTCGCGACCGTGTGCCGCCGCTCGTAGATGGCCTGCCCGCCGGTCGTGCCGGCCGGCAGGCCCGCGACGACCGTGACGTACTCGCCGGGCAGCATCCCCTGCTGGGCGTAGACGCCCTGCGTGTGCGAGTGGTTCATGTAGTACTGCGTGCAGCCGATCGTGCTGCCGAGCGGCCCGGTGAAGCAGTTGACGTTGCGGATCGCCGCGCCGGCGTCCACGGTGGCGCGCGCCTCGTCCACCGGGACCTTCCAGCCGCCGATCACCGGCCAGCGCATCTCCTCGGCCTGCCCCATCCGGGTGATCGCGCCGCGCAGGTCGTACTCCAGGACGACCGTGTGGTCGCCGGTCAGCGCCTGCCCGCCGGCCACCTTGACGGTCGTCCTGGTGTCCTCGCTGGACGAGCCGACCTCCGAGGGGCCGCCGTCCGGGCTGCTCACCCGCAGGTTCGACAGCCGGTAGACGCGGTCCTCGGTCAGGCTCTCGTGCTCGCGCGTCGGGAACGTCCGCTCGAAGCCCTTCTCGCCGGCGAACCGGTAGACGATCGTCTCCTTGACGCGGACCACGCCGCCCTGGCCGGTGGTGAGGACGGCGTCCTCCTTCAGCACCCGGCCCTGCGCCGCCTGCCCTGCCTGCTCTGCCTGCCCCGTCTGTCCTGCCTGACCTGCGGCCGCTCGCGCGCCGGGCCCGGGCGCGGCCGCGGCGGTGCAGGTCATCACGGGCAGCAGGGCGACGGCCGACAGGATCGCGATGACCGGCCGTACCCGGAAGAACGGCGCAAGAGCAGACATGGCCGCAAATGGTATCGGGAATGCATGCGATGATTCACTGCTATGGCTGGTCAGTACCCCCCACCGCCTCCCCAGGGGCGGCCCCCGGCGCCCCCGTACGGCCGGCCCGTGCCCGGTCCGCCGGGCTACGGTCCGCCGGGCTACGGTCCGCCGGGATACGGCCCGCCTCCCCACGGGCCGCCGGGCCGCCCGCCCGTGCGGCCGCCTTATCCGCAGCAGTACCGGTACGTCCCGATGCGCCCGCCGCCGCGCCGCAGCGCGGGCGGGACGATCGCCGGCATCCTCGGCGCCCTCACGTCGGCGGCCGTCATCGCGATCCTCGGGGCGACGTTCCTCGTCGGGCAGGGCGGGGCCACCACCAACCGGCCCCCGATCTCGTCCGGGGGCGGCGGAGGCGGGTCCGCCCGCGAGCAGGCCGTCGGCAGCAAGCTCTACGAGACCGGCGCGCCGGCGCCGGTGAACTGCCGCGTGCCGGGCATCCAGCCGAGCAGCGCGTCGATGCGCCAGTTCATGAACGTGCTGAGCGACTGCCTCGACAACTCGTGGTCCCAGCAGTTCCGCAAGGCGGGAATCCGGTTCGACGAGCCCGACCGCGTGTTCTGGGACCAGCCCGGACGCAGCCCCTGCGGCACGTACCCTGCCCCCGGCGCGTCCGCGTTCTACTGCCCGGCCAACGACACGATGTACGTGGGCGTCCGGCACGTCGTGGAGACCTCGGGCGGTGAGCCGCTCTCCAACTGGGCGGTGTTCGCGCGGGTCATCGCGCACGAGTACGGCCACCACGTCCAGAACCGGGCCGGGATCCTGCTCTACGGGAACCGGTTGATGGACACCGGCGACATCGATCGGCGCAACGAGGCGAGCCGCCGCATCGAGCTGCAGGCGCAGTGCTTCGCGGGCGCGTTCCTCGGTACCGAGCGGGTCACGCTCCCGATGACGCAGGACCAGTTCAACGCCATGATCAGGGACGTGCGCGGCCGCGGCGACGAGCGGCTGCCGCCCGAGAAGCGCGACCACGGCTCGGGACGCCACTACGCGGGCTGGGTCGTCGCCGGCTACGAGGGGCGGCGGCTGGCCGTCTGCAACACCTGGACGGTGCCGTCTTCCAAGGTCAGCTGAGCTTTTCCCCCATTTCGCCCATCCTGTGCGGCGGCATGTGAGCGGACTCACCGCCGAGTGCTAGCTAGACTGCTTGCAATTGCAAGCACCATGACGCAGGGTGGAGACATGGCAAGTTCGAAGGTCGGCTCCATCGGGGAGTACATCCGGGAGCAGCGGACGCGGGCGAAGATCTCGCTGCGTCAGCTCGCCGACGTGTCCGGGATATCCAACCCGTACCTGAGCCAGATCGAGCGCGGGCTGCGCAAGCCGAGCGCCGAGATCCTGCAGCAGATCGCCAAGGGGCTGCGCATCTCGGCCGAGGCGCTGTACGTGCAGGCCGGGATCCTCGAAGACCGCGAGGCCGACACCGACGTCCAGGCGGCGGTCCGGGACGACCTGCTCCTCACCGAACGGCAGAAGCAGGTCCTGCTCGACATCTACGCCTCGTTCCTCAAGGAGAACGAGGCGGCGGGCATCTTCCCGGGCGGAGACGCCGAGCCCGAAGTCGGCGGCGACGCGGCCGAGAGCGAGGTGGCCGCACGGGCCGCCGAACGCGGCCGCGCCGGGCGAGTGCCGGACGCACCGGATGTCCCCGAACGAGCCATGCCAGAGCACACCGAACATGATGGAAAGGAAGAGGTCGGATGACGCTGGCCAGCAATTTCCGCGAGAGCAAGGCCGTGTACGCCGTGGCCGGCGCCGGTGACTTCGCGGTGGAGAAGATCCGCGAGGTCCCGGAGCACGTGACCAAGTACCAGGGCCGTGCCCGCGAGACCGCGACGAAGTACCAGGGCGAGGTCCGCGAGACGGTCGACCGCTACCGCGACCAGGTGCGCGGCACCGTCGAGCGCTACCGCGGCGAGGTCTCCCGCTACCAGGAGCGCGTCGACGCCAAGGACCTGCCCGGCGCGGCCGTCGCCTACGCGACGCACTTCGGCACCCGGGCGGCGGGGTTCATCGACGAGCTCGCCGAGCGCGGCAAGAAGGTCGTGCACCGCGAGGCCGTCGAGGTGGCCGAGCTGACCGAGGCCGAGGCGAAGCCGGCCGCGGGCGCGAAGGCCCGCACCTCCCAGGCGCGCAAGCCCGCGCAGGCGAGGACGCAGGCCCGCTCCACCACGAAGAAGAACGGCGCCTGAGCGCGCTTCGATCGGGGGCCCGGCCGGGAACACCCGGCCGGGCTCCTTCGTCTTCTCCCACAGGCGGCTCCGTTTTCGCCGGTGGAGGCGGGGCACCGGTCAACGCTGGACGGCGCGCATAGGGTTGGGGTAGTCAGACCCCGTGTGCGCGGCGTGGAGCCGCCGTCCGAAACGAGCAGGAGCGCTGATCGCCGATGTCGGGCTTCAATGTCCTGGACTACTTCTTCTGGCTGCTGCTGATCATCGCGTTCGTGATGGAGGCGTGGGCGCTGATCGACTCGCTGTCGGTCCCGGAGGGCGCGTACTCCGCCGCGGGCAAGTGGCGCAAGAAGATGTGGATGATCGTGCTGATCGTCGCGACGGTCGTGGGCGGCGCCCACGCCATCGCGCCCGGGGCGCTCGGCATCAGCCCGATCGGCCTGCTGATCGGCATCCTCCCGGTCGCCGCGTTCATCGCCGCCGCGATCTACCTCGCCGACGTCCGCCCGGCGGTCGCGCCCTACAAGAAGAAGAACGGCCGCGGTGACCGATCGGGTCCCTACGGCCCCTGGTGATCCCTAGGGTGAGCGCATGAGCGAGGTTCATGGGCGAACGACCCGGCTGGAACTGGACGACCAGGCACTGCGCGAATGGGAGGCCGTCGTCCTCGACGCGGGCCCCGAGGGGATCGTCCTCGACAGGTCGGCGTTCTATCCGGGCGGCGGGGGCCAGCCGCCGGACCACGGGGTCCTGCTGTGGCAGGGCGTGCAGACCCGCGTCGCCGGGGTGCGCAAGGGCGACGACCTGGAGCTGATCCCGGTGGAGGGCGATCCCGTCCCGCCGGTCGGCACCGTCGTGCGGGGCGCCGTAGAGGACGACCGCCGCACCGCGCTGATGCGCACCCACTCCGGCCTGCACCTGCTGTGCGGGGTGGTCTTCCGCGACTACGGCTGCCTCGTCACCGGCGGAAATATGGAGCCGCTGACCGCACGCATGGATTTCGACCTGCGCGAGGTCCCGTCCGGCTTCAAGCAGGCCGTCGAGGACGCGTGCAACGCCGAGGTCGAGGCCGACCGGCGCATCGACATCAAGACGCTCCCGCGGGCCGAGGCGTTCGAGATCCCCGACATCATCCGGACGGCGACGAACCTGGTGCCGCCCGAGGTGCAGGACGTCCGCATCGTGGACATCGTCGGACTCGACACGCAGGCGGACGGCGGCACCCACGTCGGCTCCACCAAGCAGATCGGCCGCATCCGGGTCGCGAAGGTCGAGAACAAGGGCCGCGGCTTCCGCCGCATCCGCCTCAAGATCGAGGACTAGCGCTAGAGCGACGGCCGGGTGAGGGCGTCGACCGAGGCGAGGCCGCGCTCCACGATGTCGACGGCCCGGTCGAGGGCCCTGCGCATCGACAGCGGGTCGTAGCCCTCGCGGCGGCAGTGCGCGACGACCGCCTGCATCCCGCCGATCGCCATGCCGGACGCGGCCACGGCGTCGACCTCCGCGAGGTCGGGGCACAGGTCGCGCAGCAGGGCCTCGATCTGCTCCTGGGTGTTCATCATCCGGTGCAGCGCCTGCGCCCGCAGGCCGGGCCGCTCCTGGATCAGGGCGATCTGCACGGCCCCGTACTCGCCGTGCTCGGCGACGAGCGCCTCCAGGACGTCGATGACGCTGCGCCGGATCGTCTCCATCGGCGTCTCGCCCGGCGTGCGGCGCAGCTGCTCGGACACCTCGGCGAGCCGGTCGTCGATCTCCGCGAAGACCACGTCCTCCTTGGACGGGAAGTAGCTGAAGAACGTGCGGGGCGACACGTCGGCCGCGGCGGCGATCTCCGCGATCGTGGTCTCCTCGTAGCCGCGCTCGGCGAACAGCCGCAGCGCGGCGGTCGCGATGGCCTGCCGGGTGCGCTGCTTCTTGCGCTCGCGCAGGCCCGCCGGCGCGGGATCGTGCTCGTCGGCCGTGCCCTGCATGTGACGGACGTTACCACGACTGCAAAGTTGCATCGGTTGCAAAAGTGCATGCAATAGGTGTTCTCTGCGAGTATGGGGCGATTCGCGGAGCGCGGCACGGCGGGGCGGTCGGACGAATCCGGCAGGATCGCGCGGTTCCTGGGCGAACTCGGCCGGTTCTGCGTGCGGCGGCGGCGCGCGGTCTTCGAGCTGTGGGTCGTCGCGATCCTCGGCGCCGGCGTGCTCGGCATCATGCACGGCGGCATGTTCGTCCAGCAGAGCTCCCTGCCCGGCACCGAGACCCAGCTCGCCCTCGACTCGCTCGCCGAGGACTTCCCGGCGATGACCGGGCCGACCTCCACCGTCGTCTTCCACGAGACTCCTAGGGCCGGCCCCGCGGACTGGCGCGTCGCCCTCGCCATCGGCGAGTCGATCGACAACATCTCCAGGCTCGACCGGGTCGCGTTCGTCGAGAACCCCTACGTCCAGGGGATGGGCGGGCTGAAGTCGGACGACGCGGTCGTCGTCCGGCTCAACTACGTCGGGACGATGAGCGACGTCAGCAAGGCCGACCTCGACGAGCTGAACGAGGCCGTCGAACCGGCGCGGATGGCCGGGGCGGACGTCAAGTTCGGCGGGATCGTCTCGATGCTCCTCACCCAGCCGGAAGGCGGCTGGCAGGAGGGCGCCGGGATGCTGCTGGCCATGGTCGTGCTGCTGCTCGCATTCGGGTCGTACTTCGCGGCGGGCATCCCGATCCTGGTGTCGCTCTGCGCGCTGGCCGTCTCGTACTCGCTGATCCATTTCCTGGCGTCGATGTTCGAGCTCGCGCCGACCGCGCCGATGGCCGCCGCGATGCTGGGCATCGGCGCCGGGATCGACTACGCGCTGTTCGTCGTCACCCGCTACCGGCAGCAGCTCGCCGAGGGCGACGACGTCGAGACGGCGGTCGGGCGCGCGATGGCGCACGCCGGGCACGCCGTGGTCTTCGCCGGCGGCACCGTCGTGTTCGCGATCTGCGGGCTGTTCCTCTCCGGGATCGCGTTCGTCGGGAGGATCGGCATCACCACTGCCCTGGCCGTCACCATGATGGTCGTCGCCGCGCTGACCCTGCTGCCCGCCATCCTGGGGTCGCTGGGGGAGCGCATCGACCGGTACAAGCTGCCCCGCACCCGGCCGGACCGCAGCTCGCAGCGGTGGATGACGTGGGGACGCCACGTGGACCGCAACGCCTGGCCGTACGCGATCGTCGCGACGCTCGTCCTGCTGGCCCTGTCGGTGCCGACGCTCAGCCTGCGGTTCGGGGTGATGGCCGACAGCATGGCGTCGCCCGAGATGGAGTCCCGGCAGGCGTACGACATCGTCGCCGAGGAGTTCGGCGCCGGGCATTTCAGCCCGTTCGTGGTCGTCGCGAAGGTGCAGGAGAAGGGGGAGCGGGAGAAGCCCGAAAGGGCGGTCCCCACGGTCGACGGGATGCAGGGGCTGGCCGGCCTGACGGGACCCGCCGCTCCGCAGGCGACGTCGTCCCCGTCCCCACCGGCCGAGGAGTCCCGCCCGAAGGGCGCCCCGGACCCGGACAAGAAGCCCGACGAGCGGGCGGTCCTCCTCGGGCAGGAGCTGCAACGCGTCCTGTCCGAGGCGCCCGGTGTCGTCCTCGCCGGCGAACCCGTGGTGACCGGGACGACCGCCGTCGTGCGGGTCACCCCGCGGGACGCGCCGCACGCCGAGACGACCACCGACCTCGTCCACCGGCTGCGGAACGTGGAGCTGGCCCAGGTACGGGCGGACAACCCCGGGGCGGACATCTACCTCGGCGGCGAGAACCCCGCGATCATCGACATCGCCGAGACGGTCGGGGACCGCATGCCGACCGTCGTCGTCGCGGTCGTGAGCGTCGCGCTGCTGCTCCTCGTCATCGCCTTCCGGTCGGTCATCGTCCCGATCAAGGCCGCGCTGATGAACCTGCTGTCGATCGGGGCGTCCTTCGGCGTCGTCACGGCGGTCTTCCAGTGGGGTTGGGGGGTCGGGCTGCTGGGCCTGGACCAGGCCATCCCGATCATGTCGTTCGTGCCGCTGTTCATGTTCGCCCTGGTCTTCGGGCTGTCCATGGACTACGAGGTGTTCCTGCTGTCCAGGATCAAGGAGGAGTACGACCGGACGGGCGACCCGCACGAGTCCGTCGCGATCGGCATCGGGGCCACCGCGCGGCTGATCAGCTGCGCCGCGCTCATCATGATCTTCGTGTTCGCCAGCTTCGTCCCGCAGCCCGACCCCACGATCAAGATGATGGCCCTCGGCCTCGCGGTCGCCGTCGCGGTGGACGCCACGATCGTCCGTCTCGTCCTCGTGCCCGCACTGATGAGCCTGCTCGGCCACGCCAACTGGTGGTGGCCCGGCCGAGGCCGCCCCACCCCGCCACCGCCACCGGCCCCGGAGCCGGACGCCGAGCAGCTGGCGCTGGAGCTAACGCGCTGACCCGCCCTCCCCGGCGGTGCCGTCCAGCAACTGGGTGCGGAGCGTGCCGTACACCCACCGCTCCCACCGGTCCGGCGGCCACCCGCGGTCGCGGGTCAGGACGAGGAAGAGCTCCGGGCTGAGCAGGCCGTAGAGGACGTCCGCCGCCTCGCCGGCGGTGACCGACGCGCGGGCGCCCGGCTTCCCGGTCAGCGACTCGGCGGCCGTCGCGATCACCGTGTACCGGGGGTCGTCCCGTTCCGGCCACATCTCCCTGATCTCCGGGTTGGTCGCCGCCGCGGCCCGCACCATCTCGTTGACGGCCGCGACGCGCTCCAGCGTCCCGCGGGTGCCGGCGACCAGCGCGGCCAGCGCCGCCTCGGCGGTGGCCGCCTCCGTGACCTCCGCGAACCACGCCCGGCCCAGCGTCGGGACGGGCTCGTCGTCGCCCGCGATCGCGACGTCGACCAGCGCCTTGAGCAGCGCGGGCTTGTTCCGGAAGACGAAGTAGATCGTCTGCACCGCCACGCCCGCCCGGTCGGCGATCTCCTGGAGCTTCGTCGCCCCGTACCCCTGCTCGACGAAGAGCGCGCCGGCCGCGTCGATGATCCGCCGCCGCGTCTCCCGGGACTTCTCGTCCCGCCGCCGCTTGACCTCAGCCATGGTTGGAGCTTATATCTAAAGTTCGACTCTAGAGGTGAGATCTAGTGAAATGAGGGAGTGGGACATGCAAGGCATCGTGAACCGGCAGCAGGCGGAGGCATGGAACGGGTGGGAGGGGGCGCACTGGGCCGAGCACCCGGAGCTCTACAACGGGATGATGGGCGAGTTCAACGCGCCGCTGTTCGCCGCCGCGGGTGTCGCGTCCCGCGACCGGGTCCTCGACGTCGGCTGCGGAACCGGCCAGACGACGCTGCTCGCCGCGCGGCGCGCCCACGACGGCAACGTCGTCGGAATCGACCTCTCGGCCCCGATGCTGGAGCGCGCCCGCCGCGACGCCGCCGCCGAGGGCATCGGGAACGTCGCCTTCGAGCAGGGCGACGCGCAGGTGCATCCGTTCCCCGACGGCGGGTTCGACGTCGTCCTCAGCCGCGGCGGCGTCATGTTCTTCACCGACCACGTCGCGGCCTTCGCCAACCTCAGGCGGGCGCTCGCACCGGACGGCCGGCTGGCGGTCCTCGGCCCGCGGCCGGGCGGCCCGGACACCGCCTACGCCCGCGCCACCGCCGCGCTCTCGCCGTTCCTGCGCGAGGCGTCCCCCGCCGCGACGGGCATGGGATCGCTGCTCGACCCCGCCCGCATCCGGGAGGTGCTCGCGGCCGCGGGGTTCACCGGCATCGACGTGACCGCGGTCGACGCCCCCATGACGTTCGGCGCCGACGCGGCGGCCGCCGCCGACTTCCTCTTCTCCATGGGCCCGACCCGCCACAACCTGCGCGACGTGGACGCGGCGTCCATCGCCCGCATACGCGGAGAAGTGCAGGACGCCCTGACGGAGTTCGAGACCCCGGACGGCGTCCGCATCCCAGGCGGGGTCTGGCTGACCACCGCGTCCCCGGCCTAGCCCGGTACGGGGCGGTTACGGGATTTGTTCTACGCGGACGCCTGGGACGCTCTCGTACACGTCGGGTTCCGCGGTGATCAGCGGCCAGCGCCGCCAGCGGGCGGACCAGGCGGCCTGCGCCGCGTCCATGCCCAGGTTCGGGTTCGCGGTGACGAGCAGCCCGGTCTGCTGGGCGATCACGTCGTCGAGGTCGTCGACGTGCACGACCTGCATGCCGGGCAGGCGTTCGAGGACGGCCCGCCCGTGGTCGGGGACGATCTGCCAGGCGCGGGCGAGTGCCGTGGCCGGTATGACGATCGTGGCGTGCTGGGCGATCGAGGCGCGCAGCCGGGCGCGGACGTAGATCGTCTTGCCGGTGGCGAGGTCCAGAAGAGCGGTCGCGTCGAAGACGTGACCGGTTATCACGCGACGTCCCGGTTCTCCGGGGTGCCGCGTTCGACGAGCCGGTCCACCATGGCCTGCTCGTCCGGGCTCGGCGGCCCGAACAGGTCGTCGATGGTGGACGCGTCCCGCAGGAGGGCCAGCTTGAGCCGCGCCCCGTCCGCGAGGAACCCGGACACCGAGGCGATCTTCTTCTCCTCGGCGAGCCCCTGCAGCGTGGCGGCAAGCTCATCCGGAAGCGTGATGTTGAGTCTCGCCATGGGGGTCACGATACACACTCTCGCGTCCTTCAGTGTGTACTCGGTGGGTGGAGTGCTGGGTGTTTGCTCCCGCTTACGACGGCCATGTCGGCCTGACCGTGGCCGCCGTCGCCTTGGCTCCGCGCACCCTCGACGCGCTCCGCCAGCATCCGCTCGAAGTTGGGGCATTGGGTGAAGTCTTCGTGGTCGCAGTCGAGGGCGCCCTCAAGGAGTTCTAGGGACGCCTGCGCGGCCGCGATGCGGGAGCGGAGCGCCTCGGCCTCCTTGCGGAGGACGTCCCTGCGCTTCGCCGGATCGGTGGCGGGGGTCAAGACGGCGATGTTCTCCAGGGAGAGCCCCGCGTCCTTGGCGCTCAGGATGAGAGCGACCCGCGTGAGGTCGGCGGGGCCGTAACGGCGGCGGCCCGCGGCGTCGCGCGCCGGTGTGAGCAGCCCCATCGACTCCCAGTGGCGCAGGACGTGCGTGGCCAGGCCGAAGTGGTCGGCCAGGAGGCCGATGCTCATCGGTCCGGGCTCGCTTGACTTCATGTCGACATTAACTCGCATCCTGGCGCCCATGACCACTGATACGGAGAAGGCGCGACAGGCGACGGAAGACCTCATCGCGCTGCTCGACGCGGCCGACCGCCTGCCCGGCTTCGAGGAAATGCGAGTCCGCTCCTACGGACTACTCGCCGCCGAGCCCGGGACGTCCGTGGTGGACGTGGGCTGCGGCGCCGGACGTGCCGTGGCCGAACTGACCGAACGCGCCGTCCGGGCGGTCGGCGTGGACCCGAACGAGAAGATGATCGCGGTCGCCCGGAGCCGGTGGCCCGAGGCGGACTTCCGGATGGCGGACGCGTACGGACTCCCGCTGGCGGACGCCTCGGTGCACGGCTACCGGGCCGACAAGGTGTTCCACCTCCTGGCCGAGCCGGAACGGGCGCTGGCCGAGGCCCGCCGCGTCCTCGTCCCCGGCGGGCGGATCGTGCTCGCCGGCCAGGACTGGGACGCCATCATGATCGACTCAGACGATCCAGCCCTGACCCGCACCATCGTGCACGCCCGCGCCGACCTGATCGCCGCCCCGCGGGCCGCCCGCCGGTACCGCAACCTGCTGCTCGACGCCGGATTCGGCGACGTCACGGTGGAGGCGCGCACCGCCGTGCTCACCGATCCGGTGATGCTGCCCGCGCTCACCGAAATGGCCGACAAGCCCCTCTCCGCCGGTGCGATCACCGACGAGCAGGCGGAGGGCTGGAAGGCCGGGCAGCGTGCGCGGGCCGAGGCCGACCGGCTGTTCATGGCGTTGCCGATGCTCATGGCGGCCGGATCCGCTCCACGGTGAGGTCGTGTCGATTTGGCCGGTGGCCGTTCGTATAGGAGGTGAGACGCCCACATCCGGGAAGGACGTGATGAGGATGAGCGAGATCCGGACGCTGGTGGACGGACGGGGCCTGGTCGAGTCGCCGCGCTGGCATGGGGACCGGCTGTACTTCTCCGACTGGTCCGCCGGTGAGGTCGTCGCGGTGGGGCCGGACGGCTCCAGCGAGGTCGTGGCGCAGGTGAAGTCGCTGCCGCTCTGCACCGCCTGGCTTCCGGACGGTCGGCTGCTGATCGTCTCGGCGTCGGACGGCCTGCTGTTGCGGCGGGAGCCCGACGGCTCACTGGTCACGCACGCCGACCTCGGCCGGCCCGGGTGGAACGACGTCGTCGCCGACGGGCGCGGCAACGTCTACGTCAACGGCTTCGAGCCACGCCCTGGCGAGCAGTTCGGGCCGGGGGTCGTGTTCCTGGTGCCGCCGGACGGCCCGGCACGCCAGGTCGCCGAGGAGATCGCGTTCCCCAACGGGATGGCGGTGACCCCCGACAACGCCACGCTCATCGTCGCGGACTCCTACGCGAACGCCCTCCTGGCCTGGGACATCGGCCCGGACGGCGGGCTGTCCGGGCGCCGCGTCTGGGCCGACCTGGGTGAGGCCGCCCCGGACGGCATCTGCGTGGATGCCGAGAACGCCGTCTGGTACGCCGACGTCCCCAACCGGCGCTGCGTGCGCGTCGCCGAGGGCGGGACGGTACTCCAGACCGTCGACCTGGACCGAGGGGCCTTCGCCTGCACGCTGGGCGGCCCCGACCGGACGACCCTGTTCATCACCGCCGCCGAGTGGCGCGGCATGACCGACCCGGACATGGTGACCCCTGGCTCCGGCCGAGTTCTCACCGTCGAGGTCGACGTCCCGAGAGCCGGATGGCCATGAACCCGCGCGCTCAGTCAGCTCGCGATGGTCAGGTGGACGCCGTGCTGGCGAGCATCGCGTAGGCGTCCCGGACGGCTGGTCTGCGGGCGTCCTTCGGAGGTGCCTTGGAGAGCGCGGTGATGGCGTTCTTACGGACAGTGTGGGTCTTGCGGTGTGCGGTGGGTAGTTGCTCCAGGACGTTCACCACATGCTTCGCGCCCGCATCGGCGTCGCCTTCCTGGATGAGGGTGGTCGCTCGGTACATCTCGACTTGCGCGGGCCCGAGGACGCTCTTAGACGTGTACGACGCCAGGGCTTCGTCCTGGGCCTGGCGGGCACGAGAGTGGTCGCCCGTGTGGGTGTAGACGAAGCCGGCGGTGTGATGAAGGCGCTGGATCGACCAGCCGAACTGCGATCCCTGGTCGGTTCGGACGTGGTCGGGGAGACGCTCGAACACTTGCCTGAGGTCGTCCAACGCCTCATACGCCTCCGCGTGGCGGCCCATCTGGGCGAGTGCTTGTGCGCGGGTCGCATGCGCGCTCGCCTGTGCGGCGCTCGGCGTGCCTCGGCTGATCGTTATGGCTTCCTCGGCAAGGTCCAAGACGGACTGCTCGGAGTGCTTGTCGCAGAGCGAGAGCACCGCCTGCCTTCCACGAGCATACGAAGCGAGCAGGGGGTCGCCGGACTCGTCCCCCGCGCGGATGGCGGTTCGCCACCAGCGTCGTGACGCTCGTAGGTCGCCGAGGCCGATCAGCGATATGGCGGTGAAGGCGGAGAGATATCCGGCCGCATGGACGAGCTTGGGCCGGACGGCGTCGGTCGCGCGGGAGATCAGCAGGTCGAGCTCGGCGAGGTCCGCGAGCATCTCGGGGAGCACCTGCGCGGGCGGGAGGTAACCGGCCTCGTGGGCGTAGTCGTGGACGACCCGCTCCCAGGTGTCGGCGTCGCGTTCGGTGGCCTCGGTCGTGAGGGTGCCAGTGAGGGTGGCACGCAGGTGTTCGGCGTCGCGGCCGAGCGGGGCGGCGACGGCGGTGGTGGCGAGGAGGCCGAGGAGGGCACGGCGTTTCACTTCGTCCTCCTCATCGTCGTGGTCGGGCTCATAGGGAGAGGATGCCTCCTTGACCACCCCTGTTGAGAAGAGTTCGGAGGGGTCCAATTTGAATGCTTTTGCGTATGCGGGTGCCCAGTCGCGGGGAAAGTTCCGCCCTTTCTCCCAGTCGTAGATCTGACGTGCGAGGTTGGCCACGCTGCCTCGCTCCAGGCCGTCCGCGCGCAGGAGTTGCCTGGCCATCTCGTGTTTGCTCCAGCCTCGCGCGTCACGCTCGGCACGGAGCCGGGCTGCCCAGATTGGGGGATTTTGGGCAGTCATTCGTGTGTGCCCCCTTTTGTGGACCCGGAGACTTTCGAGTCTCCGGGTGTCTCCGGGTCTGTCTCCGCATTCTCATCTTTCCTCGCGCTCTGTGACGGCGATTTACTCACAGTCGCGGGACGAGTTGAGACGTCCTGCCTCCGAAGACGAAGCAGCCCCGACCCGGTGCTGACACACCATTGGGCCGGGGCCTGACCAGGAAACGAGGTCCTGGCTGTGGACGAGCGTATGACCCCGGAGGTGCGGCTCGCGGCACTTGCCGCGCATCTGGCCGCGAGGAAACTCGACGTCGACCTGTCCGCCGCCGGGTTGCGTGTCGCGAACCCGCAGGTCAAGGGCTGCTGCGCGAAGAACGCCGCCGACACGGTCTCGTGCCGTCCCCGGGACGAGGACGCCGACGCGCTGTGGTTCTTCACGTCATGGGGCGAGCCGATCGCGCCCGCCGACCGCCTCACCGACGCCGCCGTGGCCGTCCTGGGCTATCTGGCCGCGAAGGAGGAGCGGTGACCCCCTGGGCGGTGGCCGACCTGGACCCCGAGCGGATCGCGGCCGACCTGGCCCGCCGGTACCCCGGCTGCTGCGTCTGGCTTGGCGAGTACACGGGAAGTTGGTGGGCCTTCACACGCGACCAGACGGGCCATGACCGCCTGATCGAGGCCCCGGACCCGGCGACGCTGGGACGCCTGCTGCAGGAACTGACCGGACGCGACCACTACGGCCGGTACTCGCGGGCGTCCCTCCAGAACCGCACGGCCGGACGGGCCGCGCCCCCGCGGGCACCCCGTCCGGCCGTGCATTCCAGGCCGCCCTCCCGTCCGCCGGTGCGGGCGAGGCGCATCGAACGGCGCCCCCGCGGCGGCTGGCTGCGGCGGATGCTCGCGTCCTTCGTGATCGTGGACACGCCCTGACGCAGCCGGACGGCCATGAGACCCAGAAAGAAGAGACCGGCCAGCAGGTAGCAGTTGGCGACAGGCAGCAGGAGCAGGTGCCAGCCGACGCGCAGTGGTTCGGGGATGTACGGCGTCCACCACATGGGGGCCAGGGCGAACAGGACGTAGCCGCAGATCGCGATGGTCCGGTCGTTGTCGCGAATGAGGACGGCCAGGGCCGGGATGACCCACACCCAGTGGTGCGCCCATGAGATGGGGGACACCAGAAGGCCGGTCACGCCGGTCACCGCTATGGCGGTCAGCCAGTCGCCGCGCCTCGCCCAGGCGGCCGCTATCAGCAGCCCGGTGATTCCGATGGTCAGTGGGACGGCGGTGTACCAGTCACCGACATCGGCCGTTCCTCTAAGGGTCCGGGTGAGTGCGCCGAGAGGGGACTGGTTGCTGATGTACGGGACGCCGACCCGGGACGTGTCGTAAAAGGTGTCGAGCCAGTAGTGGCGGGACGCCTCGGGTGCGACGGCGTACGCGAGGAGGGTGCAGACGGCGAAGGAGACCGCGGCGGTGATGGCGTCCTTCGTCCGTCTCGTCGCGAGGAGAAGGACGATGAAGATGCCCGGGGTCAGTTTGATCGCCGTCGCGATGCCGATGGCGATGCCCGCGGGGCGGCCCTGGGCGACCCGGTGCAGGTCGGCGAGGACGAGGGCGAGCAGGAACAGGTTGACCTGGCCCTGGAAGAACGAATGCCACACCGGCCCCAGGAGCAGTCCACCGGCGACCGCGACCTTCAGGGAAACGGGGTGGCCGGCCAGTTTCAGGGTCGTCGCGCAAGCCCATGTGAATGCGGCCAGTGAGGCGAGTTGCCACATCAGGCGGGCGAGAGTCAGGGGCAGGGCGGTCAGGGGGGTGAACAGCGCGGCCATGAACGGCGTGTTCGTGAACCAGTGGGCGGCGAGCTGCTCGTCGTAGAGGCGCGTGCCGTCCGTCACGGCGTTCCCGCCCAGCCAGTAGATGCGGAAGTCCAGCGAGTCGTAGGTGAGCGAGAAGACCACGACGGCGAGAACTTCGATGAGCAGGACGAATATGGGCCAGCGCTTCATGCCGACAACGCTGGCTTCGATCAAGGCGGGTGCGCGTCGGGCCGGCGGCCCCTTTTGCCATGGCGCTTGTGGCCCGCGGGCTTACGCCTGCGGGCCAATGTGCCGGTAAGGGGACCGCGGTTACGATCGCGGCATGACCGCCCTGCCGCTGAGCCGAGTGCGCCGCGTCGCGTGGACGGCCGTGCTGTGGTTCGCGGCCGTCCTTTACCCCGTCGTCCTCTTCGCGACGATGGCGAGTGGGGAGAGTGGCTTCGCCGGTGAGGAAGTCCTTGCGTCGGCCTTGCTTACGGTGCTGACGCTGGTTCTGCTGTTGCGGAACCCGCTGCCCGTGCAGGTGATCCTGCTGTTCGCATGGACCGCCGCCCTGGTGCAGATGCAGACCGGGGCGATCGCGGGCCTCCAGATCCTGATCACCGATCTCGGGGCCGGGTACATCGCGGCGACCCGTCCGCGCCGGGTGTCGGTGCCGGTGGCCGTGGTGACACTCGCCGTGCAGGTCCTGTCCGTCCTCGCCTTCGTGTCCGCGAGCGACATCCTGCTCATGACCGTGGTCCTGGCGGTCGCCGTCGCCTGGATGGTGGGGAACTCGGTCCGGGGGCGGCGGGCGCACGCCGCGGCGCTGCGGCAGCAGGCCACGGCGCAGGCCGTTGCGGAGGAGCGGCTCCGGATCGCCCGCGAACTGCACGACATGGTGGCGCACAGCATCGGCATCATCGCGATCCAGGCGGGCGTCGGCGGGCGCGTCATCGACACCCAGCCGGGGGAGGCGCGCAACGCGCTGAACGCCATCGAGGTCACGAGCCGGGAGACCCTCGCGGGGCTGCGGAGAATGCTGACAGCGCTCCGCAGGGACGACGCGGGCGCGGCGCCGCTCGGCCCGGCCCCCGGGCTGGGCGACCTGGACCGGCTGGCGGAGGCGACCAAGGACGCCGGGGTGCGGGTCGATCTCTGTGTCAAGGGTGAGCGGAGGCCGCTGCCGCCGGACGTCGACCTGTCCGCTTACCGGATCGTTCAGGAGGCGGTGACGAACGTCGTCCGGCACGCGGGCACGGACGCGTGCCGGGTCACCATCGGGCACGGGGACGGGGAGCTGTCCATCGAGGTCGACGACGACGGGCGCGGCGGCGTCCTCGGCGTCGGCTACGGCATCGTCGGGATGCGCGAGCGGGTCGGGCTGCTGGGCGGCGACCTCACCGCCGGGCCGTGTCCCGGCGGCGGGTTCCGGGTGGCGGCGCGGCTCCCGCTGCCGGCGGCCGTGCGATGACGATCCGGGTCGTCCTGGCGGACGATCAGCCGCTGATCAGGGCCGGGCTGCGCGTGCTGGTCGCCGACACCCCGGACCTGGAGATCGTCGGGGAGGCCGGGACGGGGGCGGAGGCCGTCCGGCTGGTGGAGGACGTCAAGCCCGACGTGGTCGTGATGGACATCCGCATGCCCGACATGGACGGCATCGAGGCCACCCGGCGGATCACGACCGCCCGGGTGCTGATGCTGACCACGTTCGACGACGACGAGTACGTCTACGGGTCGCTGCGCGCCGGTGCCAGCGGGTTCCTGGTGAAGGACATGGCCCTGGAGGAGATCCTCGCGGCGATCCGGGTCGTCGCCGGCGGGGACGCGCTGATCGCGCCGCGCGTCACCCGGCGGCTGATCGAGGAGTTCGCCGCCCGTCCCGAGCCCGCGAGCGCCCCGCGTCCGGCCGACGGCATCACCGAGCGGGAGCGCGAGGTGCTGACGCTCGTGGGGCGCGGCAGGACGAACCGCGAGATCGCGGACGAGCTGTTCATCAGCGTGGCGACGGCGAAGGCGCACGTGGCGCGGCTGCTGACCAAGCTCGACGCCCGCGACCGCGTCCAGCTCGTGATCATCGCCTACGAGATGGGCCTCGTGCGGCCCGCCACCGGTGGTAGTACTACCTGACGTGGTGGCCCCCGTGAGCGTCGGTTAACCTGGGTGGCGTGAAGGGTCTGGGAGAGCTTGAACGCACGGTCATGGAGGTCCTCTGGGCGAGGGAGGACGCCGGTGGCCAGGCCGCGACCGCCCGCGACGTCAGCCGCGCCCTCGCGAACGACCGCGACCTCGCGCACACCACCGTCATGACGGTGCTGGACAGGCTCGCCAAGAAAGGCTTCCTCGCCCGCGAGCGCGACGGCCGCGCCTGGCGGTACCGGCCGATGGCCAGCCGGGAGGGATACGTGACCGAGCTGATGCTGGGCGCTTTGAACGAGACGGGCGACCGGGACGCCGCGCTCGCCCACTTCGTCCGGTCCGTGTCGGAGGACGAGATCGACGTCATCCGCGAGACCCTGGCCGGTCTCATGAGCAAGGAACCACCGGCATGACCGGCACCGCCCTGCTCGCATTGATCTCCCTGGGGACCGTCGGCGGGGCGCACCTGCTGTCCCGGGCCCGGTGGACGTGGCGGACGCCGCGCACCGGCATCGCGCTCTGGCAGGCCCTCGGGCTGTGCTGGGGCGTCGCCACGATCGGCGCGCTGCTCGGCCTCGCGCTGCTGCCGTACGGGAGCGGCGTCCTCGGCGGGCTGCCCGGCCTGTACGACGACCAGGCCGCCCGGCTCGGCGCCGTGGAGGTGGCCGCGCTGCTCTCCGCCGTCAGCCTCACCGGCGTGCTGCTGGTCATGCTGATGTACGCGCTGGTGCAGGTCGTGCGGGACCGGCGGCGGCACCGGGCGCTGCTCGCGCTGGTGTCGCGCCGCGACTCGGCCGTCCCCGGAACCCTCGTCGTCGACCACCCCGGCGCCGCGGCGTACTGCGTGCCGGGGGTCCGCTCGTCGAAGGTCGTCGTCAGCGCCGGGACGCTCGCGCTGCTCGACCGCGGGGAGCTGGCCGCGGTGCTCGCGCACGAGCGCGCCCACGTCCGCGAGCGCCACGACCTGGTGCTGCTCCCGTTCACCTCGCTGCGGCAGGTGTTCCCGCAGTTCCGGCTGGTCGCCCGGTGCCTGGACGCGGTGGAGCTGCTGATCGAGATGGCCGCCGACGACCGGGCCCGCACGGGACGGCCGCCGCGCGACCTGGCGACCGCGCTGCTGCGCTTCGCCGCCGCCCGCCCGGCCGCCGCCCCGTCCGGGACGCTCGGGGTGGCCGCGCACGGCAAGATCCCGGTGATGGCGCGGGTGAACCGGCTGCTGGAGCCGGAGCCGCTGCCCCGCCCCGCCCGCGTCGCCGCCACCGTCGCCGTCCCGATCATCGCCGGCCTCCCCCTACTTCTCCTGGTCCTGCCTCATTAGTCAGGCGGTCGTCGGGACGGATTCGGCGGGCGCTTCCGCGGTGCCCGCCGGGGGCCTCGGGTTGCGCAGGACGAGGAGTGAGACGGCGAGGGCGGCGACGAGCAGGCCCGCCGAGACGCTGAACGCCAGGTGGTATCCGCCGGTGAGCGCGGCGGCCTCGCCGTCCCCGCCCGCCCGCAGGCCCTCGACGCGGGAGGCCGCGAGGGTGGTCAGCACCGCGACGCCGAGGGCCATCCCGACCTGCTGGACGGTGTTGAACAGCCCGGACGCGAGACCCGCGTCGTCCGGGCGGGCGCTGGACATGCCGAGCGCGGTCAGCGACGGCAGGACGAGCCCGCCGCCCGCGATCAGGACGAACACCGGGAGCAGGTCGGTGACGTAGTCCGCGTGCACCGGGACGGTCGTGAGCAGGAGCATCGCGCCGCTCAGCAGCACCAGCCCGGCGATCAGCACGAGGCGCTCGCCGAACCGGTTCGACAGCCGGGCCGAGACGAACAGCGACACCGCACCGATGGACACGGCCGCCGGGAGCATCGCCAGACCGGTGTCGAGCGCGCTGTACCCGAGGACCCGCTGCATGTAGAGGGCCACGATGACCTGGAACGAGAACATCGCCGACAGCGTGAGCAGCTGGACGGCGTAGGCGCCCGCCACGTTGCGGGAGCGCAGGATCCGCAGCGGCATCAGCGGGGTCGCGGCGGTGGCCTGCCGGGCGGCGAACCCGGCGAGCAGGACGAGCGACACCGCGCCGAGGCCGAGGGTGTGCGCGGACGCCCAGCCGTGCTGCTCGACCTTGACGACCGTGTAGATCCCGAGCATCAGCCCGGACGTGACGAGGAGCGCCCCGGCCAGGTCGGCGCCCGCCGACAGGCCGATGCCGCGGTCGCGCGGCAGCGCCGGGAGGGCGAACAGGATCGTGGCGAGGCCGATCGGCAGGTTGATGAAGAAGATCCAGTGCCAGCCCAGCACATCGGTGAGCACCCCGCCGAGCACCTGCCCGATGGACGCGCCGGCCGCGCCGGTGAAGCTGAAGATCCCGATGGCCTTGGCGCGTTCGCGGGCGTCGGTGAACAGCGTCACCAGGATGCCGAGGACGACAGCGGTCGCGAGGGCGCCGCCGACACCTTGCAGGAACCGCGCGGCGATCAGCATCCCGGCCGTACCGGCGGCCCCCGCGAGCACGGACGCCGCGGTGAACAGCGCGTTCCCGGCGAGGAACATCGTCCGGCGGCCGACGAGGTCGCCGAGCCGCCCGGCGAGGAGCAGCAGGCCGCCGAGGGGGATCAGGTAGGCGTTCATGATCCAGCTGAGCCCGGCGGGGGAGAAGCCGAGGTCCTGCTGGATGGCGGGGGCCGCGACGGTGACGATGCTGCCGTCGAGGATCGCCATGAGCATCGTGGTGGACAGTACGGCGAGCGCCGCCCAGCGGGAGCGGAGTCGCGTGGTCTTTTCCTGGTTCGTCGACACAGGAAAGACCGTAACAGATAGTTCTGTTACAGACGATCCTTGTCGGAACTATTTCGTCCGCTCGCGTGCCCGGCGCACCGGCTGGGGGCTCTCCGAGGGGGTGGCCAGATGCCCGGTGACCAGGGTGTTCAGTGCCCGCAGGAAGACCTCGCGGTCCGCCTCCGGCAGCGAGCCGAGAGCGGCCTCGTGGACGCCGTCCGCGATCCGCTGGCTGCGCGCGGCGACCCGGGCGCCCTCCTCGGTGACCGCGATGATCCGGGCGCGCCGGTCCCGGGACGACGGGCGGCGCTCGGCGAGCCCGGCCTTCTCCAGGGCGTCCACCGTCACGACCATGGTCGTCTTGTCCATGTCGCCGATCTCGGCGAGCTGGATCTGGGTGCGCTCCTCCTCCAGCGCGTGCACCAGGACGCAGTGCATGCGCGGCGTCAGCCCGATCTCGGCGAGCGCCGCCGTCATCTGGCTGCGCAGGACGTGGCTGGTGTGGTCGAGCAGGAAGGACAGGTCCGGGCTCGTGCGCTCCGGTGACCTGCGCGGGGTCATCGCGGTCATATCCCCAGCCTACCCAAATGGTCCCGTTCCGGATTATCTAGGAGCGGCCGCATCGGTCGGCTATGCTCGACGGCGTGACCCGCACCGCGTGCCCGAGCTGGTGGCCGTCCTAGGACGGCCGACTCGCACACGCCCCGGGGCCGTCCGCTGGACGGCCCTTCTCTCTTCCTCGGTGACGCGGCCCGTCCGGCGGGACCGGCGCCGCCGATCTGAGGAGAGACCATGGAGACCGCCCTCGAAGACCGCATCGCCCTCGAAGACCGCATCGCCGCCGAGCCCGGCTCGTTCCGGATCCTGACCGGCGACCGCCCCACCGGCCCGCTCCACCTCGGCCACTACTTCGGCACCCTCGCGAACCGGGTACGGCTCCAGCGCGCGGGCGTCGAACTGATCGTGCTGGTCGCCGACTACCAGGTCCTCACCGACCGGGACGTCGCCGACCGCCTGCCGGAGCACGTCGAGGGGCTCGTCGCCGACTACCTCGCCGCCGGCATCGACCCGTCCGGCGCGACGATCTTCCGGCACAGCGCCGTCCCGGCCCTGAACCAGCTCCTGCTGCCGTTCCTGTCGCTGGTGTCGGTCGGCGAGCTGCGGCGCAACCCCACCGTCAAGGACGAGATCGCGGCGGCGCGGCGGGCGTCGGTCAGCGGCCTGATGTTCACCTATCCCGTCCACCAGGCCGCCGACATCCTGTTCTGCAAGGCGAACCTCGTCCCCGTCGGCCGGGACCAGCTCCCGCACCAGGAGATCACCCGGACGATCGCGCGCCGCTTCAACGAGCGCTACGGGCGGGTGTTCCCCGTCCCGGACGCGCTGCTGTCGGACGCGCCGAGCCTCCTCGGGACCGACGGCCGGAAGATGAGCAAGAGCCGCGGCAACGCCATCGCCCTGTCGGCCGGACCGGACGAGACCGCCCGGCTGATCCGGCGCGCGGTGACGGACGGCGACCGGCACATCGCCTACGCGCCGGACACCCGTCCCGAGGTGTCCAGCCTGGTGCTGCTCGCCGCGCTCTGCCAGGGCCGCGATCCGCACGAGGTCGCCGCCGAGATCGGCGACGGCGGAGCCGCCGCGCTCAAGGAGGTCGCGACCGACTCCGTCAACGAGTTCCTGCGCCCGATCCGCGCCCGCCGCGCCGAGCTCGCCGCCGACCGGGCGTACCTGCGGAGCGTCCTCGCCGACGGCAACGAGCGTGCCAACACCGTCGCGAACCGAACCCTGGACGAGGTCAGGGCGGCGATGGCGATGTGACCTCTAGCGGGGCCCGATGCCTTCGAGGACGGTGGCGACGAGGTCGTCGACCTTCTCCGGGGAGGTGCGCGGGGCGGTCCCTTCGCCCTGCAGCAGCACCGACAGCACGGCCTCGTGGCACACCCCGACGATCATGGAGGTCGCCGCCTCGACCCGCGCGCCGGCGGCGATGCGGCCGAGGTCGCGCTCGCCCCGCAGGTAGCGGGCGAGCCGGTCGCGCCAGTCCCCGCCGCCGCCGTTCAGCGCCGTGAACCGGTCGAGGACCCGCGGCTGCGCGAGCAGGCCGGCCAGCGCGGGCAGGAGCCCGTCGTGCAGGAGCAGCCCGTGCTCGACGTAGACGCGCAGGTTCGCCTCGACCGTCGCGTCGCCGGGCTCGGGCAGCGGCGGCAGCGTGCGCCCGATGGCCTCGACGCGCGCCCGCAGCGCCTGGGCGAGCAGCTCCTCCTTGTCGGCGAAGTGGTTGTAGAGGACGCCGTCGGCGACCCCGGCCTCCCGGGCGATCGCCCGGACGGTCAGGCCCGCCGTCCCGCGCTCGGAGATCATCCGCTCGGCCGTGACGATCAGGTGCTCGCGCAGCGTCCGGTCGCCGGCGCGCAGCGCCGCCGCTTTTCGAGGTGACATCACCCCGCATCGTAGTGAGCCAGCGTGAAGCCGTGCGCGGCGAGTTCCGGCAGGAAGTCCGGGCCCACGGCGTCCTCGATGTGCCGGACGCCGGGGGCCGCCCCGGCCAGCCGCCGGACGACCAGCGCGGCGCCCAGTCCCGTCGCCCGGCTCTGCCTGCGTCCCGCGAACGACCGCACCGACCCGCCGGACGCGACCGCCACCGCGAACCCGTCGCCGCCGACGTGCAACCGGCGGAACGCGGCCCGCACCGCGCGGGCGTCGCGGAACGGCGCGAGGCGCGGCAGCAGGGCGGTGAGGGCGCGCGAGTCCAGGCACAGGCCCGTCCGGACGCGGCCGGGGAGGGTGTACTGGTCGGAGAACGGGAAGCGGTGGACGGTCCGGACGCCGTACGGTTCCGGGAAGCGCATCCGCCACGGCTCGCCGATGCCGCCGAGGGAGTCCAGCGTCCACTCCACGGCGGACGGCCCGTGCTCGCCGGACCCCACGAGGACGCCGATCTCGACGTCCGCGCCGCCGAACTCGCGTGCCAGAAGGTTCGTGACGCCGGGTGCGAGGCCCACGCTCAGCACCGCCGTGGCGTTCCCCTCGACCGCGAGCCCGTCGAGCTTCTCGATGCCGGACAGCACCTCGTGCGAGGCGGAGACGTCCACGTAGTGGACGCCCCGCCGCAGGCACGCCTCCGCGACGCGCGCGTTCTCCCGCTCGGCGCACATGACCACGGCGTCGGCGTCCAGGTCCAGGTCGTCGTGCCGCAGGTCGATCCGCATCGGGGTCGTGCCGTACACCGTGCTGGCCTTCGCGGGATCCCGGCCTGCGACGACCACCTCTGACACGTGCCCCAGCAGTCCCGCGGCGACCTCGCGGCCGACCGCCCCGTACCCGCCGAGCACCACGACGCGTTCCAAGGCGTCCCCTATGCCCGCGCGGTGACGAGCCAGGCCGCGCCCCGCAGGCGGACGGCCCCGTCGCGCTCGAACGGCCGCATCGCCTCCGTGATGATGTCGACCAGTTCCGGGCTCTCGCCGTAGTTGTAGCGGATCGGGCCCCAGCCGGCGAAGAACTCGCCCGCGTCGCGGGCGTCCCGTCCCTCGACCTGCTCGGCGTGCACCTTGCGGCAGGCCACACTGCGAAACCCGGCCTCCTCCAGGACCTCGCGGACCCGGTCGGGTTCGGACAGCGACAGCGGCCCGCCGTCGTGCCCGACCGGGGCGTGGCCGAGCGGCGGCAGCGCCGCGAGGACCTTGCCGATGTCGTTCTCCGCGATCGGCGCCATCGACAGGAACGCCAGGCGCCCGCCCCCGCGCAGCGCCCGCCGGATGTTGCCGAACGCGGCGACCGGGTCGGCGAAGAACATCACCCCGAACCGGCTGACCGCGACGTCGAACGCGCCGGTGGCGAACGGGTAGACCTGCGCGTCGCCCTGCTCGAACGTCACGTTCGCGACGCCCTCCTCTCCGGCGAGGGAGCGCGCGCGGGCGAGCATCGGCGCGGAGAGGTCCACGCCCGTCGCGCTTCCGAGCCTGGCCTGCCCGGCGGCCAGCCGGGTGACCTGGCCGCTTCCGCAGCCGATGTCGAGCACGCGGTCGCGCGGCCCGATCGCCGCCCCCTCCAGCAGGTATCCGTTGAAGGCGCCGTTCCCCGCGTCGTACCGGTCGTGGTGGTCGGCCCAGTGCCGCCCCTCGTACCCGTTCCACGCCTCGTACTGCGCCACGTTGACGATCTCCGGAGTACCGGATCCCATGTCCCCTCCATATGAACGAATGTTCATGAACGTATGTTCATAATGAGCGCCGACCCCGCCCGGCGTCAAGGCCCGGATTCGAGGCCGCCGGCGACCCTGTCTAGAACGGAATTCTTCGTTCCCCTAGCATGGGGGCATGGAGACCACGGCACGGGCGCCCATGAGCGGGCGCAAGGCGCAGGCGGCTCGCAACGACACGCTCATCCGGGAGGCGGCGCGGGCGGTGTTCACCGCTGACCCCGACGCGCCGATCTCGGCGGTGGCCGAGCAGGCCGGCGTGGGCATCAGCGCGCTGTACCGCCGCTACAAGAGCAAGGAGGACCTGCTGCAGAAGCTCGCCGACGAGGGCATGGACCGCTACCTCGCCCAGGTGGAGGCCGCGCTGGCGGACGAGCGCGACGCCTGGGAGGCGTTCGCCGGGTTCATGCGCCGCTGCCTGGACATCGGCGCCGGGTCCTTGACGATGCGGCTCGCGGGCAGCTTCGAGGTCACCGAGGAGATGAGCCGCAAGGGCCGGGAGATCCACCTCGCGACCACGCGGCTGCTGGAGCGCGCCAAGGAGGCAGGGGCGCTGCGGCCCGAGATCGAGGTGGGGGATGTCTCGGTGATCCTGGAGCACCTGCATGGCATCCGCATCGGCGACGACGAGCGCATGAACCGGCTCCAGCACCGGTATCTCGCCCTGATCCTGGACGCGCTGCGGCTCACGGACGCGGAGAAGCTGCCCGGCCCGGCCCCGACCTGGCAGGAGCTCCGGGGACGCTATGACGACTGACGCGGACGCCCCCGTCCTGGGGCGGCGGGCCCTGAACCGGGCGCTGCTGGCGCGGCAGATGCTCCTGGAACGGCACGCGATGCCGGCGCTCGACGCGATCGAGCGGCTCGTCGGCATGCAGTCCCAGGCGCCGAACCCGCCGTACATCGGGCTGTGGAGCCGCCTGGACGGCTTCTCCTTCGCCGAGGTCGGCGAGCTGATGACCGGCCGCCGGGCGGCCCGCATCGTGCTCATGCGCGGGACGCTGCACCTGGTCAGCGCCCGCGACGCCCGCGCGCTGCGCCCGCTCACCCAGGCCATCCAGGACGACTACCTGAAGACCAGGGCCGGCGACCTCGCCGGCGTCGACCTCGACGCCGTCTTCGCCGCGGCACGGGCCCACCTCGAAGCCGAGCCGCGCACCGACAAGGAGGTGCGGGAGCTGCTGGCCGGGCGGTGGCCCGGCGAGGACGTGGCGCTGCTCGGCTGGGCCGTCCGCTGCGGCGTGCCGCTCGTCCAGGTCCCGCCGCGCGGCATCTGGGGCGCGTCGGGCATGGCCCGGCACACGACGCTCGACGCGTGGCTGGGCGGGTCCGCAGTGCCCGAGGCCACGCTGGACGAGCTGGTCCTGCGCTACCTCGCGGCGTTCGGCCCGGCGAGCGTGCGGGACGTCCAGCAATGGTCCGGCCTGCGGCGGCTCGGCGAGGTGGTCGAGCGGCTCCGTCCCGGACTCCTGGTGTTCCGCGACGAGGACGGGCGGACGCTGTACGACGTCCCGGAGGCGCCGCGCCCCGATCCCGGCACGCCGGCCCCCGTCCGGTTCGTGCCCGACTTCGACAACCTGCTGCTGTCGCACGCCGACCGGGCACGGATCATCAGCGAGGAGCACCGCAGGCGGATCTTCACCGTCAACGGGATCATCCGGGCGACGTTCCTCGTGGACGGCTTCGTCCACGGCATGTGGAAGATCGATAAGGAGGGCGGCAAGCGTGGCGGGGCAACGCTGCGCATCACCCCGTTCGCTCCCATCCCAGACCCTGACCGGGCCGCCCTTGAGGACGAGGGAACGCGCCTGCTCGCCGCCGTTCATCCCGACGCGACATCCCACAAGATCGAGGTCCTCGCCCCTCAGGAGGCGTCCAAGTAGCCCACGCCGGCCGGGGCGGAGGCGAGCAGCTCGGCCGCGTACCGCGTCTCCACGTACTGCGAGAACAGCAGAACGCCCAGCTCTGGACGCTCCCGGCGCAGCTCGATCGCCGCGTGCAGGCCCTCGTCGGTGTGCGTCGGCGGCATCCGGATGTCGATCACCGCGACGTCCGGCCGGTGCTCGGCCACGGCCGCGCGGAGCGCCGCCGCGTCGCCGACCCCCGCGACGACCTCGTGCCCGCGCAGGCCCAGCAGGTGCGCCAGCCCCTCCCGCAGGATCACCGCGTCCTCGGCGATCACCACCCGCAGCGGGGTCATGGCGTGCGGAGGGGGAGCGTGACGGTCACGGCGGTCGGTCCTCCCGGCGGGCTGTCCAGGTGAAGCTCGCCGTCCACCGTACGCACCCGCTCGACCAGCCCCGCGAGGCCGCCGCCCGGACGCGCCCACGCGCCGCCGCTCCCGTCGTCGGTGACGGCGAGCCGCAGTGCGCCCGCGCCCGGCTCGGCGGCCGTGATGGTCACCCGGCCGGCCGCCGCGTGCCTGGCGGCGTTGGCGAGCAGCTCGGACGCGCAGAAGTACGCGATCGACTCGATGGCGGCGGACGGGCGTTCCGGCAGGTCCGTGTCCAGCTCCACCGGGACGGGGCTGCGGGCGGCCAGCGTCGCCAGCGCCGCGTCCAGGCCCTTGTCCAGCACGGGCGGGTGGATGCCCCGCACCAGCTCGCGCAGCTCGGAGATCGCCGCGCGGGCGCCGGTGTGCGCGTCGTCGACGAGCTTGCGGGCGCCGTCCGGGGCGTCCGCCGGGAGCGTCTCCTTCAGCGCGGCGAGCGTCATGGTCAGCGAGACGAGCCGCACCTGCGCGCCGTCGTGCAGGTCGCGCTCGATCCGGCGGAGCGTCGCGGCCGCGTCCTCCACCGCGTACGACCGGCTCTCCTCCAGGTCGCGGATGCGGGCGTCGCGGGGACGGGGGCCGAGCAGCGCCCGCAGCGCGGCCAGGTCCAGCCCGGCGGTGAGCCGGACGGCGCGCGGCGCGAGCAGCAGCAGCACCGCGCCCGCCAGCGCGACCAGGAGGCTGCGCTGCCAGGTGTCGAAGTAGAAGCCGTCGATCGACAGGCCGACTCTCGGCTCGCCGCTGGAGTCGCGCCCGCGTGACTCGTTGAGGCCGAGCGACCGCTGGATCGGGTACGTCAGCAGCAGGAACCCGTACACCCACGTCACGAGCACCGCGACGAGGCCGAGGAGCGCCAGCGGCAGCGCGGTCAGCAGGTGCAGGAACGCCCGGTAGCCGGTGCCGTCGTGCGCGTCGCGCACCCAGGCGCGCAGCCCCGCCCGCGAGCGGGGCCGCTCCGGCGCGGGCACGTGCTCCTCCAGGAGGACGGCCGCGAGGCGCCGGTGCAGCGCGCCGAACCTCCGGGCACCGCGCAGCACCGCCGCCGTCGCCGGTCCGCCGAGCCTGGTCACCGACAGGACACCGCCGAGCACGGCCGACAGCAGCGCGTAGGCGAAACCGATGAGGGCGAGTGGTGCCTTCACCAGGAGATAGAGGGTGTCGGCCCCAGCTCTGCGCAGCACGGGTCTCATCTACCCATCGTCCCGCCCAGAACGCCGACAGGCAGTCGGGTATGGAGCGCTGTGAGCGCCTTCAGGATGACCGGCATCAGCGCGAGCATCACGAGCCCGCCCAAGGCGTGGACGGCCCAGGCACCGGCGAGAGTGGGACCGCCCCAGGCGTCGTCGAGTGTGCCGCCCATCCCGATGAGCCACCGTCCCGGGTAGAGCAGGTTGAGGACGACGATGCTCCACGCATAACCCACCAGCAGCAGCGACACCACGTTGAGCGGCAGGGACAGCAGCGCGTGGACGATCGTGGGGAACCGTCCCGTGCGCTTTGGCTCGACGCCCAGGAGCCGTTGGGCGAGCGAAGCCTGCATCGGTGCGCCGGTCAGCGAGGCGAGGGCCGCGGGGAGGGCGGTGAGCGTGTACGCGGAGCGCAGCCAGAGCGTCCGCCCGAGATGGGCCCGGAGCCCGGCGCGGGAAGCGGTGATCGTCATGGAAACACCCCTCTGGTCAGGGACGAGCAGGTGTTTCCAGGCTCCTTCGCGGGGGCCGTCCGGGTCGATCGTGCGGGCAGGCCGGTCGGGGGTTCGGTTAACCGAACCCCGCCGCGCGGATCAGCTGGAATCCGGGGCGCAGGGGGCCGTGTGGTCGGGGTCCAGCGCTTCGAGCAGGGCGTGGAGGGTCTCGCGGAACTCCAGCATCTGCTCGCGGGTCAGCGGGTCGAACAGCCGGCGCCTGACCTCGGCGACGTGGCCGGGGGCGGCCTCGACCAGCACGGCGTAGCCCTCGTCGGTCAGCTCGGCGATCGTGGCGCGGCGGTCGGTGGCGTGCTTGGTCCGGCGGACCCAGCCGGCCTCCTCCAGCCGGTTGACGGCGTGGGACAGGCGGCTCGGCGACGAGTGGACGACCTCCGCCAGCTCGCTCATGGTCAGCGCGCGGCCGGGGGACTCCGACAGCATCGCCAGGATCATGTAGTAGGCGTGCGGCATCCCCGAGTCGCGCTGGAGCTGCCGGTCGAGGGCCTCGTTGAGCAGGCGCGACGTCCACAGGAAGGCGCGCCAGGTCTCCTGCTCGTCGGCGTCGAGCCACCGTGGTTCCGTCATGCCTTCCAGCCTACCCGGAAGATTGAACCTTCAAGACTTGAAAGTTAAACTAAATCGGGTTACCTTGAGGCAACGACTAAGGGGGATGACATGACTCGGATGCCCGTTTTGTACCTCAGCCACGGCGCACCGCCGCTAGCAGACGACCCCGTGTGGACGGACGAGCTGGCCCGCTGGTCGGCCGGGATGCCGAAGCCGAAGGCGATCTTGATGGTGTCCGCCCATTGGGAGGAGGCGCCGCTGAGCATCGGCGCCACCCGCCAGGTGCCGCTCGTCTACGACTTCTGGGGCTTCCCCGAGCACTACTACACCGTGCGTTACGACGCCCCCGGCGCGCCCGAACTGGCCGATGACGTGCGCAAGCTCATCCCGGGCGTCCACCAGGACGAGAAGCGGGGGCTCGACCACGGCGCGTACGTGCCGCTCGTCGAGATGTACCCGGACGCCGACGTTCCCGTGCTGCAGATGTCCATGCCGACGCTGGAACCCGCGCGGCTCTTCGACATCGGGCGGAGCCTCGCGCCGCTGCGCGACAAGGGCGTCCTCATCGTCGGGAGCGGGTTCACCACGCACAACCTGCGGGAGATGCGCCCCGGACCGGACGCGGAGCCGCCGGCCTGGTCGGAGGAGTTCGACGACTGGGCGCAGCGGGCCGTGGAGGGCGGCGACATCGACGCCCTGCTCGACTTCCGGGCCAAGGCACCGGCGGCCCGTGTCGCCCACCCGAGGACGGAGCACTTCGCGCCGCTGTTCATGGCGCTCGGCGCGGACGCCGACAACCCCTCGGCACGGCGGTCGGTCATCGACGGCTACTGGTTCGGCCTGGCGAAGCGGTCCTTCCAGTTCGGCTGAGCCGCCCGCGCACCCGCCGGAGGCGTCAGTCGGACCGGACGCCGTTCATCGCCGCGGACCCCTCCATCTGGGAGAACCCCGTGCGCCAGGACGCGAACTGCGGCTTCCAGCCGAGGTCCAGCGCCTTCGCGTTCGACACCGGGCGGCCCGTCGTGGCGGCGTGCTTGCCCGCGCTGCCCGGCGTGGGGGCGCCGAGGGCCGCGCTGTAGACCGGCAGCCAGTCGGCCGTCGTCGCCGGCTCGTCGTCGACGATGTTGACCGCGCCCGCGGGCCAGTCGAGCGCCGCCAGCGCGGCCGACGCCGCGTCGTCGGCGTGCACGAACGACGTCCACGAGGGCGTGAGGCGCAGGCTGCCCGCCCGCACCCGCTCGGCGATCGCGCCGTCCGGCGCGTACCAGGTGCCCGGCCCGTAGAGCGCGCCGTACCGCAGCACGATCCCGCGCGGCATCTCGGCGAGCGCGTCCTCCAGCGCGGCGACGCCCTCGTACGGCGGCAGCGACGAGTCGAGCGGGTCGGTCTCGACGGCCGGGGCGTCCCCGGGGCGGTACAGCCACGCGATGCTCTGCGCGACCATGGTCTGGACGCCGGCGGCCAGCGCGGCCTCGACGAGGTTGCGGGTGCCCTCGATCCGGAGATGCGAGTTGGCCGCGAAGTCCTCGTCGCTGAGATCGGTGAGCTGGTGGATGACCGCGTCCGGGCGCTCGGCCGCCACGGCCTTGCGCAGCGCTGAGGCGTCGAGGGCGTCCACGACGACCGGCGCGGCGCCGAGGTCGCGGAGCAGTGCGGCACGACCGGGGCGGCGCGTCGTCCCTGCGACCTCGTGGCCCGCCCGGGTCAGCAGCGGGATCAGCCGGCGACCGACGACTCCGGTCGCTCCGGCGAGGAGAATCTTCAAGGGGGTACCTCCACGACTTTCACGCCTTTGTGGTCGTCTCGACGGCAGGATAGGCATTCACTCTTTCAATGGTCACGTCCGGCCTTCCGCATGGTGCCCCCGCTTCGGCCGGACGACGTCGGACGAGCCGTAACCTCCCCTGGAGACTCGTCCGCCATGAGCGTACCGCCGGGAACCGCCCGAACGCGTTTCGCGACCGGTCCGGAAGAGAATTCTTCTCTTCTGACGGGGTTCGGCCACAGCGGAGGAACGGCGGCATGAAGATCACTCTCATCCGGGGCGACATCACCGAGCAGCAGGTGGACGCGGTGGTGAACGCGGCGAACTCGTCCCTCCTCGGCGGTGGCGGGGTGGACGGCGCGATTCATCGCAAAGGCGGTCCGGAGATCTTGGATGAATGCCGCAAACTGCGTGCATCGCACTATGGCGGCGGCCTGCCGACCGGCCAGGCGGTCGCGACGACCGGCGGCCTGCTGCCCGCCGAATGGGTCATCCACACCGTCGGGCCCGTCTACTCCGCGGCCGAGGACCGCAGCGCCCAGCTCGCGTCCTGCTACCGCGAATCGCTGCGCGTCGCCGACGACCTCGGCGTCGAGTCGATCGCTTTTCCGGCCGTGTCGGCGGGCGTTTACGGCTGGCCCATGCAGGACGCCGCGCGCATCGCCGTCGGAACCGTCCGCGCCACGCCCACCAAGGTGACCGACGCCCGCTTCGTCCTGTTCAGCACGGACGCCTACGCCGCCTTTGAGCACGCCCTCGGCACGCCGTAGCCGCGGCGGGCCCTCAGTCGTCCTCTTTCGGCGGCGGGACGACGAGCGTCGGGCGCCGGGCGTGATGAAGAACACGCGTGGAGACGCTGCCGAGGATCACCGACCGGGCGCCCGCGAGCCCGCGCGACCCGGTGACGATGAGCGAGGCGTTCAGTTCGTCAGCGACGTCCACGATCGCGGCCCACACCGGCCCGGCACCGCGCTCGGCCCGCGCCGTCACCTCGGCCGGTCCGTTGTCGCGTGCGAGGCCGGCGCCGTGCTCCGCGAGGCGCTCGGCCTCCTTCTGCTCCTCGTAGTGGCCGCCCTCCTGCCAGGCGGCGACCGACGTCACGGTCGCGAGCGACGCCCAGTTGACCTGCGCCAGCAGCGGTTCCCACACCGTCATGACCACGGTGGGCTCCGGCTTCAGATGCCGCGCCGCGTACATGACCGCCGCCTGCGCGTCGTCGGACCCGTCGTACGCAATCAGAATCGTCATACCGGACACATCTCCAACCCGGCTCGCGCTGAACGTTCAGGCCGGGTGGCCGACCTCACCTTCCGCCCGGCTCAGGCCGCGGGCGGGCGGCCGGGGCCGGACGGGCCCGCGAAGGACTGGGCGATGTCGAGCCAGCGGTCGGCGTCCGCGCCGATGGCGGTGAGGGCCAGGTCGGCGCGGTGGCGGCGCTGGGTGGTCAGGTGGCAGAAGTCGAGCGCGGGGCCGGTGACCGACTGCGCGGCGTCCGGCGGTCCCCACGTCCACTCCTCGCCCGCAGGGCCCTTGAGGACGATGCGGAACTCCCCGGCGGGCGGCTCCAGGCCGCGGTTGCGGAAGGCGAAGTCGCGGGCCCGGGCGCCGATGTGGGCGACGTGCCGGAGCCGGTGGGTGGGCTTGCGCCGCTCGCCCAGGGCGTCGGCGACGTCCTCCCCGTGCGCCCAGGTCTCCATGAGCCGCGCGGTCGCCATCGACGCCGCGCTCATCGGCGGGGCGAACCAGGGGATGCGCGTCCCGGCCGGGACGGCGGCCAGGGCGTCGACCATGCGGCGCCGTCCTTCGCGCCACCGGGCGAGGAGACGTGCGGGCTCCTCGGCCGCGCCCTCCTCGGCTCCGCCGTCGACGTAGTCGCCGGGCTCGGCCAGCGCCCGTTCGACGATCCCGGCGAACGCGGCGGCGTCGGTGGCCGCGGTGATGGCGAGGTCGTCCGTCCAGGCGAGGTGGGCGATCTGGTGGGCGATCGTCCAGCCTTCGGCGGGGGTCGGGTCCGCCCAGCGCGCGGCGGGCAGCGGCGCGACCAGGGCATCGACGGAGTCGCCTTCGGCGGCGAGGTCGGCGAGCAGGGAGTTCAGATCCGGCATGCCGCCAGGATCTCGCGGCGGGACGCCGCCCGTACAGGTCCGCGCCCGACAAACCGAACCGGGTTCGTTTAGTTCAGGAGCGTGCGGGCGGTGGCGTAGTCGGCCTTGCCGTTGGGCAGGCGCAGGCCGAGGTCCGTGCGGACGAACGCCTTCGGGATCTTGTAGCGGGCCAGGTGGGCCGCGCAGCCCTCGCGCAGCTCCTCGTCACCGGGCGCCGCACCGTCCGGCACCGGACGGACCACCGCGACGATCTTGGTGCCCCAGCGCTCGCTCGGCCGGCCGACGACCAGCGCGTCCGCGACGCCGGGCAGCCCGCGCAGGACGTTCTCGACCTCCTCCGCGAACACCTTCTCCCCGCCGGTGTTGATCGTCGTGGCCTCCCGTCCGTGGACCTCGACGGTGCCGTCCGCGAGCAGCCGCGCGCGGTCGCCCGCCACGACGAGGCGCTCGCCGTCCAGGGTGAGGAACGTGGCCGCGGTCTTCGCCGGGTCGCCGAGGTAGCCGAGCGGGATCGCGTCGCCGCCCTTGGCCAGCCAGCCCATCTCGTCCTCGCCGGGCGCGAGGCGGCGCGACCGGTCGGCGCTGAGCACGGCCGTCCCCGGCGTCGGCATGAACGACCGGGCCGACGAGCCGTTGCGCGCGACCTGGAAGCCGGACTCCGACGACCCGAGGATGTCCACGATGCGGGCGTGGGGGAGGAGCTCCAGGAGCCGCCGCTTGACGTCCGGGCTGATGGCGGCGGCCGAGTTCACGAACGTCCGCATCGAGCCGAGGTCGTGCGGCCGGGCTTCGAGCGCCTCGACGATCGGGCGGGCGAACGCGTCCCCGACCAGCGGCATCCGGGTGATGCGCTCCCGCTCGGCGGTGGCCATCAGGTCGGCGGCGTCCAGGCCGTCCACCCGGCCGGGGAAGACGACGCACGCGCCGCCGCACCAGCCGCCCAGCGCCGACCACGTGCCCGCGCCGTGCATGAGCGGCGGGCCTACGAGCACGCGGTGGTCGCTCCGCACGGCCTTTTCGAGGGCCTCGCCGAGATCGGTGAGCGGGGCGCCGTCGCGGCGGCGCATCCCGAGCGGCCCGGTCATCAGGTCGCCGATCCGCCACAGCACGCCCTTGGGCATCCCGGTCGTCCCGCCGGTGTAGAGGATGTGCAGGTCGCCGGCCTCGGGACGGACGTCCCGCAGGGGCTCGGCGGACGCCTTCGCGAGGGCCTCCTCGTAGTCGAGCGCGCCCGGCAGGAGGTCCTCCCCGGACGCGTCGGCCACCTGGAGGAGCAGCGGACGCCGTTCGAGTTGCGCGACCACCCGTCCGATCACCGGCGCGAACCGGGCGTGGTAGATCACCGCGGCCGGGCGGGCGTCCCGGAAGAGGTGGGCCAGCTCGTCGTCCACGTACCGGTAGTTGACGTTGAACGGCGCGACCCGGGCCTTGTGCGCGCCGACGAGGCCCTCCAGGTACTCCGGGCCGTTGTGCAGGTAGAGGGCGAGGTGCTCGTGCGGCGACTCCCACGGTTCGGCCCGCCCGCCGTCCTCGCGCAGGCCCAGGCCGTGGCCGTGCAGGACGTTCGCCAGCCGCCGGGTCCGCTCGGCCATCTCGCGCCAGGTCACCCGGTGGTCGCCCCAGACCAGGCACTCGCGGTCGGGGACGGCGGCGGCGATGGCCTCGTGCAGGGTCGCCAGGTCGAGCATTCGGCACTCCTCCAGGGGACGGCGTCGCTCCTCCGGACGCTTGCCAGTACCGTAAACGACCGCTTACCGAATCTCGTTCAGCGGGGTCCGCGATCCGGCGGGTTGGAAATGTCGTACGAGGCATAGCGGGCGAGAAGGAACAATTATCCGGTGCCCCCCGTACACCGGCCGCGGGGCGTGGTGACCCGCGGCACCACCGCCCCCAACCGCCTGCGCCGCGTCGACCGCTGGATCGCCGCCACCCAGGCCGGCCCGCTGCGCTCGATCCCGGGCCCGCCGCGCCCGGCCCGGCCGCCGACCCCGCGCCGCCCGCCGGACTCGGACGGCTCATCGGCCCCGCCGCGCCGGGCGCCTCCCGGAAGTTCGGCGCCGCCCCGCAGGGCCCCACCGGGCACCGGCCCCCGCCCCCTCGCCGTCGACCTCGGCTACGGCGCCTCCCCCGTCACGACGTTCGAGCTCTACACCCGCCTCCGCGCCGTGTCCCCCCGCCTGGAGGTCGTCGGCATCGAGATAGACCCCGACCGCGTCGCCGCCGGGCTCGCCTTCCTCTCCGCGCTGGACGCGTCCAAAGGAGATCACTCGAAAGGAGGCCCCGGCGCGTGCGAGGGCCTGTCGTTCCGGCGCGGCGGCTTCGAGCTCCCGGTCGCGCGCCCGCCCGTCCTGATCAGGGCGTTCAACGTCCTGCGCCAGTACGACGAACCCGCGGCCTGGCGCGCCTGGGACGAGATGTGCGCGCGCCTCGACCCGTCCGGCGTCCTCGTGGAGGGGACGTGCGACGAGATCGGGCGCCGCGCCGTCTGGGCGACGCTCACCCCGGGCGGGCCGCGGACGATAACGTTCGCGGCGCACCTGCCGACGCTCGACCGCCCGTCCGCGCTGGCGGAGCGGCTGCCGAAGACGCTGATCCACCGGAACGTCCCGGGCGAGCCCGTCCACGCGTTCCTCGCCGCGTTCGACCGCTGCTGGGCGACCGCCGCGCCGCACTCGGTGTTCGGCCCCCGCGCCCGCTGGGTCGAGGCGGTCCGGCTGCTGTCGGCGGACTACCCCGTGCTGACCCGTCCGCCCTACGGCGGCCGGAACCGCTGGCGCCTCGGCGAGGTGACCCTCCCCTGGACGGCGGTCGCGCCCGGCACCGGCTGACCCGCTACCCGCGCGGCTCGCGGTGGAGCTTGTAGGGGGCCGCCTGGACGCGCGGCTGGACGTCGATCCGGTCGATGTTGACGTGCGGCGGACGGGTGACGGCCCAGGCCACGCAGTCGGCGACGTCCTCGGCGACCAGCGGCTCGGCGACGCCCTCGTACGGCTTGGCCGCCTTCTCCGCGTCGCCGTGGAACCGGACCAGCGAGAACTCCTCCGTCTTCACCATGCCCGGCGCGATCTCGGTGACCCGGACGGGCTCGGCGACCAGCTCCAGCCGCATCACCTCGTTCACCGCGTACGCGGCGTGCTTGGCCGCGTTGTAGCCCGCGCCGCCCTCGTAGGGGAAGTGCGCCGCCAGCGAGGTGACGTTGACGACGTGCCCGGCGCCGCTCTCGATGAGCTTCGGCAGCAGTGCCTTGGTCACCCGGACCAGCCCGAGGACGTTGGAGTCGTACATCTTCTGCCACTCGCCCAGGTCGGCGTTCGCCACGGGGTCGAGGCCGAGGGCGCCCCCGGCGTTGTTGACCAGCACGTGGCAGCCGCCGACCGCGGCCGCGAGCGCGTCCACCGACTCCTGCGAGGTCACGTCGAGGGCGATCGGGACGACCCGGCCCGCGCCCGGCTCGTTCTCGGCGATCTCCTTGGCGAGGGCCTCCAGGCGGTCCCGCCGCCGCGCGGCGAGCACGACGTGGAACCCCTCGGCCGCCAGGCGCCGCGCCGTGGCGGCCCCGATTCCGCTGCTTGCTCCGGTGACTACCGCGGTCTTACGCATGCGTCCAGTGTCCCGCTCGCGGGCCCCGGTGGCGGAGCCGGGACGGCCCGTTCACCGGTGAGACCGGTCACTGTGGCGGCGGATGACGATTGGCCCCCTAACCGAGGGAACACCCAACGCGGTCGATAGGTTGCACTACCGGAGGTGATGTCCGGTGTCGCGTCGTATCAACCGGGTTGCGACGGTCAGTGTTCATACTTCCCCCCTTGATCAACCAGGTACCGGCGATGCGGGCGGCATGAACGTCTACATCGTCGAGGTGGCCAAGCGCCTCGCCGCCAGAGGCGTCGAGGTCGACATCTTCACCCGCGCGACCTGCCGCGCGATGCCGCCCGTCGTCGAGCTCGCCCCCGGCGTGCTCGTCCGGAACGTCGTCGCCGGGCCGTTCGAGGAACTGGACAAGACCGACCTCCCCCGGCACCTGTGCGGCTTCACCTCCGGCATCCTGCGCGTGGAGGCGGCGCACGACCCCGGCCACTACGACCTCCTGCACACCCACTACTGGCTGTCCGGCCAGGCCGGGTGGGCGGCGAAGCAGCGCTGGGGCGTCCCGCTCGTCCACTCCATGCACACCATGGCCAAGGTCAAGAACGCGGCGCTCGCGGACGGCGACAAGGCCGAACCGGTCGAGCGCGTCCTCGGCGAGGAGCAGGTCGTGGCGTCGTCCGACCAGCTCGTCGCCAACACCGCCAAGGAGGCCCGCGAACTCGTCGACCTGTACGGCGCCGACCCCGCCCGCGTCGCGACCGTCAGCCCCGGCGTCGACCTGTCGCTCTTCCGCCCCGAGTCGCCCCTGCTCGCCCGCGGCGCCGGCCTGTTCCCGCACCGCACCGGCCCCGCCCGCCGCCGCCTCGGCCTGCCCCGCGACGCGTACGTGCTGCTGTTCGTCGGCCGCATCCAGCCGCTCAAGGCCCCGGACGTGCTGCTCCGCGCCGTCGCCCGCATGATCGCCGACGACCCGGCGCTGCGCGCGAAGCTCGTCGTCGCCGTCGTCGGCGGCCCGAGCGGCTCCGGCCGCTGCCGCCCCGAGGGCCTGCAGAACCTCGCCGCCGAACTCGGCATCTCCGACGTCATGCGCTTCGAGCCGCCGAGCCCGCAGTCCGAGCTGGCCGACTGGTACCGGGCCGCGGACGTCACCGTCGTCCCGTCGCACAGCGAGTCGTTCGGCCTCGTTGCCGTCGAGTCCCAGGCCTGCGGGACGCCCGTCGTCGCGTCCCGCGTCGGCGGCCTCTGCACCGCCGTCGCCGACGGCGACTCCGGCGTGCTGATCTCCGGCCACGATCCCGCCGACTACGCCGCCGTGCTGCGCCGGCTGCACTACGAGCCCGGCCTGTACGCCCGGCTGTCTCGCGGGGCCGTCCGGCACGGGAACAGCTTCGGGTGGGACGCCACCGTCGACAACCTCCTTGAGGTGTATACCGGAGCCATGTCCATTCCAGCTGTGCAGGTCGCCACGCCTGCGGAGGTATCAGCTTGAGCGAAGCGAACCGGGGGGTGCGGGGGGTCGTCCCCCCGCAGGAGACCCGTTTGAGTCCTGTTGAGACCATCAAGGAGACGCTGCGGGCCGCGGAGCTGGAGTTCGACGAACCGCGCGAGGACGCGTTCTTCGTCAAGCTCCCCGGGCAGCGCAAGCTCGCCACCATGACCTGGCTCATCGTCGGCGAGCACAGCCTGCACGTCGAGGCGTTCTTCTGCCGCCGCCCAGACGAGAACCACGCCGAGTTCTACCGCTTCCTCCTGGAGAAGAACGGCCGCATGTACGGGGTCGCCTTCGCCTTGGACGAGGTCGGCGACGTCCACCTCGTCGGCAAGGTCCCCCTGCAGTCGGTGACGCCGGACGAGGTCGACCGCCTGCTCGGCTGCGTCCTCACCTACTCCGACGACAACTTCGACAAGGCGCTCGAACGCGGATTCAAGTCGTCCATCCAGCGCGAGTGGGACTGGCGGGTCAAGCGCGGCGAGAGCCTCGCCAACCTCCAGGCGTTCGCGTCCTTCGCCGACCCCGCCAACAGGGACCCCGCCGAGGGTCAGGGGGACGGAACGGGCCGATAAGCTTCGGTCCCATGGCGACCCTGGTATTGCTCCGGCATGGTGAAAGCGTCTGGAACGCGGAAGGGCTGTTCACCGGGTGGGTGGACGTCGATCTGTCCGCGAAGGGGGAAAGTGAGGCGACCAAGGGCGGCGACCTGCTGCTCGACGCCGACATCACCCCCGACGTGGTACACACCTCGCTGCTGAAGCGGGCCATCCGCACCGCCAACATCGCCTTGGACGTCGCCGACCTGCTGTGGATCCCCGTCCACCGCTCCTGGCGGCTCAACGAGCGGCACTACGGCGCCCTCCAGGGCAAGAACAAAGCGCAGACGCGCGAGGAGTTCGGCGAAGAGCAGTTCATGACCTGGCGCCGCTCCTACGACACCCCGCCGCCGCCCATCAAGGACGACGACCCGCTCTCCCAGGTCAACGACCTCCGCTACGCCGAGTTGCCGTCCGAGCTGATCCCGCGCACGGAGTGCCTCGCCGACGTGGTCGACCGCCTCCTGCCGTACTGGTACGACGCGATCGTCCCCGACCTGGCCGCCGGCAAGACCGTCATGGTCGCCGCGCACGGGAACTCGCTCCGCGCCCTGGTCAAGCACCTGGACGACGTCTCCGACGAGCAGATCGTCGGCCTCAACATCCCGACCGGCATCCCCCTCGTCTACGAGCTGGACGACGACTTCGCGCCCCTCAAGCGCGGCGGCGAGTACCTCGACCCGGCCGCCGCGAAGGCCGCCATCGAGGCCGTCAAGAACCAGGGCGCCGCGAAGAAGGGCGACGCCAAGGCCCCCGCCCCGTCCGCGAAGGACGCCAAGTCCAAGGAGAAGGCCAAGCCGCGGCGCGGCAGGCGCAACAAGTAGCACCCGACAGTGGCACCGGGCACCCGCCGCCGGTTGTGGCGGCGGGTCAGAGCTCGTTGATCTCCGCAGGGCGCTGGCCCGTGACGAGGTAGACGACGTTCTCCGCCACGTGGACGGCGTGGTCGGCGAACCGCTCGAAGTAGCGGCCGGCGAGCGTGATGTCCACCGCCGGTTCGACGCCGTGCTTCCACTTGGGGGACAGCAGGAGGTCGAACAGGCGCCGGTGGAGGCGGTCCATCTGGTCGTCGTCGGCGTCGAGCTCCAGGCCCATCTCGACGTCCTGCGACGCGATGACGCTGCCCGCCTTCGCGATCATCCGCTCGGCGATCTGCCCCATCTCCAGGACGGTGGCCTGCAGCTCCGGCGGGACGGCCGACTCGGGGTGCCGGCGGCGGGCGGTCTTGGCGATGTGGACGGCGAGGTCGCCCATGCGCTCCAGGTCGCCGCTCATCCGCAGCGTGGTGATCAGCGTGCGCAGGTCGCCGGCCACCGGCTGCTGCCGGGCCATCAGGTCGAAGACGACGTCCTCGATCTCGGCGTCGATCTTGTTGACCTGCTCGTCCCCGCTGATGACCTCCTCGGCCAGCCGCAGGTCGGCGTCCAGCAGCGCGGTCACCGCGCGGGCCATCGCGGACCGGACGAGCCGGGTCATCTCGACCAGCCGGTCGGCGAGGGAGTCGAGTTCCTCGTGGTAGGCGTCGCGCAATTCAGAATCCTTCGCTTCATACGGGGGCGAACCGGGCGGTGTTTCGGGGTGCTACGGGGGCCGTCCGGGGTGTCCGGGCGTACTCGCCCACGCCACAGCCTGCCGCGGCGACATGAACGACCGCGGATAAGAAGGTGAACATTCGGGGAACGAGATCGCCCTGACCAGGGCCGGACGCCGGGACGGGGCCGAGCGCCGCTTACCATCCGAGGTGTGGAGGTCGAAGTTGTCGCGGTCCTGACCGGGCTGGCCGGACTCGCGATCGGGCTGACGACGGGATTGGCGGTACGGGTGAGCGAGCGGTCCCATCGGGTGGCGGCCCCGGCGACGCCGGTCGGCGTCCTGCCGCCGGGCGTGGCCTCCGTGCTCAGCGTCCTGCGGTCGTCGGCGGTCGTGGTGGACGTCGAGGACCGCGTCCTGCGCGCCAGCTCCGCCGCACGCGCCTACGGCCTCGTCAGCGGCGACCGCCTCGTGGTGGACGAGGTGCTCGCGATGGCGCGGCTCGTCCGGCGGGACGGCGAGATCCGCGAGACCGAGATCCAGGTCGGCTCGACGGCCGCGCGGAGCCGCGCGGACGGCCGCTGGTTCGCGGTGCGGGTGACCCCGCTCGGTTCGCACGGCCTCGTCCTCGTGCTGGCCGAGGACCTCACCGACATGCACCGCACCGAGGCGATCCGCCGCGACTTCGTGGCGAACGTCAGCCACGAGCTCAAGACCCCCGTCGGAGCGCTGTGGCTGCTGGCCGAGACGGTCGAGAACGCCGCCGACGACCCCGAGGCGGTCCGCCGGTTCGCGGGCCGGATGCAGTACGAGTCGGTGCGGCTGACGAACCTCGTCCAGGACCTGATGACGCTGTCGCGCGTCCAGGGCGACGAGCCGCTGCCCGACCTGCGTTCCGTCTCCGTGGACGAGGTGGTCGCCGAGGCGCTGGAGGGCTGCCGGACCAAGGCGTCCGCCAAGGAGATCGAGCTGGCGGCCGGCGGCGAGGACGGCCTGCGCGTGCACGGCGACCAGGAACTCCTCGTCAGCGCCCTGCGGAACCTGGTCGACAACGCCGTCGCGTACAGTCCGGAGAACACCCGGGTCGTCGTCTCGGCCCGGCGCTGCGGCGACGACCAGGTCGAGGTCAACGTGACCGACCAGGGCATCGGCATCCCGGACGGCGAGGTGGGGCGCATCTTCGAGCGCTTCTACCGGGTCGACCCGGCCCGCTCCCGGCAGACCGGCGGCACCGGCCTCGGGCTCGCCATCGTCAAGCACGTCACCGGCAAGCACGGCGGGGACGTGACGGTGTGGAGCAAGGAGGGCCACGGGTCGACGTTCACGATCCGCCTCCCGCTGCTCGGCACCGCCGCGGGCGGGACGGCCGCGCGCAAGGACGCCGACGCAGAGAACAACACCGATAACCCTGCCCAGGAGGCACCGTGACCCGCGTGCTCGTCGTGGAAGACGAGGAGTCGTTCAGCGACGCACTGTCGTACAACCTGCGCAAGGAGGGCTTCGAGGTGGCCGTCGCCGCCACCGGCCCCGACGCGCTGGACATCTTCGAGCGCAACGGTGCCGACCTCGTGCTCCTCGACCTGATGCTCCCCGGGCTGCCCGGGACGGAGGTGTGCCGGGAGCTGCGGACCAGGTCCAGCGTCCCCGTCATCATGCTGACCGCCAAGGACAGCGAGGTCGACAAGGTCGTCGGCCTGGAGCTCGGCGCCGACGACTACGTCACCAAGCCGTTCTCGACGCGCGAGCTGATCGCGCGGATGCGGGCCGTCCTGCGCCGCCAGGGCGAGGTCGAGGAGCTGGCGCCCGCGACCCTGGAGGCCGGTCCCGTCCGGATGGACGTCGAGCGGCACATCGTCAGCGTCGGCGGCGAATCCGTCCAGCTTCCGCTCAAGGAGTTCGAGCTGCTGGAGGTGCTGCTGCGCAACGCGGGCCGCGTCCTGACCCGGATGCAGCTGATCGACCGCGTGTGGGGCGCCGACTACGTGGGGGACACCAAGACGCTGGACGTGCACATCAAGCGCCTCCGCGCCAAGATCGAGGAAGTGCCGTCCACGCCGCGCTACATCGTCACCGTCCGCGGCCTGGGCTACAAGTTCGAGCCCTGACAGACCCGCTGTGACCTGCATGTTCTCTCACCGTCCCAGCTCTGAGGGCACATGCAGGGCACTGGCGTTCTCGATCTTGCCTTCCAAGGCGAAGAACGCGTCCATGGCCGTACGTGCGCGGTCAGCGGCATCCGGAAGCAGATGCGCGTACGTCCGGAGCGTGAAGCCGGGGTCAGCGTGCCCGAGGTACTCGGCCACGGTCCGGATGTCGACGCCCGCAGCGAGCCAGGCCGACGCCGCCGTATGGCGAAGGACATGCATTCCGTTCTCGGGAGTCTCCGGGACACCGACAGCTCTGCGGACCCGTTGCCACACGTAGTTGAAGACGCCCCCGTGGTGGGGTTGGCCACTGGGCCGAGCGAAGAGCAGTCGCGCGGTATGGGGCGGTCCGTCCGGAGTTTTCCAGGGCAGCGTGATCTCTACTGGCTGATGAGCCGCGATGTGGGCTGACAGTCGCAGGCCGAGCGAGTTGGGCAGGGGGATGTCTCGTTCCTTGTCGCCCTTGGGGAGGCTGAACACCAGCCGCTTACTGACCAACCGCACCTGCCGACGGACATGGATGATCCGATTGCCGAGAAGATCGATGTCATCGACCGCCAAGCCGAAGATCTCACCTTGCCGCAGGCCGACCCCAACGCCGAGGTACACCATGGCGGCATCCTTGCCGAGCGCTTCGGCCGCAGACTCCACCTGGTCAAGCGTCCACGGCACGACCTTCTTCTTCGGCACGCGGGGAGGCTTGACCGAACTCGCCTTGGTGGGGTTCCTGTCGACCAAGCCGTCTTCCATGGCAGCGATGAAGATCGTTGAGAGCGTGTCGACGATGCGCTTGATGTAGCCGGGTGACAGCCCCTTACGCTCCAGGCTCTTGATCCATTGCTGCACCAGGCTGGGGCGCATCGCCAGGACCGACATGGGCTGTTTTGCGATCACGCTTGGGTCGCCAGTGGGCCGCCGGCTCTTGCCCTGGCCCGGCCGAGGCTGCACGTCGATGATGTGCGCAAGACGCTTGTCGACGTTCCACAGGGTGTTCGGGTCGCCGGTCAGGCCGCTACGCCACCGCTTCGCGAAGTCCTCTAGGAGGACCTTGCCGCGCGCAGGATCAACGTACGTCCCGGCATCCAGGGAGGCCCGAATCTTGGCGTCGAAGGCATCGGCGCAGGTGTTCGGGTCCTTGCCCGCCTTCTTCGCGAAGTTGCTTTTGCGTTGCTTGCCGGTCTCGTCACGCCAACGGACCTGCCAACGGTCGCCCTTACCGTGGTCGACGCTGGGGAACTGCTTGTGCTCACGGCACGGCGGTACTGGCTTGCTCTGTTCGTCGGTCCGAGGCTTGACCGTGTGCCACCGATCGTAGACAGCCATTACGCGGCCTCCTGCTGCTGGCGGAACCAGTCGAGGACATCGGCAGGCAGGTAGCGCAGACGTCGGCCCGCCCGTGCTGCCTTCGGTCCCGTTCCGAGATAGCGCCACTGATGGAGCGTGGCGACCGGGACGCCCAGGAAGTACGACACCTCTTCGACGGACCATGTCCGGTCCCAGGGGAGCGGAAGGGCGGTCGGTTCAGCGTCCGTGTTCACGCTGCCTCCGGAGTTGCCGAAAGTTCGGGAGTGTGGTTCTGGGTTGCTTGGTCGAGTTGGGCCCGCCGGGTGACGCGTTCGTTGATCAGGTGCATGAGCCGTCTTTCGATGGGCTTGACGTCCGGGTCGCCAGGCCCGGCGCGTTCCCAGACGTGGACGGCGTTGGGGTCGGCCGGGTTGGTGACGGGTACACCGGCCTCGGCCAGCCGCGCGAGGACCCACGCCTTACGGTCGGCTTTGTGGTCGGCCAGGGTCTTTCCCGACCACTTGCGGGAGACCAGGACGCGGCGGCCGCCGTAGCCGAGGTGTTCGCGTCGGTGGGCCTTGCCCCTGCAGTAGCCGGGCGTGAGGCCCTTGCGTGGAGTCTTGGGCTGGACGCCGTAGCGCAGCCAGTTCGCGCACGTGGGCGAGCAGGGCTCGTAGCGAAGTGCTTCGGCCATCCGGTCGACGTGTTCGCGCTGCGCGCTGGTTTCGGCGTTGTGGCATTCGGCGACGCCCTTGACGAGGTACTTGGTCAGGTAGCCGATCAGCTTGCGGGACTGCGGGGAGTCGGCCAGCACTCCTTGAGCGTCGATCTGCCGCCCGAACCGCACCACGTGCAAGGGTTCGGCGTCCTCGTCCAGGCCGAGCGCGTCTAGCGCTTCATCCCAGGTGGGTAGGACCTCGCCGGTTGCCGGGTCGAGGTAGCCGCCGCTCTCGCCCGCAAGGTCGTCCCAGACCGGCAGGTGATCCCCGGAGAAGACGACGCGGTCAGTCGGAGGCCACCACACCTGGTGATACGTCGCGGCCACCACTTGCCGCAGCTCAGCACGCGAGATCGTGCCGCGAATGGCCATGTGCAGGTGAGGAGCCAGCCGCCGCTGTGGTTCGACGGTCGCGAAGTACTGCACGTCATGGCCGACGAAGCGGCGCAGGTTCTGCACGAACCGGTCTATGAGCTTGGAGAAGTGAAGAGCGTCCCGCGCCGCCCGCGTGTAGTCGTAGCCGTCCGGGTCGACCGGGGTTCCGTCCGAGCGCACCCGCCCGTAGGAGTCCAGGGTCAGGGTGAGGAAGATCGAGGGCCGGAACGTCTTGCCGTCCTTGCCTCGGAAGACCTTGCCGACTGTGCGGGAGTCGACCGGCCGCCGGGGAAGGTCCGGCGCATCCTGCCGCCTACGGGTCGACCGGGTCCGTCGGCTCTTGCACTCGTCACCGGTCTTGAGCGCACCGCGCACGCCCGACCGTTCAAGTTCATGGTCGAGGTCACGAAGAACCGCGTCCCAGAACTCGGAGTCTTCGCCGTCCGCAGTACCGTCCTCGGCCGCACGGTCACGGGACGCTTGAGCTTGTGCCCGCAGTTCCATCCAGGCGTGTTGCTCGTCATCGGGGTCAGCGCGGTTGATCTGGGGTTCGGTGTCCAAGTGCCAGCCCTGGCTGCACTGGACGGCCCGAAGCTTACGCTTGCGTTCGGCGCAGGACGGACAGACCGAGGCCAGGGTGTGACCGCACGGGACATACACCACCTCGGCCGCGCCCGTGTTCAGGTCGACCCGCCGCATGGGCACGGGGCGGATGCAGACGCCGTGTTCGACCGCGACCGCTTCCAGCACCCCGCGCGCCAGCGGAGGCAGCGTCTTGACCACCGGTTCCGGCTCAGGCTCGTCTGGGGCGTCGAGGGCGGGTTGAGTGACGTGGACCGGGGGTTTGGTCACGCCGCCTCCACATCGGGCAGGCCGAGCGCGACCATCGCGCGGATATCGGCATCGGACACGTACGCAGCCCGCACCCGTACCGGATCTGGGGAGGTTTCCAGCCGGACGAACCCGACCCCTGCGCCGATGTGCGGGATGGATGAGATCTGGTCGGCCAGGGCGCCGCGGTCGCGGGCACCGTCGCCAAGGACCATGTCGACCTGCTCGTCCTCGTCGAGGCGCAGGGCGATGCGGTCGGGGAACAGGTTGCGCAGGTTGTTGACCTCTTTGCGGGCGTCCTGCTGAGCGCCGATGACGCAGTACCCCACCGACCGGCCCTGACTGGTGAGCACGGCCAGCGCGGACTCGGCGCGCTTGCGTAGGTCCCGTTCAGGGCAGTAGGCGGTCAGGAACGCCAGCTCATCCACCACGATCACCCGGAACGGAAACTCACGCGACGGCGTGAACGACCGCGTCACCCCCGCGAACCGCTCCGCGCGTGCGTTCATGTCCTGGGCCGCCGCCTCCAGCAGATCGACCATGCCGCCCTTGGGATCGGAGGAGTACCGCCCGTACCGTTCGAACAGCACCCGACCAAACGACAACTCCATGCGCTTGGGATCGACGGCCCACACCTCCACCAGCCCGCCGAGCATGAGCGGCAGCAGCGCGCGGACGGCCGACCAGATGACCGAGCCCTTGCCGGCCCCCGTCGCCCCCGCGATCAGCACGTGCGTGCCGAGGAGTCGCAGCCGCCAGGGGGAGCCGTCCTCACACCGTCCAACCACCAGCCCGGACAGGTCCACCTCGGAGGCGTCCGGGAGGGGGAGAGCCGGTATCGGTTCGGCGAGGGCATCTGTGCGGACGAACTCAAGCCACACTCGTCCCGGACGGTCCCCGTCCCGCACCCGGACCAGGGACGCGCCGAAGCCGTGCGCCAGGTTGGCCGTGACCCGCTCCCACGCGTCCGGCGCTTGACCTTTGAGCATGCGGACCAGCACCCGGTCACACGTCGGACCGGAACGGACCCGGACCAGGGAGGGCAGGTACTCCCTGCCCTTGTGCATCTTGGTGAGCCCGGCCGTGACCAGGACCGGTTGCCAGTGCCGCCGGTAGACGAACACCATGCGCCACCAGGACCGGGCCGGACGGGCGATCCAGCGGACGAAGGACGGACGGTCCACCCCCGCCCACACACCCAGGCCCACGGCGACGAGGGCCAGGACCAGAACGGGGACGGTCCACCCGAACCGGTAGCCGAGCCAGCCGAGCGCGGACGCGGCCGAGACGGGGACGATGTTGCGGACCAGGAACACGAGCGTGCGGACGAGGAAGCGGACGGCGTTGACGATGAGGACCAGGCCCTCGGGCATGTGCCACACCGGAGGCGCCCACTTCGGCGCCGCGAACGGGTCACGCTGGGTCTCGACGGCGACGTTCTCGCCAGGGGCGAGCTTGCGGAACTCCCATGCCATGATGGGTCACACCTCTTCTTTGAGCAGTTCAGGGGAGAGAGAAGGGGCGGCCGGAGATGCGACCTCCAGCCGCCCCACTC
>NZ_BMRO01000008.1:358896-408756 GCF_014648675.1 Actinomadura livida
ACTTGTCAGGCCGCCGAGTCGACCGGCGCGCCAGGCACCGAAGCGCCGTTGAGGACGTGGAGCCGTTCCACCTCGGCCGCGTACCGCGCGAACAACTCGGCGAGCTTGTGCGCGACGGCCAGGTCTTCGGCGGTCGGGGCCGTCGGGTTGGTCGGGGTGATGGTCACGTGCGCCTGTGCGTGCGAGATCACGAGCTGGCCACGGTCACGCATGCACAGCAGCGAGACCCGCTCATCCGGACGCAAGGTCACGTCTACCGATGCCGTACCGTCCGGGTCGACATTGACTGTGGTGTAGCTGTAGGCGCCCATCAGGCAGCCACCCCCTTCCCCGCCGACCGGCCCGAGGAGGAAGGACGGCGACCGGAGCGGTACAGCCGCTCGACCTCCACCGCGTACGCCGCCGCCTGCTCAGCCAGCGCCCGCGCGAACTCCACATCCCCGGCGTTGAGTCGCTCGGGAAGGGTGAGGGTGACCAGCACCCGCCCCGCCTTGACCGTGAACAGCGGCGTACGCGCCCGGAACGGTTTGAACTGCACACTCGCCGTCGTGTCGATGGGCAGGGACAGCGCCGACATGCGCCCGCCCGCCATCAGGCAGCGTCCTTGGCCGACGCGGGACGAGCGGCACCCTTACCACCGGGAGCACGGACGGCGCGAGCCCGGAAGGAGTAGGCCACCCGCACACGGGGGTCACCGTTGGGCATCCGGCCGGACTCCTCGATGTACGGCGTCACCGTCAGGCCGTCGAACTCCACCGGCCGGAACGGGCCGAACGCCGGTTCGGGGACCACCGGGCACACCTGCGCGCCGATCTTGACCTTGATCGCAGACGCCTTGTGGTTCGCGTCCGGGTCGGCGTCGTAGACGTCCACGACCCAGACCGGAAGACCGGTCTCCTTGTCGGTCTCCTGTCGCTTGGTCTCGAAGTTGGTCAGCGGTTCCGCCGGACCCGTCGCGTACACCCCGTGGGGGAACACGTCCCCGAAGCTCACTGGAATCCGTCCCTGGATCGCCATGGCGATTGCTCCTGTCGATCGTTCCTTCTGTCGACAACTCGCCTTGTCGAGTTGCCCTATGAAGAGAGTACGTGACAGCGGCCAACTTGCAAGGATCGTAAGACGACTTATCGAGTGATCTGGATCACAACGGGAAGCTGTCTTCCAGAACGTGGAGCGAGCCCGGTAGAACGAGGTCCACGACCAGGACGGCGCGGCCGGACGAGTCCACCACCGAGCCGAGCACCGAGAGCACTGGTTCACCCTCGGCCAAGGAGAGTGACTCTCGCTCTTGATCGGTGGGACGTCGAGCCCTCAGACGCTCATCAACACGGGTCAGCCGTTCCTTGGTGCCCGCCGTCAGCAACTCGCGCACCGGGACGGCCAAAGGTCCCTCTTGGTCCAGGCCCGCCGCCCGTGCGACATCGAGAGGAGCCCACAGCGATACCAACTCACTGGCGATGGACTCATAAAGCCCGACGTATCGCCGCAGGTGGACGGGTGCGGACTCGGCCAGGCCAAGCAGCATGGCCACCGAATTAGGTGCGGGACGACGGTCGACCTCCAGAACCCGGACCGACGCCGATGTCTCCTGCCGATCCAGGACAGCCAGGCCCGGCCGACTGCTGTCTGACGCCCGCGAGGACGGGGGAGCCTTGACGAACGTTCCGCGCCCGTGTTCGCGCTGCAACTCGCCAAGAAGCTGCATTTCATTAAGCGCACGAACCACGGTCGGACGTGAAGCCCCGAACTCCCGACCAAGCATCGCCTCAGACGGAATCGGCTCCCCAACGGGATAAGTCCCGTCCTTGATCCGACGACGGAGCGCCTCCATGATCCGGACATACTTCGGGGCATAAACAGCGTCATCCGACATCAGGACCTACCAACAGCTCGACAATACGAGTAGTACAACCAGGAAACCAGACGTCACCGGCACTGTCACGCCATCACCGGGTCCCGAGCCCCGTCTTGTCGGCCGAGCCGAGTTGGTTGCCGCCCGCCCTGCGTGCGTCGGGGGGACCTACCAGGCCGGGGGTGCCGGTGGGAATGCGCTCGCAGGGCGGGGGCCGCTATGGGGTTGCCGCTGGCGTGGTCGGCCTATCTACGTGCGGCAGGGGACCGACTACCGGGCGGCCAGCATTCCGCGCGGCGGCCATGATGAACGCGTAGTCGATGGCGATGCGCGCCCAAACGATCTTTCCCTCTCGCAGGCTGCACCATCCCCAGCCACCGGACGCGAACGCCTGGACGATGATCAGGCCGCGCCCGCACTCGGTACCATGGCGCGGCATCTGCACCTCGGGGCGCCCGGGATGTCCGTCCCACACGCACAGCTCTATCCCTGCGTCGATCCGGCTCACCCAAGCGCGGATCATGTCGCCTTCACAGAGCGTCGCAGCGTTCCCCGCAAGCTCGGCCATGATCTGACAGGCGTCGGACGCGTAGGCAGTGAGGCCCCACCCGTCGAGGGCCTCCCGCACGAGGGCGCGGGTCAGATACACGCTGGCTGGGCACGCTTTCGTCAGCGTCTGCGAGCGCAGATGCACCGATGCATCTACCAGGGAAGCTGTGGTCATCGGAGGTCGTCCCCTCTACCGGCGAGCATGCCGACTAGCACCGCCGGAGCCGACTCAACCTCATCGACTGGTGCAACCCGCTCATCGGAGTCGGTTCGGACGAACCACCAAACCCCGTCGACTCGCTCACATCCCACGATCACCGACCGCGCACGGTCAGACCTGCTCACCACGAGCAGGACCGGAGGGCCGTCCGCCTGGCTCACCAACCCACACGACAGCGCGTCCTCGCTATGGGTGAGCACCGCGTCCAAGGCCGCCAGATGCAGCCGCCCCGCTCCAACCGCGTGATTGAGCCGAGCGTTCGGCGGATCGTCGGCACCCGACTCCATCGGCCCAGTGATCGCACCGGCCTTTTCCGTCTCACGCGCCATCACAACGTCCCTCCCTTCGTTGTCCGGATACCGCCGGATGAGCCACCACGTTCACGATCACGGCGTCCCACTGTCTGAATCGAGCCCAGCGACACAGGGTCATGGCCGTCCCCTGGTCCCCGGTTCGGAGAAGAAGGCGGGACCGGCAGACGAGGCGACCACTGGGAGGACCCACATCCCCGCAAGCGCAGCCGCACCCCGGTACGGACACGCCATCAGCCGCTACAACGCTTGCCGGCCCCGCGGCTTGTTACGCCACCTCAGCCCGGTTGCCGTTGCGGCACTCAGAGCAACGTTCACGACGACGCTCAGGGCCGCGCCCAGAGCCGTCCCGCGCGAGCAGCAGATCAACCCGCGATGAGATCCAGGACCATCCCCGCCCGTTGCACGAAGTGCAGGGGACGTCCGTCGTCGGTTCGTTCTCCCCGGATCGGAGGATCACCAGCTATGCCTCCCCAAAGCCACATGATCAACTGTGCTCGGATGACGTACGGTGTTGCTTGTCTTGAAGACAACCAGTGATGACGCTCGGTCAGGACCGCCAACCAGCCCCCTTTTCGCCCCCTTTTCCGGCCCCAAGAGGCAAGATCGGATGCCCGACACGACTCCCAACGCGTGGCTAACCGCATGGCGCGAGTCGAATTTCTCCACTCGCAGCGAGATGGCGGAAGCTCTCAACCGCACTCCCACAGCCCTTGAACATGGGCTGCTGTGCGACGAGGAGCGTCTACGTCGCTGGGAGCGCGGCGAAGTGCGTTGGCCGCACCCGCCATATCGCAGGGCCCTCCAGGAGCTCACCGGCCGCACAGCCGAGCAGCTGGGTTTCATCCCGCCCGCGAAGCAGCGCCAACGCTCTCAAGCGCATATCGCGCTCCCTGCCCGTTTGCAGGACGCAGAGCACAAGGTGGACCCAGCAGAGTTGGCCCGTTCAGCGGATATCTCCCGCCTCAACCAGTGGATCACCGCGAGCGACACGACCGACGAGGCGGTTTCACGTCTTGCCCGTTCGACTTCATCGCTCGCCGCTTCTCACACACGGGTCGCCGCCAAGAGACTTCTCCCCGAGGTGATCAAGCTTCATCGCCGTACGCAGAGCCTTTTGGTGGGCGGCAACCATCGTCCGCGGCATACCCGTGAGCTGCTGCGCATCAATGCCGATCTTCTCGCCCACGCAGCCGTGATCTTCGGAGACATCAACTTCGACGAGGCAGCCGAGGAGTATGCCGCAGCCGCTCTCCTGCTCGCCCAGGAGGCGGGGGCCGAGGAGTCGTTCGCTTGGTACGCCCAGGCCAAGACCGCGCGCTGGCAGAACCGATATATCGAGGCAGCCGACCTTGCCCGGCAAGGTTACGAAGCCAGTTCACCGGGTCCGATGAAGACCCAGCTTGCTTGGTACGAGGCGAACGCCGCCGCCCTGCTAGGGGACAAGATCAGGGCGCGCGAGGCCGTGAACCGAGCCGAACAGTCCGCCGATGCGTCCCATGACGCCCCCTCCGATCTCTCGGTGTGGTCGTTCCCGAGGGAGCGCCAAGCCTTGTTCTCCCTCTCGGTGGCCACAAGGACCGGCGACCTTGACGGCGCGCTACGAGCTGCTGAGCTGGCAGACCGCGCATGGACCGCAGGCGCCCCCACCGCTCCCGCCATCTGGGCTCAAATCCGCGTTGGAACCGGAGTCGCTCATCTCCTGAACGGCGACCTGGACGGCACCGCCGAGGAACTGGCGAAAATGCTGACGCTCGACCCCGGTATGCGACTTGCGACCGTCACGCGCTACCTCGCTGACCTGGATCGCCGCCTGACTCAACGCCGGTACCAAGACAGTCCGCTCGCGACCCAGCTCAGACAGCAGATCCACGAATTCAACGCCGCAGCCCTGACCGAGGATGCCGACATGGAGAGCGCATGAGTCCGCTGCCAGCACACATGACCGATCGATGGCGGACCCGCGAGGAGCCCGGACCAGGACAAGGAACCATCTACTGGCACATGCTCATGGGAGACCATCCCGCAGCGGGTGAACTCGCCCAGGCCGCCCAAGAACGACTCGCCGACTTCTCCGGCATGCACATGACCCCCGCCAAGTGGCTCCACATCACAACCCATGTCGCCGGATCTACCGACGAGATCAGCGACGACCGGCAGCAAGAGATGCTCGCCACGGCGAAGAGTCTCCTTGCCAAGCTCCCGCCCGTCGACGTGACGCTCGGCCGGATCCTGTACCACCCCGAAGCGATCGCCGTCGCCGTCGACCCCGTCTGGCCCCTTACCCGCATCCGTGAGGCCGTCCGGGAAACCACACTCAAAGTGACCGGACGAGAGGGCCAGACCGAAGGGGCTGCTCCGTGGACCCCGCACATGACGATCGCCTATAGCGAGGCAGAACAGCCCGCCGGGCCCATCATCAACGCACTCGGCCGAGAGCTTCCAACCCGCCAAGTCACCATCAACACCGTGACCCTCGTTGTCCAACGCGGCGCAGAACGTCTCTGGGACTGGCACCCCGTAGGCCACGTTCGCCTAACCGGTCACCGCTGAGCCAGCCCGACACCGTCCGCACGACGACGCACTACCCGTGATCATTGCCGAATTGTGCTGTCTTAGATCAAGGGGCGGCGGCGCTCAGGCCGCTGCGCGGCCCCGCGCCTGGCCGCCCGGAGCGTGCGGCGTGGGCGCCGGTCACCGGACGGCCGCGCCGGGCCGCGCATTGCGCCGCGCCGGCCAGCCCCGCCCCAACCGGCCACCGTGGGGCCGCGCCGCCGCCAAACCACCCAGGTCACTCGCTACATATGGCCTAGCCTGGCTACGAAGCCAAGCATGCGGGCGAAGTGCTCGCGGGGCAGGAGACTGCGGACGATGGCGGTGGGAGACGCGATGCCCGACAGAATAAGCGTCGCTAACACCCAGCAGGACGGTTGGTCGGTGACCACGGTCGCCGGGGAGCTGGATATCTTCACCGCCCCAGCACTTGAGAGCCAGTTGCTCCCACTGATTGGGACGCAGGCCACAGAGCAATATGCCATTGACCTAGCCGGGGTGGAGTTCTGCGACTCCGCAGGTTTGAACGCCTTCATTCGGGCATGGAAGCGCGCTCTGGCTATGGGATGTCGCTTGATACTGGTCCGGCCGTCCCGTCGCGTCGTTGACCTCCTCCGGATAACCGGCGTTGATCAGGCCATCGAGGTCCTGGACAGCTTGCCGCCTGCGATCACTCTGTCAGGTGAAGCGGCAGTCAACACCCCTAAGACGCCTCCGGCGGGGGCCTCCGACTCCGGGAAGCCCGACCCCGTAGCGTGACCGGTCGTGGGTGGCTGGGGGATGCCTGAGCTTCCCGTCTGCCGCCGTCCCGATCGGAGATCTACCAGACCAGGGCCAGGGGGTGAAGGTCGTTCGTCCAGTGGGGCGCTCCACCTTCACCCCCTGGCCCTGGCCCGGCAGCGCGGGCGCGGGACGACGGCAGACGGGAAGCTCAGGCCGGGTGAGGTGCGGGCTGGGGATTCCGGCCTTCGAGCGAGCCAGGGCACAACGAGGGCACATGAGGGTGCGATCAGTCGCGAGATGATGAGAACTTGCTAGAGGTTCCATAGCAGGTCAATGCCATGATCGCCGATATCGTCCCTGGTCGTCCCCAGCTACGAGAACTACAAGTTCGAACCCTGAGCACATACTGGAACGGCCCGTGCGGCGATCTCGCCGTACGGGCCGTTCTGTGCGTGTTTCGTGTGCGGGTCAGTGACCGCCGGCCGCAGGGGACTCCGTGCCCGTCGGCGACGGGGACTCGGCACCGCTCGGCGACGGCGACGCGCCCGGCTGTGCGGGCTCGGTGCCCGGGGACTGCTGGTTCCCGTTGGTGGCGCCCGGCGAGGCCGGCGCCTGGCCGTTGGGCGTGACCAAGGGGTAGGTGCTGTACTCGTCCTGCTGCAGGATGAGCGGCACCTTGAACTCCACGGCCCCGGCCTTCTCGAACTGCATCCGCACCGTGATGAGGCCCCCGGCGATCAGGTCCGGGTCCCGCAGCCCGTTCAGGACCACCACCGGCTGCCCCTGTCCCGTGGGCGGCGTAGGAGCGCCGATCGTCGGGCCGGCCGTGTTCTGAGAAGTCGGGCTGGCCGTCGGGCTGGCGGTAGAGCCGGGACCAGTGGGCTCCGGCGTCGCGGTCGGCTGCGCGGTCTCCGGAGCCTCGGGGCCGGGGTCGACCGTCGCGTCACCGCGCAGCATGACCAGGCTGCCCGACCCGTCGCGCGCCGCGGGCGGGAGCGTGATGCCGCCGCCCTTGACCATCGCGGAGCCGAACTGCGGCGAGCTGACCGAGGTGAGCCGGTCCTCCCTGCCCGGGACCTGGTTGATCAGCACGCCGTAGAGCGGAAGCGACGCTCCCTGGGGGATCGGCACCTCGGGCTTCGGGCCCAGCACGAACATGTTGCGCAACACGACCTGCGGCGCCGTGTCGTCCAGCGGGACCGACACGTTGACGCCCTCGGTCAGCCGGACCGGGGCGGCGGACTGCGCATCCATGCCGGCGCCGCAGCCGGAGATCACCGGCGCGATGGCGACGGCGCCCGCGACGGCGAGCGCGACCATTCGACGGCTGTTTCGGATCACGGCGTCGGTCTCCTCGCGAAGTGTCATTCAAAGACGTGACGTTGGAAGTTGCGGAGTGGCGCGAGATACGCCAGGGGAAGCGTAGCGAGACCCGCCCGCGGGTCCCGCGCCGGGGTGCCGCGACACGCCCGGAATCACCGGGAAAAGCGCCCGGAACCGTATCAGCCGGACCGCAGCGCCCGGACCTTCTCGGTGAGCTCCGGCCCCGCCTGCGGCCCCTGGACGACGTCGCCGACCACGCCGTCCGGCTGCACGAACACCGCGGTCACCCCCGTGCTCGCCGCACCCGCGGCGGCGGCGTACGCCCCGGCGAGGACGCCATCCGGGTCCTCAAGGACCAGCGGCTTGCCATAGTGGGCGGTGCCGGCGCACGACTTCAGCTCCTTCAGGGACGTCCCCTTCTCGTCGCCGGCGGGGCGCGGATCGGCGACCAGCCAGAAGTTCAGCACGTTTTCGTGCGTCCTCCCCGCCAGTTCCGCGATCACACTCTCGCATTCGTACGCGGGCGGGACGATGCCGATGACCCCCGGGCGCAGGTCGCGCAGCGGCGTCGGCGTGCGCTCCCCGACCACCAGGTCGACGGTGCCGTCCGGCAGGAGGCCGCCTACCTCGCCGGGGCTCGCGGACGGGCGCGGCGCGAGCTGGGCGACCGTCGGGCGCGGCGCGGGCTTCGGCCCGAACGCCGTCATCAGCGCGCCGCTGAGCAGCGCGACCAGCAGCGCCCCCGCGATGATCGGGATGGCCACGCCGAACCGGGTCAGCGGACGGGCGATGCGGCGGACCCGCCGCCTGCGCCTGCGCCGCCGCTCCTCGCGGCGGTAGGCGAGCATCTCGCGCTCGAGCTCGCGGGCGTCGTCGGGCACCACGACGTCAACGCGGGGGAGCCCGTAGTCGTCGGGCTCCGGGTCGTCGCCGTCCGGCCTCACGCCGCACCTCCCATCCGGCTCCGCCGACGCACTCCGCGGCCCAGGGCCGCCATTTTCCCGGACCACCGTCCCACCGAACCGGCGATCCGTCCCACCGGCCCGCCATTTCGACGGTCCGCGGCCGCGGCGAGGCGTGGTCCCTCCGGAAGTCACGGTCCCATCGGGCGGACGCCTTTCGTCCCGACTGGGGACGCCGTCCCGATGGGCCCGTCCCGATGGGCCCGTCCGATGGGCCCGTCCGATGGGCATCGTCCCGTTGGGTTGGTTCCCGCAAGGTGTCGTCCCATTCGCGGCCTTCGGGCGCTTCGTACCCGCGGCGCCGGGCCCGCTCACCTCCGGCGCGGGACGCGGCCCGCCCCGGCAACGCAGATGCTTGCCTCCCGGAGGGCTTGCCGGTAATGGGCGAGGGGGTGAAAGCATGTGGCATCCCGGCTACCCTGGGTAGGGGGAACTGGACGGCGATGCACCATTAAAGGGCTTTGTCAATACCCCAATATGCAGCTTGACCTGCGCATATGCCGGTAAGGCCGGTTCAGCCACCCGGGTTTACGTGGTACCCTGGTTCTAGCGGAAGGGGTACTTGTCACATGACTTTCCAGGTCGGCGACACCGTCGTCTACCCCCACCATGGGGCTGCTCGGATCGAGGCCATCGAGACTCGCACCATCAAAGGTGAGGAAAAGACCTATCTGGTCTTGAAGGTCGACAAGGGCGACCTGACAGTGCAGGTCCCGGTCGAGAACGTCGAGGACGTGGGTGTCCGCGACGTCGTCGGCCAGGAGGGTCTGGAGAAGGTGTTCGAGGTGCTGCGCGCCCCCTACACCGAGGAACCCACCAACTGGTCCCGCCGGTACAAGGCGAACCTTGAGAAGCTCGCCTCCGGCGATGTGAACAAGGTCGCCGAGGTCGTCCGCGACCTGTGGCGGCGCGACAAGGAGCGCGGCCTTTCGGCGGGTGAGAAGCGCATGCTCGCCAAGGCGCGCCAGATTCTGGTCAGCGAGCTCGCGCTCGCGGAGAAGACCAACGAGGACAAGGCGGAGGCCCTGCTCGACGAGGTCCTGGCCAGCTGATCGGCCGGCCGAGTTGAGCGCACGGTTTCCACGGGTGGGCGTCGGTACCGACGTCCACCCGTTCTCGTCCGACCCGCGTCCCCTCTGGGTGGCGGGTCTCGAATGGCCCGGCGAAGGCCACGGCCTGGCCGGGCATTCCGACGGCGACGTCGCCGCGCACGCCGCCTGCGACGCCCTGCTTTCGGCCTGCGACCTGGGCGATCTGGGCGCCGTCTTCGGCACCGCGGACCCGCGCTGGTCCGGTGCCTCCGGCGTCACCCTCCTCCGGGAGGTCGCCCGCCTCGTCCACGAGGCCGGCTTCACCATCGGCAATGTCGCCATCCAGGTCATCGGCAACCGCCCCAAGATCGGCAAACGCCGTGCGGAAGCCCAGAAGGTCCTGACCGAAGCCCTGGGCGGCGCCCCCGTCACCATCACCGCCACCACGACCGACGGCCTGGGCCTGACCGGCCGCGGCGAGGGCCTGGCCGCCATAGCCAACGCCCTGGTAATCCCACCGGACCCCGCGTAGCTCGCTGAAACCCACCGGGTGTCCACCGCCTTCCGTTGACTTGCGGCGTGTTGTTGTCATGGAGCGCTCCATAACAACAACACGCCGCAAGTCAACGAACTCGTTGAGCCGTCCTGCCCGCGCGGGCTTCAGGGGAGGGCCGGGTGGATGGTGCCGGTCACCTCGCCGAAGGTGATGCGGGAGCCGGCTGAGCCGGGGGCCTGGGCTCGGATGGTCACCGTGTCGCCGTCCTCCAGGAAGGTCCGCTTTGTTCCGTCGTCCAGTTCCAGGGGCTCCTGGCCGTTCCAGCTGAGTTCCAGCATGCAGCCGCGCTGCTCCCGGTCGGGGCCGGAGACCGTCCCGGAGGCGAACAGGTCACCGGTGCGGAGCGCGGCGCCGTTCACGGTGGCGTGGGCGAGCTGCTGCGGCGGCGTCCAGTACATCGAGGCGAACCGCGGGTGGGCGGCGACCTGGCCGTTGATCAGGATCTCCAGGTGCAGGTCGAGGCCCCACGGCTCCTCGCACCGCAGATAGGGCAGCGGAACCGGGTCCTGGACGGGCGGTGACACGCGGGCGGCCTCCAGCGCCGCGACGGGCACGACCCACGGCGAGATCGACGTCGCGAACGACTTCCCGAGGAACGGCCCGAGCGGCTGGGACTCCCATGCCTGCAGGTCGCGGGCGCTCCAGTCGTTCACCAGGACGAACCCGAACACGTGGTCGCGGAACGCCTCGGCGGGCACGCGGTGCCCCGCGACGGACGGGACCCCGGCGACGAATCCGACCTCCGCCTCGAAGTCGAGCCGGAGCGACGGCCCGTACGACGGCTGCGGGTCGCCCGGCGTCCTGCGCTGCCCCATCGGCCGGATGATCGGCGACCCGGAGCGGTACACGGTGCCGGAGCGGCCGTGGTAGGCGACCGGCAGGTGCTTCCAGTTGGGCGTCAGCGGATCGCTCTGCGGCCGGAACATCCGGCCCGCGTTCGCGGCGTGGTGCTCGGAGGAGAAGAAGTCGACGTAGTCGGCCACCTCGAAGGGCCGCAGCAGCTCCACCTCCGCGACGGGGATCAGATGCGGCCGCACGTGCGCCCGGTACGACTCGTCGGTGAGCAGCTCGACGAGGCGGGCGCGGTTGGCGTCCCAGGCGGCGCGCCCCGCCACCATGAAGGCGTTCAGCGAGCCCGAGGCGAAGTAGCGGCGGTCCTCCACCAGCCCGGCGGCGGACAGCTCCGCCAGGTCGAGGACGTACTCGCCGATGGCCGCGCCGATGCGGGGGAGCTCCCCCGGCCTGGAGAAGACGCCGTACGGCAGGTTCTCGATGCCGAAGCCGCCGTCCTCGTTGACCTCAACCCACGAATCGGTCGTCATGGAAAGCTATCTTCCCCAATGTCCGGCCTTCTGATCAGGCCCGCGGTCTCCAGATCTCGCCGTGTCCCGCGGACGTCCGGTACGCCGAACGCGACCAGGATGCGGCGGGCCGCTCGCGCCTCGGCCTCGGGCAGTGCCAGCAGGTCCCCGGCGAGGCCCGCGGCGTCGGTGCGCTCAAGCGTCCGCCGGACGGCGGGCTCCGCGCCGCCACCGGCTGCTTGGGCCGTGGCCAGCAGGATGTTCATGAGCCCGTGGTGCGACGCGTCCCGCACGGCGTGCACGGGCCCGGCGCAGGTGAACGGCAGGTCGCGTTCGGCGCAGGCCGCGATGAACGCCGCCAGCGCACCGGCGCCGGGAACGCCGTCCGTGGCCGAGCCGCCCACCCGGTACTTCGCGCCGAGCGCGGCCTCCCGGGGGACGTGCGCGGCGGTGTGGGCGGCGGAGTCGCGGGCCGCGGCGATGCGGTCGAGCGCGTGCAGCCAGCCGGGGGAGCGGCGCACCTCGATGCGCGTCGGCACGTCGGCGGGGAGCCGGGCGATCGTCACGGCGGCGGCCCGGGCCTGGTCGGCGGACCGGGGCAGCGCGATCTCCACCGACGCCGGCCGGACGCGGGGTTCGCCGCGGACGGCGTCCAGCGTCTTCGGGAGTTCCTCGATGCCGGTGTCCGCGACGACGCCCAGGTCGAGGAGGTCTTCAGGGACGAGATGGGTGCGCAGCTCCGCGAAGCGCGAGGCGGGGCACAGGAAGCGGCCTGCGAGCGGATCCGCGGGTCGGCAGGCCGCGCGGTGGGCGGGCAGGGCCCGGTCCATCGGGGCGTGGTGCGGCGGGAAGAGCGCGGCGTCGTCGAGGAGCCGAGCCAGTAAGGCGCCCATGCCGGTTCACTACCCCTGAGGCGCCGCGGCTCACGTGCTTTACGGTGACTCGCCCTATTCAGTCGACGGGCGGGGTGGGCCCGCTGCGGAAACTGCTGGACGGCGGCGGGTTCCAGTCGTCCTCCGGCGCGTCGTCCTCCGGGCGGTCGCCGGCGTCGGGGTCCTCGGCGCGGTCGAGCGGCGGGGTGTCGTGCTCCTCGTCGTCCGCGTCCGCGCCGAAGGGCGCGGGCATCGGGATGTCGGGGCGGGTCGTCGCGGCGAGCGGGCGCTGCTCCTCCGCGCCGGCACGCTCCCGGCTCCGGACCAGCTCCACGTCCGTCGGAAGCAGCGCGGGCGGGGCGGGCGCCGGTTCCGGTGCCGGCTCTGGCACGGGGTCGGGCAGTGGGTCGGGCAGGGTGTCGAGGGCGGGCCGCGGCTCCGGCAGGGCGTCCAGCGGCGGCGCGGGCTCGGACGACAGGCTTCCACCGGACGCGAACTCCTCGTGAGCGGCCGGTTCCCGCTCGGCTGGGTCGTCGTCGATGGGCTCCTGGGGTGCCGTCTCGTGTGAGGCCGCTTCGTGCTCCGGGGCCGCGTCCGGGACGGGCTCGGGTTCCGGGAAGGGGATGAGCTCGGGCTCGGGCTCGGGCTCGAAGATCGGCGGCGGCTCGGCGGCGGCCTCGCCATCGGCTGCCGCCGCCAGCGCCAGCGGTTCCGGGGCGGCCGGTTCGAGGACCTTGACGTGGCCGCGCTGCGTGTCGGGCGGCGCGGCCTCCTCCGTGCTGGGACGGGCGACGCGGATCTGCTTGAACATCGTCAGCCACAGCCAGACGGCGATCACCAGCATGACGTGCGGCGCGACCGCGACGCCCGCCCGGACCGCGTCGTCGGGCAGCGGGCCGAACCCCCAGACCGAGTGCTGGACGGAGAGCGCCGCGCCACCGGCCACGAGGAGCAGCAGCAGCGCCCAGCGCAGCAGCCGCGTCCACCAGCGGGCGTTGCGGGTGATCACGAGGGACAGGATCGTCAGCACGGTGAGGGTGTCCGCCATCGCCGGGTACAGCGGCGCCCAGCGCTCGCCCGCGCGGCCGGCGAGGGCCAGCTCGCGGAGCACGTCGTAGGTCAGCGCGAAGGCGCCGCCCGCCAGCGCGGCGACGATGAGCCCGGCGAGGGCGGTGAGCAGCCGCCGCTGGACGGGGGTGTAGCGGGGCCCGCCGGGCCGCGTCGAATCAGATGGCATGTCTCTCGTTCCGGGAGGGCGCCTGAGGAGTCCTCAGGCGAGATTAGCCAGCCCGGACGGCAACGGCTTCCCAGTTACCGATGATCACTCGGCCCTGCGCGTGATATGTGAGGAGACGTACCTTATGAACGACGTCGGGGGCGGCAGTCGCGACCCGGCGTCGCGCAAGGCGAAACGGACGTCGACAGCGCCAGGGAGGCAACGATGCCGGACGGCTGGACCATGCGCGAGATGTGGTCCCCCGCGGCCCGATAGCACGCGACGATGGCGGATTCCCAGGGCCGGCTCGGCGAACCGGTCCGGACGTTCGACGGCCGCGCCGGCGATCGGCGCACGTGGGCATGGTCGTTATTGCTGAGCCTGACGTCGCTGGCGCTGATCCCGGCGGCCGTCGTCTACCTGCGTGACGGCGTGTGGTGGGCGGGTGCGCCCGCGCTCCTGCTGTCCATGGGGAGCGCGGCCGGCGTCGGCTGGATCGCGGGCCGGGACCGGCCGCGCGCCCGCGACAGGGTTGTGCGCCTCCACACCGGCGGCATCTCGGTCACCGGCCCCGGCGACGCCGGATACGCGTGGGACGAGCTGGTCTCCGTCACCGTGTCCGGAGTGCGAAGCGCCCCGGACGAGCGCACCCGCTGGCGTTTCACGATCGTCGCGGACGACGGGACGGTCTTAAGGCTCACCGACGACCTCCCGGACGTGCGGGCGCTCGGCCTGGCCGTCGCGAAGGAGGTCACGGCCCGGATCGTCCCGCGGCACCTGGCGGCGGTGAAGGCGGGCGAGGCCGTCCGGCTCGCCCCGTTCACCGTGGACCTCGGCGGCGTCGAGAAGGACGGCGAGCGGCTCCCCTGGGCGGCCGTCGGCGACGTCGCGATCGGCAACGGCATGGTGGTCGTGCACGCGTGCGGCGGCCGCGGCGACCTGATGACCGTCGCCTCGCAGATGCCCGACGCGCTGGCGTTCATGGCACTGTGTCAGCAGGTCAGGGAGCTGGCCCGAGATTTCTGAACCTTTTCGCGCGGGGGATGTCGAGAACGCGCCCGCCGCTCCGATCCTTTCTGTGACGCGGCCGTCCGGGCCGCCGCCCGCATCCGAACGGGAGTGACCGACGTGAAGTACATGCTGCTGATCTACAACCGCCCCGGTTTCGTCGAGGAGCTGACCGAGCGCGAGCGCGCCGACCTGTTCGGCGAGGTCGACGCGATCATGAAGGAGCTGACCGAGTCGGGGGAACTGGTCGGCGGCGACGCGCTGGCCGATCCGTCCACCGCCAAGACCGTCCGTGAGAAGGACGGGCGGATCGCCGTCACCGACGGGCCGTTCCTGGAGGCCAAGGAGCACTTCGCCGGGCACATCACCGTCGACTGCGAGTCGGTCGAGCGCGCGGTCGAGATCGCCTCGCGCTGGCCGGACGTCCGGTTCGGCGGCCGGATGGAGGTCAGGGCGCTGATGGAGCAGTCCGGGACGGAGATGTGACGGCGCCCGTGCCGGGGCCGCCGGGCGTCGAGGACCTGCTGCGCGCCCTCGCGCCGCAGGTCCTCGGGACGCTCGTCCGGCGGCACGGGCACGGGGCCTTCGACGCCTGCGAGGACGCCGTCCAGGAGGCCCTGCTCGCCGCCGTCGTCCAGTGGACGGGGGGCACCGGTGACCCGGCGGACGGGGACGGCGTCCCGGAGAACCCGCGCGGGTGGCTGCTGACGGTCGCGACGCGGCGGCTCACCGACCAGTGGCGCAGCGAGCGCGCCCGCCGCGACCGCGAGGCCGCCGTGTTCGCCCGGGACCCGTCCGCGGGGGAGGGGCCCGCGCTCGGCGAGGACCGCCCCGCCGACCACGACGACACGCTGACGCTGCTCTTCCTGTGCTGCCATCCGGCGCTGTCGCCGCCCTCGCAGGTCGCGCTGACGCTGCGGGCGGTCGGCGGGCTCACCACCGCGCAGATCGCCCGCGCGTTCCTCGTGCCCGAGCCGACGATGGCGCAGCGCGTCAGCCGGGCCAAGCAGCGGATCAAGGCCGCGGGGGCGCGGTTCGGCATGCCTCCGCCGGACGAGCGGGACGAGCGGCTGCGCGCGGTCCTGCACGTGCTGTACCTGATCTTCAACGAGGGGTACACGGCGTCCAGCGGGCCCGACCTGCAGCGGGCCGGCCTCGTCGCCGAGGCGATCCGGCTCACCCGGGAGCTGCACCGGCTGCTGCCGGGCGACGGCGAGGTCGCCGGGCTGCTCGCGCTGATGCTGCTGACCGACGCCCGCCGTGCCGCCAGGAGCGGGCCGGACGGCCTGCTGATCCCGCTCACCGAGCAGGACCGGACGCTGTGGAACGCGGACGCGATCGCGGAGGGGACCGCGCTGGTCACCGAGGCGCTCACCTGGTCGCCGCCCGGCCCGTACCAGCTCCAGGCCGCGATCGCCGCCGTCCACGCGGAGGCGCCCCGGCCGGAGGACACCGACTGGCCGCAGGTCCTCGCGCTCTACCGGCTGCTGGCGCACGTGTCCCCGAACCCGATGGTCACGCTGAACGAGGCCGTCGCGCTGGCGATGGTGGACGGCCCGTCCGCCGGCCTCGACCTGCTGCGGACGCTGGACGGCGACGACCGCATGTCCGGGCACCACCGCCTCGCGGCCGTCCGGGCGCACCTGCTGGAGCAGGCGGGGGACGCGGACGGCGCGCTGGAGGCCTACCGGCAGGCCGCCCGCGGCACGACCAGCATCCCCGAGCGGCGCTACCTCGAATCCCGTGCCGCCCGCCTCAGGGCCAACCGACTCGACGACGGAGAAGAACCACGATGAACACGACCGTGCGAACCCTTGACGTCCCCGGCGCGACCCTCCACTACGAGGTGCGCGGCGAGGGGCCCGCCCTGCTGCTGATCTGCGGCGGGATCTACGACGCGGCGGGCTACGCCGGGCTCGCCGAGCAGCTCGCCGACCGGTACACCGTCGTGACCTACGACCGGCGCGGCAACTCGCGCAGCCCGCTCGCCGGACCGCCGGAACCGCAGCGCATCGACGTGCACGCCGACGACGCGTCCCGGCTGCTCGCCGAGGTCGCGGACGGGCCGGCGTTCGTGTTCGGCAACAGCTCCGGGGCGCAGATCGGCCTGGACCTGGCGGCCCGCTACCCGGAGCGGGTGCGGGCGCTGATCGCCCACGAGCCGCCGCTGCTGCGGATGCTCGACGCCGGGTACTGGGAGAAGGCCCTCACGGAGGTGGAGCGCGCCTTCCGCGAAGACGGCGCCGGTGCCGCGATGGGCACGTTCGGCGCGGCCATGGGCATGTCCGGGGGCGAGGACACGGACAGCGAGGCCGGCGGGTCGGAGCCCACCCCCGAGATGCGGGAGATGCTGGCGCGCTTCGAGCGGAACACCGGCTTCTTCGTGGGCTACGAGGTTCCGTACTTCGGACGTTGGATGCCCGATGTGGACGCGCTGCGCGGTTCGTCCGCCCGGATCGTCCTCGCCGCGGGGGAGGGGTCCGTCGGGGAGCCGCCGCACGAGGCCGCCCACGCGCTGGCCGAGCGCCTCGGGACGAAGGCCGACACGTATCCCGGCGACCACGGCGGCTTCGGCCCGGCGGCGGACGCGTTCGCGACCAGGCTCGATGAGGTCTTCTCGACGTCCTGACCGCGGCCGGATTCGCTCGTCCGCGCTCGCGCCGCACCGGAACACGCGACCGGGCGGCGCGAGAGGACACGCGGCCGTGCGCCGATCCAATAACCTGGGCCCGTGAGTCTGCGCCTTTACGACACCGGTACACGCACCGTCCGCACGTTCGAGCCCTTGGAAGAGGGCCGCGTGGGGATGTACGTGTGCGGTGCCACCCCGCAGGCATCACCCCACATCGGGCATCTGCGGTCGGGCGTCATCTACGACGTGCTGCTGCGCTGGCTGCGCGCGTCCGGCTACGAGGTGCTGTTCGCGCGCAACGTCACCGACATCGACGACAAGATCATCGCGGTGTCGGCGGAGCAGGGCGTGCCGTGGTTCGCCGTCGCCGAGGGCAACCAGCGGGTGTTCACGCAGGGCTACGACACGCTCGGCTGCCTGCCGCCGACGATCGAGCCGCGCGCCACCGGGCACATCCCCGAGATGATCGTCCTGATGCGGCGGCTGATCGAGAACGGCCACGCGTACGCGGCGGGCGGCGACGTGTACTTCGACGTCAAGTCGTGGGCCGACGAGTACGGCTCGCTGTCGAACCAGCGGCTGGAGAACATGCGGTCCGCGGGGGACACCCCGAACGAGGCGGCGAAGCGCGACCCGCGCGACTTCGCGCTCTGGAAGGGCGCCAAGCCGGGCGAGCCCGCGTGGGAGACGCCGTGGGGCCCCGGACGCCCCGGCTGGCACCTGGAGTGCTCGGCCATGGCGACCAAGTACCTCGGGCCGACGTTCGACATCCACGGCGGCGGCGTCGACCTGATCTTCCCGCACCACGAGAACGAGATCGCCCAGTCCCGCGCCGCCGGGGACGGCTTCGCCCGCTACTGGCTGCACAACGGGCTCCTCACCGTCGACGGCGAGAAGATGAGCAAGTCGGTCGGCAACGTCGTGCTGCTCTCCGACCTGCTCGGCAAGGCCCGTCCGGTCGAGGTGCGGTACTACCTGGTCTCGGCCCACTACCGGTCGCTGATGGACTACACCGACGCGTCCCTCGCCGAGGCAGTCTCCGCCTACCAGCGGATCGAGGGCTTCGTGACGCGGGCGTCGGAACTCCTCGGCGACGTCGAGCCCGCCGCGGTGCCCGGCGGCTTCGCCGACGCCATGAACGACGACCTCGGCGTCCCGCAGGCGCTGGCCGTGCTGCACGAGACCGTCCGGGAGGGGAACGCCGCGCTCGCGTCCGGCGACCGCGACGCGGTGCGCGCGCACCTCGCGGACGTCCGCGCGATGGCGGACGTCCTCGGCATCGACCCGCTGTCCCCGCAGTGGCGCCGCACCGGCGAGGAAGACCTGCGCCCCGTCGTGGACGCCCTCGTCGCCGTCGCGCTGGAGCAGCGGCAGGCCGCCCGCGCCCGCAAGGACTATGCCGCCGCCGACGCCATCCGCGACGGCCTGGCCAAGGCGGGCATCCTCGTCGAGGACACCCCGCAGGGCCCCCGCTGGGAACTGAAGCGAGACTGACCGACCCGGTTCCGCACGGGGATAAAATCGAATGTTCGCGGGGGTTCGCAGTCCCGCCTGAAATCCGCGCCGCCCACGGGGGCGAGCCGCAACCGTCGCGAGGGGCGTACCGAGAAGATGGCCAAGCGCAAGGGCAAGGGACCCACTCCCAAGGCCGAGGACCGCCACTGGCACGGCAAGCGCCAGAAGGCCCGCGCCGTCAAGAACGCCAAGCGCACCGGCACCCCCACGGTGGGGCCGGGCGGCCGCACGAAGGCCGCCGCCGAGGTGCGCGACCGCGGGCGCCCCGCCGGGGCGCGGCGCGCCAACGGCGAGGTCCCCGAGCTGGTCACCGGCCGCAACCCGGTCGTCGAGGCGCTGCGCGCGGGCGTCCCCGGCACCGCGCTCTACGTCATGTCCGGCAACGACGAGCGCGTCCGCGAGTCGATCCAGCTCGCCGCCGACCGCCGGATCCCGCTCATGGAGACGGGGAAGAACGAGCTCGACCGGCTCACCGACGGCGCCGTACACCAGGGCATCGCGCTCCAGGTCAGGCCCTACCGGTACGCGCACCCCGACGACCTGCTCAAGGGCACCTCGCCGCTGATCGTCGCGGTGGACGGGATCACCGACCCGCGCAACCTCGGCGCGATCGTCCGGTCCGCGGCCGCGTTCGGCGCCACCGGCGTCGTCGTCCCGGAGCGGCGCGCCGCCGGGATCACCGCCGGGGCGTGGAAGTCGTCCGCCGGGACCCTCGCCACCGTCCCCGTCGCGCAGGCCACGAACCTCACCCGGCAGCTCAAGGCGTACCAGAAGGCCGGCTGCTTCGTCGCCGGCCTGGACGCGGGCGGCGGCGTCACCATCACCGACCTCGACCTCGCGACCGGGCCGTTCGTGCTGGTCGTGGGCTCGGAGGGCAAGGGCCTCAGCCGGCTGGTCGCCGAGACGTGCGACATGCTCGCCACGATCCCGATGCCCGGGCAGGCCGAGTCCCTGAACGCGGGGGTCGCCGCCGGCATCGCCCTGTACGAGATCAGCCGCCTCAGGGGAGCCGCGAGCGGCGGCGCTTGAGAAAGGCCAGCTCGGCCTCGTTCTCGACCGTCTCGATCGCCCGGTCGTAGGCCGCGGCGGCGTCCCCGACCCGCCCGAGCCGCCGCAGCAGGTCGGCGCGGATCGCGTGGAACAAGTAGTAACCGGGCAGATCGAGCTCGTCCACGATCGCCAGCGCAGCCCCGGCACCCTCGACCTCGGCCACCGCCACGGCCCGGTTCAGCGCCGCGACCGGTGTCGGGGCCACCACCATCAACTGGTCGTACAGCTTCAGGATCTGGTCCCACCGAGTATCCGCGGCCCGCGCCGCGTCGCTGTGCACCGCGTTGACCGCCGCCTGGATCTGGTACGGCCCGGGCCGGTTCATCCGCAGACAACGCCGGACGAGCGCCTGCCCCTCAGCGACCAGCGCCCGATCCCACAACCCGCGATCCTGGTCGCCCAGCAATACGAGTTCACCATCGACCATCCGGGCCGGCCTGCGCGACTCGATCAGCAGCATCAGCGCCAGCAGGCCGAGCACCTCCGGCTCGTCCGGCATCAGTTCCGCCAGCGCCCGCCCCAGCCGCACGGCCTCCGCCGCCAGCTCGTCCCGGCCGCCGTACCCCTGGTTGAACACCAGGTAGATGACCGCGAGGACCCCGGACAGCCGCTCCGGAAGGTCCTCCTTCTCCGGCACCCGGTACGGGATCCGCGCGTCCCGGATCTTCCCCTTCGCGCGGACCAGCCGCTGCGCCATCGTCTTCTCCGGCACCAGGAACGCCCGCGAGATCTCCGCCGTCGTCAGCCCGCCCAGCAGCCGCAACGTCAGCGCGACCCGCGCCTGCGGCGCCAGCGCCGGATGGCAGCACGTGAAGATCAGCCGGAGCCGCTCGTCCCGCACGACGCCCTCCTCGACCGGCTCGACGTCGCCGACCAGCGCCGCCTGCACCTGCTTGCCGTCCCGCACGGCCTCCCTGCGCAGCCGGTCGATCGCCTTGTTCCGCGCCGTCGTGATGATCCACCCTGCGGGACTGGGCGGCGGCCCGCTCACCGGCCACCGCCGCACCGCCTCCGCGAACGCGTCCTGCACCGCCTCCTCGGCGACGTCGACATCACCGAACACCCGGACCAGGACGGCCACCGCCCGCCCGTGCTCCTCGCGGAAGACCTGCTCGACCGTCAATCAGACCCGCCCTGGAACGGCCGCACCTCCAACGGCAGCCCCGTCGCCTTCGCGTACCTGGCCGCCACCTGCAGCGCCGCGTCCAGGTCCCGCACCTGAATGATCATGAGCCCGCCGATGAACTCCTTGCCCTCCGTCCACGGCCCGTCCATCGCGACGATCTCGTCGCCCCTGCACCGCACCACCGTGCTCGCCTCGGGCCCGTGCAGCGGCCTCCCGAAGACCCACGCCTCCTGCGCCTCCAGGTCCCGCCGGATCACCCCGAGCTCCGCCATGACCTTCTCCAGCGCCTCCGGAGGCGGCTTCTCCCCCACCGGCTGGATCATGTTCAGCGCGTAAAGCATCATGCTTCCCTTCTGCGATAGGTCGCGATCACGACCCCCGTCGTCGTCACCACCGACTCCACGAGCCGCAACCCCGCCGCGACGCCGTCGAACAGCCTGCGGCCCGTCCCCAGCACCACCGGATGGACCATCAGCAGCCACTCGTCGACGAGCCCCCGCCGCATCAGCTCCCGCGCGAGCACCCCGCTCCCGAGCACCGTGAGCCCCTCCTCGATCCCCTCGACGTCCCCGGCGTCCTTCAGGAGAACCGAGTTCTCCCAAGGAGCCTCCCGCAGCGTCGCCGACACCACGTACTTCCGCGCCCGGTTCAGCACGTCCGTGAAAGGGTTGCCGCCCTGATGAGGCCAGTACCCGTAGAAGTCCTCGTACGTACGCCGCCCGAACAGCAGGGCCCCGCCCATGTCCTTCCCCAACACGGACGCCATGACCTCGTCGTTCCCCGGAACGGCCCACCCACCGTGCACGAACCCGCCCCGACCGTCCTCATCGGCACGCCCGGGCGCCTGCATCACCCCGTCAAGCGTCAGATGCTCCACCAAGACAAGCTTCCCCACGGGTACCCCCCAGGCTGACCGGCCGACCCACCGCCGACCTCTCACCCCCTACACGAACGCCGACCCCCCGGATCGACACCCGCCCCCCAGAAACTTCCCGAGTCGACTACGATGCGGGACGAGCCCGCGCCGGCGTAGCTCAATCGGCAGAGCATCTGTCTTGTAAACAGAAGGTTAGGGGTTCAAGTCCCCTCGCCGGCTCCCAGCTCAAAGGCCCCCTCCAACGTCGGAGAGGGCTCTTTGCTGACAACCACAGCAACGAATCACAGACGCCGCGCCCGCTCCTGTACGTGCGCGGCACGCAACGCCGTCAGGTTCACGTGCGTTTGCGGTGATTAGCGCCTGCTACTGGGTTCTAGGGCTGAGTTGGTCTCAGCGTCAGTCGCGCCACGCCATCGCCCGGTCTTCTGGTCTTGGAGTAGCCATGGCTGGCGAAGCGTTCCCTCGACCCAGCGGCGCATCCACTCGGCCATGCTGAAGTGCTGCGGGAACAGGGAATCTTGATGGTGCCCCACGGGTGCGGGGTTCGGGTCGATTGCCCACATCCGGAGGGACGGGTCAGTGATGTCGACGTAGGAAGCGATGCCGCATCCCCAGTTGCAGATCGGTAGTAGCGCTCTGGCCATAGGCCGCCACGCTTCGGGCCAGCTCTGCTGTTGCTCTTCGTAGTCTCGAAGGGTGAGCCTGAGGGGCTCCAGACCGTACGCGGGACCGAAGCCGCCATCGCCAAGTTCGAGGTAGCAGCGGCGCAGCAGAGATGGAAGGGCGTGGCCCAATCGGGCTTCACACTCCTCCACTGCGGCGCCCAGAGCGGGGGTCAGCGGCGGTAGCGGCTCGAATAGACCGGCGGTATGGGCGGCGGTGTACTCGGGTTTACCTCGCAAGTACACCCGTTGAAGTCGGCCGTCAGGTGTGTACGTGAATGCTCCGCCGCCTACGGTATCGACGTCTGGAGGTCCGAATCTCTCGTCGCGGTAGTCACCCGAGTCCACCCGTGTGCGCACGGCTTCGAATACGCGGTCGTCTTCGCTGATCACACGCCAAGGATGTCGTGGGGGTCGGACAGAGTTGAGGGTTAGAGAAGGCGAGCGGCACCGGCTGCCAACGCGGGTGTGAATGGCAGGTCTGGGTGGGCTCGGACGTACCGCTCCGCACCGCCGACAGAGGTCATTTATGAGCATTGCATCAGGGTCAATGTGGGTCGGTGATCGCATCGCGTGCAGGTGAAGACGTACATGCTGCCGGCGTCGCCGATCATGATGTCGGCCGGCCTCTGGTCAGGGACCAGAGGAATCTGTACAGAGTGGCCGTTGACGTTGCCCGGGTGCCAGCCGATGCGTCCCCGGTCTTCCACCGGGGTCCAGGTCTTCCAGGATTGGCCGTCTGATTCCCAGCTGGCGATGGTCAGCATGTGTTCCAACTCGTGGCCGGCCTCACACGTCAGCCATATGGGGTCCTGGATCCACGACACCCATCCGCCTACCTTGGTTCCTGGGGCGGCCGACAGGTGGTAAAAGTAGCTCCAGTCATGTCTGGCCTCGTTCTCCCACTGCTGGATGCGCTGCTGAAGATCCCAAGGTAGGTCCCTGGGATCGGGGAATTCGGCGACCCGTTCGGGAGACAGCACACACGGGTGGGGGATGTATTCGTCCTCACTGTGGGGCGGATCCGCAGGAGGGTGCTCCAAAAGCGGGTCGGTGATCGAGGACGAGTCGCGCCACAGCACCGTGACGGCCGGAGCAGCCCCCACGTAGTCATGGTCCAGCGGACACCACAGCACTTGGCACAGGTCGGTGTCCTGTGGGAAGGGCAGTTCGGGTACATCGCGCGCGAAGATCTGCAGTACCGGCACCAACGGCAATGGGTCGGTTGGCAGGTCGATATCGCTGTAGCTGCCGTGCTGATCGAATTGTGTGCATCGCGGCCACTGCTCGTCTCTGGGCCACAGCAGTGGGCCGCCCATGGAGCTCTCCTTGCGGCCTGGAGTGCCGCGCCGAGGGTGTAGCCGCACGGTGGTTCGGGCCATCTCCGCGAGCTCGGAGAAGGTCTGCCCCATGTCCAGGGGCTTAGGGGGCGTGGTGAGCCGAGAGGCGCCACCGCTGTTCTTGTTCATGATCCTCCGATCGGACTGGCGAGGATCCTATGGACCGGGTCGGACAGCAGGTAGGTCAGCGAGCTTTGAGGTTGGCGTTGCTCTTCTCGGATGTCGATGCAGATGAGGAGTGCGAGTGGGGGGCGAGGGCGGTGTGGGGTTACCAGGGGGTGCAGGTGATTTGGTTGGGGGTGTCGTCGTCCTCGTTGGATAGGTCGGGGAGGTCGTTGAACTTGGGTGGGGAGGACAGCCAGCCGGATAGGAACTCGGTCATTGGGATGTGGCCGATGATTTCGTCACGGCGTTGGCGGCCCCAGACTGCGGTCGGCCAGTGGTTCGGCTCGCCTTCGGTCGCCCAGCCGTACCAGTTTCCGTCGATGTCGTTGCCCCATCCTAGGAAGCCGCCGGGATCTGGCCAGGCTGCGAGTGGGTGGAACTCTGGGAACTCATTTTTCCGGGCACGGTATCGGTCGCCGAAGTCGCACCAGGCTTGGTGGTAGGTCGATTCGTTGCTGTCGCGCGGGTCGCCGATTCCGAGGAAGCTTGCGAACTGGCAGGATCCGTATTTGTTGATGAATGCGACGTAGTCGACGGGGAGGGGCGTCCCCAGGTCGATGAAGACTTGCTGCCAGCTGTCTGCACCACGTCTCGGCTTTGGTGGGGGTGGCGCCTTCTTCAACATTTCGGTTAGGAAGGGTGTTGAAGTCATAGGGGTGGTGTGTCCTTTTGGAGTATTGGCCGTCGGTTGGTTATGGCATCGTTGGCTGGCTGGGGTGGTGCGTCATGTTGCTGCTATGGCGGCTGCGATTATGGCGGTGAGTGCGCAGGTGACTGTGAGGAATGCGGCTGCTAGGCGGTAGGGGTGTTTTTCGGTTTGGGAGATTGTGTTTGGGTATTTGTTGGCGAAGGTCTCGGGTTTTATTGGGGTCTGTAGGTGGGTGTGGGGGACGGCTAGGGCTTTTATCAGGTGGTTCAGGGACTCGGGGGTGTAGGGGGCGGTGGAGATTCTGAATAGGAGGTTTTGGTGGGGGTCTAGGATGAACAGGCTCTCGCCGTGGGCTCTTTGGGGACGATGATGGCCGCCTGCAGCACCTCGGCTATCTGAGTGCGGGGGCGGCGCTTTCGGCTGAACAGGCCCTGTTCGATTAGTTCGTCTGGCGTCAGGGTGATTCGGGTGCGGAGGAGGGCGCCGAGCGCCAGGAGGATCAGGGCGGCGAACGGGACGCCTACGATCAGGGCGAATACCGGTGGGGCGTCGCCGGCCAGGATCGCTGCGACGATGCCCGCCGTGGCCACGATCGCGGCGGCCAGAACGGCCAGGCCCTTTGTGAGCGCCGGGCGCAGTACGAGGACTTGAACATCATGCACGTGAAGATCGTCCCATCCTGGTCAGGTTGTGCTCTCCGAGCGTGGACGTGGCCTTGATCCGGGTGCGGGCGGGTTTACGGTGGGTTTTATGGCGTTGGTGGTGGGTTCGCGGGTTGCTGGGCCGGGGGGCGCGGAGGCTGTCCGGTGGTGGATGCGGATGGCCCGGGATCCGCTCGGGACGTACGGGGCGCTTGGGCGGCGGTACGGGGACGCGGTTCGGGTGCCGTTCGGGGTCGGGCGGGCGCTTTATGTGCTTTCGCGGCCCGAGTACGCCGAGCATGTTCTGGTGGCCAACCAGGCCAACTATGTCAAGGCGTTCACCTACCGGCCGCTGCGGGCGGTTCTCGGGGAAGGGCTGCTGACCAGCGAGGGGGAGACGTGGCGGCGGCATCGGCGGGTGGTGCAGCCGGTGTTCGCGCAGCGGCACGTGGTCGGGTTCGGGCCGCAGATCGTCGAGACGGCCGCGGCGGCCGTCGCGCGGTGGCCGGACGGGGTGCTGCTCGACGCGGCGGGTGAGCTGCGGCGGATGACTTTGGACATCGTCGGGCGGGCCTTGTTCGGCAGTGCGCTCGCGGGGGAGGCCGAGCGGACGGGGCGTTCCCTGGAGCTCCTTCAGCGAGGTGCCGTCGCGGGGACCTTCCTGCCTGGGGCGGCCGCTAAGCGTGGGGTGTACCAGCGTGTGCCTGGGCTGGGTGGTGCGCTCGGGCAACTGGACGGGTTGGTGCAGCGCGTCATCAAGGGGTCGTCCGGTGGGGAGCTTCTGCAGTTGCTCAAGGAGCGCGGTGAGTTCTCCGAGGCCGAACTCCATGACGAGGTCCTGACGCTGTTGCTGGCGGGGCATGAGACTACGGCTGCGTCGCTGGCGTGGACGTTCGTGCTGCTTTCCCGGTATCCGGCCGCGCGTGAGCGGCTGGAGCAGGAGGTGGACGAGGTTCTCGGCGGGAGGGAACCGCGGGCCGAGGACGTCGACCGGTTGCCCTGGACGAAGGCCGTCCTCGAAGAGGCGATGCGGATCTACCCCCCGGCCTGGACGATCGAGCGTGATGCCCTGGAGGAGGATGACATCGCCGGGGTTCGGGTTCCGGCGGGGTCGACCATTGCTGTGCCGCCTTATCTGCTGCATAGGAATGTGGAGGTCTGGCCTAACCCGGAGGGCTTCCAGCCTGAGCGGTTCATGGGCGAGACAGAGCGTTCCCGGTACGCGTATCTGCCGTTCGGGGGTGGACGTCGCATCTGTGTAGGGGCCGGGTTCGCGATGCTGGAGGCCGTCCTGGTGCTCGCGACCGTCAGCCGTACTCATCGGCTCGACCTGGCGCCCGGTATCAAGGTCCCGATGAGGGCGGAGATCACGCTGCGGCCGGCCGGGCCCGTGCCCATGCGGGTGACGCGGAGGGCCTGACACGCGGAAACCGGCCTGGGGCATGTGACGGCGGGTCCTTATTGGGCACACGGAGGGCATGAACATCACAGGCATCATCAGCGCGATCGTCATCGGCGCGATCATCGGTGCGCTGGGACGGCTGCTGCTGCCGGGCCGCCAGCCCATCGGCGTCATCCTGACCGTGCTCGTCGGCATCGCCGCGGCGATCGTCGGGACGGCGATCGCGCAGTCGGTCGGCGTGAGCACGACGAACGGGATCGACTGGATCGAGCTGGTGTTCCAGATCGGCCTGGCCGTGCTCGGCGTCGCGATCGTCGCCGCGCTGAGGGGGCGCGGCAGGAAACGTCACGTCCAACGCTGACCCGGGTCAGGCGCGGTCTTCGGCCGTCCGGGGCCGGGGCTGGGGGAGGCGGAACAGGTCGCCCAGCTTGGCCATGACGTCCCTGTCGCCCGACGCGGTGGCCATGCCGTCGCCGATCAGCTCGGCGAGCGTCGTGCGTCCGGCGGCCAGGGCGAGGAACGCCTGCTCGTCCATCGTGATGACGGCGTCCGGGGGCTGTGCCGGGCCGTGCGACATCTCGATCGTGCCGTCGTCGACGCGGGCCTGGAGCGTTTCGTCGCCGATGCGGAACTCGTAGACGGCGCGCAGCCCGGCCGCCGCCCGGGGGTCGAAGCACGCCTTGAGCCCCAGTACCGCCCAGTTCGGGTGGAAGGTCTCACCCTCGCGGCGTTCACCGAGCGCCCATTTCATCCCCCACCGGGCGAGTTCCAGGATCGCCGGGCCGAGTTCCTCGCCCGCCTCCGTCAGCGCGTAGGCGGGGGTCCGGGCGGGCGCCGGCAACGTGATCTTGCGGGCGAGGCCCTCGCGCTCCAGATGCTTGAGCCGGGCGGAGAGCAGGCCTGTGCCGAGGCCCCGCAGGCTGGCCTGCAGGTCGCCGAAACGCTTGGGGCCGGTCAGCAACTCGCGGATCAGCAGCAGGGTCCAGCGCTCGCCGACGAGGTCGAGGGTGCGCGCGGTCGCGCAGTACTGGTTGTACGTCCGCTGTTCCACCGCATCACTCTAGGGCTCGGCGACATCCAGGAGCAGCCGGGCGACCTGCTCCGGGTGGGTGACCATCAGGTCGTGCGGGCCGTCCGTCCCCAGCGTCCGGTAGCCGAGTTCTTTGCCGAACCGGTCGAACGGATACGTCTGCGGGCGGCAGTAGACGGCCGTTCCCGGTATCCGGTCGACGGCCCCGGTGAGGCGCGTGGCGTCGGTGAAGGTGCGCAGCGGCTGCGGCCGGAGGCGCGGGACGAGCAGTGCCGCCTCGTCGGGGTCGGTGATGCCGAACGCGTCCGGGGGAGGTGCGGGGATGTACGTGCCGTCCGACCAAGCCCGGACCACCTCGACGAAGAAGTCGGGCGCCAGTGTGAACAGGCTGGAGCCGTCCGGGCCCGCCCATCCGTCCACTAGGACGACATGGGCCACCTTGTCGGGGTGTGCATCGGCCGCTTCTCGCACGACGAGTCCTGCGTAGCTGTGTCCGACTAGGACGACTTCTCCTGAGGCGGTGTCCAGGGCAGTGATGACGTCGTCTACGTGTTCGCGTAGGCCGACGTCGCCTTCCCGCAGTTGGGGGACGATGGTTCGCGCACCGGTCCGATGAAGGAACGGCGTCACCTTCTCCCATGCCCAGGGGCCGTGCCAGGCGCCGTGGACGAGCACGAACGTGGTCATGCGGAACGCTCCCGTTGCAGAAGGGGTAGGACGAGGTCGGCGAAGGCGTCCAGGTCGGCATCGTGGTCGTCGGTCGCGAGCCGGATCACCACGTGCCGCGCTCCAGCCTCGATGTAGGAGTTCAGCCATTCCGCGACCTCGCGTGCGGTTCCGGCGAACATGGCCTGGATCGACCTGATGAACTCCAGAGGGGCGTCGTAGTAGCGCTCCACACTCGTTCGCAGACGTTGCTGGGCTCGCTCGGTGTCGTCGTCCAGGCAGACGGTCGCGTACAGGGCGGACGTGACGGGTTGCTCCGCCGCTCCTTGGACGAGGGCACGTTCCTCTGCGTACATCCCAACCGTGGGTGGGTAGGGCAGCCAGCCGTCGGCGAGGCGAGCCACCCGCCGCAGGGCCGGTCCACCGCCCGCCAGCCAGATCGGTGGTCCTCCGGGCCTGGCCGGTGGGGGAGCGAGCGTCACGTCCTCGAAGGTGAAGTGCTCGCCCCGGTGCGAGACCGCGCCCGTGCCCGACCACAGTTTCCGCATCACCTCGACCGACTCCTCCAGGCGGCCGCCGCGGCGCTTGTAGGGCACGCCGATCGCGGTGAACTGGGCCTCGGTCCGCGGGTTCGGGAAGCCGGCGCCCATGCCGGCGATCAGCCGTCCGTCCGACAGCCGGTCGAGGGTGGCGAGTTGGTGGGCCAGCAGGATCGGGTGCCGCAGTGCGGGCAGCAGCACCGCCGTGCCGAGCGCGACCCGCTCGGTGGCGTGCGCCGCGGCCGCCAGGAGGAGCAGCGGGTCGGCGCGCGGCCTGGTCACCGGGCTGTCGCCCGCCCACACCGAGTCGAACCCGAGCGCCTCGGCCCGCCGCGCCTGCTCGACCAGCCGTCCCGGATCATGCCGGTCCAGCACGGCCTGCTCCCTCGTCGGCAGCAGATAGCCGACCCGCGTCTCCGTCATGACCCCTCCTCGCCGGTGTGCCCGACTCTAGCGGAGTACTTCTCGTTTTTGAAGTAGCCAGTTCAGATTCCAGAAGTTCAGCATCATCAGTTCTTGGTGAGAACGACCGGGCCGGTCGAGGAGTTGGTTGGCCGCTATCCACAAGGCGCTGTGACCAGGTGGAGCCGTTCCAGCGGACCACGTACTCGGCCTGTCGCACGGTGGCCCAGACCTCGCCGCCCGCGACCGGTAGCACGCTGGTCAGCCTGGGGTCGTCCCGCGTATAGGGCACCGGCTGCCAGGATTCTCCGTCCCAGTGGGCCACGGCAGGGCGCTGGTCGGGCCCGGCTCTGCCCACGGCCGCGGACGGGGGCGGGCTCGTCACCGCCGTGATCGCCACCGTGGACAGGAGGAGGGCCGCAGCGGCCAGCACGCGTTTCATGGGAGTGACCATGCCACTGAACACTGGCGTCCTTCTGGACCGCATTCGACCGCCCCGGCGTGCGGCCGGGCTGTCGTTCCATATCTCGTCAAACGCGGGTCGCGGACGGGGAAACTTTGCTCTCATGGAGCGATCAATCGATTGCTGAGAGTCATGTCCGGCCAGGGGAGGCCAGATGATGGGGGACTCGGAGGTCACGGGGCGCCAGGGGGGCGAACCCGGACCATATGCGTCCATAGCGGGATATGAGCGGTTCCAACTGCTCCGGGGGCGGGTCCGGCGGGCCGCGCTGGTCGTCGGCACGGTGTTCCTGGGGTGGTACTTCCTCTATGTCGGCCTGTCCGCGTTCGCCCGGGACTTCATGGCGCGGACGGTCGTGGGGCACGTCAACGTCGCGCTGCTGCTCGGCGTCCTGCAGGTGATGTCGACGTTCGCGCTGGCCTGGGCGTACGTGGCGTACGCGCGCCGGCGGCTGGACCCGCTGGCCGGTGAGCTGCGGTGATCGAGCACCACGGGGTGGCGCTGGCGGTCTTCGTCGCGCTCATCGTGCTCACCCTGGGCATCACGGTCTGGGCGCGGGCCAACACCCGGGGCGCCGACGACTTCTACGCGGGCGGGCGGACGTTCTCCGGCCCGCAGAACGGGATCGCGCTGGCGGGCGACTACATGTCGGCGGCGTCGTTCCTCGGCATCGCCGGGATCATCGCGCTGTCCGGATACGACGGGTTCCTGTACTCGATCGGCTTCCTGGTCGCGTGGCTGCTCGCGCTGCTGCTGGTCGAGATGATGCGCAACGCGGGCCGGTTCACGATGGCGGACGTGCTGTCGGTGCGCGTCCGGCGGCAGGCACCGGTCCGCCGGGCGGCCGTCGTCTCGACCGTGACCGTGTCGGTGTTCTACTTGCTCGCGCAGATGGTCGGCGCGGGCGCGCTGGTGTCGCTGCTGCTCGGCATCCACAGCGGCGAGCGGTTCCTCATGATGTCCGCGGGCACCGCGAGAACGGTGACGATCGTGCTGGTCGGCGCGCTCATGATCTTCTACGTGGCCTTCGGCGGGATGAAGGCCACGACCTGGCTGCAGATCATCAAGACGGCCCTGCTGCTCGCCGGTTCGGTCGTGCTGACGGCGCTGGTGCTCGGCCGGTTCGGGTTCGACGTCAGCTCCATGCTCGGCTCCGCCGCCGGGTCGAGCGGGCAGGGCGAGGCGTTCCTGCGGCCGGGCCTGCGGTACGGGCAGGACGTCCCGGGCGACGCGTACCGGACGATCGTCAACAAGCTGGACTTCATCAGCCTGGCCGCCGCGCTGGTGCTCGGCACGGTCGGGCTGCCGCACATCGTCAACCGGTTCTTCGCCGTTCCGGACGGGCGCGCCGCCCGCACGTCGGTCTCCTGGGCGATCGGGCTCGTCGGCGCCTTCTACCTGATGACGCTGGCGCTCGGCTTCGGCGCGGCGGCCCTGGTCGGCCGGGACGCGATCGTCGCGCAGGACCCGTCCGGCAACACCGCGGTGCCGCAGCTCGCGCAGGCGGCCGGCGAGCACGTCGGCGGGCACCTCGGCGGCGACCTCATGCTGGCGTTCATCGGCGCGGTGGCGTTCGCGACGATCCTCGCCGTCGTGTCCGGGCTGGTGCTGGCCTCGTCCACGTCGCTGGCGCACGACTACTTCGGCCAGGTGCTGATGCTCGGGCGCCCGCGCGAGTCGCAGGAGGTGACGGTGGCCCGGTTCGCGGCGTTCCTCGTAGGCGCGCTGGCCATCGCCCTCGCGGTCGTGTGCCGGGACCTGAACGTGGCGTTCCTGGTGGCGCTGGCGTTCGCGATGGCCGCCGCGGCCAACCTCCCCGCGATCGTGCTGTCGCTGTTCTGGCGGCGGTTCACCTCGACCGGAGTGGTCGCCGGCATCTACGGCGGGCTGGTCAGCTCCCTCGTGCTGGTGTTCTTCTCGCCGGTCGTGTCCGGGAAGACCGATCCGGTGACGGGCGAGAGCCTGTCGCTGTTCCCGGCAGGCGTCGACTTCCACTTCTTCCCGCTGGAGAACCCCGGCCTCGTCTCGATCCCGGTCGGGTTCGCGTGCGCGGTCGCCGGATCGCTGCTCGGCCGGGAGCAGCCCGACCGGGAGCGCTACGACGACCTGTCGGTGCGGGCTCTGACGGGGGCGGGCTCCCACTGACCTCCCACTGGCGCGGTGACGGTTCCGTGACGGTCCGGTGACGGTCCGGTGCCCCCGCCCGGACGGCGGCGTGCCGGTGCGGGGGCGGGTGCAGGGGGGCGGCTAGCATTGCGTGCCAACGCCGGTTACCAGCGGGTATGAGCGGCGGCCGTGCCGGGGGCGGCCGCGGTACGGCGCGCGGGTCGCGGACGGAAGACGCACACTGTCCCGGACGTGCCCCGATGCGCCGAGTGCCCGGGCGACGGCCGGTTCGCGTGGCAGAATGTCAACCCGTCGTGGAGCGGCGGTCTGCCGGGGAGGGAGGTGCGGCGGCGTGTCCGGAACCGGTCGACGCCGTCCAGCGCGAGTCCGACCGGCGACCCGGCTCGGCGCCCGGACGACCGCGGTCCTCACCCTCCTCACGCTCGGCGCGGCCGTGGCCGTGCCCGCCCAGGCGATCGCGGGACGGGCCGCGAACCCGGGGCCGCGCGGCGCGGCCACCGGGACGCTCGTCCACGCGCCGACCGACCAGATCCGCGACCGCGAATGGCATCTGGAGGCGCTGCGCGCCCCGCGGGCGTGGCGGTACTCCAAAGGACGCGGCGTCACGGTCGCGGTCCTCGACACCGGCGTCGACAAGAACCACCCCGACCTCACCGGGCAGGTCATCAACGGACCCGACCTCACCGGAGGGGTGCGCGCCCCCGGCAGCCGCTACTGGGGCCTGCACGGGACGTCGATGGCCAGCATCATCGCCGGGCACGGCCACGGCCCGGGGCTGGCGCAGGGGATGATGGGCGTCGCGCCGCAGAGCACCGTCCTGTCCATCCGCGTCACGCTGGAGAACGACGACCCGCTGCGGCGCGACAACGGGCAGCCGAGCGAGACCGGTGACCGCGACGCCGTCGCCCAGGGCATCCGCTACGCCGTCGACCACGGCGCCGAGATCATCAACATGTCCCTCGGCGGCGGGCGGCAGTTCTACAACGGCACCAAGTCCCAGGAGAACGCGATCAAGTACGCCCTCGGCAAGGGCGTCGTGCTGATCGCGTCCGCGGGCAACGACGGCTCGGGCGCCAACCGCAAGAACTTCCCCGCCGCCTACCCCGGGGTGATCGCCGTCGGCGCCCTCGACCGCAGGCTGCGGCTCTGGCGGGACAGCAACCGGCGCTCCCACGCCTCCGTGTGCGCGCCCGGCGTGGACATCGTCAGCGCCGACGCCAGCAACGGCTACGTCGTCGGGACGGGCACCAGCGCGTCGTCGGCCATGGTCGCCGGCGTCGCCGCCCTCGTCCGGTCCCGGTACCCGAGGCTGACCCCCGACGAGGTCCGGCGGGCGCTGGTCCAGGGGTCGCCCGCCCGGCCGGGGCAGCCGACCGGGTCGACCGCCTGTCCCGGCACGGTCGACGCGCTGCGGACGCTCTACGCCGCGCACGCGATCAACAAGACGTCCAGCGGGCCGGTGCAGACGCCGCCGGCCTCGCCGGCGCCCGAGCCGGTGGCGGACAGCCCCGTCGAGGACACCGGCGTCCTGCTCCCGCTCGTGGTCGGCGGTGGCGGAGTGCTGGTCGTCGTCGGGCTCGTGCTCGGCTGGCGCCAGCGGCGCCGCCCTGAGGAATACGGCGCCGAGACGGACGCCGTGCCCGACTACGGGCTGCCGGCCGCCGCGCCGGCGCCGCGCCCGCCCGCTCCCGCTGCGGCGTCGGCCGCGCCGGGACCCGCCGGGGCGGCCGGGGTCGCGCCGGTCAACGCACCCCTCTGGCAGAGCACCGACGTGTACCAGGGGCCGCCGCCTTCGGTCGCCCCGCCCTCGCCCGACGAGTCCCCGGCATGGGCGACGTCCCAGGACGGCCTGCAGTTCAGCGACGTGCCTTCGGACGGTACGCCCGGCGATACCGAACTGCGGGACGGGGCCTCCGAGGACGGCCCGCAGGCCGGCGACGCACCGCTCGAAAGCTCGGCCGGCCCGCTCGGGCGGTGGGGGCGCGCGTCCGAGGACGACGCGCCCGGCGAGCCATGGGGCGGAACCCAGTCGCCCCTGGACACCGCGCCCATGGATCCCTCCTGGGGGACCCCCTCGGCCACGGGAGGCTGGTTCGACCGCGGGGAACCGCCGCAGCCCGAACCGACCCCGCTGGAACCGACCGCGGCCGAACCGGAGCAGCCGCCCGTCCTGCCGCACAAGCTGCGCCCGTTCGACCCGAGCGAGTTCTCGGCGAACGGCCGGAACGGGCAGGCCGGCCACCTCAACGGGCACACGCCGCCGAACGGGCACGACGCCGGGAACGGGCACGACGCCGGGAACGGGCATGCCGGTATGAACGGGCACGTCGGTATGAACGGGCACGTCGGTATGAATGGGCAGGGCGGTGTGAACGGGACCAACGGCGCGAGCCTCAACGGCTCGGGGACCGACGGGCGGCCCGAGGACGACGCGCCCGGCCTCGACGACGACGAGTGGGAGGCGTTCCGGCGCAGCACCCTCGACGGCCCGGAGGCCCCGCCCGCGCCCGCGGACGGATGGGCGACCGGCGCGCTGCCCGAGTCGCCGCCGGCCGAACCCGGGCACCGGCACGAGCCCGCGGACCGGCCCGACGGCGAGCAGCACGGACGGAGTCCGCGGCGCGCCCGCCCCTCCGACGACGAGGACTACCGCCCGCCCTGGTGGTGACGGCCCGCCGCTGAACGGCCTGGTGAGGCCGGCTGCCCGGCTGGCGCGACGCCGTCCGCCCCCGATACTCGGCCGTCCGCCGCGCGCTACTCCGCCGGGCGTAGCGCGGGAGTCTCCGGCCGGACGATGTGGGGTGCCGTACCCGTCGCCGAGCATCGACGTATCCGAACACAGGAAGGGTCGATGAACGATGTTGACGACACTGGTGACGCAGCTGGGCCCGGGCGGCTGGCACGACGGCGGGGACGCCCCCGCGTTCTGGCCGGTCTTCCCGATCGCCTTCGGACTGTTCTGGCTGGCCGTGCTGGGCGCGGCTTTCTACCTGATCCGCCGCCGGATGAACAGCGGCGCCGCGGCGGCCGCGGCGGCGGCCGACCCGATGGCCAAGGCGCGGTCGGTGCTCGCCGAGCGGTTCGCCCGGGGGGAGATCGACGAGGACGAGTACATGCGGCGGGCTTCGACGCTCCGCAACGGGGACTGACCGGGGGTCCGCCAAGGCGGCAGGGGAGGGCCGCGCTATTCGGCGCGGGCCTCCTCGAAGATCTTGTCGATGCCGTCCGAGTAGCGCGGGGCGCGGGCGGCGGCGTCGGTGAAGCGGGTGAGCAGCCGGGCGAACTCGGCCCGCTCGTCCGCGGTCCAGCCGGCCATGAGCTCGTCGAGGTAGGCGCGGCGGAACCGGTCGCCGACCTGCTTGACGCGCCGTCCCGCGTCGGTGAGGCCGAGGTTGGCGCGGCGCGCGTCGACGGGGGACGGGCGCCGCGACACCAGCCCGGCGTCGATGGCGTGCCCGACCAGGCGGCTCGCGGTGGACGGGTCGATCTCCAGGCGCTCCGCGACCGCGCCGACCGTGATCTCGCGGGGCGGGTCGTCCGGCCTCGCCTCGGCGGTGAGGGCGGCGACCGCGTTGACCACCATCAGGTTCGAGATCTGCAGAGGGCGCCCGCCGGTCCCGGCGGGCGTCTGCGCGCGGATCCGCTTCATGAGGTCGGGCTTGGCCCAGGACCGGCGGAGCTGGAGCAGCGCCGCGCCGATGGCGGCGAGGACGGGGTCGGAGCCGGGTTCGTCGTGCGGCCCCGGCGCGCCCGGCGCGTGCCCGGACGTGCCGGGCCCGGCCGCGCCCCGTCCGTCCGGCCGCTTCGTGGCGGGGGTCTCCGTCGCCATTCCAGGTCTCCGTTTCCCGTGCCGGTCCGCTGCCTCCCGGATGCCGCGGCCTCCACTGTAACGAATGTAGTTTGCACATGTTCGGGACCGCCGGGACGCGCGGTTCCCAAGGGACACGCGGCGCTGGAGATCCCCTGGTGAAGGGGGATGTGATGCACTGAACCGCCGGCCGCCGTTCCCCGCGAACCGCCGGAACTTGTCGGCGCGGACGCGTAACATGACACCCGCCCGAACCCGGACGACCCGGGATCAGTAACCACAGAGGGGACCTGATGCGAGCGGCGAACGCCCCCGGTGACCTCCGCGGTGACGTCCCCCCACAGGACACCAGCATGGACGATGGCCCAGCCCCCCAGACCGCGACCGATGATGAGGACGGGACGGACGACGCCGCCTTTCCCGCCGACCAGCTCTCCGAGCGCGACCGCCGGATCCTCGCCTTCGAACGGCAGTGGTGGAAGTACGCGGGAGCCAAGGAGCAGGCCATCCGCGAGCGGTTCGACATGTCGGCGACGCGGTACTACCAGCTCCTCAACATCCTGATCGACCGTCCCGAGGCGCTCGAGTGCGATCCGATGCTCGTCAAGCGCCTGCGCCGGATGCGGACGCAGCGGCAGCGCAGCCGCGCGGCCCGCCGTCTCGGCATCCGCCCCTGACCCCCTGACCCCCTGACCCCGCGGACCCGCTGCCGCGCCCGACTCGCGCCGGGCGGGTTCTGGCGACACCCCCGGTGAGAAGGTTCACTGGTCGGGTGAACTCTCCCCGTTCTGTGACGGCCGCCGGTGCCGACGGCCTCGACGCGATCCGCAAGTCCCCATCGGAGGCCGTGCTCGGCTTCGACTTCGACGGCACCCTCGCGCCGATCGTCGACGATCCGGCGTCGGCGCGGGCGCATCCGGGCGCGGCTCCGGCGCTGGCCCGGCTGGCCCCGCGCGTGGGCGCCCTGGTGATCGTCACCGGGCGGCCGGCGGCGGTCGCGGTCGAGTACGGCGGTTTCGAGGGCATCGACGGCCTGGTCGTCCTGGGGCAGTACGGGCTGGAGCGCTGGGAGTCGGGCGTCCTGACCGTGCCCGAGCCGCCGCCCGGCGTGGCGGAGGCCCGCGCCAAGCTGCCCGGCGTGCTGGAGGCGGCGGGCGCGCCCCCGGAGACGTTCATCGAGGACAAGGGGCAGGCCCTGGCCGTGCACACACGGCGGTGCGCCGAACCGGAGGTCGCGCTTGAGCGTCTGCGCGGCATCCTCGCCGCGCTCGCCGAACGCACCGGGCTGACGGTGGAGCCCGGCCGCCTCGTGCTGGAGCTGCGTCCGCACGGGATGGACAAGGGCATGGCGCTGCGTTCGTTCATCGCCGACCGCGGCACCCGCCCGTCGGCCGTGCTCTTCGCGGGGGACGACCTCGGTGACCTGGCCGCGTTCGAGGCGGTCGAGTCCCTGCGCGCGGAGGGGGTGCCCGGGGTGCTCGTGTGCAGCGGGTCCGCGGAGGTCACCGCCCTGGCCGAGCGGGCGGACCTGGTGGTGGACGGCCCCGCCGGCGTCGTCGGGTTCCTCGGCACGCTGCTCGATTCGGCCCCCTGAAACGGCCGCCGAACCGCGGCTGATCCGGTCCGAATCACCCTCCCCGCCCGATTTCTTGTCCCGAAGTGACAAACAAGCCGCTCGGGGTTGTCGCAACATGCGCGACTCGCGAGGCATGTCCAGTTCACTGGTTCCGGTGGGGCAAAATGTGGCGACTTGCGGTATGTGTGCGGTTCTTCGGGATCGCACGATGAGGAGGGGAGGCGGCAATGGACACCGAACGTGGTCTTCCGCGGCGTCCGGGCGAGTTCAGGTACACGCCTCCCGGGGGAACCCCGACGCCCCGGGCGACCCCGGCGCAGGGCCTGCCGTCCCGTCCTCCTTCTCCTCCGCCGGGCGGCGGGACGCCGCCCTCGGGTGCCCCGATCCCGCCGGACGCCCCGGTGCGTCCGATCGTCCAGCGGGGGCCGGTCGACCCGTACGAGATCCCGTTGGATCCCCCCAGGGCGTCCCCGGAGCCGCAGAATCCTCCGCGTGCCTGGGGCCGTCCGCCCGAGTCGTCGCCGCGGCCCGGGGCCGGATGGCCCGAGTCCGGCAGCCGCAGTTCGATGCCCGAGGCGGAGCCCTGGGGGCCCTGGTCCGCCGTGCCCGAGGCGCAGGACGCGTATCCGGAGCACAGCGGCCCGTACGGGACCGAGCAGGCGGCCCGGGATTCGGGCGGCGTCGAGGTGCGGCTCGGTCCGCGGGCACGTGAGCGGGAGCGGGCGCGCCGGGAGCGCGAGGCGCGCCGGGCGAGGCGGCGGTCGGGCGCCCGCGGCCTGCTGGTCGCGGCCGGTGTCCTGGTCCTGGCCGGGCTGGTCACGATCGGGCTCCTGCTGACGCCCGGATCGGGCGGCGACGGCGGATCGCAGGCCGGCGGCTCCGGGGCGAAACTGGCGGACGTCGAGCCGCCCCCGGCCGGGAAGCCCCTGGAGGTCGGCACGGCCGACGGGTTCGAGTACCGGGTCGCCGCGGTGAGCAACGGGCTGAACGAGGACGCGGTGACCGCGTCCCAGACCGCGCTGCCGTCCGGCACGTCGTTCCCCTACATCGACTACCTCCTCACCAACACGACCGACGACGAGGCGCTGCTCCTCTACCCCGGCGACATCTTCGTCAAGCGCGAGCTCGTCACGCCCGACGCGCGGGATCGGTGCGAACCGCAGGGCGGCGCTCCCGACGACATGTGCACGGCACCGGCCAAGAGCGAGGTCGTGCGCCGCCTGATCGGCGGGGAACTGGTCGACGGTGCCGGCGGCGACAAGTACATGCCGCCCGGCTCGACGTACCTGGTGCGCATCACGGTCCAGGTTCCGGTGGACAGCGACCTCACCTCCTCGGACGTCGCGCTGTACGTGGCGGAGCAGATCTTCGTGGGCACGGAGCCCGCCAAGCTCGTTCCCTTCCCCTGACCGACCCCCTTCCCTGACCGATGTAGGACGCCGGACACGGCCCGAGGCGGGCCGTGTCCGGCTCCGCTTCACCGGCCCTTGATCGCTCGATCTGACAAGCGCGGGTGACGACTTTCCGCTGTTGATCTCCCGGGTTGTCGTGCGGGTGACAAGAGCGGTCAGCGTATTTGTCGGATCTCGCGAGACTCTGGGGGCAGCTGTGGACTGTTAGTCCAATTGCGCCAAAATATGATGAAGTGCGGTAAGTGTGGTTCACGGGGGAGCCGCGCGAGACTTGGGGAGGCTTGACGGTGAACATGGAACCGGTACTCCCGCGCCGTCCCGGCGAGGTCGGGAACACGCCCGCCCACGGGATCCCGGCGGCCAAGGCCACGCCGGTCGAGGGGACGCCGATCCATCCGCCGCCGTCCCTGCGGCCGGGCGCGCGACCGGGCCCCGGCGCGCGGACGGCACCGGGTGCGCCGATTCCGCCGGGCGCCCCGACGAACCCCATCGTGCACGCGGCTCCCGGCAGCGGTGAGCCGCCGCGGGTCTGGGGCCGCCCGCCCGCGTCGCCTCCGTCGCCTCTGCCCGCATCGCCTCGTGCCGGGTCGCCGCCGCCGCGCGTCCAGGTTCCGGCCTCGGAGGCGCGGCCCGAGACGGAGCCGCGCGGCGCCGCGGCCTGGGCCGGTACGTCCGAGGCGCAGGACGCGTACCTGGAGCCGGAGGACGAGATCCCGTCCACGCCCGGGCCGATGGGCGTCCGGGAGACCAGCGGAGTGCAGGTCCGGCTGGGGCCGCGGGAACGGGAACTCGAGCGCCGGGCGCGGCAGCGGGCCGCCGGGCGCCGCAGCGGCCTCGTGGCGGCGGGCGTGCTCGTCCTGGCCGGCCTGGTCACGGCCGGGGTCGTCCTGACGGGCGGATCCGGGGAGGGCGACACGAGCACGGTCGCGAGCGACGCGGGACCGGCCGGCGCCGACCTCCCGCCGGCGGGCAAGCCCATCGAGGTCGGCACCGCCGACGGCGCGAAGTACCGGCTCGCCACGGTGGACAGCGGGGTGAACGAAGGCGCCGTGACCACGTTCCATTCCACGCCGCCGTCCGGTACGTCGTTCCCCTACATCGAGTACCTGCTCACCAACCCGACGAAGGACAACGTCCTCCTCGACTTCCCGGGCGACGTGTTCGTCAAGCGCGCGCTCGTCACGCCCGAGGCGCGGGGTCGCTGCATGCCGCAGGCGGGCGTGCCCGAGGACATGTGCACCCCGCCGACCAAGAGCGAGGTCGTGCGGCGGCTGGCCGGCGGCGGGCTGGTGTCCGGCGACGGCGGTGACAAGTACATGCCGCCCGGCTCGACGTACCTGGTGCGCGCGACGGTGGACGTCCCCGTCGAAAGCGGCATCGGACGCGCCGACATGGGGCTGTACGTGTGGAAGCAGCTCTACCTGGCCGACCAGCTCGCCAAACCGGCGCCCTTCCCCAGCTGATCTCCCGCGACCCAGGGCCGGCGCCTTCGCGGGAGCCGGTTCACTCGGCCTCGGGGTCGTCGGCGAGGATCCCGTAGAGGCGGCGGCGGGCGTCGTTGACGACGTCCAGCGCACGGGCCTTCTGCGTCTCGCTGCCGACCGTCATGACCTGCTGGAGCGCGCCCATCAGCTGGCCGATCGCCTCACGGCCGCGCATGACGTTCTCGCCCGCTTCCGCGGTGACCTCGTCCCAGGGGGCGGTGGCCTGCGCCGACGCGACCTCGCGGCCGGCGTCGGTGAGGGAGAACAGCCGCTTGCCGCCCTGCTCCTGGCTGCTGACCAGCCCCTCGTCCTCCAGCATCTGGAGGGTCGGGTAGACCGAGCCGGGGCTCGGCCGCCAGACGCCGCCGGTCCGGCCGTCCAGCTCCTGGATCATCTCGTAGCCGTGCATGGCCCGCTCGGCGAGCAGGGCGAGCAGCGCCGCCCGGACGTTGCCGCGCCGGGTCCGGCGGCCGCGGGCACCGCGTCCGCGGTGTCCGCCGGGCCCGAACATCGGGCCGCCCGGACCCCACGGGCCGAACTGGTCCCCGCGGCGCCCGCGCTCCCGGGGCCCGCGGGGGCCCCCGTGGTGTCGCATCGTGGTGTCGCGCATCGCGGGCTCCTCAGAACGGTGATCAATTGCGATGCATCAACGATATATCGCTCAGCCGGGGCGGTGCGGGTCAGGGGCCGGTGACCTTGAGGTTGTCCAGGATGTCCTTGGTGGCGTTGCGGTTGTCGGTCTCCTTGACCCGGATCCACAGCCCGAACTTGCCGCCCTTGTCGGTCAGCCCCACCTCGGTCACGGACGGCGTACCGCTCTTGCAGTCGGTGAAGCGCGTGATCGTCCCGCTGAGGGCCTTGTCGGGGGTCGTGTAGTTCTCCGGCTCGGCCTTGGTGCACTGCGGGTGGACGGCCGCGGACGGCGGGGGCAGCTGCCCGGCGCGCACGTCCGTCGTCACGCCGATGAACACGCCGGGGCCCTGGCCGTCGCCGAGGAACGCGGCCTTGTCCGGCGTCGCGCGCAGCACCGGACGCGGCTGGGCGTCCTCGAGCCGGACGGTGTTCGGCTCCCACGTCTGCTCGGGCTGCCTGGGCCACGCCTTCGGCACCGCGGTCCTGATCTTGCCCGCGTCGTCGGAGACCGCGGCGAAGTCCTCGGGGAGCTTGGGGTCGCCGTCCTTCTTTTCGCCCTCGTCGCCCGAGAACAGCATGCCGAGGACCAGGCCGCCGATGAGCGCGACCACGAGCACGGCGACCGTGATGAGCAGCGGCGTCACGAACCTCTTCTTCGCGGCACCGCCGCCGCCCGGCCGCCCCGGGCCGCCGCCGCGGAGCCTGCTCAGCAGGCCGCCCTGCTTGGCGCCCGGCCCTTGGCCCTGCCCCTGGACCGGTCCCGGGGGAGCCTGGAAACCGGTCGGAGGCGGCTGCCCCGGCTGCCCCGGCTGGCCCGGTCCTGCCTGGCCGTAGGGGGGCGGGCCGCCGGGGCCCGGACCCATCGGCTGCCCGCCCATCGGCGGCTGCGGCGGGCCGCCCGGCGGGCCGCCGCCGTTCTGCGGCGCCCCGGCCGGGAAGACGGCGGTCCTGTTGTCGCCGCCCTCGCCGCCCGGCGGCTGCGGCGGGCCCGGCACCTGCGACTGCAGCGCGACCGTGCGGTCGTTGTCGTTGTTGTTGTCGGGGGAGGTCGGGTTCTCCACCTGCCCGAACGGGGCGCCCCGGCCGCTCGGGTCGTCCACGATCGTCTGCCCGCCGCCGCCCGCCGGCCCCTGCGGCCGCGGCGGGACGGCCATCTCCGACGTGCCGATGTCGTCCTCCGCCGGCTGGTCGAGCCGCGTCCGCATCTCCCGCGGCCCGCCGCCCGGCGCCTGACCCTGGGCGGCGGGCGCCTGCGCGGGGGCCTGCCCCTGGACGGGCGTCACCGCCGGGCCGGGGGCCTGGGCGCCCGCCGGGGGACGGGCCTGGGTGCCGTCCCGGTAGAAGTCCTGGACGGTCGCGTCCGCGTTGATCTGCGGGACGGGCGGCGCGAACGACGGCGCGGGCGCGCCCGGCAGCGACGTGGGGCGGAGCGTGGACAGCGCCTCGGCGAACGCCTCGGCGGTCGGCCACCGCTTCTCCCGCTCGACCTCCAGGGCCCGCAGGATCACCTGGTCGAACGCGGGGGACAGCCCCTCGCGCAGCTCGCTCGGCGGCGACTTCACCGGCGCCGGGCCGGGCGCCCGCCCGGTGAGCATGTGGTACGTCAGGGCGCCGAGCCCGTACACGTCGGCGCGGACGTCCAGCCCGCCGCCGAACCGCGCCTGCTCCGGCGACATGTATCCGGGCGTGCCGACCGGCAGCGTGAACGCGCCGGACGCGTGCGCGAGGGCCTTCGCCAGCCCGAGATCGGCGATCAGCACCCGCTCGCCGCCGTCCGGGGCGGACTGGAACAGCACGTTGGTCGGCTTGAGGTCGCGGTGGATCACGCCCAGCGTGTTGATCACCTCGACCCCGTGCGCGATCTCCTCGGCGAGCGCGACCGCCTCATTGACCGGAAGTGGCCGCTCGCGCATGCGGTCGGCGAGCGTTCCGCGGTCCGCGTACGACATCACGAAGTAGGGACGCCCGTCCGGGAGCTCCCCGATGTCGTGCACGCGGACCAGCCGCGCGGAGTCGGCGCGGCGCAGGATCCGGGCCTCCTCCAGGAAGCGGTTGCGCACGTCCAGATCGTCGATCAGGCTGCCGGACAGGACCTTTATCGCTACCTGGGAGTCGAGGGCCTCGTCTTGCCCCAGCCACACAGAGGCGAACGCCCCCGAACCCAGGACGCGATCGATCCGGTAACGGCCAACTGACGGTGGGAAAGACACACCCGTATCATCCCAACAACGGGGTGAGTGTGCGAACGAGCATTGAGGCGGCATGGCATTCGACGAGAGGACCGAGGAGCTGGCGGTCAAGGCCGCTCAGGGCGATCAGGGCGCCCTCAACGAGCTTCTCCGCAAGATCGAGCCGGACGTCCTCCGGCACAGCTCTCGCTTCCTGCCGTGCCGGCAGGACGCCGAGGAGGCCTGCCAGGACGCCCTGCTGCAGGTGGCGAGGAACATCCACCGCTTCGAGGGCCGGTCGAGGTTCAGCACCTGGCTGCACGTCGTCGTCGCCAACTCCGCCCGCTCCACCTACCGGTCGCTGAAGCGGCGCTCGGTAGAGCAGGCCGGGGAGCTTCCGCAGCAGCGCCCGGATCCGCGCCGGACCAGCGTGATCGCCGGTTCCCGGGTCGACATCCTGGACGCCATGGAGGACCTGGAGGCCCGCAAGCCCGACCTCATCCAGGCCCTCGTCCTGCGGGACGTCTCCCAGCTCGAGTACGCGGAGATCGCCGAGCAGCTCAACCTGCCGCTCGGCACGGTGAAGTCCCGCATCCACGAGGCGCGGAAGCAGTTCCGCCAGACCCTGGGCGACTCGTACACCTGACGGGCACGCCGACCGTCAAGCGTCGGTAATCACCGGGTAACGGCCTGTCGATGAGGCGTGTACGATGCGTGACGTCTGGGACACCATTCCTGCATGTCATCAGGCCCGGACCCCCGCCATGACCGCCCGATCTTCGTCCTCGGGTGTCCCCGCTCGGGGACGACGCTGCTCCAGCTGATGCTGCACTCGCACGCCCGCATCGCGATCCCGGCGGAGACGAAGTTCCTCCTCCCCGCCTATGCGCGGCGGTGCGAGTTCGGTGACCTCGAAGACAGGGAGAACAGGCGCGCGCTGGCGGAGTGGATCACGACCGACCGGTCCACGAAGTTCCACGCGCTCGGCCTGGACGCCGGCGAGGTCGTCGAGGAGGTAGCCGCCGGGCCGCCCACGATCGGCTCGGCGATCGGCATCGTGTTCCGCGCCTACGCCCGCCGGCACGGCAAGCCGCGCTGGGGCGACAAGCGCCCGAGCTACTTCAGGCACGTCGGCACGCTGCTGCGGATGTTCCCCGACGCCCAGTTCGTCCATCTCGTCCGGGACGGCCGCGACTGCGTCGCCTCGCTGCTGGAGATGCCCTGGTTCGACAAGGACGTCCACCACGCCGTCTCCGCGTGGCGGGAGGCCATCGACCGCGGGCGCCGGCTGGCCGAGCGGCTCGGCCCCGACTCCTACTACGAGCTGCAGTACGAGCGGCTCGTCGCCGATCCCGTCGACGAGCTGACCCGGCTCTGCGCGTTCCTCGGCGAGGACTTCGACCCCGCGATGACGCGGCCGGAGGGCCTGGCGAAGCGGACCGTCTCCCCGCGGAAGAAATGGCACGGCCGGACGCACGACGCCGTGACGACGAGCCGCATCGGGGCGTGGGCGGAGCGCCTCGACCCCTGGCAGATCAGCCTGGCGGAGGCCGCGTTCGGCGAGCGGCTCGCCGAGTACGGCTACGAGCCGAGCGGGCTGCCGCGGCCGCCCGCGTCCCAGCTCGCCCGGTTCACCAGGATCAGCGCCCACCGCCGTCTCGCGCAGCGCAAGGCGGCGCTGCGCGAACGCTGGAACCAGCACCACGAGCCGAACCCCGTCCGGTGCCTCCTGGCGCCCGAGACCGCCTCCCCGGCGGACCGGACGGAGTCGGCGGAGTCAGTCCAGGGCGGCTAGCTGGTCGGCGAACCAGCGCTGCGGAGGGAGGGCCGTCGCGGCGGCGGTGAGCCGCGCGCAGCGTTCCGCGCGCTGGGCCGGGGGCATCAGCAGGGCCTTGTGCAGGCTCTCGGCGGTCTGCGACACGTCGTACGGGTTGACCATCAGCGCGTCCTCGGACAGCTCCGCCGCCGCGCCCGCCTCCCGCGACAACACAAGCGCGCAGCCCCGCTCCGACAGGACGGGCCCCTCCTTCGCGACGAGGTTCATCCCGTCCCGGATCGGGTTCACGAGAAGCACGTCGGCCAGGCCGTAGGCGGCGAGCGACCGTGGATAGTCGTCGTTGACCTGCAGGATCAGCGGATCCCAGTCGGGCGTCCCGAACTCCTCGGTGATCTGCCGCGCGGTCCGCTGGACGGCCGCCGTGTACTCCCGGTACTCGGGCAGGTCGTAGCGGGACGGGTACGCGAACGCCAGGTGGACCACGCGTCCGCGCCACTCGGGATGGTTGGCGAGCAGCTCCCGGTAGGCGGCGAGCCCGCGCACGATGTTCTTGGACAGTTCCGTCCGGTCGATCCGGACGATGAGCTGACGGTCACCCACCTGTTCACGCAGCGCGCGCGCCCGCTCCACGACGTCCGGTTCAGCGGCGCGTCGGCGCAACGCGTCCGCGTCGATGCCGAGACCGTGTACGCCCACCTGCGTGACGTGCCCGTCACACGTGACGGTACGGGCGGCACGGTCGACTCGTGCGCCGGGCAGCATCTCGCAGCAGTCGAGGAACGCGGAGGCCCACCGCTCGGTGAGGAACCCAGCGTGGTCGGCGCCGAGGATCCCCAGGAGGATCCGCGTTCCGATGTCGTCAGGGAGCAGCGCGTAATACTCCGGCGGCGCCCAGGGCGTGTGCGAAAAATGGACGATCCGCAGATCGGGACGCCGTTCGCGGAGCATCCGCGGCGCCAGCGACAGGTGGTAGTCCTGGATCGCGGCCTTCGCGCCGGGCGCGGCGTCTCGCGCCAGGGCATCGGCGAACGCCGCGTTGTACGCCTCGTAGGACTGCCAGTCACGGCGTGCGCGAGCGTCGAAATGCGGGCTGTGCGGGGTGTCGTACAGAAGGTGGTGGACGAACCACAACGTCGAATTGGCCACGGCGTTGTACGCGCGGTGGAACGTCGCCTCGGGAATGTCGAGCATCCGCACCGCCGCGCCACCGGTCTCGTGACCGGCGAGGTCGATGCGTCCGTCCGGGGAACGGCGGGCCGCCGTCCGGTCGGCCTCGTTCAGGCTCGCGCACACCCACAGCACGTCCGGGCCCTCGGCCGATGGCTCGCGCGGGGCGCCCGCGACGCCGGCGAGGCCCGAGACCAGCCCGCCGCCCCCGCGCCGCATGGTGAGCGCACCGTCCTCCGACAACGAGAACGACACCGGACCGCGGTTCGATGCCACCAGCACTTGGCTCATACCGGAAGGGTCTCAGTTGGGGCCGGGGAGCTTCAAAGTGACCCGCGTGGTTCACAACACAGTCGAAAACTGCTTTGAATAGTGCAAAGCGGTGCGGGTACCCGGCGGAAATGAGCAATGCCGAGACGAGGAAGACGGTGCTCGTCGCCGGCTTCGCCAACCTCATTCTCGCGCTGGCCAAGCTCGTCGCCGGCGCCCTGGCAGGGTCCAGCGCGATGCTCGCGGAAGGCGCCCACTCGATCGGAGACACCCTCAACCAGGGCTTTCTCCTCGCCTCCCTGCGGCGCAGCGAACGCCCCCCGGACCGCCGCCACCCGTTCGGGTACGGGAACGAGCGCTATGTCTGGTCGCTGCTCGCCGCGTTCGGGATCTTCGTCGCCGGGGCCGGGTTCTCGATCTCCTACGGCATCCTGACCATGCTCGGCCACGGCGGCAGCGGGACGAGCGTCTGGGTGGCCTACGCCGTCCTCGTCCTCGCCGCCGTCCTGGAGGGGACGTCCTGGCTGCGCGCCGTGTACCAGGCGCGCATGGAGACCCGCCGGAACCGCCGCGGCCTCCTCGAACACGTCCGCCGGTCGCCCGACGTGACGTTCAAGGCGGCGCTGTTCGAGGACAGCGCCGCGATGATCGGCCTCCTCTTCGCCGCCGGCGGGCTGATCCTCCGCGAGATCACCGGATCGGACTTCTGGGACGGCCTCGGCTCCGTCCTCATCGGCGTGCTGCTCGCCGGGCTCGCCTTCGCCATCGGGCGGGAGAGCACCGTCCTGCTGATCGGGCGCGCCGCCGACCCCGCCGCGCAGCGCGTGATCCGCGCCGAGATCCTCGGGTCCCCCGGCGTGACGGGCGTGGCGGAGCTGCTGACCATGCACTTCGGCCCCGAGCAGCTCCTCGTCGCCGCCAAGGTCAACTTCTCCGACGACATCAGCGCCGACGAGGCCGAGGACGTCGCCGGCGAGATCGACCGGCGGCTCAGGGAGCGGCTCCCGGTCGTCCGCCACGTCTTCCTCGACCCCACCCAGCGCACCGCCCGGCCGGCGGAGACGAGCGTGATCAAGGACGCCTCCGGGTAACGTCTCAATCGGTGGACTCGCCTGTCTGGCATCCGGTCGAGTCATGTAAAGTCACGCATACGAGCCCAAACGGCGCTCGGACGACAACTGAATATTGCTTATCCAGAGGGGTGCAGGGAGCACAGTGGCCGACGGGCCGGTCTTCCAGCCCAACCCCTCACACAACTGAATATTGCTCATCCAGAGGGGTGGAGGGACCGGCCCTGCGAAGCCCCGGCAACCACTCGGCTGAAGCGCGCTCGCGATCCTGCGGGGCCGGCCGGGAGATGGTGCCAACTCCGGCCTGCGACCAAGGTGGCGCAGGGAAGATGGGGAGAAAGGCCTCGCTTCATGGCACTTACGCCTGCCACTGACCTCGGACCCGCTACCGGTCTCGTCTGCCGCGAATGCGGCAACACCCGCGACCTCGGGCCCTTCTACGCCTGCGAAGAGTGTTTCGGCCCCCTGGAGATCGCCTACGACTTCGGGGGAGTCACCCGCGCGGACATCGAGTCCGGGCCGCGCAACATCTGGCGCTACCGGGGACTGCTGCCCGTCCCGTCCACGGTGGCGGACACCCCCAACACCGAGCCCGGCCTGACGCGCCTCGTCCGCGCCGACAACCTCGCCGAGAGCCTCGGCCTGCAGAGCCTGTGGGTGAAGGACGACAGCGGCAACCCGACCCACTCGTTCAAGGACCGCGTCGTCGCCGTCGCGCTCGCCGCCGCCCGGGAGCTGGGCTTCAAGGTGCTGGCCTGCCCCTCCACCGGCAACCTGGCGAACGCCGTCGCCGCCGCGGCGGCCCGCGCCGGGATCCGCAGCGCCGTGTTCGTCCCTTCCGACCTGGAATCCCAAAAGATCATTACCACCGCCGTGTACGGCGGGACGTTCGTCACGGTCGACGGCAACTACGACGACGTCAACCGGCTCGCGTCGGAGATCGCCGGGGAGCAGGACGACTGGGCGTTCGTGAACGTGAACGTCCGGCCCTACTACGCCGAGGGCTCCAAGACCCTCGGTTACGAGATCGCCGAGCAGCTCGGCTGGCGGCTGCCGGACCAGATAGTCGTACCCGTCGCGTCCGGCTCCCAGCTCACGAAGATCGACAAGGCTTTCCAAGAGTTGATCAAGCTGGGTCTGGTCGAGGACAAGCCGTACCGGGTCTTCGGCGCCCAGGCCGCCGGCTGCGATCCCGTCGCCGCCGCGTTCAAGGCCGGGCACGACGTCGTCCGCCCGGTGAAGCCCGCCACGATCGCCAAGTCCCTGGCGATCGGCAATCCCGCCGACGGGCCGTACGTGCTGGACGCCGTCCGCCGCACGAACGGCGCCGTCGAGGACGTCACCGACGAGGAGGTCGTCGAGGGCATCCGCCTGCTGGCCCGCACCGAGGGCGTCTTCGGCGAGACCGCGGGGGGCGTCACCGTCGCGACCCTCCGCAAGCTCATCGGCAGCGGCGCCCTCGACCCGTCCGCCGAAACCGTGATCATCAACTCCGGGGACGGGCTGAAGACCCTGGACGCGGTCGCCCCCGTCGTCTCCCCGTCCGCGAACATCGCCCCGTCCCTGGAAGCCTTCCGCGCCGCCGGCCTGGCCTGAGAGGAGCACCATGAGCACCGTGTCCGTCCGTATCCCGACCATCCTGCGGACCTACACCGGCGGCGAGGCCGAGGTGAAGGCCGAAGGCGCCACGCTGCGCGCCGTCGTCGCCGACCTGGAGTCCAGCTACTCCGGCATCTCCGCCCGCATCCTGGACGACGCCGGCAAGATCCGCCGCTTCGTGAACGTCTACGTCGGCGACGAGGACGTGCGCTTCAGCGAGGGCCTGGACACCCCCACTCCCGAGGGCGCCCAGATCTCCATCATCCCGGCTGTGGCCGGCGGCTGAGAAGGCTCGGCGAGGCCCTGGCGCACACCCTGCGCCAGGGCCTTTTCTCATGTGCGGACGCCCCGCGCGCGGCCATTTCGTGCTCGCCACCCTCGGAGCAATCGGGCATTCATGACATAAACGCGAAGACGCAAGAATCGTCCAAGGTCGGGAAATATATATCCGTCGCCTGTGGTGGGGACTCGAATCCCTTACGCGAATCTGTGATTTACTGCCTTCAGTTTGGAGGGGCCTGTCAACGCGCTTTAGTTTGTTGTCGGTTCTTTCCTGGAAGAGTGATGCGTGGGCGCTCAGAAGGGCGCGCAGAGTTCACACAGGAAGGAACGGCATGAAGCGCATTGCGCGTGCTGTGACGATTACCGGTATCACGATGGGGGCGGCCGTCCTCGCGGCTCCTTCCGCGATGGCCGACATCCACATCTACGCCGTGGACAAGGCGAACATCGGGCACAACGGTCCTACCTATGTCGGCGAAAGCGGACCGGGCAACCTGAACTTCAGCAGTGTCACGGGGTCGCCCAAGGCCTCTCCGAAGGTCGGGAACGAGTCGGTCAAGGTCGACGACATCAACACGAACCTCAAGGGCGGCAAGGGCAACACCGTCCTCAACGAGGTCGAGGGTTCCGAGCAGGACGAGGGCGAGGCCGAGGGCGCCGGTGCCGAGCAGGCCGGCGCCGAGCAGGCGTCCGCCAGCACGCTGGAGGCGCAGGAGGCTGCTCCGCAGCAGGAGGCCGCCCAGGCGGAGGCCGCGCAGCAGGAGGCCGCCCCGCAGGAGGCTGCTCAGCAGGAGGCCGCGCAGCAGGAGGCCGCTCCGCAGGAGGAGGCTGCTCAGCAGGAGGCCGCGCAG
>NZ_BMRO01000009.1:0-82674 GCF_014648675.1 Actinomadura livida
GGGGGTTGGGGGTGGGTTTTGTTGGGTGGGGGTGGCGGGTTTTACTCCGGGGTTCCTGGAATTGGTGGGATGTGGGATGGGGCGGGGGGTGGAGCGTGGGGATCTGGGGGTAGGCGAGTAGGTGTCCTTGTTGTCCCGGGAACCGTAGGCTGTCTCCGGGTCCTGTTCGGGTCGACCGGCGGGGGGTAGCGTGCCTCTGCTTCACAAGATCGCTGGAGTTGTGATCGTCTGTGCCGTGGTCCTGGGGCTGACGCTTCCGGGAGAGCGGCAGGGGCGTGGGGAGGAAGGCGCCGCCGAGCGGGCCGCTTCCAAGGCTTCGCCGGCCGCGGGTGCGGTCGAGGCGGGGGCCACCACGCCTGCGGCCGGGAGCGGGTCGCCGTCGGTTTCGCCTAGTGCGCCCATCGCCGCGGCGGCGCCTGCGGCCGCGGCCGTCAAGGCGAACGAGCTCGGACAGATTCCGGTGCTGATGTACCACCGGATCGTGAAGAAGCCGGACCGGTCGCTGGACCGGTCCGTCAACGAGCTCTACGACGAGCTGACGCGCCTGGCCAAGGGCGGCTACCAGCCGATCACGGCGGCCGAGTTCGTCAGCGGGCGGTTCAACGTCCCCGCCGGCAAGTACCCGGTGGTGCTCACGTTCGACGACAGCTCGCCCGACCAGTTCACGCTCGACGCGCAGGGCAACCCCGCACCGGACACCGCCGTGGCGATCATCCAGCAGGTCGCGAGCGAGAACCCCGGGTTCCGGGCGACGGCGACGTTCTTCCTGGTCGACGACATCTTCGGGATGGAGGACGCGCAGGCGTCGGCCGGGCTGAAGTGGCTCCTCCAGCACGGGTACGACGTCGGCAACCACACGAAGTCGCATCCCAACCTCTCGGGGCTGTCCGAGAAGAAGGTGCAGGACGAGATCGGCGCCCTGGAGGATCGGGTCGTCCAGCTCAGCGGGGCGAACACGGCGACGCTCGCCTACCCGTTCGGGGCCGTGCCCGGCAAGGAGAAGTGGGCGCGGAAGCAGGACGGCCGGTACTCCTTCGAGGGGATCTTCCTCGCCGGGTGGCGGCCGTCGGCATCGCCGTTCGACGAGGAGTTCGACCGGTGGAACATCCCCCGCGTCCGGTCCGAGGGCAAGATCAAGGAGAACGACTGCACGAAGTTCTGCTCGACCGCGTGGCTCGAACACCTGGACAAGAACCCGGCGGAGCGGTACACATCTGACGGTGACCCGAACACCGTGACGTTTCCCAAGACGGCGGAGGACCGCCTCGCCAAGGAGTACCGGGCTCGGGCACGGACATACTGACCGGCGCGCGGGAGCCGGATTGACCACGGGAGATTGGTCCCATATCCTGATCGCTGCGCTGTGGGCCTGCGCGAGCTTCGGACGGAGCAGGCTCGAGCTCGGTCAGGTCGGCGACAACGGTTCGGTGTACTGACGCGGCAAGGTCCGCGTCCCTTTCCGGTCCTCGGCAGGGCGGAAAACGGCCCTCCGCGCAGAACCCATAACGACTTCACTGTCCGTACCGGAGCCAGCCGACACATGACGAGCAGCACCGAGGCCACCTCGACCACCCCGCAGGTAGCGGTCAACGACATCGGGTCCGAGGAAGCCTTCCTCGCCGCGATCGATGAGACCATCAAGTACTTCAACGACGGCGACATTGTCGAAGGCACTGTCGTCAAGGTCGATCGTGACGAGGTCCTCCTCGACATCGGCTACAAGACCGAGGGCGTCATCCCCTCGCGCGAGCTGTCCATCAAGCACGACGTCGACCCGAACGAGGTCGTCTCCACCGGAGATCACGTCGAGGCCCTCGTCCTCCAGAAGGAGGACAAGGAGGGGCGGCTGATCCTGTCCAAGAAGCGCGCGCAGTACGAGCGCGCCTGGGGCACGATCGAGAAGATCAAGGACGAGGACGGCATCGTCACCGGCACGGTCATCGAGGTCGTCAAGGGCGGCCTGATCCTGGACATCGGCCTGCGCGGCTTCCTGCCCGCGTCGCTGGTCGAGATGCGCCGGGTCCGCGACCTGCAGCCCTACGTCGGCCGCGAGCTCGAGGCCAAGATCATCGAGCTGGACAAGAACCGCAACAACGTGGTCCTGTCCCGCCGCGCATGGCTGGAGCAGACGCAGAGCGAGGTCCGCCAGACCTTCCTCAACACGCTGCAGAAGGGCCAGGTCCGCAAGGGCGTCGTGTCCTCGATCGTCAACTTCGGCGCGTTCGTCGACCTCGGCGGGGTCGACGGCCTGGTGCACGTCTCCGAGCTGTCCTGGAAGCACATCGACCACCCCTCGGAGGTCGTCGAAGTCGGCCAGGAGGTCACGGTCGAGGTCCTGGACGTCGACATGGAGCGCGAGCGGGTCTCGCTGTCGCTCAAGGCGACGCAGGAAGACCCGTGGCAGCAGTTCGCCCGCACCCACCAGATCGGGCAGGTCGTCCCGGGCCGCGTCACCAAGCTGGTGCCGTTCGGCGCGTTCGTCCGCGTCGAGGAGGGCATCGAGGGCCTGGTGCACATCTCCGAGCTGGCCGAGCGCCACGTGGAGATCCCCGAGCAGGTCGTCCAGGTCGGCGACGAGATCTTCGTGAAGATCATCGACATCGACCTCGACCGGCGCCGGATCTCCCTGTCGCTCAAGCAGGCCAACGAGGGCGCCGCGAGCATCGAGGAAGAGGACTTCGACCCGACGCTGTACGGCATGCCGGCCGAGTACGACGAGCAGGGGAACTACAAGTACCCCGAGGGCTTCGACGCCGAGACCGGCGAGTGGCTGCCCGGCTTCGACGAGCAGCGCGAGACCTGGGAGCGGCAGTACGCCGAGGCCCGGTCCCGCTTCGACGCCCACCGCAAGCAGATCGAAGAGGCCCGCAAGGCCGAGGCCGAGGCCGGCGCGGAGCCCGCGGCCGGCGGCGGAGGCGGCGGCGGCGAGACCTCCTACTCCGGTGGCGGCGAGAGCGAGACCGCCGGTGGCGCCCTGGCCACCGACGAGGCGCTCGCCGCGCTGCGGGAGAAGCTCTCCGGCGGCCAGTAAGCCCCATCCCTCCTCCGGCGGGCCGCGTGCGGCGCGCCGGAGGACGGGAGACCGGTGACGGCTCTCCGCCCCCGCGGCCAACGCCCCGGGGGCGAGACCGCCGCGAAGCGGCCACCGACAATCCCAACACGACCCAGCACACGGCCGGAGAACGATCTTGCGAGATCGGCCTCCGGCCGTGCCTCGGTTGCGTCACCATGATGTCGGGCCGCGCGCGGCACCGGCGATGACCGCCGGCCCGTCACCACGCAGCGCCCACCCGTCCCGCAGGTCCGCTCGTCCCCCGGGGAGCACTCGTTCAAGTGGCCAGCACAGACGCCAACACCGACGCCGGCACCAGGACCGGCGGCCCCGCCGCGTCCGGCCCGTCCATCGTCCCGCCGGGCCCCGCGAGGCTCGCGCTCATCGCGGTCACGGTCGCGGTGCTCGCGCAGACCCTGCGGTTCGCACTGCCCCAGCTCGACCATTTCGCCGACCGGACCGGCCCCGCGGTCGCCGCGGCCGGCCTGCTCGTCGTGTTCCTCGCCGGGTTCGCCGCGCCGGTCGTCCGCCGCGCCGCCGGCTCCCGCGCCCTGCTGCTCGGCGCGGTCGGCGGGCTGCTCGCCGTCCGGCTGCTCGCGCAGGCCGTCGAGCCGCGGGTGTGGCTCGCGTTCGCCGCGACCGCCATCGGCATGATCGCCGTCGGCGCGCTGTACGAGGGCGCCCGGGGCCTGTCCGGCGTCGGGTTCGCCACCGCGACCGTCGCCGGCCTGTCCATCGACGCCGCGGTGCGGATGTGCTTCGCCACCTGGGACCCCGTGTGGCGCGGCGGCGTCGGGCCGTGGCTGGCGTGCCTGGCGTTCGTCGGCCTCGGCGCCGCCGCGCTCTACCGGGAGATGTCGGCCAAGCCCGTCGCGGCGCCCGGGATCTCCTGGCGGGACGCGCTCGGCGCGGCCGCGTTCGGGCCGTTCCTGGCGCTGCAGGTGCTCATCCTGTCCAGCCCCGCGTTCGTGGCGTCGTCCGGGTGGCTGTCGCTGACCGCCGCGCACATCACGATCGTCGCCGGGCAGGGCCTCGCGCTGGCGTTCCTCGCGTCCGGCCTCGCCGTGCGGGCGGTCCCCGGCGGCGTGTGCGTGCTCGGCGGCACCGTCCTCGGGGTCGGCGCCGGCGCCGTCGCCGGGACGTACGCGCTGTCCGGCATCGAGGTCGTCCCCATCGTCATCCTCGGGCAGGTGCTGTCGGCGTGGCTGCTGGCGGTGGCGGTGCGGGCGCCGCTGCGCCGCGCCGGAGCCGGCGGGCCGGCCTGGCGGGTCGACGCCGGCGCCGCCCTCGGCGGCCTGCTGATCGCGCTGATCCTCGTCCCGTACCAGGTCAGCGCCATCTCGCCGCTACCGTTCCCGAACAACGTGCTGCCGGGGATCGCCGGGATCGCGCTCGGCGCACTCGCCGCCATCGCGTCCGCCCGCGGCGGCCCGCTGCCCGCCCGCGCTCCGCTGCGCGCCCTCACCGCCGGTGCCGCGGCGCTCGGCCTGCTGGCCGGCACGCTGGTGTTCACCGTCGCCGCGCCGGACGGGAAGGCGCCCGCGCCGCCGCTGCCGGGCCACGTGCGGGTCCTCAGCTACAACATCCACGACGCCGTCAACCAGGCCGGACGCCTCGACCCGGAGGGCATCGCCCGCGTCATCGAGGAGCAGCAGGCCCAGGTCGTCCTGCTGCAGGAGGCCAGCCGCGGGTCGCTGCTGTCGGGCACCGCCGACGTCGGCGTCTGGCTGTCGCGGCGCCTCGGCATGAAGCTGATCTGGGGCCCGGCCGCCGACGGGCAGTTCGGCAACGCGATCCTGACGTCGCTGCCGGTGCACAGCTCCGGGACGGGCCGCTGGCCGCGCGGCGACTGGTCGCAGATCCGCGGCTACGTCTGGGCGCGGCTCGGCGTCGGCAACACCACCATGGACGTGTGGTCGACGCACCTGGAGGGCGGCGAGAACCAGGCCGACGAGCGCGCCCGCTCGATCGCGGCGCTGCTGCGGGCCTGGGGCGGGGCGCCCCGCACGCTGATCGGCGGCGACTTCAACGCCGGCCCCGACAGCCCGGAACTCGCCGCGATGACCGAAGGGACCGACCTGCGCAGCACCGCCATCGGCGACGACACGTCCCCCACCAGGTCCGACGGCGCGCGCGTCGACTGGATCTTCGGGTCGGACGGCATCCTCGTCACCGAGTACGACGTGCCGGTGTCGGACGCCTCCGACCACTACCCGGTCGCGGTCACCGTGCGGATCGGGCGCTGAGCGGACCCGGCCCGCGCTCCGCCGCTAGGGTCGTGCCCATGAGCGAACCGAGCGTCGCGGTCGAGCGGGCCGGCCCGCAGGACGCCGGGGAGGTGCTCACCGTCCAGCGCGCCGCCTACGTCGCGGAGGCGCAGCTGTACGGCGACCCGTTCATCCCCCCGCTGGTCGAGTCGGCCGAGCAGCTCCGGAAGGTGCTGTCGAGCGACGCGGTCGTGCTGAAGGCGGTGCTCGGCGGCCGCCTCGTCGGGGCCGTCCGCGCCCAGTTCAGCGAGCACACCTGCCTGATCGGGCGGCTCGTCGTCGTCCCCGACCTGCAGGGACGCGGCATCGGGCGGCGCCTCCTCGCCGCGCTGGAGGACGAGGTGGCCGGACGCGCCGACGCGTGCGTGCTGTTCACCGGCCACCTCAGCGAGGCGAACCTGCGGCTGTACCGCCGCGCCGGGTACACCGAGACGCGCCGGGAGCGCGTCGCCGCGCACCTCACGCTCGTCCACATGCGCAAGCCCCTCGTACCGGCCGCGGCCGGGTGACCATTAGGGTGAGCCCGTGCTGAAAGTGGGACTCACCGGCGGAATCGGGTCGGGCAAGAGCGAGGTGTCGGCGCGGCTCGCCGAGCTCGGCGCCGTGGTCATCGACGCCGACAGGATCGCCCGCGAGGTGGTCGAGCCGGGCACGCCCGGCCTCGCCGCCGTCGTCGCGGAGTTCGGCGAGGAGGTGCTCCTCCCGTCCGGCGGTCTCGACCGGGAGAAGGTCGGCCGGATCGTGTTCAGCGACCCCGACCGGCTGGCGGCGCTGAACGCGATCGTCCATCCGCTGGTGGGGGAGCGGATGCAGGAGCTGATGGACGCCGCGCCCGAGGACGCCGTCGTGGTCTACGACGTGCCCCTGCTGGTGGAGAACGGCCTGGCCCCCATGTACGACGAGGTCGTCGTCGTGGACGCCCCCGCCGACGTCCAGCTCGACCGCCTCGTCGCCCGGCGCGGCATGACCGAGGAGGACGCCCGCGCCCGCATGGCGAACCAGGCGTCCCGCGAGGACCGCCGCGCCGTCGCCACCCACGTCATCGACAACTCCGGAACCCTCGAATCCCTGCAGAGCCAGGTGGACAACCTCTGGAAGGCCCTCACCAGCCGTGCCGCGGAGCCTGATGGCTCACAGTGACCGACTGTGCACGAAGAGTCTCCGGCTGTGGCGGGATTTGATCATGGGTGGGCTCGGGAAGATCGCCGCTCTCCAGGAGGAGCAGGGCAGGATCCTTGCCCGCCTGGTCGCCGCGTCCGGTGGCGTGGTGCGGTAACCGCCCGGACACGGCCCGGACATGGCAATGACCCTGGGAACCCCCTTCCAGGGGCATGCTTCGCAGTGACCGTGCTTGGGCAGATCCAGTTGTCGGGGAAGGTGTCGGTGACCTTCCTCATTGAGCGGTCCTGGTACCCTGCCGCGCGCTATAGGCTCATCGCATGCGCGTGCGGGGCTGGTGGTCGGCGGCGTGGCCGACGAGACGTTCACGCGCGCTCGACGTGTCCCTCGCGCTCGCCCTCGCCGTCGGTGACGGCCTGTTCCTCTGGTTCGCCGAGCAGGACTTCTACCTTCCGGCGCCCGTCGTTTCGGCGTGCAGCGTCGTGCTCGGCCTGGCGGCCGTCGTGCGGCGCATCCATCCCGTGGGTCTCGGGCTCTTCCTGGTGACGTTCGGCACGATCACCGGTGCGGGCGCGTTCTCCGCGCTCGTCATCCTGTACTCGCTCGCCGCCTACACCGCGTCCCGCCGGACCGTCATCACCATCGCGATTCTCGGCTATATCACCTCGCTCGCCGTCGCCGGGCCCACGGCGTCGAAGGAGCCCTTCATCGCGCAGGCGATATTCAGCGTCGCGTTCATCGGCGTCCCGGTCCTGCTCGGGCTGTACATGGGGGCGCGCAAGCAACTCCTCGCCTCGCTCCAGGAACGTGCCGCACGCCTCGAACGGGAACAGCACCTCCTCGCAGAGCGCGCGCGGGGTGAGGAACGGACGCGCATCGCGCGGGAGATGCACGACGTCGTCGCCAACAGGATCAGCGTCATGGTCGTGCACGCGGGCGCGCTCAAGGCGGTCGCCGTCCGCGACCCGGAGCGGGCGGCGGAGACGGCCGGCGTCATCGGGGACATGGGACGCCAGGCCCTGGAGGAACTCCGCCATGTCATCGGTGTCCTGAGGCAGGGCGAGGAGTCTCTGACCCTAGAGGCCCCGACCGTCGCCCACGTCCGCGACCTGGTCGGGCAGTCCGGTGCGGCCGGCCTCAGCGTCGACCTGTCGATCCGCGGCGACGAGCGTCCCATCCCCGCCGCCGTCGGGCGAACGGTGTACCGCCTCGTCCAGGAGGCGCTCACCAACGTCCACAAGCATGCCGGCATGGCCGGGACCCGCGTCGACCTCGGCCTGCTTCCGGAGGCGATCGAGGTGGAGGTCGCCAACGATCCGCCGGTCGCCCGCCCCGAGCACCGGCTGCCGAGCGGCGGCAACGGCCTGGTGGGCCTCCGCGAGCGCGTCACCGCCCTCGGCGGCACCTTCGAGGCCGGTCCGTGCGGCGGCGGCTACGCCGTCCGCGCCAGGATCCCGCTGCCCGCGTCCTGACCGGGGTACCGGCCCGCCGGCCTGCGCGGATACCGATTGTCGTAGCCGCTGCATACAGTTGATGGAGCAGGCAGCCGATGGAGCAGGGGGACGCGACGATGCGGCCGATCACGGATCTGCGGCGGCGCGTGGCGCCGTTCGAGGTCATCACCGAGATGACGCCGTCCGGCGACCAGCCGCAGGCGATCGCGGAGCTGACGTCCCGCATCGAGGGCGGCGAACAGGACGTGGTGCTGCTCGGCGCCACCGGCACGGGCAAGACCGCCACGATCGCGTGGCTGGTGGAGAAGGTGCAGCGGCCCATGCTGGTCATGCAGCCGAACAAGACGCTCGCCGCCCAGTTCGCCAACGAGCTGCGCGAGATGCTGCCGAACAACGCCGTCGAGTACTTCGTCTCCTACTACGACTACTACCAGCCCGAGGCGTACATCCCGCAGACCGACACCTACATCGAGAAGGACTCCTCGATCAACGACGAGGTCGACCGGCTGCGGCACTCGGCGACCAACTCGCTGCTCACCCGCCGCGACACCGTCGTCGTCGCGTCCGTCTCCTGCATCTACGGCCTCGGCACGCCGCAGGAGTACGTCGACCGGATGGTGCGCCTCAGCGTCGGCCAGGAGATCGACCGCGACGACCTGCTCCGGCAGCTCGTCGGCATGCAGTACACCCGCAACGACCTCTCCTTCACCCGCGGCACGTTCCGGGTCCGCGGCGACACCATCGAGATCATCCCGCAGTACGAGGAGCTCGCCGTCCGCATCGAGATGTTCGGCGACGAGATCGAGAAGCTCGCCACCCTGCACCCCCTCACCGGCGAGCAGATCACCGAGGACGACGAACTGTACGTCTTCCCCGCCTCCCACTACGTCGCCGGCCCCGAGCGGATGGAGCGGGCCATCCGCGCCATCGAGGCCGAGCTGGAGGAGACCCTCGCCGTCATGGAGCGGCAGGGCAAGATGCTGGAGGCGCAGCGGCTGCGCATGCGCACCGCCTACGACATCGAGATGATGCGGCAGGTCGGCACCTGCTCCGGCATCGAGAACTACTCCCGCCACATCGACGGCCGCGGCCCCGGCAGCGCCCCCAACACCCTCCTCGACTACTTCCCCGAGGACTTCCTCCTCGTCATCGACGAGTCGCACCAGACCGTCCCGCAGATCGGCGCGATGTACGAGGGCGACGCGTCCCGCAAGCGGATGCTGGTCGAGCACGGGTTCCGGCTGCCGTCCGCGATGGACAACCGGCCCCTCAAGTGGGAGGAGTTCCTCGACCGCATCGGCCAGACCGTCTACCTGTCCGCGACGCCCGGCCCGTACGAGATGGGCCGCGTGAAGGGCGACGTGGTCGAGCAGGTCATCCGCCCCACCGGCCTCATCGACCCGGAGATCGTCGTCAAGCCCACGAAGGGGCAGATCGACGACCTCATCCACGAGATCCGCGAGCGCACCGAACGCGACGAGCGCGTCCTCGTCACCACCCTCACCAAGAAGATGGCCGAGGACCTCACCGACTACCTCCTCGAACTCGGCATCCAGGTCCGCTACCTGCACAGCGAGGTCGACACCCTGCGCCGGATCGAGCTGCTGCGCGAGCTGCGCGTCGGCGAGTTCGACGTCCTGGTCGGCATCAACCTGCTCCGCGAGGGCCTCGACCTGCCCGAGGTGTCCCTCGTCGCGATCCTGGACGCCGACAAGGAGGGCTTCCTGCGCTCCGAGACGTCCCTCATCCAGACGATCGGCCGCGCGGCCCGCAACGTCTCCGGCCAGGTCCACATGTACGCCGACACGGTCACCCCGTCGATGGAGCGCGCGATCGAGGAGACCAGCCGCCGCCGCGCCAAGCAGCAGGCGTACAACGAGGAGCGCGGCATCGAGCCGCAGGCGCTCCGCAAGCGCATCGCCGACATCCTCGACTCCCTCGCCCGCGAGGACGCCGACACCGAGACGCTCATCGGCGGCGCCGGCCGCCAGCAGAGCCGCGGCAAGGCCCCCGTCCCGGGGCTCGCGTCCCGCACCAAGGACGTCGGCCGGCACGCCGCCGACCTGGTCGGCGACCACCCCCGCGAGGACCTGGAGGCCCTCATCGAGCAGATGACCGCCCAGATGCACCAGGCCGCCGCCGACCTCCAGTTCGAACTCGCCGCCCGCCTCCGCGACGAGATCAAGGAACTCAAGCGCGAACTGCGCGACATGAAGGAGGCCGGCGTCCACTAGCCCTCGCGCCGACCCGCCCGTCGGCGAGAACCGACCTCCGGAGGCCGCCCGCACCCGCGGACGCGCTGAGCAAGGAGGCAGGTGCCGTTCCCGGGGCGCGCTGGATCGGCAAAGGCGCTTCTCCTGGAGGCGTGCCGGCTGCGGACGGGCGGCCCGAGGGCGGCGCCAGGGCTGGAGAGGGTCAGGTGAAGGCGAGGACCATGCGGTCTTCGACCGGGCGGTAGCCGAGGCGGTGGTAGACGGCGTTGCTCGTCGGGTTGGCCAGGTCGGTGAACAGCACGACGTCCGTCGCGCCCTCCTCCATGGCGGACCGTGTGGCCTTCGTGGTGACCGCCGCTCCGTAACCCCGTCGGCGGTGCTCGGGCGGTGTGTACACGGCCGAGACGCGGGACATCCCGGCGACCACGGGGGACCACCAGGCCATCGCGACCGGCTGCCCGCCGGCCTCCCACAGCGCGATGCGGCCCGTCTCGAGCCTGGCGTCCATCATCGCCGTGTTCACCGGACCGTGCTCGTCGACCTCCGTCCAGAACGCCGTGGCCCACTCCAGCATCAGCGGCCGCTCGTCCCGGTTCGCGGTGCGGGCGGTGCCCGCCGGCAGCGGATCGGGCACCTCGAGCTCGCCCAGCCGGTAGAGGCGCTGGTGCATGGTCACACGGCTCGCGGCGCCGGTCCGCCGCTTCCACTCGTCCGCGAACGCCTCGGTGGCGGCCTGGGAGCCGCTGGCGCCCGGCAGCGCCGCCGCACGTTCCGCCAGGACGTCCGCGAGGTTCCGCGCCGCCCGCTCGGGCATCGCGCTGAGCAGCGGCGGATACGAAGGCGTCCACAGGAACGCGCCCTCGACGTGCCCGCCCGCCGGCCACCATCCGAACAGGACGTCCTTGCGGACCTGGGGGCCCTCGGCGCGCATGTCCCCGGTCACGGTGAGCGCCACGGTGTTCCGGGCTGGGTCGTCGTGCAGGAATCCACCCGCCGCCGCCATGAATTCGTCAAGGTCGTAGCTCAGCGTCCATTCCATGCTCGATCATGACCACGGCCGCCCCGTCCGCGCATCCGATTTATCGCGTATCCGCACCGCCGAGCCGGCGGGCATCCCGGAGACGCGCGACGGCCGTCGCCGGGTGTCGGCCGGACGCAGATGCCGGAAGGGCGGGGGCGGACGGCGTTTTACCATTGCGGGATGGACTACGAGGTGCGGGTGGCGCGGCCGGCGGATCTGCCGGCGCTGCCGCCGATCGAGATCTCCGGCGAGCGGATGTTCGCCGAGATCGGGATCGTGTTCCCTCCCGGCCCGACCGTGGTCGAGCTCATGTCGGACGGGGACGCCGAGATCATCGTCGCCGGCGACCCGCCGGTGGGGTTCGCGGTGGTCGACGATGTCGACGGTGCCGCGTACCTGGCGCAGATCTCGGTGCGCGACGACCTGACGGGCAAGGGGATCGGCGCCCGGCTGCTGGACGCCGTCATGACGCGGGCCGGCGAGGCAGGGGCGCCCGGGGTCAGCCTCCTGACGTTCCGGAACGTCCCATGGAACGGGCCCTGGTACGCCGCACACGGTTTCGAGGAGCTGCCCGAGGAACGCTGGGGTCCGGGGATCAGGTCCCACTGGGAGGCGGAGGTCAAGGCGGGGCTGCACGAGCTGGGCCCGCGGGCGGTGATGTGGGCGCCGGCCGGCCGCACTTCCTGATCTACAATGTAAAGGCGGGAACCGGGAACGTCGGACGGACGTCTGCCCCATGAGCACGACACGGGAGGAGGGCGATGATCAGCCCGGCGGGGTGGCTGCGGGATCGTCTCGGTGAGCGGAGGGCGGCGGTCGTCGTCCTCGTGGCGCTGCTGGTGCTGGCCGTCGTGCCGCTCGTGGCGCTGCCGGCGGCGCGCTGCGCGGCCTTCGACATCGGGTGCCGCGAGCCCGATCCCGAGGTCCGCACCGACCCGGTCGCCACCGCGAGGGCGCTGACACCCGTCGAGGCCGCCACGTGGGGGTCGTACGTTGCGCTGGGCGACTCGTACTCGTCGGGAGTCGGGTCGGAGGCGACGGTGTCCGACCACAACCCGCTCGACCGGTGCCACCGGACGTCCAAGGCGTACTACCACGAGGTCTCGAAGGCGTTCGACTTCGCGAAGGGCACCGGGTTCTGGGCGTGCTCGGGCGCCACGACGTCCGACGTCCTGAAGGGGCGGGGCGGGGAACCGCCGCAGCTCGACCGCATCGGCCCCGACACCAGCCTGATCACGCTGAGCATCGGCGGCAACGACGTCGGGTTCTCCAAGGTGCTCGCCGGGTGCGTGGTCAAGCTGCCGTGGAGCAAGGACTGCACCCGGCAGGGCGAGGACATCGCGGAGCGGATGGCCGAACTGCGCAGGAACCTGCCCGGCCTGCTCGACAAGATCACCGCGAAGGCGCCGCGCGCCCGGGTGATCGTGATGGGGTACCCGAGGGCGTTCTCCGAGATGAGCGGGGTCGGCGCGGACAACATCACGGTGTCCGACCAGCGCTGGCTCAACGCCCGGGCCCACGACCTGAGCCGCCTGATCGGCCAGTCCGCCGCCGAGGCCGACGCGCAGATCGCGGCCCGCGGCGGCCGCGGCAGCGTCGAGTTCGTCGACGCCTACGGCGCGTTCGCCGGGCACGAGGTGGGCAGCAAGGAGCCGTACATGAACGGCCTGACGCTGAACCTGTCGGCGCTCGAAGCCGAGCCGCGCAGCTACCACCCCACGGCCGCCGGGCAGCGCGCGCTGGCCGGGCTGTTCATCCAGCAGGTCAAGAAGGGGCCCGGCCGCCCGCTCTCCTAGCGGTGCCGTCCTAGCGGGGGACGGCGCGCTCCACCGCGATCGCCACGAGCTCCTGGACGTCCTCGTCGGAGAACACCCCCGGCAGGGTGAGGTGCTCCACGATCAGCCAGTTGAGCGCCAGGTAGAGGAGGCGCACCGAGGTGGCGTCGCCCGGGAGGCCCGAGTCCAGGTGGTAGGCGATGTTGGCCTCCACGTCCTCGCGGACCCGCTCGGTCAGGACGGCGCGCAGCTCCGGGCGCCTGGTCGCCTCCAGGCGCAGCTCCAGGAGCGCCAGGTAGCCGGTGCGGAAGCTCTCGATCCGCCCGACGGCGGCGCGGAGGAGTTCGGTGACCTTGGCGAGGTCGCGCGGCCCTTCGAGCGGTCCGGTCATCGCGGCGGCCGCGTCCCGCGCCAGGCGCTCGTAGATCCGACTGCCCGCCTGCGTGAACAGTTCGTCCCGGTTGGCGAAGTAGTTGGACGCGGTGCCGACCGGCACGCCGGCCTCGGCGTCCACCGCCCGGTAGGTGAGCCCGCGCGCGCCCTCCCTGGCCAGGACCTCGATCGCCGCGTCGACCAGCGCGGTCCTCCGCTCGACGTTCCGCCGCATATTGACACCACTCCGTTTGTAGTACTACGTTCAAACCACTACAAAGAGAGTACTACGGATGGTGTGAAAATATGCGAAGCTCGTCTACTACGTGGGCGTGAGCATCGACGGTTTCATCGCCGGGCCCGGCGATGAGGTCGATTTCTATCCGGTCGCGGACGACATGGCGGCCTGGATCAACGAGCGCTTTCCGGAGACCGTCCCCACCCACATCCGCCCGCACGCCGGCCTGGAGGACGAGCCCAACAAGCGGTTCGACACGCTGGTGATGGGGCTGGCCACGTATCAGCCCGCCCTCGACATCGGTGTGACCAGCCCGTACGCCCATCTGCGGCAGTACATCGTCTCCACCACGCTGGACGAGATCGCCGATCCCGGTGTGACGCTCGTCCGCGAGCCGCTCGCCGCTGTCCGCGAACTCAAGGCAGAGGAAGGCGGCAAGGACATCTGGCTCTGCGGGGGCGGCCGGCTCGCCGCCGCCCTCCTCCCCGAGATCGACGAGCTGATCATCAAGAGCTACCCGGTGGTGGCCGGCGCGGGCGTCTCCGCCTTCTCCGGCGGGTTCCGTCCCACGGTGTTCATGCCGACCGACCGGCGGTCGTTCAGCAACGGCGCCCAGGTCACGTGGTTCACCCGCGCCACCTGAGCCGAACCGCCGCCGCCACCGGCCGGCCTTCCGTGGGTAGGGGTGTCAATGTGGCACTGCCGCCGATTGGGGGACCCGATGGTCGTCACAGCGGCGCTCGCCGGGGACACGATGCTCGGGCGAGGCGTGGCGGACGAGATCGCCGCGTCCGGTACGCACGGGCTCTTCTCCCAGGGTGTGCGCGACGTCTTCGCCGAAGCCGACCTGGCCATGGTGAACCTGGAATGCTGTGTGTCCGCCCGTGGCCGGCGGTGGGACCCGGTCGGTAAGGCCTTCCACTTCCGTGCGCCTCCGGAGGCGGCCGAGGCACTCGCCGATCTGGGCGTGGACTGCGTGACGCTCGCCAACAACCACGCGCTCGACTACGGCCCGGACGCCCTGCTGGACACCCTCCGCCACCTCGCCGGGGCGGGCATCCGGGCCGTCGGCGCGGGCGCGGACCTCGGGGAGGCGCGGGAGGCCGCCGTGCTGGAGGCCCGCGGCGCCCGGGTCGCGGTCGTGGGGATCACGGATCACCCGGCCGACTTCGCCGCCGCGCCCGCCCGTCCGGGCGTCGCCCACGCCCACCTGGAGAAGGGCGTCCCACGGTGGCTGGCGGACCGCGTCCGGCGGCTGCGGGCGGGCAACGACGCGGTGGTCGTCCTCCCGCACTGGGGGCCGAACATGACGCGGGAGCCTCCGTACTACGTCCGGCGGGCGGCGAAGGAGCTGGTGGACGCCGGTGCGACGCTCATCGCCGGGAGCTCGGCCCATGTCTTCCACGGTGCGGCCCCGCCGGTGATCTTCGACATGGGCGACTTCATCGACGACTACGCCGTCAGCGCGTCGCTCCGCAACGACCTGGGGCTGCTGTTCCTGGTCACGCTGGACGACGCGGGACCGTCCCGGATCGAGGCGGTCCCGCTGCGGCTCGACCACGCCCGCACCCGCCTGGCCGGGGGAGCCGACCACATGTGGATCACCTGGCGCCTCCGCGAGGCGTGCGCCGCCTTCGGGACGAGCGTCACCCCCGAAGGCGACCGTCTGGTCATCGAGGTGCCGTCCTAGAGGGGGTCTCCGAGCGGGCCGTACTCGTCCACGAGGGCTTCGGCCCAGTGCGCGGCGAAGTCGGGTTGCGTGCCGTCGACGTCGGTGAAGCCGTACTCCTTGTACAGGCCCCACGTCGCGAGAGCCCGCCCGCTCTTCGTCATGACCTCGGGGTCTGCGGCCAGGGCGGCGACGGCCCGCCCCAGGTAGGCCGGGGTCTCGGAGTGGGCGAAGTGCGGGTCTTCGGCGATGGCGTCCCGCCAGTTCGCCTCGGTGACCCCGAAGTGGTCGAGGACGGCCTCCGAACGCAGGAAGCCGGGGGTGATGGCCACGGCCGCGATCCCGTGCGGCTTCAGTTCGGCGGCCTGGGCGACGGCCAGGCGGATCACCGAGGACTTCGCCAGGTCGTAGAAGAGCGAACCGCGGTAGCGGGCGGTGTTGCCGTCGGTCACCTCCACCACCAGCCCGCGGCCGCGGGCGACCATCAGCGGAAGCGCGAAACGGCTGGTGATCACGTGGGTCTCCACCGCCTGGCGCAGCAGGCGCAGCCCCTGGTCGAGGTCCTGCTCCCACAGCGGGTGCTCCCAGTCGGTCAGCGGATCGCCGCCCCACACGGAGTTGACGAGCACGTCGAGGCGCCCGTCCTGCTCGGCCGCGATGCGCTCGGTGAGCTCCCGCACCTCGTCCGGGCGGGCGTGGTCGACGCGGACCGGGATACCGGTCCCGCCGGCCGCGGTCACCCGCTCGGCGGTCTCCTCGATGGTCTCGGGCCGCCCGAGGTCGGAGCGCCCGGCCGAGCTGCTGCGGCCCGTGACGTACACCGTCGCCCCCGCCGCCCCGAGCTCGACGGCGACACCGCGCCCGCCCCCTCGCGTCCCGCCCGCGACGAGGGCGACCTTGCCGGCCAGCGGGCGCTTCTCCGTGGTCATGCTTCCCTCCCGGTGCGCGGTGCCAAGGCGGCCAGGCTATAAATGAACATACATTTATTAAATCCCCCACTCGGTCCCGGCGCAACCGGCGCGGTCCGCGATCAGGCGGGGGAGGACGGGGAGCCGGCGGCCGGTGTACTCGGAAGGTGCGGAGCCAGCGCGCTCCCGATCTCCCGTTCGAGGCGCTCCGCCAGCGTGCCGCGGCGTTCGAGCGCCCAGGTCAGGCCGGCTCCGGCGATGGCCGTCTGGATCGTTGCCGCCACCGCGGCGGTGCCGGTCCCGGCCGCCAGCTCGCCCGCGGCGACCGCCTCGTCGAGCAGGGCCTCGATGACCCGTCCCTGCGCCCGGTGGACGGCCAGCGCGTGCTCGTGGAACTCCGGATCGGTGAGGTCCATGCACAGGAACGCCAGGTGGTTGGCGTAGCTCTGCGGGGTGGCCGCGTCGGACATGGACTCGACGGCGAAGGCGAGCAGCGCGGCCAGCGGCGACCCGTGCCGTTCGCGCACCCGCTCGCGCAGTTCCTCCGGGGTGTGCACGGAGCGGGCGGCCAGCGCGAGCAGCAGGCCCCGCTTGGACCCGAAGCGCTGGATGAGCGTCCCCGGCACGAGCCCCACCTCGTCCGCCACGGCGGCGAGGGTGAGCTTCGCCGGGCCCACCCGCCCGATGACCTCGGCCGCCGCCCTTAGGATCACCGCGTCATCGACCCCGCGAGGCCGTCCCGCCATCCGTCCCCCTTGTAAATGAACATGCATTTATTAGGAGCATAGGCGAAGCGCCGGCTCCCGGCCCGGGCGGGGGCCCATCGAGCGGCCGCATCACTTCCGGCCCGGCCGGTCCGGCGGCGGTTATCATGCGGCTCACCATTTCCGCGATGTCGCGGCGATGGCCGAAAGCGGTCGGCAATTGCGCTTGATTTCCGGTGCATTTCCCACTATTTGTGGCGGGCGTCGCCCGCCGTCACCGCAATGGCATTGGCCTACTATGGCACCCGTGTCATTTGCCCTGCGGTTTCGAGCGGCCCCGAGGAAATGGAGTACGCCGCGCTGGCTGTGGTCCATCATGGCCCTCGCCCTGGGCATGACGTTCCTGTTCTGGGCGGCCGCGACCGGGGTCCTGGTGGGCGGCGGGTCGGCGGTGTCGTCGGTGCGGGACCGAGGCGTCCCCGCCTACGTCAGCGCACGTACGGCCCATGCCGCGCTGTCGGACGCCGACCGGGCGGCCTGGCAGAGTTTCCGTTCCGGGGCCGCGGAACTGATCGGGCCGGGTCAGCGGTTCCGCGACAATCTGACGACCGCGGGGGACAGCCTTGCGCATATCGCCGAACGCGACTTCGGCGGCGCGGCCGAACGCGATCTGCTGCGCGCCGTCAATGCGCAGGTCGTGACCTATCAGGGACTGGTGGAGCAGGCCGACGCCACCTACCGGGAAGGGCTGGAGGACCTCGGATACGCGTATCTGAGTTACGCCTCCGACCTTCTGCACGGCGACGGCGGCGTGCTCGCCCGGATCGACGAGATAGCGAAGCGCGACCTGCGGGCCATCGACGAGCGGCGGCATTCCGCGTGGGGCGGGACCGCCGCCGCGCTCGGCACGGCGGTGACCGGCTTCGCGCTCCTCGCCGTGCTGGTGTACGCGCAGGCGGCGATGGCCCGGCGGTTCCGGCGCGTGTTCAACCCGCCGCTGCTGGCCGCGTGCCTGGTCCTGCTGGGGCTGGTCATGTGGACGGCGAACGCGTTCCTGAACCTCGACCGCTCTTTCGACCGGGCGTGGGACCGGGACCTCCCGGCGTTCGACCGGGTCGTCGAGGCGCAGATCGGCACGGCCCGCGCGGGTGCGTCCGCGCTGCGCGCGGGAGGTCCGGTGGACCAGGCGGAAGGGCTGGACGTCAAGGCGGTGGACGATGCGCGCCGTCCCGTCGACGCGCGGCTCGCGGGCGCCGCGGACACCGGGGCGCTGGCCGCCGGCGTCCCCCTGCTGAGCCTGGCCGTGGCCGGTCTGACCGGCCTGGGGTTCTGGTCCCGGCTGCGCGAGTTCAGGAGATGAGCGTGCGAATCCTGTCGGCGATCCTGCTGCTGTGCTCGCTCGGCCTCGTCGCGTGCGGCGGGTCCGGCTCGGACAGGACGATCACCGTGCTCGGCTCCTGGACGGGGGAGGAGGGCGACGCGTTCCGGGAGATGCTGTCCGGCTTCGAGAAGGACTCCGGCATCGACGTCGAGTACACCGGGACGCGGGACGCCCGCGCCGTGCTGGCCAGCGAGCTGCACGACGGCCACCCGCCCGACGCGGCGGTCCTGGCGACGCCGGGCGACCTGCGGGCGTACGCCGCCGCCGGCGAGCTGCGCCCGCTGCCGGGCGGCTCGCAGGGCATCGGCGGCGACCTCACGTCCGCCACCGGCCCGGACGGCCGGCGCCGGTCGTTCGGCATCGTCGTCAAGGCGTCGGTGAAGAGCCTGATCTGGTACAACCCGCGCAGCCTGCCGTCCGGACTTCGCGAGCGGCTCACGGCCCCGGACCTCACGTGGGACGAGCTGTCCGAGATCGCCGGGCAGGCCGGTCCCCGCCCCTGGTGCCTGGGCCTCGCCGACACGTCCGTCTCCGGCTGGCCGGGCACCGACTGGATCGAGGACCTCCTGCTGCACGAGTCCGGCCCCGAGGCCTACGACGCCTGGGTGTCGGGCCGCCTGGCCTGGACGTCGGAGCCGGTGCGGAGCGCCTGGCGGGCGTTCGGCTCCGTCGTGGCGGCCTCGCGCGGGGACGCCCGGACCGCGCTGCTCACCGGTTACGGCCAGGCGGGGGCGCCGATGTTCGCCACCCCGCCGGGCTGCCGGTTCGACCACGCCGGCTCGTTCATCACCGCCTTCTACCGGCAGGCGCCGGGCCGTCCCGAGGCCGGCCGGGACTACGACCACATCCCCTTCCCGGGAGCGTCGTCGGTCGTGATCGGCGGGGACGTGCTCGGCGTGTTCCGCGACACCCCGGCCACCCGCCGGCTCGTCGCCCACCTGGCGACGGCCGGCGCGCAGCGGACGTGGACCGGCCGTCCCGGCGGCGGCGCCTTCTCGCTGAACCGCGAGGTGCGGCCGGACGACTACCCCGATCCGGCGGCGCGGCGGATCGCGCGGACGCTCGCGGACGCCGGGACGGTCCGCTTCGACGGGTCCGACACGATGCCGACGGTCATGGCCGCCGCCTTCAACCACGCCGTCCTCGAGTACGTCGCCGACCCGGCGGACGGCCGCCTCGACGACATCCTCGGCTCCCTCGACCAGCTCCGCCGCACCACCCGCTTCCCGTCCTGACCGGGCGCCGGGGACGCGGCGGGTCAGTCCTCGCCGGTGATGGCGTTGAGGCGGTCGACGGCGTTGGCGAAGTCCTCGACCATGTCGTAGACGACCTGGCGGGCCGGCTTGACGGTGTTCATGAGGCCGACGCACTGGCCGACGAAGTAGTTGGCGAGCTGCCGGGCGCCGGGGTTGCCGGACTCGGCGATCTTGGTGATCTGCCGCATCGCGCCCTCGGCGACGATCATCTGCAGCGGCATGCCCAGCGCGCCGGGGCTCTCGGGGCCCTCCCACTCGTCCGTCCAGGCGGAGCGGAGCTGCCGGGCGGGCTTGCCGGTGCGGGACCGGGAGCGGATCGTGTCGCGGGACGTCGCCGCGAGCATCTTCTCCTTCACCTGGGGCGGCGTCTCCGCCTCCTCGGTGGTGAGCCAGACCGAGCCGCACCAGACGCCGGAGGCGCCGAGGGCCATCGCCGCGGCCATCTGGCGTCCGGTGGCGATGCCGCCGGCGGCGAGGACCGGCACCGGGGCGACGGTGTCGACCACCTCGGGGACCAGGACCATCGTGGAGATCTCGCCGGTGTGCCCGCCGGCCTCGCCGCCCTGCGCGACGATCAGGTCGGCGCCCGCGGCGACCTGGCGGCGGGCGTGCTCGGACGTGCCGACCAGCGCGGCGACGGGGATCCCGGCGGCCTTGGCCTTCTCCACCATGAGCGGGGGAGGGGTGCCGAGCGCGCTGGCGATGAGGCCGATGGGGTGGGCGAGCGACACGTCGATCAGCTCGGTCGCGCCCTTGGCGGTGACCTGCGCGCCGCTGTGCGCGTTGGACCGCTTGGCCTTGTCGAAGTCCGGCAGCGGGACGTCGTACTTGGCGAACAGGCCGGTGAGGAAGTTCCAGTGCTCCTCGGGGATCGCGGCGAGCATCGAGCCGAGGCCGCCGCCGCCCTCCGCCGACTTGTCGATCTTGCCGGGGACCAGGACGTCCACCCCGTAGGGGCGGCCGTTGACGTGGTCGTCGATCCAGCGCAGTTCCTCTTCGAGGCGGTCGGGGGTGTAGGCGACGGCCCCGAGCACGCCGAAGCCGCCCGCGTTGGTCACGGCGGCGACGACGTCGCGGCAGTGACTGAAGGCGAACAGCGGGAACTCGATGCCGAACCGTGCGCAGACCTCGGTGTTCATGACCCTCGAACCTAACGGACCGAATGACGTTCGGTCTAGTGGCGGAAGAGGACGTAGGACTCGCCCTCGTCAGGGTGGACGAAGGCCGCCCGGAGCGGAAGGCCCTCGCGCAGGGACACCGGGTCGACGCCGTCCAGGCGGGTGTGCAGCCACGGCCCTTCGGCCAGCTCGACCAGCGCCAGGTAGGCCGGGGGCTGGTCCGAGTCCCGCGGACGGGTGACGGTCCAGGTCACGAGGGTCGCCTCGCCGCTCGCCTCCGCCCAGGCGAGGTCGTCGGCGCCGCAGCCCGGGCAGCCGGTCTCGTCCGGCGCGAACCAGCGGTCGCACGCCTCGCAGCGCCGCACGACGAGCCGGCCGGCGGCGGTGCCGTCGAAGAACGGGTCGGTGCGGCCGTCCCGCCGCAGAACGCCGATGTCCATGGCTCTCAGGCCCCCTTCTCGTGCGGGCTGACGATGAGGGTCGAATGGTGGTCGAGGATGCCGCCGTTGCCGCTGACGAGGATCACGTCGTTGGCCGGGACCTGCCGCTCGCCGCCGTCCCCGCGCGCCTGGATCACGGCCTCCGACACGGGCGTCATGCCCCACATGTAGTACGCCGAGAGCTGCCCGCCGCCGGTGTTGGTCGGCAGCGACCCGCCGGGGCCGAGCGCGCCGGACGCGGCGAACGCGCCGCCCTCGCCCTTGGCGCAGAAGCCGTAGTCCTCCAGCGACACCAGGACCGTGTAGGTGTAGCAGTCGTACAGCTCGCACGCGGTGACGTCGTCGGTGGTGATCCCGGCCATCTTCATCGCCGTCGCCCCGGACGACGCCGCCCCGGTGGTCAGGCCGTACTCGCTGCCGCGCTCCTTGCGGTGCCCAGGATGGCCCTGCCCCCAGCCCCACAGGTGGACGGGCGGCCGCGCGAGGTCCCGCGCCCGGTCCGCGCCCGTGACCACCACGGCGATCGCGCCGTTGGAGACGAGGCAGCAGTCCAGCAGGTGCAGCGGCTCGGACACCCAGCGGGACGCCTGGTGGTCCTCGAGGGTGATCGGGTCGCGCATCTGGGCGAGCGGGTTGCGGGACGCCCACGCGCGGGTCGACACCGCGATCGCGCCGAGCTGCTCGCTGGTGGTGCCGTACCGGGTCATGTGCCGCTGGGCGGCGAGGGCGTAGAAGGAGTTGACGCTGCGCAGCCCGAGCGCCGCCGTCATGCCGCCGAACCCGTACCACTCGCGGGCGTCGCGGTTGTAGGCCGACCCGGCGGACTTCTTCGGCTTCAGCGGCGCGTCCGCGAACACGCAGGCGACGGTGGTCGCCGTCCCGCTCAGCACCGCCGTCGCCGCGTACGACAGCATCGCCCCCGCGGTCGCGCCGAACGCGTTGACCTGGGAGAGCAGCCGCAGGTCGCGGAGCCCGAGCGCGCCGGCCAGCTCGATGCCGGGGGAGCCGCCCATGCCGTGGCTGACGAGCAGCCCGTCCAGGTCGCCGAGCGCGAGCCCCGCGTCGGCGACGGCGAGGCGCACCGCGTCGGCGGCGAGCCGCCGCGGGCTGCGCCCGTACACCCTGCCGAGCTCGGTCATGCCCAGCCCCACGATCGATGCGCCCATCACTGTGCCCCTCCGCCACTCATGCCGCCACGGTACCGAATGACGTTCGGTGTAATCCACGGCGGGGCCGAGGCAAGATCAGCGAACGGGTCGGCAGGTACGGCGGCGTACGGCCCGCCGACGAGAGTCGCCCGCGTCCCCGGGGCGACGGGGACACGGGCGACGGGTACGCCTGCCGGCCTGCTCAGGAGGCCAGGACCGCCTGCAGGAAGTCCCGGGTGCGCTGCTCGGACGGCTCGCCGAAGATCTGGTCCGGGGGACCCTCCTCGACGATCTGGCCCTGGTCGAACATCAGGACCCGGTCCGAGATGTCCTTGGCGAAGGCCATCTCGTGGGTGACGCACAGCAGGGTCAGGTCGCTCTGCCGGGCGATGTCGCGCAGCAGGTCCTGGACGCCCACGACGAGCTCGGGGTCCAGGGCGGAGGTGACCTCGTCCAGCAGCAGCACCTTCGGCTGCATGGCGAGCGCCCGCGCGATCGCCACCCGCTGCTGCTGGCCGCCCGACAGCTGCGTCGGGTGGGCGTTGATCTTGTCGGCGAGGCCCACCAGGTCCAGCAGGCTCCTGGCGCGCTCGACCGCCTCGTCCTTGGACACCCCGAGCACGCGCACCGGCCCCTCGGTGAGGTTGCGCAGCACGTTCATGTTCGGGAACAGGTTGAACTGCTGGAACACCATGCCGACCTGCTTGCGCATCTCGTGCAGGTGCTTCTGGTTGGCCGGGACGCGCTTGCCGTCCCGGTCCATGTGCCACAGCGTCTGGTCGCCGATCCAGATGACGCCCTCGTTGAGGGTCTCCAGCGTCATCAGCAGCCGCAGGATGGTGGTCTTGCCCGACCCGCTCGGCCCGATGAGCGTGACCCGCTCGCCGGGCTCCACGGTGAAGTCGAGCTCGCGGAGCACGACGTTGTCGCCGAACCGCTTGACCACCTTCTCGAAGCGGATGCCCGGGGCGGCGCCGTGCGGAAGCGCCGCGGCGGCCTCGCCCTCGCCCGCGGCGTCCTTGTGCGTGGAGACGCCCTTCGCCGCCGGAGCGCTCTCGTCCGTCGTCGGGGCGTCCCCCGGTGTCGATCCGCCTCCGGCTCCGGCATTGTCGGGCGTCGGGGCTTCCGGTGTGGTGTCAGTGGGTGGCATAGCGCCTCTCCAAGCGGCGGACGAGTATCGAGGATATGACGCTGACCACGACGAACAACAGCCCGACCATCGTCATCGGCTCCAGGAACTGGCCGTTCACCGACCCCGCCCTGTTGGCGGCGTAGAGCAGTTCCGCGACGTTGATCGCGAACAGCATCGGCGAGTCCTTGAACATCGCGATCAGGTAGTTGCCCAGCGTCGGGATCACCCGGCGGACCGCCTGCGGCAGGATCACGTCCAGCCACACCCGCGACTTCGGCAGGTTGAGGGCCGTGCACGCCTCCCACTGCCCCTTCGGGACGTCGGCGATCCCGGCCCGGTACACCTCGGCCGTGTAGGTCGAGTAGTGGACGCCGAGCGTGATGATCCCTGCCGTCAGCGGCGACAGCGTGATGCCCAGGGAGGGCAGGACGAAGAACACGAAGTACAGCTGCGGGATCAGCGGCGTCGACCTGATGAACTCCGTGACCCACCGGACCGCGTGGTTCACGGCCGGGTACGGCGTGCGGCGCAGCAGCGTCCACACCAGGCCCAGGATCAGGGCGATCACGTAGCCGACCAGCGTCGCGATGACGGTGTAGCGCAGCCCGCTCAGCAGATCGGGGAGGATCTCGCCCGTGTATTCCCAGTTCCAGGTCATCAGCCCGTCACCCCCGCTCCGGGAGCACCGGCCGCGATCGTGCCGAGCGACGGCTCACTGGGCAGCCTGCGGCCCAGCATCCGGTCCACGCGCCGCTCGGCGTAGCGGACGAACAGCTGCAGCATCTGCGCGATCACGAAGTACAGGACGAGGGCCACCGAGAACGCCGCGATGGTCTCCCCGCTGCTGCCCTGGATGTCCTTCGAGGCGCGGGTCAGGTCGACCAGGCCGACCAGGGACACGATGGCCGTCCCCTTCATCAGCTCGATGATCAGGTTGCCGAAGGGGGGCAGCATCAGCGCGAAGGCCTGCGGCAGCAGGACCCGCCGCATCCGCTGGAACGGCGTGAAGTTCAGCGCCACCGTCGCCTCGTACTGGGCCTTCGGCACCGCCCTGATCGAGCCGCGGACCACCTCGGCGCCGTAGGCGCCGATGTTCAGGCCGAGCGCGAGCACCGCCGCGAACATGGTGGTGAACCGGAGCCCGATCAGGGGCAGCGCGTAGAAGAACCAGAACAGCAGCACCAGCGTCGCGTTGCCGCGGAAGAACTCCACGTACAGCCGGTTCAGCCCGCGCACCCACGCGTGGCGCGACGCGCCCGCCATACCGAAGACCAGCGCGAGCGCCAGCGCGAGCGCACCGCCGAGCAGGGTGAGCTGGATGGTGAGCCACGCGCCGGCGAGCCACTGGTTGTAGCTTCCGAGGACGTCCGCCACCCGGGATCAGCCCTTGCAGAACTTCGCGGCGGTGTCGTCCGGTCCGGGCATCTCCGCCTGGGTGAATCCGAACGGCTGCAGGATCGGCAGGAGCTGGTTCCCCTGCTTCAGCTTCGCGAGCTCGTCGTTCCAGGCCTTAAGCAGCTCCGCGTCGGCCTTGCGGAACGCGAACGCGCCGGCGCCGAGCTGCTCCTTGCCGTCGATGACCGGCGTGAACGCCTCGGTCACCTCGAAGCCCTCGCCCTCGTGCTTGGACAGCAGGTCGGCGAGGGAGATGCGGGTCAGCCAGATGCAGTCGATGCGGCCGGCCTTGAGCCCCTCGAACGCGCTGGCCTGGTCGGCGAAGGTCTTGATGTCGCCCTTCTTCACCCCGGTGCTCTCGGCGTAGCCGGCCTCGACTGCGCCCGTCAGCACGCCGACCCTGGCACCCTTCTCCGCCGGGTCCTTGGCGCCCGTCAGGCCCTTCGGGTTGCCCTCCTTCACCATGAAGGCGCTCTTGGCGACGTACTCGGGGTCGGCGAACGCCGCGGAGGCGCAGCGCTCCGGCGTGATGAACATGCCGGCGGCGATCGTGTCGAACCGCCTGGCGTTCAGCCCGGCGATCAGGCCGGCGAAGTCCACCTGGACGCCCTTGACCTCGTCGATCCCGAGCTTCTTGAAGATGACGCGGGCCAGCTCGGGCGCCTCACCGGTGAGCTTGCCGGACTTGTCGGTGAAGCCGTAGGGCGCCTCGTTGGCGAAGCCCACGGTGATCGTCCCCGCGTCCCGGGCCTTCTCCAGCGTGCCGCCGCCGGACCGCTCCTCCTCCGGATCCGTCGTGGAGCAGCCCGCCGCGGCCAGCGGCACCGCGGCGGACAGCAGCACGGCGGTACGGAGGAAGTCGCGTCTCGAGGAAGTCATCATCGATCTCCTGATGGGTGCGCTCCCGCGCCCGGGGGAAGCCGGTGCGGCCTCCCCCGGGCGCGGGAGCAGAGGTGGGTCGGGTTATCGAATTGTTGTATTCATTCAGTCGCCCACGGGCGTGAAGTCGCGGGCGCCGATGAACTCCGGGCGGGGTGCCGGTGCCGAGAACGGCTCGACACACGCGTTCTCGACGCTGTTGAACACGATGAACACGTTGGAGCGCGGGAACGGGGTGATGTTCCCGTTCGAGCCGTGCATGCAGTTGCAGTCGAACATGGTGGCAGAGCCCGCAGGCCCTGTGAACAGCTCGATCCCGTGCTTTTCGGCGAGGATCGACAGGCTGCTGGGGTCGGGCGTCCCGATCTCCTGCCCGCGCAGGGACTCCTTGTAGTGGTCGTCCGGCGTCTCCCCGACGCACGCCACGAAGGTCTTGTGGGAACCGGGCATAATCATTAGCCCGCCATTGTGCACGAAATTCTCCGTGAGCGCGATGGATATGCTCACCGCGCGCATCCGGGGCATGCCGTCCTCGGCGTGCCACGTCTCGAAGTCCGAGTGCCAGTAGAAGTCCTTGCCGTTGAAGCCCGGCTTGTAGTTGACCCGGCTCTGGTGGACGTACACATCGGAGCCGAGCAGTTGCCGGGCCCGGCCGACGACGCGGGGGTCGCGGACGAGGCCGGCGAAGACCTCACTGATCTTGTGGATCTCGAAGATCGAGCGGACCTCGTCCGATCCGCGCTCGGTGACCGTGCGCTCGTCGGCGAGGATCTGCGGGTCCGCGGACAGCCGGCGCAGCTCGGCGCGGTAGTCCTCGACCTCCTCCGGCGAGATCAGCTGGTCGACCGTCAGGAAGCCGTCGGCCTCGTAGGAGTCGAGGGTGGAGCGGTCGATCGGGCCGTCCTCCGGCGCGCCGTAGACGACGGGGTCCTGCCGGTACAGCAGCGCCGCCTCGGCGGCCTTCCGGGTGGGGTAGGTGTCGTCGATCGTCGGATGCGACTCGATGATGCTCATGCGTCCTCCTCCGTCAGCAGCGGGTATACGCCGTTCTCGTCATGGACCTCCCGGCCGGTGACGGGCGGGTTGAACACGCAGACGGTCCGCACGTCGGTGTGCGCCCTGAGGGTGTGGTGCTCGTGCTGGTCCAGCAGGTACATCACGCCCGGCTCGATCTTGTGCTTCTCGCCGGTCTCGTCGTTGGTCAGCTCTCCCTGGCCCTCGATGCAGTAGACGGCCTCGACGTGGTTCGCGTACCACATCTTCGTCTCGGTCCCCGCGTACAGGATCGTCTCGTGCATCGAGAAGCCGACGCCCTCCTTGGCGAGGACGAACCGGCGGCTGCACCACGTGGGCGCCTGCACGTCCCGCTCGGTGCCGATGATCTCGTCAAGGGAACGAACGATCATGAATCTCCTCTTTCCGGCTGTGCCCGGGGACCGGGGCCCGCGCAGGGCCCGGTGCCGCTCGGGCGGTGTTCGCTGGGGTCGTCTTCGTCGCGTTTCACGCGGGTCGCCGGACCGCGTCCGCCAGGTATGTGCCCGGTCAGCCCGTGATCGTCCCGGGGCACCCGGTCAGGCGGCCCCCGCCGTCCGGAGCCGGACGGCTCAGAGGGCCCGAGGCGGCCCGGAACGACCTGGGGGTGTCCCGGCAGGTCCGGAGCGGTGCGAGCGGCTCAGTGAGCCGCTGACGGCCCGTTATGACCTAATGTGGGCGGAATTGCTTAGACGGCCACCTTCTGGCGGACGGCCTCCAGCGAGTCCGAGATGATCTCCAGGCCCTGGCCCAGCTCGGCCTCGGTCGTGGTGAGCGGCGGCAGCAGCTTGACCACCTCGCCCTCCGGACCGGAGGTCTCCATCAGCAGCCCGCGCTCGAACGCCTCGGCGCACACCTTCGGCGCCATCTCGGCGTCGTTCATCACCAGGCCCCACGCGAGCCCGCGGCCGCGGACGGAGTCGACGGCGCCGGCGTGCGTGATCGCGATCGACTCCAGGGCCGCCTGGACCTGCTGGCCCTTGGCGAGCGTCTCCTTCTCCATGTCGTCGCCGCCCCAGTAGTCCTCCAGCGCGCCGACGGCGGTGACGAACGCGGGGTTGAAGCCGCGGAAGGTGCCGTTGTGCTCTCCCGGGTCCCACACGTCCAGCTCGCGCTTCATCAGCGTGATCGCGAACGGCAGCCCGTAGCCGCTGAGCGACTTGGACAGGCAGACGATGTCCGGGGTGATCCCGGCCTCCTCGAAGCTGAAGAACGACCCGGTGCGGCCGCAGCCCATCTGCACGTCGTCGACGATGAGCAGGATCTCGTGCCGGCGGCACAGGTCCGCCAGGCCGCGCAGCCACTCCGGGGTGGCGACGTTGATGCCGCCCTCGCCCTGGACGGTCTCCACGATCACGGCCGCGGGCTTGTCCAGGCCGCTGCCGCTGTCGTCCAGCATCGTGTCGAACAGCAGGAAGTCGGGCGTCCGGCCGTCCAGGTAGTTGTCGTAGGGCATCGCGACCCCGTGGCCCAGCGGTACGCCGGCGCCGGTGCGCTTCATCGAATTGCCCGTCACGGCGAGGGCGCCGAGCGTCATGCCGTGAAAGGCGTTGGTGAAGCTGACGACCGTCTCGCGGCCGGTGTACTTGCGGGCGAGTTTCAGCGCCGCCTCGACCGAGTTGTTGCCCGCGGGCCCGGGGAACTGGACCTTGTAGTCGAGTCCCCGCGGCTGGAGCACGTACTCGTTGAACCGTTCCAGGAACTCCCGCTTGGCGGAGCTGTACATGTCGAGGCTGTGGACGATCGCGTCGCTCGCGAGGTAATCCATCAGCCGCCGTTTCAGCTGCGGGTTGTTGTGCCCGTAGTTGAGCGTTCCGGCACCGGCGAAGAAATCGAGGTAGCTTTTACCGTTCTCGTCGGTCATGTAGCTGCCCTTCGCGGTGGTGAACACCGTGGGCCAGCTGCGGCAGTAACCGCGCACTTCCGATTCCAGGCTGGCGAAAACGTCCATGTCTGCCTCCAGGCAGGTTGTCGTGGGGGAGCGGACTGGGATGTGCTGGATCAGTTCGCGTCGGTGATCGGGCCGATCCGGAAGAGCACCTCGGGCTCGTGTCCCCCGTCGGGGAAGTGCTCCGTGCCGAACAGCGGACTGCGGGCGACCTCGCAGCCGCGGTCCCGGGCGAACGATTCGAACATCGCGGTGGAAGCGGTGTTGTCCGGGGTCACCGTGGCCTCCATGAACCGGTGCCCGCGCGGGGCGAGTCGGTCGGCGAGGTGGTCGAGCATGCGGCGGGCGAGGCCCTGGCCGCGATGGTCGTGGTCTACGGCGACCTGCCACACGAAGAACGTGTCGGGCCGGGACGGGCGGACGTAGCCGGTGATGAACCCACAGGGAGCGCCGGCGTCGCATGCCACCACGGAAGTGTCCGCGAAATCGCGGCACCAGAGCGTGTAGCTGTACGGCGAGTTGACGTCCAGGACTCGCGAGTCCCGGGCCATCCGCCAGAGCTCTGGGCCGTCGGAGAGGCTCGGCTCCTGGAGTTGCACGTCCGCGTTCGTCTCGTTCGGACCGGGGCGTCGGGTCGGTGATTCCAGGGGTTGCGCTGCCATGTCCAGGCAATTTAGCGAATCTCGCGCCGTGATCGCAGAGGAATGTTATCTACGAGATGTTTAGCGGCCCGGCCCACTGGGTAGGGTAATAGGCTTTGTCGAATTGGGTGCAATTCGCGAGGGCCCCGCGCGGGCGCTTCCGCGCATTTCTCCGTGTTACGCAGGTGTTACTGGCGAACCCGCGGCCGGACGTGCCGGGACGCTTCCTGAACGTCAGCTTAATGTTTTGTCGTGACCGCGCGAGGGGTTTTGTGTATCGGTTGTGTGATGTAAGTCACATAAATTCACTGTGAACGTCCCGGGTGCGGCGGGCGTCACGTCGCATCGCGCGAGGTCGTCCGGTCGCGGGCGTGCTGGGACGCGTGTGGAGCAAGGCGTTGGCGCGGGTTCTGGGAGCCCCCGTCCCTGCCCTTCAAGGGGCAGGTTCACTCACGAACGGGTAAGAGCGGGATGGCTGAAAGGTAAGGAATCAGGTGTTTCGGTCACGAGTAGACCGGCCGGGGCGCGGCACCGGCGCCGCGCCCCGCACTGTTTATGGACATGTCACAAGTGGGTTACGTGACCCATCCGATTCTGGTCGGATTCCGCGACCCCGACCTATGGCGCTTCCGGGCGGCCGTTTCCCGCGAAGCGGTCGGTCGCCTCGATCAGGCGATGCAGGATTCCCGGCTCGTTGAAGGCGTGCCCGGCGTCGTCGACGATGTGGAACTCCGCCTCGGGCCACGCGCGGTGGAGGTCCCAGGCGGTCGCGACCGGCGTGCACACGTCGTACCGGCCCTGAACGATGACGGCCGGGATGTCGCGGATCCTGTCCACGTCGCGGATGAGCTGCTCCTCCTCGAAGAACCCCTCGTTCATGAAGTAGTGGTTCTCGATGCGGGCGAACGCCACCGCGTAGTCCGGCTCGCCGAACGCCCCGGCCACCTCCGGGTCGGGCCGCAGCGTGATCGTGGAGCCCTCCCACGTCGACCACGCCTTCGCCGCCGCGACGCGCACGTCCCGGTCCGGGGAGTTGAGCCGCTCGTGGAACGCCGAGATGAGGTCCTCCCGCTCGTCCTCGGGGATCGGCTCCAGGTACTTCTCCCACAGGTCGGGGAACAGCAGCGACGCGCCCTCCTGGTAGAACCAGTACAGCTCGAAAGGCCGCAGCGTGAAGATGCCGCGCAGCACCAGCTCTGTCACCCGCTCCGGATGCGTCTGCGCGTACGCCAGCGACAGCGCGCTGCCCCAGCTCCCGCCGAACACCAGCCAGCGCTCGATGCCCAGGTGCTCGCGGAGCCGTTCCATGTCGGCCACCAGGTTCCAGGTGGTGTTCGCCTCCAGTGACACCTCCGGGTCCTTCGCGTGCGGCAGGCTCCGGCCGCAGTTGCGCTGGTCGAACAGGACGATCCGGTACCTCTCGGGATCGAACTGCCTGCGGTGCGCCGGGCTGCACCCGGCGCCCGGGCCGCCGTGCAGCATGACCGCGGGCTTTCCCTCGGGGTTCCCGCACACCTCCCAGTAGAGTCGGTTGCCGTCGCCGACGTCGAGCAGCCCGGAGTCGTACGGCTCGATGGGCGGATACAGGGTGCGAAGCTCCATGGAGCGCGATTGTCCCACCCGTCACACCGTCCCGCGCGGTGTGACCCGCGGCACCCGCCGGACCCGCCGCGGACGGCCCGCACAGGCCCCGAGCAGGGACGCCGTGTGCGCGGATACCGTGCGAGGATCAAGAAAGTAAACCCCAAACTGGGCAAAGGTTCCGCTGGTCGCGACTAGAGTGCCTTCAGTGAGCGAAGCGACGAGGCGCAGGGCCGGTGGCGGAGCGAACGAGATGTGCAGACCTACCCCCGCGAACGCGGCCGGACGCCGCCCGGCGAGGAGACGCGTGAGCGAGATGACGAGCCGCCGGGCGAGGATCGCCGCGAGCGGGACGAGCAGGGCCATGGCGTTCACGTGGCACCGAGCCGTGAGGCGAGGAGAGCAGTGAGTGAGCTGAACGGATCGGGCGGTTCCCGCGGAGTCCCGGACGCGGGTTCCCCCTGGAACGCGATGGGGCGCGACCCGAACCGCGCGCCCGAGGCGCCGGTGCCGGCCGCCCAGCAGCCGATCCAGATGTCCAAACCCGCCCAGCAGCAGCCGCAGCAGACCCAGCAGGCCCAGCAGGCCCAGCAGCCGCCCCACCAAGCGCCGCAGGGGCAGCACGGCCGCCAGGGCCGTCCCGGCGAGCTCGTGCGCGCCGAACTCGTGCGCGCCGAACTCGAGAAGCCCGAGGCCCAGCCCTGGGACATGGTCGAGCGGCTCCGCCAGATGGCCGACCTCATCGGCGACGCGCTCGCCGCCGGTGAGCGCAAGGTCAGCGAGGTGCAGAGCGAGATCGCCTCGCAGGTGGCGGCCGTCGCCGCCGAGAAGGAGACGGCCCAGCGTGACGCGGCGGCCGCCTGGGGCGAGGTTCAGCGCGCCCGGGGCCAGGCCGAGCAGGCCGAGCGCCGCGCTGTCGAGGCCGAGCGCCGCCTGAACGATGCGCAGAACGAGGTCGCCTCGCAGGTGGCGGCCGTCGCCGCCGAGAAGGAGGCCGCCCAGCGTGACGCGGCGGCCGCCTGGGGCGAGGTTCAGCGCGCCCGGGGCCAGGCCGAGCAGGCCGAGCGCCGCGCCGTGGAGGCCGAGCGCCAGTTCGCCGACGCCGACCGCCGTATCGCCGAGGTCCAGAACGAGGCCGTCACGCAGATCGCCGCGCTCCAGACCGAGAAGGAGAACGCGCAGCGGGACGCCGCCGCCGCGTGGAACCAGGCGCAGCAGGGCCGCGCCCAGGCCGACCAGGCCCGCGGCCAGGCCGAGCAGGCGCGCATCCAGGCCGACCAGGCCCGCGCGCAGGCCGAGCAGACCCGCGCGCAGATGGAGCAGGTGCAGGGCCAGGTCGAGCAGGCCGAGCGCCGCGTCGCCGAGGCCGAGGCCACCGTCCGGCAGGCCATCCAGCAGCGCGACGCCATGAGCGAGGCCCGCGACGACGCGCTCCGCGCCGTCGAGGAGGCCGTCACCGGGCGCCGCTCCGCCGAGGCGGAACGCGACCGCGTGGCCGAGCAGGCCGGCGAGCTGTCACGCAGCCTGGAGTCCGCCCACGCCGAGCTGTCGGCGCTGCGCGCCAAGGTCACCGACGCCGAGATGACCGCGCAGAACCTGCAACACGCCATCGTCGCGGCCGGGCAGGAGACCGACGAGTCCCGCCGCCGCGCCGAGGTCGCCGAGCACCGCGCCCAGGAGAACGAGCGCCGCGCCATCGAGGCGGAACGCCGTGCCCAAGAGGCCGAGCGCCGCTTCCAGGAGGCCGTGGGACGGGCCGAGAACGCCGAGGCCGAGCGCCAGCAGGCCCTCGACACCGCTTCGCAATCGCTGGAGGCCGCCAAGAAGGCCGAGCGCGAGCGCGACGGCAACGCCAAGGCCAAGGAGGCCGCCGAGCGGGCCCGCGAGGCCGCCGTCCAGGCCCAGGCACGCGCCGAGTCCGAGCTGACCCTGGCCCGCGGCCGCGCCGACCAGGCCGGCCGCGAACGCGACAAGGCCGTCGCGGCCATGCGCCAGATGGCCGCCGAACGCGACGCCATCGCCGAGAAGCTGGCCGAACGCGACCAGTGGGTGGATCAACTGGCCCAGGCCGTCACCGAGCAGCGCGCCCAGATCGCCGAACTCTCCCAGGAACGCGACGCCGCCCGCACCGCCGCCGACCAGGCCCGCTCCCTGATCGACGAACTGACCCGCCAACTCCGCACCATAATGCCCACCGCAGCCACCCCCCGCCTCTAACCAGAGCCCAGGCACAAGACCAGTCCGCAAGCCACCAGCCCCGACACCCCGCCAGGGACCTAGTAAGGCCCGACGTGAGCTCTCCACACGTCACAGCCCCGCTGTACGTCACAGCCACGCTGTCCCGAACCTAGGGGTCTTCGCGGACGCTGCTACATCAGCCACCGCCGCAACCCCGCAACGACCCCAACGCCTGCGATCGCGTCCGAAGGCAGGTTTCGAGCCTGCGAGAAACCTGATCGCGCAGCGAGCCGCTAGGCGAGCCGGAGCGATGCAGCGATCGCACGCATTGCCCGCCGAAGGGAAGGCGCTCTAGCGCCTGACCGCCAAGGGCGATGCAATAAGCGCGAGCCCCCAGGGCCCGACCGCCGAGGGCAATGCAATAAACTGAGAGCCCGTGGACAGTGCGTTGTCCGCCTCGCAACGACCACGGGAGCATCTTCTTTGCCTTCGGCAGCCACTGGTAGCTCGCGGCCTACCAAGCATCTCTTCGTCACGGGCGGTGTCGCCTCCAGCCTCGGCAAGGGGTTGACGGCGTCCAGCCTCGGGCGGCTTCTGGCCCTTCGCGGCCTCCGCGTCACGATGCAGAAGCTCGACCCGTACCTCAACGTCGACCCCGGCACGATGAACCCGTTCCAGCACGGTGAGGTCTTCGTCACCGACGACGGCGCGGAGACCGATCTGGACATAGGCCACTACGAGCGGTTCCTCGACACGGAGCTGCACGGGTCGGCGAACGTCACCACCGGGCAGGTCTACTCGAACGTGATCGCCAAGGAGCGGCGCGGGGAGTACCTCGGCGACACCGTGCAGGTCATTCCGCACATCACCAACGAGATCAAGGACCGGATCATCGGGATGGCCGGCGACGGCGACGTCGACATCGTCATCACCGAGGTGGGCGGGACGGTCGGCGACATCGAGTCGCTGCCGTTCCTGGAGTCGGTCCGCCAGATCCGGCACGAGATCGGCCGGGACAACTGCTTCTTCCTGCACGTGTCCCTGCTGCCCTACATCGGCCCGTCCGGGGAGCTGAAGACCAAGCCGACGCAGCACTCGGTCGCGGCGCTGCGCTCCATCGGCATCCAGCCCGACGCGATCGTGTGCCGGTCCGACCGGCCGATCACCGACGGGCTCAAGCACAAGATCAGCCTGATGTGCGACGTCGACCGGGAGGCCGTGGTGTCGGCGGTCGACGCGGCGTCGATCTACGACATCCCGAAGGTGCTGCATTCCGAGGGCCTGGACGCGTACGTGGTGCGGCGGCTGGACCTGCCGTTCCGCGACGTGGACTGGGGCGCGTGGGACGAGCTGCTGCGGCGCGTCCACAAGCCGGCCCGCGAGGTCACGATCGCGCTGGTCGGCAAGTACATCGACCTGCCCGACGCGTACCTGTCGGTGACGGAGGCGCTGCGGCACGGCGGGTTCGGCAACGACGCCAAGGTCCACATCCGCTGGGTGAAGAGCGACGACTGCGAGACGCCCGAGGGCGCCAAGCGGGAGCTGGACGGCGCCGACGGCGTGCTCATCCCCGGCGGGTTCGGGGTGCGGGGGATCGAGGGCAAGCTCGGCGCGGTGCGGCACGCCCGGGAGAACCGGGTCCCGCTCCTCGGCATCTGCCTCGGCCTGCAGTGCATGGTGATCGAGGCGGCGCGGACACTGGCCGGGCTCGCCGGCGCCGGCAGCGCCGAGTTCGACGCGGCCACCGCCCACCCGGTCGTCGCGACGATGGCCGACCAGATCGACGTGGTCGCCGGCGAGCGGGACATGGGCGGGACGATGCGGCTCGGCCTCTACCCGGCCGACCTCGCCGAGGGGTCGATCGTCCGGGAGCTGTACGGGGAGGCGAAGGTGTCGGAGCGGCACCGGCACCGCTACGAGGTCAGCAACGCCTACCGGGACCGGCTGGCGGAGTCCGGGCTGCGGTTCTCCGGCCTGTCGCCCGACGGCCGCCTGGTCGAGTACGTCGAGCTGCCCCGCGAGCAGCACCCGTTCTTCGTCGGCACGCAGGCGCACCCGGAGTTCCGGTCCCGCCCGACCCGCCCGCATCCGCTGTTCACCGGGCTGGTGTCCGCGGCGCTCGACTATGCCGAGGCCCGCACGGGCGACGGCGAGGCGGGGAACGTGACCGTTTCATGAGCCCGGCCGGGGGCCTCGGCCCGGACGACGTCCGGGACCGTCCCGAGCGCTGGGACGTCGTGGAGGAGTCCACGGTCTTCGAGGGGCGCGTGTTCGGCGTCCGCAGCGACCGGGTGGAGATGCCGCGCGGCGACGGCACCGAGATCGTCGTGCGCGACCTGGTGCGGCACGTCGGCTCCGTCGGCGTCATCGCCGTCGACGACCGCGACCGGGTGCTGCTGCTGCGGCAGTACCGCCATCCCGTGGGGCGGCTGCTGTGGGAGGCGCCGGCCGGGCTGCGGGACGTCGACGGCGAGCCCCTGCACAAGCTCGCCGAGCGGGAGCTGCTGGAGGAGGCCGGGTACCGCGCGGGCCGCTGGGACACCCTGGTCGACGTGTACACCTCGCCCGGCATGACCGACGAGCGCGTCCGGATCTTCCTGGCCCGCGACGTCGCCGAGGTGCCCGCGGACCAGATCGACTTCGAGCGCGTCCACGAGGAGGCCGACATGCCGGTCGTGTGGGTGCCGCTGGAGGAGGCGGTCCGCAAGGTGCTGGCCGGCGACCTGCACAACATGATCACCTGTGCGGGGGTGCTGGCGGCGCAGGCCGCGCGGGCGTCGGGATACGCCGGGCTGCGCCCGGTCGACGCGCCGGAGAGCTGACCGGGATGGGGCCCCGCGCCGGGCCGGAGGGGGCATGATGGGCGGGACTCCGTAGCCACGCCCGGAAGAGGTGCCGCAACTGAACACTCTTCATCCCCGGTCGCCGGCGACGGGTGCCGGCTGCGGCGACAGGCCGGATGAAACGGACGCGCTGCCCGCGGGCCCGCCGCCCGGGAGGTCCGTGCGCCCGGCCGCGCGGGACGCGGGCGCCGGTTCCGCGCTCGGCGCCACCGTGCGCACCTACCTCGGGCACCTCGCGGTCGAGCGGGGCCTGGCCGCCAACACCCTCAGCTCCTACCGCCGCGACCTGCGGCGCTACGTGCAGGTCCAGGACGGCCGGGGCCGCGCGGACATCGCCGACATCACCGAGGGCGACGTCCGGGCCTACCTGGTGAGCCTGCGGGAGGGCGACGCGGACCATCCGCCGCTGTCGGCGGGGTCGGCGGCGCGGGCGCTCGCCGCCGTCCGCGGGCTGCACCGCTTCGCGCTGCGCGAGGGCCTGGCGGCGGGGGACCCCGCGCACGACGTCAAGCCGCCGACGCCGCCGCGGCGGCTGCCCAAGGCGATCTCCCTGGCGGAGGTGGAGCGGCTGCTCGCCGCGGCGGACGCGCCGTCCGGCGGCGACACCGGCACCGCCCGCGGCCTGCGCGACCGGGCGCTGCTGGAGCTGCTGTACGGGTCGGGCGCCCGGATCTCCGAGGCCGTCGGCCTGGACGTCGACGACCTCGACCTGCGGGACGGGTTCGCCCGCGTCGCCGGAAAGGGCGGCAAGGCGCGGGTCGTGCCCATCGGCGACTACGCCCGGGAGGCCGTGGACGCCTATCTGGTGCGGGCCCGTCCCGAACTCGCCCGGGCGGGGCGGGGCGGCCCGGCGCTGTTCCTGAACGCGCGCGGCGGCCGGCTGTCGCGGCAGGGCGCGTGGATGGTGCTGCGCGCGGCCGCCGACCGGGCGCACCTGTCGGAGGTGTCCCCGCACACGCTGCGGCACTCGTTCGCGACCCACCTGCTCGACGGCGGCGCAGACGTCCGCGTCGTGCAGGAACTGCTCGGGCACGCCTCCGTCACCACGACGCAGGTCTACACGCTGGTCACCGTCCAGTTGCTGCGCGAGGTCTACGCCACTTCGCATCCGCGCGCCAGAAGCTGATCGGGCAAATCGCGACGTTCGGCGCGCGTCGGCTTGAGACCCGGCACCGGCGGCCCTAGAGTCCCCGTTCTGGATGGCATTTCCGGGCCACCGGGGAGGGATCTGGTGACCAGCACAAACGGTGCGGATGGAGTCCTATCCTCCGCCACCATAGAGACCGATCCGAGCAGGGGGCTCGGGCCGACTCAGCGGCCCGTGCCGGTGTTCCCGGAGCCCGAACCCCTGGCTGAGCACGGACCCGCGCGGATCGTGGCCGTGTGCAACCAGAAGGGCGGCGTCGGCAAGACGACCACGACGATCAACCTGGGCGCGGCGCTCGCCGAGTACGGCCGCCGCATCCTGCTCGTCGACTTCGACCCGCAGGGCGCCCTGTCGGTCGGGCTCGGCAAGGGCGACCCGCGCCAGCTCGACGTGACGATCCACAACCTGCTGCTCGAACGCGACACCGAGTGGGAGGACATCGTCATCGAGACCGGTGTCGACGGGATGGACCTGCTGCCGAGCAACATCGACCTGTCGGGCGCGGAGGTCCAGCTCGTCCACGAGGTCGGCCGCGAGTACATCCTCCAGGGGGCGCTGAAGTCGGCCGTCGAGCACTACGACTACATCCTCATCGACTGCCAGCCGTCGCTCGGCCTGCTCACCGTCAACGCGCTGGCGGCCAGCGACGGCGTGCTGATCCCGCTGGAGTGCGAGTACTTCGCGATGCGCGGTGTCGCGCTGCTGATGGAGACCATCGAGAAGGTGCAGGGCCGCATCAACCCGCACCTCGTCATCGACGGCGTCCTCGGCACCATGTACGACTCGCGGACGCTGCACACCCGCGAGGTCCTCGGGCGCATCGTCGAGGCGTTCGGCGAGAAGGTGTTCCACACCGTCATCAACCGGACGGTCCGCTTCCCGGACGCGACGGTCGCCGGGGAGCCGATCACCTACTTCGACCCCAACTCGATGGGCGCGAACGCCTACCGCGGGCTCGCGCGGGAGGTTCTGGGACGGTGGGCCCTCACAGGGTGAGGTCTCCCGTGTTACAAAGTCGGCGAGGCCGTCGCCGCGGCGAGCACGGACGCCGTAGGCCGCGGTAGCACAGGATCCCGGTCCGCCGCCCGGCCCGGTGGCGAACCCCGACGAACGGGAAACGCCCGTGAAGCAGCCCCCCGCGCCGCCGCCGCCTCCTCCGGGACCGCCGCCGGGACCTCCTCCGCCGCCTTTCGGGCCGCCGCCTCCACCGGCGGGGCCGCCCTATGCCGCGTTCCCGCCGCCGGGGCCGGGGGGTCCGCCTCCGCGGGGCGGGGGCGGGCGCGTGGTGCTCGTCGTCGCCCTCCTGACGTTCGGCCTGCTGCTGGCGGGCGTCGCCGTGTTCCTGGCCGTCCGGGATGACCGCGGTGAGGGCGGCGAGGGGGGTGGTCCGGTCGTCCTGCGCGAGCCGCTGACGTTCCAGCTCGTGGCGGAGCAGTCCGCGCCGCCCTGCGCGTCCGGGACCGTCCCCGACGACGGGGCCGGCACCTGCTACCGGCTCGGCCCGGAGCGCATGACGGTCGAGCGGGTGGAGCGCATCGAGGCGGCACTGCAGGGGCCGGAGGGCGGCCAGGCCGGCTGGACCGTCCAACTGGAACTGACCCCTGCCGACGGCGCGGAGTTCGGGCGGCTGACCGGCAAGGCCGCCGAGCAGCCCGAGGGGAGCGACGGCAGGCTCATCGCGATGATCGTCGCCGGGACCGTCATCTCGGCCCCCATGGTGCAGGACCCGATCACCGGCGGCGAGGTGATGATCAGCGGCGACTTCGACCGGGCGGCGGTGGAGGACCTCGTGCGCCGGATGACCGGCCGGTAGGGCGCCCGGGGCCCGCGGCACCACCCCTCGGGACCGGTGGCGGCGCGGTGCGAGCGGTGCCGGGCGCGTGGGACGATGTGGCCGGTGAGCACAGCGCGGGAGGTGACCTCCGCTACCGTGAGCGACGTGGACGAGACGTCGCCGGAGCCGGAGCGGGAGACCGGGGAGGAGCAGGGGTTCCGCGTCCACCTGGACAACTTCGAGGGGCCGTTCGACCTGCTGCTCGGGCTGATCTCCAAGCACAAGCTCGACATCACCGAGGTGTCGCTGCACAAGGTCACCGACGACTTCATCGCGCACATCCACTCCTACGGCCGGGACTGGGACCTCGACCAGGCCAGCCACTTCCTGCTCGTCGCCGCGACCCTGCTGGACCTGAAGGCCGCCCGGCTGCTGCCGTCCGGCGAGGTCGACGACGTGGAGGACCTGGCCCTGCTGGAGGCCCGCGACCTGCTGTTCGCGCGGCTGCTGCAGTACCGCGCCTACAAGGAGGTCGCGAAGGTGTTCGCGGGGCGGATCGCCGACGCGAGCCGCCGGTTCCCGCGCCTCGTCCCGATGGAGCCGCGGTTCGCGAACCTGCTGCCGGAGGTGCTGCTCGGCCTCGGGCCCGAGGAGTTCGCCCGCCTCGCCGCCAGGGCCTTCGCGCCCAAGGAGCCGCCGTCGGTCTCCGTCGAGCACATCTACCAGCCGAGGGCCAGCGTCACCGAGCAGGCCGCGATCGTCGTGGCCCGGCTCCGCCGGCTCCGGAGCACGACGTTCCGCGTCCTCGCGTCGGACGCCGAGGGCACCTACGAGGTCGTCGCGCGGTTCCTGGCGCTGCTGGAGCTGTACCGGGACCAGAACGTCATGTTCGAGCAGCTGGAGCCCCTCGGCGAGCTGCACGTCACCTGGACCGGCACCGACGAGGGCGACGTCGAGGTCGGCGACGACTACGAGGGCGCCGCCAAGAAGGACGGCGCCGCGGAGCAGGACGAGAAGGATCAGAGGGACGAGGGAGACGATGACTGAGGAACCCGGCGCGGACGCGCCGGAGCCTCCGGGCCTGCGGGCCTCCATCGAGGCGATCCTGCTGGTGGTGGACGAGCCGGTCACCGAGCTGACGCTCGCGCAGCTGCTGGAGCGCCCCCGCGGCGAGGTCGCGGAGACGCTGCGGGAGCTGGCCGCGGAATACACTGAGCAGGGCCGCGGGTTCGACCTCAGGGAGGTCGCGGGCGGCTGGCGGTTCTACACCCGGGACGTGTGCGCCCCGGTCGTCGAGCGGTTCGTCACCGACGGGCAGCAGGCGCGGCTCACCCAGGCCGCGCTGGAGACGCTCGCCGTCGTCGCCTACCGGCAGCCGGTCAGCCGCGCCCGCGTGTCGGCGATCCGCGGCGTCAACAGCGACGGGGTCGTCCGCACCCTGACGCTGCGCGGCCTGATCGAGGACGCCGGGCAGGACCCCGAGTCCCAGGCCCACCTGTACCGCACCACCGGGTACTTCCTGGAGCGGCTCGGGCTCCGCGACCTCGACGAGCTGCCCGAGCTCGCCCCCTTCCTGCCCGATGACCTGCCTGACGACATAGTTGAGGACACGTGACCGAGAACGAGGGCGTGCGGCTGCAGAAGGTCCTGGCCGAGGCCGGGATCGGCAGCCGCCGCCACTGCGAGGAGCTGATCGGCGAGGGCCGCGTCACCGTCGACGGGAAGAAGGTGTTCCGGTTCGGTGAGCGCGTCGACCCCCGGCGCGCCGTCATCCACGTGGACGGCAAGCGCGTCGAGACCCGCGCCGAGATGCGCTACTACGCCATCAACAAGCCCCGCGGGGTGGTGAGCACGATGGCGGACGAACGGGGCCGCAAGTCCCTCGCCGAGTACGTCGACGTGCCCGAGCGGCTGTTCCACGTCGGCCGCCTGGACACCGACACCGAGGGCCTGATCCTGCTCACCAACGACGGCGAGCTGTCGCACCGCCTCACCCACCCGAGCTTCGGCGTCGCCAAGACCTACCTGGCGGAGATCCACGGGCCGATCCCCCGCGACCTCGGCAAGCGGCTGCGGGCCGGCGTGACGCTGGACGACGGGCCCGCCAAGGCCGACCGGTTCCGGGTGTTCGACCAGGTCGGCCGGCGCGTGCTGGTCGAGATCACTTTGCACGAGGGGCGCAAGCACATCGTGCGGCGGCTGCTGAAGGAGGTCGGGTTCCCGGTCCAGCAGCTCGCCCGAATAGAGTTCGGGCCGATCCGGCTCGGTTCGCTGAAGCCGGGCACGATGCGGGCGCTGACCGTCCACGAGGTCGGCGAGCTGTACAAGGCCGTGGGGCTGTAGCACCGGCGGCACGAGGAGGGGGAACGGCTATGGCGGTACGCGCGGTCCGCGGCGCGACGCAGGTCGACGCCGACGACCGGGACCAGATCCTGGAGGCGACGACGGAGCTCGTCTCCGCGGTGATGGACCGCAACGAGCTGAGCACCGACGACGTCATCAGCGTCATCTTCACGACCACGCCGGACCTCACGGCCGAGTTCCCGGCGCTCGCCGCCCGCAAGCTCGGCTTCCACGAGGTGCCGCTGCTGTGCGCGTCGGAGATCGCCGTGCCGGCGGCGCTGCCCCGGGTCATCCGGCTGATGGCCCACATCGAGACGTCCCGGCCGCGCTCCGCCGTCCAGCACGTGTACCTGCGCGGCGCGACGGCGCTCCGCCTCGACATCGCCCAGTGACCCGTCCGGAGGGCAGTAGGCTGACCGGCGTGAGTGAGGACGCGGCGGCGCGGCGCATCATCGTGGTCGGGACGGGGCTGATCGGGACGTCGATCGCCCTGGCCATGCGGGAGCGGGGCGCCGAGGTGCTGCTGACCGACCGGGACGCGGCCGCGCTGGCGATGGCGGTCGAGCTCGGCGCCGGCGACCGGCTGCCGGACGGTGCGGCCGCCGGGCCCGCCGATCTGGCGGTGCTCGCGGTGCCGCCGGCGGCGGTGGCGGTGACGCTGCTGGACGCGCAGAAGCGCGGCCTCGCCACCGCCTACACCGACGTGGCGAGCGTGAAGGCGCTGCCGCTGGCGCAGGCGGCCGAGCTGGGCTGCGACCTGACGACGTTCGTGGCGGGGCACCCCCTCGCGGGCAGGGAGCGGTCCGGGCCGGGCGCGGCCCGCGCGGACCTGTTCCTCGGCCGCCCTTGGGCGCTGTGCGCGCCGCCGGAGGCGACGCCGGAGACCGTCGCGGCCGTCACGGGCCTGGTGAAGGCGTGCGGCGGGACGCCGGTGCAGGTGGACGCCGCCGAGCACGACCGGGCCGTCGCGCTGGTGTCGCACGGCCCGCACGTGGTGTCGGCCGCCGTCGCCGCCCGGCTCACCGGCGCGGACGACACGGCGCTCGGGCTCGCCGGGCAGGGCGTCCGGGACGTCACCCGGATCGCGGCCAGCGACCCGCGGCTGTGGATCGGGATCCTGTCGGCGAACTCAGAGCCGGTCGCGGACGTGCTGGAGGCCGTCGCGACCGATCTGGCGGTGGCGGCGTCGCTGCTGCGCGACGGCAGCGAGGAGGCCGCCGCGCACGTGGCGGACCTGCTGCTGCGCGGCAACGCGGGCCGCTCCCGCATCCCCGGCAAGCACGGCGGGGACCAGCCCGCCTACGCGACCGTCCAGGTGGTCATCCCGGACCGTCCCGGCGAACTCGCGATGATCTTCCAGGCGGCGGGGATCGCGGGCGTCAACATCGAGGACGTGACGATCGAGCACTCGCCGGGCCGCCCGCTGGGCGTGCTGGAGCTGTCGGTGGTGCCGGAGGCGGCCGAGGGGCTCGCCGCCGAGCTGCGCGCCCGCGGCTGGTCGGTGCCCGGCTAGGGGCCGGGGAGTCGGCCCGGGGAGTCGGCCCGGGGAGTCGGCCCGGGGAGTCGGCGCGGAACGGTAGCCTGGTTCGCCGGGGCCCGTCCGGGGGGAACCCGCGCGCCGGCGCGGCGGAGAGCGCCGCCCGGCCCGCCCGCGGCCTCGCGCCGGAGGGCGCTCCAACGGAACAGAGAGGGAGCGATCGTGCCGCTCGTCATCGCCATGGACGGACCCTCCGGGTCGGGCAAGTCCAGCGCGTCCAAGGGCGTCGCCCGCGCACTGGGCCTCCGTTACCTGGACACCGGCGCGATGTACCGCGCCATGACGTGGTGGATGCTCCAGCACGGCGTTCCGGTCGAGGACGGCGGGGCCGTCGCGGCCCGCGCGCTCGAACCGGCCATCGAGTCCGGCACCGACCCGGACGCGCCGACGATCACGGTGGACGGGACGGACGTGTCCGGCCCGATCCGCACCCGCGAGGTGACGAACGCGGTCAGCGCCGTCAGTTCCGTCCCCGCGGTCCGCACCCGGCTCGTCGAGCTGCAGCGCGAGATCATCGGGACGGGCGGCATCGTGGTGGAGGGGCGCGACATCGGCACGGTCGTCGCCCCGGACGCGCCGGTCAAGGTGTACCTGACCGCCAGCGAGGAGGCGCGCGCGGCGCGCCGTGCGAAGGACCTCGCGGCAGACCCGGGGGCCACGGTGACCGTCACGCAGGCCGAGCAGGCGCGGCGCGACCGCCTGGACTCCACCCGGAAGGCGTCCCCGCTGACCAGGGCCGGGGACGCGCACGAGATCGACTCGACGGAGCTGAGCCTGAGCGAGGTCGTCGAGACGATCGTGCGGCTCGCCAAAGAGCAAGAGTGAGCGGGCGGCCTGAGGGCCCCCGCGGAGACGGGACAGTGAGCGATTACGAGATCGAGACGGTGGACGTCGTCGAGGACGTCCCCGAGGACGCGGGCCCCGCGCCGGTCGTGGCGGTGGTGGGGCGGCCGAACGTCGGCAAGTCGACCCTGGTCAACCGGATCCTCGGCCGCCGCGAGGCCGTCGTGGAGGACGTCCCCGGAGTGACCCGCGACCGCGTCGCCTACGACGCGACGTGGAGCGGGCGCCGGTTCACCGTCGTCGACACCGGCGGGTGGCTGCCCGACTCGACCGGGCTGGCCGCGGCGATCGCCGAGCAGGCGCGGCTGGCGGTCGAGCTGGCGGACGTCGTGCTGTTCGTCGTGGACGCGACCGTCGGCGCCACCGACGTGGACGAGGCCGTGGTGGAGATCCTGCGCCGCTCCGGCAAGCCGGTGGTGCTGGTCGCGAACAAGGTCGACGGCGTGGCCGCCGAGTCCGACGCGGCGCTGCTGTGGTCGCTCGGCATCGGCGAGCCGCACCCGGTCAGCGCGCTGCACGGGCGCGGCAGCGGCGACCTGCTCGACGCGGTGCTGGCGGCACTGCCGGACGAGGCGCCCCCCGAGACGTTCGGCGAGCCGGGCGGGCCGCGCCGGGTCGCGCTGCTGGGCCGCCCGAACGTCGGCAAGTCGAGCCTGCTGAACCAGCTGGCGGGGGAGCAGCGGGCCGTCGTGGACGCGGTGGCGGGCACGACCCGCGACCCCGTCGACGAGCTGATCGAGCTCGGCGGCAAGACGTGGCGGTTCATCGACACGGCCGGGATCCGGCGGCGGCACCGGGAGAACCAGGGCGCCGACTTCTACGCCACGCTGCGCACCCGGTCGGCGCTGGAGCGCGCCGAGGTCGCGGTCGTGCTGGTGGACGCCGACCAGCCGCTCGCCGAGCAGGACCTGCGGATCATCTCCATGGTGGTCGAGTCGGGCCGGTCGCTCGTCATCGCCTACAACAAGTGGGACCTGCTGGACGAGGAGCGCCGCCACTACCTCGAACGGGAGATCGACCGGCAGCTCCACAACGCGCGGTGGGCGCCGCGCGTGAACATCTCCGCCAAGACCGGGCGGCACATGGAGAAGCTCGTGCCGGCGATCGAGACGGCGCTGGAGGGCTGGGGCACCCGCGTCCCCACGTCCAAGCTGAACCAGTTCTTCGCCGACCTGGTGAACGCGCACCCGCATCCGGTGCGCGGCGGCAAGCAGCCGCGCGTGCTGTTCGCGACGCAGGCGGGCGTGCGGCCCCCGCGGTTCGTGCTGTTCACGTCCGGGTTCCTGGAGGAGGGGTACCGGCGGTTCATCGAGCGGCGGCTGCGCGAGGAGTTCGGCTTCGCCGGGACGCCGCTCGACATCAGCATGAAGATCCGCGAGAAGCGCGGCAAGAACCGCAAGTGACCGAAATATTCGCCGTCCGGCCCGCCCGGGATCTTTCCCGGGCGGGCCGCGGCATGTCAGTATGCATCCTGCGGGCCGTGAGTAAGTCTTCCATTACTCGCTGATCCCGCAAGTGGTGTTCGGCCGGTGACCGGGGTGTCCGGCATCGGGAGCGGGTCGAGGGGTACGACGTGAAGCTCTTGCTGCTGATCTCCTGTGCGGTCGTCTGCGTGGCGCTGAGCTTCGCGTGGCGGGAGCCGTGGATCGGCGGCATCGGCCTCCTGATCGCCTTCGTGGCGATGTTCACCGACCGCGACGACGTGCGGCTCGACGACGAGCGCGGCAGCTACGAGACGACCAAGTCCGTCCGCAACATGCGCAGGCGCGACCGGTAGCCGTTCCGATCTGAGAAGCGCGCCGGTGCGTCCGATCAGCGGTCGTAGCGGTGCTCGCCCGCGACCGGCTGGTCGCCGTATCCCGGCGGGGACGACGCCGGCCCCGGCGGGTTCTCCCGCGCGTAGCGTCCGTACACCAGCGGCTGCGTGGTGCCCGAGCCCGGCCGTTCGGCCTCCTGCGCTTCGGCGGACTCGCGTGCCGCCTCCCGGGCGCCGACCACGGCGAAGCGGCCGAGCGCCAGGCCGGCGAGGAACGCGATGACGACGCCGAGCCCGGTGAACCCGGCGAGCTGCTCGGCGATCCGCTGGCCCTCGCCCGTCCCGAGCGGGGCGCCGACACCGGAGGCGTCCCACAGGGAGGCGACGGTGTGCCCGACGGCGAACCAGGCGCCGCCGAGCGCGGCGAGCCAGGCGCCGAACATCGCGAACACGCGGTTGGCGCCCGCGAGCACGATCAGGCCGCCCAGCACGACGGCCGCCGCGGGGGCGATGCTGAGCTGGAGCCGGTCGGTGTCGTAGACCCACGTCTCGTCCGGTGCGAAGCCGAAGCCGAAGTACGGGCCGGCGAAGGGCAGCAGTCCGCCCCACAGGCCGAGCAGCACCAGCAGCGTCCCGCTGAGCAGGCCCCGGGTGCGGGGTGCGCGCATGGTCCCAGTCATGATCATTCCTCCTGACCGGGCGGGGGATTTTGTTTGAATCACCCAATACCCGGAGCAATCCACTCCACACAGCCGGGAAAGGCCCTCGCATGAACGCGGAGATCACCGCGAAGATCACCATCGTGTACGCGCGGGAGGAGCCGCCGGATCACTGGGCGGCCGCGGTCTTCCTCGCCGGGCCGACGCCCCGCTCCGCGGACGTCCCGTCGTGGCGGCCCGAGGCGGTGGCGGAGCTCCGCCACCGGTGGCGCGGGGACGGGCGGCTCGTCGTGTTCGTCCCGGAGGACCGGCACGGCCGCTACCCGGACTACGACGCCCAGGTCGGCTGGGAGGAGCGCTGCCTGCACCTTTCCGACGAGGTGATCTTCTGGGTCCCGCGCGACCTGGCCACCATGCCCGCGTTCACCACGAACGTGGAGTGGGGGATGTGGCACGACAGCGGGCGCGCGGTGTTCGGCGCGCCGCCCGGGGCTCCGCGGAACCGCTACCTGCTGCACTACGCCGCCGCGTCCGGCGTGCCGGCGGCGGCCGACCTCGCGGAGACGGTCGCGGTCGCGCTCGCGCGGATCGGCGCCGGCGCCGCCCGGCGGGGCGGGGAACGGGCGGTCCCGCTGCTGCTCTGGCGCGAACGGCCCTTCCAGGACTGGTACATGGCGCAGCGGAGGGCGGGGAACGAGCTGCTCGGCGCCCGGGTGGTGTTCCGGTTCGGGGTGTGCTGGGGCCTGCACGTCCGGATGCGGGTGGCGGCCGAGGACCGGGTGAAGGACAACGAGGTCGTCATCGGACGGCCCGACGTGTCGGCCGTCGTCCTCCACCGCCCCGGCCGGACGCTGGACGACACCGAGATCGTGCTCGTCCGCGAGTTCCGCAGCCCGTGCGCGGACGGGTTCGTCCACGAGCTGCCCGGCGGCTCCGGGCCCGGCAGGGCGCTGGAGAACGCGCTGGCGGAGGTCGCCGAGGAGACCGGGCTCGTGCTGGCCCCGGCGCGGCTCCGCGAGCACGGGACGCGGCAGGTGAACGCCACGATGTCCGCGCACCGGGCGCACCTGTTCTCGGCCGAGGTCACCGAGGACGAGCTGGTGCGGCTGCGCGGGTCCGGCCCGCACGGGGCGGCGGCGGAGGGGGAGCGCACCTACGTGGAGGTGACCCCGTTCGGCCGCATCCGGCGGGAGCGGCTCGTGGACTGGGCCACCCTCGGCATGATCGCGGAAGCCCTGCTGGAGCCGGCGCCCGGTGCCTGATCGGCTCTCGCATCTGCCAGCCTAAGAGTCTGTGTTACCGGCATCTGCTGGTTTCGGAGCGGTCTATAACCGGCATCTGCGGAAGGGTACGCTGGGTGGCGTGACGACGTTCCGGATCAGTGAGGCCGCCGCGCTGCTGGGGGTCAGTGCAGATACCGTCCGGCGCTGGGTGGACGGGGGCCGCCTCCCCGCGTCCCGCGACGAGCATGGGCACCGGCTGGTGCCGGGCGCCGAGCTCGCCGCCTTCGTGCGCGAGCAGGCGCGCGGCGCCGCGCCGTCGGACCAGGGCGAGCGGTTCTCCTCGGCGCGCAACCGGCTGCGGGGCATCGTGACCGAGGTCGTGCGCGACGGGGTGATGGCGCAGGTCGAGATCCAGGCCGGGCCGTTCCGGGTGGTGTCGCTCATGAGCCGCGAGGCGGCCGACGACCTCGCGCTGGAGGTGGGCGTGGTCGCCGAGGCGGTCGTGAAGTCCACCAACGTCGTGGTCGAGGTGGCCGAGCCGTCCTGACCTCGGGGAGCAGCACATGTTCAAGCGCGCACTGGCGGTGGTGTCCCTCCTGGTCGTCGCCGTGTCCGGATGCGGTGACGTCGATGACGGCGGCTCGCCGGGCGCACGCGGCGGCGAGGGACTGACGGTGTTCGCGGCGGCGTCGCTCACCGAGGTGTTCACCGGGCTCGGCGAGGAGTTCGAGGCGGCGCATCCCGGTGTGCGGGTCAGGTTCAACTTCGCCGGGAGCTCGACCCTCGCGCAGCAGATCGCGCAGGGCGCGCCGGTGGACGTCTTCGCGGCGGCCAGTCCCGCCACTATGGCGACGGTCACCGGCGCGGGCGACGCGGCCGGGCGGCCGCGGGTGTTCACCCGGAACCGCCTGGTCATCGCCGTACCGAAGGACAACCCGGGTGCGGTGGAGTCGGTCGGCGACCTGTCCAAGGCGGGGCTCAAGGTCATTCTGTGCGCCGTCCAGGTGCCCTGCGGTGCCGCGGCGGAGAAGGCTCTCGGCGCGGCCGGGGTGAAGGTCGAGCCGGTGTCGCGGGAGCAGGACGTCAAGGCCGTCCTCACCAAGGTCGGCATCGGGGAGGCCGACGCAGGGCTCGTCTACCGGACCGACGCCAAGGCGGCCGGCGGCAGGGTCAAGGGGATCGAGTTCCCCGAGTCCGCACGGGCCCTCAACGACTACTGGATCGTCGAGGTGGCCGAGGCTCCGCACAGCGCACTCGCGAAGGAGTTCATCGAGCTGGTGCTGGGGGCGCAGGGCAGGGCGGCGCTGAGTCGGGCGGGCTTCGAGGTGCCATGAAGGCGCCGAAGGCGCTCCGGGGGGTGTGGGGGGTCGTCCCCCCTCGAAGGGGCAGGCAGGCGCCGAAGGCGCTCCGGGGGGTGTGGGGGGTCGTCCCCCCTCGACGGGGCAGGCAGACGCTCCGGGACTCGGACCGGTTGCCTGGGCGGCCGCCGCTGGTGCTGCTGGTGCCGGCGCTGGCGGGGCTCGGGTTCCTGGTGCTGCCGCTGCTCGGGCTGCTCGTCCGCGCCCCGTGGTCCACGCTCGGGACCCGCATCATGCAGCCGCAGGTGCTGGACGCGCTGCGGCTCTCGATGGTCACCGCCACCCTCGCCACCGGGCTGTGCCTGCTGTTCGGCGTCCCGCTGGCCTGGACGCTGGCGCGGGTCCGGTTCCCGGGCGCCGGCCTGGTCCGGGCGCTGGTGACGGTGCCGCTGGTGCTGCCGCCGGTGGTCGGCGGCGTCGCGCTGCTGCTCGTGCTCGGGCGCCGCGGGCTGGTCGGCGGATGGCTGGACTCCACGTTCGGGATCACGTTCCCGTTCACCACCGCCGGGGTGGTGCTGGCCGAGACGTTCGTCGCGATGCCGTTCCTGGTGATCAGCGTGGAGGGTGCGCTGCGCGCCGCGGACCTGCGCTACGAGGAGGCCGCGGCGACCCTGGGCGCGGGGCGCTGGACGATCTTCCGCCGGGTGACGCTGCCTCTCGTTGCGCCCGGCGTCGTGGCCGGTGCCGTGCTGTGCTGGGCGCGGGCCCTGGGCGAGTTCGGCGCGACGATCACCTTCGCGGGCAACTTCCCGGGCCGGACGCAGACGATGCCGCTGGCCGTCTACCTGGCGCTGGAGACCGACCCGGAGGCCGCGATCGTGCTGAGCCTCGTCCTGCTGGCGGTGTCGGTGGTGGTCCTCGCCGCTCTGCGGGGCAGGTGGATGGAGACGTCCGGATGAGTAGTGGACGGGGGGGTGTGGGGGGTCGTCCCTCCACAAGAGGCACGACGAGCGGCGACGGCGGGCTGGACGCGCGGCTCGTGGTGCGGCGGGCCGTGTTCGATCTGGACCTCGCGCTCACCGCCGAGCCGGGGGAGGTCGTGGCGCTGCTCGGGCCGAACGGGGCGGGCAAGAGCACCGCGCTGCGCGCGCTGGCGGGCCTCGTCCCGACGGCCGGCGGCCACCTCCGGCTGGACGGCGGCGACCTGGGCGCGCTGCCGCCCGACCGCCGCGGCATCGGCATGGTGTTCCAGGACTACCTGCTGTTCCCGCACCTCAGCGTGCTGGAGAACGTCGCGTTCGGGCCGCGCTGCCAGGGCGCCGGGCGCGGCGAGGCCCGCCGCCGCGCCGCGCGGTGGCTGGAGCGCGTCGGCCTCGCGGAGTTCGCGTCCGCCCGGCCGCGAGCGCTGTCGGGCGGGCAGGCGCAGCGCGTCGCGCTGGCGCGGGCGCTGGCGGTCGAGCCGGGCCTGCTCCTGCTGGACGAGCCGCTCGCCGCCCTCGACGCGCACACCCGGCTGGAGATCCGCGCCGCGCTGCGCCGCCACCTCGCCGGGTTCGCGGGCGCGGCCGTCCTGGTGACGCACGACCCCCTGGACGCGATGGTGCTGGCCGACCGCATCGTGGTCGTGGAGGGCGGGCGCCTCGTCCAGGAGGGGACGCCCGCCGAGGTGGCCCGCAGGCCCCGCACCGACTACGTCGCGCGCCTGGTCGGGCTGAACCTGTACCGGGGGCACGCGAAGGCGGGCTCGGTGGTGATCGACGGGGGCGCCGCCGGGGGCGCCGCCGGGACGCTCGACACGGTGGACTCACTCGACGGTGAGGTGTTTCTCGCCTTCTCGCCATCCTCGGTGGCGCTGTACCGGACCCGCCCGGACGGCAGCCCCCGCAACCTCTGGCGCGCCCGCGTCGCGGCGGTCGAACGGCAGGGCGACCGGGTCCGGGTCCGGCTGTCCGGGCCGCCTTTCGACGCCGTCGCGGACGTCACGCCGGCGGCCGTCGCGGAGCTCCAATTGTCCGAGGGCAGCCTGATATGGGCGGCCGTGAAGGCCACCGAGACGCACGTTTACCCAGCTTGACCGGTACCTGGACGTTACGTGGCTCCGCTCCGCCCGTCATCGCCGTACGTAGGTGATATCCGCCACAAAAGGGGCATGGAAGGGCCAATAGGGGACGGGATTGGTCCAGACCAAATGGCAAAAACGGCGGGTCTTGTTCATCATGCAAGGATCTGCGAACAGCTGAAGGAGTTGCCCGTGTCCAACCAGGTCTCCGGCCTCGACCAGGCCCCAACCGGCCACACCGAACTGATCGAGTGGGTACGCGGGATCGCCGAGCTGACCAAGCCGGACCGCGTCGAGTGGTGCGACGGCTCGGACGCGGAGTGGGAGCGCCTGACCGGCCTCCTCGTCGAGCAGGGCACCCTCACGCGGCTCGACCCCGCGAAACGGCCGAACAGCTTCTACGCCGCGTCCGACCCGACCGACGTCGCCCGCGTGGAGGACCGCACGTTCATCTGCTCGGAGAAGGAGGAGGACGCCGGCCCCACCAACAACTGGGTCGCGCCCGCCGAGATGAAGGAGACCCTGAACGGTCTCTTCGACGGCTGCATGAAGGGCCGCACCATGTACGTGGTGCCGTTCTGCATGGGCCCCCTCGGCGGCAACATCTCGCAGCTCGGCGTAGAGATCACCGACTCGGCCTACGTCGCCGTGTCCATGCGGATCATGACGCGGATGGGCGAGGGCGCGCTGCGGCTCATCGAGGAGCGCGGGTCGTTCGTCAAGGCCGTCCACTCCGTCGGCGCCCCCCTTGAGCCCGGCCAGGAGGACGCCAAGTGGCCGTGCAACTCCACGAAGTACATCACCCACTTCCCCGAGACCCGGGAGATCTGGTCCTTCGGGTCCGGGTACGGCGGCAACGCGCTGCTCGGCAAGAAGTGCTACGCGCTGCGGATCGCGTCCACGATGGCGCGGGACGAGGGCTGGATGGCCGAGCACATGCTCATCCTGAAGCTCACGCCGCCCACCGGTGAGACCCGCTACGTCGCGGCGGCGTTCCCGTCCGCGTGCGGCAAGACGAACCTCGCGATGCTGGAGCCGACCATCCCGGGCTGGAAGGTCGAGACGATCGGCGACGACATCGCCTGGATGCGGTTCGGCGACGACGGCCGCCTCTACGCGATCAACCCGGAGGCCGGGTTCTTCGGCGTCGCGCCCGGCACCGGCGCGAGCACCAACGCCAACGCCGTGAAGACGCTGTGGGGCAACAGCATCTTCACCAACGTCGCGCTCACCGACGACGGCGACGTGTGGTGGGAGGGCCTCACCGACGAGCCGCCCACTCGTCCTGATGGGCGCCCCGCCTTGACCGACTGGCGCGGCAACGACTGGACGCCGGACTCCGACACCCCGGCCGCGCACCCGAACGCCCGCTTCACCACCCCGGCAGGGCAGTGCCCGATCATCGCCGACGAGTGGGAGGACCCGAAGGGCGTCCCGATCTCGGCGATCCTGTTCGGCGGCCGCCGCGCGTCCGCGGTCCCGCTGGTCACCGAGTCGTTCGACTGGCAGCAGGGCGTGTTCCTCGGCGCCAACGTCGCGTCGGAGAAGACCGCCGCCGCCGAGGGCGCCGTGGGCGAGCTGCGCCGCGACCCGTTCGCCATGCTGCCGTTCTGCGGCTACAACATGGGCGACTACTTCGGCCACTGGCTGAAGATCGGCAAGGCGACCGACCCGGAGAAGCTCCCGCGGATCTACTACGTCAACTGGTTCCGCAAGAACGCCGACGGCAAGTTCATCTGGCCGGGCTTCGGCGAGAACAGCCGCGTGCTGAAGTGGATCGTGGAGCGGCTGAACGGGCAGGCCGACGCGGTCAAGTCCCCGATCGGGCACCTGCCGACCAGGGACGCGCTCGACACCGAGGGCTTGACGATCGGCGACGCCGACCTCGACACGCTGCTCACGGTGGACACCGAGGTGTGGAAGCAGGAGGCCGCCCTCGTCCCCGAGCACTTCGAGAAGTTCGGCGACCACATGCCGAAGGCGCTGTGGGACGAGTACCACGACCTGGTCCGCCGCCTGGAGCACTGACCCCGGGGGGTCGGTAGGGCATGAACCGAGACCGGTCGCGAGCGCCTGCGGGCGTCCGCGGCCGGTCTTGACGTTTCCGCAGGTGTAGGGGCCGAAAGTAGGGAGACATATCGGACAGGAGGTCCGTTATGTTTGATTTGATGGCCCGCCATTGGTGGGTGCTCGCCGTGCGCGGCGCCTTCGCGATCCTGTTCGGCGCCGTCGCCCTCATCTGGCCGGCCATCACCGTCTGGGCGCTGGTCGTGCTGTTCGGCGCCTTCGCGCTGGCGGACGGCCTCGTCGCCGTGATGCTGGCGGTGCGCGGCACGACGGGTGCGCCGCGCGGCCTGCTCGCGCTGTCGGGCGCCGCGGGGATCGCGCTCGGCATCGCGGCGATCGGCTGGCCGGGCATCACCGCGTTCGTCCTGCTCATGCTGATCGCCGCGTGGGCGGTCGCCACCGGGGTGCTGGAGATCGTCGCCGCGATCGCGCTGCGCAAGGAACTGCGGGGGGAGTGGGCGTACCTGCTCTCCGGCGCGATCTCGGTGCTGTTCGGAATCCTGCTGTTCGTGTGGCCCGTCTCCGGCGCGCTCGCCGTCGTCTGGCTGATCGGGCTGTTCGCGATCCTGACCGGCGCGGCGATGGTCGGCGCCGCCTTCCGGCTGCGGCGGCTCGGCCACGAGACCGCGGGCCGGCACGGGATGGGCGCCGCGCCCCAGCACTAGCGGCGCCCCCGGCCACCGCCGCCGGGCAGAACCTCGACCGCGGTTGAGGTCGCATAGGATGCGCCCATGACGCGGCTTGAGCACCGGGTGTACGAACTGACCGTCGGGCAGCTCGCCGAGCGCAGCGGCGTGGCCGTCTCGGCGCTGCACTTCTACGAGTCCAAGGGCCTGATCAGCAGCCGCCGGACGGCCGGCAACCAGCGGCGCTTCAGCCGCGACACGCTCCGCCGGGTCTCGTTCATCAAGGTCTCCCAGCGGGTCGGGATACCGCTCAGCCAGATCCGCGACGCCCTCGCCACGCTCCCCGAGGAGCGCACCCCCACGGTGGCGGACTGGGCGCGGCTGTCGGAGGCGTGGCGCAGCGACCTCGACGCCCGCATCCGGCAGCTCGAACGGCTCCGCGACGACCTCACCGACTGCATAGGGTGCGGCTGCCTGTCGATGAGCAAGTGCGCCCTCGCCAACCCCTACGACAGGCTCGGCGACGAGGGCCCTGGACCGCGCAGGCTCCTGGTCCCGAAGGGCGCCGGGGACGCCGAATCCCGTCCGGGGGGCGGAGCGGACGCGGACTGCGGCGACCCCTGCGCCCCCCGGAACTAGGCCGTTCGACGCGGCCTCAGCCACGCACGCGAGCGCGTGACCTGACCGGTGAGGCGAAGCCGGAGGCGAGCCTCACCGGGAAGATCGCGAAGCGATTCGCGCTCGCACAGGCCAGGTCACGGAGCGAGCCGCCAGGCGAGCGCAGTGGACCTGGACTGCAAAAAATCAGCGGCCGTGCGGGTCGATGCGGCGCGGGGCCGGCTCCCGTCCCGTCGGCTGGGTCGGCGCCGGACGCGCGGGGATCTGCTCGATCGGCAGCTCGACCGGCTCGTCGCCCAGCGTGAACAGCTCCCCGTGGTGCCACAGCTTGATGCCGGGACCGTCCATCAGCTCGTAGGCGGCCGAGTCGGAGGTGACGGTGACCTTGATCCGGCTGCCCCGGTACCGCATCCGGAACGCCAGCCGGCTGATGCCGCCCGGCAGCCGCGGCGCGAAGCGAAGCTGGCCGCCGCCCGCCCGCATCCCGCCGAACCCGGCGACGAGCCCGCTCCACGCGCCCGCCATCGAGGCGATGTGCAGCCCGTCGCGGGTGTTGCGGTTCAGGTCGTGCAGGTCGACCAGCGCGGTCTCGCCGAGGTAGTCGTGCGCCAGCTCCAGCTGGCCGACCTCCGCCGCCACGACGGCCTGGGTCTGCGCCGACAGTGAGGAGTCCCGGACGGTGAGCCCCTCGTAGTAGGCGAAGTTCCGGACCTTCTCCTCCTCGGTGAACGCCTCCCCGCACAGGTGCAGCGCGAGCACCAGGTCCGCCTGCTTGACGACCTGCTTGCGGTACAGGTCGAAGTAGGGGTAGTTCAGCAGCAGGGGATAGTGGTCGGGCTTGGTGGCCGCGAAGTCCCAGCGGGCGTGGTGGGTGAAGCTCTCGCTCTGCGGATGGACGCCCAGCCGCTCGTCGTAGGGGATCAGCATCGCGGCCGCGGCGTCCCGCCACGACGCCGCCTCCTCCGCGTCCACGCCGAGCCGGTCGGCCACGTCGGGATGGCGCATCGCCATCTCCGCGGCCTCCTGGAGGTTACGGCGCGCCATGAGGTTGGTGTAGACGTTGTTGTCCACGACCGCGCTGTACTCGTCGGGGCCCGTGACCCCGTCGATGCGGAACACGCCGCCCACGTCGTGATGGCCCAGGCTCCGCCACAGCCGCGCGGTCTGCACCAGGATGTCGAGGCCGATCTCCCGCTCGAACTGCACGTCCTCCGTGGCGTCCAGGTAGCGCAGGACGGCGTCGGAGATGTCGGCGTTGATGTGGAACGCGGCCGTCCCGGCGGGCCAGTAGCCGGAGCACTCCTGGCCGCGGATCGTCCGCCAGGGGAACGTGGCGCCCTCCAGGCCGAGCTGCACGGCTCGCTCGCACGCCAGCGGCAGCGTCATGTGCCGCCAGGCGAGCGCGTCCGCCGCGGCTCCCGGCGAGGTGTAGGTCAGCACCGGCAGGACGAACGTCTCGGTGTCCCAGAACGCGTGGCCGTCGTAGCCGGGCCCCGTCAGGCCCTTGGCCGGGATCATGCGGCGTTCCGCGCGCGCGCCCGCCTGCAGGACGTGGAACATGCTGAACCGCACGGCCTGCTGGATCTCGGCGTCGCCGTCGACCTCGACGTCCGCGCCCTCCCAGAACTCGTCCAGGTAGTCGCGCTGCTCGGAGAGCAGGCCGCCCCAGCCGGTCCGCCGCGCGCCCGCGAGGGCCCCGACCACCTGGTCGTGCAGGGCGGGACGCGACCGCTGGCTCGACCACCCGTACGCGATGTACTTGACGATGCGCAGCTTCTGGCCGGGCTCCAGCCGCGTCGCGACCGTCAGCCGGCCGACGTCCTTGGAGCTCTCGGTGTCGATCGTCGTCGACTCGGGGCCCTGGATGTCGTGCGACATCCCCGCGGCCATCCGCAGCCCGCTCTGCCTCGTCCGGTGCAGCAGCAGGACCTTGGTGCCGTTGGCGACGTGCTCCTCGCCGACCAGCGGGCTCTCCAGGATCGCGGAGGCGCGCGGGTCCTTGGCGCCGCCGGGCAGCGCCTCGTTGGCCACCAGCTCCGACTGGGCGACGATGCGGACCGCCTCGTCCACCGGCTCGACCTCGTAGCAGATCGCCGCGACGGCCCGCTGGGTCAGCGAGACCATGCGGACCGAGGTCACCTTGACCGTCTTGTCGGCGGGCGACGTCCACTCGACGTGCCGGGTGAGCGTGCCCGCCCGCATGTCCAGGTTCCGCTCGTGGTGGTGGACGCGGCCGTACCGCACGTCGAACGGCTCGTCGTCCACCAGCAGGCGGATCACCTTGCCGTTGGTGACGTTGATGACCGTCTGGCCCTGCTCCGGGTAGCCGTAGGCGGTCTCGGCGTGCGGCAGCGGACGCTGCTCGTAGAACGAGTTGAGGTACGTGCCCGGCATCCCGTGCGGCTCGCCCTCGTCGAGGTTGCCGCGCATGCCGACGTGGCCGTTGGACAGGGCGAACACCGACTCGGTCTGCGCCAGCCGGTCCAGCCGGAGCTCCGGCTCGCGGATGCACCACGGCTCCACCGTGAACAGGGGCCGGTCGATCACGCCCTGGCCCTCCCGCTCGATCACTCAACCTCCAACATCTCGGACAGGTCAGACACCACGATGTCCGCGCCGTGCTCGGCCAGGGCCGCGCCGTGCGCGTCGTCCATGCGATTGACGCCCACAACGTAGGCGAATCCGCCGGCACGTCCAGCCTGGACGCCGGCGAGCGCGTCCTCGAACACCACCGCCTGCGCGGCGGCGACGCCCAACTCCCGGGCGGCCGCGACGAACGTGTCGGGGGCGGGCTTGCCGGGCAGGCCCCGCTCCGCGGCGATCACGCCGTCGACCCGGGCGTCGAACAGGTCGGTGATGCCGACCGTCGCCAGCACCTGGACGGTGTTGGCGCTGGACGACACGACCGCCGTCTTCAGCCCCCGCTTCCGCGCCGCGCGGACGTAGTCGACGGACCCCTCGAAGACCTCGACGCCCTTCTCCTCGATGAACTTGAGGACCAGCGCGTTCTTGCGGTTGCCGAGGCCCCGGACGGTCTCGGCCTCCGGCGGGTCGTCGGGGGAGCCCTCCGGCAGCTCGATGCCGCGCGACTCCAGGAACGAGCGCGTCCCGTCCTCGCGCTTCTTGCCGTCGACGTAGCGGCCGTAGTCCTTCACGGGGTCGAACTCGGTGAACGCCTCACCGGTCCGCTCCGCCCGCTCCCCGAGGTAGCCGTCGAACATCTCCTTCCAGGCGGCGGCATGGACGGCCGCCGTCCGGGTCAGCACCCCGTCGAGATCGAAGAGACACGCCGCTGCCTCGTCGGGCAGTCCCAGCATCCGTAACCCCCTGGAGAATGTCACCATTGAAAGAGATCCCTGGCACGCGCGCCGCGTACTCGGGCCGGACCCTGGGATGGGGGCCGCGACCGCTCGAACACGGGGATCACGATCCCCGTACAACCCCTTGGTCAGGGTCGCACATGAGGAGGAATGATCCAATGCAAAAGGCGCGTATCGGCGTCACAGGGCTGGCGGTCATGGGCCGCAACCTGGCCCGCAACCTCGCCCGGCACGGTCATCCCGTCGCCGTGCACAACCGTACCGCCACCCGGACCAAGGCGCTCGTAGATCAGTTCGGTGCGGAGGGAACGTTCCTTCCGGCGGAGACGCCCGAGCAGTTCGTCTCCTCCCTGGAGCGCCCCCGGCGCCTGGTGATCATGGTGAAGGCGGGCGGCCCGACCGACGCCGTGATCAACGAGTTCGCCCCGCTGCTGGAGCCCGGCGACATGATCGTCGACGGCGGGAACGCGAACTTCGCCGACACCCGCCGCCGCGAGTCCGCCCTCCGCGAACGCGGCCTCCACTTCGTCGGAACCGGCATCTCCGGCGGTGAGGAGGGCGCCCTGCACGGCCCCAGCATCATGCCGGGCGGCTCCGCCGAGTCCTACGAGGCCCTCGGCCCCCTGCTGGAGGACATCTCCGCCAAGGTGGACGGCACGCCCTGCTGCACCCACGTCGGCCCCGACGGCGCCGGGCACTTCGTCAAGATGGTGCACAACGGCATCGAGTACGCCGACATGCAGCTGATCGCCGAGTCCTACGACCTGCTCCGGCACGCCGCCGGCCTCGCCCCGGCCGAGATCGCCGAGGTCTTCCGCACCTGGAACACCGGCCGCCTGGAGTCCTACCTCATCGAGATCACCGCCGAGGTCCTCGCGCACACCGACGCGTCCACCGGCAAGCCGTTCGTGGACGTCGTCCTCGACCAGGCCGAGCAGAAGGGCACCGGCCGCTGGACGGTGCAGACCGCCCTCGACCTCGGCGTCCCCGTAGGAGGCATCGCCGAGGCCGTATTCGCCCGCTCGGTGTCGGGCCACGCCGCACTCCGCGAGGCCTCCCGGAACCTGCCCGGCCCGTCCCGCACCGGCGACGCGGGCTCCGGCTTCGCCGACGCCGTCGAGCGGGCCCTGTACGCGTCCAAGATCGTCGCGTACGCGCAGGGCTTCCACCAGATCCAGGCGGGCAGCGCCGAGTACGGCTGGAACATCGACCTGGGCGCGATGGCCACCATCTGGCGCGGCGGCTGCATCATCCGCGCCCGCTTCCTGGACCGCATCCGCGCCGCCTACGAGGCCGACCCGGAAACCCCGACCCTGCTCACCGACGCCCACTTCACCGAAGCCCTCGGCGAAGCCCAGGACGCCTGGCGCGAGGTAGTCTCCGTGGCCGCACGCCTAGGCATCCCGGCCCCCGGCTTCGCCACCGCCCTGTCCTACTACGACTCCCTACGCGCCGACCGCCTACCGGCCGCCCTAACCCAGGGCCAACGCGACTACTTCGGCGCCCACACCTACCGCCGCGTAGACCGCGAAGGCTCCTTCCACACCCTCTGGGGCGCCGACCGCACAGAGGTGACCGGCTGACCCTCTGCCGCCGCCAACGGCCTTGGACGAGAGCGGGCGTCTCAAGGCCGCAGGTGTCGGGAGTTCTCAGTGAGCCTCGGCTCGGATCCTGTCGAGCAGGCTCCGCCATTCCTCCCTGGTGAATTCCAAAGTCGGTCCGGTGCCGTTGAGCTTGGTGTCGCGAACGCCGACCGTTCCGTCGGCCGCTTGGCCGACTTCGATGCAGTGGCCGTTGGGTTCACTGTGGCCTGACTTCCGCCAGCCGTTGTATTCCTTGGTCATGTACCCGATCCTGTCCGGTCGGTAAGCCGGTTGGCCACCTGATCCAGGAAGGCGATGCTGTCTTCTGGAGACAGGGCGGCCTCCAGGAGGCGGTCATATCTCTCGGTATACCGCGCTACCTCGCCCCGCTGTGTCAGGACGAGGTCAGTGGTGACGGTGTCAACGATTGCCACGGGTGGGTCGTCTGACCCGGCGAAGGTGTAGAGGTAGAAGGACGACTTCGGAAGGAAGCCTCCGGGGATGCGGGCGTTGTGCATTAGCACGCGAACCGTAATCCGCTCTTCCTCCAAGACCGTCGCGATCATGTGCTTGAGCTGGGCGGCCATGACCTCCGATGGCACTCCCAATCTATGGATCACGGACTCATCCAGGACGGTCTCGTAGGACGGTCCATTCGGACGGAGGAGCTCCCGCTGTCGCCTCTCGCGGGCTTCGGCCATCCGTTCCGGCTGGTAGTCGAGTGTTTGCTGGCTTTCGTCGAGCGTGACGAGGGCGTCGATGAACGAGCGGCACTGCAGAGCACCCGGCATCGCGCTCTGGTCGTAGCTGCGAACGTAAGCGGCGTTGTATTCGAGGTCGGCTGCAAGCTTCTGGCGGGGACCCATGGAGACGCCATACTTGTCCCACCAGCCCTTATGCGCGGCCTCGCGGGCAAGCTTGAGGAGCTTGTCGTACTGGCTTCCGGTGACTTCGAGGACCTCAAGCATGTTCATGATCTCGCCCACGTCCGGGCGTCCTGACCGTTCTCCAGTCGAGAGATCTTGGTACGGGAGTAGTACATGAGCTGAGCCAGGCCATCGGTGGTGAGGCCACGGCTCTCGCGGAGTTTGCGGATCTCCGCCGCCAACTGGCGGCGCCGGACGTAGGGGCTAGGCATGACCGTCCTCCCGATATCGCACCTGTCACGGTCTGTTCAGAACACTGACTCTCTGTGTTCGACCGCCGCCGGGCAATCATAAGGTCACGCTCGGTCAAGCATTCGCCACGACCGCCGCCCCAGCCAATATCCGCACGTACACACTTCGCACACCCAGCCCTGCCCCGTCCTGCCCCCTCCGGGCTTAGATAGATGTCTCATACGTCGCAAGCGCCTGATATATGCGAGGACTCGTCTGTGTATGGGGCGAGAAGTGTCCAGCGTCGGCAAGACCGACATGGTCAGGTGCAGCACCAGCAGCGCTGGCTGGTCGCGTCTTTGCTCCCAGAACTTAGCGCCGGAAGGCTATTAGATCTTCGGCAGGGCGCCGCCGACGCGGCTGCATACAAGCCGGGGGAGCCTTAAGGGAAGTAGGTTATCCGCTTCGCGGATGGCATCAGTAACGTACAGGTGAGCCTGGCCACCATCGAGGACGCCAGTGGTCTTGGGTGAGCTGAAGCGTCTCAAGATCGCGAAGGGCTAGGCAGATTAGAGCATCGGTGCGAATCTCTCCATAGGTTCAGTGTGGCGCCGCGCGCTGCTGCGGAGGACGAGGTCGGTTGTGACGGCGCCACCAACTGCCACGGGCGAGCCGCCCTCAACTCCGGACCGAACCGCGCGATCGGCTACGAACCCTTCCAGGATCCGCCCACGCCCCGCGACGGCCCCGGGTTTGCGTTCAGAATCGATGCCGCGCCCGCAGCCGTGTCGCTACCGCCCTGCAAGGGCGGCGAACCAGTTCTCTGGCCGATGGGGAGCGAGGACCAGTTGATCTTTTCGGCATTATCTGTGGCTTCATTGATCAACTCGTCCACGCCGCTCTCGTCAAGACCTGCTTCAGCGACCAAAGAAGCGAGCAGGAGGAGGGCGGTGCTCAGCATGTCTTCGGGGTTTTCGCCAAAAGGCGGAACTTCCTTTAGAGCATCGTCGCCGAGCAGCGAGCGGATCGCTTTTTCCGCGAGTAACGGGTTCAACATGCCCGCATGTTCGCCGAGTTGCAGGCGCAGATCGGCGACGTAGCGGATGACGTCGCCGAGTGACGGGGCAGGCGAAAACTTATCGATAACTGCTATCTGGAGGGTGGACAGAATTAATGCTCCATACTCGGGATGGAGGCTCGCGTCCTCGATCTTGGAGACATACTTCGACTCCCATTCATCGGGATCAAGAATGTGAATACGCAATGCTTTTTTGGATACATCTTCCAGGGAGGTGCTCCTCTTGTTCGCCAACGTCACCCGCCCTGCGCCATGCCTTTGACCTTGCTCATAAAGGCGTCCAGTTCTGCTTCGGTGGGTGCCGAGTCGGCTATGAGACCACTCAAGATCAGAATTTGGCCGCTCAGCTTGGTGTTCTCGTCGATTCCAACGAGGTCACCTTTGCCGAGAGCGTGCAATATCATTTTTTCTGCAACCACAGGGTCAAGCCTTTCGGCAACTTCTCGAGTCCTGGCGCGGAGATTGGCGACGAAGTCGATTATGGCATCGTTGTCGACGGCGTCTCTCTTTGCCTGGAAGCGCCGGTTGACGGCTTCGAAGAATCCGACGGCCAGGAGTAGGGAGTAACCCTCCCTGTCTTCGGGGGTGGTGAGTTGGCTCAGGAGGCGCTGGTGCTCTTCGCCTTGGCCTGCGAGTTGGGCGCGCAGTGTGGCGGCCTGTAGGTCAGTAATTTTCACTTCTTTGCTCCCTTATCCATTTGATGCCGCTCTTTACGCCTCGGGCGGCTCTGCGTGTGGCGTCGACGGTCACGATCGCGGCTATCCCCAAAGAGAGTGCTGCATTTCCAGTGCCTGCATTGGTTTGCATGGGCTCTATATATGGACCTGTTCCGACCTCTGCCTTTCCTGTTGGCGGTGGGCGCAAGAAAGCGTCCACAAGCTTTCCATCTGTTTTAGCAACGCTCTCGAAGTCTTCTGCTCGGGAAACTCCGATACGCAGGAATCGATCGAGGGGTGATTGATTTTCCGGATCAGGCTCGTTTGGGCTGCGGTCTACGGGATCGTCTTCGGGGCGTTGGAGTTCGCCGTGGTCTGCATTGTCATTATCGGCGTCGCGGCTTGGCGGTATGGGTCTGCCGTCATTGTCGAACGTTATCCGGATCCGTCCTTCGAAGCGGCCGGCCTCCTCTATCTCTTCCGTACGCTCTTCTTGTGGAGCCAGAGCTGTGCCAGGTTCATCCGTTTCACCGGATTGGCGTGTGATGCGCTCCTGTGTGTTGTTGTCGCTGCCGGGTTCTGCGGTCTCAGGTTCTTCGGCATTCCTACCACGGACCTCGTGCTGGCCGACGGATTCCGCTGTCTCCCGGTTTGTGGCTGGTTCTTCAATGGGGGGAGGGGCGTTCTCGCCGTTCGGCTGATCGCCTGGTCCTTCCGCGTGCGTCCCGGTGTCGCGGGCGGATTCGGTGGCTTCGACGGTCTGGCCGGTTGTTTCCGTCGTGGGATCGGCCTGGGTGTCAGTGGTCCCCGGCTGTTCGCTGTCGGGGGTGTCGGGTAGCGGGCTCTCGGCCGGGGGGCCGGCTTGGACAGGCCGGTCTGGATGGTTCTGTCCGGCGCCTGGCGGTTGCTCGGCTGGGCGTTCGGCCGGCTGTGACTGTGGCCCGTCCTGCTGAGGGAGCCCCTCGTGGTCTCGGGTCGGCGGCCGGTCGCGCTCATGCTCGCCCGGCCGTTGTGCTTCACGCGGTCCGGCTCCGCTTGGCTCGCGCTCCTGGTCGTCGGCGGGCTGTGTCTTGTCGCTTAGGTCTCCGGGGCCCGCCAAGGCGGGGTCGGTGTCTTGTCCTTTGCTCGGCTCGTCGTTTCCGACTTCGAGACGTTTTGCGGCGGCGGCCTGTTGTTGTTCGCGGGCGCGGGCGAGGCTTTCTAGGCGGGACGGTTGGCCGGGGGAGCCGGGGTTGTCGGGTGGCGGCGTCCACTGTCCTTGGGGCGAGGCGGGTCTGTCTGCGGGTTCGGTGCGGGTGTCGGCTCGTGGTTCGGCGGGTTGGGCTTGGGGCCGGTCGCGGTTGCGGTCGCCAGGTGTGCCGGTGTCGGTCTCGCGGACGGCGCTGGTGCCCTGGTCTTGGGTGCGCGGGTCGTCCTCGCGTTGGTCTTTGTCCTTGCCCTGCTGCCTGTCTTCGGCTTCGGGCGTGCCGGAATCTGCGTTCTCCTCGCGGCTGTCGGACTGTTGCGAGGCGGCCTTGTCGTCGCGTTGCTCCCGAGGTGAGGTGCCGGTGTTCTCGCCCTGGGTCTCCTGCGCTCTGCTTTCCTGCTGTTCGCGGGCGCGGCGGAGGCTTTCCAGGCGGGACGGCTGGCCGGGGGAGCCCGGGTTGTCGGGTGGCGGGGTGGGGCGCTCTTGCGGGGCGGGCTTGTCGGACGTCTCCGTGCGAGTGTCGGTCTTGGTGGTGTCTTCAACGCCCACGCCCGCGGCCCTTTCCTCTGGGGAGGCGACCGTCCGTCAGGGAGGGCGGCGGACGATTCGCCGAGGTGAGCCTTGACGTGCGGGGCTGACGCCGGGGCCACACCGGCACCCATGTAATCGCGCACGTCCGAACTTTGCACGTACCGATATCAGGCATCCAGCGCCGTACATTCGTTTCTTAACCGTCCGCCGGTCGGTGGCGTGTGGTTTCGTCATCCGAGAGGCTGCCTGCAAGACAGTCAGCGGTTGACTAGCGCATGATTCAAAGAACGTGGCGATGCCCTATTTATCCGTTCTGTGCCGGATGGGCTGCTGGGACGCCATGCGTTCACCCGAGCGCAACCGTGGTCCCGATACCTTCTCGGGATGGGCCCATTCCCTGGGAGATTGGCATGAGGCCGCCGAGCTGCGTGATCTGTATGCGAGCCCCTCAGGGTGAGGAAGAAGATTCGGCCTTCGAGATCGTCCGGTTCGCGATCAACGCGGACGAGGAGGCGCTCGAACGGGACCGGGCGCGGGACGGCTGGGTCGGGCATCCCCCATGGCTCATGTGGTTCTGCGGTGAGCACCTGGCGTTGGGCAAGGAACTTGCGGATCTGCACTGGCGTGAGGCCGGAGAGCGCTTGCGGACCGACAGAAGGTAGCCCCGGCCCGGACTCGTGAGCGTTCAAATCGCGGATGTTCGAACTTCTGTCGCCCCGGCGATCGACGCACATGCCTTGGACGTGCCGATCAAGGGGCCGACGAGGGGTTTTGCGTGTGCGCATTGGGTGTCGGCGTGATGATGAGCACGCACGATGACGAACCGACCACTATGCGTTGAGGAACCCCATGTCGTATCCGATCCCTTACCCGCCCGTCCCCGTTCCGGCGGGTGCCCAGCGGTGGCGGCGGGCCTTTCCCGGTGACCTTGACCAGGCGTGTGCGGCCCGTCGGTTCACCGGCGCTCTTCTGGCCGGCTGCCCCGAGTTGGACGAGGTGCTGCTGGCCGTGGACGAGCTCGTGGTCAACGCGCTACGGCACACGAAGTCCGGTCAGCCTGGCGGCACCTTCACCGTCGAGATCACCCGATGGGACGGCGCCGTCGCGATCTGCGTCGGCGATGAGGGCGGCCCGAGCGAACCCGCCGTCACCGACGCCGCCGACGATGCCGAGTCCGGGCGCGGCCTGCGCACCGTCTCGCTGCTGGCGTCCAGTTGGGGCTGGTTCGGCAACGATCGCTCGCGCACCGTCGCCGCGCTCTTCTCCGCCCCATCGCTGCTGGGGGCGGTGTGAGCGGCCGTGACCTGCGCGAGTGGACCGCTGCGCAGGTCCGCTCCGCCATGACCTCCAGGCCCACCCGCTGGACCGGCCCGAAGCCTGGCGCCGCGCCGACGCCTGGTATACCCGCACCACCGGTGGTCGCCCCGTCCTGCTGTCCGTCGAGTCCTTTGACCACGGCTTCATCGCCCGCCCCGCCATACCACCGCCCGAAGCTCCCGACCACGTTCTAATCATCGACCGCGACACCGCCGCCCTCACCCTCTGGCCCGCCTATGCCACCGACACCCTCGCAACCCAGTACGGCCGGTACCGACGTGGCGAACTCTGACCGGCTGCGGATGTCGCTTCCTATGGATAGGCGGCCCCGTAAGGCTTCAGATGTCGTCGGGCTCGTTCTCGACCCCGGCGGTGGGGTCGCCGTCTCGGGTGCCGCTTTCGGCGTCGCTTTCGTAGCCTTCGGCTGCGCTTTCGCTGCCCGGCACAGAACGCTCGCGGGGTTGTTCCTCCAGCCCCGATCTCGCGCCGGGCTCTGGGCCGTCCGGCTGGTCCCTCTTCTGCATCGCTGCCCCCTCTGGTTCGGCTGCTTCGTTCCGCACGTTGTTGCCGCAGAAGTAATCCCTAACCGTGGGTCCGGTCTCCGGCATAGGGTCGGGGCGTGCGGATTCCAGGGGACGAGGAGATCCGGGCGCTGCATGAGAGGTACGCGCCCAGTCCGGAGGCGTTCGAGGCCGTCTACACGCACTGCGTGATCGTGTGGAGGATCGCCGAGCGGATCATCGAGGCCGCGGGGCTCGACGTCGATGCGGAGCTCGTGCGGGCCGGGTGCCTGCTCCATGACATCGGGGTCTACCGGCTGGACGACGGCGACCGGGTTCCGGGGCAGTACGTGCGGCATGGGGTGCTGGGGCACGAGGTCCTGCGCGACGAGGGGTTCCCCGAGGAGATCTGCCGGTTCTGCTCTCGCCACACCGGGATGGGGCTGACGCGCGACGACATCGCGCGGCAGGGGCTTCCGGTGCCGCCGGGTGATTATGTGGCCGAGACCGGTGAGGAGCGGCTGGTCATGTACGCCGACAAGTTCCACAGCAAGACGCGGCCGCCGACGTTCGTGTCCGCCGACTCTTACGCCGTTCACGTGCGCCGGTACGGGGAGGAGAAGGTCGCGGTCTTCGAGGCGATGCGCGCGTTCTTCGGGGAGCCCGATCTCAAGCCGCTCGTGGACGAGTACGGCCACGCCCTCGTATAGGCGGGTTCCCGTGGGCGGCGGTGACGCGGGCAGTGGGCGGGTGGGGGCAGGATGGAGGGGTGAGCCTCATTGATGAACTTCCCTCCGGAAACGACACCGACGCCGATTCGCTGTTCGAGGCGTTCGAGCGGTGGGTGTCGGGGCGCGGGATCACGCTGTATCCCGCGCAGGAGGAGGCGCTCATCGAGGTGGTGTCGGGCGCGAACGTGATCCTGTCGACGCCGACCGGGTCGGGCAAGAGCCTGGTGGCGGCGGGGGCGCTGTTCGCCGCGCTCGGCCGGGAGCAGGTGGGGTTCTACACTGCGCCGATCAAGGCGCTGGTGTCGGAGAAGTTCTTCGATCTGTGCGAGATGTTCGGGCGCGAGAACGTCGGGATGATGACCGGCGACGCGAGTGTGAACGCCGACGCGCCGATCGTGTGCTGCACGGCGGAGGTGCTGGCCAACATCGCGCTCCGGGACGGCGCCCAGGCCGACATCGGTGTGGTGGTCATGGACGAGTTCCACTTCTACGCCGAGCCGGAGCGCGGATGGGCGTGGCAGATCCCGCTGCTGGAGCTGCCGCAGGCCCAGTTCCTGCTGATGTCGGCCACGCTGGGGGACGTCGACTTCTTCCAGAAGGACCTGGCGCGGCGGACGGGCCGGCCGACGGCGCTGGTGACGTCGGCGGAGCGGCCCGTCCCGCTGATCTACGACTACCGGGTGACGCCGCTGCACGAGACGATCGAGGAGCTGCTGGCCGAGCAGAAGGCGCCGGTGTACCTGGTGCACTTCACGCAGGCGGCGGCGATCGAGCGGGCCCAGTCGCTGATGAGCATCAACGTGTGCACCAAGGCGGAGAAGGCCCGGATCGCGGAGCTGATCGGCAACTTCCGGTTCACCACGAAGTTCGGGCGGAACCTGTCGCGGTTCGTCCGGCACGGGATCGGGGTGCACCACGCGGGGATGCTGCCGAAGTACCGGCGGCTGGTGGAGCGGCTCGCGCAGGCCGGGCTGCTGAAGGTCATCTGCGGGACCGACACGCTGGGCGTCGGCGTCAACGTGCCCATCCGCACGGTGGTGTTCACCGCGCTGAGCAAGTACGACGGGCACCGGGTGCGGCGGCTGCGGGCGCGGGAGTTCCACCAGATCGCGGGGCGTGCCGGGCGGGCCGGGTTCGACACGGTCGGGTTCGTCGTCGCGCAGGCGCCCGAGCATGTGGTGGAGAACGAGAAGGCACTGGCCAAGGCGGGGGACGACCCGAAGAAGCGGCGGAAGGTGCAGCGCAAGAAGCCGCCCGAGGGGTTCGTCGGGTGGGACGAGGACGTCTTCAAGAAGCTGCAGGAGGCCGAGCCGGAGATGCTCCGGTCGCGGTTCCAGGTGAGCCACGCGATGCTGCTGTCGGTCATCGCGCGGCCGGGCAACGCGTTCCAGGCCATGAAGCGGCTGCTGACCGACAACCACGAGGAGCCGGCGGCGCGGCGCAGGCACATCTCGCGGGCCATCGCGATCTACCGGTCGCTGCTGGCGGGCGGCGTGGTCGAGGTGCTGCCCGAGCCCGACGACCTCGGCCGCTACGCGCGGATCACCGTCGACCTGCAGGAGGACTTCGCGCTCAACCAGGCGCTGTCGACGTTCGCGCTGGCGACGTTCGAGATTCTGGACCCGGCGTCGCCGTCGTACGCGCTGGACGTGCTGTCGGTGATCGAGGCGACGCTGGACGACCCCCGGCAGATCCTCGCGGCCCAGCTCAACAAGGCGCGGGGCGAGGCCGTCGCCGAGATGAAGGCCGAGGGCATCGAGTACGAGGAGCGGATGGAGCTGCTCCAGGACGTCGACCACCCGAAGCCGCTGGAGGACGAGCTCGACGCCGCGTACGAGATCTACCGGTCCGGGCACCCGTGGGTGGGCGACCACCCGCTGCGCCCGAAGTCCGTCGTGCGGGACATGTACGAGCGGGCGATGACGTTCACCGAGTACATCGGGTTCTACGAGCTGGCCAGGGCGGAGGGCCTCGTCCTGCGCTACCTGTCGGGGGCCTACAAGGCGCTGCAGCAGACCGTCCCGGAGTCGATCAAGACCGATGACCTGATCGACCTCATCGAGTGGCTGGGGGAGCTGGTCCGGCAGGTCGACTCCAGCCTCCTGGACGAGTGGGAGCAGCTCGCGAACCCCGCCGACGAGGACGTGGACGAGCCGATCGAGGAGCGGGTCACGAAGGTGACCGCGAACGCGCGGGCGTTCCGGGTCCTGGTCCGCAACGCGTTGTTCCGCCGGGTGGAGCTCGCCGCGCTGGAGAAGTACCGGGAGCTGGGCGAGCTGGACCCGGACTTCGGCGCCGGCGCGTGGGCCGAGGCCATGGACGGGTACTTCGCCGAGCACGACGAGCTGCTCACCGGGCCCGACGCCCGGGGCCCGAAGCTCCTGCAGATCGAGGAGGTCCCGCAGGACGCGCTGTGGCGGGTCCGGCAGGTGTTCGACGACCCGGAGGGGCACCACGACTGGGGGATCAGCGCCGAGGTCGACCTGGCGGGTTCGGACCAGGAGGGCGAGGCAGTGATACGCGTGACCGGCGTGGACAGAATGTAGGGAAGAGCAGGCATTGGCGGAATAGGGAGCACGGGCATGGTGCAGGTCGCGGTGGCGCAGTTCGCGCCCGGGGTCAACAAGGACGAGAACCTCGCGGCGATCGGCAAGCTGGCGGGGGAGGCGGCCGGGCGCGGGGCGAAGGTTGTTGTGTTCCCCGAGTTCGCCATGTTCACCGCGCCGAAGTTGGACGAGCGGTTCGCCGACTCCGCCGAGCCGCTCGACGGCCCGTTCGCCGGCGGGCTCAAGGACGTCGCTCGACGGCACGGCGTGCACGTCGTCGCGGGGGTGAACGAGCGCCTGGACGAGCCGGGGCGCATCTCCAACACCCTCGTTGCCGCCGGTCCCGCCGGGGACTTCGTCGCCGAGTACCGCAAGATCCACCTGTACGACGCGTTCGGGTACCGGGAGTCGGCGATAGTCCGGCCGGGCGAGATCGGGAACCCGGAGACGTTCACGGTGGAGGGCGTCACGTTCGGCATGCAGACCTGCTACGACGTCCGCTTCCCCGAGGTGACGCGGCGGATCGTGGACGCGGGCGCCGATGTGCTCGCCCTCCCCGCCGCCTGGGTGCCGGGGCCGCTGAAGGAGGACCACTGGCGGACGCTGGCCCGCGCCCGCGCCATCGAGAACACGATCTACGTGGCCGCGGCCGGGCAGTGCGCCCCGACCGGCGCCGGGAACAGCATGCTCGTGGACCCGATGGGCGTGGTCACGGCCGGGCTGGGGGAGAGCCCGGGGGTCGTGGCGGGCGAGGTCTCGCCGGAGCGCGTCGCCGCCGTCCGGGAGAAGAACCCCGCGCTGCGCCTTCGCCGCTTCACGGTCGCGAAGGCCGAATAGGCGCCGTTGTATCGAGGTGGCAACGGTCTTCCTGATTCTCCGCATGCCGCCGAGTGCTTAGCGTGACGATCGGAGGGTGCGCCTCTCCTCCGATCTCCCGCCCGCCGGATTCACCCGCGCCGAGCCCAGGCCGCCCACCCGTACGCGCCGGCTCTCGTGGGTTCTCGTCGCGGTCGCGTTGGGCGCAGGGCTGGCTCTCGCAGCTGGGCTCGGGACGATCGCCGCGCCGGCCCGCACGGTGTCGCCCGGCGCGAACACGTCCTCGGCCGCGCCGCGCTCCGTGCCAACGCTGCCGTCCGCGCCTGCACCGGCGCGGTCCGCCGCGGCGTCCGCGCCCGGCCGGGCGGCGCCCGGAGCGGGGGACGCGGCCTCCGCGAGCCGCCCGGCGACGCGGCAGAAGCCGTCCCGCCCGGGGCAGGCCGTCCCGTCGCGCACGCACAGGCCGCACACGCAGAGGCCGCCCACGCCTCGTTCCGCGCCGGTGACCCGTCCGCGAAACGCGCGCCCCGCCGTGCCGCCCTGGATCGCCGCCGAGTGCCGCCGCCGCTTCCCGGACGATCCGCGCCGCCGCGCGGCCTGCGCCGCGGCGCTCACCCGGTCCTTCGGCGGGTGATCAGGCCGCCTCGGACGTCAGCAGCCGGTCCAGGTGGGCGCGCAGGGCCCGCACGTCCGCGCCCGCCTGCGCCGCGAGCCGTGCCGCCTCGGAACCGTCGTCGTGCAGGACGCCGAGCAGGATGTGGCCGCCGCGGATCTCCTTCTGCTTGAGCCGGATCGCGTGCCGCAGGCTCAGCTCCAGTGCCTTCTTCGCCTCCGGCGTGAAGGGGATGTGGCCGCGCGGGCGCTGCCCGGCGGGGACGTCGAGGGCGCCCTCGCCGAAGGCGTCCTCGGTGGCCGCCCGGACGGCGTCGAGGTCGATGCCGAGGCTCTGCAGCGCCTCGGCGTCGAGGGTCTCGCCGCCACTGCCGGTGCGGGCGAGCCTCGCGCGCAGGTCGTCCGCGTCCAGTCCGTGCTCGCGGAGCGTGCGGGCCATGGCCTCGTCGCCGCGCAGGACGGAGAACAGGAGGTGCCCGGAGCCGATGCGTTGGTGCCCCAGGTCGCGTGCCGCCGTCTGCGCGCCGGTGACGGCCGCCCGGGCCTCCTTGGTGAACCGCTCGAACATGGCGCTACTGCTCCTTCCTGAGGCGGCGGCCTCCGCCGTGCTTCTTGTGGACGGCCTGCCGGCTCACGCCGAGGCAGACCGCGATCTCCTGCCAGGACCAGCCCTGGTCGCGGGCGCTCGCGACCTGGAGCGCCTCCAGCCGTTCGGCCAGCTCGCGCAGCGCGCGCACCGCCCGCAGTCCCACCGCGGGGTCCCGGCTGCCCGCCTCCCGGGCGAGCGTCTCTCCATCGGTCATGACGTCAATGTAGGTTGACAGTCCGTCTGTGTCAACCGATGTTGACGCAGGGCGGGATTCAGCGGACGGTCACCAGGGTGGTGAGAAGGTCGTCCAGGGTGATCATCCCGGCGATGCCGCCGTCCGAGGCCACGGCGAGGGCGAGGTGGCTGTGGTGCGCCTTCAGCGTGGCGACGGCCTCGCCGACCGGCGTCCCCACCGGAATCGCCGGCACCGGGTGCGACAGGGCCCGCGCCGTCGTGTCGAGACCGCGCGCGCGGGCCAGGTAGGCGTCCCGGACGTGCACCATGCGGGCGGCCCGCCTGCCGGAGCCCCGCAGCATCATGCGGAGCCGGCCGGTGCGGGCGGCGGTGTCGATGATCTCCTGCGGCGTCGCCGCCGCGGAGACCGCCACGATCTGCGCGACGGGGACGACCAGCCCGGCCAGCGGGGCGCGCGGTGCGTCCAGCGCGGTGGTGAGCAGCGTCAGCTCGGTGTCCTGGATGAGCCCGAGCCGCCGGGACTCCTCCGCGATGCTGCGCAGCTGCTCCGGCGTGCGCGCCACCTCCCGCGAGCCGGCCGGCTGCACCCCGACCGCGCGCAGCATCAGGTTCGTCGAGCCGTTCAGGAGGGCCAGCACCGGGCGGGCCGCGGTGACGAACGCACGGAACGGCAGCGCCAGCACGGTCGCCGAGCGCTCCGGGTACGTGATCGCCCACGACTTGGGCGCCATCTCGCCGACGACCATGTGCAGGAACGTCACGAACGCGAGCGCGAGGACGAACGCGGCCGCGTGCGCCGCGCCCTCCGGCAGCCCGAGCGCGTGGATCGGCGGCGTGAGCGTCGCGGCGAACACCGGCTCGGAGACCAGGCCGAGGCCGAGGGAGCACATCGTGATGCCGAGCTGCGCCCCGGCGAGGGTCAGCGACAGCTCGTCGATCCCGGCGATCGCTGCGCCGGCGGCCCGCCCGCCGCGCGCGGCGGTCTGCTCCAGGCGGGAACGCCTGGCGGCCACCAGCGCGAACTCGGTCGCGACGAAGAACCCGTTGCCGATCAGGAGGGCCACGGTGACGAGAGCGCCGAGGACGGGGCTCACCGGTCCGCCTCCACGGTGCGGATGCGGATCAGCTCCGGCACGTGCCGGTGGATCGTCAGGACCTCCACCACGGCGGTGCGGGGCGGCTCGTCCAGCCGCGTCGGGGGGAGGTCGACGGTGACCACGTCGCCGGGCTCGGCGACCCGGCCGAGCCGCTTCAGCAGCAGGCCCGCGACGGTCTCGTAGTCGCCGTCCGGCAGTTCGATCCCGGTCTCGTGGGCGACCTCGTCCATCCGCAGCCCGGCGTCGGTCGTCCACCAGTCGCCGGTGCGGATCGCGAGGTCGTCGTCGGGCTCGTTCTCGTCGGCGATCTCCCCGACCAGCTCCTCGGTGACGTCCTCCCACGTGACGATCCCGGCGAAGCCGCCGTACTCGTCCACCACGCAGGCCATCGGCGCATCGGCGTCCTCCAGCCGACGCACCACCTCCGGCAGCGGCAGGGAGGACGGCAGCAGCAGCGGCGCCTGCGCGATGTCGCGGACCTCGGTGCGCGCGATGTCGTCCGGGCCGAGCAGGACCAGCTCCTCCAGCCCGACGACCCCGACGAGGTCGTCGACGCCCGCGCCGACGACGGGATAGCGCGAGTGCCCGCTCGCGGCGATGACGTCGGTCAGCTCGTCGGCGGAGGCCGACGCGGGGACGGTCACCACGTCCACGCGCGGGATCATCACCTCCTCGGCGTCCCGCTCGGCGAACGTCAGCGCCCGCTCCAGCAGGTCGGCGTGGTCCTCCTGGAACCGCTCGCCGGACTCGCCGATCATGCGTCCGAGCTCCGCCAGCGTCGCGCCGTGATGTAGCTCCTCCACCGGCTCGATGCCCACCGCGCGGACGAGCCGGTTCGCGGCCGCGTCGAACAGCCTGATCAGCGGCCCCGCGACCGCCAGGTAGACGAGGGTGGACGCGGCCAGCGCGCGGGCCAGGCTGTCCGCCCTGGCCAATGCGAGGTTCTTGGGGAACAGCTCGCCCAGCACCATCTGTACCACCGTCGCCAGCGCGAACCCGAGCGCCACCGCCACGGTCCCCGTCGCCGCGTCCGGCACCCCGGCCGCGCCCAGCGCCGGGGCGATCAGGTCGGCCAGCGCCGGCTTGGCGATGAAGCCCACCACGAGCGCGGTGACGGTGATGCCGAGCTGGGCGCCCGACAGCATGAACGACAGCCGTCCCATCACCCGCAGCGCCCGCGCCGCCGCCCGGTCGCCCTCCGCCGCCCGCTGGTCGAGGGCGGGCCGGTCCGCGGTGACGTACGCGAACTCCTGCGCCACGAAGTACCCGGTCGCGACGGTCAGCAGCAGGACGGCCAGCAGCCCGAGCGCGGCGGTCACCCGGCCCTCCCTCCCCGGCCCGTCATGTCCGAGATCTCCTTACCCCGTCGGCGCCTTCTTCCCCGGATCATGGACGGTTATCGGGCGCTCCGCGTGGAAGGAACCCTGGACGGGAGCCGCTCGGGCGCCGCCCGCCCGGGCGGCGGCCCGCGGCCGGGAGTGCGAGGGGGCGCCGATGCCCAGACCGTTCGCGTCGTCCGCAGATCTGGGCGACAAGGAGCAGACGCTGGAGGTCCTGGCCGACGGGGTCTACGCGCTCACCGCCGAGGGGGACCCGAACGTCGGCGCCGTCGAGGGCGAGGACTTCCTCGTGTGCTTCGAGGCGCTCGCCACGCCCGCGGCCGCCCGGGACTGGCTGGCCGTCCTGCGCGCGCACACCGACAAGCCGATCCGGTACCTGGTCCTGTCGCACTACCACGCCGTCCGGACGCTCGGCGCGAGCGCGTTCGGCGCCCCGGTGGTCATAGCGCACGACCTGACCCGGTCGCTGATCGCCGAGCGCGGCGAGCAGGACTGGGAGTCGGAGTTCGCCCGGATGCCCCGGCTCTTCAAGGACCCGTCCGGCATCCCCGGCCTCACCTGGCCCTCGGTGACGTTCTCCAGCACGCTCACCATCGACCTCGGCGGCGACCGCGGCGACCTGGACCTGGCGTACTGCGGGCGCGGCCACACCGAGGGCGACATCGTGGCGTGGCTGCCCCGGCAGCGGATCCTGTTCGCCGGCGACCTCGTGGAGACGCAGGCCGCCCTCTACACCGGCGACGCGTTCCACCGCGAGTGGGCGTCCCGGACGCTGGACCACGTGCACTCGTTCGGCGCCGAGACCCTCGTCGGCGGGCGGGGCGCCGTCGCGCACGGCCGCGCGGCCGTGGACGCCGCCATCGGGCAGACCCGCGACTTCCTGGAGACGATGATCCGCGAGACCGGCCGCGTCCGGGACGGCGGCGGCACGCTCAAGGACGCCTTCGCCGCCGTGCACGCCGCGCTGGCGCCCGCCTACGGCCGCTGGCCGATCTTCGAGCACTGCCTGCCGTTCGACGTCTCCCGCCTGTGGGACGAGCTGGACGGCGTCGAGCGCCCCCGGATCTGGACCGCCGACCGGGACCGCGAGGTCTGGGCGCAGCTCCAAGGCTGAGCAGGCGGCCGAGACCCGTCAGTCCTCTGCGAGGACGATGACGCGGTCGTCGGCCGCCAGCGTGAGCGGCGCCCGCTTGTCCGGGTTGAGCACCACCCCGTAGCCGGGCGGCTCGTGGAAGCGCTCGGTCCGCCGGTAGCCGAGCGCGACCTCCCCGCGCCGCCGCGCCGACTCCATGAGCGTGGCGAAGTCGGCCTCCTCGCCCGGTGCGAGGTAGTCGCAGGCGGGCTTCAGGTAGATCTCCGAACCGGCCGGGTCGAGCAGGTCGACGAACACGTCGTACAGGTAGCGGTTCTCGCTGAGCTGGGTCAGCATCAGGCTGATCAGCTTCTCGCTGACCACGAAGTCGTCGGCCTTGGTGACCTGAGCGATCTCGCGGTTGGCGTCGTCGTTGATCTCGCTGACGATCGAGAACGGGTCGCCCAGGGCGTCCTCCATGTCGCGCAGGTGCAGCAGCGTCACCAGCGTGCGGGCGTCGGCGTGCTCGTGGTCGACGCCCTCCTCGGACAGCACGATGATGTGCTGGTAGGAGCCGATGTCGAGGGATTCCAAGGACGGCCGCTCGGTCGGCTCGGCCCGGACGAAGTCGACCGCGAGGTTGTCGCGCGGGCGCAGCCGGGCGGTCGGGTCCTCCCGCGGGGCCGCGACCGTCAGGGCCGACTCCGGGGCGAGGAACTCGTCCAGCAGCTCGATGATCTTCGGGGCGCGGTGGTTCCAGCCGAGCATCAGCGTGCGCTCGGGCACCGGCGGCCGCGGCACCGCCGTGGTGATCACCGATTCGCGGACCGGCGGGGCGGGCGCGGACGCGGACGCGAGCCGGATCATCAGGTCGTCCTCGGCCAGCACGATGACCTCGTCGTCGCCGCGGATCACGGTGTCCATCGGCGGGTTGAGCAGGACGGTCCCGTCCGCGCGCCGCAGCCCCGACGGGATGCCGAGCTCGTAGGCGGCCAGGGCCTCGCCGAACGTCACCCCGTCCAGGGCGGGCTCGCGCCGCATGTAGAACTCGTGGCCGGCGAAGTCGAGCAGGTCGGTGCAGACCTGCGACAGGCCCGACTGCCGGTGCGACTGGACGATCAGCCGGATCGCCATGTCGTCGGCGTCGATCACGTGCGCGTTCTCCCCGCCCGCGAGCCGGGCCGCGGGCAGGTTCGCCGAGTCGTGCACGGCGGCGACGACGTGCGGGCGGTGGCGCCCCCAGGTCCGGGAGCCGAGCGACAGCAGCACCTTGATGACCCGTGTGTCGGCGTCGTCGGTCTCCGGCGTGACGATCACGATGGAGCGGGCGGAGCCGGGGCTGACCAGCTCCACGTCCGCGATCTTCAGCGGGTCGCCGGTCCGGCACACGATGCGGGTGCGGCCGAGGTCGCCGACCCGGTCGCGGATCGCGTCCTCCATCTCCACCTTGTCGCGGTTGGCGAGGATCGCCACGCACGACCGGCGCTTGCTCTGGTTCGCCTCCACCAGCTCGCCGACCACGGTGAAGACCTGCTCGGACCAGCCGAGCAGGACGGTGTGGCCGTGCTCGACGATCCGCGACCGGCCCTTGCGCAGTTCGGCGATCTTGCCTTCCAGCCCGGTGGTGATCACGCCGATCAGCGAGCTGACGATGAAGATCCCGCCGATCGTGGCGACCAGCATCAGCGCCAGGAACGGGCCGGTGCCGGTGTCGTCGCCCATGGTGCCGGGGTCGAGGGTGCGCAGCAGGCTGCGCCAGACCAGGCCGGGCCACTCTCCGTTGTCGGCGCTGTCGCGCGGCGCGATGACGACCGCCGCGGTGGCCACCACGACCACCAGCGCCGCCGACGCCAGGCCGAGCCAGCCGATGAGCGCGGGCGTTCCCTTCGACATGGTCCTGTCGAACCAGTACCGGACCCGGTCCCATCGCGTCGCGCGTCTCAACGGTCTGCCCCCTCGGCCCGTTCCCCGGGCCTCAGCCTATTGTGTTGTCTCATACCAATTCCGGCATTCTCCCCGGGCCCGGGCGCGTTCGGCGCCGGGCGCTGCGGGGCGATCGGCGGCCCGCGAATGCCGTACCGAAAAGGCGATTTGCCCGCCTGCGCACCGCAAGGGGCCGGGGTGCGGAGAATTCCGCACCCCGGCCCCTTGCAACCGTGCCGAACGCCGCCGGCCACGCGGCGGGCCGCTAGTGCGCGGCCTCGTACTGCTCGATCACATTGGCGGGGATACGGCCCCGCTCATTGACCTTGATGCCGCGGCTCTTCGCCCACTCGCGAATCTCCGCGGAGCGCTCGCGGCTGCCCGCGGTCCGCGCGGCGCGGCCGCCGCGCCCGCTGGGCTTGCGCGCCTTCCGCGCGCCGGCCACGAACGGCTCCAGGCCGTCGCGCAGCTTGGCGGCGTTCTTCTTGCTCAGGTCGATCTCGTAACTGGTGCCATCGATGGAAAAGCTGACGGTCTCGTCAGCCTCTCCGCCGTCGATGTCGTCCACGAGAAGGACTTCCACCTTCTGTGCCATGCGGGGACTCCCTCTAGCTATGCGTCCGGCTTGGCGTCCGGATGTGCCTCGATGAATGCAGCATAGACCTCATCCGATATCTTGCCACGTTCAGAGACTTCGATGTTACTTCGCAATGCCCACGCACGGACATCTCCGTTCGTGTAGCCCTTGATCTTCGCGGTGCGGGACTTGCGTCCCTTCCCCGCGGGCTTCACCTCGGCCGCGTTCTCGATGAAGGGCGCCAACGCGTCCAGCATCTCGTTCAGCCGCTTGAAGTTGTCATCGCTCAAGTCGATCGTGAACGTGCGGCCCAGGACTTCGAAGTCCCGCTTTGCGACATCGGCCCCTTCGGAGCCGTCGATGTCGTCCACCCTAATGACCTTCTCGGCCATGTGTACTCGGTGTTCCTTCCCCTCGCCTGCGCGGCGTCCCCGACCGTAGCGGATTCCAGGCCCCGGCATGGTGCGTAGACGCGCCGGTCGGCGGAACCCGAAGCCTCGATAGTGAAGCCGGAATGGCGCCGTATCGGACGGGGGTATCGAGCGGGGCTATCGGGCGCCGGTATCGGGCGGGGATCAGGTGCCGTGCCGCTCGATCCAGGTGTGCAGGAGCAGCATCATCTCCAGCCGGATCGCCGGGTCCTCGATGTCGAACCCGAACATGCCGTGGAGTTGCGCCAGCCGGTACCGGACCGTCTGCGGATGCACGCACAGGACCTCGGCGGCCCCCGTGGCGTTGAAGCCGTGCTTCATGCACTCCAGGAGCGTCACCGCGAGCCGCAGGCCCTGCCGCGGCCCGGCCTCCTCCAGCGGGGCGAGCCGCCGGCCCGCGACGATCTCGGCGAGCGTGCCGCCCTCCCGAAGCAGCAGCTCGGGGAGATGCTCCTCGGCGCGGACGAGGACCCCGCCGCGGCGCGCGCCCCGCCCGCCGGCCCGGTTCCCCGGCCCGCCGCCCGCCCGGCCCCTACCGGGAACGGCGGGTGCCAGCTCCAGAGCGCGCCGCGCCCACAGCAGCGACGTCCCAGCGCGGTCGACCGGGACCGACGGGCCGATCGCGCCGGTCCAGCCGGCGAGCGTCGCCGCCAGCTCCTCCATCCGGCCGGGGCCGTCCGGGTCGGGCACGATCAGGCAGGGCCGGCCGTGGTCGAGCCCGGTCAGCAGCGACGGCGGCAGCCCGGCCGGGCCCTCGCCCCCGCTGCCCGGCCGCGGCCGCAGCACGAGCACCGCCATCCGCTTCGGCAGCGGCCACCCCGCGCGGGCGGACTGCTCGCGGACGGCCTCGGGCGGCGCCGGCGGATCCGACAGCAGCAGGGTCAGCAGCCGGCCGCGGCGCTGCTCGCGCTCCCCGGCCGCCTTCTCCCTGGCCCGCGAGTAGCCGTGCGCCGCCGCGGACGCCAGCACGTCCAGGTAGGCGAAGTTGGCCTCGGCGAGCAGGCTGATCAGCGTGCGGGGGCGGCCGAGCCGCTCGGCCTCGACGGCGAGGTGCCGCCAGGCGAGCCGCGACCCGATCCGCATCGCGTTCTGCAGGTGTTCGAGGCTGCGCCCCTCGACGGCCTCGCCGTAGCCCACGTCGAAGAAGACCTGGTACACCTCCTTCCAGGAGGCGTCGGGGTCGGCGATCATGTGCACGAAGTGCTCCATGGCGTGCGCGACGGCGGCCTCGGCGACCCGCGAGTACGCCCTGTCGCCCGGCCGGTCGTACTCGGGGACGTGCCGCAGCACGCCCCGGACCATGGGGCCGAGGAGGTCGGGGAGATGGGGGCGCATCCACCGCGCCTCCTCCGGCGGGATGTCGCGCCACGGCTCCTCGGTCAGGCCGTCCAGGACGGAGGCCGCGGAGTGGGGGTCCTCATACGCCGTCGCCACGGGGCACCTCCTCGCCTGGGGACCGGTCGGGGGGCCGGTCGTCTCAACCTAGGCACGCCCTGTGATCCGCGACACTCACCGGTCTTTAGCCCGCGGGGCGGTGTTTGTCAGTCGCCTGACAAGCCCGCGTCCCGGGGGGCGGGACGCGGGCTGACCGCATTCAGCCAATTAATTGTGGGCAAGGTCACAACGGCCGCCGTTTCGGAGTGACCGGACAATAGTTTGAAAATATATCTTGTCCGACCCGCGGCCAAAAGCTCCGCGCGGGGTGCGGACAAACGCGTTCCTATCGATCTCCATTGCGGCCTCATGACGTGCGCGCTTCGCCCGGGCGCCCGGACGCCGCCGGACGGGGCGCGGCCCGCAAGTGGACGCTGACATGCGCTTTCCGGTCCGGGCGCCCCTGCACGGAGCGTGTTCGCCGGGTGCCGGGTTGCCGGTCTGGGCAGACTCCCGCGCCCTGGACTGCCCAGGAGTGCAGTTCAGCTGCGCGCATTCATGTAGCAAGATGACGGCCGTCCATCCGGTTTTTCCGCTCTTGTCGAGAAGCGCGTCCGGTGCCGTTTTCGGTGCCGGAGAGAAGCCGGGATCCGGAAAATGAAGGGAGGGCGCATGGCCGCGTCCGTGATCGATCGATTCCGCGAGCTGGTCGTCGACGAGTCGGATCCCTTCTACTTCGACCACCCGCTCGACCACGTGCCGGGGATGCTGCTGTTCAGCGGCCTGCTGGAACTGGCGGTCCGCGCCGACGAACTGCGGTCGCGGGGGCGGCGGCCCGGCCGGGTGGTGGCCGGGCTCGGCTTCACCCGCTTCTGCGAGCTGCGCACGGCGACGGCGCTGTCCTGCACCCCGGTGCCGGGACCGAACCGGGCCTGGACGGTCGCGGCCCGGCAGTCGGGGGAGGAGGTGTGCGCCGGCTCCATCGCGTTCGCCGACGACGCCCCGGCCGCCCCGGACGGCTCCCGCGGGGCCGCCGCGCCGACCCCCTCCCGGCAGGCTCCGGCGGAGCTGGTCCACCGGCACCGCCCGGAGAACGTCCTGGTCGGCGAGCCGGTGCGGCGCGGCCGCGGGGTGGTGGAGGCCGCCGTGCTGGAGCCGCCGGCGGGGCCGGAGCCGCCGCCCCCGTTCCGCGGTCCCGTGGAGCTCGTCGAGGCCGGCCGGCAGTTCGCCACGATTCTGGAGCACCAGGAGCACGGCAGGCCCATGGACGTGACGCTGCTCTGGGTGGCGCTGCGTCTCGACATCCCCTACCGACTTGACCGGGACGTCCCCCTCCTGCTGCGCTGGCCGACCGCCCGTGTCTCCGGAAGCCGCTCCCACTGCGCGGTGACGCTGGCGGACGCGGCGACGGGCGCCGACCTCGGATCGCTCACCTACGAGGCGCAAGCGGTGGACCCGGAGCAGTACGCGCGGACCAGGGCGCGGTGACCGGACGATGAACGACAGGCTCCTGATCCATGCGCCGCGCCTGCTGTTAGTCGCGGGCGCGGCCACGCTCCTCGCCGGGATCGCCCACCACGCCGGGGGAGGCGGCGGCGCGCCCGGGAACGTCGCGGCGGCCCTGCTGGCGGCCTACCTGGGCTGGCTGCTGCTGGAGGCTCCGGTGACGTTCCGCCGTGCCGCCGCCCCGCCCGCCGACGCGCGGACGCTGCTCCCCTACGCGCTCGCCCGCATCCTGCTGGTGGCTTCGGCGTCCTTCGCGCCGCTGCCCTGGGACGCATGGTCGCCGTGGCTGGCCGTCCCCGCGGCCGCGTTCGGGGCCGGGGTCCTGCTGCGGCAAGCCGCGATCCGCACGCTCGGCCGGTTCTACTCCCACCACGTCATGCGGCAGGACGGCCATCGCGTGGTCACCGGCGGCCTGTACGGGGTCGTCCGCCACCCGGCCTACGCGGGGATGCTCCTGGCGAACGCGGGCTTCGCGGCCTTCTTCGCCACCCCGGCCTGCGCGGCGGCGCTGCTCCTGCTGGGCGCCGCCGTGGTCTGGCGGATCCGGGTGGAGGAGCGGGCGCTCGCGGACGTCCCCGGCTACCGGGGCTACGCGGCGGGCAGGCCGCGCCTCCTGCCGGGGGTGTGGTGACCATGAACGAGATCGGCCACAAGTTCGCGCGGCTGGAGACTCTGCGCGCGGCTGGGCTCCCCGTCCCGGACTTCTTCTGCCTGCCCGCCGCCGAGTTCGACCGGGCGCTCGACGGCGTCCGCCGCGGGCTCCCGCCGGTGGCGTCCGTGCCGGTCCGGGAGTGGTGCGCCTCCGCCGCCTCGGCGCTGGCGAAGGCCGTCCCGGAGGGGGACCTCGCCGCCGGGCTGCTGGCCGCCTTCGACGAGCGCATCGGCGCGGACGCGACGGCCGCGGTGCGCGCCTGCGCCGTGCCGGGCGAGGACGGCGGCGGCGAGGACTCCGCCGGCGACCCGTTCGCCGGGATGAGCGACAGCTTCCTCTACGTCCCGCGGGACGGCCTGCTGGAGGCGGTGGCGCGCTGCTGGGCGTCGGCGTTCAAGGCCGAGGCCGTCCGGTACCGGGCGTTGCGGGGCGTCGACCCCGCGCGGGTCCGGGTGGCGGTGGGCGTGCAGCGGATGGTCCTCGGGACCCGCTCGTTCGTGGCGTTCACCCGCGACCCCCGCGACGGGTCGAGGCACCACGTCATCGCCGCCGCGCACGGAATCGGTGAGGGCGTCGTCCAGGAGAAGGCCGACGTCGACCACTTCTTCGTCGATCCCAAGACGGGCACCGTCCGCGCGGAGGTCGTCGCCAAGCGGCGCATGGTCGGACCGCCCGCGGACGGCGAGACCGACCCGCGAGTGACCGAGGTACCGGAGGAGCTCCGGGACGTGCCCGTCCTCACCGACGACCAGGCGCAGGAGGTCGCCGACCTCGCCGCGCGCGTCGAGGAGCGGTTCGGCTGCCCGCAGGACATCGAGGGGACGTTCACGCCGGACGGCGCCGTCCACCTCGTCCAGGCGCGGCCGCTGGCGGGGGAGGGGCCCGAGGCCGGGCCCCGCGTCCTCTGGGGCAACCACAACGTCACCGAGAGCTTCCCGGGCGTGTCCGGCGCGCTGACCTACTCGCAGGCGCGCATGTTCTACGAACTCGCCTTCACCGACCTGTACCGGCGGATGGGCGTGCCGGAGCGGCGGCTGCGCGCGAACGCGCACCGGCTGCCGCGCATGGTCGGGCACCTCGACGGCCGCGTGTACTACCGGCTGGACGACTGGCAGGAGCTGCACGGCCAGCTGCCCGTGTTCGACCTCGTCCGCGCCGGGTGGGAGGAGGGAATGGGCATCACCGGCGACGCGCGCGGCCACCGGCGCCGGCCGCGCGCCCGCGCCGCCGCCGCCCTGCTCCCGACCGCGTGGCACGCGGCCGGGCACCGGCTGGCCACCGCCCGGCTGCTGCGCTGGTGGGACGGGCTGATGGAGGAGGTCCACGGCCCGGCGGCCCCGCCGCTCGCCGAGCGCTCCCCGGACGAGCTGATCGCCCTGTACCGGCGGGTGTGGGCCGAGGTCGCGCGGCGCTGGGGCGTCACGCTCGCGAACGGGCTCTACGGCCTGCTCGTCATGCGGGCGGGGACCGCGCTGCTGCGCCGCTGGGCGGGCGCCGGACCGGAGCTGCTCCCCGGCCTGCTGTGCGGGGGCCGGGAGAACCGCTCGCTGGCGGCCGCCCGCGCCGCCATCGCCCTCGCCGAGCGCGCCGCCGCGATCCCCGAGCTGAAGGCGGCGCTCCTGGCCGCGGATGCCGGAGACCCCGGCGCCGCGGACCAGAGCACCGGTGCGGAGCGCCTGCGGGCGGTCTGGGCCGACATCGCCGCCGGGCGGTACGGGTCGCCGATGGCCGCGGCCGCCCGCGGGTACCTGCGGCGGTACGGGGACCGCGGGATGCACGACCTCAAGCTCGACGAGCCGACGCCGCGGCAGCGCCCCTGGGCGGTCGCCGCGACGATCGCGCCGTTCGTCCGGCAGGGCGCCACGGTCGCGGGTAACCGGGCCGCGGAGGCGCGCGCGGCCGCGGACAGCCGCCGCCGGCTGCGGGCCGCGTGCCGCGACCCGCTGCGCCGCGCCGTGCTCACCGGCCTGCTGTCCCCGATGCGGTGGTTCGTCCGGACGCGGGAGGACACCCGCTTCATCCGCACGCAGCTGTTCGGGCTGTCCCGCGAGGTGCTGTGGCGGCTCGGCGGCCACCTCGCCGAGGCCGGGATGCTGGACGACCCCATGGACGTGCACGACCTCACCGTCGAGGAGGTCATCGGCGCCTTCGACGGCACGCTCCCCGGCACGGACCTGCGGGGGATCGCGGCGGTGCGGCGCGCGGAACGCGACCGCGACCGCGCCGCACCGCCGCCACCGGCGCTGCTGTCGGCGCCCGCCGGGCGCCCGGTCGCGGCGGCCCTGCGGGAC
>NZ_BMRO01000009.1:82684-94054 GCF_014648675.1 Actinomadura livida
GCGGCCCGCCGGGTCCGCCCGGGACGGCGCCGGCGCGGAGCCGGACCCGGACGCGCCGGGCGTCCTGCGCGGGCTGGGATCGAGCGGCGGGACGGTCCGGGGCCGGGCCAAGGTCGTCCTCGACCCCGGCATCGCCCCCGCCGACTGCGCCGGCCGGATCCTCGTCGCCCGGGAGACCGACCCCGGCTGGCTGCCGCTGATGATCACCGCGTCCGGGCTGGTCGTCGAGCGCGGCACGCTGCTCTCGCACACCGCCGTCACGGGGCGGCTGCTGGGCGTGCCGGCCGCCGTCGCGGTCGGCGGCGCCGTCGGGCGCATCCCCGACGGCGCCTGGATCGAGCTGGACGGGCGCGCCGGCACGGTCCGGATCCTGGACGCGCCCCCGGAGCGGTGACCGGCACGCGCGACGGCGGCACCGCTCCCCCTGATCACCGGGCCCCGGCATGGCCCGGCACACCCCGCAGCAGAGGAGTTGGCACGTGGACGAAGGAGTGTTCGGCAGGGCCGCCCGGGAACGGGCGATCGCCGGCGTCGAGGCGGAGATCGCGCGGCTGTGCGAGGAGCTCGCCGAAGGCCGCGGGATCGGCCTCGGCGCGGGCCGGGAGATGGTCGGCGGCGCCATGTCGGAGTTCCTCGCGGACTTCTTCGACCTCGTGCGGGCCAAGGGCTCGCGGCACGCCGTGGACGGCATGGTCATGCTCCCGCTCCTCGTGCACGCGGCGGAGACCTGGCCGGGCGGGGTCCACCGCTCCCCGGCCCGGCCGATCGCCGTGGTCCACCTGCTCTGGTGGGCGAGTGCGCGCCACCTCGACGACCTGACCGACGCCCCGGGCGCGCCGTCGCCGGGGAGCACCGCCGCCGGAAAGAAGATCCTCACGGCGCTGGCCGTGGGGAGCCACCTGCCCGCCCGGCTCGTCGCGGACCTGCCCGTATCGGGCGAGGTCCGCGCCAGGCTCGGCGACGAGGTGTCGCGGGCCTGGCTGGACGCCGTGGACGGCCAGCTCCGCGACCTGACCGAGCGCGCCTCGGCGGCCACCCCGGAGTCGGTGCTGCGCGCCTACGAGGGCAAGACCGGCGCGCCGTACGCGATGGCCGCGGCGTCGGCGGCGTGCCTGGCCGGGGCCGACGACGGCCGGGTCACCGGCTGGCGCTCGTTCGGCCGCGCGCTGGGGGTCCTGCGCCAGCTCGTGAACGACCAGCGCGACCTCGACTCCGGCCGGCACGAGGACCTCGCCAACGGGACGGCGACGTACCTGCTCGTCCACCTGCTGACGTCCCTCCCTGCGGGGCGGCGCAGGGAGGCGCTCGCGCTGCACGCGGCCGCCCGCCGCTCGGGCTCCGCGCGCGCCGAGCTGGCCGCCTGGATGCTGGACGAGGAGGTCCTCGGCTCCTACGCGGCCTCCGTCGCGCCGCTGAGCGACCGCGCCCACCGGCTGCTCCGGCTGCTCGGCGGCGAGCCGGACCGCATCCGGGAACTGCACCGGCTGGTCGACGAGACCGTCGGCCACCTGCCCGGTTTCCGGCTGGCCGCGGCCTCCTGAGGGGATCGTCGATGACCGGTTCCGGCGAACTCCCGGAGATCCTCACCGCCCACTGCCCGCGGCTCGACACCGCCATCGGGGAGGCGCTGCGCGGCCACCCCGCCTACCAGCCGATCCGGCGGGCCGCGGGCCCCATGTTCGGTCCCCGCGGCGCGACCTGCGCCCGCCTGCTCGGCCTCGTCCTCGCGAGCGAGCCCCTGCCGGCCGAGGACCTGGCGCGCTTCCGCGACCTCGGCGTGCTCGCGGCGCGGCAGGCGATCCCGCTGCCGGTGCTGTCGGAGGTGTGGGACCTCGCGCTCGCCGCGGCGGCGCGGTCGTGCTGGTCGGTCGCGCCCGCCGCGTCCTTCGCCGAGATGGCCGCGCTGACCGCGCGCGCCGCGCGGCTCGCGGGCCGGGCGCGGGAGGCGTGCATCCAGGGCTACGCCGAGGCGCCCCGCGAGGGCGGCACGTCCCGGCCGCTGCGCCGGCTGCTGGCCGGGACGCTGATCGACGGCGCGCCGGCGGACGTCATCGCCGACGCGGCGGGCGTCCGCCTGGCGCCCGCCTACCTCGTCCTGGTGTGCGAGGCCCCGGCCCTCACGTCCGCCGCGCACTGGCAGCGGGCGAGCGAGCGGCTGGACGCGCGCGACGGCGTGCTGTACTCCGGTGACCTCGGCGGGCTCGTCGTGCTGTTCCCGGCCGAGGACCCGCTGCGCGCCGAGGACGCGGCGGCCGAGTTCACCGCGGGGCTCGCGGCGTGCACGCGCGGGCCGGTGCACGCCGCCACGTCCCTGCTCGGCGGCCTCTCCGACATCCCCGCGGCGCTGGAGGAGGCGTCGCAGGTCCTGACGGTGGTCAAGGCCATCCCCGACGCCGAGGACCGCCCCTACCGGGCCGACGAGCTGCTCGTCGAGCTCGCCATCCTCGGGCAGCCGGACATCCGCTGCCGGCTCGCCGCCGTGCTGTCGCCGCTGGACGCCGGGACGGACCTGCGCCGGACCCTGGAGGTCCTGCTCGCCTGCAACCTCGACCGGGAGCGCGCCGCGCGGGAGCTGTGGATCCACCGCCGCACCCTCCACTACCGCCTGGACCGCATAAGGGACCTGTCCGGCATCGACCCGAGCTCGGCGCGCGGCATCCAGCTGTTCCGGGCGGCGCTCACCTCGGCGCGCCTGACGAGCCTGGAGCGCACCGGCGGCCGCGACGCCGGTTCGGACGGAGGAGGTGCGGACGGGGGATGCGCCGACGGAGGGGGCGCTGAGAGGGAGGGCGCCGAGGGGGAGGGCGGCGCCGGGGGCCCCGGCGAGGATGCGTCCTTTCCGTCGCCGCTGAGCGCCTGAGGGACGCGCATGGACTTCCCCTTTCCGAACCGCCCGGGCGCCCCGCTGGACGAGGGCCGCCTGCGGCTGTTCCGGGCACGGCCGCTGGTGCCGGTCGTGCTGCCGGGCGGGCACCGGGCGCTGCTCGTCACCCGCCACGCCGACGTCCGGACGGTCCTGTCCGACGACCGGTTCAGCCGCGAGGCGTGGACCGGCGGCACCCTCTTCGCCCGGACGCCGGAGTCGCTGGCCCTGGCCGCCTGCGACCCTCCGACGCACACGCGCCGCCGGAAGGCCGTCCAGGCGTGGTTCACGGCCCGCCGCGCCGAGGCGGACCGCCCGCGGATCGAGGCGCTCGCCGAGCGTCTGCTCGACGGCATGGCGGCGCACGGCCCGCCCGCCGACCTGATCGGCGAGTTCGCCACCCCGCTCCCGTACACCGTCATCTGCGACATGCTGGGCATCCCCGCCGGCGACCTCGGGCTGCTGCTGCCGTGGGTGACCGCGATGATGTCGGCCGGGCGGTACCCCGCGGCGGAGGTCGAGGCGGCCCGCCAGGGCATGCACGGCTACTTCGCCGACCGGCTGGCGGAGCGCCGGGCACGCCCCGGGTCCGACCTGCTCAGCGTGCTCGCGGCCGCACCGGAGCTGTCCGCCGAGGAGATCGTCGTCTTCGGGTACGGGCTGCTGGCGGCGGGCGGCGAGACCACGTCCAACTTCCTGGCGGCGTGCGTCGTGGAACTGGCCCGGCGGCCGGACCTCGCGGCGCGGCTGCGGGCAGACCCGGCGCTGATCCCGTCCGCCGTCGAGGAGTTCCTGCGCTGGGTGTGGTTCGCCGGCACCGGGGGCCGGCCGCACGCCGTCGTGGCCGACGTGGCGCTCGACGGGGTGCCGCTCGGGCCGGGGGACGTCGTCGTCCCGCTCACCGACGCCGCCAACCGGGACCCGGCCGCCTTCTCCGGCGCCGACGAGTTCGACCCCGCGCGCTCCCCGAACCCGCATCTCGGCCTGGGCCACGGCCGCCACATGTGCCTCGGCGCGCCGCACGCCCGCCTCGAACTGCAGGTCGCGATCGCCGCGCTCCTGCGCCGCTTCGGCGATCTCGCCCTGGCCGTCGACCCGGACCGGCTCGAATGGCGCGACCGCATGTTCGTCCGCGGCCTCTGGCGACTCCCGGTGACCTGGACCCCCGGACGGGACGGGTGAGGCCCCGCCCAGAGCGGACCCGCGCGGGGAGGGAGCGCGCCGTGCGGCTGGCGCGGTTCGTCCGGGGGAGCCATCCGCCGGTGCCCTCCCTGGCGTTCGCGGCGCTGTGGGCCTACGGGGTCACCGGGCTCTTCGCCGCGCTCGACCCGGAGCCGCCGGCATGGCGGCCCGGAGCGGGGACGGCCGTCGCGGCGGCGACCCTCTTCGTCGACCTGCTGCTCATGCGCGCGCTGGACGACATCCGCGACCTGGACTACGACCGCCGCTTCAATCCCCGCCGTCCGCTGGCGGCGGGTGCGGTGCGGACGCGTGACCTGGTCGTCCTCTACGCCGCGGGGACGGTGGTCCTGCTCCTGCTGAACGCCGCGTGGCCGTGGCGGGCGGGCATCCTGCTCGTCCAGCTCGGGTACGCGGCCGGAGCGATCGCCGTCCACCGGGGGTGGGGCCGTCCCTCGGCCGACGACCTGTTCCGGAGCCTGCTGGTCGGCCTTCCGGCGCCGCTGCTGCTCCACCTCTACCTGTACGCCGGGTATCTGGACGCGTCCGGGAGGCATCCGGACTGGTCCGCGGCCGTCGCGATCGCCGTGGTGGTCCTCGCGGCCGGCCACGCCGAACTGGCCGGGAAGCTCACCCGGGCGCCGAGTGCGGGGGAGCGGACCTACGTGACGACGCTCGGCGTGAGCGGGACGGCGGCGGCGTCCCTGGCCGTGCCGGTTCTGTCCGCGGCCCTGCTCGTGGCCTGGTCGCAGGCGCCCGCCGGGTGGACGCTCGCCGCTCTCCTCCCGCTGGGCTCGCCCATCGCCGCCGCCTGGGCCTTCGCGCGCGGCCGGACGCGCTGGCCGCCCTTCGCGCCCGCCCTGTACATGCTGCTGTCCTTCGCGAGCTACCTCGCGCTCGGGCTGGCCCGATGAGGGCCAGGGCCAGGAGGCGCGCCGTCAGGCCAGGCCCAGTTCCCGCTTGACGGACTCGAACTCCACCGCCATCGCCTCCGAGAGCGCCTTCGCCCCCGACAGCGGGCGCACCATGACGCAGAACTCGTCGATGAGCCCGTCGTCGTTCAGATGCAGGAAGTCGCAGCCGTGCACCTCGCGGTCCCCGACCCGCGCCTTGAAGATCAGCGCGTGGTCGCGGCCCTCGCCGATCTCGCCGACGTAGCGGAAGTCGGTGAACACCCGCGTCACCGCGCGCAGGATCGCCGACACCAGCGGCCGCCCCTCGTACGGCGCGAACGCCACGGGGCTGAGGAACGTGACGTCCTCGGCCAGCAGTGCCGGGAGGGCGTCGATGTCACCCTTGTCGATGGCCGCGCGGAAAGGGTGCATCGGGCCCACCTCCATGCTCGGGACGTCGCCCCGGTTCCGCACGGGGGCGCGAAAAAGCCTAGAGGAGCGGGTCCCGTCCGCGATCACCGGGACGCCCCGCGGGCGGTCAGGGCTGCAGCAGCACCTTGATCGCGCCGTCCTGCTTCTTCTGGAAGATCTCGTACGCCTCCGGCGCCTTCTCCAGCGGCCACCGGTGGGTCGCCAGGTCCATCACGCCGAGCGGGTCGGCGTCGTCGGTGACCAGCGGCATCAGGCCGTCGATCCACTTCTTGACGTGCGCCTGGCCCATCCGCAGCGTGATGCCCTTGTCGAACATCCGCATCATCGGCAGCGGGTCGGTCATCCCGCCGTACACGCCGATGAGGGCGATCGTCCCGCCCCGCCGGACGACCTCGATCGCGGTGCCGAGCGCGGCGAGCCGGTCCACCCCGAAGCGCGACATCAGCGGCGCCCCGCTGTTGCCCGGCATCAGCCCGGCGACGGTCTGCGCGAACTTGGCGCCGGGGGAGCCGTGCGCCTCCATCCCCACCGCGTCGATCACCGAGTCGGTGCCGCGGCCCTCGGTGAGCTGCCGGACCGCGTCCGGGACGTCGTCGGCGTCGTCGGAGTCGATCACCTCGATGCCGTGCCGCCGCGCCATCTCCAGCCGCTCGGGCACGAAGTCCACGCCGATCACCCGGTGCCCCAGGTGGCGCGCGATCCGGGCGGCCATCTGCCCGATCGGGCCGAGGCCGAGCACGGTGACCGACCCGCCCTCGGGGATGCCGGCCCAGTCCACCGACTGCCAGGCGGTCGGCAGCACGTCGGACAGGTACACGAACCGCTCGTCCGGCGGGCCCTCCGGCACCTTGATCGGCCCGAAGTGGGCCTGCGGCACCCGCAGGTACTCGGCCTGCCCGCCCGGCACCTGCCCGTACAGCCGGGTGTAGCCGAACAGCGCCGCGCCCATGCCCTGCTCGCGGACCTGCGTGGTCTCGCACTGCGCGTACAACTGCATGCCGCACATGTGGCAGCGGCCGCAGGAGATGTTGAACGGGATGACGACGCGGTCCCCGGGCTTGATGTGCGCGACCTCCGAGCCGGTCTCCTCGACGATCCCCATCGGCTCGTGGCCGAGGATGTCGCCCTCGCTGAGGAACGGCCCCAGCACCTCGTACAGGTGCAGGTCCGAACCGCAGATCCCGGACGAGGTGACCCTGATGATCGCGTCGTCCGGCTCCTTGATCTCCGGGTCGGGCACGCTCTCCACGCGGACGTCGCGCTTGCCGTGCCAGGTGACAGCCTTCATCGATGATCCTCCAAGAAAGGGACGCCCGGGAGCGGGTCGCAGGGACCGTCGCAGGCGCCCCTACCCCACCCGCCGGGGCGAAACGTGGGCCCGCCCGCCCCGCCGCAGGTCGGCCCGCCGCGCCGAGTGAGTACGTCAAGACGGGGTAAAGCACGCCCATGAAAGACGCCCCCCTGCGCCTCGGCGTACTGGACATCGGTTCGAACTCGGCCCATCTGCGGATCGCCGACCTGGCCCCCGGGCTCCCGCCCACCGGCGTCCGGTCGGTGAAGACCGCGGTCCGCCTCGCGGAGGCCACCGACCGGCACGGCGTCATCCACCGCCCCGCGGTCGGCCGGCTGATCGGCGCGGTGCGCGAGTCGGTCGCCTCCGCCGCGGCCCTCGGCGTCGGCGAGCTGATCCCGTTCGCGACGTCCGCGCTGCGCGACGCGGCCAACCGCGACGACGTCGTCGGCGAGGTCCGCGCCGCCACCGGCGTCCGCCTCGGCTTCCTCACCGGCGAGCAGGAGGCGCGGCTGACGTTCCTCGCGGCCCGCCGCTGGCGCGGCTGGTCGGCGGGCCCGCTGCTGCTCGCCGACATCGGCGGCGGCTCCATGGAGCTCGCCGTCGGCGCCGGAGAGCGCCCGGACATCGCGCTGTCGCTGCCGCTCGGCGCGGGCCGGCTCACCCGGCACCACCTGCCGCCGAGCCCGCCGGTGCCGAAGAGCACCCGCAGGGCGCTGAGCGCGCACGTCAGGTCCGTCCTGAAGGAGGCGACGCTGGGGATCGCGCAGCTGCCGCCGCCCGCCACCGCCGTGGCCACGTCCAAGACGTTCGCCCAGCTCGCCCGGCTCTGCGGTGCCCCGAAGGCGAAGGCGGGCCCCTACCGGGAGCGGCACCTCGACCGGGGCGAGCTGCGCCGCTGGATCCCGCGGCTGGCGAGGCTGTCCGACGCGGAGCGGACCGCGCTGCCGGGCATCAAGGCGTCGCGGGCCCGACAGATCCTCGCGGGGGCGATCGTGGCCGAGGGCGTGATGGACGTCCTCCGGCTCGACCGGCTCGCCATCTGCCCGTGGGCGCTGCGCGAGGGCCTGTTCCTGCACCGGCTGGACGCGCTGGTCGAGGGCCGCGATCCGGAGGACCTCCCGGAGCACAGCCCGGTCGTCCTCCGGGACGTGCACCTGCGCGCCGTCCCCTGACCGCGCTGTCCTTCGACCACGGCGGCCGGCCCGGCGGCGGAGGGTCAGCGGGCGTAGGTTCCGACGAGGGCGGCAGTCGCGATGACCTTGTCCTTCAGGGCCGCGCGCATGTCGTCCATCGAGAAGCCGGAGGTCAGCCCGGACGGCCACCGCAGCGCGTACAGGGTGAAGATGTAGCGGTGCGGCGGGTCCCCGGCGGGCGGCTGGGGGCCGCCGTAGCCGAGGTCGCCGAAGTCGTTGCGGCCCCGGGCGATCTGCGGGCGCTCCTCCCCGGCCGCCAGCCGCTCGCGGTCGGGTGAGATCCCGGCCAGCATCCAGTGGACGAACGTGCCGCCGGGCGCGTCGGGGTCCTCGCACGACAGGGCGACCTCGCGGCACGCGGCGGGCACGCCGGACCACCTCAGCTCGGGGGAGATGTCTCCCGACGCGTGCGAATGCGTCACCGGGAGGGGTCCGTCGGGGGCGAACGCGGGGCTGCTCAACGTCATCTGCTCCATGCCGCCGTACTGCCCGGAACACCGCCCGCGATGCCCGCCCGCGGCGTTTGAAGCGGGGCCTCCTTGGTATGTGGGCGCCGACAGGCTCGCATAGGAGGCAGGCTGGATGACGGACGTGCAGGGGAGGGACGACACCAGCGTCGCCGACGCGCTCGCGCTCCACCGCCGGGGCACGAGGATCGGGAACATCCTGGCGACGACGGACCACAAGGTCGTCGGCCACCTCTACCTCGCCACCTCGTTCACGCTCTTCCTCGTCGCCGGGCTGATGGCCATGGTGATCCGGGCCGAGCTGCTGGAACCCGGGCTGCAGATGGTGGACAACCAGCAGTACAACCAGATGTTCACCATTCACGGCACGGTCATGCTGCTGCTGTTCGCGACCCCGCTGTTCGCCGGGTTCGCCAACGTGATCGTGCCGCTGCAGCTCGGCGCCCCGGACGTGGCGTTCCCGCGGCTCAACACGCTCAGCTACTGGCTGTTCCTGTTCGGTGCGCTGATGGTCCTGGCGGGCTTCGTGGTGCCGGGCGGCGCCGCGGCGTTCGGCTGGTTCTCCTACGCCCCGCTGTCGTCGTCGGACTACTCGCCGGGCCTCGGCGGCGACCTGTGGGTGATGGGGCTCGTGCTGTCCGGCTTCGGGACGATCTTCACCGCGGTCAACCTGATCACGACGATCATCGGCATGCGCGCCCCCGGGATGGTGATGTTCCGGCTGCCGATCTTCACCTGGAACGTCCTGCTGACCAGCGTGATGGTGCTGCTGGCGTTCCCCGTCCTCGCCGCCGCGCTGCTGGCGCTGATGGCCGACCGCAAGCTCGGCGCGCACATCTACGACCCCTCGCACGGCGGCGAGCTGATCTGGCAGCACCTGTTCTGGTTCTTCGGCCACCCCGAGGTCTACATCATCGCGCTGCCGTTCTTCGGGATCATCACCGAGATCATCCCGGTGTTCGCGCGCAAGCCCCTGTTCGGCTACCTCGGCATGGTGGCGGCGACCATCGCGATCACCGGGCTGTCGATGACGGTCTGGGCGCACCACATGTTCGCCACCGGCCGGGTCCTGCTGCCGTTCTTCTCGCTGACCTCCTTCATGATCGCCGTCCCGACCGGCATCAAGTTCTTCAACTGGGTCGGCACGATGTGGCGGGGCGAGCTGACGTTCGAGGCCCCGATGCTGTTCGCCCTGGGGTTCCTCGCCACGTTCCTGTTCGGCGGCCTGACCGGGGTGATCCTCGCGTCCCCGCCCATGGACTTCCACCTCACCGACTCCTACTTCGTCGTCGGGCACTTCCACTACGTCGTCTTCGGCACCGTCGTGTTCGCGATGTTCGGCGGCTTCTACTTCTGGTGGCCGAAGCTGACCGGGAAGATGCTGGACGAGACCTGGGGGAAGATCCACTTCTGGTCGCTGTTCGTCGGGTTCCACACGACGTTCCTCGTCCACCACTGGCTCGGCGCCGAGGGCATGCCCCGCCGGTACGCCGACTACCCCGAGCGGTTCACCGCGCTGAACGCCGTCTCGTCGGCCGGGTCGTTCGTCCTCGGCGCGTCGACGTTCGCGTTCCTGTGGAACGTCTGGCGGACGCACCGGCGCGGCGCGCCAGTGGAGAAGGACGACCCGTGGGGGGCGGGCGGCTCGCTGGAGTGGGCCACGTCCAGCCCTCCGCCCCGGCACAACTTCACGACGATGCCGCGGATCCGTTCCTTCCGCCCCGCGTTCGACCTGCACCATCCGGCCCTGGAAGCGCCTCAGCGGGCGGAGCCGTCCCTTCCGCCACCCTCCGGGGACTGAGGGGTCAGCCGCCGTCGTCCTCCTGCCGCGGGCCCCCGTCGCGCGGGTCGCGGCTCAGGTCGCCCTGGCCGCCGCCGTACGACTCGGCCTGGTAGTTCATGTAGAAGCGGTTGACGCGGGTCCGGACCTGGGTGCGGGCGCGGTCCGGCGTCGGCAGCGGGATGAGGTGGTTCGGGTAGGGGGCGACGAGCTCGGCCGGCCGCCGGGTCCGCAGCAGCGCCGCCTCCTCGTCCGACGGCTGCTCGTGCCGCTCGCGGAACCCGCCCTCCGGGGTCAGCGAGATCAGGCCGCTCTCCACGCCCTCGCGGCGCGCCCGCAGGTCCCGGCGCTGCAGGCTGAGGCAGATCCGCCGGGTGACGAGGAACGCGAGGACCGGCGCGGCGACGAAGCCCGCGCGGAAGAACCAGGTCGTCCAGAACAGCGGGATGCCGAAGATGTAGGCGATGACGTCGTTGCCGCCCGCCGCCCACAGATTGCCGTACCAGGCGACGGCGGCCGCGCCGATCGCGGTCCTCGTCGCGGCGTTGCGCGGCCGGTCGAGCAGGTGGTGGAGGCGTTCGTCCCCCGTGGCCCAGCGTTCGGCGAACGGGTACATCGCGATCAGCGTGAAGAAGACCCCCGGCAGGACGACGGCGGGCACGAGCACGTTCCACGGGATCGTGTGCCCGAACAGGTTCGTCTCCAGCGGCGCCATGATGCGCAGGGAGCCTTCGAGGAACCCGACGTACCAGTCGGGCTGGGAGCCGGTCGAGATCTGGTCCGGCTCGTACGGCCCGTACAGCCAGACGGGGTTGACCTGCGCGAACGCGCCCAGCCCGGCCAGCACGCCGAACGTGAAGAGGAAGTAGGCGGTGCTCTGCGCGGCGAAGTGCGGGAACGTCGGCTCGCCGGACACCGTCCGCTCCCGCCTGCCCTTGCCCGGCCAGATCGTGTGCGTCTGGTGCCAGAGGATCATCAGGTGCGCGGTGATGAGCGCGATCAGCAGCCCGGGGACGAGCAGGATGTGCACGGTGAACAGCCGCGGGAGGAAGTCCTCGCTGGCCGGGAACTGCCCCCCGAAGACCCACATGGCCAGGTAGGTGCCGGCGACCGGGATGGACAGCACGACGCCCTCCATGATCCGCAGCCCGGTGCCGGACAGCAGGTCGTCGGGCAGCGAGTAGCCGGCGAACCCCTCGGCCAGGGCCAGCACGAACAGGGTGACGCCGATCAGCCAGTTGATCTCGCGGGGCTTGCGGAAAGCCCCGG
>NZ_BMRO01000009.1:94066-165747 GCF_014648675.1 Actinomadura livida
GGAGGCCGCCCCGCACGTCGAACGAGATGTGCAGCGTGGACGCGTACGCCTCGCTCATCGAGAGGCCCCGCAGCGCCGCGTAGGAGCCGTCGTAGACGACGGGCATCCCGCTCGGCTTGAAGAACAACGTCAGGAAGATCCCGGTGATCACCAGGATGACGAACGAGTACAGCGCGATCTCGCCCAGCAGGAACGACCAGTGCGCCGGGAACGCCTTGCGGAGGTTCTGGTGGAGGAAGCGGGTCGTCCCGAGCCTGTCGCTGACTCCGTGGACGAGCCTCGCCGGAAGCTCGCCCCGCGCCCTTCCCTTCCGTCCCGCCATCGTGCGTCTCCCCTGGCCAACCCCTGATCTCCGCTGGGCGGTACCCCCGGCCACCTGCGGCAAACGACGCCGCCGGCCGCCCGCGTCAGGCCACCCGGGGCCGTCCCTCGGAGGCGTTGAGGAGCCGGCGGAGGTCCCGGACGTCGTCCCGCAGCCGCTCGGCGGCCCCGGGATCGCGCTCCAGCCCGCCGAGCCCGTCCTCGATCAGTTCCAGCTCGGCGGCCCGGAGCCGCGCGAGCAGCCGCCGCGGCTCCCCGGCCGGCACCTCCCACCGTTCCTTCTCGCGCCACTTGCGGTAGGCGAGGACGTGCCCCTCGCCCGGCACGAGGACGCCCCGGACGGTCTCCGCGTGCGTCGTGCGCCGGAAATGCGACAGGTAGCGGCGCCTGGAGAGCCGGTACGCGACGACCGCCGCGAGCAGGATCGGGGCGCCCTTCACCGGCAGCAGCAGCACGCCGTGCAGCATGGGGGAGTCCCACCAGGAGTGCAGGGCCATCGCCAGGACGAACGCGCCCCCGGCGACCGCGGCGCTCGCCCGGGACGGCCTGCCGAGCAGGCACCCGAGACCCGCGCCGCCCACCGCCGTCATCGCCCAGTGGCTGCACCACGCGCCGCCGACCACCCGGCTGCCGAACGAGAACAGCGCCGCGTTCACGTCCTGCGTCGCACCCGTCAGCACGATGGTGTTGAGCACGTACAGGAAGTTCTCCGACACCTGGAAGCCCAGCCCGGCCAGCGCGCCGTAGCCCCACCCGTCCAGCGGCCCGCGGACCGCGGACGGCGCCATCAGCGCCAGCGTGACGACGCCGAGCAGCTTCAGGATCTCCTCGTCGACCGGCGCGGCGATGGAGGCGCCCCACGCCGCGTTGAACACCGGCCCGGCCGTCTTCCCGATCACCGCCTGGAACGCGGCGTTCGCGGGCAGCGCCAGACCGAACGCCGCGAGCCCGCCCCACGACACCGCGATCAGCGCGTACCCGATCGGAAGCGACCGGACCGGGTGCAGCCGCCGCAGCGCCCAGAACCCCGCGGCAAGCGTCGGCACCAGCAGCACCAGCCCGGCGACCGAGCCCACCGGGAACGCCCGCACCACCGCGTCCAGCCCCCGCCACGCGATCCAGGCTCCGATCAGGCACGTCGCCGCCCACAGCCAGAACGCGGGGCGGCGCGTCACGGCCACGGCGACCTGATCCGCACGGTCCGCATCATCGCCTCGATCTCCGGGGCCAGCCGCACGTAGGCGTGCGGAGGGCCCGCGGCCGTCATCGTGGCGCCGAGCGTGGCCGTCGCGAACACCGCGGCCGTGCCCGTCCGGTCCCGCCCGGTGATGCTCCCGGTGAGGCCGGTCAGGCCGTCCGCCGTCATGAGCGGGGCGGGGCCCGCGCCGAGCCGCGTCTGCCCGCCGGCCTCGACGATCCGGCCGAGGCCGTCCCACAGCCGGCGCGCGTCCAGCCTGCCGAGCGGGACCACCACGTTCAGGTTGACCGTGACGTCGCCGCTGAGGAGCTTGATGTTGCTGGTCAGCGTGGTGTCCGCCGGGCTGAGCAGCCAGCCCGCGGTCGGGACGACGAACGTCACCGGGCGCATCCCGTCGCGCGGCGTGCCCGCGGACAGGACCGTCCCGGGCGCCACCGGCCTGCCGCCGCTCCCCAGCGCCGCGTTGACCAGGGCCAGCCCGCCGCAGAGGATCAGCAGGACCAGCGCCACGACGCCCGTACCCCACCATCTCACCCGCGTCATGCAGCCCCCCGATGACGTGCGCTGCGGAAATTCCCGCTGGCCGCGGCACTAAACAAGATCAGCGGCCGCCGGGGCGCGGGTCACCAGTGCGCGGGCCTGCCCAGCGCGGCCGGTACGCGCGTGCGGGAGTCGCCCCGCGCGGAGTCGAGCTGGGCGCGGGTGAGGAAGACGGCTCCGGTGAGGTCGGCGCCGCGCAGGTCGGCGTCCCGCAGGTCGGCCCCGATCAGGTCCGCCGATCGCAGGTCGGCGCGCCGCAGGTCGGCCGCGATCAGGTACGCGCCCCGGAGGTCGGCGCCGCGCAGGTCGGCGCCCGTCAGCTTCGCGCCGATGAGGTCGGCTCCCCGCATGCTCTTCGGGCGGCCCGGGACACCGGACCGGACGAGCTCGCTGGCCCGCAGCAGCAGGACGTTCACCCTTCCCCGCACCGCCGCCACGTCCAGGTCCAGGAGTTCGGCGGGGCCCGCCCCGGTGAGGCGGACGACGTCGTCCAGCGCCCGCCGGACCTCGCCGCGGACGGGCTCGGCGGACGGCAGGGCCAGCGCCTCGTCCAGGTAGCGGAGCAGCTCGTGCAGCTGCCGCATGACCGGGAAGACCTGGAACATCTGGCGCGCGACCTCCGGTGCCCGCCGCCAGTCCCGCCCGCCGAAGGTGCCCTGCGACACCTTCTGCCCGGCCCCGAAGCAGTCGAAGACCGTGCAGCCCTGGAACCCCTTCTCGCGGAGGTTCGCATGGATGCCGCAGCGGAAGTCGGCGAGGAGGTTCCGGCACGGCTCGCCCGCGTCCTTGTCCACCGCGAAATCGGCCGACTTGGCGAAGGGCAGCGCCACGCAGCACAGCCCGAAGCAGTTCGCGCAGTCGGCCTTCAAGTCGAGCCTCTCCGGCACGTCCTCCCCGTCCTCTCCCGTCCCTCGGCCCCCATTCTCGCGCCGGGCCGCCCATGCTCCGGACCGCTCGGCCGGGATACAGTTGCCGACGCCCATGTCAGTACCTCCCACCGAACCTCCCACCGAGTCGGCCATCGCCGCCACGCTGCGCGCCGCCGGCTGCGTGTTCGCCGAGGACGAGGCGCGGCTGATCCTCGCCACGGCCAGCACCCCGGACGACGCGTCCGCGATGGTGGAGCGGCGCGCCGCCGGGCTGCCCCTCGAACACGTCCTCGGCTGGGCGGAGTTCTGCGGCCTCCGCATCGCCGTGGACCCCGGCGTGTTCGTCCCGCGCCGCCGCACCGAGTTCCTCGTCCGGGAGGCCAAGGCGCTGGTCCCGCCCCGGCCGGTGGTCGTCGACCTGTGCTGCGGCTCCGGCGCGCTGGGGGTCGCGCTCGTCGCGGGGCTGGACGAGTTCGCGCTGCACTCGGCCGACATCGAACCCGCCGCGGTGCGCTGCGCCCGCCGCAACGTCGCGCCGTTCGGCGGCCAGGTGTACGAGGGCGACCTCTTCGGCCCCCTCCCGGACGTGTTGCGCGGACGCGTCGACATCCTGCTCGTCAACGTGCCCTACGTGCCGACCGGCGACCTCCGCCTGATGCCGGCGGAGGCGCGCGACCACGAGCCGCGCATCGCCCTGGACGGCGGCGCGGACGGCCTCGACGTCCTGCGCCGCCTCACCGCCGAGGCGTCGCAGTGGCTCGTCCCGGGCGGGCATCTGCTCTTCGAGACGAGCGCGCGGCAGGCCCCCGCCGCGGTCGCCGCCGTCGAGCAGGGCGGCCTGACCGCCGCCGTGTCGGTCTCCGCCGAGTTCCACGTCACAGTGGTCATTGCGGCAAAGCCTGTGTAAAACGTCATGTGCGGGTATACGGCGGCATAGGACGACTCGAAGGAGTGAATCCAATGCGCCGCATCAGCGGAGCGCTCAGCGCAATCATCGGCACGATCGTCAGCATCATCACCCTGCCGCTCAGGGTCATCCAGCGGCTGCTGACCCCCGGACGTGGCCGGACGCGTTCGCGCCGCCGGGCCGTCTGACGCGCAATACCCCCTCCGCACCGGGGCCCGTGAACCGCGGGCCCCGGTGCGGGTCCGGGTAAAACCGATTGCGCCTCTGCGGTAACTGCCGCACCATATGAGTAACGAAATCGTGTTATGTCGCACAAGCCGAAATGGTGAGGCACCTGGCTTCCACTCAGGAGTATCGAGTTCGATTCTCGAGTGCGGCTCTGGACTGGACCGGCGGGAGTAACGACCCCCGGCCGGTCCTCCCGTGCCCAGGCGGGCGGACGCCACCGCCCGCCGGAGGGCACCATTGACCGGTAGCTCAGTTTCGGGAGAGCGGCTGCCTTACAAGCAGCGGGTCGCAGGTTCGAGTCCTGTCCGGTCAACCCTTTCCGCCGACGACTGGCGTCGCTGACCGGGGCGGCGAGGGGCAGCGTGACCGACGACAGTTCGATCCGCGTGACCCGGTCGGGGGCCGCCGCCCCGGCGGTCCCGGTCATTTCGCCTTCTGCGCGAGTTCTGCCAGTGCGTCGAACTCGTCCTCGGTGAGGTCGGTCAGCGGCGGCCGCACGGGCCCCGCCGGGCGGCCGACGGCCCGCATCCCCGCCTTGACGATGCTGACGGCGTAGCCGGCGCGGCGGTTGCGGATCTCGCAGTAGGGCAGGACGAACTCCTCCAGGCGGCGCCGCACCTCGTCCCGGTCGTGCGCGCGGACGGCCCGGTAGAACCCGAGCGCGAAGTCCGGCACGAAGTTGAAGATGGCCGAGGAGTACGTCGTCACCCCCATCTCCAGGTAGGGCTGCGCGAACGTCTCGGCGGTGGGAAGCCCGCCGATGTAGACGAGGCGCTCGCCGAGCCGGGCCCTGATGCGCGTCATCAGCTCCAGGTTCCCGACGCCGTCCTTGAACCCGACCAGGTTCGGGCAGGTGTCGGCGATCTCGGCGACGGTCGTGTCCTGGTAGACGGCGTTCGCCCTGCTGTAGATCGTCACGCCGAGGCGGGTCGCCGCGCACACGGCCCGCACGTGGGCGGCCAGCCCCTCCTGCGACGCCTCGGTCAGGTAGGGCGGGAAGAGCAGGATGCCGTCCGCGCCCGCGCGTTCGGCGTCGCGCGCCATCTCGGCCGCCGTCGCCGTGCCGTAGCCGGCGGGCGCGATGACGGGCACGCCGTCCGGCGCGTCCTGCACCGCCGCCCGGACGACCCGCCGGACCTCGTCGGCCGTGAGGGAGAAGAACTCGCCCGTCCCGCCCGCCGCGAACAGGCCGCTGAGGCCCGCGCGGCCCAGCCCGGCGATGTTCTCGCGGTAGGCGGGCTCGTCGAAGGACAGGTCGTCGCGGAAGTGGGTGACGGGGAACGACAGGAGCCCGGAGCCGAGCCGGCGGGCGATCTCGTCGGGCGCGGTCTGCTTCATGGCCCGAGGTTAGGATGGCCGATTGATCCAGGTCCAACACGAAATAGGCATCCACTGATACCCGTAGGGAATCGATGTTCACGCTCAACCAGCTCGCGAACTTCGTGGCCGTGGCCGAGGAACTGCACTTCGGCCGGGCGGCCGAGCGGCTGCGGATGACGCAGCCGCCGCTGAGCCGGCAGATCCAGCTGCTGGAGAACGACCTGAAGGTGCGGCTGTTCGACCGGACGAACCGCTCGGTGCGCCTCACCCCCGCCGGGCGCGCGTTCCTGGTCGAGGCCCGCCGGCTGCTGCACCAGGCCGACCACGCCGAGATGTCGGTCCGGCAGGTGTCGGCGGGGGAGGCGGGGAGCATCACGATCGGGTTCACCGCCGCCAGCGCGTACGCGACGCTCGGCCGGCTCCTGGAGGTCGCGCGGACGGAACTGCCCGGCGTCGGGATCGTCCTGCGCGAGATGGTGACCAGGGACCAGGTCGAAGCCCTGGCGGAGGGCTCCCTCGACCTCGGCCTGGTCCGCCCTCCCGTCACGGACCCGGACCTTGCGGAGCGCGGCGCCGACCGCGAGTCGCTGCTGGCCGCGATCCCCAACGACCACCCGCTCGCGGCGGGGGACGGGCCGATCCGGCTGGCCGACCTCGACGGGCAGCCGTTCATCATGTACTCGCCGGTCGAGGCGCGCTACTTCTACGAGCTGCTGATCAGCCTGTTCCGGCAGGCGGGCGTCACGCCGGTGTACGCGCAGTACCTCAGCCAGGTCCACAGCGTCCTGGCCCTGGTCAACGGCGGCTGGGGCCTCGCGCTGGTGCCCGCCGCCGCGGCCCGGCTCCGCTACGCGGGCCTCACGTTCCGGCCGGTCGGCATCGCCGGGCCGGATCCCGTCGAGCTGAGCCTCACCTGGCGGCGCGGCAACGACAACCCGGCACTGGCGAAGCTTCTGAGCCACCTGGGGGACGCTGCCGGTCCCGTGTGACGCGCATCGCCCGGCCCCGCCTTGACCTCGTGCTGCACTCTCGCTTACTTTGGCGTCCAAATATTGGTCGTCAAACTAAATGGCCGCGGACGCGGCCGGGGGCACCGCGGAGGAACGATGAGCGACTTTCCCACGTATGCGCCGTCGGAGGAGCATGAGCTGCTGCGGCGGACGGTGCGTGAGCTGGCCGATGCCAAGATCGCTCCTTTCGCGGCGGAGGTGGACGAGGAGTCGCGGTTCCCGCAGGAGGCGCTGGACGCGCTGGCGGCCAACGACCTGCATGCGGTGCACGTGCCCGAATCGTACGGCGGCGCGGGAGCCGATGCGCTCGCCACGGTGATCGTGATCGAGGAGGTCGCCCGCGCCTGTGCCTCCTCCTCGCTGATCCCGGCGGTGAACAAGCTGGGCACCGTCCCGATCCTGCTGTCGGGCTCGGAAGAGCTGAAGCACAGGTACCTGGCGCCGGTGGCGCGGGGTGAGGCGATGTTCTCCTACGCGTTGTCGGAGGCCGAGGCCGGCTCGGACGCGGCGAGGATGAAGACGCGTGCGGTGCGCGACGGCGGGGACTGGGTGCTGAACGGCACCAAGATGTGGATCACCAACGCGGGCGTGTCGGAGTTCTACACGGTGATGGCGGTGACCGATCCGTCCGCCGGTGCGCGGGGGATCTCGGCGTTCGTGGTGGAGAAGTCCGACCCGGGGGTGTCGTTCGGCCCGAAGGAGCGCAAGCTGGGCATCAAGGGCTCCCCGACCCGCCAGGTCATCCTGGAGGACGTCCGCGTCCCGGCCGACCGGATCATCGGCGCCGAGGGCACGGGGTTCAAGACGGCGCTGGCCACGCTGGACCACACCCGCATCACCATCGCCGCCCAGGCGCTGGGGATCGCGCAGGGCGCGCTGGACTTCGCGGTCGGGTACGTCAAGGACCGCCGCCAGTTCGGCAGGCCCGTCGCCGATTTCCAGGGTGTGCAGTTCATGCTGGCCGACATGGCGATGCGGCTGGAAGGCGCCCGCCAGCTGACCTACCACGCGGCGATCAAGTCCGAGCGGGCGATGCAGGGTGAGCAGGTGGCGGACCTGACGCTGGTGTCGTCGGCGTGCAAGGCGCTGGCCTCGGACGTGGCGATGGACGTCACCACCGACGCGGTCCAGCTGCTGGGCGGGTACGGCTACACCCGGGAGTTCCCGGTGGAGCGGATGATGCGCGACGCCAAGATCACCCAGATCTACGAGGGCACCAACCAGATCCAGCGCATGGTCATCGCCCGCCAACTCCTCCGCTGACCGGCAGCCGGACCTCGAACAGCGCGCCGCCCTCGGGGGCCTCGCCGACGGTGATGCCCCCGCCGTGCGCCACCACGAGGTCCCTGGCGATGGCCAGGCCGAGGCCCGACCCGCCCTCGTCCCGGCTGCGGGCGTCGTCCAGCCGCACGAACCGCTCGAAGATGCGGTCGCGGTCGGCGGGCGGCACTCCCGGGCCGTCGTCGGCGACCTGGATCACCGCCTGGCCCGCCTCCTCGTGCAGCGACAGCCGGACGACCTCGTCCGCGTGCCGGCCGGCGTTGTCGAGGAGGTTCCCGACGACCCGCGACAGCTGCCGCGGCACGCCGGTGACCTGGGGGTCCGCCTCGACCGACGACCGCGGGGGCACCCGGCCGCTCGCCGCGCGGTGAGCCAGCTCGTCCCGGACGAGCCGGCCGAGCGCCACGGTCTCCGGCGGGGGCCGCTCCCCGGCGTCGATGCGGGCGAGGAGGAGCAGGTCGGCGGCCAGGTGCTGGAGCCGGACGACGTCCTCGACGAGCCCGTCCATGTCGAGCAGCTCCGGATGCGCCGCGGCGACCTCCAGTTGCGTGCGCAGCGAGGCGATCGGGCTGCGCAGCTCGTGCGAGGCGTCCGCGACGAACCCGCGCTGCCGCGCCGCCGACTCCTCCAGCCGGGCGAGCGTCTCGTTCGTCGTGGCCGCCAGGTCGGCGATCTCGTCCCCCGAGTCCGGGACCGGCACCCGCCGGAAGAGGTCCCCGGCCGCGGTGATCTCGGCCAGCTCCGCGCGCACGGCCTCCACCGGGCGCAGCGCGCGCCGCGTGACCAGCCACGTCACGCCCGCGACCACGGCCAGCAGCAGCGGCAGGCCCGCGAGCATCGCCCGGGTCGCGGTGCCGACCGCGTCCCGCGTCCCGGACAGGTCCGATCCGGCGTGCACGGTGACGGTCTCGTCCCGCGGCGTGGTCGCCTCCACCACCGCGAACCGGTAGTCGGCGCTGCTCCCGTCGACGGTCGCGCTGCCGGTGGAGAAGCCGGGGTCGTCGTCGGAGACCTCACCCGGGCCGAGATCGTCATCGTTGTTGTCGTCATCGTCATCGTCGTCGCCGGGCTCCGCCGAGGGCGAGGCGGGGCGCACATCCGGGGAACCGGTCCCGCTGATCGCCTCCAGGTCCTCGCTGGCCGCCACCACCCGGCCGTCCTCGTCGACGACCTGCACCGGGTGCTCCTTCCCGTCCGGCAGGTCGAGGTCGGCGAAGCGGGTGCCCGACGCGAGCTGCGACGCGACGTTCCGCGCCGCCACCTCCGCCTCCAGGTCGGTCTGCCCGGAGAGGTTCGCGCGCAGCAGCAGCACGACCGCGAGCCCCGCCGCGATGAGGGCGCCGGCCACGACGGCGGTCGCGCCCAGGGTCGTCCGCGCCCGGACCGACGACAGGCGACCGGCCACTCAGGCGCCCCCGTCCCGCGCCAGCCGGTACCCCGCCCCGCGCACCGTCGTGATCGACTTGCGGCCGAACGGGACGTCGAGCTTGCGGCGCAGCGCACTCACGTACACCTCGACGATGTTGGGGTCGCCCTCGTAGGCGAAGTCCCAGACGGCCTCGAGGATCTGCGACTTCGACACCACCAGGCCCGCGTTGGACGCCAGGTGCTCCAGCACGGCGAACTCCTTGGCCGTCAGCTCCACCGCCACGTCCCCCCGGTGCACCCGCCGCGCCGCCGGGTCGACGGTGAGGTCGCCGAGCACGATGGTCGGCGCCGCGCCGCGCGTCCGGCGGCGCAGCAGCGCGCGGACACGGGCGACCAGCACGATGTAGGAGAACGGCTTGGTCAGGTAGTCGTCGGCGCCGGTGTCCAGGCCCTCGGCCTCGTCGTACTCGCCGTCCTTGGCGGTCAGCATCAGGATCGGCGTCTCGTCGCCCCTCGCCCGCAGCTCCGCGCACACCCGGTAGCCGTTCATGCCGGGCAGCATGATGTCCAGGATGACGAGGTCGAACCCGCCGCCGAGCGCCCGCTGGAGCCCCTCGGCGCCGTCGTGGACGGTCTCGACCGCGAACCCCTCCGCCGTCAGCCCCCGCGCGAGGGACAGGGCCAGGCGTTTCTCGTCCTCCACGATCAGCAGGCGCATCCTCACAGGGTGCCAGGTGCAACCTGAAGACGACTTCAGGTTGCTTCAGGAGCGCTACAGGTACAAAGAGCAATGTGGAGGTCGAAGGGGGCGGGCCGGAGCACCGGCCCGGATGCGACTTCTGGAGGTAGGGGTTCGATGGGTATCGACGTGCGGCGCATGTTCACGGGGCGCGGGCTGCTCGTGACGGTCGTGGCGGCGGGTGTGCTGGCCGGCGGGGGCGCCACGGCGGTCGCCGCCGCGAACGGCGGCGGCGAGCAGGGCGCCGTCCCGCCCCCGGCGGGTCCGGCGATCGCGGCGACGCCGTCCGGGCAGCCGTCCGACGACGGCGCCGGTACCGGGCGGGCCGCCGAACGCGTCACGGCCGAGCAGGCCGCCGCCGCGGCGCTGAAGGCGGTGTCCGGCAACGTCGCGGAGATCGACCTCGACGACGGCGTCTGGGAGGTCGAGGTGCTCGCCGGGAACGGCGAGTGGCGCGATCTGACCGTCGACGCCGGCAGCGGCAAGGTCCTGTCCGACCGCGCGGACGACGACGATGACGACGACCGGGACGAGGCCGCGGCGCTGCGCAAGGCAAAGGTCAGCGTGTCGGAGGCCGCCAGGGCCGCGCTGCGGTCCGCGCCCGGCACCGTGACCTCGGTGGAGTTCGACGAGGACGACGGCAGGGCCGTCTGGGAGATCGAGATCACCGGGCAGGACGGCAACGAGCGCGAGCTCGAAGTGAACGCCGGCAACTCCAAGGTCGTGTTCGACCACGATGACGACGACCGTGATGACGACCGGGACGATGACTGACCGCTCCGCGGCCGATCGCTGAGGCGTCCGCTCCCAGAAGACCGTCGGTCCTCCACGTGAGGACTGACGGTCTTCGCGCTGGGCAGGATCGGCGTGGGGGAGGGTGCGTATGGTCCACGACAGACCGGGCCCTTTGGTCGACACGAGCGTCCCGCACGTCGCGCGCATCTGGAACTACTGGCTGGGCGGAGTGGACAACTTCCCGGTGGACCGGCAGGTCGGCGACCAGATCATCGGGATGCTGCCGGACGTGGCGCGCCTGGCCCGAGCGAGCCGCCTGTACCTCAACCGCGTCGTGTGGCCCCTGGCGGCCGAGGTGGGCGTCCGCCAGTTCATCGACATCGGGACGGGCCTGCCCACGGTGGACAACACCCACGAGGTCGCCCAGCGCGCGGCACCCGAATCGAGGATCGTCTACGTCGACCACGACCCCCTCGTGCTGGAGCACGCGAGATCGCTGCTCACCAGTACGCCCCAGGGGCGCACCGCCTACCTCCACGCGGACATGCGCGACCCCGGCCGCATCCTGGAGGCCGCGGCCGAGACGCTGGACTTCGGCGAGCCCGTCGCCCTGACGATGATGGGCGTGCTGGAGTTCATCCCCGACGACGCCGAGGCGTACGCGATCGTGCGGCGGCTCCTGGACGCGGTGCCCTCCGGGAGCCATCTCGCGATGTACGACGGGACGAATGTCGTCCACGGCGAGTCGTCCGACCGGATCGTGGAGGTGTGGAACGCCTCGGGCGACACCCCGCTCGTGCTGCGGACGCCGGAGCAGATCGAGCGGTTCTTCGACGGCCTCGAGCTCGTCGAACCGGGCGTGGTGCCGGTGACGCACTGGCGCCCGGACGCCCCCGGTGAGCCGGAGGCCGTGGACGCGTTCGGCGGCGTGGGCCGCAAGCCCTGACCCGCCGGCCCGCATTGACATGCAGCCATCTGGCTGCCTAATCTTTTAGGCAGCCAGATGGCTGCATGTTGGGACGGTACATGGACGAGGTCTTCAAGGCGCTGGCCGACCCGAGCCGGCGCCGCCTGCTGGACAGCCTGAACAGCCGCAACGGGCAGACCCTCAGGGAACTGTGCGCCGGGCTGGACATGGCCCGGCAGTCGGTGAGCAAGCACCTCGCGGTGCTGGAGGCCGCGCAGCTCGTGACGACGGCGCGCCGCGGCCGCGAGAAGCTCCACTACCTCAACGCCGCCCCCATCAACGCCATCGCCGACCGCTGGATCAGCCGGTACGACCGCGAACGCGCGCGTGCCCTGGCCGACCTGAAGACCGCATTGGAGCAGAGCCCGATGTCCGGAAACGACACGGCGACCGAAGGCCGGTTCGTCTACACGACCTACATCAAGACCACGCCGGAGCGCCTCTGGCAGGCGCTGACCGATCCGGCGTTCACCCGGCGCTACTGGGGCGTCGCCTTCGAGTCGGACTGGAAGCCCGGCTCCACGATCACCTGGCACGAGGAGGCCGCGACGATGGCCGACCCGGAGCAGGTCGTCCTCGAGGCCGAGCCCGGCCGCCGACTCTCCTACACCTGGCACACGTTCACGCCGGAGTGGGCCAAGGCCGTCGGTGTGGACGAGGAGACCCGCGCCAGGCTCCTCGCCGAGCCGCGCTCGAAGGTCACCTTCGAGATCGAGCCGGTGGGGGAGACGGTCAAGCTGACCGTCGTGCACGAGGCGGGCGACGTGCTCCTCGGCATGTCGCGCGAGGGCTGGCCGGCCATCGTCTCCGGCCTCAAGACCCTTCTGGAGACCGGCGAGCCCCTTCCCGAACCCGCCGCCTGAACCGGGGTCCCGCCCGGCGCGGCTAGATCAGCATGCCGCTGCCGCCGCCGCCGGACTCCTCCTCGCCGTCCGTGGTGTGCTCGAGTTCGGCGTACTCGTCGTCGGGCCAGAGCGCGTCGGCGAGGAAGGCCAGGTACTCCTCGTCGCCGGGGTCGAGCTCCGCGGTCATCGACTCGGGATGGACGGGCGGGGCGTCGTCCGCGGGCGGTGCACGGTCCGGTCCCGGCGCCATGGGACGGAGCAGGTTCGGCAGGCAGAGGCCGAGCAGGGCGGCCAGAGACACGAGAACCAGCGCCGTGATCACGCCACACCGTCCTTTCGCGGTCGAGTTCAACACGATTCTTGCGTACGTCGCAAAACAGTTGAACGTTATCGGGGTGACCGGGCGGATGCGGGGACGACATGCGGCCGCCGGTGACAAAGGCCCGGGGACGATGGCCCGTGCCGATGGACCGGTGGCGTGCCGTCCGGGCGCGCCCGCGCGCGGACCGGCGGGCTCGTCCCAGGCGCCTCGTACTGCGGTCCCTCTCCAGGCTGGCGTGATATGCGCGCGGGAGTACCGCGACACGCGGGCGGGAGGGCAAGCGGGCGGCGGCGGGCGGGAGGAAGACCCGCCGCGGCCACGGGAAGGGCGCTGCGGCGTCCCGGCCGCGGCCGGGGAAGGCGGCGCCTCGTGGCGGGGCGCGACGCATCGCGCGCGGCCGGGCGGGTGCGGGGAGACCCGGCGGCTAGGCGGTGGTGATCAGGCGCTGCTGATCAAGCGGTGCTGCTCAGGCGGTGCTGCTCAGGCGGTGCTTGCTCAGGCGGTGGCGATGGGGCGGTGCGGGGCGACGGCCCGGCCGTCGGGGAGCAGCTCACCGGTGTCGTCGAACACCACGATGCCGTTGCAGAGCAGGCTCCAGCCCTGCTCCGGGTGGTGCGCGACGGTGCGCGCGGCCTCGCGGTCGAGCGCGTCGGGCTTCGGACAGGCCGGCTCGTGGGTGCAGATCGAGTGGTGTTGAGCGGTCACGAGTTCCTCCAGGGCGTCCCTGTGATTAAGGACATAGATGCAGCCTGCCGTCGCTCGTCCGAAATATGCAAGTCAATGAGGAATTCTTTACCGTTCGGTACGTGTGAAGCCGGACAAGACCGGGCAACTCGCCACATTCAGTGCAGGCGTCCGTCCGGTTCGTCACCGTGGTCGACGTCCAGGCCGACCACGGAGGTGCAGCCCGTGCAGACCCACTCCCCGATGACCGCCTCCGAGTTGGCGCCGTGGGTGCGGTACGGCCGGTCGACCCGCCTGCGCCGCATCCCGTGCCCGCAGGACGAGTGCAGGAGCCGCCCGCACGAGGGGCAGGGCCACACGTCCTCCCGGCGCAGGTTGCAGTGGGGGCACAGCGGCGACAGGTAGTGCGCGCCCGGATCGGGGAGATCCAGCTCCTCGAGCCACTCGTGCTCCAGGTCGAGGTACTCGTCGCCTGGCCAGTGGTAGTCGGCCAGCCAGGCGAGGTACTCCTCGTCCCCGGGCCCCAGGACGGCCGTCAGGGACTCGGGGTGCTCCTTCTCCGGGCGGTGTCGGCGCCTGCCGTGCCGCGCGGTGGCCAGGAGCGTGAGCAGGCCGAGGAGCGCGGCCGCGGCCAGGCCAGTCGCCATGGGCATCGCGGCGTCCTTACATGATCTTGCTGGCGGGAAATCCGATCATGAATGCACTTCACAAAACCCTGCGAACGCTACAAGAAAGGCTGTTAACCGAAAAGTCGCTTAAAAAGATTCTTTACCGGGATGCGGTGCGCTCCGGTGTCCGAAACCGGGCCCGCCAGCGTCCGCAAACCGCTTGCCTGCCTGGGGCTGCGGGGCTTCCGGGCCTCCCCGGGCGGCCGGTCGGGAGGGCGCCGGGGTTTCACTCTCCGCTGAATCGGCGCCGTCACTCCTTCCGGCCCATGACCGCCGCCATCTGGGTGTGGAGAGGGTGCTCCAGCGGCCCCGCCGGCCCGTCCGGCCGCCATTCGGTGACGTGCGCCACACCGGGTTCGAGGATGGTGAGCCCCGCCATGAACCGCTCGATCTCCGAGGAGTGCCGGAAGCAGGACCCGCCCAGCCCCGCCTGGAGGATGCGCTTGGCCTCCTCGACGCGCGGGTCGTTGCCCGAGTCGTGCAGGTGGGTGAGCATCACGTGGCTGCCGGGCGCCAGGAACGGCAGGAGCCCCCGGACGACTCCCGCGGGGTCCCGGTCGTCCGGCACGTGGTGGATGATCGCCGCCAGGACGATGCCCACCGGCCGCGACAGGTCGAGGAGGGCGGTCAGCGCCGGATCGGTGAAGATCTTCTCCGGCTCGTACAGGTCGCCCTGGATGAACGTCGCGACGCCCGTCTCGGTGAGCAGCGCCCGCCCGTGCGCCAGGACGATCGGGTCGTTGTCGACATAGACGACCCGCGCGTGCGGGTTGGCGGCGCGCGCGAACTGGTGCACGTTCGACGCGGTGGGCAGCCCGGACCCGATGTCGACGAACTGGTCGATGCCGAGTTCGGCGGCCATGTACGTCACCGCGCGCTCGATCGCGACACGGTTGCCCTTGGCCACCACCGGGGCCTCCGGCACGAGCTGCAGGACCATGTCGGCCACCTCGCGGTCGGCGGCGAAGTTGTCCTTGCCGCCGAGGAAGTAGTCGTAGACGCGCGCGAACGTCGGCGTGGAGGGGTCGATGCCGGGAGGCGCCTTATCGGGGAGGTCGTCGGCCACGCGGACATCTCCTTCCTGGCTCGGGCCCGCGGCGGCGCTGCGCACGGGGGGCGGGGGGCCTCCAAGCGTAGGCCCGTTCGCCCTGGCGGGGAGGATCTTTCCCCATCCCGGCCGCCCGGGGGTGCGGTTTTCCGCAGGGCCGAAGTGTGGAACGCGGCCGCCGGGGTAGGCGGTGTTCTCCATGGTGACGAGGACGGGCCGATTCTTAACGTTGCAGACATGATCGAGACGACGTACGCCGCGGCGGCGTCCGGAGGCGGTCCCGACGGGGGCGTCGCGGGCTGGCTGACCGACCTGATGGAGAAGCTCGGCGCGCCCGGTGCGGGACTGGCGGTCGCGCTGGAGAACCTCTTCCCGCCGCTGCCGAGCGAGCTGATCCTCCCGCTGGCCGGGTTCACGGCCGCGCAGGGCGGGATGAGCCTGACGGGCGCCCTCCTGTGGACGACGTTCGGGAGCGTCGCCGGGGCACTGGTCCTCTACTGGATCGGGGCGGCGGTCGGGCGGGACCGGGTCCGCCAGCTCGTGGACCGGATGCCGCTGCTCAAGCTCGACGACCTGGACCGGACGGAGGCGTGGTTCGCCCGGCACGGCACCAAGGCGGTGTTCTTCGGCCGGATGGTCCCGGTCTTCCGCAGCCTGATCTCCGTCCCGGCCGGGGTGGAGCGCATGCGGATGACGCAGTTCCTGCTCTACACGACGCTCGGCAGCGCCTTGTGGAACACGGTGTTCGTCCTGGCCGGATACCTGCTCGGCGACAACTGGCAGACGGTCGAGACGTACATGGGCATGTACTCCAGGGCCGTGCTCGCGGCGTTCGCCCTGGCCGTGGCGGTGTTCGTCGCCGTCCGCGTCCGCAAGGCGCGGCGAGGTCGGCGGGAGGGCAAGGGCCGGCGGGAGCGCGAGGACGGACAGCCGGCCGACGAGGAGCCCGAGCCGGGCACTAGAGAATACGAGCGTGGCCGCTCCTCCTGACATGCGCGCTGACATGCGCGGTCCGCGCGTCGCAGCGCGGGCACTTGTGGGCCTGGCGCTGGGCGCCCTCACCGCAGGCGTCGAGTTGTTCCTGCTGGTGCTGTCGGCGCTCCTGATGGCGTACTCGCTCGCCTTCTCCCGGGGACAGCGGACGGTCCCGGCGGTCGTCGCGGACGCCGCGCAGGCCGCGACCGAGCTGGAGCGGTGGCGGCTCCGCAGGTTCCTCGACGAGGAGGGAGCGGCCGACCACGGGCCACTTAAGGCGCTGGCCTACCTCGTCCTCCGCGTCCCGGTCGGCCTCCTCGGCGGAGTCGTCCTGCTGCTGATCGCCTACGGGGCGGCGGCCGCGATCAGGCTGGCCGTGGGCTGGTGGATCACCGGCGACTACATGGACGGCATCCCGCCGCACTGGTGGATCGTCCTCTACACCGCCGTCGCCGGGCTCGTGCTGCTGTTCCTGGCCGTCCAGGGGCTCGTCGGGGTCGTGGCGCTGGAGAAGGCCGTCGCGCGGCGGTGCCTCGGCCCCAGCCCGCTGGAGGAGTACGAGCGCCGTATCGCGCAGCTGTCGGTGACCCGGGCGCAGGTGGTGGACGCGGTGGACGACGAGCGCCGCCGCATCGAGCGGGACCTGCACGACGGCGTCCAGCAGCGGCTGGTGGCGCTCGGCATGCTGATCGGCCGGGCGCGCCGCGCCGGCGACGGAGACCGGGCCGCCGAGCTGCTGCGGCAGGCGCACGAGGAGTCCCGGCGCGCCCTGGACGACCTGCGCGAGGTCGCCTGGCGCGTCTACCCGGCGGCGCTGGACGGGGAGGGGCTGCGGGCGGCGCTGGAGACGGTCGCCGAGCGGTCCCAGCTGCCCGTGGCGATCGGCTACGACGTGCCGGACCGGCCTCCGCACGCGGTGGAGACCGCCGCGTACTTCGTCGTCTGCGAGGCCGTCACCAACGCGGCGAAGCACTCCGGCGCCGGCCGGGTGGTGGTGGACGTCGCGGCGCCGCCGCCCCCGCCGGGGGACGCGCCGGGGGGCGCGCCGGGAAGCGCGTCGGGGAGAATGATCCGCGTGCGCGTGGAGGACGACGGGGCCGGGGGAGCCGACCCGGCGGGCGGCGGGCTGGCCGGGCTGGCCCGCAGGGTGGCGGCGCTGGACGGGACGTTCGCCGTGCACAGCCCGCCCGGCGGCCCGACCGTGATCAGTGCGGAGCTGCCGTGCGGGTGATGCTGGCCGAGGACTCGACGCTGCTCCGCGAGGGCCTGGTGCGGCTGCTCGCCGAGGAGGGCCACGAGGTGGCCGCGGCGGTCGGCGACGGCGGCGCGCTGCTGGCGGCGGTGGCCGCCGGGCCGCCCGACGTCGTGGTCGTGGACGTGCGGATGCCCCCCACCCACACCGACGAGGGGCTGCGCGCCGCGCTGGAGATCCGGCGGCGCTGGCCGGACGTGGGCGTCCTCGTCCTGTCGCAGTACGTGGAGCGGCGGTACGCGACCGAGCTGATCACCGCGGACACGGCCCGGGTCGGCTACCTGCTGAAGGACCGGGTGGCGCAGGTGGACGAGTTCCTGGACGCCCTCGACCGGGTCGGCGCGGGCGGCGCCGCGTTCGACCCGGAGGTGGTGCGCCGCCTCCTGGCCGCGCACGGGACGCGGGCCGACCCCCTCGCGCGGCTCACGCCCCGCGAGCGGGACGTCCTGGACAACATGGCGCAGGGCCATACCAACGCGTCGATCGGCAAGAACCTGCACATCTCGCAGAGCGCCGTGGAGAAGCACGTCAACGCGATCTTCGACAAGCTCGACCTGTCGCGGACGTCCGGGTACAGCCGCCGCGTCCTCGCCGTCCTGCGCTATCTGGGCTCCCGATCCGACATGAGCAAAACGGACTAACGGGCATGGACGGGGTATACGTCCGGGCGTACGATCGCGGCACCCGTGCCGCCCGGATGGGCGGGGCGATTGAACGCGTTCCGTCGTCCAGGGCGCCGGCGAGCCGAACCTCAACGTGGAGGGAGAGGTCGTGGCGGACACCAACCGAGGCGTCGTCTACCAAGGGCCCGGCAAGGTCACGGTCGAGGACCTGGACTACCCCGAGCTCGAACTGGCCGAGCAGGACGGCCGCAAGCTGGAGCACGGCGTCATCCTGAAGGTCCTGGCCACCAACATCTGCGGCTCCGACCAGCACATGGTGCGCGGCCGGACGACCGCACCCGCCGGGCTCACGCTCGGCCACGAGATCACCGGCGAGGTGGTGGAGCTCGGCAGGGACGTCGAGTTCATCAAGAAGGGCGACCTCGTCAGCGTCCCGTTCAACATCGCGTGCGGGCGCTGCCGCAACTGCAAGGAGCGGCACACCGGCGTGTGCGAGAACGTCAACCGGGCACGTCCCGGCGCCGCGTACGGGTACGTCGACATGGGCGGCTGGCACGGCGGCCAGGCCCGGTACGCGGTCGTCCCTTACGCCGACTTCAACCTGCTCAAGTTCCCCGCCGACCGCGACACCGTGCTGGCGAAGCTGCCCGACCTCGCGATGCTGTCGGACATCCTCCCCACCGGCTACCACGGCGCCTACACAGCGGGCGTCACCACCGGGTCCACCGTGTACGTGGCGGGCGCGGGCCCGGTCGGGCTCGCCTGCGCCACCGCGTGCCTGCTGCTCGGCGCGGCCGTCGTCATCGTCGGCGACATGAACACGCAGCGGCTGGAGCAGGCCCGCGGCTTCGGCTGCGAGACGATCGACCTGTCCCGGCACGAGAACGTGCCCGAGCAGATCGAGCAGATCCTCGGCGTCCCGGAGGTGGACGCGGCGGTCGACTGCGTCGGGTTCGAGGCGCGCGGCCACGGCCCCGAGGGGTCCGCCGGCGAGCAGCCCGCCACCGTCCTCAACACGCTGATGGACATCACCCGCGCCGCCGGCGGCCTCGGCATCCCCGGCCTGTACGTCACCGACGACCCGGGCGCGCCGGAGGAGCGGGCCAAGGCCGGGCAGCTCGGGCTCCGGTTCGGCCTCGGCTGGGCCAAGTCGCACTACTTCGTCACCGGCCAGTGCCCGGTGATGAAGTACAACCGGCAGCTGATGATGGCGATCCTGTACGACCGGGTGAGCGTCGCGCGCAACGTCAACGCCCAGGCGATCCCGCTCGACCAGGCGCCCGAGGGCTACGCCGAGTTCGACCGCGGCGCGGCGACGAAGTACATCCTCGACCCGCACGGCGCGGTGGGGGCCGCCGCCTGATCCCTACCCGATCCCGTCGGCGATCGCCAGGGCCATCGCCATGATGGTCAGCTGCGGGTTCACCCCGGGGCAGCTCGGCAGCACCGAGGCGTCCGCGACGTGGACGCCCCGGACACCGCGGAGCCGCCCCGCGGGGTCGACCGGCGTACGCGCGCGGTCCGCGCCGAGCTTCGCCGTGCCGGTGGGGTGGAAGGCGGCCAGGTGCAGGTCCGCGGGCGCGGCCATGGCCGCGGCGCGGGTCAGCTCCGCCTCGTCCCGCACGGCCGGCTTGCGGGCCAGGCCGGTGAGCACCTCCTCCGCGCCCGCGGCGAACAGCACCCGGCCCATCGCGACGAGGGCGCGGCGCAGCCGGGCGGCGTCCTCGCGGGCCAGGTCGTAGCGGATCAGCGCGCGGTGCCGGGCGCCGTGGACGCGGCCCGAGGGGGCGTCGGCGATCATCGCGCCGAGCACGGCGAGGCGGTCGGCACCCGCCAGCTCGCGCCGCAGGCTCCGGCCGAGGCCCGGCAGCGGGAACGAGCTCATGCCGGGCGGGGTCGCCGTCGCCTCGATGAGGATGCCGTCGGCGTGGAGTTCCTCGATGCCGACGCTCTGCATCACGCCCGACCACGACACGACCGGCTCGGCGAAGCGCCCGGCCAGGTTCGTCGCCGGGTGGACGGCCATGCCGCGCCCCAGCTCCGGGTGCCCGCCGAGGCCGGAACGCCGCAGGAGCAGCGGTGTCCGGGTGGTTCCCGCCGCGACGACGATGCGCGGCGCGAGGATCTCCAAGAACGTCCCGTCGGGGCGGCGCGCCCGCACGCCGGTCGCGGTGCCGCGCTCGACCAGGATCCGCTCGGCGGTCGCCTCCGTGACGATGCGGGCGCCCGCCTCGCACGCCTGCGGCAGCGCGTTCAGGTGCACGCCGTACTTGGCGTTGTGCGGGCAGCCCACGGCGCACTGCGCGCTGCCCACGCAGCCCGGCGCGTTGCGGCGCAGCGGTGCCGCGCGCCAGCCGAGCCGTTCCGCGCCGGCGAGCGCGAGGAGCCCGTTGCGGCCGAGCTGCCCCATCGGCTGCGGCGCGACGCGCAGGGTCGCCTCCACCTCGTCCAGGCGGTCGCCGAACCCCTCGACGGGCGCGCCGGCCTCCGCCCACCGCCGCAGGACGTGCTCCGGCGTCCGGTAGCAGGTGCCGCTGTTGACCACGGTGGTGCCGCCGACCGCGCGGCCCTCGGGCAGCAGCACGGGCGGGCGGCCGAGCGCGAAGGTCGCGCCGCCGTCCCGGTACAGGCCGAGGAAGCGGTCGAGCGGCGGCCGGCCCCGGAAGTCGCGGGACGTGAACCGCCGCCCCTCCTCCAGGACGACCACCGACATCCCGCGCCGGGCGAGGGTGCGGGCCGCCATCGCGCCGCCCGCCCCCGACCCGATCACGACGGCGTCTGCGGTCGTGCACCCGGGCCACTCCGCGGCCGGCGCGCAGTCCAGCTCGGGATCGGGACGGGCCAGGCCGTGCGGGGGCGGCGGCGCGGGCAGCAGCTCCGTACCGGCCGCCAGCAGCAGCGGGATCTTCATCATCTCGGCCATCCGGGCGGTGGACGGGCGGGCGGCCACCCGGGCGCAGAACGCGTCGCGGCCGGCGGCGTCCAGGCCGTCCAGGGCGTGCCCGGTGGTGAGCCGCGCCAGCACGTCCAGGGTCCCCGCGCCGGTGCGCAGGCCGAGCCGCGCCGGGGCGGGCAGCGAGTCCGCGATGGCCTCGGCGCCGGCGGCGACGCGGGCGAGGTCGGCGGCGTCCTCGATGCCGAGCAGGGTCGCGACCGCCCCGGTCATGGCGTTCATCGCAGGCCCACCTCGGCGTGCCCGGTGCCGTCCAGGCGCCACTCCCGCTCGGTCTCCCAGCCGCGCCCGGCCCGCCGCGCCAGCACGATGCGGACGTCGGCGCGCTCGGAGTTGTGGCAGACGGCCGGGGCGCCGTCCGGGTCGGCGTAGTCCACGGCGACGGTCTCCTCCGGGTGCTGCGTCACCTCCACCAGGAGGGCCCGGTCGCCGATGCGGCCGCGTACCGTCCAGGCCGGCAGCCCGATGTCCGCTTTGAGGCGCCGCGCGGCGAGCAGCGGGTCGCCGGTGGCGAGGTCCTCGCCGTCCACCCGGAGCCGGACGAGCGGGAGCGGCGGGAGCCGGTTCAGCCCCGGCCGGGTGGAGACCGCGGCCACGATCTCGCAGACGTCGCCGCCGCCGAGGTCGGCGTGCAGCCAGGCCCAGCGCCGCGCGTTGCCGTGCCCGTAGATGCGGGCCGACGCGCCTGGCGCGCCGTCGAGTTCGAGCACGCGGTCGCCGAACCGGACCACCCCGTCGTACACCGCGGACGGCCGCGGGACGATCTGCGCCGCGGGCAGCAGCTCCGACTCCCACGCCCAGCGCGGGAAGGTGTGGACCGGCTCGCCGCCGCCGGTCTCGCGCAGCGACCACGCGATCGTCCCGGCGGTGCCGGTGAGCCGGTCGCCGACATGCGCGACGGGACCGGCGAGGAACCCGGCCTCGGGACGGTCCCACCCGTACGGGCCGAACCGGGCGAGGACCGGCCGCTCGCCGGGCGGGAAGACGGTGGCCCAGCCGTGCGAGCGCGCCTCGCCCCCGGCCGGCGCGAGCAGCTCGTGGTGGAGCCAGAACCCGGTCCCGGTCACCGGGTCGGTCAGCGTCGTGTACCAGACCTCCAGCCGCCCGGCCTGGCCCCGCCAGCGCGACCGCATCGGGTCGGGGCCGGGGAACCGGGCGCCGGCGATGAAGCGGGCCAGGTCGCGGCGCAGGTCGAAGCGCAGCAGCCCCTCGCCCGCCACGGTCCCGTCCTCGCCGGTCACCGTGACCGGGAGGGTGGTCATCGAGCGGACGGGCCGGCGCGGGTCGATCGACTTCCAGCCGTCCAGGTGCAGGCGCCGCCCGTCGCGGCCGGTGAAGTCCATGGTGTAGCGGATCCGGCGGGCGGTGAGCGGGGCGACGCGGAGCCGGCCCGCCGCCGAGTGGTCGTCGGCCCAGCCCGGTACGCGCACGTGCCCGGTCAGGGCGCCCTCGGTGTCGCTCCACGGCCGCAGCACCCCGGGCAGGTCAATCGACAGATCCAGCCGCATCGGGCGGTCGCGGTCCTCCCCGGCGAGGCGGAAGGCGCCCTCCATCACCTCGTCGAACGTCGTCCTCCGCGCTCTCGTGGACGGGGCCATCATCCGCTCCTCTCCGGGCCCTTGAGCATGATCGCTTCGGTCTCGGCGAAGTACGCCTCCGCGGCCCCGCGGGCCCGTGCGGGGTCGCCGGCGCACAGCGCGCCGACCAGCGGCGCGATCCGGTCGGCCGCGGCGGCGGGGTCGGCGAACGCGTGCGTGAACCGCTCCCGGACCTTCAGGTAGGCGTTCAGCAGCGAGTTGACCAGGAAGCCGTACACCCGGTTGCCGGTCGCGCCGGCGATGACGCGGTGGATCTCGCACTCGGTGAGCTGCGCCGCGTCCGCGTCGCCGGCGTCCCGCAGCAGCGCGGCCAGCTCCCGCAGCCGGTCCCGGTGCTCGGACGTGCCGTGCTCCGCCGCCTTGGCCGCCACCTGGGCGCCCACCTCGCGCCGCACCTCGAAGATCTCCCGCATCCAGGCCGGGCCGGCCGTGTGGACCAGCATCGGCAGCAGCTCGGGCCCGCCGAGCCGCTCGTAGTCGCGGACCCGGGTCCCGACGCCGTGCCGCGTCTCCAGCAGCCCGGCCTGCGCGAGGCGGACGATCGCGTGCTTCAGCGACGTCCGGGTGACCGCGTAGCCGGCGGCCAGCTCGCGCTCGGGCGGCAGGTAGGAGCCGGGCGGGTAGCGGCCGCTCAGCACGTCGTCGCGCAGCCGGTCGACGAGGGAGTCCACGACGGTGTCGCGGGGGATGGGCGAGGACGTCTCAACACTCCGGTGTAGTGGTCCAGTGGCTCAGCCACTGGACCACGAGCGGCGTTTCCGCGTCAAGACCCTTGGCACGCTGGAAGCCGGGGAACCCAGGGGAACCGGGGAACACGAGAGGGGACGCGCGACATGGTGGGCACGCTCGACTGGCGGCCGGCGAACGAGCACCGGGACCTGCTGGCGGAGCCGGTCGCCGCGGCGATCGGCGACGTGCCGGAGGCCGAGGTCGCCGGGATCGACCCGGATCTGGCCGACACGGCGGCGTTCTGCGAGCGCTACGAGGTGCCGCCGGAGCTCAGCGCCAACTGCGTGGTCGTCGCCGCGAAGCGCGGCGGCCAGGTCGCATACGCGGCCTGCATGATCCTCGCCGACGGCCGCGCGGACGTGAACGGCGTCGTCCGCAAGCACCTCGGCGCGCGGAAGGTGTCGTTCGCGCCGATGGACGAGGCGACCGCGCTCACGGGCATGGAGTACGGCGGGATCACCCCGGTCGGGCTCCCCGGGGGCTGGCCGATCCTGGTGGACGAGGCGGCCGCCGCCGCGTCCCGCGTCGTGATCGGCAGCGGCCTGCGCACGTCGAAGATCCTCCTGCCCGGCAAGGCGCTCGCCGGTCTCCCGGGAGCGGAGGTCATCGCCCTCGCGCTGTGACCGGCCGGGCGGCGCGCCCGGGCGTCACGCCGGAGCCGAGTCGACGGCGTAGCGGGTGCCGCCCGCGGCGCGGGCCAGGCCGAGGAGCGCGCGGTTGGCGGCGAGCATCTCCGGCACGGACGCGCAGCCGGGCGAGGCCGTCCGCAGCACGCTGAACAGGACGGGGTCCTCCGGCGCGCCCAGTGTCGGGACCCGGCCGACCCGCAGCGCCTTGATCAGGACGACCCCGCTGAGGCCGAGGTCGCGGGTGGCCATGGCCGCGAGCGTTGCCTCGATCACGGCGGCGGCGCGGGGCATGGGCAGGAAGACCATCCCCCAGGGGTGCGGGCGCGCCCACTCGCCGAGCGCGATCAGTTCCTCGACGTCGGGGCGCATGCGGTCGCAGAAGGCGGCATAGGGCAACTCCTCCACCTCCGACGTGCCGGGGGGAGGCTCGCCGCCGTCCCCGTACAGGACGGCCTTCGCCTCGTACGTCCAGCCGACCTCCGACGGTTTCACCTGCGCGGAAATGTGCTCGGCGGCCGTCTCGCGCTGGACGCGGAGGACGTCGGCGGCGTCCCGGCACGGGATGGTGCAGCACAGCACCCGCTCCGGTGCCGGGACGAGCCGGAGCGTCGCGGCGGTGATGACGCCGTGCCGGCCGAGGCCGCCGCGGACGGCGTCGAACAGCGCGGGCCGGACGGCGGGGGAGCAGGCCACGGCCTCGCCGTCCGCGACGACGTCCATCTGGAGGACGTTGTCGGCCTGCGTGCCATGGACGTGCGACGTCCCGCCGACGCCGCCCGCGGAGATCGTCCCGCCGACCGTCAGGTCGAGGTAGTCGGTCAGGACGGGCGGGGTCAGGCCGAGCGGCAGTGCCGCCGCCAGAACATCCCGCCACGTGGCGCCCGCCCCGGCCACCGCCTGCCGTTCCCCGACCTCCACGCCGGCGAGGCCGCGCAGGTCGAGCGACACGCCGCGGGTCAGCGACTGGCCGTACGTCGAGTGCCCCAGCCCGCGCGGCACCGTCTCGACGCGCTGCGCGGCGGCAGCGCGGACGGCGTCCGCGACCTCGTCCGCCGAGCCCGGCCGCACCACGCGGACGGGCGAGCACTCCACGATCCCCCCGAAGTCGCGCCCAGCGGAGTCAGGCATGGCCCCAGCATCCCCCACGCGGCGGTCAGCGGTCGCGCAGCCGGTCGGCCACCCGGCCGAGCGCGTCGCCGAGCACCTCGATCTCCTCAGGGGTCAGCACCTCGATCAGGACCTCGCGGACGACCCGCCGGTGCCCCGGCCTGACCCCGGCGAGCGCCGCGGCGCCCTCGCCGGTCAGCTCCGCCCAGACCGAGCGGCGGTCCGACTCGCAGCCGGTGCGCTTCACGAGCCCGGCCCGCTCCAGCTGGGTGACCTGGTAGGTGAGGCGGCTCTTGGAGACCATCACCTCGCGCGCGAGGTCCGACATGCGCATCCGGCCGCCCGCCGCGCCGTGCAGCTTGACCAGCACCTCGAACTCGGGGTGGGAGAGCCCGCCGTCCCGCTTGAGCTGCCGCTCGACCTCCTGGTCGACCAGGTGGGCCGCGGCCAGGAACGCCATCCAGGCCCGCAGCTCCCGCGGCTCCAGGGGCTCGCCCGCATCGCTCATGCGGTGATTCTAGTTGGCGTGAAAGATGGCTTGAATTTTCTAGATGGTCTGAATTTGAATCATTCTGACTGGCGCTCTGCCAGTCCGGTCCCGTTCTGCTGGTTCCGTCCACCGCCCCACCGGAGGAGACGAGGCATGCTCCCAGCCCGCCGCCACCCCGCCCTGACCGACGCCGGCCTCCTCATCGGCCGGCTCGCCGTCGGCGTGATCTTCATCGCGCACGGCTGGCAGAAGCTCACCGACACCGGGCACGACGGTGTCGCCGGCTCCTTCGCCGAACTGGGCATCCCGCTGCCGGGCCTGTCCGCGCACTTCGCCACCTGGGTCGAGCTGCTCGGCGGCGCCGCGCTCGTCGCCGGCGTCCTCGTCCCGGTCGCCGGCGTGCTGATCGCCATGGTCATGGGCGGAGCGTTCTGGTACGTGCACATGGACAACGGGCTCTACTCGCGCGAGGGCGGCTACGAGTACGTGGTCGTCCTCGGCGCGATCGCGCTGCTCTTCGCCCTCGTGGGCGGCGGCCGCTTCTCGCTGGACGCGGTCCTGTGGGGCCGCCGCGAAGGAGCACCCGAGCGGGAGTCCGCACCGGCCTGACCCCTCTCGCCCGTGCCCGCCCGGCCCCGCCGGCGCCCGCGACCTCCGCGGGACGCTCGCGGGGCCGCTTGGCATCGTTTGCCAACGTCTGTTCACTTAACGGCATCAAATGGTGTTATGTGATCTAAGTCACATTTTGTCCAGCTGCGTCAACGACGTGACCGGCGGGTAAACATCGGTCACCTGGCGGGAAAGCAATATGGCCCGCTCCAATCCCCGCGGCGGGCCGCCCGGCCGCCTGACATCTCCCTTTGCAGGGCATCGCGGCTTACCGTCGAAGTGACAAGATGTTCCCAATGACCGTTTCTGGGCATGAGTGATCGCTGAGAGTTCCTTGAGAGGCGGGTCGCAGGTGTCGCGCGGTAGTGAGTTCGTTGTGGTGGCCAACCGGCTTCCGGTCGACCGGAAGGTGGGAGCGGACGGCATCCCGCGCTGGCGGCGCAGCCCCGGCGGGCTCGTCAGCGCCATCGCCCCGGTGATGCGGAGCAGGAAGGGCACCTGGATCGGCTGGACGGGCGCGCCGGACGAGGAGATCGAGCCGTTCGAGGAGGACGGCATGTCGCTCCACCCCATCGCGCAGTCCGCGGAGGAGGTCGAGCTCTACTACGAGGGCTTCTCGAACGCCACGCTCTGGCCGCTCTACCACGACGTCGTCGCCCCGCCCGTCTACGACCGCGCGATGTGGGACGCCTACGTCCGCGTGAACAGGCGGTTCGCGGAGGCGGCGGCCGAGGTCGCGTCCGAGGGCGCGATCGTCTGGGTGCAGGACTACCAGCTCCAGCTCGTCCCGCGGATGCTGCGCGAGCTGCGGCCCGACCTGCGGATCGGGTTCTTCCTGCACATCCCGTTCCCGCCGCTGGAGCTGTTCTGGCAGCTGCCGTGGCGGCGGCAGATCCTGGAGGGCCTGCTCGGCGCCGACCTGGTCGGCTTCCAGCTCCCGGGCGCGGCGGCCAACTTCGTGCGGCTGTGCCGGCGGCTCCTGGAGGCCCGCTACGTCAAGCAGGACGTCTACTGGGACGACCGCGTCGTGCGGGCCCGCGCGTTCCCGATCTCGGTGGACGTGGACGAGCTCGACGAGCTCGTCGGGCGCCCGGAGGTCCAGGAGCGCGCACAGGAGATCCGGAACGACCTCGGGGACGCGACCGTCCTGCTCGGCGTCGACCGCCTCGACTACACCAAGGGCATCACGCAGCGGCTGCAGGCGTTCGGGGAGCTGTTCGAGGACGGCCACCTCAAGCCGGGGCAGGCCGTGTTCGTGCAGATCGCCACGCCGAGCCGGGAGCGGGTCGAGCAGTACCAGCTGCTCCGCGAGGAGATCGAGCAGCAGGTGGGACGAATCAACGGCGAGTATGGCGAACTGGGCTTTCCGGTCATTCACTATATGCACAGTTCGTATGACCGTCCCGAGCTGACCGCGCTCTACCTGGCGGCGGACGTCATGGTCGTGACCCCGCTCCGGGACGGCATGAACCTGGTCGCCAAGGAATACGTGGCGTGCCGCAAGGACCTGCGCGGGGCGCTCGTGCTCAGCGAGTTCACCGGTGCCGCGGCCGAGCTCAAGCGGGGCGCGTTCCAGGTCAACCCGTACGACATCGACGGCCTGAAGGGGACGCTGCTGTCCGCCCTCGCGGCCGAGCCGGCCGAGCAGGCGCGGCGGATGCGCACGATGCGCCGCCGCGTCATCGAGAACGACGTGGACCGCTGGGCGCGCGCCTTCCTCAGTGAGCTGGAGCGTCCGGAGCGCTCCGTCCAGGCGCGGCCGGCTCCCGTGTCTGCGGAGGGCTGACCCGCAGGTCGAAGGCCGCCCAGACGGCCTTGCCGCCGGTGGCGAGCCGCGCCCAGCCCCACGCGTCGCTGACCGCGCCGACGACGAGGAGGCCGCGGCCGCCCTCGACGAACCGGTCCGGGTCGCTCGCGAGCGGCTCGGGCGGACGCCCGTTCGGGTCGGTCACCGAGACGACGAGCCGCCGCGGGTGCGCGATCAGGACGAGCTGGATCGGGCACAGCGGCAGCGGCTGGGGGAGTCCCTCCATGCCGTGCCGGAGCGCGTTCGTGGCCAGCTCGGACACCGCGATCACGACGTCCTCCACGCCTGCGGCCAGCCCCCATTCGCCCAGCGTGGCCTGGGTGAACTCGCGCGCGGAGCGCGGGGTCGTGATCTCCGCCGGGAACACGCGCCGCGCCATGCGCGGCGAGCCCGTGTGCGGCGTGGGCCACAGCCCGGCGAGGCCGGGCTCCACCACCGGGACGGCCGCGGAACCGTTCGCCGGCCCGTTCGGGCCGTGCGGGTCGTGCGGCGCCCGGGGGGCGTCCGGCCAGGGGTGAAGGGCCGCGCCACGACGCGGCCGGCCGCCTCCCATGGCGGCGGGAGCTGCGACTTCGTCTGCCTGGTCAACGGTCATGGTCTGAACCTCAGAGGCGTGCGGGGTCGGTCACCGGCGAGCGTTCGCTATCTTGCTCCCCAAGCCGTGCAGATGCAAGACCGTCTGCATGAACGAATGCAAGAACGAATGCACGTGCATCTCGTACCATTTGTGTGGGGTGGGGCGAGATCGCGGCCTTCCTGCGGCAAGCGGGAGGGCTGAGACGCCTAGAGGGGGCAACGATGGACGGCCAACCGATGTCGGACGTCTGGCGCAGCGAGCTCGTCTGGCAGAAGAGCCGGCGCAGCAACCCGTCCGGGAACTGCGTCGAGATGGCCGAACTCCCCAACGGGGAGATCGCCGTGCGCAACTCCCGTGACCCCGAGGGAGCGGTGCTCGTCTACACGCGCGAGGAGGTGGAGGCCTTCGTGGGAGGGGCCAAGGACGGCGACTTCGACCACATGCTGGTCTGACGTGGCGGGATGGCCCCCGCGCGCGAAACCGAACGGGATTCCATTCCACCGTCCGGCCCGGTAGCGTGCGGCCATGCATCTGGGGCAGATCGCCGCACAGACGCCCGACAAGCCCGCCGTCGTCATGGCGGGCTCCGGGCAGGTCATCACGTTTCGGGAACTCAACGAGGAGTCCAACCGGCTCGCGCAGCTGCTCCACGCGGAGGGGCTGCGCCCGGGGGACCACATCGCCTTCATGCTGGAGAACCATCCGCTGTACCTGGCCATAGCCTGGGCGGCACAGCGGTCGGGGCTCTACTACACCGCGATCAGCACGCGGCTCCAGCACGAGGAGCTCGCCTACATCGTCGACAACTGCGGGGCCAAGGCCTTCATCACCTCCGCGTCGATGGAGACCGCCGTCAAGGCCCCGCCCGAGGTGCCGCTGCGCCTCATGCTCGGCGGCACGGCACCCGGCTACGACTCCTACGAGGCGCGCGTCGCCCAGCACCCGCCCACGCCCATCGAGAACGAGTGCGAAGGCGTGGACATGCTCTACTCGTCGGGGACGACCGGCCGCCCCAAGGGGGTGAAACCGGCCCTCTCCAAGGCGCCCATGGGCGAGCCGGGCCCGCTCTACCAGCTGCTCTCGCTGCTCTTTCAGCCCGACGCCGACTCGGTCTACCTGTCGCCGGCGCCGCTCTACCACGCGGCACCGCTGCGCTACTGCATCACCATGCACCGCTTCGGCGCGACGGTGGTGGTGATGGAGAAGTTCGACCCCGAGGCGGCGCTCGAGGCCATCGAGAAGTACGGCGTCACCCACAGCCAGTGGGTGCCGACCATGTTCATCCGGATGCTCAAGCTCCCGGAGGAGACCCGCGCCCGCTACGACGTGTCGAGCCTGCGCGCCGCCGTGCACGCCGCCGCGCCCATCCCCATCCCGATCAAGGAGCGGATGATCGAGTGGTGGGGCCCGATCCTGCACGAGTACTACGCGGGGACCGAGGGCAACTGCTTCGTCTACACCAACTCCGAGGACTGGCTGACCCACAAGGGCACCGTCGGGCGGTGCGTCCTGGGCGAGGTCCACGTCTGCGACGAAGAGGGCAACGAACTGCCGCCCGGGGAGCCCGGGACGCTGTACTTCGGCAACGGCCCCCAGTTCGAGTACCACGACGACGACGCCAAGACGGCCGCGTCCAGGGACCCGAAGGGCCGCGGCTGGAGCACCCTCGGCGACGTCGGCTACGTGGACGGGGACGGCTTCATCTACCTCACCGACCGCCGCGCCTACATGATCATCAGCGGCGGGGTGAACATCTACCCGCAGGAGGCCGAGAACGTCCTCGCCGTCCACCCCAAGGTGGCCGACGTCGCCGTCTTCGGCGTCCCGGACGCCGAGATGGGCGAGGCGGTGAAGGCCGTCGTGCAGCCCCTGTCGATGGACGAGGCCGGTCCCGAGCTGGAGGCCGAGCTCATCGCGTACTGCCGCGACCAGCTCGCCCACTACAAGTGCCCGCGCTCGGTCGACTTCCGGCCGGAGCTGCCCCGGCACCCGACCGGCAAGCTCTACAAGCGGCTGCTGAAGGACGAGTACTGGGCGGACCGTCCCGCGAAGGCCTGAGACGGCCCTGGACGGCGAAGGCCCCGGCCGGGGTCACTCGGATCCCGGCCGGGGCCTTCGACGCGGCAGAGGCGCGCTCAGTGCATCGGCATCGGCGCGTCGACGCCCGTCACCTCGGGCTTCCTGCGCGGCAGCAGCAGCGCCGGCAGGAACGCCAGCGCGATCAGCCCGACCGCGTACCAGTAGGTGTGCTGGAACGCGTCCGCCATCGGACCGGCGATCTTCTCCATGATCTGCGGCGGGACCTCCTCGGTGGAGCCGATCTCACCGCCGGACCCGTCGCCGAGCTCGGCCGACAGCTGGCGGGCCAGCAGCACCGACATCATCGCGGTGCCGATGGACGCCGACACCTGCTGGATGATGTTCAGCATCGTGCTGGCGCGCGGCACCTCGTCGTGGACGAGGGTCTGGATGGCCGCGGCCATGGTCGGCATCATCGTCATGCCCATGCCGAGACCCATCACGAACAGCACCGTGCCGAGCGTCCAGTAGGACGTGTCCGCCCCCAGGACCGCCGCGAAGGCCGCCACCGACAGCACCACGACCGCCATGCCGACCAGCACGACCCGGCCCGGCCCGATCCGGTCGGTGAGCTTCCCGCCGATCGGCATCGTGACCATCGCGCCGAGGCCCTGCGGGGCCAGCAGCAGGCCCGCGCTCATCGCGCCCTCGGCGCGCACCGTCTGGAAGTACAGCGGCAGCAGCAGCATCGCGCCCATGAACGCGATCGAGAACAGCACCATCGTGCCGGACGCCGCCGCCACCGACCGGCGCTTCAGCAGCCGCAGGTCGATCAGCGGGTTCCGCGCGGACAGGGCCCGGAACACGAACCCGATGACCAGCACCGCGCCGACCGCGGTGAAGACGAGCGGCTCCGTCAGCATGAAGTCGCGCTCCTCGGCGCCGCGCGCGACACCGTAGATCAGCGACGCCAGGCCGGGCGACAGCAGGAGCAGCCCGATGAAGTCGAGCCGCTCGGCGGGCTGCGGCTCGTCCGCCTTGAGGATGCGGCCGGCCAGGAACAGCGCGATGATGCCGATCGGCAGGTTGATGAAGAAGATCCACCGCCACGACACGTCGTCGACGAGCCAGCCGCCGAGGATCGGGCCGGTGATCGGGCCGAGCAGCATCGGGACGCCGATGATGCTCATCACCTGGCCGACCCGCTGCGGCCCCGCCGCCTGCGTCAGGATCGTCATGCCGGCCGGCATGATCATGCCGCCGCCCAGGCCCTGCAGGACCCGGAAGAAGATCAGGGACTCGGCCGACCACGCGAACCCCGCGAGCGTCGAGCCGAGCACGAACAGCACCAGCGAGATCATGTACAGCCGCTTGGTGCCGAACCTCGCACAGGCCCACCCGGTGATCGGGATGACCGTGGCCAGCGCCAGGGTGTAACCCGTCGCGACCCACTGGATCGTCGCCAGGGGGGTCTTGAACTCCCTGGCCAGGTCGTTGATGGCGACGTTGACGACGGTCACGTCCAGGATCGACATGATCGCGCCGAGGACGACGACCCCGGCCACCGCCAGCACGCCGCGATCTAGACCTCCGCCTGCGTCGGGCTCCTCTCTGGGGCCTTCCGCCATCTTGGGAGATGCGGGAGCGGTCAACTCACATCCAATCGTCAGGCCCCGCATGCGGGCACGCAGGGACCAGGTGGTCACGTCTCAAGGGGTACCGCCGCAAAATACTGCAGCGACTGACACTTCCGCGAACGGTTAACTCCCGCCGCTTCCCGGAGTATTCCGCCCGGCTCCGACGAATTTCCCTGCTCCCCACCCGCCCGCGGCAACCCTCAGCCGACCTTGAGGTGAACCCGGTGTGACACACCCAACATCCCGTCCCGTCCAGACCCTGTCCGTTGCGCCTCACCACCACTGTCGCGGGCGATCGCCCGGCCGCCCTCCGCAACTATGCGTAGTTTCGTTAATACTCTTGGTGGTCGATCGTGGGAGGTGTCATGTCAGCCGAGGTGCCCGAAAGCCCGCTGGCCGTATCGATGGTCGGCCTGCTCACCGGCGGCTGGGTCGCCCAGGCGGTGAGCGTGGCCGCCCGCCTGAAGATCGCCGACCACCTCGCCCGCGGCCCCCGCTCCGCCGCCGACATCGCCGCCGCGGTGGGGGCGGACGCACCTACCTTGCACCGCCTGCTCCGTGCCCTCTCCGACGTCGGCGTCGTCCAGGAGCGTGAGGACGGCCTCTTCAGCGGGACCGCTCTCGGGGACCTCCTGCGCAGCGACATCCCCTCCCTGCGCGGCTATGCCCTGCTGACCGGCGCGTCCTTCCACCGGGACGCCTGGAGTGCCCTGGAGCACAGCGTCCGCACCGGCGAGTCGGCGTTCACGCACGTCCACGGCCAGGAGGTCTTCGACCACCTGCGCGACAACCCCGCCGACGGCGACGTCCTGGACGCGGCGATGATCGCCCTCTCCGGCGCGTTCATCGCCCCGGTGGTCGCCGCCTGCGGCTTCCCTTCCGGCCACACGATCGTGGACGTGGGCGGCGGCCACGGCGTCGTCCTCGCCGAGATCCTCGCCGCCAACCCCGGCACCCGGGGCATCCTGTACGACCTGCCGGAGGTCGTCGCCGACGCCGCGGGCGGTCCCCTTCGTGAGGCCCTCGCCGAAGACCGCTGCCAGATGATCGGGGGTAGTTTCTTCGATTCCGTGCCGCCCGACTGCGACAGTTACGTCCTCAGCCACATCGTTCACGACTGGGACGACGACCGGGCCGCCCAGATCCTCACCAGCTGCCGCCGGGCCATGAGGCCCGACAGCCGTGTCCTCGTCGCCGAGGGCATCCTCCGCGAGGGCCCGGCCGCGTCTCGTATCAAGTGGCTGGACCTGGAAATGCTCGTGATGACCCGTGGGGGCCTGCAACGTACCCAGTCCGCGTACGAGGCCCTCTTCGGGCGCGCCGGCCTCCGCTTCACGGGTATCCCCGCCCACAGCCCGACCTTCACCGTCCTGGAAGCGCGCCCGGCCTAAGCGACGTGGTCCCGCAGCGCCGTCGTGAGTTGCAGGACGGACGGCACATGGACATAGCCCTGACGGCGCCGCCCACCGACGGAGACCTTCAGGTCCGGGTGGTAGGTGGTGGGGCAAATGCCTTCGTAACCGTGCCTGACGATCCCCCAGTAGATGTCCTCGGACACTACGAGCACCAAGGGAGACGGCGTGTTCCGCAGGCACTGCTTCAACTTCGGTGCGTCGAGCAGCCGGCACGCCAGGTCGACCGCCTCCCCGAAGCACCCCTTGCCGTCCCGGTGGACCTCTCCGGCGTGCACGGCGGCCCGGAGCCGCAGCCCGAGGCGAGGCAGTTCGGCGACCGGAAGGTCCGCGTTGTACCCGGCGAGCTGCTGCGCGAGCTTCGGGACGAGCCGGGACAGCAGCAGTGTCTTGGGCAGCTCGTCCACCGGGTGCAGCAGGACGAGCACTCCGTCGCCCCGGTCCTCGAACGGATCGCACCAGCCGCCGTCTATCCCGGTGTAGTCCATGGCCCGGCCGAGCATGTCGTAGACCTGCGAACGCAGTTCCTGCCTGATCGGATTCGTCCGCACGGCCGCCGTCGACCCCTCGATGTCGATGACAAGGATGCTCCTGTGCACTGGCTGACTGCTCACCGGAGCGACCCCCAATCTCGCCTTTCCGCCGGCATGCCCCACCGATGGGCAGGGCCTCGGAGCACGGCCACGAAGGAATCGTGGCCCTGGATGTGGCCCGGCGAGCCGCCGTCGCCTCGCGAGCCGTGCTGACGTTCCGGATGCGGGGTCTCCGAACCGCGTCGACTGTGTCGGTGTAATTGACCACTCTTGGAGCGTTATGGCCAGTTTGCGTAGTTAGTGAAGATCTTGCAAGATGCACAGCCAGATGCACACGAAGGGGAATGGCTATGTGGCGGTGAGGCCAGTATGCTGACCGTATAATCCCACCTAGTCGACTTATCGGGTTGTACCTGCAGGTGGCGACCCCGGGTGTTGCCTAGTCTGGTTACCGCAGGATGTCGTAGGATGTCCGTGCAACTTGCAGAGCAAGACGCCTCGAAATCTTGCTCACGGCGGAGGGCGGCCTTGGAGGCATCATGGCGGCAACTCCGACGGCCCGGCAGCGCCGTCTCGGGAAAGAGCTGCACCGGCTCAGGGAAGACTTCGACGCCACGGCCGAGGAGATAGCCAACCGCCTGGGCTGGTCCCAGGCCAAGCTCAGCCGGATCGAGAACGCCCGGATCGGCGTCCGGGTCTCCGACGTGCGCCTGTTGCTTGAGTTGTACGAAGTAGACGAGGGGCGCAAGGGGGAGATCCTCGCCTTGGCCGAGGCCGCGACCCGGCGCGGGTGGTGGCACCGGTACCAGCAGGTGCTGCCGGAGCAGTTCGCCAAGTTCGTTGCTTTGGAGGCCGAGGCGAGCTCTGCGTTGGCCTATGCGACGTACACCGTCCCCGGCCTTCTCCAGGACGAAGAGTATGCCAGGCGCACGCTGGAAAGCGCCCGCGCCGTCACGGTCGACACGCAACGTGACATCTCCACCCGCGTCGAGGTGCGGATGCGCCGGCAGGAACTGCTTCTCCGAAAGGAGAACCCGCTCAAGTTCGACGTTATCATCGACGAATCCGTACTGCTGCGTACGATCGGCAACCGCGACGTAATGCGGCGGCAGATGCTAAAGCTGCTGTCACTCGCCGAACTACCCGAGATCACGATCCGGGTGTTGCCCTTGGGTGTTCATCGGGAGCCCATCGTGGGCGAGGCGTTCATCCTTCTGAAGTTTCGTTCCACCGAGGACGATGCGGAATCAGCTGTCGCTGAGGATGAAGAGGATGTCAACTTCTCCGATGTCGTCTATATCGACAATTCGTGGATGACGGCGGCTGAATTCCTGGACGAATCCCTGACAGAGCGGTATCACCGTTCGTGGGAAGCGCTCAGGTCCGTGGCACTGTCGCCCGACGACTCTGTACAGCGCATCTACCAGATCGAACGGGAGCGGTGGTCCCCGTGACGCCAGACGTTATCCGCTAGTGTCATGCGCCTGACGTTTGGACGCAGAGCGTGCGAAGATGTAAAGATCTATTCGGCGATTTTGGTTTACAGGAACTGCATGGGTTGTTACTTCAGTATCGGACCCAGTGACGCAAGTCGGCCGCCAGCGCTTGCACGCTACTGCGGGCATTGCGGTCTTTACATCAAGCAAGCGGTAGATCTGCGACCGATGTTCTTGCCTGATCGGACATGCGTCCGCGGGCCTTTTGTCACCTACTCGATGTCAACGGTAAGGATGCTCCTGTGCACTGATTGACAACGCATCCGAGTGGCCCCGATCCCGCACCGCCGGACCCGCTGGTATTCCTATATTCGTGTGACTAGGACGACAATTGCTAGGACGATAAGCGGCGCGAATGCATCATAAATGCCTTCCTGGCGAGGTATGAGCCCTCGACACCTAGGTGTGCGAATATCACCCGAGTGCAGGAACCGGATGGTATTCCACGAATGCCGATCTCCACGGAAGGGGCTAGATATAGTCTTCACATGCCTGCGGGTCATGCAAGCTGCAGACTCATCTGCAGTGCACTGAAATCGTCTTTGTGTCCGAAGGGATAGTTGGTTCGTTCCACGGCAGGCAGGATGATTCCAATAAGAGGAAAGTGACTCGAACAGATCTAGTGTGCTAAGTGGCAGAGGTTCAACTTGCACTGCAACTTGCATCAACGGAAATGTTGGTTCGGGATGGTTAAAGTGATCCGCTGGAGGCAAGGTGGCGATAGCGCCGACAGTTCGACGACGCCGGCTCGGGATCGAGCTCAACCGTCTAAGGGAGCGACTCGGGCCAACGGTCGAGGAGGTTGCGGCGCGACTGGACTGGTCGCCGTCCAAGCTCAGCCGGATCGAGAACGCCCGCATTGGCGTCCGAGTCTCCGACGTGCGCCTGTTGCTGGAGCTTTACAAGGTGGACGAAGCGCACCTGGGTGAAGTCCTCGCTCTCGCCCAGGCCGCGATGCAGCCGGGATGGTGGGCGAATTATCGCGACATACTACCCGGAAATTTCGGCACGTACGTTGCTTTGGAGGATGAGGCGCTTCTTGCGCTGACATTTACGGCATACGCCGTGCCAGGGCTGCTTCAATGTGAGGAGTACGCCCACCGTGTATTGGAGAGTGGTCGGGTGATCGCCATATCCACTCCGCGTGAGGTTGCGCGTCGGCTGGAGTTGCGCATGCGCCGCCAGGAGTTGCTGCACCGAGAGAAGCCGCTGACTCTCTCCGCTGTGATCGACGAGTCCGTTCTATTGAGGATGGTAGGTGATCCCGACGTCATGCGCCAGCAGATGCGCACTCTGCTCGACTTTGCCGTCCTCCCGAACGTTCAGATTTATATACTTCCGTTGAAGGTTCACAGAGAGCCAATATTGTCAGAGACTTTTACGCTGCTTAAGTTTGAGCCAGCCTACCGTGTGCCCTTTCCTGACATTGTATACATCGACAATGTCTCAACTATGGCAGACCTGCAAGACGATGAAGTCACTCACACGTATCGGATGTGCTGGGAGTCGCTAAAAAGTATTTCGCTGACGGCGGACGAGTCCATGGTTCACATCTCCAGGATGGCTGATGAGTGGGGACGTCGCTAACAGTCTAAGGAGTGCTGGAAACGTTAAGGGTGCATGGAGGTTTCTTGCGATCGCCTTGAGTTTTTTCCTTTCGCAGCGGTAGATAGTTGTCGTCCACAAATCGTCGGCGAGCAGCCATGCATGGACATGGAGGTGGATGAGCGCGGGTGTGCAGTCGAAGAGTCCATCGCAATCCGCCGTGGTGGCGCGCGCACGGGCCGCATGGAAAGTGGGGCGGGTGCTCGCCGGGCTGAACTACATCGATCCGCCGGTCGTCCTCAGCGCTCATCTGCCGCCGGTGCATCACAGGACCGAGACGCTGCTCGATTCGCTCGCGCAGGCTCAGACGGGGGTGAACGACGCCGACCCGGACCGGGTGGCGTCCCAGAGGATGCTCGGTGAGGTCCTTGCCCGCGCCGGTTCTGGTGGAGCGTCCGGCGAGCCAGCGGCCCACCGCGAGCTGCGCCACCGATCCGCCGACCCGCAGTACGGCCAGTTCGACGGACACGGCACCCCCAATTCACCGGGAGCGGCCATTATCGCGGAAAATCCCCGTGCACGCTCAAGTTGCAACTATCTACCGTTTTCCGGAACGCCCGAAAAGGATGGACCCGGCCGACGCCATTTCACGCTCTGTCGGCTCTGAAGCGCGGTCTCCGTACCTGGGAAGCTGGTCGTGGTCGGTGCGGAGCAGCGTCGCCACCAGCAGGACAGGTGTCGACAGGCCGCCACCTGGAGCCGGTACCGGCGATCCTTTGCGAGTGTTTGGGGTGTACCTGGCGGTGTGCCGGTGCGGGGCGGGCATGTGTCACTGAATCGGAGATTGGGGCACATTATGTACATTTCACGTCCTGCCTCGGATGTCGTCGCGTTGACGGACGCCGTTCCGGTTCCAGGGATCGGGTTCCTGCCCGTCAACGCCTACGTCCTCTACGCCAGGGAGCCGGTGCTCATCGATACGGGTCTGGGGGCGTCGAGTCCGGAGTTCCTGGAGGAGTTGTGGTCGCTGGTCGAGCCCTCCGACCTGCGGTGGGTCTACCTGACCGATCCCGACCACGCCGAGAGCGCCCTGGAGGTCCTCGATGCCGCGCCGGACGCGCTGCTGGTGACGACGTACCTCGGCATGATGTTGCTGTCGATCGAGAAGCGGATCCCCGCCGAGCGGGTGTTCCTGCTCAATCCCGGCGAATGGCTGGACGTGGGTGACCGGCGGCTCGGCGCGTTCCGGCTTCCCGTCCACCATGGCCCGGCGGCGACGGGGCTCCTCGATGACCTCACCGGTACGTACTTCAGCTCCGACTGCTTCGGGGCGCCCATGACGACGGGCGATCTTGTGCAGAGCGACGACATCGGGGCGGTTCCCTCCTCCGATCTCGTGGCCGGCCAGCGCCTCTGGGCGGCGGTGGACTGCCCGGGGCTCATCTACGTTGACCGGGACGAGTTCCTCACCCGGCTGGCATTGCTGGGGAGTCTCGACCCGCCCGTGGTTCTCGGCTCCCACCTGCCCTCCGCGCACCACAAGACCGAAACTCTTCTCGACACCCTTGCCAGTGCTCAGGAGGCGCCGTCGTACGCCGCCCCCGATCAAGCGACGGTCCGCAGGATGCTGCACGAACTGGAACCCACCCACGCCTGAGCCCCGCTCACCCGAGGTCGATCTCGAACCACACGGCATGGCCCTTATCCAGCCGGGCCGCGCCCCAGTCGGTGGACAGGAAGGCCACGATCCGCAGGCCCCGGCCGCAGACGTCCATCTCGTCCACCGTGGACAGATGCGGCACGGTCTCGGTGTCGCCGTCATCGATGACCTCGATGCGGACGATCTTCTCCGAGTGGCTCACCTCCACGCGGACCTGCCCATCCCGCCCGGACTCGGTGTGCCGGACGGCATTGGTGATCAGCTCGCTCATGCACAGCGCGGCGTCGTCGAACGCCGGGTGCTCGCCCAGCACGTCCCGCAGCCACCGCCGCGCGTGCCCGGCCGCCCGGTCCATCCCCGGCAGCAGGAACGCATCGAATTTCAGGGTCGGCACCGTCACTACTCCACTCCTTCCGGATCCTCGTGTCCGAAAAGAATGGGCAGGACGCGCTGGTCCGAGCGATGCGTTCGTCTCCCTCGTCCCGAGGTCCCCGGGCACGATGGCCCGAGTCACTTTTGACTGAGTCACCGTGTCCAACCAGGCGAACATGCCCCATGACTACGCATAGTCAGGTAATGATTACGCCATGGACAACCCGCAGCGTCCGACCATGCGAAGCCGCAAGCTCGGCGCGATGCTGCGCGAGCTGCGGGAGAGCCGCGACCTCAACCTCCAGAAGGCCGCGCGCCTGCTGAACCGCACGCCGTCCTCCCTGAGCAAGCTGGAGACCGGCAAACGCGGCATCCGCCGCCCGGCCCTGGAGCACATGCTCGACCGCTACGAACTCACCGACCCGGTCCAGCGCCAGGCCCTCTTCGATCTCGCCCGCCACGCCACAGAGAAGGGCTGGTGGCACCGCTACGAAGGGAAGATTTCACCCTCGATGCTCGACTACATCTCCTTGGAGGCCGAGGCCACGTCGATCAACAGCTTCCAACTCCACCTCGTCCCCGGACTTCTGCAAACCGAGGACTATGTGCGGGCGAACATGGTGACCGGCGTATCCCAGGGCAGGAAGTTGGATGTTGACGGTTTGGTCGAGATTCGGATGCGTCGCCAGCAAGTTCTCTTGGGGGAGAACCCGCCACTTCTCTGGGCCATAGTGAGCGAGGCCGCGCTCCGCCAGCAGTTCGGTGGTGCGGACGTGATGAGAGCGCAGCTTAGTAGGTTGATCGAACTCTCGGTGCTCCCGAATGTGACCTTCCAAGTGCTCCCGTTCTCAGCGGGCGCCCACCCGGGTCTAAACGGATCCTTCACCGCGTTGACGACCAAGGAGCTCTCGGTGGTTCTGGTTGAGAACTTGACTAGCGGTTGGTACCTGGAGCATGCGGACGACATCCGCCGTCACAGCGTGGTCTTCGACCATCTCCGAGCCCTCGCGCTATCACCGGACGATTCCCGATCACTGATCGAACAGCTAGTGTCAGAGTCATGACCAGTCGGCAGCTCGTCTTTTCTGCATGGCGCAAGAGCAGTCACAGCGGGAATGAAGGACAGGAGTGCGTGGAGGTCTCCGCGATCTGGCGCAGGAGCAGCTACAGCGGCAGTGAAGGGCAGATGTGCGTGGAGGTGGCCGCGCCGATGGATCAAGGGGTGGCGCTGCGCGACTCCAAGGACGTCAATGGGCCGATGCTCTCCGTCGCGCCGACCGTGTGGGCGTCCCTCCTCGCCGACATCAAGGCGGGCTCGCTCGACCTCACCCGCTGACGTCGGAGGTTGAGCAACCTGATCGGCCCGGCGGGCGGCGGGCGGGAGTGGGCCGTCGACAAGCTGAACGCCTTGCGGCTCGGCCAGTGGTTGGTCGCGGAGATCCCGGCCTCGGCGCCTGGTCGGCAGACCTTCGTCGAGATCATGCCGATCACTACCCCGGCGGATGAGCAGGCCCGTCGAGAGGGCTGGAAGCGATCCGACCGTGCTCGTACGTTCCGCCTTGAGCATTGGGAATTCGACTCCGAGCGCCTCTTCGGCTTCGACTATGACATCGGAGCCGTCCTCGTCCGGACCGGGGTAGCCGTAGGCGAGCCGGAGTTGAACGCCACGCTGCAGGTATGGCAGTTGGATCCTGGGCAGTTCGTCTATCCATGGCAGTGCGACTACCCGAGGTAGTTGCCGGCGTCGTCAGTTTCGGAGGCGGGCGTAGATGTCGCCGGAGCGGCCTCGGGGGCGGATTCGGTCTAGCCGGCGTTCCAGGGTGGCTGCGTCGAGCCAGCGGGGGCTGGCGAACTTCATCGTTTCGATGGGGGAGTAGTTGTAGACGTAGCCGCCTGCGGAGCTGCCCAGGCGCTCCACGTGGCGGAGGGCCTCCAGGGTGGCGTCGTGGGCCGACGGCACGTACTCGAAGGACAGGGCCGGGACGGGGTGGGTCAGGCCGGCGAGGACGTCCGCCTCGTAGCCCTCTACGTCGATCTTGCAGAAGGCCGGTACGCCGTGGGCGGCGATGAGGTCGTCCAGCGTGGTGACCTCGATTTCGAGGGTCTGGTCCCAGCGGACGTGGGCGAAGCTGCTGTCCGTCGTCACCGATTTGATCCAGTCGGGGGACATCGAGGAGACCGTGGGCGTCGCCGTCGAGAGTGCCAGTTCCGCGTGGCCAGGCTTTGCTCCTGCGGCGCCGGGGACGATCGTGACGTCCTCGTCGCGGCCGTAGAAGAGGCGTAGGACGCTCAGGCAGTCGGGCTGGGGCTCGACCGCGACCACGCGGGCGCCGAGGTGCCGCCATACGCGTATCCGGCCGCCGACGTGCGCGCCGATGTCGAACGCGAGATCGTCCGGGCCCAGGAACTCGCCGTAAAGGCGCTTCGCGCGTCGGTGCTTGCCCGGGACGCCGTAGTACATGACCAGGGAGCGGGCGATGCCGTATGCGCGCTGGAGCATCTGCCGACCCTACCGCGCTCCTCCTCGGCGGGCCGTGCAACAGATCGCGGGGGCCGGGCGTCCTGGGTGTGATGGGAAGGACGGGCCTCTTGACCGATGACGTGACGTACGAGGAATTCGTGACGACCCGTGCGCATGCTCTGCTCCGCTACGGCTACGTGCTCACCGGCAACGCCGACGATGCGGCGGACCTGGTGCAGGACGGGCTGGTCCGGCTGCGCGGCAGCTGGGAGCGGGTCGTCAACAAGAACGATCCCGAAGGGTACGTCCGCACGATCATGGCGCGCCGGCACATAAGCCTGTGGCGGCGGCGAAAACGGGAGCGCCTGGTCGGCAGCGTGCCGGAAGAGCGGTACGACGACCGCGGCATCGAGCAGGCCGAGCACGACCCGCGGCTGTGGGAGGCGCTGGCCGAGCTGCCGCCGCGGCAGCGGGCGGTGCTGGTCCTGCGCTACTACGAGGACCTGGCCGACGAGGAGATCGCCGGGATTCTCGGGATCTCGCGCGGAACGGTCCGCAGCCAGGCGGCCCGCGCGCTCGGCAAGCTCCGCGCGGACTGGCGTCCGGCCGCCGCGGTCGCAGGGGGAGGGCACCATGACCGATGATCTGGACCGCGCGCTGCGCGGCACGCTCACGACCGCCGCGCGGAAGGCACCGCCCGCCGAACCCGGGCTGCTGCAGCGGATCGAGGCGGGGCACCGGAGAAGGCGGCGCCGCCGGGCGTCCGCCGCGGCGCTCGCCGCCGCGGTCGTCCTCGGCGGGACGGGCGCGGCCGGCGGGTTGATGCGGTCCGGCGAGGATGCGCCTCCCGTCGCCGCGCCCGGCAAGCTCAAGCCGGTGTCGCGCGCGGCCCTCGGCGCGCCGGTCAAGGTGCGCGAACAGTGGCCGGACGCCGTCCGGAGCATCCCCGGCGAACTGCCGAACGGGCGCGAGCTGCACCCCGTCGATCTCCTGGACGGCGGCACGCTGGTGGGGGCGACATGGTCGTCCCTCCAGAAGCCGGACGAGCTGTGGTCCTACGACCTCGACACCCAGAAGGCCGCCGTGATCACCGACATCGTGGTCCCGCGCGGCTCGAAGATCTACGCGTCCGACATCACCGTGGGGGGAGGCCAGGTCGTCTGGTGGCTGTCGTACCGGGTGGAGGGGCGCGACACGGTGGAGATCTGGGGTGCCCCGGTCGCCGGCGGGGCCGCACGCAAGGTCACCGGGATGCGAGGGGATTCGGTGTCCACGCTGCTCATCGACGGCGACACCGTCGTCTGGGGCATGGAGGACGCCGTATACCGGGTGCCGCTGCCGGGCGGGACGCCCGAGGAGATCCCCGGCACCGGCGGCTTCGAGATCGTCTCGTGGCCCTGGATCGGCTCCCCCGCCGCCGACGGTGACCGAGCCGGGTACATCAGGTACCGGTCGCTGTGGAACGTGCGGACCGGGGAGCGCCGCGGCGCCCATCTCGCGCCTCTCAAGGGAGCGTGGTCATGCGGGGTGATCTGGTGCGTCGGCGCCACCTCGCGCGTACGGGGCGCCACCGACGACCGGGGCATGGTGACCGCCGTGCAGCTCAGGGACGGAAGGGCCGGCAAGGCACTGCCCTTCGACGATCCCATGGGGCCGGGACGGCAGATCGTGTACGGACGGTTCCTTCCCTACTTCCCGAAGGGGCTCCGGACGGAGAACCACGTCCTGTACGACGTCGAGACCGGCAAGCTGCTCGACACCGGGATACGGCGGTACAACGAGGTGATGGGGCGGGCGCGCAATGACCGCGATCCGCACTACTTCGTCACGAACAAGGACGGGACGACGCTGATCGATCTTTCGAAGATCCGCTGAAGTCGGGTGCGCGAAACGCCCTGCCGGCCCGCGCCCGCGGCCGGCCGGCAGGGCGCCCCGTCAGGACGGGGGCAGGCCCAGCGCGCGGGCGATCAGCATGCGCTGGACCTCCGAGGTCCCCTCGCCCACTTCGAGGATCTTGGCGTCGCGGTAGAAGCGGCCGACCGCGTACTCGTTCATGAAGCCGTACCCGCCGAAGATCTGGGTGGCGTCGCGGGCGTTGTCCATGGCGGCGTTGGACGCGACGAGCTTGGCGATCGCCGCCTCCTTCTTGAACGGCTCGCCGGCGAGGAGCTTCGCCGCCGCGGCGTAGTAGGCCAGCCGGGCGGTGTGGGCGCGCATCTCCATGTCGGCGATCTTGAACTGGATGGCCTGGTAGCGGCCGATCTCCTTGCCGAACGCCTCGCGCTCGCGGACGTAGCGGAGGGACTCGTCCACGCAGCCCTGGGCGAGGCCGACCGACAGCGCGGCGATCGCGATGCGGCCCTCGTCCAGGATGCGGAGGAACTGGGCGTAGCCGCGGCCGCGCTCGCCGACGAGGTTCTCGGCGGGGACGCGCACGTCGTCGAAGGACAGCTCGCGGGTGTCGGACGCCGACCAGCCGACCTTGGAGTACTTGCGCCCGACCGTGAAGCCGGGCGTGCCGTTCGGGACGATGATCGTGGAGATCTCGCCGTCGCCGGTGAAGGCCGTGACCGTCACGAACGCGGTGATGTCGGTGCCGGAGTTGGTGATGAACGACTTCGAGCCGTTGATCACCCAGGTGTCGCCGTCCAGCCGGGCGGTGGTGCGCATGCCGCCGGGGACGTCGGACCCGCCGCCCGGCTCGGTCAGCCCGAACGCCGCCAGCTTCTCCCCGGACGTGAGCAGCGGCAGCCACCGCTTCCGCTGCTCGGGCGACCCGAACCGGTAGATCGGCATGGCGCCCAGCGAGACCCCGGCCTCCAGCGTGATCGCCACGGACGAGTCGACGCGGGCGAGTTCCTCCAGGGCCAGGCACAGCGCGAAGTAGTCGCCGCCCATGCCGCCGTGCTCCTCGGGGAACGGCAGCCCGAACAGGCCCATCCGGCCCATCGCGGCGACGATCTCGTACGGGAACTCCCCGCGCTCGTACAGGTCCCCGATGACGGGGGCGACCGTGTCGCGGGCGAACCGCTCGACCGTGCGCCGCAACTCCTCCTGCTCGTCGCTGAGCGTGAAGTCGATCATTACTACTCCGGTTTCGGTGAGAGGGCCTGGACGACGCGGGACGGGCTGGGGCGGCCCAGGTGGCGGGCCATCCAGTGGCTGGTCTCGACGAGTCTGCCGAGGTCGACGCCGGTGTCGATGCCGAGGCCGTGCAGCATCCAGACGAGGTCCTCGGTGGGCAGGTTGCCGGTGGCGCTCTCGGCGTACGGGCAGCCGCCGAGGCCGCCCGCCGACGAGTCGACGCAGGTGACGCCGGCGCGGAGCGCGGCGAGCGTGTTGGCGAGGGCCTGCCCGTAGGTGTCGTGGAAGTGGACGGCGAGCCGCTCGGTGCCGATGCCCGCGGCGCCGAGCGCCTCGATGAGCGCGGTGACGTGGCCGGGCGTGCCGACGCCGATGGTGTCGCCGAGGCTGAGCTGGGAGCAGCCGAGCTCCATCAGCCGGGACGCGACCGACACGACCTGCTCGATGGGAACGTCGCCCTCCCAGGGGTCGCCGCACACCATCGAGATGTAGGCGCGCACCCAGAGCCCCTCGCTGTGGGCGCGCTCGACGACGGGCGCGAACATGTCGATCGACTCGTCCACGGTCCGGTTGAGGTTGCGGCGGGCGAACGACTCGGTGGCGCTCCCGAAGATCGCGATCTCGGTGACGCCGTTGGACAGCGCCCGCTGCAGGCCCTTCTCGTTCGGGACGAGGACGGGGTAGCGCAGGTCGGGGGAGCGGGGCAGCACGTTGAGGAGGTCCTCGGCGTCGGCGAGCTGCGGAACCCACTTGGGGTGGACGAAGCTGGTCGTCTCGATCGTACGGAGCCCCGCGGCGGCCAGCCGGGTCACGAACTCGGACTTGACGTCCACGGGGACGACCGCCTTCTCGTTCTGCAGCCCGTCCCGCGGCCCGACCTCGTAGATCGATACACGCCTGGGAAGGCCGGAGAGAGGTACCCGCATCGTCATTCCTCCTCGATCACGGCCAGCACCGCGTCGAGGGCGACTTGCGCGCCCACGCGTACCGGCAGTTTCGCCACCGTGCCGGACAGCGGCGCGGTGACGGCGTGCTCCATCTTCATCGCCTCGACGACCACGAGCGGCTGCCCCGCCGACACCCGGTCGCCCTCGGCCGCCTTGACGGCCAGGACCGTGCCCGGCATCGGGCTGCGCAGCACCCCGTCGCCCGTCCCGGCGGACGCGGCGCCCGCCTCGGCGCGGACGTGCTCGCCGAGCGCCCACGCGTGCCCGTCGCGGCCGAGCCACAGGGTGTGCCCGTCGCGGGCGGCCGTGAACGAGGTCGTCCTCCCAGCGTAGGTCAGGGTGAACGGGCCGTTCAGCGCGGCCGGGACCGGAGCGCCGCCGCCGATCGCGACCTGCGCGTCCGAGGCGCGCCCCTGCACCCGGACCTCGACCGGCTCGCCACCGGACGGCGTGATGATCCACGGCGCCCACGCGTGGGCGCCGGGCCGCCAGCCGTCCGGGATGTCCCAGGGGTCGTCCCCGGTTTCGAGGGCCCGCATCCGTTCCAGCGCGGCGGCCGCCAGCACCTCGGGCGGGACCGCCGCGCCGGCCACCAGGTCGTCCAGGTCGCGCTCGACCAGGCCGGTGTCGAGGTCGCCCGCCACGACCGGCGGGTGCCGCAGCAGCGACCGCAGGAACGCGACGTTCGTCGGGACGCCCAGCAGCGTGTAGGAGGCGAGGGCCCGGTCGAGGCGGTGCAGGGCCTCGGCGCGGTCGGCGCCGTGGACGATCACCTTGGCGAGCATCGGGTCGTAGGACCCGCCGATCTCGGTGCCGGCGTCGAGCCCGGAGTCGACGCGGGCGCCGTCCGGTTCGGTCAGGGCGAGGACGCGTCCGCCGGTCGGCAGGAAACCGCGGGCCGGGTCCTCGGCGTAGACGCGGGCCTCGATCGAGTGGCCGTCCAGCCTGACGTCGGCCTGGGTGACCGGGAGGGGCTCGCCCGCGGCCACCCGGAGCTGGAGTTCGACCAGGTCCAGGCCGGTGACCAGCTCGGTGACCGGGTGCTCGACCTGCAACCGGGTGTTCATCTCCATGAAGAAGAACTCGTCCGGGCGGTCGGCGGAGACGATGTACTCGACCGTCCCGGCGCCCGCGTACCCGACGGCGCGGGCCGCGGCGACGGCGGCGGCGCCCATCCGGTCCCGCGCGGCGGCGTCCAGCAGCGGGGACGGCGCCTCCTCGACGATCTTCTGGTGGCGGCGCTGCAGGCTGCACTCGCGCTCGCCCAGGTGGACCGCGTTGCCGTGCGCGTCCGCGAAGATCTGGATCTCGATGTGCCGGGGGTTCTCGACGAACCGCTCGGCGAGCAGCGTGTCGTCGCCGAACGAGCCGCGTGCCTCGCGGCGGGCGGACGCGATGGCCTCCGGCAGCTCCGCCGCCTCGCGGACGAGCCGCATCCCCTTGCCGCCGCCGCCCGCCGACGGCTTCAGCAGCACCGGCAGCCCGATCTCCAGCGCGGCCGCCTCCAGTTCGGCGTCCGTGAGGCCCGGTTCGCGAAGATCGGCGGAGCCGCGGGGGGCGTGGGGGGTCGTCCCCCCTCGAAGGGGACTTCCGGGGACGACGGGGACGCCGGCGGCCGCGACGGTCCGCTTCGCGCGGATCTTGTCGCCCATCGCCTCGATCGCCTCGGGGGGCGGGCCGATGAACACGAGCCCCGCCTCGCCGCACGCCCGCGCGAACTCCGTGTTCTCCGCGAGGAAGCCGTACCCCGGATGCACGGCCGACGCCCCGCAGTCGCGGGCCGCGGCGAGCACGGCCCCGATGTCCAGGTACGACGGGATGCGCAGGGCCTCGTCCGCCTCCCGGACGTGCCGGGACAGGGCGTCGGCGTCGGTGTGGACGGCGACCGCCCGGACACCGAGCCGCCGCAGCGTGCGGAAGACGCGGACGGCGATCTCCCCGCGGTTGGCGACCAGGACGCTGTCGAACATCACACCCTCACATCCGGAAGACGCCGTAGCCGACCGGCTCCAGCGGCGCGTTGGCGGCCACCGAGAGCCCGAGCCCCAGCACGCGGCGGGTGTCGAGCGGGTCGATCACCCCGTCGTCCCACAGCCGGGCCGTCGAGTAGTACGGGTTCCCCTGCGCCTCGTACTGCTCGCGGATCGGGTCCTTGAACGCCTCCTCGTCCTGCGCGGGCCACTCCTCGCCGCGCGCCTCCATCTGGTCGCGCCGGACGGTGGCCAGCACGCTCGCCGCCTGCTCCCCGCCCATCACCGAGATCCGGGCGTTCGGCCACATCCACAGGAAGCGGGGCGAGTAGGCGCGCCCGCACATGGCGTAGTTCCCGGCGCCGAACGAGCCGCCGATGACGACGGTGAACTTCGGGACGCGGGCGCAGGCGACGGCGGTGACCATCTTGGCGCCGTGCTTGGCGATGCCGCCCGCCTCGTACTCGCGGCCGACCATGAACCCGGTGATGTTCTGCAGGAACACGAGCGGGACGCTGCGCCGGTCGCACAGCTCGATGAAGTGCGCGCCCTTCTGCGCCGACTCGCTGAACAGGATGCCGTTGTTGGCGACGATCCCCACCGGGTGCCCGTGGACGCGGGCGAATCCGGTGACGAGCGTGGGCCCGTACTCCTTCTTGAACTCCTGGAAGCGGCTGCCGTCCACGATGCGGGCGATGACCTCGCGCACGTCGTAGGGGGTGCGCGGGTCCGGCGGGACGATGCCGTACAGCTCCGCCGGGTCCAGGGCCGGGGCCTCGGCCGGCGCGACGTCCCACGGGCGCGGTTCGCGCGGCCCGAGGGTGGCGACGATGTCGCGGACGATCCGCAGCGCGTGCGCGTCGTCCTCGGCGAGGTGGTCGGTGACGCCCGACGTACGGGAGTGCAGTTCGCCGCCGCCCAGTTCCTCGGCCGTGACGACCTCGCCGGTGGCCGCCTTCACCAGCGGCGGCCCGCCCAGGAAGATCGTCCCCTGGCCGCGGACGATGACGGCCTCGTCGCTCATCGCCGGGACGTACGCGCCGCCCGCCGTGCACGACCCCATGACCGCCGCGATCTGCGGGATGCCGCGGCCCGACATCGTGGCCTGGTTGTAGAAGATGCGGCCGAAATGCTCGCGGTCGGGGAACACCTCGTCCTGGCGGGGCAGGAACGCGCCGCCGGAGTCGACCAGGTACACGCAGGGGAGGCGGTTGTGCAGCGCCACCTCCTGGGCGCGCAGGTGCTTCTTCACCGTGACCGGGTAGTAGGTGCCGCCCTTGACGGTGGCGTCGTTCGCGACGACGACGCATTCGCGCCCGGAGATCCGCCCGACGCCCGTGATGATCCCGGCGCCGGGGGCCTCGTCCCCGTACATTCCGTTCGCGGCCAGCGGCGACAATTCCAGGAAGGGCGACCCGGGGTCGAGGAGCGTGTCGACCCGGTCGCGGGGGAGCAGCTTGCCGCGCGCGACGTGCCGCTCGCGCGCCCGCTCCGGGCCGCCGCGACCGGCCCGGTCGAGGTACTCGCGCAGCTCCGCGGCGAGGGCCTCGTTGTGGGCGGCGCTCGCCTTGAACGCCTCGGCCGCCGTGTCGGCGCGGGAGCCGGTCTCGGGTCCGCTCATGCCCCTCCTTCACGGTTAACGATCGTTAACAACGCCGATGTTAATCACCGTTAACAACCTTAGTCTAGACTGGCGCGCATGACGTCCCGCCCCGCCGGGGCGGCCGCCGGGCCCGCCGCCCCGGCCGGCCCGCCCAATCCGCGCCGGGCCGAGATCCTCGGCGCCGCGGCGGAGCTGTTCGCGCGCCGCGGCTACCACGGGGTGTCCATCGGCGACCTCGGACGGGCCGTCGGCCTCACCGGCCCCGCCCTGTACCGGCACTTCAGCGGCAAGGAGGCCGTCCTCGCCGAGATGCTCCTCGACATCAGCGAGCGGCTGCTCGCCGAGGGCGTCCGCCGCGCCGCCGACCCCGACCCCGGCCGCGCCCTGGACGCGCTGCTGCGCTGGCACATCGCGTTCGCCCTCGACAACCCCGCGCTGATCACCGTGCACGAGCGGGAGCTGGACAACGTCCCCGAGCCGCAGCGGCACCGGATCCGCCGGCTGCAGCGCGCCTACGTGGAGGAGTGGGTCGCCGTCCTGCGCCGCCTCCACCCCGGTCTGCGGGACGGCCGCACCCGCGCGGCCGTCCACGCCTGCTTCGGCCTCCTCAATTCCACCCCGCGCAGCGCCGCCGGGCTCGACCGCGACGCGATGGGCGAGCTCCTCCAGACCATGGCCCGCGCCGCCCTGGACGCGGCCGGCCGGGAAGCCGGCTGACCGCGCCCGGCCCTGCCGCCGCCTGCCCATTCGTGAAGAACTCGCCGATACGCCGGTGCCGGCGGCGATGAGCAGGACTCGGTCGTCGCGCGGGCGTCCCCGCATCCTTGACGTGGCCATGCCGTACTCGGTCAGATGTACCAAAGGTCATTTCTTGACCATCTGACCCCGGACTGAGGAGTGCCGTATGGGCGTCGAGGGTGTCGGCTTCTACGAGATCGCGCAGAACCACCCGGACCGCCCGGCGATCCTGGCACCCGGGGAACCGATGTCCTACGGCGAGCTGCACGCCGAGGTGAACCGCCTGTCGAACGCGCTGGGCGGGCTCGGCCTCCGTCCCGGCGACTCGCTGGCGACCGTCCTCGGCAACCGGCCCGAGTTCCTCACCGTCCTGCTGGCCGCGTTCCAGAGCGGCCTGTACCTGATTCCGGTGAGCCGCCACCTGACCGCGCCGGAGATCGGCTACATCCTGGCCGACAGCGGCGCCAAGGCGGTCGTGACCGAGAGCGCGTTCGCCGACGTCGTGACGGGCGCGGCGGACGAGGCGGGCATCCCCGCCGAGGGGCGTGTGAGCGTCGACCCCGCCCAGGGCTACGGCTCGCTGGCCACGCTGTGCGCCACGGGCAGCGCCGAGCCGCCCGGCAAGCGGCAGATGGGCTCGATCATGCTGTACACGTCCGGGACGACGGGGCGGCCGAAGGGCGTGCGGCGGCCGCTCCTCGACGTCCCGCCGGAACTGGTGATCGACCTCATGAGGCAGACGCTGATGCGGCACCTCGGCCTCGAACCCGGCGACGAGGTGCACCTCGCCATCGGCCCGCTCTACCACTCCGCGCCGTGCGTCCACGCGCTGATGTCGCTCAACCTCGGCCACGCCCTCGTGGTCGCCGCGCACTTCCGGCCCGAGCAGACGCTGGAGCTGATCCAGCGGCACGGCGTGACGAACTCGTTCATGGTGCCGACGATGTTCCACCGCATGCTCGCCCTGCCGGACGACGTCCGCGCCCGCTACGACCTGTCGTCGCTGCGGCAGGTGTACCACAGCGCCGCGCCCATCCCCGTCGAGACCAAGCAGCGGATGATGGACTGGTGGGGGCCCGTCCTCTACGAGTACTACGGCAGCACCGAGAGCGGCCCGGTCGTCGTCGCCACCCCCGAGCAGTGGCTCGCGCGCCCCGGCACGGTCGGCCGCGCGGTCGACGGCGTGCAGATCAAGGTCTACGACCCGGAGGGCGCCGAGCTGCCGCCGGGGGAGACCGGCCTGATCTACGCGAGCGGGCAGCCCGGATTCGAGTACCACGGCGACCCCGACAAGACCGCGGCCGCCATGCGCGGCGACTTCTACACGCCCGGCGACCTCGGCCACCTGGACGAGGACGGCTGGCTCTTCATGAGCGACCGCCGCACCGACCTCATCATCGCCGGCGGCGTGAACATCTACCCGGCCGAGATCGAGAACGCCCTCCTGCAGCACCCGTCGGTCGGCGACGTCGCCGTCATCGGCGTCCCGGACGAGGACTGGGGCCAGATCGTGGTCGCGCTCGTCGAGCCGGCCGAGGACGCCGTCGCCGGCGACGCCCTCGCCGCCGACCTGCTCGCGCACTGCGAGCCCCGGCTGGCGAAACTGAAGCACCCGCGCCGGATCGAGTTCCGCGAATCGCTGCCGCGCACCCCGTCCGGCAAGCTCAGCCGGCGCCGCGTGAGGGAGGACTACCTGGGGGAACACGCGGGCTGAACGTGCCCGCGGGCCCTCGGGGAGGGACGGGGCCGAAGTAGTCGCCGGGAACGTCGAACGCCTCCGGGGTCTCCTGCGTACAACGGCACATGAAGGACCAGAAGGTCGCCCCGTTCGACGACGTGGCCCCGACCCCTTCCCCGACGAAGACCGACCTTCCCGTCATCCCCGACTCCGGCTACCCCGACCCGGTCTCCTCCTTCCCCGGGTCCGCGCCCGCGTCCCGCGGAGACCTCGGCGCGGACGCGGCGCCCGCCGCCGAACCGGGCGGCGAGCCCGCCGCGGACACCGTCCCGACGCAGCCGCTCACCGAGGTCGCGCGGACCTACGGCGACGTCGCGCGTCCGCCTGCGCCGGGCGACGACGACCGCACCGGGGTCGCCCGCCTCGGCGACCCGGTCGCGGTCTGGCCGTGCGCCGGCTGCGGACGGCCCGTGCCGCAGCCGGTGCGCGGCGCCCGCACCGTCCGCTACTGCCAGGACAACGACGGGGAGTGCGAGCGCTCCGCCCGGGAGAGCCGCGACCGCGGGCGGGAGGCCCCCGGCCTCACCGGCCAGGTCGCCTGGGCCTGGGAGATGGTCGAGCGGCTGGAGGGCGCCGCCGACCGGCTCGCCGGCTCCCTCATGTCCGAGCTGAGCGTCGCCGGCGTCGAACGGCGCATCGCCGACGCCCAGGCCGACGCCGCCGGGCACATCGCGATCGCGCAGCGGGAGCGCGACGCGTCGCAGCGGCAGGCCGAGGCCGCCTGGCGGGAGACCGCCACCGCCCGCGCCCGCGCGGACGCCGCCGAGCAGGAGGCCGCGGCCGCCCGCGCCGGGGCCGAGCGCCTCGCCGCCGAACGCGACGCCGCCAGGCGCGAACGGCAGGAGGCCCGGGAGGAGGCCGACGCCGCCACCGCCGCCCGGATCGCCGCGGAACGCGAACGCGACCGCGTCGCCGCCCGCGAGGGCGAACTGCTCGCCTCCCTGGAGAACGCCCGCGCGGAACTGGTGTCCCTGCACGGGCGGCTCTCGGAGGCCGAGACGCTCGTCGAAGGGCAGCGCGTCGAGGCGGAGGCGGCGAAACGCGCCACCGACGACCTCCGCTCCGCCGTCCGCGACGCCGAGGCCAAACGCGGCCAGGCCGTCGCCGACCTCGACCAGTTCCAGGCGCGGGCACGCGAGTTCGAGCAGCACAACTGGCAGCTGACCCGCACCGCCGAGGAACTCCGGGCCGCGGTGCAGGCGCTGACCGCCGAACGCGACGCCGCGCGCGCCGAGGCCGACCGGGCCCGCCGCCGGGTCGACGCGCTCACCGCCCTCGCGGACACGCACCGCGACGGCGGCCCCCGCCCGGTCGTCGACCGGGAACCGCCGACGGGGCTGCATCCGGTGCCGCCGGTCGGCGGCTCGTCCCTGGACTTCGGCGACCCGCTCGCCACCGACCCCGGGAGACGCGGCAGGCAGCACAACGGACGCCACCTTCCCTACGCCGGCTGACGGTCATGCCGGCCGACCGATGCACCGCGAGGAGGTGAGGCCCTTCCCCACACTGCACTGGCCCTGAGCCGGCCGCCGTATCGCACCGGGGTGGTACGGCGGCCGGCGCCCGTCCGGAGGCGGGCGCGATCAGCTTTTCCGCTGCCGGTTCCGGGAGCTCAGGTAAGCGGTGTAGTCGACGGCACCGGCGTGGACGGCCGCATGGACGGCCCGCGCGATCCTGGCCCCCCAGACCGACCGAGGCCCCGCGAACACCTCCACCGCCTTGCCGTCTTCTGTCGTCCGGCCGGGCGTCCTTGCCGCGATGCAGACCGCGTCCGATGCGGTGCCCGTGCACGGATATCCGGCCTCCAGAAGCGCCTGCGTCTTGGCCTCGGTGACGGTCATGACCGCGTTCACCAATGCGGCGTCGCTGAGCGGCACGGGCACGGCGACGACGATGTTGATCGTCCCCGGGGACCACGCCGGGGGCGACGCTCCGTCCAGGTGGATCGGCGCCAGCTCCGGGTCCGGCCGGTCGGCGGGTGCCGCGGCCCAGGTCGGGACCCGGAGCCCCACCGTCGCAGAGGCGTGCACGCCCCCGTCGTCCCGCCGCATCGTCCGGGACACCGAGGCCGCGGTGAGCATCCCGACGCCCGGCCCCTCCAGGCCGTACGACGCCGCGAGCTCCTCCAGGTGCGCGACCGGATCCATCCGCGAATACCCGCCCGCGACCTGCGCGTTCAGCACCCACCGGGCGCGGCCGGCGCCGCCGCCGAGCATCGCCGACGAGATCATCCGGTACCCGTCGCCCGCCCGCCACACCGTCGCGGCGAGCCGCGCCCCGTCCTCCGCCCGCCACACCGTCTCGAGGTTCACGGGCGCTCCAGCGACAGGACCGGCCGCCCGCCGGCGCCGGGGGTGACCCGCACCCGGGCGTCGAAATGCTCCTCGACGGCGGAGCGGGTCAGGACCTGCGCGGGCTCGCCCGCCACCGCCACCCGCCCGCCCGAGATGAGGACCAGCCGGTCGGCGTACTGCCCCGCCAGCGTCAGATCGTGGATGGTCGTCACCACCGTCAGCTCGTCGGACAGCCGCAGCCGGTCGATCAGCTCCATCACCTGCTGCTGGTGGCCGATGTCGAGGGCCGCGGTCGGCTCGTCCAGCAGCAGCACCGGCGTCTGCTGGGCCAGCGCCCGCGCCAGCACCACCCGCTGCCGCTCACCGCCCGAGAGGTGGCCCAGCCGACGGGCCGCGAAGGCGGTGAGGTCGAGGCGGTCGAGGACCTCCGCGGTGACGGCCCGGTCCCGCGCGCCCTCCCGTCCCAGGTGCGGGATGTAGGGGGACCGGCCGAGCAGCGTGTAGTCGAACACCGTCATCCCCACCGGGAGGTTCGGGCTCTGCGGCGTGTAGGCGATCATGCGGGCGCGCTGCCGCGGCTTCAGCTTCCCCAGGTCCACGCCCGCGACGGTCACCTCGCCCTTGGACGGCACCAGGCCGAGGACGGCGCGCAGCAGCGTCGACTTGCCCGCGCCGTTCGGGCCGATGACCGCCGTCCACGACCCGGCCGGGACGTCCAGCGACACCCCCTTCAGGACCCGCCGCCCGCCCAGGGCCACGTCCAGGCCCTGCACCAGCACCGTCAAATCTCCACCTCCCTGCGGCTAGAGCGCAGCACCGCGACGAAGAACGGCCCGCCGACGAACGCCGTCACCACACCGAGCGGAAGCTCCGCGGGCTCGACCACCGTCCGCGCCACGAGGTCCGCCATACCGAGGAAGGCGGCACCGCCCAGCAGCGACAAGGGCAGCACGATCCGGTACGAACCGCCCGCCAGCCGGCGCACAATGTGCGGCACCACGATCCCCACGAACCCGATCAGCCCGCTGACCGCGACCGCGCACGCCGTCGCCAGCGACGCCGCCACCAGCACCGTCAGCCGCACCCGCGCCGCCGACAGGCCGAGCGACGCCGCCTCGTCGTCGCCGACGCTCAGCACGTCCAGCAACCGGCCGTGCGCGAGCAGCACCACCGTCGACACCAGCGAGTACGGGGCGATCAGCGCGAGCTGCCGCCAATCCGCCGAGCCGACGCCGCCGAGCAGCCACGAGAAGATCCGCTGCAGCTCCTCCGCCTTGAACTGCTGCAGGAACGTCTGCACCGAGGCCAGGAAGGACGACACCGCGACCCCCGCCAGCACCAGCGTCGCCGCCCCGCTCGCGCGCCCCGCCGTACTGCCCAGCACGTACGCCAGGAACACGCCGGAGATGGCGCCCACGAACGCGGCGAGCGGCACGGCGTACCCGGGATCGCCCGGCATCAGCACGATCACCATCGTCGCGCCGACACCCGCGCCCGCCGCCGCGCCCAGCAGGTACGGATCGGCGAGCGGATTGCGGAACACGCCCTGGTACCCGGCGCCCGCCATCGCGAGCATCCCGCCGACCAGCGCCGCCATCAGCGCCCTCGGCACGCGCAACTGGAACAGGACGTTCTCGTCGATGACACCGAGGCCGCTGTCGACGTGCACGAACGGCAGCCGGTCGGCCAGCGCCTTCAGCACCCCGCCGACCGGCAGCCCGGCCGCCCCGACCAGCACTCCCGCCAGCAGGGTCGCCGCCAGCAGCGCCGCCGCCATCACTAGCGAGACCGGCCGCAGCCTGGCCTGCCCGGCCGGCGGCACGGCACCGGGACGTCTCCGGACGTCCGCGGAGACGTCCGGAGACGCCCCCGCGGACGCGCGGCGAAGCTTGGGACTCACGGCCGGACGTCCAGTGCGCCGATCACTGGACCTTCTGCACCGCGGCGCCGATCGCCTTGACGAACTCGGGCAGGCGGGGACCCCAGCGGGAGGCGATGGCGTCGTCGAGCTCGACCACGCCGCCGTTCTTCACCGCGCCCAGATCCGACCAGCCGGGGCGCTTGGCGATGGTCTCGGCGTTCTGGCCGCAGCACTTCGTGTCGGCGAGGAAGATCAGGTCGGGGTCCTGCTTGAGGAGGAACTCGCGCGACAGCTGCGGGTACCCGCTGCTCGCTTCGTCCGCCTCGTCGGCGATGTTGCGGAGTCCGAACAGCCCGTAGATCTGGCCGAGGAACGTCTTGGACGTGACCGAGTGCAGCTGGTTGTCGAGCTCGTGGTAGTACGTGAGGCCCTTGGCCTTGGACGATGCGTCGACCGTCTCCTTGATGCTGGCCTGCATGTCCGTGACGAGCTTCTCGGCCTCGTCGGAGTGCCCGGTGGCGAGCCCGAGGTCGCGGATCTCGTCGTAGGCCTCGTCCAGGTTGTTGGCCGCCGGCTCCAGCAGGACGGGGATCTTCACCTTCTCGAGCGCCTTGACGATGCCGTTCAGGTCGTCGGACACGACGACGAGGTCCGGCTTGTACTCGATGACCGCCTCGGCGTTCGGCTTGAAGCCCGACAGCTTCGTCTTGGGCGCGTTCGGGGGATGGTCGGAGTAGTCGTCCACCGCCACCACCTGCGGCCCGGCGCCGATCGCGAACAGCGTCTCGGTGTGGGCGGGGGACAGCGACACGATGCGCTCGGGCTTGGCCGGGACGGTCACCGCCCCGTTGGCGGCCTGCACCGTGACGGTCTTGGCACCGGACGTCGCGTCACCGGAGGTATCGGTGCCGCCACCGCATCCGGTGGCGAGCGCGGCGACGAGTGCCATCACCGCGCCGAGGGAACGGACGGGTCTCACAGGAGCCTCCTGGCTACAGGGAAGCCGCGGCCCGCACATGACGGATCGCCCTTCCACGAGGTCGAAAATCGTCGGCGCGCAAGGAGGCGACCTGGCTCGGCCCACTCAGCGTGGGCTCCACAGTTGCGGGACAGCGCCGGATTTACACCGGACTTCGCTCCTGGCGCGCAGCATCGCAACGCTATCAGGCAGCAAGTCCCCCTAAACTCCGACATCCCCTCGCCTTGACCGTCCGGTGCTGGGGGACGGCGGGATGGGTCGACAAAGTGCGACCGCGGCGGTTGTGGGGGTTCACCCGCCGGTGTTCGGCGGATGGCGCGATGAGGTCAGCCGGCCATGTAGGACTTGAGGAACTTCCTGGTCCGGCCGCGGTTCTCGCCGGGGATGTACTCGGCGGCGACGAAATCGGTGACGCCCGCTGCCGCCAGTTCGTCCAGCTTGGCCGCGACCTCGTCCTCGTCCCCGACGATGGCCAGGTCGGCGGGGCCGTCCACGCCTTCGCGGTCCATCATCGCCCGGTAGGACGGCAGCATCCCGTACATCTCGAAGGTCTGGCCCGCCTGCTCCCGTGCCTGGTCGACGTCGTCCGTGACGCACACCGGCAGGACGCACACCACCCGTGGGTCCGGTCGTCCCGCCGCCTTGGCGGCCGCGGTGATGGTCGGCGCGATGTGGTCGCGGACGGTGACGGGACCGGTCATCCACAGCACGGTGCCGTCCGTCCTTTCCGCCGCCAGCTTGAGCATCTTGGGGCCGAGCGCTGCGAGCAGTACCGGTACCCGTCCTTCGTTAGGAACGGAGAGGCCGATGTTGCCCTGCAGGGTCTCGCCCTTGAACGAGGCGGCGTCGCCCTCAAGCAGCGGCAACAGGACCGACAAGTACTCGTCCATGTGGCGCACCGGCCGGGCGAAGTCGTACCCGTACATGTCCTCGATGACGATCTTGTGGGACAGTCCGATGCCGAGCGTGAACCGCCCCTCCACCGCGAGCGCCGTCGTCCTCGCCTGTTGCGCCATCACCGCCGGGTGCCGCGGGTACGTCGGCACCACCGCGGTGCCGAGCTCGATGCCCGGCACGCCGCTCCCGGCGACGGCCAGCGCCATCTGCGCGTCCAGGCCGAAGATCTGCGAGATCCACGCCGAGGTGAACCCGTCGTCTGCGGCGCGCCGCACATCATCCGCCAGCCTGCCGAGCGCATCGGCCTCGCCGCGTTCGACCAACAGAGCACCAATACGCACAGCGACCTCCCTCAGATCACCATGATCCTTACACACCGCCCGCTCCCGCCACAGCCCCGCCCGACCGATTGAGCTACGCGGGTCCACTCGGGGTGGGGAGCCCGCCCCTTACCGTCCGGACCGCGGATTCGGAGGCGGCGCGGCTAATCGCGGGCGGCCTGCTCCCTCGCCTCCCCGAAGAAGTCGAACAGCGCCGTGTCATCCCGAAGCAGGCGCATAGGTCGCGCTGCGAACGAGACGTTCCAGAAGGGGCCGCGCCGCGACTCCCACGGACCGGCATATGCATACGACTCGTCAATGTGAGCGTCGCCCAGCGAGACCCCGTAGTTGACTTTGTCGAGGCTGATGCTCACGTCGAAGTGCTCCGGCCACAGTACCGGCGTGCTCTCGGGCGCGAATCTGGTCAACCCCATCTGCCCACGCCAGAAGATCTCCGCGATGTTCTGTGCGGCCTCCGCGTCCACACCGAGCGTCTCATCAAGGGAAACGCCACTGCCATCTGCATAAGCGTTCTCCGGAGCTCCCGCATCGAGCCCGACCGCCGCAGCGAGCTCCCGACAGCTGGCCCCGTTCATCCGATACCTACAGCGTGGAGATCCCGTCCTTGAGGGCGGGGAGGAAACGCGGCTCGGTGCGGGACGGTTACTCTCCGGGGTTTGTCGGTGGCGGTCGGTATGGTGCGGGCGTGTCCCGGTACCGGTTGTATCCGACCCCCGCCCAGGAGGCGGGGCTGCTGGTGCATTGCGCGCATGCCCGGTTCGTGTGGAACCTGGCTGTGGAGCAGCACGGGTGGTGGACGCCGCGCCGGGGCCCGGCGCCGGGGTATGTGGCCCAGGCCCGCCAGTTGACCGAGGCCCGCGCCGCGAACCGTTGGCTGGCGGACGGGTCGCAGACGGTGCAGCAGCAGGCGCTGCGGGATTTCGCGCAGGCGATGGCGAACTTCTTCGCGGGTACGCACCGCCGCCCCACCTGGCGCAAGGCCGGGCGGCATGAGGGGTTCCGGATCGTGGGGGCCCGTGGACGGGGGTGGGAGGTGCGGCGGTTGAACCGCCGCACCGGCCAGGTGCGGGTCCCGAAGGTGGGCTGGGTGCGGTTCCGCTGGTCGCGGCCCGTCCCGCCCGGGGTGAAATCGTTCCGGGTGACCCGCGATCGCGCCGGCCGATGGCATGTGGCGTTCGCCGCGATCCCCACCCCGGTCCCCGCTCCCGGCAACGGTGCGGCGGTCGGGGTCGACCGCGGGGTGGCGGTGTCGGCCGCCCTGTCGACCGGCGAGACCTGCACAGTGCCGGGCCTGACGGCGGGTGAGGCCGAGCGGTTGAACCGGCTGCTGCGGCGCCTGGCCCGTGCGAAGCCGGGGTCGAACCGCCGCGCCCGGGTCAAGGCCGCCATCGCCCGGCTCCGCGCCCGCGAGGCCGACCGCCGCACAGATTGGGTGGAGAAGACCTCGACCGCTCTGGCGCGCCGCTTCGACGTCATCGCCGTCGAGGACCTCGATGTGGCCGCCATGACCCGCTCGGCGCGCGGCACCCTGGACGCCCCGGGCGTGAACGTCGCGGCCAAGGCCGCGCTCAACCGGGGCATCCTCGCCAACGGCTGGGGACGACTCGCCGCCCGGCTGGAACGCAAGGCCCCCGGACGGGTCGTCAAGGTCGACTCCGCGTACACCTCGCAGACCTGCAACCCCTGCGGGCACCGCGCACCGGACAACCGCGAGAGCTGTGAGGATGATCTCGTGCTGCCCCGCCTGTACTGCGGTCCGGCGAGCACGAGCTCCGCCACTCCATGCAGCGAACGCCTGGTCGCGGCCAGAGTTTCCCGGTCGACGCTCATAACCCACCCCTTGCTCGGACCCCATCACCGGCCGTCGGGGGTGCCGCCTCGGGGTGCGTATTCCTCTGCGAGCCTGCGGTCGTTCTCGGCCCACTTGAGATGACGCCTCGCCGACTGCCGATGCAACTCGGCCTCCTCCGGATGGGCGTCGGCCATCCGCTCCAGCAGCCGCGCGGCCCGCTCATGCGCCCGCGCCGACGACACCATCGTCTGCCGTGCGTAGTCACCGGCGCCGCGCTCGGCGGGAACCGGAACGCCGCCTGCACCCTCTTCACCGTCCCGCCAGGTCTCGCGCGCCTTCACGAAAGCCGCACGATCATCGCCGCACCCACCAACCGAGCCCGTAGCCCTCCAAACACACCCGCTTACGTACCCCGCGCACCCCCCATTCAGCCTCCCACCACCCCGACGTCCAGCCACCCCCCCGGCGACGACCACGGAGGAGCAATATCTCCTTCTGGACAGGGCCTCGTGGGCAGTTGGTGGGCGCCGCGCTGCCTGATGGGGCCTCGCTTGGGCCCTTCGGCTTTGGGTGTGGTCTGGGTGGGTCAGTGTTGGGCCAGGTAGAAGTCGGTGCCTTGGTCGTCGGTGCATTGTGCGGTGATGCCGTAGGGCTGGCGGGCGGGCTCTGTTGCCGTGCCGCCGGCCTCGCGGACGCGGGAGACGGCGGACTGGATGTCGTCGACCGCGTACACCGGGACCACGACGGGACGTTCGGTGCCGCCGTGCATGCCGGTCATCGGCTGTATCTCGGTGCCGCCGAGTTGGACGCTCCAGCCGCCGGGGGTGTGACCCGGGGTGAACTCCCAGCCCAGGACGGTGCTGTAGAAGGAATGCGCGCGGGCGATGTCGGGGACGCCGATCGTGAGGTAGGAGATCTCGCCGTGCTGCGGAGTGAGCCCGGCCCTTTGCGCGAGCTGGCGTTCAACGGGGCTGGGCGGCTGGTAGATGGAGAATTCCATGCCCTGGTCGTCCGTGCACATGGCGGACAGGCCGTAGGGCTCTTCGGTCGGTTCTTCGGCGCGACCGCCCGCGTCGCGGATCCGCCGGAGCGTCTCGTGGATGTCCTCGACGGCGAAGGCCAGATAGGCGGTGCGGTGCTCCTGCCCGCCGAACATGCCGATGTGCTGCTCGGGCAGGCCCTCGACCTGGCGGGCGGACGGGTCGCTTCCGGGGACCGCGTCCCATCCCAGGACGGTGCCGTAGAACGCGGCGGCACGTTCGACGTCGGGGACCCAGATCGAGGTGTATCCGACGTCGCCGTGGCGCAGGCGGGACGGGGCGGGCGCGGGCGGTGTCGTGATCATCCAGCGGTGACCGAACGGGTCGGTGACGACGCCGTTGCGGCCGTACGGGTAGTCCGCCACGGGCCGGTCGGGGCTGGCGCCGAGTTCGACGGCGCGGGAGAAGACCACGTCGACGTCGGGGACCTTCAGGTAGAGCGATTGGCTCGGGCCGCCGCGCGCCTTGGGGCCGAGCAGGCCGAGCTCGGGCCACTCGTCGGCGAGCATCATGATGGAGTCGCCGAGCGCCAGTTCCGCGTGGCCGACGCGTCCGTCCTCCATGATGATGGGCTCGCCGCGGAGCTCCGCACCGAACGCGTCCGCGTACCAGCGCAGGGCGTGCTCTCCGTTGTCGACGCAGAGGTACGGCGTGAGCGTACGCACCTGCGCGGGTGTCTCCTGGGTGGTGGTCATGGCGTCTCCCGTGAGTTGCAGAAGTGCGCGCCGCAGGCGTTCACGCAGCCGCGCCGCGAAGATGGGATCGGGATCGACAGGGACGATCGGGGCGCGGAGAGCCTCCAGCGGATCAGTCATCGTGGCCCTCCTTTGCCTCCGCCGTGCCCGGGGAGCCGTTCCCCGGTGAGAAGTGATCGTTGTAGGCGTTCCGGAAGGCGGCTCTGGCCCGGACCAGCAACGCTTCTGTGGCCTGGCGAGTGCGCCCGAGATGTTCGGCGACCTGGGGGACGGGCAGCCCGTCGAGGTAGCGGAGCGTCAGGGCGGCCCGGTGGTGGGCGCCCAGGGTGGCGAGGACCTCGCGGGCGAGAAGCGCGTCCAGGCGTTCGTCCGCGGGATCTTCGGTGACGTCCTGGGCGGCCCCGTCCAGGACCTGGAGGCCGCGTTCCTCGCGGGCCGCCTTCCGCCAGTGATCGGCGAGTTTGTGGCGGGCCACCCCGATGAGCCAGGCGACCGACAGCTTCGGGGGCGGCTGTTTGCGCACCGCCTCCACTGCGGCCAGGAAGGTCTCGGCCGCGAGGTCCTCGGCCAGGCCGCGCCGGCCGCACCGGGACAGCAGGTAGCCGTAGACCTCCGGGAGCGCCGCGTCATAGAGATCGAGCAGCGCCGCCCCGGGGTCGGGCTGGAGTAGTCGTCCCGGGTGGTTCATACCCCTCCATCGTTCGGCGGGCCGCTTCTCCGACGGGTGGGCACCGGAAAATTCAAAAAGTTGCCGATGATCTTCCGGTGGCGGGATTCCCGCTGGTCAGGGCGCGCTGGCTGGCTTCTGGCGAATCAAGGGGGGTCCCTCATGATCACAGCCTGATGCCCGATCATGGAGTCGTGGTGATGCCCGAATCTCTCACCCTGTACACCGCCGACGACGTACGGATCGACGCAGGTCATTTGAGGGGCGGCGGCGATCTGTGCTTCGTCCTGGCGCACGGCTTCACGTGCTCGTGGCGGCAGCCCGCGCTCCGCCGGATCGCCGGTGTCCTCAACCGGCAAGGCGGGGTCATCGGGCTGGATTTCCGCGGACACGGCAGGTCCGGCGGCCGCTCCACCGTCGGCGACCGTGAGGTGCTCGACATCGACGCGGCGGTGGCCGCGGCGCGCCGCAGAGGATACGAGCGGATCGTCGTGACGGGGTTCTCCATGGGCGGTGCCATCGCCATCAGGCACGCGGCCCTGCAGGGCGGAGTCGACGCAGTGGTTTCGGTAAGTGCGCCTGCTCGCTGGTACTACCGGGACACTGTTCCGATGCAGCGGGTCCACTGGGCGATCGAACGGCGGGCGGGCCGACTGGCCGTCAGGTTGGCCCGCGGCACGCGGATCGCCCGCAACGGGTGGGACCCCGTGCCGGAAGCCCCGCATGAGGTCGTCGGACGGATCGCTCCGGTGCCGCTCCTCATCGTCCATGGGGACGCGGATGCGTTCTTCCCCCTTGAACACGGTCGGCAGTTGTACGAAGCCGCGCATGACCCGCGCGAACTATGGGTGGAACAGGCGTTCGGGCATGCGGAAGTGGCCGCGACACCGGATCTGATCAAGCGCATCGGCGACTGGGCGACTGTCGCCGTCGGCAGGTGAAGGGGTCGGCTGGCGCACCTCGCCTCGTCCGGTCAACTTGACATGCATGGGGACGAGCTGGCGGGATCGCGCTTTCGCGGCCGCTCGCGGCTCGTTTGTCGGTTGGTGCTCTGACTTGCGGTTATGCAGAGTTATCCACATTGTCGCGACCGCATTACCGGCCGTTGTCCGACCGGCCATCATCGGTGTCCATGGACGGATTCAGCCTCTCCTGGAAGCGAACGGCCGCCGGTTCGATCGTCCCTGTCGGGACCGGCGTGGACCGCATCCCCGTGAAGGAAGCCCCCCTCGCGGCACGAGCCGCCGCACTCAGCAGCCTCTTACCGGAGGACGTCGTGATGGTTCGCCGGACCGCGGCATGGATCTGGGGACTCGATGTACTACCGCCGGGAGTGGACGAGGCCGACTGGGAGATCGAACTGGTCATGGCGGCCGGACCCGGCAACCCGTCCGAGACGCCCGCTTCCGCGGGCACGATCGAAACGGCGCCGATCACATCCGAGTCGTCCGGGACGGCATCCGGCGCGTCGTCGGACTTCTTACGCCGTCCGGCGCCCTACCTGGAGGCTTTGCTCACCGCGATGCTTCAACGAGGCTGGACGCCGGATGACGCGGCCATGGAACGACTGGCTCTCCACCTGGCTCGACTCGCCCGTCGGCGGTGACGGGCGTCCTAACGGTCTTCGAGCAGCTTCACCAGGCGTTTCGGAGCGATGAGACGATAGCTGTCCTCGACGAGCTCGGCCATCTCGTCCCAGTCATGGTCGACGTCGAGGCGAGCACCGACCCATCCTTTGCTTCCCACGTACTTCGGGACGAAGAAGCGCTCAGGGGCCTCCGCCACCAGTGCCTCCTGTACGCCGGGGCCGGCCTTGAAGGTCATCGAGAGTCCGTCCTCACTGGTCATAACGAACAGCTTGTCGCGAACCCTGAAGGAGGGTGCCGTGTGCCCGCCGAAGGGCTTCTCCGACGTCTCCGGAAGCGAGAGGCAGATTTCCCGTATCCGCGCCTGCGCGTCGCTATCGCTCATGCCGTGCCTTTCCCATGATCGTGGTCGCCGCCCTCCAGGCGGGCTCCGTCTCTTCCTTGCGTTGACCAGCCGGCGGAGCTGATCGCGGGCGAGCACAGGTCGAGGACTCCGAGGTCCGTGCCCAAGCCTTCTGTACCGCATGCCGGTGACTTTCTGCGGCAGCCGGACGGGCTTGACGATGCGGCCGCCCGCGGTGCGGGCGTGGCCGTCGTTGTAGACGCTGCCCCGTACCGGCGAGTGGACGGGAAGTCGGAGTGGCCGCTGCGGGAAGCAGGCGTATCGGCGACGGAGGTGCCGGGCCGGTCCCGGGGGATGGGCGCGGCCCTGGGAAGCTTGGGCCGCCTCCATCCCCCGGGGCCGGTCAGGGGGTGAGCGCGAGGGCGGTGAAGGTGTGGTCCGCCCACAGCCTTCGTGACGTCTCCTCCGGATAGGGGGCGATCGTGGGGGATGTGTCGAAAATGTGAGTGAGCCGCTGCGACGGTTCGTAGACGGGCCAGCCGGGGTCGCCGGATGCCGCAAATTCCGTCCACGCACGGCGGATCCTCGACGACAACTGATCGGCGGCGGTTGCGTCCCTGATGAGGAGGTCGGCGATACCGCCTGCGAGGTTGCCCCAAACCAGGGGGACGTCCAGGCCATGACAGGCGCCGAGACCGTTCGCGGACCAGGCCAGCTCGTACAGATGCACCGGGCCTCCCGCAACGGCCTGAGCCTCGGCGAGGTGCAGGGTCGGCATCCGGAACAGCCAGTCGGAGTGGACGAGTTCGTAAAGGGTCTCAGCAGGAGCGCCGGGGTGGGCGTCGCGGTAGGCCCTCGGGTCGGGAGCGAAGGTGCGCAAGGCGGTCGCGGCCTGCTCGTCCGTGATCTTGCCGAGGAGGCCGCCCATCGCGATGAAGAGGCGGTACTCGTCGCGGTTGTGCCCGGTGATCAGCGGGATGTCCCGGGCGGATCCGGCGGCGAGGGCCGCCCAGGGGGTTCGCGGCAGCACGTCGCCGTCCACGACCGGGGAGAACGGAGTCGGGGTATGTGCCACCGGTCCCCACTGCGGATACCGCGCCATGGTGGCGGCGACGGCGTCCACGGATTCCATCAGACGGACGGGAGGGATTTCAGCGAGAGCCTGGCGAATCGGACGAACCCCGGCCTTGGCGGCGATCACGGCACTGATGTCGTCCGCCAAGGCGGCGGAGAAGAATGTGCCCGGGACGCTTTGCGCGATGGCACGGTGGAACAGGCCCGACGCACGCGGCATCGCGAGCAGGGCCGCGATGGAGCCCGCGCCTGCGGACTCGCCGAAGACCGTGACATTGCCCGGGTCGCCGCCGAAGGCCGCGATGTTGTCGTGGACCCAGGCGAGCGCGGCGACCTGGTCCAAGAGGCCGCGGTTGGCGGGCGCGCCCTCGATCTGCCCGAACCCCTCCATGGCCACGCGGTAGTTGAACGTCACCACGACGACACCGCCCTCGCGGGACAGCACCGCGCCGTCGTAGCCGGGATCGGAGGACTGGCCGATGAGGTAGGCGCCGCCGTAAATCCACACCATCACCGGGAGGCCCCCGGCACCTGGATCGGGTGTCCAGACGTTGCAGGTCAGCCAGTCGTCACCGGTCGTCTGCGGGATGCCGGGCGCGAGCGCCGACGACTGCGGCGGGGCGGGTCCGAACGCGGTGGCGGGCCGGGCTCCGTCCCACCGCTCCGGCGGTTCGGGCGCGGCGAAGCGTAGCGGGCCCACGGGGGGACGGGCGAAAGGGACACCGCGGAAGACGGCAAGGCCGTCCTCGCGCACCCCACGCACGGCGCCGTACGCGGTGAGCGCCTCGGCGGTCATGGGCCGCCCGTCCTTGCACGACAACACATGCTCGAGATCCTTCCGGTCGGATGCGGCTGCGGCCACGGGTTCTTCCGCTCGACGGAAGCGGTGCTGACGGACCCCCGGACCACCGGCGATGGTCGAGCCACCACAGCACCGCACCACAGCCATCCTCCACACGCGGAAGGGCAACGTCATCCAACGATCGGGCGGCTATCAGGCGTCCGGCGGGAGGCGGGACGCGCCACTCGGCGCGCCGCGCACCCCCCGCCGGACGCGCCCGCTGTCGGCGCCACAAAGGTGCCCCCGGCCTCTCGGGCGCCCCCGATCCGCACCCGCCGCGCCGGTCCGCGCCGGTCCGCGCCGGTCCGCGCCGGTCCGCGCCGGTCCGCGCCGGTCCGCGCCGGTCCGCGCCGGTCCGGGCTGGCACGCGCCGGTCGTCCGTGGCGGTCCGAGCGGTCCGAGCTGGGGCGCCGGGGATATTGCGCGCCGGGCCGCCGGGGCGCGCAGGTCTGCGGACGGCGTGTCGGTATGGACCGGGAGTGTCGGGCAGTGCGGGGGCGTGTTGGTCTGTGTCGGGGCGAGGTGGGGAGCGGTGAGTGGGGTCGGGCGGAGTGGCGTTGGGGCTTCTTGGCGAGGCGGTGGTTGGTGTGAGGGCGGGTGGATGCAAGGGGTGGGGTGACCTTTGTGGATCGAGGCGGGAGGATGCGTGGCCGCTGAGGGCGAGATGGAAGTTCTTGTTGAGGGGCGGGTGGAGCTGGCCGATGGGGTCGTGGGGTTGACCCTGCGGGCGGTGGACGGTGGGGAGTTGCCGGCTTGGCGTCCTGGTGCGCATGTCGATGTTGTTCTCGGTGATGGGCTCGTCCGGCAGTACTCGTTGTGCGGGGATCCGGGTGACTTGCGGACGTGGCGGCTGGGAGTTCTGAAGGAGGGGCTTGGTTCGACGGTCGTCCATGAGCGGGTGCGTCCGGGGGACAAGCTCGTGGTGCGGGGGCCGCGTAACAACTTCGCGCTGGAGGATGCGTCCGGTTACCTGTTTCTCGCCGGCGGGATCGGTATCACGCCGATACTCCCCATGGTGGCCGCCGCCGATGCGGCAGGGGTCGAGTGGCGGCTCGTTTATGGGGGGCGGCGACGGTCGGCCATGGCCTTCTTGGATGTGTTGTCCGCCTATGGGGACAAGGTTGAGATTCGCCCCCGGGACGAGTTCGGCCTGCTTGATCTTGACGCTGCACTGGCGGCGGCCGCGCCTGGGACGCTTGTCTACTGCTGCGGGCCGGAGCCGATGCTCGCTGCGGCCGAGGAACGATGTGCCGTCCTGGCCCCGGGCTCGTTGCGCACGGAGCGGTTCACGCCGAAGCCGGTCACGGGGCCGAGCGAGGCGTTCGAGGTCGAGCTCGCGTTGAGCGGGCGCACGCTGACGGTCGAATCCGGCCTGTCGATCTTGGAGACCGTGGAGAAGGCGGGCGTCAACGTCCTGTCGTCCTGCCGTGAAGGGACGTGTGGGACGTGCGAAACGCCCGTTCTGGAAGGCGATCCCGACCATCGTGACTCGGTCCTGACGGAGGCGGAACGCGCGGACGGGAGTTTCATGATGATCTGTGTCTCCCGCGCCCGCGGCTCACGGCTCGTCCTCGAACTCTGACTCGCGCGTTTCCTCCGCTTCCTGCGTGGAAGAGGTGGAGCGCGCGGATGGGAGTCTCATGATGATCTGTGTCTCCCGCGCCCGCGGCCCGCGGTTCGTCCTTGAACCTTGACCTGCGCGTTCATGCGCCGCAGTTGCTCTGTGCCCTGCGCGGAAGGGGACGCGTCGCGCGGCTGGGCGGGTGGTCGCCGCGATCGAGGCGAGAGAGGGCTGCCACGTGCGTCGGATGCCGCATCAACCGCCTTAGGTGCCAGCGGGTCATGACGACCCGGGGCGGGTTTTGCGTCCGCTACCGGGCCGTCCTTGATCACTGTTATCGGCGAATGGCTCTACCTACGTTGAAGCTTGAGTCAGGGCGTGTTGGAGGGTGGTTAGGCGGTCGGTGCGCATGCGTTTTGTTATGGCTGCGTCCCTGATCATGGTTGAGCCGTGGAAGGTGCCTGGGTAGTGGTGCAGTTCGGTGGGGACGCCTGCCTGGATGAGGCGCTGGGCGTAGGTGAGGCCCTCGTCCCGTAGCGGGTCGAATTCGCAGGTGGTGACGTAGGCGGGTGGCAGGCCTGACAGGTCCTCTGCGCGGGCGGGGGCCGCGTACGGGGACACAGAGTCGGTGCCTCGGACGCCCTCGCCCAGGTAGTAGTCCCAGCTCAGCTCCGCGTTGCGCCGGTGCCAGATCGGGGTGTCGGTGAACGCCCGCATGGACGGGGTGTCGAGGCGGTCGTCCAGTTCGGGGATGCCGAGGAGCTGGAAGCACAGTGCGGGTCCGCCGCGGTCGCGGGCCATCAGGGCGACGGCCGCGGACAGTCCGCCGCCCGCGCTGTCGCCGCCCACCGCGAGCCTGCCGGGGTCGATGCCGAGTTCGGCGGAATGGGCGGCCGCCCAGGTCAGGACGGCGTAGCAGTCGTCCAGCCCGGCGGGGAACGGGTGCTCCGGGGCGAGCCGGTAGCCCACGGACAGGACCACGGCGCCGACCTCCGCCGCGATGGAGGTCGCGTCGTCCTGGGCGGTGTCGATGCTGCCGATGACGAAGCCGCCCGCGTGGATGTGCACCAGTCCCGGCAGGTCGCCGTCCCGGTCCGCGGGGGCGTAGATCCGCACGGGGACATCGGGTGCGCCCTCGGGCCCGGGGACGTGCACGTCGCGGACGTCCACCGGGATCGGCGGCACGTACTGCGGCTTGCCGAACATCTCCACCTCGTCCCTGCGGATCTGCTCGTACTCGCTGATCACGATCTGCGGGATCGTCGAGATCCACGGGACGAGTTCGGGATCGTAGGCGTACGTCACCTCGGGGCTCCTCTCGGCGGCTGGCTCCAGTCTCGGCTCCCGCGCTCCTCTTGCCCAGGGGCCGGGCAGCGGAGATCACCCGCCGGATTGTGCCGCCATCTCGGGGCGCCGGGGGCGGCGGGCGCCCAACTTCGCCGTCGAGACGCGGTTTTGCTGATCTTGGGGCTCGGTGTGTTCTGTGGCGAGGGGGCGGGACGGGCGTCTGTGTCGGGGAGAAGACACGTTGACGACCTGGGCTGATCTGCCGGTTCGGGGCGGTCGAGGCGGCTAGGCTGGCCGCACATTTCGCCACAGTGAAGGGCAGGCCGCAATGAACCGCAGCGAACTGGTCAGGGCCGTGGCGGAACGTGCGGGGAGCGACGAGGCCGTGGGCCGCCGCCATGTGGACGCCGTGTTCGAGGTCGTGATGGAACGGGTGGCCGCCGGCGAGCGCGTCACCGTCACCGGGTTCGGGACGTTCGACAGGCTGTCCCGCCCGGCCCGCACTGCCCGCAACCCGCGCACCGGGGCGCCGATCGAGGTGGCCGCCGCGGAGGTTCCGCGGTTCCGTTCCGGGCAGACGTTCCGCACCCGGGTCGCGGGAGGCGCCGTCGTGGCGGCCGAGGAGCAGGCCCTCGCGGCGGCTCCGCAGGAGGCGGCGGACGGCGTCGTGGCCGAGCCGGCGAGCCCCACAGAGCCCAAGGCCGCCAAGAAGGCGAAGAAGAGCGCGAACTCCAGGAAGGTGCCGAAGAAGGCGAAGGCGATCAAGCTGGATACCTCGTCGGCCGCGAAGAACGCCAAGGACGCCGAGAACGGCGCGAGCGCGAAGAGCCTGAAGAACGGCAAGAGCGCGAGGGCCGGCAAGGGCGCGAAGCCTGACCTGAGCGCCAAGAATGGCGCGGGCGCGAAGAGCGGCGCGAGCGCCAAGAGCGCCAAGAGCGCTAAGAGCGGCAAGAAGAAGCAGGTCAAGGGCAAGGGGCGCGTCAAGGCCGGTAAGTAGGCCAGGGTCAGCCGCGGATCGAGACTCGGGTCACGCCGGGGACGGTCCGGGCCAGGACGTCGGCGATCTGCTGTGCGGGCTCGTCCGTGGTTCCGCGCAGTTCGACGGCGCCGTCCCGGACCGAGACGTCCCAGTGGGCGCCCTCCGTGCCGTACTCGGTGATCGCGGCGAGGACGTCGTCGCGGATCCGGGCGTCGTCGCGGGCCAGGATCGCGATGAGGTCGCGGCGGCTGACGATGCCCACGATGGTGGAGCCGTCCAGTACCGGGACGCTCTTGATCCGCGTCTTCATCATCATCTCGGCGAGCGCGGCCACGTCGCCGTTGGGCCGGGCGGTCTCCACGTCCCGGGTCATGACCTCCTCGACGAGGCGCGGCGCGGGGGACGCGGTGGTCGCCACGGGGCGCACGAAGGCGCGCGGGTCGTGCTCGAACACGCCCTGCAGGAGGTCCATCTCGCTGACGATGCCGGCCAGGCGCCCCGGCTCGTCCACGACCGGCAGCGCGGTGACGTTGTGCTCGTGCAGGACGCGGATGGCCTGGCGGACGGTGGCCGTCCGCGGGATCGTCACGACGGGCGAGGTCATCGCCTCCCGGACCAGCATGGCGTGTTCTCCTTCCGGCGAGGACGCCGTTGACCTACCCGGGCAGGGGCACCCTGACCCTTGCGTCCAGGATCACCCGGCGGGCGCCGCAGACCCAGGGCCCTTCGTCCCGGAAACCGTCAGAAGAGGGTCGGCGGCTCAGCCGGCTCCGGCTCGGGCAAGGGCGCGAGCCCCGGTACCCGCTCCCGCACCTCGTCATGGAAGCGGCGGGCGAGCGGCAACGCGTCGGCATTGTCCGGCGTGTGGATGAAGATCGTCGGTGAGCGTCCCTCGTCCAGCCACTCGGCGGCCTTCGCGACCCAGTACTGCCATCCCTCGACCGTCTGCTCCGTGTCGTCCCGGCCGAGGTAGCGGACGATCGGGCGGTCGGTCAGCGCCACCGACCGGCGGGGCACGCGGGGCTTCTTCGTCCACGCGTCCCGCTCCGCGTCGCTGCCCGGACGGCTCCGGAAGAACGCGGTGGTGTCGAAGGGCACCCACTCGGCCTCGGCGCCCGCGAGGACCCTTTCGAGGTCGCGCGCGCATCCGGGCTCCTCGAAGAACGCGCGGTGGCGCACCTCGACGGCGTAGCGGTGCGTCCGGGGCAGGCGGCGCAGGAAGCCCCCGAGCGTCCCGAGGTCCGCCGGGCCGAACGACCCCGGGAGCTGCACCCACAGCGCGTGCGTCCGGGGACCGAGCGGCTCGATCGCCGCCAGGAACGTCCGGAGGTCGTCGTCGAAGCCGGTCAGGCGCCGCTCGTGCGTGATCGACCTCGGCAGCTTGAGGACGAAGCGGAAGCCGGGGCCGGCCTGCTCCGCCCACGACTCCGCCGTGCTCCGCGACGGTGTCGCGTAGAAGGTCGTGTTGCCCTCCACCGCGTTGCACCAGCCCGCATACGCGCGCAGCCGCGCACCGGGCGGAAGCGGATGGGGAAGGAAACGCCCCTGCCACGACGGATGCGTCCACATCGCGCACCCCACATGAAGCCGCATGAACCCGACGCTATCGCTTCGCCGGCCCCCTCACCTGCCGCTCCGCCGGGCCTTGAACTCCGCGCGCCCGGGCCGCGTACCTCCACGCGTAGCTCGGGAAGTCGGATCTTGGAGGACCCATGAGGGCGAGAAAGAGTCGTGTGCGCACCGCGGTCACGTGGACCGCGGTGGCCGCCGGATCCGCCGGCCTCGTGGCCGGCTCGCTGTACGTGGTGCGGATGCCGGGCCGGTCCGGCG
>NZ_BMRO01000009.1:165757-196891 GCF_014648675.1 Actinomadura livida
CAGGCCGCGCTGACCGGCGAGCAGGCGTCGGAGGCGCGGCGCGGGTCCGCGGGGGTGCTGGCCGCGCGGCTGACCGACCGGCTCGGCGCCCGCACGGCCGGCGCCTACCTCGACCCGGCCGGACGGCCCGTCGTCACGGTCACCAACGAGGGCGACGCGGCCATGGTCCGCGCCGCGGGCGCGGTGCCCAAGCTGACCGAGCGCAGCCCCGCGGCGCTGAACCGGATCACCGCCACCCTCCGCCAGTCCATGACGGGCGTGCCGGGCACCGGCTGGGCCGTCGACCCGGCGACCTCGCGGGTCACCATGTGGACCGACGACTCGGTGACCGGGACGCGGATGGCGACCGTGCGGCGGACGGCCCGGCAGATGGGGTCGGCGGTGCGGATGGTGCACATCGACGGGCGGCTGCGCCCCCTCGCGTTCGGCGGCGACGCGATCTTCGGCCAGGGCTCGCGCTGCTCGCTCGGCTTCAACGTCGTCCGCAACGGGCAGCCCTTCTTCCTCACCGCCGGGCACTGCGGGAACTCCGTCCGCAACTGGACCGCCGACCAGGGCGGCAGCCAGTTCCTCGGCAGGACGGTCGCGAGCAGCTTCCCCGGTGACGACTTCGCGCTCGTCCGGACGGCGCAGCCGGGCCAGGGCGCGGTCAACCTCTACAACGGGCAGGCCCGGGACATCACCGAGGCCGGGGAGGCCGTGGTCGGCCAGCGGGTCGTGCGGACCGGCAGCACCACCGGCCTCGCCACCGGCCGCGTCACCGCCACCAACGCCACGGTGAACTATCCCGAGGGCACCGTCAGCGGCCTGATCCAGACGACCGTGTGCGCGGAGCCGGGCGACAGCGGCGGGCCGCTCTTCAGCGGAAGCACCGCCCTCGGCCTGACGTCGGGCGGTTCGGGCAACTGCCAGATCGGCGGCGTGACGTTCTTCCAGCCGGTCACCGAACCCCTGGAGGCCTTCGGCGCCGAGGTCTCCTAGCGCCTCTTCGGGCGATAGGTACGGCCGAAGCTGCGCGGGCTGTCCTCGTAGACATCGACCAGTTCCCAGTCGATCCGGTGCCCGCCGGGGGCGTCGAAGATGCGGGTGCCGTCGCCGAGGAAGACCGGGGCGACGAAGACCTGCAGCTCGTCGATGAGATCGTGCTCTAGCGCCTGCCGGGCTATGTCGGCGCTGATGATCTGCACGTCCCGGTCCCCGGCGAGCTCCTGAGCGCGCCCGACCGCCTCGACGATGTCGCAGTTCAGCGGGATGACGGCCGGGTCGTCGGCGAGTTCCTCCGGGCGGTGGGTCAGCACGAACTCGGTCCCGGACCACGCGCCGCCGTACGCCTGGGAGGTCGTCTCGTCCCGCTCCGCCCGCTGGGCCTTCGCCGCGTCGTAGCCGGCCCGGCCGGAAATGATCACCGCGACGTCTCCCGCCATGCGCTCCGTGGTGCCCTCGGCAAGCGGTTCCGCCGCGGACATCCAGCTCATGTCATGACCGGGCCCGGCGATGAAGCCGTCGATCGAGCACGTGAACCCCCAGGCGACCTTGCCCATGTCTCCTCCTCCCGGCCGACGACCCCGCCGACCCCACATCAATCCAGTGAAGAGTGCGGACTCTCCCGGCCACCGAAACTCATCGGCCGCCGGTGCCCTGGCTCGGCCGGGGCGCCGTCGGTGGGTCAGGAGAGAGGGGCGTAGTGCTGGTCGGCCAGGCGGCCCATGGCCGGGAGGCACACCTGCGTTTCGCGGAGGACCCAGCGGTGGAGCGCTGGGAGCGCGGCGTCCACGGGTACCGTGCCCGCGCGCAGGGCCTCCGCGAGGCGTGTCCGGCCGGTCGCGGCGTCGTCGGGGCGGGTGCCGAGCACGGATTCCAGGTCGTCGAGTTCTCCCCGGCGCTTGGCGTCCGCCAGCCGCTCGTGCTCGCGGAGGTACTTCAGGATGCGCGCCAGGCCCTTGCTGCGGAGGACCACGAAGGGATCCTCGCTGCGGGGGACGATGATCTCCTTGATCTGGGTGAGGGCGGCGTCGTACAGCCGCTCGTTCTCCCCGGGGACGGGCACGAGCGGGACCGGCCGGTCCAGGGCGGTGCCGGTGACGTCCGCCAGCGCCTCGGTGAACAGGCGGCGGTGCAGGGTCGTGTACACGAGGCCGTTGCCCACCTCGCCCATGGGGTCGGGCTTCGCGGCGCCCTGGTGGGCGAGGATCAGGATGCGCAGCCCGGCGAGGACGCGGTAGTAGCGGACGCGGTCCAGGTCCACCGGGCGTCCGGACGCCGCCGCGTAGTCGGCCAGCCGGTCGGGGATGTGCGTGAACGCCTCCTGGACCGCGCGGAGCGTGACCCAGGCCAGGTCGTCGTGCGGGTCGCCGAGATGGGCGAGCTCCCAGTCGAGCACGGCGGTGACGCGGCCGTCCTCGTAGAGGAAGTTGCCGGGCCCGGTGTCCCCCTGGACGATCACGACGGGCCCGGACACGTCCGGCACGTTGGCCCGCACCCAGGCCAGCCCCATCTCGATCAGCGGGTCGGCGGGCGCCGCGGCCGCCCGGTAGAGCGCCTCCCAGCGGCCGATCTCGGCGCGTACCAGGTCGCGCAGGTCCGCGTCCGGCGAGGCCGGGGAGATCTCGCGCGGGTCGACGGCGTGCAACTCGGCGAGGATGCCCATGAACTCGCGGGCGATGCGGACCCGCTGCTCCTCGTCGCGCAGCAGGGAGAACCACGTCTGGCCTGGGACTCGCTCGGCGAGGATGGCCTGCTCGGTGGGATGCACGGCATGGATGCGCGGCACGGGGACGGGCGTGTCCTGCAGGGCGAGGAAGAAGCGCGCCTCGTCGTGCAGGCCGAAGCTTTCGGGCGCCTTGCCGCGGTCGTACCGGAGGAACAGTTCCAGCCGCGTTCCGTCCGCCGCCTCCGCGTCGACGAACCATGCTTCGCGGCGGCCTCCGCCGGGCCGCCGCTCGAAGGAGACGATCTTCCCCTGGACGGCGTCTGCCATCCATTCGACGAGGGCCTCGCTGAGCCCGGTGGCCGGCTCGCTGCGGGTGGACGCCGACATGCCCATCACGCTCCCCGGTTCGCCGAGGGGCGGGGCCAGTCCTTGGTGGGCCAGACGTCCTGGTCCTCGCCGTTCAGGACTTGGCCTTCGACGGTCCAGCGCAGGCAGGTGCAGAGGCACAGCGAGGTCGCGCCCGGCAGGATCAGCCGGCTCGTGCCCTCCGCTCGGCCCGTCGTGACACGGCCGAGTTCGTCGCGGACCTCCACGGAGATGGCGGTCACCCAGTTCTCGGCGGGGTCGCGTTCGACCTGGCGGCTGCCGTCCACGATGCGCGCCACCTGGCCGTCGCGCCGCACGTAACCGCTGTAGACGTGCTCGGCGCCGGGGCCCGTGGGGGCGGTGTAGGTCAGGAAGGACAGGTCGGGGGAGGCGGCCCAGGTGTAGCCGACACGGCGGTAGCCGCGCTCGTGCCGGGGTCCCCAGGAGCGGTCGCGCATGGCGTGGCAGTCGACGTCGATGCGGTCGCCGTCCAGCAGGATCTGGCCGGTGATCCGCCCCGTCTGGTCGTAGTGGGACGCCTTCGGGTAGGGCGGCTCGCCACGGCGCAGCGGCACGGGCTCCTCGACGGCGTCGAAGCGGAAGTGCGCCTTCATCCGGTCCCGGTCGTCGAACCGCAGGTCGTAGGACATGCCCGGCTCCAGCGTCCGGATCGACAGGCCGCTGGGGAAGTCGAGCGCGCCGGGGCCGCGGGGGGTGGGCGGCTTGAGGTGGCCGAACTGCTGGAAGAAGGGCACCCGCCACGGCTCCGCCGCGGTGCCGTCCCACATCCACATGCCGCCGCCCGACGTCCCCGGGACGCCGCGGATCGACGCGTACAGCCATCCGCCGAGGTCGCGTTCGGGGACGAAGAAGGAGTACCAGAAGGTCTCGGTCTCGTAGAAGTCGTCGGTGGGGCTGTGCGGGTCGTCGTCGGAGGCGGTGAAGCGGTCCTCGGTTTCGATCACTGTCGGGGCCTTTCGTCAGGGACCGGGCTTTCGAGGTCGAGGGGCTGGGGGCTCGGGGGACTCGGGACGCCGGGGCTCAGCCGTCCGCGCGCAGCAGCAGCGCCCCCGACGGGACGCCGCCGCCGGCGGTGACGACCGCGACGCGGGCGCCCGGGACCTGCCGGTCCCCGGCCTCGCCCCGCAGTTGCAGCATCGCCTCGCGCACGAACCCGTAGCCGTGCGTCCGGCCCGCGGACAGCTGTCCTCCGTGGGTGTTGAGCGGCAGCCGTCCGTCCAGGGCGATGCCGCGGCCCTCGTCGATGAAGGAGCGGGCCTCGCCGAACTCGCAGAACCCGAGCGCCTCCAGCCACGACAGGGCGTTGAAGCTGAACCCGTCGTACAGCTCGGCGACGTCGACGTCGCCGGGGCGCAACGACGTCCGGCTCCAGAGATGCGCCGAGGGGCCGAGCGACTGCGGCAGGTGGGTGAGGGTGTCCTGGTCCCAGCTCAGCCGCTCGGTGATCTGGGTGCCGGCGGCCTCGACGAGCACGGCGGGCCCGGGCAGGTCCGCCGCCGTCTCCACGGCCGACACGATCACGGCGACCGCCCCGTCCACCGGCACGTCGCAGTCGTACAGGCCGAAGGGGGAGGAGATCATCCGCGCCGCGATGTAGTCGTCCATGGTGAGCGGCTCGCGGTAGACGGCCTCGGGGTTGCGGGCCGCGTTGCGGCGCGCGTTGACCGCGATCCAGCCGAGCGTCTCGCGGTCGTCCCCGTACCGGTGGAAGTAGTGGGACGCCTGGCAGGCGATCCAGTTCGCCGCCGACGCCGCGCCGAACGGCAGCCGCCACTCCATCATGCCGGTGGCGGGGCCGTCGGGGACGTGCCACCGCCCGGAGCGGACCAGGGCGGCATGGGACGACTCCCACACCGTCCGGAAGCACAGCACGTGCCGGCACAGCCCGGCGGCGACGGCCAGCATCGCCGAGGTGATCGACCCGATCTGGCCGGGCGTCTCCGGCCCGCCGTTGACCCAGGTCGGGCGCAGCCGCAGGGCCTCCTCCAGCGCCATGACCCCGCCCTCCGACATGCCCCCGGGCCCGGGGCCGGGGTAGGTGGCCAGGCCGTCGATGTCGTCCGGGGTCAGGCCCGCGTCCGCGATCGCGTCCAGGCAGGCGTCCACGGTGAGGGAGAGGGGGTCGACCATGAGGCGGCGGCCGACGGCGGACTGCCCGACGCCGGTCAGGGCCACCGCGTCCTCGAACTTCCGCGTGGTGGCCATCGGGCGCGGTACGGGGCGGCGTGCGGGCGGCCCTGGGACGGGCCCCGGGGGTTCAGGGCGGCCGGGGTCGGGCTCGAACAGCGGGAGGTAGACCTCGCCGGCCTTCTCGAACAGCACCCGCACCCGCATCCCCACGTGCACGTCGCCGGGGTCGCAGTTGACGATGTTCGTGGTCAGGCGCACGCCCTCGTCCTCGTCCAGGATGACGATCGCGATGACGTAGGGCGGCGGGAGGTCCGGCAGCCACTGCTGGGCGTTCACGGTGAACCCCGCCACGACGGCCCGGCCGCTGACCGGCGTCATGGACATGGCCGGGCTGCGGCAGGAGCGGCACCGAGGCGGGGGCGGGTGGGTGTAGGCCGAGCAGTCGCCGCAGCGGGCGATGCGCAGCTCCCCGTCCGCGCCCGCGGCCCAGAAGTCCGCGCTGGCGAGCGTCGGCTGGGGCACGGGCCGCACCGTCGGTCGATCCATGGCACGGAATTATAGTGTTCACAATTTTGCGTACTCAAGAAGCAGAAGCGAGAAGTCGCAGCAAACTACCTAATTAAGTGCGCTCAAAGCCAGAGCTCAGGGAGCCAGGTGCCGACGCATCCGGTACTGGGCGAGGCTGGCGTCGCCGTTCAGGACGGCGGCGAGGATCTCCCGGTGCTCCGCGTCGCCGCCGTGCCCGCAGGCCCCGGCCCGTCCGGTGCGGAGGGACAGCTCGGTGAGGATCCGCAGGAAGAGGGTCAGCACGGGGTTCCCGGCCAGTTCGGCGAGATCGGCGTGGAAGTCCCGGTCGGAGTCGCCGGCCGGGGGCCGCCCCAGCCGCTCCTCGACGGCCGCCAGGCCCGCGGCGATCCGCGGTTCCGCCCGCCGGGCGGCCAGCCGCGCGACGAGGCCGACCTCGATCGCCTCCCGCACGACGAGCAGGTCGGCGGCGGTGGCGTCGCGGTAGGCCAGGTAGAGCGCGGTGGCGTCGATGGCGGCCCGCGGCTCCTGGCGGGTGACGACCAGTCCGCCGCCGGGCCCGCGCCGGGACGTGGCGACCGAGTGGTGCTCCAGCAGCCGGACGGCCGCGCGGAGCACGGCGCGGCTGGTCTCGTAGCGGGTCATCAGCTCTGCCTCCGAGCCGAGGACCGTCCCGGCCGGCAGGCCCGCGCGGAGGATGTCCTCGTGGATCCGCACCGCGACCACCTCGGCGAGCGTGCGGCCGGCCGCCAGCCCCACCGGCGCCGGCGCCAGCCGGACCGCCGGGCCCGCGCCGGCCTCGTCGTCGCCGCTCGCGGTGCGGAACCACTCGGTGACCTCGTCCAGGTGCTCGATCAGCCCGAGCTGGGCACGGGGCACGTCTCCCGCGACCGTGGCGTCGAGGATGCTCCCGTGCCGGTGGTGGGTGGTCTCCCTGAAGCTGCGCACCTCGTCCTCGGTCATCGGCCTGGCCAGGGCGACGTACCGGTAGGCGAGCTGCTCCAGGACGTCGATGAACAGCTGGAGCACCGGGTTGCGGGTCATCTCGCTCAGCACGGTGTGGAACAGCCCGCCCGCCCACTCGCCGGCCTCCGGCGGGGACAGCTCCGCCGCGACGGTCGCGCGGAGCCTCGCGATGCCCTCCTCGTCGATGCGCTCGGCGGCGAGCCTGCCGAGGACCGGCTCGATGAGGCGGCGGGCGAGCAGCACGTCCCGCAGGTCGGTGCCGACGTACTCGATGTAGACGACCATCGCCCGCACCGTCGGTTCCGCGTCCGGGGCGCAGATCACCAGGCCGCCGCCGGGACCGCGGCGCATCCGCGCCACCTGGTGGTGCTCCAGCAGCCGGGCCGCCTCCCGCAGCACGGCGCGGCTCACCCCGTGGCGTTCCCGCAGCACCGGCTCGGAGTCGAGCACCTCCCCGACGGGCCAGCCCCGCCGGATCACCTCCGCCTCGATGCGCCGCGCCACCCGCGCGGCGAGCTTCTCCACGGACCCGTCGACGGAACCGGCCGCGAGCCGGGACGCCGCCTCGGCCGCGGGCGGCCCATCCGTGACTTCCGTGGCGTCCACGCTCCGATCTTAGGTAGTGCCGTCCCCTGCGGACGGCCGGTGCGGGTGTGGGCGCCGCCACAGGCCGGGCGGGGGCGCCGCCCTCACCAGTCGTCGCATTCGGCGAGGTCCCGGCGCATCCGGTGCCGGGCCAGGCTCTCGTCCCCGGCGAGGATCGCGGCGACGATCTCCCGGTGCGCCCGCTCCCGGCCGGCGGCCCGCCCGGACGCCGCGGGGTCCGCGGGCGTGCGCGCGGCCGGGCCGGGGCGCGGGGCGCCGTCCTGCCGGCTCCGGAGCTCGGCGAGGATCCGGACGAACAGCGAGAGCACCGGATTCCCGGCGAGATGGACGAGCTCGTCGTGGAAGGTCGCGGGCGGCGCGCCGTCCCCGCCGGAAGCGCGGCCGGAAGCGCGGCCGCGTACCGCCGCCTCCAGCCGTTCCGCGATTCCGGGTTCGCCGTGCCGGGCCGTGACCGGGCCCAGCGCGCCGAACTCGATCGCCTCGCGGACCGCCCGCAGGTGCTCCGCGCCCGCGCGCCGGTAGCCGAGGTAGAGCGCCATGGAGTCGATGCTGGCGGCGGGGTCCGGCGCGGTGACCAGGAGCCCGCCGCCGGGGCCGCGCCGCATCCGGGCGACGCCGTGGTGCTCCAGCAGCCGGACGGCCTCGCGCAGCACCGCCCGCCCGATGCCGTACCGCTCCAGCAGTTCGGCCTCCGAGCCGAGGGAGGCCCCGACCGGCCAGCCGTCCGCCGCGATCGTGTCCTGGATCCGGGCCGCGACCATCTCGCTGAGCTTCGCGCCCGGCGCCTCCAGCAGCTGCCACGCGATCGGGCCGCCGGCGCCGGTGCGGCCGCCCTTCATCCACGCGGCGGCCCCGCGCAGGTGCCCGGTCAGCTCGGCGTAGGCCCGCGCGGTGTCGCCGGCGACGACCGCCTCGACGATCACCTCGTGGCTCCGGCCGGCGAGCTCCTTGTTGCGCGTCGCCTCCGCCTTCGACGTGCGCCGCACCGTGTGCGCGTACCGGTCGGTGAGCCGCGTGAGCACCTCGGTGAACGCGAGCAGCGCCGGATTGCCCGACAGCTCGCAGAGCGCGGTGTGGACGAGGTCCTGGGACCAGAGGCCCGGCTCGGTGCGCCTCCTGGACTCCTGCTCCAGCAGGCTCCGCAGCAGCCCGACGCCCTCCTCGGCGAGCCGTTCGGAGGCGAGCATGACCGCGCGGGTCTCCAGGAGCAGCCGGGCGTCGACGAGGTCGTCGACCGTGGTGCCCGCGTAGTCGAGGTAGGTGACCACCGCGCGGGCCGCGGGCGCCACGTCCGGGGCGGTCACGAACAGCCCGCCGCCGGGGCCGCGCCGCATCCGCGCCGCCCCGTGGTGCTCCACCAGCCGGACGGCCTCGCGCAGCACGGACTTGCTCACGCCGTACCGCTCCTGCAGGTCGTGCTCCGAGCCGAGGTTGCGGCCGACCGGCCAGCCCGCCCGGACGATCCGGTCCTCGATCTGCTGGGCCACCCGGGCGCCCAGCGTCACCGCCCGCACCCCGTTGCGGGCCTCGGCGGGGGCGCGCGGGGCGGGATCGGCGGCGCCGGCGAGCGGGACGTTCGCAGCGGGCGTCGCCATCGGGTTGGCACTCCTCTACGGGGGGTCCGGACACGCCCATGGTAGTGAGCCCGCGGATCACCGGGCCCGGCCGGCGGCACGGATGGTCTTCGGGGCGCTCATGCCGTCTCCGCCGCGCCGAGGTAGTGGCGCAGCACCTCGTCGCCCGCCGCGCCGGCCGGGCCGGACCACGCGACGGTGCCGCGCTGCAGGACGAGGCAGCGGTCGGCGAACTCCAGCGCCCGGTGCGCGAACTGCTCGATCATGATGATCGCGGCGCCCGCCGCCCGCGCCCGCTCCAGGCTCTCGAAGACCACGTCCACCAGCGTGGGCGCGAGGCCGAGCGACAGCTCGTCGGCGATCACCAGCCGCGGTGAGATCATCAGCGCGCGGGCCAGGCCGAGCATCTGCTGCTCACCGCCGGACAGGGTGCCGGCCCGCTGCCGGCGCCGCTCCGCGAGCACCGGGAAGATCGTGAACGCGCGGTCCATCGCGCCCGCGCGCTCGGCGCCGGCCGCGGTCAGCGCCATGCGGAGGTTCTCGTGCACGGTCAGGCCGGGGAAGACGCCGCGTCCCTCGGGCAGGTGGACCAGGCCGGCCCTGCGGACGGCGCTCGGGGACGCGGCCGTGATGTCCCGCCCGGCGAACGCGACCCGCCCGGCGACCGGCGGGACCAGTCCGCTCAGCGTGCGGGCGAGCGTGCTCTTCCCCGCGCCGTTCGCGCCGAGCACCGCCAGCGCGCCCTTCTCGGGGACGTCGAAGGACACTCCGGACAGCGCCAGGGCCGGGCCGTACCGGACCTCAAGCCCGTGCACCGACAACAGGGTCGTGGTCGTGCTCACCGGCGCTCCTTCTCCGGGTCGGTGTCGGGGGCGGCCTCCCGGGCGGTGCCGGGTGGCTGTTCGGCCCCGAGATACGCGGCGCGCACCGCCGGGTCGGAGCGGATCTCCTCCGGCGGACCCGTCCGGAGCACGGTGCCGAAGTCGAGGACGTTGACCGTCTCGCACATGCCCAGGACCAGCTCGACGTCGTGCTCGACGAGCAGCAGCGAGACGCCGTGCTCGGCGTTGACGCGGGTGAGCGTCGCGGCGAGCTCCGCGGTCTCGCGGCCGTCCAGCCCGGACGCGGGCTCGTCCAGGAGGAGGACGTCCGGGCCGGTGGCGAGCGCCCGGGCGACCTCGACCAGCCGGCAGGCGCCGAGGGACAGCCCCGACACCTCGCGGTCCCGCAGCTCCTCCAGGTGCAGCGACTCGATGATCGCCGCGACGCGCCCGTCCTCGGCGGCGCTCGGCCGCCGGAAGCCCCCGCCCGTCACCAGGTCCCGCAGTATCCGGCCGCCGCGGCGCCGGACGCGGTCGGCCAGCACGACGTGCTCGCGGACGGTCAGGCCGGAGAACAGCTCGGGGCGCTGGAAGGTCCGGGCGAGACCGCGCCGCGCCCGCGCCGCGGCGGACGCCCGGGTCACGTCCTCGCCGCCCATCCGCACCCGTCCCGCGTCCGGCCTGAGCAGCCCGGACAGGACGGCGAACAGCGTGCTCTTGCCCGCGCCGTTCGGTCCGACGAGCCCGACCATCGCGCCGGCCGGGACCGTGATGTCGACGCCCTCCAGGGCGACGAGCCCGCCGAAGCGCACCGTCACCCCGGACGCCTCCAGCCGGGCGGCCGCCGTGGAGGGATCGGGCGGGCCGGTGGTCACGGTGGTCATGGGCGCTCCCCGCCGGTCGGTTCGGATGCGGACGCCGTGGCCGCGAGCGGTGCCGGGGACGCGGCGGGGCGGTGGCGCGCCCAGCGGTCCACGAGGCCGCGGAGCTGCCGCGCGTGCATCGCGAGTACCCCGTCCGGGTCCTTCGCGACCATGATCGCGCCGACGCCGAACAGCAGCACGGGCACCTCGGCCCACGCGCTGGGCAGGTGGGTCTGGAAGACCCCCGGCAGGAAGTGGAAGCCCAGGCCCGCCACGAGCGCCGCGACGGGGGACCGGGAACCGATCGTCACCAGGACGGCCAGCCAGACCAGCCCGCCGAAGACGTTGTAGGTGTCCAGCATGGCGGCCTGCGCGTTCATGGCCAGGAAGCCGCCGCCGACCGCGGCGATGCAGGCCGCCATCGCCGACACCAGCAGCTTCGTCCGGACGATGCTCAGGCCGACGGTGCGCGCGCCGTCCTCGCTCCAGCGCACCGCGGCCATCGCCAGGCCCGCGGTCGAGCGCCGGAAGTTGACGATGAACAGCGCGATGAGCGCGAAGGCGGCCAGGGTCAGGTAGGCGAACACGCGGTCGTCCTCGGCGAACCCCGGCCTGGGCATCGCCACGCCCTGCCCGTAGTTGTAGAAGCGGTCCCGGGTGAACACCAGGGTCTGCACCAGCAGCCCGAACGTCAGCGTCACCAGGGCCACGTACAGGTCGCCGAGCTTGAGGGTGAGCAGCCCGATCACCACGCCGAGCACAACGACCGGCAGCGCGCCCGCGGCGACCGCGGCCAGCGGGTGCCACCCGTACGTGGTCGCCAGTTCGGCGGCGGTGAGCGCCCCGAGGCCGGCGAAGGTGATCTGGCAGAGCCAGATCATCCCGCCTTCGCCCGTGGCCAGCGTGTACGACAGCAGGACCAGGCTCAGCGCCAGCCCGGTGACGGCGAGTCCCGCCCAGTACTCGTCCAGGACGAGGGGGAGCGCCGCCACGGCGACCAGCCCGGCGGCCTTGGCCACCGTCGGCAGGGAGCGGTGGCCGTGCGGTGAACCGGCCGGTGTGGCGGCTCGCGGGGCGGTGCGGGCCGCGCCGCCGTCCTCGACGCGGATCGCCCGGTCGAGCGCACCGCCTGCGGGCTCGTCGCGGACCCGCCCGCGCAGCGCGTAGTAAAGGAGGAAGAGCAGCATGAACCCGAACGGGATGCTCGGCACGATCTGCGCGGACAGCGCGCTCTCCGGATCCAGGTAGCGCTGGACGACGGTGGTGAACACGCCCATCGCCAGAGCGGCGAGGACGGCGGCCGGCAGGTTCGTCAGCCGGGCCGCGACGACGGCCGCGAACGCGGCGGCCATGAGGTAGGTCATGCCGTCGGTCGACAGGCCCGCGGTGGGCGCGACGAGGATCCCGGCGAGCCCGGCCAGCGTGGTCGTCGCGGCCCAGACACCGAGCGAGACGCGCGATGCGTTCACCCCGGACAGCCCGCTCAGGGCGGCGGAGTCGACCATCGCGCGGACCCTGAGCCCGGCGTCGGTGAACCGCAGCACCGTGACGCCCACGACGAGCACGACGGCGAGGCCGAGGTAGTTCACGACCTGGTCCATCGTGACGGTGGCCCCGAACGGGTGGAAGACCGTCAGCGGGACGGGCGCCAGTCCCGGCGCGGTCGTGTTGGGGAGCTTGCCGAAGACCAGGTCGACGGCCGGCGGCAGCGCCACGGAGACGCCGATGGTGGCGACGATCTTGATCAGCGGCGGGCGCAGCAGCAGGTGGCGGAAGAGCAGCCAGTACAGCAGCGCGCCGAGCGCCGGCGCGAACATGCCGAGCGACACCGCCGCCGCGGCCGTGATCGGCCACCCGTTCTCGGTGTGCAGGAAGTAGTAGAAGCGGGCGACCGAGAAGGCCATGGCCCCGAAGGCGAAGTTGAAGACGCCGGAGGAGGCGTAGGTGACGACGAGCGACGCCGAGGCGATCGCGTAGATCGCGCCCAGCGCCAGACCGGCGAGGACGTACTGCAGCACGGACACCGTCCAGGGGCTACGGCCGGATGAGGCTACGGGCGACGGCGGTGTGACGGCCGTCACCGTAGATCCATATACAGTGCACTTAGTTATCCACGTGGGTCAATAGGACATCCGCTGCCGGTCTCCAGATTTCTCGTCTGACCACGGAACTCAGCTGATCATGGACATGCCAGGTAACGCTTGTGTTGCGACCGCTCGCTTTAATTGTGTCTATTAAGTTTACTTAGCTACCTAGGTCCGATCGGCTTGCCCGGCCGGTTTCGGAGCCGCGGAGCCTCGCGGTCGCCGGTCGGCGTCCCGTCCGAAAGGGAGACCCATGCCAAGGACGAAACTGCCAAGGACGAAACCGTCAAGGACGAAACCGTCAAGGACGACACTGACCAGGACGAAGCCCCTGGCCGCCGCGGGCGCCGCCTGCGCCCTCCTGCTGGCCGCGACGGCGTGCGGCGGGGAGGAGTCCGGCACCGGCGGAACCACGAAGATCGGAGTCCTGACCTCGCTGAGCGGCTCGGCCAGCGCCGGCTTCACCGGCGTCGAGGCCGGGGTCAAGGCGCGCCTGGCCGCCTACAAGGAGGAGCCCGGCGCCTGCGACCGCGACTTCCAGGTCGTGACGGCCGACGACGCCTCCACGCCCCAGGGCGCGCTGGCCGCCACCCAGAAGCTCGTCCGCCAGGACGACGTGTTCGCCGTGGTCCCGAACAGCTCGTTCTTCTTCGGCGCCGGGCAGTTCGCCGGCACCCAGGCCAAGGGGACCCCGTTCGTGGGATCGGGCTTCGACGGCGGCGAGCAGTGGCTGAACAAGGACTACCGCAACCTGTTCAACACCCTCGGCAACACCGACTACGCCAAGGTCGCCTCGACGATGGGCGCCTACTGGAAGAGCCTCGGCGGCACCAAGGCGGCCACGGTCAGCTTCGACACCGCGAGCTCGTCCGGGGCGGCCCTGGCGAGCATCCAGTCCGCCGAGCACGCCGGGCTCGAACGCGGCTACGTCAACGTCAAGGTGCCCTTCGGCAGCAAGGACGTCGGCTCGCTCGTCCTCGGCATCAAGAACTCCGGCGCCGACGTGCTGTACCTCCCGGTGACGCCCGAGACGGCCTTCGCCGTCGTCGGCGGGCTGAAGCAGTCGGGCGTCGAGCTGAAGTCCGTCCTCCTGGCCACCGGGTACGGCGCCGACCTGCTGAAGTCCGAGCCCGCCGTGCAGGCGGCCCAGGGCCTCGGCTTCGTGACGAACACCGCCCCGATCGGGGTGCCGACGCCGGGCGGCACGGCGATGACCGAGGGGATCAAGAAGCACGCCGGCTCCACCGCCGGCCTGCCGAGCTTCTCGGAGAGCATCGGGTGGGTGAGCGCCGACCTGCTGCTGCACGGGTTCGAGAAGGCGGGCTGCGACGCGACCCAGGAGCAGTTCATCGACGCGCTCCGCGAGAGCAGGGACTGGGACGCGGGCGGCCTGGTGCCCAAGCCGATCGACTTCTCCGACTACGGCGCCATCGCGGGCAGCCACGCCTCCGGCAACTGCTTCTTCGTCTCGATCCTGAAGGACAAGGAGTTCGTGCCCGACCCGAAGGCCGAGCCGGCCTGCGGCACGCTGCTCGACGAGGCGGTGAAGCGGTAGGGGCGGGGCGGGGCGGCGACGCCCCGCCGCGGCCCGTCCGGCGTCGTCAGGCGCCGGACGGGCCCGCCGACGCGGCGGCATGGGCGCGCAGCGCCCGGAGGCGCCGTTCCAGGGCGGCCCGCTCCTCGGCCCGCGACGGGTCGGTCCGGTCCAGCCGCGCCTGCGTCTCGGCGATCTCGGCCCGGATCCGCCCGCCCGCCTCGTCGCGGGTGAGCAGGTCCTGGTCCGTCCAGTCGGAGCGCTCCGCCTCCGGCGGCGGCCCGCCCGCCGGCCCGCCCGCCGGCCCGCCCGTCATGCGCCGAAGTTGTAGAGCCGCCGGGTGTTCAGCTCCACGATCTTGTGCGCCTCGTCGTCCGGGACCCCGGCCAGCCGCTCGGCGGCGATGGCCCGGCTCTTGGGCCAGTAGGAGTCGGAGTGCGGGTAGTCGCACTCCCACGTGATGTTGTCGATCCCGATCGCGTGCCGCGCCTGGATGCCGAACTCGTCGTCGATGAAGCACCCGTGGATGTGCCGGGCGAACAGCTCCGAGGGCCGGACGTCGTGGTTGATGTTCTGGTAGTGGCGGTGCCGCTCCCAGGTGCCGTCGATGCGCTCCAGCAGGTACGGGATCCAGCCGATGCCGCCCTCCGACAGGCCGATCTTCAGCCGGGGGTGCCGGTGGAAGACCGGCGAGAACAGCAGGTCGGCGGTGGCGTACATCGAGTTGCAGCCGAACAGGGCGATCATCACGGCCATCGGCGCCTCGGGCGCGGTGATCGGGGCCTGCCCGGAGGTGCCGAAGTGCATGCACAGCGGCATGTCCGCCTCCTCCGCGGCCGACAGCACCGGGTCCCAGTGATCGGTGTGGAAGGACGGGAGCCCCAGCGGGACGGGGTTCTCCGGGAACGCGATGGCCTTGGCGCCCCTGGCGGCGCAGCGCTGGATCTCCGCCACGCACAGGTCCACGTCCCACAGCGGCAGGATGATCAGCGGGATGAAGCGGTCGGGCGCGGCGGCGCACCACTCGTCCAGCACGTAGTCGTTCCACGCCCGCACGCACAGGTGCGCCAGCTCGCGGTCCTCGCCCTCGAGGAACACGGTGCCCGCGAACCGCGGGAAGGACGGGAAGCACATCGCTCCCCAGACGCCGTCGATGTCCATGTCCGCCAGCCGGGCCCGCGGGTCGTAGCAGCCGGGGATCATGTCGTCGTAGCGGGTCGGCTCGATCCCGTACTCCTCGGGGGGCTTCCCCGCAACGGCGTTGAGGCCGATGTTGGGGTAGAGCCGCCCCTCGTACCGCCACACCTCCGCGGGCGCCCGGCCCTCGCCGCGGGGATGCTCCACGATGGCCGGCCCGCTCTCGCGGTACCTGGCCGGCAGGCGGTCCGTCCACACGTGCGGGGGCTCGATCAGGTGGTCGTCGACGGACAGCAGCTTCATGTGGGGCTGCAGCGGCATCGGTGGCTCCTTCCTGGCGCGGGTCTCAGAAGGCGGGCGGCTGGGGACGGTTCTTGACGTAGCTGCCCGCGTCCACCCGCAGCTGCATGCCGGTCATGAACCGGGACTCGTCCGAGACCAGGAACAGGACCAGGGAGGCGACGTCCTCGGGCTCCACGAACCCGACCGGCATGGCGTTCATCGCCGGGAAGGCGAGCAGCGCGTCCTCGCGGGTGGGGCTCGCAAGATCCGGGCGGAACACCCGGTACATCGGGTCGCTGTGGAGCATGTCGGTGTTGGTGTTCGTCGGGTGGACCGCGTTGGCGCGGATGCTGCGCGGCGCCAGCGTCACCGCCAGGTCGTGGATGAACGAGGCCACGGCCCGCTTCGCCCACGAGTAGCCCAGCCCGCCGAACCCGTTGGCGGGGTTGTCGGTGGCGCCCGGCAGCAGCCCGGCGACCGAGCCGGTGGCGATCACCGAGCCGCCGTCGGGCAGGTGCGGCAGCGCCGCCTGGACGGCGTGCACGACGCCGTTGAAGTCGACGGCGACCGCGTCGAGGAACGCCGCCGGGTCCTGGTTGCCGAGGGGGCAGATGCCGGCCTGCGCGACGACGGCGTCCAGCCTGCCGAGCTCGGCCGCGCCCGCGTCGGCTGCCTCCCGCACTTCGCCGGGCTCACGTACATCGGCCTGCCGGGCGACCATGCGCCGGCCCAGCTTCTCCACCTGGCGGACGGTCTCGTCCAGGTCCTCGCGGGTGGCGAGCGCGTAGCCGTTGGTGGCGATGTCCCCGCAGAGGTCCACGCCGATGATGTCCGCGCCCTCCTCGGCGAGCCGGAGGGCGTGCGCGCGGCCCTGCCCCCGGGCGGCGCCGGTGATGAACACGACCTTGTCCTGGACGCGCCCGTCCCCGGCCCGTCCGTCCTCTTGACGGCTCATGGCCGCTCCCTTCTCGTTCGCCGTGCTCGTTCGTCGTGCACGTTCGCCGTGCCCGCCCGCGGGGTACGGCCGGTCAGCCGGACGCCGCGCTCCAGGTGATGCTCTTGGTCTGCAGGTACTCGTCCAGGCCGTGCTCGCCCCATTCGCGGCCGAGCCCGCTCTGCTTGTAGCCGCCGAACGCCACGTGCGGCGTCACGCCGCCGCCACCGCCGTTGACCATGACCATCCCGGCCCGGACGCGGCCGGCGATCCCGTAGGCCCGCAGCGGGTCGGCCGCCCACACCGAGCCGGCCAGCCCGTAGGGGTTGTCGTTGGCCAGCCGCACGGCCTCGTCGTCGTCCTCGAAGGGGATGACGCAGCCGACCGGCCCGAAGAACTCGGTCCGCGCGATCGTCATGGTGTTGTCCACCCCGGTGAACAGGGTGGGCTCGAAGAAGAAGCCGCGGTCCAGGCCGGCGGGGCGGCGCCCGCCGTGCACGATCCGCGCGCCCTCCTCCTCGCCGGCGCGGACGAGCTTCTCGACCTTGTCGCGCTGCGCCCGGCTGATCAGCGGGCCCATCGCCGTGGCGGGGTCCGCCGGGTCGCCCACGGTGATGAACCCCAGCGCGGCGACGGCCTTCTCGACCAGCTCGTCGTGCCGCGAGCGGTGGACGAGGGTGCGGGTGAACAGCGAGCAGCCCTGGCCCGCGTTGGTGGCGATCCCGGCGAGCATCTCGCCCAGCGCCTTGTCGAGGTCGGCGTCCTCGCAGATGACGCTCGGCGACTTGCCGCCCAGTTCGAGCACGACCTTCTTGACGCCCTCGGCGGCCTGCGCGTACACCTGCCGCCCGACGGTGTCGGAGCCGGTGAAGCTGACCAGGTCCACCCGCGGGTCGGTGGTGAGCACCCGGCCCGCCTCGACGCCGCCGGTGACGATGTTGAGCACGCCGGGGGGAAGCCCGGCCTCCTCGGCGACCTCGGCGAGCGCCAGCACCTCCAGCGGGGCGGCGGGCGCTGGCTTGAGCACCGTGGTGCACCCGGCCGCCAGCGCCGGCGCGAGCTTCATGACGCTCAGGAACAGCGGGAAGTTGTACGCGGGGATGAGCGCGGCGACGCCGCACGGCTCGCGCCTCATGACGCCCTGCCCGAGCCCCAGCCCAGGGACGGGCGTCGGCGGCAGCGGCCGCTCCCACGCGAACCCGGGCATGATCCGCTCGGCCATGTCCCGGAAGTGCGCGAGGGGCACGCCGACCTGGAGCATCTCGGCCAGCATCCGGATGCTGCCGACCTCGGCGATGTTCAGGTCGATGAGCTCGGGCGCGCGGCGCTCCAGCAGCTCCGCCATGCGGAGCATGACCGCGGCCCGATCCTGGACGGGCATCGAAGGCCAGGGGCCTTCGTCGAACGCGCGCCGCGCGGCCCGCACCGCGCGCTCCGCGTCCTCCTGCGTCGCCTCCGGGACGCGGCCGATGACCTCCTCGGTCGCCGGGTTCACGACCTCGGTCCACGCGTCACCGGTGCCGTCGGTCCAGGCGCCGTCGATGTAGAGCCGGTGGGCCGGCACTTCGCTCATGGGTGCCTCCTCGTTGGTGCCGGCCGCGCTCAGGCGTTCCAGCGCAGCTTCAGGTCGTCCAGGGCCCACACGCCGCCGGAGTGCTCGGTCGGCCGCTCGGCGAGCTCGTAGTCGGGGATGCGCCGGTGCCATTCCTCCAGCAGCACGGCCAGTTCCTGGCGGGCCAGGTGCGACCCCAGGCAGCGGTGCGGCCCGCCGCCGAAGGAGATGTGCTTGGTGGAGTCCCGGTCGAGGTTCACGCGCCGGGCGCCGGGGTGGACGGTCTCGTCCCGGCCTGCCGCCGACAGGGGGAACACCGCCATGTCGCCCGCCTTGACCGGGCAGCCGTGGAACTCGGTGTCCTTGACGGCCTTGCGCGCGGTCTGGACGATCGGATAGGCGCGCAGGATCTCCTCGACCACGATGGGGATGAGGTCCGGGTCGTCCGTGACCCGCTTGCGGTCCGCGGGATGGGTCGCCAGGTGCAGGAACATGTAGGACGACTGGCTGCTGACCGTGTCCAGGCCCGCCATGAACAGCAGCAGCATGCAGTTCAGCAGGTCGGCGTCGCTGACGGGCTCGCCGTCGATCTCCCAGCTCAGCGCGGAGTTGACGATGTCGGTGGCGTCCGGGTCGGGGGCGGCCCGGCGCTCGGCGATCAGGCCCGCGAAGTACTCGATCACCAGCCCGGTGCCGGCCGCCACGCGGTCCCGGTCGGTGCCGGAGTGCAGGATCATGCCCTCCCACTCCAGGAACTCCGGCAGCTTCGCCGGCGGCATCCCCATGATCTGGAGGAAGATCGTGGCGGGGAAGACGCGCGCGACCGCGTCCACGAAGTCGCACTCGCCCCGCGCCGCGAGGCCGTCGATGATCTCTCCGGCCAGCCGCCGCTGCTCGTCCGCCATGCTCCGGACGCGCTTGGGGGAGAAGTAGCCGCGGAGCAGCACCCGCCAGGGGGTGTGCTCGGGCGGGTCCAGCATCAGCGGGATCAGCCTGAAGGGCGGGTTCGGGTCGGTCGGGATGATGGCCGAACTGGACCACAGGTCGGTCCGCTGGAGTCCGTCGTGGATGGCCTCGTGGTCGGTGAAGACCCAGTAGCCGTTCGCCTCCTCGGAGCGCATCACCGGGCGGGCGCCGTCCTGGTAGGCGTCCATGCGCTGGAAGAAGGTGAGCGCGGGTCCCGTGCCGTACGACGTGTAGTCACCGACAGGGCAGGTCTGCGGGGTGGGATCTGCGACCATCTCGGCTCCTCGGCACGCGTATGGGATGCAGTGCCCAGGATCGTACGACTCCATTGTTCATTTGGGTAGTCTCAATTAGCTACCTGGTCGCGTCGTTCCCTCGACCGTCACCCGGCGTCGGCGAGCGTGGGACGCCAGGGGGCGCGGCCGCCCGGTTGTCGACCTTGGCGCACGATAGGCCATGATCGGTCGAAGTTTCCAGCGGTGCCGCATGATGCCTTCCGCAGACTGGGACTGGTTGTTACCCTCCGAGCAGTAGATCGACAGAGTGCACACAATAGGGCGGGAACCATGCACCGACCGATGGAGGGCGTGCGCGTCCTGGAGGTCGCCCAGTTCACCTTCGTGCCCGCCGCGGGCGCGGTGCTGGCGGACTGGGGAGCCGACATCATCAAGGTCGAGCACGCCGAGCGGGGCGACGCGCAGCGCGGCCTGATCCGGGTGCTCGGGCTGGACGCCCGCGGGGGCGGCTCCTTCTTCCCGATCATGGAGGGCCCGAACCGGGGCAAGCGCAGCGTCGGGCTGGCGCTGGAGAACCCGGCCGCCCGGCCGGTGCTGGAGCGGCTCGTCCGCGAGAGCGACGTGTTCCTGACCAACTTCCTGCCCGGCGCCCGCGCACGGCTGGGCATCGACGTGGCGGACATCAGGGCGATCAACCCCGACATCATCTACGTGCGCGGCAGCGGGTTCGGCCAGTCCGGCGACGAGGCGGACAAGGGCGGGTACGACAGCACCGCGTTCTGGGCCCGGGGCGGCAGCGCGGCGGGCGTCACCCCGGCGGACGCCGACGGGGTGACGCGGCAGCCCTCGGGCGCCTACGGCGACTCCATCGGCGGCATGACCATCGCGGGCGGGATCGCGGCCGCGCTGTACTCCCGGAAGGCCACCGGCGAGCCCTCGGTGGTCGACGTGTCGCTGCTCGGCGTCGGCGCGTGGGCCACCCAGTTCTCGGTGAACCTCGCCCTCGCGGCCGGCGGGCCGCTGCCCCGTCCCGAGCAGCCCAGGCACGGCTCGATGGCCAACCCGCTGATCGGCGCCTACCGCACCGCCGACGGGCGCTGGCTGGAACTGGCGATGCTGCAGCCGGGGCGGTACTGGCCCGAGTTCTGCAGGGTCGCGGGACGCGAGGACCTGATCTCCGACGAGCGGTTCGACGGGGTCGAGAACATCATGAAGAACGCCGCCGCGGCCGGCGAGATCGTCGCGGAGATCATCGCGGCGCGCGACCACGCCGAATGGGCCGAGCTGCTCAAGGGGACCGACGGCCAGTGGGCGCTCGTCCAGGAGCCGTGGGACGTGGCGCAGGACCCGTCGCTGCGGGCCAACGGCCTCATCGCCGCGCTGGAGGACGCCGACGGCGTCCCGCGCGAGCTGGTCGCCAACCCGGTCCAGTTCGACGAGACGCCGGTGGAGCTGCGCCGCGCCCCGCAGTTCGCGGAGCACACCGACGAGGTGCTGCGCGAGCTCGGCTGGAGCGAGGACGAGCTGATCCAGCTCAAGATCGACGGCGCCGTCACCTGAGCCGCCGGCCGTGCCGCGCTCCACCAGCGGAACGCCGGACGCGCACCCCTCCGCGACCGTGATCACCGCGGCTGTGCAGGATGGATGCGGAGAACGGAAACACATAAACCACTTCGTGCACTAGGTAGAGGTGAGATGGTGGGAAGCGACCTCGGCGCCGGGATGCGGGCGGCGGCCGAACGGTTCGGCGCCGCGCCGCTGGTCTTCCACGGCCCCCGGGGCGTGCTGGCCACGCGCCTGGACGAGCTGCACCGGCGGGCGCTGCGCGTCGCGGCCGGCCTCGCGGAGCTGGGCATCGCCCCCGGAGACGTGGTGGCCGTCCAGCTGACCGGACGCGTGGAGAGCGCGGTGGCCCAGGCCGCGGTGCTGCTGCGGGGCGCGGTCGTGCTCCCGATCGTCCCGATCTACGGCTTGCGCGAACTCAGGTTCGTGCTGCACCAGTCCGCCGCCGCTGCCCTGATCACCTGGGACGAGCGGGCCGCGGAGGTGCGGGCGCTGAGCGCAGAGCTGCCCGGGTTGCAACGGGTCCTCGCCGTCGGCGACGCGGACTGGAAGGCGCTGGAGGCGCACCCGCCGTCCGGCGCGCCGGAGGCGCCCGATCCGGACGGCATCTGCGTGCTCGTCTACACCTCCGGCACCACGGCGGAGCCGAAGGGCGTCCAGCACACGCACCGTTCCATGCTCGCGGAACTGGCGACCATGCCGGAGCACGGCGAAGGCTACGTCTACCTCGACGCGTTCCCGCCCGGTCATGTCGCCGGGCTCTGCGTGCTGCTGCGGGCCCTCGTGAACGGGACGTCGACCGTCTTCATGGAGAGATGGGACGCGGAGACGGCGCTGGACCTCGTCCACGAGCACGGGGTGACCGCCTCGGCGGGCGTCCCGTTCCACCTGGCGGCGCTGCTGGACGCGGCGGAGCGGAGCGAGCGCGGCGCCGGGACCCTGCGGGAGTACCTGGTGGGCGCCGCGAGCGTCCCGCCGGTGCTGGTGGAGCGGGCGGAGCGCGCTGGGATCGCCGCGTACCGGGCGTACGGGTCCAGCGAGCACCCCACGATCAGCTCCGGCGGCGCCGGCGACCCCGCGGGGAAACGCGCCACCACGGACGGGACGCTCAAGCCCGGCACCCGGGTGCGCATCGTCGACCTCGACGGGAACGACGTTCCTGTCGGGGAGGAAGGCGAGATCTGGTCACGCGGCCCGGAGGTCTTCGCCGGGTACCGCGACCCGGCGCTGAACGCGCAGGCGTTCACCCCGGACGGGTGGCTCCGCACCGGTGACGTGGGACGGCTGGACCCGGACGGCCACCTGACCGTCACCGACCGGCTCAAGGACATCATCGTGCGCGGCGGGGAGAAGATCTCCTCCAAGGAGGTCGAGGACATGCTGGCCGCGCATCCCGCCGTCGCCGAGGCGGTCGCCGTCGCCGAACCGGACGAGCGCTACGGCGAGCGGGTCTGCGCGTTCGCCGTCCTGCGCGCGGGGGAGGAACTCGACCTCGACGGCGTCCGGAGGCACTTCGCGTCGCTCGGGGCGGCCAGGCAGAAGACCCCGGAGCGGCTGGTCGTCGTGGACGCGCTGCCGCGCACGGCGGCCGGGAAGGTCCGGAAACACGTACTGAGGGAGGAGGCGCGCGCATGGACCTCGTGATCAGCGACGAGCAGGAGGCGCTCGCCGGGACCGTGCGGAAGTGGCTGGCCGGCCGCACCGACCTCGCCGCCGCGCACGCCGACCGGGACGGCGGGCCGCTGGTGCGCCCGGAGGACCTCCGCGAGGCCGCCGGACTCGGGCTGGTGGGACTGCTGCGCGACGGAGAAGGCGGCACCCACGCCGACCTCGCGCTCGTCGTCGAGGAACTGGGCCACGCGGCGTCCCCGCTGCCGCTCGGCCAGGCCGCGCTGGCGTGCCGAGCGCTCGACGACGCCGGGATCGGCGGTGGCATGGCCGACCGGGTCGCGGCGGGCGACGCGCTGGCCGTGCCGGTGCTGCCGGATCCGGGGGAGGAGCCCTTCCGGGCGTCCTCGGGTCCGGAGGGCGCCCTGGTCCTCGACGGGCGGGCCGCCTTCGCAGCGGGCACGGCGGACGCCGGCGCCCTCGTGGCCACCGCGATCGGACCTGGCGGAGCGCCCGTCCTTGCGCTCGTCGAGGCCGATGCGCCCGGGGTCGCCCGTACGGCGCGCACCACGCTCGACATCACCCGGGACTTCGCGGCCGTCGCGATGGACGGCGTCCGCGTACCGGCCGGGTCGTGGGCCGAGACCGAGACCGTCGAGGGCCTCGCAGACGGGCTGGCCCTGCACCATGCCGCCGACGCGGCCGGCGCCGCGGAGCGCCTGCTGTCCATGACGCTCCGGTACGTCCAGGAGCGGCGCCAGTTCGGACGGGTGATCGGCGGCTTCCAGGCCGTCAAGCACCACTGCGCCGACATGGCCGTGGACGTCGAGCGCGCCCGCGTCTGCGTCCGCGCCGGAGCCCGCGCGCTGGACGCCGGGGACCCCGCCGCCCGCCGCCTGCGGATCGCCGAGGCGGCCGCCGTCGCCGGTGAGGCGTGCTCGCGGGTGGCCGGCACCGCCCTGCAACTGCACGGCGGCATGGGGTTCACGTGGGAGCACGACCTGCACCTCTACCTGCGGCGCATCAAGACCGGCGAGCTGCTGGGCGGGACCCCTCGGTACCACTACGCCCGCCTGATGGAACTCGTCGGCTGAGCCCGTGCGCCCTTCCACCGATGCGCGCCGGTCCGGCCGGACCCCGCCGGGCGGCCTTCGGCTACTCCAGGACGTCGATGACGGAGGTGGCCTCCCGGCCGCGCAGGACCAGCTCGTCCGCGACCTGGAGGTGCCGGTGCCAGAAGCGCTCGGCGGCGGGCCCGTCGCCGGCCCGTACGAGCGTGACGAGCTTCGCGTACGCGCGGAGCGCGCGCGGGTAGTCGCCGTGCGCGCCGGTCGCCTCGTGGGCCCGTACCGACACCTGCGTCTGCCGCAGGATGATCTCGTGCACCATCCCGGCCATGAGCGCCAGCGTCTGGTTGCCGGACAGCTCGACGAGCCGCAGGTGGAAGTGCGCGCTGACGACCGCGAACCGCTCGTAGTCGCTGACCGCGGCGCGCGCGAGCTCCAGCTCCTCCTCCAGCGCCGCGTACCGCTCGTCGTCGCCGCTGAGGGCGAGCAGCCGGGCCGCGGGGGGTTCGATCGCGCTGCGGGCCCGGTACACGTCGGCGAGGTCGGCCTTGCCCAGCTGGAGCAGCAGCGCCGCGGGCCGCGCGATCGCCTCCGGGCCGGGCACGGTCACCCGGGCGCCCGTGCGGGAGCCGCGGCGCAGCTCGATCAGCCCCTCGGACTCCAGCACCCGGAACGCCTCGCGGAGCGTGGGGCGGGAGACCCCGAAGTGCTCCATCAGCGCGGCCTCGGTCGGCAGGTAGTCGCCCTCGCTGAGGGAGCCCTCCACGATGCGGCGCCGGAGCCGGCGCGCCACCAGCTCGCCGGTCTTGGGCGGGCGGACCCCGTCGGACGGTGCGGACGGCCCGCGCCGTATCCCCGGCTCCGGCAATGCCATGGACGATCGCTCCCCTGCTTGGGCGACTTATAAGACCAGGTGCACAAGGATATCGACCCCGTGTCAGCCTTATAGATAACCTAGTAAACCATCTTGTCTCGGCAGGGTGGCGGGAAGGGGAGCGCCCCGTTCCCCGCGAGGAGGGATCGCCGCCGTGGAGTTCGGTGCCGGTACGCCGCTGGAGGAGTTCCGTGGGCAGGTCCGCGCGTTCGTCGCGGCGCACGCCCCCGGTTTCAGGGTCAGGTCGGGGGTGCGCAGCCCGGAGAACGCCGCCGAGCTGGCGGAGCTCCAGCGCTGGACGGCCGACCTGTACGCCGCCGGCCATCTCGGCGCCGACTGGCCCGAGGAGTACGGCGGGGTGCCCGACCCCGACCCGCTGCGGCAGTTCGTGGTGGGGGAGGAGATCGCCCGGGCCCGCGCGCCGATGCCCGTGAGCGGCGGCTCACTGGCCGCGCACGCCCTGATCGAGTTCGGTTCGGACGAGCAGAAGCGGCGGTACCTGCCGCGGATCCGGTCCGGCGTGGACGTGTGGTGCCAGCTGTTCAGCGAGCCGGACGCGGGCAGCGACCTGGCGTCCCTGCGGACCACGGCGGTCCGGGACGGCGACGAATGGGTCGTCAACGGGCAGAAGGTCTGGACGACCAACGGGCACTGGGCGCGGTACGGCTACCTGCTGGCCCGGACCGACCCCGAGGCGCCCAAGCACAAGGGCATCAGCGCGTTCGTCCTGGACATGGGCCTGCCGGGGGTGCGAGTGCGCCCGCTGCGGGAGCTGACCGGCACCTCCGACTTCAATGAGGTCTTCTTCGACGACGTCCGGCTGCCCGCCGGGTCGCTCATCGGCGCGCCCGGGGCGGGCTGGCTGATCGCCAACACGTCGCTGGCCGAGGAGCGCAACGGCGTGGGGGTCTCGGTCGTGCAGCTTCAGATGGCCTGGCAGGACCTGGTCGACCTCGCCCGCGAGCTCGTCGTGGACGGCCGCCCCGCCCTGGACCTGGATGACGTGCGCCTGGACCTGGCCAGGTTCCGCGCCGAGGTCGACGCCTGCGCGCTGCTCGCCCACACCTCCATGGCCCAGTGGCGGGCGGGCAGGGAACGCGTGATCGACGCCCCGGCCACCAAGCTGGCGTTCAGCGAATTGAACCTGCGCATGGCGGAGTACGCCGTGTCGCTGCCCGGCGCCGCCGGCGTCCTCACCGAGGGCGATCCGGAGGCGGTCGCCGAGGGCCGCTGGCAGGACGCCTACCTGTACGCCCGCGCGTACACGATCGCCGGGGGCAGCTCGGAGATCATGCGCAACATCATCGCCGAGCGCGCCCTCGGCCTGCCCCGCGAACCCCGCTGACCCAGCCGTCCCGGCCCGTCCCACCCCGAAGGAGGACGCCGTGCACCTGTCCAGGCTCGCCGAGCGGCATCCCGCCAAGCCGGCCGTGATCGAGGCGGCCACCGGCAAGGTCACCACCTACCGAGAGCTGGACGAGGCGTCCCTGCGCCTCGCCCGGCTGCTGGCCGACCGCGGGCTCGAACCCGGTGACCACGCCGCGCTGCTCATGGACAACGGGGCCGGCTACTTCGTCGCCGCCTGGGCCTGCCAGCGGTCCGGCCTGTACTGGACGCCGGTCAACCACCACCTCACCGCCGGCGAGGCCGCCTACATCGTGCGCGACTGCGGCGCCCGCGCCCTGATCGCATCCGGTGGGCTGGGCGGCGCGGCGCGGGAGGTCGCGGACGGCTCCCCGGGCCTCACGGTGCGGCTGATCGACGGGGCCGTCGACCCGCCCGAGGGCTTCGGGAACCTCCGCGAGGCCACCGCGCCCTACCCCGCCGAGGAGCCGGAGGACGAGCGCGAGGGCTACTACATGTTCTACTCGTCCGGGACGACCGGGCGGCCCAAGGGCATCCTCCCCGAGCTGACCGGGGAGCCGTTCGGCACCGGGCGGAAGCTCGACCCGCTGCTGCCCGTGCTGTTCGGGTTCGGTCCCGACACCGTCTACCTGTGCCCGGCGCCGCTCTACCACGCCGCCCCCACGGGCTGGACGCTCGGCACGATGCGCCACGGCGGCACGGTCGTCCTCATGGACCGCTTCGACGCCGCGCGGACGCTGGAGCTCATCGAGCGGCACCGGGTGACGCACGCCCAGTTCGTGCCGACGATGCTCATCCGGATGCTGAAGCTCCCCGAGGACGTCCGCCCCCGCCACGACCTGTCGAGCCTGCGCACGGTCGTGCACGCCGCCGCGCCCTGCCCGGTCGAGATCAAGCGCCGGATCATCGAGTGGTTCGGGCCGATCGTGTACGAGTACTACTCCGGCAGCGAGGGCAACTGCTTCTTCCTCATCGACTCCCGCGACTGGCTCGCCCATCCCGGCTCGGTCGGGCGCCCCACGTTCGGCACGGCCCACGTCCTCGACGACGACGGCCGCGAGCTGCCCGCCGGGGAGGTCGGCACCGTCTGGTTCGAGGGCGCGCCGGCCTTCCGCTACCACAACGACCCGGACAAGACCGCCGGGGCCTACAACGACCGAGGCTGGAGCACCCTCGGCGACCTGGGCCGCCTGGACGGCGAGGGGTACCTGTACCTGGTGGACCGCCGGGCCGACCTGATCCTCAGCGGCGGCGTCAACGTCTACCCCCAGGAGATCGAGGACGTCCTCACCGTCCATCCGGCGGTCGCCGACGCGGCCGTGGTCGGGGCGCCCGACCCGGAGACGGGGCAGCGGGTGCGCGCCGTCGTCCAGCCCGCGGACCCGGCCGCCGCCGGCCCGGAACTCGCCGCCGAGCTGATCGCCCACTGCCGGGCCCGCCTGGCCGGCTACAAGTGCCCGCGCACCATCGAGTTCACCGGGGAACTGCCCCGGACGCCGACCGGCAAGCTGCTGCGCCGGCTGCTGCTGGACGCCCCCGCCGAGAAGGCCCGCTGACGAGGGTGTGCTACCGGCGCCTTGGCTGTTCACGACACTATAGGTAACCTAGTTACCCTTGTATGGGAGGACGACATGAAGCTGCGTCCCGGCCGGCAGCTCGCGAGCGCCGTCGACGGCACCAGGATGGTCGTGGTCCGCGCACCCGCCGAGGAGGTCGAGGTGACCTGCGGCGGCAGGCCCATGGTCGACGCCGCGGAGGCGCCCGCCCCCACCGCCGCCGACCCGGCGCGGCAGGACGGGACTCTGCTCGGCAAGCGCTACGCCGACGAGGCCCTCGGGATCGAGTTGCTGTGCACCAAGGCGGGCCAGGGCACCGTCGAGGTGAACGGCGCCGCGCTGCCCGTCAAGGAGGCCAAGCCGCTCCCCGCCTCGGACTGACCACTCCTCGCGACGACCTCGTTCCGATGACTTCGCCCTGACGACTTCGCCTCGACGGCACGGCCGACTGGAGCACGGATGAACGTGACGATGCTGCTGGAGATGGCGGCGGACGGCTTCGGCGACCGGGTCGTCACCGGGCCCCGGAGCGGGGGCCTGACCGCCTCCCGGCTGCGGGAGCTGGCCGCCGGCGCCGCCGGACGGGTGCGGGAGTCGGGCGCGGAGGCGGTCGTCCACCTCGCCGAGAACGGCCCCGCCTTCCCGGTGGCCTTCTTCGCGGCGGCCTTCGCGGGGGTCCCGCTCGTCCCGGTGAACTACCGGCTGGGCGAGGACCAGCTGGGGCGCCTGCTCGCCCACCATCCCAAGGCGTACGGCATCGCCGGTGAGGACCGGCATGAGGCCCTCCTCCAGGCGGGGCTCTCGGTACGCACCCCGGCAGACTTCCTCCAGGCCGCGGACGACGCTGCTGCACGGGGCGGTGCCGAGGAGGTGCAGGCCGACCCCGACGCCACCGCAGTGCTGATCTACACCAGCGGCACCACCTCAGAGCCCAAGGGCGTCGTGCTGCGCCACCACAACCTGACGTCCTACGTGCTGGGGACGGTGGAGTTCGCGGCCGCGGGCGAGGACGAGGCGGCCCTGATGAGCGTCCCGCCCTACCACATCGCCGCCGTGTCCAACGTGCTCACGAACCTGTACGCGGGGCGGCGCTGCCTCACGCTGCCCTCGTTCACCCCGGACGGGTGGCTGGACCTGGTGCGGGCCGAGGGCGTGACCAACGCGATGGTGGTCCCGACGATGCTCGCCCGGATCATGGACGCCCCCGGCCTGGACCGCTCGGTCCCGAGCCTGCGCGCCCTCGCCTACGGAGGCGCGAGGATGCCGCCGCGCGTCATCGAGCGGGCGCTGCGGGAATGGCCGCACGTCGACTTCGTCAACGCCTACGGCCTCACGGAGACCAGCTCCACCATCGCCGTGCTCGGCCCCGGCGACCACCGCGCCGCCCTCGTCGCGAAGGACCCCCGGTCGCGGGCGAGGCTGGGGTCGGCCGGGCGCCCCGTCCCGTCCGTCGAGCTGGAGATCCGCGACGAGGACGGCCGGGTGCTGCCGCCCGGGGAGAGCGGCCGGATCTGGGTGCGCGGCGAGCAGGTCTCCGGCGAGTACGCGGGGCACGGCCCGGCGGTCGACGGGCGCGGCTTCTTCGACACCCGGGACCGCGGCCGGCTCGACGACGGCTACCTGTTCGTCGAGGGCCGCGTCGACGACACCATCATCCGGGGCGGGGAGAACATCGCGCCCGCCGAGATCGAGGACGTCCTGCTCCGCCGTCCCGACGTGGCGGACGCGGCCGTCGTCGGCGTGCCCGACGACGAGTGGGGGCAGCGCGTCGAGGCGGTGGTCGTGCCCGTGGCCGGGGCCGTCCTCGACCCGGAGGAGCTGCGCGAGCACATCAGGGCACGGCTGCGCGGCTCCAAGACCCCCGACCGCATCGCCTGCTGGCCCGAGCTTCCCCGCACACCGACCGGCAAGGTCGTCAAACGGGACGTCGTCACCGGACTGACCGCAGCACCGGACTGACCGCCTCTCCGGGCCGGTCCGGCCGTCAGGGCGCCAATGCCCGCAGGTGCCGGCTCATCCGGTGCCGGGCCAGGCTGGCGTCGCCCGCCAGCACCGCGTCGGCGATCTTCTCGTGGACCGCGGCCGTCTCCGCCTCCGCCTCGGCGGGGACGCGGATCAGGCTGAGCTCCGCCAGCACCGCGGTGAACAGCGCCAGCAGCCGGTTGCGGCTCAGCCGCGCCAGCGCCGCGTGCACCTCCACGTGCGCGGCCGCGGGGCTGGACGAGGGTTCGAGCTCGCGGCCGAGCGCGGCCTTGAGGTCCGTGGTGTCGTCGTGCGGGGCGAGGGCGGCGGCCAGCTCGGTCGCCTTGAGCTCGACGGCCGTCCGGACCTCGAACACGTCGCCGGGCTCGACCCGCAGGTAGCGGAGGTACAGGGCGAGCGCGTCGACGACCCGGGCGGGGTCGGGGGCCTGGACGACGAGCCCGCCGCCGGGCCCCTGCCGCATGCGGGCGACGCCGTTGTGCTCCAGGATCCGCACGGCCTCCCGGAACACCGCCCGGCTCACGTCCAGCTGCTCGCACAGGCTCGCCTCGTTGCCCAGCACCTCGCCGGTGGGCCAGCCGCGGCGGCGGATCTCCTGCCGGACCAGCAGCGCCACCTTCTCCGGGAGCTTGCCGCCGATGGCGCCCATGACCTCGCCGGCGAGCTGCTCCGCCAGCGACTCGGCCGGCTCGCCGGCGGGCCGCGCGCTCCGCGCGGCCTGCGCCTCGCGCACCCGGTCCAGCCAGGCGCGCTCGCCTTCCAGCTGGCTGCGGACGCGCCGCTCGGCCTTGACCTCGTCCCCGGAGACGATCGCCTCCGCGATGGCCGGGAGCGCCCGGCGGCGGGCGCCGGCCGCCTTCTCGCCCAGCTTGTACCCGTCGACGGGGACGCCGGCGAGGGCGCCGGTCACCCGGGTGAGCGTCGGGATGAAGATCGAGAGCACCGGGTTGTGCGTCGCCTGCGCGATCGCGACGCTGAGGGGGCGGTCGACGCGGTCGTTGGCGGCCACGTCCCGCAGGTGCGCGATGTCCTCCTCGCCGATCCGCCGCGCGGCCAGCCGCGCGGCGAGCACCTCCAGGGTGCTGCGGGCCTCGTACAGCTCGCCGACCGACACGTCCGCGAAGTGGAAGAACGCGGCCACCGCCTCGGCGACGACCGCGCCGGCCGGGGCGCGCACCACGAGCCCGCCGCCGCGGCCGCGGCGCATCGCCGCCACCTGCTTGTACTCCAGGATGCTGATCGCCTCGCGCACCACGGCGCGGGAGACCCCGTAGCGCTCGATCAGCCGGGCCTCGGAGCCGATCGCCTCGCCGACCGGCCAGCCGCGCTCGACGATCTCGTCCTCGATGCGCCGGGCCACGTGCTCGGCGAGTTTGCGCCGGGGCGCGGCGGGGGGCGGGTGCGACGGCGCGGTCAACTGCGCCCTCCGGTCAGGTCGGGTACCTCGGCGGGGCGAACCGGATGAATCCTAGCGAGCATCTTGGCGGCCACACTTAAATATGCTACTAATTTCTCGTCGGAAGCGCGAGTCGCGAGTTGGGCCAGGTGGCCCGGCCCCGGTGTCCCGGTCGTTCCGCCTCAGGGCGAGCGTCGGAGACATTGCAGCTTCTCAGCTTGCGGCAGGTGTTCTACTGCCCGGCAGGAAGAGGTGGATCAGGTGGTCCCGGCGGTGGACGGCGCGCTCACGTCGCGCCACGATGGCCCGATTCGCAGCGAAACAGTCAACGAAATAGCTCTGATCACACTGAATCGGCCCGAGCGTCTCAACGCCTTCACGGCCGAGATGCGCGCGCTGTACCTGGCCGCGCTCGACCGCGCCGACCGCGACCCGGACGTCCGGGCGATCGTGGTGACGGGAGCCGGGCGGGCGT
>NZ_BMRO01000009.1:196908-207918 GCF_014648675.1 Actinomadura livida
TGCCCTTCGACACCGCGATGCGGCTGCGCAAGCCGCTGATCGCCGCGGTGAACGGGCCCGTCGCCGGCATCGGCATGGCGCACGCGCTCATGGCCGACGTCCGCTTCGCCGCCCCGGAGGCGACCTTCACCACCGCGTTCGCCAGGCTCGGGCTGACGGCCGAGGGCGGCCTCGCCTGGCTGCTGTCCCGCCTCGTCGGGACGGCCCGGGCGCTCGACCTGCTGTACTCCTCCCGCACGGTCGGGGCCGCGGAGGCCGAGCGCATCGGCCTCGTCCAGTGGACCGTTCCGGCGGACGAACTGCTCGACCGGGCCCGCGACTACGCCGCCGGCCTCGCCGCGAACTCCGCCCACTCCCTGGCCAGGATGCGCGAGCAGGTGCACGCCGCCTGGGAGCAGGACTGGCGGACCGCCTACGCGTTCTCCCAGGACCTGGTCTACGAGAGCCTCGACCGCCCCGAGTTCGCCGAACTGGCCGCGCGCCGCTCCGCCCAGCGGACCGGGCGGGCGGCCGGGTCCGGCACCGTTCCCTCCCGTCCCAGCAGCGCATGAAGGAGTTGTCCACCGTGACCGAGACGGCGACCGAGCCGCCCGCGGGCCTGGCGACGCTCACCCCCCTCGTATCCCCGCGTTCCATCGCGGTGGTCGGCGCGTCCGACCACCCCGCCCGGATCGGCGGGCGCATCCTGGCCCGGCTCAAGGAGACCTACCGGGGCGAGATCTTCCCGGTGAACAGCTCCCGCGCCACCGTCCAGGACCTGCCCGCCCACCCCGACGTCTCCGCCCTCCCAAGCCCCGTCGACCTGGCGATCGTCGCGGCCCCCGGCCCGGCCGTCCCGCAGATCGCGCGGGACGCCGCCGCCCGCGGTACCGGCGCGCTGCTCGTGCTGTCGGCCGGCTTCGGCGAGGTCGGCGGGGAGGGCCGGCGGGCGCAGGACGAGCTGGCCGCCATCGGCGCCGCGTCCGGGATGCGGATCTGCGGGCCGAACTGCATCGGGATCATGAACCTGACGATCGGGCTGCGCGGGGTGTTCTCCACCCTCACCGACGTGCCGCAGGAGACGGGGAACATCGGCATCGTCAGCCAGAGCGGCGGCTTCGGGATGGGCATGTTCGAGACCGCCCAGCAGTCCGGGCTCGGCGTCTCCTACGTCCTCGCCACCGGCAACGAGGCCGACGTGACCTGCGGCGAGATGGTCGGGCACCTGGTCGAGCAGCCGGACGTCGAGGTCATCGCGCTGTTCATGGAGGGGGTGCGCAAGCCGGGCGCGCTGCTGGCCGCCGCCCGCCGCGCCCTGGAGCTGGGCAAGCCGGTCGTGGCCGTGCGCACCGGCCGCTCGCGGGTGGGCGCCCGCGCCGCCGCCAGCCACACCGGCGCGCTCTCCTCGGCCGACGACGTCGTCTCCGCGGCGTTCGAGAGCGCGGGGATCGTCCGCGTCGACGGCCCGGCCGAGCTGGTGGAGTACGCGCGGATGTTCTCCGCCGGGCGCCGCCCGGCCGGGCGCAGGCTCGCCGTCGTCACCTCCAGCGGCGGGGCGGGCGTGCTGATGGCCGACATCGCCGAGTCCGCGGGGCTGGAGATGCCGTCGCCCGCCGGGAGGCTGGCCGACGAGCTGGGCGGGCTGGTCCCGTCCTTCGGGTCGATCGGCAACCCGATCGACCCGACCGCGCAGATCGTCAACGACCAGTCGATGCTCCGCGAGCTGTTCACCAAGGTCACCGCCGCCCCCGACTACGACATGGTCGCGGTGGCGGGCGCGGCGCGCGGTCTCGGCGCGGCGCTGCGCGAGACGCTCCAGGCCGGGGCCGAGTCCACGGACAAGCCGTTCGCGGTGTGGGCCGGGCAGCCGGACGTCGCGCGCGACCTGACGGCGCGGGGCGTCACCACCTGCCACGACCCGAACCTGCTCGTGGGCGCGATGGGCGCGATGGCGGACTACCGGGAGAACCGCGAGCGCCTGCTGGGGGAGCCCTTCCACCCGCGGGCCGACGCCGTCCCGGACGACGCGGCACCGCCGCGGACCCTCGCCGAGCACGTGTCGCGCCGCTACCTGGCCGACGCCGGGATCCCCGTCCCGGACGAGCGCATCGTCGCCGGCGCGGCCGAGGCGGCGTCCGCCGCTACGGAACTGGGCGGCAAGGTCGTGCTGAAGCTCAGCGCCGAGTGGCTCTCCCACAAGAGCGAGCACGGCGCCGTCCGGGTCGGGCTGACCGGGCCGGCCGAGATCGAGGCCGCCCGCGCCGAGCTGGCCGCGCTCGGCGAGCGGCTGCGCCCGGCGGGCGCGCCCGCCGCCGCGATCCTCATGCAGCGGATGGCCGAGCCGGGCCTCGAACTCGTCTGCGGGCTGTTCACCGACCCCACGTTCGGGCCCGTGCTCACGGTGGGGCTCGGCGGGACCCTCGTCGAGATCACCCGGGACCGGCGGCTCGCCCTCGCCCCCGCCGGGCCCGCCGAGGCCGCCCGGCTCGTCCGGGGACTGGCCGGCGGACGCCTCGTCGGCGCCGCCCGCGGGCTCACCGAGGAGCAGGCCGCGTCCGTCGCCGAGGTCCTGGTCAGGCTCGGCGAGGTCGCCCGGCGGCACCCGGAGATCCGGGAGCTGGAGCTGAACCCGCTGATCGTCGGGCCGTCCGGCGCCGTCGCCGTCGACGCACTGGCCGTGGTGGCGGGGGACGGACCGTGCTGAGGACCGTGGTCATCCGGCTGGCCGCGATGTTCCCGCTGGTCTTCCTCGTCGCGACCGGGGTGTTCTTCCTCGGCCGGCTCTCCGACATCGACCCCGCGGAGAACATCGTCGGGCCGGAGGCGTCCGAGGAGCAGGTCGCCGCCGTCCGGCACGACCTCGGGCTGGACCGCCCCGCCCTGGAGCAGTACGCCGACTGGCTGTCCGGTGCCGTGCGCGGCGACCTCGGCCAGTCCGTCTACACCAAGGCGGACGTGTCGGCCTCGCTGCTGCAGGCGCTGCCGGTGACCCTGTCGCTCACCTTCGGCGGGCTGCTGGTCGGGCTGCTGCTCGGGGTGCCGTCCGGCATCTGGAGCGCGCTGCGGGCGGGCCGCGCCGGCGACCGGGCGATCAGCCTGTTCGCCACCGTGGGCCAGGCCGTGCCGGGGTTCTGGCTGGGGCTGCTGCTGATCTTCGCGTTCGCGATCCAGCTGCCCTGGTTCCCGTCGGTCGGCTACGTCGCGATCGACCAGAGCCTCACCGGCTGGCTGCGCAGCCTGGCGCTGCCGTCGGTCTCGCTCGGCGTGGTCGCCGCCGCCGCGATCTCGCGGCAGACCCGGTCCAGCATGATCGGCGTCCTGCAGCAGGAGTACGTGCGCACGGCGCTGAGCAAGGGTCTGTCCAAGCGGCGCGTCGTGGTCAAGCACGCGCTCAAGAACGCCGCCGTGCCCATCGTCACGGTGGTGTCGTTCCAGGTCACCACGCTGCTCGGCGGCTCGATCGTGATCGAGCGGCTGTTCGCCATGCCGGGCCTCGGGCAGCTGGCCATCGACGCGGTGCTGCGCCGCGACCCGGACGTCATCCAGGGCATCGTCGTGCTCACGGTGATCATCGTCGTGCTGGTGAACGTCCTGCTCGACCTCTCGTACGCGTGGCTCAACCCGAAGGTGCGTGCGCTGTGAGCGCCGCGGAGGCCTCGGGCGCCCGGTTCACCGCCCGCCTGCTGCGCTCCAAGGCGACGCTGCTCTGGGCCGCGGTCGTGGGTCTCGTTCTGTTCTGCGCTGTCCTCGCCCCCGTCATCGCGCCGTACGACCCGCTCGACGGCGACGTCAGGGAGGGCCTGCTGGGCCCGTCCGGCGACCACTGGCTCGGCACCGACAAGCTCGGCCGGGACGTCTTCTCCCGGATCGTGTACGGCGCGCAGGTCGCGCTCCTGTCCGGTGCCGAGGCCGTCGGGATCGCGGCCGCCATCGGCATCCCGCTCGGGCTGCTGTCCGGCTACGCCGGCGGCTGGACCGACCGGATCCTGATGCGGATCGTCGAGGGCGTCATGTCGGTGCCGTTCCTGGTGCTGGCCATCGCGCTGATCTCGGTGCTCGGCCCGGGACTGTGGAAGTCCATGGCGGTCGTCGGCGTCGTGTTCGCGATGACGCTGATGCGCCTCACCCGGGGCGAGACGCTCGCCGCCCGCGAGGAGCTGTACGTCGACGGGGCGCGGGTGGTCGGCGCCGGCGCGCCGCGGATCCTGTTCCGGCACATCCTGCCCAACATCACCCCGCCGCTGATCGTCCAGGTCACCCTGATGATCGCGGGTGCGATCATCGCGGAGGCGACGCTGTCGTTCCTGGGGCTCGGCGCGCAGGCCGGCCACGCGAGCTGGGGCTCGATGCTGGCGGACGCCCAGGAGAGCATCCGGCAGAGCTTCTTCCTCGCGCTGCCGCCCGGCATCGCGATCCTGGTCACCGTCCTCGCGTTCAACCAGGTCGGCGACGGCGTGCGGGACCTGTTCGCCCGCGAGGCCAAGGCCGGGACGCTGGGCGTCAACCCGGTGCACCGCGGCAAGGGCGCCGAGGCGGAGGCGGACCCGCCCGCCGGGACGGCGGTGCCGGACCCGCTGCTGAGCGTCCGCGACCTCACCGTGTCGTTCCCGCAGCCGGGCGGCGGCCGGGTGACCGTCGTGCAGGGCGTGTCCCTGGACGTGGGCAAGGGCGAGATCCTCGGGCTGGTCGGCGAGTCCGGCAGCGGCAAGAGCGTCACCGCGATGTCGCTGCTCGGCCTCGTCCCCGACCCCGGGCGGGTCGCCGCCTCCACCGTCCGGCTGGACGGGCGGGAGCTGACCGGGCTGCCGTTCGACGAGCTCCGCAAGGTCCGCGGCCGCGAGCTCGGCGTGGTGTTCCAGGAGCCGATCGCCAGCCTGAACCCCGCCTACACGGTCGGCGACCAGGTCGCGGAGGTGCTGCGCGAGCACGACGGGCTGTCCCGGGCGCAGGCGCGCGAGCGGGTGGTCGAGCTGTTCGAGCAGGTGCACATCCCGAACCCCGCGGACCGGCTCGGCGACTACCCGCACCAGTTCTCCGGCGGCATGGCGCAGCGCGTGATGATCGCGATGGCGCTGGCCTGCCGCCCGCGGCTGCTGGTCGCCGACGAGCCCACCACCGCCCTGGACGTCACCGTCCAGGGGCAGGTGCTCGACCTCCTGCTGGAACTGCGCGAGCAGACCGGCATGTCCATCCTGCTGATCACCCACGACCTCGGTGTCGTGGCGGACGTGGCCGACCGGGTCGCGGTGATGTACGCCGGGCAGCTCGTGGAGTGCGGTCCCACCGAGGAGGTCTTCCGGAAGCCGTCCCACCCCTATACCGAGGGGCTGCTCACGTCCCTGCCGCGGAACGTGCGGCGGACGGGACGGCTGCCGTCGATCCCCGGCGTCGTCCCCGCGCCGGACGCCTGGCCGGAGGGCTGCCACTTCGCCGACCGCTGCCCGCACGCCCGCCCCCGGTGCTCGGGCGGGCCGATCGAACTGGCCGCCGCCCCCGGCGGCCGCGCCACCCGATGCGTCCGCGCGGAGGAGCTGACCCTCACCGGGGTCGGCGGCACCGGCGCCGTGCAGATTGCGAAGAAGCCATGACCTCTGCGAACACGGCGAACACGGACGCCGCCGGACCGGCCGCCACCGGCGACGGGAGCGGGCCGCTGCTGCGGGTGCGGGACCTGACCGTCACCTTCGCCGGCCGCCGTCCCGCCCCCTGGCGGCGCCCCGCCACGACCGTCGCCGTCAACGGCGTGGACCTGGACATCGCGCCGGGGGAGACGCTCGGGCTGGTGGGGGAGTCGGGCTCCGGCAAGTCCACCACCGCGCGGGCCGTGCTGCGGCTGCTGCGCCCGGACCGCGGCACGATCGAGGCGGCCGGCTTCCGGGTCGACGGGTTCGGCCGCCGCGTACCGGCCGGCTACCGCCGCGCGGTGCAGGCGGTCTTCCAGGACCCGCTCGGCTCCCTGGACCCGACCAAGGTGATCGGCGACATCGTGGCCGAGCCGCTCGCCGTCCACGTCGGCCTGCGCGGGCCGGAGCGGGACGGCCGGGTCGCGGAGCTGCTGGAGCAGGTGGGCCTCGGCGCCCAGCACGCCCGCCGCTACCCCTACGAGCTGTCGGGCGGGCAGCGCCAGCGGGTGTCGATCGCGCGTGCGCTGGCCCCCGAACCGCGCCTGATCATCCTGGACGAGCCGGTCAGCGCGCTGGACGTGTCCGTGCAGAGCCAGGTCGTCAACCTGCTGGAGGACGTCCGCGAGCGGACCGGCGTCGGGTACCTGTTCGTCGCCCACGACCTGGCCGTCGTCCGCCACGCCTGCGACCGGATCGCGGTCATGTACCGCGGCCGCGTGGTCGAGGAGGGCCCGGCGGACCGGATCTGCGAGCGGCCCGCCCACCCTTACACCGAGGAGCTGCTGGCCGCCGTCCCCGACCCCGACCCGGCGCGGCAGCGGCTGCAGCGGCAGCGCCGCCGCGAGCTGGCGGCCGCCACCGCCGCTCCCGCGCCGAACACCGCCCCCGCCCCGGCGGCCGGCGGGTGCCCGTTCGCCCCCCGATGCCCTCACCGGATGCCGGTGTGCACCGACACATTTCCCGACCGGACGTCCCTGCCCGGTGGCGGCCGCGTGGCCTGCCACCTGTACGACGCCCCCGTCACCACCCCGGAGGAAGTTCGATGACCCGTATCCCGGCACCAAGGCGGCTGATGGCCGCGGCGGTCGCGCTCGCGACCGGCCTCGCCCTGACGGCCTGCGGCGGCGGCACGACCGGCGACACCGGCGGCTCGCTCGTCGACAAGGCCGGCGCTCCCTCGACCCCGGCCGGAACGCTGCGCATGGCGGCCTGGCAGGAGACGCCGTCGATGGACCCGGTCCGCACGACCACCCAGAACGGGATGCTGATCTTCCCCGAGTACGACACGCTGACCGTCGTCGACGCCGAGTTCCAGCCGCAGCCCTGGCTGGCGACCTCGTGGACCCAGCCCGACTCCAAGACGTGGGAGTTCAAGCTCCGCGACGACGTCACCTTCCACGACGGCTCCAAGTTCGACGCCGAGACCGTCAAGCTGAACCTGGAGCGGGCCAAGAAGGTCACCGGCGGCCCCTACACCAACATCTACGCCCCGATCTCCGAGGTTGAGGCCGTCGACCCGGCCACGGTGCGGGTGTCGTTCTCCACGCCGCAGCCCAACTTCCCGTACAGCATGTCCACCGTCGCCGGGGCGATGATCAGCCCGAAGGCGGTCAAGGACGAGACGGACCTGACCCGGGCCGCCGCCGGCAGCGGCGGCTGGATCTGGCAGAAGGAGGCCCACCGGGAGGGCGCCGAGCACGTCTACAAGGCCAATCCGGACTACTGGAACAAGGACGCGGTCCGCGCCGAGACGATCAGCGTCAAGATCATGCAGGAGGACAACGCCCGGCTGAACGCCCTGCAGAGCGGCCAGGTCGAGGTGATGTCCACCCTGCAGCCGGACCAGGCGGACGCGGCGCAGAGCGCGGGCCTGCGGGTGCTCACCGACCTCACCTCCACCGGCACGTTCCTGATCATGGACCGGGAGGGCAAGAAGGTGCCCGCCTTCGCCAAGCCGGAGGTCCGGCAGGCGATCGGCCTCCTCCTCGACCGGGACGCCTACAACAAGGCGCTGCTGTCGGGCAAGGGCGACCCGAAGGGCGGCGGGTTCGCCGCGCCCGGCTCCCCGTGGCACGACGCGTCGCTGGACGGCTTCAACAAGGCCGACGCCGCCAAGGCGAAGGAACTGCTCGCCCAGGCCGGCTACCCCGACGGCTTCACGTTCGAGGTCGGCAACGCCCCCGTCATCAGGCAGATCAACGAGACCATCGCGCAGCTGCTGAAGGAGGGCGGCATCACGATGAAGATCGTCGACGTCGCCAACGGCCAGTACACCGCGGACGTGCGCCGGGGCCGCTTCCCGGCCGGCTACTTCGTGCCGACCTCGATCGACATCTACCAGTGGTGGAGCCGCACCGTCTCCACCAAGGGCATCTACAACCCCTTCAAGCTGGACGACCTGGACGACCTGGAGAAGACCTTCGACGAGGCCCTCGAGATGACCGGCGACGGCGCGCGCAAGCCGCTGATGAACCGGCTGCAGCGGGAGACCGTGGAGCGCGGCGTGGCGTTCCCGCTGAGCCAGAACCCGCGGTCCGCCGCGCTGGCCGCGTCGGTCCGCGCCACCCAGCAGCCGGTCTTCGCGCCCGAGGACATCGCGCCCCGGCCGCACTACCTCTGGACTAAGTGAACTATGTTCGCGAAGTCATCTACGTAGGCGTACCGTGATGGTCATGACCCCCGGGGCGTGGCTCTTCGACGTCGACGGCACGCTGCTGGACTCGGTGACCGGGACGTCGCTGCGGCCCCTGGCCCGCGAGCTGCTCTCCGGCCTGCGGGAGCTGGGCGTGCCCGTGCTGCTGTGGAGCGCGGGCGGGGCGGACTACGCGCGCCGCCGCGCCGAGGGCGCGGGCATCGCCGGCCTGGTCACGGCCGTCCACGCCAAGGCCGAGCGGGACGGGCGGGGCCACTGGGTCCTGCCCGCCCTGCCGCCGGAGCACGCCCCCGCCGTCCTCGTCGACGACCTGCCCGGCGAGGTGCCGCCGGTGGGGGAGGTGCTCGGCGTCCCGCCCTACGTCGGCCCGAACCCGCGCGACACCGGCCTCGCCGCGCTGCTCCGGCGGCTCCCCGCCCGCAACGAGACCCACCCGCGCAACGAGACACATCTGAACGATGAAGGACTCCATGACCACGGGAAGGACCCAATGAACCACGCCCGCCCCGGACCGGGAGGGACGCCAGCCGACCGGCCGCTGTCCGCGCGGCTGCGCCGGACGATCGCGCTCGACCCCGCCGCGCCCGCGCTCACCTTCGGTGACCGGACCTACCCCTGGGCCTACCACGGCCAGACCGTCGACGACCTCGAAGCCCTCCTGGCGGGGACCGGCGCCCGCCGGATCGGCATCGTCCTGCGCAACCGCCCCGCGCTGCTGTCGGCGCTGCTCGCCGTGCTGGCCACCGGCCGCGAGGTCGTCACGCTGAGCCCCTTCCACGGCGACGTCGGGCTTGCCGAGGACATCGCGGGGCTCGCCCCGCAGGCCGTCATCGCCGACCCCGAGGACTGGGCCAGGAACGGCGTCACGGACGCGGCACGCTCCGCGGGCGCCGTGGCCCTCCAGACGGGTGAGGACCGGGCACTGGCCCGCCGCGAGGTCGACTGGACGCCCGCCCCGCGCCCGGCGGAACCCTCGGACGTCGCCGTCCTGATGCTGACCAGCGGCACCACCGGCAAGCCCAAGCGGGTGGAGCTGACCTACACCCGGCTCACCGCCGCGTACAACGCCGCCGGCACCGCGGCCGCGCTGGACGGCGAGCCCCGGCTCCGCCCCGGCAGCGTCATCCTCTGGACCTCGCTGGTGCACATCGCCGGCCTGTACTTCGTCGTGAGCACCGTTCTGGAGGGGCGCACCACCGCGCTCCTCGAACGGTTCGAGGTGGACGCGTGGGCCTCGCTCGTCCGCGCGCACCGCCCGAAGATCGTCGGCCTGCCGCCGACCGCGATGCGCATGGTCATGGACGCCGAGGTGCCCGGGGACGTGTTCGACGGCGTCCGCGGGGTCCTGTCCGGCACCGCGCCGCTCGACCCCGCCGACGCCGAGCGCTTCGAGGCCCGCTACGGCGTGCCCGTCCTCACCAACTACGGCGCGACCGAGTTCGCCGGGGCCATCGCCGGATGGCACCTCAAGCTGCGCCAGGAGTGGGGCGAGGCCAAGCGGGGCAGCGTCGGCCGGGCCCACCCCGGCATCGAGCTGCGGATCGTCGACCCCGACACCGCGGCGCCGCTGGGGCCGGGCGAGACCGGCATCCTGGAGGCGCGCGGCGCGCAGCTCCCCGCGGGCGGCGACGACTGGACCCGCACCACCGACCTGGCCTCTCTCGACGAGGACGGCTTCCTCTACATCCGCGGCCGCGCCGACGACGCCATCAACCGCGGCGGCTTCAAGATCGTCCCGAGCGTGGTCGAGGACGCGCTGAAGGAGCACCCGGCCGTGTTCGACGCCGCCGCCGTCGGGCTGCCCGACCCCCGGCTGGGCGAGGTGCCGGTCGTCGCGGTCACGCTGCGCTCCCCGGCCGGCACCGCCGAGCTCCGCGACTGGCTGGGCGACCGGCTGGCCCGCTACCACCTGCCGGCCGAGATCAAGGTCGTGGACGAGCTGCCGCGCACCCCGTCCATGAAGATCAGCCGCCCGGGCGTCCGGGCGCTCTTCGACGTCCCCGAAAGGACCGCCTCATGAGCGAGACCACCGATGCCCCGACCGAGGAGGAGTTCGAGAAGGCGACCTCCGCCGAGCTCGACGAGGCCGACATCGAGAAGGACCGCGCGATCGTCGGACGGGACTGGGCGAGCCGCTCGCAGGAGTTCCTCAGCACCGCCACCCCGGAGGGGATCCGCAACTTCGCCACCGGCTACGGGGACGACAACCCGCTGTTCACCGACCCCGAGTACGGGCGGGGCACCCGGTGGGGCGGCCAGATCGCGCCGCCGATCATGGCGGCGATCCTGAACGCCCCGCTGCGCGGCGAGCGCCCGTCCAAGCAGGAGCGCGGCGGCAGCTACCGGGGCATCCACGCCTTCGTGTCCGGCGGCATCTGGGACTGGTACCGGCCGATCCGGCCCGGCGACACCCTGTACGGCTTCGGCGGGCTGGAGTCGGTCGAGCTGAAGCGGTCGGAGTTCGCCGGCCGCTCGGTCGTGAAGGTGAACCGCCAGGTCAAGATGAACCAGAACGCCGAGGTCGTCGGCGTCTACCGCACCCTGGTCATCTACACCGAGCGCAAGAAGGCCCGCGAGCGCGGCAAGTACAAGGACATCGAGGACCCGAGCTACACCGACGAGGACCTCGCGAAGATCGAGGAGATCTACGCGGGGGAGAGCCCGCGCGGTGGCGCGCCCCGCTACTTCGAGGACGTGCGGATCGGCGAGGCGCTCCCCCCGATGGCGAAGGGCCCGCTGACCACCACCGACATG
>NZ_BMRO01000009.1:207944-226631 GCF_014648675.1 Actinomadura livida
CGCATCGCCCCGTTCTACATCAAGAACGAGTACGGGGTCCCCGACGTGGCGCAGCGCGTCCACTGGGACTCCGCCTGGGCGCAGGCCATCGGCACGCCCCGCGCCTACGACTACGGCGTGCTGCGCGAGTGCTGGGCGCACCACTACCTGACCGACTGGGCGGGCGACGACGCGTGGGTCGTCTCCCAGCACGACGAGATCCGCAAGTTCAACTACCAGGGCGACACGCACTTCCTGTCCGGCGAGGTCACCGGCAAGACGGTCGCCGAGGACGGCCGGTGCCTGGTCGACATCGCGTTCAAGGGCACCAACCAGCGCGGCGAGGACACGGTCAAGGGCACCGCGGTCGTGGTGCTGCCGAGCCGCGAGCACGGGCCCGCGCTGCTCCCCGAGGTCCCGGCCGAGCTGCAGCGCAAGGCGGTCGAGATGATGTCCCGGCACGGGGAGCTGCTCCGCGAGGGGCGGCGGTGACCACTCCGGACGGTGCGGCGGCGGACGGTGCGGCCGCGGACGGTGTCACCGCGGACGGGGTGCGGTGCGAGGTCACGGGCGGCGTGCTGCGCGTGACCCTCGCCCGTCCGGACAGGGCCAACGCGCTGCGCGGCCAGGACATGGGCGTCCTGCTGCGCGCGCTGGAGGACGCCGCCGCGGGCGGCGCCGTCCGGGCCGTGCTCCTGCGCGGCGAGGGCCGGAACTTCTGCGGCGGCGCCGACCTGGTCGCCGCCAACGCGCAGGGCGGGGAACGCCCGCCGCTGGGCGCGATGATCCGGAACCTGTCCGCGACGGCGCACCGGCTCGTCCGGACCCTGTGGGACCTGCCGGTGCCGTCGGTCGCCGCCGTCCAGGGGCGCGCGGCCGGGCTCGGCCTGCATGTGGCGCTCGCCTGCGACTTCGTGGTGGCCGCCGACACGGCCGCGTTCAGCGAGCCGTTCGCGCAGCGCGGTTTCACCGCCGACAGCGGCGGGACGTTCCTGCTGCCGCGGCTGATCGGGGTCGCGCGGGCCAAGCAGATGCTCATCCGGGGCGCGGTCGTGCCGGCTCCGCGGGCCCTGGAGTGGGGCCTCATCGGCGAGGTGGTGCCGGTGGACGAGCTGGCGACCGCCGCCGGGGAGCTCGCCGCGGAGCTGGCCGCCGGGCCGACCCTCGTGCACGGCCTCACCAAGGCGCTGGTCTCCGAGCACCTCACCGCCGACCTGCCGCGGGCGCTGGACGCCGAGGCGCGCACGGTCGAGCTCAGCCTGCGCGGCGAGGACTTCAAGGAGGGCGTCCGGGCGTTCCTCGGGCGCCGCGCCCCGGTCTTCACCGGACGCTGACTGCACCGACGCCGACTTCACCGACGCCGACTTCACCGGACGCTGACAAGGAAGGACGCCGTGGAGATCGCATTCACCCCCGAGCAGGAGGAGCTGCGCGCGGTGCTGCGCGGCTTCCTGGCCGAGCACGCCGACCGGCGGCGGCTGCTCGACTCCGGGAGCCCGCACGACGCGGAGCTGTGGCGGAGGATGGCCACCGGGATCGCAGTCCAGGGCCTCGCCGTCCCCGAGGAGTACGGCGGGTCGGGGTTCGGCGCGGCCGAGATGTGCGTGGTGTTCGAGGAACTGGGCGGGGCGCTCGCGGCGGGGGCGCTGCTGGCCACCGCCGGCCTCGCCGTCCCGGCGCTGCTCGCCTGCGGCGACGAGGAGATCAAGGCTGAGCACCTGCCGGGGATCGCGGACGGCTCCACCATCGCGACCCTGGCCCTGGTGGAGGCCGACGGCTCCTGGGACGCGGAGGCGGCGCGGACCACCGCGAAGGAGGGCGCCGACGGGTTCGCCATCGACGGCACCAAGTACTTCGTCCTGGACGGGGCCGCAGCCGATCTGATTCTCGTCACCGCCGACACCGGCGCCGGGACGGCCCTGTTCGCGGTCTCCGGCACCGCGCCGGGCCTGACCCGCCGCGCCCACGAGGCGGTCGACCCGACCCGGGAGATGGCCCGGCTCGACTTCGCGTCCGTCCCCGCCCGGCTGGTGTCGCGTGACCCGGCCGTCACCGGGACGGCCCTCGACCACGCGCGGATCGCCCTCGCCGCGGAGCAGGCAGGGGGAGCGCGGTGGTGCCTGGACGCCGCCGTCGGGTACGCGAAGACGCGGCACCAGTTCGACCGGCCGATCGGCGAGTTCCAGGCGATCAAGCACCGCTGCGCCGACATGATGGTCGCCGTGGAGGCGGCGCGATCGGCGGCGTACGCGGCCGCCCTGACCCCGCACCCGGACCCGGCCGGGCTCGCGGTGGCCGCGGCGAGCGCGCAGATCTGCTGCTCGCGCGCCTACACCGAGGTCGCCGCCGGCGCCGTCCAGATCCACGGCGGCATCGGGTTCACCTGGGAGCACGACGTACACCTGTACTACAAGCGCGCCAAGACCGACGAGGTGCTGTTCGGCACGCCGGACTGGCACCGCGACCGCCTCGCCCGGCTCAGCGGGATCACGGAGGAGGGCACCGATGGCCACTGACGACGCGACCGGCGACGAAGCGTTCCGCGCGTCCGTGCGCGCGTTCCTGAAGGAGCACGCCCCGGGCAGGCCGCCAAGGGGGGCGGCGGAGCGGCTGGCCTTCGCCAAGGCGTGGGCCGCCACCAAGTTCGACCACGGCTTCGCGGGACCGTCGTGGCCCCGGGAGCACGGCGGCATGGACCTGCCGTTCCCGCGGCAGGTCATCTACAACGAGGAGATGGCCAGGGTGCGGGTTCCCGCGCACCCCGGGACCGGGTGGGACATGGTCGGGCCCACGGTCATCAAGTACGGCACTCCCGAGCAGCAGGCCGCGTACCTGCGGCCGACGCTGCGCGCCGACATCGTCTGGGCGCAGGGGTTCTCCGAACCGGACGCCGGGTCGGACCTGCCCGGCCTGCGCACCACGGCGCGCCGCGACGGCGACCACTACGTGGTGACCGGCCAGAAGGTGTGGAACACCAACGCCGACAAGGCCGACATGCTCTTCGTCCTCGTCCGCACCGGGACGCGGGAGTCGCGGCAGAAGGGCATCAGCTACCTGCTGGTCGACGCACGCGCCCCCGGCGTCACCGTCCGGCCCATCCGCGACATGACCGGCCGCGAGCACTTCTGCGAGATCTTCTTCGACGAGGTGCGGGTCCCGGTGGCCGACCGGGTGGGGGAGGAGAACGAGGGGTGGCGCATCGCGCGCACCACGCTCGGCCACGAGCGCTCGGCGGGCGCCCTCACCCAGGCCGCGTTCTACCGGCGGATCGTGGACGAGCTGATCGCCCTGGCCCGCGAGCGCGGCGCCGTCGCCGACCCCGGCGTCCGCCGCCGGCTGGCGGACTTCGACGTGCGGGTCCGGGTGATGAACGTGCACGCCGCCCGCACGATCGCGTCCATCATCGCCACCGGCGAGCCCGGCCCGACGTCCTCGGTGTCGCGCCTCTACAACAGCGTCTTCGAGCAGGAGCTGCACGAGTTCGCCGTCGACCTGCTCGGCCCGTTCGGGCTGCTCGGGCGCGGCGACCCGGACACGGTGCAGCGCGGCCGGTGGACGACGGGCTGGCTGGCCACCCGCGCGTCCACCATCGGCGCCGGCACGGCCGAGATCCACCGCAACACCATCGCCGAGCAGGTGCTGGGCCTGCCGCGCGACCCCGCCATGCCACCGAGGTAGGGAGCCCCATGCCGGAGGAACCACCCATGAACGGAACCGGACGATGAGCGAGGACGCCGCCCGGCAGGTCGACTCGGGGACGCCGACCGTCCTCGGCCGGGTCGCCGGCGGGGTCGGGGTGATCGAGCTGAACCGGCCCGAGCGCCGCAACGCCCTGCACCCCGAGATGTACGACGCGATCCCCCGGCTGATCGAGCTCTACGACGCCGACGACGAGGTCGGCTGCGTGCTGGTCACCGCGGCCGGCACCGCGTTCTGCGCGGGCGGGGACGTCCGCGCGGGGACGGGACGGCGCCCGGAGGGCGCCGGCGAGGCGGAGACGCTCACCCACCTGGCCCGCATGGTGGTCATGCTCAGGGAGAGCCCGAAGATCTCCGTCGCCGCGCTGCCCGGCCCCGCCGTCGGCGCCGGGATCGGGCTGGCGCTGGCCGCGGACCTGCGCATCGCCGCGTCCTCCGCCACGTTCGTGAACGGCTGGTCCCGGCTGGCGTTCAGCGGCGACTTCGGCGGCCCGTGGGCGCTGACCCGGATCCTCGGGCCCGCCCGTGCGCTGGAGTTCCTGATCGGCGGCGGCCCCGTCGACGCCGCTGCGGCGGAGCGGCTGGGCCTGGTCAACCGGGTGGTGCCGGACGCGGAACTGCCCGGCGCCGCCCTCGCCTGGGCCCGCGGGATCGCCGCCGGCCCCCGTACCGCGCACGCGCTGGTCAAGGAGAACGTGCGGGACGCGCAGGCACTGGACCTGCGCGAAGCGCTGCCGCGCGAGAGCGAGCGGATGGTCCGCTCGGGCCGTTCGGAGGAGCACCGTGCGGCCGTCCGGCGCTGGCTCGCCGAGCGCGGGCGCTGACCCGGCGGACCGCCGCCATCGAAGGGAAGGGAAGCGGATGAAGATCGATGCCAACCTGGGCGCCGACCTGGCCGGGGCACCGGCCGCGGCCGCGAAGCTGGAGCAGGACGGCTACGCGGGCGTCTGGGTCGCCGAGGCGGGGAGCGACCCCTTCCTGCCGAGCCTGCAGGCGATCACGGCCACCGGCTCGGTGACCGTCGGGACCTCGGTGGCGATCGCGTTCGCCCGCAATCCGATGACGCTGGCGACGGTGGGGTACGACCTCGCGCGGGCCTCGGGCGGGCGGTTCGTGCTCGGCCTCGGGTCGCAGGTCAGGGCGCACATCGAGCGGCGGTACTCGATGCCGTGGTCGCGCCCGGCGGCGCGGATGCGCGAGCTGGTGCTGGCGATGCGCGCGATCTGGGCCTCCTGGGAGGACGGTGCGAAGCTCGACTTCCAGGGCGACTTCTACACCCACACGCTGATGACGCCGTTCTTCGCCCAGCAGCCGCACCCGCACGGGCCGCCGCCGGTCCACCTCGCCGGGGTGGGGCGGCTGATGACCGAGGTCGCCGGCGAGGTCGCCGACGGGTTCTTCGTGCACCCGTTCACCACCGGGCGCTACCTCCGCGAGGTCACGCTGCCCGCCCTGCGGCGCGGGCGGGAGAAGGCCGGCCGGGAGGGGCTGGACGGGTTCGCCGTGTGCGGATCGCAGATGGTGATCACCGGGGACACCGAGGAGGAGACGGCCAAGGCGGCGCGGGGCACCAAGCGGCAGATCGCCTTCTACGCGTCCACCCCGGCCTACCGGCCGGTGCTCGACCTGCACGGGCTCGGCGACCTGCAGCCGGAGCTGACCGCCCTGTCCAAGCAGGGCCGGTGGCGGGAGATGACCGACATGATCACCGACGACGTCGTGCGCGAGTTCGCGGTGACCGGCGCGCCGGACGAGATCGCCCCGGCGATCCAGGCCGAGGTGGGCGACGTCTACGACCGCGTCACCCTCTACACCCCGTACCGCGTCGACCCCGCGTCGTTCGCCCCGCACCTCCGCGGCCGGGACGAGGCCCGATGAACCACCCGTGGGACCGCCCGCTGGGCGTCTGGTACCTCGCCGAGCACCACCCCGACCTGCCGGCGGTCGCCCGGTGCCCGGCCGGTGAGTCGCTCACGTTCGCGGAGCTGGCGGCGCGGGCGCACCGCCGCGTCCACGCGCTGCGCGCACGCGGTGTCGGCCGCGGCGACGTGGTCGGCATGGCACTGCCCAACGACGTGGACATCCTCGTCTGGCAGCTGGCGGCCGCGGAGGCGGGCTGGCGGTACGTCACCCTGAACCCCGGTTCCCCCGCCGCGGAGGTCGCGTCGATCGCCGAGCACGCCGGCATGAAGGCGCTGGTCGTCCACGCGGACTACGCGGAGCGCGCGGGCGCGGTCACCGGCGTGCCGGTCCGCGTCTCCGTGGGCGGCCGCATCGACGGCTTCGTCCCGCAGGAGGACGCGCTGCACGGGCACCCGGTCACCGCGCCGCCGGACCGCGCCGCCGGGGCGCCGCTCGTGTACACCTCCGGCACGACCGGCCGCCCCAAGGGGATCTGGCGGGACATGCCGGACGTCGCCCCCGACGTGATGGCGGACGCGATGAAGTCGTTCGCGCACGCCTTCCGGTTCCGGCCGCTGGAGGGCGCGCACCTGGTGTCGGCCGGCATGTTCCACGGCGGCTGCCAGGTCTTCTACCTCTCGGCGCTGCACGTCGGCCAGCCGCTGGTCATCATGGGGGCGTTCGACGCCGCGGAGACGCTGCGGCTGATCCAGGAGCACCGGATCACCACCGGCTACATGGTGCCGACGCAGTTCGCGCGGCTGCTGCGGCTGCCGGAGGACGTGAAGGGCGGCTTCGACGTCTCCAGCCTGGAGTCGATCGTCCACTCGGCGGCGCCCTGCCCGGCGGAGCTGAAGAAGCGGATGCTGGACTGGTGGGGCCCGGTGATCTGGGAGACCTACGGCGGCACCGAGGGCGCCGCGACCATCGCCAAGCCGCACCACTGGCTCGCCAAGCCCGGCACGGTGGGCCGCCCGATCCGGGGCATGACGGTCAAGATCCTGGACGACGACGGCAACGAGCTGCCGCCCGGCCGGGTGGGCGCGGTCTACCTGGACGGCGGCGGGCGCGGGTTCCGCTACCACCGCGACCCCGGCCAGACCGCCGAGGTCTTCCGCGGGACGGCGTTCACCCTCGGCGACGCGGGCCACCTCGACGAGGACGGCTTCCTGTTCATCGTCGACCGCATCAAGGACATGATCATCACGGGCGGGGTCAACGTCTACCCGGCCGAGGTCGAGGCCGTGCTCGCCGCGCATCCGGCCGTGCTCGACAGCGCGGTGGTCGGCGTGCCCGACCCCGAATGGGGGGAGCAGGTGCGGGCGCTCGTGCAGCTCTCACCCGGCCGCGCCCCCTCCGCCGAGCTCGCCGCGGAGCTGATCGCGTACTGCCGGGAGCGGCTGGCGGGCCAGAAATGCCCCCGCGCGGTCGAGTTCCGGGAGGAGTTGCCGCGCACCGAGACCGGCAAGCTGCTCAAGCGCCTGCTCCGCGACGAGCTCAGCGGCAGAGACGCGGGCTGACCGTCCCGGCGCCCGCCGCCCCCGGGAGGCGGCGGGCGCCGGGCGCGGCGCGTCAGCGCGGGGCGAACCGCTGGCCCGCGTCGAGACGCAGGCACTGGCCGTTGAGCATGGGGTTGTCCACGATGGCGAGGGCGAACTTGGCGTACTCCTCGGGACGGCCCATCCGCTTGGGGAACGCGGCGTCCTTCGTGAGCGCCTGCGCGAACTCGTCGGGGATGCCCTGGGTGATGCCGGTCGCGAAGAGGCTCGGCGCGATCGCCAGGACGCGGATGCCCAGCGAACCCAGGTCGCGGGCCATGGTCAGGCACATCCCGGCGATCCCGGCCTTGGCCGCGGTGTAGGCGACCTGGCCGATCTGCCCCTCGAACGCGGCGATCGACGAGGTGTTGATGATCACCCCGCGCTCCTCGTCCTCGGGCTCGTTGCGGCTCATGTGCTGGGCGGCCAGCCGGGAGATGTTGAACGAGGCGACGACGTTCAGGTCGAGGACGCGGCGGAACTCGTCCAGGTCGTGCGGCCCCTGCTTGCTCAGCGTGCGCTGCGCGATGCCGCCGCCCGCCGTGGTGACGACGACGTGCAGCGCGCCGAGGCCGGCGACGGCCGCGTCGACGGCCTGCCCGGTGCCGCCGAAGTCGGTGACGTCCACCGCGTGGAACGTCCCGCCCAGCGCCTTCGCGACCTCCTCGCCGTCCGAACCGGGCCGGTCCAGGATCGCGACGGCCGCGCCGCGCGCCGCCATCAGCTCCGCGGTGGCCCGGCCCATGCCGGACGCGCCGCCCACCACGATCGCCTTCTTGCCGCTGATCTCCACGCTCTCTCCCTCCACCGGCCCCCGACCGAGTTAACTAGGTCAATCTAGTAGATCGGCCGGTGGTCATCCCGGGCCGGGCGGGTTCACCGGAGCGTCCACTTCCTGGTGGGGACGGCGGACCGGTCGACCTGCGCGGTCCCGATCGGGTTGCCGATGTGCGTGTACAGCATTCCGGACCGCAGCGCCTCCGTCCTGGTGGAGTCCAGCGACTCCCACACCGCCCGGACTGTGCCCTGCACGGCCGCGGGCGGCTTGGCGGCGATGATCCGCGCCAGCTCCTCGCCCCGCGCCCACAGCTCCTCGCGCGGCAGCACCTCGCTGACCAGCCCGATCTCGTGCGCCCGCCGCGCGGACATGCGCTCGTCCAGGCCGAGCAGCGCGATCCGCATCACCTCGCCGACCGGGATCCTGCGGGCCAGCCCGATCGGCTCCAGCGCGGCGGTCAGCCCGTAGCTGACGTGCGGGTCGAAGAACGTCGCGTCGTCCGAGGCGATGACGATGTCGGACTCGTTGATCCAGTAGAACGCCCCGCCCGCCGCGATCCCGTGCACGCAGCACACGACGGGCTTCCAGACCCGGTTGAGCTTGGGGGACAGCCGGTCGCCCGGGTCCTCCTCCGACCAGACGTTGTCCGGCCGCTCGAACCCCTGCTTGACGTCCGCCCCGGAGCTGAAGGCCCGGTCGCCCGCCGCGCGCAGCAGGACGACGTGCACGTCGTCGTCCTCCCGCACCCGCGCCCAGATCTCGGAGAACTCGTCGAGCATCGCCTCGTTGAAGCTGTTCATGGCCTCGGGCCGGTTCAGCGTGATCGTGGCGACATGGTCGGCGACCTCGTAGGTCACCGTGGTGAAGGCCATCGGTCCTCCCGGCGAAGATCCGCAGTCAGTAGATTCAAGCGCGCCGGGGCCGCCGGGGGAAGGGCGGGGGCTAGTCGACGGCCAGCGCCTTCTCGCGCCGCGCCTCCTCCTCGCTCACCGCCGTCCCGCGGCGCACCGCGTACCGCAGCATCGGCGGCGCCATCAGCGACGTCCCGACCGCGACCAGGACGATGACCGTGTACATCTCCATGGTCAGCACGCCGAGCCGCAGCCCGACCATCGCGATGATCATCTGGATGACGCCGCGGGCGTTCAGCCCGGCGCCGAGGGCAAGCGCGTCCCAGTGGTCGCACTTGGAGGCGCGCGCCCCGAGGTATCCGCCGGCCAGCTTGCCGGTGACGGCGACCAGCAGCATGAGGCCCGCCGCGCCCAGCACCACGGGGTCGCCCAGCGCGGTGAGGTCCATCCGCAGCCCGGCCGTGGCGAAGAAGAGCGGGGCGAGCACCGACAGGACGAACGTCCGCAGCGGGGCGAGCCGCTCGCGGTCGACCCACCGCGACGAGCCGATGAGGATGCCGGCGTAGAACGCGCCGAGCACCCCCTCCATGCCCGCCGCCTGGGTCCCCGCCGCTGCCAGCATCACGATCAGGACCGCCACCGCGACGCCGACGCCCGGGTCCGCCGACCGGGCGGACAGCCGCAGCAGCACGCCCACGGCGGGCCGGCCGACGAGCCAGGCGAACAGCAGGACGCCGGCCAGGCAGCCGACCGCCAGCGTCACCTCGCCGGCCCTGATCCCGGTGGTGGCCATCGCCGACACCACCGACAGCAGCAGCCAGCCGATGACGTCGTCGACCGCCGCCGCCGCGATGATCATCTGGCCGATGTCCCGGTGCAGCAGCCGCATGTCGAGCAGCGTCTTGGCGATGACCGGGACCGCACTGACGCACATCGCCACGCCGATGAACCAGGCGAAGACGGCCCGGTCGGCGCCCTCGGCGAGCAGCGAGGCGGGCAGCAGGAACCCGACGGCCACGCCGAGCGCCAGCGGGACGAGCGCGCCGCCGACGCTCACCCGGGCCGCCGCGGCTCCCTTGCGCCGTACCAGGCCCATGTCGACGTTCATCCCGGTGACGCCCACCAGCAGCAGTACGCCGAACTGCCCCACCGAGTCGAGGAGGTGCATCTGGCCGGGCGCGTCCGGCAGCAGCCAGCCGGACACGCCGGGCGCCACCTGGGCGAGCAGCGACGGCCCCAGCAGCACCCCGGCCGACAGCTCCCCGGCGATCGCCGGCATCCCCAGCCGCCGCGCCAGCCGTCCCAGCACCACCGCGAGACCCAGCAGCAGGCCGATCTGCAGCAGCAGGAGCAGGGTCTGGTGGGCGCTGACCGGGGCGGTCGGAGGTGCCGCTACGAGCATCCGGTCCTCCGCGCGCCCGCCGCCCGCCGCACCGGGGCGCTCAGCTTCCGGGGTGGACCGGGCACTCGTAGCTCGGCTCGAAGTCGTCGAACAGCCGCCACGCCTTCTCCTCGCGCAGCCGCTGGAAGAACCGGTTGTCGCCCGACCAGAAGTCGCCGTTGAGCGCGCGCACGAGCCAGAAGTGCTCGATGGACTCGCTGGTGTCGAACGGCCCGCCGGACGTGGCCTGGAGCCTCTCCTGGATGCCCCACCACCCCGCTCCGGCGAGGCGCTGGCCGCCGTGGCGCGGCGTCACCCGCAGTTCCCGGCCCTCCGATACGTACCTGTTGTCGTACACGGCGCGGATGAGCCGGTAGTACGTCTCGTAGCCGGTCTTGAAGAAGTTCTGGTAGCGCAGCGCCACCTCCTTCTCGTCGGCCTCCCCGGCCAGCACCCGGGCGCTCTCCTCGGCCGCCCGGCGGCCCGTCGTGAGGGCGAGCAGCACGCCGCCGGAGAAGACCGGGTCGGTGAAGCAGCCGGCGTCGCCGACGATGAAGTAGCCGGGACCGGCGAGGGTGTCGCAGTGGTACTCGAAGTTGTTCTCGCCGGTGAGGTCGCGGGCGACCGTCGTGCCCTCGATGCGCTGGGAGATCCGCGGGATCCGCTTGAGGTTCCGGCTGAACACCTCCTCGGGCACCGACTTGCGCAGGATCTCCGCCGGGACCAGGCAGCCGACGCTGATGACGCCGGGCCGGATCGGGATGGCCCAGAACCAGCCGTCCTCGTACAGCCCGAGCTGGATGTCGCCCTCGGTGGCCGGGTTGTTGCGCTCGTCCAGGCCCTCGTAGTGCCGGAAGATCGCCGCCATCTTCAGGTCGTCGTCGGTCTTGCGCAGGCCCATCCCCCTGGCGATCACGCCCGTCCGGCCGCTCGCGTCGATGACGAAGCTCGCGGTGGCGTCGTGCTCCTCGCCGTCGCGGGTGTACCGGACGCCGGAGATCCGCTCGCCGGCGAAGAGCAGCTTCCGGACGCGGGCCTTCTGGAGCACGGTCACGCCCGGCGTCTCCGCCGCGGCGTCGAGGAGGATCTTGTCGAAGTGGGCGCGCTCCACGTGGAAGGTCCAGCCGCGCCTGCCCTCCCCGACCTTGCCCAGGTCGAGGCGCCGGAACGTGCCTTCGGTCCCGGTCAGCTCGATGCCCCGCTTGACGACGAAGCCGCCTTCGGCGACCCGGTCCAGCAGCCCCATCTGCTCCAGCACGTCCGTGGTGTAGGTCAGCAACGACTCACCGATGTGGAAGCGCGGCATCTCCTCCCGCTCCAGCAGGAGCACCGAGTGGCCTTTGCGGGCGAGCGTCATCGCGTACGAGGACCCGCTGGGCCCCCCGCCGATCACAATCGCGTCGTAATCGCTACTGCGAGCCTCGGACACGGATTTCTCCTTCATGCTCGAACGGATCCCCACGCGGAATCTTCGTCCCGGAGACATCCGGCGCGGGGCACGGTGACCCGGCCATTCATTTCAGGGCTCGTCGTGAATGGCCACGGCACGCGGAGCCATTTCTGATAGGCGTGGGCGTACCGGAAACCAGGATCCGGATCCGCTTATGGGAAGTCAACGCGGGCGGCGACGGCGTTCGACTGCGGTGCTTTCCCGGTTGAACGCCATGAGAGCATCGGGCCATGCCGGAGCAGGTGAATCGACTGGCGGGGCCACGTATGCGGAGTGCTGCTGCCCGGCAGCGGCAAATCTTCAGTTGAACGCACTCGGCGTGTTCTACTGTGGCCTTTCTGCCTGCACGGGTGTCTGCCTGAACGGGCCGACTGGTCACCATGCCCAAGGAGTTCAATCGTGCTCACGTTGACCGATACCGCCGTCGAAGCCATCCGCATCCTGACGGACAAGCCGGATGTCCCGCCGGATTCCGGGCTGCGCATCGTGCACCACGACTCGGCCGGCGGGCTCGAACTGTCCATCGCGCCCGGTCCGGACGCGGGGGACGAGGTCATCGAGACCGGCGGGGTGCGGGTGTTCCTGCAGACCACCGCCGCCGAGATGCTCGGCGGCCGCGCCCTGAACGCGGAGATCGCCGAGGACGACGTGATCTTCCGTATCGCGAGCGCGCCGGAGAACGGGCGGTAGCGCGCGGATTCCGGCGCGCCGGGGACGGGCGTCCATGTTTCGATCGCTGAGATCGGTCAACTGAACAGGATGGCCGCGTTCGGGCTGGGGCAGGGCCGCGAGCCAAGGCTGCACGCCTTCGCGCGACGCCTCGGCCGTCGACGAGCACGAACGGTGGAGTACCGATGCCGACGAGCAAGAAGAAGACCGACAAGAACTCCGGCTCCGGACCGAAGCTGCTCTCCGGTGGGAATCCGCAGATCCCCAAAGGCGAGGGCGACAAGCCGGTACAGGAGTACGTCAAGGCAATGCCCGGCTGGAAGGGCAAGGTGGGGAAGCGGATCGATCGCCTGGTCTCGAAGACCGTCCCCGACGTGCACAAGGCCGTGAAGTGGAACCAGCCGTTCTACGGCAACGAAGGCGACGGCTGGTTCCTCTCGTTCCGGTGCTACACGAAGTACGTGCAGGTCCAGTTCCTCAACGGCACCTCGCTCGATCCCATGCCGCCCAAGGAGTCCAAGCACCCCGGCATGCGCTACCTGGACGTCCACGAAGGCGACGACCTGGACGAGGGCCAACTCGTCTCCTGGTTCGAGCAGGCGAGCAAGCATCCCGGTGCGACGCTCTAGCGACGGGCTCTAGCCGGCACCGCGAGCCAGGGCCGCGCCGGGCGACGCTCTCGAAGCGCCGGTCGCGGCCCTGGAGCGTGTCAGGCCCCACGCACACTGCGGATCCGGCGCGCGTACCGGACGCGCCCGACCGTGTGCCAGACCAGGCGCGCCGGGAGGGGGAGCCCTCCGAGCACGTGCGCCCGCTCCCGCGGGTCCGCGTCCTCCAGGACCGCACCGAGGAAGAACAGCTGCTTGTCCCTGGGCGTGTGGGTGGTGAAGTGCTCGGACAGCTTGGCCCACTCGCTGACGCTCACATGCCGCTCCACCAAGGGCAGGATGTTCTGCTCCTCGTCGTCCAGGTGCTCGGTGAGGAGTCCCACGTGCTCCATCAGCAGCTCGCTCAGCGCGTCGCGTGACTCCTCGTCCGCGTGCTCGGCCCAGGCCGGCGCCAGCCTCGTCATGCGCTCCATGCCCGCGGCGAGCCGCTCGTGCTGCTGCTCCATGCGCCGGACGACGTCCGCCTCGAGCTCGACGCGGGCCAGCAGCAGCGGCCACAGCAGCTCGTCCTCGGCCGAATGGTGCAGGTGCAGGGCGAGCAGGTAGTCGCTCAGGTGGGCGGCGAGCACCCGGGCCCGGCCGGTGTCCCCGGGCCGCACGCCCGGCACCTGGGCGGCCAGCACCCGTGACTCGCGCCGGGAGACGCGGTGGGTGACGACCATCTCGTGGGTGTTGGGACGCTGGCGGGACGCAGTGGCCATCGACGGCTCCTCGTGGCTGGTAATGCTCCTACGCGCCGATCGTCGGCGACCGTCCTCGGAACCGGCTTGTAAGCCGCTTGGAGAGCGGGGAGAGCGCGGGCCACGCGTCCGGTGCTCTCTAGCGACTTTCCATCGGCCCTTGAAAGCGTGCGCCCAGAGTCGTCCGCGTAACGACGACTGGGGAGGTGCGCTTGACTGACGTGCTGACGGCTCGATCGGTGGATCTGCCCGAGTGGGTGATCTGCTCGGGATGCCGCGCGCTGGCCTACGGCAAGCGGTTCAGGCGCGATCTTCTCGTCTGCCCCGAGTGCGGCCGCCACGAGCGGATGACCTCGGACGAGCGGATCGCCGCCCTGCTGGACGAGGGGTCCGCCGAGCGGCTCGACTTCCCCGTCGCCACCGGTGATCCGCTGGGGTTCGTCGACTCGAAGCCCTACGCGGCCCGGCTGAGCGAGGCGCAGGCCGCCACCGGAATGAAGGAGGCGGTGGCCTGCGTCCGCGGCGCGATCGGCGGGAATCCGGTCGTCGCCGCCGTGATGGACTTCCGCTTCCTCGGCGGAAGCCTGGGCACGGCGGTCGGGGAGCTGATCACCCGGACGGCCGAACTCGCCCTCGCGGAGCGGACGCCGCTCCTCGTCGTGACGGCGTCGGGCGGGGCGCGCATGCAGGAGGGCGCGCTGGCGCTGATGCAGATGGCGAAGACGAGCCAGGCGTTCCGCGAACTGGACGAGGCGGGCATCCTCACCGTCTCGCTGATCACCGACCCGACCTACGGCGGGGTCGCGGCCTCGTTCGCCACCCTGGCCGACGTCATCGTCGCCGAGCCGGGGGCGCGCATGGGGTTCGCCGGGCCGCGCGTGATCGAGCAGACGATACGGCAGTCCCTGCCGGAGGGCTTCCAGACGGCGGAGTTCCTGGCGGAGCGGGGACTGGTGGACACCGTCGTGCCGCGGCACGGGCTCCGGTCCGCGCTGGCGCGGCTGCTGTCCGCCGGTGCCCGGCGTCCGGCCGCCCCGCACGCGGCCGGCGGGCGCGAGGGGCCGGGCGCGCCGCTGGTCACCGATCCGCGCGACCTGCCCGCCGGGGAGACCTGGGAGGCGGTGCGCCTGGCGAGGGCGCTGGACCGGCCCACGGCCCGCGACTACATCCAGTGGATCGCCGACGACTTCGTGGAACTGCACGGCGACCGCCTCGGCGGCGACTGCCGGGCGATCACCGGGGGACTGGCCCGGCTGGACGGCGCCCCCATCATGATCATCGGCCATCAGAAGGGCCACACCGCGAAGGAGCTGGCGCGCGCCGGCTTCGGCATGCCGACACCCGCGGGGTACCGGAAGGCGGCCCGGCTCATGCGGCTGGCCGCGAAGCTCGGCGTCCCGGTGGTCACCCTCGTGGACACGCCGGGCGCCCATCCCGGGATCGAGGCGGAGGCCGAGGGCCAGGCCGCGGCGATCGCCGACAGCCTGCGGCTCATGACCGGCCTGCCGGTCCCGGTCGTCTCGGTGGTCACCGGGGAGGGCGGCAGCGGCGGCGCCCTGGCGCTCGCGGTGGCCAACAAGGTCCTCGCCTTCTCGAACGCGATCTACTCGGTGATCAGCCCGGAAGGGTGCGCGGCCATCCTGTGGCGCGACTCGGGCGCCGCTCCGCAGGCGGCGCGGGAGCTCCGCGTCGACGCCCGGTCGCTGCTGCGGCTCGGCATCGTCGACGCGGTCGTCCCGGAGCCCGGCGGCGGTGCCCAAGGCGACCCCGGCGCGGCGGCCGCGCGCCTCAAGGCGGCGATCACCGCGGGCCTGGACGAGCTGTCGGCGCTCGGCCCGGCCTGCCTCGTGGAGACCCGCCGGGTGCGGTTCCGCCGCTTCCAGGCCCTCGGTTAGGAGACATCGGTGACCAGTGAACAGGCCGAGCGGAACGGCGTCCTCGACGACGTCTGCGACCACGCGGCACGGCTCATCTCGGCGGCCGACCCGCGGCTGCACAGGCTCGCGATACGGACGGGGGACGTCGCGGTCGAGCTGGAATGGTCGCCGGCCGCGGCCCCGGCGGCGCCCGCGGCCGAACCGCCGGGCGCCCTCGCGGCACCCGCCGAGCACGGGCTCGCCGGACCCGAGCCCTGCGAGGCGGCGGGCCGGGACGCCCTGCACCACGTCTGCGCCGAGATGGTCGGGACGTTCTACACCGCCCCGGAGCCGGGCGCCGAGCCGTTCGTCGCCGTGGGCGACGAGGTCCGGGCGGGGCAGCAGATCGCCATCCTGGAGGTCATGAAGCTGATGACCCCCGTCGGAGCCGACCGCGCGGGCCGGGTGGTCGAGGTGCTGGTCCCGGACGGCACGTCCGTGGAGTTCGGGACGGGCCTGATCGCGCTCGACACGTCCGTGCAGGCCGTCGGCACTCCCGGTTGACGCCATGTTCCACAAGGTTCTGGTCGCGAACAGGGGCGAGATCGCGCTCCGGGTGGTCCGCGCCTGCCGGGAGCTGGGGATCAGGAGCGTCGCCGTCTACTCCTCGGCCGACGAGGACTCGCTCGCGGTCGCCGGCGCCGACGAGGCCGTCCGGATCGGACCCGAGCATCCCCGGCGCAGCTACCTGAGCATCCCCGCGATCATGGAGGCGGCCGCGCTGTCCGGTGCCGACGCGGTGCACCCGGGATACGGCTTCCTCTCCGAGGAACCCGACTTCCCCGAGGTCTGCGAGAAGGCCGGCATCACGTTCATCGGGCCGCCCCACGACGTGCTCGCCCGGCTCGGCGACAAGTCGAGGGCGCGGGAGCTCATGGCGGACTGCGGGCTGCCCCTGCTGCCGGGCACCCTGCACCCGCTGCGGGACCTGGGCGAGGCCCAGCGGACGGCGGACCGGATCGGCTACCCGCTGATCATCAAGGCGGCGATGGGCGGCGGGGGCCGGGGGATGCGGATCGCCCGCTGCCCCGCGGACCTGCCCGGCGCGTTCCGGCAGGCGTGCGCGGACGCCCATTCCTTCTTCGGCGACGGGCGCGTCTACGCCGAGCGCCTCGTCCAGGACGCGCGGCACGTCGAGGTGCAGGTGCTCTGCGACGCGTACGGCGAGGTCGTGTGCCTGGGCGAGCGGGACTGCACCGTCCAGCGGAGGAACCAGAAGCTCATCGAGGAGACGCCGGCCCCCGGACTGCCGCACGAGCTGGTCGAGGAGATACGCCGCGCGGCGGTGACCGGCGCGCGCGCCGCGCGGTACGTGGGCGCGGGCACCTTCGAGTTCCTCGTGGACCGCGACCGGCGGTTCTACTTCATGGAGGTCAACAACCGGATCCAGGTGGAGCACCCGGTCACCGAGGTGGCCACGCGGATCGACATGGTGCACGAGCAGATCCGCGTCGCGGCGGGGGAGCGGCTCGGCCTCGGCCCGGCCGACGTCGCGCCGCACGGCGCCGTGATCGAGTGCCGGGTCAACGCGGAGGACCCGGACCGGGGCTTCGTCCCCGCGCCGGGCCGCCTGACGGAGTTCCTGCCTCCGGGCGGCCCCTTCGTCCGGGTGGACACCCACTGCTTCCCCGGCATGCGCATCTCGGGGGCGTACGACTCGCTGCTCGCCAAGGTGATCGTGTGGGCGCCCACCAGGCCGGAGGCCATCGCCCGGATGCGCCGGGCGCTCGCCGAGTTCCGGATCGACGGCGCCGGCGTCCGCACGACGGTGCCGTTCCTGCTCCGGGCGCTGGACCACCCCCGGTTCCGGGACGCCGCGCACACCACGGATTTCGCCGCCGGCCTGCTCGACGCGGATCGTTGAGCGCCGCTCCAACCGCGGTTGAGCGCGGGCCCGGATGCTGAACGGGACATCGAACGGCGGGAAAACGGCCCATCGGGAAAAGGCGGAGGGGGACGGGCGTGATGAAGGGGATCATCCTCGCGGGCGGCTCCGGCACCAGGCTGTACCCGATAACCCGGGTCATTTCCAAGCAGCTGCTGCCGGTCGGTGACAAGCCGATGATCTACTACCCCCTCTCGGTGCTGATGCTCACCGGGATCAGGGACGTGCTGATCATTTCGACCGCGGAAGACGTCCCGCGGTACCGGCGGCTGCTCGGCGACGGGACGGATCTCGGAATGAATTTCTCCTACGCGGTGCAGGACGAGCCCAAAGGCATCGCGGAGGCGCTCATCATCGCGGCCGGCCACATCGGGAACGAGCCGGTCGCGCTCGTCCTCGGCGACAACATCTTCCACGGGCACCTGCTCGCCGAGCTCCTGCGCGAGCAGGCGCGGAACGTCGACGGCTGCGTGCTCTTCGGCTATCCGGTCGAGGACCCGGAGCGTTTCGGGATCGCGGAGACCGACGCCGGCGGCCGGCTGCTCTCCATCGAGGAGAAGCCCGCCCGGCCGCGCTCGAACCGGGCGGTCACCGGGCTCTACCTCTACGACAACGACGCCGTGGAGATCGCGCGGAACCTGCGCCCGTCGCCGCGCGGCGAGCTCGAGATAACCGACGTGAACCGCGCCTACCTGGAGCAGGGCAGGGCGAGGCTCGTGGAGCTCACCCGCGGCTTCGCCTGGCTGGACACCGGGACGCCCGAAGCGCTGCTGGCCGCCAGCCAGTACGTGCTGACCCTGGAGGAGCGGCAGGGGCTGCACGTCGCCTGTGTCGAGGAGATCGCCCTCCGGATGGGGTTCATCGACGCCGAGACCTGCCACCGGCTCGGGGCCGGGCTGGCCTCGTCGCGATACGGCCAGTACGTCATGACCGTGGCGTGCGCTGAGAAAGCCGACCGAAAGGAGACGGCATTGAAAGAGCTGACGATCGAGGACCTGAAGCAGATCATGCGCGCGTGCGCGGGTGAGGACGAGTCCGTGGACCACGGCGGCGACATCCTCGACACGTCGTTCATGGACCTCGGGTACGACTCGCTCGCGCTGCTGGAGGCGACGGCCGTCATCAAGCGCGAATACGAGGTCGAACTGAACGACGAGGACGCCGATGTGGTGGAGACACCGCGAACATTCCTCGACAAGGTGAACGGCATGCTCGTCGGCCGGCAGGCCCTCGGCACATGACGTAGGCACCCGCGCCCTTCTCCGCGGCAGGGGGGGGGCGGCCGGGAGGGC
>NZ_BMRO01000009.1:226647-234299 GCF_014648675.1 Actinomadura livida
TTCCGAATGGTCCCGTCCGCCCATCCTCCGCGCAACTTAGGTAATGCGATCTTGTCTTGCCGGCCGATGCTGGTTAACGTGCCTAAGTGGTCGACGGCCGGTCGATCCGCCCATTACCCCCAGTCGAGGGAGAATGCGATGGAATTCCGGGTTCTAGGGTCCTTCGAGATCATTCAGGCGGAAGAGAACATCGCCCCGACCGCGCCGAAGCCGCGCCAGGTCGCCGCGCTGCTCGCGCTGCGCCGCAACTCCGTCGTCCGGACCTCGGAGCTGATCGACGAGCTCTGGGAGGACGATCCGCCGGTCAGCGCGATGACCACCCTGCAGACGTACATCTACAAACTGCGGAAGATCTTCCAGCGGTGCGGCGCGGGAGAGGTCCTGCAGACGCGGCCCGCCGGTTACATGCTCAGCGTCCCGGACGAGGACGTCGACCTCCACTGGTTCGAGCAGGCGATCAAGGAGGGGCGGGCGATCCTGGACCGCGGCGACCCCGTGCGGGCGGCGGAGATCCTGGCCGACGCGCTCGCCATGTGGCGGGGGCCCGCGCTGGTCGACGTGCTCGCGGGCAACCTGCTGTCGGCGTACGTGGCGCGGCTCGAGGAGGTCAGGTTCCGGGCGCTGGAACTGCGGATCGAGACCGACCTGCGGGTCGGCCGCCACCTGGAGCTGATCGGCGAGCTGAAGTCCCTGGTGGTCAGGTACCCGCTGCACGAGGGCTTCCACACGTCCCTGATGACCGCCCTGCACCACTCCGGACGCCGCTACGAGGCGCTCGACGTCTACCGGACGCTCCGCGGCAACCTCGTGGAGCAGCTCGGCCTGGAACCCGGCCGGGAGGTCCGGCAGCTGCACCAGGGCCTGCTCTCGGCCGACCTGCCCGCCCCCTCGGCGATCGAGCCGGGGCCGGGGCCCGTCCGCGCGCCCGCCGGGGAGCACGCGGACGAGCCGGCGCCGGCGCGGCTCCCCGCGGACCCCGAGTTCGCGGGCCGCGGGACCGACGTGGCGGAGGTCTGCGAGCAGGTGGCGGCGCCGCCGCCGGAGCCGTGCGGCGCCGGGCGGGTCACCGTGATCAGCGGGATGCCCGGGGTGGGGAAGACGGCGCTGGCGGTGCACGCCGCGCACCGGGTCCGCTCCGCGTTCGCCGACGGGCAGCTCTACGCGGACCTCCGGGGGTCGACCGACCGCGCCCGCGACCCCGCCGAGGTCCTCCACTCCTTCCTCAGCGCCCTCGGCTTCCCCGCGCACCAGATCCCGGAGGGCCTGCAGGACCGCAGCCGCCTGCTCTCCTCCGCGGCCGCCGGCCGGGGCCTCCTCATGGTGCTGGACGACGCCGCGTCGGCCGCCCAGGTGCGGCCGCTGCTGCCCGGCGGCACGCGGTGCGCGGTGGTCGTCACCAGCCGGCGCAGGCTGGAGGGCCTGCCGGGCGCACGGAACATCGAGATCGACGTGCTGAACCGGGCGGACGGCATCGAGCTGCTCGCCCGCATCATCGGCGGCCCCCGCATCCGCAGGGAGCGGGACGGCGCCGAGCTGCTGGTCGACGCCTGCGACTCCCTGCCGCTGGCGCTGCGCTGCATCGGCGACCGGCTCGCCGCGATGCCCGGCTATTCGCTGGGCCGCATGGCGGAGGAGCTCACCCGCACGCCCCAGCGCCTCCCGGAACTGCGGTTCGGCGATCTCGACCTGCGGTCCAGGTTCGACTCCAGCTACGAGCGGCTCGGCGACCGCGAGCAGGGCGCCTTCGCGCTGCTCAGCATGCTGCCGTCGGAGTTCACCGCCGACACGGCCGCCGACCTGCTGGGCTGGGACGTCGCCGAGGCCCGGCGGACCCTGGACCACTTCCTGAGCCACCACCTGCTGCGCTGCGCCCAGGAGAACGGCACCGTCCGCTACCGGTACCCCAAGCTCGCCCGGATGTACGCGCGGGAGCGCCTCACGTCCCTCGTCCAGACCGGTGACGAGCGGCCGGCGCGGAGCCCGGCCTCGATGGCGTGATCACCGGTGCTCGATCGACCTTCGACCCGGCACCGGCAGCCTTGCGGTGTGAGGCTGATAGTCACCGGCGGCGCGGGTTTCATCGGGTCCCATTACGTACGGTCGGCGCTCGCCGGGCGGTACCCGGCGCTCGCGAACGCGCACGTGACCGTGCTCGACAAGCTGACCTACGCGGGCAACCCCGCGAACCTCCCCGCGGACGACCCGCGGCTGACGTTCGTCCGCGGGGACGTCTGCGACGGCGAGCTGCTCAGGGACCTGCTGCCCGGCCACGACGCCGTCGTGCACTTCGCCGCGGAGTCGCACGTGGACCGCTCCGTCTCCGGATCGGCGCGGTTCATCGCGACGAACGTCGAAGGGACGCACACCCTCCTCGAAGGCTGCCTGCGGGCGGGCGTCCGCCGGTTCGTCCACGTCTCCACCGACGAGGTGTACGGGTCCATCGACCAGGGGACGTGGCCGGAGGGGCACCCCCTGGAGCCCAACTCGCCCTACTCCGCGTCCAAGGCGGCCAGTGACCTGATCGTCCGGGCGTTCCACCGGACCCACGGGCTCTGGACGTCGACCACCCGCTGCTCGAACAACTACGGGCCCTACCAGCACCCCGAGAAGCTGATCCCGCTGTTCGTCACGAACCTCCTGGACGGGGAGGACGTGCCGCTCTACGGCGACGGGAGGAACGTGCGCGAGTGGCTCCACGTGGACGACCACTGCCGCGCGGTCCAGGCGGTGCTGGAGCGGGGCGGCCCGGGGGCGACGTACAACGTCGGCGGCGGCGTGGAGCTGTCCAACCTCGAACTCACCCGCCTGCTGCTGGACGCCTGCGACGCGGGCTGGGAGCGGGTGCGCTTCGTCCCCGACCGCAAGGGACACGACCAGCGGTACGCCGTGGACGGATCGAAGATCGCCGGGGAGCTCGGCTTCCACCCGCGCGTGCCCTTCCTCCGGGGGCTCGCCGAGACGGTCCGCTGGTACGCCGCGAACCGGGAGTGGTGGGAGCCGGTCAAGCGGCGTCCCGCGGTCGTGGACGCCGGCGCGCCCTCCTGAGCCGGGGGGGTCCGCGCCTTCCGAGGCCGTGGTGCGCCGCCTTGAACCGGAACGAATCATCACTGATTTCGTTCGCCTCGCTGACCAGGAGATATATCCGAAGAAAATTGATGGCGTCTCGCTGACCTGGCAGGACGACACGGCGTGATCAATGTTCGAAGCGAATGGGCCGCCGCCCCCGCCACCGCTGGGCCCACCTGCACGGAAGCGGTGAGAGTGCGGTGCGCGGGTCCTGATCACGAAGTCACAAGGTGTGGTTGAGAACGGCCTTAACGGTCATAACGGTCTTAGCGGCTGGCGAGGTCAGCGGCTATCGTGCACGCAAAGACGGACTTCTTGCCCAGGGGACATCGTGGCAGAGAGACCTTCCTCGTGGCCGGGGCATACCGGCCCGGCCGCGGCCTCCCGCCTGGAAGCCGACCGGGCCGAGATCGTGGCCGCCTACGAGCGGGTCCTGGACGAGCTGGGCGGTCCGGTCGCCGCGGACCGGGTGGCGCGCGGGCAGCTCGTCGCGAACGCGGAGCGGGTGCTGACGGACGTCATCGGCAGCCTGCGCGCGGGCGCCGTCCAGGTCGCCGAGGGCTCGGAGCCGAGGGTGCCGGAGCCCAGGGTCCCCGAACCCCGGATGCCGGAGACCGCGGCGATGCGCGCCGCCGCCCCCGGCCCGCGGCCGCAGGAGTCGGTGCGGACGGGTGCCGTGTTCTTCGACGTCGTCCAGCGCGAGCTGGTCCGCCGCCTGGATCCCGAGGGGGAGTCCTTGCCCCTCCTCATGCTCGCGTCCCGCGCTCTTTACCAAAGCATTACCTGTAGTGGGGGACTCCTCGCCCATGAGGGGTACTTGCGCGACATGCTTCGCCAGGCGCAGGTCGAGGAGAGGTGCCGCATCGGGCGGGAGCTCCACGACCGCGTCGGCATGTGGCTGAGCGCGGCCTACCGCCAGCTCGAACTGTACGACCTCGACAAGAACAGCAAGGGCCCCTGCCCCGAGACGGAGAAGCGCCTTACCGCGGCCTACGGCGCCGTCCAGGAGGCAATGCGGATCCTGCGGGACATCACCTCCGATCTGCGTTTCTGCGAGTCGTCGAACTGCCTGGAAAAGGCGCTGCGGACGGCGTTCGAGGCCCTGGCGACAGACGACGCGGTCGTCCAGCTGAAGGTCAACGGCGACGAGATGTGGGCGTCGCCCGCGGTCAAGGACGAGTCGTTCCTCGTCGTCCGGGAGGCCGTCCGGAACGCGTTGGTCCACGGCATGGCCGAGCTGGTCCTGGTGCGCGTCGACATCGCGCCGCACGAGATGCGCATCTACGTCGACGACAACGGGGTCGGCTTCGACCCGGACCAGGCCACGGGCTCGGACGGGGTGGGACTGTCCACCATGCGCGAACGCGCGGAGCTCATCGGCGGCACGATCACCGTGTCGAGTACGCCGGGGCAGGGCGCCCGCGTGGAACTTTCCATACCGCTTCCAGGAAGCGAGAACGATGCAGCCTGACCAACCCGAGACGACCGTCCTGCTCGTGGACGACCACGCCCTCGTCCGCGAGGGCCTGCGGGAGATCCTCGGCTATCAGGACGACATGGTCGTCGTGGGGGAGGCGGGAGACAGCCAGGGGGCCGTGGAGCAGACCGCGGAGAAGCGCCCCCACGTCGTCCTGCTCGACATCGAGATCCCCGGCGACGACGCCACCACCACGGTGGCCAGGATCCGCGAACGGTCGCCGCACACCGCCGTCCTCATCCTGAGCATGTACGAGGGACCGGAGCTGCTGCAGAGCCTCCTCGACGTCGGCGTGCGGGGCTACCTGCTGAAGAGCGTGACCAAGCAGGAACTGGTGTCGGCGATCCGCAGCGTCCGCTTCGACAAGGACCGCGTCGTCGTGTCGGTCTCCAGGGAGAGCATCGCCGGGAGCGGCCAGAGCGATCCGGGCGGCCCCCCGATGATCCTCTCCGACCGGGAGCGCGAGGTCCTGGAGCTCACGGCCCAGGCGCTGAGCAACCGGCAGATCGCGGCGCAGCTGTCGCTCACCGAGGCGACCGTCAAGCGGCACCTGCGCAACATCTTCGTGAAGCTGGGCGCGGCCTCCCGGATCGACGCGGTCAACAAGGCGGTGGAGGGGGCCCTGATCGAGGTGGGGGAGCGGCGCCAGGCGGCGGCGCACCGCTAGCCGCGCGGCGGCGCCGGCCCGGGTGGCGGCGCGCCGGCGATCGACGCGGGCGGGAACAGGGCCGCCAGGTGGTCGCACTCGGCGGCGGTGAGCCGTATCTCGGCCGCGGCCGCGTTCATCTCCAGGTGCAGCCGGTCGCGGGTGCTCGGTACCGGCGTGATGTCGTCGCCCCGGCACAGCAGCCAGGCCAGCGCGAGGCGGGCGAGGCCGACGTCCCGGTGCGCGGCCATCTCCTCGGCCGCCCGCAGCAGCCGCACGTTGCCCGGCAGGTTCTCCGGCCGGAAACGGGGATCGCCATGGCGGGCGTCGCCCGCGGCGAGCTGGGCCGCCGAGCGGATCCGGCCGGTGAGGAAGCCGCGGCCGAGCGGGCGGCAGGCGAAGACCGCGATCCCGCGCTCCCTGGCGGCCGGCAGGCACTCGGCCTCGACGCGCCGCTCCCACAGGGAGTACTCGGCGGCGAGCGCGGCGACCGGATGTACTGCGTGGGCGCGCCGCAGCTGCTCGGCGGAGGCGCCGGACAGGCCCACCCAGCGGACCTTGCCGGACGCGACGAGCCCGGCGAGTTCCCCCATGCTCTCCTCGACGGGGACCCCGGGGTCCACTCCGGCGAGGTAGTAGATGTCGATGTGGTCGACGCCGAGGCGTTCGAGCGAGGCGTCACAGGACCGCCTGAGGTGTCCGGGCGTACCGTCGAGCCGCGTCCCCAGGCCGCCGTGCGCGGGCCGGAACCCGCCGGAGGTGGCGATCACGGCCTCGTCCCGCCGGCCGGCGACGGCGCGGCCGACGAGCCGTTCGGCCCTCGCGACGTCGTCGCCGGCCACGGCGTCGATCAGGGTCACGCCGATGTCGAGCGCGAAGCGGATCGTTTCGATGCCCGTCGCGTCGTCCACCGGCCCGGATCCTCCGGTCAAGGCGAGCGTGCCCAGTCCAATGGGCTTCGAGGCCGGGCCGGCGTCGCCGAGCTTCCTGACGTGCATCTCCTCCTGACCAGTCCGTGGTGAGGGGTGCTCGCGAGCCGGCGCAGGGCGCGCGCGCATTACCGCCACGCCCCGAGCGGCAGTCGTAAATCACATTGTGGCCAGAAGAACTGGGTTTTGGAAGCCGATTCCGCAAGCCGTCCCCGGAAACCGCCTGCGGCAGGCCGATGACCAGCACCGGGCAATGGACAAAACGTTCAGCGGGCTTTCAGGTCCGCGGCCCGGCAGCCGGATCCGGGCAGCGCGTTCGACCGTGCGGCCCGCGCGGTTGAACGGCTGCGGAGCTCGATCCGGTGCCTGGGATCCGCCCTGGTCAGCGCGCTCCAGAGCGGAGCCCGACGCTCTGAAGGATCATGCCGGGCAAAGGGCGTCCCGGTGAATCTTCCCCATTCCAGGTGGGGGGCAGCGTCCTAGCGTCGCTCTAGCCTGGCACGACGGCCGCGGGGCAGCCTGGCGGCCGGTGGAGAGGCGGGATTGCTTATGGACAAAGCCGTGGAAAAGGCCATCGAGTGCATTTGGGAACGGTACAACGAGCCGCTGTCCCTCGCGGAGATGGCGCGGAGCGCCGCGCTCAGCCGCTTCTATTTCGCGCACCGGTTCAGGGACGAGACCGGAACGACCCCCGCCCGGTTCCTCGCCGCGGTCCGCATCCACCAGGCCAGGCTCCTGCTGCTGGACACCGCGATGAGCGTGGCGGAGGTGTCGTCCGCGGTCGGATACGGCAGCCTCGGCTCGTTCACGAGCGGCTTCACGGCCGGTGTCGGGGTCTCGCCGGGCCGGTTCCGCCGCCTGTCGCGGACCGGCGGGTTCGGGTCGCCCCGCCCGCGCCCGTCCGGGCGCCCCGGCACCGGCACCGGGGCCGTCGCGGGGACGGTCAGCCTGCCGGAGGGCCGCGGGAACGCGCGCGTGTACGTGGGCGCCTTCCGGACCCCGATCCTCCAGCATCCGCCCGTCGCGGGCATGGTCGTCGACGTGCCCAGCGGCCGCCCCACGTGCTACCACCTCGCGGACGTGCCCGAAGGCACCTGGTACGTGCACGCGGTGGGAACGGCGGACGGGGTGGGGCCCGACCCGCCGTCCCAGCGCTGCTCGCTCGTCGGCAGGCACGACGCGGTGCCGGTGACCGGAGACGCCGTCACGAGCGCCGCGGTGCGCCTGCACCGCCCGCGCCCGGTGGACCCGCCGGTCCTGCTGGCGCTACCCGACCTGGAACCGCCGCCCGCCCGAACCGGGGCCGGCTGCCCCGTCATCGGCTCGCACCCGAAGGCCGCCGTCTAACGCACTGTCGGGCCGGTGTCCGCACTACGCCTGATGTGCGGCGGCGACGCTTCGGGCGGTGCCGAACCAGTGGGTCAGTGCGTGGGTGAGGTCGTGGTCGGTGCCGGGGTGGGTCCAGGCGATGTAGCCGTCGGGTCGGATGAGTGCGGCGTCGAGGCCGGGTGCGGGTGGTTCGGTGGCGGTGATG
>NZ_BMRO01000009.1:234320-235736 GCF_014648675.1 Actinomadura livida
TGCGGGGGCGGGTTCCGTCGGTGAGGGTGAGGCGCAGGTCGGGTGGGATGCGCTTGCCGAGGAGCGGGTGGTCGCCGGACCCCATGTCGTAGCGGATGCCCAGCCCGCTGAGCATCCCCGCGAGATGCCCGGCCGCGTCCTTGTACGTCACCAGTTCCCCGAGCACCTCGCGGACCGGGTCCATCTCCTCGCCGGTGAGCCGCAGCTCGATCGCGGCGGCGGCGTTGCGCGCCAGCTGCCGCCCGATCGGCCGGCGCTCGGCCTGGTAGGTGTCGAGCAGGCCGTCCGGTGCCCAGCCGTTGATCGCCGCGGCCAGCTTCCAGCCGAGGTTCACCGCGTCCTGCACCCCGACGCTCAGCCCCTGCGCCATGGCGGGCGGCTGCACGTGCGCGGCGTCGCCCGCCAGGAACACCCGGCCGCGCCGGTACTCGCCGGCGACCCGGGACGCGTCGGTGAAGCAGCTCAGCCAGCGGCACCGCCCGTGGTGGATGGACTCGCCGGTGAGCCGCTGCCACGCGTCGGCGAGCTCGGTGTAGGTGAGCGAGTCCCGGTCCCGGGGCGCCATGCCCCGCTCGTGGACGACGACCCGGGTGACGCCGTTCTCCAGGTCCATGGCCAGGACCATGCTGCCGCCCGGCAGGTTCTCGACGATGCGGCGGCGGCGGGTCTCGATCCCGGTGACGTCGGCCGTGTAGAAGCCGCGCGTGGACGGCGTACCGGGGAAGGCGACGCCGGCCAGCTTGCGGACGGTGCTCCGTCCCCCGTCGCAGGCGACCAGGTACCCGGCGGTGTGCTCACCGCGGCCCTCCGGCCCGTCGACGGTGACCGTCACGCCGTCCGGCGTCTCCCGGAAGCCGGTGACCTCGTGTCCGCGGCGCACCGGCACCCCGAGCTCGGCCGCCCAGCCCTCCAGCATCCGCTCGGTGCGGTACTGGGACACCCCCCGGACGCTGGAGTGGTCCTCGTCGAACATGCCGAGGTCGATCCGCACCCCGCCGAGGTGGCTGTCGGCGGACTCCACGTCGCCGAGCCTGGCGAGCAGTCCCCGCTGATCGAAGCACTCGGCCGTGCGCCTGGTGAAGCTGGCGCCGCGCGACTCCCGCGGCGGGGCGGGCAGCTTCTCGTAGACGACGACGTCCACGCCGCCCAGGCGGAGCTCGCAGGCCGTCATCAGCCCGACCGGTCCCGCGCCGACGACGACCACGTCCGTTGCCATGCTCACACTCCTGTTCGCTCGGTGCCGCCGCTCAGCGGCCGGTCTCGTGGGCGGTGGCCATGGCCCGGGCGGTGCCGAACCAGTGGGTCAGTGCGTGGGTGAGGTCGTGGTCGGTGCCGGGGCGGGTCCAGGCGATGTAGCCGTCGGGTCGGATGAGTGCGGCGTCGAGGCCGGGTGCGGGTGGTTCGGTGGCGGTGATG
>NZ_BMRO01000009.1:235769-246873 GCF_014648675.1 Actinomadura livida
GGCGGGGGCGGGTTCCGTCGGTGAGGGTGAGGCGCAGGTCGGGTGGGATGCGCTTGCCGAGGAGCGGGTGGTCGCCGGGGCCCATGTCGTAGCGGATGCCCAGCCCGCTGATCATTCCGGCGACGTGCCCGGCCGCGTCCTTGCGGGCCACGAGCTCGCCGACCACCTCGCGGACCGGGTCCAGGTCGTCCTCGCCGAGGTAGAGCATGGACGCCGCCTGGACGTTGCGCATCAGCTGCCGCCCGACCGGGTGGCGCTCGGCGTGGTAGGTGTCGAGCAGGCCGTCCGGTGCCCAGCCGTTGATCGCCGCGGCCAGCTTCCAGCCGAGGTTCACCGCGTCCAGCATTCCCGCGCTGAGCCCCCACGCCGCCAGCGGCGGTATGGCGTGCGCGGCGTCGCCGGCCAGGAACACCCGGCCGCGCCGGTACTCCTCGGCGAGCCCGGCCGCGTTGTCGGAGGCCCACAGCCAGAGCGGCCGCGCGTGGTGGACGGACTCGCCGGTGAGCCGCTGCCACGAATCGGCGACCTGCGCGAACGTCAGCGCACGGGTGTCCGGGCGAGGGGGCAGGCTCTTGTCGTGGACGACGATCCGGTAGCGGCCGTCGCCCAGCGGAGTGCACAGCACCATGTTGCCGCCCGGGAGCCGTTCGCCGATGGGCCGCGGCCGCAGCGCGACCCCGGCCATCTCGGCGGTGTACATGCCGCGCGTGGCCTCCCAGCCGGGGGCGCGGATGCCGGCGAGCGCGCGGACGGTGCTCCGCGGGCCGTCGCAGCCGACCAGGTACGCGCCGGTGACCTCCCCGCGGCCCGCCGGCCCCTCGAAGACCGCCGTGACGCCGTCCGGTGACTCGCGGAGGCCGGTCACCTCGCAACCGCGCCGCACCGGAACGCCCAGTTCGTCGAGCCACCCGCCCAGCATTTCCTCGGTCCGGGCCTGGGACAGGCCGAGCACCCCGCTGTGGTCCTCGTCGAGCATCCCGAGGTCGATCCGGACGCCGCCGAAGTGCCCCATCGGGCCCCATGTGAAGTCGCCGAGCCGGGACAGCAGCCCGCGCTGGTCCAGCGACTCGGCGGCCCGCCGGTTGAAGCCGAGGGCACGGGACTCCCCGGACGGGCCGGGCAGCCGGTCGAGGACGGTGACGTCCACCCCGGCCAGGCGGAGTTCGCCGGCGAGCAGCAAACCGACGGGACCCGCGCCGACGACGATCACGCCATTATTCATTCTCCGGACCTTCCGCAGGCGGTGGCAGAGGAATCGAATCGTCAAGCTACGCTTCATCGTGTTCAGCTTCAAAATGGCGAAAAAGCGCGCGGTTGAACGCCCTGGAATCACGCGCCATGACATGGAAGGGTGGCCATTCGGCCTGTCATCCCTCCTGCGAATGGAAAGGGGCTCCGGACGTGCCTGCCGACAGAATTGCGCTGATCACGGGCGCCAACAAGGGCATCGGGTTCGAGATCGCACGGCAATTGGGCGAACAGGGGTGCGTCGTGCTCGCGGGCGCCAGGGACGAGGTGCGCGGCAAGGCCGCGGCCGACTCGCTGGCGGGCCTCGGCATCACCGCCCTGCCGTTGCGGATCGACGTGACCGACCCGGTCTCCGCCGCCGACGCCGCGTCCTGGATCGAGCGGCGCCACGGCCGCCTGGACGTCCTGGTGAACAACGCGGGCATCGCCGGGGGCTTCAGCGGGCCGCCCAGTGCGGCCACCGCCGCCGACCTGCGGGAGGTGTACGAGACCAACGTCTTCGGCGTCGTGTCCGTCACCAACGCGATGCTGCCGCTGCTGCGCCGGTCGGAGGCCGGGCGGATCGTCAACCTGTCCAGCCACGCCGGGTCGCTGACCCTCAACACCGATCCGGACTCCCCGCTCGCGAACGTCAACATGCTCGCCTACCAGTCCTCGAAGACGGCGCTGAACGCCCTCACGGTGCTGTACGCGAAAGAGCTGAAGGGGACATCGGTCAAGATCAATCTGGCCAATCCCGGGCCGGTCGCCACGGACATCAACGGCCACCGCGGGCACCTGACCCCCGCGGAGGGCGCGCGGATCGCGGTCCGGCTGGCGCTGCTCGACGAGTCCGGGCCGTCGGGTGCCTGCCTGGCGGAGAACGGGACCGTCCCGTGGTAGCGGACCCGGCACGACGGAGATCGGGCGTGAAGCTGGGAATCGACGATCTCGCCCTTTTCGGCGGGCCCGCGACATTTACCGAACCGCTCTACGTGGGAAGGCCCAGCACCGGCGACCGGGCGCGCTTCTTCGAACGGCTGAACCGGGCGCTGGACGATATGTGGCTCACCAACGGGACGCTGGTCCGGGAGTTCGAGGATCGCGTGGCGGAAGCGGCAGGCGTGCGCAACTGCGTGGCCACCTGCAACGCGACCACGGCGCTGCAGCTCCTCTACATGGCCGCGGGGCTCTCCGGCGAGGTCATCATGCCGTCGATGACCTACGTGGCCACCGCGCACGCGGCCCGGATGCTGGGCCTCACGCCGGTGTTCCGCGACATCGACCCCGCGACCGGCTGCCTCGACCCGCGTGCGGCGGAGGCCGCCGTGACCTCCCGCACCTCGGGCGTCGTCGGCGTGCACCTGTGGGGGCGGCCCGCGCCGATCGCCGAGCTGGAGAAGACGGGCGCCAGGCACGGCCTGCGGGTGCTCTTCGACGCGGCGCACGCGCTGGGCTGCACCTACCGCGGCCGGCGCATCGGGGGGTTCGGTGACGCGGAGGTGTTCAGCTTCCACGCGACGAAGGTGGTGAACAGCTTCGAGGGCGGCGCCGTCGTCACCGACGACGACGGCCTCGCGCAGCACCTGCGGTCGCTGCGCACCTTCGGTTCCGGGACGGACGGCCGCATCGAGCGCGCCGGCACCAACGCCAAGATGAGCGAGGCCGCCGCGGCGATGGGGCTGACCTCGCTGGAGGCGTTCGACCGGGTCGTCCTGCACAACCGCGAGAACCACGCCCTGTACCGGTCCGAGCTGCGCGGGGTGGCCGGCGTGTCGGTCGTCCCCTTCGACGAGGGGGAGAGCTCCAACCACCAGTACGTGATCGCCAGGATCGACGAGGCGGGCGCCGGTCTCCACCGGGACCTGCTGATGCGGGTGCTCAAGGCCGAGAACGTCGTCGCGCGGCGCTACTTCTCGCCCGCCTGCCACCAGCTCGAGCCGTACCGCTCGGAGCGCCCCGTCGAGCTGCCGCACACCGAGCGGCTGGCGGAGCAGGTGCTCGCGCTGCCGACCGGGCCCGCGGTCTCCGCGGCGGACGTCCGGCGCATCTGCGAGATCGTGCGGTGCGCGGCCGCCTCGGGCCGGCGGGTGACCGACCGTGCGCGGCGCACGGCGGATCCCGCGCCCGCCCCTCCGGTCCCTGTGCCCTCCGGGCTCAGGCGGTGACCAGCCTCGCCTGCGCGCGCACCCGGTCGACCAGCTCGGCCTGACGGGTGATCGCCGCGGCGTGGGGAGCGTAGTCGGCGTTCTGGAGGATCGACCGGGCGAAGGATTCGGTGACGTTCCGGAACTGGTGGTCCGCCGGAAAGGACGGCTCCTCGGTCCGCCCGCCGGACTCGATGCGGATCAGCGGGCGCTGGTCCGGGGGCGGGGTGAAGGCGCGGTCCACCGTAAGCCGGGCCTGGTCCCCCCAGAGCGAGTAGCGGGACCGGTAGGAGTGCTCGAAGCCGAATGAAAGCTCTGCCGTGATGCCCGAAGGCGTGGAGAGCAGGGCGTGGCCGGCCACGTCGATGCCCCTGGCCGGGTCCATGCGCAGCACCGAGCCGACGACGTCCAGCTCGGGGCCGAGGAAGTGGGACGCGGCGCGGATCGGGTAGCCGCCCACGTCCAGCAGCGCGCCACCGCCCAGTTCGGGGCTGTACCGGATGTCGGACGCGTCGCGCGGCGGGATGCCGAAGCGCGCGGTGAACACGCGGAGCGCACCGATCCGGCCTTCTGCGACGAGCTCGCCGACCCTCCGGTGCTGGCCGTGGTGGAGGAACATGTAGTTCTCCATCAGCCACAGGCCGGCCGTCCTGGCCTGGTCCACCAGGGGCAGGGCGGTGGCGTGGTCGCAGGTGAGGGGCTTCTCCGCGAGCACGTGCTTGCCCGCGGCGAGCGCCCGGCCCGCCCAGTGCGCGTGCAGGCCGGTCGGCAGCGGGATGTACACCGCGTCGACGTCCGCCCGTTCGAGCAGGCCGTCGTACCCGTCCGCCGCGGCGCAGCCGAACCGCCGGGCGACGTCGCGCGCCTTGGCCGGATCGCGGCTCGCGACGGCGGCCAGCTCGATGTTCCCGGCCTCCTCCATCGCCGGCATGACCTTGCGGAGCGCGATGTCCGCGCACCCCAGTACTCCCATACGGACCGTGGATCGCATGCTGGTCGTCGCCTCCCGGTCAACGGGTCGCGGGCGCTTCTCAGGGGTTCAGGCCGGCCGGCATTCGACGATGTAGCGGCCGGAGGGCGCGTTGCCGGACGCCGTGACCGCCAGCCCCGCCATCGCCGCGAGGGCGCCGAACTGGTCGAGGTTCCGCGTCCTGCCGCCGGTCAGCATCATGACCATCAGGCCGCCCTTCGGGGGCGCCCCGCCGGGGGAGACGCCGCCGTCCACGACGACGCGGCCGTGCGGAGCCGCCGCCTCGGCGCACCGGGTGAGCAGCGCGGCCGCCTCCTCGTCGGGCCAGTCCAGGAGCAGGCGGGTGAGCAGGTAGACGTCCGCGCCGCGGGGGAGCGGGTCGAAGAAGCTCTGCCCGCTGACGGAGGCGCGGTCGCTCACCCCCGCGGCCTCGAAGATCTCGCCGGAGCGGGCCACCGTGCGGGGCAGGTCCACGAGCGTGCCGCGCACGTGGGGGTGGGCTCGCAGTGTCTCGGCCAGCAGCGCGCCGGCTCCGCCGCCGACGTCCACCACGTGGCGGACGTCCGCCCAGTCGTCGCCGACCAGGGCCGCGGGGTCCGGGACGTTGCGGCCGCCGTTGGTCATCTGCGCGTCGTAGCTGGCCGCGAGACCGGGTTCGGCGTCCAGATCCTCCCAGTACGGGCGGCCGAAGACCTCCTGGTAGCTCGGGCGGCCCGTGCGGACGGTGGACAGGAGGCCGCTCCACACACCGGCGACCCGGCCGCCCCAGCCGTCGAGATCGAGGTTGCCGCGCACCGGGCCGGGATCGACCAGGTCGCGAGCGGTCTCGTTGAGCGCGAACTCCCCCTCGGCGGGCTCCTCGAAGACGCCCTTGCCCACGAGGTGGCGCAGCACGCGAGCCAGCGACTCGGCGTCGCAGTCCGCTTCCCGCGCCAGGTCGTCGATCTTCGTGATCCCCCGCGCCAGGTGCTCGGCGACGCCGAGGGTCACCGCGACGCGCAGGCACCAGGGGGTCGCCAAGTCGCTCAGCGCCCAGAGATCCACCTTGTCCGACACGTGCTGCCTCCTGGCTCGATCGCCCGGCTCATGGGGGCGTGGGGGACGGCCGCGGGTCGGTTCGGACGGCGCGCCGGACCGCACCCGCCGCGGAGAGCCGCGTGGCGGGCGGGAATCGCCGGAGGCGCCGTGGCCTTTGCCGCGGGAGGTCGTCGTTACTTGGCGGACGCCCAGACGAAGCCGTCCGGGTCGGTGAAGGGGCCGGCGTCGCTGCCGATCTTGATCCGGTGCGATCCGCTGCCCTCGGCGTCGACGCCGGCGACCTTCGCGAGGCCGCGGCGCTTGTAGAGCGAGAGCTTGACGGGACTCGGTGACGTGGCGAACTCGACGTACTTGCGGCCGTAGCTCTTCGCCACCTCGAAGCCGTGGTCGACGTAGAACTGCTTGCTCGCGGCCACGTCCTCGACTCCCAGCTGGAGCACGGTCTCGTCGATCTCGCGGGAGACCGGGCCGGAGTCCTTCTTCGACTGGGACGCGACGGTCCAGACGGTCCCGTCCGGGGCCTGGACGACGCCGCCGTAGCCCCAGAGGGACTTCTTGGCGGGCTTCAGCGATGTGGCGCCGGCCTTGAGAAAGGCGTCGATGACGGCGTCGGCGTTGCCCGGCTGGGACACGATGAGCGACATCGTGAACCCGCGGAAACCGCTCGTCGCCGCGTCCGACGCCTCCAGGCGCAGGTATTTGTCCGTATTGAGGGCGGATGCGTAGAAACGCTCGGCGGCCGCTGTGTCGGCCACCTCTAGAGTGACGAATTCGACGGAAGCCATGACGCTCATGCTAGGTGTGTTCACCGGTCCGCGCTTATCCAATCCTGATCGGCCCGTCCGGTTCCCGTCCCGCGCCCGGCGTCATCTCCGGCGGAACTGCTGGTCATGGGCGAGATCATCGGACATCGCGGGAGTTGTCGATCTATTGGAACCGGACGGCCGTTCAACAATGCCTATCCGGCGGCGAGCGTCTCCATCGTGCGCGCGATCTCGGCGGGCGCCGGAAGCTCCGCGTTCTCCGCCGCGAGGGCCCGCGCCCGCTCCGCGTACCGGGGCTCGGCCAGTATCCGCCGGCAGCCGGCGGCGAACGCCGCGGCCGCGTCCTCGCCGGGTCCGTCCCGCTCGGGCGGCACCGTCAGCGCGGCGCCGTAGCCGGTCAGCGCCTCCGCGATGGCCTTGGTGTGGGTGTTCGGGGGGTAGACCAGCTGCGGTGCGCCCGCGGACAGGGCCGTCATGGCGGTGGTGGCGCCCCCGTGGTTCACGACGAGATCGCAGGTCGGGGCCACCGCGTCGAGCGGCATCCAGCCGACGCGGACGCCGCCGTCGTCCAGCCGGCCGGGGTCCAGTTCGGCCCGGAACTCCTCGGCGGCCTTCCCGGGGGCCGCGACGAGCACCTCCGCCCCCTCGGCGGCCAGCTCCGCCACCAGGCGCCGCATCGCGTCGGCGGAGAGCATGCGGAAGTGGCCGCCCGAGGTGATCAGCACGCGCCGGCGCCCCTCGGGGCGGGTGTACATCCACCGTTCCAGGCGGCGCTGGGGGTTGCTCGGGATCCAGCGCATCGCCCGCCCGTCCGGAGCGCGCGGCGACCGGAGGGACGGCGGGCACGCCTCGACGAACAGCGCCGGGTCCGGCAGCCCCGCCAGCCCCAGGTCCCGCAGCTCGGACCGCAGGCCCTCCTCGGCGCCCGGGTCGACGTCCTGCGTCGGGACCCCGAGATACTCGGCATGGCGGACGTACGGCACCTTGCGCCGGGTGGCGAGCAGCCCCGCCGCGAAGCTCATCGAGCCGCCGACGACCAGATCGGGGGGCCAGTCGTCGGCCAGGTCCAGCAGCGGGCCGAGCGCGGCGGTGGCCATCCGGGCGAAGCCCCGGCCCGTGGCCAGCATCTCCTCCCGGAGGTGCTCGGGGCCCTGCGCGGCGTCCTTCGCGGGGCCGTTCATCACGAAGTGCCGGGTGGGCTCCGGCATGATCGAGACCGCCGGAAGCTGCGTGGCCTCCGCGAACTCCAGCAGCGGCTCGTTGACGGCCAGGAGGACCTCGTGCCCCGCGTTCCGCACGGCCGTGGCGAGCGGTGCCACGGCGTAGACGGTCACCTGACTGCCGACGGGCGTGAACAAGAATTTCATGGCGCCTCATATGTCTCGGGTGGTGATCCGCTCATGGCCCGTCCGATTATGGGACGTTCCCAGGGATCGCGATAAGGGTCCTGCGCTTTCAGCGTTTCACCTCGCCCGGTGGCCTTTGTTCGGCGCGTTCAACTGAGCATGTCGGCAGTCGAACGGACGCGACCGGTGCGCGCGATGTGACGCAAAATGAATGTGACGCAATACGAAAGGTGCCCGGAAAGAGCCCGGGTCGTTAGCCTGAATCGGCCCGCCGGGCCCGCCGTCGTGTTCCGTCCGGCACCGGTGGCCGAACCGGGGAGGAACGGTGATCTGCCATGACCGCTGGGCTGCTGCTGAGGTCGCGCTCCGGTGCTGGGACCGCTGAACGGCTGGCCCGCTCCGCGGCGGCGGCCGAGGGCGCCGGCATGGCCACCGGCGACGTGCCCGGGTGGCTCGCCTCCCGCAGGCGTGCGTGCCCGGCCCGGGTGCGGCGGATCCCGTTCGCGGAGCTCGACGGCTGGTCCTTCGCCGCCGGCACCGGCGACCTGAGGCACCGCAGCGGGCGGTTCTTCTCCGTCGAGGGCCTGCACGTCGTCCGGCCGGACGCGGAGTGGCGGCAGCCCATCATCGTGCAACCGGAGATCGGCATCCTCGGCATCCTGGCCAAGGAGTTCGACGGGGTCCTCCATTTCCTGATGCAGGCCAAGATGGAGCCCGGGAATCCGAACCTGGTGCAGCTCTCCCCGACCGTGCAGGCCACCCGGAGCAACTACACCAAGGCGCACGGAGGGGCGACGGTCAGGTACCTGGACCACTTCCTCCGCCCGGACCCGGACCGCGTCCTCACCGACGTGCTCCAGTCCGAGCACGGCTCGTGGTTCTACCGGAAGCGCAACCGCAACATGATCGTCGAGGTGGACGGGGACGTGCCCGTCCACGACGACTTCCGCTGGCTCACCCTCGGGCAGCTCGGCGCGCTGCTCCACGAGGACAACCTGGTGAACATGGACGCGCGCACCGTGCTCGGCAGCGCGCCGATGGCGCATCCCGAGCGCGCGGCGCTGTCGCCGGACGCCGGCCTGCTGTCCTGGTTCACCGGGGAGCGGGCCCGGCAGGACGTCCGGGCCCGCCGCATCCCGCTGCGCGAGGTGACCGGCTGGCACCGCGACGCCGATTCCGTCCACCGCGCGGACCAGAGGTTCTTCCGGGTGGTCGCGGTCGCGGTGGAAGGCTCCGCCCGCGAGGTCTCCAGCTGGACCCAGCCCCTCTTCGAACCCGTCTCCCGCGGGATCGTCGGCTTCGCGTACCGCACCTTCGGCGGCGTCCCGCACGTCCTCGTGCACGCGCGCGTCGAGGGCGGGTTCCTCGACACCGTCGAACTCGGGCCGACCGTGCAGTACGTTCCCGAGAACTACGCCCACCTGCCCCCGGCCGAGCGGCCCCTCTTCCTCGACCTGATGCTGGACATGCCGTCCGACCGCGTCCGATACTCGGCGGTCCACGCCGAGGAGGGCGGCCGGTTCCGCGACGCCGAGAGCCGCTACCTGATCGCCGAGACCGACGAGTCCACGACCCCCGCCGAGCCCCCGCCCGGCTACCGCTGGATCACCCCGGGGCAGCTGAACTGGCTCGCCGGGCACAGCCACTACGTCAACGTGCAGGCCCGGACCCTGCTGGCCGTCCTCAACACGCACGCGGCCGGCATCGACCACGCGCCCGTGTGACCCGGGCACCGCCGGCGGCCGCCCGGCCCGGACGCCGCCCCGCTGGACGCCGAGGAGGCCCTGTTTGAGCCCCGCCAAGAACGGCACCCCGCTGGCACGCGTACCGCTGCGGCGCATCCTCGGACTGTTCCGCCCGTACCGGTGGAGCCTGCTGTCCGTCGGCGCCCTCGTCGTCGCCTCGTCGCTCGTCTCCCTGGTCAACCCGTTCCTGATCCGGGAGGTCGTGGACGTCGCCCTGCCCCAGGGCCGGACGGGCCTGCTGACCGTGCTGGCGCTCGGCATGATCGTCGTGTCGGTCGCCAACAGCGTGTTCGGCGTCCTGCAGAGCTACGTGTCCACCAAGGTCGGCCAGCGCGTCATGCACGATCTGCGCACCGCCGTCTACACGCATCTGCAGCGCATGTCGCTGGCCTTCTTCACCAGGACCCGCACCGGCGAGGTGCAGTCGCGCATCGCCAACGACATCGGCGGCATGCAGGCCACCGTGACGACCACCGCGACCACGCTGGTGTCCAACCTGACCACGGTGATCGCCACGGTGATCGCCATGCTCGTCCTCGACTGGCGCCTCGCCATCGCGTCGCTGGCGATGATGCCCTTCTTCGGGTGGCTCAGCCGCCGCATCGGGAGGGAGCGCCGCCGCATCACCCGCGACCGCCAGCGCCAGCTCGCCGCGATCTCCTCGATCGTCCAGGAGTCGCTGTCGGTGAGCGGCATCCTGCTCAGCCACACGATGGGCCGCTCCCGGTCGCTGAACGACACCTTCGCGGCCGAGTCCGGCAAGGTCGCCGACCTCGAGGTCCGGTCCAGCATGGCGGGGCGCTGGAGCCAGTCGTGGATCCAGATCGTCATGTCCTCCATGCCGGCGCTGACCTACTGGGCGGCCGGGCTGGCCGGTCCCGGCTCGGCGATCTCCATCGGCACGGTGGTGGCCTTCACCACGCTGCAGCTGAACCTGTTCCGGCCGATGGTCCAGCTGCTGGACGTCGGGGTCGAGATGCAGGCGTCGCTGGAACTGTTCGACCGCATCTTCGAGTACCTCGACCTGCCGGTCGACATCCCCGAGCCGGAGCACCCGGTCGTCCCGGCGGCGCCGCGCGGGGACCTCCGGCTGCGGGACGTCTCCTTCTCCTACGCCGGCGCGGACCGGCCCACGCTCAGCGGCATCGACGTGACCGTCCCCGCCGGGCACAGCCTCGCCATCGTCGGCGAGACCGGGGCGGGCAAGACCACGCTCAGCTACCTCATCCCGCGGCTGTACGACGCGACGTCCGGGCGCGTCACGATCGACGGCGTCGACGTGCGGCGGATGTCGTCCGCCACGCTCGCCACCACGGTCGGCGTGGTGTCACAGGAGATCTACCTGTTCCACGCCACCGTCGCCGAGAACCTGCGGTTCGCCAAGCCCGGCGCGACCGACGACGAACTCGTCGCCGCCGCGAAGATCGCGCAGATCCACGACCACATCATGTCGCTGCCGCACGGCTACGAGGCCGTCATCGGGGAGCGCGGGTACCGGCTGTCCGGCGGGGAGAAGCAGCGCCTCGCGATCGCCCGCGCCGTCCTGCGCGACCCTCTCATCCTCGTGCTGGACGAGGCCACCAGCGCCCTCGACACCCACACCGAGCGGGCCGTCCTGGAGGCCATCGAGGCGGTGAGCGCGGGCCGCACCACGATCACGATCGCGCACCGGCTGTCCACGATCCGGGAGGCCGACGAGATCATCGTGCTGGACGCCGGCGAGATCGTCGAGCGCGGCACCCACACCGAGCTGCTCGACCGGCGCGGCTACTACGCGGCGCTGGTCGACCGCGACGTCGACATCTTCGAGCCGGCCACCCGGACGCTCTGACGGGGCTGGACTGGATCGGACCGGAACGGCTGAAGG
>NZ_BMRO01000009.1:246899-249626 GCF_014648675.1 Actinomadura livida
CCCGACTCGGTGGCGATGGTGTCGCGCAGCGAGAGCCCCGCGTCGGCCGCGAGCAGGCGGTACTCGTCCAGCGAGCGCTCCTGCCCGCCGATGACGGAGAGCATCCGCAGGTCCATGGCGGTGGTCATCGGGGAGTTCCCCTGGTCGGCGACGAGCTGCTCGATGACCAGCACCCGGGCCGCGGGGCCCGCGGCCCTGGCGGCCTCGGCGCAGCGGCGCAGGATCGCCCGCGCGGAGTCGTCGTCCCAGTCGTGGAGGACCCGCGACAGGACGAGGACGTCACCGTCGGCCGGCAGCGGGGAGAAGAAGCTCCCCGGCGCGAAGGCGCAGCGGTCGGCGAGCCCGGCCGCGGCGAGCTCCCGCCGCCCCGTCTCGACGACGGACGGCAGGTCGACGAGCGTTCCCCGCAGGCCGGGGTGCTTGGCGAGCAGGGCGGCCAGGAGCGTGCCCGCGCCGCCTCCGACGTCCACCACGTTGCGCACGTCCGACCAGTCGTAGGCGGTGGTGACCTCGTCGGCCACCAGCGAGACCTGCGCCGACATCAGCGCGTCGAAGGCCCGGCCGCGCTCGGGGTCGGCCTCCAGGTCCGCCCAGAACGTCCGCCCGAACATGTCCTCGTAGGCGGGCCGCCCGGTGCGCACGACCTGGAGCATCCCGGACAGCGCCATGTCGGAGCGCCCCAGCCCGCCGTCCATGTCCAGCCAGGGCCGCAGGCCGTCGTCTTCCCGGCCCGTGAGCAGCAGGCGGGACAGCTCCGTCAGCGCGAACTCTCCCGGTTCCGGCTGCGCGAACACGCCCTTGGCGGCGAGGTGCCGCAGCAGCCGCTCCAGGGCCGCCGGATCCGCGCCGCACCGCGCGCCGAGCTCGTCGGGGCGCCGTGCACCGGCCTCGATCAGGTCGGCCAGCCGCAGCGTGGCGGCGACCCGGACGGCGTACGGCGTGATCAGGTCGGACAGCGCGCGCAGCCTCCGCACGTTGTCCGCGTGCGGTCCGCCGCCCGGCGGACCGCCGCCTTGTGCAGCACCCATCGTTGCTCCCTCCCGCCTTTCGGCTTCTGATGTCGCGGGTCACGCACCGCGTGCTCCGGCGGCGGTGTCCAGGTGGGTGAGGACCTGCTGGGCGGCCTTGCGGCCGGTGTTCATGCACTGGCCGATGCCCACCCCCTCGTAGGCGGCGCCGCAGACCGCGAGCCCCGGCTGGCCGGCGAGCCCGCCGCGGATCCGCTTGGACCGGGCCGGGTGGCCGACGGTGTACTGGGGCAGTGCCCGGTCCCACCGGCTCACCCGGGTGGCCACGGGCTCACCGGACGCCCCGGTGGCCTCGGCGAGTTCGCCGGCCGCCAGCGCGGCGAGGTCGGCGTCGTCGCGCTCCAGCAGGTCCCGCGCGTCGACGCCGCCGGCCTGGCACCGCACGATCTCCACGTCGCCGGCCATGTGCCGCCACTTCACGGACGAGAACGTGACCGACCGGACCGTCCGCCCGTCGACCGCCGGCACCCGGTAGCCGGCCAGCCCGCGCTCGGCCGGCCCGCCGCGGAACGTCCCGCGCGGGTAGGCCAGCGTGATCATCACCGCGCTCGCGTACGGGATCTCCGCCAGCCCGGTGCAGGCCGCGCCGGTGTCGGGGAGCCCGGCGAGCAGGCCGCCCGCGGGACCCGCGGGGACCGCGAGGATGACCGCGTCGGCCGCGATCTCCTCCCGGCCGGCGGCCGAGTCCGCCGTCAGCCGCCACCCGTGCCCGTCCCGCGCCAGCCCGGTCACCCTGGTCCCGGTCCGCAGCGCGGCGCCCGGTGAGTCGGCCAGCACGGCGTCGGCCAGCGCGCCGGGCAGCGCGCCCATCCCGCCGACCAGCGTGCCCAGCCCGCTGTGCAGCTCGGGTACGCCCGACCCCGGCGAGGGGACCAGCATGCCCGCCGCGTCGGCCAGCGACGGCCGCTTGCGCGACGCCATCGCCAGCGGCGGGAGCGTGCCCTCGAACGACAGCTCGGCCGCGCGGCCGGCGCACATCTCGTGCACGAACGGATCGACGAGCCGGTCCACGACCTCCTGGCCGAACCGCGCGGCGACGTACTCGCCCACCGACACGTCCCCGTTCCGGGGCGTGGCCGGGAGCTCACGGTCCTCCCGCGCTCGGGCGACCCCCTCGTCGGTCAGCACGCCCGACCGGGCCAGCGCGTCCAGGTCCGAGGGAACGCTCATGAAGTGGCCGTCGGGCAGCGGCCACATGCCGCCCCTGGTCCAGGTCGCCACCGCGGCGTTGTCCGCGGACACGAGCCGGTCGCCCAGCGCCGTCTGGCCGATCAGCCATTCGGTCTTGGGGCGCCACACGGCCTCGGCGCCCTCGTCCACCGCGACGCCCGCGACCTCCGACACGGCCAGCTGCCCGCCGAGCCGGGACGACTCCTCGCAGACCGTCAGCCGCACCGGCTCGTCGCGCAGCAGGAACGCCGCGGACAGCCCCGCGATCCCCCCGCCGACGATCACGACGTGCGGCACGCGGGACGTCCCGCCCCGGGCGGAACGCCGCCCGGTGCCCATTTCCTGGTTCACCATTACGCACACTCCCTCGACTTGCTTGGAAAACGCATCGCCTCACCGTGGCAGGACCGCCCATAACACCGGTCGAGCGCCGGTGGACAACGGCGCGCCATAAAGATGCGGCGTCGTTTGTCAGGGGTTCAGCACCCAGGCGGAATTGTGTTGAGTGAAGCCGATGTGCGGGTAGTAG
>NZ_BMRO01000009.1:249646-255314 GCF_014648675.1 Actinomadura livida
CCGATACCGGATCGCTGGTGCGCACGGCGGACCGCGATGTCGGACAGGTAGGTCACGTAGGAGAAGTCGGAGATGCTCCGCGCGATGCCGGCGAGTTCCCCGTCGATACGGCAGGTGACGACGAGGTTGGCGTTCCGCACCATCGCGGCCATGCGACCGGTCTCCGCGATCGGCCGGCGCTCGCCCAGTCCGGACGACCGGTAGACCTCCAGGACCTCGTCAAGGTCCAGCCCGGTGCCGTTCTCACGCTTGATGTCCCATGTCACGGAGGATTTCCAATCGTTTGAGGATCACGTCGTGGTGGACGAGGAAACGCTCCGGCTCCAGCGGCCCGGCATCGATTCCCTGGGCGCCGAGCCGGGCGCCGAACGTCTCGCCGGAGTCGGTCGCGCCGTTCGCGGCCGCCTGCACGGTCCGGTAGGCGTGCTCCCGCTCGGTGCCGTCCGCCAGCAGGCCGGCCAGCACCGCCGAGCTGTACGCCAGGCCGCCGGTCTCGTCGATCGCGCCGCGCATCCGCTCCGGGAAGACCTCGAGGGACTCCACGAGGTCCGCGGCCGCGGTCGTCTGGTAGTGGGCGACGATCATCGCGTCCGGCAGGACGACCCGCTCCACCGACGAGTGCGACAGGTCCCGCTCGTGCCAGAGCGCGACGTTCTCCAGCATCGTGCCCGCGTGCCCGCGGAGCAGCCGGGCCAGCCCGACCAGGCGCTCGCTGCCGGTCGGGTTGCGCTTGTGCGGCATCGCGCTCGACCCCTGGTAGCCGGACGTCCGGCCCTCCTCCACCTCGCGGACCTCGGTCCGCGAGAGCAGCCGCACCTCGGTGGCGATCTGCTCGATGCAGGCGCCGAGCACCGCCGCCGCCTGCACGAGCTGCGCGTGCCGGTCGCGGGCGACGACCTGGCTGGGCGCGGGCTCCACGCCGAGGCCGAGTTCCCCGCACACGTACTTCTCGACGAACGGGTCGATCAGGGCGTAGGTCCCGACGGAGCCCGAGATCGTGCCCACCGCGACCTCGTCCCGCGCGGCGCGCAGGCGCCGCATCGCCCGGTCGACCGCGAAGGCGAACCCGGCGAGCTTGTGGCCGAACGTCGTGGGCTCGGCGTGCATCCCGTGGGTGCGGCCGATGCACACCGTGTCCCAGTGCTCGGCCGCCTTCTCCGCCAGCACGCCGCGGAGCCGTGCCACCGCGTCGAGCAGCAGGTCGCAGGCGCGGGCGAGGTTGTACCCCAGGGCCGTGTCCACGAGGTCGTAGCTCGTCATGCCGAGGTGCACCCACCGGGCGGAGTCGTCGGGGATCTCCTCGCAGAAGGCCGTGAGAAAAGAGAGGATCTCGTGGTCGCGCTCGCGCTCGATCTCCGCCACGCGCTCGGCGGACGGAACCCGGGCGCTCCGGATGTCCGCCAGCGCATCCGGCGGGACCCGCCCGAGCAGCGTCTGCGCCTGGGACGCCAGCAGTTCCACCTTGACCCAGGTCGCGTAGCGGGCCTGGTCCGACCAGATCTCCGCCATCTCGGGCAGTGAATAGCGGGATATCATGTCCGTCGTCCTTCCGCGGGCCGTGACCGGCAGCCGCAGGATAGTAATTTCCGCGGATCGATGTATAGCAGGCTTTCGGCGTCCTCCCGGATTGTCTCCGGCGCCTTTGTTCAGCCGCTGATTTTCAGCAGTTGAACGCTCCGCACCCGGGGTTGAACGAATTTTTCTCCGAGCTTGCTCCACAGGGCGGCGGTACTGGCGGTCCACAACTTGCACGAGCTTCGGCCCGTGCCATGTAGTGGTCATGTGTCAGTTTCAACGGCCACCAGAAATCACCGGCGGATATGCCGCGGCATTCCCGAGACGAGAGAGCTGTTCCTGCGGGGCCGCGCCACGGTCGCCGAGCACGTCGGGAGCGTGCTCGACGCCATCCGCGAGACGGACCCGGAACTCGGTGCGTTCGTCGCGGTTGCGGGCGACGGCGCGCTGCGGGAGGCCGAGGCCGCCGACCGGCTCGTCGCGGAGCGCGGCGCGGCCGCCTTCCGCGACCGGCCGCTGCTCGGCGTCACCGTGTCGGTGAAGGACCTCGTCCAGACCCTGGACCTTCCGACCAGGCGGGGGTCGCTGCTGCCGAACCCCCGCCCCGCCGCGGACGCCCCCGCCGTCGCCCGCCTCCGCGCGGCGGGGGCGATCGTGGTCGGCAAGACCGCCACGTCGGAGTGCGGCTGGAGCGCCAGCACGGTGAGCCGGCTCGCCGGCCCCGCCCGCAACCCCTGGGACCGCGGCAGGTCGGCCGGCGGCTCCAGCGGCGGGTCCGCCGCCGCGGTGTCGGCGGGGCTGTGCACCGCGTCCGTCGGCACCGACGGGGCGGGCTCGGTCCGCATCCCCGCGGCGTTCTGCGGTGTGGTCGGGTTCAAGCCGTCCTTCGGCCGGATCCCCTACGTGCCGCCCTGCGCCGACCGGCTGGCGCACGTCGGGCCGCTCGCGCGGACCGTGGCGGACGCCGCCGAGCTCACGTCGGTGCTGGCCGGTCCCGACCACCGCGACCCGGACTCGGTGACCGGCCCGCCCATGCTCGCGACACCGCCCGGTGCGCTGCGGATCGGCTGGATCGAGTTCCCCGGGACGTCCTGCGGGATACGCCGCGTCACCGAGGGCGCCCTGCCGGTGCTGGCCGGGCTGGGGCATCGCGTCGACCGCATCGAGGTCCCGTTCCCCGACCCGTACGCGGCCCTGGTGGACATCCTCGCGGTCTCCGAGGCGAGCGGCACCGCGCCGGAGGACGAGCCCTGGTGCGACGAGGGCCGGGCCGCGCTCGTCCGGTACGGGCGCTCCCTGAGCGGCACGGCGATCATGCGGGCCGAGGAGGCGCGGATGGCGCTGCGGGCGACGCTGGGCTCGGTGATGGCCGACTACGACCTCCTGGCCATGGCGACCGTCCCCACAGAGCCGTTCGCCGCCGACGCGATCGCCCCGCCGTGGGCCGGCGACCCGGCCGGCCTGCGGTGGCTGGCGTGGTCGCCCGCCACCTACCCCTTCAACATCACCGGGCAGCCCGCCCTGACCATGCCCGCCGGCGTCACGTCCGGCGGGCTCCCGGCCGGGCTCCAGCTCGTGGGCCGGGTCGGCGACGACGACCTGGTGCTCTCGGTCGCCGCCGTGGTCGAGGCGGAACTCGGCCTCGCGATGGCGCCCGCCCCGGAAACGAAAGAGGAACGATCATGATTTCCAGGCCATGGTCCCTGCACGGCGAGGAGGGCGGCGTCGGGTCCCCGGCGTTCGTGGCCGAGTTCGGGCTCTGGGACGACCGCCAGGCCGCCGCGGCCGAGCAGGTGGAGATGCAGCTGGGCGAGGTCGACCTGGTCCGGATCGCGTTCTGCGACCCGCACGGGCTGGCCCGGTCGAAGACCGTGCCCGCGGACGTCTTCCGCGCCGTGCTGCGCAACGGCATGGACTTCAGCGCCGGACCGCTGATCTTCGACACCGGCCACGCCGTCGCCGTCGACTTCCTCGCCGACACCGGCGTGGGGGTGGGCGAACTGCTCGGCGCGGGCGATTTCGTGCTCGTCCCGGATCCGCGCACGTTCCAGGTGCTGCCCGGGACCGAGCCGAAGACCGCCTGGGTGCTCGGGAACGAGTACCTGCGCGACGGCACCCCGCACCCGCTCGCCTCCCGCGACGTCCTGCGCCGCGTCTGCGCCCAGTACGCCAAGCACGACCTGGCCCCGGTCATCGGGCTGGAGGTCGAGTGGTACCTCACCCGGCTGACCGGCGGCCCGCCCGGCAACGCGGGCAACGGCTTCGGCCGGCAGGGGCCCGCCCCGGCGGTGGAGGCCGTGAACCCCGGCTACCAGTTCAACCTCGACGGCCACTACGACTCGGTGGCGGACGTCGCGGACCCGCTGGCCGCGATGCTCATCGCGCTCGGCCTCCCGCTCCGCTCGATGGAGCACGAGTCGGGCCCGGGCCAGCTGGAGACCACCTTCGGACCGATGCTGGCCCTGGACGCGGCGGACGCGATGCTGCTCTTCCGCACCCAGGTCAAGCGGTTCTGCAGGCGGCGCGGCATGCACGCGTCCTTCATGACGCTGCCGCGCCTGGACGGCTTCGACTCCAGCGGCTGGCATCTGCACCAGTCCGTCACGAGCACCAAGACCGGCCGCAACGTGTTCGCGGCCAACGGCAACGCGCTCGACGTGATGTCGCCCGAGGGGGAGTCCTACGTCGCCGGACTGCTGTCGCATGCCCGCGAACTGTGCCTGCCCAGCGTCCCGACCGTGAACGGCTACCGGCGGCTGGCGCCGGAGTTCTCGCTTTCCCCGACCTCCGTCGACTGGCGCTTCGAGGACCGCACCGCGATGGTGCGGGTGCTCAGCGGCGGCAGCGCGACGCACGTCGAGAACCGCGTCGGGGAGTCGTGCGCGAACCCGTACCTGTCCATCGCGGCCCAGCTCTACGCGGGCCTGGAGGGGCTGACCACCGGAACCCCGCCCGCCCGGACCCCGTATCCGGCGCTGCCGGGTTCGCTCCGCGAGGCACTGGACGCGTTCGGCGCGAGCGGCCCCGCGGAGAACCTGCTCGGAAAGCCGCTCAAGACCTGCCTGGCGATGCTCAAGGAAAGCGAGGTGTCGCGGTTCGAGGAATGGTGCGCGGCGGAACGGCCCGCCACCGGAGAAGTGACCGAATGGGAGCACCGCGAATATTTCGGTGCCTACTGACGAACCCGCAGCCACGCGACCAGGAAGCCGAGGTGAGAGCACGACATGCCGTGGGCGAAGGAAACGACCGCCGTGGCGGATGCCGGGCGCGCCGAGCGGATCGCGCAGCGGTCCCGCGACGAGAACTGGAAGAAGGCCCCGCGCCGCATCGAGGCCTCGGAATGCATCACGTGCGACCTGTGCCGGCGCAACTGCCCGCCCGAGTTCGGGGCGATATTCGACCGGGGGCTCGACGTCGTCATCGTCCCCGAGCTGTGCTCCGGCTGCCCGGTCTGCGTGATGGTCTGCCCCGTCGACTGCATCTACGTGGACGAGGAATGGACGCCCACCCCGGAGCAGCTCTGGGACCACGTCGGCCTGACGGCCGGAGGGGGAAGCGATGACCCTGCCCACCACGCCTGACAGCACGCTGTCCCGCAAGGACGCGCTGGCGAGAGCGCGGCAGAGCCGCCGGCCGAGCAGGCTCGGCCGGCGGGCGGGAACCGCACCCGAACCCGACTACCCGGTACCGGACGACGCCGGGTTCCCCGGGCTGCTGAAACGGGTCTGGCGGCGGGCGGCCGCCGAACCGGACCTGTCGTCGGCCATGGACACGCTGCTCACGCTCGCCGGGCACGTCCCGGCGGACATCCAGCTGCGGGCGCTGCCCGCGGCGGAGGAGTGCGCGCTGACGGTCCTGTTCGGCCGGTCCTGGCGTACGCCCGGCCTCCGGGGCACCGCCCCGGAGGCCGGCGCCCCTGCGGCGTTCCTCGGCGAGATCGGGCTGAACACGAGCGGCCGGATCGTCGTGCGCGTCCCCTCCGAGCCCCCGCTGGCCGGGGAGGAGGACCTCGTGGGCGGTGTGCTGCGCGTGCCGTGGTCCGACCGCGACCTGGCGCGCTACCGGGCCGAGCTCGCCGCCGCCACCGAGCGGCTGCGCGGCTCGGCCGCCGACTGCCGCGCGTGGCTGGCGGGGGGGGGGCCGGGCGGCCGCC
>NZ_BMRO01000009.1:255332-294521 GCF_014648675.1 Actinomadura livida
CTCCGGACCGCGCCGTTCGTGCTGTACTCCGGCGACCGCCAGTACACGAACTTCCGCGACCGGAACACCCTCGCCGGGAAGACGCTGTGGCCGGGCCACCCGGACTGCGCGCTGAGCAGCCTGGCCACGGTGCCGCTGGACCTGTGGTCGGACAGCGACGTCCTGATGGTGACCTGCCTGACGCTGCTGGTGCGGTCGGCGGGGTTCGCCCGGATCGAGGAGGCCAACGGGACGCAGCTCACCGTCGACCACGTGGCCCGCCTCCTGGAGCGGACGCGCGCGGCGTACGACGCGGTCCCCGGCGGGGAGCGGATTCCGCCCGCCGCCTCGGACTCGGTGGCGGACCTCGGCGGCCTGGCGGCGGCGATCGCCCGGCGGCGCCGCGAGATCGCCGGGCGGGTCCGGCTCTACCGCGAGATCCACGGCCCGCTGATGCACAAGATCGAACGGGTCGCGGGCGCGCCCGCCGGCGAGGCCCGGGAGCTGGAGGCGGACCTCTGCGCCCGGCTCAGCGAGCGGCTCCCGGTCTCCGGCGGCTCACTCGCGGAACTGGGCGCCTCGCTGGAGGCGTCCCCCGGCTGGCTGGCCGAACCGCACGGCGCGTCCCGTACGGGCCTGGAGTCCCTCGTGCACGAGACCGTGCGCGCGTCGACGGCGGCGTTCGACGCCGACTTCGCGATGAGCCGCGGCATGCGGTCGCTGACCGCGCTGACCGCGGCGCTGCGCGGCGGGGACTGGCCCGAGATCGCCGCCTGGGACCTGCCGCACTTCTTCTGCTGCGTCGTGCCCGCGCCGGATGCCCGGCGGTACTTCGGGGACTCGGCCGCGCACATGGCCGACGCCGCGTGGGCCATGTCCGCGCGGATGCAGTACAACTCGTGGCACTTCCTCGCCGGCAACCTCCCGAAGGTCCCCGAGGTCGCGGCCCGCGACTACTTCGTCCCGCCGACGATTCCGGACATCGCGTACTACTCCGACCAGCACCACCACGGCCACGTCGCCGCCAAGGTGCGCTTCACCATCCGCAGCCCGCAGCCGGTGCGGGTCCTGGACCGGACGTTCGACGGGTTCGTCGACCTGCGACTGCTCCGCTGCGAGGGGCTGCCGTACGGCGAGCAGGACCTGCTGGCCGCCGACCGCGCCTCGGGGTTCATCGCGAAGGCCACGGGCCTCGCGGCGGGGCTGGTGGCCGGCGGCGCGGACATCGAGGTCACGGACTTCGACAGCCGGTGGCACTGGGAGACCATCGCCGAATGATCATCGCCGAATGAGGCGCCCGGTGAGGGGGAACGCTCGCGGCCCCCGGCCTTTCCGGCCGGGGGCCGCGAGCGTTCGCGCGTATCAGTCGGTCAGACCACGGCGGGCTCCGACGCGGAACGGCTGTGGACGACCCGGTAGGTGTTCCAGTCGTGCTCGGTCGTCAGCGACTTCCGCCTGTCCTCGTTCTTGCGGCGCGCGGCGGGGCGCTCGTCCTCGGCCATCCCGCGGAACGCGTCGTAGGAAGCCTTGCCGTCCCACTGCGAATAGACCACGACGAAGTCGTTGTCCGTGCCGACGGTCGAGAGGCCGCCGCGATCGAGGGTGCGGGACCGGATGCCCCGCAGCACGCTCTGCGAACGGTAGCCGGGCGTGTCCACCAGCCAGTCGTGGGACGACCCGACCGCGGCGATCAGCTCGTCCTGGTCGGCGGGGTCCACGCCGAGGACTTCGAGGACCGTGCAGTCCTCGCGGCCGGGGGAGACCTCGGTGGCGTCGCCCTGGGACGGGTGGCGCCGGCTCAGCTCGACCTCGGTCTGCATCAGCCGGACGTAGGTGGTGATCTCCTCGAAGACCGGCACCGTCCGGTGCTTGAACTCGGCCCCGGCGTAGCGCGACTCCAGGTCCTCCTTCCCGCGCCACTGGATGAAGTTCGCGGTGCCCGGCCGGTCCTGGCCCCGGTGCACGGTGCTGGAGATCCAGCCGGGGAACGCCGCCGTGTCGACGATCGCCCGCATCTCGCTGACCAGCCGGTCCACCTGCTCGTGCGTCTCCGTCCGGAACAGGTTGATGACCGTCAGGTACCCGTCCTCGGGATTGATGAATGGCATGTTCGACCTCACGTCCTCGGGGTTGCGGTGCCGTTGTCGGGTTGCGGCCGCTACGGCCGGGCGCCCACCGCGGCGGGCGCCGCGGGCCGGTGGCTCTTGTGCGGCCGGCCGAACCAGCGGGCGAGGGCCTCCGGCAGGCCGGAGGCGCGGGAGCCGCCGGCGCCGATCCAGGCGAGGTGGCCGTCCGGCCGTACCAGCGCGGCCTCGACGTCGGCGAGCGCGCCCGCGGGACGCGAGGCGGTGGTGACGACGTCGATCCGGTCCGTCCACGGTCCGGCGGCGGCGCGCACCTCGCCGTCGCCGTGCAGGTCGAGGAGGATGCCGCGGCCCGCGTGCAGGAGCCGGAAGGCGCTCTCCTTGCCAGGCTGGCCGCCCGCGAGCTCCACGTCCGGCAGCTCCACGTTCGGGAGGCGCCGACCGACCAGCGGGTGGTCGGCCTGGCCGACGTCGTAGCGGATGTCCAGGCCGGTGACCATGCCGACCAGCCGCCGCTGGACCTCCTCGTACGCCAGCAGCTCGGTCATGACCTCCCGCATGGGGTTCATGTCGTCGGCACCGAGGTACAGGGTGCGCTGGGCGAGCGTGTTGTTCAGGATGCCCGCGGCGACCGGGTGCCGCTCGGAGTGGTAGGTGTCCAGGAGCTCCTCGGGCGCGTGGCCGTTGAGCACGGCGCCGAGCTTCCACCCAAGGTTCATGGCGTCGCCGATGCCCGCGCTCATTCCCTGGGCGCCGATCGGCAGGTGGATGTGCGCGGCGTCGCCGAGCAGGAACACCCGCCCCCGGCGGTACTCCGCCGCCTGGCGGCTCGAATCGGTCGTGAAACTGGTCCACAGCGGCTGCGCGCCGCCGATGTCCTCACCGGTCAGCCGCTGCCAGGCGGCGGCGATCTCGGTGAAGCTCGGGGCGCCGTCGCCCTGCCGCTTCATTCCGCGCTCGTACACGATGACGCGGTTGGCCTCCGGCCCCAGCGGCAGCACCATGACCATCCCTCCGGGCACGCGCTCCCCGGCGAAGCGCGGCCGCAGCGGGCATCCCGTCACGTCGGCGAACCACAGCTCGACGGTCGGGTCGGTGCCGGGGAAGTCGATGCCGGTGAGCTTGCGGACGGTGCTGCGCGCTCCGTCGCAGCCCGCCGCGTAGCGGGCGCGCAGGCGCTTGGGGCCCTCCGGGGTCGCGACGTCCACCTCGACGCCGGCGTCGTCCGCGGTGAGCCCGACGACCTCGTGCTCCCGGTAAATCACGGCGCCGAGCTCGGTGGCCCACCCGGCCAGCACCTCCTCGGTGCGCGACTGGGGGATGCCCCGCGCCCCGTAGGAGCCGCCCTCGACCACCCGGTAGTCGATGGGCAGCCCGCCGAAGTGGCCGAAGGGGATGGTCTGCACATCGCCGAAGCGGGCCAGCAGCCCCCGCTGGTCGAACTCCTCGATGGCGCGGGCCGAGAAGCCGAGGGCGCGGGACTGCCGCATCGGCTCGGCCAGCAGGTCCAGGACGACGGTCCGGACGCCGGCCAGGCGCAGCTCCCCGGCGAGCATGAGCCCGGCGGGGCCCGCCCCCACGACCACGACGTCCGCGTCAAAGCCTTGCATGTCTCTCTCCACCTTCCGCGCGCCCTGCCTTTCGGTCGCGGGCCTTTCGGTCGCGGGCCTTTCGGTCGCGGGCCTTTCGGTCGCGGACCCTCCGCCCGCGGGACTTCCCGGTCGCGTCACGATGCCGCCCGCCTCCCGGCGTCCTCGGCGTGCTCCTTGGCGAGCCGCAGGGTGGCCAGGCTGTTGCCGCTCAGGGCGTTCCGGACGAAGTCCTGCGCGGCCCGAACGTCCGCGTCGTCGCCCAGCACCTCGGGGATGCGCTCGGTGTTGATCCGCACGGTGTGCCGCGAGGTCACCGACACCCCGCCGCCGTGCCGCTCGATGATCCAGCGCCCCGTGTGCAGGGCGAGCAGCGCGGGCAGGACGGTCTGCTTGTAGGCGATGCTCGTGTACGGCTGGCACACGCGCACGGAACGGGTGGTGTGCACCTGCCCGTCCTTGGTCTTCGTGTCCATCTCGAGGATCTGCAGCCCGGGCGTGTCCTCCTCCAGCGACACCCTGGCCACGTGGGGGAGGCGCCGCGTCCAGAGCCGGGCCTCGTTGAGGAAGTCGTACACGTCCTGCACGCTGCCGTCGACGGTCACCGCGTCGTCGAAGGTGACGAGCCGGTCGGACCCCGCCAGCTCCGCGCTCTCCTTGAGCGCCCGCAGCTCCGACCCGCTGTTGCGGTCGACCGCCCGGCTGATCCAGTCGAGGTCGGCGGGGTCGCCGCTCGCCGCGAAGAAGTCGTGGAGCAGGCGCACCCGGCAGGCGGTCCCGGAAAGGGGCTCCACCACCCATTCGCCGCCCATGCCGCCCACCGGGGGCTGGGACCGCTCCTGGCGGAACGAGACGCTCATCCGCCCCGGGTCGTGCTCGCGCCGGGACGTCCACGTCTTGGCGGTGCCGTTCGCGGTCGCCCAGAGCCGGATCAGCTCCGAGTCCCCGTCCCGCTCGACGCATTCGGCGTGCACGGTCGGGGGGAAGATCTCCGGCCACCTGCCGACGTCCGCGATCAGCGCGTACACCTTCCCGGCCGGAGCATCGATCTTGATCTCGTGTTCCGTCTCACGCATCGTGCTCGTGGTCACGTTCGTTCTCCTCTGGGGTCGGAGGGTCCGACCGGCGGCGGCCGCTCAGCGGGCGGACGCCGGCACTCGGACGTCGTGGTCCTTCCGGGCCGCGCCGAACCAGCGCCGGAGGGCGTCCTCCAGGCCGCCCCCGTCCGGCGCGGCCCAGGCGACGTATCCGTCGGCGCGGAGGAGCACCGACTCGGTCGGCGCGCCGCCCTCCTCCGGTCCGGGCGGGAACTCCCGCACCTCGGCCACGTCGACGCGGTCGGACCACCGGGCGGCGGTCCGGGCCGTCTCGCCCGACGCGTCCGCGGTGATCAGGACGCCCCGCGCCGGGTGCAGCAGGCGCGCGATCCGCTCCCGGCCGCCGCCGGCGAGCTCCAGCTCCCGGTCGGGCATCCGCCCGCCCCGCAGCGGGTGCCGCCCCGGCGCGCCCATGTCGTAGCGGACGTCGAAGCCGCTCACCATGCCGATCAGATGCCGCGCCACCGCGGGGATCGTGCTGAGCTCCGCCATGACGTTCCGCAGCGGCTCGACCTTGTCGTCGTTGAGGTTGAGAGTCCCCTGGGCGAGGGTGTTGAGCAGGACCCGCGCACCGACCGGATGCCGTTCGGCGTGGTACGTGTCGAGCAGCCCCTCGGGGGCGTGGCCCGTGACCGTCGCCGCCAGCTTCCAGCCGAGGTTGAAGGCGTCCTGCGCGCCGACGCTCAGCCCCTGCCCGCCCGCGGGCAGATGGATGTGCGCGGCGTCCCCGGCCAGCAGCACCCGGCCGCGCCGGTACTCGGTGACCTGGCGGGTGGCGTCGGTGAAGCTGCTCACCCAGCGCGCCTCGCCGTGGTGGATGGAGTCGCCGGTCAGCCGCTGCCAGGCGTCCGCGAGCTCGGTGAACCCGACCTGGCGGCCCGTGAACGTCACCTGGTCGCCGTCGTCCGGCGGGCGCTCGTTCTCGCACACGATGATGCGCGTGTAGCCGTGCTCCAGCGGCGCCGCCATGACCATGCCCTTGGGCAGCAGCTCACCGATGCGGCGGGGCCGGATGTCGCAGCCCTTGACGTCCGCGAGGAACATCTCGCGGGTCGCGTCGGCGCCGGCGAAGTCGAACCCGGCGAGCCGCCGGACGGTGCTGCGCCCGCCGTCGCAGCCGACCAGGTAGCGGGCGGTGCACTCCGCGGGGCCGTCCGGCCCCCGGACGATCGCGGTGACGCCGTCGCCGGTGCTCTCCAGGCCGGTGAGCTCGTAGCCGCGGCGCACGTGCGCGCCCAGCTCCAGCGCCCACCCTTCGAGCATCTCCTCGATCTTGTACTGGGGCGCGTTGCGGACGCCGAAGTGCGCCCCCTCCAGGATCCCGTAGTCGATCGGGACGCCGCCGAAGTGCCCCCGCCTCGTGATCTCGGGGTTCTCCAGGCGGTCGAGGAGCCCGCGCTGGTGGAACATCTCGGTGGCGCGCGCGGTGAAGCCGATGCCGCGCGACTGCCAGCCCCGCTCGGTCAGCCGCTCGAGGACGATGACCTCGGCGCCGCCCAGGCGCAGCTCGCCGGCGAGCGTCAACCCCGTGGGCCCGGCGCCGACAACGATTACGTCGGTTTCCATGCTCTGTCCTCAGCTTCGAGTGGGCTTGGCTTCGAGTGGCGGGCCCCGGGGGTCAGGCGGGTACCGCCTCGACGATCGAGACCGGGCAGGTCGTCGGGACGACCCCGGTGACCTTCAGGCCGGCCTTGGCGAACAGCTCGGTGTACTGCGGCAGCGTGCGCTCCTTCGCGCCGAGCAGGAGGAGCAGCCACAGGTCGATGACGTTCCCGATGTGCCGCTCGTTGCCGCCGCCGAGCACGTACTCGACCAGGAGCAGCCTGCCGTCGGGGGCGATGGCCTCCCGGACGTTCTTCAGCACCGCGAGGCACTCGGGCTCGGGGAAGTCGTGCAGGACGTGTTTGAGCACGTAGGCGTCCGCGCCCGCCGGCAGCCTGCCGAAGCCGCTGCCGTCCTCGATCGCGGCCCGGTCCGCGACACCGGCGGCCTCGAACACCGCCGCCGCGTCCGCGGACGCGGCCTCGGACTCGACCAGCACGCCGCGGGAGCCCGGCGCCTGCGCGAGGATTCCCGCCAGCAGGCCGCCCCGCCCGCCGTTGACGTCGACGATCGTGCGGAACCGGGAGAAGTCGTACGCCGCCAGCACCGGCTCGGTCTCCGAGGCCGAGATGCTGCCCATGCCCTGGAAGAACACGGCGGCGTACTCCGGGTTGGCGCCGAGGAACTCGTAGGCGCCCATGCCCCTCAGCTTCGGCAGGTTGGCCTCGCCCGTCCGCACGGAGCCGAGCAGGTGCCCCCAGTCCTCCCAGAGCAGGGGGTGGCCCATCAGGACGGCCATGCCCCGCATCGAGTCCGGCGCGTCCTCGCGCAGCGCCTCGGCCATGGGCGTGAGCGCGAACCGGCCGTCGGGCTCGACGGCGAACACCGAGTAGCCGGACAGCGTGCGCAGCAGCCGGTGCGTCGCCTCGGGGTCGCTTCCCACCCGCTTGGCTGTCTCCTCCGCGGACAGCGGCCCGTCGCCGAGGACGTCCGCGATACCGAGCTTGGCCGCCACCGAGATCGCCTGAGTGATCACCGCGCCCTGGATCAGGTCGAGCAGCGAATACGCGGCGGATTGGTCCCGCACCGTGGGCACTGCGGACATTTTCGCCTCCTGGATTGGTAGCCTCTGGTGCCCGACCATAGATTCGTGCTTTTTTCTCCCGCAACTCGTCTACGGCCTTGTTCAACCGAGTGGTGTTCAACCGGAGGAATGGGCCTGGTTGAACCGAGCGGGAATCTATCCGCGCTCGACCGAGATTAGTGTGCGCCATGCCATGCTGCCGTGACAAAAGTCCTACGAAGGGATATGCGGAATGGCGGACAATGGACGGCAGGTTGCGCTGATCACCGGTGGGACCAGCGGGATCGGCCTGGCGGTCGCCGAGGCTCTCGCGGGCCGCGGCTGCAAGGTCTTCATCGGCTCCCGCACCCCGGAGGCCGTCGAGGAGACGGTCGGCAAGCTCCGCTCGAACGGGTACGAGGCCGACGGCGTGGCCGCGGACGTCCGGCGCCCGGAGGACGTCGCGCGCCTCGTCGGCGCCGCCGTGGAGCGGTACGGGCACATCGACGTCCTGGTGAACAACGCCGGCCGCAGCGGCGGCGGCGTCACCGCGGACATCGCCGACGAACTCTGGTACGACGTCATCGACACCAACCTGAACAGCGTCTTCCTGATGACCAGGGAGGCGCTCCGGTCGGGGCGGCTGCTCGAACGCGGCCGGGGGCGGATCATCAACATCGCGTCCACCGGCGGCAAGCAGGGCGTGGTGCTCGGTGCCCCCTACTCCGCCTCCAAGCACGGCGTCATCGGATTCACCAAGGCGCTGGGCCTGGAACTCGCGAAGACGGGCGTCACCGTCAACGCCGTCTGCCCCGGCTACGTCGAGACCCCGATGGCGCAGCGGGTGCGGCAGGGTTACGCCGCGCATTTCGACACCACCGAGGAGGAGATCCTGGAGCGCTTCCAGGCGAAGATCCCGCTCGGCCGCTACTCCACTCCCGAAGAGGTGGCGGCCCTGGTGGAGTATCTGGTCAGCGACGCCGCCGCTCCCGTGACGGCACAGGCGATCAATGTCTGCGGAGGACTCGGGAATTACTGACGCCCCACCCTCGTCCCGAAACAGAGCGAACTCGCAGTGAAGGCGGTAGAGCGCAAATGCAGAGCACCCTGATCGTCGCGCGGATGGACCCGCGCTGCCGGCCGGACGTCGCGCGGCTGTTCGGCGAGTTCGACCGGACGGACATGCCGGACCGCATGGGCACCCGGCGCCGCGAGCTGTTCACCTACCAGGGCCTGTACTTCCACCTGCAGGACTTCGACGACGAGCACGGCGGCGACCGGATCCTCCAGGCGCGGACCGACCCCCGCTTCATCAAGATCAGCGACGACCTGAAGGGCTACATCGAGGCCTACGACCCGCTGACCTGGCGCTCGCCCGCCGACGCCATGGCGACCCGCTTCTACCACTGGGAGCCGGGCGGCTGACGGCCGGCGGAGCCGGCACGACGTGACCCGCGAGCGGCGCGCGCTCGCGGGTCACGTCCGCGGGCCGGGCCCGCGGTCACGTCGTCGCGAACCCCGCCAGGACCCGGCCGAGGATGTCCATCTCGATCCGGTGCCACGAACCGGGCAGCTGCATCCCCCAGCCGTTGGGCAGCGCGGCCGCGGTCTCCCGCGCCGCCGCGCGCAGCCAGTCGCCGGTGTTCTCGCTGTTGACGACGAGCGCGGGGGTCCGCAGGGAGGCCAGCCGCCGCGCCGGGACCTCGAAGTCGCCGCAGATGGCCGTGTCGTAGAGGAGCGTGTGCGCGTTCGCCTCGTTCGTCGCCCACAGCGGGGTCCGCCGCCAGTTCGCGATCATTTCGGGGTCGAGCCACATCATCTCGGTGAGGAAGTACTCCGCGGCCTCACCGCGCCTGCCGTCCTCCACCATGGCGCGGAGGGTGTCCATGAAACCGGCCGGGGGCTTCGGGTTGTCGCCGACCCGGTAGAACGGCTCGTGCAGCCCCAGCTTGGTGATCGGGGCGCCGGCCAGCGCCGCCTCGATCGCCAGGTTCGCGCCGCAGGACCCGGCGAACACCACGGCCTCGCCGCCCGCCTCGTCGATGACCGCCACGAGGTCCTCGATCTCCCGCTCGACGGCGTAGGCGGGCGCGTCCCCGCTCTCGCCGCGGCCCCGGCGGTCGTAGACGTAGGCGGTGCAGTGCGGCGCCAGCTCGGGCACCAGCGACTCGAAGATCGTGTGGTCGCGGAAAGCTCCGTTGAGCAGCACGATCGGCGGGCCGTCACCCGCCTTCTCGTAGGCGATCGTCGTGCCGTCCCGAGAAACGACCTTGCGCATGACGCCCTCCTCCTGGCGAATGGCTGTGTCCGTGTCCCAATCTCCGGCGTGCCGCTGGACGGCCGCTAGAGAACGCGTCGCGCCGTCCCACCAGGGAGTTCGGTCATCGTGCGCCGCCTCGGGCGCCGCTAACGAGGGGCGCTGTCGTGGTGCAGAACGCGGGATATCGCGTCCGCCAGAGCACCTGCGGGGTCGTCGCCGGCGCCCATGCTCCGCCACGCCACGTGGTTGTCGGGGCGCACCAGAACGGCGCCTTCGTCGGCAGTCTCCCGGACGGCCGCCCACTGCCCGTCGGCGTCGGCGAACTCGGCCCCGTCCCCGATCCGGGCCGTCCGGATCGGGATCGAGAACTTCTCCGCCACCTGCGCGGCCGCCTCGCACCACGGCGCTCCCGCCGGTCCGGTGAGCAGCGCGAAGCCGAGGCCGGCGCCGGCCAGGTCGTGGGTCGACAGGCGCCGCCCGCCGCGGTCGAGCCAGGCGTGCGGCAGCCGGTGCCCGGGACGCGTCGTGGGCCGGTACACGTCGCGGAGCGGCTCGCGGGACGGGGGCGGGCCGCCGTCCGGGCAGAACGCGCCGTCCTCGTAGGCGAAGCCGATCTCCAGGTCGTGCGCCTGGTAGCCGCCGCGGGCGGTGGCGAACATCTCCGCGGCCCGCGCCCGCCCGGCCGCGCCGAGCGGGGACGGGTCGAAGTACGCGACGAACATCTGCTCCCGGCGCTCCGGCGGGGTGTTCGCGCCGAGGCCGATGGCGCCGAGGATCGCCTGGTTGTGGGCCGCCGCGGACAGCGCCCAGTCGATGTTGTGCCGGCCGACCGGCCGCCGCTCCGCCTCGTAGCTGCCGAGCAGGCCGTCGGGCGCCCGGCCGGTGAGCACCGCGGCCAGCTTCCAGGCGAGGTTGTGCGCGTCCTGGATCCCGCTGTTCAGGCCGAGGCCGACCGTCGGCGGCTGGCGGTGCGCGGCGTCGCCGGCGAACAGCACGCGTCCCCGGCGGTAGCCGTCGGCGAGCAGCCCCTGGACGGTCCAGGACGTCACGCCCAGCAGGTTCAGGTCCAGGCCGGGCAGGCCGAGGACTTCGCGGATCCGGGGGACGATCACTTCCTCGTCCGCGCCGGCGGCCTCGTCCGGCGGGAGGTGGAAGTGCATGACCCATTCCTCGCAGTGCTTCCCCCAGGTCGGGCCCATCTCGAACAGGTTGCTGAAGAGCCCGGGGTTGTAGGGGTTGAGGAAATGGGTCATGTGCGCGCCTTCGCGCCACCACGGGGACAGGTCGGCGGAGAAGTACACGGTCGTGATCTGCCGCAGCGCGGGCCGGCCCCGCATCTCCATGCCGAGCGCGGGACCTACCGTGCGGCCGCCGTCCGCCGCGATGAGGTACTGCGCCGCGATGTCGGCGACCGCGCCGGTCCGGGTGTCGCGGACCGCGACGACGACGCGGTCGCCCTCGTCCGCGAATTCGACCAGCTCGTGACCGAACAGGATGCGCCCCGGATTCTGCCGTTCCGCATGGCGGCGCAGGATCGGCTCCAGCCGGCTCTGCGGCAGCCTGGTGGGCAGGACGGGGCCGGCCGCCGAGTAGCGCTCGCGCAGCACGCCGCCGCCGAAGCCGTCCATCTCGTGGATCATCCGGCCGTCGAGCGGCCGGTCGCCGTCCAGCGAGGTCAGCCAGCGCACCTTGGCGAACGCCTCCACCGGCGCGGCCTGCTCGGCCACCGCCTCGTGGAGCCCGTGCTGGCGCAGGATCTCCATCGTGCGCTGGTTGTGGTAGTGCGCCTTCGGGATCATCGACGTGCCGGCGTGCCGTTCCACCAGCAGATGGCCGACGCCGTGGTCCGAGCAGAAGACGGACGCGGCCAGGCCGCATCCCCCGCCGCCGACGATCAGGACCGGGACCTCGATCGTCCCCGTGCCCGTCCCCTTATCCGCCATTCCACCGGCTCCTTTTGACGGTACGTCGGTTCTACTTCCGGCTCCGGCGTCTCACGGGGCTCCGCCGGCCGCCCGCGCGAGCTGCTCGCGCATGGTCGCGGTGTCGTTGGCGTGCGGGAAGGGGTCCGGCGGCACGTCGGCGCCCAGGAACTCGCACAGCGGTTCCCAGCCCTGCTTCACGTCGTAGACGAGGAGCCTGCCCGCGTCGATGCTCTCCACGACCTCCCGGTTGTGCCGCTCGAAGACCTCGATCGCGTGCTCCTTGTCGGAGAAGCGCCCGCCGAAGAGGCCGTCCCAGACCATGGTGCTCGTCACGCGGTAGATCCGGGCCGGCATGGAGCGCGGGTCCGGCCGCTTCGACTCGTTCATGAGGACGAACTGGTAGAGCGTGTCGTAGGTGCTCTGGTACCAGCGCTCGGGATCCCGCACCGTGAGGATCATCTTCGCCTCGGGAAACGCCTTGGCCATCTCCCCGTAGTAGATGGACGGGGGGCCGTCCACGGCCGAGTTGTAGCCGTCGAAAACAGCGTCCCAATCAGGGCTCTGCCCGTCGCAGACGATTTTCTCCCACTGCGCGAGGCGCGCTTCGTCGCCGACGATGTCGAACATGTGGAAGCACGGCCCGTACCCCAGCCGCTCCAGGGCGACCTTCAGCGAAGTCGTGCCCGTCCGGCCCAGGCCGGCGTTGATGATTTTCATCGGGTCGCTTTCCCTTCGGTCGTCGATGGCGCGAACCGCATGGCACAGCACCCTGCTTCCGGAATGGTCCGGGCCGCAAGTTCCCGATGGTGTTCAAGAGAATGGCGGCGGTCACGCGGAAGCGTGCGCGGCGGCATCGGCGAGGGCGCGGTAGAGCCACTCGTCTCCGGTGTGGCCGGCCTCCCATTGCACGCCGACCGCGAACGGCTGGCCGGTCACCTCCACCGCCTCGACCACCCCGTCCGGTGCCCACGCGGTGGGGGTGAGGCCGGTGCCGAGCCGGTCGATCGCCTGGTGGTGGTGGCAGGCGGTCTCGACCGAGTCCCCGCCGAGGATCCCGGCGATCCGGCTCCCTGGCTCCAGGTCCAGGCGGTGCCGGCCGAGCGCGAACGCCCCGGTCTCCGGGCAGTGGTCGTCGTTGCCGGTGACCTCGGGCAGGTGCTGGTGCAGCGTGCCGCCGCGGAGAACGTTGAGCAGCTGCATGCCGCGGCAGATGGCGAGGACGGGCAGGCCCGCGACGAGCGCCCCCTCGACCAGGGCCAGCTCGGCGGCGTCCACGGCCGGGTCGGCGCCGCGGGTCCGGGGGTGCGCCGTGCCTCCGTACAGCGAGGGGTCCACGTCCGGGCCGCCCGGGACCAGCAGGCCGTCCAGGCGATCGAGGATGTGCTCGACGCCGGGCAGCAGCGGGACCAGCAGGGGAGTGCAGCCCGCGGAGGCGAGCCGCTCCACATGCGGCTGGAACGCCAGGCTGACGGTCATCTCGCTGCCCTGCAGCGTGACCGGAGCCGTCCGCGCGCATATCCCGATCACCTGCCGCCCGGCCGCGGGCCGGGTCCTCACCGCACCGTTCGGCGATTGCTTCATGACCAGCCCCGTCCTTCCGCCTTGTCTCGGGCGACCGTCATTGAGGAATGCCACCGAACGAAATCACGGTCGCGACGCAGGCGAACAGTGCCCGCCTTTCTCCACCGGTGGTTCAACTGAAGAGAACGCCCGGATGAACGCGCACCAGCGGTGCTGCACCGCCGGTCCAGAGAGCGTCCATCCGCCGTCGACCGCGCTTAAAGGCGCCCTTGCGAGAGTCCATCGGGTACGGCAGCAGCAGGGAGGAGCACCGGGCATGGCTGGTGGCAATGGACAGGCTCTCCTGGTCGCGGGCGGTGTCGGTGTCGCGGGCGGTGTCGGTTCCGCCGGGCACGATGCCGACGACCCGGCCGCCGACCCCTCGCACGCGGACGGCCTGAACCTGAAGAACTTCGAGAAGCTGCCCGCGTGCGAAGTGGCGGTGGGCGCGTTGTCGCCGGGACCCGGGCTCCGGCAGAGCGGGACGGACGCCGCGCACGTCCACCTGCTGGTCGACGCGTCCGGCGCCGCGGAACTGCCGCCCCTCCTGGTCCAGGAGGACGGCTGGCGGGTCATCGACGGCGTGCACCGGCTGGAGGCGGCCAAGCTGCGCGGCGACAGCAGCGTCAAGGCCCGCTTCGTCGACTGCACGGACTCCGAGGCGCTCGTGCTGGCCATGAAGGCCAACAGCTCGCACGGGCTGCCGCTGTCGAAGGCCGACCGCGTCTTCGGGGCCAAGAGCGTCCTGGCCGCCCACCCCGACTGGTCCGACCGGGCCATCGCCACCATCACCGGGCTGAGCGCGAAGACGATCGCGTCGCTGCGCGGCCGGTCGGCCGCCGGCGGGCTCGGTGACAAGCGCCTCGGCCGCGACGGCAAGCGGCGGCCGGTCACCCCGGGGGAGGGCCGGCTCCGCGCCGCCGAGTACATCACCGCCCACCCCGACGCCCCGCTCCGGCAGGTCGCGCGGGAGACCGACGTGTCGCTCGGAACGGTCCACGACGTCCGGGCCCGCCTGCGCCGGGGCGTGAACCCGGAGCGCAACGGGCACCGGCCCACCGCCGCGCCGCCCCCCGGTTCACGCGCCGAATCGCCCGCCGGGCCCGCCGCCCGGCCGGTTCCCCGCGCGGTCAGGAGGCTCCCCGACGAGGACGACGCGGCGCCGCCGCCCGACAACAGCACGCCGCTGCGCCGCCGGAACCACGCCGACCTGCCGCCGACCTGGCCGCAGATCGTGGCGAAGATGGCCAACGACCCGGCCGTCCGCTACACCGACAGCGGCAAGGAGTTCCTCCGGTGGATGTCGCTGCACGCGGCCGATCCGCAGCGGTGGCGGGAATTCCTCAACACCGTCCCGGCGCATTGGCAGACCGTCATCGCCCCCATGGCAGAGGCCATCAGCCAGGAATGGAGCCTGTTCGCCCAGCAGCTCAGAAACCGGCAGGAGACGGCGTAATAACGCGGTCGCGGCCGGAGAGAGGAACGCCAGGGTGAAGCGGGCTTGGTTGAAATCCGTCATGCGGTCGATCCTGCGTCGTCTCGACGAGGAATTGATCTGGGTGGGCTGGATGTACTGGCCCTTCGTCTGGGATGAGTACTACGGCGACGGCTCGGATGAACGGCCGCGCGAGACGGAGGGATTGTGACGATGAAACTCAATCGCTGGGAGTCCGTATGACCGGCCGACGGGTAGTCATCACCGGAATGGGGGTGCTGGCGCCGGGCGGAATCGGAGTGAAGAACTTCTGGGACCTGCTCAGCACGGGCCGGACGGCGACCAGGGGGATCACCTTCTTCGACCCGTCGCCCTTCCGGTCCAGGATCGCGGCCGAGGCGGACTTCGACCCCTGGCTGCACGGCCTCGGCCCGCAGGAGACGCGGCGCATGGACCGGGCGGCGCAGTTCGCCGTCGTCACGGCGAGGGAGGCGATGGCGGACGGCGGCCTGGACCTCGGCTCCGTCGAACCACACCGCACCGGGGTCGCCATCGGCACCGCCGTGGGCGCCACCATGGGCCTCGACCGGGAGTACCGGGTGGTCAGCGACGGCGGCCGGCTCGACCTCGTCGACCACGAGTACGCCGTCCCCCACCTGTACGACTACTTCGTGCCGAGCTCCTTCGCAGCCGAGGTCGCCTGGGCGGCCGGTGCCGAGGGCCCGGCCACCGTGGTCTCCACCGGCTGCACCTCGGGGCTGGACTCGGTCGCCTACGCCGCCGGGCTGATCCGGGACGGCTCCGCCGACGTCATGATCGCCGGCGCCACGGACGCGCCCATCTCGCCGATCACGGTGGCGTGCTTCGACGCGATCAAGGCGACCACGCCGCGCAACGACGATCCCGCGCACGCGTCCCGGCCGTTCGACCGCACCCGCAACGGCTTCGTGCTCGGCGAGGGCGCCGCGATCTTCGTCCTGGAGGAGCTGGCCGCGGCGCGCCGCCGCGGCGCCCGCCTGTACGCGGAGATCGCGGGCTACGCCTCCCGCTGCAACGCCTTCCACATGACCGGGCTGCGGCCCGATGGAAGGGAGATGGCGGAGGCCATCCGGGCGGCGCTGGACGACGCGCGGACGAACCCGGAGGACATCGACTACATCAACGCCCACGGCTCCGGCACCAAGCAGAACGACCGGCACGAGACCGCCGCGTTCAAGCGCGGGCTCGGTGAGCACGCCCGCCGCACGCCGGTCAGCTCCATCAAGTCGATGGTCGGCCATTCGCTCGGCGCGATCGGCTCGATCGAGATCGCGGCCTCGGTCCTGGCCATGGAGAACGACGCGGTGCCGCCGACGGCCAACCTGCACGAGCCCGACCCGGAGTGCGACCTCGACTACGTGCCGCTGACCGCGCGCGACCGGCGGACCGACACGGTACTGACGGTCGGCAGCGGATTCGGCGGCTTCCAGAGCGCGATGGTCCTCGCCCGTCCCGAAAGGAGCACGGCGTGACGGCGCGGGCGGTGGTGACCGGAATCGGCGTCGTGGCTCCCAACGGGTTCGGCGTGGACGAGTACTGGTCCGCCACCTGCGGCGGGAAGAGCGGCATCGGCCGGGTCACGCGGTTCGACCCGAGCGGGTACCCGGCGCAGCTCGCCGGGGAGGTCTCCGGGTTCAGCGCCGAGGAGCACCTCCCGAGCCGGCTCGTCCCGCAGACCGACCGCATGACCCAGCTCGCCCTGGTGGGCGCGGAGCAGGCGCTCGCCGGCGCCGGGGTCAGCGTGGCCGACCTGCCCGAGTTCGGGGTGGGCGTGGTGACCGCCAGCACCTGCGGCGGGTTCGAGTTCGGCCAGCGGGAGCTCCAGAACCTCTGGAGCAAGGGCGGCCAGTACGTCAGCGCCTACCAGTCGTTCGCCTGGTTCTACGCGGTCAACACCGGCCAGATCTCGATCAGGCACGGCATGCGGGGCCCGAGCGGCGTGCTGGTCGGGGACCAGGCGGGCGGGCTCGACGCCATCGCGCACGCCCGCCGCCATGTCCGCAACGGCAGCGACCTGATCCTGTCCGGCGGTGTCGACGCCCCGATCTGCTCGTGGGGATGGGCGGCCCAGCTCGCCGGCGGAAGGCTGAGCACCGGCGACCGGCCGGAACGCGCCTACCTCCCCTTCGACACCGGCGCGGCCGGGCACGTGCCGGGGGAGGGCGGCGGCCTGCTGACCGTCGAGAGCGCCGACGCCGCGCGGCGGCGCGGCGCGGCGCGCGTGTACGGGGAGATCCGCGGCTACGGGTCCACCTTCGACCCGAGACCGGGCAGCGGACGCCCGCCGACGCTGCGGAAGGCGATCGAGATCGCGCTGGACGACGCGGGCCTGCCGCCGGGGGAGGTCGACGTCGTCTTCGCCGACGCCGCCGCCGTGCCGGAACTCGACCGCGTCGAGGCGGCGGCGATCACCGACGTGTTCGGACCCCGCGGGGTCCCGGTCACCGCGCCCAAGACCATGACGGGGAGGCTCGGCTCGGGGGCCGCTCCGCTGGACGTCGCGACGGCCTTCCTGGCCATGCGCGCGGGAATGATCCCGCCGACGGCGAACGTCACCCTCTCGCCCGAGTACGACATCGACCTGGTGACCACGGCGCCGCGGGCCGCGTCCGTGGACACGGCCGTCGTCCTCGCGCGGGGCCAGGGCGGCTTCAACTCCGCCGTCGTCCTGGGATCCGCCGACTGGAACTAGGCCCCGCCCTCGAACCGCGGCCGGCTGCGCGGCGGTCGCCTTCCGGCGGCGGTTCTCAGGCGGCCGCCGAGTCCGCGGAGAGGTCGATCCGCCAGGAGATCCCGAAACGGTCGCTCACCCACGCGAACCTCGGGCTGAAGCCGTAGTCGCGCGCCGGCAGGTGTATCTCGCCGCCTTCGGCGAGGGCCTCGTAGAGCTTGTCGAAGTCCTCCACCGAGTCCCGCTGGATGTAGATCGTCATGGCCGGGTTGAACGTGAACTCGTGCCAGGGCATGAGGTCGTGGAGCCGGCTGTCCGGCGGCGGCGTGTTGCTGCAGACGACCTGCTGGCCCGCGAGCTTGAAGATCCCGTACTGCAGGGTGCCCTCGGTCCACCCGGAGTCCTCGGCGCGGGCGCGGATGACCTGGAGGACCTCGCCGTCCTCGAACAGCGACGTGTAGAAGTCCATCGCCTCTTCGGCGTTCCCGTGGAACATCAGGAAGACGGAGAGTTGCTGCGTGCTCGGCTCGGACGTCATGGCTGCTCCTTGTCGGGAGGGATCGGTGAGGGAGCGTCCCCGGCCGGGAACGACGCGTCGAGTTCCAGGAAGAGCCGCCGCTCCCGCGCCGGGAGGCTCGACGGGCCCCATCATCGCGGCGGCCGCTCTCCACCCGGTCAAGCCTCGCTCGACGGCCCATGGTGCAAACCTGACCATTTTATTGCGTGCCATGCATTGTTGTAATGATCCGGTGCGAATGGCGCTAATAGCCTGACAATGCATGGCGCTCGGCGCAGCGTTGTGGTCATATGAATCCGGCAGGAGTGCGCAGCGAAGTCGAGAGGAATGAATCGAATATGAGACGTGGGCTGACCGGTGTCATCGCGGTCCTGGGAGTCGCCGCGGCCGTCGCGTCGACCGGAAACGCCTCGGCGGCCCACCGGGCGCCGGGCGCGGTGCTGTTCGACGAGTCGTTCACCGGAGCCACCGCGGACTCGCGGCTGATCGGGTACGGGGCCGCCTGCCTGACGGGCGCGCGGCGCGGAGGCCGGGTCCAGGAGGCGGCCAACCACCCGCTCGGCGGATGCCACCCCGGCCCGGCCGGGCCCGTGCCGCCGGCCGGCGCGGCGCCCCGCGGATACCTCCAGCTCACCGACGCCCACTACGAGGAGACCGGCGCCGTGATGTTCGACTCGCCGATCCCGGCGGCGAACGGCGTGGAGGCGACCTTCGAGCAGTGGCAGTACGGCAACACCACCCGGACGCCGGCGGACGGGATCTCCTTCTTCCTCACCGACGGCGCCGGGCGGCTCACCACGCCGGGCGCGTTCGGCGGCAGCCTGGGTTATGCCCAGAAACTGCCGGACGGCAGGGCGGACGCGCAATTCGTCCCTGGCGTCGACGGCGGATATCTCGGTATCGGACTCGACGTTCTGGGCGACTACTTCGGCGACGGAGAAAGGCGCGGGAATGGCTGCGCGCAGCGTTCCCCGGCCGGGACGCGTTTCCCGGCGCCTTCTCCCGGCGCCAACATCGTCACCGCCCGCGGACCGGGGAACGACATCGACGGCTACTGCTTCCTCGCCGCCACGACGCGCAACACGACGACCACCGGTCCCTGGACGTCGTCGCTTCCCGGGCGGCTCAACGGGGATCTGCGGGAGATGCCCGCCGGCGTGACACCGGCACGAGCCGAGGCCCTGCTGGAGCCGGTGAAGCGGGTCGTCCGCGTCGCGGTGCCGCCCGGGCCCAACGCGATGGCGACGGTCGACATCGACTTCGGCAACGGCTTCCAGCGAGTGCTGCGGTTCCGTGTGCCGCAGCCCGTTCCGAACACCGTCAAGTTCGGGTTCGCCGCCTCCACGGGGCCGTTCACCGACGTGCACCTCATCCGCAAGGTGACCCTGCGCTCCATACGTTGACCAGCCCGGAAACGCGACTCCTGAGGCCGGACGGAACGTCCGGTCCAGGCGCATGACGGCCATCCGGGCCGGCGGCCACGTCCGGCTGCGCGACTACGCGGTGATCGGCGACGGGCGCAGTGCCGCGCTGGTCGCCGCCGACGGGTCGGTGGACTGGCTGGGGCTGCCCGACCTCGACTCGCCCTCGCTGTTCGCCGCCGTCCTCGACCCCGCCCGGGGCGGCCGCTTCCTGCTGGAGCCGGAGGAGCCCTGCACGGTCGCGCGCCGGTACCTGCCGGGCACGAACGTGCTGGAGACCACGTTCACCACCGGCCGCGGCACCGCGCGGGTCACCGACGCGCTGACCCTGGACGGCGGCGGGGCACTCGGCCCCATGCGGGAACTGCAGCGGCGCCTCGACGGCGTGGCGGGCACCGTGCCGATGCGCTGGAGCGTCCAGCCCCGGTTCGGCTACGGTGCCCGCCGCCCGCGGTTCACGAGCCGCGGCGGTGTACCGGTGGTGACGGCCGGCGCGGACGCGCTCGCGGTGCGCGCCTGGGACGCGGGCGAGCCGCGGTGCGACGGCGGGGCGATCAGCGGCCGCCTGGACCTCTGCCAGGGGCGGCGGGCCCTGCTGGCGATGCCGTTCGCGCACCAGGAACCGCTCGTCCTGCCGACCCGCGCCGAATGCGACGCCCGTCTGGAGCGCACCATCGCGGTCTGGCGCGGCTGGGCGGCGGAGCGGCGGTTCGGGGGCATGTGGCGGGACGCCGTGCTGCGCAGCGCCCTGGCGCTCAAGCTGCTGATCTTCGCGCCCTCGGGGGCGATCGCCGCCGCGGCGACCTGCTCGCTCCCGGAGGACGTCGGAGGCGAGCGCAACTGGGACTATCGCTTCTGCTGGGTCCGCGACTCGGTCTTCACCCTCGACGCGCTCCTCCGGCTGGGCTGCTCCGCCGAGGCGGACGCCTTCTTCTGGTGGCTCATGCACGCCACCCAGCTCACCCATCCGCGGCTGCGCGTCCTCTACCGGCTGGACGGCGGCGCCCGCGCCCCGGAACGGACGCTCCCCCTCGCCGGGTACCGCGGCTCCAGACCGGTGCGCGCCGGCAACGCGGCGGGCGCCCAGCTCCAGCTCGACACCTACGGCGAGCTGCTGCAGACCGGCTGGCTGTACGCCGGTGCCACCGGGCGGCTGGACGCGGACATCGCGCGGCGCCTGGCGGAGCTGGCCGACCTCGTCTGCACCGCCTGGCGGCGGCCGGACTCGGGCATCTGGGAGGTCCGCAGCGCGCCCCTGCACTTCACCCAGTCGAAGATGATGTGCTGGATCGCCCTCGACCGGGCCATCGACCTGAGCGGGCGCGGGCTGATCCCGGACCGCGGCGCTGCCCGCTGGCGGACCGCCCGCGACCAGGTGCGCGACTTCGTCGAGACGCGCTGCTTCTCCGCGGACCGCCGCTGCTACACGCGCTCCGCGGACAGCCCCGAACTGGACGCCGCCGTCCTGCTCGGCCTTCTCCACGGCTACGCGCCGCCCGGCGACCCCCGGATGCGCGCCACGGTCGACGCGATAGGGCGGGAGCTGCGGCACGGCCCGTACGTCGCCAGGTACTCCGGCGAGGACGGGCTGGCCGGCACCGAGGGCGCGTTCCTGGCCTGCTCCTTCTGGCTCGCCGAGTGCCTCGCCCGCACCGGGCGTCTCGGCGAGGCCGTCGCGCTGATGGACGAACTGGTCGGCCTGGCCAACGACGTCGGCCTGTACAGCGAGGAGATCGATCCGGACACCGGCGCCTTCCTGGGCAACCTGCCGCAGGGGCTGAGCCACCTCGCGCTGATCAGCGCCGCGTGCGCCATCGGCTCGGCCGCCGGGGAGGCGGGCAGGTGAGCGCCTGGGGGACCGCCGCGGGCGCGTTCGTCGGCACGCTGGTGCTGACCACCGTCCTGCGGGCCGCCAGCGAGTTCCGGCTCACCCGCATGGACCTGCCGTTCCTGCTCGGCACCGCCGTGACCGCGAACCGGCCCCGCGCCAAGGCGATCGGCTACCTCATGCACTTCGCCAACGGTCAGATGTTCGCGTTCGTCTACTACGCCGTCTTCGTCGCCATCGGCCACGCCGGCTGGTGGCTCGGGGCCGTCTTCGGCCTGGTGCACGGCCTGTTCGCCGGGACCGCACTGGTGAACACCCTGCTGCCCTTGGTCCACCCGAGGATGGGCAGCCCCCTGACCAGCGCCCCCGACGTCGCCCTCCTGGAACCCCCGGGCTTCCTGATGCGCAACTACGGCCCCAGCACGCCCCTGGTCACCGTCCTGGCCCACGTGGCCTACGGATCCATAGTCGGCGGCTTCACCACCCTCAACCCCGATTGACCACTTGGGGAGGCTGAGGGAACGGCAGGCGGCACCAAGGTAGTTTCGACGTCGAAGTCGAGTTAGGATCGGGGCGTGCGCGGCGCGGAACGGCCGCGCGCGGGCGGGCCGTACGGCGCGCATCCCGAATCCTGCCGAGGGGGGTCGAGCGTGGACGGTTCACGCATCGCCGACATCATCGAGATCGAACAGCTGCTCGCGCGCTACGCGGCCGGCATGACGATGGACGACGTGGACGCGGTCCTCGCCGTGTTCGCGCCGGGCGGCACCTACAGCGCCTTCGGGGAGAAGTACGGGACCGCCGACTTCCCCTCGCTCATGGCGGCCGCGCCGAAGGGGGTGTTCTCCGTGAGCACCCCGGCGATCGAGTTCGACGGGGACGACGCGGCGACGGGTGTGCAGCCGCTGTGCTTCGTCGCCCAGGCCGACCACTCGATGCGGATCGGCTACTACACCGACGCGTACCGGCGGACGCCGGACGGGTGGCGGCTGGAGACCAGGGCCATGACGTTCCTGCGCCGCGACGGTTCCCGGGACTCCGGCCGCCCGCACGACCCCCGGCGTCCGGTGCCCGGGCAGACGTCCGCGAACTGAGCATGGACCTGCAGGAGTTTCGCGCGGGCCTGGACGGCTGGCTCGACGAGCACGGGCCCGAACTCGTCCCGCCGCACGGCCCCGGCGTCACGCTCGACGCGGAGATGGAGCACCTCTCCAAGGTCAAGCGGCTGACGTACGAAGCGGGCTGGATGCGATGGGGCTGGCCCGAACGCGTCGGAGGGCTCGGCGGGTCCACGCTCATGCGCGCCTACCTCGGTGAGGCGCTGGCGTCCCGGGACCTGATCGAGCCGGGCATCTACTCCATGACCGAGGTGCTCGCGCCGACCATGATCGAGTTCGCCCGGCCCGCGCTGGCGGCGGAGATGGTCCCGCGGCTGCTGCGCGGCGACGAGACGTGGTGCCAGGGGTTCTCCGAGCCGAGCACCGGCAGCAACCTGGGCTCCCTGGCGTGCCGGGCCCGCCCGGACGGTGACGACTGGGTGGTGAGCGGCCAGAAGGTGTGGACGAGCCTGGCGCAGTACGCCGACCGCTGCGTCCTGCTGACCCGGACCGGCTCCCCGGAGTCGGGCCACCGGGGCATCACCGCGCTGTTCGTCGACATGGACTCGCCGGGCATCACGGTCCGCCCGATCCAGGCGATGCACGGGCGGGACGAGTTCTGCGAGGTGTTCTTCGACGAGGTGCGCGTCCCCGGCGACCGCACGCTGGGCGAGGTCGACGGCGGCTGGGCCGTCGCGATGGACCTGCTGCCCTACGAGCGGAGCACCTCGCTGTGGCATCGCGGCGCGTTCCTGCGGCAGCGGCTGGAGCATCTGCTCGCCTCCCCGCCGGGTGAGGCGCTGGACCCGGCCGACCTCGGCGAGGCGGCCCAGCTGGCGTTCGCGTTCCACGCCCGTTCCCGGGCGACGCAGTACCGGATGGCCGGCGGTGAGCGGCTCGGCCCGGAGACCTCGGTCGACAAGGTGCTGCTCGCGACCACGGAGCAGGCGGTGTACGACCTGGTCGCGGACGCGGCGGCGGCGGACGTCGCGCTGGGCGACGACCCGGACGGCGCGCGCTGGCGGACCGAGTTCCTGTACTCGCGGGCGGCGACGATCTACGGCGGGAGCGCCGAGATCCAGCGGAACATCATCGCGCGCCGGCTGCTCGACCTGGGAGTGGACCGATGATCGACGCCGAGACCGCCGAGCTGCTGGCGCACAGCCTGCGCCGGGCCTTCGAGAAGGGCGGCGCCGCGTCGGCCGACGCGGCGCTGGACGAGGTCGGCTGGTGCGAGGCGCTGGCGGCCGAGGGCATCTCCGTCGTCCCGCTGCTGTTCGCCGAGCAGGGCGCCGCGAACGCGGCCTCCGGCGCGCTGGACGACCTGATGACGGCGATGCTCGGCGTGCCGCCCGGCAGGGGCACCGCGTTCGTCCTGCCCGAGTTCGGCGGAGGGGTGATGCCGGGCTCGGTCCGGAACGGCGACCTCGCGGTGCGCGGTCTCGGCACCGCGAGGATGGCGGCGGCCGAGCACGCGGTGGTGGTCACCGAGGAGCACCGGGCGGCCGTCGTGGAGACGGCGAGCCTGCGGATACGCCCGGTCGAGGGCATCGATCCGCGGCTGGGCCTGGCCAAGGTCGAAGGCGCGGGCCTGCCCGCCGCCGGCGCGCGGGCCACGGACGCCGGCTGGACGGAGGCCCTGGCGGCGGGCCGGCTGGCGCTGGCCTCCGAGGCGGCCGGCGCGAGCCGGACGATGCTCCGGCTCGCGCGCGAGCACGCCGTGACCCGGGTGCAGTTCGGCCGGCCGATCGGCTCGTTCCAGGCCGTCCGGCACCGGCTGGCCGAGTGCCTCGTGGCGATAGAGGGCGCCGAGGCGGCCCTCGCCGCCGCCGTCGAGATGGCGGACGGGGAGTGGCCCGCACGGGTGCCCCCGGTGCCGGCCGCGATCGCGAAGGCACTCGCCGGACGCCACGCGCGCACGGTGGCGCGCCACTGCCAGCAGGTGCTCGCCGGCGTGGGATTCACCGACGAGCACGACTTCCACCACCACTTCCGCCGCGTGCTCGCCCTCGACGGGCTCCTCGGCGACGCCCGGACCCTGACCCGCGAGCTCGGTGCGGAACTGCTGCGCACCCGTCGGCTGCCGGCGGTGCCGCCGCTGTAGTACACCGTCCGGCGGCCGGGGCCCGAGGCAGGACCCGCCGCCGGGCCGGGTGCTCGTGCGGGCGACGGCGAACGCGCCGATCACCTCCCGCCCACCGGGCGGGAGGTGATCGGCGCGTGGGCGTCAGCCGGTGCCGTCGCGCTTGGACAGCTGCTTGTCCAGGGTCTTCCGCAGCTCCGGCGAGAGGAAGGAGCGGTCCTCCGCCGCGAGCGCGAAGTCGAGGGTGGCGAGCACCGCGCGCTCCAGGTGGAGGTTGAGGACGCGCTTGGTGTCCTCCAGCGCCCGGCGCGGCATCGCGGCGAGCTTCCGCGCGCACTCCAGGGCGGCGGGCATCACCTCGTCGTCGGGACGGACGTGGTTGGCCAGCCCGATCTCCGCCGCCCGCCGCGCGCTGATCCGGTCGCCGGTCAGCGCGTACTCCTTCGCGAGCTGCAGGCTGGTCAGCAGCGGCCAGGTGACCGGCCCCCCGTCGGCGGCGACGAGCCCGACCATGACGTGCGGGTCAGCGAGGTGCGCGCTCTCGGCCATGAACACGATGTCGGAGAGCGCCACCAGGCTGCAGCCCAGGCCGACCGCCGGCCCGTTGACCGCGGCGACGACCGGCAGCCGGCACTGCACCATGCCCGTGACGATGCGGCGGGCGTCGGCCAGGGTCTGCCGCCGCAGGCCGTCGTCCTTGGTGAGCTCGTCGATGTAGCCGAAGTCGCCGCCGGCCGAGAACGCGCGCCCGGCGCCGGTGAGGACCACCGCGCGGGCGTCCTCGTCGGCGTCGAGCTGGGGGAACAGGGAACCGAGGCCCGTGTGGAGGGCGTGGTTCGTCGCGTTGAGCCGCTCGGGGCGGTTGAGCGTCACGATCCGGATCGGGCCGTCGGCCGTGACGGTGATCTCCGCCGGCAGGTCGTAGCCGCTGTCGTGGCCGCTCATGACGCCGGCAGCCCGAGGATGCGGGTCGCCACCAGGTTGCGCTGGATCTGCGACGTCCCTCCCATGACGCTCTGCGCCCGGCTGTAGAGGTACATCTTCAGCCACGTGTCCTCCTCGATCCCGGCGGTCCGCTCGCTCACGCCGAGCGCGGCGTGCCCGACGGCCTGTTCGACCCATGTCATCAGCAGCTTGTCCACGGAGCCCTCGGGGCCGTGCGAGACGCCGTCGAGCCGGTCGGAGAGCCGGCGGCACACGTGCAGCCGCAGCATCTCCGCCTCGACGACCGCCCACGCGACGTCGCGGACGTTCTCGCTGGAGAAGCGCTCCGGCTCCGCGCGCAGCCGCGCCACGAGCTCGTTCACGGCCTTGCCGTACCGCGCGACGTAGCCCAGCTCGCCGGGCTCGCGCTCGTGGCTGACCACGGTCATCGCGAGCCGCCAGCCCTCGCCCGGCTCTCCGATCATGTCGGCCGCCCGGGCGACCGCGCCGTCGAAGACGACCTCGCCGAACTCCCGGGTGATCCCGTTGACCATCTTGAGCGGCCGCTGCTCGACGCCCGGCTGGTCCATCCGGACCGCGAACGCCGACAGCCCGCGGTGCTTGGGCGCCTCCGGGTCGGTCCGCGCCAGGACGAGGCACCAGGCCGCGCTGTCGGAGTAGCTCGTCCAGACCTTGTGGCCGGTGATCACGTACTCGTCGCCGCGGCGCTCCGCGCGGGTGCGCAGCGACGCGAGGTCCGACCCGGCGTCCGGCTCGCTGAACCCCTGGCACCAGCGGTCGCGCCCGTTGACGATGCCGGGCAGGAACCGGCGCTTGACGTCGTCGCCGCCGTGCCGCAGCAGGCCCTGCACCAGGTAGCCGAGGCTCGGGCGCGGGGGAGCCCCGGCCGCCGCCAGCTCCTCGTCGACGATCGCCTCGTACACGCTCGGCAGCCCCTGGCCGCCGATCTCCTCCGGCCAGGAGAGGGCGAAGAACCCGGCGTCGTAGAGGGCCTGGTGCCAGGACGCCTGCCCGTCCCAGTACGCGTCGGACGTCGAGGACGCCGGGAGCCCGGGGTTGTTCTCGGCGAGCCAGGCCCGCAGCCGCCTGCGGAACGCGGCCTCCTCCGGGGAGTCAGCGAAGTCCACCGGGCACGCCTCCGATCTCGCGGCGGGCGGCGACCCGGTCGAGGTGGGCGCCGACGCCGCCGAGCAGTTGTGTGGACAGGAGCGCTCGCCGCAGGTGAACGTGCGCGAGGCACTCCCAGGTGTTGCCGATGCCGCCGTGCACCTGGATGGCGGTCTCGCACACGGCGCGGGCCGCGCGGGCGCAGTACGCCTTCGCGACCGCCGCGGCGTCCAGCGCCTCACCGGCGGGCAGGGTGTCCGCCGCCCAGGCGGCGTGGAGCGCGACGCTCCGCGAGCCCTCCACCGAGACGTGGGCGTCGGCCAGCATGTGCTGGACGCTCTGGAACGACCCGATCGCCGTGCCGTACTGCTGCCGGACGCCCGCGTACGAGCACGCCAGCTCGACCGCGCCGCGCATCGTCCCGACGAGGTCGGCGCAGGTGAGGGCGACGACGAAGGCCGTCCAGCCCTCGATGTCCGCCGCGCTGAGGGGGGTCTGGGTGCCGGGCAGGCGCACGGCCGGGGGCCCGGAGACCTCGGCTGCGGGGCGGGTGAGGTCGCGCGAGGGCGACGTGCCGTACACCGGGACGGTGACCAGCTCGTGCCCGCCGGCCACCTCCGCCAGCGCCAGGGCGGAGGTGATGCCCTGGACGTCGATCGCGGTGCCCGAGCAGGGCTCGCCCGCGCCTCCGGCGACGGCGAGGCGGGACAGGTCGGGGGTGAGCAGGACGGTCTCGGGAACCGTGGCCGGAGGCGCGGACGCCCGGCGGCGCAGCTCGGCGGCCAGGGTCGGGCCGAGGAAGGAGGTGTCGGCGAGGCCGCGGCCGAGTTCCTCCGCGACGATCGCGGCCTCGACCGCGGACGCGAGCGGCCGGTTCCCGTCGGCGGGGGTGCGCAGTTCGCGCCAGCCGGTGGCCTCCAGCGCCGTGTCCAGCTTGGCGGCCCGGGCGCCGTCGCCGAGTTCGGCGACCGACTTGGGGCCGAGGTCGTCGGCGAGCCGGGCGGCGGCGTCGCGCAGTGCCTGCTGCTCCGAGGAGAGGCGGACGTCCATCAGCGGTCACATCGCAGGGGAGCGGCGGAACGGGTACGGCCCGGGGGACGCGGCGGTGCGGCCGCGGGGGGTTCGGTCATTTCGATCATGTACCGGCAACCTCGGAAGAAGACGCGCCGGGACCGGTGACCTGGCCGCCGGCGCGGACGTTGCGAGCGATTTACACTTCTAGATAAAAGTCTATACTGACGTCGATGTCAATCACGGTGTCCGCTCCAGGACGCCGGGGCCGGCGGGCGACAGAGCGGAGTTGCGGCATGAACAACAGCGACGGGCCGGTGTGGCCGAGCATCGCGGCCATGACCGAGTCGGCCGCGGAGCGCTTCGCGGACCGCACCGCGATCGTGGACGGCGGCGAGCGCGTCACCTACGAGCGGCTCTACGCGGAGGCCCGCGGGTTCGGGGCCGCGCTGGTGGCCGCGGGCGTCGAGCCCGGCGACCGCGTCGCCATCTGGGCGTTCAACTGCCGTGAGTGGATCGTCGCGCTCCTCGGGCTGTACCAGGCCGGGGCGACCCTGGTCCCGGTCAACACCAGGTTCAAGGGGCGGGAGGCCGCCGACATCCTGCGGCGCGCCCGGGTCAGGGTGCTGGTGACGGTGACGGAGTTCCTCGGCAACGACTACGTCGCGATGCTCCGCGACACCGGCGAGCCTCTGCCCGATCTGCACACCGTCGTCATCGCCCGGGGCGGCCCGTCCGGGTCCGCGGTGCCGTGGGGCGACTTCCTCGCGCGCGCCACCGGCGACGACCTGGCGGAGGTCGACCGCCGGAGGGCGGCGCTCGGCCCGGACGACCCGTCCGACGTGCTCTTCACGTCCGGCACGACCGGCACGCCGAAGGGCGTGCTGATGACCCACCGGCGGACGATGGGCGTGGGCGCCGACTGGGTGAGCATGACCGGCCTGTCGGCGGGCGACCGCTACGTGATGGTCAACCCGTTCTTCCACATGTTCGGCTTCAAGGGCGGCATCCTCGCGTGCGTCGCCGCCGGGGCCACGATGCTGCCGCAGCCGACGCTGGACGTGGACCGGGTGCTCGGGCAGGTCGCCGCCGAGCGGGTCACCGTGCTGCCCGGCCCGCCCGCGTTGTACCACGCGATCCTGGAGCACCCCGGGCGAGGGCGGTACGACCTGTCGAGCCTGCGCGTCGCCGTGACCGGGGCGGCCGACATCCCGGTCGAGCTCATCCGGCGGGTGCGCGACGAGCTGCCGTTCTCGGCGATCATCACCGGCTACGGCCTCACCGAGGCGGGGACGGCCAGCTCCACCTCGCCCGACGACGACCCGGAGACCACCGCGACGACCGTGGGGCGGCCCCGGCCCGGCTTCGAGATCCGCGTGGTCGACGCGTCCGGCGCCGCCGCGGCGCAGGGCGAGGTCGGCGAGATCGTCCTGCGCGGGCCCACCACGATGGTGGGGTACCTGGACGACCCGGGCGCCACGTCGGCGGTCCTCTCGGAGGACGGCTGGCTGCGCACCGGCGACCTCGGCAGCCTCGACGAGCGCGGGTGCCTCCGCATCGCCGGGCGCTCCAAGGACATGTTCATCGTCGGCGGGTTCAACGCCTACCCCGCGGAGATCGAGGCGATGCTGCTCGAACACCCGGGCGTGCTGCAGGCCGCGGTCATCGGCGTCCCCGACGAGCGTCTCGGCCAGGTGGGCATGGCCTTCATCGTGCCGCGCGAGCCCGGCCTCGCCGAGGCCGACGTGCTCGCCTGGTGCCGGGACCGGATGGCCAACTACAAGGTCCCGCGCTCGGTCCGGCTGATCGACGAGCTGCCGCTCACCGAGAGCGGGAAGGTGCGCAAGAACGCGCTGGAGGCGCGGGCCGCCGCCGAGCGCTCCGGCTGAGACCGGACCCCGGCGCGCCCGAACGCCCGCCGCGGCCCCGGCCGCGGATTCGATTGACATCGACGTCGATGTCGCCACTCAATATGTCGCCAGTAACTGAGCAAGCCCGAAACGGAAGGTGCCCGGACATGGAAGACAACGATCTCGAGCCGATGCTGCAGGCGGTCCGGGACTTCGTCCGCCGGGAGGTCATCCCGCGCGAGGCGGAGATCGACGAGAAGGACGAGGTCCCCGCGGTGCTCCGCGAGACGGCGAAGCACATGGGCCTGTTCGGCTTCACCATCCCGGAGGAGTACGGCGGGCTCGGGCTCGGCATCGTCGACCAGTGCCGGCTGCTGATCGAGATCGGCTACACCACCCCCGCGCTGCGCTCGATGTTCAGCACCAACGTGGGCATCGCCGGGCACGTGCTCATGGACGGCGGCACGGCGGAGCAGAAGGCCGCGTGGCTGCCGAGGCTGGCCTCCGGCGAGGTCGTCGCCTCGTTCGCGCTGACCGAGCCGGACGCCGGGTCCGACCCGTCCGACCTGCGGACGAGCGCCGTCCGCGACGGCGCCGAGTGGGTCCTCGACGGCGTCAAGCGGTACATCACCAACGCGCCGATCGCCGACGTGTTCATGGTGTTCGCCCGGACCGACCCGGACGCGAAATCGTCGCGGGGCATCTCCACCTTCATCGTCCCCGCCGGCACGCCGGGGCTGACGGTCGGGCCGCGCGACCACAAGATGGGGCAGTTCGGCGCCTGGACGGCCGACGTCGTCCTGGACGGCGTGCGGGTCCCCGCCGACGCCGTCGTCGGCGGGGAGGGCGGCGTCGACACCGGTTTCCTGACCGCGATGCGCAGCCTGGCCAACGGGCGGCTGCTGCTCGCCGCCGCCTGCGTGGGGATGTCCCAGCGGCTCGTGGACGAGTCGGTGCGGTTCGCCTCCGAGCGCACGCAGGGCGGGCGGCCCATCGCGTCCCACCAGCTGGTGCAGGCCATGATCGCGGAGTCGGTCACCGAGACGATGGCGGCCCGCAGCCTCGTGCTGGACGCCGCCCGCTCCTACGCGGACGGCTCGGACCGCCGGACCGCCCCGGCCGCCGCCAAGTACTTCTGCAGCGAGGTCGTCGGGCGGGTCGCGGACCGCGCCGTCCAGGTGCACGGCGGCGCCGGGTACATGCGCTCGGTCGCGGTCGAGCGGTTCTACCGCGACGCGCGGCTGTTCCGCATCTACGAGGGCACCAGCCAGATCCAGCAGCTGATCATCGCCCGGCAGACGCTCGGGGCGGCCGCGGGCTGAACGCCCCCGGCCGCCCCGAGCAGGCGCCGCTGTCTCCGTCCCGCCTACCTCAGGTGGACAGGACGGAGACCGCGGCGACCCCGGGCGCGCCGTACAGCTGGGCGACGCCGACCCGCGGCTCGCCCGGCACCTGGCGCTCGCCCGCCCTGCCGCGCATCTGCAGCACCAGCTCCCGGACCTGCCGCAGGCCCGAGGCCCCGACCGGCTCGCCGTTGGCGATCAGGCCGCCGTCGGTGTTGACGGGCAGCCGCCCCCCGATCTCGGTGGCGCCGGAGGCGATCAGCTCGTTCTGCTCGCCGTCCGCGCACAGCCCGACCTCGGCCAGGTGGATGACCTCGGCGCCGGCGTCGGTGTCCTGGAGCTGCGCGATCGCGACGTCCGCCGGGTCGACGCCCGCCGCCTCGAACGCGGCCCGCGCGGCGTCCACGGTCGGCGCCGGGACGTGGTCGGCCGCGACGGACGCGGACGGGGTGTGCACCTCGAACGCGCCGTAGCGCCTGGTCCGGGTCGCGACGCTGCGCAGGTAGACCGGCTTGTCGGTGTACCGGTGGGCCACGTCGGCGCTGCACACCACCAGTGCCGCCGCGCCCTCGTTGGGGCTGCAGAACATGTACTGCGTCAGCGGGTAGTTGACCATCCGCGCGCCGAGGATCTTCTCCGCGGGCAGCGGGGTCCGGCGGTGGGCGTTGGGGTTGAGGGCGCCGTTGCGGTAGTTCTTCTCCGCGACCGCGGCGAGCGTCTCGTGGGTGATCCCGTGGTCGTGCATGTAGCGGTTGATCTTCATGCCGAAGAACTTCGGGGTGAGGAACAGCCCCATCTCGCCGTACCACGGCGGGCAGGCGTAGTCCTCGGGCTCGGCCGTGAAGGCGCCCGGGTCGTGCTTGTCCACGCCGAGGATCAGGCCTATCTCGTGCTCGCCCTGCCCGATCGTCTGCCGGGCGAGGGCGAGCGCGCTTCCGGCGGTCGCGCACCCGTTGTAGACGTTGGTGAACTGGACGCCGGTCAGCCCGAGCTCGGCGACGACGGCGTCGGGCTGGTCCACCTCGTAGCTGCCGCCCACGGCGAACTGCATGTCGGCCCAGGTCAGACCGGCGTCGGCGAGGGCGTCCCGGGCCGCCTCGGCGGCGATGGACAGCGCGGGCTTGCCGGGGAACCGGCCGAACCGGTGGATGCCGGTTCCGATGATCGCGACGTCAGGCATGGTCGGCCTCGCCGGGGGTGCGCGGGGACACGGGCAGGTCTCCTTCGTCGGGGCTGGATTCGTCGGGGGTGAAAGCGAACGTGACGATCTCGCGTCCGTCCTCGTCCGTGCGGAACGGCATGGTGACGAGCCGCATCGGCATGCCGATGGCCGGCCCGTCCTCGGGGCAGCCGACGAGGATGCTCTCCACGCGCAGCTGCCCGGGCAGCTCGACCACCCCGACGAACCACGGCTCGAACGGGTCCGCCGAGGCGAACTGCCCGTTGAACGGCGCCTTCGGCAGGAAGCCCTGGGACGTCCACGTCCAGAGGGTTCCGGACCGCTCCAGCAGCGTGCGCTCGACGGCGGTGGCGCCGCACCTCGGGCAGCCGGTCCGGAGCGGGAACGCGTACGCGCCGCATTCGCCGCAGCGGCCGCCGATCAGGCGGGGCTCGTCGTCGGGCCAGGTGAACAGATCATCGGCGATGGGGACCGGCGGCATCTCTTCTCCTTGGTGTCCCCGCTCGTTGCGAAGCGGGGTGAGGCGGGGCGGCGGCCGGCGGAAGGCCGCGGGGCGGGTGACGGGGGCGGGTGCGGAACGCCGGAACCCGCGCGCGAGTGGTAGCTTATACTGACTTCGACATCAAAAACAGTATAGCGGCGGCCCGTGGCGGCGAGTCAGGCCGCGTTGGCCGCCGTCACGCGCTTGCGGGTTCGGCGGTATCGACGTCGATTCATGGCTAGACTCCCCTCTCCTGGGATGCTGAGGGGCGGGCCGAGCGGGTGGAAACGAGCCGCGGGCGCGTCCTGGCGGGCGATGGGGAGCCGGCGCCCCGCGCCGCGCGGCCCCGGCGACGTTGAACGTGTGCCGGTCCGGCGTTATGTTTCCGACGTCGGATTCATGGTTTGGAGGACGGGATGGACGCAGAACCGCGCTCGGCGAAGGGCCGCCGGACACGGGCGCGCCTCTTCGAGGCGGGCAAGGTCGTGTTTGAGCGCGATGGCTTTCTCCAGGCGCGGATCACCGACATCGCCGCGGAGGCCAGCGTCTCGCACGGGTCGTTCTACCACTACTTCGACTCCAAGGAATCCCTCTTCCGCGAGATCGCCGAGGAGGTCGAGGTCCGGCTCGTGTCGATGGACGACATCGCGCAGGACCTGGACGAGGACGCCGGGCCCGTCGCCCGCATCCGCGCGGCGAACAAGGCCTACCTCACGGCCTACCGCAAGGAGGCGCGGATCATGCGGGTGATCGAGGAGGTCAGCCGCTACGACGACGACGTCCGCAAGGTGCGCTCCAAGCGGGACGACTACCTCGCCGCCCGCCTGGAGTCGGCGATCGAGCGCCTCCAGGCGGAGGGCCTGGCCGACAAGCGGATCGACAAGCGCTACGCCGCCACCGCGCTCGGCGGCATGGTCGCGAAGTTCGCCGAGATGATGTTCATCGGCGGCGCGCAGTTCGACATGCAGGGCGCGGTGGAGCAGCTGACGCTGCTGTGGGCCAACGCTCTCGGCCTGCCCCCGGAGGCCGACGAGAAGAAGGCCCGCGCCCGCAGCGGAGCCGCCTGACGGCCGGCGCCGCGGCCCCGCCGCGCGCCGGCCCGCCCGTCGTGCTCCCGCCTTACGCGGGGACCCGCTCGAAGACCGCGGCGATGCCCTGCCCGCCGCCGACGCACAGCGTCTCGAGCCCGTACCGCGCCTCCCGCCGGTCCATCTCGTGCAGGAGCGTCGCCACGATCCGCGCGCCGGTCGCCCCCACCGGGTGGCCGAGGGAGATCCCCGAGCCGTTGACGTTGAGCCGCTCGAAGTCGGCGGCGCCGAAGCCCCACTCCCGCGTCACCGCCAGCGCCTGCGCCGCGAACGCCTCGTTCAGCTCGATGAGGTCGATGTCGGCCAGCGTCAGGCCGGCGGCGTCGAGCGCCCGCCGCGTCGCCGGCACCGGCCCGATGCCCATGCGGTCCGGCCCGACCCCGGCGATCGCGGTGGACACGACCCGCGCGAGCGGCCGCAGCCCGTTCGCGGCGGCGAACTCGGGCGTCGTCACCAGGCACGCGGCGGCGCCGTCGTTCTGCCCGCTGGCGTTGCCGGCGGTCACCGTCGCCTCGGGGTCCTGCCCGCCCATCACCGGCCGGAGGGCGGCGAGCGCCTCGCGGGAGATGTCGCGGCGCGGGTGCTCGTCGGTGTCGACCACCACCTCGCCCTTCCGGGTGCCGACCCGGACGGGGACGATCTCGTCGGCGAACGCACCGCGGTCCTGGGCGTCCAGGGCCCGGCGCTGCGACTGGTAGGCGAGGTCGTCCTGCTCCTCGCGGCCGATCTTGTACTCCCGCCGCAGGTTCTCCGCGGTCTCCAGCATCCCGCCCGGCACCGGGTGGAACCGCCCGCCGGCCGTCGTCCGGCCCCGGGTGAGGGTGTCGGTGAGCGTGATGTCCCCGGCGCGGGAGCCCCAGCGCGCGGTCAGCGAGTAGTGCGGCGCCTGCGACATGTTCTCGGCGCCGCCGGCGATGATCGCCTGGGCCGCGCCGGAGCGCACCATCGCGGCGGCGTACACCACGGCCTGGAGGCCCGACCCGCAGCGCCGGTCGACCTGGACGCCGGGGACGCTGGTCGGCAGCCCCGCGTCGAGCGCGATGACCCGCCCGATCGCGGGCGCCTCGGCGGTGCCGTAGCAGTGCCCGAACACGACGTCGTCGACGAGGGCGCCGTCCAGGCCGCTGCGTTCCATCAGCGCCTGGACGACCGTAACGCCCAGCGCCTGGACCGGGACCGTCCGCAGGGCGCCGCCGAAGCGCCCGATCGCGGTCCGTACCGGCTGGCAGATCACAGCCTCGTTCATCTCTCTCCTTGAGCGTTGGCGCCCCGGACGGGGCGGTGGAGGGTTCTCACAGCGCGCCGGCCCGGCGTAGCTCGTCCTGTGCCTCCGGGGTGAAGCCCAGCTCGGTGAGGATCGCGGCGGAGTGCTCGCCGAGGCCGGGGACGTCCTCCAGGGGCGTGCTCCACGCGGGCGTGATGACCGGCGGGAGCAGGGAGGCCAGGGGGCCGACGGGCGACCCGACGCGCTGCCAGCGGTCGCGGGCCGTCAGCTGCGGATGGTCGACGACCTCCGTGACGCGGTTGAACTCGGCGTTGCCGATGCCGGCGGCGTCGGTGCGCGCGCAGATCTCGGCGAGGTCGAGCGTCGCGGTCCAGGCGGTGATCGCCTCGTCCAGCCGGTCGCGCTGCCCGCACCGCTGGGGGGTCGTGGCGAGCGACGGGTCGTCCGCGAGGTCGGGGCGGCCGATCAGGTCGCGGGCGAGGCGCTGCCATTCGGCGTCGTTGGTGGTCCCGAGGACGACGGTGCGCCCGTCCTTGGTCGGGTAGGCGTTGTAGGGCGCCACGACCGGGGACGACATCCCGATCGGCGCCCGCTCCTCACCGGTGTAGCGGGCGTAGAGGAGGGCGAAGCCGAGGAAGTCGGCGGCGGTGTCGAACATGCTCACCTGGAGGGCGGCGCCGGTGCCGGTCCTGGCGCGGCCGAGCAGCGCGGCCATGATGCCCGCCGCCGCCTGCATCGCCGTCCCGATGTCGGCGATGGGGATGCCCGGCTTGGCGGGCGCGTCGGCCCGCCCGGTGGACGCACAGGAGCCGCTCTCGGCCTGGACGAGCAGGTCGTAGGCGCGGCGGTGGTCGAGCGGCCCGCCGGTGCCGTAGCCGGAGATGTCCACCGCCACCAGCGAGGGACGGTGCTCCACCAGCGTCGCCGCGTCCAGCCCGAGGCGGGCGGCGGAGCCGGGCGCGAGGTTCTGCACGACGACGTCGGCGCGGTCGAGCAGCCGGTCCAGGACGGGACGGGCCTCGGGCCGCTTGCAGTCCAGCGCCAGCGACCGCTTGTTGCGGTTCAGCCAGGCGAAGTAGGTCGACATGCCCTCGGCGGCGTCGTCGAACGAGCGGGTGAGGTCGCCCGAGCGCGGGTGCTCCACCTTGACGACCTCGGCGCCGAGGTCGGCGAGCATCCGCGTGCAGTAGGGGGCCGAGACCGCCTGCTCGAAGCTCAGCACGACGGTGCCGGCGAGGGGCGGTCCGGGGGCGGGGGCCGGGGGCTGGCCGGGCGGCCGGTCGGGCATGGGGCTCCTCCGCGGAAACGTGCTCTAACTTCGACGTCGGTGTCGATAGATCTGGTCAACAACGTTAGTGCACGCCAGTGGTGTTGACCAGGTGGCCTCATTCTTATAATTTCGACGTCTATGTCAAATAACTCGGGCGGGGCCGCGGTGCCGACCGGCAGCGGGCACCTGCTGGCCGGGCTGGCGGGCGGGGTGCTGACGCTCACGCTCAACCGCCCGCGGGTCCGCAACGCGTTCTCGCGGGAGATGCTGGAGGCCCTGGCCGCGATGCTGGACTACGCCGCCGCGGCGGACGACGTCCGGGTCGTGGTGCTCACCGGGTCCGGCGGCACCTTCTGCGCCGGGGGCGACCTCGCCATGCTCGCGGCGGGGGAGAGCATCTTCGGCCCGGCGGACGCGCCGGACGTGCGACTGGCGGCCCAGCGGGCGCTCCAGCGCGCCACCGTCGTCCGCCTCCGCGATATCGGCAAGCCGTCGGTCGCGCTGATCGAGGGGGCGGCGGTCGGGGCGGGACTCGGGCTCGCCCTCGGCTGCGACCTGCGCTACGCGGGGACGTCCGCGACCCTGCGCACCGGCTTCGGCCGGCTCGGGCTGGCGGGCGACTTCGGCTGCACCTGGTCGCTGAACCGGCTGGTCGGCCCCTCCCGAGCGCTCGAACTGCTGTACCTCTCCCCGGCGCTGACCGCCGCCCGCGCGCGGGACCTCGGCCTCGTCACCGAGGCGGTCCCCGACGAGCGGCTGCGCGAGCACGTCGCCGCGCTCGCCGCGCGCCTGGCCGCCGTCTCCCCGGAAGCAGTACGGGCGATGAGGCGGCACGTCGACCGCGCCCGCACCCACGACCTCGCCGCCTGCGCGGACGCGGAAGCGGAGTGGCACGTCCGGCTCCTGGAGTCCGGCGCCCACCGCGACGCGGTCCGCGCCCTCTCGCGCGGCGGTGCCGCGCGCACCCCCTCCACCACCGAGAACCCAGGAGCCAAGGAATCATGACGAAGCTGGACGGCCGCGTAGCGCTGGTGACGGGCGCGGCCCGCGGGATCGGGGCGGAGATCGCCCGCACGTATGCGCGCGCCGGCGCCAAGGTGGGCGTCCTCGACCTCGAGGAGGCGCTGACCAAGGACACCGTGTCGGCCATCAATGACGCGGGCGGGCAGGCCCTCGGCCTCGGCGCGGACGTCTCCGACGCCGGGCAGGTCCGGGGGGCGGTGGAGCGGCTCGTCCAGGAGTTCGGCGGGCTGGACATCGCCGTCAACAACGCCGGGGTGACGCGCGACAACCTGCTGTTCAAGATGACCCAGGACGACTGGGACACCGTGATGAACGTCCACCTCCGAGGCATGTTCCTGGTGACCGCGGAGGCTCAGCGGCACATGGTCCAGCAGCGGTACGGGAGGGTCATCAACATCTCCTCCACCTCGGCGCTGGGCAACCGCGGCCAGGCGAACTACTCCGCGGCCAAGGCGGGCGTCCAGGGGTTCACCCGGACGACCGCCATCGAGCTCGGGCCGTTCGGCGTCACCGTCAACTCGATCGGCCCCGGCTTCGTCGACACGGAGATGACCCGGGCGACGGCCGAGCGGGTCGGCGTGCCGGCGGACCAGCGGCTGTCCGAGGTCGCCGCGGGGCTGCCCGTCCGGCGCGTCGGGCAGCCCGCGGACATCGCGAACGCCGCCCTGTTCCTCGCCGCGGAGGAGTCCGGGTTCGTCACCGGCCAGGTGCTCTACGTCGACGGCGGACGCTCGGTGCGCTGACGCCCCGAGACCGAACGAAGGGATCCCATGACCCACGATTTTTCCCCGGACCCCGCGCCGGACGCCGATGAGACGCCGACCGACGACGCGCTGACCGACGAGGAGGTGCGCGCGGCCGTCCGGGAGGTGGCCGGGCGGTTCGACGACGCCTACTGGGCCGAGGCCGACCAGGAGGCCAGGTTCCCCTGGGAGTTCTACGACGCGTTCGCCAAGGCCGGGTGGCTCGGCATCGCGATCCCGCGCGAGTACGGCGGCGCGGGCATGGGCGTCTCGGCGGCCGCGTCGATGATGTACGAGATCGCCGCGTCCGGGGCGGGCATGAACGGCTGCAGCCCGTTCCACCTCACGATCTTCGGCCTCAACCTGGTGGCGCGGCACGGCGGCGACCGGCTGTGCCGCGAGCTGCTGCCCGCCGCCGCCACCGGCGACCTGCACGTCTGCTTCGCCATCACCGAACCGGACGCGGGCTCGGACACCGGCCGCATCCGCACCTTCGCCCGGCGGGACGGCGCCGACTACGTGATCAACGGGCGGAAGGTCTGGATCACCAAGGCGGCGCAGTCGCAGAAGGCGGTGCTGCTGGCGCGCACCGCCGAGCCCCGCGAGGGCAGAGGCCGCACGGACGGGCTCTCGATGTTCGTGGTCGACCTGACCGGCGGCGGCGTCGAGATGCGCGCGATCCCGAAGATGGGCCGCAACGCGGTCTCCTCCTACGAGCTGTTCCTGGACGACTTCCGCGTCCCCGGATCGGCCCTCGTCGGCGAGGCGGGGCGCGGGTTCACCTACCTGCTGGACGGCATCAACCCCGAGCGGATCCTGCTCGCGCACGAGGCGCTCGGCATCGGCCGGGCCGCGCTGGAGCGGGCGGTGCGCTACGCCCGGGAGCGGGTCGTGTTCGACCGCCCCATCGGGCAGAACCAGGGCATCGCCTTCCCGCTCGCCGAGGCGTCGATGCGGCTGGACGCCGCGGAACTGGCCGCGCGGCACGCCGCCGCCCGCTACGACCGCGGCGAGCCGTGCGGGAAGGAGGCCAACACGGCCAAGTTCCTCTGCGCCGACGCCGGGTTCGCCGCGGCGGACGCCGCCGTCCAGACGCACGGCGGGTTCGGCTACGCCCGCGAGTACCACGTCGAGCGCTACTTCCGGGAGTCCCGCCTCATGCGCATCGCCCCGGTCAGCCAGGAGATGGTGCTCAACTACATCGGCCAGCACGTCCTCGGCCTGCCGAAGTCGTACTGACCCCGCACTGGAACGGCACCGGAGGAACGGACACCATGCGCATCGCCATCCATTCAGGTCTCACCATGCGGGGGAGCGTCCAGGGCGTCGTCGACCAGGTGCGCAGGACCGCCGAGTACGGCTTCGCCGGCTACTGGGCGCCCATGCTCACCGGGCACGACACGCTCACGGCCTTCGCGGTCGCCGGGCGCGAGGTGCCCGGGATCGAGCTGGGGACGGCCGTCGTGCCGATGCCCCTGCGCCCGCCCTACGCCCTCGCGCAGCAGGTGGCGACCGTCCAGGAGGTGCTCGGCGGGCGGCTGGCACTGGGCATCGGCCCGTCGCACGAGGCGCTCGTCAGGGACGCGTTCGGACTGGACTGGCCGCCGCCCATCGCGGCGACGCGGCGCTACGTGGCGGATCTGGCGGCCGTCATGACCGGGCGGGACGGCCGCCGGGTCGCCGTGCCCGGCGCGACCTCGGCGGCCCCGCCGCCGATCCTGCTGGGCGCGGTG
>NZ_BMRO01000009.1:294546-302587 GCF_014648675.1 Actinomadura livida
GAGGTGATCCGCCCGGCGCTGGACGGCCGCCCGGCCGGTGCCCCGTTCCGGATCGTGGCCGCCCTGCCGGTGTGCGTGACCGGGGACGCCGCGGAGGCGCGGAGCCACATCCACCGCGTCCTCGGCGCCAACGACGCTCTCCCGTCCTACCGGAAGGTGCTGGCCCGGGAGGGCGTGGACGGGGTCGCCCAGCTGGCGATCGTCGGGTCGCCGGACGAGGTGGCTCGGCGCATCGACGCGTTCGCCGAGAGCGGTGTCACGGACTTCGCGGCCCACCCGCTGGCCAAGAGCGACGTCGATACCGAACGCACGTGGGAGTTCCTCGCCGCGCACGCCAAGGCCCGCTGACCAGCGGATTAGGGCGCTGTCGGCGCGCTGGACCGCTCCGGGCCGAAGCAGGTCCGGAGCGGCATATCATCGACGTCAAATGTCATATTTCCGGCACGTCCTCGGCCGGGTAGGGCAGGGCGCGCCGGGTCCCCGCCCCATCCGTCCTGTAACCCGGCGGGAACGCGGCTGCTTATTCCGCGTCCGCACTGGTCGATCCGGGTTCACCTACGAGGCGCGCCCGGCCGCACTCCTCCCGGGGCGGGCGCGCCTCCCCGGCCCCGCGGCCGGGGAGGCTCAGCGGTAGTCGCCGCCGGCCAGGTAGCGCGCCAGCCGCGGCGCGCTCGCCGACCGTGACACCAATTCGACTTTGACGTCAAGATCAGGCAAGTCGTGGTAGCAGCCGCCGGCGCGCCGGCCGGTGCCGTCGAGGAGGGCCGCCTGCCAGGCGCAGCCGCGTTCCTCCAGGTCGGCCGACTCGCCCGCCACGTCGTCGCTCCACATGCCCAGGTGGTGCAGGCCGGTCCGCTCCCAAACGCTGCCGGGGACCTGCACGAGCAACTCGATGTAAGGCGGTCCCTCCATGGAGAGAACGAATGTCTGGTCGTACGTCCGCGTGCCCGAGGGGGACGCGAACTCGGCCGGGAAGCGCTGCACCCGGCCCCATGTCACCCCCGCGGCCGCGCTGAACTGGGCCATCGCCGGCTCCAGGGCCGGGACGACGATGCCGACGTGGTAGATCCGCGTGCTCCCCACAAACTTCTCCCAAGTATTGACCTCGACGTCAGAACATACTTTGATGTTAACCGTCAGGGCCGGGGCGGGGAAGCCGCCGGCCTCAAGATCCCGACCACTGAAGGCGATACGGTGACCCGAAGCTCTGCTTCCGAAGGCTGGGGCGTCCGGACGGTTCCCGCCGGACTCGCACAGCACTACCGCGACGAAGGCTGGTGGACCGGCGACACCCTCGGCTCGATGGTGGCCGCGGGTCTGGGCCGCGCCCCGCGCTCGCGCTTCCACGTGGGCTCGAAGACACGCCCCTACACCGGCACGTTCGCCGACGTGGACCGGGCGGCGCGCTCCCTCGCCGGGACCCTGCTGGCCCGGGACATCGGCCCCGGCTCGGTCATCGTCGTGCAGCTGCCGAACTGGGTCGAGGCCGCCATCACCTTCTGGGCCGCCGCGTACGTGGGCGCGATCGTCGTCCCCGTGGTGCACTTCTACGGGCCCAAGGAGGTCGGCTACATCCTGGACGACACCCGTCCGGCTGTGGTCGTCACGCCCGACCGCTTCGGCCGCACCGACCACCTCCAGCAGTACGAGCGGCTCCTGGGGGAGCGCGACGGCGAGCCCCTCTGGCTGGTCGTGAGCGACCGCCCCGAGTGGGAGCTGCCGCGGGCCGCCACCCCCTTCCACCGGCTGCTGGACGGCGACCCGCTCGCCGAGCCGGTGCCGGTCGACCCCGCCTCCCCGGTGATCGTGGGCTTCACCTCCGGCACGACCCTCAACCCCAAGGGCGTGATCCACAGCCACCAGACGATCGGCTGGGAGGCGCGCCAGGCCGACCACTTCTACGGCAAGGGCGGCCCCCCGCAGATCGTCGGCACCCCCGTCGGCCACTTCATGGGGATGATCAACGCCTTCCTGCTGCCGCTGCTGCGCGCGGAGCCGGTGCACCTGATCGACGTGTGGGACCCGGCCGAGGTGCTGCGGATGATGGGCGAGCGGAAGCTCGGCATCGCCGGCGGCCCCACCTACTTCCTGACCAGCCTCCTCGACCACCCCGACTTCACCCCCGAGCACCTGTCCCTGATCCCGTACATGGGACTCGGCGGCGCGATGGTGCCCGAGGCCTTCACCGAGCGGGCCACGAAGGAGGGCATCGCGGTGTTCCGGTCGTACGGGAGCACCGAGCACCCGTCGATCACGGCGAGCCTGCTGGACGAGCCCGCCGACAAGCGGCTGCGCACCGACGGCCGGGCACTGCCCGGCGCGGAGGCCCGCCTGGACGAGGACGGCCAGATCCTCTCGCGCGGCGCCGACTGCTGCATCGGCTACACCGACCCCGCGCTGACCGCCCGCGCCTTCGACGCCGACGGCTGGTACCGCACCGGTGACATGGGCGTCTTCGACGCCGACGGCTACCTCACCATCACCGACCGCGTGGCCGACGTCATCATCCGCGGCGGCGAGAACATCAGCGCCCAGGAGATCGAGTCGCTGCTCCTCAAGATGGAGCAGGTCGCCGAGGTCAGCGTGGTCGCCGAGCCCGACCCGCGGCTGGGCGAGCACGCCGCCGCGGTGATCCGCCCGCACGAGGCGGCCGGCCCGGTCGGGCTGGACGACGTGCGCGCGCACCTCGCCGCCGCCGGGCTCGCCCGGCAGAAGTGGCCCGAGTCGGTGCACCTCGTCGCGGACTTCCCGCGCACCGCGACCGGAAAGATCCAGAAGTTCCGGCTGCGCCAGCAGATCCGCGACGGCGCGCTGGAGCACGCCCGATGAGGGGAGAAGCCTTGGAACCGTCGGGTTACACCGACCGGCCCGACTACCGCGTGGACGTCCACCGCAAACGCAACCTCGTCCGCGTGACGCACGAGGGCACGACCCTCGCCGAGACGACCGCCGCCCTCCTCGTGGACGAGCAGGACCACGGGATCGTCCTCTACATCCCCAGGGCCGACGTGCGCTTCGAGCACCTCGCGCCCTCCGAGCACACCTCGCGCTGCCCGTTCAAGGGCCGGGCGAGGTACTGGCGGCCCCGGGAAGACCCCGACCCCATCGCATGGGAGTACCCGGAGCCGTACACCGAGGTCGCGGTCCTCCGCGACCACATCGCCTTCTACCAGGACCGGGCCGTCGTTCGGATCGGCACCGCGGACCCCGTCACCTCCAACCCCCCGGCCCCCCGCCCCTGAAATAGGGAGAGACCATTGCGCCGAATCCTTGGCATCGCCGCCCTCGCGGCGCTGGCGGCGGCCACCGCCACCGCGTGCTCCGACTCCGCAGCCGAGTCCGAGTACGGCAAGAACCTCACCGGTGAGCCGGTCAAGCTGTCGGTGATCGCCTCCGGCCCCGGCCCCATCTACCAGCCCGAGCTGCTGAAGGCCGCCAAGGCCGCGGTCAACGCGGTCAACGACGCCGGCGGCGTCAAGCCCGGCGGCGGCGAGGCGCGCCCGCTGGAGCTGGTGCACTGCGAGGCGTCCACCGTCACCGACCCCAACGCGGCCACCAAGTGCGCCCGCGAGGCCATCGACCAGAAGGTCGTCGCCGGCGTCGGCAAGTACGTCTCGTCGGACGCCGTCGTCCAGGCGTTCCAGGGGGCGAACATCCCGCTGGTCGGCACGATGGTGCAGACCGGCCAGGACTTCACCAACCCCGCGTCCTTCCCGATCATCGGCGGCTCGCCGGTGCTCTCGGCGGGCACCGGCATCGCGCTGCAGAAGGCGGGCGCGAAGACGGTGGCGGTGGTGACCGGCGACAGCCCGTCCGGGCGGCTGGTCCCGCAGTACGTGAAGGCGCTGCTGGAGTCGCCCGGCGACCTGAAGGGCGCCTACTACCTGCCGTTCGACGCGTCGGCCGACCTGACCTCGAACTTCAGCGAGATCGCCGCCGCCAACCCCGACGGGGTGGCGCTGCTGGCCTCGACCGACGTCACCAGCAAGACCATCGTCGGGCTGCGGCAGGCCGGCTACAAGGGCAAGATCTCGGTGGTCGCGACGGCCGTGTCCGAGGGCTCGCTGGCGAAGACCGGCGAGGCGGGCGAGGGCACCATCGTCGTCAGCGACTACGAGCCGGTGACCAGCACGTCCAACCCGAAGATCAAGCAGTTCCTGGACGAGATGAAGAAGTACGGGGACGGCGAGGTCGAGGGCACCGAGTTCGCGCTGAACGCCTGGGCGTCGGTCCACCTGGTGGCCGACCGGCTCAACGGGGTGTCCGAGGTCAGCGGAGCCGCGCTGATGAAGGCGCTCGAAGGCAGCAAGGTGTCGCTCGGCATCGCGCCCGACTTCACCTACGGCGAGGCGAACTTCCTGAAGCTGCCGCGGATCCCGCGGGCCACCGTCCAGTTCCAGACCGTTGAGGGCGGCAAGATCATGGCGCCGGACGGCGGCGAGTTCACCGACCTCAACCAGGCCGCGAAGAAGTAACACGGACCCGGCCGGGAGCCTCGCCATGAACGACCTGCTCACGTTTCTCATCCTGGGGCTGTCGGTGGGGGCGGTCTACGCCCTCACCGCCCAGGGGCTGGTGCTGATCTACCGCGGCAGCGGGGTGGTGAACTTCGCGCAGGGCGCCTACAGCATGATCGGCGCCTACATCTTCTACCGCGTCGCTCCGGACCTCGGGCTTCCGCAGCCCGCGGCGTGGCTGCTCGCCCTCGGCGTGCCCGCGCTGCTCGGCGCCGCCACGCACCTGCTGCTGATGAAGCACCTGCGGCGGGCGTCGTCGCTGGTGCGGCTCGTCGCGACCCTCGGCGTGTTCGCGCTGCTGGTCGGGATCGGCTACCAGCTGTGGGGACGCGGGCAGGACCTCGTCGTCTCCCCGCTTCCGCACGAACCGCACCACCTGTTCGGCGCGGACGCGGGGATCGGCGAGGACCGCTTCTGGGTCATCGGCATCGCCGCCGTCCTGACGGTCGGCCTGGTCGCGCTGTTCCGGTGGACGCCGTTCGGGCGCTCCACCGAGGCGATCGCGGAGAACCCGGTGGCCGCGGCGGCGCTCGGCAAGTCGCCGGACGTGGTCGCCACGGCCAACTGGGTGCTCGGCGCCGTCCTGGCGTCGCTGGCCGGGATCCTGGTCGCGCCGATCCTGTTCCTCAGCGTCGAGGCGCTGTCCCTGATCGTGCTGCGCTCGCTGGCGGCGGCGCTCGTCGGCCGGTTCTACTCGTTCTGGAAGACGCTCGCGGCGGCGCTGGTCATCGGCGTCGTCGAGACGCTGCTGGCGCGCTACATCACCGACGAAGGCCCGCTGGCGCCGTTCGTCTCCGACGACCGGCTGCTGTTCGGTGCGTTCACCGCCCAGTCGGTGTCCCACTCCGCCGCGTTCCTCATGATCGTGGTGGTGCTCTTCGTCGCGGGCCGCAACCTGCCCGCGCGCGGAGAACTGCTCGACCGGCTGCCGGTGCTGGGCACGGGACGGATCTCCCTGCCCGGCCTGCTGGTGGCGGTGGCGCTGACCGTCGCCCTCATCCTGGCGGTGCCCTCGTCGTGGGCGGCCTCGATCCAGGTCAGCCTGGCCGCCGCGATGATCTGCCTGTCGCTGGTGGTGGTCACCGGCCTCACCGGGCAGATCTCGCTGGCGCAGATGGGCCTGGCCGGCACCGGCGCGTGGATCGCCGGGAAGCTCGTCCAGACGCAGTCGTGGCCGTTCGTCCCGGCCCTCGTGGCCGCCGTGGTCATCACCACCGTGGTCGGGGTCGTGGTCGCCGTCCCGGCGCTCCGCACCCGGGGCGTGAACCTGGCACTGCTGACCTTCGGCCTGACGGTCGTGCTGTCCCAGCTGATCCTGCAGAACCCGGCCCTCACCGGCGGGCTGGAGGGGATCGACATCGGCAAGCTGAGCGTGTTCGGCCTCCCCATCGACGGGTTCGACCATCCGCGCCGGCTGGCCTTCGTGACACTGGCGGTCCTCATCGCGGTCTGCGTCGCGGTGGCGAACGTCCGGCGCAGCGGCACCGGGCTGCGGCTGATCGCGCTGCGCAGCAACGAGCGGGCCGCCGCGGCGCTCGGCCTCAACAGCGCGGCGATCAAGGTCTACGCGTTCGGCCTCGGGGCGGCGCTCGCCGCGCTCGGCGGCGTGTTCCTGGCCTTCCGGCAGCAGAACCTGGTGCTGACCGAGTTCTCGCCGTTCTCGTCGGTGCAGCTGGTCGTCTACACGGTGATCGGCGGGATCGGCTACGTGATCGGCGCGATCGGGGCCGGCACGTTCGCCCCCGGCGGCATCGGCGGGCAGATCCTGCACTCGTTCGGGCTCGGCACCAACGCGCTGGAGATCGTCTCGGGCGCCATGCTGCTGCTGATCATTCTCGCGAACCCCAGCGGGATGGCGTTCGAGCAGGTCAGAGCCGTCTCGATGGTCCGCGAGCGGGTCGGGTCCCGGCGGCGCCGGGCCCCCGCGGCGGTCGCGCCGCCCGTCCTCGGGCAGGGCGGGGAGGCGCCGCGGGCCGAGCGCTCGGAGAGCGCCCGCACCCTGGAGGTCGACGGGCTGAGCGTCCGCTTCGGCCGGGTGCGCGCGGTCGACGAGGTGAGCCTGCGCGTGCGGCCCGGCGAGGTCGTCGCGCTGATCGGGCCGAACGGCGCCGGCAAGACGACGGTGATCGACGCGCTGACCGGCTTCGTCAAGCCGGAGCGCGGCGCGCGGATCCGGCTCGGCGAGCACGCCCTGGAGGACTGGGGCGCCGCGCGCCGGGCGCGTGCCGGGCTCGTCCGCTCCTTCCAGTCCCTGGAGCTGTTCGAGGACCTGACGGTGCTGGAGAACCTCCTGGTCACGTCGGGGAGCCCGGCGCGGCGGTACGTCACCGACATGGTCCGCCCGCGCATCCCGCGGCTGACGGCCGCCGGGGAGGCCGCCGTCCAGGAGTTCGGCCTCGCCGAGGACCTGGCGCGGCTGCCCGACGAGCTGCCGCACGGGCGGCGCAGGCTGCTGGCGATCGCCCGCGCCGTGGCGTCCGACCCGGCCGTGCTGCTCCTGGACGAGCCCGCCGCGGGCCTCGGCGAGGAGGAGACGGCCGAGCTGGCCAGGCTGATCCGGCGGCTGGCCGACACCCTCTGCATCGCCGTCCTGGTGATCGAGCACGACATGTCGTTCGTGCAGACGTGCGCCGACCGGATCGCGGTGCTCAACTTCGGGCGGCTGATCGCGGACGGCGCGCCGGAGGAGATCCTCCGGGACCCGGCCGTGGTCGAGGCCTACCTCGGAACCGACGCGCGGGCAGAGCCGGAAAGGGCGTGAGGACCATGCTGCTGAAGGTCGAAGGGATGTCCGCCGGGTACTCGGGCGTGGACGTCATCCGCGAGCTCGACCTGACCATCGACAAGGGCGAGGTCGTCGCGCTGCTCGGCCCGAACGGCGCCGGGAAGACCACGACGCTGCTCGCGCTGGCGGGGGTGCTCGCGCCGACGTCCGGGCGGGTCCTGTACCGGGACGCCCCGCTGCGCGGCGCGCTGCACCAGCGGGCGCGGCGCGGCGTCTCCTACATCAGCGAGCAGGGCTCGGTGTTCAGCCGGCTGACGACGCTGGCCAACCTGCGGCTCGGGCCGGGCCCGGTCGCCGACGCGCTGGCGCTGTTCCCCGAGCTGGAGCCGCTGCTCAAGCGGCGCGGCGGGCTGCTGTCCGGGGGTGAGCAGCGGATGCTCGCGCTGGCCCGGAGCCTGGCGGGCAGACCGGACCTGCTGCTGGTGGACGAGCTGTCCCTGGGCCTCGCCCCGCTGATCGTGCGGCGGCTGCTGGAGCGGCTGCGCGCGGCCGCGGACGAGGCCGGGACGGCGGTGCTGATCGTCGAGCAGCACGCCTCGCAGGTGCTGGCGGTCAGCGACCGCGGGTACGTGCTGCGCCGCGGCCGGCTGTCGCTGTCCGGCACGGGCGCCGAGCTGCTGGCCTCTCCCGAGGCCCTCCAGGCGGCCTACCTCGGGGCGGGCGCGGACGCCTCGTCCGGCTGACCGCCGTCGTACGGACCGGCGGCGTGCCGGGGACTGGGCGGAGTCCCCGGCACGCC
>NZ_BMRO01000009.1:302641-367966 GCF_014648675.1 Actinomadura livida
GTGCCGAGGGAGAAGCGGAGCGCGTGCTCGACCCGCCCGCCCTCGGGCGCGCCGGGGGACAGCCGGCTGCGCACGCCGTCCGGGCCGAGGAGGTCGAACAGGTCCTCGGCGGCCCGGGTCAGCGCCTCGGAGCTGAACAGCTTGGCCATCGGCCCCTCCGCCACGGGCACGTCGCCCCGCTGCGCCATGGCCGCCGCGCGCCGCTGGAGCAGCAGCGACACCTCGGCCTCGGCGGCGCACCGGCCGAGCCGCTCCCGCACGTCCGGGTCCTCGATCCGCGGCCGCCCGGAGCCGCCGCGGGCGGTGCGCGCCCAGCCCTCGGCCGCCTCCAGCAGGCCGAGCATCGAGGCGCCGAAGCCGGTCGAGTGCTCCTCCTGGAGCGCCTCGCCCAGCACGCGCCAGCCGCCGCCGACCTCGCCGATCCGCCAGTCGTCATGGACCCGCGCGTCGCGGTAGTAGGTGATGTTCGTCCGCTCGCCGGAGATGGTGCGCACGGCCTGGACCTCGATGCCGGGCTGGTCGAGCGGGACGAGGAAGACGGTCAGCCCCCCGTGCTTGGACGAGGCGTCGGTCCGCGCCAGGAGGAACACGTGGTCGCCGATGTGGGCGTTGGTCGTGAACATCTTGGAGCCGTTGACGACCCACTCGTCGCCGTCGCGCTCCGCGCGGGTCCGCGCGGCGGCGAGGTCCGACCCGCACTCGGGCTCGGTGAAGCCGAGCACGATGAGGATCTCCCCGCGCAGCGCCCTCGGGATGATCTCCGCCCGCTGCCGGTCGGTCCCGGCGTGCAGGATCGCGCGGGCGACCATGTGCGTCGTGCTGACCCCGTACGTGGGGGCCTCCGCCTTGCTCAGCTCCTCCTCGACCACGCACCGGTCGAGCGGGTCGCAGGGCCGGCCGCCCCATTCCTCGGGCCAGCCGAGAGCGAGCAGCCCCGCCTCGTGCATCGCGCGGACGAACCCGTCGTCATGGGCCACGCCCGTCCGGTGGCAGCGCTCGGCCAGCTCGTCGGTCAGGTGCTCCTTGAGGAACGCCCGGACCTCCGCGCGCAGCGACTCGCCTCGTTCTCCTATGCGGAAGTCCACTGTTCCCCCATCTGTGCGGCGCCGTACCGGCGGTCGGCCGCCCTGCGGTAGGCGGCGCGCGGTTCGAGGCAGACGGCCCCCCACGCCCGAGCGCGCCGGTAGTAGAGCTGGATGTCGTACTCGTCGGTGAAGCCGTAGCCGCCGTGGAAGTGCAGCGCGCGGTAGGTCGCGTCGCGGGCCGTCTCGGTCGCGAACGCGAAGGCCATGGTCGCCAGCTCGGCGCACCGCTCCGGCTCCGCGTCGTGCGCCCACGCCGCCTCGTGGCTCAGCAGCCGGGCGCCGTCGACGGCGGTGGCCGAGTCGGCGAGGGCGTGGGCGATGGACTGGAACGAGCCGATGGGGACGCCGAACGCGCGGCGCTCCTTGACGTAGCCGACGCCGATCTCGACGGCGCGGGCGGCGACGCCGACCTGCGCGGCCGCCGTGAGCAGCAGGAACTCGTCCAGCGCCGCCTCGTAGGCGGCCGCGGCGGCCGGCCCCGACGCGAGCGGCTCGGCGTCCGGCCCGAGGCGCAGGTCGGCGAGCGGCATCGAGCCGAGGTTCCCGGCCTGGGCGTGCCCGCCCGGGGACCGGACGAGCAGCAGCCGGTCCCCGTCCATCACCAGCGCGTCGTCGGCGACCGCCCCGGCCGGTACGAGTGCGGCCACGCCGTCGCGGGCCGGATGGACGGCCATGGTCACGGTCCGCTCGCCCGCCAGTGCCGCGGCGAGCACGGCGGCGGCGGACGGCGTGCCGAGCCGGGCCAGCAGACGCGCGGCGACCTGCGCCTCCACGATCGGGGCGGGGGCGATGAAGCGTCCCTGGACCTCGGCGACGAGCGAGAGGTCGAGCGGCGCCGCGCCCCAGCCGCCGTCGTCCTCGCCGACGGCCATGGCCACGACCCCGGCGTCGCGCACCGCGTTCCACAGCCGCGGATCGAAACCGAGCGGCTCGGCCGCGCGCACGCGGGACGGCGACGCCGCGTCCCCGAAGAGGGCGGTGAAAGACGCGACGAGCTGGCGTTGCTCGTCGCTCAGACCAACATCCATGCCGAATCCAGTTCCTGGTTCTATGTCTGGACGATCCCGTTCCGGGTCGCCCGCAGGCCGTTCAGCTCGGCGTCCCACCCGTCGGCCGGGACGCCCGCCGCGCGCAGCGGCCCCTTCATGATCTTGTTGGAGGCCGACCTCGGCAGTTCGGCGGTGCACGCGATGAAGCGGGGGACGGCGAAGTACGGCAGCCGCTCCGCCAGGTAGCGGAACAGGTCGGCCGGGTCGGGCGGGCCCTCCGGGTGGGGGACCACCAGCAGCAGGACCTCGTCCTCGCTGTGCTCGCTGGGCACGCCCACCGCGGCGGTCTCGGTGACCTGCGGGTGCGTGTTCGCCGCGGCCTCGACCTCCAGCGAGGATATGTTCTCGCCGCGGCGGCGGATGCTGTCGCGGATGCGGTCGACGAGGAAGAACTCGCCGCCCGGCGTCCTGCGGACGGCGTCCCCGGTGTGGAAGTAGGAGTTCCGCCAGGCCTCCGCCGTGGCCTCCGGGCGGCCGAGGTAGCCCTGGAACATCGTCCAGGGCTCGTGCGGGCGGACGACGAGCTCGCCGATCCGCCCGTCCGGGACCGGCCGGTCGTGCTCGTCCACGACCAGGGCCTCGAACCCCGGGCGCACCCATCCCAGCCCGCCGGCGCCCGACACCCCGTGCGGGGCGGCGAGCGGCGTCGCGGCCTCCGTGCTGCCGTAGCCGGCGCAGTACGCGACCCCGAACCGCGCGCAGAACGCGTCGACGTCCGCCGGGACGGGCGCCAGGCACACCTTGCGCAGGCCGCTGGACCGCTCCAGCGGGCTCGGCGGCCGCGCCTCCAGGAAGCGCGCCATGGCGCCGGTGAGCACGGCGAAGGTCGAGCCGCTCCGGACGATGTCCTCCCAGAAGCCCGACGCCGTGAACCGGGGGCTGATGTAGGCGCGCGCACCGGCGATCAGGGCGTTGTACACGCCCCACAACTGCCCGCCCACATGGAACAGCGGCATCGCCACGTAGCTGGTGTCGTCGGGCTCAACCGCGCCGATGTACACGGGGCTCGCGTATCCGTACGCCTGGGCGTGCGGAACGAGGACGCCCTTGCTCGGCCCGGTCGTCCCGGACGTGTAGAACACCGCTGCGGTGTCCCAGGGCGCGGCGTCCTCGACCGTGGGCTCGCCCTCGGGAAGGTCGAACCGGCCGCGGCCGCTCTGCGCGGGAACGTGCTCGATCACGCTGCCGCGCAGCCGTCCGCCGTCCGCCGCCGCCAGGCGGTCGAGGTAGTGCGTCTCGGCGATCGCCGCGACGGCGCCGCTGTCCCGCACGACGTGGTCGAGGAACCCGGCGGCGAACGCGGTGTTCACCGGGACCTCCACCGCCCCGGCGCAGGTCAGGCCGAGCCAGGCGAGGATCGCGTCGACATGGTTGTCCAGCATCAGCAGTACCCGGTCGCCCGGCCGGATGCCGTGGGCGCGCAGGCTCCCCGCGAGCGCGGCGGCCTCGTCCAGCAGCGCGCCGTAGCCGATCTCGGCGCCGGGACCGGCGATCGCCGGGCGGCCGGGATGCCGCTCGGCCTGCTCCCGCAGGACGTGGACGACGGTGCGCCTTTCCAAAGGCGGCAGCGAACCTTCGAAGGACGGTTTCACGGTGCCTCCCCGCTCACAGATCTCGTGGGTTCCGTCTCGAAGCGCAGCACGCCGCTGACGGCCGTCCGGCCCTGCCCGTTGCGGACCAGCGCCTCGGCGGTCCCGTCGCGGCCGGGGGTGTAGGTGATCGTCAGCCGGTCCGCGTCCGACACCGGGCTCCGGTAGGAGACCTCGGCGCCGCGGAGCCCGCGCAGCCCCACCGGGCCGAGGGTCCGCTCGGCCAGCCTGGCGACGATGCCGAGGGTGACCTCCCCGGGCAGCGCGGGCGCGGCCAGCCCGAGTTCGCGCGCCCGGACCGGGTCGATGTGCATCGCGTCCTGCACGCTTCCGCAGGCGGTCAATCCCAGCAGGGTGCGGAAGACCGCCGCCTGGTAGGGGTGGACCCTCTCCCGCACCGTGACCGCCCTGCCGTGGCCCGGGGAGGCGTCCGCGCCGGTCGCCGGGGGCGTCGGCCGCCGCGCCGGGGGCCGCTCGCCGGGAAGGCGGAAGTGCACGTCGAGCGACGACCGGGCGATCCGCTCGCCGTCCGCGCGGGTCTCGACGTCGAGCGTCAGCACCAGCCGGTCGCCGGAGCGTTCCTTGACGCGGAGATCGGCCGACGCCCGCGCCCCGGCGCACTCGGGGGCGAGCGGGCGGTCGAGGGAGACGCGCCACGCGCGTGCGAAGGAGGGGAGGCCCGCGTCCTGGACGCCGGCGGCGAAGTCGGTGAGCGCGGCGTGCGCGAAGCGGGTCGCGAACGTCGGCAGCGTCGTGAAGCCGGGCGCCGACTCCCAGACGAGCGAGCGCGCGTTGCGCGCGTCGGCCCCGGTGGCGATGGCGTAGGTGATCGTGTCCCGCAGCGACCACCGCACGGGGTACGCGCGCCGCTCCCAGCGGTCCACGAGACGCAGGATCTCCGAAACGCCGTCGGGCACGGCACCTCCTCGGGGTCTGTCCGCGAAACCCAATCCAATTTCGACGTCGTTGTCAATAGATGGCCGCAGGGCGTAGATTGCCTGCGGGCGCCGCGCCGGACCGCGCGGCGCGGTCGCCGTAATCGGATCGGTCGGGAGTGAGGACGATGGGGGCTGGTGGCGAGAGGGCCGCGGCGGGGGAGCCGGCGCGGCCCTGGGACCAGGACGAACTGCTCCGGCTGATGGACGTCCGGCCGGCCGGGCCGGGCCGGTACACGGCGCCTCCGCACGAGGGCGCCGAACGCAACGTGGTGGAGGCGGGCCAGCTCCTCGCGGACGCCGTCGTCGCGGCCGCCAAGGAGATCCCCGACCAGCGGGTGACCTCGGCGTCCATGGTGTTCTCACGAGCCGCGGGCCACGACAAGGGCATCGCCGTCGACCTGGACGTGGTGCACCGGGGCCGGACCTACTCCACCGTCCAGGCGCGGGTGGCGCAGGAGGACGAGCTCCGGTGCGCGGGGCTGATCCTCATGGGAGCCGACGCCGACGACCTGGTCACCTCGACCGCGCCGATGCCCGACGTCCCGCGGCCGGACGAGGTGCGCCCCTTCGGGCCGCCCGGCATGCGGGTGCGGGGCCGCGAGCTCCGCGTCGTCGACGACGCCTACGACTGGGACCCGCAGCACGTCGGACCGCCCGAACTGCTGGTGTGGACCCGCTTCGCCGCCGCGCCCGCGGCGTCGTACCTGCACAGCGCCCTGATGACGCACTCGGTCACGCACTGGACGATCGCCGCGGCGCTGCGTCCGCACGCCGGGTACAGCGAGGCGATGGCGCACAAGACGATCTCCACGGGGATCTCCAAGGCCACGGTCGCCTACCACGACGACATCGACGTCTCCCGGTGGTTCCTCTACGCGAACCAGGTCGTCTACACCGGGCGCGGGACGACCCAGAGCGAGGGCCGCGTCTACGCCGAGGACGGCCGCCTGGTGGCGTCGTACGCCGTGCACGGGATGATCCGCCCCTTGGTGCGCCGCCCCGGAGCCCCGGACATGGTGCTCTGATCCGCCCGTCCGTTGATTTTGACATCGACATCGATATATCCTGGCGGCGAGCCGACCGCCCCCGCAGGAGCGGACGCCGCCGAGCGGGCGACCACCGGTCCCCGGGCTCCCGCGCAAGAGGCGATTTTCCGACCGGAGAGGGAGACGATCCATGCCGTCACGTGACCTGCCGTATCCGCTGTTCGACGCGGACAACCACCTGTACGAGACCGAGGACGCCTTCACCCGGTACCTGCCGAAGCAGTACCAGGGCGCCATCGAGTACGTGCAGGTCCGCGGCCGGACGAAGATCGCGATCCGGGGGCAGATCAGCGAGTACATCCCGAACCCGACGTTCGAGAAGGTCGCCCGTCCGGGGGCGCAGGAGGACTACTTCAAGAACGGCAACCCCGAGGGCAAGTCGTACCGCGAGATCGTCGGCAGGCCGATCGAGTCGATCCCGGCGTTCCGCGAGCCGGGGCCCCGGCTGGAGCTGATGAACGAGCAGGGCATCTCGCGGACCCTGATGTTCCCGACGCTCGCCAGCCTCCTCGAAGACCGGATGCGGGACGACCCGGAGCTGACCCACGCCGCCGTCCACTCCCTGAACCAGTGGCTGGACGAGGTCTGGTCGTTCAACTACAAGGACCGCATCTACACCGCCCCGGTGATCACCCTCCCGATCGTGGAGGAGGCCGTGAAGGAGCTGGAGTGGTGCCTGGAGCGCGGCGCGCGCGTCGTGCTGGTCCGCCCCGCGCCCGCGTTCGGCGTCGCCGGCCCCCGCTCGGTCGCGCTGCCGGAGTTCGACCCGTTCTGGAAGCTCGTCCAGGACAGCGGCACGATGGTGGCCTTCCACTCCTCCGACAGCGGCTACCAGCGGTACACCGCCGACTGGGAGGGCAAGCAGCGCGAGTACCTGCCGTTCACGCTGCAGCCGTTCCGCGAGATCGGGCAGTGGCGCGCGATCGAGGACACGGTGGCGTCGCTGATCTGCCACGGCTGCCTGTCCCGCTTCCCCGACCTGAAGATCGCCACCATCGAGACCGGCTCGTCGTGGGTGGGGCCGCTGCTGGAGAAGCTGCAGACCACCTTCAAGAAGATGCCCCAGGGCTTCGAGGAGGACCCGGTGGAGCAGATGCGCCGGCTGATCCACGTGAGCCCGTTCATCGAGGACGACATGGCCGCGCTCGCCGACCTGCTCGGCGTCGACCGGGTGCTGTTCGGGTCGGACTTCCCGCACCCCGAGGGCAAGGCCGACCCGATCACCTACGTCGACGACCTCGCCCACCTCGGCGACGAGGCCAAGGCCAAGATCATGGGCGGGAACCTCTCCCGCCTCATCCCCGCGTGACCTGACCGTCCCCGGGGCCGCCCGCCCGCCGTGGCCTCGGCGCGACGCCACGGCGCCGAAAGGCCCGCCGCCACCCCTGGGCGGCGGGCCTTTCTCCACCCTCCGGGCGGCCGCGGACACGGACGCGGGCCGTGCGGCGGCCCGGTTCCGGACGAAGGAGCGACCAAGATGACCACGGCTCTCGCCGGCCTCTACCTGCCGCAGGTCCGGATGGACTTCGCGGCCATCGAACGGCGCGCGCGGGTCGCCGAGGAGGCGGGCTTCCACTCCGCCTGGTTCATCGACCACCTCGCGCCGCCCGCCGCCCGCGATCTCGACCTGCTCGACGCCTGGACGGTCGCGACGGCCGTCGCCATGCGCACCGAGCGGCTGCGCGTCGGCCACCTCGTCCTGTGCGCCGAGTTCCGCCACCCGGCGGTCCTGGCGAAGATGGCCGCCAGCCTCGACGTCGTCTCCGGCGGGCGCCTGGAGCTCGGCCTCGGCTGGGGGTCGGTCGCCCGGGAGCTCACCGACTACGGATTCCCCGACCCCGGCCCGGAGGCCCGCGCCGGCAGGCTCGCCGAGACCATCGACATCCTCCGCCTGCTGTGGACCGGCGAACCGGTCGACTTCGACGGCGCGCACTGGACGCTCCGGGACGCGGTCTGCCGGCCCCGCCCCGCCGCGGGCCGGGTGCCGATCCACATCGGCGGCGCCGGCCCCCGCCTCACGATGCCGCTGGTCGCCGGGCGGGCCGACTGGTGGAACTGCCCGTCGAGCGCCGCGGACCGCCTCGCCGAACTCCGCCCGTCGGCCGGCTCGGCCCGGGTCTCCGTCCAGCACCCGATCGGCCTGGCCGCCTCCTCGGCCGCCCGGGACGAGGTCGCCGAGACCGCGCACCGCCGCTTCGGCGCCTGGGGCGGGGTCATCGCCGGGACCCCCGACGAGGTCGCCGCCGCGCTGGCCCGCGAACGCGAGGCCGGAGCCGAGCTGTTCGTGTGCCAGTTCCACGACTTCGGCACCCCGGAGACGATCCGGCTCTTCGCCGAGGAAGTGCTGCCGGCGCTCGAATGACCGACCACCCTCGAAAGGCGCGGGACTTGACCACCAGCACCGATCCGGACAGGTCCGCGGCCATGCTCGCGGAACTGGGCTTCACGACGAGAATGGCCGGCCGCGAACTGCACGGCGCGGCCTCGATCACCCCCGCGATGCACGTCCCGGGAGTCCCGCGGCTGCGGACGTCCATCCTCGCCGTGTGGACCGACACGCTGACCGGTCTGCTGGCAACGCAGGTGACGGCCCCGCGCGTGCCGGTGACTCTGGAACTCGACGTGCAGCTGTACCGTCCCGCCCCCGCGGAGGGGACCGTCGAGGGGGTCGCCAGGGCCGTCAAGGTCGGCCGCTCCGTGTTCGTCGCCGACGTCGAATTCAGCTCGTCCGGGGAGCCGCTGGCGATCGCGAGCGCGTCCTTCATGATGGCACCGGACCCCGGGCTCACCGTGCCGGACGCCTTCAGCGTCGAGCTCCCGGCGCCGCCGGAACCGCTGGCCACGCCGCTCGCCGAGCGCGCGGGCTGCGAACGCCGCGGCCCCGGCGTCGCCCTCCTGCCCCGCTCCGCGGACGGCCTGAACATCTCCGGCACCATCAACGGCGGCCTCATCGCCCTGGCCGCGGAGGAGGCCGCGCTGTCGCTGGCGCCGGGCGGCACCCTGGCCTCGCTCGGCCTGCGCTACCTCCAGCCGGCGCGCACGGGACCCGTCGTCGCCACGGCGCGCCTGCGGGACGGCCTCGGCCGGGTCGAGCTGCGCGACTCCGGCAACGGCGACCGCCTCACCGGCACCGCGACCGCCAGAACCTTCGGGACGGCGGCCTAACCTGCCGCCCGGACGGGGTGGAGGACCTCGTCGGCGAACCGGCGCAGGCCGTCCAGTGCCTCCCGGGAGCGAGCCCAGGGCGCGACGATCAGGCGGGTCACCCCCGCCTCGGCATAGGCGCCGACCTCGTCCGCCCGGCCGATCCGTGCGCCGGGCAGCGTGACCTCGATCGGCGTCGTCCGCCCCTCGCGCTCGGCCAGCTCGCGCAGCCGCGCCAGCGACCGGGGGAGCCGCTCCAGCGTGTGGTTCATCGGCATCCACCCCGTGCCGACGGTCGCCGCCCGGCGCAGCGCCGCCGCCCCGTCGCCGCCGATGTGCAGCGCCGGTCCCGGCCGCTGCACCGGCTTCGGCTCGAACGCCACGGGCCCGAAGCCGAAGAACTCGCCGTGGTGCTCCACCACGTCCTCGCTCCACAGGCGGCGGCAGACCGCGATCGCCTCGTCCACCCGAGCCCCGCGGCGGTCGAAGTCCAGGCCCACGGCCTCCCACTCCGAGCGCAGCCAGCTCGCCCCCACCCCGAACGCCAGCCGCCCGCCGGACAGGACGTCCACCGTCGCCGCCGCCCGCGCCGTCACGAACGGATGCCGCAGCCCGATGTTGTACACGCAGGTGCCGAGCCTCAGCCGGGCCGTCCGTGCCGCCAGGTGGCTCAGCACTCCCAGCGCGTCGAACACCGGGACGTCGGGCCGCAGCGGCGGATGCTCCGCGTCCCGGTGCGGGCTGCCCGCCACCTCGACCGGCAGGACCAGGTGCTCGGGAAGCCAGACCGACTCGAACCCGAGCCGCTCCGCCTCCTCCGCCACCTCGCCCCACAGCCGCGGGCTGACGGCGCCGAGCTGGACCCCGAACTCCATCGCGGTCACTGGCCCTTGACCTTGTCCTTCATCCCCGTGAGCTGCATGAGGACGGGAAGGCCGCTCTCGCTGAGGGCGTTGCCGTGCCCGGTCTCGTGGATGTCGAAGACCGACTGGATCGCGGCGTAGAAGCCCTGCACGTCGAGGGTCTGGTTGACGGCGCGCTTGGCCTGCCGCAGCGCGAACGGGTGCATCTGCGCGATCTGCCCGGCCAGATCCATCGCCGCCGTGTCGAGGTCGTCCAGCGGCACGACCCGGTTGACCATGCCGACCTTCTCGGCCTCCTCGGCGGTGACCGGCCGCCCGGTGAACAGGATCTCCTTGGCCTTGCGCGGCCCCAGCTCCCAGGTGTGCCCGTGGTACTCCACACCCCCGATGCCCATGTGCACCACGGGGTCGGAGAACTGCGCGTTCTCCGCCGCCACGATCAGGTCGCACGGCCAGCACAGCATCAGTCCGCCCGCGATGCACTTGCCCTGCACCGCCGCGATCGACGGCTTGGGGACGTTGCGCCACCGCAGCGTGTACTCCAGGTACCGGCGCGCCTCGATGTTGTAGATGTACTCAAGGGTGAGCTTCTCCGGCGCGGGACCGCCGCCCTTCAGGTCGTGCCCGGCCGAGAAGTGCTTGCCGTTGGCCTTCAGCACGATGACGCGCACCTCGTCGTCGGCGGCGGCGCGGGTCCATGCGGCGTCGAGGTCGTCCAGCAGTTCCATGGTCTGCGCGTTGGCGGCCTCGGGGCGGTTCAGCGTGATGACCGCCACCCGGTCCCTGACCTCGTACAGAATCTGCTCCATCGGGCTCTCCCCATCCACTTCGCGCCAAGGACCACGGCTTTTTAACTTCGGCGTCGATTTCAATATTCGACCACCGTGCGAGACCGTGTCAAGGACATCGCCGCCCGGCGCGGAGCGGGCCTCCCGGGCCGGCTTCCGCGTTCCCGCCGGCGGTCTCAGGACGGTCTGAGGAGGTGCCGGCCCCGGCTGGTCAGGCGGTGCATGACGTGGGCGCCGTCCCGCTCGCTGCGGACCAGGTCCGCGTCCCGGAGCACCTTCAGGTGGCCGCTGACCGTGGACGCGGGCATGCCCAGCCGGACGGCGAGCGACCCCGTCGTGAACGTGCCGGTCAGGGCGCCGAGCACCCGCGCCCGGCCGGCGCCCAGCAGGGCGGCGAGCACGTCCGCGCGGTCGGCGCCGGCCCGGGGATCCGGCGGCGGGCCGCCGATCGGGTAGACCACGACCGGCGGCAGGCTGGGGTCGGCGATGGCGATCGGCGTCGTGTGGCAGAAGAAGGACGGGATCAGCCGGACGCCGCGTCCCCTCAGGTGCAGGTCGGCGTCCACCGGATACGGCGCGCTGAGCACAGGGTCCCGCCACACGAACGGCGTCAGCGTCGCCAGCATCGCCACCGTGCCGCGCTCCAGCGTCTCCATCCGCCGCTCCCAGTCGGTGGCGACGGTGGCCTCCACCTCGCTCCAGTCCGGGGCGATCAGCCGGGTGTGGAAGTGCAGGACGGCGTCCGCGACCTGGTCGAGCAGGCCGCGGTCGCCCGAGGCGAGCCGCCGGGTCCAGCCGGGGAGCGTCCGGTACCGGGCCGCCTCGCGCAGTTCGCGGGCCAGCCGGGTGCCGGGGGTGGCGCGCAGCGTCCGCAGCGCGGACGCCATCCCCTCCTCCGACTCGGCGGGGGTCAGGAAGTCGGGGAAGTACGCGGCGTCGGCGGGCGCCAGGTCCCGGAGCAGCCGGGCCGCCGCGCGCAGGCCGTCGTCCTGCAGCCGCGCCGCCGCCTGGCGCCGCCACGGGTGCAGCCGCCGGGGCAGCCGGGCCAGCGGAGTGGTGAGGACGTGGAGCCCGAGGAACGCCTCCCAGACCGGATCGGCGGACCTCGCGACCTGCACGTGCCGGAAATCGCGGTCGCTGAAGTGGATGCGCAGAACGCCGCCCATCGCCCGACGTTAATACTCGGCGGTAACGAGGGGATTTCGACTGGGCCCGAAAAGCTCGGCCGCGTCCCGTCCGCCGGGCTCTTAGCATCCGCTGTGCCATTCCGTACCGACCTTTCTCCCGACCGAGGCAGCGACAACCCCCACCAGGAGGTCCGGGTGAGCCAGTCGAACATCTCCCGCCGGCAGGTGCTGAAGACCGCCGGCGCCGCGACCGCCGCGGCCGCGCTCGGCGGCGCGGGCGTCATCGGATCCGCCACCGCCGCCCACGCGGCCCGTGACGGTTTCGGCCTGCGCATCGTCGAGCACGACGAGCGAGACCCCCGCATGAAGTACTACCGGTTCGCGACCGACGCGATCGGATGGAACCCCGGGGTCAACGTCCTCCTCCCCGACGACTACTCGAGCGGACGGCGCTACCCCGTCCTGTACCTGTTCCACGGCGGCGGCCTGGACCAGGACTTCATCACCTTCGACCGGTGGGGCATCCGCTCACTCAGCGCGGGCAAGCGCCTCATCATCGTCATGCCCGACGGCGGGCACACCGGCTGGTACAGCAACCCCGTCTCCTCCAACGTCGGCCCCCGCGACTGGGAGACGTTCCACATCGCCCAGCTCCTGCCCTGGGTCGACGCGAACTTCCGCACTTACGCCGAATACGACGGGCGCGCCGTCTCCGGGTTCTCCATGGGCGGCTTCGGCGCGCTGAAGTACGCGGCCAAGTACTACGGAGACTTCGCCTCCGTCAGCTCCCACTCCGGCCCCGCGAGCCTGCGCCGCGACGCGGGCCTCGTCGTGCACTGGGCGAACATCAGCTCCGCGGCCGTCGACCTCGCCGGCGGCACCGTCTACGGGGCGCCGCTGTGGGACGAGGCCAGGGTCAGCGCCGACAACCCCGTGCAGCGCGTCCCCAGCTACCACCACAAGCGGGTCTTCCTCGTCGCCGGAACCAGCCCCGACCCGGTGAACTGGGCCGACTACGTCCAGGAGACCCAGGTGCTCGCCGGCCAGCGGGAGTTCCGCGCCCGCCTCGGCGCCGCCGGCATCCCGCACGAATGGCACGAACTCCCCGGCGGCCACGTCCTCCGCGGGGACATGCTCCGCCGCGATCTCGACGGCGTCATAGCCCGGCTCCGCAAGGCCTGACCGCCCCGCCCCGACCGCCCACCCCGATCGTCCCGGCCCCTGTTCCCCCCCCGCCCTTTCTCGTGATCCCCTCACGACGATCGCCCCAGGAGCCCCGATGCGCAGGAACCCCGTCCCGCTCACCCTCGCCACCGCCGCCGTCCTCACCGCACTGGCCGGACCGGCCGCCGCCCAGACGCCCCCGCCCCCCGCCCCGGTGGTCGTGGCCGACCATCCCACCAGCGCCGGAACCGCCCTCGTCGCCGGCCAGAACCAGCCCGGCACCCGGCTGCACATCGAACCCGCGCGGACCAGGACCGTCCGCACACTGGAGATCGACTACCAGGTCCAGGAGACCGGCTACTGGTGCGGGCCCGCGGCCACCCGGATCGCCCTCTCCGCCCGCATCGCACCGCCGAACCAGGCGACCCTGGCCGCCGAGCTCGGCACCACGCAGAACGGCACGGACCACATCAGCCAGGTGACCTGGGTACTCAACGCCCGGCTCGGCACCGGCTGGTACGAGACCAAGGAAATGCCCAACGACCCGCCCACGCAGGCGCAGCGCGACCTGCTGTGGCGGGACGTCGTACTCGACATCGACAACAACTACCCGATCGTCGCGAACATCGTGGCCCCGCCCGGCAACCAGCCGCCCGGCTACCCGCCCAACCAGACGATCTACCACTACTTCACCGTGATCGGCTACGACGACGCACAGCGCACCGTCCTCATCGCCGACCCCGCCTCGTTCGGCGGCTACCAGATCTACTGGCTCTCCTTCAACCAGCTGGCGACCCTGATCCCCCCGAAGGGCTACTCGGCCTGACCGGCCGCCCCTGGCCGGTGGGTTTCCACCGGCCAGGGGGCCCGGCATCACCGGCTCAACCGGCGCTGTGGCCGGGATCCATGTCAGGCAGCGACCGGAAGGTGAGCGGGGCGGCCTCGGTCCGGACCGCCACCTCGACAGGTTCCAGCAGGAACCCGGCGTGGTCGCCGAGGGTGACACGCTCCAGAATCCGCCCGACCAGGTGGCGCTGGGCGCCGCTGAGCAGCGGCACGCCCTCCGGACCCGGCTGCCAGGAGCAGCGGGCGAACTTGTCGACCTCGTCGCCGGTCTCCGAGCCGAACAGGGCGGCGAGCTCCCGCTGGTCTTCGTCCCGGCCGAGCACGTGCACCGCGAGCACCGTCGCCGCCTCGGCCGTCCGATAGGTCTGGTTCTGCCGCGACAGGCAGACCAGGAACCTGAACGGCTCGATGCTGGTCTGCGTGGTGAACCCGACCAGACACCCCGCCGGCGAGCCCGTCCGGGGGTCAACGGTGGTCACCACGAACATCGGGTAATCGAACCCGGCAACGAACCCATCACTGTCCACCCGGGCAGCCTACGGCGCATCAGCGCCTGCGCCGATACGTAGCCGCGTTCGTACCTCCCTCACAAGGTGCCCGATCGCCGATCGAGCGACGCGTCCCAAAAGGGCTCAGTGATCACCGGCGAAGCCGATCTGAAGTCGATCTGAAGCCGGCCGATGCTTGACTCAGATGAGTCGAACGAAGATCAACTCTAAGAGGAACACCTGCTTTTGAGCGGGTGTCGCAGATCAAGTGCTGGGCGCTCCGGCGAAGGAAGAATCCATGCGACGCTACACGCTCATCGGCGGACTGATGGTCGCGGCGGCACTCGCCGTACCGGTCTCATATGCGACTTGGGAAGCCTCCCAGGAGACGGCTCGTGCGAGTGATGCCAGCGAAGTACCGCTGAGACCCATCACGCCGACCGAGACAGACCGCCTGTACACGGCGGAGCAGTTGCTCGTCAAAGAGTGCATGCGGCGTGCCGGTTTCCTGTACAACCCTTCACCGCGCAACCCCGTGCCAGAACACCGGAACTTCCCGTACGTCGTGGACGACATCACCTGGGCACGTCGGCATGGCTACGGGTCAGACCTTGAGGAGAAGAGGGACCGGCTGGCCAAGAACAGCGCCAACCGGCGCTATTTCGAGAGCCTCTCACCAGCCCAGAAATCGGCTGTGACCGTGGCGATGAACGGGCCGACCGCCAAGGGACTGCGCGCCTACCTGCCCAATGGGCAGCCGGTCGAGCACAGCGACAAGGGCTGCACCTCAGAGGCCAGACGCAAGCTGTACCGAGATCTTCCGGCCTGGTATCGCACGCTGAAGCTCACCGAAAGCCTGCCTGGTTTCCGAGCCGAACTCGTCCTCAACGACCGGGCTTACCTGAAGGCCGTCACCAAATGGTCCCGATGCATGCGGACGAACGGCTTCCAGTATCCGACCCCGGCGCACTCGCGCGCCGCGGGCATGGCCGGCGAGCCGGTGGCCTCGCGCGCCTTCGAGATCCGACTCGCCGTGACCGAGGCGCAGTGTGCCGCCGAGACCGGACTGGCCCGCACGGCGAAGGCGCTCGACCGCCACCACGACGGCGTCCTCCGCCGGAAGTTCCACAGGGAACTGGCGGCCCATCAGAAGCTCCAGATCGCCGCGTTGAGCCGTGCCGGCGCCATCGTCGAACCGGGGTGAGACCACGCTGAGCGGAAATCGAATGCGGCCCGGCCGCCAGCGTCAGTCAGGAATGATCGAAGGGAGATCGCATGAAGCTCATCCACAAGGTGGTCGTCTGCGCGACCGGGGCGACGTTCGTCCCGATCGGGACGGCCCTCCCTGCGGACGCCGCCCCGGAACACTGTCCGAGCACGGGCTATATCTGTGCCTATGACAAACCCGACTACAACGTCACCGGCGCCATCTGCGGATGGTTCAACAACGACCGCGACTGGTCCACCTGCGGCGAGTACAGCTCGGGGACGAGCAACATGCTCAACAAGGCGAGCTCGGTCTGGAACAAGTCCGCCGGCTACGGCGAGCCCAACAATGTCAACTTGTACTACAACCGGCCCTGGGAGAACGGCGGGCTCAGTGCGTGGGCGTGCATCGGCCAAGGCGACGCATGGCCCTGGCTGGGCGTCCGCTACTTCAGCTGGGGGCCGTCCGGATCGGGCACCGGAAAGAATCTCGCCACACAGGACAACATCACCGGGCACAAGTGGGTGAACAACTGCGGCGACGCCTGACCCGCCGTTCGCCAGCCCGCCGGCACAGCCCCACGATCGTGCCGACGCGCGTGGGTGCTCGCGCCGCCCAGCACTGACCGATGCCGGCTCCGACGCGGTGAGCATGGTGCACGGACGAGGCCCGGACACATGTCCGGGCCTCTTCGATGTTCGGCCCGGATCACGTGGTCGCCGTCGTCGACGTACTGCATATCCAGCGGATCGGCGAGGAATTCCTGCCCGAGGACGCCCCCGGCCGCTACTCGTCACTCGACGCTTGAAGGGATGATCACTGCCCGTCCGCTGAGCTTCCCGGCCTCCATCTGCCGGTACGCGTCCATCGCCCGGTCCAAGGGGAACTGGACGATGTCCGGGCGCAGCAGCCCGCGCGCGGCGAGGTTCAGGACCTCGACGAGTTCTGTTCTGGTTCCCCAGTAGGTCGTCTGCAGGGACACCTCGTAGGGTACGGAGAAGAAGGACAGCGGCAGGGTGCCGCCGCCGATGCCGACGATGGTCACGTCCCCGAGCGTCCGGACCGAGGCCGCGGCCATGGCAAGGGTCGAGTCGGATCCGACGAAGTCCAGAACGACGTCGGCGCCGTGTCCTCCGGTGGCGTCGCGGATGCTCGCCGCCGTGCCGTCACCGGACGGGACGGCGAGATCGGCGCCGTTCTTCAGCGCGAGGTCGAGGGCCTCGGTCCGGGTGTCGACGGCGATGACGGTCGCGGCGGTGGTGCCCTTGAGGATCTGGATGGCGAGGTGCCCGAGCCCGCCCGCGCCGATCACGACCGCGGTCGCGCCCGGCGGCAGCTTCCCCCAGGACCGGCGGATGGCGTGGTAAGGCGTGAGACCGGCGTCGGTGAGCGGTGCCGCGATCGCCGGGTCCAGGCCGTCGGGCAGCGGCAGGAGGAGCCGTGCGTCGGGGATGACCATGTACTCGGCCATTCCCCCGTCGAGGCCGAGTCCGCCGCCACCGGACGGCACGGGCGCGTTCGCCGGATCCTCACAGTAGTTCTCCGCCCCGAGGCGGCAGCGCGCGCACGTTCCGCAGCCCCACGGGCCGTACACGGCGACCGGCTGCCCGACCTGGAGTCCGGTCACACCGTCTCCCAGTGCCATTACCCATCCGGCGTTCTCGTGGCCGAGGGTGAACGGCGGTGCCCAGGGAAGCTGCCCGCCCTCGAAGTCGCGCATCAGATGCAGGTCCGAGTGGCATGCCCCCGCGCCGCCGACCCGGATGACGACCTGACCGGGCCCTGGTTCGGGATCGGGGACGTCGACCAGCACTGGGTCGGACTTCCATTCCCGCAGTCGCAATGCTCGCATTGCCCTCCTCCCTTCCTCTCCTTCCAGCCAAGTACTTCGAGCACCGCATGCGCAACGGACGAAGGTCCCGTCCGGGACCGATGACGCCGGAGGCGAAATCGGCCGCCGGTCGAGGCGGTCACGGGGTGGGCCGGGTCCAGGGGTCGAGGCGGGTGCGGAGGTCTGCTTCGTCGAGGGCGAAGTCGGCGGCGGTGTAGCGGTGGACGCCCTTGCCGTCGCGGGGGTGGGCGGCGTGGTAGGCGTCGATCAGGCCGGTGGGGTCGCCGGGATCGATGCCCGCGGCGGTGTAGATCGTTTCGAGGACGGTGCGGGTGTCGCCGACGAGGTCGTCGTAGGCGACGTCCAAGAGCGTGACCGACCCGGCTCCGGGGGAGTGGCGGAACGCGCGGGCGCGGCGGAGCCATAGTTCGGTCTGGTCGGTCTGGAAGCGGCCGACGTCCGCGGGGTCGACGTCGTCGCTGTAGGTGGAGCGGAAGACGGCGAAGAGGCTGGCGCCGGAGGCGACCGTCTGGACGATGTCGCGGTGCAGGAAGACCACGACGGCGCCGGGGAAGGCGGCGGCGAGGCGGGGGAGTTCGGCGGTGTGGGCGGGGGCCTTGAGGACCCAGCGGCGGTCGTCGGCGGCGTCGAGGCTGGAAAGGACGTGCCGGTAGTCCAGGTAGGTCGTGCTGAGGTCCTGGTCGGCGAGCCATTGGCTGTAGCCGTCGAGGCGGACGGTGGAGCTGAAGCCCCAGTTGCGGAAGCCGGAGTTCATCGCGACGACGCATTCCTCGGGCAGGCGCGGGCCGTGGTCGTGGACGGTGGCCAAGGTGGGGTTGAGCAGGTGGAGCAGGTCGTTGGCCGCCGACCCGGCCTGGACGAGTTCTTCGCGCCGCTGCGGGGAGGCGCCGGCGAACTTCCAGGGCATGGCGAGTTCGGCGGGGAGCGGCGCGCGCAGCCGGGGGTCCGTGGCCAGCAGGCGGTACAGGAAGGTGGTTCCGGTGCGCCATCCTCCGGTGATGACGATGGGCGGCCGGCCGAGCGGACGGTCGGTGCGCGGCAGGCGGTTCATCGCCAGGCGGGCGCGCAGGGCCGCGACGGCGGAGCCGCGGACCATCCGGGCGCCGACGGCGTTGAGGCGTCCGTCGTCGTTCGCCGAGGCGAGGTAGCGGTCGAGCCCTTCGCGCCAGTACGCGGGATCGCCGAGGCCGGCGGGGTCGTCCTGGCGGAGCGCCGCGGTGATGACGGGACCGGGGTCGAGGGCGTAGGCGTCCGGACGGGCGGCGCGGTCGTTCTCGGCCGCGGCGTAGATCTCCTCGGCCTGCGGGCTGCGCGGGGGAGGTGTCCAGAGGGTCATGCGCCGCCTCCCGACTCGTCGATCGGGTGGACGCGGACGCGCGGCAGCGGCGGCGCCTCTTCGGTGTGGAGCCAGCGCAGCACGATGAGTCCGGACGGGCGGCCCTCGGTGTCGAGCCAGTCTCCGTCAAACGGCCCTTCCGGCGGCCGGGCGGCCAGGACGAGGCGGTATCGGCCGTCTCGGAGGGTGGCGGTGGCGCCCGTGCGTGACACGGTCCGGTGCCGGTAGTCGAGGGAGTTGAGGTACCTGCTGTAGAGCAGGGCGTTCCAGTGGCGGCAGGGGACGGTCTCGCCCTCGATGACGAGCGCCTCGTCCGGGCCGAGCCGCCAGGCGCCGCGCTGGTAGTGGATGCCGGGCTCGGTGTAGGCGGCGCCGTCGGCCATCTCCGCCCAGTGGTGCACCGTGTTGGGTTCGACCTGCTCTTCGACCGCGGAGAAGGCCACCGGCATCATCTCGATCGTCGTGGCGAGCCGCCGCACCTGGTGCTGGAACCGCGCGGCCTCGATCGGCGGCGGGGGCTCCGGCGGGGTGAGCGGCTCGATCGTGCACCGGCCGGGCCGGTCGTCGGCGACGTCGTCGTGGAAGTGGCGGACCCACAGCTGCCCGTTGCCCTCCGGCAGCGGAAGCCACGGGCCCGTCCCGGGTTCCGTCCCGCCGACCAGGACGGAGAACGCCCCGGACGGGTCGGTGGTGAGCCGGTCGCCGTCGATGCGGGCGGCGGCGGCCGTCCCGCCGGCGGAGCCGGTGTAGGCGGTGATCGAGGTGTACACGGCGTCGCCGGAGTGGCCGGTGACGCGGTACCGCCGGTCGCCGCGCACGTCGGCGACCCAGTAGCGGGTGTCGGGATTGTCCATGAAGAACTTCTGCCGCCACCCGTTGAACGGGACGAGCTCGGGCCGCTCGCGGTCGACCTCGAACCGGGCGAGCTGGTGGTGCAGTCCGCGCAGCAGCGCCCGGTAGCCGTCGGCGCGCTCGTCCTCCGGCAGCGCGGGATCGTCGAGCAGCCGCCCGGCGGCCGACAGCGCGTCGACCAGGTCGGCCCAAGCCCGGGCTTCGGGGGTCATGCCGCCTCGCCGCTGCGTGCGGTGCGCGGGTACTGGACACTGCGGTGCGTCATGATCGCTCCGGAGGGCGCGAGGGTCAGAGGCGGACTCGGTCGTCGAGGACGTAGTGCGGTCTCGGGTCGTCGATGAGGATCCCCGCCTCGGCGGCGCACACGGCCGGGAGCGCGTCGAGGACCGCGCGGACCGACGCCGCGGTCACGGGGTTTGTGCGGTCCGTTCCGGACGCGGCGGGGTTCGGGTCGAAGGTGAGCCGGGTCCGCATGATCGACGGGTCGCCGGTGATCTCGATGGTGTAGTCGATGGGGCTGCGTCCCTCGCGGTCGGGGTAGGGCAGGTCGTCGCCGCGGAAGGCGTTGGCCTCCCCGAGGTACCAGCACTCCTCGTTGGTGAAGAAGCAGCGGTCGTCCAGGTAGCCGCGGTGGGTGAGGTGCAGCGCGGCGGTCTGGCCGGGCTCGACGACGAAGCCCGAGCGGGTCTCGAACCGCTCGGCCGCCGGGATGCCGCGCAGGTCGTGGACGACCTTGACCTCGTCCATGGAGGCGCCGAACAGGTGGTGGGCGACGTTGCCGGTCAGGTCGCCGTAGTACAGGTCGCCGAACAGCGCCAGCGGCTTGCCCGCGCCCAGCTCGGCAGGGTCGGAGCCGAATCCGATCCGGCGGAGGCCGCCCCACATCGAGCCTGCCGCGGCGAAGTCGACCGCCTCCACGCACCGCACGTGCGAGACGCCCGACACGCCCCGCGCCATCGTCATCGCGACCCGCTCGACCATGAACGTCGGATGGACGCCGGTGCCGTGCAGCGTGGTCCCGCCCGTCAGGCACGCCTCCACCAGCCGGGACGCCGGCGGGCGGGACGCCGTCAGCCAGTTCGGCATCGCCGCGTTGTGGTAGGCGGCGGTGGAGATGACGTTCTTGCCGGACTCCAGCAGGGCGATCACGTCGGCGTCCAGCTTCGCCCCGAGCGCGTCGGGCCGCGGTGTGACGATCACGCAGTCGGCGTCCAGGTCGAGGATCTCCTGCGCCGACGTGGTCGCGGTGACCCCGAGCGGGCCGAGGCCGAGCAGGTCGCCGAGGTCGGCGCCGTGCTTGCGCTCGCTGAACACCTTCGCGCCGACCAGTTCGACGTCCGGCCTGCGATGGGCCGCCCTGGCGACGGCGCCGCCGACCTCCCCCGGGCCCCAGATGATCACCCGGTGCGTCGTGCCCATCGCTCGCCTCGCTCCCCGCCCGGTCTGGACGATCACCGGACGGGCCGCTAACTTACAGATCGTAAGTTAGCGGGGCAAGAGGGGAGGGGCCCGGCGGATGGCCACACGCCGACGGCTGACCGGCCCGCAGCGGCGCGCCCAGATCCTGGACGTCACCCGCCGGATCGTGGTCGAGCAGGGCTACCACGCGGTCACCTTCGAGCGGGTCGCCGCGGAGTGCGGCGTCACCCGCACCGTCCTGTACCAGCAGTTCGACACCCTGCCCGAGCTTCTCGTCGCGCTGATCGACCGCGAGGTCGAGCGCGCCTTCGCCGGGTTCCGGCAGGCGGTCGCCCGTCCCGTCCCGCCGGACGAGGACCCGTTCACCGCCGGCCTCGCCGGAATCCTGGAGGCCGTCGACGCCGCCCCCGCCACCTGGCGGATGCTCATGCTGCCCGCCGAGGGCGGCCCGCCCGAACTGCACCAGCGCCTGGCCCGCGCCCGCGCCGTGACCCGTGCCCACCTGCACAAGCTCACCGGCCATCAGGACGACCCCGACCTGAGCATCCGCGTCCTGCACGCGCTCGCCGACGAACTCGTCCGCCTGCGCCTCACCGACCCCGACGCCCACCCGGTCGACCGACTCCTGTCCCAGTCCCGCCGCATCGCCCGCGCCTGCCTGGCCCCAACTTCCGCCCACGACTGACACCGGCCAGATCATCGGGGCTCACCGCGTCTTTGCCAATGCCCGTCGGGCTGGTCCGGGGTGAAGGGCCACTCCTCGAAGTGGACGCAGCGGCCGTCGGCGTCGAAACGCAGAATCCATAGGTCGCGCCAGCGCGCCAGGTCGTCGCGCAGATACTCGACCTCGATCCGCACCACCGCCCTGTCGCCGTCCACGGCCACGATCTCGCTGGTCATCGTGAAGGGTTCATCGGGGCCGTCGCGCTCGGCGTCCCACCACAGGCCGAGCCGGGACAGGCCGACGATCGGTTGCGCCCAGGGCGACGGCAGGTACGACACGTCCGGCGAGAACAACTCGGCGAGCGGCTCGGTGCCGGATGTGCGCCACGCCCGCTCATACCCGGCGACCCACCTCCCGACGGCATCTCTGTCCACACCCGCCATGCTGCCAGCCACGCCCCGGCGCGCCACCGACGCCACGCGCAGGTCGGTGACCGACACGAGGCCGCGAACAAACGAGTGAACCGGGACGGAACGTGCCCGGGGCCGATCCGCCGTGTTCCTCGCCCGCCCGGTAGAGCGGCGCGCTGACCCCACAGGCTAAGTTCTAGGCCCGACAGGCGGACGTGCCTTCCGCTTGTCTCAGCTATGCGGACAATTTCGATCGGTTGACCAGGATGACGGACGAACCATTCTCGGCATCGTGCAAGTACAGCAGCGGGGTAGCACTGGGCGGCCAACGAACGCTGGTCCGCGCTGCCACTGGAGGTGCGCGGTGACCGGACGGGAGACCGTCGTCGACGGCCCCTATTTCGAGGACCTGCGGCACGGGCAGCGGTTCGGGCACGGCCCCGGCGTGACTCTCACCGAGGGACTGGCCGCCGCGCACCAGGCGATCGCCGGCTGCCGGCTGCCGCTCGTGCTCGACCACCCGCTCTGCCGGCGCGTGACCGGGGGAGACGCACCGCTCGCCGCGCCGAACCTGGTATGGGACGTCGCCATCGGCCAGTCGACCCTCGCCACCCACACGGTCGTGGCGAACCTGTACTACCGGGGAGTGGTGTTCCGGCGTGCGCCCCGCCTTGGGGACACCCTGCGGACGGTCACCGAGGTCGTCGGGCTGCGGCAGAACTCCCGCCGTCCCGGACGCGCCGCGACGGGCTTGGCCGCCTTGCGCATCACCACGGTCGACCAGGAGGACCGTCCCGTCCTGGACTTCTGGCGGTGCGCCATGCTCCCCCTGCGGGACGGGAGCCGGGAGACCGGCCACGCCGAAGATCTGACGGCCGTCGGTGCGGAGACCACGGGTGCCGACCTGACCGCTGTGACGGCGAAATGGGATCTGTCCGCCTACCGGGAGGCCATGGACGGGCCGCATTTCGCGGACGTCGCCGAAGGGCAGGTCTTCACGGTGGCCGGCGGTGACGTGGTCTCCTCAGCGCCCGAGCTGGCCAGGCTGACCCTCAACGTGGCGAAAGTGCACCACGACGCGTCGGCGAGCGCCGCCGGCCGGCTCGTGTACGGCGGCCACACGATCGGCATCGCGCTGCACCAGGCCGTGCGGGCGCTACCACGCATCGTCACGGTCGTAGGGTGGCACGGTTGTGACCACCTCGCCCCCGTCCGGGAGGGGGACACCCTCACCAGCAGTGTCGAGGTGGAGCGGACCGAGGCCCTGGACTCCGGTGGCCTGGTGCATCTCCGATCCCGGGTCAAGGCAAGCCGCCCGGACGCGGCACCGGTCGACGTCCTGGACTGGCGCTTCATAGCCACGCTGGCCTGACCATCGCAATAGGGCGAAGTCCCGGGTTCCTTGGCCGCCCGCCCGGCCGTCGGAGGCGTGGGGCCGGTTGGTGAGGTGGTGGGCCAGTTAGCCCAGCCAGTGGCGGGTGTCGCCGGGATCGTGGCGGCGCCGGGGCCGGAGCGGCTCGGCAAGACCCTTCTCGGGCTGGAGAGTGTCGATCAGGGTGGGGATGAGCTGGTCGAACAGGGCGTTCTGCAGTGTGGCGGGGGTCGGGAAGCGGGCGGGGTCGGTCAGGTTGGTGGGGTCGGGCCCGGGGCTGGGGCCAGGCAGCGGCTGATCACGTTGGTGAGGATGAGGGGAACCGCGGCGGCGAGCAGGAACCCGCCGGTCAGCTGGGCGCGGTTCGCCGAGATCTGCAATCACCACGGCCAACGCCAGTACCCCGGCCACCGCCGCCGGGCTGCGGGTAGGGACCCCTCAGGATTTGGACAGTCCGCTGGCAGCCCACCCAAGCCCCGGCGGCCTGGTCGACAAGGGTGAGGCGACCCCGCTGCCGGGGGTTATCGAGGCGGTGCCGCGGGTCGGCGGGCGAACAGGATCGCGCCCGGCTTCGGCGCGTCTGGATTCAGCAGGTGCTCCGCCTCGACGGTGAAGCCCGCATCGCGGAGCCAGCCGGCCACACGGGACGGTGGGCGATGGTGCACATACGCCTGCAAGGCATGGTCTCCCTCACCGGTCGTCTCGAGAACCGACTCGTCACCCACGTGGAATCCCACGGCCAGCACTCCGTCCGGCCGCAGCACCCGGTGGAACTGCCCGAGCACGCCCGGCACCGCCTCGTCCGGGATGTAGATCAGCGACCACCACGCGAGCACACCGGCGAGGGAGGCGTCGCCGAGTTCCAGGTCGGTCATCGAACCGACCTCGAACCGCGCGCCGGGATGCTCGCGGCGGGCGATCTCGATCATCGCGGGTGACAGGTCGATCCCGAACGCGTCCGCGCCCAGCTCCCGCAGCAGGGCGGTGGTGTGCCCCGGCCCGCAGCCCACGTCGGCGACCGGCCCGCCGCCGATCGCGCGCACCAGGTCAGCGAACAGCACGACCCCGGCTCGGACGTGGAGCAGCCTGTCGAGCAGGTCGCGGGTCTCATCGGCGTAGCCGGCCGCGATGGCGTCGTAGGAATTCCGAGTCTCGGTCAACCAGGTCATCAAAGGGACTCTAACCCTTCCGACAGAGCGTCGACAGGTGTGCACGCACCCGATCCGGCAATAGAGCACGTCCTGCACGACCGGTCGCCGACCAGCAACTCGGTTTGACTTGCATGCGGCCGAGAAGGACCGGCGCTTGGGCCCGTCGGCACGCGGTCCGAGGGCGCAGGAGTCCCCAAGGAACTGCGGACCTCGGCGTGTACCTACGGATGGATGCTGCGGTGCCAGGACAACGGGTGCTCTCGTCCTGGCCTGCCATGAAGCTCTTCTGAAGCCGAAATGAATGCGGTAGCTGGGAGGGTCGACCAAAGCAATGCCACGGTCGTCATGTTCGAATAAAGTCGAGGCAGGTTTCGTTGCGGGTAATAATCACAGGTAGGCGGTATCCCTTGGCGGGGGTGCTAGTGGCGCTCACCGTCCTATGCTTGGCGCTTTCAACCGGAACACCCCGAGCGGCGGCACAGCCGGTCGCCCAGGACAAGGGCCGGCTGACCGCGCTCGCCGGAACTCCGGGAACCGATCCGCCCATCGTCGGGTACCGCGACTACACCTTCAGCAACCACGGCAAGGCGACCGCCGGCGCGCTCGCGCGAACCTGGGTTCACGGCGCCTCGCTCTGCGGCTACGCGTTCTGCACCATCCAGCAGATGCCCGACAGGTACCGGGTATTCACCTTCAAAATATGCGGCACCGTCGCACTGCGGAACTTTGTCGGACTCTACGACTCGCATAATCACACGAATACGACAATCGTATTCCTCGATTCGCGTGGGGTGGAGATCGGCTGGTACGGGGCCGGGAGGCGCGACCCCGTGAACTGGAATCCCGTGTACTACGTCAGGGTCTGCAATTAGCGAGAGCCGTTGGCCGCCTCGCTGTGGCGAACTCCGCCGCGCGAGGCGGCTTCACGACAACCTCACGCTCCCGCGTCTGCGTCTGGAACAACCAGACGCAGACGCGGGCCCAAGCCCGCCGACGACTGGGAAGAGCCGCAATCTGCCCGGCCGCGTGGCGCCGGGCACGGGGTCGAGCCGCCGCGCCGTAGCCCGGCGCCTGTACGACCTGGCTCAACCGGGGGCGTACCAGCTCCCCAGGTTGCCGAGTGGGCTGGCCACAGCGTTCAAGGGCAGGGCGAAACCGCATGCCTTCGCCCCCGAAGTGCTGGTGTGCGTGTCAGCTGGAGCATCGTTGCCAGCTATGTCCTGAGCCGGGCAGGTCAGGTGCGGAATGCCTCGGCGAGGCGTTTGGGAGCGGAGAGCCGCCAGGCTTCGGTGACCAGTTCGGCCAGTTCCTCTGGGTCGACGGTGGCCAACTTGACCTCTACCCAAGCGAAGCGTCCGCTGGCCCAGGACGGGGAGTAGGTGGCCGGGTCCTCGGCGATGAGGGCGGCCTGTTCCTCCCGGGTGGCCTTGAGCAGGACGACATGGTCATCCTCGTTGAGATAGCAGAACCCCTTGTCGCGGACCCGGAATCCGGTCAGGTCCGAGAACGCTTCGCGCTCCGCGACCTCCGGCAGGCTGAGCACCAGTTCAAGGAATTCTTCAGCGCGCATGCTGAAGCTGTACCAGCCGGGTCGGACGGTTCATCTCCATCCGTACCCTCAGGGCACGGCAAGGGGACCGGTGCGGCACTGGCGACGTGTCGCCGTTGGCCAGTCCGCTAACGAAGGGCCAACAAACGATCAGAAGGCCGGTCCTCCCAGCGGAGAACCGGCCTCTGAGCTGGTGTTTCTATGTCAAGACGGCGGGATTGCACCACGATCCCCTGCCCCCTCGCCGCTCAACTGGGTGCGTAGGAATAGGTAGTTAAACGTGAGACTCGGCCTCCTGTCGGCTCGTCATGTTGGTGCGGGTGATGGCGAAGCCGAAGGCGGTGGCGAGTACGTACATGACGATGCTGTAGACCGCGGCGGGGATGGCGACCGCCGTGCTGTCGAGAACGCTGAGGGCGATGGTCAGCGCCACGGTCGTGTTGTGGATGCCGACCTCCATGGAGGTGGCGATCGCCTGCTCTCGCCGGAGCCGGAACAGCCGCGCTCCGGTGTAGCCGAGAGTGAGGCTGGCCAGGCAGAACAGCGTGACCACGAGCCCGACCTCGCGGACGTAGTCCACGATGTTCTCCCGCTCGCCGAGGATGGCGCCCAGGGAGACCCCGACCAGCACCACGATCGAGAAGATCCGGACCGGCCGGTCGGCGCGCGAGGCGAAGGCGTCCGACCGCCGGCGCACCAGCATGCCGATGCCGACCGGCACGAGGACGATGGCGACCACCTGGAGCACCTTGCCGAACTGGAGACCGAGCGTGCCGTCGGCGTCGAAGTAGCCGATCGCCAGGTTGGTGATCAGCGGGATGCTGACCGCGGCGAGCACCGAGTTGATCGCGGTGAGCGTCACGTTCAGCGCGACGTCACCGCGGAACAGGTGGCTGTAGAGGTTGGCCGTCGTGCCGCCCGGGGAGGCGGCCAGGAGCATCACGCCCACCGCGATCAACGGATCGACATCGAAGGCCTTGACCAGGCCGAAGGCCACCAGCGGCAGCACGAGCATCTGCAGGACGAGCGCGACGGTCACCGCCTTCGGGCTGCGGGCCACCCGGCGGAAGTCGCCGGGCGTCAGGGAGAGCCCGAGCCCGAACATGATGACGGCCAGCGCGATCGGCAGCCCGACGGCAATCAATGCTGAGTCGTTCACGTTGTTCCTTCATGGTTGGTGCTCCCGGTGGCGGTGGGCTTTCGACGGGAGCGTTCGCCGTCCTCGGTGTTGCGCTTCGGGTGGGCATCACGCGGTTGCCGGCGGTCGCGGGCGTCGGTCGGTTGGCCACCGGCCAGGGACGGCGGCGGGGCAGAGGGGTTTCGGGTACGGTCGGTTGCGCCGCCGTTTCTGGCGGTGAACAGGGAATTCGCGGTTGAGTAGTCGGCTTTACCTACCGCAGTACGGGGTGTTTTGTCTACGGCTCTCGCGGCCGTCCTCGGTGATCAGGATGACGCCGGGCAGCGGGGTGGACAGATGGAGTCACCTCGGGCCGATCGCGAAAGGACGACCATGCCCACCGTCAGCCACACAGTCGAGATCAACGCGCCGGTGAGTCGCGTGTGGGCGGTCCTCACCGACACCGCCGCGTACCCGGAATGGAACCCCTTCATGATCGAGCTCGACGGCAGCCTGGTTCCCGGATCGCGGCTGGCCGTGACGATCGCTCCTCCCGGCGCGAAGCGGCAGCGCTTCACTCCCACCGTCACCGAGGTCGAGCCCGAGCGGCGGCTCGCCTGGCTCGGCCGCCTGTTCATCCCGGGCATCTTCGACGGCGCGCACTCCTTCGAACTCGAGGCCCTCACCCCCGGATCGACCCGGTTCATCCAATCTGAGCGGTTCTCCGGAGTGCTCGTCCCGCTGCTGCGCGGCCTACTGCGATCGACCGAGGCGGGCTTCGCAGCAATGAATACCGCCCTCGCCGCGCGGGCAGAGGGCAAGACAGGCGTTGGCTGAGCTGCACCGACTTCCGTGACGGGAGCCAAGCCAGGGGGCCCGGGCCGCCCTACGGCAGCGGTCGCGGAGGGGCCGCGGATGCTCGCGGCCGGCGGCCGTGCGCGGCCAAGGCAGTTGGAACCGGGCATCGGGACGGACGGTCTCCGGCGCCGCGTCCGCCGGAACGGTCTCCGGACCCTGACGTTGACCGAGTCATCGAAATCGGCCAGATCCGCGACGAGAGCCGCAAAGAAGTTCGTCCGGCCCACAACATCCACGTCATCGCCACCGCCCGGACACGAGACGGCCACGCGGGCGGCACATCGACCGAGCACCGGAAGGACGCCATGACCGCATCCGTGACCGAGGAACGACCGGACTTCACCGGGCTGCGCGCGATCTACATCAACTGCACCCTCAAACGTTCCCCCGACAGCAGCCACACCCAAGGTGTGATCGACCGCAGCGTGGCCATCATGGAGGCCAACGGAGTCGGTGTGGATCAGATCCGCGCCGTCGATCACGACATCGCCACCGGCGTCCGCCCGGACATGACCGAGCACGGGTGGGACACCGACGAATGGCCCGCCCTGCTGACCCGGGTCCTGGCAGCCGACATCCTGGTCATCGCAGGACCGATCTGGCTCGGCGACAACAGCTCGGTGACCCGCCGGGTGATCGAGCGGCTCTACGGCTACTCCGGCGTACTCAACGAGCGCGGCCAGTACGCCTACTACGGCCGGGTCGGTGGCTGCCTGGTCACCGGCAATGAGGACGGCCTCAAGCACTGCGCGATGAGCATCCTCTACAGCCTGCAGCACATCGGGTTCACCGTCCCGCCCCAGGCCGACGCGGGCTGGATCGGTGAGGTCGGTCCCGGCCCCTCCTATCTCGACGAGGGCTCCGGTGGCCCGGACAACGACTTCACCAACCGCAACATCACGTTCATGACCTACAACCTGCTCCACCTCGCGTCGTTGATCCGGCGCGCCGGTGGGATCCCGGCCTACGGCAACCAGCGCACGGCCTGGGACGCCGGTTGCCACCCCGACAACGCCAATCCCGAACACCGCTGATCACCTCCGGCGGGTTCCGAGACGACGCAGCCCGGTGGCCGGGCCACCGCGGCCCGCACAGCCCCGGCCGGTCTGGTTCGAGGCCGCCGCGGACGGGACCATCCAGCTGTTCACGCCGTCGGACTCGGTGAAACTGCGACGGCCGCGCCGCGATCCGCGCGCTTCGATCGTCGTCGCCGCCCCGCCCGGTGAGCGCGAGCGCCGGGTGTCGGTCACCGGCCAGACCACCGTGGAAGCCGAGGGTGCACGGGACCTCGCCGAGCGGCTCGCCGCCCGCTACTGGGATCTCGACGAGCGGGCGGACGACCTGGCCGCGATGGTCGCCGACGAGCTCATCCGTATCGTCCGCCACCCGGAGCGGGTGCGCCGCTTCGCATTCTGAACGCGGAAGCCAGGCGTGCGCACCGCCGGGCACCAGGTTTCCAGGCGACGAGTTCAGCTCGTTAGGCCGGTTCCTTGACGGCGCCTAACAATGGCGGCGAGATGCTCGGAAGTTGAACGGAAATGGAAAGCGTGAAAGGGCTCTTGACTCGATTTTCTGCGCGTCGGTAGTTTCGCGGGAAACAGCCAGAGAAAGTGCATTCAAGACGTCCGCTCCCCAGGGCTCCGCCGACATATGACCGAAGACCCCGCGGACGCCGACCCCCGCCATGACACCGGACGACGAAGGGCTCCCCGTGCTACCCGCTCTCCGTAGATGGACCATCACCACAGTCGCCGCGTTCACCGCGTCGGCGGCCGCCCTGACCGGCGCCTACTTCACCGGACAGCAGCCGCAGACCGCCAAGGTCGGTGCCGTCTCCTACGCCGCGCCCGCGGCCAAGGCGATCACCGCGGCCAACCTGTACGTCGACCCGTACTCCAACCCGGCGGCCTGGGTCGCCGCCAATCCCGGCGATTGGCGCGCCGCCCGCATCAAGGCGGCCATCGCCGACCGGCCGATCGCACGCTGGTTCGGCAACTGGGACAGCGACATCACCGCGGCGGTGTCCCGCTACGTCGGCGGCGCCGAGCAGAGCGGCGCCACACCGATGCTGGTGGCCTACAACGTCCCGGGCCGTGACTGCGGCAGCCACTCCGGCGGCGGCGCGGGCAGCCCGGACGCCTACCGCACCTGGATCGGGCAGTTCGCCGCGGCCATCGGCAGCCGCCACGCGATCGTCGTGGTGGAGCCCGACGCGGTCGCCCAGCTCGACTGCCTGCCGAACGACACCGAGCGGCAGACCCGGCTCGACCTGCTGAGATACGGCGTGCAGCAGCTCAAGCAGAAGGCGCCGAACGCCTGGGTCTACCTGGACGCCGCCAACGCCAACTGGATTCCCGCCGGCACCATGGCCCAGCGTCTGCAGGCGGCCGGGATCGCGGACGCACGCGGCTTCTCGGTCAACGTGTCGAACTACTACACCACCGAGCGGTCGGTCACCTACGCCAAGGCCGTCAACGCCGGGCTCCCCGGCGGCAAGACCTTCGTGGTCGACACCAGCCGAAACGGCAACGGCTCCAACGGCGAATGGTGCAACCCGGCCGGACGCAGGCTCGGCACCCCGCCCCGCGAGGGAGCCGACGCCGAGCTGGAACTGTGGGTCAAGGTCCCCGGCGACTCCGACGGTGACTGCGGGATCGGTGCCGGGATCCCCGCCGGACAGTTCAGCCCCGACCTGGCCATCCGCCTGATCGACGGCACCCGGTAACCGCTCGCGCGCGTGCCGCCCGCACCATGCCGGTGAGCCCTCGACCTGCCTCAGGCCGAGGGCTCACCGCTCACTCACGGACGACCTCGGTGGAGACAGTCAGCATCACGGGATCCTCTTCAACCCGATGGACGCGAGGGCCGGCGTGACCAGTCCTGCTCGACGCCAGTCCCCAAAGTGCTGGCGATGGCAGTGCCGCTGGAGTATCAGCCGGCTGTCCGCGGAGCGAGATGCTGGAGGAAGAACTCGGTCATCGTGGCGAGCGTGTTCTTGAACTCCTGGTTGTAGACGACGAAGTGCCCGCCGGGCAGGGTGACGAGCTGCTTCGGGTGCAGGGCCCGTTCGTAGGCGGCGAAGGCCAGGTCGCTGTGGGTCAGGATGTCGTGCTGGGCGACGACGAGCATGAGCGGTGTAGGGGAGATGCGGGCGATGTAGTCGCCCGGCTCGTAGCCGGCGATCGCCTCCACCGACCTGAGCGTGACCTCGTTGCGCCACGTCGCCAGGCGCTCCGGCTCGATCGTCTGGTACCACTCGTAGGTCTCCCGGTCGGCCATCGCCGCGGGCTCCCCGGGCGTCGCGGTGATGAGGGGGATCACCGCCGGCGCCTCGCCGTTGAACCGGGCGAGCCGGTCGGCGTCGAAGCTCTTGCGCACCTCGGCGAGCGCCTCGCTGGGGATGAACCGCGACAGGGTCGTCCCGCCGCTGATGACCGGCACCTGCGAGTAGACGGCCTTGACCCGCCGGTCGACGGCCCCGACGACGAGCACGTGCCCGCCTGAGAAGCTCGACCCGAACACCCCGATGCGCTCGGCGTCCACCTCGGGACGCGTGCATAGGAAGGTGATGGCGTCCCGGTATCCCTGGATCTGCGTCCAGGGGTCGACCTCCTGGCGCGGCTCGCCGTCGCTCGCGCCGAACGAGGCGTGGTCGTAGAGGACGACCGCCAGCCCGGCCGCGGCGAGCGCTTCGGCGATGTCGTCGGTGTACTGCTCCTTGACCGCCCCGAGTCCGTGGGTGACGACCACGGCGGGGTGCGGGCCGGCGGTGCCGTCGGGGGTGTAGAGCCATCCGCGGAGGGTCGTCCCGGCCGAGACGAACTCGATGTCCTGGCGCATTGCGGGTCCTTTCGCTGGTGCGGCGGATGTACGCCGCGGCCTATGGAGGGCCGGGGGTGAAGACGCCGCTGAGGGCAGCGGCGTGCGCGGCCGCGGCGGCGGTCTCGGCGACCTCGTCGTCCACCGGCCCGCGGGCGACGAGCAGGCGATAGTAGATGGGGGCGCCGACGGCGCTGATCACCGCGATACCGTCCGTCCCCGGCGGTAGTTCCCCGCGTTCTACGGCCCGTTCGACGATCCGGGACGCGAGGCGATTGCGGTCGGCGATCACCGTTGCCCAGACGGTGGACGCCTCGGGGGACCGGACGGCGGCGGCCACGACGCCCTCGACGAGCGCCCGAGCCCTGGGCTGCCGGTACAGGGCGGCGATCTCCAGCGCGAGCGCCCGGAGGTCGTCCAGCAACGAGCCGGTGTCCGGTATCGGGACCTCGTTCTTGCCCAGCTCGCCCAGCAGGTCGAGGACGACTCCCTCGACCGTCCGCCACCGCCGGTACAGCGTGGCCAGATGCACGCCCGAGCGCTCGGCCACCTTCTCCAGGGTGAGTCCGGCGTACCCGCCGGACTCCAGTTCGTCCCAGGCCGCGTCCAGTACCGCCGCACGAGTGCGCGCCGTCCGGCCGCCGGGCCGTGCGGCCCCCGCCGCGCGCGGCTCCACGTCCATCCGGCACCCCTCTCTGCGGGTCACGGACAGAGTAACGCGAACTTCTTCGCATTAACAGCCCCGGCGGCAACCGACCGGGTTGTCGGCGCCTGGTGACAAGCTCGGGCGTGTGGCGCGGGGGGCGTCCGTGTGCTCGCGAAGACGACAGGTCCTGAGCTGCAAGAAGGGATGAATCATGGTCGAAGGCCAGGCGGACTGGTCCGGAATCGTCCACGGCGACTTCACTGATCCGCAGAAGTTCCTGCAACGCCTGGAGGCGGGGGCTGACCCCCTGGGGGAACTGTGGACCTTCTACACCCCACTACACGTGGCCGCGAAGGAGGGCTCACCTCAGGTGGTATTCGAGCTGGCAAGCCGCGCTCTGGACCTCGACGCCCTCTACGGGGGCCGTAGCGCCTTGTGGACCGCCGTCTACCACGACCGTGAGGACAATGCTTGGGTGCTGGCCGAACTGGGTGCCGATCCGTGGCGACCGATGATGAACGGCTGGTCGCCGGGCCGGCTCAGCCTGGCAGGCTCACTCGGTGACCTTTTCGACCTCCCCGAAGACGAGGCCCTCACCGACCAAGAGCGGGCGATGGCCGACGCCGGGCCTGAACTGGCCGAGGTCTTCTCCGGCATTTCCTACGACGGGTTCTCGGCGGCCTGCGTAGCGGGCCTGACAGCCGTCGAGACGCTGCAACGCCTGACCGTCGGTGAGGTCATCGTCGTGGACGACCACACGCCGTGGTACGAGGAAGAGATCTGCGGCGCGAGGGACATCGTCGGCGTCACCGATGTTCCCGGCGGCTGCGTGATCGCACAGCCGTGGGGGTACCGGGCCGTTGACGTCCTGGAAGCGGTGACGGCAGGGACGTTCGCCTACGGCATGTACGCCAACCCCAAGAGCGGCAATCAGGGGCGCATTGCCGAGGACGGTCGACAGGTCAAATGGGACCTGCACCCCGGCTACGACCCTGATCCCGACTCCACCGCCCGCGAGGTGTTGGCGAGCTTCGCCTCGTGTGGCGACGCGCTCGTAAACTGCCTGGTGTACTCGGGCCTGAAGCCCGTTTCGACAGACTGCCTGGAGCGCCCGGACGCCTGGGTGCGGCTCGGCCCCAGAGACTCTCAGTGAGCACGGTTCCTTTCAATGGTCATCTAAGACCGTTTCCCGCCATCTCTTGCCGGCCATTGAACGAGTGTTTAATGTGGTGGGCGTGAGCGCGAGGAGCACGTCTTCGGCGGGTGGCGGCGACCCGGGGACCGCGGCCCGTATCCGGGACGCCGCGATCGAGCGGTTCGGGCGGGACGGGTTCACCGCCGGGGTGCGGGCCGTCGCCGCGGACGCGGCGGTGTCGCCGGGTCTGGTCGTGCACTACTTCGGCTCGAAGCAGGGGCTGCGGCGCGCGTGCGACGGGCGGGTGCGCGAGGTCATCGTCGCCGAGAAGCGCGCGGCGGCCACCGACGGCACCGCCGCCGGGCTCCTGGCGCAGCTGGCCGACATCGAGCGTTTCGCCCCCGTCGTCCGGTACGTCGTGCGATCGATGCGCGAGGGCGGTGACCTGGCGGCCGAACTGTTCGAGCACATGGTCGACGACGCGGCGCGGTACCTGGAGGCGGGGGTGGCGGCCGGGGTGATCCGGCCGAGCCGCGACCCGGTCGCCCGTGCGCGGGTGATGGCGTACCAGGGGATGGGCTCGATGCTGATGTGGCTCACGATGCACCCGGAGCACGCCGACCCGGCGTCCTTCGGCAAGGCCCTGCGCGCCTACATGGAGGAGGTGACGGTCCCCATGCTCGAAGTGTTCACCGAGGGGCTCTACACCGACCGGTCGCTACTGGAGGAGTACCTCCTGTACGTCTCGGACCCGCCCCGCGACGGCGCCGAGGACTGAACGCACCCACACCATTTCACCACCCGGCCGAGCGCGCTCGGCCACGCCTTTCTCCATGCTTTTCAGCGAGGGCTGAAGAATGACCCCTGCCATCGAGATCCACGACCTGCACAAGTCCTTCGGAAAAGTGAAGGCACTGGACGGGCTCGACCTGTCCGTCCAGCCCGGTCATGTGCACGGATTCCTCGGGCCGAACGGCGCCGGGAAGTCGACCACCATCCGGATCCTGCTCGGCGTGCTCCGCGCCGACGCGGGACGCGTCCGCCTCCTCGGCGGCGACCCCTGGGACGACGCGGTCGGCCTGCACCGCCGCATGGCCTACGTCCCGGGCGATGTGGAGCTGTGGCCGAACCTGACCGGCGGCGAGGCGATCGACCTGTTCGCCCGCCTGCGCGGCGGCACCGACGCGTCCCGCAGGGACGAGCTGTGCGAGCGGTTCGACCTGGACCCCACCAAGAAGGGCCGCACCTACTCCAAGGGCAACCGGCAGAAGGTTGCGCTGGTGTCCGCGCTGGCCTGCGACGCCGACCTGCTGCTGCTCGACGAGCCGACCGCGGGCCTCGACCCGCTCATGGAGGCCGTCTTCCAGGAGTGCATCCGCGAGGCCCGCGGCGCCGGGAGAACGGTCCTGCTGTCCAGCCACATCCTCGCCCAGGTCGAGGCCCTCGCCGACCGCGTCTCGATCGTCCGGGGCGGCCGGATCGTGGAGACCGGCACGCTGACCGAGCTGCGGCACCTGACCCGCACCACCGTCACCGCGACCACCGGCGGGGACGCCCGCGACCTCGCCGGCCTGCCCGGCGTGCACGACCTGCGCACCGAGAACGGGCGGATCCGCTTCGACGTCGACGGCGACCATCTGGCGGCCGTCGTCCGCCGCCTCGGTGAGCTGGACGTCCACGCCCTCACCGCGCACCCGCCGACCCTGGAGCAGCTGCTGCTGCGCTACTACGGCGACGACCTCGCCCGCACCGGCGGCGGCGCGGCCGCCGGGAGCAGGCCATGACCGCGACGACCCTTCCCGCCTCCGCCCGCCCCGCGTCCGCCGGACCGCTGACCGGCACGGGCACGCTGCTGCGGTTCATGCTGCGCCGCGACCGCATCCGGTTCCCCGCCTGGACGCTCGGCATCGCGCTGCTCACCGGCTACTTCACCACCGCGCTGGGCTCGGTCTACACCACGACCGAGGAACTGGAGGCGGTCAGCGCGTTCTCCAGCAGCCCCGCCGGGGCGCTGTTCGGCGGCCCCGGCTACGGCTACGACGCCATCACCCTCGAACGGTTCCTGTCGGGGCAGTACGCCCTGTACATCCTGCTCGGCACGGCGCTGATGGCGCTGCTGACCGTCACCCGGCACACCCGCGCCGAGGAACGGTCGGGACGGGCCGAGCTGGTCCGCGCGAACGTCGTCGGGCGATCCGCCCAGCTCACCGCCGCGCTGCTCCTCACCGCGCTGCTGAGCGCGACGGTCGCCGCCCTGGTCACCGCGGTCCTGCTCGCCGCCGGGCACGCCCCCGCCGGCTCGGCGCTGCTGGGCGCCTCCGCCGGAGCCGTCGGGCTGGTGTTCGGCGGCATCGCCTCGATCGCCGTGCAGATCTTCGCCTACCCGCGCGCCGCGTCCGGTCTCACCGGCGCGGTCCTCGGGGCCGCGTTCGTCCTGCGCGGCATCGGCGACATGGCCGCCGTCCAGGACGGCGGAGCGTCCTGGCTGTCGTGGCTGTCCCCGCTCGGCTGGTCGCAGCAGACCGGACCCTACGCGCTCGACCGGTGGTGGCCGCTGGCCCTCTCGCTGGCCTGCGCCGCCGCGACCGCCGCCGCCGGATACCGCCTGTCCGGCCGCCGCGACCTCGACGCGGGACTCGTCCCACCGCGCCCGGGCCCGCCCCGCGCCGCCGCATGGCTCCGCGACGCGCCCACCCTGGCCTTCCGCCTCCAGCGCGCCGGCATCATCGGCTGGAGCATCGCGCTCCTGGTCGCCGGCCTGGCCTACGGCGCGTTCGCCCAGCCCCTGGCCGACGGGCTGGAAGACGCTCCCGAAGAACTGGTCGCCGTCATGGGCGGGGGCGGGAACCTGGTCGCGGGCTACCTCGGCGTCATGGGCCTGACCATGGCGTTCACGGTCACCGTGTTCGCGCTGCTGGCCGTGCAGTCGGTCCGCGCCGAGGAGGCCGCCGGGCGTACCGAACCCGTCCTGGCCACCTCCGTCAGCCGCACCGGCTGGCTCGGCGGCAACCTGGCCGTCACCGCGATCGCCGTCCCGTGGCTCCTGCTCGTCGCGGGCCTGGGCACCGGAGCCGCCACGGCCATCGGCACCGGCGACACCGCACTCCTGTGGAAGACCACGCTCGGCCACGTCGCCCACACCCCGGCCGTGTGGCTGCTCCTCGCCGCCGCCGGCCTGCTGTACGGGACGCTGCCGCGCCTCCTGCCGATCGTGTGGGCCCCCCTCGGCTACGGCGTCGTCGCCGGGCTCTTCGCCCCCGTCCTCGACCTCCCCGACGGCGCCGTCCGCGTTTCTCCGTTCGCGCACGTCGGCGAATACCCGGGCGAGGAGATCGCCGCCACCGCGACCGGCATCCTGACCCTCCTGGCCGCCGCCCTCACCGCCCTCGCCCTCCGGACCTTCGCCCGCCGCGACCTGACAACCGGAGCATGACCGCCCCCCGGATTGTTCTGGCCCCATCGGACGGACGTCTGAGCTCGGATCAGTTTCCGATGGGCGTAACCCCGTTAGGCAGTTTCACATCGAGTTGATGGGCTTCGCCCGTTCGAGGTTGAGGGCCGGCTCCTTGCGGTTCTGTCGGTCGTGCTGGATCCAAGCGGGCTGGCCGCCTCGGGGTGGTCGCTGGAGACCGGCACCACCGCCACGGACATGACCGCCGCCTTCGGAATCGGTAGGCCGCCCGAAGAGAGCGCCAAGGTCGTCGTGGCGCTGGCGACCCTCGACCCGGACGGGCCGACGGGAACCCTCCAGGACGAGAACGGAGCACTGCCCTGGTAGAGATGACGGCCTTGCACGACGCCTCGGTACTGGAGCGGCGACTGGCGGCCCGACCACCCGGTCGGCGATCGACCAAACGGGAGGCGGGAGTGGCCGGAGTGGTCGGCGGTGGGGCCTTCGGGGTTCGGCCATGTGCGGGGCGGTAAATCTTACGAGATTCGTACAGGTCGCGCTTCGCAAGTGAGCGGGCACGCCCGGCGACCTACGGTCGTCGCATGCGAGTGCTGCTGACAGGTTCGGCCGGGTTCATCGGCTCACACGTCGCCGAGGCGCTGAGGGCCCGCGGGCATGAGGTGCGCGGGCTCGATCTGCTCCCGGGCGGGGAGGTCGGGGATGTGCGCGACCGCGACGCGGTGGCGCGCTGCGTGCGGGGCGTGGACGCCGTCTGCCATCAGGCCGCGATGGTCGGTCTCGGTGTGGACGTGTTCGACCTCCCGGCGTACACGTCGGTGAACGTGGCCGGCACGGCGGTGCTCCTGGCCGAGATGGCGCGGGCCGGGGTGCACCGGCTGGTGCTGGCGTCCTCGATGGTCGTCTACGGGGAGGGTGCCTACACCTGCCGGAGCCATGGGGACGTCCGGCCGGGTCCGCGCACGGAGGACGACCTGCGGGCAGGACGGTTCGAGCCGCCGTGTCCGGAGTGCGGAAGCCCCCTGGAACCCGGTGTCGTCGGGGAGGACACGGCCCTCGACCCACGCAATGTCTATGCGGACACCAAGGTCGCACAGGAGCACCTGGCCGCGTCCTGGGCGCGCATGACGGGCGGCCGCGTGGCGGCGTTGCGCTACCACAACGTGTACGGGCCGAGGATGCCGCTGGACACGCCCTACGCCGGGGTGGCCGCGCTGTTCCGGTCCCGGCTGGAACGGGGCGAGGCGCCGCTGGTGTACGAGGACGGGCGTCAGCGGCGGGACTTCGTCCACGTTCGCGATGTGGCGCGCGCCAACGTCCTCGCGCTGGAGCGGCTGGAGGTGGCGCAGGACGCACGGCTGCGGGCGTTCAACATCGCCAGTGGCAACCCGCGATCCATAGCCGACATGGCGGAGGCGTTGGCCGCTGTCCACGGCGGCCCGGCTCCGCAGGTGACCGGTGGCTACCGGCTGGGCGATGTGCGGCACATCGTGGCGAGTCCCGAGCGCGCCCGGCAGGAACTCGGCTATGAGGCGGAGGTGCCCTTCGCCGGGGGGATCGCCGAGTTCGCCAAGGCAACGGTGGGGACGGGCCGGTGACCCGCGAGATCGATGTCATCCTGCCCTGCCTCAATGAGGCCGAGGCCCTGCCGTGGGTGCTGTCGCGTATGCCGGAGGGGTTCCGTCCCATAGTGGTGGACAACGCATCCACCGATGACTCGGCCGCCATAGCCCGCCGTCATGGCGCCCATGTCGTCGAAGCCCCCCAACGGGGTTTCGGTGCCGCGTGCCACGCCGGCCTGGTGGCGGCCACCGCGGACCTCGTGTGCGTGATGGACGCCGACGCCTCGCTCGACCCGGGTGACCTGCCCCGCCTGCTCGCGGATCTCCACCATGCCGGGCCTGAACTGGTGCTCGGACGGCGCCGTCCGGTAGGGCGCGGAGCGTGGCCCCTGCACGCCCGGCTCGGCAACACCGTCCTGGCCCGGTCGCTCAACCGGCGCGCGGGCACCGCCCTCCACGACCTCGGGCCGATGCGCGCCGCCCGCCGGGCCGACCTGCTGGCGCTGGACCTGGCCGACCGCCGCTTCGGCTACCCCCTGGAGATGGTGCTGAGGGCGGCCGCCGCGGGCTGGCGTATCGGCGAGGTCGACGTCCCGTACCGTCCCCGTACCGGCCGGTCGAAGGTCACCGGAACGGTCGGCGGGACGGTACGGGCGGTGCGCGACATGCGGCGCGTGCTGGCCGAGGTGTCAGGGGCGGCGCCGTGACCGCCGATCTGCTCGTGATCGCCAAGGAGCCCGTCGCCGGGCGGGTGAAGACCCGGCTGACGCCCCCGTACACACCCGAGCAGGCGGCCGGGCTGGCGGAGGCGTCCCTGGCCGACACGCTCGGCGCCGTCGCCCGCACCCCGGCCGGGGCCCGGACCCTCGTCCTGAGCGGCCGTCCCGGTCCGTGGCTGCCGCCCGGCCTGCGCGTGCTCCCGCAGCGCGGGGACGGCCTGGACGAGCGGCTCGCGCACGCCTTCGACGACGGCTACGCCGGGCGCCCGCTCGTCCTGATCGGCATGGACACCCCCCAGGCCGGCCCCGGCCTGCTGGCACGGGCGGGGGCGGTGCTGCGGACCCGGGACGCGGTGTTCGGCCCGGCGGCCGACGGCGGGTTCTGGCTGCTCGGCCTGGCCCATCCGGACGCGCGGCTGCTGCGCGGCGTACCGATGTCGCGCCCCGACACCGGCCGGATCCAGCTCGCCCGGCTGCGCGCGGCCGGACTGGACGTCGCGCTGCTCCCGGAGCTGACCGACGTGGACACCGCCGGCGACGCGGCCGAGGTCGCCGGACTGGCGCCGCACGGCCGCTTCGCCGCCGCCGTCCGGGCCGCCGGGGCCGCCGTGCGGGAGGCGGTACAGGTGGGGACGACGTGATCGGCGAGCTGTACGAGCGGGCCCTCGCGGGGCGCGCCGGAGTCGAGGTCGAGGACGGCACGGGCCGCCGCAGCGCGCTGCCCGTCCAGGAGTGGATGGCGCTGCGTCCCGGCGACGAGGGCGTGCTCGATCGGTGCGACGGCCCCACGCTGGACGTCGGATCCGGGCCCGGGCGGCTCACCGTCGCGCTGACCGAGCGCGGGATCCTCGCCCTCGGCATCGATACCGCGCCGTACGCGGTGGAGCTGACGGTGGCGGCCGGCGGCCCGGCGCTGTGCCGGGACGTGTTCGGGCGGGTGCCGGGCGCCGGGATCTGGACGACGCTGCTGCTGGTCGACGGCAACATCGGCATCGGTGGTGCCCCCTCCGCCCTGCTGGCCCGGGCGTTCGCCCTGCTCGCTCCCGGCGGACGGGTCCTCGCCGAGGTGCGGGCACCCGGCACGGGGGCGTACTCCGGTCCCGTGCGGCTCCGCTCCGGACAGGCGGTCGGGGAGTGGTTCCCGTGGGCGTGGGTGTCCGCCGACGACATCGCCGGGATCGCCTGGGAGAGCGGGGCCGCCGTGAAGGAGATCTGGGAGGAGGCGGGCCGGTGGTTCGTCGCGCTGAGCCGCTGACTCCTTCGTATGTGCCGCGCTTCAAGAGCCGCCTGCATGACGAACGCGTGGCGGCCTGGCTGGGGATATGGCTGGGCGTCGCGTTCACCAGCGCGTTCGTCACGGGACTGATCAGCCACTTCATGCAGCAACCGCCGGGCTGGCTGATGTGGCCGTCGCGTCCGGTGAATCTGTACCGGGTCACGCAGGGCCTTCACGTCATCGGCGGGCTGGCCACGATCCCCTTGCTGCTGGCGAAGATGTGGACGGTCTATCCCAGGCTGTTCCAGTGGCCGCCGGTCCGTTCCGTAGGGCACGCCGTCGAGCGGGCGCTGATATTCGTCCTTGTGGGGGCGGCGCTGTTCCAGGTCGTCACGGGGCTGTTGAACATCTCCTACTGGTACGCCTTCCCGTTCTTCTTCACCTCGGCCCATTACTGGACGGCGTACATCCTCGTCGGGGCTCTCGTCATACACGTGGTGAACAAGTGGCCCAAGGTGCATCGCACCGTGATGAAGCACCCGGAGGACGGCCTCAACCGGCGCGGGTTCCTGCTGGGCGTAGCGGCCGCCAGCGGAACGGTCGCCGTCACCATGGTCGGTGAGGCGTTCTCCCCGCTCGCCAAGGTGGCGTTGCTGGCCCCCAGGCGTCCCGGGGTAGGCCCTCAAGGAGTGCCGGTCAACAGGTCGGCGTATGCGGCCGGGGTCAGCCTGGCGGCCGCCAACGATCCGGCCTGGCGACTACAGGTCACTGGACGGGTCCAACGAGAACTGTCCTTCTCACTGGAAGAATTGCAGGCACTCCCGTCGCATTCCGCCAGGCTGCCCATCGCGTGCGTAGAAGGCTGGAGCGCAGGGGCCACCTGGCAAGGCATCCGGCTACGTGACCTCCTCCATATGGCCGGGGTCGCCGAGGACGCCCGCGTGCGGCTCATATCCATGGAAGTCAGGGGGATCTTCCGGACCTCCTGGGTCAGCTCCCGCCACTGGCACGACCCGTTGACCTTGCTGGCTCTCAGCGTGAACGGGGAAACCCTCGACCTCGACCACGGGTTCCCGTGCCGGCTGATCGCGCCTAACCGCCCAGGTGTGCATCAGACGAAATGGGTGCGCCAGGTGATCGTCGTATGAAGACGCGCATCACCGCTTATGCGATCGGCGCGGGGTTCATCCTGCTCGGGCTGTGGGGCGTCCTCACGGGGACCACCAATCCCCGCGGCTGGGCGTTCTGGTTCGCGGGAGCAGTGATCGTCCATGACGGGATCTTCGTTCCCTTCGTGCTCCTCCTGGGTGCGCTCACCACTCGCGTGCCCGCGTCCCATCGAAGGTTTGTGCAGGCCACGCTCCTGGTGGGCGGCGCGGTGACGCTCGTGGCGCTGCCCATGGTCCTGGGGTTCGGGCAGCGGGCCGACAACCCGTCCATCCTTCCGCTCGCCTACGGCAGGAACCTCATCATCGTCCTTTCCGTCATCGCCGTGGTCGCCGTCGTGTGGACCGCGTTGGCCCGCCATAGGAAGCGTTCCGATGACCCTCGGTGAGCTGAGGCGGCGACGCCCCGTCTCCCCTCCTGGAGCGGCTGAGCGGAGTGCCCGATCCGGGTGGATCGCGGTCGCGCTCTGGACGCTCCTGATCACCGGTGCGCTGGTCGCAGGGGAGTGGCTGCGCCGCGCGGGGCTCGCCACAGAAGACGACCTGCCTCCGCTCCACGCCGAACCCCGGCTGCTCACCTGGCAAATGCTGCCCGCCGCCTGCGTGGCCGCCGTCTCCGTGAGCGTCCTGCCGTCCCTTGCCCAGCGGCTGTCCTGGCGGCTGCTGCTGCCGGTGTCCTGGGGCACGGCCGTGGCATGGACGGTCGCGCTCGCGCTGAGCGATGGTCTGGACGCTTTGCACCGCCCCTTGGACTCGCCCACCGAATACCCGGCCGGACTTGACGCCGTACGGGCCGACCCAGGGGAGTGGCTGAGCACGTTCACCGAGAGGCTGGGCGGCTACACCACCCACGTACGGGGACACCCGCCGCTGCCGATGCTGGTCTTGTGGGCGCTGGAAGAGACCGGCCTGCGGGGCACCGACTGGTCCGCCGCCCTCATCATCCTGGTGGGAACCTCGGCGGTCGTCGCCATCGCCATCACGGTCCGGTGCGTCGCCGACGAGGCCACGGCCCGGCGCGCGGTGCCCTTCCTGGCCCTGGCGCCGCTCGCAGTGTGGATAGCCACGTCCATGGACGCCTTTTTCCTCGGCGTCGGCGCCTGGGCCACCGCCCTGGTCGCCGTAGCCGCCAAGCGAGAGAACCTGCTCGCGGCCGCGGCAGGGGGCCTTCTCCTGGGCTCGCTCCCTTACCTCAGCTACGGCCTGCTCCCGCTCTTCGCGCTGCCCCTGGCCGTAGCCCTCCTCACCCGGATCACCCCACGCCTGCTCGTGGTGCTGCTCTGCTGCGCGGCGATCGTCCCGCTGGCCTTCACCCTGGGTGGCTTCTGGTGGCCGGACGGGGTAGCGGCGACCCACGACACCTACGTCATCAGCAGAGGATCCGCACAACGCTCCTACGCCTACTTCGTCATAGCCAACATCGCTGTGCTCGGCCTATTGGTCGGACCGGCGACCGCCCACGCCCTTCCCGCGGCACTCTCCAACCGCCGCCCCCTGGCCTGGCTGGTGGGAGCGGCCCTGATCGGCCTGCTCACACTGGACATCTCAGGCGTGACCAGGGGCGAGGTGGAACGCATCTGGCTGCCCTACGCGGCATGGGTGATCGCCGCGGCAGCCCACCACAAACCCCCGGCTCGCCCCTGGCTGTCAGCCCAGACCACCCTGACACTGACCCTCCAGGCACTAATACTCTCCCCCTGGTAACCCGGCCATCCCACCCCAACCCGCAGAACCCCTTCCCACACCCCGCGGTTCGACCGGATCAGTTGGTATGAAGGGGCCGGTTGCTTGCCTACCGCTTCGACGGTGAGCAGGACAAGCCGGTACTGCTGCTCTCGAACTCCATCGGTACAGACCTGCACATGTGGGACGGCCAGGTGCCGGACCTCACCGAACACTTCCGCCTACTGCGCTACGACGCTCGCGGCCACGGCGCCTCCGACGTCCCGAGCGGCCCGTATTCATTGGACCGGCTGGGGCGCGACGCGGTGGAGCTCCTGGACGCGCTCGGCCTGCAGCGAGTGCACATGCTGGGCCTGTCCCTCGGCGGAATCGTCGCGCAGTGGATGGGGATCCACACCCCGGATCGCATCGACCGTCTCGTGCTCTCCAACACCGCCGCGTACCTCGGCCCGCCGGAGCAGTGGGCCCGGCCCATCGCCGAACTGCTGGCGGCCCCGGACATGCAAGCCACCGCAGAGATGTTCCTGCGGAACTGGCTCCCGGCCCGCATGCTGCGCGAGGACAACGAGGTCACCGAGGGCTTCCGCCGCACACTGCTGGCCACCCGGCGCGAGGGTGTGGCCGGCAGCTGGGCGGCGGTGCGCGACTACGATCTGCGCCGCACGGCCGCACTCATCCGCAACCCGACGCTGGTCGTCGCGGGCGAGTACGACACCGTCACGTCCGCCCGCCACGGGAAAGAACTCGCCGCGGCCGTCCCCGGCGCGCAGTTCACCGTCCTGCCCACCGTGCACCTGGCGAACGTCGAACGCCCGGCGGAGTTCCTCGACGCAGTGATCGCCTTCCTCACCGAACGAGCGTGACGGCCGCCGCCCCCCTTGACGTTGCAGCGGGAGCACCGGTCCAGGCGCAGCGGTTCGCCGATGTCGTAGGAGTTGATCTCGTCGGCAGTGTCGTCGTGCCGGGGGCGCGGGTTCCGAGCCCCTCGGCGACTGCACGCTGCTGCCACTAGGATTCGAGCGGGTTGTGCACGGTCGGGTCGTCGAGAGACGTCGGCGGCGGGCAGAGCGTCGTCGAGAACACAGCGGCCGCGCCGAGACGTTCGTGATATGACACACCCGGCCCGACTTGCTTAACTATGGACGATCTTGTCGTTACTGTCGTACCCCCGGGTCGGCGAAGCGGTCACTGGAGGTAGCGATGAGGTCCGGACGGTGGATGCTCGTCGCCTGGCTGATCATCGGAGCGCTCGCCGCGGGACAGCGCCACTACTACGCCCAATTCGACGGCAGCTGCGCCAGTATCGCCACGATCGGAATCACCTTGGCCACCGGTCCGCTCAACTACATCGGTCTCAACCCCACCGCCAACTGCAAGGTTCCCCAGCCGAGCGCATGACATGTCGGGCTCAGTGACCGCGTCATCGTGAGGTCTTCTGACGGCATCTTGAGCTTCGCTCCGTTGCGCGGCCACCCTGATGTTCCCCCCGGTTTTGCGGGCGTGTGCGCGCCTCGATCTTTCGCTGGTCATGCACCCGAGCGCGCCTCGACCATCTGGGTCGGCTTCCTGCGTCCCCATAACGAGGCGCTGCTGGGGTGACCCGCCGCGAAGAGGGATGGCGGGATGGCGTCGGCGGGCGCGACTCCCGTCACCTCCGGCGGCGGCGCTTCTGGCGGCGGTGTTTGGAGGCGGGGCGCTGTTGCAGACCATGAAGTCCGCGACCGCGGCCACGAAGCCGGGGATCCTGCTGTCGGCAGCACCCGCCGAGTTCCAGGAAGGTCCTGTCTCCCGGGACGAGTTGAACGCGCTCCAGGCCGACCCGCCCTCATGGCTGGCGAACCTGCGCTGTGAGGCCCCGCCCGCGCCGCCGCCGGGTCCAGGCGGGCGCCGCACCGCCGCGCGGCGAACCGCCGGCCCGCGGGTCGCACCCGCCTGGAGCGCCGCATGATCCGCGTCCGGCGCACCACCGACTGGATCATCGAGCGGGCCGCCGGCGACCCGCGCTGACCGGCGCCCCCACCGTCGGGCCCGGCACCGTCCGGCCCGTCGGCCGACTCCGTTTCCCTGCCCGCGTACCGATCGTCCGCCTGCCTGCGCGGACGATCGGTACGCGTGTATTGCACCCGGGACAATGTGACTTGTAGCATTCATGGCATAGATAGCGTTGATTGCGATCGAACAGGAGTCGATGGGATGAGGATCGGACTCCCGCGCCCGCCCGGAGCGGCCCGGTTCGCCGGCCGAGGCGAGGGCCCGCGCGCCGGCGGACACGGCCCGGCGCGGCCGGCGCAGGGTTGCGGGCCCGCATGACCGAGATCATCGCCGGGCTCGCGACCGGATCGATCTACGCCATGGTCGCGCTGGGCTACAACATGACCCACCTCGCGTCGGGGGTCCTGAACTTCGCGCACGCGAACATCATGGTCGTCGGGATGTTCGTGGCCTACTGGGGCTACAGCAGCGGCGACGTTCCCGCCTGGCTCGTCTTCGTCATCGCGTTCCTGCTCGCCGGGCTCATCGGCCTGGTCGAGGAAGTGGTGGCCATCCGCCCGATGCGCAACGTGAGCGGCAGCTCCGAGCTGGTGACGATGGTCGGGGTCGCGACCATCATCACCGGGGCGCTGTCGTTCCACTTCGGCACCGACTCGCTGCGGGTCCCGTTCTTCGGGCCGGAGCAGGCGCTGCTGATCTTCGGGGAGCGGGTCCGGCCGCTCGACCTCATCGTCGTCGCCGCGGTGATCGCGTTCGCCGCGCTGCTGCACTTCGGCACCGAGAAGACCCGCATCGGGCTGGCCGCCCTGGCGCAGACCGACGACCGCGAGGCCGCGCAGCTGCGCGGGGTGAACATCCGGTCGCTGTCGCTGTGGGGGTTCGCGCTCGCCGCGGCGTTCGGCGGGCTGCTCGGGCCGCTGATCGTCTCCAAGACCTTCGCGGCGACGTCCATCGCCATCGTGCTCGCGGTGAAGGGCTTCGTCGTCCTCGTGCTCGGCGGGGTGGGCAGCCACCGCGGGGTGCTGCTGGCCGCCTTCGCCATCGGCCTGATCGAGGCGTTCGGGGCGCGCTACATCGGACCGGGCTACCGCGACATCGTGGTCTTCGCCGTGTTCTGCGCGGTGCTGCTCACGTTCCCGCAGGGGTTGTTCGGTGAACGAAGGGTCCGCACGGTATGAAATCCATCCTCACGGGACGGCAGCTCGGCCTCGTCTGGATCGCGGTGGTCGGCGTGCTCGTCGCCCTGCCCTGGGTCGGTGCCGATCCGGCGAACATCCGGCTCATCACCCTCATCGCGATCCTCGCGCTCAGCGTCAGCGCCCTGAACCTGACCCTCGGGTACGCCGGGGAACTGGCCCTCAACCAGGTGGCGATCTACGCGGCCGGCGCCTACGTGAGCGCCTACACCGCGATCAACCACTCGGCGGACCTGCTGCTGTGCCTGGCGCTGTCGGTCGTGGCGGCCCTCGCCATCGGCCTCCTCACCGGCGCTCCGGGGCTGCGGCTCGGCGGCTGGACGCTCGCCATCACCTCGTTCTTCGTGGTGCTGCTCGTGCCGTCGGTCGTCAACGTCTTCGGTGAGACGCTCGGCGGCTTCGCGGGGCTGAACGGCATCCCGCTGCCGAGCCTCTTCGGCCGCGAGCTGTCGACGGAGGAGTTCTACGTCGTCCTCATCATCGTGGCCGCCCTGTGGTTCGCCGTCTTCCGCAACATCGTCGTGTCGCGGCACGGCTCGGCTCTGCTCGTCCTCAAGGAGAGCCCGGTGCTCGCGGCGGCCGTGGGCACGTCGGTGTACCGCACGAAGATGGTCACCTATGCGCTGAGCGGCATCCCGGCAGGGATGGCGGGTTGCTTCGCGGCCTTCCTCGACTCCTTCCTGTCGCCGGTCAGCCTCAACATCAACCTCGTCATCGTGATCCTGGCGGCGAGCATCCTCGGCGGCTCGATGAGCGTCTACGGCGCCATCGTCGGCGCGGCGATCATGGAGATCGGGCCGCTGCGCACGTCCGCGTTCGACCAGTACGCGACGATCGCCTACGGCGTCTTCCTCGTGATCGGCGGCCTGCTGCTGCGCAACGGCATCGCCGGGATCGCGCACCGGCTCTGGGACGCGCGGTTCGGCGCGCGCCGCAGGCGGCCCGCGGCCGAGGAGCCGCCGGCCGCGGAGTTCCGGTTCCCCGAGGTCGAGGGGCGGGCGCTGCGGATCTCGAAGGTCGGCAAGAGCTTCGGCGGGAACCGGGCGCTGGACGGTGTCGGCTTCGTCGCCGAGGCGGGCCGGATCACCGCGCTCGTCGGCCCGAACGGGTCCGGCAAGACCACCCTGATGAACCTCGTGTCCGGCTACTACCGCGCCGACCAGGGCACGATCGAACTCGGCGACCGGCCCATCTCCGGCCTCCCGGCCTACCGGGTGGCGCGGTGCGGGGTCGGCCGCACGTTCCAGACGCCGATGGTCCCGCACGGCCTCACGGTCGCGGAGACGATCACGACGGGACGGCTCGGCAGCCACCCGGTCCCGATGATCGCGTCGGCGCTCCGGCTCCCCGCGCACTGGCGGGCACTCGCCGAGGAGGCGGAGAGCGGCCGCCGGATCATGGGCGCCCTCGGCCTCAGCCACCTCGCCGGCGTGCCCGCGGCCGACCTCGCCCTCGGGACGCGCCGCATGCTCGAACTCGGCCGGGCGGTCGCCGGCGGCAGCGCGCTGATCCTGCTCGACGAGGTCGCCTCCGGCCTCGACGAGAGCGACATCCAGGACCTGGTCGCGGTGCTCGGGAAGCTGCGGGACGCCGGGGTCACGATCGTCCTGGTCGAGCACAACTTCGCGCTGGTCCGCGCCATCGCCGACCACGTCGTCGTCCTGGCCGAGGGGCGCGTGCTGGCCGAGGGCGACCCGGAGGAGATCGCCACGCACCCGGACGTGGTCTCGACGTACCTGGGCGCCGGCGGCGAGATCAGCGGTACCCGCCTGGCGACCGCGGAGAGCGAGTAGGGACGGGCCGATGAGCATCCTGGAACTCAGCCGCCTGCGCAGCGGCTACGGAGACCTCGAAGTCGTCACGGACGTGAGCTTCCGCGCCGAACCGGGCCGCGTCACCGCGCTGCTCGGCCGAAACGGGGCCGGCAAGACGACGACCCTGCGCGCCGTGACGGGCCTCAACCGCGTCATGTCCGGCAGCGTGACCCTCGACGGCGAGGACATCTCCAAGGTGGCTCCGCACCGGCGCGCGCGGATGGGCATCGCCTACGTGCAGGAGGGCAAGCGCATCTTCCGGTCGCGGACGGTCGAGGAGAACCTGACCCTCGGCTCGTTCGCGCGGCCCCGGCGCCGCCGCGGGAACGCGGTCCGGGACGAGCTGTACGACCGCTTCCCCATGCTCGCCGAGCGGCGGCGGTTCCGCGCCGCCCAGCTGAGCGGCGGCCAGCAGCAGATGCTGGCGATCGCGCAGGCCCTCGCCGCCGAGCCGGGCGTCCTGCTGCTGGACGAGCCGTCGGCCGGGCTCGCCCCGACCATCGTCGGCGACGTCCTGGAGGTCATCAAGGACCTCCGCGAGCAGGGGCTGGCGATCGTCCTGGTCGAGCAGGCGGTGGAGTTCGCCCTCGCCGCCGCCGACGGCGTCGTCGTCCTCAACGTCGGCCGGACGGTCTACGAGGGCACCGTCGACCAGCCGGGTCTCCGCGACGCGATCAAGCACGCCTACATGGCCGACGGCTCCCCGTCCGAGGAGCCGGTCGCATGACGAACCCGCCGCAACGCTCCCGAAAGCACGGCTCCTGACGGAGCACGGGTGCGGAGGCCCGCCGCGTCGGCGGCGGACCGCGCCTCCGAACGCATGAAGCCCCGGCGGGATGGACCCGCCAGGCCCGGGTGGACAGAAAGGTCGATGGTGGCATGGGCAGGGAAAGAAGATTCGCGCGCAGAAGCCTGCTGACGGCCGCGCTCGTCGCGTGCTCGGTGGCGATGGCGGGGTGCGGCGGCGACGCGGGCGGGGGCGACGACACGTTCGACGTCCTGTTCATCGGGGGCACGACGGGGCCGTACGGCACCAACGGCAAGGCGACGGTCCGGGCGCTGGAGGCCGCGGCCGAGTACATCAACGAGAGCGGCGGCGTCGGCGGCAAGAAGATCAAGCTGGAGGTCAAGGACAACCAGGGCGACCCGACGAAGTCGGTGAGCCTCCTCCAGGAGTCGCTGAGCGGCGGCAAGCCCGACCTGATGATCCCCAGCGCGACCAGCCCGGAGGCGCTGGCGATGCTTCCGCTCATCACCCGCAACAAGATCGTCACGGTGGGGTTCCCGGCGAGCCCGCTGATCGACGACCCGAAGCAGTACCCCTACCACTTCCAGGGCGTCGCCAGCAGCGAGCGCCAGCTCAACGGGCTGAAGGCGCGGCTCGAACGCTCGAACGTGAAGCGGCTCGGCATCCTCGCGTCCGAGGACGAGTACGGCAAGGGGGTCGTCGAGGCGGTCAAGCGCCAGCTCAAGGGCGCCCCGATCGACGTCAACGTGGTCACCTACTCGCCCGGTGACGTCGACCTGCGCGTCCCGTACGAGCGGATGCTCGACGGCGACCCGGACTTCGTCTACCTGGACACCACCGGCGAGTCGGCGGTCCGGCTCCTCCAGGCGCGCGAGCAGGCGGACGCCACCGACATCCCCACCATCGCCGGCAGCGGGATGTCGATGACGGCCGGGGGGCCGCACAAGTACGGCTCGGAGGCGGCGAACAAGAACCTGGAGATCCTGGTCTTCAGCGTCGAGGTCGCGCAGCCCGAGAGCGAGCAGTCCGAGGTGTTCAAGCAGTTCATGAAGCGGTACGCGAAGGGCCAGCCGGTCCAGACGAGCCTGTCGACGCCCGCGCTCGCGTGGGACCAGCTCCGGCTGGGCGCGGCCGCCGCCGAGGTGGAGGGGGCGTTCGACGACTACCCCGACTCCTACGTGCAGGCGTTCTACAAGCTCGACGTCCCCGAGGGGCACTGGCTGACCGCGAAGAAGTTCGAGTTCGAGGCGGGGCGCCACAGCCTGGTCCCGGCGCTGGAGGACTTCCCCTTCATTCCCTCCTCGCCGATGGTGAACGGGCAGTACCAAGTCAAGGAGAAGTGACGGTACGCCGCCGCGTGCCCGCCATGTCGTCCCGGTCCCGGGCGCGGGGATCGGGACGACATGGCGCCGGTCTTCCGCGGCAGGCGCCCGATATCTTTTTCGATGTCGACGTCACATGTAGCGATCACTGCTCCGGCGCGATAAACGGGCGGTAATCGGCGTCGATTCGGTCATTCCAAAACACGTCTGAAGGTGACGGCCGTCACTCACCCTCACCCCGCCCGGGGCTCTGACCAGGGGATACGCGACGTGAAAGGGCCGATTGGCCACGAGCCAACCGGACGGGGGCCGGACTTCCGGAGCCGCGAGCCTCAGTGGTGGATGGCGGTTTCCATGCTATGATAGATATGCTTTCCGTTCCGCATGTATTGTGCCTTCCGGGCGCCCACGGGCCTCGCGCGAAAGTGCGGGCGGAGGCATCGCGTCGACCGCACGCGAAAGAGATTCTGGTCACGATCATGTGGAGCCAAGGGCCGGTATAGCGCCTTTGTGCGGGCGCCGAAGGGAATGAGCAGATGTCGACTAGTCCCGGCGCGCGCCAGAGGTCGGCCGGGTCGGCGCGACGAAGGATGCCGAAGGCCTCCGACCTGGTGGTCGACGAGATCAGGCGCCGTGTCATTCGCGAACGCCTGCCGGTGGGGTACCGGCTGCCGACCGAGCTCGAACTCATGGAGCAGCACGGCCTGGGCCGCGTCACCGTCCGCGAGGCGCTGCGGGTGCTGGAGCGCGACGGCCTCATCGAGGTCAAGCGCGGCCCCAAGGGCGGGATCTTCGTCACCAAGCCCGACGTCCGCCAGCTCGGGTCCGCGTTCGCGCTGCTGTTCGCGATCCGCGACACCCGGCTCGGGCACTTCTCGACCTTCCGCGGCTACGTCGAGCCGGTGGTCGCCCGGCTGGCCGCCATGAACGCCACCGACGAGCAGCGCGAGAACCTGGTCAGGGCGACCGAGCAGGGGCGCGCCGAGTCGACGTCCCGGGCGGTGGACTTCCACAGCATGGTCGCCGAGATGTGCGGCAACGACATGTTCGAGTTCATGATCGACGCCATCAACGTGTCGTTCGAGCGCCACTTCCGGCACGACATGATCACCGAGACCGACCGCGAGGACACCGACTTCGCCCACCGCAGGATCGCGCAGAAGATCGCCGCGGGCGACGCCGACGGCGCCGAGCGCGCCATGAGCAGCCACCTGCTCGCCTACGACGAGTACCTCAAGAAGAACGGCCTCACCGAGGAGCCGCTGTTCCCCGAAGGCGTATAGCCGCCTTCCCCCGGACGGCGGACGCGCCGCGCCGCCGTCCGGGCCCGCCGCCCGCTCGCGGCTGCCTCCACCCGCCGGCATGCTCCCTCCCCTCCTGCGCCGCCCGAATACCTGCGCTAAGATAGCAATGATTACCCTCAAAGGGTCGGGCTGTGCGATCCGGCGAGGGAGTTCCGTCCGCCGGGTGAAAGGTGCACCGTGACCGCGTACGAGACCCTGCTCATCGAGGAACCGGCGCCCGGGGTGCGGCGGGTGACCCTCGACCGGCCGCCGGTCAACGCGGTGAACCGGGTGATGATCCGCGAGCTGACCGAGGCGTTCGGCGCCGTCGCGGACGACCGGGACGTCCGCGCCGTGGTGCTCGCCGCCGCCGGGTCCCGCGCGTTCTGCGGCGGCATCGACCTCAAGGAGCCGCCCCCGGACCCCGCGGAGCGGACCCCCTCGGAACTGCTGAACCCCGGCCTCGCCTGGCGCACCGCGCAGCACGCCGTCCGCCACTGCCCGGTGCCCGTGATCTGCGCGATCGAGGGCGCCGCCATCGGCGCCGGGTTCGGGCTCATCGCCATGTGCGACGTGCTCATCGCCTCGACCCGCGCGGCCTTCGGGCTGACCGAGATCAACGTCGGGCTCCTCGGCGGGGCGAGCAAGGCCCTGCACATGGTGGGGCCGTACAAGGCGCGCTCGATGATGTTCACCGGCGAACTCCTCGACGCCGCGGAGATGCACCGCCTCGGCGTCGTCGAAAAGGTCGTCGAGCCGGGCCTGGCCGGAGACGAGGCCGTCCGGACGGCGGCCTCCCTGGCGGGCAAGAGCCCCATCGCCATGCGGCTGCTCAAGGAGTCCATCCTGCGGATCGAGGGCGACGCCATCGAGCAGAACTACCGGACGGAGTGGGACTACACGAACCGGCTCGGCCAGTTCGCCGACTCGCGTGAGGCGCGCGCCGCCTACCTGGAGAAGCGGGCCCCGTCATGGACGTGGACGTGACGCACCGGACACGGCGCGAGGGGAGGGGCGGCTGATGGGAGGCCATCCGAACCCCGACGGCGCACCCGGTTCCGCGCCGCGTCCGCGGTACCGGGACCTGCCCGACGGGCGCGCGGCGGGCGTCTTCGGAGCCGGCGACGTCCTCGGCACCCTGAACCTGCAGACGCCGGACGCCGTCGTCGCCGCGGCCCGCCTCGTCCGCTCGGGCCGGGTCTTCGCCCTCAACGCCCCGGTCGACTGGCCGGACCCTCCCCTGTACAGCAGGCTTCCCGTCGAGCACACCGTGTTCCGCACCGCGATGGGCAACCTGGACGACCACCTCGACCACTTCTATCCGCAGGCGTCGTCGCAGTGGGACGGGTTCCGCCACATCCGCGACCCGGAGTTCGGCTACTACAACGGCCAGGACGAGGCGCTGGGCGTCGACCACTGGGCGCGCCGCGGGATCGCCGGGCGCGGCGTCCTGCTCGACGTCGGCCGCGCGCTCGCCGGCACCGGCCGGGACCTGGCGTGGAACGTCCGCACCGAGATCACCGCCGCCGACCTGGAGCGGGCGCGGGCGGCGGCGGGCGTCGACCGGCGCCCGGGGGACGTCCTGCTCGTCCGCACCGGCTGGACCGCCGGATACGAGGCCGCCACCACGGCCGAGCGCACCGAGTACCGCTCCGGCGGCGAGTCGCCCGGCCTGGAGCCGAGCCGCGAGATGGCCGAGTACCTCTGGGACTGGGGGGTCGGCGCCGTCGCGTCGGACAACGTCGGGGTCGAGGCGCTGCCCGCCCCCGCGACGTCGCTGCACCACCTGACCCTCTCCCGGCTCGGCCTGCCGCTCGGCGAGTTGTGGTGGCTCGAAGCGCTGGCCGAGGACTGCCTCCGCGACGGCCGCTACGAGCACCTGCTCGTGTCCGCGCCGCTGCACGTCCGCGGCGGCATCGGCTCCCCGGCGAACGCGGTCGCGATCAAGTGAGGAGCGGCCGGCCCGAGCGGGGGGCGGGCCGGCCCGCCCCCGGCCGGGCCCGGGTCAGTCCCCGGTCAGGACGAAGTGGTCGAGGTTCGGCCGCTCCAGCATGGCCGAGTAGTCGTGGTTGCTCCACGGCACGTTGAGCATCTGCCGCCCGAACCGGTTGACGTAGTAGTTCCGCCCGCGCGGCGACTCGGCGGCCCAGATCAGCTCCTCCTGCGCCCGGTCCACCTCGCGGTTGTAGGCGTCGAAGGCGTCCTGGGCGACGTCCATCGCGGACTTGCCGTGCTCGATCAGCGCCACGATGGACTGGGCGGCGAAGCGCGCCCACAGCTCGACCGCGGTCAGCAGGGCGCCGGAGCGGGGCTGCGCGTTCGGGCCGTAGAAGATGAAGAGGTTCGGGAAGTTCGGCACCATCATCCCGAGGTAGGTGCGCGGGCCGTCCGCCTCCCACTGCCGCTCCAGCGTGACGCCGTTCCGGCCGGCGTACTCGGTCGGCCACAGGTAGCGGGCGACCTCGAACCCCGTCGCGAGGACGATCACGTCGACGTCGTACCTCGCCCCGCCGGCCGTGACGATCCCCTTCTCGTCGATGCGCTCGATGCCGGCCGTGACCAGCTCGACGTTGTCGCGCAGCAGGGCGTCGTACCAGCCGTTGTCGACCACGAGGCGCCGGGCCAGGGGCGCGTAGTCCGGGGTCACCTGGTCGATCAGGTCGGGACGGGAGGCGAGCTTGTCCTCGATGTACTGGGTCAGGTTCTCGCGCAGGGCGTCGTTCTGCCGGCTGATCAGCCCCCCGGCCGCCTGCCATTCCCGGTCGTACACCTGCGCGGTCTGCATGCTCGACGAGGTGACCTGGGCGGAGTAGCAGTACCAGTTCCAGTAGTGCGGGACGTTGTCGAAGAGCCAGCGGACCTCGGCGCTGACGGTGTCGCGGTACCCCTCCATGGGCGAGATCCACTGCGGGGTGCGCTGGAAGGCGTGCACGGACCGGGCCGTCTCCGCGAGCTTCGGCATGACCTGGACGCCCGTCGACCCGTTGCCGATCACCGCGATCCGCGCCCCGGCCGGCTCGAACGCCGGGTCCCAGCGCGCGCTGTGGAAGATCTTCCCGGCGAACGTCCCGATGCCCTCGATGTCGGGGAACTTCGGCTGGTTGAACAACCCGGCGGCGCTGATGACCGCGTTGGCGCGGAGGGTGCTCTCCCGTCCGGCGGTGTCGCGCAGGTGGACCGTCCACGCCTGGGCGGCGTCGTCGAAGACGGCCCGCTTCACCTCGGTCCCGAACCGGATCCCGTCGGCGACGCCGAACTCGTGCGCGATGTGCTCGAGGTACTGGCGGACCTCCTCCTGCGGCGCGAAGTAGGAGGTCCACGGGTAGTTCTTCACGAACTTCAACTGGTACAGGTAGCTGTTCACGTCGACCCGGGCGTCGGGGTAGACGTTGACGCTCCACGTCCCGCCGATGCGCTCCTGGCGCTCGACGATGGTGAACGGGATGCCGAGCCGGTGGAACTGGACGGCGGCGACGATCCCGCTCGCGCCCGCGCCGATGACGACGACGTGGAAGTCGCCCGCGGACGCCGGCCGGGCGCCCGACCAGGCGGCGCTCCGGGGGAACTCGTCGATGGCCAGCTCGTCGCGGCCGAAGCGGAAGAGGCGGTCGCTCAGCGGCACGCCGGTCATGGTCTCCATGAGCTCGCGCAGCTCCGCGTCGTCGGGCGTGCGCTCGTGATACCCCTCGGCCCGGACGGTCCGCAGCCACCGCAGCGCCTTCGCCTTGACGGTCTCGTGGTGCTCCTCCGCCAGCCGGTACGCGAAGAAGGTCCCGCCGCGGAGCGGGACCTTGTCCACGTTCATGCCTTCGAGTTCGCGGTCGCCGGTGGCGTGGAGCAGCGCCATGCGGAGCACGTTCATGTCGGCCTGGTCGAGGGCCTTGGAGATGGCGGCGTCGTCCAGGTCCGAGACCCCGGCGGCTGTCGTCCCGGTCACATCGCCTCCCGGTATTGAGTGGTATCTTAGCTATGATTAGCATAAGATCCTCGCGAGCGGCAAGTGCGCGGCCGGCCCCGGCGGGTCGCCGGTGCCGCGCCCCGGGTGGGACGAGAAGGGACGAGGATGACGCCTTCCGGATCGGTCAATGCTCCAGACGTCGACGCCGTCGTGGTCGGCGCGGGGTTCGGGGGCCTGTACGCGCTGCACGCGCTGACCGGGCAAGGGTTCACGGTCCGGGGGTTCGAGGCCGCGCCCGGCGTGGGCGGGGTCTGGTTCCACAACCGGTACCCCGGCGCCCGGGTCGACATCGAGTGCTACGACTACTGCTACTACTTCGACCCGGACCTCTACGCCGAATGGCGGTGGACCGAGCGCTACCCCTCCCAGCCGGAAATCCTCGCCTACCTGAACCATGTCGCCGACCGGTTCGACCTCCGGCGGCTGATCACGTTCGAGACCTGGGCGACCGGGGCCGTGTGGGACCCGGCCCTGCATCAGTACACGGTCACGACGAGCGCGGGCGAGTCCGTGACCTGCCGCTATCTGGTCATGGCCACCGGGCAGCTCTCCAGCTCCCGGACGCCGGACATCCCCGGCCTCGGAGACTTCCGGGGCCGGTGGTACGAGACCTCGCACTGGCCGCGGGAGGAGGTCGACTTCCGCGGGCGGCGGGTCGGGGTCATCGGAACGGGGTCGTCCGGCACGCAGGCGATCACCGAGATCGCCAAGACCTGCGAGCACCTGTACGTGTTCCAGCGCACCCCGAACTACGCGATCCCCGCCCGGAACGGGCCGGTGGACGAGGAACGCTATCGGCGCATCGCCGAGGACGTCCCTGCGGCGTGGCGGGCGCTCCAGCGCACGGCGGCCGGGGCGGTGATGCCGACGTTCCACGGGCCGTCCACCGACTTCCCCCCGGAGGAGCAGCGGCGGCTCATCTCCGAGCGCTGGCGGTGGGGCGGCCAGTCGATCAACGCGATCTTCTCCGACCAGGGCACGAGCGAGGCGGCGAACGAGCTGGTCGCGGGATTCGTGCGCGAGCGGGTGCGGGAGATCGTCCGGGACCCGGCCGTGGCCGAGGCCCTGGCGCCCGACGCCTACCCGATCGGGACCAGGCGACTGGCCATCACCACGGAGTACTACGAGACCTTCAACCGGCCGAACGTGACGCTGGCCGACATCAAGGCCGACCCGATCGAGCGGGTCACCGAGTCCGGCATCAAGACGGGCGCGGCCGAGTACGACATCGACATCCTCGTTCTCGCGCTCGGCTTCGAGGCGTTCACCGGCTCCCTCGACAAGGCCGGAATACGCAATGAGAAGGGGCACTCTCCCACGTCGGGATGGGACAAGGGCCCCCGCACCTACCTGGGCCTGATGACCCGCGGATTCCCCAACCTCTTCATCGTCACGGGGCCGGGAAGTCCTTCGGTTCTCGCGAACATGGTGGCCGCCAACGTCCAGCACCTCGATTTCGTCGCGGGCCTTCTGCGGCACATGGCGGAGAACGGGCACACCAGGGTCGAGCCGAGCGCGGCCGCCCAGCGCGAATGGAGCGAACACGTCCAAGAGGTCGCCCGGCCGCTGCTCAGGTATCGGCACGACAACTACATGGTCCACGTCCATCCGGAGACGGGGGAGCGCAATTTCATCCCCTACGTCGGAGGGTTCGACAGGTACGTACGGGCCTGCCAGGAGATCGCCGAGCGCGGATACGACGGATTCGAGTTCGCGTCGTGAACTGCCGCAGCGATCGGAACTCGTCGCCGGCCACGGAAAGAAAGGTGCTGCCGTGAACTCTCCCAAGCCCGCCATCGAGGAACTGATCTCCTTGAGCGGCCGGATCGCCGTCGTGACGGGCGCCGCCCAGGGGATCGGACGCGCCATAGGCGAGAGGCTCTGCGAGCTGGGCGCCCACGTCGTCTTCGCCGACCAGCGGCCGGACGTGCACGCCGCCGCCGAGGGGATCCGGGCCGCGGGCGGCCGCGCGTCGTCGTTCGACCTCGACGTCACCGACGAGGACCGGCATCTGGCACTAGTCGAGGAGATCCTCGACGAGCACGGCGCCCTGGACATCTGGGTCAACAACGCGGGGATCTATCCGGCGTCCTCGACGCTGGACCTCCCGGCCGAGGAATGGCGCGCCGTCCTCGCGGTCAATCTCGACGGAGCGTTCTACGGCGCGCGGGCCGCGGCCCGCGCGATGGTGCCGCGCAAGCGGGGCGTGATCCTCAATGTGGGGTCGACGTCGTCCTTCCGGGCGTCCAACGACGGAATGGCGCACTACGTCTCGTCGAAGTTCGGCCTGCGCGGGCTCACCCAGGCGTTCGCCAAGGAGTTCGGCCCGCTCGGAATCCGCGTGCTGGGAATCGCGCCGACCGCGACCGCCACCCAGACCCTCGTGGACGGGGCGAAGAGCATCACGGCGGCGCAGTCGGACGCGGACTCCGAGGAGGATCTGTTCGGACGCTACGCCGAGAAGATCCCGCTCCGGCGCATCGCTACCCCCGACGACATCGCGCGGGTCGCGGCTTTCTGCGTCTCCGACCTGGCCGGATACGTGACCGGCACCGTCATTCCGGTCGACGGCGGACACCTGGCGAGCTGAGGCGGTTTCAGCATTGGCAGAGGAACGAGGAGCCATGGAATTGAAGGCGAGCGCCAAGGACTTCGTCACGGCGACAAGGCCGTTCATGAAAATGCCGGAGGGTGCGCTGACCGACCCCGAGGCGTCGGCGGAGTTCCTGCGGCGCCTGCGGAGCATGCCGAGTTCCGCCAGGGCGGCCGAGCCCGTCGCGACCGTCGTCGACCGGCGGATCGAGGAGGGGCCGGCCGTCCGCGTCTACGTGCCGGGCGGCGCGGCGGACGCGCCGGTGCTGCTCTACTTCCACGGCGGCGGCTGGGTCGCGGGCGACCTCGCCATGCACGACAGCACGTGCCGCCGCCTCGCCAACCTGCTCGGCTGCGCCGTGGTGAACGTCGACTACCGGCTCGCGCCCGAGCACCCCTACCCGCTGCCCCTCGACGACGCCGCCGCGGCGCTCGCGTGGGCGGCGGCGAACGCGGCCGGGTTCGGCGGCGACCCCGCCCGGCTGATCGTCGCGGGGAGCAGCGCGGGCGGGAACCTGGCCGCCGCCGCCGCGCTCCGGGCGCGCGACGAGGGCGGCCCGCGCATCGCGCTGCAGGTCCTGCTGTATCCGGCCGTCGACGCCTCGATGTCGCACGCCTCCGTCCGCGAGCTGGCGACCGGGTACGGGCTGGAGAGCCCCACCATGCGGTGGTACTGGCGGCAGTACCTCGGCGGGGACGCCGGCGGGGCGGACCACCTCGCGTCGCCGCTGGCCGCCCCCGACCTGTCCCGCCTGCCGGACGCGGTCGTCGTGACGGCCGAGTTCGACCCGCTGCGCGACGAGGGCGACGCCTACGCGCGGCGGCTGGAGGAGGCGGGGAGCGGCGTCACGCTGCTGAGGTTCGAGGGGCAGGTGCACGGCTTCCTGGGGCTCCTCGGCGTGAGCGAGGACGCCGACCGGGCCCTGGCGTCGGTCGCGGAGGCGATCCGCGCCCGACTGGGCCGCGCCTGACGGCGCGGTCCCCGGTCCGGTGCCGGGCAGGGACCGGACCGGGGAGGCTCAGCCCATGTAGCTTCCGCCGTTGACGTCGATCGTGGCGCCGGTGACGTAGCTCGCGGCCTCCGAGGCGAGGAAGGCCACCACCGCCCCGATCTCGTGCGGCGTCCCGTACCGGCCGACCGCGACGCTGTCGAGGAGGCGCCGGTTGACGTGGTCGGGGGCGACCTCGGCCATCGGGGTCACGACGCGGCCGGGGGTGATGGCGTTCGCCGTCACGCCGTGGCGCCCGTACTCGATGGCGAGCGTGCGGGTCAGGCCGAGGAGGCCGGTCTTGGCCGTTCCGTAGGGGATGCCCGCGACGTGCGCGCCGGTCCGGGCCGACTGGGACGAGATGTTCACGATCCGCCCCCACGACTCCGCCACCATGTCCGGCAGCAGCGTCTTGCAGCCGATGAACGCGCCGGTCAGGTTCACGGCGAGCACCCGCTCCCACTCGTCGAGGGGGGTGTCGAGGGCCGGGCACTTGACGCCGTCCTTCTTGGGGGAGATGGCCGCGTTGTTGACCAGCACGCAGGCGGGTCCGAAGCTCGCGCGGGCGGCGTCGCGGACCCGCAGCCAGTCCTCCTCCCGGGAGATGTCGGCCTTGACCGTCCGGAAGAGGTCCTTCGACGCGGCGTGGCTCGCGGTGAAAGCCTCCAGGTCCGGCTCGCTGAGGTCGGCGACGACGACGGGCGTGCCGCGGCCCAGCAGCTCGTCGACGATCCCCTCGCCGATCCCGCGGGCGCCGCCCGTCACGACGGCGCAGTAGCGTTCCGGTGCGTTCGGCTCGGTCACGGGTCGGTCCTCACGGGTCGGTCCTCACGGGTCGGTCTTCACGGAGTCGGTCCTCGGGTGCGTCGGCGAGCACGACGAGGGCGTCGACCGCGACGGGCGCCCCGTCGTGGCCGATGAGCAGCGGGTTGACCTCGACGGAGTCGGCGGCGTCCGCCAGCCCGGCCGAGAAGCGGGAGAAGTCGCCGACGACCCGCGCCAGGGCGTCGAGGTCGGCCGGGGTGCGGCCCCGCGCGCCCTGGAGGACGGGCAGGCCCCGCAGCGCATCGATCATGGCGCGGGCCTCGCGCGGGGACACCGGCGCCGGGCGGATCTGGACGTCGGGGTCGAGCTCGGCGAAGACGCCGCCGATCCCGACGAGCGTGATCGGCCCGAAGGCCGGGTCCTTCGACATGCCGAGGATCAGCTCGACGTCGTTGCGCAGGCTCGGCTGGACGACGAGGGCGGCGTCGGCGAGGTCGTGCGACCGGGCCAGATCGAGCAGCTCCGAGGCGGCGGTCCGCGTCTCGCCGGCGGAGGCCAGCCCGACCCGCACCGCGCCCAGCTCGCTCTTGTGGGGCAGGCGGTCCGACAGCAGCTTGACGACGACGGGGTGGCCGAGCTCGTCCGCCGCGCGGACGGCCGCGTCCGCGTCGTGCGCCACGATCTCGGGGACGACGGGCACCCCGGCCCGCGCGACCAGCGCCTTGCCGTCGACCTCGTCCAGGAACTTCCGGCCGCGGGTGCGGGCCCGGATGATCTCGTCGGCCGAGACGGCGTCGCCTGCGGGCTCGTCCGCCGAGCCGCCCGGGGTCGGGCGGGCGCCGCCCGCCCAGTCCGCCAGCGCGGCCGCGGCGAGCATCGCCCGCGCGGGATCGCCGTAGGCGGGGATCCCGGCCTCCCACAGCGCCGTGAGGGGCCTGCCCGACCCGCCGACCCACGTCACGATGAGGGGCTTGTCCGACCCGGCGGCCGCGGCGGTGAGGCCCTCGCACAGGAGGTCCTCCTCGGCTTCGAGGTTCCCCAGGAGGACGACGGCGAGGTCGGTGTCCGGGTTGGCCAGCGCGATCCCGACGGAGTCGATGAACATCTGCTGGTCGGACGCCACGGCGCCGGTGGTGTCGATGGGGTTCGCCGTCGAGGCGAACGAGGGGAGGATCTCCGCCATCCGGGACCGCCACTCGTCCGTCCAGGCGAAGACGTCCAGGCCGAGCTTCTCGGCGTAGTCGGTCATCAGCGCGCCCGCCCCGCCCGACAGGGTCAGGATCGACACGCGCCGTCCGTGCGGGCGGCGCTTGCGGCTCGCCATGACCCGCCCGAGGTCGAGCATCTCCTCGACGGTGTTCGCCCGGAGCACGTTGTGGCGGCGGAGCACGCCCTCGAAGACGTCGTCCGAGCCCGCCAGCGCCCCGGTGTGGGAGGCGGCGGCCTGCGCGCCCCGCGCGGACCGGCCCACCTTCAGCACGATCACCGGCACGTCCCGTTCGCGCGCCGCCGCGAGCGCCCGCTCGAAGCGGCGGCCGTCCCGGATGCCCTCGATGTAGGCGAGGATGACCCGCGTGGAGTCGAGCGCCACCAGATCTTCGATGATCTCGGCGATGCCGAGGTCGGCCTCGTTCCCGGTGTTGACGAAGGTGCCGATGCCCACGCCGGTCGAGTGCGCGAGGTTGAGGATGAAGCCGCCCAGCGCGCCGCTCTGGGAGACGAAGGCGATGCCGTCGTCCTTCAGTGCGAAGCGGTCCTGGTCCAGCGCGGTCATGAACGTGGCCATGACGGAGTTGTCGACCGACACCGCCCCCACGGTGTTCGGCCCGAGGACGCGGATTCCCGTCTCCGCGGCGGCCCGGACCAGCTCGTCCTGGAGCGCGGCGCCCGCTCCGCCGATCTCGGCGAGCCCGGAGCTGAACACGATCGCCAGCGGGATCCCGCGGGCGCCGCAGTCCCGGACGGTCTCGGCGACCCGCGCGGCGGGCAGGGCGATGACCGCGATGTCGGGGACGACCGGAACGTCGTCCAGCCCGGCGACGGCGGGCAGGCCCTGCACGGTGTCGCGGCGCGGATTGACGGGGAAGATCCGCCCGGTGAACCCGTACTGCCGCAGGTAGCGGATCGGCCGCCCGCCCGCCTTGGACGGGTCGTCGGACGCGCCGAAGACGACGATGCCCGACGCCGTGCGCAGGAGGCCCGGCAGGGAACGCCGGTCGGGGGAGGGCCCGCGCGTCATCGGGTCGTCCCCGCGTGCTCGATGCCGTGGACCGGGGCGCCGGGGGAGGCGAGCTGCTCGATGACCATGCCGCCCACCGCGGTCCGGTGCTCCAGGGTGGACCCGAACGCCCCCTCCAGGGCCTTGCCGCGCTGCAGCCACAGGTGCAGGTCGTGCTCCCAGGTGAAGCCGATCCCGCCGTGGAGCTGGAGCGCGGCGGACCCGGCGAGCTCGGAGGCCCGGTTCGCCGCCGCCTTCGCGCGCGCGGCGGCGAGCGGGGCGTCGGCCGCCCGGTGCGCGACGGCGTAGCAGGCGTACCAGGCGAGGGAGCGGGCGGCCTCGGTCTGGATGGCGACGTTCGCGAGCCGGTGCTTGAGGATCTGGAAGGTGCCGAGCGCGCGCCCGAACTGCCGGCGCTCGATCACGTACTCCCGGGTCATGTCGGCCAGCCGCTGCGCCACGCCGACCAGGACGCACGCGGTGGCGGCGGCCCCGAGGCCGGACGCCCGCGCGGCGGCGGCCGGGTCCGCCGTCAGGAGGGTGGCCTCGCCGGCCGCGAAGGTGCCGCGGGCGAGGCGGCGGCTGAGGTCCACGCCGTCCAGCGGCTGCCAGGACGCCCGGTCGGGCGTTACGAGGTGCAGTTCCTCGCCCGATTTCACGACCACGACGTCCGCGCGCGTCCCGTCGGGCGTGATGCCGGACGGGTCGAACGACGCGGACGCGACGGCCTCGCCCTCCGCGATGGCGCGCAGCCACTTCTTCCGCTCCGCCTCGCTCCCGAATTCCCCGATGACGTGCGGGGCGAGCACGGCGGTCTCGACGACCGGCTCGGGAACCCCGTGGTATCCGCACGCCTCCAGGCACAGCGCGAGATCCACCAGGGTCCCGCCGGCACCGCCCTCTTCCTCGGGGACGCACACGCCGAACAGCCCGCTCTCGGCGAGCTTCGGCCACAGGGTGCTCTCGTAGGCGTGCCCGGCGGACCAGGCGGCCCGAAGATAGCCGGGACCGGCGACGGTGCCGAGCAGGTCCGCGAGGAACGCCGCGTACTCGGTCTGGTCGTCGGAGAAACTGAACCTCATCTCAAGCGCTCCTCGGCAGCCCGAGCACCCGCTCGGCGATAATGTTCCGCTGAATCTCGTTCGACCCGGCGTAGATGTGCGACGCGCGGCTCATCCAGTAGTGCTTGAAAAGGTTCGTCGCGCCCGGCAGGCCACCGGACCTGACCTCCGCCTCGCTCGCCAGCATGGAGAGCGCGAATTCCAAGATCCGGGTCTGCAGTTCAGACCACCAGACCTTGCCCATCGACGCCTGCGGGCCGGGCTTCTCGCCTTTCGACACCTCGGTCAGCGTTCGCAGCGTCATGAAGCGGTACGCCTCGATCTCCTCGTGGAACCGGCCCACTTCATAACGGACCAGAGAATCGTTCCGCCGCGCTTCCGGAATGAGCGCGACCGCGTCGCGGAGGACCCGGTGGAAATGCGCGGCGGTGTTCAGGTTGCTGCTGCGCTCATGCGTGAGGGTCGACATCGCGACCTTCCATCCGTTGCCGAGACCGCCGACCACGTTCTCCAGCGGGACTTCGACGTCGGTGAGGAAGAGTTCGGCGAATTCGGCGTCGTCGTTCATCTGGCGGATGGGCCGGAATTCGACGCCCGGAGTGTCGCAGGGGATGAGGACGTAGCTGATGCCGCGGTGCTTCGGGGCCTCAGGGTCGGTGCGGACCAGGGCGAAGATCCAGGTGGCGAACCGGAAGTGCGACGTCCAGACCTTCTGCCCGTTGATGCGGATGGAGTCCGTCCCGACCTCGCCGCGGGTGCGCAGCGACGCGAGGTCGCTGCCCGCGTCGGGTTCGCTGAATCCCTGGCACCAGATGTCGTCGCAGGTCAGCATGGCCGGAAGCAGTTCCCGCTGCCGCGGGGTGCCCCACTCCATGAGGGTCGGGCCGACGAGCCCGAGCCCGAGGCGCCCGAGCCGGTCCGGGGCGCCGGCGCGGACGTACTCGTCGTAGAAGACCGAGGCGCTGAGCGCGTCGAGCCCGCGGCCGCCGTGCTCGACGGGCCAGTGGACGGCGGCCAGCCCCGCCGCGGCGAGCCGCCGCTCCCACTCCCGGTGCTCGGCGAACCCGCGCTCCGTCGTGACCGGGGCGAGCGGACGTTCGGGCACGTTGTCCCGCAGCCATGTGCGCACCTCGTCGCGGAAACTCAGCAGCTCACCGCTCAAGCGAAGATCCATCTGGCTCCTTGTGCCTCCGTCCGGCTACCCTAAGAGGGCTAAGATAGCTATCATTATGCACATCCGATCGAGGCTGGCAAGCCGATCACGAACACGGAGGCTGACGTGGGCGACGCGACGCTGTCCTGGGAGGTCGCGGACCGAGTGGCGACGGTGTGGCTGGACCGCCCGCCCGTCAACGCGGTCGACCAGGACCTGTACCGGGAGCTCAGCGGCCTGTTCGAGGATCTCGGCCGGCTCGGCGACGACGTCCGCGCGGTCGTCCTCGCGGGCAGGGGACGCCACTTCTGCGCGGGCAACGACCTCGGCGAGTTCCAGACCATGACGCCCGCCAACGCCCCGGCGCGCATGCGCGAGGTGCGGCGGGCGTTCTTCGCGATCCAGGACGCCCCGCTCCCGGTGATCGGCGCCGTGCGGGGGTCCGCGCTCGGCACCGGGCTGGCCATCGCCGCCTCCTGCGACTTCATCGTCGCCGCCGAGGGCGCCCGGCTGGGGACGCCCGAGGTGTCCGTCGGCGTCATGGGGGCGGCGCGGCACCTGATGCGGCTCCTCCCGCAACCGGTCGTGCGCTGGATGTACCTGACCGGTGAGCCGCTCCCCGTCGAGGAGCTGCGGAAGTACGGCGCGGTCATCGAGATCGTCCCCGCCGACCAGCTCCTGGACGCCGCGCGCTCGCACGCCGCCCGCATCACCCGGCACGGCCCGGTGACGATCGGCTTCGCGAAGCGGGCGCTGAACCGGGTGGAGAAGATGGAGCTCCAGGAGGGCTACGAGTACGAGCAGTCGCTGACGGCGGAGCTGTGCGGCTACCCGGAGTCGAAGGAGGCCCTCGCGGCGGTGGTCGAGAAGCGGGAGGCCCGTCTCTAGCGGGGCCCGCGCCCCGTGCCGCGGGCGGCCGCGGCACGGGGCGCTCGGCTAGGCTGTAGCCACCATGTCGACCCCCG
>NZ_BMRO01000009.1:367980-406827 GCF_014648675.1 Actinomadura livida
CAACGGCTCGCGCCGCTCCCACGTAGGCAGCCAGACGCTCGCTCGCGGGCTGCGCGCGCTGATCGCCGTGGTGGAGTCGCCCGACGGGATGACCGTCCAGCGGCTCGCCGCCGAACTGGGGGTCCACCGCTCGATCGCGTACCGCATCCTGCAGACCCTGGTCGACTTCGGCTTCGTGACGCACGGAGCCGACGGCGCCTACTGGCCGGGGTCGCGGCTGGCCGGGCTGTCGACCGCCTACCTGCCGACCCTCCGCACCACCGCCGCCCCCGTGATGCGCCGGCTCGCCGACGAGGTCGGCTGCATGGTGTCGCTGTTCGTCGCCGAGGGGCGGGAGGCGGTCTCCATCGAGCTGGTCGAGCCGCTCACCGTGACACACCACATAGCGTTCCGCGCCGGGATGCGCACGCCCCTCGACCGCGGCGCGGCCGGGTACGCCCTCCTCGCCTCGATGCCGCCCGCCGCCGGGGAGCCGGACGCGGTCGCCCGCGCCCGCGCGGCCGGCTACGCGACGAGCGCGGGGGAGGTCGAGGCGGGCGCCTTCGCCATCGCCGCGCCGATCGCGGACGTGCACCCGCCCGCCGCGCTGTCCATCATGAGTCACCGCGAGGCCCAGGTCCTCGCGGCGCGCGAGCACATCGTGCGGGCCGTGGCCGAGATCGCCGCGGCCGCCGCGTCCCCGGCGGGACGGGCCTGACGCCCGCCCCCCGGGCGGCGGCTACTTGATCGCGATCGGGTTGACGGGCGAGCCCACGGCACCGACCACCGACAGCGGCGGCGCGATGAGCTGGAACTCGTACACGCCGTCCTGCGCGCAGTCGGCGGCGAGCGCGGTCACGTCCCAGTACTCGCCGAGCATCATCCCCATGTCGCGCTCGCAGAGCAGGTGGAAGGGGAGGAAGACCCCGTCGATCTCCGACTGCTGGACCTCGACGGTGAGGTTGTCGGCGGCCACGGCGGCGACCTCGCGCTCGTGCAGCCACTCCGCACAGGTCCAGCTCAGGCCGGTGGTCGCCATCGCGCCGCGCTCGCCGGTCCGCCGCCAGTTCTCGCACCAGCCCGTCCGGACCACGACGATGTCGCCCCGCCCGACCGCGACGCCCTGCCGGTCGGCGACCTCGTCCAGCTCCTCGGGCGTGATCACGACCGCGGGGTCGAGGCACACCTCGTCGCCCCGGTGCGCCACGACGTCCAGCAGCACGCCGCGGGTCGCGATGCCCTTGTCGATCACCTTGTCGATCCCGCACCGGGTGGCGCCCTGGCTGGTCACCGCCGAGGCGGGGAAGCCGTTGTAGAGCTTCCCGTCGTAGTAGGTGTGCGAGAGGGCGTCCCACTGCGTCGCGGCCTGCAGCGGCATGATGATCATGTCGTCGTTGAACCGGAACGGGTTGTCGGCGAAGAACTGGCTGATCTGGTGCGCGGTCGGGTTGGCCGTCCAGTCCTTGCTGTGCTGGACGAAGTGCTCGGCGTCGCCGCCGTCGACCGTCATGACGTGGATCGGGTTGTTCCGGAACAGGAAGTCGCCCTGCGGCCCGCCCGACCCGAAGTCCAGGCCGAGCGAGAAGACCGCGCCCTTCTTCACCAGGGCGCCGGCCTCGCGCATCTTCTCCTCGTCGATGAAGTTCAGCGTGCCGATCTCGTCCTCGTCGCCCCAGCGGCCCCAGTTGCGCACTCGGTCGGCGGCACTGTGAAAGTCGGACATCGTTGGCATATCTGCCTCCCGGGTGGTGGGGGTGCCTGCTAGGGCTGTGACGTGGGGAAAGACGGCTTGAGGGGCGTCCCGGCGACCGCGTGGTGGGCGGCGCGGGCCCCGAAGACGAGCGCGGGCCCGATGGTGGCGCCGGCTCCCGGATAGGCGCCGCCCAGGGGGCTCGCGCTCACGTTCCCGGCGGCGTAGAGGCCGGGGATGAGGCCGCCGTCGAGGTCGAAGACCCGCCCGTTGACGTCCGTGCGCGGGCCGCCCTTGGTGCCGATGGTGCCGACGAAGATCGGGACGGCGTAGTACGGGGGCTCGTCGATGGCACCGAGGGTCCGTCCCGGGCCGGGCGGCAGGTCGGCGTCGCCCCAGAACTGGTCGTAGGCGTCGGCGCCCCGGTTGAAGTCCGGGTCGGCGCCGTGCTCGCCGACGTTGCGGTTCCACCGGCGCAGCGTCTCCGCGAGTCCGGCGGGGTCGATGCCGGTGCGGCGGGCGAGTTCCTCCGGGCCGGCCGAGCCGTTGAACCACGGCGGGGCGGGCTCGTCCGGCTTGACGCCCAGGAAGCCGTAGGTCCGCAGGTGGCGCTCGTCGAAGATCAGCCACGCCTCGCCGTTGGGGTACCGCAGGTTCTCGGGGTCCATCTGGTGGAAGGCGCTGCCGATGGCGTTGTAGTCCTGGGCTTCGTTGACGAAGCGCCGTCCCGCCCGGTTCACCATGATCGACCGGGGGCGGGTCCGCTCGGAGCGGATGGAGCGGCTGCGCGGGTGCCCGCCGATCTCGTCGCCGGGCAGCCGGACGGTCGTGGACCACCACGCCTCCGGCATGTTCGCGAGATCGGCGCCGGCCCGCATCGCCATCCGCAGCCCGTCGCCGGTCTTGCCCGGAGGGCTCACCGGGGCCTCCATAGGGCCGCGCAGGAACGCCCGGACCAGGCCCGCGTCCCACTCGAAGCCGCCGGTGGCCAGCACCACGCCCCGCCGGGCCCGGAACTCGCGGGTGCCCGCCGCCGTGCGCGCGGCGACGCCGGTGACGCGGCCGTCCTCGACGATGAGCCGCTCGGCGCGGGTGCCGGTCAGGACGGGGACGCCGTCCCGGAGCAGGGGCGCCAGCAGCCCGGCCACGAGCGCCTGCCCCATGAAGCGCAGGTCGCCCGGCCGGGCGCCCGCGTCCGCGGTGCCGGCGAGCCGGGCGAGGGTCTCGGCGTCGAACCCGACGTCGCTCCAGTCGGCGGGGAAGCGCGTGACGCGGCCGGCCCATTCGCCGAGCCGGTCGAAGTCGAAGGGGGAGGGGTTGAACGAGCGGCCTCCGTCGGGCCGGCCCCCGGGCTTGCCCGGCTTGTAGTCCGGATAGCCCTCGCTGATCGAGAAGGTCACGTCGCTCGCGCCTTCGAGGAGGTCGAGGACGGCCTCGCCCGAGCGGACGAACGTCTCCACCAGGTCCCACGGCAGGCGGCTGTCCGGGAAGGCCCCGAGGTAGGCGAGGGCGTCCTCGACCGGGAAGGCGCCGGGGTCGGGTCCGCGGCGGTGGGCCGGGATCCACGACACCCCGCCGGAGACGGCGGTCGTGCCGCCGACGGTCGGCTCCTTCTCGACCAGCGCGGTCGCCGCGCCCAGGCCGTGCGCAGTCACGGCGGCCGCGAGTCCCGCGGCGCCCGTGCCGAGCACCACCAGGTCGAAGACCTCGTCGCTCATGGCTCGTCCTTCCCTCGAAAGCCGCGGCCGGGCCCGGGGCCGGGCCGCACCGGCGGTGTCACCGGGCCGTCTCGTCCGGCGGGGAGCCGACGCTGCCGGTCGCGTGCTCCAGCTCCCCGGTCGCGACCCCGGCGGAGTAGCCGCCGTCGACCCAGAGCACCTGCCCGGCGAGGTAGGAGGCGGCGGGGGTGGCGAGGAAGGCCATCACCCCGGCCTGCTCGCGCGGTTCCGCCGGACGTCCCAGCGGCATCGGGACCGCGTCGAGGAAGGCGGCGCCGCGCGAGGCCCGGGACGCCTCCAGGATCGGGGTGTCGGTGATGCCGGGGGCGACGCAGTTGATGCGGACGCCGCGCCGCGCCAGTTCCGGGGCGCGGTGCAGCGTCCACCAGATGACGGCGTCCTTCGACACGGTGTACCCGGTGCCGACCTCGGCCCGGTGCTCGCGGCACCAGGCCGTGACGGCGGAGCGGTCGTCGAGGGCGAGCAGCTCCTCCACCAGCGGCCGCCGCTCCAGGTAGCGCGATCCGGCGATCGACGCCGTGGTGACGACGGCGCCGCCCGCGGGGATCCGGGGCAGCAGCGCCTCGGTCAGCTCCCGGGTGCCGGCGTAGTTGATCCCGACCACGGTCTCGGGGGGCAGGGTGCCGGAGACGCCCGCGACGTTGAACAGCGCGTGCAGCTCCCCGGTGATCCCGTCCGCCGCGGCGCGGACCGACGCGGGGTCGGCGAGGTCGACGAGCCGTGCGTCGATCCCGGGGACGTCCGCCTCCCGCCGGTCCAGGCCGATGACGCGGGCGCCCTGGGCGACGAGCAGCTCGGCCAGGGACCGGCCGATGCCCGACGCGGCGCCGGTCACGACGACGGTGCGGTCCCGCAGCCGGAACGGTTCCGCCGTCATGACGCGGACCCCGGCGCGTCTTCGAGGGCGGGGCGGCCCGCCCGCTCGGCGATGTCGTCGGCCGCGACGTAGCCGAAGGTCATCGCGGGGCCGAGCGTCGCCCCGGCCCCGGCGTAGCTGCGGCCCATCACCGCCGCCGTCGCGTTGCCCGTCGCGTACAGGCCCGGGATCACCGACCCGTCGCCGCGCAGGGCCCGCGCCCGCTCGTCGGTCACGATGCCTCCGTTGGTGCCGAGGTCGGAGAGGATCAGCCGGAACGCCAGGAGCCGTCCCTCGCCCAGCGGCGCGAGGTTCGGCGCGGGCAGGGTGACGTCGGCGTAGTAGCGCTCGTAGACGCTCTTGCCGCGGTGGAAGTCGTCGTCGCGTCCCGCTTCGGCGAGGGCGTTGTAGCGTTCCACCGTGCGGTGCAGGTTCTCGGCCGGGACGCCGATCGCGGCGGCGAGCCCGGCGACGTCGTCCGCCACCGCGACCGACCCCGACTCCAGCCAGGAGTCCGGGATGCGCCGCCCGGTCGGCACCGGCGCGAACGGGATCCGCGACAGCGGCAGGTGCCCGAAGACGACGTAGGACCGCCAGCAGCGCTCGTCCATGATCAGCCAGGACGGGATGTGCGGAACCCCGTCCTCCTCGCCCCGGATCATCCGCTGCCCGAAGTCCTGGTAGGGCGCCGCCTCGTTGATGTACCGCTCGCCCGCGCCGTTGACGATCAGCTGCGACGCCATCATGCGCTCGTTGAGGCTGAACTGCACGTTCCCCGGCCGCCAGGCCACCGCCGGGTACCACCAGGCGCTGTCGAGCAGGTCGAGCCCCGCGCCCGCCTCCCGCGCGGCGAGGATCCCGTCGCCGGTGTTGGACGCCGCGCCGAGGCTGACCGACGGGTCGGCCATCGGCTGGTGCTCGCGGCGCAGCTCCGCGTTGTGCTCGAACCCGCCGGACGCGATGACCACGCCGTGCCGGGCGGCCACCCGCACCGGGGCGCCGTCGCGCTCCACGCGGGCGCCGACGACGCGGCCGTCCTCCTCGACCAGCAGCGCGGTCATCGGGGAGGACGCCCACAGCGGGACGTCGCGTTCCCGCAGCGCCAGCAGCAGCCGCGCGACCAGGGACTGGCCCATCGTGGCGTACCGCTCGCCGAGCAGCCGGGCGCGGACCATCCGCCACAGCAGCCGGAGGAACACCCGCTTGCCCTTCCAGGACTGGCGCAGGCGGTAGAAGTCCACCAGCTCGTTCGGGGCGATCCAGAAGCCCTTCGGCGCGACGGCCGGGGGCGGGAGCAGCCTCTCCTGGTCGTCGCCGAGCAGCCGCAGGTCGATCTGCGGCACGTTGATCACGCTGCCCTGCGCCGACCCGCCGGGGAGTTCGGGGTAGTAGTCGGGGTAGCCCGGCTTCCAGACGAAGCGGAGGTGCTCGCTGGCCGCCTCCAGGTACGCCATCATCGCGGGCCCGTTGTCCACGTAGGACACCAGCCGCTCGCGGCCGACCAGGCCCTCGGTGAGCTGCTCCAGGTAGTGCAGGGTGCCGTCGCGGTCCGCGCGGTGCCCGCCGCGGACCTGCGCGGGAGCACCCGGGATCCACAGGCCGCCGCCGGACAGGGCGCTGGAGCCGCCGAACCGGCCGGCCTTCTCGACCACCAGCACGCTGAGGCCCCGGTCGTGCGCCCGCAGCGCGGCGGTGAGCCCGCCCGCGCCGGAGCCGACGACCAGGACGTCGACCTCGTGCTCGTGATGCTCCGGTTCCGCGCCGGCAGTGCTCGACGAACCCATCAGGCGGCCCCCTCCCTGCTTCGTGCGGTGTCCGGGGAGACGAGCCGCATGGCGTGCGCCAGCTTCCTCGTCACCGCGTCGGCGTCCTGCGCGATGGCGGCGCCCGCGACGAACCGGTCGGGCCGGAGGAACACCACCGACTCCCGGTGCCGGTCGAACCACGCCTTGAGCGCGCCGTCGTCGCCGACGATGACGACGCCGTCCGCCGCCGTGGCGTGGCCGAGCTGGGCCGCGGGGACGACCCGGATGAAGCGGGCCCCGAGCGACCCCCACAGCTCCCGCGACTCCGCGCTGAGGATGGCCGCCGGGTCATTGTTCCAGCTCAGCACCGCGAACCAGTTCCCGGCCACCTCGTCGAGCAGCACCGGCCCGGCGGGCCGGTCCGCGGTGCGGACGCGGGGCTGGACGAACAGCCGCCCGACCGGCGAGTCGGGGCGGTCGGGCGGGACGAGGGCCCCGCGCTCGTACCGCGGCATCGGCTTGAACCGCATCTCGACGATGTACTGCTTGAGCCAGGGGAGCAGCGAGGCGCGGCGCGCGACGCCGTCGCGGAGCCGGGCGAGCAGCGGGTTCCGGACGGAGATCACCTTGCCGACGGTGGTCGACAGGTCGATCATCGCGCGGGCGTGCCCGCGCCGCTCGGCGTCGTAGGTGTCGAGGAGCCCGTCCCCGGCCCGGCCGTCCAGGACCGCGGCGAGCTTCCAGCCGAGGTTCGCCGCGTCGCGGATGCCGCTGTTGTAGCCCTGCCCCTGCCACACCGGCATCAGGTGCGCCGCGTCCCCGGCCAGGAGGACCCGGCCCTTGCGGAACGTGCCGGCGATCCGCGAGTGGTGCGTGTAGACCCGGTGCCGGATGATCTTGACGTCGTCCGGGCGGGGGACGCGGGCGGCCAGCAGCCGCCGGGCGAACGCGGCCGAGCCCGCCTCCGCGTCGCTCTCGTCGTCGTTGATCATGAACTCGAAGCGCCGGATGCCGTGCGCGATCGAGATGGAGGCGTAGGGCCGCACGGGATCGGCGCCGACGTAGCTGTTGGGGGAGCCGAGGGGGTCGTCGGCGAGGTCGATGACCAGCCAGCGCGTGGACGAGGTCGTCCCGTCGAACGTCGTCCCGATCATGCGGCGGGCGGAGCTGCGGCCGCCGTCGCACCCGACGACGTAGTCCGCGCGGAGCCGCTCGGCGGACCCGTCCGCGCCGCGCACGGAGACCGTCACGTCGGAGCCGTCGTCGTCGAGCCGCTCCAGGGTCGTCGCCCACCGCACGCGGACCGTGGGGTGCCGGTCGAGCCCGGCGAGCAGCTCCGCGTCGACCAGCGGCTGGACGAACCCGTTGCGCTTCGGCCAGCCGAGCTCCTCGCTGCGCGGCGCCATCTCGGCGAGCAGCTCACCGCGCCCGTCGACGAAGCGCATGATCTGGTTCGGGATCGTGTGCCGCCGGACCTCGTCGACCAGGCCGATCCCCTGGAAGGTGCGGAGCGACTCGTCGTCGAGGCCGACTCCGCGCGGGTAGTCGATGAGCGTCTCCCGCGACTCGACGACCGTCACGGACCTCCCGTGCATCCCCAGGATGTTGGCGAGCGTGAGCCCCACCGGGCCGGCGCCGACCACCAGCACCTCGGTCTCCGCATCGGTTCCGCGGTCGGCGGGGCCGGGACGTTCGTCGCTCATCGGACCTCGTGTATATATAGAACACTATGAATCGATAATGACACGGTAATGAGGGTGTCGGCGGCTCGTCAACAGTCCCGGCGGCGTCAGTTCCGGTCGAGGCCGAGGAAGTCGGCGAGCAGCGCGACCGTGCGTTCCGGCTGCTCGATCTGGGGGCAGTGCCCGGCGCCGGGCACCGTGGCGGCCCGTCCGCCGGCGACCGCGGCGGCCAGTTCGGCGGCCCAGCCGCGGGGCAGCAGCTTGTCCTTCTCGCCCTCGACGAACAGCACCGGCACCCTGATCCGCTCGGGGCGGGGCCGCGACCGCGCCGCCGGCTCGCCGCCGATCCCGCCCGGCGCGCCGGGCCTTCGGAAGCGGGCCGCCGCGACCGCCTCCCAGGCTCCCGGCAGGAGGCTGGAGCGGTGCCGCCGCGCGACGTAGGCGTCGTCCTTCGGGTACTCCTCGCCGTGGAACAGCGCGCGCACCAGCGCGCGCATCGCCTCGAAGGACCCGTCGTAGTCGTAGAGCGCGTCGACGTGCTCGTTCTTCTGGATGGTCCCGCCGCCGCAGATCAGCACCGCCCGGCGGACCGGCAGCAGCGGCCGGTCGGCGGTCGCGTCGTGCAGCAGCATCACCGCGCCCATCGAGTTGCCGATGAAGTCGGCCTCCGCCAGGCCGAGGGTCCGGCACAGCGCGGCGAGGTGGCGCAGGCGCATGGCGCGGCCGTCCTCGAAGTCCAGGACCTTGGCCGTCCCGCCGTACCCCAGCAGGTCGGGGGCGATGACGCGCCGCCCGCGCGCCAGCGGGCCGATCACCCGCTCCCACGCCAGCTCCGCGCCGGCGCCGAACTCGCCGCCGTGCAGCAGGACGAGCGGCTCGCCGTCGCCCGCCTCGATGAAGGCGGTGCGCAGGCCGTCCACGACGACCTCGCGCCGCGCGATCTCGGTCACGATGATCTCCTCGGGTTCGTCCGCGGGCCCCCGCCGTCCGGGCGGCGCGCCACCGCGGGAGGCCGGCCTACCGCAGGAAGTCGAGCATCGCCGCGTCGTAGGCCGCCCGCTGCTCCCACTGCGGCCAGTGCCCGGCCCGGTCGATGAAGAGGAACCGCCCGCCGGGGATGCGCTCGGCCATGTCCATGCCCGCGGCCGCCGGCCCGGACGGGTCGTCGCTCGTCCAGATGACGAGCGTCGGCGCGCGGACGGCGGCGAGGTCGTCGCCGGTGACCATGTTGCGGCGGCGGACCTCGGGTTCCTGGAGGCACAGGATGTGCCGCATGGACGCGCTGAACCCCGGCCGGGAGTAGATCGCCCGCCGGGACGCCACCAGCTCGTCGGTCACGCTCGCCTTGTCGGCCATCAGCCATTCGAGCCGCGCGCGGATCCGCTCGGGGGAGGGGTCGTCGGCGGCGGCCTGGCTCAGCGACCGGATCCGCTCCATGACCTCCGGCGACGCCATCGTCCCGCCCGGCGTGTTCAGCACGAGGCGCCGCACCCGCTCCGGGTGGGCGGCGGCCGCCTTGATCGCGACCCAGCCGCCCAGGGACTCGCCGCACAGGTCGGCGCTCCCGATTCCGAGGGCGTCGAGCAGGCCCAGCAGGTGCCGCACGTAGTCGTCGATCTCCAGATCCCGGTCGGCGGGCGTGGTGTAGCCGTGCCCGGGGTAGTCGTAGGCGATCACGCGGAAGTGGGCGGCCAGCCCGCGCAGGTTGCGCAGCCACGCTTCGAGGTGGCCTCCGGTCCCGTGCATGAGGACGAGGCAAGGGCCGGTCCCCGCCTCCAGCACGCGGGTGCGCCACGGGCCCACGTCCAGGAACCGCACGGTGTGGGGGACGTCCGCGATCTCCTGCCACATGCTCATCGCCGCGCTCCATCCTTGTGGCCGCGTGACACGGCGGTCGTGACCGCGAACCCGGCGAACCATTCCTTGACGGGCCGGTAGTACGACTCCACGACCTCGTAGGCGCCCTGCGTCGACAGGGCGGCGTACGCGGCGATCCACGTGCGGACCTCGTGCGCGGAGTGGCCCCCCTCCCGCACGAACCACTCGTTGGGCCTGGAGTCGATCGCCGCAAGGTCGCCGGACGCCAGCGCGTCGAGGACCAGCGCGTCGAACTCCGGGTTCAGCTCGCGGTAGTCGGTGGACCCGGCGGCGAAGGCGGCCGCGGCCGCCGCCGTGCGCGCCTCCCGCTCCGCCCGCTCCCCGGGACCGACCTCCCGCCGCCGCGTGAGCCGCTCGGCCACCTCCGGCGGCGCCTCCGCCAGGCGCGGCACGGGCGGATCGTGGGAGAGCCCGCCCGATCCGACGACGAGGACCCTCCGCTCCGGACCGCCGAACGCCCGCCCGGCCGCCTCGCCCAGCAGCCGCGCCCGGACGGCGGGACCGAGCGGCTCGGCCACGCAGTTCACGAAGACCGGGACCACCGGCGGCAGCTCCTCCACCGATCCGAACAGGAACAGCAGCGTCTGGACGAAACCGTGGTCGACCCGCATGTCCTCCGAGACGGCCACGTCGACGCCGGAGGCCAGTGCCTCCCGGGCCAGCCGGTGCGCCGCGTCGCGGTCGACGGGGAGCGGCCCCGCGGGCAGCCCGTAGTCGCCGACCGACGTCGCGGCCGCGCCGACGCAGAACGGCGGCATCACCTCGTAGAGGAACCCGTTGTAGTGGTCCGGGCCGAAGACCACGACCAGTTCGGGATCGAAGTCGCGGGCGAACCCGCCCGCCCGCGCGAGTGCGGCCTCCACCTCCCGCCGGACCTCGGCCGGAGGGTCGTTGCGACCCAGCAGCGGCGAGTGGGACGTCGCGCACAGGGCGAGTGGCATCTGGCTGGATTCCTTTCCGGCGACCCGGCGTCCGCCGCACGAGAAGGGCGGACGAGCCCGTCCGGCACACGTTCCACGGGAGTGTTCTCCGCCCGTCGACCCGGAGAGTTGTTCGATATATGCACATCACTATTCGCTAATTGACACTAGATCGACCGGGACGCGCAGGTCAACCGTCCCGGCGAAGCCGTCCTCGGGCCCGCGCCCCCGTCCCGGCCGGTGCGGTCTAGACTCGCGCCGATATGGGCCCGACCTACAACGTCGTCCCGGGCGAGCTCCCGCTGGCGCAGCGGGTGTGGGCGGCGAGCTGCCACGCCACCACCGGCTTCACCTCGGCGGTCAAGAGCTCGCCGATGCTCTCGTTCGCCCGATACGAGGGCCGGACCGCAATGTACGTCCGCGGCCCGGAGACCAGCGCCACCCGCATGACCTGCCCGGAGGGCTGGGAGTTCTTCGGGGTCGAGCTGCGCCCCGGCGCCCACCTGCCCCAGTTCCCGCCGTCCGGCCTGGCGGACCGGGCCGACGCCCGCCCGCCGGCCCTGCCCGGCGGCCGCGTCCTGCTGGACGGCCGGGAGTGGGAGATGCCGTCCGAGCACAACGTCGACGTCTTCCTCGACCGGCTCGCGCGGGCCGGCCTGCTGGTGTTCGACCCGTTCGTGGAGGAGATCCGGCACGGCGGCCGCCCGCGCGGCATGTCGGAGCGGACGGCGCAGCTCCGCTTCCGCCGGGCCGTCGGCATCTCGCGCCGCAAGCTCGTCGCCATCGAGCGGGCGAAGCGCGCCGCGCGGCTCCTCGCGGCCGGCGGCTCGCCCGCGGACGTCGCCGCCGCCGGGGGCTACTACGACCAGCCGCAGCTCTCCCGCGCGATGCGGTGGGCGACCGGCCACACCCCGGGCGAGCTGAGGTCCGGCGACATCCCGTTCCTCGCGTTCTGACGCCCGCGGCGTTCGGCTCGGTACAAGACGGGCCGATCTCGGCCGTGGTTGCCTCCGGGGATGCGAAAACTGATCGAATACGACCACCTCTCGATCGACGGGAGGTTCTCCGGGGACGACTGGTGGGCCGCGCAGATGCAGGTCCCGCCGAACGACGAACACATGGCCTACCAGCTCCGCCTGCTGGAGAACGCGGCCGGCCTCGTGCTCGGACGGGCGACCTACGAGACCTTCTCCACCACCTGGCCCGACATGACCGGCCCCCTCGCCGACAAGGTCAACGCGCTGCCGAAGTACGTCGCGTCCACCACGCTGACCGAGACCGCGTGGAACGCCGAAGTGCTCCCCGGTGACGCCGTCGAGGCCGTCGCGCGCCTCAAGGAGGCCGGCGACGGGACGCTGCTGAAGTACGGCAACGGCCCCTTCAGCCGCGCGCTCGTAGAGGCGGGTCTGATGGACGAGATCCACCTGGGCATCTCCCCGTTCGTCGCGGGCTCCGGCGACTCCCTCCTGTCGGGCATCGGCGCGACCTTCATGAACCTGACCGGGGTCACCGACCTCGGCAACGGCTCGCTGGTCCTGGCCTACACCCCGGCCAAGTAGTCCGGGGCGTCAGCCGAGAGGGATGCGCCGGGCGGTGATGCCGCGCATGTCGAGCCAGGCTGCCTCCGGCCTCCGGACCATGCGCAGCACGACCTCTTCGCAGGCGGGGCAGCGGGCGACGAGTCCCGGGGCGCGTTTGTAGAGTCGCAAACGCGTGCTTGGTTGCGGCTGTGGGTCCTCTTCAGGGCACCCGCGTAGTAGGTCGTGCTTCGGGGCCTTCAGGTGTCTGCCGGTGATGTCCGCGGCTGATCGGTTGTCAGGAGGCGGTCGAGCAGGGCGTACCAGCTCACTGCGCCCAGGACGCGGCCGTCGTCGGCGACGACGGCCGCGAGGGGGCATCCGGTGCTGGTCATCGAAGCCGCCGCCTCCAGGACGGTGGCGTCCGGGCTTACCGCTGCGGGGCCGCGGTGTCCGCGTGGCAGGCAGTCCCGCACTTTTCGTCCGGCGCACTCGGCCAGGAAGTCGTCGGCGTGGCCCTCGTCGATCACGCGTGCCAGCAGCGCGTCCTCGCCCACGTACGACGGAATGACCGAACACAGCACCTCGGTCACCGATAGGACGGACATCAAGTGCCCCCTACCGTCTACGACTACGAGACCGGGGACCTTCTGCCGCCACATCGTCCGGACCGCGTCCAGGACCGGATCGTCCGGTCCGACGACCGGGACCTCGTCAACAAGCTCGCGCACCCGCACCGGAACTCCTGCCCTCGCTTCGCCCGAGGTCGGCCGACCTCAGACGCCGACCAGGCTTCCCGGCACTCCACCCGCCACTGTAGAGCCGGAGGGGGCAAACCGCCATCTCGTCCATGGCGGTAGCCCGCCCCGCGAACCCGAGTCGTCGAGATGGTCCGGCGTCGTCGGCGCGGCGGAGGGGATCCAGTGGCCCGCCGGGCGCGTCCGGCGTGTGGGCTGCGGAGGGCGGCGGCTCGCCGGGCCATCGGGAAAGGGCGGTAGTGATCAGAACGGCGCTATTGCGGTTGGATGCGCTCGACATATCCCCTGGGCGGGCTGGTGCCACTGTCAAGATCGACTCTGTCGCCCGGGATGTGGGCCGCGGTATGACCGAGGGCGGGGACATCATTGTAGTGGATCCGCCTTCCGTGATGAACCCGCATGATGCCCTGAATGTCTTGATAGGGGTATTTGTTGGCACTGGGGAGCCAGGGCGCCGCTTTCGCATGATCGCTCGGTAGGGGCGTGGTACGGGTACCGGCGCGACGACAGATCACCTCATCATCGACGGGTGGCTTTGGTGGCCATGCAGGCGTCGGAGGATCGCCCGCCGGGGCATCGGGGCCGCTCGGCTTCCGCGTCAGTCCGCATGAGGGGAGGGATCTTGAGGTACGAAGTCCTGGGGCCGCTCCGCGTGATCGACGAGGGCGGTTCCACCTCCATTAGCGCACGGAAGGTCGAGACCGTGCTGACCGCCATGGTGATCCGGGCGGATCAGGTGGTGGCGCTCGACCAGCTGATCACCGAGGTTTGGGACGATGCGCCCCCGCGGCGCGCCATGGCCGGACTTCACGTCTACATATCCCAGGTCCGCAAGTTTCTCGCCCGGCCCGGTCAGGAAGAGAACCCGGTGCTGACCCGGCCGCCCGGCTATCTGCTCCGGAAGGGCACCGACGACATCGATTTCCACATCTTCAGGCGGCTGGCGGACCGGGGGCGGGCCTGTATCAGGGAACGCCGGTACGAGGAGGCCGCGGACGCCCTGGAGCAGGCGCTGGGGCTGTGGCGCGGGCAGACGCTCGGCGACGTGCGCACCGGGCCCATCGTCGGGGGCTTCGTCCGGTGGATGACCGAGCTGCGCCTGGAGTGCCTGGAGATGCTGGGCGACGCCTATCTCCGGCTGGGCCGGCACCGGGAGCTCGTCGGGTGGCTGTACTCGCTCATCGCCGAGAATCCGCTGCGGGAGGTCTATTACCGCCAGCTCATGCTGGCGTTGTACCGCTCCGACCGGAAGGCCGACGCGCTGCGGGTCTACCAGTCCGCCCGCAGCACGCTCAGGGAGGAGCTCGGCCTTGAGCCGTGCCAGGCGCTGCGGGACATGCAGCGGGCGATCCTTTCCGCTGACGAACGGCTCGACCTGCGCGTCGCCTCCTAGCCCCTGCCGGGCGGGTGGCGCAGGGGGCGCCGCACGGTAATGTGACGAGTCATCTCGAATGAATTAAATTTGTCTCTTTCGTTTTCTGGGTGATGCTGAAGGTCATCTGTGTCAAGGACTGCAGGGTTACGGTTGGATTGCCTGGGGTCTGGATAAATATGTCCCTTTGGTTCATGGCGAAATCGTGCTCTTTCGTCGAGGTCGCCGCTTTGTCGGATCTCGCTCGATTCAGTGGGTGCGGGCACGGAGTGGGCGGCATGCGGCAAAGAGTTTAATGTCACATTTTAACTAATGTCCGGGACCGTGGGTCGCGATAATCCGTGCCACTTGATCGTCTTATTACGCACGGTGGCCGACTGTGACGTTTGGTTGATGTTGTAAAACAATGGCCCGGGTGTAAGGATGGTGGCATTTGTGAAGCATGCCGGTGAGTGGCGCTCCGAATCGGTGGTGATGACGGCGCCAGGGTTTCGGTGGGGTCGGAGAAACGAGGCGGTCCGCTTAGGAGTCACTTATGGTTCTGGTCGGCAGGGATAACGAACTCGGCACCCTGAAAAGCCTGTTCGCGAGCTTCTCGGGGGGTTCGGTGGTGGTGATTAGCGGAGGAATAGCCACCGGTAAGACGGCTCTCCTGCGCACCGCCGGGGAGTGGGCCGCCGAGTCCGGGGGCCTCACGCTCGGCGCGGTCGCCTCCCGGAGCGAACGCGACCTGCCGCTGGGGGTGCTGGAACAGCTGTTCCGCAGTCCCGGCCTGCCGCGCGAGAGCGCGGAGCGGGCGATGCGGTGGCTGGACGCCGACGCCCTGAGCACACGGTCGCCCGAACCGCCGGCCGGGCGGGACGGCGAGGCCGTCGTCCAGGTCCCCGCCCGCGTCCTGCGCGGGATGCTGGAGATTCTCCGCGACCTGCTGGACGAGAGGCCCGTCGTGCTCAGCGTCGACGACGCGCACCACGCCGACGTGCCGTCCCTGCAATGCCTGCTGTACCTGGTCCGCCGGCTGCGGGGCGCGCGCCTGCACGTCCTCTTCGGCGAGTGCTCCCATTCGAACGGGGCGAGCGCCCTGATGCGCAGCGAGTTCCTCCGGGAACCGCTGTTCCGGCGGATACGGCTGGAGCCGCTGTCCCGGGCGGGCCTCGCCGAGCTGGCGGCCGCGCATCTGCCCGAGCGCCCGCCGTACGACCTGGTCACCGAGATGCACGAGGCGAGCGCGGGCTACCCGATGCTGGCGCAGGCCTTCCTGGACGATCACCGCGACGGCTCGTTCCGGTGGTCGGGCGCGACGGGAGGTGAGGCGTTCGGCCGTGCCGTGCTCGACTTCCTCTACCGGCACGAGAGCCCGGTCGTCGAGTTGGCACGTGCCATCGCCGTGCTGAACAAGCCGGTGTCGCCCCTGCTGCTCGCCGGCGTCCTGGACATCGGCGTCGACGCCTGCCGCCAGGTCGTCCACCTGCTGACGACGGCGAAGGTGCTGGTGGACGGCCGGTTCCGGCACGAGGCGTTCCGCGCCGCCGTGCTCGACGGCACGCCGTCCAGCACGCGCCGGGCCACCCACGCGAAGATCGCCGACCTGCTGCACAACGAGGGGTTCCCGGCCGTGGAGGTGGCGGCGCACATCGTTGCGGCGGGCCGGCTCGAAGCGCCGTGGGTCGTCCCGATCCTCCAGGAGGCCGCGGAGCACGCGCTCGCCGGCGACGATGTGACCACGTGCATCCACTACCTGCGGGCGGCCCACCAGGTCTGCGACGAGCGGCAGCGCGCCGTGGTGGTGTCCATGCTCGTCGACGCCGAGTGGCGGCTCGATCCCGCCGCCGTCCTGCGGCGGCTGCACGAGTTCTGCGCCGTCGGAGACGCCGGCCCGGGCGAGGGCACCGACCATTTCATACCGGCCGGCTACCTGCTGTGGCACGGGCGCGTGCGCGAGGCCCTGGCCATCCTGGACCTGCTGGCGTCGGGCCGCGGGGCCGCGGCGGGGGGCGAGCAGGCGAGCACCGTGGATCTGGACGGTCCCGGCCTCTGGGGCGCGTACCTGTATCCGGCCCTGTTCAAGCGTCCCCGGCCCGTGACCCTCCGGCGGCAGGGACCCATGCCGGTCCTGGTGAATCCCGAGCTGCAGGGGGCCGATGTGATCGCGGCCGAGCTGGTGCACGGGAAGCAGCCCGCGGTGCTGGCGGCGGCCGAGGGACTGCTGCAGCGGTCCCGGCTCAGCGAGCGCATGCTCGCCCCGCTGACCGCCGCGCTCGCCGCCTTCACCTACAACGACCGGCTCGCCGAGGCGGCCGGCTGGTGCGACGTGCTGCTCGCCGAGGCCGCGGGGCGGCGCAGCCCGACCTGGCATGCGCTGTTCGCCGCCGAACGGGCGATGATCCACGTCCGGCAGGGCGAGCTGCAGGCGGCGGAGGAGCAGGCGAAGGCCGCGCTCAGCCTGATATCACCGCCGAGCTGGGGCGTCGTGGTGGGGCTGCCGCTGGCGGCGGCGGTCCTCGCGCTGACGGGCAAGGGCGAGCTGGACGAGGCGGCGGCCTATCTCGACGTCCCGGTGCCCGAGGCGCTGTTCCAGACCCGGATGGGGCTGCACTACCTCTGCGCGCGCGGCCGCTACCACCTGTCCACGAACCATCCCCATGCCGCGCTGAGCGACTTCCTGGCCTGCGGCCGGCTGATGGGGGACTGGGGCATCGACCTGCCGGTCGTGGAAGCGTGGCGCAGCGGGGCGGTCGAGGCGTACCTGCAGCTCGGAGACCATTCCGAGGCCAGGGCGCTCGGTGACGAGCAACTCGCCATGATCGACCCCCAGCACCTGCGGACGCAGGGGATGGCCCTGCGCGCCCAGGCCGCCACCCGCGACCTGGCCGCGCGCATCGGCTTGCTGGAAGAAGCGGTCAGGTTGCTTCAGGGCTGCGGGGACAAGCTCGAACTGGCCTATGCCTTGGCCGACCTGGGCCGCGCCTGCCTCCTGCTGGGCGAAGCCAAGCGCGCGCGCAAGCACGCGCGCAAGGCGCTGGCCCTTACCCGGCAGTGCGGCGCCAAGGCGCTGGACCAGGGCAGCGGATTCGATGCGGCGCCGGCCGGACCGGAGGGCGCCGCGGCGTACGCCGACACCGCCCCCGGGCTCAGCGACGCCGAGCGCCGGGTGGCGACCCTCGCCGCCGCGGGCCACACCAACAGGGAGATCTCCGAGAAGCTGTTCGTCACCATCAGCACGGTGGAGCAGCATCTGACGAGGATCTACCGGAAGCTCAACGTGACGCGCTTCGACCTGCAGGACGCTCTTCAGGACAACGGCGCCGAACTGACGGATCCGGACTGGCTGAAAATCCTCGAGAAGTGCAGTTAGATGCTCGGTCCTTAGATTTCCCGGTGGAAGTCGAACATGCTCGTACGGATTGGCCGATGCATCCGCATCATCCCCCGGTCGTCCGGCGGCCTCCTTTCTATTCGGCGATTTTCGTGCGCATGGTCCAGCGGAAGACCGGTGTCTCGCGGTCGTCCGGCCTGCCGAGGCGACGCTCGCGCTCGAAGTGCTCGTAGCCGCCCCGGTGCGGAATCTTGATCGTCTCGTCGGCGGCCGGGGCGCGCATCCGCCGCGCCGTCACCGGGAGGTCGTCGGGCCCGCCGACGAGCACGACATCGATGGGGTTGCTCCGGGCGGCGTTGTCGTCGAGGCCTTTCACCGAACGTCCTCCTCACGTGTCGTTTCCTTGATGATTTGCGGCGCGCTGCGGCGGCGATACCCCGTGACCCCCCCTATTCGCAGGTGCGCGGGATGCTCCGGAACTCGGGGTGGCCGCGCCCTGCGGCCCCTAGGCGGCACCGGGCGCGCCGAGCGCGATCGCGGTGATGACGATGTCGGGGCCGGCGAGCCAGCGTCCCGTGAAGCCCTCGACCCGGCGGCCGTCGGAAAGGGTGTGCCCGGGGACGAGCAGCCGCGCGGTGAAGCGTCCGCGGAGCGGGTCGAAATCGATGTCGGCGTCCTCGAAACCGAGCGGGCGGCGGGTCATCGGGAACCACGCCTTGTACACCGACTCCTTCGCGCTGAACAGCAGGCGGTCCCAGCGCACCGCCGGGTGCCCGGCCGCCAGCCGGTCGATCCGGGACCGCTCCGGCGGGATGCACACCGCCTCCAGCACTCCTTCGGGCAGCGGGCCGTGCGGCTCGGCGTCCACGCCGATCGCCGCGCACTCGCGGTCGCTGGCGACGGCCGCGGCCCGGTAGCCGTCGCAGTGGGTCATGCTGCCCACCACCCCGGCCGGCCAGCCCGGCGCGCCGCGGACCCCGGGCAGGATCGGGGCGGCCGGCACTCCCAGCCGCCCGAGTGCCTCGCGTGCGCACGCGCGCACGGTCGCGAACTCCCGGCGCCGCTTGGGCACGGCCTTGGCCACCAGCGCCTCCTCCTCGGGGAACACGTGGTCGGGGCGGACATCGCCGAAGACCTCCGCGGAGCGCACGGACGCGGGCAGCAGGCTCTCGATCACACCCGGCTCCGCAGAGCGATCTGTACCTCGCTCAGGCCGGGCGCGGGCCGGGGACGGCGCCGCCATTCGCGCGGGTAGCCGACGGAGACCTCCTGGAAGGGCACCCCGTCGCACCAGATCGTGCGGGGTATGTGAAGGTGCCCGTAGACCACGGCCGCGGCGTTGAACCGGCGATGCCAGTCGGCCGTGCGCTCGGTGCCGCACCAGAGCGCGAACTCCGGGTACCACAGCACGTCCGTGGGCGAGCGCACCAGCGGATAGTGGTTCACCAGCACGGTCGGCAGTGCCGGGTCGAGCTCCGCCAGGCGCCGCTCGGTCGACTCCACCCTGGCGCGGCACCAGCTGTCCGGGCCGGGGTGCGGGTCGGGGTGCAGCAGGATCTCGTCGGTGCACACCACCCCCGCGTCGTGGGCCTGTGCCAGCGCGGCCTCCTTGGTGGTGCCGGGCGGCCGGAAGGAGTAGTCGTACAGGACGAACAGCGGCACCACCGCGACCGGTCCTCCCGCGCCCTTCCAGACCGGGTAGGGGTCCTCCGGCGTGATCACTCCGAGGTCGCGGCACAGGTCGACCAGATGGGCGTAGCGGGCCTCTCCGCGCAGCGCCACCGGGTCCTCTCGCGGCGTCCACAGTTCGTGGTTGCCGGGCACCCACACGACCTTCGCGAAACGTCGGCTCAGCGTGCTCAGCGCCCATTCGATGTCGCCCATCATCTCCCCGACGTCACCGGCCACCAGCAACCAGTCGCCGTCGTTTCCGGGACGTAGGGAATCGACCAGCGTTCGGTTCTCCGGGAACATGACGTGCAGATCGCTGATGGCCAGGAGTTTCGGAGGTGAGCTCAGAGATCTGGGCATTCGGCGACGGTATACGGCCCGCGTTGCAAACGGAACCCCTGTTTTGGGCGTCCGGCAATCTGGGGTTGCAACATCCGCGCTTAGGGGATGGCAATTTCCGATAGGGGTGACCGTCTATCCGCCGGAGTCGCGCGACGCGTTCGCGACGCGATCGATTTCTGGGGTGCCCGCGCATTGCGATACGGCAGGGCACGCAAGTTACATTGCCCGCAGGCCCTGCTGTCCGTCCATTGTCCAGCCGCGAACACCGCGGACGCGGGCAGTGCGCGTGGCGGTTGAATTGGAGTGTCGTGACCGTAACCGGAGAAACAGCCGAATCCAGGATGCGGGCCGGCGATGGCGGCCCGGTCGCGATCGTGGGACTGTCGTGCCGCATGCCGGGCGCCGCGGGTCCCGGTGAATTCTGGCGCCTCCTGCGGAGCGGGACCGAGGCGGTCGGGGAGGCGCCCGAACGGCGGCTGGCCACCGGGACGCTGTGCGATCTGAGCCGGCTGGACATCGCGCCGGGAGCGCGGCGAGGCGGGTTCCTCGACCAGGTCGACGGGTTCGACGCCGCGTTCTTCGGCATCTCCCCGCGCGAGGCGGCCGTCATCGATCCCCGGCAGCGCCTGATGCTGGAACTGGCGTGGGAGGGGCTGGAAGACGCGGGGATCGTCCCGCGGAGCCTGCGCGGCGGCGGGACGGGCGTCTTCGTCGGCGCCATCGGGGACGACTACGCGAGCCTGGGCACGCGCTACGGGACCGGCACGATCACGCAGCACACCGCGACCGGGCTGAACCGCGGCATCATCGCCAACCGCGTCTCCTACACGCTCGGGCTCGGCGGCCCCAGCGTGACGGTCGACACCGGGCAGTCGTCGTCGCTGGTGGCGGTGCACATGGCCGCCGCGAGCGTGCGCAGGGGCGAGTCGGACCTGGCGCTGGCCGGCGGGGTCAACATCGCCATCACCCCGGACGGGTTCATCGCGGCCGACCGGTTCGGCGGCCTGTCTCCGGACGGACGCTGCCACACCTTCGACGCCCGGGCGAACGGGTACGTGCGCGGTGAGGGCGGCGCGGTCGTCGTCCTCAAGCCGCTGGACCGCGCGCTGGCCGACGGCGACCGGATCTACTGCGTCATCCGCGGCAGCGCGGTCAACAACGACGGCGCGGGGGAAGGGCTGACGGTCCCGGAGCAGGCCGGGCAGGAGGAGGCCGTCCGCCTCGCCTGCCGCCACGCTGAGGTCGGCCCGGCGGACGTCCAGTACGTGGAACTGCACGGCACCGGAACAAGGGCGGGGGATCCCGTCGAGGCGGCGGCCCTCGGCGCGGAGCTCGGCGTCCCGGCCGCGTCGCAGGGGGCGCGCCGCCCGCTGGCGGTCGGCTCGGTCAAGACCAACATCGGGCACCTGGAGGGCGCGGCCGGGATCGCGGGGCTCGTCAAGACCGTCCTGTGCATCCGGCACCGCGAACTGGTGCCCAGCCTCAACTTCGAACGCCCCCACCCGCGCATCCCCCTGGACCGCCTCAACCTCCGCGTGCAGGACGCGGCGGGCCCCTGGCCCCAGCCGTCCCGGCCCCTCGTGGCGGGCGTCAGCTCTTTCGGCATGGGCGGCACCAACTGCCATGTCGTGCTGGCCGAACCGGACGTCACGGAACCCACGCCCGAGGCCGGCCGCCCCGCCGGGGTCCGTCCCTTCTTGCTGTCGGCGCGGAGCGAGCGCGCGCTGCGCGCGCAGGCCCGGTTGCTGCGGGAGCACCTGGACACCGCCGATCCGCGACCGGCCGACCTCGCCTACTCGCTCGCCACGACCCGCTCGGCCTTCGAGTACCGCGCGGCGGTCCTCGCCGACGACGCCGCGGGCCTGGCGGGCGGGCTCGACGCCGTCGCGCGGGGCGGCTCGGCACCGGCCCTGGTCCGCGGCCGGGCCGCCGCAGGGCGCGTCGCCTTCCTGTTCGCGGGCGGCGGGACGCAGCGCCTCGGCATGGGACGGGACCTTCATGCCGCCCACCCGTCCTTCGCCCGGTCGTTCGACGAAGCATGCGCACACCTGGACCGCCACCTGGACCGCCGGGTGCGGGACGTGGTGTTCGCCGAACGAGGATCGGACGACGCGGCGCTGCTCGACGAGACCCTGTACACCCAGGTCGGGCTGTTCTCGCTGGAAGTGGCGCTGTTCCGGCTCCTGGAGTCGTGGGGGGTCCGGCCGGACTACCTGATGGGGCACTCCAGCGGAGAGGTGGTCGCCGCCCATTGCGCGGGCGTCCTGTCGCTGGAGGACGCCTGCGCGCTGGCCGCCGCGCGGGGCCGCCTGATGCAGGCGCTCCCCGCGGGCGGGGCGATGGTGGCCGTCCAGGCATCCGAGGACGAACTCTCGCCCCTGGTCGCCGAGCACGTCGCCGAGCACGGGTCCCGGGTGTCGGTCGCCGTCGCCAACGCGCCGATGGCGACCGTCATCTCCGGAGACGAGGACGCCGTGCTGGCCATCGCGGCGTACTGGAGGGAGCGGGGGCGCAAGACCAAGCGGCTCCGGATCAGCCACGCGTCGCACTCGCCGCACACCGAGGGGATGCTGGAGGAGTTCGAGGGAATCGCGCGGCGGCTGGACTTCCGCCCGCCGCGGATCCCGGTCCTGTCGAACGTGACCGGCCGGGTCGCAACGGACGACGAGATCTGCGCGCCGGGGCACTGGGCCCGGCAGGTGCGCAGCACCGTGCGGTTCATGGACGGTATGCGCGCCCTGGAAAACGCGGGTGTCTCCACGTATGTGGAACTCGGTCCGGGGGGCGAGCTGTCGGCGATCGGCCGCGACTGCGTCGACCCTGTCACGGCGGTGCTCGTCCAGACCTTGCGCGAGGACCGCCCCGAGCCGCGCACGCTGCTCGGTGCGGTGGCCGAGCTGTCGGTGCGGGGCGCGGACGTGGACTGGGAGGCCGTGCTCGCCGGGCAGGGCGGGCGCCGCGTCCCGCTGCCCACCTACCCGTTCCAGCGCGAGCGGCACTGGCTGCGGCCGCCTGCCGCGGGGGAGCCGGACGAGGCTGCCGTGCCGGCGGAGCCCGTGCGCGCCGAGGCGGTCACGGACCACGACGACGACCGCCCCGTCAGCGGGCTCGCGATGCTCGACGTGGTCCGCGCCGAAGCGGCGACCGTGCTGGGCTACGACCGGCCGGAGGCGGTGGAGCCGCAGTGGACGTTCCGCGACCTCGGCTTCGATTCGCTGACGGCGGTCGAGCTGCGCACCCGGCTGGCGCAGGCGACGGGGCTGCCGCTGCCCTCGACGGTGCTGTTCGACCATCCCTCGCCCGAGGGGCTCGCGCGGCACCTGGCCGAGCAGGCTTCGGGATCGCCGGACCCGGAACCGAATCAGGGCGCGGCCCCCGGCGCGGCGGCCGCGGCGGGCGAGCCCGTCGCGATCGTCGCCATGGCCTGCCGGTACCCCGGAGGCGTCCGTTCCCCCGAGGACCTGTGGGAGCTCGTCGCGGCGGGCCGCGACGCGATCTCCGGTTTCCCGGACGACCGCGGCTGGGACCTGGCGGCCCTGCACGCCCCCGACCCGGGCCGGACCGGCACCACCTACGCGACCGCGGGCGGGTTCGTCCGGGACGCCGGCGGCTTCGACCCCGACCCGTTCGGGATCTCGCCCCGCGAGGCGGCGGCGATGGACCCCCAGCAGCGGCTGCTGCTGGAAACCTCATGGGAGGTCCTCGAACGGGCGGGGATCGACCCGATGTCCCTCAAGGGCAGCCGCACCGGCGTGTTCGTCGGCGGCACCCACCAGGAGTACGGCCCGCGGTTGCACGAGGCCGGCGACGACGCCGAGGGCTACCTGCTGACCGGGACCGCCGCCAGCGTCATGTCCGGCCGGATCGCCTACGTGTTCGGCCTGGAGGGGCCCGCCGTCACCGTGGACACGGCGTGCTCGTCGTCGCTGGTCGCCCTGCACCAGGCGTGCCAGGCGGTGCTGCGCGGGGAGTGCGACCGGGCCCTGGCCGCGGGCGTGGCGGTGATGTCCACCCCGGGGATGTTCGTCGAGTTCGGCCGGCAGCGGGGCCTGGCGCCCGACGGCCGGTGCAAGTCCTTCGCCGCGTCGGCCGACGGGACGAGCTGGGCGGAGGGCGCCGCGGTGGTGCTCGTCGAGCCGCTGTCGGTGGCGAGGCGCGAGGGCCACCGCGTGCTGGCGACGGTGGCCGGGTCGGCGACCAACCAGGACGGGGCGAGCAACGGGCTGACCGCGCCGAGCGGCCCGTCCCAGCGCCGGGTGATCGCCCAGGCGCTCGCGGCGGCCGGGCTGGCGCCGGACGAGGTGGACGCGGTGGAGGCGCACGGGACGGGGACCGCCCTGGGCGACCCGATCGAGGCCCGGGCGCTGCTCGCGGCCTACGGCCGGGACCGCGACCGGCCGCTCTGGCTGGGCTCGGTCAAGTCGAACATCGGCCACACCCAGGCCGCGGCCGGGCTGGCGGGCGTGATCAAGATGGTCGAGGCGATGCGGCACGGGACGCTTCCGCGCACCCTCCACGTCGACGCGCCCACGCCCCACGTCGACTGGTCGGCGGGCAGGATGGCGCTGCTGACCGAGCCGGTCGGCTGGCCCGCCGCCGGCCGTCCGCGCCGCGCGGCGGTGTCCTCGTTCGGCATCAGCGGCACCAACGCCCACGTGATCCTGCAGGAGCCCCCGGCCGGGCCGGCGGACGAACCGGACGCCCCCGAGGGGGAGCGCCCCGGCCGCGTGGTACCGCTGGCCGTGTCGGCGAAGAGCGAACCGGCGCTGCGGGCACAGGCCCGCAGGCTGCGCGAGCACGTGGCCGCATCCCCGGACCTGAGCCCGCTGGACGTCGCGTATTCGCTGGCCACCACCAGGGCGGGCCTGGAGCAGCGCGGGGCCGTCCTGGCCGAGGACCGTGCCGGGATGATGGCCGGGCTGGCGGCTCTCGCCGAGGGCGACACAGGCTCCGGCGTCGTCCGGGCGGAGGCGCGCCACGGCCGCGTCGCCGTGCTCTTCTCCGGCCAGGGATCGCAACGGCCCGGCATGGGCCGCGAACTCTACGAAGCGCTCCCCGTCTTCGCGGCCGCCTTCGACGAGGTCTGTGCGCACCTGGAGCCACTGCTGGAGCGCCCCCTGCGCGACGTCGTGTTCGCCGAACCGGGAGGGCCCGGGGCCGAGCTGCTCGACCGGACGGAGTACGCCCAGCCCGGACTGTTCGCCCTTGAGACGGCCCTGTTCCGGACGGCCGAGGCGTGGGGCCTCCGCCCCGACTACGCGGCCGGTCATTCGATCGGCGAGCTGACCGCCGCCCACGTGGCCGGGATCCTCTCGCTGGAGGACGCGTGCGCGCTGGTCGCGGCGCGCGGCGCGCTGATGGGGCGGCTGCCCGCCGGCGGCGCCATGGCGGCGGTGCAGGCCACGGCGGAGGAGGCGGGCCGGCTGCTGGAGGAACGCGGCGGGCGCGCGTCGATCGCGGCGGTCAACGGCCCCGCGTCGGTCGTGGTCTCCGGCGACGAGCCCGTCGTGGCCGAGATCGCCGGCGCCTTCCGCGCCCGGGGCCGCAGGACGAAGCGGCTCACGGTCTCGCACGCCTTCCATTCCCCGCGCATGGAGCCGATGCTGGCCGAGTTCGGCGAGGTCGCCGAGCGGCTGTCGTACCGGGCACCGCGGATCCCCGTCGTGTCCAACGTGACCGGCGCGCCGGGGACGGCCGAGGAGATGTGCTCGCCCCGGTACTGGGTCGAGCACGTGCGGCGCCCGGTGCTGTTCGCCGCCGGCGTCGACCGGCTGGCGGGGGAGGGCGTCACGCGGCTGGTGGAGCTCGGCCCCGACGGCACCCTGGCCGCCCTGGCCGAGGAGGTCCTCGCCGGCCGGGACGGTGGCGCGGAAGCCCTCGCCGTACCGGTGCTCCACCGGGACCGGCCCGAAACGGAGTCCTTCACGGCGGCCCTCGCCCGGCTGCACGCGCACGGCGTGCCGCTCGACTGGGAGGGCGTCTTCGCGGGCTCCGGGGCACGGCGGGTAGAGCTGCCCACCTACCCGTTCCAGCACCGCAGGTTCTGGGCGCCGGTGCCGCGCGCCGCCGCGTCCGCGGCCGAGCTGGGACTGGACGCGGCCGATCACCCGCTGCTGGGCGCCGCGACCCGGCGCGCCGACGGCGACACCGTGACGATGCACGGCCACCTGTCGCTGCCCACCCACCCATGGCTGGCCGACCACGTCGTCGCGGGTGTGCCGATGGTGCCCGCGACCGCCCTGGTGGACATGGCGCTGCGCGCCGCCGAGGAGACGGACTGCGACCAGGTTGAGGAGCTGGTCCTGCAGGCTCCGCTGGTCCTGCCGCCGGACGGGGGGATGCAGATCCAGGTCACCGTGGGCGGCGCGGACGCGTCGGGCCGCCGGCCCCTGACCGTCGATTCCCGGACGGCCGACGTGCGCGCTGGCTCAGACCGCCCCTGGACCCGCAACGCCGAAGGCGCCGTACGGACCGGATCCGCGCCCCCGCCCGAGGGTGAACCGGCCGCCTGGCCCCCGGCGGGCGCGGTGCCCGTGCCGCTGGACGGCTTCTACGACGGGCTCGAACAGGCCGGCTACGAGTACGGCGCGGCGTTCCGGGCCCTGACGGGCGCCTGGCGAGCGGGTGACGAGATCTTCGCCGAGGCCGCCCTGCCCGGCGAGCTGCGCGGCGACGCCGCGCGCTTCGGCATCCACCCGGTCCTGCTGGACGCGGTCCTGCACGCGCGGGTCGGGCTGGACGGCTCCGGCGGGCCGGACGGCACCGCCCCGCGGCTGCCCTTCGCCTGGAACGGCGTGACCCTCCACGCCGCCGGCGCCACCGGACTGCGGGCGCGCATCTCGGCGGACGGCGCGATGACGGTCACCGACGGGACGGGCTCGCCCGTGGCGACGGTGGACGCGCTCGCCCTGCGCGCACCGGCCCGGCTCGCCCCGGCCCCGGCGCAGGCCGTCCGCGATTCGCTGTTCCACGTGGAATGGCGGCCGATCCCCCAGGCGCCGGGTGCGGCAGAACTGCCCCTGGTCGTCGCCGACCTCCGGCCGGAGCACCACCGGGCCGAGAACCTCCGGGCGGACGCCGCCACGGTTCGCGCGACCGCCGAACGAGCCCTGCGCGCGGTGACCGACTGGCTCGCCGCGGACCACCCCGAGTGTGCGCGGCTGGTCGTGCTGACCCGTGCGGCGGTCGGCGTCCACGACGGCGAGGCCGCCGACCCGGCGCAGGCGGCGGCATGGGGGCTCGTCCGCTCGGCGCAGGCGGAGAACCCCGAGCGCCTGCTCCTGGCCGATGCCCTCGATGAGGACGGGCTCGATGAGGACGAGGGGGACGCCGCGCTGCTGGACGCCTGCCGGGCCGCGGCGGCCGCCGGCGAGCCGCAACTCGCGCTGCGCGACGGACGGGCCTTCGTGCCCCGGCTGGCGCGGCCTCCCGTTGCGGCGCCGGAGCCACGGGAGCTCGATCCCGAGGGCACGGTCCTGATCACCGGCGGCACGGGGACGCTGGGCGGCCTGCTCGCCCGGCACCTGGTGGCCGAGCACGGCGTGCGGCACCTCGTCCTGGCCGGGCGCCGCGGCCCCGACGCGCCCGGCGCCGCCGAACTCCGGGCCGAACTCGCCGCGGCCGGAGCGCAGGTGACCCTCGCCGCCTGCGACGCGGCCGACCGCGCCCAGCTCGCCGCGACGCTGGACCGGATCCCCGGCGACCATCCGCTGACCGGAGTCGTGCACGCGGCCGGAGCGGTCGACGACGGGATCGTCACCGCGCTCACCGCCGAGCGGCTGGACCGGACGCTGCGCCCCAAGGCCGACGCCGCGCTGCACCTCCACGAGCTGACCCGCGGCCTCGACCTCGCGATGTTCGTCCTCTACTCCTCGATCGCGGGCACCCTCGGAACCGCCGGCCAGGGCAACTACGCGGCGGCCAACGCGGCCCTGGACGCGATCGCCCGGCACCGCCGGGCGCGGGGGCTGCCGGCCGTGTCGGTCGCCTGGGGCCTGTGGGAGCCGGAGAGCGCGATCAGCGGGACGCTGACCGGCGGCGCCATGGCGCGCCTGCGCCGCGCGGGCATCGCGCCGCTGCCGGCCGGGGACGGCCTGGCGCTGTTCGACGCGGCCATCGCGTCCGGGCGGGCCGAGGTGGTGGCTGCCCGCCTCGACGTGGCGGGCCTGCGGACGAGCACCGGCGACGGCCCGCCGCCGATGCTGCGCGGGCTGGTCCGCGGCCTCAGCCGCCGGGTGACGGCAGGCGAACCGGCCGGCGGCTTGGCCGGGCGGCTCGCCGCGCTCAGCGAGGCCGAACAGCACCGGGAGCTCCTCGGCCTGGTGCGGGCACAGGTCGCCGAGGTGCTGGGGCATGCGTCGTCCGGCGCGATCGGGGACGACCGGGCGTTCGAGGACATCGGGTTCGACTCGCTGACCGCGGTGGAGCTGCGCAACCGGCTCAACACGGCGACCGGCCTCCGGCTACCGCCCACCCTCCTGTTCGACCACCCCACCGTCCGGCGCCTGTCCGCGCGCCTCCGGGAGGAACTCCTGGGCACGGCCGCCGCGCGGCCGGACATGGCGCCGGAGCCCGCGGAAGGAGCGCCGGACGAGCCGATCGCGATCGTCGGGATGGGCTGCCGCTACCCGGGCGGTGTCGCCTCCCCGGAGGACCTTTGGGAGCTCGTGGCCGCGGGCCGCGACGCGATCTCCGGTTTCCCCGGCGACCGGGGCTGGGACCTGGACGGGCTGTACCACCCAGACCCGGACCACCCCGGCACCTCCTACGCCCGCGAGGGCGGGTTCCTGCACGACGCGGCGCAGTTCGACGCCGGATTCTTCGGCATCTCGCCGCGCGAGGCGCTGGCGATGGACCCGCAGCAGCGGCTCCTGCTGGAGACCTCCTGGGAGGCCCTGGAGCGGGCGGGAATCGGTCCGGCGTCGCTGAAGGGCAGCCCGGCCGGCGTGTTCGCCGGTGTCATGTACTACGACTACGCCCGCGGCGGCAGGCTGCCGCAGGCCGCGGAGGGCTACGCGGTGACGGGCACGTCGGGCAGCGTCGTGTCCGGCCGGGTGGCGTACCTGTTCGGGCTGGAAGGACCCGCGGTCACGGTGGACACCGCGTGCTCCTCGTCCCTGGTCGCGCTGCATCTGGCCGCGCAGGCGCTGCGCCGTGGCGAGTGCTCGCTGGCCCTGGCGGGCGGGGTGACGGTGATGGCGAACCCGGACACCTTCGTGGAGTTCAGCCGGCAGCGCGGGCTCGCCCCGGACGGCCGCTGCAAGTCGTTCGCCGCGTCCGCCGACGGGGTGGCCTGGTCGGAGGGCGCGGGCGTGCTCGTCCTGGAGCGGCTGTCGCAGGCGCGGCGCAACGGGCACCCGGTGCTGGCGGTGGTGCGCGGCAGCGCCACCAACCAGGACGGCGCCAGCAACGGCCTGACCGCGCCGAACGGCCCGTCCCAGCAGCGGGTGATCCGCGCCGCGCTGGCCGCCGCGCGCCTGCGGCCGGACCAGGTGGACGCCGTGGACGGGCACGGAACGGGGACCACGCTCGGGGACCCGATCGAGGCCCAGGCGCTGCTGGCCGCGTACGGCCGGGACCGTGCGCCGGACCGGCCGCTGTGGCTGGGCTCGGTCAAGTCCAACATCGGGCACGCGCAAGCGGCCGCCGGCGTCGCCGGCATCATCAAGATGGTCATGGCGATGCGGCACGGCGAGCTGCCGCCGTCGCTGCACGGCGCCGAGCCGACCCCGCACGTGGACTGGTCCGCCGGGGCGGTGTCGCTGCTGGCCGAGCCGGTTCCGTGGCGTCGCGGGGACCGCCCGCGGCGGGCGGGCGTCTCGTCCTTCGGCATCAGCGGTACCAACGCCCACGTGATCATCGAAGAGGCGGACGATGCCGCCGCCCCGCCCGCCGAGCCCGCTGAGCCGTCCGGCGCCGGTGCGGCGGTGGTCCCCTGGCCCTTGTCGGGCCGGACGGAGGACGCGCTGCGGGCCCAGGCGGCCAGGCTGCGGGATTTCCTCGCCGCCCGCCCCGGCCTCGGGCCGGCGGACGTGGGCTTCTCGCTCGCCACGACGCGCACGGCACTGGAGCACCGCGCGGTCGTCCTGGTGCGCGAGCGCGAAGAGGCGCTGCAAACCCTCGCCGAGCTGTCGGAGGGCGGGCAGGCGCCGGAGGTGGTCCGCGGCGAGGAGCGCGCCGGCGGCGGTGTCGCGTTCCTGTTCCCCGGCCAGGGGGCGCAGCGCGCCGGTATGGGCCGCGGCCTGTACGAGGCGTACCCGGTGTTCGCCGGAGCGTTCGACGAGATCTGCGAGCACCTCGACCCGGTGCTGGGATGCTCGCTGCGCGAGGTCGTCTTCGGCGGCGAGGCACCAGGCGGGTTGTCGCTCGACGACACGGTCTACGCCCAGGCAGGGCTGTTCGCCGTCGAGACGTCCCTGTTCCGCCTCCTGGCGGCGTGGGGAGTACGGCCGGACTTCCTGCTGGGGCACTCGATCGGCGAGGTGGCCGCGGCCCATGTGGCCGGGGTGCTGTCCCTGGACGACGCATGCTCCCTGGTCGCGGCGCGCGGGCAGCTGATGCAGCGGCTGCCGGGCGGCGGCGCGATGGTCGCGGTGCAGGCGTCGGAGGACGAGGTGCTGCCGCTGCTGGCCGGCCGCGAGGACGCGGTGGCGATCGCGGCCCTGAACGGGCCGTCGGCCACCGTGCTCTCCGGAGAGGCAGAGGCGGTCGAGGCGCTGGCAGCCCACTGGCGGGACCGCGGCCGCAGGACCAGGCGGCTGCGGGTCAGCCACGCCTTCCATTCGCCGTGGATGGAGCCGATGCTGGCCGGCTTCCGCGCGGTGGCCGAGGGGCTGACCTTCCGGCCTCCGGAGATTCCGGTCGTCTCCAACCTCACCGGCGAACCCGTCCCGGCGGAGCGGCTCTGCTCCGCCGACTATTGGGTCGAGCACGTCCGCGGCGCCGTTCGCTTCGCCGACGGCGTCCGCTGGCTCGAGTCCCAGGACGTCGCCGCCTGCATCGAACTGGGTCCCGGGGTCCTGACCGCGATGGCGCGGGAGTGCATGGACCGGGATCGCGCGGACGAGGCCCCGGCGACGGCGGCCGCGCTGCGCGAGAACCGGCCCGAGCCCGAGGCGGTGCTGGGCGCGGTCGCGCAGGCCCACACCGCCGGGGTGCCCGTGGACTGGGCGGCCCTGCTCGCTCCGGCGCGGCCCCGCAGGGTCGACCTTCCGACCTACGCCTTCCAGCGGCGGCGCTTCTGGCTTTCCGCGGACACCAGGCGGGAGGACGCGGCCGGGCTCGGGCTGGCCGCCGCCGAGCACCCCTTGCTGGGAGCCTCGGTCGGGCTGGCCGACGGCGGCGGGATGCTCTTCACCGGCAGGCTGTCGCAGCGCACCCACCCGTGGCTCGGCGACCACCGGGTGCACGGTGCGGCCGTCGTGCCCGCCACCGCGTTCCTGGAGATGGCCGTCCGCGCCGGCGACGAGCTGGGCTGCGGCCGGGTGGAGGAGCTCACTCTGGAGGCGCCCCTCGATGTGCCGGACCGGGAGGCGGTCGCGGTGCAGGTCGGCGTCGTCGCGGAGGGCGAACCGGGACGCTGGGCGCTGAGCGTGCACTCGCGGCCGGAGAAGGCCCCGGCCGGAGCACCGTGGACGCGGCACGCCACCGGCGCCCTCGGCCCGGCCGCGGGCGCGCCTCCCGCATCCGGCGAGGTGTGGCCGCCGGAGGGCGCGGAACCGGTCGACGTGGCGGACCTCTACGCGCGTGCCGCCGCCGGGGGCCTCGACTACGGTCCCGGTTTCCGGCGGCTGCGCGCGGTCTGGCGGCGCGGCGGCGAGGTGTTCGCGGAGGCGGACCTCGACCCCGGCGATGCTGCGAACGGGGACGCCGGCGGCGCCGCGGACGGCTTCGTCGCGCATCCGGCACTGCTGGACGCGGCCCTGCAGGCCGGACTCCCGCTGGTGGCCGGGGAAGGGGACGACGGGGGACGGCTGCCGTTCGTCTGCGCGGGGGTGGACGTCTACGCCTCCGGTGCGTCGGCACTGCGAATCAGGGTCGTTCAAGAGGGCGGGGAAGGGATCTCGGTGGCGGCCTGGGACCCGGACGGGAGTCCCGTCGCCGCGATCGATTCCGTGGCGCTGCGGCCCGTGCCGGCGCGGCGGGCGCGCGGTGGCGGCGAATGGCTCTTCCACGTCGACTGGACTCCACTGCCCGGTGACGCGCACGAAGCTCCGGACCGGCACGACTGGGCCGTGCTCGGAGCCGACGACCTCGGCCTGGGCCGGGCGCTGGAATCCGGCGGCGTTGCCGTGCACCGCCACCCGGACCTCGCCGACCTGGCCGCCTCGATCGAAGCGGGCGCCGCCGTCCCCGGCGTCGTGGCCCTCCCGTGCGCCGGTCCGGCGGACGCCGACGACGGAGCGGCCGCCGAGCGGATGACGGTGGCGGTCCTCGGCACGGTGCAGCGATGGCTCGCCGACCCCCGGTTCGAAACCTCCCGGCTGGCCGTGTTCACCCGCGGAGCGGTGGAGGCGGGCGACGGCGCCGAGGTCGCGGATCCGGCCTGCGCCCCGATCTGGGGCCTGATGCGTTCGGCGCAGGCGGAGCATCCGGGCCGCTTCCTGATCGTCGACCTCGACGGCGACCCCGCCTCACCGCAGGTCGCGGCGGACCGCCTGCCCGCCGCGGTGGACGCGGACGAGCCGCAGCTCGCGATCCGGCGCGGCGAAGCCCTCGTGCCCCGGCTGACCGGCACCGGGACCGACCCCGCGCTCGCGCCCCCCGCCGAGGCCGGGGCGTGGCGGATGGCGGCCCCGGCGAGCGCGACGCTGGAGGACCTGGAGCTCGTCCCGCACCCGGAGGCCGCCGCGCCGCTCGGCGCCGGCGAGGTCCGCGTGGCGGTGCGCGCCGCGGGCCTGAACTTCCGCGACGTGCTGATCGCCCTGGGCATGTACCCCGACGCCGGCGCCCCGCTCGGCAGCGAGGGGGCCGGGGTGGTCACCGAGGTCGGCGCCGGAGTCACCGACCTGGCCGCAGGGGACCGCGTGGCGGGCCTGTTCCCGTACGCCTTCGGCCCGGTGGCGGCGGTGGACCGGCGGATGCTCGCGCGGATCCCGGCGGGCTGGTCGTACGCGCAGGCGGCGGCCGTGCCGGTCGCCTACCTGACCGCCTGCTACGGGCTGGTGGACCTGGCGGACCTGCGGCCCGGCGAGGCCGTACTGGTGCACGCCGCGACCGGCGGGGTGGGGATGGCCGCGGTGCAGCTGGCCCGGCACCTCGGCGCGGAGGTGTTCGCCACGGCGAGCGAGGCGAAGTGGCCGGCGCTGCGCGCGCTGGGGCTGGACGAGGCGCACATCGCGTCGTCCCGCGACCTGGACTTCGAGCACCGGTTCCTGGCGGCGACCGGCGGCCGCGGCATGGACGTCGTCCTCGACGCGCTGAACGGCGAGTTCGTCGACGCGTCGCTGCGGCTCCTGCCCCGCGGTGGCCGGTTCGTGGAGATGGGCAAGACCGACATCCGCGACGCCGACGAGGTCGCCGCCTCCTACCCGGGCGTGGCCTACCGCGCCTACGACGTGCTGGAAGCCGGCCCGGAGCGGATCGGCCGGATGCTGGCGGAGATCGTGGAGCTGTTCGAGCGGGGTGCGCTACGGCACCCGCCGCTGCGCGCCTGGGACCTGCGGCAGGCCCGCCAGGCGTTCCGGCACATGAGCCAGGCCCGGCACGTCGGCAAGATCGTCTTCACCGTGCCGGTGCCGCCCGACCCGGCGGGCACGGTCCTGATCACCGGCGGCACCGGCGCGCTGGGCCGGCGGGTGGCGCGCCACCTGGTGGAGCGGCACGGGATGCGGCACCTGCTGCTGACCGGCCGCCAGGGCTCCCGGGCGCCCGGCGCCGCGGAACTGGCGGCCGAGCTGACCGGGCTCGGCGCGCAGGTGACGGTGGCGGCCTGCGACGCCGCCGACCGCGCCGGCCTCGCCCGGCTGCTGGCCGGAGTCCCGGCGGAGCACCCGCTGACCGCGGTCGTGCACGCGGCGGGCGTGGTGGACGACGCGGTGGTCGGCTCCATGACCCCGGACCAGGTGGCACGGGTGCTGCGGCCCAAGGTGGCGGCCGCGGCGAACCTTGACGCGCTGACCCGCGAGCTGGACCTGGCGGAGTTCGTGCTGTTCTCCTCCAGCGCCGGTGTGCTCGGCACCCCCGGCCAGGCCAACTATGCGGCGGCCAACGCGTTCGAGGACGCCCTCGCCGCCCGCCGCAAGGCCCTCGGGCTCCCGGCCGTGTCGCTGGCGTGGGGACTGTGGGCGGAGACCAGCCGGATGACGGCGCATTTGGACGGCGCCGACCTGGCCCGGCTCGGCCGGTCCGGCGTGGTGCCGCTGCCGTCCGAGCAGGGGCTGGCGCTGTTCGACATAGCGCGCGGCGACGGGCGGGCACTGCTGGTGCCGGCCCGTCTGGACCTGGCCGCGCTGCGGGCGCAGGCCGGAGCCGGGAGGGCCCCGGCGGTCCTGCGCGGCCTGGCCGGCGGCACCGGCCGCCGCGCCGCGGGCCGCGGCGGCCGCGCGGCGGGACCCTCGCTCGGGGAGCGGCTGGCGCGGCTTCCGGAAGGCCGCCGGCACGAGGCGGTGCTGGACGTCGTCCGGGCCAACGCCGCCACCGTGCTCGGCCACCGGTCGGCGGACGCGGTCACCACCACCTCGACCTTCAAGGAACTCGGGTTCGACTCGCTCACCGCGGTCGAGTTCCGCAATCGCCTCAGCACCGCCGCGGGCACCCGCCTGCCGGCGACGCTGGTCTTCGACCACCCCACGCTCGACGCCCTCGCACGGCACCTGGGCGGGTACCTCGCCGACGGCGAGGCGGCGGGAGCGGACCCGGGACCGCCCGCGGTGCTGAGCGAACTGGACCGGCTGGAGAGCGCGCTCGGCGCGGCTCCGGGCGGCTGGAGCGGCCACCGGGAGGTGACCGCGCGCCTGGAGGCGCTGCTCGGCCGCTGGCGGGACCGGCACGCCGCCGCGCCCGCGGCGGACCTCGAAGCGGACCTCGCACCGGACCTCGCGCCGGACCGCCTCGACACGGCGACCTCGGACGAGGTCATCGACTTCATCGACAGGGAGCTCGGGATCTCCTGAGCCGGCGGCCGGAGGGCCGTGCACCCGAAGCGAAGGGACGGGACCCACGTGGACCTGGGCGAACCGAACGACGACCTCTGGCTGCGGCGCTTCCACCAGGGCGCGGACGGCGATCCCCTGCTGGTCTGCTTCCCGCACGCGGGCGGCTCGGCGGCCTACTTCTTCCCGGTCTCCGCCGCGCTGGCCGGCTCGGCGAACGTGCTGGCGGTGCAGTACCCCGGACGGCAGGACCGGCGCAGGGAGCCGCCGGTGGACACCATCGACGAACTCGCCGCCGCGGTCTTCGCGGCGCTGCGCGGCGTGCTGGACCGCCCGCTGGTGTTCTTCGGGCACAGCATGGGCGCCGTCACCTGCTATGAGGTGGCGCGCACGATCGAGCGGGAGACCGGCGGAAGCCCGCTGGGGATCATCGTGTCGGGCCGCCGGGCGCCGTCGCTGCACCGGACCGAGACCGTGCACACCCGCGACGACCGGGGCCTCATCGCCGAGGTGCGCGCCCTCGACGGCACCGACGCGGGAGTCCTCGGCGACGAGGAGCTGCTGCGGATGGTCCTTCCGGCGCTGCGGACCGACTACAAGGCGATCGAGACCTACCGGCACCGTCCCGGCCCCCCGCTGCGCTGCCCGATCGCGGCCTACGTCGGCGACTCCGACCCGAAGGTGGCCGTCCCGGAGGCCGCGGCGTGGCGCGAGCACACGTCCGCCTCCTTCGGCATGCGCGTGTTCGCGGGCGGTCACTTCTACCTGGGGGATCGCCCGGCGGAGACCATCAAGGCGGTCTCCGAGGACATCCTCGCCTTCCGGGCCGCCGTCCCGTGACCCCGCGGGCGCGCAAGGGCCGTCTTAGCGCAGCTTTAGCCGGTCCCGAGATCGTGAAAGCGGGGCCGCGAGAGGCGGCCCCGGTGACCGGGACGAGCCGGACGGAGCGCGGCGAGGCCGCGGGGGAGGAGGCGGGCGTGGGCGAACCGGCTCCGCGTGACGGTGTGCCGCCGGCCGACGCGCTGCTTGCCCTGCACCGGTCGGGGACCCTGGCCGCCCGGTACCCCGAGGCCCAGCGGCTCGTGGCCGAGCTGGACGGACGCGAGCTGGTGCGGGCGGGGAACCTGCTCGCCCGGCTGGACGCCGACGAGACGGCCGGGCTGCATCCCGGGATTCCCGCGGCGCGGGTCGCGATCACCGGGCACGGCACGCTGCCGGACCTGCTGCCCGCGCTGACGGCGCAGCTCGCCCGGCACGGGATCCTGCTGCGCCCCTTCACCGGCCGTTTCGACGGCTACGTCCTCGAACTCGGTGACCCGGGCAGCGATCTGTACGCCGCCGAACCCGACCTCGTCCTGTGCGTGCTGGACCCGGCGGTCGTGTTCGACGAGGTCGCCGTCCCCTGGCGCCCAGCGGACGTCGAGCGCGCCGGCCTGGAGAAGATCGGCCTGCTGAAGGGGCTGGCCACCGCGTTCGAGGCCAACTGCCGCGGCACGCTGGTGCTCAACACGCTGCCGCTGCTGCGGCGGTACACCGCGCAGCTCGTCGACCACCGGTCGAGGGCCCGCCTGGGCGCCCTCTGGCGCGAGTTGAACGCCCGGCTCCTGCACCTGTGCGAGGAGCACGAGCGCGTCGTGGTGCTGGACCTCGACCCGCTGGCCGCCGAGGCGTCACCGGCCAGCGACCCGCGCATGAGCGTCTACGCCAAGGCGCACCTGTCCCCGGACCTGCTGGCCGCGTACGCGCGCGAGGCCGGTCACCTGGTCCGGCATCTCACCGGCCGCACCAGGAAATGCCTGGTCCTCGACCTGGACAACACGTTGTGGGGCGGAGTGCTCGGCGACGACGGCGTGGACGGCATCGAGGTGGGGGAGGGGCACCGCGGCGAGGCGTTCCGCGAGTTCCAGCGCGTGGTGAAGCAGGTCGGCTCACAGGGGGTGCTCCTCGCGGTGGCCAGCAAGAACGACGTCGAGCCGGTCCGCAAGGTCCTGCGCGAGCACCCCGGCATGGTTCTGCGCGAGGACGACTTCGTCCACGTCGTGGCCAACTGGAGACCCAAGCCCGAGAACGTCGCCGAGCTGGCGCGGGAGCTCAACCTCGGGACGCACAGCCTCGTCTTCGCCGACGACAGCGCCTTCGAACGCTGGCTCGTGCGGTCCGAGCACCCCGACGTGGCGGTCGTCGGCCTCGACGCCGATCCCGCGCTGCACGCCGAGAGGCTGCTGGCCGACGGCTGGTTCGACGTCCGGGAGACGACCGCCGAGGACCGCGTCCGCAAGACCAGGTACAGGGACGAGCGGGCGCGCCGCGACTTCCTGCACACCTTCGACTCGATCGAGGAGTACCTGCGCGAATTGGACGTCCGCGTCGTCCTGGCCGAGGCCACCGGGGAGGACGCGGCGCGGGTCTCGCAGCTCACCATGCGGACCAACCAGTTCAACACGGTCACGCACCGGCTCGGCGTCCCCGAGGTCAGGGACCTGCTCAAGGACGCCCGCACGCGGATCCTGACCATCCGGTCCCGCGACCGGTTCGGCGACAACGGGACGGTGGGCGCGCTGTTCACCCGGTGGGCGGACGACGCGGTCCGCATCGACGGGTTCCTGCTGAGCTGCCGCGTGTTCGGCCGCGGCATCGAGCAGGCCTGCCTGGCGGCCGTGCTGCGCCACGCGCGCGCCGGCGCCGCCCGCGCCGTCTACGGCGCCTACCTGCCGACGCCCAGGAACGGCGGCGTCGCGGAGCTCTACCCCAGGCACGGCTTCGCGCGGGCCGCGGCGCCTCCCGGCGGACCCCCCGGACCGGACGGCTCCGAAGGGGTGGCGTGGTTCCGGCACGACCTCGCCGAGATCTTCACGCCGCCCGACCACGTCCACCTCACCGACGAGCTCGGGGGGAACGCGCCGTGAACACCATCGACGACTTCGTCGCGCTCGTCCGGGACCACCTCGGCCTGCCCGTGACGGCCGAGGACGCCGAGCGGACCCTGGACCAGGTCCCCGGCTGGGACTCGATGCACCTGCTCTGGCTGCTCACGACGATCGAGCGGGAGACCGGACGCAGCGTGCCCCTGCCCGACCTTCTCCAGGCGACGAGCCTGCACGAGATGTACCTGCTGGCGGTGGACAGGTGAGCCGAGGGGTGGTTCCGGATGGCGGATGAGCAGAAGCTCGTCGACTACCTGAAATGGACGACGGCCGAACTGCACCGGACACGGGAGCGGCTCGCCGAGGCCGAGTCCGCCGACTCCGAGCCGATCGCGATCGTGGGGATGGGCTGCCGCTACCCGGGCGCCGCCCGCACCCCCGACGAGCTGTGGCGGCTCGTCGCCGACGGAACCGACGCCGTGTCCGCCTTCCCCTCCGACCGGGGCTGGAACCTGGACGCGCTCCGCCACCCGGACCTGGAGCGCCGGGGCACCAGCTACGCCCACGAGGGGGCGTTCCTCTACGACGCGGGCCGGTTCGACGCCGAGTTCTTCGGGATCAGCCCGCGCGACGCGCTGGCGACCGATCCGCAGCAGCGCCTCCTGCTGGAGACCGCGTGGGAGGCCGTCGAGAGCGCCGGCATCGATCCCTCGGACTTGCAGGGCAGCCGAACCGGGGTGTTCGCCGGGATCATCTACCTGGACTACGGGACGGGCTTCCAGCGGATGCCCGAGGAGTTCGACGGCCAGATCGGGATCGGCGGCGCCGCCAGTTTCGCCTCCGGCCGGGTCGCCTACAGCCTGGGCCTGGAAGGGCCCGCCGTCACCGTCGACACCGCCTGCTCCTCGGCGCTGGTGGCGCTGCACTGGGCCTGCCGGTCGCTCCGGCTCGGCGAGTGCGATCTCGCCCTCGCCGGCGGCGCGACCATCATGTGCACCCCCGCCCTCTTCGTGGAGTTCTCGCGGCAGCGGGGCCTGGCCCGTGACGGGCGCTGCAAGTCGTTCGCGGCGGCGGCCGACGGTACGGGCTGGGGTGAGGGCGTCGGGCTCCTCTTGGTGGAGCGGCTGTCGGACGCGCAGCGCAACGGCCACCCGGTTCTGGCGATCGTGCGCGGATCGGCGGTCAATCAGGACGGTGCGAGCAACGGGTTGACGGCGCCGAACGGGCCGTCCCAGCAGCGGGTGATCCAGGACGCGCTGGCCAGTGCCCGCCTGACCCCCGCAGACGTCGACGCCGTGGAGGCCCACGGCACCGGCACCACACTGGGCGACCCGATCGAAGCCCAAGCACTCATCGCCACCTACGGCCAGCAACGCGCTGGCGACCGGCCTCTGCGGCTCGGCTCCATCAAGTCCAACATCGGGCA
>NZ_BMRO01000010.1:0-11837 GCF_014648675.1 Actinomadura livida
CCCGCCTTATGGCGGGGCCCTTTCTCATTTCTATGGGCTGCTCACTCGTCCACCACCGCTGCGGTGGAAGAAGCCTTTACGGGGCGGGCCGCGGTGATGAAGAGGGCGAGTGCGACGACACCGGCCATGCCTGAGATGAGGGGGAGCGGGCCGGGGCCGGCGGTGTCCAGTACCGCACCACCGACGGCTCCGCCGATGGCGACACCGATATAGGTGCCGGACGTGTTGAGGGCCAGGGCCTGCGTGGCGACGGGCCCGGCGAGATCGTGCAGCCTGGCCTGCACGGCCGGGGAGTTCCAGAATGCCGCGCCGCCCCAGATCGTCACGATGACCACCAGTGGAAGCACCGAGATCGGACGCAGCGGCCACAGCGCGGTCAACGCCACCATCGTGGCGAGGAACGCCCCCACACCGACGATGAGCGTGCGGTCGGCGCCCCACGCGTCGGTGGCACGTCCGCCCGCCCAGATCCCGACCATGCCGGCGAGCCCGGAGCAGGCGAAGAAGACGCCGCGGTCGGTCACGTCCGCGTTCGCCAGCGCGGCGGTGAACGGCGCCAGGTACGTCAGCAGCATCATCGACCCGAACATCAGCACGACGTTGGCGAGCAGGCCGAGGGAGATGGCCGGACGGCCGAGGACGGTGAGCTGGGCCCGCACGGGCAAAGCGTCCTGCTCCTCCTCACACCGCGGCAACGTGGTGAAGAAGCCCAGGGCGACGAGTGCACCCCCGGCCGCCATCACGGCGAACGTCGCACGCCAGCCCACCGCACCACCGATCCAGGCCCCGGCCGGGACGCCGAACGCGATGGCGCCGGTGACGCCGAACGCGACGGCGGCCACGGCGCGGCCCGTCCGCTCGGGGGCGGCGAGCCTGGCGGCGGTCGCGAACATGGCGGGCGTCGCCGCGGCGGCGGCGAGCGCGGCCGTAACCCGCAAGGCCACCAGTGCGGAGAACGTCGGGCTGAGTGCGGCTCCGGCGTTGGCGGCGGTGAAGACGAGTGCGGCCGACACCAGGAGCGTCCGGCGGGGGATGCGGGCCGTCGTGACCGCGGCAAGCGGTGCGGCGACCGCCACGGTCACGGAGAAGACCGTGACGAGCTGGCCGGCCGTGCCCACGCTCACCCCGAGGGATCCGGCGATCTCGGGCAGCACACCGGCGATCACGTAGTCGTCGGTGTAGAAGACGAGCGCGCCGGCCGCGAGGGCGAGCAACCAGCGGGGCATCGGTGCTCCAGGAGACGAGGGTGGCGGGTGGCCGACAGAGGCCACGCTATGGAACGTTCCGATCGCCTGGCCAGCCCTTTTCGGCCGTGGGTCCCGGCACGTCCGCCCTGGTCGACGAGGTCGCTCCTCACCGAGTAAAACCGTGCCAGGGAGGCGGCGGATCAGAACATCCGTGGCGAGCGGTAGGTTTGCGGCGCTCGATCAGGTGCGCCGAACGGCCCTTGCCCTCCGGGCGGCCGACTGAAACTCTGGTCGGCACCGGATTGGCAGGCAAAATTGTCGGCTAGCCGCACTCCGGCAAAGTCCAATGCGGTTGGCCCTCATTTTCGGAGCCAGGAGACGCTGCTTAGTTCAGATTTTGAGCAGCCGAAATTCGCCATTGCGGATTAATGGCCTGGGCGAGGGTAGGGGCCCTCTCGACCCTAGGGAGGATAAGGATGGACCGTCCTGCTCTCTGGCGCGCCGGTTGGCGCAAGAGTTCCCGCAGTAAGGCGTCGAGCAACTGCGTTGAGGTCGCCGGTCTGCGGTCCGGCATCGGGATTCGGGACAGCAAGTCCCCGGCCGGTCCGGTGCTGGCCATCGCCACTGCGGAATGGGCGGTGTTCGTCAACGCCGTCAAGGTGGGCGAGCACGATCTCGACTGACCGGTGGCGGTTGGCCCCGGCATCTCGACCGTCCGCGCTTGGAGATGCCGGGGCCTTCCGCGTCACCGGCTGCCGACCGCTTCGCCGTCCTCGGCGCTTTCGCCGGCCCGCCGCCTCTGCGGCGGCCCGTACCGGAAGGCGGGGATGAGGACCGCGGCGACGGCGACATGTGCGAGGGCGAGCACTGTCTTCGCCCCCGCGCTCGCCTCTACCCCGGTCAACGGGAAGAAGGACAGGGCCAGGACCACGATGGCGGTCACCGTCCAGATCCGGAGGCCGTGGGCCGTCACGCGCTCGAGGACGGCGAGGAGGGCCAAACCAAGAAGCGAGGCGGCCAAGGAGAACGTGACGAACGCCCCGGCCCCGAGATCGGTGGCGTCCTTGCCCGGTTGCTCGACGACCAGGTCGTGTCCGAGAGCGGGCTCTCCCACCGCCCATACCGCGAGGGCCGCCGCGACCGCGCCGGCCACACCGAGACTCCGGGCCCGGATGCTCATCCGTACTCCTTGAGGATATAGATGGTTGATGTACTCAACTAGTTCGCCAGTCTACGCACACCTAGTTGAGATCCTCAACAGTCCGGGCGGTTAAGGAGCGAATATGATCGGGGCATGAGCGAGGACGTCGATCGGCTGGTGGGCGACCTGGCCGACTCGGTCTTCCAGGTGGCCGGGCTGCTGCGGGCGAACTTCGACGCGGCGGCGGCGGAGCTGGGGCTGCCGCCCGTCCAGGCGATGGCCCTGATGAACCTGGACGCGCCGGCCCCCATGCGGCGGCTGGCCGAGTGGCTGAGGTGCGACGCTTCCAACGTGACGGGCATCGTCGACGGGCTGGAGCGGCGCGGGCTCGTCGAACGGCGCCCCGACCCCGGTGACCGGCGGGTCAAGCATCTGGTGCTGACCGAGGAGGGGGAGCGCAAGCGTGCGCTGCTCCGCGACGGCAGGCACGCGCACGCCGTCGCGCTGTTCGACCTCCCCGAAGCGGAGCTGACCCGGCTGCGGGACGCGCTCCGCCAAGTGGTGAGCAAAGCCGGGCCGCATCCCGGCTGCCGCTGACGGCCCGGGGCCCTCGGACCTAGATCTCGTCGCCGGCGAGGACGGTGTCGGCGTCGACGATGCGGTAGGCGTAGCCCTGCTCGGCGAGGAAGCGCTGCCGGTGGGCGGCGTAGTCCTGGTCGAGGGTGTCGCGGGCGACGACGGCGTAGAAGCGGGCGCCCTGCCCGGACGCCTTGGGCCGCAGCAGGCGGCCGAGGCGCTGGGCCTCCTCCTGCCGTGAACCGAACGCACCCGAGACCTGCACGGCGACGGACGCCTCGGGCAGGTCGATGGAGAAGTTCGCCACCTTGGAGACGACCAGCACGCCTATCTCACCGGCGCGGAACGCGTCGAAGAGGCGCTCCCGCTCGCGGATGCGGGTCTCCCCCTTGATGACGGGTGCGTCCAGCAGTGCGCCGAGTTCGTCGAGCTGGTCGATGTACTGGCCGATGACGAGGGTCTGCTCGCCCTTGTGCCGGTCCACCAGGGCCTGGATGAGCTTGGTCTTGGTGTCGGTGGTGGCGCAGAAGCGGTAGCGCTCCTCGGGTTCGGCGGTCGCGTAGGCGAGGCGTTCGGAGTCGGTCAGGGTGACGCGAACCTCGACGCAGTCGGCGGGCGCGATCCAGCCCTGGGCCTCCATGTCCTTCCACGGCGCGTCGTAGCGCTTGGGGCCGATGAGGGAGAACACGTCCCCCTCGCGGCCGTCCTCGCGGACGAGGGTGGCGGTGAGGCCGATGCGGCGGCGGGCCTGCAGGTCTGCGGTCATGCGGAAGATCGGCGCCGGCAGCAGGTGCACCTCGTCGTAGACGACGAGGCCCCAGTCGCGGGCGTCGAACAGTTCGAGGTGCGCGTAGGCGCCCTTCCGACGCGTTGTCATGATCTGGTACGTGGCGATCGTGACGGGACGGATCTCCTTCTTCGTACCGGTGTACTCGCCGATCTCGTCCTCGGTGAGGGACGTGCGCCGGATGAGCTCCTGCTTCCACTGGTGGGCCGAGACGGTGTTGGTGACCAGGATGAGCGTGGTCGCCTCCGCGCGGGCCATGGCGGCGGCGCCGACGATGGTCTTGCCGGCGCCGCAGGGGAGCACGACGACGCCGGAGCCGCCGTGCCAGAACGCGTCGGTGGCCTCCCGCTGGTAGGAGCGCAGTTCCCAGCCGTCCTCGGCGAGGGAGATCGCGTGGGCCTCGCCGTCCACGTATCCGGCGAGGTCCTCGGCGGGCCAGCCGAGCTTGAGCAGCGCCTGCTTGAGGGCGCCGCGCTCGCTCGGGTGGACGGCGACGGCGTCGTCGCCGACCCGGTCGCCGATCATCCCCTTGATCTTCTTGGCGCGCAGTACCTCCTCCAGGACCGAGCGGTCGGAGGACGACAGGACGAGCCCGTGCTCCGGGTCCTTCTCCAGCCGCAGCCGCCCGTAGCGGGCCATGGTGTCGGCGACGTCGACCAGCAGGGCGTGCGGGACGGGGTAGCGCGAGAACCGGATCAGCGTGTCGACGACCTGCTCGGCGTCATGGCCGGCGGCGCGGGCGTTCCACAGGGCGAGCGGCGTCACCCGGTAGGTGTGGACGTGCTCGGGCGCCCGTTCGAGCTCGGCGAACGGGGCGATCTCCTTGCGGCAGGCGTCGGCCAGGTCGTGGTCGACCTCCAGCAGCAGCGTCTTGTCGGACTGGACGATGAGCGGACCGTCGGTCAATGCGAAAGCCCCCGTCGGGAATCGGTAATCGGTGCCGGTCCGGCCGGGCACCGCCCGTGCACGCTACCCCAGGGGAACGCCACGTGGCCCGCACCGGACGCGACCACAGGATCCAACACCGCGCACCGCCGCGTTATTGCGTCCCGCGGCGTGGCGGGGGGAGAAGGGGGACGGGGTCAGTACGTGGAGTCGTAGCCGTTCGACTCGGCGAAAATGACCACGAAGATGTAGATGACGATGAAGATGATTCCGAAGACGACGGACGCGCCGAACAGCACCCAGCTCCATACGGTCAGCTTCCGCGCGGACTCGGGATCGGACTGCAGGCGGCCCATCGCGATCGCGGACGTGATGACGCCGGGGATGGACAGGACGCCACAGCACAGCAGCACGCCGACGATGTTGCAGACGAGGGCCGCGACGGTGTTCGCGTCGCGGGGCGGTTTCGTGGGCATCCCGGGCGGCCCGTAGCCGTAACCGGAGTACCCGGCGCCGTACGCGCCTCCGCCGTAGGGGTCGCCGCCGTAGGGATCGCCGCTCCAGCCCTGCGATCCGCCGTACGGGTCCTGCCAGCCGGGCGGCGGGCTTCCTCCGTATCCGCTCACGGACCGTCTCCTCTCGCCCTGCTGATACCCAATACGACCAAGCCGACCGAAGCAGGGTTCCACCGCGTCCGCAACCGGACACCGCACCGGCCGGCTCGTGCCCGCCGGAGTCGATTCGCCCGCGGCCCCGAAGGAAGATCACGGGTCTGGGGAAACGCCCGCGGCCCGCTACTGGGCGGGATCGTCGTCGAGTTCGGACACACCGGTGATGCGGTGGAGGGCGAAGCGGTGCACGGCGGCGCGGGTGGCGTCGTAGCCGGTGAGGAAGCCGCCCTCGACGCGGACCGGCTCCACGATGCGGCTGGACGCCTGGCCCTGCTGGTCGAGGTAGCCGATCCAGACGCGCCCGCCGCGCTCGACGGCGGCGCGGAGGCGTTCGATCGTGGCCATCGCGGGGGACCGGGGCGGTTCGCCGGACGGGGTGTCCGCGCGCAGCCGGGCCTGCTCGGCGCCGTGCGCGGACGCCTCGTCGCCGGCGCGCAGCGCGCGGACGGCGGCGGAGAGCATGGCGGCGTCGGTGCGCTCCTCCGGCCGGATCCGGACGATCTCGGCGGTCGGCGGGGGCTCGGCGCGCTGCGCGTCCGGGCGGGTCACGATCACCCCGCCGCCGGGGGCCTCGGCGACGGGGGCGAGGCCCATCGCGCGCAGCCCGTCGAGGAGGTCGGCCCGCTGCAGCCCGGACGCGAGGACGGTCGGCGCGAGGCGGTACAGCCGCAGCACCTCCGAGCGGCGGTCGGCGAGGATCTCGTCGAGCGTGCTGGACGAGTCGGTCCGGACGTAGGACGCGAGGGCCCCCACGCGCAGATGGCCGTGCCGGCGGGCGACGTCGTCGATGAGGTAGGTGAGCGGCTGCGGCAGCGGTGTCGCCGAGTGCCGGGCCAGCAGCTCGGTGACGTCGGCGGCGGTCCGCCCGGCGTCCAGGGCGCGGCGGACCGACTCGGGCGTGAAGCGGTACACGGTGGCGCCGCCGGTGGACTCGACGTCGGCGGCGAGGGCGAGCTCGCGGGCGAGGTCGGTGACCAGCGGGCCGGGCGCGATCGCGGTCAGGTCGGCCTGGATGACGATCTCGTCGACCGGCGCGGGGAGGTGCTTCTCCAGGCGGGGCTCGGGGTCGTCGCCGGCGAGGAGGTCGCGGGCGAACGGGGCCAGTTCCCCGAAGCCGGTGAACCCGAGGACGGCGGCCTCGCGCAGCGTCCAGCCGAGGAGGCGGTCGCGCATCGGGCCGCCGCGGCGCGGCCGGAGCCACGCGAGCCGGGCGCGCACGGCGTGCTCGGTGACGGCGGTGCCGGGTGCCGCGTCCGCGAGGATCTCCAGCACCGCCCGGCGGGTGGCCGGCGCGCTGCTGCGCACCATCGCCTCGCTCAGCGCGTTGATGAGCCGGTCGCGCTCGTCGCGTTCCCCGGCGAGCCCGGCGGCCCGGTCGGACTTCAGCCAGCCGTGCGCGAGCTCGGTCCAGCGGCCGGCGGTGTCGCGCATGAGCCACAGGTCGTAGGCGGGGGTGGGCAGCCATTCGCCGTCGAGGTCGCCGCTGCGGGTCAGGAGCCCGGCCGCGTACGCGACCTCGACGAGCAGCGCGGCGTGCCACTCGGGGACGTCCAGGAGCGCCGCCGCGGCGCGCAGGTCGCGGACGGCGAGGCCGCCGCTGCGCAGCACCGGGGGCGGCTCCAGCCCCCACCGCTCCAGCAGCTCCTCGATGAGCCGGACGGCCGCCGCCGCCTCGCCCGCCGCGGCGCGCACCACGATCTCCTCGCCGCGCGGTTCGCCCGCGGGCGTCAGCGGCGGCGGGGCCGCCGGGACGTCCCGGAACAGGTGCCCGCCGCGCAGGTGCAGCGCGATCTCCCGGGGGAGGGTGACGGTGCGGTCGTCCTCGGCGGCGAGGAGGCCGCGGGCGAGGAGCCGCTCGATCGGGGTGACGGCGGTGGCGACCCGGACGGGGCGGCGCGCGTCGGCGACCCGCCCGACCGGCGGGCCCCACGCCAGGGCGTCGAGGGCGGCGCGCGCCTCGGGGCCGGCGTCGTCGATGAGGGGGCCGGGCTCGGCCAGCAGCTCGGTGAGGCGCCCCAGGAGCCGCGCGGAGTCGGCGAACCCGCGCGGTGCCGTCCCCTCCAGGTCGGTGATCAGCTCGATGAGCCGGTCCGGGGAGTACCCGGCGAACGCCTCCCGGGCCGGCGGGCCGAGACCCGCGGGGTGCGGCAGGCCGTGCCGGACGCCGGGCGCCGTGCTCAGCGTCCCGTTCCCCCAGGCCAGCCCGTACCGCCGGAGCGTCTCCAGCGCGGCGGTGACCTGGTCGGCGGTGGCGGCGACCGCGGCGGCGACGGGCGCCGGGCCGTCCGAGTCGGGCAGGACGAGCAGTGCCTCCAGGACGGCGAGCGTGAAACGGTCCAGCCGGTCGAGCGCGCGGGAGATCGCGGCGGGCGTCGCGGCGCGGGCGGCGAGCGCGGTCAGGTCGGCGGGGACGGGGGCGAGCAGCTCGGGACGCGCGGACAGCAGCGCACGAAGCTCGTCGTCGCCTCGCGCGCGCAACCAGTCCGCATACGTTTCCATGCCGATCCCCAACTTTAGGTGGCACACGCCGCCCGTACTGGGCCCCTCAAGGGTAGGAGCACGAACCGCCTGCTCGGATCGGGGGTGAGTCGAACCGCCGCTCAACCGCGGGGGCGGGGGCGGCCGGTTCCGCGGATCAGGGGGCGGGGGTGTGCTCCAGGTGCGTCAGCCCGAGACCGAGCCGCGCCCAGCTCTCCACGAACCGCTTCTCGTCGATGCGCTTCGGCGGCTCGTACATCGACTCGTTCGCGAGCCAGTAGTTCACGACCGCGCCGCCGAGGATCGAGGCGATGGCGGCCCAGTCCTCGTCGGCGCCCTCGAACTCCGGCTGGGACCCCAGCCAGGTGGCGATGCCGTCGTACAGCGGGTTGACGATGCCCTCGCGCATCTCCGCGACGAGGTGGGGGAACTGGTCGAGGTCGCGGAACAGCACCCGGATCAGGTCCTGCTCCTCGCGCATCTTCGCCAGCCCCGCCTGGCACGTCATCCGGAGCCGCGTCTCCAGCGGGCGGTCCTCGTACACGGTCGCCTGGTCGAGGACGTTGTTGATCTGCTTGCGGGTCCGCTCGATGTGTTCGCGGATGGCGGAGGCGAGCACCTCCTCCTTCGACCGGAAGTGCCGGTAGAGCCCGCCCGCGCCCGGTGACAGGCCGGCGGCCGCCTCGATCTCGGCGACCGAGGTCGCCGCGTAGCCGCGGTCGGCGAAGAGCCGGAGCGACTCGGCCACGATCCGATCGCGCGTAGGTGTCGTCATGGTGATGAAGCCTCCGCGAGAACACTAAGGCATCCGCGACTTCCGGGGCCCCCGCGTCCGCGCGGCGCGCCCGAATTCGTGATCCGGCTCGCATCCGGCCGGGGCCGACTAGAGTCTCAGTCCTCCGCGCCCCGTCGCCGGAAGGGGCCGTCGTCGGAGAGGTCGGCGATGTTCATGTCTCCGCGGAAGGCGGCCGACGGAGCCTTCCTGCCCGAGGATTTCGTGGTACCGACGCTGGTCGCCGGTCCACGGTTCCAGATCCGCCCGATCACCGTCCACGACGTGGTCAAGGACTACGGCGCCGTGATCGGCAGCCTGGACCGGCTCGCCGGGCGCTTCGGGCCCGAGTGGGGATGGCCGGACCGCGAGTTCACCTTCGAGCAGGCCCTCATCGACGTCGCCTGGCTCCAGAAGCAGGGCCAGCTGCGGCGCTCGTTCAGCTACGTCGTCATCACCCCGGACGGGGAGGGCCAGCTCGGCCGCATCCACGTCGCCCCGTCCGACGAGCCCGGCTCGGACGCGGTCGTGGTGTTCTGGGTCCGCGCCGACGAGGAGAACTCCGCCCTGGAGAAGGAGCTGGAGGCGTTCGTCCGCGAATGGATGGAAACCGCCTGGCCCTTCGAGAAGGTCCGCTTCCCCGGCCGCGACTAACTGTGTCTGCCCGGGAGGGCGACCCCTGGAACCCCTGTTGGTGGGCGACCTAACCGAGGCGGCGGGTCAGGTTGGTTAGCAGGCGGCCTATTAGCAGGTAGACGAGGGCGGCTAGGCCGTAGTTGACGGCTACCTCTAGTTTGGGGTCGGCGGGCTGGAAGATGTCCTTGAACTGCCAGGACAGGTCGGTGGCCCTGTCGCTGAACCAGCTGACTATGCCGTTTGCGGTGTTGGCCTCGAAGGCCACGAACACGATGTGCACGGCGAGGATCAGTACGGCGACCGTCGTGATGACCGAGATGACCGTGGCCAGGACGTCGGCGGTGCGGCGGCGGGCCGCGGTGAGCGAGCGCCGGGTCCGCGGGGCGCGGTGCTCGCCGCCGGGTTCGGTGCGGGTCGTCGTGTGCCCGCCCGTCGCGGCCCGGTCGGGCGGCCGGTCGGGGTTCTCTGTCATACGCGGCCTCCTTCACCGGGCGGACTGATCGTCTTTTTGCTTCGGGTGGGCTGTTCGAGTCCTGTGTTTTCCCTGGTCAGCCGGTTTGTGGTCGGGCGGTCGGGTATACCGCCAACACGGGAGGCCGGTCCTGGACCGGGCAACCAGCCCCGGTCACAACAGAACGGTTCCCGCGCGAAGTTCCCGCGCTCTCCTACTCGGATCCCGTCGCATCGCCACTACCAGGAGAGCGCGGGTCTTCGCGTGTGTCCAGCCCCTTACCCTGTGAGGCGTGCTCGACCTCGATCATGACGCCCCCCTCACCGTCGGTTTCGACCTCGACCTGACCCTGGCCGACACCAGGGCCGGGATCGCGGCCGTGTACGCGGCGCTCGCCGCGGAGACCGGCGTCCCCATCGACACCGGGCTGGTCGTGCGGCGCATCGGCCCGCCGCTGGAGGACGAGCTCGCCCACTGGTTCCCGCCGGCCGAGGTGCCCGCGATGGCGGCGCGCTACCGGGCGATCTACGCCGACATCGCGATTCCGGCGACGGTCCTCATGCCCGGGGCCGTCGCGGCCTTGGACGCGGTGCGCGCGAGAGGCGGGCGCGTGGTCGTGGTGTCGGGCAAGAACCAGGCCGACACCGAGCGGACCGTCGCGTACCTGGGGCTCGGAGTGGACGCGGTGGTGGGCGGCCTCTTCGGCGCGGGCAAGGGCGTCGCACTGCGCGAGCACGGCGCGGGCGCCTACGTCGGCGACCACACGGGCGACGTGGACGCCGCGCGGGCCGCGGCGGCGATGGCGGTGGGCGTCGCGACCGGGCCGTTCGACGCGGCCGCTCTCACCGCGTACGGGGCGGACGTCGTCCTGCCGGATCTGGGGGCCTTCCCCGAGTGGATGGCGTCGTTCGCAACGACCGTATGACCGGATAGTCACAAGTCGGGTCGCGTGTCCCGTCCGCACCGATATTCGGGTGCCCCTGTCGGACGTCCGGGATAGCTTCGTGCAAGGCCTCGCGGGCCGCCCGGGAAGCACCCCTCCGTGTACACCGGCGCGCGGTGAGGCACTAATCTTGAGGTCGATTCAGGACGATTACCGAACGAGGTCTCCGGTGCCGACTGGCAAGGTCAAGTGGTACGACTCCGACAAGGGGTTCGGCTTCCTCACGCGCGACGACGGCGGTGAGGTCTTCGTGCACTCCTCGGCGCTGCCGAGCGGGGTCACTACGCTCCGGCCCGGCCAGCGCATCGAGTTCGGCGTGGTCGAGGGCCGCAGGGGCCAGCAGGCGCTCCAGGTCAGGGTCCTGGAGTCGCTGCCGTCGGTCGAGAAGACCATCGCCAAGCAGCGGCGCAAGAAGCCGGACGAGATGGTCGTCATCACCGAGGACCTCATCAAGCTGCTGGACGGCATCTCCAACACCTACCGGCGCGGCAAGCACCCGGCCCCCGCGGAGGCGAAGAAGATCGCGACCGTGCTGCGGGCGGTCGCCGACGACCTGTCGCCCTGATCCCGGCCGTCATGGCCGCATCTCCGGGTGCGCGTCCTTGATCGTGCTCGCGTGGCGGGGGCGGCGGGTGCCGCGCTGCCGGCCCGCCTGGCGGGACAGCAGCAGGCCCAGCGAGACGGCGAGCGCCGCGGCGACGAACGCGAGCGCGATCCGCCCGTCCGCGACGATCGACATGCCGAGGCCGAGCAGCCCGCCGAGCACCCAGGACAGCTGGTGCAGCGTCTCCGAGACCGCGAACGTGGACGAGCGCATCTCCTCGCCGATCTCGCGCTGCACCACCGCGTCCATGGACAGCTTCCCGAGCACCTGCCCGAGCCCCGCCGCGGTCGCCACCGCCAGCGCCGCCCACAGCCCGAAGAAGGCCGCGCCGACCGCGCTGACGACGGTGACGGCCGCGAGCGTCGCCACGACGATCAGCCGCGGCGCCCGCGCCTTCATGTAGGCGCCGAGCGCCGTGCCCGCGAGGCCGCCCGCGCCGGCGCAGGCCGCGAGGAGGCCGAGCGCCACGTGGTGGGACACCGGGTCGAACCGCTCCTGGCGGAGCAGGAACGCCAGATAGATGATCAGGAAGCCGGAGAACGCGCGCAGCACCCCGTTCGCCTGCATCGCCTCCGCGACGACCGGGCCGACGCGCGGGAGCGTCCGCCAGTGCCTCGCGGGTTTCCCGGACGGCTCCGACCCCGGCTCGGCGTCCGGTGAGGGGTCGGCGTCCGGGATGTCGACCTGCCGCGGCAGCCGCAGCGTG
>NZ_BMRO01000010.1:11860-84077 GCF_014648675.1 Actinomadura livida
GCGACCGGGGCGGTGACCGACGCGGCGATCAGGCCCGCGAACGCGCAGCGCGCGTTCGCCGTCACCAGCGAGATCTCGCCGGGCAGGACGCGGGGCGTCACCGCGGCCCGCAGCACCCCGAACGCCTTGGACAGCACGAGGACGCCGAACGCGGCGGGCAGGAACGTGACCTGGTCGCCGTGCGGGAGCGCGCTCGCCATCCCCCAGCACAGCAGCGCGCGCATGACGAACGTGCTCGCGATCGCGTACCGGCGGACGTGCCGCGCCCGGTCGAGCACCGGCCCGATCAGCGGCGCGACCAGCGCGAACGGCGCCATCGTGACGATGAGGTAGAGGGCCACCTGGCCGCGCGCCTGGTTGACGTCCAGGCCGAAGAACAGCGTCCCGGCGAGCGCGACGGTGAGCATCGCGTCGCCCGCGGAGTTGAACGCCGACGACTCGATCAGGCTGCCGAGGCCGCTGCGCCCCGCGCCCTGGGCGTGGGTGACGCGGCGGGTCAGCCGGCCTGTTCCCAGCAGCATCGAGCGCGTGCGCCGGAGCACCCGCGCCGTCCGCCCGGCACCGGCGCGTGCGGCCCGCCCGAACCGTGTCCGGTCACCCATGCGCCCTGATCTCCCCCTGCGTTCCCAGGCCGACGGTCGCGCCAGGGCCTGCAGCGCCTCCAACCGAGGGTACGTTCCCCTTATGGCGCCCGGCTCACCCTGTGACCGGCGCCGCACCCCGTCGTGGGACATGCCAAGGGGCCCCGGGGGTCCGGACACGTCGTTCCATGGGCGAGAATTGACATGTGAGCCCATCGCGTCAGACCAGTCCCGCGCGTTCCACCGCCCCGGGGCCCGCCCGCCGGGCCCGGACGCCCGCCGTCGACGCCGCCTGCGCCGAGGCGGTCGACCTCGCCCGCGACGCCGCGGAGGAGACCGCGTGGCCCCAGCCGGTCGGTGACCATCTCGGCCTGCGCGCCGAGGGCGACCGCTTGGTCACGCACTATTTCGAGTGCCTCGACCCCGCCTACGCGGGGTGGCGCTGGTCGGTCACCGTGACGAGGGCGGCCCGCGCCAAGAACGTCACCGTCAGCGAGTGCGTCCTGCTGCCCGGGGACGACGCGCTGCTCGCCCCGCCGTGGGTGCCGTGGCTGGACCGGCTGCGCCCCGGCGACCTCGGCCCCGGCGACCTGCTGCCGACCGCGCCCGACGACGTCCGGCTCGCCCCCGGCTACACGCAGGTGGACGAGCGCGGCGACCGGCAGGCCCAGTGGGAGCCCGGCCTCGGCCGCGTCCGGGTGCTGTCCCGGCTGGGGCGCGACGAGGCCGCCGAACGCTGGTACGACGGCGTCGGCGGACCCCGCGCCCCGATCGCGATGTCCGCGCCGGCGCAGTGCTCCACCTGCGGTTTCTACGTCGCGCTGGCCGGCGAGCTGCGGCAGCTCTTCGGCGTGTGCGCGAACGAGTACTCGCCCGACGACGGGCGCGTCGTGTCGGCCGACCACGGCTGCGGCGCGCACTCCGAGGCGGTCTCGATCCCGGCCGCGTCCGAGCACGGCCCGCCGGTCGTGGACGAGCTGGGCTACGAGGTCGTCCCGTCCGGTGAGGACGCGGCGATCCTTGACGAAGAGGCCCTCGGCCATAGCTGACCTGGGGCCCGGCCCGATGAGGGACGACGCTGCGCGGGACGGGGATCCGTTCGGGACGCGGGCGCTTCGCGAGCGGGTGCTGCGCGCCTGGAGCGAGTCGCCCGCCAGGTTCCGCGAGGACGCCAACACCGAGGAGGACTTCGCCCTCGGCGGCTACCGCGACCGCGTCGTGGTCGAGCTGGCGCAGAACGCCGCCGACGCCGCGCTGCGCGCCGCCGTTCCGGGGCGTCTCAGACTGACCCTCCGCACGGGCGGCGGCCCGGAGGGCGGGGCCGTGCTGACCGCGGCCAACGCCGGGGCGCCGCTGGACGAGGCCGGTGTGGAGGCGCTGTCCACGCTGCGGGCGTCGTCCAAGCGCGACGACGCCGGTTCAGTGGGACGGTTCGGGGTCGGGTTCGCCGCCGTCGTGGCCGTCAGCGACCGGCCCGCCATCGCGTCCCGGACCGGGGGTGTGGTCTGGTCGCGGGAGCGGGCCCGTGAGCTGGTCGAAGGCGTCCCCGTCCTCGCGGACGAGCTGGCGCGGCGTGGCGGTCACGTCCCGCTGCTGCGGTTGCCTTTCGCGCTCGGCGATGCGGAACTGCCGGACATCCCGGCAGGGCTCGACACTGTCGTGCGGCTGCCGCTGCGTGGCGACGCGGTTGAGTCCGTCCAGCGGCAGATGGAGCAGGTCGGTGCGGCGCTGATGCTGGCTCTGCCCGCGCTGGAGAGCGTGGCGCTCGATGTCGATGGGGACGTCCGCGAGCTGACTGCCGAGCGACGTGACCCCGGCGAAGTGGTCATCGACGGGGGAGTGTGGCGGACGGCCGAGGCGCATGGGGAGATCCCTGCGGCGCTTCTGGAAGACCGTCCAGTGGAGGAACGGGCGCGGCCGTTCTGGCAGGTTCGCTGGGCCTTGCCAGAGGACGGCCTGCCGGAGGGCGTGCCCGGTGTCGTGCACGCGCCCACCCCCAGTGACGAACGGCTCGATCTGCCCGCGTTGCTCATTGCGTCGTTCCCGCTGGCACCTGACCGGCGCCACGTCGCGCCGGGACCATTGACCGACTTCCTTGTGGAGCGGGCCGCGGAGACCTACATCCGCCTCTTGGGCGAGTTCCCGGTGTCTCCACGGGTGCTGAGGCTCGTGCCGGGTCCCGTTGGGGCGGGGGAGCTGGACGCGAAGATCCGCCGGGGCATCCGGGAGCGCCTTCCCGAAGCGCCGCTGCTTCCCCACCGCACGCGCGGACGGGACGCCGTCGCGATGGACGCACCGGCCCCGTTCATCGAGTTCCTCGCCCTCGGTGCACTTCCCGACGGTGAGGAGTCCGAGCCGGGCGAGGAGAGCGTGGTCGTCGCCGGGCTGCTTCCTCCGGAGTGGCCCGCCCGGGACCCGGCGCTCGCCGCGCTCGGGGTGCGGCGGGTCGAGCTGGCCGACGTGATCGATGAGCTGGCCGCTGTGGACCGGGAACCGGCGTGGTGGCACCGGCTGTACGGGACGCTCGCCGAGGCCGCCACAGACGCTCTGGGCGCCCTCCCGGTGCCACTGGCGGGTGACGCGGGACGGATCGTCCGCGGCCCGCGCGGGCTCCTGATAGCCGACGGCGTCGATCCCGGCGGGCTGGGCGCGCTGGGCCTGCGGTTCGTCCACCCCGAGGCGGTGCATCCGCTGCTGGCCCGGCTCGGAGCGGTCGAGGCCGGGCCGCGGGCCGTGCTCGGCGACGCCGCCGTGCGGGCCGCCGTCGAGGAGTCGTTCGAGGCGGACGACCCCGATGCGGTCGCGGAGGCGGTGCTGGGGCTGGTCGCGGCGGCGCACATCGATCCGGGCGAGGAGAGCTGGCTGGCCGATCTCGCCCTCCCCGGCGACGACGGGGATCTCTACGCCGCGGGTGAGCTGCTCCTGCCGGAAAGCCCGCTGCGCGACCTCATGGCCGACGACGCGCCGTTCGGGGTGGTCGACGGCGAGGTTCTGGAGCGATGGGGCGCGGAGGTCCTCGCGGCGGCCGGAGTCCTGGACGGATTCGCCCTCGCGCGAGGCGAGGACGTGAACCTCACCGGGCTCGCCGACGCGGCCGAGACCCTCGAACTGGACGACGAGGACCTCTGGGCGGACGACGTCCTGAGGCGGATCGGCCCGCAGGACCTTCCGCCCCTCGTACCGGAGTTCGTCGCCGTCCGGGACCTCGAACTCGTCGACGACTGGGCTGCGGCGCTTCGCCTCCTGTCGAGACCCCCGTGGCGAGCGGCGGTCGTGGATCCCGCCCACGCGACCCTGCACAACGGTCGGCGCGTCGCCGTCCCGTCCTACACGGCGTGGTGGCTGAGCCGTCATCCCGTCCTGGACGGCCGCCGGCCCGGCGAGTTCCGGCTGGGCGGGGACGAGGCCCTGACAGGGCTCTACGACATCGCGCCGGAGGGCCTGGACGAGCGCCTCCTGCTCGCACTGGGCGTCCGCACGTCGCTGGACGACCTGCTCAACGAACCCGGGGGCGCCCAAGAGCTGCTCGACCGCCTCGGTGACCCGGGACGGTCCGTTCCCCGTGCGCATCTGGGCGAACTGTGGACGGCCCTGGCCGACGCCACCGAGGCCGAGGTCGAACCCCCCGATCACGTGCGAGCGGTCGTGGACGGCAAGGTCGAGGTCGTTGACGCGGCCGACGCGCTCGTCCTGGACGGCCCGGACGTCCTGCCCCTCCTGCAAGGCCAGCCGCTCGTCATCGCCGCGCAGGGCAGGCATGAACGTCTAGCGGAACTGCTCGACCTGCCCTTGGCGGGCGACGAGGTGCCCGGCGTCGTCCAATCGCAGGGTGAGAAGCGTTCCGTGCCGGACGTGGTCACAGCCGTCCTGCCGGAGACCCCCACCCACTACATCGCGCACGAGCGTCTCGTCGTGGACGGACAGCACGTGCCCTGGTGGACGCGGGACGGCGAGATCCACGCGAGCGGGCCCGGTGGGCTCGCACGGGCACTGGCGTGGTCCACGGAGAACTGGGCCGACCGGCTCATGGTCGAGGCCGTCCTGCACGACCCGGAGGTCCTGCCGCGCCTCCTGGCCGAAACCGACCTTGAGCCCTAGGCCGCCGTGTCCTGGTTCTTGTGGCGGGCGGCCTCCTGCCGGGCGCGGGCGGCCTGGAGCCTGGGGACGTACCACATGGCGAAGAGCCCGATCCCGATCCCGGCGACGCACACCCAGATCCACCAGCGGTCGTCGGACGGCAGCCCGACGATGAGCAGCACGACGAGCGCCACCGCCCAGGCGGCCGTGCCCGCCGCCGCGATCCGGACGTCGTTGGTCTTCATCGGCGGCGGGTCGGGGCGGCGCGGTGGGGTCATGCGGCCAGGTTACGTTGCGGGCTTGCGGCGCTCGGAGTGCGGCCGCCACGTGCGGCGTGGCAGCATGGGCGGCACGGGAGACGAATGACGATGACAACGCAACCGCCCCGGGAACGCGCGCCGTCCGTGCCGGGCCTCGCCGAAGAGCTGCGCATCTCGATCGCGCGGCTCTCGCGCAGGCTGCGCACGCTGCGGCCGCCGGGCGCGGGCGACGGCGCCCTCAGCCCGCTGTCGGTCACCCAGCTCGCCGCCCTCGCCGCGCTCGAGCGGCACGGGTCGATGACGCCGCGGGAGCTGGCCGACCACGAGAAGGTGCAGCCGCCCTCGATGACGCGCGTCATCGCCCACCTGGAGGAACGGGGGCTCGTCGCGCGCCGCCCGCACCCCACGGACGGACGCCAGGTCGTGCTGACCGCGACCGACGAGGGCGTCGCGATCCTGGCGGACGAGCGGCGCCGCAAGGAGGCGTGGCTGGCCATGCGGCTCGGTGAGCTGACGGAGGCCGAGCGGGAGGTCCTCCGCCAGGCCGCGCCGATCATCGACCGCCTCAGCCGCTCCTGACCCCGCGGCCGCCCGGCGTCCGCAACCCGGTGTTCGACCGCCCCCGTTCAACCGCCGTGTTTGGCGGAATGCGGGCCGGGCCATTATCGTTAGCACCGTTAATGACTTCTGCTAATGGTGGACACGGTGAGCCCGACGGGACCGCGCGGCGCGGCGGCCCCGGGCGGCGGTCGGCACGCATGGTCCGTGCGGCCGCCCGCTCCGCGTCCCCGGCCGCCGTGCGTCCCCGCCGCGGGACGCCTGCCGCGCCGCAGCCCCGCGCCGCCGGTCCGTCCGGCCGCCCCGACGCCGCCGGCCCGGCGCCGCGGGTGGACGAGCCCGCCCCCGCCGCCCCCATCACGGATGAGAGCGGGGCGCCCGAGCCTGTGGGCGACGCCGACGCCGCACCCGCGCCGAACGACCCCGAAGAACCCGAGCAACCCGCCAAGGCCGACGAGACCGAGGAGCCCGAGGACCCTCGGTCCGGAGGCATGTTCCGGTCCCTGCGCAACCGCAACTACCGGCTGTTCGCGGCCGGGCAGGTCGTCTCCAACACCGGGACGTGGATGCAGCGGGTCGCGCAGGACTGGCTCGTCCTCGAACTCGCGCACGGCAGCGGCACCGCGCTCGGCATCACCACCGGCCTCCAGTTCCTGCCCATGCTCCTGTTCGGCCTGTGGGGCGGCGTCATCGCCGACCGCTACCCCAAGCGCCGCATCCTGGTGCTGACGCAGGTGTCGATGGGCGTGCTCGCGCTCATCCTCGGACTGCTCGCGGTGACCGGCATGGCGCAGGTGTGGCACGTGTACGTGCTGGCCTTCGGGCTCGGGCTCGCGACCGTCGTCGACAACCCGACCCGCCAGTCGTTCGTCATCGAGATGGTCGGCCGGCGCGACCTGCCGAACGCGATCGCGCTGAACAGCGCCACCTTCAACGGCGCCCGCCTGCTCGGCCCCGCCGTCGCCGGCGTGCTGATCGCGGTCATCGGCACCGGGCCGGTGTTCCTGGTGAACGCGGCGTCGTTCGGCGCCGTGCTGTTCGGCCTCTACGCGATGCGGACGGGCGAGCTGTACCCGGCGGAGCCGGTGAAGCGCGCCAAGGGCCAGCTCCGCGAGGGCCTGCGCTACGTGCGCGGACGCCGCGACCTGACGCTGGTCCTGGTGTTCATCGGGTTCATCGCCATGTTCGGGATGAACTTCTCCACGACGGTGGCGCTGATCGCCAAGGAGGTCTTCAACACCGGCGCCTCGGCGTTCGGGCTCGCGTCCAGCATGCTGGCGCTCGGCGCGCTCAGCGGCGCCCTCCTGGCCGCGCGGCGGGTCACCCGGCCGCGGCTGCGGCTGCTGGTCGGGATGGGCGTGCTGTTCGGCGTGCTGGAGATCATCACCGGCCTGATGCCGACGTACTGGTCGTTCCTGCTGCTGCTGATCCCCACCGGCATCGTGATGATGACGATCACGACGGCGGCCAACGCCACCGTCCAGCTCGGGGTCGCGCCGGAGATGCGCGGCCGGGTGATGGGCCTCTACATGCTCGTGTTCCTCGGGACGAACCCCGTGGGCGCGCCCACCGTCGGCTGGCTCGCCGAGCACTTCGGCGCCCGGATGGCGCTCATCCTCGGCGGCCTGATCTCCGCCCTCGCCGCGCTCGCCGTGGGCGCGCTGGCCGCCCGCGGGTCGATCCGCCCCACGCTCGCCCGCGTTCTCCGACGGCGCTCCGCCGGAGCTTGACCGGAACCGACATATGGCCACAGAGCGGGCGCAAAGGCGACCGATCGGCGTGACAACGGGTGCCATCTGCTGAAATGCTTGCGGGGTGGCCCTCCGGACGTTCCCATGAGGCTTTTCGTGGCGCTCGTGCCGCCACCGGACATCCTGGATGAGCTGGAGGAGGCCGTCCTCCCGCACCACGACGCGATCCCCGAGCTGAGATGGGTCCGCCGCGAGCTGCTGCACGTCACGCTGACGTTCCTCGGCGAGGTGGACGACCGCACCCTGGACCGGCTCCTGCCCAGGCTGGAACGCGCCGTCGGCCGGCACGAGCGGATGTCGCTGTCGCTGGCGGGCGCGGGCGCGTTCCCCGGCAGCGGCGCGCACGCCCGCGTCCTGTGGACGGGCCTGTTCGGCGACCGCCGCCGCATCGCGCGGCTCGCGGCGTCCACCACCGCCGCCGGGCGCCGCGTCGGGACGCTGCCCGACAAGCACCGCGGCTTCCGCCCCCACCTGACCCTGGCCCGCTCCAGAAAGCCCGTGGACGTGCGGCCACTCGTGGAGTCGCTGTCGGCGTTCGCGGGCGCCGCGTGGACGGCCGACTCCGTCCAGCTGATGCGCAGCCACCTCCCCGGCAAGGACTACAGCCAGGTGACGTACGAGTCGCTGAAGACGTGGTCGCTGCGTCAGAGTTCGGGCGGCGGGGGCGCGGGCAGGTCCGCGTCCGGCGGCCCCCAGGGGACGCCGTAGCGCTCGCAGGCCCGGCGCAGCTCGTCCAGGTCGGGCGGGAACGTGACCTGGCGCAGCACCCGCCCCGACGGCCCCCACACCACGAGGCGCGGCATCCGCTCATGCGCCTCGTCGATGCCGACGCCGCCGATGCGGTCGCGGGGCAGGTCCCACTCGACCCTGCCGCGCTTGGTCACGACCGCGAGCCCCGCGGACGACACCCGCAGCTGTGAACGGTTGCGGTCGTAGAGCCGGTAGCCGACAAGGCCGATGACGAGCCCCGCGGGCACCGACCAGCTCGCCGTGGCGTTGAACCCGCCCAGCTCTGGGCCGAGCCACACCGCGCCCAGCAGCGCGACGGCCTCGCATAGGAGCACGCTCATCGCGTACGTGCCCGCCCGGGACCGGCGGGTCGCGTCCAGGAGCGCGCCCGGCGCGGTCGCCGGGCCGGGCGGCGGCGGGGCGGAGAACGTGAAGTCCTGCTCGCCGGGAGGCTCCGGCCGGGGCGCCGTGCCCTCCTGCCCGGCGCTCTGCGAGGGCAGCACGGCGGTCGCCGGTTCGGGCTCGGCCACCGGCTCCGGGGCGGTGAGCGTGGACACGGCCGTGTGGAACGCGGCGCTCATGTAGGCGTCGTACTCGGCGTCGTTGACCGGCAGCCCGGCGCGGCGGGCCGAGTCGCGCAGGTCGGTACGGGAGATCCGCAGCGCCGACAGGGGCGCGGCGAAGAACTCGTCGCCGTCGGTGTCGTACAGCCGGACCCACGCGTGCCCGGCGATGGTCAGCAGCTCGATGCCGCCGATGCGGTCCTCGGGCATCTTCAGCACGACGTCCCCGGCGGCGTCGGCCCAGCCGAGCCCGCCGTCGGCGACGACCAGCCGGCCGCCCGGCACCTGCGCGAAGATCTCGGGCAGCCCCTCCAGGCCGTACTCGGGGCGGCGCGGCGTCCGCGCCCCCGGCGTGATCACCCGGTAGCCGTGGTCGTCGAGGGCGTGCGCGAGCTGGAAGCCGTCGAGTCCGTGCGCGGGCAGCCGGGCGACGAGCTCCAGCCGGTGCCCGAACGCGAGCGCGGCGAGGTCGGCGCGGCGCGGATCGCCGCTCACCGGGTCCAGGCGCAGGCCCGGCCCGACGACGACGGCGGCGACGTCCCCGGCCCGCAGGTCCTGCGCCTCGCGGCGGCGGCCGGGGCGGCTCCGCACCCGCAACCGCTCCGCCGTGATCGTCCAGCGGATCTGGGCGGCGCGCAGCAGCCGGCGGCGGGCCAGCAGGACGCCCGCGATCGCCGCGAGCACCCAGCAGCCGGCCGCGAGCCTGGCGCCGAACTCGCCGGTCCCGTCCACCGCGATCCGGACGATCATCACGGCGGCGAGCAGGGCGACCAGCGCGCCGAGGAGCACGATCCGGCGGCGGCTCGGCAGTGGCTCGGGCGTGTCCAGCCGGTGCTCCGCGCCGGTCCGGCCCCGCCCCTTGCCGACGGTCCGGCCACGGCCGTCGGTCCGCGGGGTGGACGGCTCGTGGGCCGCGGCCAGCAGGGCCGCCTCCTGGTCGAGCAGGCGCTTCTCGGCGGCGTGGTCGCGCGGCAGGGCGCTTCCCTCTGGGGTGTCGTCGTCCAGCCCTGGGACGCGCAGGGCCTCGTCCAGCGCGGGGTCCAGCAGGTCGGTCGCCTCGCCGTCCAGGACGTGCACGGGAACGCCCAGCCGGCGCGCCGTCACGAACACGGTGAGGGGCTCCATGCCCATCGCGGTCATCCCGCCCACCGCGGTACGCCCGAACCGGTGGAACACGGTGAGCACGCCGTCGCCGGTGGTGATGGCCAGCGCCTCGATACGGGACCGCTCGTAGGAGACCATCGTCTGCCCGTCCGGCGCGATCCGCTCCAGGCCCGCCGCGGACAGCCGCCAGTACGGCCGGGGACGCCGGCGGCGCGCCTCCGGGGCCGCGCCCAGCAGCCACGGAACGGCGGCGACGACACCGAGCAGCGTCGCCCACAGCCACACCGGGCGGATCGGCATCAGCGCCAGCACCACCGCCAGAAGAGCGAACGGACCGGCGGCGACGGGACGCCAACGGCCACCGGGACCCGCGAGGCCCACCAGCTCATGCTCCACAGTCCGCATCCTCACACGGGTCCCCGCGGGACCGTCGCCTCCTTCCGGCAACTGGCCGCCCACCGCCACCGACTTCCATCGTGCCGGTCAGGTCGCCCCATCACTCCCGTCAACCCTCTTCCCTGCGGCTTCCCGTACGACTCTCCCCTACGACCCCTATCCCCGCTTGCGCAGCAGCCCGTACCCGACGGCGGCGGCGATGGCCAGCGCCAGGAACAGGCCCGTCCTGGTGCTGGAGGCGTCCTTGCCCTCCTCACCGGCGCCGCCGGACGTCCCCGCGTTCTCCGGCGACGGCGCCTGGGACGGCGCCTTGGAAGGCAGCGCCTCCTCCGGGAGCGGGATCCGGTACACCGGCTGGTTCGTCCCCTCCGACCCCACCAGGAGGGCCGTGCCGTCGGCGGTGTAGGTCACCGACTCGCCCTGCTTCTGCGCAGGCAGGCCGATCGACGTCAGCGACTTGCCGGGGGAGCCGTCCGGGTTCACCGAGTAGAGGCGGGCGCCGAGGTAGGTCCGGATGACGCAGGTGCGCCCGTCGGGGGAGAACGCGCCGCCGGTCGCGATGGGCGGCGCGCCGGAGACCTCCCGCACGACGTTGAACCCGCCGGTCCGCAGCCGCGCCGGGGCCTCGTACACCTTGCCGCCGAACAGCTTGCTGGCGAGGTAGAGCCGGTTGGTCTTCGGGTTGATCATCAGGGTCTCGGCGTTGCGCGGCCCGTCCGCGTACTTGATCTTGAAGGCGGTGGCGCGGATGGTCTGGCTCCGCAGCCGGGCGGGCTCGGGGATCCGGTACACGGTCACGTACGGCCACGCGCCGCCGAGGTTGTCGCCGATGTCCCCGACGAAGATCGCCGGGCGGCCGCGCTCGTCCTGCCCGACCGCGATGTCCTCCCAGTCGCGGGCGTTCGCGCCGCCGAGGGTCAGCACGGCCCGCACGCCCCCGTCCGGGCCGAGCGCGAAGACCGACGGGACGTCGCCCGAGTCGTTGTGCGTGTAGACGACGCCCTTGTGCCGCCGGCTGACCGCCAGGCCGCTCGACTCGGTGATCCGCTCGTCCCGGATCGTGAAGGCCACCTGCTCCTCCGCGGACGCGGGGGACGGCAGCCAGACGAACGCCCCGGCCAGGGCCAGCGCCGCACCGGCACGGGCCGCGCGGGACGCGAAACGGCGGGAACGGGCGGAACGAAAGGGACGCGCACGGCACCATGACATGGCCTGATCATCCCCGTTCCGCGTCCCGCCGCTCGTCCGCCCCGCGCTCTCGGGCTCAGCCCGCGCCATCAGGACAGCAGCGCACCGACGACCACGGTCAGCACGAGCGCGGTCAGCACGGTGGGAAGCAGCCATCGGGGCGCGCGGTTCACGCTGCCGAGCTTATTCGGCTCCGTGCCCGGCGCGAACCGGCCGCCCATGATCTGCATCTCATCTGGCATGTGCGGATTGTTCGGGATGGTGCGCTCACCGTTCGCCGCCGACGCCGGAGCGGCGTCGGACGTGTTCGTCACGCTGGGCATGCTCGCGGAGGAACGCGGCACGGACTCGGCCGGCCTGGCCTTCCTCGGGGGATGGCCAGGCCTCGGCGGTGCGGCCTTCGGCAGCGGGACCGGGTGCGGGGACGGCTGCCGCGTGCTGACGGCCCGCGGCCGGTTCTCGGCGCTGTGGCGGACGGAACTCCTCCCCGAACTCGACCGCGCGCCGGTCGTCCTCGGCCACACCCGCTGGGCCACGCAGGGCTCCCCGGCCGACCCGGCGAACGCCAGCCCGATGGCCGTCCCGGCGGGGGACGGGGGCGCCGCGATCGTGGCCGCGCACAACGGCGACATCGACGCCGGTGACCTGCGGTCGCGGCACGCGCTGCCGCCCGCGTCCGGGACGACCGACAGCGAGCCCGTCTTCCAGCTCCTCGCCGGCTGCGCCGACGCGACCGCCGTGACCGGCGTGCTCGAAACGCTGGTCGGGCGCGCCGCGCTGGCCTGGGTCCACCGGGACCGCCCGACCGAGGTGCACCTGGCCCGCGCCGCGCTCAGCCCCCTGACCATCGCCGTCGACACCGAGCAGAACATCTACTGGGCCTCCAATCCGCGCTGGTTCCGGGAGGCGGAGGAGCACACGCGGGCGCGGTTCGCGACCGTCGTCATGCTCCGCGAGGGCACCTACCTCAAGGTCGGCATGGAGCGGCGCCCCGGACGCCGTGACCGGCCCGAGGTGCTGGCCACGGCGAACTTCCGGCCCACTGCCCGCGACACCGACATGGACGACCGCGTCTGGACGGGCTTCACCCCCGACGACGAGCAGTGCGACCGAGCCGGCCTGCGCCACCGCGTCGTGCAGCGCCCCAGCGAAGCCCCGGTCCCGACCGCCGCCTGACGCCCCGGACTAGAGCCGCTCGACGACGTAGTCGATGCAGGCGGTCAGGGCTTCCACGTCGCCGGGGTCGATGGCGGGGAACATGCCGATGCGGAGCTGGTTGCGGCCCAGCTTCCGGTAGGGCTCGGTGTCCACGATGCCGTTGGCCCGCAGGATCTTGGCGACGGCCGCGGCGTCCACGTCGTCGTTGAAGTCGACCGTGCCGACCACCTGCGAACGCTGCGCGGGGTCCACGACGAACGGCGTGGTGTAGGCGGTCTTGTCCGCCCATGTGTAGAGCCGCTGGGACGAGTCGGCCGTGCGGGACGTGGTCCAGTCCAGGCCGCCCTGGCCGTTCATCCACTCCACCTGCTCGGCGAAGAGCAGCAGCGTCGCCACGGCGGGCGTGTTGTAGGTCTGGTCCTTGGCGGAGTTGTCCCGGGCGGTCTTCAGGTTGAGCGACTCGGGGACGTACCGGTCGGACATGGCGATCTCTTCGATGCGCTCCAGCGCCGCCGGGGACGCGAGCGCCACCCAGAGGCCGCCGTCCGCGGCGAAGCACTTCTGCGGCGCGAAGTAGTAGACGTCGGTCTCGGCCACGTCGACGGGCAGGCCGCCCGCGCCGGAGGTGGCGTCCACCAGCACGAGCCCGTCGCGGGCGGTCGTGCCCGCGGGACGCCGGATCGGCATCGCGACACCGGTCGAGGTCTCGTTGTGCGTGAGGGCGTAGGCGTCCACGTCCTCCTCGGCCGACGCCTCCGGGTGCGACCCGGGCGGGCTCGAGATGACGGTCGGCTCTCCCAGCCACGGCGCGCTCGTGGTGACCTTGGCGAACTTGCTGGAGAACTCGCCGAACGTCAGGTGCTGCGACCGCTGCCGGACGAGCCCGAACGCGGCGGCGTCCCAGAACGCGGTGGTGCCGCCGTTGCCGAGCAGGACCTCGTACCCCTCGGGCAGCGAGAACAGCTCCGCCAGCCCCTTGCGGACCCGTCCGACCAAGGACTTGACCGGCTTCTGCCGGTGCGAGGTCCCCATGTAGGCGGTGCCGGACTCGGCGAGCGCGGCCAGCTGCTCGGGACGGACCTTCGACGGGCCGCATCCGAAGCGGCCGTCGGCGGGCTTGAGATCGGCGGGAATGTCGATAGTGGGATCAGCGCTGTCGGTCACTCGCAAAAGGCTACTTCACCCGCCGTACGGCCCACGCAAGCAGGGTCACAAGCGCGATTGAGCAAATGCCCGCGATGACCAGCGGCGGGTAGATCCAATCGTCGCCCCTGGAGCGCGCCGTCAGGGCGGTGCGGGCGGAGTCGTACGCCAGGAACGCCAGGAGCAGGGCGGCGAGCGCGGTGGCGATCCGTCCCGACAGGGCGTTGGTCCGGCGGCGGCGCTCCTCCCGCTCCGCCTCGTAGCGCCCCAGCTCCTCGGCCGCGTCGGCCTTCCGCGCGCCGGGCGCGCCCGGCGTCCGCGACACGCCCGCGCCCGCCGCGGGACCGATGTCGCCTTCGAGCGGTTCGTCGTCCGCAGCAACACTCATGGCGCCAATCATGGCAAAAGCGAGCAAGGTGGCCGATTTTCATGCTCGGTGGCAGGTTCAGTGGAAAACTTCGATCCTTTCCGGGAGCCGCGGCGTCCAAGGGCGGAGGAGCCGCGATCGGCGGGCGGTCGCGGGCGGGCGGCGAACGGGAAGCGAGGGTCGACGATGGCGGGCGACGGCGAGCGGACCTTGAGCGAGGACCGGCTGCGCGGAGTGCTCGACCTGTTCGAGCGGCTGCGGGAGCGGCCGCCGTGGCGCTGGCGCGAGCGGCTGCGGCCGCTGCTCTTACTGCTCGGCCCCGCCCGCGCCACCTCGCAGGCCGCCGAGCTGCTCAAGTCCCGGTGCGAGGACGAGCGGGCCCCGGTCTCGCACATAGCGGCCGACACCCCGGCCACCGACGTCGCGGGCGTCCTCCGGGAGGCCAAGCGGGAGCTGTCGCAGCCCAGCAGCCGCGGCCGGGGAGAGCCGCCGCTGCGCTTCCCGATGCTGGAGATGGCGCTGTGGCTGCGCGACCTGCGGGACATCCGGCGCGCCGGGGACCGCCCGCCGCCGCGCGGCGCGTCGTCCGCCGAGCGGGAGAACCACCGGCTCGTCCGGCGGCTCACCCACCCGCCCGTCGGCGACAACGAGAACGCGCGCCGCCGCGAGCTCAACCGGGTGATCCGCAGGCGCGGGCGGGACGTCCTGCGCGACCTGGAGGAGCCGCCCAGCCGGTCCGCGGCGTTCCTGTCGTTCCTGGAGCAGATCGCCCCGCTCGGCGTCGCGGTCGTCGCGCTGGTCAGCGCCGGGACGGCCGCGGCCATCGACCTGGCCACGGCCGTGTTCGCCGCCGTGGTCGGGCTGGCGTTCGTCGCCGTGCAGATCGTCGCCAGGACGCGCGGCTGGTACGGGGTGTACCGGTACGGGTGGTTCCTCCGCCAGCCGTACGTCGACCGCGACTCCACCGGCTTCCTCGGCTTCGCCCTGGGCGTGTTCGACCCGCGCCCGGTCGAGCCCGACGACCACGGGGAGCAGCTCGACCTGCTCCTCGTCGCCGCGTTCCTGGAGGACCTCCGCCGCAACTACCGGCGGGACTACCGGCGGGCGGCGTGGGCGCGGGTCCGCTACCCGGTGCTGATCCTGGAGCACCTGCCCGCGGGGCATCCGGGCGTGCAGCTCATCGAGCTGATCGAGCGGGTCCGCGCCGACAGCCAGGCCGGCGAGGGGCTCCCCGGCTTCGACCCGCTGGTCGTCGTCGCCGGCGTCGACCCGGCGACGCCCGCCGAGGACGGCCCGGCCGCCCCGTCCGGCGGGAGGCTCCTCGACCGGATCGCGCAGGCGGTGCGCGTGGACATGGCGTCCGGCGAGCCGCAGAGCGTCGTCGCCGCGCGCGGCCTCTGGGACCGGTACGCCCGCGAGCAGCGCCGCGTCGGCGCCCTCGGCTCCCGCCGCGAGCTGCGCGTCGACATCAGCCGCGACCCGGGCGGCGACCTGCCGCCCGTCCGGCCCGTGCGGCGCCGCCCCCGGCTCGCGCACCCCGCGCTGCCGTGGATCGCGATGTTCGCGGTCGCGGCGGCGTCCATCACGGTGATCTCCGTCCAGGTGGTGCGGTACTGCTCGGCGTTCGAGATCGCGCGGACGGGCAACGGGGAGTGCGTCGGGATCACCGACGGGTCGTTCCGCTTCGGCGTGGACTCCGGCGGCCGGAACAACGACAACCGGCTGAACAAGGTCCTCGACGAGATCGAGGAGCTGAACGACCACGTCATGGAGTCCGGCAAGCCGTACGCGACCGTCGTGTACCTCGGCCCCGTGACCGCCGACCCGTCCATCAAGAACCACCGGATCGACCTGCTCGCCGGCGTCCAGGGCGAGCTGATCGGGCTGGCCATCGCGCAGCGGCGGTTCAACGACTCCGCCGAGGGCGACGACCTGCGGCTGCGGGTGCTGGTCGCCAACGCGGGCGCGCGGTTCCGCTACGCGGTGCGGGTCGCCGAGCAGATCCGCGAGCGGGCGCTGGAGGACCGCTCCATCGTCGCGGTGATCGGCTTCGAGCAGAGCCGCCGGCAGACCCAGGAGGCGATCAGGCTGCTGGCCAAATCGGCGCTGCCGCTGGTCGGCACGGCCAACAGCTACGACGGGACCGCCCTGCTCGACGGGGACGCGGGCTTCTCGCCCTACTACTTCCGGCTGGCCTCCCCGAACTCGCGGACCGCCCGGCACGCCGCCTACTGGGCGCGCAACGGGCACCTCGGCGGCGGGAAGGCGGAGAACGCGGTCGTCATCTACAACGACCAGCCCGACGACCTGTACAGCGAGAACCTGGCCACCGGGTTCGCGGAGGCGTTCGGGCGCCGCAGGGTGCGCATGCGGCCGTACAACAACTCCGGCGAGCTCGACAAGGCCGTCCGCGAGGCGTGCCAAGACCAGCCCGACCTGTTCTACTACGCCGGGCGGTCGGACGAGTTCCGCTCGTTCATCAACGTCCTGGAGCTGTCCTGCCCCAGGAGGCCGCTGGTCATGGCGGACGACGAGATCGCCAAGTACGTGAGCGACAACGCCACGGAGATCGGCCGCAAGAACACGTTCGACCTGTACTTCACGCCGCTCGCGGCCAGGGAGGCGTGGACGTGGCGCTGGATCGGCGACCAGGCGCCGCAGACGTTCTACTCGGACTACGACCCGGCCGTCCGGGAGATGACGGACGAGAACAACAAGGGCCAGCAGCCCTCGATCACCCGCGCCGCCGTCGCCTACGACGCGGCCACCCTCGTCGCGACCGTGGCGAGCAAGGTGTTCTGGCAGGAGAAGGCGCTGCCCTCGGCGGGATCGGTGTTCGCCGCGCTCAACGACCCCGACCACGACGTCCTGCGGAACGGGGCCAGCGGCGTGATCCGCTTCACCAGCCGCGGCACCGGCCACCAGGTCGCCGACAAGCCGGTGCTGCTCGCGACGATCCAGCCGGACGGCACCACGGAGGTCAAGCAGGTCTGCGGCCGCCTGGTCGCCGGCGAACAGGGCAAAGCCGATTGTCCTGCTTGATCGCATCGCCCTCGGCGGTCAGGCACTGCTTTCGGAAGCGGCCGCGACGGTTCATGTTGTCGCGGGGGCGGGGGCCCTGTCGGCCGGGTAGCCGGATGGCTCCGGCTACCCGGGACGACGTGGGAGTCAGTTGTGAGGGGGGCGGAGGGTGAGGGAGCCGGGGTCAGCCCGCGGGCTTGAGGGTCGCCGCTCCGGCCACGTCGTCGATGGAGCGGCTGCCCGGGCCGGTGTACTTGGCGCTCGGGCGGACCAGGCGCCCGGTGCGCTTCTGCTCCAGGATGTGCGCGGCCCATCCGGCGGTGCGGCCGCAGGTGAACATCGCGGGCATCATCGCGGTCGGGACCTCGGCGAAGTCGAGGATGACCGCGGCCCAGAACTCCACGTTCGTCTCGATCGGGCGGTCCGGGCGGCGCTCGCGGAGTTCGGCGAGGGCGGCGTCCTCCAGGGCCTTGGCGGCCTCGAAGCGGGGGGCGTCGAGCTCCTTGGCGGTGCGGCGCAGCACGCGGGCCCGCGGGTCCTCGGCGCGGTAGACGCGGTGGCCGAAGCCCATCAGCCGGTCGCCGGAGTCGAGGATGTCCGTGACGACCTTCCGTGCGTCGCCGAGCTGCTCGACCTTCTCGATCATCGGCAGGACGCGGGCGGGGGCTCCGCCGTGCAGCGGACCCGACATGGCGCCGATCGCGCCCGACACCGCGGCCGCGACGTCCGCCCCGGTGGAGGCGATCACCCGCGCGGTGAAGGTGGAGGCGTTCATGCCGTGCTCGGCGGCCGAGACCCAGTACGCGTCGATGGCCCGGACGTGCTTGGGGTCGGGCTCACCGCGCCAGCGGACCATGAACCGCTCGGTGATCGTCGCCGCGGCGTCGATCTTGTCCTGCGGCACCATCGGTACGCCGATGCCGCGCGCGGACTGGGCGACGAACGACAGCGCCGTCACCGACACCCGGGCGAGGTCGGCGCGGGCCTCCTCGTCGGAGATGTCGAGCAGCGGGCGCATGCCGTACGCGGGAGCGAGGGTGGGGAGGGCGCTCTGCACGTCCACCCGCACGTCGCCGGAGGTGACCGGGAGGACGTGCGGGTCCGCCGGGGCGAGACCCGGGTCGAACGAGTCGTCCACGAGGAGGCCCCAGGCGTCACCGAAGGAGACGCGGCCGACGAGTTCCTCGATGTCGACGCCCCGGTAGCGGAGGGCGCCGCCCTCCTTGTCCGGTTCGGCGATCTCGGTCTCGAAGGCCACGACCCCCTCGAGACCAGGTTTGAAGTCGGACATGTCGTCCTGCCTTTCGTCCCCAAGAGTGATAAGGCGGTGCCGTGCCATTGAACCCTGTCCGCCTTACTTGCCAGTACCCAGGGGTCAGGTGAGTTGCACAAGTCCCAGGTGAGAGGCTCTGACGCTGTGGATTTCCCAACGCCCGATCCCGCACGGCTCCGAAGATCCTATGAAGGGGGCGAATTGGCGGAGCCCTCGCTCCCCGCCGATCCGCTCGCGCTGTTCGCGGCGTGGTTCGCCGACGTCCACACCTTCGGGCTCCCCGAACCGAACGCGATGGTGCTCGCCACGGCGTCCGGCGACGGCGTGCCGAGCGCCCGGATGGTCCTGCTCAAGGGGTACGGGCCCCAGGGCTTCCGCTTCTTCACGAACCTGACGTCCGACAAGGGGCGCGACCTGGCGGAGAACCCGCGCGCGGCGCTGGTCTTCCCCTGGCACGCGATGCACCGGCAGGTCCGTGTCGCCGGCCCGGTGGCCGAGCTGACGCGGGACGAGGTCACCGCCTACTTCCGGACGCGCCCGTACGGGTCGCGGATCGGGGCGTGGGCCAGCGAGCACCAGTCCGGCGTCATCTCCGGGCGGGACGAGCTGGAGCGCCGCTACGCCGAGCTGGCCGGACGCTGGCCGGACGAGGAGGGGGCCGACGACGTCCCGCTGCCGGACTTCTGGGGCGGCTACCGGGTCGTCCCGGAGTCGATCGAGTTCTGGCAGGGGCGACGGGATCGGCTGCACGATCGGATCCGATACCAGAGAGCGGTTCCGGGGGGCGCGGAGGGTCGTCCCCCCTCGGGTGGTCCTGCGGTCTCGGGGGCGGAAGCGATAGCCCCAGGCGAAGCCGGTGATTGGGCGGTGGAGAGACTGTCTCCGTGACATCGGAACAGCAGTCAACCCCCACCGATGGTCCTGACGGTCCAGGGGCGGATTCCGAGACGGAGGCGGAGGAACCCCTGAAGCCCGGCGAGTCGCCCGTAAAGCCGCGGGGGCGGCGGCGCCTGCGCCGGATGGCGATCGACACCCGGCCGCTGGCCACGCCCGCGTTCCGCCGGCTGTGGCTGGGCCAGGGCGTCTCGTTCGTCGGCTTCCAGGTCACGGCGGTGGCCGTCCCGGTCCAGGTGTACGACATGACCAGGTCGTCGTTGTGGGTTGGCGTGCTCGGCTTCGTCAACCTCGTCCCGCTGATCGTGTTCGGGCTGTGGGGCGGGGCGGTCGCCGACCACATGGACCGGCGCAAGCTGCTGTTCATCTCGTCCTGCGTCATGTGGGTGGCGACGCTGCTGCTGCTCGCCCAGGCGCTGCTCGGCATCGGCAGCCTCACGCTGATCATGGCGGTGGTCGCGGTCCAGGCCGTCGGGTTCGCGGTGGCGTCGCCCACCCGCAGCGCGATCATCCCCCGGCTGGTCGACCGGCCCCTCGTCCCGGCGGCCAACACCCTCGCGTTCACCGCCAGCACGTTCGGGATGCTCGCCGGTCCGCTGTTCGCCGGGCTGATGCTGGCCCGCTGGAACTACGCGGCCGCGTACGCGCTGGACGCCGTGCTGTTCAGCCTCGCCCTCTACGCGGCGCTGCGGCTGCCCTCGATCCCCCCGCTCGGCGACATCACCGGCTCGCCGGGCCTGCGGTCGGTGATCGACGGGCTCCGCTACCTGGCCGCGCAGCCGGTGCTGCTGATGTCGTTCGTCGTGGACATCATCGCGATGGCGATCGCGATGCCGCGCGCGCTGTTCCCCGAGGTGGCCGACACCCGGTTCGGCGGCGAGGGCGCGGTCGGGTGGCTGTTCGCGTCCATCGCGATCGGCGCGTTCCTCGGCGGGCTGATGTCCGGCTGGATCGGGCGGGTGCACCGCCAGGGCGTCGCGCTCGTCGCGTCGATCGTGATCTGGGGGCTCGCGGTCGCCGCCGCCGGGCTGTCCGGGCGGCTGTGGCTGGTCGTGGTGCTGCTGGCGGTCGGCGGGGCGGCGGACCTGGTGTCGGCCGTCTTCCGCCAGTCGATGCTGCAGATGTACGCGCCGGACGAGATGCGCGGGCGGCTGCAGGGCGTGTTCACGGTCGTGGTCGCGGGCGGGCCGCGGCTCGGGGACGTCCGCGCCGGTGCGACCGCGAGCGTCGCCGGCGCGACGGCGTCCTGGGTCGGCGGCGGCATCGCCTGCGCGGTCCTGGTCGTCATCGCGGCCCTGGCAGTCCCTGCGCTGCTCCGCTACGACACCCGAACCGCGCAACCCGCCCCGCTGAAGCCGTGACCTCGGTGGTGGGCTAGGCGAGGGCCGAGGCGGCCACTTTCAGGTCGTCGACCAGGCCCTCGTACATCGCGTCGCGGTCCTCGGCGCGCAGGACGGCCGACGGGTGGATCGTCGCGACGATCCGGGCACCGGCCCCCTCGGGCGATGCGTCCGCGATCTCCCGCCCGGCCGCCGGGGTGCCGATGCGCTCCAGGTCGGGGAGGGGGAGGAGCCGCCCGCGCTGCTTGGTCACGCGGAACGACGAGCCGAACAGCGCCTTGCCCGCCGTCGCGCCGAGCACCACCACGACGTCCGGGTCGAGCAGCCGCAGCTCCGCCAGCAGCCAGGGGCGGCACGCGCGCATCTCGGCCGCGTTCGGCGGCTCGTGGATGCGGCGCTTGCCGCCCTCCTGCCGTTTGAACTTGAAGTGCTTGACGGCGTTGGTGACGTAGACGTCGCCGCGCTCGATCCCGGCCTCCTCCAGCGCCCGGTCGAGGACGCGTCCAGCGGGGCCGACGAACGGGAGGCCCTTGCGGTCCTCCTGGTCACCGGGCTGCTCGCCCACGAACACGACCCGTCCGCCGGGGGAGCCGTCGCCGAAGACGGTCTGCGTGGCGTCCTCGTACAGATGGCAGCCGCGGCAGCCCGCCGCGGCCTCGCGCAGCGCGTCCAGATCCGACCGCGCCTCGGGGGTCTCGGGCAGGAACGGTTCCGCGTCCGGGGAAGGTTTCGCGTTCATCTTGCGTTGCCTTCTACCCGGCTCGACGAGGATATTCGCGGGGCCCGGCGGCGTTGCCGCAGAGCAAGTAGACTCGGGCCCATAAGACTGGAGGGAGCTGTGACCTCACACGGCCTGATCGATACCACGGAGATGTACCTCCGGACGGTTTTCGAGCTTGAAGAGGAGGGGATCATCCCTCTTCGGGCTCGCATCGCCGAGCGGCTCTCCCAGAGCGGCCCGACGGTGAGCCAGACGGTCGCGCGGATGGAGCGCGACGGGCTGCTGCAGGTCCAGGGCGATCGGCACCTCGAGCTGACCGAGAGCGGCCGCGGCCTGGCCACGCGCGTCATGCGCAAGCACCGGCTCGCCGAGTGCCTGCTGGTCAACGTGATCGGCCTGCCCTGGGAGGACGTCCACATCGAGGCGTGCCGCTGGGAGCACGTCATGTCGGAGGACGTCGAACGCCGCCTCGTCGCGCTGCTGGACAACCCGACCACCTGCCCGCACGGCAACCCCATCCCCGGCCTCGCGGAGCTGGGCGCCCCCGGCGGTGCCGCCGACACCCCGCCGCTCTCGGTGATGACCGCGGTGGCCAGCCCGGCCGGCGCGGACGCCGTCATCCGGCGGATCAGCGAGCAGGTGCAGAGTGACAGCGACCTGATGCTTAAACTCAAGCAGATAGGGATACAACCGGGACGAGAGGTGACTCTTCGGGCTACCGATGACGGGGTGCGGGTGATCAGTGACGACGAGTCCGACGGTCCCGCGACGGAACTGCCGCGCGACATCGCCGAGCACGTCTTCGTCAGCAGGCGCTGAAGCGGCCGGCGTGCGGGTCGGCGGCGTGCCGGGCTCCGTTCCGGCGGTCTATACCGAAGATCTCCGTGACATGGGGCTTTCCGGGCGTATCCCGGTGGCCGGTTCGTCGTTCAATACGACGGAGGGACTACGGACTCCGTCCGCGGCGCGACGCCCGGTGATCATCGGGGTGGCGGTCCGGACGGGGTCGGCGACTGGTATCGGGATGGGGAGATGAGCCACTGGGGGGAAGCGCCTGACGAGGCGCGTCTGCCGCCCGAGACCGTCCTGAACCAGATGGAGATGGCGGTCATCGTCTGCGACCGCTTCAGCAACGTCATCTACGGCAACAACTTCGCCCGCCAGCTGTTCGGGTTCGGCGGCGACGAGATCATCGGCCACTCCGTGCTGTCGCTGGGCATCGCCGAGGAGGACCACGAGCAGGCCACCGAGCTGGCCAAGCACGTCCTCAAGGGCGGCGTGTGGGAGGGCACGTTCTGCAACCAGCGCGCGGACGGCACCACCGTCTACACCCGCGCGCACGCCGTGCCGCTGCGCCACCCGTCCGGCGCCGTCGACGGCGTCGTGATCTTCGCGCGGGAGGCGCTGCGCTCCAACCAGCGCGAGCAGGACCGCTACGGCCTGATGGAACGCATCGGCGAGCGGCTCGCCGGTTCCCTGGAGCTGGAGAGCACGCTGCGGAAGGTCGCCGACACGCTCGTCCCGCAGTTCGCCGACCACTGCTTCATCGACCTGTACAGCGGCGACCGGCTGTACCGGCGGGTGTCGCGGCACGCGGGCGGCTGGGAGCCGCCGCCCGGCACCTGGGCCGAGGTCGGCGAGCCCGTCTCCTACCCGCGCGGCCACGTCAGCGAGAAGGCGATGAGCCGCCGCGACGCCGTCCTCGTCGAGGACACGCTCCAGCACCGGTTCGCGGCGCCGGGCGAGTCGTCGCAGCGGCTCGGCTCCGAGATGGGCATCACGTCCGTCATCTCGGCGCCGCTGCTGGTCCGCGGCGAGCTGCTCGGCGTGATGAGCCTGGCGCTGTCGAACCTGTCCAAGCGGCCCGACCCGCACTACGACGGCTTCGACCGCGACCTGATCGGCGCGATCGCCAGCCGCGTCGCGCTCGCCGTCGACAACGCGCTGCTGTTCGAGGAGGAGCGCGACACCGCGCTGGCGTTCCAGAAGCACCTGCTGCCCGGTGACCGGCCGCCCCGGCTGGACGGCCTGCAGATCGCCTGGCGGTACGAGCCGGCCCGGCCGCTGGAGTCGCACGGGCACGGCATCCAGACGCAGGTCGGCGGCGACTGGTACGACGTGATCCCGCTGTCGGCGGGCCGCGTCGGCCTCGTCATCGGCGACGTCGAGGGCCGCGGCGCCCGTGCCGCCGCGGTGATGGGGCAGCTCCGCGCCGCGCTGCGCGCGTTCGCCCAGGACGACAAGCCGCCCGCCGACATACTGCGCAAGCTCGACGAGTGGGTCCGCACGATGACCCGCCCGGAGCGGATGCGCTCCGGCTGGAACAGCGACGACCTCGTCCGGCCGCCCCTGGTGTCCTGCACCTACTTCGTGTACGACGCGTGGTCGCGGCTGCTGGAGTTCGCCAACGCCGGCCACGACCCGCCGCTGCTGATCGTCGACGGGGAGGTCGGCGAGCTGGCGTTCGAGAGCGAGGGCGGCATGCTCGGCCTGCGCGCCCCCGGCATGGGCGGCGAGATCCTCTTCAACGAGGAGCGGAGCGAGCTGAAGCCCGGCTCCACCCTCGTCCTGTACACCGACGGCCTCATCGACCGGCGGCCGAAGGAGGACGGCGAGTACTACACCCGCGAGGAGTCGCGGGAGATGGTCCGCGCCGCCGTCGCCGAGGTCGCCCGCGGCGGCGTCGAGGCGATCGCCAAGGCCGCCTACGAGGCGGTGCCCGGCGACACCGACGACGACGTGGCGATCGTCGTGATCCGCACCGCCGCCGAGGAACTGGCCGTCGCGGAGCGCACCTTCACCGCCGAGCCGATCATGGTGTCGGAGGCACGCCGGACGGCCGCCGACGCGTTCGCGTCCTGGGGGATGGCGGAGGAGCAGGCCGACCTCGCGTGCCTGCTGGTGTCCGAGGTCGTCACGAACGTCGTCCTGCACGCGACCGCCACGCCCGCGCCGCGCCGCGAGCCCGCCGTCCCGGTGACGGCCGGGCCTCCCGGCCGCGGCGGCGAGCCGCTCGGCGCCCCGCCGCCCGTCCAGTTCAACACCGAGTTCACCACCGAGTACGAGGCGGGCTCCCTCGGCGGGGACGCGTTCGACGCCGGCGCGTTCGCCGAGGACGACTGGAACCTCGGCGCCGAACTCGGCCGCCGCGAGTCGCCGACCAAGGAGTTCCGGCTCCGCCTGCGGCGCGGCGCGGACGCCATCTGGGTCGAGGTGTTCGACTCCGACATGCGGCTGCCGCGCATTCGCAGCGCGGGCGAGACCGACGAGGGCGGGCGCGGCCTGTACCTGGTCGACCAGCTCGCCAGCCGGTGGGGCGCCCGCCCGACGGCGGACGGCAAGGCCGTCTGGTTCGAGCTGCCGCTGACGCCCTGACGGGGCGCGCCGCGTTCCCTGCCGGGCCAGTGCGCTGACGTGCGCTTGCTCAGGGGATGGGTTCGGCGGCGACGTGCGCCCACGACTGGGTGAACCAGAGCTCGCCGCCGATGATGCGGGGCTTGGCGCCGGTGCGCGGGCCGCCGTCCACCTCGTCGATCAGGGCCCGGCGGACGCGGTCGGCGGTCGCGTCGTCGCACGACCCGGCGAGCCAGGGCTCCACGGGGCGCTCCACGGTGAACACGTCCAGGCGGCGGATGCTGCCGCCCGCCGAGGTGATCATCTCGGTGAGCCGGGCGATGGAGGGGGTGCCCGGGTGGTCGGGGTCGCGCAGCCGCTCGATGCGGTCGCGGTCGGGACCGGTGAGGTTGCCGCGCACCAGGTCGGCGATGACGACCCGGCCGCCGGGGCGGCAGACCCGCAGCAGCTCGCGCAGCACGTGCTCGGGGTCGCCGAGGTTGTAGAGGGAGAACCTGGCCGTCACCAGGGAGAACGCGTTGTCCCGGTACGGCAGGGCGCTGGCGTCGGCCTTGACCAGGGTGCGGTCCGGTCCCAGCGGGTGCGGCCTGCGCTCCTCGCGCGTCGCGGCCGCGGGGGGCGTGTCCCCGTCGGCGATGCGGACCGGTCCCGTCCCGAACTCCACGGTGGACATCCGCCCGTTCGTGCCGGACGCGCCGTGCCCGCCGGGCGCGTGCGCGGGCATGGCGTCCACGGCGGTCAGGTGGCGCACCTGCGGGCCGAGCGCGGCGGGCATGGGGCCGCGGCCGCGCGCCACGTCCAGGCAGACGTCGTCGCGGTCGGGTTCGACGAACTCCAGGAGCCGCCTCAGATGCGGGGCGATCGCGCCGCCGGTCTCGCGGGTCGCGGGCGCCGGATGCGTGTTCACGGGGACTCCCTCGATCGGGCCGGCTTCGCCGGACGGGGTACCGCTCGCGTCCGCCGCGCGGGGCGGCGGCAGCCGGACGGGTCCGGGTACCGCGGGGCCGCCTCGGCGGGGGCGTCGAACGGGCGTGAAGCCGGTTTCGCCAGTTATGACTCTCCGTCGAGGCGGTAAGTTCGGAACCCGCCGGACACGATCGCGTCCCGTTTTCCGCCGCCGGGGCCGGGGCGGCCCGTCAGCCGTTGAGGTGCTGCCCGTACATCGCCAGCACGACCAGCACGAACACGGTGATCACCGCGATCCGGGTCGGCATGGGCAGCCGGAGGCGCACCGCGGCCCAGCGCACGCAGAACGCGGCGAGCAGGGACACGACGACGAGGCCGAGGATGCCTTCCATGGTCACCTTCATCAGTCGGGGGTGTGCCGCCTGAGGAAACGATAGACGTGTAAGGAGTGGGTTACCCGCCGGTTCGGTGCCGGACGGGCCCCGATAATCTCCTTTTGTGGCAGATGCGAAGCGAACAAACGGCCGGGACCGGCTCGACGACATGATGACCGGCTTGGCGCGCGGGCGGGTCGCCCTCGGCGTCGCGGCGCTCGTCGCGCCCAAGCTGACGGTGAAGGCCATGGGCATCGGCGGCGGCACCGACCCGGGCCGCGACTACATCGTCCGCGCGTTCGGCGCGCGGGAGATCGCGCTCGGCGCCGGCTACCTGCTCAGCAGGGACGAGTCGGGGCGCCGGCTGTGGGGGAGGCTCGGCCTCGCGGTCGACTCCCTCGACCTCGTGGCCGGCCTGAAGACCCGTCCGGGCCTGCCGCTGTGGGTCACGGCGGGGGCGGTCGGGGTCGCCGGCAGCGCCGCGGCCCTCGGCGCGGCGAAGGTCGCGAGCGACCTCACCGGCTGACGCGTACCCCCGCACGAGGCGGGCCCCGGCCTGATGCCGGGGCCCGGGTGATCCCGTTCACGTCGTGGGTAGACCTTCCCCGTCCACGAGCGGACGGCTTCATCGGGGGCGGGGGACCGCATGACGGCGGGCACGGCGGCCGGCGACGCGCAGGCCATGCCGAAGGGCAGGGACCTGTACGTCGTGCTCGGCGCGCTCATGCTCGCCATGCTGCTCGCCGCGCTGGACCAGACGATCGTGTCGACGGCGCTGCCGACGATCGTCAGCGAGCTCGGCGGGCTCAACCACCTGGCGTGGGTCGTGACGGCGTACCTGCTCGCCGCGACCGCCTCGACGCCGCTGTGGGGCAAGCTCGGCGACCAGTACGGGCGCAAGCGGCTCTTCCAGACGTCGATCGTCGTGTTCCTGGTCGGGTCCGCGCTGTGCGGTCTCTCCCGGGACATGGCGGAGCTGATCGTGTTCCGCGCCTTGCAGGGCCTCGGCGGGGGCGGGCTGATGGTGCTCGTCGTCGCGATCGTGGGGGACGTGGTGCCGCCGCGCGAGCGCGGCCGCTACCAGGGTCTGTTCGGTGCCGTCTTCGGCGTGTCCAGTGTGTGCGGCCCCCTGCTCGGCGGCTGGTTCGTCGACAACCTGTCGTGGCGCTGGGTGTTCTACATCAACCTGCCCATCGGCATCCTCGCGCTCCTCGTCACCGCGGCCGTGCTGCCCGCGACCGGCGAGCGCGAGCGGCACCGCATCGACTACCTGGGGGCGCTGCTGATCGTCGGCTGGGCCGTCGGCCTGGTCCTGGTGGCGACCTGGGGCGGGACGCAGTACGACTGGCTCTCCGCGCCGATCATCGGGCTCGCGGTGGGCTCCGTCGTCCTGATCGGGGTCTGGGTGCTGGTGGAGCGCCGCGCCGCCGAGCCGATCATGCCGCCGCGGCTGTTCGCCGACCGGGTGTTCTCGCTGGGGTCGGCCATCAGCTTCGCGGTCGGCTTCGCGATGTTCGGCGCGCTGACGTTCCTGCCGATCCTCCTGCAGGTCGTGCACGGCGTGTCGCCCACGGTGTCCGGCCTGTACCTGCTGCCGATGATGCTCGGCATGCTGGCCAGCTCGATCGGCTCCGGGCAGCTGATCACCCGGTTCGGCCGCTACAAGATCTTCCCGGTGGTCGGCACCCCGATCATCGCGCTGGCGCTCTACCTGTGCTCGCGGCTGGACGAGAACGCCTCCACCCTGTCGATGAGCCTGCGGTTCGCGCTGCTCGGCTTCGGACTCGGCATGGTCATGCAGGTGCTGGTCATCGCCGTCCAGAACGCCGTGTCCTACCGGGACCTCGGCGCGGCCACGTCCGGAGTCACGTTCTTCCGGCAGATCGGCGGGTCCTTCGGGGTCGCGGTGTTCGGCTCCATCTTCAGTAACCGGCTCGCCGCCCACATCGAGGAACTGGCGCGGGTCCTGCCTCCCGGGTTCGATCCCGCAGCCGTCCAGAGCAACCCTCAGCTGCTCGACCGGTTCCCCGCCGAGGTGCAGCGCGGGGTCCTGCACGCTTACTCGCTTTCGATCGACGCGGTGTTCTTCTGGGCCGTCCCAGTGGCGGGCGTGGCGTTCGTCCTGACGTGGTTCCTGCGTGAAGTTCCGCTCCGGGCGACGTTGCAGGCGCACGACTACGGCGAGGGCTTCGGCGCGGCGCCGACCGTCCGTTCGTCCCGCCACGAGATGGAGCGCGCACTGAGCGAACTCATGCGCAAGGACGTGGAGGCCCGCCGCCTCTACGAGCGGCTCGGCGCGCACGCGGGAGTCGCGCTTCCGGCGGGCAGCGTCTGGGCGCTGTGCCGCATCGCCAAGGACGGGACGGTCCCGGGCCCGGATCTCGCGGAACGCGCCGGTGTCCCGATCGAACACGGCCGTCCGTACGTCGACCGGCTCGTCGACGCCGGTTACGTGCTGCGCCGGGAGGGAACGCTCGCCATCACCGGTTCCGGCCAGGCCGTCGCCGAACGGCTCTTCGCCGCGCGCAGGGAGGGCCTGTGCCGGCTCGTGGACGGATGGGAACCGGAGCAGCATCCGGAGCTTGCGGACGTGCTGACCAGGCTGGCGGAGGCGTCTGTCGGGGACGAGGCGGACGGCGTGATCCTCCGCCCTGAATCCGAGCCCGGGAATCCGCGCGCGTAGGCTCACCCGCGGGCGCAGGGCCGAGACTCAGCTCACATGGCGTTGCGCCGCGGGCGTTGTAATCTCATACTGACTAACCGAATCTCACTCGGTTTCGGGACGGAACCCACATTTTGGAGGCGTAGTGGCCGAGGCGTACATCGTCGGCGCGGTCCGTACCCCTGTCGGTACCAAGAAGGGCGCTCTGAAGGACGTCCACCCGGCCGACCTCGGGGCCCACGTGCTCAAGGAGCTCGTCAACCGCACCGGGGTCGACCCCTCCGCGGTCGAAGACAACATCATGGGCTGCGTCATGCAGGTCGGCCCGCAGTCCCTCGACATCGCCCGCACCGCGTGGCTGTCGGCGGGCCTGCCGGAGAACGTGCCCGGCGTGACCATCGACCGGCAGTGCGGGTCGTCCCAGCAGGCGATCCACTTCGCCGCCCAGGGCGTCCTGTCCGGCACCCAGGACCTCGTCGTCGCGTCCGGCGTCGAGCAGATGGCCGTCGTGCCGATGGGCTCCTCGGTCGCGATGGCCCTGGAGAAGGGCATGCCCTTCCCCTACGGCGACGGCTGGGCCGAGCGGTACGGCCAGCAGGAGATCTCCCAGTTCCGCGGCGCGCAGCTGATGTGCGAGAAGTGGGGCTTCAAGCGCCAGGACCTGGAGGAGTTCGCCCTCGAGAGCCACCAGCGCGCCAGCAAGGCGATCGAGGCGGGCATCTTCGACCGGGAGATCGCCCCCCTCGCCGGCCTGTCCAAGGACGAGGGCGCCCGCCCCGACACCACGCTGGAGAAGATGGCCGGCCTGCAGCCCCTCCGCGAGGGCTGGGACATCACCGCCGCCGTCGCCTCGCAGATCTCCGTCGGCGCGTCCGCGCTGCTCATCGCGTCCGAGGAGGCCGTGAAGCGGCACAACCTGACGCCCCGCGCCCGCATCCACACCCTCTCGGTCTGCGGCTCGGACCCGGTCTACATGCTGACCGGCCCGATCCCGGCGACCGAGCGGGCACTGGAGCGCAGCGGCCTGAAGATCGACGACATCGACGTCTTCGAGGTCAACGAGGCGTTCGCCCCGGTGCCGATGGCGTGGGCCAAGGACACCGGCGCGTCGCTGGAGAAGACGAACCCCAACGGCGGCGCGATCGCCCTCGGCCACCCGCTGGGCGCCACCGGCGGCGTGCTGATGACCAAGCTGCTGCACGAGCTTGAGCGCACCGGCGGCCGCTACGGCCTCCAGACCATGTGCGAGGGCGGCGGCCAGGCCAACGCCACCATTATTGAAAGGCTTTAGCGACCTCGGGTCCTCGCCTGGCGGCTCGGACCCGAATCGCCAAAGCGGCGAGCGCTGCACCGCTTCGCGCTCTGCCCCTTGGAGCATCGCCTCCGGCTCGCTCCAAGGGGCAGTTAACGCGCTCGGGTGGTTGATGCGGTCGGGTGGCTAAGGAAGGGGCTGGGGCGTGTACGTAACGATCTTGTTCGAGGTCGCGGACCGCGTCGCCCGGATCACCTTGAACCGGCCTGAAGCGCGCAACGCCCTCAGTGACCCGATGGTCGACGAGCTGCTGGACGCGTTCGAGCGCGCCAAGGCCGACCCGGACGTGCGGGTCATCGTGCTGACGGGTGCGGGCGACCGGGCGTTCTGCGCGGGCGCCGACCTCGGCGGGCTCGGTGAGCACGGCCTGGCCGCCCCGGAGGCGATCCGCGCGAGCCCGCCGTTCCGCCTCTTCACGGCGTTCCCGAAGCTCGGCAAGCCCGTCATCGCCAGGCTCGCCGGGCACGCGGTCGCGGGCGGCCTGGGGCTGGCCGCGGCGTGCGACCTGGTGATCGCCGCGGACGACGTCAAGCTCGCGACCCCTGAGGTCAACGTCGGGCTCTGGCCCATGATGATCATGGCGATCATCAACCGGAACGTCGCGCCGAAGCACGCCTTCAAGCTGTACTACACCGGCTCCCGCATCACCGCCGCCGAAGGGCGCGACATCGGCCTGGTCAGCGAGGTCGTGCCCCGCGCGGAACTCGACGCACGGGTGGACGAGCTGGCGGGGGTCATCGCGTCCAAGAGCCCGCTCGGCCTGCGGCGCGGCCGCGACGCCTTCTTCGCCATCGAGGGACGCCCCCTGGAGGACCAGGTGGCGCACCTGCTGGGCGAGCTGGTCGAGCTGGCCGCCACCGAGGACGCCAAGGAGGGCATCACCGCCTTCCTGGAGAACCGTCCGCCGGACTTCAAGGGCCGCTGACGCGCCCGCCGGTCGCGGTTCAGCGGCCGGGCGGGTGCATCGGGCCGTACGGCCCGCCCCCAGTCGGCGCGTAAGGGCCGTTCGGGGGCCGGCCGCCTGCCGGGTAGGGCCCGGTGGGGTACGGGCCGCTGGAGGGCGGCAGAGGGCCGTGCAGGGCTTCCTGGTACGGCCCGGCGCCGTAGTCGGACGGCGGCAGGAACCGCGGCTGCCCCGGACCGGGAGTGCTGAACGGCGGCGGGGCCGGCGGGCCCTGCCGCACCGGACCGGGCGGCACTGGACCGGGCGGCACCGGACCGGATGGCGCGGCCCCCGCCATCGCCATCGCCGGGGCGGGCGCGGGAACCCACGCGGTCAGGCCGAGGCGCTGCATCCGGCGGGCGCGGCGCTGCGCCAGCCGCCACTCCTCGCGGTGCCGCCGCTCCGCGAGGACGGCCGACAGCACGATCTCGGGGCGCGCACCCGGCGGCGGGGGCGGGCTCACCACCTCGGCGACCTGCGCGGCGATCCGCTCTCCCAGCGAGTCGCGGACCTCGGGCAGCAGCTCCCAGAAGCGCGACAGGTACTGCCGGGCCGTCATCGCCAGCTCGTCCGGCAGCATCGACAGCTCCAGCGAGCGGGCCCACCCGGCGAGCTGCGGCGGCATCATCGCCACGGGCCCCGAATGCACCGCCTGGCCGCGCTCCTGGATCACGATCGTCCCGGCGAACAGGTCGCCGAGCCGCTTCCCGCGCCGGTTGCAGAACGAGGTGATCAGCGCGGGGGAGCCGTAGAACGTCCAGAACTCGATGAAGCCGGCCAGCGCCCGCACCAGGGCCTGCCGGAACCGGATCGGCCCCCCGTCGTCGGAGACGACGCGGAGCCCGACGGCCATCTTGCCCAGCGTGCGGCCCCGCGTCAGCGTCTCGAACGCGCACGGGTACCCGACCAGGACGGCGACGACGGCGAGCAGCGTCAGCCCGATCGCCCACGCCTCGTCGGCGACGAGCGCCGTCATCGCCGTGAAGTAGACGACGATGTTGAGGATCACGAGCTGGAAGATCACGTCGAGCAGGATGGCGCAGCCCCGGCTGGCCAGGCGCGCGACCCGGATGTCGAGCGCGACGGCCTCGCCGGTGACGAGTTCGGCCATGTCCTGCTCCTCCGGTTGCCGACCGCCCGGGCGATTGCCGAGGCAGGTCCATTTTGCCGGTTCGACAGATGAAGACGTTAGTCTCCCCGGGTGGACGTTGACGCCTACGTGGCCGCGCACAACGCCGAGTGGCAGCGCCTTGAATGGCTCATCAACCGCGGCCGCAGGCTGACCGGCGCGGAAGCCGACGAGCTGGTCGAGCTCTACCAGCGGGCGGCGACGCACCTGTCGGTCGTCAGGTCGAGTTCGCCCGACCCCCAGCTCGTGGGCCGGCTGTCGTCCCTCGTGGCGCGCGGCAGGGCCGCGGTGGCCGGAGCGCAGGCGCCGCTCTGGCGGGACGTCACCCGGTTCGCGAAGGTGTCGTTCCCGGTGGTCGCCTACCGGGCGCGGTGGTGGTGGCTCGGCTGCGCCGTCCTCGGCAACCTGGTGTCGCTCGCCCTGGCGATCTGGATCGTGCACAGCCCCGAGGTGCAGGCGAGCCTGGGGACGCCGGACGAGATCCGCGAACTGGTGGAGCACGACTTCGCCAACTACTACACCGAGCACTCCGCGTCCTCGTTCGCGTTCCAGGTGTGGGTCAACAACGCCTGGGTGTCGGCGGTCGCGCTGATATTCGGCATCCTGCTCGGCATCCCCACCGTGTACGTGCTGCTGCTGAACCAGATCAACCTCGGCCTGATCGGCGGCCTGATGTTCGCCTACGGCAAGGGCGACGTCTTCTTCGGGCTGATCCTCCCGCACGGCCTGCTCGAACTCACCGCCGTCTACCTGGCGTGCGCCGGGGGACTGAAACTCGGCTGGACCATCATCGATCCGGGGCCGCGCCGCCGCGGGCAGGCCCTCGCCGAGGAGGGGCGCGCCGCCGTGAGCATCGCCATCGGCCTCGTCGCGGTGCTGCTGGTGTCCGGCCTCATCGAGGGGTTCGTCACCGGCTGGGTGCACGTCACATGGCTGCGCATCGCGATCGGCGTGGTCGCCGAGGTGGCGTTCCTCGCCTACGTGATCGTCTTCGGCCGTCGCGCCGTCCGCGAGGGCGAGACCGGCGACGCCGACCTGCGCCCCGACATGGCCCCGGTAGCGGGATAGGCGCCCTCGCAGCCGCCGGGCCTTACAGGCGCCCTGCGGCCTTGAGGGCGAGGTAGGCGTCGGCCAGGGCCGGGGCTATCTCGTCGGGCGGCGCGTCGACCACCTCGACGCCGTGGCCGCGCAGTTCCGCGGTGAGGCGGCGGCGGTCGGCGCGGGCGCGTTCGGCGGCGGCCGCGTCGTACACGGACGCGAGGTCGCCGCGTCCCGCCGCCATCTCCCCGACCCGCGGATCCGACACCGCGGCGATCATGACCAGGTGCCGGGCGGTGAGCTGCGGCAGCAGCGGCAGCAGGCCCTCCTCCATCGCGGCGGTGTTCAGCTCGGTGAGCAGGACGACCAGGCACCGCTGCCTGACCCGCGCCATCAGCGTCGACACCATCCCGGCCGCGTCGCACTCGATGAGCTCCGGCTCCAGCGGCGCGAAGGCGTGCACCATCGCGGGCAGCAGGTCCGTGCGGGAGGCGCCCTCGACGCGGGCGCGGACCCGCCGGTCGTAGGCCAGCATGTCGACGCGGTCGCCGGCGCGGGACGCGAGGGCGCCCAGCAGCATCGCGGCGTCCATGGAGCAGTCGAGGCGGGGGATGTCCCCCACGCGGCCCGCGGACGTGCGGCCGGTGTCGAGGACCAGGTAGATGCGCCGGTCGCGTTCGGGACGCCACGTCCGGACGACCACGTCGTTGCGTCGCGCGGTGGCGCGCCAGTCGATGGAGCGGACGTCGTCGCCGTCCACGTACTCGCGCAGGGAGTCGAACTCGGTTCCCTGCCCTCGGATCAGCGCCACGTGGGCGCCGGTCAGTTCGCGCAACCGCGCGAGCTTGGCGGGAAGGTGGCGGCGCGACGGAAACGCCGGCAGGACGCGTACCGTCCAGGGCGCGGGCCGCGAAAGCTGCCGCGCGGCCAGCCCGAGCGGTCCGACAGAGCGGACCACGACGGTGACGGCCTTCCGGTCGCCCCGGCGTGTCGGCGTCAACGTCATATCGACGCGGCGCCGCTCCCCGGCCGGAACGTTCACTTTGACCATGCGGGGCGTGGCGCCGGCGCTGGGCGGCCACACGTCCCGCAGGCGCGCCTTGAGACGCCGCCGGCCGAGGTTCTCCACGATGAGCGAGACCGTGGCCGTCTCACCGAGACGGACGTTCTTGTCGCCCGCGCGGTGGAAGCGCAGTGCGCGCACGTTCCCGGCCAGGGCGACGTCCAGGACGACGCCCAGGAACAGCGCGCCCCACACCGCGAACAGCGTCCACCAGCTCGGCACGAACAGCGGGACGAGCGCGCCGAGGAGCGCCAGCAGGCCCAGACGCCCGGTCAGCGCCATCAGCGCGGGGCGGGGACGTGGGCGAGGATGCCCTCCAGCACGCCGTCGGCCGTCGCGCCCTCCAGTTCCGCCTCGGGACGGAGCTGGACGCGGTGCCGCAGCGTGGGCCTGGCCAGCGCCTTCACGTCGTCCGGCGTCACGTAGTCGCGGCCCGACAGCCACGCCCACGCGCGGGACGTCGCGAGCAGCGCCGTGGCACCCCGCGGGGACACGCCCAGCTGGAGCGACGGGGACTGCCGGGTGGCGCGGCACAGGTCGACGACGTAGGCGGCGACCTTGGGGTCCAGGTGGATGGCCCTGACCGCGGCCCGGCCGGCGGCCAGTTCGCTCGCGCCTGCGACGGGCCGCACCTCCGACAGGTCGCGCGGGTCGAAACCGGCCGCGTGCCGCTGGAGCATGGAGATCTCTTCGTCCCGGGTGGGAACGGGCACGGTCAGCTTGACCAGGAACCTGTCGAGCTGGGCCTCGGGCAGGGGGTAGGTGCCCTCGTACTCGATCGGGTTCTGCGTCGCGCACACCATGAACGGGTCGGGCAGAGGACGCGCGGTGCCCTCCACGGAGACCTGCCGCTCCTCCATGGCCTCCAGGAGGGAGGCCTGCGTCTTCGGAGGCGTGCGGTTGATCTCGTCGGCGAGCAGGAGGTTGGTGAAGACCGGCCCCTCGCGGAACTCGAACTCCGCGGTCCTGTTGTCGTACACCAGCGAACCGGTCACGTCGCCCGGCATCAGGTCAGGGGTGAACTGGACGCGCTTGAAGTCCAGGTCGAGTGCGCGTGACAGCGTCTTGATGAGCAGCGTCTTCGCCGTACCTGGGACGCCCTCCAGCAGGACGTGGCCGCGGCAGAGCAGCGCGATGACCAGACCGGTCACCACGGAGTCCTGGCCGACGACCGTCTTGGCGACCTCACCGCGCAGCGCCGTGAGCGCCGCGCGGGCCGTCTCGCCCTGGCGGCGCGTCTCCTCGGAGATCCCGCTCGGCGGAGTATCGCTCAAGGCGCCCGCGCCGCCGGGCACGTCGTCCTTCCCGAGCTCTACTGGGTGGTTCAAGACTGGCGTACCTGCCTTTCCAGGTCGTCTAGGACGTCGCTGAGGGCGATGAGGCCCGCGTCGTCCAAGGGTTCAGGACCGTACAGGGCCGCGCCGACGTACGTCTCGTCGTAAGGAGTGCGGTGGGCGACCGCGGTGACGATCTCCTGCGCGGCGGACGGATCCTGCGCGCTGCTGCGGGGGAGCCCGAGCAGCGGGACGAGACGTTCGCGCGCGCCCGAACGCAGCGCGTCGGAGGCCCGGTCGCGGGCGTGCCCGGCGCGGTAGAGGCGGGAGCGCCCCTCGACCGTCTCGGCCGAGCGGACGACGACCGGCAGCGCCTCCGCCACGACCGGGCCCAGGCGGCGGCCTCGCCACAGCGCCACCAGCAGCACCGCGACCAGCAGCTGGAGGATGAACAGCTTGACCCCGAACGGCAGCAGGTCGCCGAGCGACTGCTGCCCGGCCGCCGTGCCCTCGGTCGGGATGTCCGGAACCAGCCAGACCACCGACGTGGCCGACCCCGGCGCGTCCGATCCCGGGGTGTCCGCGCCGGTGGTGTTCGTGCCCAGCAGGTTCATGGCGAGGGCCGCGTTGCCCTCTTCGGTCAGCCGCCGGTTCGTCAGCGGGGAGGCGGAGCCCAGCACGGTGACGGTCTTGGCTCCGTGCCGCACCTGGACGACCCTCGGGCCGCCGAACTCGGTCTTGTAGCACGTCGTGACGGCACCCGTGACGGAGGCCGTCACCTCGTAGGTCTCCGACTCGTGGAGGGAGACCGCTCCCGCGAGCGCGGCGGCCTGCATGGTGCAGCCGGGCTCGTCGGCGTCCTCGAAGGTCGGGCCGTCCTTGCGCACCCACGGGGCCAGGTCGGCCAGGGCGAACGACGTGGGCCGCACGAGCACCAGATCGACCTGCGCGCTCGCCAGCCGGGTCAGGTCCTCCCGGGTGAGGCGCTCGGTGCGGGTGACGAGCATGACCGACCCCGGGGCGGACTGGCGGACGGCGTCGTCCGCGTCCCGGGCCACGTGCACCGGCGTGCCGTTCTGGCGGAGGATCTCCGCGAGCGCCCGGCTCCCGTCCTGCTTCGGCGACGTCGGGTCGAGCGCCTCCGCCGAGGTCGCCGGCCGCAGCGCCGCCAGGATCACCGCGATCACGACCATCGCGAGGAGCACCGCGACCACGCCGCGGGCCGACCGCCAGCGGCGCCCCGCGACCTGCCGCGCCGACGGCGGCTCGGCGCCCGGCCCGGCCTGCGCGCTCTGCGGCGGCGTCTGCGTCACCATCGCGGGCCCCCGTCCTCGCCGGCCGCCGCGAGCGTGAGGTCGTCGTCCTCCAGCGGCTTCGGCCGCGCGGCCCGCAGCCGCTCGTCCACGTCCTTCACCCGCGCGTACCCCTCGGCGGTGCCGGGACGGTCGCCGTACCAGACGTCGTCGAAGATCAGCACCGCGGCGCGCAGGTCGCCGGCCAGTTCCGGCAGCGCCTCGCCCGCCTCGGCCGCCAGCTCGTCGGCGGTGCGCCCGGGACGCGCCGCCAGCACGGCCCGCTCCTCCAGGTCGCGGGCCATCGCGCGGAGCCGCTCCCGGATCGCCTCGGCCCACTGCCCGGCCGCCGCGTGCCGTTCCGCCGCGTCCCTGTGGTCGAGCGCGGTGGACGGCTCGTCGTCCAGCAGGGCGTCCCGCCGGGAGCGGGGGTTGCGGCGGCCCCGCATCAGCCAGAACACCAGCGCGATGGCGAGGGCCACGACGAGGACGATCACGATGATCGACACCCAGCCGCCGCCGCTGCCCTGCGTCTCGGGGCCGGGTGACCGGCTGAGCAGATCCTGCAGCCACTCGGAGAAGGACTGCCAGACGCGCTCCAGCCAGGAGGGCCTGTCGCGCTGGTAGATCTGCTTGTCCAGCTCGCGACGGGCCATCTCGCGGGCCTCTTCGCGGCCGACCGGGTCGAGCGGCAGGAAAGCGGACGCCGTTGATGCGGTGGTCACGGATGCGCCCCCGTTTCCGGACGCGCCGGCTCGGGGCCCGTCCGCCACAGTTCGATGAACCCTTCCTCCGGGTCGGCCTCGTCCTCGGCGGCCGCGGAGTGGGCCCGGGGTGTCGCCGACCTGGCGGCCGCGTACCCCTTGCTGCGCAGTTCCAGGTCGAAGCCCTCGCGGCGCATCCGCCGGTCCATGTAGAGCAACGCGATCACGCCGGCGTCGAAGGGCAGCACCACCGACCAGCTCACGATCCGCCCGAGGGTGTCCACGGCGAGCGCGGCCACCGTCGAGTCGGCGCCAGAGGAGTCACCGAAGAAGACCAGCTGCACGAACAGGAACGGGATCCGCAGTGCGAAGAAGCCCATGAACACGGTGATGAGCAAGGCCAGCAGAAGTGTGCCGCACGTCCGCCACCATCGGCCCTTGGACAACGTCACCGCGCGGCGAAGCGCGCCACCGACGGTCTGCCTCTCCAGAACGACCGCTGGGACGGCAAGGACGAACAGGAGGTAGAGCCAGACCATGAGGCCGATGCCGACGGGGAAGCCCACCACGGCCGCCGCCGCGCTGAGCCCGGGGTTCGCGTCAACGGAGAGGAGCAGGAGGAACGGCACGATCGGCAGGATCAGTGCGCCCAGGGAGATCCCCATGACGGCCGCCGCTGTGACGACCAGCCTGCCGAGTCTCGGACGGGCGTCCCGCCACGCCTGCCTGGGCGCGATGTACATGCCCACTAGCTCGCGACCCAGGATCGGCGCCAGCAGCCCCGACAGCAGGAGGATCCCGTAGGCCGACAGGATGAGCCCCAGAACCGTGAGGGTGAGCTGCGCTCCCAGCGACTCGAGCAGGACTTCCGGAGTGAGCTCGTCCCGGGCCTCGTCGCCGATGAAGAAGTACGCGGCGATCGAGCTCGTGACCTGGATGACCGTGCTGATCACTACCGCGAGCCCGAGTGACGTTCGCGGGCGCCGCCGGATCCCGGCGATCGCCCCGTCCAGCATCTCCGAGATGGACAGCGGGCGGAACGGGACGGCCTGCGCGTCCAGCGCGTCGGCGTCGTCGTCCCGGCCGTCCGGTCCCGGCATCTCGGCTCCTGCGGTCTCTGGCGAGTCCTGCGATGTCCCGCGGGGCCGCGCCCCGGCGGAGGTCTGCCCGGCGCGTCCGCCCCGCGACCCCCGTTCCGGGCCCCGCCGCGACCGCCGGTCACGTCATCCTGTCACGGGCGGGGTGCCGCGTTTGCCGTCCCCGGCCCGATGCGTGTCGGTCTGCGGTATTACCTGGAGGGCCGGGCGCCGTATCTCGCCTGTACCTCGGCCCCTTGCGCGCGTTTCGGCGGTCGCCCCTACAATCCCCTGCCGCCCCCTCGAAACCCGGGAGAGCCATGGACGACACAAACGCGGGTAACCTGGCACGCCAAGGCATAACTCTCCCTGGCGAGGTGGGGCGGGAGCACCGCGCCTGCGAGTACCTTCCATCCGGTGTCCGGCGAGGTCCGGCACCCGCCGTACCCGGCGACGATGCGGAGCACTCACTCCACCGAACCCCGACTTTGTGACGATGAGGGCCATGAGAGGACGTGTACTGGTCGTCGACGACGACCTCGCGCTCGCCGAGATGCTCGGCATCGTGCTGAGGGGCGAGGGCTTCGAACCCTCGTTCGTCCACGACGGCGACAAGGCGCTCGAGGCGTTCCGGGAGACCCGGCCGGACCTCGTGCTGCTCGACCTGATGCTTCCGGGCGCGGACGGCATCGACGTCTGCCGCCAGATCCGCGCCGAGTCCGGCGTGCCGATCGTCATGCTGACCGCCAAGAGCGACACCGTGGACGTCGTCCTCGGCCTGGAGTCGGGCGCCGACGACTACATCGTCAAGCCCTTCAAGCCCAAGGAACTGGTGGCGCGCGTGCGCGCCCGCCTGCGCCGCACCGACGAGCCCGCGCCCGAGACCCTGCAGATCGGCGACATCACCATCGACGTGGCCGGCCACTCGGTCAAGCGCGGCGACCGGCACATCCCGCTGACGCCGCTGGAGTTCGACCTCCTCGTGGCGCTGGCCCGCAAGCCCCGGCAGGTGTTCACCCGCGAGGTCCTGCTGGAGCAGGTGTGGGGCTACCGGCACGCCGCCGACACCCGCCTGGTGAACGTCCACGTGCAGCGGCTCCGCGCCAAGATCGAACGTGACCCGGAGCGGCCCGAGATAGTCGTCACCGTCCGCGGCGTCGGCTACAAGGCCGGTCCCGCCTGATCGGCCGGATGCCGGATGACCTCCTCCTTCCCTTGACATCGCGTACGATGTCCTCACATATCGTGACAGAGCGTGGCCCGGTAGCTCACTTGCCGTGACGCCCTAGCGCAGCACCCGCCGACACCGACCCGCCGTATCCCCGTGGCACGCCGATGACCGTTGAGCACTCCCGCGGAAACCCGCGCTTCCCAGGGCCGCGCCGCTTCCCGGACCTCCCATGAGGGCCGACATGAAGCGGGCCAAGCGGTTCGTCCGGCGTGGGCTGATCGCCGCCCAGCGCGTCCTGCGGGGAGCCGTCCGCAGCGGCTACACGCGCTGGCGCCGGTCGATCCAGGTACGTGTCGTCACGTCCACGCTGTTCATTTCGGCGATCGTGGTCGCCATCCTGGGCGCGTTCCTGATGCAGCAGATCTCGTCGGCGCTCATGGACGCGAAGGTCAAGGCGGCGCGCCTCCAGTTGGACGACGGCCTGGCGCAGGTCCAGCGCGACCTGGGCAACTCGCCCGGGGACGACAGCAGGCTCAACACGACGATCGACCGGCTGAAGTCCCGCAGTGGCCCGACCGGGCTGTACGAGGTCTACATCCGCGACACCACGGAGCAGTACTTCGACGGGTACACGACCAACGAACTGCGCCAGGAGAGTGTCCCGCCGCGGCTTCGGGAGAAGCTGCAGACCGCTCCCCAGGGAACTCGTGCCTACACCTACGGCGAACTGTCCTACGTGGGTGACCGCCCGTCCGAAAGTGGCCTCATCGTCGGGGGCAGGACGGGCCAGTTCGAGCTGTACTACCTGTTCTCCCTTGAAGAGGAGCAGCGCACCCTGACCAACGTGGGGCGATCCCTGGCCGGCGTTGGCATCGTCCTGGTGCTGCTCCTGGCCGCGATCGCCTCACTGGTGACACGCCAGGTCGTCATACCTGTGCGATTGGCCGCGCAGGGGGCGCAACGGCTCGCCGCGGGACGGCTGGAAGAGCGCATGAGGGTCCGCGGTGAGGACGACCTGGCGCGCCTCGCCCGCTCCTTCAACGAGATGGCCGCGAACCTTCAGGAGAAGATCGGCGAGCTGGAAGACCTGTCCCAGGTGCAGCGCCAGTTCGTCTCCGACGTGTCCCACGAGCTGCGCACGCCCCTGACCACCATCAGGATCGCCGCCGACATGCTCTACGAGAACCGCGACAGCTTCGGCGACCCGTCCGTGGGGAGGTCCGCGGAGCTGCTGCAGAGCCAGCTGGAGCGTTTCGAGGCGCTCCTGGCAGACCTTCTGGAGATCAGCCGCCACGACGCGGGCGCGGCGACACTGGACGCGGAGTCCCTCGACATGCGCGACCTCGTCCTGCGCGTCGTGGGGGACATCCAGGGACTGGCCGAACGCAAGGGCAGCAAGGTCGTGCTGCAACTGCCCGGCGAGCCGTGCATGGCCGAAGTCGACCGCCGCCGTGTCGAGCGCATCCTGCGCAACCTCCTCGTCAACGCCGTCGAGCACGGGGACGGGGAGGACATCATCGTGTCCGTGGCCGCCGACCGCGACGCCGTGGCCGTCGCCGTGCGCGACCACGGGGTCGGGCTCAAGCCGGGGGAGGGCCAGATGGTCTTCGACCGCTTCTGGCGCGCCGACCCCGCCCGCGCCCGCACCACCGGAGGCACCGGCCTCGGCCTGTCGATCTCCCGCGAGGACGCGCAGCTCCACGGCGGCTGGCTGCAGGCGTGGGGAGAGCCCGGTGTGGGCTCCCAGTTCCGCCTCTCGCTGCCTCGCGTGGCCGGGGCCGAGCTGAGGGGCTCGCCGCTCCCGCTCGTCCCTCCTGGGGCCGGTGACGCCCGTCCGCTGTTCGCGGAACTGGAGGTGCAGGAATGACCGGCCGGATCGCGCGCCTCCTCGCGGCCGCCGCCCTCCTCCTGGGCGGCGCCGGATGCGCGAACGTCCCGAGCGGCGGGCAGGTCGTGACGGGTGAGTCGGCCGAGCGCGCCGAGCGGGTCGACGACCCCTACGTCCGGCTGATCCCGGTCAAACCGCGCCCCGAGTGGGGCCCGGCACAGATCGTCTCCGGGTTCCTCGCCGCGTCCGCGAGCTTCGACGACAACCACAAGGTCGCCAGGCTCTACCTCGGCAAGCAGAACTCCTGGGACCCGGGCCTTCGGCCCTCTGTGACCGTCCTGGCGAGCCGCATCACCGACCCGCAGATCGTCAAGGCGACCGACGACCAGGCCACGGTCAGGATCACCGGGGAGGAAGTCGGGACCATCAGTTCCGACGGCCAGTACACCGCGTCCCCGAAGGCGCTCGACGCCACGTTCCAGCTCGCCAAGAACCAGCAGGGCGTCTGGCGCATCACCAGCCTCCCCGGCGGTGAGAAGGCGGGCCTCCTGCTCACTCAGGACGACGTCGAGCGCGCCATGCGCACCGTCAACCTGTTCTTCTACGCGCCCGACCGGCACACGCTCGTCCCCAACGGCATCTTCCTGCCGGTCGTGAACCGCCAGACCCTGCCGACCCAGCTCGTCCACGCGCTGCTGACCGGCCCGACCTCCTGGCTCAAGGGCGCCGTCCAGACCGCCTTCCCGGAGGGGACCCGGCTGAAGCGCCGCGTCCAGGTCAGCAACGAGGTCGCCACGGTCGACCTCACCAAGGAGGCGCGCACGGGCAACCTCGACCGGATGTCGGCACAGCTCAGCTGGACGATGCGCCAGCTCTCGGAGATCAAGCGCTGGCAGTTGCGGATCGACGGCGAACCGGTCACCCCCAGCGGCATGGACTCCACCCAGCCCGTGCACGCCTGGGAGGTCAACTCGCCCGACGGGCGCACCCCGCACGACGAGGCCCACCAGAACGCCTATGTCGTCGGCCCGTCCGGCTTCATCGGCACCCTGGAGGAGGACCGCGCCCAGCCCGTCGTGACCGGTCCCGCCGGAAGCCTCTCCCGGCCCGCCGTCGCCCCCGACTACCAGGAGGTCGCCGGACTGAGCGCCGATGAAGCCCAGCTCCTCGTCGCCGCCCCCGTCACCGGGACGCCCGCCACCCGCGTAGTGCTGACCGCCAAGGAGGGAGCCCGATTCACCGCACCTTCATGGAGCCGTGACGGCACCCTGTGGGTCGTGGAGAGCAAGGAGGACGAATCCTGGCTCTGGGTGCGCCGACGTGGGGAGGAGCCTGTGCGCGCGGCCCACTGGGGTCTGGGCGGACGTCAGGTTCTGGAGTTCCGCGTCGCCCGCGATGGGGTCCGCGCGGCGGTCATCGCCCATGTCGACGGCCGTCCCCAGGTGCAGATCGGCCGCATCGCCCACGCCCCTGACGGCTCGCTGGACGTCGGCTCGTTCCTGCCCGTGAGCTCGGAGTTGCAGGACGCCGTCGACATCGCCTGGCGCGACTACAACACGCTCGCCGTCCTCGGCCGCGCCAACCGCGACTCGCAGACCCTCCCGTTCCTGATGCCGATCAGCGGGAGCGCGATCACGTCCCTCGGCGTCGGTTCCCTGGGCGAGCCCCAGACGATCGCCGCCGCCCCCGGCGCCCCGATCCTCATCGGCACCCGCTCGTCCGGCAAGGACCAGGTGTGCCGCCAGCGGTCCCCCAGCAACTCCTACAGCCCGTGGATCTGCCCCACACCGGCCAAGGACCCCAGCTACCCCCGCTGACGCGACACGCCCGGGAAGTTATCCACAGGTCGCCGAATTCGGGACGCGCGCCGGCCGGCGGCCGCATCGTCGAGGCATGAACTTCCTTGCGGACTTGCTCGACCTGATCCTCCCGGAGCACTGCGCCGGATGCGGCTTGGCTCCCGTCCTCCTCTGCGACGCGTGCGCCCTCCCCCTCCAGGGCCCCGCGAGACCCGCCAGGACGGCCCCTGAGGGCCTCCCGCCCCCGTGGACGGTCACCACCTACGAGGGCCCGCTACGAGCGATCCTGGCCGCCTACAAGGAGCATGGCCGCACGGCCCTGGCCGCCCCGCTGGGCGAGGCCCTGGCCACGGCCGTCAAGGCCGCCCTGACTCCCCACCATCTCCCGACCACCCGGGAGGCGCATCGAGGGCACGATCCGCCGTCGCTGGTGTGGGTCCCGTCGAGGCGCCTGGCCACCCGCCGCCGCGGCCACGACGCCCTGCGAGGACTGGTGGACGTCGCCGCGCAACGCCTGCGCACGACCGGCGTACCGGTGATCTGCGTGGACGCCCTAAGGCAACGCGGCCGCGTGGCCGACCAGGCCGCGCTGACGGCAAGGGAACGCACCACCAACCTGGCAGGGGCACTAGACGTCACCTCACCCACCCAGATCGCCGGCCGCCCGGTAGTTCTGGTGGACGACGTCGTGACAACCGGCGCCTCCCTAGCCGAAGCGGCCCGATCCCTACGCAAGGCAGGAGCCGACCTCCTGGGCACCGCCACCATCGCAGCCACCCCCCGCCACCACCCCGCCTAACCCCACCCGCTCTTGCAAGGGGGGTGACTTTCTTCACGTTGGGGAGAAAAGGGGGCAGGTAGTTACGGTTGGTAGTTGGTCGGGTGGGGGCTTTGTGGAGACGTGTGGGGTTATTTGCGGCACATCAGCACTGGGGGAGGAGTGAGTCGGGAAACTCACCGGAGGGTCAGTCCGACCTGACCTGCGCGAGCGTGAGGGGCGTAACGGCCGCGCACACGGGGGTTCACGGCATGTGATGGGGCGGCCGGGTAAGGGCGCGGGTACCCGCTCGGGCGGGTTCCGATGACGGTCCGTGAGTTTTTCCTCCGGCCACCCCCCTGACATTCGTGGCGTAAGGGGTTAGCGTTCCTGACATGGCACCCGCCCGGGTCCGTGGTTGCGTCGGACCGCAGTGCTCGTCAGGAGCACGACCGGTGGTCCGGCAAGCCGATGCCAGGCGCAGGCGAAACGGCCCACGTAAGGCGACTTCTCGTCGACCGATCACGGTGCGCCTTAGAGGTAAGTCCTGCCCCGTCGGGGGATCCGACATCCCCCGAGCAGGGAGAAGGGCAGTAGTGGCGAGAGCGCCGCGAGCCCCTCAGCAGGCGGATGTGGGGACGAAGACCAGGTCGGCCGGGCGGGTGCGACCCACCGTCCTGTGGGGCCGGCCCGGGGCGAAGGGCACTTCCCTCCCGTATGCGCCGAAAGGCCGGCGCATGGTGCATATCACGAGGGTGGGGCGTGTTCCGCCAGGGATCCCGGGCAGGTCGACTCGTAACCGGGAGAAGGGGGGCCCGCGTGGACATCACCGTGAGGGGCCGGCACACCGAGGTCAATGACAGGTTCCGCCGGCATGTCGACAACAAACTGGCGAAGATCGAGCGGCTCAACCAGAAGGTGATCCGCGTGGACGTGGAGGTGTCCGAGGAACATAACCCGCGGCTCGCCGACCAGCGCGAGAGAGTCGAGCTCACCATCCGTTCCCGCGGCCCGGTGATCCGGGCGGAGGCCGCCGCGGACGACCGCTACGGAGCCCTCGACCTGGCCTTGGACAAGCTGGAGTCCAGGCTGCGCCGCGACGCCGAGCGGCGCAAGGGCCACGGCGGCAAGGGCCGCGCCAAGCTCGCGACGATGGAGACGCTCCCCGAATCGCTCCCCGAACCGGTGAAGACCGCGCCGGAGCCCGCCGAGGAAGAGCCGGAACCGGCGCGGGCCGCGCAGGACGAGAACCTCATCCCCATCCCCATGGACGGCGACGGGCCCCTCATCGTCCGAGAGAAGTTCCACAAGGCCGAGCCGATGGGCATCGAGCAGGCCCTCTTCGAGATGGAGCTCGTCGGCCACGACTTTTTCCTGTACCGCGACAAGGCCAACGGGCTGCCCTCGGTCGTATACCGGAGGAGGGGCTGGGACTACGGAGTGATCAGGCTCGTCGAAGAGTGATGCGGCACTCGCGTCACGTCACCGTCCGAACCATGTAATGATCTGCGAAGGCGTACCAGCCGATCCGCGGACGCGGTGGCCGCGGGGGGTTCCGGTACGGCGCGAGCGCCGCTCGGCCGGTCCGGGGCCCGCGGGCCACCGCCCCGCGGCGGCACGTCCCGCGGGGGCCCGGACCCCGCTGGGACCGCCCGGGAACCTCCCGGGGCGCACAGCAGTTCCATCCGGGAACACCCGACCTGAAACCCCTGGGCTCGTACCCGGAACCCCCAGGTTCCCGGGGACGGCCCGTCGGAGAGCAACCCTCCGGTACATCCAGATCGCTGAACAGTGAAGGGGGGAAGCGGCGTCTCCTCCACGCCGCGACTCTGGTGAGCGAGAATCCCGAGGCTCGCGACGCCGCGGCGGTACCCCGTCAGGCCGGGGGCCGGCAACGCGGCGCCGGCTCCACCCCCGCCGCCCGGGAGGCGGCACCGCGGCCCGGAGCGGCCGACCCGATCCGCGTGCTCATCGTCGACGACCATGCGCTGTTCCGCAGAGGTCTGGAGATGGTCCTCCAAGGCGAGGAGGACATCGAGGTCATCGGCGAGGGCGGCGACGGGCACGAGGCCGTCGAGATGGCCGGCGACCTGCTGCCGGACGTCGTGCTGATGGACATCAGGATGCCGCGCCGCAGCGGCATCGAGGCGTGCACCGCCATCAAGGACGCCGCGCCCAGCGCGAAGATCGTCATGCTGACCATCAGCGACGAGGAGGAGGACCTCTTCGAGGCGATCAAGGCCGGGGCCAGCGGCTACCTGCTGAAGGAGATCTCCATCGACGAGGTCCCGCAGGCGGTCCGCGCCGTGCACGGCGGGCAGTCGCTGATCAGCCCGTCGATGGCGTCCAAGCTCATCACCGAGTTCGCCGCGCTGGCCAAGCGCAGCGAGGAGCGCACCCAGCAGGTCCCCGCGCCCCGCCTCACCGAGCGCGAGATGGAGGTGCTGCGGCTCGTCGCCCGCGGCCTCGGCAACCGGGAGATCGCCCGGGAGCTGTTCATCTCCGAGAACACGGTGAAGAACCACGTCCGCAACATCCTGGAGAAGCTCCAGCTCCACTCCCGGATGGAGGCGGTCGTCTACGCCGTCCGGGAGAAACTCCTGGAGATCACCTGAGTGATCCGAGTGGTCCGAGTGGTCCGATGCGACCAGCAATCGGCTTTTGTCGGTGTCGTGGCGTAGCATCACCGGCGTGGTCGAGGTAGAGCTCAGCGCGGACGAGGCACGGCGGCTCCAACTGCGCGCCCAGGGGTTCCTGGGCGCGCGGCGGAAGGGCGGCGTACCGGCGATGCTGGAACGGCTCGGCGCCGTCCAGCTCGACACGATCTCGGTCCTGGCGAGGTCCCACGAACTGGTCTCCTACGCCCGTCTCGGCCCGGTGCGCCGAACCGCGATCGAGGACGCCTACTGGGGCCGCCCGAACGGCACCGCCGGGGCGTTCGAGTACTGGGCGCACGCCGCGTCCGTCCTGCCCATGGACACCTGGCCGCTGTTCGGGTTCCGGCGCCGCGCCTACCTGCGCCGCGGCTGGCGCTGGCACAAGGTCCCCGAGGGCGTCTGCGACGAGATCCGGGCGCGCCTGAAGGCGGACGGCCCGCTCACCACCAGGGAACTCGGCGGAGCCAAGGCCAGTGCCGACTGGTGGGACTGGAGCGACCACAAGATCGGCATCGAGTGGCTGCTGGACATCGGCGAGGTCGTCTGCGTTCAGCGCGTCGGCTGGCGCCGCGTCTACGACCTCGCGGAGCGGGCGGTCCCATCCGGGCTCCTGGCGCAGGACCCCGACGACGACGCCTGCCTGACCGAGCTCGTCACGCGCGCCGGCCGGGCCCTCGGCGTGGCGACCCGCGCGGACCTCGCCGACTACTACCGCGTCAAGCAGGACCAGGTCGACCGGGTGATCGACGGGACCGGCCTGGTCCCCGTCGCGGTCGCCGGATGGTCCCAGCGGGCCTGGGCCGACCCCGAGGCGCTGGACGACCCGCCGCGCGGCAGGCACGCCACCACGCTGCTCTCGCCCTTCGACTCCCTCGTGTGGGACAGAGCCCGTACGTCCCGCGTGTTCGGCTTCGATCACCGCTTGGAGGCGTACGTCCCCAAGGCCAAGCGGGTCCACGGCTACTTCGCGATGCCGCTCCTGTCCGGCGGCCGCCTCCTCGGACGCGTCGACCCGGCCCGGGAGGGCCGCACCCTGATAGCGCGCCAGGCGTCTTTGGAACCGTGGGCCACCCGCACCCCGGCACGCGCAGAAGCCTCGGCCGCCGCACTGGCCACAGCCCTATGGCGCGCCGCCACCTGGGTCGGCTGCGACGACGTCCACGTGGACCGCACAGACCTACCCCAATCCCTACTTACAGCCGCCCTAAAAGCCGCGACTCCGACCGAGCGCGGCGCGTCCACCTGAGAACGCAGCCGCATCACGAAACACGATGAGCGCGCCACCGCACAGGGCGGTGGCGCGCTCATCAATTCGTTGCCGCGCCGGCGTGAACGCGGTTATCCGTGGGGGGATGTCTGGGGGTCGGTCGCCACAGGGCCTTCCAGGGCCTCGCCCTCGGGGCCGCCGCGGCGCTTCTCGGTGCGGGTGCCGAAGACGGAGTAGTCGACGATCTCGGGGATGACCCGGGGGGCGTCCACGACCACGTCGGAGAACAGGTGGACCATCCAGCTGACGGCGAAACCGGCGACGATGATGCCGGCGCCGACCCAGAACATGATCCACATCGGGCCCAGGCAGAGCGCGACGCCACCCACGACGAATCCGATGAAAATGATGGTGACCGCCACCCAGGAAGCCGGGCGGCCGGCGTGCGACCCGTGGGACTCTCCGGACATTGCGTCTCCCTCCATGCTGTGCCGTCATCCTCTCCGCGACCCGGAACGTCAAACGAGACGCGCAGTGGATTGCGCTGCGGAGTGACCTAGACCATTCTGGGTCTCGCCTACGATGGGCATCGTACGTGTGGTGTGCGTGCCGCCTGGAGCGGTGAACCACGATCTGCAAGGAGCCTTCGAGAGTGCCGCCAGTCATCGACAAGATCCTTCGTGCGGGCGAGGGAAAAACCCTGCGCAAGCTCAAGAAGCTCGCGGATCAGGTCAACTCGATCGAGGAGGACTTCCTCGAGATGAGCGACGCCGAGTTGCGCGAGCTGACCGACAAGTACCGGGAGCGCCTCGCCGACGGCGAGACCCTGGACGACCTGCTGCCGGAGGCGTTCGCGACCGCACGCGAAGCCGCCAAGCGCGTGCTCGGGCAGCGGCACTTCGACGTCCAGGTGATGGGCGGAGCAGCCCTGCATCTCGGCAACATCGCCGAGATGAAGACCGGTGAGGGCAAGACCCTGACCGCCGTTCTCCCGGCCTACCTGAACGCCCTTTCCGGGGACGGCGTCCACATCGTCACCGTGAACGACTACCTGGCCAAGCGCGACGCCGAGTGGATGGGCCGCATCCACCAGTTCCTGGGCCTGGAGGTCGGTGTCGTCCTCGCGCAGATGACGCCCGAGGAGCGCCGCGCGGCGTACAACGCCGACATCACCTACGGGACGAACAACGAGTTCGGCTTCGACTACCTGCGCGACAACATGGCGTGGAGCCTGGACGAGTGCGTCCAGCGCGGCCACAACTTCGCCATCGTGGACGAGGTCGACTCGATCCTCATCGACGAGGCCCGGACCCCGCTGATCATCTCCGGCCCGGCCGAGCAGAACTCCAAGTGGTACGCGGAGTTCGCCAAGATCGCGCCGCGGCTGAAGCGCGCCGAGCTGATCAGCACCGCCGGCCAGGTCGACGAGTACGGCCCCGGCGACTACGAGGTCAACGAGAAGAAGCGCACGGTCGGCATCACCGAGTCCGGTGTCGAGAAGGTCGAGGACTGGCTCGGCATCGACAACCTCTACGACTCGGTGAACACGCCGCTGGTCAGCTTCCTGAACAACGCGCTGAAGGCCAAGGAGCTGTACAAGCGCGACAAGGACTACGTCGTCATGAACGGCGAGGTCCTGATCGTGGACGAGTTCACCGGGCGCATCCTGCATGGCCGCCGCTACAACGAGGGCATGCACCAGGCCATCGAGGCCAAGGAAGGCGTGGCGATCAAGGACGAGAACCAGACCCTCGCCACGATCACCCTGCAGAACTACTTCCGCCTCTACAACAAGCTGTCCGGCATGACCGGAACCGCCGAGACCGAGGCGGCGGAGTTCAACAAGACCTACAAGATCGGCGTCGTGCCGATCCCGACGAACAAGCCGATGATCCGCGAGGACGTGGCGGACGTCGTCTACAAGACCGAGCAGGCCAAGTTCGAGGCCGTCGTCGACGACATCGCCGAGCGGCACGAGAAGGGCCAGCCGGTCCTGGTCGGCACCACGTCGGTGGAGAAGTCCGAGAAGCTGAGCAAGATGCTCAAGCGGCGCGGCATCCCGCACCAGGTGCTGAACGCCAAGCACCACGAGCAGGAGTCGACGATCGTCGCGGAGGCGGGCCGCAAGGGCAGCGTCACCGTCGCGACGAACATGGCGGGCCGCGGCACCGACATCATGCTCGGCGGCAACCCCGACTTCCGCGCCGACCTGGAGCTGCACCAGCGCGGGCTGTCCCCGCTGGAGACGCCCGACGAGTACGAGGCGGCGTGGCCCGAGGCGCTGGAGAAGGCGCAGGAGGCCGTGAAGGGCGAGCACGAGGAGGTCGTCGACGCCGGCGGCCTGTACGTCCTCGCCACCGAGCGGCACGAGTCGCGGCGCATCGACAACCAGCTGCGCGGACGGTCCGGCCGGCAGGGCGACCCGGGCGAGTCCCGGTTCTACCTCTCGCTGGAGGACGACCTGATGCGGCTGTTCAACTCGGCCCGCGTCGAGTCGATCATGACCCGGCTGAACATCCCGGACGACGTGCCGATCGAGTCCAAGATCGTCAGCAACGCGATCAAGTCGGCGCAGAGCCAGGTCGAGCAGCAGAACTTCGAGATGCGCAAGAACGTCTTGAAGTACGACGAGGTCCTGAACCGGCAGCGCAAGGTCATCTACGCCGAGCGCCGCAAGGTGCTGGAGGGCGAGGACCTGCACGAGCAGGTCCGCCGGATGATCGACGAGGTCGTCGCGGGCTACGTCGCGGGCGCCACCTCGGAGGGCTTCGCCGAGGAGTGGGACCTCGACAAGCTGTGGAAGGCGTTCAAGGCGCTCTACCCGATCTCCATCACGGTCGAGGACCTGGAGAAGGAGGCGGGCGGCGACCTCTCCGCGCTGGACGCCGAGACGCTCGCGGAGAAGATCCGCGACGACGCGCAGGCCGCCTACGACAAGCGCGAGGAGCAGCTCGGCGCGGAGGTCGTGCGCGAGCTGGAGCGTCGCGTCGTCCTGTCGGTCCTGGACCGCAAGTGGCGCGAGCACCTCTACGAGATGGACTACCTCCAGGAGGGCATCGGCCTGCGGGCCATGGCGCAGCGCGACCCGCTGGTGGAGTACCAGCGCGAGGGCTACGACATGTTCAACGCGATGCTCGACGGCATCAAGGAGGAGTCGGTCGGCTACCTCTTCAACCTCGAGGTCGAGGTCGAGGACCAGCCGGAGACCCCGACCGTCGGCGCGACGCCCGTGTCGGTCGCCAAGTCCGCTCCCGCCACCGACGCGGAGGAGGACGCCGTCCCTTCCGACGACGTGGACGAGGCCGACGAGACCCCCGCCATCAAGGCGAAGGGGCTGGAGAAGCCGTCGCGTCCGAAGAAGCTGGACTACTCGGCCCCGACCATCGACGGTGACGGCGGCGTCGAGCACCACACCGAGGAGACCAAGGACGAGTACGCGGGCGTGAACCGCAACGACCCGTGCCCCTGCGGCTCGGGCAAGAAGTACAAGCGGTGCCACGGCGACCCCCGCAACAAGAACAAGTAGCACCCTGCGAAAGCGGCCTCCCGATCCCGGGAGGCCGCTTTCGCATGCCCAGACCCGTCCATCAGCATGAATCGGGGGCGCCGCTAGGGGGTGCCCTGGGCCGTTGTTTCCAGGGCCGTGCAGCGCCAGCGGCCGCGGGCGTGTTCGAGGCGGAGGGCCAGGGCGTGGACGCGGCCGGCGACGACCACGACGGCGGTCGTCTCGGCGACGGCGGCGGCGGGGCGCTGCAGCCGGGTCGACAGCACCTTGGGCGGGACGATCCGAGCCCCGCGCCGGGTCGCGGAGCTGTGCCGGGCCATCTCCCGGCACACCGGCGGGACGGCCACCAGGGACAGCTGGGCGGCCGGGCGCGTCCCCGCGAGGATCTCCACCACGAGCCGCACGGCCGCGTCCGCGACGGCGCGGACCTCGGCGTCGACCCCGTCCGCCGGGCGCACGAGCCGCAGGCCCGGCGAGCGGGCTCCCGGCGGCCGGGACGGGGGCGGTGCCGCGGGGCGGAGCGCCAGCGCGCCGCGGGTCGGCGCGCCGCGGTACCGGATGAACCGGACGGCGGAGGACGTGGCTGGACGTGGACGCATGCGATACCTCCTGGCTCGTATGAAGACAGGAGTCGCGCGGCCCGCGATAAATACGTCCTGGCCGCATGCGGCCCGCGGCGTAACGCGCGGGTCGGCCCCGCGTCCGGAGTCGCCCGGACATGGGAAGCGGGGGGGCGGCCGGGGGGGCCCCCCCCCGCCTGGGAGCGGGGTCCCGGACCGTGCGGGGAGTCCGGGACCCGTGGGAGCGGGCCGGTGGGCTGACCGGCCCGGACGGGGGCGCCGCGGGGATGAGGGGACCGCGGCGCCCCGGGGATCAGCCGTCGGAGGCGGCTTCGGCCTCCTTGGGTTCGCCGCCCGGATCCTTGCGGTCCTTCTTGGCGGCCGCGGCGCCGGCCATCTCCGGGTCGGCGGCGGGGTCGACGGCCGTCGACTCCTCGCCCTCCGGCTCCCGGCCCGGCGTCGCGAAGTTGAACTTCTCGATCATGAACTTGAAGATGAAGTAGTACAGGAAGAAGTACACGACGCCCAGGCCGAGGATCAGCCACAGCCCCTCGGTGTTGTCCTTGCGGGCGTTCAGCAGCAGGTCGATGAGGCCGGCGGAGAAGCCGAAGCCGAGCTGGGCGCCGGCGGCCTCCAGGATCGCCATCGAGATGCCGGTGAGCACGACGTGCACGCCGTACAGGATGGGCGCGACGAACATGAACGCGAACTCGATCGGCTCGGTGACGCCGGTGACGAACGCGGTGAGCCCGGCGGAGACCATGAGGCCGCCGACCGCGGGACGCCGGTGCGGGGGAGCGGCGCGCCAGATCGCGAGGGCCGCGCCGGGCAGGCCGAACATCAGCACGGGGAAGAACCCGGCGAGGAAGCCGCCCGCGTCGGGGTCGCCGGCCAGGTAGCGGTTGATCTCGCCGGTGACGGCGCCGTCCGGGCCCTCGTAGGTGCCGAACACGAACCAGATGAGCGAGTTCGGGATGTGGTGCAGGCCGAACGGCAGCAGCAGCCGGTTGATCACGCCGTAGATGCCGGCGCCCGCCGCGCCCGCCCCGGTGATCCACTCGCCGAAGTCGGTGAGCCAGCTGCCGAGGATCGGCCAGATGAAGCCGATCAGGATGCCGATCACGAGGCCGGCGAGGGCGGTGACGATGGGCACGAAGCGGCGGCCGCCGAAGAACGCCAGCCAGGTCGGCAGCTTGATCCGGTAGTAGCGCTGGTAGAGCAGGGCCGCGGTGAGGCCCATGAGGATGCCGCCGAGCACCTGCGTGGGGTTCGTCGCCCCCCAGTTGATGACCTCGGCTTCGGCCCCGTCCGTCACCGTGGTGATCGTGACGTTGCCCTTGAGCTCCTCGGTGTGCGAGAACATGATCTTGGACACGCGGTCGAAGACCAGGTACCCGACGACCGCGGCGAGGGCGGTGGAGCCGTCGGACTTCTTGGCGAAGCCGATCGCCACACCGACCGCGAAGAGCAGCGGGAGGGCGGCGAACAGCGCGTTGCCGGCCTCGCCGACGATCTCGGCGACGCGGGTCCAGCCGAGGCCGTCGTCGCCGAGCATGTCGGCCTGGCCGAAGCGCAGCAGGAGCGCCGCGGCGGGCAGCACGGCGATCGGCAGCATGAGGCTGCGGCCGATCCGCTGCAGCACCGCGAGGGCACTGGACCCTCGGCGTGGTGCGGAATCCACTGTCGTCGATGTCATCGCGACATCCCTCCTCAGGGGTTTTTCAGGAGTGCGGCGGGGGGTTTCCGAGGGCCGTGTGGATCTGGTAGCGGTCCGCCCGGTAGGTCGACACGCCCAGCTCGGCGCACACCCCTCCGGTGTACGAGCGGCGTTGCAGGAACAGCACGGCACTGCCCTTGGGGATCTGCAGGTGCCTGGCCTCGGCCGCGTCGGCCAGGCTGGCGTCGATGGTCTGGTCGCCCGCGTCGAAGACCAGCCCGTACACCGCCTCCAGGACGCCGTAGAGCGAGCGGTCGGCGAGGCGGCGGTCGAGCAGGTCGGGGGCGAGCGAGGCCAGGATGTGGGAGCGCTCCACGGCCATGGGCTCGCCGTCGGCGGTGCGCAGGCGTTCGATGACGTGGATATCGGTGCCGGCTTCGACATCGAAGATCCTGGCGAGGCGCGCGTCCGCCGGGACCGTCCGCCGGTCCAGGTCGATCGCGCCGGGACGCAGGCCGCGGGCCAGCATGTCCTCGGTGAAGGAGACGAGCCGGAGCGGCATCTCGATCTTGGGGCGGGCGACGAACGTGCCCTTGCCCGGGACGCGGTAGAGGCGGCCTTCGGAGACGAGCTGGTCGACCCCCTGCCGGACGGTCATGCGGGACAGCTCGTACCTGGCGCACAACTCGCGCTCCGACGGGATCGGGGCGTCGACGGGCAGTTCCGCGGTCTCGATCAGGTCGAGCAGGATCGCGCGGAGCTGGAAGTACTTCGGCACGGGACTGTGCGGATCGATGGTCGTCACGAGGGTCCTCGACGGCCGCGGGCCGGATCGATGGGATTCGCAGGTTCTGACGGGTATGAGGTTGTTTGTAGCTTCGGAGGGTCTTCGGGGGTTTGTACTGGTCTAGGCCGGACTAGACCACAGGATCGAAAGACATGTCAATGCACGAATTCGTAACGACCGGATCACGCCACCGACGACCGCCTTGCCCCAGGAACTCCCAGGTCAGCACCGACTTCCGGACGTCCCGTCCGTTTCCCGGCACGGTGGCGGAATCCGCTGGCCCGCCGTCATATCGGAGGCCGCCCCCCGCGGGCGTGCGCCGCCCGGCGGCGTGGAACGCTCCCCGGCCCGACGCCGGAATCGTCGCGTCCGACATCTTGCGGCCTCCTTCGATCCGTGGAGTATGGTACGTACTGGTCTAGTCCGGACTAGACCAGTGAGACCGGACGGAATGACCAGCGATTCGTCGTGTCGCGGAGAGTGCGCGGAGCCATGACATCACTACTGATCACGGCCACCAACATGATCATTACCCCCGAGGGCGCTCCTACCCGCGTGCTCTCCCCGGGATTCGTCCGCGTGGTGGACGGCGTGATCGCCGAAGCCGGGGAAGGCCCCCCGCCCGGCGCCCCCGGCGTCGAGCTGACCGACGGCCTGCTGGCGCCCGGCCTGGTCGACCTCCAGGTGAACGGCTACTTCGGTCACGACATGGTGGACGCCGACGAGGCCGGCTGGCACACCGTCGTCTCCCGCCTGCCCGAGACCGGCGTGACCGCGTTCATGCCGACCTTCATCACCGCCCCGGTCGAGACCCAGGCCGCGGCGCTCCGCCGCACCCGCGACATCCTGCCCGGCCTGCCCGCGGGGACGCGCGTCCTCGGCGTCCACCTGGAGGGCCCGTTCCTCTCGGAGAAGCGCAAAGGCGCGCACAACCCGCTCCACCTGACCGATCCGGCGCCCGAGGCGATCGCGGAGCTGCTGGAGACGGGCCTGGTCAAGCTGGTCACGCTCGCACCCGAGCGGAACGGCGCCCTGGCGGCGATCCGCACCCTGACCGAGGCGGGGGTCCTCGTCAGCGTCGGGCACAGCGACGCGACCGCCGCGCAGGTCCGCGCCGCGGCCGACGCGGGCGCCCGCAAGGTCACCCACATCTTCAACGCGCAGACCGGCGTCCACCACCGCGACCCCGGCGTGGCCGTGCAGGCGCTCATCGACGACCGGCTGAGCCCCGGCCTGATCCTCGACCTGCACCACGTCGCGCCGGAGATCGCCGCGCTGGTGTTCCGCGCCGCGCCGGGACGGACCGTGCTCGTCACCGACGCCGCCGCGGCCGCCGGGATGCCGCCCGGCACCTACGACCTCGCCGGCGAGCCCATCACGATGCCCGAGCACGGCCCGCCGCTGCGCGCCGACGGCACGATCGCGGGCTCCGGCCTCCGGCTGGACGAGGCGGTCGGCAACGCGGTCGCCGTCGGCACCGGTATCGAGGCGGCGGTCGACGCCGCGACCCGCGTCCCGGCCGACCTGGCCGGCCGCCCCGACCTCGGCCGGATCGCGCCGGGCGCCGCGGCCGACCTCGTCTGGCTGGGCCCGGACCACCGGGCCCGCGCCACCTGGGTCGGCGGGGCGAGAGTCTTCGGAGAGGGATCATGACCAGTCAGATGCGCGCCGAGATCGGCGAGCAGCCGGACGCGCTCGCCCGGACGATCGGCGCGCTGCTGCCCCGCCTCCCCGAGCTCGCGGCGCTGGCCGCCGAGACGCGGCAGGTGCTGTTCATCGCCCGCGGCTCGTCCGACAACGCCGCGGTGTACGGGCGCTACCTGGTCGAGTCGCACACCGGGCGGCTGGCGACGCTCGCCGCGCCGTCGATCGCGACCGCCTACCGGCGCAGGCTGGACCTGGCCGGCGTGCTGGCCGTGGCGATCAGCCAGTCCGGCAAGACCGAGGAGATCGTCGAGTCGCTCGCCTGGGCCGCGGCCTGCGGCGCGCGGACCGTCGCGGTCACCAACGGCGCCGGCTCGCCGCTCGCCGAGTCCGCCGAGGTCGCGCTGATCACGCTGGCGGGCGACGAGATCGCCGTCCCGGCGACCAAGACCTACACCACCCAGCTCGCCGCGCTGTCGGTGCTCGGGCTGGGGCTCGGCGCGGCCGTGCCCGCCGACGACCTGCGCCGCGTCCCGGACGAGGTGGCCCGGGTGATCGCCCGCACCGAGGCGTCCCCCGCGCTGCCGGAGATCGTGGAGGCGCTGGCGGCGGTCCCCGGCGCGGTGGTCTCCGGGCGCGGCATCGCGTTCGGCACCGCGCTGGAGCTCGCGCTGAAGATCAAAGAGGCGTGCTACCTGCACGCCATGGGCCTGTCGTACGCCGACCTGCTGCACGGCCCGATCGCCGTCGTGGACGAGCAGACCCCCGCGCTGCTGGTGGCCGCCGACTCCGGTCCCACGCTCGCCGGCACGATCGCGCTGGCCGAACGGGTCGAGGGCGCGGGCGCCCGCGCGTACGGCGTCGGCGGCGGCCCCCTCCTGGCGGCGGCGTGCTCGGCCGCGCTGCCCGGCCCGGCGCTGCCGGAGTGGACCTCGCCGCTCGGCCTCATCGTCCCGGGCCAGATCATGGTGGAGAACCTGGCGCGCCGGCTCGGCCTCGATCCCGACGTCCCCCGTGGCCTGAACAAGGTGACCCAGACAAACTGAGCTTCGACATCCGTCGCGGCCCCGGGGCCGACCCCGACTAGGAGAAGAACATGGACAAGGCCGAGGCCATCGTCGCCGCGCTGGGCGGTGCCGACAACATCATCGAGATCGAACCGTGCGCGACCCGGCTGCGCACCGAGGTCAACGACGCGGGCAAGGTCGACGAGGCCGCGCTGAAGAAGGCGGGCGCGCACGGCGTCATGCGCAGCGGCAGCGTCGTGCAGGTCGTCGTGGGCCCCGAGGCCGACACCATCGCCACCGACATCGAGGACATCCTCGACTGACCCAGGGGGTCCCTCCCATGACCCGAGTCATGTCACCGGTCGCCGGCCGGGTCGTCGGCCTGGCCGGCGTCCCGGACCCGGTGTTCGCCCAGGCCATGGTCGGCCCGGGCACGGCCGTCGACCCCGAGCGGGGTCCCGGCCACGCCATCGCCCCCGTCACCGGGAAGATCGTCAAGCTGCACCCGCACGCCTACGTGGTCGTGGACGGCGAGGGCCACGGCGTCCTCGTCCACCTCGGCATCGACACCGTCAAGCTGAAGGGCGAGGGCTTCGAGCTCCTCGTCACCGAGGGCGACGAGGTCACCGCCGGGCAGCCGGTCGTCGGCTGGAACCCGGCCGTGATCGAGGCGGGCGGACGCTCGCCGATCTGCGCGGTCGTGGCGCTGGACGCCGGCGCCGACGCCCTGGCGGACGTCGTGGAGTCGGGCGAGGTGTCCACGGGCGACGAACTGTTCACATGGAGCTGACGCGATTGGAACTGACGCGATTGGAACTGACGCGATTGGAACTGACGCGATTGGAACTGACGCGATGAGGCCGACGGCTGGAACCGGGGAGCCGGCCGCATGGCGGTGATCGGACTGGGCGCCGCGGTGTTCGACCTCGACGGCACCCTCATCGACACCGAGCCGCGCAACCGCGTGATGTGGTCGCGGCTGTTCGACGCGCACGGCGTCCCGTACGACGACGCGCTCATCGCGTCGTTCGCGGGGCGCCGTGGCGTCGAGGTGCTGGGCGACCTGGCGCACCTGTTCCCCGGCCGGACGGTCGAGGAGCTGTTCGAGCAGGTCGTGGCCTACGGCGCGATGCCGGGGATGCCGCCGATCGCGCCGGTCGGCGGCGCGGTCGACCTCGTCCGGTCGCTGGCGGACGCGGGCGTGCCGCTGGCGGTGGTGACGTCGGGGGAGCGCCGGTACGCCGAGGGCCTGCTGGACGGCCTGGGCATCCGCGACCTGCTGGACATCGTGGTGACCGCCGGGGACGTCGTCACCGGCAAGCCGCATCCGGAGGGCTACCTGGCCGCGGCGCGCGACCTGGACGTCCCGCCGGAGGAGACGGTCGGGTTCGAGGACGCCCCGGCCGGGGTCGCGGCCGTCAAGTCCGCCGGCATGACCTGCGTGGGCGTCACCACCACGCAGCCGGTGGGCGCGCTGGCCGAGGCCGACCACGTGGTCGTGGACCTCAAGGAGGTCGACGTCGTGCCGGGTCCCGCGCTGCGGGTGCGCGGCCTGGCCCGCCGTGCCGACCGGTCGCGTGAGAACTGAACACCGTCGAGAGCTGAACGCGTCGAGAACTGAAGACCGTCAAGAGCGGGAACACGTCGAGAGCCGGAACCCGGCCAGAGCGATGAGGAGTGTGCGGTGAGCGTGCGCAACGTCAAGATCGAGTCGAGGGTGGGGCTGCATGCGCGGCCCGCCGCGCTGTTCGTGCAGACCGCGGCCCAGGCCCCGATGGACGTGACCGTGGCCAGGCGCGGCGGTGAACCGGTGAACGCCAAGAGCATCCTCGCCGTGCTGGGGCTGGACGCCCGGCACGGGGAGGAGGTCACGCTGGCCGCGGAGGGCGAGGGCGCGGACGAGCTGCTCGACAGCCTGGAGAAGCTGCTGTCCACGCCGGAGCCCGAGGGGGCCTGAGGTGCCGGACAGCGAGCCGGGGACACCGGAGGTGCTGCAGGGCGCGGGCGTGAGCCCCGGCGTCGGGGCCGGGCCGGTCCGCGTCGTCGCGGGGGCCGTGCCGGAGCCGCCCGCCGGGTCCCGGCACGGCGGGGACGCCGCCGCCGAGCGCGACACCGCCCTCGCCGCGCTGGAGGCCGTCGCCGCCGACCTGGAGGAGCGCGGCGGCCGTGCCGCGGCGGCCGGCAACACCGCCGGGCGGGACGTGCTGAACGCGCAGGCCATGATGGCCCGCGACCCCGGCCTCGCCGACGGCGTGCGCGCCAAGACTGGCGAGGGGGTCGCGGCGGCCCGCGCCGTGTTCGAGGCGTTCGGCGTCTACCGGGAGATGCTCGCCGGCGCCGGGGAGTACCTGGCGGCCCGGGTCGCCGACCTGGACGACATCCGCGACCGTGCGGTCGCGCGGCTGCTCGGCCTGCCGGTGCCGGGCGTTCCGGAGTCGGACGAGCCGTTCGTGCTGGTCGCCCGGGACCTCGCGCCGGCCGACACCGCCGTCCTCGACCCGGCGCAGGTCGTGGCGTTCGTGACGCAGGAGGGCGGGCCGACCAGCCACACCGCGATCCTGGCCCGGACGATGGGCGTGCCCGCCGTCGTCGCGCTGCCCGGCGCGACGTCCCTCGCCGACGGGACCCGCGTCCTGGTCGACGGGTCGGCGGGGACGGTCCGTCCCGAGCCGACCGACGCCGAGGTCGCCGCGGCGCTGGCCGCCGCCGCGGCCCGCGCGTCCGCGCTGGAGGAGTCCACCGGGCCGGGCGTCACCAAGGACGGGCACAAGGTGCCGCTGCTGGCGAACATCGGCGGCCCGAAGGACGTCGAGGCGGCGCTGGCGCACGGCGCGGAGGGCGTCGGCCTGTACCGCACCGAGTTCCTCTTCCTCGACCGCTCGGCGCCCCCGTCGGACGAGGAGCAGGAGGAGGCGTACCGGAAGGTCCTGGAGGCGTTCCCCGGCGGCCGCGTGGTCGTCCGGACCCTAGACGCGGGCGCCGACAAGCCCCTCGGGTTCCTCCCGGCTCCCGGGGAGGAGCCGAACCCGGCGCTGGGCGAGCGCGGCCTGCGGATGATGCGCCGGCACCCCGACGTCCTGGCGGCGCAGCTCGCCGCCCTGGCGCGCGCCGCCGCCGGACTGACCGCCCGGCTCCAGGTCATGGCCCCGATGGTGACCGACGCCGCCGAGGCCGCCTGGTTCGCCGCCGCGTGCCGCGAGGCCGGCATCGGGCATCCCGGCGTCATGATCGAGGTGCCCGCCGCCGCGCTCCGCGCCGGCGACCTCGCGCCCGAGGTGGAGTTCTTCAGCATCGGCACCAACGACCTCGCGCAGTACGCCTGCGCGGCCGACCGGCAGGTCGGCGGCCTCGCGCGGTTCCAGGACCCGTGGCAGCCCGCGCTGCTCGACCTCGTCGCCCCCGCGGCGGTCGCGGGCGTCCCGTGCGGGGTGTGCGGCGAGGCGGCCGGCGATCCGGCGCTCGCGTGCGTCCTGGTCGGTCTCGGCGTGACGTCGCTGTCGATGAGCGCGCCGTCCCTGCCGCTCGTGCGCGCCGCACTCGCCCGGCACACGCTGGACGAGTGCCGCCGCGCCGCCGCGGCCGCCCGCGCGGCCCGGACCCCCGAGCAGGCCCGAGAAGCGGCCCGCGGCCACCTGCCCGCCCTGGCGGAGCTGGGCATCTAGCTCGGCGACCCACTGGGTCGGCAAGCCGATCACTCTGCCGCAGGTCGAGGAGCTAGTCGTAGCCGAGGCCGTGGCCGACCGGCTTGCCGGCCGCGGGGGCCGGGAGCCGGCCCGCCGGGCTCGCCGCGCCGCTCAGCACCTTGGCGAGCGCGTTGACCGAGACGGCCTTGGACGAGTAGGTGGCGAGCGCCGCCGCGGCACCGCCGGCGGCGTCGAGGTCGTAGGGGCGGCCGAGGGCGGCGGCGACGACCGGCTTCGGCCCCAGCGCGCGGATGCGGGCGGCCGTGGCCTGCCCGGCGTTCTCGGTGGTCAGGACGGTGACGTCCGCCGCGCCGGGCGCCGCCGTCGCGACGCCGTGGCGGCGCAGCGCGGCGATGAGCAGGTCGCTCTTCGGGCCGGTGACCGCGACCTTCTTGCCCTTGAGCGGCAGCACGCCGTTCCCGTTGCGGACGAGGGTGACCGCGCGCTCGGCGACCTGGCGGGCGGTGGCCCGGTTCGCGGGCGTGCCGATCGCGGCGGCGGCCCCAGCCGGGTCGGCGGCCGTCCCCTGGAACAGGCCGCGCCGCTGCTTGAGCCGGAGGATGCGGGTGACCGACTCGTCCAGCCGCCGCTCGCTGATCTTCCCGGAGCGGACGGCCGCGAGCACCGCCCGGTAGGCGCGCGGCAGGTTCGGCGGCATCAGCAGCTGGTCGGCGCCCGCGTTGACGGCCCGGACCGGGACCTGCGCGTCGCCGTACTTCTGCCGCACGCCCGCCATCTCCAGCGAGTCCGTCGTGATCACGCCCTGGTAGCCGAGCTCGTCGCGCAGCAGCCCGGTGAGGACCGTCTTGGAGAGCGTGGCCGGGTCGCCCGACCGGTCGAGCTTCGGCATCACGATGTGCGCCGTCATGATCATGTCGACGCCGGCGTCGACCGCCGCGCGGAACGGCGGCGCGTCCAGCCGCTCCCACTGCTCGCGGTTGTGCGTGATCACGGGCAGCCCGGTGTGGCTGTCGGTGGCGGTGTCGCCGTGCCCGGGGAAGTGCTTGGCGGTGGCCGCGATCCCGGCGGACTGGTAGCCGCCCACCGCGCCGGCGACCATCTTCGCCACCAGGGCGGGGTCGGCGCCGAACGACCGCGGCCCGATCACCGGGTTGCGCGGGTTCACGTTGACGTCGGCGTCCGGGGCGTAGTCGAGGTTGATCCCCACGGCGCGCAGCTCCCTGCCGGTGACCTGGGCGGCGGCGTGCGCCTGCGCGGGGTCGCCGGTCGCGCCGAGCGCCATGTTGCCGGGGAACCGGGTGACGAACGGGGTGCGCGAGACGATGCCCTGCTCCTCGTCCACGCCGAGCAGCAGCGGGATCTTCGACGCCTTCTGCAGCGCGTTCGACTGCGCGGCCGTCCGCTCCGGGGTGGTGATGTTGCCGGGGAAGTAGATCAGCCCGCCGACGCGGTACTTCCGGATCTTCTCGACGGCGTCGGCGCGGCTGGAGAACGTCGGCACGAACAGCTGGCCGACCTTGTCGGCCACGCTCATCTTCGCGACGCGGCCGGGGATCCAGGCGTCCGGCGCCGGTGACGGCTTCGCGGGCGCGGAGGACGCGCCGGACGGGGCGGACGACGCCCGTCCGCCCTTGCCGCTCTCGCCTCCGCCGCAGCCCGCGACCATGATCATGGCCAGCGCCGCCGCCGCGAACGCACGTGGTGATGCACGCACCCCGACCAGGCCCCCCGGCATGGCTCGCTTCCTCGGTCGCATCGGTCGTCGCGACGTTATGCGCTCCCCGCGCCGCTGTCGAACCGATCAGCGGACGGCGCCCGCCCGCAGCGGCGGTCCCACCGGCCACCGGGGCATCGCCGCCGCGCCCGCGAACCCGCCGCCACCCTGGTAACACCCCGGTCACGATGGACCCCGGATCGCAGCGGATCGCGGATCTGGTGGGGTCCATCGCGATGGCCCCGGACGGCTTCGGTGCCGTCTGCCTGGCGGGGGGCGGCCTTGCCGCATCGAGCGGCCTGGCCGGGACCGGCGGGCCGGAGGGCGGCTCAGCCGGGCGGTGCGTGGCCGAGGCGGCGCAGCGCCATCCCGGCCGCGCCGACGGCCCCGTCGCCGGCGCAGCGCGGCGCCGCCCGGAAGCGGTCGCGCAGCCCGGTCCGGACGGCGTCGGCGACGGGTCCCTCGCGCAGCACCGAGCCGTGCATCACGACCGGTGCGCCGGGGTCGGACAGGGCCGGGCGCACCGCGTCCACGTCGCGGAGCAGCCACTGCGCGGCCTCTTCGGTGATGCGCCTGGCCACCGGATCACCGGCGGCCGCGGCGGCGGCGACGACCGGGCCCAGCCGGCCCAGGGCCGCGGGAGGACGGCCGTACACCTCCTTGATGATCGCCTGGGCGAGCCGTGGATTGAGCGGGGTGCGGGTCATCTCGGAGTGCGCCGCCGGGGCGGGGACCACCGCGTGTCCCGGCGGCCCCGGATGGCCGGGCGACCCGCGTCCCGGCGGGCCGTGCGCGCCGGGCGGCCCGTGCGGGCCGGTGGAGGAGTCGGCGGACGGGGGACAAGGCCCGTTCCCGGGCGGTGGACCATGGTCGTCGGGGTCCAGCACGGCGGTGCCCGTGCCGCTGGAGTGGAGGCGGCCGCCCAGGGCGCCCGGACCGCCGTCGGGTCCGAGCGCGCCGCCGGCGCCGGGGGATCCGCTCCCCGACGAGAGCGCGGCGGCCTGGGCGAGGACGGAGCCGCCCGGGGAGGACGAACCGGCCCCGGCCAGGGCCAGCGCCCTGGGATGGCGGGGGCGTCGCCTCTCCGAGTCGATCTGCGCGACCACGGTGGCGCCGAGCAGGGCCCGGGGAACCGAATCGGTGAGCAGCGTCGGGGAGCCGCGGCCGTCGTAGGCGGCGAGCGCGGCCCGGACGGCCTCCTTCCCCAGCCATACCGCCGAACCCTCGTCCCCGACGAGCCAGCCGTAGCCGTCCGCGCGCTGCACGATCGTCCCGTCGCTGATGACCGCCGCGCCGGCGCCCGTCCCGGAGAACACGACGATGCCCTTGGGCTCGCTGGTCCCCGCGGCGAACGCCACCGCGATATCGGTCACCACCGCGGGTGAGCCGCGCAGGCCGACCGCCTGCCATGCCTGCCGCGCCGCCGCCACGGCGGCGGGCCGGCCGGCCGAGCCCGCACCGGCGATCCCGAAGACGCCGGTGAGGATGTGGGTTCGGTCCAGGTCCCCGATGGCCTCCCGCAGGGCGGTGGTCAGCGCGCCTGCGGTGTCGCCTCCGGAGTTGGGGTTGGCCCCGGGGCCGGTGCCGGAACCGGCTAGGGCGCCCCCCAGCGTCAGTACGACGCAGCGGGTCTTCGTGCCACCCGCGTCGATACCGACCACGTAAGGACCGGCCAAATGGGTCAACACATGGCGACCGTAGCCTTTTCTACCGTTGACGTGACATCCTGCACGTAAGAAAATTTCCATCATGAGGAAACCCATCGGCTCCGAACGGAGCCCCGAGCAGCGCCCCGAGCGGGGGACCATGGGGGAGCCCGGCGCACCAGAGGACGAGGCGGCCGCCCGGCAGGGCGACCGGGACGCCACGCCCCTGAGCACCGTGGTCCGGGTCCGGTCGCTGCTGCCCTCCCTGCCCCCCGCCGAACGGCGCGTCGCGCAGCGCGTCATCGACGACCCCGAAGGGGTCGCCAACTCCACCATCACCGAGCTCGCCCAGGCCTGCGGCACGTCGGAGACGACGGTCATCAGGTTCTGCAGGGCGATCGGGTTCCACGGCTATCCGGAGCTGCGGCTGACCCTCGCCACCGAGGCGGGACGGGCGCAGAGCGCCACCGGCGGCCGGGTCATCGGCAGCGACATCAGCCCCGACGACTCCCTGGAGCAGATCGTCGAGAAGGTGACCTTCGCCGACGCCCGCGCCGTCGAGGAGACCGCCGCCCAGCTCGACATCAAGATGCTCGAGCAGGTCGTGGACGCGGTCGTCGCGGCGGAACGGGTCGACGTCTACGGCGTCGGCGCCAGCGCGTTCGTCGCGGCCGACTTCCAGCAGAAGCTCCACCGCATCGGACGCGTCTGCTCGGCCTGGGCGGACGCCCACATCATGCTGACCAGCGCCGCGGTGCTGAGCAGCGGCGACGTGGCGATCGGGATCTCGCACACGGGCGCGACGGTGGAGACCATCGACGCCCTGGAGGTCGCCAGGAGCAGGGGCGCCAAGACCGTGGCGCTCACCAACTTCCCCAAGTCCCCCATAGCGGACGCGGCGGACCTGATCCTCACGACGGCGGCACGGGAGACGACCTTCCGCTCCGGCGCGACCGCGAGCCGGCTGGCGCAGCTCACGGTGGTCGACTGCCTGTTCGTCGGAGTGGCGCAGCGCACCTACGGGCCGACCCGCAAGGCCCTGGAAGCCACGTTCGAGGCGGTCCGCGGGCGGACCGTGCGACCCGACCGGAGGCGTCGGTGATCGATTGCGAGCTCCCCACGGAGGGACGCAACCCCCGGACCCTCGACGTCGACACGCTGCCGACACTGGAGGTGCTGCACCTGATCAACACCGAGGACGCGACCGTGCCGATGGTCGTGGCGTCCGTCCTGCCGGAGGTCGCCCGGCTGGTCGACCTGTCGGTCGACTCGCTGCGGGCGGGCGGGCGCGTCCACTACTTCGGCGCCGGCACGTCGGGCCGGCTCGCGGTGATCGACGCCGCCGAGCTGCCCCCGACGTTCGGCATCTGGGGCCGGGTCGTGGCCCACCACGCGGGCGGGCCGGGCGCCCTGTCGCAGGCGATCTCCGACGTCGAGGACGACGCCGAGCTCGGCCGCCGGGACGCGCACGACGTGCAGCCGGGCGACGTCGCCATCGGCATCGCGGCGAGCGGGCGCACCCCCTACGTGGTGGGGGCACTGCGCGCCGCCGCCGCGGTGGGCGCGCGCACCGCGCTGATCAGCTGCAACCCGCACACGCCGTACGGGGACGAGGTGGAGGTGCACATCGGGCTCGCCACCGGACCGGAGGTGATCAGCGGGTCCACCCGGATGAAGGCCGGCACCGCGACCAAGCTGGTGCTCAACTCCTTCTCCACCACGCTGATGATCCGGATGGGGCGCACCTACTCCAACCTGATGATCAGCGTGAACGCGCTCAACTCCAAGCTGCGCGCCCGGCTGGTGCGCATCCTCACCGAGGCGACGGGGATGGACTCCCGCACCTGCGAGAACGCGCTGGCGGAGGCGGGGGGGAACACCCGCGTCGCACTGGTCTCGCTGCTCGGCGAGGTGCCCGCGGCACGCGCGACCGTGGTGCTGGAGGAGACCGAGGGCGGCGTCCGGGAGGCGCTGCAGCGGCTGCGATCCGCCTGACCGGGCGGATCCGCGTCATCGAACGGACCGGTGCGCGGCGGCGCGGGCGCCGCCGCACCGGACGGGACGGCCCGGCGGGGGAGACGCCGGCCGATGTGGGGGGTCCGTGATCACGCGATCGCCGCCGGCGCCGATCGTGTGGTCACGGGCACGGAGCGCGTGCATACGGGGTCGGCGGGGCGGTTGGGTAGAACGTGATTCGGGGATTGGGCGGGGATCGCTTACGATCGGGCCGTGTCCGACGAAGCATCCCCCGCCGCCAAGGCCGTGATCACCGACTGGGGCGGCGTCCTGACCTCCCCGCTGGCCGACGCGATCGACGTGTGGCTCGCCGCCGACCGTATCGACGTCCAGAACTACAAGCGCGTCATGCGCGCGTGGGTGAAGCAGGCGTACGACGGCGCCGGCACCAACCCCATCCACGGGCTGGAGGACGGCTCGCTGGCCGTCGACGAGTTCGAGCGGCTCCTCGCCGCCGAGCTGCTCACCGTCGACGGCGGCCCCGTGGAGGCCGCCGGGCTGATCGCCCGCATGTTCGGCGCGTTCAGCCCCGTCCAGCCGATGTACGACGCGCTCCGGGCCGCCCGCGCCCACGGCACCCGCACCGCGCTGCTGTCGAACTCCTGGGGCAACGACTACCCCCACGACCTGTTCGCCGACCTCTTCGACGCCGTCGTCATCTCCAGCGAGGTCGGGATGCGCAAGCCCGACGAGCGGATCTTCCGGCACGCCCTGGAGATGCTCGGCGCGGAGCCGGCCGAGTGCGTCTTCATCGACGACATCGAGCACAACATCCGCGCCGCCGAGCGGCTCGGCATCCGCGGCATCCACCACACCTCGCCCGACACCACCATCGCCGAACTGCGCGCCCTCGACCTGCTGGCCTGACCGTCTGGCAGACTGGCTGACCGTCATGCGCGTCTACCTGCCGTCCACGCTCACGCTCCTCGCCGGCGTCCACGCCGCGAAGGAGATCGGTCCCGCGCCGCTCGCCGCGCACGCCGTCACGCCCGCCCTGCGCGAGTGGTACGCGGGCGGCGACCTGGAGGAGCTGGAGTACGCGGCGATGTCCGCCGCCGCCCGCGCCTCCCTGCGGCTGCTCGCCGCCGACCCGTCCGTCCCGCGCCGCCGCGTGGTGCTCGCCGCGGAGGTGCCCGACGACCTCGTCGCCTGGCCCCGCGGCGACGCCGGAGTGGGCGGCGGCGACCGGGCGCTGGTCGAGGTGCCCGCCGCCGTCCCCTGGACGTGGATCGCCTCCGGCCACGTGGACGACGCGGACGCCGCCGCCGACATCGCCGCCGCCGCGCAGGCCCTCCCCGCCGCCGACGCGGGCGACGACGACGCCGCGTTCACCGTGGACGGCGCCGACGGCCACGAACTCCTCTGGTACGCCACCCAGGAACTCCCGCACCTCCTCGCCTGACGCCGTACTGGAACGCGGCAAATCGTGCGAGGCGGTATTTCGCGGCTCGTGGGCGGGTAGGTCCCCGGCAGGTCGACAACGCCGTCGGATTCGCAGGGAGCCGCGAGATGGACGCCGTCAGCACGGTGCCGGAACCGAGGAACGAGCCGGTCAGGAGCCACGCGCCGGGAAGCCCCGAACGGGCCGCCCTGGAAGCAAGGATCAAGGAGCTCGGCGGCGAGCAGACCGAGCTCACCATGACGATCGGGGGCGAGCGGCGGATGGGCGCCGGCACGCCGATCGCCGTCGTCGAACCGCACAACCACCGGCACGTCCTCGGCCGGATGGGCAACGCCACCGAGCCCGACGTCGCCGAGGCGGTCTCCGCGGCCCGGGAGGCCGCGCCCGCGTGGCGGGCGATGGCGTTCGAGGACCGCGCCGCGATCTTCCTGCGCGCCGCCGAGCTGCTCGCCGGGCCGTGGCGCGCCACGATCAACGCCGCCACCGTCCTCGGCCAGTCGAAATCCGTGCAGCAGGCCGAGATCGACGCCGCCTGCGAGCTGATCGACTTCCTGCGGTTCAACGTCCGCTACGCCGAGCAGATCCACCAGATCCAGCCGCTGTCGCCCCCGGGCGTGTGGAACCGGCTGGAGTACCGGCCGCTGGAGGGCTTCGTCCTCGCCATCACCCCGTTCAACTTCACCGCGATCGCCGGGAACCTGCCGACGGCGCCCGCGCTGATGGGCAACGTCGTGGTGTGGAAGCCGTCCCCGACCCAGCAGCTCGCCGCGCACCACACGATGCGGCTGCTGGAGGCCGCCGGGCTCCCGCCCGGCGTGATCAACATGGTGACGGGGGACGGCCGGGCCGTCTCCAACGTCGCGCTCCGCCACCCCGACCTCGCCGGGCTGCACTTCACCGGCTCGGTCGCGACGTTCCAGCACCTGTGGCGGACGATCGGGGAGAACATCTCCGGCTACCGGGGCTACCCGCGGATCGTCGGCGAGACCGGCGGCAAGGACTTCGTCGTCGCGCACCCCTCCGCCGACCCGGCGGTGCTGAAGACGGCCCTCGTCCGCGGCGCCTTCGAGTACCAGGGGCAGAAGTGCTCCGCCGCTTCCCGCGCCTACATACCCCGCCCCCTCTGGGACGCGATCCGCGACGACTTCGTCGCCGAGACCGAGTCGCTCACCGTGGGCAACGTCGCCGAGGACCTGTCGCTGTTCATGGGCGCGGTCATCGACGAGCGCGCCTTCGCCAAGCACCGAGCGGCGATCGAGCGGGCGCGCGGCATCGCCTCCATGGAGATCCTCACCGGCGGTGAGCTGGACGACTCGCGAGGCTACTTCGTCAAGCCGACGATCCTGGAGTCGTCCGACCCGGACGACGAGATCTTCACCAAGGAGTACTTCGGCCCGATCCTCGGCGTGCACGTCTACGACGAGGGCGACTACGACACCGTCCTGCACCGGATGGAGGGCGCGTCCGAGTACGGCCTGACCGGCGCGATCATCGCCGAGGACCGCGCCGCGATCGCCGCCGCCACCGAGACGCTCCGCTTCGCGGCCGGCAACTTCTACATCAACGACAAGCCGACCGGCTCGATCGTCGGGCAGCAGCCGTTCGGCGGCGCCCGCCAGTCCGGCACCAACGACAAGGCCGGCTCGGTCTTCAACCTCACCCGCTGGACGAGCGTCCGCTCCATCAAGGAGACCTTCGTCCCACCCACCGACCACCGCTACCCCCACATGGACCCCTAACCCACACCCCGCCGCGCCGCCGGCGCACCGCCCCCGCGCACCGCCCTCGCGGGCGGATGGTTGCGGAGGGTGGCCGGGAGGCCGGACGATAAGCTCGCCTCGCCGCCCCCGGTGGGGCGGGCCGGTGCCGGGGCGCCGCCCTTCCTCGTCCAACCGACCGCGCATGGGAACGGGATGTCGACGCTGAACCGTCTGGTGCTGTGGAACATCGATCACACGCTGGTCGACGTCGGGCGGATCACCCGGGACGCCTACGCCGAGGCGTTCCAGCGGATCATCGGGCGGCCCCTCGTCCGCCTCGCGCCCACCCCCGGCCGCACCGAGTCCGAGATCATCTTCGAGACCCTCGCGTTCAACGACGTCGTCACCACCGACGACCACCTCCCCGCGTTCTTCGACGCCCTCACCGAGGCGTTCGCGAGCCGCCGCGCCGGCCTGCGCGACCACGGCCGCGTCCTGGCCGGCGCCGGCGAGGCCGTCGAGGCGCTCGCCCACGTCCCCGGGGTGGTCCAGTCCGTCCTGACCGGCTCCCTGCAGCCGAACGCCGTCCTGAAGGTGTCCGAGCTGGGCCTCGCGGGCCACCTCGACCTGGCCGCCGGCGGGTACGAGAACGGCGTCTACAGCAAGGCCGCCCTGCTGGAACTCGCCCGCACGCGGGCCGGCGAGCGCCACCGCGCCCGCTACCCCGAGTCCGCCACCGTCTACATCGCCGACTCGCCGCGCGACGTCCAGGCCGCGCACATCGCCGGCTCCCCGATCATCGCCGTCGCCACCGGCAGCGCCACCGAGGCCGAGCTGCGCGCCGCCGGCGCCGAACGCGTGCTGTCCACCCTCGCCGACACGAACGCCGTCGTCAGCGCCGTCGCCGACCTGACCCGCATCTGACACTCCGGCTCACCTCCCGGGAACGCAGCCGCTCGGCTGAGTTCCCGTCAACGGTGCCGGTGCGCCCCAGCGCGGGGAAGGGGAACGCCATCATGTGGATAACCCCTCGGCGGCCCGGCCATGTGGGGGCGGAGGATTGTCCGGAACGCGAGTATGTGAGGATTCGGGATTGCCCGTGGATGGGTCTGTGACCTGCGATGGGTCGTGGAGCCGATGGGAGTCGGCGGGCGGATTCCGGAGTTGCGCGGCGTGCCGCGCGCGGCCGATATTGAGGTTGGCCGCGCGCAGCCGGCGTGTCGGGGAGGGAGAGAGATGACCCGTGAGGTTGCTGAGGGTTCGGCGCTGTGGCAGCCCTCGGAGGAGGTCGTCGCGAACGCGCGGGTGACCCACTTCGTCCACTGGCTGTGGGAGCGAGGCGTCCTCACGGAGACCTACGACGACCTGTGGCGCTGGTCCGTCACGGAGGTCGACGCGTTCTGGGACGCGATCTGGTCGTACTTCGAGGTCGTCGGCGAGCGCGGCGGCGGCCCCGTCCGGGAGGGCGGGCCCATGCCGGTGGACGGCCTCAAGTGGTTCCCCGGCGCGACCGTCAACTACGCGGCGAACGCGCTGCGCCGCGCGGAGGACGCCCCGGACGACACCGCCCTGATCTTCCGCTCCGAGGCGGGCGGGCACCGCGTGCTGACCTACCGGGAGCTGGCCCTGCACGTGGCGGAGGTGCGCGCCGGCCTGGCCGAGCTGGGGGTGGGCAAGGGCGACCGGGTCGCCGCCTACCTCCCGAACATCCCTGAGGCGCTCGTCTGCTTCCTGGCGGCGGCGTCGCTGGGCGCGATCTGGTCGTCGTGCTCCCCGGACTTCGGGTCCTCCTCGGTGATCGACCGCTTCGCCCAGATCGAACCGAAGGTCCTGATCGCGGTCGACGGGTACGCCTACAACGGCAAGCGGTTCGACCGGCGCGAGATCGTCGGCGAGATCGAGGCCGCGCTCCCCACCCTGGCCGCGACCGTCCTCATCCCCTACCTCGACCCGGCCGCGACCACCGACGGCCTGCGCGCGGGCATGCCCTACGCGGACCTCGCCCGTCCCGGCGGCGGCCCCCTGGAGTTCGAGGACGTCCCGTTCGACCACCCCCTGTGGGTCGTCTACTCGTCCGGCACCACCGGGCTGCCGAAGCCGATCGTCCACGGCCACGGCGGCATCGTCCTGGAACACCTGAAGGCCCTGACGTTCCACCAGGACCTCGGCCCAGAGGACGTCTTCTTCTGGTACACCACCACCGGCTGGATGATGTGGAACTACCTCATCGGCGGCCTGCTGGTGGGCTCCACCATCGTCATGTACGACGGCGCCCCCCTCGACCTCTGGACGCTCGCCGCAGAGAACGGCGTCACCTACATGGGCGTGGGCGCGCCCTACATCACGGCCTCAGCCAAGGAGGGCCGCCGCCCCGGCGAGGAGCACGACCTGTCGGGCCTGCGCGGCATCGGCTCCACCGGCTCCCCGCTCCCGCCCGAGGGCTTCGCCTGGGTCTACGACGCGGTCGGCAAGGACCTCCTGCTCGGCTCGTTCTCCGGCGGCACCGACCTGTGCACCGGCTTCGTCGGCCCCTCGCCGCTCCTGCCGCTGCGCGCCGGCGTCATCCAGTGCCGCGGGCTGGGCGCCAAGGTCGAGGCGTTCGGCGACACCGGCGACCCGGTCGTGGACGAGGTCGGCGAGCTGGTCATCACCGAGCCCATGCCGTCCATGCCGGTGTTCTTCTGGAACGACGAGGGCGGCGACCGCTACCGCGAGTCCTACTTCGACATGTATCCGGGCGTGTGGCGCCACGGCGACTGGGTGAAGATCCTCCCGGACGGCGGCTGCGTCATCTACGGACGCTCCGACTCCACGCTCAACCGCGGCGGCATCCGCATGGGCACGTCCGACTTCTACCGCGTCGTCGAGGCGTTCGAGGAGATCACCGACAGCCTCGTCATCGACACCGGCCGCCTCGGCCAGGAGGGCCGCCTCCTCCTCTACATCCAGCTCGCCGAAGGCGCTTCCCTGGACGACGACCTGCTGGGCCGGCTGAAGCGGGAGATCCGCTCGGCGCTGTCGCCCCGCCATGTCCCGGACGAGATCCACGCCGTCCCCGGCATCCCCCGCACCCTGTCGGGCAAAAAGCTGGAGGTCCCCGTCCGGAAGATCCTCCAGGGCACCCCCGTCGACAAGGCCGCCAACCGGGACTCCATGGCCAACCCCGAGATCCTCGCCCACTTCACCCCCTGACCCGCTTCACCCGGAGCCCCCGCGGGAGGCGGCGTAGGCGAGGATGTCGCGGCGGCGGTACAGGCGGGGGACG
>NZ_BMRO01000010.1:84096-129547 GCF_014648675.1 Actinomadura livida
ACGGTGACGCTCGTCTGGGCCAGTCCGAGGATGCGGGCGGCGTCGGCGAGGGTGACGAGGCCGTCCGGGTCCTCCTCGGGCGGGCGCTCCCCGAGGGCGGTGTACCAGGACGTCCAGGCGGCCTCGTCCCAGTACATGGCCTTGCCCGCGCGGTGCGCGACGTCCGGGTGGCCGTTCGACGCGCGGTCCGCCCAGAGCCGCTTCAGGCGGTGGCGGCTCACGTTGTGGCGGGCGGCCAGCTGGTCGCGGGTGACCAGGCCGGGCGGGACGCCTCCGGACCGGTGCGCGGCGTGCCAGCGGTCCCAGGCTTCGGCGTCCCAGACGAGCTGGGAGCCGACCGTGCCGGCCGCCTCCGGGTGTCCGTTGGCCGCCCGCTCGCGGAACCACTTCTCCAGGGTGCTGCGCCCGAGCCCGTGCGCGTCCATGATCTCCGCCCGGGTGTAGACGCGGCGGCCGTCGAGCATCGTCATGGTTTCAAGTTTGGCCTGTGTGACACGTTACTCGGCTGTATCCCCGGGGCATGGGAGGGGTTTATGGTTGGTCCCCCGGCCAATCGTGTTCCAACGGAAGCGGTGGGTCAGATCGCTCCGTATTAACGCAGGACCGGGTGAACTTCCCATGGGCCTCGCGCGTCACACAGTCGGAGGGTGATCCGGGTCCACGGGGGCCCGTCGATCGAGAGAGGGACGGTTCCACGCATGGAGGTTGGGGCGCTGCGGTCCGGAGACCCGGATCGGCTCGGTCCGTACGCCCTGATCGGCCGGGTCGGCGAGGGCGGCCAGGGGACGGTCTACCTGGGCACGGACGAGAACGGCCGGCAGGTCGCGATCAAGCTGCTGCACGCGGAGCTGACGTCCGACGACAAGGCGCGCGCCCGGTTCCTCCGGGAGCTGGAGGTCGCCAAGCAGGTCGCGCCCTTCTGCACCGCCCAGGTCATCGACGCGGACGCGGACGGCGACCGGCCCTACATCGTCAGCGAGTACGTCCGCGGCCCGTCGCTGAATCAGCAGGTGCTGGAGGCGGGCCCGCTCGGCGGCGCCGGGCTGGACCGGCTCGCCGTCGGCACCGCGACGGCGCTGTCGGCGATCCACCAGGCGAACATCGTCCACCGCGACTTCAAGCCGCACAACGTGCTGCTCGGCCCGGACGGCCCGCGGGTCATCGACTTCGGGGTCGCGCGGGCCATCAGCGGCGGCACCACGCTCACCAGCCGCGTGATCGGCACCCCGTCCTACATGTCGCCCGAGCAGATCGCCGGCGACGAGGTCGGCACGCCGTCCGACGTGTTCTGCTGGGCGGCCACCCTGGTGTTCGCGGCGACGGGGGAGCCCCCCTTCGGCCAGGACACCATCCCCGCCGTCATCAACCGGATCCTGCACGAGGAACCCGAGCTCGGCGACCTGCACGGGCCGCTGCGCGAGCTGGTGCTCGACTGCCTGGAGAAGGACCCCGCGGACCGGCCTGGCGCGCGGCAGGTGCTGATGCGGCTGCTCGGCCATGAGGAGAGCTCGCCTGCGGCCGCCGCCGCGCGGCCCGCGCGGGCCTCCGGCGGCACCGACGAGACCGCGATGCTCGCCGCCGGCTCCGTCCGCGCCGCCGAGATCGGCGACGACGACGTCTTCGAGCCCGACCCGGTGTTCGGCGACGACCCCGTTTTCGACGACGATCCGGCCTACGAAGACGAGCCCGTCTTCCGCGACCCGGAGGCCCCGGCCGCGGCGGCCGCCTTCCACGGCGCCGGAGCGGACGGCGACCGCCCCGCCGCGACCGACGCGAAGGGCCTGGAGCCCAGGCTCCTGCCGACGCCCGCCGAATGGTCGGCCGACGACACGCTGCCGCCCGCACTCGCCGGCGGCAAGGGCGGCGGAGGCGGGCGCGGACTCCGCGAGAAGCTCGCCGGTTCGAGCCGCTCGGCCGTGCTCGCCGGAGCCGCCGCGCTGTTCGTGGCGATCGTGGTGATCTCGTCCGTCCTCGCGCTCAGCTCCGGCGACAACGGCAAGGCGGGGCAGAAGGTCAGCGACCCGAGCGCCCCGCCCGCGCCGACCGACGTCGTGCCCAGCACGTCGGAGCCGACGATCAGCGAGGAGCCCGTCCGGCAGCAGCCGGTCGCCCCCTCCTACACCCCGTCGCCCAGCGAGAGCCCGTCCGAGAGCCCGTCGCCGTCCGGCAGCCCCGCCCCGAGCAACTCGGCGCCCACGACGACGCCGACCGGTTCGTCGCCGCCGCCGAGCACCGGGACGCCGCCGACCGACCCGGAGGACCCGCCGACCGACCCCGAAGAGCCGCCGGGCGGCGGCTCCGGAGGCGACCCCGGCACCGGCGGCCAGGACGCCGGCTGACGCCCCGGCGTCGCCGCCGAGGTCCATTTTCGGCCGTCTCCGCCGGGTGACGGCGTCCCGCCTGGCAGGGTGGGACAGGCCACGATGACCTCGCGGCCGGGCAGGTCGGCTTTGCGGCGATTCCTGGTTACGCTGGCGCGTGAGCGTCGCCACAACGGGGTGGCGAAGGGTCTCTAGGGGAGTTGTTGATGAGCGGCATGCTCGATTCGGTGAAGGACGACCTGCTCCGGCGGGCCGCGGAGACGTGCGCGCAGCGCCCGGGGCCGCGCGGCGGAGACGTGGAGGAGACCTTCGCCTACCTCCGGCTCTACTACCGGCACGTCGCCCACGAGGATCTGGCCACCAGGGATCCGGCCGACATCTGCGGCCCCGCGCTGGCGCACCGGACGCTCGGCGAGGAGCGCCCCCAGGGGCGCGCGAAGGTCCGCGTCTTCACCCCGACGCTGGAGGAGTACGGCTGGGACCCGGGGCACACGGTCGTCCAGGTCGTCACCGACGACATGCCGTTCCTCGTCGACTCGGTGACGATGGAGATCGCCCGGCACCACCTCACCACCCACCTGATCGTCCACCCGCTCCTCGGCGTGGACCGCGACGTCGCCGGCCACCTGAAGGCGTTCCGCGGCAAGCTCGACAGCGACACCGACGTCGACGAGTCGTGGATCCACATCGAGATCGACCGCACCAGCGACCGGGCCGTCCTGGACGAGCTGGAGCGGGACCTGCTGCGCGTCCTGCATGACGTCCGGGTCGCCGTCGAGGACGAGCCGAAGATGCGCGCCAGGGCCGGGGAGATCGCCGCCGCCATCGAGAAGGACCCGCCGCCCCTGCCCGCCAAGGAGCTCGCCGAGGGCGTCGAGCTGCTCGACTGGCTCGCGGACGGGCACTTCACCTTCCTCGGCTACCGCGACTACACCCTCACCGACGACGGAAGCGCGCTGCGGCCCGAGCCCGGCACCGGGCTCGGCATCCTGCGCAGCGACACGCGCGAGTCCGGCAGCTTCGCCGCGCTGCCGCCCGAGGTGCGGGAGAAGGCGACCGAGAAGCACCTGCTGGTGCTCACCAAGGCGAACTCGCGGTCCACCGTCCACCGCCCGCTGTACCTCGACTACATCGGGGTGAAGAAGTTCGACGCGTCCGGCGAGGTCACCGGCGAGCGGCGGTTCCTCGGCCTGTTCACCCACGTCGCCTACAGCGCGTCGATCGCGCACGTCCCCGTCCTGAAGCGCAAGCTGGACGAGGTGCTGGAGCGCGCCGGGTTCACCCCCGACAGCTACGACGGCCAGGACCTCATCGAGATCCTGGAGAGCTACCCGCGCGACGAGCTGTTCCAGATCTCCGTCGACGACCTGCTGCACATCGCGCTCGGCGTGCTCCGCCTCCGCGAGCGCCGCCAGCTGCGGCTGTTCCTGCGCAAGGACCTGTACGGCCGCTACATGTCCTGCATGGTGTACCTGCCGCGCGACCGCTACACCACCAAGGTGCGGCTGCGCATCCAGGAGCTGCTGAAGGAGGCGTTCGAGGGCGTCAGCGTCGACTACAGCGCGAACGTCACCGAGTCGATGCTGGCGCGGCTGCACGTCGTCGTCCGCGGCGAGCGCGGCCGTCCGCTGCCCGACGTGGACGTCGCCGACCTTGAGGCGCGCCTGGCCGCCGCCACCCGCTCCTGGGCGGACGACCTCGCCGACGCGATCCTCGAGCAGTGCGGCGAGGAACGTTCCGGAACCCTCGGCCGCCGGTACGGCGACGCCTTCCCCGAGGCGTACAAGGCGGACTTCCCGGCCCGCACCGCCGTGGCCGACCTGCGCCGCCTCGAAGACCTCGGCGCCGACGAGGACACCTCGATCAACCTGTACGAGCCGTACAGCGCCGGGCCGGGCGAGCGCCGGATGAAGATCTACCGGCTGGGCGAGCCGATCTCGCTGTCGCGGATGCTGCCGCTGCTGCACAACATGGGCGTGGAGCTGATCGACGAGCGGCCGTACGAGATCGTCACCGCCGACGGGCGGCGGTTCTGGATCTACGACCTCGGCCTGCGTTACGCGCCGCCCGCCGACGTCCCCGAGGACGCCGTGAAGGGCCTCTTCCAGGAGGCGTTCACCCGGCTGTGGTGCGGCGAGATCGAGAACGACGGCTTCAACGCCCTCGTGCTGCACGTCGGGCTGCACTGGTGGCAGGCCATGATCCTGCGCGCCTACGCCCTGTACCTGCGGCAGACCGGCACGACGTTCTCCAAGCGCTACGTCGAGCAGGTGCTGCTGCGCAACGCGTCCCTCACCCGGCTGATCATGCGGCTGTGGGAGAGCCGCCTCGACCCGTCGATCGCGGGCGGCGAGGAGGAGCGCAGCGCCGGGATCACCGAGGAGATCCGCGGCAAGCTGGACGAGGTCGCCAGCCTCGACGAGGACCGGATCCTCCGCGCCTACCTGGCGCTCGTCCAGGCCACCCTGCGCACCAACTACTACCAGGGCAAGCCGTACCTGGCGATGAAGTTCGACCCGCAGGCCATCCCGGACCTGCCGGAGCCCCGGCCCACCTACGAGATCTTCGTGTACTCGCCGAAGGTCGAGGGCGTGCACCTGCGGTTCGGGTCGGTGGCGCGCGGCGGGCTGCGCTGGTCCGACCGGCGCGAGGACTTCCGCACCGAGATCCTCGGCCTGGTCAAGGCGCAGGCCGTGAAGAACACCGTGATCGTCCCGGCGGGCGCGAAGGGCGGCTTCGTCGGCAAGCAGCTCCCCGACCCCTCCGTCGACCGGGAAGCTTGGCAGCAGGCCGGCATCGCCTGCTACAAGGACTTCATCTCCGGCCTGCTCGACCTGACCGACAACCTCGTTGACGGCAAGGTCGTCCCGCCCCCGAACGTCGTGCGCCACGACGGCGACGACACCTACATGGTCGTCGCCGCCGACAAGGGGACCGCGACGTTCTCCGACCTCGCCAACGAGGTCGCCGCGGAGTACGGCTTCTGGCTCGGCGACGCGTTCGCCTCCGGCGGCTCCGTCGGCTACGACCACAAGGGGATGGGCATCACCGCCCGCGGCGCCTGGGAGTCGGTCAAGTACCACTTCCGCTCCCTCGGCACCGACGTCCAGCGGGAGGACTTCACCGTCGTCGGCATCGGCGACATGTCCGGGGACGTCTTCGGCAACGGCATGCTCCTCTCCGAGCACATCAGGCTCGTCGCGGCGTTCGACCACCGGCACGTCTTCGTCGACCCCGACCCGGACCCGGCGACGTCGTTCGCCGAACGCCGCCGCCTGTTCGATCTGCCACGCAGCAGCTGGGGCGACTACGACACCTCGCTGATCTCCAAGGGCGGCGGCGTGTTCCCCCGCACCGCCAAGTCCATCGCGGTGACCCCGGAGATGACCGAGGCGCTCGGCCTCGACGACGGGGTGAAGGCCCTCAGCCCGTACGAGCTCATCAAGGCCGTCCTCAAGGCGCCGGTCGACCTGCTGTGGAACGGCGGCATCGGCACCTACATCAAGTCGTCCATGGAGAGCAACGCCGACGTCGGCGACAAGGGCAACGACCCCGTCCGGGTCAACGGCGCCGACCTGCGCTGCCGCGTGGTCGGCGAGGGCGGCAACCTCGGCGTGACGCAGCTCGGCCGCATCGAGTACGCCCTCGGCGGCGGCCGCATCAACACCGACTTCATCGACAACTCCGCCGGCGTCGACACCTCCGACCACGAGGTCAACATCAAGATCCTGCTCGACCAGGTGGTGCGGGACGGCGAGCTGACCGGCAAGCAGCGCGACAACCTGCTGTACGAGATGACCGACGAGGTCGGGAGGCTCGTCCTGCGCGACAACTACGCGCAGAACGTGGTGCTCGCCGCGTCCCGCGCGCAGGCCCCGGCGATGCTGCACATCCACGCCCGGTACCTGCGCAAGCTCGAACGGGACGGCCGGCTCCAGCGGCGCCTGGAGTTCCTCCCGGACGACAAGGCGCTCGCCGAGCGGCGCCAGTCCGGCCTCGGGCTCACCGGCCCCGAGTTCGCCGTGCTGCTCGCCTACGCCAAGCTCGCCCTCGACCACGACCTCGCCGCGTCCGACCTGGCCGACGACCCGTACCTGGAGTCCTGGCTGGTCGACTACTTCCCGACACCGCTGCGCAAACCGTTCAGGGCCTACATGGACCGGCACCCGCTGCGCCGCGAGATCATCACGACCGCCGTGGTGAACGACCTGGTCAACGCCAGCGGCTCCACGTTCGTGTTCCGGATGAACGAGGAGACCGGCGCGTCGTCGTCCGACATCGCCCGCGCCTACCTCGTCGCCCGCGACGTGTTCGACATGCCGCGGTTCCGGCAGTCCGTGGAGGGCCTGTCGCACGAGGTCTCCGAGGCCACGCAGATCGCGATGCTGCTGGAGGCGCGCAAGCTCACCGAGCGCGGCGCCCGCTGGCTGCTGCACAACCGGCGGCCCCCGTTCGACATCCACGAGACGATCGACTTCTTCGGCGGCGGCGCGGCCGCGCTGCACGCCCACGTGTCGAAGCTGCTGGTCGGCCTGGACCTCGCCGCGTTCGAGCAGCGCCGCGACGGCTTCGCGGAGCGGGGCGTCCCGGACGAGCTGGCCGAGCAGTGCGCCTCGTTCGTCCCGGCCTTCTCCACCTTCGACCTGGTCGGCATCGCCCATGAGACGGGCCGTCCCGTCGAGGAGGTCGCCGAGGTCTACTTCGACCTCGCGGACCGGCTGCAGCTGTCCCGGTTGCGGGAACGGATCATCGCGCTGCCGCGCGACGACAAGTGGCGCTCGATGGCCCGCTCCGCGCTCCGCGACGACCTGTACACGGCGCACGCCGCGCTCACCAAGGACGTCCTGGTCACCAGTGCGGCCGGCCTGAACCCGGACGAGCGCATGCTCCACTGGGCGGAGAAGAACAAGCCCGCGCTCCAGCGCGCTCAGCAGACGCTCAGCGAGATCTGGGAGAGCGACAGCTTCGACCTGGCGACCCTGTCGGTGGCCCTCGGCGCCATCCGCACCCTGGCGACCGCGAGTTCCCTCCCGTCCACGGAGTCCTGAGCGGTCCGGCCCTGCGGCGTGCCACCCGGCACGCCGCAGGTCACCGGGCGGCCACGAGCGAGACCGACTCGCCCAGGACGCGCCCCTTCCCGGACTCAGGTGCGTAACCGATGACCAGCCACTGCCAGGTCGTCTGCACCGTCTCACCCGGCTCTTCGCCGTTCTTCTCCAGGTGGACGCGAACTTCTTCCGGAAGGGTGGACGCCTCACCTCCCGCCAGCGTCTTCTCCTCCTTCACCGCGTACCAGACCAGCGCCCCGCCGTCCTCGGTCCGCAACGCGTAAGACTCACCCGGACCAGGCGTGACCGCCCCGCGCTCGACCGTCCAGTCACCCATCTCCTGATCCCTGGCATTGGACGTGTAGCTGTCGGGGATCAGCGCATCATCATCGCCGCCGAGATAACGGGCATGCGCCTTTGGCAGCCCGGACTCGGAAACGGCCGGCACGTACCCCTCCTTGTCCCGCGCGAGCTGCGGCGGCCGCCCCTTGAACGTCAGCCAATGCGCAGCCCGCCACCCGCCCGCGGCGTCCTCCTTGACGAAAACTCCGAGCACCTGCCGGTCACCCCCACCCGACCGCTCCAAGGCGGCCACCCCGAACCACCTTGGGTATTCACTCTGGCGGGGCACATAGAAAACCGGATTGGCCAGCGAGATCCGCGCCGATTTCGGCAACTTCCCAAACCTGCGAGCACGCGCGGTAACGGGCGCTTCCAGGGCCCCCGTCACCGCGTCCTGCCAAGGTTCCACGTCCTCCGAGGTGACCGCCCGATTATGCCGCTCCGCCCACTCCCGCAAGACCGTGAGCGACTCCTCCGCGGCAACCGCAGGACCTGCCACGACCCCCGTCTCCCGAGCCCCGCCACCACTCCCCGAACACCCCGCCACAAGCGCGGTCAAAAGCACCCCGGAGACAACCCGAGCCGCAAAACCCACAACAATCCCCACCAACCAACCGACCGCCCAGTCCGGCAAGTGTAAATCGCCACGCCCCCACCCCCCCGACCCAAAAAAGCAGCCCTCAGTGGGAGCGAGCCGAACACGACCACACCAGCCACCACAGCAACCCCGCGACAACCTCAACAGTCGCGATCGCGTCCGAAGGCAGGTTTCGAGCCTGCGAGAAACCTGATCGCGCAGCGAGCCGCTAGGCGAGCCGGAGCGATGCAGCGATCGCACGCAGTGCCCGCCGAAGGGAGGGCCCCCAGGGCCCGACCGCCAAGGGCAATGCAAATAAGCACAGCACCATCGAGTGCCGGGTGTCCTGCTGCAGCGGTCAGAGGAGCGGGACGCCCGGCACCCGACGGAGATCAGGGGAGTTGCGTCGGCGGGGGAGTCATCTGACGTTCACGGCCTTGCGGTACATGCCGGTGACCGTGGCCTGGCCCTTCGGCGGGACGGTGGCCAGGTACTGCACGAGGACGGTCGTGTCGAGGCGCGTCCTGGCGGCTCGGGTCGGGGCCAGGCCGACGAGGTCGCCGCTCACGGTGAGCCGGCCCGGGCGGGTTGAGGAGTACGCCTCGTTCTGCTTCAGGACGTACCAGACGAGTGCTCCGCGGTCCTTGGTGCGCAGCGCGTAGACCGTGTAGGGGGCGGCGGAGAACCTGGAGGAAAGGGTCACGCCGCGTCCCGCCAGGGTCTTCTCGCCCCGCTTGAGCGCCTTGTAGGTCTCGGTGGTCTGCGGCCCCTCCGCGAGGACGGAGGTGCCCGCGGCCCGCGGGCCTTCGGTGAGGAGGGCGGCGTGTGCGGCGGGCAGCTTCCCGGGTGCGACCGCGAGGCCTTTCGCGTCCGGGGTGACCGGCGTCGCGTAGCCGTCCGGGTCGAGTGCCACCTTGCTCAGCGACGCCTCACCGGGGTGGGGGTCGGCGGCGAGCAGCCACGGCGCGCCGGCCTTGGCCCGGGTGAACAGCATCGCGTGCCGCAGCGCCTGCTTGTCCCGGCCGGTGACGGCTCCGGCGGCGAACCACTGCGGGTAGCCGGTCAGCCGGGGGATGTAGAACGTCGTCTCGCTGAACTGCAGCTTCGCCGCCGGCTGCTTGACGGCGCGGCGGAGCCGGAGCGCCGCGACGTCCATGGTGAGCTGCGGGTCGGTCTCGATGGCGTGCAGCGACCTGCGGTCGAGCCCCCGGCCGGCGCGGTCGGCCGCCTGGGTGAAGGACGCCAGCACCCGTTCGGCCTGCGCCTTGGTCAGCGGGGGCGCCCCCGCGGGCTTCGCCGGGTCGGCGGACGAGGCGGCGCCCGAGCAGCCCGCGCTCAGCGCCGCGGCGAGCAGGCTGGACGCGGCGAGTGCGGCTGCGGCGGTGGTACGTGCGGGCATAGTGCCCCCCGAGTGGCGACGGCGATTCCGGACCGTCCGTCATCCTCGCAGAGTGACCATGGAGTCACGCTGTGAACACGAAACCTCGTCGCAAGATCTTGCGTCAGGCCGATTCGGTCTCCCGCTGGCGCATCCAGCGGATCTCGGCCTCGATGAACTCGTCGATGTCGCCGTCCAGGACCGCGGAGGGGTTGCCGACCTCGACGCCGGTGCGCAGGTCCTTCACGATCTGGTACGGGTGCAGCACGTAGTTGCGGATCTGCGTGCCCCAGCTGCTGGTGCCCTCGCCCCGCAGCTCGGACATCTTCTCTGCCTCCTCCTGGCGCTTGCGCTCCAGGAGCTTGGCCTGCAGGACGTTCATCGCCGTGGCGCGGTTCTGGATCTGGCTGCGCTCGTTCTGGCAGGACACGACGATGCCGGTCGGGATGTGGGTGATCCGCACCGCCGAGTCGGTGGTGTTGACGCCCTGCCCGCCCGGCCCGGACGACCGGTAGACGTCCACCCGCAGGTCGTTCTCGTCGATGTCGACGTGGTCGCTCTGCTCCACGACCGGCACGACGTCGAGCCCCGCGAACGAGGTCTGCCTGCGGCCCTGGTTGTCGAACGGGGAGATCCGCACGAGCCGGTGCGTGCCGTGCTCGCCGCGCAGCGTCCCGTAGGCGTAGGGGGCCTTGACCGTGAACGTCGTGGACTTGATCCCGGCCTCTTCGGCGTAGGACGTCTCGTAGACCTCCGTCGGGTAGCCGTGCCGCTCGGCCCACCGCAGGTACATGCGCTGGAGCTGCTCGGCCCAGTCGGCCGCGTCCACCCCGCCGGCCTGCGCGTTGATGGTGACCAGCGCTTCCCGGGAGTCGTACTCGCCGGACATGAGGGTGCGGATCTCGAGCTGCTCGATCGCCTTGTGCAGCGCCGCCAGCTCCTCGTCGGCCTCCGTGCGGGTGTCGGCGTCGTCCATCTCGGCGGCGAGCTCGTACAGGGTGGCGGCGTCGTCGAGCCGCTGCCGCAGGCTCTCGACCCGGCCCAGCTCGCTTTCCAGGTACGACAGGCGGCGCGTCACCGACTGGGCGCGCTCCTGGTCGTTCCACAGGTCAGGGTCGGCCGACTGCTCCCGCAGCTCGGCGATGTCCCGCCGCATGCCGTCGAGGTCCAGCACCTGCTCGATGCTGGACAGGGTCGAGCCGAGCTCCTTGAGCTGCTCTTCGGGTTCGATGCCTGCCACGCCCCCGAGCTTAGCGCCGTTCAGGCACTGCTCACCGCCGCCCGGTCGACCGCTTCCCGTCCGCCGTGCGCCGCTTTCGCCGCGGAGGGGATCACCCGGCCAATATCATGTGGATGGCAGAATCACGGGCCGAGGACGCCGGCCGGAGGGCGGCCGGAGGGGATCTCGGTCCGGGGGACGGTCTGTGCACAGGTTCACGCGGGTGATCGCGGCCGTGGTGCCGCTCGTCCTGGCGCTCGCCCTCGCGGGCTGCGCCGGGAGCGGGACGGAGGCGCGGCCCGCCGTGAGCGTGCCCGCCACCTCGCCGCCCGAGCCCGTCCCGCTGACCCTGGACGTCGCGGAGCGGGCGTTCCGCACCTATGTCACCGACGAGGACGTGGCCAGGGCCGCCGGCGACGAGCGGCTGGCGCTGACGTGGACGTCCGACGGGCAGTCCCAGCTCACCGCGGCCGAGTTCCGCGAGGCCGCCTACGACGGCGACCCCGTGCGGCGCTTCGTGTACGGCGACCCGGAGCTGTACGTGCCGAAGCTCAAGGACGACGCCTACCCGCAGTGGTTCGTGGCGTCGGTGGACCGCTCGGTCCTCGGGGAGAGCAAGAGCGAGCGCACGGTGCTGATGGCGTTCATCCTCCGCAAGCCGTCCGAGGACTGGAAGCTCACGTTCGCGACCGAGATGCACCGCAAGGCGAAGGTGCCGGAGATCGCCGTGGACGACGACGGCTACGCGGAGGCGCTCAGCACGGAGGACACGTCCCTCCTTATCCGTCCCCGCGACGTCATCGGCATCCACGCGACGGTCGCCGCAGAGGGCGGCGGCAGCGTCGCGGCCGAAGTGATGAAGTCGAGCGCCGTAACGACCGGCTTCTACAAGGACGCCAAGCGCGCCAAGAAGAAGGCCAAGGAGGACGACCTCACGCTCCAGGTCGTCTACACGGCCACGCCGTTCCCCTACTTCGGGCTCCGCACGGAGAGCGGCGGCGGCCTGATCGTCTACTCGCTGTTCCGCAACACCTCGCTCATCGCCGAGGACCCCGACACGCCCAAGCCGGAGATCCCGGAGGAGGCGGAGCACCTGCTCGACGGAACCGTCGAGGGGAACCAGGTCGACACCAGCGCGACCCTGCACTTCGCGGCGTACGACCCGCCGCGCAAGAAGCAGGACGGCGAGAAGAAGGACACCAAGGACGACGGCAACAAGGACGGGTCCCAGCCGAAGGCGCACGTCATCGCCGACGAGGGAGCGATTTCCAAGGCCGCCACGCCGCCGCTGAAGAAGCAGCCCTGAGAACTGCCGCGGCGAAGGAACCCGCGGTCAGCCGTAGGCGCGCTGCAGGACGAGGGCGACGAACAGCAGGGCGACCAGACCCGCGAGGACCACGGCGGGCGACGTGAACGGCCCGTGGCGGTGCAGTTCCGAGCGGGCCTCCCGGCAGATGGGGCAGCGCCCCTCCACCACGGGGTTCGAGCACCGAGCGCAGATGAGATGTTCGCAGCTCATGTCGTGGGCCCCAATCTCAAGGAACGGGCACGCGGGTCCGTGCGGGGAAGCGTCGACCGGTCTGGTGTCTGTCGACCTATTAGGTATCTTTCGCCATCATCCAGCGTAGCCGGACTGTATGGTCGTTCCGGCAAGTCCGGGGGCTTGACGGTATGAAACGGCCGGACGTCGGGAGACGGTTCACATGGCACTGATCGGACGGCACGCGCTGATCGGGGCATGCGCCGGTTCCCGGCCCCCCTACCACGTCGAGTGGGACGAGACAGTCGACCGTCCCCTCTACACTGCTCGAAGGCTCCGCGTCCCACCTGGCCGCGAAGCCGGGCGGCGCAGACCGGAGGCAGCGGACGATTCCGCGGCCCGCGGGCCGGGCCGCTCCCCAACCCCTAGAGACCGAACCGCCGTGATGCAGCCGTGATTCACTTCGACAACGTCACCAAGGTCTACCCGAGCCAGAACCGGCCCGCCTTGCAGCACGTGAACGTCGCCATCGAAAAGGGCGAGTTCCTGTTCCTGGTCGGCCCCTCCGGCTCCGGGAAGTCGACCTTCCTGCGCCTCGTCCTGAAGGAGGAGCGTCCTTCCCAGGGTCACGTGCACGTGGCGGGCAAGGACCTGAACAGGCTGAGCAACTGGAAGGTGCCGCACCTGCGCCGCAGGATCGGCTGCGTCTTCCAGGACTTCCGCCTGCTCCCCAACAAGAACGTCTTCGAGAACGTCGCGTTCGCCCTCGAGGTGATCGGCAAGCCGCGGCGCTTCATCGGAAAGGTCGTCCCCGAGGTCATCGACCTCGTCGGCCTGGAGGGCAAGGCCCACCGGATGCCGGACGAGCTGTCCGGCGGCGAGCAGCAGCGCGTCGCCATCGCGCGGGCGTTCGTCAACCGGCCGATGATCCTGCTGGCGGACGAGCCCACCGGCAACATCGACCCCGCCACCTCGATCGGCATCATGAAGGTGCTGGACCGGATCAACCGGACCGGCACCACCGTCGTCATGGCCACCCACGACGCCGCGATCGTCGATGCCTTCCGCAAGCGCGTCGTCGAGCTGGAGGACGGGCGGGTCGTCCGCGACCAGTCGCGCGGCGTGTACGGACAGGCCTACTGACCCGTGTTCGCCGGGGAGTGCGGGATCACGTCCGCCCGCCGTCCGGGCCGGGGCCCGGTACCCTCCACGGCACTTCCATCTGAACCATCGATTCCTGCCGGCTCGTACGACACCCCGAGGGCCACGCGGTAGGAACCGCCCGCATCGGGCCACGTCGGGACGGCCCAGGCATCCGGCGGGACACAGATCAAGGACAGCGAGGCATGCGCGTACAGTTCGTTCTCCAGGAGATCTGGATCGGTCTCCGCCGGAACATGACGATGACGATCTCCCTCGTCATCACCGTCGCCATCGCCATGGCGCTCTTCGGCACCGGGCTCCTCCTGCGGCAGCAGGTCGACTCGTCCAAGAGCTACTGGTACGACAAGATCGAGGTCTCGATCTTCCTGTGCGCCAAGACGAGCTCGAACCCGAGCTGTCAGAAGCAGGACGTCACCGACCAGCAGCGCCAGGCGCTCAAGGGGCAGCTGGACCAGATGCCGCAGGTCTCCGAGGTCCAGTACGAGAACAAGCAGCAGGCCTACGACCGGTTCAAGGACCGCTTCGCGGGCTCGCCCGGCTTCGTGGAGAGCACCCGCGAGGGCGACATCCCCGACTCGTTCCGGGTCAAGCTGAGCAACCCCGAGGAGTACAAGGCGGTCGCGCAGGCGATGCTCGGCCAGCCGGGCGTCGACACCGTCATCAACGAGCAGGAGATCCTGAAGCGGTTCTTCCGGATCCTGAACGGCCTGCAGGTGGCGGCGCTGACCATCGCGCTCATCCAGGTGGTCGCCGCGGTGATGCTGGTCGGCAACACCGTCCGGCTGTCGGCGTTCAACCGGCGCCGGGAGACGGGCATCATGCGGCTGGTCGGCGCGTCCAACACCTATATCCAGCTGCCGTTCATCCTCGAAGGCGCCATCGCCGGCCTGATCGGCGGAATCTTCTCGTCCATCCTGCTGGTGTTCAGCAAGAAGCTGCTGATCGACAGATTGGCCGGGGACGTCCAGCTCGTCAGCCAGCTCGGCTGGAGCACGGTGATAGCCGTCATCATCGTCTCGATCTGCTTCGGTGTGCTGCTGTGCGCGGTGGCGTCGTTCCTCACGCTGCGGAGATACCTGAAGATCTGACGCGGTGACCGGATCCGGCACAACCGCCGGATCCGGCGTCGCGCGCCGCTCTACACTTGCCGCATGCTCCGGATCGTGCCGCTCCCGGGGAAGCGGCCCCGGCCCCCCGACCAGCGAGGAGCGGGCCGCCTGCTGCGCGGCACCGCCGTCGCGGCCGCGATCGTCGCCGCGTACAGCGCGGGAGCCGTGACCGGCTCGGGCCCCCGGCAGCCCACCGCGGCGGCGGACGGCTCGGTCCTCAACGAGGCGGCCGCGCAGATCGGCCGGCACGCGGCGGAACCCGTCGCGCGCGGCGACCTCGACCGCGCCGCCATCGAGGGCATGCTCAAGGCCCTGGACGACAGGTGGGCGCGCTACTACTCCGCCAGCGAGTACGACGACGTCGAGGGGCGCCTCAACGGCGACTACGGCGGCGTCGGGCTGTGGCTCGGCACCCGGGACGACGCGGACGGTGCCGGCGGACGGGTGCTGGTGGCGAGCGTGCAGCCGGGCACCGCCGCCGCGCGCGCGGGCGTGCGGGCCGGCGACGTGATCACCGCCGTCGGGGCCTCGTCCGTGGCCGGATGGGGGGTCGAGCGCGTCGCGGAGGCGCTGCGGGGACGTCCCGAGGCCCCCGTCGAACTAACCGTGGAGCGCGGCCGTCGAACCAAGCGGTTCCATCTCGTCCGCACGCAGGTCTCCGAAGGGGACGTCACCGTGACCGATCTCCCAGAGGACGCCCGGCTCGTCCGGGTCGGCGCTTTCACGCGCGGCACGGGACGGCAGGTCCGCGCGGCCGTGACCGGGGCGCCGCCGCACGGCCCTCCGGAGGGCGGCGTCGTGCTCGACCTGCGCGGCAACCCGGGCGGGCTGCTGGAGGAGGCGGTCGAGACGGCCTCGGCGTTCCTGGGGAGCGGCCCCGTCGTGACGTACCGGCCGCGCGGGCGGCAGGCCCGCGACCTCGGCGTCACCGCGCCCGGCGACGCGAAGACCCCGCTCGTCGTGCTCGTCGACGCCGGCACCGCCAGCGCCGCCGAGGTCGTCGCCGGCTCGCTCCGTGACCGCGACCGCGCGGTGATCATAGGATCGCGTACGTACGGGAAGGCGTCGGTGCAGGAGGCCGTCACGCTCGCCGACGGGTCGGTGCTCGAGCTGACCGTCGGTCGCTACCGGACCCCGGGCGGCCGTAACCTCGACGGGGTGGGGATCGAACCCGACATCGCGGTCTCCGCGGACCGTCCGCCCCCGGAGGCCGAGCGGCGCGCCCGGACGGTGCTGCGCGGCCTGCGCGCGGCCCTGCCGGACGACTGACCCGGCCGGACGACGACCGCCCCGACGACGACCGACCGAGACGCCGGGCAGACCGAAACGCCGGACAAGACCGAGACGCCGGACAAGGATGATGACGTGGCACGGGACACCGGGCGCAAGAAGGACACCGGGCGCAGGCTCATCGCCCAGAACAAACGCGCCCGCTACGACTACCACATCGACGAGACGTGGGAGGCGGGCATGGTGCTGACGGGCACGGAGGTCAAGGCCCTGCGCGCGGGACGCGCCTCCCTCGCCGACGGCTACGCGCACGTCATGGACGGGGAGGTGTGGCTGGAGAACGTCCACATCCCCGAGTACACCCAGGGGACCTGGACCAACCACGCCCCCCGACGGCGCCGCAAGCTGCTGCTGCACAGGCGCGAGATCCAGAAGATCATCGCGAAGTCGTCCGAGCCGGGCTGGACGCTGATCCCGCTGTCGCTGTACTTCAAGGACGGGAAGGCCAAGGTCGAGATCGGCCTGGCCCGTGGTAAGAAGAGCTACGACAAACGCCAGGCCATCGCCAAGCGGGAAGCCGAGCGGGAGATGCAGAAGGCGGCGGCGGCCCGGTTCAGGAGACGGTGAAGGGTGTCGATGACGAACCGAGGCCGGAGGCGGTTCCCCGGCGGAATTCGGAGGACACGGCGCCGCGCGGTCGCCCTGACGACGACCGGCGCGCTGGTCGCGGGCATGACGACCGGCTGCTGGGCCGAGCGGTCGGCGATGCCGGCCGTCCGCGACTTCCTGATCGCCTGGCAGGTCGGCAACTTCGAGGCGGCGGCCGGCAACACCGTCGGCGTGGACCGGCAGGAGGTCGCGGACGCGCTGAGCCGCGTCGGCCGCCAGCTCGACGCCGCGTCGCTGCGGCTGTCCCTCGGCACCGGCGTCACCGACAGCGACGTCGACCAGATCGTCCAGAACGGCAACGAGGCCGACGCGCGCTTCACCGTCAAGATCGACCTCGGTGAGAACGGCCAGCCGTGGGAGTATCCCGGACTGATGCGCCTGAAGCGCGTCGGCGGCAAGTGGAAGGTCGTCTGGAGCCCGTCGATCATCCACACGAGCCTGCAGCCGGGGCAGCGGCTCGCCGTCGTGACCGACGAGCCCAAGCGCGCGGCCATCACCGACACGCACGGCCGCTCCCTCGTCCGCAAGATCGGCGCCTACGACGTCGGGGTGTTCCCCGGGCAGCTCGCCGACCCGAAGAAGACCCTCGACATGCTCGCCGAGCAGGCCAAGTTCGACGGCGGACGGCGGCTGGACGCCGAACGCCTCCTCGGCCGGGTCCGCTCCGCCCCGCCGCAGGACTTCCTGCCGCTGCTGACCCTGCAGGTCCCCGCGCACAACGCGCTCGTCCAGCGGCTGACCAGCGTGCCGGGGCTGAAGTTCAACGGCGTCCAGGCGCCGATCGCCCCCGCCTACGCGCCCGAGCTCGTCGGCACCCTCGGCCCCGCGACCGCCGACCGCCTCCAGCAGGTGGGCGCCCCCTACCAGCCGGGCGACACCATCGGCGTCAGCGGCATCCAGCTCCTGCAGCAGCGCCGGCTCGCCGGCACGCCCACCGTCCGCGTCGTCGCGCAGGACGAGTCGGGGGAGAACACCAAGGAACTGCGCTCCTGGGAGGGCCAGGCGCCACAGGATGTGCAGACCACCCTCGACCCCTCCTACCAGCGCAAGGCGGACAAGGCGCTCGCGGGCCTGCCCTACCCGGCGTCCATGGTGGTGGTGCGGCCCAGCACCGGTGAGGTGCTCGCCGTGTCCAACCACGGGACGGGCGGCACCAACCGCGCGTTCGAGGGGGAGTACCCGCCCGGGCTGACGTTCGGGATCGTGTCCGCCGAGGCCCTGTTCTCCGAGGCCGGCATGAACCAGTCGACCGAGACGACCTGCCCGGACAGCGTCACCGTCGGCGACAAGACGTTCACCAACCAGGCCCGCGGCGACAGCAGCTTCGCCAACCACTTCGCCGCGTCCTGCAAGACGACCCTCGCGCAGCTCAGCAGCAAGCTGGACGCCCAGACCCTCGCCAACGAGGCCGCGGAGCTCGGCATCGGCCAGGAATGGGGCCTGAGCGTCCCCGCCTTCACCGGCTCGGTGCCGACGCCCGCGAACGACGGCGAGAAGGCCGCCATGATGGTCGGTGAGGGCGACGTCCAGGTGAGCCCGCTCACCATGGCCCTCGTCGCCGCCGCCGCCCAGAACGGCACCTGGAAGCCTCCGTACGTCCTCAAGGACATCCCCAAGACCATCCAGGCGCCCCCGCCGCAGAACCTCCAGCCCGAGGCCATCGCGAGCCTCAAGAAGGTCCTCGCCCGCACCGCGTCCCACGGCAGCGCCCGCGGCGCCCGCGTCTCCGGCGACCTCGTCGGCGTCGCCGCCCTCGCCGCGTACCGGGACGGCAGCCACAACAAGTCGGTCTCCTGGTTCGTCGGCAGCGTCGGCGACCGCGCCTTCGCCATCGCCGTCGAGGGCCGCGTCAACACCCCGAAGATCGCCGCCGACTTCCTCCGCGGCTGAGGCCCCGTTACGGCTTTGTGATCTCTTTACGTCGGGGAGGCAACCGAACCGTGGCCCCCGTGCGTCTTTACGGGTGACTGAGATCCCGCTTGGGGGGTTGCGGACTCAGTCGCCGTGATGAGACCGGAGCCTCGTCTCGGGGGAGGCTCTGCCGTCCGGACCGGCCCGACCCTGCCGGTCGACCCCGGTGGGCGCGAGAACACTCGCACTCACCGGGGTTCACGGCTGCCCGGGGGAATGACGTTGCCGTTCCGCACGTTATGCTTGTAGCGTCGTCGTGCGGACGTCCCATGGACTGCCGCTTTGACAACTGAACATGGGGGTGACCGGCTTCGACTTCGGTCGTTCGAGCCAGGGGAAGCGGGTCGAGGGTTGCTGTCGTGACCTCGTAAATCCTGTGACAGCAAACCAATAACTGCCAACAAGAAGCAGTCCGAGTTCGCCCTCGCCGCCTGAGCGAGGAGCGAACTCTGTCAGCCCGGTAGCGTCTCCGAACCGGGGTCTGGCATCGTAAGGAGACTCAACCTGCAAGCCCGGTCGCGGGGCATGTAGGGACAGCAAACAGCGACTGAGCCCGTCGGCGACACGCCTGCGTGAGCGCCGGGGCTGAGAAAACGCCAAGCAGGCTGCACCCGGAGAAGCCCTGACTCTTCACCGAAGGACGCGGGTTCGATTCCCGCCACCTCCACTCTGGACGACGTGTGCTCGCCGCGCTTGCGCGCGGCTTCGCCGCGTCGTTCCGTTCTGCCTTTCTGGGGGGCGACCCCCAGACCCCCGGTGTGGGGGCTCCGCCCCCACGCCCCTTGTCGGCTAAGCCACGCGCGCATCTTCCGTTGAGGCGTCGCGTGCTTTCTGTGCGCGGGGCTCCCCACCCTCGCTCCTCGCGGGCCGAGGCATGCGCGCATCTTTCGCAGAGGCGTCGCGTGCTGTCCGTGCGCGGGGCTGCGCCCCTTGCCTCCAGGGTGAGATAGGCGCGCCGGTGTCATGTGCTGCTCTGCGGGGCTCGTCCCGCGCGCACCCTTTCCCTGTGTTGTGGCGCACCTCCGCGGGGCCTCTAGGGAGTTGGGCCTGGGCGAACCGTGGGGTGGTGGTATGGGGAACACTGGTGGGGTGACCACTGACAATGGCCGTTCCGGTCCGCCGGTCACCAGCACGTCGATCTTCGTGCTGTCACTGGCGCGCCGGATCGAGGCCGAACTGACCAACGTCCTCGGGCCGCTGGGGCTCACGGTCGCCAGGCTCGGGCTGCTCGGCCACATCGCCACCATGCCGGGGACGTCGTTCAGCGACCTGGCGCGGATGTCGGGGATCACCGTGCAGAGCGTGCACGGCGCGGTCAAGGCGCTCGCCGCCGCGGGACTCGTCCGCGACCATAACGCCCGTGCCGGATCGGCTTCGACGATCGAGATCACGCCTAGCGGTGCCCGCCTGCTGGCCGAGGCGGAGCGGGCGGTGGCCGCCGTCGACGATCGCATGTTCGGCGCGGACGCGGACCCCGTCCATCGTGGGCTCGGCGAGGCGGTGCGCGCCGCCTTCGAGGGCCGGACCACCTCCTGATCTGGCGCGAGACCAGCACTTTCTCCCTTCGTGCGGCCCCACCTTCAGGGCGCCTGAAACTGGCTATAGGCTTCAGATTACCTGAAGGTTCTCGATCTGTTTCGGGGGTACTCGTGTCCGAGGAATCAGGCCAACACTTCTCGCGGCGCGGTGCGATCGCCGCGTTCGCGGCGACCGCGGGTGCGGCGGCGACGGGGGGTGCGCTGGTCGCCGGCGGTCGCGAGGCCGCGCCGGCGCCGCGTCCAGCACGGGCCGGGGCGCGCCTTGAGCCGTTCCACGGCGCTCACCAAGCAGGCATCACCACCGCGCAGCAGCGGTACGCGCTCTTCGCGGCGTTCAACCTGGAGACCACCCACCCGGTGAAAGGCGAGCGCCTGTCCACCGAGCAGACCGTGGCCGCGTTCCGGCGGCTCACCGAAGGGTGGACGGTGGCCGCCGAACGGCTCACGCGAGGACTCCCGCCCGGTCCCATGCCGTTCGCCCGGCCGGAGGTGCCGGCGGACTCCGGTGTCGCCGATGATCTGGAACCTTCCCGGCTGACCGTCACCTTCGGCCTGGGGCCGGACCTCTTCGAGCGGATCGGACGAGAAGGGGCGCGGCCCCGGCGGCTGACGCCGATTCCCGGCTTCCGCGGCGACCGGCTGGAGAAGGCTTGGAGCGGCGGGGAACTCTTCGTCCAGGTCTGCGGCGACGACCTCCAGACGGTCAGCCGGGCCTTCCGCACCCTGCGCAGCCGCGCTCCGGGCCTGGCCCGGCTGCAGTGGAGCCAGCAGGGCTTTCTGGGAGCGTTCGGCGACGCCACACCGCGCAACCTGTTCGGCCACCCGGACGGCACCACCAACCCCCGCGTCGGCACCGCCGAGTTCGACCGTGCCGTCTGGTCGGACGCCGATGAGCCGGCCTGGTTCTCCGGCGGCACCTACCTGGTATTCCGCAAGATCCGCATGAACCTGCCGAAGTGGGACACCTCGACCGCGCTCACGCAGGACCGGACGATCGGGCGGCGCCGGAGCGACGGGGCCCCGCTCAGCGGCGGGCACGAGTTCAGCGAACCCGACTTCGGCAAGAAGGGACCGGACGGCGAGCCTCTCATCCTCGCCGACTCCCACGTGGCGCTGGTACGCGACGTCCCGATGCTGCGCCGCTCGTACAACTACGACTACGGCTTCCAGGGCAACAGGGAACCGGTCGCCGACCACCATCACGGCAAGGACGCGGACCACGACCACGGCGATGACATGCCCGTGCATTCCGGCGGAGGCCACGACGCCTACGACAGCGGCCTCTTGTTCTGCGCATACATGAGCGACCCCGGAGAGTTCGTCCGCACCCAGCGCAAGCTGGCCGAGTCCGATCGGCTCAACGCCTTCATCGAGCACACCGGCAGCGCCGTCTTCGCCATTCCGCCCGGTATGAGGCCCGGCGAGAACCTGGCCGACGCTCTGCTCTCCGCGACCTGACCTTCTGCCGTCCGGGCGTGGGTTTGCCGTCGGCGGCCGGGTGAACAGCTTCAGGGCGGCTTCTCTTCGTAACTCTCCCCAGCGTAGATTTCCTGGGTGAGCGTGACGTTGCGGGTGGGGACGCGGGTTGCCGTTCGGCGGGTGGAGGCGGAGGATCGGGAGCGGTTCGTCGAGCTGGCGGAAATGAGCTACGGGTTCCACCGGCCTTGGGTGAACCTGCCGGTGTCCGCCAAGGAGTTCGACGCCTATCTGGCGCGGTTCGACCAGGTGGCCGCGGTCGGAATGGTGGTGTGCCTGCGTGAAGGGGGAGACATCGCCGGGATCGTCAACATCAACGGGATCGTGCGTGGCCCGTATCAGCGCGGGGTGCTGGGGTATGCGGCCTTTCTCCCTCATGTCGGGCGCGGTTACCTGACGGAAGGGGTCGGGCTGGCGGTCAGGTACGCGTTCGAGCAGTTGGAGCTGCATCGGGTCGAGGCGGATATCCAGCCGGGGAACGCGGCGTCCATCGGGCTCGTCGAGCGCCTCGGTTTCCGCAGGGAGGGGTTCTCGCCCGACTTCATCAAGATCGACGGGGTGTGGCGGGACCATGAGCGCTGGGCCCTCAGCAAGCGTGGATGAGGGCGTTTATTGATCTTGCAAACCAGACATATCAGTACGAATAGAGCCGCAGTGCCGTGTCTTGATCTCGGTGGGGGGTCAGTAGGTGGGCGTCCACGGAGACGAGCCCGGCAAGGCGACGGAGTGGCCGGGCGCCCTGGACGTCCGGAGCCTCCTGGAAGGCGGCTGGCGCCCCACGCCGATCCGCGACTTCATCCTCAAGGTGCACAGCAGGTGCAACCTCGCGTGCGACTACTGCTACATGTACGAGATGGCCGACCAGGGCTGGCGAAGGCAGCCCCGGCGGATGTCGCGGCAGGTCCTCGAATGGACGGCGCAGCGCATCGGGGAGCACGCCCGGGCGAATCGGCTCTCGGATATCCAGGTCGTCCTGCACGGTGGTGAACCGCTGCTGGCGGGCGTCGAACATCTGCGGTACGCGATCGAGACGATTCTGGACGCCGGCGGGTCGGACGTGGGCGTCGGCTTCAGCGTCCAGACGAACGGCGTCCTGCTCGACGAGTTATACCTGGACCTGTTCGCGGAGTACGGCGTTTCCGTCGGCGTGAGCGTGGACGGCGACGAGGAGGGGCACGACCTGCACCGGCGGCGTCCCGACGGCCGCGGCAGTTACCGCGATGTGGTGGGCGGGTTAGAACGCCTCATGGGTCCGCGCTACCGGCATCTGTTCGGTGGACTCCTCAGCACCATTGAGCTGCGCAACGACCCGGTCGTGACGTATGAGTCGCTGCTGGAGTTCAGCCCCCCGGAAATGGATTTTCTGCTGCCGCACGGGAACTGGGACGCGCCGCCGCCAGGGCGTCCAGCGGACGAGTCGACGCCCTATGGAGACTGGCTCATCGCCATCTTCGACCGCTGGTATTCCGGTGAGGCGGATGTGGTGCGCATCCGGCTGTTCAGCGAAATCATCAGGCTGTTGTTCGGCCGGATGTCGGCCAGCGAAGCCGTTGGGCTGTCTCCGGTCGCCGTGGCCGTGGTGGAGACGAACGGGGAAATCGAGCAGGTCGACTCATTGAAGTCTGCCTACGAAGGGGCCGCGGGTACGCGGCTGCACGTTTCGCGCGACCCGTTTGACACCGTGTTGTCCTTGCCGTCCGTCGCTGCTCGGCAGATCGGTCGGCGGGCGCTGTCGGAGCAGTGCTTGGCCTGCGCGGCACACGAGGTCTGCGGCGGCGGCCTGTACCCGCACCGGTACCGATCGGGTACGGGCTTCCGCAACCCGTCGGTGTTCTGCCACGACCTTTACAAACTGATCAGCCACATCCGGGACGTGCTCGGCCGGGACCTGGGCCTCGTGGCGGTCGAGTCCCCGGCCCCGGTCGGCTGAGCCGCTTAGATCGGTGGCGGGTCGAAGTCGGCGTCCAGACGGCGCCCTTCGAAGAACACGCGTGCGTCGGGGTGGTCGAGCGTGAGGGTGCGGCGGTAGCGCTCCTCGGTGGCGGCGGACAACTCCGCGGCCTCGTCGTCTCTCCCGAGGTCCCGGAGATTCGCCACGGTGTTCGCCGCGGCCAGGAGGGTCGTGGGGTGGTCCTCGCCCAGCAGCGCTGTGAGCCGTCGCAGACTGCCGGCACAGAGCCGGTATGCCGACTCCTTCTCGCCGAGCGCCGCCAGGTCACTGGACAGGTTGACGGCAACGGTGAGGGAGTAGTGGTGGTCGCGGCCCAGCTTCGGTTCCAACCCCGCCAGAGCATCCTCATTGATCTTCCGGGCGATCTCCGGGGCGCCGGTGATCCGGCGCAGGATGGCCAGGTTCCCCGCGCAGGCGTGGTTGTACGGGTGCTCGGTGATATAGACGCGCGGATAGCGGCGGACGGTGTCGTCCGCGAGCACCACGGCCTCCTGGAACAAACCGACCGTGCGCTGGATGTTCGACAGACAGATGGCGGCCGCCAGCGTGTCGGGATGGTCGAGGCCGAGAGTCCTTACATAACGCTGGTGAATTTCTTCGGCCAGCTCCATGGCGCGGTCGTAGTCGCCCGCTCTGCGCCAGGCAATGGAAAGGTCCTTCCCGGTGCGCAGCGTCCAGGCGTGTTCGGGACCCAGTTGATCGATGGCATAGGCGTAAGCGTCCTCGCCCAAATCGCACGCCTCGGAGTAGTCCCCGCCGAGCCGCACGGTTCTCGCCAGACCAGTCAAGATGTTGATGTAGGAAGAGGTTTCGGTCGAATCGCTGACCGATCGAATGTCGCGGATCACCTGTTCAAGAAGTGTCCGTGCTCTCTGATAGTCACTTTTCAGGCCATGGTCGAGCGCAACACTGTTAACGGCTCGCCAGGTATTCCATTCCTGTTCTCCGAAAGTCGACCTGAAACGAGGTAGAGCCTCCTCGTCGATTTCGTGGGCTTGCCAGAAGTCGCCACTGGCTCGGAGGTCCGCCGCTCGACCGCGCAGGGCGCGCAGCGTCGTCTCGTGTTCAGGGCCTAGGACCTTCTCGGCAGCCTGGAGGGTCTCCAGGTTGTTGGTGGCCGCCTCTTCATACTGGCCTAGTTCGCGCAGAAGGTTGCCCATCTGCACTCTCATCCCAAGAACGCTCTCGTCGTCAGTGCCAGAGGTCGATGACCACTCCCTGATGAACGACTGCGCGAAACTTCGGGCAGAGCCATAGTCCGCCGATGCGTACAGGAAAATGATCATGTTGAGCGCGAGTTCGCGAACCACCGAGGCCTGGCACCGGGCCACTCCGGACGGTCCGAGATGCCCGAGGGCAATGAGATAGTCGTCCCATTTCTGCGCGTTGCTCGGCTCTGACGGAACGTAGTTGGCCAGCAGCAGGTGTACCTCGTGGCGGAGCCGCTCCTGTTCAGCCACCGGCAATTCCTCGCGGACGAGGGCCTGGATCAGTCGGTGGACCTGGATCGTCCTGGCGGGGATGTCCAATCTGGCAAGGGCGAACCGCCCGAGTTCGGCGATGGCTCGGCCCAGCCGGATCGGGTCGGCGATGAGTTCCGAGATCTGTGGGCTCAGACCGGGCACGACCCTGATGAACACGTCTCGCGGAATCGGCTCGGGACCGAAGAACGCACAGTAGCGCAGGAGATCCAGCGCCTCAGGGAGCTTCTCCTCCAGGCTGGCGACCGAAAGGGCCCAGGCGGCCGTCATCGACGCGGGATACTCGCTGGGTCGTCCTTGGGAGAGCAACTGGCTGGTGCGTTCCGCCAGGAGTTGGAGGTATTCCGACACCGCGATACCGGTTTCGGTGTGCAGCGCGCCCGCTTGCTCCAAAGCGAGCGGCAGGTCCCCGAGTTCCTCGGCCAGCCGGTTCGCGTCCTCCGGAGTCATCCCCCTCGGGACCCGTCGGGTGAGGAAATCCACGCTCTCGTTGCGGGTGAAGACGTCGATCGGAACAGCGTCGACGACGCCCGCCCAACGGTGGTTGCGCGACGTGATCAGTACATGCCCGGGCCCCTGCGGAAGGATGTCGGACAGTTCCTCAGGCTCGTCGGCGTTGTCGAAGATGAGCAGCCAGTTCGTGAAGGGCTCACCTCGGCGCAGCGCCTCAAGCACCGCATTGGCCGCCTCCTCGACACCGCTTACCGACGCTGACGGTAGGCCCAAAGGCGCTGCCAGGCTCGCGAGCGAAGACCGCACCAGGACAGGCTGGTCCGCGGGAATCCACCAAATCAGGTCGTAGTCAGACTGATAGCGGTGGGCATACTCCACCGCCATCTGGGTCTTGCCCACGCCGCCGAGGCCGTGCAACGCGTGCGGGAGCACCGCGGTGACCCGACCGCCCAGCCCCTGATGGAGCCGTTCGAGTAGATCCGTGCGGCCGGTGAAGTTCTTGTTCCGGGGAGGGATCTTGCCCCATACCTGGGGAATCTTGGGCGATGTGTTCGGCTGTATATGGCTCACTCGATCCCCCTGTGTCATGCCGGTACCGACAGGCACAGTGCATCACGACGTGGTCAAGTAATTTCTTTCAACGAAGATAGTGTAATGAGCCCGATCGTTCCAGACTGTGTCGCATGACACGTTGTTCGTAGGTCGGGTTTCGGTCGTCTGTATCTTTGTTTTCTGCCGTCCCAGAAAGTGAATGGCGTGGTAGGGCCTATGGTGCAGAGGGCGAATTCTTGAGAGCATGGTTCCGGTCAGTCTGCCGTAGCGGCCAGTACGGACACGTGGACGCTCCGAATCGTCGGTGCAGAGGAGAGACAGATGCAGCAACGCACCTCCGGCCAGCTCCCCTTCAGCTTTGCGAGCCACACTCCTCCCATCATTCCTGGCCCTCGTACTGGTCCAGGGCTTGCGCGGGTGCTAATGGAGCTGGCCAGGCCGGGTTCCATCGCTGCTGAATTCGATAACAGGTCAAGTAGGCCGCCGCACAGTGTGACGATCACGGGCGCGGGTTCCTGCGAGTGATCGTCAGGAGCGGCCGGCGCCGCTCTTGGCGGCGGATCCGGTGGGCGGGCTGTTTGGAAACGTCGCCGTAGGGCAGTGACGATGCGTTAGCCTCATGGGACTGGGCATCGTGAATCCGATGCCGCTGAAGATCTCCGCGGAACCCGCTCCTGGGGACGGAATGATGACCGCGCAAGCCTCTCCGGACGACTCGGCCCCATTCGTGGGCGAACGCATGTTCCGTGAGCAGGATGAGCGGATCTTCCACGGGAGGGCGACGGAGAAGCACGAGGTAGCCGGCCTGTGGAAGGCCAACCGGCTCACCTTGCTCAGTGGCGGTGCCGGTGTCGGCAAGAGTTCGCTGCTGCACGCCGGTGTCGTCCCATTGCTGCGAGAAGGTGGGGCGCACGTCCTGCCCGTCGCACAGCCCGTCCACCGCCCGTCGTTCCCGCTGGCCGCCTTGCCCGAGCACAACCCCTTCCGGCTTGCCGTTCTGGCCTCCTGGTATCCGCGCGTATCACTGACGCAGGTCTCCGAAACGCCGGTCACGAAGTTGCTGCGCAGGTACGGGCAGCCGGACCGGGGAGCCGATCAGGTCCCCACACTCGCGGCCATCGACGGCGCTGAGAGGCTTCTGCATACGCCTTCTGGGCGTGAACAACGTCAGCACCGTGAAAGCCTCCTCGATGACCTGGCGATGGCGATGGAGCAGGCATCTCACTTGCACCTGCTCCTGGCCGTGCGAGACGACGCGTTCGATCTGGCCCTGGAGGTCGCTGACCGGCTCGGCCAAGCGCCACCGGCCAGCTACCAGTTAGCGCCTCTGACACCGGAGGCCGCCCACGAAGCGGTTGCGGAGCCGCTCCGCCTCTCTGGAGGTCCTGGTGAGGCCGTGGCCCGGCTTCTGGTCCCGGAACTCCGGACGGTACGACGAACGACCGGTTTGCAGACGACCTCCCGGATCGAACCCGCCCTGCTCCAACTCGTATGCAAAAGCCTCTACCGGCAGCTAGCGGACGTCAGCGAGATTTCCGCATCGCAACTCGGTGCCGAGGTCGACCGGGTCCTGACGGAGTTCTGCGCTCATAGCCTCGCCACGATCGCCGCCGACCAGAGTCTTCCGGCCCCGACCGTCTTCTCCTGGTTTCGCACGGCGTTCGGCGGTCCGCACGGGCTCGCAGGAATCCCTGAGCAGCAGCTATGCCAGAGCATGCCCAGGGCGGTCATCGACGCCGCGCAGGACCGCCACCTCATCCGGGCTCGGCTCCGGAACGAAGACCGGTACTACGAGTTGCAGCATCCCAGGCTGGCCGCGCCGGTCCGAAAGGTCGGTGGGGTAACGGTTCCGGTCCCCATCCACCGGCCGAGCCCTTCCGTGCGCCTCCTCGAAGCTCATCGAGCCTTGTCGGCGGGAGACCGCGAACTCGCGCGGAGACACGCCGAGGCGGTTGTCCGAGCCTGTGGCGAGGGTGATCTCCGCCTTCTCGCCGACGCGAAGACCTTCCTTGGCGACATCGCCTACGAGCGGGGAGATGCGAAGACCGCCGTCGGCCACTACCACGAGGCCGCTGCGATCTTCGAGGCCGTGCCCGACAACGCCGCGGTGGGCTGGCGTCTGGCCGGAATCGGCCGCATTCTCCTGTCGACCGACTCTGGAGAATCGGTGCGCCAGCTTAGGGCGGCGGCAAGCCGGCTACCGCGCGAGTTGTCGATCCAGACCGCGCTCGGACGGGCGCTCTGGCAGTCAGGACGGACGCGCGCCGCCCGCGCCGTCCTCGAGGACGTTCTCGGGCGCGACCACAATAACCGGGAAGCACTCGACGCCAAGAGAACCATGCTGCTGCCTGGTGAACGTTACCCCTTGCAGATGCGTAACTTCGTGTAGGTAGCTGTTCTGTAAAAGGACGGGGCCGACCCGTGGGGTCGTGGGCTGGTGCGGCCGCAACACGATAGTTACCTAAATCGGCTTCACAGCTTTGTGTTTGACGAAAACATAGCGTTCCCCGGCGGGGACATAAACCATGCGCGGATATCCTTCCCATAAGGATATCAAGGCAGGCGTATGTCTGGTTTGGGGTGTTTTCCGCTAGATGAGGTTCGGTGTCTGTTTGAGGTCTGTATGGGTGCGAATTAATGCGAATGCCAAGGGGGCGCACATCGCCGTCCCCTGCCCTGGCGGGTCATGGCACCGGACCACGTAAAACGGCGGGCCGCTCCTATGTGAGAATGACCGAGCGGCGCCGCGACTTTGCTATTTTGTCGGGCGCGTCCGCGGTCTCGCAGCTCGGCTCGATGAGCGTGGCGGCCGCGGGCCCACTGCTCGCGCTCGCCATCACCGGATCCCCGATCGCCGCGGGATGTGTCACCGCCGCCAGTGTGCTTCCCGGGCTCGTCCTCCATGTGCCGGCCGGATTCATGGTCGACCGCGTCAGCCGTCGCAAGGTGATGTGGGCGAGCCAGCTGGTGCGGATGGCCACGGCGACGCTCGCGTTCGCGTGCCTGGCCTTCTCGTGTAATTCGGTCGTCGTTCTGGTCGTTGCCGCGCTGATCGACGGCGCCTGCTCCGTCTTCTACGAGGTGGCGGAGATCGCCGCGGTTCCGGACATCGTTTCGAAGAAGTCGCTGAACCTGGCGATCGGCAGCAACGAGGCGAAACTCAATGCGTCAATGCTTTTCGGCCGCCCGTTAGGGGGTGCGCTGCTCGCGGTCGCCCCGATGATGCCCTGGCTCGTGACCGCCTTAACGTCCCTCTTTTCGGTCTTCGCGCTGTTGGCGATAAGGCGCCCGAAACATCGAAGCGCATCAGGGAAAGGCCGGACCGGTGGCCCGAATGCCAAGGCGGGCGGGGAGGTCTGGACGGGCCTCGACCGCACGCGGAGGAAGCCCGGTGGCAAGGGCGGCGATCTGGCGCTTCGCGATGTCCTGGAACGGCTCATGCGCGACGCCTTCTCGCGCGCCGTTCTGACGGTCTGCGTGCTGGCGAACTTCTTTTTCCAGGTGATCGTCCTCCTGCAGATCCTGCTGGCCGAGCAGCGGGGGCTCCCCAGCTACCTGGTCGGCCTCCTGCTCGCCTGCTCGGGCCTGGGCGGCTTCCTCGGCGCCGTCGGGTCTCCTTTCTTCCTGCGCAAGCCGCCTTCCATGTCAGTCGTCTTCTGCGTGCTGGCCTGGATACCGCTGGCCTGGATCATCGGCACCGGGGACAATCCCGTGGTCGGATTGGCCATGTGGGGATTGTGCAGCGTCATCGGCGCCTATATTAATGTGGCGCTCAGAGCTCACCAGGCGAATACATTTCCGAGTGAGCTGCTGGGCAGCGTCACGGGTATCACTCGTTTTCTGAGCGTGGGGGCCGTGGCGCTCGGAGCGCTCAGCGGTGGCTGGATCATTCATCTCCTCGGCACCGAGGGAACCGGAATTCTCGTCGGTGTGGCCTTCACCGCCATAGCGGGGATACTGATGGTCGTCCTCCATTTCGCCTTCGTGCGGGACCGTCTGCTCGACGCATTCGCGAGAATGCGGGAAATGGGCCCGGCTGTACCCGGACCCCCGGCCGCCCCTGACCACGGTGTCGAACTGGTCGCCGAGCCCGTGGGCGGAGCCTGCGGTGGAATGGCCGGCGCCCGCGGGGAACGGCTGACCGGTTGAGGACGGTGGGCGGGCACGTCTAGCCCCGGCTGACACATCCTGCCTGAAATGCGTCTTCTGACACTGTTACCGGCGACCCTTGTGCGTCATAGTGTGTCGGTTGGTTCACGGCGCCCATGCATTGGTCGGCGGGCAGGCGGTGATCCGCCGCGTGCGTGGGCGGGGGCGGAGGCACGGGGTAGTGATCACGTCGCTGAACGTCGACGACCAGCATCGGCTCGTCGAGGCGATCTTGCGCATCGACGCGATGAGCGTCCGTCGCGAGCGCGCCGTCCATCTGTCGGCGCTGGAGCGCGACCTCGGGCACCGGCTCGAATACGTCCAGCACGACAAGGAGAAGCTCGATGTCTGGGCGCTGGTCGACGCCCTCCTCAACTATCCGGGCGCGGCACAGGCTCTCGTGCGGATCCTGCAGACCTTCTATCCGAACAGCCTGTCGGTGCGGGCACTGGACGAACTCGTCACCGAGCTGCTCCCCGAACCGTGGCTGGACCAGGCCGACCGGCGCGAACTGCACGAGCTGATCACGTGGCTGGAGCGGGCCGACCCCGGTCTGACGCATCTCGGCAGGTTCCCGATGCTGTACCGGCGGGCCGTCGGGCCGGCCTGGCCGACGCTCGACCGTGAGATCCGCAGCATGCACGACGTCGTCGCGCTCCTCGAGGAGATGCCGGCGGGCGCCGAGGGCACGCCGCCCCTGCTGGTGTTCGTCAGCGACCTGGCCGAGGACGCGGGCCACCCGACGGCGCCGGCCCTCCGTGACTGGGTGCGCCGGCAGGCGGTGGCCCACGGGCTGGACGGCATGTTCCTCCAGCGGCACCGTCCCTCGCTCGAGCCGCGGGCCGAGCCCGAAGCGTCCGAGAACTATCTCGTCATCGAATGCGCGCCCGACGCGCTGGAGGAGGCTCGCTACCTGGTGACCGCGTGGCTCCAGGTCGGCCGCGAACCGGGCAGCACCCTGCAGTGCGGCGACGAGGCGCTGCCGCTCAGCCGGATCCCCGAGCTGCTGGAGCGGCTGCTCACCTCCGAGAGGTCCGTCGTCGGCCGGCGCAGCCCGGACCTCACGATCGAGTTCATCCTTCCGCGCGCGTTGCTGGACCATCCGTTCGAACAGGAGAAGATCAGCATCGCCGGGTTCGAGCACCGCATCGGAATCCGGTATCCGGTGGTCGTGCGCAGCCTCGACCGGATGCGCCTCGCCGCGGTCCATCCCGACTGGCGGCACAAGTGGGAATGGCTGTCGGGCAACTCGGTGGACGCCCCCGTCTGCCTGGTGACCCGGCGCGGCGAGTACGACAAGGAGGAGCTGTTCTCCCACCTGTCGGAAACGTCCAAGACCGTCCTCGCGCTGGCGTTCCCTCCGTGGGGCGGCGCGAACGGCGAGACGGACGAGCACTGGGTCGGCCTGCTCGCCGGCATCCCCGTCGTCGCCTGGTGCCGGGACGGCCGTGACCCCGCCCGGTTCGCCAGGGAGGCCAAGGGGCTCCTGGCGGAAGACGTGATGAAGCTGCCGCGCCGGACGATGGAGCTGCGCCGCCAGGCGCTGTCCGGAGGCGGCGAAGGCGCCGGAACCGCTCACCTCGGCCTGCATCTGACGCTCGTGTTCGACGATGCCGAACGCATCCCCGAGCCGTACGTGCGGCTCCGATCGCCCGCATAGTCCACCGCATTTCCGGAAGGCGTCCATGACGACAGAACCAGAGATCAGCGGCCTGGCCGGTGACTGGCGCATATACCGGGGCGACAGCCGGCCGCACGACCGGGTGCGGCGGCTCCCCCCGCCCCCGCCATGGCGCCGCTTCAGCACGGACGACGCGGCGGAGGGCCGCCGATGGCGGGATCTGCAGCAGGCGATCTCCTACCGGCCCGACGAGTCGGTGATCGACCGGGTCAACGCGGCGATCCTGCTGCGGCGCCCGCTCCTCGTCACCGGCAAGCCCGGGTCCGGCAAGTCCACCCTCGCCCACAACGTCGCCTACGAGCTCGGTCTCGGCTCGGTCCTGTACTGGCCGATCACCAGCAACACCACGCTCCAGACCGGGCTCTACCACTACGACGCGATCGGCCGCCTGCACGAGACGAGCCTGCGCGGTGCGGGGGACCGGGCGGACACGCTTGATCCGCCGGACATCGGCCGCTACATCCGTCTCGGTCCGCTCGGCACCGCGCTCCTGCCGGGGGACCAGCCCCGCGTGCTGCTGATCGACGAGCTGGACAAGAGCAACATCGACCTGCCCAACGACCTGCTGAACGTGTTCGAGGAGGGCAGGTTCCCCATCCTCGAACTGCAGCGGCTGCCCGAGGAGCAGTCACGGATCCACGTGATGACGGCGGACGGCGGGCAGCGGGTGCCGATCGACCACGGCGAGGTGCGGTGCGGGAACTTCCCCATCGTCATCATCACCAGCAACGGGGAGCGCGAGTTCCCGCCCGCGTTCCTCCGCCGCTGCGTCCGGCTGGTGATCGAGCCGCCCGGCCCGGAGCGGCTCGCCGAGATCATCGAGGCGCATCTCGGCGTGGACGCCAGGGCCGCCAGTGACCACCTCATCGAGGAGTTCCTGGCCCGCCGCGCCGACGGAGCGCTCGCCACCGACCAGCTCCTCAACGCCGTCTACCTCGCGACCTCCGGCAGCAGGCCGCCCGAGGCCAAGCTGGCGGAGATCCTCGACACCGTGCTGCGCCCGATCGAGCAGCCCGGCGCGGGATGATCGGGCAGCTCGTCGAGGCCCTGAGGGCGCTCGACCCGCAACCGACGGCCGGGGAGCTGGCGGACGCGCTGTGGCTCGCCGACTGGCTCCAGAAACACGAGGGCCCGGCCCATCAGGCGGCGGACGGCTTCGGGGAACCGAGCGCCGCCGGGCCGCCCGGTTCGCCCGCGCCGCCCGACCCGCCGCCCGGAGCGCCCGCTGCGCGGGACCGCGAGCCTCCGCCGCCGCGGACGGTGGAGGCGGGGCTCTACCTGGCCGGGCAGAACGTGCCGGCCACGGCCTTCCCGGTCCGCATGCCCGCGGTCCCCGCCATCTCCCGGACGTTGCACCTCTCCCGCGCGCTGCGTCCGCTGCGCGCGACCGTCCCGTCGCTGACGCGTGAGCACCTGGACGAGGCGGCGACCGCGCAGCGCATCGCCGAGACGGGAGTGTGCGAACCCGTCATGGTGCCGGCGCAGGAACGCCGGTACGACCTGGCGCTGATCGCGGACGTCGGCCCGTCGATGGTGGTGTGGCGGCAGACGGTGGAGGAACTGCGACTGCTGCTGCAGCACCTCGGCGCGTTCCGGGACGTGCGGACCTGGTACCTGGACTCCGGTGCGCGGCGGCTGTCCCTGCGCACCGGCTCCGCCTTCGGGATCGGTGCGGACCGCGACCCCGACGAGCTGGCCGACCCGACGCACCGGCGCCTCATCCTGGTCGTCAGCGACTGCATCGGCGCGGCGTGGCAGGACGGCCGGGCCGCGGCGCTGCTCGACCGGTGGGGCCGCGCCGGGACCGTCGCGATCGCTCAGCCGCTGCCCCAGCGCCTGTGGTGGCGGACCGCCGCGGCCATCGAGCCGGTGCGCTTCGGCGCGTCCGGGCCGGCGGTGGTCAACGAGCAGCTGACCGTGACGCGGACGCCGCCGCAACTGCCCGACGACCGTCCGCTGGGCATCCCGATTCCGGTGGTCGAGCTCAGCGAACGCTGGCTGCGGTCCTGGGCGGGCATGGTCGCCCGCGGGGGCCGCGACATCATGGGCGCCGCGCTGTTCACGGGCCGTCCGGTCATGCACCCGCCACCCGCCGACACCGGCGACGCCGCCGTGTCGCCGGAGATGCGGGTCAAGCAGTTCCGGGCCTCCTCGTCGCCGACGGCGTTCAAGCTCGCCACCTACCTCGCGGCGGCTCCGTTGCGGTTGCCCGTGATGCGCCTGGTGCAGCGGGCGATGCTCCCGGCCTCGACGTCCGCCGATCTGGCGGAGGTCTTCCTCAGCGGGATGCTGCGGATGGTGGGCCGCCCGTCCGACGGCGGCGAGGAGGAGATCGTCTACGAGTTCCACGACGGGGTCAGGGAGATCCTGCTGCAGGGGCTGCGCAGGCGCGAGGTGTACCAGGTCCTGCGTGCCGTGTGGAGCGTCGTGCGGGAGCGGATCGGCTCGTCCATGGACTTTCCCGCGCTCCTCGCGGCGGTGCAGCGGGGAGAGGCGCAGCTTCCGCCGGACCTGCCGTTCGCGCAGGTCGCGGCCCAGGCGCTGGCCGGACTCGGCGGTCCCTACCGCGAGATGGCGAAGCGGCTGACGAGCGAGAACGCACCGGATACGCCTTCGTTCGGGGAGGCGGCGGACGCGAGGGACGCGGTATCGCCCCCCGCCGCGGCGGACGGGGCCGCGGCCGCCGATCCCGTCCCCTTGCCGCGCAGTGGACTACCGGGCCGCAATCCCGACTTCGTCGGACGCGACCGGCTCCTCGCGGGGGTCCGGGACGCACTACGCGACGGGATGGCCGTGCTCCTGCCGCATTCGGAGCTCGCCACGGGCGGTGAGGGCAAGTCCAACCTCGCGCTGGAGTACGCCTACCGCCATGCCGACGACTACGACCTGGTCTGGTGGATCCCCGCCGAACAGACGACCTCGTCGCGGGCGGCGCTCGCGCTGCTGGCGCGCCAACTCGGCATGCCGATGAGCGACGACATCAAGACCACGGTGGACGGCGTTCTGCGGGCGCTGTGCGCGGACAGGCCCTACGTCCGCTGGCTGCTCATCTACGACAACGCGCAGGACCCGGAGCAGATCTTTCCGCTGACCCCGCTGGGGGTCGACGGAGTCGAGCCCGGCCTCGGGCCTGGACGCCACGTCCTGGTGACCTCGCGCGACCGCAGGTGGGAACGGCACGCCTCCGTGGTCGAGATCGACGTCTTCGAACGGGCCGAGAGCATCACGCTCCTCCGGCGCCTGGTGCCGGGGCTGTCGGAGGTCGAGGCCGACATGCTCTCCGAGCGCGTGGGTGACCTTCCGCTCGCGGTGCACCAGGCGGCGGCGTGGCAGATCGTCACCGGCGGCACCGTCGAGGACTACCTGCGGCTGTTCGACCAGCGGTTGATCGAGGACGCCGCCGGCGAGCCGCCCGGGGACGACCTGCCGCGCCCGCTTGCGGCGGGCGTGCGGCTGAACCTCGACCGGCTCCGGGAGGAGAACCCGGTGGCCGGGCAGCTGCTCGAACTGTGGGCCGTGTTCGATCCCGAGCCGGTGTCCTGCCGCCTGCTGGCCGCCGGCCGCGCCGCCGCGCTGCCGCCCGGGCTGAAGGAGCTGCTGGCGGACGAGACGCGGCTCCGCGACGCCATGCGCGACATCTCGCGGTTCTCCCTTGCCAAGTTCGACGAGGAGTCGGGGACCCTCCAGGTCCACCGGCTCGTCCGCGCGATCATCGACGACCGGCTCGCCGAGGATGTCCGGCGGCAGGCGAGTGGGTACGTCCACGCGATCCTGGCCGCGGCCACCCCCGAGGAGGAACCGGCCGTCGAATCGACCTGGGAACGCCGCTCCGAGATCACTCCGCACGTCGTCCCGTCGGGCGTGTTCGAGGCGGACGACATCGGCATCCGCCGCGTCGGCATCGACCAGGCCAACTTCCTGTACCAGTCGGGGGAGTACGAGGGCAGCCGCCGGCTCGCGGAGATCGCGCTGGACCGGTGGCTGCCCCGGTACGGCCCCGACGACGCAGAGGTCCTGGGCATCTCGCGGGTGCTGGTGAACGCCCTGCGCGGTCTCGGAGACAACCGGGCGGCGGCGGAGCTCAGCGAGGACAACCTGAACCGGACCCAACGGAAGTTCGGTGTCGACCACCCGGACACCATTTTCGCCGCCACCGGGTTCGGGGCCGACCTGCGCTTCCGCGGCGAGTTCCGCAGGGCCTACGAGATCGACCTCCGCGCCTGGCGGCGCATGCGCCAGCTGCTGGGCCCGGATGCTCCCGGAACACATCTCGCCGCGAGCAATCTCGCGCTCGACCTGCGCATCCTGGGGGAATTCCAGAAGGCGTACGAGATCGACCAGGAGGTCTGGAAGAGGGGAGCCGAGAGCGGCCAGACCTACCGGCTGCGCTTCCGTACGACCCACAACCTCGCGCGCGACCTGCACGCACTGGGTCGGTACGACCAGGCTTGCAAGAGGCAGGCCGAAAGCCTGGACACGCTGCGCCCGGTCCTCGGCGGCGGGCACGCGATGGTGCTGCAGGCGAGGATGAGCTACGCGGGAACGCTGCGGAAGCTCGGGCGGTACGAGGAGGCGCACCGTGTGGCCGCCGAGACGTTCGCCGCCTACGTCCGGCGATTCGGTGAGGAGCATCCGAACACGCTGGCGAGCAAGGTCTGCCTGGCCCTCACCGCCAGTGCGGCCGGACGGCCCCGGGAGGCATTGCCGCTCATCGATGAGGCGCTGGACTGCTATCGCCGCGTGATGGGAGAGGCCCACCCCTTCGTGCACGTCTGCGCCACCGACCGGGCGGTGATCCTGCGTCGTCTGGCGGAGGTCTACGCCGCGCAGGAAACCGACCAGATCGCGCTATCGAACCTCACCGCCGGCATTCTGGGGCCGAATCACCACTATGCATTGTGCGCCTCTGTGGGGCTGGCCAACGACTACTACCTTCTCGGCGAGATGGAATCCGCGGTCCGGCTTCTCTCCGAAACGCTGCAGAAGATGATCGGTGCGCTGGGCGAACGGCATCCCTACTCGCTGGCCGTCAGGCACAACCTCGTGCGCGCCCGCGCCGCGATGGGCGGCGATGAGCACGGCATCGAACCGATCCTGGTCCAGCTCGCACAGGCGCTGGGCCGGAGCCATCCGGAAGTCCTGGCCGCCGAACGCGGCGAGTTGCTCGAATGCGACATCGAGCCGACCGCTTTGTGAACCCCGGGGGTGCCCGGCGGTCAGGCGAGGTCAGCGGATTCGTGCGGGCCGGGCGAGAGCGAGATCGCGCTGGACGGTCCGGCCGATGTGGCCGATCAGCTTCATCAGGTCCGGGCAGTACACCGAGGGATTGAGGTAGCCGTGGCCTTCCCGGTAGCGATGCGCGTACGCGCCGCCGCCGCAGATGTCGCGCACCGCGCACATCCCGCACGCGGATGACAGCGCCGCGGGGCCGATCTGCCGCGCGACCACGCCGGGGTGCCACATGGCGTCGTCGAAACGGTGGTCGAAGACGGTGAGGCCGGTCTCGGGCGCACCGGGGTAGGCGATCTTCAGCGTGTCGACCTGCTGCAGCGTCCCATCGGTGTCGATCACGAGCATCGCCACCGGGGACAGCCCGATGTTCTCGCTCTGGCTCTGCCCGCCGAGCAGGAGGTTGATGATCTCCTCGAACAGCCGGACACCGGTCTCCCTGCGTGGCGCGTGGTACCAGCGGTCGAACACCGCGATGAGCCACTCGGCATAGGGCGTGCCGCCGCCCTCGGTGGGCCGGCGGGGCGGCGGGACCGTCCAGGTGCCGTGCGGAAGCAGGAAGTCGACTCGCGGCGGCCCGGTCTCCAGGAGGGCCTCGTACGTCCGGATCGGATCGTTGTCGAGGTCCACCGCGCAGAGCAGTCCCCGGTAGAGCCTGCGGTGCGAGGCCACGAGCCGGGTCAGCCCCCGCATGACCTCGGCGTGGCTTCCGCGCCCGTTGGCGCGGACCCGGTGCCGGTCGTGGGCGGCGCGGTCGCCGTCGAGGCTGACCGATACGCCCACGTCGTGCTCGTCCAGCATCGCCAGCATGTCGTCCGTCAGGAGCACGCCGTTCGTCTGGAGGCACGCCTCAACGCCGCAGGAGGGCGGCATGGCCGCGCGGAACCGCGCGACCGCGCCCGCGAGGGCGGCCTTCCCCGCCAGCAGCGGCTCACCCCCGTGCAGGACGACCGTCACCTTGTCGAGTTCGTGGTCGCGGGCGTGCTCGGCCAGCCGGGCGGCCGTGGCGGCGACGACCTCGGGCGGCATCGCGGTGGGCCGTGCCCGCCACGTTTGGTCCGCGCCCTCGAAGACGTAGCAGTAGTCGCAGGCCAGATTGCAGCGGCCATGGATCTTGAGCACGACTTCCGAGAAGGGCACGGGCCGCCATCCGCCGGCCAGCAGCGCGGGAATGTCGAGACCGTGGGACGGCCATTCGCCGGAATCGGCCACAGGCATCAAATGCGGGTGGAGGGTGGAATCAGGTTGTTGTCGAAGGCCGCTCGGACGGGCCGCGGGTCGCGGAGTTCGGCGCTCGCGCGCCGGAGGGCGGCACTCAGCACCGATCCCTCGGGCGGTTCCGCCGCGTCCAGTTCACGGAGGGTGGGAGGGGTCCAGGTGAAGGACACCGCGTGCTCGCTGGACTCCGATGTGCTGCCATGAGTAACCGGCACGGCCGACTCCCCCTCTTGTCCCGCTTTCGGAAAAGGTGTCGGGTTTCCTCTGTGGGCTCAGGGGCACCAGCCTAACCGCGACGTAACGAATCTTAGAGGCTGACACCCGTATACGTGGTGATCTCGGTGGGTGAGCCACGACAATTTTCGTGGTGCCCGTCCCCGGTGGCGCTTTGGTGGGGCCAAGCCCTGGTTCTTCAGCGGGAGCGGTCGGCGCCGACCGTGGCGGGTGACGCAGTTCTGTTGCGTGGGGCGGCGGATGCTTGGAGAGTGGGGTTGGCGGAGAGCGTCGGTGAGGTGCCCGTGACGGAGACCGTGCGGCCGGCTTCGGGGCGGTGGCGGCCGAGGGGGATGTGTTCCTTCCTCGTGTGCGACATCGCCGGGTTCAGCGATGCCTCCCGTGCCGACCCGGTGCGGGTGCGGGTGCGCAAGGCGATGTACGACGGGCTTGAGCGCAGCCTCGCCAGCACGGGACTGCGGCCGGACGACTGGTATGACGAGGACCGCGGCGACGGGGTGATGGTCGTCCTTCCGCCGCACGTCGGCATGGAGTCGCTGCTGACGGCGGTGGTCGACCGGCTCCGCGCGGAGGTGCGGCACCACAACGAGGCGGCGAGCGACGCGGCGCGGATGCGGCTGCGGGTGGCCTTCAACGTCGGGGAGGCCGAGTGGGACGGGCGCGGCATCGTCGGGACGGCGTTGACGCACGCGTTCCGGCTGCTGGACGCGGCGCCGCTGAAGGAGGCGGTCGCCCGGGCCGAGACGGCGATCGCGGTGATCGTCTCCAAGCGGGTGTACGACGACGTGGTGTCGCACGGCCGGGGGCTCGTGGACCCGGGTGACTACCACCGGGTCGAGGTCCAGGTGAAGGAGACCTCCGACCAGGCATGGATCATGGTGCCCGGCGGGCGTCTCGACCGGCCGGCTTCGGCCCCGGTCCCGGCGGTGCCGGAGGAGGCGGGTGCGGCGCGCGTGCCCGGCGCGGTGCCGCGGATGGCGGCGGACGTCCCCGTGGTGCAGCTGTTCCGCGTGGTGGACGACCTGCTCGACATCCCCCGGCTCCGCGTCGAACGCGGCCGGGACCAGCTCGTCGGCGCGCTGCCCAAGGAGATCGCCGGGGCCGCCGCGCGGTCGGCGGAGGCGCGGGCCGATCTGTTCGCCATCGTGCAGACGTGCCTGGACTACCCGGGCGGCCTCCAGCAGTTCCTGCAGGCCGTCCGGGGGTTCGTGGGGGAGTCGATGGCGGTGCGGCGGCTGGAGCAGACCATCGCCCAGTTGCTCCTCGGGGACGACGGGTGGGCCTGATCAGGGCTTGGTGATCGTCGCCATGGCGCGGTCGGGCTCCCAGTGGGCGCGCAGCGACGTGATCAGCCCGGCCTCGTCGACCGTGTAGATGAGGACGCAGTCGATGGTCATCGTGGAGCCGTCGGCCATGGTGGTGGTGATGGTCGCGACGTTGGCGCAGCAGCCGCCGTTGGCGAAGGAGTCGGCGATGGTGAACCGGAAGCCGGCGATGGTGGAGACGAAGGTGTCCCAGAATGCGCCGATGGCGTCGTGCCCCCGGTGCCCGTTGCCGGACGGGTCGAGGAAGGACGGGCCGACGGGGTCCTCGACGAGGGCGTCCGGGGCGAACAGCCGCAGCCATTCGTCCTTGCGGCCGCCGATCACGGCCGTCATGGAGGCGCGGGCGGCCCGGCGGGCCGGGTGGTCGGCGTCCGGTGCGTCCCAGATGATGGCGTCCATGGCTCGGACTGTAACGCGTTCTCGTTCAGCGGTCGACCTTGGCGATGACCGTTTCGGCGAAGCGTTCGAGGTGCTCGATCTTCTTGGCCAGCGGCTCGGTGTCGGGGCCCTTGACGTACGGCATCCGGAATCCGACGATCACGTCGGTGACGCCCTTGTCCTCCAGCCGCCTGACCCCGTCGGGCGTGTAGGCGTCGAGCGAGATCACGTGGACCTCGAAGGGGTCGCCCGCCTTGCCCTCGGCCTCGCGGATGCGGTTCAGCCTGGCCAGGATGTCGTCCAGGTCGTCCCCGCCGGCGTGCATCCACCCGTCGCCGCGGACCACGGCGCGGCGAAGCGCCGCGTCGCTGTGCCCCCCGACCAGGATCGGGAACGGCTCCGCCGGCGTGATCTTGATCGCGGGGATGTCGTAGAACTCGCCGTGGAACTCGAAGAACCCGCCCCGGCTGAGGCCCCGCACGACGTCGATGGCCTCGTCCATCCGCTTGCCGCGCCGCTCCCAGGGGACGCCCATGACCTCGAAGTCCTCGGGCCACGGGCTGACGCCCACGCCGAGCCCGAGCCGCCCGCCGGTCAGGCACGCGACCGACGTCGCCTGCTTGGCCACCAGCACGGGCGGGCGAACCGGCAGCTTGAGCACGAACGGGGTGAACCGGATCGTGCTCGTCACCGCGCCCATGGCCGCGATCAGCGTGAACGTCTCGATGAACGACTTGTCCTCGAGGAACTCGCGGCTGCCGTCCTCGGTGTAGGGGTACACCGAGTCGGACTCCTCCGGATACGCGAGCGAGTCGGCCACCGCCATGCTCGTGTACCCCGCCGCCTCAGCGGCCTTGGCCAGGGGCAGGTAATAGGACGGGTCGGTCATCGCCTCGGCGTAGGTGAACCGCATCCCCGAATACTAGAACCTGTTCCACTTTCCCGCCACACCCTCGCTCCCGCCAGGGCGGGCACTGGTGGTTTTGGGAGTTGCGGGTGGGGTTGGGGTGGGGCCTATAGGGTTTGGCGGCGTGAGTGGAGCGTATGGGGCGCCGGGGCCGCTGCCGGAGGTCGGTGCGGAGAGGTCCGGGGTCAAGGACCTGTTCGGCGGTATCGGGTATCTGCTGCGCGGGCTCGGGTGGGTGGCGCGGCGTCCGGCGCAGTGGGTGTTCGGGCTGATCCCCGCGCTGATCGTGCTGGCCGTGTACGGCGCGGCGCTGGTCTTCCTGGCGTTCCAGGTCGACGGGCTGGCCGGGTGGGTGACCGGGTTCGCGGACGGCTGGTCGGACGCGGCGCGGACGTCGGCTCGGGTGGTCGCCGGGATCGCGATCTTCGGGTCGGCGCTGTTCGTCGCGCTGATCACGTTCACCGCGGTGACGCTGCTCGTCGGGGACCCGTTCTACGAGGCGATCGCGGTGCGGGTCGAGGAGTCGCAGGGCGGTGCGCCGCCGGACCCCGGGGTGCCGCTGATGGTCTCGATCGGGCGGGCGGTCAAGGACACGCTCATCCTCGGGGCCGTCGCGCTCGGGTTCGCCGTGGTGTTCTTCGCGTGCGGGTTCCTGCCCGTGATCGGGCAGACGGTCGTGCCCGTGGTCGCGGGGCTGGTGTCGGGGTACTTCCTGGCGGGCGAACTGTCGTCGGTGGCGCTGGAGCGGCGCGGAATCCTGCGCAAGGAGCGGTTCGTGCGGATGAGGGCGAACCGTGCGCTGGTGGTCGGGTTCGGTGCCGCGACCGTTGTGGTGTTTCTCATTCCGCTGGGCGCGGTGCTCGCGATGCCGGGTGCGGTGGCGGGTGCCACGCTGATGGTCAGGGAGCGGTTGGCGGGCGGCCCGGAGGGCGAAGAGAGGCTGGTCACACCGGGTGACGGCGGACCTGCTGCGTATCACTGAGGCGATAGGAAGATGTGTCCAGAGCGTGATTACAGGTCGGGATTCAAGCGCTGATCTTCGCGTAACGTGTGCCGCATGTCCGATCAGGGGGAGCGCGGCGTGCGCTGGACCGATATGAGCGAGAGCGAGCCGCGGGACGAATCCCGCGAGGACCCGCAGGCCGGCGACGACACCGGCCCGCAGGCGGCCTTCCCCGAGCCCAAGGTGCCCGGCGGGTTCATGCCGGCGTCCGAGCCCGCAGCCGGTTCCGGTGAGGGCGGGCGGTCGCACGACGTCTGGGGCAAGATCGAGGAGCCGGACCGGTCGTCCGGTGAGCCGGAGGCCGAGGACGTCCGGGTGGCGCCCGCGCCGGAGGCCGAGTCGCCGCAGTGGGAGGGCGACCTGTTCGACGAGGGCGCCGACGACGAGCGGGGCGACGAGCGGTACGCCCCCGCGGTCCCCACCGGGGCCGGCCAGCCCGCCAAGCCGGGCAAGCCGAGCAGCGGCAACTGGCAGATGCCGGAGTGGATGGCGGACGAGGCGTCCGCCGACGCCAAGCTCGGCGGCTCGCCCCGTCCGCCGCGCGACGTCCTGGACGGTGGCGGCGGCCGCTCCCGGCTGGTGCTGTTCGGCGGGATCGGGCTGCTGGTCATCGCGCTCGTCGCGGCCGGGGCCGTGTACTTCCTGAAGGGCGGCGGCGACGAGCCGGCGGACTCGGGCGGTAACGCGGGCCGGACGGCGGAGCAGTCCGAGGCGCCGCAGGCGGAGCTGCCGCCCGACAAGCGGCTCGCGGCGTTCAGCGGCCGGCCGAGCCGGGTGAGCGGGCAGGTCGCCGACGCCCATTCGGGGTTGTCGTACCCGCGGATGGCCGCCCCGTGGAAGGTGCCCACCAAGCAGAACGGGCTGGGCACGGCCGGCTGGTCCGGGCAGCAGGTCCTGGTGACGGAGAACCGGGGCGGGCAGCTCTGGTACGGCCAGCTGCTCACCGGCACGCTGCACCCGAGCATGGCGGCCGCCTACCAGGGGCCGGAGAGCGTGAAGAACGCCACCGCGGTGGTCGCGCAGGGGTACGAGGCGCAGTACTACGCGTTCCCGCACGAGACGAAGCCGCTGGCGTCGCAGGCCCTGAACGTGGGCGGGCGGCAGGGCTGGCTGATCGCCTCCTACCTGACCTACCAGCGCGAGGGGGTGCGGGCGACCGGTGAGGTCGTCGCCACCGCCGTGATCGACACCGGCCGCAAGACGCCCGCCGTGGTGTTCGCGTCGGTGCCGAACACGCACAAGCAGATGTGGCCGGACGTCAACACGTTCTTCACCCGCCTGAAGCTCGCGCCCTGACAAACCGAATGCCGTTCTAATAGGCTGTGCCCACTTCTAGGAGAGGTGGGACCATGGCGATCGGGTTGACGGAGGAGCACGAGGCGCTGGCGGCGTCCGTGCGCGGGTTCGCCGAGCGGAACATCACGGCGGAGGCCGTCCGCGCGGGGGACGCCGCCGGTTTCTGGCCGGCGCTCGCCGCGCAGGGGCTGCCGGGCCTGCACCTGCCGGAGGACGCGGGCGGGCAGGGCTTCGGGCTCCTTGAGCAGGCCGTCGCCTTGGAGGAGCTGGGCCGCGTCCTCGCCCCGGGGCCGTACGCGCCGACCGTGCTCGCGTCCGCGGTGCTGCACGCCTGCGGGGACGCGAAGCTGCTGCCGGGTTTGGCGGACGGGTCCCGCAAGGCCGCGGTGGGCCTGTCCGGAAGCCTTGACGTGGACGGCTCCAGCGTTTCCGGGACGGTCCAGCCCGTGCTGGGCGCGCCGCTCGCCGACCTGTTCCTGCTTCCGGCCGGGGACCGTTGGGTCGTCCTTGAGCGGGACGAGGTCGTCGTCGGTTCGCTGGAGTCCCTGGACGTCACCCGCCCTGTCGGATCCGTCACGGTCGACGGGGTGACCGTCCCGGACGAGCGTTTCCTGGACGGCGCCGACGTGCGGGCGCTCGCCGTCGTCCTGCTGGGGGCCGAAGCGTGCGGCGTGGCCGGACGTGCCCTTGACGACGCGGTGGCCTACGCCAAGATCCGCGAGCAGTTCGGCCGTCCCATCGGGCAGTTCCAGGGCATCAAGCACAAGTGCGCCCGCATGCTCATCGCGCTGGAGCGGGCGAGGGCGGCCGTGTGGGACGCGGCGCGCGCGCTGGACGAGCCCCAGGAGCAGCGCGCCTACGCCGTCGGCGTCGCCGCGGCGCTGGCCGCGGACGCGGCCGTCACCTGCGCGGAAGGCGACATCCAGGTGCACGGCGGCATCGGCTACACCTACGAGCACGACGCCCACCTGCTCTACCGGCGGGCGCTGACCCTGCGCGCGCTCCTCGGCCGGGCGAGCGGGCACCGCGCGGACGTGGCGGCGCTGGCCGTCGCGGGCGTGCGCCGGCCGATGAGCGTCGACCTGCCGGCGGACGCGGAGCCGGTGCGCGAGGAGATCCGCGCCCGCGTCGCCGAGCTGGCCGCGATGGACCCGTTCGCGCAGCGCGCGGCCATGGCGGAGGGCGGCTGGGTGACCCCGCACCTGCCGAAGCCGTGGGGCCGGGACGCCTCGCCGCTGGAGCAGATCGTCATCCAGCAGGAGCTGAAGGCCGCCAAGGTGCGCCCGGTGCCGCTGATGATCGCGGGCTGGGTCGTCCCGTCGCTGGTCCAGTACGGGACGCGGGAGCAGCAGGAGCGGTTCCTGCCGCCGACGCTGCGCGGCGAGATCATCTGGTGCCAGCTGTTCTCCGAGCCGGGCGCGGGCTCCGACCTGGCCGGGCTGCGCACCCGCGCCGAGCGCGTCGAGGGCGGCTGGAGCATCAGCGGCCAGAAGATCTGGACGTCGCTGGCCCGCGACTCGCAGTGGGGCATCTGCATCGCCCGCACCGACCCCGACCGGCCCAAGCACGACGGGATCACGTACTTCCTGGTGGACATGGCGTCGCCGGGCATCGAGATCCGGCCGCTGCGCGAGTGCACGGGCGACGCCGTCTTCAACGAGGTGTTCCTGGACGGCGTGTTCGTCCCCGACGACCTCGTCGTCGGGCCCGTCAACGCCGGCTGGCGCGTCGCCCGCACCACCCTGGCGAACGAGCGCGTCGGCCTGACCAGCAGCTTCCAGCTCGGCGGGGACCTGCCCAAGCTGCTCGAACTCGCCGCCGGGCTCGGCCTGGCCGACGACCCGGTGGTCCGCGACGGCCTCGGCCGGCTCGCCTGCGACGAGCATTCGTTCAACCTCCTCGGGCTGCGGGCCACGCTGAAGCAGCTGTCGGGCACCGACCCGGGCGCGACGGCGAACGTCCGGAAGCTTGTGGCGATGGAGCACGGGCAGCAGGTCACCGAGTTCGGGTTCACGCTCCTCGGCGAGGAGGGCGCCCTGACCGGCGGCTGGAAGGACGAGCTGCGCGCCCGCTGGACCCGCTACCTGCTCGCGTCCCGCGCGATGAGCATCGGCGGCGGGACCACCGAGGTG
>NZ_BMRO01000010.1:129605-143952 GCF_014648675.1 Actinomadura livida
GCCGGGGCGTCCCTGAGCAGGGCGCGGGTGGGGTAGCGTCCTGGCGGGCATGAGGGAGCGGACTGCTTGAACGAGCGGGCACGGCATCTGGTGGCCGCGCTGACCGGGCTGGGGCTCGGGCTCGCGGCGCTGGGGCCGGGGCTCGCGCCCGGGTTCGTGCTGTCGTACGACATGGTGTTCGTGCCCGACCCCGCCTTCACCGCCCTGACGTTCGGGCTGACCGGGATCGTGCCGCGGCACGTCCCGAGCGACGCGTTCGCGACCGCGCTCGCCACCGTCCTCCCGGCGGACGCGGCGCAGAAGCTCGTCCTGCTGGCGATCTTCGTGATGGCGTGCACGGCGGCGGCGTCGCTCGTCCCGACGACCCGGCTCCTGCCGCGCCTGGCCGCCGGGGTCTGCTACGCCTGGAACCCGTTCGTCGCCGAACGGCTCCTGCTCGGCCAGTGGGCGCTGCTCCTCGGCTACGCCGCACTGCCGTGGGTGGTCGCGGCCGCCGCCGGGCTGCACGACCCCGGCGGGGGGCGGCGGCTCGTGCGGTCCCTGCTCCCGGCCGCCGTCGGCGGGTTCGCGGCGCTGGCCGTCTCCGCCCTGACGGCACTGGCCGTGGCCCTGGTGTCTCCCGGGCGTGCCGGGGCCCGCGAAAGGGCGGCCGGCGCGGCGCGGGTCGTGGGCGCCGCGGCGGTGCTGAGCCTCCCGTGGCTGGTGCCGGGGCTGCTCCGCCCGGCGGGGGTGCCGGGGGACGGGTCGGCCGTCGGCCTGTTCGCCGCGCGGGCCGACACGCCGTTCGGGACGCTCGGCAGCCTGCTCCTGCTCGGCGGCGTGTGGAACGGCGAGACGGTGCCGGACGGCTACGGAGCGCCGGTGACCGCGACGATCTGGCTGGCCGTGGTGGTCGCGGCGCTGGCGGCGTACTGGAAGTGGTGCCGGGAGCCCCGGTGGCGGCGCGGCCTGGCCGCCGCGGCCGCGGCCGGGTTCGCGGTCGCGGCGCTGGGGGCGGTCGCGGCGCCGGCCCTTGAGGGCATGATCGGCCTCTGGCCTGGGTTCGCGGTCTTCCGGGACGGCCAGCAGTACGCGGCGCCGCTGGCCGTGGCGGTCGCGGTGGGCCTCGGGACGGCCGCCGACCGGGCCGCCGGGGCGCGGCTGCCGGGTGTGGCCGTCGCCGCGGCGGCGGTTCCGGTCATCCTGCTGCCGACGCTGGCGTGGGGCGCGGCGGGCGAGTTGCGGGCCGTCCGCTATCCGGACGACTGGGCGCGGGCGCGGCAGATCATCCACGCGGACCCGGTCGAGGGGGACGTGCTCGTGCTGCCGTGGGCGGCGTACCGGAGCTACCCCTGGAACGACGGGCGCCGCGTCCTCGACCCGCTGCCCCGCTACCTGCACCGCCGCGTCATCGTGGACGACGCCGTCAGCGTCGGGACCACCGACGGGACCACCACCGTCGCGCCGGAGGACCCGCGGGCCGTCCGGCTGGCACCGGCCGCCCGCACCGGCGCCCCTCCCGTGGAGACCCTGCGGGCCGAGGGGATCCGGTACGTCGTGGTCGACGCCGAGATCGGGTCGCAGCGTCCGTCCGGGCCCGCCGCCGAGGTGCTGCGCGGCCCCGACCTGGCCGTCTACCGGATCGACGGAATCGCCGCGAGCCCCGGGGACGGCGTCCCGATCGCGCCGGTCGTGGCGGGATGGGGCATCGCGAGTCTGGTCGTTTTCTGGTCATTCCTGGCGACAGGTACTACTCTGAGCCTTCCGTTACTCGGCAGTACTAAACCCCGCAGCATTCCCCCTCGAAGAAGGACCCCCTGATGCGCATCGCCATCGCCGCAGTGGTCGGCGTCCTGCTCGCCGCCGGAGCGTCGTTCGGCACGGTCCAGCTCGTGGACAACTCCCAGAAGGACCCCGTGATCAAGCCGCTGTACAACTACGGCTCCCGCTGACGCGCAGGCCCCGATGCTGACGCGTAGGCCCTGATGGGTAGGCCCTTTGGGACCCGGCGAGACCGCTCCCCCCTCCTGGAGATCGTCGTTCCCGCCTACAACGAGGCCGACCGGCTTCCGGAGGGGCTCGGCGTGCTCTGCGACAAGCTCGCCGGCCTCCAGGTGCGCGCGGAGGTCATCGTCGTGGACAACGCCAGCACCGACGGCACCGGCGAGATCGTCCGGTTTTGGCGGGGGCCGGTGCCCGTGCGGCTGGTGCGCTGCGAGCGCCGGGGCAAGGGAGCGGCGGTCCGCGCGGGACTGCTGGAGACGCGCGCTCCTTATGTAGGATTCATGGACGCCGATATGGCGACAGACCTCGCCGCGCTGGACGAAGCCATCGTCCTGCTGCGGGAGGGCCGCCCGGTCGTGGTCGGGTCAAGGCGCCACGGTCGGTCGGTCGTCCAAGGATACGCCCTGCCGCTGCGGCGGCTCGGTGCCATCGCGTTCAACCGCGCCGTCCGCGATCTCGTGGGCGGCATCGCCGACACGCAGTGCGGGTTCAAGTTCTTCGACGGGCCGCTGGCCCGCGCGGCGGCGGCGGACCTGCGGACGGACGGCTTCTCGTTCGACGTCGAGCTCCTCGCCCACTGCGTCCGGCGGGGCGCGTCCGTGACGGCGATCCCGGTGGTGTGGCGCGACCGCCCGGGCTCGACGTTCTCGGTCCGGCGGCACTCGCTGCAGTGCCTGCTCGACCTGACGCGGATCCGGCTGCGCGCCGGGTTCCGGCTGCCCGCCGTGCCCGCGGCTCCGGCCCTCCCGGTCGTGCCCGTCCGGGCGATGTTCGCCGACTCGAAGGCGGACCCGGTCGTCCTGGACAACGGCCTGCCGTCGACGCCCACCGCACAGTCGGGATGAACGAGACCTCCCCGGACACTGGCACGACTCCCGCGAGACTCCGGCTGGCGGTCGTCAACTGGCGGGATCCGTGGCATCCCGCCGCGGGCGGGGCCGAGGTCTACGCGTGGGAGCTCGCGCGGAGGTTCGCCGCCGACGGCTCCCGCGTCCACTACGTCACGTGCAGAGCACCCGGGCAGAAACGCCGCGAACGCGTCGAGGACGTGGAGTTCGTGCGGCTCGGCGGACGCTTCACCGTCTACCCCCTCGTCCTCCTGTGGCTGCTGGCTCGCCGCCTGGGCCGGCCGTCACGCGGGCGGGACCGCTCGTTCGACGCGGTCATCGACTGCCAGAACGGCATCCCCTTCTTCACCCCGTGGGTCGTCCCTCGCCGCGTGCGGGTGGTCTGCGTCATCCACCACGTGCACGACGCGCAGTTCGACCTGTACTTCCCGCGATGGCTGGCCTGGTTCGGACGCGTGCTGGAGGGCCCGGTGAGCCGCTGGACGTACCGGCGGCACGCGTTCGCCGTCGTCTCACCGTCCACGCTGCGCGCGGTGCGGGAACGGCTGGGCTGGACGGGACCGGCCTATGTCGTCCCCAACGGGACGGCGGTCGCCGAGCCCGGCGGGGTGCTCGCGGAGCCCGCCGGGGACCCGGACCTGGTCTGCGTCACCCGGCTCGTTCCGCACAAACGCATCGACCTCCTCCTCGACCTCGCGGGGCGGCTCGCGGAGAGCCGCCCGGGGCTGCGGCTGCACATCGTCGGGGACGGTCCGGAGGCGCCCGCGCTGGCCGCCGGGATCGCCGAGCGCGGCCTGGACGGCGTCGTCATCGCGCACGGCTACGTCGCCGAGGAGGTCAAGGCCGCCCTCGTCGCCCGCGCCGACCTGCACCTCAGCACGTCCCAGGGCGAGGGCTGGGGCCTCAGCGTGATCGAGGCCGCCGCGCTCGGCGTCCCGACCGTCGCCCACGACGTGGACGGCCTGCGCGACGCCGTCCGCGACACGGTCACCGGATGGCTCGTCCACTCCGGCGATGCCCAGGCCGACGTCGTCGAACGGGCCCTCAAGGAACTCGCCGACCCCGCGCGCCGTGCGGAGATCGCCGCCGCCTGCCGGGCGTGGGCCGGGGAGTTCGACTGGGCGCGGACGGCGGGCCGGATGCGCGGCCTCCTCACCGCCGGGCCCCCGCCGGCGGACGACTTCGCACTCCCGGGCCGGCGGTACGGTGACGGACACCCGGGCTGACATCCCCGGGGCGGGCAGAAAGGGGCAGAGCGCGAGCATGGCCGTGGGAGAGGCGAATCCGCCCCGCGCCGGCACGCCCCGACAGCCCGTCCCCGGCGGCGGGCCCCCGGACGGCGCGGACATCGGCGAGCGGCTGCGGGAGCGGCTGCGCGTCCTGGCCTGCTGCCTGACGCTCGTCGCGATCGCGTTCAGCACCCGCCCCGGCGAGATCCTCGCCGACACCAAGATCGACATGGCGGTGAACCCGCTCGGGTTCCTGGGGCGCGCCCTGCACCTGTGGGACCCGGAGCAGTTCGGCCAGCTGCAGAACCAGGCCGTCGGCTACCTGTTCCCGATGGGGCCCTTCTTCGCGCTCGGCGACGTCGCCGGGATGCCCGCGTGGATCACGCAGCGGCTCTGGACGTCGCTGCTGCTGTGCCTGGCGTTCGTCGGGACCTACCGGCTGGCCGGGCGGCTCGGCCTCGGCGGTTCCGGCGCCGCGTCGTCGGTGCCGCGCATGTTCGCCGCGATGGCCTACGCGCTCGCCCCGAGCGGGCTGGCGACGCTCGGGCAGATCTCCTCGGAGTACATGCCGGTCGCGATGCTGCCGTGGATCGTGCTGCCGCTGGCCGGCGCGGCGTCCGGGGAGAGCGGGCGGCTGCGGGCCGCCGCCCGGTCGGGGCTGGCGATCGCCTGCTGCGGCGGCATCAACGCGACCGCGACCGTCGCCGTCCTGGTCGTCCCGTTCCTGTACATCGTGACGCGGCCGCGCGGATCGTTCCGGCCGCGGCTGCTCGCGTGGTGGTCGGCGGCGACGGCCGCGGCGACGGCCTGGTGGCTGGTCCCGCTGCTGCTCACCGGCACGTACGGGTTCTCGTGGCTCACCTACACCGAGCGGGCCGAGACGACGACCGGGCCCACCGGCCTGATCAACGTGCTGCGCGGCGCGGAACGCTGGGTCAACTACCTGATCATCGACGGGCAGGTGGGGTGGCCGGTCGGGTACGCGCTCTCGGTCAGCCCGGTGCCGATCATCTGCACCGGCGTGGTCGCGGCGCTCGGCCTGGCGGGCCTGCTCGGCCGGCTGCTGCCGGAGCGGACGTTCCTGCTGGTCACCCTGCTGGCCGGGCTGGCGATCCTGTCCGCCGGCCATCTCAGCGACGTTCCCGGCCCGCTGGCCGGGCAGCTGCGCGACCTGCTGGACGGGCCGCTCGGGCCGCTGCGCAACCTGCACAAGTTCGACGCGGTGGTCCGGCTGCCGCTCGCGCTCGGCCTGGCGCATCTGCTCGTCGTGGCGACCGGCCGGGCCCGGGAGGGCCGGGTCCGCAGCCTCGGCACCGGGTCGCCGCTGGGCGGCGGAGCGTGGAAGACCCTGGTCAGCCTGCCCGTCCTCGCCGCCGTCGCGATCGGCGGCATCGGGCTCACCGCCGTCTCGCGCGGGCTGAGCGGGCCGGGGGAGTTCCAGGACGTCCCCCGGTACTGGCGGGACGCGGCGTCCTGGATCAACGCGCGGGCGGGGCAGCAGGGCGTGCTGGCCGTGCCCGGCGCGCCGTTCGGCGAGTACCTGTGGGGCCGGCCGATGGACGACATCGTCCAGCCGCTGCTGACGGCGCGGTGGGGCGTCCGGCAGCTCGTCCCCGCCGGTTCCCCCGGCTACACCCGCGCGCTGGACGCGATCGACCTGCAGGTCCGGTCGGGGCAGGGGTCGCCGGGGCTGAGCGAGTTCCTCGGCCGGATGGGCATCCGGTACGTGCTGGTCCGCAACGACCTGCGCCGCGAGACGCTGCGCGGCGCGTGGCCCTCCCGCGTCAACCAGGCCCTCGAAGGGTCGCCCGGCCTGCGCCGGGTCGCCGCGTTCGGTCAGCCGGTGGGCTGGGACAACGGCGACGCGGTGTCGGCCCTCGACCAGCCGCGGCCCGCGCTGGAGGTCTTCGAGGTCGAGGGCGCCGAGGCCGTCGCGAACCTCGCCGCCGCGTCCGATCCCGTCCGCGTGTACGGGGGACCGGAGTCGCTGCTCGCCATGGCGGACGACGGCGCGCTGCCCGCGGAGCCCGTCCTGCTGAACGGCGACGCCCCCGATCTCCATGGCTCTCCCGTGGTGACCGACTCGCCGCGGCTGATCCGCCGCAACTTCGGCGAGCTGCACCAGACGTCCCCGACGCTGTCCGCGCGGCACCGCCGGCAGGCCACCGACGTCCTCGACGAGGGCTGGAAGCGGTACGCCACCCATGTGGGCTACGGCGGCGGCGTCCGCGACATCACGGCCTCCTCCTCGGCAGCGGACGAGGACACGTTCGCGCAGGCCCAGAAACCGGACGCGTACCCGTACGCCGCGTTCGACGGGAACCAGTTCACCGCCTGGGAGACCGGCGGGTGGGACGGCCCGGTCGGGCAGTGGCTGCGCGTCGACTTCGACGCGCCGCGGGACGTGGGCAGCCTGACGGCGGCGTTCGTCCAGAACCCCGCGCTGGGCCCGCCGGTCGGGCGGGTCCGGGTCGAGACCGAGGCCGGAGCGGTGGAGCAGGACGTCCAGCGGACGGCGCTGGCGCAGCCGCTCCGCGCGCCGGACGGCCCCACCCGCTGGCTGCGGCTGCGCATCGCGGGCCTCACGTCGAAGGCGGCCGTGCCGGACTTCGCGCGCGCGGCCGTGTCCGAGGTGGCGATCGGCGGGGTCCAGCCGACCCGCACGTTCACGATGCCCGCGCCCTCCGGGGTCGACGGCCCTGCCACGTACGTGATGAACCGGAGGCCCGGGGCCAGGGACGAGTGCATGGAGGGCGAGCAGCGCTGGGTGTGCTCGGAGGATCTCGGTGCCGAGGACGAGGAGGGAGCCGCCTTCGACCGGACGTTCACGTCCGCGACGTCTGGCAAAGCCCCCATCACGGGCACGGCCGTCCTCACCGACCTGGAGCTGATCGGCCGGTACACGAGCGTCGACGGCCAGCCTGCCGTCACCGCGAGTTCGGCGATCTCCGGCCACCCGGCCGCCCAGGCGAGGTCGGGCTTCGACGGCGACCCGGCGACGACCTGGATCGCGGCGGAGGACGAGAGCACCCCCGTCTTCAGCGTCCGGTGGCAGCGCCGCACGCGGGTCTCCGCGATCACCCTCCGGCGTCCGCCCAGCGTGTCCGGCCCGATCCGGGTGCAGGTCGAGGGGGGCCGCGGCGAGGTCCGGGAGGGGCTGGCGGACGCCGCGGGCCGGCTGTCGTTCGCCCCGATGACCACCGACCGGCTGAAGATCACCTTCTTCCGGGGCGGCCAGATCCAGCCGGTCCAGCTCACCGACCTGGTCATCGCGGGCGTGGATCCGCTGCCCGACGTGCGCACCTACCCGATCAAGCTGCGGTGCGGGTACGGGCCGAAACTCCAGGCCGGCGGGGCCGGGGCGCAGGCCACCATCCAGACGGAGGCGACCGGCACGCGCGGCGACCTGCTCGCGGGCCGTCCCCTGAAGTTCAGCGCGTGCAAGCAGGCGAACCTGAAGGAGGGCGCGAACCGGCTGTCGGGCGTGCCCCTCGACTCCTACCGGATCGACACGGCGACGGTCGGCGCCAAGCCCGCGCAGGAGACCGAGGCGCGGCCGCCGCAGCCGGTCAAGATCCTCAGCTGGGGGGCCGGCACCCGCCGGCTGGAAGTGGACGCCGCGGCGCCCTCGTTCCTCACCGTGAACGAGAACTTCAACGAAGGGTGGACCGCGACCGCGGGCGGCACCGAGCTGCGGCCCGTCCGGCTCGACGGATGGAAGCAGGGCTGGCTGGTCCCCGCGGGCACCGCCGGCGTCGTCGAGCTGACCTACGCTCCGGACCAGGCGCAGCGGGTCGCGGTCGTCACCGGCCTCAACCTGCTCATCCTCCTGCTGATCGTCGCGGTCTGGCCCGCCCGGCGCGGGTCCGGCGACCGCCGCGGCCCGCTGCCGCGGCCGGGACGGACGCCGGTGGCCGGTACCGGATGGCCCCCCTGGGCGGCGATCGGGCTGGCGGCCGCGATCGGCGGCTGGGTCGCCGGCCTGCCCGGCCTGGCCGTCGCGGTCGCCGTCGCCGCCGTCTGCGGCTGGGCGCGCACCCGCCGGTCCGCCGTCGTGCGGGCCGTGGCGTCGCCGTGGACGATCGCGATCGCCATGCTCGCCGGGACGGGATGCCTCGCCGCCGGCGCCTGGTTCGACCTGATCGAGAACCCCGCCGCGCCGTCCGGCCCCCTGGGGGACGTCGCGCCCCAGCTGCTCGGCCTCGTCATCGCCGGGCGGATCGCCGCGGAACTGTGGCGGCCGCGGCCGCCGGGCGGCGACTCGCGCGGGCCGATCGCGCTCAGCTGGACGGCTCCCGGACAGGGGCCCGGCGGGGACGGTCCCGGCGGGTCAGCCGCTGGACCGGACGCTCCAGCAGGTAGTAGCTCGCGGTCGCCGCTGCGATGGTCGCCGCGGTCAACAGGGGCAAATCCGTTGCCACGTCCCCCCGGAACACCCGGTCCGTCGCCTCGTACCAACCGACGATGATCAGCAGCTGCCACAGGAACACGCCGTAGGAGATCCGGCCGAGGAACCCCATCACCGGGTTGGCGAGGGCGGCGCCGAGCGCCGGATGCCCCGCGGGCGCCAGCGCCACCGGGGCGAGCAGCGCCGCCGCGCACAGCCCGCCCACGACCAGGTGCAGGGTGGACGTCCAGAACCCGTTCGGTATCAGCAGGGTGAGGGGGCCGGTCGCGGGCGTGGCCGCCACCACGTACAGCATCGCGGCGGCCACCCAGCACGCCGCCCACGAGTCCGACACGGCCCGGCACACCACCGCCACGGGGCGCCGCTCGTCCAGCCGGGCCCAGACAGTCACCACCGCGAGCGCCATCCCGATCGCGAACCAGACGAAGAACCTCGGCAGCCACAGGCCCAGCTCCGGGTTCCGCTCCGGGAAGAACATCAGGGCCGTGTAGGGGAAGGACAGCGCGGCGTACACGCCGATGCCCACCAGGAGGCGCTTCGCCCGGACGCCGACGTCGTGGGTGCGCTTCCGCCGCGCGTACCAGCCGAGGACCGCCGCCGTGAACGGCAGCGAGACGTACCAGGCGACCTCGACCGCCAGGCTCCACAGCTGCCCCAGGTGCGCCGGGCCGAGCCCGCTCTCCCACCACATGTCGGGGAAGTAGGTCTGCGCGACGGTGAGGAGGGAGACCCACGTGACGGGGTCGCCGATGTGGTCCCGCCCCGCCGTGACCATGAAGCAGATGATCACGGCCCAGTAGGCGGGCATGATGCGGAACACCCGCTTGCGCAGGTAGAGGCCGATGCGCGGGGCGGCCCGCCCGTCGAGGACCGCCGCCGCCCACGGACGGTAGAGCAGGAGCCCGGACAGGGCGAAGAAGACGGGGACGCCGACCTGGCCGCCGTTGTACAGCCACCCCATGGTGTCCTCTTTGGTGAGGGTGCCGGCCGTGGAGGCGACGTGGTACACGAGGATGCTGAGCGCCGCGACCGCGCGCACGCCTTCGAGCGTGGGCTGGTGCCCGGAGATGGGCGGCGGCGCCGGCCGGGCGGTCTGCGCGGCGGGTCTCACGTGCCCTTCTTCCTGAGGACGAGGACGAGGTTCCAGGTGGCGAACTCCCGCACCCCCGGGACGTGGACGATCCACCCGCCCCAGCGCGGGTGGTAGCGGGGCCGGATGTCCACGACGTCCGCGTCCTCGCGTCCGCGCGCCCATCGCATGGCCGCCGAGACCGACACCGGATGCAGGCTGTGCCCGTACCTGTTCTTCGGCGGACGGCCGGTCCGGCGCTCGTACCTGCGCGCGGCCCGGTCGCCGCCGAGGTAGTGCCACGGCGATGTCTCGTGCCCGCCCCATGGGGACAGCCAGTTCGTGAACGAGAGGAAGACCGTCCCGCCGGGACGGACCACGCGGAGCATCTCGTCCGCCATCCGCCACGGATCGGGGACGTGCTCCAGCACGTTCGACGAGAAGCACACGTCGGCGGAGCCGGTGCGGAACGGGAGCGCGAGGGCCGACCCGACGAACGTGTTCCGCGCGGTTCCGTCGTGCGCGGTCAGCGCGGCCGGGTCGTGGTCGATGCCCGCGCATCGCGCTCCGGCCGCGGTCAGCGCGTGCGCGAAGAAGCCCGAACCCGTCCCGACGTCGATGACCGTCGCGCCGGCCAGGTCGGTGTACGCACCGAGCTGCGCCACGGTGTCACGTGCCATCAGCTCGTAGAAGTAACCGGGATCGGTGTTCTCGTGCCGGAACGCGCTCAGCAGCCGCACCGACCGCGCCAGCGTGGCCCGGTGCGGAAGAGGGCCGCGGTCCCCGGGAACGGGTGACAGCCGGTCCGGCGTGGGGGGCGCCGAGGTCATCGCCACCTCGCTGTGTTCGGGGCCCCGTCCGGTTGAAGGCCGATGTGGGCTTCGCGGATCGGGGCTGAGCTGCGGAAGGGAGCTTACCGGCCAGTACGGCGTCCTGTAGGGTAACGCGCACCTGCCGACAATAGGCCTCCCCGGCCCGCGATTCACGGCATACCCCCCGGAGGTGTTCATGCGGCGACCGATCGGACTGCTCCTGATCGGCCTTGGCGCGTTCTTCCTGACGCTCGCGCCCCTGGTCCGTTTCTATGTGGCCGAGCAGGTCATTGTCGCGCCGTTGAACCGCTACCAGGTGACGCTCCTGGAGTCGGAGAACGCCACGTACTTCGACCAGGCCGACCTCAAGACCAAGACGGGCGTCACCCTCCAGGCGAAGAGCACCGTCCGCGGCGACGTCCGCGCCAACGAGGGCGACGACGACATCGCCGTCTGGGACTCGACGACCAACATCTACGACGCGGACAACCCCGACAACCCCATCCAGATCCAGGCGTACCGGCTCGCCTTCGACCGGCGGACGAGCGTCCTGACCGACTGCTGCGGCACGAACGTCGACGGCGACAGCGGCGTCCGGATGGCGGGGAGCTACGGGCTGCTGCTGCCCCTCGGGAACGTCGAGAAGAAGGACTACCCGGTCTTCGACACGACGACCAAGCAGATCGCGCCGATGGAGTTCAACGCCGTCGAGAAGGTCCACGGGCTCACGACCTACCGCTTCACCCAGACGATCCCGCTGACCAAGACCGCCGAGATGGACACCAAGCTGCCGCCCAAGATGCTCGGCCTGCCCGACGACGCCGGCGACCAGAAGGTGGCCCGCTACACCGAGGCGTACAACACGGTCTGGGTGGACCCCCGCACCGGAGTGCCGGTCAAGCACCGCAGGAACATCCGCAGCACCGTCCAGACCGAGGACGGCAAGGGCAAGATGATCGCCGCGCAGGCCGACCTCATCACCGTCGACAAGGACCAGAAGGCCGCGGTCGACGTGGCGAACAGCACCGCACTGAAGATCAACATGGTGCGCAGCTTCATTCCCGGCGGCGCGATCCTCATCGGCCTGACCCTGCTGTTCGTCGGCGGGTTCCTCGGCCTGGCCGGCGGCCGGGTCCTGCCGGCGCCGGTGGCCCCGCGCCGCTCCGACGGCAAGTTCGGCGACCCCGGCACCCCGCCCGGCCCCCCGGCCCCGCCGAAGCCGCCGAACCCCCAGGACCCGCAGGACCCGCAGAACCCGCAGGACCCGCAGGACCGCGCGCCCGGTGCCGCGCCCGGCCCGGCGACGCCGCGGCAGGACACCCGCCGCCCCGCGCCCGGCAGCCAGCGCCAGCGCCGCAAGGCGTCCGGCCCCGGCCGCCGCCGCTGAACCACACTGATACGTGTTCTAGTGCGCTGACCCCCTAGTCCCACCGCTCTCGTCGACTTGCGGCGTGTTGTTGTTATGCGGCCTGCCATAACAACAACACGCCGCAAGTCATTGGGGCTGGGGCGGGCGGGGCCGATCTTCCTAACTAGAACCTGTTGCAGTTTGGCCGGGGCGCGCTTAGGGTCGGGGGTGTGCGGACACGAGTCACCGAACTATTCGGCATCGAGTACCCGATCTTCGCGTTCAGTCACTGCCGCGACGTCGTCGCCGCGGTGAGCCGCGCAGGCGGCATGGGCGTCCTCGGCGCCCTCCACTTCAGCCCCGAGGAGCTTGAGCTGGAGCTCAAGTGGATCGACGAGAACGTCGGCGGCAAGCCCTACGGTGTGGACACGGTGATGCCCGCCAAGTACGAGGGCGGCGACCTGGGCGACGCGGAGGAGCTGCTCGGCAAGCTGCAGGGCATGATCCCCGCCGAGAACCGCCGGTTCCTGGAGGACCTGCTCGCCGAGCACGGCGTCGAGCCGTCCACCGACAGCGCGGGCAAGGCGCTGCTCGGCTGGACGGACCAGACCGCCCGCCCGCAGGTCGAGGTGGCGCTCCGGCACCCGATCGCGCTGCTGGCCAACGCGCTCGGCCCGCCCCCGGCCGACATCGTGGAGGAGGCCCACAGGCACGGCGTCAAGGTCGCCGGGCTGGCCTCCAACGCCCGGCACGCCCGCAAGCAGGTGGAGGTGGGCGTCGACATCATCGTCGCGCAGGGCACCGAGGCGGGCGGCCACACCGGCGACGTCGCCACGATGGTGCTGATCCCCGAGGTCGTGGACGCCGTCGGCGAGGACACGATCGTGCTGGCGGCGGGCGGCATCGGGCGCGGCCGGCAGATGGCGGCGGGCATGGCCCTCGGCGCGGACGGCGTGTGGACCGGTTCCATCTGGCTGACCGTGGACGAGGCCGACACCCCCGAGCGCGCCCTTCCGAAGCTGCTGGACGCGACGTCCCGCGACACCGTGCGGTCCCGCGCCTGGACGGGCAAGCCCGCCCGCTTCCTCAGGTCCGCGTGGACGGAGGCGTGGGAGGGCGAGAAGTCGCCCGGCTACCTGCCGATGCCCCTGCAGTTCATGCTGATCGCGGACGCCCTGCCGCGCATCCAGCGCTCCGGGGACGGCGAGCTCGTCACCTTCCCCGTCGGCCAGATCGTCGGGTCGATGAACCAGGTCAAGCCCGCCGCACAGGTGGTCTACGACCTGATCGAGGAGTACGTCGAGGCCATCGAGCGCCTCAACGCCATCACCGAGGCGGACTGACGCCGCACCGCCCCTGTCCACCCCGTCCGATCCACCGGACCCCGCCGCCGCGCCCCTCCCCCTGGGCGCGGCGGCTTTCCGGTGTCCGGACGTGTCAGGGCCGGATCAGAAGCGGGTCATCCAGGACAGGGCGCGCGCCAGGACGTAGTACACGACCCCGGCGAGGGCCCAGTTGATGTAGAGCTGCTCTTCGGGGTCCTGGCGCGTGAAGACGTCGTGGAACGGGCTGGCCAGCCAGCGGCCCGTGTCGAGGACGGCGTCCACCAGGACGTTGCCCGGGTTGGCGTCACCCCAGGTCAGTAGAATCCCGAGCGCGAGGATCGCGGCGGCGGCCCAGCCGGCCGCCATGATCATCATGCTGACCGGGTTGGGCCTGCTGCGCATCCACCGGCGGGGCTTCCGCTCGACGACGACGGTCCGGGCGGTGTCATCGGTCGGCGGGGTCTGCGTCCTCCGGGGCCAGAGGCGCCGCCGGGGCGCCTTCTCCTCCGCGGTCTCGTGCCGCCTGCGTCCTAGGTGCAAGGCCATGGCCTGCTCCGTCCTTCCGTGACTCGCTTGGGCACAGCAATGCCACGGAGGCGACCCGGAAAACGCGTCCCCAGGTTTCGGGCAGACCGTTATTGGCCCTTGTAGACGGCGGGCCGCTTCTCCTTGAAGGCGCGCGAGCCCTCCTTGGCGTCCTCGGAGCCGATGACCGGCCAGCCGAGCTCGTCGGAGATCTTCAGGGCGTCCTCTTCGGAGAGGTGCTCGGTCTCGCGGTGCGTGCGCAGGATGGCCTGGACGGCGAGCGGGGCGTTCTCGGCGATCTGATCGGCCAGCTCGCGGGCGGCCTCGAGCGCGGTGCCGTCCGGCACGACCTTGTTGATCAGGCCCATCGCGAGGGCCTCCTGCGGCGTCACCGAGCGGGCGGTGAGCAGGATGTCCATCGCGTTCGCGTAGCCGATCTGCCGGGTGAGCCGGATCGCGGAGCCGCCCATGGGGAACAGCCCGCGCTTCGCCTCGAACAGGCCGAGCGTCGCGCCCTCGGCGACGACGCGCAGGTCGGTGCCCACGAGGAGCTCGGTGCCGCCGGCGACGGCGTACCCCTCGATGGCGCAGATGATCGGCTTGGTCGGGCGGGTGTCGCGCAGGAGCCCCTTCCAGTGGAAGTCGGGGATCTGCGCCATGCGCTCCTGGACGCGGGGGTCGGACGGCGTCTGCCCCATGGCCTTCAGGTCGGCGCCCGCGCAGAACGTCCCCTCGGCTCCCGTGAGGATGCCGACGCGGACCTCGGGTGTCTCGGAGATGTAGGCCCAGGCGTCCGCCAG
>NZ_BMRO01000010.1:143967-151174 GCF_014648675.1 Actinomadura livida
CTCGACGTCGCAGTGCTCGGTGCTGATCGGCAGCCGTTCCGCCATGGTTCCTCCAGCTCAGATGTCAAACGAGAACAGATTCTAGTTAAGCAGCTGCCTGGCCGGTAGGGCTTGATTAGCAAAACGAGAACGTGATCTACTTTGGGCGCCGGGGCGTCGCCTGTGACGGCGCTCACCGTGCTCACGTAGGGAGATCCGATGGGGTCATTGGGCTTTTGGCGGCTGGCGCAGGCCGATCCCGAGTGGGTCGCGGCCGTTGATCCGGATGGGACGCAGTACACCGCGGGGGACCTGCTCGCCCGCTCCAACAGGCTCGTCCACGGCCTCCGCGCGCTCGGGCTGAAGAACGGCGACGGCATCTGCGGCCTCGTCCCGAACGGCGTCGAGGGGCTCGTCCTGTATCTGGCCGCGCTGCAGGCCGGCTGGTACTACACGCCGATCAACTGGCACCTGACGGGCCCGGAGATCGGCTACATCGTCGCCGACGCCGAGGCGAAGGCGTTCATCGTCCACGAGCGGTACGCCGCCGAGGGCGTCCGGGCCGGCGAGGAGATCGAGCCGCACCGGCGGTTCGCCATCGGGGACGTCGCCGGGTTCCGCCCGTACGGCGAGCTGGTCGAGGGGCGGCCCGACACGCTGCCGGACGACCGCACCAACGGCGCGACGATGCACTACACGTCCGGGACGACCGGCCGCCCGAAGGGCGTCAAGCGGGCGCTGATGGGCATCGACCCCGACGACAGCGCCGAGCTGATGACGTTCCTGCTGGGCCTGTTCGGCATCCCGCCGGGGCGTCCCGCGGGGGGCGAGCACCAGGCCCATCTGATCACCTCGCCGAACTACCACACGGCCGTCACCCAGTTCGGCGGCACCGCCCTGCACATGGGCCACACGGTCGTGTACATGGACAAGTGGGACGCCGAAGACACCCTGAGAATGATCCAGGAACACGGCGTGAGCAATACCCACATGGTCCCGACGCACTTCAAGCGGCTGCTCGCCCTGCCCGAGGACGTCCGGTCCCGGTACGACGTGTCGAGCATGAAGTGGGCCATCCACGCGGCCGCGCCGTGCCCGGTGCCGATCAAGCAGCAGATGCTCGAATGGTGGGGCGACTGCATCTGGGAGTACTACGCGGCGACCGAGGGCGGCGGGACGATCGCGAGCCCGGCCGACTGGCGCGCCCACCCGGGGACGGTCGGCAACGCGTGGCCGATCAGCGAGCTGCTCATCGTCGACGACGACGGCGACCCGGTCCCGACGGGCGCGCACGGCACGATCTACATGAAGATGGCCGGCGTCGAGTTCGAGTACAAGGGCGACAAGGAGAAGACGGAGAAGAACCGCCTCAAGGACTTCTTCACCGTCGGCGACATCGGCTACCTCACCGAGGACGGGTTCCTGTTCCTGTCCGACCGCAAGGCCGACATGATCATCTCGGGCGGGGCGAACATCTACCCGGCCGAGATCGAGAACGAGATCATCCTGCACCCGAAGGTCGCGGACGTCGCCGTGTTCGGCATCCCCGACGAGGAGTGGGGCGAGCAGATCAAGGCCATCGTGGAGCCCGCCGAGGGCACCGAGCCCGGCGACGAGCTGACCGCCGAGATCCTCGCGTCGCTGGAGGGCCGGCTCGCCAAGATGAAGTGGCCGAAGTCGATCGACTACATCGAGACGATGCCGCGCGAGCCGAACGGCAAGCTGCTCAAGCGCAAGCTCAGGGACCCGTACTGGAAGGACCGCGAGAGTGCCATCTGAAGCAGCCGAGCCCAACCACCTGGTCGCGTTCCCGGGCGGCTACACCCGCTCGGTCGGCCCGGTCACCGGGCGCTTCCTGAGCGAGCTGCGCGACGGCCGGATGGTCGGCGTCCGCACGGCGGGCGGCAGGGTGCTCGTCCCGCCGGCGGAGTGCGACCCCGAGACCGGGGAGGACGTCACCGGCGAGTTCGTCGAGGTCGGCCCCGCCGGGACCGTGACGACGTGGTCGTGGGTGCCGCGGCCCGCCAAGGAGCACCCGTTCGACCGGCCGTTCGCGTGGGCGCTGATCCGCCCGGACGGCGCCGACACCGCGCTGCTGCACGCGCTCGACCTCGGCGTGTTCGAGCCGGGCGCGAAGCCGCCGAAGGTGCTGAAGACCGGGATGCGGGTGCGGCCGAAGTACCGCGCGGAGCGGACCGGGACGATCGGCGACATCGAGTGCTTCCTGCCCGAGGTCACCATGATCAACCCGCAGGCGGCGCTGGAGTACCGCCTGAAGGGCGGGCGCGCGCTCGGCCGGTTCCTGGAGGGCATCTCCGAGGGCCGGATCCTCGGCCACCGCTGCCCGGTGTGCGAGAAGGTCATCGTCCCGATGAAGGGGTTCTGCACGCGCGACGGCGTCCCCACCACCGAGGAGGTGGAGCTGCCCGACACCGGCACCGTCACCACCTTCGCGGTCAACAACATCCCCGACCCGCGCGCGCCCGAGGTGCCGTTCGTGTCCGGCTACGTCCTGCTGGACGGCGCCGGCCTGACGATGCTGACGCTCGTCGCGGGCATCCCGGCCGACCAGGTGCGGATGGGCATGCGGGTGCGGGCGGCGTGGCGGCCCCGCGAGGAGTGGGACAGGTCGATGGCCAACATCAAGTGGTTCGAGCCCATCGACGAGCCCGACGTCCCCTTCGAAGAGATCAAGGACTACATGTGATGCGTCCTGTTGCAGTGGTCGCGTTCGTGCAGACCGAGCACAGCGCGGAGGACCAGGGGATCGCGGAGACCGAGATGGTCCTGCCGGTGATCAACGAGATCAAGGAGCGGACCGGGCTGTCCCGCTTCGGCTTCACCTGCTCGGGGTCGTGCGACTACCTGCAGGGCGCGCCGTTCGCGTTCGTGTCCGCGCTCGACACGCTGGGCGCGTGGCCGCCGATCTCCGAGAGCCACGTCGAGATGGACGGCGCCTGGGCGCTCTACGAGGCGTGGGTGAAGCTCCAGATCGGCGAGATCGACACCGCGCTGGTGTACGGGTTCGGCAAGTCGTCCCAGGGCGACCTCCGCGCGATCATGTCCCAGCAGCTCGACCCGTACCACCTGGCGCCGCTCGGCGTCGACCAGGTGTCGATGGCCGCCATGCAGGCCCGCGCGTACATGGAGAAGGCGGGCGTGAAGGAGGACGACCTGCGGGCGGTCGCGGCGCGCTCGCGGGAGGCCGGCCGCGGCAACCCGTTCGCGCTGCACCTGCCGGACCCCGCGGAGTCCGCCGCCGAGCAGGACTACGACGTGGCGCCGCTGCACGGCTACGACGTCGCGCCCGTGACCGACGGTGCCGCGGCGATCGTCCTCGCGGCCGGGGACAAGGCGCGGGAGCTGTGCGAGCGGCCCGCGTGGATCACCGGCATCGACCACCGCACCGAGCCGCACTCGCTCGGCGTCCGCGACCTGACCCGGTCTGAGGCCGCCCGCATCGCGGGCGAGAAGGCCGGCGCGACGGGGATCGAGGTCGCGGAGCTGCACGCGCAGTTCAGCCACGAGGAGCTGATCCTGCGCGAGGCGCTCGGCCTGGGCGACGGCGTGACGATCAACCCGTCCGGCGGGGCGCTGTCGGCGAACCCGGTGATGGCGGCGGGCCTCATCCGGATCGGCGAGGCCGCGTCCCGCATCCACGACGGGACGGCGTCCCGGACGCTCGGGCACGCCGCGTCCGGCCCCTGCCTTCAGCAGAACCTCGTCTGCGTGCTGTCGGGAGAGAACAATGGCTAATCCGTGCGCGATCGTCGGCATCGGGCAGACGCAGTACCGGACCAAGCGGCTGGACGTGTCGATGGCGGGCCTGGTCCGCGAGGCAGCCCGCCGCGCGCTCGACGACGCCGGGCTGACCTGGAAGGACATCGACGCCGTCGTGGTCGGCAAGGCGCCCGACCTGTTCGAGGGCGTGGTGATGCCGGAGGTCTTCCTGGCGGACGCGCTCGGCGCGACCGGCAAGCCGCTGATGCGGGTGCACACGGCCGGCTCCGTCGGCGGCTCCACCGCGATCGTCGCGGCCAACCTGATCCAGTCCGGCGTGCACGAGCGGGTGCTCACGCTCGCCTGGGAGAAGCAGTCGGAGTCGAACGCCACGTGGGCGCTGACGGTGAACGGGCCGTTCACCACGTCCCTCGTCGTCGGGGCGGGCGGCTACTTCGCGCCGCACATCCGCGCCTACATGGCCCGCGCCGGCGCCCCCGACCACATCGGCACGCTGGTGGCGGTCAAGGACCGGCAGAACGCGCTGCGGAACCAGTACGCGCACCTGAAGATCCCCGGCATCTCGCGGGAGATGGTCGAGTCGACGCCGATGCTGTGGGAGCCGATCCGGTACCTGGAGACGTGCCCGTCTTCGGACGGCGCGTGCGCGATGGTGCTGGCCTCCGAGAAGGCTGCCCGGCAGTCGCCGAACCCGCCGGCGTGGGTGCACGGGACGTCGATGCGGTCGGAGCCGATGCAGTTCGCGGGCCGCGACAGCGTGAGCCCGCAGGGCGGCAAGGACGCGGCGGCCGACGTCTACCGGCAGGCGGGCATCACCGACCCGCGCAGCGAGCTCGACTGCGCCGAGGTGTACGTCCCGTTCTCCTGGTACGAGCCGATGTGGCTGGAGAACCTCGGGTTCTGCGGCGAGAACGAGGGCTGGAAGCTCACCGAGGCGGGCGCGACGGCGTTCGACGGCGACATCCCGTGGAACCCGTCCGGCGGCGTGCTGTCGTCCAACCCGATCGGCGCGTCCGGGATGATCCGGTTCGCCGAGGCGGCGCTGCAGGTGCGCGGGATGGCCGGTGAGCACCAGGTGGACGGCGCGCGCCGCGCCCTCGGGCACGCCTACGGCGGCGGCGCCCAGTTCTTCGCGATGTGGATCGTCGGCAGCGACAAACCCTGATAGTCCCTCCTATTCCCTGGGCGCGACCCACACCCCGAAAGGGACGTCCGATGGAGTACAACCACGCTGATCTGTTCGAGGGAGTCGCCGACGCGATAGGGGAGCGTGTCGCCCTGGTGTGCGGCGACCACAAGCTCACCTACGCCGAGATGGACGAGCACGCGAACCGTCTCGCGCACCACCTGGCGGACGCTGGCGTCAAGCCCGGTCAGCACATCGCCATCCAGCTCTACAACGGCATCGAGTACGCGGCGGCGCTGCTGGCGGCGCTGAAGATCCGTGCCGTGCCCATCAACGTCAACTACCGGTACGTCGAGAACGAGCTGCTCTACGTGTTCCGGGACTCCGACAGCGTCGCGCTCCTCTACGACGTGGAGTTCGAGGACAAGGTCGCCGCGACCGTGCCGGAGGTGCCCGCTCTGAAGCACCTCGTCGCGGTGGGCGGCACGCCCTCCATCCCGGGCGCGGTCGCCTACGAGGAGGCGCTGCGGGACGCCGACGGAACGCGAGGCTTCCCGGCGCGTTCCGGCGAAGACCGCTACATCATCTACACCGGCGGGACGACCGGGATGCCCAAGGGCGTCATGTGGACGACCGAGCAGATCATCTTCGCGTTCTGGAACCCGACGGTGCCGCGCCCGTCCAGGCCCGAGGACATCGTGGAGCACGCCCGGAACAGCGGTCCACTGATCATGATGCCGGTCGCGCCGCTGATGCACGGGGCCGCGCAGGTGGCCACGTTCATCGCCTGGTTCATGGGCGCGACGCTCGTGTACACGCGCAAGTTCGACGCGGCGGACGTGTGGGCGACGATCGAGCGGGAGAAGGTCAACTCGCTGACGATCACCGGGGACGCGATGGCGATCCCGATGGCGGAGGAGCTGGCGCGCGGCGACTACGACACCTCGTCGCTGTTCGCCTACGTCTCCACGGGTGCGATCTTCACCGGGACGGTCCGCGACCGCATCCAGAAGCTCCTGCCGAACGTGCTGATCCTCGACCGGTTCGGGTCGACGGAGTCGGGCTCGACGGCGGAGGCCGTGGCGGGTTCGACGCCGGAGAAGGGGCTGCGGTTCGCGCCGGACGTGCAGGACGTCACCGTCCTGGACGACGCGCTCCGCCCGGTGAAGCCGGGGTCCGGCGTGATCGGGCAGGTCGCCCGCAGCGGGCACATCGCGGAGGGCTACTACAACGACCCGGAGAAGACGGCGAAGACGTTCCCGGTGGTGGACGGGCGGCGCTGGCTGCTGACCGGCGACATCGCCACCGTCGAGGAGGACGGGTCGATCGCCGTGTACGGGCGGGGGTCGCAGGCCATCAACACCGGCGGGGAGAAGGTGTTCCCGGAGGAGGTCGAGGCCGTCCTCAAGGGCCACCCGGCCGTGTACGACGCGGTCGTCACGGGCATTCCGGACGAGCGCTGGGGCAACCGCGTCGCGGCGGTGGTCGAGCCCGCCGGCGGTGAGCGGCCCGCGGAGGAGGACCTGGACGCCCACTGCCGCAAGGAGCTGTCGGGCTACAAGGTCCCGCGCGTCTACGCCTTCGTGGACGAGATGAAGCGCTCCCCGGCGGGCAAGGCCGACTACCGGTGGGCGAAGGAGGTCGCCCAGGAGGCGGGAGGGTAGCCGGAAGAGCTCGGCCCCGAACCTTCGTGGGATTCGGGGCCAGGAGCGGACCTCTGTTTTCGGCCCGGACAAGCCCATCGTAGGACCGTTCCAAGCGTGCTCTGATCATCTGCGGTGTCGCGTGCGCCACACGCGGTCGCGCCCCCTTAGGATCTCCCTTGAAGAGTCGCTCTTCCAATGAGTCTCTCTGATGCGGAGAAAAGGGAGGTGGCGCGTGGTGACCTCGGAGCGCGATCGGATGGCGGCCGAGCTGCAGGACGCGATGCGGCGGAGCACGATGTTCACGGTGCTCCTGCACCACGCCACCGCGAGCAAGGCGGGCATGAACGTCACCGACGCGCAGTGCGTGAACGCGCTGGCGATGGACGGCCCGCAGACCCCCGGGCGGCTGGCGCGGCTCATGGGCATCACGACCGGCGGCGCCATCACCGCCGTGATCGACCGGCTGGAGAAGGCCGGCTACGTCCGGCGGACCCGGGACCCCGACGACCGGCGCCGCGTGATCGTGGAGCTCGTGGCGGAGAACGCCGACCAGTTCTCCGCGTACTTCGAGCCGATGGGCCGCGCCTTCCGCGAGCGGCTGGCGGGCTGCTCCGACGAGCAGGTCGCCTTCCTGCTGGACTGGTTCCGCCGCAACAACGAGGCCATGCCCGAGGTCATCGCGGAGATCAGGAAGCTGCCCTGAGCGACGCACCCA
>NZ_BMRO01000010.1:151191-202256 GCF_014648675.1 Actinomadura livida
GGCCGTGCGACCGTCCCTGGAGTCGTGCCACGCGAACGGCGCGCATTCGCGTAACACAGGGACACCTGACCGCTACATCGCAGGTCACACGACTTCTAGGCGGTGACTTAGGTCACATTTGCGGATCGGGGCCTGATCCGGTCCGCGCGGCCCGCCGGGAAACGCCCCGTCCCGTCGGCACCGGGCCGCGCGCGGTGAGATCATGCCCGGCATGGACGCACGATCGGACGGCCGCTGACGTGGAGCCCCTACGCCCCGAGGACCCCGCCGGAATCGGCGGATACCCGCTGATCGCCCGGATCGGCGCGGGCGGCATGGGCCAGGTCTACCTGGGCCTCACCGGCGCCGGCCGGCACATCGCGCTCAAGGTGATCCGCGAGGACTTCGACGGCCCGCAGGCGCTCGCCCGCTTCCGCCGCGAGGTCGCCACCGTCGAGCGGGTGCGCAGCCGGTTCGCCGCCGCGATGGTCGGCGCCGGGCTGGACGCGCCGCCGTACTGGCTGGCGACCGAGTACGTCCCGGGCCCGACGCTCCGCCAGGCCGTCGCCGAGCACGGGCCGCTGCCGCCGGACACCTGCCTGCGGCTGCTCGCCGCGCTGGCCCAGGGCCTGCTGGAGATCCACGGGCAGGGCGTGCAGCACCGCGACCTCAAGCCGGGCAACGTGATCCTCGCCCCGGACGGGCCCCGGCTGATCGACTTCGGCATCGCCCGCGGCGAGGGCCAGACGCAGATCACCCAGACCGGCATGTGGAACGGCACCCCCGGGTACGTCGCGCCGGAGGTCGTCCGCGAGCAGGAGCCCGTGCCGGCCTCGGACGTGTTCTCCCTCGCCGGGACCATCGCCTACGCCGCCACGGGGCGCCCGCCGTTCGGCGGCGGCCGCATCGAGGCCATCATCCACCGCACGCTCGACGGCGAGATCGACCTCGACGGCGTCGACGCCCGCGTCGCCGAGCTCGTCCGGCTCTGCGCCGCGAAGGAGCCCGCCTCCCGGGTCCGGCTGGAGCGGCTGATCGAGCTGGCCGCGTCCCCGGCCGGGCTCGCCGGCGACCCCGCCTACCTGCGGGTCGCGGGGACCTCTCGGCCGGTGCCCGCCAGCGTCCCGGACGCCGTCGCGTCCGGCCTCGTCCCCGCCGAGCGCACCACGACGAGCGCGCCTGGCGGCACGGGCCTGCGTTCGCGTGCCGCCGTCATCGCGGCGGTCGCCGGGGTGGCCGCCGTCGTCCTGGGCAGTGCGTTCGTCGCGCGGTCCGTCCTGACGGGCGACGACGGCGGGCGGGGCGCGAACACGGCCCAGAGCGGACCGGCGGCGAACGGACCGGCGGCGAACGGGGCGGGGACGGGCGGCGGCGCCACGGCCCCGGTGGACGCGCCCACGCGGACTCCCGGCCCCGACGGCCGCCCGCCCGACGACATCCTCGTGAAGCAGCCCACCGCTGACTTCCGCGAAGTGGAGTTCTCCCCGGACGACCTCACCTGCCTGCCCGCGGTCAGACCCGAGGACGACGCGCTGTCCGGCCAGCTGCAGGTCTCGGCGCCGCGGCAGCCTTACAGCGGCGCCACCGTCGAGTTCGGCATGCGCTTCAAGTACGAGACGCCGTCCCGCTACTACGTGGCGGCCCAGATCCGCCCGCCGGGGCCGCACGGCAGCGCCGGGCCCGGATGGGTCAACAGCAAGCCCCGCCTGTACCCGGGGGACACCGGGCTGGACCTCACCTTCCCGAACGACTTCGAGGGGTCCTCAGGGCCCCTGTCCTCGGGCGTGTGGACCGTCGTCTGGCTGCACGTCCACCCCAACGGGGACGCCTTCTACATCGGCTGCGACGGGTTCACGGTCGCGTAGTGGCTAGCGGACGGCGATGACCGCCGAGCCGTGGCCGAACAGGCCCTGGTTCACCGCGATGCCCGCGCGCGCGTCCTCGACCTGGCGTCCCTCGGCCTGGCCGCGGAGCTGCCATGTCAGCTCGCAGACCTGCGCGATGGCCTGCGCCGGGATCGCCTCCCCGAAGCTCGCGAGGCCGCCGCTCGGGTTGACGGGGACGCGCCCGCCGAGCGCGGTGGCGCCGGAGCGGAGCAGCTCCTCGGCGCCGCCCGGCTCGCACAGGCCGATGTCCTCGTACCAGTCCAGTTCGAGGGCCGTGGACAGGTCGTAGACCTCGGCGAGCGACAGGTCCTCCGGCCCGATCCCCGCCTCCTCGTAGGCGGCGTGCGCGATCGCGGACCGGAACGGCCGCTCCGGCTCATCGGCCGTCATCGCCGAGTCGGTCGCGAAGTCGGGCAGGTCGAGAACCGTCTTGGGGAACGTCGGCGTCACCGTGGACAGGCCCGGGATGCGCACCGGATCGGCGATGCCGTGCCGCCGCGCGAAGTCCATCGAGGTCAGCACCAGCGCCGCGCCGCCGTCGCTGGTGGCGCAGATGTCCAGCAGCCGCAGCGGGTCGGCGACCACGGCGGACTCGCGGACGTCCTCCAGCGTCACCTCCTTGCGGTACCGGGCGTTCGGGTTCGCCAGCCCGTGCCGCGCGTTCTTCACCTTCACCGCGGCGAAGTCGTCCAGCGTCGCGCCGTGCACGGCCATCCGGCGGCGCGCGTAGAGCGCGAAGTAGATCGGGTTCGTGGCGCCGAGCAGCCGGAACCGCAGCCAGTCCGGGTCGTCCGGACGGTCGCCGCCGACGGGCTTGAAGAAGCCCTTCGGCGCGGCGTCGGCGCCCACGACCAGCGCCACATCGCACAGGCCCGCGAGGATCCGCGCGCGTGCGTTGTCGATGGCCTGCGCCCCGGAGGCGCAGGCGGCGTACGAACTGGACACCCGCGCGCCCGACCAGCCGAGCGCCTGCGCGAACGTCGCCCCGGCGATGAACCCCGGGTACCCGTTGCGGATGGTGTCCGCGCCCGCCACGTACTGCACGTCCGTCCACGCGAGCCCGGCATCGGCCAGCGCCGCCCGCGCGGCCGCCAGCCCGTACTCGACGAAGTTCCGCCCCCACTTGCCCCACGGGTGCATCCCCGCACCCAGCACAGCGATCTCTCTGCTCATTCGGCCGACGCTGCTCACTGGACGGGCCTCCACATCCAGACGGTGTACTCGGCTTCGTCGTCCTCGTAGAGGGTGCCTTCGGTCAGCTCGACCTCCATGCCGACGGCGAGGTCGTCGACGGTGTGGCCGGGGGCGACCTGGCCGAGGACGACCATGCGCTCGGCCTCCAGTTCGACCGCCGCGACGGTGTAGGGCACGAACGGGTCGGGCGAGACGTACGGGGGCGGCGGCTTGTAGCGGGAGTCGGCGTAGGACCAGACGCGGCCGCGGGAGGAGAGCGCGTAGGGCTCGAGTTCGGAGCCGTCCTTCGGGCCCGTGCAGCGGGGGTTGCGGCAGGCGAGCTCGTTGCGCGGGAAGTACGGCGTCCCGCAGGACGCGCAGCGGGTGCCCAGCAGCCGTACGCCGCCGTCCTCGGTGGTGAACCACCCTTCGACGGCCGGACGACGTTCCTTGGTCGTGGTCACGCGGCTCCTCCCTCATCCGGTACCGGCGCAGCGTAACAAGCAAACGATCGTTAGAAAGGAGGCTGTCCGGTGAGCGGGACGGACGTCCCGCCCCCAGGTAACTGACTCGTCAGTCACTTCCTGTACAGTGAGCCGAGGCGGATTCTGCTCGGCGGCTCACAGGGTGCGAGAAGGTAGGGAGAGTGCGGATGCGGACGGGACTCGAAGGGAAGACGGCCCTGGTCACCGGGGCCTCCCGCGGGATCGGGAAGGCGATCGCCACCGCCTTCGCCGCCGAGGGGGCCAACGTGGTGATCTCCTCGCGCAAGCAGGAGGCGCTGGACGAGGTCGCCAAGGAGATCACTGCCGCGCACCCGGACGCGCGAGTGCTCGCCAAGGCCGCCCACGTGGGCCGCGCCGAGGAGGCCGCCGCCTGCGTCGACGCCGCCGTCGCCGAGTTCGGCGGCCTGGACATCCTGGTCAACAACGCCGGGACCAACCCCTACTACGGCCCGATGGCCGACATCGAGCCGGCCGCCGCCGCCAAGACCGTCGAGGTCAACCAGTTCGCGGTCGTCCAGTGGACCCAGCTCGCGCTGAAGGCGTCGCTGGCCGAGCGCGGCGGCGCCGTCGTCAACATCGCGTCCGTCGGCGGGATGATCACCGAGCACGGCATCGGGTACTACAACGCCACCAAGGCCGCCGTGATCCACCTGACCCGCCAGTTCGCGATGGAGCTGGCGCCGAAGGTCCGGGTCAACTGCATCGCGCCGGGCCTGGTGAAGACGCACCTCGCCCGCGCCCTGTGGGAGCCCCACGAGGCGGAGATCAGCAAGCACACGCCGCTCGGCCGCCTCGGCGAGCCCGAGGACATCGCGAACGCGGCGGTGTTCCTGGTCGGCGACACGTCGTCCTGGATGACCGGGCAGACCATGGTCGTGGACGGCGGCGCCACCATCCGCGCCTCGCTCGCCTGAGGAGACGAGAATGTCACGCTGGGGACTGACGATTCCGATGACCGGGCTTCCGCTCGGCGAGCTGCGCGAGATCGTCGCGGAGCTCCCGGGGCTCGGCTACACCGACGCCTGGTCCGCCGAGACCAACGGCACCGACGCGTTCACCCCGCTCGCGCTCGCCTCGCAGTGGGCCCCCGAGCTGCGGCTCGGCCCGGCGATCGTGCCGGTCTACACGCGCGGGCCCGCGCTGCTGGCGCAGCAGGCCGCGACGCTCGCCGGCCTCGCGCCCGGACGGTTCGTGCTGGGCATCGGCACCTCGTCCGACACGATCGTGCAGCGCTGGAACGGCATCCCGTTCGAGGAGCCCTACAAGCGCACCCGTGACACGCTGCGCTTCCTCCGCAGGGCCCTCGCCGGCGAGAAGGTCAAGGAGGAGTACGAGACCTTCGCCGTCAACGGCTTCAAGCTGGACAACGCGCCCGCGACGCCGCCGCCGATCGTGCTGGCCGCGCTGCGTCCCGGCATGTTGCGGCTCGCCGCCCGCGAGGCCGACGGCGCGATCACCAACTGGCTCGCGCCGAAGGACGTCCGGACGGTGCGCGGCGTGGTCGGCGACGAGACCGAGCTGATCGCGCGGCTGTTCGTCTGCCCGACCGGCGACGCCGCGGAGGCCCGCGCCATCGGCCGCTGGATGATCGCCGCGTACATGACGGTCCCCGTCTACCGGGCGTTCCACGAGTGGCTCGGACGCGGCGAGGCGCTGCGCCCGATGAACGAGGCGTGGGCCGCCGGCGACCGCAAGAAGGCGCTGGAGGTCATCCCCGACGAGGTCGTCGACGACCTGATCGTGCACGGCACGCCCGATCAGTGCCGCGCCCGCGTCCGCGAGTACGCGGACAGCGGCCTCACCACGCCCATCCTCGCCGTGGTCCCGGGCGGCGGTCTCTCCCCGCAGGAGGCGGTGCGGGCCCTCGCCCCGAACGCCGGCTGACGCCCGGCCGGGCACCGGCCGGCGCCCGGCCGGTGCTCGCCGAGCGAGATCGCGCGGTCACGTCCCGATGTTTACGGCCGTCCGGATCGGGGAGGGTGGGGCAGATCCGAAGCGAGAGAGACAGAGACGTGAGGAGCTGATCGTGCTCACGCTGACCAGCGGTGCCGTCCAGGTCATCCGTACCGTGACCGCCAACCCGGAGCTTCCGCCGGAGACCGGTATCCGCATCGAGTCCGGGCTCGACGGCTCGGACGCCCTCCGGCTCTCGGTGGCCCCGGCCCCCGAAGCGGGCGACCAGGTCGTCGAGGAGGAGGGCGCGAAGGTGTACCTGGAGCCGAGCGTCGCGGAGATGCTGGACGACAAGACCCTGGACGCCCAGGTCGACCCTCAGGGCGACGTGGCGTTCACCATCGCGGAGGGGTCCGGAGGGATCCCCACCTAGACCTGTGCAGTGCCCGCGGAGCCGTCGCGCCGACCCCGGTCGGTGCGACGGCTCCGCGGCATTCGCGGACTTCAGCCCATGGCGCCCACCACCGCCACCACCGCGAACACGAACGCGGCGGTAGTGAGGATCATGAAAGCGGCGATGACCGCGCAGGCAAGCCCGCGCGGCTGATCACGCCAGTTCGCAATGCGGTCGCGCACCAGCCGGTCCAGTTCTTCCCGGGACGGCCGTCCCGCGTCCGGGGGGTCGGGCGAAGGCGGGGTCGTCACGGTCGCCCAGTCTTTCAGAATCATCCGGCCTTTCAGAATCACGCGGTGAAAGAGGGGTGGGGGCCGAGGGCCCAGTACTCGTAGAGGCCGTAACCCGTCGTGACCTCCGTCGGCTGCGCGCCGTCCAGGTACTCGTACCGCCCGACCGCGTCGACGAGGCCCCACATGCGGGCGGCGTCGTCGGGCTTCCGCGTGTCGTAGGTGACGCCCTGGACCTTGATGTCGGGGCCCTGGTACATGCCGTGCTTCCAGTCCGGCTCCAGCCCGTACCCGGTGCCGACCATCAGATGGACGGGCAGGATCGGCGTCGCGCGGACCTCGAACGCCGCCGCGCCGGGCGGCGCGAACCGGAGCGTGGCGCTGACGACGTCGCGGGTGCCCTCGGCGTAGACCGGGAGGTACTCGGGACGGCCCAGGTACTCGGGTTCGCGGTCCGGCCAGACCCGTGTGGCCTCCTCCAGGACCCGGCGCCCCTTCTCGTCCTCTTGGACGATGCAGAGGATCGAGTGGTCCTCGAACTGCATCGGCGTGTACAGCCAGTAGAACGTGCCCGCGTTGTTGATCTGGATCCCGGGCGGCTCTGGCTCGCCCACGGGACGGATGCCCCAGGAGCGGTCCCGGGAGCCCCACCAGTGGTCGGGCGTGGCCTCGATGGTCTCGCCGTCGATGGTGATGGTGCCGGTCCAGCGGCCGGTCTGCGCGAGCCGCCGCGAGTCGAACATGACCCGTTCCTGCCAGCGCAGGTAGTGCGGGGGCTCCAGCGTGGCGGGGATCGTCCCCTCCCAGGTCATGTCGAACGCCAGGCCGTGCTCGTTCTCGTCCAGGACGACCCTGAGCCGCTTCAGCCCCTCGATCACCTCCACTCGGAACGGCCCGACCGTGGTGTCCATGCGGTCGGCGCCCAGCTCGCGCGAGGCCCGGACGACCTTGTGCACCGGCCCGTGCCGCACGACCGCGAACGCGTCCATGACCCCGAGGTTCGGGTACTGCCCGATCCCGATGATCAGCATCAGCTCGTCGGAGCAGGGGTGGGCGTTGAAGTAGTACCGGTCGTAGAAGTTTCGGTCGGACGTCGTGACGTGCCGCATCACCTCGGGTGCCTGGTGGATCGGGTAATCGTCGAGCGGCGAGAGCGTCACGTGGTCTCTCCAAGGATGCGCGCGAGCAGCTGCGTGCAGTTGTTGTTGTAGGGGAAGTCGGAGGTCTCGTCGATCCAGCCGAAGTCGATCATCGCCTGCCCGATCCGGGCCATGACCACCGAGAACTTGAAGCCGGACAGGATCTCGTAGTACGCCATGTGCCGCATCGGGCGCCCGAGCAGCTCCTCGTAGCGGGCGACCGTCTCGGCGTAGGACGGGAAGCCGTCCAGCCTCGGCGCGCCCACGCCCTCACAGTGGTGGCGGTCGAGGAACATGAACCAGGCGAGGTCCTCCTCGGGTGCGCCGAGCGTCGCGGTCTCCCAGTCGAGGACGGCCGCCGGGACGCCCTCCTGGAAGATCACGTTCCCGATCCGGGCGTCGCCCCACAGCACGGCGGGCTCGTCGGGTTCGTCGGGGCGGTTGGCCTTCAGCCAGTCCAGGGCCTTGAGCGCCGTCTCCTGCGGCCCCTTGTAGGCCCAGTGCAGGAAATGCTCGTAGTAGTTGAGCCGCTGGTCGAGGCCGGGGGCGCCCCATGCCGGCTGGTCGAGGAAGCCGAGGCCCAGTTCCCGCGCGTCGAGCCGGTGCAGATCCGCGAGGATCTCCAGCGTGGACCACCACATCGCGGCGCGCTCGTCCGGCGGGGCCTCGGTCACCCAGCCGTCCATGTGGTACGGCGGCATGTCGGTCGGGACGCGGCCGTCGATCCGCCCCATCACGAAGAACGCGGCGCCCAGCACGTCCGCGGACGGCTCGTACCAGCGGATCGGCGGCACGGGGATGGAGGTGCGCTCGTCCAGGACCCGCATCAGCCGGTACTGCTCCTCGAACCGCGGCTCGGGGAACACCTGGTACTTCACCGGCGCGACCCGCGCGACGAGCCGCTCGCTGTGCCGGACGTCGTCGCCGCCGGTCCACTCGGCGTCGAACATCAGGGTCTCGTTGGAGAAGCCGCTGGTCTGCGGGGTCTCCACGTGGGGGATGCGGGCTCCGGGAAGCCGCCGCTCCAGCCAGTCCGCCAGGCTGCGCCTGGTCACCTCGGAGTCGCGTTGGTCGGGAACGGGCATCGCCGCCTCCTTGCGCCGGTCACGGCCCCAGAATTAGAACGTGTTCTATCAACGGGAGCGGGGGTGGTCAATGGCCCAGGTGGACGGCCGTGGAAAAATCGCCTGATGCGCCTCACCAAGCTCGGACACGCCTGCGTCCAGATCAGCAAGGACGACCGGAGCGTCGTCATCGACCCCGGCACGTTCAGCGAGGCGTCCGCCGCGCTCGCCACCGCCGACGCCGTCCTGGTCACCCACGAGCACTTCGACCACTTCGACGCCGACACCCTGCGCGCCGCGATGGCCGAGCGGCCCTCCCTGGAGGTGTGGACGTCCCGCGTCGTCGCCGAGAGCCTCGCCGACCTCGGCGGGCGCGTCCACCAGGTCGGCCACGGCGACGCCGTCACGGTGGCGGGCTTCGAGGTCCACGTCTACGGCGAGGACCACGAGATCATGCACCCGGACATGCCGCCGATCCCCAACGTCGGGTTCATGCTGGACGGCGAGCTCTTCCATCCCGGGGACGCGCTGACCGTCCCGTCCGAGCCCGTGCCCACGCTGTGCCTGCCCGGCAACGCGCCCTGGATGAAGGCCGTCGACCTCTACCAGTACACGCGCGCCGTGAACCCGGGACGCGCCTTCGCCATCCACGACGGCCTCCTCAACGACATCGGGCTCAGCGTCATGGAGCGCGTCCTCACCGGGGCCGGCAAGGAACTCGGGAAGGAGTTCACCCGCATCGCCCCGGGTTCCACGGTCGACCTGGCCCAGCCGTGACCGGCGATCCCTCGACCCCCGGAGGGACGGGAACCGTGCGCAGCCCCCGCCGCGTCCAGGCCGTGTTCTTCGACATCGGCGAGACGCTGATCAACGAGGGCGAGATCTACGGACGGTGGGCCGACTGGCTCGGCGTCCCCAGGCACACGTTCCTCGCGAAACTCGGCGCGGTGCTCGCGACGGGCGGCAGCCACATGGACCTCCTCGAATACTTCCGGCCGGGATTCGACCTGGAAGAGGAGCAGCGCAGGCGCGCCGAGGCGGGCGTCCCCAACGGGTTCGGGCCCGACGACCTGTACCCGGATGCGCGCGCCTGCCTGTCCGGCCTGCGCGACCAGGGCCTCTACATCGGGATCGCCGGGAACCAGCCGGTCGAGGCCGCCGAGCAGATGGCGGCGCTCGGCCTGGACGCGGACGTCGTCGGCATCTCCGACGTGTGGGGGATCCAGAAACCGGCGCGGGAGTTCTTCGAGCGCTGCGCCCAACTCGCCGACGTGTTGCCCGACCGCGTCCTCTACGTGGGCGACCGCATCGACAACGACGTCCGGCCCGCGCTCGCGTTCGGGATGCGGACGGCGTTCCTGCGGCGCGGCCCCTGGGGCCACATCCAGGAGGACGACGAAGCGCTGGGCAACTGCCTGTTCGTCCTGGACGACCTCGCCGGCCTGCCCGAACTCGTCGCCGAGCACAACGCCGCCTGACCCGCACGGCCGAGTATCGGCCGGTACCGGGGTCCCCTTAGGGGCGATCCCCTAATCCCGGAGGATGGCTCGGGAACAGTCCCCGCGGTTGATGCGGTGCCCCTGTCCGGTTCGTAGCGTGGAGAACGTGGAAGCGAAAATCCGCGGCCACGTTCGTTGCACGGCTGAATGGGGAGAGAAGAAGCCATGAACGGTCTAGTTCGCCCGCGCGGCAACCGGATGATCGCCGGCGTCTGCGCCGGCCTCGGCCGCCGGTTCGGCATGTCGGCCGGGACCGTCCGGCTGCTGTTCGTCCTGTCCTGCCTCCTGCCCGGCCCGCAGTTCGTCGTCTACCTCGTCCTCTGGGTGATGATGCCGAACGAGGACCGGCACATGGCGGGCAGCCGCTGAGACGCCTCCGGCACCGCAAGATCATTGATAGCGCTTGGCCGGGCCCGCCCGGGGGTGTTAGATCGTGGCACCACCATCGGACCTCGCACCGGCCGGGCACCGGGGCTCCGCCGCCCGGGACGGCCGAGGTGAGAGATCCGTTCCCCCGTGGGAAGGGAAGGAGCCGCGGTGCCTGAGGAGGGCCCGGGTCACGGCCGGTTTCCGGGCACGACCCCCCGCGTCCCCCGCGCCCCCCGGGACCAGCCCGGGGCCGTGGACGCGCGCGAGTCCGAGCACGCGGCGCGGCTGCTGAGGTTCCTGCGCGACCTGGCGCGGGGCCGCCGCCGCCCGTCCCGCGACCTGTCCGCGCACGACCGGGTCCACTGGCTGGCGGAGCTGCCCGGCGACGTCTACGTGGAGACGGACGCGGGGCCCGGCGACGTCCTGTTCAGCGTGCCGGTCATCCCGCTGACCCCGCCGGTCGTGCTCGACGAGTTCGACGGCTGGCTCGCCCTCCGCAACTGGTACCGGATCCTCCGCGACCTCGCGGGGGAGGACGTCGTGCTCGCCACGGGCCTGCTCGCGTGGCGGCCCGCCGTCCACGACCACCTGCTGAACACGCCCGTGCGGATCGTCGTCGACGACCGCACCGACCGCATCGACGTGGTCCTCGCCGGGCGCACGAGCCTGCGGGACCGGGACCTGCTGTCCGGCCACCCCGGCTACCGGCCCGCCCCCGGCCCGCCGGACGCGGTGCGCGCCGGGCGGGGCTTCGGGCTGAACCCCTCGGTAGGGGACGTCCTGCGCGAATGGTGCTCCGCCGCGCTCACCGCCCCCGCCGACTACAGCGACGACTGGGACCCGGACGCGGCGGCCCCGTCGCCCGTCCCGCGGCTGCGCCTCGCGCCCGCGCTGGTCGTCCGCCCGCCGGGCCGCCGCGCCGCCGCCGACTACCACGCCGCCCTCCTCGACCGGGTGCCCGGCGGCGTCCCCGAGGGGATCGCGCGGCTGGTGTCGCCGTCCAGGAGACCGCACGTCATGCACGTGCCCGAGCGCGAGGCGGACACCGTCCCCGACCTGCTCGCCGGGCTGCTCACCCGCGGCCACCGCGTGCTCGTCGCCACCAGCGGCGCCACCGCGTCGGGGGCCCTGCACGCGGCGCTGCCGCCCGGCCTAGCCGACCTCACGGTCGCCGACCCCGCCGTGGCCGGCCGCGCGGCGGAAGCGATCCTCGCGCGCAGCGCCCCGCCCGACCTGGACGCGCTGGCCGAACGGGAGGAGGCCGCCGCCGCGCAGGTCACCGAGATCCGCGAGCGCCTCGGCGGCGCCGACGAGCCCGCCGACCCGCGCGAGCGGCTCCGCGCCGAGGCGCCCGACCTGGCGTGGATGCCGGTCCGCGCCGGGATGCCGCCGGACCCGCCGATCTCCCGGTCGGAGGCCGCGGAACTCGTCGTCCTCCTCGCGGAGGAGACCGCGGCGCGCAAGGCCCGCACCGAGCAGCGCGACGTCGACCCCGGCGCGCTGCCCAGCGCCGCCTACGTCCGCACCCTGGTCGAGGCGGAGGCCGCGGCCGCCGAACGCGCCGAACGGTCCAAGACCGACCTGTCCCGCCGCCTGCGCGAGACCGACGTCACCTTCCTCGCCCGCCTCGACGGCCACGCATCCACCGTCGCCGCCGCGCTCCGCGACCTCGGCCTCGACGGCGACCCGGGCGGCTGGAACCCCGCCGACCTCGCCGCCCAGGCGTTCGGCGACGCCCTCGCGGACCGCCGCCCCCTCATCTGGGCGCGCGTCCACGAGATGACCGCCCGCGCCCAGTGGGCGGAGGGAGCCCTGACCGAACTCAACGGCCACGAGATCGACCTCCCCGACGGCGCGGACCTGCGCGGGCTCGCCGCGTCCGCCCTCGACCTGCGCGCCCACCTCGCCGGCGGCGGCACCCTCAAGCGGGGACCGCTGCGCTCGTCCGCGCAACGCCAGGCCGAGCCCCTCCTCACCACCGTGAAGGTCGACGGCGCCGCGCCCACCACCCCCGAACTGCTCGACCTCGTCCACACCGCACTCATGGTGCGGATCACGTGCCGCGAGTTGCAGTACGTGTGGGAGGCCGCCGGCATCTCCTTCCCGGCCGACCTCCCGCCCGCCGAACGCGTCGCCCGCTTCGTCCGCGCCCACGCCCGCCTCGCCCGCATCCGGGACGCCATGACGGCCGTGCAAGAGACCCGCGATCTCCTCAGCCGCTCCGGCCTCAACATCCCCTTGGGCCACCCCCACCAGTGGCACAGCTACGTCACCGCCCTCCGCAACGCCCTGGAGGGCCTGGGCGTCAGCCGTGCCGCCGCCGACCTCGACGCCCTCCGCGACTCCATCGGCCCCGTGGACGACGACGATCCCCCCGAACTCCAGGCGGCCCTGGACGCCATCGACGCCCGCGACGCCGCCGCCTACGGCCGCGCCCTCGGCGCTCTGGCCGAGGCCCGCCACGAACGCTCCCGCCAGATCCGCTGCACGGAACTCCTCGACCGCGTCCGCTCCGTCCACCCCGACCTCGCCAACCTCATGATCGCCACCGACGGCGACGAGGCGTGGCAAGAGCGCACCCCGCGCTGGGACGAAGCCTGGACGGCGGCCCACCACGCCACCCGGCAGACCGTCCCCGCCAAGGAACGCCTGCAAGCCGCCCTCACCGAGGCCGAGGAACGCCTCCGCGTCATCCGCGCCGACCTCACCGCCGCCCGCGCCTGGAGGGCCGCCCTCGACACCGTCCCCGACTCACCCGCCGCCCCGTCCGACGTCATCCCCGCGTGGATCCTCCCGCTCTGGCGCATCCCCGAGACCCTCCCGCCCACCGCGGACTCCTTCGACGTCGTCATCGTGGACGGCGAACACGGCGCCGGCGCCGAAGCCCTCTTCCTCCTCTGGCTGGCCCCCCGCATCATCCTCGTGGGCCCACCCGGCCCGGACCTGCCCCCACTTGAGGGCCCACCCCCCGACACCCTCCTCCCACACCACCTCCGCGCGATAACCCCCACCACCACCCTCTTCACGGCCCTGACCACAGAACCTCCCGCCCGCCCAGCCGACACCACCCCAGACCCCGGCCTCCCCACGTCCCCACCCACCCCAAGACCGAACGACCGCCAACAGCACCCGTCTCCACGCCCCGCAGAGCCGCCCAGACCGCCGCAAAAGCTCCCCTCCGCACCAGCACCCAGCGCCCCACCCCAGCAACGGGACGAGCCGAAACAGCCTCCCCGCCCCCGCCCGTCGGAGCCACCGATGGCACCGCGCAGGCAGCCGACCGCATCGGCCCCCGGCGGCCCACCGCGGCCACCAGCCGAGCGGGATCAGAGTCCGGCCTCACACCCCGCAGAGCCCTCCACGCCACCGCGCAGACTCCCGTCCACGCCGGTGCCCAGCGGCCCGCCGCAGCATCCGGACGAGCCGAAACAGCCTCCGTACCGGCGCGCCTCGGAGCCGCCGCGAAGAGGTCCGGCCGCCCCGAGCCCCGGCGGAGCGCCGCAGCCCCCAGATCAGCAGGATCAAAATCCGTCTTCGCGTCCCGTAGAGCCGCCCAGGCCGCCGCGCAGGCTCCCCTCCGCGCCGGTGAACAGCGGCCCGCCGCAGCGCCCGGACGAGCGGGATCAGGATCCGGCTTCGCGGCCTGCGGGGCCGTCCACGCCGTCGCGTAGGGGGGTCCCGTTCGGGGTGCCTGCGGATAGGCCGGGGGCGCGGGAGGAGCGGTCGCGTCCTCCGGAGTCGGCTGCGCCGGCGGGTGAGGGAGGGCGTGACCCGCGCGGGCGGGGGATGCCGCCGCAGCGGCTCGATGCGCGGAATCGTGAGGGGCGTGCGTCCGGTGAGGCGGCCGGGGCCGGGCTTCCGCCTCGGCGGTTGGATGCGCCGCGGCTCGATGCGCGTGCGCCGGGTGGGGGGCCCGCGGAGAGCGGTTCGGACGTGCCGTTCGGACCGCCTCGGCGGCTCGATGCCCCGGGGCGTGCTCCCCGGTCCGAACCGGCCGAGCCGCCGCCACCGGCGGACCCTCCCGCGGAGATTCCGGCGCTCTGGGGAAGGCCCGGCGGGCGGCCGAGCGAACCGGCGGCCGGGTCGGCGCAGGTCAGGCGCGGGCAGTCGATCGCCACCTACAAGCGGCCCGAACTGGTCGAGATCGTCGGGCGGATCGCCACGCGGGAGCCGGACCTGTCGGACGACCAGATCATCGAACTGGTCACCCGCCTCCTCGGCTGCCCCGAGGACGAGGAGCTCTTGGTCGGCGCCCGGCTCCGCTACGCCGTCGAGGTGTACCGGAAACAGGCCGGCCGCGGCAGTTCCGAAGGGTAGGGAGTGGCCTAATCCGTCCTGCCGCCTTCGGCGGAGGCCACCCGCAGGGGCCGCGCCGCTTTCCGGCTGATGTGCCGGACGAGCGGTGGCCGACCGGACTTCGTCAGAGAGTTGAGCGCCGCCTCGATCGACGGACGCCTGGGAAGCCTGTCGACATGCCGCTGCCAACGCTCCTGATCAATCGCCAGGGCTTTGATGAACCCCTGGCACAACTCCGGCGTGATGTGCGCCAGCCGCCCCCTGGCCGCCAGCAAAGCAGCGATCATGCGCTTTCGCTCGCCATCGTCCTCGATGAGCGTGGACGCCCGCGCGAGACGCAGCACGTGGTCGATGAACCTGCCGCGCCGCGCGATGAAGTCCGCCCAGTGGCGCAGGTCCGCCTCGGCTACGGTGCGTCCCTGGTCGAGGAGCCAGAACACGCCCTCCGCGAGGACGTCACCGATCTCCTCACCCCGAGCTCGGTCGGGAGTCCTATAAGGGTCGTACGGCTGCTGGACGACCGTTCCCGTCACCGCGAGCTGCCGGAGTCCGACCTTGGCGTCGAGCAGGCAGAACCAGTCTTCGTTGTAGATGTTGGGAAAGAACGAGCGGTGGCGGGTGACCTCGATGGCGAGTGCACCGCCGCCGATGAACGACTGCTGGGGGCCGCCCACGGCACGGTAGGCGTGGCAGACGACCGAGTTGTCGGGAAAACCGCCGATGGACAGCCCGACGGCGCTGTAGGTGTCGAGAAGGCCGGCCGCCGTCCTGAGGTTCTCCGGGGCTTGGACGGTGATGTCGTCATCGAGGAAGACAATGCGTTCCCAGCCGACGAGATGGCTGAGCATCAGCGCGAAGTTGCGCTTGGCGCTGATGTCGGTCTTGCGTGCGAACCTGCCGGTAAGCAGCCGGGACGTCTCGAATTCAGGAAGCCTCAGAGCCTCCTGGCCGGGTACGTCGATGGCGATCAGATCGGTGTCCGGGGGAAGCCTTCGCGCCGTGTCCCGGGCACTTGTGAATCTGCCGCTGTGTAGTGTGACCAGCGGACACTCCAATAAGGCCGCGATGCGGGCGGCCTCGCCGAGATGGGCCGGAGCACGGTTGGTAGGCACGATGATGGCGTCGATTCGCGCTCGTGCCGGAGTCGCGTCGTCGGGATTCCAGAGCAGATGCCGGTGCGAACCGTGGTGATCCGGAGTGAGGGCCGAGGTCATTGCTGCGGATGCAACCACTCGAAAAGCCGGTTCTCCTCGATCGTCCAGTCGGGTGTCAGGGGCACGCTGTTCTCTACGATGACGCGCATGCTTCAGGCGTGATCGACTTCGGTGCTCGGTGCTCGGTGCGGGGCGGGTGGTGTTGTCGAATTTGCATGTCCATGTCGGTGGATGTCTGTAGAAATGTCTGCGTGGCTGAATGGGACGGGGAGGCGCTGGCGCGGTTGCGGGGGGCCGTCCACCGTGGGGACGGGGGCCGTGGGCTTGAGGTGCTGGCGGGGCGTCCGCTCGGGCCGGTGCTGCAGTACGCCGGGGACGTCGCGGTGGCCGCCAGGGGGTTGCCCGGGGGTGCGGCGCTTGCCCGGGAGTGTGTCGAGGAGTTAAGGCGGCGGGGCCTTCCAGGGGACGCGGAGCTCGCCGACGAGATTGAGGGTGTTTCGGGGCTTGCCGGGCTTCCCGTTGATCTGGGGGCGGTGGCCGCGGCGATGGATGACGGGTTCCATGTGCTGGACGTCGAGTACGGCGATGTCGTCCCGGTGGACGAAGGGGGAGAGGGCGTGCCGATTCCGCCGGGCGTCCTGCCCGAGGGGGAGGACGCCCGGCGGGGGGCGGCGCGGCGGTGGCTGGCGGAGCAGGGGTACCGGGCCGTGCCGCGCGGCCTCTAGGAGCCGGGGCGGGCCAGGGGGAAGGGGATCGTCTCGCGGATGCTGCGGCCCGTGAGGGTGATCATGAGGCGGTCGATGCCCATGCCCATGCCGCCGGCGGGCGGCATCGCGTACTCCAGGGCGCGCAGGAAGTCCTCGTCCAGTTCCATGGCCTCGGGGTCGCCGCCGGCGGCGCGCAGGGACTGCTCGGTGAGGCGGCGGCGCTGCAGGACGGGGTCGATCAGCTCGGAATAGGCCGTGCCGAGTTCGAGGCCGAAGATGATGAGGTCCCATTTCTCGGCGAGGCGCGGTTCGGTTCGGTGCGGGCGGGTGAGCGGGGACGTTTCCGCCGGATAGTCGCGCACGAATGTGGGGGCGGTGAGTTTCTCCTCGACCAGCGCCTCGAAGATTCCCTGGACGATTCTGCCCTGCCCCGAATGCGAGTCGAAGTTCAGGCCGAGGCTCACCGCGAACGACCGGACGGTGGTCAGCGGCGTGTCGGGGGTGATCTCCTCGCCGAGGACCTCGGAGACGGCCCCGTAGACGGTGACCTCCCGCCACGGTTCGGCCAGGTCGTACTCGACGCCGTCGCGCACGACGACGGTGGTGCCGAGGGCGGCGCGGGCGGCGTCCACGACGAGGGAGCGGGTGAGGGCGGCCATCGTGTCGTAGTCGCCGTAGGGCTCGTACGCCTCCAGCATCGTGAACTCGGGGTTGTGCTTCGGCGAGACGCCCTCGTTGCGGAAGTTGCGGTTCAGTTCGAAGACGCGGCCGACGCCGCCGACGAGGAGGCGCTTCAGGTACAGCTCGGGCGCGATCCGCAGGTGGAGCTGCATGTTGTAGGCGTTCATGCGCGTCGTGAACGGCCGGGCCGCGGCGCCGCCGTGCACGGGCTGCAGCATCGGCGTCTCGACCTCCAGGTAGCCGCGGCCGCGCAGGCCGTCGCGGACGGCGGCGATGGCGTCGCCGCGCATCCGGAGCATCCGGCGGGCGTCGTCGTTGACGATGAGGTCGACGTACCGCTGCCGGACTCGGGCCTCCGGGTCCGACAGTCCGGAGCGCTTGTTCGGCAGGGGCCGCAGGCACTTCGCGGCGACCTGCCAGGACGAGGCGAGCACCGACAGCTCGCCGTGCCTGGACGTGACGACCTCGCCCGCCACGCCGACCTGGTCGCCGAGGTCGATCAGCGCCTTCCAGCTGCGCAGGGACTCCTCGCCGAGCGCGTCGGCGGTCAGCATCACCTGGAGGTCACCGGTCTCGTCCCGCAGGGTGACGAAGATGAGGCGGCCGTGCTCGCGGGCGAGGACGACGCGTCCCGCGATGGCGACACGGCAGCCCGTGGCGGCGTCGGGGGCGAGGCCGGCGAAGCGCTCCCGGATGCCGGCGGCGACGTCGGTCCGCTCGCAGCCGACCGGGTAGGGGTCCAGGCCGGCGGCGCGGATCCGGTCCAGCTTGGCGTGCCTGACCCGCTCCTGCTCCGACAGCCGGCGCCGCGGCGCGCGGGCCGCGTCGGCGGCCTCCTCGATCTTCCGGACCCGGTCGACCAGGTCGCCGGACGGCGCCATGGCCGCGGCCCGTTCCAGCTTCGGGCGGTTCAGGTTGGGCAGGAACCCCTCGGCGCGGGCGTAGGCGAGGCCGAGCCGGACGAGGTGCCGGCTCTGCATGTAGCAGATGTAGCGGGGACGCCAGTCCGGCAGGTACTTCGCGTTCGACAGGTACAGCGATTCGAGCTGCCAGAACTTCGACGCGAACGACAGGAACCGGTAGTAGAGCCGGGCGACCGGCCCGGCGCCGATCTGCGAGCCGCGGGCGAACGCGGAGCGGAGCATCGCGAAGTTCAGCGAGAGCCGCTGCGCGCCGACCGCGGCGGCCTTCTCGGCGAGCTTGGCGACCATGTACTCGTTCAGCCCGTTCTCGGCGAGCCGGTCGCGGCGCATCAGGTCCAGGGACAGGCCGGCGCGCCCCCACGGGACGAAGCTGAGCAGCCCGCGCAGCTCGCCGCGGGCGTCGAACGCCTCGACCATGACGCAGCGGCCGTCGGTGGGGTCGCCGAGCCGGCCGAGCGCCATCGAGAAGCCGCGCTCGGCGTCCTCGCCGCGCCACGCGTCGGCGCTGCGGATCAGCGCGGCCATCTCCCGGGCGGGGATCTCCGAGTGGCGCCGGATCCGCACCCCGTACCCGGCCCGCTCGACGCGCCGGACGGCCTGCCGCACCTGCCGCATCTCGCGCCCGTCCAGGGTGAAGCCGGCGAGGTCGATGACGGCCTCGTCGCCGAGCTCCAGCGCGGCGAACCCGTGCCGCCGGTAGACGTGCGCGCCGCGCTCGCCGACGCTGACGGCGCCGGGGATCCAGGCGTGCGCGCGGCACTCCTCCAGCCACGCCTCGATCGCCTGGTCCCACGACTCGGGGTCGCCGAGCGGGTCGCCGCTGGCCAGCGAGACCGACCCCTCGACCCGGTAGGCGATGGCCGCCTTGCCGTTCGGCGCGACCATGACGTCCTTGTCGCGGCGCAGCGCGAAGTAGCCGAGGGAGTCCTGGTCGCCGTACTCGGCGAGCAGCGACCGCGCCGTGAGCTCCTCCCGCGCGCCGAGGACGGGGTCCTGGCGCCCCGGCCGGAACATCGCCCAGAACGTGACGATCAGCAGCCCGGTGCCGAGGACCCACAGGATCGCGTTGACCCAGAACGGCACGTGGACGTTGATCGGCGTGCCGGTGACCCGCGGCCCGAGGACGGTCTGGGAGATCGCGTAGAGCGGGTGCGTCCAGAAGGCGCCGCTGTCGTCCCGGTCGGTGACGGTGACGAGGAGCGTCCCGATCCCGCAGGTCACCACGAGGAGGTTGGTGAAGACCTGGGTGGCGAGGCGGCGGTTCGCGCGGTCGGGCAGCGTGGTGAACTGCCCCCGCGCGGAGACCAGCAGCACGAGGACGGCGAGGTGCGCGGCGGCGGTGATGAGCAGCCCGGTGTGCAGCGGCTCGTCCGGCTTCAGGGACGCCGTCGCGACCGCGGTGACGCCCACCGCGGTCGGCAGGCAGAAGACCACGACGAGGATCCGCCAGGCGGCCTTCTTGCGCCGCCGGACGCCCATCGACAGCAGGATCCAGAGGAGGCCGACGGGCACGCTCGGGAACCAGCCGAGATAGCCGAGCCACCGCAGCGCCCAGATGTCGGCCATCTCGAGGATGAGACCATGGGAGACCCAGGCGAGCAGCGACAGGATCCCGGAGAGACGGGTGTACCAGAAGAAGATCGTGGGCGCGGATCGGACGAGCCGTCCCCATCTGCCCAGCAGACCGCCCCCGCCCCGGGAGTCCCGTCCGGCAGCGGCCCCCCGGCCGGCCCGCGGCATGGCCCACGGCAGCACCCGCGGCAGGGCCCGCTCCCGCGTCGCCCGGCCCTTCACGGTCCGGCCTTCCGGTGCGGCGTCTCCCGCGGCCGACCCCTTCATCGAGGGTGTGGCGGGGTCGTCAATGGCGGCTGTCACGTCCACCGTGCTTCCATCCGTGCTGGTGAGTCCGGTGGTGGCGAACCTCGGTGTGACGCCGGACGTCGTACGGGTAGGGGGAAGTGGCTTGCAAGCTCGTTCCAAGGTTGTCAGCAAAAGTCGATATGGTCGCGGATATGCCAAGTGAACCCACCGGTGAGCGGTTGCTCGCCCGCCGTTACCGACTGGTGACCCAGGTCGGCCGGGGCGGCATGGGTACGGTCTGGCAAGCGCACGATGAGGTCCTCGGTCGTGACGTCGCGGTGAAGGAGGTCATCCTCCCGCATGGTCTCACCGATGAGGAACGGGCCGTCCACCACAAGCGCACGTTCCGGGAGGCCCGCACCGCCGCGCGGCTCGGGCACCCCGGCGTGGTCACCGTCTACGACGTCGTCGAGGAGGACGGCCGTCCGTGGATCATCATGGAGCTCATCAAGGCGCGCTCCCTCGATCAGGTGATCAAGCAGGACGGCCCGCTGGAGACCCGCCGCGCCGCCGAGATCGGCCGGCAGATGCTCGCCGCGCTGCACGCCGCGCACGACGCGGGCGTCCTGCACCGGGACGTCAAGCCGAGCAACGTGCTGATCACCGGCACCGGGCGGATGGGCGAGCGCGCCGTGCTCACCGACTTCGGCATCGCGACCGCCTCCGGTGACGCCACCCTCACCCAGACCGGCCTGGTCATGGGGTCGCCCGCGTACATCGCGCCGGAGCGGGCCCGCGGCCGGACCGCCGGACCCGCCTCCGACCTGTGGTCGCTCGGCGTCACCCTCTACGCGATGCTGCACGGCAAGTCGCCGTTCGAGCGCTCCGAGCCGATGGCGGCGCTGATCGCGGTGATCTCCGACGAGCCCGACCCGCCGGAGAAGGGCGGCCGGCTCATCCCCGTCATCGAGGGCCTGCTGCGCAAGGACCCCGCCCAGCGGATGGACGCGATCGAGGCCGGTGCCCTCCTGGACGACATCGTCCGGCAGGAGAGCGTCGACACGCAGCGCACCATGGCGGTCGAGTTCCCCTTGGACGAGCCCTCGGGCCGGTCCGCACCGGAGCCCGCCGAGCCCGGATCGCACGGGGCCCGCCCCTACGCGGAGGGCTACGCCGAGCCGTACCCGGAGACCTACGCCCCCGACCAGCCGCTCCCCGAGGAGACGGGCGACCCCGGCGGCGCGACGAGCGTCGACCCGGTCCGCGCGTCCGCCGCCCCGGCCGCGCCCGGCGCCGCGGACGCCCGCCCCGACCAGCTGACCAGCTTCGACATCCCCACCGGCAAGGCGGCCAGGACCGGTACCGCCCGCGACTCCGGGAAAGGCGGCGAGAGCAAGGCCGGCCCCGGGGAGACGACGCCCGACCCGGACCGCGCCTCGTCCTGGCGCTCCGGCCCGCGGACGGAACCCGCCGGCGCGACGGTCCCCGCCGACCGGTCGCCCGGCCACGGGTCGCCCGGCCACGGGACCGTCCAGCACGGATCGCTCGGCCACGGAGGGGCCGGCGGAGGGACGGCGACGCACTTCCCGCCGACGACCCACGCGACCCGGCGCCCCGCCCTGGCCTCCAACCGCAACGTGGTGATCATCGCCGCGGTGGTGCTGCTCGTGATCGTCCTCATCGCGAGCATCGCGCTCGCGCGGAGCGGCGGCGACGAGAAGAAGGACGCGGGCCAGCAGGGGGCGACGGCGCCGGCGACCGGCGCCACCGTGTCCGTCTCCGCCACCTCCACCACGCCCAGCGGCACGCCGAGCGCGGGCGTCCCCGCCGGTTTCAAGAAGCACAAGGACCGCAGCGGCTACACCGTGCTCGTCCCGAAGGGGTGGAGCGGCCCCGAGCGCAAGAACGGCGGCGACTTCTTCTACTCGCCCGACCGCGACGTCTACCTCCAGATCGACCAGACCGACGATCCGGGCGACAGCGCGATCGACGACTGGCGGCGGCAGGAGCGCGGCGGCTCCGGCTGGCCCGGCTACAAGCTGATCGGGATCCGGCCGACCGGCGACCAGCCGCCGGTGCCCGACACCGGCGACGGGGACGACTCCGCCGACTGGGAGTTCACCTACGCCGGGCAGGGCGGCCGCGTCCGCGTCCTGAACCGCGGCTTCGTGACCGAGGGCCACGGCTACGCCATCCTGCTCCGCGCCCCCGACAAGGAGTGGGACAAGGTGTTCGCAGAGCTCAAGCCGGTCTACCGGCACTTCGAGCCCGCGGACGACTGATGGAAGGCCGCCTCCTCGCAGGCCGGTACCGGCTCGAATCCGTGGTCGGGCGCGGCGGGATGGGCACCGTCTGGCGCGCCCGCGACGAGACCCTCGACCGGGACGTCGCGGTGAAGGAGGTCGTGCTGCCCGCCGGGCTGGGCGACGACGAGCGCGAGAACCGGCACCGCCGGACGCTGCGCGAGGCCCGCGCCTCGGCCAGGCTGAACCATCCGGGCGTCGTGACCGTACACGATGTCGTGGACGAGGACGACCGTCCGTGGATCGTCATGGAACTGGTCCGGGCCCGTTCGCTCCAGGACATCGTGGACGGGGACGGGCCGCTGCCGCCCGGCCGGGCCGCGGCCATCGGGCGGCAGATCGCGGGGGCGCTGCGCGCCGCGCACGCGATCGGCATCCTGCACCGGGACGTGAAGCCCGCCAACGTGCTGGTCGCCGAGGACGACCGGGCGGTCCTCACCGACTTCGGCATCGCGCAGATGGCGGGGGACGCCACGCTCACCGGCACCGGGCTGCTCATCGGGTCGCCCGCGTACATGGCGCCGGAGCGGGTGAACGGTTCCCCGGCGGTCCCCGCGTCCGACCTGTGGGCGCTCGGCGCCACCCTCTACGCCGCGACCGAGGGGAAGGCCCCGCACCATCGCGGCGACGCGATGGCGGTGCTCGCGGCCATCCTCACGCAGGACGTCCCGCCGCCGCGGAACGCGGGGCCGCTCACGCCCGTGCTCACCGCCCTGCTGGAACGCGACCCCGGCCGGCGGCTCACCGGCGACCGGGCGGAGGAGGCCCTCAACGCGGTCGCCGCCGGGCAGGCACCGGGTCTCGCCGCCGAGCCGACCGCGTCCGGCCCACTGTCCGGCGCACTGTCCGGCGCACGCCCCGCCCCGCCCCCGGCACCGCCCGCCGCGAGCCAGGCGCCTCCCGCGCCGCCGCCACCGGCGCCGTCCTTCCCCGGGCCGGTCCCGGGGATGACGGCCCACTACCCGCCGCTCGCCCCGGCCGGGACGGAGCGCCGCAGGTCGGTGCTGGCGCCGATCCTCGCCGGGGCGGCCGTGGCGACGGTGATCCTGGCGGTCGCCGGGGTCCTGATGTGGCCGGACGGCTCGTCCGGCGGCGGGCCCGAGGAGTCCCGGCAGCCGACGACCGTCGCGAAGCAGTCCACGCCCGGCCCGCAGGACACGCCCACCGCGCCCGAGCCGGCATCGTCCGGCGGCCCGTCCGAGGCGTTCCTGCCGGACGGGCTCGTCCGGGCGCCCGGCCCCGGCTTCACCATCGGGGTCCCGAAGGGGTGGCGGCGCTCCGACCGGGGCAACAGCACCATCTGGAACGACCCGGCGGGCACCGCCTACGTCCAGGTCGACCGGACGCCCTGGACGGGCGACCCGTACGACCACTGGCTGACCTGGGAGCGGGAGGCCATCGCCGACGGGAAGCTGCGGAACTTCAACCGGCTCTCGATCACCCGCACGAGCGTCGCCGGCGTGGCCGCGGCCGACATCGAGTTCACCTGGACCCGCGACAGCGGCCTCACCCGCGCGCGCGACCGCGGGGTGATCGCCGGGGGCCGGTCGTACGCGGTGGTGGTCGCGGTTCCCGCGTCCCAGTGGAACGAGAACGAGGCACTCGTGAAGAATGTGCTCGACACGTTCCGTCCCTCCGGGGTGGGATGATAAACGGGGGGACCCTCTAGTCATGGCACAGGCGCGTCTGCTCGGTAATCGCTACCGGCTCGACTCAGTGGTCGGCCGGGGCGGGATGGGCACCGTGTGGCGCGCCTTCGACGTCATGCTCGACCGCGAGGTCGCGGTCAAGGAGGTCGTGCTCCCGCCGGGCCTGGACGACTCCGAACGCGCCGTGCTGTACGAGCGGACGTTCCGCGAGGCGCGGGCGTCGGCGCGGCTGAACCACTCCGGGGTGGTGACCGTCCACGACGTGGTGGAGGAGTCGGACCGGCCGTGGATCGTGATGGAGCTGGTCCTCGCCCCGTCCCTGCAGGACCTGCTGGACCGCGGCCCCATGGAGCACCGCAGGGTCGCCGACATCGGGCTGCAGATGCTCGGCGCGCTGCGGCACGCCCACGAGAAGGGCATCCTGCACCGCGACGTCAAGCCCAGCAACGTGCTGATCACCGACACCGGGCGGGTCGTGCTCACCGACTTCGGCATCGCGCAGGTGGAGGGCGACGCCACCCTCACGCAGACGGGCCTGGTCATGGGTTCGCCTGCCTACATCCCGCCGGAGCGGGTGCAGGGTGAGCGCGCGGTGCCGGCGTCCGACCTGTGGGCGCTGGGCGCGACGCTGTACGCGGCCGTGGAGGGCCGCTCACCCTACGAGCGGTCGGACGCGATGTCGTCGCTGCAGGCCGCGCTGACCGAACCGGTGCCGCCGGCCCGCAACGCGGGGCCGCTCGCGCGGGTGCTGGACGGGCTGCTGGCGCGGGAGCCGGCGAACCGGATGACGGCGGCGCAGGCGCAGCCGCTGCTCACCCGGGTCGCGGCGATGCTCCCGCCGTCGCGCCCGATTCCCCCGCGGGCCACCGAGACGGTGACGGACGACGAGCCCGGCCGTTATCTGCAGGGCGGCGGACGGGCGGCCGACGCGGCGGAGACCGTCCTCGATCCGGACGAGCTGGACGTGGTCACCCGCCGCGACCCGGGCGAGCCGGAGCCGATCACCCGCCACGACCCGGTCCGTTTCGGCGACCAGGGCCAAGGTCGAGGCCCCGGACAGGGCCACGGCCGGAGCCCCAGTCAGGGACGCGGCCAGGCGCCCGGCCAGGGTGCCGGCCAGGGGCGTGGCCTGGGGCAGAACGGGGCGCCTTACGCGCAGCCGCCGCCCGCCGGCGGGAGTCCGGATTCGCGGACGTTCCTGGAGACCGAGTGGGCGCCGCCGCCGTCCCGTACCCGCCAGGCCCCGGGCCGCCAGACGCCTCCGCCGTGGGAGCAGCCCCAGCAGTACACGAACTGGCAGCAGCCTCCGCCGCCGCCCGTGCACGGCCTGGGCGGCGGCCGGGTGGAGCGCCGCAAGACGGTCCTGGTCGTCACGATCGCGGTGGTCCTGGTGGTGGCGGCGGTGCTGGTGGGCGCGTTCATCCTGCGCGGCAAGCTCCAGTCGGACGCGGCGGCCCGCCCGCCCGCGATCCCGGCCGCGCCGGGCTGACCCGGCCGCACGCCGGGCGATCTTGCCAGGGCGTCAGGTACCGGCGGCCAGGGCGTCGAGGACGAGCCGCAGGTCGGCGACGTGCTCGTCGAGGTCGCCGGCCGGTTCGCCCGCGCGGATCAGGGCGGCGTCCTCCTCGACCTTCTGCAGCCGCTCGTCGAGGGCGGAGATCAGCCGCTCGCAGCCCGCCAGGACGTCGCCGCCGTCCCCCTCGGCGAGGGTCTGCCGCAGCAGCTTCGCCTGCCGCTGCAGCTCCAGGTTGCGGCGGTGCAGGTCGACGAACACCGACACCTTGGCGCGCAGCAGCCACGGGTCGAACGGCTTGGTGAGGTAGTCGGCCGCGCCGGCGGAGTACCCGCGGAACGCCTGCTCGCCCGCCGCGCCCCCCGCGGTGAGGAAGATGATGGGGATGTCGCGGGTGCGGGGCCGGGACTTGATGTGCCGGGCGGTCTCGAACCCGTCCATCTCCGGCATGACGACGTCGAGCAGGATCAGCGCGAACTCGTCGTTCAGGAGCTCCTTGAGGGCCGCCTGGCCGGACGTGACCGGCACGACATCCACCGGGAGGGCGTCGAGGACGGCCGCGAGGGCGGTCAGGTTCTCCTCGCGGTCGTCGACGGCCAGGATCCTCGTGTCGTTCGGCACCGGGCTCCTTCGCGTCCATGACGGCCTGGGTGCTTCCACCCTGTCACGTCCCGGCGGACGACGACAGGGAATCGCCGCACAGTGAGAATCGCTACGGAAGCCACCCGGGCTTGACCAGCCCGGACTCGTAGGCGAACACCACGAGTTGGGCGCGGTCGCGCGCGTCGAGCTTCACCATCGTGCGGCTGACGTGGGTCTTCGCGGTCGCGGGGCTCACCACGAGCCGGGCCGCGATCTCCTCGTTCGACAGGCCCTCGCCGACCAGCGCCATGACCTCCCGCTCACGGTCGGTGAGGGCGTTCAGCCGCGGCGACGGCGCCGGCTCCTTGGCGCGCATCGCGAACTCGGCGATCAGCCGCCGGGTGACGCTGGGCGACAGCAGCGCGTCGCCGGCGGCGACGGCCCGCACGGCGTGGATGAGCTCCACCGGCTCGGTGTCCTTGACGAGGAAGCCGCTCGCGCCGCCGCGCAGCGCCTCGAACACGTACTCGTCCAGCTCGAACGTGGTGAGGATGACGATCTTGACGTCGGCGAGGCGGTGGTCGGCGGCGATCCGCCGGGTGGCCTCCAGGCCGTCCAGGCCCGGCATGCGGATGTCCATCAGGATGATGTCGGGACGCAGCCGCCGCGCCTGCGCCACCGCCTCCTCGCCGTCGCTCGCCTCCCCGACGACCTCGATGTCGGGCTGCGCGTCCAGCAGCGCCCGGAACCCGGCCCGGACCAGGACCTGGTCGTCGGCCAGCATGACCTTGATCGCCGAGTCGCCGTCCGGCGCTCCACCAGAGACCCGCATGTTCAGCCCTTCCGAGGATGACGTCGGCTCATTGGGTGCCCTTTCCGGGCGCGGCCGTGTCCGGGGGCGCGCCGTCCGGCTCGCCGGTCAGCGGCAGGCGGGCCTGCACGCGGAACCCGCCGCCGGGCCGCGGCCCGGCGTCGAAGCCGCCGCCGAGCGCGGCCGCCCGCTCCCGCATGCCCCGGATCCCGCTGCCGGCCGGGTGGTCGTCCAGCAGGGACACCCCCTGGCCGTCGTCCTCGACCCGCACCACGATCTCGTGCTCACGGTAGGCGATGGCGACCCGGGCCGTCACCGGGCCGGGCCCGGCGTGCCGGGTCACGTTCGTCAGCGACTCCTGGACGATGCGGAACGCGGCGAGGTCCGTGCTCGCGTGCAGCGGGCGGCGGTCCCCGGTGATCTCGACCTCGACCGCCAGCCCGGCGGAACGCGCGCGGGCGGCGAGGTCCGCCAGCCCGTCGAGCCCGGCGGTGGGGGAGCGGGGCGCGGTCTCGCCCTGCGCCCGCAGCGCGCCGATCACCCCGCGCATCTCGGTGAGCGCCTCCTTGCTGGCGTCCTTGATGGCGGCGAGCGCCGTCCGGGCCTGCTCGGGGTTCTCGTCCAGCAGGTGCAGCGCCACCCCCGCCTGAACGTTGATCATCGAGATGTTGTGCGCGAGGACGTCGTGCAGCTCGCGGGCCATCCGCAGCCGCTCCTCGCTGGCCTGCCGGCGTTCCTTCTCGGCGCGGATGCGGGCCGCCTCCGCGGCGCGCTGCCCCCGCATCCGGACCAGCTCGGCGGTCACCAGGACCACCAGCGCCCAGGCGGTCACGAACGTCATCGCCACGAGGGACGGCCGTTCCACCGGGAAGAGCCCGCCGGACCCCCGCTCGTCCGCGGAGACGCCGATGACGGTGGTCAGCGCGAAGTAGGCGGCGAGGACGGCGCCCGTCCCGGCCCAGGCGGCGAGCCGGTGCCCGGCGACGACGGCCGCGAACATCGCGACGGCCATCGAGAAGATCACCGGGCCGTAGGTGTAGGCGCGCAGCAGGTAGAGGACGGTCACCGCCGCGGTCGCGGCCAGTACGAGCACGGGATGGCGGCGGCGCAGCAGCAGCAGCGCCGGGCCGGCGAGGAGCAGGCCGAACCCCAGCGCGTCCAGTTCGGTGAGCCCGGCGCCGGGCCCGCCGCCCTCGGCCCACGGCGGGCCCGGTGAGCCGCCGCCGGTGCCGCCGCCGGGCTGTCCGCCGCCGTGCTGCGCGCCCAGCGAACCGAAGATCTGGAAGAACGCGAGGAAGGCCGGGACGACCCACACCGGCCACAGGCCGGGGCGCGGCAGGGTCGGCCGCGCAGGGCCGTGCGGCGGTGAAGTGCTCATGTTTGCACGTTAGGTCATCGGTCCCCGGCCGGCGTCGGCCGCGGGGAGTGCCCGCGCCTACTCCGCGGGAGGTAGCCGGGGCCGGGTCAGGCGGTCCAGCGGACGGGCAGGCGCTCGAAGCCGTGCCGGGTGCTGGACCGCAGCGGCAGCGGCTCGCCCGCGAGCCGGAGGGTGCGCGGGTGCTCCAGCAGCGCGACCAGCAGGGCGCGCAGGTGCACGCGGGTGAGCCGCGCGCCCAGGCACGCCCGGTGCCCGGACCCGAAGCAGAGGTGCGGCCGGGCGCCCAGGGCGAACCGTTCCGGGACGAACCGCTCGGGCTCGGAAAACTCCTCGTCGTCGTGGTTGGCGGAGACCAGCCAGAGTGTGACCCGCTCACCCGCCAGCAGCGGCACGCCGCCGACGACGGTGCCGCGCCGCACGGTCCGCCAGACCTGGAGGACGGGCGTCCACCAGCGCAGCATCTCCTCCACGGTGCTGTCGACGAGCCGCTCGTCGGAGCACTCCTCCCGGAGCCGGCCGTACTGCTCGGGGTGGCGCAGCAGCGCGTAGAGGCCGCCGGCCAGCGTGTTCCGCAGCGTTTCGGGGAGGTCGGGGGCGACGTCGGCGACGAAGTCGGCCGGCTCCCGGCGCGGGATGCGGCCGAGCATCGCGCGGGCCGGGGGATCCATGTCGATGAGCGCGGTACCGGGCGGGCGCTGAGCGGGACGTGCGCCGTCCGGGACGTCCGCGATCATGGGGCCGTGCAGGACGCCGTCGCTCAGCGGGCGGAACAGCCCGGGACGGGTGAGGGCCCGGTGGACGTCCGCGTACCGGAGCACCGCCCAGGCGCCCGGCCGGCCCGCCGTGCGGCCGTCCTGCCACACCACGGGCGTCCTGGAGCGGAGCCGCGCGAACCTGCCGTGCGGGACCCCGCGGGTGTAGACGGCGGCGCAGTCGAGGGCGCCCGCGTCGGAGAGGGGCGGCGCACCGTGCCGTTGCGGCATGGGAACCTCCTTCCAGGCGGACGCTAACGCGTCCCGGCCGAACCATGAAGGTCCGGATTCGGCCGTTCCCCGGCTCCCGGCCCGCGAAACCGCGGAACGCGCGGCCGCTCAGCCCGCGAGCCACTCCCCGGTCTCGACGCTGACCAGGCCGTGCCGGGCCGCCGCGATCACCGCCTCGCGCTGCGAATGCACCCCGAGCTTGCTCAGCACGCTCTGCACGTGGCTGCGCGCCGTGCTGCGCGTCACGCCCATCGCCTTCGCCAGCGCCTGGGTGGACTCCCCGCGCACCAGGCGGGTCAGCACCTCGCGCTCGCGCGGGGTGAGGAACCGCGCGACCCGCTGCGCCTGGTTGCGCGGCCGCGCCTCGTCCCGCCGGGCCGCCTGGTCGACGACGACCTCGCCGTCCGCGACGCGGCGCAGCACGGTGAGGATGTCGCGGGCCTGCTGGCCCTTGTGGGCGAAACCCCGCACGCCCGCCTGGACCCCCGCGTCCAGCACCTCCGGTTCGAGGAAACCGGTGAGGACGACGAAGCTCGTGCCCGGGGACGCGGCCCGCAGGCTCGGCATCCAGTCGAGCGCCGTGCCCGCCGGGAACCGCAGGTCGGTCAGGCAGACGTCGGGCCGCCGGGCCCGCAGCACGGGCAGCGCGTCCGCGGGGGAGAAGGCCACCCCGACGACGCTGTGCCCGGCGTCGGCGAGCACCAGCGACAACGACTCGGCGAAGACCGCATGGTCATCGCAGATCAGCACGTTCATGGATAGGGCCGCCAGTCGTCGGCGCGCGGATCGGCGGCCGGGTCCGGTGGCGGGTCGGGGGGTGGGGCGGCGGGCAGGAGCATTCGTACGCGGGCTCCGCCCATCTCGCAGGTGCGGATCTCCAGGCTGCCGCCGTAGCCGGAGATGAGGTCGTGGACGATGCCGAGCCCGAGCGACGCGAGGCCGGGCCGGTGCGTGCCGCGGTCCGCGCCGAAGCCGGGGCCGTCGTCGTCGACCTGGATGGCGATCCAGCCCTGGTCCGCCTCGACCCGCACGCTCACCCGCCCCTCCGCGACGCGGCACGCGTTGTCGAGGACGTTGCGGACCGCGCGCCACAGCGCGACCGGGTCCATGTGGGCCCACGCCTCGCCGCCGGTGAAGCACACCTCGTGCGGGGTGGCGAGGCGCATCCCGGTGACGACCTCGGCGGTGAGGTCGTCCACCCGGATGCGCTCCGGGGCGGGCAGCGCCCGGCCGTCGTCGCGGTCGGGCCCGTCACCGTCGTCGAGCTGCCGCAGCAGATGGTCCAGCCAGCGGGTCTCGCCGAGGAGCTGCTCGACGCGGCCCCGGCTCGTGTCGCCGATGTCGTCCGCGACCACGACGGCCGACGCCAGCATGATGATCGTGCCGAGCTCGTGCCTGATGTCGTGCCGGAGCCGCCTCCGCCACAGGCCCTCCTCCGCGCGTTCCGCGCCCGCCTCCCCGGTGGCGCCGCGGGAGGCGCCCGGACCCGTTCCGGTGAGCGTGCCCACGCCCACCCGAGCGCCCCTCGGAGCGTCCGCCGGGGACGACCGAGCCCGCCCGTTGCTCATGAGAACCCCCGTCTGTTCTTACTGCACCCGCTATAGACGGTCACCCCGCTCACCTGCGCGTGTCCAGTCAATTGACCGCAACAGACCCGTGTATGTCCAGAAGTGGACATACACGCGAGTAACGTAAACTATGTGCTTTATGGAAGCGTCTCAGTCGCGATAGTCAGATCTCCGCCGGCCTTTTCTTTCATCCCTACGGCGTAGCCGCTTTGCGCATTCCTGTGGGTGCGGTGGAGCGGCCGGGGAGAGACAGTCTCCACATGCCGAAGGTAACCTTTCTCGGACATGCGGGGGTCGCGGTGGACGCGACCGCCTTCCACCTGCTCGCGGACCCGTGGCTCGCTCCGACGGGGGCCTTTCTCGGAGCCTGGCACCAGTACCCGAGAAACGATCATCTCGATACCGCCGTGTTGCTCGACGCCGACTGGATCGCGGTCTCGCACGAGCATCTAGATCATTTCGACCCGTGGGTGCTGGAGCGGCTTCCGGAGCGCACCCGGATCCTCATTCCGCACTATCCCGGACCGGCCTTCCGGGAGCGGATGATGGCCGCCGCCGGTGGCCGCCAGGTAATCGAGTTGCCGGCCTGGGAGAAATTTCCGCTTGACAATCGTGGGTCCTGGATCACCGCGATTCCGGAACTATCCCCGATGTGTCACGATGCGGCTTTTCTCATCGTCGCCGACGGGCGCGGAATCCTGCACTGCAACGACGCCCGGCTCACCGCCGCGCAGGCCCGCCGCGCCAAGCACCTGGCGGGCGGCACGCTCGACCTGATGGCCGTGCAGACGTCCGGCGCGTCCTGGCACCCGATCTGCTACGAGTACCCGGCCGAGGAGATGGCCCGGATCTCCATGGACAAGCGGATCTCGAAGCTCCGCTCCGTGCAGCGCCTCGTCCGGCAGACCGCGCCGGAGCTCGCCGTCCCGTTCGCCGGCCCGCCCTGCTTCCTGGACGCGGAGGTCGGCCACCTCAACTGGGTCCTCGACCGGCGCGAGGGCGCGTTCTGCGACCCGGACGTCTCCGCCGAATGGCTGCGCGAGCACCTCCCGCAGCAGCGCTGGGACTACTTCAAGCCGGGCGACGTCCTCGACCTCGACACCGGCGAGTGCACCCGCGACCCGGTCTCGGCCGAGTTCTCCTTCGCCGACGCCGGCGAGTACCTCGACCGCTACGCCGCCGACCGCGCGGCCGCCATCGCCGAGGTGATCGCGGAGCATCCGGAACCCGGGCTCGGCCTCTACGACCGGTTCGCCGCCCACTTCGCGTACCTGGGCGGACTCAGCGACTACTTCCTCCGCCAGATCGCCATGGTCGTCCGCTTCGAGGTCACCGGGCCCAACGGCGGCGTCTGGGACGTGGACTTCGCCCCGGACGGCCTCACCGTGGCGCACGCGTCCCCGGACGTCCGCCCCCACTACCGCATCACCGCCGCGGGCCGCTGGGTCGACGCCGTCCTCGACGGCCGGATGGCCTGGGAGGACCTCCTGATCTCGTTCCGCGTCAGCCTCTACCGCGACCCCGACGTCTACAACGACTACCTGGTCGGCCTCCTCAAGCACGCCAACGCGCCCGCGCTGACGGCCGTCGAGGAGTACGAGACCGGACGCGACGAGAGCGAGCGCATCACCGTCGAATGCGACGGCGACCGCTACGACATCCCCCGCTACTGCCCGCACGCCGGCGAGGACCTGAGTGTGGGCGCCGTCGTCCGCGACGGCCGGATCCACTGCCTGGCGCACAACTTCGCCTTCGACCTGGCAACGGGCGAGTGCGTCAACGCAAGAGCCGCCAACCTCACCAGCCACCGAGTCTGAACCCGCGTTCCCTTGCGGCGTGTTGTTGTTATCCGCTCCGCCATAACGACAACACGCCGCAACTCGACGGCTCGGAAATCGGTAACGATGTGGGTACGGAGGGTGCATCCGGGAATGGGTTTTGGATCATGGTGTGTTAGGTTTTATGCCGGTTTAGCTGGGGGTTTGAAGGGGTGCGCGGGGTGGACCGCAAGAGGCTCGGCCTGATGGTCGTCGCGTTCGTTCTGGTCGTGGGTGTCATGGAGGTGCTGGCCCTGAAGCTCGGCTCGATGGAGCTTCCGATTCCGACCGGGCCGGAGCAGCCGACCGTCGCCGACAGGCAGTCTCAGGTCAGCGAGAGGCCGAGCCAGAACTGATCCCCGGCCGGATCAGCCGCTGTTGCGGGCCTTCATGATGCTCTGCAGGTCCGGGTGCTCGCCGCCGGCGGCGTCGGCGAGGGTGGGGCAGGCCCATTCGTCCTGGTGTCCCCAGGAGTAGGAGATCTCCAGCGGGGGACGCGGCGCGAGGCGGTCCCAGCGGGCGAGGATCCCGAGGAACTGGGCCCGGGTCGGCAGCCAGTACTGCTTGTCGCCGTCGGAGCAGCTCTGCCCGAACGTCTGCAGGACGGGCGCGATCCTGTCGCGGGGGATGCCGGCGTCGTCGGCCATCCGGACCATCCGGTCGATGGCGCCGATGTCGCAGCGTTCGAGGACGTCCGCCGAACCCTTGCAGGGGTAGGGGTCGAGGCCGAACAGGTCGACGCCGACGCGACCGGGGGTCAGCGGCTCCATCGGGAAGTCGGTGAGCGAGACGAACGAGACCTGCCCCGGCGCGTTCCGCTCGATGTACTCGGCGCGGCGGCGGATCTCCCCGGCGACCCCGGGGCAGTCGCCGGCGTTCGGCTCGTCCGACAGGTACCAGCCGAACACCCGCGGGTCCCGGCCGAACCGGTCGACGGCGTCCTTGAACTCCTGGAAGCCGAGGACGAAGTCGTCGCAGTGGTAGTTGCCGACCCACAGCATCGCCTCCATGCCGGGAGGGACGCCGTCGACCTGTTCCGCGTCGGGTGCGACGTCCACCAGGTCGTAGCCGAGGGCGCGCAGGCGCGGGTAGTCGGCGGGTTCGGTGTTCAGCGCGATGCGGCGCGTGCCGGTCGCCTCCGCCGCGGGCGTGCCCGGCGCGGCGGGCGGCCCCCGGTACGGCGGTTCCGGGGCGGGCGGCTCCGTGTGCAGCCGGAGCGCGAGGCCGGTGAGCAGGATGACCGCGGCGACCGCGGCGACGGCCGTGGTCAGGTACCGGACGCTCCGGAAGCGCATGCGAACCTTTCTGGCGGGCCGCTAGGCGGCGGATCCGGGCCGCTCCGCGGGACGCGCGGTGTCCGGCGGCGGCGCCGCCTCCCGCACGTTCCCGTCCCCCGATACCCGCAGCGGCGGGACGGTGAAACCGAGGACGTACCAGACGGTCTGGGCCAGCGTCCGGAGCGTCGCGCGCATCGACGGGTCGCTCAGGTACACCGCGTCGACCGCGGCCTGCGCCGGGACGAGCCGCTCGACGTAGAAGGCCAGGTCGACCTCCTCGCCGGGCGGCAGGACGTCGGAGTCGCGGAACCTGACCTGCGACATGCCCGTCATCCCCGGCCGGTGGTCGAAGATCCACCGCCAGCGCGCGTCGTAGTACACCGCGAGGTCGTAGGTCTCCGGGCGCGGCCCCACGAGCGTCATGTCGCCGCGCAGGACGTTCACGAGCTGGGGCAGCTCGTCCAGGTAGAAGCGGCGCAGCACCCGGCCGAGGCGGGTGACGCGCGGGTCGCTGGTGGCGGTGACCTTCATGCCGCCGGCGTTCTGCCGCATCGTCCGGAACTTGAGGATGGTGAACGGCCGGCCGCCCTGCCCGACCCGGGTCTGCCGGAAGATCCCCGGGCCCCGGCTCGTGAGCCGCACCAGCGCGTAGATGAGCACCAGCGGCACCGAGAACAGCGCCAGCCCCGCCAGCGCCCCCGCGATGTCGAGCGCCCGGCGGCCGGCCGAGGGCGGGATCCCGCCGGACGGGTCGACGGGCCGGGCGATGAGGTCGTCGGACATGGTCACCCCTTATTCCTGACGTGCTGGAACCAGGCCAGCAGGGCGGCGGTGGTGGCGAGGAAGGACACGGACGTCGCGACCGCGGCGCCCTCCGCGCCGTGCGCCGGGATCAGCACGGCGCCGAGCGCGACGACGACCAGCAGGCCGATGCCCTGCCCGGTGGACGCCGCACCGGGCCGTCCGACGCCGTACAGGTAGGCCATGATCAGGCCGGTCACCCCGAACGTGACGACCCCGGCGAGGCGGATGTAGGTGGGCACGACCGCGTCGTCGAACACGTCGCCGAACACCCACGGCAGCGCCGTCCCGGCGATCAGCGCGAGCGGCAGCGCGGCGAGGACGGAGATGCCGAGCGCGGGCAGGATGAGCGCGGCGGTGCGGCGTGCGGCGCTGCGCTTGTCCTCTCTGGCGAAGTCGGGGTACAGGACGTAGTTCACCGCGAGCCCTGGAAGCTGCACCAGCTCCGCGAACTTGCTGGCGACCGTGTAGACGCCCAGCACCTTCGGCCCGGCGAGCGCGCCCAGCAGGGCCATGTCGAAGCGGAGCTGGAGGAGGTCGATGAGCTGGCCGACGTAGCCGCGGAACCCGTACCCGGCGATGGATCTGCCGAGCCGCGCGTCGGGCCGTCCCCAGCCGCGGAAGAACCCGCGCCGCCGCAGCCGCCGCGCGATCCACGCCGCGGCGGCGAGGTCGGCGAGGACGAGCCCGGCGACGAGCGCGCCCGCCCCGTGCCAGGCCAGCAGGATCGCGACGTAGATGGGCAGGAACACGAACTCCTCGACGGCGATGGCGAGGCTCGCGCCGTTCGGGTCGTCGGTCCCCTGGAGCAGCCCCTTCCCGACGGACACGAACCCCTGCGTGAACGCCGGGACGGCCGCGGCGAGCGTCACCCAGACGCCGAACGACGTGAAGAACACGTGGAAGAGCAGCGGGCTCAGCGCGAGCCAGGTCAGCGCGGCCAGGACCGCCCCGATGACGGTCAGCCAGGCGAGCGTCGGCCGGATCCGGCTCGGGCCGCGCTCGTCCCGCGCCAGGAAGTAGGGCGCGGCGGCCGGGAGCCCGCCGTTCGACAGGTGGCAGAGCAGACCCGGCAGGATCCGGACGAGCGTGAACGCCCCGACCAGCTCGGGCCCGCCGACCCGCGCGACGAGGACCGTCGCGAGCCCGAGCGACGCCAGCGCCCCCACCCGCGCCGCCATGTTCCCGGCGACCAGCGACACGAGCCGCTTGCAGAGCCCCTTCTCCTCGGCGTCCTTGACCGCCGTGGTCTCGGCACCCGGCGGCGGGCGTTCTTCATCGGGTTGCTTCCGCTCGGTGCCGCGCTCGCGTAAGGGCGCCTGCTGAGCGGGGACGAAAACCTGGGGAGGGACGGACAACCCGGGCGTGGAGCGGCGCGGTGGAGCGAGCCGGGGCGAGGTGACGTTCGCGGCCAAGGCGGGTGCGGCGGGCGCGCGGCGGCCGAAGAGGTCGAGGGCGGCGATCAGGCCGAAGACGGCGAAGCCGTGCCGGTAGTGCAGCACCTCGTAGAACAGGCCGCAGACGAGGAACACGACCAGGAGGGCGCCGAAGAGCTCGGGATGCGGGACGAGCCGCGCGTACTCGGGTTTCAGCGCGTCCCGCCGCGCGATCCGCAGGGTCCGCAGGATCAGCACCGCCAGCAGCAGGATCAGCGCGACCCCGCCGATGAACCCGCGTTCGAGGACGGACGCGATGTAGTCGTTGTGCGCCTCCTGGACGTACGGCTCCTGCCGGACGCGCATCTGCGGCTCGGTCTGCGCGGCGCCGATGCCCCACGGGTGCTCCTGGGCCTCGAGCATGTCCCAGGTCGTCGCGAAGACGGTGCTGCGGGACTCGGTGCTCTCCCCGGTCGTCCGGCCGATCGAGTCGCGCAGGATCGGGGACGCCTGCCCGGCGCGGTCCAGGAACGGCTGGATGTCGACCTGGGTGACCGTGACGACCGCGCCGCCGCCGAAGAGCGCGGCCGCGGCGCCGACCGCGACGGCGTGGTGGGCCTTGCCCTCGCGGAACAGCCGGAACAGGTAACCGAGCACCAGGGCGCAGCACAGCGCGAGCAGGCCGCCGTTCGAGCCGGTCAGCAGCTCGGCGGCGAGGAGGATCCCGCACACGGCGCGGCGGGCCCACGTCCGCTCCGGGAAGCGGGTGGCGCGCACGATGAAGAAGACGCAGATGAACCAGTTGGCCGCGTAGTTGGCGTCGCCGAACGTGAACATGAGGCGCTCGCCGTCGACCTGCTTGCCGGACAGCGCGTCGTTCCCGATCGCGAAGCCGGCCATCATCACGAGCGCGTAGGCCGTGCCGGTCCAGACGAAGGCGCGCAGCGCGACGCGGAGCAGCGACGGGTCGCGGCCGAGGTTGGCGATGCAGACCGCCCACAGCAGCACGTACAGGTCCTTGACGAGCGTGAGCCCCCCGGCGCCGTCGTTGGCGAGCGCCGCGACGCCGCCCGCGATGACCGTGAGCAGGGTCGGCACGAGGTACGGCCAGCGGAGCGGCACCTTCCGCGTCCCCGCCCACAGGAACGTCACGAGGACGAGGCCGCCCAGCACGGCGTCGGGCAGGGCGGTGTTGCCGGGCCCGGGGGCGAGCCCGGCGGGCATCAGCATCGGCAGCGACGCGATGCCGGCGACCAGGGCGGCGGCCTCCAGCCGCCGCCCCCGCCGGGGCGGCGGGGGCGCGAGCGGCGGCGCCCCGGCGGCCGGGGCGGCCGTCGGGGCTGTCCTGGTCGCGGTCGCCGTCATGACCGCCGGTAGGGCCGCCGGGACGTGCCGCGGTACGTCTCGTCCAGCACCGTGCCGAGGTGGGCGGGGGAGAACCACTCGCCGATCCGGCCGCGGGCGCGCTCGGCCATCCGGTCGGCGGCTGCCGGGTCGTCCAGCAGCGCCGCGATGGCGCCGGCGAGCCGCTCCGGGTCCTCCGGCGGGACGAGCAGGCCGGTCTCCCCGGCGAGGACGAGGTCCTGGTTGGACGGGACGGCCGTCGCGACCAGCGGGATCCCCGCGCTGATCGCCTCGACCAGCACGCAGGGCAGGCCCTCCCAGCGGCTCGCCATCGCCATCAGGTCGAACGCGGGCAGGACGGCGGCGACGTCGTCGCTGTGCCCGAGCCAGCGCATCCGGTCCTCGACGCCGAGCTTCGCGGTCAGCTTCGCCAGCCGCTCCGCCATGGGGCCGCCGCCGACCCACAGCCCGAACACGTCGTCCGGCAGCCGGGCGATGGCCCTGGCGAAGATCTCCGGGCCCTTCTGGAAGGTCAGCCGGCCGACCGACCCGACGACCTTCACGCCGAGGGGCAGGTCGAGGCGGCGGCGCGCCTGCGCCCTGGCCCCGGGGGCGGGCGCGTAGGCGTCGACGTCCACGGCCGGCCACGACAGCCGCACCCGCTCCGGAGTCGTGAGGCCGAGCCGCAGCGCGGTCGTCACCGTCTCCGACCCGATCCCGAGGAACGCGTCGGTGTGCTTCGCCGCGATGCGCTCCAGGCGGATGTAGGCGGTGCGCCGCGCCCACGACTGGAACTCGTTGAACGGGAACCCGTGCCAGGTGTGCACGATGCGGGGCACACCCGCGCGGGCCGCCGCGAGCCGCCCGATGACGCCCGCCTTGGACGAGTGGGTGTGGACGACGTCGTACCGCCCCTCCGCCAGCACCCTCGTGAGGGTCGACAGCGCGGCGAGGTCGTCGCGCGGCGAGATCTGCGGCACCAGCGGCCCCACCTGGACGATCTCCATCCCGGCCCGGTACGCCGCGGGCGTGAGGTCCCCGGCGGCGGCGTTCGCCACGGCCTCGTCGCCGTGCAGGACGGCGTCGCGGCCCATCGCGGTGCGGCCCGCGGCGGAACGGCCCGCCGAGGGTTCGCTGTCCATGCCGACGCCGCCGGTGACGATCGCGCGCTCGTACGTGCCGTCCGGCAGCGCGAGCGCCCCGTTCAGCGCCACCCGGCCGCCGCCGCCGTTGAAGCGGGTGATGACCTGCGCGACGCGCAGCTTCCTACCTGTACTCACGGGTTCCTACCTGTACTCACGGATCACCTCACTGGCCGGGAGGGAACGCCTGGCCGGCCGGTACTCCGGCAGCAGGCGGCGCAGCAGCAGCCGCACCTCGTCCGCGTCGCCCGCCTCGGCCGCCGCGGCGAGCGCGTCGAGCAGCCGCGGCACCCCGCCGGGCGGCGGCAGCGGCCGGGTCCCCCAGATCTTCGGGTGGGCGGTGCGGATCCGCCGCTCGGAGTCGGCGAACGCCTTCTCGGCGAGCTTCTCGCCGGGACCGAGCCCGCGGAACCTGATCGTCACCGCGGGCGAGCGGAGCTGCGCGGCGTACCGCTGGACCAGGTCGAGCACCGGGACGGGGCTGCCGATGTCGAGGGCGAACGTCTCCGCCTCCTCCGCCAGCGCCGCCGCCTCGATCAGCAGGCCCGCCGCCTCCGTCACCGTCATGACGTGCCGCGCGGCCTCCGGGTGCGCGATCGTGACGACCTCGCCCGCGGCGATGCGGCGGGCGAGCGGGCCGAACGGCGTGCCCGGCGCGCCGATGACGTCGCCGACGCGGACGGCGGCGAAGCACGTCGGGCCGCCCGTCGCCGTCTGGAGCAGCAGTTCCGCGAGCCGCATCGTCGCGCCGAGCACCGACGTCGGCTCCGCCGCCCGGTCGGACGAGACGAGCACGAGGCGCCGCACCCCGTGCCGCACCGCCGCGTCGAGGACGTGCCTGGTGCCGAGCACGTTGTCGGCGACGCCGCGGCACGGGTCGTGCTCGACCTCGGCCAGCCGGTACCGGCCCGCCGCGTGGAACAGCCGCTCGGGCCGCGCCTCCCCGACGACGGCGTCGACGCGGGCGGCGTCCCGCACGTCCGCCTCGGCGAGGGTGACGCGCCCGCCGCCCGGCCGCGCGGCCAGTTCCCGGGCGAGCCGCTCCAGCCCGCGCCCGTCCTTGTCGACCAGGCACAGCGCGGCCGGGCCGAGCCGCCAGACCCGCCGGCACAGCGCGCCGCCGACCGTCCCGCACGCGCCGGTGACGAGCACCCGCCGGCCGCGCAGCAGGCGCCGCCCGCGCGGGTCGCCGAGCGGGATCTCGGCCCGGTCCAGCAGCGGGCTGAACGGACCGGCCGGCGGCGCGGCGGGCGGCGCGGCGGCCCGGTTGCCGAACGACATGCGGAACCCCCGGGACGGGCGGTGCGGCGGGATCCAGCGCACGGTCAGGCCCGGGTCCGCAGGGCCTCGGTGAGGGCGGCGACGACCCGGTCCTGGCCGTCCGCGGTCAGGCCCGGGTAGAGCGGCAGCGACAGCAGCTCCTCGCCGACCCGGTCGGTGACCGGGAGGCCGCCGCACTCGTCCTCGCCGAGGATCGACCGGTAGGCCGACAGCTGGTGCGCCGGGATGAAGTGCACGGACGTCCCGACGCCCGCCTCCCGCATCGCGTCGCCGACCGCGTCGCGGTCCGGGATGCGCACCTGGTAGAGGTGCCACGCGTGCTGGACGCCGTCGAGGCTCTCGCGCTGCGGGAGGACGACCCCGGGCACCCCGGCGAGCGCCTCGTCGTAGCGGGCGACGAGCTCGCGGCGGGTCTGCTGCCAGCCCGGCAGCGAGCGGATCTGGGCGCGGCCGATCGTCGCCTGGACGTCGGTCATGTTCGCCTTCAGCCCGATCTCCTTCACGTCGTACCGCCAGCTACCGCCCGGCAGGTACCGCTTCCACGAGTCCTTGCTCATCCCGTGCAGCCGCATCGCCCGGACCCGGTCGGCGAACTCCTCGTCCCTCGTCGCGACGGCCCCGCCCTCGCCGATCGGCATGTTCTTCGTCGCGTAGAAGGAGAAGCACGCCGCATGCGAGGACGAGCCGACGGGGGCGCCGCCGCGCGCCGCGCCGGGCCCGTGCGCGGTGTCCTCCACCACCCGCGACCGGTCGAGGCCGGCCGCCTCGGCGAGCGCCGGCACGTCCACCGGGTAGCCGGCCTGGTTCTGGGTGACCATCGCGGCGGGCGCCACCCGGGCCGCCGCGGCGGCGACCGTGTCCGGGCTCGGCACCAGCGTCTCCTCGTCGATGTCGGCGAAGACGGGGCGGTGCCCGGCGTGCAGGATCGCGTTGATCGCGCCGCAGAACGTCAGGCTGGGCGTCAGCACCGGCGACCCCGGCGGCAGGCCCATCGCGCGCAGGCTCAGCTCCAGCGCGCTGGTGCACGAGGCGACCGCGACGACGTGCGCGGCGCCGAGGTGGTCGGCGAACTCCTGCTCGAACGCGGCGGTGTCCGGCCCCGTGGTGAGCCACCGGCCGTCGAGCACCTTCGCGACCGCCTCGGGCACCCCCTCGGTGAGCGGCGGGACGCAGAACGGAACGGCTGAACTCATCTGGCTACTCCTTGGTCTCGCGCCCCTTGGCGGGCCTGCGTGCGGAAATGCGGGTCGTCGCCTTGCGCGACGCGCCGACGACGCCGAGCAGCGGCCAGCCGGACGCGGCGACGAGGTCGCGGACCGTCTCCAGCCCCGCCACCGTCGTCACCCGCCCGACCACCACGACCACGCCGACCGTCTCGTCGGCGCCCGGGTCGATGTCCTCGAACGCGTGCACGTGGCACGCGCGCCGGACCGCGACCGGCTGGGTGGTCTCCGACGGCGACACCTCGCCCGGCTTCTTCGCCATGACCGCGGTGCCGCCGCCGGCGCGGACCACGGACGTGCCGCTCCGGCCGCCGGGTCCGTCGCTGTTCAGGGAAGGGCCGTCGCCGGCGTCCTCCCCGCCTTCGGGGGCGCCGCCGTCAGGGACGCCGTTCTCGGACGCGCGGCCGGGACGTGCCCCCGCCGCCCCGGCCCCCGCCGCCCCGGCTTGCACCGGCCGCGTCTCGTCGCCGTAGACGGCCGCCGCCACCGTCGACACCAGCCGCGGCGGCAGCGGTCCGGGCGCGCCGACCAGCGTGACCCGGCCGACGTCCTCCTTCTTCGCCGCCAGCCGCACCCGCCGGCCGAGGTCGGCGAGCTGCGCGGGGCCGCGGTCGGCCCAGCCGAGTATCGGCACCCCGAGCCGCCGCGCGACGCGCCGCGGCCCCGGGATCGTGGGCCGGACCATCTCCGCCAAGACCGCGATCAGGATGCCGCCGACCAGCCCGGCCAGCCCCGCGATCGCCGCCATCATGACCGTCGGGTCGCGCCGGGGCGCCGGCACCGCGTGCTGCACCACCGACGCCGTCCCCGCGGAGGTGAGCTGCGTCATCAGGTCCGAGCGGTTGGACCGCAGGCCGCTCAGCTCCGCCTGCACCCGCTCCCGCTCGTTGGCCGCCGAGATGTCGGGGAACGCGCCGCCCGCCCGCCGCGCCAGCGGCCCGAGCTTGTCCTCCAGGTCCCCGATCCGCTCGTCGATCTCGTCGACCTGCTTGCGGATCGCGTCCTGGTTGGAGTGGTTGATCTGCCGGACGACCTTGGTCGCGATGGCGTCGGTGAGCCGCTGCGCGACGGCGGGGTCCCGGTCCTTCACCGACAGCTCGACCACGGTGGAGGACCCGAGCCCGGTCACCTCGACCGACTTGGCGACCTTGCGCGCGGACCGGTCGACCTTCTGCTCCAGCAGCACCTCGGTCAGCAGGCCCTCACTGGTCGCGAACGCCTTCACCTGGCTGACCACGACGCTCGCGCCCGCCTCGCCGGCCGCCGCGTCCGCCGACGTCGCACCGGCCTGCAGCCGCGACTGCGCCACCGCCACCGGCTCCCGGCCGCTCATCAGCAGCGCCACCAGCGTCAGCGGGAGGACGGTCATGACCGTCAAGAGCACCCAGTAGCTGCGAACCACCCGCGCCGCGACTTCGTCGAGCTCCACGATCTTCCCCTTCGGCCTCGTCACGGCGAGCGTAGGAAGGCCCGTCACGCGGGCAATCGCCCAAAAGACGACCCCCGTCTACGCCGTTTGCACCAGGTGCGGGGAGGGGGTCAGGGGTCGGTGGGGCGCATGCCGGCGCGCATCGCGAGCGTGATGGCCTCCAGCGCGGAGTGCATGTCGAGCTTCGAGAGCAGGTTCTGCGTGTGGGTGCGGACGGTGTTCGCCGACAGGCCCAGCCGCTCCGCGATCTCCGCGCGGCCGAGGCCGTCCACCATGCACTGCAGGACCTCGCGTTCGCGCGGCGTCAGCCCGGCCAGGAGCGCGGCCCCGCCGACCGGCTCCCCGTCGCCGCGCACGAGCCGGCGCAGCACCTCGCCGAGCACGTCCGGCGGGATCCAGCCGCCCCGCCGGGCCGCGGACCTGATCACCCGGGCGACGAGGTCCGCGCTCTCGGTCTTCTCCAGCCAGCCCACGGCGCCGCGCCGGACGGCCTGGACCAGCGCGTCCAGATCGCTCATCGCGGTCAGCACGACGACCCGCACGTCGGGGTGCGCTTCGCGGACCCGGTCCAGGACGTCGAGCCCGTTCTCCGCGCCGAGCGTCAGGTCCAGGACGAGCACCCGCGGGCGCTCGGTGGCGGTCAGCGCGAGGGCGCGCCGCACATCGGCGGCGATCGGCAGGATCACCAGATCGGGCTCGCGCCCCAGCCGGGCCGCGAGGGCCTCGGCGAAGAGCGCGTGATCGTCCACGATGAGGACGCGGGTCGGTTGCATCCACCGACGATGACCGCTGCCGGCGCGCGGGGGATCCTGCAAATGCTGTACTCGCCCGCCCGCCGCACCCGTCCGCCCGCCGCCCGTTTCGGACGTCCGCCGGGCCGTCCGGCGCGCTCCCGGGATCCCCGCTGGTGACGGCCGCAGAAGAACTCGTGCGCGGACGTCCGGAGGGTCCCGCCGGTTCACCGGCGTCCGGACCCGGTCACCTGGGGTGCGGGCCGTTGACCCTCCGCGACCGCCTCCTGATCCTGAGCGTGACCAGTTTCAGGGGACGCACGGCTGTCAGGGGATGCCACATGAAAGTCCTGATCACCGGGGGAGCCGGTTTCATCGGCAGCACCATCGCCTCCGCCTTCGCCGAACGCGGAGTGACGCCCGTGGTGCTCGACAGCCTCGTCACGGGCCGGCCGGAGTTCACCGACGGGAGGATCTTCTACCGGGGCGACATCGGCGACGGCGAGCTGGTGGACCGGATCTTCCGGGAGCACCCCGACATCGTCACGACCGTCCACTGCGCCGCACTGATCGTGGTGCCCGACTCGATGGCCGACCCGCTGCGCTACTACCGGGTCAACCTCAGCAAGACCCTCGACCTCGCCGGCCACCTCATCCGCAACGGCCGGGACCGGCTGATCTTCGCGTCCACCGCGGGGATGTACCGCCCCGAGCCGGACCTCTCGGTGTCGGAGACCTCCGCGCTGGAGCCCCAGAACCCCTACACCCGCTCGAAGATGATGGCCGAGCTGCTGATGGAGGACCTCACCAAGGCGTCGAGGCTGCGGGTGGTCTCGCTGCGCTACCTCAACCCGATCGGCGCGGACCCGCGGCTGCGGACCGGCCTGCAGAGCAGCAAGCCCACGCACGCCCTCGGCAAGATGATCGAGTGCCACGACCTCGGCGTCCCCTTCAAGATCACCGGGGTGGACTGGCCGACGCGGGACGGCACGGCGATCCGCGACTACATCCACGTCTGGGACATCGCCCGCGCCTTCTACGAGGCCGCCCTGCGCTTCGACTCGATCATCCCGCCGCTGGGGGACCGCTCCGGCTACCAGGTGATCAACCTCGGCACGGGCGACGGGACCACCGTCCGCGAGCTGGTGGACGCCTTCCGGGAGGTCGTCGGCGACGGCTTCCGGGCCGAGGACGCCCCCGCCCGCCCCGGGGACGTCGTCGGCGCGTTCGTCGACCCGGCCAAGGCGCGGGACCTGCTCGGCTGGAAGGCCGAGTACACCATCGAGGACGCCATCCGCCACTCCCTCCAGTGGGCCGAACGCCGGCGCGAACTCGCCGCGTCCTGACCGGCCGATCCGCTCCCGGGCCCGCCGCACCGCCTCCCCCCATCTCGCGGAGGCGGTGCGCCGGGCCCGGCTCGTCGTGTTCCTCCCGTGCCGGGGGCATCCCGTGCCATCCGCCCCACATACCCGGCCCACGCCGCTATGTCGCGTAAAGAAGCCAGTGGTTACTCTATGTGTTTCTTTGGATACTTAGAGTTATAGTGTCGCTGTTCTGTACGGGTGGGGCAGGTGTGCGGACTGAGGAATCATGAAACGAGCATGCAGGGACAGGCGTGTCCGGATCATCATGGTGACCGCCATGGTCCTGGCCGCTCCGGCCATGCTGATCGTCCCGAAGGCGCGGACGGATCTCGTCCGCGCCTGCGGCTGTGTCGTCGACGTCTCCTGCGCCTCGCGGGATCTCTCCGGCGAGGGGCCGTTACCGGGAAACGTGCCGTACTCCGCCGCACGGGCGGCGCTGCGGCGAAATTCCGGTGACAACGCGGACGCCGGCCGGGATTCCGCCGTCTCGATCCCCGTGGACGACGCCGGCCTCGACCTCAAGTTCAGTTTCTACCGGGGAATCGGCGGCGGGGTGACCAGTACGCTCACCCGGGACGCCATGGCGCTCACCTTCGAAGGAGGCGCCGGCGTCGGCGGCTCCTTTTCCGTGGGCTCGGCGCTGGGAATGCGGAACACCGGGCTCTCCTACGAGGCACGGGCCTCGATGAGCGGCCGGCTGCGCTTTCTCAACCCGCCGGACTTCGGCCTCACGATGTCGGGGGACGGCCGGCTGCAGGCGTATATGGACGTCAAGACGTCGCACTTCCGCACCCGTTTCCGGTCCAGGTACGTCTCACTTCCCGAAGTGGACGTCGTGGGGCAGGACGTGGCGCCGATGACCCGGCGTTCCTGGAGTCTCGGCACGGAGTTCAAAGTCGCCAGCGCCTATACGGTGAAAATACCCTGGGGGCGTTTCTTCCACGTATGGGAATGGATTTCCGGACTGGCTCCCGGGGACTGGGATTCCCGGCCCCCGCCCCCGCCGCCATCCGTCGACCACCCCGATTATGCGGCGGTGCTCGGCCGCACGGTGTTCAAGCATCCGCGCGCTTCCAGACCGCGCGGGAGCGGGCGCCGGGTGCGCGTCACGGTCCGCACCGTCGCGCCGCGGAAACTGTCCGTCCTGCGGGCGGCCTGATGACCCGCGCCACCCGTCCCCGGGTGGCGTCATCGGCGGAAGGAGCGTGCGGGGTCGGCCGACGGACGCGCCAGCGCGAGGCCGCCGACGTCGGCAGGGCGGAAGTAAGCGTGCGGTGACCCCGCCCTTCCTGCCGGGCGGCGGCGGGTGCCATGCTGGCCCGCACCACAAAGGTTGAGGAGATTGTATGGATTTCCATCTTCCGGAGGAGCTGACCCGGCGTCTTGCGGACCTGGACGCGTTCATCGAGCGGGAGATCGTGCCGCTGCAGGCCCAGGACGACAACGAGCGGTTCTTCGACCACCGCCGCGAGTACTCCCGTACCGATTTCGAGAACGGGGGTGTGCCGCGCACGGAGTGGGAGGAACTGCTGGGTGAGATGTTCCGCCGCGCGGACGCGGCGGGGTGGCTGCGCTACGGCCTGCCGGAGGAGGCCGGGGGTTCGGGTGGGACGAACCTGGAGATGGCGGTGATCCGCGAGCATCTGGCGCACAAGGGGCTCGGCCTGCACAACGACCTGCAGAACGAGGCGTCCGTCGTCGGGAACTTCCCGTTCGCGCACATGCTGCTGGAGTTCGGGACGCCCGAGCAGAAGCAGGAGTACCTGGAGCCGATGCTGACCGGCGCCAAGCGGATCGGCTTCGGGCTGACCGAGCCCGATCACGGTAGCGACGCGACCTGGATGCAGACCAGCGCGGTCCGCGACGGCGGCGACTGGGTCGTCAACGGCGCCAAGCGGTTCAACTCGGGGATGCACTCGGCCACCCACGACGTGGTGTTCGCCCGGACCGGCGGCGAGCCCGGCGACGCCCGCGGGAGCACCGCGTTCTTCGTGCCGACCGACGCGCCGGGCTTCTCGGTCGACTTCCACTGGTGGACCTTCAACATGCCCACCGACCACGCCGAGGTGACCATCCGCGATGTGCGGGTGCCGCACTCCGCGGTCTTCGGGGAGGTGGGCGAGGGGCTCGCGGTGGCGCAGACGTTCGTGCACGAGAACCGGATCCGCCAGGCGGCCTCCGGGGTCGGGGCCGGGCAGTACTGCATCGACCGCAGCGTGGCCTACGCGCGTGAGCGGGTCACGTTCGGGCGGCCGCTGGCCACCCGGCAGGCGATCCAGTGGCCGCTGGTGGAGTTGCAGACCGAGGCCGAGATGCTGCGCGGCCTGGTCCGCAAGACCGCCTGGGAGCTGGACCGCGTCCCGCACATGGAGATCAGCGACCGGGTCTCGATGTGCAACTACCGGGCCAACCGGTTCGTGTGCGACGCCGCCGACCGCGCCATGCAGGTCCACGGCGGCCTCGGCTACACCCGGCACACCCCGTTCGAGCACATCTACCGCCACCACCGCCGCTACCGCATCACCGAAGGAGCCGAGGAGATCCAGATGCGCAGGGTCGCCGGCTACCTGTTCGGCTTCGCCGGCCCGCACAAGGTCGCCGACGCCAAGGGCTGAGGAGCGGCGCGGTGCGAGCGACCAAGGCCCTGCTCACCCACCGCACGCACCGCGGCCGCGACGGCCGGCCTGCTGGGGCGGACGGCGACGTCTTCCCAAGCCACGGTCATCGAAGTGAACCGTGTCGCCGATCACGCTCCCGGGCAGTCGCACCTCCCCAGGGCCCTGCCCGACCGGCGTCCTCTGGGGCGCCGCCGGAGCCACGGATCTGGGCGGCGGTGCTGAGGCTCGGTGTGATCTGCCCTCGGCCTTTGACGACACCGTCCACAGCACACCCATGAGGCACTGAGCAGCGTGATGGGCGGCTGCATCTTCTGGCGGAACGGGTGCGCAGCCGAAGGACGGGGCGGCCGAAGTTCAGGCGGCCTGATTCCAAGGGGGTGGACGGCCGACCGCGATGGGCGTCCCGGTTTCGCGTCCGACGTCGGTTCCGGGCTGCTGGAGGCGGTAGCTGTAGCGGCCTTCGGTATCTCGGCGGACCGTGATCCGACCAGGGTGCGCGGCCTTGTACCGGTTGTGGAATCCGCAGGTGAGAGTGAGCTGGTCGATGTCGGTGGGGCTGTTGCCCAGCGCCCATCCGTTGACGTGGTCGACCTCGCTCAACGTCCCGGGGACTTCGCAGCCCACCACCGCGCACGTGGGGTAGAGGGCCTCAAGGACCCGTCGCTGCCCAGGTGTGGCGAACCGTTCCCGGTAGCCGAGGTAGAGCGGCACGTGACCGCGTCCCAGCAGCAGGGGCGAGACCCCGGCCGCCAGAGCGATCCGGCGAGCCTGCTCGGCGGGGATGGGAGTACCGTCGGTCAGTCTTCCGGGTGCGGTGCCGCCGGTGAGGGTGTCCAGGTCGCAGATGACGGTGACCTTGGTGGCCTTGTGCCCGCCCGACAGCACGGAGGACAACGCCGCCGCGGTCCGCTCGGACAGGTCACGGCGGTCATCGCTACCGGCGGGCTTGGCGAGCGGCCCGAGCGTTCCGTCCCAGATGGCGGCGTCTTCGGCGTTCAGCCATCCCTTGATGTACCGCCCGCCGTCCAGGGAACGCGTCGAGTCGATCCAGGACCGGTCATAGCCCCGTTGAGCACCGTCGGGTGCGGGTTCGGTGCCATCCCGCTCTGCGATCACGTCGCGGATACGGCGGCCGAACGAAGCCACCTTCCCAGCGGAGAAGTCCTGGTCGACCATGCCGAGCAGGATCTTCTCGGCTGCTGCGCAGTCCTCATCGTCAAGCCGGGCGACCGCTCCCGCGATGGTGGCGGCGTAGCCGAGGGGCAGGTCACCGGCGCTCCACCGTCCGGTGACCTCGGTCAGGCGGTGCCGCTGCCGGGCGAGGACGAGCCGTTCCTTGGCTCGGGCGTCGCGCATGCCGAGCCGGTTGCGCAGCCACGACTGCGTGGACGGGAAACCCCAGCGCTGCACCTCACGACCGGCGTCCACAACGGAGACGAATCCAGTGAGGGCGGCCTCGTTCATGTCGTTGGCCGTGGAAAGGGCTTCGGTGAGTTCCAGGCAGGCGGCCGCCGATTCAGGCGGCTCACGCCGGGCGAGCTCGGCCGCGATCGCGGACGCGGCGTTCACCAATTCCATGGTGGACGCCACCGCCAGATCGACCGCAACTCTTTCCATGCCTCAATTCTAAGGCCCACCCACCCCTCTAAAAGCCCATAGCGGGGAGCCAAAATTGTCACCCTTAAGCCACGTCGGAGTTCGCGGCGACCAACAAAAGAACTAACCCGAAAATTCGGGCACCGCCTCGCCTAGCTGAACCTGCCGCCCACCCCATCGACTCCGTGTCACAAAAGAAACGAAGCAAATTGAAGGGCCAACGCTGAAGGGCCAACACTGAAAGGGTCAACGCTGGAAGGGCTGACGGCGGAGCTTCTTGGCTGGCGGTGGGGGCGGCCCCGTAAGCAGCGCCGCCCCCACCGCACGGCCGCCGAATATGGGCTCGCGAACCACGAACTGCGGCTACGTACAGCCAGCACGCGAACCCGACAGGGCCCCCGGAGATCAGGCGTTCTTCAGAGACCGGGTCAGGTTCTTGAAGTCATGGGGGGTGAGGAGGAGCTTGGCTCCGTGGGGGTTCTTGCTGTCGCGGATGGCGACGGTGTCGCTGATGCGGGCGACTTCGACGCAGTCGCCGCCATTGTTGGAGCTGCGGCTCGACTTGCGCCATACGGCGGTGCTCAGGTCCACTTTTCCTTCGCCACCTTTGCTATCAGTTCGAGGACTGGTCCACCGGGTACGCGGCGGACTGAATTGACGCCAACAGCCCGGTGAGCCGTTTGATTTCGAGGCGATCGGTGGTCGTGTCGCCGCTGACTGCGTTGTCTTTGTACCCTACCTCGCCGCCATCCGGGAGAATTCCGAGAGCGGCGGCCGCCGTGGGAAAGTAGGTGCGACGTCTTCAAATCTCCCGCGTGCGCGAAGAAGTGGCTCGTTCATAACTTGCAGAGGAAATCCAACGTGGAACCGGGGGCGCCTACATCGGCCGTACGGTCGTCACCGAATTGGCCACAACATCCCAGGAACACCGACACGGACTTGTTTTCCATGCGCCCTCTCCCAGGCCAGAGCCCATCATCAGCGGAGTTCGACCGCCGGTCGGGGCGGCTGGGTCTTACTCGTTACCGAGGACCCGGCGGGTCCCGGTGGCGATCTCCAGGTCCTCGCGGGCCTCGATCACGAGTGTGCGGACGGAGGCGCCGGGAGCCGTGATGTCGGTGTCGTCGTCCGCCGCCGTGTTGCGGTCCGGGTCGATGGAGACGCCGAGGTAGGCGAGATCTTCGGCCAGGCGCATCCGCACGGACGGGTCGTGTTCGCCGACGCCCCCCGTGAACACCAGGGCATCGAGACCGCCGAGCGAGGCGGTCATCGCGGCGGCGCAGGCGCGGAGCCGGTGGTGGTAGACGTCCAGGGCGGCCAGCGCGTCCGCGTCCCGTTCCGCGGCCAGTGCGCGGATGCAGCGCATGTCGCCGATCCCGGTGAGGCCGCGCAGTCCCGAGTCGCGCTCCAGCGCGGTGTTGACGTCCTCCGCGGAGAGGCCGTGCCTGACCAGCCACAGCGGGATGCCGGGGTCGACGCTGCCCGCCCGGGACGCCATGACCAGGCCCTCCAGCGGCGTGAACCCCATCGTGGTGTCGACCGAGCGGCCCTCGGCGACGGCGCAGAGGGACGCCCCGGCGCCGAGGTGGCAGACGACCGTCCGCGTGGGGACGGTGCCGAGCATCTCGGCCGTCCGGCGGACGGCGTAGGCGAACGACAGGCCGTGGAACCCGTAGCGGCGCAGCCCGAACCGGCGGCGCCACTCCTCGGGGAGCGCGTACGTGGCGGCGGCGTCCGGGAGGGTGGCGTGGAACGAGGTGTCGAAGCAGGCGACGGCGGGGACGCCCGGCAGCGCCGCGGTGATCTCCGCCAGCGCCTCCAGCGACGCCGGCTGGTGCAGCGGCGCCAGGTCGGCCAGCTCGTGCAGCCGCCCGGTCACCTTGGCGTCGATGAGCACCGGCCCGGGGAAGTCGGTGCCGCCGTGGACGAACCGCAGGCCGACCGCGTCCGGGGGCGGCATGTCGGTCACCATCGGGGCCATCTCGTGGCCGACTCCGGACTCCACCGCGAGGACGGTGTCGTCGTCGTCCAGGAGGCTCACCTTCAGGCTGCTCGACCCGGGGTTGACCGTGAGTACCCTCATCACCGCTCCTCAGTAGCACTCCGTCACCGGAGGGTCTCAGTACGGCCAGGTCCAGTCGCTGACCTCGGGCGCGTCCTCGCCGTGCAGCCGCGTGTGGGCGCGAGCCGCGAGCCGCTGGTCGGCCATCCGCTGCCGGATGTGGGCGACCCGCCCGCCGAGCGAGGGGACGCGGTCGATGACGTCCATGACGAGGTGGTAGCGGTCCAGGTCGTTCAGCATGACCATGTCGAACGGCGTGGTGGTCGTGCCCTCCTCCTTGTAGCCCCGGACGTGCAGGTTCGGGTGCCCGGCGCGGCGGTAGGTGAGCCGGTGGACGAGGTACGGGTAGCCGTGGAACGCGAAGATGACCGGCTTGTCGGTGGTGAACAGTCCGTCGTAGTCGCGGTCCGGCATTCCGTGCGGGTGCTCGCTGTCGGGCTGCAGCCGCATGAGGTCGACGACGT
>NZ_BMRO01000010.1:202276-204348 GCF_014648675.1 Actinomadura livida
CGCCCGCGCAGGCGAGGACGACGTCGGGGTCGGCGCCGCCGTCGGTGGACGCCCATTCCCAGATGCCGATGCCGCGGGTGCAGTGCGCGATGGCGGCGTCCATCGGCAGCCAGTTCAGCGCCGGCTGCTTGCCCGCGACGACGACGTTGACGTAGTCGCGGGACCGCAGGACGTGGTCCCCCACCGACAGCAGCGTGTTCGCGTCCGGCGGCAGGTACACGCGGACGATCTCCGGCTTCTTGTTCAGGACGACGTCGAGGAACCCGGGGTCCTGGTGGGTGAAGCCGTTGTGGTCCTGCCGCCACACGTGCGAGGACAGCAGGTAGTTCAGCGACGCGATCGGCGCCCGCCACGGGAGGTGCCGGGTCACCTTCAGCCACTTGGCGTGCTGGTTGAACATCGCGTCCACGATGTGGACGAACGCCTCGTAGCTGTTGAAGAGCCCGTGCCGCCCGGTGAGGAGGTAGCCCTCCAGCCAGCCCTGGCACAGGTGCTCGCTCAGCACCTCCATGACCTGCCCGGACGGGGCCTGGTGCTCGTCGGTGGGGAGGAGTTCGCCCTGGAACACGCGGTCGGTGGCCTCGAACACGTCCTGGAGGCGGTTGGACGCGGTCTCGTCGGCGCCCATGATGCGGAAGTTGGACGGGTTCGCCCGCACGACGTCGCGCAGGAACGACCCGAACGTGCGGGTGGGCTCGGTACTGGTCGTGCCGGGCTTGTCGACCGGGACCGCGTAGTCGCGGAAGTCGGGCAGGACGAGCGGCTTCAGCAGCAGCCCGCCGTTGGCGTGCGGGTTGGCGCTCATCCGGCGTTCGCCGCCGGGCGCCGTGGCCAGCAGCTCGGCGACCGGGCGGCCCGTGCCGTCGAACAGCTCGTCCGGGCGGTACGACCGCAGCCACTCCTCCAGCTGGGCCAGGTGCTCCGGGTTGTCGCGGACGCCGCCGAGCGGGACCTGGTGGGACCGCCACGTGTCCTCGACCGGCTTCCCGTCGACCTCCTCCGGGCCCGTCCAGCCCTTGGGCGACCGCAGCACGATCATGGGCCAGCGGCGCCGGCCGCGGGCCCCGGCCTCGCGGGCGCCGCGCTGGATCTCGGCGATCTCGGCGAGCGCCTGGTCGAGCGCGGCGGCCATCTTGCGGTGCATGGACGCGGGCTCGTCCCCGCTCACCAGGAACGGCTGGTACCCGTAGCCGTCGAGCAGCTGGACGAGCTCCTGCTCGGGGATCCGCGCGAGGAACGACGGATTGGCGATCTTGTAGCCGTTCAGGTGCAGGATCGGCAGGACGGCGCCGTCCTTCACCGGGTCGAGGAACTTGTTGGAGTGCCAGCTCGCCGCCAGCGGCCCGGTCTCGGCCTCGCCGTCCCCGACGATGCACGCGACGACCAGGCCGGGGTTGTCGAACGCCGCCCCGTAGGCGTGGGCCAGCGAGTACCCCAGCTCGCCGCCCTCGTGGATCGAGCCCGGCGTCTCCGGCGCGACGTGACTGGGGATGCCGCCGGGGAACGAGAACTGCCGGAACAGCCGCCGCATGCCCGGCTCGTCCAGCGACACGTCCGGGTACACCTCGCTGTAGGTGCCCTCCAGCCAGGCGTTCGCGACGGCCGCGGGACCCCCGTGCCCCGGCCCCATGATGTAGATCATGTCCAGGTCGCGCGCCTTGATCGCGCGGTTGAGGTGCGCGTAGCAGAAGTTCAGGCCGGGGGTGGTGCCCCAGTGGCCGAGGAGCCGGGGCTTGATGTGGTCCCGCCGGAGCGGTTCGCGGAGCAGCGGGTTGTCCAGCAGGTAGATCTGCCCCACGGACAGGTAGTTGGCCGCTCTCCAGTACGCGTCGATCTGCCGCACTACGTCGTCGGTCATGGCGGCGGACTCGGTCATGGCGCGTCCTTGTCCCTTCGATTCGGGGGGCGAGGAATCGAAACCGTCCTCGGGGGGATCTCGTCCCCTGGATTGGCCTCCTCAACCATCACCGGAAGCCCGCCGCCGAAAGGACATTGCCGCCGAAAGGACCCCGCGGCCGAAAGGACCCCGCCGCCAAGACACTTCGCCCCGGGCACCGGCAGGGCCACGGCGG
>NZ_BMRO01000010.1:204419-305076 GCF_014648675.1 Actinomadura livida
AGCCTGCCGCCTACCAGCGCGTAGGTTCACGGGATCGCTCGTGCGATCGGTGGACGGTCGCGCATCTGCGACGAGAGGTCGCCCGGCACAGGCGGTCTGCCATGCTACGCACAGACAGGCCGTTGACTTGCGGCGTGTTGTTGTTATGGAGCGCTCCATAACAACAACACGCCGCAAGTCAACGAATCCGGAGGGGAGCGGCATGGGTGGGTTCTTTCGCGGTCGGACGCTGGCGGACATCGCGCGCGGTCTGCGGTCCGGGGACGAGTCGCCGGCGGGGCTGCTGGCGGGCGCGCTGGAGTCGGTCGACCCGGACCTGAACGCCTTCGTGACCCTCGACCCCGAGGGGGCCGGGGCCGCGGCCGCGCGGGCGGGCGAGGAACTCGCGGCCGGTTACGACCGGGGCCCGCTGCACGGCGTCCCGGTCGCGGTGAAGGACATCATCGACGTGGCGGGCCTGCCGACCGGGATGGGGTCGGCGCACTTCGAGGGCCATGTCGCCGAGGCCGACGCGCTCTGCGTGACGATGCTCCGGGACGCCGGCGCGGTCATCGTCGGCAAGACCGGCACGCACGAGTTCGCCTACGGCGGCACCGGCGACGTGGCGGTGAACGGGCCCGTCCGCAACCCGCACGACCGGGAGCGGATGTCGGGCGGCTCCAGCAGCGGCAGCGGCGCCGCCGTCGCCGCCGGCATGGTCCCGCTCGCGATCGGCACGGACACGGGCGGCTCGGTGCGCATCCCCGCCGCGTTCTGCGGGATCGCCGGGTTCAAGCCGTCGTACGGCGCCATCCCGGCCGGCGGGGTGTTCCCGTTGGCGGTGTCGTTCGACACTGTGGGCGTCATCGCCGCGTCCGCGGCCGACTGCCGCATCGCCTACCGGGCGCTGACCGGGCCGGCGGAGGCCGTCCCGTCGCCGGTGGACGAGAGCGCGCCGCACGGCCGCGTCGCCTGGATCGAACCGCTGGAGATCGACCCGGATGTGGAGCGGGCCGTCCGGGCGCTGTTCCCGGACGCGCCGTCCGAGCGGATCGACCTGCCCGGGATCAGGGCCGTCTTCCGCGCCGTCCAGGACGCCGAAGCCTACGACGTGCACGCCGAACGGGTCGCCGAGGCGCCCGGCCTGTTCCAGCCGCCGACCCTGGAGCGCCTGGAGCGCGCGGGCCGCACACCCGCCTGGCGCTACCTGCGCGCGCTCCGCGAACGCGAGCGGTTCGCGGCGGAGGTCGCCGGGCTCCTCGACCGCTACGACATCCTCGCGCTGCCGACCCTCCCGATCACCGCCCCGAAGATCGGCGAGACGGAAGGGCCGCTCGGGTCGCACGTGCCGACGCTGGTGAGCCTCACGTGCCCGTGGAACGTGCTGGGCCTGCCCGCGCTGAGCGTCCCGGCGGGCACCGTCCACGGCCTCCCGGTCGGCGCCCAGCTGGTCACCCGGCGGGGTGCCGAGTCCCTGCTGTTCGACGCGGCCGAGAACCTCGCCGTCGCCTGAGGGCCGTCACAGGTACAGGCCTCACAGGTACAGGCTCACCGGTACAGGCTCACAGGTACAGGCCGAAGAACTCCTCGGGGTGGTCCAGGAGGGGCGGCAGGTCGTCGGCCGTGAGCGTGACCAGGTCCTTCTTGCTGGGCGGCTTGGGGGGCTTGCGGTCTTTGCCGCCCTTGCCGGCGGCCCCGCCGCCCCCGCCGCCCTCCTTGCCTGCCACGACCGCGGCGGACGCGACGCGGTCGGCCTGGTTCGCGACCGCGACGTCCAGCATGTTGCGCATCAGCCGCCCGTTGCCGAACGACGGGCCGCGGGGCGCGCGGCGCAGCATCGCCAGCAGGACGTCCTCGGTGCCGGGCGCGAGCCGGAAGCCGTCCGCGGCGGCGAGCTGCCCGAACAGGGTGATCAGCTCGTCGTCGGTGTAGTCGGGGAAGTGGATCTGCTTGGGGAAGCGGGAGTCGAGGCCCGGGTTGGCGGCGAGGAACTCCGCCATCTCCTGCTCGTACCCGGCCACGATGACCACGAGGTCCTCGCGGTGGTCCTCCATCAGCTTCACCAGCTCGGCGATCGCCTCGTGCCCGTAGTCGCCCTTCAGCGGCGACTGCGTCAGCGTGTACGCCTCGTCGATGAACAGCACGCCGCCGAGCGCGCGTTCCACCAGCCGCCGGGTGCGGGGGGCGGTCTGCCCGATGTACTCGCCGACGAGGTGGGCGCGGGACGCCTCGACCAGGTGCCCGGACGACAGCACGCCGAGCCGCTTGTAGATGCGGCCGAGCAGCCGCGCCACCATCGTCTTGCCGGTCCCGGGGTTGCCGGTGAACACCATGTGCCGGGTCGGCGGGGTGATCGTCAGCCCGGACTCGCTGCGCAGCCGCGCCGCGTGCGTCCCGGCGACGAGCAGCGCGATCTCGTGCTTGACGGTCTCCAGGCCGGTGAGGTCGCGCAGCTCGGCGAGCGGGTTGCCGGTGGCCTGCGAGGTGTCCAGCGTGTCCGGGATGTCCTGCTTGCGGATCAGCAGGCCCGCCTTCGGCGCGGTCCCGTCCGCCGCCTCGCCGGCCGCCTCCTTGGCCGCCTCGCGCGCCGCGGCGGCGCGGGCGCGGGCCGCCGCGACGACCAGGTCGGCGAGATGGGGTGCGAGGCGGGCGTTGCGGAGCGTCTGCATCGGCGGGGTCGCGGCGAGCAGCACGCCCGCGGCCTCGATCGCCTGCCGGGTGCCGCGGGCGCCGCGGGCCTCCAGCGCGCGGCGGAACAGCTCGGCGTGGCCCTGCGCGGTGAACGGCAGGGTCCGCGCGATCCGGAACCGCTGCGGCAGGACGGGGTTGATGTCGCGGATCCGCTCGTCGCCGCCCGCCCCGGCCAGCGCCACCACGTGCAGGTCGGGATGCACGGCCAGCAGCCGGTGCAGCTCCGCGGCGATGGCCTCCCCGTTGCCCGGGTCGCCGACGATGGTGTCCAGGCCCTCGATGATCAGCAGCCGGTCGCCCGCGCAGTCGCGGGCGTCGGCGTGCAGCTTGGCGACGGCGTCCGACAGCCGCTGCCCGGTGAGCAGGTTGTCGGTGACCCAGTGCGGGTCGCGGCCGAGGGCCAGCGCCCGGCCGAGCTCCTGCGCGGCGTCGCGCTTGCCGGTGCCGTCCGGGCCGGCGATCAGCAGCCGGACGGGCTCCTCGCCGCGGGTCAGCTCGGCCAGCGCCGCGACCACCTCGGGCTGCCCGACCAGCGACGTCGCGATCTCCGCGGGGCGGTCCGACCCGCCGCCGGCCCGGCCGCCGGTGCGCGCGGCCGCGTCCCCGGCCGGTTCCCCGACGCTCTTGAGCGTCTCGGTGAGCGGGTTGACGACGCGGCGGCGCGGCGCGTACAGCCGCCGCAGGTCGGTCTGGAACTGGCCGACCGGGATCCACTCGGCCTTCGGGAACCACGGGTCGCCGGGCAGGCCCTGGGCGATCGCGATGAACCGCATCGCCATGTCGAGCCAGCCCCGGCAGGCGTCGGCGGCGCCCGCGACCAGCGCCCGGACGAGCCATGCGCGCGTCCGCTCCTGCCAGGCCCCCGGCTTGAAACCGCGGTGCTCGGCGGGAAACCGCCGCCGCAGCTCGTGGTACCGCTCCTCGCCCACCGCGACGGCCAGCTCCGCCGGGACGTGCTCCATGCTGCCCTGCAGCAGCAGCTGGATCAGGTGGGTCTCGACGCTCTCGTCGCGCGGCGCCGCCTCGGCCAGCACCTCGTAGGCCGCCAGCAGCCCGGTGCAGACCCACTCCAGGTAGCCGACCGGCCCGAGCAGCTCGGGCACCGCCGTGACGATGTCGTCGCCGGCATGCGCGTGCCAGTGCTCCCGGAGCTCCGGCTTCGGCAGGTTCACGTCGCACACGGGCGCGTCGTCGTACAGCCGCAGCAGCGCCTTGCGGCGCTCCTCCAGCGGCTGGATGCCCTCCAGGACCGACAGGCAGTCGCGGGCCAGCTCGATCGCCAGCTCCCGGTCGGGCGCCTCGATCAGCCAGTCGACCGGCGGGCGCCACCGCCCGCCCGGCGCGTCCCACCGGGTCATCCGGGTGCTGAGCGGGCCGGGGTTCACCAGGTGCCGGTGCAGCAGCCGCTCGGGGAGCTGCGAGTACGACCCCGCCTTGATCGCGCCGCCGCCCGGCAGGAACGCGAGGATGCCGAAGATCTCCGCGGTGACCAGCGTCGCGGGCAGCGTGAGCAGCTTGTGCTCGTCGGTCGTCAGCTCCGCCGCCCGCGGGTCGGCCGCCAGCCCGTCGATCCGCGCCGCGATCTCCTCGAACAGCCCGTCCGGGACGCGCCACGGGCCGTACGAGTAGACGTCGAGCACCGGCTCGTCGGTGAGCAGTAGCTCCAGATGCTCCGGCAGCCGCAACGAAGTCTCCCCAAGAGTGATCAAAGCCGGGGTACAGCTTATGTTTCCCGAGGGAGTGCTGGCTTGGCGGTCACGCGGATCGGGTGTAGCGGACAGGCCGATCGGTGGTATAGGGGCGGTGCCGAAGGTCAGGGACGCCGGAGCGCCTCGACCGCCAGGCGGGCGGCGGTGCCGATGACGGCGTCCGCGCGCGGCAGCACGGCGACGGGCAGCAGCGACCGGGTGAAGACCGCGACCGCGTAGCGGCCCCCGTCCGGGTACTCGACCGCGCCGACCTCGTTGCGCAGCGTCGGCAGCGTCCCGGTCTTCCCGCTGACGACGACGTCGTCGAACGGGAACCCGGACGACAGGCGGTGCGGCCAGACCTGGAGCCCGAGGAGCCGCCGCATCGCCGCGCACCCGTCCGGCGGGGCCGCCTCGTCCCGCCAGATCATCGAGAGCAGCCGGGTCATGTCGCGGGGGGTGCTGCGGCTCGTGCGGAGCGGGTCGAGGGCGCGCAGCCGCGCGGCCACGCCGGGGTCATCCAGCCGGGACCACACGTCCGCGAACCCGGTCACGCCCGCGTCGGCGAGCAGCGACTCGTGCAGCTCGCGCCCGCTGACTTCGACGACCGTGTCGCGGAGCCCCAGCGCGGCGGCGGCCGCGTTGACCGCGTCCCGGCCGACCCGGTCGAGGACGGCGTCGGCCGCCGCGTTGTCGCTCACGGTGATCATCAGGAACGTCAGGTCGCGGAGCGACATCCGCACCTCGTCCAGCATCCCCGAGATCCCGGTCGGCCCGGCGGTGCGGTCGGCCGGGCCCAGCGTGACCGGCTCGGCCGGGTCGAGGACGCCCTCCGCGGCCTGCCGGTGGAACGCGACGAGCAGCGGCACCTTGAACACCGAGGCGAGGACGACCGGGTCGCCGGCGCGGACGGCGACCTCCCGCCCGCTGTCCATGTCCACGACGTGCAGGCAGCCGGTCACCCCGGCCGCCCGGAACTCCGCCTCGATCCGCTCGGTGACCTCGCCCCGGGCGTCCCGGCGCGCTCCGCTCACGCGCTTCGCTTCGCTCACGCGCTTCGCTTCGCTCATGCGCTTCGCCTGTGGGGGGTCGACCCCCCATGCCCCCCGCTTCGCTTCGCTCATGCCAGGAACCCCGAAGAGGGCCGGGGGACGACACGGCGCGCGGGCGCGGCGTCCAGCGGCGTCATGCCCGCCTCGCGCCGCAGGACGGCGGTCGCGACCGCGACGAAGTCGGTGATCGCGCGGAGGTGCTCGGGGTCGCCGGCCCGCCGCCAGATGCACGACGTCCGCCACGCCAGCGGCTCCCCCACCAGCGGGCGCCACGCCACCCCGGCGGTGTCGTCGACGCGGGGGACGAGGGCCACGGCCGTCCCCGCGAGGACCAGCCCCAGCGCGAACTGCGGGTGCCGGGCCTCGTGGACGGCGTCCGGCGCGTAGCCGTGCCTGCGGCAGGACGCCAGCAGGTCGTCGTATGCGCCGGGCGCCTCCTCGCGCGGTGCGACCACGAGGTCGCGGCCGCCGAGATCGGCGAGATGCACCTCGGGCGACGCGGCCAGCTCCGATGCCGCTGGCACGAGCACGCCGAGCGGCCGTCCGAGCATCGGGCCGAACTCCAGGCCGCGGGAGTCGCACGGGTGCCGCACGATCCCCGCGTCCAGCGCGCCCTCCGCGAGCGCGCGGACCTGCTCGGCCGTCCCCGTCTCCCGCAGGTCGAGCCGCAGGTCCGGGCGGCGCGCCCGGAACGCGGCGATCAGCGCGGCGACGATCGGGCCGCCGAGATCGCTCGGCAGCCCCGCGCGGACGGTCCCGACCTCGCCGAGCCTGGCCCGCTCGGCGACGGAGTAGATGCGGTCCACGCGGGTGAGGATGTCACGGGCCTCGTCCAGGAGTAGCCTTCCCGGCGCGGTCAGCGCCACCTTCCGGCTCGACCGGTCGAACAGCCGCACGCCGAGTTCGCGCTCCAGCCGCTGGACCCGCTGGCTCAGCGGCGGCTGCGCCATGCCGAGCCGCTCCGCCGCCCGGCCGAAGTGCAGTTCCTCGGCCACGGCGACGAAGCACCGCAGATGCCCGACCAGGTTCACGATCAGCGACGATATCAAGTGAGATATCCCTCTGACATAGATATCAATCTTGGACATTTCGCGGTGCGCCTGATGTTCTTGTGCCTTGATCGGAGGGGAAGGGAGACCGATATGCACCGATCCCGAGTGATCATCGCCGCGGCCGTCGCGGTGGTGGTCGTGATCGTGGGGGCGGGGGCGGTGTGGTTCGTGCGCCGCGGCGACGACCCGCGGGACACCGCGGAGCGCTTCCTCGCGGCCTGGACCGGCAGGGACCTGGCCGCGATGAAGGCGCTGACCGACCGGCCGCCGCCCGACTTCGAGCAGCGCTTCACCCGCATGCTGGACGACCTGGCCGTGACCGGCCAGCGCTTCACCGTCGCCTCCATGGGGGACGCGGACGACGGCGAGGTGAAGGGGGCCTACACGGCGGAGCTGCTGATGGCCCGCACCCGGACCTTCACCTACGACGGCGCCATGGCACTGGTCGAGCGGGACGGCGAATGGCGCGTCCGCTGGTCCCCGGCGCTGCTGCATCCGGAGCTCAAGGAGGGGCAGCGGCTGCGCACGGCCCGCGACTGGTCCGGCCGCGCCTCCGTCCTGGCCGCGGACGGCAGCGTGCTGAGCGCGTCCCCGTCCGGGTCCGCCCGCCAGCTCGCCGGGCAGCTCGGGACCGCGTCCGCCAAGGCCGCGAAGGAGCTCGGCCCGCCCTACCGGGAGGGCGACGCGGTCGGCACCGACGGCCTGCACCGGCAGTACGAGCGCCGCCTCGCCGGGACGCCCGGGCTCGCCGTGCAGATCGTCGACGCCAAGGACAACGAGGTGAAGACGCTGAAGCGCTTCGAGGGCTCCGACGGCGAGCCGGTGCAGACGACGATCGACCCGGAGGTGCAGTCCGCGGCCGGTGCGGCGCTGGCCGGCGCGAAGAAGCCCGCCTCCATGGTCGCGCTGCGCGCCTCCACCGGCGAGATCCTCGCCGTGGCCAACAAGCCCGGCGGCTACAACCGCGCCCTGATGGGCCAGTACCCGCCCGGCTCGACGTTCAAGGTCGTCACCGCCGCCGCCCTCGTGGCGGACGGGGTGGGCGTGAACACCGGCGTCGGCTGCCCCGCCACCACCACGATCGGCGGGCGCTCGTTCCACAACTACGAGGACGAGGACTTCGGGAAGGTCCCGTTCCGCGAGGCGTTCGCGCACTCGTGCAACACCACGTTCGCGCGCCTCGCCGTGGACAAGCTCGGCGAGAAGCGGCTCACCGAGGTCGCCGGCCAGTTCGGGTTCAACGTCCCGATCATCGCGGGGCTCCCCGCCGTCCGCGCCGCGTTCCCGCAGAACAAGGACGACACCGCCCTGGCGGCGGCGTCGTTCGGGCAGGGCCAGGTGCTGACGAGCCCGCTCAACATGGCGGGCGTCGCGGCCGCGGCGGCGAACGGCACCTGGCACTCGCCGCGCATCGTCGACGCGTCCCTCGCCCCGCAGGCCCTCGACGCCGGCGGCCGCAAGCCGGTGCCGCCGAAGAAGCTGGAGCCCGCGGTCGAGAAGGCCCTCCAGGTCCTGATGCCCGCCGTGGTCAGCGAGGGCACCGCGTCCGCCGTCCGCTTCCCGGCCGGGACCGCGGGCAAGACCGGGACCGCGGAGTTCGGCTCGGGCGAGGAGCCCCCGACCCACGCCTGGTTCATCGGCTACCGCAAGGACATCGCCTTCGCCGTCATAGTCGAGGACGGCGGCACGGGAGCCGAAGCCGCCGCCCCCATCGCCGCGAAGTTCCTCAGGGGCCTCTGACCCCCACCCAAACCCGTTGACTTGCGGCGTGTTGTTGTTATGCGGTCCGCCATAACAACAACACGCCGCAAGTCAACGAATGCGGTGGCGGTTGGTGGTGGCGCGCTAGCGGAGAGCGCGGATGAGGATTGTTGTTGTTCGGGCTATCGCCTGCTCGTCGGGGGCGGCGTCCTTTGTCTTCTTCGTTGTCAGGATCGCTATGACCACTGGGGCGCCGGACGGGGGCCAGGCTATGGCGATGTCGTTGGCGGAGCCGTAGGTTCCGCCGGTGCCGGTCTTGTCGCCGGCCGTCCAGCCGTCCGGCAGGCCCGCGCGGATGCGCTCGTCCCCGGTCACCGTGGCCTTCATCCAGCCGGTCAGCCGCTTGCGGTCGGCGGGCGCGAGGGCGTCGCCCACGGTGAGGGCATGCAATGTCCCGGCCCAGGCGCGCGGCGCGGTCGTGTCGCGCTTTTCGCCCGGTCGCCATTCGTTGAGGCCGGGTTCCCAGCGGTCGGAGCGGGTGGCCTGGTCGCCCAGCGAGCGGAGGAAGGCGGTGAACCCGGCGGGGCCGCCGATCTGCTTCAGGACGAGGTTCCCCGCCGTGTTGTCGCTCTGCGTGATCGTCGCGTGGCAGAGGTCGGCGACGGTCATGCCGGTCTTCACGTGCTTCTCGGTGATGGGGGAGTGGGCGCTGAGGTCGCTCTCCTTGTAGCGGATGACGCGGTCCAGCAGCCCGGGGTCGGAATTGCGGGCCTTGCGCAGGACCGCACCGCACGCGATCGCCTTGAACGTCGAGGCGAACGGGAACGCCTCGTCCGCCCGGTGGCCGACGGCCCGGCCGGTGCCCGTGTCGATGGCGTAGGCGCCGATGCGCATGTCCCGCGCCCTCTCCAGGCGGCGGATCTGCTCCGTCACCTCGGGGTCGGACGTCGCGGGCGGCGAGGCGGAGGCCGGGACGCGGGACGCGCCGCCGCCCGGCGGCTCCGCGCCCGTGGTGGCCGTGCCGTCGCCGCCGCAGGCGGTGAGGGCGGCGAGGGCGAGCACGGCGGTGCCGAGCGACGCCCGGAGCCGAGGAGCGTTTCCCTTCATGCGGAAAGAAGATCAAAGCGGCGAAGCCGCTGTCCAATCGCGGCTCACAGCCAGTCGCGGAGTTTGAAGACCACGTAGAGGGTGCCGCTGCAGACGAGGATGATGACCGTGCTGGCGATGAAGCCGCTGTGCTCGGCGAAGCCCGGGTACGGGAGGTTCTGCCCGTAGAAGCCGGTGACGGCGGTCGGCACGGCGATGATCGCCGCCCAGCTGGTGACCTTCTTCATCACCTCGTTCAACCGGTTGCCCTGCAGCGCCAGCCGCGCGTCGAGCAGGTCGGCGACGAGCTCGCGCAGGCCCTCCGTCCATTCCGCCACGCGCAGGGTGTGGTCGTAGACGTCCTGGAAGTAGGGCGTCAGCGGCGGCGCCACGAGCTTCACGTCCCGCCGGAGCAGCGTGTTGACGACCTCCCGCATGGGCACCGCGACCCGCCGCAGCGCCGTCAGGTTCCGGCGCAGGCGGTAGCTGCGCCGCTGGATCTCCTTGACCGGGAACGCGTCGCCGAAGACCAGCTCCTCCACCTCGTCGGCCTCCTCGTCGAGCGCCTGGACGGCGTCCAGTTGCAGGTCGACGACCAGGTCGAGCAGCCCGTAGAGCAGGAACCCGGCGCCGGTGCCGCCGGTGTCGGGGCCTGCGCTCTCGTCCCATCGCCGGATGAGCGCGTCGACGTCGAACCCGCGGTCCTGCCGCACGGTGACCAGCGCACGGTCGGTGATGAACGCCGACAGCTCGTGGAGCGTCAGGTCGCCGCCGTCCACCACCGGGACGTACATGTTGAGGAACGCGTACCCGTGGTAGCGGTCGAGCTTGGTCCGCTCGTGCCGGGACACGGCGTCCTCCACCGCGACATGGTCGAGGTCCAGTTCGTCGGCGACGACGCCGAGGTCCTCGTGGCGCGCACCGCACAGGTCGAGCCACACGACGGCGTCCGGGCTCCGCAGGTGCTCCCGCATCGCGGTGACGGGGAAGCCCTCCGCCTCCAGTTCGCCGCGGCGCCAGGCCCGGGTCCGTGGCGGCGCGGTGCCGATGCGGTTCGCCGGGTGCGCCTCGACGTCGGTCTCGGACGGGACGCCGCTCTCGGACGGACGGGGTGCCATGCGCCCCTCATACCCAGCTTCGAAGGTGCGGGCGGCCGTCAGGCGCCCGGCGGAGCCGTGGACTCCCGGACGACGAGCTCGCCGGGCAGCACGCGGGGGCTCGGGCGCCCGCCGGACAGGAGGTCGAGCAGGGTCGCCATGCCCTGCGCGCCCAGTTCCTCGGCGGGGAGGCGGACGGTCGTCAGCTCGGGCTCCAGCGCGGTCGCGAGCAGGACGTCGTCGAACCCGGTGACCGACAGGTCGGCGGGGATGTCCAGGCCCCGGGCCCGCGCCGCCTTGTAGGCGCCCGCGGCGATCAGGTCGTCGTCGCAGACGAGCGCGGTCGGCCGGTCCGGGGCGTCCAGCAGCCGTCCGGCGGCCTCCTTGGCCGAGGTGACGTCGATGGCGCAGGTCGCCCGGGTGAGGACGCCGCCGGGCAGGGCCGCGACGGCGGACGCGAGGGCGCCGCCCCGGGCGTGGAACGTCCACTGGTCGACGGCCGCGCCCACGTGCCCGATCCGGCGGTGGCCGAGGCCGGCGAGGTGCGCGGCGATCGCGCGCATGCCGTCGGCGACGCCGAAGTCGACCGTGGGGACGCGCTCGCCGGCGGGGCCGCTGTCCAGCATGACCGCGGGCGTGTCGCGGAACCCGCCGAGCGCCTCCACGGCCATCGAGGACGCGAGGATCCCGTCGATCGCCTCGTCCGGCGCGGCGAACGGGCTGTCCGCGGGGCCGACCGCGTCGTCCGGCCAGGTCGAGACGACCACGGCGAAGCCGTGCCGGGCCGCGGCCCGCGCCGCGCCCGTGTAGACGGGGCCGAAGAACGGCGCGCTCAGCGTCGGGACCATCAGCAGCACGGTCCGGGTGGTGCCGAGCCGCAGGTTCCGGGCCGCCTGGTTGGGCCGGTACCCGAGCCGCTCGGCCGCGCCGCGGACGCTGTGCGCGGTGGCGGGGGAGACCCGGCCCGCCCACTTGCCGCCCAGCACGAGCGAGACCGTGGACTGCGAGACTCCGGCCTCCTGGGCCACGTCCTTGCTGGTGGGACGGCCGGCTAACGACACATTTTCCTCCCCTGCGGGCGGCTGGGACGAATTCAGGGTAGAGCCGGACCGCACCGGCGTGGTACGTATGACCGGACGGGTAATACGTATGACTGAACGGCGGGTCCCCCCATGCGCGGCTATGTCGTCTTCCTGCGGAGGCCGTTCGCCGCGCGACTGCTCGGCGGAACCCTCCTCGGCCGGCTCCCCAACGGGATGGGGATGCTCGCCGTCGTGCTGCACGTCCGCGCGGACGGCGGCGGCTACCCCCTCGCCGGCACGCTCGCCGCGATCCTCGGCCTCGCGACGGCCGCGGGCCAGCCCGTCCTCGGCCGCGCCATGGACCGGCTCGGCCAGCCCGTCGTCCTGCTCCCGGCCGCCTGCGCCTCCGCCGCGGGCTTCGTGCTGCTCGCCGCGACCGGCGCCGGCCCGCTGCCGCTGTCCGTCGGCGCGGTCGTCCTCGCCGGGTTCGCGACCCCGCCGTTGGAGGCCGGGCTGCGCGCCCTGTGGCCGGACGTCCTGGACGGGCAGGAGCAGGTCGACGCCGCGTACGCGCTGGACGCCGCCGCCCAGGAGCTCCTCTTCACCGTCGGCCCGCTGCTCGTCGTCGCCGCGGCCGTCGTGAACACCGAGGCCGCGCTGCTGCTCACCGGCGCGCTCGGCATCGCCGGGACGCTGGTCGTCGCGCTGTCCGGTCCGTCCCGCCGCTGGCGGGGCCAGCCGCGCGCCGCCGACTGGGCCGGGCCGCTGCGCTCCCCGGGCATGCGGGTCCTGCTGCTGTCGCTCGCCTGCGCCGGGATCGCGCTCGGCGTCTACGCCGTGGCCGTCGTCGCCTACGCCGAACGCTACGGCCGCGACCTCGCGTCCGGGCTGCTGCTGGCGTGCATGGCGGGCGGCGCGCTCGCCGGCGGGCTCGTCTACGGCGCCCGGCCGTGGGCGGGCGAGCCGAACCGGCGGCTGCCGTGGCTGCTCGCCGCGCTCGCCGCCGGCTACGTCCCGCTCGTCCTCGCGCCCGGCCTGCCCGCCATGTCGGTCCTCGCGTTCGTCAGCGGCGTCTCCCTCGCGCCCGTGCTGGCGTGCAGCTTCGCGCTCGTCGACCGGCTCGCCCCCGAGGGGACCGTCACCGAGGCGTTCGCCTGGATCGTCGCGGCGATCGGCGCGGGCGGCTCCCTCGGCTCCTTCGTGTCCGGCATCGGGCAGGACGTCGGAGGCGTCCCCGGCGCCTTCGCCGGCGCCGGGGCGGGCGGTGTCCTCGCCCTGGTCCTCTGCCTCCTCGGAGCCCGGACGCTGCGCCCGGCCCCGGCGCCCGTCACCGCCGAAGCCGCCGCCTGACGCCCCGGATCACACCCAGGACTGGAACCAGATCCGGTCGTGCCAGTCGTCGTAGGGGATCGTCTGAGCCGACAGGATCGGGTGGAAGTACGCGAAGTTCGCCAGCACCACCAGCACGAACGCCCCCGCCGCGGCGGCACCGAGCAGCCGCCGCGTCCCCGCCCCGCCGGCCGGCGCGGCCGGGCTCGCGCCGGACCCGTCCGGATCGGTCGGGTAGTCGCCGTGGCCGAGCCCACCGGCGTCCGCCGCGTGCGCGCCCTTCACCCCGGCGGGCGCGGGCCCTATCAGGTACCCCAGCACCAGGACGACCGCCAGCACCATGAACGGCAGCAGCGGCGTCGCGTAGAACAGGAACATCGTGCGCTCGTTGAACGCCGACGGGAACCAGCTCAGCCACCCGGCGAGGAACCCGAGCAGGACCGCCCCGGCCCGCCAGTCCCGCAGCATGATCCAGATGAACGCGACGGCGACGAGCGCGGCGATGGCGCCCCACCACAGCGCGGGCGTCCCGATCCCGAGGATCTCGCGGGAGCAGCGCCCCGCCCCGCAGGCGTTCTCCGGCTCGTTGTAGAAGAACGCGACCGGACGGCGCAGGATCGGCCAGTCCCACGGCCACGACTGGTACGGATGCTCGTCGTCCAGCCCGCTGTGGAAACCGAGCATCTGCCCGTGGTAGCGCCACAGGTCCGGCAGGGCCTCGAACGGCCGCCACAGCACGAAGTCGGCCGCGTCGCCGCGCCCCCAGCCGCCCGGCCGGAAGATCCACCCCCACCAGGTCACCAGGTACGTCACCAGCCCCACCACGACGAGCTGGACGAACGCGGGAACGGCCTCCAGCAGCATCGTCCCCGCGAACGGCGACCGGACCCCGGCCGCGCGCCGCGCGCCGTAGTCCCACAGCACGACCATCAGCCCGAACGCGGCGACGTAGAACAGGCCCGTCCACTTCGTCGCGCACGCCAGCCCGAGGCACACGCCCGCCGCGTACCGCCACCCGTGCGCCAGGAACGGCCCGTGCGCCGAGCGGTACCCGTCCTCCATCCTCTCGGCGAGGACGCGGCGGGAGCGGTCCCGGTCGTTCACCAGGCACGCGAACCCCGCGAGGATCCAGAACATCACGAAGACGTCCAGCAGCGCCGCCCGGCTCGTCACGAAGTGCAGCCCGTCCAGCGCCAGCAGCAGCCCCGCCGCGCAGCCCAGCAGCGTCGACCCGGTCATCCGGCGGGCCAGCCGGCACAGGATCAGCACCGACAGCGTCCCGGCCAGCGCGGGCACGAACCGCCACCCGAACGGCGTCGCCCCGAACAGCCACTCGCCGATCGCGATCATCCACTTGCCGAACGGCGGATGCGCCACGAACGCCGCGCCCTCCGCCCAGATGTTCGCGTCCGGATCCGCGATCAGCATCTTGTCGGCGTTCTCGACGGTGTTGCGCTCCCAGCCGAACTCCAGCAGCGCCAGCGCGTCCTTCGCGTAGTACGTCTCGTCGAAGACGACCGCCTTCGGCGTCCCCAGGCCGTCGAACCGGAGGAAACCCGCGAACAGCGTCACCAGCAGCGGCCCGAGCCAGGACAGCAGCGGGCTCCCCGGGATCGGGGGCGCGAGCCACTCCCGCAGCGGGGGCGGCCGCCGCCGAGACCCAACGGCCGGGGCGGGGACCAGATCCGTTGTCATCTCTGGATTATTGCAGCGCCCTTGGCGTCAGGCGCTGGGGCGCCTTCCTTCGGCGGGCGCTGCGCGCGATCGCTGCATCGCTCCGGCTCGCCCAGGGGCTCGCTGCGCGATCAGGTTCCTCGCTTCGCTCGTAACCTGCCTTCGGTCGCGATCGCAGGCGTTGGGGTCGGTGCGGGGTTGCTGTGGTGGCTGATGTTGTTGCCAGGGGTGTTGGGCGGGAGGATTGCTTTCGTGACGGGGACATTGGTGCTTGCGGCTGCGCCTATTGGGCGGGTGGAGGATGCTTCTGGGCGGTTGGTCCGGGCTTTGGGGGAGGCCGACGTCATCGCCGCCGAGGACACTCGGCGGTTGCGGCGGTTGGCCGGGGAGCTCGGGGTGGAGCTTTCGGGGCGGGTCGTTTCGCATTATGAGCAGAACGAGAAGGTCCGGGCCGAGGAGCTGCTGGGGGAGCTGCTGGGCGGGCGGGACGTCCTGGTGATCACCGATGCGGGGATGCCGGGCGTGTCGGATCCCGGGTACCGGCTCGTGCGGGCGGCGATCGTTGAAGGTGTGCCCGTGTCGGTGCTGCCGGGGCCGTCCGCTGTTACCGCCGCGTTGGTGGTGTCGGGGCTGCCCACCGACCGGTTCTGCTTCGAGGGGTTTCCGCCGCGCAAGGCGGGTGAGCGGGCGCGGCGGCTCGCCTCGCTCGCGGGTGAGGCGCGGACGATGGTGTTCTTCGAGTCCCCGCGGCGGCTGGGCGGCACGCTCGCGGACATGGCGGACGCGTTCGGCGCGGACCGGCCCGCAGCCGTGTGCCGGGAGCTGACCAAGACCTACGAGGAGGTCCGCCGGGGGACGCTCGGCGAACTCGCCGCGTGGGCCGAGGAGGGTGTTCGCGGCGAGATCACGCTGGTGGTCGGGGGAGCGCCCGAGCCGGAGGGGCTGACGGACCCGGCCGACCTCGCGGCCGCCGTCGCCGCCCGGGTGGACGCCGGGACGCCCCGCAAGCAGGCGATCGTGGACGTCGCCAAGGAGAACGGCGTCCCCAAGCGTGTCGTCTACGACGCGGTAGTGCAGGCGAAGAAGTAACCGGCTTCTGGCGGTGCGGCCTGCTTGTTCAGGGAATAAACCCATTCGGGAGCAACGGATGGGGGACCGAGGGGGAATCGGTCGTGCGGACTACCTGGACGAGCCATGAGAGCTGGGCCTTCGAGTGCCTGAACTGCTCGGCGGCCTGGACGGAGGAGCTGGAGATCCGGCGCTGCGCCGACGGGCACGGGAACGAGGCCGTCGTCTACGAGCGCGGCGGGCACCCGTGCATGACGCCCTGGCTGGACCGGTGCTGCACCGCCTGCCAGAGCCAGAACGTCAAGGCGCTCGCGTCGCGGCCGGTCGCGCACGCGGAGGTGCCCCGGGCGCGCGGCGGCGAGGACGTGGCGATGGTGTTCCACCTTCGCCGCATGCACGCCTGGTGAGCGGGGCCTACTTGGCCGCGACCTCCGGGACCTTGGTCTCGGCCTGCTCGGCCGGGACCGGTGGCGCGGGGGCATCGGACACGGCGGCGCGGCGCCGGTCGCGTTTCCAACCGGCGACCGTGCGGCGGACCTCCGGGCTGAACGCCATGCCGGCGGCCAGCGCCGCCAGCGGGACGGCGGGCAGCACGTACCGGTAGTCGAACTCGGCGGTGGCCGCCGGCGCCAGCAGCAGCCCGGTCGCGAGCGTCCAGGGCAGCGCCGCCTGGCCGCCGAAGCGGCGCCACAGCGGGACCAGCCCGGCCAGGCCGATGAGCAGGATGCCGCCGACCATCGTCCCGCGCAGGTAGAAGACGTCCTGGTAGCCGCGGGCGACGGCGCCGAACGGCTCGACCACGCGGGTCTCGGCGTCGCCGCGCTCGTACGCCCGCGCCTCGGCGGACGCGATCGAGTTGGCGTCCATCTGCCAGTCGGGCAGCGTCCTGGTCGGCGTCCTGCGGAACTCGTACTGGGAGTACGTCGCCGGGTCGGGGAAGACCGTCCGCTCCCACCGGAAGACGCGGAAGAAGTCGTGCGCGACCACCCGCAGGTAGTCGCCGGGCTGGGAGATGATCGCCCGCTTGGCGTAGTCGTTGCTGAGCGCGTTGTTGTCCGGCCCGAAGCGCATGCCGGGGGAGCGGTTCAGCGGCGACTGGGCGTTCCAGATGCCGTCCTGCGAGTTGGGCAGCCGGTTCGCCGGCAACGTGCACAGCGGGTACTCGCGGACCGGCAGGTCCTTCATCTTGTGGCAGTCGGCGAACTTGTAGACCCGGGCGTACAGGAAGATCCCGTTGCTCTCGGTGATGGCGAACTTGCCGCTCTCCGCCTTGTACCAGCCCATGTAGGTCAGGACGGGCAGCATGCAGGCCGCCAGCGTGACGCCCATCAGCTTCCAGCCGCTGCGCCGGACCAGCATGTACAGCAGCACGCCGAGGAGCACCGGCATCCCGACCGAGCGGGTCAGCCACGACAGCCCGACGATCAGCCCGACCGCGGCCGCGATCTTCCAGGTGGGGCGGTCGTGCCACAGCAGCAGCGTGACCGCGCTCATCACCAGGAAGGTGAACATCGTGTCCGACAGGACCAGGTGCTCGAGCTGGAGCTGGTAGGCGTCCAGCAGGACCGGCGCGGCGGCCAGCGCGGCGCCCCAGCCGGGCAGCCCGAACCTGCGCCGCAGCAGCGCGTAGATCATCACGCCCATGGCCAGGCCCATGAGGTGCTGGACGGCGGCGACCAGCGCGAAGCTGTGGAACGGCTTGAGCAGCAGGAGCAGGAATGCGTAGCCGTTCGGGCGCAAAGGGTGCGGATACGGCTCGGTGGCGACGTGCAGGTAGTCGAAACTGTCGTTGAAGAACATCACCGGCTGGTAGCCGAGCATCGCCACGACGCGGAGCAGTGCCGCTGTGGCAATGATCACACTGAACACCGGATGGCGGCGCGCGAGCGTCCACAAGCCGCGGGCGCGACCCGAACCGGACTTCAGACCGGTACGTGCTGTGCTTTTTGGCTCGTCCGAAATTGCGGTGCCCGATTTGTCGGCGACTTTCGTCCCGCCGGGCGTGTCGCGGGCCGCGCCGGCGGCCTTCGCGGATCCGTCCCCCGTGTCGTCGCCGCCCCGCGCGGCGTCGTCCGGCACGGCGCCGTCCGGCACGGTGCCCGGCGCCGTGCCGAGCGCCGTGCCCACTGCTGGTTCGCCCGCCACTGCCGCACCTCCCCTGTGGTGTCCGGCCCCCGGTCCGGTGGCACTGCGTTCATCGGCGCGCGTCACAGCCGACCCAACCTTTCCGGGCCGCTGTGCCCGTATGCTTGACGTCCTAGCCTGCCGCCCGCGACCGTGGCGGTGAGGGTCTTTCGGTTGCAAGTGCGCAACACGATACGGGTGCTCTTGACGAGAGCGGCCATCATTACCCGTCCCCGGCAGGCATCATGAACCGACGACGGGCCGCACCGCGGAACAAAAGAGATTAGTGGAAAACACCGCCGCAGACGGTCACCAGGGGTAACGAAGGAGATCGCGTGGAACTCTCCGTAGTGATGCCATGTCTGAACGAGGCCGAAACGGTCGAAACCTGCGTCCGCAAGACGATCGGTTTCTTCGAGGACAAGGGCATCGACGGCGAGGTCGTCATCGCCGACAACGGCAGCACCGACGGCAGCCAGCAGCTCGCCCGCGAAGCCGGGGCGCGCGTCGTGCCGGTGATCGACAAGGGGTACGGCAACGCGCTGATGGGCGGGATCGCCGCCGCCCGCGGCCGGTACGTCGCCATGGGGGACGCCGACGACTCCTACGACTTCACCACCCTCGGCCCGTTCCTGGACGAGCTGCGCGACGGCGCCGACCTCGTCATGGGCAACCGCTTCAAGGGCGGCATCGCCGAGGGCGCCATGCCGCCGCTGCACCGCTACCTCGGCAACCCGGTGCTCAGCTTCGTCGGCCGGCTGTTCTTCCGCAGCAAGATCGGCGACTTCCACTGCGGGCTGCGCGCCTTCAACAAGGACTCGATCATGCGGCTCGGGCTGCAGACCGGCGGCATGGAGTTCGCCAGCGAGATGGTCGTCAAGGCCACGCTGCAGGGCTACGACATCCGCGAGGTGCCGACGACGCTGTCGCCCGACGGCCGCACCCGCGCCCCGCACCTGAACACCTGGCGCGACGGCTGGCGTCATCTGCGCTTCCTCCTGCTCTACAGCCCTCGTTGGCTCTTCCTCATCCCCGGTCTTGTATTCATGACGCTCGGACTGGTCGCCGGGATCGCGCTGTCGACCGGCCCGGTCACGGTCGGGGAGGTCGCGTTCGACGTCGACACCCTCGTCGGCGCGGGCGCCGCGCTGGTGATCGGCTTCCAGGCGGTGCTGTTCGCGCTGCTCACGAAGGTGTACGCGATGCAGGAGGGATTCCTGCCGCACGACCGCCGCGTCCAGAAGATCATCGACTGGTGGAGCCTGGAGCGCGGACTGCTGCTCGGCGGCCTGCTCGCCGTCGCCGGCCTCGCCGGTCTCGTCGCGTCGCTGCTGCACTGGCGGGTCAACAGCTTCGGCGAGCTGGACCCGCGGCACTCGCTGCGCATCGTCGTCCCCGCCGCGACCGCGCTGGTGATGAGCTTCCAGGCCATCTTCGCGTCTCTGTTCGTCAGCATCCTCGGCATCCGCCGCCGCCAGCACCCGCCGCTCACCGACCCGGCCGAAGAGGCCGCCGGGGTCGTGGACGCCGCCGCGCAGCAGGTCGCCAAGGACGAGGCGGGCGCCGCCGAGCAGGGCGACGAGGCGGCGGGCGCGAAGATCGCCATCCGCAGGGCGGTCCCCGAGGACGACGACGCCTAGCCTCCCCAGCTGAACGGCGGCCGGGACGGGCCGCCGGGAAAGCCGAGAAGTAGCTGAGCGTTGCACGGGGGTCCGTACGTCGATGAGCACGCGAATACCGGCGGGCGCCGATTCCCCGTCCCCGGCCGTCGCGCCCCCGCCGGCCGCGCCCGCCGCACCGGGCACCGCCCCCGCCCGGCCGGGCCGCCGCCGCTGGGCCCTGCTGTTCGGCCTCGGCTGGCTGGCGCAGGTCGCGGTGCGGCTCTGGCTCGGCGCCGAGCAGACGGTGCCGGTCGCGACGCCCGACGAGTCCGGCTACCTGTTCGCCGCCCGGGTCCTGACCGGCGGCCCCGACGCCGACATGTCGTCCGGGACCGTCTACCGCGGCGGATACCCGCTGCTGCTCCTGCCCGCGCTCCTGGCCGGCGACGGCCCGGTCGCCGTCTACCGCGGCGCGCTGGTGGTCAACGCGCTGGTCAGCGCGTTGATGCTGCCGCTCGGCTACCTGCTGCTGCGCCGCCTCGGGGTCCGCAGGCGCTGGTCGTACGTGTTCGCGCACGTGACCGCCGTGCTGCCGTGCGTGCTGTTCTACTCGGAGTTCGTCCTGACCGACGCCATCCTGCCGGTGATCCTCGTCGGGTGGCTGCTGCTCGTCCACAGGTGGCTGAACGCCCCGCCGCCCGCGGACCGGGGCTCGTCCGTCCGCCTGCACCTGGCGGGAACGGGCGCCTCGCTGCTCGTCGCGTACGCCTACGCCTGCCATTCACGGGGCGCGATCCTGCTGGTCGCGCACGTGGGGCTGCTCGCGGCCGCGCTGGCCTGCCGGTGGCGGCGCTGGCCCGGCGTCTCCCTCGCGGCGCTCGCCGCCGCCGCGGGGACGGCCGCCGCGACGCTGCTGAACCGGTCGCTGCTGCCGCACATGTACCCGCACGGGGACAACGACCTCGGCGCCAACGTCGTCCGGCGGATCACCACCGAGGACGGCTGGGCCTGGACGATGTCGCTCGGCACCGGCCAGGTCTGGTACCAGGCCGTCGCCACCGGCGGCGTGGCGGCGGTCGGCCTGGTCGCCGTCGCGTTCGCCGCGATCCGGCCCGCCGCCGCGTCCGCCGTGCCCGGCACCTCCGGGCGGACACGGGCGCTGGCCCTCGCCGTCCTCGCGGTCGTGGCGGGCATCGCGTTCGCCACCTCGGCCGCGCTGCCGGTCGAGTACCGCATCGGCAACTACGTCTACGGCCGCTACCTCGCCTGCGTCACGCCCGTGCTGTTCGCCGTGGGGGTCGCGGTCCTGCTGCGCGCGGCGCAGCGGGCGCTGCTGCGGGCGGCGGCCGCGGCGGCCGGGCTGACCCTCGCCGCCGCGTGCGTCGTCCAGTGGTACGCGGGCGACCTGCTCAGCCTGTACACCTACACGGCCTACGACTTCCCCGAGACGGCGTTCCTCACCTGGGACTGGGCCGAGTTCCACCTGTGGCGCGCCACCCTCGCCGGGCTCGCCGTCCTCTTCGCGGCGGTGGTGTTCGCCCGGCCGCGGCGCCACGGCCCGCCGGTGCTCGCGGCCGTCCTCGCCGTCGTCGGGATCGGCATGAGCGTCACCGCCACCGACCGCATCGCCCGCCCGCTGGTGCGCGAGGCGATCGCGCAGACCGACCTCAGGGGAAGCGCCGACCTGCGCGACCACCGCTCCATAGCCGTCGACTGGAACGTCCCGTGGACGACCCGGCTCTCGCACTACTACTGGGCGTGGTGGAGCGAGGGGAGCGTCTTCGACGCCCGCTGGACGCCGCCGCCGCAGAACGCGGACCTCATCGTCCTGGCGTGGCCGGACAACGTCCCCGCCACCGCGTCCTGGCCGCACGGCGCCCCGCCCGGCTGGCACGTCGTCGACAGCCGCCGCACCGACACCGGCGACTGGGCCGCCTGGTCCCGCTAGCCGTCAGGCCGGGTCTGCGGACGCGGGCGGCGGGTTCCAGATTTCGAGGATCCCGTCGGAGGAGCGCCACCTGAGCGTCCAGCCGTGGTCGGACGGCCGCCAGCCGGACGCGATCTGCGACTCCATGCCCCGCCAGCGCGTGTACAGCATCGGCCCCTCCCGCGCGTTCAGCGGCACCTTCGGCAGGTAGTGCGGGAAGTCGCGGATCTCGCCGCGCCACACCGGCTCGCCCCGCATGTCCCGCGTGTAGAAGGTCAGGGTCTGCGCGAGCCGCCGGTCGGCGCAGATCAGCGTGATCTCGCGGTGCTCCGCGAGGTAGCCGCGCAGCTCGTGCCACGCCTTGTCGCGCGGCAGGTCGGGGACGGCGCCGACGGCGGCGACCGCGTACGTCCCGCCCAGTGCGACCGCCACCACGAGGACGACGCCCCGGCGGACGGCACGCGAACGCAGCCGCATCCGGGAGAGCAGCCCGGCCGGCAGCATCCGGAACATCAGGATCAGCGACCCGAACCCGCCCGCCAGGAGCGCGGGCAGCACCGCGAACCAGTACCGCTGGAGCCAGGCCCGCAGCTTGATGTCGTTCGGGTCGAGGACGCCGGAGAACAGCGTCAGCGGCACGGCGAGGGTGAAGAACCACACCAGGACGAGCGCGAGCCGCCGGTCCCGGGTGACGGCCCAGCCGACGATCGTCAGCGCCAGCGCGACCGTGAAGACGGCGCCGAGCGCGTGCCAGTCGTGCATGGCGCGCGGGAACGAGCGGAGCGCCAGCTCGCGCGTCACGTAGTCGCGCGACTGGCCGCCGTGCGTGGCGGCCGAGACGAGCCCGGCGAGGGGCGTCCCCCACACGAGCTGGTTGTGGATCAGGTTCGCCGCCAGGATCGCGAGCATCGGCGCGCCGACCGTGACGTTGCGGCGCCACGGGATCCGCAGCAGCGCCAGGTACACCGGGATGGCGAGGAACAGGAACGCCAGGAACTCCCGGACGAGGAACGACGCGCCGAGGCACGCCCCGGCGGCCAGCAGCAGCCGGGTCTGGGCCCGCCCGGTCCGGCGGCTGGCGACGACCAGGCCCGCCATCCCGAGTGCGAAGAGCCCGGCGCCCGGCATGTCCGGCAGCACCACCCCGGTCGACCAGGTGATCTCGTGGCCGAACGGGTTGGTCATCGTGAAGAAGGGGTGGACGAGCAGGACCGCCGCCGACGCGACCCCCGCGATGTCCCCGAACAGCGATCGGACGACCAGGTACGTCCCGGTGAAGAACGCGCAGCCGCCGAGCGCCGCGACGACGAAGTAGGCGGCCTCGCCGGGCCCGAGGACCTCCTGCGCGAGCCGCGCGGGCAGCACCAGGCCGAGCCGGGTCACCTGGTGCGGGACCTCGTTGAACGGCCACCTCGTGAGCGGGATGTCGGGCCAGGAGCCCGCGGCGAGCCACACGTAGTACGGGTCGAAGTACAGCGGCGGCGTCAGCAGCACCCACTGCACGGCTATCGCGGACACCGACACCAGCAGGGACAGCCACACCACCCGCCGCGTCCGCCGCAGCCGCGCGGCCGCCCGCGCGGCCGGGGACCGGCGCCGCCCGTCCGGGCCGGCGTCCCTCGTCGTTCCCGCATCCTGCTCGCCGGCCTGCCGGTCGGCCTGCTGGTCGGCCTGGGTGTGGGCCATGCCTCGCTTCTGCCTTCTAAGGAGCCTGCGGTTGATGGAAGGGCGGACCGCCCGCCGGACGCCGGACCAGGCTACTCGCGCACATCGCCCCCCGCGACGCGACTACCCTGATCCCATGTCCTCGTCAAGCCGTCACATCTTGACCGCGCCCGCATGGCCGTACGCCAACGGGCCCCGTCACATCGGGCACGTCTCCGGTTTCGCGCTGCCCGCCGACATGTTCGCGCGCTACCAGCGAATGGCGGGCAGCAAGGTCCTGATGGTCAGCGGCACCGACGAGCACGGCACGCCGATCCAGGTGCAGGCCGACAAGGAGGGCGTGTCGGCCCGCGAGCTCGCCGACCGCTACAACGGCGTCATCGCCGAGGACCTGCACGGCCTCGGCATGTCCTACGACCTGTTCACCAGGACCACCACGCTGAACCACTACGCCGTCGTCCAGGAGATCTTCAAGGGCCTGTACGACAACGGCTACATCTTCCCGCAGAAGACGATGGGCGCGATCTCGCCGTCCACCGGCCGCACGCTGCCCGACCGCTACATCGAGGGCACCTGCCCGATCTGCGGGTACGACGGCGCGCGCGGCGACCAGTGCGACAACTGCGGCAACCAGCTCGACCCCGTCGACCTGATCAACCCGGTGTCGCGGATCAACGGGGAGAAGCCGAAGTTCGTCGAGACCGAGCACTTCATGCTCGACCTGCCCGCGTTCACCGAGGTCCTCGGCCGGTACCTGCGCGGCAAGCAGGGCGGCGCGCTGGCGTGGCGGCCGAACGTGCTGAAGTTCGCGCTGAACCTGCTGGACGACCTGCAGCCCCGCGCGATCAGCCGCGACCTCGACTGGGGCGTCCCGATCCCGCTGGACGGCTGGCGGGACAACCCGGCCAAGAAGCTGTACGTGTGGTTCGACGCGGTCGTCGGCTACTTCTCCGCCTCCGTCGAGTGGGCCCGCCGCTCCGGCGACCCGGAGGCGTGGCGCGCCTGGTGGCAGGACCCGGACGCCCTGTCCTACTACTTCATGGGCAAGGACAACATCGTCTTCCACGCCGAGATCTGGCCGGCGATGCTGCTCGGCTACAGCGGCAAGGGCGACCGGGGCGGCAAGCCGGGCTCGCTCGGCGAGCTGAACCTCCCGACGGAGGTCGTGTCGTCGGAGTTCCTGACGATGGAGGGCAAGAAGTTCTCCTCGTCCCGCCAGGTCGTCATCTACGTGCAGGACTTCCTGGCCCGCTACGACGTGGACGCGCTGCGCTACTACGTCGCCGTCGCCGGGCCGGAGAACCAGGACACCGACTTCACCTGGTCGGAGTTCGTCCGCCGCAACAACGACGAGCTCGTCGCCGCGTGGGGCAACCTGGTCAACCGGTCGGTGAACATGGCGGCGAAGAACTTCGGCGCGATCCCGGAGCCGGGCGACCTCACCGACGCCGACCGCGCGCTGATGGAGCGCAGCCGCAACGCGTTCGCGGCCGTGGGCGCCGAGCTGGAGCGGTCCCGGTTCAAGAACGCGATCACCGAGGCGCTGGACGTCGTCCGCGACGCCAACCGCTACCTGTCCGACCAGGCGCCGTGGAAGCTGAAGGACGACCCGGCCCGCGTCCAGTCGATCCTGCACACCGCGCTGCAGGTCGTGGACGACGCCAAGTCGCTGCTGACGCCGTTCCTGCCGTACTCCTCGCAGCAGGTGTACGAGATGCTCGGCGGCGAGGGCGTGTGGAGCGGCATGCCGGAGCTGAAGACGGTCTCCGAGGAGGGCGGGCCGGACTACCGCGTCCTGACCGGCGACTACGCGACCGAAGCGCGCTGGGAGTCCGTGCCGGTCAAGCCGGGCGTCCCGCTGACCAAGCCGACCCCGCTGTTCAAGAAGCTGGACGTGTCGGTCGTCGACGAGGAGCTCGCCCGGCTGGAGAGCCCGTGAGCGGGGACGGCGACGGCCAGTCCTCGCGCTCGTTCCCCCCGCTTCCCGAGCGCCTCCCGGTGGACGTGTTCGACAGCCACTGCCACCTCGACATCGTCGACACGCCGGTGCAGGAGCAGCTCAGGTCGGCGCGGGCGGCGGGCGTCACCCGCATCGTCACGATCGGCTGCGACCTGCCGTCCTCGCGCTTCGCGGTGGAGGCCGCCGCCGAGTTCGACGACGTGTACGCGGCGGTGGCGATCCACCCGAACGAGACGACCGGGGTCGAGGACGCCGTCCTCGACGACGTCGAGCGGCTCGCCGCCGGCCCGAAGGTCCGCGCGATCGGCGAGACCGGCCTGGACTACTACCGCGACTGGGCGCCGAAGGCCGACCAGCACCGCTCGTTCCGCGCCCACATCGAGATCGCCAAGCGCACCGGCAAGGCGCTCGTCATCCACGACCGGGACGCCCACGACGACGTCCTCGCCGTCCTGGACGAGGCGGGCCCGCCGGAGAACGTCGTCTTCCACTGCTTCTCCGGCGACGCCCGGATGGCGGAGATCTGCGCCGAGCGCGGCTACGTGATGAGCTTCGCCGGGAACGTCACGTTCAAGAACGCCGAGCCGCTCCGCGAGGCCCTGCGGGCGGCGCCGCTCGACCTGCTGCTCGTGGAGACCGACGCGCCGTTCCTGACGCCGATCCCGCACCGGGGGAAGCCGAACGCCTCGTACCTGATCCCGTACACGGTCCGCGCGATGGCGGAGATCAAGGGCGTGGACGTCGCCGAGCTGTGCACCGCGATCGCCGCGAACGGTGAACGCGTCTTCGGCCCCTGGTGACCGGCGCGGGCGGTCAGTCCGTGGTGCGGAACGTCGCGAAGGCGATGACGATCGCGACGTCGCGGAGCAGCGGCCGCGCCGTGTTCTCCACGCGGATCACGCACCGCCGCCCGGTGTGCGCGATGGTCGCGGCCGTGACGCCCTGCGCGTCCGTCAGCCGCAGGCTGCTGGAGAACTTGCCGCCGATGGCGGCGGCGGAGCCGATGGGCGCCCCGCCCGGGTCGAGGACCTCGTAGGCGCGCGGGGCGGGGGCGAGCCTGCGGATCAGCGCCAGCGGAGCTCCGGACGGATCCAGCAGCGCGTCCTCCGGTTCGAGGTCCTCGGCCGAGCGGTACTCGACGACCGCGAGCGTGTGCCCGCGCGGGCCGGTCAGGGCGCGGAACTCGGTCGCGTCCCGGTTGATTCCGGCCGCCTTGTCGAAGCCGGAGCGCTCGAACAGCCGGCGACGGCGGCCCGGCACCTGGACCGGCCGGTGCCCGGGCGGCGGCGGGCCGGGCGGGCCCAGCGTGGCGTGGGGGAGGCCGTCCGCATGGAACACCTTGTCTCCAGAGACGATGAGCACCGTCCCGGCGGCGGGGTCCGCGAGCAGGGACTTGGCGAGTCTCCGGCCGGACGCAAGGGTGACCCGCAGCGCCCAGAACATGACGAACGGCATGAACAGGAGGGGTACCGCCGTGAGGAAGAGGTACCCGTTTCTGAGGAAGCCGCCTGCGTAGGGCCCCATGGGGCCGATCCGCACGGCGACGTCCGTGCCGGCGTCCTCGTCGCCGAGGCCGTAGATCTCGCCCTCGCCGGATCCGCCGCCCTCGGTGCGCCACGTGCCGGTACAGGTCAGCTGGCGTCCCCCCTTCGGCCGGGGCGATCCCCGCTCGCAGTGCTCGACGGACGCGGTCGCCTTCTCGCCGTACACGAGCGTGTAGGTCATGACGACCGGCCAGAACAGCAGGGCGGCAACGGCCCCGGTGAGCAGGGTGAGCGCGACCAGCCGGACCCGGAGCATGATCCCTTCGACGCGCCTCCCCGGCGGAGCGTTCCGCCAGAGGCCCGTGTGGGCGTTGAGGTGGCGGAGGCGGGGCGGGTGGCTCTAGTCTCTGGCCGTTGAACGGGCACCCCCTGGCCCGCCCCCTGGAGGAACTCCCCGTGCTCTGGAAATCCGTGCTCTGGAAACCCCCGCTATCGAAACCCGCCCGCCGGACTCCCGCGGCCTCCGCCGCGTCCGTGCTGCTGGCGGTGGCACTGCTGGCGACGGCCTGCGGCGGCGACGGATCGGCGGCCAAGAACAACGTGGCCGCGGCGGACCCGGCCGCCAGTTCGCCTCCCGCGCCGCACAAGGTCGTCATCGTGGTCGACGGCAAGCAGACCGAGGCGATGACGACCGGCACGACAGTCCAGCAGGTCCTGGACGAGGCGGGTATCAAGCTCGGCCCGTACGACCTGGTCAAGCCGGCGGCGGACCAGCCCGCCGGGGAGCTCGTGAAGATCGCGCGGCTGCTGTCGAAGCCGAAGCTGACGGTCGTGAAGACGCCCGCCAAGACGATCCGCAAGAAGAGCGACTCCGTGCCGCCGTGGAGCGAGAAGGTCCTGCGCGAGGGCCGCTCCGGCATCAAGATCGTGAAGTGGGCGTACGTGCCGCGCAAGGACAAGAAGGGCCGGACCCGGAAGGTCAAGAAGGTCCTCGCGCAGAAGGTGAAGCGCAAGCCCGTCACGCGGATCCTCGCGGTCGGCCCGCAGTCGGCGGGGACCGGCTCGGCGGCCCGGCTGAACTGGGCCGGGCTGGCCAAGTGCGAGTCCGGCGGCAACCCGAAGGCCGTGAACCCGGCCGGGTACTACGGCCTCTACCAGTTCTCCATGGCGACCTGGCAGTCGGTCGGCGGGACGGGCAGGCCGTCCGACGCCAGCCCGGACGAGCAGACCTACCGCGCGCAGCAGCTCTACAACAAGGTGAACGGGCGCTGGCAGGGGCAGTGGCCCAACTGCGGGAAGTTTCTGTTCTCCTGAGCTGGGACACTTGTCCCGTGGGGGAGACATCGCGCCTGCTCGGGCCGGCGGAAGTGCGGGCGCTGGCCGGACGGCTCGGCATCAGGCCGACCAAGACGCTCGGGCAGAACTTCGTCATCGACGCCAACACCGTCCGGCGGATCGTCCGGTCCGCCGGCCTGGCGGCTGACGACGTCGTCCTCGAGGTCGGCCCCGGGCTCGGCTCGCTGACGCTGGCGCTGGTGGCCGAGGTCCGTCGCGTCGTCGCGGTGGAGATCGACGCGGTGCTGGCCGCCGAACTGCCCGCCACGGTCGCGGCGCGCGCGCCCGGCGTCGCGGACCGGCTGGAGGTCGTGCGCGCCGACGCGATGAAGGTCACGGACCTGCCGGGGCCGGCGCCCACGGCGCTCGTCGCGAACCTGCCCTACAACGTCGCGGTGCCGGTCGTCCTGCACCTGCTGGCGACGCTGCCGTCGCTGCGGTCCGCGCTCGTCATGGTGCAGGCGGAGGTCGCCGACCGGATGGCCGCGCCGCCCGGCGGCAAGGTCTACGGCGTGCCGTCGGTCAAGCTCGCGTGGTTCGGTGAGGCACGCCGGGCCGGGGCCGTCGGACGGGCGGTGTTCTGGCCCGCGCCGAACGTCGACTCGGGGCTCGTCGCGTTCACCCGCCGCGAGCCGCCGCCGACCGGGGCGACCCGCGAGCAGGTGTTCGCGGTGGTCGACGCGGCGTTCGCGCAGCGCCGCAAGACGCTGCGCGCGGCGCTCGCGGGCTGGGCCGGGTCCGCGCCCGCCGCCGAGGAGGCGCTGCGCGCCGCGGGCGTCGACCCGCGGGCGAGGGGCGAAGCTCTGGACGTGGCCGCCTTCGCCCGCATTGCCGAGTATGGTCCTTCAGTCCGGGGAGTTGATCCCGGAGCCCGCTAGGCGCGGTTCGGCGCGGCGGGGTGAACATCCGTCCCGGGGGCACGGGGTCGGTACGAGCGGAGGTCGATGGTGAGGGCGCGTGCGCGCACGGCGCGGGCGAAGTTGCCGATCGTGGGGACGGCGCTGCTCGCCACCGCGGCGATGATCGCCACGGTGGCGGCCGGCTGCGGCGGCGGCGCGGGCGCGGCACCGACGATCACGACGACGGCGCGGGCGGGCGTGGCGCCGACCCCGCCGAAGGAGGGCGCGTACTTCGGGGCCTGGGTGCCGGCCGACGACGGCGAGCGGAAGAAGGGCCGCGAGGGGGAGAACGGCGGCGGAGCCTCCGCGTCCCCCTCGGAGTCCCCCTCGGCCTCGCCGTCCGGCAAGTCCGCGATGGCGCCCGTCACCGGCTTCGAACGCGAACTCGGGCGGCGGCTCGACATCGTGCAGAGCTACCGGGGCTGGACGGCCGACTTCCCCGGCGCCCTGGAGAAGTCCGTCGCCGACGGCAACCGCTACCTGCTGCTGACCTGGGCCGGCGCCGACACCAGGAAGATCGTGCAGGGCGAGTACGACGAGCTGATCCAGCGGCGCGCCCGCGCGGTCAAGCAGCTGGGCCAGCCGATCTTCCTGCGCTGGTCGCGCGACATGGACACGGCGGCGGCCAAGAAGCGGGTCCACTCCCCGCAGGACTTCGTCGCCGCGTGGAAGCACCTGCGGCAGGTCTTCGAGCAGGAGCAGGTCCACAACGTCGCCTGGGTGTGGTGCCCGACCGCCCGCGGGTTCGGCGGCGCCGACGCCGGCGCGTTCTACCCCGGCGACGACCACGTGGACTGGATCTGCGCCGACGCGCAGCCCGGCTCCGACTTCGACTACCGCGACCTGTCGGAGTCCCTGAAGCTGTTCATGCAGTGGGCCCGGGACCGTCCCAAGCCCATCATGGTCGCCGAGTTCGGCGTCCCGGTGTCCTACGGCGAGCGCCGTGCCGAATGGCTCCGCGAGGCGTCCAAGACGCTGCAGGACCCGCAGGTCAAGGCCGTCGTCTACTTCAACTCGGACGAACGGGCCAGGAACGCCCGCGACCGGCGCCGCGCCTTCGCGGTGACCGGCGACAAGCACGCCCTGTCGGCGCTCCGCGAACTCGCCACGACCCCGTACTTCAACCCCCGCAACCTCCCGGTGACCAGCGGCGGCTGATCAACGCGAAGCCGCGCCCCCGGAAAAGCCCGTGCCCTTCTGGGGGGACGACCCCCCAAACCCCCCGGAAGAGCCCGTGCCCTTCTGGGGGGACGACCCCCCAGACCCCCCGGAAAAGCTGTTTAGGCCGTAGGGTTTCGGCGTGAACGCAGTGACGGTACGCGTCCCGGCCAAGGTCAACCTCCAGCTCGGCGTGGGTCCGCTCCGCGAGGACGGCTACCACGACCTCGTCAACGTGTTCCACGCGGTGTCCCTGTTCGACGAGGTCACCGCGGCGGACGCCGCGCGCCTGGAGGTGAGCGTCCAGGCCGCGCCGTACTCGCGGGTGGCCGTCGGGGGCGTTCCCGCCGACGGGGACAACCTCGCCGCCCGGGCCGCCGGGCTCGTCGCCGCCCGGCTGGGCGTCGAGCCGCGGGTGTCGCTCCGGATCCGCAAGGCCATCCCCGTCGCGGGCGGCATGGCGGGCGGCAGCGCCGACGCCGCCGCCGCGCTCGTCGCGTGCGCCCGGCTGTGGGACGACCGCGACGACCCCGTCCTCACCCGCGAGGACCTCATGGAGATGGGCGCGGAGATCGGGAGCGACGTGCCGTTCGCCGTCCTCGGCGGCACCGCCGTCGGTGTCGGACGCGGTGAGCAGCTCACCTCCGCCCTCACCCGCGGAACCTTCCACTGGGTGTTCGCGACCGCGGACGGCGGGCTGTCCACCCCCGCCGTCTACGCCGAATGCGACCGGCTCCGCGAGACGCGGGGCGAACCCGCGCCCAGGCCGAGTGTCTCGGAGGAGCTGATGACCGCGCTCGCCACCGGCGACGCCAAGGCCCTCGGCGCCGCGCTGACCAACGACCTGCAGGAGGCGGCCCTGTCCCTGCGGCCGTCCCTGGAGCGGGTGCTGGACGCGGGCCGCGACTTCGGCGCGGTCGGCGCGCTGGTCTCCGGGTCCGGCCCCACCTGCGCGTTCCTCGCCGAGACCGAGGAGGACGCGGCCGGAATCGCGGACGGCCTGGACGGCGCGGGCGTCGCCGCGCAGGTGCTCCGGGCGTCCGGGCCCGTCCCCGGAGCGACGCTGGTGTGACCCGCGCTAGCTGCGATCGTCACACAAGCGAACTTCGGACCGGCGGCGAGCGTCTTGTACCCATGACACCGATTCCCTCAGACGAGGTGAGCCGATGACGTACCTGTCCGGGCTGCTCGGCCTCGTGGCGATCGCGATGATGGCGACGCTGCTCCTGCTGGCCGTACGCCGCGACCGCGCCCTCCGCCGCAACGCTCCCGGTTCGACCGCCGCCCGCCCCCCGCAGGCCCCGCTCGGGATGCGCGGCGAGAGCGAGGCGTCGTGATGTCGTTCGCGCTGCTGCTGGTCGTCCTCCTGCTCGTCCTCCTCGTCGTCGCGGCCGTGGTGGTCGTCATCGTGGTCGCGTCCTCGCGGAGCGGGCGGCAGGGCCCACCGCCCGGATCGGTACCGCCCGGGTACGGGCCGCCGGGCCCCGGCCCGCAGGGGCCGTACGGGCCTTGACCGCCGGCACGATCGGCTCGCCGGAGCCAAATAGACTGATGGCGCCGTGAATCTGATCAATCTTGAGAACGTCGCCAAGTCCTACGGGCCGAAGCCGCTGCTCGACGCCGTGTCGCTCGGCCTCGACGAGGGAGACCGCGTCGGGGTCGTCGGCCGCAACGGCGGCGGCAAGAGCACCCTGGTGTCCGTCGTCGCGCGGGAGACCGAACCCGACGCCGGGCGCGTCACCCACGCGCGGGGGCTGCGGCTCGGCCTCCTGTCCCAGCGGGACGAGTTCCCGGAGGGCGCGACGGTCCGCTCCGTCGTGCTGGGCGACCGCGCCGAACACGAGTGGGCGGGGGACGTCCGCGCCCGCGACGTCCTCGCCGGCCTGGTCCCCGACCTCGACCTGGACGCGCCGGTCGCCGGCATGTCCGGCGGGGAGCGCCGCCGCGTCGCGCTGGCCCGGCTGCTCGTCCCCGACTCCGACCTGCTCCTGCTGGACGAGCCGACGAACCACCTCGACATCGAGGCCATCGCCTGGCTGGCCCGGCACCTGAAGGCCCGCGGGGTCGCGCTCCTCGTCGTCACGCACGACCGCTGGTTCCTCGACGAGGTCACCGAGCGGACGTGGGAGGTCGTCGACGGCCGCGTCGAACGCTACGAGGGCGGCTACTCCGCCTACGTCCTCGCCAAGGCCGAGCGCGCCCGGATCGCCGCCGCCACCGAGGCCAAGCGGCAGAACCTGCTGCGCAAGGAACTGGCGTGGCTGCGCCGCGGCCCGCAGGCCCGCACGTCCAAGCCGAAGTTCCGGGTGGACGCCGCGCAGGCGCTGATCGCCGACGAGCCGCCGCCGCGCGACGCGGTGGAGCTGACCCGGTTCGCGACCGCGCGGCTCGGCAAGACCGTCTACGACGTGGAGGACGTGACCGTCGCGGTGGGGGAGGACCGCCCGGACGGTCACGGGGCCCGCCGCACGCTCTTCGACCGCATGACCTGGCGCATCGGCCCGGGAGACCGCGTCGGCCTCGTCGGCGTCAACGGCAGCGGCAAGAGCACCCTGCTGCGGCTGCTCGACGGGTCCGTGCCGCCGGTGTCGGGGAAGGTGGTGCGGGGCAAGACCGTCCAGCTCGCGCACCTGTCGCAGAACCTTGAAGACCTCGACCCCGAGCGCCGTGTCCTGGAGTCGGTCGAGGAGATCCGGCGCCGCATCACCGTCGGCAAGCGCGAGTGGACCGCGAGCCAGCTCCTCGAACGGCTCGGCTTCCAGGGCGACCGGCAGTGGACGCCCATCGGCGACCTGTCCGGCGGCGAGCGGCGCCGCCTGCAGATCCTCCGACTCCTCATGGGCGAACCCAACGTCCTGCTCATGGACGAGCCCACCAACGACCTCGACATCGAGACGCTCACCGAGGTCGAGGACCTCCTGGACGGCTGGCCCGGGACGCTGATCGTCGTCAGCCACGACCGGTACTTCCTGGAGCGCATCACCGACCATGTCGTGGCGCTGCTCGGCGACGGCCGCGTGTCGATGCTGCCCGGCGGCGTCGACGAGTACCTCGAACGCCGCGCCGCAGGCACGGCCCCGAAGCCCGCGCGTCCCGGCGGGGCGGACACCCCCGCGGCGAAGGTCGCGCCCGCGCCGGCGAAGCCCAAGGCCGGCGGGCAGGACTGGAAGGCCCGCAAGGAGCTCGACCGGCTCGAACGCCGGCTGGAGAAGCTCGCCCGGCAGGAGACCGAGCTGCACGAGCAGCTCGCCGCGCACGCCACCGACTACACCAGGCTCCAGGAGCTCGACGGCCGGCTGAAGGAGATCCAGGCCGAGGCCGCGGAGGTCGAGGAGGAGTGGCTGATGCTCGCGGAGGACGTCGGCTGACGTCTGGGAGGCTGGCCCGATGACGACCTGGATCATCAGGACGGACGAGCCGGGGGACGGCCCCCGCCTCGCCGTCAAGGACGCCATCGACGTCGCGGAGCTGCCCACCACCGCGGGCTGCCAGGCCGTCGCGGAACGAGCCGAGCCCGCCGCGGCGGACGCCCCCGTCGTCGCCTCGGCCCGCGCCCAGGGCGCCCGCGTCGTCGGCAAGACGAACCTCAACGAGCTGTGCGTGGCCGCCGACGGCGTCAACCCGTGGACGGGGACGCCGGTGAACCCGCTGGACCCGTCCCGCGTCCCGGGCGGCTCGTCCAGCGGCTCCGCGGTCGCCGTCGCGACCGGGGAGGCCGACGTCGCGTTCGGCACCGACACGTCGGGCTCCGTTCGGATTCCCGCGGCGTGCTGCGGCATCGCGGCGCTCAAGACCACCAACGGCCGCGTCCCCCTCGACGGCGTCTACCCGCTGTCGCCGACGCTGGACACGGTCGGGCCGATGGGACGCGACGTCGCCGCCGTCGTCCTCGGGATGAGCCTCATCGAGCCGGGGTTCGCGCCCGTGCCGTACGACGCGTCCATGACGATCGCGCGGCTGCGCCTCGGCGCCCCCGGCTTCGACATCGATCCCGCGATCGACGCCGCCGTCGACGACGCGTTGCGCCGCCTCGGCCCCGTCACCGACGTGACGTCCGAGTACTACTACGACGCCGCCACGGCCAACGGCCTCTACGTCGCCGAGGAGGGGTGGCGGCAGAACGCCCGCCTGGTGACGGAGCCGCCGAAGATGAGCGGGCGGATCCACCGGCGGCTGCAGCAGCTGCACGACGTCGTCGAAGCCGGGCGCCTCGGCTGGGCCGCCCGCGTCCGCGAGGCGATCAGGGCGGAGTTCGACGCGATCCTCGCCCGGCACGCCGCGATCGCCCTGCCGGTGCTGCCCGTCGTCACCCCCGAACCCGACGAGGACGACCATTCCGACCTGCTGCTCACCTCGCTGAACGGCCAGGTCAACGTCGCGGGGCTGCCGGCGTTCGCGCTGCCGGTCCCGCTGCCGGGCTCGCATCTGCCCGCGTCCGTCCAGCTCATCGGCCCCGCGGGCGGCGAGGAGCGGCTCTGCGGCATCGCCGCCTCGCTGGAGGCCGCCCTTTCCTAGGGGCTAGTGGCCCTCGGTGGTCTGGTCGAACGGGATGAGGAGGGTGCGGAGCAGGTCGGCGAGGACCTCGCGCTGGCCCGGGCCGAGGCTGTCCAGTATCGCCTGCTCCCGCTCCAGCAGGTCGGCGAACGCGGCGTCCACGAGCGTCCGGCCCGCGTCGGTGAGCCGGACCAGGACGCCGCGCTTGTCCTGCGGGTCGGGATGCCGCTCGACCAGCCCCGCCGCGGCGAGCCGGTCGATGCGGTTGGTCATGGTGCCGGACGTCACCAGCGTCGCCCGCAGCAGCCGGCCGGGGCTCAGCTGGTACGGGCTTCCGGCCCGGCGCAGCGCGGTGAGCACGTCGAACTCCCACGACTCCAGGTCGTGGTCCGCGAACACGGCGCGCCGGGCCCGGTCCAGGTGCCTGGCCAGCCGGGAGACGCGGCTGAGGACCTGCAGCGGCCGGACGTCCAGATCCGGACGCTCGGTGTTCCACGCCTCGACCAGACGGTCGACCTCATCCTGCATGCCGACACCCTACCTGTCTTGATATCGAGAAACATGGCCGCGCCCCCGGCTCGTCACCCGCCCGGGGCCCCGGCGACGGGTCCGATCCGCTCCGCGGCGGCCGCCGCCTGCCGGAATCCCTCCCGGTAGGCGGGCGTCCAGCGCGCCAGGTCGCCGACGTTCTCCCCGAACGCCTCCCGCGCCCCCTCGTCCGGGACGATCCGGACGTCCGCCGCCGCGTCGCCGAACACCTGGGGGAGCGGCTCGACCAGCACCACCGCACCGGCGCCCCGCGCCAGGCCCGCGTTGGAGCCGCCGCCGAACGCGCCGTCCATGTAGCGCCGGCCGTTGATCGTCACGGGCTCGGCGTAGCCCGGGGCGGCGCTGCTCGCCGCCACCGCCGCGGTCAGCGGGACGCCGCTCGCCGCGTCCCACACGACCGGCTTGCCCGACTCCACGTCCACGGCGGTGACGAGGAGCCGCCGGCCGGGCCACTCGTCGGTCCCCACGAGGAACTCCATGCTCGCCCTGTGCCGCTCCTCCGGCAGCGCCTCCGCCTCCAGCGCCAGCCGCCCGATCCGCCGCCTGGCCTCGTCCGGGTCCAGTTCGGCGGTGCTCCCGATCTCGACCACCCCGGCCATCACCGACCCGTCCACCGGCGGGCGCCGCTCGTCCGAGGGCGGCAGCTCCGCCACCGCGGCCAGCTCCCGTCCCGTGGCGATCATCGCGCCCGCGATCGCGCCCGCCGACGTGCCCACGATCAGGTCCGCCGCCGCCGGCTCCACGCCCGCCCGCCGCAGCCCCGCGGCGAGGCCCGTCAGCCACGCCGTCCCGACCGGTCCGCCGGGCCCGAGGACCAGCGCCCACCCGCCTCCACTGAGTTCCATGCCACGACGATAGGGACGCCCCCGGCGGCGCGGCATCCGGCAATGGTCCTAGGCCGATCGAATTCTTGACATCAAGATATGGGTGGGGCATGCTCTCTCTTGATGTCGAGAAAAACAGCCGCAGTACGGGACCCTGTCTCAGCCGGGTCCCCGGCGAAGCCCTCGGCACCCGCGAGAGCGACGCATCCCGCGGCCACGGCCGGGAGGCGGACCGCCGCTCCCACAACCCCATAGACGGGATGCCGCCCGTCCACCGAGGGAAGCTACTCGTTCCCCTGCGGTGTGCCAGCTCGGACGGGCGGGCGGCGTCCGGCGAGATCCCGGCCTCGCGACCCGAGCCGGCGACCCCTGGCCGGTGGCCACCCGGACGAACTCCGGGCGGCCACCGGTTGTCACGTCCCTCCGGCCGTCAGGTCAGCGGGTCGGCGAGCCCGTCCAGGTCGCGGCGGCCCCGGCGGTGCGCCTTCTCGGCCTTCGCCGCGGCCCTCCCCTCGGCCTTCTCCGCCCGCGCGGCGGCCTTCTCCGCGCGCTGCTTCCGGCGCTCCAGCTCCTTGCGGCGGCGGCGCGGATCCAGCGACGGCCTCGGCTCCAGCCCGGACAGGCCGTTCCAGGCCAGGTTCACCACGTGCGCCGCCACGTCCTCGCGGCGCGGCTTGCGGACGTCCAGCCACCACTGGCCCGTCATCGCCACCATGCCGACCAGCATCTGGGCGTACATGGGCGCGAACTTGTCGTCGTAGTCGCGGCGGTCGAACTCCTGGGCGAGGACGTACTCGACCTCCCCGGCGATCTCGCTCAGCAGGCTCGCGTAGCTGCCGGTGCCCGTGCCGCCGTGGGAGTCCCGGACCAGGATGCGGAAGCCGTCCGGATGCTCCTCGATGTACTGCAGCAGCGCCAGCGCGGCCTTCTCCAGCTTGCCCCGGTAGTGGATCGCGGAGTTCAGGGACTCGGTGACGAGCCGCAGCAGGCTCTCGAACTCGCGGTCGACGACGACCGCGTACAGCCCTTCCTTGCCGCCGAAGTGCTCGTAGACCACGGGCTTCGACACACCGGCCGCGGAGGCGATCTCCTCCACCGACGTGCCGTCCAGGCCGCGTTCGGCGAACAGCGAGCGCCCGATCTCGAGCAGCTGCTCACGTCGTTCCTTGCCAGTCATCCGCTTTCTGCGGGGTCTGGGCGCGGGTTCTGTCACGGGATCAATTGTGGCGGTCAAACCGCCTGCTTGGTGCGCCTGGCCGCCAGCCGGTCGTCGTTCGGCCACCGCACGTCGTACGCGAGGCCCAGCTTCTCGAACGCCCAGATGATGCGCGCGCTGATGTCGACCTGCCCCTTGAGGACGCCGTGGCGCGCGCACGTCGGGTCCGAGTGGTGCAGGTTGTGCCACGACTCGCCCAGCGACGGGATCGCCAGCCACCACACGTTGCGGGACTTGTCGCGGACCTCGAACTCCTCCTTGCCGAACGTGTGGCAGATGGAGTTGATCGACCAGGTGACGTGGTGGACGAGGGTGATCCGCACGAACCCCGCCCAGAAGAGCGCGGTCAGGAAGCCGGCCCACGACATCGTCACCAGGCCCCCGATGACCGCCGGCAGCGCCAGCGACACCGCCACCAGCCCGGGGAACGCCAGGTGGATGCGCCTGATGTCGCGGTCGTTCAGCAGGTCCTTGGCGAACCGCTCCTTGGACGTGCGGGCGCCGTCGAACAGCCAGCCGTAGTGCGCCCAGGCCAGCCCCTTGGCCAGCGCCTTCCAGTCGTTGCCGAACCGCCACGGCGAGTGGGGGTCCATCTCCTTGTCGGAGTGCTTGTGGTGGCGCCGGTGGTCGGCGACCCACGTGATGACGGGCCCCTCCATGGCCAGGCTCCCGGCCACGGCCAGGAAGATCCGCAGGCCGCGCTTCGCCTTGAAGGACCCGTGGGTGAAGTACCGGTGGTACCCGACCGTGATCCCCCCGGCGGACAGCACGTAGAACACCGCCATGAGCACGATGTCCGTCCAGCCGAGGAAACTCCCCCATGCCAGCGGAACGACCGCGAACAGGGCCAGGAACGGCACACCGGTGAACACGGCGATGAGCAGGCGTTCCGCATTGCCTCTGGGTTCGGGCGCGATCTCTGGACGCCGTTGCGGGCGAGGGGGATCCATGGCTGGAGCCGTTGTCATGCGTCACCACTTTCCTGTGGCTCGAGGCGGCATTACCTACGTCAACGTAACCTACGGAACCGTAGGTTCACAGTGGCCGACTGGTAAATTGAGTACGAAACTGCCTCACAGGCCACAAAACTCTCTTGCTACCCAGACGACCGCCGGACCCTCGCGGCAGGGCGGCGAGAGGTGCCTTCACCTGGCCGAACGCGCGACGGTCGCCGGAAGTTCGGCACCGGCCCCGGCTCCGTGCCCGGGCCGGGGCGCCACCCGCGCCGGGTGGCATGATGAGGCGTTGCCCACACCGTGCGTTCTAAACCGAAGCGGCCATATCGGCCGACCGGTGCGGCCCAAGATCCTTTCCGTGGAATGGAGTGGGCTCGGCGGCGCCCGGCCGAGTATGGTTGTGGGCCGGTCGGATCGCCACTCCTCCGGCTCCCTCGCGACTTTCCGGCGTGGTGTAATTGGCAGCACAAGGGTTTTTGGTGCCCTTAGACAAGGTTCGAATCCTTGCGCCGGAGCTGTTGGGAATCCTCCGCGCCGAGCCTCCGGGGCGGGCGGCGGGGTGACAGGCGGGAGAGGGGCGGTATCCTGCCCGTGTCGGGTGCGCTGCGACCTGTCATGCCCTGATGGCGCAGGTGGGCGTGCTCGCGACCGATCCCGTCCGCGATGCCGAGGAGCCTCCTTGTGAGCGCTGCGAGCCGCCCGGCCGCCGTCGTCGTTCTCGCCGCGGGCGAGGGCACCCGGATGAAGTCCCGCACCTCCAAAGTGCTGCACGAGCTGTGCGGGCGCACCATGCTCGGCCATGTGCTGGCCGCCGCGCGCGAACTGGAGCCCGCGCGGCTCGTGGTCGTCGTCGGCCACCGGCGCGAGCAGGTCGTCGAGCACCTCTCCCACGCCGCGCCGGACGCCGAGCCCGTCGTCCAGGAGCACCAGGGCGGGACGGGGCACGCCGTCCGGATGGCCCTGGAGCAGACCGGCGCCCTCGACGGGACCGTCGTCGTCACGAACGGCGACCACCCCCTGCTGCGCGGCGAGACGCTGGCGGCGCTCGTCCGGACGCACGAGGCCGAGGGGAACGCGGCGACCGTGCTGACGACCGAGATGCCGGACGCGACCGGGTACGGACGGATGGTCCGCGCCGCCGACGGCAGCGTCGAGGCGATCGTCGAGCACAAGGACGCGACCGACGAGCAGCGCGCCGTCAACGAGATCAACGTCGGCATGTACGCCTTCGACGGCGCCCTGCTGGCCGACGCGCTCAAGCGCGTCACCACCGACAACGCCAACGGCGAGGAGTACCTCACCGACGTCGTGGCGATCGTGCGCGGGGACGGCCACCGGGCCGGCGCGCACCTCGCGGCCGATTGGGTGGAGACCCAGGGCGTGAACGACAAGGTCCAGCTCGCGCAGGCCAGAAGGCAGCTCAACGACCGGATCCTCGAAGCGCACATGCGCGCCGGCGTCACGATCGTCGACCCGGCGACCACGTGGATCGACGTGGACGTAACAGCCGAACCGGACGCCGAGGTCCTCCCGGGAACACAACTCCATGGACGCACGCACCTGGCCGAGGGCGCGCGGGTCGGCCCCGGCTGCACCCTGACGGACACGCGCGTGGGCGCGGACGCGACCGTGATCAACGCGGTGTGCCTGGAGGCGGAGATCGGCCCCGAGGCGACCGTCGGCCCCTACGCGTACCTGCGGCCTGGCACGCGGCTGGCCCGCAAGGCCAAGGTCGGCGCCTATGTCGAGACCAAGAACGCCGACCTCGGCGAGGGCACGAAGGTGCCGCACCTGACGTACGTGGGCGACGCCGAGATCGGCGACGGCTCCAACATCGGCGCGGGCTCGGTGTTCGTGAACTACGACGGTGTCGAGAAGCACCGCAGCGTGATCGGCTCGCAGGTCCGGGTCGGCAGCGACAACATGATCGTCGCCCCGGTGACGGTGGGCGACGGCGCCTACACGGCGGCCGGCTCGGTGATCATCCAGGACGTCCCGCCGGGCGCCATGGCGGTCGCGCGGGCCCGGCAGCGCAACGTCGAGGGGTGGGTCGAGCGCCGCCGGGCGGGGACGCCCGCGGCGGAGGCGGCCCGCCGAGCACGCGAGGAGGACGCGTCCTAGGGCGCGCCCACCGAGGACCGCCCCGCCGCGCGGCGGGGAGGCGGACGACAAAGGCTTCCGTGCGCCGGACTCTTGTGGTGCGCGGTGAGTGGGGACAACACCCACGTGAAGCGAAGTTCCATTGAGGGGGAGTTGTCAGAGGTGAGTGGGATCAAAGCGAGTGGCCAGAAGAAGCTGATGCTCTTCACCGGCCGAGCCCACCCGGACCTGGCCAAGGAAGTAGCCGACAACCTCCATGTCGAGCTGACGCCGACGTCCGCGTACGACTTCGCGAACGGTGAGACGTTCGTGCGGTTCCTGGAGTCGGTCCGCGGTTCCGACGCGTTCGTGATCCAGAGCCACACCGCTCCCATCAATCAGTGGATCATGGAGCAGCTCATCATGGTGGACGCGCTGAAGCGCGCGTCGGCCAAGCGGATCACGGTGGTGGCGCCGTTCTTCGGCTACGCGCGCCAGGACAAGAAGCACCGGGGCCGCGAGCCGATCTCGGCCCGGCTGATGGCGGACCTGTTCAAGACCGCCGGCGCCGACCGCCTGATCGCCGTCGACCTGCACACGGCCCAGATCCAGGGCTTCTTCGACGGCCCGGTCGACCACCTGTTCGCGCTGGACCTATTGGCGCACCACTTCGAGAGCCGCCTGGACACCTCCCAGGTCACGGTGGTGGCCCCCGACGCGGGCCGGGTCCGGGTGACCGAGCGCTGGTCCGACCGCCTGGGCGGCGTGCCGATGGCCATCATCCACAAGAAGCGCGACCCGGACGTGGCCAACGAGGTGAAGGTCTTCGACGTGGTCGGCGCCGTGGAGGGCCGCACCTGCGTCATCGTCGACGACATGATCGACACCGGCGGCACCATCATCAAGGCCGCCGAGGCCCTCTTCGACCAGGGCGCCAGCCGCGTAGTGGTGGCCGCCACCCACGGCGTCCTCTCCGGCCCCGCGGTAGACCGCCTGAAGAACTCCCGCATCTCCGAGGTGGTCCTGACCAACACCCTCCCCATCCCAGAGGAGAAGCAGTTCGACAAGCTGACAGTCCTCTCGATCGCCCCCCTGGTAGCCCGAGCGATCAACGAGGTGTTCAGCGACGGCTCAGTAACCAGCCTCTTCGGCGGACATAGCTAAATAGCATCGCCCTCGGCGTCAGGCGCTAGAGCGCCTTCCTTCAACGGGCAATGCGTGCGATCGCTGCATCGCTCCGACTCGCCTAGCGGCTCCCTGTGCGATCAGGTTTCTCGCAAGCTCGAAACCTGCCTTCGGACGCGATCGCGACGGTCCAGGTCGCTGCGTGGTTGCGGCGCCGCCTGAGCGAGCCGGGAAAGGTACCAAGCGCACCCCAGCCCGAACACCCCTCCGCACGCCCACGCAAAGCGAGCCGCAGGCGAGCAAGCCCAGCAAGAACCGACCGCACCACAGACAGGCACACCCACGGTTTCGAGCCCGCGAGAAACGAGCGAGCGCAGCGAGCGACACCACGCCGGCCAGCCGCACGCGCAGACACCAGCCGGTACAGCAACCACGCGCCGGCCGGAACGCCTGCGATCGCGTCCGAAGGCAGGTTCCGAGCGAAGCAAGGAACCTGATCGCGCAGCGAGCCCCCAGGGCGAGCCGGAGCGATGCAGCGATCGCGCCGCAGTGCTCGCCGAAGGAAGGCGCGCTAGCGCCTGACGCCAAGAGCACTGCAATGAGTACTGCTAGACTTTGTTAACCCGCGTGTGCCCGGGTCGTCAGTGCGGTGTCGTAGTGGAGCCGCATTCCCCGGGAGAACGCAAAGAATCTTTGGGAGCGCACGTCCTGGTCGGCGTGCGTGTATCGCAACGCTCTGTCCGTAGCGGACGTCCGGTGCCGGACGGCCGTGGATCGCAACAACAAGGAGTTTCAGCCGTGTCCGAGGTACGCATCGCCGCCGAGCCGCGCACCGAGTTCGGTAAGGGTGCCGCGCGGCGCACCCGCCGGGCCGGCAAGGTGCCCGCCGTCCTCTACGGTCACGGCACCGACCCGCAGCACATCTCGCTGCCGGGGCACGACCTGATGCTGGCGCTGAAGACGCCGAACGTGCTGCTGACGATCGAGGGGCTCGGTGACGGCCCGAGCCTGGCGCTGCCGAAGGACGTCCAGCGCGACCCGATCAAGGGGTTCCTGGAGCATGTCGACCTGCTGATGGTGAAGCGCGGCGAGAAGGTCGTCGTGGACCTGCCGGTGCAGCTCGTCGGTGATGTGGTGCCGGGCGGCCAGGTCGCGCAGACGGAGGTCGAGATCTCCGTGGAGGCGGAGGCCACGCGCATTCCCGAGTCGGTCGAGGTCGACATCAGCGGCCTGGAGATCGACAGCCAGGTGCTGGCGCGGGACCTGAAGCTGCCGGAGGGCACGACGCTGGCGGCGGACGAGGAGATCCTGATCCTGCAGATCGTGGACGCGACCGCGTCGACGGAGCCGGAGGCCGAGGAGGGCGCCGAGCCCGCGGCCGAGGGTGCCGTGGGCGAGGGCGAGGGCGCCGCCGAGTGACGGTGGCGCCGATGTGCGGCCGGTAGCCGGCCGGCGTCGTCTTTGACGGCCCCCGCGGTGTGCGTGTGCGCACCGCGGGGGCCGTGTCCGTTCCGTGGAGGGGTTGAGGGTGGATCTCTGGCTGGTCGTCGGGTTGGGCAATCCGGGGCCGTCGTACGCGAAGAACCGGCATAACGCGGGTTTCATGGTGCTGGACGTGCTGGCGGCGCGGGCGGGCGGGAGGTTCAAGTCGCATCGGGCGCGGGCGGACGTCCTGGAGGGGCGGCTGGCGGGGGCGCGTGCGGTGCTGGCGAAGCCGCGTTCGTTCATGAACGTGTCGGGCGGGCCGGTGAAGGCGCTGTGCGATTTCTACAAGGTTCCGGTGGAGCGGCTCGTCGTCGTCCATGACGAGCTGGACATCCCGTTCGGTGCGGTGCGGCTGAAGCAGGGCGGTGGTGACAATGGTCACAACGGTCTGCGGTCGGTGACGAAGTCGCTGGGGTCGCGGGATTACCTGCGGGTGCGGTTCGGGGTGGGCCGGCCGCCGGGCCGGATGGATCCGGCGGCGTTCGTGCTGAAGGATTTCTCCGCGGTGGAGCGGAAGGACCTCGATCTAGAGGTGGCGCGTGCGGCGGACGCGGTGGAGGCGTTGCTCGCGGACGGTCTCGGCGCGGCGCAGAACGTCTTCCACGCGAGTTGACCGGATCCGGCCACCGAAGCCGGCAATCCCATTGATGATCAAGCGCCCTTGACTGGGCTTTTCATGTGCGTCCGTCCGGGTTCGCGGGGCTTGTCGGACCGGTGCGGCGGTTCGGGCCCTGACCACGGTAAAGCGAACGTAGGATGCTGGTCGGACGAGGTTCATGATGTATGTGAACCTCAAGCGGCGTTCAACCGTCTTCGGTGTGAATCGCGCTGATGGGGCGCGCGTTACAGGGGATTGGTGAGTGGTGTATGGCCGTCGTTGACAAGGTGCAGGCCGAGTCATCGATTCGCCATGAGCCCAAGCGCTCGTCGTCGCAGAGCTGGAGCGGATCGTACCGCCGCAAAGCGGGCTATCTGGACTTCCTGAGCATGCTGGCGGCCGGGGTGATCGCGTTCGTGCTCCGGTTCCCGGGCGTGCCGACCGAGCTGAACGCCCCGTACGTGGCGCTGACGGTGGTGCTCCCCATGGTGTGGCTGCCGACGCTGATGCTCTGCCGGGCCTACCAGCCGCGCTACGTCGGCGTGGGCTACGAAGAGTTCCACCGGGTGCTGCGCGCCGGGTTCATCCTCACCGCCACCGTCGCGATCGTGGCGTACGCGACGAAGACCGAGGTGGCGCGCGGATACGTGGTGATGGCGCTCCCGCTCGGGACGTTCCTCAACCTCATGGCGCGGTACCGCCTCCGCAAGTGGCTGCACAAGAAGCGCTGGAACGGCGAGTGCATGCGGCGCGTGGTCGCGGTGGGGCACCGGACGTCCGTCGCGGACCTCATCAAGGTGCTGCGGCAGAAGCGCTACCACGGGATGGACATCGCCGCGGTGTGCCTGCCCCCGGCGCTGGCGTCGGGTGACGACGCGGTCGCCGAGGTGGAGGGCGTGCCGGTGATGGGCGACTTCTCCCAGGCCGCGGCGGTCGCGGACCGCATCGGCGCCGACTCGGTCGCGGTGCTGGCGTGCCCGGAGATGGACGGGGTGGCGCTGCGCCGGCTGGCGTGGCAGATCGAGCGGGACGACGTGGAGCTCGTCGTCGCGCCCGCGCTGATGGACGTGACGGGCCCGCGGATCTCGATCCGCCCCGTGTCGGGCCTGCCGCTGCTGCACGTGGAGCACCCCGAGCTGGACGGCGGCCGGAAGGTGTTCAAGGGCCTGTTCGACCGCACCGCCGCGCTGGCCGGCCTGGTGCTGCTGAGCCCGCTGCTGCTGGTCGTCGCCGTCCTGATCAAGACGACGAGCTCCGGACCGGTGCTGTTCCGGCAGGCGCGGGTGGGCCGCGGCGGCCGCGAGTTCACCGTGCTGAAGTTCCGCACGATGGTGCAGGACGCGGAGCAGCGCAAGGTCGAGCTGCTGGAGCGCAACGAGAACGACGGGGTGCTCTTCAAGATCCGGGAGGACCCGCGGATCACCCGGGTGGGCCGCTGGCTGCGCCGCTACTCGCTGGACGAGCTGCCCCAGCTGATCAACGTGCTCCGGGGGGAGATGTCGCTGGTGGGCCCGCGCCCGCCGCTGCCGGAGGAGGTCGCCCAGTACGGCGGCGACGTGTACCGGCGGCTGGTGGTGAAGCCGGGGCTGACCGGCCTGTGGCAGGTGAGCGGCCGGTCGGACCTGTCGTGGGAGGAGTCGGTCCGGCTCGACCTGCGGTACGTCGACAACTGGACGCTCGCGCTCGACCTGCAGATCATGTGGAAGACCTGGTCGGCGGTCTTCCGCGGCTCCGGCGCCTATTGAGCGGGGCGTACCGGCCGGGAGGCGGGACCTGATCCGAGGGCCCCGTGCACCCGCATGAGAAAGTGGATCGAACAGACCATTCGAGTCGGGAACGTGATCAAAGGATGACGGACAATGGCGCCCGCGAGGGGGCGGCGGACGACCACGCCCTGGCGGCGGAGCTCGCCGGCACGGCGGGCCGGCTGCTGCTCGGCGTGCGGGACGAGCTGGGATTCGCCGACGCGCGGGCCCTGAAGGACACGGGCGACCTCCGGGCGCACGAGTACCTCATGGCCGCCCTCGCCGAGCGCTGTCCCGGCGACGCCGTGCTGTCCGAGGAGGGCCGCTCGTCGGCCGCGGGGAAGCGGTCCCGCGGCGACGACCGCGCCCCGACCCGCAACACCGCCGACGCCGAGCGGCGCACCGCCGAGCGGGTGTGGATCATCGACCCGCTCGACGGCACCCGCGAGTTCTCCGAGGAGGGCCGCCGCGACTGGGCGGTCCACGTGGCGCTGTGGCGGCGGGACCCGTCCGGCGGGGGGCGGCTGGCCGCGGGCGCGGTGGCGCTCCCGGCGCAGGGCCTGACGCTCCGGACGGACGCGACCGGCGGCGCCTCCCTCGTCCGCACCGACCCGGGGGAGCCCGACCCGGTGACGGCCGGTTCGGAGACGGCCCGCAGGACGCTGCCGCGCGAGGTGCCGCTGCACGCCCCGGCGCCGGACGCCGGCAAGCTCCGCATCGCCGTCAGCCGCACGCGGCCGCCGGAGTTCGTCCGCCGGCTCGCCGAGGAGCTGGAGCTCGACGTGGAGCTGGTGCCGATCGGGTCGGCGGGGGCGAAGATCTCCGCGGTGCTGCTCGGCGAGGTCGACGCGTACGTGCACGCCGGCGGCCAGTACGAGTGGGACTCGGCGGCCCCGGCGGCGGTCGCGCTGGCCGCCGGAGCGCACGCGTCCCGGGTCGACGGGGCGGCGCTGGAGTACAACCGGGAGGACCCCCGGCTGCCGGATATCCTGGTGTGTCATCCCGCGTCGGCGTCGACGCTCCTAGCCGGCATCCGGGAAGTGAGCGGCGACCTGCCGTGACCCGCCCGGTGCCTGCGGCGCCTCGCCGGGGCGGGCCGGCGTTCGAGCCGGTGGCAAGGCGCGCCCTCGTGCCACCGGTTGCATCTGCCAGAGAAGCGTGGAGAGAAGCCACAGACCATGCAGCGTTCTGATTATCTGCTGTCCCAGCTAGACGTCCTCGAAGCGGAGTCCATCCAGATCTTCCGGGAGGTGGCGGCCGAGTTCGAGCGGCCGGTGCTGCTGTTCTCGGGCGGCAAGGACAGCCTGGTGATGCTCCGCCTCGCCGAGAAGGCGTTCTGGCCCGCGGCGATCCCCTTCCCGGTGATGCACGTCGACACCGGCCACAACTTCCCCGAGGTGATCGAGTTCCGCGACCGCCGGGTCGCCGAGCTGGGCGTCCGGCTGGTGGTGGCGTCGGTGCAGGAGTCGATCGACAGCGGCCGCGTCGTGGAGCAGAAGGGGCGCCGCGCGTCCCGCAACCGGCTGCAGACGACGACGCTGCTGGACGCGATCGAGGAGCACCAGTTCGACGCCGCGTTCGGCGGCGCGCGCCGCGACGAGGAGAAGGCCCGCGCCAAGGAGCGGGTCGTCTCGTTCCGCGACGAGTTCGGGCAGTGGGACCCGAAGAACCAGCGCCCGGAGCTGTGGAACCTGTACAACACCCGGATCACGCAGGGCGAGCACGTCCGGGTCTTCCCGCTCTCGAACTGGACCGAGCTGGACATCTGGGACTACGTCCGCCGCGAGGAGCTGGAGCTCCCGCCGATCTACTTCGCGCACACCCGGCGGGTGTTCGAGCGCGACGGGCTGCTGCTCGACGCGCAGACCGGGTTCGCGAACCGCGGCGACGACGAGCCGGAGTTCGAGGCGGCCGTCCGGTACCGCACGGTGGGGGACGCGTCCTGCACCGGTGCGGTGAAGTCGAACGCCACGTCCCTCGACGAGGTGATCGAGGAGATCGCGGCCACGCGGATCACCGAGCGCGGGCAGACCCGCGCCGATGACCGCACCAGCGAGGCCGCGATGGAGGACCGCAAGAAGGAGGGCTACTTCTGATGGCCGGCAACGAGCCCGCGCAGACGAACCGGCCCGCGAGGGCCCACGAGCCGGCCAAGTCGATGGACCTGCTGCGGTTCGCGACCGCCGGCAGCGTCGACGACGGCAAGTCGACGCTGATCGGGCGGCTGCTGTTCGACTCGAAGTCGATCTTCGAGGACCAGCTGGAATCGGTGGAGAAGACCAGCGTCGACCGGGGCGAGGAGTACACGAACCTCGCACTGCTGACCGACGGGCTGCGCGCCGAGCGGGAGCAGGGCATCACGATCGATGTCGCCTACCGCTACTTCGCGACGCCGCGCCGCAAGTTCATCATCGCCGACACCCCGGGGCACATCCAGTACACCCGCAACATGGTGACGGGCGCGTCCACCGCCGACCTGGCGATCATCCTGGTGGACGCCCGCAAGGGGATCCTGGAGCAGTCGCGGCGGCACGCGTTCCTGGCCACGCTGCTGCAGGTGCCCCACCTGGTCGTGGCGGTCAACAAGATGGACCTCGTCGACTACGACCGGAACGTGTACGAGAGCATCGTGGACGAGTTCACCGCGTTCGCGTCCAAGCTCGACGTCACCGACCTGACGTTCGTGCCCATCTCCGCGCTGCACGGCGACAACGTCGTGGAACGCAGCGTGAACATGCCGTGGTACGAGGGGACGTCGCTGCTGCACCACCTGGAGCACGTGCACATCGCGTCGGACCGGAACCTGATCGACGTGCGGTTCCCGGTGCAGTACGTGATCCGCCCGCACGCCTCCACGGACCCCGAACTGCACGACTACCGCGGCTACGCGGGGCAGGTCGCGGGCGGCGTCCTCAAGCCCGGCGACGAGGTGGTGCACCTGCCGTCGGGGCTGACCACGACGATCACCCACATCGACGGGCCGCGCGGCCCGGTCGACCAGGCGTTCGCGCCGATGTCGGTGACGCTGCGGCTCGCCGACGACATCGACATCTCCCGCGGCGACATGATCGCGCGGCCGAACAACCGGCCCGAGGTGGCGCAGGACCTCGACGCGATGGTGTGCTGGATGACCCCGGACCGCCCCCTCTCGCCGCGGTCCAAACTGATCGTCAAGCACACCACCCGCACCGCGAAGGCGCTGGTGAAGGAGCTGCACTACCGGCTGGACGTCAACACGCTCCACCGTGACGAGCAGGCCACGGAGCTCGGCCTCAACGAGATCGGCCGCATCTCCCTGCGCGTGACGCAGCCGCTCTTCGTCGACGACTACGGCCGCAACCGGTACACCGGCGGCTTCATCCTCGTCGACGAGGCCACCAACAACACCGTCGCCGCCGGAATGATCACCGGCGCGAGCTGACCGGACGCCGCGGGGCCCGCGCGGCCCCGCGGCACGGTTTCCCCCGGCTCCCGCACCGTTCCTCCCGACCAGCAAGGCAGGCCCCCGATGCCACCATCCGTGGGAGTCGTCCTCCCGACCCACAACCGGCCGGAGCTGCTGCGCCGCGCGCTGGAGTCGGTCCTCGCGCAGGACTACGAAGGCGAGTTGCGCGCCGTCGTCGTGTTCGACCGCGCCGAGCCGGACATGTCGCTCGCCGGGGACCGCGTCGAGGTGATCGCCAACACCAGGGAGCCGGGCCTCGCGGGGGCCCGCAACTCCGGCATCCTGGCGCTCGGCACCGATCTCGCCGCCTTCTGCGACGACGACGACGAGTGGCTGCCCGGCAAGCTCGCCGCCCAGGTGAAGGCGCTGGAGGGGGAGCCCGATGCGGTGCTGTGCAGCGCGGGGATCGTCGTCGACTTCGACGGCCGCGAGCTGCCCCGGCTCGCCGGGACCGACCGCGTCACCTACGACGCCCTCATCCGGGACCGGATGATGAGCGTCCACTCGTCCACCTACGTGGCGCGCCGCGAGCCGCTCATCGAGATCGGCATGGTGGACGAGACGATCCCCGGCAGCCAGGGCGAGGACTGGGACCTCGCGCTGCGCGCCGCCCGCCGCCACCCCGTCGTCAACGTGGACGAGGCGTACGTCCGCGTCCTGTGGGGGCTCACGTCCTACTACGCGCAGGCGTGGGAGACGAAGGTGGCGGCGCTGGAGTGGTTCCTGGAGCACTACCCGGAGATCGGCGAGGTGCCGGGCGCCGCCGGGCGGGTGTACGGGCAGCTCGCGTTCGGGTGCGCCACCGTGGGCCGGCGGCGGGACGCGCTGCGCTGGTCCGCGCGGGCGCTGCGCGCGAACCCCGCCGAGCGGCGGGTGCCGTTCGCGCTCGCCGTCGCGTCGGGCGCCGTCTCCGGCAAGCGCGTCCTGCTCGCGCTGCACACCCGGGGCCGCGGCATCTGACCCATCGGTGCCGTTTCCCGGCTTCGGCCACCTTTCCCCACGTCACGCCGGTACTGTCAATGGTCGTCGCAGAGTGCTAGAAGGAGCCGCTCTCGTGAACATCTCTTCCCGCCGCATCGTCGCGTCCGGGGTGCTGACGCTGGCGCTGGCGCCCGCGATCGGGCTGACCGCCGCCCCCGCGTCCGCGGAGGTCGACCTCGACGCGATCGCCGAGGGCATCACCGAAAGCGGCTACTACGTCGACTCGAAGGCCAAGTACTACGAGTCGGACGGGGCGCAGGAGCTGCTCCGCCAGGCGCAGGGGCGCTCCGTCCCGGTCTTCGTCGCGGTCGTCCCGGCCGGGAACGACGCCGGGCAGATCCTGCAGCGGCTGCCGGGCATGCTGAACCGCAAGGGCACGTACGCGGTGCTCGCGGGCGACCAGTTCCGGGTCTCCTCGAACACGCTGCCCGAGGGGCAGGTGAAGGCCGTCTACAGCAAGGCGGTGAAGGCGGGCCACGGCAAGCCGGACGTGGCGCTGCTCAGGTTCGTCCAGACGCTCCCGGAGTCGAAGTACGCGCCGCCGAAGGCCGGACTGCCCGGCAACAACGGCAAGCCCGCCCCGGAGACCCCGCCTGCGGAGGTGCAGCAGCGGGAGGAGAAGACCCTCGCCGAGTCGCAGCCGACCGCGCCCGCCGAGGGCGCCCCCGAGGCCGCGCCGAAGGACGACGGGTCCGCGATGCCGTTCCTGCTCGGCGGCGGCGGCCTGGTGGCCGTGGCCGCGGCCGGTGCCGGCGGTTTCCTGCTGTGGCGGCGCCGCTCCCTGACGCCCGCCACGCCCGGCGCCCCCGCTCCCGGTACGCCCGCTCCTGGTACTCCCGGGCCCGGTACTCCTGCGCCCGGTGCCCCCGCCTCCGGCGCGCCGGGTGCCCAGCCGCCCGCCCAGCCGTCCGGTCAGCCGCCCGCGGAGGCGTCGGGGCCCGGGGAGACCAAGCCCGAGCCGCCCAAGGAGTCCTAGCTCCTAGCTCACGGAGTCCTGCGGGCTCACCAGCAGGATGAGGTGGCGTTCGCCGACCCCCGCCGACAGGGCCTTGCCCGGAGCGGTGCCGGCGGCGGCCGCCACCGGTCCGGGCCTGCTGCGGGGCGCCCGCTTCCCGGAGCCGAGCTGGCCGCTGCCGCCCGCGCCCCACGTCAGCGTCGTCCCGTCGGCCAGGATCGCCGCGCCGTACGCCTCGCCCGCGAACACCTGCGCGGCACGGCGCAGCCTCTTCTCGTCCTTGCTCCGGCCCACGACGGGGACGGGCTCGGTGCGCAGCTCGACCGTTCCGTCGCCGAGCTGCCCGGCGGTGTTGTTGCCCCAGGCGACGACGGTGCCGTCCTCGCGCAGCGCGTAGTTGTGCTTCTCCGCCGCCGCGATCGCGGAGACGCCGCCGAGGTCGCCCTTGCCGCGCACGCCCTTCACCAGGGCGGGGACGAGCCGGTCGCGGCGCGTCCCGTCGCCGAGCTGCCCGAGGTCGTTGTGGCCCCATGACGCGACCCGCCCGTCCCGCAGCAGCGCCAGCCCGTGCTGCCCGGCGACCGCGATGCGGGCGACGCCGGTGAGGTGCCCCTCCCCGCTCAAACCGCGCACCGGGACGGGCAGCGACCGGTCCTCGCGGGTGCCGTCGCCGAGGTTGCCGTAGTCGTTGGCGCCCCACGCGAGCACCTGCCCGTCGCCGCGCAGCGCCAGTTCGGTGTGCCCGTCGGCGGCGATGGCGGTGATGCCGGTGAGGGGGCCGCTCCCGTCCGGTGCCCGCACGGTCGTGGGGAGGCGCGGGGCGGTGCGCTCGCCGATGCCGCGCTGCCCGGACGACCCCTTGCCCCACGTCACCACGGTCCCGTCGCGGCGCAGCGCCATGGAGAAGTCGTTGTTCGCGGCGATCGCCACGACGTCGCCCAGCCGGCCCCCGCCGGGCGCCCGGACGGGCACGGGAACGTTCCGGTCGCGGGTCGTGCCGTCGCCGAGCTGCCCGTGGTCGTTGGCGCCCCACGCGACGACCTCCCCGCCGGCGCCGACGATCGCGAGCGAGTGCCGACCGCCGCCCGCGACGGCGTGCACGCCGTCGAGCCGGCCCTCCCCGCCGATGCCGGTCACCGGTGCGAGCCCGGGGTCGGTCTCCGCGCCGGGACGGCCGAGCTGCCCGCTGGCGTTGAGGCCGCTCGTCCACACGGCGCCCGTCCGCTCGATCGCGGACCCCGCCGCGGGCGGCGCGGGGATCGGGCGCGGCGCGGGGGACGCCGGCTCTCCGCAGGCCGCCGCCGTCAGGAGCACGGGGACGGCCAGCAAGGCGGCGGCCGCCCGGCGCGCGGGGGTCACGCCGAGCGGACGCAGGCGAACAGGTGCCTGGCGTAGTTGTCCTCGTACGGGGGCCGGGCGTCGTCGTCGGGGCCGAGGTCGACGATCTCGTCGAAGCCGGTGTTCTCGCGCAGGAACCGCTCGACGCGCGCGGGGTCCCAGCCGCGCAGCGACTCGGCGAACCACGCCTCGTTGTCCTGGCCGGTGTCGAAGAACAGGACCCGGCCGGTCGCGCGGTCCAGCAGCCGGATCAGCTCCTCGGCGGACACCGAGCCGCGGCCGAGGACGAAGTGGTGCAGCAGGCTGAAGCACGACACCACGTCCCAGCGGGCCGGGTCGTGGCCGCCGAGGAACTCGACGCAGTCGCCGGTGGCGATGGCGCCGTCCGGCAGGCCGTAGACCGCGCGGCCGAGCGGGACGGCGAGCGGGTCGCGCTCGATGCCCTCCGCGTCGAAGCCGCGCTCGCCCATCCGGGTGACGAACCAGCCGTAGCAGCTCGCGACGTCCAGGTAGCGGCCGCCGGCGATGCCGCGCTCGGCGAGGAACGCGTCCATCTTGGCGAGCCGGTCGGTGCACTGCCGGACCGTCGTCCAGCCGGACCGCAGTTCGGGCGCGTCGATCGGCTGGTATAGCTCGTGGGTGCCGTCGAGCCAGCTCATCTTGAGCAGGAGGTCCTGCAGCGGGGTGGTGACGGGCAGCCACTTCGCGACGACGCTCGCACCGTCCGCCCCGCTCATCGCGGCGATCGCGAGGCGGTGGTGGCCGTCGAGGATCTGGTACTGGTCGGAGCCGCGGACGGGCGCGACGAGCACCGGGTCCTGCGGGCCGCTCTGCTGCGGGCGGGGCGCGGCGCCGGGCACCTCCTCGCCGCGGTGGCGGGCGACGAACGCGCGGGCCGCGGCGAGCACCCCGGCCTCGTCGGTGCCGCCGAAGTAGTTCCCGCCGGCCTTGATGCAGCGCAGCCCGAGCCGCCCGTAGGGGCTGTCGAGGATCTGCTCGTCGCTCAGCTCGGGCACCTCGTCGGCGAGCCGCAGCAGCGCGACGTGCGGGCCGTCCAGGAACGGCGTGGACGGCCACAGCAGGTCGTCGGTGCGGTCGGCGAACTCGCGGGCGGTCCAGCCGCCCTGCGCCCCGACGAGGAGCTGGTCGAACCGGACGGGCACCTTCCACGGGCGGCGCAGCACGGCGGTGGACACCGCGACGCGCGCGGCGGCCGGGATCGGCAGCGAGCGCCCGGCGTCGACCAGGCGCCCGTACACGGGGCCGCTCGGCGCGATCCCGGTCTTGCGCAGCACCGCGCGGGACTTGCGGCGGACCTGCTGTATTCCCGGCATGTCAATTCCCGGCATGGGCGCTCCTGGCAGGTGTCGTTTCGGCGGCCGGCGGGGCGGCGGGGCCGGCGGGATCGGGCCCGCCTGGCGGCACGGCGCGGCCGCGCCTCCCCGGCAGCAGGGAGGCGAAGGCGGTCAGGGACAGCCGCTCCCGGCCGCCCCACATTAGGGCAAAGTACAGGATCGTGCCCGGGACCAGGGCACATGCGAGCGCGACGGGGCTGGAACCGGCCACGAGCCGGACCGCGAGCGGCAGCGCCCCGAAGCTCAGCAGGGCCGAGCCGCCGGCCCAGAACAGGCCCGCGCTCGCCGGGGTCATCCCGAGGATCCGGCGGACCTGGACGAGGGCCAGCAGCGTCCGGACGAGCAGCCCGCACGCCCGCGCCAGCGCCGCCCCCGCGATGCCGAGCGGCGGGATGAGCAGCACGTTCAGCACCAGGTTGACGGCGAGCGCGGTGCTCTGGTTGACCAGGCTCAGCCCGCTGCGCCCCGCCATCAGCAGCATCACGTCGCGGGCGCCGGTCGCGGTCGCCACCAGCATCGCCATCGCGAGGATCACCGTGACGGTCTCGCCGGACCCCGCGTAGCCGGGGCCGAACGCCCCCAGGTAGACCGGTGCGCCGACGGCGATCGACAGGTGCACCGGCCAGGCGAGGGCGAGGTTCCACGACGCGCACACGGCGAAGATCCGCTGCGCGCCCGCCCGGTCCGCGAGCGCCAGCAGCCTGCTGACGGCGGGCTGCATGACGTTCTGCACGGCCTGGGTGACGAGCTGGCTGATCACGATGAACCGGGTCGCGGCGGTGTAGATCGCCGCCTCGCGGGGCGAGCTGAGCGCCGCGACCAGCACGATGTCGGCGCGCTGGAACGCCGTCTGGCAGACCTGCGCGAACGCGCGGGGGGCGGTGAACCGCCAGAACTCGCCCGCCAGCGGCCGCCACCCGGCGGGCACCGGCGCGTCCGTTCGCGCGTCCGCCGCCGGGTCCGCCGGTGCGGGCGCCTCGGCGGGGCCGCCCGCGCGGCTGATCTTCCGGTACCACGTCGCGGCGATCAGCAGGCAGGGCAGGTAGGGCGCCGCCCAGGCCAGCGCCAGCCAGACCGCGCCGTCGGTCAGCACCGCCGCCGCGACCACCCCGGCGACCTGGAGGGTCTGCCGCAGGATCTTGTCGACGAGGACGGTCGGCCGCATCGAGCCGTAGCCGCGGGTCGCCGCCAGCAGCACGTCGTGCGCGGCGGCCAGCGGCAGGAACAGCGCCAGCACCCGCACCATCGCGGCGGCCTCGCCGGGGTCGCCGCCGCCGAACTGGCCCGCCGTCCACGGCGCCGTGGCCGCCAGGAGGAGCCCGGCGCCCGCCGCCGTCGCGAGGACCGGGACCAGCGCCACCGGCACCGTCCGCAGCGCGGCGGCGCGGTCGCCGAGCGCCAGGTGCCGGGGCACCCAGCGCAGCAGCCCGGCGTCCGTGCCGAGCCACGAGACGGCCTGCAGGATGATGAACAGCGACGTCGCGGCGAAGAACACGCCGGCGATGCGCTGCGAGTACAGGTGCGCGACGAGGAAGACCAGCGCGAGGCCCTGCACTCCCGCGACGGCGGCGCCCACCAGGTTGAGCGCGCCGCCCCTGGCGAGTTTGTTCAGATTGGGGCCGGCGGTCGGTTCAGGGGCCGGCATGCCGCCCGGCCTTGTGCGCGTTCTTGCCGTAGCGCGGCACCACGTCCGCCGACTCGCCGGACGCACCGGAGGCACCGGACCCGCCTGACCCGCCGGACGCACCGGGCGCACCGGGCGGGCCGTCCGCGGGCTCGTCCGGGATCTCCGGCGGCATGTACTTCGAGATGTCCTCCTGCGTGCGCGTCGAGGCCGACTCCAGCGCGGCGTCGGTCTCGGCCTGCTCGTCGTGGATCGCCGGATCGCCGGGCGCGGCAGGGTCGGAGGGGTCGGGCTCCGACGGCCGGGCCCTGCGGGCGCGGCTCCGCGCCGATCCGGTCGCCCCCGAGGGGGAGGTCTGCGGGACGTCCGCCGGCGCGATGGGCTTCGGCGCGACGGGCTTGCCCGGCCCCGAGGGCGGCTCCAGCGACGGCGGCGTGGGGCGCCGCGCCGAACCGGCCGGGGGCGCCGCGCGCCGCGAGCCGGGCCGGGGCGGCCGGGACGCGCCCGTCCGCGTCTCCGCGGACCGCGGCGGCTGCTTGATCTGCGGCAGCGCCTGGGTGACGAGGGACGCCGGGTCGGCGGCGGACCGCTCGTCCTCGTCGCGCCGCGCGGTCGGCCAGTAGCCGCCGTCGTCGGCCGGGTCGGGGCGCCGGGGGTCCTCGGCCCCGGGCTGGTCGTCGGCCCACCCGAGGTGGGCGTCACCGCCGGTGCGGTTCTCGCCGCTGCCGCGCGGGTCGGGCGCGCGCGTCTCGGCGGCGTCCCGCGGCGGCCGGGCCTGGCGGGACGGGGCCGGCCGCGCCTGCCTTCCCCCGCGCGGCTCCGGCGGCTCCAGCAGCGCGCCGAGCACGGTGACCCCGGCGCGTTCGGCCTCCACGTACGCCTGGCGCAGCTCCTCCCGGGTCGTCACGCCCTGGTTCACCACGAGGATGACCGCGTCCATGAACGTGCACAGCGCCTGCGCGTCGGCGTCGTGCAGGCTCGCGGCGTTGACGACGAGGTACTCGCTGCGGCGGCGCAGCACCTTCACGGTCTCGCGCATGCGCGGGCCGCTGAACCGGTGCGCCGCCTCCAGGGCGCGGGGGCCGCGCGGCAGCAGCCGCAGCTGCGAGTCGGTGTGGATCAGCAGGGTCGCCGGGTCGGTGCCGGACAGCAGCGTGTCGGACAGCCCCTTGCCGGGCCGCGCGCCGAACAGCCCGGTCATGTCGGCGTCCTCGGTGGTCGCGTCGATCATGATGGTCTTGGCGCCGGCGAAGGCGAGCGAGACCGCGAGGTTGGCGCTGGCCAGCCGGGCGCTGCCGCCGGGGGTGGCGCTGGCGACCAGCAGCGCGACCGGGGTCTGCGGCGCGGTCGCCACGACCGCGGCGCGCAGCCGCTGGTACGCCTCGCCGACCGGGCTCTTGGGCGCGCTGACCAGCGCGAGGGAGTCGCCGGGCGGGCCGCCGGGCGGGATCGTCGACAGCGCCCGCACGCCGAGGCCCTCGACGGCCTCGGCGTTGCGCAGCCGCTGGTTCAGCCGCTCCCGCAGCAGGATGATCACGAACCCGGCGAGCAGCCCGAGGAACAGGCCGCCCGCGCCGTACAGCGCCTTGCGCATGACGCCGGGCCCCGCCGGCGCGTCCGCCGGCGTGATGACCTGGCCGGGGTCGATCGGTGTGCTGGCGATGTCGTTGGACTGCTCGTCGATCACGCCGAGCTGGTTGGTGTAGGCGGTGACGCGCTGCTGGAGCGTGGCGCGCTTGGAGCCGCTGGACAGCGCCAGTTCCCGGTTGGTCTGCGTCAGCAGCCGCTCGACCTTGCTGGCCTGCGCCTCCAGCTTGGCGAGCTGGTTGTTCACCACGCCCTGGGCGCGCTGCGAGCGGTACTCCAGGTAGGCGTCGGCGAACGCCTGCGCGCCCGCCCGCGCGTTCGACGAGCTGGAGGCGGTGTAGGCGAGGTTGAGCACCTGCGTGTTGGGCGGGACGGACACCTCCACGTCGCCCTCGGGCTCGCGCCCCAGCTTCTTCTGGACGATCTTCGCGACTCCGTCGGTGCCGACGAGCTGCGCCTCCGTCTGCAGGTTCACCAGGTCGTCGCCGCGCCCCTCGGGGGAGTACGGGTTGCCCTCCAGCGGGCTGACCAGCACGGTCGCCGTCGCCTGGTAGGGGGGCGGCACGGCGATCTCCAGCGCGATGCCGGCGCCCGCGCCGAGGACGCCGAGCGCGACCAAAGCCACCGTGTAGCGCCGGACCAGGGACAGCAGCTGCCCTCCCTGCGGGTCGGCCGTCTGGTCAGCTCCCACGACGTTCCCCCTCATCGATCCGGGTCGTGACTGGCGGAATGTTCACCAAGACTTTAACCGCGTGTTGCGCGCGGACGGTTCCGTTCATCTCAACCTCGTCCGGGAGCGGTGGCTCTGGGTGGGGTCCGGTCGGCGGTGCGCCTCGGGGCCCGGGGTGTGGGGCCGCCGAGGGTGGGTGCGGTCAGCACGATGCCACGCGGGGGGTTGGCGGACTGGTCGAGGGCCAGCACACCGCTCGCGACCTCGCGGTCCAGGGCGCGGCCGCGCTGCGCCACGACCAGGGTCAGGTCGCTGGCGGCGGCCGCGGCGATGGTGTCGGCGCCGTTGATGTCGGGAGTGGTGATGATCACGATGCGCGACTCGCGGCCGGCCCGGTGGACCGCCCGGGTCAGCTGCCGGTCGTCGTCGCTGCGCACCAGCCGGACGGTGAACGCGCGGCGGGCGCGGGCGGCGCGCGGCGGGTCGACGGGGTCCTCCCCGTCGGCGGCGATGCGCAGCACGGTCGTCGCCGAGCCGCCCTCGGTGCACAGCTCGGCCAGCTCGTAGGCCAGCTCGGTGCCCGCGGACGCCGGGACGCCGACGACGAGCACGGTGGTGGCCTCGGCGTCGAACACCAGGTTGCGCAGGCGGCGGCAGACCTCGCGGTGCCCGCCGCCGAGCGTCGGCGCCTCCACCATGATCGGCAGCCGGCTGTGCAGCCGGACGTCGGCGGGCCGGCGGATGCGGCGCGGCCGCATCTCGCGCACCAGCACGTACCCGAGCCAGACCAGCAGCCCGAGCCCGATGCCGCTGGCGCCCGCGATGTCGCGGTTCGGGTCGTCGCGCCGCTCGGGCAGCCCGGCCGCCCGGAGCACCTCGCCGGGCTGCTCCTCCTTGCTCTTCAGCCCGGCGATCTGCCGTTCCACGTCGCGGATCTGCTTCACGATCGCCTGGCGGCGGGTGCGGGTGGTGATCCGGCGCAGCTCGTCCTCGTTGCCAGGCAGCGCGCGCAACTGCGTCCTGAGCAGGACGAGGTTCTGCTCCAGCGCCTCGCGGTTGCGCTGCTGGAGCTGGCCGAGGATCTGCTTGCGCAGCGTCAGGTACGCGTCGGCGACGACCTCGGCGCCGCGCCGGGCGTCCGCCGGCGTCCCGCCCCGGACACCGATCGTCAGGACGTGGGTGCCGGTCGGCACCGTCAGGTCGACGCGTTCGCGGAGCTCGTCGTAGGAGGCGTCGAAACCGGGATGCCTCGCCAGCTCGGCCAGCACCTTCTCCGACCACACGAGCTGGGCCTCGGTGTCCATCGTGGTCTCGCGCGGATTCCGCAGGTTGAAGTCGAGCGCCGAACCGATGTCGATGCCGGGGTGCAGCGCGACGGGCGGCGCCAGCACCGAGATCCGCGCGGTGTACGTCGCGGGGGTGAGCGCGACCTTGGCGGCGCCGAGCGCTCCGCCGACCAGCACCGCGATCACCAGCGCGGTGAGGTGCCGCCGGACGGCGCCGACGAACCGGGTGACCGGGATCGAGTCCGGCGCCGTGGGCGGTTCCGCCTGCACGCTGGACGGGCCGAGGGTGCGCTTGTTCATGCCGTCCTACCGGGCGCCCGTCCGCCGCCACGCCGGCTCGGCGCCGAGGAGCGCGGCGAGCTTGTCGTCGTAGGGGGCGTAGTGGTCGGCGAGGCGGCGGTGCAGGTGGTCCGGCAGCGGGGACCCCGGCCGGGCATTGTGCCGCTCGAACGCGGCGGGCCGCCACCGCGGCAGGCCGAGGAAGTCCAGGATCGAGTCGTAGCAGGGCTCCGGCTCGGTGAAGAAGTCCTCGGCGTACACGACCAGCACCCGCTCCCGCCCGAACAGCTCGAGCAGCCGCTCGATCTGGTCGGCGTACTGGCCGCGGTCCACGTACGAGTGGTGCCGGTGGCTGTGGCTGACGTACGCCGGGTCGGCCTTGATCTTGTCGACCTCGCCGGCGAGCCGCTCCGGCTCCAGGTCCAGCGCCCGCTCGAACGGCTCGGTCTCGAACCCGCGGGCCAGCTCGTGCTTGTGCGCCGAGTAGGCGCGCACCACCGGGTCGCGGAGCAGCGCGATCAGCTTCACGCCGGGCAGGTCCCGCGCGATCCGCTCCGGCGCCAGCGGGTGGTGCATGTAGTAGCCGGCGGACTCGAACGCCAGCGGGGCCGTCCCGTCCGCGCCGGGCAGGTCCGCCGCCGCGGTGCGGCGCTCGGCGAGCGACCGGACCGGGAAGTGCCCCCGGTACCAGGACAGGCCGCGCGGGTAGTTGACGTCGAAGTAGTGCACGCCCTTGTGGAAGTTCGGCTGGGCGGTCGCCGGGTGCGCGGCCAGCGCCCGGAACAGCGACGTGGTGCCGCCGCGCTGCGTCCCGACCATGAGGAAGTCCGGCAGCATGCGGGCGCCGGAGGTCAGCCGCCCGCCGGCGCGGGTGGCCGCGCGGCCGGCCTCCTTCACCCACTGCGGAGCGTCGCGGCGCGAGATCAAAGGTTCCTCCCGGAGTCGGGTCGCGGCGGGTGGGAGCGCAGCAGTTCCAGCAGCCGCTCGGTGTCGGCGCGCAGCGGGCCGCCGATCGGCTCCTGCGCGGCCAGGAGGTAGCGGCGGCACAGTTCCAGCAGGTACAGGCGGACGGTCGCCTGCGCGGCGGCGCCGGTCAGCCCGAGCGGCTCCAGGGCGGTGGGCGCGGTGTCCGGCCAGGTCGCGTAGGGCGGCCCGGACGCGGTGCGCATCGCCTCCTGCAGCCGGTAGTGCAGCAGGTCGAACCCGTTCGGGACGCCGCGGGCGAACCGCTCCCAGTCCCACAGGCGCAGCACGCCGCGGTGCCAGGCCATGTTCCAGGGCGTCCAGTCGCCGTGCCAGGCGCCGAAGTCGAGGGCCAGGTCCCCGTACGCCTTCCCGGTGGTCTCGATGACGTCGCCGAACCGGTCGCGCTGCCCGTCGTCCAGGACCTGCGCGGGGCTCGCGGTCAGCGCGTCCCAGAAGCCGCTGTCGCGCAGCGCGGCCCGCTCGACGCCGCCGACCTCGAACAGCGTCCGCATCTCGTCCAGCGGCGCCCGGCCGCGCGGGCGCCAGCCGAGCGCGCCGGTCGGCAGGGGTTCGAGGACGAGCAGGTCGAGCCCGTGCCACGTCCCGTGGTGCAGCAGCCGCGGGACGTGCAGCCGGGCGTGCCGGTCCGCGTGCTCGCCGGCGGGGCCGGGCAGCCGCGCGTTCAGGTACGCCAGGGCGTCGGCCTCGCCCGCGAGCAGGTCGCGGGCGGTGCCGGTGTCGCCCACCTTGACGAACGCGACCGGCTCGCCGCGCGGGGACAGGACCTGCAGGATCGGCTTGCGGTTGGCGCGGGCGCTGCCGAGGCCGATGCTGACGACGACCGGGCGGCCGAGCAGCTCGGCCAGGTGGTCCTCGACGGAGGCGCCGCCGCCGGTCACCACCAGCCGGTCCTTCAGCCCCCGCTCCGGCAGCCCGGTGCGGACGGCCGCCGCGGTGACCCCGCGCGCGGCGCGCTGCTTCGGGCCGAGGTCGTGGCTGTAGCGGCGCAGCGCGGCCGCCGCGGCCCGCGGCAGCCCGGCCGGCACCAGCAGCCGCGGCCGCCGGGCGTCCGGCAGGAACGCCAGCTCCCGGCGGGCGCCGGCCGCCTCGCCGGGGCCGGCGGACTCGACGCGCGCGTCCGGCCACAGGTCCTCGACGGCCTCGGTCCAGGCGCGCCGCACGTCCTCGCCGCTCATCGCGATGCTCCGACGGCGGCGTGGGAGGCGGCCCCGCCGCGGGCGTCCCGCCGGGCCCGCCACATCAGCGCGACCGCGATCATCACCGTGTACAGCGGTACCTCCACCATGTCGTACGTGATCATGAACAGCCCGCAGGCGATCAGCACCGCGCAGCCCGCGAGCGAGTAGGCGCCGCGGTCGCGCCAGTGCCGGAAGAACCGGATCGTGAAGAACGCGCAGAACGCGATCGTCCCGATCACCCCGTTGGCGAATATCAGCAGCCACAGGTGCCCCTGCGTGCCGAGCGGCGGCGACTCGCACGCCTTGCAGCCGACCTTCGCGCCGCCGGCCACCTGGCCGAGGTCGCCCTGCACGTTGCGGGTGGAGCCGAAGCCGACCAGCGGGGACCCGGTGAGGGCGCTGCGGGTCGTCTCCTCGGCGAGCAGCGTGCGGCGGTTGTTGCTGTGCGGGTTCTCCAGGCGGTCCTGGACGAGGCCGGGCAGCGGCGACAGCGCCACGACGATCGCGCCGACGGCCGCCATCCCCGCCGTCCAGGCGATCACCCGCGGCCCGCCGACCTGGAGGAGCTTGACGACCCCGAACAGCCCCATCACGCCGAGCGCCGCCCACAGGCCCCGGTTCAGCGAGTACACGACCGGCCACAGGGACGCGGCCAGGACGACGAACGCGAACACGCGGCGGCGCGTCCCGGCCCGCAGGACCCAGGTCAGCAGGAAGTAGGGGAGGAAGAACGCGTAGGCGGCGCCCCACGTGTTGGCGTACGCGAACGGCGCCATCGGCCGGGACTGCTCGAACCCGAGGATCGATTCGAGGTCGGCCACCTTCGGATGGACGATGTCGCGGACGAACGAGTTCTCCGCCAGCCCGCGCGGCAGCAGCATCTCGACCGGCGAGGTGAGCTGGATCGAGGGGAAGAACGAGCCGATCAGCCCGCCCACGGCCGTCACGACGAACATGTAGCCGAGCAGCTTGCCGATCCGGCCGGACGGCAGGTCGCGCTCGCTGAGGTTACCGATGTACAGCAGGACGACGGTGAACGAGACGTACCAGGCGAGCCGCCAGCCGTAGACCAGCAGCCTGCTGAAGCCGCCGCCGGGTTCGGCGAACGGGGCGTCCGCCCACAGCACCAGCACGCCCAGCAGGACCCAGACCAGGAAGAACAGCCAGACGCCGAACCCGCTTGGCGCGACGAGCGTGCCGCGCCGCCGCCACAGCGTCACCGCCATCGGCACCGTCATGACCAGCAGGACGACGTTGGCGAGGCCGAGGATCCACCACAGCGGGAAGGCGAGGAAGGCGACGCTGAGCGGCCAGCCCGGCTGCAGGCGCCACGGCAGCAGCCGCGGCGTCGCGAGGGGCGTGTTCCCCGCGATCCCTCGCATCCCGGTCAATCACCGCTCCGTTCCCCTGGACCGCACCGGCGGGTGCGCGGACCGCGCCGCCCGGTGACCGGACGCACCGCCCGCGTCCCTGGAAGGACGCGCATCGTTGGTGGACGTCCGGCCGCCTGCCTGGGACGACACCGGGCGCTGGCCGGATCAGGCCACGCTCGCCGGTGCTCCGCCGCGGCCCGCCGAGCGTCCTTCCGAGGTGCGCAGCGTACCTCGCGGGACGCGATGGACGTGTCCGCGGATGCGGGGACACGTCCCATCCGGGACCGAGATTCGCTGCCGTTCGATGGCTGAAACCTAAAAGTTAGTGATCTGAACGTCGGCCGTAGATGCGCACTGGCTACGCTTACCCGGCGCCGGTCACCTTTACGCGCACGATACGACTGGTTTGCTTCTACATAGCACGGAGGGGTCGATGGGCAGACGCAGGTGGGGGACCATCGCCGCGGGGGCCGTCCTGGCGCTGGGGACGCTGACGGGCCTCGTCACCGCCCCGGCGCACGCCGACGACAGGGGCTCGCAGCTCGACCACGGCCGCGTGGTCGGCGACGACCCGGCGGACCACACTCCGCAGGTCCTGGACGGCGACGTCAAGTCGATCATCAAGATCGGCGGCAAGATCTACGTGGGCGGCTCCTTCACCCAGGTCAAGGAGCCCGGCGGCGGCAAGCCGACGCTGACCCGCAACCGGCTGTTCGCCTTCGACGCCGCCACCGGCGCCATCGACCCCGACTTCGCGCCCAGCCTCAACCAGGGCGAGGCCAGCGCGCTGCTCGCCGCCCCCGACGGGCAGTCGCTCTACGTCGGCGGCAACTTCAGCGAGATCAACGGCGTCCGCCACTTCGTGCTCGCGCGGCTCAACGCGCAGACCGGCGCGCCGATCACCTCGTTCAACCCGCAGTTCGACGCCAGGGTGCGCGACCTGCGGCTCGCCGGCGGCCGGCTGTACGCCGCCGGCACCTTCAGCACGGTCGGCGGCGCCGCCCGGCCCGCCCTCGCCGCCCTGAACCCGCAGACCGGCGCGCGCGACGACTTCCTCGACCTGAACTTCGCCGGAACCCAGACCGGCGACGGCGTCACCCAGGTCTACAAGATGGACGTCAGCCCCGACGGCTCCAAGCTCGTCGGCGTCGGGAACTTCAGCTCGGTCAACGGCGCGACCCGGCGCCAGATCGTCATGCTCGACCTGAGCGGCGCGAGCGCGCAGCTCGCCAACTGGGACACCACCCGCTACGGCGACCAGTGCTCCCAGTCGTTCGACACCTACATGCGCGACGTCGACTTCTCGCCGGACGGCAAGTTCTTCGTCGTGACGACGACCGGCGCCTACGGCACGCCGCCCAAACTGTGCGACACCCACGTCCGCTGGGAGAGCGCCACCACGGGCGCCGGGCAGCAGCCCACCTGGGTGAACTACACCGGCGGCGACACCAGCTACGCCGTCGAGATCACCGACACGGCCGTCTACGTCGGCGGCCACTTCCGCTGGGCCAACAACCCCTTCCGCGCCGACCGCGCCGGCGAGGGCGCCGTCTCCCGCGAGGGCATCGCCGCGCTCGACCCCGCCAGCGGCCTGCCGTTCTCCTGGAACCCCGGCCGCGACAAGGGCGTCGGCGTCTTCGACATGCTCGCCACCGACGAGGGCCTCTACATCGGCAGCGACACCGACAACGTCGGCGGCGAGTGGCACCCCAAGCTCGCGCTGTTCCCGCTCGCCGGCGGCAAGGCGATCCCGCCGAACCACACCGGTGAGCTGCCCGGCAACGTCTACTACGCCGGCGGCACCGGCTTCGGCGCGCAGAACTACCTCAAGCACCGCTCTTTCGACGGCACCACCGCCGGGGCCGAGGTCGACGACGGCACCGCCGGCGTCGACTGGCGGTCCGCCCGCGGCGCCTTCATGATCAACAATGAGCTGTTCTACGGCGGCTCGGACGGCTCGTTCCAACGGCGCTCCTTCGACGGGGCGACGCTCGGCGCGCCCACCGCGATCGACACCGCCGACCAGCTCGTCAACATGTCGACCTGGCACAGCCAGGTCCGCAACATCACCGGGATGTTCTTCTCGCACGGCCGGATCTACTACACGCGCGGGCAGTCCGCGCTGTACTACCGGACGTTCACCCCGGAGAGCAACGTCGTCGGCGCGCAGGAGTCCACCGCCGTCGGCAACCTGCCCGGGATGAGCTGGAGCAACGTCGGCGGGATGTTCGTCGACGGCCAGCACCTCTACTACGTCGACAACGGCAACGGCAGGCTCTACCGCGTCGCGTTCTCCGAGGCCGGGGTCCCGTCCGGGTCCTCCACCGAGGTGAGCTCCGCCGACTGGCGCGGCCGGGCGGTGTTCCTGTTCGCCGGGACGCCCAACCAGAAGCCGAACGCCGCCTTCACCAGCAACTGCGACGCTCTGGAGTGCGCGTTCGACGCGTCCGGCTCGGCCGACCCCGACGGCTCGATCGAGTCGTACGCGTGGGACTTCGGCGACGGTGAGACCGGCACCGGCGCGACGCCGCAGCACACCTACGACGAGCCCGGCACCTACACCGTGAAGCTCACGGTGACCGACGACCGCGGCGGCGAGGGCGTCAAGGAGCAGGAGATCACGGTCTCGCCGAACCAGACCGACATCGCCTTCCGGGCCGGCGTCGGCGGCAACGCCAACGTCAGCACCGCCTACGCGCAGATCCCGGCGTCGGTGCAGCCCGGCGACGGACTGATCCTGATCCTGACCTACAGCAGCGGCGACCACTCGATGACGACGCCGCCCGCCGGCTGGACGCAGGTCGACAGCCAGGAGGTCGGCAGCTCGACGTCCGTCCTGTGGAAGCGGGTCGCCCAGGAAGGGGACGCCGGGCAGCAGGTCAACATCGGGCTGAGCGGCTACACCAAGGCCGACATCCGGCTGCTGGCCTACGACGGCACCAACACGTCCGACCCGATCGCGGCGGTCGCCAAGGGCAGCGACCCCACTGCCGTCACCGAGCACACCAGCCCCAACGCGGAAGTCGCCGCGGGCGGCTCGTGGGCGGTCACGTACTGGGGCGACAAGTCGTCCAGCACCACCGCGTGGACGGCTCCGGCCGGTGTCACGAGCCGCGGCACCGGCGTCGGCTCGGGCGGCGGCCGCATCAGCGCCCTGATCGCCGACAGCGGCGGCGCCGTCGCCACCGGCGACTACGGGGGCAAGACCGCGACGACCAACGCGTCCAGCCGCGCCGCCATGTGGACGATCGTCCTCGCCCGCGGCGCCGGCGGGGCGGGCAACCAGGCGCCGACGGCCGCCTTCACCAGCGACTGCGACGCCCTGGAGTGCACGTTCGACGGGTCCGGCTCGACCGACCCGGACGGTGACGTCGAGTCGTACGCGTGGGAGTTCGGCGACGGGCACACGGGCACGGGCGCGACGCCGCAGCACGCCTACGACGAGCCGGGCACGTACCCGGTGAAGCTCACGGTGACCGACGACCGCGGCGCGGAGGCCGTCACGACCGAGCAGGTCGTGGCGGCGTCCGCCCAGGCGGCGGGCATCTCCTACCGCGGCGGCACGGGCGGCAACGCCAACGTCAGCACCGCCTACGCGCAGATCCCGGCGTCGGTGCAGCCCGGCGACGGACTGATCATGGTGCTGACGTTCAACAGCGCCGAGCACGAGGTGGCGACGCCGCCCGCGGGCTGGACGGAGGTCGAGAGCCAGGAGGTCGGCAGCTCGACGTCCGTCCTGTGGAAGCGGGTGGCGCAGGCGGGCGACGCCGGGCAGCAGGTCAACATCGGGCTGAGCGGCTACACCAAGGCCGACATCCGGCTGCTGGCATACGCGGGCACGAGCACGTCCGACCCGATCGCGGCGGTCGAGAAGGACAGCGACTCCAGCGCGGTCACCCAGCACACCAGCCCCGACGCGTCGGTCGGCGGGGCCGGTGCCTGGGCGGTGACGTACTGGGGCGACAAGTCGTCCAGCACCACCGCGTGGACCGCTCCAGCCGGTGTCACGACCCGCGGCACCGGCATCGGGTCCGGCGGCGGCCGCATCACCAGCCTCATCGTCGACAGCGGCGAAGCGGTCGGCGGCGGCAGCTACGGCGGCAAGACGGCGACGACCAACGCGTCCAGCCGCGCCGCCATGTGGACGATCATCCTCGCCCGCGGCTGACGCGGACCCCGATCGCGAACGTGCCCCGCCGGAACCTTCCGGCGGGGCACGTTCGCGTTGTCAGCGGTGGAGGCGGCTCAGCAGCGAGGCTCAGCGGTGGCCGGGGCTCAGCAGAAGTCCTGCCACGCCTTGCGGCTGGGGGCGTCCAGGAGGCGGAAGTCGCCCGTCTCCCAGTCCAGGTCGAAGTAGGAGACCCAGAGCGCGCCGTGCTTCTTCAGGTAGGCGTTGGTCTCGTGGAGCCAGGCGGCGCGCTTCTCGCCGTTGTCGTCGCCGACGAGGTAGCTGCCGGTCTCGGCGACGCCGAAGGGCAGCCCCTCCTCCTTGCTGAGGGCGACGACCCGGTCGTACATCATGGAGGGGGAGTCGTAGCGCCCCTTCTTCCAGCCGAGGTTGTAGGTGTCCCACCCGAGGACCTGGATGACGTCGCGGCCGGGGTAGTAGTCGCGCCAGTCGCGCTTGGACTCCGCCTCGAGGCTCCAGCTCATCAGGACGAGCGTGGCGTGCAGCCGCGGGTTGCCGGCCTTGTCGGCGAGGCCCCGCAGGTGGCGCCAGGCGGCGCGGTAGTCGGCCGCGGTGAACTCGCCCTTGGCGATGTTGTCCTCGGGCTCGTGGTAAAAGACCCAGTAGACGTCGCGGTCGCGGGGCGCGGTGCCGAACCAGCGGGTCATGGCCGCGTCGTGCTTGCCCGCCAGGACGTCCTCGGGCGCGAGCTTGAACGAGATGATCGGCGGGCGCTTCCCGATGTCGGGGTTGCCGGGCCACGCCGGGGGGACGCCGCGGTAGAACAGCCGGACGGTCTCCAGCCCGCCGTACCTTCCGTCCAGGCGGCCGAGGGCCTGCTGGAACGTCTCGCCCGGCTTGAGATTGAGGGAGATGCCGCAGAGCGTCCGGCCGTCGCCGGGGCGCTTCGCGGGCTCGGCGGACGCGCTCGGCCGTGGCGCCCGCCAGGTCGGCTCTGGGCCGGGCCGCGGCAGGGCGGTGCCGGACGCGTCGGGCGTCCCGGTGGCGGACGGGCTCGGGGGCGCGGCCCGCCCGGGACGGGTGGTCAGCACGAGGCGGGGCCCGCCGTCCGCGGCCTCCCGCGAGTGCACCGACGCCGCCGACGACTCGTTCCGGTTGGTGATGGCGAACGCGTAGCGGCCGGGGCGGTTCACGACGGAGCCGACCTCGAAGGAGATCTTGTCGCCGCGGGCGGTGCCGGTCGCGACGAGGCGGCCTGTGGCGGGCCGGTTGCTCCAGGACGTCCCGGTCTCGCTCCAGGGGCCGGTCACCGAGCGCAGCTCGACCACCTCGGGCCGGTTCTCCGGCCGGTCGAAGGTCAGTTCGACGCGGGCCCCGGTGATGCGGGACGCGCTGCGCGGCACGTCGAACGCCACGTACGCCTCGGTGTGCCACTCGGGCCAGACCGATGCGGTGATCTTCCCCGCGTCACCGAACCCCCGGCCGGGCATCTCGCGTACCACGTAGGTGTCGGCCGACGCGGGAACGACGGACTCGGCGGTGGCGGACGCCGTCCGGGCGTCGCGGTCGGGTCCGGGGCCGCTCAGCGCGATCGCGCCGACCGAGCCGCCGACGACCAGGAGGGTGCCCGCGGAGGTGTAGTAGAAGGAGGGACGCGGACCGCGCCGCCGCCCGCGGCGCCGTGCCGGCGGCACGGGCTGCGAGCGGCGCGCGTCGGGCCGGTGGTGACCACCGGGGAACGGGTCGCGTTGTTGCACAGGCAGCCCCTTCCACTGGCTGGTCGTCGCCCCTTATCGCACGTCGTCCCTTTATCTCATACGGGACGCACCGGGCTCAGCCCAAGGGGAACATCCCGATGCGGCCGTGGTACTCGCGGCCGAGCTGGTCGGTGTCGCTGCCGACGAGCAGGCCCTTCGGGTGGGCGACGAGCGCCTCGACGCCGTGGCCGAGCGTCCGCGTCGGGTTCCACGCGAGCGCCTTGCCGGTCTGCGGGTTGAGCGCGCCGATGCCGGGCCGCGACACCGCGCCGGGGCCGGGGTTGTCGCGGCCCTTGGGGTTGTCGAGCCAGCGCTGGTGCCCGCCGACGTAGACGGCGGCGCCGGTGACCGTGGTGGACAGCAGCGTGTCGCCGCCGGTCCAGTTGACCCAGGTCGGGTCCTGGCCGGCGCCGGTGGCGCCGGACTCCCAGCGGGCGGCGGTGTCGCACAGCTGGCTGGTGCCGTAGGGGCCGCCGGTGGTGACGACCACGAAGTACTTGCCGTCGGGGGAGAAGTCCATGCCGCGCATGTAGGTGTCGAACGCGGAGAGGTTGCAGGGGGTGGCGTAACGCTGGGTGGACCAGGTCGACAGCTTCGCGGCGCCCGAACCCGTGTTGATCATGGCGATCTGGTGCCGGGACTGCCCGTTGACCTGGGTGAACGTCCCGTTGATCACCACCCGGCTGTCGGCGGGGTCGACGGCGAGGCGGTAGACCTTGAGGGTGCCGGACCGCGGCTTGGTGATGGTGAAGTCGAAGCCGTTGTCGGCGGCGCCGGTCAGCGCGTCGAGCCGCGCGAGGGCGGTGCGGGCCTTCCCGCCCGCCTGGGTGAACGAGCCGCCGACGTAGAGCCGGAGGCCGCGCCGCACCATCGTGGTGACGCGGTAGTTGACGTTGGGCTTGAAGCCGGTGTGCACCTGGTTCGTGGTCGCCCGGATCGAGGCGACGGTGCCCGTCTTCCTGCCGTTGACGTTCTTGAACGTCCCGGCCATGTAGACCCAGCCGCCCGTCCCGGCCTGCAGCGCGTGGACGGTGCCGTCGACCTTGGGGACGAACGTCGTGCTGATCTTCCCCGTGCCCATGTCGTAGGCGAACAGGTTGTTCCGCTTGAGCACCGGCTTGCCGCTGCCCGCCTCACGGACCTCCGTGAAGTTCCCGCCGACGACGACGAGGGTGCCGGTGACGGCGATCGTCCGGACGGTGCCGTCCAGGACGTGCGGGGTGTTGTTCACCGGGTTGTCCGAGACCACCTTGGACTGTGCGATGTCGGCCGAGGCCGCGCTCGCCACTGCCGGCACGGCGAACGCCGCGAGAGAGGTGGCCGTGAGACAAGCGAGGAAGGGGCGCATGGGGGTACTCCGGAGTGCGGCCGGGGTTGGTGATGGCATCTTGTCCTACCACATGGGTGATTTTCAGGCAGCGGTTCGGGGGAAAGCGTCGCGCGATAGAAACGTCCTCACGCCGCCGGGTTCTTGCCGTGCCGGACGCGGTGCAGGAGGACCCGGGCCAGGTAGGAGCCCAGTTCGATGGTGTAGCGGCGCCAGAGCCGGCGCGGTTCGCGGGCCAGCCGGTACAGGAAGCCGACGCGCAGCTTCAGGACCCACGCCGGGTAGTAGTCGCGGCGCTCGGCGAGGTGCTCGAAGTACGCGCCGCACGTGAGGATCACCGGCGCGGTGAGGCGGTCGCGGTACTCGCTGACGAACCGCTGCTGGAGGGGCGTCCCGAGGCCGACGTGGAGGACGTCCGGGGACGCGTCGTTGATCTCGGCGACGAGCCGTTCGGCGGTCTTCGCGGGCAGCCGGCCGTCCTCGTCGGCCCAGTGGCCGTGCAGCGTGCCGGCGACGGCCAGGCCGGGGTACCACTTCCGGACGTTCTCGGCGGCCTGCTCCGCGACGCCCGGGGCGTTGCCGAACAGGAACACCCGCCAGCCCTCCTCGGCGGGCTGCCCGAACAGGTCGTCGGTGAGGTCGTCGTTCGCCATCCGCCCGGGGACGGGCCGCCCGAAGACCTTCGCGGCCAGCACGACGCCCCAGCCGTCGGGGAGGTTGAGGTCGAAGCCGTTCATGAGGTCGCGCAGCGCGTGGTCCCGCTGCGCCTTGCGGACGTAGTCCGGGTTGGCGAAGGTGATCGTCAGCTTCGCCCGCTCCTTGACGGCCGCCGCGACGAACGACCGGAGCTGCGCGACGTCGATGCGGCTGACCCGCACGCCCAGGACGTCGACGGTGTCATGCGGCCATCGGTCATGCGGCCGGTCATGCGGCCATCGTCGGTCCACTCGTGTCCTGCCCTCCTGGACTGCCCGCGCCGACGGGGGATCCGGCCCGAGAGGGCAGCGTATCCCTCCCGCGGGCCCGGCGAAGGCGCAGCACGAGCCAGCCGGCCGCCGCCGCGGTGAGCAGGCCGAGGAGCGTCCACCCGAGGGGGGCGGGCTCCATGCCGAACATCTTCAGCGACGAGGCGACCAGGACCAGGACCAGGAAGTGGCGGATGAGCGCGCTCGGGGCGCGCGAGGAGACCTTCGAGCCGAGGTAGACGCCGGGGATGGAGCCGACGAGCAGGGCGGCGGTGACCTCCATCCGGAAGTCGCCGAAGAGCAGGTGGCCGATGGCGGCCGCGAACACCAGCGGGACGGCCTGGAGGAGGTCGGTGCCGACGAGCTGGTTGGCCTTGAGCGCCGGGTAGAGGGCGAGCAGCGCGACGATGATGAGGGAGCCGGAGCCGACCGAGGTGATGCCGACGACGAGCCCGCCGACGAGGCCGACCAGCACGGTCGGCACGGGGCGGACCGTGATCTCGGGCGCCTTCGCGCCGTCCCCCTCGGTCTCCGCCGGGTCGGACCGCCGCCGGTGCGACATGTAGGCGCGCAGGACGAGTCCGCCGGCCGCGATCATCAGCGCGACGCCCATCGCGATGCTGATGACGTCCTCGACCCGGCCGCCGTGGCCGAGCGCCCGCGCGAGCAGGACGCCGGAGAACGCGGCGGGGACCGAGCCCGCGCAGAGCCACCCGACGAGCCGCATGTTGATCGTGCCCTGCCGGTAGTGGACGGCGCTGCCTACGGGTTTCATCACGGCGGCGGCGACGAGGTCGCTGGACACGGCGGCCATCGGACTGACCCCGAAGAACGTCACGAGCATCGGCGTCATCAGGGCGCCGCCGCCCATGCCGGTCAGCCCGACGATGATGGCGACGAGGAACGAGCCCAGCGCCATCGTCCAATCGAAGTCCATCGGCATGACCTACCAGCTTTGTAGGGAAACGCGTCCACGATAGGGCACCTGACTTCCGGGTCCGTAACCCGGGTGGCGAGGCACAAACGGGACGTGCCGGACCGGCTGTGCCGGACGGGACCGGCGCTCGGCGCGGTGTCTGCCGCTACGCGGGCCGCACCCAGCCGCCCTCGACCAGGAGGTCGAGGACCTTGCCGACCGCCTCGTCCGGCGGCATCCGGGACGTGTCGAGGGTCAGATCGGCGTCGTCCGGCTCCTCGTAGGGGTCGGAGATGCCGGTGAACTCCGGGATGAGACCCGCCCGCGCCTTGGCGTACAGGCCCTTGCGGTCGCGGCGCTCGCACTCCTCCAGCGGCGTCGCGACGTGCACGAGGATGAAGTCGCCCACGGCGGACACCATCCGGCGCACCTCCGCGCGGGTCGCCGCGTACGGCGCGATCGGCGCGCAGATGGCGGTGCCGCCGTGCCGGGTGATCTCGGCGGCGACGAACCCGATCCGCCGGATGTTGAGGTCCCGGTCGGCGCGGGAGAACGTCAGGCCGGCCGACAGCATCCGCCGCACGACGTCGCCGTCCAGCAGCGTCACCGTCCGGCCGCCGCGCTCGACCAGGGCGTCCGCGAGGCCGCGCGCGACCGTGGACTTCCCGGAGCCGGACAGGCCGGTGAAGAACACCGTGATGCCGCGCGACAGCTTCGGGGGACGCGCGAGCGCGAGTTCGGCGGCGACCGCGGGCGGGGTGAACCAGTCGGGGACGGGTTCGCCGGCGTCCAGCAGCTCCCCGAGGCGCTCGGGGGTGAGCTCCGCCTGGACGTGGTCGGGCTCGATCCGCGCGACCGGCCGCCACACCTCCACGTCGGCGTCGTAGGCCCACGGCTCGGGCACGACGACCGGGATCGCGGGGCCCTCGACCTCGCGGTCGGCGAGCAGGTGGGTCGCGCCGTAGGCGGCCGCGATGTGCGCGTGCAGCAGGACTTCGCGGTCCTTCGGCTCGCCGCGCGCGGGCAGCGGGACCGGGATGATCTGGGTGCCGTCCGGAAGCTCCCGGCGGACGGCCAGCAGGGCGCGGACGAGTGAGTCGTCGTGCTCACCGCCCAGCAGCGGCAGTACGAGCACCTTGGCGCCGAGCCGCTCGGCGACCTGCCGGAGCTGGCCGAGCTGCTTGCGGTGCAGGGGCTCGCCAGTTGCCACAGCGAGCACTTTGCCGGGGGGTGTGGGGGGTCGTCCCCCCTCGGGGGATTCTGTGAGCACTTTGCCGGGGGGTGTGGGGGGTCGTCCCCCCTCGGGGGATTCTGTGAGCACGTTGCCCTCGTGGGGGCCGACTTCGTCCGGGCGGCGGCGCAGGCTGTGGAAGGGGCCGTGCGCGGGGGCGCGGAGGGCCTCCAGCGGCCCGGCGAGGCGCAGGTCCTGGGTCGTCGGGTCCTGCCACGCCTCGGTGACCCGCAGCACGGCGAGCGGCACGCCCTCCGGGTCCTGCAGGACGATCCGCTCGTGCTCGGTCAGCTCCTTCGGCACCGACAGGGTGACCGGGACCGGCCACGGGGTGCCGTCGGCCAGCCGGCCCCCGGCGATCACCATGGCGGTGTCGTACGAGCCGAGGAACCCGGTCAGCGGGCGGTACACGCCGGCCAGGATCAGCTCCAGGTCGGCGAGCTCCACCGCGTCCGGGGTCCAGGCGGGCAGGTCGCGCAGCGTGTCGGGAAGGCCGGCGTCGGCGGTCACCGCGATCTCCGATCCCGCCCGGCGCGAGGCCGGGCTGGTCCTGTGTGCTTGGAGTTTCCGCAGGAAAAATACTGTGCCGCGGGGGTGGACGCACCTCCGGCCCTCGTACGGGCCCCGTTCAGATGACGCGGGCGAAGCGGTTCTCGGGCTTGCGGATCACGAAGGTGACCTCGCTGTGGTCCGCGGTGAGGCGTCCCCGGCTGACCGCCGACACCAGGCGGCAGAGCAGCTCGGCGGGGCCGGTTCCGGCCCCGAGCGCGTCGATGGCCTGCCGGGAGGTGTACTCCTCGGAGATCACCAGCCCCCGCATCACGCAGTACCACTGGATGCCCGCGCGGGACGCGATCCGGTCGTAGGTCGCGGGGGGCGGGGCCGTCCGGACCACCGGCCGTGGCGGCCGCCGCGTCGCGGCCTCGGCACGGGGCTCGGCACGGGGCTCGGCACGGGCCTCGGCACGGGCCTCGGCACGGGCCTCGGCACGGGCCTCGGCACGGGGCTCACTGCGGGGCGCGGTGCGGGTCTCGGCGGGGGTCTCGCCGCGGGTTCCGGGCGGGGAGCCCGCCGCGCCCTCACCGCCCGGGGCGGGGACGCGGGCGTGGGCGCCGCGCGCCCCCCGGGGCGGGCGGGGGCGCTTCCGGCGGCGGCCGGAGGCGTGCATCCACCGCGGCAGCGCCCGGTCGAGGAAGCCGTAGGCGGTGTTGCGGTCGCGCATGTGGATGAGCAGCAGCCCGCCGGGCTTCAGCGCCGCGACGAACCGGTCGAGCACCAGTTCGGCGTGCGGGACGCGCTCGACGAGGTACGAGGCGTGCACGATGTCGTAGGAGCGCGGCGGCAGCGGGACCGTGCGCAGGTCGCCCAGGTGCCAGGCGTCCAGGTCGGGGCGCTCGCAGGTGTAGGCGCGCAGTTCGGGGGACTCCAGGTCGACCCCCGTGAGGTGGTGCTCGCGGTCGCCCAGGTCGAGACCCGTCCCCCAGCCGCAGCCCGCCTCCAGGACGTTGATCCGCTGGAGGGGCCGCTCCAGGGCGTACTGGCGGGCGCGTTCGGAGAAGAGATCGCCATCGCTTACCGGCGGTGTACGCAGATCGGTCACAACTTCGCAGCGTAATCGCACGATCGCACTCCGTCCGCTATTTGCCAGTTCTTGGTGACGGCCGTGTCGCGCTGCGTTGTCGCCCCTGGTCCCGTCCATGAGCCGCGCCGTCGCCGGAACGACGCGGCCCGCGGGCGCGTACTCTGGTAGCCGTGCCGGGGTCCGCGGGATTTCCGGGTTTTCGGGCTGCCCTGCCTCGGGGTGAATTGCTAAGTTGCGGGCGAAAATGACGCTTTCTGGACTTGTTGACCTTGCGTGCACCGACCCCGGTCTGCGGCGCGCCCTCGACGGGGCGCGCGTGGACACCGAGGTCGTCGCGCCCCCCTCGCTCTGGCCGATCCTGGCCGCCGCGCTGAGCCGCCGCGTCCGCGCGGACGGCGGCGGCGCGGTGCTCGCGGTGACCGCGACCGGCCGGGAGGCGGAGGACCTGACCGCGGCGCTGTCGAGCCTGCTCGACCCGGACCGGGTGGCGCACTTCCCGGCGTGGGAGACGCTGCCGCACGAGAAGCTGTCGCCGCGCTCCGACACCGTCGGGCAGCGGCTCGCGGTGCTGCGGCGCCTCGTCCACCCGAACGCGATGCACCTGGACGCCGCCGGGGCGGCAGCCGGGAAGGGCGGTGCGCTCGACGTCGTCGTGACGCCGGTCCGCGCGGTCCTCCAGCCGATCGTGGCCGGGCTGGCCGACCTGGAGCCGGTGCGGCTGGTGTCCGGCGAGGACGCCGACATGGACGACGCCGTCCGGAACCTGGTGGACGCCGGGTACCACCGCGTCGACCTGGTGGAGAAGCGCGGCGAGATCGCGGTGCGCGGCGGCATCCTGGACGTCTTCCCGCCCACCGAGGAGCACCCGCTGCGGGTCGAGTTCTGGGGCGACACGGTCGAGGAGATCCGCTACTTCAAAGCCGCCGACCAGCGCTCCCTCGAAGTGGCGCAGGACGGGCTGTGGGCGCCGCCGTGCCGGGAACTGCCGCTGACCGCGGCCGTGCGGGAGCGGGCGAAGGCGCTCGCCGAGGAGCACCCGGCGCTCGCCGAGATCCTCGGCCGGATCGCCGACGGCGACGCCGTCGAGGGCATGGAGGCGTTCTCGCCCGTGCTCGCCGGCGAGATGGAGCTGCTGACCGACCTCCTGCCGGCCGGGTCGGCGCTGCTGGTGTGCGAGCCGGAGCGGATCCGCACCCGCGCGGCGGAGCTGGTCCGGACGAGCCAGGAGTTCCTGGAGGCGAGCTGGGTCAACGCGGCCGCCGGGGGAGAGGCGCCGATCGACCTCGGCGCCGCCGCGTTCCGCTCGCTGGACGACGTCCGGGCCCACAGCACCGAACTCGGATTGCCGCGCTGGAGCGTGACAGCGCTCAACCCTGGAATGCGCGGCGAAGCGAGCACCGGGGGGTCAGGGGGGTCGTCCCCCCTGGAAGAGGAAGGCGAGGCGCTGAACCTCGGGGTGCAGCCGGCGGAGGCGTACCGGGGCGACACCACGCGCGTCTTCGGCGACCTCAAGGGCTGGATCGACGGCGGCCGGCGCGTCGTGATGGTCACCGCCGGGCACGGGCCCGCCGAGCGGCTCGTCCAGCTCGTCGGCGAGGAGGGCCTCGGCGCGCGGCTCACCGACCTCGCCGCGCCGCCCGAGCCGTCCCTGGTGTCGGTGGCGACGGGGCTGCTGGAGAACGGGTTCGTCTGGGACTCGATCGGGCTGGCGGTGCTGACCGAGACCGACCTGTCCGGGCAGAAGTCGTCCACCAAGGACGCGCGGCGGATGCCGTCGCGGCGGCGCGGCGGCATCGACCCGCTCCAGCTCAAGCCGGGCGACTACGTCGTCCACGAGCAGCACGGCGTCGGCCGGTACGTGGAGATGGTCAGCCGGACGGTGCAGGGCGCCACCCGCGAGTACCTGATCCTGGAGTACGCGAAGAGCGACCGGCTGTTCGTCCCGACCGACCAGCTGGAGGAGCTGACCCGGTACGTCGGCGGGGAGGCGCCGAGCCTGCACCGGCTCGGCGGCGCCGACTGGCAGAAGGCCAAGTCCCGCGCCCGCAAGGCCGTCAAGCAGATCGCCGGGGAGCTGATCCGGCTGTACTCGGCGCGGATGGCGAGCCCCGGCCACCCGTTCGCCCCCGACACCCCGTGGCAGCGGGAGCTGGAGGACGCGTTCCCCTACGTGGAGACCCCCGACCAGCTCGCCGCCATCGACGAGGTGAAGGCCGACATGGAGCGGCCCGTGCCGATGGACCGGCTGATCTGCGGCGACGTCGGCTACGGCAAGACCGAGATCGCGGTGCGCGCCGCGTTCAAGGCCGTCCAGGACGGCCGGCAGGTCGCGGTGCTGGTGCCGACGACGCTGCTGGTGCAGCAGCACATGTCGACGTTCAGCGAGCGGTTCGCGGCGTTCCCGGTCACGGTGAGGCCGATCAGCCGCTTCCAGTCCGACGGGGAGATCGAGGAGACGCTGCGCGGGCTGTCGGACGGCACCGTCGACGTGGTCGTCGGCACCCACCGCATCCTGTCGGCGCAGACCCGGTTCAAGAACCTCGGCCTGGTGGTGATCGACGAGGAGCAGCGGTTCGGCGTCGAGCACAAGGAGGAGCTGAAGCGGCTGCGGACGCAGGTGGACGTGCTCGCGATGTCGGCGACCCCGATCCCGCGGACGCTGGAGATGGGCCTGACCGGCATCCGGGAGATGTCGACGATCCTGACCCCGCCGGAGGAGCGGCACCCCGTGCTGACGTTCGTCGGCCCGTACGAGGAGAAGCAGATCGCCGCCGCGATACGCCGCGAGCTGCTGCGCGAGGGCCAGGTGTTCTTCGTGCACAACCGGGTCCGCTCGATCAACAAGGTCGCGGCGAACCTGGCGAACCTCGTCCCGGAGGCGCGGATCGGCATCGCGCACGGCCAGATGAACGAGCACGAGCTCGAGAAGGTCATGGTCGACTTCTGGGAGAAGAACTACGACGTGCTCGTCGCGACGACGATCGTGGAGTCCGGGCTGGACGTGCCCAACGCCAACACGCTGATCGTCGACCGTGCCGACATGTACGGGCTGTCGCAGCTCCACCAGTTGCGCGGGCGCGTCGGGCGCGGCCGGGAGCGGGCGTACGCGTACTTCCTGTACCAGCCGGAGCAGCCGCTGACCGAGACCGCGCACGAGCGGCTGTCGACGCTGGCGCAGCACACCGAGATCGGCGCCGGCATGTACGTGGCGATGAAGGATCTGGAGATCCGCGGCGCGGGCAACATCCTGGGCGCCGAGCAGTCCGGCCACGTGGCGGGCGTCGGGTTCGACCTGTACGTCCGGATGGTCGGGGAGGCCGTCCAGGAGCTGAAGGAGGGCGGCGGGAAGCCCGAGACCGTCGAGACGAAGGTCGAGCTGCCCGTCGACGCGCACCTGCCGCACGAGTACGTGCCGGGGGAGCGGCTCCGGCTGGACGCCTACCGCCGCATCGCCGCGATCACGTCCGAGGACGAGATCGGCGCCGTGCACGACGAGCTGAAGGACCGGTTCGGGCCGCTGCCCGTGCCGGTGCTGAACCTCCTGGAGGTGGCGCGGTTCCGGGCGAAGGCGCGGCGGGCCGGGCTCAGCGACGTGACGGTGCAGGGCAACTTCATCAAGTTCTCGCCCGTGCACCTGCCCGACTCCAAGCAGGTCCGGCTGCAGCGGCTGTACCCGAAGAGCATCCTCAAGGCCGCGACCGACACCCTGCTGGTGCCCGCGCCGAAGACCGCGCAGATCGGCGGCCGGCCGCTGCGCGACCAGGAGCTGCTGCGCTGGGCGACGGACCTGGTCGAGGCCCTGTTCCTGGAGACCGCACCAGCCTCCGCCGCGCGGTAGTGTCGGGCGCGTCTCCCGAGCCCGACCGATCAGATGGGAATCTTCCGTGTTCGGTAAGTCCGTGAAGGTCGCGGTGGCCGCCGTGGCGGCGGCCGGCGCGCTGGCCGGCTGCGGCGGCACGCCGAAGGCGGGCACCGCCGCCCTCGTCGGCGACGACCGCATCACCGTCACCGAGCTCAGCCAGGACGTCCGCGACTGGCGCGAGCAGTTCCGGGCGGACCCGGTCGCGAACGAGATGCGCGCGAACCCGGGGAACCCGGCCCAGCAGCTCGGCGCCGACTCCGAGTCCGACGTGCGGGGCGCGCTCACCCTGCTGATCAACTTCCGGGTCGCCCGCGAGGTGGCCGAGGCGGCCGGGGTCGAGATCACCGGCGGCCGGGTCGACCGGGCCGTGGAGAGCCTGAACCGGCAGGGCGGGGCCGAGTCGATCACGCTCGCGAGCGGGCTGCCCCGCGACCGCGCCCGCGAGCTGGCGCGGCTCGTCGCCACGCAGTCCGCGGTGATGGAGCGGTTCGGGGCCGACTTCACCGACCGGATGAACCCCGCGACGCAGCGGGCCGGGCAGCAGTGGAACGAGCTGTTCCGGCGCACCGCGGACGGGATGGAGATCGAGGTCAACCCGCGCTACGGGACCTACGACCCGGGCAAGTTCGAGATCGACCCGGCCGAGCAGCGGCTGTCCAGGCCCGACTCGGGTATCTGACGCGCATGGGCCTGACACTGCTGGCGACCACGCACCGGGTGGCGCCGGGACTGCTGACCTGGCGCGCCTGGGACGCGCTGCGGTCGGCGTCGTCCGTCCGGCTGCGGGACGGGCATCCGCTGCTGCCGTCCCTGCGCGACGCGGGCGTCGCCCCCGAACTGGTGGCGGAGCCCGACCCGTCCCGGCTGGTCGCGGACGCGCGGGACCGGGACGTCCTGTGGGTGGCCGCGCCCGACGGCGACGAACCGCTGATGCGGGAGATCGGCACCCTGGTCGTGCAGGACCCCGTCGACGTCGAGGTGCTGCACGGGTCCTACGACCTGCCCGGCGCGCGGCTGCTCGACCTCGTCTCGGTGATGGACACGCTGCGCCGCGAATGCCCGTGGGACCGCAAGCAGACGCACGCGACCCTGGTCCCGTACCTGCTGGAGGAGGCGTACGAGGTCCTCGACACCGTCGAGTCCGGCGACTACGGCGCGCTGCGCGAGGAACTGGGCGACGTGCTGATGCAGGTCGCGTTCCACTCGGTGGTGGCCGCCGAGCGCGACGACGGGACGGAGTTCACCATCGACGACGTGGCGGGCGCGATCGTCGACAAGCTCGTCCGCCGCCATCCGCACGTCTTCGGGGACGTGACGGTCTCCGGCGCCGACGAGGTCAACGCCAACTGGGAGCAGATCAAGGCGGCCGAGCGGGCGGAGAAGGGCGGCGCGGAGGCGTCGGCGCTCGACGGCGTGCCGCTGGGGCAGCCCGCGCTGTCGCTGGCCGCGCAACTGCAGCGCCGCGCCGGGCGGATGAAGGCCCCGGCCGAACTCGCGGACGGTCTCGCGGACGGTCTCGCGGCCGATCTCCCGGGCGATGTCCCGGCCGACGACGCGGCCGGCGCCGCGGCCGCCGGCGGTGAGCTGGGCGTACGGCTCTTCGAGCTGGTCCGGGAGGCGACGGAGCGGGGCGTCGATCCGGAGGCGGAGTTGCGGGCGGTATCGAGGGTATTCCGGGATCGTGTCCGATCCTGGGAGCGCCGAGCGCCGCACGCCTGATTCCCATGCCGGGCACGGTGCTATAAACCGGGACATCCGGGATGGGGTGGCCCGGCCGGGGGCGCACGTTTACGCTAAGCGCGTGCTGGCTGGGGCTGAAAGTGACGATCCGGACGCGGGAGACGACGTTTCCGGCGGTCCGGGGCGCGTGCACGGCCCGGGGCGCCCCCGCGGGTTCTTCAGCGCGTCCACGACCCGCGCGGAGAAGGCCCGCGCGGTCCGCGGGCTGGGCACGCTCGGCGGGCTCGCCGGCTTCCTCGTCGCCCTGATGCTGCTGCCCGCGGCGTGCACCGCGGGCATCGGCGCCCGCGACACCGCGGACTGGTTCCTCACCGAGCCCGAGGGGCTCTCGACCGCGGGCGTCCCGCAGCGCTCCCGGGTCCTGTCCGAGGACGGCCGCACCATCGCCACGTTCTTCTACCAGAACCGGGTGGACGTCCCGCTGGAGAAGATCGCGCCGGTTGTGCGGAAGGCCGTGCTCGCGATCGAGGACAGCCGGTTCTACGAGCACGGCGCCATCGACGTGCAGGGCACCCTGCGGGCGCTCGCCAGCAACGTCAGCAGCGGCGAGGTGACGCAGGGCGGCTCCGGCATCACCCAGCAGTACGTGAAGAACCTGCTGCTCACCCAGGCCGACTCCACCGAGGAGCGCGAGGCGGCGAAGGAGATCTCCGCGGCGCGCAAGATCCGCGAGCTGCGGTACGCGATCGCGATCGAGAAGCGGTTCCCCAAGGACGAGATCCTGCGCCGCTACCTGAACATCGCCTACTACGGCGACGGCGCCTACGGCATCGAGGCCGCGTCCCGGCACTACTTCTCCAAGCACGCCTCCGAGCTGGACCTCGCCGAGGCGACGCTGCTCGCCGGCGTCATCCGCTACCCCTACGCCTACGACCCGACCCAGCACGCCGGCGCGGCCCTGCAGCGCCGCAACGTCGTGCTGAACCGGATGGCCGAACTCGGCATGATCGGCTACGCGGAGGCGGAGAAGACCAAGAAGCTGCCCATCGAGCTGGACATCCAGAACATGCGCAGCGGCTGCGTGGCCAGCGAGGCGCCGTTCTTCTGCGACTACGTGCAGCGCGAGATCCTCGCCAACAAGGTCTTCGGCGAGACCGTGAAGGAGCGGGAGGAACTGCTCAAGCGGGGCGGGCTCACCATCCGCACCACCCTGGACCGCAGGGCGCAGAAGGCCGCGCGGAAGGCCGTGCTCTCCTACGTCCCGGCCAAGAACTCCGCGCACAAGGCCGCCGCCGAGGCGATGGTGGAGCCCGGCACCGGTGAGATCAAGGCGCTGGTCGTGGGCCGCGAGCTCGGCCCGGACGAGGAGCGCGGCAAGACCTGGATCAACTTCGCCGCCGACGCCGGCCACGGATCCAGCATCGGGATGCAGGCCGGGTCCACGTTCAAGGCGTTCACCCTGGCCGCAGCCCTGGACGAGGGCATGCCGTTCGGCAGCCGGCTGATGGCGCCGGAGAAGTACACGCCGGTCGGCTTCCGCAACTGCGACGGCGAGAACGTCGGCGACCCGACGGCGTCGCTGGGCAACGCCGCCGACGGCGAGGGCGGCCGGAGCTTCAGCCTCGTCACCGGCACCCAGCACTCCGTGAACACCTACTTCCTGGCGCTGCAGAAGGAGGTCGGCCTCTGCGACACCGTCAAGATGGCCGAGCGGCTCGGGATGCGCCAGGCGAACGGCAAGCCGCTGGAGCAGTTCCCGTCGTTCACGCTCGGGTTCAACGCCGTCTCCCCGCTCCGCCTGGCGGCGGCCTACGCGGCCTTCGGCGCCCGCGGCGAGTACTGCGAGCCGATCGCCATCAAGTCGATCACCGACGCGTCCGGTGAGAAGCTGAAGGTCCCGCCGCGCAAGTGCGAGCAGGTGATCGACCGGGGCGTGGCGGACGCCGTCAACCACATCCTGAGCGGCGTCCTGACCAAGGGCACGGCGCGCGGCATGGGGCTCGGCCGCGACGCCGCCGGCAAGACCGGCACCGTCGACAACTTCTCCGCGGCCTGGTTCGCCGGCTACACCCCGGACCTCGCCGCGGCCGTGTGGGTCGGCGACCCGCGCGGCGGCTACAAGCACCCGATGACGAGCCTGTGCCTGGACGGCCGCTGCTACGGCTCGGTGTTCGGGGCGACGATCCCCGCGCCGATCTGGCAGCAGAGCATGCTCGGCGCGCTGCGGGGCACGGACGCGACCTCGTTCCACCGGCCGCCGTCCTTCTACTTCAGCCGCGGCTCGGGCGAGGACCGCGTCAAGGTGCCCGACGTGCGCGGCATGAGCCTCGACGAGGCCGTCGCCAAGCTCCGCGCCGCCGGTTTCACCGCCCGCGTCGGTGAGCGCGTCAGGTCCCGCCGGTACGAGCGGGGGACCGTGGCCGAGATGTCGCCCGGCCCCGGCTCGGTGGAACCCGGGACGACGATCACGCTCCGCGTCAGCAGCGGCCCCGGGCGCGGCGGCGCGGACGACGACGAGGACCGCCCGCCGCGGCCCCCGACCCGGCCGCCGGGCATCCCGCTGCCGACGAACACCCCCACTTTGCCCCCGCTACCCGGCGATCCGGCCGGCCAGGCCCCCGCGTAGTGCGCTGACCTGTGTGATCGTCCGCAGCCCGGGTAGATCAACGGCGGGGTGTTGTTGAAATATCGGGGGACGAAACGTCATGCATGCCATCGCCGTGTCCGAATACGGCGCCACGCCGGCGCTGATGAACCTGCCGCGCCCGGAGCCGGGACCGGGTGAGATCCTCGTGAAGATGATCGCGGCCGGGCTCAATCCGATCGACTGGAAGATCGCCGACGGGATGTTCAAGGACTCCACCGACGCGCCGTTCCCGCTGATCCTCGGCCGGGACGGCGCCGGGGTCGTCGACGACGTCGGCGAGGGCGTCACCCGGCTCCGCCACGGCGAGCAGGTCTACGGATGCTTCGACCAGGTGGACCGGGGCCTCGGCTCCTTCGCCGAGTACGCCCTCGCCCGCGACGACGGGCCGGTCGCCAGGATGCCGGAGGGCATGCTGTACACGCAGGCCGCGGCGGTGCCGACCGCGAGCATGACCGCGCTCGCCATGGTGGAGGCCGCCGAGATCGACGCGGGGCATACGGTCCTCGTCGTGGGGGCGACCGGCGGCGTCGGGCAGGGCCTGGTCCAGCTCGCCGCCCGCGAGGGCGCCAAGGTCATCGCGACCGCCCGGGACGACATGGCCGGGACGATGCGGCGCCTCGGCGCGGACGAGACCGTCGACCACACCGAGGACGACCTCAACCGGCAGGTCCTCGGCGTCCACACGGACGGGATCGACGCCGTCCTCGACGTGGTCAGCGACACCGGCGCCACCGAGGGCATCGCGCAGATGCTCCGGCCCGGCGGGGTCTACGTCAGCACCACGTGGTCGGTGAACCCGGACGCGATGGAGGCCCGGGGCCTGCGCGGGATCAACCTCGAGACCGAGCCGTCGGCCGAGATGCTGGAGCGGCTGTCCGACCTCATCGACGCGGGCGAGCTGCGCGTGTCGATCGAGCGCGAGGTCCCGCTGGCGGACGCGCCGGAGGCGCTCGCCGACAGCCGGGCCGGCGGCGCGCGCGGCAAGACCGTGATCCGCATCTGAGCCCCCGCGCGGGTGAGGACCGCAAAATCGCGGGCATGCCACCGCAAGGAGGACCTATGAACCAGAGCATGAACCAGGTCGGCGACGACGAGGGGCGGGACCGGCTCCGCGAGATCGACGAGACCCTCGACCGGCTCCGCGCCGAGCTTCCCTCGCCGTCCGACGACCCGACCGACTTCGTGGACTCCGGCCAGTACCTGGCCGCCCGCCAGGAACTGGAGGGCCAGATCGAGCTCCTGGAGTCCGAGCGCGAGCGCCTCCGCGGCCGGCTCGGCATGTCCTGACCCACCCGCGGGCGCGGCGGGCGGGCCGGGCACGGGTCACTGGGGCAGCCGCAGGACGAAGCGGGCGCCGGGCTGGCCGTCGGGGCGGTCGGTGAGCACCAGCGTGCCGCGGTGCGCCTCGGCGATGTCGCGCGAGATCGCCAATCCGAGGCCGGTCCCGCCGGCGTCGCGGTGCCGGCCCTGCGCGAGCCGGGTGAAGCGCTCGAACACCCGCTCGCGGTCCTCGGGCGGGATGCCGTTGCCGTCGTCGATGACCTCGACCACCGCGGTGGCGGGCGGTTCCGGGCGCAGGACCACGGTCACCTCGCGGGCGGCGTGCCGGTCGGCGTTGTCGATCAGGTTCCGCAGCAGGCGCGCCAGCTCGTTGCGGCCGCCCCTGACCGTCACCGATCCCTCCGACAGGACCGTCACCTGGGTGCGCCGGGGACGGGTCAGCACCTCCTGGTCCGTCAGCTCGGTGAGGTCCACCGGCTCGCGCTCGAAGTTCCGGTCGGCCTCCAGGCGGGCCAGTGCGAGCAGGTCGTCCACCACCGCGGTGAGCCGGTCGGTGTTGTCCAGGATGGCCTGCATCGTCTCCTGCGGGGCGGTGTCGTCGGGCGCCGACAGCGCCAGCTCCAGCTCCATCCGGAGCGCGGCGAGCGGGCTGCGCAGCTCGTGCGAGACGTCGGTGACGAACCCGCGCTGCCGCGCGACCGCCTTCTCCAGCCGGTCGAGGGTCGCGTTGATGCTCTCGGCGAGCAGCCCCACCTCGTCGCGGCGGGGCGGCTGCGGCACCCGGCGCTCCAGGTCGGTGGCGGTGATCTCGTCCAGTTCCCGGCGGATCGCGTCGACCGGCCGGAGCGCGCGGCTCGCCGCCACCCACGTCGCGAAGGCGACCAGGCCGGTGACGACCGGGACGCCGAGGATGAACAGGGCCGCCGGCAGCGGCCGCGGAAGCAGGCTCGGCACGGGTTCCAGCACGAAGACGAACACCGCGCCCCGGCCGAAGCCCACGCGGTACTCGACGATGATGAAGCACTCCCCGCCGGGCGCGTCGACCTCGCAGCTCCGGCCGTCCCGGCGGTCGTCGGTCGACTCGGGCGGCGGGAACCGGACCGGCTGCCGCCCCGCCATCTCCGGCGTGGCTGCGAGCACGCGGCCGTTCAGGTCCACCACTTGCTGGAGACTGCCGTCGGGCGCGGCGATCCGGTCCGTCAGGCGACCGGTGGCGATCAGCGTCGCGGTCTTGCGCCCCTCGCGCGCCATCTCCACCACGGTGTCGCTGACCGCCTGCTGCCTGACCATGAACAGCAGCACGACGCACAGCACCGTCGAGAGGATCAGGGCGACGAGCCCGGACGTGATCGTCACCCGGATGCGGATCTCCGGGTGACGCAGCACCGCCCGCCAGATCCGGCGGCTCAGGCCCGCCGTCCTGGGCCGGACACGTATGACGACCTCCCGGGGACGCATTTGCAGGTTCCCGAGGTTTCTTGCCGGAACGGGGCAAACACGACCGTGGGTGGCGGGTAAAGGATCGTCCATGCCCGGCCCCCGCCGGGCATGGACGATGAGGGGTGTGCGCGCCGGTGACGGCGCGTCAGGTGGTGCCTCAGGTGGCGGTGGGGGCGGCGGCCTTCCCGGCGTCGGGGGTGCTGCCGCCCTCGTCTTCGGGCGACTCGGTGACGCGCTCGGCCAGGTGCCGCCGGATCGAGTAGGTCAGCGCCGCCGCCCAGATCGCGTAGATGAAGACGTAGAAGATCCACCGGACGCCGTCCGAGGCGTCGATCCAGTCGCTGCGCAGCAGCGTGCGGGTGTTGGTGAGGATGATGACCCCGCCGACCGCGCTGCCGAGGACGCGCGGCGGGATGTGCCGGACGAGCCAGGCGGCGATCGGGGCCGCGATCAGCCCGCCGATCAGCAGCGCGGCCACCCAGGTGAAGTTGACCCCCTCGGAGCCGATGCCGATGATGAAGCCGATGCTGGCGGACACGGCGATGAGGAACTCGCTGGTGTCGATGGAGCCGATGGTCTTGCGGGGCTCCAGGCGGCCGCTGGCCAGGATGGCCGGGGTGCCGACGGGCCCCCATCCGCCGCCGCCGGTGGAGTCGACGAAGCCCGCGACGAGGCCGAGCGGGCCGAGGAACCGCTTGCGCAGCGGGCTGCCGAGCCGGTCGGTGCGGATCCCCCGGAGGGTGAAGCGGACCAGGATGTAGGTGCCGAGCGTCAGCAGGATGATCGCCATCACCGGCCCGGCGGCCTCGGTGGAGAGCCCGGACAGGAACGTGGCGCCGGCGAACGCGCCGACGCTGCCGGGGACGCCGATCTTGGCGACGACGCCCCAGTCGACGTTGCCGAACTTCCAGTGGGAGGCGCCCGAGGCCAGCGTGGTCCCGATCTCGGCCAGGTGGACGGTGGCGGACGCGGCGGCCGGGTTGGTGCCGATGGCGAGCAGCAGCGTCGTCGAGGTGACGCCGTAGGCCATGCCCAGACTGCCGTCGACGAGCTGGGCGCCCAGGCCGACAAGGGCGAGCAGGACGAGTTTTCGCACGGGTTCACCTCGGGAGGTGCAGGAGGAGGGATTTCCTACTAATCAGGTTCAGATACTTGTTTAGTAGACAATGTAGGGATTGTGCACGTCAAGTCGCCGCCGGCCGGCCGGGGGAACTTCGCGGCGAATCCGGGCAACGGGCGTGCCCGATGAGCGGCGCGCGGGCCGCGCGGATAGGCTCGGTGCTCGCACGAGACCGCTGAAAACAGACCACTCGCACCACCAGGGGGTTCCCCGTGTCGTCGATCGAGGCCGTACTCGCCCGGGAGATCCTCGACTCCCGCGGCAATCCGACCGTCGAGGTCGAGGTCCTGCTCGCCGATGGGACCGAGGCGCACGCCGCCGTGCCGAGCGGAGCCTCCACCGGCCAGTTCGAGGCCGTCGAGCTGCGCGACGGCGGGGAGCGCTACGGGGGCAAGGGCGTCCGGGACGCGGTCAAGAGCGTCAACGAGACCATCGACGAGAAGCTCGTCGGGTACCCGGCCTCCGACCAGCGGCTGATCGACCAGCTGCTCATCGACCTCGACGGCACGCCCGCCAAGTCGGCCCTCGGCGCCAACGCGATCCTCGGCGTCAGCCTGGCGGTCGCCAAGGCCGCCGCCGACTCCGCGGGCCTGCCGCTGTTCCGCTACGTGGGCGGCCCGAACGCGCATCTGCTGCCCGTCCCGATGATGAACATCCTGAACGGCGGCGCGCACGCCGACACCAACGTCGACATCCAGGAGTTCATGGTCGCGCCGATCGGCGCGGCGACCTTCGCCGAGGCGCTGCGCTGGGGTGCCGAGACCTACCACGCGCTGAAGTCGGTGCTGAAGTCCAAGGGCCTGAACACCGGGCTCGGCGACGAGGGCGGGTTCGCCCCCGAGCTGCCGAGCAACCGCGACGCGCTCGACCTCATCATGGAGGCGATCCGCAATGCGGGCTTCACCCCCGGCCGCGACATCGCGCTCGCCCTGGACGTCGCCGCCACCGAGTTCCACGCCGACGGCCGGTACACGTTCGAGGGCGTCGAGCGGACCGCCGACGACATGGCCGCCTACTACGGCGAGCTGATCAGCGAGTACCCCCTGGTCTCCATCGAGGACCCCCTCGACGAGGAGGACTGGACCGGCTGGGAGGGCCTCACCGCCGCGGTCGGCGACCGCGTCCAGATCGTCGGCGACGACCTGTTCGTCACCAACCCCGAGCGCCTGGACCGCGGCATCAAGTCCCGCGCCGCCAACGCCCTGCTGGTCAAGGTCAACCAGATCGGCACGCTGAGCGAGACGCTCGACGCGGTCTCGCTCGCGCAGACCAGCGGGTACCGCTGCATGATGAGCCACCGGTCCGGCGAGACCGAGGACACCACGATCGCCGACCTGGCCGTCGCGACCAACTGCGGCCAGATCAAGACCGGTGCCCCCGCGCGCAGCGACCGGGTCGCCAAGTACAACCAGCTGCTGCGCATCGAGGAGCTGCTGGACGACGCCGCCCGCTACGCCGGCGCCGCCGCGTTCCCGCGCTTCGACGCGCAGGGCTGATGGCGCGGGGCGACGACCGCCGCGCCGACGGGCCCCACGACGGCCCCGCGGACGGCGAGGACGGCCGGCCGGACGGCATGCGCCGGGGCAACCCGGCGCTGACCAGCCGTGCCGCCATCCTCGCCGTGGTGGTCTGCGCGATCGCGCTGAGCCTGGCCTATCCGGTCCGGGAGTACATCGCGCAGCGGCAGGAGATCGCCGAGCTCCGGCAGAAGGAGGCGGTGGCCCGCCGGCAGGTGGAGATTCTCGCCCAACGCAAGCAGCAACTTGGCGACAAGTCGTACATTGAGCGTGAGGCGACGCGAAGACTCCATTACTGCCGTCCTGCCGTAAAGTGCTACATCGTGCTGGACGGTGGCGGGGACGGCGGCCGGCAGGCGCAGAAGGGCGGCCCGACGAGCAGGCCGCCGTGGTACGAGACGCTGTGGCGGTCGGTGGAGGCGGCCGACAGGCCGCGCTGACCCGTCCGCGGGTGGGGACGCAGATGAAGGAAGCAGGTGACCGGGCCGCGGTGGCGGACGCTGACAGGGCGGCGGTCGCGGCCCAGCTCGGGCGGGAGCCGCGCGGCGTGCGCGCGGTGGCGAGCCGCTGCCCGTGCGGGCTGCCCGCCGTGATCGAGACGGCCCCGAGGCTCCCGGACGGGACGCCCTTTCCCACGCTGTTCTACCTGACCTGCCCGAAGGCCGCCTCGGCCATCGGGACCCTGGAGGGAAGCGGTGTCATGCGCGAGATGCAGGACCGGCTCGCCGGCGACCCGAAGCTGAGGGCCGCCTACACCGCGGCCCACGAGGACTACCTGCGCCGCCGCGACGAGGCCGCCCGCGACGAGGGCGTCGAGCCGCTGCCGGCGGGCATGCAGAGCGCGGGCGGCATGCCCGAGCGGGTCAAGTGCCTGCACGCCCTCATCGCCCACGAGCTGGCGGTTCCCGGCGTCAACCCGTTCGGGCGGGAGGGCCTGGAGGCGCTTGCGGAGTGGTGGCGGTCCGGCCCCTGCGTCCGGCCGGACACCGCCGACACCGCCGACACCGCCGACACTGACGACGCCGCCGGCACCGGCGGCGAGGGGGAGGCCCGGTGACGCGCGTCGCGGCCGTCGACTGCGGCACCAACTCCGTCCGCCTCCTGATCGCCGACATCGCGCCCGGCGAGGGCGGCGGGACGCTGACCGACGTCGAGCGCCGGATGGAGATCGTCCGGCTCGGCGAGGGCGTCGACGAGACCGGGCGGCTGTCGCCCGCCGCGCTGGAGCGGACGTTCACCGCGATGCGCGGGTACGCCGACCTGATCGAGCGGCACGGCGCGCGGGCCGGGCACGGCCCGGTCAAGACGCGGGTCGTGGCGACCAGTGCGACCCGCGACGCGGAGAACCGGGCCGACTTCGTCAGCGGCGTCGTCGACATCTTCGGCGTCGTCCCCGAGGTGATCAGCGGGGACGAGGAGGCCGAGCTGTCGTTCGCCGGCGCCACCCGGGAACTGGCCGCGCTGCGCCCCGCCCGCCCCTACCTGGTGGTCGACATCGGCGGCGGCTCCACCGAGTTCGTGCTCGGCAGCTCGTCGGCCGACGCCTCGCGCTCCACCGACATCGGCTGCGTCCGGATGACCGAGCGGCATCTGCGCGACGACCCGCCGACGCCGCTGCAGATCTCCGGCGCCGCCGCCGACATCGACGCGGCGCTCGCCTCCGTCCGCGAGGCCGTCCCGGTGGACGAGGCGCGCACGCTCGTCGGCCTCGCCGGGTCGGTCACCACGGTCGCCGGGATCGCGCTCGACCTCCCCGAGTACGACTCGGACCGCATCCACCTGTCGCGGGTCACCGCCACCCAGGTGCACGAGGTGACGCGGCGGCTGCTGCACGCCACCCGCGCCGAACGCGCCGAGATCCCCGTCATGCACCCGGGGCGCGTCGACGTGATCGGCGCGGGCGCGCTGATCCTGGATCGGATCATGCGGGAGTACGGGTTCGGCGCGGTCGTCGTCAGCGAGCGCGACATCCTGGACGGAATCGCCTGGTCCCTGCTCTGACCCGCCCGCTCAGCGCCTCATCCCCTGAGCCGGGCCAGCAGCGCCGGGATCAGGACCGCGTTCGGGTTCTGCTGCGGGACGTAGAGGATCGGCGAGGAGCTGCTGGCCTGCTGGATCCACACCCGGCCGCTGTCCACGGTCGCGCCCGCGATGGCCGACCAGCTCAGCGACACCCGGTTGCCGCGGACGCCGCCCGGATGGAACGTCAGGCCCTGCGCCACGTCGATCGACTCGCCCGCCCGGACCCGTCCGGCGAGCTCGGCCACGAGCCGCGGCTCGGCGTACTCCTGGCACAGCTGGATCAGCCGCCCCCACACCTGCTCCGGCTCGCCCTGCCCCGGGCCGGGGGCCATCGCGGCGGGGGACAGGGCGTCGGGTTCGATGACGACCTCGACGCGGGGGCCGGAGCGAAACGGGTACCGGCCCGCCTGGAAGATCCACTGGGTGCCCGGGCCCTGGCCGGATCCGGCCGGTCGCCGCGCCGCCCAGTACGCCACCCACTCCACGTGCGGCCAGGCCAGCGAGGTGTTCCCGTAGGCGACGATCTGGTCGTCGGCGTGCAGGTGGAGGCCGTGGACCAGCACGCCGAGCGGCTGGACCGCGGGCCGCGAGCCCCAGCTCGCCCGCTGGACGTGCGGGGCGGCGTAGGTCGCCGCCGGGGCCTGCTCCTCGTGCGCCGGCCGCTCCGGCCTGGGCAGCCGCACCCGCGGCGGGCGGGCCGGCTCGGGGTTGAGGCGCTCGGTCCAGCTCTGCCCGTCCCACCAGCGCAGGCTGCCCGTGCCGTAGGGGTCTGGATACCAGCCCGGTTGCGACACTGCCTGCCTCCGCTTCGCCCTCGGCGTCCGCCGGACACCCGCCTCCCCGACCGGCGAACGCATCGTACCGATACGGCCCGGTAAAGCAGAGGTATGGGCGGAACCCGGCCACCGCCCGTGGCGTGCGACGATCGGTGGTATGCCGACCGCCAACGCCCCCTTCGTGCCGCCCGGCTCCGGGTGGCCGGAGGACCCCGCCGCCCCGGACACCCCCGTCGCCCACGGCACCGGCGACGTCGTCGAGCTGGCCGCCAAGGCGCCGGACCTGGACGAGCTGTCCGCCCGGCAGTCGGTGTGCCGTGCCTGCGACCGCCTGGTGGAGTGGCGGGAGAAGGTCGCCGTCCAGCGGCGCAGGGCGTTCGCGGACGAGGAGTACTGGGGCCGGCCCATCGCCGGATGGGGCGCGGCGGAGCCGCGGGTCCTGATCGTGGGGCTCGCCCCCGCCGCGCACGGCGGCAACCGCACCGGCCGGATCTTCACCGGCGACCGGTCGGGCGACTGGCTGTTCGCGTCGCTGCACCGGGTGGGCCTCGCGGCCCTGCCGACCAGCGTGCACGCGGGCGACGGGCAGCGGCTGATCGGCGCCCGGATGGCGGCGACGGTCCGCTGCGCGCCGCCCGACAACAAGCCGACGCCGCTGGAGCGCACGACCTGCCTGCCGTGGCTGGCCCGCGAGGTCGAGATGGTCGCGCCGAGCGTCCGCTGCATCGTGTGCCTCGGCGGCTTCGCCTGGCAGGGCGTGTGGCCGGCCCTGAAGCAGGCGGGCTACGGGGTGCCGCGGCCCAGGCCGAAGTTCGGCCACGGCGCCGAGGCCGAGCTGGTGCCGCCGCCCTCGGCGGCCCACCGCGAACCGGTGCTGCTGCTCGGCTGCTACCACCCGAGCCAGCAGAACACCTTCACCGGCCGCGTCACCGAGGACATGCTCGACACCGTCCTCACCCGCGCCCGCGACTACGGCCGTGTCTGACGCGGTCTCGGGGAGCCGCGCGAGCGCACGTCATCGGCTCAGCCGCCCGTCGGGTTCGCCGTCAGGGGAGTGAGCGAGATGTCGCCGTGCTGGCAGACCGCGCCGTAAAGCCAGGGCGCCTCCAGCTGCCGGGTCTCGTCCGGCGGGACGATCTTCAGGGCGTTCGCGGTGGGCCGGCACGGGACGCCCTCGTCCGCGGCCGTTTCCGACGTCCAGTACAACCGCTCGTAGGCCCGGCCCCCGCTGGGAAGGGTGACCGTCTGCGGCGTGCCGTGGCGCAGGACGTTCGTGTGGACGAGCCCTGCGGCGTTGACCAGCTGGAGATCGGACCAGCCGCGGACCGTGCAGGTCGTCCCGGACGTGTTGGTCAGGACCAGCGTCACGTAGCGGTTCGTCTCGATGAAGTACCTGTTGATGAGGCTCGCGCTCAGCATGGCGCCGGTGCAGCGCGGCCCTCCGGCACCGGCTCCGGCGACCCCGGGCGCCTCGCCGGCGGGCGCCTCACCGCCCGGGCCGCCGGCCTTCCCGCCGCCAGGGGGGCCGGTGGTGGGCGCGTCGACGGCCGACGGCGTGCCCGAGGGCGCTCCCGTCCCGGGAGAGCCGGGCTCCGTGCCCGTGCCCGAGCCGGGGGCGCCGGCGGTCGTCGAGCCGGCCGGCGGCGCCGGGCCGCCGGCCTCGGCCGCGGCGGGACCGGCGTTCTCGGCCGGGCCGCATCCCGCGAGCGCGGTGGCGACCGCGGCGGCGGCCAGCGGCCCCCAGATGATCTTCGGCAGCGGAGTCCCCATGCTCGCCCTTCCCCCGTTGAGACCAGCGGACGGCGGGGCAGGGCCTGGCCGAGCGACCCGGCGGCGGGCCGGTCCCCCACCGGCCGCGCCGTTCCGGGCCGCTTGACGCCCCCGTCCGGCCCTGTCCCACCGTCTTTCTGGTGATACATCCGGTGAGATGCCGGGCCCGTCGATGAAGTTCATGAAACGGGCGAAGTGGTGAGCGGGCCACATATCCGGGTATCGCTCCGGACATGCCTTCCCAACGCTCCACGGACTCCGCGAAGCACATCGTGATCATCGGCGGCGGGTACGTCGGCATGTACACGGCACTGCGGCTGCAGAAGAAGCTGCGCGCGGAGCTGCGCCGCGGCGACGTGGCCGTCACCGTGATCGACCCCCAGTCGTACATGACCTACCAGCCGTTCCTCCCCGAGGCGGCGGCCGGGAACCTGGAGCCGCGCCATGTCGTGGTGTCGCTCCGGAAGGTCCTCCGGCGCTGCCGCATCATGAACGGCTACGTCACGCGGATCGACCACGCCGCCCGGCGGGTCTCGGTCCAGCCCGCGGGCACCAGGACCGCCGGGGTCCCGGAGCGGGAGATCGGCTACGACATGCTCGTGGTCGCCCTCGGCTCGATCTCGCGGACGCTGCCGATCCCCGGCCTCGCCGAGTGCGGGATCGGGTTCAAGACCATCGAAGAGGCGATCTTCCTCCGCAACCACGTCCTGCACCAGCTCGACATCGCCGCGTCCAACCCGGACGACGAGGAGGTCAGGAGGCGGGCGCTGACGTTCGTGTTCGTCGGCGCCGGGTTCGCGGGCGTCGAGGCCATGGCCGAGCTGGAGGACATGGCGCGGGACGCCTGCAGGTGGTACCCGTCGATCGACCCCGGGGAGATGCGCTGGCTGATGGTCGAGGCGACCGCCCGGATCCTGCCCGAGGTGGGGCCGGAGATGGGCCGCTGGACCGCCGAGGCGCTGCGCCGCCGCGGCATCGAGGTGAAGATGGAGACGCTCCTCAAGTCCGCCGAAGGCCGGCACATCGTGCTCAGCGACGGCGAGGAGTTCGACGCCGGGACGCTCGTGTGGACGGCCGGCGTGAAACCGCACCCCGTCCTCAAGCGGACCGACCTGCCGCTGGACGAGAAGGGACGCATCCGGACGACCGCCGAGCTGACCGTCGAGGGGCTGGAGCACGTCTACGCGGCGGGCGACAACGCCGCCGTCCCCGACCTCACCGACACCGGCGACTTCACGGCACCGAACGCCCAGCACGCGGTCAGGCAGGCCAAGCGTCTCGGTGACAACATCGTGGCGGATGTGCGCGGGAAGCCGCGAAAGCCGTACGCGCACAGCTACGTCGGCTCGGTGGCGAGCCTCGGCCTGCACAAAGGCGTGGCGAACGTCTACGGGATCAAGCTGCGCGGGCTCCCCGCCTGGTTCATGCACCGCACTTACCATCTTTCTCGGATGCCGACCGTCAACCGCAAGTTCCGGATCACCGTCGACTGGACGCTCGCCTCCTTCTTCCGGCGCGAGATCGTCTCGCTCGGCGAGCTGGAGGCGCCGCGGTTCGAGTTCGAGCTCGCGGCCGGCCGGCGCCAGGACGTGTGACCCGTGCGAACCGTGGGAACCGTGACCGCGTGACCGGGCGGCATCGCCCGCGGAGGAGGCGCCCTCACCATGCACGACGGAGACGCCACCTGGAACGACACGCGGGCGGAGCCGTCCGCGCCGGCCCCGGAGGCGGCCGCCGGCGCGGCGGGCGTCGCCGCCCGGCTGGTCCCGCTGCTCACCAAGATCATGCTGGGCGAGGAGCGGGCGAGCGCGGACGACCTGCCGATCCGGGTCCGCGCCTGGGACGGCAGCGCCATCGGCCCGGCCGCCGCCCCCGCGTACGTGGTCCGGCACCGGCGGGCGCTGCGCCGGCTGCTGTGGAAGCCCGGCGAGCTGGGCTTCGTCCGGGCCTACGTCGCCGGTGAGCTGGACATCGAGGGGGACGTCTTCGCGGCGCTCGACGCCGTCCAGCGGGTGATGGGCGCCGGCGACGGGCCGATCCGGCTGAGCGGGGACGACAAGCGCGACATCGTGCGCACCGCCGTCACCCTCGGCGCCGTCGGCCCCGAGCCGAAGGCGCCGCCCGAGGAGCGCGGGAACGGGGACGCCGCCCCGCTGGGGGAGCCGACCGCTTTCTTCGCCAGGCTCTTCGGGGACGGGCTGGCGCACGGCACCGGGCGATGGGCCGGGGCCACCGACCTTGACACGGCCCAGTCAGCCGCCCACGAGACCCTCGCCGAGCGGCTCGGGCTGTTCCCGGGCGCCCGGATCCTCGACCTGAACTGCGGCTGGGGCGCGTTCGCCCTGCACGCCGCCCTCCGGCACGGCGCCCGGGTCGTCGCCCTGGCCCGCACGCCCGAGCAGGCCGAGCGCGTGCGCACGGCGGCCGCCGCGGCCGGCGCCGCCGTCGAGGCCCGCGGCCGGGACCTGGCCATGGCGGGCGACGGCCCCTACGACGCGATCGTCGGGCTGGCGGACGCGGCGTCCGTCGGCCGTCCGGCGTCCCGGCTGGCCGGCCTGCTCGCGCCCGGCGGCCGGCTCGTCCTGGAGGAGTCGACCGGCGGTTCCGCCCCGCACGGCGGGCGGCGCGCGATCACCGCCGGCTACCTGGTCCCGGACGGCGCCGAGCCCCGGCGGCTCGGCGCGCTCGCCGACGAACTCGACGACGCGGGCCTCGAGGTGCTGGCCGTGACCACTCTGCGTGAGGACCACGCGCGCACCCTCCGGGCCTGGGCCACGGGCCTACAGCACCACTGGGACGAATGCGCGGAGCTGGCCGGACCCGGTCGCGCGCGGGTCTGGCTGCTCTACCTGGCCGCGTCCGCGCTGGCCTGCGAGAACGGCCGGATCGGCCGGTATGAGATCCATGTGAAACGCCGGTTTTCGGGTGGTCTGGGGGGTGCACTCCGGTCCGCGGGACCCACCGTGACCGGTCCCTGACTCGATATGATGACGCCGCCCCTGTAGCCCAATGGCAGAGGCGGGCTCCCTAAAAGAGCCATCGTGTCGGTTCGAGTCCGACCAGGGGCACTGACGTCTCCCCGACGCTCGGCAGGTCCGGCTGATCACACAGAGCCGTCCCCGCATAGACTGGACGGCCAGGTCGGCCGAAGTGGAGGGCTCTATGGAGAGCAGGAACCCGGCGTTCCGGGGCAACGCCTTCAACCAGCGGGCCGGAGGTGCGGCATACGGCGCGCCCGGTTACGGCGCGCCGGCGTACGGCGCACCCGGTCAGGGCGCAGCCGGATACGGCGCCCCCGGATACGGAGCCCCGCCGTACGCGGGTCAGGGGCCGGGCTACGCGCCGCCCGCCCCCACCAGGCCAATGACCATGGACGACGTCGTCGTCCGCGGCTTCATGACCCTGTTCACGCTGGTGCTCACGGCGGCGGCGGCGTGGGTGCTCGTGCCGCCGAGCCTCACCGTCCCGGTCCTCGTCGTGGCGCTCATCGCCCAGATCGGGATCTGGGCGTTCATCACGTTCGGCCGCAAGGCCAACGCGCCGATGGTGCTGGCGTTCGCCGCGGTGTACGGCGTGCTGGTCGGCATCATCAGCCACGCCTACAACGACCTGTACCACGGCGTGGTGTTCCAGGCCGTGATCGGCACGGCCCTGGCGTTCGCCGCCACGCTCGCCGTGTACGCGCTGCGCATCGTGCGGGTCACGCCCAAGCTCGTCAAGTTCACCATCGCGGCCGGCGGCGCGCTGCTCGCGCTCATGCTGATCAACATGGTGATGTACATGTTCGGCAGCGACGACGGGCTCGGCATCCGCGACCCCGGCAACCCGCTCGCCTACGTGTTCAGCGTCGTCGCGATCCTCGTCGGCTGCTTCTTCCTCCTGCTGGACTTCGACTCCATCGAGGAGGGCATCCGCGTCCAGGCCCCCGAGAAGTTCGCCTGGTACTGCGCGTTCGGCCTCGTGCTGAGCCTCGTCTGGATCTACCTGGAGATGCTCCGCCTGCTCAGCTACCTCTACGCGGGCAGGGACTAGCCGGCAGCGCTTCCCGGTCAGGTCACGCGCTCGCGTGCTCGACATTGATCAGCCCCACGCCGGACGGCGTGGGGCTGATCTGTGCGGGATCTCTGCGCCAGGGTCGTGGCGCGGATCGGCGGCACGACTGCGGGGGCGTCCGTTGGCGGGATCCCGCCACGTCCGGTGAGACGGTATGAAGTTCTGCTGGCGGGCCGTCCTCAGCCCCGGCGGATCGGCCGGTCGGCGGGCGGGCCCGGTCGGCTGGTTCGTCCGCGGCGCCGCGCCGGATGCCCGGCGGCGGGCGGGACGAGGGTGCTCAGTAGTACCGGGTGCTCAGTAGTGCCGTGCGCGGCGGGTGCGCTCGTGTTCGCGCACCAGTGCCGAGGCGTAGCCGTGGGAGAGGTTGTGCTCCTCGGCCAGCCAGTGGCTCCGTTCCTCGCAGCGGGTGAACGACGGGCCGTTCTCGATGGCGGTGAACCACTCGGGGATGTCACGTCCTGTGACTTGCGGAATGCGGGCGATCAGCTTGCTGTGCGTCTCCGGCGAGTGGTTCAGTGACAATTGGCACCTCCAGGTCGCGGGGCTCTTCCTGCTGACTCTGCAACAGGAACCCGCACGTGACAACCCCCTAACGCCGACCTATCCATGACGTAACGTAGATCATCGATAACGGGGATGATCCCCGGAAACGCGCAGGTGGCCCGCACGAAGGCCGTCCCGCGCTGCGCGCGGCGGAAATTCGTACGGACCACCTGCGAGCGGCCCGGAGGACGTCAGGAAAGGCGCTCCAGGATCATCGCCATGCCCTGGCCGCCGCCCACGCACATCGTCTCCAGCCCGAACTGCTTGTCGTGGAACTTGAGGCCGTTGACGAGCGTGGAGGTGATCCGGGCGCCGGTCATCCCGAACGGGTGGCCGACGGCGATCGCGCCGCCGTTGACGTTCAGCTTGTCGAGGTCGATGCCAAGGTCCTCGGCGGACGGCAGCACCTGCGCGGCGAACGCCTCGTTGATCTCCACGAGGTCGATGTCGTCGATGGTCATGCCGGCCAGCGCCAGCGCGCGCCGCGACGCCTCCACCGGGCCGAGGCCCATGATCTCGGCGGACAGGCCGGTGACGCCGGTCGACACGATGCGGGCCAGCGGGGTGATGCCGAGCTCGGCGGCCTTGGTGTCGCTCATGATGACGACCGCGGCGGCGCCGTCGTTCAGCGGGCAGCAGTTCCCGGCGGTGACCGTCCCGTCCGGCCGGAACACCGGCTGCAGCTGCGAGACCTTCTCGTACGTCGTGCCGGGCCGCGGGCCGTCGTCCTTGGACACGACGGAGCCGTCCGGGAGCGTCACCGGGGTGATGTCCTTCTCCCAGAACCCGTTGGCCAGGGCCTTCTCGGCGAGGTTCTGCGAGCGGACGCCGAACTCGTCCTGCGCCTGCCGGCTGATCCCGCGCAGCCCGGCGACGTTCTCGGCGGTCTGGCCCATCGCGATGTAGATGTCGGGCAGGGCGCCGTCCTCGCGGGGGTCGCGCCACACGGGCGCGCCGCCCTCGCCCGCCTTGGCGGTGCGTGCCTGCGCCTCGTCGAACTTGGGGTTCTGCGTGTCGGGAAGGCCGTCGCTGCTGCCCTTGGCGAAGCGGCTCACGGTCTCGACGCCCGCCGACACGATGACGTCGGCCTCTCCCGAGCGGATCGCGTGCAGCGCCATCCGGGACGTCTGCAGGGAGGACGAGCAGTACCGGGTGATGGTCGCCCCGGGCACGTTGTCCCAGCCCATCAGGACGGACACGACCCGGCCCATGTTGTACCCCTGCTCGCCGCCGGGCAGCCCGCAGCCGAGCAGCAGGTCGTCGATCTGGCTCGGATCCAGCTGCGGGACCTGGGCCATCGCGGCGGTGACCATCTGGACCGTGAGGTCGTCGGGCCGCATGTCCTTCAGCGACCCCTTGAAGGCGCGTCCGATCGGCGAGCGCGCGGTGGCGACGATGACTGCCTCGGGCATTGCGGGTCTCCTGTCTCAGCGGCCGTGCGGTGTTACTCACCGGTTACCCGCAAATCTAACCGCCCGCCCGCGTCTCCGTACATGTGCCCCTGCCCAGTCCTGACGGTGAGACCGGTGGTCGGCTGATACACAGACCTGCGGAATCCCGGTCCGATGGTGACATCGGCCCCATGCGGGCGGGCGGCCGGTGCCCGACCCTGGACTCCACGCGCCGCCGGTCCGGCCGCCGCTTGCGCGGGCGATGGCCGGCCCGGCAGGCATGGAGAACGGCCGGGGCTCGTCACCGGTGACCGGACGAGCCCCGGTTCTTCTCAGCGGTCGGCCCCAGGCGCCTCCAGGGTCAGGTCCTGGCCTTCTCGGGGTCCGGTTCCGGTGGCTGGCGCCGGGGCAGGAGCGTCGCCCGGCGGCCGGTGGGGGCCTTGCGGACCTCGGTGCCGGACTGCTCCGCGGCCTCGGCCGCGGCCAGGTAGACCGGCAGGATGTCGGCCGGCCGGTCGGCCACCTCGGGTTCCAGGCCCAGCGCGGACGCCATCGACGGCAGGACGGCGGCGCACGCGGACGCGTACCCCCGGGCGGACGGGTGGTAGCGGTCCTCGCTGAACATCGAGCGCGGGTCGGCGGAGAACTCGCGGCCGAGCAGATCGCCGAGCGACACCGAGCGGGCGCCGCGTTCCACCACCGCGATGGTCTGGGCGGCGGCGAGCTGGCGGCTGGCGCGGCGGGCGATGTACCGGAGCGGCTGCATCAGCGGCTTGACGGTGCCGAGGTCGGGGCAGGTGCCGACCACGACCTCGCTGCCCGCGGCGCGGAGCCGCTCGACCGCGTAGCCGAGATGGCGGACGGACTCGGCGGGCGGCACGCGCCCCGTCACGTCGTTGCCGCCGATCATGATGACGGCGAGGTCGGGCCGGGTCTGCAGGGCCCGGTCGACCTGGCCGGACAGCGCGTGCGAGCGGGACCCGGAGCGGGCCACGTTGGTCAGCCGGACCGGCCGGTCCGCGATCGCCGACAGGCCGGTGGCCAGCAGCGCGGCGGGCGTCTCGTCCGGGCGGTGCACGCCGAGCCCGGCGGCGGTCGAGTCGCCGAGCATGACGAGGGACAGCGGGGCGCCGCCGTGCGTCCCGCCGTAGAGCCCGTCGGCGACCGGGGGGTCGGCGCCCGGCGTCGCGGTGATCAGCCGGCGGGCGAGCTTGGCCTCCGCCACGACGAGCCCGAAGGTGAGGCCGCCGAGGGCCGTGATGCCGCCGCCGCCGTACGCCGCGGCCGCCGCGATGCGGCGTGCCGTGAATGCTCTCCACATGCGTCGCTGACCCTCCGTGATTAAGTTCCTACCCCCAGCCCCAGGTGTTGATGCCTGCCGCCTCCGCTCTCGGCTAACGTCGAAGCGGGTGTCCAACCGGACCCGCGTCCACGGAAACCCGCGCGAAACGCGGGCCGACCAGGGGCGCAACGCTCAGATCGGCATACTGACCGACAAGGATGTCGCGGTGCACGTACACGACTCGCTCGTCGAACTGATGGGCAACACCCCCCTCGTTCGGCTGCGCAAGGTGATCGACGGGGGCACGGCCGGCGGCCGGCCGCAGGTGCTCGCCAAGGTGGAGTACTTCAACCCCGGCGGCTCGGTGAAGGACCGCATCGCGGTGCGGATGATCGACGCCGCCGAGCGCTCCGGCGAGCTGCGGCCGAACGGGACGATCGTCGAGCCGACGTCCGGCAACACCGGGGTCGGGCTCGCCATCGTCGCGCAGGAGCGCGGCTACCGCTGCGTCTTCGTCTGCCCGGACAAGGTCGCCAGGGACAAGATCGACGTGCTGCGCGCGTACGGCGCGGAGGTCGTGGTCTGCCCGTCGGCGGTGTCGCCCGAGCACCCCGACTCGTACTACTCGGTGTCGGACCGGCTGGCCGCGGAGATCCCAGGCGCGTGGAAGCCGAACCAGTACACCAACCAGGAGAACCCGCGGTCGCACTACGAGACCACCGGGCCGGAGATCTGGGAGCAGACCGAGGGGCGCGTCACGCACTTCGTGGCGGGCATCGGCACCGGCGGCACCATCAGCGGCACCGGCCGGTACCTCAAGGAGGTCTCCGGCGGCCGGGTGCAGATCATCGGCGCGGACCCCGAGGGCTCGGTGTACTCCGGCGGGACCGGCCGGCCCTACCTGGTCGAGGGCGTCGGCGAGGACATCTGGCCCGAGACCTACGACCGCGACATCTGCGACGAGATCATCGCGGTGTCCGACAAGGACTCGTTCAACATGACCCGGCGGCTGGCCCGCGAGGAGGCGATGCTGGTCGGCGGGTCCTGCGGGATGGCGGTCGTCGCCGCGCTGCGCGTCGCCGCGCGGGCCGAGCCGGACGCGGTGATCGTGGTGCTGCTGCCGGACGGCGGCCGCGGCTACCTCACCAAGATCTTCAACGACGAGTGGATGGCGGACTACGGGTTCCTCATCCCGTCCACCGAGGAGGCCCGGGTGGGCGAGGTGCTCACCCGCAAGGGCCGGACGCTGCCGGAGTTCGTGCACGTCCACCCGCACGAGAGCGTGGAGACCGCGATCTCGATCATGCGGGAGTACGAGGTGTCGCAGCTTCCGGTGATGAAGGAGGAGCCGCCGGTCATGGCCGCCGAGGTGGTCGGCTCGGTGCGGGAGCGGGACCTGCTCGACATCCTCGTCGGCGAGCGCGGCAAGCTGGCCGAGCCCGTCGAGCGGCACATGTCCCCGCCGCTGCCGACGCTCGGTTCCGGGGAGCCGGTGAGCGAGGCGGTGGGCGTGCTCCAGAAGTCGGGCGCGGCCGTGGTGCTCGTGGACGGCAAGCCCAAGGGCCTCGTCACCCGCCAGGACCTCCTCGCCTTCCTGTCCGCCGCCAGCTGACGCAGTAGGGACGCAAAAGAAGGGAGGCGCCGG
>NZ_BMRO01000010.1:305086-325111 GCF_014648675.1 Actinomadura livida
GGCTCCGCAACCCGGCGTTCTAGGGGATCCCGGCTACCGGGATCCGGTCGGGGCGAGGTCGTCGCGGGTGTCGGCGGGCTTGAGCTCCTTCTGCGAGTCGGCGCCGTGGCCGGGCCACCACGCCTTGCGGCCCAGCAGGGCGGTGACGCCCGGCACCAGGAAGATCGCCATGATGAAGGCCGACAGCGCGATCCCCAGCGCGATGGAGAAGCCCATCTGCTGCAGCATCGACACCTTGGCCAGCAGCATCACCGAGAACGTGCCGGCGAGGATCAGCCCCGCCGCGGCGACCGTCGGCCCGCCGTGCTCGACCGCCAGCGCGGCGGCCTTGCGCGGCTCGTGCCCCGCCTTGGCCTCCTCGCGCAGCCGCGCGGTCATCAGGATGTTGTAGTCCGTCCCGATGGCCAGCACGAACAGGTACAGCATGATCGGCAGGTGGAAGACCTCTCCGGGTTGGCCCAGCAGCCCCTGGAAGACGTACACCGCCGAGCCGAGCGTCGCGGCGAAGCCCAGCAGCACCGCCGGGACGAGGTACAGCGGGGCGACCACGGAGCGCAGCAGCGCCAGCAGGATCAGCGCGATGAGCACCCCGGCGACCGGCAGGATCACCGACAGGTCCCGGTTGACGACCCTGTTGATGTCGCTGTAGATCGCGGTCTCGCCGCCGACGAACACCTCGGTGCCCTCCGGCGCCATGTCGTGGACGGCCGGCCCGAGCTCGTTCTTGACGTGGTTGATCGAGTCGTTGTCGACGGGGTTGCCGTTCAGCACCAGGTTGACCTGGCCGATGGTGGGGTCGGCCTGGCTGACCACGGCGGGCTGGACGCCGCCGACGCCGGGCAGCGACTTGGCCTGCTGCCCCCAGGCGTCCAGCTCGGCCTTGTCCAGCGGCTGCCCGTCGCTGGAGCGGACCATGACCTCGACCGGAGTGGTCTGCCCGGCCGGGAAGCCCTTCTTCATGTCCTCGGTGGCCAGGGCGGACTCGGTGTCCTTCGGGAAGCTGGACTGGAAGTCGTAGTCGGACTTGAAGTTGATCGCGCCGGACGCGAGCGCGACCATCAGGACCCCGGCGCCGAGGGCGATCGCGGCCGGCCGCCGGCCGACCATCCCGCCGAGCCGCGCCGCGGTGGTGCCCTTCGGCTGCGTCTTCCAGGACTTGGACGGCCAGAACACCGCGGGCCCGACCAGCGACAGGATGGCGGGGAAGAGCGTCAGCGAGGTGATGCCCATCACCACGACGCCGATGGCGAGCGACGGACCCCACGCGGCGAAGATCCCGAAGGACGCCAGCATCAGGACCAGGAACGTGACCGCGATCGCGGCCGCGGCGGAGGTGATGACCTCGCCGACCCGCTCCACCGCGGAGATGAGCGCGGTCTTGCGGTCCTCGCCGGCGCGCAGCCGCTCCCGGTAGCGGAACAGCAGGAACAGGTAGTAGTCGGCGCCGACGCCGAACATCACGATCGTCAGGATGATCTGCAGGCTGTCGTCGCCGGTGAAGTCCAGCAGCTTGGACGCCGTGCCGATCAGCCCCATCGACATCTGCTCGGTCGCGATGATCACGATGATCGGCAGGATCGCCGCCAGCGGCGCCCGGAAGATCAGCAGGATCAGCCCGATGATGAGGGCGAAGGTCGCGACGGTGATGAGCATGAAGGACTGGGTGAAGGAGTCCTCGTTGTCGACGAACATCGCGACTTCGCCGCCGACCTTGGCCTCAAGGCCGTCGCCGAGCTGCCTGGGCAACTCGGCGCGGATGTCCTTGACGGCCTGGCTCTGCTCCTGGGCCTCGCTCCCCGTCGCCATGTCCATCGGCACGGTGATGAGCTGGATGGACCCGTTGGGGGCGATCGCCTCGGGGCTCGTGAGGAAGCCCTTGACCGTGGGGTAGGTCTTGGTGGACAGGTTCTTGGCGGCCTCGGCGACCTTGGCGTTGTCGGCCGGGGTGAGCTTCCCGCCGTCGGAGCGCTGCACCACGATCAGCGCGGACATGTCCGCCTGCTCGGGGAACGCCTTCTCGGCGAGCTCGATGGCCTGGACGGACTCGTACCCGGAGGGCAGGAACTCGCCCTGGTCCGACTCGGTGGACAGCTTGGGGGAGAAGGCGATGATGACGATCGCGGCCGCGAGCCAGGCTGCGATCGTCCACCACGGGTGTCTCACGACGAAGCGCGCGAGCCGAGCGAACATGGGGCTTCCTTAATCAGGGTGAGGGGAGACAGGAAAGAATGAGTACCTGTAAAACGGTAGAGATCGGATGGGGCCTTGGGGTCACCCGCTGCGCTGAAATACCGGCTGATACCTCCGGGGGAGCACCTCATCCTCTAGGAGGGGAGCGGGGTGGATAGCCTCGTACCCATGGACAACGAGGTTCAGCGAGGCTTCGAGACCCTGGCCATCCACGCGGGCCAGGAACCCGACCCCACCACGGGGGCGGTCGTGAAGCCGATCTACCAGGTCTCCACCTACAAGCAGGACGGCATCGGCGGGCTGCGCGGCGGCTACGAGTACTCCCGGTCGGCGAACCCGACCCGGACCGCCCTTGAGACGTGCCTGGCCGAGATAGAGAGCGGCGTCCGCGGGCTGGCGTTCGCGTCCGGGCTCGCCGCGGAGGACGCGCTGCTGCGCGCGGTGTGCCGGCCGGGCGACCATGTGGTCATCCCGAACGACGCCTACGGCGGCACCTACCGGCTGTTCGCGAAGGTGGCCGAACCCTGGGGGGTGGCGTTCGACCCGGTGCCGCTGGGGGACATCGAGGCGGTGCGGGCCGCGGTGGGCCCGCAGACGAAGATCATCTGGCTGGAGACGCCGACGAACCCGCTGCTCGGCATCGCCGACATCGCGGCGCTGGCGGCCGTCGCCCACGACGCGGGCGCGCTGCTCGTCGTCGACAACACCTTCGCCTCGCCCTACCTCCAGCGCCCGCTCGAACTCGGCGCGGACGTGGTCGTCCACTCGACCACCAAGTACATCGGCGGCCACTCCGACGTCGTCGGCGGCGCGCTGATCGTGTCGGACGCGGAGCTGGGCGAGCGGCTGGCGTTCCACCAGAACGCCATGGGCGCCGTCGCGGGCCCGTTCGACGCCTGGCTGACCCTGCGCGGGATCAAGACGCTCGGCGTGCGGATGGACCGGCACTGCACGAACGCCGAGCGGATCGTGGAGATGCTGGCGCGGCACCCGGCCGTCCGGGAGGTCCTCTACCCGGGGCTGCCCGGCCACCCGGGCCACGACGTCGCGGCCAAGCAGATGAAGGCGTTCGGGGGCATGGTCTCGTTCCGGATGGAGTCCGAGGAGGCCGCCGTCCGGGTGTGCGAGGCGGCGAAGCTGTTCACGCTGGGGGAGTCGCTCGGCGGCGTGGAGTCGCTGATCGAGCACCCGGGGCGGATGACGCACGCGTCCGCCGCCGGGTCGCCGCTGGAGGTGCCGGCCGATCTGGTGCGGCTGTCGGTCGGGATCGAGGACGTCGGTGATCTTCTGCGGGATCTTGAGCGGGCTCTCGCCCACGCGAGCTGATCAAGCCTCTATACTCGGCGCGCCAGGTTCGTAAAGAAAGGGACCGGGGTGCGCAAAGTTCTGGTCTGTGGGGCGGCGTTCGCCGCGACGTGTGTCTCCGCCGTAGCCGTACCGGGTGGGGCCCAGGCGACGTCACCGGCGCCTACGCCGCCCGCGTCCGTCCCGGCGTCGCCCTCCGCCCCGCCCGGCGGGGGGCCGGGGACGACGCCGCCCGAGGGTGCGCCGACCGGCGTCCCCGGGTCGCAGGAGCCGTCCGCGTCCGGCACGTCGCAGCCGGTGGAACCGGACGGCGAGACCGACGGGACCGTCTCCGCCGAGGCCGTCATGGTCACGCCGGAGCTGCCGCGGGCGCGGACGTACGCGTACGGCAAGGACCGGGCCCAGCGGGTCGACGTCTACTGGCGCAAGACCGAGCCGGGGGCGGCGCCGCGCCCGGCCGTGCTGATCCTGCACGGCGGGTACTGGCTGCACGGTGACAAGGCCGGCTGGAAGTACTTCGCGCGGCGGCTGACCGAAGAGGGCTTCGTCGTGCTGTCGGCGAACTACCGGCTCGCGCCGCGGGCGCAGTGGCCGGCGCAGCGCGACGACGCGATGTCCGCGCTCGCCTTCCTCAAGGACAACGCCGTGCGGTGGAACCTCGACCCGCGGCGCGTCGCCGTCGTCGGCGCCTCGTCCGGCGGGCACCTCGCGACCCAGCTCGGCACGTTCGGGACGGGTTCCGCGCAGGTCCGCGGCGTGGTCGCGCTGTCGCCGGTGACCAGCCCGTCGCTGGCCTACCACGACGGCGGGAAGCCGACGGCCACGCCGAGCCAGCGGAAGCTGCGCGGGGCGGTGACCGCGCTGCTCAACTGCGCCCCGGGCGTCTCCGCCGACGAGGAGTGCCTGGCGAAGCTGGAGGACTCCAACTCCGCGTCGCACGCCTCGACGGGTGACGCGCCGATGCTGCTCATGCACACGGCCGGCGACTTCGTGCCGATCTCGCACAGCAACGCGCTGGCGGGCGCGCTGACCGCGGCGGGCGTCCCCGCGACGGTCAAGGGCCTCGACGGCGACATGCACGCGTCCGGGCTGCTGGCCGGGGAGAAGACCTACCCGACGATCGTGGCCTGGCTCAAGGAGCGGCTGAGGCCCGGTTCCTAGCAACGGGCACCGGCCGGCCGGGGCGCGGCGCCCCGGTCAGCCGTTCCAGACCATCAGCAGCAGGATCACCAGCCACATCAGCGCGACCACGCCGGAGATGGCGGCGATCCGGCCGCGCTCCACCTGCGCGATGTCGTCGCCCGAGCCGGGCCGGGCTGCGTCCCCGGTGTCCTTGCCGGCGCCCTTCTCGTCCTCCGGGGCGGGCCCGGCGGGGGCCGCGCCCTCCTTCTCGGCCGCGACCTCCAGCAGGTGCGCCGCCTTTCGCTGGTCGCGCTCGACGATCAGCAGCAGCACCAGCGCGACAATGAACAGCGTCATCGACGCCGACAGCCACACCTCCGCCAGGTCGCCCTGGGCGAGCAGCAGCCCGAACAGGAAGATCCCCAGGCTGGTGACCCCGTAGATCTGCGTGACGCGGTGCAGGTAGCGCAGCACGACCACGTTGCGCCTGCGGATGTAGCGCGGGGTGGACATGGTCGCCGCGGTCAGCGGCCCCAGCGTGAAGATCGCGAACCCGATGTGCAGGAACAGCAGGAGGTGGTCGGACGTCGACATGACGCCGACCCTAGCCCCTCCGCCCCGCTACCGGCGGCCGCGCCGCACCCGGAGGTAGTCGCTGACGACGTACTCGCCGAGCCGCTCGGCGTCGGGCGCGAAGACGCGGCCGCCGTTGCGGCGCGCGACCTCCTCCACGAACGAGACGAGGCGGCGGTCCTCGGCGAGCATGAAGAAGTTCATGCAGGCGCCCCGCCGGGTCATCTTGTCGACCTCGGCGAGCGTGAGGACGAGGGTGTCGGTGGACGGCGGGTAGTCGAACAGCGAGCGGCCGTCCGGGCGCAGGTGCGCGGTCGGCTCCCCGTCGGTGACGACGAGGACGATCGGCTCGAAGTCGGGGTGCCGGTCCAGATGCCGGCCCGCGATCATCAGCGCGTGGTGCAGGTTGGTGCCCTGCACCATGTCCCAGTCCAGGCCCGCCATCTCCGTCGGGTGCAGCACCCGCGCGTAGTTGGAGAACCCGATGATCTGGATGGCGTCCTGCGGGAACTTGCTGGTCACCAGCGTGTGGAGGGCGAGCGTGGTCTGCTTGGCGACCGCCCACGTCCCGCGCAGCACCATCGAGTACGACAGGTCGACCAGCAGGCACACGGCCGCGCCCGTCCGGCGCTCGGTCTCGTGCACCTCGAAGTCGTCCACGCCCAGCCGCACCCCGCCGGGTCTCAGGCCGCCGGTATCGGGGGGCGCCGGCTCCACGACCTTCAGGGTGGAGACCGCCGGCGCGTCGACGGGGGCGGCCGGCCGCGCGCCGTCCTCCATGGCGCTGCGGCGGATCGCGTTGCTCACCGTCCGGACCACGTCGAGGGGCTGCTCGTCGCCGAACCGCCACTCCCGGCTCGCCCCGGTCAGCTCGCCCGCCTGGCCCGCGTCGCGCTGGTCGTGGTCGCCCTGCCGGCCGGTCGTGAGCTGCGCGAACACCCGGCGCAGCGCCGTCTCGCCCAGCCGGCGCACCGCCTTCGGCGTCAGCTCCAGCTTGCCGCGGTTGCGCCGCAGGTAGCCCTGCCGCTCCAGCTCCGCCTCGATGCGGCGCAGCGCGGCGATGTCGTCGACCGCCTGCCGGCCGAGCGCGCGGCGGACGGCGTCCTCGTCGATGTCGTCGAGCCGGGCGCCCGGGTAGTCCTGCCCGAGCGCCGCCTCCAGCTCGCTCAGGTCGGCCAGCTCCGCGAGCGCGGTGGTGGCGTCGCCCATGCCGAGCGGGTCCTCGCCGGTCATCTGCTCCGCCTGGCCCCAGCCGAGGTCGGGACGGCGGGCCCGCAGCGCGTCGCCCAGCCGGGTCATCTCCATGGCGAGGCCCGCGTCCTGCATGGCCTGCTCCATCAGCCCGGCCAGCTCCGCGCGCTGCTCCGGGCTGAGCGAGGCGAGCAGCCGGTCCATCGCGGCGGCGCGGCGGGCGAGGGAGTCGACCAGCTCCTCCAGGTTCCGCGGATCGTCGGGGAACATGTCCCCGTACTCGTCCATGAACCGGTCGAAGTCCTCTTGCGTGTGCTCGCCGCGGGCATCGCGGTCGAGCATCTCGTTCAGCGCGCCCATCATGTTCTTGACGCGCTCCATGGCCGCGGGGTCCTGGTTCTCCAGGGCCTGCTTCATGCCCTGGAACTGCGCGTCGAGCACCTCGCGGCGCAGCAGGTCCTTCAGCCGCTCGAACGTCTGCCGGGCCGCGTCGGAGCGCCAGTCGTAGTCCGACAGCCGCCGGATCGCCTGGGACGTGTCGGACGGCAGCGTGTCCAGCTCCGCCTCACGCAGGCGCGCCTCGTCGCCCGGGTCGGGGAACAGCTCGGCCCGCTCCTGCCCGATCGCGGTGTCGAGCAGCGCGCGCGCCTCCTCCAGCGTCCCGTCGAGGCGGCCCCGGTCGCGCAGCGCGCGGCGGCGCTCGCGCACCTGGCGGAGCATGTCGTCGAGCCCCCGCACGTTCGGCATCCGGCCCTGCGGGTCGCCGAGGCCGCGCCGGAGCAGGTCCCGCAGCGCCTCGTCCGGGCGGGTGCCGTCGAGCACCGAGTCGCCCATCGCGTCGAGGGCGTCGCGGACGTCGTAGGGCGGGGCGAGCGGGTCGGGCCCGTCCTCGTAGGCGCCGTAGCGGTATCGGCTCATCGAATCTCCTCGCAGGTGGAGAAGTCAGGTTCCGGGCGTCAGGTCCGGTAGGTGGCCGTCCCGTCGGCCCGTCCCTCCGCGGCGTCCTTGGACAGCCGGCGGGTGAGGAACAGCCCCTCCAGGGCGAACTCCAGCGCGGCCGCGGCCTGGCCGGGGGACTCCCCGCTCATGCCGAGCCGTTCCATGATCTTCGCGAGGCCGGGGACCTGCCCGATGCGGCGCAGCAGCTCCGTCGCCGGCACCAGCTCGCCCGACTCGACGCTGTCGCCGGAGTCGAACCGGTCCAGCAGCCCGCTCAGGTCGGCGGGGCCGAGCGTCCGCCGGTAGGTCTCGGCGATGGCCCGGCGCAGCAGGTGCTCCAGCACCTCCTGCTCGCGGCCCTCCTCGCTGACCTCGAACTCCACCTTGCCCATCAGCGACGGGACGACCGCGGGCAGGTCGCAGACCCGCGCGACGGCGTGCTCCTCGCCGGCCAGCGCCGCGCGCCGCACCGCGCCGGCGGCGACGGTCTCGGCGCCCGCGAGCGCGAACCGCGCCGACACCCCGGACCGGGCGTCCACCGCGGTCGACTCCCGGACGAGCCGGGTGAACCGCCCGATCACCTCGATCAGGTGGTCGGGCACCTCGGCGGGCAGCCCCGCGAGGTCGGCGAAGTCGGCCTCCTGGCGGATCAGCGCCAGCTCGGCGTCCAGCTCCAGGGGGTAGTGGGTGCGGATCTCGGCGCCGAAGCGGTCCTTCAGCGGGGTGATGATGCGGCCCCGGTTGGTGTAGTCCTCCGGGTTGGCGGACGCGACGAGCAGCACGTCCAGCGGCAGCCGCAGCGCGTAGCCGCGGACCTGCACGTCGCGCTCCTCCAGGACGTTCAGCAGCGCCACCTGGATCCGCTCGGCGAGGTCGGGCAGCTCGTTGATGGAGAAGATCCCGCGGTTGGTGCGGGGGACGAGCCCGAAGTGGACGGTCTCCGGGTCGCCGAGCGTCCGGCCCTCGGCCACCTTGATCGGGTCGACGTCGCCGATGAGGTCGCCGACGCTGGTGTCGGGCGTGGCGAGCTTCTCCCCGTACCGGTCGTCCCGGTGCCGCCACTCGACCGGCAGGTCGTCGCCCTTGTCGGCGGCCAGCCGCCGGCAGCGCACGCACACCGGCTCGTACGGGTGGTCGTTGATCTCGCAGCCGGCCACGACGGGGGTCCACTCGTCCAGCAGCCCCGCGAGGGTGCGGATGAGCCGTGTCTTGCCCTGCCCCCGCTCGCCCAGCAGCACGAGGTCGTGCCCGGCGAGCAGGGCGCGCTCCAGATGGGGCAGGACGGTGTCGTCGAAGCCGAGGATGCCCGGGAAGCGCGGCTCCCCGGATCGCATCCGGGCGAGCAGGTTGCGGCGGATCTCCGCCTTCACCGGCCGCTGGACGTGGCCGCTGGTGCGCAGCTCGCCCAGAGTGGCCTCGCTGGGTAGGGATTCACGCGGTGTGGATGAACGCACGCGACCGACATTACGTCGCCGGTACGCGGAATCGCACCCCGGCGGAGGATTCGTCCGCCGGTGGGTTCGTCCGTGAGTGTCCTGTCCTGTGCGGATCGGGCGATGTTTGGGTGGGCGGCGCACCGCGGGGGACACTGTGCGTGTGAACGGAGCGGCGAAACGCAGTGAGGGAGGCGGCGCCCATGGCGCGATTCGGTGATGGCCTGGCCTCCGGACCCGACCTGTGCGAGGCGGCCGTGTCGGCGGTCGAGCAGGCCCTCGCGCCGCTCAGCGCGGCGCCCGACCTGGTCTGCGTCTTCATGACGGGCGAGGACCCGGAGGTGTTCGAGGCGGCCGCGGCGGCCGCGGCGCGGGCCGCCGGGCCCGCGGTGCTGCTGGGCTGCACCGCGTCCGGGGTGATCGGCGCCGGGCGCGGGGTGGAGGAGGCCGGCGCGGTCAGCGCGTGGGCGGCGGTGCTGCCGGGCGCGCGGCTCGACCCGTTCCGGCTGGAGACGCTGAAGGCCGACGACCGGCTGATCGTGGTCGGCATGCCGGAGGCGCAGGACGACGACGTGGTCGGCGTGCTGCTGACCGACCCGTACACCTTCCCGGTGGACGCGTTCGTCGAGCGCTCCGACGACGCGCTGCCCGGTCTCCCGCTGGTCGGCGGGCTCGCGGAGGGCCGCGAGCGGGGCGACACGCGGCTGTTCGTCGGCGGGGACGTCTACCGCGACGGCGCGGTCGGCGTCGTCATCGGCGGGTCGGTCGCCGCGGCGACCGTGGTCAGCCAGGGCGCCCGCCCGATCGGGCCCGACATGGTGGTGACCAGGGCGGAGGAGAACGTCCTGTACGAGCTGGCGGGCGTTCCCGCGCTGGAGAAGCTGGAGCAGGTCGTCCTCGGGCTCCCGGAGGAGGAGCAGGAGCTGGCCGGGCGCGGCCTGCTGATCGGCGTCGCGATGGACGAGTACGCCGAGGAGCACGAGCACGGCGACTTCCTGGTCCGCGGGGTGGTCGGCGCCGACACCGACAGCGGCGCCATCGCGATCGGCGACGTGGTGGACGTGGGCCGCACCGTCCGGTTCCAGGTCCGCGACGCGGGCGCCGCCGACCAGGACCTCGCCGCCCTGCTCGACAAGTTCGACATGCGTCCGGTCGAGGGCGCGCTGCTGTTCTCCTGCAACGGGCGCGGGCAGGCGATGTTCGCCGACTCCGACCACGACGCCCGCGTCCTCGACCGCGCCTTCGGCCCGGCCGGGGTGGGCGGCTTCTTCGGCGCCGGCGAGATCGGCCCGGTCGCGGGACGCAACCACGTGCACGGCTTCACCGCGTCCATCCTGGCGTTCGGCCGGGCCGGGGAGCCGGCTTGACCGGCCCCGGGGCGGATCCCGCGGCAGAGCCCGCGCCGGGTCCGGCGGCCGGTGCGGGCGCGCCCGTCCTCGCGGTGGACATCGGCGGCACGAAGCTCGCCGCCGCGCTCGTCGAACCGGGCGGGCGCATCGCCGCCTACGACCGCGCCGCGACGCCGGGCGGGCCGGACCTGGACGCCGAGGGGCTGTGGCGGGCGCTGGAGGTGCTGCTCGGCAAGCTCGTCGCCGGGGCCGGCGACCCGGCCCTCGCGGGCGTCGGCGTCGGCTGCGGCGGGCCGATGACGTGGCCCGCCGCGGAGGTGTCCCCGCTCAACATCCCGGTGTGGCGGGACGGCTTCCCCTTGCGCGCCAGGCTCCGCGCCCGCTACCCGGGGCTGCCCGTCCGCATCCACAACGACGCGATCTGCGTCGCCGTCGGCGAGCACTGGCTCGGCGCGGGACGCGGCCGGGACAACGTCCTCGGCATGGTGGTGTCCACGGGCGTCGGCGGCGGCCTCATCCTCGGCGGCCGGCTCGTCAACGGCGCCAGCGGCAACGCCGGGCACATCGGCCACGTCGTCGTCGATCCCGGCGGGCCGCCCTGCGCGTGCGGCGGGCGCGGCTGCCTGGAGGCCGTCGCCCGCGGCCCCGGCCTGGTCGCCTGGGCGCGGGAGCAGGGCTGGCGGCGGGAGAGCGCGGACGCCACCGGCGTCGAACTCGCCGCCGACGCACGCGGCGGCCACCCGGTCGCCGTCGCCGCGCTGCGCCGGGCCGGTCGCGCCCTCGGCGTCGCGATCGCCTCCGCGACGCACCTGTGCGACCTGGAGGTCGCCGCGATCGGCGGCGGCGTCTCCCAGACGGGCGAGCTGCTGTTCGAGCCGCTGGAGGAGGCGTTCCGCGAGCACGCCCGGATGGAGTTCGCGCGCCGGGTGCGGATCGTCCCCGCCGGCCTCGGGCAGACCGCCGGGCTCGTCGGCGCCGCCGCCCTGGTGTTCGCGCAAGACCGCTATTGGAGTGCGGGTTGAGCGCGGCGGGTGCGAGTATCGGATCGCGGGGTCCCGTCCCCCGCGGGAGGCATTCATGAGGTACCGGCCAGAGGACGCCGTCACCGTCGACGACGTCCGCGCCGCCCGGAAGCTGCTCCGCGAGGTGGTCGTGCCCACCCCGCTGATCCCGTCCCGGGTGCTGTCGGAGCAGATCGGCGGCCCCGTCCTGCTGAAGTGCGAGAACCTGCAGCGCACCGGCTCGTTCAAGATCCGCGGCGCGTACGCGCGGATCGCCGGGCTGACCGAGGCCCAGCGCGCCGGCGGCGTGGTGGCGGCCAGCGCGGGCAACCACGCGCAGGGCGTCGCGCTCGCCGCGGCCATGCTCGGCTGCCGGGCGACCGTGTTCATGCCGGTCGGCGCGCCGCTCCCCAAGATCGCCGCGACCCGCGGCTACGGCGCCGAGGTCGTGTTCCCGGGCCCGACCGTCGACGAGTGCCTCACCGCCGCCCAGGAGTACGCCGACGAGTCCGGCGCGGTGCTCATCCACCCGTTCGACCACCCCGACGTCGTCACCGGGCAGGCCACGATCGGCCTGGAGATCATGGAGGGGTGCCCGGACGTCCGGACCATCGTGGCCCCGGTGGGCGGCGGCGGCCTGCTGGCGGGCATCGCGGCGGCGGCCAAGGGGGTCGCGAAGGAGACCGGCGGGCGGCAGATCAAGGCGCTCGGCGCGCAGGCCAAACGGGCGGCGGCGTTCCCGCCCTCGCTCGCCGCCGGCCGGCCCCTGCCGGTCGCGGTGGAGCCGACGATGGCGGACGGCATCGCGGTCGGCCGCCCCGGCGAGCTGACCCACGCCATGTTCACCGAGCTGGTGGACGCGGTCGTCACCGTGACCGAGGAGTCCATCTCCCAGGCGCTGCTGCTGTGCCTCGAACGAGCCAAGCAGGTCGTCGAGCCCGCGGGGGCGGCCGGGGTCGCGGCGCTGCTGGAGCACGGGTACGCGGTCGAGCCGCCCGTGGTCGTCGTGCTGTCGGGCGGCAACATCGACCCGCTGCTGCTGTCGAAAGTGCTGCGGCACGGCCTGGCGGGCGCGGGACGCTACCTGGTCGTCCGCTGCCGGCTGAAGGACCGTCCTGGCGCGCTGGTGACCCTGCTCAGCGAGCTCGCCGAGCTGGGCGTGAACGTCCTGGACGTCATGCACGAGCGGGTCGCGGCCCGCCTGCACGTCGAGGAGGCCGAGGTCCTCATGCATCTGGAGACGCGCGGCTCCGGCCATTCGGAGGACGTCATCGGCCGCCTCCGCGAGAAGGGCTACACCCTCACCCTCAGCTGAACGAACGTTCACTTGCGGCGTGTCGTTGCCATCCGCGCTCTCATGACAACAACACGCCGCAAGTCAACGAGCGGTCAGACGGACGGCTTGCCCTCGGAGTAGAGCCAGGCGTCGGCCCAGGCGTCCAGCTTCTTGTGCGAGAGCCGCTCGGCGAAGCGGACGAGGTCCTCCGTCGAGGCGTTGCCGTAGCGGTACGTCGCCGGCCACTCCCTCAGCAGCCGGTAAAAGGCATTCTCACCGATGGTCTGGCGGAGGACGTGCACGGCCATCGCGCCGCGGTCGTAGACGAGGCCGTCGAAGATGTGGTCGCGTCCGGGATCGGAGACGACGCCCTTCCACAGGCCGTCGTCCGCGGGCGTCGCGTAGACCGCGTCGAAGCTCTCCTGGACGGGCGTGCCCTCGAACTTCTCGGCGTACAGCCACTCGGAGTACGTCGCGAAGCCCTCGTTCATCCAGATGTCGGCCCACCGCTCCGGCGTGACCGAGTCCCCGAACCACTGGTGGCCCAGCTCGTGCGCGACCAGCGAGCCGCTCGGGATGGCGCCCGGCCGGCGGCCGAGGTCGTACACCGGGCGGCCCTGGGTCTCCAGCGCGTACCCGAAGCCGCCCTTGACCACGATCCCGCCCGTCGAGGTGAACGGGTAGCGGCCGTACAGCGACGCCTGGAAGTCCTGGATCTCGGCGGTCTGCCGGTGGAACTTCTGCGCGTCCTCCGGCGTGACGCCCTGGGCCCGGTCGGTGGCGGTCAGGTTCGGCACGCCGTCGCCCGTCCGCCCCGTGATGACGTCGTACTTGCCGATCGCGAGCATCGACAGCTCGCTGGCCATCGGGTGCCGCATGACCCAGCGCGTCGTCGTCCAGCCGCCCTTGGTCGACGTGCCGCGCAGGTCGCCGTTGGACAGCGTGGTGTGGCCCTTGGGCGCCGTGAGCGTGAACGTGTACGTCGCCTTGTCGGTCGGGTGGTCGTTCACCGGGTAGACCGTGGCGGCGCCGAACGGCTGGTTGACCATGACCGCGCCGTCGGCCGTCGGGATCCAGCCCGACGTCCCCAGCGTGGCGTCGTTGATGGGCTGCGGGACGCCCGAGTACGCGACGGTCACCGTGAAGTGCCGGTGCTTGCGCAGCCCCTTGCGCGGGGTGATGACGAGCTCCTGGGCCCCCGTCCGCTTGAAGGACGCCTTGTGCCCGTCCACCTTCAGCGACGAGATCGTCAGGGGGCCGAGGAAGTCCAGGTTGAACCGGGACAGGTTCTGCGTCGCCCGCGCCTTGATCTTGGTGACGGCCCGGATGCCCTTCGTCGCCGGGTCGTACTTCAGCCCGACGTCGTAGTGGGCGACGTCGTAGCCGCCGTTCCCCATGTCGGGGAAGTAGGGGTCGCCGGCGCCGGGCGCGCCGGGTGTGAACCGCTCCGCGGCGCTCGCGGGCGCCGCCGACACGGTGAGAGCCGCGGCGACGCCCAGCGTCACGGCGGCGAAGGCTCTGGGGGTTGTGCTCATCGGCCTCGTCCTCGGTGCTCCTCGGTGACGGCCGCCGCTCCGTCACGACGGCCGTGATCAAGACTTTCTCCTGATCGGGAACGGTTCAAGCGCGACTTGGTCTCGAATACGCGAGCATGAGGTGCCTTTTGTGACCGGATGTGGACCCTGTTACCTGGCCGGCCGGCCCTTCTCGTAGAGCCAGTCGTCGAAGAACGAGTTCAGCTTCTTGCCCGAGACCTTGTTCGCCGTCTCGATGAACTGCGGCGTCGTGGCGTTGGAGTGGCGCTTCTCGTCCGCCCACGTCTTCAGGATCTTGTAGAAGGTCTCCTCGCCGACCCGTCCGCGCAGCGCCACCAGCGTCATCCCGCCGCGGTCGTACACCGAGCGGCCGAACATCTGCTTGCGGCCCGGGTCGCCGGGCGGGTGGTCCCACAGGTCCTTCGCGAGGGGGCTCTTGTAGCGCTCGTCGAACTGCTCCTGGACGGTCCGGCCGCCGCTCTTCTCCTCCCACAGCCATTCGGCGTAGGTGGCGAAGCCCTCGTTCAGCCAGATGTCCTTCCACCCGGTGACGCTGACGCTGTCACCGAACCACTGGTGCGCCAGCTCGTGCGCCACGATCGTGGGCTCGGCGCCGAACGACCCGTACACCGGCCTGGTCTGCGTCTCCAGCGCGAAACCGACCTCCGCGTTGTCGACCAGCCCGCCGCTGGAGTCGAACGGATAGGGGCCGAACAGCTTGGCGAACTCGTCGGTGATCTCGGTGTTCAGGCCGTGGAAGGCGTCCAGGTTGACCATGGAGAGGGTCGGGTCCGCCGCGCTGATGACCTCGACGCCGCTCTTGGTCCGCCCCGTCCGCACGTCGAAGCGCCCGACGGTGACGGTCGCCAGATAGGTGGCCATCGGCGCCTTGACGTGCCACTTGGACGTCGTCCGCGCCCGGTGCCCGATCGGCTCGACTCCCGGGACGCCCGTGCTCGGGGGCCCGCCCGGACCCGTGCTCGGCGGGGCGCCCGGCAGGCCGGGCGCATCACCGCCGGTCCCGGTGGGCGGCGTCGCCGGCTCGCCGTTGGCGATGGCCGTCAGCCCCTGCGGGACAGTGATCTCGAAGTCGAACGTGGCCTTGTCGCTCGGGTGGTCGTTGCTCGGGAACCAGGTCTGCGCCCCGCTCGGCTGGCACGCGACGAACACCCCGTCGGACGTGCGGATCCACCCGTAGGTGCCGAGCACCGGATCCGACACCGGCTCCGGCGTCCCCGAGTACTCGATCACGGTGGTGAACTGCGCGCCCTTCCGCAGCGGCTTCGCCGGGGTGACCTCCAGCTCGCTGCCGCCGCGCTGCTGCCGCGCCGGGGCGTCGTCCACCTTGATCGACGCCACCTTGAGGCCGCTCAGGTCCAGGTTGAAGCGGGCGAGCCGCTCCGTCGCCTTCGCCGTGATGGTGGCGGTGCCCTTCAGCTGCTCGCCGGCGTTCGGGTCGATGTTCAGCTTCAGCGAGTAGTGCTGGACGTCGTAGCCGCCGTTGCCGTCCCCCGGCACGTAGTCGTCGCCCGCGCTCGTCGGCCCGGCCGGGCCGGTCGCGGCCGACCCCGAGGGCGAGCCGGACGAGCCCGCGTCGTCGTCGAAGGGGGTCAGCTGGCAGGCCGCGGTCAGCGACCCCGCGACGGCGAGCGCGGCCAGTCCCGCGGCACCACGGAACGCGGTCCGCGAGCCGTGGCGGCGACGGATGGGGGATTCTCCGGCCTTGTGCACGCGCCAAGCCTGCCCGGCCGGGTACGCGCAGGGCAACTCCGATCCGCTCCCGGTCAGCGCTGGGCGTAGGGATCGGGGGCGTTCGGGCTCGCCCTGACGACGACGGTGCGCGCCGCCTTGCAGTGCAGTGCCTGCTTGCGCGGGTCCCACAGGATCCACAGGACGTTGATCAGGCCGATGCAGCCGCAGATGCCGCCGAGCACGCTGTAGAACGCGGAACGGCCCGCGGCCTGCCCGGTGGTGATGGCCTGCCCGTTGTCCTCCCGGACGACCCTGATCCCGAGAAGCCTCTTGCCGAGGGTCTGCCCCCATCTGGCGTGCATCAGCCAGTAGTAGAAGAAACCCAGCACGACACCGATCGCGTTGCTCGACAGCTGGGCGTTGGAGGAGTACACCGACCCGCGCGTGCTGTCGTCGAAGACGTTGCCCCAGTCGACGAACGGCAGCGAGATCAGGCTGGTGACGATTCCGACGAGGACGATGTCCACGATGGCGGCGCCCAGGCGCGCCCAGCGGCTCGCCAGTCCCTGGGCGGGATCGCCGTAGCCGCCCGCGCCGCCGTAGCCGGCCGGGCCGCCGTACCCGGGCTCGTCACCGTATCCGGGCTGGCCGGGGTACTTCGGCAGCCCCCCGTATCCGGGCTGCTGCCCGTGGGGCTGCTCTCCGTACGGACGCTCTCCGTAGGGCTGCTCTCCATAAGGCTGTTGACCGTGAGGCTGTTGACCGCCGTACGGTTGCTGTCCCCCGTAGGGCTGCTCACCACCGTACGGACCAGGACGGCCGGGACCCTGCGGAGGGCCTTGCGGCCGGTCTTCCGGCTCTCCCCCGGACGCGGGGTCGTTCGGCGGTTGCGTCATGCCGGAAGGGTGGCCGTGCCGCCGCCGTCCAAACTCCCCGCGTCCGGGGGCACCGCAGAGTTTGCACAAAGAAGATCAGAACTTGCCCGTACCGGGGATGCTCAGGACTTGTCGTACGGGTTGGGCATCCACGGCGCCGTCTTCACCACCAGCGTCCCCGCCACCTTGTCGTGCAGCGCCTGCCGGCGTTCGTCCCACAGGATCCACGCCGTGTCCAGGAGCCCGAGCAGCCCGAGGAGGGCTCCGGCGGCCACGAAGAAGTTGAGCGCGGTCGTGACGATCGTGATGGCGTAGACGAACGCCTGCCTGCCGATGGCCTGGCCCCAGCTCACGGCGGAGTGGTCGGCGGCGCTCACCACCCGGATGCCGAGGGCCTTCTTGCCGATCGTCTGGCCGGATCTGGCGTGCAGGACGGTGAAGTACGCGAAGCCCACCGCGAACGCGATCGCGTATCCGACCATGAGCCGCGGGACGTTGTAGAGGTCCAGGGGGTCGGCGATCGGCTCACCGGACTCGATGGACTCCTGCATCTTGTCCCAGCGCACGGAGAACAGGATGGCCGGCACGGACACGACGGCGAGGATGAGGGAGTCCAGGATCGCGGCGCCGAGCCGGGCCCAGCGTCCGGCCAGCATGTCCTGGGGGCCGGTGACGCCCGGGTGCGGCTGGAGGGGCGGTCCGTAGCCCGGGTGCTGGGCGGCGGCGGGCGGGCCGTACCCGGGCGCCGGGGGCGCGCCGTGTCCGGGCGCCGGGGGAGGCGGCGCCTGTCCGGGCTGCGCGCCGTAGGTGCCCTGGTACGGCGGCGGCCGCTCGGCGGTGGGCTCGCGGTCGCCGTCCGCGGCCCGCGCATCCGGCTGGGGGTCGGGCCTGGGGTCGGGAGGGGGTTCGCTCATGGGGGACAAGTGTGCCGCTAACCGGACGATCGGTCACCGGGCCCCCGGGCCCGGCATGATCCAGGCCCGGGATCCGGGCTCGCGGGGGTCGCGGGGCGTCACAGGTTGCCGCGGCGCTCCTGCTCCCGCTCGATCGCCTCGAACAGCGCCTTGAAGTTGCCCTTGCCGAAGCCGAGCGAGCCGTGCCGCTCGATCATCTCGAAGAACACCGTCGGGCGGTCCTGGACGGGCTTGGTGAAGATCTGCAGCAGGTAGCCGTCCTCGTCCCGGTCGACGAGGATCCGGCGCTTCTGCAGCTCCTCGATCGGGACCCGCACCTCGCCGATGCGCGCGCGCAGCTCCGGGTCCTCGTAGTACGAGTCGGGGCTCTCCAGGAACTCCACGCCGGCGGCGCGCATCCGGTCGACGGTCGCGAGGATGTCGTTGGTGGCGAGCGCGATGTGCTGGACGCCCGGCCCGCCGTAGAACTCCAGGTACTCGTCGATCTGCGACTTGCGCCTGCCCTCCGCCGGCTCGTTCAGCGGGAACTTGACCTTGCGGCTGCCGTCCGCGACGACCTTGGACATCAGCGCGGAGTACTCGGTGGCGATGTCGTCCCCGATGAACTCGGCCATGTCGGTGAAGCCCATGACCCGGTGGTAGAAGTCGGCCCATTCCTCCATGCGCTCGACATTGCCGACGCAGTGGTCGATCGCCTGGAAGTACCGCTTCTCCGGCGGCTCGACGATCGGGTCGGCGGGCGCGAACCCCGGCAGGTAGGGGCCGGTGTAGTTCGAGCGGTCGACGAGCGAGTGGCGGGTCTCGCCGTAGGTCGCGATCGCGGCGATCGTCACCTTGCCGTACTCGTCCTCCGTGACGTGCGGCTCGTGCACGCCCGTCGCGCCGTTCGCGAGCGCGTGCCGGTAGGCGGCCTCGACGTCCGGGACCTCGATCGCGAGGTCGACGACGCCGTCGCCGTGCTCGGCGATGTGCCGGCCGAGCCCGGTGCCCGCGCGCACCGGGCCGCGGAACACGAACCGTGCGCCGCCCGACTCCAGCACGTGCACCGCCTCGTCGGGGCTGCCGTTCTCCGGGCCGCGGTAGGCGACCCTGCGCATGCCGAACGCGGTGGAGTAGTAGTGCGCCGCCTGCTTGGCGTTGCCGACGGCGAAGACGACGGCGTCCATGCCCTTGACCGGAAACTCATCCATGCCGCCCAATTTCGACATGCGCCTACAAGGTGCGCAAGGGTGTCCTCAGATGCTGGACAATCTGTACAGTCAGGAGTGCGACCGGCCTGCCGCTCTGTACAGGGTGACCACGAGTCGTGGAGGGTGCCATGCCGATCGACGAACTGGACGGCCGGCTGATCGAGCTGTTCACCGCCGAACCCCGCGTCGGCGTCCTGGAGGCGTCCCGGCGGCTCGGGGTGGCGCGCGGCACCGTCCAGGCGCGGCTCGACCGGCTGAGCCGCGACGGCGTCATCGCGGGCTACGGCCCGGAGATCGACCCCGCGGCGCTCGGCTACGCGGTCACGGCGTTCGTGACGCTGCAGCTGCGGCAAGCGGGCGGGCACGATCCCGTCGCCAAGCGGCTCGCGCAGGTGCCGGAGGTCATCGAGGCCCACACCATCACCGGCCCTGGGGACATGCTCTGCCGCGTCGTCGCGCGGAGCAACACCGACCTGCAGCGCGTCATCGACGTGCTCGTGGACGTGGCGGGCGTGGAGCGCGCGTCCTCGGTGATCTCGCTGGCCACCCAGGTCGCCTACCGCACCCTGCCGCTGGTCCGCGCCTCGGCCCGCCGGGCGGGCCGTACGGGCGGGACGCGGCCGGGGGAGGGCGGCGCAGATGGAGCGAAGCCCGGGGAGCGACCCCCGGGCTGATCGGAAGCGGGATACCCGGCAGCACCCCGTTCCGCGGAACTGCGCCGTCCTCCGCGGACGAACGGGGCTAGTCGGCCCCGTAGGGGGTGGCGTCGAGGATCTCGACCGTCATGCTCCGGCCGTTCGGCAGCGAGTAGGTGGCCTTGTCGCCGACCTTCTTGCCGTTGATGGCCGCGCCGAGCGGCGAGTTGGGCGAGTAGACGTCGATGGGGGCGCCGACCTCCTCGCGGGACGCGAGCAGGAACGTGACCTCTTCGTCGTCGCCCTCGAAGGACACCGTGACGGTCATCCCGGGCCCTACCACGCCCTCGGTACGCGGCGCTTCACCGACGCGCGCGTTCTCCAGGATGCCCTGGAGCTGGAGGATGCGGCCCTCGATCTTGCCCTGTTCCTCCTTGGCCGCGTGGTAGCCGCCGTTCTCGCGCAGGTCCCCTTCCTCCCGCGCCGCCTCGATCTTCTGAGCGATCTCGATGCGGCCCGGGCCCGACAGGTGCTCCAGCTCAGCCTTGAGCCGGTCGTACGCCTCCTGGGTCAGCCAGGTGACGTTGTCAGCGCGGGTCTCGGTCACGGGTACTCCTCATCCACATGTTGTGATCCTCGTCCGCCCGTGGCGGACCGACGTCACATCGACATGAAGTGGCGGCCGGGTGAAACCTCTAGCCTATCCGGTGTGTGCGGTTAAAGGTTCCCTGAACTCGGCGTCTGCAATCCGCCAATCGCATTTCGTCCTTCACCCCGGGCGGGGGCCGCCGCCCCGGGCCGTACC
>NZ_BMRO01000010.1:325121-335177 GCF_014648675.1 Actinomadura livida
CGCCCCGGTCGCACGGCGCGGCGTCGGCAGCGTCTCCGTCCCCTTCACGCTGGACGTCCCCGCCGGTATGACGACCTCTTTCTCCGCGAGGACGGCGAATTCCTTGTCGAAGGCGTCGACGGTGCAGCGCACCACGTCGCCCTCGCCCTTGGCCACCGTGTAGTTGATCTCCACCGAGGTGTCGGTGATGTCGTAGGTGACGGTCTGCGCCACGATGCCGGGCGTCTGACCGGCGTACATGGAGATGACCCCGAAGCCACCGGCGGCCAGGGCGACGAAGACGCCGATGACCACCAGCCCGAGCCGCCCCTTCCGGGGCTCGGCGGGCACCGTCGGCTTCGACACGCTCGTCGTCATGGCGGGGAATCTCCGTGCGGTGTGCGGACGTTGTCAGGGACAATTCTCGTCTGTCAGGGCGCGTGCCTCGAACCGGGGGCGCTCGAAGGTGCGATTAGGGAGAACCCAGGTGTCCGAGGTCATCGACGATGCGGCGCTCGAGCGACCCTGCGGCGGCGGCGAGCCGCTGCGCCTCATGGCGGTGCACGCCCACCCCGACGACGAGTCCAGCAAGGGCGCGGCCACGATGGCCAGGTACGTCGCGGAAGGCGTCGAGGTCCTCGTCGTCACCTGCACGGGCGGCGAGCGCGGCGACATCCTGAACCCGGCGATGGACCGTCCCGAGGTCAAGGCCGACATCGGGAAGGTGCGCGAGGAGGAGATGGCGCGGGCGCGCGAGATCCTCGGCGTCCGGCAGAGCTGGCTCGGCTTCGTCGACTCCGGCTTCCCCGAGGGCGACCCGCCGCCGCCGCTCCCCGAGGGCTGCTTCGCCCTGGAGCCGCTGGAGACCGCCAGTGAACCGCTGGTGCGCGCCGTCCGCGAGTTCCGCCCGCACGTCATGCTCACCTACGACGAGCGGGGCGGCTACCCCCACCCCGACCACGTGAAGTGCCACGAGGTGTCGGTTGAGGCGTTCGAGGCGGCGGGCGACCCCGAGCGCTACCCCGGCACCGGAGACCCCTGGCAGCCGCTCAAGCTCTACTACCACATGACCTTCAGCAAGGAGCGCATCCTCGCCCTCCACAACGCGATGGAGAAGGCCGGCCTGGAGTCGCCCTACAACGACTGGATCAAGCGCTTCGACGAGGAGAGCGAGCGGCGCGCCAAGTGGGACGTGACCACCCGCGTCCCCTGCGCCGACCACTTCGAGACCAGGGACCGCGCCCTGCTCGCCCACGCCACCCAGATCGACCCCAACGGCTTCTGGTTCGTCGTCCCGCTCGACCTCCAGCGCGAGGCATGGCCGACCGAGGACTACCATTTGGCCAGGTCTCTCATCGACACCGAGTTGCCGGAGGACGACCTGTTCGCCGGCGTCCGGGAGAAGGTGTGTCTGTAGTGCTTTCCCTCACCGCGGTGCAGATCGGCGCGTTCCCCTTGAACGACGACACCGTCACTCCGGGCTTCCTCGGGTTCGCTGTCGTCGTGGCACTGGGCATCGCGACGGTCTTCCTCATCCGCTCGATGAACAAGCACATGAGGAAGATCCAGGCGCCGCGCGAAGCCGAGCTGATCCAGCAGGAGTGGGAGCGCGCCGAGGCGGAGAAGGCGGCCAAGGCCGGGACGGCCGATCCCAAGGCGCCCCCGGCCGACGGCGCCTGACACGCCCCGGCTCGGTTGGATTCGGCCGAGTCCGGGGAGGACTGCCGTCGTGCGCGCGAACATCGAGGACTCCTACGGGGAGCTCGCCCCGGCGGCGGCCCGGCTGCTCCGGCTGCTCGGCCTGCATCCGGGCGGCGGCATCGGCCCCGGCGCGGCCGCCGCGCTGGCCGACGTCCCCGAGTCGCGCGCCCGCGAGCTGCTGGACGTCCTCGCCGCCCGCGGCCTCGTCACCGAGACCGGCGGCCGCTTCCGCCTTCCCGACCCGGTCCGCGCGTTCGCGCGTGAGCGCGCCCACCTGGAGGACGCCGAAGCCGGCCGGGAGACCGCGCTCCGCCGCGTCCTGGACCACCATCTCGCCGCGGGCGAGGGAGAGCTCGAAGGCGCGGGCACGGCGCTGCTGGAGCAGGAGCGCTGGACGGAGGCGGCCTGCGTCCTGGAGGAGAAGCTGCACCGCGCCGAGCGCGACGGCGACCGCCACGAGATCCTGCTCGTCCGGCACGACCTCGCCCGCGCGCTGATCCGCGCGGGCGACACCGGCCGCGCGATCGAGCTGCTCGGCCCGCTCCCCGAGGAGTTCGCCGCGCTGTCCGTCCCGGACCAGGCGGCCCGCGCCGACGCCCTGGAGGACCTCGGCGAGGCGTACCTGCGGGCGGGCCGCCCCGTCGCGGCGACCAACTTCTTCGGCCAGGCCCTGGAGATCCACCGCGGGGAGAGCGCCGTCGAGCGCCAGGCCGACATCTTCGTCCGCCTCGCCGCGGCCGCCCGCGACCGCGGCGACAAGGCGGCCGAGAACGCCGCGCTGGACCGGGCGGCGGAACTCTACGAGTCCGTGCTCAGCCCGAAGGCCGCGGAGCTGGCGGAACGCCGCGCCGCCCGCTGACCGGGATCACACCTTGCGGTGGTCCCAGCTGACCACGCGGTCGGGCTCCATCACGATGAGGACGCGTTTGGCGATCGCCTGCTCAATGCCCTCGGCAATGACGGGATCGATGGGGGCGCCCATCTCCGGGACGGGCAGGCCCGCCATCCGGGAGCCGACGACCATGCCGACCTTGCTCCTGGGCTCGGGGTCCTCGATGACGAGGCCGCGGCCGTAGAGGGCGACGCCGCGCAGCTCGCTGTACTCCACGCCGTCCTCGACCAGGCACGTCATCGTGGGGTTGCGGCGCAGGTTCAGCACCTTCTGCGACGCCTTGTACGTGGTGAAGGCGATCTTGCCGTCGAGCAGCGCGTAGAACATCGTCACCAGGTGCGGCGCGCCGTCCTTGCCGACCGTGGCGACCTGGACCTTGTAGTTGTCGGCGAGGTAGGACGCCACCTCGTCCGGCGCCATCTTGATCTTCTCGCGCTTGCTGCTCCCGGCCAAGGGTGCCTCCCTAACGCTTGCTCGCCGCCCGATCCGGCACAGGATAACCAGGAGCTTCCGGGCCATCGCACCCGGCACCATGGGTCCATGTCGGTTCGCGATCTGATCGTCCTCGGTTCCGCCAGCGCCGTGCCCACCAAGGCCCGCAACCACAACGGCTACCTGCTGCGCTGGGACGGCCACGGCGTGCTCTTCGACCCGGGCGAGGGGACGCAGCGGCAGATGACCCGCGCCGGTGTCGCGGCGAACGACGTCACCTGGATCTGCGTGACCCACTTCCACGGCGACCACTGCCTCGGCGTGCCGGGCGTCGTCCAGCGCATCGCCCGCGACGGTGTCGAGCACCCGGTGGACGCGGCGTTCCCCGCGAGCGGCCACGAGTACTGGCGGCGGCTGCGGCACGCGGCCGTCTTCCGCGACACCGGCGTCATCCGCGAGCGGCCCGTCTCGGGGGAGCGGATGGTGCTCGACACCGGCGACGCCCCGTTCACCCTCGTCGCACGCAGGCTCTCCCACCCCGTCGAGGCCTACGGGTACCGGCTGGAGGAGCCCGGCGGCCGGACGATGCTGCCCGCCGAACTCGCCGCGCGGGGCGTGCGGGGCCCGCTGGTCCGCCGGCTCCAGGAGGAGGGCCGGGTCACCGCTCCCGACGGCCGGACGGTCACGCTGGAGGAGTGCAGCGTCGCCCGTCCCGGCCAGAAGGCCGCGTTCGTCATGGACACCCGGCTCTGCGACGGCGTGCGGGAACTGGCGGACGGGGTGGACATGCTCGTCATCGAGTCCACCTTCCTGCACGAGGACGCCGCCCTCGCCACCGAGTACGGCCACCTCACCTCGGCCCAGGCTGCGGCGGTCGCCGCGGAGGCCGGAGTCCGGCACCTGGTGCTCACGCACTTCTCCGAGCGGTACCGCGTGGAGGACGAGCACCGGTTCCTGGACGAGGCGTCCGCCGTGTTCGGCGGCGAGATCACCCTCGTCCATGATCTCGATCGGATCCCGCTGCCGCCGCGCCGCCTAACCGGCCGCGAACGTGGGCAAGAGTCAGTGCATGGCTGACGAAGTCGATGTCGTGGTGATCGGTCTTGGCCCGGGTGGAGAGGACGCGGCGGGGAGGCTGGCCGAGGCGGGCCTGTCCGTCGCCGCCGTGGAGTCGCGGCTGGTCGGCGGGGAATGCCCGTACTACGCCTGCGTCCCGACGAAGATGATGGTGCGGGCCGCCGGGCTGCTCGCCGAGGGCGGCCGCATCCCGGGGATGGCGGGGGACGCCTCGATCCGCCCGGACTGGGCGCCGGTCGCCGCCCGGATCCGCGACGAGGCGACCGACTCGTGGGACGACAAGGTCGCCGCCGACCGCCTCACCGGCAAGGGCGCCGAACTGGTCCGCGGCGAGGGCCGCATCACCGGCCCCGGCGAGGTCACGGTGAACGACCGCGTCTTCCGCGCCCGGCGCGGGATCGTCCTCAACACCGGCACGAGCCCCACCGCCCCGCCCATCGACGGCCTCGCCGGCACCTCGTACTGGACGAACCGCGAAGCCGTCCAGGCCACGCGGGCGCCCGAGTCGCTCATCGTCCTCGGCGGCGGCGTCGTGGGCGTCGAGATGGCGCAGGTGTTCTCCCGCTTCGACTGCCGCGTCACCGTGGTCGAGGCCGCCGACCGCCTCCTGGTCAACGAGGAGCCCGAGTCCAGCGAACTCCTCCGCGAGGTCTTCGAGCGCGAGGGCATCGGCGTCCGCACCGGCGTGCAGGTGACGGCCGTCAAGCACGAGAACGGCGAGTTCACCATGGACCTCGACGGCGAGACCCTCTCCGCCGAGCGCCTCCTGGTGGCGGCCGGCCGCCGCCCCAACCTCAAGGGCCTCGGCCTGGCGAACGTCGGCCTGGACGAGGACGCACGCGAGATCCAGGTCGACGGCCACCTGCGCGCCGCCGAGGGCGTATGGGCGGTCGGCGACATCACCGGCATGGGCCAGTTCACGCACGTCTCCATGTACCAGGCGGCCATCGCGGTCCGCGACATCCTCGGCGAGGAGGGCTCGCCCGCCAACTACCGGGCCGTTCCCCGCGTCACCTTCACCGACCCCGAGATCGCGTCCGTCGGCCTCACCGAGGCCCAGGCCCGCGACCAGAACCTCCCCGTCCGCACCGGCACGGCCCGGCTCTCCGACTCGGCCCGGGGCTTCATCCAGAAGGTCGGCAACGACGGCTTCATCAAGCTCGTCGAGCACACGGACTGGGGCACCCTGGTCGGCGCCACCGCCGCGGGCCCCGCGGGCGGCGAGATCCTCGGCGCCCTGGCCGTGGCCGTCCACGCCGAGACCCCCACCGCCACCCTCCGCGAAATGATCTACGCCTACCCGACCTTCCACCGCGCCCTGGAACCCGCCCTCCACGCCCTCACCACCTGACGCGGCGGGTGCCCGGACCTCCGGCCGGGAGTGAGGCGACGGCCGGATCGGGCAGGATCGAAGGCATGAACCGGCTCAAGGACGCGACAAGCCCGTATCTGCTGCAGCACGCCGGCAACCCGGTGGACTGGTGGGAGTGGTCCGACGAGGCGTTCGCCGAGGCGCGCCGGAGAGATGTCCCAGTCCTCCTTTCTGTCGGATATGCCGCTTGCCACTGGTGTCACGTGATGGCGCACGAGTCGTTCGAGGACGAGGGCGTCGCGCAGGTCATGAACGAGTTGTTCGTGAACGTCAAGGTGGACCGGGAGGAACGGCCGGACCTCGACGCCGTGTACATGGAGGCCACCCAGGCCATGACGGGCCAGGGCGGCTGGCCGATGACGGTGTTCATGACCCCGGAGGGCCATCCCTTCTACTGCGGGACGTACTTCCCGCGCGCCCAGTTCCGGGCGCTGCTGCAGGCCGTCCACAAGGCGTGGAACGAGCAGCGCGACGTCGTGGTCGAGCAGGGGCAGCAGGTCGTCGCGGCGCTGGCGTCGCGTGGGCTGGGGCTCGCGGGGGCGCAGGCGCCCGGCGAGGAGATGCTCGCGCACGCGGTGAAGGTGCTCGCCGGTTCCTACGACGCGGCGCGCGGCGGGTTCGGGGGCGCGCCCAAGTTCCCGCCGTCGATGGTGCTGGAGTTCCTGCTGCGGCACCACGCGCGGACGGGGGACGAGCAGGCGCTCGCGATGGCGGGCCACACCATGGAGGCGATGGCCCGGGGCGGCATCTACGACCAGCTCGGCGGCGGGTTCGCGCGGTACTCGGTGGACGCGGAGTGGGTCGTCCCGCACTTCGAGAAGATGCTCTACGACAACGCGCTCCTCGCGCGGGTCTACGCGCACTGGTGGCGGACGACCGGTTCGCCGTTCGCCCGGCGCGTCGCGCTGGAGACGTGCGACTGGATGCTCCGCGACCTGCGGACGGACGAGGGCGGTCTCGCGTCCGCGCTGGACGCCGACAGCGAAGGCGTCGAGGGCAAGTACTACGTGTGGACGCCGGAGCAACTGCGCGAGGTGCTCGGCGACGAGGACGCGGCGTTCGCCGAGGGCCTGTTCGAGGTCACGGGGACGTTCGAGCACGGGTCGTCCGTGCTGCAACTCCTGCGCGACCCCGACGACGCCGAGCGGTACGAGCGAGTGCGGACGGCGCTGCTGTCGGCGCGCGCGCACAGGATCCCCCCTGCGCGGGACGACAAGGTCGTCGCGGCCTGGAACGGGCTCGCGATCGCCGCCCTCGCCGAGTGCGGTGCGCTGTTCGGCCGGCCTGACCTCGTCCGGGCGGCCGAGGAGGTGGCGCGGCTCCTGACCGGCGTGCATCTGAGCGACGGGCGGCTCGCGCGGACGTCCAAGGGCGGGACGGCGGGCGCGAACGCCGGCGTCCTGGAGGACTACGCCGATGTGGCCGAGGGCCTGCTCGCCCTGCACGGCGTCACGGGCGACCCGGCCCACATGCGGGTGGCGGGCGAGCTGCTGAACACCGTCCTCGACCGGTTCGGGGACGGGGACGGCGGCTTCTACGACACCGCCGACGACGCGGAGCGGCTCTTCCGGCGGCCGCAGGACCCGACCGACAACGCGACGCCCTCCGGGCAGTTCGCGGCGGCCGGGGCGCTGCTGTCGTTCGCCGCGCTGACCGCGTCGGACCGGCACCGGCAGGCCGCCGGGGAGGCGCTCGGCCCGGCGGCGGCGCTCGCGGACAAGCACGCGCGGTTCGCGGGCTGGGGGCTTGCCGTGGCGGAGGCGCGGGCGACGGGCCCGGTGGAGGTCGCGGTGATCGGCGCTCCGGACGACGAGCGCACCCGGTCGCTGCACCGGACGGCGCTGATGTCGGCGGCGCCGGGCGCCGTGGTGAGCGTGGGCCCGCCGGACGCGGCGGGTGTGCCGCTGCTGGAGGGGCGCGGGCTCGTGGACGGGGTCCCCGCGGCGTACGTGTGCCAGGGGTTCGTGTGCCGGCGGCCGGTGACCTCCACGGCCGATCTGGCCCGTGAACTGCGCAGTCAATTGGACTGAAAGTCTACTTTTGTGGCACTGTGACGTTGATCTCGCCGCCGCTTGGTGTTACCACTGAGTAGCTGGGGTGAAGCTGACCCACCGGGGCGATGCGGCCGGGGGTGGCAGGGGACCCGCCGGGTATCTGGACGGTGACCCGCCATCTGAGCCATAGTCGTTTCTCGGCCGGGTCTGTTCGCGGGGCGACCGTCGAGGGAGTGTGGCAGTGGGGAAGCCGAACCGCCGGGTACTACCGACGATCATCGGCGTCTCCGTCGTCACGACATTGGCGGCCAACGTCACCGTGCTCGTGGTGCGCGGCGGCGACGCCCCGGCGGACTCCGCGCGCGGTGAGCAGCGGGCCCGCTACGTGGCCGCGTCGGGGAGCATGAGCGTGTCGCCGTCCGCGGTGGCGCCCCTCGGCAAGCGGCTCACCCCCCACGTCCTGGTCGCCGCCCCGTCCACGCTGCCCGCCGGCCTGGTGGAGAAGGTCCGCGGCGCGAAGGGCGTGAAGGGCGTCGAGGTCGTGGACGCCGTCCAGGGCATGGTCGCGGGCAAGCAGGTCGGGCTGATGGGCGTCGAACCGTCCACGTTCCGCAACTACACGCCGAAGCCCACCGCCAAGTCGGACGCGCTGTGGCGCAACGTGGCGTCCGGCGACGTCGCGATCTCGTTCACGATGGGCAACGACGGCGGCGTCGAGCTCGGCAGCAGGATCCCCGTCGGCGGCAAGCGGGAGCAGACACGGCTGCGCGTCGGCGCCTACGCGACGATGGGCATCGGCGACGTCGACGCGGTGATCTCCCGGGATGCGGCGCGGGCGCTCGGCATGCCCACCGGCAACGCGATGCTGGTCAGCGTCCCGAAGACCGAGCCGAAGACGTTCATCAAGAAGATCCGCAAGGCGCTGCCGAAGGGTGCCAAGGCGGTCGCGGTCAATCCCGAGATCGACTTCCCGCAGGCGGGCGAGATACCCGACGCCAACGGGCAGGTCATGACCGCCAAGCAGGTGCGGACCGTGATCCAGGCGGCCTACACGCGGCTCGGCTGGCCCTACGTGTGGGGCGGTGAGTCCGAGGCGGAGGGCGGCTACGACTGCTCCGGCCTCATGCAGTACGCCTTCGCCAAGGCCGGCATCCACCTCCCGCGCGTGGCCGCCGACCAGGCGCGGACGGGCTGGGTCATCCCCTACAGCAAGGCCGAGCCGGGCGACATGCTGATCTGGGCGAACGACCCGACCGCGCCGGGCTACATCTCGCACATCGCCCTCTACCTGGGCAAGGGAAAGATGATCGCCGCACCGCGAAGGGGCACCGTGGTGCAGGTCCAGAACGTCTACACCCGCAACATGCGCGGCGCCGTCCGGGTCAGCCCGAAGCGGGTCAGCTCCCTGCACCGGTAGAGCGCCCGCCCGCGGAAGTCCAGGCACTTCGCAAGCTCCCCGATGTCGGTCGGTGAAACGCTGGCCCAGCGCGCCCATGCGCTGTAATTTTGATTACATGCATACGAGTGAAGCGGCGGAGCAGCTGCGCGGCTGGTTCTCCGGACGGCTCCCCGAGGCGTGGTTCACGGGGCCGCCCGACGTCGTGCTCGACCGCGAGGAGGTCAGCGTCGTCGGCCGCCTGCCCGAGCCGCCGGCCGCGGCGGAGGCGTCCGAGGCGGAGCGCGCCGGCGTGCTCGCCGGGCACATCCAGCGCTTCCGCGAGGACACCCGGGAGCGCCGCATCGCCATCGCCCGCGAGGCCGAGCAGCGCTACGGCTACAAGGTGTCGTGGGGCGTCGAGTGCGGCGGCGAGCGGGAGATGTTCACGACGCTGTCGGTGCCGGTCATGACGCGGCTCCGGCAGCCCGAGCGCCGCGTCCTGGACACCCTCGTCGACGCCGGGGTCGCCCGCAGCCGCAGCGACGCGCTCGCCTGGTGCGTGCGGCTCGTCGGCAAGAACACCGACGAGTGGCTCTCCGAGCTGCGCACCGCGCTCCAGTACGTCGAGCGCGCCCGCGCCGCCGGACCGCGGGCCTGACCGCCGCACCGCGACCCCCCCTGACCGGACGTCGGTCCACCCCATCCGCGAAACGGAGTGAACGGCCGTTTCCGCAGCTCCGCCGCGTGACCGGGCCACGCGCCCGCGCGCTGCCGGGGGAGAAAGTGACCGGTTCGAACCTCGGGCCATAATTGAGCGTCTTTCCAGCGGGAATGGTCGTTCGAAGGGAAGCCCACATGGGGGTTCGGCGTACGGAGAAGCCGCGCGGCGAGAAGCCGCGCGGTGCGCGGAAGGACGGCGTGCGCCGCCGTCCCTCCGAGGGCGGGCGACTGCTGTCCGCCCTGCGCCGCACCGGCCCCTACGCGGCCGTCCGTGACGTCGTCTACCGGCTGTACGAGCGCCGCGTCGAGGCGGAGCTGCCCACCGACGTCACGCCCCGGCACGTCGGCGTGATACTGGACGGGAACCGCCGCTGGGCCAGGACGATGGGCCTGGCCGACGTCAACTCCGGGCACCAGCGCGGCGCCGCGAAGATCTCCGAGCTGCTGCAGTGGAGCACCGAGGCCGGGGTCGAGGTCGTCACGCTCTGGCTGCTGTCCACCGACAACCTGA
>NZ_BMRO01000010.1:335189-361877 GCF_014648675.1 Actinomadura livida
ACGTCAAGCCCGTCGGCGCCCTCGACCTGCTGCCCGATAAGACGGCCCGTGTCCTCAAAGATGCGGGTGAGGCCACATCCGGGGTTCCCGGCCTGATTGTGAACGTCGCCGTTGGGTATGGAGGTAGGCGTGAGATCGCTGATGCGGTGCGCTCTCTGCTCATCGAGCAGGCGAGTCGGGGCACCAGCATCGAGGAACTCGCCGAGTCCCTCGACGTGGAGCACATCGCGGAGCATCTCTACACGCGCGGCCAGCCGGATCCGGACCTGGTCATCCGCACCTCGGGGGAGCAGCGTCTCTCCGGCTTCATGCTCTGGCAGAGCGCCCACTCGGAGTTCCACTTCTGCGAGGTCCACTGGCCGGACTTCCGCAAGGTCGACTTCCTCCGGGCCATGCGCTCGTACGCCGCGCGGCACCGGCGCTACGGCACCTGACGGCCGGCCTTCCGTTCAGTCTTCCGGTCTGCCTTCGACCACCGGCCCCAGGCCGCCTGCGCGTCACCGGTACGTCCCCATGATCAGGGAGATCGAGTGGCCATAACCTCCGCGCGCCGTCCTGGTACGTCCGGGAACACCACCGGGACGAACGTTCCGGACCGGCGCACGTACGTCCTCGACACCAGCGTCCTGCTCGCCGACCCGGGGGCGATGACCCGGTTCGCCGAGCACGAGGTCGTACTCCCCATCGTCGTCATCTCCGAGCTGGAGGGGAAGCGGCACCACCCCGAGCTCGGCTACTTCGCCCGGCAGGCGCTGCGCACGCTCGACGACCTCCGGCTGCGGTACGGGCGGCTGGACGAGCCCGTGGCGGTCGAGGGGCCGCTCGGCGACCAGGGTGGAACGCTCCGCGTCGAGCTGAACCACTCCGACCCCAGCGTGCTCCCGGACGGGTTCCGCCTCGGCGACAACGACACCCGGATCCTCTCGGTGGCCGCGTGGCTCGCCCATGAGGGACGCGACGTCGTCCTGGTCTCCAAGGACCTGCCGATGCGGGTGAAGGCGTCCGCCGTCGGCCTGGCCGCCGAGGAGTACCGGGCGGAGCTGGCGGTCGTGGAGTCCGGCTGGACCGGGATGCGCGAGCTGGAGGTTCCCGCGAGCCTCGTCGAGGAGATGTTCGAGACGGGCAGCGCGGACATGGAGGAGGCGCGGGACCTGCCGTGCCACACCGGCCTGCGGCTGCTGTCGGAGAAGGGCTCGGCGCTCGGCCGGACGCAGCCGGACAAGTCCGTGAAGCTGGTGCGCGGCGACCGCGAGGTGTTCGGGCTGCGCGGCCGGTCCGCCGAGCAGCGGATCGCGCTCGACCTGCTGATGGACGAGGACGTCGGCATCGTCTCGCTCGGCGGGCGGGCCGGCACGGGCAAGTCGGCGCTCGCCCTGTGCGCGGGGCTGGAGGCCGTCATGGAGCGGCGTCTGCACCGCAAGGTGGTGGTGTTCCGCCCCCTGTACGCGGTCGGCGGGCAGGAGCTCGGCTACCTGCCGGGCACGGAGAACGAGAAGATGTCGCCGTGGGGCCAGGCCGTCTACGACACGCTGTCGGCGGTCACGACCCCGGAGGTCATCGACGAGGTCGTGGACCGCGACATGCTGGAGGTCCTGCCGCTCACGCACATCCGCGGGCGCTCGCTGCACGACGCGTTCGTGATCGTGGACGAGGCGCAGTCGCTGGAGCGCGGCGTCCTGCTGACCGTCCTGTCGCGGATCGGCACCGGCTCGCGGGTCGTGCTGACCCATGACGTGGCGCAGCGCGACAACCTGCGGGTCGGCCGGCACGACGGCGTCGCGGCGGTGGTGGAGCGGCTCAAGGGCCACCCGCTGTTCGCGCACGTGACGCTGACGCGGTCGGAGCGGTCGCCGATCGCCGCTCTGGTCACCGACATGCTCGGTGACGTCGGCGTCTGAGGCGCCTGAGAAGGGTTCCCGCGGACCCCCGGTGGCCGGTCGGCCACCGGGGGTCCGTCGTTGCCGGGCGAGGCAACGGTTGTCCACGGACGGTGATCGACAAACCCCGCAACGTCAGTCTGTGAGGAAGGTCACATAAGGCGGGTCGAAGGGCGAGATCCCCTGGTCCCCTCGGAGTTTCGGCGGCGTCCCGGCCGAGTTGACAGCGGCCCCACCCGCAGCAATTGTCTCGTTTCGGTTGCGAAGCCTCCCTCGACCTCCGGCATTGTGGCTCCCCGTAAGCACCCCCGAGCGGTGCCGGCCGTGGCGCGGCCCCCAGTGAACGCGCGGCGGACACGGCGCGGCCCGGATCCGGAGCCGCCCGACCGCGGACGGCCGGACCGGGGGTGGAAGCAGTTCGTGCGCGTGCCCATGCGCGTGCGACCGTCGGAAGGACCGCCTTGTACGGAGACCGTCCCGGGTCCCCTAGGCGAGACGAACGACAGAGCTTTGCCCCCCACGAGCCGTGGCCGGCCGCGGAGTCCCCCTCCGCGCCGCCCGGCCCGGCCCCGTACCCGGGCGGCGTGCGCGACGCGTTCGTCCCCGCCGCGCAGCCCCCGGCCGCCGAGACGGCCCCCCAGCCCGCGGTGGCCGCCGCGGCGCGCGCGGAGGACGTGAAGGTCGCCGGTGCGGACCGCACCCGCGCCGCCGCCCCCGCCGGTGACACCCTCGGCTTCGACGCCTTCCCGCCCGGGCCGGCCGGCGCCGCCGCGGACCCCCGCGACGAGATCGCGTCCGGCGGAGGCCACGCCGCCCGCCCCGCCGGCCGGCGGGCCGCCTCCGGCAAGCGCACCGGCATGCGCGTCGTGGCGGTCGCCGCCGGCGCGGCGGTCGTGATCGGCGGCGGTGCCGCCGCGGCGTTCGCGCTGACCGGCGGCTCGGACGACGACAACGCCACCGTCAAGCCGACCCAGCAGCTCGCCGACGCCGCCCCCAAGGTCGACCCCCGGGTGCTGGAGGAGCAGCGGCGCCGGCTCGCGATGGAACGCGCCTCCCGCGAGACGCGCCAGTACAGCGGCAAGGGGGTCGACCTCCGCCCCAAGGGCGAGCCGCTCCCCACCAAGACGCCGGAGAAGAAGAAGGACGACGGCGGCAGCGGCGGCGCCGCCCCGGTCGCCGACCCGGTCCCGGCGGGCGAGGCGCAGCAGATCGCCAAGAAGATGATGCCGAGCTTCGGGTTCACCGGCGACGGCGAGTTCGGCTGCCTGGTGAAGCTGTGGGACAAGGAGAGCGGCTGGCGGACCAACGCGGCCAACCCCACGTCCGAGGCGTACGGCATCCCGCAGGCCAACCCCGGCTCCAAGATGGCCAGCGCCGGCGCCGACTGGCGCACCAGCGCCTCCACGCAGATCAAGTGGGGCCTCGGCTACATCAAGGACCGCTACAAGACCCCGTGCGGCGCGTGGTCGCACTCGCAGCGCATCGGCTGGTACTGAGCCTCCGACGAGGGCCGCGCGCGTCCCAGGGGCTGAGAAGGCCGCTGGGACGCGCGGAACGTCACGACGACCCGGTCATCCCCAGCACGTCCAGGGCCTCGTCGAGCTGCTCGACGGTCAGCTTCCCGTCCGCCACGTAGCCGCGTTCGAGCACGACCTCGCGGATCGTCCGGCGCTCGCTCAGCGCCTGCTTGGCGACCTTCGCCGCCTCCTCGTAGCCGATGTAGCGGTTCAGCGGCGTCACGATCGACGGTGACGACTCCGCGTACTCGCGCATCCGCGCCACGTCCGCCTCGATGCCGTCGACGCAGCGGTCGGCGAACAGCCGCGACACGTTCGCCAGCAGGGTGATCGACTCCAGCACGTTGCGGGCCAGCATCGGCAGCATCACGTTCAGCTCGAAGTTCCCCGACGCGCCGCCGAACGCGACCGCCGCGTCGTTGCCGATGACCTGGGCCGTGACCTGCATGACCGCCTCGGGGAGGACCGGGTTCACCTTCCCCGGCATGATCGACGAGCCGGGCTGCAGGTCGGGCAGCCGGATCTCCGCCAGCCCGGCGCGCGGCCCCGAGCCCATCCAGCGCAGGTCGTTGGCGATCTTGTGCAGGCTCACCGCGATCGTGCGGAGCGCGCCGCTGGCCTCGACCAGCCCGTCCCGCGCGCCCTGCGCCTCGAAGTGGTCGCGGGCCTCGGTCAGCGGCAGGTCCGTGGCGCGCGCGATCTCCTCGATGACGCGGGCGGCGAAGCCGTCCGGGGTGTTGATGCCGGTGCCGACCGCCGTCCCGCCCAGCGGCAGCTCCGCCAGCCGGGGCAGGACCGCCTCCAGCCGCTCCACGCCGTGCCCGATCTGCGCCGCGTAGCCGCGGAACTCCTGGCCCAGCGTGACCGGGGTCGCGTCCATCAGGTGGGTGCGGCCGGATTTCACGGCCGTGCGGAACTCGTCCGCCTTGCGCGCCAGCGCGTTCTCCAGGTGCCGCAGCGCGGGGATGAGGTCGTGCAGGACGGCCCCGGTCGCCGCGATGTGGATGGACGACGGGAACACGTCGTTGGACGACTGGGAGGCGTTCACGTGGTCGTTGGGGTGCACCGGACGGCCGAGCCGCTCCTCCGCCAGCGTCGCCACGACCTCGTTGGTGTTCATGTTGGACGACGTCCCGGACCCCGTCTGGAACACGTCGATCGGGAACTCGCCGTTCCACCTGCCGTCCGCGACCTCCCGGGCCGCCTCGGTGATCGCGCCCGCGAGGTCCTCGCCGAGCACGCCGAGCTCGGCGTTCACCGTCGCCGCCGCGGCCTTGATGTGGCCGAGCGCGGCGATGTGCGCGTCCTCCAGCGTCCGTCCCGAGATCGGGAAGTTCTCCACCGCGCGCTGCGTCTGCGCACGCCACTTCGCCGCCGCCGGCACCCGGACCTCACCCATGGAGTCATGCTCGATCCGGAACTCGCGCTCACCCATGGCACGTCACCTCCGCCTGGAACCCTGAGACCATCCTCGTCGATGGCGGCCGTGGTCGATGGCAGCCGTCCTCAATGGCAGCCTCGCCGCGGCGCGTCCCATTCCCAGGCGGAGCGTTCCGGGACCTAAGTCACTCCTTGTTGATGGTGTAGTTCTTGCGCTCGCCCTGGCCGCCGACGGCCTTCTGCTCGCCGTTCACCCAGACGTCGCAGGCGGAGGCGTCGTAGATCACCGCGTTGATGCGCGGCTGGTCGTACTGCCGCGCCTCGTTCTGCTTCAGCGTCTCGTCGCTGAGCACGGTGATCACGTTGCCCGGCACCGACACGAAGATCTTGCAGGAGTCGTTGCGGGCCCGGACGACGAGCGTGCTCGTGTCGATGCCCGGCGGCGCCTGCGCGTCGCTGCTCGCGGGACTGGACGTCGTCGCGGTCGCGGAGGGGCCGGGGCCCTCCCGCATCATGCCGACGATGAGCGCGGTCGCGCCGATGCCGCAGGACGCCACGGTCGCGCCGATGAGCGCGATCACGGCCATCAGCCGGTAGCGGGGCGTCGTCTGGCGGCGCCCCGACCGCGGTCCGGCCATCGCGCGCTCCAGCCGGTCGACCGCGCGGGCGTGGCTGAGCCGCCGCGTCGGGTTCTTCTCCAGCAGCCCGGTGATGACGGGCGCCAGGGCGCCGGCGTTCTGCGGGGCGGGCGTGGACTCGTTGGCCAGGGCGCTCAGCGTCGCCATCACGTTGTCGCGCTCGAACGGAGGATGGCCCTCCAGAGCGGCGTACAGCGTCGCGCCGAGCGACCACAGGTCGGACCGGGGGGTGGCCTTCTCTCCGGCGGCGACCTCCGGGGCGACATAGGCGGGGGAGCCCATGAAGTGGCCCGTCTTGGTCAGGCTGGCCGACCCCGAGGAGAACGCGAGGCCGAAGTCGGTGAGCACGACCCTGTCGCCGTCCAGCAGGACGTTGCTGGGCTTGAGGTCGCGGTGCACTATGCCGGCCTTGTGCGCGGTGTTGAGGGCGTCCAGGAGGGCGCGGCCGATGTGCGCGACGCGTTCGGGTGGCAGCGGCCCCGAGCGCTCGATGAGATGTTCGAGGCTGGGCGCCTCGATCATCTCCATCACGATCCAGGGCCGGCCCTGCTCGATGACCACGTCGTACACCTCGACGATGGAGTGCGTGCGCAACTGAGCCGGCGCGCGCGCCTCTCTGAGGGTACGGCGGTAGAAGACCACCCGGTCGTCCTCGGAAAGGTCCTCTGGGAGGCGCAGCTCTTTGATCGCCACCGAGCGATCGAGGAGCTCGTCATGCCCTCGCCAGACGGTGCCGTTGGCACCTTGGCCGATTTCCGAGACCAGCCGGTAGCGCGTCGCTAGCACGAGGCGCTCTGACTGTGACATGGCGGAAAAGATACCGGAGTGGCCAGGCGGTCATCGGGGAGACCTCATTACCAACGTCGATTTTGGGCCGATAATGTGACCTACCGGCCAGAAACATCGGGGAATGCCCTCTGGCGGCCCCCTCGACGGGCTGGCGGAGGCTGCCGAACGTCAGCGCCTGCCGATGCTGAGGACGGGTCCGGTGGTGTCGGCGAAGAAGTCCTCGCCCTTGTCGTCCACCACGATGAACGCCGGGAAGTCCTCCACCTCGATCTTCCAGACGGCCTCCATCCCGAGCTCGGGGTACTCCAGGACCTCCACCTTCTTGATGCAGTCCTGGGCGAGCCGCGCGGCGGGCCCGCCGATCGAGCCGAGGTAGAAGCCGCCGTGCTCCTTGCAGGCGTCGGTCACCTGCTTCGACCGGTTGCCCTTCGCCAGCATGACCAGCGAGCCGCCCGCCGCCTGGAACTGCTCGACGTAGGAGTCCATCCGCCCGGCCGTGGTGGGGCCGAAGGAACCGGACGCGTAGCCCTCCGGCGTCTTCGCGGGCCCCGCGTAGTACACGGCGTGGTCGCGGAGGTACTGCGGCATCGGCTCGCCCGCGTCCAGCCGCTCCTTGATCTTGGCGTGCGCGATGTCGCGGGCGACGACCAGCGGCCCGGTCAGCGACAGCCGCGTCTTCACCGGGTACCGGGTCAGCTCGACGCGGATCTCGGCCATCGGCCGGTTGAGGTCGATCCTGACCACCGCGTCGTCGAGCTGGTCGTCGGTCGTGTCCGGCAGGTACTGCGCCGGGTCGGTCTCCAGCCGCTCCAGGAACACGCCCTCCGCGGTGATCTTGGCGAGGGCCTGCCGGTCGGCGCTGCACGACACCGCCATCGCCACCGGGCAGGACGCCCCGTGCCGCGGGAGCCTGATCACCCGCACGTCGTGGCAGAAGTACTTGCCGCCGAACTGCGCGCCGATGCCGAGCTTCTGCGTCAGCTCGAACACCTGGAGCTCCAGCTCCAGGTCGCGGAAGCCGTGGCCCAGCGCCGAGCCCTCGGCCGGCATCGTGTCCAGGTAGTGCGCCGACGCGTACTTCGCCGTCTTCAGCGCGTACTCGGCGGACGTGCCGCCCACGACGATCGCCAGGTGGTACGGCGGGCACGCGGCGGTCCCCAGCGAGCGGATCTTCTCCTCCAGGAAGGACATCATCCGCTTCGGGTTAAGAACGGCCTTCGTCTCCTGGTAGAGGAAGGACTTGTTCGCGCTGCCGCCGCCCTTGGCCATGAAGAGGAACTTGTACGCGTCACCCGGCGTCGCGTAAAGCTCGATCTGCGCGGGCAGGTTGCTGCCGGTGTTCTTCTCCTCCCACATCGTCACCGGCGCCAGCTGGGAGTAGCGCAGGTTCAGTTTCGTGTAAGCGTCGTACACGCCGCGGGAGATGTGCTTCTCGTCGTCGCCGTCGGTCATGACGTGCTGGCCGCGCTTGCCCATCACGATCGCGGTGCCGGTGTCCTGGCACATGGGCAGGACGCCGCCGGACGAGATCCCCGCGTTCTTCAGCAGGTCAAGCGCCACGAAACGGTCGTTGGGGGACGCCTCGGGGTCGTCCAGGATCCGCCGGAGCTGCGCCAGGTGCGCGGGACGCAGCAGGTGCGAGATGTCGCGCATGGCGGTCTCGGTGAGCAGCCGCAGCGCCTCCGGCTCGACCTGCAGGAACGTCCGCCCGTTCGCGTCGAACGTCGAGACCCCGTCGGAGGTCAGCAGCCGGTAGTCGGTGTCGTCCGGGCCGAGCGGCAGCAGGTCGGTGTAGGAGAACTCAGGCATCTCAGGCAGATCCTCGCGCGATTCCGATGGGCCGGACCACAGGGTACGACCTGGGTCCCCGGGACGGGCACGGCACCCGGCCGCGACACCCGCCATGGCACCCCGCGCGACACCGGGCCGTGACACGGGCGATCCCTCCCGGCGCTGAACATGATGTGACCGACCTTCATCTGCCCCTCGACCGCAGCGCCGGGCGGCTGGCGGCCCAGATCGCCGCGGGCTTCCGCTCGGCCGTGCGGTCCGGCCGGCTGACCGCCGGGACGCGGCTGCCGTCGAGCCGTGACCTCGCCCGCGACCTGGACGTCTCCCGCGGTGTGGTCGTCGCCGCCTACGAGCAGCTGACCGCCGAGGGATTCCTCGTCGCGCGGCGCGGCGACGGCACCCGCATCGCGCCGCTCGCCCGCCCGGACGACGAGCCCGAGCCCGCGTCCGCGCCGGGCGGCTCCCCGCGCCCGGACCCCGCACCCGCCTACGACCTGTGGCCGAGCCTCCCCGACCTGGCGTCGTTCCCCCGCGACCGCTGGATCGCCGCCGCCCGCACCGCGCTGCGCACGCTCCCGCACGACGCGCTCACCTACCCCGACCCCGGCGGCGTCCACGCCCTGCGGGCCGAGCTGTCCGGCTACCTCGCCCGGGTCCGCGCCGCGCACACCGACCCGGCGCGGATCGTGATCATGAACGGGGTGGCGCACGGGCTGTCGGCGCTGCTGCGGCTGCTGCGCGCCGACGGGCACACGGCCCTGGCCGTCGAGGACCCGACCAGCGACCGGCAGCAGCCCATGCTGGACGCGTCCGGCCTCCGGACCGTCCGCGTCCCCGTGGACGCCGAAGGCGTGGACGTCGAAGCGCTCGCCCGCACCCGGGCGCGGGCGGTCCTCGTCACGCCCGCCCACCAGTACCCGACCGGCGTCGTCCTGTCCGCGGCCCGCCGCGCCGAGCTGATCGCCTGGGCGCGGGACGTCGACGGGCTGATCCTGGAGGACGACTACGACGCCGAGTTCCGCTACGACCGCGAGCCCGTCGGCTGCCTCCAGGGCGTCGAGCCCGACCGCGTCGTCCTGCTCGGCTCGGTCAGCAAGTCCCTGGCCCCCGCGCTGCGCCTCGGCTGGGCCGTCGCACCGCCCGCCCTGGCCCAGCGGCTGCGGGAGCACCGCGAGAACACCGACCTCGGCACGCCCGTCCTGGACCAGCACGCCCTCGCCGAGTTCCTCAGAGGCGGCGGCTACGACCGCCACCTGCGCTCGATGCGGCGGCGCTACCGGTACCGGCGGGACGCCCTGGCGAAGGCGCTGGACGTCCACCTGCCCAACGCGATGGTTCACGGCGTCTCAGCGGGCATCCACCTCTATGTGGAACTACCCGCCGGACTTGACGAGAACGAGGTCGTCGCCCGCGCCGCACGCGCCGGGGTGGCCGTCGCGGGCGCCCGCCCCATGTGGTCCCCGGCACGTGCGGGGGACGCGCCGCCCGCGCTCGTCCTCGGCTACGCCCGCCTCACCGAGACGCACCTGGTCAAGGCGGCGGAACTCCTTGGCCAAGCGGTTACCCACGGTGCTGAGGGGTAGGACAAGCATCCCTGGTGTAGGAGGTATGCATGAGTCTCGAAGAGGCCGCTCGACAGCTGAAGATGGCCGCCCACGACGCCGAGGTGGCCTTCGACTGCGTCGGCCTTGGCGACCTCGAAAGGGCACAGGAGCACGCCGTGACCCTGCGCGCCGCGGCCGACGCCGCCGAAGTGGCACTGAGCCGCGCCCTGCAGGACCTGACGCCGGAACAGGCCCAAGCCGAAGGCGAACGAGCCATCTCGGCGATGGAGGGGTAGTTGTGTTAGCCCAGGGGGGCGACCCCCTGGGCTAAGGCTCAGACCGTGGGGCGTTGCATGGTGGGGGCTGGTGGGCGGGCGTCCTTTACGCGGGTCGGGTCGAAGCCGCGGGCTGTGGCGAAGACGACCAGGATCAGGGCGGTGGGGGCTATGAAGGCCAGGCGTAGGCCGTGGTCGGCGCTCAGGGGGGCTATGGCGCCCACCAGGGCCGCGCCCAGGACGAAGCCGACGTAGTTGAAGATGTTGACGCGGGCCACGGCCACGCCCAGGCCCGTGGGGTCGACCCGTCCGGCGGCGGTGAAGCAGACCGGGGCGATCACGGCCAGGCCCAGTCCGGCGACGGCGAACGCGGCGATGCCGAAGGCCGCGTTGGGGGCGGCGACGACGCCGGTCATGCCGGCGATGCCGACGGCGGCGCCGAGCCGGACGACCCGGACGGGGCCGGAGCGGCGGACTACGAGGTCGGCGACGGCGCGGCTGGCCACCATGGCGACCTGGTACGCCACGTAGCCGAGCGGCGCGACCCAGTCCGCGCCGGACAGCTCGTCGTCGAGGTACTTGGCGCCGTAGTTGGAGATGGCGGAGTCCGCGAGGTAGGCGACGGCCATCGCGGCGCCGACGATCAGGATCGGCCGCCAGGGGACGCGGCGTCCGGCGGCCTTGAGCTCCTCGGCGGTCGGGCCTTCGCCCTCCTCGTCGCGGGCGTAGAGGCGGTGGCCGGTGGCGAGGGAGCCGGCGATGCCGGCGGCGGCCGCTATCGCGAAGCAGGCGGCGAGCGGCAGGTCGATCCGGTTGCTGAGGGCCGCCCAGAGGCCGCCGAGGATGCCGGCGACGCTCCAGACGGCGTAGAAGCCGGTGATGAGGCTCATGCCGTAGCGGCGCTCGACGGCGACGGCCTGGGCGTTCATCGAGGCGTCCACCGCGCCGACGAACAGGCCGAACGCCGCCACCGCGACGTACAGGGCGAGGTCGTTGTCGCCGGTGAGGCCGATCAGCGCGATCGTGACGGCGACCGCGGGCTGCGACGCCCGCAGCACCGGGCCGCTGCCGAACCGCTTGAACAGCGCACCGGACACGACGCTGCCCACCCCGGCGACGACCGGGACCATCAGCAGCACCAGCGCGAGCGTGCCGTCGCTCAGGTGGTGGGCCTTCTGCATCTGGGGGACCTGCGTCACCAGGGAGGCGAAGCAGAGCCCCTGGACGGCGAACGCCGTGTAGGCGGAGAGCCGGGCTTGCCGATCCCGTGCGGTGATCTCCTGGCTCATATGGCCCGACCCCTCTGCGGCGCACACAACGTGAAGAAAGTTCGCGTCAGCGTAGGAGCACGGGACGCCGCTGGTCAACGGGTCAGTCGATGAGGCGCTTGCGCATCCCGCGGACGGCGATCGTCCACATCAGCGCCGCGAAGAGGACAAGGGCGCCGAGGTGCCCGAGGTCCGCCAGCGGATCCAGGCCGAACACCGCGTCCCGGACCAGCTCCACGCAGTGGTAGAGCGGGTTGAAGTACGAGACGGTCTGCGCCCAGCCGGGCAGCGCCTCGACCGGGAAGAACGTCCCCGCGATCAGGAACAGCGGCGTCACCACACCGGTGATCACGTAGTCGAACGAGTTGATGGACGGCACCACCGACGACGTCCACGTCCCGAACAGGCCGAAGCCCAGCGCGGTGAAGAACGTCACGATCGGGACGAGCAGCATCCCCCACGAGGGGTCCAGGCCGAAGAACAGCGCCACCACCAGCGGCGTGCACGAGTACACCGCCGACTTGGCCGCGATCCACAGCGCCTCGGCCGTCACCAGCTCGTGGACGTCGACGGGCGTGGCGAGCATCGCGTCGTAGGTGTGCTGGAACACGCGCCTGATGTAGCCGTTGAACATCCCCGGGAACACCGACGTGAACAGCGCCGCGACCCCGACGACGCCGGTCGCGACGAAGTCCAGGTACCGGTAGTCGCCGATGACCGCGATCATCGAGCCGAACCCGTAGCCGAACGCGAGCAGGAAGAACGTCGGCTCCACCATCGAGGCGAACGACTGCGACTTCCAGTACCGCTTGTAGAGGGCCAGCTCGTGGCGCCAGATGCCGCGGACGGGCGCGAACTCGAAACGGCGGAGGCGCGGCGCCCGTTCCACTTGAACGCTCATCTCTGCCTCCTTCGGGGGACGACCCCCCGCGCCCCCCGGTTCGCTGCGCTCATCTCTGCTTCCCGCGGGGGGTCGACCCCCCGCGCCCCCCGGTTCGCTGCGCTCATTCCACGCGCTCCCCGGTCAGTACCACGAACACGTCTTCGAGATTGGCGGCGCGGCGCACGCCGTCCGGGCCCAGCTCGTCCTCCAGGGACGGCGGGATGGTCTCGGCCTTCAGGACCGACACCGAGGGGCCCGTGCGGCGCGTGGACAGGCCGGCGCCCTGGGCGATCCGCTCCACCTCGGTCAGCCGGTCGGGCGGCCCGTAGTGCTCGACGACCCGGGCGCCCGCGTACTCGGCGACCAGCACCGACGGCGAGCCCCGGGCGATGACGCGGCCGTGCGACATCAGCGCGCAGTCGTCGGCGAGCCGCTCGGCCTCCTCGATGTAGTGCGTCGACATCAGGACGGTCGTACCCCGCGCTCGCAGCCCGTCGATCAGCCCCCACAGCTCCGCCCGCACCTGCGGGTCGAGGCCGACGGTCGGTTCGTCCAGCAGGACGAGGGCGGGGGAGTGGACGAGTCCGCGCGCGATCAGCAGCCGCCGCCGCATCCCGCCGGAGAGGTCGTCCACCTTCGTGAGCTGCTTGCCGGTCAGGTGCGCCAGCGCCAGCGCGTCGTCGACCGCCTGCCGCCGCGCCCGGCGCGGGACCCGGTACAGATGCGCGAACACTTCGAGGTTCTCGCGGGCGGTCAGCTCCTCGTCCAGATTGTCCTGCTGCGGGACGACCCCCATCACGGCCCGCGCGCGCTTGGACTCGCGCGGGACCTCGAACCCCAGGACGCGGATGCCGCCCTCGTCGGCGATGGCCTGCGCGGTCAGCATCTTCATCGTGGTGGACTTCCCGGCGCCGTTCGGCCCGAGCAGCCCCAGGCACACCCCCGGCGGGACCTCTAGGTCGAGCCCGTCCACGGCGGTGAAGTCGCCGAAGCGCTTGACGACGCCGCGCAGGCTGATGGCCGCCTCCCGGCCGTCCCGCTCGGGGGCGGCCTCGGCCTGGACACGTTGCACCGTCATGAACCTCACAGTACGGAAATCAAGGGACATAGCCCCAACGGTTTTCCGGGCTGTGCCGTCTCGCCCGGAGGTTAGTCTCTAAGGGTGGACGTCCCCCAGCATCCGGCACCCGGGAAGGTGACGCGCGTGCGCGACCTGCGCGCGTCCGACGCCGACCGGGAACGCGTCGTCGCCGTCCTCGGCGATGCGCTCGCCGACGGCAGGCTCACCATGGAGGAGCACTCCGACCGCACCTCCCGCGCCTACGCCGCCCGCACGCTGGGCGAGCTCACCGGCCTCACGGGCGACCTCATCCCCGCGGAGGCCCAGCCCATCCTCGTGGACGACCGCCCGGTCTCGGTCTTCTTCGGCCGCACCCGCCGGGACGGACGCTGGGTCGTCCCGGTGAAGCTCCCGCTGCTCGCCCTGTTCGGAACGGTCGAACTGGACCTGCGCGAGGCCGTCCTCCAGCGCCGCCACATCGTGATCGACTCGCTGGTCCTCGGCGGCCGGGTCCGGCTCCTCGTCCCCGAGGGCGTCCGCGTGGACGTCACCGGCCGCACCATCCTCACGACCCGCGACGTCCGCGCACGCCCCGCGGACGAGGGCCCGACCATCGAGCTCGGCGGCACGATGATCTTCGGTTCCGTCCGCGCCCGCGCCCCGAAGCTGCCGCTGCGCGCCCGCGTCCGGAACCGCCTCGGCCGCGGCCGGTAGCACCGTCAGGACGCGGTGTCGAAGTTGATCGCGCTGTAGGCGCGGAGCTTGCTCAGCTGGTGCTCGCTGGAGATCGTCCGGATCGTCCCGCTGCGCGAGCGCATGACCAGCGAGTGCGTGACGGCCGTGCCCTTGCTGTAGCGGACGCCGTCGACGAGCTCGCCGTCGGTGATGCCGGTCGCGGCGAAGAACACGTCCTCGGACGTCACCAGGTCGTCGGTGGTGAGCACCCGGCCCAGTTCGTGCCCGGCGTCCACGGCCTTCTGCCGCTCCTCGTCGTCCTGCGGCCACAGCCGGCCCTGGATCACCCCGCCCAGCGCCTTGATCGCGCAGGCCGCGATGATGCCCTCCGGGGTGCCGCCGATGCCGAGCAGCAGGTCGACGCCCGTCCCGGGGCGGCACGCCATGATCGCGCCGGCCACGTCGCCGTCCATGATGAACTTGATCCGCGCGCCGGCCTCGCGGACCTCCTTGGCGATGCCCTCGTGCCGCGGCCGGTCGAGGATGCAGACGGTCACGTCGTTCGGCGACGAGCCCTTCGCCCGCGCGATCGCCCGGATGTTGTCGCCGACCGGGCGCTCGATGTCGACGGCGTCCGCCGCCTCGGGACCGGTCACGAGCTTCTCCATGTAGAACACCGCGGACGGGTCGAACATCGACCCGCGCGGCGCCACCGACAGCACCGCGATCGCGTTGTTCATGCCGAGCGCGGTCAGCCGCGTCCCGTCCACCGGGTCGACCGCGACGTCGCACTCCGCGCCGGAGCCGTCGCCGACCTGCTCGCCGTTGAACAGCATGGGGGCGTGGTCCTTCTCCCCCTCGCCGATCACCACGACGCCCTGCATCGACACCGTGTTGATCAGCTGCCGCATGGCGTTCACCGCGGCCCCGTCGGCGCCGTTCTTGTCCCCGCGGCCGACCCAGCGGGCCGCGGCCAGCGCGGCGCCCTCGGTGACCCGGACCAGCTCCATCGCGAGGTTGCGGTCCGGAGCCTCCGGCTCGGTCGTCAGCGGAGAGGAAACGGTGGTCTCGTCGGACATGACGCGGCGCCCCTTCGTTCGGTGGTGACTCGGATTCTCGGTGGACCGGACGCCCTGCCACAAATTGGACCAGACCAACGGGAGCGCGGGGTGCACCGGCCCTGTGGACACGGATGCCGGCCGGGCCGGATTTGACGGTCACACGGGCAAGGGATCGTTTCCCCATGGGAGAGGGCGTAATCTCAGGCGTCATGAGCAGCCACATCGACGTCCCGTCCGGCGAGGTGTCACACAACGGGGGGACGCGGTCCGGCGACGCCCCCGCGCGGACCTCCGACCGCGGCGCCGCCACCCGCGGCGCCCTCCTGGCCGCGGCGAGGGACGTCTTCTGCGAGTCGGGCTTCGCCCAGGCCGCCGTCACCGACATCGTCGCCAAGGCGGGCGCGAGCGTCGGCAGCCTGTACCACCACTTCAACGGCAAGGCCGACCTGTACCTCACGCTGTTCGAGGAGTTCCAGGCCGGCCAGCAGGAGCGCACCCGCGAGGCGATCAGCGCCGTGCGGGAGGCGGGCGAGACCGACCCGATGCGGCTGTTCATCGCCGGCGCCGGCGCCTACCTCAACGGCTGCCTGGAGGAGCGGGACGTCGCCCGGCTGTTCATCTCCGGCGACGGCCCGCCCGGCTTCGACCGCGTCATGCGGCAGCGGCTCAACAAGTGGGCGCGCCGCAACGCCGCCCTGTTCCACACCGCGGACGGCGGCGTCGACGAGGCCCTGGTCATGGTGCTGACGGGCGCGATGGCGGGCGCCGTGTCGGAGATCTCGCTGCTGGACGACGAGGACGCCGCCCGCAGGCTCGCCGAGGAGATCATGGGCATCGTCGGCACGATCAGGAACCCCCGTACCGAGCAGCGCTGACCGTACGGGATCCTTGAAGGGTGACCGACAAGACCCCACCTTCCGTCCCCGAAGCCGAGGACGCCCCGCGCGAGGCGGAGGCTCCGCGTGAGCACGACGTCCCCCGTGAGGAGGGCGTCGTCCCCCGTGAGGAGGGCGTCCGGAACGAGGCCGCCGGGCGGCGCGAGCCCGGGGCGTCGGGAGCGGGCGGCGGCCCGGCCCAGGGGCCCGCCGGCGCCGGACGGCCCGTGATCGAGGTGAGCCCCGCCGTGCACAAGCGGCTGACCACGGGGCTCGGCGGCTTCAGCATGGCGATGGCCGCGTGCCTGGTGCTCGTCCTCGCGATCTACGTCGTCACGCCGCGCAGCGACGAGCAGATCCTGCCGACCGTCGACTACAACGCCCAGCTGTGGGCGATGAGCAACGACGCCCCCTTCACCGTGTACGCCCCCGAGGGCCTTTCGGGGCAGTGGCGGCCCACCAGCTCGCGGGTGCACGGCCTCGGCAAGGGCGGCGACGAGCCCGTCGCGTGGCACCTGGGCTTCGTGACGCCCGGCGACGAGTACGCGGCCCTGGAGCAGAGCAACGAGAAGGCGTCCGAGTACATCCCGCGCATGACCAACAGCAGCATCCCCATCGGGACGCACCAGGTCGGCGGCGACGCCTGGAACAAGTACCACCGCAAGGACAAGAAGGCTAACTCCCTCGCCCGGACCCTCCCGGACGGGACGAGCCTGGTCGTGACCGGCACCGCCACCTACGAGGAACTGGCGGTCCTCGCGGCCTCGCTCAAGCCCCAGCCGAAGGACGGCACGTCCCTGACCCCCACGGGCACGGCCACGCCGGGCTCGTAGGCTCTGGGCCCTGGAAACGGGGGCTCCTAGAACGGCGCTGGGGCGTCGCCCTCCTCGGGCTGCGCCATCGCCGCGGCCAGCCGCGCGCGGGCGCCCTCCAGCCACTCCTCGCAGATCGCCGCGAGCTTCTCGCCCCGCTCCCACAGCGCGAGGGACTCCTCCAGCGTCAGGCCGCCTGCCTCCAGCCGCTTCACGACGTCGGCCAGCTCGTCCCGCGCCTGCTCGTACGACGGCTTGCCCGCCGTCCCCGTCTCGTCCGCCATCCGCTCCACTCTTCCATCCTCGGGAACAACCCATACCCCCGGAACGCCTCACGACCCGCCGTGCTCGTCGACCGTCACGCCCAGCCGGCCGCCGGCCAGCCGGACGTGGAGCCGCTCGCCCTCCGCGACGCCCGCGGCCTCCCGCACGACCGCCCCGTCCTCCCGCTGGACGATCGCGTACCCGCGCTCCAGCGTCGCGGCGGGGGACAGGGCCAGCAGCCGGGCGCGGGTGTGCGACAGCTCGTCCCCGGCCCGGTCCAGCGCGCCGGACAGGCAGCGCCGCGCCCGGTCGCGCAGCGCCAGCACCCGCTCGGACTGCCGCTCCACCTCCCGCACCGGGTCGGCCAGCGCCGGCCGCGACCGGATCGCCGCCAGCCACGCCAGCTCCCGCTGCACGCCGCCCGCCAGGCAGCGCCGCCCCCGGTCGCGCAGCTGCCGGACGAGCTGCAGCTGCTCCCGCACGTCCGGGACGGTCTTCTTCGCCGCGTCGGTCGGGGTGGACGCGCGCACGTCCGCCACCAGGTCCAGGAGCGGCGAGTCCTGCTCGTGCCCGATCGCGCTGACCACCGGGGTGCGGGCGGCGGCGACCGCGCGGACCAGCGCCTCGTCCGAGAACGGCAGCAGGTCCTCCATCGCGCCGCCGCCCCGCGCGATGACGATCACCTCGATCTCGGGGTCGGCGTCCAGCGCCCGCAGCGCCTCCATCACCTCGCCCACCGCGTAGGAGCCCTGCACCGCCGTGTTCTCCACCCGGAACGCCACCGCCGGCCACCGCCGCCGGGCGTTCTCCAGGACGTCGTGCTCGGCGTCGGAGTCGCGCCCGCAGATCAGCCCGATCTTGCCGGGCAGGAACGGCAGCGGCCGCTTGCGCTCCGGGCGGAACAGCCCCTCGGCGGCCAGCACCCGCTTCAGCCGCTCCAGCCGGGCCAGCAGCTCGCCGACGCCGACCGGCCGGACCTCCAGCACGCTGAGCGAGAACGTCCCCCGGTTGATCCAGAAGTCGGGCTTGGCGTGGACGACGACGCGGGCGCCGTCGGTCACCGCGGGCCCGGCCGCCTCGAACACCGCGCGGGGGCCGACGACCCGCACCGACATGTTCGCCACGGGGTCGCGGAGCGTCAGGTAGACCGTCCCCCCGCGGGCGTTGAGGTCGGTGATCTGCCCCTCGACCCAGATGCGGCCGAGCCTCCCGATCCAGCCGCTGACGGCCTGCAGCACCGTCCGCACCGGGACGGGCGATTCGGCCGAGGTCTCCATCGCCATGCGGGCACCCTACGGTGAGACCGTGACCGCATCCGAACGCGAGCTCGCCGAACGGCTCAGCCTGCGCCTCCGCCACCTCGTGCTGATGCTGCGCCGGGTCAGCGCCGACCAGCCGATCACCAGCCAGCAGCTGTCCGTCCTCGGCTCCCTGGAGCAGGGGCCGCGCCGGATGACGGAACTGGCCGCCGAGCACGGCGTCCGGCTCCCGACCATGACCGCGCAGGTCAACCGGCTCGAACGCGACGGGCTGGTCACCCGCGGCCGGGACGGCGCCGACGCCCGCGTCGTCACCGTGCGGCTCACCCGGACCGGACGCGACCGCCTGTCGTCCGGACGCGAGCACCGCATCGACCTCCTGGCGGAACGGATCGCGCGGATGACGGACGAGGAGCGCGCGGCGGTCGCCGCGGCTCTCCCCGCCCTGGACAAGCTCTTCACACCCTGAACGGCCCCGAACTGCACCGGACGTGAGAAGGGCCCCCGGATCGTCCTCCGGAGGCCCCTGTCATGCGTTCACGGGTCTGCCCATGCGTTCGCGGGTCAGGTGGTGCCGTTGAGCTTCGCGATGCGGCGCTCGTACATGCGGATGACGTCCTCGCGCCCGGCGTGCTTGCGCTCGTACTCGCGCAGCAGCTTCACCTGCTCGACGGACAGGCCGCGCAGGCGCGCGCGCAGCTGCGGCAGCGTGGCGCTGTCGTAGTCCGGGACGGGCAGGTCCTCCACGAGGTGCTCGGCCTCGGCCTGCGCGGCGGGCTTCAGCTCCGGCTTCGGCTCGAACGCCGCCTCGTCCTCGGCCTTCGCCTCGTCCTCCGCCTTCGCCTTGTCTTCGGCCTTGGCCTTGTCCTCGGCCTCCGGCACGTTTTTGCCCTTCGGCGGGCTCCCGGGCGTGTCGGCGGGCTTCGGGCTCGGGGCCGGCTCGGCCTGCGCCGCCGGCTCCGGCTTCGGCTCGGCGGGCGCGGGCTCCGGCGCGGGCTCGGCGAACGGGCCGGCCTTGTCCGCCCGGTGCTTGCCGGGGGCGGCGGGCCTGCCGGGCGCCGCGGTGCGCTTCGGCGGCTTCGGCGGCGGCCCCGGGCGGGTGTGCCTGGGCGCGGAACGCGTCCCGGCGCCGGGCTTGCCGATCGTGATCTCCTCGCCGGCCTTCCGCGCGGCCGTGGCCGACGCCTTCGGCCGTCGCGCGGGCTCCGGCTCGGCTTCGGGCTCCTCGCCGCGGACGCGCTCGACCACGCGGCCCACCACCTTCTCGGCGGTGGTGTGCACGTCGTCGCGCAGCCGCCCGAGCACCGGCTTCACGCCCTCGCCCTGGGTGATCTCCTTGTAGTCCCGGGTCACCCGGTCGCCGAGCAGCAGGGCCCGGCCGACGCCGAACATGGCCAGCCGGACGGCGTGCAACGGGAGGTCACGGACCTGTTCGCCCACCGTGTCCTGAACCTGCTGCTTGAGGCGGCGCGGCGATCTCGTCATCGTCTTTCCTCTTCCTTGCCGTCCTGAACACCGGATCGGGTCATGCGGCTGCGTCTCGTCGAAGTTCACTCTGCCCCATGGGTGCGAGGGCGGTCACCCCGGGCTAATGGATTTCCGTCCAAAAGCGGCGTGCCGTGGCTCACACCCGCGTCCCGCCGTAAGCCCTATCCCCATCGGCGGCGGTGTTAGCCGCGCGTTCGCGCGGGTCAGGCAAGGTGACCCATGCTGCACGGCATTGTGCGGTCACTCGTACGATAGAGGCATGACCGCCAACACTCAGCGCCGTGTCCTGCTCGCCAAGCCGCGTGGTTACTGTGCGGGCGTCGACCGCGCCGTCGAGACGGTCGAGATCGCCCTGGAGAAGTACGGGGCGCCGATCTACGTCCGCAAGCAGATCGTCCACAACGTCCACGTCGTCAAGACGCTGGAGGAGCGCGGCGCGATCTTCGTCGACGAGACCGAAGAGGTCCCCGAAGGGGCGATCGTGGTGTTCTCCGCGCACGGCGTCGCGCCGTCGGTGCACGAGGAGGCCAAGGGGCTCGACCTGCGCACCATCGACGCGACGTGCCCGCTGGTCACCAAGGTCCACAAGGAGGCCGTGCGCTTCGCCGCCGACGACTACGACATCCTCCTGATCGGCCACGAGGGCCACGAGGAGGTCATCGGCACCACCGGCGAGGCCCCCGACCACATCCACCTCGTGGACGGGCCCGAGGACGTCGCCAACGTCACCGTCCGCGACCCCGAGAAGGTGGCGTGGCTGTCGCAGACCACGCTGTCGGTCGACGAGACCGTCGCCACCGTCGAGAAGCTCCGCGAGCGGTTCCCCAAGCTGATGGACCCGCCGTCCGACGACATCTGCTACGCCACCCAGAACCGGCAGGTCGCCGTGAAGGAGATGGCCGTGGAGTCCGACCTCGTCATCGTGGTCGGCTCGACCAACTCCTCCAACTCCGTCCGCCTGGTCGAGGTGGCCAAGGAGCACGGCGCCGCCAACGCCTACCTGGTCGACTACGCAGAGCAGATCGACCCCGCCTGGCTGGAGGGCGTCACCACGGTCGGCGTCACCAGCGGGGCCTCCGTGCCGGACGAGCTGGTCCAGAGCGTGCTGGCCTGGCTGTCCGAGCGGGGCTTCGGCGAGGCCGAGGAGATCGAGTCCGTCAAGGAGCACATGCGCTTCTCGCTTCCGAAGGAACTCCGCAAGGACCTCCGCATCACCCCCGTCTAGGGGCGTCCCCCGCGAAGGGGGTCAGTCCACCTCGCCGTGGTGCAGGCGGCGCTCCTGCGTCGTCGTGGGGGACTCGTCCCACCGGACGGGGTTCTCGTTCTCCTCTTTCTCGAAGAGGCGGACGCCGGCGAGCTTGTCCCGCAGTTCACGGACGTTCGTCATCAGGCCGCGGGACAGGCAGATCACGACCGTCAGCAGCGTCCCGAAGAACAGCCACGGCGCCGTCGCGGCGAGCGTGGCGAGGACCCCGACGGTGACGCCGCGCATCAGCGACCCGTTGCCGAGCGTGGTGGCGAACTCGACCGCGAACGTGGCCGCGAAGAACACCAGCGGCGGGCTGACGACGAGCGTGAGCAGGTCGGCCGGACGGGTGGCGAACGCGGCCAGGGCGCAGCCGATCGCGAATCCGGCCCCGGCGAGCAGCGGCACGCCGAGCCAGCGCGACAGCAGCCCGCAGACCACCCCGGCGCCGAAGATGACGACGATGCCGCCGCGCCCGGTGAGCGCGACCGGGCTCGCCGCGGCGGCGGCGGCCGCGGCCGGGCGCGGAGACGGCCGCGAGGACGATGCACCGCGCCGACCTCGCACTCGACCCCCCGGGACCGGCGACGTGCCGCCCGGCGCGTCGCGTACCGACGATGAACTCATGGCCACCTCTCTCGCCGATCAAGCCGATCTGTCCGCTCGGGGATGGCCCGTCCGCCGAAACCTACCGGTTCCGTGGCCGAGTCAGGATGAGGCCGCCGCTCCTCGCTTGCGTTGTGGTCGTCCTCAATGGGGTCGTCTTCTAGGGAGACGGGGTCCTCGTCCAGGGGAGCACCGAAACCGGGGTCGTGTCCGGTCAGTTCGGCCGCAGAGAGCGAGCGGGGGCTTTCCTCGACCGGACGGGGGCCGTCCAGGTCGTCATCGACCACGCCCAGTTCGTTCAGCTTGCGCGCACTGACGAGCACGCGCGTTTCCAGCGATCCGACCGTCCGGTTGTAGGACTTGATTGCGCCGGTCAGCGCGCGGCCCAGTTCGTCTACGTGCTGGCCCATCGTGCCCAGCCGCTCATACAGCTCCTTGCCCAGGTCGAACACCGCGCGGGCGTTCCGTGAGAGCGCCGCCTGCTGCCATGCGTACGACGCCGTCCGCAGCATGGTGATGAGCGTCGTGGGGGTGGCGATGTGCACCCGCCGCCGCATCGCGTACTCCAGCAGGCCGGGGTCGCGGTCAAGCGCCGGTGCGAGGAACGCCTCGCCCGGAATGAACAGGACGACGAACTCCGGCGCGGGACTGAACGCCTGCCAGTACGACTTCGCCGCGAGGCGGTCGACGTGGTCGCGCAGATGGCGCGCGTGGGCGTCCAGCCGTACCGGATCGCCGCTCTCCGCCGCCTGCAGGTACGCGGCCAGCGACACCTTGCTATCGACCACGATGCTCTTGCCGCCGGCCAGCCGCACCACCATGTCCGGACGGACGGTGCCGTTGACCGTGAACGAGCTGGCCTGCTCGTCGAAGTCGCAGTGGTGCGCCATCCCCGCCAGCTCCACGACGCGGCGGAGCTGGAGCTCGCCCCACCGCCCCCGCGCCTCGGGCCGCTGCAGCGCCCGCACGAGCGACTGCGTCTCGCGCCGCAGCTGGTCGGAGCTCTGCCGGACGAAGTCGACCTGCTTGGCCAGCATCGCGTGCGACTCCCGGCGGCCCGTCTCGACCTCGCGGAGCTGCTCCTCGACCTTCGCGAGCGTCTCCTTCAGCGGCGCGACGAGGTGCTCGACGGCCTGCTGCCGCCGCTGGAGGTCCCCGGCCGCCTCGGCGCCGGCGGCCTTGAGCCGGGCGTCGGCCAGTTCCAGGAAGCGCTGGTTGCTGGCGTCCAGCGCCCGCGCGGACAGGTTCTCGAAGTGCTCGGCCATCCGCTCCTCGGCGTAGGCGAGCTTCTCCTCCGCCGCCCGCGCCCGTGCGATCAGCGAGCCCTGCCTGCCCGTCGCGAGCGCGTATCCGGCGACGACGCCGAAGACGGCTCCGACGAGGAGGCCGGCGAACAGCGCGAGGTCCATCCGTTCATCGTGACAGCGCGGTCGCGAACGCCGGTCGCGACGCGCCGTGTCGGCCCACCTCACCGGACATTCGGGTCGACCCGCGGCCCGCCGGGCGATCCGGGCAGCCCGAGGGGTCCGCGGACGGCCATAAACTTGACGGCCGTGAGCCTCTCCATCGGAATCGTCGGCCTGCCGAACGTCGGCAAGTCCACCCTGTTCAACGCGCTGACCAAGAACGACGCGCTGGCCGCCAACTACCCGTTCGCGACCATCGACCCCAACGTCGGCGTGGTCGGGGTGCCCGACCCGCGCCTGACCGTGCTGGCGGAGATCTTCGGCTCGCAGAAGATCATCCCCGCGACGATGGAGTTCGTCGACATCGCCGGCATCGTCCAGGGCGCCTCCGAGGGGCAGGGCCTCGGCAACAAGTTCCTCGCCAACATCCGGGAGACCAGCGCGATCTGCCAGGTCATCCGGGTGTTCGAGGACCCTGACGTCACCCATGTCGACGGGGACGTCGCCCCCTCCCGCGACATCGAGACGATCAACACCGAGCTGATCCTCGCCGACCTCCAGACGATCGAGAAGGCGCTGCCGCGCCTCGACAAGGAGGCGCGCACCAAGAAGGACAAGGACAAGCTCGCCGTCGTCGACGCCGTCCAGGCCGCCCAGAAGCTCCTGGACGACGGCATCACGCTCTTCGCGGGCGCCGAGAAGGCCGGGATCGACCTGTCGCTCCTGCGCGAGCTCCAGCTGCTCACGGCCAAGCCGTTCCTCTACGTCTTCAACCTCGACGAGGTGGAGCTGACCGACGAGGCGCTGCGCGCGCGCCTGCGCAGCCTGGTCGCCCCTGCCGAGGCCATCTTCCTCGACGCCAAGATCGAGGCCGAGCTGATCGAGCTGCCGGACGACGAGGCCCTCGAACTGCTGCAGAGCATGGGGCAGGAGGAGCCGGGGCTGGCGCAGCTCGTCCGCGTCGGGTTCGCGACCCTGGGCCTGCAGACGTACCTGACCGCGGGCCCGAAGGAGGCGCGGGCCTGGACGATCCGCAAGGGGGACACCGCGCCGGAGGCCGCCGGGGTCATCCACACCGACTTCCAGCGCGGCTTCATCAAGGCGGAGGTCGTCTCGTTCGACGACCTGACCGCCGCCGGCTCCATGGCCGCCGCCCGGTCCGCGGGCAAGGTCCGCATGGAGGGCAAGGAGTACGTCATGCAGGACGGCGACGTCGTGGAGTTCCGCTTCAACGTCTAGGGCGCCGGGGCCCGCGCAGGGTCGTGACCTGTGTGATTTTGGCAACAGCGGGTGCTCGTGAGGGCCGTGTGGCCGCTGAGCTGGGTGTTCTGTCGTGAGATGTCCCGATTGTGACACTTTGTCGGATTCTTTCGGGAAGAAAGTGCGAGCGCCACCGCCACCCGGTAACCAACCAACTCCCGACTCGTGCTGCTTGTCCGGTACCTGGACCTGCGCACTGTTCGGAGCCCTGGATAGGGGATCGTCACCGTTTGGCAATCTTCCCCGTTCCTGCTGAGGTGGATTGCATTATCCACAACCGCGTGCCGGGGCTGTGCTTTGCTGGGATGCGCTGGAAGAATTGACGCCCGTGGTTACCCTGGGCCCGAGGTGGGTTCAGAAAGGCCACCGGCACATGATCAGACACACCAGCGCGCCGACCGGGGGCGAGGCGCGAGCGGAGGCGGGATGGCTCGCAGGTCGGCCGTGGGACGCGGCCGTGACACGGCCGTGGTCGAGGAGACGGCGGCGCCCGGCCGGGCGCTCTCGTCGTCCGTCGACCCCTGGGACCCGCCCGGCGGCGACCGGCGCGGGCGCTCCGGTGGCGGCGGCCGCGGCGGTGGGCGCTGGAGCGGTTCCGGCGGACGCTGGTGGGTGTGGGCCGGACGCGCCGTCCTCTGGGCGGTGATCATCGTCATCCTCGTCAACGGCATCCGCGCCCCCTTCGAGCGCTTCACCGCCGACGAGACCTCCGGGGGGCCCGCGACCACGGCCAAGCCCCCGCGCGGTGCCGGGTTCCCCAGCAGCGCCGCCGGCGCGTTCGCCCTCCAATTCGCCGACGTCTACCTGAACTTCGACCAGAACGGCGCCGCCGCCCGCGAGGCGCAATTGCGGACCTTCCTGCCCGACGGCGCCGACCCCCAATTCGGCTGGAACGGCGCCGGCAAGATGCAGGTGCAGTCCATCCAGGTCGCCGGAGTGGACGCCCGCGACGCCAACAACGCGACCGTGACGCTGCTCGCCCGCAACGGCGAGAAGTGGCTGCGGCTCGCCGTTCCCGTGTACGCCGACAGGGGCGGGTCGCTGGTCGTGTCCGCCCGTCCCGCGCTGCTTCCCCCGCCCGCCAAGGCGCAGCTGCCCGAGAGCGGCGTCCAGAACCGCGACACCGCGCTCGAAGGCGAGCTCCAGCCGTTCCTCGGCACCTTCTTCCAGGAGTACGCGACCGGCAACCAGGAGGCCCTGTCGCGCTTCTCCGACGGGACCACCATCGCCGGTCTCGCCAACTCCGTGACCTTCGTCCAGGTCAGGGAGGTCGTGGCGCCGAAGGGATCGCCGGGCGAGCGCACCATCACCGCGACCGTCGTCTGGCGTCCCGCCGCCGGCGGCGACGGCGAACTGGAGCAGACCTACCAGCTCGCCATGGTGAAGCGCGGCGACAAGTGGCTCGTCCGCAACATCCGCGGGACCACGCGACCGGACGCATCATGAGAGGCCCTGATTTGAGCGAACCGACCCCCAGCGAACCCGCCGACCGAGGAAGGTGAACATCGATGCTGCACCACATTTTCGCGTCGATTCCCTACGACCTCCTTGCGGCGCCCAATGACGAACTCAAGACCGATCAGCTCGCCGACTGGCTGCGGCAGATATTCGGTCCGCTGTTCCTGGTGATCGTCTCCATTGTGGCGATCTTCTTCCTGTTCACCCGCGAGATCACGCGTTTCGTGCAGTTCATCCTTCTGGCGATCGGAATCGGGGTGGTCTTCTACGTGCCCAACATCATCGAGACCACGGCCAAGGCGATAGCCACGGCCCTCGGCGTGGACGTCAGCTGACCGGCAACACGTGCTCGCGCGGTTAGGGGAGTAGGGGCGTGGATCTACCCACGTACACGAACATCTGGCGCATCGAGAAGCGGCTGTACAAGCTGTACGACCTGCGGCTGCCCATGCCGCTGCCGCTCGTCCAGATCGGCGTCTTCCTCGGCGTGTTCGTGCCCTGGATCGTCCTGCTCCGGATCGTCGGCATCCCGTTCGAGTCCCCCTGGCACGTGCTGTACATCGTCCCGCCGGGGGTGCTGACCTGGCTCGCCACCCGCCCGGTCATCGAGGGCAAGCGGCTCACCGAACTGCTGCTCTCCCAGGGCCGCTACCTCGCCGAGCCCCGCACCTGGTGCCGCCTCACCCCGATCCGCGAACCCCGCGAGGTCGTCATCGTCGCCCGCGTCTGGCGCCGCGCCGAGGCCCCCGCCCCGGCCGCCGCCGTGGAACGCGCCGCGATCAAGTCCCACCGCAAGGCCCGGCAGCAGCCCGCCGCCGTCCCCGCCGCCGTCCCCGCCGCCGTCCCCGCCGCGGGGCCCGCCCTGGGGGCCGCCGCGGCGCCCGCCGCCCCCGCGCTCGTCCCGACCCCGGCCACGTCCCCGGCCCCCCCGCCGCTGGTCGAGCAGGCCGCCCCCCTGCCCGAGCGGGCCGCCCCGGCCGAGCTGCCCCCGCCGCCGAAGCCCTGGCGCCGCACCACCCGCGACATCTCCCACGAGCACGACGTCCAGCCCTTCCACGCCGACCTCGAACGCCCCCCGGCGACCCCCCAGCTGGAGACCCCGCCCCCCGGCTCCGGCAAACGAGCCCTGGCCTCCGGCATCCGCCGCCCCGGCGCCCCCACCGAGTTCTGGCAGGCCACCCCCCACCCCACCCGCCCCGACATCCCCCAGCACCCGACCCCGCCGCCGGGCACGCCCGAGCCACCGCGCCACCCCC
>NZ_BMRO01000011.1:0-107477 GCF_014648675.1 Actinomadura livida
CTCCTGCCAGGACCTGGACCAGATCCATACCTGGGCCCGGCGCGCGGTGACCGCCTCCTCGCTGAACGACATTTTCGCCTGATCCGGCGCTCCTCGATCCGTCCGCCGTGGTGCGGTGAGGGGTGTCAGCTGGGGGTGGGGCCGAGGATGGCGGCCAGTTCGCGCGCGCCGGGGACCTGCCGGTGCCGCTGCACCAGTTCGGCGGCCACCCGCCGGATGGAGGGCCGGTCCCGTACTTCACTGGCCGCTTGCCGGTGGGCCTGCAGGAGCCGGGCGATGGCGGGTTCGGGCCACCCTCGCTGGACGTAGGCGCGTGCCATATCGGTGTGGAGCCGGGCACGCCGCTCCCGCGTCTCGAACTGCTCGGGCCGCAGGTGCCGTCCGGCGGCGAGCGCCGCTCCGGCGTCGCCCAGCCCCCAGCGCACTCCCACGTCGTAGAGCGCGACCTGCGCGGACGTGATGCCGAAACGGTGCCCCAGGGGCGGACGGGCGTGCATCCGGGGCCGCGGCCCTCCGGGCTTCTGCGATCATCTCCAGGGCGTCGGTGCGCCGGTCGGCCAGTGCCGCGTTGTAGGCCGTGGTGCAGAGCGTCTGCGCGTAGGCGGCTGCCTGCGCCGCCGTGGGCAGCCCGGTGCGCTCCAACTGCACGGCGGCCTGGGTGGTGAGCTGCTGGGCGAGCGGCTGCCGGCCCTCATGGCGCAGCACGATGCCCAGTGACCGGGCCGCGGCGGCCTGCGCGACCGGGTCCTCCGAGCGCGCCGCGTAGGTCATCGCCCGGTCGGCGGTGAGTCTGGCCTGCTGGCCGGCGCCGACCTTGTTCAGCGCTTCGGCCGCCATGTCGTACACCCCTGCCACAAGCGTCCAGGCATGCGGGCGGTCGGCGTCCTCGGCGACCCGGTGCGCTGCTGCGAACAGGTTGGGCAGCCCGCCCACGAGCTCCGTCACCTGCCCGTTGTCGAACAGCCACCAGGCCCCGCTTGAGTTGCGCGGCCACCTGGGGACCCGTCACCGGCCCGGCGGGGGCGGGCGGCAGGGCAAGGGCGTCGTCCAGCCGGGTCAGCGCCGCCAGCGGCACGGCCAGACCGGCGGTGAGCAGAGAGCGGCGGCGCATCGGATCGTCCTCCTGGACCACAGAGGTCACGGTGGTGACCACCGTAGTGGTCGGTGCCCTGCCTACACCCAGTAACACGGCCAGCACATCCGGCGGCCTTCCGACCGCGTTCGCCACCGCTCTGATCCTCACCGCATCGGTTCCGCTGTCCCGGCCGGTCTCCAGCCGGGAGATCGTCGCGGCCGAGTAGCGGGCCGCCCGCCCCACGTCGGCCTGCCGCCACCCCCTGTACCCGTCCCCTCAGCCCCCGTTGGAGCATGTTGAGCTCGCGGCGGCCGAGATGAAGCAGGCCTCCGGCGTCCCCGCACTGCTGGCGGCCGCGTTGGCCGTCCACAACCAGATCCACGACCGAGCGGCGCGCATCCGGGTCCGGCTGGCGCTGCACGCCGGAGAGATCTGCCACGACGAGCACGGGGTGACCGGCACCGCCCTCAACCTGGCGTTCCGGCTGCTGGCCGCCGAGCCGCTGGAACAGGCGCTGGCCGGTTCTCCCGGAGTGCTCGCGATGATCGCCTCGCCGTGGTTCTACGACGAGGTGATCCGGCACGATCCGGCCAGCGCTCCCGCCGCCTACCGGCCGGTGCACATCATCGTGAAGCGAACCCGCAGCGCGGCCTGGATTCGCCGGTGGGACGCCCGCTAGGCGGGTCGTTATGGCGTGGTTTCGGTTTGGTGCCACATTGTTAGGTAGGTTTCGGCGCCTCGGGTTAGGTCGGTTGTTATTTCTTGGCCGGCTCTATTGTGGATGTCGGCCAGCCAGTCGGGGACCAGGCCGTAGTTGGCGACGCCGTCTGTGTTGAGGTCCCAGGTGCGGAGGCCGGTTTGCTGGCGGTCTAGGGTCACCGTGGGGTCGACGGGGGACTTGAAGGGGTAGCGGAGCGGAGCGGTGTTGTTCGCGCGCGGGGGTGGGAGGGCGCCCATGCCGTTCGCGTCCAGGCCGTAGCCGTAGCCGAATGGGCGGGCGGGGTCGCGGAGGGCCTTGTTGCGTTTCCACTCGGCGATGAACTGGTCCGCGGAGTGGCCGTAGCCGGTGACCATGCCGCCCAGGCGGTAGATGCGCGGGAGGTAGGTCTCGTCCGTCCAGCTGTGGGACGAGATGACGCCCGGATAAAGCGCGGCCTCCAGGATGTCGAGGGTTCGGTCGGCGGCCTTGGCGCTCATGTGGTCGACCTCGACGATCATGTGGCGGGCCATCAGGCCGCGCACCATGTGCTCGCCGAGGTCGGACAGGCCGTGGACGTTGCAGTGCGGGGGGCTCGGGTAGAGCGGCAGCGTGACGCCTGCCTGGCCGAGGAGGCGCAGGAGGTCCTTGAGGGAGTCGCCCAGGCCGCCCGCGGGGGTGATGGTGTGGTCGCGGGCTTGGCCCGTGCACTTCTCGACCTGCCAGAAGCGGCCCGTGCCCAGGAAGTTGCCCGTGTTGACGAACGCGCCCGTGGTGCCGCCGTCGAAGCGGACTCCGCAGAGGGCGTTGTCGAACTTGTGGCACACGTACATGGAGCTGACGCCTAGGCGCTGCATCTCGTCCAGGCCGCGGTCGATGTCCTCGCGTGTGCATTGGGCGGCGCCGGCGATCGTGCGGCAGCCGAAGGGCTCGGACGCCTCGACGCCCAGGACGACGGCGAGCTTCCCCCGCTGGATCACGCTACGGGCTTCCGCGGAGTTCCGCACCAGCCGGAACCAGCCCTTGCCGGGGCCGCCGCTGAGGCCGTCGATGTAAGCCTCCATTTCGCGCATGCGCTGCGCCTGGAGGCGGATGACGGCCATCTCGTCGCAGGTGTCGCGCTTGAGGGGGTAGATCTCGCAGAGCTGGCGGTTGGCGACCAGGTGGTTCACGAGGATGCGCTGCCCGGCGCGCCAGGAGCGTTCGAGCCAGGTGTGGTGGGCCTGCTGGTGGGTGCGCGAGTCCCAGGCGGGCCAGTCCTCGAACATGGGCCAGCCGGCGGGGTCGTGGTTGCCGAACGGCGTGCCGTGCCTGGTGAAGTTCTCCCACCAGGCGAAGGCGCCGTTCGCCGCGTGGTCGGGGCAGTCGCGCAGCGCCTCGCGGATGCCGCGCGGGTCGAACGGCTTGCCGCACATCAGGCTTCCGCCGAACGCCTCGTACGACATGAGGTGGGTGTGGGCGTCGATGTAGCCGCGCACCTCGGCGGAGGGCGTTTCGCGGGGCGTCGCGGCCTGTGCGGGTGAGGTCAGGAAGGACGTGAGGAGGACGAGGGCGAGCGGCGCCGAGGCCGCGCGGAGGAGGAGGCGGCCTAGGGGCATCCGGCACCTCGCGGGGGGAGCGGGCGGGCGGTTCCTTGATTCCTTCCCACCCCGGCCCGAAAACGAACGGGGGCGGTACCGCTGAGCGGGAAGGCGCGGCCGGTGCGGCCCCGCCGCGGTCACCATGGGGGGTTATGAGCGAGCTGACGATTCCGGCGGTGCTGGCGCGGGCGGCGGGGGCGTCCCCGGATGTGGAGGCGGTCGTGGACGGGGACGTCCGGGTGACCTACGCGGAGCTGGGGGAGCGGGTCCGCGAGGCGGCGGGCGCGTTCGCCGGGGCCGGTGTCGCTCCGGGGGACCGGGTCGCGATCTGGGCGCCGAACAGCCTGTCCTGGATCGTCACCGTGCTCGGCGCCGTGAGCGCCGGGGCGACGCTCGTGCCGCTGAACACGCGGTTCAAGGGCGACGAGGCCCGCTGGCCGCTGGCCAAGGCGCGGGTGAAGGCGCTCTTCGTGGAGGACGGCTTCCTCGGCATCGACTATCCGGGCATGCTCGGCCTGGACCGGGAGGGGACGTTCCCCGGGCTGCCCGATCTGGAGACGGTCGTCACGTTCAACGGGGCGGCGCGGCCGGGCGTCATCACCTGGGGCGAGTTCGTCGGCAAGGCCGGGGCCGATCCGGTGGACGTGCGGCCGGAGGACGTCGCCGACATCCTGTTCACGTCCGGGACGACCGGCCGCCCCAAGGGCGTCATGTGCACCCACGAGCAGAACATCCGCACCTACGAGGCGTGGACGGGGCGAACGGGCGTCAAGGCCGGCGACCGGTACCTCATCGTCAACCCGATGTTCCACTCCTTCGGCTACAAGGCGGGCGTCCTGGCGTGCCTGCTGAAGGGCGCCACGATGGTGCTGCAGCGGACGTTCGACGTCCCGGAGACGCTGCGGCTCATCGAGCAGGAGAAGATCACCGTGCTGCCCGGCCCGCCGACGATCTACACGTCGCTGCTGGACGCCCCCGGCCGCGCCGAGCACGACCTGTCGTCGCTGCGGCTGGCCGTGACCGGGGCCGCGGACGTGCCCGTCGCGCTGGTGCGCCGCATCAAGGACGAGCTGTTCCCGCAGGTCGTCACCGCGTACGGGCTGACCGAGTCGTCCGGCACGGTGACCGCGTGCTCGGTGGACGACGATGACGAGACCATCGCCACCACCTGCGGCAGGCCCATCGCGGACGTCGAGGTCGCGATCGTCGACGAGAAGGGCGAGCGCGTCCCGGCGGGCACGGACGGCGAGGTGCTCGTCCGCGGCTACAACGTGATGTCGGGCTACCTGGACGACCCCGAGGCGACCGCCGAGACGATCCGGGACGGCTGGCTCGACACCGGCGACCGGGGCCGGCTGGACGAGCGCGGCAACCTCACCATCACCGGCCGGACGAAGGAGATGTTCGTCGTCGGCGGCTTCAACGTGTACCCCGCCGAGGTCGAGGACGTGCTCGCCCGCCACGACGCGGTCGCCGAGTCCGGTGTCGTCGGCGTCCCCGACCCGCGGATGGGCGAGGTGGGCCGCGCGTACGTCCGGCTGCGCCCGGGACGCGAGGCCACGGCCGACGAGCTGATCGCGCACTGCCGGGAACTGCTCGCCAACTTCAAGGTGCCCCGGGAGGTCGTCCTCGTGGACGACCTCCCGAAGACCGCGTCCGGGAAGGTCCGCCGGGTCGAGCTCAAAGAGCGGCCATGACCCGCGCCCTGTGCTCGGACGGCGTGCCCCACGCCGAGTACAGGGCCCGCGCCTTGCGGATCCACAGCGACGGGTCGTACTCGTCGGTGTAGCCGATCGCGCCGTGCACCTGGAGCGCGGTCTTCGCCATCCCGTAGGACGCCTCGGACGCGGCGGCCTTCGCGGCGGAGACGTCCCGCGCGAAGTCCGGCGTCCCGTACGACAGCGCCGCCCCGAACACGAGCGGGCGGGCGAACTCCAGCCCGACCATCGCGCTCGCCAGGTGGTGCTTGATCGCCTGGTACTCGCCGATCGGGCGGCCGAACTGCTGCCGCGTCTTGGCGTACTCGACCGACACGTCAAGCAGCGCCTGTCCGAGCCCTATCTGCTGTGCCGCGCACAGCAGCGCCCCTAGGCCGGTGAACCCGCCGCCGCCCTCGACGCGGAACAGCCGCCGGGCCGGGTCGAGCGAGGTGAGGAGTTCCCCGGGCTCGCGGCGAGTGCCGTCGGCGGTGAGGACGAGGTCGGCGACGTCGGCGTCCAGCGCGTGCGGGACGGCCATCGACACGACCGCGTCCCCTTCCGCGATGCGGGGTAGCCAGTCGGAGCCGCCCAGCAGCTCGGTGGCGGCGAGCGTCTCGACGTAGGGGCCGGGCGCGGCGGCCCGTCCCAGCTCCTCGGCGGCGACGGCCAGCTCGACCGGCAGGACGCCCATGCCGCCGTCCGCCTCGGGGACGGCGACCGCGAACACCCCCGCCCCGGCGGCGGCCGACCACAGCTCCCGCCCCGGCGCGGCGTCCCCGGCGGCCCATGCGCGGGCGGCCCGCGCGGTGCCCGCCTCGGCGAGCAGCTTCCGCAGCGTCTCGCCGAACATCCGCTGCTCGGCGGAGAGAACGAACTTCACCGGGACCCCCTCGGCAGGCCGAGCAGGCGCTCGGCGATGACGTTGCGCTGGATCTCGTTGGTGCCCGCGTAGATGGGGCCGGCGAGCGAGAAAACGTAGTTCTCCAGCCACTCCGACCGCAGCTCGCCGTCCGGGCCGAGCAGGTCGAGGGCCGTCTCGTGCAGGGCCACGTCCAGCTCCGACCAGTAGACCTTGTTGAGGCTCGACTCCGCGCCGACGTCCTCGCTCCGCGAGATCGTCTCGAAGCCCTTCAGCCGGTAGGCCCGGGACCTGATCCAGATGTCGGCGACGCGGTCCCGCAGGGCCGTGTCGGACGGGTCGGCGCGCTCCCGCCAGAGCTCGACCAGCCGCTCGGCCGCCGCGGTGAACCGGCCGGGGCTGCGCAGCGTCAGCCCGCGCTCGTTCCCGGCGGTGGCCATCGCGACGCGCCAGCCGTCCCCGGGCGGCCCGATGACGTCCGCGTCGGGGACGAACACCCGGTCGAGGAACAGCTCGGCGAACGCGGGCTTGCCGTCCAGCCGCCCGATCGGCCGGACCGTCACGCCCGGCGCGTCCAGCGGGAACATCAGATACGTGAGGCCCTTGTGCCGCGCGGACTCCGGGTCGGAGCGGAACAGCCCGAAGCCGCGGTCGGCGAACGCGGCCCGCGAGCTCCACGTCTTCTGGCCGTCGAGGAGCCAGCCGCCGTCCGCGCGCGTGGCGGTCGCGCGCAGCGCCGCCAGGTCGCTGCCCGCGCCGGGCTCCGACCACGCCTGCGCCCAGATCACCTCGCCGGCGGCCATCGGCGGCAGGATCCGCGCGAGCTGCTCGGGCGTGCCGTGCTTCAGCAGCGTCGGCGCGAGGAGGTTGATGCCGTTCTGGCTGACCCGTCCGGGCGCGCCGGCCGCGTAGTACTCCTCCTCGAAGACCAGCCACTGCAGGACGGAGACGCCGCGCCCGCCGTACTCCTCCGGCCACGACACGACCCCGAGCCGTGCCCCGCCGAGCGTCCGCTCCCACTCCCGGTGCGCCGCGAAGCCCTCCGCGGTCTCCAGCGACGGCAGCGGCTCGGCCGGGACGTGCTCGCGCAGCCATGCCCGCACCTCGGCGCGGAACTCCTCGTCCGCCGCCCCGAACTCAAGATCCATCCGACCCTCTTTCTAACAACTGTTTGGTAGGGTAACCGCCCCGCCCGCCCGGTGCGGATGCGGAGTCCCACCACCCGGGACCGCTCCCCCGGAAAGGCGCCGCGGGGCTAGGATCGCCCCGATACCGAATCTGATTCGGGATCGGGAGGGAGCCATGGCGAAGATCGTCGAGCACGGCACCTGGAGCCTGGCGCCGGAGGACGAGGCGCGGCACGAACCGGGCCCGGAACTCCTGTGGAACGAGTCCTACTACTTCGACTTCGCCGCACCCGACGGATCCCTCGCCGGGTACGTGCGCCTCGGCCTCTACCCCAACTGGGACCGCGCCTGGTACCGGGCGGCCCTCGTCGGACCCGGCCGCCCCCTGGTCATCGTCGCGGACAACCACGCGCCGCTGCCCGAGCCCGGATCCGCCGATGTCCGCGCCCCGAACTACACCGCGACCCAGAAGATCACCGAGCCCTTCGGCCCTGCGTTCGTCAACCTGGACGGGACCGCCTCGGTCCTCACCGACCCCGCGGCCGCCTACGGCGACCTCACCGGCGCCGAAACGACGCGGCTCGCCTTCGACCTGCGGTGGGACACCGTCAGCGGCGTCTACCCCTACAAGGACATCCCGCGCTACGAGATCCCGTGCACCGTCTCCGGCACCGTCACGGTCGGCGGCGAGACCATCGCGATCGACGCCCACGGGGAACGCGACCACAGCTGGGGCGAGCGCGACTGGTGGAAGGTGTCCTGGCTCTGGACGTCCGGCCGCCTCGACGACGGCACCTTCGTGCACGGCATGCAGGCCAATATCGGCTTCCCGATCCCCTGGCCGTGCTTCACCGTCCCGCCCGGCGGCGAGATCGGCCACCGGGCCGGCTTCTCCGCGCGGACGGACTTCGGCCCCGCGGACCTGCCCACCGGCTCCGACCTCCGCTTCCCCGGCGCACCGACGACCCTGACGCCGGTGGCGTTCGCGCCCGTAGCGATCACCTCGCCCGACGGGCGCCCCGCCCACTTCGTCCGCGCCCTGTGCCGCTTCGAGGCGGCGGACGGCCGCACCGGCCACGGCTGGACGGAATGGCACCAACCCCCCGAATGGCGGGACCACGGCTGGTCCCATCTCGCCGAGGAGAACCCATGACCCCACCGGTCTCCGGCGCCGCCGGCCTCACCGCGGCCTGGCTGAGCGACGCCCTCGCGACGAAGGTCACCGCCGTCCGCACCGAGCCCGTCGGCACCGGCCAGGTGTCCGACAGCCTCCGCCTGTTCCTCACCTACGCGGGCGAGACCGGCCTGCCGCCCACCATGGTCGCCAAGGTCCCCGCCGCCGACCCCTCCAGCCGCGCCGCCGCCCGCGCCGTCCGCACCTACGAGGTCGAGGCGAGCTTCTACGCGGAGATCGCCGGCCGCCTCGACGCGGGCGTGCCCGCCTGCCACTTCTCCGCCTACGAGCCCGAGCAGGACGAGTACACCGTCCTGCTGGAGGACCTCGCGCCCGCGCAGCCCGGCGACCAGCTCGCCGGAGTCACGGCCGAGGACGCCGCCGCCGCGATCGACGAGATGGCGGCCCTGCACGCCGCCGGCTGGGACGACCCCGCGCTCGCCGCCCTGCCCTGGCTCAACCGGCACGACGCCGAGGCGGCCGTCTTCACCGCCGCGATGGTCACCGGCCTGTACGAGGGTTTCAAGGAACGCTACGGCGCCGACCTGGGCCCCGACGTCCTCGCGCTGATCGAGGAGTTCCTGCCTTCGATCGGGGGCTACCTGGCCGACCGCGAGGGGCCGTCCACCCTCTTCCACGGCGACTTCCGCGCCGACAACCTCCTGTTCGGCGGCCCGCGCGCCGCCGTCGTGGACTGGCAGACCTGCGCCTACGGCCCCGGCCCGGCCGACCTCGCGTACTTTCTCGGTTCCAGCCTCCCGGTCGAGGCCCGCCGCGCCCGCGAACGCGCGCTCGTCAACCGCTACCACGCGGCCCTGATTGGGCGCGGTGTCACTCTCACCTGGGACGACTGCTGGGACGCCTACCGCCGCCACGCCTTCCACGGCATCGTCATGTCCATCGGCGCGTCCATGATCGTCGAACGCACCGACCGCGGCGACGAGATGTTCCGCACCATGACCACCCGCCATGCCCGCCATGCGCGAGACCTGAACGCGCTCTCCCTCCTCACCTGAGGCCCGCGCCCGCGCAAGGGACGTTTCGGCATTTTTCGGGTGACGTCTTGACATGAATGGACGTCCTCAAATCTACTGGGAGCGCTCCCAAGGATTTCGCGGGGTGCGCGGCGGTCGGATGTGGGAGCGCTCCCATGATAGTTGAAATCGGGACTAAAGGGGATTGGCGCCGGTCGGTCGCGCGGTGCCACGGGGAAAGGTGTCGCACAATGACCGTCAGGAGCGGGGACCCGGGCTCCCGGACGCGGTCCGGAGAAGGCGAACCGGATTCCGCAACCGGTGGCGCACAGCCCGCGACGCCCGTCCGCTGGGGCGTTCACGTGTGGTGGGCCGCGCTTGTGGCGGGGGCGGCCGGGGCGCTGGCCGTACTGCTGTTCATGCCGCACGGGCGGGAGATCGGGGCCGCCTGGGAACTGCCGGTGAAACTGCTGGTGTTCGCCTGCCTGGCCTGCGGGATCGCGCTGTTCCCGTGGCCGTCGAGGGTTCCGCATTGGGTGTTGTACGCGCCGTTCGCCTTCTTCGCCGGCTACCTCTTTCCGCGGATCAGCGGCTTCTACTTCCTGGACGGCGAGCGCGCCGATGCGGACAGTTTCTACACCCACCTTTACCTGCTGCTCTATCCGGGCCTCGTGCTGACCGCCGCCGCCGCCTACCGGCTCGGGGGAGGGACGCCCGGCCGGTGCCTGAAGGTCGTCTTCACCGGGATCGCCGTCATCTTCTCCGGCTTCCTCGACCTCATGTGGTTCGTCGTCAACCCGGTGGACATCCCGCCCGAGATCGACGCCCCGCACATCAACCTGATCACCGGCGGGCCGATCTCGTTCGGCGCGACGGTCGTGTTCGCGCTCGCCCACGTCCCGTTCGTCGTCGCGTTCAACCTGCTGCCGCTGGACCGCTGGCTCGGGCGCCTGCTCGGCACCGGGCGGAGCGGTGCCTGAGCGGGAGGGGGCCACCATGCCTGCGTACGACCCGCCTGCGTACGACCTGCCTGCGTACGACCTGCCTGCGTACGACATGCCTGCGTACGACATGCCTCCGCACGGGAGCGCGTCCGGCGCCGTCGAGATCTCCGTGGCGGCGCCCGCCTACAACGAGGCGGCGAACATCGCCGAGGTGGTCACCGAGTGGCAGGCCTACCTGCGGCGCAACGCGATGGTCGGCGAGTGGGAGATCGTCGTCTGCGACGACGGGAGCACCGACGCGACCGCCGACATCCTCGAAGAGCTCCGGGTGGGCTGCCCCGAGCTGGTCGTCGTGCGGTTCGACCGCAACCGCGGCGCGGGCGCGGCGATCCGCGCCGCGATCGGGCACACGCGGCTGGACTGGGTGCTGCTCCTTGACTCCGACGGCCAGTTCCCGATCGCCAACCTCGACCGGTTCCTCGGGCCCGTCCTCGCCGGCGAGGGCACGGCCTTCTCCGGCGCCCGCGTCCGGAAGGCCGACGGCGCCGCGTACCGGTGGGGCTCGGCGGCGAGCGGCGCGGTCAGCAACCTGCTGCACCGCACCCGGTACCGCGACTTCAACTCGATCTTCAAGCTGGTGCACGGGCCGCTGCTGCGCGCGCTGCCGCTGGAGGCCGGCGGGATGAACTGCTCGACCGAGATCACCGCCCGGGTCGTCGAGCTCGGCCGCGGGTGGGTGGAGATCCCGATCGAGCACCGGCCGCGCGCCGGCGGGGGACGCGGCTGGCGGTACTGGCGCGGGGCCCGGGACCGGGCGCTGCTCGTCGGCTACCTCGGCTACCGGCACTGGCTGCAGCGGCGGGGCGTGCTGCGCGCCCCGTCCGCGAACGAGTGGATCCGCCGGGAGGTCCGGTGAGCGCCCAGGTCGCGATGTTCAGCGGCGGGCGGGGCGGCGCCGCCATCGCGCGGGAGCTGCTGCGCACGCCGGGGATCGGGCTGTCGCTGCTGATCAACGGCTACGACAACGGGATGTCCACCGGCGCGCTGCGCCGCTACCTGCCCGGGATGCTCGGACCGTCGGACTTCCGCAAGAACCTCCTGCTGCACCTGGACGCCCGCGACCCGGGGCAGGCGGCGCTGGCCGCGGTCCTGGAGCACCGCCTCCCGGACGGGACGACGCCCCGCGACCTCGCCGGGTTCGTCGGCGCGCTCGCGGTCGACCTCGTCGAGGGGTGCCACGCGCTGCCGCGCCGCCCGCGGCTGGCGATCGCCCGGGACCTGGCCGCCTTCCTGGACCGGCTCGGCACCGGCGCCGGCTTCGACCTCGCGGACTGCGCGCTCGGCAACCTGGTGTTCGCCGGCGCCTACCTGCGGCTGGGGGAGGACTTCAACGCGGCGGTCCGCGCGTGCGCCGCGACGTTCGGGTCCCCGGTGCGGCTGCTGAACGTGACCGGCGGCGAGAACGCCCACCTCGTGGCGCTCAAGCGGGACGGGCGGCTGCTGGCGGACGAGGCGGAGATCGTCGCGCCGCAGGACCCGGCGCCGATCACCGACCTGTTCCTGCTCCGCGACCCGGTCCGCGACCGGGACGCGCTGGAGGCGATGCCCGCCGCGCGGGTGCGGCGGATCCTCGCCGGCCGCGGCGCCGAGGTGTCGCCGAACCCGGCGGCGCTGGCGGCGATCCGGGACGCCCGCCTGATCGTGTACGGGCCCGGCACCCCGCATTCGTCGCTGTATCCGAGCTACCGCGCGCCGGGGGTGGCGGAGGCGGTCGCGGCGAGCCGCGCGGCGGCGAAGGTGCTGGTCGTCAACATCCGGGAGGACCACGACGTCCAGGGCCTGAGCGCGTCGGACCACCTCGCCCGCGCCCTGGTCCATCTCGGCGACCCGTTCAACGAGCGGCGGTCCGTCACCCACGTCCTGTGCCACGGGGGCACGGGCGACCAAGCGGTGCCGGCGGACACGGTGCCGGGGGACACGGTGCGGGTGGACGTGCCGGGGGACGTCTGGGGCAGGGCCCGGTGGATCACCGCGGACCTGGCGGAGCCCGCGCGTCCCGGCACGCACAGCGGGCGGCGCACCGTGCGCGTCCTCACCGCCCTGGCGGGGCTGCCCGCCGCCACCCCGCTGGAGGAGGCCGGATGATCTGGCTCTGCGATCTCGACGGCACGCTCGTGGACTCCACCCCGGTCCACGAGGCCGCCTTCCGCGCCGCGCTCGCGGAGACCGCGCCCGGACTGCTCGGCTCCTTCCGGTACGAGCACCACGCCGGTGCCACCACCGACGAGGTCGCGGCGGTGCTGGGACTCGCCGCGGCCGACGCCCGGCGGCTCGTCGGCGCCAAGCGGCGGCACTACCGCGCGTACGTCGACGCGGGGAAGGTGGCGGTCTTCCCGGGGGCGCGCAGGTTCCTCGCGGCCCTCGCCGCAGGCGGGCAGCCCGCCTACCTGGTCACGAGCGGCAGCCGCGGCTCGGTCGAGCGGGTGCTGGCGGCCTGCTCGCTGGGCCGGTGGTTCCGCGGCGTCCTCACCGGCGACGACGTCCCGGTCAGCAAGCCGGACCCGGCGTTCTACCTGCGCGCCTGCGAACGCTGGGGCATCGGGCCGGGCGAGGCCGCGGCCGTGGAGGACTCGGTCCACGGGGTGGCGTCCGCCGTCGGGGCCGGGCTGCGGACCTTCCAGGTGCACGGGGCCGAGCGCGCCCCGGGCGCGGTCCACCTCGGCGGGCTGGACGACCTCGTCGCGCTCGCCGAGGCGGAGGCCCGGCGGTGAGCGGATCCGTCTGCGCGGTGGTCCCGGCGGCCGGGCGGGGGACGCGGCTCGGCCTGGACGTCCCGAAGATCATGGTGGAGATCGCCGATGGCGCCACGGTGTGGGACCTGCTGTACCGGGCCCTGCGGCCGTCCGTCGACCACGTGCACGTGGTGGTCGCGCCCGCGGCGGAGACGCGGTTCCACCGCCTCGCCGCCGCGGAGATCGCCCGCGGCGCGGTGTCCGTGAGCGTCCAGCGCGAGCCGACCGGCATGGGCGACGCCGTCTTCGGAGCGTCCGGGCACTGGGAGTCCCACGGCGGGATCCTGGTGGTCTGGGGCGACCAGGTGAACCTGACCCGGGGGACGGTGCGCCGCGTCGTGGACGCGCACCTGCGCGCGCCGGGGCTGACGATCCCGCTGGTGCCGATGCCCGACCCGTACGTCGAGTACGAGCTGTCCGGCGGCCGGCTGCTGCGGGTCCGGCAGTCCCGGGAGGGCGACGCGTGCCGTCCCGGCGGGCTCAGCGACGTCGGCGTGTTCTGCCTGGGCACGGCCGGGCTCGCGGCCGCCTGGCGGGACTACCTCGCCGCCGCGAGCCGCGGCGCGATGACCGGCGAGGTCAACTTCCTGCCGTTCCTGGCCTACCTGTCGCTGGTCCGCGGCCGGGACGTCACGGCGGTGCACGTGGACGACCCGGACGAGGCGCGCGGCATCAACACCGCGGCGGACCTGGAGTTCGCCCGGCGGCGGCACGCGGAGCGCGCCGGGTGAAGCCCGCCCGCATGCGGTCGCTGCTCGGCGGGCACGGGTGGGCGGCCGGGCCGACGCTGCTGAGCAGCCTGGCCAGCGCCACGGCCGCCGGGACCACGCTCGTCATCGCCCGCGGCGCGGGCCCGCGGGAGTTCGGGCAGTTCACGCTGGTGCTGACGATCGCGCTGATCGTCGCCGTGGGCATGCTGATGAGCCTGCACTACGTGCTGCTCCAGGAGCTGCCGCGCGCCCGGCCCGCGGAGCGCCCGGCCCTGGCGGCGACGGCGTTCCTGTCCACGCTCGCCCTGGGCGGGGGCCTGGCCGCCGCCGGGGCACTGCTCTCCCCGTTCCTGGCCGTCCCGCTGGGCGTCGACACTCGGACGCTGTGCCTCTCGTTCGCGCTCGGGCTGTCCCTGGCGCTGAACCAGCTGACCGAGGGCCTCCTGCGCGGCCTGGCGCGGTACCGGTTCGTCGCGTCCCTCAAGCTGGCGGTCGCCGCCGCCTACCTGGCCGGCTCGGCGTTCTGCCTGCTGGTCCTCGGCGTGCGCGACGCGGAGGTCTACCTCCTCGCGCTGATCGCCACGAACGCCGCGTTCGTCCTGGTGGCGCTGCCCGGCCTGGGGATCGCCCCGCGCTCCTGGACGCGGGCGGCGGCGCGCGCGCAGTACCGGCTCGGCGGCTACATGACGGTGATCGCCGCGCTGACCGGCGTGCTGTTCGGCATCGACGTGATCTTCCTGAACCACTGGGCGGGCGCGGGGGACGTCGGCGTGTACTCGGTCTACAACGGCTTCCCGAAGCGGCTGCTCGGCGTGCTGTTCACCGACGGGGTCGGCCTGGTGCTGCTGCCGGCGCTCGCGGTGGCGGACAAGCCGGCCGCGCTGCGGCGGATCGCGCGGATCACCCCGCTGGTCGCGCTGGGCACGGCGGCCGTGGCGTTCGCCGCGAGCACCGGCTTCTTCGTCCTGCTGGGCGGCGGCTACCCGTACTCGCTCGGGCTCATGGCGCTGTCGGCGGCGGGCATCGGCGCGCACACGGTCTTCAACCTGTACTCCGTCGCCCTGTCGATGGACGGGGTGCGCGGCGCGCGGCTCCTCGTCGGCTGCCTCGCGGCGGGCACGCCCGTCGCCGCCGCCTGCCTGGCCGCGTGCGTCGCCTGGTGGGGGCTGACCGGGGCGCTGGCGGGCTTCGCGCTGGGCAACGCGATCCTCGTGGCGATCGTGGGGACCGCCGCGGCCAGGACGTACCGGCGCGCGGACCCCCCTGCCGCGCCGCACTCGCAGCAGACGGACACAGTGGAGACGGACACAGTGGAGGCGCAGCGGTGAGGATCGCCTACGTCGTCAACCAGTACCCGCCGAACGTCACCACGGGGCTCGGCAGGTACGCCGAGATGATCACGCCGTACCTGGCCCGCGAGCACCGGCTGGCCGTGTGCACGCTGAACGACGGCCGCCTCCCGGTGCGCGACGCGAGCGGGACGGTCGCCGTGTACCGGCCGCGCGGCCGCGTCCTCGGCGCGATCGGCCGCCGCCGGCGCCTCAACCGGACCCGCAGGGTCGAGTTCCTGCTGCTCGCCCTGAACGTCGTGGTGAGCAACTGGCGGTACTTCCTGCGGCTGCGGCGCCTCGGCCGGGACGAGCGGCCCGACCTGGTCGCCGTCCACGACACAACGAACTTCCTGTGCGGCCTGCTCTGCCACTACGCGCTGCGGCTGCCGGTCGTGCTGCACGTCCACACCACCGAGTACGGCGTCGCTCCGCAGCGGACCATCGCCGACCCGCTGCACGCGTTCGCGGCGGTCGAGCGGTGGCTTGCGCGTGTCGCGCGGCGCGTCGTCGCCCCCACCCCGGAGGTGCGGGACCAACTGGTCGCCGCAGGCTGGGACCGGACCCCGATCGACGTCGTCCCCCTGGGCGGAACGTTCGAGCGGATCCTGGCCGACCCCGGGTTCGACCGGGAGGGACTCCGCCGCGGCGCCGCCGCCCTGCGCTCGCGCCTCGGCATCGCGCCGGAGGACCCGGTGCTGCTGTTCGTGGGACGGCTCGAACGGCAGAAGGGGATCTACGAGCTGCTCGAAGCGATGCGGAGCATCCGCAAGGACGTCCCCCGGGTCCGGCTGGTGGTCGTCGGCGACGGGGACACGGCGGGCGTCGCGCGCATCGTCGCCGAGACCGGGCTGGACGGGCACGTCCGCACCTCCGGCGGGTTCGTCGGCGGGCGGGCGCTGCTGGAGTACTACGAGATGGCCGACGCGTGCGTGTTCCCCTCGCTCTTCGAGCCGTTCGGCCTGGTCGCGACCGAGGCGATGGCGCTGGCGAGGCCGGCGGTCCTCGGCGCCGGGTTCTCCCGCGTGTTCCTCGGCGACGCGGACGCCCCCGCGGCGCGCTTCATCTGCGGCACCGGCCCGGACGCCATCGCCGAGGCAGTGACCGGCGTCCTGACCGACCCGGCCGCGCGGGCCGGCCTCGCCCGGCACGGGGAACGGCTCGTCCGGGACCGGCTGAGCTGGGCCAGGACCGCCGAAGAGACCCTCTCCGTCTACCGCGCGGCGCTGGAGGCCCGGCCATGACGACCGTCTCCCTGATCGTCCCCTGCTACAACGCGGCGAAGACGCTGCGCATGTGCCTGGAGGCGGTGCTGGCCCAGACGCGCCGCCCGGACGAGATCGTCGTGGTCGACGACGCCAGCGCCGACGACTCCGCCGCGATCGCCGCCGCGCACGGCTGCCGCGTCGTGCGGCTGCCCGAGAACCGCGGGGTGTCGGCCGCGCGGAACGCCGGCGTCGCCGCCACCACCGGGGACGTCGTCTTCTTCCTCGACTCCGATGTGGCGCTGCGCCCCGACGCGGTGGAGAACGCGCTGCGCGTCCTGGACGACGACCCGGAATGCGGGTGCGTCCAGGGCGTCTACGAGCCCGAGCCCCTCATCGACGACGGGCCCGCCGAGTGGTACCGCATCCTGCACGCCGCGTACTGGCGGCGCCGCCACCTCGGCGAAGTCACCGGCGTCGTGTTCGCGCTGGCCGCCATCCGCCGCGACGTGCTGGACGCCGTGGGCGGGTTCGACGAGTCGCTTCGCGACTGCGAGGACGTCGAGTACGGCGGCCGCCTCGCGGGCAGGTGCCGCGTCGTCCTCACCGACGCCGTCCGCGGGCACCACGACGACGCGAGCCGCCTCCTGCCGATCCTCGCCGAGCAGTGGCGCCGGGCCGTCCCGCTGATCCCGCTCGCGCTCACCGCGTCCAGGCGCGGCGGCGGCCAGCCGGAGCACGCCAACCGCCCGGCCGGCATCCTCGCCTGCGCCCTCGCGATGGGCACCCTCCCGGCTGCCCTCCTGCACCCGGCGTTCCTCGCCCTGCCCCTCACCCTCCTGGCCTGCTTCGCCGCCGCCGATCCCGGGCTGCTGCGCTACGTGCACCGCCACCGGGGCCCCGCGTTCACCGCCTACTTCATGACGGTGCACCTCGCGGTCCACATGATCCTGGTCTCGGGCCTCGCCGCAGGCTCCCTCCGCGCCCTACCCGGCCTCCGCCGCCACTCCCGCTGACGTTCGCCCGCGACCTGGGCTCAATCGCCCCTAGGTGCCCCTTCGTCGGCCAGGGCCATCCCCATCGCGCGGCTGCGCGCGTCCAGGCGCTTCAGCCCCAGCCGCTCGGCGAGGTCCACCGCCCGCAGGTACTCCTCCCGCCCCGGAACCCGTCCGATCTCGGCGTACCGGCCGCGCTCGCCGGCCCCGCCGACCAGCCCCGCGGGCGTGTACTGGGCCATGAGGTTCACGTAGGTGTCGGAGCCGAGCTCCCGCGCGATCCAGCGCAGGACCTCGGCGGTCTCCTCGTCCATGCCGGGCATCACCAGGTGCCGGACGAGCAGCCCGCGGCGCGCCAGCCCGGACTCGTCGAGAACCAGCGGGCCGACCTGCCGGTGCATCTCCAGGATCGCCGAGCGGGCCACCCGGGGGTAGTCGGGACGCCGGAGGTAGCGGCGCGCATGCCCGGACCCGGCGACCTTGAGGTCCGGCAGGTAGACGTCGACGACCCCGTCCAGCAGCGCGAGGCTTTCGGTGCCCTCGTAGCCGCTGCTGTTGTAGACGATCGGCACCTCCAGCCCACCGGACACGGCGACCGGCAGCGCCGCGAGGATCTGCGGGACGACGTGCTCGGGCGTGAGCAGGTTGATGTTGTGGCAGCCGCGGGCCTGCAGCTCCAGCATCATCTCCGCCATCCGCCGCTCCGTCACCCGCTCACCCTGGACGATCCAGGAGACGTCGTGGTTCTGGCAGAACACGCAGCGCAGGCTGCAACCGGAGAAGAAGATCGTGCCGGAGCCGCGGCGGCCGCGGATGCAGTCCTCCTCGCCGAAGTGCGGGAAGTGCGCGGCGACCACGGCGTCCCGCCCGATCCCGCACAGGCCGGTCTCGTCGGCCGCGCGGTCCGCCCGGCACAGCCGCGGGCACACCCGGCACAGCTCGGGACCGAGCAGGCGGCGGGAGACCTCGGCGCGCCGGACGAGCCCGGGGACGTCGAGCACGGTGCCTCCTCCGCGTCGGCCTTGCGAGCCGCCGGGTCACGCCGCTACGGGGATCCGGCCGTCAGGACGTCCAGCGCCTCGCGGGCCGCTTCGACCACCCGCCGCCATTCGGGCATCGCGATCACCGACGCGTCGTCGGCGCCGGGCGGCAGCGCCTCCAGCAAGGGCGTGAGAACGCGGTCCAGCGCCACGATCGCACGCGCCTCCTCCTCGCTCGTCAGCACCGTCCCCACATAGTCATGCGGTGACTCGGCGACTCCGGTGTCGTCGTAGAGCGTGCTGATGTTGGCGTCGAGGTCCTCGATGAGCCGGGGGTCGGATCCGCGTTCCTCGACCCACATCTTCCGCTGGTAGCCGGGGTCGGACAGGACGCGCACGGCATCAATGACGCTTCCGCGTATTCCCGAGTAGTCGCTCATCGGACGTCACTCCGGGGAAAAGGGGTGTGCCGGCTCATGGATGACTCCAACCGCTCCACTTCAGCCACTCGTCCAGCGGGATATGGGCTTCAGGCGTCTTGGTCGGTTTCGGCGCCTTGATAGGGTTCCCGTACCGGTCCAGGATTTTGCCGTTCGAGTTTATCACGACATGATCGACGCGCTGGCTCGGCCAGGGGCTGTTGGGATCGCCCTTGTCAATGCGGATTCCATTGTTGGGGTTATTGGGGTCCCGCCACCGCCAGCCCGGCTTGCTGGGATCCTTGAGCGCCTTCTTGTTCGCCTGCCCGGGGCCCCACTCCTTCGGCACCTTGTCCTGTGCCTTTTGCGGGGGCTTCCCGTTGGCCCACGGATTCGTCTTTGACGGCTTCTTGTCCTTTTTTCCCTTGAACAGCCCCTTGAACCAGGAGTACGCGGCGGCGATCGCGGCGGCGGCCTTCTTGAAAAGCCAGACGATACCCCGCCAGATCCATTTGACCAGCCAGCCGAGCAGCCGCAGGATGTAACGGCCCAGAAACCGGAGCAGCCACAGGACGGCCACTCCGATCACGCACCAGATCCCGCCCGACATGCTCGCCCGGCGGCGCACCTCAAGGATCTTGCCGTAGGTCGCGGCGGCGGCCTCGGCGATGGCGGTCTTGGCCCCGAGCACCGCCTGCGCCATCGCCCGGACCCCGTCGGCGATCGCGTCGAGCGCACCGCACACCGTGTCTACGTGCTGTTCGAACGTCTCCCAGAGCCGCCCGAACGCGTCGATCGAGGCGCCCTGGTTCTCGCCGCCCACCCGACGGGAGACCGCCGAACCGTCACCCTTCAGGCCGCGCATCTCACCCGCCAGAGAGCGCCACTGCTCGCCGAGTTCGCCGAGCCGGTCCTCGTCCGCTTGCGGCCACCGCCCGCCCGCCTTTTCCACGAGCCCCGCCAGTACGGGCGGTAACGTCAGGGTCATGGGCGCCCGAGTCTCTGCTGGATACCGTGAATCTGCTCGCGGGTCGCATCATCGGCGGCCGCGATATTGTCGGCGCTCACCCCGAGGTTGACGCCGACGGTGTCGAACGCCTCCGCCAGGCCGCCGAGCAGTTCGCCCAGTCGCGCCGTCACTTCCAGATAGCCGCCCTCGAAGACGGACCCTTCCTCATCCGAGCCCCATATCGCCGAAGACCCTGCCACCTGCGATTTCAACGATTCCTGCCGGCCGTCGAGCCGGGCGCCGAGTTGTTGCATCGACGTTCCCGCCGAGCGGAGTCCCGGAACGTTCACGCTGAACTCATCGGACATGGCATCATGTTAGCCGCGAGGTCAATAGCGGTAGAAGGCAGGAGTCAAGATGGACCTCGAGCCCCCATATAAGTCCAGGCGGGAACGTGTTCTGGCCGAACCGGATGGGAATGCGACTCCCGCCGTCGCCCCGGCCGCACTGCGCGCCGAAGGGCGGTCACGGGACGGCCTGATCAGGGTCACGGTCAGCCATGAGGGCCGAATCGATGAGCTGTCCATCGACCCCCAGGCGCTGCGGGCGGGCCCGCGGCGCGACGCGGCCGGACTCGCCGAGGAGATAAAGCACGCGGTCAATGCCGCGATCGACCGCCTGCACGAGCGGATCCGGGAGGACACCGAAGGAATCTTCGGCGGCGACCTGAACCTCCACAAGACCGCGGAGCGCTTCGAGGCCACATTGGAGCGGCTGACAAGCGACATCGCCGAAGCCCACCGCAAGTTCCAGCCCTGACGACGGTCACGCCGCGGGGCGGTCGGCGCGGTAGAGACGGATCAATGCCCGGGATATGGCGGCGGGCCAGATTGTCGCGTGCTGCTCGTCGGGGAGCACTTCCGTGTGGACGTCGACGTCCGGGTGAGTCCGTAGGCGGGCCGTGAAGGTGCTCAGGTCGGCCACCATGTCGAGGCCGGAGAAATCCTCGCGCATCTCGGCGGGCATGATCGGCCAGCCCCGGTCAGGGCTGTCCTCCCGCTCGCCGACGGCGAGGTAGACGTCGCAGGCGCCGCGGTCGGTGACGGGGGCGCGGAGGTCGTCCAGGAGCAGGTGGTCGTCCCACCAGAGGGACGGGCTCACCGCCAGGAACCTGCGGAACCCCTCGGGGCGGCGCAGCAGGGTCCAGCAGGTCATCAGGCCGCCGAGGGAGAAACCTCCGAGTCCCCGGTCGGCGGGGTCCAGAGGGTGGACGGACTCCACGTGCGGCGCGATCACCTTGCGGATCAGGTCGGGCATCGCGCCGGCGCCGCCCGTCCCGTAGGCGGGTTTCGTGCGGAGGTATGGGGAGGCGGCGTCGGTGGGCGTCAGGTCACGGGCGCGCTGGGCGACCAGGCGTCCGGGGTCGTCGGTGTCGGGGGAGATGCCGACGACGGCGACCGGCCGCAACTGCCCCAGGGAGAACCAGCGTGTCGTCCGCGCGATCTGCGCAGCGACCACGAAGGTCAGGAAGCCGTCGAGCAGGTACAGGAAACGGGCCTTCCTCCGCGGACGGCGGCAGCGCCACCGAGACCCGCCACCGGTCGGTGGGCCCCGGGCCCGCCACCAGCGAGTACCGCACCGCATCCGGCAGTGTCGCGGGCTTCGCCGCCCAGGTCGCCATGCGGCGATTCTAGGAAGATCTCGAGTCAGGCTTCGGCGTCCTCGGGCAGGCTGCTCCTGCGTTTCGCCCCCGGCCCGCCGGCGAACGTGTCGAGCGACAACAAGCTGTTGGTGAACGTACTGAACGCGGGCTCGATTCCGAGCTCGGTTGCGCGCTGCCGCCCGCAGGCACGAAGGTCGCGCAACCGCTCGCAAGCATGATCAACTTTATGGCGCGGTAGGTCGCGCGCAGATGGGCGACCGGTTTCCGTCTGCGCATTGTCGTGATGGCGCGGGGCCTGGCTCCTTCACCCATGCTCACCGCGGACGGGGGAGCGGCGCCGGTACTCGGCGACCAGCTGCGGCAGGGCCGCCAGATGGTCGGCGATGTCGGTGAGCGCCACCGACTGCAGGACGCCCCGGCGCCCGATCGCCTCCTCGTACAACGCGATGGCCTGCTCGGCCGCCTGCCCCGCCGCGGTGAGCTGGAACAGGAACCGCTTGCGGTGGAAGTCCTCGACGGTGGTGACGCGGCCGGTGTCGGCATCGGCCCGCAGGTTGCCCCACTCGACCAGCTCGTCCAGCGCCTGGGCGAGCCGCCCTCGTCGCCGTCGCGGCGAAGTTCGGCGGCCACGCCCTCGGGACGCAGGTGGACGATGAACCGCTCCTTGGCCCGCCCGAAGGCCAGTAGCACCTCCCGGTAGAGCGCGGCGTTCGGCACACTGAGATGCGCGAACGGCTGCGGCCCGGCCGGCCCCGAGTCCGGATCCGTCACAGGACCATGGTCAGACATCGCCGCGCGGGACCGGGCCGGCTCCGCGATGACCGCGTCCCGCCCGTCCGGCTCCGGCCCCTCGTCAGGCTTCGGCGGTGTCGGGGAGGCCGCGGCGTTCCTGCTCGCCGGGCGGGCGACTCAAGAGCCGCCGCGGCCGAGGTGGATCACGGGGCCCCTGAGCCGGCTCACTGGCTCAGTGCGTCCGTACGGGGACGAGCCCACGGGGTGACCATTAGGTCATATGTACAGCCCACGCCGTACCTGCTGTCAATACGACGAAGGCGGTGGAAACGGTGATAACAGATAGAGCGCGCCTGACCATCTACAGTCCTTCGTTCCGTGTAAACCAGAAGGGGTCCGGAATTCCCGACACAGGATAGTGGTGGCCGATGCTCCGCGTGGGCAGAAGCACAATCTTGGTGGGCCTTGGTCAGGGTATTGACCATAGTGAGGCTTTGGTTAGATTTTCTGCGATTCTCTGCTACGTGCCCGCGGAGTCGTCGGTGTCCTGCAGGCGTGCGTCGAGCTCCCGGGCCTCGGGGGTGCCGCTGGACTCGAAGATCGCCTGCGCGCGACGCCAGCACTCCTGGGCCGCGCCCCTGCCCTGCACATGCAGCAACGCCGTGCCGAGGCCGTCGAGGGCCTTGCCCAGTTCGTACGGGACGCCGATCCGCTCGGCGAGGTCGCATGCCCGCCGCAGCTGGTCCACGGCCGCCGGGTAGCGGCCGGACGCGGCGAGGGTCTCGCCCAAATGGCGCAGGGCGCGTGTTTCCTCATAGCGTTCATTGATGGCCCGAGCAAGGTTCAGAGCGCGCCGATGGTGAATGAGCGCCTCGCCATATCGACCCATGCTCTGAAAGGTCGCCCCAATGCCGATCAGCGTCTCGATCTGATTTCGCCGGTCGCCGATTTCCATCGCGATCGCGAGCGCTTTTCGGTAATTCTCCAGGGCGGCGTCGTAACCGCCGGTATGCCGGTGCACATTGCCCGTGTTGATGAGCATGATCGCCTGGTGCTGGCGTCCGAGCCCGGCGGCGGCCTCCGCCGTCCGCTCGTAGTAACCCACTGCCGAGTCGACATCGCCCATGCGCAGGAGCAGGTCGCCCATGTTGTTGAGGGCCATCGTCCGGCCGCGCGGGTCATCGATCTCGGTGAACACCGACAATGCGCGGAGCCGCCGCGCCTCGGCCTCCCCGTAACGGCCCATGAACTCCAGGAAAATCGCCGCATGATCGAGATTTCGCGCCTCGCCGCGCCGGTCGCCGATGGAACGGCTGAGGTCCTGTGCCTCCTCGCACCGGGACAGGGCCTCCTGGAAATTCGACCGGTGCCAGTGAATGAGACTGATATGCGCCAGAATTTCGGCCTCGCCATGCCGTTCACCGATCGACCGGTAGATCGTCAGGGCTTCTTCGGCGTCTTCGAGCCCGGTGCCGTACTCGCCGCCGCGGAAACGAACGAGACTGCGGTCCGCCAGCGCGTGCGCGAGCCGGAGACCGCCGCCCGTGTCGCGGAGGACGCGGATCGCCCTGGAGTGGAGCCGCTCGGCGGTGTCCCAGTCCCCGCGCGCCTCCAGATGCCCGGCGAGCGCCTGGGCGAGCCCGGTAACGTGTTCGGGGAAGCCCGCACGGTGCGCCTCAGCGGCGGCGGTCAGCAGGCACCCGTGCTCAGCGGCGAACCATGCGGCCGCCTCCGCTCCGTCCGCCATCGGCGGCACCTCGGGCGGCGGATGCGCGATCCGCGCGGCGCCCGGCCGGCGGCGCGGGGTCAGCAGGTGGTCCGCCCGGTCCGCCGCGGCGAGGTAGAAGTCCAGGACGCGGTGGACGGTCCGGCGCCGCGCGGCCTCCCCGTCCACCTGGAGGGCGAGGCGGCGGGCGTACTCCTGCACGAGGTCGTGGAAGCGGTACCTGCCCCCGGCCGGCTCGGTGATCAGGTGCCGGTCGAGGAGCTCCTCCAGCATCCGCTCCGCCTCTCGGACCGGCCGGCCGAGCGCCGCCGCCGCGACGTGCGCGGTCAGGTCGGGGCCGGGAAGCAGGCCGAACGCCCGGAACGCATCCCGCAGCGGCGAGGGCAGGCCCCGGTACGACACCCCGAACACGGTGGTGATCTCACGTTCCCCGTCCCGCAGCTCGTCCAGCCGGCGGTCGTCGGCGGTGAGCCGGGCGAGCAGGTCGCCGGCGTCCCAGGCGCGGCGGTGCCGCAGCCGTGACGCCGCCATCCCCACGGCGAGCGGCAGGCATCCGCAGCGCTCCACGACCGCGGCGACGTCCTGGTCGGCCCGTGCCCGCCCGGCCCCGGCGATCCCCGTGAACAGGGCCGCGGCGTCCCGGACCGGCAGCACCTCCAGTGACAGCGGCCAGGATTCGTGCAGCCCGGTCAGCCGCCGCCGGCTCGTCACGATCACCAGGCAGCCGGCGGACGCGGGCAGCAGCGGCCTGACCTGGTCGTGCCCGGCGACGTCGTCCAGCACGATGATCGCCCGGCTGCCCGCCAGCCGCGACCGCCACAGCGCGGCGCGCTCGTCCAGCGCCCGCGGCACCCGGGTCGCCGGGACGCCGATCATGCGCAGCAGCGTGTCGAGCGCGTCCGCCGGGTCGACCGGCTCCTGCCGGGGGTCGTGCGCGTGCAGCTTGAGGAAGATGTGGGCATCGGGGAAGTCCCCGGCCAGCCGGTGCGCGAGGCGGACGGCGAGCGCCGTCTTGCCGACCCCGGGCATCCCGTCGATGGCGAGGACGGTCATCGCGGACCCCGCCGGTGCGCCGCCGTCCGGGACCGCGGCCATGAGCTGCCGCAGCTCCGCCTCCCGGCCGGTGAACCGCGGGACGTCGTGCGGCAGGACGCGAGGAGGCCGGCCGGCGCCCAGCAGGGTTCCGGGGACGCGGAGCAGCGCCGGGTCGCCGCGGAGGATGCGTCGCTGGAGGTCGCGCAGCGCCGGGCTCGGCTCCGTTCCCGACTTCGTCACGAACAGGTCGTGGGTGCGCCGGTAGGTCTCCAGGGCCTCGGCCTGCCGCCCGGAGCGGTAGAGCGCCACCATGAGGCCCTGCACCGGGCGCTCGTCGTCCGGATGCCGCGCGGCGAGGTCCGACAGCTCGTGTACCAGGTCGGCGTGGCGGCCGCGCTGCAGTTCCAGGTCGATGCGCTCGAAGGTGACGGTGAGCAGTTCCTCCCGCAGGGTGTGGCGGGTCCGCTCGACCCAGTCCCCGCCGAGGTCGGCGAGCGGCTCCGCCCGCCACAGCGCGGCCGCCCTGCGGTAGTGGTCGAGGGCGTACTCCTCGTCGCCGCTCTCGGCGATCGCGCGTGCCTGGTCGCGCAGGAGCCGGAAATGGTGCAGGTCGACCGACTCGTCGGCGACGTCGATCCGGTAGGAGCCCTGCCGGGACGGCAACGCCACGCCCGGCACCCCTTTGAGATGCCCCCGCAGCCGCGTCATGTAGGAGTACAGGCTCTGCCGCGCCTTCGCCGGCGGAGGGTCGTCCCAGACGCGGCGGATGAGGGTTTCGACGGGCACCGGCTGGCGCGGATTGAGCAGCAGGGCTGCCAGCACGCACCGTTCCTTGGTCGTTCCGAGGTCGTGTCGCCGGCCGTCGATCCACAGCTCGACGGGGCCTATGACGCGGAACTCCACCGGTTCCCCTTTGTGGAAATCTCCTCCTGTGCCAATTTTGGCATCGCTTGTACCGAATAGCCAGGGTTTAGCCGTTATTCACAGGTCTGTACCGCTGTCCCACTACTTACCGGGTCAGGATGACTGCAAGTTTTCGTCAAGTTCTCCGGCGGACACTCGAACCCGGAGGGCAGGTCAATTCGACCTGCGACGGAGGGACGGATGTTCGCATCCGAGGTCAAAGGGGGTTCGTTGACGGCAATGACCGGCTTTGAATGGCGCCGGGCCCTGAGCGGGTTCGATCCCGGCTGGTGGGGACGGCTGGGGGACCGGCGCACCGTGCTGGTTGTGGTGGGCTCGCCCGCACCGGGGCAGCCCGCACTGGACGTTGCGCGGCTCGCGGGAACCGACCCGCGGCTGCGCGTGCTCTTCGCGGCGGCCCCCGGGCCGTCCTCGGCGGCCGTGGAGGTGATGCTCCGGGACGCGGGCGCGGCACCGCTGCGCTTGTCCGAACTCGCTGACGGCGACGTCGGCCTGGTCGTCACCGCGCACCGGATCCCCGGGCGCCCGCCGGGCGCGCCGCTCATCGCCCTGCCGGGAACGATCCCGGCGGACGTCAAGCACAGGCCCGCACCGGCCGTGTTCACCTACGCCCACCATCTGGACCGCCCGCCGGGCGCCGAGGACGGCCACGTGGTCGGCGACTCCGACCACGACCGGCTGGTGGCGAGCCTGCCGCTGCGCGACTTCTACCGGCGCGCCCTGGGCGTCGTCGGGCGCGGGCTCGTCGTGGTGGCCCTGCCCACGGCCGGCGGCACCGGTCCGTGCACCCGCTGCCGGTCGCAGGACGTGGTGCGCCGCCTGCTCGCCGAACTGCCGCCCGATCTCTACCACGTCCTCGGTGTTCCCGAGCCGGGCGGCGACCGCTGCCCGGGCGGGCCGGGGGTCGCCGCCCTGCTGCGGTGCGGCCTGGGGCTCCTGCCGCCGGAGGCGGACTGGCGGGCCGCTCTCGTAGCCGCCGACTGGATCCTCGGGCCCCCGGGCCCGGTCACGAGGTACGGGACGCTCACCGGGGCGCCGGTGCTCATCACCGGGCCGCCGCCCGGGGACGCGCTGCGCCTCTTCAGCGTCCGGCTCGCGGCGCACCGGCCCGTCCGCCCGCAGCTGGCCGAGGCGGCGGCGCGGTGGCGGCCGGAGCGGGTCCGGCCGGTCGCCGACCGGATCACGTCCGAGCCGGGCCGGTTCGACCGCAACATGCGCAGCCTGATGTACGGGCTGCTGCGGTTGCCGCAGCCCGCCACGATCCCCGCGGCGGACCCGGTTTCGCCGCCGTTCCGCATCGGCGTCCGGGCCGGGGAGCCGCTCTGCCCCGTCCCGCAGGGAGGCTGAAGTGGACTCTTCGGCGGACGCGTGGGTGCCGGGCCCGTTCGGCCTGGACGCCCTCAAGGGCTCGACGGTACGGGCACGGCGGACGGTCCTCGCCGTCGCGCACCACGTGACGGCGGCGACCCGGCTCGCCGACGTCATGCCGTTACTGGAGACCGACCTGCGGGTCGCGGTCGCCTACACGGCGGCGCCGGCCTCGGCGAACACGGGCGGCCTGCACGCGCACCTGCGGGACCTCGGCGGGCTGGTGCTGCCCTGGCGGCAGGCGCGCAGCACCAGGTGGGATCTCGTCGTGGCGGCGGGGCACGGCATGCTGGAGAAGCTGCACGGGCCGGTCATGACCGTGCCGCACGGCATCGGCCCGGGCAAACTCCTCCCTCGCTACGCCGGCGCCGGGCCGACCGCCGCGCGCCCCGTCAGCGGACTGATCAGGGAGCGGCTCGTCGTCGGCGGGCGGGTCGTGCCGTCGTCGATCGTCCTGGCGCACGACCGGCACCTGGAGATGCTCGAACGCGAGTGCCCCGAGGCGCGCCCGGTGGCGTTCACCGGCGGCGACCCGTGCCTGGACCGGCTGGTGGCGAGCCTGCCGTACCGGGACGCGTACCGCCGCGAGCTCGGGGTGCGGCCCGGCAGGCGGCTCGTGTTCGTCAGCTCCACCTGGAACGAGGACTCGCTGCTCGGCCGCTATCCCGACCTGCTGCTGCGGGTCGCGGCCGGGCTTCCGCGCGACCGGTACCAGGTCGTCGCCGCGCTGCACCCGAACGTGTGGTCCTTCCACGGCAGGCGCCAGGTCCTCGCTTGGAACGCGGAGTGCCGGCGGCTCGGCGTCCGGCTGTTCCCTCCGGAGGAGGGATGGCGGGCGGGCCTGGTCGCCGCCGACGTCCTGCTGGGCGACCACGGGTCGGTCACCTGCTACGGCGCCGCGATCGGGGTGCCGGTGCTGCTCGGCACCTTCCCGGAGGACGCCGTGGCGCCCGGCACCCATGTCACCGGGCTCGGCGCGTTCGCGCCGCGCGCCGACTGGGACCGGCCCCTGGCCCCGCAGCTGGAGGAGGCGGTGCACGCCTTCACCGGACGGGTCCATGCCGCGATGCGGGGCGCCATCAGCTCCCGGCCGGGCGAGGCGGCCCGCCTCATCCGCGGGGAGATGTACCGGCTGCTGCGGCTGCCCGACCGGGACCGGCCGCCGGACGTCGAGCCCGTCCCGCTCCCGCCCGCCGGCCTCGCATGGGCGGCGTGATGGCCAGGCTGGTGCGGGTTTGGGACGACCTGCCTGGACCGGTGCGCGTGCTCATCGGCGGGCGGACGCTCACGCTGCGGCGCCCGCCCGGGGGCGGCCCGGTCCCGCCGCCGTGCGACGAGCACCTCGTGGTCGGCCACGGCGAGCCGTCCCGGGCCTGGCGGGCGTGCGCGGACGTGATCGTCGGCCGTGCCGGGGACCCGGCCCGGCTGCTGGCGGCCCACCCGGGGTGCCTCGTCGCGGTGGCCGTCACCGCGCGGGGGTGCCTGGTGGCGGCCGGCGGCCTGGAGGCGCGGCTCGATCCGGTCCTCGGCGGCGAGTGCGCGGCCGGCGACGCGGCCCTGTACGCGTCCGCCCTCCATGCCTGGCTGGTGGCGGGCGGGCGGCCGGGGGCGCTCACCCGGCTCACCCTCGTGCGTGGGAACACGGTCACGGTGGTCGGTCTGACCCGGCTCCGGGATCGCCGGGCGGCGCGTCCGGGAGGGCGGCGAGCCGCGCTGTGACCTCCGCCGCCTGCGGCGAACCCAGCTCGGTGTAGATGGCGAGCGCCCGTTCCAGCAGCGGGCGCTCGCCGGGTTCGCCGCGGTGCTGCGCGACCCGGGCCAGCTCGCGCAGCGTGCCGGCCTCCACATGCGGTGCGTCCATCTCCCGCGCGACGTCGTACGCCTCGCGGAGGGCGGCGGCGGCCTCGTCCGGGCGTCCCGCCCGGAGCCGGGCCTGGCCGAGGCAGGTGAGCGTCCGCGCCCGGTGGTAGGGCTCGTCCGGCAGCGTGAACGTCTCCAGCGCGCGGGCAAGGGTCTCTTCGGCCTCGGTGTGGCGGCCGGCCATGCCGAGCGCCTCGCCGATGTGCCTGTCCATCAGCGCGACTCCGCGCGGACGCCCGAGATCGGCGTGGACGTCCCGCGCCAGGGCGAACAGCTCGGTGGCGCGGGACGGGTCGCCGGTGGCGAGCGCCACGACGCCGAGTCCTTCGAGCGCTGAGGCCTCGCCGAGCCGGTGGCCGGCCCGCCGCTCCAGGTCTAGAGCGGTCTCGTAGTGGACGGCCGCCGTGCCGTGGTCCTGGAGGTTGAGGCGGATGATCCCGAGCCCCTCCAGCATCCGTCCCTGGGCCCTGAGGTCGTCGGCGGACTCGGCGGCGGCGAGCCCCAGCTCGTACATCCGGATCCACGACCGGTAGTGCCTGCGCTGCAGGAACAGCGGCCACATCGCCTCGGAGAGCTGCCAGGTGACGGCGTGGAGTCCGTTCTCGTGTGCTTGCCGCGCGACCGCCTCCAGGTTCGGCCGTTCCCGGTCGAGCCACTCCAGCGCGGCCGGGCGGGACGCGAACAGGTCGTCCGGCGGCGCCGCGTACCGTTCGCCGAGATGCCACCGTCCCGGCATCAGGGTGCGGTCGGCGGCGACGGCGGTCGTCAGGTACCAGTCGGCGAGCCGCGCGAACGCGGTCTCGCGGCCGGACTCCGGGGCGAGGGACGCGTCCCGCGCGTGCAGGCGGACCAGGTCGTGGAAGCCGTACCGGTCGCCGGGGCCTTCGAGGAGCAGGCTGGCGTCCACCAGGCCGTCCAGGAGCTCCGCGGCGCGGTCCTCGTCCGTCCCGATCAGGGCCGCCGCCGCGGCGACGGAGAAATCGGGCCCCGGGTGGACGCCGAGCAGGCGGTACGCCGTGGCGTGCTCCTCGTCGAGCGCCAGGTAGGAGGTGTTGAAGACCGCGCTGACCGAGATGTCGCCTTCGCCGGTGCGCAGCGCGGCGAGCCGCCGGGCCTCGTCGCCGAGCTCGGCCACCGCGCGGGCGATCGGCCAGCGCCGTCGCGCCGCCAGCCGGGCGCCGGACGCGCAGACGGCGAGCGGCAGGGTGCCGCAGAGTTCGACCAGCGACCGGGCGTGGTCGCGCTCGGCTCCGATCCGGTCCGCTCCGATCAGATGCTCCAGCAGTTCCAGTGCCCCCGGCTCGCCGAGCGGGTCGACGTCCAGGAACCGTGCGCCGTCCACCACGAGGCCGGTCAGCCGGTGGCGCGAGGTGACCACGACCAGCGACGCTCCGGCGCCCGGCAGCAGCGGACGGACCTGCGCCGCCGAGACGGCGTTGTCGAGCATGACGACCAGGCGGCGCCCGGTGGTCATGGACCTGAACAGCGCGGACTGCTCGTCGGTGCCGGCCGGGATGCTCTCCGGCGCCGCTCCGAGGGCCCGCAGGAAGCGTTCCAGCGGCTCGTCGGGCGGGAGCGGCTCGGTTCCGGAGAAGCCGCGCAGGTCGATGAACAGCTGACATTCGTAGCAGTCCTTGATCCCGTGCAGCCAGCGCAGCGCCAGCGTGGTCTTGCCGACGCCGCCGGGCCCGGTGAGGACCACGAGCCCCGGCGGTTCCGCGAGCGCCGCCAGCCGCCGCAGCTCGCTGTGCCGATTGGCGAACAGCCCGGGTGGCGGCAGTTGCGCGGGCGAGGGGAGGGGTGTCGCGCCGGGCGCGGTGATGTGCACTCCGCCGGCGATGGACCCGGCCTGGACGCTGGATCCCGCTATCCTCCCGGTCAGCTCGTTGGTCCAGCGGTCCCGTTCGTCGGGAGACTGCACGTTCTATCCATCCCATTGGCTCGGTGGCGTGTCGATCGCCCGCTTTTCCGTTAACGTACCTGGGTGTCCCGCTTTAGGTAACTAGCGAGCTTTATTTCCCATTTGGGGCATGTCTTAATGGGGTGCCGAGAATGGTGATCGGCACCCGTCTCGGAGTGCCGGGGCGGATGCCGATGACCGCCGCCCCCACCGCGAAATTCCTCATGGTCGATGACACCGGGCCCGGGGCGGGGGCGTGCGCACTCCGGAACCAGGCGCAGCGCAACGCCGCCGCGACGGGCGGCGGCGTTGCCGAACGTCCTCAACAGCCGGGCGGGCGGGTCGTTCGACTCCGTGACGTGCACGGCGACGTGACCGCCGGCGATGCGCGCGAGGCCGACGCGGGTTCGGGAGGGGGTCAGGCTTCGGCGGTGTCGGTCAAGCCGTACTGGTCCTGGTCGCAGGGGCGGGGGGACTCGGGGCCGTCGCGGCCGAGGCGGAGCATGCGGCAGACGCGGACGGTGCGGAACTCGCGGCCGCGCACGACGATCCGGTGGCCGGTCGACGCCCTGATCTCGTCGGCGAGCGCCGTCCACTCGGCGAGTTCGGCGGGGGTGGCGGGGTCGTTCTGGAACTCGCGGAGCCGGGGGAGCAGGCCGGTGAAGTGCCGGGCCAGCCGGTCGCGGGCCTGGTCCGGGTCGTCCCCGCCGGTGAGGGGCGCCCAGGAGTCGCCGTCGACCTCCACGACGATGAAGGTGGGCGGGAGCAGCACGACCCCGGGGTGCGCCTGGATCGCGTGCCGGGCCTCGGTTCGGATCATGTCCGGGACGGTGCCGGGGACGGGCAGCCGCGCGACGAGGTTCAGGCGGAGCTGCGCCTCCCACTGGCCGCAGGGCGCCGCCGGGTCGAGCGGGTGGCCGCGGAGCAGCCCGTCGCCGGCGAGGTCGGCGTCGGTGGCCCTGGGTGGTTCCATGACCCGGTCGCCGATCAGGATGAACTTCTCGACCCGGATGATCCGGTACCTGCGGTCGCCGGTCTCCCACTCGTCCTTGGCGAGCTGCGGGCCCTCCTCGGGGTCGAGCCTGGCGGCCGCCGCCAGCATCGCGCGGGCGGTGCAGGGGTCCGGCTCCCCGGCCGCCTCCGTCCGCAGATCCATGGCCAGTCCGTACCGGGCGGCGGACGGATCATCGGAGCCGAGACATCCGATTCGCCACTCTTTTCCCTTTTGCACTGCATGGCCGAAACAAGGGGACCCGGCGGGCAGGATCTTGGGATAGCGAAGAATCCGCTCGCCGAGTTCCCTGTCGCGCACCGCCGCGACCGGGTCGAGGTCGGCGACCACGTTGAGGTGGTCGAACCCGTGCATCAGCGGGAAGGTCATGCCCGCATCCTGGCCGTCCGGCCCGCATTCCCGCACGGGTTTCGTGATTTCGACCGGCGGGCTTGCGGCAATTAACCGGAAAAAGAAAATCGGTGCAATGTTCAGGTCGGCGGGGCAGGGTCAGCGGGATTTCGATGACCCGGACGATTCGGATTTCTCGGGCGGCTCGGTCTTCGCGGCCGGCCCGGTCTTCTCGGCCGGGGACGCGTCGTCCGTCTCGCCGTCGCCGTCGCCGTCGCCGTCGCGGTCGAACCAGGCGGGGACCTCGCGCTCGTTGTCGAAGCCGCGCGCCACGAGCCCGTCGGTGGACGAGTGCAGCAGGATCGACAGCGCGATCGTCGCGGCGACGAGATGGAAGATCTCGTCGCCGGCCGCGATGCCCGATTCCAGGACGATCAGCCCGTACACCACCGAGGCGAACCCCTTGGGCCCGAACCACATCGCCGCGGCCTGCTCGCGGGCGGTCAGCTTCGAGCGCAGGAACGACACCCAGATCGCCACCGGCCGCGCGACCACCAGGGCCAGCACCGCGAACACCCAGCCCGCCCAGCCGACCTCGCCGAGGAACGTCGGCGACAGCAGCGCGCCGAACACCAGCAGCGCGCCGAGCTTGAACAGCTCGGCGATCAGCTCGCCGAACTCCTCGAACTGCTCCTTGTAGTGGTCGCCGACCGTCGCGACCGTCACGCCGGCGGCGAACGCGGCGAGGTAGAGGTTGCCGTGCGTGGCCTGGGCCACCGCGAGGACGAGCATCCCGATCGCGAGCGCGTTCAGCGGCTCGAACTTGGGCGACACCGCGAACCACCGGGTGCGTTCCAGCGCCAGCGCCGCCAGCGGGATCACCACGCCGATGACCACGCCGAGGCTCAGCTCGACCGCCAGCTCGTCGATGTGCAGGTCGTCCGAGCCCTGGGCGATCGCCAGGAACACGATGACGAACGGGAGGGCCACCCCGTCGTTGATCCCGGACTCCACGTTCAGCAGGCGGCGCAGGCGCGGCGGCACCTTCTCGTTGCCGATCAGCGCGGCGGCGAACACGGGGTCGGTCGGCGCGAGCACCGCACCGATCAGCAGCGACTCGATCCAGCCGAGGCCCACCACGTAGTGCGCGAGCGCGGCCGTGATGAGCAGGGTCAGCGGCAGGCCCCCGGCCAGTGCCCGTCCGGGCAGCCGCCAGGCGCTGCGCACCTCCTTCCACCCGGCGTGCATGCCGTCGGTGAAGAGGACCGCGAACAGCGCCAGCTCGGCGAGCGTGTTGACGATCTCGTCCTCGGGCTTCAGCACCAGCACGTCGGTGACGCCTTGGCCGAGCAGGAACCCGCCGACCAGGAACAGGGCGGCCGTCGACAGGACGGTGCGGTGGACGAGGGCCGACACCAGAACCGCGAGCAGCAGGAGTGCCGAGAAGACAAGCAGGAGGTTCGTCATCCGGGATCTTTCAGACTTCGACGGACGTGCATGCCGAACCCGGTCAGACCCGGCGGATCAGCCCCACGACCTTAACGGTCCCGCCCGCGCCGCTGAAACCCCGGGTCACCTGCACGACCCGGCGCCCAGAACGGCGGCCGGCACGGCGGCCTGGGAGCTGCCGCCGTGCCGCCCGTCAGGGGGTGGTTCGGTCATCGGGGACGGGCGGGGGTCAGGGGGTGCTGCAGGCGAGCGCCGGGTCGGAGACGTTGCCGTTCGGCGCGCTCGCCGTGAACCCGAAGGAGGCGGACGCGCCCGCCGCGAGGTTCGAGTTCCAGCCGGCGGGCTTGACCGTGACGACGTTGCCGTTCCTGGTCGGGGTCCCGTTCCAGAGGGCCTGGATGTCCTGGCCGGAGTTCATGGTCAGGACGGCCGTCCAGGAGCTGACCGCGCTGCTGCCGGCGGTGATGGTGACCTGGCCGTTGAAGCCGTTGTTCCACTGCGCGGTGCGGGTGTAGGTGCAGGTGACGCTCCCGTCACCGGGGTCGTCGGGGTCGCCGGGGTCGCCGCCGAGGGCTTCGAGCGTGGCGTCGTACGCGGGCTTCTTGTTGTAGTCGTCGTCGAACAGAAGGGCCGCGCCCTCGCCCTCGAAGACGTCGGGGACCCAGGAGTACTTGTCGGTCACGCCCCAGACGGTGATGCCCTTGCAGGCCGCCACCGCCACGCATGCCGAGGTCACCGCGCGGTAGTCGCTCGCCTGCTGCGCCAGCTTCTGGCTGTTCGGCGGGGTCTGCATCCGGATGTCGAGCTCGGTGATGTAGACGTTCACGCCCAGGTCGGCGAACCGCTGGATGTTGGCCTGGATGTCACCGGGGAGGCTGCCCACGATCAGGTGCGCCTGGAGGCCGACGCAGTCGATCGGGACGCCGCGGCGCTTGAAGTCCTGGACCATGGCGTAGACGGCGTCGCTCTTCGCGTTGCGTCCGTCGATGTTGTAGTCGTTGTAGCAGAGCTCGGCCCCCGGGTCGGCCGCGCGCGCCGCCCGGAACGCCTCCTCGATGTAGTCGTCGCCGATGACGCGCTGGAAGACCGTGTCCCGCCGCGCGCCGGAGCCGTCCTGGAACGCCTCGTTGACGACGTCCCAGTAGTCGATGTCGCCGCGGAAGTGGCCGGCGACGTTCGAGATGTGGTTGCGCATGACGTCCAGCAGCTCGGTGCGCGAGGAGATCCCCTCGACCCAGTCGGGCAGCTGGCTGTGCCAGACGAGCGTGTGCCCGCGCACCGCCATGCCCTGCGACTGCGCGTGGCCGACGAGCTGGTCGGCCGCGCCGTAGTTGAACGAGTTGCGGGACGGCTCGGTCGTCTCCCACTTCATCTCGTTCTCGGGCGTGAGCTGGTTGAACTCGCGGTTGAGCGTGCTGACGTAGGCCGACTCGCCCATGTGGCTCTGGGCGGCGGCGGTGCCGAAGACGATGCCCTTGGCGGCGGCCGCCTCCTTCAGCGTGCTCGCCGCCGAGGCGGGGGGCGCGCCGGCCACCAGGACGGCCAGGAGCAGTGTCGCCGCTCCGAGCACCGCGGTGAGTGCTCTTCTCATGGTTTCGTTCCTCCTTGGGGGTGGGCGGGGGGTTCAGCGAAACCCGGCCCTCCGGCTTTCGGGGGGCCCGAGATAGGAGGTCCTGAGTCCTCCGGTGTCGACCACGATCTTCTGCAGGACGACGGTCGGGTCGACCATCCAGAACTTCAGGGTGTGCGTCCCCGGTCCGGTGACGGTGTGCGTCGTGACGGTGCGGTTGACGTTGTCGGAGGTGTTCCTCTCCCATTGCTTGTTCATGGTCGTGTCGTTCGCGCCCGTCGCCTCGGTGATGTTCACGACCTGCGGTTCCTGGCCGTCGATCGAAACGGCGTATTCGAGGCCCTCGGTCGAAAGGACGCTGTTGCGCGGCGACAGGTACGCCCAGACCTTCACGGGCCCGGTCGTGGTCAGCGTCATGTCGTATTCGAGGCGCGGGCCTTTGCCCGGCTCCTGGCTGGACGCGGTGACGGGGAACGGCTCCATTCCGGCGTCCGTCCGGCCGATTCCCGGGATCCGCTTCCAGTGCGCGCCGCCCGCGGCGGCCGCCCGGGTGAAGCCGTCGGCGTCCATGGAGACGTAGCCGCCCGCCTCGACGAAGCCGCGCGCCCGGGACGGCTCCGGCTTGTCGACCACGGCCTGGACGGTGACGGTGCGGCCGTCCGCGCCCGCGACCTCGATCGGCACCCGCGTGGTCCCCTTGGGCGCCCGCCGCCAGTCGATCCACACGGTCGCCCGTACCTGCTCGTCGACCCGGCCCTTGGCGTGGGACACCTTCACCCAGGGCTCACCGGGGGTGATCCGGTAGTCGAACGGGTCGGTGCCGCGGTTGAACACCTCGATGTACTGCGGGGGCGCGCTCTGGTACGGGCTGAACTCCGGCAGGACGGCCTCGGTCTCCGCCTTCGGCCACCACTCGTCGGAGCCGTCGATGGCGACGCCCATCTCCGAGCCGTCCGGCACCTCGATCCGCTTGAGATGCGGGTAGATCTCGTCGGGGAGCGCGACGTGGTCCTTCTCGGGCTGCTGCCAGGGCGCGTTCGGGCCGTAGCGCGCCACGTTGCCGTAGCCGATCTTCGGCTGGCTCTGGAAGCCCTCCCATTTCCCGCCGGCCAGCTCGTGGTCGTAGTAGCGCGACATCGCCTGGTCCTCGTCGAACCGGGCCTCGGCCTCGTCGGCGTAGTCGTTGGTGGCCGCCCGTCCCTGTTCCGCGTAGAGGATGTTCGTGAATTCGGCCTCGCGCAGCGCGTAGAGGTTGGCCGTCGCCTTCACCTGGTAGTACACGAGCTGGTAATAGGCGTCCTGGTATTCGTCCGGCAGGCGCCGGCGTATCCGTTCGGCCTTTTCTGCGAGCCGGTGCCACCGGGCGGTGACACCGTCCATCTCGCGGTACTGATTGAGGTAGAAGGGCGTTTCCTCGTCGTCGTAGACGACGGCGCTCGGGTCGGTGGAAAGGTCCTTCTCCGGGTCGAGGGTGATGCGGCGGTTGAGCAGTTCCGGCTTGCGCAGCGCCTGGAGATTCCCGTACTCCCCGAGGACCTCCCCGATCTCCTTCGCGTGCCCGCTCCCGAAGTTCTGCGCGGCGAACTGCCGCTCCCACTCGCCCAGCTTGTGCAGCGGCCAGCGGTCCGGGTCCCAGGCGTAGTCGAGGAAGAACTGTGTCGGGAGCTCGTTGCTCTTCAAGTCGCCGACGTTCGCGACCCACAGGTTGCGGATGCCGTACTGGTACGACTGGTGCAGCTGCTCCCACGTGTTCGCGAGCTGCGCGGTGTCGACCCACTTGTAGTTGCGGCCGCCGCCCACGTAGTCGAAGTGGTAATACAGCCCGTATCCGCCGGCCCGCTCCGGCAGCCCCTTCGCGGGCATCTTGCGCATGTTGCCCCAGTTGTCGTCGGTGAAGACGACGGTCACGTCGTCGGGGACGCGCATGCCCCGGTCCCAGTAGCGCTGGACCTCCTTGTAGAGCGTCCACACCTGCGGGGTCTCGGACGCCTCCTTGCCGGTGACGTCGGCCAGGATCTCGCGCTCGCCGGCGATGATGCTCTGCATCAGCTCGATGCCGTCGCCGTCCGGCAGGCCGACGTCGCCGTTGCCGCGCATCCCGATGGTGACGACGCCCTCGAAGCCCTCCTCGACCATCCGCTCGACGCCGTCCCGCCAGTACTGCTTGATCGCGTCGGAGTTGCGGCGGAAGCTCCACTCGCCCGTCCCGCCGTACGGGTCGCTGCCCGGCTTGGTGATGTTGCCGTCCGCGTCCCGCTCCGCCGGGGTCGCGTGCCGGTTCCACTCCTCGATGCCGCGCATCATCGGGGCCTCGTGGGACGTCCCCACGACGACGCCGTACTTCTTCGCGGTCGCGTGGTTCAGCGGGTCGTCCTCGGCGAAGGCGCGTCCCCACACGGCGGGCCACAGGTAGTTGGCCTTCAGCCGCAGCATGGTCTCGAAGATCTTGGCGTAGAACTCGTGGTTGAAGCCGTTGGGGTAGCCCTCGGCCTTCCCCGGCCCGAAGAACCGCGGCGCCCAGCGGTTCAGCGCCGGGTTCTCGTCGTTGATGAAGAAGCCCCGGTACTTCACGGCCGGTGTGCCCTGCGTGTGCCGGCCCGGCTTCACGTAGATGTCGCCGTGCCGCGGGGACGGGACGTCGGCCCAGAAGTACCAGGGGGAGACGCCGATGTTCCTGGAGACGTCGTAGGCCCCGTAGATGGTGCCGCGCTGGTCGCTGCCGGCGATGACGAACGCGCGCCGCACGCCGGGCATCGGGTGCTCCACGACCTGTTCGAGGGTGGTCTCCCACTTGCCCTCGACGTCCCGCACGTCCAGCTTCCCGGACGAGACGAGCCGGTCGATGAGCGGGCTCTTGCCGATCGTGCCGATGATGACGACCGCGCTCCCGGACGGGACCGTGCCGTCGGCCGACAGCGCGGGCCGCTCGCCGCTCACCCGCTCGATGTCGGCCCGCAGGTCCCCGGCGACCCGCACGACGCCCGGGTGGTCGGCGTCGCTGACGACGAGCGGCGCGGCCCTGCCGTCCTCGACGAGCGGGAAGTGGCCCCGGCCGTCCCGGAACGAGATATAGGACGACGGGTTCGGTGCGCCATGGCCGGAACCGACGCGGCCGGGTCCACCGCGGTCGGCGGGGAGCGCGGCGGCGGGCGGCGCGGTGAAGGCGATGACGGTCGGGACGAGGGCCAGGAACAGCTTCGACTTCCACATCCGGCGCGGTCTGCCCATCGGCTGTCTCCTCACTGCGGGAGCGGCGGGGGGCGTCTCGAAACTTTTCGATATTTTTCGAGAGCCGACTGGAAAATAGCCTCAGCCGTCTCTCTCGTCAACCACCTCTTTCCCTCTAATCGGCCCATATCGGTTCTGATCTGGGCGCATGGAGGCGCACGGCTGGCTTCGAAATATTTCGAGCAGACGGAGAGGATCTTTCTAGGGCCGGGCGCGGCCAACTCCGCGCTTTCCCCTACGGAGATCCTTTGGAACGCAATAGAGTCGTGCGGAACGGCTGCGACCCTCGCGGTGGTGGGCCGGCGAGCGCGCTAGAGAGGCCCGACTTTGACCAAAGAGGACCAAGCCCCCGTCGACCTGAACGTGGACGTCGCCCATCCCGCCCGGATGTACGACTACTACCTGGGCGGCAAGGACAACTACGAGGCCGATCGCGCGGCCGCCGACGCCGCGCTCGACGCCGCCCCCGAGATCCGCGCCATCGCCCGGGAGAACCGGGCCTTCCTGCACCGCGCCGTCCGCCACCTGGTGGACTCCGGCGTCCGGCAGTTCCTGGACCTCGGCGCCGGGCTGCCGACCCAGCGCAACGTCCACCAGGTCGCCCAGGAGATCGCGCCCGACACGCGCGTCGTCTACGTCGACAACGACCCGATCGTCCTCGTGCACGCGCGGGCCCTGCTGAGCGGGCTGGGGCGGACGGCCGTCGTCCAGGCCGACGTCCGCGAGCCCGAGCGGATCATCGCCGACCCGCAGGTGCGCTCGCTGATCGACTTCGAGCAGCCGCTGGCGGTGATGCTGGTGTCGGTGCTGCAGTTCGTCCCCGACCGCGAGCCGCAGGACATCGTCGCCCCGCTGCGGGACGCGATGCCCAGCGGCGGCTACCTCGTCCTGTCGCACCCCACGCAGGACTTCCGCACCAGCCAGGTGAACGAGGTCGCCAGCACCTACACCCGCGCCAAGGCCCCGGCCGTGGCGCGCCGCAAGGCCGAGATCGAGCGCGTCTTCGACGGCTTCGAGCTGCTGGAGCCGGGCATCGTCCAGACCCCGCTCTGGCGGCCCGACGGCCCGGTCACCCCGAACCTCGATCTCATCTGGATGTACGGCGCCGTCGGCCGCAAGCCCTGACCCCGGCCGGCCTTCCGACCCGCCCTTTACCCCCGGAGAGGTGACATGGACGTCATCGAGGCCATGAAGACAACGGGCACGTGCCGCTACTTCCGCGGCGACCCCGTACCGGACGAGGTCCTGATGACGGCGTTCGACGCCGCCCGGTTCGCGCCGCAGGGCGGCAACCGGCAGCCCGTCCGCTGGGTCGTCGTCCGGGACAAGGACCGCAAGCGGCAGCTCGCCGAGTGGTACCTCGGGCCCTGGAAGGCGTACCTGGACGGCATCGACACCGGGGAGATCGGCGTCGGCGCCCTGCCGAAGGCCGTCACCGACGCCGACCACTTCGCCGAGCACCTGCACGAGGTCCCGGCCATCGTCGTCCTGTGCGCCGAGATCGACGGCCTCCACCCCACCGACCTGGAGCTCGACCGGTTCAGCGTGGTGGGCGGCGGGTCCATCTACCCGACCGCGCAGAACTTCTGCCTCGCGCTGCGCGCCCAGGGCGTCGCGAGCGCCCTGACGACCCTGCTCGTCCACGCCGAGCCCAAGGTCAAGGAGCTGCTGGGCGTCCCGGACGGCGTCATCACCGCCGCCCACATCGCGGTCGGCTACCCCGAGCACGGCTTCCCCGCCAAGCTCAGCCGCACCCCGGTGGAGGAGATCGTCTTCGACGAGACTTACGGCACCCCGATGTCGTGACCCCGCGGGTCTTGGACGTCCGTCCCGGGCCATGGACAACGGGCCGCCCCGGTCCTGAGACTGGTCACGGTCGTCCCTGACACCGAGGAGTGCCCATGGCACCGCTGCCGCCGCTGCCGACGTCGCTGGTCGGGAGCTACGCCCAGCCCGAGTGGCTGATCGACCGGTCGAGGCTCGCCGGGCGGTTCCCGCCGCGCGTCCGCGCCAGGGAGCTGTGGCGCGTCGCGCCCGAGCTGCTCGCGCAGGCCCAGGACGACGCGACGCTCCTCGCGATCCGGGCGCAGGAGGAGGCGGGGCTCGACATCGTGACCGACGGCGAGATCCGCAGGGAGAGCTACTCCAACCACTTCGCGACGGCGCTGGAGGGGGTCGACGTCGACAACCCTGGGACGGCGCTCGACCGCAGCGGCCACCCGAACCCCGTGCCGCGGATCACCGGGCCGATCCGCCGGCCGCGCCCGGTCGAGGTCGCGGACGTGCGGTTCCTGCGCGCGCACACCGACCGGACGATCAAGATGACGGTGCCGGGGCCGTTCACCATGTCCCAGCAGGCGCAGAACGAGCACTACCCCGACGCCGAGGCGGCGGCGATGGCCTACGCCGAGGCGGTCAACGCCGAGATCACCGACCTGTTCGCCGCGGGCGCGGACGTGGTGCAGATCGACGAGCCCTACATGCAGGCCCGCCCGGACGCCGCCCGCGCGTACGGGCTGCGCGCGCTGAACGCGGCGCTCGCCGGCGTCACCGGCACCACGGCGGTGCACATCTGCTTCGGGTACGCCGCGATCATCCACGAGCGACCGGCGGGCTACTCGTTCCTGCCGGAGCTGGCCGGGTGCTCGGCTCGGCAGGTCTCGATCGAGACGGCGCAGTCCGGGCTCGACCTCGGCGTCCTCGCCGACCTCGCGGACAAGACGGTCATCCTCGGGGTGATCGACCTGTCCGACCACGCGGTGGAGTCGCCGGAGACCGTAGCCGGGCGCGTCCGCCGCGCCTTCGGCTTCGTGCCGCCCGAGCGGATCGTCATCGCCCCCGACTGCGGCATGAAGTACCTGCCGCGCGAGTCCGCGGAGGGGAAGATGCGCGCGATGGCGGGCGCCGCCGAGCTGCTCCGGAAGGAGCTCGCGGCATCGTCCTGACCGCTGGTCCGGCGCTGCCCGAGCTCCGCCCCGGCGCTGCCGCCGATCCGCTGCGGCGCTGCCGGTAACCTCATGCGGCGGGGCCGGGCGGCGGGGCGCGTGGTGCGCCCGACGCCGCGCCGGGCCGTGGGGGATGCCGTGCGGACGCTGATCATCGACAACTACGACTCGTTCACCCACAACCTGCTCCAGTACGTGGCGGAGGCCGGCGCCGAGCCGGTCGTCGTCCGCAACGACGAGGCGGCGGGGACGTCGCGCCGCGGCCTGCGCCGCCTGCTGCGCCCGTTCGACAACGTGATCATCTCGCCGGGACCCGGCTCACCGGAGCACGACGCGGACTTCGGGATCTGCGCGCGGGTGATCGAGCACGCCCGGATCCCGCTGCTCGGCGTGTGCCTCGGCCACCAGGGGATCTGCCACCTGTTCGGGGGGCGCGTCCGGCCGGCCCCGCAGGTCCGGCACGGGCGGACGTCACCGGTGGAGCACACCGGCACCGATCTCTTCCGGGGCCTGCCCTCGCCGTTCTCCGCCGTCCGGTACCACTCGCTCGCCGTCGAGGACCTCCCGCCGGTGCTGGAGCCGGTGGCGTGGACGCCCGACGGCGTCCTGATGGGGGTCCGGCACACCCGGCGACCGATCTGGGGCGTCCAGTTCCACCCGGAGTCGGTCTGCACCGAGCACGGCCGCGCCATCATCGGCAACTTCCTCGACCTCACCCGGGAGCGCACCGGCCGCAGGCGACCGGTCCGCGCCGCCGCGCCGTCCCCCGCCCCGCGGGCTCCCGAACCGGCCGCCGAGCCGGCGCGGACGGCGAAGTACCGCGTCATCGCACGCCAGGTCAGCACGCCCGCGGTGGCCGAGGACGTGTTCGGCGCCCTGTTCGCCGGGTCCGACCGGGCGTTCTGGCTGGACAGCAGTCGGACCGGCGAGCACGGCGGGCGCTTCTCCTTCATGGGGGACGCGACCGGCCCGCTGGCGCGGGTCGCCACCTTCGACGTGGAGACCGGGGGCCTGACGGTCGAGTCGGCGGGCGGGACCGCGCGGCTGGAGCGGGCGTCCTTCTTCGACTGGATCGACGCCGACCTGCGCGCGCACGCCGCCGAGACCCCCGACCTGCCGTTCGGCTTCCGGCTCGGCTGGGTCGGGTACCTCGGCTACGAGCTCAAGGCCGAGTGCGGCGGGGCGCGGGCGCACCGCTCCCCGCATCCCGACGCCGCCATGATCTTCGCCGACCGGGCCGTCGCGTTCGACCACCGGGACGGGACCGTCCACCTGCTGGCCCTCTGCCCGTCCGGCGACGAGCGCGCGGCGCGGGCCTGGCTGGACGCCGTCGAATCCCGCCTGGCCGGGCTGCCCGCCCGGTCACCCGGCACGCCCGCCCCCGCGGTCGACCCGCCGGTGTCCGGCGGGCTCGCGCTGCGGCACGGACGGCGCCGCTACCTCGACAAGATCGCCGCCTGCCGGCGGGAGATCGTCGCCGGGGAGACCTACGAGGTGTGCCTGACCAACATGCTCACCGCGCCGGTGCGGGCGGATCCGTGGGACTTCTACCGGCTGCTGCGCAGGCGCGACCCGGTGCCGTTCGGCGCGCTGCTGCGGTTCGGCGACCTGGCGGTGCTGAGCGCCTCGCCCGAGCGCTTCCTGCGCGTCTCGGCGGACGGGCGGGCCGAGTCCAAGCCGATCAAGGGCACCCGGCCGCGCTCGGCCGACCCCGCCGAGGACCGGCGGCTGCGCGCCGAGCTGGCGGCGAGCGTCAAGGACCGCGCCGAGAACCTCATGATCGTCGACCTGGTCCGGCACGACCTCGGCGGCGTCGCCGAGACCGGGTCGGTGGAGGTCGACCCGATCTTCGACGTGGAGAGCTACACCACCGTCCACCAGCTGGTGAGCACGGTCCGCGCCACCCTCCGCCCGGACGTCTCGGCCGTGCGGTGCGTGCGGTCGGCGTTCCCCGGCGGCTCGATGACCGGGGCGCCGAAGATCCGCACCATGCAGATCATCGACCGGCTGGAGGAGGGCCCGCGGGGCGTGTACTCCGGCGCCCTCGGCTACTTCTCGCTGTCGGGCGCGGCCGACTTCAGCATCGTGATCCGCACGGCCGTGCTCGCCGCCGGGCGCGTCGAGTTCGGCGTCGGCGGCGCCATCACCGCCCTGTCGGACCCGGACGCCGAGTTCGAGGAGACCGCGGTGAAGGCCGCGCCGCTGCTCCGCCTCCTCGGCGCGCCGTTCCCCGCGGATCAGCCGGCGGAGAAGTGGCGGCTCGTCCAGGCGGACAGCTCGGCGCGTGCCGCGGCCGCCCTCGCGGCGCTGCTCACCGCACCCCGCGACTGAGCCTCAGCCGGCGAGCTTCGCCAGGCCGCCGTAGGCCGAGACCTCGGCCGGGGAGGGGGCCGGCGGCTCGTCCGGATCGCGGCGCCACCGTGACACGAGGACCACGCCGGGCGGGACGAGTTCGAGCCCGCGGCCGGCGAACACGAGCCGCTCGAACTCCGCGGCGGTCCGCGGCCGGGTGCGCACCCCGTCGTCGCGGTACCCCGCGGACGCCGGCCGCAGCCGCGGCTCGTGCTCCGGGGTCACGTGGCTGGCGAGGACGTAGCTGCCCGGCGGGAGCGCCTCGACGAACGTCCGGACGATCTCCGCGGGCCGCTCCTCGTCGGGAATGAAATGCAGAATGGCGCTGAGTATCAGCGCGATCGGCTCGTCGAAATCCAGCACCTTGCGCACGAGATCGCTGCCGACGATGGCCTCCGGAGCGCGGATGTCGGCGTCCAGGTAACCGACGTTCCCCCGGGGATCGGAGACCATCAGGGCGCGGGCGTGCGCCAGCACGATCGGGTCGTTGTCGACATAGGCGATGCGCGCCTCGGGCGTGATGCCCTGGGCGGCCTCGTGCACGTTCGGCGAGGTCGGGATACCTGTGCCGATGTCGAGGAACTGCCGGATCCCGGCCTCGGCGGCGAGGTACCGGACGCCGCGGAGCAGGAACCTGCGGTTCTCCTGGGCGCCTGTCCGGATGGCCGGGAAAGCCTCCTCGATTTTGTTCGCGGCACTGCGGTCGGTGGCGAAATTGTCCTTTCCGCCCAGCAGATAGTCGTACACCCGGGCCGATGACGGATGGGTCGCGTCAACGAGGGGGCGCCGGGCCTCGCACGCCAGGCTCTCGGCCGGCGCGGTGCTGTCTTCTCGCGGGGATGACACGTTCCGGTAACTCCACGCTCCTGACGGCGGCAGAGGGGAGTAGCTTAACGCGGCGGGCATTGCCGGAAGGGAGAACCGGGTGCCGTCGCCTCCCGTAATCGAACGATCGGGGAACGTGATGAGGATCGCCATAGCCAGCGCGTCCGGTCAGCTCGCTCGCGCCACCGCGAAATACCTGCTGGAAAAGGTCTCCCCTGATGACGTCGTCCTGGTCACCAGGAATGTGGACGCACTCGCCGAGTTCGCCGACGCCGGGGCCACCGTGCGGTACGGCGACTACGACCGGCCGGAGTCGCTGCCCGCCGCCTTCGAGAAGGTCGACCGGCTGCTCCTGGTCAGCCTGCACGAACTCGGCCACCGCGTGACCCAGCACCGCAACGCGATCGACGCGTCCGCCGCGGCCGGGGTGCGGCACATCGTCTACACGTCCTACATCATGGCCGAGCCGGGATGCCCGTCCACGGTCGTGCCCGACCACCTGCGCACCCACGAGCTGCTGGACGCCTCCGGCCTGGAGGTGACGTACCTGCGCATGGGGCTGTTCGCGGAGACGCCCGTCACGCAGATCCTCCCGCCGGCGATCGCCCGCGGCATGCTGGTGGACAACACCGCCCACGCCAAGGGCGCCTTCGTGCACCGCGACGACTGCGCGGCCGCCGCCGCCGCGGTCCTGGCGTCCTCCGGCCACGAGGGCAGGACGTACGACGTCACCGGGCCCGAGCTGCTCGGCTTCGACGACCTCACCACGCTCGCCGCCGGGATCTCCGGCCGCCCCGTCGGCTACCTCAGCGTGGCCGACGACGAGCTCGACGCCCAGCTGCGCGCCGCGGGCGTGCCCGACGACGTGCGGGGCATGATCGTCTCCTTCGGGGTGTCGCTGCGCGCCGGCTACGGGGAGCCGCTCAGCGACGCGGTCCAGCGGCTCACCGGCCGTCCGGCCCGTCCCATCACCGACCTCATGGAACGGCACCGCGGCCTTCTCGCGGGCTCCTGACGCGCGGTTCCGGCGCGCGGTTTCCTCCACGAAGCCGCAGCTCCGGCGCCGCCCCGCCGAAACGGTGTGAGCGGGGTATTGACACCGCGCTTTGTTAGCGCAAACATTCAGCGATACGGCCAACGAGCGCCCGCCCCGGCGAGCACCCCGCGGGCATTTCCGGCCTGCCATTGAAAGCGCTTCCAGGCCGAGGGTGAGGAGAAATCCGTGGAAGACCCGAGAGCGTTCGATCGCCGTACCGTCCTGCGGGCGCTGGCCGCCGTGCCGGTCGCCGCCGCCGGCGTCGCGGCCTGGCCGGGCACGGCCGCGGCGGCCCCCGCCTCACCCGGCGTCCGCTACACGAACCCGCTGGTGCGGCAGCGCGCCGACCCGCATATCGTCCGGCACTCCGACGGCGACTACTACTTCACGGCGACGGTGCCGGAGTACGACCGGATCATCCTGCGCCGCGCCACGACCATCCAGGGCCTGGCCGGCGCGAGCGAACGGGTGATCTGGCGCAGGCACGCGTCCGGTGAGATGGCGGCGCACATCTGGGCGCCCGAGATCCACTTCATCGACGGCCGCTGGTACGTGTACTTCGCCGCCGGGCGGTCCGACGACATCTGGCGCATCCGGATGTACGTCCTGCAGAGCTCCGGCGCCGACCCGTTCACCTCCACCTGGACGGAGCTGGGCCGCCTGGTCACCCCATGGGACACCTTCTCCCTGGACGCGACCACCTTCGCCCACAACGGGACGCGCTACCTGGTCTGGGCGCAGAGCCCGCCGGGCGGCGACGTCAACTCCAGCCTCTACATCGCCCGCATGAGCAGCCCGTGGACCATCACCGGGACGCCCACGCTGCTGAGCACGCCGACGCTGCCGTGGGAGACGATCGGCTTCAAGGTCAACGAGGGCGCCGCCGTGCTCGTCCGAAACGGGCGCGTGTTCATGACGTACTCCGCGAGCGCCACCGACGCGAACTACTGCATGGGCCTGCTCACCGCCTCGGCCTCGGCGAACCTGCTGAACGCCGCGTCCTGGAGCAAGAGCCCCACCCCCGTCTTCACCAGCAACGACGCGACGAGCCAGTACGGCCCGGGGCACAACTCCTTCACCGTCTCCGAGGACGGCCGGAGCGACATCCTCGTCTACCACGACCGCGACTACCGCGACATCAGCGGCGATCCGCTGAACGACCCGAACCGGCGCACGCGCGTCCAGAAGCTCTACTGGAACGCCGACGGCACTCCCAACTTCGGCATCCCGGTGAGCGACGGCGTGACCCCGTACCGGCTGTCGTCCTACAGCAGCCCTGGGCGCTACGTCCGCCACTACGACTTCCGGGCCAGGCTCGAAGCGGACGTCGCCATGCTCGCCGACTCGCAGTTCAGGATCGTCCCCGGACTCAACGGCGACGGGACGGTGTCGCTCGAATCCGCCAACTACCCCGGGCACTACCTGAGGCACCGCAACTACGAACTGTGGGTCGACCGCGACGACGCGTCCGCGCTGTTCAGGGCCGACTCCTCCTTCCGGCAGCGGTCCGGGCTCGCCGACGCGGCCGGGATCTCGCTGGAGGCGGTCAACTTCGCCGGACGGTACGTCCGGCAGCGCTCCTCCCTCCTCTACCTGGAGACCGCCGACTCCGCCGCGGCCCGCGGCGACGCGACCTTCTACCTCGAATAGAACCCCGCCATCCCGTAAGACCCCCCGCCACTCGGATTGGACCCCGCGCATGGCTCCCGAACTGCGCAGACCCCTCCGCATCGCCGTCCTCACCGCACTGCTCGCGGCGCTCGCCCCCGTCCCCGCCGCCGCGGACCAGGCCACCGCCCTCCAGGTCGCAGCCCTCCAGGCCGCAGCCCGCCAGGCCGAACGGCTCGACCGCGGCCTGATCAGCGCCCGGTCGGGCAACGGCAACTACGTCGGCTGGCGGCTGCTCGGCACCGAACCGGCCGGCACCGCCTTCGCCCTCTACCGCGGGACGACACGCGTCGCCACCGTCTCCGGCTCCACCAACCACTGGGACGAGGGCGCGCCCGCGGGCGCGTCGTACACCGTCCGGCCGATCGTGAACGGTGCCGAGGGGCCCGCCTCCGAGGCGTCCCTCCGGTTCGGCGACGGGTACCTGGACGTCCCGATCCAGCCGCCCGGCTCCAACTACAGCGCCAACGACGCGAGCGTCGGCGACCTCGACGGCGACGGCCGCCTGGAGTTCGTGCTCAAGTGGGACCCGTCCGACGCCAAGGACAACTCCCGGAGCGGCTTCACCAGCAACGTCTACCTCGACGCCTACCGGCTGGACGGCGCCCGGCTGTGGCGGATCGACCTCGGCCGCAACATCCGCGCAGGCCAGCACTACACCCAGTTCCAGGTGTACGACTACGACGGCGACGGCCGCGCCGAGGTCGCGATGAAGACCGCCGACGCGACCGTGGACGGGACCGGCCGGGTCATCGGCAGCGCCTCCGCCGACCACCGCAGCTCCTCCGGGTACGTCCTCGCCGGGCCGGAGTACCTCACGATGTTCGACGGGCGGACCGGCGCCGCACTCCAGACGGTCGACTACGTCCCCGCCCGCGGCAACGTCTCCTCCTGGGGCGACTCGTACGGCAACCGCGTCGACCGCTTCCTCGCCGGGACCGCCTACCTGGACGGCGTCCGCCCGAGCCTCATCATGGCGCGGGGCTACTACACCCGCAGCGTGATCGCCGCCTGGGACTGGCGGGACGGCCGCTTCACCCGCCGCTGGACGTTCGACACCAACAGCTCCACCAACGCCGGGCGGGGCTTCGACGGGCAGGGCTCGCACAGCCTGTCGGTCGGCGACGTCGACCAGGACGACCGGGACGAGATCGTCTACGGCGCCATGACCGTCGACGACGAAGGGCGCGGCCTCTGGACGACCCGCACCGGCCACGGCGACGCCCAGCACCTCGGCGACTTCGACCCCGCCCGTCCGGGGCTGGAGTACTTCAAGGTCAGCGAGTCGACCGGCCAGCCGTCCTCGCTGTACATCGACCCCCGCGACGGGCGGATCCTGTGGTCGACGTCCGCCTGCTGCGACAACGGCCGCGGCGTCGCCGGGGACATCTGGACCGGGCGCGTCGCGTCCGAGTTCTGGTCGTCCGCGGTCTCGGAGCTGCGCTCCGTCACCGGGAACAACGCGGGCCGCAAGCCGTCCTCGGCCAACTTCCTCGTCTGGTGGGACGCCGACCCGGTCCGCGAGCTGCTGGACCGCACGCAGATCGACAAGTACGGGCCGTCCGGCGACACGCGGCTGCTGACCGCCTCGGGCGTGCACTCGAACAACGGCACGAAGGCCGTCCCGTCGCTGAGCGGCGACCTGCTCGGCGACTGGCGCGAGGAGGTCGTGTGGCCCACCACGGACAACACGCGGCTCCGCGTCTACACGACCCGCGACGTCACGGGCCGCAAGCTCCACACCCTCCTCCACGACACCCAGTACCGGACCGCCCTGGCCTGGCAGAACACCGCCTACAACCAGCCGCCGCACACGAGCTTCTTCCTCGGCGAGGGCATGAGCGCCCCGCCGCAGCCCTCGATCTACGTCCCGTGACGGGGCCGGGACGCCCCTGATCACCGTGAACAGGTGACAACCGGGCGGATCGGCTGCCAGGCTTTCCTCGGTCCGGTGAAGGAACTCCGAGGAGGCGACGGCTGTGACCGTCTCGATGGTGAAGGGCCAGCGGATCTCGCTGGAGAAGCCCGGCGGTGTGCTGAGCATGGTCCGGATGGGGCTGGGCTGGGACGCGGTGAAGAAGAAGGGCTTCTTCGGCTCGCGGGAGCGGGAGATCGACCTCGACGCGTCCTGCGTGCTCTTCGCCGACGGGAGCATCGCCGACGTGGTGTACTTCGGCAAGCTCGTCAGCGACGACGGCTCGGTCCGGCACACCGGCGACAACCTGACCGGGGCGGGCGACGGCGACGACGAGTCGGTGATCGTCGACCTGGGCAGGCTCCCGGTGCACGTCACGTCGCTGGTGTTCACGGTCAGCTCCTTCAACGGGCAGACGTTCGACGAGGTCGAGAACGCCTTCTGCCGGCTCGTGAACGAGCAGGACGGCGCCGAGATGGCCCGGTACACGCTGACCGGCGGCGGCGCCCACACCGCGATGGTGATGGCCCGCGTCTACCGGCACGGCGACGGCTGGAAGATGAACGCGATCGGCGAGCCGTGCCACGGGCGCACGTTCGAGGACATGCTCCCGACGATCGCCGGTCTCGCCTGACCGCCGATGACCGAACTCTCCCCGGGCGCCAACGTCGCCCTGCCCGACCGGCGGCTGACCGCCACGGTGTCCTGCGCCGTCCCCGTGGACGTGAGCGCCCTGCTCGTCGGCCCCGACCTGCGCGTCCGCTCCGACGCCGACCTGGTGTTCTTCAACGCCCCGGAGGCGCCGGGCGTGCGGTGGGCCGACGGCGGGGGGCGGCAGCGCGTGCGGCTGGACCTGGACGCGGTGCCCGCCGGCGTCCATGCGGTGCTGGTCGCGGTGAGCCTGTCCGGGGCGGGGTCGTTCGGGGCGATGCCGCCGCCGCAGGTCAGGCTGGCGGGGGACGGCGACGAACCGGCGGCCCTGTTCACCGTCCGGGGGCTGGGCCCCGAGAAGGCGATCATCGGGCTGGAGATCTACCGCAGGTCCGGGCAGTGGAAGGTGCGCGCCGTCGGGCAGGGCTACGCCGGCGGGCTAGCCGAGCTGGTCGAGGCGCACGGCGTCGAGGTGGACGACCCGGGCGAGGAGGCGGGCATGGGCACCGCCCCGGCTGGCCCCGCCGTCGGCGCACCGCCACCGGCCCAGCCGCCGTCCGCGCAGCCACCCGCCGCGCAGCCGCCGCCCGTACCGCCGCCGCGCACGCAGCCGCCCCCGGCCCAGCCGCCCCCGCAGCAGGCGCCGCAGCAGACGCCGGCCCCGCAACCGCCGCCCTCCTCGGAGGTCGGCTACCTCGAACGGTGCTGGCTGATCTGGGAGGACGCCAGCCGCTCGCTGGCCTCGTTCCGCGCCGCCACCGAGCACGCGCTGCGGCTCCGCAACGAGGAGATCGCCGGCCGGGCGCCGCGCGGCCGGTTCGACGAGCTGATGCGGGCGGCCGACGAGCGGCTGCGCGCCGACGCCGAGCAGCTGCGCGACGAGCTGGCCCGGGTGGAGCCGCACGTCACCGCGGAGGTCGCGCCGTTCGACGCGCCGTCCTGGCTGACCTGGCGGCCGGGCACCGACCTGGCCGAGGGGATGCTGGTGGGGCGGCTGAGCACCGAGGAGCTGCCCGGTCTGCGGATACCGCTCGTCCTGCGGATGCCGTGGCGGCGCGGCGTGTGGGTCTCGCGCGGCACGATGCCCGGCGACTCGGCCGCCTACGCCTGGTCGCTGGTGACCCGGTTCCTGGCCGCCGTCCCGCCCGGGCTGGCGGGCCTGGAGGTGATCGACGCGGCGGGCCTGTCGGGCGCGGGCTGGCTGCACGGCTTCGACCCGGTCACCAGCGCCCGCCTGCTGGGCGGCGGGGTGGCCACCGGCCCGGCGGCGTCCGAGCGGCTCCGCCGGCTGCTCGACCTGGTGGACCTGCGGCGCATCGGCGGCGACCTGCCCGCCGCGGCGGCGGAGGGCCCGCCGGTGCGGCTGGTGGTGATCCTCGACGCGGGCGCCGCGGTCGCGGGGGAGGAGGCGCACCACGTGCTGCGCCTCGTCGAGGACGGCCCGCTCGCCGGCGTCCCTGTGCTGCTGGTGGAGACCGACACCCCCGCCGCGGAGACGGTGCGCGCCATCCGCGTCCGGCAGTCCTGCAACGACCTCCCTTCCAGCGAGGGCATGATCGGCGACTCGTGGGTCGGCGCGGGCTGGAACCTGACCCCGGAGGTCCTCCCGGACACCGCCGCGGGCACCCGCGCCCCGGCCCTCCTCACCCACGTCCTCACCGCCCACGCCCGCTCCATCGCCGCCCACGACTGACCCCCGGCCGACCGGGTCCCGGTCCGGTGGTCAGGGGAGGGCGGCGAGTTTGCGCTGCAGCAGTGCGCGTTCACGCTCGTTGGCGGTGAGGCCCGCGGCGCGCTCCAGCTCGGCGCGGGCCTCGGCGGTGCGGCCGAGGCGGGCGAGCAGTTCGCCGCGGACGCTGGGCAGGAGGTGCGAGTCCCGCAGCGCGCCGGACTCCGCCAGCCCGTCCACGATCCGCAGGGCCGCGGCCGGGCCGTCCGCCATGGCGACCGCGACCGCGCGGTTGAGGTCGACCACCGGGGAGGGGGCGAGCCGGCCGAGCGCCTCGTAGACGAGGACGATGCGCTCCCAGTCCGTCTCCTCGACCGACGGGGCGACGGCGTGGCACTCGGCGATCGCGGCCTGCAGCCCGTAGGCGCCGAGGCCGCGGCCGGCCTGCTCCGCGCGGGCGAGGGCGGCCCGCCCGCGGCGGATCGCGGCGCGGTCCCAGCGGCGGCGGTCCTGGTCCTCCAGCAGCACCGGCTCGCCGTCCGGGCCGGTGCGGGCGGGGAACCGCGCCGCGGTCAGCTCCAGCAGCGCCAGCAGCCCGTGGACCTCGGGCTCGTCCGGCACCAGCCGGGACAGGACGCGGGCGAGCCGCTGCGCCTCGCCCGCGAGGTCGAACCGGATCAGGTCGCCGCCCGAGCTGGCCGTGGACCCCTCGGTGAAGATGAGGTAGACCGCGCTGAGCACCGAGCCGAGCCGCTCGCGCCGGTCCTCGGCGGGCGGCACCTCGAACGGCACCCGCGCGGCCGCGAGGGTCTTCTTCGCCCGGGTGATGCGGGCCTGCACGGTGGCGGTCGGGACGAGGCACGCGCGGGCGATCTCGTCGCTGGTCAGGCCGCCGACGACGCGCAGGGTGAGCGCCACCCGCGCCTCCCGCGACAGCACGGGATGGCAGGAGACGAACATCAGCGCGAGCAGGTCGTCGTCGATCCGGTCCGAATCCCACAGCACGTCCGCGGCCCCCCCGGCCGGATCGGCGGGGGAGCTCCCCGAGGCGGCGCCGCCCTCGCCCAGGTCGCGGGCGAGGGCGGCGTACCGGTCGTCCAGGGCGGCGCGGCGCCGGAACGCGTCGATCGCGCGGCGCCGGCCGACGGTGAGCAGCCAGCCCGTCCGGTTGCGGGGTACGCCGTCGCGCGGCCAGGTCACCAGTGCCTCGGCGAGCGCCTCCTGCGCGAGGTCCTCGGCCAGCGCGAAGTCGCCGGTGTAGCGCGCGAGCGCGCCGACGATCCGCGCGGACTCGATCCGCCAGACGGCGGCGACGGCCTCACGGCCCGTGTGCTCGCCGGTGTGGTCGCCCATGTCGCGCCGTCCCGCTCAGAGCTGGCCGGTGGCCTCGCGCCACGCCCGCTCCTTCTTGATCCACTCGTTGTCCTGCGGCAGCTCGTCGATCGTGGTGACGCGGCGGATCTCGGTCTTGAAGCCCGGCCCGGTCATCGGCGACCGCTTGGCCCACTCGACGGCCTCCTCCTTGGAGGCGACGTTGAGGATGTAGAAGCCGCCGAACAGCTCCTTCGTCTCGCCGTACGGGCCGTCGGTGACGACGGGCGGCTCGGACGAGTAGTCGACGACCACGCCCTCCTCGGCGTCGTCGAGGCCCTCCGCGGCCAGCAGCACCCCGGCCTGGATCATCTCCTGGTTGTAGCGGCCGATGGTCTCGATCATCTGGTCGAAGTCGATCTCGCCCATCCCCGCGAATGCCTCGTCGCTGGCGCGCATGATCAGCATGTACTTCATCGTTCGTTCTCCTTGGTCGTCCGGGCCCCCTCCGGAGCCTTTCACCCCTAGGTCGAACGGGGGGCGACGCCGATCGACACGGCCGCGGAACTTTTTCAAGAACCGCGGCCGTGTCGTCTGACCAGGGAAGACGCCGCGGGCTACCGGGCGAACGCCTGGAGCTCGGCGGCGCGGACGAGACCGGCCCACCGGGCGGCGGTGCCGCAGTCGGTGGCGGAACGCGGGTCGTTGTCCTGCTCACCCGCGTACGCCGGGGCGCCGGTGCACTGGCTGGAGACGACCTGCAGCCGCAGGTGCGTCGCCTTGACGTCCCTCAGGTCGAACGACCGGAGGTTGACGTCGGGTGCCGTGGGCCGCGGCCGGTCGGCGGGGAACGCGTCGGACGGGCTGGTGTAGACGGTGCGGTACGACCCGTCCTCCGCGCAGTCCGCCCGGGTGGAGTCGCAAGCCAGGAGCCGGAAAGCCCGCAGCGCCGTGAACCGGTTCTGGGCGGTGTTCGCGCCCTCCGGGTCGCTCGCCACGGTCGGCCGCAGCATCGCGCTGACCTGGATCCGGTCGACCTTGACCGGGCGGTCGCCCGCCAGGTCGACGGTCACCTGCCGGTCGGCGACCGGGGCCTCGACCGACTGCCAGTTGGTCGCCTCGGTCTCGTCCAGCAGCGCGCCCTGGGACTGCCCGTCGCCGGCGGCGGTCGCGCCGTTGGCGCTCGCGGCGAGGTTGCGGTGCATCGTCACCGGCAGGGACTTCTGCCCGGCGCCGATCGTCGCGGTGAACTTCTTGTGCCCGAAGCCGGCGCCCACCGCGACGAAGGAGTAGCGGCCGGGCGCGATCGCGAACGTGGCGCCGAGCGGCGTCGCCGGGTCGGTGTCGGCCACCGGGACGGCGCGGGCCTCGTAGTCGCCCACGTAGAGCCGGACCGCCCCGTCCTCGGCGTCACCGCGCGGCTTGAGCGTGACGCTGGCGTTGCGCGACATCGGGGACGCGAAGCTCGGCACCGGGTCCGCGTCGGCCGGGCCCGCGCTGGACGCCGCCTCTCCCAGGCCGTGCCGGGCGAAGACCTTCCACATCAGCTCGTGGTTCTTCCCGCCGAACCGGATGGTGTCGGCGGCGAGCAGCGCGTCGCGGTGGTCGACGTAGCTGACCGCTCCGCTGGCCATCAGCAGCAGCGCGTCGAAGGACAGCTGCGCCCACCGCCGGTTGCCCGGGCACTTGGCGGCGTCGACCTTGCCGTCGGCGCACTTGCGCTGCAGCGCGGCGCTGCCGTCGCCGTACCGCCGGACGAACGCCTCGCGGAGGTCGAACTGGGTGGCGGTCCAGATCTCGCCGTCCGCGTGGACCTGCGTCCCGACGAGGTCGTAGCCGATGTCGCTGTAGTTGAGCGGGCTGCGGCTCATGTCGTAGTTGCGGATCCCGGCGCGCGGCTCCCCGGTGACGTAGGCGCCGATGACGTACGGCGTCCGGCCGGGCGGGCGGAACCCGTACTCGCTGAGGTACTCCATGGCGAGCAGGTCGGAGGTGCTCTCGTTCATCGCCCCGGCCTGCGGGCCGCTCCACCCGGCGTCCGGGCCGGCGACCATGCGGCCGGAGATGGCGTGCGAGTACTCGTGCCCGATGACGGTCATGTCGAAATCGCCGTCCACGCACGGCGGGTAGAACGCGCCCGCGATCGGCTGCCACAGGTACATGTTGGTGATCGGGGCGATGCCGTCGGGGAACGTGATCTGGTTCGCGTTGTCGCGGATGCTGGGGAACCGCGCCCCGGCCTGCGCGTTGCCCTGCTCGGGGTCGCCGCCGAGGCCGCCGCGGTCGCCGTTGTCGACCTGCATGTTCCACGCCGACTCGGTGAAGCCGAGGCGGTAGGACCAGTCGTGCATGCGGTTGTGCTGGACGAAGAGGTTGGAGATGGCCGCTTCGAGGTCGGCCTCCTGCGGGCTGTCCAGCGTCGCCGGGTCGCACTTGCTCCTGTACCACTGGTTGCCCCAGCGGTAGGTGTACGCGCGGTCCGGTCGGGGGGCGTTGGTGCGGGTCCCGACGGTGAAGGGGTCGTCGCTCGCGCGGTTGTCGTACGAGCGGGCCGCGTTCCCCAGGCTGGTGTGGGTCGACTCTCCGGTCGCCGGGTCGACGTCCCAGGCGTTCCCGTTCGAGGGGTCGCCGCCGACGACGAAGCTGCACCCGCGGGCGGGCGTGTAGCACCACGTCCGCCGGGTGTCGCGCGACGAGTAGTCGCCGGGCGGCGTGGCCGGGAACACCGACCAGCGCGGGTCGTCGCTGTCGTGGTCGACGAGGTTCTCCCGCACCAGCACCGCGCCGGACCGGGCGTCGACGTGGGACGTGACGGCCTTCGGCTCCGCGTCCGACGTGTCCATGAGCGTGACCTGGTAGGCGCTGCGGACGCCGTCGGCGGTGGGCACCGCGACGAGCCGGACCCGGCGGGTGGCGCCGTCCGACACCGTGATGCCCGCGTCGCGGGCCGCCGCCGCCACCGCGTCCTCCTCGGAGAGCGTGGCGGCCGGCGGGGCGCCGCCGTCGCGGGACAGGGACGAGGTGACCGAGACGACCTCGTCGCCGCGCACGCCGACGGCCACCAGCCCGTCGTGGCCGGCGGGCAGCTCGCCGAAGCGCTGGCGCAGCAGCACGGCGGCGCCGTCGCCGATCGGGTTGACCGTGACCTTCTCCAGCGCGGTGACGGCCGGCGCGTCCAGGCCGAAGAGGTCCCGGTTGCCGGCCAGGTAGGCGCGCGCAACCTTCTCCGGCCCGCCCGGGAGGCCGTCGGCCAGGGCGCCCGTGCCGGTCACCGAGGCGGGGGTGCCGAACCTGTTCCACCGGACCGTCACGTCGCGGGCGGCGCTCTTCTGCCGGGCGGTGGGGGCGAGCGCGCCGCCGCGCGCGTCCTTGTCGGGCAGCTCCACGTGCTCGCCGGGCGGTTCCGGCCGGGGAGCCGAGCGTTCGGCCTGGGCGGGGGTCGCGAGCCCGATGGTCAGGAGAGTTCCAGTGACCGCCACGGCTGTCGCGGCGGTCCAGCGGGTCCTGGGCACCATTGCCTCCTGGGGGACGGGCGGATGGCCCGTGGAGGGTCGGCCGGTCGATCATCCGGTCGTTGAAGAGACAAGCAGTGCCCCGTACCCCCAACTATGGCGAATTGGCACATCAACCCCATATAGCCGAAAGTCGGTGTTCGCCCTTGACAGCGGCTGTTTCGCATGGTTGCCGAGTACAGCGGGACGAAAGCGCGCGATTCGCGCATGGCCCCCGGAGGCCCGGTGGAAGGAACCGGCCAGGTCCCGCGGGTGCGGGTCGGCCGGTGGAGGTCAATGGCGACCGGATCGTGATCACGTGGCTACACGGTGCACATAACCCTTACGGTTCGGTGAGGCCGTGCAGGTCGGCAGACATAGAACGTGTTCTTATGCCCGTCGCGGTAAGCAAGTTGTTCCTTGCGGGCGGTGATCGTCGGGATAACCATGGCGCTGAGCGCTGAGAATCTCACGATTCGGAAGGTGGTGTATGGGCGGCTGTTGCGCAGTGCCCCCGACCTCGGAATGCTCGTGATCGCCCGCACCTGATCGACTTCTCCTGCACCGTACGGCCGACCCGTGAAAGCGGACATCATGACGGATGATTTGCTGTCCCTGTCGACGGACGAGTTCATCGCCGGGATCGACGCGGTCGCGTCGAAATTCGATTCGGCGGCCTATCCGCAGCAATACCTTCCCGCCGAGGACTGGGCGCTCCTGGTCAGGGCCGGAGTCCTGCTCCCGACCCTGCCCTCGCGGTACGGCGGCCGCGACAGCCACGTCGAGATGTGCCGGGCCGTGGAGACCGCGGCCGAGTGGAACCTGGCGCTCGGCGTGTACGTGATCGTCAACACCGCGCTCGCGCTCCTGCCGGTCGTGAAATGGGCCGGCGAAGAGGCCCAGGAGGAGATGCTGCCGCTGTTCAGCGGCGGCGATCCGCTGCGGGCGGGCCTCGCCGCCACCGAACCGGGCGCCGGGTCGGCCCTGTCCGCCATGACGACGGCCTTCGAGGAGGTCGACGGCGGCTACCGGATCCGCGGCCGCAAGCACTGGCAGGCGCTCAGCTCCTCCGCGCACTGGTGGCTGGTCGTCGCGAAGCACGAGCACCGCCGCGAGTACGGCTACTTCATCGTCCGGCGCGACGAGGGGTTCCGCACCGTCCAGCTCTACGACGCGCTCGGCCTGAAGCTGCTCGACTACGGGGTCAACGACATCGACGTGACCGTGCCGCGGCACCGGCGGATCAACGCCGAGGAACGGGGCGTGGACTCGGTCGACCTGTTCCTGGCCTCGCGGTCGCTGCTGGCGGCGGCGGGGGCCGGGTTCCTGCGGCGCATCAGCCGGGAGGCGCACGCGTACGCGGACGGCCGCCGGATCGGGCGGAAACGGCAGTCCAGGATCGGCTTCGTCCGCTACCGGCTCGCCGCCATCGACGCGTCCGCCACCATCTGCGAGGCGTTCAGCCACTACCTGCAGACGGAGCTGGACTTCAAGGGCGACATGACCCCGGCGTTCCCGGCCGTCCAGGCCCTCAAGACCGTCGCCACGGAGCGGATCGTCCGTGCGGCGCAGAACTACCAGCAGCTGACCGGCGGTGAAGGGTACCGCTGCGGGTCGCCCACCAACATCGCCGGCCAGGCGTTCCTCGATTCTCGGGTCTTCACCGTCTTCGACGGCAACAACGACATGCTCAGCCAGCAGCTCGCCGCGCACTGCCTGACCCGGCGGGGCGGCCTGCCGCTCAGCGAGTTCCTGGCCGGCTGGCCGCTGACGGCGCCCGCCGTCGACACGCTCAAGACGGACCTGAGCTTCCTCGACCGGCCCCTGGACCAGTCGCACCAGGTCCTGGCGGGCCGCGCCATCGGCTACCTCTTCGCGGTGACGAGCGTCCTCAAGTGGGCCGAGGAGACAGGTGCCGACCCCGGGCGGCTCTGGCCCGCCGTCGAGTTCCTCCGGCACGACATCACCGGCGTCGCCGCCGAGTTCCGGCTGATGGCCAGCGGGATAGTCGGAGACGAGGACCCGGCGGAGCCGGTCGGCGCCGGCGCCGGGCGGCCGTTCCCGTTCGCCGGTTCCGACCTGACCGGGACGGGGTGAGGCCCCGCCCGCTCCGCCCGCCGCTGCCCGATGCCCGGCCGGTCAGTCCGGCAGGCCCTCGCGGAGGTCGATCCGGGCGGCCAGGTCGGCCGCCTTCCGCTTCATGAGGTCCAGGCCGGCCTTGCCCCACGGGCGCGGTTCGCTGTCCACGACGCAGACCGTGCCGAGAACGGTGCCCGTGCGGTCCGTCAGCGGAGCGCCCGCGTAGCTGCGGACCATGAGCTTGTCGACGATGGGGTTCCCGGCGAACCGCGGGTAGTCGAGGACGTCGTCCAGGATCAGTGCCTTGCGCCGGACGACGACGTGCGGGCAGTAGCCGGCGTTGAGGGGGATCCGCAAGTCCAGGATCCCCTCGACGAGGTCGGCGGCGGCGGGCGGCGTGAAGACGCCGGACACGAACTGGTCCTCGCCGATGAGGTTCACGAAGGCCACCGGCGTGGTCGCGAGGCCGGTGAGCTGCTGTGCCTCCAGCGCCAGCTCGTGGGCGAACCTGTCGAACTCGCTCTCCCGCTTCTGCCCCAGCCCGAGTTCGCGCAGCCGCGCCGCCCGCTTGGGCGCCTCGTGGTCGGGCGGCAGCAAGGGCCGGTCGAACAGTTCCGGCGCCTGGTCGCTGAACTGGTGTGTCACGGGAGACCTCCGGGGTGTGGGCGGGTGTGCGGTGGCGGACGGACAGCGGGGCCGGGGTCCGGGACCCCGGCCCGCCGCGTCAGACGGGGGCGGGCGGGGCGGTGGAGAGAAGGTGCAGGATCAGCGAGCGCAGCGCCGCGATCGCCGAGGCGCGGTCGCGCGCGTCGCAGAGCACGATCGGCACGTGCGGGTGGAGTTCGAGGGCGGCGCGCACCTCGTCCGGGGAGTAGTGGAACGAACCGTCGAACTCGTTCACCGCGACCAGGAACCGGAGGCCCCGGTTCTCGAAGAAGTCGACGGCCTCGAAGCAGTCCTCCAGGCGGCGGGTGTCGGCGAGCACGACGGCGCCGAGGGCCCCGGCGGCCAACTCGTCCCACAGGAACCAGAAGCGCCGCTGCCCGGGGGTGCCGAACAGGTAGAGCACGATCCCGTGCTGCTCGATCGTGATCCTGCCGAAGTCGAGCGCGACGGTGGTGGTCGTCTTCCCCTCCACCCCGCCGAGATCGTCGATGCCGACGCTCTCCGAGGTGATGAGCTCCTCGGTGCTCAGCGGCTCGATCTCGCTCGCCGCGCCGACGAACGTCGTCTTCCCGACGCCGAAACCGCCCGCCACCAGGATCTTCACCTGGGTCGGGAGCCCCTCAGACTCGTTGTAGGCCATCGAGCAGTGCCTCCAGAAGGGCTCGGTCGGTGGGGTCGGCCGCGATCCGCGCCTCCTGCACGGCCATCACGCCGCGTTCCACCAGATCGGAGAGCAGGACTTTGGTGACCGCCGTGGGGAGCCGCAGGTGGGCCGCGACCTCGGCGACCGACGTCGGCGTCCGGCACAGTTCGAGGGCCCTGGTGTACTCGACGTCCAGCGCGGGGGAGAGCCGGACGGACACCATCAGGGTCAGCATGTCCAGTTCGACGGTCGGGTGGGTGCGCCCGGCGGTCACCGTGTAGGGGCGCACGAGCCGGCCGGCGTCGTCGTCGAGCCAGACCTCGTCGTCCTCGGGCCGTACCTCGTCTCCGGACGTCATATCGGCCGGTCTCGCTCGATCGCCGTGGCCGCCGGCCGGACCGCGGTGTGCAGGAACGGCCGGACGGACCTGATGAGCCGGGCCATCTCGAAACCGACCACGGCGGGGTCGGCGTCCGCGCCCGCCAGCACCGCGAGCACGGAATTGTAACCGGCCCAGGAGATGAACAGCTGGCTGGATCTGAGCTCCGCCACCACCTGCCGCACCTCGTTGCTGTCGTCGAATTTCGCTCCGGTGCTGCGCGCTATGGAGAACAGCCCGGAAGCGAGCGCGGAAAGCTGCTCCGCGCTCGTGCGGTCGAATCCGTGGGCGGCTTTCAGCATGCCGTCCGCGGAGAGCAGCACGCTGCCGCGTATGACCGGAACCTCTTCGCCCAGCCCCCGCAACAGCCAAGCAAGATCTTGAGCCTGGTTCGGGGCGACACCGCTCAATGGACGCTCCTTATCATGAGTCCTGCCTCGCTAGTTGACGCCGTCCGGCTCCTCCGCGGAAATGTCCGCCTCCTGGGCGCTGCGCATTCCTCGCTGGAAAGCCGCCATCAGTCCGGAGTTGTGCACGACCTCCCGGTCCTCTTCTTCCTCGTGCTGCGCGGGCGCGGGCGCTTCGGCCAATTCGGGTACGAGGTGCGTCTGCGCCTGGCGGCGCGGCAGCGCCGGCCGCTCCCCGGCGTTCGGCGGGACCGGCGCCTCGGCCGGGCGTGGGGGCTCCCCGGCCGCCGGCCGGGCGGGCGGCGGATCGCCGGGGGCGCCGCGGCCCTCCGGCGCGGATTGCGCTGTCGGTTGCGGCGCGGGTTCCGGGCGGGCGTGCGCCGGGGACGGCCGGGGCCGCTCCCCGGTGTCCTCGGGCTGCCCGCCGTCCAGTTCGCCCGGCACGACGACGACGGCCTGCGTGCCGCCGAAGACGTTGCCCTGCAGCTGGACGCGGATCTTGTGCCGCCGGGCGAGCGCGGAGACGACGAGGAGCCCGATCCGCCCGTCCTTCAGCAGCTCGTGGGTGTCGCCCCGGTCCTGGTCGGCGAGCAGGGCGTTCAGCCGGCGCTGCTCGCCCCGGGGGATGCCGAGGCCGCGGTCCTCGACCTCGATGGCCAGGCCCGCGCTGACCCGCTCGACCCGGATGAGGACCTGCGTGTGCGGCGGGGAGAACCTGGTCGCGTTCTCGATGAGCTCGGCCAGCAGGTGGACGACGTCCGCCACCGCGCCGCCGTGCAGGTTCCCGTCGGCCGGCGGCACCACCTTGACCCGGTTGTACTGCTCGACCTCGGCGATCGCCGAGCGCAGCACCTCGTAGAGGGTGACCGGCCTGGTCCAGCGGCGGCGCGACGAGGCGCCGCCGATCACGGCGAGGCTCTCGGCCTGGCGGCGGGTGCGGGTCGTGAGGTGGTCGACCTTGAACAGGCCCTTGAGCAGGTCCGGGTCCTCGACCTGGTTCTCCAGCTCGTCGAGGCCCTGGATGGCGCGGTGCGACAGCGTCTGCATCCGCCGCGCGAGGTTGACGAAGACGTCGACCCGGCGGCCCGACTCGGCCGCGGGGTCGCGGTTCGCGGCGCCGACCACGGCGTTCCAGGCCGCGGCCTGCGCCCGCTGCAGCTCGTACGCGAGCTGCGCGACGGAGTCGCCGGCCTCGGGGACCGGGAGGTCCTCGCGGCACGGCTTGGCCGTCTCGCCCGCGCGCAGCCCGGCGGCCAGCCGCTGCAGCTCGCGCCTGCCGCGGGCGACCAGGAACCCGAGCTCGCCGAGCCGCCGCCGCAGCTGCTCGTCCTCGCGGGCGCGCCGCCGGCCCAGCCGCCGGGACGCCGTCTCCGCCCCCGCCGCCGCGGCCAGCAGCGTGATCACGGCTCCCACGGCCAGCATGGCGAGGATCAGGCGCGTCTCCCGGTTCATGGCGTCGTCGCTGTACAGCGTGGTCACGGCGATAAGTCCGAGAAGTCCCATAATTGCTGCGGGAAGCACGGAAATGGTTCGGTGGTAGGCGCGCATTCCGTCCCGTCCGCGCCGGCCGGGGGCCGGCGCCCCGCCGGGCCGGACGTCCGGGGGCGCGGCCGCTGCGGCGGGTTCGAAATAGTCAGGCATCGGGGTCCTCGGCGTCGACAGCGAGATCACGATACTGGGGGATACATGCTCGTATGAGTACGGCTCGTGTCCAGGCTGTCACAACGTCTTATCGGGGAAACCAGGATTGCTGAGATTCCCTCATCCGAGGCGGGCAACGCGGCAACTGGTCCGAAATGTCCAATTCTCCCGATTTTGAAAGTCGATCCGGGCGGTAGGGGCGCGGCTTAGACCGTTCTATTCGCTAACAAGGACGACCAGAAATGCCCTCAACGGACATCTATTAACGCCTGTCACCACACCATGGGCCGACCGGCGCTCCTCCGAACCACCCGGTTGAGGCGCTCGAACACGGCTCTGTGGCCTGCTCAGGTGTCGTGTCCCTTCTACCTGCAATGATATTGATCTGATATCAATCCTCGATCAGTATCAATATTGGACAGGGTGCGCCGGGTTGTGATCACTTGGGGTCCGTGATCAGACATCCCTCCCGAATCCTTCGCACGCGGCTGGGGGCCGCGGTGCTCGCCGCGGCCACCGTCTTCGGTGCCGCCGCGTGCGGTGCGTCCGCCCATGACGCCGTCCCGCGCGGGGCCACCGCGGTTGCGGCGGCCGAGCGGCCGAGGCCCGGCACGATCGTCCGCGACGACCTGCGCGCGGTGTTCGACGCGGCCGGCGTCCGCGGCACGTTCGCGCTGCTGGACGTGCGCACCCGGAACACGACCGTCGTGGACCGGCGCCGTGCCGAGACCCGCCTGGTGCCCGCATCCTCCTTCAAGGTCCCGCACGCGCTGGTCGCCCTGGAGACCGGCGCGGTGCAGAGCCCCGACGAGGTGATCCCGTGGGACGGGACGCCGCAGCCGTTCCCCGACTGGGAACGGGACATGACCATGCGGGAGGCCGTCCAGCTCTCCAACGCGGCCGCCTTCCAGGTGATCGCCCGCCGGATCGGCCCCGAGCGCGAACGGCGGTGGCTGCACCGGTTCCACTACGGCAACCGCGAGATCGGCACCGCGGCGGACCGCTTCTGGCTGGACGGTCCGCTGCGGATCTCCGCGGTGGAGCAGACCCGGTTCCTGGAGCGGCTCGCGGCCCGGCGGCTGCCCGCCGCACGCGAGCACCAGCGCACCGTCCGCGAACTGATCAAGCAGGAGGAGAGGGACGGGTACGCGCTGTTCGCCAAGTCCGGCTGGGAGAACGCCCCCGGCCCCGGCACCGGCTGGTGGGTCGGCTGGGTCGAGCGCGGCGGGCACGTCCACACCTTCGCGCTGAACATCGGCATCGGCGAGGCGGGCGACGCCGGGAAGCGCGCCACCGTGGCGCGTGAGCTGCTGCGGCGCCTGCACGTGCTGCCCGCGTGAACGTATCCGCCTACGACCACGGCGACCGCCGCACGGTCGCCGTGGTCGTCGCCGTCCAGGCGGCCATCTCGCTGGGCTACTTCTCCGCGATGGCGCACCTCGTCGTCCACCTCAGGGACGATCTGGGACTCGCGGCCGGGCTGATCGGCCTGGTCCTGGCGCTCCGCAACCTGGTCCAGCACACGCTGTCCCTGCCGGTCGGAGCGCTGGTGGACGTGCTCGACCCCGTCCGGGCGGGCATGCTCGCCTGCGTCCTGCGCGCCACCGGGTTCGTCCTCCTGGGCACCGTGTCCGCGACCTCGGGGCTCGTCGTCGCGGCGCTGCTGCTGGGCACGGGCGGCGCCCTCTTCCACCCCGCGGCGCAGTCGCTGCTGGCGGGACTCGCCGACCGGCGACGCGGCCGCGGCTACGCGGCGTACACGATGACGCTGCAGGCGGCGGCGGTCCTGGGACCGGCACTGGGCCTGGCCCTGCTGAACGTCGGCTACTGGCTCGTGGCCCTGGTGTCGGGAGGGCTCTGGCTGCTGGCGGCGTTCCTGTTCTCCCTGCTGAAGCGGGTCCCGCGCCTCCCGTCCGGAAGCGGGGCCGTCGCCGGGGTGCGGACGGCGCTGCGGGACCGGGTCTTCATGTGGTTCGTCGTCGTGTCGATGCCCGCGATGCTGCTGGCGGACCAGGCGGCGGTGGTGGTCCCGCTCGGCGGCGCGTCCGCCGGCGCGGTGACCGTGTTCTCCTGCGTCCTGGCGGCGGTGTCGGCGGCGGTCCAGCCGTGGTGCGCCACGCGAGGCGAACGTCCCGGCGTCCTGCGCGCCGGCCTCCTGTGCGCCGGCGCCGGCTACCTGCTGCTGGCGACCGGCGCGGGGAGCGGGGGACCGGGCCTGATCGCGGTGGCCGTCCTGCACGGCTTCGCGGGCGGCCTGCTGCAACCGGCGGTGTTCCAGACCGTCGCCAGGCTCGCCCGGCCGTCGCGCTACGGGACGTACCTCGGCGTACGCGCGTTCTTCGCGGGACTGCTCGCGTTCGCCGGCGGCATCGCCGTGAGCCGAGCCTTCGAAAGCGGCCCCCGCGGAGCGACGGCCGCGCTGGCCGCCCTGGCCCTGCTCGCCTGCGCCGCAGCGGCCGCCACGATGAGGCGCGACGCCTCAGGAACGGCGCTGGTCCAGCGCGGGCGAGCCCGTCCCGCCGGGGACCCGCTCGGCGCCGGCCGCCGGGAGGGTGAGCTCGAAACGGCACCCCACGCCGGTGTTGCGGACTGAGACGCGCCCGGCGTGGGCCTCCACGATGCCGCGGACGATCGCCAGCCCCAGCCCCGCGCCGGTGTCGCCGAGGCGCCGCTGCCGCGCGCCGGCGTCGTCCTCAGCAGGCCGGACTGCCGCCGGGGTCCGGGCCTGGCCGTCGCGCCAGCCTGTTTCGAACACCCGGGGCAGGTCCCGCTCGGGGATGCCGCCGCACGCGTCGTCGACCGCGAGGACGACCCGGTCGCCCTCCCGGTGCGCGCTCACCGCGACGGTGCCGTCGGCCGGTGTCGCGCGGATGGCGTTGACCAGCAGGTTCCCGAGGACCCGCGTGATGCCCTGGCCGTCGACCCGCACGGGCAGCCGCGCGATGCCGCCGTCGCGCAGCCGCACCCCCCGCTGCTCCGCCAGCGGCCGGGCGGTGGCGATGGCGTCGTCCACCAGGTCGTAGATCGAGATCCGGGCCAGGGTCAGCTCCAGGGATCCGGCCTGGATGCGGGACAGCTCGAACAGGTCGTCGACCATGTCGGACAGCCGCTCCACCTCGGCGCGGATGCGGGTGTGGTACCGGCCGGGCTCGGCGACGACGCCGTCCTCCAGCGCCTCGGCCATGGCGCGGAGCCCCGCCAGCGGGGTGCGCAGATCGTGGGAGATCCACGCGACCAGGTCCCGGCGGGAGGCGTCCAGCGCCCGTTCCCGCTCCTGCGCCGCCCTGAGCCGGGCGCCTGTCTCCTCCAGTGCGGCGGCGAGCGCGGCGAGTTCGGCGATCGGCGGGTCCGCGGGGGCGACGAACCCGGCCTCGCTGCCGACGGCCCGTGCCGCCACCGCCAGTTCCCGGCTGCCCGCGGCGATCCGGCGCCCGAACAGCAGCGCCGCGCCGAGCGACACCGCGCCCGACACGGCGACCACGATCAGCACCACCTGGAAGTCGTGCGGGGACAGGAACATCTCCACCGCCACCGCGATCGTGCCCGCGGCCATCGCGACCACGGCGAGCGCCGCGACCGCGAACATCGACAGCACCACCGGACGGCGGCGCAGCAGCGTGACGGCGGGGGCGGCCAGCATCCCGGCGAACAGGGCGCCCAGCGCCGCCAGCCCCACGATGACCAGCACCTCGCTCATGGGGGCGGCACCTCGTCTCCGGGCGGGTCGAAACGGTAGCCCGCGCTCCACACGGTCCTGATGAGCTTGGGGGCGGCCGGATCGTCCTCGACCTTCTCCCGCAGGCGCCGCACATGGACGGTGACCGTCGAGGCGTCGCCGAAGTCCCATCCCCACACGTGCCGCAGCAGCTCCTCGCGCGCGAACACCCGGCCGGGACGGCGCAGCAGGAACGCCAGCAGGTCGAACTCGCGGGCCGTCAGGGCCAGCGGCCGGCCGGCGCGTTCGGCGCGCCGGGCCGCCGGATCGACGACCAGGTCACCGGCCCGCAGCGCCGCCGAGGCGGCGGCGGGCGGCGGAGCCTCGGCGCGGCGCAGCACGGACGCCACCCGCAGCACCAGCTCGCGGGGGCTGAACGGCTTGGAGATGTAGTCGTCCGCGCCCAGTTCCAGCCCCAGGATCCGGTCGGCCTCCTCGTTGCGCGCGGTGAGCATCACCACCGGCACGGGCGGCCCGTCCCCCGACCGCAGCCGGCGGCACACCTCCAGGCCGTCCAGGCCGGGCAGCATCAGGTCCAGCACGATCAGCCTGGGCCGCAGCGCCGCGGCCATCTCCAGCGCGGCCGGGCCGTCGGCGGCGTGCGCGACCCGGTGCCCGGCGCGGGCGAGGTATCCGGTGACGACCTCGGCGACGGTCGGGTCGTCCTCCACGACCAGTATGTGGCCGCCGGCGGCAGCGGGACTCAACGATCAGCTCTTCCCGGGGGCGAGGTCGGCGGCTCCGAACGAGACCGAGAACCGCTTGCACCAGATTACGGCGCTGCGGAACCCGGACACATCGGTACCGGCGGGGACGCTGTAGTTCTGGTCGCCGAGGTTGCCCTTGAGTTCGCCGAGTTCGACCGCCCCCTTCCCGAGCCCGTCCCGCACCGCGCCGGCGTCCCGCCGCGACAGGTAGACCCGCACGTCCGGCCCCTCCGACGTGCTCAGATCCTCCAGGCGCAGCAGCCGTTCCCCGTTCGCGAGCCGCACTGTGAACGCCTTGCCGCCGGTGCCGTGCTCATGGCTGACGAACCGCCCTCCCGCCAGCCGCACGGGCCCCTCTTCCTGCTCGGCCACGGCGGCGGACGGCGAGGCGGACGGCGAGGCGGACGGCAGCGCCTCGTTCACGGTGGTGTCGGTGAACGCCCTCCACGGCTGGAAGAGATAGAGCCCAACCCCGGCGGAGCCCACCAGGACCGCCAGGACGGCGACGACAGCACGACGGGACATCACGATTCTCCAGGCCAGGATGAACGGACGACCCCCACCGGCCGCCCCGGACATCCCAACCCAACACCCGCCCCCGCCCCCGAGCCAGCCGGAACAGCGTCCCGTAAGACACCGGTAAGACCCCGTCCGACGGGCTGGAGCACGAATGACCGGGTGAGGCCTGGAACGCGACAAGGGCGCAACCGGGCCGTGGACCCGCCTGTCCACCATGGGTCAGGATCGTGCGCGGCGGCCGTGCCGAGAGGAACATCGGGGACATTCGACCCCGGGGGAGCCTTCCCATGAGCACGCGGGCGACAGGCCGTCTCGTCGACGAGGACGGCGCGGCTTGGCGATCGGGACTGGTCGTCGACGTGATCCACGGGTCGAGGCTGTTCGGTCCGCCGCTCGGCACGGCGGTGCCGGACGACCAGGGCGTGTTCTCGCTCTCGTACGCCGCGGACGCCCCCGGCCTGAGGCAGCCGCTGGGAACCCGGCAGCTCGTCATCCGGATCAGCGACCGGGTGGGCCGGCTCGTGCATCGGCGGGAACGCGCGGACGTGGACACCGAGGTCCTCGATCTCGGCGACATCGCGATCAAGCGCGCCGAGGCCGGCGGCTTCCTGGTCACCCTGGGCACGGGCGAGCCGTCGCTGGTCTCCGACGGCAACGAGGTCCGGCCGCTCATCGACAACGTCGAGGCGTGGGGCCACATCGGCGCCGCCTTCCAGGCGGCTCAGCGGTCGATCGAGTTCACCCAGCTCAACTTCTTCACGCCGCGGTTCGCCGCGGACCCCCGGGACGAGGCAGCCGTCCTTGTCTTCGGCTTCGAGCCGCCGCCACCGACCACGAGCACCCCCCGGGCGGTCACCGAGCGGGACCTGCGGCCGGAGGTGACACTGCGGGAGAAGGGCCGGCGCGCGGGCTTGTCGATCCGCGTCCTCCTCGACCACATGGCCATTCCGTTCCCGTTTCTCACCTGGGCCGTGGATCAGGTGCACGACCGCCTCAACGTCTGGCGCAACCCGACAGACGCCGAAGAGGCCCGCGACTATTTCCGCAGGTCGGACGCGACCGGAGTCAAGGTCCTTCCGTTTCTGCCGGCGTTCTACCGGCGGATGCACATGAAGATGGCGTTCGTCGATGTCAGGGCGGAGACCGGGGGCGAGGCGATCAGCGTCGCCTCCCCGTTCCGTCCCGGCTACCTGGACGGCCCCGGCCACGCGATCGACGACCCCGCCCGGGGCGGGGCCGCCGACACCGCGTTCCCCCTCCATGACGTCAGCATGTCGATGAAGGGGCCCGCCGTCGCCGACGCCTACGACGCGTTCCGCCTGCACTGGAACGCGGCGCTGCCGGCGGAGGACGCGCAGGACAGGGTGGAGGGCATCGCGCGTCCGGCCAAGCGGGCGGGCGGGCCGGAGAGCATCGCGGCGCTCCAGATCGTGCGCACGCTCGACGACGGGTTGTTCGATGAGCGGAGCGACGGCGAACGCGGGATCCTGGAGGGCTACCTGCGGGCGTTCGCCCAGGCCCAGCGGTTCATCTACCTCGAAACGCAGTACCTGACCAATCCCACGCTCGCCGACGCCCTCCTCAAGGCGGTCTCCGACCGGCCCGCGCTGCGGGTCGTCATCGCGCTCAATATCAATCCGGACATTCCCACCTACCCCCGGCAGCAGCAGAAGCTCGTCAACGAGCTGTTCGCGCGGTTGCCGGCCGGCCGTCCGCCCCAGGTCGGCGTGTTCACCCGCTGGACGTTCGACCGGGCGGACCCGCCCGCCCGCCCCCGTCCGCGGATCGCGCCGATCTGGCTGCACTCCAAGGTCGGCGTCGTCGACGACGTGTGGGCGACGGTGGGCTCGGCCAACCTCGACGGCGCCTCGCTCGACCGCGTCGACGCGTGGGCGATCCCGGAGTTCGTCGACAGCCGGCACAGCGAGCAGAACGTCAACATCCTCAACGGCGTCGACGGGCAGCCCGCGACGGCCGTCGTGGAAACGCTGCGCCGCAGGCTGTGGGCCGAGCATCTCGGGATCGCGGCCGACGATCCGGCGCTGACCCTGCGGACCGGCGCCGAGGCGCTGGACCTCTGGAACGTACAGGCACAGGCCGCCTTGCAGGCACTGCGAGCGCCGTCCACCGCGCCCGCGGGTTCGGCCTACGTGCTGCCCTATCCGGTCGGAGAGCCGTTGTCGTGCCGGTGCTGCGCCAGCCACGAGACCCCGCGCAAGCACCTGGACGTGCTGGGGGTCACCAAGGACATCGACGCGGTCAAGTCGGTGCGGGGCTTCGACTACAAGACCGGTGACTGGGATCCGCGCACACCTCTGCAGATCGACGGGTGAAGCATGCCGTCCACCGTGGAAACCGCCGCCGAACAGGTCGCCCGCGCCCTGCTCCTCATCAACCGCGCCCTGGCGGATCCCCGCGGTCCGCGGGCCCTGCTGCACCGGCTCGGCTGGAGCCCGCCGCCCGGGGTGGACGACATCGGCCTGGCCGCGCTCGACCTGTCCGATCTGCTGGCGAAGGTGACGCGCCTGGACGCCCTGCGCGCCTCGGGCACCGCGGACGACGCCGAACTGGCGGTCGCCGTGGCCGAGGTCGCGGTGGCGGCGGCCGAGGCGGTCGATGCCGTGCGGCGCGTCCCCGACGGGTTCGTCGCGCCGGCCGGCTATCTCGCGGCCACCCGGATCGCGGACGAGTTCGTCCCGCGGCTGACGGATCTCGCCGTGGTCGGGACCACCGCGTCCGCCGCCCCCATGGTCGCCGCCATCGCGCAGCTGTGCGGGGTCTTCGTCACCGAGCACCGCGCCGCCGACCCCGCCGTCTTCCAGGTCGAGCACCTGCGGCACATCGTGCGCTGGGACAGGCTGGGCGCGCTGTTCACCGATCCCGGCGGGGTCTTCCGGGAGGTGTACGGCTGGGGGACCGCCGACTTCCACGGTCAGGAACTGCTGCACAACCTCGGCAACGTCCTGCACTTCGTCTCCGACGACATCACCTCCCAGCCGTTGCCGCGCCGGGTCGAGGCACAGCTCGCCGGCGTCTCCGCCCAGGAGGGCCAGGCGATGCAGCTCCTGCTGAGCCTGCTCCGCGACCAGGTCACCGCCCGGGACATCGGGTTCACGCTCTTCGAAGTGCGCCGCACCGCGCCGGCCGCGTCCGACGGCGGCCTGGGCCTCGCGCCGTACGTCCTCGGCACCGACCAGGTCGACATCCCGATCGCCGCCGGCGTCGCCCTGCGGCTCCAGACCTCGGTGAACGTGCAGGACGGGGTGGCGCTGGTGGTGCGCCCCGGGCGGCCCCCGGCATTCCGGGTCAACATCATGCAAGCGGCCGGAGACGTCGCCGGGGACGGTGACGCCCTGGTCGCGACCCTGCGCTTCGCCCGCGGGCCGGACCGGCCGATCCGGCTGCTGGCCATGCCCGGCGGGGCGGTGCTGGAAGCGTCGGCCTTCGTCGTCGGAGGAGGCGTCGGCGCGGGCGGGGCGGACGGCTCACTGCTCGCGACGACGACCGGCGCCCGCCTCGTCGTGCCCGCCGGGCTCGGCGACGCCTTCCTGGCCCGGCTGCTGGGCGGCCGGGACATCGACATCGCGTTCGACCTCGGTGTCGAGTGGTCCCCGCACCGCGGCCTCACGCTGCACGGCAGCGCCGGGACGGCCCTGACGCTCAGCCTGGACGAGCGGATCGGGCCGGTGCGGCTGCGCGCGCTCCGCCTGGAGTTCGAGGCCGGCCCCGGGGGCCTGGCGATCGAAGCCGGGCTGGTCGCCGACGCCGTCCTCGGCCCGGTCACCGTCGCCGTCGACGCTGTCGGGCTGCGCGGCGAACTGGGCCTCCAAGGCGGCGACCTCGGCCCCTTCGACCTCTCGGCGTCGGTGCTCACCCCGGACACGCTGGGCCTCGACATCGACGCGGGTCCGGCGCAGGGCGGCGGGTCGGTGACCCTGGACGCGGAGGACGGCCGCTATTCGGGTGCGCTGGCGATGCGGCTGCACCGGATCGCGGTGCGCGGGGCGGGGGTGCTCGACACCCGGCTGCCGGGAGGCCGGTCCGGCTTCTCCCTGCTCGTGCTGCTGTCGGCGCGGTTCGAGCCGGGCGTCGAACTCGGCTTCGGCATCAGCCTGACCGGGGTGGGCGGGCTGGTCGGCATCGACCGGCGCATCGACGTGGACGCGCTGTCCGAGCGCTTCGCCACCGGCGCCGCGGCGCGGATCCTGTCGGCGGACGGTTCGCCGCGGGACCTGCCGGCGGTGCTGACCGAGTTGTCGGAGGTGTTCCCGCCGGCCGACGGCGTGCTCGTGGTCGGCCCGACCCTGCGGCTCCGGTGGATCAAGATCGTCACGCTGGACGTGGGGGTGTTCCTGGAGTTCCCCGGCCCGACCCGGGCGGTGGTGCTGGGCACCGCGAGGGCGAGCGTGGACAACCCGCTGGCGGCGGGGCCGCTGCTGCGGTTGCGCTGCGACTTCGTCGGCGTGCTCGACCTGCCCGCGGCCACGTTCGCGTTCGACGCGGTGCTGGTGGACTCGCACCTGCTGGAGACGTTCGCGGTCACCGGCGGGCTGCTGCTGCGCGCAGGATGGGGCGACGAGCCGTACGCGGTGCTGAGCGTGGGCGGGTTCCATCCCGACTTCGCGCCCGGCGCGCTGGTGGTCCCCAAGACGCTCACCCGGCTGGCGATGTCGAGGGGCGACCCGGGCGACGCGTTCTTCCTGCGGTTCGAGGGCTATTTCGCGATCACGCCGAACACCATGCAGTTCGGCGCCGCGGTGGAGGTCGGCGCCAAGCTCGGTCCGCTGCGGATCCGCGGGTTCGTCGGGTTCGACGCGCTGATCCGCCGCGAGCCGTTCGCCTTCGCGATCTCCTTCGAAGCGCGCGTGCAGGTCAAGGTCAGGGGCCGCACGCTGGCCGGGATCAAGGTGCACGGCCGGCTGGCCGGGCCCGGCCCGACGGTCCTGTACGCCAAGGCGTGCGTCGAGATCCTGTTCTTCGACATCTGCGCCAGTAAGACGTTCACCCTGGGCGGTTCCTTCCCACCGGCCGTCAATGTGATCACCAGCGCGCTCGAGGTGCTGGGCCGCGAGCTCCGCGACCCGGCCAATCTGCGCGCCGCCGCCGAGGACCGGATGGTGGCGCTGCGCGACCTGCCCCGGTCGGGGACGCCGGTGCTCGCGCCGACCGGGCTGGTCTGGGAGCAGACCCGCGCGCCGCTGGGACTGCTGCTGGAGCGCATCGAAGGCTCGCCGCTGGCGCGCGCCGCGACCGTCCGGGTAACCGGCGCGGACGTGACGGAGGAGGAGCTGGACTGGTTCGCCCCGGGCGGTTTCGCCGAACTCGGCGACGGTGAGGCGCTCAACCGCCGTTCCTTCGAGCGGCTGAGCTCCGGGGTGCGGCTGGCCACCGGCGACGACCTGTCCACCGGCCTGCCGCACACCGTCATGGTGGAGGAGTTCAGGCTGCCCGAGCCTCCCGCCCGGCCGCCCCGGCCCGGCCGCGTCCCCGTCCTGGACGCGCCGCTATGGCTGATCGAGGCCGCCCTGGTGCGCGAGGGCCGGGCCGACGGCCGGGTCCGCGGCCCGGCGTTCCAGGTCCGTCCCGAGCGGTGGGAGGTGCTCGACGCGGCCGGGCGTCCCCTGGCCGAGGCCGGCGAGGCCCAGGCCCACCAGCTCGCCCGCACCGTCCCGGCCGGCGCCGTCGCCGTCCCGGCCGGCGACCGCATCACGCTCACCGACCTCTGACCGGAGCACGCGACCATGGCCACTGCGATCACGTTCCACGGCTGGCAGCGTCCCGCCGTCGGGCGGCTCATCGACACCGTGGAGGACGGCCGGGCACGGGCCGAGGCGGCGGTGCGGATCGAGAGCACCGATGCCGCCGGCGCGGTCACCGAAGCCTCGACCGCCCGGCTCCGGGTGCTTCTGGCCGGGCCGGGCGATGTCGGGGGGCTGCAGCCGGGGGCCGTCACCGCCCGCTTCCCGGCGCCCGGCACGGCGGACGCCGAGACCCCCAAGTGCCCCTTCGCCGAGTTCGCCGATCCGGCGCTGCCCTGGCGGTACACCCCGCAGCGGACTCCGGCGAACGGTGAGCGCCGGCTGCGCCCGTGGCTGGCCCTGCTGGTCGGCACCGACGACGAGATCGTCATAGCCGGCAGGACCGCGCGCCTGAGCACCTCGGTGCTGCGCGCCCACCGGCTGGGCCGCACGGTGCTCGCGGCCCACGTGCAGGACGCGGACGGCGAGCGGCTCGCGCGGGTGCTCTCGCTCCGGCCGCTGGAGCCGCGGACCCGCTACCTCGCGGTGCTGGTCCCCACGTTCGTCGTCGTCGACGGAGAACTGGCCAACGCCTGGAGCGACGCCACCACCGGCCCCCTGACGCTCCCGCAGTACGCGCAGTGGCGGTTCCGCACCGGACCGGGCGGCGATTTCAAGACGCTGGCCACCGGCCTGAAGCCGCCCCGGGAGGGGGACCGGGAGGAGATCTCCATCGGGCGGGCGCCGCTGCGCTACCCGCGGCTGCCCTCCGCGCCGCCGCTGAGCGTGGGCGGCGCGCTGGCCCCGGCCGACGGGGCCGCCGACGAGCCGCTGCCCGCCGAGATCGCCGCCGACCTCGCCCGGCTGCGCACGCCGGCGCGGGACGGGAACGGGCGGCCCATCGTCGGGCTGCCCGGCTACGGCGCGGCCTGGCACCCCGGCCGGGCGGACGAGACGGTCTGGGGAGCGGCGCTCAACGGCGACCCGCGACACCGCGGCGTGGCGGGGCTCGGACTGAGGCTCGGCGTGGAACTGCAGGAGGAACTGGCCGACCGGGCCGCCCGGCAGGCCGGGGCGCTCTCCGTCGCCGCGGAACGGGTGCGGCACCTCTCGCTCGGCCTGGCCGCGTCCGGTGCGCTGTGGCGGCGCCGGCTGCCGGCCGAGCCCAACCGGCGGGTGTGGCTGCTCGGGCCGGCGCTGCGCCGAGTGGTGACCTCGTCCGGGCCGGTCGCGCAGCGCGCCACCGCCGCCGACCGCCCGCTGGCGCCCGGGTGGTTCGCCACGGTCACCCGGCGGGCGCTGCGCCGCGGGCCCGCGCGCACCGCCGCGGCCGATCCGGCCGTCGTGGATCCGGCCCGGCTCAACCCGGCCGCCAACCGGCCCCCGCCGCCGGTGCCGTTCGTCGAGGCCGGCCTGCCCGGGTTCGGCGAACGCCTCGGAGTGCCCGACTTCGAGCGGCTCCGCGGCGAGGTCGCCAGAGGAGGCGCCGAGCAGATCGCCACCGGTGCGCTCCGGGGGCTGGTCGGTTCCCTGGACCCGGCCGGCTTCCCCCGGCACCGCGTCCGCCTCGAACAACTGCAGGCCACCATCGCGCAGCGATCCGCGGAGCGCGACATGCCCTGGGTGTCGGTGGCGCGCCTGCTCGCCGCGGCCGGCGCCGGCGAGAGCGACCCCGTCTTCGACGAGGCGGAGGTGGCGCCGCTGCTGGAGGGGCTGACCGAGAGCTTCGAGACCCACTGCGACCACCCGCCGATCATCCGCTCGCTGATGGGCGAGCTCGGCGACGTGCGGGAGGAGCCGCCGCCGTCCCGGCCGCTGGACCTCACCCGGATGGCGGCCGAGCTGGCCTCGGCGTTCGATCCGACCGGCCCGGAATCGCCCGTCCGGCGGCGGGTGCTCGGCACCATCTCAGGCCCGGTGGGCGACGACCCGGCCGACCCGGCCGGTGCGGTGGCGCCGCCGGAGCCGTGCCCGGACCTCGACCTGCCGGTCTGGCGGCGGCTGTCCGCGATGGCCCCCGACTGGCTGCTGCCCGGCGTCGGCACCCTCCCCGAGGGCACCGTGATCGCGGTGGGCACCAACCCGGTCTTCGTCGACGCCTTCCTCACCGGTTTCAACACCCGCGTGCTGGAGGAGCTGCGCTGGCGCAACCTGCGGGCCGCCGGCGGCTGCACCCCGGTGCGGACGTTCTGGTTCCGCGCCGACACCACCGGCGGCGACCGGGTCGACGACATCCGCGGCATCCGGGACTGGGACGACGGCACCGCCCTCGGCGCCGCCCAGCACCGGCCGGACGCGGCGACCGGGGCCGATCTCGTCCTGGTGTTCCGCAGCCGGCTGTTCCAGCGGTACCCGAACACGCTGCTGTACCTGGTGTCGGCCCGGCACGGCGGCGGCCCGCCCGACTTCACCGTGCCCCCGGACCCCGGCGCGCCCCGCACCCTGCCCACGTTCCAGGGCCGCATCGGCGCGGGCGTGACCTTCTTCGGTTTCGTGGGGGTTCCTCCCGAGGAGATCACCGGCCGGTGGGTGGCGCTGGAGGAGCCGCCGGCGGGCTACCAGTTCCGCAACGACGTTCCGGACGGCGAGATCGACGCGACCGGCGACGGCGCCGAGCTCGCCGTCCTCGCGTTCGACGACCCGACCCGCGTCCTCATCCAGGGCGACTTCCTCGTACCCGGGGGTGCGCGATGACCGGCCCCGGGCGCCCCCGCCCGGCGGCGCCCCCGGTGCTCGCCGGGGGCGCCGTCCTGCTGCCACTGCGCCTGGAGACCCGTTTCACCGGCACCCGCCTCCGGGTGCGGGTGATCCCCGACGAGCCCTGGTTCGACCGGCACGACCCGCTGGCCTCCGCCGAAGAACTGGACAGCCTCGATCGCTACCTCGCGGCCTCCGGCGACGACCACGACACCCCGCGGGCCCGCGCCGCCTGGCAGGTCTTCGCCGCGGAGCACGGACCGGCCCGGGCGGCCTGGCTGGTGCGCACCTTCCCCCCGGCCCCCGGCGACGGCGGCGGACTCGCCGCCCGGCCGGCCGCGCTTCGCGAGGACGCCCTGCTCACCTCCATCGCGGACTTCCCGGCGGAACTGCAGGTGTGGATCGCCTTCGCGGACGAGGCGCCGGCGCACGCGGCGACGATGCCCGTGCGGGCCGACCGGCTGCGGCTGGATCCGCCCGACCTGGACGCGCCCGAGCCGGACCCGGACGATCCGGACCGGCCGAGCGAACGACGCTGGTGGGAGTCCTGGAACGAGGCCGTCATCGCCGGCCTGGCCACCGAGATCGAGCTCGGCGAGCGGGCCGGCGACGCCATCGCCGCGCTCTACGTGGTCGGGCTGGCCGGCACGACGCCCGCCGCGCTGTTCGCCGGACACCGCGACGCCGGGCGGCTCGGCCTCCTCGCGCCCGGCACCCCCACCAACACCGTCGACGGCGCCCCGGCGGCCGGCCTGGGCGACGACCCGCGGGAGTGGCTGGAGCTGCTGCACCGGGCGCCCGAGGACGTCGAGCGGCAGGTCAGCTTCGGGCTCACCGGCGACGCCGGCCTGCTCGGCCCGCTGCCCGGCAACGCGGGACGCCACCAGGAATGGGCCGGCGAACTGCTGACCGGGATGTGGCCGGCGCTGCTCGGGCACACCCTCACCCACGTCCTGGGCCTCGGCGCGGCGGTCGAGACGGCGGCGGAATGGGCCACCCGCGACGTCGACCCGCTCGGGCCCTACCCGGCCGTCCGGATCGGCGGCCAGCCCTACGGAGTGCTTCCGGCGACCTCCCTCAACGACTGGGTGCAGACGGACGGCGTCGACCCGCCGTTCATGGGGGCGCTGCGCGAGCCGCTCGTCGCCCTGCGGTCGCGATGGGCGCGCGCGGCCGTCGCCGCGGGCCGCGGCCCGGTCGCTGCGGCCGACCCCGCCGACAGGATGCTGAAGCTGCTGGCCCAGCCACCGGCCTCACCCGGATACGCGCTGCGCGGCATGTACCCGATGCAGCTCTGGCTACTGGCCCTGCTGGCCACCGGCCACCCGATCCGATGGCGGGACCTGCTCGCCGAGTGGGAGGAGACCTACCAGGTCGCCCGCGAGCTCGGGCTGCGGCCCCGGCGCCGCTACAGCGCCCGCAACACGACACGGCGGCTGCGGCTGCCTCCGGTCACGCCGGGCGGCCTGCCCGGGGAGATGCGGGTGGGGACGATCCTGGAGCGGTTGTTCGACCTGGCCACGCGCTCGCCCTCGTCCTTCGCCACCACCGCGGGAGTCGGGGAGGCGATCGAGGCGCCGACCGGCAGCCTGCTGCTGCGCCTGGCGATCCGCTCGCTCCAGGTCGCCATCGGCGAGGTCGGCCGCGAGAAGCCGGGCGCCCCCCGGGGGACGCTGGAACCGGTCGCGGTCGACGTCGGCGTCCTGCCGCCGCCCCCGCAGCTGCTGTCGGAGTGGATCCGCGCGGTCACCCCCGCCGACCTGGCCGCCGAGACCGGCCGCGGCGCCGCGGCCCGGCGCGTCGCCGAGGCCTTCCGCCGGCTCCGGGTCGTCCCCCCGGCCGACCTCGAACGGCTGCTCCCCGCCGTCATCGACTGCGCCACCCACCGGATCGACCCGTGGGCGGCCGGCCTCGCCCGGCACCGGTGGCGGCGGATCGCCGCCCGGACGGCGCCGCTGCCGCCCCGCCTCGGCGCGTACGGGTGGGTCGACGAACCGCGCCGCGGCCGGGCCGGACCCACCGCCGGGCGGCTCCTGCACGCGGCCACGCCCTCCCAGGCCCTCACCGCCGCCCTGATCCGCGACCGCGCCGTCCACGACCCCGAACCCGGGCGCTGGCACATGGACGTCACCTCGGCCAAGGCGCGCCGCGCGGCCCGCCTCGCCGACGAGGTCCGCCGCGGCGCCCACCCCGCCGAGGCCCTCGGCCGCGAGGTCGAACGCGCCGTCGGCGACCCGGCCGCCATCACCGAGCTGCGCCGGCGCTTCCCGATCCGCGCCGGGCACGCCGGCCGGCGGACCTGCGACGGGCAGCGCGTGCTGGCCGCCGACCCGGCCGCGCTGGACCTGCCCGCCGCCACCCTGGACGAACTGGCCCGGCTGCGCGAGGTCATCGACGTCTACGCCGACCTCCTCGTCGCCGAAGCCGTCCACCACGTGGTCGAAGGCCGTACCGGCACGGCCGGCGCGGCGCTCGACGCCGCCGCGGGCCTGGCCCGCCCGCCCGACTTCGAGGTACTGCGGACCCGGCGCGAGGGCCGCCCGGTCGAGACGAGCTGCCTCCTCGTGACGCCCCACGCCGCCCCGCCGCCCCTGCCCGCCGACCCGGCGGCCCGGGCGGCGGCACGCCCCGCCGCGCTCGCCGACGCCGCCACCGCCGCGCTGGTCGCCGCGCGCGTCGGCGCCGCGCCGCTGTGGCGATGGCGGATCACCCCGCCGTCCGGCCCGCCCACGACCGTCGCCCTCGACGACCTGGACCTCGAACCGGCCGAGGCGCTCGCCCTTCCGCTCGGCACCCTCGAACGGCTCGTCCTCGCCGCCGTCCCCGGCCTGGAGGCCGCCGACCCCGCGCACTTCACCGACCGGGACGGCAGCGTCCGCTACGAGCGGGCGGTACGCCTGGTCGCCCTGATCGGGCGGGTGCCGGCCGCGGCCGCCGACGCGGCCGAGACCACGGGCGCCCCGCCGGCCGCGGCCGATCCCGCCGAACTGCGCGAACGGCTCCGCGACCTCCGGCTGGCGGCGCAGGCGCTCGCCGGCCGGCTGGCCGCGGCCGACCCCGCCGCGGTACGGCTCGCGACCCGGTGGGGGATCGCACCGGAACCGGATCCGGCCGCCGCCGACCCGCCCGCCGACCAGGCCGGCCGGGCTCACGCGCGGCTCGCCGAACGGCTCGCGGCCGCCCCCGGCGACACCGCCGCCGAGGGCCTCGACGCCGCGGCGCTCGCCGCCGCCGTCGCCGCCCTCGGCTCGGCCACCGGGCAGATCGCCGTCATCGGCCGGCTGCGGCGCGACGCGCTGCCCGCACTGCACGAGAGCGGCGACCTGGACGGCGCATGGCTCACCCAGATCGCCGCCGTGCGCCCGCCGCTGGCCCGGCTGGAGGCGCTCCAGCTCGCCGCCGGCACGCCGGTCGGGGCCGGGGCGAGGCTCGCCTCCTGGTGCAACCGGCCGGCCGACCCCTGGCAGGCGGACGCCGGCGACGCCCGCCGCCTCGTCGCCGTGTACGCGCCACCCGGGCTCGACCTCGCCGCGATGCCGCCCGGCGAGACCCTCGCGGCCGGCCTGCTCGACCGCTTCGCCGAGACCATCCCCGGCGCCGAACACGACACCACCGCCGCGTTCGGCTTCAACGCGCCCGCCGCGCGGGCCCCGCAGGCCATCCTCCTGGCCGTCCCGCCCGACCCCACCCGAGACCTCGACGCGGCGAGCCTGGTCGGCATCGTCGCCGAGACCCGCGAGCTCGCCCGGGCGCGGACGGCCACCCTGGCCGACCTGGCCGAGATCGACGGGCTGGCCCCGCTGCCGCTGGTGCCCGCCACCGGCGACACCGCCACCCGCCTGGAGGAGTGATGGCCTACCGCTACGACATCGTCCACCGGCTCGAACCGCTGCACACCGACGCCGACCTCGGCCGCGAGCTGGCCGCCCCGGTCGCCGACCCGGCCTGGTTCCTCGGCCGGCAATGGCAGCTCGGCGAACATCGCGGCGAGGACGCCGGCTCTCCGGTCCGGGTCGAGTACCGGGCCGCGCAGGTGCCGATCAGAGCGGTCGACGCGGCCGAGGGCACGGACCCGCGGGTCGTGCCCGCCGAGGCGATCATCGAGGCGGAGCCCGACGACTTCTGGACCACCGGCCGCCGCGTCGCCTTCGGCCGCGCGGTGGAGCAGCGCGCCGCCGACGCGGGCCGCCCGCTGCCCGGCGACGACGAGCGGCTGCGGCTCACCGGCCTGCCGGTGCCCTATGACGTGCTGAACGGCACCGGTTTCGACGGCCAGGTCCTGTTCGCCCGGCGCGTCGAGCTGGACCTGCCCGAGGAGTGGTTCCCCGAACCGCCCGTCCGGGTCGTCCGCCGGGACCAGTGGAACTCCACCGACCTCGCCTACGACGCCGACTTCAGGGCCGGCGCCACCACGCTCACCCTGCGCCGCCACGACGGCGGAGAGGTGGACTGGTGGTCGGTCGACGCCGACGCGCCGCTACCGGAACCGGACCGGCCGCCGCGGGCGGTGCCCGTCCTCGCGTCCCGGGTGCAGTACCCGGGCGCGCCCAGCCCGCGGTGGTGGGAGATCGAGGAGACCCGCACCGACATCGGAGCGTACGGACCCGACCGCGGCCACTTCGCGACCCTGCTGCTGGTCGAGCTGGTCAGCTCGCACTCCGGCGACTGGTTCACCTTCCCCGTCGCCTCGCAGGCCGGGCACGTCCTCACCTTGCACGAGGTCACCGTGGTCGATGCCTTCGGCGACGGCTGGACCGTCGAACCACCCGACGACGGCTGGACGCTCTTCGCCGTCACCGGCCTTGATCAGCGCTCGCTGGTGCTGTGGCCCACCGTCCCGGCCGCGCTCGCGGGACCGGTCCTCGACCAGGTCGACCTGGGCGTCGACGAGGACGCCAACCTGGTGTGGGCGGTCGAGCGGCGAATCGCCGGCCGGGACCTGCCGACACCGGACCGCCCGGCCCCCGCCGGGCCGCCGGCCGCGGACGGCGGCCGGCCCGGCTACGCCTACCAGGCCGGCGGCGAGGTGCCCCCCTTCTGGCACCCGTACGTCATCGAGGAGAGCGAGGGACGGCCGCGCCGCCTCGTGCAGGGGCGGCTGGCCGACCTGTCCGGCCCCACCAGGGTCCTCATGCCGCCCCCGGCCAGCGGACTGCTCAGGCCGACACCCGGCGGCGAGGAGGGGATCCACCGGATCGAACCGGCCGCCGTCCCCGCCGACGGCCTCCAGCTCGAACGCCGCACCATGCTCGGCCGCCGCACGGACGGGCTTCCCGTCCTCTGGCAGCAGCGCCGCCGCGTCCCCCTCGCCGCCCCGCCCACAATGCGGCTGCAACACGACACGTTCATCTGAGCGCCTCCACCGCCGTCGGCTCGTAAGTCCGGGGCTCGGAGGTCGTGTCAGTGTTCCTTGTCGCCGAAGTAGGCTCGCTGGACCTGGTCCCGGTCCTCTCGGAGCTCGGCCGCGGGGCCGGTCAGCACCACCCGGCCGTGGTGGAGCACGACCGCCTCGTCGGCGACGCTGAGCGCCTGGTCGATGTGCTGCTCGACGAGCACGATCGCCGTGCCGTCCTCGTCGGCGAGCCGGCGCAGCTCCGGCAGGATCTGCCTGATCGCGACCGGAGACAGCCCCATGCTCATCTCGTCGATGAGCAGGACCCTCGGCCGGAGCAGCAGGGTCTTCGCGATCGCGAGGAGCTGCTGCTCCCCTCCGGAGAGCAGGCCGCAGCGCCGGTTCAGCAGCGGCCGCAGTTGCGGGAACCGGTCGAGTGCAGGGCCGGAGCCGCCGCGTGCCTTGGCCAGCCGGAGGTTCTCGGCGACGGTCAGGCGGTGGAAGACTCCCCGGTTGTCCGGGATCAGGCACAGCCCTGCCCGGGTGGCGCGCTCGACGCTCCCGGTGACGGGCGAGCCGGCGGCGGTCACCGTCCCGCCGAGCGCCGGCAGCAGACCGGCGGCCGCGCGCAGCGTGGTGGACTTCCCCGCGCCGTTGGGGCCGAGCAGCGCCAGGATCGATCCGGCCGCGACGCGCAGGTCGATGTCGCGGATGGCGGGGACCCCGCGGTAGCCGGCGCTGAGGCCGCGGATCTCCAGTGCGTCGGTCGTCTCGGTCACGGGGTCACCGGGCTTCCCAGGTAGGCGGCGATCACCCGGGCGTCGCTGCTGACGTCGCCCGGCGCGCCGGAGGCGATGATCTTCCCGAAGTCCATGACGTAGACGCGGTCGCAGACGTCGAGGACCAGCGTCATGTCGTGGTCGATCAGCAGGACGCCCGGACCGGAGGCCGCGATCCGGCGCAGTTCCCGCCCGAACTCGGCGCTCTCCTCGGTGTCCAGTCCCGCGGCGGGCTCGTCGAGCAGCAGCACGCGGGTGGAGCCGACCAGGGCCCGTGCCACGCCGGCGAGCTTCTGCCGGCCCAAAGAGAGTTCGTCGGGGCGGCGTCCGGCCATCGCCTCCAGGCCCACCAGGCTCAGGGCCTCCTGGATGTCCTCGCCGGCCCGCTTCCGGCGTCTGCCGAGGTCGGCGACCAGGCCCCGCAACCCGGGTGGATCGACCGAGACGGCGAGGTTCTCCGCCACGGTGAGGTCGGTGAACAGCTCCCCCGACTGCCACGTCCGGGCGAGGCCCAGGCGGCGGCGCCGGTGCGCGGGCACCGAGTCGAGCCGGACGCCGTCGAGCTCGATCGTGCCGGTGTGGGGCGCGAAGCCGGTGACGGCGTCGACGAAGGTGGTCTTCCCCGCGCCGTTGGGCCCGATCAGGCCGACGATCTCCGCGGCGCCGACCTCGATCCTCACTTCGTCGTTGGCCCGGACGCCTCCGTAATGCACGGAGATGTCGCGGGTGAGCAGCAGCGGGCTCGGTTCACCGGACATCGGCGGGCTCCTTTGCGTGGGCGGCGGCCGGCGGTTGTCCGGGGGCCCGCCGGGCGCGCCGGACGAGGAGCCATTCGGGGACGGCGTCGCGGTGCGGCGCGAAGACGACGACGCGCAGCAGCATCGCGGCCGCCACGACGAGCGTGTAGTAGTGGCCCAGGTCGATCGTCTGGGTGAACACCAGGTACAGCAGCCCCAGCGGGCCGGCGACGCCCGCGAGGACCGCGCCCGAGATGCGGGTGATGTCGCCGACGTAGGTGGTCGCCAGGACGGCCAGGCCGACGAGGACGGTGAACGAGGCGGCCGAGAGCTGGCCGCGGCTGTAGCCGATCAGGCATCCGCCGATTCCGGCCATGAACGACGCCAGCGCGAAGCCGAGCAGTTTGACCGCCGGGACGTTCACGCCCGCCGCGGCCGCGGCCCGCTCGTTGGACCGCACGGCCAGGAACGCCCGCCCGGTGGCCCCGGACAGCAGCCGCGCCATGGCGATCAGCAGCACCGCGACGATCACGAGGACCATGAAGGAGAACCGCAGCGTGATGAGGTCGGTGCCCTCGCGGACGGCCAAGGAGAACCCGAACAGGGACGGATCCGCGATCACGTTGCCCGTGTAGGGCGTCATCGCCGGATTGTTGAAGACGAAGCTCTCGATCGCGAGCGCCGCCGCGATGGTGGCCACCGCGAGCTGGGCGCCTCGGATCCGCAGCGCCGGGACGCCCACCACGATCCCGAGGGCCGTCGCGGTCAGGGCCGCCAGCAGCATCGACAAGGGGAAGGGGACGCCCGCGTTCGTCGTCAGCTTCGAGAGCGCGAACCCGGCCGCGCCGGCGAAGGCCATCGTGGTCAGCGAGATCTGGCCCAGGTAGCCGGTCAGCAGCACGATCGACGCCGCGATCAGCGCCAGGATGATCGACATCACCAGGCTGAAGCGCCACTGGCCCGTGGTGAGGACGATGGCGACCGCCGTCCCGGCGATCGCCGCGGCGGTCCACAGCGGCCGGATCCGCGGCACCCGCACCGGCGCCTGCGCGCCGGTGTCACGGGCGCCGCGTTCCGGGATGCCGCGGCCGAGCAGGAACAGCGCCACCACGACGATGACGAACGGGATCGCGTCGCCGACGCCGGCCTGCGCCCACGACGGCCACCAGCTCTTGGACGTCAGGAAGAGCAGGATCTGCTGGACCGAGCCGAGGGCCAGACCGGCGCCGCAGGCGACCCCGATCGACGTCAGCCGGCCGACGAGCGCGACGGACAGGGCCGGCACGACGTACAGCATGTAGCTGGTCGGGTCCAGGCCGCCGATCGCCGGCGCCGCCAGGATCACGATCAGCCCCGAGAAGAAGCCCGTAGCGCCCCACATGAACGCGGCGAGCCGGTCCGGCGAGTACCCCATCAGCCGCAGCGCCTGCTCGTCCTCGGCGCCCGCCCTGGTGGCGACGCCCATCCCGGTGAACCGGAAGTAGCCGGCCAGGGCGAGCGCGATCCCGATCGCGGCCGCGGCCAGGATCAGGTTGCCGACCGCGATCGAGGCGCCGCCGAGCATGATGACCTTGGACGTCAGCGTCGGGAGCGGGATGAGGCTGCTGGGCTCCGCGCCGAGGGCCTCGGCGTTGAACCGGAGCGGGATCAGGGCCTGGATGAACAGCATCACCCCGACCGACGCGACGACCTGCCCGAGCTCGGGGGCCCGGCGCAGCGGACGGAACACCAGCAGGTGGGCCAGCAGGCTCCACACCAGCCCGCTGACCGCGCCGATCAGCACCGCCGGCCACACGTCCATCGGCCCGGAGCCCAGCTGGACGCTGCCGACCGGCAGGACCAGGACGCCGCTCGTGCGGAGCCCCGCCACCTGCCACACCGCCCACAGCGCCACCGACCCCTGCGCGAAGTTGATGACGCCGGTGGCGACGTAGATGCTGACGAGCGACGCCCCGAGCACCGCGTAGACGGCTCCGGTGGAGAAGCCGAGGACGGCGAATTGCAGAAGATCGTTCATGAAGGGTTCGCGTACCGTGCTCAGCTGGCGCCGGGGATGGTCGCCATGATCTCCGGAGCGGGGGTGATCCAGTCGCCGGTGACGGGCTTGAGCGAGAGGTCCTTCTGCACCGAGAACAGGAGCATCTGGGTGGTGCAGTTCGGCGACTTCTCCTTGCCGCACGTGATCTTGGTTCCGAGGAAGGTGGGGAAGTCCTTGAGGCCCTTGAGCGTGGACAGCACGCTCTCTCCGGTCAGCTCGCCGGACGACGACCCGGCCGACAAAGCCTTGGCGAAGTCCACGACGGTGGCGAACTGGGCGTAGGCGTAGAAGTCGGCGGGACCGCTGGTCTTCGAGATGTACTCGGTGGCCGCCTTGAGGTTGTCGACCGCCTCCTTGGGCGCGTGCTTCTCCGTCCCGGGCAGCCACACCGACGAGTACAGCGTCGCCCCGGGGGCGTTCGCCGGGTCCGACTTGATGAAGCCCATGCACGCGGCGACGAAGATGTCGCCCTTGTAGCCGACCGACCTCAGGTTCTTGATCAGCTGGATGCACGTCGAGGCGTTCGGTGCGGCGATCAGGCCGGCGACGTCGGGCTTGGTCGAGGCGATCGTGGCGGCCAGGGCGCTGAAGTTCGGGTTCGTGGGCGAGTAGTACAGGCCGTTCGCCTTGATCCCGAGGGCTCCGGCCAGCGGCTTCAGCTGGGTGTCGATGGTCTTGTGCGAGGCGGGGGTGTCCACCAGCGTCAGCGTCGCCGACTTCTTGCCCTCGGCCTTGAACCCCTGCAGGGCGCCGATGAGGAACGAGGCCTGGGGGGGACCGAGGTAGACGCGTCCGGACGCCGCGCTACCGGTGGTCTGGTCGAACGGGATCTGGCCGATCAGGGGGATCTTGGCCGCTTCCAGGATGGCGATGCCGGCGCTCGAGCTGAGGTTGAACCCGTCGAAGGCCGCGACGACGCCCTCCTGGACGAACTTGTTGGCGCAGCCGATGGTGGACTCGGGGGTGCCGTCGACCGAGCAGGCCTCGACCACGATCGGCCTGCCTTGCACGCCCTTCAGTTCCTTGGCGACGTAGCTCACGCCCGCGTCCATCCCGGACTTCACCGCGGGGACCGCCACCGCCCCCTTGTCCGGATTGAACAGGCCGACCTTGATCGGCGCGCCCGTGAGGGTCGGATCGTCGGACGGCTCGTCGGAGCCTCCGCAGGCGGCGGCGGCCGTGAGCAGCAGGCCCACTCCACCGCTCAGCAGGACTCGGCGCAGAGTCGTGCCCTTGTGCATACCCAGGTTCATCGTCGGCCTCGCTTCGCTGGTTCGCATGCGGCCGGACCAGGGAAACCGGCAGGCCCGCAGCTAAGGGGGGTGTTAACCGCGTCACACGGAGCCTGAAAGTATCCAGAAACTGAGAATGAGGTCAACCTCAGTTTTTGGCCGGAGCCGGGAGACCCCGGCCCCCCTCACGGTGGCTGGTAAGATCGTGACTCTCAGCGATCATCGAAGCGAGGTGCAGCGTGCCCGAGCCCGCCGCCGAGACCGGCGGAGCGAGCGGGGGCCGCACCCGTGTCGACCGGCGCCGCGAGACCACGCCGCAGCGTCTGCGCGAGGCGGCGCGCGTCGTCTTCGAACGGGACGGCTTCCACAGCGCCCGGCTCTCCGACATCAGCACTGAGGCGCGGGTCGGGTCGGGGACGCTTTACAACTACTACCGGTCCAAGCACGATCTGCTCTACGAGCTGATGAAGGGCATCTCCGCCGAGCTGACCGGGATCGCGGCCGACCGCATCAGCGCGCAACAGGACCCCGTCCATCGCATTCGAGAAGTCAACCGGGTCTACGTCAATGCGTTCCGGCGCAACGCCCGCGTGCTGCAGGCCGTCTATCAGGCGCGCGACGAGGACGAGCGGCTGAAGGCCCAGTGGGAGGAGGTCGCCGAGCACTTCCAGAGCAGGGTCACGCGCGCCATCGCCGACTGGCAGAAGGCCGGCATGGCGTACGGCGACCTGGACCCGCGGCACACCGCGCATGCCCTGACGCTGATGGTCGAGCGCATAGTCATGGCATGGTCGTACGAAGGCGTCGAATACGACGCTGAGGTCCTGATCGACACACTCAACAAGATCTGGATCCGGTCGCTGGGACTGACGAGCACCGCCGAGTCCCGCTCCGGCACCACTGCGCGGCCCGGCGCCGAATAGCAGCCCTGAGCCGCTTCACCCGGTCCAGACGTGGTCGTCACTGGGCACACGAGCCTGGCGTAGGCCGGAGAGTACGGCGGGCGACTGGCGAGCGAACATGGGTGGGCAGAACGGCCCAGAAAGACTGAAGAGCATTCACGGCTCGCCGCGAATGCTCTGGTCGGTACGGGTGCGCCGTCAGGGACTTGAACCCCGAACCCGCGGATTAAGAGTCCGCTGCTCTGCCAATTGAGCTAACGGCGCCTGTCGATGGGGGGTCCGGCCCTCGGCCGGGGCCCTTGCGACAGGAAGAACAGTATCAGGAGCGATGGACCTGTGCGAATCGTTTAGTCGCGGGCGGGGAGGACGCTCACCATGCCGCGCCAGAGGGCGATGGCGGTGGCGCGGGAGCTGACGCCGAGCTTGGCGTAGATGCGGTTGACGTGGTTCTTGACGGTCTTCTCGCTGAGGAAGAGCTGCCGGGCGATCTCGCCGTTGGAGCGGCCGGTGGCGATGAGGTCCATGACCTCGGACTCGCGGGCGGACAGGCCGAGGGTGGTGCGGGACGCCTGGCGGACGCCGCGGATGAGGTCGGGGGCGGTGAAGGAGCCGGGGACGAGGTGGCCGCAGGCGCCGGCGTGGAGGGCGTCCTGGACGGCGGGGTCATCGGGCCCGGCGAGGACGAAGACGCGGGAGGTCCTGCTGAGGGGCTTGGCGTGCTCGGCCGACGCGGCGTCGAGGAGGACGATGTCGGGCCGCAGGCGTTCGGCCAGCGGGAGGGCCGCCGCGGAGTCGGGGGCGTCGGCGACGACGCGGAGTTCGTCGCTGGCGTCGAGGAGGGTGATCGTGTCCGCTCGGATCCGGGGGTCGCCGTCCACCACGAGGACGCGCAGGGGGGCCGTCTCGTCGACGCTCATCCGTTGCCCTTGACCTGTCGTTGACATTTATAGGGTCGGAGCATAACGGCCCGATCTTCCAGAGTCGATGGAGACGGCGAAAGGCCCCGGTCGCCGGATCGGGGCCTCGCTCAAAGGGTGAGTAAGGGGACTTGAACCCCGACGTCTTGGACCACGACAGGGGCCGCGGAAAGCGTGCCGCGCCGCGTGACCTGTGCCGACGGGCAGCGTGAGATGCCCGTCAGGTGAAGCGCCAGCGGGTGGGCATGAAGTCCGCCGCCGACGGCAGGGCGAACACCTTGCTCGGCCGGATCTGGTAGACGCGGTATGGGGGGCCGCCAGAGGTCGGCGCGCCGTAGTCGGCGTCGAGTTCGGCGTCGGCGATCGTGGTCGGCCACCCGTAGACCCGCTCGAACGCGCCGGAGGCGCGCGTGAGCGTCTCCTCATCCAGGACCTGGCTCGCCTCGCCCTCGACGATCAGATGCGCGCCTTCGACGTCGGTGGACAGGACGCAGCGCCCATCCGCGTCTAGGTTGCGGCTCTTGCGCGCGGTGGCCTTGGACGCGATGAACAGAACCGACTCCGACCACACACCGAAAACAGGCATGACGTGCGGTGCCCCGTCCGGGCGCACCGTCGCCAGCCAGCGCCAGCCGTCCCGGGTGAAGCGGCGCTCCACCTCGGACCAGTCCAGGACATCGGCCCCGGGTGTCACGTCGGTGCCCTTGCCGGTGGGTGTGAGCGCCTCTGCCACCGGTGCTCGCTGTGCCATGCTGCCTCCCCCGTCCACAACTGCTTACTTTTCAACAGCAGTTGAGCCTACGGTAGAGTGCTTCAGAAAAGCAACCAGTGTGTCAAAGGAAGCATGAATGGCAGCCGCGAACCGCTCCGAATGTCCGGTCAACCTGGCGGTCGAGGTGCTCGGGGACCGCTGGTCACTGCTGGTCCTCCGCGACATCATGTTCGCCGGCAAGCGGCACTACCGAGAGCTGCTCGCCTCGGACGAGGGCATCTCGACGAAGGTCCTCGCCGAACGCCTTCGCAGCCTCACCGACGCCGGGTTGCTCACCAGAAGCGAGGACCCCGCCCACAAGCAGAAGGTGATCTACAGCCTCACCGAGCGCTCCATCGCCCTGGTTCCCGTGCTCGTCCAGCTCGGCGTCTGGGGGCATCGCGAACTGGGTGCCGACGATCGGCTCAGTCGCCACGCCGAGACGCTCGACCAGGGCGGGCGACCGCTGCGGGAGGCTTTCATGGACGACCTCAGGGAGGCCCACCTCGGTGCGCGGGCGCGTCACCGCGCTCGCGGCGAGCGGCCGGCACTCCAACTCACGGACTGAAGGCACCGTGCTCAAGCCCGCGGAAGTAGAAGATCACTCCCAGATTGCTCCCAGAATCGGACATCCGAGCGCGGGAGCCTGGCGTAGGACGCAGAGACGCCCTGGTCATCCTTGCGGTGACCAGGGCGTCTGCTGTTTCTAGCCTGGGGTGAGTGAGGGGACTTGAACCCCCGACATCTTGGACCACAACCAAGTGCTCTGCCAGCTGAGCTACACCCACCGTGGCCGGGAACGCACCCGGCTCCCAGTAGTGTAGCGGCTCCGGAGGCGTGGGTCAGCCTGAGGCGACCTTGGCGGCGACGGCGCGGGCGGTCTCGGAGTCCGGGCCGGGCTGGGGGACGAAGACGGCGGCGCGGTAGTAGCGCAGTTCCTGGATGCTCTCGGTGATGTCGGCGAGGGCCCGGTGGCCGCCCTTTTTCTCGGGGCTGGCGAAGTAGACGCGCGGATACCAGCGGCGGGCCAGTTCTTTGATGGACGAGACGTCCACCATCCGGTAGTGCAAGTGGCCGTCGAGGGTCGGCATGTCGCGGGCGAGGAACGAGCGGTCCGTCGCGATGGAGTTGCCGCAGAGGGGGGCTTTCTTGGCTTCCTTGACGTGGCCCTTGATGTATTTGAGGACGGTGTCCTCGGCCTCGGCGAGGGTGACGCCGCCGGGGAGGGCCTCCAGGAGGCCGGACGTCGTGTGCATGTCGCGGACGACCTGCGACATCTGCGCGATGGACTCCTGCGGGGGCTTGATGACGACGTCGACGCCCTCGTCGAGGATGTTGAGCTCGCTATCGGTGACCAGTGCGGCTATCTCGATGAGCGCGTCGTTGCGCAGGTCGAGTCCAGTCATCTCGCAGTCAATCCAGACCAGCCGCTCGTTCATGTGCTTCACCCTACGGCCATGGACGACTGCGCGGGGCACTGAGCCATATCGAATCAGGAGGTCACACGGTGGGAGATGTGGCCAGGAACGGCAATGCCGGGACGCAGGGCAGGGTCGGGGGACGGGGCGCCGAAAGTCTGGTGGACGGGGAGGACGCCCGCCCATAGGTCGAGCGCGTAGTCCTCGTCGTCGTCGCTCGGGGGACCCTGGCGGATCTTGACGGACGCCTCCTCCAGCGGGATCGCCAGGACCGAGGTGGCCGCGAGTTCCTTGCGGGTGGGCAGGCGCGCCACGTCCCATTGGCCGGGGGCCAGTCGCTCAGTGATGGCGCGGATGCCCGCCAGCTTCTCGTCCGGGTCGGTGAGGCTCCGGGGCGTCCCGAAGATGACGGCGCTGCGGTAGTTGACGGAGTGGTGGAACAGGGACCGGGCGATGACGATCCCGTCGAGGTGGGTGACGGTCACGCAGACGTCCTGGGACGGCCCGGCCATCAGGCTGCTCGCCCCCGTCGAGCCGTGGACGTAGAGGGTGTCGCCGAGTCGCCCGTAGCCGGTGGGGAGCACGCGGGGCGAGCCGTCGACGATCAGGCCGAGGTGGCAGATCAGGCCGGCGTCGAGGATCTCGTAGAGGACGGAGCGGTCGCTGCGGCCGCGGTCGGGGTTTCTGCCCAGCCGGGTCCGGCCGGTCGTGGAGAGTGCGGTCATGGACGTTTACGCTAGGAACAGAGTGGCCTGGCCGGTAGGGCCACTTAGTGCGGATATCGGGAGACCACTTTGTCGGTAGACCTGCCCCTCACCGTCGACCGGGACGCCGGCCTGCCGCTGAGCGCCCAGCTCGTCGCCCAGTTGCGCGCCGCGATGGGGGAGGGGCGGCTGGCCGCCGGTGAGCGGCTGCCCGCGAGCCGGGCGCTGGCCGGGGTCCTCGGGGTGAGCCGCACGGTCGTGACCGAGGCGTACGAGCAGTTGTACGCGGAGGGCTGGCTGGAAGGCCGCCACGGGTCGGGGACGTACGTGACCGAAGGCGTCGCCGCCCCGCCCGCACTCGACCCAGGCCCGGTCACGATCGAGACGGTGTTCAGGACGGCGGGCCCAGGCGAGATCGACCTGAGGCCAGGTGCCGCCTGGGTCGGGGCACTCGACACCCCTGCGTGGCGGCGCGCGTGGCGCATCGCGTCAGGGATGCCGCCCGAGCAGCGCCAGGACCCGCACGGCCTGCCCGGGCTCCGTGTCGCGCTGGCCGACTACATTCGGCGCAGCCGAGGGGTGGCGTGCCGTGCGGACGGGCTCCTTGTCACGCGGGGCGCGACGAACGGGCTCGATCTGCTGGCGGCGACGGTCCTGCGTCCGGGCGACCGGGTCGGGGTGGAGGAGCCCGGGTACCGGCGGGCGCGGGCCGTGCTGGCCGGGCGCGGCGCCGAGCTGGTGCCCTGCCCGGTCGACGAGCACGGCCTCATCGTCGACGGCCTGCCCGACGGCCTGCGCCTCGTCTACACGACGCCCTCGCACCAGTTCCCGATGGGCGGCGTCCTGCCGGTGCCGCGCCGCCAGGCCCTGCTGGCGTGGGCGCGGCGCAACGGGGCGCTCGTCGCCGAGGACGACTACGACGGCGAGTTCCGCTACGACGTCGCGCCGCTGCCCGCCCTCTACGGCCTGGACCCGGACGTCGTGGTCTACCTCGGCACGACCGCCAAGATCCTCACCGCGGACCTGGCGGTCGGCTGGCTCGTGGCCCGTCCCGGCCTGGTGGGGCGGATCGCGCGGTGCCGCAGGGAGCTGAACGACCGGACGGCGGTCGTGCCGCAGGACGCGCTGCGGCTCCTCCTGGAACGCGGGGACGTGGACCGGCACGTCCGCCGGATGCGCGCGGAGTACGCGCGGCGCCGCGACGTGGTCGTCCAGGCGCTGGACGGGCTGCCGCTGCGCGGCGACACGGCCGGGCTGCACCTCGTGGCGGACGTCCCGGCGGAGGTGGCGGGACGGATCGTCCGGGCGGCGCGGGAGCGGGGCGTGCTGGTGGAGACGCTCGACCGCCATCACGCGGGCGCGCCGCGGGCGTCCGGCCTGGTGATCGGGTACGGCTCGGCCGCGAGCCGCGCGCAGCTCCGGAAGGGCTGCGAGATCGTCCGCCGGCTCGCGCGGGCGGGCTGAGCCGGAGACGGGGGGACGACCGGGAAAAGGAGGGTCAGTTGGACATCGCGGACGACGGCCCGACCGGAACGGGTTCCGGGGCCGGGTGCAGCGGAGCGGGACGCCCCGACGGCGGATCGGTCTGCGGCGGGCGGACCGGCTCCTGCGGGCGCGGCGGCCGCGGAAGAAGGTGCGGCGGGGTCGCGCCCTCGGAGAGGGGCGCGCGCGGCTTCGGGATGGGGGCGACCGGGGTGTCGGGCCCGGTGATGCGGCGGATGTCGATGGCGCCGGGGTCCGGGCGGTCGACGAGCGGCACCTGGGACGCCCCGTAGTGCCCGCCGCGCGCCCAGTCCTTGCGGCCGCGCCGCGCGTGGTACGACTGCGGCGACGGCAGCGGCGGCCCGGCGGGCCAGCGGCGCGGGACGCCCCACGTGTCCAGCCACTGGACGATCGCGTCGACGCCGGTGAGCAGCGTGCCGGTGAACGGCGCCCGGGACTGGCCGACGACCATGATCTGCACGCAGACGCGGCCCTCCCGGCCGACGCGCCCGCCGAGCAGCCGGGCGGCGCGGGTGACGGGCAGGAGCTGGACGATGTCGCCGGTGCCGGGATGCCAGACCAGGTGCGGCGGCCGGTCGTCCTTCAGGAGGTCGGCGGCCGCCGAGCGGGCGGAGACGGTGCGCGGATCGTGCTCGCCGACGCACCAGACGACCCGGGGAGCACCTCCTCGCAGAGCTCCGCCGTCCTGTCGCGCCGGCATGCGGCCGGCTCCCGGCAGCCATGCGTCTGCCACGGTGTGTCCCCCCCAATCGGGCGGTCTAGTCCCGAATGGTCTAGTCCTACTCTCATAGCCCAGCAGGACGTATAAAGTCCAGCCTGCCGTCATGGGCCGGGAATGACGGCTCTGACCTCCGGGCGAGGTAGGTGCACACTGCTCGGCTGTCGTCGCAGACCCGTACCCCGGGGCTCCTCCGCTTGCACCTGGCGTTCTCGTTCTCCTCTGGGAGTCTCAGCCAATCGGCCGTTCTCCGGCGGATGCCGGGGCGTCGTCGCAGGTCAGCGGCATGCTGGACGCCCGGTGAAGCCTCCCTGCAAATCGGCCGGAAGTGGCCGGAGTGTTTCACCGCGCGGACGGCAGGTACCCGGGTGGGGTTCACAGCATGGACCGAGTCGCGTTCTAATAGGGCGTCATGACCGTTGACGCAGAGCTTCCCTCCGGGGTCCCCGGCATCGACGTCCCCCGCCTGGCGGACTGGCTCGCCCGCGAGTTGCCCGGTACGGGACGCATCGGCGCGATCGACCTGATCGCCGGCGGCCGCTCGAACCTCACCTACGGGATCACCCTGGACGGCGGCCGCCGCATCGTGCTGCGCAGGCCGCCGCTCGGGCACGTCCTTCCGACGGCCCACGACATGGGACGCGAGTACCGCGTGCTGACCGCGCTCGGCGACGGCACGGCGGTCCCGGTGCCGCGGACGCTGGCGTTCTGCGACGACGAGGACGTCATCGGCGCGCGCTTCTACCTCATGGACTACGTCGAGGGGCGCGTCCTGCGGAACCGCGAGGACGCCGACGGCATGACGCCCGAGCAGGCGCGGGGCCTCAGCGAGGCGCTGGCGGAGGCGCTCGCCGCCATCCACACCGTCGACGTGAAGGCCGTCGGCCTGGAGGACTTCGGCCGGCCGAGCGGCTACATGGCGCGGCAGCTCAAGCGCTGGGGCAAGCAGTGGGACGGCTCCCAGGAGGCCATCCGCGCCACCGGCACCACCCGTGACCTGCCCGAGTACGACCGGCTCGTGGCCAGGCTCGCCGACCGGCTGCCGGCCGACGCTCCGGCGCGCCTCGTCCACGGCGACTTCCGGCTCGACAACGCGCTCGCGAGGCTGGAGCCCAAGCCGGAGATCGCCGCCGTGGTCGACTGGGAGATGTCGACGCTCGGCGACCCGCTGTCCGACCTCGGGCTGACGCTCGTCTACTGGGCCGAGGCCGCCGACGCCGACAAGCTGCCCGTCGGCGCCACGATCACCTCGGCGCCGGGCTTCTACACCCGGAGCGAGTTCATCGGGCGGTACGCGGAGCTGACCGGCTACGACCTCGCCGACCTCGACTTCTACGTCGCGTTCGCCTGCTTCAAACTCGCGGTGATCCTTGAGGGCATCCACGCGCGCTTCCTGCAGAAGGCGACCGTCGGCGAGGGGTTCGACCAGATCGGCGCCGGCGTCCCCGTCCTGCTGAACCGGGCGCACCGCACCCTGGACACCGGCACCATCTGAGGACACCGGCACCATCTGACGGACACCGGCACCATCTGACCGCGACGAGCTGAGCGGGGCGCCCCCGGAGGGGGCGCCTCAGCAGTACGAGACGCGGGCGGAGCCGCCCGGCGAGAAGGAGACCGACCCGGTCCTGCCGCCGAAGCAGAACACGTTCGTGCGGCGGACGGTCACGCTCGCGGACGCGCCGGCCGCCAGGCGCCCGGCCCCGCCCGCGGTCAACTCACCGGACGTGCCGGTCACCCGCCAGGTCACAGCCCCGCCCACGGCGGTGATCCGGATGGAGCACGACTCGCGGGTGCCCATGCCGCAGCCATCCACCGACAGTTCGCCGCGCTTCGGGGGCTCGGGCTCGTCGGTGTCCGACGGCGGCGGCCGCAGCGGCGGCCGGGTCGTCGCCGTCCGGGTCGGCGTGGCGGTCGGCGAGGGCGTCTTCGACGGCGACTTCGTCCGGGTCGGGGACGGCGACGTGACCGTGGGCGACGGGTCGGTCGGCGTCGGCTCGGGCTGCCCCGAGGGCACCGGCTCGCTGCTGTCGGCGGCCGCCGGGCCTCCCGCGGACGTGCTCGTCCCGTCGCCGCCGAACGCCGACACCGCCCCCGCCGACAGCACCACGACTCCGACCGCCACGGCCAGGGCCGCGACGAGGGGGCCGCGCCGCCGGGCCGGGCGCTCGCGGACGCGCGTCGGCGTCGGCTGGTAGGGGAGCGGCCAGCCGTACTCGTCGAATGGCTCGGTCCAAGCGGCGATGGCGCGGCGGTTGCCCGCGCGGTCCTCGGCGGTCGCGGCGGTCAGCACGTCGAGCCGCAGGTCCGCGGGGATCGCCGCGATCGGCAGCACCGACAGCAGCCGGTCGGGCGGCAGCGGCGGCGTCTGGCGCTCCGCGCACGCCGGGCAGTTCGCCACGTGGCGCACGAGCGCCGCCGCGGCCTGCGGGGGCAGCGGCCACGACTCGGTCAGCGCCCCCACGCCGGGGCAGTCCTCCCAGTGGTTCTGCGCGATGAGGGCCGCGTGCAGCGAGGCGGCGAGGTCCTCGCGGGTCCGCTCGACGAGCGCGAGCGTCTCCTCCAGCGGGATCCCGAGGATGCCGCACAGGTCGACCTCGTCCAGCTCGTGCCGCACCAGCAGGTCGATCGCCTCGCGCTGCCGCCCGTTGAGCGCGGCCAGCGCGCTGTGCGCGAGGAGCCGGCGCTCCTCGCGCCGGACGAGCTGCTCCTGGGTCAGCTCGTCGTCGGCTTCGGGCGCCTCCTGCCCGGTGTGCCGGTTGGGGCTGTCGCGGCGCCGCATCGCCTCCTTGCGGGCGATCGCGTACATCCAGCCGCGCAGCCGCTCCGGCTCGGTGAGCCGGTCGATGTGCTCGCGGGCCGCGATGAAGGCGTTGCGCAGTGCCCCGGCCGCCTCCACGCGGTCGCGGAGCAGCCCGTGGCAGTAGTCGTAGAGGAACGGCGCGTAGGTGTCGTAGACCTCGGTCAGCGCGATGACGTCCCCGGCCCGCAGCGCGTTCGCCAGCCTGACGTCGTCGTTCTGCCCGGGCCCTGGCTCACCGGCCACGGGAACCCTCCCAGTCGAATTCGGTGTCGTCGGTCAAACCCCCGGGGAGCGCCGACGCCTGCCGGCCCGCTCTGGTTGCCTGATCTTGCCACCAAGTCGCTGAGATTTCTCCCGGACGCGGTGAAGTCCGTGACGGAATCGGTACACATTGTGGCCGTTTGGCCTAGTCGACCAGCTTTCGGTCCTACAAAATGTGATATAGATCACGTTTTAGGATCAGCGGCCTGGGCCGCCCCCGTCGTTGCCTCCGCCTCCTCCGCACGTCCAAGACACAGCTCTGCTGGTCCCGCCCGGGGAGAAAGTAACGGCTCCGACGCCCTCCCCTTCGCAATTCGGGGCGAGACGTACCGTGGCGACGCCCGGCTGGCCATTGGACAGCGTGCCGCCTCCGTTCGCGCTGAGGGGCGCCCCGGCCGATGCCGACCAGCTGACAGGTCCGCCGACGGCGCGCACTGGGAACACGCATGAGTCGGCAGGGCCGCTGAGATTGCAGGCCCCGCCGCCGACCTGCAGGGTTCCGGTGCTCGGGCGCGTCGTGCTCGGCCGCGGGCTGGACGGCCGGGCCGACCGCGTCCGGGTCGGCGTCGGCGTCGGGGTCGTCGTGGACGGGGTGGGCGTCGGAGTGCTGCTCTCCGTGGGCGTCGGTGACTCCGTGGGCTCCTCGGACTCGCTCGGCGTGGCCGAGTCGGGCGCCGACGTGGCGGGCCCGGGGGAGTCCTGGGCCTCCGTCCCGCCGGTGGGCGAGCCCGGCATGATGAAGAACGCCCCCGCCACGATCAGCACCACGGCGGCGACGGCGGCGAGCACGGGCCAGAGCGCGCGCGGGGCACCCCGGCGGGGACCGGCTTGCGCCGGCGTCTCGTCCTCGTCGATCGGCCAGCCCCAGGTGTCGAACGGCCCGGCCTGGTAGGCGATGTGGTCCAGGTCGCCGGCCAGTGACGGATCGGTGGCGGTGGCCATGACGTGGCCGCGCAGGTCGGTCGGCATCGTCGCGACGGGCATCACCTGCAGCAGCCGCGCCGCGGACAGCGGCCGGTCGCGCTGCGGCGCGCACGCCGGGCACGACTCCATGTGCCCGGCCAGCGAGCGGACGGCCGGGGGCGGGAGCGGCCAGCCGCCCTCGTCCGCGATCGCCGCCGCCTCCGGGCAGCCGCCGCCGTTCCGCACGATGTGCGCGGCGGTGAGCGCGGCGTCGAGGCGGGCGCGGGCCCGGCCGGTCAGGTCGGCGGCCTCGTGCGCGTCCATGCCGAGGACGCCGCCGACCTCCCCGGCGTCCAGGCCGTGCCGCAGCATGAGGTCCAGCGCCTCGCGCTCGCGCCCGCGCAGGGCCGCCAGGCCGCTGTGGACGAGCTGGCGCACCTCCAGCCGCTTGGCGAGTTCCGCGCCGTCCAGGAAGCCCTCCTCGACCTCCGGGGCCTCGTGCCGCTCGGCGGGCCGCTCCGGGTCGCGGAGGCGCCGCATGGACTCCTTGCGGACGAGCGCGTACAGCCAGCCGCGGAAGCGGTCGGGCTCGCGCAGGACCGGCACGTGCGCGTAGGCGGCGATGAGCGCGTCGTGGAGCGCGCCCGCCGCCTGCTCCTGGTCGCGCAGCAGCGCGTGGCAGTAGTCGTACAGGCGGGCCGCGTAGCGGTCCATGACCTGGATGAGCGCGCTCGCGTCCCCCGCGGCCAGAGTCCGCGCCAGGCGCTCGTCGTCGGCGCGATCGAAACTGGGCCAACCGGACACAAGGTCCTCCCGCGGGCTGTGTTCAGATTCCTCGTCCGCGTCGTCGGGGACGTCTGGAAGATCCGATTGGGAGCTTATGCGCTCCTCCGTCGCCGGTGGGCGGCGGAGTGCCGTTTCGCCCGGTGCTCCGGGCGACCCCCTGATCGGCCGGCCGTCCGAGACGGCTCGCTTCCCCGTCACGGGCCAGGGAGGGAAGGCGGTCGGAGGCCCGACGGCCCCGCTCCCCGTCGGGCCTCCACCAGGTTGGACGGCCGGGTGCGGCCCTTGGTTGACACGGAACTCCAGGAAAAATCAAGAACTACCTGACGCATCCGGATGATCACGTTTGGCTGATCATCCGGATGCGTCATGGGGTGCCGGTCACTGGATGTTGCGGGTCACTGGATGCGGCGGGACAGCGCCTTGAGGAAGATCTTCTTGATCTCCTCCGGGGTCTGCGCGACCTGGACGGTGCCGTTGGTCGCGTCCGCGATCTGCTGCAGCTCGTTGACGTCCACGCCCTGGCCGAACCCGATCATGTTGACCTGGATCGGCTTGTTCGGGTCCTGCATGCTCTTGAGCTTGTCGAGCGTGGTCTTGAGCGAGGGGCCGCCGTCGTCGTCGTTCTTCCCGTCCGTCAGCAGCAGGATCGAGTTGCCGAACTCCGGCTTGTAGGTGTCGTTCATCATCTTGTACGCGGCGAGCATCGTCCGGTACAGCCCGGTGTCGCCGTTCGGCTTCGGCTGCATCGAGTTGAGCGTCGACAGGACGAGGCCGCGCCGGGTGTTGGACCCGATCCGCTCGCCCAGCGGGCCGATGGGGACCGACGTCTTGTAGGGGAGGTCCCCGTCCATGTTCGTCGAGAACAGCCACTGGCCGAGCTCGGTGTCGTCCGACATCATGCTCAGCCCGCCCTGCGAGATCTGGGCGATGGCCTGCAGCCGGTTGACGTTCGAGTTCGGCGCGACCTTCTCCAGCATCGAGCCGGACACGTCGAGCAGCGTCAGCATGCGCAGCCCGAGCGACAGCTTCGACCACGCCTGCATGATCTTCGCGACGTCCTCGCTCTTCGGCATCGGCAGCTGCCGCGGCCGGGCCGGGCTGACGCCGGTCTTCTGGTCGAAGCCCTCCGGCGCCTTGCCGTCCGGGGTGCGGAAGCCCATCTCGTGGACGTCGTTGCGGGTGGCCTCGGTGCTCATCGCCTTCTCCAGCAGGCGGGCGCCCCGCTGCTTAGCGGCGTCCTTGCTGGTGACGGTGAACGGGTAGTCCATCGACAGCGTGCCCTCGAGCGGGTACAGCGCGACCGCCGGCTCCTGCGGCTTGGTCCGGTTGTAGCTCCACAGCGCCTGCTCGGACGACAGGGAGATCGGCTTCTTGCCGCCGCCGCCCTTGTTGAAGGCCTCGAACTGCGCGTCGACCGAGGGGACGGTGCTCTCCCGGACGGTCCGCACGATGCCGGTGAAGATCGAGTCCCGGTTGGGGTCGTTCGCCAGCAGCGTGCTGGTGACCATCAGCGAGCCCATGCCCGCCGCGTTCCGCATCGGGTCGGGGACGACCAGCCGCACCGTGCCGGCCGGGATCATCTGGTTCTTGGTGACCGCGCCGCCCGCGGTGCCGCCGGCGGCCTTGAGGAGGTTGTCCCAGGACGGGCTGGCGGTGATGCCCTGCTTCTTCAGCTGCTCCGCGAGCGTCTGCGGCAGGCCCACCACGATCGGGCTCGTCGCCACCGAGGTCTTGGTGGGCACGACGTCGTTCTTCTTGCCGTCGCCGCCCGCCTGCGCCAGCGAGATCCACAGCGACGAGTCGGGGATCCACACGTCCGGGCGCTCGTTCGCCGCGTTCGCCACGCCCTGCCCGGAGATCAGCGTCGACACCGACGACGGCTCGACCTTCTTCACCGTGGCCCGGACGCACTTGCCGTCCGTCTCGTGCGAGCCGTCGTTGAAGCGCTTGGCGGCCTTCTCCACGACCGGCGCGATGTCGGGCGCCACCGCGACCGACAGGCTCAGCGCGTCGTCGCCGGTGCAGCCGCCGCTCTCGGCGAACGCGTACACGCCGACGCCCAGCAGCAGCGCCAGGCCCACGGCGCCGGCCATCGGCCCGATCAGCGCGGTCGCGTTGCGCTTGCGCTTGCGGCGCCCGTACTCGTAGCCGCCGGACTCGCCGCCGTAGCCACCGGAGCCGCCCGAACCGCCCGAGCCACCGGACCCGCCGGACCCGCCGCCGTAGCCGCCGGAGTCGCCCGGCCCGCCGAAGTACCCGGACGGGCCGCCGTCGGAGCTGCGGATGGAGTCGTACTCGCTGTACCCGGTCCCGGCCAGCGGAGACGAGGAGGCGCCGGGCGGCGGGCCCTGGGGGTTCCCGGACATCGGCTCCCCGGAGCGGCGGCCGCCGCCCTCCCGCGCACCGCCGTACCCGCCGCGGCCGTAGCCGGGGTGCTCGCCCGACTGGCGCGGCGTGAACCACTGCGGCGTCTCGCCGGACGCCCCCGGTGCGGCGCCCCGGACGGGCGGCGCGCCCTGCGGACCGGCCGGCGGCTGGGCCAGCGGCTGCCCCTGGCTCTCCCTGGCGCCGAACCAGTCCGAAGACCCGTCGTTGGCGGGGCCGAAGACGGGCCGGGACGGGTCGTATCCGCCCTCCCCCGCCCCATCGGGGATGTCATTGCGATGACGTCCGCTCATGGACCTGCCCTCGATTCACCAGAAACCCGCCGATGTCCCACGGCACTGTAGTAGTACGAACTAGAGGTTACAAAGAACTCAAAACTGATAATGACGCAGGTCATGAGCGTATGTCTCAACGATCCTGGCATTGCCGCCGATCACCACACCCTGCGTACGGGGCGGAACGGTACGCCGTGACGGTCTCGCGAAACCTGCACGGGCCCGCTCGCGGTTGGCCGGATCCGGACGCCCCATCCCGGTTTCAACGGCAGACTGGGCGCATGGCCCGCCTGGTTCCCGTCACCGACGCCGCCGACCCGCGCCTCACGGACTACGTCCGGCTGCGGGACGTGAACCTCCGCAAGAGCCTGGAGGCCGAGCACGGCCTGTTCGTCGCCGAGGGCGAGAAGGTGATCCGCCGCGCGATCGGCGCGGGCCACCCCGTCCGCTCCCTGCTGATGGCCCGCCGCTGGGCCGAACCCCTCGCCGACGTCCTGGACGGCCTCGACGCCCCCGTCTACCTCGCCGACGACGACGTCCTGGAGGCGACCACCGGCTTCCAGGTCCACCGCGGCGCCCTGGCGTCCCTCGAACGCCTCCCGCTCCCGTCCGTCGACACGCTCCTCACCACCGCCCGCCGCGTCATCGTCTGCGAGGACATCGTCGACCACACCAACATCGGGGCGATCTTCCGGTGTGCGGCGGCGCTCGGGGTGGACGCGGCCGTGTTGGCGCCGCGGTGCGCCGATCCCCTTTACCGGCGTGCGGTCAAGGTGTCCATGGGCGCCGTGTTCGCCCTGCCGTACGCCCGGATGGCCGACTGGCGCAACGGGCTCGGCGCGCTTCGCGAGCGCGGTTTCGAGCTCCTCGCGCTCACGCCCGCGGCCGACGCGACGCCCATCGACGAGGTGAAGGCCGCGGAGCGCAGGGCGCTGCTGCTGGGCTCGGAGGGGGACGGGCTGTCGTCGCGGTGGCTGCACGAGGCCGACCATCGCGTCCGGATACCGATGGACGGGGCGGCCCTGGCGCGCGGCGTCGACTCGCTCAACGTGGTCGCCGCCGCCGCGATCGCGTGCTACGCGCTCACCCGCTGATCACTTGCCGAACATGCCCTTGCGGGGCCGGCGGTGCGCGCCCTTCGCCCGCATGGCCGCCGCCCTGGCCGGGATGCGCCGCCTGCCCAGGCGCAGCTGCGTCAGCAGCAGGGAGAACGCAACCAGGAGCGCCGCCAGCCACGCGACCTGAGTGCTGGCCATCCGCTCGAACGTGAGGTCCTGCGCGACGGGCGCCTCGTTGCCCTGCAGCCGGCTCTGCGGCGTCAGCGCGACGCCCTGGGAAGGCGCGACCGACGGGTTCGGCGCCTGGATCGGCGGCAGCGCGACCGACGGGTCCGGGGGCGCGAACGACGAGTTCGGCTGCGGCGGGACGGCCCCGCCGTTGGAGGTGACCGAGCCGCTCCCGGATCCGCCGGAGGAGCCGCCGCTGGACCCGCCGTCACCGCCGGACGCGGAGTCGGTGGGCTTCGGCGTCTTGGACGGCTTCTTCGTCGGCGTCTTGGTCGGCGGCTTGGAGGAGCTCGGCGGCTTGGTGGTCGTCGGCGGCTTCGTCGGCGTGGGGACCACGTACTTCAGGACCGTGGTCGCGGTGGCCGGGTCGAGTTCCGCGGCGTCGACGGTGACGGTGACCGTGAACTCGGTCGTCTCCTCGGCGGCCTCTTCGGGGACGTTGACCGTCGAGCCGATCGCCCCCTCCTTGCCGGCGGCGAGGCTCTCGATGCCGCACTCGGGATCGGTGAAGGGCTCCCCGCAGTCGCCCGCGAACGTCGCCCCCTTGAGCGTCGCGGTGATCTTGGTGACCTTGACGTCGGCCAGGTCGCCGCCGACGGCCTTGACGGTCGTCGTGATCGCCACGGACTTGCCGGGGTCCACCGTGGACGCGTCCGGCGCGACGCTCACCTCGAGCGTCTCCTCCGTGGTGGGCGAGTCCGAGGGGGAGGGGGACGGCGAGTCGGCGGCGACGGCGGACGCGCCGCCGGCGGCCAGGATGGCGGCCGTGCCGAGCCCGACAAAGACCGGTTTCACCGCTGGTCGGCAGATCACTGCCGCAGCACCTCCGTCGCGTCGCCGTTGAGCGCTTCTGCCTTGCCCGGGGGGTCGGCCCCGGAAATCATGCGACCACGGATTCGCGGGGCAAATCAACCCCCGTCCGCGACTAGATCAACTCCTCGCGGACGTCCGCCACCTCCGACCTGGGAGCCCATGTCTGCCAGACTCCCTGGTCGATTCGATCGAGCCCCAGGCCCTCCGCGACGGGGGCCCGCCCGCCGGTGTACTCGACCCGCAGCCAGCTCTCGTGCTCGCCGACGATGACGAACCGCTCGCCGCGCCACTGGCACGTCGTCCGGACGTAGCGGAGGTCCTCCACCTCGGACGCGGGGACGATGCGGCGGTAGCGCCCGGGACGCAGTTCCTCGAAGCCGTCCGTCGGCCCGGGGGTGTACAGCCTGACCTCGCCGTCGGCGCCGGGCGCGGCCTCGAAGTCCCGGCCGAGCCACCGCGCGATGTACCCGTCGCGGATCACTGCGCGGCCTCCGTCCGCCCGTCCCAGGTCTCGGTGCTCGGCTCCGGCCGCAGCCAGGCGAGCCGGTCGGGGTCGTACATGGCGATGAACCGCTCCGACCGGTCCCTGCCGAGGTAGTACATCTCCGCCCCGAACGGGAGGCGGACGCTGTCCACCTTGTACTCGCGGATCGACCCGGCGCTGCCCGGCGCGAATCCGGTGCCCAGGAACGGCGGCCGCTCGATCACCCAGCCGGCGTCGCCCCACGTGGCCATCTCGTCCTCGTCCCGTCCCCCGAACGGGATCCGGTAGAGGTCGGGACAGTAGGCGGGCCACCGGATGACGTACACGCCCTCGTCGCCGGGCGTGAACGGGGAGCCCTCGTAGAGGAGGCCCAGCGCCTCGTACAACTGGACGGGCGTCTGCAGTTCGGCGACGTCGCCCGTCGAGTGGACGAACCCCCCGACCCGGTCGTAGCCCTGCTCCAGGTACCAGGCGACGTGCCCGTGCGGCACGACCTTCTGCATGATGGACGGCGACGAGACGCGGTCGTCCAGGTCGGCGGGCGGAGCCTGCGGCGCGGCCTCCGGCCCGACCTCTGGAACGGCCTCTGGAACGGCCTCTGGCACTGCCTGCGGAACGGCCTCCGGCCGCGGCGGCGGCAGCGGGACCTCCGGCCGCGCCGGGACGAGCCCGACCCGCACGGCCCAGTCGCTGAGCGCCCGCACCTGGTCACCGCGCAGGGACGCCCCTATGCGCGTCCCCGGGTTCAGGAGCATCGTCCAGTCCTCGCGGGGCCACGCGCCGATGAGCTCCCGGAAGTCCGCGTACACGAACCGGGACTCGGGCAGCACCTCGCGCAGCCTCACCAGCGACGTGAACACCTGCACCGCGCCCTCGGACCGCAGCGCCGCGTCCCAGCGGAAATCCCGCTGGACGGGCGTCACCTCAAGCGGCGCGTCCTCGGGGATCGGCACGAGGACGTTCGCGTTCAGCAGCACGCGCAGGAACGCGTCCGAGTCGCCGCTCAGCGTCGCCTCGTACAGCTCCTGGTCGATCCGGTTGCCCGGCTCGAACGCCTCCTCGGGCTCGGCCACGGCGCGCAGATCCGGCCCGCCCGGCTCGCTCTCCGGCCCCGCGTGCAGACCGTCGGCCGCAGCCGTCTCCTCCGGATGGCCCCCGGTCTCGGCCGGCGAACCATCGCCGCCCCACGGCCCGGGCAGCCCGGAAGCCCGGCCCCCGGGCGCGGCTTGGACGTCCTGTGGGCCGGGCACTCCCGGCGCGGGGGACGTCGGCGGGCCCGGATGTGCCTGTTCTTGAGGCATTGCGCCGGGCGCCGGGGCGTCGGCGGGTCCGGGTACGTCTTGACCGTCCTGCGGCCCCGGCAGTCCCGGAGCGGGAGACCCGATCGGGCCCGCTTCGGGACTGCTGTGCGGTGGACTCTCCGGCACCGGAAGACCGCCCGTCCCGTGCATGGCTTGGTCGCCCTGCGGATCAGGCAGTCCCGCAGCTGGGGGAGTCGGTGTCTCCGGTGTCGGGGTGCCGGTGGTTCCAGGCGTGGCTTGGTCGCCCCGCGGCCCCGGCGATCCCGGCGCGGGAGAAGTTGGTGTGGGGGAAGGCGGCGTGCCCGTGTAGGTGTGGTCTTGGGGGTCTGCGCCGGGCGCCGGGGTGTCGGTGGGGCCGGGGGCGGCCTGACGGTCCAGGGGGCCTGGGAGTCCCGGAGCGGGAGACCCGGCCGGGTCCGTTCCGGGGTGGCTGTGCGGTGTGCCCCCTGGTGCCGGAGCACTCTCCGTTCCGGGCGTGGCTTGTACGTCCTGCGGGCCTGGCAGCCCCGGAGCGGGGGACGGCGGCGTGCCTGCGTGGGGGTGGTCTTGAGGGGGTCTGCCTGGTTCTGGGACGTCGGGCATCCCGGATGCTTCAGCGCCCAGCGGCCCCGGAAGGCCCGGGGCGGGGGAGCCCGGCGTGCTCGTGTCGGGGTGGGTTTGTGAGGGGCTGGGCGGTCCCAGCGGGTCGCCCGGTGCTTCCGCGGGGGCGTCCTGTGCCGTTTCGTGCGGGGTGTCGGGCTCGGCGGGGACGGCGGGGGCCACCGGGACGGCGGGGGTGTCCGGGGGCGGGGGCGTGGACGCGGCGGGGGGTGTGGCACGGTCCGCCGCCGGGGGGCCGAGGGAGCGGATCTTGTCGCCGGGCATGGACGCGTCGATCGGCGTGCCGGGGTTGAGGACGAGGTTCCAGCCGGTGTCGGGCCAGGCGGCGACCATGTCCAGCAGGGTCGGCATGATGAAGCGGGACGAGCCGACGGCCTCGTTCATCCACTTGAGCGACGTGAAGATCTGGATGGACGTCCGGCCGTGGACGGGGACGGGCCGCCACGGGAAGCCGGGGTCGCCGGGCGTGATGCCCCAGGGCGTGTCCGGGTCGGCCGGGACGAGGACCTGGGCGCCGAGGAGGATCTTGAAGAAGGCGTCGGTGTCGCGGCGCCGGGCGGCCTCGAAGAGCCGGCCCTCGATGTCGTTCTGCGGTTCGAAGCCGTCCGTCATGCGCTGGGCGGCGCGCTGGTCGGCCCACGTGGCGAGGCCGGGGAGCTGCTGCGCCAGGATGGTCCCCCCGGCGGGGGAGCCGGAGTTGATCGCCAGCACCCAGTCGTGGTTCGGCCAGTAGCGCAGCGCGACGGTGAACGGCAGCTTGATGTACTCGGTGCCGGTCCCGGCGGTGCGGGCCGCCTCGACGAGGCGTTCCGGCGACGTGAAGACGGGGACGACGGTGGAGCCGTCCACCTCCCGGGTCTGCCAGGGGAAGCCGGGGCGGCCCGGGCGCATCGCGTAGTCGGTGTCGTCCGGGACGGGCAGGAGCACGTCGGTGCCGGCGAGCGTCTGCAGGAAGAGGTCGTGGTCGTTGTTGGCCGCGGCCCGCAGCAGTTCGCGTTCGACGTCGTTGGCGGGCTGGAACTCCTGCCGGGGGGACTCGCGCGGCAGGTCCCGGTGCTGGTCGCGGAGCTCCTCCCAGGGGGCGGACACGCGCCCGACCTGGGGCGGGCGGCCGTCGCCGCCGGCGACCTGGCGGACGAACCAGGCCGGCAGCCGCGCCTCGATGGGCAGGGCCGCGGGGACGCCGCGGGCGGGCGCGTCGATGGCGAGCCACCAGCGGTCGTCGGGCCACGTCTCGGCGATCTCGCCGAAGCGGACCGTCATGAAGTGCTGGTAGGACGGGCCGAGGCAGGCGCGCATCGCCGACGCCGACGTGTAGGTCAGCACGTGGACGCGGCCGTCCTCCTCCTGGGTCGGCCAGGACGGCTGCGCCTCGCCCGCGAGCATGCCGTCCACCAGGTCGGGCGGGACGGGGACGACGAGCTCGCTGTCCGCGATGAGGCGGAAGTAGCTCTCCTGGTCCCCTGCCCGCACGGTCTCCTGCAGCCGGTGTTCCAGTTCCGACGTGGGTCGCCACGCGTCGGCCACGGTCGCCACCCCCTGTTTCCTCCGTGCTCGTCCCGCGCGACTGCCTACGCTACATGGGCGAACAGGACCAAAGAGCCCCCTCGCCTGACTGTGCGGAAGAGTCCGCAGGTCAGCGTGCTGTCAGCGCCGCGAGGCCGATCGGAGGCGCCGCCGCCGGAGCGGCCGCGCGCCCCCACCGAACCCCGCCGTCCCGGGACGCGTCACAGCGAACGGGCCGAACCGCCCGAGTGCGGGAACCCCGCGAACGCGGCCGATGCGGAAACATATGCGGCACCGGTCCGTGGTCAAGGGATCCGGGCGGGGGCGAGTGGGAGGTGCGATGCGTTACGGGGTGTTGCGGGCGCTGGGCGGGGGCGCGGTGGTGCTCGGCGCGTCCGGGCTGCTCGGCGGGTGCGGGGTGGTGAGCGCCGGTCCGGACCCGGTCTGCACCGATACCAAAGAGGCGTTCCAGCAATACATGACGCAGGTCAGGAGCGCGCCCGCGGCCGATCCCGCGCAGTGGCGGCAGGCAACCGAGAAGCTCGCCGGACGCCTCGACGAGCTCGCGGAGGAGGCCGGCGACGACGACCTGGAGAAGGCCCTCACCGCCGAGGCGGACCGGCTCCGCGCCGCCGCCGCGGCCGTGGGCGGCGGCGACGTGACGCAGCTCAACACCGTCATGTCGAAGACGCCGGCCCGGATCGGCGAGGTCTGCGGGTAGCGTCCCGCAGGCCGCCGTCCGGGCGGCCGCCGTCCGGGCCGGGGCGTCAGCCGCTCGCGCCGGGACGGCCGCCGCCGCCCCCGCCCCCGCCGGAGCCGCCGCCTCCGCCGCCGTCTCCGTCGCCGTCCCCGCCACCGCCGGGTCCGCCGGGATCGTCGCCGCCGGGCCCGCCGGGCTCGGTCGGGGGCAGGGTCGGCACGCCCGTCGGGGGCGACGGGATCTCCGGCTCCTCGGGGTCGTCGGTGGGCGGCTCGTCCGGCTCGGTCGTGCGCGGCGGTTCCGACCCGTCCGGGCGGTCGTCGTCCCGCGGGCCGCCGACGCTGCCGCCCGGCCTGCTCGACGGCGCGCCGAACGACTTCGGCTCGTAGTCCTTGATGTTCACGGCGTCGGTCATGTAGGTGCGCCAGATCTGCGCGGGGAGCGCCCCGCCGTACGCGCCGTAGCCGGGGATGTCCAGCGGCTTGCCGTCGCTGCGGAACATCGCGACCGACGTGGCCAGCTGCGGGACGAAGCCGTTGAACCAGATCGCGCGGCCCTCGTCGGTCGTGCCGGTCTTGCCGGCGACGTCGCGGCCGTCGAACAGCTGCGCGGCGGTCCCGGTGCCGCCCCGGACGACCTGCTCCATCGCGTACGTCGCGTCCCGCGCGTTCTGCTGGCTGAGCGCCCGCTCGCCCTTCTCCTTGAAGGTGCGCTTGTGGTCGGCGTTGTCGGTGACGGACTTGACGACGAACGGCTCCCGGTGCACGCCCTCCGCCGCGAACGTCGCGAACACCCCCGCCTGCTGGACGGGGTGCAGCGACACGATGCCGAGCGGGAACGTCGCGGCGCTGCGCTGCTCGGGCTTCATCTGCGACTTGGGGATGCCCATCTTCTCGGCCATCTTGACGATCTTGTCGTTGCCGATGTCCTGGCCGAGGTTCACGTACGCGGTGTTGATCGAGTTCTGGGTGGCGGTGACGAGGT
>NZ_BMRO01000011.1:107501-138183 GCF_014648675.1 Actinomadura livida
TGGAGCCGAGCGTCTCCCCGTTCTCCAGCGCGGCGGCCAGCGCGATCGGCTTGAACCCGGACCCGGCCTGCGCCCAGTCGCCGAACGAGCTGCTCAGCGCCTCCTCCAGGTAGCCGCGCCCGCCGTAGAACGCCAGGACCTGCCCGGTGGCCGGGTCGACCGACACCGCGCCCGTCCGGATCTTCTTGCTCATCCCGTCGGGGGTGTTCTGGTTCACCGAACGCCGCATCGCGTCCATCAGCCGCTTGTCGAACGTCGTGGTGATCTTCAGGCCGCTGCGGTTGATCTCGTCCTCGCTGTAGCCGCGGCGCTCGACGAGCTCCTTCTTGGCCACGTTGACCATGTAGCCGTTCTGGCCCTTGAGGACGTCGGTGATCTCCTGCTCGACCGGCTTGGGGAACTCCATCGACGCGGCGTCGGCGGAGGTGAGGTAGCCGTCCCGCACCATGTTGTGCAGGACGGCGCGCCACCGCTGCTCGGCGAGGGGGCGGGCGGAGCCGGTCGGGTCGGCGAAGTAGCTGGGCTGCTGGATCGCGGCCGCGATGTAGGCGCCCTCCGCGGGGGTCAGCTTCGAGACGTCCTTGTCGTAGTAGGCCTTGGCGGCGGCCTGGACGCCGTACGCGTTGCGCCCGAAGTAGATGGTGTTCAGGTACTGCTCGAGGATCCAGTCCTTCTCTTTCTCCTGGTCGACCTTCAGGGCGACCATGATCTCCTTGAGCTTGCGGGTGACCGACCGCTCCTTGCCGATGCCGCCGTAGTAGTTGCGGACCATCTGCTGCGTGATCGTCGAGCCGCCCTGCAGCTGCCGGCCGGTCACCGTGGACCAGAACGCCCGCGCGGTGCCCCGCACCGAGACGCCCGGGTCCTCGTAGAACGTGCCGTTCTCGGCGGCGATCACCGCGTTGCGGGTGCTCTCCGGGATCCGGTCGAGGTCGACCGCGTCGCGGTTGACGCCGGTCTTCGCGATCTGCGTCTTGCCGTCGGAGTAGTAGAACGTGGGGCCCTGCGCGACCGCCTTCTCCAGCGGCGACGGCACCGGCGTGAACAGGTAGGCGACCGCGAACGCGGCGACGCAGAACCCGAGGAAGCCGAGCATGACGAACAGCGCGCGGCGCAGGAGGCGGGACCGGCGGCTCCGGGACCGGCCCGGCCCCTTCCCATCGCCGCCGCCGGCGCGCCCCGCGGCGTCCCCCGGCGGACCCCCGTGGCGGGGCGCGGACGGGTGGGGCGAGGAGGGCGGCATGCTCCTGGTATCACCACTCGTCGCCGCTTCAACACTTTCCGCGGCGACCACACCCGTGTCGCCCGCCGCGGCCCGGCCGTCGTCCCCGGCGGGTTCTCCCTCGCCGGCCGCGCTCTCGTCGCGCGGCCCGGCCTCGGCCTCGGACGCGCCCGCGGCCGAGGGAGCCTCGGACGATTCGGGCGCTTCGGCCGCGGATCCATTGGCGGCGCCGTTCGGGGACTGGTCACCCGGGCCACCGGAAGGGTTATCCGTATCGGGAGATTGCGCCGCAGCCTCCTCGGAGACGGCGTCCGGAGTGTTTTTCCCGCCGTTATCAGAAATGTCGTCCACCTGGTCGAATTCTGCGTCCTGAGTGGATTCTTCGGTGTGCACGGTCAATATCGCGGCCGGGGGATCGTCCCCGCCCGCCGGTGGCCCGGCCTGCGCGTCCCGCGGGTCCCCCTCGTCCGGAGCAGTGGGCTCCGCACCCTCCGGACCCTTTCTGCCGTTGCTCACAAGCCCCCCGTGATTAATGCGCTACCGACGATACCTGAGGGGATCGGTGCGGCGTGCCGTGCGGCGCGCACCCCATCGGCCTCCCATTAGGAGACGGGCAATGCGCCCCTCCGGTTGTCGTGACGGGCGTCGCAGATCGCGTTTCCCCCCGGAACGCGGAGCGGCGGGGCACCCGACCGGGTGCCCCGCCGCCGCCGTTCACGATCCGCCGCGCCGTTCCCGCCTCACTTCTTGAGCTTGGCGAGGATGTCCACGACGAAGACGAGGGTGTCGTCGCCCTTGATCTCCGGCGGCATGCCGTCCTTGCCGTACCCCTCCTTGGGCGGCAGGACGAGCAGCACCCGGCTGCCGACCTTCGCGCCGGTGAGCCCCTTGTCGAAGCCGGGGACGGTCTTGCCGGTGCCGATCGGGAACTTGGCCGGGGAGCCGGACTTCCAGCTGGAGTCGAACTCCTTGCCGCTGTCCCAGAGCGTGCCCTGGTAGTTGACGACCGCGTCGTCGCCCTTCTCCAGCGCCGGGCCGGTCCCCTCGACCAGCGTCTTCACCTGGAGCGCGGCCGGGGCGTCCCGGTCGGGGATCTTCACCTCGGGCGCCTTGCCCTCGCCCTTGTCCGCGACCTGCGGCAGCTTCTTGTCGTTGAGCTCCTTCGCGGCGCCCTGCGGGCCCTGGCCCTTGTGGACGACGGCCTGGACGTCCACGACGAACACCACCCAGTCGGACTTCTCCAGCCCGAGCTGCGAGCCCTGCTCGCCGAAGCCCTCCGACGGCGGGATCTGCAGCATGACCCGGCTGCCGGCCGTCTGGCCGACCATGCCCTGGTCGAAGCCCTTGATGCCGCTCTCGCCGACGACGAGCGGCTGGGTCGGCTGCCCCTGGGCCTCGCGCTCGTAGGACGAGGCGAGCTCCTTGTTCTTGCTCTTGACGGAGCCGTCCTCGTCGTCGCTGTCCTTCGCCCACTGGTAGAAGGCGTACTGGGCGTACAGGGTGTCGCCGTTCTTGATCTCGGGCCCGTCGCCCTTGATCAGGGTGGTCACCTTGCGCTTGCCCTCGGGCGCGAGCTTCGTGGGGATCTCCACGGTGGGCTTGGTCGCGAACCGGCCGGACACCTCGATCTCCGGCGGCGGGCGGTTGATCCACCAGAAGACGAAGCCCGCGATCAGGGCGGCGGCGACCACCAGCCCGACGATCACCATGATCCGCCGCTTGCGCGCCTGCTTGGCGGTCAGCGCGGACGGCCGGTTCAGCCCGCTGCCGCGCCCGGCGCTGATGCCGTGCGGTTTGAATTCCGGGCTGCGGATGTTCTGGGCGTTCGGGATCTTCGCCTTCGCCTTGATCGTGGGCTTGCCCCCGGGCTTGTCATCCTCGGACATGTTTCCTCGCTTGCTCCGGGCTTGACGACATCACGAACGAGACCACCCTTCCAGGACCGGTCTAAGCGCGGTGTGAAAACCGTGCAAAGGCGGCCGACCCGCAATCTACCGGTCACACGGGCCGGTGTGCTGCCGTGTGCGGCGACGCTGCGCGGGCGACGCAGCCGCCCGCAATCTACCGTTCCCGCGGGCTGCTCGGCGTCCCTCTGGCGGGGGGAGAGGCCGACCTGCAATGTACCGGCCGCGGGGCCCGGATGGGACCGTGCGACCGCGCCCGGCCGCCCGGTAAATGGCAGGCTGGGGGGATGCGCCTCGCGACGTGGAATGTCAATTCGGTCAAGGCCCGTCTGCCGCGCCTCCTTTCCTGGCTGGCGGAGACCGCGCCCGACGTGGTCTGCCTCCAGGAGACCAAGTGCCGCGCCGACCAGTTCCCGGCGGCCGAGGTGGCGGAACTGGGCTACGCCACCGCGGCGCACGGCGACGGCCGCTGGAACGGCGTGGCCGTCCTGTCGAGGGTCGGCATCGAGGACGTGTCGAACGGCTTCCCCGGGGAGCCGGCCTACGAAGGCGAGGCGGAGGGGCAGACGAAGCTGACCGAGCCCGTCCTGCTGGTCCCCGAGGCGCGCGCGATCGGCGCGACGTGCGGCGGGGTGCGGGTGTGGTCGCTGTACGCGCCGAACGGCCGCACGCCCGACTCGGCCCACTACGCCTACAAACTCGAATGGTTCCGGGCGCTGCGGGACGCGCTGGGCGCCGAACTGGCGCGGGGCCTGCCGCTGGTGGCGTGCGGCGACTACAACGTGGCGCCCACCGACGAGGACGTCTGGGACCCGTCGGTGTTCGTCGGCTCCACCCACGTCACCCCCGCCGAACGCCAAGCCCTCACGGAACTGCGCGACCTGGGCCTCCACGACGTGGTGCCGGCCGCCATGAAGGGCCCCCACCCGTACACGTACTGGGATTACCGGGCGGGGGCGTTCCACAAGGACATGGGTATGCGCATCGACCTCTTCTATGCCAGCGAGGATTGCGCCTCCCGTGTCAGCTCCGCCTACGTCGACCGTGAGGCGCGCAAGGGGAAGGGACCGTCCGACCACGCCCCGGTAGTAGTGGACGTAGACGCCGAGGGGCCCGGCTAAGGGGCGGACCGGCCCGGGGTCACACAGCGGCGGGCCAGGACGCCGCGTTTGCCCGTGGCGGGGTCGTCGGCCTGCTCCAGGACGGTGAAGCCGTCCGGCAGCAGCGAGGCGGGCTCGGACGGGCCGAGGCACCACTCCGCGGGCAGGCCCGGCCGATGGCGGCGGGCCTCCTCGGTGAACGCCTCCCACGCCAGCAGGCCGCCCGGCAGGACGGCCCCGGCCGCCCGGCCGAACACGGCGCGGTCCCAGAAACCGGTGCACAGCACGAGCGCGTACCCCGCGGGATGCGGCCGCCAGGCGGCCAGGTCGTCCTGGACGAGCGTGATCCGCGCGGCGAGCCCGCGCCGCCCGGCCTCGTCGCGGAGGCGGCCGAGCGCGATCTCGGAGACGTCCACGGCGGTGACGGACCGGCCGGCCGCCGCGGCGAGCAGGGCGCTGCCGGACGGCCCGGACGCGAGGTCGAGCACCCCGCCGTCCGGCAGGCCGGAGGACAGCGCCCGCTCCGCGAGCGGGTGGACCGGGGACAGCCCCGGGGCGTCCCCGTACCTGGCGTTCCACCGGAGCCGGTCCGGGTGATCGGCCAGCTCCGCCGGAACGCGCTCCGGCGGCGGGACGGCATCACTCATGCGGAGACTGTAGCCACACCCGCGGGCGCCCGGCGCGGAACGCGGCGACCGGGGACGCCGCGTCAGCGGCGTTCGGCGATCAGGAGCATGAAGAGGGCCGTCGGGAAGCCCTTGCGCCACCACGGGTCGTCGCGCATCTGCTCTTCCGTCGGGTGCGGTTCGCGCAGGTCGCCGATGACGAAACCGTTGTCTCGGAGCGTTCCAGCGTAGTACTCGAGCGGCCGGAGCCACGATGTGATCATCGAAGGGGATTCCAGGCCGTCCACCAGGAACCGCTGGTCGATGCCGCGCGACGCGAAGTACTGCGACGCCGGGACGCTGTTCATCGCGCCCTGCTCGGAGTTCTCCACGTAGAAGCACGGGTGCAGGGTCAGCAGGATCAGCCGCCCGCCGCTCGCCAGGACCCGGGAGAACTCGCCGAACGCGCGCGTGGGGTCCTGGAGGTGGCTGAACAGGTGGTTGCAGACGACGAGGTCGAACGCGTCGTCCTCGAACGGCAGGTCGTCGACGCTGGCGCGCACGAACGCGGCCGCGGCCTCCTGCGCGGGATGGGCGCAGGCCGCGTCGATCAGGCCCTGGGAGACGTCCACCCCCGTGACGTCGGCGCCTTGGGCGGCCAGCGTGCGGGCGAGGTAGCCCTCGCCGCAGCCCGCGTCGAGGACGCGGCGGCCCGCGCAGGGGCCGATGGCGTCGAGGACGGCGCCGTCGGTGAGCTCGGTGCGGTACCGGTCGCGGCGCTCCCTGATGACCTTGACCCAGTACCGTGCGTTGGCCTCCCATCTCTCCCGTGTCAGATTTGCGATGGCTTGCGCCGTGTCCTCCACCGGCTCCCCATTCTTCGAGCCTGGTCAGGCGGCGCCCTTCAGCCGCCTGACCAGCGTGTTGCAGGTCTGTCTGATCCTCTTGTCCCGGCACTCGGCCCCGCGCAGTTCGACCGCCTGGATCAGCTCGGCGATCTTCCCCCCGAACGCGGGATCCCTTTTCAGTGCCAGCGGGATGTACGTCGACACCAGGTAGTAGACGTAGGCGTCGTTGTACTCCGCTATCTCGCGCAGCACCTCCGTGGCCGTATTGCGGAGCGACAGGGAACTCGGCAAGGTGAAGTCGCTGCTGATACGGCCGTCTCTGGTGTAGGTCGGGAACGACCATTCCTCCAGCGCCGCGTACACGGGCGTGGCATCCAGTTCCCTGCGGTATCTCTCCGCGAGCTCGATGTCGTTCGAGCCGATGAGGGAGCCCATCACGACGCCGCGCATCATGAACGCGGCCTGCCGTCCGGGGACCTCGAAGCCGAGGTCGGCCTCGAGTTCGCCGGTGACCTTGCTGACCTGGTGCGTGAGGATGTTCAGCGCCAGGATCGAGTGGAACGAGTAGGACTTGCGGTTCAGCCTGGGAGCCAGGTCGATCGAGGAGTCGAACAGCGTCTGCGGGTCGGACAGGAGGCCGCTGCCGGGCTCGGGGTTGTAGAGCGCCTCAAGGGCCCGGTCCTGCTCGCGGCCCCAGAAGCGGGCGATGAAGGACGAGGTCTTCTGCGTCGCCTCGCCGCGGATGATGTGCAGCGCGGCCTCAAGGGCGTTCAGCAGGTGCTGCTGCGCGACGTCCGATTTCTCCAGGGCGGCGACGTCGACGGTGAGGCCCTCGCCGTTCAGGTCGCCGATGAGTACGTCGCGCCTTTTCCGGACGGCGTGCGCCATCGAGTACTCGGCGATTCCCGGGACGGACGACATGAGGCTCTGCAGGGACCGCCCGCTGACCCGGTCGAGCCATTCGGCGTTGTCCCACAGCCGGAATATCGTGCTCTCGTCGAGGCCGGAGAAGGCCGCCACGTCGGACATGTTGAGGCCCATGTCCTTGGTGATTTCAGAGAGAGACTTCGGCTCGCCGTCCGCTGTCATCACTCGTCCCGGATGTGGCAATCGCTGGAGCCTCGATCGTAGCGAAACGCCGTGCCTCCGGGGCGGTCGGCGCGGTGATGTGTCCATTGCGTCATCAACGGCCGGGGCGTCATCAACGGCCGGGGCGTCATCAACGGCCGGGGCGTCATCAACGGCCGGGGCGTCATCAACGGCCGGGGCGTCATCAACGGCCGGGGCGTCATCAACGGCCGGGGCGTCATCAAGGACGGGGGGCCCCGCGCAGGACGGCGCCGTGGGGGACATGACGGGCATGGCGGGCCGTCACCCCGGTACGCGCCCGATGCAGCCGATCAGCGGCACCGGGCCCGTGGTGTGGACGGCGTGCGGGAGCGGCAGCCGCGCCGGGTAGGGGTCGGCCATCTCCAGGCCCCCGCAGATCTCGGTGACCGCCTCCAGGCTCCGCGGGCAGAACGGCAGGTCGGGGTTCTGTGGCAGCCCGGCGATCGCCTCCAGCTCCGGCGTCCGCTCCGCGTGGGTGACGACCATGCGGCTGCCGGGCGGCAGGGCCTCCACGAGCGTGCGCACGATGCCGCGCGGGTCGTCCTCGTCGGTGATGCCGTCGAGGACGCCCGTCAGCAGGACGCCCACGGGCTCGCTCAGGTCGATGAGCGCCCGCAGGTCCGGGTCGGCGAGCAGCGCGGCGGGGTCGCGGACGTCCCCCTCGAACGCGCCCGTGCCCGCGTCCACGGCGAGCAGCGCCCGCGCGTGCGCCAGCACCATCGGGTCGTTGTCGACGTAGGCGACGCGGCAGGACGGATCGGCGCGCCGGACGATGTCGCCGACGTTGGCGCCGCCGGACACCGGCAGCCCGCAGCCGATGTCCACGAACTGCCGGAGCCCGGCGTCCTCGGCGAGCAGCGCCGCGGCGTGGTCCAGGAAGCCCCTGTTCGCCTGGACGAGCCGTCCCACGACCGGGCACCTGCGGAGAGCCCATTCGGTGAGGTCGCGGTCGGGTGCGTAGTTGTCCTTGCCGCCGAGGAGGTAGTCGTACATGCGGGCGTTGCTGGGCGCGGGCCCGCCGGACCGCCCGGGGGAGGCCTCCGCGTCCTCCGGCGGAGCGGATTCCGCCCACCACGTGAGGCTCGGCGTGGGCCCAGCCGTCACGGGAGCCGCCATCCTTCCTTGACGCCCACCCCGAACCAGAAGGTGGCCGTCCCGTTCTTGCCCCGGCTGGTGCCGAAGTCGGTGGCGAGGGCCTTCATCAGGACGAGCCCCCGCCCGTGCACGGGCAGCGGCTCCTCGGCCCCGCGCGGCTCGCCGGACGCGGTGCCGCCGTCGGTGACCTCGACCCGCACGTACCGGTCGATGTGCAGCACCGACAGCGTGACGGTCCCGTTGTGGCGCGGCCTGGCGTGCAGCACCGAGTTCGTCACGGCCTCGCTGGTCAGCAGCTCCAAGTCGCCGAGTTCGGAGCGGTCGGCGCCGAAGTGCTGCCCGATCAGCTCCCGGACGTAGGACCTGGCGAGCCGCACCGCGGCCGGGGTCGCGGCGATGTCGATCTCACCGATGAGACGTCCGGCCGACTTGCCGTTGTTGTTCCAGGCGGACGGGATTCCGAGTTCCAGGGAGGGAGCGGGCGCCGGAACCAGCACGGGCGTCCCTGACCACGCGTCTGATGAATTCATGGCGGTGTTGGCTTCACGTCTCCGTGTCGGGCTGTAAGCGAACATGAGTTCTTCGGCCTGGTCGAAGTCGGACGTGGGAGTGAGACAACACACACTCTGACGCAGCGCGCGCCCGCCGGTCACCGATGCTTGCGCGGACGCAAGGGCCCTGCCGTACCCTGCGGACGGTCACCGTCCGCCGGTGATCCACCACGGTCACCGTCCGCCGGTGATCGCCGCGGGCCCCCGGCCACCGGACGCGGTGGACGGTGAAGCCCGGCACGCCGGCCCCACCGAGCGCCGCCTGCCGGCCGGTAGCGTCGGGGTCATGCCGCGTTCCGGGCCGGGCCCCGCCGATTCCGCCAGCGATGGCGACACCGCCTGGCTCGGGCCGCCGATCGACGTCCGTCCGCTGTTCGCCGGGCAGCAGGCCGCGTTCATCGACCTGCTGCGGGGGTTCGGGGACGAATGGGCGCGTCCCACCGTCTGCCCCGGATGGACCGTCAAGGACATCGCCGCCCACGTCCTCGGCGACCACGTCGGGCGCCTCTCCATGCTCCGTGACGGCTACCTGGCGCTGCGGCCGCGGGACGGGGAGGCGTTTCCGGTCTTCCTCGACCGCATCAACGACGAGTGGGTCACGGCCGCGCGCCGAATCAGCCCGTCCCTGCTGGTCGAGCTGCTGTCGTCGGTAGGCGATCAGGTGGTGCAGTTCTGGGAGGGCGCGGACCTGGACGCCATGGGCGGCTCCGTCTCCTGGGCCGGCCCCGAGTCCCACCCGGTCTGGCTGGACGCCGCCCGCGACTTCAGCGAGTACTGGACGCATCACCAGCAGATCTGCGACGCGCTCGGCCTGCCCGGCCTCACCGGCCCGGACTATCTCGGACCGGTCCTCGACACGTTCATGAGGGGCCTGCCGCACACCCTCCGAGACGTCCCAGCTGAGGAGGGAACCGTCCTCCAGGTGGTCATCACGGCGTTCGGCGGCTGGACGTGCACCCGCGGCCCCGGCCGATGGGCGCTGCGGCGGGAGACGCGCGCCGGCCCCTCCGCGCTGCTCGAACTCGACGCCGACACCGCCTGGCGGCTGTGCACCCGCGGCATCGTCCCCGCCCGCGCCGCCGAGCACGCGCGGATCGAGGGCGACCGGGCACTCGCGGAGGCCGCGCTGGAAATCGTTTCGATCATCCACTCCGGCGACTAGGCGCGCGGGCGCACCGCGCCGGCTTCAGCGGAGGTAGTGGAAGGCCGGTTTCGGGTGCATCAGGAAGTCGTGGTGGGAAATGTTCCACGCATAGGCGCCGGCCATGGCGAAGGCGATGATGTCGCCGGGGGCCAGATCCGGGACGAGGACGTCGCGGGCGAACACGTCCTTGGGCGTGCAGAGCTGGCCGACCAGCGTGGCGCGCCTTTCCGGGCCGTTCGAGGTGAGGGCTTCGAATGGCTGGTCGTGGCCCTTGGTCACCGGTGTTCTCAGGTGGTGGGTGCCGCCGCGGAGGATCACATAGGTCTCGCCACGGGTGGTCTTCACGTCCAGGACGTCGGTGACGTACCAGCCGTGATAGGCCGTCAGCGCCCGGCCCGGTTCGATGCGGAGGGTCGGCGCAGTGGGGAGGCCCTTGCCGTAGGTCTCCCAGTCGAAGCGCGCATCGGGGTCGCCGTAGTCGACGGCCATGCCGCCCCCGATGTTGAGTTCCGGGTCGCTTACGTCGTTGTCCTCCAGCCAGGGGAGTGCCCAGTCACATATCCGGGCCGCGAGGTCGAGCATCGCCGGAGCATCCAGGCCGGAGGCGAGGTGGACGTGGATGCCGCGGAGGTCGATGCCAGGTGTTCCGGCTATACGGCGGGCGCACTCGTCGAGATCGACCTCGTCCATGCCGAACGGGCCGCTCATGGTGAGGGCCGCGTTCGGCGTGCTGAGGGGCAGGTTGGCGCGCAGCAGGACGGCGGCCGGGCCGGGAAGCCGGGACAGCTCGCGCGGGCTCTCCACATGGATGCGCTCGACGCCGAGGCGCTGTGCCAGGGCCAGTTCCTGGTTCGTCTTGCCTGGGCCGCCGAACGCGATGCGGACCCCGGGCAAGGTCTCCCGCACGTGCGTGAGTTCGCCGCCGGACGACACCTCCACGCCGTCCATGTGCGGGGCCAGAGCGCGGAGGATCTCGGCGTCCGGGTTGGCCTTGGCGGCGTAGAAGATCTCCGTGCCGGGCAGCGCGGCCCGGATGCGTGCCGCGTGCGCCGCCAGGCCCGGCAGGTCGTAGATGTAGGCCGGGTAGCCGGGAAGGCCGAGGGCGCGTTCGCGTACGGCTTCGTGCACAGCGGGTCCGTTCATAGCGGCCGGGACGCGGCGAGCGGGTTGGGGACGGGGACGTAGGTGGCGCCGCGGTCCGCGGTGCGAGACCACCGGGTACGGAGATTCGCCTTGGCGGGGAGCGGAACGCCCGCCAGGAGCGCTCTCACCTGCGGGTGGTGGTCGTGGGCGGCCAGGTGCGTGCCCAGTGTCCGCCACAGCGACCGTTCGAGATGCGGGTACAGGTCGGCTACGGCGGCGGCGATCTCCGTCAGGTGGTTCACGACGAGGCAGTAGACGACGCGGTTCCAGCCCCGGTCGGGGGCGTAGGTGAGCCCCTCGGCGACGCGGGGCGGCAGGTGGGCCAGATCCCAGCGGCCGGCGGTGAGCTTCGTCCCCTCCAGGTCGCGGAACGCGGCGTGGAGGGGCATGCCGTCGGCGTCCACGCAGACCAGGACGTTCTGGAGGTGGGGTTCCAGGACGACGCCGTGGTCCAGATAGGCGCGCAGTACCGGCGGCACGACCTGGGTCACGTAGGCGTCCCACCACGCCTGGGCGCCGTCAGGGTCCGCCAAGGCCGGTAGGTCCGCCAGGAACGTGTTGGAGGGGTCGGCCAGGGCACCGGCCAGGAGCGGCGTTCCGGGGAGGCCCTTGACGCCTTGGCGCAGGATGAGGCTTAAGCCCTCGTACAGGCGGCGGTCGGCGAGAGTGGTGCTGCGGTAGGCGGGTTCGGTGAGGAACGTGGAGCCCAGCTGCTCGAAGATGGGCGGCACCAGCTCGTTGAGGGTCATCGCCCCGGTGAGTTCGTACCAGGCGTTCTTGCGGACGCAATTGGTGATGCGGACATCAAGGCTGAACTTGCAGAACACGTCGGCGTCCGGCAGATACACCGTCCGGACGGACGACGTGGGCACCGCCTCGATGTCGCCGGGGCCGAGGTTGAGAAGCAGACCCCGGGCCAGAGCCTCCTGTAGGACGGGGTTGTCCGCCATCAGGGAGAACTGCCACGGATGGACGGGAAGCAACCTGCGCCCGTGCCGGGACGCAGGCCCGTACGCGTCAAGGCTCTTGAACGCGTCCGGGGATCCTTCTTCGGCGAACAGGTCCTCCGGTACGGCCAGCCATTGGGGGCGGAAGCGGGCCCGTGTCTCCGGTGCGTACGGAAGCCAGTCCGTCGGCGACCCCTGGCGCGACTTCGCCGACGGGTGGAAGCGATGCCCCGCCACCAGGGACTGCTCTGAGTCGATGTAGCGGTCGTCGGAGGCTTCGCCGCGCGCGGCGATGATCGCGGCCAGGGCGGTGTGGCTGTCGTCCACCTGGGTGAGGAACTCGGGGTTGGGACGGCCGGTGGCGAGTTCCAGTTCACCTGCCACGAGGTTGGCCAGCCTGTCCCAGGTGGCCGGGATCCACTCGTCTCCGCGCCGCTCCTCATAGGGCGGTGCCAGCCGGTAGGTCGGGCCGACGGGCGGGCGGGCCAGGCCGGTGCGCAGCACGACGCCCGCGCGCGGCAGGCGGGCCACCAGGTGCGCGCCGTCCGGCCGCACCTGCTGCTCGGGCGCGCAGACCTCCCGGATCAGGCAGTTGAGCAGCGCGGTCGAGGTGGCGTCGTCGGCGGCGGTGCCGGGTTCTGTCAGCAGCACGTCGGGTCCCGTGGCGTGGTCGGTGGATTGGCGTGGTCGGTGGATTGGCGTGGTCGGTGGGAGCGGGGTCACGGGCACGTGGGGTCCCGCAGGTAGTTCGGGCCCGGCGGGCCGTAGTGCTTGTTGATGTCGGCCGCGCCGGTCCGCGCCTTGTCGACGAGGGTTCCGGCGGTGACCATGGCCTTGGCGGGCAGCGTGTCCGCGTCGAGGGTGCGGGCGCGCAGGAACGCGTCGTCGGCTCCGAGGGCCTCGTCGAGCCGTTCGCGGATCATCGCGCGGCCGGCGCCCCACGGGAGGAGGCCGTGTTCGGCGAGACCCAGGGCGGGGGCGGCGGCGCACAGGTGCAGCGTGATGGTGACGAAGACGCGTGCGAGCGCCTCGTCGTCGTCGGTCGTCATCCGGCGGTCGAGGAGGTCGCGCGGATCCGTGCCGGGAGACGGCGGGAGCCGTTCGCGGAGCCGGGACGTGTTGATGAGCGCCCCGTCGTTGTCCTTGACCAGAAGCCGGAGCGGAGAGTCGTCCAAGACCAGGGCGATGTTCTGCTGATGCGCCTCTAGCGCGATGCCATAGCGGAACAGCGTGACGTTCCACGAGAACAGGGCCGACAGGTAGGTGTCGAAAAGCGGCTCGATGTCCCAGCGTTCGATGACGTGGCCGCTGTCCGGGGCCTCGGCGAGCAGCGCCGCCACGGGGACGATGTGCGCGCGCGCCGTCTCGGGCGGGAAACGCCGCACGAGGTAGGCGAGGAGAGGATCTTGCGCGTGGCCGTAGGTCTGCTCCTCCGCGAGCAGCACGGGCAGCGCGGGTTCCCGCTGGAGGACGCGGCGCAGGAGGCGTTCGACGAGCGCGCCGTCCGGGAGGGTGCCGGGCTTGATCGTGCGCCGGTTGCGCACGCCGAGGGTGCTGGTCGGCAGCGGCATCTTCAGGTGGCCGAGCGGCGCGGCCGCCACCGTCCGCATCGACAGCGTGGGGGCGACCCGCAGGTACGGCTCCGGGGCGAGGACCGCGCCGGGGTGCCCGCCCACCTGCGGCGCCGCCAGCGGATGGACGGGGAACAGCGCGGCCCCGTCCGCGAGCGAGGCCAGCCCCACGTCGGCGGGGGCCGGCCACCAGCCCGGGAGCGGCCCCGCGAGCGCCGGGTTCCGCACCGCGGCCCACCGCAGCGGGAACGACGGCGCGAATTCGGGCGCGTAGCGGCCCAGATCGGCCAGCGACAGCCCCGCGCGGCCGCGGCTCGCCGGATGCACCGGATGGTCGTTGTAGGCGGCGAGGGTCTCGTAGAACGTGCCGGGGCCGCGGCGCAGCTCGTCCGGGATGCGCGCCAGGCGCCGGTGGACCGCCGCCCGCGCGTCGTCGTGGAGCTTCATGGCCGCGAGGGCGTCCAGGCATTCCCGCTCGAAGGCCGCCACGTCGTCGCGCGGGTCCGCCAGGGCGCGGACGGCGGCGAAGACGTCGCCGAGCCGGAGATCCTGCGCCGGGTCCACGACGAGGTCGGACAGGAACGCCGGACGCGCGTCCACGAGGCGTACCGGACGTCCCGGCACCTCCAGCGTCCGGTGCTCGACGCGGTCGTGCAGCCCGGCGTAGTTCTCGCGCAGGAGCGCCGTGAGGACACGGGCCGCCAGCCGGCGTTCGACGTCGTCGCCGGTCACGCGATCGTCCAGTCGTGTGCGGCACGGAAGCGCGCCAGCGCGGCGTCCACCTGGTCCGCCGAAGGGCCGATGGCGCGGACCGTGCCCAGGTAGTCGCGGTTGGTGCGGGTGACCGTGACCGTGTCTCCCACTTCGCGCTGGGGGCGGTAGGCCAGCCGTACTGGGCCGTCCTCCATCTGGAGGGGGCCGGGGGCCGCCGTGAGCTTGCCGGACCGGTCGGCGATGACGGGTTCGGCGACGGCGTGCCGCGGCCCGGGAACCTGCCAGTCCGCAAGGGGCTCGCCCAGGTGGACCTTCAGGATCTGCTCGAACAGGGGCACGCCCAGCAGGTCGGCCAGAAGGAAGTCACAGTGGTCACCGATCAGCCGGTAGTTGACCTCGATGATGTGGGCGCGCCCCTCGTGGACGACGAACTCCGTGTGACACGCACCGAACCCGATCCCCAGGGCCTCAAGTTGCCGCAACACCTGCGGCGTCTCCGGCGGCGGCTCCACCCACTCCAGGCGCTCTTCGACGAAGAAGGGCGGCGGCGAAACGGTCGTTAGGAATGACCCCAGGACGCGGATCTCCCGCCCATCGCCGAGTGTCTCCAGCGTGTGGAGCCGCCCGGGAAGGTACTGCTCTGCCACCAGCGGGTCGTCCCGCCGTACCGCGATCTCCTTCACGCGTGCGGCCAGTTCCGCGGCGTCCTGTACGAGGAACACGTCCTCGCTTGCCACACCCTCACGCGGCTTCACGACGAGCGGGTACGGCGCCTCCTCGGGCACCCGGCGCGCGTCCGCCGAGAACACGGGATCGACCGGCGCCAGATGCCGCCGCATCAGGCCCTTGTTCTTCGCGCGGGTCGCCGCCCGCCAGTCCTTGGCCGGCAGGCCGAAGTACCCGGCGGCCAGCGCGGCGGGTGCCTGGAGGAAGTCGCTGTTGGAGAAGACGGCCGCGGGCCCGTCCTCAAAGGCGGGTCCGGCCTCGACCGCGGCGATGATCTCCCGGAAGTCGGAGACGTCGCACTCGGCGACCGGCCCGTCGAACCCGTGAGCGGCGGCGGGACGGTCGGTCAGCAGCGTCACGTCGAGCCCCAGGCGCGCGGCGGCGGGCAGGAACCCGTGCGTCACCGAGTCGGTCGCCTTGCCGGCGACGAGGTGGAGAGAGGCGGCCACGACAGGCCCTTCCAGGTGAGGTAAGCCTTGCCTAACTCGGAGTGATCATCATAGGGGGCGCCGGGCCGCATGCAAGAACGATGACATGCGTGTCCCGGCCCGATCCGCGATCCGTCAGGATGGGGTCATGGATCTCGTCGACCGGTGGGTCGCGCTCGCGGGGCCGCACACCCGGCATATCGGAATAGAACTGGACAAGCGCTACGGCGAGCCGCACCGCCGCTACCACACGCGCGAGCACCTCACCGCGGTGCTCGACCTCGTGAACGAGTTCGCCGGGCACGCCGCGTCCCCGGGCCTCGTCCGCCTCGCCGCCTGGTTCCACGACGCCGTCTACGACCCCGAGCGCGCCGACAACGAGGAGCGCAGCGGCCGCCTCGCCGCCCGCATGCTCGCCGACACCGACCTCACCGAGACCGACATCGGGCAGGTCGTCCGCCTGATCGAGCTGACCGCCACCCACGCGCCCGAGGAGGACGACCGGGACGGCCAGGTCCTCTGCGACGCCGACCTCGCGATCCTCGGCGCGTCCCCCGACGGGTACGCCGCCTACGCCGCCGCCGTCCGCGAGGAGTACGCGTTCGTCCCCGACGAGTTCTTCCAAGCGGGACGTGCCCAAGTGCTCAACGGCCTACTGGCACTGCCCAGGCTCTTCCACACACCCGCCGCACGCGAACGCTTCGAAGAACGCGCGCGCAAGAACATCCGGACGGAACTGAAGCTCCTCAACGCCTGAGGTGGACGGCCTTCCGGCGCCGCAGCCCCGCCGCGGTCAGCCGCATGAGCAGCTCCTGGCAGCCGACGGCCTGCGCCCCCAGCGACACCGCCGCCTCGTAGAGCTCCGAAGGGACGTCGTAGTGGTCGCGCTCGAACGCCCGCGGCGGCATGCCCAGCTCCGTCGCGAAGACGTGCAGCTCCTCGTAGGAGACATCGCTGACCATGTGCGACCACACGCGCCCGCGCGCCGGCCACAGCGGCGGATCAATGAGAATCAAGGCGGCTCCGCGGGACGGGTGACCTACAGTGCCTGACAGTACACATGCGAAGGGGCATGCGGGTGAACGACATAGTCGCGCACATTCAGGCCGGTAGAGACCGGTTCGTCGCCGACCTCAAGGAGTGGCTGGCGATCCCGTCCGTCTCCGGGGACCCGGCGCACGCCGGGGACGTACGGAAGTCGGCCGAGTGGCTGGCCGGGCACCTGCGGAACGAGGGCTTCCCGGCAGTCGAGATCTGGGAGACCCCCGGCCTCCCCGCCGTCTACGCCGAATGGCCCGCGGAGGACCCCGACGCCCCCGCCGTGGTCGTGTACGGCCACCACGACGTCCAGCCGGTAGAGCCGCTCACCGAGTGGGACACCGACCCGTTCATGCCCGTCGAGAAGGGCGACCGGCTCGTCGGGCGCGGCGCGTCCGACGACAAGGGGCAGGTCTTCTTCCACACCCTCGGGATCCGCGCCCTGCTCGCCGCGTCCGGGCGGCAGGCGCCGCCCGTCACGATCAAGCTGCTGGTGGAGGGCGAGGAGGAGTCGGGATCGGTGCACTTCGCCGACCTGCTGCGCGAGCACCGGGAGCGGCTCGCCTGCGACGCCGTCGTCATCAGCGACACGACGATGTGGGCGGCGGACGTCCCCTCCATGTGCACCGGGATGCGCGGGCTCACCGACGCCGAGGTCACGCTCCGCGGCCCGTCCACCGACCTGCACTCCGGCTCGTTCGGCGGCGCGGTGCCGAACCCGCTGCACGCGATGGCGGAGCTGCTCGCCGGGCTGCACGACGCCGACGGCCGCGTCACCCTCCCCGGCTTCTACGACGACGTCGTCCCGCTCACGGACGAGGAACGGGCCCTGTTCGCGCGGCTCCCGTTCGACGAGGAGGCGTGGCTGCGGGCCGCCGGCGACAGCCGCGCCGCGCACGGCGAGAAGGGCTACAGCACGCTCGAACGGATCTGGGCGCGCCCGACGGCCGAGATCAACGGTATGTGGGGCGGGCACACCGGGCCCGGCGGCAAGACCATCGTCCCCCGCGACGCGCACGCCAAGATCTCGTTCCGGCTCGTCGCCGGGCAGGACCCCGGCAAGGTCCAGGAGGCGTTCCGGCAGTGGGTCGCCGAGCGCACGCCGCCCGGCGTCGAGGCCGAGGTGCGCCTCTCCGGCGGCGGCGTCCGGCCGTGCTTCTCGCCGATCGACTCCGCCGGCGTCAAGGCCGCGCGCCGCGCCATGGAACGGGCGTTCGGCACCGAGGTGCTGTTCACCCGCGAGGGCGGCAGCGGCCCCGAGGCCGACCTCGCCGACATCCTCGGCGCCCCGCTGGTCTTCGTCGCGGTCGGGCTCAACGGCGACCGCATCCACGCGCCGAACGAGAAGGTCGAGATCCCGCTGCTCCTCAAGGGCGCCGAGGCCGCGGCGTACCTGTGGGAAGAACTCGCCACCGCGCTGCGCTGACACCCGGGGGAGAGGGGCGGAACGTTGACCGAAGGGCCGCTGGAATGGCTGGCGCTCGCGCGCGGCACTCTGGACAGGGTCGCGCTGCACCGCCGCGACGACGCGTGGCTGGAGGCCGCATGGGCGGACCCGGGCACCCGCGTCCTCGTCGTGGAGGACGGCCGCGCGCCGGTGTCCTACGAGCCGCGTCCCGCGCTCGCCCTCGTCCCGCCGGAGCGGGCGCCGGACGGTGACCGCTGGCTCCTCGGCGTGGACGACGACGGCACCGCCTACTTCGGGACGTCCGGGCCGCTGCCCGAGATCGAGGGCACGCGGCCGGGCGGGCTCCGCCGCGTCGGCGCGCTCCTCGACGACCGCGACTCCGGCCTGCTCACCCACGCCGTGGCGCTGGAGCACTGGCACGGCAGCAACCGGTACTGCCCCCGCTGCGGCACCGAGACGCGGCCGGCGTCCGCCGGGCACATGCGCGTCTGCCCGAAGGACGAGTCCCAGCACTTCCCCCGCGTCGACCCGGCGGTGATCATGCTGGTGACCGACGAGGCCGACCGGATCCTGCTGGCCCGCGGCCCGCAGTGGCCCGCCGACCGCCGCTCGATCCTCGCCGGCTTCGTCGAGCCGGGGGAGTCGCTGGAGCAGGCCGTCGCGCGGGAGGTGAAGGAGGAGGTGGGGGTGCCCGTCCGGGACGTCCGCTACCTCGGCAGCCAGCCGTGGCCGCTGCCGCAGAGCCTCATGCTCGGCTTCACCGCCAAGGCCGACGGCGGCGTCCCGCTGTCCCCCGACCCGGAGGAGATCACGGACGCCGCCTGGTACACCCGCGACGAGTTGCGCGAGGCCATCGAGGCCGGCGACATCGTCGCGCCCGGCCCGCTGTCCATCGCCGCCCAGCTCATCATGCGCTGGTACGGCGGCGACCTCCCGAAGATGCCGGACTTCTGACCCGGACAGTGGCGAGCCCGGCGGCCTCGTCGGCTGCCGGGCTCCCGGGGAGGGTTCAGGTGAGGGAGGAGAGCTTCGCCTTGACCGCCTTGGCGCTGGGGTTGGTGACCGCGGAACCGTCGGGGTAGACGATGGTCGGGACGGTCATGTTGCCGCCGTTCACGCTCATGACGAAGTTCGCGGCCTCCTGGTCGCGCTCGATGTCGACCTCGACCATCTCGATGCCGTCGCGGGCGAGCTGGCTCTTCAGCCGCCGGCAGAACCCGCACCAGGACGTCGTGTACATGGTGAGCTGGCCGGTCGGGCCCTTCGCCCGGTCGGTCGTCGGCGTCGCCATCGCTCCGTCGTCTCCCTCGTTCGTTCGTACGATTCGCTCTCCGGTGAACAGTAGACGCCGCGTCCGCATTCCTCGCCGTCCACAGTTCCGCGTGCCGGGTGATGCGGGTGGTGCGGGCTGCGAGTATGGGGGGATGTTGGCTGAGTCGGTGCTGGAGGGACTCGACCCCGAACAGCGGGCGGTCGCCGAGGCGGTTAAGGGCCCCGTGTGCGTGCTGGCGGGCGCGGGGACGGGCAAGACCAGGGCCATCACGCACCGCATCGCCTACGCCACGCTGACCGGTGTGGTGACGCCGCAGCGGGTGCTGGCCGTGACGTTCACCACACGGGCGGCGGGCGAGCTGCGCAGCCGGCTGCGGCAGCTCGGGGCGCCGGGCGTGCAGGCGCGGACGTTCCACGCGGCGGCGCTGCGCCAGCTCACCTACTTCTGGCCGCGCGTCGTCGGCGGCGAGCCGCCCCGGATCATCGACTCCAAGATCGCGCTGGTGGCGGACGCGGCCAAGGCGTGCCGGCTGTCCCTCGGCCGCACCGAGCTGCGCGACGTCGCGAGCGAGATCGAGTGGGCGAAGGTCACCCAGCACCGCCCCGAGGACTACCCCGCCGCGGTCGCGCGGGCGGGCCGCCGTGCCCCCGCCGACGTCGTGGACGTGGCGCGCGTCTACGCCATGTACGAGCAGCTGAGGCGGGAGCGCAACCTCCTCGACTTCGAGGGGATGCTGGAGCTGACCGCGGCCGTCCTCACCGAGCACCGGGAGGTCGCGAACCAGGTCCGCGAGCAGTACCGGTACTTCGTCGTCGACGAGTTCCAGGACGTCAACCCGCTGCAGAAGATGCTGCTCGACACCTGGCTCGGCGACCGCGACGACCTGTGCGTCGTCGGCGACCCCAACCAGACGATCTACTCGTTCACCGGCGCGTCCCCGTCCCACCTGCTCGACTTCACCCGCGACCACCCGGACGCGAAGGTCATCAAGCTCGTCCGCGACTACCGGTCGACGCCGCAGGTGGTGCGGCTCGCGAACGGCGTGATCGGGCAGGCGCGGGGCGAGGGGGCGATCCGCCACGGGCTGGAGCTGGTGGCGCAGCGCGACCAGGGCCCCGAGCCGGTGTTCAACGAGTACGACGACGAGGTCGCCGAGGCCGACGACGCGGCGCGGCGGGCCCGCAAGCTCATCGAGGAGGGCGTCCCCGCGCGGGAGATCGCGATCCTGTACCGGATCAACGCGCAGTCCGAGACGTACGAGGCGGCGCTGGCGGCCGCGGGCGTCCCCTACGTGCTGCGCGGCGCCGAGCGGTTCTTCGAGCGGCCCGAGGTCCGCGAGGCGGTGGTCCGGCTGCGCGGCGCGGCGCGGGCGGGCGCCGACGCGGAGACCGACGGGACGGGGCTGATCCTGACCGTCCGGCACGTGCTGTCCGGGGCCGGGTTCTCCGACCGGCCGCCCGAGGGGGCGGGGGCGGCCCGCGCGCGCTGGGAGTCGCTCGCCGCGCTGGCCCAGCTCGCCGAGGACATGGCCGCCGACAACCCCAAGGCCGGCCTCCCCGACTTCGTCGCCGAACTGGAGGAGCGCGCCGCCGCCCAGCACGCGCCCCCGCTGGAGGGCGTCACCCTGGCGTCGCTGCACGCCGCCAAGGGCCTGGAGTGGGACGCGGTGTTCCTCGTCGGGCTCGTCGAGGGCACGCTGCCGATCATCTACGCGGAGACGCCCGCGCAGGTCGAGGAGGAGCGCCGGCTGCTGTACGTGGGCGTCACCCGGGCGCGCGTCCACCTGTCGCTGTCGTGGGCGCTGTCGCGCTCGCCCGGCGGCGCGCGGCACCGCCGCCCGTCCCGGTTCCTCGGCGGCCTGACCGGCAAGACCACCACCCACACCCCGGCGCGCGCCGACCGGACGAAGCGCCGCGCCGCGAAGGGACCGCTGCCGTGCCGGGTGTGCGGGCGGCCGCTGACCGCCGCCGTCGAACGCAAGCTCGGCCGCTGCGAGGACTGCCCGTCCGAACTGAACGAGGAGCTCCTCATCGCGCTCAAGGAATGGCGCGCCAGGGTGTCGGCGGAGCAGAAGGTCCCCGCCTATGTCGTGTTCACGGACGCGACGCTGCAGGCCATCGCCGAGCACGGCCCCGAGTCGATGGAGGACCTCGCCCGAATCCCCGGCGTCGGAAAGGTCAAGCTCGACAAGTACGGCGAAGCGGTCCTGGATCTGTGCGGCCCTTGACCCCGGGGTGAGACCTCGCTCACGACAGCGGATACGGAAGACTGACGGCCGTGAAGGACTCCCTGAAGGAACTGCTCGACCTGCTGGACCTCGAACAGATCGAGAACGACATCTTCCGGGGCCGCAGCCCCGAGGAACGGCGGCAGCGCGTCTTCGGAGGGCAGGTTGCGGGGCAGGCGCTCGTCGCCGCCGGCCGGACCGTGCCCGCCAACCGGCCGGTGCACTCCCTGCACGCCTACTTCATCCGCCCCGGCGATCCGCTGGTCCCGATCGTCTACACCGTCGACCGGGTCCGCGACGGCCGGTCCTTCACCACGCGGCGCGTCACCGCCGTCCAGCACGGCAAGGCGATCTTCACCCTGTCGGCGTCGTTCCAGATCGTCGAGGAGGGCCCGAGCCACCAGGCCGCGATGCCGGACGCCCCCGCGCCCGAGACGCTGCCGGACGGCCTGACCCGGCTGACCCCGCTCTTCGGCGAGGTCGGCGCGCGGCAGTTCGTCACCCGGCGCCCGTTCGACATCCGGCACGCCACGCCGCTGAGCTGGGAGGCGGCCGAGGACCCGTCCCTGGTCTCGCCGGAGTCGATCGTGTGGCTGAAGGTCGACGGCGACCTGCCGGACGACCCGCTCCTGCACGTGTGCCTGATGACCTACGCCTCGGACATGACGCTGCTGGACACCGTCCTCCTCAACCACGGCCTCGCCTGGGGCGACAAGCGCACGATGGGCGCCAGCCTCGACCACGCGATGTGGTTCCACCGGCCGTTCCGCGCCGACGACTGGCTGCTCTACTACCAGGACACCCCGTTCGCCGGCGGCGCCCGCGGACTGGCCCGCGGCCAGGTCTTCACCAGGTCCGGTGAGCTGGTCGTATCGGTGATGCAGGAGGGGCTCATCCGCGTCGCGGACTCCCCGCGGGACTGAATTCGCGGAGCCTCCCCGAGAGGTTCGACGCCTCGCGGGGCCCGCGGGTTCCGCGGGAAAAAGGTGAACTCCGCCACGAAATCGCAGGTCAAAAATAGGTTGTTGATCGCGCGGAGTCCCCGTACTCTCGAACGCGAGCAATCAACACGGCCGTCGGTGGATCTTGCAGATCCCCGGGTGCGGCCCGAGTAGCCAGAGAGGTGGTGTGCAGTCCGGTGAGCAGCATGTTGACGAAATCCGCGCAGTCCTGGACCGCCGCCTGCCCTGGCAACTCGATCTCCGGTGCCCCCGCCGCGTATTCCGCGGACTCCGGTGTGCGCCTGCGCGAGTCCCTCGGCATGAGCGGCGAGCGCGGCGTCAACCCGAGTGAAGCGCACCTCGCGCAGCGAATCCAGGACGACCTGGGACGCATCGTCTTCGACCACCTCATCGAGGACACGACCGTCCCGGCTCCGGCCACGGCCCACGTGGGCGTCACCTTCACGGGTGGCGTGTCGGGTCCGTACCCCTGGAGGCGACCGGCCTAGCAGCAGGCCGGCAAGCCCCCAGGCCGCGGATCCAGACACCGGATCCGCGGCCTTCTTCTTTGTCCAGACAACCCACCGACACGCCCGTTGAGATCCAACGAGAGGAACAAGGGTGACTGTGATGCTGGGGGCTCTCGCAGTGAGCGAGGAGGACCTCACACTTCCGTGCCGGACCGATCCGGAGCTGTTCTTCGCCGAGGCGCCCGCCGACGTCGAGCTCGCCAAGGCCCTGTGCCTGGAGTGCCCGCTGCGCAGGGAGTGCCTCGCCGGTGCGCTCGAGCGCAAGGAGCCCTGGGGCGTCTGGGGCGGTGAGCTGTTCGTCCGCGGTGTGATCGTGCCGCGCAAGCGGCCGCGTGGCCGCCCGCGCAAGCACCCGCGGCCGGAGGACGTGACCGCGTGAGCGGAGGCCGGCCGCGCGAGCGGCCGGCGACCGCCGCGAACCCGGAGGCGCGGTCCCCGCGGGGACCGCGCCTCCGGACGGAGGGGAACACCATGACCGTCGAGCCACGAGAGATCCGCACACGCCGGGTTCCCGGCGAAGACGACATGACCATGCTCGATATGCCCGTGCTCGAAATGCCCGTGCTCGATATGCCCGATTTCGACGCGACCGCGCTCGTTGAGGACGCGCCTCGGGACCGGATGCCCGTGGCCGTGTCCGGCGAGCTGGCCGCCCGCGTGCGGGTGCTGCGGCGGGCGCGCCGCGACGCGGAGACCAGGGCGTCGCGCGTGCGGCGCGTCCTGCTCGCGCCGACGGCGCCGGCCGCGACCGGCGGGACGCGCATGCGGGCACCGAAGCCGCACTGGCACTGAGCCCGCGTCGGTAGCAGGCCGCCGCCCGTCCTTCTTGGATGGTTTGGCGGGCGGCGGGCCTCCCGGCGGGCGCATGGAGCGCGTCCGGTGACCCACTGCACCGGGCGCGCGAAACAGCGGGACCCCGCGCACCTCATCAGTGCGCGGGGTCCCGGCGTTCTCTCGCAGACCGGCCGTCACCGGCCGCCCGGCTCAGGTTGAGACGAGCTCTCCGTCCTCGTCGTCCGCGAAGCCCGGGACCCACTTCAGCGCCTCGGCGCGGGCCGGGATCTCGCACTCCAGCTGGCACAGCACGCCGGTCCCCGCGGACAGCACCCGGTGGATGATCACGTAGTCGGGCGGCAGGTTGAGCTGCCGGACGACGTTGGACGGCCGCAGGTCGGTGACCCGGGCGGCCATGTCGCGCAGCCACTCGCGGTTGAACTTGAACGTCTCGGTGACGAACGGCTCGGTCACCGGGGCCAGGAACGCCTGGAGCGACTCGGCGTCGATCTCCACGCCCTCGCGGATGAAGTCCTCCCGGCGCAGCGCCTCCTCGATCTCGTCGATGTCGGCCATCGTGCCGATCCGCAGCAGCAGGCCGAGCCGCTGCTGGAACCCGCCGGGGATGCGGTCGACGGCGCCGAAGTCCAGGACGCCGAGCCGGCCGTCCTCCAGCAGCCGGAAGTTGCCGGGGTGCGGGTCGCCGTGCAGCATCCCGGACCGCTTCGGGCCGGAGAACAGGAAGCGGCAGTACAGCAGCGCCGCGTGGTCGCGGGTCTCCTGGTCCCCCTCGCTGATGATCTTCGAGAGGGCGGTGCCGTCCATCCACTCGCTGATCAGGATGTCGCCGTCCTGCGCGATGACCTCGGGGATGTAGAAGTCGGGGTCGTCCGCGTAGGCCGCCCGGAAGGTCATCTGGGACTCGGCCTCGATCGTGTAGTCGAGCTCCTCGGCCACGCGCTCCTTCAGCTCCGCGAGCATCGACTTGACGTCCAGGCCGGGCATCAGCACGCCGAACATCCGGCCGAGCCGGGCGAGCTGGTTGAAGTCGCTGAGCAGGGCCTTCCCGGCGCCCGGGTACTGCACCTTGACGGCGACGGCGCGGCCGTCGTGCCAGACGGCGCGGTGCACCTGGCCGATGGACGCCGCGGCGGCGGGCTCGTCGTCGAAGGAGTCGAAGTAGTCCCGCCAGTCCTCGCCGAGGAACTCCGCCAGCACCTTGTGGACGGTCGCGGCGGGCAGCGGGGGAGCGGCCTCCTGCAGCCGGGTCAGCGTGGCGCGGTACGGGCCGGCGATCTCCGGCGGCAGCGCCGCCTCGAAGATCGACAGCATCTGGCCGAGCTTCATCGCCCCGCCCTTGAGCTCGCCGAGCACCTTGAACAGCTGCTCGGCGGTGCGCTGCTGGATCTCCGTGGCGACCGCCTCGGCGGGCTTGCCGAAGGTCCGCTTCCCCATGCCGAGGGCGGTGCGTCCCGCGAAGCCGATGGGGAGGGAAGCCAGCTTTGCTGACCGCGTCACCGCGCGGCGGGGAAGATCGCTCACGCGCTCCATTGTCGGTGATCGACTGTCGTTCACGCCACAATCACCAGTAACGATTGTCGGTGCCCCCATCGGTGCACCGTCCCGACCTGCGAAAACATGGTAAGTGTGCGCTTTCTCACGCCCTGTGAGGACGGTGTCGCGGGGGTCCGGCGGCCGGGCCGGCGGGCCGCACGGTACGGTGCGCACCATGTCCGAAGAGATCGCCGACGTGCTCCCGGTCGAACGCCGCCCGAACGGCGTCGTCGTCGTGACGCTGAACGACCCCGGCCGCCGCAACGCGATGACGGACGAGATGACCGCCGCCTGGAAGTCGGCGATGGCGGAACTCCGCACCGACCGGCGGGTCCGCTGCGTCGTGGTGACCGGCGCGGGCAGCGCGTTCACCTCCGGCGGCGACCTCTCCTGGCTCGCCGACACCAACGCCATCGCCGTCCCCGCGCTGCGCGACCGGATGCTGGCCTTCTACCGGACGTGGCTCGCGATCCGCGACCTCGAGGTGCCGACGATCGCCGCCGTCAACGGGCACGCGGTCGGCGCCGGGCTGTGCCTCGCGCTGGCCTGCGACCTGCGGTACGCGGCGTCCGACGCCAAGCTCCTCGCCCCGTTCACCGCGCTCGGGCTGCATCCCGGGATGGCCGCCACCTGGCTGTTCCCCGAGGTGGCCGGACTGCCGCTGGCCCGCGAGATGCTGCTGGCCGGACGGGTGCTCACCGGTGACGAGGCGGAACGTGCGGGGCTCGTCAACCGCGCCGTCCCGCGCGGCGAGGTGCTGGACGAGGCGCTCGCCGTCGCCGAACGCGTCGCGGCGCAGGCACCGGTCGCGACCCGGTTCACGAAGGTCGCGCTGGCGAACGGCGGCCACCGCGACATGGAGTCGGCGCTGCGCTGGGAGTCGCTCGCGCAGCCCGTCACGATGGCGTCCCCGGACATGCTGGAGGGGCTCGCGGCGCAGCGCGAGAAGCGCAGCCCGCGGTTCACCGGCGAGTGACACCGCGGAAGCTGCCGCCCGCGGCTTGACCCACCCATAAGCGGCCGCTTAAAACGTAGGCGCTGACCTGCGACGACGTCAAACACCCTCTATGGGGCGCGCAAATTTTCGAGTACCGTTCAGGCGTGCCCCCTAACGTTGAGGTCCGCCGAAGCGCCAGACGCCGGCGAACCGTGTCCGCCTACCGCGACGGCGACAAGGTGGTGGTGATGGTTCCGTCCAGGCTGAGCAAGGCCGAAGAGGAACAATGGGTCGCGACCATCCTGGAGCGCCTCGCGGAGCGGGAGCGTCGCCGGCGCCCCACCGACGCCGACCTGCAGGCGCGGGCCCGGGACCTGTCCCGCCGCTACCTCGCCGGACGCGCCGACCCCGTCAGCGTCCGCTGGGTCGCCAACCAGCGCACCCGCTGGGGTTCGTGCACGCCCGACGACCGCACCATCCGGCTGTCCACCCGGCTGCGCGGCATGCCGGCCTGGGTCGTCGACTACGTTCTCGTCCACGAGCTCGCGCACCTGCTCATCCCCGGGCACGGCGCCGACTTCTGGGAACTCGTCGGCAACTACCCGAAGGCCGACCGCGCCCGCGGCTACCTGGAGGGCGTCGCCGCCGCCGCGCACCTGCCCCTTGAGGCGGACGCGCCCGACGGCGATTTCGGGCCCGATCCCCGGGGGATGCACCACGGCGACGGGCTGCACCCCAGCGGTGAGTACCCCCGCGAGGTCGCCGGGTGACCGACGGCCCGGACACGGTGCCCGGCGCGTCGTCGCGGTTCGCCGCGGTGCTGTCGCGGCCCGGCCGCCGGACGGACGTGCCGCCCGGCATCGACCCCGACGAGTTCCGCCTCGCCCTCCTCGAAGACACCTACGAGGTCGTGGCCGGGCTCGAACTGGTGACGTCCGCGCTCGTCCTGGACCCGCCCGACCAGCCGGACGCCGAGGCCGTGACCTGGCCCGGCACACCGATCGTCCGGGAGGCGACCCTCGCCGGCGCGTTCGCGGCGCTGCACGCCCGCGGCGCCACCGCCGCCGCGCTCGTCGCGCCGGACGCGCCCGACCTGCCGCCGCTGCTGATCGGCAAGCTGTTCCGCGCGCTCGGCAGCGCCCCGTCCGCCGCCTGCCGCGCCGACGGCGCCGCCGGGCCGGACGGGCTCGTCGCCCTCGCCGCGCGGCTGCCGCTCCCCGACTGGCTCTCCGCCGCGCTCTCGGACGTCGATCTCGACACCCCCGACGCGCTGGACCGGCTCCGCGCCGCCGCGCCGCGGCCCGGCCTCGTCCCGCAGGGACCCGCCTGGCACCGCCTCCGCACCGCCGACGACCTGCGGCTTCTCGACCCCGGCCTGGAAGGCTGGGAGAACACCCGCGCCCTCCTCGAAGGCCACCCGCTCACCCGCTGACACGGCCGACTTTTCAGGCGGGCAGGGCGATCGCCCGTGCCACGAGCCTGCGGAGCGCGTCGTCGGTGGGCTCCGGCAGGCCGTCCACCGGGAACCAACGGAGGTCGTCCGACTCGTCGCTCACCGTGTGCCGGGCGTTCTCCGGCGCGATCGCGACGTACTGGACGTCCAGGTGCCAGGTGCCCTGCGGGTGGCAGCGGACCGCGTGCCGGTCCAGCTGGACCGGGTCGGGCAGCAGCCGCAGGCCCCGGATGCCGGACTCCTCCGTCGCCTCCCGCAGCGCGGCGCCCGCGAGCGTGACGTCGCCGGGCTCGCAGTGCCCGCCGAGCTGCAGCCACGCCTTGACCTTGGCGTGCAGGGTCAGCAGCACGCGGGTCCGGGACGCGTCGAGGACGGCGGTGCTGGCCGTGATGTGACCGGCCGCGCACTCCCGCCACATCCCGTCCGCCGGATGCTCCTCCAGATGCCGCAGGAACTCGGCCCTGGTCTGCTCCTGCCCGGGGTCGGGCGCTTCCCAGGACGACAGGACGCGCACGGCATCGGCGTACAGGAACCCTGGCGTCAACGACCGCGCGCCCAAGGAGCGGCCATCGGGAGACCCACCGGAGGAAGGCGTCTCCGCCTCTCCGGGAGTGCCGGCGTCCGCTTCCTTCTCCGCGACCGCTTCCCTCTCCGCGTCGGGGCGGCGTCCCCTGCGCGACGCCTTCCTCACGTGCGGCCCACCCGGGGATAGCGGGAATTGGCGGGGTGGCGGCGCCGCCGCTCCTGGTCGACCGGCCGGTGCCAGCACAGGCTCGACCGCAGGATACGGCGCCTGATCGCGTTCATGGACGATCCGGACGAGTACCGGCAGCCGTGCACGCGCGACTCACGCGAGCGGCTCATGCCCTGGGCCCGCCGTCGCCGGAGCCACCGTCTGGGCCGTCATCGGGACCGTCGTCCTTGTCGTCCTTCTCGTCCGGCTCGCCGGGCTCCCCGTCCTCCTGGGGCTTGGTGAGCTCGGACAGGTCGAGGTCGGACAGGCCCTCGATCTCCTCCCGGCCGTGCACGAAGCCGTCCGGGTCGTCGAGGTCGTCGGACGTGGGCAGCAGGTCGGGGTGGTCCCACACCTCGTCCCGGCCCTGGACGCCGCGCACGTCGGTGAGGGTCCGCCACAGCGTCGCCGCCTCGCGCAGCCGGCGCGGCCGCAGTTCGAGGCCGACGAGCGTCGCGAACGTCCGCTCCGCCGGGCCGCCCGTCGCGCGCCGCCGGCGCACCGCCTCGGCCAGCTTCACCGAACCGGGCAGGCGGCCGTCCGCCGCCTCGTTGACCACCGTGTCGACCCACCCCTCGACCAGCGCGAGCGTGGTCTCCAGCCGGGCCAGCGCCGCCTTCTGCCGCGGCGACTCCTCCGGCTGGAGCTGGATCTCGCCGCCGAGCGCCTCCTGGATCGCCTCCGGGTTGCTGAGGTCGAGGCCCTGGACGGCCTGCTCGATGCCCGACAGGTCGACGGTGATGCCGCGGGCGTACTCCTCGACCGCGCCCAGCAGGTGCGAGCGCAGCCACGGGACGTGCGCGAACAGCCGCTGGTGGGCGGCCTCCCGCAGCGCCAGGTACAGCCGGATCTCCTCACCGGAGATCTCCAGGCCCGATCCGAACGCCTCGACGCCGGCGGGCAGCAGCGCGCCCACGCCGTCCGGCGCGAGCGGCAGGCCCACGTCGGCCGAGCACGTCACCTCGCGGGCCAGCGCGCCGAGCGCCTGCCCGGCCTGGCCGCCGACCATCGCCCCGGCCATCTGCTTGACCATCCCGATCAGCGGGCCGGCCATCGCCTGCATGTCCGCGGGGATCTCGCCGCCGCCGAGCGCGCCGCCCATCGAGTCGACCATGCGGGTCGCGATCGGGTCGCACACCTTCGCCCACACCGGAAGCGTCTGCTCGATCCACTCGGACCGGCTCCACGCCTGCGGCGTACGGATGCCGGCGGGCAGCGTCGTCTTCTCGTCAAGCCACAGGTCGGCCAGGCGCAGCGCCTCCTCGACCTGGCGGCGCTCGGTGTCCACGACCGACGGGTCGCCCTGCTCCACCACCTGGTGCCGCGCGATGTTCTTGGCCAGATCCCAGTTCAGGGGGCCGCCGCCCGCGCCGCCCGCACCCTGCCCGCCGATCATGTCCGCGAACCGGTGCAGCATGTCGGCGAACTGCGCCATGTCGCCGCCCATGCCCTTGAATGGATCCTGGGGCCGGTCGTCGTCTCCGTCGCCGGGACGGTTGAAGCCGAAGGGAGTGTCACTCATCGGATCGCCCCTGGGATGCATGATGGGCTCATATCCGCAACGTTAGCCGGTCACGGCAAGGTCGCGTACACAAGGAAGGGGGCACCCCCGTGGTAACGGGCAAGGTTCGCCCTCGGCGTAGCAAGGGCCCGGTCGTCGCCGTCACCGGCGCGGCCACCGGGACGGGGCGGCTGCTCGCCGCCCGGCTCGCCGAACGGGAAGAGATCCGCAAGGTCGTCGCCATCGACGCGCATCGCGGCGACGTGCCCGGGGTCGTCTGGCGTGTCGTGGACATCCGGGACCCGCTGCTGCCCGGCCGGCTCTCCGACGTGGACGTGCTCGTCAACCTGGACGTCGAGCACTCCCCGGACGCCGCCCCCCGCGACCGCCGCACCCACAACGTCCGCGGCGCCCAGACCGTGGTGACCGCCGCCGCTGCCGCCCGGGTACGCCGTGTGGTCCTCGTCACGTCGACGATGGTGTACGGCGCCTCGCCCGGCAACGAGCTCCCGCTCCCCGAGGACGCGCCGCTGCTCGCCGAGGCCGACGCCAGCGTCGCCGGCGACTTCCTGGAGATGGAGGAGCTGGCCGCGACCGCGCCCGCCACCCACCCCGGGTTGGACGTCACCGTCGTCCGCCCCGCCGCGCTCGCCGGGCCCGGCGTCGACACCGTCGTCACCCGCCACTTCGAGGCGCCGCGCCTGCTGACGGTCAAGGGCAGCACACCCGGCTGGCAGTTCTGCCACATCGAGGACCTCGCGTCCGCGCTGGACGTCGTCGTCACCGCCGAGGTCGAGGGGCCCGTCGCGGTCGGCTGCGAGGGCTGGCTCGGCCCCGCCGAGGTCACCGAGATCACGGGCAAGCGGACCTTCGAACTCCCCGCCGCCCTCACCTTCGGCACCGCGCAGCGCCTGCACCGCCTCGGGATGACCCCGGTCCCCGCCACCGACCTGCACTACGTCGCCTACCCCTGGGCGGTGGACTGCGCCCGCCTCCGCGCCGCGGGCTGGAAACCGCTCTACGACAACGCGGCCGCGCTGCGCGCCGTCATGGAGGAGACCGCGGGCCGGCACGCCGTCGTCGGACGCCGCGTGGGCGGCAAGGAGGCCACCGTCGCGACCGCGACCGCCGCCGGCGCCACCGTCGCCGCCCTGGGCGCCGCGGCAGCCCTCCGCCGAGCCCGCAAACGCCGCACGACCTCCTGA
>NZ_BMRO01000011.1:138238-327766 GCF_014648675.1 Actinomadura livida
CGGGGAGGACGCCGGCCCCTCCTGGCCGGCCGCGGCCAGGGCCGCCTGCGCGTCCTTGATCCGCTTCCAGGCGTCGCCCATCGCCGGGTAGTCGCCGTTCTTCTGCGCGGCCTCGTAGTCCGACACGGCCTTCTGCAGATCGCCGATCGCCTTCTGCGCGGCCGCGCTCAGCTGCGGCGGCTGGTCGCCGCCGTCCCCGTCCGGCTCCGACGTTGTCGGCGGTGGCGCCGACGTCGCGCCGCCGAGGACCTGCTTCAGCGCCTCGTCGAGGGTGTCCGCCGCGGCGATGCTGTCGCCGTACCTCACCAGGATCTTGCCGAGGATCGGGTACGGCTGCTGCTCCGTGCCGCCCGCCGCCATCGTGTACATCGGCTCGACGTACAGCAGGCTCCCGCCGAACGGGATCGTCAGCAGGTTGCCGGGCACGGTCTTCGTGCCGCCCTGTCTCAGCGCGAACAGGTCGGCCTTCACCTGCGTGTCCGTCTCGAACGAGTTCTGCACCTGCCCCGGGCCCGCCGGTTGCGCGTTGCGCGGCATCTGCAGGATCTGGATCTGCCCGTAGTCGCGGCCCGGTGTCGAGCCGACCGACATGAAGGCCGCCAGCTGCGGGTTGTTGCGCGGGTTGAACACCGTCGTCAGAGAGAACGACGCCTGGTCCTGGCCCGGCATCCGCAGGCTCTGGTAGTACGGCGGCTGCCGCTTGCCCTTCGCGGACGGGTCCTGCGGCACCTCCCAGAAACCCTCGCCGTTGTAGAACGCCGACGGGTCCGTGACGTGGTACTTCGCGAGGACCTTCCGCTGCACCTTGAACAGGTCCTGCGGGTAGCGGAAGTGCGCCTCAAGCTCCGGCGGGATCGACGAGCGCGGCTGGACGGTGTCGTCGAACACCTTCATCCACGTCTTGGTGATCGGGTCGTTCTCGTCCCACTGGTACAGGTGCACGGTGCCGTCGTAGGCGTCCACCGTCGCCTTGACCGAGTTCCGCATGTAGTTGACGTGGTCGTCGGCCTGCCGCGCCACCGCCGACCGGGTGTCGGTGATGGTGTCGCGGGTCGCGTCGTCGAGGCTCGTCTCCTCCGAGTACGGGTAGTTGTTCGCCGTCGTGTAGCCGTCCAGGATCCACAGGATCCGGCCGTTCACCACCGCCGGGTACGGGTCGCCGTCGAGGGTGAGCCACGGCGCGGCCTTCTGCACCATCTCCCGCGGCGCACGGTCGTACAGCAGCTTCGCGTCGTCGTTGATCGCGCCCGACAGCAGGAGGTTCTTGTCCTGGAACTTCGTCGCGTACAGCAGCTTGCGGAAGAACGAGTCGATCGCGACGCCGCCCTGCCCGTCGTAGTTGTTGCTCTGCTGGCCCGACTCGCTGTTGTCCGGGTAGTTCAGCTCCTGCTGGCCGCGCCCGCCCACGATCGAGTACGTCGCCGAGCGCTCGCCGAAGTAGATCTCCGGCCGGTCCAGCTTGATCTTCTGGTCGGGGGAGACCGGCATGTTCTTCGTGACGAAGTCGGGCACGTTGCCGTCGGCGAACCGGTCGCCGAACGCCGACACGAACCCGTAGCCGTGCGTGTAGACCATGCGGTCCTTCACCCAGCTGCGCTGCCCCTCCGGCGCCCCGGACAGCTCGCGCAGCGCCACCACCGTGTCGACCAGCTTCCCGTCGATCTGGTAGCGGTCGACGTCCAGCGTGTCGGGGAACCGGTAGAACGGCCTGATCCGCTGGAGCTGCTGGAACGTCTCGCCCACGACGTTCGGGTCGAGGACGCGGACGCCGCCGAGCTGGTCGGCCTCCTGCTGCAGCTTCGTCTTGTCCGTGACCGGTTCCTGCCCGTACTGGACGACCTTCGCGCCGTCCACCCCGTAGGCGCGGCGCGTGGCCTCGATGTTGCGTGCGATGAACTGGCGCTCCTTGGCCAGCTCGTCCGGCTTCACCTGGAACTGCTGGATCAGCAGCGGGTACACCCCGCCGAGCAGGATCGCCGACAGCACCAGCAGCGTGAACCCGACGCCGGGCAGCATCATCCCGCGGCGCAGCAGGTTCGAGAAGAACATCGCGGCGCAGATCAGCGCGATCACCGCGAGGATCGTCTTCGCCGGGATCAGCGCGTTCACATCGGTGTACGACGCGCCGGCCGTCACCCCCCGTTCGGAATGCACCAGCCCGTACCGGTCGAACCAGTACGCGACGGCCTTCAGCAGGATGAACACGCCGAACAGCACGGACAGGTGCGCCCGCGCGGGCGGGCTCGCCTTGTCGCCGGGACCCTGCAGCCGCAGGCCCCCGTACAGGTAGTGCACCATCACCGCGGCCACGATCGACAGGATCACCGTCGCGAAGACGACGCCGATGATCAGCCGCAGGAACGGATACGTGAAGACGTAGAACGAGACGTCCTTGTTGAACTGCGGGTCCTTCACACCGAACGGCGTCCGGTTCAGGAACGCCAGCCACACCGGCCACTGGCCCGCCACCGACGAACCCGTCAGCAGGCCCAGCACGCCCAGCATCGACCAGGCGATCAGCCGGCGGCGCGGATCGATCACCGCGCGGTAGCGCTCCAGGCCCTGCTGCTCAACCGACAGCGGCCGGTACGCGGGCCGCAGCCGGTACGCCACCGCGACGTTCGCGCCCACCACCAGCGCCATCAGCAGCCCTGCCCCGAAGAACAGCACCACCTTCGCCTGGACCTGGGTCGTATAGACGTCCGCGAACCCGATGGAACGATGCCACAGCAGGTTCGTATAGACCGACGTGAAGACCAAGAACACGGTCAGCAACACGGCCAGTACCACCAGTATCGGCAGCATCAGCCGTGTCCGTCCGGTGCCGAGCCGGCGCCCGAAACCGGGAGTCCGGAAGGTCAAGAGGCCCCTCCGATCGAGATCTCGCTCACCGGCCGCCCGCCGGTTCCTGTAGATGCAACTTACCGACTCGCGCGGGGGTTCCCGCACCTCCCCGCACCGAATGCGGGGAAGATGGGCCCGTGAGCCTTCTGGAAGAAGTAGTACTAGATCTTGAACGTCATTCGGCCCAGGAGGGCTGGGACAGTGCGCCACGGCTGTACGCGCTCGTCCGCAGCACCGAACTGCGCCGCGCCGAACCCGACCTCGCCGATCAGCTCGGCCTGCCTCCCGATGCGGACACTCTAGCCGCACTCGAACAACCCGCCCTCCCCGAGCGGGACGGCGTCGAGAGCGCCCTCGCCTCCATCGCCTGGCCCGAGGCCGTCGAAGGATGCGCCCTCGTCATGGAACGGGTCGTCCTCCCGCCCGAGGTCGAGGACGACATCCCCGAGGACGAGGCCGAGGCCGCCGAGTTCGCCGCGACCCACCCCGGACGCGAGGACGTGCGCATGGTCGTCGGCGTCCTCCGCGACGGGAACCGGCACTCCGCCCTCCGGCTCCGCCGCCACGACAGCGACGACGAGGTCCTCACCGGCCCCGACCTCGTCCCCGCCCTCGCCGAAGCCCTCGCCGCCACCTTCGAACCGGACGAACCCGCCGAAGGGTAACCTGCGGACTGTGACCCACGACGGTGTAGACCCAGACGGTGCCGGCCGCGACGGCGTCATCCGGCTGCTCGGCGTCCGCGAGACGCCCCTGTCCGTCGACGAGGTGTTCGCCGCCGTCAGCGCCCCCGGCGCCGGCGGCATCGCCGTCTTCGCCGGCACCGTCCGCGACAACGACCACGCCCGCGCCGTCACCGGCCTGTCCTACAGCGCCCACCCCACCGTCGAGCAGCAGCTCCGCGCCGTCATGGAGAAGGTCGCCGCCGACCACCCCGTCATCGGCCTCGCCGCCGTGCACCGCGTCGGCGACCTGCGCATCGGCGACATCGCCGTCATCGTCGCCGCCTCCAGCGCGCACCGCGCCGAAGCGTTCGCCGCCGGCCGCCGGCTCATCGACGACCTCAAGGCCCAGGTCCCCATCTGGAAGCACCAGACCTTCGCCGACGGCGGGGACGAATGGGTCGGCGCCTGCTGACCCCCGCGACCGCATAGAGTTTCCGGCATGTCCCGTCGTGCCGCCACCCTCACCGTCGCGAGCGTGATCGTCCTCCTCCTCGCCGTCGTCGGCTCGGTCATGCCGGTGCCGTACGTGGCGCTGACACCCGGACCCACGAAGAACACCCTCGGCACCGACGACGACGGCCGGCCGCTCATCACGATCGACGGCCGCAAGACCTACCCCGACGAGGGCCACCTCAACTTCACCACCGTCACCTACCGCGGCGGCCCCGGCGGACGCATCGACCTGTTCACCGCCCTGACCGGCTGGCTCGACGGCGACACCGCCGTCGTCCCCGAAGAGACGATCTTCCCCAAGGACGAGTCGCAGAAGCAGGTCGAGCAGGAGAACACCCGCCAGATGCAGAACTCCCAGCAGAGCGCCGAAGCCGCCGCCCTGCGCGAACTCGGCATCGACGTCGCCACCCGCGTCGTCATCGAGGACGTCCAGAAGGACCGCCCCGCCGACGGCGTCCTCAAACCCGGCGACGAGATCACCGCCGTCGACGGCACCAAGGCCACCAGCGTCACCCAGATCGTCGACGCCATGTCCGCCCACGACATCGGCGACACCGTCAACGTCACCTACAAGCGCGCCGGCAAAGAACACGAGGCCGCCCTCAAGACCGTCGCCGACCCCACCGGGGAACGCGCCGTCGTCGGGATCGTCCTCGCCGACCAGTTCAAGATCCCCTTCAAGATCGACATCAGCGTCGGCGACATCGGCGGCCCCTCCGCCGGCCTCATGTTCAGCCTCGCCATCGTCGACAGACTCACCCCCGGCTCCCTCACCCAGGGCAAGTTCATCGCCGGCACCGGCACCATCACCCCCGACGGCGAAGTCGGCGCCATCGGCGGCATCCAGCAGAAGATGATCGCCGCCCGCGAAGCAGGCGCCACCATCTTCCTCACCCCCGCCGACAACTGCCCCGACGCCCGCACCGCCCGCCCCGACGGCCTCCGCCTCGTCCGCGCCGACACCCTCCACGGCACCATCCAGGCCATCAACGCCATCAACACCGGCAAAGGCGACGTCCCCGGGTGCGAATAAACGACCCGACCACCCCTCCCCATGCCATAGACTTGAAGCATCACCGCGGGGTGGAGCAGTTCGGTAGCTCGCTGGGCTCATAACCCAGAGGTCGCAGGTTCAAATCCTGCCCCCGCTACGAGTCCTGAGGCCCGTGTGGTCGGATGTCCTGCATCCTTCCCTCGGGCCTCTTCGCTGCCTTTGGGGGGACGACCCCCCAATCCCCCCGGTTCCTCCTCCTTCCCCCACCCACCCGCCCCTGGGGCTCCGCCCCTAGCCCCTCCTTGGTTCTGGTTGTGGGGGTGTTCGGGGCTTAGGGGGTGTTGTTTTGGGTTGGTTCTCGGGGGGGATTGTCGTGGTGCTGGGTTAGTAGGTAGGGGAGCAGCATCTTCAGGGTGTTCGCCGCGTGCCAGGATGCGGTGACGTGGTGATCGTCGTTCTTCGCGGGGTTCGCGTCGTCTGAGATGCCGCGGACGACCACCCAGCCGTGTTGGCGGTTCGTGGTCGCGGAGCGTTCGTGGCATGCCTGACTCAGGCCTGCTGCCTCCATGTCCACCGCGAGGATCTTGTCGTTGAAGGCCGCCAGGTAGCGGACGATGTCGGAGTCGCGGTCGGCGATCACCGCGTCGCCTGAGGCGATGGGGCCATGGTGGAGCCGCAGGTCGCGGGACATGCCGCCCGGGTCCGCGATGGACAACTCGCCGGGATGGTGATCGGTGAAGAAGGCGTTGACGGCGTGCCCTACGGCAGCGGGAGTCTCGCGCTCCTCTCCGCGGCGGCTCGTGCCTTGGGGAGTCTCCTTCCGGAGGTCGTAGTAGACGACACGTGTCGCTACGACGACGTCATCCACCCGGACGTCCTTGTGCAGGCCGCCGCCAATACCCGCCAGGACGATGACCCCCGGATCGTGGTGGCGGTACAGGTTGTCGCACGCCGCCATCGCCGAACGCTGCCCCTGGCCTAAGGCCTGGATCGCCGCCACCTTTACGGGTGTCTCGCCTGTGTAGAAGCGCAACGGGCCAATTGGGTCCTCCTGGAGACCCAGAGCCACGCAGACAGCGGTTGTCTCCACATCGAGGATGGTGATGATGCCTACGTCGGTACCGTTGCGCCGATCGTCCGGGCGGGGCGTTGTCCCCAGGTTGACCACGGGGTGATCGCCCACTGCCGAGGACGTGATGTTCGTGGTGCCGCCCGTGTTCAGGACGCCGTTGACCCGAGTGTGCTCGTTCACTTCTGTGCTCCCTGCGTAGCTGGCTGAGGGGTGGAGTTCTGGTTGACCTGTGCGTTGGAGCCGACTGCCGACTGATTGATGTTCGTGGTGCCGCCCATGTTGAGGACGCTCGCGTTGACGATCGTCTCCGCCCGCTTCTCGAACGCTGAGGTGTCGATGTTGCGGGCCCACAGGAAATCCTCGGTCGCGTGCAATATCCGCTGCTCAATGATCTTCATGTGGCCGAGGATCGTCGTCTCGTCGAAGGCGGCCTCGTCCCAGGACACCGCCTTCTCCTCGCGGAGGCTGAACCGTGCCGCGCGGACACCGGGTGCGCGCCGGACGCGGGCCCGGACGTATCGGGCGAGGTAAACGGGGATTCCGAATGCGAGGCACGATCTCGCGGTTTCGGCCGGCAGGCTCTTCAGCACGTGAAGCGCCATGTGCGGGACGTACTTATTGCTGCGTTGTGCCCACCGTTCCACCGAACGGATGCCCAACGGCGTCCTCGTCAGTGCACACGTGGCGAGATCCAGGGTCAGCGACCGCCCTTTGACCGTCACCCGCACGAAGACGCTGGTGACCAGTTCTCCGGACGAGGTGACGCGCATTTCCAGGAAGTGCTGGCAGACATCCTCCGGATCGTTGATCACCGTCCTCCGGAAGTCCTCCTCGCTGCGGGCGCGATCGAGTCGCTCGAACGCGCCGCGGGCATCCGCCTCCTCGACGTACACGCGGTGCGTGACTCCGTAGCCGGGCAGCCGGAACGGATCGCCCAAGTGCCCGATCGGCCGCATCGTGGTGCGCAGGTGCGCTACGAGATCGTGCGCTCTGAACGGGGGGTCGACGTACTCGCGTCGCGTGATGTCGTCGGCGCCGCTCTGGTCGTGGAGGTCGCCCTTGCGTGGACGGAGCAGCTGGATGGTCAGCGGTGGCAACCAGCGATGTACGAGTTTGCCGCCGCCCACGAAGAAGCCCGGCTCCTTGTCCGATCGGAAGAAGTCGACGAAGGTCTCCGAGCCCTTTTGCCTGGGTCTGCGGTAAACGACGATGAGACTCCGTTGCTGGTTGTCAATCGCGTGCAGCCTGCGGTTCTTTCGCACGGGTCCCAGGGGGTCCCCGTCCAGTGTGGTCCTGATGGACCGGCGCCTTGCGGCGGTGACGGTGGCCGTCACCGCCGTGATCAGCGCGAGCGATGCCGCCGCCCAGCCCACGGTGAGGTGCAGCGGTGTCCGCGCGGCCCCTGCCGCCACGGCCGGAGCGGCCAGCAGGAGGCCGCATCCGGCGAGACACACCTTCAGTCGCCGCGTCTGCTCCTTCGGAGGATCCGCATCGGCTGCCTTCTCCTCCTGCTTCTTCCGGTACTTGGGCACGTAGCGGCTCGCGGTGGCCTTCCCTTCGTCTCGCAGATTTCCGGCCCGAGCCGGGCCGCGCAGGCGGCGAGCGGGATTAGGCCGAGGATGCAGAGCGCCGTGATCGCCGCGGGTGGACTCGACGCGGCCGTGATGCCGAGAACGGCGAGGATGCACACGTGCTGGACTGCGTCCAGAGTCCACGCCCTCCAAGCATGGTCGGCCACGGGGACGAGATTGAAGCCGTAGGAGGGGGCCGCGCGGTGCCGGAACGCGACGAGGACCTTGTTGACCACCAGATTCCGTAACTCCCGGTCCTGGTACACCGCCGCGCACAGTCGGCGCGTCGTCTCGTCGCCGCCGCCCCTGGGAACGGCCCCGGTCTTGATCAGTGACACTGCCTGGTGGCTCACCACGGCCCCCAACGGTCCTGATTTAAGGTACGAGTGACCTTAAAACGGGAACGAATTAAAGTCAATACGACCTTTAAAGGGTGTGGGATGGGGCGGACCGTGCAAGAGGCCATCGCGGTGACCGTGGACCTGGTGATCCTCACGATCCGGGGAGACGAACTGCAGGTGCTGCTCATCGAACGCGGGAAGGAGCCGTTCCTCGGCCTTCCGGCGTTGCCGGGGGGTCACGTGCAGCCGGGGGAAACGCTTGACGAGGCGGCACGGAGGGAACTCGCGGAGGAGACCGGGCTCGACGGGGGGACGCTGCACCTGGAGCAGCTGCGGACGTACGGGGATCCCGAACGCGATCCACGCGGGCGAGTGGTCACGGTCGTGTATCTCGCGCTCGGCCCCGACCTACCGGTGCCGCAGGCGGGCACGGACGCGCGGGCCGCGCGCTGGGTGCCGGTGCAGCGGGTGGACGGTCTCGCCTTCGACCACGAAGTCATCCTTCAGGAGGCGTTGGAGAGGGCCCGGTCGCAGTTGGAGTACACGACGGTGGCGGCGGCGTTCTGCCCCGAGCCGTTCACGGTCGCGGACCTGCGGCACGTGTACGAAGTCGTCTGGGGAGTAGTGCTGGACCCGAGCAACTTCCGTCGCAAGGTCACAAGGGCGGAGAAGTTTCTGGAGGCGACGGGAGAGCGGAGGATGGCGGAGGCCGGACGCCCCGCGGCCCTCTACCGCCGAGGCCCGGCGAGGCTGCTGTCCCCGCCTTTGCTTCGCGCCGGTGGTGTCGCACGGGCTCAGTTCTCGACGCTTTCGCTGCGGTGACCTGAATCCTGGAGGTGGGGGGAGAGGGTTAGGGCTAGGTGGAGGGTTAGGCGGTCTTGGCCGTTGGTCAGGGTCAGGGACGTCAGGGCCTCTATGCGGCGTAGGCGGTGGTAGAGGGTTTGGCGGTGGATGTTCAGGGTCTTGGCTGTTTGCTGGATGTTGCCGGCCAGGTCCAGGTAGGTGCGGGCTGTTTCCGCCAGGTCTGGGTGGGCTTGTAGGCGGGTTGTGCCTGGGGTTTGGGTTGTTTGGGTCAGGGCCTCGTCGCCTGCGGTTCTGAGGAGGCGGAGGGCGCCCAGGGTGTTCCAGTCGCGGGTTTCGCCTGGGGTGGCTACGCGGGCGGCCACTCGGGCGCGTTGCCAGCTTTCGTGGACGTCGTCGAGGGTCGGGCAGGGGGAGTGGACGCCGATCTGGACGGGGGCGTTGCGTTCTTCCAGGAGTAGGCGGGCTCGGTCGAGGGTGGTCGGGGTGGAAGTTGTGGACGGGATCAGTAGGACGTGGTCTCGTTGCCAGAACGTGGTCAGGACCGAGTGGGGGAGCAGCCAAGGGTTCAGTGGTTCGGGGCTTGGGGTTCGCAGGACCGCGACTGTGAAGGGCGGGGCGGTTATCCCTGTCAGGTCGTCGGCTGCTCGGGTGCGGGGCTCCGGGTGGGTTGATAGGAGGTCGGCGACCTTCCAGCCCAGGTCGTCGCGTTCCCTGGCCTGGCGGGCCATGAGGAGGGCGGCGCGGTCGCAGAGGGGCATCGCTTCGGCTGCCTGGTCGGGGGTTATGCGTTCCTCGTCGTCCAGGAGCCAGAGGTAGCCGTAGGTGACGTTGTTCCAGCGGACGGGCAGGCACAGGCGGCCCAGCTGGCCCAGGGAGGGGTCGGCCGGGATGCGGACGGGGCCCTTGGCGCGGGCGATGCCGTGGCTTTCGAAGCGGGCCCGGACGGCGCCCGTCGCGCGGCGGCGCAGGATCGAGTCCAGCCGGACGGGGTCGATGGTGTCGCCGTGGGCGGCGTAGGCGACCAGGTGGAAGTCGCGGTCCTCCAAGGTCGCGGGGGCCTGGAGGAGGCTGGCCGCGTGTTCCGCGATCTCCTGTAGGTCGTCCATAAGGTCCTTCGTACGTTTGTATGAAGAAGGTGCGGTGTGGAAGTTGCATTTGACTATAGGGGTGGGCGTCGGGGGCTTCTAGCGTGCGGAGTGTTCCTCGTGCTGGAGGTTCCCGATGCCGAACCCTGTGCTTCTTGCCGCCGCGCGTAGTCGGCGGATGCGTGACGTGGTGACGTCCGTGCCTCTGACCAAGGGGGTCGTCGACCGGTTCGTCGCTGGTGACGACCTTGAGTCGGCGGTTCGTGTTGTCGAGGCTCTGGTCGGGGGTGGGGTCGCGGTCACCCTCGACCATCTCGGTGAGGACACCGTCGAGGTTGGGCAGGCGCGGGATACGCGGGATGCCTATCTGCGCTTGATGGCGGTGCTTGAGGAGGGGCGGCTTTCCGAGGGTGCCGATGTCTCTTTGAAGCTGTCGGCGCTTGGACGGGGGCTCTCCGAGGGGCTTGCGCTCGACTATGCACGGGATATCTGTGCTGCTGCTGAGCGTGTCGGTATGACGGTCACTCTTGATATGGAGGACCACACGACGGTCGACTCCACGCTGGAGGTCCTCGGCAAGTTGCGGGTTGACTTCCCGTGGGTGGGTGTTGCCGTACAGGCGATGCTGCGGCGTAGTGAGGGTGATCTGCGGGACTTGGCGGGCTCGCGGGTGCGGCTCGTCAAGGGGGCCTACGCCGAGCCCGTTTCGGTGGCCTTTCAGGGTCGGCGTGAAGTCGATCTCGCTTATGTGCGGGGGCTGCGGACGCTGATGGGCGCGGACGGGTATCCGATGATCGCCACCCATGATCCGCGGATCATTGAGATCGCGTCCTTGCTGGCTGGGGAAAGGGCGCCCGGGTCTTATGAGTTCCAGATGCTCTACGGGGTGCGGGTGGCCGAGCAGAACCGGTTGGCGCGGCGGCATCGGATGCGCGTCTACGTGCCCTACGGCGTCGACTGGTACGGCTACTTCATGCGGCGCCTGGCCGAGCGGCCCGCCAATCTCGCGTTCTTTCTCCGTTCGTTCGTTTCCCGCTGACCAGGAGGATCTCCTTTCATGGACGCCGTGACCAACGTCCCGACCCCGGTGAATGAGCCGGTGCGGGGGTACGCCCCCGGCAGCCCCGAGCGCGCCCGGCTTGAGGCCAAGCTCGCCGAACTCGCCGGGGAGACGCCGATCGATCTGCCCATGACGATCGGCGGACGCCGGAGGCTCGGCGGCGGGGCCAAGGTCGCCGTCGTGCAGCCCCACCGGCACGCCGCCGTGCTCGGGACGTTCGGGAACGCCACCGAGGACGACGCCCGGGACGCCGTCGCCGCCGCGCTGGAGGCCGCCCCCGCCTGGCGGGCGCTGTCGTTCGACGACCGGGCCGCGATCTTCCTGCGGGCCGCCGACCTGCTGTCCGGGCCGTGGCGGGAGACGATCCTCGCGGCGACCATGCTCGGGCAGTCCAAGACCGTCCAGCAGGCCGAGATCGACAGCCCCTGCGAACTCGTCGACTTCTGGCGCTTCAACGTGCACTATGCCCGGCGCGTCCTCACCGAACAGCCGATCAGCGAACCCGGTGTGTGGAACCGGTCCGACCACCGGCCGCTCGAAGGGTTCGTCTACGCGATCACCCCGTTCAACTTCACCGCGATCGCCGCCAACCTCCCGACCGCGCCCGCGCTGATGGGCAACGTCGTCGTGTGGAAGCCTTCACCCACGCAGACCTACTCGGCTGTGCTCCTCATGCGGCTGCTCGAAGCGGCCGGCCTGCCGCCCGGCGTCATCAACCTGGTGACCGGGGACGGGCTGGCGGTGTCGGACGTCGCGCTCGCCCACCCGGAACTCGCCGGGATCCACTTCACCGGGTCGACGGCGACCTTCCGGCATCTGTGGAAGACGGTCGGTACCAATATTGAGAGGTACCGCGGGTATCCGCGGCTCGTGGGGGAGACCGGCGGAAAGGACTTCGTGGTCGCCCACCCCTCGGCCGACCGGCGCGTACTGAAGACGGCGCTGGTGCGTGGCGCGTTCGAATACCAAGGGCAGAAGTGCTCTGCGGCTTCGCGGGCTTATATCCCTAGGTCCATTTGGGACGGGGGATTTGCTGACGAGCTTGCTTCGGAGGTCGACGGGCTCGCTGTGGGGGACGTTGCCGATCTGAGTAACTTCATGGGTGCCGTGATCGACGAACGGGCCTTTGCCAAGAACAAGGCGGCCATCGATCGCGCCCACGCCGATCCGGGTGTGCGTGTCCTGGCCGGGGGGACCTACGACGATTCCGTCGGGTACTTCGTCCGGCCTACCGTGCTCGTCTCCGACGACCCCGAAAACGACATCTTCCGCACCGAGTACTTCGGGCCCATCCTCGGCATCCACGTCTACGACGACGACCGCTACGACGACATGCTCCAGCAAATGGAATCCGTCTCGGCATACGCCCTCACCGGCGCCATCATCGCCGACGACCGCGCCGCCGCCGCCCACGCCGCCGAAACCCTCCGCTACGCCGCCGGCAACTTCTACATCAACGACAAACCCACCGGCGCCGTCGTCGGCCAGCAACCCTTCGGCGGCGCACGCGCATCCGGCACCAACGACAAGGCCGGATCCGTCCTCAACCTCCTCCGCTGGACCTCACCCCGCTCCATCAAGGAGACCTTCGTCCCCCCGACCGACCACCGCTACCCCCACATGGGCTGACACCCCACCCCCGACGAGCCCCGAACCAGTTTGCCTAAGCCCCCACCGCCCCATACAGTTAACCCATCACCGCGGGGTGGAGCAGTTCGGTAGCTCGCTGGGCTCATAACCCAGAGGTCGCAGGTTCAAATCCTGCCCCCGCTACGAGTCCTGAGGCCCGTGTGGTCGGATGTCCTGCATCCTTCCCTCGGGCCTCTTCGCTGTTTTTGGGGGGACGACCCCCCAAACCCCCCGGGTTCCTCCGCCTTCCCCCACCCGCCCGCCCCTGGGGGCTCCGCCCCTATCCCCCCTGCGGCTCTGCTTGTTTGTCGCTGTCGCCCCCTCCGGCTGGGCACTAGCTTTTCCCTACCGCTTCTTACAGCTGGCTGGAGGACGGGGTGGGCGACTCGGGGACGGTCGGGGATCGGCTTCGGCGGGCTCGGCGGCGGCGGTTCGTCGGGCGCGGCGGGGAGATCGAGCTGTTCCGCGGGGCGCTCTCGGACGGGGCGTTCGCCGTGCTCTTCATGCATGGGCCCGGTGGGGTCGGCAAGAGTGCGCTGCTCGGGGAGATGGCGGAGGCGGCGCGGCAGGCCGGGGTCACTCCGGTGCTCGTGGACGCGCGGACCGTCACGCCCGAGGCGTCGGCCTTTCTGCGGGCCGTGGAGGCGCCGGGGGCGGGGCGGTACGCGGTGCTCGTCGACACCTACGAGATGCTCGCTCCGCTCGACGACTGGGTCCGGGAGCAGTTCGTTCCGGGGCTGCCCGCCGACACCGTCGTCGTGCTCGCCGGACGGGACGCGCCCTCGGCCAGGTGGATCGCCGACGCAGGATGGCACGAACTGCTGCGTGTGGTGTCCGTGCGCAACCTCAGTCCGTCGGAGACCAGGGACTATCTCTCCATTGAAGGCGTCCCCGAATCGCTGCACGAGCGGATGCTGGAGCTCGCGCACGGGCATCCGCTCACCCTTGCGCTGCTCGTGGACATGGTGCAGCGGCAGGAGGAGGTGCCCGGGGCGCTGCGGGCGGCGCCCGACATCGTTCGGGCGCTGCTGGCTCGGCTCGTCGACCAGGTGCCCGGTCCCGGGCACGCGGAGGCGCTCCAGATCTGTGCGCACGCGCGGTTCACGACCGAGGAACTGCTCCGAGGCATGCTCGGTGACGACGCCGGGACGCTCTTCCACTGGCTGAGAACCCTGTCGTTCGTCGAGGAGCGGGAGTTCGGGCTGTTCCCGCACGACGTGGTGCGGGACATCCTGGACGCCGATCTGCGCTGGCGCGACCCGGACGGGTACGCGGGGCTGCACCGGCGGCTGCGGGGCCACTTCGTCGAGCGGGCGCGGAGGTCGGCCGACGACGAGCGGGTCAGGCACCAGACCGTCGCGGACATCATGTTCCTCAGCAGGGACCACCCCATCGTCAAGGGGTACTGGCGGCTCACCGGGCTCGGGCAGCTGTCCGCCACCGGGCTGCGGCCCGGCGACGCCGAGACCGTGCTCGCCATGACCCGCGAGCTGCAGGGCGAGGAGCAGGCCGCCTGCGCGGCGCAGTGGATCGAGCGGCAGCCCGCGGCGTTCGGGGTGTTCCGGGACGGGACGGGCGAACCGTTCGGGGCCGCGGCGTACGTGGAGCTGAGCGAGGACGGCATCGGGGACGATCCGGGTGCGCGGGCGATGTGGGAGCACGTGCTGCGGCACGGGCCGCCGCGGCCCGGGGAGAGCGTCATGGCCTGGCGGTTCTTCGTGGACACCGAGCCGGGCGCGCGGCCCACCCGGTCCGAGACCATGATCCGGCTCTGGCACGGGCAGGAGATCATCACCGGGGCGCGCAAGGCGTGGGACCTCGTCGCCGTCCCCTCGGAGCGCGAGTACTGGGACCCGCTGCTGTCCTTCTTCGACTTCCACCACGCGCCCGAGGCGGCCTTCCGGATCGGCGGGCACCGCTACGACGTGTACGCCCACGACTGGCGGGTCCTCGGCGTCGACGAATGGCTCGCGCTGACGGCCGAACGCGAACTCGGAGCCCCCGTCACCGCGGCCAGCGCGCCCGAACTCGTCCTGTCCCAGCCGGAGTTCGCCGACGCCGTCCGCGGCGCCCTGCGCGACCTGCACCGCGCCGACCGGCTCGCCGGCAACCCCCTGCTGCGGTCCCGGCTCGTGCGCGGGGCCGACGACCCCGCCGGGGAACTGCGCAGGCTCATCGAGGAGGCCGCCGCGACGCTGCGGGACGACCCCCGCGAGGAATCGCTGCACCGGGTCGCCGACCGGACGTTCCTCCGCCCGGCCCCGACACAGGAACGCGCCGCCGAGATGCTCGGGCTGCCGTTCAGCACCTACCGGCGGCACCGCAACCGGGCCGTCGAGCGGATCGCCGGATGGCTCTGGGAACGCGAACTCTACGGAGGAAACGGCCACCAAGTGGACGGCTAGTGGCCTGGCGGGTGGACAGCGGCCCGCCGCATCGTCGCCTCATCGACCGACATCGGGAGGCACGAGATGCGAGTCATCGGAGAGCACGCGGTGGTCCTGGGCGCCGGCATGGCGGGACTGCTCGCCGCGCGGGCCCTGACCGGGGCGTACGAGCGGGTCACGATCGTGGAGCGCGACGGCGGGTCGACCAGGGAGGCGCGCAAAGGCGTTCCGCAGGGCAGGCACGCCCACGTCCTGCTGCCGCGCGGGCAGCGGACCCTGGAGGACTTCTTCCCCGGCCTGGAACGGGAACTGGTCGACGGCGGCGCCGTCGTCGCCGACCCGGGGACCGACCACCGGTTCGTCATGGGCGGCCGCACGCTCCTGCGGCGGGCCGGGACGGAGCGGGCGATCCAGGCGAGCCGCCCGTTCCTGGAGCGGGCCGTCCGCGAGCGGGTCGCGGCACTGCCCGGCGTGCGGTTCGCCTGCGGGCGGGACGTCGTCGGGCTGCTCAGCGGCGGGCCGGGCCGGATCAGCGGCGTGCAGGTCATGCCGAGGAGCGTCGGCGGCGCCGCCGAGGAGCTCCGCGCCGACCTCGTCGTCGACGCGATGGGACGCGGCGGCCGCACCCGGTACTGGCTGGAGCGGCTCGGGTACGGACCTGTGCCCCGCGAAGAGATCGACATCGGCGTCGGCTACGCCTCGCGCCCGATCCGCCCGGCGCTCGCCGCGCGGATCGGCAGGGCCGTCGTCGTGGGCCCGCGGCCGGGGCGGTCGGCGGGGATGGCGCTGGTCGCCGTCGAAGGCGACCGGTACCTGCTGACCGTCGCCGGGCTGAACCGGCGTCCCCCCGCCGACGACGACGGCTTCCTCGCGTTCGCGCGGGAACTCGCGCCGCCGGACGTGTTCGAGGCGATCCGCACGGCCGAACCGCTCGGCGGGATCGCCACGCACCGGTACTCGTCCGACCTGCGCGTCCGCTACGAGAAGGTACGGAACCTGCCCGAAGGGCTCGTCGTCACCGGCGACGCCCTGTGCAGCTTCAACCCGATCTACGCCCAGGGCATGACGGTGGCCGGCCTTGAGGCCGAGGCACTGCGCCGCTCCCTGCGGGAGGGCCCGCGCGACCTGGCCCGGCGGTACTTCCGGGCGGTCGCGAAGACGCTCGACGACCCCTGGCGCATGGCGGTCGCGGCGGACCTGTCCCTGCCGGAGGTCGAGGGCCGCCGCAGCCCGGCCATCAAGATCATGAACGCCTATGTGGACCGCGTCCAGGCAGCCGCGGCCCAGGACGCGGCGGTGGGGGAGCAATTCTTCCGGGTCATCGGCCTGCTAGACCCGCCGACGGCGCTCATGCGCCCCGCGGTGCTGGCACGTGCCCTGCTGCCCGGCGGTCGCGGTCGCGTCGCGGCCCCCGTCGCCAGGGAAGAGCACGCCACTGCATGAGGCTTCCATTGCACCGCCACGCCCACCTACCTGAGTGATCACCTCACGGGTCGTGCGGCCGGAGGCGCCCCAGGCGCCGGAGGTCGCACGACCCGACGCACGGGGCGCCGTTTCACGAGACGCGGAGCGGATCGGGAAACGGTGCGCCGTGCGCAACGGGGGTTCCAGGGGGTCGCCCCCCTGGGCTGGCTACGCTGGGGTTATGCGGACTGGCGTGGCGGGGCTTTTGGATGTTTGCTGCGTGGTCGTGTTCGTTGCCATCGGGCGTGCCACGCATGAGGGGGCTGCGTCCCTTACTGGGTACCTCGGGACGGTCTGGCCGTTTCTCGTCGCTCTGGGGGCCGGGTGGGTGCTCGGGCGGGTCTGGCGGCGGCCGGAGGTGCTGGTGCCGTCGGGGGTCGTCGTGTGGGTGACGACGCTGGTGGGCGGCATGGGGCTGCGAGCGCTGGCGGGGGACGGGACCGCTCTTCCGTTCGTCGTCGTGGCCACGGGTTTCCTGGCGCTCACGTTGCTCGGGTGGCGTGCCGGTGTGCGTGTGGCGGGTACGCGGAAGGGCCTGTCCCGGCAGGGCTGAACGCCTTGTGGAACGTCTCCAAATGACCGCCTGGTCTCTTTGCTGATCGACTCGGTTGACTGCGACGCGCCATCCTGATGAAGTTACCCGCGGGTCACGTTGGTGGCGGTGGGCGACGCGAAAGGGACACGATGGCATCTGCGCTGCGCGACTGGCTGGAGAAGCCGAACGGCGGACGTGGCGTTCACCTGGCGGCCGACGACGGCGGCTGGGAGTTCCGCGACTACGGCGAGCTTGCCTCCGGCGCGCGACGCACCGCCGCCGCGCTCATCGAGGAGGGCGTGCGGCCCGGGGACGTCGTCTGCCTGATCCTGCCCACCGATTTCACGTGCATCGAGGCCTACTACGCGGTGTGGGCGGCGGGGGCGACCGTGTGCCTCATCACCCCGCCGCTGTTCCAGGACGGGGACGACTACGTCGCGCACGTCGCGGCGATCCTGCGGCAGGCGTCGCCCGCGCTGGTCGTCGCGTCCAAGGACCTCACCGAGTACGCGGGACGGGCCATGGCCGAGGCCGGCATGAGCGGCGAGCCGTGGCAGCCGCGGCAGGCCGTGGACGAGGCGGACGTGCAGCCGGCGGGCGAGCTGGCCCTGCTGCAGTTCACGTCCGGGTCCAGCGGCGCGCCGCGCGGCGTGATGGTCACCTGGGCGAACCTGGAGGCCAACTCCGACCTGATCGTCCGGGAGTCCGGGTACGAGGACGGCGACGTGGTCGCCACGTGGCTGCCGCTCTACCACGACATGGGGCTCATCGGCACCTTCATCACGCCCATCGCGCGGCAGGGGATGCTGCGGCTGATGCGGCCCGACCACTTCATCCGCGACCCCGCGCGGTGGATCCGCCTCTTCGCCGAGGCCGCGCACACGGCCGCGCCCCCGTTCGCGTACTCGTACTGCGCGCGGCGGATCAAGCCCGAGCAGCTGGAGGGCCTCGACCTGTCGGGCTGGAAGATGGCGCTGATCGGCGCCGAGCCCATCGACCCGAACACCCTGGAGGTGTTCGCGCAGCTCGTCGAGCCGTTCGGGTTCTCGCGCACGATGTTCAAGCCCGCCTACGGCATGGCGGAGACGACGCTGCTGGTCACCATGGACAGCGAGCAGCGGCCGCCGCTCGCCGTGCGGCCCGACCCCGAGTCGCTGTCGTTCGGGGAGCCCGTCCGGATCCTCGACCAGCACCGGCTGGGGCCGGAGTCGCTCGGCGCGAAGGCCGGGTGGGTCGTCGGGTGCGGCACGCCGGAGAGCGACGTGCCCGTCATGATCGTGGACGACGACGGGGCCGAGCTCGGGGACGGGCTGCTCGGCGAGATCGTCGTCGGCGGGGCGTCGGCCTGCCCCGGGTACTACGCGGGCGCGGAGGCCAAGTCGACGCGGTTCATCGACGGGCGGGTCTTCACCGGGGACGCCGGGTTCTTCCACGAGGGGCAGCTCTTCGTCCTCGGGCGGATGGGCGACAGCATCAAGGTGCGCGGGCGGTCCGTCTACGTCGAGGACCTCGAAGCGAAGATCGCCGAGGTGAGCCGGCTCGGGAAGGGCCGCATCGCGGCCGTCGCCGTGCCGGACGCCGGCCGCAAGGGCCTCGCCCTGTTCGCCGAGACGCAGGACGAGTCGTGGACGGCCGCCGTCCGCGAGATGCTGCGCCGCCGGCTCGGCGACGACGTCGAGCTGACGATCGTCATCGGCACCGGGCTGATCCAGCGGACCTCCAGCGGCAAGCCGCGCCGCCGCTACATGTGGGAGCGGCTGAAGTCGGGGAAGATGGAGGGCGCGCGCATCGTCCCCTGATTGCGGAGGCCGGTTGCGGCGCGACACGATGGCGCTGACGCCGTGAAAGGTGCGCGATGCCGGCTGTAGCCAGAACGCTCCTGCGCCTGGGCTCCCGCCTGGGCTCCACCGCACAGAACGCCCTGGAGGTCGCCCGGTTCGGCGGGTTCGACACCGACGAGGACGCGTCCCCCTGCGAGGTGGTGACCGAGCAGCGGGTGTACCGGCTGCGGCACTACTTCCCCGGGGCTGCGGGCGGGCCGGTGGTGCTGCTCGTCCCGCCGCTGATGATCACCGCGGAGGTGTACGACATCTCCTCGCGGGTCAGCGCGGTCCGGGTGCTGCGCGACCTGGGCGTCGACCCCTGGGTGGTCGACTTCGGCGCGCCGGAGCGGGAGCCGGGCGGGCTGGAGCGGACGGTCAGCGACCACGTCCTCGCCGTCAGCGACGCCGTCGACCGCATCCGCAAGGCCACCGGGCGGGACGTGCACCTCGCCGGGTACTCGCAGGGCGGCATGTTCGTCTACCAGGCCGCCGCGTACCGGCGCAGCGAGGGCATCGAGTCAGTGGTGACGTTCGGCAGCCCGGCCGACACCAGCGTCGGGCTCCCGTTCGGGCTGCCGAGCTGGCTCGCGGCCGAGGGGGTCGAGCGCATCCCCGACGCGCTGCTCGGCGGGTTCGCCGTGCCGGGCTGGGTGACGCGGCTCGGGTTCCAGGTGCTCAGCCCCGTGAAGTCGGTCCGGTCGCGGGTCGACTTCATCCTGCAGCTGCACGACCGGGAGCGCCTCGCGCCGCGCGAGCGGCAGCGCCGGTTCCTGGAGCGGGAGGGCTGGGTGTCGTGGCCCGGCCCGGCGCTCGCGGAGTTCATCCGCCAGTTCATCCAGCACAACCGGATGCTCACCGGCGGGTTCGTCATCGGCGACCGGCCCGTCACGCTGGCCGACATCACCTGCCCGGTGCTCACCTTCGTCGGGGAGGTCGACGAGATCGCCGGGCCGCCCATGGTCCGCGGGATCAGGCGGGCCGCGCCGCGCGCGCAGGTGTACGAGGCGTCGCTGCCCGCCGGGCACTTCGGGCTCGTCGTCGGCAGCCTCGCCATCGCCCGGACGTGGCCCGCGGTGGCCGCGTGGGCGAAGTGGCGCGCGGGCGACGGGGAACTGCCGGGCATCGTCGCGCCCGTCACCGGGGACGAGGAGGCGGCCACCGCCGAACTGCCCGGCGGGCCCGCCGGCTACGGGCTCCAGCTCGCGATGGGCGTGGGCGCGGGGGCCGCCCGCTCCGCGTTCCGCACGGCGGCGCGGGCGGTGCACGGCACCCGGGAGCTCACCGGGCAGGCGGCGCAGAACCTGCCGCGGCTGGCCCGGCTGGAGCGCATCCAGCCCGACACCCGCATGTCCATGGGCCTGCTCCTGGACGAGCAGGCGCGGCGCAGGCCGGACGAGGTGTTCTTCCTCTACCACGGGCGCGGCCACACGCACGACGCCGCCAAGCGGCGCATCGACGCCGTCGTCCGCGGGCTGGTCCACATCGGGGTGCGGCGCGGCGACGCGGTCGGCGTGCTGATGGGCACCCGGCCGACCGCGCTGGCGCTGGTGGCCGCGCTGAGCCGGCTCGGCGCCGTCGCGGTGCTGCTGCGCCCCGACGGCGACCCGGACGCGGAGGCGCGGCTCGGCCGGGTGACCCGCGTCATCGCCGACCCCGAGCACGCGGAGCGGGCCGCGAAGCTGGAGGGCGTGGACGGCTACGTCCTCGGTGGCGTCGGACGGGCGGAACGCGGCCCGCTGACCGACATGGAGGCCATCGACCCCGAGCGCGTCGAGCTTCCCGGGTGGTACCGGCCGAACCCGGGGCGGGCCGGCGACCTGGCGTTCGTCGTGTTCACCGGGGAGGGGGAGCTCCTGCGGGCCAGCCGGATCACCAACCGGCGCTGGGCCCTGTCGGCGTTCGGGACGGCGTCGTCCGCCGCGCTGTCGCCGTCCGACACCGTCTACAGCATCACCCCGCTCCAGCACCCGTCCGCGCTGCTGATGAGCCTCGGCGGCGCCGTCGCGGGCGGTGCCCGGCTCGCGCTCGCCGGGGGATACGACCCCGCGACGTTCTGGGACGAGGCGCGCCGCTACGGCGTGACCGTCGCGTCCTACACGTGGCTGCTGCTGCGCGACCTGGCCGAGGCGCCGCCGGACCCGGCCGAACGGCACCACGCCGTCCGGCTGTTCATCGGCTCCGGCATGCCGCGCGGTCTCTGGCGGCGCGTCGAGGACCGGTTCGCGCCCGCCCGGGTGCTGGAGTTCTACGCCTCCACCGAGGGCGAGTCGGTGCTGGTCAACCTCAGCGGCAAGAAGCCCGGCTCGCTGGGCCGCCCGCTGCCGGGCAGCGCCGGGGTGCGGCTCGCCCGGTACGACCTGGAGAGCGGGCGCCTGGAGGAGGGGCCGGACGGGTTCGCCGTCGAGTGCGAGCCCGGCGAGATCGGCATGCTGCTCGCCCGGTCGCGGCCCCCCGCGGCCGGTGCCGAGACCCGGTGCGTGCGCGGCGTCTTCCACCCCGACGACGCCTGGACCATCACCGGCGACCTGTTCCGCCGGGACGCCGACGGCGACTTCTGGATGGCCGGGCGGGAGACGGAGCTGATCCGCACGGCCGAGCGGATCGTCCCGCCGGGCCCGATCCGCGACGCGCTCGGCGACCTGCCCTACATCGACACCGTGGCCGTCTACGGGCTCCCGGCGGGGGAGACGGAGATCGTGGCCGCGGCGGTGAGCCTCCGCGACGTGGGCGAGCTGAAGCCCCTGGACCTGTCGGAGGCCATGCTCCGGGTGGAGCCGGAGCTGCGGCCGGCGATCGTCCGGGTCGTGGACGAGGTCCCCCTCACCGCGGGCGGGCGGCTGCGGACCGCGTCGCTGCGGGACGAGGGCGTCCCGCCCGCCGGCGACGGCCGCACCTACCACCGCACCAGGGCGGGCGCGTACCGGCCGCTGACGGACGCCGCGCGGCGCCGGCTCCTCGCCGCCCCCGCGGGCCGCCAGGCGCGCTGACCGGGGAGTCACAATTCACCGGCCGCAAGCCTGGACTTACCGGTGTCCCCTGCGTTACAACAAAGCAACAGATTTCGGTCTTTTGTTGCACGCGTTCCGGAGGGGTCATGACGAGCGTCCTCGCGCCGCCGCCGCAGGGCAGCGGCCTGAAGCCGGTCCCCGGCGTGCCCGGCATCCCGTACATCGGCAGCACCCTCGCGGTGATGCGCGACCCCATCGGGATGGCCCGCAAGCGCTACGACCAGTACGGACCCGTCGCCTGGGGGTGGCTGCTCGGGCAGCGGACCGTCACCGTCCAGGGCCCCGAGGCCGCCCAGGTCGTCCTCGTCAACCGGGACAAGGCGTTCGCGAACGGGCCGGCGTGGAGCTACTTCATCGGGCCGTTCTTCAACCGCGGCATCATGCTCCTCGACTTCGAGGAGCACCTGCACCACCGCCGGATCATGCAGGAGGCGTTCACCCGTCCGCGGCTCCAGTCCTACATGGAGGCGATGGCGCCCGGCATCGTCAAGGGCGTAGAGGCGTGGCAGCCCGGCGACGGGTTCAAGGTCTACGACCACGTCAAGCAGCTCACGCTCGACCTGGCCGTCGACGTCTTCATGGGCGTCGAACTGGACGACGCCGAGCGCGACCGGGTCAACGGCGCGTTCATCGACGCCGTCCGGGCGGGCACGGCCTACGTCCGGTTCCCCGTCCCCGGCCTGCGCTGGCACCGCGGGCTCAAGGCCCGCAAGGTGCTGGAGGAGTTCTTCTACCGGCACCTGCCCGCCAAGCGCCGCGACGGGGGTGACGACCTGTTCGCGGCCCTCTGCCAGGCCGAGACCGACGACGGCGAGCGGTTCACCGACGCGGACGTCGTCAACCACATGATCTTCGCGCTGATGGCGGCGCACGACACGACCACCATCACGATGACCTCGATGGCGTACTACCTGGCCAAGCACCCCGACTGGCAGGAGCGGCTGCGCGAGGAGTCGCTGGCCCTCGGCAAGGCGCAGCCCGGCTACGACGACCTCGACCACTTCACCGGCACCGACATGGTGATGAAGGAGTCGCTGCGGATGGTCGCGCCCGTCCCGGCGCTGCCGCGCAAGGTCGTCAAGGACACCTCGATCCTCGGCTTCCACATCCCGGCGGGCTCGCTCGTGGTCGTGCCGATGCTCAGCAACCACCACATGGCCGAATGGTGGCCCGACCCGGACCGGTTCGACCCCGGGCGGTTCTCCGCGGAGCGCCGCGAGGACAAGGTCCACAAGTACGCGTGGTCGCCGTTCGGCGGGGGCGCGCACAAGTGCATCGGCATGTACTTCGCCGGGATGCAGGTCAAGACGATCCTGCACCAGGTGCTGCAGCGGTACCGCTGGAGCGTGCCCGCGGACTACGAGTGGCCCCTGGACACCACGTCGCTGCCGTCGCCGAAGGACGGCCTCCCCGTCCGCCTCGAACGTCTGGAGCAGAGCTGATGGCCAAAGCCGGTGAAGGCGCTGTGGCGGGCGAGGTCGTCGCGATCACCGGGGCCGCGCGGGGGATCGGGCTCGCCACCGCGCGGGCCCTGAAGGCGGCGGGCGCGACCGTCGTGATCGGCGACATCGACGAGACCGCCGTGAAGGAGGCCGCCGCGGCGCTCGGCGTCACGGGCCTCACCGTGGACGTGACCTCCCGCGAGTCGTTCACCGCGTTCCTCGACCGGGCCGAGGAGTCCGCCGGGCGGCTCGACGTCCTGGTCAACAACGCCGGGATCATGCCGATCGGGCCCGTCACGGAGGAGAGCGACGCCGACGCCCGCCGCTGCATCGACGTCAACGTGCACGGCGTGATGCTCGGCACCAAGCTCGCCCTCGGCCGGATGCTGCCGCGCGGGGCCGGGCACGTCGTCAACATCGCGTCGGTGGCCGGGATCATGTTCACCCCCGGCCTGGCCCTCTACAACGCCAGCAAGGCCGCGATCGTGGCGTTCACCGAGGCGACCAGGCTGGAGGTCGAGGGCCGGGGCGTGCGCGTCGGCGCCGTCCTGCCGACGTTCACCAACACCGAGCTGGTCGCCGGGACGCGCAGCCCGAAGGGGCAGCGCAACTGCGAGCCCGAGGAGATCGCCGCCGCGGTCGTGGCGATGATCGGCAGGCCCCGGCCGCAGACCGTCGTCCCGAAGCGGCTCGGCCCGCAGATCCGGATGGGCGCGCTGTTCCCCGACAGGGTCAGGCAGGCCGTGTCGCGGCGCCTCGGCCTCGACTCGATCTTCCTGGAGTACGACCCGGATGCGCGCAAGGACTACGACGCCCGCATCCGCTCCGGCTCCTAGCCGGTCAGGCCCGCCGCGGCGCCCGGTGCGCCCCCGGTGCCCGGCGCGCGGCGCGGAAGGCGCGGCGTGCCTGCGGGACGTAGCGGACGGCCTCGGGCAGCAGCGGCCACACCCGGTTCCCCGCGCGGACAACCGCCGCGAACCGCCGGTAGCGGCGCTCGTCGGCGGCGCTCCACGGCAGGTCGAGCACCTCGCGCATCCGCGGGTGCAGCCCGCCGACCGTGATGAACCGGGCGACCGCGTTCAGCGGCGGCGACACCGCGCGCCACACCGGGGCGGGGACCTTCGGCGGCGCGGGCAGCCCCTTCTTGACGTAGCCGACGCCGTACCGGGCGGTCTTGTGGGGGACGATCACCTCGTCCAGCATCCGCTTCCAGTACGTCTGGAACGCCTCCCAGTCCTCCGGCATCGCCCGGTCGCTGACGCCGTACATCCGGAACCAGACCTTGGACTCGTCGTAGATCCGGCGCTTCTCGTCCTCGCCGAGCGGGCGGATGAACGTCTCGACGCCGTACAGCATGTTGTCGAGGAACGTGGCGTGCGCCCAGTAGTAGGTCTCGGGATCGAGGGCGTGGTAACGGGAGCCGTCCGGCATCGTGCCCTTGATGTCGCGGTGGTAGTCGCGCACCTGCCGGCCGGTCTCGGCGGACCGCTCCCCGCCGTACACGGTGTTGAGGATCGGGCCGGCGGACCGCTTCACCCGCGCGAAGGTCTCGGAGAAGAACACCGAGTGGTCGAGGACGCCCTGGCCGAGCTCGGGGAGCATGTTCTGCAGCACGGCCGCCCGCGGGCCCACGAGGGCCATCCGGGTGTCGCCGAAGTAGCGCCAGGTCAGCGAGCCTGGCCCGAGCGGAGCGGGGGTCCGGGTCTCTGCCTGGTCCGTCATGTGCACCGCCGGGAGTCGCAGTGAGAAGTACAGAACGACGAATATTGTAACTGTGTCGCATCCGCTCGCACGACGCGGGTGCCCGAGCCGGTTAGGGTGCCGCTATGACCTTGCACGCGACCGGAGCCGAGGGGCTGCGGGCCCGGCTGGCGGCGCCGGAGGCCGACCCCGACGACCTCGACACCCGCATCCTGGACGCCGCGCTCACCGAGTTCGAGACCTACGGGCTGCGCAGGGTCAGCGTCGAGGACGTCGCCAAGCGGGCCGGGGTCGCGCGCACCACCATCTACCGGCGGTTCAGCAACAAGGAGCAGCTGCTCCAGGCGGTGATCCTGCGGGAGTGCCGCCGGTTCCTCACCGCGATAGCCCAGGCCACCGAGGACCTCGCGTCCCCCGAGGACGCGGTCGTCGAGGGCTTCGTCACCGGCCTGCAGAGCGCCCGCACGCACCCGCTGATGACGCGCGTCCTGGAGAGCGAGCCCGAGGCGGTCATCCCGCAGCTCAGCATGAACGGCGGCGCCGTGATGCTCGCCGCCCGCGACATCCTCGCCGACCGGCTCCGCCGCGCCCGCCCGGACGACCCGCAGGACCACGACACCGTGGCCGAGGTGCTGCTGCGGCTCGCGGTCTCGCTGCTCCTCGTCCCCGGCGGGGGCCTCGCGCTGGAGGACGAGGACGCCATCCGCGCCTTCGCCCGCGACTACCTCACCCGGATGCTGCGTCCGGGCGGGGACTGACCGCCCGGTTCCCGTACCCTGGTTCGAACTTTGTTCTAGAAATGGAGGCGGGGCATGGAGGCGATCGCTCAGACGTCCTACGGGAAGGTCCGCGGCACCACACGGGACGGCGTCACCGCCTTCCTCGGCATCCCCTACGCCGCGCCGCCGTTCGGAGCGGACCGCTTCCGGGCGCCCCGCCCGCCCGAGCCGTGGGACGGCGTCCGCGACGCCGCCGAGTACGGGCCGACCGCGCCCAAGCCCGGCTACCCCCGGCCGTTCGACAAGCTCCTCCCCGACCCCGCGATTCCGGGGGAGGACTGCCTCAACCTCAACGTCTGGACGCCCTTCTTCGCGGGGGGTACAGGGGGGTCGTCCCCCCGGAACGACCCGGCGCCTGACCCGGGGGGCTCGGGCCTTCCGGTCATGGTGTGGATCCACGGCGGCGCCTTCCGCAACGGCTCCGGCGCCGTGCCGCTCTACAGCGGCCGCAACTTCGCCCGCGACGGCGCCGTCTGCGTGACGATCAACTACCGGCTCGGCGTCGAGGGCTTCGCGAACCTCCCCGGCGCGCCGCTCAACCGCGGGCTGCTCGACCAGATCGCCGCGCTGGAGTGGGTCCGCGACAACATCGCCGGCTTCGGCGGCGACCCGGACCGCGTCACGGTGTTCGGCGAGTCGGCCGGCGCGATGAGCGTCACCACGCTGCTGTCGCTCGACCTCGGGCTCTTCCGCCGCGCGGTCGCGCAGAGCGGCGCGGGCACCATCGCCCAGGACCCGTCGGACGCGCTGCTCGTCACCAAGGAGATGGCCGCCCGGCTCGGTGTCGAGGCGACCGCCGAGGCGTTCGCCGCGCTCGACCCGGCCGCGATCCTGCTCGTGCAGGCGGCCGTCGCCGCCGAGGTCGCGGCGCTGCCCGACCCCGGCCGCTGGGGCCGCACCACCGCCGCGGGCGGCATGTCGCTGACCCCGATCCTGGACGGCGAGCTGCTGACCCGCCGGCCCGAGGACGCCATCGCCGACGGCGCCGGACGGGACGTCGACCTGCTCATCGGCTACACGTCCGAGGAGTTCCGCTTCTTCCTGATGCCGACCGGCCTGGCGCGCGACCTCACCGACGAGCTCGTCGGCGCCGTCACCACCGGAATGGGCGTCCCGCCGGAACTTCCCGCCTCCTACCGCGCCCACCACCCGGACCAGACGCCCGGCGAGCTGATGGCGACGATCATCACCGACCACCTGTTCCGCGTCCCCGCCCACCGGGCCGCCGCGGGGCACGCCGCGTCGGGCGGCACCGGCGGGACGTGGATGTACGAGTTCGCGTGGCGGTCGCCCGTGCACGACCTGGGCGCCTGCCACGCGCTGGAGCTGGGCTTCGTCTTCGACACCCTGGGCGAGGGCACCGAGGGCCTGGCCGGGCCGAAGCCTCCGCAGGCCCTCGCGGACCGCATGCACCGCGCCTGGACGGACTTCGCCGCCCACGGCGACCCGGGCTGGCGGCGGTTCGACCCCTCCGCCCGCGCCGTGCAGGTCTTCGACGGCCCCGCGGACGAGGTGGTCGAGGACCCGCACGCCGAAGACCGCCGCCTCTGGGGCTAACGCACTCCCACCGGGTCCGCGGGTTTCGTCGACCTGCGGGCCCGGGGGACGTTCGTCGGGCGTGTCAGCTGCCGAGGCGCTTGCGGCCCTGGGCGCGCACGCGCTTGCGCTGCGACGGGTCGAGCATCAGGTACCCGACGAGCGGCGCCCCGAGGACGCCGAGGATGATCAGCGCGGTCAGCCACCACGGGAAGATGAACAGGGTCAGGAAGCCGACGACGACTCCGCCGATCACGAACTTTGTCTGGGTCGACATCTGGTACCTCCGTTTACGGGCCGCCCGATCTGTACAACGGCCGCCGGGCGACCGCTGTTCCACGATATGTCGCGAGTCCCCCGGATGGCCACAGTGAAGTGTCCCCGCAGGCAGCGGGTTCGATCCTCGCAGCCGTGTCGATCAGCCGTGTCGATCAGCCGCGCCGGGCTCAGATGCGCAGGGAGAGCTGACCGCCGCCCAGCGTCCGCAGGACGTCTGCGTGCAGGCGGCCGTTGGTGCACACGACGCTGCCGCCGTCCGGGCCGGGCACCCCGGACAGGTCGGTGAACATGCCGCCGGCCTCCTCCACGATGACCTGGAGCGCGGCGAGGTCCCACAGCGACACCTCGGGCTCGGCCGACACGTCGACGACCCCTTCGGCGACCATCATGTGGGACCAGAAGTCGCCGAACGCCCGCGTCCGCCACACCGACCGGGTCAGGTGGAGGAAGCGGTCGAGGCGCCCCTGCTCCTCCCAGCCGCTGAGGCTGGAGAAGGACAGTGAGGCGTCCGACAGGTCCGTCACCGACGAGACGTTCATCCTGGTGGCGCGGGTCAGGCTGCGGCCCGTCCAGGCGCCGCCGCCGCGGGCGCCCCACCAGCGCCTGTTCAGGGCGGGCGCCGACACCACCCCGACGACGACCTCGTCGTTCTCCATCAGCGCGATCAGCGTCGCCCAGACGGGCACGCCCCGCACGAAGTTCTTCGTCGCGTCGATCGGGTCGATGATCCAGCAGCGGTTCCCGTACCCGGTCCTGCCGTACTCCTCGCCGAGCACCGCGTCCCGCGGGCGGGCCCGCTTCAGCGTGCCGCGGATCTGCTCCTCGACGCTCCGGTCCGCGTCGCTGACCGGGGTCAGGTCCGGCTTGGTCTCGATGTCGAGATCGAGGGCGCGGAAACGCCTGCTCGTGATGTCGTCGGCCCCGTCCGCCAGCACATGCGCGAGACGCAGGTCATCGGAATAGCCCGCCACGGCGTGCAACGCTACCCTGATCACTCGTTCCGCAGACACACGTACCCGCGCAGTTACGGGCTTTTCGGTCGGCCGGTCGGGGCGCGCCGGGCGGAGCGGGCCGTGCCGGGGGCGCGGTGGTGGCAGCATGGGGGCCATGCCGCACGACCTTCCCGAGTGGGTGGCCGAGCTGACCGACCCGCGCAGGGCCGGGACGCTCGACGAGCTCGCCGACCGCCTCGTCCCGCTGGCCGAGCACGCCATCGACGTCTCCCGCCGGCTGCAGGCGCAGCTGAACGAGCTGAACGACCCGTTCAAGCGGGAGGCGCTCTACGGGCGGGTGGAGCGCCTGAAGGCCCGCGCGGGCGAGGCGCTCGACGAGATCACGGCGGAGATCGCCGCGTCGGGCGAGCAGCGCATCGAGCGGGTCTGGGCGGACTGGGCCGGCCGCGCGGGGCCCGGCGACCACGGCGAGCGGAAGCGCGAGCTGCAGCGCCGGCTGGACCGCGACATCGTCCCCGTGCTGTCCAGGCGGCAGCGGGACGTCGCCGAGCGGGTCGCCGAGCGCACCTCCGGGGCGCTGGAGGAGGCGACGCAGACGCTGCTGACGCGGGTGGAGCAGCTCGCCAAGGCCGTCACCGACCTGATCCACGACGTGCTGCCGCTCGCCCGGGAGGGGCTGATGCTGGCCAGCCGCATCTCGGCCCTGTCGAGCCAGGCGCGGAAGGCGGGCCGCGGACCGATCCCGGACGAGCTGAAGGACGCCGCGGCCGAGACGTCGCACGCGTTCGACGAGGCCGTCGCGCGGCTGGAGCTGGAGTGGGCGGCGCTCGGCGCCAGGTCCGCGAGCGTCCGGGCGGCGCTGCGGGGCGCGGAGGAGAGCGCGTTCAGCATGGTCACCGAGGAGATGACCCGGTGCGTCGAGGAGCTCGCGCCCGAGCACGTCAAGGCGCTCAACGAGGCCGAGGCGCGGGCGCGCAGCCTGTTCGAGGAGCCCTCGAAGGGCTAGTCGGCCGGCCGGGGGTCAGAGCGCCTGCGGGAAGCGGAACAGCCGTCCCGGGTCGTGCGCGGCCTTGACCTTGCGCAGGCGGCCGAGGTTGGGGCCGTAGTAGGCGCCGGCCCAGTCTCTGAGGTCGGGGTCGACGTAGTTCACGTAGGCGGTGCCGCGCATGTAGGGCTCCATCGACGCGTGCGTTGCGCGGAGCCAGCCCGTGTCGGGCGCCAGGTACTGGACGCAGAACAGGCCCTTGCGGTGGGGGAAGGCCGTTTCGCCCGGCCCTACGCGCGCTATCGCGCCGCCCATGGCGTCCATGAGCGCCGAGCGGTTCGCGACGTCGTTGCCCTGCTCGAAGCGGGCGAACAGGGTGCTGATCGCGTCATCGGGCAGGGGTTTGTAGGCGAGGTGGGACTTTCCGGCGTAGTCGGTCCTGGGGAAGTTCCCGCCCGGCCGCTGGCCGGGGAGGCTGCCCTGCGCGTGGCACTGCTCGACGGTCTGGCCCGCGCAGCCGCCCAGGAACTTCATCGCGTCCAGGAACGGACGGGACCGGGCGTCCGACGAGTCCGGGTCGGCGCCGATCGCGGCCGTCAGCCTGTCCATGTGGGCGCCGGCGTCCGCGAGCGCGACCCCGATGACCTCGATGGTCGGCGTCCCCGTGCCGGGGCCGGTGTCGAGGTGCAGGCTCGTCCAGACCTCGTCGGGTGCGGCCGGGGCCCAGCGCTGCCAGCCGCGGACCACCGCGGCGGCCCGCGCCCAGGGCCAGCGCAGGGAGAACGGCGTGACGTCCCCGGCCTCGTGCGTCCGGTACGTGAACGAGACCGCGACGCCGAAGTTGCCGCCGCCCCCGCCCCGGCACGCCCAGAACAGGTCGGCGTTCTCCTCCCGGTTGCAGTTCAGGATCCGCCCGTCCGCCGTGACGAGCCGCACCGACTCCAGGGCGTCGCAGGACAGCCCGTACGCGCGGGACGTCACGCCGAGCCCGCCGCCCAGCGTCAGGCCGGCCACGCCGACCGTGGGGCAGCTGCCCGAAGGGACGCTCACGCCCGCACTGGCGAGCTCGCCGTACAGGTCGATGAGCCGTGTCCCCGCGCCGACGACCGCGCGGCCGCCGTCGCGTCGAACCGCGTCCATGGGGGAGACGTCGATGACGAGTCCGGTGCCCGTCGACCAGCCCGCGTAGCTGTGCCCGCCGCTGCGCACCGCGCACGCCATCCCCTGCAACGTCGCGAACGCGATGCATTCGGCGACGTCCTGAGGGGTCTCGCAGTACGCGATGCCCGCCGGTTCGACGTCGTCGTAGCGCGGGATGTACAGCCGCCGGGCGCGGTCGTAGGCGGCGTCGGACGGGCGGATCAGGCGGCCGTCCAGGCCGCGGGCGAGGGCGTTCCAGTCGGCCGGGCCGGTCGGGCGGGGCCGGGACGGCCGGCCGCCGGTCGCGGGCGGTTCCCCGCCGGAGCAGCCGGCGGCGGCCAGGCCGCCGAGGAGCGCCGCCCTGAGCGCCGCCCGCCGGCCGATGCGCCCGGCCCCGCTTGTCAGGACGGGCTCCGCAGCGTCTTGAGGATGGTCTCGTAGTAGGGCACGCCCGCGTCCCAGTGCTTCTGGTCGCCGATCAGGACGGCCTGGTAGACGGCGCCGCCGAGCTCGAAGACCCGCACCCGCACGCGGCCGGGGATGCCGTCCCTGGTGAAGGTGAACTGCAGCTCGGCCGCCTGACCGCCCTGGTATGGGACGTCGCGCTTGAAGCTCTCCTGCTTGTAGCCGGGGTAGTCCGGGTCGTTCCGCATCTTGCGCGCCGCGTCCGCGAGGCCGTCCGCCAGATCGCCCTGGGGAGTGGAGGCGACGCGCTGGATGCTCACCCCGCGCTTGACCCCCTGGGCCGGGTCGGTGAACGTCACGTCGTCGCCGGAGCCGTCCTCCTCCCAGCCCTCGGGGACGGCCGCGACGAACGCCGACCCCCGGTACGGGCGGTACCCGTCGGGCACGCCGCCGACCTGCGAGGAGGGGGAGGAGGAGGTCGTCTCGCCGGCCCGGTTCTCGTTTCCGGAAGGCCCTTGTGAGACGAAGACCACGATCGTGACGACGGCGGCGGCCAGCGCGGCCGCGAAGACCCCCGCCGGGACGATCAGCTGCCACGGCGGGCGCCGGCGCGGAGCGCGGACGGGCGGCCCGGTGGGGGGCACGGTCGGCGGTCCGACGGGCGGCTCGACGGTCGGCGCGGCGGGTGGGGGCTGCAGCGTCACGTCGCGCGGCCCCGGGCCGGGCGGCGCGAACGCGGGCGGCTCGGGCGGCCGGGACACCGCTCCGTGCGCGACCTGGCGCAGCAGGCGCCCGGCCTCGCCGGGGCCCATGCGCTGTTCCGGGTCCTTGCGGAGGAGGCCCTGGAGCACCGGGGTCAGCGGCCCGGCGCGCTCGATCGGGTCCGGGTCGTCGGAGAGGACGGCGGCCATCACGCCCCACACGTCGGGCCGCTTGTACGGGGGGCGGCCCTCCACGGCCGCGTACAGGGTGGCGCCGAGGGACCACAGGTCCGACGCCGGGGTGGCCTTCTGGTGGCGCGCCTGCTCGGGCGCCAGGTACGCGGGCGACCCGACGATCGCCCCGGCCTGCGTGAGCGTCTCGTCGCCCGCCACGGTCGCGATGCCGAAGTCGGTGAGGACGGCGCGGCCGGGCGGCAGCAGCACGTTCCCCGGCTTCACGTCGCGGTGCACGACCCCGGCGGCGTGCGCGGCGGTGAGCGCGTCCAGGAGGTCGGCGCCGATCGCGGCGGCCCGGTCCGGCGGCAGCGGCCCCTCCCGCGCGATGACCTTGTCGAGGGAATCGGCCCGGACGAGGCTCATCACGATCCAGGGCCGCCCGTCCTCCTCCACGACGTCGTGGACGGTCACGATCCCGGGGTGGTCGAGCCGCGCCGCGGACCTCGCCTCGCGGAACGTCCGGGCGTAGGTCCGCTCGACCTGCGCGTCGTCCAGGCCCTGCGGCAGGGACACCTCCTTGACCGCGACCTCCCGGCCGAGCGTGCGGTCGCGGGCCCGCCACACGGCCCCCATCCCGCCGCGTCCGAGCACCTCCAGGAGTTCGTAGCGCCCCGCCACCATCTGGACCATGGGGCAAGACGATACCGACGCATCGCCCGGAGTTTCCGGCCTATTCGGGCTCTCCCTCCCGGCTGGCGAGCAGCCGCCGCAGCGAGTCCAGCCGGGCCCGGCTGGCGTGCCCGTCGTCCACCCAGGCGTCGAGACCGCAGTTCTCCTGGAGATGGTCGCAATGCGGCGGGCACCGCTCGGCCGCGCCCTCCGCGAGGTCCTCGAACGCGTTGATCACGTGCGCGGGGTCGACGTGCGCGAGCCCGAAGCTCCGCACGCCGGGGGTGTCGATGATCCAGCCGTCGCCGCCGGGCAGCTCCAGCGCGATCGCCGACGACGAGGTGTGCCGGCCGCGGCCGGTGACCGCGTTGACGTGGCTGACCGCCCGCTCGGCGTCCGGGACGAGCGCGTTCACCAGCGTCGACTTGCCGACGCCCGAGTGCCCGACGAGCACGCTCATGCGGCCGGACAGGTGGCCGCGCAGCTCGTCCAGGCCCGCGTCCCCCCCGCCGTCCTCCGCACCGTCCAGCCCGCCGTCCTCGCCGCGGCGCGTCACGACGTACGGGACGCCGAGCGGCGCGTACTCGGCGACCAGCGGCTCGGCGTCGGCGAGGTCGGCCTTGGTGAGGCAGAGCAGCGGGTCCATCCCGGCGTCGTAGGCGGCGACGAGCTGCCGGTCGATCATGCGGGGGCGGGGCTCGGGGTCGGCGAGGGCCGTCACGATCACGAGCTGGTCGGCGTTCGCGACGATGATCCGCTCGAACGGGTCGGTGTCGTCGGCGGTCCGGCGCAGCGACGACCGGCGCGGCTCGACGCGGACGATGCGGGCCAGGGTGTCGGGCTCGCCGGACACGTCGCCGACGAGGGCCACCCGGTCGCCCACGACGACGCCCTTGCGGCCCAGCTCGCGGGCGCGCATCGCGGTGACGCCGCGCTCGTCGTCGGTGCCCGGGTCCACCAGGCAGCGGTACCGGCCCCGGTCCACCGCGATCACGAACCCGGGGGAGGCGTCGTCGTGCGCGGGACGGCGGCGGGTGCGCGGACGCGACCCGCGGCGTCCGGGCCGGACCCGGACGTCGTCCTCGTCGTAGTCGTGCGTTCTTCTGGCCAGTGGTCCGTCCCTGCCGTCAGGCGGGCGCCAGCATCGACGCCCACGACTCCGTGAAGTTCGGAAGAGTTTTGCCCACGGTGCCCGGATTCTCCACCTCGATACCGGTAACGGCCAGTCCGAGGACGGCCGCCGCCATCACCATCCGGTGGTCGTCGTAGGTGCGGAAGACGCCGCCGCGCAGCGGCCGCGGCCGGATCTCCAGCCCGTCCGGCAGCTCGCGGACGTCGCCGCCGAGCCCGTTGATCTCGGTGACCAGGGCCGCGAGCCGGTCGGTCTCGTGGCCGCGCAGGTGCGCGATGCCCGTCAGCCGGGACGGGGAGCCGGCGAGCGCGGCGACGGCCGTGAGCACCGGCGTCAGCTCCCCGACCTCGTGCAGGTCGGCGTCCAGCCCGGAGTACGCGCCGGAGCCGCGCACGGTCAGCCCGTCCGGGCCGTGGGACACCTCGGCGCCCATCGCGGCGAGCAGCCCGCGCAGCGCGTCGCCCGGCTGCGTCGTCTCGGCCGGCCAGTCCCGCACGGTGACGCGCCCGCCGGTGACCAGCGCCGCCCCCAGGAACTGGGCCGCGTTCGACAGGTCCGGCTCGATCGCCCACTCGCCGCCGCGTAGCGGGCCCGGTGCGACCCGCCACAGGTTCCGCTCCGTCTCGACCACCGCGCCCGCCTGGCGCAGCATGTGCACCGTCATCGCCAGATGCGGCGCGGACGGCACGGGCGGCCCCTCGTGCCTGACCTCCACGCCCTTCTCGAAGCGCGGCGCGGCCAGCAGCAGGCCCGACACCAGCTGCGACGACCCGGACGCGTCGATCACCACCTGCCCGCCGTTGACCGACCCCGTCCCGTGCACGGTGAACGGCAGCGCGCCCCGCCCGCCGTCGTCGATGCGGGCGCCCAGGGCCCGCAGCGCGGTGATGATCGGGCCCATCGGCCGCTCCCGCGCCCGCGGGTCGCCGTCGATGGACACCTCGCCGGACGCGAGGGCCGCGACCGGCGGCAGGAACCGCATCACCGTCCCGGCGAGCCCCACGTCCGCGTGCGCGGGCCCGCGCAGCTCGCCCGGCCGGACCTCCCAGCCCGCGGCGTCCTCGGCGATCCCCGTGCCGAGCGCGCGGAGGGCATCGGCCATCAGCACCGTGTCTCGGCTGCGCAGCGGGCGCGTGATGCGCGCGGGCGCGTCGGCGAGCGCGGCGAGGACCAGCGCCCGGTTCGTCATCGACTTCGAACCGGGCAGCGACACGGTCGCGTCCACGGGGGCAGGGGCGACCGGGGCGAGCCAATGCGGAGTGGGCATGACCCAAGGTTATCGGCCCTGGAGAGGGGCGGCGGGCCGCTCAGCGTGGGGCGGAAAGGGGAGTCACAGGGGGATGGTCAGCAGCGTGCCGCCGGTGTCGAGCCGCACCTCGAACCGGGTGATCTCCTGCCGGGTGAGGCCCGTCCCGCCCTGCATCACCAGCGGGTTGGGCTGCTCCGGCACGCCGTAGCCCTTGTCCGGGACGCGCCAACCGGCGACGACGCTGCGCTCACCGGTCTCGGACACCGCCTCCAGGTGGCACCGCAGCGGCCCCTTGATGCCGCGCAGCTCCAGGCTGACCTGCGTGCCCCAGCCCTTGTCGACGAGCCCGACCGTGCCGGACGCGCCGGTGCGCGCGTCCGCCGCCTGGAACCGCTCGCCGGTGACGGCCACGGGCGGCGGCTGCTTCCCGGTCTCGCCGTCGTCGCCGAGCACCGTCCCGACGCCTATCCCGACGGCCAGCATCGCGGCCGCCGCCGCCCCGCCGACGGTGTAGGCCCCGCGCCGAAACCTGCGGTCCTCCCTCCGCCGGCGCCGCATCATGTCGATCACCGGTGCCGGAGGCTGGTGCGCTCCGGGGTCCGCCACCGGGGCGGGCCCGGCGGTGTCGCCGCCGAGGGCGGACAGGACGCCCGCCGTCCCCGACATCTCGGCCAGCTCCGCCTGGCACCTGCCGCACCCGTGAAGATGGGCCTCGAAGGCCCGCCGGTCGCCCTCCTCGAGAAGGCCGAGCGCGTACGCGCCGACGTCGGTGTGCTCGACCGGCGAACTCATGAGGTCACCCCCCTCTCCTCCAAGGCGACGCGCAGCGCGCGCAGCGCGTAGTAGACGCGGGACTTGACCGTGCCCACCGGGATGCCGAGGTACTCGGCCGCCTGGTTCACCGTACGGTCGCGCAGCACCGTCTCCGTCAGCGCCTGCCGGTGCGCGGGGGAGAGCGACTCCAGCGCCTCCGCCACCACGACCTTGCGCAGCAGGCCTTCCATCTCGTCCGCCATCGGCAGGTTCTCCAGGGGGCCGTCGCCGACCTCGGGCGGCCGGACCTCGCGCTGCCGCCGATTGTCGATCACGATACGCCTGGAGACCGTGGCCAGCCACGGCATCAGCGAGGATGTGCGGTCGTCGAGGCGGTCGGCGCTGCGCCACGCCCGGATCATCGTCTCCTGCACGACGTCCTCGGCCCACTGGCGGTCCCCGCCGGTGAGCCTGAGGACGAACGAGAGGAGCGGCCGATGGTACTCGCGGTAGAGCTCGGCGACGATCTCGTCGTCGCGTGCGGCCCGGCCGGCCGGGGAGGCCGGCCGCGCCGCGCCGGGGCGGCGGAGCAGGCTCCGCAACCCGCCGGTCTGGCGACCGGTCGATCCGGGAACTGCCATGGCCGGGGCGTCTCCGTGGTGGGGGTCGTCTCAAGGGGGTGAGGACGGTGGTCAACTGGCAGTACGGGACCGCCCCGGCTCTCGGTTCAACGGATTTGAGGCTCTTTTAAGGTTCTCTTCGGGAAGTCAGTGCTTGACGGCCTGCTTGACCTTCCCCGCCTGCGTCGCCGTCCCCGCCTTGACGGTCTTGCCGGCCTTCATGGCCTTCGCGGCCTGCGCGGCCGTCCCGGCCTTGACGGTCTGCCCGGCCCGCGCGGCCCGCCCCTGCTTGGACGCCCGGCCGAGCTTGAACGCGGCCCCCGCCTTCGCGCCCCCGGCCTTGAGCCCCTGCATCGCGCCGCCCCGCTTGCGGCCCTTGAGGCCGCTCGGCTTGGCGATCTTCACCGTGACCGACTTGGCGGGCTTGGCCGCCTTGGCGCCCTTGGCCGCCTTCGCGGCCTGCTTCGCGGTCTTGCGGCCGCTCTCGGCGCGGGCGATGCGCACCTGGCGGGCCGCCTCCCGGCGGGCGTCGCGCAGCGTCGCCGCGGCCTCCCGGCGCAGTGCCTTGGCCTCGGCACCGCTCTTGAGCTGCGTCTCCCGCGCGGCGCGCCGCAGCTCCGCCATCCGCGGCGGGCGGCGCGGCTCGGTCGCCACCATGAGCAGCGCGCCGAACAGGCCGGCGTTCTTCAGCAGGTGGGACCGCTCGCTGGCACGGCGTTCGGGGTCGTCCTCGGCCCAGAAGCGGTGCTCGGTCGCCAGCGCGGGCACCAGCTGCGCGGCGAGCAGCAGCGTCGTCAGCCGCCGGAACTTGCCGGTCAGCAGCAGGGCGCCGGTGCCCAGGCTGAGCGCGCCCTCCATGCGGACGAGCGTCTCGGGGTCCTTCGGCAGCCATTCGATCCGGTCGGCCACCGGCTTGACCGCGGGGCCCACCCGCTCGGCGCGCTCGCGCGGGTCCCGGACGGCCTCCAGGCCGGTCATGATGTAGGGCGCCGCCACGAACGGACGGGCCAGGGTCGTGAAGGGTCGCATGACCCGCTACATGCCCATCACGCCGCGCCTCAAGCACGGCAGGATGGGACCCATGTGCGGACGCTATGCCACGACCCGAGCGCGGCAGGAGCTGCTGGACGAGTTCCAGGTGCAGCTCGACGCCGTCGACGGGGACATCCAGCCCGACTACAACGTCGCCCCGACGAAGCAGGTTCCGGTCGTCCTGAACCGGCGCCCGAAGGACGCCCCAGAGGAGGCCGCGGCCGTCCGGCAGCTGCGGACGGTGCGCTGGGGGCTCGTCCCGTCGTGGGCCAAGGACCTGTCCATCGGCTCCCGCATGATCAACGCGCGGTTCGAGACGGTGCACGAGAAGCCGTCGTACCGCCGCGCGTTCGCGCGGCGCCGCTGCCTGCTCCCGGCCGACGGCTACTTCGAGTGGTACACCCTCCAGGACCAGGGCGGCGACGACAAGGGCTCGCCCGATCCGGCCGAGGGCGAGAAGAAGGCCAAGAAGAAGAAGCCGCAGAAGCAGCCCTACTTCATCCGCCCCAATGACGGCGCCGTCATGGCGATGGCGGGTCTCTACGAGCTGTGGAAGTCGCCCGAGGGTGGTTCCGGGGGGTCCGGGGGGTCGTCCCCCCAGATCGGGCCAGGCGAGTGGATCTGGACGTGCACGGTGATCACCACCGACGCGCCGGACGACCTCGGCCGCATCCACGACCGGATGCCGATGATCGTCGAGCCGGACCGCTGGGACGCCTGGCTCGACCCCGCGCTGACCGAGACCGAGCAGGTCCGGAGCCTGCTGGTGCCCGCGATGGCCGGGACAATGGACGCCTACCCGGTGTCAAAGGCGGTCAACAACGTGCGAAACAACGGACCGGAGCTCATAGAACCCGCGCTTTCCGGGGATAGTCCAGGCAGCAATTCCGACGGTTTGTTCTGACCGCTGCCGGGAACGCGGCGGCGGCCGGAGCCGGAGTGCAATGCCCGGGATCCCCCTGCCGGGAGGAGTTCGCAGCGTCGTGGACATCGCCGTAGCCCGCGCCCGCCTCGAGGCCATGCTCGAGGATTTGGATCGATCCATCGCCATTCTGCGCGGGGAGAGCCCCGAGCGCGACAATTCCGCCGCGGACGCCGGGGCCGGCCTCACCGCCCTCGACCGCGTGGAGGCCGCCCTGCATTCGCTGGAGCGGCACCGCGACGGCGTCGTGGCCGCCCTGGAGCGCCTCGGCGCCGGAACCTACGGCCGCTGCCTGGCCTGCGGCAAGCCCGTCCCCGAGGGCCGCCTGGAGGCCCGCCCGGACGCCGCCCGCTGCGTGACCTGCCAGGCCAAGCACGACCGGAGGCGCTAGGGCGGCCTGGCCTCACTTCCTCCTGGCGCTCGCCAGGAGGTGGATGCCCAGGGACTCGTCCGGTTCCGTGGCGTTCAGCTCGGTGCGGACCAGCCGGGGCAGCGCGCGGGGCGACTCGGCCAGCACGTGCTCGACGGTCGACGGGGACAGCACCGTGCGGGGCCGGATCCACTCCACTTCGAGCCCGGCGTCGCCGAGCAGCTCGCGGAGCTGGTGGGGCGAGAAGGAGCGGGTGATGCTGCCGTCCGGCCAGGGGATGAGGACGACCTCGGCGCTCGGCACGTCCGACAGGTGCGCCCAGTAGTTGCGCTCGGCGAGCAGCGCCATCCCGAGGGTCAGCGAGTCGACGCAGAGCAGGACCCGGCCGCCGGGGCGCAGCACGCGGGCGATCTCGGCGACCGTGCCCTCGGTGGCGAGGTGGCGGGACAGCACCCGGTTCTCGGCGATCACGGCGTCGACGGAGCCGCCGGCGAGGAACGTGAGGCTGCCGGTGTCGCCGATGATCGGGATGGTGCCGCACTTGGCGGGCGGCGCCCCGTCCGCCGCCGGACGCCCGTCGCCCCTGGTCGGGTCGAGGACCTCCAGGACCGTGTGCCGGGCCTCGGCGGCCTGGGCGGCGGACCGCCCGCCGGAGATGTCCAGCACGCGGGACGGCCGCCGCGGCAGCCACCGGGTCAGCTGGGCGGCGGCGACCGCCCAGTAGAAGGTCCAGTAGCGCGCCAGTGCGTCCCCCGCCCCCTCCCCGGAGATGTCGCGCAGACTGGCGATGGTGGGCTCGGACGTTCGCGCCGACGGCACCGGGTGCACGTTTGCTCCTGTTCTCGCCGTGTATGTCACTTCTTTCCCCGTTACCGGAGGCATCACCCTCCGTGCAGGACGCCCGCGGCGGCCCGTGTCCGCCGCGTCACCCCCGGCTGCGGGAATCGGCGGCACCCTTCCGGTGTTGCACCGTCTCACAGGCCAAACGCGGAGGTGCACACCCATGACCACAGCCGTTGCCGACCAGCAGCGGAGCCCTGGACTCGCGGCCCCGCGCGGCGACGCGCAGACACCCGCCCGCGTGGGAAGGCCGCGCGGACCGCTATCGTCTGGTGGATACGGCGTCATCGGCCTAGCCGAGGCCGGCGGCGCCACAGCCGAGGGGGTGGGTCAGGTACAGGGCACCACGGAGACCGTGGAGCAGCGCCGCGACCGGTTCCAGCGCGACGTGCTCCCGTTCTTGGACCAGCTGTATTCTGCCGCGCTGCGCATGACGCGCAACCCGGCGGACGCCGAGGATCTCGTGCAGGAGACCTTCGCCAAGGCGTTCGCGTCCTTCCACCAGTTCAAGGAAGGCACCAACCTCAAGGCGTGGCTCTACCGCATCCTGACCAACACGTTCATCAACTCCTACCGCAAGAAGCAGCGCCAGCCGCAGCAGGCCGCCACCGAGGACATCGAGGACTGGCAGATCGCGCGCGCCGCGTCGCACACGTCCAGCGGCCTCAAGTCCGCCGAGACCGAGGCGCTGGAGCACCTGCCGGACAGCGATGTGAAGCGGGCGCTGCAGGAGCTCCCGGAGGAGTTCCGCATCGCCGTCTACCTCGCCGACGTCGAGGGCTTCGCCTACAAGGAGATCGCCGAGATCATGGGCACGCCCATCGGCACGGTCATGTCCCGGTTGCACCGGGGCCGGCGCCAGTTGCGGGGCATGCTGGAGGACTACGCTGGGGAGCGCGGTCTCACGCGGACGGGCGGAGGGGCCAAGTGAGCGGGAAACGCGCCTGCCGCGTACTGCGTAGCGAGATGCCGGACACCGTGCCGTGCCGCGGCGCGGTGAACGAGAAGGGTGAGTGAGCCATGAGCTGTGGCGACCACCACGAGACCCCCTGCGACGAGGTCCTTGCGCGGGTCTACACCTATCTCGATGGCGAGCTGGACCAGGGCGGATGCGGCGAGGTGCAGCAGCACCTGGACGAATGCGGCCCTTGCCTGCGCGAGTACGGCCTCGAGGAGGCCGTCAAGAAGCTGGTGAACAAGTCCTGCGGCTGCGAGCAGGCCCCCACCGACCTGCGCGCGAAGGTGCTCGGCCGCATCGAGGAGATCTGCGGGGACATCAAGGCGTCCGGTGACGCCGAGAAGACCGGCAGCGCCTGAGCGTCGTATCGTTCTCGGGTGCTCGCACTCGTCACCGGCGCGGCCGGCTTCATCGGATCACACCTGGTCGACCGGCTCGTCGCCGACGGCCACGAGGTCATCGGCGTGGACGACATGTCCTCGGGCGCCAACGTCCGCCCCGGTCTCGAACTCTGGGAGATGGACGTCGGCGACCCGGCGCTCGTCGAGCGCGCCGCGGCCCGGCGCCCCGAGGTGATCTGCCACCTCGCCGCGCAGGTGAGCGTGCGCGCCAGCGTCGCCGATCCGCCGGCCGACGCGCGCACGAACGTGGTCGGCACGGCGAACGTGCTGGAGGCGGCGCGGGCGGCGGGCGGCCGCAAGGTCGTGTTCACGTCGAGCTGCGCGGTGTACGGGGTGCCGGACGCGCTGCCCGTCCCGCCGGACGCCGAGCTGCGGCCCGCGTCCCCGTACGCGGCGTCGAAGGTCTCCGGCGAGGTGTACGCGGCCACCTACAAGGCGCTGTACGGCATCGACTACACGACGCTGACGCTGGCGAACGTCTACGGGCCGCGGCAGACCCCCGAGGGCGAGGCCGGCGTCGTCTCGATCTTCACGGACGCGCTGCTGGCGGGCCGCCCCACGCGGGTCTACGGCGACGGCACCCAGACCCGCGACTACGTCTACGTGCTGGACGTGGTCGACGCGTTCGCCCGCGCGGCGGGCGAGGCGGGCGGCGGGCGGCGCCTCAACGTGGGCACCGGAGTGGAGACGACCGACCGGGAGCTGCACACGCTGGTCGCCGAGGCGGCGGGCGCGCCGGACGACCCGGAGTTCGCGCCGCCGCGGCTGGGCGACCTCCCCGCGATGTCCGTCGATCCGCGGGCGACCCGGGAGGCCCTCGGCTGGGCGCCGGAGACGGGCCTCCGCGAGGGGCTGGCGGAGACCGTGGCGTGGGCGCGGGAACGGATGGCCCCGGCCTGACGGAAAGCCGGTGGTTGGTCGTTTCTGGGCATTTCCTGGGGATAATTGGGAACGCCCGGTAATGCACGTGCATTGTGACGTGCATCGACGCTGTGCAATTACGGTCGGTGTATTCTCCCGGGGCAATTGATCACTTAAGGTGACGGCCGCTTCACAGTTGGCTCTCGTTTCTCCGCATGCCTGTGTGACCTGGGCAGTTCGCGTTAGGCTTGGGCCGGAATCAGCGACGGGAGCACGTGCCCGCCCGTGAATTCGGGAGTATGTGCTCGCCCGGGCGAGAACCGGGGCCGACGAGGTCCCGGTGGCCGGCCGCGAGGCCGGCCGGCCCGGTTCGCGGGGGGAGGCAAGGAGCCATGCTCGAGCGTGTGAAGCCGGCGGTGGACGGCCGGTGCGAGAGCCCCTCGGCGGTGTCGCTGTCGATGCCCGAGGGCGTGTCCTGGGTGTAGTGCCGGCAGGCACGCGCACGCCCGGCGGCGGCCCGCCAGTCGAACCGAACACTCCTCCGTCCCGGCGGGCCCGCGCGGGCCCGCACCGCCGCGGACGGGGCCGGGTGTTCACACCCCGAGGGGGCGGCAATGCGTGGACTCCCACTCCCTGCCTGGGCGTACGTATGCGGCGTGGTCACCCTGGCGGCCGGCCTCATCGCGACGTCGTCCTTCGCGGAGATCGACTGGGGCACGCTCGCCGTGCTGGCCCTGCTGTTCCTCGTCTGCGACTCGGCGCCCGCGCGGCTGAACCTCGCCCGCGCCAGGGTGTCGCTGAGCTTCGCCGCGAGCCTGGCCTCGGTGGTCCTGCTCGGTCCGGTCGGCGCCGCGCTGGTCGGCTTCTGCGCCGTGATCACCGGCCAGCGGATCTTCGCGCCGGTCAAGCGGGTCTTCAACGGCGCGCAGTTCGCGCTCAGCGGCTTCACCGCCGGGACGGTCTTCCAGCTCCTCGGCGGTGACCGCTTCCACCCCGAGCAGATCCGCTGGGTCGAGAACGTCATCGGGCCGTTCCTCGGCGCGCTGGTCACCTTCGTCCTGGTCAACCTGACGCTGACGGCCGGGGTGCTGCTGCTCAGCCGGCAGGCCGCCCCGCGCGAGTTGCTGCACGAGAGCGGCCAGCTCGCCGTCGGCTGCCTCGGCTACGGCATGGTCGGCCTGCTGATCGCCGGGCTGTGGCCGCGGATAGGGCCGTTCGCCGCCGTGCTGGTGCTGCTGCCGCTGCTCATCGCCCGCTGGGCGATGGACCAGGCGTACGTCCAGCAGCAGGCGCACGCCGCCACGCTCGCCGCGCTCTGCCAGGCGGTCGAGACCAAGGACTTCTACACCCGCGGGCACTCCGAGCGGGTCTCCCGCGGCTCGGTGATGATCGCGCAGGAGATCGGGATGCGGCCCGACCGGGTCGAGGCGATCCGGTACGCCGGGATGCTGCACGATGTCGGCAAGCTCGGCGTCCCCACCAAGGTCCTGCAGAAGAACGGCCCGATGACCGAGGAGGAGTTCGCCGCGATCCAGCTGCACCCGATGCGCGGGCTGGAGATCGTCCGCGAGATCGGGTTCCTGGACGAGGCGCTCGCGGGCATCATGCACCACCACGAGAAGATGAACGGCCGCGGCTACCCGATGGGCCTGGCCGGCGACGAGATCCCGGAGTTCGCCCGGGTCATCGCGGTCGCCGACGCGTTCGACTCGATGACCTCCACCCGCTCCTACCGGGCGGCCCGCAGCGTCGACGAGGCGGTGGCGGAGCTGCGCCGCTGCATGGGCGACCACTTCGACCCGGTGATCGTTGAGGCGTTCCTGCGGGCGCTCGAGCGCACCCCGTGGGAGCCGCCCGGCCCGGTCGTCCTGCCCGACGACGACGTGGTGGAGACCACCCAGCAGGACCACGACGACCCGAGCACGCCGCTGCGGGTCGCCGGCGACGAGGTGCGGCGGTGACGGGACGCCCATGAGCAGCCAGAGTGCCCGGGAGAGGGCCGCGTGGCAGAGCATCGACGCCGGCCAGCTGCTGCTGATCGCGACCGCCGGGCTGTTCGTCGTCGTCGCGGTCACGCAGGTCGCCGCGGTCGGCCTCCGGCAGCCCGACGTCGCGATCATCTTCGGCGTGCTGATCGCGCTGGGCGAGCTGTTCCGGATGGTGATGCCCGGCAACCGGGAGGTCGCGCCGATCGCCGGCGCGGGCGCGATCGGCTACGCCCTGCTGGTCGGCGTCGGCCCCGAGGGCGCCCCGCCGGACGCGCCGCTCGGCGTCGTCGCCGCCGAGCACTCGGCGCTCCAGGTCGTCGCGGTCACCGCGGCCGGGATGCTGGTCGGGTCGCTGCCGCACATCGCGGTGGGCCGCTCCCCGCGTCCGGACGCGATGGCGCGGCGGCTGTTCACCGTCGCGGTCATCGCGCTGTGCTTCCGGCCGATGCTGGCGCTCGACGTCGTGTGGCAGCTCCTGCTGGCGGTGATGGGCATCGTCGTGATCGCGTCCTGCTTCACCGACGTGCTGATCGCCGCGATGATCCGGGCGGAGGCCGTCCGGGCGCGGTTCGGGATCGCGCTGCGGGACGAGATCGAGGCCAAGATGGCGCTGTGCGCGGCCACCAGCGCCACCGCGATGCTGATCGCGGTCGCCACGACCGCGATGGGCGAGGCCGCGCTGCTGATCTTCACGGTGCCGATCCTGGTGACGCAGTTCGCGTTCCGCCGGTACGCCGGGACCCGCGCCACGTACCTGCAGACCGTCCGGGCGCTTTCGCGGGTCACCGAGGTCGGCGGCTACGTGGAGCCCGGCCATTCGCGCCGGGTGTCGCGGCTCGCGATCGCGATGGGGCGCGAGCTCGGCATGTCCGAGGAGGAGCTCCTCGAACTGGAGTACGCGGCGCTGATGCACGACATCGGCCAGCTGTCGCTCGGCGACCCGATCCCGGGCGGCGCGACCGTGCTGGCGTCCCCGGCGGAGCAGCGCCGCATCGCCGAGCTCGGCGCCGAGGTCATCAAGCAGACCGGCGTCCTGGACCGGGTCGCGCACATCGTGCAGCTGTCCTCGCACCCCTACCGGGCGGGGGGCGACCCGGGCGGCGCGGCCCCGCCGGTCTCGCCGCCGCTCGCGGGCCGCATCATCAAGGTCGCCAACGCCTACGACGACCTGGTGGGCGAGTCCTCCGACCGGGACAGGGGCGCGGCCGTGCTGGAGCGGCTGAGGCACGACTCCGCCGCCGAGTACGACCCGACCGTCGTGGAGGCGCTCAGCCGGGTCGTGGACCGCCGCCCCCGCCCGTGACGCGCCTGCGCCGCCGCGACGGCGGCGGTGAGTACGGCGGTGACCGTCCACAGCAGCAGCGCGCCGAGCCGCTGGTCGTCCAGCGGTGACGCGCCCCAGCCGCGGCCCAGCTCCTCGAACCAGCTGCCGCGGACGGTGCCGTCCCGCATCAGGGCGACCCCGGCGAGGACGTGCAGCGGCAGGACGGCGAACGGGAGCGGCGTCCCGGCCGTCCCGCGGAAGTACGCCAGCCCGATGACCAGGAAGGCGAGCATCGCGAGCGTGTGCAGCGCGTGGTTGCTGAGCGAAGGCGGGAACAGCGGCGACACGGAGAAGCCGTAGAGGCTGAGCAGGAACAGCACGGTCGCGACGATCGGATGGCAGAGCAGCCGCATCCCGCGGCAGCCGCCCGCGGCGGCGACGAGCCGCGCGTTCTCGTCCCGCATGGCCCGCACCGCCAGCCGCAGCGGAGCGCCGTAGAGGAGCAGCAGCGGTGCGACCACCCCGATGAGGATGTGCTGGACGGCGTGCGCGCTGAACAGGACCATGCTGTACCGGGAGATCCCGCTGCCGGTGGCGAGGAACGCGGCGAGGAGCCCCGCGTACCAGGCGGCGGCGCGGTACCAGGGCCAGTCCCGCACGCGGCGCAGCCCGACCCCGTACAGGACGGCCCCGGTGACGATCAGTGCGAAGAACAGCGGGTCGAGCCACCAGTCCAGCAGATAGGGGCCGGGCCCCGCCGGGCCCGGCATCGGGTAGCCGAGGCGGAGCGCGGTGAGGTCGAGCGTGTCGGGGGCGTTCTCCGGCGGGGGAGTGCGGGACAGCCCGGTGGCGAGCGCCATCGTCGCCGCCATGGCGAGGACCTCGGCCGTCCCGAGCCGCAGGAAGGGCCGCGCGCCCGTCCCGTCCCGCAGGGCGGGGATGGTGGCGCGCCGGTGCCACCAGCCGAGCACGCCGAGGACGCCGAGCGCCGCGATCTTGGCGACGACCACCCACCCGTACCGCGAGCCGAGGTTGACGCCGCCGAGGCGCACCCAGGCGTTGACGGCGCCGCTGGCTCCGACGACGGCGAACGACACCAGCGCCAGCGTGCTGTAGCGCCCGACGATCGCGGGCAGCTCGCCGCGGAGCGCGGGCCCGATGGTGATCAGGGCGACGAGCCCGCCGATCCAGAGCGCGGCGCCGAGCACGTGCGCGGCCAGGCTGTAGACGGCGAGCGCGTGGTAGGAGGCGTTCGCCGCGTGCCCGGTGAACAGCGGCGGGAGCAGCGCGGCGAGCGCGCCCGCCAGCAGGTACCCGGCGCCGCCCTCGGCGCGGGGGACGCTAGCCGCCACCGACAGCGCGACCGCGGCGGCGAGCACGAGCAGCAGCGCCCGCCCCTGGGGCAGCTCGATGAGCAGCGTCCGCATCATGTTCCCGGTGAGGCCGCCGATGCCGGTGCCGAACAGGTCCAGTGCGGTGAAGACGATCAGCGCCAGCGTGCACAGCGCCCAGACGAGCGCCGTCAGCGACACGGCCCGCAGGCAGCGGCGGCCGACGGGCGACGGCGGCCGGGCGAACACGGCCGCGACGAGCAGCCACCCGACCGTGAGGACGCCGGCGGCGTTGCCGCCGAGCTTGGCGACCGTCAGCCCGGTCTTCGTCAGCGCCCCGGTCTGCGACAGTCCGGGCGCGGCGGTCTCGCTGAGCGCCCCGCCCAGCCGCACGACCAGCGCCAGGACGACCAGCGAGAGCGCGACGGCACCGATGGCGAGCATCGGCCGGTCGGTCGGGGCGGCCTCGGCCTCCTGTGCAGCCACACCACCCCGTACGCGGCCACCAGCCCAAACGGTTCAACACCCATACCGGATGCACCCAGACCAGCCACTACAGCGACCCCGCGACGACCCTGACGCCTGCGATCGCGTCCGAAGGCAGGTTTCGAGCGAAGCAAGAAACCTGATCGCGCAGCGAGCCCCTGGGCGAGCCGGAGCGATGCAGCGATCGCGCGCAATGCCCGCCGAAGGGAGGGCCCCCAGGGCCCGAGCGCCTAGGGCACTGCGAAACAAACAGGCAGGGTAGTCAGGGCGCGGTGGAAGGGGCCGGGGCGCCATTCCAGGTCGGCGGCCGGGACGGCCAGGTCCAGTTCGGGGAGGCGGTCCAGGAGGGTTTCCATGGCCACCGACGCGATGAGCCGGGCGTGGCTCTTGGCGGGGCAGGTGTGGGGGCCGCCGGAGAACGACAGGTGCGCGCGGTTGCCCTTCCGGTCGCCGACCCGCCGGGACGGGTCGGTGTTCGCGGCCGCGTAGCTGATGAGGACGGGCTGGTGGGCGGGCAGCCGGTACCCGCGGAAGTCGATGTCCTGGCGGGGGAACGTCGTCCCGTAGCTGGCCATCGGCGGGTCGGTCCACAGGATCTCGTCGAGGGCGTCCTCGACGGGGAGGCTGCCGCCGGCGAGGTCGCCGCCGAACCGGTCGTCCGACAGCAGGAGCAGGATGCCGTTGGCGATGAGGTTCTGCTCCGGCTCGGTTCCGGCGCCGACCAGCAGCGTGAGCTGGTGCGCCATCTCGAAGTCGTCCAGCGCGGCGGGGTGGCGCATCATCCAGGACGTGACGTCCGCGCCGGGCTGCTCGCGCTTGTGCGCGACGAGTTCGAGGGTGGCCTCCGCGAGCAGCGCGTTGCCCTCTTCCGCGCCGACGGTGTCGAAGATGGCGCTCATGCCGCGGACGAGCTTGTCGCCGATGGCGTGGGGGCAGCCGAACATCTCGTTGAACACCAGCAGCGGGAGCGTGCGGGCGTACTGGATGAGGTCGGCCTTGCCGTCGGCAGCGAACCGGTCGATGAGGGTGTTCGCGGCGTCCGCGACGTGCTCGCGCAGGGCCGCGGGGTCGACGCGCTCCAGGCTGTCGACGATCACCGACCGGAGCCGGGCGTGGACGGCGCCGTTGGTGAACAGCGCGTTGGGCCGCGTCATCATCATCGGCAGCACCGGGCACTCCGGCCCGACCTCCTCCTCCCACACCTCGCTGCAGCGGGGGAACCGGTCGGGGTCGCGCATGATCTCCAGCGCCGCGTCGTACCCGAGGACGAGCGTCGCCGGGACGCCCGGCGCGATCTCGACGGGCGCGAAGTCGCCGTGCGCGCGCATCCGCGCGTAGAGGGCCTGCGGGTCCCGCGCGAACTCCGGCCCGTACATCGGGAAGCGCTCCGGGCCGGCGGGCGCCTCGGTCGCGGGCCCGTCGCCAGTGGTGGGCTCGCCGTAGCGGGGCTGGTCGGTCACGGCGTCTCCGGGTCGAGGGTGAGGAGGTGGTCGACGAGCGAGATCAGCGCCTGGGTGGACGACCGCCGGTCGCGGGCGTCGCAGGACACCAGCGGCGTGCCGGGCGCGAGGTCGAGGGCCTCGCGGACCTCGGCGTCCGGGAAGCGCGGCGACGCGTCGAAGTGGTTGACCGCCACCGCGTACGGCAGGCCCTGCCGCTCCACCAGGTCCATGATCTCGAACGACTGCTTGAGGCGCGCGGTGTCGACGAGGACCAGCGCGCCGAGGGCGCCGCGCGCCAGGTCGTCCCAGAGCCGGGTGAAGCGCTGCTGCCCGGGGGCGCCGAACAGGTAGAGGACGAGGGAGTCGCTCAGCGTGAGGCGGCCGAAGTCCATGGCGACCGTGGTGGTCGTCTTGTCCTCGATGCCGGCGAGGTCGTCGACCAGCGCGCCCGCCTGCGTCATCCGCTCCTCGGTGCGCAGCGGGCGGATCTCCGAGAGCGTCCCGACGAAGGTGGTCTTGCCGACCGCGAAGTGCCCGACGACGAGGATTTTGAGGGCGGTCCGCACGGTCTCGCGCAGGTAGGGCGTGTCAGAGGCGAGCGCGGAGTCCATCGAGCACCTCCTGTAGGAGCCGGACCCTGGACTGCCGGCCGTCCGCCGAGCCGGCCCTGGTGGTGAGGTGCCCGTCGTCGACGAGGTCGGACAGCAGGACCTTGGTGACCCCGACGGGCAGGCCGAGGTGCCCGGCGATCTCGACGACCGACAGCGCGCCGCCGCGGCACAGCTCGATGATGCGGAGCTTCTCCGGGGACAGCCCGGCTGTCGAAAGCGGTTGCCGGGGGGTCTGGGGGGTCGTCCCCCCAGCATGACGGGGCAGGTCGCCGTTGAAGATGACCAGGGTGACGAGGTCGAAGACGTTGCGGGTCGGGTGGGCGCGGCCGCCGGTGACGACGTGCGGCCGGACCAGCGCCCGCTCGTTCCTGCGGCGGGTCATGCGGGACGGCCCGCGCCCGGTCGCGGCGGGCTGGTCATCTCCTTGCCCAGCCGCTGCACGAGTTCCTGCAGCCGGAACGACACGGTCTCCATGTCCACGTGCTGCGTCGCCGACACCGCCAGGTACGCGCCGGGCCCGGCGGCGACGAGGAACACGTACCCGTCGTCGAACTCGTTGACCGTCTGCCGCCAGGTGGTGTCCGGGGCGCCGCAGAACTCGGCGGTGCTGCGGGCGAGCGACTGCAGGCCCGACATGCCCGCGGCCTGCCGCTCGGCGTCGTCCCGGCTGATCCGCTCGGAGTGGGCCATGAGCAGCCCGTCGGCCGACAGCAGGATCGCGTAGCGCGTCTCCGGCATGCGCAGCGCGTCGTCCAGCATCCAGCCGAGCCGGTTCGTCCCGTCGTCCATCGCGCCGTTCCACCCCTCGTTCATGGCCGCAGGTCCTTGCTCTCGATGGCGGGCCCCTCGGCCTCCGCGTCCCCGGACGGGGCGGCGGCGCGGCCGGACCGCGTCCCGCGCTGCCAGGCGCCGAGGCCCGCCGCGGTCTCCCGGGCCGGTCTGGCCGCGGGCCACTCCCCGGTGTCCGCCGTGCCGGGCCCCTCGTTCGTGCCGGGCCGCTCGTCCGTGCCGCCGGGCCGTTCGGCGACCGCGACGCGGCTCCGCTTGGGCAGGCCGCCCGCCGTGGACGGGCCGTCCTCCGGCCCGGCGCCGCTCTCCGCCGCCGGGCGGGGCGCGGGCACGGCCTCCGGCGGGCGCTCGTCCGGGATCTCGGTGATCAGCGCGCTCGGGACGAACACCACGGCCCGCACACCGCCGTAGGGCGAGCGCGAGTCGACCGACACCCGGAACCCGTAGCGGGCGGCGAGCACCCCCGCCACCGCGAACCCGACCTGCGGGGGGTCGCCGAGCCGGTGGATGTCCACCGTCGCCTCGCCCGACAGCAGGTCGGACGCGCGCTGGAGTTCGTCGGCGTCCATCGCGACCCCGGCGTCGTCGATCGTGATGGCGACGCCGTTGTGCGTGGAGCGGAAGTTGACCTCGACGGAGGTGTCGGGCCGCGAGTGCCGCGCGGCGTTGTCGAGCAGCTCGGCCAGCGTCAGCACGACCGGCTCCACGGCCCGGCTCGTCACCGCGCTGTTCACCGTCCCCTCCAGGTTGACCCGGAGGTAGTCGCGGATGCGGGACGTCGCGCCGCGCACCACGTCGGTCATGGAGGACGCCGACCGCTGCTGCCCCGGCCACGACCCGCACAGCACGGCGGTGGCCTGGGCGCGCCGTCCGAGCTGGGCGTTCATGTGGTCGACGCGGAGCAGGCCCTCCAGCACGTCCGGGTCGTCGTGGCGCTCCTGCATGGTCGAGATGGCGAGCTGCTGCTCGTTCGCGAGGCTCTGCACGGCGCGCATCATCGCCCGCAGCGTCGACTTCGCGGACCGGTCCGCGCGTTCCTTCACGCGCGCCGCGGACCCGGCGAACAGGTCCGTCACGGTCTGCAGCGACCGCGCGAACTCGGGCGCCTCGCGTTCCAGGTCGTGCAGCGGGCGCGCGACCCGCACGCCCGGGTTGCTCAGCGACTCCATGAGCTCGGGCAGCCGGACGTCGGCCAGGTGCCGCAGCTCCTTCTCCCGCAGCTCCAGGCCGCGCTCCAGCGCGGCGGTCCGCTCGCGCAGCGCGGCGGTCGCCCGCCGCTGGCGCAGCAGCAGGACCGCGGCGGCGATGCCGGCGCCCGCCACGAGGACGAACGCGGTCGCCAGGAGGAATTGCTCCATCAGATCCTCGGTGCACACGATTCGGGCGAGGCGGGCCGGAGCGGACCGCCTCTTGGCCGGGTGGGGTGGGTGCCGGACGGCGCGGAAATACGCCGCGGTCCGGGCACCGTAGGACGATCGCGCACGGCCGCGCTTGTGCTCACGCGCAGAGATCTTGCCGCGGGGCGCATCGCACGATCACGCGCCGTCTGAATCGCGTCACTTTCCGCTGGATTCGCCTGAATCGTCGGCGGGGTGCGTACTACGCTGCCAGGCGGCGGTCAGGGCGGTGATCAGCGGGTGCCGGGCGGTCGCCGGCGCGCGGAGCGAGCGGCGGAAGGGCCTGCGGTGGACGACTTCCTCGGCGGGCCGGTCCGGCAGAGCAGCTCGGCGTACCGGCTCGTCCTGTACCGGTCGGACCGGGCCGACCACGTCCGCCCTGTCGGAACCGACGACGCCTACCGCTTCCTCCTCCCGCTGGAAGGAGAACTGCTCGTGCTCCGCGACGGCGGCCGGGCGCGGCTCCGCCCGGGGACGGGCGGCCTGCTGTCGCCGGCGGCGCGGGTGCGGGTCGTCCAGCACCGTCCCGCCCGCGCGCTCGTCATGACGATCCCGGCGCACGAGGTGGACGGACGCCTGCACCCCGAGGCGGCGCTCGCCGCCGACCTCGACCTGTCCGCGGGCCTCGGCCGCGTCGTCGCCGACATGGTCCGCGCCGTCGGCGACGAGCCGCTCCCCGAGCCGCAGTTCGACGCCGCCTGCGACCGGATCACCGAGCTGCTGTGCCTCGTCGTCGCGGGCGGGCAGCGGCCGCCCGCGCCCGGCCACCTCGCCCAGGTGGAGGCGGTCGTGCGCCGCTACGTCCGCGAGCACGCCACCGACCCCGGCCTCACCGGCGCCGCGATGGCGCAGGACCTCGGCTGGTCGCTGCGCCAGATCCAGCTCGCCCTCCAGCGCGCCGGGACGACCCCCCGCGACCTCATCCGCGAGGAGCGGCTCCGCGTCGTCCGGGACCGGCTGCGCAACCCCCTCGACCGCGACGTCACCATCACCGACCTCGCGCACGCGACCGGCTTCTCCTCCGCGAGCGCCCTCAGCCACGCGTTCCGCCGCCGCTACGGCGTCACCCCCCGCGACCTCCGCAGGCTCACCGCCTCCCGCTGAACGGCGGCGCCCGAGTGTGTCGCATGACATGGACGCCGTCCCCGTCCCGGCCTTCACTCGTACCGTGGACGCATCCCTCGATCCGGCGCCGCCCCGCGCCCTCACGGCCTGGTCGGGCCTGAACTGCTCCGTCCTGTTCTGCGACGTCGCCGGTTTCGGCGACCCGTCCCGCGACGACGAGGACCGCCGCGTCGTCCGCGAGACCACCTACCGCATCCTCCTGACCGCGCTCGAAGCCTCGGGCGTGGACCTCGCCCACACCTACCGCGAGGACCGCGGGGACGGCGCCCTGGTGATCGTCTCGCCCGCCGTCCCGACCTCGGCCCTCGTCGACCCGCTCGCCGGCCACCTGGCCGTCGCGCTGCGCCGGCACAACCACCGCGCGAGCGAGGCCGTCCGGATCCAGCTCCGCGCGGCCCTGCACGTCGGCCCCATCACCCCCGACGTCGAGGGGCTCAACGGCCAGGCGATCATCCAGGCCGCCCGCCTCCTGGAGGCCCCGGCGCTGAAGACCGCCCTCGCCGAAAGGGGCGCCGACCTCGGCTTCATCGTCTCCCCGTTCGTCTACGACGCCTTCGTGGCCCACCTGCAAGGCCCCGTGGACCGCGCCTCCTTCGAACGGGTGACCGTCGAGGTCAAGGAGACGGCCACCGAGGGATGGATGTACCTGGCCGGCACCGGCCTCCCGGTTCGCCGGGCCGCCGCGCCGCGCTCGCCCGACCCCGGCCGCTCCCAGGGCTCCACAGTTTTCAGCGCCGACGTCGAGGTCCACGGCGACCTGGTCCTCGGCAACAAGATCATCAACGAGCGCTGACGGCGTCCCGCACCGGCGCCGGCGAGCGGGGGAGCGCGATGGTGACGGCCAGGCCGCCGGCCGGGCGGGGGACCGCCGTGATCGTGCCGTCGTGGGCCTGGACGATCGACTGGACGATGGAGAGGCCGAGGCCGACGCCCTTAGCGGTCACCACGCGGTCGGCGTCGAGGCGGCGGAAGGGCTCGAAGAGGGCGGGGATCTCGTAGGGCGGGACGACCGGGCCGGAGTTGGCGACGTGGAGGACCACGTCGTCGTTCCGGGCCCGGCAGGAGATCTTCACCCAGCCGTCCTCCGTGTTGTGGCGCAGGCCGTTCTCCAGGAGGTTCTGCACGACCCGTTCCAGGAGGAGGGCGTCGCCGGTCGTGACGGCCTCGGCCGTTTCGGTCTCGATGGTGATGCCGGCGTCCTTCGCCTCCGGGGCGGTCTGGGACGTCACGTGGTCGACGATGTCGGCCAGGTCGACCGGGGCGCGGGCGGTGATCTCGTGCTCGGAGCGGGCGAGCAGGAGCAGCCCGGTGATGAGGCGCTCGTGGCGGGCGTTGATCTGCAGCAGGGTCTCGCCGAGCCGCCGGACGTCCGGCGACGCCGACTCGCGGTGCATCGCCATCTCCACCATGGCGCGGCCCAGGGTGAGCGGGGTGCGCAGCTCGTGGGAGGCGTTGGCGACGAAGCGGCGCTGGCCGTCGAAGGAGCGGTCGAGGCGTTCGAGCATCGTGTCGAAGGTGTCGGCGAGCTCCTTGACCTCGTCGCGGGGGCCGGTCAGCGCGATCCGCTCGTGCAGGCCGCGGTCGGCGGCGGGGGAGCCGGCGATGCGGCGGGCGGTGTCGGTGACGCGGTGCAGCGGGGCGAGGATCCGGCCGGCGATGAGCCAGCCGAAGCCCACGGCGGCCGCCCCGACGGCCAGCAGCGCGATCGAGCCCTGGGTGAGCAGGGAGGAGATGGCCGCATCGTGCAGTTCGCCGCGCTCCTTCTCGAACAGGCGCCTGGTCTCGTCGGCGATCCGGGCGCTGTCCCGGGGTGCCTGCGCGGCCGGGCCCGGGCCGGTGTGGGTGGCGAGGAACTTGGTGTTGCCGCGGGAGAGCTGCTGCTCGAACAGGACATAGGTGACGCCGAGGAGCAGCACGCCCGCGACGAGGAACAGCAGGCCGTAGGTGAGGGTGAGCCGGGCGTGGAGCGACAGCCTCATGGGATCCGGTACCCCGCCCCCTTGACGGTCTCGACGACGGGCGGGTCGGCGAGCTTGCGGCGCAGTTTCAGGACGGTGAGGCGGACGGCCCCGGTGAACGGGTCGGCGTGCTCGTCCCACACCTTCTCCAGCAGCTGCTCGGCCGACACGACGGCGCCGTCGGCGCGGAGCAGCTCGGTGAGGACGGCGAACTCCTTCCTGGCGAGGGGGACGTAGCGCCCGTCCCGGAACACCTCGCGGCGCGCCGGGTCGAGGGTGATGCCGGCGCGGTGCAGCGTCGGCGGCGCGGCCGGGCGGCAGCGGCGGCCGAGGGCGTGGACGCGGGCGGCCAGCTCGGCGAACGCGAACGGCTTGGTGAGGTAGTCGTCGGCGCCGAGCCCGAGGCCGGCGACGCGGTCGGTGATCTCGGCGGCGGCGGTCAGCATCAGGACGCGCGCCGCGGTCCCGCCCCGCACGACCTCCCGGCAGACGTCGTCGCCGTGCACGAGGGGAAGATCGCGGTCCAGGACGACCACGTCGTAGTCGTGCACGCCGACGCGTTCCAGCGCGGCGGCCCCGTCGTAGGCGAGATCGACCGCGTGCGCGTCGCCGCGCAGCCATTCGGCGATCGCGTCGGCGAGCAGCCGTTCGTCCTCCGCCACCAGCACCCGCATGAGGCTCCCTCCGCCTTCTCCCGCCGCGAGTGTGCCGGAGGCGCTGTTTCGTTTCCGTTAGTGATCGGCGCCGGGACGCGGAAACGCGGGGGAAACGCCGGACCGGGTTGCATCGCTGCCCACCGGGCCGGAACCGCTCCGGCCGGGGAGACGAGGGAAGGGCACATGCGACTTCGGATACTGGCGGTCCTGCCGCTCGCGCTGGCGCTGACGCTGACCGGATGCTCGGAGGACGACGGCGGCTCGGGCGTCGCCTCGGCGGGCGGCGCGGAGCAGGGGGCCGCGGCGGGCGGCGAGAAGCTCGGCAGGGAAGAGATGGGCGTGAAGTTCGCCCAGTGCATGCGCGACCACGGCGTCGACATGGAGGACCCGAAGCCCGGCGGCCGCGTCCAGTTCAAGGTCAAGGGCGGCGAGGGCGAGCGAGCGAAGATGGACAAGGCCATGGAGGCGTGCCGCGAGTACAGCCCGCAGGCGAACGCCTCGGGGCCGCCGGACCCGCAGCAGCAGGAGCGCGCCCGCGAGTTCGCCGAGTGCATGCGCCAGAACGGGGTGGAGGACTTCCCGGACCCCGACCCGAACGAGCCGGGCATCCGGATCCAGCGGAAGAAGGGCGATGACGACGCCACCTTCGAACGGGCGCGGCAGGCGTGCGAGAAGGTGCTGCAGGGCGGCGGGAAGTGATGGGGGAGACCACCGCCGAGCGCGCTCCGGACAGGGAGGAGGAGCACCCGCCGCGCCGCCGCCGGGGCCGGCCGCGGCTGAAGATCGCCCTCGCCGCCGGCGCCCTGGCCGCGGCCGGCGGGACCGCCGCGGCCGCGGCGCTCGGCACCGGCGGGGACTCCGGCGCGGCGGCCGCGGCCGCGCTTCCGCCGGCCACCGCGAAGGTGACCGAGCAGACGCTCAGGGACACGCTCAGCGAGGAGGGGCGGCTCGGCTACGGCCCGGTGCACGTCGCGACGAGCCAGGCGAAGGGCGTGCTGACCAGCCTTCCCGACAGCGGCGACGAGATCACCCGGGGGGAGGAGCTGTACGAGGTCGACAACGACCCGGTCGTGCTGCTGTACGGGTCCAAGCCCTCCTACCGTCCGCTGGCGGTCGGCGCCGAGGGCTCCGACGTCAAGCGGTTCGAGGCGAACCTCAGCGCGCTCGGCTACGGCGGTTTCACCGTCGACGCCGAGTACACCGACGCCACGGCCGCCGCCGTCCGGGAATGGCAGGACGACCTCGGGGTGGCGGAGACCGGGATCGTGGAGCTCGGGCGCGTCGCGTACGCGTCCGGGGCCGTGCGGATCGACGGCGTCCAGGCGAACCCGGGCGAGCCCGCGGCACCCGGCAAGAAGGTGCTGTCCTACACCGGCACCGCCAAGGCCGTGACCGTCGAGCTGGACACCGCCGACCAGCGGATGGCGAAGAAGGGCGCGGCCGTCGAGGTGACGCTCCCGGAGAACGAGGAGGTCACCGCGAAGATCGACGAGGTCACGACGGTGATCGACCCGGGCGAGCAGGGCGAGGAGCCGACGACCCGGGTGGAGGTGACCATCTGGCTCGACTCCGGGAAGGCGAAGAAGGCCGCCGCCGCGTACGCCCTGGCCTCCGTCGACGTCACCTTCACCGCCGGGGAGCGCGAGAACGTGCTGACCGTGCCGGTCTCCGCGCTGGTCGCGCTCAGCGAGGGCGGCTTCGGTGTAGAGGTCGTCAAGGGCTCCACCTCGTCCTATGTCCCGGTGGAGGCCGGCCTGTTCGCGGACGGGAAGGTCGAGGTCTCCGGCCCGGGGATCGCGGCGGGCACGGTCGTGGGGGTGCCGAAATGATCGAGCTGCGGGACGTGACCAAGCGCTACCCCGGCGGCGTCCGCGCCCTGGACGGCGTGTCGCTGCGCGTCGCCGCCGGGGAGCTGGTCGCGATCGCCGGGCCGTCCGGCTCGGGGAAGTCGACGATGCTGCACGTCCTCGGCACGCTCGACCGGCCCACCTCGGGCGGCGTCCGCATCGCCGGGCACGACGTGGGACGGCTGCCGGACGCGAAGCTGTCGGCGCTCCGGGCGGCCGCGATCGGCTTCGTCTTCCAGCACTTCCACCTTGCGGCGGGCACCCGGGCGATCGACAACGTCGCGGACGGCCTGCTGTACACCGGGCTCCGCGCGGCGGTGCGGCGCCGGCGGGCGGCGGCGGCGCTGGAGCGCGTCGGCCTCGGCCACCGGCTGGACCATGAGCCGCACGAGCTGTCCGGCGGCGAGCGGCAGCGCGTCGCGATCGCGCGGGCGGTGGCGGGCGAGCCCGCGCTTCTCCTCGCCGACGAGCCGACCGGCGCGCTCGACTCGGCGTCGGGAGGCGGGGTGATGGCGCTCCTCCGCGAGCTGCACGCCGCCGGGACCACGGTCGTGATCATCACGCACGACCGGGAGATCGCCGCGGGCCTGCCCCGCCGGGTCCGGATGCGCGACGGCCGCATCGTCGGCGACTCGGCGGCCGCCGCGCTCGCGGAGGCGGGCCGATGACCGCCCCCGTGTTGCGGCCCGCGCTCCGGCCCGCGCGGATGTGGCCGGGAGACGTGCTCCGGGTGGGCGCGGTGGGCCTGCGCACCCGCCCGATGCGGGCGTTCCTGTCGGCGCTCGGCATCGCGATCGGGATCGCGGCGATGGTCGCGGTCGTCGGCGTGTCGTCGTCCTCCCGCGCCGACCTCGACCGGACGCTCGCCGCGCTCGGCACGAACCTCCTGACGGTCTCGCCCGGCAGCACGCTGACCGGGGAGAAGGCGCAGCTGCCGCTCGAATCGGAGGCGATGGTGGCGCGGATCGCGCCGGTCCGGGAGGTGTCGGCGATCGGCCTGCTGGACGAGGCGAAGGTCTACCGGACGGACCGCGTGCCGGAGACCGAGACGAAGGGCATCGCCGCCTACGCGGCGCGCACCGACCTCCGGGCCGCCACGGGGGCCGAGCTCGCGGGCGGCGCCTGGCTGAACCCCGCGACGGGCGCGTACCCGGCGGTCGTGCTCGGCGCGACCGCCGCGGAGCGGCTCGGGATCGGCCGTCCGGACCCGGACGTGCAGATCCTCGTCGGGGGCCGCAGGTTCACCGTCATCGGCATCCTGGCCCCGGCGCCGCTGGCCCCCGAGCTGGACACGGCCGCGCTGGTCGGCTGGCCCGCGGCCGAGTCCGCGCTGGGCTTCGACGGGCACCCGACGACGATCTACACCCGCTCGCGGGAGGCGAGCGTCGAGGACGTCCGGGACGTGCTGGGCCCGACCGCGAACCCGCAGGCGCCGAACGAGGTGGACGTGTCGCGCCCGTCGGACGCGCTGGCCGCCAAGCAGGCCGCGGGCGAGGCGTTCACCGGGCTGCTGCTCGGCCTCGGCGCGGTCGCGCTGCTCGTCGGCGGCGTCGGGGTGGCCAACACGATGGTCATCTCGGTCCTGGAGCGCCGCTCGGAGATCGGCCTGCGCCGTTCCCTGGGCGCGACCCGCGGCCAGATCCGCACGCAGTTCCTCGCCGAGTCGCTGCTGCTGTCGGCGCTGGGCGGCGCGGCCGGCGCGCTCACCGGCGTGCTCATCACCGCCGCGTACGCCCTCTGCCAGGGCTGGCCGTCGGTCGTCCCGGCGTGGGCGGTGGCGGGCGGCGTCGCGGCCACCCTGGTCATCGGCGCGGTCGCCGGGCTGTACCCGGCAGTGCGGGCGTCCCGCCTCAGCCCGACCGAGGCGCTCGCCGCCGCCTGATCCCGGTGCCGGCGCATGACGGCCCCGGAACCGGTGAGGTTCCGGGGCATGGACGAAGGGGAACCGGAAGACCCCGTCACGCTCGTGCTCACGTGGGACGTCAGGCCCGGCCGGGAACGCGACTTCGAGGAGCGCGCGGAGCGGCTGCACCGCGCCGCGGTCCGGTTCCCCGGGCACCTGGGCGCGGTGTGGCTGCGCGCCGAGGGGGCGCGGAACCGGTACTACACCGTCGTCAACTTCGCCGGCCAGGAGCGGCTCGACCGGTGGCTGGAGTCCGCCGAGCGCGCGGAGACGATCGACCGCATCCGCGAGGTCGCCGACGAGCACCGGCAGGACACCACCGGGATGGAGACGTGGTTCAGCCTGCCCGGGGAGTCGGTTCCGGCGCCGTCGAAGCTCAAGATGATCGCCGTGACGTTCTGCGCGGTGTATCCGCTCAGCCTCCTGCTGAACACGTTCGTCACCCCGCTGACGAGGTCGTGGCCGCCGCCGCTGCAGGCGCTGACGTTCCCGCTCCTGGTGATCCCGCTGCTCACCGTGTTCGTCATGCCGGCGCTGAGCAGGCTGCTGAGGCGCTGGCTGTACCCGTCCGGGCGGACCCACCGGCCCGCGCGGCCGGGCCGGTGACGTCCGCCCCGGCGGTCAGGCGAGCAGGCGGTCAGGCGAGCAGTTCGCGGAGTTCCGTGACGGCCTCGCGGAGGCGGTCGGCGAACACGTGCATCGCGTCCGCCACCGCCTGCGGCGTGCTGAGGTAGACGTTGAACCGGTCCGGGAGCAGCACGTAGGCGACGCCGATGCACTGCTCGCTGGTCGACCCGAAGCCGAAGTACCGGATGTTGACCGACGGCGCCGAACTGGTGCTCAGGTAGTCGTCCCGCATCGTCAGCCAGCCCGGCGACTCGAACAGGCCGAGCGGCTCGGTGACGCCGAGCTCCTTGCCGCGCCGCCGCTGGATCATCTGCAGCTCCCAGAGGTGCTGCTCGGGGGCCTGGCCGCTCTGGCACTCCTTGGCGCGCCGGACGTGGGCCTCGGCGGCGGCGCGGAACGCGTCCCGGCGGGCCTCGGCGCCGGCGTCCGGGTCCTCCATCAGGTCCACGAACCGCAGGACCTCCGGGGTGACGACGCGCATCGCCTCGGTGCGCCCGTGCCGGTACTGGCGGGTCGCGATCGACTCGTAGGTGGCGCCGGTGATCCCCTTCGCCCGCCGGTGCGCGAGCTGGTAGGCCATCTGCACGAACGCGTCCGGCGACATCTTCAGCGGCTTGATGTGGGCGGAGCCGAAGTCCTCGAACGACACCGTGGCGGTGGCGGTCGCCGCGCCGTAGGCGGCGAAGGCCGCCGCGGCGTCCTCGATGTCGTCCCGCAGGGCGTCGTCGAGGACGAACTCGATCGGCTCGATGACCGGGAGCCCCTGCGACACGGCGCCCGAGCGGCGGGAGACCAGTTCGGGCGGCGCGTCCAGCAGCGCGTCCACGAAGGCGAGGATCGTCGTGCCGTCCAGCTCGCAGTGCTCGACGTTGATGCCCGCGGTGCCGTCGCCGAAGACGACGAACGACACGGCCTTGTCGAACCAGCGGTTGCCGCTGTCGCCGTGGAGCAGGTGGTCGCAGGCGTCGAGGGTGTTCTTGGGGACGAAGTTCTCCAGGCAGACGCAGAACAGCGCCGCCTCCACCTCGTCGATCGCCTCGGCGTTGCGGGGGTCGAGCGCGATCAGGGCGCGGCGCCTCTCGGCCCACTCGGCGCGGGCCATGGTGGTGAGGTGCCCGGCGGACGGCTCCGGCGCCGCCTCCGCCTTCATGATCGTCTGGAGGCCGGCCGTCAGCTCGTCCAGCGTGTGCGGGCGGCCGTCCGGGCCGAGGACGTCCATCCGGATCATGTTGCCGCGGAAGAACACCACGATGTGGCGGGCCCGCGACGGCCCCGGCCACTCCGCGGTGTAGGGGGCGCGGACGGTGTCCTGCCCGGCGCCGGGGATGCGGGTCGTGGAGAACAGGTACTTGTGCTGCTCCATCGTCAGCGGGCGTCCGCGCTGCACGGCCGGCGGGACCTCCTCGGCGTCCAGCCGCAGCTTGTAGTCGAGGGCGCCGGCGATGAGCCCGGCGGCGCGCTCGGCCTGCCCGTCGGCCGACTCCTTGAACAGGAAGAAGAAGTTGGCGTTCAGGGCGATGCGGTCCCGCCGGCCGAGGTAGCGGTACGGCCAGAAGGTGTCGAGCCAGCTGTGCACGCCCTCCGCCGCGTCGTAGCGTTCGAGCGCCGCGTGCAGCGCGCGGCCGGGGCCGCCCGGGCGGGCGAACTCCGCCAGCGCGGACTCGGTCCGCGCCCGCTCCTCCGCGGTCAGCAGCGGCCCGCACCACTCCATGAACTTCGCGCACGTCGCGTCGAGCGTCGGCAGCGGCACCCGCGGCAGGTGCTCCTCGTTGCCGAAGGTGCGGGTCGAGATCTCTTCGCTGGCGTTCACTTCGATCCTCGTGTTGTCAGTGCTCAGGTGCACGGCTTGGAGATGTAGAGGCGCGCGTAGAACCAGCCGGTGGTCTCCAGCCCGGCCGGGTCGACGCCGGCCGCCGCGAGGCGGTCCAGGACGAGCGACCGCTCCTGCGGTGTCGCGAAGCGCCGCTGCCGGAACAGCCCGTCGTGCCGGACGGTCTCGTACCCGGCGGCGGCGAGGGTGTCGGCGATCGGGTCGAACGGGAACATCCGCAGCACGAAATGCGCCATCCACGGCCGGCGGCCGTCCTGCGCCTCGACGATGCGGGAAATGGTGCGCTCGGTGACGTATCCGAGGCAGCCGGTGGAAATGACCAGGTCGGTCCCCGCGAGTTGCGCGCGCTGCTCGTCGGTCGGGTCGCCGTTCTCCAGATCGGCGTGGACGGCGCCGTCCAGGAATCCGGCCTCCAGCGCGTAGGAAAGGGCCTCTTCCGAGGCGTCGAGGCCGAGGAAGCGCAGGTCGTTCGCGGTTTCATGGGAACGGGTCAGCTCCCGGTCGCGGGCCAGCAGCGTCGCGCGGGTGCGCCGGCGGGCGTCGCGGCCGCCGTAGCGATCGTACAGCTCGCCCATGGTGGCGCCGTATTTCACCAGCGCCGCGTTGATGCCGTAGGAGCAGCCGATGTCCAGAACGGTCGGGCGCGGCACCCCGAGCGCCTGCCGGTATTCCGCGATGAACCGGCGGAAATGCGGTTTCGCCAGTTCCGGGATGTTGTAGTCGAGTTCGCGCAGCGTGCCGAAATAGGCGCGCGGGTCGGGCGAGGTGTAGATGTGGTCGAGCGAGATCTTTCCGGTCGTGTCAACGCGCACGCGGTCTCCTAATCCAGCAGCCGGTCCACCCGGACGGCGCGCCCCTCCGCCGCCAGATGTGCGGGCAGGACGCGGCCGAAGAGCTGCTTCGTGCGCGCGACGCTGCCGATGACCCCCGGACGCTCGCTGTAGGCGAGGATCGCCGTGTGCCGAGCGGTGTTGCCGCCGACGGTGCTCACCCTGTGCAGCGAGTACCGTCCCTTGAAAAGCTGCAGGTCGCCGGGGCGCAGTGCCAGCCGGCGGATGAGATCGCCGCCGTCCCCGGTGAGCACCCTGCGCACGTCGCCGAAGTTCTCCGCCTCCGCCGACCTGATGTTCGGGCAGTACTCGAAGACGCCGCCCTCCTCCGATTCCCGGGTGAGCAGGCTGACCGTGAACTCGTTGGTGTCGAAATGCCAGGGATGCTCCATCCCGGGCTTGACGACGTTGAGGCAGAGCGCCGACAGCGGGTCGGCGAGCTCGTGCACCCGCGGCAGCCCGAAGCAGGCCGCGACGAAGCGCTGGAACAGTTCGCTGGAATAGAGCCGGTGGACGATGAAGTCCGCGGGGATGTGGTCGCGGGCGACGAACGCGTTGCCCCGCTCGATCGTGATGCGCCCCGGGTGGTCTTCCGGCAATGGGGTGCCGATGTCGATGTTGTAGGCGTTCACCGTTTCGACGTCGTAATGGGCGCGCGGCGCGATCGTCGCGCATTCCGCGCTCAGCGCGTCCTGCAGTGCGGGCCGGATGAAGTCGGGAAGCACGCAGCATCCCGATTCGGCCAGCGCCTCCCGGGTCCGGGAAACCGCGGCGTCCCATCCGGGGCCGCCGGGATCGGTCAGCGGATAGCGGCCGGTGTCGACGACCTCCGCGAAATCCTCCGCCGCACCCATGAAGATCCTTCCGCCTCGGCCGACCCCAGATGGGTTTAGCACAGTCCTTCGGGCCATTCACGGCCCCTCCTTTCCGGGGTGGTTGTCAGAAACCGATAGGCCGGGCCCGTGACCTGTGACTTCGAACGGTCCCGGACGCGCGCGCCCGCCGCCGGAGGTGTGGTCCATCTCACCCGGCCCTCCGGCGGCCCCGCCAAGGGGGTGGCGCCGGGGGCGCGTTTCCGCGAACCTTTCGGCGCGCGGGAGCGTCACCGACCGGTGAGGTTCGATCATGAGCAGCGCGTGTGCAGACCCACGGGGGTGGCCGGGATGGAATGGCGGCTGGCGGAGTTCACCGAGGACCGCGAGCTGGGCCGCGGTGCGCAGGGGCGGGTCGTCCTCGCCCGGCACACCGCGTCCGGCGCACCGGTCGCGATCAAGTACCTAGGGCGGGCGGACGCCGCGGCCGTCGCCGGGTTGCGGGCCGAGGCGCAGATGCTCGGCCGGCTGACCAGCCCGTACGTGGCGCGCCTGTTCCGGTTCGTGGAGAGCGAGCACGGCGCGGCGATCGTGATGGAGGCGGTCAACGGGGCGTCGCTCAAGGAGGTGCTGCGCGAGCACGGGTCGCTGGCGCCGGAGGCGGCGCTGCTCGTGCTGAAGGGGTCGCTGCTCGGGCTCGCCGCCGCGCACGCCGTCGGGGTCGTCCACCGCGACTACAAGCCGGCGAACGTCGTCGTGCGGCCCGACGGGCTGAGCAAGCTCGTCGACTTCGGCGTCGCCGTCCTGGCCGGGCAGGGCTCGGCCGCCGGGACGCCGCTCTACATGGCGCCCGAGCAGTGGCGCGGCGAGGCCGCCACGCCCGCCACCGACGTGTACGCCGCGACGTGCGTGTTCGTCGAGTGCGTGACCGGGCGCCGCCCGTTCCCCGCGGCGGACCGGGCCGCGCTGATGAACGGGCACCTCACCGCGCCCGTCGACGTGGCCGGCGTGCCCGAGCCGCTGCGCCCGCTCGTCCAGCGCGGGATGGCGAAGGACCCGGGGGAGCGGCCCCCGGGCGCGGCGGAGTTCGTCACGTGGCTGGAGTCCGCCGCGGCCGCCGCGTACGGGAGCGACTGGGAGCGCCGCGGCGTCCGCGCGCTGGCCGCCGCCGCGGTCGCGCTGGCTGCGCTGTTCCCGCTCGGCGCGCTCGCGGTCGCCCCCGCCGGGGCCGGTGCCGCAGGGGCGGCCGGCGCGTCCACCGCCGGCGCGGCGGGCGCGGCCGGGACGGGCGGCGGGGCCTCCGCCGGCACCGTGGGGGCGTCGGTGAGCAAGGGATTCCTCGCCACGGCGGCCGGGAAGGGGACGATGGCGGTCGCCGGCACCGCCGTGGTCGCCGCGACGGCGGGCGGCGCGATCTACGCGGTGCAGGACGACGCCGAGCCCCCGCCCGCCCCGGTCGTGACGCTGGCCGCGGACAGCCGGACGCTCACCGGCGGCCCGGTGCCGATCGAGATTCAGAACGCGCGGTACGCCAGGGTCACCGGCTTGGGCGACCCGGCCCTGGAGCGGCGGATCAACGCCGAGCTGCGCGGCCCGCTGGACCGGCTCATCGAGATCGCGCGGCGGGGCGTCCGCCAGGCGCCCTGCCCCGCGGGCAGGCCCATGGAGATCGGCACCGAGACGACGCTCGGGGTGCGCGGTCCGCGGCTGGTGTCCGTCCGGTACTTCCAGCTCTCCGACTGGTGCGGGCAGGCGGACGGGTCGCCCGGCGGCGAGGTCGTCACCGTCGACCTGCGCACCGGACGCAGGCTCACCGCGGCCGACGTGTTCCGTCCCGGCGCGCTGACGGCCGCGGGCGTGCGCCGGCTCCAGTCGAGCGTCGAGCAGCGGGCGCCGACCGAGCCCCGGTGGGAGGACTGCAGCCCCGACGGGCGGTTCGAGGTCGCCGACTTCTTCCCCAGGAAGGCGCCCACCGTGCCTGGCAGGGACACCGACCCGCCCTTCCTCAACGCGTTCTTCACCCCGGGCGAGTTCCGGATCGCCCATCTGTCGGGCGGAAGCGACGGCTGCGCGAACCTCAGCTTCGGCGCGTCGTACGCGAGCGTCCGCGACCTGCTGAAACCCGAGATCGCCGCGGCGCTGCCCGGCGGCCCGTCCCCCGCCCGGAGCTGATCCGCACCGGGTCCCCGGCTTTGCGATCCCTCGACGCTCAGCCGCGCGCTCCCGGGTAGGGGACGGGCGTGCAGACGTTCCTGCCGTACGCGGACTTCGCCGCCACCGCCCGCGCCCTCGACCGGCGCCGGCTCGGCAAGCAGCGGGTCGAGGCGATCCAGGTGCTGCGCGCCGTGACCGTGCCCGATTACGGCTGGCGGCACCACCCGGCGGCGCTGATGTGGACGGGGTACGAGGAGGCCCTCGTCCGCTACGGCCTGGAGGTCTGCGGCCACTGGTGCGAGCTCGGCCACGGCGACACGTGCGCGGCGACGCTGCGCGCCGACCTCGAAGGGGCGACGGGCGTGCGGCGGCCGCGGAACCAGGAGGAGCTCGCCGGCGCCGGGGAGCTGCCGCCCTGGCTGGGCGACGCCGAGTTCCACCTGAGCCACCGGTCGGCCCTCGTCCGCAAGGACCCCGAGTTCTACGGCGCCCTCTTCCCCGGCACGCCGGACGACCTGCCCTACGTGTGGCCCGGCTCGGACCGCGGGCCACATGGGAGACGTCCAACCGGGTAACGGAAGGGCGGAACGGTGCCGAGCGAACGGACGGTGCCGAACGAACGGACGGCCTAGGACGGCGAACCGATGCTGAGAGAGCTCGTGGCGGCCAGCCACCTGATGTCCATGGAGCAACTGCCGGGCGCCGTCGCCCGGCACGCCGCCGACTCCGGCCTGCACGACGTGCTGATCTACGCCTCGGACGTGCAGCAGACGGTCCTGCGGCTGCTCACCGGACGCGGGCACGACGCGGGGCAGGACCCCGGCGACGAGACTCCCGAGTACAAGGTCGAGGGCACGCTCCCCGGCCGGGCGTTCCGGACCATGCGGCCGGTGAAGGGCCAGGTGTCCGACGACGGGCGCTGCCAGTGGTGGATGCCGATCCTCGACGGGGCCGAGCGGATCGGGGTCCTCCGCGTCACCGTCGGCCGGGACGACGAGCAGGCCCTGGACGACGCCGAGTACCTGGCCGGCCTCGTGGCCCTGCTGGTCGTCAGCAAGGGCCCCTACAGCGACTCCTATTCCCGGCTGATACGGACCCGGCCGATGACCGTGTCGGCGGAGATCCAGTGGCGGCTGCTGCCGCCGATGACGTTCGCCAACGACCAGGTGGTGATCGGCGCGGCCCTGGAGCCCGCCTACCAGCTGGGCGGTGACACGTTCGACTACGCGCTGGCGGGCGAGACCGTCCACCTCGGCGTCTTCGACGCCATGGGCCACGACACCACCGCGGGCCTGACGTCCGCTCTCGCGATCGCTGCGTGGCGCAGCAGCAGGCTGCGGGGCGCCGGGATCCTGGAGACGGGCCAGGCGATCGAGGAGGAACTCGTCCGGCACGACGGCTCCGGGCGTTTCGTGACGGCCGTGCTGGCGGAGCTCGACCTCCGGTCGGGCGCCCTGTCGTGGGCCTCGTACGGGCATCCCGAGCCGGCCGTCATCCGCGGCGGGCGGTGGGTGACCACCCTGGACTGCCGGCCCGGGGCCCCGCTCGGCACCGACCTCGGCGTCGTCCCGAAGCTGTGCACCGAGCAGCTCCAGCCGGGCGACCGGGTCCTGTTCTACACCGACGGGATCGTGGAGGCCCGCGACCCGCAGAAACGGGAGTTCGGCCTCCACCGCTTCGTCGACTTCATCATCCGCCACGAGCAGGACGGGATGCCCGTCCCCGAGACGCTGCGGCGGCTCATCCACAGCATCCTCGACCACCACGCCGGTCACCTGGACGACGACGCCACCGTCCTGCTGGTCGAGTGGAACGGTCCGCTGGGCACCGGCGAGGACGCAATGGACGCGTTGCGCCAAACCTGAACCCCACCCGATTCGTTGACTTGCGGCGTGTTGTTGTTATGCAACGCTCCATAACAACAACACGCCGCAAGTCAACGGGGTGGGGGGAGGCCGAGGGACTGCAGGAGCATCGGGTACGCCTTGTGCAGCTCGCGCTCCCAGTACGGCCAGTCGTGCTGGCCGTCGTAGAAGCGGGTGGTGACGGGGATGCCCCGGTCGCGCAGCCGTCCGGTGAACGAGCGGGCGTGGTCGCGGGTCGCGGCCTCGACCGGGTCGGTGAGCGGGAGCCCGCCGAGCGGCCCGGCCTTGCCGTTGCCGCTGGCCACCCACAGCCGGACGCCGCGCAGCCGCTCGGCGAGGTCGGCGGGGTTGTGCGCGCGCCAGATCGCGGCCTGGTCGTCGGGGTGCCCCCACACGCGGCGCCAGTCGGTGCCGGGGCACGCGAGCGCCGGACCCCAGCCGGTCGAGTTCTTCCCCGGCTCGTGGCCGAGGAGCGTGTCGAGGTATCCGCTGAACGCGGCGGCGGCCTCGAACATGCCGGGGAAGCGCGCCGCGTAGAGCATCGCGCCGAGACCGCCCATGGAATTCCCGGCGATCACGCGCCGTTGCCCGGCGTTGTAGTCGCGTTCGAGAATGCGGCGGAGTTCGGTCATGTGGAACGTCTCCCATTGGGGCGTTCCGCCTTCTCCGTAGTTCCACCAGTCGGAGTAGTTGCCGCAGCGCCCGCCGTTCGGCATGACGACGATGACGCCCGTGCGGGCGGTCAGTTCGGCGACGTCGGTATCGCGCGTCCAGGCCGTGTAGCCGTCGACTCCGCCGTGCAAGAGCCAGAGGGTGGGCCAGGTCCGGTCGGTGTCCTTCGTCCATCCCGGCGGGAGGAGGAGCCGGACCTTCTCGATGCGGCCCATGGCGGGGGATTCGATGGTCAGGTCCACGGTGCGGGACGCGACGGACGTCTCGGCGACGACCTCGGGTCCGGTGCCGGCCAGGGCGGTGGAACGATCCACGGTCGGGGCGGGGACGAGCAGGGCGAGCAGGGCGAGGGCCGCCGCGCATGCGGCGGCGGCGACGCGGTGAAGCAATGCGAGGCCTTTCGAGAAAGGCCGGACAGGGTACGCCGGCCTTCGAAAAGGGGGGGGTGCCGTCGTGCGGCTGATGTGCGGACGCGGAATCGCCCTCGATTCCGGTCGCCTTCGGGCGGGGATGTGCCCGGTGATGATCGTGCTCGGCAGGTTACGGGACGGGTCGTGCTCACTACTTACTCGGAGTAGGTTCCCGTTGTCCGTGCTTTCGAAGCTTCTTCTATAAAGCGTATAAAATGCATTACCGGCCGTTGGAAAACGGTGCGCCGGGCGCCCGCGAGGGGCGCCCGGCGCACGTCGGAACCCGGGGGTGGGAACTCAGGAGTCCGCCACCGGCTCGGAGACCGGGCCGTTGACGTACCGGACGGCCTGCCGCACCAGCCAGCGGGCCGCCATGTAGAGGATGAGCAGCACGCCCAGCAGCGGCAGGATGAGCAGGATGATCTGCAGGCCGGAGGTGACCAGCACGAGCGGGCTCGCCCCGTTCGACGCCGCCGTGGCCAGGCCGCGGATCATCATCCAGTCCTTGGCGACCAGGTTCGGGATCTGCGTCGTGATGAGGCCGAGCTGGAACACCAGCAGCGGCACCACCGTCAGCACCCAGACCGTGACGAAGATCTGCGGCCAGCGCTTGAGCTCCTGGAGCTTCGGGTCGGCCGGGCGGCGCAGCAGCTTGCGGCGCAGGATCGGCCCGATGTACTTGAACAGGTCGGGGATGCCGATCAGGTCCGACATGATGTAGTAGCCGTCGAACCGGAGCGTCGGCAGCAGCTGCTGGATCATCTCGAAGTTGACGAACAGCACGGCGACGAGCAGCGGCTCGAACCCCGTCCACAGGTACAGCCCCGCGAGCCCGAGGACGAAGATGCCGTTGAAGTACACCCCGGCGAGGTCGGCGCGCAGCCGCCCGGCGCGGCCGAGCCGGTACGACTCGGTGATGTCGGTGTAGAACGCGGGCCACACGAGGTAGATCCCGCAGCCCATGACCCCGGGGCGGACGCCGCCGTACCGGCAGGCGGCGGCGTGCCCGAACTCGTGGAAGACGCACGACAGCACCCCCAGCCCCATGATCATCAGGATGCTCACCGGGACGAGCAGGGTCTGCTGGAACGCCTCCGCGATCGACCGGCTGGTGAGCAGCCAGACCTCGCACCCGATGACGGCGGCGACCGTGACCGCGACGATCACCGGCCGGAACAGCCAGCTGAACAGCCCGGCGATGAACCAGGTGACCCGCTCCGGGCACACCGCGACCTTGAACTTCAGGCCGAGAAATGGATTCGCCTTGACCAGGGGCGGCGACGTGCCGTCGGTGTAGCCGGTGACGCCGAGCGGCGCGAGCTTGCGGTCGACGAGGTAGACGACCTGCTCGGCGGTCAGCCGGGCGCCCGCCTCCTCGCTGACCGTGGCGGCGACCGTTTCGAGCGCCGCGGGGACGTCCCGCGTCTCGGCCAGGTCGCGGTGGTCGTGCAGCGCCTTGGCGACGAGGAACAGCAGCGGCGGCAGCCTGACGAGCTGCCGGTTGGGGAGGCACACGAGCTGGGGCGGCTCCCGGTAGCCGGAGTTCTTGAACTCGCCGACGAGTTCCGCGCCCTCGGCGAGGGCCGGGAAGGCGAGGGACTTCGGAACGCCGGCCTCGTCGACGGCCTGGTCGGCGGGGGTGCTCATGAGTCGTGGTGGACGGAGACGGGAATGCAGCTCAGCGTCGTCTCTTCCGGCTGGGCCAGCAGACCCGTGCCGAGGAGGCCGGACGTTCCCGCCGAGTGCCAGTACTGGCAGGCGTACACCGCGTCGGTGCCGCCGCCGCCTCCGCCGCCGGCGGACGACAGCACTAGCCGTCCGGGAAGGACCTCGCCCGACAGCCGGTCGAGGTCCGCGTAGCTGAGCTTGTGAGGGGTCGTCTGGCTCATGGGTTCGCCTTCAGATCGTCCGGAAAGAGGGGGAAGGGCTGGCGGGAGAACACCAGCCCTTCCGTGCGGGCGCGAGCCCGCGGTACTGCTCTTCGGTCAGCCGTCAGCTGCCCGCGGCCACCGTGCTGCCGGCGCAGGCCATCGACGAGCTGTTGGTCGCCGGGTTGACGATGCCCAGCAGGCCGTGGTTGACGGCCGTCACGGCCTGGCAGTTCGGCGCGACGATGGCGCCGCCGCCGTTGCCGCCACCGGCGAGAAGGGTGGACAGAACGGCGCGCTCCGGCAGGACCTCGCCGGTCAGCATCTCGAGCTCGGTGTAGGTGTACGACTTCATGTCATTCCTCTTCTTGGTCGTGCCCGGATCTCACGGTGGATACCGGATGTCCCTTTTCCCGCCTCCGGTCAGAAGCAGGTAGCTCTACGTATAGCAGACCTCACCTGGAGTAGCCAAGCATGGGCCTGCCAGCGGTTTCACCGTGTCCCCCGGAGGGGACGCGCGGCGCGCTCGGCCGCCGCCGACCACGACTTCCCGCGGGAGAGGAGGAAGGGCTGGCGGGAGAACACCAGCCCTTCCGTTGCGGGCGCGAGCCCGCGGTACCGACTCCTCGGTCAGCCGCCCGCGACCACGGTGCTGCCGGCGCAGGCGATCGACGAGCTGTTGGTCGCCGGGTTCACGATGCCCAGGAGGCCGTGGTTGACGGCCGTCACGGCCTGGCAGTTCGGGACGACGATGGCGCCGCCGCCACCGCCGTGGCCGCCGCCGGCGAGCAGGGTGGACAGAACGGCGCGCTCCGGCAGGACCTCGCCGGTCAGCGTCTCGAGCTCGGTGTAGGTGTAGGACTTCATGTGGTTCCTTTTCTTCCTTGTCACGCCCGGATCTCAAGGTGGATACCGGATGTCCCTTTCCCGCCTCCGGACAGAGGCGGGTAGCTCTACGTATAGCAGACCTCACTGGGAGTAGCCAAGATCCCCTTGTCCAGCGGTTTTGTCGCTTACGGGAGGCTCGCGGGACGCCCGCGGGAGGGGGCGTCAGCGCCTCGATGCGCTGCGGGACGGGGCTTGCGGCACCGCGACGGTTCAGCGCGCGGGGGCGGGTATGCGGGCCTGCATGGAATTCGGATACACACTGCTCTGCGAGCAGACACCGCCCAAGCAGCTCGTGGCCGACGTGGTGGAGGCGGAGGAGGCGGGCTTCGACTACTCGGCCGTCTCCGACCACTACTTCCCGTGGCTGGAGGACCAGGGCCACTCCGCCTACGCCTGGTCGGTGCTGGGCGCGCTGGCCCAGGCCACCCACCGCATCCCCCTGATGACGCAGGTGACGGCCCCGATCATGCGCTACCACCCGGCCGTGGTGGCGCAGAAGGCCGCCACGATGGGCGTCCTGTCGGACGGGCGGTTCACGCTGGGGCTCGGCGCCGGCGAGAACCTCAACGAGCACGTCGTCGGCCGCGGCTGGCCGTCGGTGGACGTCCGGCACGAGATGTTCGCGGAGGCCGTCGAGATCATCCGGGCGCTGTTCGGCGGAGACTACGTCAACTACCGGGGCCGGCACTTCACCGTCGACTCCGCGAAGCTGTACGACCTGCCGGACCGGCCCGTCCCGATCGGGATCGCCGGCTTCGGCCCGCGCGCCGGGCGGCTGGCCGCGGAGCACGGCGACCTGCTCATCTCCGACCAGCCCGTCAAGGAGACCGTGGACCTGTTCCACGCGGAGGGCGGCGCGGGCAAGCCCGTCTACGGGCAGCTCCCCGTCTCCTACGGGACCGACCTCGACGAGTGCAGGGAGCGCGCGCACCGGATCTGGAGGTTCTCGGCTCCGGGGTGGAAGGTGATGGCCGAGCTTCCGGGCCCGGTGAACTTCGAGGCCGCGGTGCGGACCGTCCGTCCCGAGGACGTCGCCGAGTCCGTCCCGTGCGGCGACAACGTGGACGACTACGTCGAGGCCGTCCGGAAGTTCGCGGACGCGGGGTTCACCCACCTGGCGATCTGCCAGTCGGGGGCCGAGCACCAGAAGGACTTCCGCACGTGGGCGGAGGCCGATCTCCTCCCGGCCCTCCGCGAACGTTTCGGCTGATCAAAGTTCGCGTCCGTGTTCCGGACGCCGGGTGACGCCCGCGCCCGCGACGTCATCCGCGCGGTAAAGGTCTGCCGATCTTTGTCCCGGCCGGGCTCAGGCCGTCGCGGGCTGCGGGCCGTGGCGGGTCCAGAGCACCGTGGCCAGGAGTTCGTCCAGTTCCTCCGGGTCGCCGGGGATCAGGTCCGGCGCTTGGAGGAGGGCCGCGAGGCGGCGGACGTCCGGGTCGTCGGCGTGCGCCTGCAGCCATTCCGGTCCCGCGCAGTCGCCGACGGCCGCCACCAGGTCGCGGAGCGACGCCGGGGCGGCCACGTCGCCGGCGGCGTGGACACCGGCCAGGACGTGCAGGACGGCCGCCGCCCTTTCGCGTGTCTCGGCGTTGCGGGTGCGGGTGTGGACGTAGTCCGCGGCTGTGCGCGTCTTGCGCAGGATGAGCGTGGGGGCCGTCATCGCGGGGTCACCTCCCGGGAGCTCGGCTGAACGTTGCGCTTGCTCTGCCCGTCCCACGTTACCGGCCGGTCAGGCCCGGTCCCCGGGGCCGGAGCCCAGGGCGTCCAGGCGGCGGGTGAGCTCGTCGCGCTCCCGGGTCACCTTGGCGAGGTCGTGCTGGAGCTCGATGATGCGGCGGATCGCCGGCAGCGTCATGCCCTCGTCCATCATGGTCACGACCTGCTGGATGCGGCCGATCTCGTGCCGGCTGTAGCGGCGCTGGCCCCCGGCCGACCGGCGCGGCGAGACGACCTGGTGCTGGTCGATGCGGCGCAGGAACGCCTGCTGCACGTCGAGCATGTCGGCGACCTGCCCCACGGTGAACAGGGCCGCGTGCTCGTCGTCCATGGGCAGCTTCACGCGCACTCCTTCTTCTGCCTCCGCCGGACGGGACCGCGGCCCCGCCCCGGTGATGCCCGGGACCGGGCCGCGGTGATCCGCCGCCGGATGCTCCGGTCAGCTCTTGAGCGCCTTGCGGCCGCGGCCGGTCTGGATGGCGACCTTGCGGGGCTTGGCCTTCTCCAGCACCGGGATGCGGATCGCGAGGACGCCGTTGTCGTAGGCGGCCTCGATGGCGTCGGCGTCCAGGTGCTCGGGGAGGTGGACCCTGCGGGTGAAGGAGCCCATCAGCCGCTCGCGGACGAACGGCCGCTCCTGCTCGCCGATCTCCTCGTCGCGGCGCGCGCTCACGGTCAGGATGTCGCGGTCGACGGTGACGTCGATGGAGTCGGGGTCGATCCCGGGCAGGTCGAACCGCAGGACGACGTCGTCGGCGCGCCGGATGCCGTCCATCGGCATGCCCGCGCCGTGCCCGTTGGCGGTCGCCTGGCGGAACACCCGGTCGACCTGGCGCTCGAACTCCTGCACGAACGGGTCGATCGACGTCAGCAGCATGATGCCTCACCTCCGAAGATGTCCCGGGCCGCGGGACGGCCCGGGGGCCTGATCGCCACAGAAGAGAACTTGCAACTTGGACTGTAGGTTACCTCTAGTCGGCTGTCAAGCATCTGTACGGATGCACTTGACACGCTTCTGTCTATGTGGGTATAGGAAAGGTGTATCGGTCGATGACCTGGTGAACGCGCGGAGGGTTCCAGGGGAGTGATCGAGTTGCAGCGCCTCGTGCCGCGGCGGGTGGACCGCGAGTTCGCAGAGCTGATCTGCGCCGACGGCCGGTGGCTGAGGGAGGAGTTCGACGCCCTGGTCGCGGCGTCCTTCGGCGGACCGCCCGTCCGGCTCGGGCCGCCCGCACCTCCCTGGACACCGCCCACCGGGCGACCGTGGCGATATATCCCGTTCTCGTGCCCGCCGGCGCGTGTCGCGCGGCGCGCGGGCCGGCCCGTCGGGAGCGGTCTCCCGATGCGGCGGCAGCGCGCACCTCCGCGAGGCGGCCTGGTGCGCGTACGTCATGAGGAAGGACGACCGGAAGGAGGGCTATCGCAGCACGGAGCCGTCAGCTGAAGTCTCGCTCTTTCGCATCTGCCGGACCGGCGGGCGGCGACCGCCCGCCGGTCCTCTCATGTCCGCGGCGTCATGATCCGGGACGTCAGGCGGCGCAGTACTGGGCCTGCTTGCCGATCGCCCGGTAGGGGCAGTCGGCGTAGTCGGTCAGCCGCAGCAGGGCCTCGCGACTCCGCTGGACCTCCCGGTCGATCGCGGACGGCGGCGGGTAGAAGCTGCCTCCGCCCAGCTCGAACGTGTACGAGAAGATGCGGTACTGGCCCCACGTCCAGTCGATGGTCGTGCCGTCGGTGATGTACAGGTCGCTGGACTGCTCCGGGGTGAACCCGTTCGTCGAGGCCAGCTCACGGCCGATCGTGCGGTGGGCCAGCTCGTCGTCGGCGGTCATCGTCCCGGGGACGGTGTTGTTGTAGGTGTAGCCGAACGGCCACAGCACCAGCTCGGCCTCGGAGTGGACGTCCAGGAACATCTTGATCTGCTGCCGGCCGCCCACGACCCGGCTCCGCACGAAGTCGGCGATCACCTTGGTCTCGGGGGCCGACTCCGCGCGGGTGCCGCGGTAGGTCTGGCTGGAGCCGCTGCCGGACGAGCCGCCGCAGCACCCCCACCGGTAGGCGAAGTTGCGGTTGAGGTCCGTGCCCGTCGACGTCGAGTTGGGCTGGCGGTTCTTGCGCCACATCCGGCCGGCGGAGGTGTCGCTGGTCATGTCGTAGACCTGGCCGTCCGGGTTCACCATGGGCATGATGTAGATCTCGCGCCCGTTCACCAGGTTCCTGATGCGGCTGTTGCCCGCGTACCCGCTGGTGAGCTGCCCGATGTAGTCGAGCGCCTGCTCGGCGGTGAGCCGCTCGCGCGCGTGGATGTTGGCGATGATGAGCACCTCGGGCTCGTTCTCGTCCACCGCCACGTTGTCGCTGATCTTCACGCCGACGATGTCGCGCCCCTGGTACGACCTGCCCGCGACGAACTGCCGCGCGATCTGCGGGTACGCGGCGACGACGGAGTCGACGTTCTGCCGCATCTCGGCGTACGTGTGGTACGACGTCGCGGCCTTGGTCTCGACCGGGGCCGGGGCCGCCGAGGGCGCGGACCGCACCGAGTAGCCGAGTCTCCGGATCGCCCGCACCTCCGCCGGGATGGCGGTGACCGAGAGCTCGCCCGTCCGGACGTCGTCGATCGCCGCCCCGGTCCGCGCCACCTCGGTGCGCTGCTGGGCGGTGCCGGGACCGGTCACCACGTACTGCGCGGCGGCGTCCGGGGCCGGGGCGGCCGCGGCCGCGGGGGCGAAGGCCAGGACGAGGGCGAGCGCCGACGGGATCGTGAGGAGGGAGCACAGTTTCCGTGCACTGTTCATCGGATACCTGCATTCGTGCTGCGCGCCCGGCGATCGCCTTGCGGGATGCCTGAAGGAAGCGCACGGGCGCTGGGGGTGCCGTCACCATGAACGGGAACGGAACGCTTGACAATGGCCGGCCGCCCGCGCGGCCCATCGGCGGAAATCCTCCGCCGGAGGCGTGAAATGCCAGGCCAGGGTTCCCGTGGGGCGGGTCGCGGCGGCTCCGGTTCAGATCAATCGACGCCGATGTGAAATTTCAATGGACCATCGAGATGCGCTGTTCAGGCTGAAACAGGTTCTCATCCGGGACGGTTCCCACCCTGGTGCCGGGGGGTTTCGGACCGGGTCCGCCCGGCGTGCGGAGCGTGACCGTCCCCGCCGGGGCATCGAGCTCGCGAGGTCGATTTATGGACGTCTCGTATCGGCATTTACGGCCGAGTTGTGACCGGAATACCGGATATTTTGTCTGGGTATTGACCAGGCCGTCGCCTTTGCTTACCTTCTTAATAGAACGCGTTCTACTCGTTGGGGCCCGTGTCGATGCGGACACGGCTGCTCCGGCTCCCGTCCTCGAAACATGACGCCCCGCCGTCCATTGGCCACGGGCGCGGTGCCGCATGGGTCGAAGGGCTCCCACCCCGTTCCTTCGGGTGCAGGCGCGACGCCCACCGTTCGAAATGAGGACTACCTTGTCCCGCACCACGAAGAAGCTGGCCGCGATCGCATCGACCACCGCCGCGGCAGCCCTCACCGTCGCCGTCACCGCCACCCCCGCTATGGCGTGGACGGCCGGTAACTTCACCGCCACGCTCAACGGCACGATGGTCATCAACGCCGGCATCCCCGCCGAGTGCACCGGCTCGACGCTGACCGGCACCATCGACGCCAACGGCAACCTCACCATCACCTCGGCCTCGGTCAGCGGCTGCGGTGTCACGGTCACGCCCAACAACCTGCCGTGGTCCGGCAGCCTCAACAACGGAGTCGCGACCCTCAACGGCTTCTCGATGAGCGCCATCGGCTGCACCTACGGCGGCAACCTGTCCGGCAGCTTCAGCGGCACGGACCTCCCGGTCTCCGCCACGTTCGCCAACCAGAAGGTCAACAAGACCAGCGGCTGGCTGTGCCCGGGCTCCGCCACCGTCACCGCGACGTACGACTTCGCCGCGGCCTGACCCCCGGTGACCGGGCGGGCCCGACGTCAGCCCGCCCGGTCTCCGACCCGTGACCCCGGTTCCCACCCCGCCGGGGTCACGGCATCGGCGGACATCGGATGAGCACCCCCGGGCGGGCGATGGCTCATCGAAGTAAATGCCATCCGAGAAGCTGATCAATGGCCGTAAGTACCTGTTCTACACAGGTCGGTGACGGCCGCCTCGTGGCGGAAAGTCCGGGGACGCGGCGACGCGGCGATCCGGGCGCCGTGGCGTTCGGCTTTGCCGGGATCGTGGTGCGCCCCCGTAGGACGCGATGTCTTCTGCCTCGTCCCGGGGCGTGGCGATCTCGGTGCGGCGAGCAGGAAGCCTGTTGCGGTCGTCCAGCACGGGGTGCCGACTGGTCGCACCGCAGCGGCGCTCCTTAACGCGCTCTGCCAGATGCTTCGTCCCGAGGCCGTAGGTGGCGTACGACGACGCCGAGGACGCCGTCTCCAGACACGTAGCCGAAGTAGCGGGAGTCGGTGCTGACCCGGGTGTTGTCGCCGAGGACCAGCATGCGGCCGTCGGGTACGGGGGTGCCGGGGGTGGTCGAGAGCGTGGCGGCCAGGGATGCGGGCACTGGGTCGCCCGGCACGGCCGCCACCCTTTTGATCATCCAGGCGTGGCCGGCTGGGTGCCGGCTCGCGCGTGCGGTGGTGCCGGGCGAAGGGCTGGACTGGAGGTGTCCGGCGCTGCGGGCGACGACGATGTCGCCGGCGCGGACGTGCCGCAGCGTTCTGCGTCGCACCAGGACGCGGTCGCCCCCGTAGAGCGTGGGTTCCATGCTCGGGCCGCTCACGTCGATCACGAGGAGGTGGCGGTGCAGCCAGGCGATGAGCGCGGCGGTCGCGGCGAGCGCGGTCCCGGCGGCGAGGGCAGTTTGGATCACGGCGCGGCCACCTCTTCGGCCGGGGCCGGCTGGTAGCCGGTCGCCTGCAGCGTGAACAGGTGGGCGTACGTGCCGCCGGTCGCCATCAACTCTGCGTGGGTGCCCTGTTCGACGGTCTGTCCGTTGTCGACTACGACCAGCAGGTCGGCGTCGCGGACGGCTGCCAGCCGGTGCGAGATCAGCAGGCTGGTCCCTCCCGCGCGGTGCTCGCGCAGCCGGGTGTGGATCTCGTGCTCGGCCTCGGCGTCCAGGCCGGAACTGGGCTCGTCGAGGATGAGCAGGTCACGCTGGTCGCGCAGGAACGCGCGAGCCAGCGCCATCCGCTGCCACTGGCCCCCGGACAGGGTGACACCGATCTCCGGGTCAGTACCGTCCTGTTCCGTGTCGCCTTCGGCGAAGAACCGTCGCGACAGCAGCGTGTCGTAGCCGCGGGGCAACGCGCTCAGCGCGTCGTGTATCCCGGCTCTGCGTGCGGCGGCCCGCACGCGGTCCAGGCCACGGTTGTGGACGTCGCCGAGCCCGATGTTGTCGGCCGCTGTCAGGTCGTACTCCATGTAGTCCTGGAAAACCACGCCGATCCGCCATCGCAGCTCGGCCGGGTCCATGTCGCGCAGATCCACCCCGTCCCAGAGGATCGCGCCGTGCTCGGGGTCGTAGAACCGGCACAGCAGCTTGACCAGTGTGCTCTTTCCGGCTCCGTTGCGGCCCACCAGGGCCACGGAGTGGCCGTACGGAATGGTGAGGTTCACGTCGCGCAGTGCCCAGGGATGCTCCGGCGAGTAGCGGAACCACACCCCGCGTACCTCGATGCCGCGACGCAGCGGCGCGGCCGCGCGTGGCTGGACGGGTACCGGCAGGTCGGGCTCGCTCGTGGTGATGGTGAGGTAGTGGTCGAAGAGCAGCAGTTGATGGTTGGCCTGCGTCATCTCCCCTACGAGGGCGATCGTGGCGCCTTGGACCCCGGCCACGGATGCGATGAGCAGCGGTATGTCGCCGGCGGTAAGGTTTCCGGCTCGGGCGGAGAACAGCGCCCACATCAGGCTGGCTCCGGCGATGGCGGCGGCTAGTGCTCCCAGGCCGGACTGGATCGCCAGGTCGCGCCGGTCCATCCGGCGCCGTTGCGCGTTGGCGTCGCGCCGCTGCGCGGTCATCAGCTCACGGAAGTGGCGGGCGGTCCCGAACAAGCGCAGTTCCTTGGCGGCCTGCACGCTGCTCAGCAGCCGCTGGAAGAAGATCTCTCGCCGCTCCATCGGGCTGATCCGCCACATCATCGCCGCGCGGAGCCGGGACAGGTACAACTCGGCGGCCAGCGCGGGGACGGCCACGAGCAGCGCCGCCAGCGTCAGCCATCCGCTGATCACCAGCAGCGACCCGAGAAAGCCGACGATGGTGATCGCGGTCCGGCAGACGGCCAGCACGGCGAACACCACCCCGCCGGGCGCGCTGCCGCCGGCCGCCTGTGCCAGCGTCAACCGGTCCAGGAACTCCGGATTCTCGAACCTGGCCAGGCCGGGCAGCCGTTCGGTGGCCGCGAAAAGCCGGTCCTGGGCGGTCAGGCCGACCCGACGCTCGAGCTCTTGCCGAAGGTAGCCGGACAGGTGCGGCAGTACGGCGGCCGCCATCCCGGCGGCCAGGAGGCCGCCGCCCACCCAGGCCAGAACCGACCCGCTGACGGACCGGCCCACTATCGCGTCGAGCGCCAGTTTGGTCAGCAACGCCACCGCGACCGGCACCACCGCCGCCACCAGTTGCAGCGCCCCGTAGCCGAGGATCAGGTACCGGCCGGCGTGCCACGCCAGGGCCAGAGCGTGCCCGATCCTGGTGGCACCGGCCCTGGCCCCGGTGCGGACTCCGCCGAGGGTGTCGCGCATGGCGATGGTCACACCCCGGCGGTGGCGGCCGGTCGTGCCGGCTCCAGACCGGTGCCGACCACGGTTCCGGACTGGTCGAGAACACCGAAGCTGGGAAAGCCGTTCACCTCCAGCGCCGAGCTGATCTCGCCGGTCATCGGCGGTTCGGTGACGACGCGGGCGACCGGCTCCAGCCGTTCGCGGTAGGGGGCCGTGTCGTCCTCGGACTCTCCGACGACGACGGCGATCACCTGGTCGCGTCCGCCGGGGAACGTCGCGGCGGATTCGACGAAAGCGGGCAGCTTCTCCTCGCAGGCGGGGCAGCGCGGCGTGAACACGCCGACCAGGGTTCGGCCGGACAGCCGGCCCCGGGACACCGGCTCGCCCGTGGTGGCCACGGCCTCGAACGGGCCGGCGGTCTCGCCCTCCGCGAGCATCCCGCTGGGCATTGCCCCCGACAGAGTCGAGATCAGCTCGGTGTGGTGGCGGAGCCGCCGGATCACACCGAGGGTGAACACCAGGTCCAGCAGGCAGACCGCGAGAGCGAGAAGGGCCAGCGCGGCAACGATGGGCATCATCGCAGTAATCCTTTCGTGGGACGGTAGTCGTGGGGAGCGACACCGGGCCGGAACAGGTCGGCGAGGTCGTCGGAGGTCACCATGACGGCGGCGGCCACAACGCCGGCGACCATGGCGGCGACCACACCCGCCGGCTCCAGCGGCCCCGCCGCCGCGCCGGCGGCCAGCCCGAGAGCGGCCGAAACGGCCAAGACGACGTTCCGGACCAGGTGCACGCCGCCGACCGGACGCGTCGATGCGCCGAAGCAGTTGCAAGGTGCGCGGTCCCGGCGCCGAAGCGCGGCCATGACGGTCACGGTGAAGGCCAGCGCGAGGAGGCCGGCGAGGACGAAACCCGCCCGCGCCGTCTCGGGGAGCACCAGTAGCACCGGCACCGCCGCCTCGGCGGCGAGCACACCACCGGCCAGCACGCCGGCCGGGACCCGGGAGACCACCCATCCGGGTCCCAGCCGACCGGTGGCCCTCACGAAGCCGGCGAACGCTCCCCGGCCGCGCACCTTGCCCATGACCGAGGCGACGAACACCAATCCGAGCATGCAGCGGCAAGCCAGCACGACGTAACCCATCGAAGATCCTCTCCGCGGCCGGCGAAGCGGCCGAAGCAGGAACTCCACCGCTCGAGACAGCCATTGAGTGACACGGCTTGGGCGACATCACTCGGGGACACGTGCTCGCCAAGCAACGTCAAGGTGCGGCCTGCTCAGACCGGTCTCCGCGCCGTCGATCAGTCCGGTAGACAGGCCGTGGCCTGGCACGGGTTGGCGTAGCAGCATGTTCTGAACGCGTACATGCCGTAGATGCAGCGCCACTCGTCTGTGGTGCGGGTGCAGGCCCCGAGCCACTTGCAGGAGCAGATGGCGGACGCGGTCGCGCGGGGGACCACCAGGCTGAGCAGCCGGTCGCCGAGCTTTTCGATCTTTGTGATCATTGCTTTTCGTGCCTCCCTCGGGTCTACCTCTTTGGATCGACCACCCCGATTAAGACCCAGGGCGCTTTCAGGTCCGCTTCAGTGCTGCTTCACCGCAGGTCACCGACCCTCGGGCTCGGCGTCCGCGCCGAGGCGGCAGGGCGGATGCGTTCTCACGCGGCTAGACCGGGTAGCTGGAGTGCGTGGTAGGTCCAGCCCATCTGCGGTGGATGGCGATGGCCACGATGCGCAGGGCGGCCATGACGCCGGGGGCCGCGGACGTGCGGGGCCGTGGCGGCCACCTGCCGCTGGTCCAGGACGATGGCGTCGTGGGTGACGGCGGCGACCCGGCGTGGTCGGCTTGCGGTCGCGGGCAGCGAGGGGGCGCAGGGTCCGGGTGGACACGGGCGAGGGGAGGGGCTTCGGACGCGACGGAACGAGCCCTTGGCCCGGTCGGGCCAAGGCGGGGGAGGGCCTGGCACTACCGGGCCGGCGGCCCCGCAGAGGCTACGTGGGCGAGCGATCAGCCGATGATATTGGAATTGTCGGCGTTCGCGGAGAGAGTCCAGTTGCCGTTCTCGTACACGGTGAACTTGACCGTGCCGTCCACTCCGCGGCTGGCGTCCGATCCGGTGAATTGCAGACCCAGTTCCCCGGACGGTCCGGTTATCGGGAATGCGCGGCGCCATTCGCGCAACCATTCCTTCTGCCTTCGGTAACCGGGTATGCGGCGCGGGAGAGAAAGTAACCGTGCCCTGGTGCGCAGGTCAAGAGGCAATCCGAACGGCCTCATCTCGGCTGGCAAGACGGCGATACGAAAAGGGAGATACTGCGGAGTTTTCGCGGCCTTCATCGGTGCCGGAGCCTGTTATCCGGGTCGGTGGACGGTGCTGGCCGCGCATGGCAAGACCTCAACGCGACGAGCCCCCGGCCGCATCTGGCCGAGGGCTCGTGAAGTCGAGCGGGGGGCGGGAGGTCAGGTGAGGTCGTGCTCGCTGCTCTTGACCGAACGGGCGAACGCCGCCCAGGCCGAGGCACTGAAGGTCAACTTCGGCCCGTCCGGATCCTTGGAGTCCCGAACGCCGACCATGGGGGAGAGGCCCGCCACCTCGACGCACTCGCCACCCTCGTGACCGCTGTACCTGCTCTTGCGCCAGAGACCTGCTACCTCGACACAGTTGCCGCCGCTGTGGCCGCTGTGGCTACTTTTGCGCCAGTGGACGCTGGGCATGCCCTTCATAGGCTCTCCATTACCGTTCTAATCATGGCCCGTGACTCCTCGATGGGGAGCGCGTGTCCGCGGAGTAGATCCCAGCGTACGACCTTGTCTCGCACACGGACAGGTTTCTCGATCAAGAGCCCTTCGCCCGCAGACTCGGTATAGGCCAGGTTCAGGCCGTCGTCGAAGCCCAGGATCGTGAATTCACCTTCAAGTCCTGCGTGGTACCCCGAACTGTATGGGATGACCTGAAGCATCGTGTTAACTCGCTCTGAGGCGGCGAGAAGGAAATCAAGTTGCTCTCGCATGATCTCCGGGCCTCCTATCGATCGGCGCAGCACGGCCTCATCCAGGACCATCCAGATGTGCGGAGCATTGTCGCGAGTGAGGATCGACTGCCGTTCCATACGCTTCGCCGCCAACTCCGACGCGTTGGTCCCGTCGGTAGTGGTGAGAATCGAGCGTGTGTAGTCCTCGGTCTGGAATAGGCCGTTGACTAGTAGGGCGCAGTATATTCGGTAGGTCGTGGCTTTTCTCTCGTACTCCAGATACTCCGGAAAGCCGGATGGGAGCACCAACTCGACCTCGATCTCCTTGGCGAGCTTCCAGAGGCGGTAGTACATACCTCCGGTTTTGAAGTAGGTGTCGAGGTCGTGTGCGCTCTGCTCAGAGATTTTGCGGCCGCTCTCCATGGTGCTGATCCACTGGGGCGTACAGCCGAGCGCGTCCGCCAGTTCCTTTCCCGTGATCTTGGCCTCGTCCCGCATGCGGCGGAGTTCCGTGCCGAAGAAGATGCGTGCTCGATTTTCAGCCATTTGGAGCCTCCGGGGGGTTAACCAGCGAGGGGCCGGTTGAGTTGATCTTGGCTCAGATTGACCGGTGGTATGGAAAGGTCACTGGCGCACTTTAACCCGGACCATGAGTCTGTTCGCAAGCTTTTCGGCGCAACGACAGACAACGAGGTCCCCAAGATGCCTAAGAGGTCGGTATCAAATAATTATGGGAAGACAGGGCAATTGCCCCTCATGTCCGATTGGGAAGGTGAGCGATCGGACGGCGGTTTCCGTGCGCAGCGGGTCTCCGGCCTGAGCGAATACCAGGTGCTCAACGGCTGCCTGGGCGAGGTGCGGGCGCAGGACGAGGGCGAACTGTGGCTGCTCTGCGATGCGCAGACCCGGTTGTCCGAGCGGATCGCCCTGGCCGAGTCCACGCGGAGGCGGCCGTGAGCATTCCCGAGCACGAGTCCCCGGCCGTCGAGTCGTACGTGCGGCTCAAAGCGCTGGAAATACACCTGAGGGCGCACGGCTTCACGACGCACCATGTGGCCGGAGGGCTGGTCGTCCGTAACACGACGTCCACCGCACGGACGTGCTGCGGGGCCCAAGGAGTCGCGGGCGACACCGTCACCTGCCGGCCGCACGAAGAGGACGGGAACCGCTACTGGTTCTTCACTTCCTGGCAGCAGCCGATCGCCGAATCCGAGCGCATCACCGACGCTCTGGTGATGATCAAGGGATACCTGGGAGCCCCCGCTTGAACGCCCTCACCTACCGGGCATGGCGGCCCAGCGCGTCGGCCTATCTCGCCGAACTGAGGCGCGAGTTCCCGGCGTTCGGCATCATCGCCGATCCGGACCGCCCCATCTGGATGGCGGTCCGGGGCGATGACGTCTTCATAAGGGCGACGGACGGCTACGTCCTCCGTCAGCGCCTCCTGGAGATATCGGATCAATGAGCCCGGATCTGGCGGTACTCCGTCTCCGCGCGTTCTTCTCTAGGATCGCGGTGTGCGCCAGATGCCGTCGGCCGATATGGTCAGTTTGATTTCATTCCTCGCCGTTTTGCTGATCTTTTTCAGCATTGATGTGCGTTCGAGGAATGCAGTGGGCTCGAAGCCGTGGCATGCGCACCTTTTCGAATGGTCGTCCCGGATCGGCGGCATCGCCACGGCTCTGGCTCTGGCCCTGGGGTGGACGGACCTGTTCTTCCCGGACGAGAGCAGCCCGATCCATGTGGCGCTCGTGGCCGTCCCCGGGTCTGTGGGGGTGGTGTGCGCCATCGTGCTGGGCGTGGAAATGCTCTGGCAGCGATCGGAGTCGCCCTAGCCGAGAAGATAACAGCGGGTTACTGATCGATTGCGGTGCGGGGTTGGTGGGGAAGGGTCCTTCGCGCTGGTGGTCTGCGACGCGGAGGCGATGCAATCGATGAGTGAGACCTCGACACTGCCCACGACCGTGGTCCGGCCCGGTGACAAGCGCTATCCGGCGCTGAGCCGGGGGTTCAACCAGCGGTGGATCGCCGAGCCGGAGTACGTGCGGCTGGTGCGGACGCCCGGGGAGGTGCGGGCGGCGCTGGAGGAGGCGGTGAACGAGGCCCCGGCGGACCCGGAGCGGACGCGGATCACGGCGAGGGCCGGCGGCCACTGCTACGAGGACTTCGTCTGCGGCAAGGACGTGCGGGTGATCCTGGACGTCAGCCCCATGTACGGAGTTTCGTACGACGGCGACATGCAGGCGTACTGCGTCGGGGCGGGGGCGACGAACTGGCACGTCTACAGCCACCTGTATCCGCTCAGCGGGAAGACGCTGCCCGGTGGCTCCTGCTACTCGGTGGGGCTCGGCGGGCACATCCCGGCGGGCGGGTTCGGGCTGCTGTCCCGGCAGCACGGGCTCACCGTCGATTACCTCTACGCGGTCGAGGTGGCGGTGGTCAGGGCCGACAAGACGGTCAAGCTCGTGGTGGCCAGGCGGGACGACAAGGACGAGCGCCTACGGGACTTGCTGTGGGCGCACGCCGGGGGAGGGGGCGGGAACTTCGGTGTCGTCACGAGGTTCTGGTTCCGGGGGCTGCCCGAACCGCCGAAACAGGTCCTGCTGACCGCCCTCGCCTGGGACTGGGAGGACTTCACCAAGGACGAGTTCACCGCGCTCGTGACCGCGTACGGCGAGTACTTCCGCGACCATCAGGACGCGTCCACGGCGCCAGGCAAGCTGTTCGCTCTCCTCAAGCTCAACCATGTCAGCAACGGCCAGATCGGGCTGCTGGCGCAGGTCGACGTGGACGACTCCGACGGGCCGCAGGCGATGACCGACTTCATCGAGGCGGTGGACGGCCGGATCGGCCCGGCGGCGACGAAGATGCGGTCGGTGATGGGCGAGCATTTCGTCCACATGGACATTCCCAGGGTGATGCCGTGGCTTACGGCCACCCAGGCGCTGAACGCGAGCGGGGAGAACCGCTGCGGGAAGTACAAGTCCGCCTACCTCAGGAAGCCGTTCACCGGGCAGCAGATCGACGCGATGTGGGCCTACCTCGGCAATGAGGAGTACACCGACTACGTGAACAAGCAGGCGCTCATCCAGGTCGACTCCTATGGCGGCGCGGTCAACCGCCCTCTGCACGACACGGCGGTGCGGCAGCGCGACTCCATCCTGAAGCTCCAGTACCAGGTCTACTGGACGAGGCACGATCCTCAGGAGGACGCCCACCTCGCGTGGATCCGCGACACCTACAAGGCGACGTTCGCCGGGACGGGCGGCGTCCCCGTCGCCGGCGGTGATGTCACGGACGGTTGTTACATCGGGTATCCGGACACCGACCTGGACGACGAGCGCTGGAACGGCTCGGACCAGTCGTCGGAGACGCTCTACTACAAGGACGCCTACGCGAAACTGCAGGAGATCAAGCGGTACTGGGACCCGCTGAACGTATTCCGGCACACGCAGTCGATCCGTCCATGACGCCCTGTGTGACGGGGGACACGTGACGTGGCGTGACGGTTCATCTCGCCTTTATTGCATTCGATGACCAATACTTGCGGGTGTGACGAAGGGGACAGTAGTTTCGTCGGGCGTGTGGATTGGAGCATCGGGCCGCTGCGGCCCGGGCCGGCTGGGGAGTCCATGAAGAAGCGTACCGACAGGAAGATCGCCATCGCGGGCACCGCGGCGGCGGCCGTGCTGCTGCCCGCCGTCATGGTGGGCCTCGCGCAGGCCGGCGTGGGCGTCCCGAAGAAGCTGTCGGACGCCGTCGGCGACTCCGAACCGGTGCCCTCGTTCGGCCCCGCGGCGCAGCCGTCGGCGCCGGGCACCGCCCCGCAGCCGACGAAGTCGGCCAAGCCGGTGAAGCTGCCCGACGTCCCGACGGGCACCAACCCGTTCCGCACGGGCGGCGGCGCCCCCGCGCCCAACGACCCCGACACCAACGCGGGCAGGCGCGGCCAGAAGCCGAAGCTGCCCGCGGGCATCGGGTCCGGCAAGTACGCCAAGGCGCCCAACGGCGCCACCATCACCGGCGTCAAGAAGATCAACTCGCGGATCTTCGACGTCGAGATCGCGTCCCCCGCGCTCGGCGCGAAGGTGAAGACGCGCGTGATGGTCCCCAAGGGGTGGAGCGCGAAGTCCACCAAGACGTGGCCGACCGTGTACGCGTTCCACGGCGGCAACAACAACTACACGTCCTGGACCAAGGACTCCGACATCGAGCAGACCATCGGCCCGTACAACGCGATGGTCGTCATGCCCGAGGGCGGCTGGAACGGCTCCTACGCCAACTGGCACAACGGCGGCAGGGGCGGCATCCCCGAGTGGGAGAACTTCCACATGCGCGAGGTCATCCCGCTGATGGAGCGCAACTTCCGCGCCGGGGCGACCCGCGCCGCGATCGGCCTGTCGTCCGGCGGGCAGGGCGCCATGATCTACGCCGAGCGGCACCGCGGGACGTTCAAGTACGCCGCGTCCTACAGCGGCGCCCTCAACATCAGCGCGCCCGGCATGCCGGCCATCCTCACGGCCATGAACCGCGAGTCGGGCACCTCGATCTGGGGCGACCCGATCACCGCGCGAAGCAACTGGCGCGAGCACGACGCGACCGTGAACGTCGCCAAGCTCAAGGGCATCGGCGTGTACGTCTCGTCCGGCAACGGCGAGCCGGGCCCGTACGACAACCCGGAAACGCCGCCGCACCACGCGGGGCGGATCGGCGAGCAGCTGTCCGGCGTGATGGCGCAGAACTTCGTCGCCGCCGCCAAGCAGGCGGGCGTCCCCGTCACCGCGAACCTGTACGGGCCGGGCATGCACAACTGGAAGTACTGGAAGCGCGAGCTGAAGCGCAGCTGGCCCGCCATCGCGGCCGCCATCGGGGCGCGCAAGTCCTGACCGTGCTCTTGACCCCGCCGATTCACGTGTCCTGCGTCACGCCCGGCCCGCGAGATCGCCGAATCGCGCGCGGCGCACCGCCGTCCCTGTGACGATGGAGGGCATGACAGGAAGTGATGGTGCGGCTCTCGCCGGTGACCTCCCCCCATCCCTGTCGGCCGCGGCGCGCCCGCCCCGGTTCGGCGACGAACTGGCACGGCGGACCCGCCCCGTCGTCCTCTGGTACGGCTCGACGTACGGGGTGCTGGAACGGGTCCCCGGCGGCTGGATGATGTCGGGGATGGAGCGGATGTCCCCGCAGGACGCCCGCGACTCCCTCGCCTGGTGGTTCCGGAACATGGCGCGGTTCCACGCCACCGGCGCGGACCGCACGGCCTACCACGACGGGGCCGCGCTCCTCGAACACGGGCACCTCGACGAGGTGACCGTGGCCGGGCGGGTGTTCCGCGTCGTCCGCGCCGACAGGTTCTGCCGGTTCGGCCTGGACGGCCCCGAGCCGCCGCGCCCCACCGACCCCGACGACCTCCCCGAGCCCCGCACGCGCCGCGACCCCGCCCGGTTCGACCACGGCCTGCTGCCGCCCGCGCGGCCGATGACCGGCGCGGAACTGCTCGGCGAGCACGTCCCCGCCGGGCCGGGCGTCCCGGCGGAGGTCACCCGCGACGCCCGCCGCGCGCTCGCCACCCACCCCGGCGTCGTCCCCCTCGCCACGAGGTTCGCCGCCGCCGAGCGGGAGAACGGGACGTGGCCGCCGCACGGCCCGTTCCTGCACAGCCCCGCCCGCGTCCGCGACCACCTCGCCGCGTACTTCGACACGCTCGTGCCGAAGATGCTGCGGCCCTCCCCGGCCGTCCTCGCCGAGTACCGCGCCGCCGCCGCCCTGCTCCGGGACGGGACGCGCCGCGCCGAGGTCACCGTCCTCGGCCGGTTCTTCCGCGTCGTCCGCGTCGAGTACATCGTCCGGTCCGGGCCGGACGGCCCCGAGACCCCGCGGCCGTCGGACCGCGATCCCGAGGATTACCGCACCGGGTCCGGGGAGTTCCGCATCACGGGCCGCGCCGACGACGACCAGTGACGGGCCGGCGATGAAGGGGTTCGCGCGGCGGGAGTTCCAGCTCGTGCTGCTCCGCCGGATGGCCGACTACCAGCCCGGCCTCGTCGAGGACGCGGTGCGCGGGCTGGGCGCGTCCCGGACCGAGATGCGCGAGGCCAACGCCCGCTGGCAGCGCATCCTGCGGTCCCGGACGTTCCCGCGCGGCCTGCGCCGCTACGAGGCCGTCCTCGGCCCGGCGGCCGTCCGGGAACTGCGGATCGGCGACGTCTCCTGCGACGTCGCCCGCTGGCCGCCGCTCACCCTGTGGCCCGGCCTGGCGTTCGAGATCGTGCTCGCGCCGGACGGGTCGGTCGTGCGGGAATGGCTCGTCCGCGACGACGGCGTCCCCGTACCGCGCATGGAGACCGTCGACGACCTCGTCCCCTGGTCGTGCGTGGTCGGCGACGTCAGCGAGCGCTTCGAGGCGGTCACCCACCAGGACGGCGACGCCCCCAGCCGCTGGCACGCGACGCTGACCACCCCGGACGGCACCTACGTGGCCCATTTCGTATGGGGCCTTTTGCAGGTCGTGGCCGCCATCTGAAACATTGAAATCGGCTTGGCGGTTTCGGACACCGGATATTGCGCACGCCTCCCTAGCGTGAATGGCATGCGAGCTGCGACAGGCGTGCCATGCCTCAAGTGACCGGACACGCCGCCGGCCATCCGTCGTGGGTGGAGCTGGCCAGCCCGGACCTCGAGGCGTCCAAGCACTTCTACTGCGAAGTGTTCGGCTGGTACGCCTACACGCTGACCGTCGGCAGCGTCGGGGAGTACGAGATGTTCACCCTGGGCGACATCCAGGGTCCGGCCATCGGTGGAATGTTCGAACTCGCTGACGACTCGTTGCACTCCTCCTGGACGATCTACTTCCACACCGACGACCTGGACGCATCGCTCGACCTCGTCCGCGCCGCCGGCGGCCAGGTGCTCGTCGAGCCCGTGGACATCGCCGATCTCGGCCGGATGGCCCAGTGCTCCGACTCGCAGGGCGCCGACTTCGCCTTCTGGTTCCCCTACAACCTCAAGAGCGCCGAGGCCATCGACGAACCGTCCACGATGTGCTGGGTGGAGCTGTCGACCCCCGACATCCACGAGGCCCGCCGCTTCTACGGGCGGGTGTTCGGCTGGAAGCCCGTGGACCGCTCCTACGAAGCGCTGACCTACACCGAATGGAAGCTCGGCACCTGGTCCGTGGCGGGCATGGTCTCCCTGGCCGAGCGGTGGGCACCCGACACCCCGCCCCACTGGACGCCCTACATCTGGGTCTCCGACTGCGACGCCGTCGCCGCGCGGGCCGCGGAACTCGGCGCGCAGGTGCACGTCCCCCCGACCGACATCGGGCCCGGCCGCCTCTCCATCCTCACCGACCCCGCAGGCGCCCGAATAGCCGTAATAACCCCAAAGGACTCCGACCTAAGAGCCCTGAAAACGCTGCCCTGACCCCCCGGTGCGCCGGGCGCCCTCGGGCCAGATGACGTGCACGGCGACGCCCCGCCGGCGCGCGTACTCGACGACCTCGGCGGTACCGCCGCCTCCCCTGGCGGGGGCGCCGTCCCAGACGGCGATGAGACGGTCGACCCGGTCGAGCATCGTCAGCCCCGCGTCCCGGTAAGGCCCCGGGCCGGGCAGAACGTGCGGCAGTGCCCGGATCCGTGACGCACGCGCCTTCAACTCCTCGAAGCCCCGGCGCGCCCGCCCACCCAGCGCCGCGGCGTAGCCGGTGGCGGGGATGACGACCTCCAGGCGCCCGCCCAGATGCAGGACGGCCCGTGCGAAGATCTGGTCGGCTCCGGCGGCCAGGCATGACACGCCCACGATGTCCCGTGTGCTCTGCGCCCGGAGCTCCGTGCGGATCGCCTCGTCCACCATGACGGTGGTCGGCTCGTCGAGATCCCGGTGCCCGGTGATGGCGATCCGCATGGGCCTCCTCCCTGTGCTGCGGCCGTTCGTTGCTCGGTGGGTCAATGGTCCCCCGCCGATTCCGGTTCATACGTGGGAGGCCCACCAGAGGGTGTGCTCCCGGGAGATGGCCTCCTCGACCTCGTCGACGAAGTGCGCCCACTCCGAATCCGTGGCCGGCCACTCCAGCCGCGAGGCGATCTCGGCGAGTTCCTGCGCCGCGATGCCGTACGCGGTGGCGAGCTGCTGATGCTGGCGCGTCTGCACCCAGGCGAGCCCGCCGGCCGCGACGGCGGCCACGATGCCCGGCAGATCGAGGCCGAGCATCCCCACCGCGTTGAGGACGGCCGCGACCAGGCCCGCGGCCTCCAGCGCGGCGAGGAAGATCGACCAGCGTGCGACGCTGCGCCCGTGCTCCGCCGAGCGGTGGGCGTACCAGCGGTACTGGTCCTCGATCCGGCCGGCCCGGTAGGCGCGCCTGCGCCCGTCGAGGTCCCGGGCGCGCAACTCCCGCATCTCGTCGGTGACCTGGAGCCCGCCGCCGTCGCCGTCGATGACGAGCGCGCCCAGGTTGCCGCGGATCACCGAGAAGCGGTGCAGCAGCAGCGACTCGGCCGCGCGGTCGTCCACATCGTCCACCCCGAAGGGCTGGCCGCCCACCGCGAACCGCCACGCCAGGGTCTTGGCGGACTCCGCGGCCGCCCGCGACTCGTACCACTGCCGGTCGGGACGTTCCGTCAGCAGGTACACCTCGATGACCAGGCCGACGCCGAGCCCCGCGGCCGCGAGCAGCGCCGCCGCGTCGACCCTGCTCACCTCGAAGGTGAGCGTCCCCATCACGGCGGCGGTGAGCAGCGCGATGAGCCGCAGCCCGGTCGCGACGAGCAGCCGGTGCTGCCCGGTCACGGCACTGGTGTCCGCTGCCCGGAAAAGTGCTGGATAGTGCGATTCGGCGAGTGCCTCCACACTTTGAGTGGAATGTCAGCTCTTGTCCACGTCAAGGTTGTGTGGATAAGTCCACAGTCCCGAGTTGTCCGACTTCGGCCACGGGATCGACGAAACCCTGACCAGGGAGTCCGCATCGAAACGGGCACGAGTGGCGGTGGACCGGAACGCTCACGCGATAACGGTCGTGCCAAAAAGAAGACAGGCGAATGTGGAATGTGCCACCCTGCCGGACATGGAGCTTTGTGGTCCGCACAAAAGTTCGATGGTGCAGGACCCAAGGGCCGTCAAAGCGCCAGTCTGCACGATATTGATGCGCACGGACGGGCATACTGTCGCCACGCACTGTCACCCTGCCGGATGGATAATCATGATTGCTCTTGTTGAAGAAGCGGGCGCAGCGGAACGCACGGACCTGCGGGACCTGTCTCCGGAGGAGCTGGTGCTGAGGCCCGAGGCGAGCGGTATCGTGGCACGGCTCACCAGGACGGACGAAGTCGACGGGGATGGCTCCGAGGCCGTCCGCGTCGCGGCGTTCAACTCTTTCATCTGAAATCACATTACGCCGCCATGCCCCCGTCAACACCGTTCCGGCAATTCGTGCTCAAGGTGCACAGCAGGTGTGATCTCGCATGTGACCATTGCTACGTATTCGAGCACGCCGACCAGAGTTGGCGGGGGCGTCCGGCCGCCATGGCCGTGCGCACGATGGAGCGCACGGCCGAGCGCGTCGCCGAGCATGTGCGGGCCCACGATCTCACGGAGGTCTGCCTGGTCCTGCACGGCGGCGAACCCCTGCTGGCCGGAGCAGGCCATCTGCGCGACCTCATCATCGCCTTGCGGACGCCGCTCAGCGGTTCATGCGAGATAGACCTGCGGATGCACACCAACGGCGTCCTGCTCGACCGGCGGTTCTGCGAACTGTTCCGCGAGCAGGACGTCAAGGTCGGCATCTCGCTCGACGGCGACCGGACGGCCAACGACCGGCACCGGCGCTACCGGGACGGGCGCAGCAGTTACGACAAGGTCGTCCGCGCCATCGAGCTGCTCCGCCGCGAGTATCCCGACCGCTACTCCGGGCTGCTGTGCACCGTCGACGTCGCGAACGACCCGATCGCGGTCTACGAGGCGCTCATCGCGCACGAACCGCCCGCGATCGACTTCCTCTGGCCGCACCACACCTGGGACCGCCCGCCGCCCGCCGGGCACGGCGACTGGCTGAAAGCGGTCGCGGACCGGTGGCTCGACGACGGCCGGCCGGTCCCGGTGCGCGTCTTCGACTCGATCATCAGCACCGCACGGGGCGGCCCCGCCCTCACCGAGTCGCTCGGGCTGGAGGCCAGCGACCTGCTGGTCGTGGAGACCGACGGCGCCTACGAACAGGCCGATTCCTTGAAAACGGCCTTCGACGGCGCCCCGGACACCGGGATGGACGTCTTCCGGCATTCGATCGACGATGCCGGGCGGCACGCGGGCATCGGGGCACGTCAGGGCGGGCTCGCCGCCCTGTGCGAGACGTGCCGGGCATGCCCGGTCGTGGCCACCTGCGGCGGCGGGCTGTTCGCCCACCGCTACCGCGGTGACGGCACCGGCTTCGCGAATCCCAGCGTCTTCTGCGGTGATCTGCTCGCGCTGATCGGCCATGTCCAGGAGCGGACCACGCGCGCGCCGCACGTGCTGCCGCCCGCCGTCGTGCGGTCGGTGGCGACGGGGCACGGCGACCGGGCGGCGATCGCCCGGCTCGGGACCGCGCAGGCGATCGGCCGCCGGTCACTGCTCGCGGCCGTCGGCGCCACCACCGCCCCGTCGGACGCATGGGAGGCGATCAAGCGGATCGGCGCCGCGAACCCCGACGCCTACGACTGGGCGCTATCGCATCCCTACGTGCGGGCCTGGGCCGTCGAACGGCTTCGCGCCCTGAACCGGCCGGCCGGCCCGGCATCCGCCGCACAGCGGGACGACGGGCTGCTGGCCACCGTCGCATGCCTGGCCGCAGCCAGAGCGTCCGAGAACGTCACCCTGCCCGTCCCGGTGCGCCACGGCGCGGTCTACTTCCCGGGACTCGGACGTCACGAAGTGCCGGGGCGCGGTATGACCAGGGTTCGCGTGGACGCCGGAAGCCTGGACGTGGAAGGCGCCACACGGTTCGACGCGGTGCGCCATCTGACGGCCGGCACGTTCACCGTGGCGCTGGACGACCTCGACCCGTTCCGCGACTGCCACGACCACCCCGCCGCCGGGCGCGTGCCCGCCGCGGAGTTCGCGCGGTGGCAGGCCTTCTTCGAGGAGGCGTGGACGCTGCTGGAGAAGGAGTACGCGGAGTACGCGCCCGCGATCTCCGAAGCGCTGACGACGATCGTCCCGCTCGACCCGCCCGCGTCCGGCGCCAGCGTCAGCTCGGCGGCGCGGGACGCCTACGGGTCGGTCGCGATCGCGCTGCCCGAGAGCCCGGCGATGCTGTGCCTGCTGATCCTGCACGAGTTCCAGCATGTGAAGCTCGGTGCCGTCCTCGACTTCGCCGACCTGTACGACAAGGCCGACGACCGCCTGTACCACGCGCCCTGGCGCGGGGACCCGCGTCCCCTGGAGGGGCTTCTGCAGGGGACGTACGCACACGTCGCCGTAGCCGACTTCTGGTTCCGGCGCACGCGGCATCCGGATCCGGACACCGCCGCCGAGGCCGCCCGCCACTTCGGCGACTGGTATCCGAAGACGCTGGCGGCGACCCGCACGCTCCAGGACTGCGGCGCCCTGACCGGGCTCGGCGAGCAGTTCGTCGCGACGATGCGCCGGACGCTGGAGTGCTGGGACGTTCCAGACCCGCTGCCGGAACGGTAAAACTCCACATTTGACGGGCTGTAATCTTGCCGCTCCTGGCGCTATACATTGATGAAACCTCCGAGGGAGCGGCATGGCGGGACGAAGGCAGGTGGAAGAGGCGCGCCCGCACTTCTTCCTGAGCTATGCCAGGCCGCGCTACCGGCCCGAGGACGGCGACCGCTGGGTGTCGAAGTTCTTCCACGATCTATGCCAGGACATAAGCCAGGCTACGGGCGCGCGTAATCCCGGTTTTATGGACAGGCAGATCGACGTGGGCACCGAGTGGCCGGACCAGCTCGCGGACGCGCTGGCGAACTGCCGCGTCTTTGTCGCGCTCTTCTCACCCGCCTACTTCACCAGCGAGTACTGCGGCAAGGAATGGGCGGCCTTCCTGAAGCGCTACTACGCGCAGACCGCCGGGCTGGACAGCCCGCCGGCGATCATCCCGGCGCTGTGGACGCGAATGGAGATGGCCGAAATCCCCGAACCGCTGCACAGCATGCAGAACATCCCGCCCGAGTTCCCGCCCGCCTACGGCAGCGAGGGCCTCTACGGAATCATGAAGCTGGGCCGGTTTCGCGAGCAGTACAAGGAGACCGTGCTGCGGCTGGCCACCGTCATCAAGGACCGGGCCGCCGAATGCGCCCTCCCTTTCAGCGAGGTCCCGTCGCTGGCGACGGTGCAGAGCCCGTTCGCGGGCGCGGCGCCCGGCTCGCCGCGCCCGGCGATCCGCCTCACCCTGGCCGCGCAGGCGATCGGCCAGCTGCCGTCCGGCCGGGACACCTACTACTACGGCCGGACGGCCCGCGAGTGGACACCGTTCCGCACCGAGAAGCACACGATGCCGATCGGCTACTTCGCCAGGCAGGTGCTCAGCGAACTCGGTCACGACTCCTTCGTCGCGAGCGCGGACGAGCCGCCGCAGGACCCCGGAGGCGCGCCCGGACTGCTCGTCGTCGACCCGTGGGCGGTCAAGGACCGGGTCATCGGCAAACGGCTCCGGCAGATCGACCGGGACCCCGTCCAGGTCCTGGCCCCGTTCAACTACGAGGACCCGCAGACGGCGAAGCGGGTCGAGACACTCCGCGCGGACGTGGCGGAGGTACTGCCCAACGCGGCCGCGCTGAACGGCTCGGCCCCCCACCTCACCTCCGCCCGCGCGTTCCGCGAAGCGCTGCCCAAGGCCGTCCACGAGGCGCTCATGCGGCACTTGAAGACCACAGACGTGCACCCGCCGCAGGCCCCGCCCTCCACGCCTCGGCGGCGGCTTCAGGAGCCGGAGGCCTAGGCGAGGAGTACACCATGGTGAACAACGGAACCATCGTCACCTTCTATTCGTACAAGGGCGGCACCGGGCGTACGAGCGCGCTCGCCAACGTCGCCTGGATCATGGCCGCCGCCGGGCAGAAGGTCCTGGTCATCGACTGGGACTTGGAATCCCCAGGGCTGCACAAGTACTACCATCCATTCCTCGACCAAGACATCCTGACCTCGACGCCCGGGGTCATCGACATGCTCGACGAGTACTCCTGGGCCACGACGACCAAGCACGACGACGACCGGCGGGAATGGCACCGCGAGTACGCGCGGGTGTTACGGCACGCGGTGACCCTGGACTGGGAGTTCCCCGGGGAGGGGACGCTCGACTTCATCTCCGCCGGACGCCAGAACAGGAACTACTCCTCGCTCACCCGCACCCTCGACTGGGACAACTTCTACGGGCGGCTCGGCGGCGGGCAGTTCTTCGACGCGCTGCGCGAGGACATGCGGCGGCACTACGACTACGTCCTGATCGACAGCCGCACCGGGTACAGCGACATCGCCGACATCTGCACGCTCCATTTCCCGGACATCCTGGTCGACTGCTTCACGCTCAGCTACCAGAGCATCGACGGCGCCGCCGACATCGCCATGAACATCGACAATCGCGACCACGTGCGGCCGATCCGCATCCTGCCGGTGCCCATGCGCATCGACTTCGGCGAGAACGCGAAGGTGGAGGCGGGCCGCGCGTACGCTCGCGCGCGTTTCGACCGCTTTCCGCGCGGCATGTCCCGGCAGGACGCGAACGGCTACTGGCTCTCCATCGAGATCCCGTACCGGCCCTACTACGCCTTCGAGGAGACCCTCGCCACGTTCGGCGACGCGCCGGGATCGCCCAACTCGATGCTCGCGGCCTTCGAGCGGCTCACCAAGGTGATCACCGATGGGCGGGTGAGCGAGTACGCGCCCATCGACGAGGAACTGCGGCTCACCACCCTCGAACGGTTCACCCGGCGCGGCCCGGCGGAGATCTCCGACGTCCTCATCAGCTACGCCTCCGCGGACCGGCCGTGGGTCGACTGGATGGCGCTGGTGCTCGGCCGCGCGGGCTTCCGCGTCACCGCCCGCAGCGTCGACGCGGGTGCGCACGACATGCCGGACGACGACCCGGCGCCCCCCGGTGAGCACACGATCGTGCTCGTCTCCCCGGACTCTGTGCATTCCCCCCAGGCGCAGCGGGTGTGGGACGCGCTCGGCAGCCGCACGGCGGCCCCGCACCGGCGGCTGACGGTCGTCAGGGTCCAGGGCGCCGCGCTCGACACGGCGTTCGGCGACCGCGTCCCGCTCGACCTCACCGGGCGGGGGGAGCGCGGCGGCGCCGAGGACCTCGTGCGGGCGCTCGGCCGGCCGGGCTACACCTTCGACCACCCGGCGGAGCACTCCCGGGTCGGGCCGCGCTTCCCCGGCGCCGCCCGTACCGCGCCGAAATACTGGAACGCCGACCGGCGCAACGCCGTGTTCACCGGCCGGGGCCGGCTCCTGGAGGCGATCCGGGACGAACTGCTCGGCACGACCCGTCGCATCGTCACGCCGTTGGCGCTGCACGGCCTCGGCGGCGTCGGCAAGACCCAGGTCGCCCTTGAGTACGCCCACCGGTTCAAGGCCGACTACGAACTCGTGTGGTGGATCAGCGCGCAGTCGCCCGACTCGATCCGGGTCGGCCTCGCCAACCTCGCCGAGCAGATGGACCTGCGGGTCGGCGACAGCCTGGCCGACGCCGCCGCGGCGGCGCTGGAGGCGCTGCGCCGCGGCGAGCCGACCACCCGCTGGCTGCTCATCTTCGACAACGCCGACGACCCGGAGGAACTGGCGTCCTACCTGCCCGGCGGCGACGGGCACGTCCTGATCACCTCCCGCGACCCGGCCTGGACCCAGCTCGCCACGCCGCTGGAGGTGGACGTGTTCACCGAGAGCGAGGCCGCCGAGCACCTGATGCGCCGCGTCCAGGAGATCTCCGAGGAGAACGCGCGCAAGATCGGCAAGGCGCTCGGGCACCTGCCGCTGGCGATCGAGCAGGCCGCGGCCTGGCTCGCCTCGACGTTCATGCCGGCGAGCGAGTACCTCGACGAGCTGGAGCACGAGACCGCCTCCACGCTGGAGCGCAGCGGGGAGAGCTTCCCGCAGTCGGTGGCGATGACCTGGAGCGTCACGTTCCGGCAGCTGCGCGAGGCGTCCCCGGCGGCGGCCCGGCTGCTGGAGCTGCTGGCCTTCTTCTCCTCCGAGCCGATCGCGCTCGACCTGGTCTACAGCAAGGAGGCGGCCCGCATCCTCGCCCGCCACGACGAGACGCTCCGCGACAAGCTCGTCATCGGCAAGCACGTCCGGGAGATCAGCCGGTTCGCGCTCGCCAAGGTCGACCAGGGCAACAAGTCCATCCAGGTGCACCCGCTCGTCCAGGCCGTCATCCGGCACGGGCTGGCCCCGGACGTGGCCGAGGCGACCCGCCACGACGTGCACAGGATCCTGCTGGGTGCCCGGCCGCAGCACGGCGACACCGACGATCCGGCCAACTGGCCGAACCTGGAGGAGATCCTGCCGCACGTGAAGCCCTCGGCCGCGGCGCAGTGCGACGACGAGGACGTCCGGCAGATGCTCACCGACCTCGTCCGGTACCAGTGGAAGCGGGGCGTGTTCGACAGTGCGATGGCCGCCGGGCGGGAACTGGCCGCGGAGTGGAGCGGCAAGCTCGGCCGCGACCACTGGCAGTGGCTGTTCCTCCAGTCGCAGATCGCCAACGTGCTGCGCTCGCAGGGGCGACTCGACGAGGCGTACGAGCTCGACAGCGACGTGCTGCGGCGGCAGCAGCAATCGACGGCGCTCGGCCCGACGCACCCCCATACGCTCATCACGGCGAGCAACCTGGCCGCCGACCTGCGGGCGAAGGGCAGGTTCCAGGAGGCGCTAGCCCTGGACAAGCGCACGTACGAGCAGGCCGCCGAACCCTGGGGCGACGAGCATCCGCGCACGCTGATGGTCGCGCACAACCTGGCACTCGACTACCGCCTCACCGGTGATTGGCAAAGCGCCTACCGTTACGACAAGCACGCCCTGGAGCAGCGTCGCGTCCTCCTCGGCGAGAACCACCCCTACACGCTGTACTCCGAGTCGAACCTGGCGCGGGACCTGCGGGAGTCCGGGCACTTCGACGAGGCCGTCGACATCCTCCGGGACGTGTACCGCAGGTACCGGGACGTCATCGGCGACCAGATCCTCGACACGCTCCGCACCGGCAAGCACCTCGCGCGGTCGCTGCGCAGGGCGGGGCTCCGGGAGGAGGCGCTGGTGCTGGCGGAGGAGATCTACGCCCGCTACCAGCGGTACTTCCCGGAGTCGCCGGAAACGATGCCCGCCGACCTGGAGGTCGCGGCCTGCATGTCCGACACCGGTGACCTGGTCGGGGGCCGGGACCGCACCCGCGCCGCGCTCGCCAGGTACCGGGGCGTGATGGGCGACGACCACCCCTACACCGCGATGATCGAGAACAACCTCGGCTACCACCTGCGCCGCACCGGCGACCTGGACGAGGCCTGCGACCGCACGGAGCGGGCGTGGTCCGAGCTCACCCGGATGCTCGGCCCCGAGCATCCGTTCGTCCCGCTCGCCGCGGACAACGTCACGAACTGCCTGGGCGACGCGGGGCGCTTCGCGGAGGCCGAGACGCGGGAGCGGGACGCGATGATCATGCTGTCGCGGCTGCTGGGGGACGACCATCCCGACACCCACACCTGCCGGTCCAACCTGTCGATCACCCTGGAGGGGATGGGCCGGGTCTCGGAGGCGAGAGAGCTGCGCGAGCGGGCGGTCGCCGGGCTGATGGTCCTCGCCGAGAGGCATCCGCACCCGGTCATCGCGGAGGTCCGCGACGGCGTCCGCGTGGACCGGGACCTCGAGCTACAGCCGCTCTGAGCGGTGGCCGCCCGGGCGGCTGAGCCAGGTCAGCACGTCCGGAAGGACGTTGAACGCCCCGAAATGGGCTGAACCGGACTGGACGACGACGGTCGAGGTCGGGATCCGGTCGGCCATCCAGCGGGAGTGCCCGGCGGGGGAGAAGGTGTCGTTCGCCCCGTGCCACAGCATCGTCGGGACGACGATGTCGCCGAGTTCGAACCCCCAGGGCGCGCAGAAGGCGAGCAGGTCGTCGATCCAGCCGTCCGCGGACGTGCGGAACGCCTCCGCGAACGTCTCCAGCAGCATCCTGCGCATGCCCGCCTCGAGGACCACGCGGCGGTCCGACTGGGTGAGCCCGGCGTAGAGGTCCGCGACGTGCTGCGCCGGGTCGGCCCGGATCCGCTCGGCGATCGAACGAAGTCTCGCGGAGACGAGCCGTCCCTGGCCGCGGACGGCCATGTACTCCCTGGTGTTGGACGGTGCCATGCCCTCGAACCAGTCCAGGCCCTCCGCCTGCGCCGGCGCGAGCCCGACGAGGGCCGCGGCGCGGGTCGCCCGGCCGGGGAGGAGCGCCGCGCACGCGAGGGCGTGCGGGGCTCCGCCGGAGCGGCCGAGGACGGCGAACTCCTCCAGGTCCAGGACGTCGGCGAGCAGCCGCACGTCGGCGGCGACGTCGGCGACGACGCGGCCGGTCATCCGGTCCGACCGGCCGTAGCCGGGCCGGTCGAAGCTGATGAGCCGGATCCCGAGCTGGTACAGGGTCATGGGCCGTGGGACGGGGCCGAGCCTGCTGCCGGGCGTGCCGTGCAGCAGGAAGACCGGGAAACCGGTCGGGACCCCCCATTCCTCCACGGCGAGTTCTCGTCCGTCCGCCGCGTAAACGACCCTCGTCAAGATCGTCCTCCGTCCCCCGGAAATCACCGTGGCAGGTCCCGTCCCGCTTCTAACCGAACTTCTCCACACGCGTCAACGGGATTAAGGGTGCGGTGACGATGGGTCTATTGCGTACTTCCGTCGGCGGCGTGGAGGCGGGCCAGGAGGAGGAGGGTGAGTTCTTCGATGAGGTCGTCGAGGGTGGCGTCGACCCAGCCGGCGTCCCAGTCGTGGAGGAGGCCGGTGATGCTGCCGGTGAAGGCGGCGGCGGCGATGCGGTAGTCGCGGTCGGCGATCTCGCCGCGGCGGGCGGCGGCGGCCGCCTCGGCGCAGATGAAGTCGATCCAGCGGGCGCGGCGGGCGAGGCGCTGGCGCTCGATGCGGGGGCCGGCGCCGACGACCTCGACGAAGGCGATGCGGATGCGGGCGCGGTCGGCGGTGATGCTCGCGGCGTAGGCGCGGAAGAGGTGGGCGGTGCGCTCGGCGAGGGGGAGGCCCTCGGCCTCCCGCAGGGTGGTCGCGACGGCCTGCTCGGCGATGTCGTTGACCTCCAGGTGGAGTTCGGCGAGGAGGTCCTCCAGGCCGGCGAACTCCTCGTAGAACTGGCGGGTGGACAGCCCGGCGGCCTCGCTGAGGGCCGCGACGGTGGTGCCGCGGTAGCCGGGGCCGCGGCCGAACAGCTCCAGGCCGGCGTCGAGGAATCTGCGGCGGCGCTCGGCGCGCCGCTCGGCGGCCGATCTGCCCGCGTACCTGCCGGTGGGCGTTGCGCGCCTGCCTGCCACGGTCGCTCCCTCCGCGTCCTCGACGGCATTTTCCCGCGCATGGGCCTTGTGTCGAGCGGCCTGTTGTCTTACCGTCCAGTAACCAAGTCAGAATACGGCCGTTTTCAGACTGGAGACCACCCCCCACACAGGAGGTACTGATGCCCTCCCTCAGTCTCCGGAGACCCGCCGCACTCGTGTGCGCCCTGCTCATGGCGGTGACGGCGCTGGCCGCCGCCGGCCACCGGGCCGAGGCGGTGCAGCTGCGTGACGTGATGGCCGTGGGCAACGGCCAGGGCGGCACGGTCAGCTTCATCGACACCGCCACGTACGAGAACCTCGGCTCCCTCAATCTCGTCCCGGACCTGCAGGAACGCCTGAACGCGATGAACCCGGTCGAGCGCATCGGGTACGAGGTCGTCAACAACATCCAGGGCTACCGCAAGCTCGTCGACGACATCGCGGTCTCCCCGGACGGCACGACCATCTACGTCTCGCGGGGCGTGCTGTCGGACGCCGTCGCGTTCGACATCGCGAGCAAGCGGATGCTGTGGCGGCGCAAGACCGAGGGCTTCAAGGCCGACCACGCCGCGCTCTCCCCGGACGGGACGAGGTTCGTCGTCAGCGCCACCACGGCGAGCAAGGCCGAGGTCATCGACACCGCGACCGGGCGGCTGGTGACCACGTTCGCCACCGGCAGCTACCCGCACGCCAACGACTACTCGCCCGACGGGACGATCCTCTACAACTCCAGCATCGGCATCACCTCGCTGCCGAAGCTCCTCAACGGGCTGAAGGGGGCGAGGTCGGTCACCGCGGTGGACGCGAACACGTACCGGCACCTGCGCACCTACCAGTTCGAGTACGGGATCCGCCCCGCCGTCTTCACCCGCGACAACAAGACCATGTACGCCCAGCTGTCGTACCTGAACGGGTTCGTCGAGTACGACCTCGCGGCCGGGAAGATCACGCGGACCGTGGAGATGCCGTTCAGTGAGCGGGGCGCCGCGATGAAGCCCGACGACTACCCGCAGAACTCCGCCCACCACGGCATGGCCATGAACGCGGACGAGAGCAAGCTGTGCATGGCGGGGACGATCGACGACTACGTCTCCATCGTGTCGCGGCCGGGCCTGACCACGGACGGGACCGTCCACTACGAGCCCGGTGCGCTCCCGTACTGGACGCAGACCTCCCCCAACGGGCGTGACTGCTACGTCTCGCTCTCCGAGAAGAACCAGATCTCGGTGATCGACTACCGGACGGCCCGCGAGGTCGCCCGCATCGACGTCGGCCGCTACCCGCAGCGGGAGCGGGGCGCCAAGCTCACCCCCGAGGCGATCAGCTCGCTGGACCCGTCCAACGGCTGACCCTCCCGGATTCGCGATCCGGCCCTCGCGTATCCGGCCCGTGCAGATCCGGCCACCGCGGGCCCGCCGGCCTCTCATCCCACCGGCGGGCCCGCGGTGGCTTCCGCGTTCCGGGGGGTTCGGCGCCCGGCGCGCGGGAAGCGTCCCTTGATGCGATTCGGGGGGTTCCGCGGCCATCTGATGCCCTTCGCCGGATGGCGGTACTGGGAAGAGCGCGCCAAGCTGACCGTGAAGGCCGTGGTGGCGGCCACGGTGGCCTGGTTGGTCGCCCGGCACCTGGTCGGCCACCCGGACCCGTACTTCGCCCCGCTGGCCGCGCTGCTCGGGGTGTACCCGACGGTCGTCCGGTCGGTCCAGGAGAGCCTGAAGTACGGGGCCGGGTTCGTGATCGGGGCCGCCCTCGCGATACCGGTCGGGCGGCTGCTCGGCCCGACGACGATCGGAATCGCCGTCGTGCTGCTCGTCGCGATGATGGTCGCGGGCTGGCGCAGGCTCGGCGACCAGTCGCCCCAGGTCGCGTTCACCGCGCTGTTCGCCCTGCTGTTCGGCGGGCACCAGGCCGCCGCCTACGTCATGCCCCGCATCGCCGACGTGGCGGTCGGCCTGACGGTCGGGCTGGCCGTCAACGCGCTGGTCTTCCCCCCGCTGCACCTGCGGCGGGGCGAGGACGCCGTCCGGGAGATGCGCGGCGCGCTGGCCGACGCCATGGGGGCGCTCGCCGAGAACGTCGTGGATCCCGTCGAGTGGGACTCCCTCTGGGGTGAGCGCGAGTCGCGGCTGGTGGGCGTCCAGCGGCAGGCGCGGTACGCGGTGGAGCAGGCCGAGTCCAGCCTGCGCGCGAACCCGCGGGCGCGGTGGTGGGGGTATCCGGTGCGCTGGCGCGAGACGCCCGGGAGGTGGGCGGCGCCCGGCCGGCTGAACACGCTGGAGAACGCGATGTCGTACACGCGCTCGATCGGCGCGACCCTGCGCCTGGCGATGGGCGGGGACGAGGACGACCTGCCCGCCGACACCGCGTTCCGGCACGGCTACTCGGCCCTCCTCCACAAGCTCGCCGACCTCATGCGGCACCTGCCGGAGGCCCCGGACGAGGAGGCTTTCGCCGAGGCCGAGCGGATGCAGGAGGAACTGGAGAGGCCCCATCTCGCGCCGGGGACGGACGTCGCGGGCCTCTGGGACCCGGTGAAGGAGATGCTGCGGCTCAGCCGCCTGCTGCTCGACCAGATCGGCGGCCTCCGGCGGGGCTAGTGTTCGCAGAATTGTTGACAATTTGGGCTACAAGCGCGCAGAGTGTGGTGCCATGAGCGATACCGCCCCGTCCAGCCCTCTGCTCGTGATCAGTGCGCACGCCGGCGACTTCGTGTGGCGCGCCGCGGGCGCGATCGCCCTGGCCGCCGAGCGCGGCGACCGCGCGAAGGTGGTGTGCCTGAGCTACGGCGAGCGCGGCGAGTCCGCGAAGGCGTGGCGCGCGGGCAGGGGACTGGCGGAGATCAAGGAGATCCGCCGGGGCGAGGCGGAGGCCGCGGCGGCCGAACTCGGCGCGGAGATCGAGTTCCTGGACGCCGGGGACTACCCCCTGGCCGAGTCGCCGGAGCTGGTGGACCGGCTCGTCCGCGTGTACCGGGACTTCGATCCGGCGGTGGTGCTCACGCACCCCCTCGCCGACCCCTACAACGGCGACCACCCGGCGGCGGCGCGGATGGCGCTCCAGGCGCGTGTGCTGGCGCAGGCCATCGGGTACGACGCGCCCGGCGAGCCGCTCGGCGCGCCCCCGGTGTTCTTCTTCGAGCCGCACCAGCCGGAGCAGTGCGACTTCAAGCCGAACGTGCTGCTCGACATCACCCCGGTGTTCGAGCGCAAGCGCAGGGCCATGGAGTGCCTGCCCGCGCAGCAGCACATGTGGGACTACTACACCGACCTGGCCCGGCGCCGGGGCGTGCAGCTCAAGCGCAACGCGGGCCCGAACCTGGGGCTGCCGCACGACACGATGGCCGAGGCGTACGTCCGGCTGTACCCGCAGACGACGGGGGTCCTGGCGTGAGGACGGTCGTCGTCACGAACCCGCCGCGCGCCGACGCCGAGGCGGTGGACGCGCTGGCCGGGTTCGGCGTCGCGACCGTCCACGAGGCCATGGGGCGGACGGGCTACCTCGGGCCGTCGATCCGCCCCGTGCACCTCGGGTCCCGGATCGCCGGGACGGCGGTGACCGTGCTGTCGTGGCCGGGCGACAACCTGATGATCCATGTCGCGGTCGAGCAGTGCCGGCCCGGCGACGTGCTGGTCGTGACGACCACGTCGCCGTCCACCGACGGGATGTTCGGCGAACTGTTCGCGACCGCGCTCATGCACAGGGGCGTGCGCGGTCTCGTCATCAACGCGGGCGTCCGGGACGTGGCGGAGCTGCACGCGATGGGCTTCCCGGTGTGGTCGGCGGCGGTGAGCGCGCAGGGGACGGTGAAGGCGACGCCCGGTTCGGTGAACGTGCCGGTGACGATCGGCGGGCAGACCATCCGGCCCGGCGACGCGGTCCTCGCCGACGACGACGGCGTGGTGTGCGTCCCGCGCGGCGAGGTCGCGGACGCGGTCGCCGCCGCGGAGGCGCGGGAGGAGAAGGAGGCCGCGACGCGCGAGGCGTTCCGGCGCGGCGAGCTGGGCCTCGACCGGTACGGGCTGCGCGACCGGCTGCCGGGGATGGGCGTCGAGTACGTCGAGTACGCCGACTACGCGGGGTCGGAAGAGCCGTGAGCACCGGTGTGCGCTGCATGCTGATGCGGGGCGGCACGTCCAAGGGCGCCTACTTCCTGGCCGGGGACCTGCCGTCCGACCCGGGCGAGCGGGACGGCCTGCTGCTGCGCGCCATGGGCAGCCCCGACCCCCGGCAGATCGACGGGATCGGCGGCGCCCACCCGCTCACCAGCAAGGTCGCGGTGGTGTCCCGCTCGGCCGGCCCGGACGCCGACGTCGACTACCTCTTCCTCCAGCTCGGCGTGGCGGAGCCGACGGTGTCCGACCGGCAGAACTGCGGGAACCTGCTCGCCGGGGTCGGGCCGTTCGCCGTCGAGCGGGGGCTGGTCGAGGCGGGCGGCGAGCGGACGAGCGTCCGCATCCGGATGGTCAACTCCGGCGGCGTCGCGACCGCGACGTTCCCGACGCCCGGCGGCGCCGTCGCCTACGACGGGGACACCGCGATCTCCGGCGTGCCGGGGACCGCCGCCCCGGTCTTCCTGGACTTCGCGGAGACGGAAGGGTCGGCCTGCGGGGCGCTGCTTCCCACCGGCCGTCTCCGCGATCTGATCGACGGCGTCGAGGTGACCTGCGTCGACAACGGGATGCCGGTGGTGGTCGCCGCCGCGGCCGACCTCGGCGTCACCGGCTACGAGAGCCCGGAGGAACTGGGCGCGCTGTCCGGGCTGGGCGAGCGCGTCCAGGAGCTGCGGCTCCGGGCCGGCGAGCTGATGGGGCTCGGGGACGTCACCGCGGCCTCGGTGCCGAAGACCACCCTCGTCGCGCCGCCGCGCGACGGCGGGACGATCTGCACCCGCACGTTCATCCCGGTGCGGGTGCACACCTCGATCGGGGTGCTCGGCGCCGTCAGCGTCGGCACCGCCCTGCTGCTCGACGGCGCGGTCGGCCACGACATCGCCGAACTCCCGCCGCCCGGCGCGCCGCTGAGCATCGAGCACCCGGCCGGGCGCCTGGACGTGGCGGTCGAGCTGGACGGCACGGCCGTCCGGCGCGCCGGCGTCGTCCGGACGGCCCGCAAGCTTTTCGACGGAACCGTCTTCCCCCGGAGCAGCCCATGACCCTCAAGCACGAGATCGCGCACGTCGGCCACGTCGAGCTGCTGACGCCCGAGCCGGAGAAGAGCCTGTGGTTCTTCACCCGCGTCATGGGCCTCACCGAGAACGGCGCCGAGGGCGACTCGGTGTACCTGCGGACGTGGGACGACTACGAGCACCACACGCTCAAGCTGACCGCGCACACCACGTCCGGCATCCGGCGGACCGGGCTGCGCGCGTCGTCGCAGGAGGCGCTCGACCGCCGCGTCCGCGCGATCGAGGACGCGGGCCTCGGCATCGGCTGGCGCGACGGCGACCCGGGCATCGGCCCGACCTACGTGTTCCGCGATCCGGACGGCCACGAGCTGGAGATCTACTGGGAGTCGGAGTGGTACGAGGCGCCGCCGGAATTGGCGCCGTCGCTGAAGAACCAGGCGCAGGCGTACCCCGCGATGGGCGTGTGCGTCCGCCGCCTCGACCACGTCAACTTCCTGGCCGCCGAGGTCGAGCCGAGCACCGATTTCCTGCGGGACGTGCTGGGCGGCCACCCCACCGAGCAGATCCGGCTGGACGACGGCACGATCGCCGGGCGCTGGGTCACGTTCACCAACAAGTCGTACGACCTCGTCTACACGCGCGACCGGACGGGCGGCAACGGCCGCCTGCACCACATCGCGTTCGCGACCGACACCCGCGAGGACATCCTCCGCGCCGCCGACATCTTCCTCGACAACGGCGTCTTCATCGAGACGGGACCGCACAAGCACGCCATCCAGCAGACGTTCTTCCTCTACGTCTACGAGCCGGGCGGCAACCGCGTCGAGCTGTGCAATCCGGGCGCCCGCCTGGTGCTGGCCCCGGACTGGAAGACGATCACCTGGACGGAGGCGGAGCGCGCGAAGGGCCAGGCGTGGGGCCTGCAGACCATCGAGTCCTTCCACACCCACGGCACGCCCCCCGTCCCCTGACCGTTGACTTGCGGCGTGTTGTTGTTATGGAGCGCTTCATAACAACAACACGCCGCAAGTCAACGGGAGAGGCGGGTCAGGAGGTCGCGGCTGGCGGCGGACATCGTGGGCTCGACGTCCAGCTCCTCCAGCATTTTCGCTGCGGCCTCCATTTCTGCGGCTCGGCGTTCGGCGTGTTTGTAGGTGCCCCCTACCAAACGGGTCACTGTGGCGTCCCCGGCCGCCGTCAGCTCGTCGACGATGTTCTGCCGGAGCCAGTCCTCGCAGCCCGCCGCACGCGCCGCCTCCAGCGCCTCGACCACCGACGCGGCGAGGCCCTTGAAGAAGACGCTGCGGAGCAGCTTGCGGGCCGCCGCCGTCCCGGCCTCGGCGTCCATCACCTCGACGGACGCGCCGAGCGGCCCGAGCAGGCGCCGGACGTCCCCGGCGCCGTTCCCGCAGGCCAGCATCGGGGTGCGCAGCCCGCGTCCCGGCACCGGCGCCATGATCGCGACGTCCGCGAACCTGACCCCGGCCGCCGCGGCGAGCGCGGCGAGCTCCCGCTTCAGGCCCGGCGACCCGGTGTTCAGATCGGCCCACACGGCACCGTCGCGGACCCCGCCCAGGCCCGCCTTGAGCGCGGCCACGGCATCGTGCGCGCTGTTGACGCTGAGGATCAGCTCGGCCCCCGCGGCGGCCTCCGCCTCGCCCCCGGCCCGGAGCATGCCGTCCGGCGCCGGGACGGCCGGGTCGTACCCGCGCACCACCGCCCCCGCCGCGACGAGGTCGCGCCCGATCGCGCCGCCCGCCTCTCCGAGCCCCAGGACCGCGATGGCCGGCATACCGTTCCTCCTCGGCGACGAGCACCCGTGGGCTACCTTAGATCAGCGACAAAATTGGCGACAATCGTGGGGCGACCGTGAGCGACGTGGTGGCGGGGATCCGGGACGCGATCCTCCGCGGCGAGTTCGTCGCGAACCAGCGGCTGATCGAGGCGGACCTGTCCGAGCGGTTCGCGGCCAGCCGCGCGGCCGTCCGCGCGGCGCTGCTCGAACTGGCGAACGAGGGGCTGATCGAGCGCGTCCAGAACCGCGGCGCCCGCGTCCGCGCGGTCTCCCTCGACGAGGCCGTGGAGATCACCGAGGTCCGGATGGTGATCGAGGGCCTGTGCGCCGCCAAGGCCGCCGCGCGGGTAACCGAGCGGGAGGCCGCCGACCTGCGGGCGATCGGCGCGGAGATGGGCGAGGCCGTCTCGTCCGGCGACGTGCTCGGCTACTCCCGGCTGAACGAGCGGCTGCACCGCCGCATCCGCGAGATCAGCGGCCAGCGGACGGCCGCGGAGGTCCTGGAGCGGCTGCGCGCCCAGAACGTCCGGCACCAGTTCCGGCTCGCCATGCACCCGGGCCGCCCGCAGGTCTCCCTCCCGCAGCACCTGGAGATCATCGAGGCGATCTGCGCCCGTGATCCGGCGGCGGCCGAACGCGCCGCCCGCACCCATCTGCGCAGCGTCATCGAGACCCTCGCCCAGATCGACCAGAGCCGCACTCCCTGAGGCCGGCCGGCCCCCGCCGCACCACCGAAAACCCTTCGCTCTCGCGCGTCCTCCGCCGTACCGTCATGCATGCCGTAAAGGGACGATCTTGTCCGGCGGCGGTCGTCATCGAGAGAAACGGAGGATCCCGATGACAGCCACAACCCTTGCACTCGCCAAGGTTCGCAACATCGGGATCATGGCGCACATCGACGCCGGCAAGACGACGACCGCCGAGCGCATCCTGTTCTTCACCGGTGTCTCGCACCGGATCCGCGAGGTCGACGCCGGCAACACCGCGATGGACTACATGAAACAGGAACGCGACCGCGGCATCACGATCACTTCGGCGGCCACGACCTGCGCGTGGACGGTCGACGATGTCGAGCACACCATCAACCTCATCGACACGCCGGGGCACGTCGACTTCACCATCGAGGTCGAGCGCTGCCTGCGGGTGCTCGACGGGGCCGTGGCGGTGTTCGACGGCGTCGCGGGCGTCGAGCCGCAGTCGGAGACGGTGTGGCGGCAGGCCGACCGGTACGGCGTGCCGCGCGTCTGCTTCGTCAACAAGCTCGACCGGGCCGGGGCCGACTTCCACCGGTGCGTCGAGATGGTCCGTTCGCGGCTCGGGGCCGTCCCGCTGGTCATGCAGCTTCCGATCGGGTCGGGCGCCGGGTTCGAAGGCGTCGTGGACCTGGTCTCCGGGCGGGCGCACGTCTGGTCGGACGACGGGTACGCGGTCGTCGACGTCCCGGCGGGCATGGCGGAGGACGCGCGCCGGTGGCGCGGCACGCTCATCGAGACGGTCGCCGCCCACGACGAGGAGGTCATGGGCCTGTACCTCGACGGTGCCGAGCCGTCGCGGGAGCAGTTGCACGCGGCCGTCCGGCGGCTCACGATCGCCTCCGCGGTCACGCCGGTGCTGTGCGGCAGCGCGTTCCGGAACAAGGGCGTCCAGCCCCTCCTGGACGCGGTCGTGCGGTACCTGCCGTCGCCGCCGGACGTCCAGCCGGCCACCGGCGACGAACCGCTGTCCGCGCTCGCGTTCAAGATCATGAACGACCGGCACCTGCGCCGGCTCACCTTCGTCCGGATCTACTCGGGACGGCTGGTGTCCAGGACGTCGGTGCTGAACAGCGTCAAGTCCCGGAAGGAGCGCATCGGCAGGATCTACCGCATGCACGCCGACCGCCCGGAGGAGATCGAGTCGGCGGGCGCGGGCGACATCGTCGCGGTCATGGGCCTGAAGCAGACCACGACCGGCGAGACGCTGTGCGACGAGGACCACCCGGTCGTCCTGGAGTCCATGGACTTCCCGGACCCGGTGATCGAGGTCGCGATCGAGCCGAAGTCCAAGGGCGACAGGGCGAAGCTCGGCGCCGCCATCCAGCGGCTCTCCGAGGAGGACCCGTCGTTCAAGGTCCACGACGAGGACGGGCAGACCGTCATCGGCGGCATGGGCGAACTCCACCTGGAGATCCTCATCGACCGCATGAAGGAGGAGTTCGGCGTCGGCGCCAACGTCGGCCGGCCCCGCGTCGCCTACCGCGAGACCGTCCGGCGCCGGGTGGACAGGGCCGACCACACGCACCGCAAGCAGACGGGAGGCAAGGGCCAGTACGCGAAGGTGCAGATCTCCCTCGAACCCATCGAGGACGGGTACGAGTTCGTCAACCGGGTCACCGGCGGGCGGATCCCGAAGGAGTTCATCCCGTCCGTGGACGCCGGCTGCCAGGAGGCGATGCGGGCGGGCGTCCTGGCCGGGTGCGAGATGACGGGCGTGCGGGTCACCCTGCTCGACGGTGACTTCCACACCGAGGACTCGTCGGAGCTCGCCTTCAGGGTCGCCGGCTCGATGGCGTTCAAGGAGGCCGTCCGGCGCGCGTCCCCGGTGCTGCTCGAACCGGTGATGGCCGTCGAGGCCACCACGCCGGAGGAGTACCTGGGCGCGGTGATCGGCGACCTCAACGCCCGCCGCGGCCGGGTCGAGGGGACGGGCGAGCGGGCCGGCGCCCGGATCGTCCGCGCCCTGGTGCCGCTGTCGGAGATGTTCGGCTACGTCGGGCAACTGCGCGGGATGACCTCGGGCCGGGGCGTCTACACGATGCAGTTCGACTCGTACGCCGAGGTCCCGAAGGCGGTCGCCGAGAAGATCGTCTCGGCGGGCTGAGCCGGCCGGGCCGGGGCCGCACCACCGGGTGCGGCCCCGGTCAGCTCCAGATGGTCACGTAGACCGGGGGGCGGAAGCGGGACGGCGGGACGCCCGAGCCGGGGGAGCGCATGATGTGCAGCGCGTCGGCGGTGGCGAGGAAGCGGCGGAACGCGCCCGCCAGGGGCGGCCGTCGGTCCGGCGCCAGCGTCGTGGCGTGCCAGCGGACCTCCACGGGCGTGGCGGGGGTCGCGATGACCCGCAGCTCGCCGCGCTGCACGCGCGGCGCGACCAGGTGCGCGAGCGCGACCGCCAGCCCGTCGCCGTCGGCGGCGGCCGCCCACGCGGCCGTCTGGTTCGGGTAGACGCGGATCCGGTCCTCGGGCACCTTCAGGCGGCGCAGCAGCAGGGACGTCTCGCTGCACGGGTCGGTGCCGGACGGGTCCACCAGCCAGTGCGGGCGCGGCGCGGCGCGGGTGCCGACGGCGACGAGGCTCGCCCGGAACACCGGCTCGCTGACCAGCCCGGGGTCGTCGGCGAGGCGCGGGCCGAGCGCCACGTCCGCGAGGCGGTTGTGCAGCAGGACGGGCATCTCCCTCCCGGCGACGACCCCCGCGGTGCCCTCGACATCGCGGCTGGAGCGGGCGGCGAACGCGTCCAGCAGCGGCGTCGCGACGAACTCCGCGAGCGCGGGAACGGCGACGACGCGCAGCGCCTCCGGGGCGCCGCGGGCGGCGCGCACCGCGCCCTCGGCCTCCGCGCCGAGCACCACCATCTGCGACGCGATCGGCAGCAGGCGGGCGCCGCCCTCGGTCAGCGTCATGCCGTCGCGGCCGCGGACGAGGAGCGGGTCGTCGAGGTGCTGCCGCAGCGCGGCGAGGGCCTGCGACACCGCGGGCTCGCTCACGTTCAGCGCCCGGGCCGCCTCCTTCACCGAGCCGAGCCGGGCGACGAGGACGAAGGCGCCGAGCTGTGTCAGGGTCATGGGCCGGTCCAGCCTCCCGGGGCCACCCGTTAACCCTTCGCTTATTCGGGTGTTGTCCCAGCGTACGGGCAGAGTGAGAATCCGGTCACATCCCACTTCGAGGGGGCGTCGTGCAGGTACCGGCGAATTTCGAGTACGAGAAGGCGACGACCGTCGAGGAGACCCTCGCGCTGCTCGCCCGGCACGGGGACGAGGCGCGGGTGGTGGCGGGCGGCCACAGCCTGCTGCCCATGATGAAGCTGCGGCTGGCGCAGCCCGAGGCGCTCATCGACATCAACGACGTGGCGGAGCTGGCCCGCATCCGGATCGAGGGCGGCATGCTGTGCGTGGGCGCGCTCGTCCGGCACGCCGAACTGCTCGACTCGCCGGTCGCGGGCGAGCACTTCCCGATCCTGCACGACGCGGAGCGGGTGATCGCCGACCCGGTGGTCCGCAACCGCGGCACGGTCGGCGGCTCGCTGTGCCAGGCCGACCCGTCGGAGGACCTGTCGGCCGCGTTCGGCGCGCTGAAGGCGTCGGCGGTGATCCGCGGGCCGGACGGCGAGCGGACCGTCTCCCTCCGCGAGTTCCACACCGGCCCCTACGAGACGGTCGTGGAGCCGGGCGAGCTGCTCATCGAGCTGCGCATACCGATCAGGCCGGGCGTTGGTGGGGGCGGGCCCCCGTCAGGGGGTCGGTATCAGCACGGCAGCGCCTACGAGAAGGTCGAGCGGCGGGTGGGGGACTGGCCGCTCGCCGCCGCCGGCGCCGCCCTCTGGCTGGAGGGCGGCCGGATCGCCGACGCCGGCATCGGGCTCACCGCCGTCCGCGCCGAGCACTTCGTCGCGCCCGAGGCGGAGGAGGTGCTGCGCGGGGCCGTCCCGTCCGAGGAGGTGTTCGCCGAGGCCGGACGGGTCGCCGCCGAGCACTGCGACCCCGGTTCCGACCAGCGGGGACCGGCCGACTACAAGCGGCACCTGGCCGGAGAGCTGACCACACGCGCGCTGCGCCGCGCCTACGGGAGGTCGCAGGCATGAACATCACCGTGACGGTCAACGGGCAGCCCTGCACGCGCGACGTGGAGCCGCGCCTGCTGCTCGTCCACTTCCTCCGCGACGAACTCGACCTCACCGGGACGCACTGGGGGTGCGACACGTCCAACTGCGGGGCCTGCGTCGTCTGGCTGGACGACGTGCCGGTGAAGTCGTGCACGGTCCTGGCGGTGATGGCGTCCGGCAGGGAGGTCCGCACCGTGGAGGGCCTGGAGCGGGACGGCGAGCTCGACCCGGTCCAGAAGGGCTTCTCCGAGTGCCACGGCCTCCAGTGCGGGTTCTGCACCCCCGGGATGATGATGACGTCGCGGTGGCTGCTCGACCGCAGCCCCGACCCGACCGAGGCGGAGATCCGCGAGGCGCTGTCGGGGCAGATCTGCCGGTGCACCGGCTACGAGAACATCGTCCGGTCCGTCCGCTGGGCGGCCGAGCATCCCGCCGAGAAGCCCGAGGAAGTGACCCCATGAGCGCGAGCGGCCCCAACGGGCACGGCCCCAACGGGCACGGCGGCCCCAACGGGCACCACGGGTTCGGCAGGGTGGCGCGCAAGGAGGACGCGCGCTTCATCCGCGGCCAGGGCAACTACGTCGACGACATCAAGCTGCCGGGGATGCTGTACGGGGCGATCCTGCGCAGCCCCCACGCCCACGCCAGGCTCCTCTCGGTCGACACCGCGGCCGCCGAGGCGCACCCGCAGGTCAGGGCGGTCATCACCGGGGAGACGCTCGCGGGCCTGAACCTCGCGTGGATGCCGACGCTCTCCAACGACGTCCAGGCCGTCCTCGCGACCGACAAGGTCCGGTACCAGGGGCAGGAGGTCGCGTTCGTCGTCGCGGAGACCCACTACGCCGCGCGCGACGCGCTGGAGCTCATCGACGTCGACTACGAGGCGCTGCCCCCGGTCGTCGACGCCCGCACCGCCCTGGACGACGGCGCCCCCCTGATCCGCGACGACGTGGAGGGACGCACCGACAACCGCATCTTCGACTGGGAGGCCGGGGACGCCGAGCAGACCGGCCGGGTCTTCGACGACGCCGAGGTCGTCATCGCCCAGGACATGCTCTACCCGCGCGTGCATCCCGCCCCGCTGGAGACCTGCGGGATCGTCGCCGACATGGACAAGGTGACCGGCAAGCTCACCGTCCACACCACCACCCAGGCGCCGCACGCGCACCGCACCGTGTACGCGCTGGTCGCGGGCCTGCCCGAGCACAAGATCCGGGTCGTCTCGCCCGACATCGGCGGCGGCTTCGGCAACAAGGTCGGCATCTACCCCGGCTACGTCTGCGCGATCGTCGGGTCGATCGTCACGGGCCGCCCGGTCAAGTGGATGGAGGACCGGTCGGAGAACCTGATGACCACGTCCTTCGCCCGCGACTACCACATGCGCGGGGAGATCGCCGCGACGCGCGACGGCCGCATCCGCGGGCTGCGCGTGGAGGTCCTCGCCGACCACGGCGCGTTCAACGGCACCGCGCAGCCGACGAAGTTCCCCGCCGGGTTCTTCCACGTGTTCACCGGCTCGTACGACATCGAGGCCGCGCACTGCGCCGTCACCGGCGTCTACACCAACAAGGCGCCGGGCGGCGTCGCCTACGCCTGCTCGTTCCGCATCACCGAGGCCGCCTACCTGGTCGAGCGCATGATCGACCTGCTGGCCGCCGAGCTGGGCACCGACCCCGCCGAGCTGCGGCTGCGCAACCTGCTGCGCGCCGAGCAGTTCCCGTACTCGTCGCCGACCGGGTGGGAGTACGACTCGGGCGACTACCCGCGCACCCTGCGCACCGCCATGGACATCGCCGGGTACGACGAGCTCCGCGCCGAGCAGGCCGACCGGCGAGCCCGTGCCGCTGACGCGCGCGAGGACGGCCCGCTGATGGGCATCGGCATCAGCTTCTTCACCGAGGCGGTCGGCGCCGGCCCGCGCAAGCACATGGACATCCTCGGGCTCGGCATGGCGGACGGCGCCGAGCTCCGCGTCCACCCGACCGGCAAGGCGGTGCTGCGCATCTCCGTCCAGACGCAGGGGCAGGGCCACGAGACGACGTTCGCGCAGATCGTCGCGCACGAGCTCGGCATCCCGGTCGACGACGTCGATGTCGTCCACGGCGACACCGACCAGACGCCGTTCGGGCTCGGGACCTACGGGTCGCGGTCCACCCCGGTGTCGGGCGCGGCCACGGCGGTGGTCGCGCGGAAGGTGCGCGAACGCGCCCGGATCGTCGCGGGCGCCATGCTGGAGGCCGACCCCGAGGACCTCGAATGGACGCCGGGACGCTGGATCGTCCGCGGCGACCCGTCGTCCGGCGCGACCATGCAGGAGATCGCGATGGCCGCGCACGGCAGCCTCGAACTGCCGGACGGCGTCGAGGGCCACCTGGACGCGACCACCGTCTACAACCCGCCCAACCTCACCTACCCGTTCGGCGCCTACATCGCGGTCGTGGACGTCGACCCGGGCACCGGCAAGGTGACCGTCCGGCGGTTCATCGCGGTGGACGACTGCGGCGTCCGGATCAACCCGATGATCGTCGAGGGCCAGGTGCACGGCGGCCTCGCCGACGGCGTGGGGATGGCGCTCATGCAGGTCATGGCGTTCGACGAGGACGGCAACCACCTCGGCGCGTCGTTCATGGACTACCTGCTGCCGACGTCGATGGAGTGCCCGTCCTGGGAGCTGGGCGAGACCGTCACCCCGTCGCCGCACCACCCGCTGGGCGCCAAGGGCGTCGGCGAGTCCGCCACGGTCGGCTCGCCCGCCGCGATCGTCAACGCCGTCGTGGACGCGCTCCACCCCTACGGCGTCCGGCACGCCGACATGCCGCTCACCCCGGCGAACGTCTGGCGCGTCATCCAGGGCCGGCCCTTCCGCACGGACCTGGCGATCCAATGAGCGACAGGACGGAGACGCTGCGCAGCCAGCGGACGCCCTACGTGCTGGCCACGGTCGTCCGCGCCGAGCGCCCGACGAGCGCGAAGACGGGCGACCGGGCGCTCGTGCTGCCCGACGGGACGATGGAGGGGTTCGTCGGCGGCGAGTGCGCCGAGTCGGCGGTGCGCGACCAGGCGCTCCGGCTGCTCGCATCCGGCGAGTCGACGCTGCTGCGCATCACGCCCGGTGCGGACTCCTCACCGCTGGACGGGATGGTCACCGTCACCAACCCGTGCCTGTCCGGCGGGACGCTCGACGTGTTCCTCGAAACGGTGATCCCGCCCGCCCTCGTCACCGTGCACGGGGACGGGCCGGTCGCCCGCGCGCTGGTCGACGTCGGCCGCGCCGCCGGGTTCGACGCGCGGCCGGCCGGGGCCGCCGAGCCGCCCCGCCCGGACGCCGCGGCCGTCGTGGTCGCCACGCACGGGCGGGACGAGGAGGCGCTCCTCACCGCCGCGCTGCGCGCCGGCGTCCCGTACGTCGGGCTGATCGCCAGCCGGAAGCGGGGCGCGGCGGTCACCGCGTCCCTGGAGGACGGCGACCGCGTGCGCACCCCGGCTGGCCTGGACATCGGCGCCCGGACGGCGCCCGAGATCGCGCTGTCGGTGCTCGCCGAGATCCTGGCGCGGCGCCCGGCCCCTGAGCATGCCCCTGCGCCGACACCTGCACCGCGGGAGGCCGACCAGCCGGAAGGAGGCGGGCACTGCTGCGGCTGAGCCGCCGCCCCCGCTAGTCTCGGTGGGGCGGGGCGGCTGCCCCGCGATCCGCGAGGGGGAGTGCGCACGTGTTCGAGTCCGTGCTCGTGGCGAACCGCGGCGAGATCGCCGGCCGGATCATCCACACGGCGCGCGCGATGGGCATCAAGGCCATCGCGGTGTACTCCGACGCCGACGCCGACCTGCCGTTCGTGGCGGAGGCGGACGAGGCCGTCCTGATCGGCCCCGCCGACCCCGCGCGCAGCTACCTCAACGTCCCCGCGGTCCTTGAGGCCGCGCGCCGGACCAACGCGCAGGCCGTCCACCCCGGCTACGGGTTCCTCGCCGAGAGCGCCGCGTTCGCCCGCGCGGTCACCGACCACGGCCGCGTCTGGGTCGGGCCGCCGCCGCTCGTCATCGCCCGGATGAGCGACAAGATCAACGCGCGGAACCTGATGAAGGAGGCGGGCGTCCCCGTCGCGCCCGGCGTGTGGGAGCCCGTCCCGGACGCCGACACGGCGGTCGGGGAGGCCGAGCGGATCGGCTACCCGGTGCTGGTCAAGCCCGCCGCGGGCGCCGGCGGCGTCGGCATGGCCGCCGCCCGCGACGAGGCGGCGCTGCGCACGGCGTACGAGGCGGCCCGGTCCAGCGCCGCCCGCCTGTTCGGGCAGGACGACATCCTCCTCGAACGCTTCATCGACGGCGCCCGGCACGTCGAGGTGCAGATCCTCGGCCTGAACGACGGCACCGTCGTGACGCTCGGCGACCGGGACTGCTCCGTCCAGCGCCGCTACCAGAAGGTCGTGGAGGAGGCCCCGTCGCCCGGCGTCGGCCCCGAGCTGCGCGAGCGGATGCTCGCCGCCGCCGTCCGGGCGGGCGAGGCGGTCGGCTACCGCGGCGCGGGCACCGTCGAGTTCCTCGTGGACCCCGCGGCGCAGGAGTTCTTCTTCCTGGAGCTGAGCACCCGCCTCCAGGTGGAGCACGCCGTGACCGAGCTGGTCACCGGCATCGACCTGGTCGAATGGCAGTTCCGCATCGCCGCGGGCGAGCCCGGCCCGTCCGCCGTCCCCGCGCCGCGCGGCCATGCCGTCGAGTTCCGCGTCTACGCCGAGGACCCGCGGCGGTTCCTGCCCGTGCCCGGCACCATCAAGGTGTGGGAGGAGCCCGTCGGCGACGGCATCCGCATCGACGCCGGCTACGTCGAGGGCGACACCGTCACGCCCCACTACGCGATGCTGCTCGCCAAGCTCTGCGTCCACGGCCACGACCGCGAGCACGCGCTGAGCAAGGCCAGGGCCGCCCTCGACGCGTTCTGCATCGAGGGGCTCCCCACCAACCTGCCCTTCCTGCGGGAGCTGCTCGACCGCCCCGAGTTCGCGGGCGGCGCCTACGACACCGGGCTGGTGGCGCGCATGCGCGGCGCCGCGCCGGTGGACGCCGCCTACTGCGACAGGTGCGGGGAGCCCGCCGCCGCGCGGGACCACGGCCCGTGCCGCGAGGCCCGCCGGATGGAGCCGCCGCGCTACTGCCCGCACTGCCGCCGCCGCCTGGTCGTCCAGGTCACCCCGCTGGGCTGGACGGCCCGCTGCTCCGAGCACGGCGACCTGGAGCCGGACCCCGCTCGCTAGAACTCCAGGGCATAGGTGAGCAGGAGTTTCACGCCGGGCGCGGGGATCCAGTCGCGGTCGGGGGTGCGGACGAAGCCCATCCGCTCGTACATGCGCTGGGCTCCGACCATGTTCGCCTGGGTCGACAGGCGCAGGCCGCGCAGCCCCGAGGCGCGGGCGCGGTCGATGCACGCCCGCACCATGGCCGTGCCGACGCCCTGGCCGCGCGCCTTCTCCCGGACGGCGAGCATGCGGAACTCGGCCTCGTCCGGCCCGGCGACCTGGACGTAGGGGCTGCCGGGCCCGCAGTAGGCGACCGCCCCGACGACCTCGCCCCCGGCCTCGGCGACGAGCAGGTCGGACTTGGCGGCGCGGTCGGCGGCGTCCCGGAGCGTCTCGACGTAGGAGGACGTGGGCGAGACCAGGCCGCCGTCCACGTAGGTCTCCACGGTCAGGTCGCCGACCAGCTCGTACTCGTCCGGGCGGGCCGGGCGCACGGTGACCTGCTCAGACACCGGTGGTCTTGCGGGGGTAGGAGATGTCCGGGTCGGTGGCGACGTTGACCAGGTACGGGACGCCCGAGTCGAACGCGCGGCGCAGCGCCGGTCCGATCTCGTCCGGGCGGGTGACGAGCTCCCCGGCGCCGCCGAGCGCCTCCACCACCCGGTCGTAGCGGCAGTGCTCCTGCAGCTCGGCGGCCACGTCGTAGCCGTACAGCATGCGCATCGGGTGCTTCTCCAGACCCCAGGAGCCGTTGTTGCCCACGACCAGCACGACGGGCAGGCCGTGCCGGACCAGGCTATCCGCGTCCATAAGCGACAGCCCGGCGGCGCCGTCGCCGAGCAGCAGCACGACCTGCGCGGTGGGGCGGGCCAGGCGCGCGGCGATCGCGTAGCCGAGCCCGGTGCCGAGGCACCCGTACGGGCCGGGGTCCAGCCAGCGGCCGGGCCGCCGCGGCTCGATGTACTTGCCCGCGTACGAGACGAAGTCGCCGCCGTCCCCGATCACCACGGCGTCGTCGTCGAGGACCTTGGACAGCTCCCCGTAGATCCGCAGCGGATGGATCGGGTCGGCGCCGGACGCGAGCAGGTCGATGTCGCCCGCGATGGCCGCGTAGGTCGCGTCGCGCAGGCCCTCCCGCCAGTCCCCGTACGTGCCCGGAACCACCCCCGCCTTCGCGCAGGCGGCGGCGAGGTCGGTGAACAGCAGGGACAGGTCCCCGGCCGCGGAACCCGCCGGGCGGATGTGCGACACCAGCTGCGAGGGCGCGTCCGCGAGGTGGACGACCTTGGCCGTCCCGTCGCCGAACGAGCCGTAGCCCAGGCGGAAGTCGAGCGGCGTGCCCGCGGCGATGACGAGGTCGGCGTCCCCGAACGCGGCGCCCCTGGCGCGGGTGACGAGCAGCTCGTGCCCGGCGGGCAGGATGCCGCGCCCCTGCCCGTTGGCGACCACGGGCAGCCGCAGCTCCTCGGCGAACGCGCGGGCGGCCTCCTCGGCGCCGTCCATCCACACGTCCGAGCCGAGCACGAGGACGGGCCGCCGCGCCGCCTTCAGCAGCTCGGCGACGCGGGCGAGCCGCTCCGGGTCGGCGGGCCGCTCCGGCGCGTCGGGGATCGCCCCGGCGCGGGCCGGTCCGGCCGGGCCGAACAGGTGGTCCATGTGGACGTCGAGGAACACCGGGCCGCGGTGCGGGGCGGCGGCGGTCGTGAAGGCGCGGGCGACGTCGGAGGCCAGCGTGTCCGGCCCGGTGACGGTCATCGCCAGCTTGGTGACGGGCTCCAGCAGCGGCGGCTGGTCGAGTTCCTGCAGCGCGCCCGCGCCCCACCGGCCGAGCGGGGCGCGGCCGCCGAGCACGACGACCGGCGACCCGTTGAAGTGCGCGGTCGTGACGCCGCTGATGCCGTTGGTGACGCCCGGACCGGCGGTCAGCACGGCCAGCCCCGTGCGGCGGGTGAGCCGCGCCGTGGCCTCCGCCGCGAACACGGCGGTCTGCTCGTGCCGGACGTCGAGGATGCGGGGGCGCGCCTCCGTCCCCGGCACGCTGCCGGCCCTGGCGCCGCCGACGGCGCCGACCGCGCCGTCGTAGAGCGGGAACACGTGCCCGCCCGACAGCGTGAACATCGTTTCGACGCCGTGCCTGCGGATCTCCGCGATCGCCGTGTCGCCACCGTGCCGAGCAGTCATGCACGCACCGTAACAAGCGACCGCTTGCCCGCACAGTAGTCGTTAGGGTCTTGACGACGTGGACGCGCACCCTGTTGATTGTCGGAAGCCGACTCCGGAGGTGCCCCTGATGCCCGTCCCGCGCTCCATTCTCGCCAGGCAGGACCTTGCCGATCTGGACCTGGAGGTCATCGCCGGAGCGTGGCCGGACGACGTCCGCGGGCACTTCGTCGTGAGCACGTCCGACCAGCGGACCCGCCCGCTGCACGCGTTCTTCGGCGACGGGATCATGGCCAGGCTGTCGCTCACCGCCGGCACCGACGGCGCGCCCCCCGGCCGCTTCGCCTGGCGGGCCCGCGTCCTCGACACCCCGTCGGTCCGGCTGCGCCGCAAGCGCCCCGACCTGTTCACCCCCGGGCCGGTCGGCACGGGCTCCCCGTGGGGGTTCGTCAACGCCGCCAACACCGCGCCGCTGCCGTGGGGCGACCGGCTCTTCGCGACCTGGGACGCCGGCCGCCCGGTCGAGGTCGACCCCGTCACGCTCCGGTTCGTCGCCGAGGTCGGGCACCGCGACGACTGGAAGCCCGCCATGGACCAGGCCGTCCTGCCGCTCGTCTCCACCACCGCCCACCCGGTCGTCGACCCCGAGCGCGGCTGCCTGTGGAGCATCAGCCGGGACGTGCTGACCGGCGCCGTCTCCGTCATCGCCTACGACGGGACGGGCCCGCACGTCCGGCGCTGGGACGTCGAGGGCGCGGTGCTGCCGCAGGCCACGCACACCATCACCCAGACCCGCGACTGGCTCGTCCTCGCCGACACCGCCTACAAGATCGACCCCGACGAGGTCTTCGGCGGGGAGCGGACCACCGCGAACAACCCCGACGGGCCCGTGCTGCTCATCCGCAAGGACGACCTCGTTCCCGGGCGGGAGACCGTCACCTGCAAGCAGTTCCGCATAGCCCCCGAGGTCAACCACTTCTACGCCCGCTACGACGACTCCGACGGCGTCCAGGTCGTGATGGAGCACAGCGAAGGCGTGGACATCGGGATGTACCTGCGCGAGGACGACATCGACGTCCACGGCCGCCCGGTCGACCCCGCCCTGCGCGGCATGTACTGCCACGGCATGACGCCCGCGCTCACCACCGTCCTGCAATTCGACCCGGAGACCGGCCAGGTGCGGGAACGCGCGCGCGCCAGCGACCCGGAGCGGTGGTGGCAGGCCGAGTTGTCCGCCATCGATTGGAGCATCGAGGGCCAGACCGCCCCGACCCGGCACCATCTCATCTACCTCGGCTTCCACCCGGAGGCCATCAACCAGCGGGCCATCCGCAACTACAAGGGCCGCATAGACCCCTCGCGGTTCCCCGCGGAGGAGACCCCGGCGGTCCTCGTCACCCACGACCGCGAAGACCTCAAGGCCCTGTCCGAATGGACGTTCTCCCTGGACGACTACCCGACGTCCCCGTCCTTCGTCCCGCGCGGCCAGGGCGGCACCCGCTACGCGGGCACGAACCCGGGCGGACACGAGGGATACCTGGTCGTGGCCGTCCACAACGACGACCGGTTCCGGATCGAGCTCTTCGACGCCTCAGACGTGGGACGCGGCCCCGTCGCCGTCCTGGCCCCGCCCAACGGCACGACGATGCCGTTCCTGATCCACTCCGCGTGGATGCCCGAAGCCCGCCCGGCCCCGGACCTGGAACGCCACCGCTTCGCCGACGACCTGGACGCCCGCCTGGACCAGCTCCCCCTCGACCTGGCCGCCGCCGCCCACGAGGTAGCCGCCGACCTGGACGCCCCCCGTTGACTTGCGGCGTGTTGTTGTTATGGCAGCTCGGATAACAACAACACGCCGCAAGTCAACGGTTGGTCGACGCGTGATCGGTCGTGGGGAGTGCGCTAGTCCAGGTCGCCGCAGGAGTCTTCGGCGGGGAGGAGCGGGCGCAGGCGGACGGAGTACGTCGTGCCGTCGCTGCGCCACGCGGTTCCCGGGCGGGTCTCGGGGACCTTCGCCGAGGGCGCGAGGGTGCAGATGCCGCCCGCCGCCGGGACGCCGTCGCCGAGCGGGCCGAGCGGCCATGGCCGGGCGGTGCCGTCGCCGGTGATCTCACCCGCGAGGACCGCCGTGCGCTCCGGTGTGTACGGCTCCGGCGGGGCGGCCTGGTCGTCCGCGGGCCAGCCTTCCGGAGCGAGCTGCTTGAGGAACAGCGACTCCCGGCTGCCCGGCCACCCCGGCTCGATGATCCTGGTCTTCGCGTCGCCCATCGTGACGACGGTGACGACCGCGTCCGCGATCTGGTCGGAGCCGACCGTGTGGGAGCGGTCGAAACCGGCCGCGCGGGCGCCGTCCAGGAGCCGCTGGAGCGCCTGCGGCTTCAGGCGGTACTGGGTGAGTTCCCGGTTCGGCGGGCGGCTGTCCGGCCGCTCGGCGGCGACGATCGCGCGCCCCGAGGAGTAGAGGGAGAACTCCGGGATGCTTCCCGGGCCGCCGATGCCCGCGAGGCCGCCGGTCTTGCGCCACCGCAGCACGAGCCTCTCCTCCGCCGGTTCCCCGGACGCGGACCGGGACGCGGACGGGGACGCGGTCGGCGAGGAGGAAGGCGGCGGCCCGGACGTCTCCGCGCCGCCGCACGCGGTCAGGGCCGTACAGGCGAGCACCGCGCAGGCGGCCACCTGGACCCGACGGGAACCTGGGTACGGACCGGCCATGTGACTTGGACGAAACCCCGACCCGCCGGGTTCCCCGGCGACGGCGGTACAAAAACGGCCGTCGAAGACTGTGGGATCCGGTGGCGTTCCGCCCCGGGGCCCCGCGCTAGTGTGCCGCCTTGTGAGTGTGCTCGTGGTCACCGGGACGTGTACGGGCGTGGGCAAGACGGTCGTCACCGCGGCGCTGGCCGCGGTCGCCGCCACGCGCGGCGCGTCCGTCGCCGCCGTCAAACCCGGGCAGACCGGGGCCCGCGACGGCGAGCCCGGCGACCTCGACGCGGTCCGGCGCCTCGCCGGCCTCGACGACGTCCACGAGTTCGCCCGCTTCCCCGACCCGCTGTCGCCCGCCGCCGCGGCCCGCCGCGCCGGCGTCCCGCCCGTCCGGCTGCCGGAGGTGGCCGAGCGCGTCCGGGAGCTGTCCGGCGACCGGCGGCTGGTGCTGATCGAGGGCGCGGGCGGCCTCCTCGTCCGCTACGACGACGAGGGCAACACGATCGCGGACCTCGCCCGCTGGCTCGGCGCCGCCGCCCTCGTCGTGGCCCGCCCCGACCTCGGCACCCTCAACCACACGGCGCTGACGCTGGAGGCGATGGCGCACCGCGGCGTCCAGCTCGCGGGCGTCGTCATCGGCGAGTGGCCGGCCGATCCCGGCCTCGCGATGCGCAGCAACATCCGCGACCTGGAGACCATCGCGGCCCGGCCGCTGGCGGGCGCGCTGCCCGCGGGCGCGGGCGCGCTGGACCCGGCGGAGTTCCTCCTGGCCGCGCACCGCGGCCTGGCCCCCTCGCTCGGCGGCGGCTTCGACGCCGCCGCCTTCCGCGACACCTTCGGCCTCGACAAGGAGTAGTACGTGACCGACATCCTCGACGTAGCCCGCAGCCAGGTGCTGGACGGGGGCCGCGGCCTGTCCGCCGCCCAGGTCCTCGAATGCCTGACCCTCCCCGACGACCGGCTGGAGGAACTGCTCGCGCTCGCCCACGAGGTCCGGATGCGCTGGTGCGGGCCGGAGGTCGAGGTCGAGGGGATCGTGTCGCTGAAGACCGGCGGCTGCCCGGAGGACTGCCACTTCTGCTCGCAGTCCGGCAAGTTCGAGTCGCCCGTCCGCGCGGTGTGGCTGAACATCCCCCAGCTGGTCGAGGCGGCGAAGGAGACCGCGAAGACCGGCGCGACCGAGTTCTGCATCGTCGCCGCCGTCCGCGGCCCCGACGAACGCCTCATGTCGCAGGTTCGCGACGGCATCAAGGCCATCAACGACGCCGTGGAGATCAACATCGCGTGCTCGCTGGGGATGCTCACCCAGGAGCAGGTGGACGAGCTCGCCGCGATGGGCGTCCACCGCTACAACCACAACCTGGAGACGGCCCGCTCCCACTTCCCGAACGTGGTCACCACCCATTCGTGGGAGGAGCGCTGGGAGACCCTCCGCATGGTCAAGGAGGCCGGGATGGAGGTGTGCTGCGGCGGCATCGTCGGCATGGGCGAGACCGTCGAGCAGCGCGCCGAGTTCGCCGGCCAGCTCGCCGAGCTGGAACCCGACGAGGTCCCGCTGAACTTCCTGGCGCCCCGCCCCGGCACCCCGTTCGCCGACCTCCCGCTGGTCGAGGGCCCGGAGGCGCTGAAGACGATCGCCGCGTTCCGCCTCGCGCTGCCCCGCACCATCCTCCGCTACGCCGGCGGCCGCGAACTCACCCTCGGCGACCTCGGCACCCGCGAAGGCATGCTCGGCGGCATCAACGCCATCATCGTCGGCAACTACCTGACCACCCTCGGCCGCCCGGCAGAAGAGGACCTACAACTCCTCACCGACCTACAAATGCCCATCAAGGCCCTAAGCCAGACCCTGTGACGGTTCACGCGATCCTGACCATCCGCTCCTGGATGATGCGCCGGACGTGGTCGAGCACGGTCTTGCCATCGACGCTCCTGTCCCAGGAGATGCCGACCTCAGTGAGATCGCCCTCCTCGTGGTGATCGAGGATCTCGATCGTGGCCGCGTCCGGCAGGAAGAGGTGCTCCCGGATCTCTTCGGCGGTCATGTCCCTGGGGTCTTGCGGATAGGTCACGCCGTGAATCACGATTCCGGTTCGCTGATCGACGGTCGTCGCCATGGGCAAGGTCTTTGCCGCGCGCTCGTTCACTACTTCCATGGCCTCCATCGGCTCGTCTCGATCTCGACGTTGAACGGCTCGGGCAACTGGACGGTCTCCCCGAATTCCCACGACTCCTGGTGCAGGTAGGCGCCTATGGACCGATCCGGGATGCAGAACTTGTTCACAGTCTGCCGGTACAGGTTGACGACCTTTGTGGACATCCACGGGTACTCGGGGTCCTTCATCGACATGGCCGTCAGCGCCGCGCTGATGTCGCTCAGGATGCCGGCATGTGCCACGTTGGGTGCTGGCGACACGACGATCTGACCCCCGATGATCTCGACCCGCATTCCCTCGAACGGAAGATCGAGAAGGTCGTCCACCTCGCCGCGCATCCACATGGCGGACAGCGTGTCCTCGGACACGCCGTCGAGACTGAAAACCTCAGTCCTTGTCACGTTCTGCGACCTCTTCCTCACGATCTGCTCCCGGTCATCGTAGAGAAGGGGTGCACCCAGCGTAGCCAGATCGTTCGAACTTGTGGTCGAAAATCTTGCGGCTGCTCGGTGACGGGGGTGGGGCGGAGGTCAGCGGCGGAGGCGGGTGATGAACTTGTAGCGGTCGCCTCGGTAGAGGGACTGGGCCCATTCGACGGGCTGGCCGGTGGTGTCGAAGGCGTGCCGGGAGAGCAGGAGCATCGGGAGGCCGACGTCCACGCCCAGGAGTTGCGCGTCGTGGGGGGTCGCGAGGACGGTCTCGATGGTCTCCTCGGCCTCGGTCAGGTGGACGTCGTAGGCCGTGGCGAGCGTCTCGTACAGGGAGCGGTGCCGGGGCAGCTCGCGGCGCAGGCCCGGGAAGCGGCGGGCGGGGAGGTGGGAGGTGTCGATCGACATGGGCTCGCCGTCGGCGAGCCGGAGCCGGTGGACGCGCAGGACCCGGCCGCCGGGGCGGATGCACAGGAGGGTCGCGAGGCGCTCGTCGGCGCTGACGTAGCCGGCCTCCAGGATGCGGGTCTCGGGGCGGAGCCCGTGGTGCCGCATGTCCTCGGTGTAGCTGACGAGCTGGAGCTCCTGCGACACCTTCGGTTTGGCGACGAAGGTGCCCTTGCCCTGGATGCGCTGCAGCCGGCCCTCCACGACGAGCTCGGCGAGGGCCTGCCGGACGGTGGTGCGGGACGTCTCGTACTTCTCGGCGAGGGTCCGCTCCGGGGGTAGCGGGCTGCCCGGCGGAAGCGACTGGATCAGCTCCACGAGCAGCTCTTTGAGCTTGTAGTACTTCGGGATGCGGGGGGCCTGGTTCGGGTGGCGCTTACCGATGCCGCCGAGTGAGGCCCGGTCGAATCCGTGGTCGACTCCGCCCCCGTGCCGGGGCCCGCCCCTGACCTCCGTCACGGCATCTCCTCACGTTCATCACCGGTTCTCCCCGATGTTATGCGTGCAGACTACGGGCGGTAGAAGACGCGACCTCCGCCAGGGCCGTCCCGAGGCGTGTGAGGTCCGCCTCGCCCAGCGTCGCGCGTGCGGTCAGGCGCAGGCAGGCGCGGCCCTTCGGCACCGACGGCGGGCGGAAGCAGCCGACGCGAAGCCCGTGCTCGGCGCAGGTTCCGGCCGCGCGGACGGCGGCGTGCGGCTCGCCGAGGTACACCGGGACGACGGCCGCGGCGGGCTCGGCGGTCTCCAGGCCGGAACCGGCCGCGAGCGCGGCGATGCGGCGGGCGCGGTCGCGGGCGCGGGACGCCAGGCCGGGGTCGGCTTCGAGGACGTCCAGCGCGGCGAGCGCGGCGCCGGCGGCGGGCGGGTTCAGTCCGGTGTCGAAGATGAACGACCGGCCGGTGTCGACGAGGGTGTCGATGATCTCGGGGGCGCCGAGGACCGCGCCGCCCTGGGCCGCCAGCGACTTCGACAGCGTGAGCGTGAGGACCACGTCCGGTTCGCCCGCGAGGCCGGCGGCGTGCGCGGCGCCCCGGCCGCCGTCGCCGACGACGCCGAGCGCGTGCGCCTCGTCGACCACCAGCAGCGCGCCGTGCGCCCGGGCCGCGCGGTGCAGGTCGCCCAGCGGCGCGAGGTCGCCGTCCACGGAGAACACGGCGTCGGTGACGACGACGGCGTCGTCCTCGTCGCGTTCGGCAAGCGCCCGCTCGACGGCGGCGGCGTCCCGGTGCGGGACGATCGCGACGCGGGACCGCGACAGCCGGCACGCGTCCACGATGGAGGCGTGGTTGACCTGGTCGGACACGACGAGCGTGCCGGGCCCGGCGAGCGCGGTGACGGCGCCGAGGTTGGCGAGGAAGCCGGAGGAGAAGACGAGCCCGGCGGCGCTGCCGGTGAACGCGGCGAGCCGCCGGTCCAGTTCGGCGTGCAGCTCGGTGGTCCCGGTGACGAGGCGCGACCCGGTGGAGCCGGTGCCCCACGCGCGGGCGGCGGCGACGGCCCCCTCGATCAGCCGCGGGTCGCCGGCGAGCCCGAGGTAGTCGTTGGACGCCAGGTCGGCGGGGCCGTCCGGACCGCCGGGGCGGGGGCGCAGCGTCCGGCGCAGCCCGGCCTCGGCGCGCCGCGCGGCCGCGTCCCGGAACCTGGCGAGGGGGTCTCGTCCTGCGGTCATGCGGGAATCCTGCCAGGGCCCCGCCGGGGCTGGGGGACGGGCCCCGCACCGGGACGCATCGGCGATGATGGACGCGTGCCTACCTTGACCGATCTCGTCCGCGACCAGAGCGACCTCACCGAGGCCGACCTGGAGTGGCTGCACGCGCTGGTGTCGGACTGGCAGCTCCTCGCCGACCTGTCCTTCGCCGACCTGCTGCTCTGGGTGCCGCTGCGGTCGTCGGCCGCGCTGCCCGCCGAGGCGGCGTCGCGCGGGGGGCGCGGCCAGCGCGGCGCGCTCGACACCGGCGCCACCGTGCCGGGCTGGGTGGCGATCGCGCAGATGCGCCCGACGACCGGCCCGACCGCCTACCCGGAGGACCTCGTCGGCAAGGTCGTCCGGACGGGCCGCCGCGGACTGATCGACGTGGCGTGGCGGGAGCGGCGCATCGTCCGGGAGGGCGACCCCGAGTGGGGCAGCGGCATCCCCGTCCGGGAGGAGTCGATCCCGGTGCGCCGCGGAGCCAAGATCCTCGGCGTGATCCAGCGCAGCACCAACCTCAGTTCGGCGCGCACCCCCAGCCGGCTGGAGCTGACCTACCTGCAGAGCGCCAGCGACCTCGCGACGATGATCTCCGAGGGGCGGTTCCCGGTGCCGGGGGAGGAGCCGAACATGGTCCGCTCGCCGCGTGTCGGCGACGGGCTGATGCGGCTGGACCGCTCGGGCCGGGTCACCTACGCCAGCCCCAACGCGCAGTCGGCCTACCGGCGGCTCGGCTACCCGGCGGACCTGGTCGGCGAGTCGCTCGGGCAGATCACCGCGGACCTGTGCGACACGGGCGAGCCGATGGAGGAGGCGCTGAGCGTCGTCCTGTCCGGCCGGGCGCCCCGCGAGGTGGAGGTCGAGTCGCGCGGCTCGATCATGCAGCTGCGGACGATCCCGCTGGTCGTCGGCGGGACGCGGATCGGCGCGGTCGTGCTGTGCCGGGACGTGACCGAGCTGCGCTGGCGCGACCGGGAACTGCTGACGAAGGACGCCACGATCCGGGAGATCCACCACCGGGTGAAGAACAACCTGCAGACGGTCGCGGCGCTGCTGCGGCTCCAGGCCCGGCGGCTGCAGATCCCGGAGGGACGGGCCGCGCTGGACGAGGCGGTCCGGCGCGTGGGCTCCATAGCGATCGTGCACGAGACGCTGTCGCACACCCCCGACGAGCTGATCGACTTCGACGACATCGCCGACCGGGTGATCACGATGGCGGCGGAGGTGTCCACCCCCGAGACCAAAGTGGCGCCGAAGCGGACGGGGAGCTTCGGCGTCCTGCCCGCCGAGGTCGCCACACCGCTGGCGATGGCGCTCACCGAACTCCTCCAGAACGCCCTGGAGCACGGCCTGGTGAACCGCTTCGGCACGCTGGAGGTCATCGCCCACCGCTACGGCGAGGGCGAGGTGCGCGACCGGGGCGGCGTGGAGGTCTGGGGGGAGTGGCCGGAGGCCGGCGACCACGAGTCCCGCGAGGCGCCCGCCGAGGACGCCGCGGAACCCACCGGCCGCCGCCTAGTGACGACCATCGCCGACGACGGCGTCGGCCTCCCCGCCGACTTCGACGTGGAGGGCACCGACAGCCTAGGCCTGCAGATCGTCCGAACCCTGATCGTCGGAGAACTGGGCGGCCGCCTGGACTTCGCCCCTCGCCCAGGCGGCGGCACCGAAGTGACCGTGGACATCCCCCTAGACCACAACCACCGCCTGGACAGAAGGGCCTGACCAGCAAAGCAAGGCGCACAGAACCGTACGCACGCACATCAGCCCCCGCCGCAACCCCGCAACAACCTCAACACCTGCGATCGCGTCCGAAGGCAGGTTTCGAGCGAAGCAAGAAACCTGATCGCGCAGCGAGCCGCTAGGCGAGCCGGAGCGATGCAGCGATCGCGTGCATTGCCGCCGAAGGGAAGGCGCTCTAGCGCCTGACGCCAAGGGCGCTGCAATGAATACTGGCGCTAGCGCCTGACGCCGAGGGCGCTGCTTTGGACACTGCGGTTGCGGCGGCGCTTGAGGGCGCGGCGTTCGTCTTCGCCCATGCCGCCCCAGACGCCGGAGTCCTGGCCGGACTCCAGGGCCCAGCGCAGGCAGGCGTCGGTCACGTCACAACGCCGGCATACCTGCTTGGCCTCTTCGATCTGCAGGATCGCGGGCCCGGTGTTGCCGATCGGGAAGAACAGCTCGGGGTCCACGTCACGGCAGGCTGCGCGGTGGCGCCAGTCCATGCGGTCCACTCCTTCGTCAGGGTGTGGAGCAACTCCACATTTGTGAACGGTTTCACATGTCGCGAACGCCCAGGTGGCGAGGGCCAGGTCCGGGGATGAATGTTCGGCGGCGCTGCGAGCGGGAGGCCGGCGACGTTGGGGCCCCTGTCTCGGATACGCACTTTGAGCGTGTCAGGGGGGCGCGGGCAGACGCAAGACCTTTGAGAAAGGATTCTCAAAGTATGGGTGTCGCATGTGTCACACCCGGAAGACGATCGTGTTACTTGGCTCTCGTCTGGGCGGCCATGAGATCGTGCATTCTCGCGGGCCGGTTCAGATGACGACCCGTAGTGCCTTGGGAACTGAGCGGAACGTCACACTGTCCTGTTCGCCAAGGTAGTCGCCGTCCAGCTGGAAGGCCACCGGACGCTCCGCACGCAGCGTGACCTCGGAAGCGTCGTGGACGTTGACCACGTGCCGGCCCTGGAGCGGACGTGTACGGGCCGTGAGCATCTGGGCCACGGTCCCGAGCGTCGGGCCGATATCCAGTGAACGTATTCCGAACACGTCCAGCCCGCGCGCGAAGTTCGCCTTCGGACTCGGATTCACCGGGAGGCGGTTCATGTACGTCCACGGTGACGTGTTCGAAACGAAGGCCAGGAACAGTCCCGGTTTCGGGGGGCGGCCCGGCTGCTCAAGGGTGAGTGCGGGACGCCTCCGGTCGGTGCCGGTGAAGAAATGCTGGATCGCCGTCCGCACGTACAGGGACGTGTAGGCGGTGGCGCCCGCGGCGCGGCGGCGCTCCACCTCCCGGACGACCTCGGCGTCCAGCCCGATGCCCGCGCAGAACGTGAAGTAGCGTTCGGCGCCGCCCGGATGGCACGCCGTCCCGAGGCCGACCGTCCGGTACCGGCCCGCGCGCAGCGCCTCCAGCACGGACTTCGTCGCGCCGACCGGGTCGGCGGGAAGGCCCAGCGTCTTGGCGAAGACGTTCGCGCTGCCGGACGGCAGTACCGCCAGCGCCGGCAGATCGGGGGACGGCCCGTCCGCGAGCAGGCCGTTGACGGCCTCGTTCACCGTGCCGTCGCCGCCGAGCGCGATCACGACGTCGTAGCCGTTCACGGCGGCCTGGCGGGCCAGCTCGGTCGCGTGGCCGCGGTGGCCGGTCTCGGCGAGGACGAGGTCGAGGTCGCCGGAGAAGGCCCGCATCAGAATGTCGCGGGCCCGCCGGGAGGTGGAGGTCGCCTTGGGGTTGGCGATGAGCATGGCGCGCACGGCGTCAGGGTATCGAGCGTTCCGTATGCGTTCGCCCCGCGTTCGCCTCGTCCTCGGGTGGGCGCCGGGCCGCTCCCCGGCGGGAGTAGGGTTTCGAACGTGTCGAAGCGTCGTCCCATCACCGTGCAGGCCGCCGCCGCCCTGGAGGCCGCGGAGGGCCTCGCCGCCATCGGAGTCGGCGTCTTCACCGGCGTGGAGACGGCCACCGGCGCCGCGGTCGATCCGGCCAGCGCGATCGGCGTGACCGTCCTCGCGCTCGCGGGCGGCCTCGGCATGCTCGCCTGCGCCCGGGGGCTGCTGCGCGCCGAGCAGTGGAGCCGCGCGCCCACGGTGCTGACGCAGTTCTTCGCCCTGCCGGTCGCGTGGTCGCTGTGGCAGAGCGGGCAGCTCGCGTTCGCCGTCCCGCTGGGGCTGGCCGCCGTCCTCACGCTGATCACGGTGCTCAGCCCGCCCAGCACCGCCTGGCTCTTCGACGATGACGAGGAAGAAGCCGGGGACAGGGAAGAGGCCGCCCGCGACGCCGCGGAACCCGCGGCGGCGGAGACGCCGCCCGGGGAGCCGCGCTCGCTGGGGCAGCGCCTCATGGACCGCCTGAAAGAGCAGCCCACGAAGAAATGATCCGGCGCCGAGAGCCGGGACGCCCCGGAGCCTCGGCGCCGTGAGATCACGTCGTCGGCCGGTCACTCGTCCGCGGTGAGGCCCTCCCGCAGCTGCGCGAGGGTGCGCGCGAGCAGCCGCGACACGTGCATCTGGGAGATGCCCAGCTCCGCCGCGATCTGCGACTGGGTCATGTTGCCGAAGAACCGCAGCAGCAGGATCTTCTTCTCGCGCGCGGGCAGCTTCTCCAGCAGCGGCTTGAGGGACTCGCGGTACTCGACGCCCTCCAGCGACTCGTCGACCATGCCGAGCGAGTCGGCCACCGCGGGGGCGTCCTCGTCGCCGGAGTCGGGGGCGTCCAGGGACACGGTGGAGTAGGCGTTCGCCGACTCCAGGCCCTCCAGCACCTCCTCCTCGCTCATCTGCAGGTGCGCCGCCAGCTCGCTGACGGTCGGCGCCCGGCCCTCGCGCTGGGCGAGGTCGCTGATCGCCTTGGTCAGCGACAGCTTCAGCTCCTGCAGCCGGCGCGGGACGCGCACCGCCCAGCCCTTGTCCCGGAAGTGCCGCTTGATCTCGCCGACGATGGTGGGGGTCGCGTACGTGGAGAACTCGACGCCGCGTTCCAGGTCGAACCGGTCGATCGACTTGATCAGCCCGATCGTGGCGACCTGGATCAGGTCGTCCAGCCACTCGCCGCGGTTGCGGAAGCGGCGGGCGAGGTACTCCACCAGCGGCAGGTGCAGCTCCACGAGCTGGTCGCGGATGCGCTGGCGCTCCGGGTCGCCCTCGGGGAGCTGGGAGAGCCGCTCGAACAGGGCGCGCGCCCGCGCCCGGTCGGGGACCGCGCTCTCGGTGCGCTCGACGGTCACCTCGGGCGCCGCCGGCTCCGCCGGCTGGCCCGCGGCCGTCTGCTCCGTGGTCGTCTTCTCCGTCACGGCGCCCCCGCCGCACCGCGCCGCTTCTGCAGCGTCACGGTGACCCGGTCGTCTGCGCCCACCCGGGCGTCGACCTCACCCGCCAGCGACGACAGGACCGTCCACGCGAAGGTGTCGCGGCTGGGTTCCTCCCCGTCGACGGTGAGCACGGAGACGGAGATGCGCATGGCCTCCCCGGTCAGCTCGAACTCGCAGACGAGATCGGTTCCGGGCACCGCCTGGGCGAGCAGCATCGCGCACGCCTCGTCGACGGCGATGCGCAGGTCTTCTATCTCGTCCAGCGTGAAGTCCAGCCGGGCCGCGAGGCCGGCGGTGGCCGTCCGCAGCACGGACAGGTAGGCGCTCGCGGCGGGCAGCCGCACCGTCACCACGTCGCGGACGGACAACTTCGTACTGGTCGGCATTGCAGCGGTTTCCTCGGTCACGTCACTCCCTCGCAGGATGGTCCCGCTGGTACCGAAACTACCGCCTGCCGAGCCCACTCGGAGACTTCGCCGCGCGTGGCTTTCTCACCAATGTCCGCGCCGACGTCAGCGAACGCGTCCCAAACCCCGGCGCGGCGAGGCGTGCATCACGGTCGCGGAGGACGGATAACCTGCTCATGTGATCCGATCCGCGACCCCGGACGACCTTCCGGACATCCTGCGCCTGATCCGCGACCTGGCCGAATACGAGCGCGCCCTCCACGAGGTGAAGGTCACGGAGGAGCAACTGCGCGACAGCCTCTTCCGTGACGAGCCCAAAGTCTTCGCTCACATCGCCGAGCACGAGGGCGAGGTCGTCGGGTTCTCGCTGTGGTTCCTCACGTTCTCCACCTGGAACGGCACGCACGGCATCTACCTGGAGGACCTGTTCGTCGATCCGGACGCCCGCGGCCACGGGTACGGCAAGGCGCTCCTCATCGAACTGGCGCGGATCGCCGACGCCCGCGGCTACGAACGAGTCGAATGGGCGGTCCTGAACTGGAACCGGCCCACCATCGAGTTCTACGAGTCCCTGGGCGCCCGCCCGCAGGACGAGTGGACGGTGTACCGCCTGACCGGCGACACCCTCACCAAGGCCGCCCGCGCGTGACCGCCGCCCGGACGTAGCGGAGGCCCGGCCGGTGTCCGGCCGGGCCTCCGCTCCCGGGCGCGTCAGCCCTGCTTGGTCTCCCAGAAGATCTTGTCGATCTCCGAGATCTTCGCGAGCAGGTCGTCGGCGACCTTGGTGTCCATGGTGGCCTTGGTGCCGCCGCCACCGCCGGCGAGCTTGGTGGCCTCGTTGAACAGCTGGTGGAGCTGCGGGTACTTCTCGAAGTGCGGCGGCTTGAAGTAGTCGGTCCACAGCACCCACAGGTGGTGCTTGACCAGCTCCGAGCGCTGCTCCTTGATCAGGATCGCCCGTGCGCGGAACTCGGGGTCCTCGTTGGCCGCGTACTTCTCAGTGATCGCCTTGACCGACTCGGCCTCGATCCGGGCCTGCGCCGGGTCGTAGACGCCACACGGCAGGTCGCAGTGCGCGGAGACCTTCGTCTTCGGGCGCAGAAGCTTGAGCAACACCTGCTCATCCCTTCCCTCGTTGCGGATCATGCTCAGGTCACCGACATTACCCTTGTGCCACCGGCCACGTCCGGCCAGGGCGCTCGGTATTTCGGCCTAAGACCCGGACCGCGGCGCGGCCCGGAACCCTTCCAGCGTGTTGATGCCCCCGAACCGCGATCTATGCGGGCGGGACGAGGAGGATCATGGGGATGCGCGGCGCCCTGCTGTGCGGGCTCGCCGCCGCCGCGGCGGTGCTCGCGGCGGCCGTGCCGCGGCGGCTGCGGGCCGTCGAGGTCACCGGGGACTCGATGCTGCCGGGGCTGCGGCCGGGCGACTGGCTGCTGGTGCGCGTAGGGGCGCGCCCCGTGCCCGGCGACGTCGTCGTCGCGCGGCACCCGGAGCGACCCGAGCTCCTCATCGTCAAGCGCGCCGTCCGCGCGGACGGCGGCGGGTGGTGGCTGGAGAGCGACAACCAGGCGGCCGCGGGCCGCCGCGACAGCTGGGACTTCGGCGCGGTGCCCGACCGGCTCGTCGCGGGACGGGTCGTCGCCCGCTACTGGCCACTCTCGCGCGCCGGGACGGTCACGCGCGGCGCGATCGGGCTGCAGGCGGCGGTCACGCCGGCCCGTCCGGCGCAGCGGCCGCAGCAGTAGCGGCGCGAGCGGTTCGCGGTGGTGTCGAGGAACACCCGCCCGCAGCCCTCCGCCCCGCACAGCCCGAACCGGCCGACGCCCTCGGCGGCGATCTCCGCGGCGAGGCCCATGGCGGTCCGCGCGGCATAACGGTCCGGTATCGAGCCGGACTCGTTGAAGTGCAGATGCCACCCCTGGCCGTTGTGCCGTGCCAGCTGCGGGTGGACCGGGTGGTGGATGAGCAGCGTGTTGAGGCGCTCGACGGCGTCGTCCTCGTCCCCGCGGGCGGCCGCGACGATGATCGCGCGGAGCTGTTCGCGCAGCGCGCGCATGGCGTCGAGCTCGCGGTGCGCGATCCGCCCCCCGAGATGCGGCCGTTGCGACAGCAGGGCCCGCAGCCCTTCGAGGTCGCGCAGGTCGTCCTCCTGGTCGCGCCGCGTGTTCACGAGATCGACCGCCAGGTCTGCGTAAGAGGCGAGGTTCACAGGCCCTCCTGACGGACTCGACCAGATTGGCCAGGAGTTATTCCCACATGACGAAGAACATACGTGTTCGTGGCGAGAAAATGCCCGTGGCGGGGGGCCGCCCGGCCCGCGAATCCCACGGATACGGGGGCGGGCGGCCGCCCGGAGAAATCACATCGGGGACCGAATCAGATCCGGTTGACGCCGTCCTTGCGGGCCTGCTCGGCCACCGCCGCTGTGACGGCCGGGGCGACGCGGTCGTCGAACGGGCCGGGGATGACGTAGTCGGGCTTCAGGTCGTCCCCGACGATGTCGGCGAGCGCGTTGGCCGCCGCCAGCTTCATGCCCTCGGTGATCGCGGACGCGCGGACGTCGAGCGCGCCGCGGAAGATGCCGGGGAACGCCAGCACGTTGTTGATCTGGTTCGGGTAGTCGCTGCGGCCGGTCGCCACGACCTTGGCGTGCCGGAGCGCGACCTCGGGGTGCACCTCGGGGGTGGGGTTGGACAGCGCGAAGACGATCGCGTGCTCCGACATCGTCGCGACGCACGACTCCTGCACGGTGCCGCCGGACAGCCCTATGAACACGTCGGCGCCGCGCAGCGCCTCCTCGGTGGAGCCCTTGAGGCACGACCGGTTGGTGATCTCGGCGATCTTCGTCTTGACCGGGTTGAGGCCGTCCCGCCCCTGGTAGATGAGGCCCTTGCTGTCGGACAGCGCTATGTCGCCGATGCCGCCCTCGATCAGCATCTTGGAGACGGCGATGCCGGACGCGCCCGCGCCCGCCACGACGGCGCGCAGCTCCGACAGCGGCTTGCCGACCAGGCGGGCCGCGTTCTTGAGCGCGGCGAGCGCGACGATGGCGGTGCCGTGCTGGTCGTCGTGGAAGACGGGGATGTCGAGCGCGGCGCGGAGCCGGTCCTCGATCTCGAAGCAGCGCGGGGCGCTGATGTCCTCCAGGTTGATGCCGCCGAAGCTCGGCGCCATCCGGATCACGGTGTCGACGATCTCGTCCACGTCCGTGGTGCTCAGCGCGATGGGCACGGAGTCGACGTCGGCGAACTCCTTGAACAGCAGGGACTTGCCCTCCATGACCGGCATGGACGCGGCCGGGCCGATGTCGCCGAGCCCGAGCACGGCGGTGCCGTCGGTCACGACGGCGACGACCCTGGACGTCCAGGTGTAGTCGTAGGCCAGCTCGGGGTGGTCGGCGATCGCGGTGCACACCCGGGCGACGCCGGGGGTGTAGGCCAGCGAGAGATCGTCTTTGTTGCGCACCGGAATGGTCGAGCGCATTTCCAGCTTGCCGCCGCGGTGCAGCGGGAACGCCGGATCGTCGTCGTACGAGGACGGTTCGTTGGGATTGGGCTCAGCAGCCACAGCGACCCCTGTCAGTGAAAGTTGGCTTTCTTGCGATGCCGCCGCGGTGGTGTGGCGTGGTGGCCGGTCACCTGGAGGTCATCTCGCGACGTACGGGGGTCACCCGTTGTCCGATTCTCTCATACAGGTTCTGGCGGGCCCTGGGCGCAGGGTGGTGGCAACCGTCACGTGACGGTGACCACAGGCAGGCCGAGGCGTCTACCTGGGCGGTTGCCGGGGGCCCGGTGGGCGGAGCCGTTGCGTGATTGTTTCGGACCCTTTATCCAGATCAGGGGTGTTCTGCGCCAAAATATGCACCTGACCTTTGGATCCGTTACGGATCCAACGCAACCACTTGGAGGGGGACCATGATCATCGGTTCTCTGCGCCGCCGCGCCGTCGCGGCGAGCGCGCTCGTGCTGACGGGCGCCCTCGCCCTGTCCGCATGTGGCGACAACGGCGACGAGACGGAAGGCTCGGGCGGCTCCGGCGCCGCGAACACGAGTGCGGACGCCGAGCTGAGCGCCATGGTCCCGGACGCGATCAAGAGCGACGGCAAGATCGTCGTCGGCGTGGACGCGTCCTACCCGCCGAACGAGTCGGTCGACCCCGCCTCGCAGAAGATCGTCGGCTGGGACATCGAGCTCTTCGACGCCGTCGCGGCCAAGCTCGGGCTGAAGACCGAGTACCACAACGCGGGCTTCGACACGATCATCCCGGGCGTCCAGTCCGGCAAGTACGAGATCGGCGTCTCCTCGTTCACCGACAACAAGGAGCGCGAGAAGGCCGTCGACTTCGTCACCTACTACACGGCCGGGACCTCCTGGGCCGCGCTCACCGGCAACCCGAAGGGCGTCAACCCCGACGACGCCTGCGGCAAGAGCATCGGCGTCCAGCAGGGCACCGTGCAGGTCGAGGACCTCACCGCGAAGAGCAAGGAGTGCGCCGCCGCGGGCAAGCCGGCCATCAAGCAGGTCGTCCGCAAGCAGCAGACCGAGGTGAACAACGACCTCGTCGCGGGCAAGATCGACGCGATGGCCGCCGACTCGCCGATCATCGGCGACGCGGTGAAGAAGACCGGCAAGCTGGAGATCATCGGCGAGGTCTACGACACCGCGCCCTACGGCTACGCGCTCGGCAAGAACGCCGGCCAGTTCAAGGACGCCGTCCTCGGCGCCGTCAAGGCCCTGATCGCCGACGGCACCTACACGAAGATCCTGACGGACAACGGCGTGGAGAGCGGCGCGATCACGGAACCGAAGATCAACGCCGCCGAGAGCTGATCGCATGACGGTCGACGACGACGTCGAGAAGGGACGGCCCGAAGCGATTCGGGCCGTCCCCGTCCGGCATCCCGGCCGCTGGGTCGCCGCGGCGGTCGTGGTGGTCCTCGTCGCGATGTTCATCAACTTCCTGTTGACGAGCGACGCGCTGGAGTGGCCGGAGCAGCGGAAGTACATCACCTCGGACGCGGTGCTGCGCGGTGTCCGCAACACGATCCTGCTGACCGTCGCCGCCATGATCGGCGGCATGGTGCTCGGCACGGTCCTCGCGCTGATGCGCCTGTCGGCCAACCCGCTGCTGAGCGGCGCGGCCTGGTTCTACCTGTGGTTCTTCCGCGGCACGCCGCTGTACACGCAGCTGCTCATCTGGGGCGCCATCGGCTCGCTGTTCCCGACCGTGGGGATCGGCATCCCGTTCGGGCCCGAGTTCCAGACGTGGCAGACCCAGGCGCTGGTCACCCCCATGCTCGCCGCGGGGCTCGGCCTGATCCTCAACGAGGCCGCCTACATGGCGGAGATCGTCCGGGCCGGGATCCTGTCGGTGGACGAGGGCCAGCAGGAGGCGGCGAGCGCGCTCGGCATGTCCCGGATGCAGACCATGCGCCGGATCGTGCTGCCGCAGGCGATGCGGGTCATCGTGCCGCCGACCGGCAACGAGGTGCTCTCCATGATGAAGAACACCTCGCTGGTCGCGGCCGTCCCGTTCTCCGAGCTGACCTTCACCGCGCAGACCATCTACGCCAGCACCTACAAGATCATCCCGATGCTGGTGATGGCGTGCCTGTGGTACCTGCTGCTGTCCTCGGTGCTGATGATCGCCCAGTACTACATCGAGCGGCACTTCAGCCGGGGCGTCGGCAAGAACGGGTCGGCGCGCACGCAGCGGATCCGCTTCCGGGGCGGAGGCGGCGGCCAATGAGCGGAGGTGACAACGTGACCGATCCCCTCGCCAAGACGCCGGCGCCGGAGAGCGGCGGGCTGATGGTGAAGGCCGAGCGGGTGCACAAGTCGTTCGGCCGGCTGGAGGTGCTGAAGGGCATCGACCTGGAGGTGCGGCAGGGCGAGGTGATGTGCGTCGTCGGCCCGTCCGGCTCCGGCAAGTCGACGTTCCTGCGCTGCATCAACCACCTGGAGAAGATCAACGCGGGCCGGCTGTGGGTGAACGGCCACCTGGTCGGCTACCGGCAGCAGGGCGGCAAGCTCTACGAGCTGCGCGACCGGGAGGTCTCCGCGCAGCGCCGCGAGATCGGCATGGTGTTCCAGCGGTTCAACCTCTTCCCCCACATGACGGCGCTGGAGAACGTCATGGGGGCGCCGGTGTGGGTCAAGCGCCAGCCGAAGGACCAGGTCAGGTCGCGGGCGCTCACCCTGCTGGAGCGCGTCGGGCTGGCCGACAAGGCGCAGGTGTACCCGTCGCAGCTGTCCGGCGGGCAGCAGCAGCGGGTGGCGATCGCGCGGGCGCTCGCCATGGAGCCCGCGCTGATGCTGTTCGACGAGCCGACCTCCGCGCTGGACCCCGAGCTCGTCGGGGAGGTCCTGGACGTCATGAAGCAGCTCGCCCTCAGCGGCATGACCATGGTCGTGGTCACCCACGAGATGGGCTTCGCCCGCGAGGTCGGCGACTCGCTGGTCTTCATGGACGACGGTGTCGTGGTCGAGGAGGGCACGCCCCGCGAGGTCCTCGCCAACCCGCAGCACCAGCGCACGCAGGACTTCCTGTCCAAGGTCCTCTGACCGGTTCCGCGAGCGGGCCGCCTCCCGTCCGGGGGCGGGCCGCCCGCCGTTCCGGCCGGGCCGTTAGTGTGCGTTCATGTTCGCTGTCACCGCTACGCAGATCGACGCAGACAATCCGCTGACCGGGCTGACCGTGGGGGAGGCGCCCGAACCCGAGGTACCGGACGGCTGGACGACCGTCACGGTGAAGGCCGCGGCGCTCAACCACCACGACCTGTGGTCGCTCAAGGGCGTCGGCCTGCCCGCCGACAAGCTCCCGATGATCCTCGGCTGCGACGCGGCCGGGATCGACGAGGACGGCAACGAGGTCATCGTCCACTCGGTGATCGGCGACCCCGCGCGGGGCGGCGGCGACGAGACCCTCGACCCGAAGCGGTCGCTGCTGTCGGAGACCCATCCGGGGACGCTGGCCGAGCGGGTCGCGGTGCCGCGGCGCAACCTCGTCCCGAAGCCCGCCGAGCTGTCGTTCGAGGAGGCGGCCTGCCTGCCGACCGCGTGGCTCACCGCCTACCGGATGCTGTTCGACAAGGCGGGGCTGCAGCCCGGCTCGTCCGTGCTGGTGCAGGGCGCGGGCGGCGGCGTCGCGACCGCCGCGATCGCGCTCGCGTCGGCCGCCGGCTTCCGCGTCTACGCGACCAGCCGCAGCGAGGCCAAGCGCGAGCGGGCGCAGGAGCTCGGGGCGGACGCGGTCCTGGAGACGGGCGCGCGGCTCCCCGAGCGGGTGGACGCCGTCATCGAGACGGTCGGGCAGGCGACGTGGTCGCACTCGCTGAAGTCGCTGCGGCCGGGCGGCCGGGTCGTGGTGTCGGGCGCCACCAGCGGCCAGGTGCCGCCCGCGGAGCTGAACCGGGTGTTCTTCCTGCAGCTGCAGGTGGTCGGCTCGACCATGGGGACGCGCGACCAGCTGGAGCGGCTGGCGCGATTCCTGGTCAAGACGGGGACCAAGCCGCTGATCGACCGGACGCTCCCGCTGAGCCAGGCCAGGGAGGGCTTCGCCGCGATGGAGACCGGCGACCTCTTCGGGAAGGTCGTCTTCACGCCGTGAGCAGGTGGCGGCGTGGCCGGGGCGTCCCGGTCACGGCGCGCCGCCGCCCCGGCTCTCGCCAGGGTCCGCGTCCTTGTCCTTGTTGCCGGGCTTCCGGTGGAGGACCTCGTCGTTCAGGCGGGCGCGGGCCTCGTCGAGGATCGCCTGGACGGCGGCGAGACCGTCATCGTCCAGCCGTGACTCCGTGGCGGACTTGCGGACGTCCTCGACGAACGTGCGGAGCAGGCGCTCCAGCTTGAGGCGGGCGACGTCCTCGCGGGTGCCGGTCGCGGTCTTCCACGCGTCGTCCCAGTTCTGCCGCCACTCCTCCTTCCACGCCTGCTTCTGCTCGCGCCAGTACTCCTTCTGCCGCCGCCACTCGTCCTTCTGCCGGTCGGCGGTCTCCTTCCAGGCCTCCTTGGACGTGGCCTTGCCCTGGTCGCGCATCGTGCGGGCGGCCTGGGTGAGCTCCTCGCGCAGCGTCCGGACGGTCTGCCGGACGTCCTCCTGCACCCCGCGCGCGAACTCCTGGGCGGACGCGGAGATCTCCTCCTCCAGGTCCGCCAGCTCGTCCATCCGGCGCTCCAGCTCCTCGCGGCCCTTGTCGGTCAGCGAGTACACCTTCTTGCCCTTGATCACCTCATGGGTGACCAGGCCCTCCGCCTCCAGCCGGGCCAGCCGCGGGTAGATCGTGCCGGGGGAGGGGGAGTAGACCCCGAGGAACCGGTCCTGCAGGTGCCGGATCACCTCGTAGCCGTGCCGCGGGCTCTCCTCCAGCAGCTTCAGCAGGTACAGCCGCAGGCGACCGTGGCCGAAAACGGGGCTCACGTGGTCCTCACTTCTCCATCCGGGGTGCGGTGGTGCCGGGTGCGTCGTCGCGGCCGATGAGGGTGACCTGGCCGGACACGGTGTTGACGGTGAGCCGTCCCGAGCCGTTCCCGAGCTTCCCGGCGACACTGCGGGCCACGGGCCGGTCCTGCTCGCCGAGCTCGGGGAAGGACGTGTCGATCCGCCCGGCGGCCGAGTTCAGCATGACCTGCGCGTCCGCGGACTCGGGGATGCGCAGCGCGACCTCGCCGGAGACGGTGTTGACGTCGACGCGGCTGCCCGCCGCCAGGTCGACGTCGGCGGCGATGCGCCCGCTGACCGCCCGCGCCGCCAGCCGGTCGAGCGACCCGCCGGCCAGCGACAGGTCGCCGGCCACGGACGTGAACGACACCGTCCCGTCCAGGCCCTGCGCCTCGATCGCGCCGGAGACGGTGTTGGCGTCGATCGCGCCCGCGACCTCGTCGAGCGTCACGTCGCCGGAGGCGCTCTTGATGGACGTGCGGGCCTTCATGCCGGTCACGACCGCGTCCGCCGACACCAGGTTGAGGGTGACGGGGCAGTCGTGCGGGACGGTCACCGTGATGGACGCGCGGCACTTCTGGGTGCGCAGCCAGCTCAGCACGCCCTCCCACAGCTTCTCGTGGGTGATCGTCAGCATCCCGGCCTCATGGGTGATCACTAGCGGCGGGCCCTCGACGTCGCCGACCAGCACGGACGGCCGCTCGTCCGAGGCGAGCACGGAGACGTCTCCCGCGATCAGCGTGGCGCGCAGCGCGACGACGCCGTCGAAGTCGAGGGTGGTCGGTTCGTCGATCGTCCAGCGCGACATCGGGCTCTGCCCCTTCGTCCGAGCGTCCTGTGACCAGTAAACACGATATGTCGCGTTGCTGAAAAGTCAAGATGTATCGCGTTTCCGGCCGGAACCGGGGCGGGGGTCACCCGTCGTCGTCCTCGTCGTCCAGCCGCGCCAGCCAGGTGGCGAGCCGGTCGACGGGCGTCTCGAACTCGGGGTTGAGGTCCACGAACTCGCGGAGCCGCTCCGCCAGCCACGTCAGGCTGACCTCCTCCTCCCCGCGCCGGTCCGTCAGCTCCTCGATGCCCCGATCGGTGAAGTACATGGTTCTGGATTTCCACTTCCTACGATGCTGCCCACGACACCGAGGGCTCCGGTGCGGCGCACCGGAGCCCTCGGACCCACGTCATCTCCGCCGGGGGAGACCCCGGCGACCGACTACTTCTGCTCGCCGAACACCCGGGCGATGAGGGCCTCCTGCTCCGCCTGGTGCAGCTTCGCCGAACCCACGGCCGGCGACGACGACGCCGGACGCGACACCCGCGACATCCGCAGGCCCTCGATGTGGTGCGGCAGCTTCAGCGCCATGAACGGCCAGGCGCCCATGTTCGCCGGCTCGTCCTGCACCCACACGACCTCGACGTCCGACGGGTACTTGGCCAGCTCCGCCTTGATCTCGTCCACCGGCGGCGGGTACAGCCGCTCGATCCGGATCATCGCGGTGTCGGTCGCGCCCGCGCTCTGCCGCGCCTTCACCAGGTCGTAGTAGATCTTGCCGGTGCTGAGCAGCACCCGCCGCACGCCCTTCGGGTCGATCGCCGGGTCGCTCTCCGGGATCACCGGCAGGAACGCGCCGCCGGTGATCTCCGCGACGCCGGACGTCGCCGCCTTCAGCCGCAGCAGCGACTTCGGCGTGAACACGACCAGCGGCTTGTGCCGGCCCGACAGCACCTGCCAGCGCAGCAGGTGGAAGTAGTTCGACGGGGTCGTCGGGTACACCACGGTCATGTTGTCCTGCGCGCACAGCTGCAGGTAGCGCTCGATGCGCGCCGACGAGTGGTCCGGTCCCTGCCCCTCGTAGCCGTGCGGCAGCAGCAGCACGACGCCGGAGTGCTGGCCCCACTTCTGCTCGCCCGACGAGATGTACTCGTCCACGATGTTCTGGGCGCCGTTGGCGAAGTCGCCGAACTGGGCCTCCCAGCAGACCAGCGCGTCCGGGCGGGTCATCGAGTAGCCGTACTCGAAGCCCATCGCCGCGTACTCGCTGAGCAGCGAGTCGTGCACGTAGAACTTCGACACGCCCTGCCCGAACTGCTTGAGCGGGGTGTACTCCTCGCCGGTCTTGCGGTCGACGAGGACCGCGTGCCGCTGGCCGAACGTCCCGCGCCGGGTGTCCTGGCCGACGAGCCGCACCGGGTGGCCGTCGATCAGCAGCGAGCCCATCGCCAGCAGCTCGCCGGTCGCCCAGTCGATCGCGTCGTCCTCGATCATCTGTGCGCGGCGCTGCAGGATCGGCTGCAGCCGCGGGTGCGGGGTGAAGCCCTCCGGCAGGCTGACCTGCGACTCGATCAGCCGCTTCACGGTCTCCTGCGGGATCGCCGTCGGCGCCTTGCCGTGGTCGATCGGGATGCGCTCCTCGACGTCCGGCTTCACGACCGAGCCCGGCTCCTGCGGCTTCTTCACCGCCTCGCGGGTCTCGGTGAAGGCGCGCTCCAGCTGCTCCTGGTAGTCGCGGAGCGCCTGCTCGGCCTCCTCGACCGTGATGTCGCCGCGGCCGATCAGCGCCTCGGTGTACAGCTTGCGCACCGAGCGCTTCGCGTCGATCAGGTCGTACATCAGCGGCTGGGTGAACGAGGGGTTCTCGCCCTCGTTGTGGCCCCGGCGCCGGTAGCAGACCATGTCGATGACGACGTCCTTCTTGAACGTCTGCCGGTACTCGAAGGCCAGCCGCGCGACCCGCGCGCACGCCTCCGGGTCGTCGCCGTTGACGTGGAAGATCGGCGCCTGGATCATCCGGGCCACGTCGGTGGAGTAGACGCTGGACCGCGAGTACTCGGGCGCGGTGGTGAAGCCCACCTGGTTGTTGATCACGACGTGCACGCTGCCGCCGGTGCGGTAGCCGCGCAGCTGCGACAGGTTCAGCGTCTCCGCGACCACGCCCTGCCCCGCGAACGCGGCGTCGCCGTGCAGCAGCACGGGCAGCACGCTGAACCCGGCCTCGCCGACGTCCAGCACGTCCTGCTTGGCGCGGACGACGCCCTCCAGGACCGGGTCGACCGTCTCCAGGTGCGAGGGGTTCGCCACCAGCTCGCAGTGGATCTTGGAGCCGTCGTCGGCGACGAAGTCCCCGGACGCGCCGAGGTGGTACTTCACGTCACCGGAGCCCTGCGCGCTGCGCGGGTCGAGGTTGCCCTCGAACTCGCCGAAGATCTGCCCGTAGGACTTGCCGACGATGTTCGCGAGGACGTTCAGCCGGCCGCGGTGCGCCATGCCGATGACGACCTCGTCCAGGCTGGCCTTCGCCGCCGCCGAGATCACCGAGTCCAGCAGCGGGATGACGGACTCGCCGCCCTCCAGCGAGAACCGCTTCTGCCCGACGAACTTCGTCTGCAGGAACGTCTCGAACGCCTCGGCGCTGTTCAGCCGGCGCAGCACGTGCAGCTGCTCCTCGCGCGACGGCTTGTCGTGCGGGACCTCCACGCGCTCCTGGATCCAGGCCCGCTCCTCGGGGTCCTGGATGTGCATGTACTCGATGCCGACGGTGCGGCAGTAGGCCATCCGCAGCACGCCGAGGATGTCGCGCAGCTTCATCGTGGCCTTGCCGCCGAACCCGCCGGTCGCGAACTCGCGCTCCAGGTCCCACAGGGTCAGGCCGTGCTGCAGGATGTCCAGGTCGGGGTGCCGCCGCTGCTTGTACTCCAGCGGGTCGGTGTCGGCCATCAGGTGGCCGCGCACCCGGTAGGCGTGGATCAGCTCGTGGACGCGGGCGACCTTCGCGACGTCGTCCTCGTGCGACGCGGAGATGTCCTTGACCCAGCGCACCGGCTCGTACGGGATGCGCAGCGCCTCGAAGATCTCGTCGTAGAAGCCGTCCGCGCCGAGCAGCAGCTCGTGGATGCGGCGCAGGAAGTCGCCGGACTGCGCGCCCTGGATGATCCGGTGGTCGTAGGTGGAGGTCAGCGTCATCACCTTGCTGATCCCCATCCGCGACAGCGTGTCGCTGGACGCGCCCGCGAACTCCGCCGGGTACTCCATCGAGCCGACCCCGATGATCGCCCCCTGGCCGGCCATCAGCCGCGGCACCGAGTGCACCGTCCCGATCGTGCCCGGGTTCGTCAGGCTGATCGTGGTGCCCTGGTAGTCCTCGATGGTGAGCTTGTTGTTGCGCGCCTTGCGGACGATCTCCTCGTAGGCGGCCCAGAACTGGCGGAAGTCCAGCGTCTCGGCGGCCTTGATGCTCGGCACCACCAGCTGCCGCGTCCCGTCGCCGCGCTGCAGGTCGATCGCCAGCCCGAAGTTCACGTGCTCCGGCCGGATCATGACCGGCTTGCCGTCCACCTCGGTGTACGCGGCGTTCATCTCCGGCATCGCGGCGAGCGCCTTGACCGTCGCGTACCCGATCAGGTGCGTGAACGACACCTTGCCGCCGCGGCCCCGCTTGAGGTGGTTGTTGATGACGATCCGGTTGTCGATCAGCAACTTGGCCGGGATGGTCCGCACGCTCGTCGCGGTCGGCACCCCCAGGCTCGTCTCCATGTTGCTGGCCGTCCGGGCGGCGACACCGCGCAGCCGCACCTCTTCGGCGCCCTCGGGCACCGGCGGGGGCGCGGGCTTCTTTTCGGCCTTCGGCGCGGCCTTCGCCTTGCCCTTCGCCGGGGCGCCCTTCGAGGGGGCCTTGGGGGGCTCGACCGGCCGCGCGGGTGTCGGCGGGGCGGCCGCGGTACCGTTCGGGGACTTCGGGGCGGTGCTCCCGTCGGGTGCCTGGGGCGCCCCGGGGGACGCGGACTTCACCGAACCCGGCCGGCTGTCCGGCTGGTAATCCGAGAAGAAGCTCCACCAAGCCTCATCAACCGAGGTCGGGTCCTCGAGGTACTTCTGGTACAGCTCGTCGACCAGCCACTCGTTGGCACCGAAGTCAGTCATCGTTGGGTCGGCACTAGATTGCGACGACTCTGTCGACACGGCGGAGATCGCCCTCTTCCGCAGCTCGCAGGTAATTTCTTAGACGCGTCAAGGCTACTCGTTCCAGCCCCTGTGCGCTTGTGCAGTGCCTTCGGCGATCGGCTCCCGCGTGCGGTCGGGCCGCGGGCCTCGTCCCGGCCCCGCCAGCGGCGCGACTACACCGGCCACCACAGCAACCCCGCAACAACCTCAACGTCTGCGATCGCGTCCGAAGGCAGGTTTCGAGCTTGCGAGGAACCTGATCGCGCAGCGAGCCGCCAGGCGAGCCGGAGCGATGCAGCGATCGCACGCAGTGCCCGTTGAAGGGAGGGCCTCCAAGGCCCGACCGCCAAGGGCACTGCAATCAACTCAGTGCGTGTGGGGGGCCACCGTGGGGCCTTCGCTGGCCTGGACCAGGACGAAGCCCTGGCCCTGGAAGGCGAGCTGCATGGCCTCGCCGCTACCGCGGCCGATGAGGGCGCCCGCCTTGAAGGTGCGGTTGACGCCCACCTGGAGGCCGGTGCTCCACGCGACGGCGGACTGGCCGTCCACGAAGGTGGGGGCGCGGCCGGCGTCGAGCATGACGGGGGTGCCGTGCGTGGTCAGGGCGACCCAGCCGGTGCCCGTGAGCGTGGTGTTGAACAGGCCGCCCGCGGCGATGCCCGCGCCCTGGACGCGCTGGATGTCGGACTGCAGGTGCGCGTCGTAGGCGAGGATGTTGGCGCCGTTGACGGTCAGTCCCTCGTTCTCCAGGTAGAACAGGTGGATGTCGTCGGCGTCGTTGGCGACGAACAGCAGGCCCTGGCCCTTCACGCGCATCGTCGGGACGCCCTCGCCGGTGAGGGCCTTCTTCATGAACTTGCCGATGCCGCCGGAGCCCTCGTAGTCGAACTCCATCTGGCCCTGGAAGGCCACCATGGAGCCCTGGCGCGCCAGGACGTCGCCGTTGAGGTGGATCCGGAGCATCTTGGAGTTCTGGAGGGCGAAGTGGCCGGGGAGCTGCTGCCCCTGGTCCATGTTTCCGAAGAACTGACTACGCATGGTCGGGTTCGTCTCTCTCGTTGCGGCTGTTTGCGGTTCGTCAGCATAACGACGTGCCGAGGTCAGCGATCCCGATCGTGCGGTGCGGTCCAGTCGATGAAGGGGCCCTTGGGGACGACCCCGGACGGGTTGATGTTGCGCTGCGTCACGTAGTAGTGGCGCTTGATGTGGTCGAAGTTCGTGGTCTCGCCGAACGCGGGGACCGAGTACAGGTCGCGGGCGTAGCCCCACAGGTTCGGGTAGTCCGTCAGGTGCCGCACGTTGCACTTGAAGTGCGAGTAGTACACGGCGTCGAAGCGCGCGAGCGTCGGGTACAGCCGGACGTCGGCCTCGGTGATCTCGTCGCCGAACAGGTAGCGGCGGCCGGAGAGGCGCTCCTCCAGATGGTCGAGCGTGGCGAAGAGGGCGTCCACCGCGTCCTCGTAGGCGTCCTGGGCGGTGGCGAACCCGGACTTGTAGACGCCGTTGTTGACGGTCCGGTAGACGAGGTCGTTCAGCTCGTCGATCTGGGGGCGGAGCGCCTCCGGGTAAAGGTCGGGCGCGTCCGGGCGGTGATGCGCGGTGAACTCCGTCTCCATCATCGTGGTGATGTTCGGGAAGTCGTTGGTGACCAGGCGCCCGGTCTCGGTGTCCCAGACGCACGGGACGGTGTAGCGGCCCTCGAACGACGGATCGGTGCCGAGGTACAGCTCCGAGAGGAACACCGCGCCGGTGACGGGGTCGCGCTCCGGGAGGCGCCAGCCGCGCTCGTCTCGGATCGGGTCGACGACGGCGACGCTGATCGCGTCCTCCAGGCCGAGCAGGCGCCGGACGATCAGGCTGCGCTGCGCCCACGGGCACGCGTACGAGACGAAGAGCCGGTAGCGGCCGGGCTCGGCGGGCAGGCCGCTCGACCCGTCCGCGGTGATCCGCTCGGTGAAGCGGTTCGCCTGCCGGACGAACCGGCCTCCCTCGACCTCCTGGACGCTCATGTCGTGCTCCCTCCGTCGACGGGCCCGCCGCCCACGATAGCCGCCGCGCTCAGACCCGCATCCGGCCGCCGATCATCGGGAGGTCGAGGTGGGTGCGGATGCCCGGCTCGGCGGCGCAGACGGCCGGGACGGCGTTCAGCGCGTGGGCGGTGGCGGCGGAGATCGGATCGGACACCCACTCGCTGTCGGCCGCCAGCGTGAGGGAGGGCTCGCCGTCCACCCGGAGCGAGTACCCGGGACGGCCCCACTCCTCGCACATCTCCCCGGCGCTGGCCTTGTGCACGACCTCGATGGTGATCACGGGGCGTCCGCCGGCCAGGCCGCTGAACCTCCAGCGGGCGGCCGCGACCGTCCCGCGCGGGATCGGCCCGGCGGCGGTGGTGAGGTCGGTGCGGGCGAGCCGGTGGTCGACGTCGAGGTCGACTTCGTCCAGGTCGATCCCGAGCCCGGCGGCGACCAGGTGCAGGCTCTCGGAGTACAGCGCCCTCATCGCGGTGCGGGCCGGCCGCAGCGCGCGCCGGTAGGCGTCCTCGTCCTTGCCGAAGCCGAGCATGTGGTGGACCATCCGCCAGGACGGGTGCAGCGCGAAGTCGGAGACCTCCCGGGCGTAGACGTGGGTGATCCGCCGGGACAGCCGCGTCAGCATCAGCGGCATGGCGTCGGCCATGAAGCCGTTGCTGATCCCGCTGCCGTGCACCGAGGCGCGGCCCCGCTTGCACGCCTGCTCCAGTTCGTTCACGTAGTGCGGGCCGTGCGCCCCGGGGTAGAGGAAGCCGTTCAGGGAGACGACGTTCTTGCCCGACGACAGCAGCGCGCAGACGAGGTCGAGTTCGGCGGACCTGTCGGGCGTCGGGCTCGGCGCGTAGACGACGCAGTCGGCGTCGAGGGCGAGGATGTCGTCGAGGTCGCCGGTCGCGATGATTCCGGCGGGGTCGCGTCCGGCGAGGACACCGGCGTCGGTTCCGGCCTTTTCGGGCGCGTGCACCCAGACGCCGGCCAGCTCCATGTCGTCCCGGGCGAGGACCCCTCTGATCACGCTCCGGCCGACCGCGCCCGTCGCCCACTGGACGACTCGGTAGGGGCGCGGGCCCTGGGGAAACGCGTCGGCTGTGCTCATCGAGACGGAACCTCCGTTGTTCCTCGCGGCGTCGATGAGTGGACCCGTACGGGAGGAGACTACGCCGACCGCCCCGGCGAAAGCGGCATTTACCGCATCTTTCGCTCGGGTCCCGCGGCGCACAGGACTGCGCGGCGGCGCGGGCGGGAAGAAAGACCGGGGGCCGCGGCCGAGCGGGATTCGGTTTAGTGGTACCACTGGGTAACCCCCGGGTGGTTTCCTAGGGGGCGAAGTCGGTGCGATGTGAGGAGACAGGGATGTCGGAACTGCGCTACGACGGCCGCGTGGCGGTCGTGACCGGGGCCGGGCACGGCCTCGGCCGCCAGCACGCGCTGGAGCTCGCCGCGCGCGGCGCCAAGGTCGTCGTGAACGACCTCGGCGGCGACCGGTCCGGTGTCGGCGCCTCCGCCGGCCCCGCCCAGGAGGTCGTGGACGAGATCAAGAAGAACGGCGGCGAGGCCGTCGCCAACCCCGACAACGTGGCGACCCCCGAGGGCGCGCAGGCGATCATCAAGACGGCGCTGGACGAGTTCGGCAAGGTCGACATCGTCATCAACAACGCGGGGATCCTGCGCGACAAGTCGTTCAAGAACATGTCGCCGGAGGAGTTCGACGCGGTCATCGCCGTCCATCTGCGGGGCTCGTTCCTCGTCTCCAGCGCCGCCTGGTCGCAGCTGCGCGAGCAGGGCTACGGCCGGATCGTCAACACGTCCTCGCCCGCGGGCCTGTTCGGCAACTTCGGGCAGGCGAACTACGCCACGGCCAAGATGGGCCTCGTCGGCTTCACCAAGACCCTCGCGCAGGAGGGCGCCAAGTACAACATCAAGGCCAACGCGATCGCCCCGGTCGCCTGGACCCGGATGACCGAGGACCTGCTCCCCGCCGACTTCGCCGACAAGCTCGGCGTCGACCAGGTCACGCCGCTGGTCGCCTACCTCGTCCACGAGAGCAACGAGGACTCCGGCGAGGTCTACACCGTCGGCGGCGGCCGCATCGCGAAGATCTTCGTGGCGGAGGGCCCCGGCTACGGGCAGAAGGAGACGCTGAGCGTCGAGGACGTCCGGGACAACTGGGCGGCCATCAACGCCGCCGAGCCGCTGACCGTCTTCAAGAACGTGGGCGAGCAGATGGGCCCCCTCATCCAGCAGCTCACCTCCTAGACGTTGGGCGGGATCAAGCTCGACCGCCGGGACGGGGTGCTGACCATCACCCTGTCCCGGCCGGAGCGTCTGAACGCCGTCGACGGCGCGCTGACCGAGGAGATGCTCGACGTCCTCAACGAGCTGGCGCGCGACCCCGACACCCAGGTGGTCGTGCTCACCGGCGAGGGCCGCGGCTTCTGCTCGGGCATGGACATCCAGGGCGGCGACCCGGGGCAGGAGAGCTCGGAGGGACGCGTCCAGCGCCTCTACCGGGGCATCGGCCGGGGCGGCGAGGTCACCGCGCGGCTGCGGGAGATCCCGCAGCCGGTGATCGCGGCCCTGCACGGCCCCGTCGCGGGCATGGGGGTGTCCTGGGCGCTGGCCTGCGACATGCGGGTCGCCGACCCGACGACCCGGTTCGTCGTGCCGTTCGTGAACCTCGGCCTGTCGGCCGGCGACTGCGGCCTGTCCTGGCTGCTGCCCCGGCTGGTCGGCCCGGCCAGGGCCGCGGAGATCTTCTACCGCGCCCAGCGGCTGGACGTGTCCCGCGCCGAGGCCCTCGGCCTCGTCACCGAGGTCAGCGCCGAGGGCGCGGACCTGGAGGCCGCCCACGCCCTGGCCGACGAACTGCTCGCGAAGTCCCCGTACGGCCTGCGCCGCACGAAGGAACTGCTCAACACGGCCCTGGACGCCCCTGGCCTCCGCGCCCAGCTCCAGGCCGAGACCGCGGTACAGACCCTGGCCTTCTTCACCGAAGACCTCCCCGAGGGCATGACCGCGACCATGGAGAAACGCCCCCCGAAGTTCAAGAACCGCTGATCCCCACCCGACGCACGGGGCGCCGTTTCACGAGACGCGGAGCGGATCGGGAAACGGCGCCCCGTGCGCAACGGGGGGTTCCAGGGGGGTCGCACCCCTGGACTACTGAGCCAGGGCCGAAGACAGCGCCTCTACGTAGCGGAGTGCGGCCAGGCGTGCCAGGGCCGGGTGGGGGCCCAGGGGGGCCGAGTGGGCGGAGCCCACGGAGCCCACGGAGGCCGCGGCGGGGGCGATCAGGCCGGTCTCCGGCTCGGTGCCGATCAGGTGCGGCGCGACGGCGATGGACGTGGCGCCCGCCGCGTGGAGCTGCTCCGCGGCGGCCTTGACCGACGCCACGTCGTTCAGCGAGGCGGTGAAGACGGGGGCCGCGAGCCGGGAGGCGAGGAGCACGCCGGTGACCTCGGCCTGCCGGACTGCGGCGGCGTCTCCGGGGGTGGCGATGATGAAGCCGGACGCGGCGGTCACCATCGTCATCAGCCGGATCCGGTCGGCGCGGGCCAGGCCGGCGTCGGCGAGGCGGTCGTGCAGCGCCTCGGCGATCAGCGGGTGGGGGCCGAGGGGCTCGGCGGCGACGGCGCGGGCGGGGGAGCCGGCGACGGCGGCGTGGACGGCGGCGTCCATGGCCCGGTCGGGGCCGGTGGACAGCGGGACGACCACCGCCGCAGGGGCGTCCTCGTCGCGCCGCAGCCCGGCGAGGACGGCGTTCAGGTTCGCCTCCTCGCCCTCCAGGTGCGCGAGGTAGGCCGGCTGGCCGGTGTGCTCGATCTCGACGAGGCGGGCGAGTTCGTGGGCGACCTCGGCGCCGGCCTGCCGGGCGTGGCCGGGGACGGCCAGGACGAGCGCTGGGGATCCGGGGGGCAGCAGGAAGGACTCGTCGCCGCGGTGGCGGCCGCCGCGGGGCGTGCGGCGCCGTCGGGACGGAAGTGCCTCGGATGCCTGGCTTTCGGGACTCACGGCGGGCATCGTAACGCCCTGCGGCCCGTGCGTCGGCCTTCCGCCCAGGCCGGTCATGTCCGGCGGGCCGGTGCGGGCGCCCTCGTTCCGGCCGCCGTCGTTGCCTGTATGGATCGCCGATCTCCTTCCCGTTCCGGCCGCGACGCGAGCGTGGGGTGAAGGAGCACAGTATGGCGCATCCGCCCCGGGACGACAGGGGGAAATGAAGTAACTTGTCCGGATTTGCCGCAATCTCTTTGTGGAGGTTCGGCGGCATCCTCCCGGCCGGACGCATAGCCGCAGGTGACACGGAATGGTCCCAATGCGTCCGAAAGGCGCCAAAGGGGTTGCGGCCCCGTCACGCACCGCCTTTATGATCCAGGGACCCTCCGCGCCGGAACGTTCGAGGTCACATGGATTTCGTTTCATCCAGGGGGGACGCCCCCCAGGACACCACGGCGAAGACCGATGAGCGCCGCCCTGCCGAAGCGGCCGGCCACCGGCGCACGCACCCGATCCGCGCCCGCTCGACCCGCACGCGGTCGATCAGCACGCGGGTGACCGCGCTGCTGCTGGTCCCGCTGCTGTCCCTCGTCGCGCTGTGGGGCTACGCGGCCAACACCACCGGCCGGGACGCGCTCGCCCACCGCAACTACCACACGCTCGACCGCCTGCTGGCGCCGACCGGCCAGGCCGTGCTGGTGGAGCTGGGCAAGGAGCGCCAGGCGTCCGCCGTGTTCCTCAGCACCCCGCGCGAGAGCGCGCCGTCCACGCCGCCCGCGCTCGACCAGCAGCGCAAGCGCCTGGACGCGGCCATCGAGCACTTCCGGCGGGAGGCCACCTCCGAGGCCGCCCGGGACGCCATGCCCGCAGGACTGGAGGAGCGCGTCGAGCAGGTCATCCGGGGGCTCGGCGGGCTCACCGGCCTGCGGACGGGCATCGACGCGCGCTCCATCGAGCGGCTGACCGCGATCAACTACTACGGCACCATGGTCGACGACGTGCACCGGGTGTACGACCGCCTCGACATCGACGACTCCGACCTGTACAACGCGACGCTCGCGACCCGGCACGCCGGCCGCGCCATCGAACTGCTGCAGCGCGAGAACGCGCTGATCGCCTCCGCCCTCATCACCGGGGGCCGGATGACGGCGCCCGAGCACCGGATGTTCGTCGAGATGATCGGCGAGCAGCGCTGGCACTGGACCAGGCAGCGCTCGCTCCTCGACCGGGAGGTCTACGCGACGACGACCGCGCCCGTGTTCGCGTCCCCGCTCTACCAGAGCTTCCGGGGCATCGAGGACCGGATCGCCGACGCCGACCCGCGCAGGCCGCTGCCCATCGGCGCGGAGGAGTGGCAGCGGACGGCGCAGCAGCTGGTGCTGCGGACCAACGACATGCTGCTCAGCAACTCCCGGCTCGCGGGCGAGGACGCCGACCGGCTCGGCCGCGACGCCTACGTCCGGCTCGGCGTCGTCGGCGGCCTCGGCCTGCTGGCGATCCTCGTCTCGGTGCTGCTGTCGCTGCGGGTCGCGCGGGGGTTCGTCCGCGAGCTGGTCGGGCTGCGCGGCTCCGCCGAGGAGCTCGCCGACCGCCGGCTGCCCGCCATCGTCGACCGGCTGAGCCGCAACCAGCGGGTGGACGTCGCCGCCGAGGCGCCGCCCCTGGCGGCGGGCCGCACCGCCGAGGTCGCCCAGCTCGCCGAGTCGTTCTCCAAGGTGCAGCGCACCGCCGTCGACGCGGCAGTCGGCCAGGCCGAGCTGCGGGCGGGCGTCAGCCGCATCTTCCTGAACATCGCCCGCCGCAACCAGTCGCTCCTGCACCGCCAGCTGACGATGCTGGACGCGCTGGAGAGCCGCGCCGAGCCCGACGACCTGGAAGACCTGTTCCGGATCGACCACCTCACCACCCGCATGCGGCGGCACGCGGAGAGCCTGATCATCCTGTCCGGCGCCACGCCGGGCCGCGGCTGGCGGCACCCGGTGCGCTTCGCCGACGTGCTGCGCGCGGCCGTCTCGGAGATCGAGGACTACACCCGGGTGACCGTCCTCACCGAGTCCGCGGACGGCCTGGTCGGCGCGGCCGTCACCGACGTCGTCCACCTGCTGGCCGAGCTGCTGGAGAACGCGGCGACGTTCTCCCCGCCGACCACCGAGGTCCGGGTGATGGCCGAGCGCGTCGGCACCGGGTTCGCCGTCGAGATCGAGGACCGCGGCCTCGGCGTCCGGCCCGAACTGCTCGAGGAGGCGAACCGGCGGCTGGCCGAGCCGCCCGAGTACGACCTCGTCGACACCGACCAGCTGGGGCTGTTCGTCGTCGCGCGGCTCGCCGCCCGGCACGACATCACCGTGTCGCTGCAGCGGTCCCCGTACGGCGGCGTGACCGCGATCGTGCTGCTGCCGCACGAGCTGGTGGTGCCCGCCGAGCAGATGGCGGCGGCCGAGGCGTCCGCCGAGATCGAGCCCGGGGACCACTTCGCGGACGACGGCGCGGCGCACGGCCGGGCCGGGGAGCCGCGCGAGGCCGCGCTGGTGCCCGCGCCGCGCTCGGAGTCGGTCGTCCCGCTGCGGGAGACCGACGAGTCCGGGCGGTTCGCGTCGCTGCCCGCCGCCGAGCCGCACGAGCGGCGCCTGCGCGCGGAGGACGCCGGCGGGTACGGCAGCGGCGAGCACGGCTCTGGCGAGCACGGCACAGACGGGCCCATGGAGGCGCCGCCCGTGCTGCCCGAGCTGTCCGCCCCCGCGGTGTCGTGGGGCACGCCCGGCGAGACCGGGCCCGGCACCCCGTCCGGGCCCCGGCCGAACCCCTGGTCGGACGAGGCCGTGCCCGTCCCGGAGATCGTCCCGGAGATCGTCCCGGAGATCGTCACCGACGCGGCCGGGGAGGCCCGCGAGGACGCCGGTGCTCACTCCGGCGGAGGCCCGGCCGAGGTCGTGGACGCCGACGAGATCGTGGACGCGGACGTGGTCGACGACACCCGGGAGGACTGGCAGCCCGCGGGCACCCACGCCGGGCTGCCCCGCCGGGTGCGGCAGGAGAACCTGGCCCCGCAGCTCCGCAAGCGCCCCCCGCCGCCCCCGCCCCGCCTCGACGGCGGTGCGTCAGGGGGCATCGCCCGCTCGCCTGAGGAGGCACGTTCGCTGATGGCATCGATACAGCAGGGATGGCGGCGCGGGCGCGCGTCGAACGTGGGCGACGAAGGGGAGCGATGATGCACCACACCGCGACCGGTGAGCTGAACTGGCTGCTCAACGACTTCGCCGGGCGGGTGACGGCGGTGCGGCAGGCGGTGATCCTGTCCCGGGACGGCCTGGCCATCGCGGCCTCCACCGACCTGGGCCGCGAGGACGCCGAGCACCTGTCCGCGCTGGCGTCCGGCGTGCAGAGCCTGGCGCGCGGCGCGGGCCGGCACTTCGCCGGCGGGAACGTGCGGCAGACCATCATCGAGATGGACGCGCTGCTGCTGTTCGTGACGGCCGCCGGCGACGGCACCTGCCTCGCCGTGCTGGCCGACGCGGAGGCCGACGCCGGCCTCGTCGCCTACGAGATGGCGGTGCTGGTCAAGCGGGTCGGCCAGCACCTGCAGGCGAGCCCCAGGTTCGGAGCCGAGCACGAGACGGCGGGTGAGGGCTTCGGAAGCGCCGGGGGGACCTCGCCGCGGAGCCGGTGAGCGGCCATGGCCTCCTCAGAGCGGTGGCTGGACCGGGAGGCCGGTCCGCTGGTGCGTCCGTACGCCATGACCCGGGGGCGGACCCGTCCCGAGGGCGAGGGCTTCGAGCTGATCGCGGTCGTGGCGGCGACCGGCGTCCCCCCGGGCGACCGGCTGCGCTACAGCCCCGACCACGCGCGGGTGCTGCGCGCCTGCGCGCGCCCGGTGCCCGTCGTCGAGCTGTCGGCCGACCTGGGCCTGCCGATCGGCGTCGTCCGCGTCCTGCTCGGCGACCTGCGGGACGAGGGACTGATCGCGGTGGTCGCCGAGGTGGAGCCCGTCCGGGGCCGCCGCCCACCGAACGGAGTGCTGCGGGAGGTGTTGAATGGCCTACGCGCCCTCTGACGGGACCGGCACGAGCGCCCGTCCCCTCGTCACGACGAAGATCCTGATCGCCGGCGGGTTCGGGGTCGGCAAGACGACGATGGTCGGCTCGATCAGCGAGATCAGGCCGCTGCACACCGAGGAGCCGCTGACCGACCGCGGCGTCGGGGTCGACGACGTGTCCGGCGTCGGCGCGAAGACGACCACGACCGTCGCGATGGACTTCGGGCGGATCACCCTCTCGGAGCAGCTGCTGCTGTACCTGTTCGGCACGCCCGGGCAGGAGCGGTTCTGGTTCATGTGGGACGAGCTGGCCGCGGGCGCGATCGGTGCGGTCGTGCTCGCCGACACGCGCCGGCTGACCGGCAGCTTCGCCGCCATCGACTACTTCGAGCGCCGCGGCGTCCCGTTCGTGGTGGCCGTGAACTGCTTCGACGGCCGGCGCACGCACCGGCCCGAGGACGTCGCGATAGCGCTCGACCTGGACCCGGACGTCCCCGTGCTGCTCTGCGACGTCCGGCGGCGCGAATCATCGAAGGAGGTTCTGGTGGCGCTGATGGAGCACGTGCTGACCTGGCCCGACTCGCCGGACGCGCCGGACGGCCCGCGTCCGCCCGACCGCCGGGAAGCCGCGACGTAGTAGGCTCCCGCACACCCCCGTACTCCACGCATCGGGAGGTTTCCCCCGCATGTCCCGCCCCCGAGTGCCGAAGCAGTGATGGCCGCACCCCGTTTCTCCTCCATCCGGACGAGGATCACGCTGCTGGTCCTCGTCCCGCTGCTGGCGTTGACCTCGCTGTGGGTCCTCCTCACCGGCATGACCTACGGCGACGCGAACCAGCTCCTGGAGAGCAGGAACTTCCAGCAGAAGTCGGTGCTGCCCACGCAGCGGCTCATCGACGGCCTGCAGAAGGAGCGGCGCCTGTCGATGTCCTGGCTCGGCGACGGCCGGTCGGCCGCCGCGAGCGAGATCCAGGAGCAGCGCAGGGCCACCGACAAGGCGGCCCGGGAGGTCCGCGCCGGCAGCCGCGACCAGGGCATGCGCGAGACGATCCTGCCCGAGGTGGTCACCCGCATCGACGGGCTCGTCACCAGGCTCGGCGGCCTCGACGCGCTGCGCCGCAGCGTCGACGGCCGCGCCGCCGGGCGCGGGCACGTGCTGCGCGAGTACAACGAGCTCATCGACGCCGGCTTCGCGATCTACAGCGCGACCGCGCCGGCGGACGGCTCGATCACCGCGCGCGCCCGCACGCTCACCTCGTTCGGCCGCGCCCGCGAGTACATGGCCCGCGAGGACGCCCTGCTGACCGGGGCGCTCGCCGCCGGCCGCATCTCGCCCGCCGAGCGCGCCGAGTTCGCCAAGCTCGTCGGGGCGCACCACACGATCCACGCGGACAACGCCCGCGACCTGCCCGACCGGTTCCACGCCCGCTACGAGCGGCTGATGAGCGGCCCGCCGGCCCGGCAGCTGATGCGGCTGGAGAACGAGGTCATCCACGGCGCCGAGCCGCCCGCGGCGGCCGCCGAGCGCGGGACCGCCGCCGGAGACGGCGCGCTCCCGGAGGGGGCGCAGGGCGGTGCGCGGGAGGTCACCGTCATCGAGCCCGCCGCCTGGAGCAGCGCGAGCAGCGCCGTCCACGGCCAGCTGTTCGAGCTGGAGAACGACGTTCTCGACGACCTCACCGAGCACGCCCAGGGCATCGCGATCGGCACGTTCACGCGGCTCGCCCTCGCCGGCGGGCTGGGGCTGCTCGCGATCGTGCTGTCGTCGTTCTTCGCCGTCCGGGTCTCCCGGCGGCTGGTCCGCGAGTGCCGCGCGCTCGCCGGCGGCGTGGTCGAGTTCACCCAGGAGCGGCTGCCGCGGCTGGCGGAGCGGATCCGCGCCGGGCGGCCCGCCGAGCCCGAGCCGGAGCCCGAGCTCGACTACCGCATCAACGAGATCCGGCAGATCGCCGAGTCGTTCGACCGGGCCCGCGCGGCCGTCGTGGCGTCGGCCGAGGGCGAGGCCGCGGCCCGCCGCGGCATCAGCGAGGTGTTCGTCAACCTCGCGCGCCGCAACCAGGCGCTGCTGCACCGCCAGCTCAGCCTCCTGGACTCCATGGAGCGCCGCACCGAGGACCCGTCGGAGCTGTCGGACCTGTTCCGGCTCGACCACCTCGCGACCCGGATGCGCCGGCACGCCGAGGGCCTGGTGATCCTCGCGGGCAAGACGGCGGGCCGCGGCTGGCGCCGCCCGGTGCCGCTGGTGGACGTCGTCCGCGGCGCGGTCGCCGAGGTCGAGGACTACCCGCGCGTCCGGGTGCAGCCGCTGCCGCGCGTCGCGCTGCTCGGCTCCGCCGTCGCCGACGTCATCCACCTGCTGGCGGAGATCGTGGAGAACGCCACCACGTTCTCGCCGCCGCAGTCGCCGGTGCGGGTCAGCGGGCACGCGGTCGCCAACGGCTTCGCGATCGAGGTCGAGGACCGCGGCCTCGGGATGACCGAGGAGGCGCTGCGCGCCGCCAACGCGCGGCTCGCCCGGCCGCCGGACTTCGACCCGTCCGACAGCGCGCAGCTCGGGCTGTTCGTCGTGGCGCGGCTGGCCGAGCGGCACGGCATCCAGGTCACGCTCCGCCAGTCCCCGTACGGGGGGACGACCGCGATCGCGCTGATCCCCGCCTCGCTGATCGTGGACGAGCCGGAGACCGAGCCGGCCGCGCGCCGCCTCACCGGGCCCATGCAGACGCTGCCGGGCGCCGCCCCGGCCCTGTCGGCCTCCAAGCCGGCCTCCGGGGCGGCCCCGGCGCTGCCGGCGGCCGACACGGGCGGCGTCGTCCGCCTGGTCGAGGCCGAGCGGGCCGACGGGCCCGCGACGGAGCAGGCGCCGCAGGCCGAACCGGAGCGCCCGGCGCCCGAGCCCGCCCGGGCGAGCCCGGAGGCGCCGCCGCTGAAGCCGGGCGAGCTGCCCAAGCGCAGGCGGCAGCAGCACCTGGCGCCCCAGCTCAAGCAGCGGGTCGACGAGCACCTGGCCGCCCAGGGCCAGTCCCCGCCGGTGACCGACCCGCCGCCGGCGGAGCCCGCCCGCCCGCCGCGCGGACCCGAGCCGGCCGGGATGCCGCTCGGCGCGCCCGTCCCGCCGGACGCGGCGCCGCCCGCGGCACCGGACCGGGCCGCCGGCGACGGCGCGCCCGCTCCCGGGACCGTTCCGGACGAGGACGACCCGCGCTCACCCGAAGCACTGCGATCGATGATGTCCGCCATGCAGCGTGGCTGGCAGCTTGGCAGACAGGACGCGGCCGACGCGGAGGCCGCGCGAGACCCAGCCGACCAGGAGGACGACACCCCATGACAGAGGCCCAGTACCCCGGCGCCGAGGTCCCGGGCGGAGGCGGTGAGCTGGACTGGCTCCTCGACAGCCTGGTCCAGCGGGTCGCCCCGGTGCAGAACGCGGTGGTGCTGTCGGGCGACGGCCTGAAGATGGCCGCGTCCAGCGGGCTGGCCCGCGAGGAGTCCGACCACCTGAGCGCGGTGGCCGCGAGCTTCCAGAGCCTCGCCCGCGGAGCCGGGGAGACGTTCGGCGGCGGGCCCGTCCGGCAGACGATCGTGGAGATGGAGTCGTCGTTCCTGTTCGTCACCGCCGCCGGGAAGGGCGCCTGCCTGGCGGTCCTCGCCTCCGCCGACGCCGACCTCGGGGTCATCGCCTACGAGATGGCGATGCTGGTCACCCGCGTCGGGCAGCACCTGTCGGCCAACCCGCGGGTCGCCGCGGCCGAGCCGGGCGGCGTTTGAGGTGGAGGGGCGAGGCGGCGCCTGGTACGACGAGGCCGCGGGCCCCGTCGTCCGTCCGTACGCGCTCACCGGCGGCCGGACGCACTACGACGGCGTCGAGTTCGACCTGGTCGCCCTCATCGTCGCGGTGGAGACCGCCGTGTCCGACGACGACTCGGCCGCACTTCGTGCGTCCCAATGGTCGCCGGAGCCCGAACATGACATGATCCTGGAGCTTTGCCGCACCCCGTTGTCGGTCGCCGAGATAGCGTCGGATCTGGAACTTCCCCTCGGGGTCGTCCGCGTCCTGCTCGGCGACCTGCTCGACCACTCGCTGATCCAGGTCCGGCGTCCCGCGCCGGTGGCGCAGTTCCCCGGCGAGCGTGTACTCAAGGAAGTGATCGATGGAATCCGTGCGCTCTGACGCGGCGGCCGCCCAGGGCGATTCCGCGCTGACGGTCAAGATCCTCGTGGCCGGCGGCTTCGGCGTCGGCAAGACCACCCTGGTGAGCGCGGTCAGCGAGATCCGGCCGCTGCGGACCGAGGAGGCCCTGACCGAGAAGAGCATCGGGATCGACGACACCACGGCCGTCGCGTCCAAGACGACGACGACCGTGGCGATGGACTTCGGGCGCATCACGCTCCCGAACGGCCTCGTGCTGTTCGTGTTCGGGACGCCCGGCCAGGACCGGTTCTGGTTCATGTGGGACGAACTGGCCAAGGGCGCGCTCGGCGCGGTCGTCCTGGTGGACACCCGCCGGCTGGCGGACTGCTTCGCCTCGGTCGACTACTTCGAGCGGCGCGGCGTCCCGTTCATCATCGGCGTCAACCGGTTCGACGGCGCGGGCCACCACTCGCACGAGCAGGTGCGCGACGCCCTCGACCTGTCGCCCGACATCCCGGTCATCAACTGCGACGTCCGCGACCGCGAGGACGCCAAGCGCGTGCTCATCACGCTCGTCGAGCACATCATGCGGACGATGAGCGGCCGCCAGACCGTCAGCTACTAGCGTCGCCCCGCAGGCCCCTGTCCGCTGACCTGGGCAGGGGCCTTCGCATGTCCACCTTTGTCCTCCGAGTGGAGAAAGTTCGGTCACAATCAGGAAAAGGTCTTCACAACGCGGCGAAAGCCGGTTACGTTCTCGCCATGAGACCGGGGTCACACCGGACCGGTCTCGTCCCGGAGGACCTGAGAGGACGGCGTGATGCGCATGTCGGCTCGCCCGCAGAACGTGCATCAGGCACGGCTGCTGCGGCTGCTGCGTGACGAGGGCCCGCGCTCGCGCGCCGAGCTCGGCGACGTGGTCCGGCTGTCGCGGTCGAAGCTGGCCGTGGAGCTGGACCGGCTCGTCGAGCTCGGGCTCGTGGAGGGCGCCGGGCTCGCGGCGTCCCGGGGCGGCCGCCGGTCCGGGATCGTGCGGCTGTCGCCGAACCTGCGGTTCGTCGCCTTCGACGTCGGCGCAACCTCGATCGACGTGGCGGTCACCGACGGCGAACTGGAGGTGCTCGGGCACGTCAGCGAGGAGTGCGACGTCCGGCAGGGCGCGACCGTGGTCCTCGACCGGGCCCTCGACCTGCTCGGCAAGCTGCGCGACGAGGGGCTGATCCCGCAGGTGCACGGCACCGGGATCGGCGTCCCCGGCCCGGTCAGCTTCCGCGACGGCATGCCGGTCGTCCCGCCGATCATGCCCGGCTGGGACCGGTTCCCGGTGCGGGACGCGATCGGCCAGGAGCTCGGCTGCCCGGTCCTCGTCGACAACGACGTGAACCTGATGGCGCTCGGGGAGCTGCACGCGGGGCTCGCGCGCGCCGTGGACGACTTCCTGCTCGTCAAGATCGGCACCGGCATCGGCTGCGGCATCGTCGTGGACGGCGCCATCTACCGCGGCGTGTCCGGCAGCGCGGGCGACATCGGCCACATCCGCGTCGACGACGACGGGCCGATCTGCGCGTGCGGCAACGCGGGCTGCCTGGAGGCGTACTTCGGCGGCGCGGCGCTCGCCCGGGACGCCGAGGCGGCGGCCGGGTCGGGCCGGTCGCCGCGGCTCGCCGCGCTGCTGGAGACGCACGGGGCGCTGTCGGCCGAGCACGTCGGCGAGGCCGCGGCCGCCGGGGACCCCGTCGCGGTGCAGATCATCCGGGAGGGCGGCCGGCACGTCGGGCAGGTGCTCGCCGGGCTGGTCAGCTTCTTCAACCCCGGGCTCGTCATCATCGCGGGCGGCGTCGCCGGGCTCGGCCACGCGCTGCTCGCCGAGATCCGCAGCGTCGTCTACCGCCGGTCCGCGCCGCTCGCGACCGGCAACCTCCCGATCGTGCTGTCCGAGCTCGCCGGCGCCGCCGGGGTGGTCGGCGGCGCCCGCCTCATCAGCGACCACGTCTTCTCCGCGTCCTGACCCCCCTCTCCCCCGAGGAGGCCCGATGGGCTCGCCCGAAACCGAACCGCTGCTGCTCATGCGCGGCATCGTCAAGCAGTTCCCCGGCGTCCGCGCCCTGGACGGCGTCGACCTCGACGTCCGGCCCGGCGAGGTGCACTGCCTGCTCGGGCAGAACGGCGCCGGGAAGTCGACGCTCATCAAGGTGCTCGCCGGCGCGCACCAGCCGGACGAGGGCGAGATCGTGTTCGCCGGGGAGCCGGTGCGGCTCGCCGGGCCGAACGCCGCGATGCGCGCCGGGATCGCGACGATCTACCAGGAGCTCGACCTCGTGGACGGCCTGTCGGTCGCGGAGAACATCTTCCTCGGCCACGAGAAGTCCACGCTCGGCTTCACCCGCCGCGGCGACGCCGAGCGGGCGGCGCGCGAGCTGCTCGGCCGGCTCGGGCACGCGGAGATCCCGGCGCGCCGCGAGGTGGGGCGGCTCCCGGCGGCGGGCAAGCAGGTCGTCAGCATGGCCCGCGCCCTGTCGCACGAGGCGCGCCTGCTGGTGATGGACGAGCCGTCCGCGGCCCTCGCCCACGACGAGGTCGGCAACCTGTTCCGCATCATCCGCGAGCTGACCGCGGCCGGCGTCGCGGTGATCTACATCTCGCACCGGCTGGCGGAGATCCGGGAGATCGGCGACCGGGTGACCGTCCTCAAGGACGGCCGGGCCGTCGCCGTCGGGCTGCCCGCCCGGACCACCTCCACCGACGAGATCGTGTCGCTGATGACCGGCCGGGACGTCGAGTACGTGTTCCCGGAGCGGCCTGAACCCGTGGCGGAGGAGGACAGGCCCGAGGTGCTGCGGGTCGAGCACCTGACGCTCCCCGGCTCCTTCGAGGACGTCTCGCTCAGCGTCCGCGCCGGTGAGATCGTCGGGCTCGCGGGGCTGGTCGGCTCCGGCCGCTCCGAGATCCTGGAGACGGTCTACGGCGCGCGGCGCCCCGCGCGGGGGCGGGTGCTGATCGACGGCCGCCCGGTCCGCCCCGGCGACACGGGCGCGGCGGTGCGGCGCGGCATGGGCATGGCGCCGGAGGAGCGCAAGAGCCAGGCGCTGCTGATGAACGAGACCGTCGCCGGGAACGTCACCGTCGCCGGGCTGTCCCGGTACGCCTCGTTCGGCTGGCTCGACCGCCGCCGCGAGACCGCCGACGTGCGGCGGCAGATCGAGGCGCTCGACATCCGGCCGCCCGATCCGGCCCGCCCGGTCGTGACGCTGTCGGGCGGCAACCAGCAGAAGGTCGTGCTGGCGCGCTGGCTGCTCGGCTCCGCCGGGCTGCGGCTGCTGATCCTGGACGAGCCGACCCGCGGCGTGGACGTCGGCGCGCGCGCCGAGCTGTACGCGGTGATCCGCGAGCTGGCCGGGCGCGGGATCGGGGTGCTGCTGGTGTCCAGCGAGGTCCCCGAGGTGCTCGGGCTCGCCGACCGGGTCCTCGTCGTCCGCGAGGGGCGGATCGTGCACACCGGCGACGCCCGCGCGCTCGACGAGGCCACCGTGCTCAACATGATCATGGAAGGGAGCGCCTTGTGACCGAGACGAGCCAGGGGTCCGGGGGATCGGCCCCCCGGACACCGCCGGAAGGCAGGGAGGCGGACGGGCCGGACGGCCGGCTCGTCTCGCTGGCCAAGCGCGTCCCGGTGGGCAAGGGGCCGGGCGGCCCGCGGCCCCCGGCCGGCGCCGGAGCCGCCGCGGTGCGGGGACCGGGGGAGATCCGGCACCTCGGGCTGGCCGCCGCGCTGGTGCTGCTCGCGGGCGTCGGCCTGGCGACCCAGCCGGAGAACTTCGCCACGTCCGGGAACGTGGTCGCCATCCTGGTGCTCGCCGCGACCATCGGCGTGATCACCGTCGGGCAGACCTTCGTGATCATCGGCGGCGGGATCGACCTGTCCGTCGGGTCGGTGATGGCGCTGGCGTCGGTGTGGGCGACGACCGTGGCGACGCAGTCGTACGGGCCCGCGGTGATGGCGCTGTGCGCGATCCTCGTCGGGACCGGCACGGGCGTCGTGTCCGGGCTGCTGATCAGCTACGGGCGGCTCGTCCCGTTCATCGCCACGCTCGCGATGCTGGTCGCGGCGCGGGGGCTGGCGCAGCGGATGTCGGACCGCAAGACCCAGCTGATCCGGCCCGAGAACGACGCGCTCGTGGCGCTGTCCACCACCCGGGTGCTCGGGCTGCCGCTGGTCGTGTACATCTTCGCGGCCGTCGCGTTCGCGGGCTGGCTGCTGCTCAACCGCACCACGTTCGGCCGCCGGACGTTCGCGGTCGGCGGCAACCCCGAGGCGGCGCGGCTGGCCGGCATCGACGTCCGCCGGCACACCCTGGCGCTGTACGCGCTGTCGGGGTTCTGCTGCGGCATCGCCGCGATCATCATCATGGCGCGGACCACCACCGGTTCCAGCACGCACGGCGACCTGTACGAGCTGGACGCGATCGCCGCCGTCATCATCGGCGGGACGCTGCTCACCGGCGGGCGCGGCACGGTCGTCGGGTCGATCCTCGGCGTCCTGATCTTCACGCTCATCACCAACCTGTTCATCCTGAACGGCCTGCAGACCAGCGACCAGCTGATCGCCAAGGGCGCGATCATCGTGGCCGCCGTGCTGCTGCAGCGCCGCGGGCTCCGCTCGCCCACCTGACCCCCTTCACCCCCACCCCCCTCAACCAGGAGCACGTCATGCGTGAACAGAGCCCCCGTCAGCAGGGTCCCCGTCCAAGCCGCCGGAACCTCCTGCTCGGCGGCGCAGCCATCGCCGCGGGCGGCCTCGCCGCGGCCTGCACCAGCAACACCGACGACGGCGACTCCGGCACGAAGCCGCAGGCCGGGACGCTCGCCGGCGACAACGACAAGGCGGGCAAGCAGGTCACGATCGGGTTCTCCGCGCCCGCCGCGGACCACGGCTGGATCGCGGCGATCGCCAAGAACGCCGAGGAGCAGGCGAAGAAGTACTCCGACGTGACGTTCAAGCCGGTCGAGCCGACCAACGACATCAACCAGCAGATCTCCGCCGTCGAGTCGCTGATCCAGGCGAAGGTCGACGTCCTGGTGATCCTGCCCAACGACGGCGAGCAGCTGAACCAGGTCGGCCGCAAGGCGATGGACGCCGGCGTCCCGGTCGTCAACCTCGACCGCGTCTTCCCCGACCACCTGTCGTACCGGACGTGGGTCGGCGGCGACAACTACGGCATGGGCGTCTCCGCCGGGCACTACATCGGCAAGAAGCTCAAGGACAAGGGCGTCGCCGACCCGGTCATCGTGGAGATCCAGGGCATCGCGACGCTGCCGCTGACGCAGGACCGCAGCAAGGGCTTCGCGGACGCGCTGAAGTCCTACGGCTTCGACGTGACCGCCAAGCAGGACGCGAAGTTCACCGTCGAGTCCGGCAACCAGGTCGCCTCCAACCTGCTCCAGGCGCACAAGAAGATCGACGCGATCTGGAACCACGACGACGACCAGGGCGTCGGCGTGCTCGCCGCGATCAAGCAGTCCGGCCGGGACGAGTTCTTCATGGTCGGCGGCGCCGGGTCCGCCAACGCGATGCGCGAGATCAAGGCCGGCGGCGTGCTGGAGGCGACCGTCACCTACTCGCCGACGATGGCCGCGTCCGCGATCAAGCTCGGCCGGCTGATCGCTCAGGGCAAGGGCATGGCCGACCTGGTCGAGCTGCAGGTGCCGCAGTCGATCACGCTGGCGTCCGAGACGATCACCAAGGACAACGTCGACCGCTACATGCCGCTCGGCTTCGAGTCCTGAGCCGCGGGCCCCGGACCACGGGGGCGCCGGCGCGCCCGCTCCGCTGCCAGGGGGCGGGCACGCCGGCCAGACAAGGGCCAGTCACACAGGGCCGGTCACACAGAGAGGTGAGCAGAACATGACGACCGTCGGAGTCGGGATGGTCGGGCACGCGTTCATGGGACGCGCCCACTCCCAGGCGTGGCGCAGCGTCGGGCCGTTCTTCGGGCCGCCGCTGACCCCGGTCATGACCGCGCTGGCCGGGCGTTCCGCCGAGCGCGCCGGAGCCGCCGCGGCGGCGCTCGGCTGGGCGTCGGTGGAGACCGACTGGAAGGAGCTGCTCCGCCGCGACGACGTCCAGCTCATCGACATCTGCACGCCGGGCGACGGCCACGCGGAGATCGCGGTCGCCGCGCTCGACGCGGGCAAGCACGTCCTGTGCGAGAAGCCCCTCGCCAACACCGTCGCGGAGGCCGAGGCGATGGCGGCGGCCGCCGGCCGGGCCCGGGAACGCGGCATCCGGTCGATGGTCGGGTTCAACTACCGGCGCGTCCCGGCGGTCACGCTCGCGCGCCGGCTTGTCGCCGACGGGCGGATCGGGACGGTCCGGCACATCCGCGCCCAGTACCTGCAGGACTGGCTCGCCGACCCGCAGGCGCCGTTCACGTGGCGGATGGACAGGGAGAAGGCCGGGTCGGGCGCGCTCGGCGACATCGCCTCCCACATCGTGGACACCGCCCAGTTCATCACCGGGCACACGCTGACCGGCGTCTCGGCGACGCTGGAGACCTTCGTCCCGGAGCGCCCCGTGCCGGGCGGCGGCACGGCCCCGGTGACCGTGGACGACGCCGCCCTGTTCATCGGCCGCACCGACCGCGGCGCGCTCGCCTCGTTCGAGGCCACCCGCGTCGCCACCGGCCGCAAGAACGCGCTGCGGATCGAGGTCAGCGGCTCGTCCGGGGCCCTGTCCTTCGACCTGGAGTCGCTGAACGAGCTGTGGTTCTACGACGGGGACGAGGACGGCGCGACCGCCGGTTTCCGGCGCATCGTCGTCACCGAACCGGACCACCCGTACACCGGACGCTGGTGGCCGCCCGGCCACGTGCTCGGCTACGAGCACACCTTCACCCACCAGATGGCCGACCTGCTCACGGCGATCGCGGAGGGCACCGACCCGAGCCCCTCGTTCGCCGACGGCCTGCAGATCCAGCGCGTCCTCGCCGCCGTCGCCGACAGCGCGGCGTCCCGCCGCTGGGTCGACATCGAAGGGAGCGACTGACATGCCACGACCGATCACCCTGTTCACCGGCCAGTGGGCGGACCTGCCGTTCGAGGAGGTCTGCCGGCTGGCGTCCGGCTGGGGCTACGAGGGCCTGGAGATCGCCTGCTGGGGCGACCACTTCGAGGTCGACAAGGCCGTCGCCGACGACGGCTACATCCCGCGCAAGCTGGAGACGCTCGCCAAGCACGACCTGAAGGTCTGGGCCATCTCCAACCACCTCGTCGGACAGGCCGTCTGCGACAACCCGGACGAGCGCCACAAGGCGATCCTGCCGGAGCGGATCTGGGGCGACGGCGAGCCCGAGGGCGTCCGGCAGCGCGCCGCCGCCGAGATCAAGGACACCGCCCGCGCGGCCGCCCGGCTCGGCGTCGACACCGTCGTCGGCTTCACCGGGTCCTCCATCTGGCACACGGTCGCGATGTTCCCGCCGACCCCGGACTCGATGGTCGAACGCGGCTACGCCGACTTCGCCGAGCGGTGGAACCCCATCCTGGACGTGTTCGACGAGGTCGGCGTCCGGTTCGCGCACGAGGTCCACCCCAGCGAGATCGCCTACGACTACTGGACGACCGTGCGGACCCTGGAGGCCATCGGGCACCGGCCGGCGTTCGGCCTCAACTTCGACCCGTCCCACTTCGTGTGGCAGGACCTCGACCCGGTCGGCTTCCTGTTCGACTTCCGCGACCGGATCTACCACGTCGACTGCAAGGACACCAAGGTCCGCACCGGCGACGGCCGCCGCGGGCGCCTCTCCTCCCACCTGCCGTGGGCCGACCTGCGGCGCGGCTGGGACTTCATCTCCACCGGCCGCGGCGACGTCCCCTGGGAGGACTGCTTCCGCGCCCTGAACTCGATCGGCTACACCGGCCCGATCTCGATCGAGTGGGAGGACGCGGGCATGGACCGCCTCCAGGGAGCCCCCGAGGCCCTGGAGTTCGTCCGCGCCCTGAACGCGATGGAGCTGCCCACGGCCTCCTTCGACTCCGCGTTCTCCTCCGACTGACCCGCCGTTCCGACTGACTTGCGGCGTGCCGCCCGCGTGAGGCCGCGCACGGGGGCGGCACGCCGCTCGCCTCACTCCGCGACGCGTGCCCCGACCCTGCGCGGGGCGTGGCGTTCGACGAACCGCTCCACCTCGGCGAGCGGGGCGAGCGGGGCGAGCGGGGTCAGGGCAGGGCGCGGAAGTCGGCGAACTCGAAGCCGGGGGAGACCACGCAGCTGACCAGGACCTCCTCGTCGCCGGACGGGTGGGCGGCCTGCCACACGCCCGCGGGCACGACGGCCTGCGGGACCTGGCCGTCCGCCACGTCCGCGCCCAGCGTGACCGCCTCCTGCGTCTCGGACGGGCCCTCCCCGTCCCCGCCGAGGTACAGCGTCAGCGGGCCGCCGCGGTGCCACAGCCACACCTCGGCGGACCGGACGACGTGCCACATCGACTCCTCGCCCGGCGGCAGCAGGAAGTAGATGGCGGTCGCGCTCTGCCGCTCGCCCGGATAGCCGTCCGGTGCGAACGTCACACCGGACCGCCACGTCTCCCGGTACCAGCCGCCCTCGGGATGCGGCAGGAGGTCGAGCGCCTCGGCGGTCGCGGGACGGTCCAGCACCGCGACGTGGCGTCCGTCCGGCCCGCGCCGCGCGTACCGGACGCGGGCCGCCGTGGTCCGGTCGACCACCCCGCGTCCCGGGACCGCGCCCGGTGCCGGGTCCAGCGTCACGGCGACGACCTGCCCCTCCTTGAACACGTCGTCGGCGACGGTGAGGGCCGCGTCGTCATCGGGCGCCCACACCGCACCGGCCTCGGACAGCACGAACCGCGGGCCGGGCTGGGCCCGCCAGGCGTCAAGGGTCGTCAGCAGCAGCACACCCCGAGCTTAGGGCGCGGGTCAGTCCATCTCCGAGAGGCGGGACGGGTCGAAGGAGATGGGGTAGGGCCGGTTCAGCGTGATCGTCTCGCCGGAGCGGGCCTTCGCGGCCACCTCGTAGCGGCCGTCCCGCAGCTCCAGCATGGTGACCGTAGGCCGGGGCTCCAGATCGATCAGCCAGTAGTGGGGGATGCCGGTCATGGCGTACTCCTCCACCTTGCGGACGCGGTCGATCTGCTCGTTGACGGTGCGGGGCGTGACGACCTCGGCGACGAGGAGGAGGTCCGGGCCGTAGTAGGTGCGGGTCTGGCGCTCCAGGGCGGCGCGGGCGACGTCGCGGCTCACGGCGAAGACGTCCGGCTTGCGGATGCCCGCGGGGGTGGTGACGTCCTGCGGGGCGCCGGCGACGTGGACGTCGGCGTCCGCCTGGCGGGCCGCGTCCTTGAGGACGACCTTGAGCTGGTCGGCCGCGTGGTCGTGCCACAGATCGCCCGGCAGCTCGTGGAGCCAGCCGTCGGCGAGCTCGTAGCGGCGGCCCTCCTCGGGCAGCGCGTCCAGGTCGTACAGCGTGTACGGACCGTGCGCGCGGCCGAGCGTCGCGCCCATGGAACATCCCCCCTCACCTCGGCTTATCCGAATCTAGCGGACGGACCTGCGGCGGCGCGGCAGGCATGATCGCGCGTCGGGATGCGGACAATGTCTCGAAAGCCGAGGGGAGACAGGTTAAGATACATCTCGTTCTGCCCTTGACCCTCCGCCAGGTGGAGGGACGACCCTGCGGAGGCGGACCGCCCCGAAGGAGAGATGCGATGAGCGTCGAGCAGCAACCCCTGACCGTTCCCGCGCTGCGCGCCTCGGACCGCGACCGCGACGAGATGCTCGTCCGGCTGCACGACGCCTTCGCCGAGGGCCGCCTGACCGAGGCCGAACTCGACGAGCGCATCGACCTGACCCTCGCGGCGCGCACCCACACCGAACTCGGGGCCGTGGCCGCCGACCTGCCCACCGGGCCCGGCCCGGCGGACGCGCGGTGCGCCGGGCCGGCCGGCCGGTTCCAGGTCGCCTACAAGAACTCGGTCACGCGCGCCGGGCGCTGGCGGCTGCCCGAGCGGTTCACCACCGTCGTCTACAAGGGCACGGCGCTGCTCGACCTGCGCTCCGCCGAGTTGGAGGGGCCCGTCACCGTGCTGCGGGTGCTGGCCTACAAGTCGACGGTGGAGATCATCGTGCCCCCGGGTGTCCGCGTGGAGACGGACGGTATGGGCATCTCCGCGGAGGTGCACGGCGTCCCGCCCGCGGGGGCACCTGTCGTACATGTCAGGGGTTATGCCTACAAGGGAACGATCGAGGCGAAAGATCGGCTACGACGCTCCTGAAGTGATAGAACGCTCCCGCGGCCCCATAGGCCGCCGTTCACGCGGATGTCCGTACAGACGGTGGCGTGGCGCGATTTGATGGGGGTCCGACAGGACCGTGAAGGAGCGCGTGTGACGGCGAGTACCCCGGAGCAGGACGAGGCCCGGCGGACGGCCGAGCAGGAGGCGGGCGGCTCCCGCCAGGTCCGCCGGCGGCTGACGTTCGGCGTCGCCGGCGACCTCGCCGACATGCCGGCCACGCTGTCCCCCTGGCAGCGCGCGTACGAGGCCTGGCGCGCCGCCGGGCTGAAGTGGGGGCACGGCGCCCCGCCCCGCCGGGAGCAGACGCCGGAGGCGGCGGAGACGGCCTCCACGGGGAAGAAGGCCGGTGCGGCGAAGAAGGCCGCTCCGAAGAAGCCCGCCGGCAAGAAGCCCGCCGGCAAGAAGGACGCGGGGAAGAAGAGCGATGGGAAGAAGGGCGCGGGCAAGAAGGCCGCGCTCGACCCCGCGGACGTGCTGGTGGCCGGGCCGGGTCTGGCGGCCGCGCGGAAGGGGGCCGCGCCGCGGCGGCTGCGCTCGCGGCTGGCGGTCGCGACCGGGCTCATGGTGGTCGCGGGCGGCGCCATCTTCACGGTCACGCAGGGCGAGAGCGGCTCGGACGAGCCGGGCGTCCCGGCGCCGGTGGCGGCGGACGCGCTGTTCGCGCCCGACCCCGCCGCCGAGACCGACGGGCTCGTCCAGGAGCTCACCGCCGTCACCTCCGCGGGCGGAACGCTCGTCGCCGTGGGCACCGAGGGCGACGGCGCCCCGGGGCGGGAGCGGAGCCGGTTCCTCTACTCCGTCGACGCCGGGCGGACGTGGTCGCTGGCGCGGCTCCGCTCCGCCGGCGGGCCGGTCGCCCCGGCCGGCGACAGCCCGGACATGGTCACCGCCGGAGACCGCGGGTGGGTGGCGCTCGGCCGCTCGTCCGGCGGCGGCACGGTGGCGTGGACGAGCGAGAACGCGCAGACCTGGACCAGGCACGACCTCGGCGCCGTGTTCAAGCCGTCCGACGACGTGCGCGGCGTCGCCCGCACCGCGACCGGGTTCGTCGCCGTGGGCGGCGCGGACGACCACGCCGTCGCCTGGATCTCCCCGGACGGCAGCAGGTGGCAGCGGATCGAGGGCATCGAGGGGATTGGCGGCTTCGACGGCGTGGCGTCGTCCGGGAGCGTCCTCGTGAGCCACGGCACCTACCCCCGGAAGGTCACCGTGAAGCGGGGGCGGCGGAAGATCACGCGCACCGTCCCGAGCCACGGCGCGTGGCGGTCCACGGACGGCGGGCGGACGTGGGCCCGGGTGAACATCCCGCAGAGCCACGGCTCCTACGGGCCGACGAAGGGCCTCGCCTTCGGGCCAGGCGGGTTCGCGACCGTCCGGGAGGGCAGGCACACGTCCGGCCGGAAGAACAAGCGCAGGACGACTAGGTTCGGGCTCCTGTTCACCTCGGCGGACGGCCGTGAGTGGCGGGCCGTGAGCCGGTTCAGGGGAGCCGGGATCGAGCGGTTCGGCGGGACGCCGGACGGCCTGGCGGTCCTCGTGCGGGGCGCGGACGGCGCGTCCCAGATCCTGCGCACCGACGACGGGCGCACCTGGAGGCAGGGCGGCACCGTGGCCGGGCCCGTGGAGAGCAGCGGGCTGACGGTCGCCTCGGGCGGCGCGATCGCGATCTCCGGGAGCAAGGGCGACGACGCCTACCTGCACGGCGTGGACCTGCGCACCGTGCCGGGCGCCGTGCGCCCTGAACGCGCCGTACGGTCCCTGGCGGGGACCCCCGGCCGCTCGGTCGCGGTGGGCAGCAGCAACGGCGCGGCGGCGATCTGGACGTCCCCGGACGGCCGCGCGTGGCAGCGCGCCCGGTTCCCCGGGACCGGCGGATCGCTCTCGGACGTCGTCGAGGGCGCCGCGGGATGGCTCGCGGTGGGCCGCACGTCCGGCGACTCCCCGGCCCCGCTGGCGATGACGTCGCAGGACGGGGTCGCCTGGGAGAAGGCCGCGTTCCCCGCCGGGCCGGCGCCCGCGGCCGCCGCGACCGGCCCCGCCGGCTACGTGGCCGCGGCGTCGGGCGCGATCTGGCGTTCGGCCGACCTCAAGACGTGGCGGCGCACCGAGGTCGACGGCGCCCCGTCCGACGTGACGGCCACCGCCGGGAAGTACGTGGCGGTCGGCGGCAAGGGGCGCGCACCGGCCGTCTGGACGTCCCCGGACGGCGCGAAGTGGACGGCCGCCGAACTGCCGGGCGGTCTCGCCAGCGGGCCGCTCACGGCCGTCGCCGCCCACGGCGGCGTGCTGGTGGCGACCGGCACGGACGGCGCCCCACTGGTCTCCGCCGACGGCGGGACGACCTGGGCCCCGCACGGCCTCGGCGGCGACCTCAACGCCACCGCGATCACGGCGACGCCGCGCGGTTTCGTCGCGGCCGCGAGCACGTCGCGCCGGGACGCGGAGATCCTGGCGTCCGCGGACGGCGTCACGTGGCGCCGCCTCCGGGTCCCCGGCCTGGCGGGCGCGGGCGAACAGCGGCTCACCGCCATGACCACCGCGGGTTCGTCCGTGCTGGCCACCGGCGTCGCCGCGGACGCGCACACCGAGACCCCCCTCCTGTGGAAGGCCCCGGTGCCGGAGTAGCGGGAGGGGGCGTCAGCCGTTGCAGCCGCAGGAGCAGCCCTTCGGGCACGAGCATCCGCCGCCATGTCCGCAACTGCAGTTCTTCGTCGTCATGGGCGGAACGTAACGCCGCCGCGCCCCGCGGTCCATGACCGCGGGCGCGAGGTGCATCTGTCGTGGAGGACACGGGCCGTCCCTCGGCGGGGGCTCGGGACGGCCCGTGGCCCGGACCGGGGGTCAGACGTCGATGTGGAGGTCCACGCCGAGCAGGACGAGGACCCAGAGGAAGATGGCCAGCAGCGCGCTCACGACGCGGCGGAGCAGGCTCTCGTCGATGTAGCCGCGGTCCCAGGCGATGAATATGCCGATGATGATGTAGATGAGGCCGAGCAGACTGATGTGGGGCCGGTATCGGGTCGCCATGGAAGGCGTCTCCTCGCGGGTGGGGGTCTGACGATCGACCGGTCCCCCAAGGGCCGGGAGAAAAACACCGGCGGTATTCAGGACCGTCCCCAGACGATCTTTTTGGCACCTCCCAAATTAGGGAGCGTCACCTCCGGGGCGTCACTTCCCGGGCAGGGCGATGCGGACGATCGTGGGATCGCGCCCCTCGTCCCGGTCGGCGAACTCGGCGCTGCGGTGCACCACGTCGAACTCGTGCCTGTGGCGCCGCAGCGCCGGGCTCAGCAGGATGTGGTCGAGGACCTCCGAGTTGCCGCCGGACACCGCCGTGTAGCGGTCGCCGGCGGGCAGGCGCGCCGGGAGGTCGGTGAGGCCGGTGCGCTCGACGAGGGTGCTGACCGGGATGGAGTCCTCGCCGTCGTTGAGCTCGCCCGTGACGATGACGCGGGCGTTCGCGTCCACCTTCCGGACCGACCGCACGAAGTCGGCCACCACGCGGGCCTGGGCGTCGCGGCGCCACCGGCTGGGCCGCTCCGGCGGCTGGTTCCGGCCGAAGAGCGGCTCGTCGTCGTCCGTCCGCGGGAACCACTGGTTCGCGATCACGATGATGCGGTGGCCCTGCCAGGTGAGCTCCCCGGCGACGGGCTTGCGGGTCCGGGACCACGCGGCGTCGCCGGGCGTGATCCGGCCGGGGCTCAGCGACAGCCCGGCCGTCCCGCCGCGCCGCACCGCCCTGACGGGCGTCACGGCCGGGTCGGGGCCCTCGGGCGGCCCGTCCGGGAGCGGGTCGGTGAGCACCGGTCGGTCGACGAACGCCAGCCCTCGGTCGGCGCGGAACAGGAAGCCCGTCCGCCGGTTGTCGCCCGCCGCGCCGCCGTCGGCGTTGTCGCGCGGCGTGACCGACCGCCAGTCGTAGGCGGGCCCGCCCGCCATGCTGATCGCGGTGACGAGCTGGGCGACGGTCTGGTCGGCGGCGACGATGCCGTCGTCGTCGGGGCCGCTGTTGTCGCCGAGCTCGGTGACCGCGATGAGGTCGGGGGAGCGCAGCCCGGTGACGATGTCGGCGGCGAGGGCGGTGAACCGCGCGGGCGGCGAGCCGGGGTGCAGGCCGTCCAGCCGGGCGGTGGCGACGGCGAGTTCGCCGTCCCGCTGCGGGCGGGTGGTCTCGCGGGCCAGCCCGCCCGGTGCGCGCCGCGGCGGCGCGGTGAGCAGCAGGTGGTAGTCGCCGAACCCGTAGTCGAGCACGCCGTGGTTCGCGCCGGGGAGCCGGTCGCCGACGTGCATGGCCGGCAGCGGGGCGAGGGCGTCGTCGAGGATGATCCGCTCGGGGTTGGCGTCGCCGCCGCCGAACCGGCTGCCGTCCCGGAACAGGATGCCGCCGCGCTTCGTCCGCGGCCCGGCACCGGCGCCGCCGGCGGCCAGCACGGGGATCTCGCCGTGCCGGGACGGGCCGACCGCGACGGCGTCGCGGATCTCGATCCGCATCCCTTCGAGGGACTCGTAGAAGTCGATGCAGTCGCGCCGGGGGTCGAACCCGCCGCCCCGCTCCACGTTGCCGCTGCGGCGGTCGACCACCCGCGTGGGCGGACGGCGGCCCCCCGGGCCCACCACGACCGGCGGCGGCAGCGGGTTGCCGCGCGACTCGACGGCGGTCTCGGTCGCGCCGATCTCCGTGCGGGTCAGGCCCGCGGACGAGGCGCCGCCGGGACGGTACTCGGCGACCTTCCCGGCCACCCGGACGGCGTCGCCGACCGCCACGTCCGGCCTGGTCCGGGTGAAGACGAACACGCCCTCGGACGTGCCGTGGTCGCGGTCGGGCCGCGGGTCCTGCATCCAGAAGCCGTTGCCGGTCAGCGCGGTCACGACGCCGGGGACCCGGGCGACCGCGGAGCCGTTCAGCGGGGAGATGTGCGCGGCCCCCTGCACGTCCCGGATCCGGACGGCGGGGGCCGCCGCGTGCGCCGCGGGGGGCGCGGCCAGCGGGGCGGCGAGAACGGCCGCGGCCAGGGCCCTCCGGAGACCGTGCACCACCCGCGCTCCATGATCGTTAGGGAGTTTCCGATCGGACGACAAGGATGATACGCGTGCCGCGGAGCCCGCCGTGACGCCCGCCGGGCGGGGCCTGCGGGGGTGCTGGCCCGGGTCCTGGTCGACCAGGGCGACCTGCCGGATGACGTCTCCGCCGGGCGTCTCCGGCTGCGTGCAGAACCGCGGCGCGTCCCCTGGGCTACTCCTCCAGGGTGAGCGCGGCCTTTGGACACGACCGGACCGCGTGCCGGACGCGGTCCTGCTCCTCCGCCGGGACGTCGGGCTTGAGGATCAGCAGCTCGTCCTCGTCGTTGAGGTCGAAGACCTCGGGGGCGAGCCCGACGCACACGGCGTTCGCCTCGCACACCAGAGGATCGACTCGTACTCGCATGGCCTTCTCCGTTTCCAACGCGGGCGTTCACGCCAACGTACCGAACGTCGTTCGGGTTGCCGCGCCCACCCCGAAAGTAGAACACGTTCCAGTCTGCGGGAGCAAGGTCCCGTCTCATTGTGGACGATCTCGGGATAAGGTGCGCGGACGGAGGAATCGATGACTCATGGCAAGGCGTCCGCCGACCCGGAAACGACCGGTGGGACGACCCCGGCGATGCCCGCGGAACTGCTGCGGGCCGCGCGCAACGCGAAGGGCTTCATGCCGGACGCCGAGGGCCTCGCGCTGTACGAGACCGCCCTCGACTACGGGAGGCGGCTGGCCGCCACGGGCCCGCTGCTGGAGGTGGGCACCTACTGCGGCAAGTCCGCCGTCTACCTGGGGGCCGCGGCCAAGGCGGCAGGCACGATCGTGGTCACCGTGGACCACCACCACGGCTCGGAGGAGAACCAGGCGGGCTGGGAGCACCACGACCCGTCCCTCGTAGACCCGAGCACAGGGCGGATGGACACGCTCCCCACGTTCCGGAAGACGATCGCGTCCGCGGGCCTTGAGGACGAGGTCGTCGCCGTCGTAGGCCAGTCCCGCACGGTGTCGGCCCTCTGGCAGACCCCCCTGGCGATGCTGTTCATCGACGGCGGCCACGCCGAGGAGCACGCGCAAGCCGACTACGAAGGCTGGGCGCCGCACGTCGCCGTCGGCGGAGCCCTCGCGATCCACGACGTCTTCCCCGACCCCGAGGACGGCGGCCAGGCCCCGTACCACCTCTACCTGCGGGCTCTGGAGAGCGGAGCATTCGAGGAACGCCGCACCGAAGGCTCCCTACGCATCCTGGAACGCGTCAACGGCACAGACCCACTGCGTTGACTTGCGGCGTGTCGCTGTTATCCGGCGCGCCAAAACAACGACACGCCGCAGGTCAACGAAACGCGGTCAGAGGTTCGTGCGCACCGGGTTGGCCACCGAGACCAGGGCGCAACCGCACGCCAGCGGGTCGGACGCCTCGGACGGGCCCAGCGGGCGTCCCGCGACCTCCTTGAACAGCCGGGCGCCCGGAGAGGCGTCCGCCAGCGCGTCCGCCGCGAGGATCACCGCGGCGGCCGTGTAGGTGGAGCGGTCCCCGGGGAAGTGCCGGCGGTTCTCGAACTGCCAGCCCGTCCAGTACGAGCCGTCCTCGTGCCGCAGGTGCTGGATCGTCGCGAACAGCTCCAGCGCCCGGTCGCGGTCGCCCGCCGCGTCCAGCGCCAGCACCAGCTCGCACGTCTCCGCCGCCGTCACCCACGGCTGGTCGGACACGCACCGGCAGCCGAGGCCCGGCACCACGAACGTGTCCCAGCCCTCGTCGAACCGGCGCGCCGCGTCCTCGCCGCGGACGGGCCCGCCCAGCACCGGGTAGTACCAGTCCATCGACCAGCGGCTCTTGTCGGCGAACGCCTCCGGGTGCGCCGCCACGACGTGCCCGAGCTGGTCGGCGGCCAGCTCCCACTCCGGCTGGTGCTCGCCGAGGTGCTCGGCCAGCGCGACCGCGCAGCGCAGCGACTGGTGGATCGACGAGCAGCCGGTCAGCAGCGCGTGGTCGGACGCCTCGCCGCTCTCGTGCCGCAGCCAGATGATCTCCCCGCGCCGGGTCTGCAGGCCGAGCGTGAACTCGACCGCCCGCCGGACCGCGGGCCACATCCGGTGCGCGAACTCCTCGTCCCCGGTCATCAGCAGCTCGTGCCACACGCCCACCGCGAGGTAGGCGGCGTGGTTGGACTCGCCGCCCGGCTCGGTGACCTCGCCCAGCACCCACTTGGCGGGCCACGACCCGTCCGGCCGCTGGACGTCGCGCAGCCACTCGTACGCCCGCCTGGCCTCCGCGCCGAGCCCGGCGACGCTCAGCGCCATCGCGGCCTCGACGTGGTTCCAGGCGTCCACGTGGCCGGGGACGCCGTTCGTCGGCGAGAACCACGGGATCGCGCCGGACTTCTCCTGCTGCGCGGCGATGCTGCGGGCGGTCGCGAGGACGTCGTCCGCGGACAGCACCCCGGCCACCGAGGGCGGGCCCGTCTCAGACCGCATCCGCGGTCTCCTTGGCCGGGGCCGCGGGCGTGCCGGGCGCCGCGGGCTTGCCCAGGTAGACGACCACGCTCTTGCCGATCAGCGGGTTCAGCGCGCGCTCGGCCAGCCGGGTCGCGAGCGGCCGCTTCATGATGTCCCACACCAGGATCTGGTGGTACCCCTTGGCGAGGGGGTTGCCGTCGTTGTTCACCCCCACCGCGCACTTGATCCACCAGTACGGCGCGTGCAGCCCGTGCGCGTGGTGGTGGCCGCCGACCTTGAAGCCGACCGACTTCAGCTTGGCCTCCAGCTCGGCGCGGGTGTAGATCCGCACGTGCCCGCCGGGCGCGGTGTGGTAGTCCTCCGACAGCGCCCAGCAGACCCGCTCGGGCAGCCAGCTCGGCACGGTCACGGCGAGCTTCCCGCCGGGCCGCAGGACGCGCAGCAGCTCCCGCATCGCGCGCATGTCGTCGGGGATGTGCTCCAGCACCTCCGACGCGATGATCGCGTCGAAGTGGTCGTCGGGGAACGGCAGGTCGAGCGCGTCACCCTGCACGGTCTCTGCGGTCGCGTCCTCGGGCACCTCGCCGTCGAGGCGCATGGCCCCGAACATCTTCTCGACACCGGACAGCTCCTCGGCGTCCTGGTCGAAGGCCACGACGTGCGCACCCCGGCGGTACAGCTCGAAGGCGTGCCGTCCGGCGCCGCATCCCATGTCGAGGACGCGCTCTCCGGGGGTGACGCGGAACCGCTGGAAATCCACGGTCAGCAGGGTCGTGCTCCTTTCGTACAGGGAAACGCCCGGAGGGACGTCCCTCAGCCCTTGCCCTTGCCCGCGGCGAGCCGCAGGTAGTTCTGCTGGGTGATGGCGGCTCGGTAGTGCTCGACCGTGGCCTTCGCAACGGCCGGCCAGGCGAAGCGCTCCTGGACGCGGGCCAGTCCCGCCTCGCCGACGCGGGCGCGCTCCGCCGCGGAGTCGTGCAGCCGGTGCAGGGTCGCGGCCAGCTCCTCCACGTCCCCGGGCTCGACGAGGACGCCGCCGTCGCCGACCACCTCGGGCAGCGCGCCGGCGCGGCTGGCGACCAGCGGCGTGCCGGACGCCATGTGCTCCACGGCCGGCAGCGAGAAGCCCTCGTAGCGGGACGGCACGACGGCGATCTCCGCGGACGCGAGCAGCTCGCCCAGCTCGTCGTCGCTGATCCCGCTGACGAACCGGACGCGGTCGCCGAGGGCGAGGTCCCGCACGAGCTTGTCGGTCGGGCCGTCCTTCTTCGGCTTGGAGACGACGATGACGTGCACGTCGCGCTCGGTGGCGAGCTTGGCGACGGCGCGCAGCAGCACGTCCACGCCCTTGATCGGGGCGTCCGCGCTGGCCATCGCGACGATGCGGCCGGGGACGCGCTCGCCGCGCGGGTGGAAGATCCGGGTGTCGACGCCGAGGGGCAGGATGTCGATGTCGCGCGGGTCGACCCCGAAGTCCTTGACGATGTCGACCTTGGACGACTCGGAGACCGTCAGCACCGGGCCGATCCGCCGCGACACCTGCGCCTGCATGGACACGAACCCGTACCAGCGGCGCTTGCCGAGCTTCTGCTTGATGCCGCGCGCGGCCTCCAGCTCGATCCGCCGGTCGACGCTGATCGGGTGGTGGATGCTCGTGACCAGCGGCAGCCCCAGCCGGGCGATGCCGAGGTTGCCGAGGCCGAGGACCTGGTTGTCGTGCACGATGTCGAAGTCGCGGCGGCGCCGGCTCAGCAGCCGCAGCGCGCGGAGGCTGAAGGTCAGCGGCTCGGGGAAGCCGCCGGTCTTCATGTGCGCGAACTCCAGGACGTCCACCCAGTCGCGGAACTCGCCGAGGGCCGGGATGCGGAACGGGTCCTCGTCCCGGTACAGGTCCAGGCTGGGGACCTTGGTGAGGATGATCTCCTCCCGGTCCAGCTCCGGATAAGGCTGGCCGGACAGGACCTCGACCCGGTGCCCGAGGTCGGCCAGTTCCCGGCTCAGATGCCGGAGGTAGACGCCTTGCCCGCCGCAGTGCGGCTTGCTCCGGTACGAGAGCAGGGCGATCCGCAACGAACCGTCCGGGCCGGAAGCACCGCCCGGCTCGCCTGCCTCACCCACGCCATCCCCTGCCCACGCACCACTCCCGTCAGTCGGTTCCCGCCACTCAGGGGGACGCCGGCCGCACGCGTACCGGCATCTCCTTGATGCCGTTGATGAAACTAGACCTTAGCCTCCGAACGTTACCGTTGAGTTCAATATTGGGCACGGCGTCCAAAAGTGTTTCGAAGAGCACACTGAGCTCGAGTCGGGCAAGGTGCGAGCCCAGGCAGAAATGCGGCCCGCCGCCGCCGAAGCCCAGGTGCGGGTTGGGGTCGCGGCCGACGTCGAACGCGTCCGGGCCGGCGAACACCGCCGCGTCGCGGTTCGCGGACGAGTAGAACACCACGACCTTGTCGCCCTCGGCGATTTTGCGGCCGCGCAGTTCGGTGTCCCGGGCGGCCGTCCGCTTGAAAAGGTTGACGGGGGTGACCCAGCGGACGATCTCGTCCGCCGCCGTCCGGACGAGGGAGCGGTCGGCCCGCAGCCGCTCCCACTGCTCCGGATGCTCCAGCAGCGCCAGCATCCCGCCGCTCGCCGCGTTGCGGGTCGTCTCGTTGCCCGCGACCGACAGCAGCATCACGAACAGCTCGAACTCGTCGCCGCTCAGCACCTGCCCGTCGGCGTCCGGCTGCAGCAGCTTGGTGACGATGTCCTCGCGGGGGTTCTCCCGCCGGTCGGCGGCCAGGACGTTCGCGTACGCGTACAGCTCGGTCGCGGCGGCCTGGCCCTCCTCCGGCGTCCGCTGGAAGTCCGGGTCGTCCCCGCCGATCAGCGTGTTCGACCAGTGGAAGATCTTCTCCCGGTCCTCCGGCGGGGCGCCGAGCAGCTCGCAGATCACGTACAGCGGGAGCGGGGCCGCCAGGTCCCGGACGAAGTCCGCCTCCGCGCCCCGTTCGAGGGTCTCGGCGACCAGGCCCCGGCAGATCTCCCTGACGTGCTCCTCCAGCACCGCGATGGCGCGCGGGGTGAAGCCCCGGTTGACGATGCTCCGCTTCCGCGAGTGCTCGGGCGGGTCCTGGTTGAGCATCATCATCCGCTGCAGGTGGAGGGCCTCCTCCTCCGGCTCCTCGAACAGCGCCAGCCGCCGCCACGAGGAGAACAGCTCGGGGTGCCGCGACACGTGCACCACGTCCTCGTGCCGCGTCACCGCCCAGAACGGCGGGTAGCCCCGGTCCGGGTCGCCGTGGTGGCGGTGCACCGGGTCGTGCTCGCGCAGCCAGGCGAGCTGCCCGTACGGGACGCCTCCGTGCTCGTACGGAGCGGGGTCGACCAGTTCGATGTCGGGGGTGACGCTCACGGGAACCTCCTCGGGTCAGGACGGGGTGAAGCGCACCGGCAGCTCCTTCAGCCCGTTGACGAAGTTCGACCGCAGCCGGCGGGGTTCGCCGGCCGGCCGGATATCGGGCATCCGGTCCAGGATCGTCTCGAAGATGATCTTCAGGTTCATCCTGGCCAGATGGGTGCCCAGGCAGAAGTGCGGCCCGCCGCCCCCGAACCCGATGTGCGGGTTGGGGTCGCGGCCCACGTCGAACTTGAACGGGTCGTCGAACACCCGCTCGTCCCGGTTGGCGGACCCGTAGAACAGCACGACCTTGTCGCCCGCCCTGATCTGCTTGCCGCCCAGCTCGACGTCGGTGAGGGCGGTCCGGCGGAACTGGTTGATCGGGCTCACCCAGCGGACGATCTCCTCCACCGCCGTGGGCAGCAGGCTCCGGTCCGCCTTGAGCCGCTCCCACTGGTCGGGGAACTCGAAGAACGCCTGCATGCCGCCCGCCGTCGCCGTCCGCGTCGTCTCGTTCCCGGCGATGGACAGCATGATCACGAAGAGCTGGAACTCCTCGTCGGTGATGCGGGAGCCGTCCGCGTCCGGCGTGAGGAGCTTGGTCACGATGTCGTCGCGCGGCGTCGAGGCCCGGCTGCTCGCCAGTTCCCCGGCCCAGCCGGCGAACTCGGCCGCGCACAGCTGCGACTCCGTCCGGTCCCCGATGTAGTCGGGGTCGTTGAACGCCACCAGCTTGTTGGACCAGTGGAAGATCTTCTTCCGGTCCTCCAGCGGCGCGCCGAGCAGCTCGCAGATCGTGTAGAGCGGCAGCGGCGCGGCGAAGTACTCCACGAAGTCACACTCGCCCAAAGGCGCCGCCTCGTCTATGAGCCGGTGGCAGATTTCCCGGATGTGGTCCTGCAGCCGGCCGATCATGCGCGGGGTGAACCCCTTGTTCACCATGGCCCGCAGCCGGGTGTGGTCCGGCGGGTCCTGGAACAGCATCATCTGCCCGTACAGGGCGATGTCGTCGTCGGTGAACTCCTCGAACATCGACGTCCGCTCGCGGGACGAGAACGGATCGGCCCGGCGCGACACCTGCACGACGTCCTCGTGCCGCGTCACCGCCCAGAACCCCGGCACGCCCTCGTTCGGGTCCTGGTGCCAGTGGACGGGGTCGTTGTCGCGCAGCCACGCGAACTGCTGGTGCGGTATCCCCCCGCGCTCGTAGACACCGGGGTCGATGATGTCGATCTCGGGTGCGCGGAACGGCCGGGTGGCGGAGGCGATGGACGTCTCAAGTGCCATGCGGAAGACCCTTCGTCCGGGGCGGGAACTCGAGGCCACGAGACCCTGAAACTGAGCGCTTGCTTGGCCACAGATCTAGAACACGTTCTAACATGAGACTCCAGTCTCATCAACCCCCGATCCCACCCAGCGACCACCCCTCCGCCCCTCCTCATAGGGGGGCGCGGAAAGAGGCGGCCGGCCGGATGGGCGTGACCGATCCCACTTCTCCAGGGACATGCGCCGGTTGGTACGGTGGGCGCGTGCCACGGCTGTTCTTTCTCTGATCGACTCCGGACGGCCCGCCCCTCGCGCAGCGCGAGCCAGCGGGCGGTCTGACGTTGTCGCCCGCCCCATCTGAGGGCGAGTCAGTCGAGGGCACCCCTCCATCTCCGCGGTCTTTCCCGCTCGCGTGAGGGCGTGCCTCCGTCCGGAGGAAGAATGAACACCCTTTCCATCACCCTGCCCGCGCGTGCTCGGGTGCAGCTCACCGCCGAAGGCGTCCGCGTCGTCCGGGGCGGGCGCACCGTCCTCGACGGCGTGGACCTGACGGTCTCGCCGCAGGCCCGCTGGGGCGTCGTCGGGGAGAACGGCCGCGGGAAGACGACCCTGCTCCACGTGCTGAGCGGGGCCCTGGTGCCCGACGAGGGGCACGTCCGGCGGGTCGGCACGCTCGGGATCGCCGAGCAGGCCATGGCCGCCGGGCCCGGCGCCACAGTCGGCCAGGCCATCGACATGGAACTCGCAGATGCTCGCGCCGCGCTGAAGGCGTTCGACGAGGCCACGCGGGCGCTGTCCGAGGGGCGGCCCGGCGCGGAACGGCGGTACGAAGCGGCGCTGGACGCGGCGGAGGCCCTCGACGCCTGGGACGCCGACCGGCGGGTCGACCTCGCCCTGGAGAACCTCGGCGCGGTCACCGACCGGAGCATGCGCCTGTCCGAGCTGTCGGTGGGCCAGCGCTACCGGGTCCGGCTCGCGTGCCTGCTCGGCGCCGAACACGACTTCCTGCTCCTGGACGAGCCGACGAACCACCTGGACGCGGCCGGCCTCCGCTTCCTCACCGCGAGGCTGCGCGCGCATCCGGGTGGGGTCGTGGTCGTCAGTCATGACCGGGCGCTGCTGGCCGATGTGGCGACGACCGTTCTCGACCTCGATCCCAGCCGGGACGGGCTGCCGCGCGTCTACGGGGACGGCTACGCCGGGTACCGGGAGGGGCGTGAGGCGGAACTCCGGCGGTGGGAGGAGGAGTACGAGCGGCAGCGGACCGAGCACGCGCGCCTCACGCGGGACCTGTCGGAGGCCCAGAACCGGCTCGTGACCGGCTGGCGGCCCGACAAGGGGACGGGCAAGCACCAGCGCGCCACCCGCGCGCCGGGCATCGTCCGGTCCGTGCATCGGCGCCGGGACGACCTGGAGCGGCACGCGGTCACCGCGCCGGTGCCGCCGCGGCGGTTCCGGATGCCGGATCTGCCCGCGCGTCCCGGTGTTCCGCTGCTCACCGCCGACGGCGTGCGGGTGGACGGCCGTCTGCACTGCGACGTCTCGCTGTCCCTGGAGTCGGGTTCGCGCCTCGTCGTGACCGGGCCGAACGGGGCCGGGAAGTCGACGCTGCTGGCGGTGCTCGCCGGGCGTCTCGCCCCGAGCCGCGGGTACGCGCGGCGTGCCCCGAACACGCGCGTGGAGTCGCTGGCCCAGGAATCGCCCCACGTGGACGGCAGGGCGCATGACGTGTTCGCCGCGCACGTCGGGCGCCTGGTCACCTCGGGCCTCATCGGTGAGGACGAGACGGTCTCGCTCTCCGCGCTGGGGCTCCTGTCAGCGGACGACCTGGGCAAGCCCGTGGGGAACCTGTCCATGGGGCAGCAGCGCAGGCTCGACCTGGCGATGGTGCTGGCGGCCCGCCCGCACGTCCTGCTGCTGGACGAGCCGACGAACCACCTGTCGATCGCCCTGGTGGACGAGTTGACCGAGGCGCTCCGGGCGACACCGGCGGCCGTCGTCCTCGCGACCCACGACCGCCAGTTGCAGCGCGACACCGAGGGCTGGCCGCGGCTCGCCCTCGATCCGGAGCGTCCGCTCAAGCCCGTCCCGCAGAGGTAGGGCGGCCGGTCAGCGGAGGCGGTAGCGGAGGGGGTCGCCGGTGCCTTCCCGGCGGGCGACCCCCCGGGTCTCCAGGGTCCGGATGTGGGCGGCGGCTTCGGCGGCGGCCATGCGGCGGGCGAACTGGGCCATCTCCTCCCAGGGGTTGCGCCAGGTCAGGCCCGCCGTGATGTCCCACAGCGTCTTGGGGTCCGCGGACAGCAGGGCGGTGATCTCGGCGAGGCGCTGCTCGTGGTGCTCGATGATCTCCTGGGCGCGGGCGGAGAGGCCGTTGAAGCGGTACTGGTGGGCCGGCAGCACCTCGGCCACCGACATCGCGGAGACCTTGTCGAGGGAGCCGAGGAAGTCGCTGAGCGGGTCGACGTCCGGGATGTCGTACGGGTACAGGCCGATGTGGGGGGTGATGCGGGGCAGGACGTGGTCGCCGGTGAAGATGCGGTCGCCGTCCTCCAGGTGGAGGCAGAGGTGGCCGGGGGAGTGGCCCGGCGTCCAGATGGCGCGCAGCCTGCGGCCCGGGAGGTCGACGAGGTCGCCGTCGGACAGCTCCCGGTCCGGGACGGCGGGCGGCTCGACCCGGCGGTCCGGGGGCGGCTCGGCCAGGTCCGACTCGGCCGCGCCCGCGCGGCGCAGCGCGGTCAGCTCGAACGAGCGGCGGCCGCCCTGCCCCACGGTCTGGAACAGCCGGGTGATCTCGGCGTCCGCGTGGTGCATGGCGACCCAGGCGCCGGACGCCTCGCGCACCTTGCCCGCGAGGCCCGCGTGGTCGGGGTGGTAGTGGGTGACGACCACGCCGCGGACGTCGGCGACGTCGATCCCGAACGTGCCGAGCCCGCCGCGCAGTGCCGCCCAGGCGTCCTCGTGGTGCCAGCCCGCGTCGATCAGGACGGGGCCCTGGGGGCTCTCCACCGCGTACACCAGCGTGTAGGCCAGGGGGTTGTCCGGGATCGGGACTGGAACGCTCCACAGTCCGCCGCCGAGGTCTTCGGGTTCCGGCTGCAAGGAGTGACCGCCTTTCGCGCCTTCGCAGAGGGGCGGCCCCGGCGGTGCGCCGGGGCCGTGGTCGGTGTCGTGGTCGTCGCCGGTCAGATCCGTTCGAGGATGGTCGCCGTGGACAGCGCGCCGCCGCAGCACATCGTGACGAGGGCCGTCCCGGCGTCGCGGCGCTCCAGCTCGTGGAGCGCGGTCGTGATCAGGCGCGAGCCGGTCGCGCCGACCGGGTGGCCGAGGGCGATGGCGCCGCCGTTGACGTTGACCTTGTCCATGTCCGGCTTGTGGACCGACGCCCAGGACAGCACGATCGAGGCGAACGCCTCGTTGATCTCGGTGATGTCGATGTCGCCCATCGTCATGCCGGAGCGCTGGAGCACGCGCTCGGTCGACTGCACCGGGCCGTCCAGGTGGTAGTACGGCTCCGAGCCGACCAGGGCCTGGGTCTTGATGCGGGCGCGGGGGCGCAGGCCGAGGGCCTTCGCCTTCTCCTCGGACATGAGGAGGACGGCCGCGGCGCCGTCGGAGATCTGGGACGAGGTGCCCGCGGTGTGCAGCGCGTCCGGCATGACCGGCCGGAGGCCGGCGAGGCCGTCGGCGGTGGTCTCGCGCAGGCCCTGGTCGCGGGTGACCTCGCGGGTCTCCCCGGTAACGTTGCCCTCGGCGTCGAGGACGGGCGCCGTGACGGGGGCGATCTCGCGGTCGAAGCGGCCGTCGGCCCACGCCTTGGCCGCGAGCTGCTGCGAGCGGGCGCCGAACGCGTCGAGGTCGGCGCGGGTGATGCCGCGGCGGGCGGCGATCCGCTCGGCGGCCTCGAACTGGTTCGGCATGTCGAGCGACCAGTCGTCCGGCCGGGGGTCGGCGGGCAGGACGTTGCTGCCGAGCGGCGCGCGGCTCATCACCTCGACGCCGCAGCCGATCGCGACGTCCACGACGCCGGCGGCGATCTGCGACGCGGCGAGGTGGACGGCCTGCTGCGCCGACCCGCACTGGGCGTCGATCGTCGTGACGCCGGTCTGCCAGGGCAGTCCCGCGTACAGCCAGGCGTAGCGGCCGACGTGGCCGCCCTGCTCGCCGGCCTGCGTCACGCAGCCGGCGAACACCTGCTCCACCTCGGCGGCGTCGATGCCGGCGCGCCCGACCGCGGCGTTGAGCGCGTGCGCCAGGACGGCCTGGGCCTTCATGCCCGCCAGCCAGCCGTTGCGCTTTCCGAGCGGTGTGCGCACCGCCTCGACGATCACCGGGGTACCCATGCGGTCTCCTTCTAGAACGTGATTCGCATTCACTGTAACCCGTTCTAGATTTCGGTGAGGAGGCCGCGTCCCGCTAAGCAGGATCGCCCGGCGGCCGGGCGGGCCGGCCGGGCGTGCCGGCTAGGCGTACCGGACGGGCAGCTCCTTGATGCCGTTCAGCCAGGGCGAGCGCAGGCGGCGCGGCTCGCCGAGGCGCGCGATGTGCGGCATCTGGTCGGCGATCGCGTCGAACATGAGCCGGATCTCCAGGCGGGCCAGGTTCGCGCCGATGCAGTAGTGCGCGCCCGTGCCGCCGAACCCGAGGTGGGGGTTGGGGGAGCGGGTGATGTCGAACGAGGCGGGGTCCTCGAAGACCTCCTCGTCGAAGTTGGCGGAGCTGTAGTACATCGCCAAGCGGTCGCCCGCCTTGATCTCCGCGCCGCCCAGCTCGGTGTCGCGGGTGGCCGTGCGCTGGAACGCGGTCACCGGCGTCGCCCAGCGGACGATCTCGTCGACGGCGCTCTCGGGGCGCTCGGCCTTGAACAGCTCCCACTGCTCGCGGTTGTCCATGAACGCGATCATGCCGTGCGAGATGGCGTTCCTGGTCGTCTCGTTGCCCGCGACGGCGAGCAGGATCGTGAAGTAACCGAACTCGTCGTCGGTGAGGCCGCGCCCGTCCACGTCGGCCTGGACCAGCTTGGTGACGATGTCGTGGGCGGGGCAGCCGCGCCGCCGGTCGGCCAGCTCCATGGCGTAGCCGATGATCTCGGCGGCGGCGCAGGCGGGGTCGGCGTCGTAGTCGGGGTCGTCGTAGCCGAGCATCTGGTTGGACCAGTCGAACAGCCGGCGGCGGTCCTCCTGCGGGACGCCCATCAGCTCGGCGATGGCCTGCAGCGGCAGCTCGGCCGCGATCTCGGTGACGAAGTCGCCCTCCCCGCCGCGCCGGCGGGCCTCGGCGACGATCCGCTCCGCGCGCTCCTGCAGCGCGTCGTGCAGCCGGCCGATCACGCGCGGGGTGAAGCCGCGGGCGACGATCTGGCGGAGCTTGGTGTGCTGCGGCGGGTCCATGTGCAGCAGGAGGTTCTCGCGCTGGACGTCCAGCTCCTCGGTGCCGAGCGACTCGTTGAACCGGATGATCGCGCCGTTGGCGTTCGAGGAGAACAGCTCGTGGTCGCGGGAGATCTCCTTGACGTGCGCGTGCTTGCTGATCACCCAGAAGCCGTCGTCGTCGAAGCCGGTGCGGCCGCGCGGCTGCGCGTTCCACCAGGGCCGTCCCGTCCGGCGCAGCAGGGCGAACTCTGCGAGGGGGACGCGCTCGGCCATCAGGTCGGGGTCGCTGAAGTCGAATCCGGCGGGGACGGGGGTCTCCGGAGCGGTGGCGGTCATGGGCGGTTCCTCCCGGTCTGCGGCGCGAGCTCGTCCTCACCGTAGAACGCGTTACAAGCCGACTTCAAGAGAAAATGAGACTCAAGTCTAAACAAGGGTCTTGTCAAGAGTCTCCGCAGGTCGGCAGGGCTCTGAGGTGTGCGGACGTCGCGGGAGGGTCACTGCCACGGAAGCATGATCGTTCTCAAGATCGACGGGCGGTGAGGTTCGTCACCCGGGGGTGGAGGGTTAGATAGAACGTGTTCTAGAAATCCGGGGGTGGGTCGTCCGATCGGTCGACTAGCCTGGGTGATCCGACCGCCCCCGGCGCCGGAGAGAACCCCATGGCCGCAGACTTCGACGAGCCCGTGTTCGACGACGACTTCGTCCGGGGCGCCACGTTCACCGAGCCGAGCGCCCGCGAGCGCCTCCGGCCCCCGAGCAGGCGCGAGCAGCGGCGCATCCGCCGCGCCGCACGGCGCGCCCGGCGCAGCGGCGGGGTGAGCTTCCTGCGGCGCCGCGGGCACCGTGAGCCGAGCTACCGGCGGTCGGTCGTGCAGTTGGTCGGCATCATCGCGCTGCTGTTCGCGATCTCGTTCGCGCTGTGGTGGTGGAACCGGCCGCCCGCCGAGCCGGAGCCGGTCCGGCCGGTGTTCCCGACGGCCCCGGAGAACCCGGGCGGTCCGCAGAACCCCGGCGGCCCCGGGGAGCCGGCGCCCGGCCCGACCGGCGAGGTACCGGAGGAGGAGATCCCCGAGGTTTGACGCGCTCCCCGGCCTGAAGGCCGGGGATTCAGCCCGTGCCGCGTGTGCGGCACTTCTGTGGCTTCCTGTTTCACCGGGGCCTGCCTTCCGCTAAGCGGGAGGGCTTATGGTCCCTCCGCAGGCGTTTAGGCTGTCCGCCCGTCCGGCGGCCAGGATGTTGTTCGCGGCGTTGACGTCCCGGTCGTGGACCGCGCCGCACGCACACGCCCATTCGCGGACGGTCAACGGCATGGCTTCGGCGACCGTCCCGCACGCCGAGCACAGCTTGCTGGAGGGGAACCAGCGGTCCACCCGCGCGAAGGTGCGGCCGTACCGGGCGGCCTTGTACTCCAGCATTGCGGCGAACTGGGACCAGCCCGCGTCGTGGACGGACTTGGCCAGCCGGGTGCGGGCCAGGCCGTTCACCGCGAGGTCCTCCACGTAGACCGCTTGGTTTTCGCGGATCAACTGGGTGGAGAGCTTGTGGTGGTGGTCCCGCCGCGCATCGGCGACACGGGCATGCGTCCGCGCGACCCGCGCGACCGCTTTCCTGCGGTTGTTCGAGCCCTTCTGCTTGCGCGACAGCGCCTGCTGCGCCTTGCGGAGACGGCGTTCGGCCCGGCGCAGGAACCTCGGCGAAGTGATCTTCCGGCCGTCCGAGGTCACCGCGAAATGCGTCAACCCCAGATCGATCCCGACCTCGGCCGCCACCTCCGG
>NZ_BMRO01000012.1:0-125317 GCF_014648675.1 Actinomadura livida
CGGACCGGCTTTCCCTGACCCGCTGCGCGGGGGACCGGATTCCTCCCCGGCCTGAACACCGGAGCATCCTCCGGGAAACCCGGTAATCGATTTCCCCGCCGCCCGTGCGCCCGAACGCCTTGCCGGTTTGTCGCAGATGTGAAAAATCTGAGTGCTAGGTGAGACGGGGGTCCGGAAATGGGGGCGCATGGCAGCCGATATCGATGAGCCGGTGGGGCTCGGCCGCACGCTGGGCACCACCAAGATCGTCTTCCTGGTGGTCGCCGCCGCGGCGCCGCTGGTGGCGATGGCGGGCACGGTGCCGCTGTCGATGGGCGTGGGGAACGGGGCCGGGGTGCCCGGCGCCTACCTCGTCGCCACGCTCACCCTGCTGTGCTTCTCGGCGGGGTACGCGGCGATGGCCCGGACGATCACCGGCGGGGGCGGCTTCTACGCCTACGTCGCCCGCGGGCTGGGCCGTCCGCCCGCCGCCGCGGGCGCGGTGCTCGCCCTGCTCGGCTACAACGGCCTCGTCGCGGCGCTCGCCGGGGGCATCGGCTACTTCCTGACCATCGAGGGCGGCGCGCCCGGACCGTGGTGGCTCTACAGCGCGGCGGGCATCGCGATCATGGCGGTGCTGGGGTTCCGCGCCGTCGACCTGTCGGCCAAGGTGCTGGCGGTGCTGCTGACCTGCGAGATCGGGATGCTGCTCGCCGTCGACCTGGCGATCCTGGCCGACCGGGGGACGGCCGCCTTCCCCGCCGCGTCGTTCGATCCGGCGACGGTGCTGTCCGGGGCACCGGGCGTGGCGTTCATGTTCGCGTTCGGCTCCTTCGTCGGGTACGAGGCGGCCGCGATCTACGCCGAGGAGAGCCGCGACCCGGAGCGCGCGGTGCCGCGGGCCACCTACGCGGCCGTGCTGGTGATCGGGGTGTTCTACACGCTGACGAGCTGGCTGACGGTCGGCGCGCTGGGCGCGGACCGGGCCCGCGGGGTCGCCGACGACCAGGAGGGCGAGCTCATGCTCAACCTGACCTCGGACCTCCTCGGCGCGACCGCCGAGGCGCTGTTCGGGCTCCTGGTCATCACCAGCATCTTCGCCTCGCTGCTGGCCGCCCACAACGCGGCCGGCCGCTACCTGTACTCGCTGGGGCGCGACGGGCTGGTCTTCACCCGGCTGGGCCGCGTCCACCCGCGGCACCGCTCCCCGTACGCGGCGAGCATCGCGCAGTCCGGGTTCACGCTGGTGGTGGTGGCCGCGTTCGCGGTCGCCGGGCTGGACCCGTACCGCAACCTCGTCACCGTGATGAGCGGGCTGTCGACGCTCGGCATCGTGCTGCTGCAGATGCTGACGGCGGTGGCCTGCGTGGTCTACTTCCGCCGCCGCCGCGACCCGCGGCTCCTGCGTACGCTCGTCCTCCCCCTCGCCGGCTGCGTCGGGCTGGTCACCGCGACCGTCCTGCTGCTGGCCAACTTCGGCACGCTGGCGCACAGCGACGCCGTGGCGATCAAAACGCTGCCGTACCTGGCGATGCTGCTCGCGGCGGGCGCCGCGCTGTACGCGCTGCGGCTGCGTGGCACCGACCCTGACCGCTATGCCAGGATCGGCGCGTCGCGCCCCGACACCGCGGACGCGACGCCCGCCGATGCCCTGACACCGCCCCGAACGGGGGACGCCGATGGCTCGCACGCTCGGTGACCTGCACGAACTCACCGGGAAGGAACTGTTCTGCTCGGACTGGGTGCGGCTCGGCGCCGACGACGAGCGGGCCTTCGCCGACGCCTCCTTCCTGCGCGAGGACTTCCTCGGCGCGCCGCCGGCGAACGGCGACCCGTACGGCGACCGGCTCATCTCCGGGTTCCTGCTGCTGTCGCTGCTCGTCGCCTTCCACAAGCGGGAGCTGGACCTCGATCTGCAGGGCGCCTACGGGCTGAACTACGGCGTCGACAAGGTGCGGTTCCTCCGCCCGGTGCTCGCCGGGGAGCGCGTGCGGCTCCGTGCCCGGCTGGTCGAGGCCCGCGAGAAGGAGCCGGGACGGGTGCGCGTGCTCACCCGCAACGTCCTGGAGGTCGAGGACGCCGACACCCCCGCGATGGTCGCCGACTGGATCTCCTTGTTCGTCGCCCCGGAGGAGGAAGGACCGGCGATGCCCGAACTGCCCGGCGAGGAGGTCGTGCCGCGGGTGGGCAGGGTGGCCGGCTACCTGGACCACTGGGCGTCCCGGACCCCCGACGCCCCGCTGGACGAGCTCGACGGCACCGGCCGCGCCCCGCGGACCTACGGGCACGCCGCGGACGACGTGGCCCGCTGCGCCGCCGCGCTGCGCGCCTCGGGGGTGCGGCACGGCGACCGGGTGGCCGTGCTGACGACCCCGCGCCCGGAGTTCCTCACCCTGTTCCTCGCCCTCTCCCGGATCGGCGCGGTGTGGGTCGGGCTCAACCCCCGGTACACGCGCGACGAGCTGCTGCACGTGGTGACCGACAGCGAACCGGTGCTGCTCGTCTCGCTCGCCGAGCACGACGGCCGCTCGTACGCGGCGGACATGGCCGCGCTGCGGGACGCCGCCGGCTCGGTCCGGGAGACGGTGGCGCTGACGGGCGCGTTCCCGGGCGCGGTGCCGTTCGAGGAGTTCGTCGCCCGCGCCGGCGAGCCCTCAGGCGAGTCGTCATCGGAAGGCTCGGATGACGACCCCGGGCTGGTCATCTACACGTCCGGGACGACGGGCCGCCCCAAGGGCGCCGTCATCAGCCACCGAGCGTTCGCCGAAGGGTGCCGCCTCCAGGCGACGCGGCTGCACCACTCGCCCGCCGCGGCCTTGGCCAACCTCCCGGTCAGCCATGTGGGCGGGGTCATGGACGTCGTGTCGGTCCCGCTGGCCATGGGCGGCGCCGTCTGCTTCATGGAGGACTTCGACCCGGCCGCGATCCCGGCGGCCGTCGAACGCGCGCGGGTCACCATCTGGGGCCAGATACCCACCATGTTCCAGATGGTCATGGCGCGTCCCGAGTTCGCCGAGGCGGACCTGTCGTCGCTGGTGTACGTCGCGTGGGGCGGCGCGCCGCTGCCCCGCGAGCTGGTGCCGCCGCTGCGGGCGACGGGTGCGCGCCTCACCTCCGTCTACGGGCTGACGGAGAGCTGCGTCGCGGTGGCCTACAACGACCCGGACGCCGACGACGAGACGCTCGCCACCACGATCGGCCGCCCCGACCCCCGGCTCGAACTGCGGCTCGCCGGCGCGGACGGGACGCCGGTGGCGCCCGGCACGCCCGGCGAGATCCAGCTGCGCAACCCGTGCCTGATGAGCGGCTACCTCGGCGCGCCGGACGCGACCGCCGCGGCCTTCACGCCGGACGGGTTCCTGCGCACCGGCGACGTGGCCGTGGAACGCCCGGACGGCACCCTGACGCTGGTCGGCCGCCTGAAGGAGATGTTCAAGTCGGGCGGCTACAACGTCTATCCCCGCGAGATCGAGCTGGCCCTGGAGGCGCATCCGGACGTCGCCGCGGCGGCCGTGGTCGCCATGCCCGACCCGGTGTTCCACGAGGTCGGCGCCGCGTTCGTCATGACGCGTCCGGGCGCCGGGACCGGCCCGGACGACCTGGACCGCCACTGCCGCACCCGGCTGGCCGCCCACAAGGTCCCCAAGCACTTCGAGATCGTCGACGGGCTGCCGCTGCTGGCCACCGGCAAAGTCGACAAGGAGGCGCTCCGGCGGGCGCTTCCGCCCCGCCCCTAGGCGCAGGGGCGCCTGGCGATGCCGCCGTAGGACGTGACCGTGCGGCGGCCGGCGCGGGGGCGGGCGTTCGGCCAGTGGGCGACGTCCGTCACCTCGGGTGTCGTCAGGTCGAAGCCGTCGAAGAGGCCGGCTATCTGCTCGCGGGTGCGCAGGGTCAGCGGCGCGCTGGCGGTGGCGTACACCTCCCGGAGCATGCCGGTGATGTGCGGTGCGGCGTGGTCGCCGCACATGTGGCTGACGAGCAGCGCGCTGCCGGGGGCCAGCACGTCGCGGAGGGCGGCCACGACCTCCCGGGGCCGTCCGTCATCGAGGTGGTGCAGGACCGCGCTGCAGAGCACGGCGACCGGGCGCCGGAAGTCCAGGACGTCCGCCACCCGCGACTCGGTGAGCAGGCGCTTCGGGTCGCGGACGTCCCCGGGAACGGTCACCACGGAGTCGCCCTCGTCCAGCAGCGCCCGCCCGTGCGCCACCACCACCGGATCGTTGTCGACGTAGACGACGCGGGGGCGCCGCCCCCGCCGGGCGCCGCTGGCGGCGCTCTCATGGACGGCCCGCCCGATCGGCATCCCGCAGCCGAGGTCGAGGAACTGGTCGATGTCCGCTCGCTCCGCCAGCCACCGCACGCCGCGCAGCAGGAAGAGCCGCTCGGCGCGGGCGAGCCCGTACAGCTCCGGCGCGTACTCCAGGGCGTCCTGGACGGCCGACCGGTCCACCGCGTAGTGGTCCTTGCCGTCGAGGAGGTAGTTGTGCATCCGGGCGACGTTGGGGATGTCGGCGACGTATCCGCCGAGCCCCCGCCGGCGGCTCCCGACCGCGTGCAGGCTCACGGCGCGGGCCCCCCGAGCGGGCGGCGGGAGCCACGCCACCGAGCCCGGTCATACTCAAGAAGCATGCAGACCCGCCCTCTCGTGGTGGCAGTAGCGCCGCTTCGGAGCGTAGCCAGCACGCAAGGACAACTTCAACTCAAATGCGGATAAATTGGGCCGCTATTCCAGAGCAGTATGACGGCGGATCACCGCCGGGCGTCCTTGGCCGGGTAGTGGACCAGCCCCTCGGCGATGCGCCGGACGTGCGGCGTGACGTCGGCCGCCGGCAGCTCGGCCGCCCGGTCGCCCTGTTCGGTCAGCCGCTCCAGGAGGAGGTCGGCCAGTTCCTCGGCCTCCTGCTCCTCGTCCACGGCGTGGTCGCTGCGTCCCGCGATGATGCGGGCCGCCTGCCCCGGTAGGTGCGGCGCGAGCCGGCGCAGGCCCTCGGCGCCGGACGCGGAGTCGAGCCGGTGGTGCAGCACCACGTGCGCCAGCTCGTGCAGCAGGATGCCTAAGCGGTGGTACCAGGACCGCGACTTCGCGCAGAACACCACGTACCCGCCGTCGGCCAGCCGCACGGTGGCCCCGCTGAACGGCGCGTCGCGCAGCGCGACGAACCGCAGCTCGACCCGCGCGCCGAGCAGCTCGCTCATCACCTCGCCCGTGCGGCGGCACAGCTCCCGGTGGGTCGCCCCGCCCGGCCCGCGGAACCGCGCCATCACCTCGTCGCAGAGCTCGCCGCGCTCGCGCCTGGTCATGCGGTTCATCGTGATCCGCCTCCGCTCGTGCCGCGCGCCGGCCTGGTCATCGGTCACTCCCGTCCCAGCGGGAACACCCAGCGGGTCTCCCCCGACTCCACCGCCTGTGTGATCGCCTCGACGGCCTGCCTGCGCAGTTCGGGGCTCCACGTGGAGGCGTGCTCGACCACCCGCGCCGCGAACTCGACCACGCCGGCGTCGCGCAGCGCCTTCAGGTCGGCGAGTTCCGCGTCGATGGCGGCGGCGAGCCGGTCGTCGAGGAAGTACGCGGCCTGCGGGACGCCGTCGTCGCCGGTCAGGCCGAAGTGGCCGGCCAGCGCCAGCATGTGCTTGAGCCGGGGGTTGGGCAGCGCGGCCGGGTGCAGCAGCTCCCGGATGTGGCTGGCCGAGATCGACCCGTACCGGCCGTCCGCGCTGATCGCGGCGGCGGCGTCCTCGGGCGTGTACGGCCCCTGCGCGGGCGGGTAGACGGCCTCGAACAGGTGCCGCAGCTTGGCCGGGAACGTGCGGCGCGGGCACTCCTCGCCCTCCCGCTCGTAGCGTCCGCCGACGAACGCGGCCGGGCACACGTCGAGCGCGGCGGCCAGGTCCTGGATCGTCTGCAGGGTCGGGTTGTCGCGGTGCCCCTTGCGCAGGTGCGAGATGTAGCCGTCGGTGATGTCGCCGCCGAGGTCGGTGACCGCCCGCGCCAGCTCGACGTTGGAGAACGGGCGGCGGCGTCCGGGGGGCCGCCGGCACAGGTCGTCCAGAACCGCCGCGAACGACAGGTCGTCAACCATGGCCACGCCTCCGCCTGGACCTTGCCCCGATTCGGGCACAACCGGCCAAGTCGCCCCCACTCTAGCGACGACCCCCCGGCCCCGTCCCCCGTTTCAGGCGCTTGGTAAACCTTCGCAAACCCTTCGCCGGGGGCCGTTCGGCGGCCGCGCAGCGGGCAGCACCCGGTCGTGAGCGAACAGGCGTCCGGGCCGGTCGTCCTGCGCGACGTGCGGATATTCGACGGGCTGAGCGACCGGCTCCGCTCCGGCCACGTGGTCACCGAGGCGACCAAGATAAGGACCGTGGGCGACGGGGAGCCGCCCGCGCCCGCCGGACCGGCCACGGTCATCGACGGGCGCGGGATGACGCTGATTCCCGGGCTGAGCGACGCCCACGTCCACCTCATCCTGGCCGGCGCCACCCAGAGCGAGCTGCTGCTCGGCGGTGCCGGGCTCGGGCAGCTGAAGGGCGCGGCCGAGGCGCGGGCGATGCTGATGCGCGGGTTCACCACCGTCCGCGACATGGCGGGCGACACCGGCGACCTCAAGCGGATGATCGACGCGGGCGCGCTGCCGGGTCCGCGCATCTATCCCAGCCAGGCGGGGCTGTCGCAGACCGCCGGGCACGGCGACTTCGGGATGGTCTACGACGTGCCGACCGCGCTGGGCGGGACCGCGACGCGCGTCGAGCGGCTCGGGCTCATGCGGGTCGCCGACGGCACCGCGCAGGTGCTGGCGGGCGTGCGGGAGCAGCTGCGGAAGGGCGCCTCGCAGATCAAGATGATGGCGGGCGGCGGCGTCGCCTCGGCCTACGACCACCTGGACGTCCTGCAGTACACCGCCGAGGAGCTGCGCGCCGGGGTGCGGGCGGCGGCCGACTGGGGCACCTACGTGGCGGTGCACGTCTACACCGGCGACGGCATCCGGCGGGCGGTCGAGGCCGGGGTGCACGTGATCGAGCACGGGCACCTGGCCGAGGAGGACGACGTCCGGTTCATGGCCGACCACGGCGTCGTGCTGTGCCTCCAGCCGTTCGCGGAGAGCGACCACCACTACCCGGACCCTGCGTCGGCGGAGAAGAACCGGCGGGTGTGCGAGGGGGTGGACCGCGTCTTCGGCTGGGCCCTGGAGCACGGGCTGCGGATCGCGTTCGGCACCGACCTGATGCTGGACCCGGCCGGGAGCGCCAAGCAGAGCGAGATGCTCGTCCGCATGGCCCGGCTCGCGGGCGGCCCCCTGGCGGCGTTGCGGATCGCCACGTTCGGCAACGCCGCCCTGTTCCGGAGGGCCGGGGCCCGCGACCCGTACCAGATACCGACTCCCGCCGACGTGGCCGCGTACGGGGACAAGCCGCACCTCGCCCACCTCGGGGTCATCGCCGAGGGGGCGTGGGCCGATCTGCTCCTGGTCGACGGCGACCCCACGGCCGACCTAGGGCTGCTGGCCGACCCCGCCGCCAACCTGAAGGTGATCATCAAGGACGGCCGCGTCCACAAGAACACCCTCACGTAGCGGACGAGCACGTAGCGGACGAGGCGCCCTCACGCCGGCGGGTCCGTCCGGCGCAGCACGGTGAGGGCGACGAGGGCTGCGGCGACCAGCAGCGCCGCGCTGAGGGTCAGGCCGAACGCGTACCCGTCGTTGAGGGTCTCCGGCGTGACCGTCCCCCCGGTGCGGTTGTGGGCCGCGGTGCCGAGGGCGGCGAGCCCGAGCGAGGCGCCGATCTGCCGCGAGCTGTTCAGCAGGCCCGAGGCGGTGCCGGTCTCGTGGGACGCGACGCCGGCGGTGGCGGTCGAGACGACCGGCCCCAGGCAGAGCCCGAAACCGGTGCCCGCGATGACCGAGGGCCCGAGGACGTCGGTGACGAAGCCGCCGTCCGGGCTGATCAGGCCGAACCAGGCGAACCCGGTCGCGGTCAGCAGCCCGCCGGCCACCAGCAGGGTCCGCGGCGGGAGGCGGTAGCCGAGCTTCACGGCGAGCACGGACCCGGCGACCACCGCGAGGGCGAACGGCAGGAACATGAGCCCGGCCGGCGCCGGCCCGATCGCCAGGACCCGCTGCAGGTAGAGCGACATGAAGTAGAAGGCCGCGGCCATCGCCGCGCCCACCAGCAGGTTGTAGGCGTTCGCGCCGCTGACGGAGCGGTTGGCGAACAGCCCGAGCCGGACGAGCGGCTCGCGGGTGGTGGTCCGCTCGACCTGGACGAACGCGGCCAGCAGCACGGCGGCGCCCGCCAGGGTCGCGAGGGTGACCGGGGACGTCCACGCGTACTGGTCGGTGCGGACGACGCCGAACACCAGCAGGCCCATGCCCGCCGTCGCGAGGACGGCGCCGAGCACGTCCGGGCGTCCGCCGCGCGACGGCGGCGGGCCCGCCGCGACGCCCCGCCAGGCGAGGGCGAGCGCGCCGGCGGCCATCGGCACGTTCACGAACATGACCCAGCGCCACCCGGCGTACTCGGTGAGCACGCCGCCGATCAGCACGCCGAGCGCCCCGCCCGCGGCGTTCATCGCGCTCCACACCCCGAAGGCCCGGACGCGGGCCCGGCCCGCCGGGAACGTCGCGGCCAGCAGCGCCAGCGCGGCCGGCGCCAGCGCGGCGGCCCCGACGCCCTGCGCGGCCCGCGCGGCGACCAGGTGCCCGGGTTCCTGGGCGAAGCCGCCGGCGAGGGAGGCGAGGCCGAACAGGCCGAGCCCGAGCAGCAGGACCCGCTTGCGGCCGTACCGGTCGGCGGCCTTGCCGCCGAGGAGCAGGAGCCCGCCGAAGGTGAGGGCGTAGGCGTGGATCACCCAGGTCAGGCCCACCTCGCCGAAGCCGAGCCCGGCCGCGATCTGCGGAAGGCCGACGTTCACGACGGACAGGTCGAGCGAGACCATGAACTGCACGACGGCCACTGCGGCGAGGGTCAGTCCCGGCCGGCCGCCCGGACCGCCCGAGGCGGGCTCCGCGTCCGGCGGGCTACTTTTCGAACGTGTTCCGAAATTAGACATGAGAATTCCCCACGGAATGTCGATCGGTTACGGGTCAGTGGATGGCGGCCGGGCCGGTCAGGCGCCAGCCCTGCGCGCGCTCGCGCTCCCGCCAGTAGCGGGCGTACCGGCCGTCGCGGGCGACCAGTTCCTCGTGGGTGCCCTCCTCCACGGCGCGTCCGCCGTCGAGGACGACGATGTGGTCCGCCTCGCGCAGCGTGTGCAGCCGGTGCGCGACCACCAGGACGGTGCGGTCCCGCGACAGGGCGGCCATCGCCTGCTGCAGGGCGTGCTCGTTCTCGGCGTCCAGCGCCGCGGTCGCCTCGTCGAACAGGACGATCGGGGTGTCCTTGAGCAGCGCACGCGCGATCGAGACGCGCTGCCGCTCCCCGCCGGACAGCCGGCCGCCGCCCTCCCCGACCCGCGCCTCCCAGCCGCCCGGCAGGCGCTCGGCGATGTCGTCCACCCGCGCCGTGCGGGCCGCCGCGCGGACCTCCTCGTCGGTGGCGTCGGGGCGGCCGACGCGGACGTTGTCGAGGATCGTCCCGTCGAACAGGTAGACGTCCTGGAAGACGACCGAGATGAGGGACGTGAGGTCCTCGGTGCGCATCTCGCGGACGTCCACGCCGCCCACCCGCACCGCGCCGGCGGCGGGATCGGCGAACCGCGCGATCAGCTTGATCACGGTCGTCTTGCCCGCCCCGGACGGGCCGACCAGCGCGGTCATCCGGCCCTGCGGCACCCGCATCGACAGCCCGGCCAGCACAGCGGTGCCGTCGTAGCCGAACCGCACGCCGTCGAGCTCTACGTCGGTGCCGTCCGGCCGGCGCGACACGTCCGGTTCGGGCAGCGTCGCGGTGCCGAGCAGCGTGTCGATCTCCGTCACCGCGTTCTGCGCGACCCGGATCGCGCCGCCCAGCTCGGCGACGAACGCCACCGGCTCGGCGAACCGGGCCGCCAGCACCAGCAGGGCGATCAGCTCGGCGGTGCCCACCGAGCCGTCGAGCGCCAGGTAGGTGCCGAGGGCCAGCAGGACGACGAACGACGCCTGCGCGATGAAGCCGAGCGCGACGATGCCGGGCATCCCGGCGCGCAGCGTCCGGCGGCCGGCCGCGTGCTGCGCGGCGAGGGCGCCGTCGAGCGCGGCGTGCCCCTCCGCCGTCCGGCCGAAGGCCCGCAGCACCGGCTGGGCGCGCGCGAACTCCACGATCCGCCCGGCGGCCGCGGCGTGCACGGCGTCCGCGTGCCGGTCGGCGGCCTGCATGCCGCGGCTCGCCAGCCGGTACGCCACCGCCACCGCGACCGCGGCGACGGCCATCGAGAGCGCCAGCCGCCAGTCGAAGGCGACCATCGCCAGCAGCACGACCAGCGGCGTGACGACGGCGTCGACCAGCGGCCGGAGCAGGTGCGCGGGCACCGACATGATGTCGACCACGCGCTGCGAGGCCAGCCGCCCCAGCTCGCCGACGCGGTCGCCGGTGAACCAGGCGGGCGGCAGCTGCGCGACCTTGTCCCCGATGCGGTGGTGCAGGTCGCGGCTCAGGCGCGTGCCGGCCCGGTACCCGGCCACCGTCGCGCGGTGGTTCACCGCCGCGTACCCCGCCCACAGCACCGCGAGCGCGAGCAGCCACGGCCGGGCCCGTCCGGGGTCGTCGCCGAGCACCTCGCGCAGGATCGGCACCAGCAGGACGAACGCCGCCCCCTGCAGCAGCGCCGCGACGGTGAACAGGGCCAGCACGCGGCGCAGCGCGCTGTCGTGCTCCGGCCCGAGCGCGGCGAACAGCCGGCGGATCATCGCTCCCCCTCCTCGCCCGCGCCGATCCCGGCATAGGCGTCGTTCTCGTGGGTCGGGTTCTGGAGCCGCCACATCCGCGCGTAGCGGCCGCCGGCGGCGAGCAGTTCCGCGTGCGTGCCCTGCTCGGCGATCCGGCCGCGGTCGAGCACGACGATCCGGTCGGCGCCGGCCACCGACGCCAGCCGGTGCGCGACGACGAGGACGGTCCGGCCGGCCGCCAGCTCCGACAGCGCGTCCTGGATCGACGCCTCCGCCTCCGGGTCGGCGTGGGCGGTCGCCTCGTCCAGCACCACGATCGGGGTCTCCGCGAGGATCGCCCGCGCGATGGACAGCCGCTGCGCCTCCCCGCCGGAGAAGCGGACGTCCCTGCCGACGACCGAGTCGTAGCCGCGGGGCAGCGCGCGGACGCGGTCGTCGATGGCCGCGGCCCGCGCCGCGCGGCGCACCGTCTCGTCGTCCGCGTCGGGACGGGCGAGGCGGATGTTGTCGCGCACGCTTGCGTCGAGCAACTGGACGTCTTGCAGGACGAACGACACCAGCCGGTAGAGCCGGTCCGGCGCGATCTCGCGCACGTCGACGCCGCCGATCGCGACGCTTCCCGCGGTCGGGTCGAAGAACCGCGGCAGCAGCTTCGCCAGCGTGGTCTTGCCCGAGCCCGACGCTCCGACGAGCGCGGTCACGGTGCCCGGCTCCAGCACCAGGTCGATGCCGCTCAGCACCGGCCGGTCCGCGTCGTAGCCGAACTCCACCCCGGACATCCCGACCCTCGGTCCGCCGCCGAGATCGGGGCTTCGCGGTTCGGCGGGGACCGCCAGCTCCGGCGCCGCGAGCAGGGCGCCCACCCGTTTCGCCGCCGTGTTCGCCGTCTCGATGTCCTCGCCGTGGAAGTCCATCGCCTGCAGCGGCGCGGCCAGGCCCAGGCCGAGGATCACGAACGGCAGCAGGTCGACCGCGTCCAGGTGCCCGGCGGAGACCAGGGCCGTCCCTCCGACCAGCACCGCGAGCAGGATGGTGACCGGGCTCAGCACCACGGCCGAGGCGGCGCCCGCCCGGTAGCTCCGCGAGAGCCACGCGTCGAGGAACTCCGCGAAGTCGTCGGCTGCCCGCGCGTACCGCCGGTGCGCGCGCTTCGCCTGCCCGAACATCTTCACCACGGCGATGCCCTCGACGAACTCGACGACGCTGCCGATGATGCGCTGCAGTGCCCGGTCGTAGGCGGCCATCTCCGCGGTCATGCTCGTGATCCGCCGGGCGAACAGCGCGATCCCGACGACGAGCGGGACCAGCAGGATCAGCGCCATCCGCCAGTCGACCCAGAACAGGTAGCCGAGCGTCACCAGCGCCGTCACGACGACCGCGGTGAGGTCCAGCAGGGAGTGCGCCACGAGGTGGTGCATCGCGTCCACGTCGTGCTGGACCGCCTTGCCGATGCCGCCCGCGCCCCGGTCGGTGAACCACCCCAGCGGTACGCGCCCCAGCCGGTCGACCAGGCGGCGCCGGACCGAGAGCTGGAGATCGAGGTCCGCGTTGTGGGCGAGCGTTCCCGCCACCGCGGTCAGCAGCAGCCAGGCGAGCAGCGCGCCGGCCGCGACCGCGGTCACCGTCCAGGCCCGGCCGCGGTCGGCCGGGCCTTCCGCGAGCAGCACCCTGGCCAGTTCGGCCACCGCCGCGAACGGCACGACGGCCAATGCCGCCGCCAAGGCACGCAGCGCGATCGCCATGCCGAGCCGCCGCCGGACGGGGCTCAGCAACTCCCCCAGACCCACGGTGCCCGCGGGTTCCCCTTCTGCCGTCTTCATCGTCTCCGATGCCCTCCCCTGCGGCCGGCGGACTTTCCGAACATGTTCCGAAAGTAGCACCGCGTCCGTCCGGCTGTCGACGGGTTTGGTGGCGGCGGGCGGCGGGACGGCATGATGGGACGATGTCCCGTCCGCCCGCACCGCACGGCCGCACCGGCCGCCCGCCCGTGACGTCCCGCGCGCAGATCGTCACGGCGGCCCGCCGGATCATCGAGCGGGACGGCTGGGAGAAGCTGACGGTCCGGGGGCTCGCCGCCGAGCTCGGCATCGGGGCGACGACCCTGTACCACCACGTGCGGAGCAAGGAGGACCTGCTGGTCCTGGTGCTCAACCACTATCTCGGGCAGGTCGAGCGCCCGCCGCCGCCCGGCGACCCGCGGGAGCGCATCATCACGGCCGCCACCGCGATGCACGACGCGGCCGCGGCCTGGCCGTGGGCCGTGGAGATCGTCACGACGGACGGCTTCGTCGGCCTCCTCGACGAGTCGGCGCTGTGGATGGTCGACGAGGTCCTGGCCGGCGCCGAGGACCACGGCTGCACGCCCGCGGACGCCGTCTACATCTTCCGCAGCATCTGGTACTACACCGCCGGCGAAATCCTCGTCCGCGCCAACACCGCGCGCCGGCGGGCCGGCGTCCTGGGCCCGTTCTCCCTGGACCACATCGACGGGTCGCGGCTGCCGCGCCTCGCCGCCGTCGGCGCCGGCCAGTGGGCGGCGGTAGCCCAGCGGGACACCTACGAGATGGGGCTCCGCGCACTGGTGGACGGCCTGCTAGCCCAGACCGGACCGACCCCGGGCTGACAGTCCGTTGACTCGCGGCTTGTCAGCTGGGCTGCGAGCGCTCCATGGGGTGGGGCGGGGCGTCCAGCATGGGGACGAGGAACCGCCTTGCCAGGGCGGCCGCCTGCTCGTCGTCGTCCAAGTCGATGAGCTCGGTCGGGATCGCCAGGAAGGAACCGGAGACCCGGACCATCATCTCGGCGACGAAGTCGATGTCCAGGTCGGGCGACACGTTGCCCGCGCGCTGCTCGCGGCGGAGCTGGCCCGCGACGAACTGCCGCACGATGGCGAGCGTGCGGCCGTCGTCGCTGATCGTGGAGGCCATCAGCAGGTCCGGTTCCGCGGCGCTCAGCCCGCCGATCAGGGGGTTGCTCCGGATGGCGCGCAACGAGCTCACGAAACCGAGCACGACCCGGTCGGCGGCGGTCTCGGCCTGCTTGATCTCGTCGAGGAACCGGTCGAAGTAGCGGCGGAACTCGCGGCGCACCACCTGCTCGACCAGGGCGTCCTTGGTGACGAACCGCCGGTAGACCGTGATGCGGGAGACGCCGGCCCGCCGCGCCACGTCCTCCATGGTGGAGCGCTGGATGCCCATCCGCGAGAACTGCTCATAGGCCGCGTCGAGCACGCTCGCGCGGGTCTCGTCCATTTCGTCGACCTGCTCGACGGCGTCGGTGTACGCGCGTTCGAGCAGCGACTCCTGGCCCGAATTGCCCATGAGCGCCGACAGCGCACGTTCCATGATCGCCTCCCGAGATGACCGATTCTGCCTGACTCTCCGGCCAACGTCACGCTAGGTCTTGTCAAGGCCGAGACAGTGTGCTGACATTGTGTCCAGCACCGATGATACACGGAAGCGATCCACGTTTCACCGTATCAAGCTGGTGCTCTTCCACCCCGAGGAGGAGCAAGGCATGGAAAACCCCAGCAGACGCAACGTGCTGATCACGGGTGGCGCCGTCGGCGCACTCGGCGCACTGAGCGTGGCAACCCCCGCACAAGCGTCCTCATTGTGGACGTGGTCTCCCACGGGCTCGGTGGCGGGTGCCGGCGCCGGCGCCGACCCTAAGGGCGTCTGGGACGACGAGGCCGACCAGCTGGTCGCCTCCCTGCTTGAGCGCGGCGTCGTCCCCGACGTCAACCGGAAGCTGGCGCAGTGGACCAAGAACGGCCAGACGCTCCCGAGCGGGCTGCCCGCGGACCTGCGCGACTTCATCGAGCGCGCCCGGCAGCTGCCGTCATGGACCGACCAGGCCAAGCTCACCCAGGCGGTCGACTTCAATGAGAGGCGAGGACTCTACCTCGGGGTGACCTACGGGTTCGCCAGCGGGATGATGAGCACGGTCATCCCGCGCGAGGCGCGCGCCGTGTACTACTCCAAGGGTGGCGCGGACATGCGGGACCGCATCACCAAGACCGCCAAGCTCGGGTACGACATCGGGACCGCGAACGCCTACGGCGCCAACGGCGAGATGATCGTGACCTGCGTCAAGACCCGGCTGGCCCACGCGGGCGTGCGGCACCTGCTGCCGCAGTCCCCGCACTGGACCAGTGTCGCCGACGAAGAGAAGCCGATCAGCCAGGCCGACATGATGGTCACCTGGCACAGCCTGCCCACGACCGTCATGCAGAACCTGGTCAAGTGGAAGGTGCCGATCCCCGCCGCCGACTCCGAGGCGTTCCTGCACTCGTGGCAGGTCTGCGCCCACATGCTCGGCATCAAGGACGAGTACATCCCCAACTCGTGGTCCGAGGCCAACTCCCAGGCCAAGCAGGTCCTCGACCCGATCCTGGCTCCCACGCCCGAGGGCATCAAGCTCGCGGACATGCTCCTGAACCTCGCCACGATCGTCCCGGGCGGCCCCCTCCGGTACGTCACCAAGCCGATCCTCGGCGCGCTCACCCGCTACGTGCTCGGCGACGAGATCGCCGGCTGGCTGAACATCCGCCGGTACCCGCTCTGGGACACGATCTTCGAGGTCGGCTGGGAGCCCTTCGTCCGCATCCGCGAGGGCCTGCTCGAGCTCGAGGACGCGCCGGGGATCGTCCAGGCCTCCTACTGGGCCTTCGACGAGATCCTCCGCGTCGCCGCGCTGCTGGTGCTGTCCGGCGCGGACTACCCGATCAGCATCGAGATCCCCACCGGCAACAACCCGGACTACGAGTGATCAAGACCGCCTGACCTCAACCGCTCGGTCGGCACCCGCGCATTCGGGCTTGGAATCCCCCCTCCGATTCCAAGCCCGAAGCCATTTCCAGATGATCTGGCAGATCTGAAATCCGCCCCCGGCCTAACGGCCCGCCAGGGCGTTGCCGATTATCCAGCCCATGCCGAACGCGGACAGGAGGCCGTTGCCGGACAGGTAGCCGTCGGAGTGGGGGCCGGCCAGGCCGCAGGCCGTGCCGCCCCCCGCGTACAGGCCGGGGATCGGCCGGCCGGCGCCGTCCAGGACGCGGCCGCCCGGGTCGATCACCAGGCCGCCCTGCGTGGTCAGCAGGCCGTGGGTGACCCACGCGAGGTGGTACGGCGCGGTGAGGCGGCGGCGTCCCGGCAGCGGGGTCAGGGCGCGTTCGGTCTCCTCGACCGTGCGGCCCAGCGCCCCGGCCAGGTCCTCGATCGTCGGGCAGTCCCGGACGGCGCCAGCGGCGAGGGATTCGCGCATCATCTCGGACTCGCGGGTGGCGGCCATCGCGGCGGCGTCCCAGACCATCGCGGCGCGTTCGCCCGGCCGCCGCCGCAGGACGCCCGCCATGGACGAGTAGCCCTTGGACTCCTCGTCCACGAAGCGCTCGCCGTCGCGGTCGACTAGGACGGCGCCGTTGAACGGCAGCGCCGGGGACACCCGGGTGCCGTGGCCGGCGACGACCAGGCCGGAACGCAGTCCGGCGCCCATGTTCCGCAGCCGCGCGCCCAGCCGCAGCGCCCAGCCGAGCGCGTCCCCGGTCGAGGTGGAGACGCCGCCGTAGAAGGGTGTGCCGAGATGCGGCAGGTGCTCCCCGACCAGCGCCGGGTTGTTCGCGAAGCCGTCGGTGGCGAGGACGACGCTGCGGGCCCGGACGCGCTGCAGGACGCCGTTCTGGGAGACGGCGACGCCGGTGACCCCGCCGTCGCCGGTCACGAGGTCGACCACGGGCGCCTCGTCCACGAAGGCGGCGTTGCCGTACCCGTCGAGGAGGCCGCGCAGGTGGCGCATGAGCCGGGCGCCGCCGAGCCGCCCGGTGTCGGTGTGCAGCCGCCGCGCGGCCATCCCGGCCCGGGGCATGTCGAGGCCGAGTTCGACGGGGTAGCCGGTGTCGGCGATCCAATGGACGAGGTCCGGCGCCGCCGCGCAGAGCGCCTCCACCACCGGACGCCACTCCTCGTCGCCGCCGGCGCGGATGATGTCGTCGGCGTGCCGGCGCGGCGAGTCCTCCACGCCGGCCGCGGCCTGCCAGCGGGTCCCTCCGGCGGCGAGGGAGCCGGAGGAGATCGCCGCGTTGCAGCCGTCGCGGGTGGACTTCTCGAAGACCGCGACGGTCAGGCCGGGGTCGCGTGCCGCGCGGAGGGCGGTCATCACGCCGCACGCCCCGCCGCCCGCGACGGCGACATCGACCTCCGCGTCCCACGCGTGCGGGGCCGGCGCGGTCACGTCAGCGTCCTGTTCGTCCCGTAGAAGTCGCGTGCCGCGTCGACCAGCGGGCGGGGCGGGCGGGCCCCGTAGAACCCGGTTCGCGCCGGAGCGAGCCCGGTGGCGCGGTACTGCGCCGCGCGCAGCTCCGCGACGCGGACGCAGGTGCCGAGGGAGTCGAGGACCGGCACGTCGTCGACCCGGGACACGCCCTGGTCCGCGAGGAACACGTTGAGCGGCCCCTCACCGGGGACGATGACGTTCGCGCCGGCCTCGATCGCCCGGCGCGCCGCGCGGGTGAACGCGTCGAGCAGCGGCCCCGGGTCGGCGTAGGCCGCCATGACGTCGGTGAACCCGGCCTCCACCTGGACGATCGGCCCGACCAGCGCGTCCAGCCGGTAGTTGCGCAGGTTGCGGCGCAGCTGCGGTTCGAGGGCCCCGATGAAGTTGACGATGCCGACGCGGTCGCCGAGCGCGCCCGCCATCAGCACCGACGTCTGGCCGAACGCGATCACCGGGATGTCGACCAGCGTCCGGACCTCCTCGTACGCGGTGTCGGGGATGGTCGCGATCAAAAACGCGTCGTAGCCCTCGTCCTGCGCCCGCAGCGCGGCGTGCGCGAACTGCTCCCGGTGCAGGCCGGCGAGGTAGGCGTACCCGATGTGGGTGCCCGGGTAGTCCGACGGGTAGGTGCCGGGCTTCATCCCGTGGAGGTCGATCCCGGTGCCGGGGGCGGCCTGCGACCGCAGGTGGCGGGCGAGCGCGTCGCGGTAGTGCGGGACGTCGTCGAGGACCGTGAAGGACTGGTGCCAGATCCGCATCGTCAGGCTCCCGCGAGGGACCGCGCGCGGGCCGCGGCGCCGGCGCCGGCGATCCGGCCGAACGTCGCGCCGCGCAGCACCGAGGTGGAGCCCGTGTAGTTGGTGTAATACAGCCCGGTCAGCTCCCCCGCCGCGTACAGGCCCGCGATGGGACGGCCGTCGCGGTCCACGACCTCGGCGGCCGAGGTGGTCTTCAGGCCGCCGAAGCTGAATACGTTGGCCGCCATGATCGGGTAGGCCGCGAACGGGCCCCGGTCGACGGGGCGGCTCCAGTTCGACTTCGGCGGGACGAGCCCGCGGGTCGCGAGGCCGTCCGGCGCGGTGGGGTCGAAACCGTCCGGCGGCGGGCAGGCCGCGTTGTACGCCTCGATCGTCGCCTCGACGTCCGCGGCGGGGAGTTCCAGCCGGCGCGCGAGGTCGCCGACGGTGTCCGCGGTGACGGGCGGGACGTCGGTGCGGACGCCCGCCATCAGGTTCGGCACCGCCAGCCCCCGCTGGTCGAGGATCACCCAGGCGATCCCGCCGGTCTGGTCCTGGATCGCGCGGGTCGTCCGCTCGTACCAGGCGTCGACGGTGCCGCGGGCCTCGTCCACGAACCGGCGCCCCTCCCGGTTGACCAGCACGCCGTAGGGGAAGCAGAAGATCGCGGCCTCGGGCGCGCCGCTGCGCGGGTCGACCGGCTCGGCGTGGAAGAGCGAGAAGTTCCCTGCGGTGGCCGCGCCGAGCGCCAGCGCCATCTCCAGCCCCTCCCCCTTGTTGTAGTTGCCGCCCCTTGCGACGGGACGGCAGGTCAGCGCCCGCTCGCCGTGGTAGCGGGCCATCAGCTCGAAGTTGCCCTGGTAGCCGCCGCTGGCGAGGACGACGGCGCCCTCGAAGACCGCGGGGCCTTCGGCGGTGTGCGCGACCACGCCGGCGACGCCGCGTCCGGAGCGGACGAGCCCGCGGGCGGTGGTCTCGAAGTGGAACTCCACCCCGAGCCGCCGGGCCGCTCCGCCCATCGTCTCGACGATGGCGAGGCCGCCGCCGACCGGCGCCATCCGGGTCGTGGACCGGGTGAGGAACGGGGTCGGCACGAAGTCGAACCGGACGCCGTGCCCGGCCATCCAGCGCAGCGCTCCCGGCGCGTTCTCGGCGAGCGCGGCGACGTAGTCCGGGTCGACGGTGTGGGCGGCGCGGTAGAGCGCGCCCTGCCTGCGGGCCGGGAGCGCCGCGTCGTTGACGATGGACGGGTCGGGGTGCCCCATGAAGTCGTCCACGAGGGCGTCGGCGAAACCGTCCGCGACCTCGTCCAGCGACTTCATGCGCAGGAACGCCTCGGTGTAGCGGGTGTTGCCGCCGGTCTCGGCCTCGGGGGCGCGCTCCAGGACCGCGACGCGGGCGCCGTCCTCGGCCGCCGACACCGCGGCCGACAGGCCGGCGACGCCGCCGCCGACCACGACCACGTCGTAGCGATGGGTTTGCTCGGTCATGGCGGCGTCCCTCAGAACCGGAGGTCGGCGGAGCCGGTCACGGAGCCGAACAGCGGGAGCATGTGCGTCACGGAGAACTCGTGGAAGTCCGGGCGGAAGGAGGCGCACATGTCCTCGACCACGGTCACCTGGAGCCCGGAGTCCGAGGCGTGCCGCGCCGCCGACTCTACGACGAGGTTGGTGGCGACGCCGCCGAGGACGACCTCGGTGACGCCTTCCGCGGCCAGGACCTCGCGCAGCGGCGTCCCGACGAACGGGTCGACGCAGCCCTTGTCGACGACCGGCTCGCCCGCGACCGGCGCCAGCGCCTTGACGATCTGCGCCTCCGGGGAGTCCGCGAGCATCGCGCGCTGCTCCTCGTAGGGGTCGAAGCGAGGCAGCCGGTTGGTGCGCAGCCGGTAGGACGGGTCGAACGCGAGCCGCACGTGGGCGACGAACGTCCCGGCGGCGCGGGCGGCGGCCAGCACCCGCTCGGCCGTCGCCAGGACGCCGCGCTCGGCGATCTGCGCGGCGAGCGGCGGCATCCGCAGGTGCGGGCCCTCCTCGCAGAGCGCGACCTGGTAGTCGAGCATGAGCAGGGCCTTCTTGGCGGTGGTCATCGAGGTCTCTCCTTCTGATCGGGATGGGGAACGGCCGGGGCTACCAGGCGGACCAGCCGCCGTCGACGTACACGACCTGGCCGGTCATGTACGCGGCGGCCGGGCTCGCGAGCAGCAGCAGCGGGCCGGTGAGGTCGGTGCCGGGATCGCCGAGCCGGCCGAGCATCGTGCGGTCGCCGAACCACTTCAGCCGGTCGGGCTCGGCGCCGAGCGCGGCCGTCATCTGGGTGGGGTAGAAGACGCCGGGCGCGAGGCAGTTGACGTTGACGCCGTGCGGGCCGAGTTCGGCGGCGAGCGCCCGGGTCACGTTGACGACGCCCGCCTTGGACGAGTAGTACGCCGACTCGGGCACGGGCCCCACGCGCTCGGCGTACACGGTGGTGAGGTTGACGATGCGTCCGCCCCGGCCTCGGCGGGTGAGCGCCTTGCCGGCCTCGCGTCCGACGAGCCAGGTCCCGGTGAGGTTGACGCGGACGACCCGCTCGAACTCCTCCAGCGACGTCTCGTCGTAGGGCTTGCGCAGCATGACCCCGGCGGCGTTGACGACGACGTCCAGCCGGCCGTGCGCGCCGATGACGGCGTCGACGAGTGCGGCGACGGACGCCTCGTCGGTGACGTCCACCTCGTGTTCGCTCGCGCCGCGGGCCCGTGCCGTGGCGGCGAGGTCGGCGGCGCGCGACGCCAGGTCGGCGACGGCGACCCGCGCGCCGGCGTCCGCCAGGGCGTGCGCGGCGCGCTCGCCCAGGCCCCCCGCCGACGCGCCCACCACCAGGGCCACCTGGCCGGACAGGTCGAACGGGTTCGACGGTTTCACCATTGGAGCTCGCTTTCCTCTGCCGCGGCGTTCCGTCCGGCGAGCCGGCCGAAGACGCCGGACTTGCCGATGGACGTGCCGGTCATGTAGCCGGCGCCGTGGAAGCCGCCGGTGATCTCTCCCGCCGCGTAGAGGCGCCCGATCGGGTCGCCCCACCAGTCGAGGACCCGCATCCGGGTGTCGACGGTGAGCCCGCAGTACGTCGCGAGCACGACGGTTCCGGACGGGTGCGCGTAGAACGGCGGCCGGTCGATCGGCGCCGGGCGCCCCACTCCCCCGGACAGGCGGGCCCGGCCGAACGGGTCGGGCCGCCCCTGCTCGATCGCCGCGTTGTACTCGGCGACCGTGCGCCGCAAGGAGCCCTCCGGGAGGCCGATCGCGGCCTCAAGCGCCGCGATCGTGTCGGCTTTGAGCAGCATCCCGGCGCGCTCGCGCCCGCCGAACCCGTAGATCGGCACCTCGTCGTTGGCCTGGGCCATCGTCCGGGCGTCGAAGACCTGCCAGGTGGTCACGCCGGGCTGGGCGAGCGCGGCGTCCCCGATCTCCTTGTAGTTCTTCGACTCGTCCACGAACCGGCGGCCCTCGCGGTTGACCGCGATCGCCCCCTTGTAGACCGCGAGGACGCCGGTGCCGTCCTCGTCCGGGTGCTCGGTGTAGTAGTGCCCGTAGGTGCCCTTGATGTAGGGGGTGTCGCGCAGCCCGGCGCCCAGCGCCATGGCCATCTTGAGGCCGTCGCCCTCGTTGCCGTCGCCCCCCTGCCGCAGCGCGTGCTCCATCTGCGGCGCGAACGCGGCGAGCAGCTCCGGGTTCATCGAGAAGCCGCCCGTGGCGAGGACGACGGCGTCTGCCCGCACCTCCCGGCCGTCGGCGAGCCGGACGCCGGTCACCCTGGAGCCGTCGTGCAGCAGCCGGGCGGCCGGGGCGTCGCACATGATCCGGGCGCCCAGCTCGCCGGCCGCCTTGAGCAGCAGCTCCAGCATGCGGGTGGTGTCCGCGGGATGGCTGCGCGGCGCCGACTGCCCGGAGGCCGCGTGGATCTCGCCGTACCGGACGCCGTGGCCCTTGAGCCAGCGGTGGGCGTCCAGCTGGTGCTCGCAGTAGAGGTCGACCAGCGCCGGGTCGTTGCGCCCCTTGCCGACTTCGAGGAGGTCCTTGCGCATCAGGTCGACGGAGTCGGCGATGCCCTGCTCCGCCTGTTCGTCCGTCCCCGCGAAAGCGGACAGCCCCGCGGACTTCACGGTGGACCCGCCGATCTCGCCGGTCTTCTCCAGCAGCAGGGCGTACCGGCCCGCCTCGGCGGCCGCCAGCAGCGCGGCGCATCCGGCGAGCCCGGCGCCGAGGACGAGGACGCCGACGCGCTCGGGCAGCTCGGTCTCGACCGGCAGGCCGGGCACGGCGCCGTCCCGGAGGCTCACTTGGCGCCCCCGGGCTCGCGGTCCAGCGCGGCTTCGGCGGCGCTGAACGCGGGCAGGTTGAACAGGTTCTGCCGCTGCGACCAGGTGGCCATCCGGCCGGCCCGCGACGCGGTCTCACCGCGTTCGCGCAGATGGGCGAGCGCCTCCCGGCCGGCCAGGTGCATCGACCGCATCAGGTAGTTGGCGAACAGCACGACGCCGAACCCGAGGCGGGCGTACTCGGCGAGCTCCAGTTGCGGGGTCTTGCCGCCCTCGACCACGTTGACGATCAGCGGGACGCCCGCCAGCTCGCGGCCGACCAGGGCCAGCTCCTCGACCGTCCGGGGCGCCTCGACGAACAACGCGTCCGCGCCGGCCTCGGCGTACGCGCGGCCGCGGGCGATCGCCTCGTCGATACCGTGCGCGGAGCGGGCGTCCGTCCTGGCGATGATCACCAGCGCGTCGGCGGCGCCCGGCTCCGCGCCCCGCGCTGCGCACGCCGCGGCGATCTTGGTCTGCATGTGGCCGGACGGGATGAGCGCGTGCGAGTCGAAGTGCCCGCACCGCTTGGGCGTCTCCTGGTCCTCCAGCTGGAGACCGGCGACCCCGGCGCGCTCCAGCAGCCGGACGGTGCGCATGGCCGACAGCGGGCCGCCGTAGCCGGTGTCGGCGTCGCAGATCAGCGGGATCCGGGTCGCCTCCGTGAGCCGTCCGGCGTGGTCGGCCACCTCCGTCTGGGAGACGAGGCCGATGTCGGGCAGGCCGAAGCCGGCGTTGGCCAGCCCCGCGCCGGTGGCGTAGACCGCGGCGAACCCCGCCTCCTCCACGAGCCGGGCGCCGAGCGCGTCGGTCGCGCCCGGCAGCACGAGCGGTTCGAGGGCGTCGCCCCGGCCGGGCACGGCCGTCGCCGCGGCCAGCGCGGAGCGCAGCGCGACGCGCTTGTCGCGGGCGCTCGGGCCGGGGCCGACCCCGGTCAGCGACGAGAGCAGGCCCGACTCCCAGGGCTGCGTGAGCGGCACGGTCGACTCCTCCATGTAGTGATTACTACAGAGCCTTACCGTGACATCAGCCGCCGCGAGAACGCAACCCCGACAACCTGAGGAGGGGTGCGATCTGGGGAAGATGATCGGCCGCTGTGGTCGCCGTCACGAAATTTCGGCACCCCTCTTGCCTTCTCTGGAGTGCTCGTTCTACGGTTCCGCGTAGTGACTGTTACAGAGATGTCGGTCACGCCTCCCTGCCGATCTGCACTACCGAAGGAACTGACGCCGATGACCGTCCTGGACGAGATCCGCCGGCTGGAGCCGGAGTTTCGCGCCGAGGAGGACCTGTCGGCCGAGCAGCGCACGCTGACCGGCCGGGCCTTCACGTACATGCGGGAGACCGGCCTCATGCGCGGGCTCCAGCCGAAGCGCTGGGGCGGCGCCGAGCTGTCGCTGCGCGAGCACCTCACCGCCGTCTACGAGCTCGGCCGGATCGCGCCCTCGGCGGGCTGGGTGGCCGGGGTCATGGGGTCGCACCCGTGGCAGATCGCCCTGTTCCCCGAGGAGACGCAGGCCGAGGTCTGGGAGTCCGACCCGGACTGGAACGCCTCCTCCTCGTACGCCCCGACCGGGAAGATCGAGCCCGTCGACGGCGGCTACCGCGTCTCCGGCCGCTGGTCGTTCTCCTCCGGCTGCGACCACGCCCAGGGCGTGATCCTCGGCGGCTTCGCCGGGAAGGTCGAGGCGGCGCCCGGCGTCGAGGTGCCGAACTACGGGTCCGCGCTGCTGGACCGCGACCAGTACGCCATCGAGGACACCTGGCACGTCCGCGGCTCCCGCGGCACGGGCAGCAAGGACATCGTCGTCGCCGGCGCCTTCATCCCCGAGCGCCGCTTCCTGTCGAGCCCGCTGTACGAGTACAACCCCGACCGTCCCGCACCCGGCATGGAGACCAACCCGTCCGCGCTCTACAAGGTGCCGTGGGCGGTCATGTTCAACCTCGTCCTCGTCGCGCCGATGCTCGGGCTGGCCCGCCGCGTCCTGGACGACTGGACGGCCGACACCCGCGTCCGCAAGGCGAACTGGGGCGGCTCCTACGCCGACGACCCGCTGATGCAGATGCACCTCGCCGAGGCCGAATGGGTGCACGAGGCGGCCGTCCTGAAGATGTACGACGCGATCGACACGATCACCGAGGCCGCCGAGAGCGGCGTGTTCCTCGACAAGCGGGAGCGGGCCCGGATGCGGTGGAACATCACCAAGGGCTGCCAGGAGACCGGCTTCGCGATCAACAAGCTGATGCGGGTCGCCTCGGGCCGCACCGTCTTCGTCGACCACCCGCTGCACCGCATCTACCAGGACGTGATCGCCGAACTGGGCCACGCGTTCCTGGTCTCCGAAGGCGTCGGCCAGTACTACGGCGCCGCGCTGCTCGACTCGTCCGCTCCGGAGGTCATGCTTTGATCACGCAACTCGCCTACCTGGGGATCGCGTCGCCGAAGTACGCGGAGTGGCGCGACTACGCCACCCGGCTGCTCGGCGCCGTCATCGCGGAGGACGGCCCGGACGGCGCGGTCCGGGTCAAGGTGGACGACAAGGGCTACCGCGTCGCCGTCCATCCGGCCGAGCAGGACGAACTGCGGTACGTCGGCTGGGACTGCGGCAACGAGACCGCGCTGCGGTCCTACGTCGCCGAGCTGCGCGGCAAGGGCGTCGAGCTGCACGAGGGCGGCACCGACGAGCTGAAGGAACGGCAGGTCGCCGAGCTGCACTGGTTCGCCGACCCGTTCGGCAACCGCCACGAGCTGGTCTGGGGGCAGTTCTCCCAGCCGAACTCGTTCTTCCCCGGCCGTCCCATGCGGGGCCGGTTCGTCACCGGCGACCTCGGCCTCGGCCACATCGTGCTCATCGTCCCCGACCTCGAACGGGCCAACGCGTTCTACGCCGACACGCTGGGCTTCCGGCTGTCCGACCGGGTGAAGAGCGACATCTTCAACCTGCGGTTCTACCACTGCAACGGCCGCCACCACTCGCTGGCCGTCGCGGAGATCCCCGGCATGACCGGCATCAACCACCTGATGCTGGAGGTCGAGTCGTTCGACGACCTCGGCACCGCGATCGACCTGTTCACCGCCGACCCGGACCGGGAGATCCTGCTGTCGCTCGGCCGGCACACCAACGACCTGATGACGTCGATCTACGTGCAGACGCCGTCCTCGATGCAGATCGAGTACGGGCACGGCGGCATCACCGTGGACGACCTGACCTGGGTCGCGGGCAACCACGACCTGCCGTCGATCTGGGGGCACCACCGCTCCCAGGCGTATCTGGACGGGCCTCCCGGGATCTTCCGCACGGTCGCGGCAGAGGGGACGGGCGGATGAGCGCCGGGATCCGCGTCGCGGACGTCGAGATCGGCGGCGGCCGGCATCTGCGCGTCAACCAGAGCGGCACCCCGGGCCGGCCGGCGCTGCTGTTCCTGCACGGCTCCGGGCCGGGCGTGACCGCCGCGTCCAACTGGCGGAAGGTCATCGAGGGCCTCGGCGACACCTACCACTGCATCGCCCCCGACATCCTCGGCTTCGGCGATTCCAGCCATCCGGACCCGCAGCCGCAGGGCTTCGCGGCGCAGGCGGAAGTGCGCATCGAGGCGTTGTTCGACCTCGTGGACAAGCTGGGCCTGGAAAAGGTCGTCCTGGTCGGCAACTCGATGGGCGGCATGTACTCGCTGCGGATGGCCCAGCTCCGGCCGGAGCTCGTCGACCGGATCGTGCTGATGGGCTCGGGCGGCATGCCCGGCCTGCAGCCGACCCCGGAGCTGATCAAGCTGATCACCTACTTCGACGACCCGACCGTGGAGGCGATGGCCGACCTGCTGATCCAGTTCGTCCACGACAAGAGCGCCTTCGGCGACACGGTCGAGGCCGTCGCGGCCGAGCGGATGCCGATGGTGCGGCGGCCGCACATCGAGGCGGGGCACCGGGCGATGTTCGGCCCCGAGATGCTCGTCTTCGAGCCGGACGACCTCGCGAAGATCGACATGCCGGCGCTGGTGGTGCACGGCCGCCAGGACGTCATCGTCCCGCTGGAGTGCGGCTACTACCTGGCCGAGCACCTGCCGCGGGCGGACCTATACGTGATCGACAAGTGCGGCCACTGGACGCAGATCGAGCAGGCCGCGCGCTTCCAGGCGATCGTGCGGACATTCGTGGGGAACGGGGACGAGGACAGATGAGCATGATCGAACGGGCGCGGGCTGTGGCACCGGCCCTGGCCGCGGCCGACGCGGAAGGCGCGAAGCTGGGGCGGCTGACCGGCGAGGCCGTCGCGGCACTGGAGTCGACGGGCGTGCTGCGCGCCCTCCAGCCGGCCCGGTGGGGCGGCGGCGAGGTCCACCTCGCCGAGTACGCCGAGACGGTGATCGAGATCGGGCGCGCCTCCGCGTCGGCGGGCTGGGTGGCCTCCGTCGTCGGCGTCCACCCCTGGCAGATCGCCCTCTTCCCGGAGGAGACGCAGAAGGAGATCTGGGGCGAGGACCCGGCGCGCAGGATCGCCTCGTCCTACACCCCGACCGGCAAGATCGAGAAGGTGGACGGCGGCTACCGCGTCTCCGGCCGGTGGTCGTTCTCGTCCGGCAGCGGCATCTGCGACGGCGTCATCCTCGGCGGCATCGCCGGTCGACGCGAGCTGAACGGGACCGAGTACCCCGACTTCACGTCGGTGATCCTGGACGCCGGCGACTACCGGATCGAGGAGACCTGGAACGTCGCGGGCCTGCGCGGCACCGGCTCCAACGACATCGTCGTGGACGACGTCTTCGTCCCCGGGCACCGCGGCCAGTCGCACGTCTACTACACGCACGGCCTCGGCACGCCGCTGCCCGGCCAGGAGCTGAACGACGGGCCGCTGTACCGGGCGCCGTGGGCGGTCACCTTCAACCTGATCATCGCGGCGGGCGCGCTCGGCGCCTGCCTCGGCTTCTACGACCAGTGGGTGAGCGAGACCCGCGGCCGCCGCACCAACTACGGTCAGCTGCTCCGCGAGGAGCCCGGCGTGCAGAACCACCTCGCCGAGGCCGCCTGGCAGCTCGACGCCGCCGTCCTCAAGGTGAAGCGGGCGGCGGACGAGCTGATGGAGCACGCCGAGCGCGGCGAGATCCCGTCCCTGGAGCAGCGCGCGTTCTGGCGCTGGGACATCGCACGGTCGGCGAACGCGGCACTCGACGCCGTCCAGGCGCTGATGCGGGTCTCGTCCGGCCGCTCGGCCTTCATCGACCACCCGCTCCAGGCGAAGTTCCAGGACGCCGTCGCAGCCGGCAGCCACGCCTTCCTCTTCGACGACCCACTGGCCAAGGCGTGGGGCGGTCGCCACCTCGGCGCCGAGAAGCTCGCGGAGGTGCACCTGTGATCACCTCGACCGATGTCTCCGTCAAGGCGCGCGGCGGGGAGCTGACGTTCCGGCTGCACGAGACCGGCGAGCGCGGACCGGAGGCCGTGCTGTTCCTGCACGGCTCCGGCCCCGGCGCCACCGGCCTGTCGAACTGGGAGCAGACCATCACCGACCTGGGGCACCGCTACTGGTGCCTCGCGCCGGACCAGATCGGCTTCGGCGACTCCACGCACCCTTTGGACCCGCCGCGCGGGATGGGCCCGTTCAACGACTTGCGCGCCGAGGCGCTCCTGGCACTGCTGGACGCCCTCGGCGTCGAGAAGGCCCACCTGATCGGCAACTCGATGGGCGGCCAGCTCGCCTTGCTGATGACGCTGGCCCGCCCGGACCTCGTCGGGAAGGTGCTGCTGATGGGCAGCGGGGGCGCACCGGACATGCCGGTCAGCCCCGGCCTCAAGCACCTGCGCGAGTTCTACGCGAGCCCCAGCGCGGAGAACCTCAGGGGCCTGCTGAACGAGTTCGTGTACGACCTCGAACCCATGCGCGGCACCGTGGACCGCGTGGTGGCCGAGCGGATGGAGTACGTGAACCGGGAGGACGTCCGCCGGTCCCACAAGGCGTCGTTCGACCCGGACGGCCCCCGCCGCTTCTTCACCCCCGAGGAGCTCGCAGCCATCCCCCACGAGGTGCTCTGCGTCCACGGCCGCGACGACCGGATCATCCCGGTCGCCGCGAGCCGCTACTTCGCCGACCATCTCCCCAACGCGAACCTCTACGTCATCGGGCAGTGCGGCCACTGGACGCAGATCGAGCACCCCGAGACGTTCGAGAAGCTCCTCGTGGGCCTGATCGACGGCCGGATCTGATGCGCATGGCCAACCACGCGGGCCGCGCCGTCCTGGTCGTCTCCGACGGCAAGGGCGCGGACATCGCAACTGCCTCGAACGACCGTTTCGGCCCCGACCCGCAGAGCGTCTACGACAACTGGGACGCCTTCACGGCCTGGGCGGCGACCACCACCCCGGTGCCGGACGTCGACATCGACAAGAGCCGGCTCGAGTCACCGTCCCCGGCCCCGTCCCAGGTGGTCGCGATCGGGCTGAACTACGCCGACCACGCGGCCGAGGCCGGTTTCGCGCCGCCGAAAGACCTGCCGCCGGTCTTCACCAAGTTCGCGTCGTCCATCACCGGCCCGTACGGCGAGATCAGACTCCCGGAAGGAGGCAACACCGACTGGGAGGTCGAGGTAGTAGCGATCATCGGCCGCCCGGCCCACCGCATCACACCCGGCGAGGCGTGGGACCACGTGGCGGGCCTGACGGTAGGCCAGGACCTCTCGGAACGCATCCTGCAGTTCGTGGGCGAGGCACCCCAGTTCGGCTTCGCCAAGTCCTACCCGGGGTTCGCGCCCATGGGCCCTTGGCTGGTGACCCCCGACGAACTCCCCGACCGCGAAGACCTTGCCCTCGGCTGCGCGATCGACGGAGAGAGGGTGCAGGACGGTCGCACGTCCAAACTGATCTTCTCCATCCCCCGCACCATCGCAAAGCTCTCCGAGGTCATCACCCTGCACCCCGGCGACGTGATCTTCACGGGCACCCCGGACGGGGTGGGCCTGGGCATGACCCCGCAACGCTTCCTACAACCCGGCGAAACCCTACACACCTGGGTAGAAGGCATAGGCGAGATGGAGCACACCTTCCGCTGAGCCGCGGCCCCCGATCAACGTGCGGACTCGAACAGGCGCCACCTCGACGGCCTGACCACCGCGAACGTAGGAGTTGTGCGCGTCCCAGTCACTTTCCGGGGTGTGCGCGCCCTGTGCACGCGAGCGCCCAAGGGTGACGGCCCGCACCATCTAGGGCACCAACCTCCGGCCTTGCTGCGACTCGGAAGGCCGCACAACCGACTTTGCAGCACCTCAGGTTCTCCAGAGATTCGTCAACGAGGCCAGGCGGTCACTGGACCGCAAGAGCGAGCCGCTCGAATCCCTGGTGGGAGCACCACCGCCCTGGCGCATGGTCCAGCGGTGGCTTCCGACTTCCCCCGCCGAGCGCGGCCCGGAGTAGCCGGTCGTGACGTAGGCGATCATCCGCCCTGAAAGATCAGGAAGCCGCCGATTCGTGGTGTCGGCGGGTTATCGTGGCGGCATGCCAGGTTGACGCTAGAGACTCCGTGCCGCTCTGTGGCCTCGGGCTCCGCCCTTCCTTCCCTGTTCCAGGACGACTCGTCCCCGAAGGGAAGGAAGACCATGGAGATCAGACGGATCCACGAAGGCGAAGGCGAGACGGTCGGCGGTCTGTGGGACCGCATGTGCCGCGAGATCGAGGACGGTGGTCCGCTCACCGAGCAGGGGCGCCGGAACCTGTCGCGCATGCTCGCGATGTCCGCATGGCACCGCGACGCGTTCTGCCTCGTGGCCGTGGAGAACGACCGGATCATCGGCTTCGTCAACGGCCGCACCACCGATGAGGACGGGCTGCTGCCCGGCCTGACCGGCGAGATCGACTCGCTGTACGTCGTCCCAGAGCAGCGTGACAAGGGAATCAGCCGCTCGCTCGCCGAAGCCGCGATCGGGTGGTTGCGGGACCAGGACGTTCACACGATCCGCTACCTGTCCTGCGCCGACGCCACCGACGACCACCGCTTCTGGCAGGCACTCGGCTTCGAACGCGACATGGTGTGCCTGTCGCTGTACCGCCCTGACTGACCCGAGAGTCGACACCCGATGACCCCGAGGGCCGGGAACCAGCAACTTCCCGGCCCCGGGCCTGATCGGTGGCCACTACCGCGCCACCTCCCGTCGAGGCGCTCGCGCCCGGACCGCCAGAGGCGGCCGGTGACGGCAGGTTCAGGCCACTACGGACGCATTCGGGACCAGACCCATTTGCCGCCGGCGGGGTCGCGGATGACCCCGCACTTGGTGGACAGGGCTTGGACGATGTGCAGGCCCCAGCCGCCGTTGTCGTCGAACGCATCCTCGGACAGGTCGAGGTCTTCGAGGGTGAGCTCGGCCATCGGCTTGGCCTGGGGCAGCGCGTGGGCCGCGTCCCAGACGGCGATGATGACGCCGTGCTCGTCCCGGCTGAGCTGGAGCCGGATCTCCTCGCACGGATATGCCGCCGCCGACATCCCGCTGTACCTCCTGATCGACCGGCTTGACGGCAAGGCGACGATCTTCTCCGAGCCGCGCGGCGACGAGTACGCGCACAGCACCTCGGTCGTTCTCGGCGAAGACCTGCCCATCCCCGCGCCCCTCGAAGGCGTCCTCCCCACCCGCGACTTCTGACCCTCGGGAGATCCGCCCAGATCGACAGCGCACCATCAGCGGCGTATGCGGAGGACGGATCGTAGCTTTGGCAGCGCATTGGAAGGCCTTTAGCGCAGGTCGACCTCGATGCCGTGAGCGATCAGCGTCTCCAGGAGAGTGTCGAGGGTGACCACCGGCGTGTGCCGATGCCGGCCGTGGTCGGCGACGAGGCGGCGGCGGGCAACCCCCGAGTCGCGCCAAACCAACCGGAAGGGAGCCGCAGCGCCCCACGTCCCGCGTAGGCAGTCGTCGAGGGCGTCCAGGTTCCAACCGAAGTAGCCTCCCGGGCCGTTGATCGCCTCACCGATGGCGCAGTAGAAGCCCTCGATGTCGGTGACGAAACGACCGTCGAGGTGAAAGACGGTTCCGGCTGGCTGGTCGGGGCTCCGGCGGTGGTGGGCCGAGCCCAAGCGGAGCCACTCGCGCCGCAGCATCCGGTCGTAGCGCGCCCACATATTGCGCTTGGTGGGCCGACCGGTGAACCACAGGTCCAGGATGCTTCGAGTTCCCACCGGGAGTGGTTCACGTGCATCACCGTCGATGGTGATGTCGAGGAGGCCGGTGTCGAGCTCGGACGGGACACTCGACAGAACCATGCCGGACACGGCACCGGCGACCAGGGGCACCACGGAGCCGTCGGCGGCGACGGCTCCCACGTCCGCTGACACCCGGCGGCGTCGCAGGCCGGCCCTCGTCGTCTGGTCCGCCGCGGCGATCGCGTCCAGCAGCGGCGGCTCCGCCCGACAACCGACCAGGGTGATGTGCTGTACCGGCGGCCCCGCAAGTTCCCGGAAGAGGCCGGTGATGTCGGCGCATAGCGCCACGGCATCCTCTCCCGGGTACTGCGGCGTGCCGGTATATCCGATGAGCAGCCAACGCGGCGGGAAGCCCGAGTCCCACGTCCACCGCCGCTGCCACGGATCGTCGGCTCGGCCCAGACAGTCGGTCATCTACCCGAACGTACAGGCGTCCGAGAGCCGCTTCCCGTGCACACGGGGCCATTGTGGACGGCATACCTCTCGGGCATTGACAGCCGCTACGTGGCGGACCGTCGCCGCCCTCCGAGCCACCGAACTCGTTCACCGCGACGCGACTCATGGGCCCGCGCGTCGCCCGCACAAATGCGACACGAACGGGTAGGGCAGCAGGCGACTGACTTCTCAGGCGTGCGCGCTCTCCATCCTGCAGGGCTCTGAAGGATCAGAAAGTTCGGGGGAGATCATGGGTACCAGTGCGGTTCGGCATAGCGGCTCCATAGGAAGTGCGTCCGGGATGGGCCTGCCCCACGAGGTGGACGTGGCGATCGTCGGGTCAGGTGGCGCGGGGCTGATGGCGGCGCTCACCGCGGCGAAGGAGGGCGCGCGGGTACTCGTGGTCGAGTCCCGCGAGATCGTCGGGGGTGCCACCGGCATCTCGGCCGGTGCCGCCTGGATCCCCGACCACGGATTCTCGACCGAGGACCTGAAGGTGGACGACGACCTGGACCAGGCCCGGCGCTACATCTACGGCCAGGGACGCGACCAGGTCCTCGACCACGACCTGGTGGAGAAGTTCCTGGAGACCGGCCCCCGCGTCGCCCGGTTCATCGAGGAGCACACCTCCTTCGGCTGGATCCCGACGATCTGGCCGGACTACCGCTCCGACATCGAGGGGGCGTCCGTGGGCCGGTCGCTCTTCCCCGGCCCCTACTCCCCCGAGGGGCTGGGCGAGGCCGCGAGGTACGTGCGCCCCGCCCTGACGACCGGCATGGCCAAGAACCCGCTCCCGTTCTGGCTGCTGGGCGGGATCGGCATCGACGACGTCTGGCTCGCCGGACCGGCCCTCATCGGAGCCCTGCTGGAGGCCGGCCTGCGCAACGGTGTCGACGTGCGGGTCGAGGCGCCCGCGACCCGGCTGGTCACCGAAGGGTCCGAGGTGCGCGGGATCGTCGTCCGCGCGGACGACGCCGAGCACACGGTGCGCGCCGCCAAGGGCGTGGTGCTGGCCAGCGGCGGGTTCGAGAGCTCGCGCGAGCTCACCGGGACCTACCTCGACGCGCCCTTCGGCGTGCAGGTCTCGCCCAATGGCCATGACGGCATCGCCGTGCAGCTGGCCCAGGAGGTGGGAGCCGACCTGACCGGCATGGAGGACGCCTGGTGGATGCCCGGTGTGCAACTGCCCGGTGAGGAGCTGGAAGGCCGTCCGCTGAGCCGGGTCTTCCTGGGTGAGCGGGCCCTGCCGCACAGCGTCATGGTGAACCGCTCGGGCAGGCGCTTCGCGAACGAGGCGCTGGCCTACGACCAGTTCGGGGCGATCATGCGCGAGGTCGACCCGGAGACGGGCACCATGCCGAACGCCACGGCGTGGCTGATCTTCGACCACGAGTACTGGACGAAGTTCGGGATCTTCGGCGTCCCCGCGGGGGGAGACGTGCCGGACTACCTCCACCGTGCCGACAGCCTCTCGGAGCTGGCGTCCGAGATCGGGGTCGACGACGTGGGACTGCTCCGCACCGTCGACCGGTTCAACCCCGAGGCGCGACGGGCCCGCGATCCGGAGTTCGGCCGCGGCGACACGCTGTTCGACCGCTACTTCGGCGCGTTCTACCCCAGGCTGGGCCGGTTCTCGCCGGACGCCCGCTTCCCCGCCGCCACCGCCAAGGCCCGCGCGACCGTCGCCGCGGCGATCGGCCCGGTCGTGAGCAGGCTCGCGGGGCGAATGGCCAGGAAGAACGACCCCGAGCGCATGCGCGCCATCGTGGTCGGCCCCCTGGTCAAGATCATCCGGCCGGTGCTGAAGAGCCCGAAGTCGAGCGTGCTCGGACCGGTCGACACCCCGCCGTACTACGCGCTCGAAATCCACGCCAGCGCACTCGGCACCGTCGGCGGCCCAAGGACGGACGCCGCCGGCCGTGCGCTGGACACGGAAGGGAACGTCATCCCCGGCCTGTTCGCCGCGGGCAACGCAGGCGGCGCCCCGCTGAAGGGCTTCTACGGAGGCGCCGGGGGAACCATCTCCCTCGGCCTGGTATTCGGTTACCTAGCCGGACGAGAAGCCTCCCGAAGCTCACACGACACGTGAGCAGATCACCGACGTCCTCGCCCACCACGAGCCACGAAGATCGCGGCACTGGGCGGAGGCATAGGCGAGATGGAGCACACCTTCCGTTGAGCCTTCAACGGTGGGTCCCGGGACGGGCTGCGTGGACTCCCTTCAGGGCGCCTCGGCGCTCAGGGTCGGCGCCACCGGGCGGCGGGCCGCGATGCGGGCGGGGATCGCGGTGAGGGCGGCCGTCACCGGTAGCACGGTGAGAGCGGCGGCGAGCAGGGACCACGCGGGGGGCCAGGTCGTGTCCGGGCCGGAGAAGAGCAGGCACACGAGGAGGCCCAGGGGGACGCCGGCCAGAGCACCGGGCAGGGTCGGCAGCACCTGCGCGGCGGACAGCCCGGCGGTGACCTGGCCGGGGGTGGCGCCGAGTGCGCGGGCGACGGCCATGGTGCGGCGGGCCTCCTCGGCCGTGGTCCAGGCGGCGGTGAGGGTGTTGACGGCGGCGAGGACGATCATTGCGGCTGTGACGGCCAGGATCACATGGTGCTGCTGGGCGTCCCGCAGATCGTTCGCCATGGGAGAGCCCGGGTATCCCGTCGCGGTCTGGGCGTGGATCACGATCAGGCCGGTGACCGTGGTCATCGTGGCGGCGGTGGTGCAGGCGTGCAGGAAGGCGCGGCCGGGGCGGCGGGCGATCAGGCGTGTCCCGAGCAGGAGCGAGGTCGGCAGCAGCGCGGAGATCCTCGTCAGGTGGGCCCGGTGCCGCGGCTGACGGGCGCCGTCGGCGAGGGCGGCGACGGTCTCGGTGCGCAGAGCCCGGACGGTCGGGCCGAGGGTGGTGAGGCCCGCCACCGCCAGGGCGACGACCGTCGTGACGGCGACGGTGCCGCCGGCCGGTCCGGTGGCGGTGGTGAGCAGGCTGGCGCTGGGATTGACGATAGCGGGCTCGATCAGGCGGGCGGCGACCAGTCCCAGCGCGTCGGCGAGCAGCGCCAGCGTCACGTATTCGGCGAGCAGGACGGCGGCGATGAGGCCGGGAGTGGCGCCGACCGCCTTGAGCAGCCCCACCCGGCGGGTCTGCGCGGTGGCGCGTCCCACGGCCAGCGTGGCCAGGCCGCCGATGGCCAGGAAGGCGATCAGCCAGCTGCCGATGACCAGGATCGGCTGGCTGTCCCTGAGCATGACCGAGTCCTGCCGGGCCACGTCCTGCCAGGCCCGGACGTTCACCCAGGTGTGCTCGAACGCCGGGGCGATGGCGGGGTCGCGGGTGGTGAACGCCCGTGCCGTGCCGGGATCCCGCAGCTTCAGGTTGATGAAGGACGTCACCGGGACGTCGGGGGATCTGAGTGCCCGGGTGTCCCGTTCGGCCGCCCAGACCAGACCGCCGCCGTCGCTCGGCCCGCCGTGCGGACCGATCCCCGGCGCCCACGGGTAGACCGCGCGTGCCGCGGTCACGGCGATCCCGGTGACGGGAAGCGGGCGGCCCGCGACGGTGACGTGGTCGCCGACGCGGACGTCCAGCGCGGTGGCGAAGCCGCGCTCGACCACGACGCCTCCGGGACGGACCCAGCCGCCCGAGGTCAGCAGCGGACGGTCGACCGGGCCCGGTGCCGGGTCGGCGACCTGCACCACCGCGGCTCCCGTGGCGCCGTGCGCCGTGAGCGTCGTGTAGTACTGGCGGTAGGGCCCGCTGTGCGCGAGCACGCCGGGCGCCTGCCTCAGCGATTGCAAGGCTGTGATCGTGGTCCGGCGCGTGTCGGGTGAGTAGGCGACCACGTCCGGTCCGGCCGTGGCCTCCCGCGTGTTCTGGTAGAGCTTCTCGGTCGCGCCGTGCAACGCCACGCCCAGGCTCAGCATGGCGGTGGCGGTGGTGATCGAGACGAGCAGCATCGCGGCCTGGGCCGGATGCCGCCGGACGTCGGCCGCGACGAGGCGGAGGACGAGCAGGACGCGGCCCACGGCGGTCAGTCCCCCAGCCCGATCATCCCGCCGAGCCGCCCGGTGTTGCTCCCCGCCAGCCGGGTGTCGTCGACGAACGTCCCGTCCCGCATGGAGATCAGCCGGTCCGCGGTGGAGGCGACCCGCTCGTCATGCGTGACGATCACCAGGGTCTGCCCGGCGGCTCGCAGCTCTGAGAAGAGCCGCAGCACGTCGAGCGTCGCCCCGGTGCCGAGGTTGCCGGTCGGCTCGTCCGCCAGCAGGACGAGCGGCTCGTTGGCGATGGCGCGGGCGATGGCGACCCGCTGCCGCTGCCCTCCCGACAGCTGCCAGGGCAGATGACGGGCGCGGTCGGCCAGCCCGAACCGTTCCAGGAGCGCGGCGGCGCGGCGCCGGGCCGCACGTGGCGAGCACCCGGCCAGCAGCGCGGGCAACTCCACGTTCTCCGCCGCCGAAAGCTCCTCCACCAGGTGGAACGCCTGGAAGACGAAGCCCACCGACCGGCGCCGCAGCCGGGCCAGCGCCCGCTCGCTCAGGGTGTCGATCCGCCGTCCGTCCAGCCGCACCTCCCCGCGGGTGGGACGCTCCAGGCCGCCCATCAGGTGCAGCAGGGTCGACTTCCCGCAGCCGCTGGGCCCCATCACCGCCAGCGTCTGCGCCGCCGGAACGTCCAGGTCGACCTCGTCGACCGCCCGGACCAGGCCCTGCCCCTCGCCGTGCTCCTTGCACAGGCCGCGGACCCGCAGCACGCCGCCGGATTCGTTCATGCGCCCTCGTTCCCGGTCCTCGACCAGAGGCGCTCGCAAGCCTCCAGCCAGCGCAGGTCCGCCTGCAGCCGCAGCGCGACCCCTTCGAGCAGCAGGCCGGCGGTGGAGCCGTCCGGCTCGGCCAGCACCGCGCGCTGCACCTCCCCGAGGCGCCGCAGCAGCTCGCGGCGCTGCGCGTCCACCAGCTCCACGGGGTCGGCGAGCCGGGCCGCCGCCGCGGCGGCGAGCTTGAGGTGGAACTCCGCCAGGTTCGGTTTCGGCCAGTTCACCTCGGCCAGCCAGGCCGCCACGCGCTGCTGCCCGGCCGGCGTCAGCGCGTACACCTTGCGGTCCGGCCGGTCGGGGAACCCGTCCGCGCGCTCGCCGACGACCAGGCCGGCCTTCTCCAGCCGGGCCAGCGTCACATAGACCTGCCCCGCGTTCATCGACTCGCCGAGCGGCCCGAGAGCCCGCCGCAGCCGCATGCGCAGCCCGTACCCGTGCGACGGCTCCTTCGCGAGCATCGCCAGCAACGCGTCCTGCATGCACCCCCCTAACGGCTAGCTAATACCTAGCCGTTAGCTAATGGGTCCGTCAAATCGGCGGGAGGGCGCCGGGACGTCCACCCGATCCGGTTCGTCAGAAGAGGTCCCAGAAGTTGGGGCGTTGGCGCATCTTGGCTGCGGGTTCTTCGAGGATTATCTGGCCGGAGCGCATGACGTAGGCGCGGTCGGTGATCTGCAGGGCCTGCTTGATGTTCTGTTCGAGGAGGAGGATGCCCAGGTCCTCGTGGTCGGCCAGGGAGCGTAGGCGGCCGAAGATGGTCTCCACTACCGAAGGGGCCAGGCCCAGGGACGGTTCGTCCAGTAGGAGCAGTTTCGGGCACGCCATCAGGGCCATGCCCAGGCTGACCATCCGTTGCTGGCCGCCGGACATCGAGCCGGCCGGTTGCTTCGCGCGATCCTCAAGGATCGGGAAGAGGTCCCGGACGGTCGCCAGGCGCTCGGCTGTGTCGGTGCCGGACGGTGCGTTGGCGGCGCCTAGGAGCAGGTTGTCATGGACGGAGAGGTCGGGGAACACGAAGCGTTCGGACGGGATCATCGCCGCGCCCGCCGCGACGGCCCTGCGGACCGGGCGGCGGGTGGTGTCGCGGCCGGTGATCCGGACCGTCCCGGCGCGTGGGCGGACCGCGCCGAGGATGGAGCGGATCGTGGTCGTCTTCCCAGCGCCGTTGTGGCCCATCAGCGTCACGATCTCGCCCGCGTCGACGCGGAGGCCGACGCCGTGCAGGACCTCCTTGCGGCCGTAGCCCGCCACCAGGTCGCTCACCTCGAGCAGGGGCGCGTCGGTCATGTCCGTTCTCCTGTCACTGGGCGCCGAAGTACGCCTCGGCGAGCCGGGCGGAGCCGGTCAGTTCGGCGAGCGTGCCCGAGGCGGTGATCTCGCCCAACTCCATGAAGTAGGTGTGGTCGGACAGTTCGCGCACCACGTCGAGGTTGTGCTCGACCAGGCAGACGGTGCGGCCCTCGTCGCGGACGGCGGCGACCATGGAGAGCATGGTCTCGACCCAGGCCGCGTCCACGCCGGAGGCCGGTTCGTCCAGGAGCAGGACGTCGGCCCGGGTCGCCAGTGCCCGAGCGAGTGAGACGAGCTTGGACTGGCCGTAGGAAAGGGCGTCGGACGGGGTCGCGGCCTGGTCGGCCATGCCGACGAAGTCGAGCCACTCCAGCGCCTGGGCGGCGACTCCCCGGTCTGCCCGGGAGATGGCGCGGCCCGGTACGAAGAGGCGGCCGAGGCGCTCGCCCTGCTGGTCGGGAACGGCGAGCATCACGTTCTCCAGGCACGTCAGCCGGTTCAGGAGCCGGACGTCCTGGAAGGTGCGGACCAGCCCGGCGCGGACGACCAGGTCCGGACGCATGCCGACCAGCTCCGCGCCGTTCAGCGTCACCGAGCCGGCGTCCGGGGCGATGGTGCCGGTGAGCAGGTTGAACACCGTCGTCTTGCCCGCCCCGTTCGGGCCGACGAGCGCCGTGACCGTGCCGCGCCGCAATTCCAGGGAGATGTCCCTGGCCGCCACGATCCCCCCGAACCGCTTGGACAGCCCCTCCGCGCGCAGGACCACGTCGGCGGCGTGCTCGTCGGGACGTTCCGGGCGGGGTGCGACCGTCGCGCGGGCGGTGGGCGCGGCGACCCGCTTGGAGCGTTCGGGGAACAGGCCCTGGGGGCGGACGATCATGACGAGCACCAGCAGCGCGCCGTACAGCACGACCTGCAGCAGCGCGGCCTGGGTGCTCTGGAAGCCGAGGACTCCGCGCAGCACCGGCTCGATCATCGTGAGGCCGACGCCCGCCACGATCGAGCCGGGCAGGTTGGCGTTGCCGCCCACGATGACCATGGCGAAGACCGCCATCGCGAGCGGGAAACCGAACGCCGACGGGGTCGCCTGGCCGAGCCAGCCGGAGTAGACGCCGCCGATCAGGCCGGTCAGCCCGCTGGTGATCGCGAAGATGCCGATCTTGTGGCCGAAGGTGTTCTTGCCGAGCGCGCGGGTCGCCACGGCGTCCTCGCGGATGCCCTTGAGGATCCGGCCGTAGGGGGATTCGCCGAGGCGCCGGCAGATGGCGAAGACGAGCGCGAGGACGACCGCCGATGGGATCAGCCAGTCGGAGGGCTCCTCCAGCTCCAGGCCGAACAGCCGCAGACCGTCCACGCCGGTGAGGCCCATGACGCCGCCGAGGGAGTCGAACGTCGCGAAGACCCCGATGATCCCCAGCGAGAACGCCAGCGTCATCAGGATGAGGTACTCCTGCTCGAGCCCCAGGGCGATGAGCCCGATCACGACACCGAACGCGGTGGCGATCAAGACGGCGACGGCGAGCGAAGCGAGGTAGGGCCAGTCGTGCACGCCGGAGAGGTAGGCGATGGTGTAGCCGCCGACGCCCGCGAAGGCGGCGTGGGCGACGGAGACCTGCCCGGCGTAGCCGACTAGCAGGTTGACGGTGACGGCGAGCGCCGCGAGCAGCAGCGCCTGGTCCAGATAGTTGACCCACATGGCGTCAGGCCCCCTTCAACGACACGGGACGGAGCCGCGGGAGCCGGTCCCTGACCGCGAGGAACGCAAGGTAGCCCGTGAGGACGACGAAGACGGCGGTGCTCGTCCACTGGAGCGACAGCCAGTTCGACGCCCACTGTTCGAGCAGCCCGAGCCCGACGCCCACCGGCAGCGCGCGCAGCGGGGACGCGCGGGTGCCCGCGAGGAAGGCCACCACGAAGCCGTAGATGACCGTCGTATCGCCCATCGTGGGCTGGACGGTGTACAGCAGGCCGTACCAGAGCGCGCACGCGCCCGAGATGAGGCCCGCGGCGGCGAAGCAGACGAGGTTGACCCGGCGGACGCCGATGCCGAGCACGGCGGCCAGCGCCGGGTTGCTGCGGACCGCCTTGATCGAGCGGCCGATCGGCGTGCGCGCCAGGAACACGGTGAGGACGAGGACGAGGAGCACGCACGTCGCCGCCTGCTGGAGCTCGAAGCCGGACACCTGCACCGGCCCTATCTCGTGTCGCTGCGTCTGCGGCCCGTAGAAAGGCAGGCTGCTGGTCCCGAACTTGAGCTGGAGCAGCGCGATGCCCGCGGTGCTGACGCCGATCGAGGTGACGAGCACCGCCAGCATCGCGCGGTCGGCGGCGCGGCGGGCGACGGGCTCGTACACGGCGGTCTCCAGCAGCACGCTGAGCGCGACCGCCGCGCCGAGACCCGCGAGCGCCGAGGGCCAGAACGGCGCGCCCAGCCCGTCCATGACCCAGAAGGCGGCGTAGGGCGCCACGGTGTAGGTGAGCGCGTAGGCGAAGTGGAAGCGGGTCGTGACCCCGATGACGAGGGCCAGCCCGGCGCCGAGCGCGGCGTAGAAGGCGCCTCGGACGAGGCCGTTGGCGGTCAGCTGCCAGAGTTCGGCGCCCAGCAGGTCGTGCATGCGTCCTCCGGATTCGAGGGGAGCCGGATTCGAGGGAGGGGACGGCCCGGCGCGGGCCGTCCCCCGGAACACGAAGCGGCCGTCAGGACGCCATGCGGAAGTCCTCGCCGTTGACGTTGTAGGCGGCGAGTTCCCTGACCTTGCCGTCCCGGTACTCGAACACGCCCATCGGGCGGCGGGAGACGCCGTGCGTCTTCAGGTCGATCTCGAGTTCCCCTGCCGTGGCGGCATCGCCGCCGTAGACCGACGCGAACACCGGGTCCTTCTCCAGCGCGGCCTTCAGCTTGGCGCTGTCGCCGGGGTCGCCGCCGTCGGCGACGACGCGGCGGACGAGGTCCCAGATCAGCAGCGTCTCCTCGTAGGCGTTCGCCGCGTAGAAGTCGGGCTTCGAGCCGTACGCCTTCTCGTAGGCGTCCACGAAGAGCTTCGCGAGCGGGTTGGCCGGCTCGGACGCGTTGAAGTAGTCCATCGCGAACGTGAAGCCGTCCGAGTCCAGGACGCCCTTGGACGCCTTGACCGCCTCGTCGGTGAACTCGATGCCGAGGAGCTGGCTCTTGATCCCGGAACTCTTCGCCTGCGCGGCGAACGCGCCGGGTGCGGCGCCGCCGAACGCGACCCAGAGCAGGTCGGGCTCGTTTTCTTTGACCTTCGAGATCATGCTCGCGTAGTCCTGGGAGGTGGGCGCGACGGTCTCCCACAGGCCGTTGAAGGTGAGGCCGGCGGCCTCGAACTTCGCCTTCATGTCGGCCTGGATGGCCGCGTTCAGCGGGCCGAGGTCGACGCCGACCAAGCCGACCGTCCGCCCGTCGGGGTTCGCCTTCTTGAACCACTCCAGCGCGCCGGGGACCGCGTCGGACGGCGCGACCGCCCGCGTCCCGTAGAAGTACTCCGTGCCCTTGGTGAAGACCTGGGCGCCGCCCACGCCGTCGAGGCTGAGGATCCGGCTCTTGTCGGTGTCGGCGAGCATCGCGCCGAGCCCGTCGCCCATCGAGGTGATCTTCGCGGGGACGCCCTCGGACGCGAGCTCGGACGCGGCCTGCTTGGCGGCGACGGGGTCGGGGCCCTTGATGTCCTTGACGCTCAGCTCGATCGTGGGCCCGCCGGCCGCCTTGATCTGGCTAACCGCGAGCTTCATCGCGTTCTGCATCGACTCGCCGTTGCTCGCGGACGGGCCGGAGAGGGTGAGCGCCGCACCGAGCTTGAACGTGACGTCGCCGCCGAGGTCGGCGCCGTCCTGGATCTTGAGGACCTTGACGAGGTCGGCGGCCTGGGTCCTGGCGTCCGCGGCACTGACGGCGGGGTCGCCGGAGCCGCAGGCGGCGAGGGCCGTGGCCGCGGCCGCCGCGGCCGCGGCGGGAACGATCAGCCGCCAAGGGCGGAGTTTCCTGGAAGGGGTGGGCATCTTCTTCTCCGTTTCACTGACCAACGCCGAGCGCTGCCAGGACCGAACACGCCCCGAGGATCCGTATTGATCACTACATTGAATGTAGCGATCATTACAGGGACGCCCTGCGAAGGTACCCATGATGTGATGGTCGACACAACCCCCCGCGGAAACCGAGTTTCTGAAGGCCAGAGGAGCAACCGCACATGCGCAAGACGGCGCGACGCCACCAGCAGGGTGAGGAGTCGAGGCTGAAGATCTTGGAGGCGACGCTCGCCATCGCCGCCGAGCGCGGCTACGACGGCACCTCCATCGCCCGCGTCACCGAGGCGACCGGGCTGCCGGCCAGCTCCGTCTACTGGCACTTCCGCAACAAGGACGAGCTGCTCGCCGCGACCCTGGAGTTCAGCTACCGGCGCTGGCGCGAGACCGCACCGACGTGGCAGGAGCGGGTCGGGATCTCCGACCCCGCCGAGGAGATCCGGGACCGGCTCCACCGGGCCTCGCGCGCCATCACGACCCGTCCGGAGTTCTGGCGCCTGGGCCTGATGCTCGGCCTGGAGAACCGCCCGAAGGAGCCGGCCGCGCGGCGCCGCTACATCGAGGTCCGCGCCGACACCCGCACCGCGATCCGGGAGTGGTGGGAGCAGGTGCTCCCCGGCGGGGCCCCGGGGCGGGCGCGGGAGGTCGCCGACCGGATGGCCCGGTTCCACCTCGCCGTCATGGACGGGCTCTACATCGGCGTCCGCTCGGACCGGGACTGGAACCTGGAGCGGCTCGTCGACCTGATCGCCGCCGGCGTGCACGCGCAGGCCGTGGCCTGGCTCGGCGAGGCGGCGTGAGCGCCGCCCCGCCCGGCGCCGGGTCCGCCGACGACCGGGAGATCTCCCGGGTCCGCATCCTGCGGGCGGCCGCCGAGATCGCCTCGGAGTGCGGCTACGAGGGCACCACGATCTCCAAGGTCACCAAGCGGTCCGGCCTGCCGGCCAGCTCCGTGTACTGGTTCTTCCGCGACAAGGACCACCTGATCGCCGAGGTCCTGCGGCACAGCTTCGAGCAGTGGATCGCCGCCCAGCCGCGCTGGGAGCGCGATCCGCGCGACGAGCGCCCGCTGGCGGAGGGGCTGCGCGCGATCCTGTCGCGGTCGGTGCGGACCCTGCCCGGCGCCCCCGACTTCCTCCGGATCGGGCACATGCTGCTGCTGGAGTCCCGCGAGGTGGAGGCGGAGGCCCGCCGGTACTTCCTCGCGACCCGGGACGCGGTGGCCAACAACATCGCGGCCTGGTTCTCCGCGCACTTCGACACCGAGCTGCAGGCCAGGCGGCCCGAGCTCGCGATGGACCTCGCCCGCATGGTCATCGCCTCGACCGACGGGCTCTTCCTGGCCCATCAGATCGACGACGAATGGGATCCCGACGACTTCATCGAGATCATCGTCGCCATCGTCGAGCAGGCGGTCGCCGCCGGCTGAGCCACCCGAGGCCGAGGTGCGCGCCGGCCCCGGCGGGGCGGCCGCTCCGGAAACGGACGGTTGTCAGGCCGGGGTCCCACATGGCAGTCTCTGTAGCGATCACTACAGGGAGGAGTCCCGCCATGCGGCTGACAGCCAGCGAGGCCGGCACGCCGGCCATCGATCCCGCCCGCCTCCGGCACGTGCTGGGCCACTACCCGACCGGCGTCGTCGTCGTGACCTCGCTCGACGCCGCCGGCACGGCCATCGGCATGACGGTCGGCACGTTCACGTCGGTCTCGCTCGACCCGCCGCTGGTGGCCTTCCTGCCCAACAAGGGCTCGAGCTCGTGGCGCGCCCTGCGCGAGTCGGGCGAGCGGTTCTGCGTGAACGTCCTGTCGGCCGGGCAGGAGGACGTGTGCCGCGCCGTCGCGATGCGCAAGACGGACAAGTTCCACGACATCGGCTGGCGCCCCTCCCCCGGCGGCAACCCGGTCATCCACGGCGCGGTCGCCTGGATGGACTGCGTCACCGAGCAGATGCACGACGCCGGGGACCACTACATCGTCGTCGGCCGCGTCCTGCATCTGCAGGAGGGCGACGGCGGCACGCCGCTGCTGTTCCACCGGGGCTCGTACGGCACGTTCGTCGCGCACTGAGCAGGGGGCTCAGCCTGCGAGTATGTCCTTCATTCGGCCGATTTCGGCCAATTGGGTGGATTCAACGTCCCGGGCCAGCTGCTGGACGGTGACGTCGGTGCCCTTGTACAGCACGTCCTTGACCATGGTCAGCGCACCCTGGTGGTGGATGATCATCAGGTCCAGATAGAGCTTGTCGAACGCCTCGCCACGGGCCCCCCGCAGCCGTTTGAGCTGCTCAGGGGTGGCCATTCCCGGCATGTCCGCGTGCTGCCCGCCGTGGTTGCGCCCGTGCGCCTTCAGGACGGCATCGGGGTGCTGCTTCAGCCACGACCGCATCGCCGCGATCTCGACCTTCTGCGCCGTCTCGATCCGGGAGGCGAGCGACCGGACCTTCCCGGAGGCCGCGCGGTCGGGCGCGAGCGCCGACATCTCCAGCGCCTGCGCGTGGTGCGGGATCATCATCTGCACGAACCCGACCTCCGCCGCGGTCGGCTCCGCGGGCTTGCTCGGCCCCGCGACCCGGGTCTTGTTCGGCTCACCGGGACGGCCCGGGACCAGCACGGTCTTCGAGGGCGCCGCCTCCGTCCCGCCGTCCGAGCTGCACCCCGACAGGACGCCCGCGGCCATGGCGACCGCCGTGATCACCACCGCGACCCGGTTCCGCATCGAACCTCCCACGTTCGGCCGGCGACCCGACCGTATCCAACGGAAGGAGGTGTCACAAAAGACCTTCCGATGTCAAGACGATCAGATAGGGATCCAGGTCTATGCATCGACCCCAAAACGTTACATACTCCGGATGATCAGTAACTCTGCTCGGGGGCCATATCGACAAGGGAGTCAGGGTGGCAACAGGACCTAGGCGAAGAACGAGACGCAGGGCCCTGCTGGGGGTCTTCTCAGGCATCGCGCTGGTGGTCTCCGCGATGTCCGTTCCGCCGGCCTCGGCCGACCGCGGACCGGACGACGACGGCATCACCAAGACCGGGAACATGCACCATCTGGCGAACATCCCCAAGCAGGGGCCGCTCGCCGGACAGAGCGCGTACAACTCCGACTGGGCCTTCCAGGGCAAGTACGCCTTCGGCGGCAACTACGAGGGCTTCACGGTCTACGACATCAGCCGGCCGTCGCGGCCGAAGGTCGTCTCCGTGGTGCACTGCCCCGGTTCGCAGAACGACGTGTCGATCGCCGGGAACCTGCTGTTCCTGTCGACCGACAGCTCGCGCAGCGACGACTCGTGCCAGTCGGTGCCCAAGTCCGCGACCGACAAGTCGGCGTGGGAGGGCATCAAGATCTTCGACATCAGCGACGTCCGCAACCCGCGCTACGTCAAGGCCGTCGAGACCAAGTGCGGTTCCCACACCAACACGCTGGTCCCCGGCAAGCGCGGCACCGCCTACATCTACGTGTCGTCGTACTCCCCGAACGACACCTTCCCCGACTGCAAGCCTCCGCACGACCTCATCTCGATCGTCGAGGTCCCGCTGCGGAACCCGGCCGCCGCGCGCGTGGCGTCCGAGCCGGTCCTCTTCCCGGACGGCGGCAACCCGGGTGACCCGCCCGGCACCGAGTGGCCGAACGAGACCCGCGCGACCTCGGGCTGCCACGACCTGACCGCCTACCCGGAGAAGGACCTGATGGCCGGGGCCTGCATGGGCGACGGCGTGCTGTTCGACATCTCCGACCCGCTGAAGCCGCGCACGATCACGTCCGTGCGCGACGACGAGAACTTCGCGTTCTGGCACTCGGCGACGTTCAACAACAGCGCCTCGAAGATCGTCTTCACCGACGAGCTGGGCGGCGGCGGCGCGGCCACCTGCACCGCGGAGATCGGGCCCGAGAAGGGCGCCAACGCCATCTACGACATCGTCGGCAAGGGCAAGCACCGCAAGCTGAAGTTCCGCAGCTACTTCAAGATCCCGCGGCACAACGCCGAGACCGAGAACTGCGTGGCCCACAACGGCTCGCTGATCCCGGTCAAGGGCAAGGACATCATGGTCCAGGCGTGGTACCAGGGCGGCATCTCGGTGATCGACTTCACCGACTCCCGCAAGCCGAAGGAGATCGGCTGGTTCGACCGCGGCCCGTGGTCGGACGAGCTCGGCATCGCCGGCAGCTGGTCCGCGTACTACTACAACGGTTACATCTACTCGAGCGACATCCAGCTGGGCCTGGACGTCATCGACATCCGTGACCGCCGTACGGACAAGGCCAAGCGCATCAGGCTCGACGAGCTGAACGCGCAGTCCCAGCCGAACTACTTCGACTGACCCGTACGAACGGATCCCCCGTCCCGCCCGGCGATCGGCCCGGCGGGGCGGGGGTCCGCCTTTCCCCCGTCCGGCGCAAGGGACGAACCGTTCGAAGCTCGTGCGGGCAAGCGGCACAATGTCCGGCAGGAGGGCACACGGATCTCGCAGACCATCCCGTGGAACGAACATGGACGCTGACACCCACGAGGCCCCCGCGCGGTCCGGCAGGTCCGCGAACCTCCGGTCCAGGTTCCACAAGGCGCAGGACCGTCCGCCGGCCTCGGTCTTCGTCGTCGGCACCCTGTTCTCCGGCTCGACCCTGATCGGGCGTGACCTGACCACCCGCGTCCGGAAGGCCCACTACGTCGGCGAGCTGAACAACTTCACGCAGTTCCCCGGCTTCAGCCACCGGGAGTCCGGGCGGGCCTGCGGGCCGTGCTCACTGCTCGGCCGGCAGTGCCGGCACTTCAATGACGCGCTGCGGGAACGCGTGACCTACGACGACATCCTCGGCATGCACGAGCAGCTCGCGCGGTCGCTGGACGCCTCCACGATCATCGACGGCAGCAAGTACGTCGCCTGGCTCCGGCACGCCCTCGACCGGCGGAGCGGCGCCCCGGGGCACCGCTCCCGGGTGAGCGTGCTCGTGACGGTGCGGAACCCGATCGCCTTCGCGATCAGCCACCGGAACCGGACGGGCGAGCCGCTGTGGCGGGGAGCCGGCATCTGGCGGGACACCTACGTCGACGCCCTCCGGACCGCCAACACGCACGGGCTCCCGAGCCTGGTCGTCCGGTACGAGGACCACATGGCGGACCCGGGCCGCTCGCTGGAGCGCCTGAGCGGCTACCTGCACCTGCCGCTGGAGGACGAGCCGGACACCACCGGCCTCCACGACACCGGCGGCAACTGGAGCTCCTTCGTCCCCTACGTGGGGAGGGAGCAGCTCGAACAGCACATCGAGCGGCTCGGCGAAGAAGGGCGCGCGGCGGCACAGGAGTTCGTGAAGCACGCGCGGAAGTACTGGAACGACGGGAAGCCGAAGGAGGACACCCGCTGGCACCGCAGCCTCGACGCGGGTGAGGCCAACGCCGTCCTGAGCACTCCCGGACTGGCCGACGTGGCGAGTCTCCTCGGCTACAACGTCGCCGAAGTCGTCCACCTGGCCGTCCGGCCGGGCGGCTGAGCGGCCGGCGGGCCCGGCCGCCCGGCATCCGGTTCCCCGTCAGGTCACCGGTTCGAGAGCCGCTCCGGCCTCCTCCGGCTCGCCGGCGGGCTCGTCCATGGCGGGCAGGCGCTTCGGCAGCACGAAGGCGAGCGCGACCGTCGCCACGGACAGCGCGGCGCTGACGAAGAACGCCAGCCGCATCCCGTCGAGCTGCGCGACGGCCTCGGTGGCGCCGGCGGCGAGCCGGGTGTCGGTCCGGGCCGCCATCACGGTGACCACGAGCGCGGTGCCGAAGGCCGCGGCGACCTGCTGGAGGGTGCCGAGCATCGAGCTGCCGTGCGAGTACAGCGACGCCGGAAGGGCCCCGAGGCCGAGCGTGAAGACCGGCGTGAACGTCGCGGCCAGCGCGATCATGAGGAGCGCGTGCAGGCCGAGCAGCTGCCAGTACGGCATCGTCATCGAGACCTGGGTGAAGCCGGCCAGGGCGAGGACGATGCCCGCCGACCCGGGCACGATCAGCACCCGGCCGCCGAAGCGGTCGAACAGCCGGCCCACGGCCGGGCCGAGCAGCCCCATCGCGAGGCCGCCGGGCATCACCAGCAGCCCGGTCTCCAGCGGCGACAGGCCGCGCAGGTTCTGCAGGTAGAGCGGCAGCAGGATCATCGCGCCGAGCATCGTCATGAACCCGAGCGACATCAGCAGCAGCGCCAGGGTGTAGGTGGGGTGGCGGAGGACGCGCAGGTCCAGCAGCGGGGCGTCGCGGCGCTGCAGCCGGAGCTGGCGGAGCACGAACACCGCGATCAGGACCGCACCGACCGCGACGATCACCGGTCCGCCGGACTCGCCGAACCGGCTCAGCCCGTAGACCAGCGAGCCGAACCCGGCCGCCGCGGCGACGACGCTGAACCAGTCGATGGTGCCCGTACCGGGCTCCCCGACGTTCTCCAGCCGGGCCAGGCCGCGCCAGGTGACCACGCCCGCGATGGGCAGCACGGCCGCGAACAGCAACCGCCACGAGCCGAGCTGCAGGAGCACGCCCGACACCGCCGGGCCCATCGCCGGGGCGACCGACATCGCCAGCGTCACGTTGCCCATCACGCGCCCGCGCTCCCGCGGGGGCACGACCGTCATCAGGGTCGTCATCAGCAGCGGCATCATCACCGCCGTGCCGGTCGCCTGGACGATCCGCGCGACCAGCAGCACCTCGAAGACGGGCGCGACGATGGCCAGCGCGGTGCCGCCGAGGAAGACGCCCATGGCGAGCGCGTAGGCGCGGCGGGTGGTGACGCGCTGCAGGAACCAGCCGGTCACCGGGATCACCGCGGCCATCGTCAGCATGAAGGCGGTGGAGAGCCACTGCGCGGCCTGCTCGGTGATCTGCAGGTCCGTCATCAGCCGCGGGATCGCGTTGATCATGATCGTCTCGTTGAGGATGACCACGAAGGTGGCGATCACCAGGAGGCGGATCACGGGGGGCGTCCGCCGGGCCTCGGGGGCCTGCTTCATTTCGGTGGCTGTCGGTTCAAGGGGCATGCCGTATTAGACCCCGGCCACCCCGGGAACTCATCGCCCGCCCCCGGGGATGAGTCCCCGGGGGGCGGTGCCCCGGGTGTCACCTGACGAGGTCGGCCACCGGGTCGGCCTCCTGCTCCCCCTGCTCCCCCTGCTCCAGCGGCTCCTCGGGGCGGCGCCGGACCGCACCGGTGCGGGCGTGGGTCGCGTAGAGCGTGAGGCCCACGAACGTCAGGCCCCCGACGAGGTTGCCGACCACGGTGGGGATCTCGTTCCACAGGAGGTAGTCCGCGACGGAGAAGTCCCCGCCGAGCATCAGGCCGGACGGGAACAGGAACATGTTCACGATCGAGTGCTCGAACCCCATGTAGAAGAAGACCAGGATCGGCATCCACATGGCGATCACCTTGCCCGAGACCGACGTCGACATCATCGCGGCGACGACACCGGTGGAGACCATCCAGTTGCACAGCACGCCGCGGATGAAGAGGGTCAGCATCCCGGCGGCGCCGTGCTCGGCGTAGCCGACCGTCCGCCCCTCGCCGATCGTGCCGATGGTCCGGCCGACCTCGTCCGGGTCCGTGGAGAACCCGAAGGTGAAGATCACCGCCATCAGCAGCGCGACGGTGAGGGCGCCGGCGAAGTTGCCGACGAAGACCAGCCCCCAGTTGCGCAGGACCGAACGCACCGTGACCCCCGGGCGCCTGTCGATCAGCGCGAGGGGCACCAGCGTGAACACACCGGTCAGCAGGTCGAACCCCAGCAGGTACAGCATGCAGAAGCCCACCGGGAAGAGCAGGGCCCCGACGAGCGGCTCCCCGGTCTGCACGCTGACGGTGATCGCGAACGCGGCGGCCAGCGCGAGAATGGCACCGGCCATGAATGCCCGGATCACGGTATCCCGGGTGGACATGAAGACTTTGGCCTCACCGGCGTCCACCATCTTCTTGGAGAATTCGGCTGGACTCAGGTAGGACATGACATCTCCTTCGTTCAGGCGGCTGAGGGCCGCGGGAGGGCGGCCCCGCATCGCCAGCCGAGTCTGGTCAGCGCGGATTTCCCGTCTGTGACGAAGGAGGGTGTGTTTTGTGACCTGGTACTCACTCGGCGGCGGACTGTCCGGTATTCCGTCGCCATGCGGATGTAACGTACCGGCATCGCACCCGAAATCAGGCGGCGTCGTACGTTAAAAGTTCGTGTCGGCGATCTGCTGCGGATGGCTTCCTGTTTCACCGGGCGGGAGCCTGGTCGTCCCACCGATCGCAGGGAGCCCGACATGAACCCGATCATGAGCAGGTCCGAGGCCGCCGACCTGGTGGTCGCCGCCCGGACGCGGCTCGGCCTGTCCTGGTCCGAGATCGCCGAGGAGGTCGGCGCCCCGCTCGTGTGGACGACCGCAGCGCTACTCGGCCAGCACCCGATGACGGCGGAGCAGGCCGAGCGGGCCTGCCGCCTCCTCACGCTCGACGAATCGGTCGCCGAGAGTCTGCAGCGGCAGCCCGCTCGCGGCCCCGACCCGGCGCTGGCGGCCGACCCCACGATCTACCGTTTCACCGAGGCGCTGGCCGTCTACGGGCCCGCGCTCAAGGAACTCATCCACGAGGAGTTCGGTGACGGGATCATGAGCGCCATCAACTTCCGCGTCGGCTTCTCCCGCGTCCCCGACCCCGAGGGGGACCGCGTCGTCGTCACCTTCGACGGCAAGTTCCTCGACTACAGGTGGTGAGCCCGGCCGGAACCCCGTCCCGGCCGGGTGACCTGCGCGGCACGGGCGGCGGCTCTCCACCCTGACAGGCGCCGCCCTGACACGCGGCGCCCTGACACGCGGCGTGGCGCGGCGGCACGTGTGCCGCCGCGCCACAGGGGGCGGGTCCGGGTGGGCCGGGGTCAGTTCGCGCTACAGGAGACCGTCGGCCAGTTGTAGTTGCCGTTGTGCTGGATGGTGACGCCCCAGTTGTTGCCGTTGCCGTTGGGCCGGGCGGTCAGCACCTGGGAGCTGGGCCAGTTGGCGCTGATGTTCCAGGTCGCGAGGATGCTGGCCGGGGACGGCACGTTCATCGTCACGGTCCAGTTGCTGGAGCCGGACACCGAGACGTTGAGGTTGTACCGGTCGCTCCACTGCTGCCCGGCGGACAGGGTCGCGGTGCAGCCGCCGGGGTTGCCCGGGTCCCCTGGGTCGCCGGGGTCGCCGGGATCGCCGCCGGAGCCGCCGATCGTGATGTTGGAGCTGCCGCTGCTCTGGTAGCCCTCGGTCGCCATGATCTGGTAGTCGTGGTTGCCGAGGTTCATCCCGGCCCGGGACCAGGCGTCGAAGTGGTTGCCGGCGGTGATGGTGCCGCCCGTCCGCCGCGACTGCCGGACGCTCCAGAACTGCGGGAACGTCGCGGTGCCCTCGATGGACGGCTGGTTGTAGCGCATCGTCCGGTAGATGTCGTACGTCCCGCCGTCGCTGGTGACGGTGCCCATGTAGTCGCCGGTCGGCCGGTAGGTGCCCCAGTTCTCGACGACGTAGTACTCGACGAGCGGGTTGCGCGTCCATCCGTAGAGGGTCAGGTACGAGTTGCCGGACGGGTTGAAGCTGCCCGAGTAGCTCACGGACCTGCGCCCGCCGGTGGCCCAGCCCTTCCCGGCGACGAAGTTCCCGGTGTTGCGCCAGGAGGTGCTGTAGTTCCCGCCGGACCCCAGCTCCATGGAGACCGTGCCCTGGCTGTCGGTCCAGAACGAGTAGAAGTAGCCGCCGTGGTTGCCGGTCTGGTTGGTGGTCACGGCCGCGCTCGCGACGCCGGGCAGCGCCGCGACCAGCACGGCGGCGGACGCGACGGCGAAGAGGGACCGGAGGCGGCCGCGGCCGCGCCGGCGTCTCGTGCGGCGAATGGGGGCTTTCGCCAGTGTGTTCATGCGTTCTTCCTCCTCGGGAACGCGGGCGGGGGTTCGCCGGGCAGGACGGCACGACCGGCGGGACGCCGGTGGTCCGGGAGAGGCGCACCGCGGCGTCGGCACGGTCGGCGCGGTCCTGCGCGGCGGGGGGGGGTGGGGTGGTGGAGGGGCGGGGGCGGTCTCCGGGAGGTGACCCGGATCGACAGCGGGTCTGTCGATGCCAGCAGTGTTGGCCGCACGCGATGGCGTGTCAACGGTTTTCGAAAAATTTCGAGAAGATTCTCCCGATTGCGAGGACATTCGAGCTGGTCAAGAGCAATGTCCAGAGAGTCCAGTTCAATGGTGTCCACAGCGGGCGGCAGAGTACGATCAAGTCGCGAGTGAAGATTCCGAAACTTTCGAAACGACTCCGGTATGTCTCACCGGTGCCCAAGGCCGGACTCATACCACATCCGACTAGACTTGGGTTGCTCGTTGTCTTAAATCCTTCACGAAGGCAGGTCCGGCGAAATGACCGCATCCCAGACCACGACGACGGCCGGGGAGCTCCGCGGGGCCGGCCTCCGGGTGACGGCCGCCCGCGTCGCGCTGCTCGAGACGGTCCGGGACGGCGACCACCTCGGCGTGGAGGCGATCGCCTCCGGGGTGCGCGATCGCGTGGGCCACATCTCGCTCCAGGCCGTCTACGAGGCGCTCCACGCGCTCACCGCCGCGGGGCTCGTGCGCCGCATCCAGCCCGGCGACAGCGCCGCCCGGTTCGAGGGACGCGTGGGCGACAACCACCACCACCTGGTGTGCCGCAACTGCGGGGCGGTCAAGGACGTCGACTGCGTCGTGGGCCACCCGCCCTGCCTGGACCCCGTCGACGAGGCCGGCTACCTGGTCGACGAGGCCGACGTCACCTTCTGGGGCCTGTGCCCCGAGTGCCGCCCCTGAGCCGCCCCTGAGCGGCCGCCGAAACGGACCAGGCCGGCCCGATGGGCCGGCCTGGACTCTCACTCACGGTTGACGGACCCGTTCAGGCGCCGTCCTCAGGCGATGTCGAACCGGTCGAGGTTCATCACCTTGTCCCACGCGGCGACGAAGTCGCGCGCGAACTTCTCCCGCGCGTCGTCGGCCGCGTAGACCTCCGCGATGGCGCGCAGCTCGGAGTTCGAGCCGAACACGAGGTCGACGCGGCTGCCGGTCCAGCGGACCGCGCCGGAGTCGTCGCGGCCCTCGAAGACCTCCGCCTCCTCCGTGGTCGGCTTCCACGTCGTGCCCATGTCGAGCAGGTTGACGAAGAAGTCGTTGGTCAGCGTCCCGGGCCGGTCGGTGAGGACGCCGAGCCCCTCCGCCCGGCCGTGGTTCGCGCCGAGGGCGCGCAGCCCGCCGACGAGGACCGTCATCTCCGGCGCGCTGAGCGTGAGCAGGTTCGCCCGGTCGATCAGCGAGTACTCGGCCGGCAGCGGGTTGGCCTTCCCGAGGTAGTTGCGGAACCCGTCCGAGGTCGGCTCCATCTCGGCGAAGGACTCCACGTCGGTCTGCTCCTGCGACGCGTCCGTCCGGCCCGGGGTGAAGGGGACCTCGATGTCGAGGCCCGCGTCCTGGGCGGCCTTCTCCACGGCGGCGCACCCGCCGAGGACGATCACGTCGGCGAGCGAGACCTGCTTGCCGCCGGTCTGCGCCGCGTTGAAGGACTCCTGGACGCCCTCCAGCACGCGCAGCACCCGCGCCAGCTCGTCGGGCTGGTTGACCTCCCAGCCGTTCTGCGGCTCGAGCCGGATGCGGGCGCCGTTGGCGCCGCCGCGCATGTCGGACCCGCGGTAGGACGCGGCCGACGCCCACGCGGTGGACACGAGCTGGGAGACCGACAGCCCCGAGTCGAGGAGCTTCGCCTTCAGCGCGGCGATGTCGCCGGCGTCGATGAGCTCGTAGGTCCGCTCGGGGATCGGGTCCTGCCAGACCAGCGTCTCGCTCGGGACCTCGGGTCCGAGGTAGCGGGCGATCGGCCCCATGTCGCGGTGGGTCAGCTTGAACCACGCGCGGGCGAAGGCGTCCGCGAACTCGGCGGGGTTGTCCTTGAAGCGCCGCGAGATCGGCTCGTAGACCGGGTCGAAGCGGAGCGACAGGTCGGTCGTGAGCATCGTCGGGTGGGTGCGCTTGGACGGGTCGTGGGCGTCGGGGACGGTGTCGGTCCCGGCGCCGTCCTTCGGCCGCCACTGCCACGCGCCCGCAGGGCTCTTGAACAGCTCCCACTCGTAGCCGAAGAGGATCTCGAAGAAGCTGTTGTCCCACTGGGTGGGGGTGTCGGTCCAGATGCCCTCGAGGCCGCTGACGATCGCGTCGCCGCCCTTGCCGGTGCCGAAGGTGCTCTTCCAGCCGAGGCCCATCTGCTCCAGCGGGGCGGCCTCGGGCTCGGGGCCGACGTGGTCGGCCGGGCCCGCGCCGTGCGTCTTGCCGAACGTGTGGCCGCCGGCGATGAGGGCGACGGTCTCCTCGTCGTTCATCGCCATGCGGCGGAACGTCTCGCGGATGTCGCGGGCCGCGGCGACCGGGTCCGGGTTGCCGTTCGGGCCCTCCGGGTTGACGTAGATGAGCCCCATCTGCACGGCGCCCAGCGGGTTCTCGAGGTCCCGGTCGCCGCTGTAGCGCTGGTCGTCGAGCCAGGCGCTCTCGGGGCCCCAGTAGACGTCCTCCTCCGGCTCGAAGACGTCCTCGCGCCCGCCGGCGAAGCCGAACGTCTTGAAGCCCATCGACTCCAGGGCGACGTTGCCGGCCAGGATGAACAGGTCGGCCCAGGAGATCGCCTGGCCGTACTTCTTCTTGACCGGCCACAGCAGGCGGCGGGCCTTGTCGAGGCCGCCGTTGTCGGGCCAGCTGTTGAGCGGCGCGAAGCGCTGCTGGCCGGACCCGGCGCCGCCGCGCCCGTCGCTGACGCGGTAGGTGCCCGCGCTGTGCCACGCCATCCGGACCATGAACGGGCCGTAGTGGCCGAAGTCGGCGGGCCACCAGTCCTTCGAGTCCGTGAGGATCCCGGCGATGTCCCGCTTCACGGCGGCGAGGTCCAGGCCCTGGAACGCCGCGGCGTAGTCGAAGTCCCCGCCGAGGGGGTTCGCGACGTCGGGGTTCTTCGCGAGCAGCTTCAGGTTGAGCCGGTTCGGCCACCAGCCGTGGTTGCCGCCGCTCTGGGTCGGGTGGGGAGCGCGCTGGTGGACGACCGGACAGCCGCCTTCACCCTGTGCGTTCGCGTCGTTGACGATCGACTCTTGCTTCTCCGACATGGGATCCTTCCAAGGGCTGTGCGAGAGATGGTTCAGAAGTTCTGGCCGGTGGAACAGTCGGGGCACAGGCCCCAGTAGATGACCTCGGCTTCGTCGATCGAGAAGCCTCGGCCGTCCGAGGCGGTCAGGCAGGGCGTCTCGCCGACGGCGCAGTCGACGTCGGCGATGGCGCCGCACGACCGGCACACGACGTGGTGGTGGTTGTCGCCGACCCGCGCCTCGTAGCGCGCCACGGAGCCGGACGGCTGGATGCGCCGCACCAGACCCGCCGCGGTCAGCGTCCGCAGCGAGTCGTAGACGGCCTGGTGGGACACCTTGGGCAGGTCCCGGCGCACGGCACCGATGATCCCGTCGGTGTCGGCGTGCGGATGCGCGTGGACCGCGCTCAGCACCGCGACGCGGGGCCCGGTCACGCGCAGCGCGGCCCCGCGGAGCAGTCGCTGGTAGTCCGACGGTGTCGCCACGTCGGACAGACTGGCTCAGTATCTGGAGTCAGTCAAGAATGGGAAGCCATCAAGTTTGTGTCGTTTTGCGAGCGATCGCCATCGGCCGGGATGATCATCGCATCCGCCGCCGTTCCCCGTAAAGGCCCTGGTGCACCCGCAAATGGGACGTCCCGCCGGATGCCGTGCGGCATCCGGCGGGACGGGATCGGGAGGCGGGGGGACTAGCGGAAGTTCACGTCAGAGCAGATGTAGTACACCTGGTCCATGTGCGACGCCTGCCAGATGGTGAAGACCACGTGGCGGCCGCTGCGACCGGGTGCGCTGACGTTGCCGATGACGTAGTTGTTGCTCGGACCGTACCTGCCGGTCTCGCGGACCAGTTCCAGGTCGCTCCAGCGCAACGGCTGGTTCAGGCCGTCGTAGCCCTGCCGGGTGACGTAGACGCGGAAGTAGTCCGCGCCGTGGCTGGCCTGGTCGTAGAGGTTGATGGTGAAGTTGCCGCCGATGTCGGTCGTCTTCCACGGGCCCACGGCGTCCAGGGACCTGTAGCGTCCGCCCTCGGCGTGGCCGCCGCTGCACAACTGGCCGTCGGGCACCGCGGCGCGGTGGTCGCCGCCGACGTTGTTCTGGTAGAGCCCGTTCCAGTTCCACATGGCGTTGGGGTTGTCCTGCCACGCCTGCCAGCACATCGGGTCCTGCTGCTGCATGGCGGGGTTGAGGTGGTCGCTGCCCCAGCGGTCCCAGCACCCGTAGTTGCGGGACGCGGGGTCGATCACCGAGCCGTGGGCGGCGGCCGTGTCGACCCACAGGAGCGGCAGGAGGATCGCCGCGAACAGGATCGTCACGGCACGGCGTATTCGGTTGTGCATCTGCGAGGTCTCCATTCCGGTTGCGGGGGTATGGCCGGATGGGAGCGCTCCCGCAACGGATGTTAGACCGCGCCGCACTCCGAGTCATTTCGGCGTGAAAACCTTTCACGCCGCGGCTCGCCGGGCGCGGGCCCCGCTACCCGGGCGTCGATCCTCCGGGCTGGTCCTCCCGCGCGGTGGACAGTTGCGCGCCGGGGCCGGCCGAGCGCTGCAGCTCGCGCGCGAGCGTCTCCGCGTCGTAGGCGCCGGTGTGGCGCCGCCCGCCGATGAAGAAGGTCGGCGTTCCGCTCGCGCCGCTCGCCTCGGCGCTGGCCACGTCCGCCCGCACCCGGGCGGCCGTGCTCTCCTCGTCGACGTCGCGCAGGAACTTCTCGATGTCGAGCCCGATATCGGCGGCGTAGCCGGCGACGTCCTCGTACTCCAGTTCGCCCTGATGCTCGAAGAGCAGGTCGTGCATCTCCCAGAAGCGCCCCTGCGCGTCGGCGGCGACGGCCGCGCGGGACGCGAACTCGGCGTGCGGGTGCACGTCCGGGAGCGGCAGGTGGCGGAAGACGTACCGCAGGTCGTCGCCGAAGCGGGCGCACAGCTCGGCGGCCACCCCGGTGGAGCGGGCGCAGAACGGGCATTCGAAGTCGGCGTACTCGACGAGCGTGAGCGGCGCGTCGCGGGGGCCCTTGATGTGGTCGTACTCCGGGTCCACCGGCCGGTCGAGGATGCGGGGGAGGTCCGCCTCCGTCTGGCCGCGCAGGACCATCGCCGCGCGGAACACCACCCAGCCGAGGACGGTCGCGAGCAGCGCCCCCAGCAGCACCCCGACGATCGCCTCGTCGCGGAGGGCCTGGTCGCTGAAGGCCAGCCGGGCGATCAGCAGGGAGACGGTGAACCCGATCCCGGACAGGGCGGCGCCGCCGAACACCTGCTCGGCGCTGACCCCCCGGGGCAGGCTCCCGAGGCCGAACCGCGCGCCGAGGACGGCGCTCAGCCCGACGCCGACGGGCTTGCCGACGACGAGGCCGACGATCACGGCCCACGTGACCGGCGACGCGAGCGCGTCGCCGAGGACGCCGCCGCGCAGGTCGACCCCCGCGTTGGCCAGCGCGAACACCGGGACGACGACATAGCTCGTCCACGGGTGCAGGACCGTCTGCAGCCGCTCGTTGACCGAGACGGCGCGCTGCAGCCCCAGCCGCGCCGACATCCCGAGGTCGGCCATGGGCGACTGCCGGAACGCGCGGAAGTGCCGGGCCGCCCGCTCGACCGCCTCCCGGGCGCGCGGATGCGCGGGGATGAGGAGACCGCCGAGCATCCCGGCGATGGACGCGTGCAAGCCAGCCTCCACGGTGGCGACCCACAGCGCCACGACGACCAGGACGTAGGGGGCCGAGCGCCACACGTCCAGCCGGTTCAGCAGCACCGGCACCGCGCACAGCCCGAGCATGACGACCAGCGGCCCCAGGTGCACGTCACCGGAGTAGACCGCGCCGATCACGGTCACGGCCACGATGTCGTCGATGACCGTGAGGGCGAGCAGGAAGACGCGGAGCTGCGTCGCGAACCTGGGGCCGACCACGGCGAGCGCGCCGAGCATGAACGCCGTGTCGGTGCCGATCACGATGCCCCACCCGTTCGCGGCCTCTCCCCCGGGCGCGACCAGCAGGTACAGGAGCGCGGGGACGACCATCCCGCCGACCGCGCCGACGATCGGGATGGCGACGCGGCGGCGGCTGGTCAGCTCGCCGACGCTGAGCTCGTAGCGGACCTCCATGCCGATCACGAAGAAGAACAGGGCCATCAGGCCGTCGCTGACCCAGTGCGCGAGGTCCATCGACAGCCCGGCGCCGCCGAACGTCAGCGACACCTCCGTCGCCCAGAGCGATTCATAGTGTTCGGACCAGGGGGAGTTGGCCCAGGCCATGGCCACCACGACGGCCGCGAGCAGCAGCCCGGCGCTGCCCACCTCCGTCGCCAGGAACTGCCGTACCGGGCCGGACAGCTGAGCCAGCAGGGCCTGCCGCTTGACCCGGGTCTGGGAGTCCTCGCGCTTCTTCCGCCACCTCACCGGGCCATCCAACCAGGCCGCGGACCGCCGTCAGCGATCGGCTTGCCGCCACGGGGGCGGCCCCACGGGGATGCGGGGCAGGGAGCTGCGCACGCGTCCGAACCGGTCGTCCTGGGCGGACCAGGAGGCGTAGGCGGCGTCGATCTCGTCCTGGGTGCGGCCGACGAAGTTCCACCACATCATGATCGGCGTCTCGAACGGCTCGCCGCCGAGCAGGATCGCGCGGGACGGCTCGCGCACCTCGACGCGCAGCTCGTCCCGCCCCTCCCCGAGGTAGCCCAGCTTCCCGGGCCGCAGGGGCTTGCCGTCGATGGCGACGGCGCCTTCGAGGACCACCACGGCGTACTCGAAGTCGGTGCGCAGCGGCACCGTCGAGGTGGCCCTCAGGTCGAGGTCGACGCCCACCAGCGGGGTGTCGTGCCTAGCGGGGCTGGCGAGGGAGCCGAACTCGCCGACCAGCACCGTCGCAACGCCGTCCTCCAGGCCGGTGCGCGGAAGCTCGGCATGGTGCTCGAAGTCGGCGGCGCCGTGCCGGGTCGCCTCGGGGAGCGCCACCCAGAGCTGGATCCCTTCCAGGGTGCCGCGGTAGTGGCCGGTGGCCTCCTCCGAGTGGGAGACGCCCCCGCCGGACGTCATCAGGTTCAGCTGGCCCGGCTTGATCACCTGCTCCGAGCCGAGGCTGTCGCGGTGCAGCACCTGCCCGTCGGTGAGCCAGGTGACGGTCTGCAGGCCGATGTGCGGGTGCGGGCCGATGTCGAGGCCGCTCTCCTCGGTGACGTCGGCGGGCCCCATGTGGTCGGCGAAGCACCACGCGCCGACCGTGCGGCGCCCCCGGCGCGGCAGCGCGCGGCGTACCCGGAACTCCCCGACCGTCGCCTCGCGGCTGTCGGTCACCTCCACGCACGGCGCGGTGGCGTGGCTCCCCTCGGCCTGCGTCGCCGGGGCGTCGACGCTGCTCACCGGACCGCTCATCGGAACACCTCGCTACTCGCCGGACCCGCCAGCGTAGCCTTCCCCGCCGCGGCGCCTCCGATGCGACCGGGGACGAGGGTCGCTCGCGGGATCAATTTAGGCAAGGCTAACCTGATTACGTCACGTCCTGTTTTGCGACCTCAGAGGCAGTCATGCGTAACCCCCTGCGCCGTTTCACCTCCGTCCTCGCCGTGGCGGCCCTCCTCACGCCACTCGCGACCGCCTGCGGCGGCGAGGACGGTGACGCCGGCTCCGACGACGCCGGCATCGTCGTCTACTCGGGCCGCAACGAGAAGCTCGTCCAGCCGCTGCTGGACAAGCTGGAGAAGGCCGTCGGCACCGGCGTCGAAGTCCGCTACGGCGGCAGCGCCGAACTGGCGGCCCAACTCCTCGAGGAGGGCGACAAGACGGAGGCCGACCTGTTCTTCTCGCAGGACGCCGGAGCCCTCGGCGCCCTGGCCAAGGAGGGCCGCCTGGACAAGCTGCCCGAGCCGGTGCTCGGCAAGGTGCCCGCGCAGTTCCGCGGAAGCGGCGGCGACTGGGTCGGCGTCTCCGGGCGGGTCCGCGTCCTGGCCTACAACCCCGACAAGGTCGACAAGGCGCCCGACTCGGTCCGCGACCTCACGAAGCCGGAGTGGAAGGGCAAGGTCGGCTACGCGCCGACCAACGCGTCCTTCCAGGCGTTCGTCACCGGCATGCGGGTGCTGGACGGCGAGGACGCCACCCGCAAGTGGCTCAAGGGCATGAAGGACAACGGCGTCAAGGCCTACGACAACAACAACGCCGTGCTGGACGCCGTGGACTCCGGAGAGGTCTCCGTCGGGCTCATCAACCACTACTACTGGTACGAGAAGGTCGCGGAGAAGGGCGCGGACGGCGTCACCGCCAAGCTGCACTTCCTCCCGGGGGGCGACCCCGGCGCGCTGGTCAACGTGGCGGGCGTGGGCCTGCTGAAGGGCAGCGGCCAGCGGGACGCCGCGCTCAAGGCCGCCGAGTTCCTCCTCTCCGCCGAGGCCCAGACCTACTTCAGCGACGAGACCAAGGAGTACCCGCTGGCCGCCGGGGTCACGAGCAAGGTCCCGGACCTGCCGCCCCTGGAGTCGCTCAAGGCCCCGGAGATCGACCTCGGCAAGCTGGAGTCGCTGCAGGAGACGCTGGCGATGCTGCAGGAAGCCGGGATGGTCTGACCGGATGACCGGAGGACGCGCGCCCTGGGTCCTGCTGGGGCCGGCGTGCCTGGCCGGGGCCCTCGCTCTGCTGCCGCTCGGCTACCTCGCCGTGCGCGCGCTGGAGCGAGGCCCCGGCTTCGCCTGGAGCGTCGTCACCACCGAGGGCACCGCCCAGCTCATGGGCCGCAGCCTGGCCCTCGCCCTCGCGGTGGTGCTGGCCTGCCTGATCCTGGGGATCTCGCTGGCCTGGCTGACCGTGCGCACCGCGCTCCCCGGCGTCCGCGCGTGGGCGGTCGCGGCGACCCTGCCGCTGGCCGTGCCGAGCTACGTCGCGGCCTTCGCCTGGCTGTCGGCGGTGCCGGGCCTCGCCGGCTTCACCGGGTCGGCCGTGGCGCTCACCCTGGTCAGCTACCCCTACGTCTACCTGCCGGTCGCCGCCGCCCTGCGCGGGCTCGACCCGGCGCACGAGGAGGCGGCCAGGTCCCTCGGACTCGGGCCGGTCGCCACGTTCGCCCGCGTCGTCCTCCCGCACCTGCGCCCGGCGGCCGCCGGAGGCGGGCTGCTGGTCGCGCTCTACGTCCTGTCCGACTTCGGCGCGGTGTCGCTGATGCGGTACGACACGTTCACCCGCGGCATCTACGTCTCCTACCAGGCGAGCTTCGACCGCACCCCGGCCGCCGCCCTGAGCGTCGTCCTCGTGCTGATGACCGTGGGACTCGTCGCGCTGGAGACGCGCACCCGGGGGCGGCGCCGGCACGCGAGGACCGGTTCCGGGACCGCCCGTCCGCCCGTCCCGGTGCCCCTCGGGCGGATGACGGCGCCCGCGCTGGCCTGGTGCGGGGCGGCCGTCTCCGCCGCCGTCGTCTTCCCGCTGGCCACCCTCGCCTACTGGCTGCTGACGGGGCAGCGCTCCACGTGGGACCTCCCCAGGCTCGCCGAGACCGCGGGCGCCACGCTCGGCGCCGCCGCGGCCGGGGCCCTGCTCACCACCGCGCTCGCGCTGCCGGTCGGCGTGGTCGCGGCCCGCTACCGGGGACGCGCCGCGGAACTGCTGGAGCAGGCGGCCTACGCCGGGCACGCCCTGCCCGGCATCACCGTCGCCCTCGCGCTGGTCTTCTTCGCGGTCCGCTACGTCCATCCGATCTACCAGGAACTGCCGCTGCTGGTCTGCGCCTACGCGGTGCTGTTCCTGCCGATCGCGGTCACCGCCACCCGCGCGGCCGTCCTGCAGTCCCCGCCCGTGCTGGAGGACGTCGCCCGCTCGCTCGGGCACCGCCCGCTGCGCGTGCTCCGGACCATCACCGTGCCGCTCGCCGCACCAGGCGTCGCGGCGGGCGCCGCGCTCACGTTCGTGGTCTGCATGAAGGAACTGCCGGCCACCCTGCTGCTCCGTCCCACGGGCATGGACACCCTCGCCACCCGGCTGTGGACGGAGACCGGCGTCGGGGCCTACGCCGACGCCGCGCCCTACGCCGCCGTGCTGATCCTGCTCGCGGCGGTCCCCTCGTACCTCCTCGGGAGGCATCGCACATGACCGAACTGCGGATCGAGGGCCTGACCAAGGCGTACGGCCCGGACGCCACCGTCCTGGACGGGCTCGACCTCACCGTCCCCGCCGGGTCGCTGGCCGCCGTGCTCGGCCCGTCCGGCTGCGGCAAGACCACCCTCCTGCGCGTCATCGCGGGCTTCCTGCGCGCCGACGCGGGGACCGTCACCGTCGGGGACCGCCTTCTCGCCGGGCCCGGGACGCACGTCCCGCCGGAACGCCGCCGCATCGGCATCGTGCCGCAGGAGGGCGCGCTGTTCCCGCACCTCAGCGTGGCCCGCAACGTCGCCTTCGGCGTCGCCGACCGGGCCGCGCGCCGCCGCCGCGCCGCGGCGATGCTCGACCTGGTCGGCCTCGCGGGATACGGCGACCGGATGCCGCACGAGCTGTCCGGCGGGCAGCAGCAGCGCGTCGCCCTGGCCCGCGCCCTCGCCCCCGAGCCCGCGCTCGTCCTGCTCGACGAGCCGTTCAACGCGCTGGACAGCGCGCTGCGCGCCGGAGTGCGGGCCGACATCCGCGCGGCGCTGCGCGCCACCGGCGCCACCGCCGTCCTCGTCACCCACGACCAGCAGGAGGCCCTGTCCACCGCCGACCTCGTCGCCGTCGTCCGGGACGGGCGGATCGCCCAGTGCGGTCCCCCGCACGAGGTCTACACCCGGCCCGCCGACCCCTGGGTCGCCGGGTTCGTCGGCGACGCCGTCCTGCTGCCCGCGCACGCCGCCGCGGGCACCGCCACCACCGCGCTCGGCAGCGTTGAGCTGCGCACGCCCGCGGCCGTGCCGGAGGGCACCGTCATACTGCGGCCCGAGCAGCTGCGGCTCACCGAACCCGGCGGGACCGGCGACACCGGCGGGACCGTGCACGGCGCGACGGTGACCGACGTCCGCTACTACGGGCACGACGCCATGGTCACGGTCGTCGCCGACGGCGTCGACACGCCCGTCGACATCCGCGTCGCCGGCCACTCGCCGTTCCGGCCGGGCGACCGTGCGGGCGTGCAGGTCACGGGGCGGGCGGGCTTCCATCCCGGGCGGCCTTGAGCCGCACCTTTCCCCCGGCCGCGCCCTGGGTACGACAATCCAGTGGAGCTCAACGCACCAGACCGCACACTGCGGATCGGCGGGCGTCCGCTGCCGGTCGTGGGCCCGGCCCGCATGTACGTCTGCGGGATCACCCCGTACGACGCGACCCACCTCGGGCACGCCCGGACGTTCGTCTGGGCCGACGTGGCCGCCCGGGTCCTGCGGCACGCGGGCGGTGAGGTGCGCGTGTGCCGCAACGTCACCGATGTCGACGACGTGCTGAACCAGGCCGCGCACCGGGCGGGCAGCCCGTACGACAGCTTCGCCGCCGTCCAGCAGTTCTACTTCGAGCGCGACCTCGACGCGCTCGGCGTCCACCCGGTGGACCACCGGCCTCGGGCGCACACCCACGTCCGGGAGGTCGTCGCGCTCGCCCAGGGGCTCCTCGCGTCCGGCCACGCCTATGTCCGGGACGGGGCGGTCTACTTCCGCGGCGCCGATGTCCCCGGCCGCGCGGGGGTCGACGACGAGCGGGCGCATGACCTGATGGCCGAGTACGGCGACGAGCCCGGCAACCCGGGCAAGGAGCATCCGTTCGACGTCGCCGTCTGGCGGCCGTCGCACGCCGGGGAGCCCGCCTGGCCCGGCCCGTGGGGCCCGGGCCGGCCCGGCTGGCACGCCGAGTGCGCCGCGATGGCCATGGCGACGTTCGGGCCCGCGCTCGACCTGCACTCCGGCGGCACCGACCTGCGTTTCCCCCACCACGCCTACGAGACCGCGCTCACCGAGGCGCTGACCGGCGTGCGGCCGTTCTCCCGCGCCTGGCTGCACATCGGCATGGTCTGCCGCGAGGGCGCCAAGATGGCCAAGTCGACCGGCAACCTCGTCCTGGTCTCCGAGCTGCTGCAGAGCCGTCCCGCCACCGCCGTCCGGCTCATGCTGATCACCGCCCCCTGGCGGGACGACTGGGACTGCACGCCCGCCGCCCTCGACGCCGCCGTCGCCCGCCTGGACGCCCTCCGCGCCGGCGCGGGCCGCCGCGCCTCGTCCCCGGCGGCGGAGGCGGCGGCGACACGCGCCCTGCTCGACGACCTCGACGTGGGCACTGCGCTGGCGATCGCCGAGGAGGAGGGCGGCAGCACCGCCCGCATGGTCCTCCACGTGCTGGCGCTCGGCTGAGGCTCCCCCGAACACGCCGAAGGGCGCCCACCGTGGTGGACGCCCTTCGCGTGCGGTTCGGTCAGGTCACTTGAGGATGGGGAAGCGCTGGGCCAGGCGGGTGCCGCTCCACCGTTCGCCCAGGCCGAGGGTGTCGCCGGCCTTGACCAGCGCGAGCCCGATCAGGACGATCGCGTAGATCAGGTGGTCGTCCATGAAGGGGTTGTTCTCCGGGGGCAGGACGGCCGTCCACATCAGGACCAGCAAGAGCGCGCCGCCGGCGGCGGCGATCCGCATCCCGATGCCCAGGATGAGCGCGGCGCCGATGCCCGCCAGGCCGATCATGAAGAGCCAGTCGGCCCAGGCCGCACCGGCGAGGTCGTTGTAGAGGCCGGCGAACGGGCCCTGCGGCGCGTTGGCCAGGAACCCCTCGGTGGGGCTGGCACCATCGATCCACGCCTTGTCCGCGGGGGTCGCGTAGCCCAGCCCGAACAGCTTGTCCACGAACGCCCAGGCGAAGATCCAGCCCAGCGCCAGCCGGGCCACCGCCCACACATACCGCGCCGCGGGCGACTCGGTCAGCGGCTTGGCGGCCACCACCCGGACCCGGGCGCCGCGTCCCGCAGACGTCTTGTGTTCCGAGAGTGCCATCGCCTCTCACCTTCCATCGCATCGCCTTTTGCTTCGCCTTCAGTCAATCCCCGCCGCCACCTGGGCCGTAGATCCGATAGGCGCACGATCATCGGGACCAAGGTCCCTACGGCTCAGCGATGCGGAACGACCACGACCGGGCACTCCGCGCGGCCCACCACTCCATGCCCGACGAAGCCGCGCCGGATGGAGCCCCGGTGCCCGTGAGATGCTGCGGGTGTGACGACGACCGGGGCTGGGGGACCGCCTGCGCGGCGGCGGCGCGGGCGTCCCGGATACGACCAGGAGACGATCCTGCGGACGGCGGTGGAGCTGTTCAACCGCCGGGGGTACGACGCCACGAGCATGGGCGACCTGGCCAAGGAGCTGGGGCTGACGAAGCCGGCGATCTACCACCACGTCGCGGGCAAGGAGCAGCTGCTCAGCCTCGCTCTGGACGACGCCCTCGACGAGCTCACCGCCGTCGTGGCCGAGGCGTCCCGCGAGCGTGCCGGGACGACCGCGCACGAGCGGCTGCGCGAGGTGGTGCGGCGCAGTGTCGAGGTGCTCGTGGCGCACCAGCCGTCCGTCACGCTGCTGCTGCGGGTCCGCGGGAACAGCCCGGTCGAGCTGGCCGCGCTGGAGCGGCGCCGCTGGCTCGACGACCGCCTCGCCGCGCTCGTCGCCGACGCCGTCAAGGAGGGCGCGCTGCGCGACGACGTGCCGCCCGCGCTGGTGAGCCGGCTGCTGTTCGGCATGGTGAACTCGCTGGTCGAGTGGTACCGGGCGGACGGCGCGTACGACACCGCGACCGTCGCCGGGGCGATCACGACCATGGCCTTCGACGGCCTGGCCCGGCACGGGTTTCAGGCGTCGTAGTCGATCGTGACCCGGTCGGCGGCGGGGAACGTCTGGCAGGTGAGGACGAAACCGGCGGCCAGCTCGGACTCCTCCAGCGCGTAGTTGCGGCGCATGTCGACCTCGCCCTCGCGGACGACGGCGCGGCACGTCCCGCACACGCCGCCCTTGCAGGCGAACGGCAGGTCGGCGCGCGACGCCTGGGCGCCCTCGAGGAGGGTCGTGTCGCGGGGGACGGCCGACGTCGTGCGGAGGCCGTCCAGGATCATGGTCAGCTCCGTCGTCGCGCCCGCCGGGACGTCCGCGGCCCGCCGCGGCTGGGGCGGGGGCTCGTCCACGTAGAACAGCTCGACGTGCACCTTCGCCGGGACGGCGAGCTCACCGAGCACCGCCCGCGCGTCCTCGATCATCTGCAGCGGCCCGCAGAGCCAGACGTGGTCGTACGTCTCCGCAGGCAGGAGGTCGGTGAGCAGGCGGCGCAGGCGGTCCCGGTCCAGCCGACCGGAGAACAGCTCGACGTCGCGCGGCTCGCGGGACAGGACGTGGACCAGCTGGAACCGGGCGCCGTACCGGTTCTTCAGGTCGCCGAGCTCCTCGGCGAACATCACCGTCCGGCTCGTCCGGTTGCCGTACAGGAGCGAGACCCGGGCGCCGGGGTGGGTCAGGACCGTGGACGCGACCGACAGCATCGGGGTGATGCCCGACCCCGCGGCGATGCACAGGTGCCGCTCACCGGTCGCCGGGTCCGCTCGCCAGGAGCCGGCCGGCGGCTGCACCTCGATCCGGGTCCCCGGCACGACCTCGCGGACGAGCCAGGACGAGAAGAAGCCGTCCGGGATCTCGCGGACGCCGATGCGCGGCGCCTCCCCGGCGGCGGCGCAGATCGAGTAGGACCGGCGGTGCTCCACCCCGTCCACGAAGCGGCGCAGGGTGAGCGACTGCCCGGCCTCGAACGCGTACGCCTCGCGTAGTTCGGCGGGCACGTCGAACGTGATCGCCGCGGCGTCCTCGCACACATGCTCGACCGCCGCCACGGTCAGTGTGTGGAACCCCGTGGCCGGCCGGGTCCGCGCGGGGGCCGGAGTGGTCATCAGATCTCCCTGACGTGCTCGAACGGTTCGAGGCAGTCGGTGCAGCGGTAGAGCGCCTTGCAGGCGGTGGAGCCGAACTCCGAGGTCAGCCGGGTGTTCGCGGAGCCGCAGCGGGGGCAGGCGAGGGCGCGGCGCGTCGGCCCGAGGTTGATGCCGACCGGCCCGTCCGCGCGGCGCGCCGGGCCGGGTGGGGACAGCCCGGCCGCCCGCAGCGCGGCCCGGCCGCGCTCGGAGATCCAGTCGCTCGACCAGGGCGGGTAGAGGACGACGCGCACCTCCACCCGGGGGAACCCGGCGCCGTTCAGCCGGTGGACGAGGTCGTCGCGCATGGTGGCCATGGCCGGGCAGCCGGTGTAGGTGGGGGTGATCGACGCGACGACCACCTCGCCGCCGTCCCCGCGTTCCACCGCGACGTCGCGCAGGACGCCGAGGTCGGCGAGGGTGAGCATCGGCATCTCCGGGTCGCGGACCTGCGCGGCGGCCTCGGCGGCGCGTTCCCTCGCGGGTAGGTGCGGGACGGTCACCATCGGCCCTCCGGGTGCGCGCGGGCGACCACCTGCATCTCGGCGAGGAGCAGGCTGAACGCCTCGGTGTGCATGCCGTGCCGGCCCGTCCGACCGCCGACACCGGCCAGCGCCGGGCGGTCCGGGCGGTCGACGCCGCTCACGGCGAAGACCTGGTCGAGGACGGCGTCCACCTCGCCGGCCATCGACGCGGGGTCGACGCCGACGCCCGCTTCCGCGAGGGAGAGCTCCAGGGGGTGCGGGGAGACGAGTTCGGGCTTGAGCGGCCACAACTCGTCCAGGGCCGTGAGGAGCCTGCGGCGCGATTCCTCGGTGCCCTGCGCGAGGGTGAGGAACCAGCGGCCCGCCCAGTCGCGGTGGTAGGTGACCTCCTTGACGCCCTTGGCCGCGACCGCCGCCAGCACCGCGTCCCTGCTCGCGCGGAGCCGTTCGAGCAGCGCGAGCCGGGCCACCGAGAACAGGAGCAGCCGGACGACGACGTGCGCGAAGTCGCCGTTCGCCACCTCTGTGAGGCGCACGTTGCGGAACTGCTCGGCCTCCCGGAAGAACGCCAGCGCGTCCTCGGCGGGGACGGGCGATCCGTCCGGGAGCGGCGGCACGGCGCCCGGGTCGGCGGCGGCGGCCCGCGCCAGCAGCAGGCGCGCCTGGCCGAGGAGGTCGAGGGCCATGTTCGCCAGCGCGATGTCCTCTTCGAGGTCGGGCGCGCGGCTGCACCACTCCGACAGCCGCTGCGACATGATCAGCGCGTCGTCGCCGAGCATGAGGCAGTACCGGGCGAGTCCGGCGTGGTCGACGCCGTCCGGCACGGTCGTGTCGACCCCGGCGAGCGGGTCCTCGAAGTCGGTGCCGAACGCCCACCGGGAGTCGTCCCCGCCTTCGATCAACCCGTCGAAGATGCTGCCCTCGTCGTGGGTCAGGTGCGGGTCGTTGGTCATGTGCGGTGCCCTCCGGTCACATGTGCGGGACGTTCCCGGGGATCTCGTAGAACGTCGGGTGCCGGTAGACCTTGTCGCCGCTCGGCGCGAAGAGGGGGTCCTTCTCGTCCGGGCTCGACGCGGTGATGGCGTCGGCGCGCACGACCCAGATGCTCACGCCCTCGTTGCGGCGCGTGTAGACGTCGCGGGCGTGCCGCAGGGCCATCGTGTCGTCGGGGGCGTGCAGCGACCCGACGTGGACGTGGTTGAGCCCGCGCTTGCCCCGCACGAACACTTCGTAGAGCGGCCATTCCCGCCGGTCCGCGCCCTGGCTGCCGCCGGTCATGCGGCACCTCCCTCGGTCGAGCGGTTCGCGAACGCGGTGGCCGCCTCCCGCACCCAGGCGCCGTCCTCGTGGGCGGCGCGGCGGTGGGCCATCCGCTGCGCGTTGCACGGCCCGTTCCCGGCGATGACCGCGGCGAGCTCCTCCCAGTCCGGCTCGCCGAAGTCGTAGTGCCCGCGCTCCTCGTTCCAGCGCAGGCCGGGGTCGGGCAGCGTCACACCGAGCGCCTCGGCCTGCGGGACGGTCATGTCCACGAACTTCTGCCGGAGCTCGTCGTTGGAGTTGCGCTTGACGCCCCACGCCATCGACCGCGCGCTGTTGGGGGACGCGGCGTCCGGCGGCCCGAACATCATCAGCGACGGCCACCAGAACCGGTCGACCGACTCCTGCACCATCTCCCGCTGGGCGCCGGTGCCGCGCATCATCGTCATCAGCAGCTCGTAGCCCTGCCGCTGGTGGAACGACTCCTCCTTGCAGATGCGGATCATCGCGCGGCCGTAGGGCCCGTAGGAGGTGCGGCAGAGCGGCACCTGGTTGACGATCGCGGCGCCGTCGACGAGCCAGCCGATCGTGCCGACGTCGGCGTAGGACAGCGTCGGGTAGTTGAAGATCGAGGAGTACTTCTGCCGGCCGGACAGCAGCAGCTCGGTCAGCTCGGCGCGGGACACGCCGAGCGTCTCGCACGCCGAGTACAGGTAGAGGCCGTGCCCGGCCTCGTCCTGGACCTTGGCCAGCAGGATCGCCTTGCGGCGCAGGGACGGGGCGCGGCCGATCCAGTTGCCCTCGGGCTGCATCCCGATGATCTCGGAGTGCGCGTGCTGGGCGATCTGCCGCACGAGCGTCCTGCGGTAGGCGTCCGGCATCCAGTCCCGGGGCTCGATGCGGTCGTGGCGCGCGATCGTCGCGTCGAAGGCCGCCTGGAGCCGCTCCTCCAGTTCCGGCTCCACCGGAGTCGTGGTCATCCGTCCCCTCCGCGGCGCAATTACTTATCGCTCGGTCAGTAATAGGGTCGCACGGCGCCCCGGGACGGCGCAACAGGCCGCGGTCAAGGTTGCGGAGACTCTCGGGAGATCGGCTCGGCCCCGGGAGGTCAGCTCCTGCCGACCGTCTCCCGGATCCGCACCCCGGGCTTGGCCGCGTCGCGGCCGCGCCGGTACAGGAGGCCCGGCCACCAGACGACCGGCCCGGCGTCGCGGACCAGGGCCGGGACCAGCAGGGAGCGCACGAGGAGCGTGTCCATCAGGACCCCGAACGCCACGATGAAGGCGATCTGGACGAGGAACGAGAGCGGGATGACCACCAGGGCCGCGAAGGTCGCCGCGAGCACCACGCCGGCGGACGTGATGACCCCGCCGGTCGCGGTCAGGCCCTCCAGGACGCCGCGCCGCACCCCGTGGCGCAGCGACTCCTCTCGCGCGCGGGTCATCAGGAAGATGTTGTAGTCGACGCCGAGCGCGACGAGGAAGACGAACCCGTACAGCGCCACCGACGGGTCGGTGCCGGTGAAGCCGAGCAGGTGCTGGAACACCAGCGCGGCGACGCCGAGGGTCGCCAGGTAGTTGAGCGCGACGGTGGCGACCAGCAGCACCGGCATCAGCACCGAGCGGAGCAGGGCCACCAGGATCACGATGATGATCGCCAGCACGACCGGGATGATGACCTTGCGGTCGCGCTGGGCGGCGGCCTGGGTGTCGACCTGCTGGGCCGTGTAGCCGCCGACGAGCGCGTCGGCCCCGGCGACGCCGTGGAGGTTGCCGCGCAGCCGGTCGACCGTCCGCCGGGCCGCGTCGCTGTCGGCGGCGCCGCTCAGCGTGACCTCGGCGATGGCGCGGCCGTCCACGACCACGGGCTGCCCGCCCTCCCCGGTGCGCGGCCGGGCGCCGGACACGCCCTCGGTCCGCTGCGCCGCGGCGAGCACCGGGGGCAGCGCCGACGCGTCGGTGATCACGATGGCGGGGTTGCCCGACCCGCCGGGGAAGTGCTCGTCCAGGGCCTCCTGGGCCGTCACCGACGACGCCTCGCCGACGAACGTCTCGCTCAGCGGCACCCCGTCGGTGCGCAGGGTCGGCATGAACGCGGCGCCCGCGAGCAGCACGATCAGGCAGGCCGCCCAGATGCGGCGCGGGTGGTGGTCGATCAGCCGCGCGATGCGCTCCCAGACGGCGTGCCTGGAGGCGTCCGGGCGCTCGGGGTGCGGGCGGGCGGGCCAGTACGCCGTCCGGCCGAAGATCACCAGGACCGCGGGCAGGTAGGTGAGCGCACTCAGCAGCGCGCAGCCGATGCCGAGCGCGCCGACCGGGCCGAGGGCCCGGTTGTTGGACAGGTCGCTGAGCAGCAGGGCGAGCAGGCCGGCGGCGACGGTCCCGCCGGAGGCGAGGATGGCCCCGGCCGAGCGCCGCCACGCCGTCCGCATGGCCTGCATCCGGTCGGAGCCGAGCGAGAGCTCCTCCCGGAACCGGGCCGACATCAGCAGGGCGTAGTCGGTGGTGGCGCCGATGACCAGGATCGACAGGATGCCCTGCACCTGGCCGTCCACCGTGACGACGCCGGCGTCGGCCAGGGCGTAGGCGACCGCGCTGGCGAACCCGAGCGCCAGGATCGAGCCGACGATGATCAGCAAGGGGAGGAGCACGCTGCGGTACACCAGCAGCAGGATCACCAGCACCACGCCGAGGGCGACGAGGACGAGGAGGGTGTCGATGCCCGCGAACGCGTCGGAGAAGTCCGCCTGGGTGGCTGCGGGGCCGCCGACCTGGACGCTCGTCCCCGGCACCCGCTCCGCGGCCTCCCGGACGCGGTCGATGACGCTGCCGATCTCCTCGCCCGCGTCCGACCCGACCGGCACGACGCCGCTGAGCGCCGCGCCGTCCTCCGACGGGATGGCCGGGGACGGGGCCTCCGGGATGAACGGCGCGCCGCGGAGCGACTCCAGCGCCTGCCCGGCCGCCGCCCGCTGGTCCGGGGTGATCCGGCCGTCCCGGGCCTCCCACACGACGATGGCGGGGGTCGTCTGGTCCGACTCGAACGCGGCCTGCCGTTCGAGCACCTGCGTCGACTCGGCGCTGCTGGGCAGGAACGACGACTGCTCGTTGGTGGTGACCTCGCCGAGCTTGCCGGCGTAGGGTCCCAGGAAGCCGCCGATGGCGAGCCAGACGACGACCAGCGCGGCCGGGAGGACCCAGCGGACGGCTCGCGGTGCGGACATGCGTTCCCTTGCGTCGAGTCAGGCGAGGATTGCCATCCAGGTGTTCCCGCCTCCGCAACACGAAACCTGAAGCGGCCGCCCCCTCAGGCGGGGACGGCCGCTTCTCGCTTGACTCTTCCGCGGTGCCTCAGTGGTGTGTCAGGGGCCTGCGCTCGCCGTCTTGATGGTGTCCAGCGCCCGGTCGAGGGAAAGGACGTCGGCGTACTTGGCCTCCAGGTCGAGCAGGTTGGCCTCGTGCAAGCGGCGGTCGCGGTCGCCGCACGCCTCGTCCACCACCAGGGGCCGGAACCCGTGCTGCAGCGCGTCGGTCGCGCTGGCGCGGATGCAGCCGCTCGTGGTGAGCCCGCAGATCAGCAGCGTGTCGATGCCGGCCGAGGTCAGCGTCGCCGCCAGCGACGTCCCGTGGAACGCGCTCGCGTACTGCTTGGTGACCACGGTCTCGCCCGGCTCGGGGGCGGCCCCCTCGGCGAAGCCGCCGAGGGGACTGCCCTCCTCGAACACCCGCAGCGCGGGGACCTTGCGGGCGAACAGGCCGCCGTCGGCGCCCCCGGGCTGCAGGACCACCCGGGTGTGCAGGACGGGCAGGCCCGCCGCCCGCGCCGCCCCGATCAGCGTGCCGGCCGCGGCCACCGCGCCCTCGACCGGGGCGCGCAGCGGCGAGCCGTCCACCAGGTAGGCGCGGGCGAGGTCGATCGCGAGCACCGCGGGGGCGGTGCCGCAGCCGAGGCTCGCGCCGAAGCCGGAGTCCCGGTAGTCCGCGGCGAGGTCCTGCACCGGTTCCCGCGCCGGCCCGCCGCCGCTCATCGCCGGCCGTGCAGCGCGGCGGCGGAGCGGACGTCCACCGGCGGCCGGGGCGCGGGCAGCCCGGTCTCCTCCTCGCACCGGTCGAGGATCTCCGCCAGCGGCGGACCCATGTCGAACACGGGGACCTCCGCCCGCGCTTCGTCCATCTCCGCCCGCAGCCGCTCGGTGGCCGCCTCGTCGAGGGTGCCGTCCGCGGTGCAGACGACGCCGTAGTCGCGGGCGCCCTCGGCGGTCACCAGGCCGCGCCGCACCTCCAGTGCCACCAGCTCGGCGGGGCGCTGCAGCGGGTCGCCCCACCCGCCGCCGCCCCACGTGACGAAGTGGAGCACGTCGCCGGGGCCGACCGGCACGTCGTGGATCTTGCTGGGCAGCACCTCGCGGGTGCCGTCCGCCCGGTCGATCCACTTGCGGCCCCGCTCCCCCGGACGGCCGCCGTTCACGCCCCACGGGTAGGTGAGCCAGCGGTCGTCGTGGATCGCGATCGTGCCCGGCTCCTCGAAGCAGTACGCGACGTCCACGCCGTTGCCGCCCCGGTGCAGGCCCGCGCCGCCCGAGTCGGCGATGGTCTCCCACCGCTCGATGCGCAGCGGGTAGTACGACTCCAGGTACTCGCAGGGGATGTTGCGGAAGGACGGCCACAGCGAGTGCCCGTCCGGGCCGTCCCCGACCGGGCGCCCCGGCACCCCGCCGAACCCGATCGAGTACAGCTGGAACCACTCGCCCTCGCGCGGCCCCGAGGTGTAGTGGCCGGAGTACATGAAGTGCGGCGAGGACGAGAACCCGGCCGCGTTCAGGATCTCCGGGTTCGTCTGCCCCAGCAGCCCGCCGAACAGGTCGAACACCCGGCCGATGCCGTGGTTGCGGGCGTTCAGCGCGGCGGGGTGGCGCGGCTTCCAGAACGAGTCCTCGGGGATCGTCACGTCGATCAGCGGGTAGAAGCCGTCGTTCCACAGGATCTGCGGGTCGGCCACCGTGATCACGTAGATGCCGAAGAACATCCGGACGAGGTTCTCGTTGATGAAGTAGTTGACCGGCCCCACCGCCTGCGGCGCGGCGTGCGAGAAGTCCAGATGGATCTTCTCGCCGTGCCGGGTGAGGGAGATCTTCAGCTCGTAGGGGCCGTAGCCGCAGCCGTCGTCGCAGATGTAGTCGGCGAACTCCAGCGTCTGCCCGTCCTCGAACAGCGTCGCCAGCAGGACCTTCATGGCCTGGTAGTTGCGGTCGAGCAGGTCGTCCAGCGCGGACAGGTACGCCTCGACGCCGAACCGGTCGCACAGCTCGGTCACCCGCCGCGCCGCCGTGGTGCAGGCGGCGACGAGGCCGTTCAGGTCGGCGCGGTTCCACTCGGGCATCCGCACCTGGTTGAGGATGATGCCGAGCGCCGCCTCGTTCAGCACGCCGCCCTCGTACAGCTTGAACGGCGGGACGATCACGCCTTCCTCGTAGATCGTGCGGGCGTCGGCGGGCATCGAGCACGGCGTCTTGCCGCCGACGTCCGACATGTGGCCGAACATCGACGCCCAGCCGACCAGCCGGCCCTCGTGGAAGATCGGCACCACCAGCAGCCAGTCGTTGGCGTGGCTGATCGCGGCGCCGCACGCGTACGGGTCGGACGTCATCAGGATGTCGCCCTCGCCGATCGTGCCGTCGAAGTTGGCGAGGAAGTCCGGCACCGACAGCCCGAACTGGCCGACGACCATCTTGCCGTCCGGGTTCGCGATCAGCGGGAACTCGTCGTGCTGCTCGCGGATGCCCGGCGACAGCGCGGTGCGGAAGAGGACCTCGTCCATCTCGTAGCGCGCGTTGCGCAGCGCGTTCTCGATGATGTCGAGGGTGACCGGGTCGATGTCCACCCGGCCGACCGGCTCGGTGTTGGTCTGCAGGATCTCGGCCATCAGCTCTCCTCCGTCGGACGGATCAGCAGGCTGCCGCTCGGGTGCACGGTCGCGGCGTGGCCGGGCAGCACGAGCGTGGTGGAGTCCATCTCGACCACGATGGCCGGGCCGGTCACCACGTCCCCGGCGAGCAGCTTGGAACGGTCGTAGATGTGCGCGCGCCGGGTCTCGCCGTCCATCCACACCTCGGTCTCGCGGACCAGCGCGGCGGACGGGTCGCCGGACCCCTCGGGCAGCGTGCGCCAGGCGACCTCCGGGCGGGGGCCGCTCACGGTGACGCGCAGGTTGATCACCTCGCGCTCGTTGTCGAGCAGGAAGGAGAACAGCCGCTTGTGCTCGGCGTCGAACGCGGCGCCCAGCTCGGCCAGCAGGTCGCCGTCGACGGCCGCGCGGTCCACCTCGACGGGGATCTCGAAGCCCTGCCCGTGGTAGCGCAGGTCGATCTGGTACGTCTGCGTCTGGACGTCGCGCGGCACGCCCTCGGACTCCAGCCGCGCGGCGGCGGTGTCGGCCAGCTCCCGCAGCGCGGTGCGCAGCTCGGCGTTGTCCAAGGTGGAGAACTGGCGCACCATCGTGCGGGCGGCCTCGTCGCGGGGGCAGGTCGTCGCGTCCCCGTACGCGCACAGCACGCCCGGCGACGGCGGGACGATCACCGGCCAGGAGCCGGTGAGCCGGCCGAGGGCGTTGGCGTGCAGCGGCCCGGCGCCGCCGAACGACATGAGCGCGAACTCACGCGGGTCGAAGCCCTGCTGAACGCTGATCAGCCGGAGCGCGCCGAGCATGTTCTCGTTGACGATGTCGACGATGCCCGCCGCCGCGGCCTCCACGCTCGGCAGGCCCATCGCGTCGGCGACGCCGCGGACGGCCTTGCGGGCGGCCTCGGCGTCCAGCGAGATCTCCCCGCCGGCGAGGTCCTGCGGCAGGTACCCGAGGACGACGTTGGCGTCGGTGACGGTCGGCTCGGTGCCGCCCGCCCCGTACGCGGCGGGCCCGGGGTCGGCGCCCGCCGACTGGGGGCCGACGCGCAGCGCCTTGGTCAGCTCGGGGACGTGCGCGATCGACCCGCCGCCCGCGCCGACCGAGCGCACGTCGACGCTCGTCGCCCGGACGGTCAGGTCGCCGACGCTCGTCTCCCGCCCGATCCGGGGCTGCCCGCCGAGGACCAGCGCCACGTCCGTGGACGTGCCGCCCATGTCGAACGTGAGGAAGTCCTTGAACCCGGCCTGCTCGGCGAACCACACCGCGCCCGTCACGCCGCCGGCGGGGCCGGACAGCAGCAGCGCCACCGGGTCCTCGGCCGCCTTGGCCGCCCGGGTCAGTCCGCCGTCGCTGCGCAGCACCGACAGCGGCGCGGTGATCCCGCTGCCGGTCAGGGAACGATCCAAATTGTTGACGTACCGGGACACCTCGGGCTGCACATAGCTGTTCGCCACGGTCGTGACGGTGCGCTCGTACTCCCGCATCTCCGGCAGGACGCGGCTGGACAGCGACACCGGGACGCCGGGCAGCTCCTCGGCGGCCAGCTCGGCGACCCGCCGCTCGTGCCCGTCGTTCGCGAACGAGTTGATCAGCGCGATCGTCAGCGCCTCGATGCCGCCGCCGGCGAGGCGGCGCAGCTCGGCGCGGGCGCGCTCCTCGTCCAGCGGGGCGACCACCGAGCCGTCGGAGGCGATCCGGCCGGGGACCTCCACCGTGTGCTCCAGCTTCGCGAGCGGCTCGGGCTTCGGCCAGATGATCCAGCCGGCCAGGCCGCCCGGCACGTACGACCGGGCGATCTGCAGGACCTGCCGGAAGCCCTCGGTCGTCACCAGGCCGACCCGCGCGCCCTTCCCCTGGAGGATCGCGTTCGTCGCGACCGTGGTGCCGTGCAGGACGTGCGCCACCTCGGTGAGGTCGATCCCGGCGTCCCGGCACACCTTGCGGATGCCGTTGAGGACGCCCAGGGACTGGTCCTCCGGAGTGGACGCGGTCTTCGCCCGATGGCTGACGCCGGTCTCCTCGTCCACGAGCAGCACGTCGGTGAACGTGCCTCCTACATCAACGCCTAGGCGATAGCCCATGCTGGCCTCCCGGGTTGTCGTCGTTGACGGTCAGATGACTCCGCGCTCCGACAGCGCGGAGATCTGGGCCTGGTCCAGGTCCAGGAGGCCGCCGTAGACCTCCTGGTTGTGCTCGCCGAGTCCCGGGCCGGGGTGCCGTACCGCGCCGGGGGTCTCGCTGAGCTTGGGGAACGCGTTGTGCATCGGCAGTTCGCCGAAGTCGGGGTGCGCGAGCCGCACGATCGCGTCGCGGGCGGCGAAGTGCGGGTCCTCGAACATGTCCTTGGCGGTGTAGATGCGGCCCGCCGGGACGCCGTTGTCGTGCAGGGTCTGCAGGAGCTCGGCCGTCTCGACGCCGGCCGACCAGGCGGCGATGATGTCGTCCAGCTCCGCCATGTTCCGGCCCCGGGCGGCGTGGCCCGCGTAGCGCGGGTCGTCGCTCAGCTCGGGGCGGCCCATCGTCTTGGCGAGCCGCGCGAACACGGTGTCCTGGTTGGCGGCGATGAGGATCATCTCGCCGGACGCGGTCGGGTAGACGTTGCTGGGCGACACGTTGGGCAGCACGGAGCCGGTGCGCTCCCGCTGGTAGCCGGCCACGGCCCACTCGGGCAGCAGCGACTCCATCATCGCCAGGACCGCCTCGTAGATGGCCGAGTCGACCACCTGGCCCCGCCCGGTGCGGGTGCGGTTGTGCACCGCCACCAGCGTGCCGATCGTGGCGAACACGGCGGCGAGCGAGTCGCCGAGCGAGATCCCGGCGCGGGACGGCGCGTTGCCCGGGTCGCCGGTCACGTACCGGATGCCGCCCATCGCCTCGCCGATCGACCCGTACCCGGCCCGGGGCGAGTAGGGGCCGGTCTGCCCGAAGCCGGACACGCGCACCAGCACCAGCCCGGGGTTGATCTCGCGCAGCCGCTCGTAGTCCAGGCCCCAGCGCTCCAGCGTCCCGGGCCGGAAGTTCTCCACGACGATGTCGGCCCGCTCGATGATCCGCCGGGCGAGGTCCTGGCCCTCCTCGGTGCGCAGGTTGCAGGTCACCGACTTCTTGTTGCGGGCGACCACCGGCCACCACAGGGACTTGCCGTGCGGCTTCTCCCGTCCCCACTGGCGCATCGGGTCGCCGGCGCCCGGCGACTCCAGCTTGATCACCTCGGCGCCGAAGTCGCCGAGGAGCTGCCCGCAGAACGGGCCGGCGAGCAGCTGCCCCATCTCCACCACGCGCAGGTCGGAGAGGGGGCCTCGGGCGGCCTGGGCGGCGCCGTCATCGATGGACATCTGGCGGGTCCTCGTTTCCGTGTGTTCAGTCGTTTCGGGGGGACGTCTCTTCGGCGCTCACCTCGGCGGAGGCGGCGCGCAGCAGCACCGCCTTGGCGGCGAGCACGTGCGCCCGCGTCACCGACTCGGCCCAGGTGCCGTCGCCGGCGCGGAGGGCGGCGACCAGCTCCCGGTGGTGGGCGCAGCTGCGGTCGAGGTCGCCGGGCGAGTAGCGGTGGAAGGTGCGCATCACCAGCGGGAGCTGCGTGACGCTGTTGAGCATCGACACCAGCCGGCCGCTGGCGGACGCGGTGCGGACGATGCCGTGGAACTCGGCGTTCAGCTCGGCGACCCGGTCGAGGTCCTGCGCGCCGCCGGGCGCGCAGCACCGCTCGATGAGCTCGCACAGCTCCGCCATGCGGGCGGTGTCCTCGGGCTCGATCCGGGTGGCGGCGCGGCGGGCGGCGGCGCCCTCCAGCAGCATCCGCAGGTCGTAGATCTCCTCCAGGTCCTCCGGCGTCCAGTCCGGGACCCGGGCGCCGCGGTGCGGCAGGATCTCGACGAGCCCCTCGACCTCCAGCCGGCGCAGCGCCTCCCGCACCGGCGTGCGGCTGGAGCCGGTGGCCCCGGCCAGCTCCGCCTCGCCGAGCCGCGCGCCGGCCGGGTGGACGCCGTCCAGGATGTCGGCGCGCAGCCGTGTGTACACACGGTCCACGGCTCGGGCCATCCGAACCTCCTCTGGGGTCGATTGCATGCAACATAGACACTCGAACCTGCTTGACACAAGGTGTGACCTGTGTAAATTCGACATACCACCCACAGATTGCATACAAGGGGACCTGGATGGCGGAAGTCGAAGTGATCGAGGTCGGCCCTCGGGACGGGCTGCAGAACGAGGCCGCGATCCTCCCGGCCGCCGACAAGGTGCGGCTCATCGAGCGCAGCATCGCCGCGGGGCTGCGCCGGATCGAGGCCGTCAGCTTCGTCAACCCCAAGCGGGTGCCGCAGATGGCCGACGCCGAAGCGGTGATGGAGGGCGTCCCACGCGTCGACGGCGTCAGCTACGCCGGCCTCGTCCTCAACCCGCGGGGGCTCGACCGGGCGCTGGCGACCGGGGTCGACGAGGTCAACGTCGTGGTCGTGTCGACGGACGAGTTCAGCCGGCGCAACCAGGGCTGCACGGTCGACGAGGGCGTCGCCAACTGGGCCGCCATCGCCGCGAGGGCCCACGAGGCCGGGCTCTTCGTCTCGGTCACCCTCGCCGCCTCGTTCGGCTGCCCCTTCGAGGGCGAGGTGCCGGCCGACAAGGTCCTCGACCTCGTCCGGCGGATCACCGAGAGCGAGCCCCCGGACGAGATCGCCATCGCCGACACGATCGGCGTCGGCGTCCCCGCCCAGGTCCGCACCCTCCTGGAGGGCGCCGGGGAGATCGCCCCGGACATCCCGCTGCGCTGCCATTTCCACAACACCCGCAACACCGGGTACGCCAACGCCCTCACCGCGCTCGACCACGGGGTGAGCGCGCTGGACGCCAGCACCGGCGGGTTCGGCGGCTGCCCCTTCGCGCCCGCCGCCACCGGCAACATCGCGACCGAGGACCTCGTGTACGCCCTGGACCGCAGCGGCGTACCGACCGGCGTGGAGATCGCCCAGGTGACCGAGACGGCCGCCTGGCTGTCCGACCGCCTGGACAGCCCGGTGCAGGCCCTCCTAGGCCGCGCAGGCCCCTTCCCCACCTAACCCCCACCAAGTTTCGTCGACTTGCGGCGTGTTGTTGTTACGGAGCGCTCCATAACAACAACACGCCGCAAGTCGACGGGGTTTCGGGCGGGGGTCGCTACGGTGGTCCGAAATTGGAGGGACGGTCATGGCGCGTTCGTGGTGGGGCTGGGGGAACGTCGAGGACGCCGTCAGCGGCGCGGAACTGGAGTCGCTGCTCTCGCGGGTGCGCGCCCTGACGTCCGGGGAGCTGACCGGGCACGAGCCGCCGGACGTCGGCTCGCTCGACCTGCCGGCCCCCAGGGTGAGCCCGCCGGAGGCGCTCGCCGCGCTGTGCTCCGCCGACCCTGCCGACCGCGCCGCCCACGCGCACGGCAAGGCGTTCCGGGACGTGGTCCGCAACCTGCACGGCGACCTGCGGCACGTGCCCGACCTCGTCGCCCGGCCCCGCGACGAGACGGACCTGGTCGACCTGCTCGACTGGTGCACCCGCGACGGGATCGCCGTGATCCCGTACGGCGGGGGCAGTTCCGTGGTCGGCGGCGTCGAGCCGCGGTTCGAGGACCGTCCCGCGGTGACGGTCGATCTCGCGCAGCTGGACGGTGTCCTGGAGGTCGACCCGGTGAGCCGCGCCGCCCGCGTCCAGGCGGGTGTGTTCGGGCCGCGGCTCGAAGCGGGGCTCAGGCCGCACGGGCTGACGCTGCGGCACTTCCCGCAGTCGTTCGAGTTCTCCACGCTCGGCGGCTGGCTGGCCACCCGCTCCGGCGGCCACTACGCGACCCTCTACACCCACATCGACGACATGGTCGAGTCGATGCGCGTGGTCACGCCGGCCGGGGTCGCCGAGTCGCGGCGGCTGCCCGGCTCGGGCGCCGGACCGGCCCCGGACCGGCTGTTCCTCGGCAGCGAGGGCGCTCTCGGGATCATCACCGAGGCTTGGATGCGGGTCCAGGAGCGGCCGCGCTGGCGGGCCAGGGCGTCCGTCCGGTTCGCCGATTACACCGCCGCGGTGGCGGCGACCCGGGCGGTCGCGCAGAGCGGGCTGCACCCGGCGAACTGCCGGCTGCTCGACGCCGCCGAAGCGCTGATCAACACGGGCGTCGCCGTGGAGGGCGGCGTGCTGCTGCTGGCGTTCGAGTCCGCCGGCCACCCGGTCCAGGCGTCCCTCGACCGGGCCCTTGAGCTGTGCCGCGACCACGGCGGCGAGGTCCGGGAGGAGCCCGCCGGAGAGAGCACCGGCGACACCTGGCGGTCGTCGTTCCTGCGGATGCCCTACCAGCGGGACGCGCTGGCCCGGCACGCGGTGATCGCCGAGACGTTCGAGACGGCGTGCACCTGGGACCGGTTCGCGGAGCTGCACGCCGCCGTCACCGACGCCGCCCGGAAGGCGGTCCGCGCGGTCGCGGGCGACGGTGTCGTGACGTGCCGGTTCACCCACGTCTACCCGGACGGCCCGGCGCCGTACTTCGGCGTCTACGCGCCCGGCCGCTGGGGCGGCATGGTCGCCCAGTGGGACGAGATCAAGGCCGCGGTGTCGGAGGCGATCGCCGCGAGCGGCGGCACGATCACCCACCACCACGCGGTCGGCCGCGACCACCGCCCCTGGTACGACCGGCAGCGCCCCGGCCCGTTCGCCGCCGCGCTGACCGCCGCCAAGTCCGCGCTGGACCCGTCCGGCGTCCTCAACCCCGGCGTCCTCATCCCCTAGCGCAGGAGTGGGCCGCGCGGTGGGCGGCCATGCGGACGGGCGCGTTGGCGGTGCCGTAGCCGTGGTAGCCGGGAGACCGCTGCACGAACTCGAAGAAGACCCGCGATCCGAGGATCGGGGTGCAGAGGTGGAAGTACTCGGCGTCGCCGTCCCGGTCGTAGAACACGTTGTGCTCGCGCAGCGCGGCGAGCAGCCCGGGGTCGAGCGCGAGCCGGGCGTCCAGGTCGTCGTAGTAGTTCGCCGGGACGTCCAGGACCGGGGCGCCGCGCTCGCGCAGCGCCCGCGCGGTGCGGAAGATGTCGCCGGTCGCGAACACCACGTGCTGGGGGTCGGGGACGGCCGGCGCCCAGGAGCCGCGCCGCAGCACGGTGCCGTCGAGCAGGAGGCGCAGCCTGCGGCGCGGGTCGGTGACGGCCCGGCTGCGGACGAGCCCGAACGGCGCGGCGAGTTCGGCGTCGTGCTCGGGCGCGAGGCCGAACAGCGAGCGGTAGAAGAGGGTCGCCTCGTCGAACGCGTCGAAGGGCTGCGCGAGCCCGAGGTGGTCGATCGCGGTGATGCCGGTCCGGCCCGGGCCCGGGGAGCCGGAGAGGATGAAGTCGCCGAGCCAGCCGTCCGCGGCGCCGGTCCGGCAGAAGAAGACGGCGGTGCCGTCCGGGGCGGCCACCGACGTCAGGTCGGCCTCGGCCGCGCCGCGGGTCCGCGGCAGCGCGGGGGCCAGCAGCGCAGTGGCGCGCCGCGCCGCGCCCTCGGGGTCGCCGGTCTCGACGGCGAAGGCGCCGATCGCGGCCCGGGACGAGCCGGTGGCGTTGAGCAGGACCCGTGCGTCGCCCTGCTGCCAGAGCTCCACCGGCTTGGACCGGTGCTGCCCGATGTGCGCGAACCCGGTGGCGGCGAGCGTCCGGGCCACCTCGGTGCCGGACTCGGCGTCGACCGCCAGCTCCACGAACGCGAACCCCTCCGGCGCGGGGGCGGGCGGGGGCGGCTCGGCGAAGCGGCGGGCCTCCGCGGTGTCCGCTGTCGCGGGGGCGCGGCGGACGCACGCCTCCTCGAGCACGATCAGGGAGCGCATCGCGTCGACGGCCGCGCGGCCCGGGGGCGCCTGCCGGAAGACGTCGTTGAAGACCTCCAGCGACAGCGGGCCCTCGTAGCCGGCCGCGAGCACGCGCGAGGTGAATCCGGCGAGGTCGAACGCGCCCTGCCCGGGGAAGAGCCGGTGGTGGCGGCTCCACTGGAGCACGTCCATGCGCATGTGCGGGGCGTCCGCGAGCTGGAGGAAGAAGAGCTTCTCGGCGGGGAACTCCGTGATGCCCGCGATGTCGCCGCCGCGTGACAGCACGTGGAAGCTGTCGAGGCACAGCCCCACCGCGGGGTGGTCGGCCCGCAGGACGAGTTCCGCCGACCGCTCCCACGTCCGGACGTGCTTCCCCCAGGCCAGGGCCTCGTAGGCGACCCGCACGCCGTGTTCGGCGGCCAGCTCGCCGAGGGCGCGCAGCTGCGCGGCGGCAAGGGCGTCGTCATCGACGGCCTCGGGCGCGACCGACGAGCACACGAGGACGGTGTCGGCGCCGAGCCGCCGCGCCAGCGCGAACTTGTGCGCCGCCCTGCGCAGGTTGCGCCGGTGCAGCTCCTCCGGGACGGCCTCGAAGTCACGGAACGGCTGGTAGAGCTCGACCGCCAGGCCGAGGTCGGCGCAGCGTCCCGCGATCTCCTCGGGGGTGAGCGGGCAGGCGAGCAGGTCGTTCTCGAAGATCTCGACGCCGTCGAACCCGGCGCCCGCGGCCGCGGCCAGCTTGTCCTCCAGCGTGCCGGACAGGCACACCGTCGCGATCGACCGTCGCATGGGGCGTTCCTCCGTTCCCGGGCGGCCGGTTCAGGTCGGTGCCCGGCTCACCGGCCGCCGCGGGGGCGGTCCCGGGGGCGGTCGCGGCGAGCCGGGCGCGGGCGGTCAGGGGGCGGTGGAGCGGATCATCTTGAACAGCTCGGCCTGCTCCCCTTCGAGGGTCTCGCCGAAGTACTTCCTGGCCTTCTCGGCGAAGGCGGTGCGGTCGACGTCCTCGACGACCGCGGGCTCGCCCTTGCCCTTCCACTCGGCGAGGATCTTCTTCTCGTCCTCCTCGATGCACTTGCGGTTGCCCGCCCGGGTCTCCGAGACGGCCTTCTGCAGCGCCGCCTGCTGCTCGGTGCTCAGCTTCTTCCAGCTGCCGTCGTTGATGACGATCATCTGGGAGCCGGTCTGGTGGCCGGTGAGGCTGACGTGGGTCTGCACCTCGTCGAGGCTCTTCTCGGCGATCGTCGGGATCGGGTTCTCCTGCCCGTCGATGATCTTGCGCTGGAGGCTGAGGTACAGCTCCTCGAACGCGACCGCGGTGGGCTTGGCGCCGATCGCCTTGGCGTTCTCCAGGTAGACCTTGGAGTCGGGGAACCGCATCCGCAGCCCCTTGAAGTCGCCGGGCTCGCGGATCGGGGAGTTGGCGCTGAAGTGCCGCATCCCGAAGAACCAGACGTCCAGGATGCGGGTGCCGGTGGCCTCGGCGAACTCCGCCTTCAGGCGCTTGCCCTGCTCCCCGTCGAAGAAGGAGAACAGGTGGTCCGGCCCGTCGAACACGTAGGCCATGTCCAGGACGCCGATCGGGGCGTGGCTCGCGGCCAGCGCGGACGAGCCCTGCACGTCCATGTCGAGGTCGCCGGACCTGACGGAGGTGAAGCGCGTGGCGTCGTTGCCGAGCTGGCTGTTCGGGAACGTCTCGATCTTCACGCCTAGGTCCTGGCCGTTGACCGCGTCGGCGACGGCCTGGATGCCGCAGCGGCTGTGCGGATGCTGGGTGGTGTAGCTGTTGGCGAACGACAGCGTGACCGTCCCGCCGTCGTCGCCGCTGTTCATCGCGCTGCAGCCGGCCGCCAGGACCGACGCGGCGGCCAGGACCGCCAGTCTCACGGTGGGTGTTCTAGCCATCTGCCTTGCTCCTCACGGGGGTGGGGGTATCGGGTCGCGGGTGGTGACGGGCCCGGGTCGCTACAGGCCGAGCAGCCGGGGCAGGAAGGTGACGATCGAGGGCACGAACGTCACCAGCAGCAGGACGACCAGCAGCGGGAGCAGGAACGGGAGGGTGCCGCGGAAGACCTCGTGGACCGGCATCCGCGCGACCGGGCTCATCACGTAGAGCACCGCGCCGATCGGCGGGGTGAGCAGCCCGATCATCAGGTTCATGATGATGATCACCCCGAAGTGCATGGGGTCGACGCCGAACTCGGCGGCGATCGGCAGCAGGATCGGCACCGTGATCACCAGGACGGAGATGCCCTCCAGGATGGCGCCCAGCAGGATCATCAGCACGTTGACCAGCAGCAGGAACACGAGCGCGTTGTCGGTGAGGCCGAGCATCGTCTCGGAGATGTGCTGGGGGACCCGCTCCCGGGCGAGGATCCAGGCGAGCAGCCCGGACGCGCCGACGATCAGGGTGATCGACGCGGTGGTCGCCGCGGTCTCCTTCGCGATGGGGAACAGGTCCCGCCAGGTGATGCGGCGGTAGGCGGCGCCGAGGACGAGCACGTAGGCGGCGCCGACCGCCGCCGCCTCGGTCGGCGTGAACCAGCCGCCGAGGATGCCGCCCAGGATGATCACGGGCGCGCCCAGCGGGCCGATGACGCGCACCCCCGTGCGGCGGAGCACCTCCCAGGAGAAGGGCTCGCCGCGCAGGTCGCTCCGGCGGCGCAGCAGGAAGTACACGGCGGCGGCCAGGCCCATCGCCATGAGGAACGCGGGGGCGACCGAGGCGGCGAACAGCGCCCCGGTCGACACTCCGGCGATGCCGGCGTAGACGACCGCGGGGATGCTGGGCGGCATGACCGGCCCGAGCAGGCTGGACGCGGCGCTGATGCCCACGGCGAACCGGGGCGGGTAGCCGTTGCGGGTCATCGCGGGGACCTCGACCTTGCCGAGGCCGGCGGCGTCGGCGAGCGCCGAGCCGCTCATCCAGGAGAACCCCAGGCTCACCCCGATGTTGACGTAGCCGAGGCTGCCCCTGACCCGGCCGATGGCGGCGAGCGCGAAGTCGAACAGCCGGTCGGCGATGCCGGCGTGGTTGGCGACAACGCCGAGCAGGATGAAGAGCGGGACGGCCAGCAGCGGGAAGCTGTTCACGGCCTCGGTGGCCTGCCGGACGCTCAGCCCCGCCGAGTAGCCCTCGAAGGAGACGTAGGTGAGGCACGGCCCGAGCAGCGCGAACGCCACGGGGACCCGCAGCAGCAGGAGCGCGGCGATGGCCGCGCCGAGGAGCACCATGCTCATGTCTCATCCGCCTCGTGCGTCGGGTGGGTCTCGTCCGCCGGGCCGGGTTCGTCCATCTCCGGCTCCGGCCGGAAGATCGCGACGACCGAGCGGACGATCGTGAGGAGCAGCCCGGCGAGCGGGATCAGGTAGAAGAAGCGCATCGGCATGCCGAGTGCGGGCGACGTCTGCCCGTCGTCTTCCATCACCAGCACCCACGCCTCGTAGAGGAGGTTGAGGCAGACGATCGCGACGGTGACGTTGGCGACGATGCCGACGAGGCGCAGCAGCCGGGGCCCGGCGACGATGTCGACCAGTTTCAGCGCGATGTGGCCGTCGCGCGCGGCGAGGTAGCCCGACATGGCGAAGGTGAGCCAGACGAAGGCGAACCGCGCGAGCTCGCCCGTCCACACCCAGCCCCCGCTGGGCAGGTAGCGCTGCACGGCCTGCAGCAGCGTGAGCAGGCCGATCACCGCGAGCAGCACGCTGCCGGTGACGGCCTCGGCCGTGGACAGCGCCCGCAGGAGGCGGCCGGGACGGCGGCCCGGCGGCGCGGCGGCGGCAGAGGTCATCGGGGGTCCTCTCCCCAGTCGGACAGGTCGATCCAGGTCTTGCCGGGGGCCGTCCGGGCCTCGGCGAAGGCGCGTTCGGCCTGGGCCGGAGGCACGCCCGGGCGCAGCAGCCCGGCGAGCCGGGGCGCCGCCCCGGCGGCCGCCGCGACGGTCGCGGCGAAGTCGTCCGGGTGGTCGTAGATGAGGGAGCCGCGGACCTGGAGCTGCCGCCGGGTCAGCTCCATCGTCGACAGCCCGACCGGTTCGCCGCTCATGCCGATCACCATGACGGTCCCGCCGGTCGCGACTCTATGGGCCGAGGTCTCCCAGGCCGCGGGGACCCCGGCGGTGTCGAACACGAACGGGAAGGCGCGTCCGCCGTCCGGCGGGACGGGCCGGGCCCCGATCCGCTCGGCCACCGCGACCCGGTCGGCGCGCGGGTCGGTGACGTACACGCGGGCCCCGGCCTCGGCGAGCGACAGGCAGGTGAGCAGGCCCTGCGATCCGGCGCCGACGACCAGGCAGTCGGTGCCCGGGGCCACGCCGGCGCGGCGGACCGCCGACCGGGCGACCGCGAACGGCTCGACGCACGCCAGCACCTCGGCGCCCACCTCGCCACCGGGCGCGGCGGGCAGCGGCCAGGCGAACCGCGCGGGGACGGCGACCCGTTCGGCGAGCAGCCCCGGGACCGTGATGCCGGGGCTCAGCCGGTTCTCGCACCCGGACGTCATGCCGCGGGCGCACGGCGGGCAGGAGAAGCAGCAGTAGTTGGGCTCCACCACCACCCGCTGGCCCACCCGGCGGTCGCGGACGTCCGGCCCCACGGCGACGATCCGGCCGCCGCCCTCGTGTCCCGGCACCCAGGGCAGCGCGGGCGTGGGGCGGGTGCCGTCGTGGACGCCGAGGTCCGACCCGCACAGGCCGACCGCCCCCATCTCGACGACCACGTCCTGCCGCCCGGGTTCCGGTTCGGCCCAGGAGTCCACGACCTCGATGCGCCGTGGTCCGGTCAGCACGATCGCCCGCATGTGATCCGTTCTTCGCTCGCGGGTGGCGGGCCGCGTTGTGACCCCCACCACATGTCTGCAATGTGCCGTTGACACTAAAATGGCTGGTCGCGGGATGGCAAGCGGTTGCCAAAAGTTTCCATCTGCGAGACTGTCCCGGCGCACGCGGACCGAGCGGAGGGGCGGCGGATGGCCGAGGGAAAAGCGGGCGGCGGACGGCCGACGATCTACGACGTGGCGAAGGACGCCGGGGTGTCGCCGTCCACGGTGTCGCGGGCGCTGTCCAAGCCCGGACGCGTCAACGCCGTGACCGCCGCCCGGGTGGCCGAGGTCGCGGCCCGGCTCGGCTACCGCGCGAACACCCTCGCCCGCGCGCTGCCCTCGGGCCGGACCGACACCCTCGCGCTGTTCGTCTCCGACATCACCAACCCGCACTTCTTCGGGGTCATCCGCGGCGCCGAGCACCAGGCCCGCGCCGCGGGCTGCACGCTCATCGTCGGGGACACCCAGGAGTCGCCCGAGGTCGAGGCCCGCAACATCGAGCGGCTCGGCCCGTCGGTGGACGGCTACGTCATCGCGGCGAGCCGCATGTCCGACGAGGAGATCGTCAAGCTCTCGGCCGGGCACCGCCTCACGCTGATCAGCCGGCAGGTCGGCGAGGTGCCCAGCGTGATCGTCGACCATGCCGAGGGCACCCGGCAGATCGTCGAGCACCTCGCCTCGCTGGGCCACCGCTCGATCGTGTTCCTCGGCGGGCCGCCCCGCTCCTGGCTGGGCGCCCGCCGCTGGGAGTCGCTGGTCGCGGCGGCGGACCGGCACGGCATCGCCGCCCGGCGGATCGGGCCGTTCCCGCCGACCATGGCCGGCGGCGCCGCCGCGGCCGACGCCGCGCTCGGCACCGGCGCCACCGCCGCCGTCGCGCACAACGACCTGCTCGCCATCGGCGTCCTGCGCCGCTGCGCCGAGCGGGACGTGTCCGTCCCCGCGGACCTCAGCGTCGTCGGCTACGACGACATCTTCGGCGCGGACTTCTGCTCCCCGCCGCTGACCACCCTCGCCGGCAAGTACGAGGAGTCCGGCCGGACCGCCGTCGACATGCTGCTCGCGATGCGCGACCGCGACGGCATCCGCCCGCCCCGCGCCCGGGTCGTCCTCCCGTCCCACCTCGCCATCCGCCGCTCCACCGGCCCCGCCCCGCGCTGACGGGGCTCTCGGACAAGGGGTTCAGCCGTCGGCGGCGGCGAGGCGGCGGGAGTTCAGGACGGCCATCCGGTGCACCTCGTCCTCGGTGAAGCCCTCTGCCAGGAGGCGGTCGGCCATCAGGGCCATGCCGTCCTCGACGGGCGGGTTGAAGGGCTGGCCGAGGTCGCTCGACAGGACGGAGTGCTCGGGCCCCACGGCGCGGATGTTCTCCAGCCAGACGTCCCAGGAGACCTTGCCGGTGTAGGCGGTGGTGAAGCAGCGCTCCATCAGGGCGCCCTTCGCCGCGAGTTCCCGCTGCCGGTCGACGGCGACGCGCTGGGAGGTGAACTCGGGGTGGGTGACGACGATGCGCCGCACGCCCGCCTCGACCGCCGCGTCCACGACGGTGCCGATCTCGTCCGCGCTGAGGTGGCCGGTGGCCAGCGTCATGCCGTACTTGGCGATCACCCGGAGCACCTGGCGGGTGGGCTCGGTGATCCCGCCGTCGCCGCCGACGATGTCGACCGGGTCGGCCGCCATCCCCTCGGCGCGCAGCTCGTCCTGGAGCTGCGCCCACATCGGCGGCCGGGCGCCCTCGGGCGCGCTCGCCGTGCAGGCGCGCTGGTTGGCGCTGTCGACGGTCGGCAGCCACACGAACCGGGCGCCGGCGCGGGCGGCGAGCTCCACCGCGAGGGGGTTCATGCCGCCGACCGGGCCGTTCAGCGTGATCGCCCCGACGACGTCGACCCCGGGGACGGCGGCGCGCACCACGGCGGCGCGCTCCGCGGTGGAGAAGTAGTGCGACTTCAGCACGAAGCCGCCCAGCCCCGCCGCCGCGAACCGCGGCGCGACCGACAGGTCGTCGATGAGCCGTTCCACCACGTCGGGGGCCACGTGGACGTGCAGGTCGTAGGCGCCCCGGACGAGGTCGCGCGCACGGGCGGAGGGCTTCGGATGCTCGCTCATTTCTTCCCTTCGAGGACGTCGGCGATGTACTCGGCGATGGCCATGGACGAGGTCGCGGCGGGCGAGGGGGCGTTGCGGACGGCGGTGACCGCGCCGAGCCGGTGGATGCGGAAGTCGTCCACCAGGCCGCCGTCGCGGTCGAGGGCCTGGGCGCGCACCCCGGCGCCCGCGCGGACCACGTCCCCGGGCCCGACCTCCGGCACGTATCGCCGCGCCGCCTTCATGTAGGCGCGCTTCGACAGCGACCCGTGGACCTCCCGGACGCCGGTGCGCCAGTGCCGCCGCGCCATCCGCCACGACCCGGCCCAGCCGGCGATGTCGCGCAGGTCCCGCAGCGAGACGTCCGAGCGGCGGTACCCCTCGCGGGCCAGCGCGAGGACGGCGTTGGGGCCGACCTCGACGTCCCCCGACACCCGCCGGGTGAAGTGCACGCCGAGGAACGGGTAGCGCGGGTCCGGGACCGGGTAGATGAGGCCGCGCACCAGGTGCGCCTTCGCCGGGACGATCGTCATGTACTCGCCCCGGAACGGGACGATCCGCGGCCCCGGGTCGTCGCCCGCGAGGCCGGACACGACGTCGCCGTGGATGCCCGCGCAGACGACCAGGTGGCCGACCCGGACGCGCTGCTCCCCCGAGACGACCTCCACCCCCGTGCCGGAGGTCCGGACGCCGGTGACGGGGAAGCCGAAGCGGACCTCTCCGCCCGCGGCGGCGATGTCGTCGGCGAACGCTTCGGCGACGCGGGTGAAGTCGGTGATGGCGGTGTGCGGGGAGTGGAGCGCCGCGCGGCCCGCCGCGTGCGGTTCGATCTCCCGGATGCCCGCCGCGTCCAGGCGCCGCATCCCGGGCACGGAGTTCTCGGCCGCCCGCGCCTCCAGGTCGCCGAGGCGGGCCGCGTCGTCCTCGTCGACGGCGACGACGAGCTTGCCGCACTCGTCGTACGGGATCCCCCGCTCGGCGCAGTACTCGCGCAGCATGGCCCGGCCGCGCGTGCACAGCTCCGCCTTCAGGCTGCCGGGCTTGTAGTAGATGCCCGCGTGCACGACCCCGGAGTTGTGCCCGGTCTGGTGGACGGCGACCCGGTCCTCCTTCTCCAGGACGACGATCCGCGTCCCCGGCCGCCGCCGGGTGATCTCCCGGCCGATCGCGAGCCCGATGATCCCCGCCCCGACGATCCCGACGACCTCGTCAGCCATGCACGTCCCCGCCCATCCCCTGGTGCCCTGCGAGACCGCTCCTTCATACCCCGTAGCCGCCGTCCCCGTCCCGGCCGGGGGCGGCGGCGCGGGACCGGGCGTTGACGATCACGGTGACGGCGACGGCGGCCAGCTGGCCCGGCAGGAGGAACGGGCCGGCGGCGAGGACGAGGTCGACGGCGCGGCCGAGGCCGCCGAGGAACGGGGAGAAGGCGAGCGCGGCGGGGACGACGGCGGCCGCCCAGTTCAGCGGGACTGCCACCGCGCCCTGGCGGACGATGCGCCGGACGTGCCGTACCGAGACGTGCGTCGCCGCGACGACCCCGGCGAAGACGATCGCCGCGAAGAGCGCCATCTCGGTCAGGACGACGCTGATGCCCGCCTCGCCGTCCGAGCCGTACGCGACGGTGTCGTAGACGATGACCGCCACGAAACCGGCCGTCGCCGAGAACAGCGAGAGCACCGCGCCCCTGCGCAGCCGGGCCGGGTTCACGGGACACCGAAATTCTGGCGGTCGGAGTTGACGAACACCGCGGCGGCGTAGACGGTGGCCCACCTCCGGCAGGCCGAGCGGTCCCCGCCGCTGCGGGTGTCGCAGTGCGCGAAGAGGTCCGCTTCGAACAGCGTGTCCGCGGCCCTCCTGGCCTCCGGGTCGTGGGGGATGCCCATCCGCTCGTAGAAGCGCATCATGTCGTAGGCGTAGTCGTGCGCCAGGCATGCGTCGGTGAAGTCGAAGGTGCGACCGGTGTTTCCCGGTGGCGCCTGGCCGATGACCGGCAGCTCCGGTGTCGAGCAACTGCCCTCCGGATTGATCATCCGCGTGCCGGCGTCGGTCTCCACGCGTTCCGGGGTGTACCCCATCTCGGCCGGGAAGTCCGTCCAGACGCTGTCGTGCCCGTAGACGAACCTCAGCAGGTCGTCCGGGTGCAGCATGCTCGGCCACCACCGGATGAGCTCCCCCGCCGCCCTGCCGGCGGCCCGTCCCAGATCCTCCGGACTCTCCGGCTGCTCCGGCTCCTCCGGAATCCTCGGCGGGGTCTCGCCGGCCGGGATCGTCCCGGGAGGCGGCCCGCACCCCTCCCATCCGGGCACGCCGCCGGCCGCCGCATCGTCGCTGCAGGAACGCAGCGAGTGCCGCTGCACCGGGGTTCGCGGCTGGGCCGGTTGCCCACCCGCGGTGGGCGGCTCGTCCTCCCCGGACGGGGCGGCCACGCGGGGCGGCGGGTCGCAGTCGTCGCGGAAGAGGCTGCAGATGGCCTGCTGGACTTCGTCGCCGACCGTCCGCACGGCCGAACCCATCAGGGCCATCACGACGCAGCTCGCGACGAGCAGCACGGCGGCGTACTCGGAGGCGGCGGCGCCGCCGTCCCGGCGTTCCCACCGGGTGTGCCGAGTGGACGTGTGCATGGCGCACCGCCTCGGTTCGGTGACGGGTGCCGGTAACGATAAGTCCGGTTCCTACGCCGCACACGGGTCCGCGGACCCAATCGGGGGGCCTATTTCGCCAGCAGACGCTGTCAACAAAGCAGGGCGGCTACCAGGCCGCCTCAAGGAGGTCCTGCACCTCGGCCGCGGTCGGCGGGCGGGGGTTCGGATACGGGGCGGCCGCGACCCGCTCGGCGACGCCGGGCAGCCCGGCCCGGGGCACGCCCAGCTCGGAGAGGCGGGTCGGGCCTTCGTAGGCGCGGGCCAGCTCCGCGACCATCGCGGCCGGGTCCCCGGTCCCGGTGATCCGGCTGAGTCTGGACGCGGCGGCGGGCGCGGCCGGCAGGTTGAACGCCATCACGTGCGCCAGGAGCATCGTGTGCAGTTCGGCGTGCGGGAGGTCGAACGCGCCGCCCAGGACGTGCGCGAGCTGGTGGTGCAGGCCCATCCGCGTCCGCGCCAGGCAGATCCCCGCCAGCCACGCGGCCGACTGGAGGCGCGCCCTGGCCTCCGTCCCGGACGGATCGTCCAGGACCTCCGGCAGCGCGGCCAGGATGCCGGTGACGGACTCCGTGGCCAGCGCGTCGCTGACCATCGTGGCGTCCGGGGCCCACAGCGCCTCGACGGCGTGGGCGAGCGCGTTCATGGCGCTGGTCCGGGTCAGGCCGCGCGGCATCCCGAGCGTCAGGGCGGGGTCGTAGACGACCGTCCCGGGCGCGAGGGCGGGGTCCCGGCGGGTGGTCTTCACCCCGTCCTCGGTCTCGCCGAGGACCGGGGTCATCTCCGAGCCGGCGTACGTCGTCGGCACCGCGACCTGCGGCATCCCCGTCCGCGCCGACACCGCCTTCGCCAGGCCGATCGCGGACCCGCCGCCGATCGCGACGACGCAGTCCGCGCTCGCCTCCTCGACGACCGCCATGGCCTCCGCCGTCACGGCCACCGGCGTGTGCGGCGCGGGCCGGTCGAACCGCGCCGCCAGCCGCGGGCCGAGGTCCCCGGCGATCTCCCCGGCGGGCGCGGACGCGGACGGGGTCGCGACGAGCAGCGCCCGCCGCGCCCCGAGCCGTTCCACCTCGCCGCCGACGAGCCGGACGGCGCCCGGCCCGACCAGCACACGGGCCGGAAGCATCTCGTGGACGCGCACCTGGACGTCAGCGCGATCGGTGGCACTTCGCGAACGGGGAAGGGACATGTGTCCCTCCTATCCGCCGCCGCACCGCCCCGTCCAGTCGGCCCCCACGCACCGGCCCCTCACACCGGCTCCACGTGGTAGTCGGACGGGGCGAGGCGGCGGGTGCGGCGGCGGTAGCCGGTCATGAAGCCGGGCCAGTTGTTGGTGTTGCGGCGGTCGGCGTCGAGGTACCAGCTGTCGCAGCCGCCCTGGTTCCACACCGACGTGCTGAGGCTGCGCTGCGCGGCGGAGTCGAACCCGTCCAGGACGTCGGCGCGGACCTCCAGCGACTTGGCGCCGTCCGCGAGCAGGCGGGCGGCCTGGACGATGTAGGCCATCTGGCTTTCGAGCATGTGGACGATGGAGCCGGAGCCGACGTTCGTGTTGGGCCCGTACATGAGGAAGAAGTTGGGGAAGCCGGTGACGGCCATGCCGAGGTAGGCGCGGGCGCCGTCCTTCCAGGCCGCGTTCAGTTCCTGGCCGTGCAGGCCGATGACGCGCATGGGCGCGACGAAGTCCTGGGAGCGGAACCCGGTCGCCCAGATGAGGGTGTCGGCGGGATGGTGCCCGCCGTCCCCCGTGCGGAGGCCGTCCGGCGCCACCTCGGTGATGGGGCTGTCGACGACCCGCACGTCGGGCCGGTTGAGGGTCGCGTAGTAGTCGCTGGAGGTCAGGATCCGCTTGCAGCCGGGCTCGTAGCGGGGCCGCAGCCGTTCGCGCAGGCCCCGGTCGCGCACCGACAGGAGCGCGAACCCGCACATCGCGCGGATGTGCGCGGACAGCAGGCGGCGGCCGCGCGGCGCGACCAGCGCGGGGTTGAGCAGCAGCTCGAACCACAGGAAGATGCCCAGCCGGGAGAGCTTCTGCACGGCCGGGAGGCGGTGGTTCAGGGCGCGCCGCCAGCGCGGGTAGACGCGGTCGGGCTTGCGGCTGATCCAGTGGGATTCCAGCTGGAAGATCGTCGTCTCGGCCGCGTCCGGGGCGATGAGCGGCACGAACTGGATGGCGCTCGCGCCGTTGCCGACGACCGCGACCCGCTTCCCGCGCAGGTCGTGGCCATGGTCCCAGCGGGCGGAGTGGAAGACGGTGCCGGCGAAGGAGTCCAGGCCGGGCGGCTCGGGGACGGCGGGGTTGCTGAGCTGCCCGCACGCCGCGACCAGGAGGTCGAAGTCGTGCCACGCCCCGTCGCGCAGGTGCACGCGCCAGTTCCCCGCTCCCGGCACGTATTCCGCGTGCGCGACCTCGGCACGGAACCGGATGTGCGGGAGGATGCCGTACTTGACGGCGCAGTGCCGCAGGTAGCCGAGGATCTCCGGCTGCTCGGCGAAGCGGCGGGACCAGTCGGGCTTGGGCTCGAAGGAGAAGGAGTACAGGTGGGACGGGGCGTCGCAGGCGGCACCGGGGTAGGTGTTGTCGCGCCAGACGCCGCCGAGGTCGTCGGCCTTCTCGAACACGGTGATGTCGGTGAAGCCCGCCCTGCGCAGGCCGATGGCCAGGCCGATCCCGCTGAACCCGCTCCCGACGATGGCGATGGACGGTTCCCTGCGTCCCATGCGCGGCTCCCTGCTCTTCCCGGCTCGCCGGCGGGCGCCCGCGCCGGCGCGGCAGGCCGCACCGGCGCACGCCGATAACCGACACTTCTGTCGGTTAGAGTGAAGGCAAGGCGAGAGGGAGTCAAGACGGTGGCGGAAACAAATCCCAAAACGAGAATGCGCGGCCCGGCCCGCAAGGCGCTCATCACCGAGGCCGCGCTGGAGATATTCGCAGACAAGGGCTACCACGCCACCTCGCTCGGCGAGATCGCGAAGGCGGCGGGCGTGGCGCGGACGGTGCTGTACGACCATTTCCCGTCCAAGCGGGTGCTGCTGCTGGCGGTCGTGCAGGAGCAGAACACCGCGCTGGTCGAGTACGTGGGCGCGCGGATCACCGGCGCCGGCCCGCCCCGGGAGCGGATGCGGTCGACCATCGACGCCTACTTCAGCTTCGCGCAGAGCAGGCCCGCCGCGCGCAAGCTGCTGTTCGACCGCGCGAACGAGGACGATCCGGAGATCACCACCGTCCGGCAGGGCATCCGGGAGGCGCGGACCAGGGCGGTGACGGCCCTGCTCGGCAACGACATCCGCACGACGGTCGGCCGGGACCCGCACGAGCCGATCGCCGAGGCGATGGTGGAACTTCTCATCACCGGTCTCGACGGCGTCGCCCAATGGTGGGAACGCCACCCGGACATGCCCAGATCGACGCTGGTCGAAGGGGCGATGCGCGTCCTCTGGACGGGTCTCGGCAACGCCGAATAGCGCGGGCACTTCTGGCATCTTCCGGCCACCGCGGGGCTTGACGCCCCCCGGTGGCTTCCGCATAGTTGGGGTCCACTCGTAACCGACACGAGTGTCGGTTAACCCCCACCCCGTGAGGAGTGCGCCGTGGAGGACAGGACCCCATCGCAGCCCGAATCGCAGCCCGAGCCGAAAGAGAACAGCGGCGGGAGCGGCGTCGGCCGCCGCGAGTTCGTCACCGGAGCGATCGCGGCGGCCGGCGCGGTCGCGGCGAGCGGGGCGCTGGGCGGAGGCACCGCGCACGCGGCCGCCCCCGCCGCCCAGCACGCCGGGCGAACACGCAGATTCGCCGCCGGCCGCCGCGTCGCGATCTTCGGCGGCGGCATGGGCGGGCTCAGCGCCGCCCAGGAGCTCGCCGAGCGCGGATTCCAGGTCACCGTCTACGAACGCAAGGCGTGGGGCGGCAAGAACCGCAGCATCCCCGTGCCGAACACCGGCACGGGAGGCCGCAAGGACCTCCCGGGCGAGCACGGGTTCCGGTTCTTCCCGGGCTTCTACCAGAACCTGCCCGACACCATGAGCCGCATCCCGCTGCCCGGCGGCGGCAACGTCGCCCAGAACCTGGTGGCGGGCAAGGAGGTCAGCGCCTACTACAACGGGACCAAGGTCGTCCTGCCCGCCGCCGGCAGCATCATCGGCACGCTCAGCCCCGAGTCGCTGCTGAACTTCCTCAGCACCGGGATCAACGTGCTCGGCAAGGTCCCGGCCTGGGAGGTCGGCTACTTCCTGCAGAAGATGATCGCCTTCGTCACCAGCGGTCCGAAGCGCCGGTTCCAGCAGTGGGAGTACATGAGCTTCTCCCAGTTCGTCAACGCCCAGAAGATGTCCAAGCCCTACAACGAGCTGCTGGTCGACATGTTCACCGGCACCCTCGTCGCCGCCAAGGCCGACAAGGCCGGCGCCCACACCATGGGCAAGATGGCGGAGGCCTGGGTCTACAGCACCCTGGGCCTCGGCGGCTACAAGGAGCCCGACCGGCTCCTCAACGCCCCCACCAACGAGTCGCTCATCGACCCGTGGATGAACTACCTGCGTTCGCTGGGCGTCACCTTCCAGATCGACGCGACGCTGGAGCAGCTCACCGTCCAGGACCGGCAGATCGCCGGTGCCCGGGTCCGGGGGGCGAGCGGCGTCGTCGACGTCCAGGCCGACTACTACGTGCTGGCGGTGCCGCTCGAACGCGCGCTCCCGCTGCTCAACGACGACGTCATGGCCGTCGACCCGTCGCTGCGGTCGCTGCGCGAGCTGACGACCGACTGGATGAACGGCATCATGTTCTACCTGCGGCAGCCGATCAACCTCGGCAGAGGCCATGTCGCCTACGCCGCCCAGCCCTGGGCGCTGACCTCGATCAACCAGGGGCAGTTCTGGAAGAACACGAACATCAGCCGCACCTACGGCAACGGCGAGGTCAACGACATCCTGTCGATGTGCATCTCGGCCTGGGACGTCCCCGGCATCCTCTACGGCAAGCCGGCCCGCGAGTGCACCCACGAGCAGATCTTCAACGAGGTCAAGGCCCAGCTCCGCGCGGCCATCCCGTGGGGCCCGATCGTCCTCAACGACTTCAACATCCACTCGTACTTCATCGACCCGGCCATCACCGGCAACGGCACCCCGAACGTCGCCAACGAGGAGCCGCTGCTGATCAATAAGCCCGGCTCCTGGAACCACCGCCCCGAGGCCACCACCGCCCTGCCCAACCTGTTCCTGGCCTCCGACTACGTGAAGGCCGACATCAACCTGGCGACCATGGAGGGCGCCAACGAGGCCGGACGCAAGGCCGCCAACGGAATCCTGGAGGCGTCCGGAGTCAACGAGACCCCCGCCAAGCTCTTCAAGATGTACCTGCCCAACGAGTTCAAGGGCTTCTACGACGACGACGACCGCCGCTTCGACCGCGGCGAGGCCAACGCGTTCGACCTCTGGGACCCGGTCAAGCCGTGATCCCCGGCAAGCCCTGACCCGCCACCCGGCCGGTCACCGGCACCCCCACCCCACCCCACCCGATGCCGCCGCCCGCGGCCCGGCTCCGCGCGCCAACCGGCCGGGCCGCGGGCGGCACGGAGGGCTTCGCCATGTCCGTCCAGTACCAGCTCCTCGCGTTCCTCTCCACCGGCGTCTACTTCGCCGGGCTGGCCTTCTTCAAGAAGGCCGCGGCCGAGATGCCTCCCCTCCAGGGGAGCCGTCCGTGGCACCTGGCCCGGACCCTGCTCACCAGCGGGGCCTGGGTCACCGGCGCGGCCGTGCTCGGCGCCGGAGCCGCCGTCCAGGTGGCGGCGCTGACCGGCCTGTCGCTGTCCGAGGCGCTGCCGCTGTTCCTGGCCGGGCTGGGCGTGCTGGTCGCCCTCGCCGTACTGGTCCTCGGCGAACGGCTCACCGCGCGCGAATGGGGCTGCGCGGGGCTGCTGGCCGCGGCGGCCGTCCTGCTCCTGAGCGCCACCCCGGGGGGCGACGCCGCGGCCGGCGGCGAAACGCCTCCGGCGCCGCTGGTCGTGGCCGTCGCCCTGCCCTCGCTGCTGGTGCCCTGCATCATGTTCCTGGCGAGCGACCGGGCCCGCAGAGGCGCCCACGCCCGGCCGCTGACGGGGGTCGCGCTCGCCATCAACGTGGGGCTGCTCACCGGAACCAACGAGCTGATGCTGCGGGGGGCCGCACCCCTCACCGACGGTCCCGGCGCCCTTGCCGGGACTCCCTACCTGTACATCTTCGCGGTCGCGGCGCCGCTGGCGATGGGCCAGCTCCAGATCGCGCTGCAGCGCAGCCGCCTGGTGGTCGTGGGGCTCGTCGCCACCGCGACGGCGAAGACCTACCTGCTCCTCCTGGCCACACCCCTCTACGGGGACCCGTGGCCTTCCGAAGGCGACCGAGCGGCACTGGCCCTGGCGCTGACGATCCTGGCCATCGCCGCCGTCCCGCACCACGAACCCCGAGACACCGCACCCCGAGACACCGCCGTCCGAGATTCGGCCGAACGACCGGAAGGAACGCATGGACCGCATGGACCACCAGCAGCGCCTGCAGCACCCCGCCTGGATGTCGAAACCTCCGTGGCCCCTCGTCCTGCGTCATCTGGCCTCTGGGGACATCCGGGCGACTCCCGCGCAGCTCACGGTGTTCCGGTCGTTCGCCGAGGCGGGTGACCCGCCGGCGGACGCGGTCGCGGAGATGATCGCGAGACTCCCCGGCGGCACCGGCCGGCGGCTGTTCGAACGCGCCCTGCACGAGGGCATCGACGCCGTCGACGACCCGCCGCGCGAGCTGGTGGCCTTCTTCGCCGAGGTCGACGCCGTCCCGTACTGGGTGGACGCCGACCGGCTCGAACGCGGCGCCAGGGTCATCGCCCGCACCGGCCTGCTAGGGCTCGCGATGGTGATGCCGTGCACGTCCCTCTACGGGGGCTACCTGGCCTCCCGCGCCAACAAGACCCTCGTCCGCACCGGCGACCTCGACTCCATGGCGCCGCGCCGGCTGGCCGAGACGGCGAGCTGGTGGGTGGACGTCACCACCCCCGGCGGGCTCGGCAGGTTCGACACCGGCTTCAAGCAGACACTCCGGGTCCGCATCATGCACGCGCAGGTGCGCGCCGCGATGCGGCGGCGCGACGACTGGGACCAGGAGGCGTGGGACGCGCCCATCAACCAGGTCCAGATGGCCGGGACACTGCTGCTGTTCTCCCTGGTGATGCTGCTCGGCTCGCGCGCCCTCGGGCTCCAGTTCTCCGCAGCCGACCGGGCCGCGGCCATGCACCTGTGGCGCTACGTGGGCCACCTCATGGGCGTCCACCACGACCTGCTCCCCGCCACGGAGGCCGACGCTTGGCGGCTGCTCTGGCTGGAGGGCGCCACCGAGTTCATGCCGGACGACGACTCGCGGCGGCTCGCCCGGTCGCTGCGGGACGCGGCGGCCCCGCTGCTGCTCCCGCCCCGCCTGAAGGACTCCCCCCTCGCCCAGCGCCTGCTGACGAACTACCTGTTCTCCTACAGCCGCATCGTCCTCGGCAAACGCAACGCCGACTTCCTGGGGGCGCCCGACCAGAAGGCGTACCGGGCCGCCGTCCTCGGCACCTCCACCGCGGTCTTCGCCCTGGAGAGCGTCCGGCGGGTGGTGCCCGCGGCCACCCGGTTGAGCGAACGCATCGGGCAGCGCCGCCGCACCGCGCTCATCCGGCGCATGCTGCTGGAACAGCACGGCGACCGCACCCACAGCCGCATGGACGGCCGCAGTCCCGGGGGCCGGGCCCTCAAGGGCGCCTGACGTCGCGCCGGTGGCCCGATGTGGCCGATGGGTCGGATGGGTCTGGGCAAGATCCCGAAAGGCGTTCATATTCCCGGTCATGATGGGCAAGCGCGTCTCGCGCACCGCAGTCGCCGCACTCGCGTTCGCCGTGGCCCTGGGGCTGATGGCGGCCCCGGCCCTCGGCCACGCCGAGCGCGAGGTCAGATTCCCGGCGGGGACGGGCAAGGTCCCGACGTACCGCACGGCGCCGGCATCGCCAAGGCTGGTGGTGTGCAAACCGGAGTCCGCCGGGCTGATCGAGAGCTATTCGGGGTGGTTGCGGACGCTCAACGAACGCCTCCTCGCCGAGTGCTCGTACCGGCACATCCAGGCCGCGGTGAACGACGTCACCGAGCGCGGCACGACGATCTACGTGCTGCCCGGCACGTACCGCGAGGAGCCGAGCCGCGCCGAACCGAGCCCGGAGTGCGCCCCGCTGGAAGGGAAGGACCTGCTCAGCTACGCCGAGCAGTACGCCTGCCCCAACCTCCAGCAGCTCGTCGCCGTCTTCGGGGACGAGACGCCGGGCGACGACGACCGCACGTGCGACAGCCCCCGCTGCGACCTCCAGCTGGAGGGCACCGGCCGCGAGATGACCGACGTCGTCATCGAGGGCGGGTTCCAGTCCGACGGGACGTGGGCGAAGCTCAACGGAATCCGCGCCGACCGCGCCGACGGCTTCTACCTGCGCAACATCACCACCCAGCTGTTCGAGTTCAACGGGGTGTACATCCTGGAGCAGGACGGCTTCGTGATCGACCGCGCGCTGGCCCGGTGGAACGAGGAGTACGGCTTCCTCACCTTCGCCAGCGACCACGGCCTCTACACCGACTGCGAAGGCCACGGCAACGGCGACGCCGGCATCTACCCGGGGTCGGCCTCACCGCTCAACGGCCGCCGCCACTCCATCGAGATCCAGCGCTGCGACTCCCACCACAACGCGCTCGGCTACTCCGGCACCGCCGGGGACTCCGTCTACGCGCACGACAACACGTTCCACCACAACTCGGCGGGCGTCTCGATGGACAGCGCCTTCCCCGGCCACCCCGGCCTGCCGCAGAACCACGCGACGTTCGAGAACAACCTGATCTACAGCAACAACGTCAACTACTACGGCAACGTCTGGGACGGCACCTGCGCCAAGCTCCCCCGGGACCGCGGCCACGAACGCGGCGTCGTGTGCCCCGCCCCGCCGGTCCCGGTCGGCACCGGCCTCCTGCTGGGCGGCGGCAACGACAACAACTACGCCCACAACCGCCTGTACGACAACTGGCGCAGCGGCTTCCGGCAGATCTGGGTGCCGGCCCCGCTCCGCGGCGAGAACGACCTGCTGAAGTTCCGCGACACCTCGCACCGCAACCGCTACACCGGCAACGCCTTCGGCGTCGCGCCGGACGGAAGGGTCCTGCCCAACGGCCTGGACGTCTGGTGGGACGAGCAGGGCGACGGCAACTGCTGGCAGGGCAACACCTCGTCCTGGGGCACGGTCAGATCCGACCCGGCCACCCTCCCGGACTGCGCCCATCCGTCCGGCTGGACGATCTTCTCCCCCTTCGGCAACCTCCTGAAGGTCCTGGCCGCCCTCCCCTGCTCCGAGTACGGCCGCGACAAGCCCCGCCCCGAAGGCTGCGACTGGTTCGACACACCCCCGCGCCCCACCCCGTGACAAGGACCTAATCCAGCCAGGAATAGCGCACCGGCCCGGCCGCGCGGGGCGGCCGGGCCGGTGCCGGGGGTGGGACGGGGCGGGACGGGAGGGATCAGTCTCCGAGGGGGCCGAAGACCTTGCGGGTGTCGATGACCTCGCCGGTCAGCGTCCAGCGCTCACCCTCGAACTTCATCATCTGCATCGCCTCGATCGGGAAGCCGTCATCGGGGCCGGTGCTCATCTTCACGCCGGGCAGCAGCATCGGCACCTCGACGTCCTTGAGGTTGCGCATCGAGTCGCGCAGGCCCTCGCGGGTCTTGCACTCGGCGGCCTCCAGCGTCTTGTGGAAGCTGGTCGCCACCGCCCAGCCGAACGCGTGGTACGGGACGTTCGGGTCGGCGCCCGGCGAGTACTGCTTCATCTTGTCCCGGTAGAGCTTCATCTCGGCGTCGTCCGCCCACTGCGGGTCGTTCGGGTCCTTGTAGTACGTGGACGACACGACGCCCTGCACGTTCTTGAACCCGACCGGCTCCAGCACCGTGACGGACGCGGCGACGTTGTTCAGGATGTGCAGCGGGTTCCAGTCCGTGATCTTCGCGTCCGCGGCCAGCGCCTGCGAGCCGAACTTCGGCGTCGTGACGTTGAGGAACACGTCGGCGCCCGAACCCGCGAGGTCGCGCATCTGCGCCTCCACGCTCGGGTCGGTGACCTCGTAGCTCTCCTCCTGGACGATCTTGATCTCGCTGCCCTCGATCGCCTTCTTGAAGCCGTCCAGCAGGTCCTTGCCGAAGTCGTCGTTCTGGAACAGGACCGCGACCTTCGCCTTCGGCTTCTCCTGCTTGAGGTGCTGGGCGTACACCCGGGCCTCGGAGACGTAGTTGGGCTGCCAGCCGATCGTCCACGGGTGCTTGTCGTCGGTGCCCCACTTGCTGGCGCCGGTGGCCACGAAGATCTGCGGCACCTTCCGCTGGCTGGTGTAGTCCCACGTCGCCGTCGTCGAGGGGGTGCCGAGCGTCTGGAACAGCGCGAACACCTGCTCCTGCTCGACCAGCCGGCGCGCCTCCTCCACGGCCTTCGGCGGCTGGTAGCCGTCGTCGCGGACGACGAACTCCACCTGCCGGCCGTCGACGCCGCCCTTCTCCTTGTTGACGTAGTCGAAGTACGCCTTGATGCCCTTCGGAATGGCGCCGTACGCGGAGGCCGGGCCGGACAGCGGGTAGATGCCGCCGAGCTTCAGCGACGAGTCGGTGATGCCGGTCGTCTGCTGGCCCTCGCACGCGCCGGTGGCGGTGCCGCCGTCGTCACCGTCGTCCCGTCCGCCGCAGGCCGCCGCGGTGGTCGCCGCCAGCAGCACGGCCGCCGACACCGCCGTCCCCCGCCGCAGCCTGCCGCCGTTTCCTGATCGGCCGCTTCCCAATGGTCGACGCATGCCCTTACCCCTTCCGGAGGATCCTGTTAGAGCGGGTCTTGTTGAACCAGTGCGCGGCACGCCCCGCCAGCCCGGCGAGCCCGGTCGGGGCGACGTACATCACCGCGATGATCAGCAGCCCGAAGATGACCCCCGGCGCCGCCTTGTTGATGTCCTGGGACCAGCTCGGCACGAACATCACGAACAGCCCGCCGAGCAGCGGTCCCCACGTCGACCCCAGCCCGCCGACCACGATCCCGGCAAGCAGCGTGATCGAGAGGTTGACGGTGAACGAGTCGGGGGACACGAACCCGATCGTCCACGTGTAGAGGCAGCCGGCCGCGCCCGCGATCATCGAGCTCCACGCGAACGCGCGCCGCTTGTAGGAGGCCGGCCGCACGCCCATGACCTCCGCCGCCGTCTCGTTGTCGCGGACGGAGTGCATCGCCCGGCCGACCCGGGAGCGCAGCAGGTAGTGCACCACCAGGAACGCCAGGACCGTCCCGGCCAGCGCCAGGAAGTACAGCCACTGGTCCTGGGCGAGGCCCGTCCACGCCGGGGGCTCCGGCTTCTCCAGGGTCAGCCCCATCGAGCCGCCGGTCACCGACTCGAACCGCTTGAGCAGCGGGACGAGGAAGATCGCTATCGCCAGCGTCACCAGCGCCAGGTAGAGCCCGCGCAGCCGGGTCGCGGGCACCCCGAAGGCGTACCCGAGCACGAACGCCACCGCGGCCGCGAGCGGGAACGTCACCGGGTAGGGCAGGTCCCAGTGGTACATCATGACGGCCGTCGAGTACGCGCCGACCGCGAAGAACGCCCCGTGCCCCAGGGAGATCTGCCCGGCATGGCCGACCAGCAGGTTCAGCCCGACCAGCGCGACCGCGTAGACCATCACCATCGTGAGCTGGAAGACCCGGAACGGCACCAGCTGGAACGGCGCCGCCACGGCCAGCAGCAGCAGCGCCCCGAGCGCGAGCATCCGCCAGTTCCGCACGGCGTACCCCGCCACTCCCGGCGGCGTACCGGAGCCCCCCTTGACGGCCTCTGCGGCCCCCGCGGCTTCCGTGGTCTCCGTAGTGTCCGTGGACTCACTCATGCTCGCTCCACCACCGCTCGTCCGAACAGGCCTTGGGGGCGCAGCAGAAGGACGCCGAGGATGATGGCCAGCGGGACGCCGATCTTCAGATCGGAGCCGATGAAGTCCACGTAGGAACCGGCCAGGGTCTCGGCCACGCCGACGATCAGGCCGCCGACCACCGCGCCCAGCGGGCTGTCGAACCCGCCGAGGGTGGCCGCGGCGAACGCGTAGATCAGGACGCCGCCCATCATGTTGGGCTCCAGGAACAGCAGCGGCGCGACGAGGACCCCCGAGACGGCGCCGACCAGGGCGGCGAGGCCCCAGCCGAACGCCAGCGTCCAGCCGACGCGGATGCCGACCAGCCGGGCCGACTCGGGGTTCGTGGCGACCGCCCGCATCCCGAGGCCGATCTTGGTGTAGCGGAACATCAGGTACAGCAGGCCCATCACGCCGCCCACCACGGCGAGGACGCCGAGCGTGGAGTAGGCGAGGCTGACGCCGCCGGCCTGGAGCGCGCCGCCCGGGAACGGATTCGGAAAGTCCTTGATCAGGAACGACCAGATCCAGCCGGCCGCGGCGTTGACGAAGATGAACAGGCCCACGGTCACGATCACCAGGGTCAGCTCGGGCGCCCCCTCGACCGGCCGGATGATCACCCGTTCGATCAGCATGCCGCCGACGAACGAGATCGCCAGCGTCAGCACCAGCGCGAGCCAGAACGGCAGGCCCGCGTCGATGAACGTCCACGCGATATAGGTCGCGAACATGGCCAGCTCGCCCTGCGCGAAGTTGACGATGCCGGTGAACTGGTAGATCAGCACGAGCGCGAGCGCCAGGCTCGCGTAGATCGCGCCGGCGCCCAGGCCCCCGACGAACTGCTGCACGAAGTCGGCCATGGCTAGATCCGGTATCCGAGGTAGGACTGGGCGACCTGCTCGTCGGCCTTGATCTCGCCCGCCGACCCCGACAGCACGATCCGGCCGCTCTCCAGGACGTGCGCCTGCCCGGCGATGTCCAGGGCGAGATGGGCGTTCTGTTCCACGACGACCACGGTGGTCCGCTCCTCCTGGTTGATCGATCGGACGATGCCGAACAGCTCCCTGGTCACCATGGGGGCCAGGCCGAGGGACGGCTCGTCCAGCAGCAGGACCCGGGGCCGCGACATCAGCGCCCGCCCGATCGCGAGCATCTGCTGCTCGCCGCCGCTGAGGCTGCCCGCCGCCTGCTTGACCCGCTCCTTCAGCACCGGGAAGTGGCCGTACACCCGTTCCAGGTCGGCCTGGACCTCGGCCCGGTTCCGCCGCGCGTACGCGCCGAGCCGCAGGTTCTCCTCGACCGTCAGCGGCATGAACGTGCCGCGGCCCTCGGGGACGTGCGCCACCCCGCGCCGCGCGACGGTGTCCGGGGAGCGCCCCGACAGCGTCGTCCCGTCGAGCCGGACGGAGCCGCGCCCGCGGACCATCCCGCACAGCGCCCGCAGCAGCGTCGTCTTGCCCGCCCCGTTCGGGCCGAGGATCGCGCAGATCTCACCCTCGCCGACCCGCAGGCTCACCCCGTGCAGCACCCGCACGGCGCCGTAGCCGGCGTGCAGGTCGTCCACCACCAGAAAGTCCCGGTCGCCTCCCGCCGCGCTGACCGCGCCCTGCTCCTCCTCGGCCTTCGGGCCGTTCTCCGGCTCGCTCATGCCGTGCCTCCCGCGAGCCTCCGGGGCGCCTCCCGGCGCCGCCTTCCCTCGTCGCTCCGGTCGCTCGTCCCCCGCTCCCTGCGCTCCTCAGTCCAGGCGACGCCGCGCCCCTCCGGCTCGCTCATGCCGTGCCTCCCGCGAGCCTCCGGGGCGCCTCTCGGCGCCGCCTTCCCTCGTCGCTCCGGTCGCTCGTCCCTCGCTCCCTGCGCTCCTCAGTCCAGGCGACGCCGCGCCCCTCCGGCTCGCTCATGCGGCGGTCCCCAGGTAGGCCTCGATGACGGCGGGGTCGCGCTGGACGTCCTCGGGCGAGCCCTCGGCGATCTTCTTGCCGAAGTCCAGGCAGATGACCCGGTCGCAGGTCCCCATCACGAACCCCATGTGGTGCTCGACGACGATCACGGTGACGTCGAAGTCGGTGCGGATCGACTGGAGCCAGCCGGCGAACTCGTCGATCTCGCCGTGGCTGAGGCCGTTGACGGGTTCGTCCAGGAGGAGCAGCCGCGGCCGGGCGGCCAGCGCGCGGGCCAGCTCGACCCGCTTGAGGGTGCCGAACGGGAGCCCGGCGGCCGGGTGGGCGGCGACGTCCGAGAGCTCCAGCCGCTTGAGCAGCTCGTCGGCCTCGTCGCGCAGCCTGCGCTCCTCGCTCCGGACGGACGGCAGCCGCAGGCTCGCGCTGACGAACCCGGCCCGGCCGTGGTGGTGCGCGCCGACCATGACGTTGTCCCGCACGGACATCCGCGGGAAGAGCCCGAGGTTCTGGAAGGTGCGGGCGATGCCGAGCGCCGCGATCGCGTGCGGGGGCACGGCGAGCAGGTCCCGGCCCTCGTAGGCCACGCTGCCCGCGTCCGCCTCGTAGCGGCGGGTCAGGCAGTTGAACAGGGTGGTCTTGCCGGCGCCGTTCGGTCCGATCAGCCCGACCATCTCGCCGCCGCGCACCTCGAAGCCGACACCCCCCAGTGCGGTGATGCCGCCGAAGCGGACGGTAAGATCGTGAACCTCCAGCATCCGGCCTCCTGAGCGCGGGGTGCGTCGGTGGCGCCGCGGGCGGTCACCACAGAACGGTGTTCTGGAGCAGGGGCCCTCACCGTAAAATCCGCCGCTCAGCGCGCACATTGGGCACGGGAACCCAAGATGTGACCTGGGTATTGTCCGCACCGCACAGCGTCCGTCTCGGACGTGTTACGGACCGTTGACGCTGGGAGGATAGCCAGCAATCATCCGGACATGTCCGCTGCATTCAGCACGGGAACGCTCAGCGATACGGAGAACCTCCGTACCGAACGCGCACGAATACTCGCCGAGCTGCTCGACGCAGTCGACGAACTGGCGGACAGGGCCGTCGAGACCATGCGGAGGGAGATCCCCGCCTACGAGGCGAGGGGCTCGGAGTTCCGCGCCGACGTGCGGGAGCAGGTGGGCCGGCACTACCGCACCAAGCTCGCCGTGCTCATGGAGGAGCGCACGGTCACCTTCGAGGACATCGCCTTCACGCGCCGCGCGTCGATGCGCCGCGCCCAGTCCGGGTTCGACCTGGCCGACTACATCAACGCCTTCCGGGTCGGGCAGCAGGTCTTCTGGGAGGCGGTGGTCGAGCACGCCGGCCGGTCGTACGCCGGGCACGAGGCGGCGCTGACGATGGCGTCGCCGCTGATGCGGTACTGCGACTTCGCCAGCACCCACGCCGCCAACGCGTACGCGGAGTTCCAGCAGTACGCCGCCGCGGAGAGCGTCCGGGAGAGCCGCGACCTGGTGGAGCTGCTGCTCTGCGGTGAGGCCCCCACCCGCGGGCCGCAGCTCGCGACCGCGCTCGCGCACGGCCTGAACCCCGACTCGCGCTCCCCGCTGGTCGTGGTGGCGGCCGTGCTGGTCGGGCCGGACGTCAAGGCGGACGCCCGGCACGCCGCGTGCGCGGCGATCGCCCGGTCCGGGATCAGCAAGCACCGCACGCTCGCGGTCGTCCGGCAGTCGGAGATCGTGGCCGTGCCGGCGCTCGGCCCCGGCGGCGACCCGGAGCGGCTGTGCGACCGGCTCCAGTCCGTCCAGGAGAACCTCCTCGCCGAGGGCATCGTGCTGGCGATGGGCATCAGCACCGTGGTCGAGGCCATGGCGCAGCTCCCCCGCGCCTACGAGGAGGCCCGGGGCGTGCTGGAGTACCTGCCCGAGGACGGCGGCGTGGCGGCACTGCCGCGGATCTCCCCGTTCGAGTACATGGCGCTGCGCGCCGACGACACCGCCCGGCACCTGGTCGACCCGCGGGTCAGCGACCTGCTCGCGGAGGACCGGATGCGCGGGGGCGTGCTGACCGCGACGATCCGCGCGTTCGCCGCCGCGGACCTGAACCTGCGCGCCGCCGCCGAGCGGCTGCAGATCCACCACAACACCGCCCAGTACCGGCTCCGCCGCATCCAAGAGCGGACCGGGCGCAACCTCCGGCACTTCACCGATCTCGTGGATCTGCTGGTCGCCATCGCCCTCCAGGACGTGTTGCCACCGGCCAACAATCCCGGGCGAAAAAGACTGGTCTCCGCGACCAATGAGACGGACGGGACCGCCGACGTACCGTCGGCCCATGAACCTCGCTGAGCGGCTCCGCGCCGCCGCCGAACGGCTCGGCGGGCGCACGGTTCTCACGCTTGACCGGGAGGAGCTCAGCTACCGGGCGCTGGAGGTGATGAGCGCGCGGATGGGTGTGCTGCTGCGGCGGCGCGGGATCCGGCCCGGCGACCGGGTCGCGGTGATGCTCCCGAACGTGCCCGAGTTCGCCGTCGTGTACTACGGGGCCCTGCGGATGGGGGCGGTGGTCGTCCCGCTCGATCCGCTGCTGAAGCGGCGGGAGATCGCCGCCTACCTCGACGACAGCGCGGCCCGGCTCGTGATCGCCTGGCACGCGTACGCCGAGACCGTCGAGGCGGGGACGGCCGGGACGCGCGCCGACTACATGTTCGTGGTGCCCGGCGAGTTCCGCAGGCTGCTGCGCACGATGCCGCCCGACCACGACGCCGCCGTCCGGGCCGCGGACGACACCGCGGTGATCCTCTACAGCGCCGGGACGACGGGCCGGGCCAAGGGCATCGAGTTAACCCACGCCAACCTCGGCAGCAACGCGGATACGGCGGCGCGGATGCTCGCGCTCGGGGTGGACGACGTCGTGCTCGGGGCGCTGCCGCTGTACCACGCGTTCGGCCAGACCTGCGCGCTCAACGCCACGATCTGGGCGGGCGGCAGGCTCACCCTGCTCCCCCGGTTCGAGGCGGGCCGGGCGCTGGAGGTCATCCGGCGGGACGGCGTGACGGTGTTCCACGGCGTCCCGGCGATGTACATCGCGCTGCTCGACCAGCCGGGCGTGTCCGACCTGTCGCTGCTGCGGGTCTGCGCGTCCGGCGGCGCGGCGCTGCCGCTGGACGTGCTGCGCGCGTACGAGACCCGGTACGGCTGCCCGATCATCGAGGGCTACGGGCTGTCGGAGACCTCCCCGCTGTCGGCGTCCAACCGCGGCGGCGCCGGCCGGCGGGTGGGGTCGATCGGCCGGCCGGTCCGCGAGGTGGAGATGCGGGTGGTCGGCGACGACGGCCGCGAGCTGCCGCACGGCGAGATCGGGGAGATCGTCGTGCGCGGGCCCAACGTGATGAAGGGGTACTGGAACGACCCGGCGGCGACCGCGGAGGCGGTCCGCGACGGCTGGTTCCACACCGGCGACCTTGGCCGCGAGGACGACGACGGGTTCTTCTTCCTCGTCGACCGCCGCCGCGACGTGATCATCCGGGCGGGCTACACGGTGTACCCGCGGGAGGTCGAGGAGGTCCTGTACGAGCATCCCGCGGTCCGCCAGGCCGCCGTCGTCGGGTTCCGGCACCCGGAGGTCGGCGAGGAGATCGGCGCGGTGGTGGTGCTGCGCGCCCCGGCTAGCGCGGAGGACCTGCGCCTGTGGGTGAAGGAGCGGGTCGCCGCGTACAAGTACCCGCGGCGGGTCCGGTTCGTGGACGAGATGCCGACCAGCCCCACCGGCAAGATCCTCAAACGCGCACTCGGGCTGACGTTCACCGTGCCGGACGACGCCGGCGGCCCGCTCGCCCAGGCCCGGAACCAGCCGTCATGACACCGCGGCACCCTGGTGCAGGTACCGGTCGAACCACCGGGCGGCCATGGCCGTCACCTGCTCCAGCGTGCCGGGCTCCTCGAACAGGTGCGAGGCGTGCGGGACGACCTCCAGCCGGTGCTCGGCGGCGCGCATCCGGCCCGCCGCGTCGTCGTTGAGCCGCAGCACCTGAGGGTCCCGGGCGCCGACGATCAGCAGCACCGGTGCGGTGACCCGTTCCAGCGCGTCCCCGGCGAGGTCCGGGCGGCCGCCGCGGGACACGACGGCCGCGACGCGTCCGGGGCGTTCCGCCGCCGCGGCCAGCGCCGCCGCCGCGCCGGTGCTCGCGCCGAACAGCCCGACCGGGCGGCCCGCCGTCGGGGGCGCGGCGGCGAGCCAGTCGATCGCCCCCGCCAGCCGCCCGGTCAGCAGCCCGATGTCGAAGCGCAGCTCGCCGGTGCCGGCGTCGAGCTCGCCCTCCCGGGCGGTGAGCAGGTCGATCAGCAGCGTCCCGATGCCCGCGTCGTTGAGGCCGGCGGCGACGGCCCGGTTCCGCGGGCTGTGCCGGGAGCTTCCGCTGCCGTGCGCGAACAGCACCACGCCGGCCGGCTCGTCCGGCAGCGCCAGGTCGCCGGGCAGCGACGCGTCCGCAAGATCGATGGTGACCTCGGCGATGTCCATGCCGCGGGCGTACCCGTCCCCCGGGTGCCCATGCCGCGGGCGACGTTGCCCGTGCCCCGCGAGCCGGGCGCCGGTGACCGCTATCGGCCGCGGACGATCATGAGCGGGCAACGCGGGGACGAATTGGGAAAACCTGGGCATCCCAGGCGGCAGGGAGGCCGGAGATGGGCGTGACGTTCAACCCCTACGACTTTCACGAGGTCGACGCGGACCCGTATCCGGTGTACGCGCGGCTGCGCGAGGAGGCGCCGGTCTACCGCAACGAGGAGCTGGACTTCTGGGCGCTGTCCCGCCACGCCGACGTCGTCGCCGCGTTCCGCGACGCGGCCCGGTTCTCCTCCGCCAACGGGCCGCTGCTGGAGCGGCGCGCCTGGGGGCCGCAGGCGCGCAAGGCGATGTCGTTCATCGCGATGGACCCGCCCGAGCACACCCGGATGCGCCGGCTGGTGTCCCGCGCGTTCACGCCCCGGCGGATCGCGGAGCTGGAGGGCCGGATCCGCGAGATCGCCCGGCGGCACGTCGCGGCGGCGCTGGAGCGCGGCGGGTTCGACCTGATCCGCGACATCGCCGCGCCGGTGCCCACCGACGTCATCTCCGAACTGGCGGGCGTCCCCGAGGCCGACCGCGCCGAGCTGCGCCGGCTCGGCGACGCCGCGCTGCACCGGGAGCCGGGCACGCAGGAGATCAGCCGGGAGGGCGCCGCCGCCCTGCTGGAACTCGTCGGGCACTTCGCGGCGCTGGTGGCCGACCGGCGCCGGGAGCGGCGCGACGACCTCACGTCCGCGCTGCTCGACGCCGCCGCGGACGAGGACCCGCTGACCGACGAGGAGATCATCGCGTTCCTGCATCTGCTGGTCGGGGCGGGGAACGAGACGACCACGAACCTCATCGGCAACGCCGCCTACTGGGCCTGGCGGCACCCGGAGCAGCGCGCCAGGGCGTTCGGGGGCCGGATCGCCGCGTGGGTGGAGGAGACGCAGCGCTACGACACCGCCGCGCCGACCCAGCTGCGCACCCTCACCGAGGACGTCGAGCTGCACGGGACCCGGATGCCGGCCGGCGCCCGGGTCATGCTGCTGCCCGGCGCGGCCAACCGGGACCCGCGGGTCTTCGACCGGGCGGAGGAGTACGACCTGGACCGGGACACGAGCGAGCTGGTGAGCTTCGGCAGCGGCCCGCACTTCTGCCTCGGCGCCGCACTGGCCCGCATGGAGGCGCGGGCCGTGCTGTCGGAGCTGGTGGAGCGGGTGGCCGGCTACGACCTGGACCCGGCGGCCGGGTCGCGCCGCCAGTCCATCTACATCAGGGGGTTCGCGTCCCTGCCCATGACGGTGACGACCCGCTGACCGGCTAGCGGACCGGGGGTCGCGGGCCGCCGGTCAGGGTTTGCGGGCCACCGCGCCGAGCCAGACGTTGCGCAGGTCCTCGCGGATGTCCGAGGGGTCCGGCGCGTGCCATTCCGAAATGCACGCCAGACCCGGATCGACCGGGACCAGGCCGTCGAAGAACCGTTCGATATCGCGACGGGCCCTGGGGTGCATGGGGGCGTTGCTTTTCGCGAACACGTCCATTCCCGAGCGGTTGTCGTCGGGCCGCGTCCGGCGCACCTCTTCGTCGGTTATGTGCGAGATGACCAGATGACTGCCCGGGCCCATGGCGTCGGTGAGCACCCGCACGGCCGCGTGCGGATCGTCCTCGTCAGGAATGAAATGCAGGACGCCCGTGACGAGCACGCACAGCGGCTCGTCGAAGTCGATCAGGCGGCGGGTCTCGGGGTGCTCCAGGATGCGCTCCGGCCGCCGCAGGTCCTCCGCGACGACCGCGACCGCGCCGGGATCGCCGGTGAGCAATGCGCGGGCGTGGGCGCAGACCGTCGGGTCGTTGTCGACGTACACGACCCGCGAGCCCGGCGCGTGCCGGTACGCGATCTGGTGGACGTTGTCCATGGTGGGGAGACCGGTGCCGACGTCGAGGAACTGGCGGACCCCGTAGCCGGCCACCAGCTGCACGGCCCGCCCGATGTACTCGCGGTGGTTGCGCGCGTACAGCGGCGACAGCGGCTCGACCTCGGTCAGCCGCGCGACGGCCTCCCTGTCGGCGGCGAAATTGTCCTTGCCGCCGAGCATGGCGTCATAGATCCGCGCGATGTTGGGGACGCCGGGTTCCAAATTCAGTTGCACGAAGTCTCCGTGATCCCGGAAGGAGAACGCCACAGTATCCCCAGCCGGAACACCGCTCCACCACAATACCGAAACGGCCCATTCCGGCCGCGCATTCGGTGGAAACGGGTGGTCCCGGCTCCCTTGACCTGAGCCGGGACCGCCCACGGGAGCGCCCGCCACCCCCGGGGCGGACGCCGCGTCGAATGCAGCCGCTGCCAAATGCGGGCGCCGTCAATTGCCGGAATCCGTCAAAGCGAGCGCCACTAGGAGTAGACGTTGTCGGCCTCGTGCTCGCTCTCCCTAGATCGCCGCACGGTGAAGAAGCCGATCAGCGCGGCGATCGCGGCGACGAGCTCGCCGGCCAGGCTGATCGTCTTGTCCGCGTACCACGACGGGTCGTACATGCGCGGGATCGGCCCGAGCTGCCCGAAGTCGACGAAGTAGTAGAGCAGCACGGCGCCGGCCGCGCTCGCGGCGACCAGGAACGCCAGCGCGTACGTCCATCTCCGCGCCCACACCAGCACGAGAACGGCCGCCACCGCCGCCGCGATCGCCTGCGCGTAGAAGAGGTCGTCCCCGGCGATGGTGCCGCTCGGGGTGTTGGGTCCCGGCGCCATGTCAGGCGCGAAACGCCAGTGGATGACGGCGTCCGCCGCGAGTCCCGCGGCGACGAGTAGTCGAAGAACAATGCCCATACCCATGGCACGGCCATACCCCGCCCACGGATCAAAGCGCGGAAAAATTTCTCCGGATCCGGTCAACCGGCGCGCCGGGCCCTGACCCGGCGATGGCTCCAGACCAGGAGGGCGAACAGGATGATGCCCGACAGGATCAGGCCCAGGCCGGTGCTCCACCCGCTGAGCGGCAGCCGCTCCTCGACGATCCAGAGGACGCCCGCGCCGAGCAGCACCAGGCCGGTGAGCACCGAGCCGGTGAGGCGCCACCACGAGGTAACGCTCTCCTCGGCCGCCTGGATCGCCCGGACCCGCACCGGCTCGACGAACCGCTCCACCGACGGAAGCGCGCGGGCGAGGATCAGCAGGCCCGCCAGGACGAGCAGCATCCCCGGACCCGGCAGGACCAGCAGCGCGACCCCCGTGAGCAGCACGCAGCCGCCGAGGACGGCCAGCGCCCCGCGTGTGGCGTGCCTGCCGTAGCTGCGCCTCATCCGTGCCTCCCCCGTCGGCCTCCGCCGTCCGTACTGCGTCCACGTTACCGACGCCGGCCGGTCACAAAAAGATCTTGCCTCCGGCGGCGGCCGCCGCTAAAGGGAGATAAGCCCGGCACATGCGGCACCCCGCCGCACCGCCATGGGAGGGCGGGGGCACCGCGCGGTCCCGGACGCTCAGATGGGGTAACGCGTGGCCTCGTCGACCTCCGTGCTCCCGGGATCCGCGATCACCTGCGGTTTCGGCGGGACCTCCTGCCCGGCGACCACGTCCTCCAGGGCGATGCGCGGGGGCAGGGCCCGCCACCGGTCGCCGCCGCTCTCCCGCACCAGCCGATCTTCGCTCATACAACCATCATGCGCGCACCGGCGGCATTTCGGTACGGGCGACGGCCACGAACGATCCCACCGCCGGAAAAGGGGCGGCCCCGCCCCGGGGCGGGGGGGCGGGGCCGCGGGCCGCGCGGGACCGGGCGACGGTCACCCGCGCGGCGGGTCCGGGTGGACGGCCCGTCCCCGGCGGCCCTGTGATCCGCCGGGAACGGGCGGGGTCAGTGCTTCACCGCCTTCTCCGCGCCCGCCCCGGTGAGGGAGCGGACCTCGATCTCGGCGTACTTCTCCGCGTTGTACTCCTTGCTGAGCACGGTGCCGACGAAGCCGCACAGGAAGCCGACCGGGATGGAGATGAGTCCCGGGTTCTGCAGCGGGAACCAGCTCCAGTCGGAGTCGGTGAACAGGGCCTTCTCGGAGCCGGAGACGACCGGGGAGAAGATGACCAGGAACAGCGCCGCGCCGAGGCCGCCGTAGATCGCGGAGACCGCGCCCGCGGTGTTGAACCTCTTCCAGAACAGGCTGTAGAGGATCGCGGGCAGGTTGCCGGACGCCGCGACCGCGAACGCCAGCGCGACGAGGAACGCCACGTTGAGCCGCTGGGCGTAGATGCCGAGGACGATCGACACGGCGCCGATGACCAGGGCGGAGATGCGGGCGACGCGGACCTCGTCCCGCTCGGTGGCCTTGCCCTTGCGGAACACGTGGGCGTACAGGTCGTGGGCGAACGACGACGAGGAGGCCAGGGTGAGGCCCGCCACGACCGCCAGGATGGTGGCGAACGCGACCGCGGCGATCACCGCCAGCAGGATCGTGCCGCCCGCGTCGCCGAACATGATCTCTCCGATCTTCTCGGCGAGCTGCGGCGCGGCGGTGTTGCCCGCCTCGTTGACCCTGGAGATCTCCTCGCTGCCGACCAGCGCCGCGGCGCCGAAGCCGAGGACGAGGGTGAACAGGTAGAAGGTGCCGATGAGGCCGATGCCCCACATCACGGACTTGCGGGCGTCGCGCGCCGTCGGGACGGTGTAGAAGCGGATCAGGATGTGCGGCAGTCCCGCGGTGCCGAGGACGAGCGCGAGGCCGAGGCTGATCAGGTCCAGCTTGCCGGTGAGGCCCTGCTCCTCGGTGCCGTAGCGCAGGCCGGGCTCCAGGAACGCCTCGCCCTTGCCGCTCTGCTCGGCGGCGTCGTTCAGCAGGCTGGACAGGTTGAAGCCGAACTCGGTCAGCACCAGCAGCGTGACCAGCGCCGCGCCGGTCATCAGCAGCACGGCCTTGACGATCTGCACCCAGGTGGTGCCCTTCATCCCGCCGAACACCACGTACACGATCATCAGGACGCCGACCAGCGCGATCGTGGCGCCCTTGGCGAACTCGCTGGTGAACCCGAACAGCAGGGCGACCAGGGCGCCGGCGCCGACCATCTGCGCCAGCAGGTAGAAGATCGACACGGTGATGGTGGAGACGCCGGCGGCGGTGCGGACCGGGCGCGGGCTCATCCGGAACGCCAGCACGTCGGCCATCGTGAACCGGCCCGAGTTCCGCAGCAGCTCGGCGACCAGCAGCAGCGCGACGAGCCAGGCGACCAGGAACCCGATGGAGTACAGGAAGCCGTCGTAGCCGTACAGGGCGATCAGCCCGGCGATGCCGAGGAAGGACGCGGCGGACATGTAGTCGCCGCCGATCGCCAGGCCGTTCTGCGGCCCGGAGAAGGAGCGGCCGCCGGCGTAGAAGTCCGTGGCGTTCTTGGTGTTGCGGCTCGCCCACACGGTGATCGCCAGGGTGGCCGCGACGAAGACGAGGAACAGCAGGATCGACAGTGTCTCGTTGCTCATCGGGCGTCCTCCGCGGTTCCGGCGCCCTGCGCCTCCTCCGCCTCGATGTCGCCGCGGATCTTGTCGGCGAGCGGGTCGAGGCGTCGCCCGGCGTGCCGCGAGTAGTAGTAGGCGATGCCGAACGTGGTGACGAACTGCAGCAACCCGAAGACGAGCGCGACGTTGATCGCGCCGAACAGCTCCGTGCCCATGAAGCCGCGCGCCCAGCCCGAGAGCACGACGTAGAGCAGGTACCAGGTGAGGAACGCGACGGTCATCGGAAATGCGAATCTGCGGAATCTGGTGCGGAGTTCCTGGAACTCCGCGGTGCCCTGGAACCGTTGGTAGACGGTGCCGGAGGCGTTCTTATCGATGGACACGACCGCCCCTCCTCTGTTGTGACGCCGGTCACGCGCCACCGTATGGACGTCCCGGGGGCCGAGCGAGGGGACAGGCGCGGGGCTGCGGTCAGTCGCCGTTCATCGTCGGCGGTCTGCGGGCATCGTCGGTGAGCGGTTCATCTGGCGCGACGAACGGTCACACCCGCTTCGGCCGCCAGGTGCCGCGGTCGACGGCGAGCGACTCCGGAGTGTGCAGGCGCACCATCATCCGCGCGACGCCGCGCGGCACCCGGCCGGGCGTGCACAGCGACACGACGATCATGGTGGCGAACGCGGTCGGGACGCTCCACGCGGCGGGTTCGGCGAGCAGCGCCCCCAGCAGCCCCTCCGGCGGCCCGGCGGCGATCGTCACGATCACCGCGGTGCCCGCCAGGACGCCGCCGGCGATGAGGCCGGCGAGCGCGCCGGGGACGGTCAGCCGCCGCCACCAGACGCCGAGGACGAGCAGCGGGCAGAACGTGGACGCCGCGACGGCGAACGCCAGCCCCACGACGTCCGCGACGGGCAGCGCGCGCGCCGCGATGGCCAGCGCCAGCGGGACGACGAGGGCGAGCAGCGTCCCGGCGCGGAACGAGCGAACCCCGCCGCGCAGTATGTCCTGCGCGATCACCCCGGCGACGGACACGGTGATCCCGGACGAGGTGGACAGGAACGCCGCGACCGCGCCGCCGGTCACCAGCGCGCCGAGCAGGTCGCCGCCGACTCCGCCGATGAGGCGGCCGGGCAGCGTGAGGACGACGGCGTCCGCCCGCCCGGTCATCAGCAGCTCGGGCGTGTAGAGGCGGCCGAGCGCCCCGTAGACGGCCGGGAGCAGGTAGAAGGCGCCGAGCAGCGACAGCACCATCACGGTGGTGCGGCGCGCGGCCCGCCCGTCGGGGTTGGTGTAGAAGCGGACGAGGACGTGCGGGAGCCCCATCGTTCCGAGGAACGTGGCCAGGATCAGCGAGTACGTGGCGTAGAGGGAGTGGGGGTGGCCGTCCAGCGGCATCGCCCACTGGCGGTCGGTGGTGGCCGGCCGGTCGCTGACGTGCGGCACCTCGGCGCCGGCCGGGAACGTGACGGACGTGTTCTGCGCGATGTGGTGCCGTCCGGGCCCCAGGGTCAGCGGGCCGTTCTCGTAGGGCTGCCCGTCCACCCGCCCGTCCACGACGACCTGGACGGGGTCGACGACGTCGACCGTGACGGCGAGGCCGACGGAGACGGTGGTCCGCTCCGCGAACTGCGGCGGCGTGTCCGCCGCCAGGCCGGGCGCGCCGTCGTACCGCCACGCCAGCAGCAGGAAAACCAGCGGGACGGCGAGCGCGGTGAGCTTCATCCAGTACTGGAACGCCTGGACGAGCGTGACGCTGCGCATGCCGCCGACGAGGACGTTCACCGCGACGACGACGGCGACGAGGACGCCGCCCGTCCACACCGGCGCGCCCGTCACCGTCCGCAGCACCAGCCCGGCGGACTGGAACTGCGGCAGCAGGTACAGCCAGCTGATCAGCACGACGAGGATGCTGGCGACGCGGCGCACCGCCATCGACTCCAGCCGCGCCTCGGCGAAGTCGGGCAGCGTGTACGCGCCGGAGCGGCGCAGCGGCGCCGACACGAGCACGAGCAGGATCAGGTAGCCGCCCGTCCAGCCGACGGGGAGCCACAGCATGTCGGCGCCGTAGGCGAGGATCAGCCCCGCGATGCCGAGGAAGGACGCGGCCGACAGGTACTCGCCGCCGATCGCCGACGCGTTGCGCAGCGGCGTGACCGTGCGGGACGCGACGTAGAAGTCGGACGTGGTGCGGGAGATGCGCCCGATCACGCCGATGAGCACGGTGGCGACGACGACCAGCAGCACGCCGGCGAGCCCGTACGCGGTGTTCATGGCGCGCTGTCGTTCATCGGCGCTTCGTCGTTCATGGCGCGTCGTCGGGGGACGGGGGCCTGTCGACGAGTTCGGCGAAGTCGTCCTCGTTGCGCTCGGCCTGCCGGACGTACCACCAGCCGCACACGACGAACCACGGGTAGATCAGCCCGCCGAGCACCACCCACGGCAGCGGGATGCCCAGCACGGTCTTCTCGCTGAACTCCGGGAACACCGCGAACAGCAGCGGCAGCCCGACGACCACCGCGGCCAGCACGAGGCACAGCCCCACCGCGAGCCGGAGCTGGGCGCGCAGCAGCGAGCGCATGTAGGCCTCGCCGAGCCGGGTCTGCTCGTCGATCTCCCGGGTGACGGGGTAGCTGGGCCGGCGGACGGCCCGGGTCCGCGGCCCGGTCACCAGCACCCGGCCCGGCGCGATGCCGTGCGGCCGTTCACCGGCGCTCGGCGGGCCGGGGCTCGGGGAGCCGGCGCCGGGGTCGCCGGGGCTCGGGGGGCGGGAGCTCAGGGGGACCGCCTCGCCCTCCGCACGAGCACGTCGCGCAGCTCGCGCACGTGCCTGCGGCTCACCGGCAGCTCCGCGTCGCCGACCAGCACGGTGCAGCGGCCCGAGTCCAGCCGCAGCTCCCGGATCGCCGACAGCGCGACCAGGTGGCTGCGGTGCACCCGGACGAACCCGGCGCCGGTCCAGCGCTCGCTCAGCGCGGCCAGCGGGATGCGGACCAGGTGGCTGCCGGACGAGGTGTGCAGCCGCGCGTAGTCGCCCTGCGCCTCGACGTACAGGACCTCGGCGGGGGTGACGAACCGGGTCACCCCGCCCAGCTCGACGGGCAGCGGCTCCGGTTCGGCCGGGTCGGCCTCGTCGTCCTCGGGCTCGTCGGTGGCCTCGATGACGCGCCTGATCGCCTCGTTGAGCCGCTCGGGCCGCACCGGCTTGAGGATGTAGTCCGTCGCCTTGATCTCGAACGCGTCGACGGCGTGGTCCTCGTAGGCGGTGACGAAGACGATCTGCGGCGCGCGGGCGAACTGCGCGAGCACGCGGCCGAGGACGGTGCCGTCCAGGCCGGGCATCCGGATGTCGAGGAAGACCGCGGCGATGGGCCGCCCCTCGGCGAGGGCCCGGTCGAGCTTGCGCAGCGCGGCGGCGCCGTCCCGCGCCGTGTGGATCTCGCCGATCCGCGGGTGGGCGCGCAGCAGGTGGACGAGGTCGTCCAGCGCGGGCGGCTCGTCGTCCACCGCGAGGACACGTAGGCCCACCACATCGTCCTTTCCCACGTCGCACGGACATTCCAGTCAAAGGACGCCTGTCAGTCAAGGTTTCAGGACGCGGTCACCCCCGGCCGGTACTTGGGCACCCGCACGATCACCTTCGTGCCCGCGCCCGGACCGGTCTCCACGGCGAGACCGTACTCCGGCCCGTACACCTGCCGCAGCCGGTCGTCGACGTTGGCGAGCCCGATCCCGGCCGCGTCGCCGTCGTCGGTCAGCGGGCGCACGTCGCCCGAGAGCAGCCGCCGGACGTCCTCGGGGTCCATGCCGATCCCGTCGTCCTCCACGCTGATCAGGCAGTCCGATCCGGCGTCCTCGGCGACGATCGTGATGAGCCCCGGCTCCGACCTGTCCTGCAGCCCGTGCCGGACGGCGTTCTCCACCAGCGGCTGCAGGCACAGGAACGGCACGGCGACCGGCAGCACCTCGGGCGCGATCCGCAGCGTCACCCGCAGCTGCTCGCCGAACCGCGCCCGCTGGAGCAGCAGGTACCGGTCGATGGACCGCAGCTCCTCGGCGAGCGTCGTGAAGTCGCCGTGCCGCCGGAACGAGTAGCGGGTGAACCCGGCGAACTCCAGCAGCAGCTCCCGCGCCCGCTCGGGGTCGGACCGGACGAACGAGGCGATGGTGGTCAGCGAGTTGTAGATGAAGTGCGGGGAGATCTGCGCCCGCAGCGCCCGCATCTCCGCCTCCATCAGCAGCGTCCGCGAGTGGTCGAGCTCGGCCAGCTCCAGCTGCGCGTCCACCCACTGGGCGACCTCCTCGGCGGCGCGGATCAGCCCGGCCGGGGTGTCCTCCCCGTAGGCGGCGAGCGACCCGACCACGCGGTCGTCGGTGGCGAGCGGCACCACCACGACCCGCCGGATCGGGCAGTCGAGCAGGTCGCAGGCGACGTCGTGCACCTGGGTCCGGCCGTTCTCCAGCGTCACCCCGGCGTGCCCGAGGACCTCCTCCGCGTGGTGCTCGTGCTCCCCGTCCCAGGCCAGCAGCCGCTCCCGGTCGGTGATCGCCAGCGCGGGGCAGTCCAGCAGGACCCGCAGGTGCCGGGCGGCCTTCTGCGCGTCCTGCTCGGTCAGCCCCGCCCGGAACGCGGGGGCGGCGCGGGAGGCGGTGTGCAGCGTCTCGAACGTCGCCCGCCGCGCGGGCCCGCCCAGGTCGCCGCCCCGCCCCTGCTGGCGCCGCCACCACACGAGCGCCGGAATCCACGTCACCAGCAAGGTCGCGACAACGGCGATGACGACGTTCATTCCGCAAATTTATGCCGATCATCCCGCCAAAAGTGAAGTGGACCTCTGGTACATGTCCGATTTGGCGGGAAGGTCATGATCATGTCATTTTGGACGGACTGACACGACGATCTTGGCCGCGCCCACCGCTCCCCCGGGTGATCCCCGGCCAGGCGGGCCCGGCCGTGAGGAGAGTGCATGCGCCGCCGTCGATGCCTGGCCGTCCTGGCCGCCGTGGGCCTCGCCCTTCCGCTCGCCGCCGCGATCCAGTCCCCCGCCGCAGCCGACGAACTGTCCCTGTCGAACTTCCAGCTCCGCCCGAACTCCTACGGGACGGACCTGCGCGACCGCGCCGACGCCCTCCCGCTGGTGAAGGGGACCGTCACCGGCATCATGAACGACCTGAACCGGCAGGACGACGACACCCCGGTCACCGTCAACGGGGCGTGCGAGCCGAACGCCGTCCAGTCCGGCAGCTCCGTGGCGCTCGCGCGGAGCGTCTGCTTCAACGACGGCGACAACGCCACCGCCCAGTGGTACCCGCAGGGCGTCACCACGGTCGCCGACATGCAGGCCGACCAGGAGTGGGGCGACGGCTACAAGCCCGTCCTGGTGAGCTGGTACGACGCCAACGCCAACGCCGACGGCATGGTCAAGGGCGTCCGCATCAGCTTCATGAACCCCTCCACCGGCGCGTACCGGCACGTCCTGCTGGTGTACCCGAAGGCCAACGGCGACTACGACACCGTCCGGGTGTCGCAGGACTCGTCCAGCGGCAGCTACAACACCTCGCTCCACGCGGGCGGGATCCTCTGGTACGGCGACCACCTGTTCGTCGCCGACACCGCGCGCGGCTTCCGCATGTTCGACATGCGCCGCATCTTCGACCTGGGCGCGTCCGAGAACGGCACGACCGGCGGCGCGGACAAGGTCGGCCTGCACGGCGGCACGTACCACGGCTACGGGTACCGCTACGTGATGCCGCAGGTCGGCTCGTGGACGCGGACCGCCGCGACCGGCACCAAGTGCACCACCTCGGACGGGTCGCCGCAGTTCTCGCACGTGTCCCTCGACCGCAGCGGCACCGACCACCTGGTCTCCGGCGAGTACTGCGCCGGGGAGGAGGCCGTCAACGGCCGCGTCGCGGCGTGGCCCATCGCCGGCGCGTTCACCGCGAACAGCGAGCTGATCACCGACCCGTCCTACCGGTGGAACGCCGACGCCGCTCACAAGCTGCCGGTCAGCAACGTCCAGGGCGCGACCCGGTTCAACGGCCGGTGGTACCTGAGCCGCAGCCGCGGCCCCGCGACCGCCGGGACGTTCTACACGACCGCGCCCGCGACGTCGTCCACCACGACGCTGCAGGTCGCCAGTGAGAAGCAGCTCAGCATCGGCCCGGAGGACCTGGCGCACTGGCAGAGCGGCACGGACGCGTCGAACCCCGGCCTCGGCCAGTTCTGGACCGTCGGCGAGCACCCCGGCAAGCGCATGGTGTACGCCGTCCGCCCCTAGCGACCGCACGCGAACACTCCCAGCCGAGAACACCCGCAGCGCCCGGCCGGGCCCGCCCCGGCCGGGCGTTTCCGTTCACCGACAGGGGCCCCTGGCGTCCTCGTGAAGCTCGCCGTACCCTGGGCTCGCCAATTATTGGCGCGCTGCCAATAAGCCTTCGCGTGAGGAGGACGGATGAGCATCTACGAGTCGATCGGTGGAGAAGAGGCCCTGACGGCGGTGGTGGACGACCTCTACGAGCGGATTCTCGCCGACGACCTGCTGAACACGTACTTCGTCGGGCTGAACGTCAACAAGGTGAAGGGCCGCCAGGTCGAGTTCTTCGGGCAGGCGCTCGGCGGACCGATGGCCTACCAGGGCCGGGCGATGAAGGACGTCCACCTCGGGCTCGGCATCGAGCAGGAGCACTTCGACCGGGTCGCCGACCACCTGGTGGCCAGCCTCATCGACGCGGGCGTCCCCAAGGAGACCATCGGCGAGATCGCCGCGATCGTGCTGCCGCTCGCCGACCACATCGTGGCCGGGCGGATCTCCACGGAGCCCGCCGCGGCGGAGTGACCGTCCATGCGCGCCGCGCCCGCGGACGGCGCGACGAGCGGGCGGGCGCGCAGGGACGTCAGGGCAGGTCCAGCCGGGTGGCCAGGGTGTCGTAGTGGAGGTCGCCGTCGCCGTGGGCGAGTGCCGCGGCCATGGCGTGGCGGGAGAACAGGTGCAGGTCGTGCTCCTCGGTGAAGCCGATCGCGCCGTGCACCTGGTGGCCGAGGGCGCACACGCGCTCGTACGCCTCGCTCACCCACGCCTTCGCCATCGACACCTCCTGCGCGGCCTCCCGGTCCGCTGACAGGAGCCAGATGGCCTCGTAGGCGATGAAGCGGGAGCCGAGCACGTCGATGGACATGTCGGCGCAGTGGTGCTGCACCGCCTGGAAGGACCCGATGGGCTTGCCGAACTGCTCCCGTTCCGTCGCGTACGCCACCGTCATGTCGAGGACGCGCTGTGCCGCGCCCACCATCTCCGCGCAGGTGGCCGCCGCGCCGAACAGGGAGATGGCGCGGGCGGCGTCCGCGCCGGATGCGTCCTCACCCAGCGCGGCCTCGGCCGGGACGCGCACGTCCGCCAGTTCGACGTGGCAGGGCCGGTCCCAGCCGACCGTGCCCAGCGGGTTGAGCGTCACCGATGAGGCGTCCACCCAGAACGCGCGGGGCTCGCCGTCCAGACGCGCCGCCACGAGGATGTGCTCGGCCGAAGCGGCGAACGGCACGAACGTGGCGGTGCCGTTCAGCACGTAGCCGTCGCCGTCGCGGGAGGCCACCGGCCCGTCCCCGGGACGGTCCCAGGGCAGGGGCGCGGCGGTCATGATCCGGCCCTCCGAGATCGCGGACAGCCACCGCTCCCGCTGCCCGGACGTGCCGAAGCGGGCCACCGGCATCCCGCAGCACGCCACCGACGCGAGCAGCGGGCTCGGCACCTGCGCGTAGCCGAGCTGCTCGAACAGCAGCGACACGTCCAGGAAGTCGCCGCCGACGCCGCCGTGCTCCTCGGGGAACGCCAGGCCCGGCCAGCCGAGCTCGACCATCTCCTTCCACAGCGCGGGCGAGTGGCCGGCGGGGTCGCCGTCCATCGCCCGCGCCCCGGCGGTCGGCGCCCGCGCCTCCAGCAACTCGCGCGCGGTGTCGGCGATGAGCTCCTGGTCTTCGGTGCGGCTCAGGTTCATGACGTCGGCGGGATCTTGTCGGAGCGGACCCACACGCCCGGCCGCTCCTCCCAGAACAGCTGGACGAGCACGCCGCCGGTGTGCTTCGGGTGGATGAACGTGTGCTTCCAGGCGGCGCCGTCGGTGACGCCCTCCTCGTCGTCGAAGGTCGGGACGTCGTGCCGCTCGCACGCCGCGAGCGCCGCGTCCCAGTCGGCCACCTCGAACGTGACGTGGTGGGCGGCCGGGCCGCTGCGCTCCAGGAAGCGGTCGATGAACGAGTCCTCCCCGCGCCCGGTGATGACCTCCCAGCAGATCGAGGAGCCGGGGATGTTCAGCACCAGGTCGGCCATGTCCGGGTGCTCGTCGTCCGGCGTCCGCCACACCTGCACGAACCCGGCGAGGTCGCGGTACCAGCGGGCCAGCTCGTCGCGGTCGTGGAACGCCTGGCAGACATGGTCGAGCGCCACGATGCCGAGCGACGGGCCGTCGAGCGCAGCTCGTCCGTTGGATGGCGGTGGGTGGGGGCTGGAGGACGGTTCACCCGGCTCGGACGGCGCCACGGCGTTGTCGCCGGAGTCGCCGCACATGTCCAGGCCGCCGGGGCCGCGCAGCCGGAACAGGATGCCGGGGCCGTGCTCGGGCGGGCTCAGCGACGCCTCCAGCCACCGGCCCTGCGGCCCGTCGGCCGGCTTGACGCCGCGTCCCTCCAGCTCCACGCGGGCGGCGTCCAGGTCCGGGACCTCGGCGCCGACGTGGTGCAGCCCGGGACGGCCGTTGTGCTCGTCCAGCCAGGTCTGCAGCGAGGACCCCTCGCCGACGGGCGCGACCACCTCCCACGCCTGCCCCCGGCTCCCGGGGATCTCCAGCCGGGCGCCGCGCACGCCCTCGGCGGGGTTGTCCCAGCTCCGGACGCGCCGGAACCCGAACAGCCCCTCCAGCAGCCCGACCTGCGCGTCGAGGTCGGCCGCCACCTGGGCGACATGATCGATGCGGTAGATCTGCACGGGTTCTCCTAGCTCGGGTGCGGCTCGATCCAGTCGTAGCCGTAGGTGACCAGTTCCTTGACGAGGCGCAGGTTGTAGCGGTTCATCGCCGCGATCCGCTCGGCCAGCTCACCGACCCGCTTGTCGAACTCGTCCGCCGGGTACACGTCGTTGACCAGGCCGAGCCGCAGCGCCCGGTCGGCGTCGATGCGCGCGCCGGTGAACAGCAGCTCCTTCGCGCGGGCCTTGCCGATCCGCTCCGGCAGCCGCTTCACGCCGCCCCAGCCCGGCGCGGAGCCGCCGAACTCGGGCTGGTCGGGGTCGCCGTCCTCGGTCATCTTCGGCCGGTACGGCGGGCGCGCCGACAGGGTGATCTCGACCAGCCCCATCTTCGCGTTGTCGGAGGCGACGATGAAGTCGGCGGCGAGCGCCAGCTCCAGGCCGCCGCCGACGGCGTAGCCGTGCACGGCCGCGATCACCGGGACCGACGTCCGCTCCATCATCGCGAACGTCTTCTCGCCGAGCCGGCCCTGCTCGACCCGCTCGCGCGGCGTCAGCTTCTCCGACCACGCGAGGTCCATCCCCGCGCAGAACGCGCGCTCGCCGGCGCCGCGCAGCACCACGACGCAGACGTCCTCGTCGTCGTCGACGCGGGTGAAGATGTCGCGCAGCTCCGTCATCGTGGTCGGCGTCAGCGCGTTGAGCTTGTCCGGCCGGT
>NZ_BMRO01000012.1:125339-127032 GCF_014648675.1 Actinomadura livida
CTCCTCCTCGATCGGACGGTCAGCCGCGGGGCAGGCGCAGCCCGCGGGTGGCGATGACGTTGCGCTGGATCTCGGTGGTGCCGCCGAGGAAGGTGGAGGCCACCGAGTCCCTGCGCATGTGCGTGAACAGGGCGCCGAGCGGAGCGCCCTCGCGCTCCCACAGGGCGGCGGACCGCCCGAACACCCGCGCGCCGGTGCGGGCGAGCCGCTGGTGCAGCTCGGCGCCGAACAGCTGGTTGATGGACGCCTCGAAGTCGGGCTCCTCGCCCGCGGCCTGCCGCGACACCGTGTAGCGGGCCAGGTTGTACAGCACCCGGACCTCGGTCTGCCGGCGCGCGATCTCCTGGCGCAGCGCCGGGCTCGTCCGGCCGAACCGCGCGCCCTCCGGCGACCGCAGGTAGCCGACCAGCTCGGCGAGCGCCTGCTCGTACTTGATCGTGGCGCCGATCCCGGCGCGCTCGAAGCCCAGTGCGGACATCGCGACGTACCAGCCGCGGTTCTCCTCGCCGACGCGGTCCGCCACCGGCACCCGGACGCCCTCGAAGAAGATCTCGCAGAACGGCGCCGCGCCCCTGATGTCGGTGATGGGGCGGATCGTCACGCCCGGCGCGTCCGCCTTGACCAGCAGAAACGTGATACCGCGGTGCGGCCGGTCGGCGTCGGGGTCGGTTCGCACCAGGACGAACAGCCAGTCCGCGTACTGGCCGAGGGACGTCCAGACCTTCTGGCCGTCCACCACGTACTCGTCGCCGTCCCGCACGGCGCGGGTGCGCAGCGACGCGAGGTCGGAGCCGGAGCCCGGCTCGGAGAACCCCTGCGCCCAGGTCGCCTCGCCCTTCGCGATCGCGGGCAGGTGCCGGGCCTTCTGCTCCTCCGTGCCGTGCACCAGCAGCGTCGGGCCGAGGAGGAACGCGCCGATGCCGTTCACCGTCGGCACCCGCGCCCGCATCATCTCCTCGTGCAGGATGAACTCCTCCATGGCCGACAGGCCCGCGCCGCCGTACTCACGCGGCCAATGGGGCGCGATCCAGCCCCGCTCGGCGAGTGCCGCCGCCCACGCCCGCGCCCCCTCGCGGCGGGCGGCGTCGTCGGCGACGCGGTCGACGGGCCAGTTGTAGCCCGCGACGTCCTCCGGTTCGAGGCTCTGCTCCTCGTCGCCCGCCGGGCGGTACGACGCGGGGAACCGCTCCTCGATGAACGCCCGCGCCGCCGCCCGGAACGCGGCCTCCTCCGGCGTGTCGTCCCAGTTCACCGGCCCTCCGCCTCCCGGTCCCACGTGGTCTCGGTGATGCCCCCGTCGCCCTGGGCCCGCAGCTTGTACTTGGCGACCTTGTCGGTCGGCGTGCGCGGCAGCGCGTCCACGAACTCGACGTAGCGCGGCACCATCGACCGCGGCAGGCGCTCCTCGCAGTAGGCGATCAGCTCCGCGGGATCCATGCCGGTGTCCGGCTGCACCACGATCGACACCTTGATGTCCTCGTCCTCCAGCTCCGAGGGCACGCCGATGGCGGCGCACTCCAGCACCGCCGGATGCTGATTGATCTCGGTCTCCAGGTCGAAGGCCGAGATGTTCTCACCACGCCGGCGGATCGCGTCCTTCATCCGGTCAAGGAAGTAGAAGTAGCCGTCGTCATCGCGCCATACCCGGTCTCCGGTGTGGAACCACATGTTCCGGAAGCAGCGGGTCGTGGCC
>NZ_BMRO01000012.1:127051-132405 GCF_014648675.1 Actinomadura livida
CCCACCTCCCGGTCGTACTCGTCCACCACCGCGACCTGGAACCGCTCCTCGTGGGCCCGGCCGCACGAACCCGTCCGCCACTCCCCGTACGGGCTGCCCGTCGCGATGCCCGCCTCGGTGCTCGTATAGGTCTCCACCGACCGGACCCCGAAACGTTCCCGCAGCGGCTCGTCCAGGCTCGACTTGCCCATGTAGAAGGTCTCCAGCCGGTGGTCGCGGTCCCGCGGCGTCGGCGGCCGGTTCAGCAGGATCGGGATCATCGAGAACACGCTCATGCACACCTGGGCGTCGAAGCGGCGCACGTCGTCCCAGAACCGCGACGCGCTGAACCGCTCCACGAGCGCGATCGAGCCGCCGCCGAGCAGCGCGGACAGCATCCCGTCCCACAGCGCGGCGGCGTGGAACAGCGGCAGCGGGCAGTAGATCGTCTTGCCCCACCGGTCGAGGAAGTCCAGCGAGTCGTAGGCGCAGGTCAGCGCCAGCGCGTGCGGGACCATCGCGCCCTTGGACGGCCCGGTCGTCCCGGACGTGTACATGATCGCCTGCATGTCGGCGAACCCGACCGGGACCTCGACGCGCCCCTCGCCGTCCTCCGGCAGGGCGTACAGGTCCCGCGCGGGCTTGCCGAGCCGGTCCAGCAGCACCTCGCTCGCGGCGGCGTCCCGCACGACGACCCCGCCGAGCTTCGGCAGCCGCTCCGCGATCTCGACGATCCGCTCCGCGTAGGGGCCGTCGATGACGAGCCAGTTCGAGTCGGAGCTGTCCAGGACGTGCCGCAGCAGCTCCCCGCGGTAGGCGATGTTGACCGGCACGGCGACCGCGCCGAGCCGCGCCAGCGCGAAGACGAGATGCACGAAGTCGGCGCAGTTGGGCAGCATCAGCCCCACGTGGTCGCCGCGGCCGATCCCGGCGCCGGCCAGCCGGCGGGCCATCCGGTCGGCGGCCGTGTCGACCTCGCCGTAGGTGACCTCGCCGTCCCGGAACTTGAGGAACGTCTGCCTTCGATGAGCCTGCGCCTGCGACCGGAGAACGTCCCCCAGGACGAAGCTCTCCAGCGTCTCCTTGCGCATCCGGACCTCCGCTTTCGCTGCGTGCGTCGTCGTAGGTGGCGTGCGTCGTGGTAGGTGGCCTGCGTCGGTGACGGTGTTTCGGTCAGGTGCGGTCGGCGTGCAGCGATCCGCAACCGGACATTGTCTTAATCAGAGGAACACGAAACCCTATATGCGGCAACAGTGGCCGAAAGGGAACATCTCTGTTCTAGTAGTGACGTAGCGGGACAGAAGCGACGAATGTGACCGGGGTCACACCCTCCGGTCTTCCCGGTTTCGGCCATACAACGCCGCCCCCGCCAACCCGGCCGAATCCCGCGACGAGGGCTCAGTTCGTGCTGGACGAGAAGGCGCGGCGGTAGGCGGTCGGAGGGACGCCCACGGCACGGGTGAAGTGGTGGCGGAAGTTGGCCGGGCTGCCCAGGCCCGCGTGATCGGCGATCCGGTCCACCGGGAGGGACGTCGTCTCCAGCAGTTCGCGGGCGTAGTCGATGCGGATGCCGCGCAGCCAGGCCATCGGCGTCGTTCCCGTCGCGGCGTGGAAGCGGCGGATCAGGGTGCGCGGGGTGACGTTGGCACGGCGTGCCAGGGCGGCGACGGTCAGCGGTTCGTGCAGACGTTCACGAGCCCAGTCGAGGAGAGGGCCCAGCTCGTCCGCGGCATGGACGGCGACGCCCGCGTCGATGTACTGGGCCTGGCCACCGGGCCGGTGCGCGGGCATGACGAGCCGCTTGGCGAGGGCGCGGGCCACGGCCGCGCCGTGGTCGGAGCGGACGACATGCAGGCACAGGTCGAGCCCGGCGGCGGTGCCCGCGCTGGTCAGGATGTCGCCGTCGTCGATGTAGAGGACGGACGCGTCCACCCTCACCTCGGGGTGGAGTTCGGCGAGCTGGCGGGCGTGCATCCAGTGGGTCGTCGCCCGGCGTCCGTCGAGGAGACCGGCGGCGGCGAGCACGAAGGCCCCGGTGCACAGCGACACGATCCGGGCACCACCGGCGTGCGCGGCGCGGACGGCCTCGACCAGGTCGGCGGGCTGGTCGGCCAGGACGTTCGCGCAGGCCGGGATCACGACGGTGTCGGCTCGGGCGAGTTCGTCCAGGCCGTAGCGGGCGTCCGGCGCGAACCCGGCGGCGGTCCGGGTGCCCGGCGCGGCGCAGAGCCGGAAGTCGTACCAGGTGCGGGCCAGCCCCGGACGCTCGTAGCCGAACACCTCGCAGGGAATGGACAACTCGAAGATCGGCACACCCTCGGTGACCGCGACCGCCAGCCGGTGCATGTCACTAACTTAGCGATGATGGTCGTTACTGCCACTTGGGCGTTCCCCGCACGGGCGCGAAGGTGGGGACATGGACGACTTTCCTCTTGGACGAGCCTCCTTCGACCCGCCCCCGCCGGCGGCCGAAGCGCTGTGGCGGCACGTCACCGAGCTGCTCGCCGACGAGCGCGAGAGCATCGCCGGACGGGCTGTGAGCGCACCGGTCGACGCCGCCGCGCTGCGGGCCGCGGTCGAGGCGTACGACTTCGAGCGTCCGGCGGCGCCCGAAACGGTCATCGGAGAGGTCGCGGACCTGCTCCGCGAGGCGACCGTCCACACCACGCACCCCCGGTACTTCGGGCTGTTCAACCCCACGCCGACGCTGATGGGGATCGTCGGGGAGACCCTCGCCGCCGCGTTCAACCCGCAGCTCGCGGCATGGTCGCACGCGCCCGCGGCGGCGGAGATCGAGGCCCACCTGCTGCGCTTCCTGGGCGGCCGCCTGGGGTACCCGCCCGAGCGGGTCGCCGGGTCCTTCACCAGCGGCGGCGCCGAGGCGAACATGACCGCCGTCCTGCTGGCGCTCACGCGGGCATGGCCGCGGTACGGCACCGAGGGCCTGCGGGCGCTGCCCGGCCGCCCGGTCATGTACGCGTCGGCGGAGAGCCACCTGGCCTGGCTCAAGATCGCGCACGCGACCGGCATCGGGCGCGACGCCGTCCGCCTCGTCCCCACCACCGGCCTGCGGATGGACGTCCCGGACCTCGCCCGCCGGCTCGCCGCCGACCGCGCGGCCGGCGACCTGCCGTTCCTCGTGGTCGCGACGGCCGGCACCACGGCCGCCGGGGCGATCGACCCGCTCCACGAACTGGCTGACCTCTGCGGCGACCAGGGCCTATGGCTCCACGCGGACGCCGCATACGGGGGCGCGGCGGCCCTTTCCGACCGGCTCCGCCCCGCCCTGTCCGGCATCGAGCGCGCCGACTCGATCACGGTCGACGCGCACAAGTGGCTGAGCGTCCCGATGGGCGCCGGGGCGCTGCTGACCACCGACGCCGAGGGGCTCGCGGAGACGTTCCGGGTCACGACGTCCTACATGCCGGCCGGCGTCCCCGAGACCGTGGACCCGTACACGTCCAGCCAGCAGTGGTCGCGGCGCTTCATGGGGCTGAAGCTGTTCCTCAGCCTGGCCGTCGCGGGCCGCTCCGGCTACGCCGAGCAGCTCGACCGCGACGCGGAACTCGCCGCCGGGCTGCGCGCGAAGCTCGCGGCGGACGGGTGGGACATCGTCAACGACACCCCGCTCCCCGTCGTCTGCTTCGCCGATCCGGGGAACGGCACGTGGGAGCACCACGAGGCGCTCGCCGCCCGGGTCGTCCGCGGCGGGCGCGCGTGGATCAGCCCCGTCCGGCTCGACGGGCGCGCCGCCCTGCGCGCCTGCGTCATCAGCCACCGCACCTCGTCCGCGGACGTCGACGTCCTCGTCGAAACCGTCGACCGGGCGCGAAAAGTCACGACATAACGGACAGCCTGTCGGGCCGCCGTCCGCTGCGGCGCAGGTCGGAAACGAATTACTCCCGCGTGGACGTGACATGTGGTTCTTTGGGAACGATCTAGGGTCATGGAGGAGATCAAGCCCCCGCCAGGCGGGACCGACGACGGCGGATTCCCCGTCTCCCTCGACAAGAGGCCGGGCCGTGCGCGGACCGACTGGGTCGTCTACGGCTGCACCGCGGTCCTCGCCGCCGCCTTCGTGGTCTGGGGCACGGTCTGGACCGACAACCTGAGCTCGACCGCGCAGTCCGCGCTGGACTGGCTGCTCGCGAACCTGGGCTGGCTCCTCGTCCTCGCCGCGACCGGGTTCGTGATCTTCTCGCTGTGGCTGGCGCTCAGCAAGTACGGCCGCATCCCGCTCGGCCACGATGACGACGAGCCGGAGTTCCGCACCGTGTCCTGGATCGCGATGATGTTCAGCGCGGGCATGGGCATCGGGCTGATGTTCTTCGGCGCCGCCGAGCCCCTGCTGCACTACGTCGAGCCGCCCCCCGGCACCGACCCGGCGCAGAGCGAGCGGGCGATCGAGACCGCGATGGCGACCACCATCTTCCACTGGACGCTGCACCCCTGGTCGATCTACGCCGTCCTCGGGCTGGCGATCGGGTACGGGCACTACCGCCGCGGCCGCACCCAGCTGATCAGCGCGGCGTTCGCCCCGCTGTTCGGCCGCCGCCGCGCCGAGGGCCCGGCCAGCAAGCTCATCGACAGCCTGGCGCTGTTCGCGACCCTGTTCGGCTCGGCGGCGTCCCTCGGCCTCGGCGCCCTGCAGATCCGCACCGGGATGCAGGAGGCCGGCTGGATCGAGACCCTCGGCACCACGGTCCTCGTGCTCATCATCGTCGTCCTGACGATCTGCTTCATCGCCTCCGCCGTCTCCGGCATCGCCCGCGGCATCCAGTGGCTGTCCAACACGAACATGGTGCTGGCCGCCCTGCTGGCCCTGTTCGTGTTCGTGGCGGGCCCGACGGTGTTCATCCTGGAACTGCTGCCCACCTCGCTCGGCGTCTACATCCAGGACTTCGGCGAGATGGCCTCCCGCTCCGGCGCCACGGGCGGCGAGGCGATGGACACCTTCCTCTCCGACTGGACGATCTTCTACTGGGCGTGGTGGATCTCCTGGTCCCCGTTCGTGGGCATGTTCCTGGCCCGGATCAGCCGCGGCCGCACCATCCGCCAGTTCGTCGCCGGCGTGATCATCGTCCCGAGCGTGGTCAGCCTGGTCTGGTTCGCGATCTTCGGCGGGGCGGCCATCTCCCAGCAGCGCGACGGCCTGGACCCGTTCGGCTCCGGCACGGAGGAGGAGATCACCTTCAACGTGCTGAGCAACCTCCCGTGGGAGGCGATCACCGCGATCCTCGTGATGCTCCTGGTCGCGATCTTCTTCGTCTCCGGCGCGGACGCCGCGTCGGTCGTCATGGGCACCCTCTCCCAGCGCGGCTCGACCAACCCGTCCCGCTGGATCGTCATCTTCTGGGGCGCCATGACCGGGGCCG
>NZ_BMRO01000012.1:132418-209069 GCF_014648675.1 Actinomadura livida
CGTTCACCCTCGTCCTGATCCTGCTCTGCTTCTCCCTGGCCAAGGACGTCCGCAGCGACCCCATGATGCAGCGCCAGGACAAGGGCGCCGAAGTCCTGGAGGACGCCGTCGTGGCCGGCACCGAACGCCACCGAGGCGAATTCGAACTGGTGACCAAACCCGCCACCGACCCCCCACCCGACGATCAGCCGCCCCGCTGAGGGTCAGACGACGGGGCGGTTGGTCTTTACTCGGCGGCGGAAGTCGCGGAGGTAGAGGTTGAAGGGGAACAGGCGGGCCGGGGCCGGGAGGAGGCCGTTGACGCGGCCGAGCAGGCGGGTGTAGCGGTCGAAGCGGCGCTGGTCGCGGGGCGTCCACGTGTAGCCGAGCTCGTCGCGGAACTGCTGCGGGAGGAAGCCGAGGGTCACGAAGGTGTGGTGGCGGCCGAACAGCAGTGGGACCGGGGCGGGCAGGAAGCGCAGCTCGGTCAGGTCGCGCAGGTACCGGCGGGTGACGTCGTCCATCTCGATCTTCTTGAGGCCGTCCTGCCAGTACTCCTCGAAGGCGTCCCGGTCCGCCGGCCACATGTCCGGCTTGACCTGCAGGGTCGTGCCCAGGCGGGACCCGTACCGGTACAGCTCCCCGGCGAGTTCGGGGGACGGCTTCCCGTACAGGACGTCGTGGATGATCTCGACGCCCTGGTAGAGGCACGCGGCGACCCAGAGCTGCAGTTCGGGGTCGAAGGCGTTGTAGGGGACGGGTTCCTTGGAGCGGACCTGCCGGTGCGCGCGGTTGACCTCCTGGCGCAGCACCTTGCGCTCCTCGTCGGTGCCGAGCAGCGCGACGGCGATGTAGGTGAGGGTCGTGCGGGTCCGCTTGATCGGGTGCTTGTCGACGCGGCCGCTGTCGACCTTGCTGTTGGCGACTCCGTGCCCGACGGGCAGCCGGGCGAGCTGCATGACCACGTTCGCGGCCGCGGCGGCGAGGGCCAGGCCGCTGATGGAGTCCCGGACGGTCTTCGGGGGGATCTCCTCCAGTGTCACGGTCATTCGGACCTCACTTCCATGATACATAGAGGCGATTTCCGTCTCACTGTGCCACTGTAAGTGAGTGCTTGCAAGGGTGGCCGGGAGTGGGCGGGCTCACATGTATCACGCATAAGGGTCCTCGCGGGCCATCACCCGGGTCGCGAAGGTCTTCAGCGCCTCCAGGGTCCGGCGGAAGGGCAGCGGGCCGTAGGAGACGCGGGCGACGCCCGCGGCGGCCAGGTCCGCGAGGGACGAGCCGGGGAAGTTGTTGGCGTTGACCGGCCCCGGCAGGCCCTTGACCAGGGACGGGACGGCGTCCATCGGCGCGGTGATCGGGTAGACGCAGTCGGCGCCGGCCTCCAGGTAGAGGCGGCCGCGGGCGATCGCGGCGTCCAGCGGATCCGGGGCCTTGTTGATGAACGTGTCCACTCGGGCGTTGATCACCAGCGCGTCGCCGGCCGCCTCCCGGACCGCGGCGAGGAACTCGGCCTGCGCCTCCGGCTCGGCGAGCTCCCCTGCGTAGGTGTCCTCCAGGTTGCAGCCGGCGGCGCCGATGGCGAGGAGCCGTTCGACCAGTTCGGCGGGCTGCAGCCCGTACCCGGCCTCGGCGTCCACGGTCACGGGGACGGAGGCGGCGCGGATGACGCGTCCCGCGGCGGCGAACATCTCCTCGGCGGGCGCGCCCTCGTGGTCGGGGTATCCGAGCATGGCGGAGACGGCGGCGCTCGCGGTGGCGAGGGCGGGGAATCCGGCCTCCTGGACGGTGGCGGCGCTCGCCGCGTCCCACACGTTCGGCAGCAGCAGCGGGTCGCCGGGACGGTGCAGCTCACGAAGGCGGCGGGCGTTCTCGGTCATGTGGGTCTCCTTCCCCGTTTCCGGCAAGACGGAGCCGGATCCCCGGATTGTGACACCCGTTCCGGCGGGCGGCGGGCTGGGTTAGCGTCGAAGTGATCAACTACCGATGAGGGAGTGCGCATGCTGCCGTGGTCCGCCGAGTTCGCCGGACGCCTGGAAGAGCACGTCGTCAGCAGTGAGCTGCTGCGCGAGAACCCGCTGAAGGACCCGCACGAGCGTCCCGTCCTGGTGTACGTCCCGCCGGGCTACGACGACGAGCCGGAACGCCGCTATCCCAGCGTGTACGTCATCACCGGGTTCACCGGGCACGTGGGCATCTGGCGCAACCGGACGCCCTACCGCCAGCCGTTCCCCGAGACGGCCGACGCCGTGTTCGCCTCCGGCGAGGCCCCGCCCGCGATCGTGGTGTTCGTGGACGCCTGGACCGCGCACGGCGGCAGCCAGTACGTCGACTCCCCCGGCACCGGCCGCTACCACTCCTACATCTGCGACGAGGTCGTCCCCTGGGTGGACGGGCGCTACCGCACGCTCGACGCGCCCGAGCACCGGGCGATCAGCGGCAAGTCCAGCGGCGGCTACGGTGCGATGATCACGCCGATGCTGCGCCCCGACCTGTTCGGGGCGCTCGCGACGCACGCGGGCGACGCCCTGTTCGAGTACTGCTACCTGACCGAGTTCCCCAAGTGCGTCCGGCACCTGCGCAAGTACGGCGGCGACATCTGGCGGTGGTGGGACGACTTCAACGGGCGCGTGGCGTTCACCAAGCCCGAGGACATGGAACTGCTCAACATCCTCGGCATGGCGGTCTGCTACTCCGCGCGCGACGACGGGACGCCGGAGCTGCCGTTCGACCCGGTCAGCGGCGTCCTGAGGCAGGACGTGTGGGAGCGGTGGCTGGCGTGGGACCCGGTGCGGATGGTGCCCGCCCACGCCGAGGCGATGCGCTCGCAGCGGGCGATCTGGATCGACGGCGGGACGCGCGACGAGTGGTACCTGGACGTGGGCGCGCAGGCATTCCACAAGGCCCTGCTGGACGCGGGCGTGCAGGAGGACGTGGTCCACTTCGAGCTGTTCGACGCGGGGCACGGCGGCATCGACTACCGGTATCCGCTCGCCCTCTCCTGGCTCTGCCGCATGATCTCCCCCTGACCCCGGAGGGGGCGGCGAACGCTCATCCCTCCGCGAAGGTTCCCGACCGGACGGGCCGGGCCGGCACCACCGGCCCGGCCCGTTCGCGCTGCCTGAAGCCCGTTTTCCGAGTTTTCATTCAAAGCCCCCGACGAACTGAAAATCCAATATGAATTGTAATTATTGACACTTTTCACAATTGGGAGTGCACTTCGGGCAGCTCATCCGGATGAGTTCCCCACCCACCACACCCCCAGCCGGACGGGTGACGGACCCCGCGGGGCGCTCCCACAAGGACCTCCGCGGCCGCTGCCCCGCCCGGTACGTGGAAGGAGCACCCCCCGTGAGACACCAGACCGCGATCGGGGCGGCGGCACTGTCCGTCGGCCTCGCCGTGGCGTTGTCCGTTCCCGCCACAGGTGCGGCCGCCCGCACCGCCCCCGCCCGTCCGGATCCCCGCACCCTCGCCGCCGACGCGGCCGACCGCCTCGTCGCAGCGAAGCCCGCGGAGTTCAAGAAGGCCCCCGAAGAGAAGATCGTCCGGCGCGGAGTCACCTCCGGCCTGCGCGGCCTCCAGCACGTCTCCTACGACCGCTACTACGACGACCTGCCCGTCTACGGCGGTGACTTCGTCGTCACCACCGACGCCGGGGGCGGGGTGCTCAGCACGTCCCTCGGCCAGACGCGGAAGCTCGACGTCTCGACCGACGCCGAGATCTCGGCGGCGCAGGCCGCGAAGACGTCCCGCGCCCAGGTGTCCGAGGTCGAGAGCGCGTCCGCGCCCCGCCTGATGGTCATGGCCGAGGGGTCGGGACGCCTCGTCTACGAGACCGTCGTCACCGGCACCCACGAGAAGGCGCCGACGAAGCTGCACGTGTACGTGGACGCCAAGACCGGCAAGGTCACCGAGACCTGGGACGAGGTCCGCGACGCCGCCGGCGCCGCCGTGGCCGACGACCAGAGCCACTACCACGGCACCGTCGACATCAGCACGGCGGCGACGTCGATGACCGACCCGCTGCGCTCCGGCGTCCGCTGCGGCGGCCAGAACGGCTCCACCTACACCGGCACCGACAGCGCCTGGGGCAACGGCAGCGGCACCAACCTGGAGACCGCCTGCGTCGACGCCATGTACGCCGTCCAGAAGCAGTGGGACATGCTGGGCAGCTGGCTCGGCCGCAACGGCCTCAACGGCAGCGGCGGCGGCTTCCCCATGCGGGTGGGCCTGAACCAGGCCAACGCGTTCTGGAACGGCAGCTACACCAACTACGGCCGCAACTCGGCCGGCACCCGCCAGGCCACGAGCGCCGACGTCGTCGCGCACGAGAACGGCCACGCCGTGTTCAGCAACACGCCCGGCGGCGCCGGCGGCGGCAACGGCAACGAGAAGGGCGGCATGAACGAGTCGGCCGGCGACATCTTCGGCGCGCTGACCGAGCACTACATGAACGAGCCCGCCAGCCTGGACCCGCCGGACTACCTGGTGGGCGAGGAGGTCGACCTCGTCGGCAGCGGCCCGATCCGCAACATGTACAACCCGGCCGCGCTCGGGGACCCGAACTGCTACTCGTCCTCGATCCCGCGCACCGAGGTGCACGCCGCCGCGGGCCCGCAGAACCACTGGTTCTACCTGCTCGCCGAAGGATCGAACCCCGCCAGCGGCCCGGCCAGCCCGACGTGCAACGGCTCGACCGTCACCGGAATCGGGATCCAGAAGGCCGGCCAGATCTTCATGGGCGGCCTGAACCGCAAGGTGACGAGCTGGAGCCACGCCAGGGCGCGCGTCGAGACCGTCAACGCCGCGCTGGAGCTGTTCCCCGGCTCCGCCACCGAGTGCAACGCGGTGAAGGCGGCCTGGAGCGCGGTCAGCGTCCCCGAGCAGAGCGGCGAGCAGTCCTGCGGCGGCGGCCAGCAGCCGCCGGACACCGTCTTCTCGGACGGCTTCGAGTCCGCGCAGGGCTGGACGACCGACCCCGACGGCACCGACACCGCGACGGCAGGCGCCTGGGAACGCGGCACCCCCCAGGCGACCAGCTGGTCCGGGACGAGCCTGCAGCTCGCCGCCGCCGGCGGCAGCGCCGGCCTGGTCACCGGCGCCGCGGCCGGCTCGGACGCGGGCGCCAACGACCTCGACGGCGGCGCGACGACCGTCCGGTCACCGGCGATCGCCCTTCCCGCCGGAACTCTGTCGCTGCGGTTCTCCTGGTACCTCGCCCACCTCAACAACAGCTCCGCGGACGACTACCTGCGGGTCCGCGTCGTCGGGGCGAACGGGTCGAGCACCGCGCTGAGCGCCAGCGGCGCCGCCACCAACCGGGCCGGATCGTGGCAGACCGCCACGTACGACCTGTCGGCGTACGCGGGCCAGAGCGTCCGGCTCGTCGTCGAGGCGGCCGACGCCGGAGCCGCCAGCCTCGTCGAGGCCGGCATCGACAACGTCCAGATCGCCGCTTCCTGACCGCCCCCTGCCCGCGGCCCGTGACGGGGCCCGCTCCCCCGTCACGGGCCGCGTCCCCCACCTGGAGGTTCACATGAGATCGCGCAAGATGGCCACCCTGGGGGCGGCCGCCCTGCTCGTCGCCGCCTTCCTGCCGGGCGCCGCGTCGGCGGCGCCCCCCGCCGCGGCGCTCGCCGCACCCGACATCCCGCTCGCGAACGTCAAGGCGCACCTGACGCAGTTCCAGAGCATCGCCAACGCCAACGGCGGCAACCGCGCCCACGGCCGCCCCGGCTACCGCGCCTCCCTCGACTACGTGAAGGCGAGGCTGGACGCGGCCGGCTACCAGACCGCCATCCAGTCGTTCACCTACCGCAGCGCCACCGGCTACAACCTGATCGCCGACTGGCCGGGCGGGGACGCGAACAACGTCCTGATGGTCGGCGGCCACCTCGACGGAGTCACCGCGGGCCCCGGCATCAACGACAACGGCTCCGGCTCCGCCGCGATCCTGGAGACCGCGCTCGCCGTCGCCCGGACCGGCTACCAGCCCGACCGGCACCTCCGGTTCGCCTGGTGGGGCGCCGAGGAGCTCGGCCTGATCGGCTCGACGCACTACGTCAACAACCTGCCGTCCAGCGAACGGTCGCGGATCGGCGGCTACCTCAACTTCGACATGATCGGCTCGCCCAACCCGGGCTACTTCGCCTACGACGGCGACGGATCCAGCGGCAGCGGCGGCCCCGCCGGCTCCGCCGAGATCGAGCGGGTGCTGCGCAGCCACTTCACGTCGATCAACGTGCCCGTCCAGGACACCGCGTTCGACGGACGCTCCGACTACGGCCCGTTCATCCGCGTCGGCATCCCCGCCGGCGGGCTCTTCACGGGCGCCGAGGGACGCAAGACGACCCAGCAGGCACAGCTCTGGGGCGGCCAGGCCGGGGTGGCGTTCGACCGCTGCTACCACGCCTCCTGCGACACCACCGCCAACATCAACGACACCGCGCTGGACCGCAATGCCGACGCCATCGCCCACGCCGTGTGGACGCTCGGCGGCGAGGGCGGCACCCAGGAACCGCCCGGAGACGTCGTCTACACCGACGACCTGGAGACCAACACGGGCTGGACGGCCAACTCGGGCGGCACCGACACCGCGACGGCGGGCGCCTGGGAGCGCGGCACACCGCAGCCGACGAGCTACTCGGGCACCGCCCTCCAGCTCGCCGCCGCGAACGGCAGCGGCGCGCTGACCACCGGCGCGGCCGCGGGCAGCGACGCCGGAGCGAACGATCTCGACGGCGGCAGCAGCACCGTCCGCTCGGGGCAGATCGCCCTCCCCGCCGGGACGCGGACCCTGTCGTTCTCCTGGTACCTCGCCCACCTGAACAACAGCTCGTCGTCCGACTACCTGCGGGTGTCGGTCGTGGGGCCGAACGGGTCCACGACCGTCCTGAACCAGCCGGGCGCCGCGTCCAACCGCGCGGGCTCCTGGCGGACGCACGAGGCCGACGTCTCCGCCTACGCCGGGCAGACCGTCCGCATCCTCGTGGAGGCCGCCGACGCCGGCACCGCCAGCCTCGTCGAGGCCGGCGTCGACAACATCGCGTTCAGCAGCTGATCACCGCAGCTCAGAAGCCGGTTTCAGAATTTTGAACGGCCCCGTTCAGCACAGTTGAAAATCCAGTGGCGGCTTGATCCGTTGACACCACCCGGCCGCCGCGATGCAATTTTGGACAGCCCCTCTCCACCCCCAGGGCTGACCGCAGGCGGCCGCACGGGACGAATCTCGGCCCGTCCCGCGCACCGCCGCACACCGGGGACCCCGCCCCCCGCCGGGCCCTCGCGCCTGCTTACTGCTTTTGTAGGCGCGAGGGCCCTGGGGGCCCTCACGCCTACAAAAGCGTGCGATTGCTGCATCGCTTCGACTCGCCTAGCGGCTCGCTGCGCGATCAGGTTTCTTGCTTCGCTCGAAACCTGCCTTCGGACGCAATCGCGACGGTTCAGGTTGTCGCGGGGTTGCGGTGGTGGCTGAGGTCAGCGCGTCCGAGGGTGCGCGTCAGCGCCCGCCGTTGCGGCCGTCGCCCGCTTGCGCCCGATGGCTCGGGCCGGGGTGGAACGTCGTAGGCGGGGGTCACAATGGGGGTATGTGCCGAAGCATCAAGACGCTCCGTCCGCCTTACTCGGAGGACGTGACCAATGACGACGTGCGGGCGGCGGCGCTCCAGTACGTCCGCAAGATCTCGGGGTTCCGCGCCCCGGCGTCCCACAACGCGGAGGCGTTCGACCGTGCCGTCGAGGAGATCGCGCGCAGCACCGCCGCCCTCCTCGACTCCCTGGAGGTCCGAGGCAGCCGCGCGAGTTAGGCCCCGGCCAGCAGCTCCGCGATTTGGATGGTGTTGAGGGCGGCGCCCTTGCGGAGGTTGTCGCCGGAGCAGAAGAGGGCCAGGCCGTTGTCGACGGTCTCGTCACGGCGGATGCGGCCCACGTAGGTCGGGTCCTGGCCCGCGGCCTGGAGTGGGGTCGGGACGTCGGACAGGGCCACGCCGGGTGCGGCGCCCAGCAGTTCGGCGGCGCGCTCGGGGGTGATCGGGCGCTCGAAGCGGGCGTTGATCTGCAGTGAGTGGCCGGTGAACACGGGCACGCGGACGCAGGTGCCGGAGACCTTCAGGTCCGGGATCTCCAGGATCTTGCGGCTCTCGTTGCGGAGCTTCTGCTCCTCGTCGGTCTCGGCGAGGCCGTCGTCCACGATCGACCCGGCCATCGGCAGGACGTTGAACGCGATCGGCCGCACGTACACCGACGACTCGGGGAACTCCAGGGCGGAGCCCGAGTGGGTGAGCTTGTCGGCGCTCGGCACGACCTTCGACGTCTGGTCGTGCAGTTCGGCGACGCCCGCGAGGCCGCTGCCGGAGACGGCCTGGTAGGTGGAGACGACCATCGCCGCGAGGCCCGCCTCGTCGTGCAGCGGCCGCAGGACGGGCATGGCCGCCATCGTGGTGCAGTTCGGGTTCGCGATGATCCCCTTGGGGCGGTTCGCGGCGGCGTGCGGGTTGACCTCGGCGACGACGAGCGGCACGTCCGGGTCGAGGCGCCAGCCCGAGGAGTTGTCGATCACGACGGCGCCGGCCTCGGCGACCTTCGGGGCGAGCGCCTTCGAGGTGGTCTTGCCCGCGGAGAACAGCGCTACGTCGAGGCCGGAGTAGTCGGCGGCCGCCGCGTCCTCGACGGTGATCTCGGTGCCGTTCCACGGCAGCTTGCGGCCCGCCGACCGGGCCGAGGCGAACAGCCGCAGCTCGTCGATGGGAAATGCGCGTTCGGCCAGGATTTCGAGCATCTTGGCCCCGACCTGTCCGGTGGCCCCGACGATGCCGACTCTCATGCCGCTCCCTCTGGGTTGATCTCTTGACCTGGCGAGTCTGCCCAGCTCGGTGGCCGGGCGTCCACTGAGTAACCCTACGCGGAGGGGTCCAGTGTCACTTAACGGAACGCGTCCAGGCCGGTCACCGCCTTCCCGAGCGTGAGCAGATGAACCTCCTGGGTCCCCTCGTAGGTCAGGACGCTCTCCAGGTTGTTCATGTGCCGGATCACGGGATATTCGAGGGTGATCCCGTTCGCGCCGAGGACCGTCCGGGCCTGCCGGGCGACGTCGAGGGCGGCGCGGACGCTGGCGAGCTTGCCGAACGAGATCTGCTGCGGCGTGACGCTCCCCTCGTCCTTGAGACGCCCGATGTGCAGGGCGGTCAGGCCGGCCTGCCCCAGGGCGACCTCCATCCAGGCGAGCTTCTCCTGCGTGAGCTGGAACGCGCCGATGGGCCTGCCGAACTGCTCGCGGGTCTTGGCGTACGCGACCGCCGCCTCGTAGCAGGACCGTCCGGCGCCGATCGCGCCCCACACGATGCCGTACCGCGCCTCCGACAGGCAGCCGAGCGGCCCCCGGAGGCCCTGCGCGCCGGGGAGCATCGCGTCCGCGGGGACGCGCACGTCCTCCAGGACGAGCTCGGACGTGACCGACGCGCGCAGCGACATCTTCCGGTGGATGTCACCGGTCGTGAACCCGGGGGTGTCCTTCGGGACGAGGAAACCGCGGATCCCCTCGTCGGTCTGCGCCCAGACGACGGCGACGTCGGCCACCGACCCGTTCGTGATCCACATCTTGGCGCCGTTCAGGATCCAGTCGGAGCCGTCGCGGCGGGCGCGGGTGAGCATGTCGCCGGGGTCGGAGCCGCGGTCGGGCTCGGTCAGGCCGAAGCAGCCGAGCGCCTCGCCCGCCGCCATCCGCGGCAGCCACCGCTCCTTCTGCTCCTCCGACCCGTACCGGTGGATCGCCGTCATCGACAGGGAGCCCTGGACGGAGACGAAGCTGCGCAGGCCGGAGTCGGCGGCCTCCAGCTCCCGGCACGCCACCCCGTACGCGACGGCGCTCATCCCGGCGCAGCCGTAGCCCTCCAGATGCATACCGAGCAGCCCGAGCTTGCCCAGCTCCGGGGCGAGTTCCCGGACGGGGAACGTGCCGTCCTCGAACCATTCCGGGACGTGCGGCACGACCCGTTCCATCACGAACGTCCGCACGGTGTCGCGGACCATGCGCTCCTCGTCGGTGAGCCGGTCGTCGATCCGCAGCACGTCCATCCGGGCCTCCTCCAGCGGGCGGTTCCGCCCACGAGGGTACGTCGGGGGCGCCGCCCGGAGCGGGCAGGGGTTCACTCAGGGGCGGATCAGGGCGAATCCGGATGTCAGAGACGCTCCGGGGTGGGCATGATCGAGGCATGGACATGGAGAAGAACACCACCGGTACCCCGCAGAAGCAGTTGCGCCGCACCCATGACGGCCGCATGCTCGCCGGCGTCTGCTCGGGTGCCGCGCAGTACCTCGGCGTCGACGCCAACGTCATCCGCCTCGGACTCGCCGTGTTCACGCTGTTCGGCGGGGCCGGGCTCGCCCTCTACGTGATCGCGTGGGTGCTCATCCCCGAGGAGGGCGCCGCGAAGTCGATCGCGGAGGACCTGTTCAAGAAGGCCAGCGACTCCCCGACCGTCCAGGACGCCGTGCAGAAGTCCAAGGACGCCCTCAACAAGAACCGCACGAACGCCTAGGAGGCGGGGGCCGAGCGGCTGACCCCGCTGGTCAGGTCGCCCGTGTGGGACGAGGTGACGACCACGGGTTCGCCAGGGGGGCGCACGCCCGCGATGACGTCGCCGCGGACCTGGTTCCACACGAGCGTGAGGACCGCGGCGGCCGACAGGCCCAGCACGCCCGCGAGCGCCACCACCGTCTCCGGCCCGAGCACCTGCGTCGCCGCGCCGCCGACGAGGATGCCGACGCCCTGCCCGGCGAGGATGCCGGACTGCGCGAGGCCGAACGCCTGCCCCCGCCCCGCCGCCGGCACCGCGGACACGAACGCCGCGTTGGCCGCGAGCTGGTAAGCGCTGCCGACGCCGGACAGCGCCCACAGCGCGACGACGCCCCACAGCGGCGGGTGCACGCCCGCCCCGATCAGCGGCAGGCAGGCGAGCATCGACATCCAGCCCATCGCGCGCAACCGGTTCGTGGGCCGCACGAACCGGCTGAACAGGAACGCGCCGATGACCATCCCCGTCGGCATCGCCGACAGCAGCAGGCCGACCGTGACCGCGTCCCCGCCGAACGTCGCCGCGTACGGCGCGGCGAGGCCCTCGGGGACCACGTAGAACGCGCACAGCCACGCGAACAGCACCAGCGACCTCAGCACCGGGTCGCCGAACACGAGCCGCGCGCCGTCCCGCGTCCCGCGCCACAGGCCGAGCGAGTCGCCGGCACTCCGTCTCTTGGACGCCGGTCTCCGCCGGACCCCGCCGATCAGGATGACGGCGGACGCGCCGAACGTCAGCGCGTCCAGGGCGAGGGCCTCGTGCGTCCCGACGGCGGCGACGACCGCGCCGCCCGCGAGGAACCCCAGCATCTGGGTGCCCTGGTGGGTGATGTTGTTGATCGCCGTCCCCGCCACGAACCGGTCGCCCTCCAGGACGTCCGGCAGGACGGCGGCGCGCGCCGCGGAGAACGGCGCGCCCAGCAGGACGGTCAGGAACACCAGGACCGACAGGGCGCCGACCGGCATCGGCACCACCGCCATCAGCGCCACCAGCCCCGCGCGCACCACGTCGCAGACGATCATGACGGTGCGGCGCGGGAACAGGTCGGCCAGCCCGGACAGCACGGGCCCGCCCACGATCGGCGGAAGATAGGTCAGCGCGTACACCAGCGCCGTCAGCAGCGGCGACTTCGTGTGGTCGTACACGAGCACGGCCAGCGCCACCTGCGCCAACTGATCGCCGACGAACGACAGCGCCTGCGCCAGCCAGAGGGCACGGAACTCACCCACCGCGAAAACCTCGCGGTAGGTCGCCTGCTCCTCCGGCGGACGGCGATGCCTGCCGGCCTGCCTTCCCGCCACGCATGCTCCAGTTCAGCCCGCCCGGTGTTGGGCGACCCTCCTATTAACTCACGCTGCGTGGCAGTTGTGTGACCTACAGTGCGCAATCCCCGAGGTCAGTATCCGAGCTCGTGTAGCCTCCGGTCATCGATCCCGAAATGGTGAGCGATCTCATGCACCACGGTGATCCTCACCTCTTCGACCACGTCGTCCGGTGTGTCGCAGATTTCGAGAATCTCTTTCCGGTAGATCGAAATGTGATCGGGCAGGACGCCGGCGTACCAGTCACCGCGCTCGGTGAGGGGTACGCCTTGGTACAGCCCGAGAAGACCGCGTTCGGGCGCCTCGTCCTCGACGACGATGACGACGTTGCGCATGTGGGCGGTCAACTCGGGTGGGATGGTGTCGAGGGCCTCGCCCACCAGGTCCTCGAACTCGTCCTGCGACAACTCGATCACACTGGCCATCCTGCACGACAGAAGGGGAACACGTGCCCAAGGTCCGCACCGCGCTGACCGATGTCCTCACGCCCCTGCGCCAGCGCGTCTCGCGAGCCCGCGGCGCCCTCCGCGACCGGACCGCCCCCGTCCGGGACTTCTGCTCCCCCGTCACCCGCCGCGTCCGCCCCGCCGTCACCGGCCGCACGTCCCGCGTCCTCCTCGTGATGGCCGTCGGCCTCACCGCGGGCTACGCCGGCCTCCTCCTAGGCGGACGCACCGTCACCGCGGTGGGCCCCACGGACGTCCAGCTCTCCCTCCGCCCGTCCCTGCAAGGCGGGACGACCCTCGAACTCCCCCCGCTCGGCTCCCTCCAGCTCGACACCCACTGGGGCCCGGTCTCACTGGAGGCGAGCCTCACCGACGTCCGGCCCGAGCAGGCCCAGAAACTGATCGAGGACGGCACGGAGCTAGACCGCCTCACCGACCGGATCACCGACCAGATCCGCGACGGCGTCGCCACCGTCCTCGTCCGCGCCGCCCTGGTCGCCCTCCTCGCCGGCTTCCTCGCGGGCCTCGTCGTCTTCCGCTCCTGGCGCCGCGCCCTCCTGGGCATGGGCTCCGCCGCCCTCGGCCTGGCCGGCGTCACCCTCCTGACCTGGGCGACGTTCAACCCCCACTCGATCGCCGAGCCCCGCTACACCGGCCTGCTCGCCAACGCCCCCCAGATCGTCGGCGACGCCCGCAGCATCGTCGAACGCTTCTCCGAGTACCGCGCCCAGCTCGCCCGCCTCGTCGGCAACGTCTCCGAGCTCTACACCACGACCTCGACGCTGCCGACCTACGAGCCGGACCCGTCCACGCTCCGCGTCCTGCACGTCTCCGACATCCACCTCAACCCGGCCGCGTGGAACGTCATCAAGTCCGTCACCACCCAGTTCAAGGTCGACCTGATCATCGACACCGGCGACCTCATGGACCACGGCAGCGCCGCCGAGGACCGCTTCGCCGACGACATCTCCGACCTGAAGGTCCCCTACGTCTACGTCCGCGGCAACCACGACTCCAAGGGCACCGAGGACGCCGTGGACGACCAGAAGAACGCCGTCGTCCTGGACAACGAGACCCGCGAGGTCAAGGGCCTGCGCATCTACGGCGTCGGCGATCCCCGCTACACCCCCGACAAGAGCACCCGCGACGACTTCACCGGCGCCGACCAGATCCGCGCCGAGGGCCAGCGCCTGGCGGCCGAACTCCGCGAAACCGGCACCACCCCCGACATCGTCGCCACCCACGACCCCACCGAGGGCGAGGCGTTCTCCGGCGCAACCCCCCTCGTCCTGGCCGGCCATGCCCACACCCGTTCCAGCAGGCTCCTCCCCACCGGCACCCGCCTGTTCGTCCAGGGCTCCACCGGCGGCGCCGGCCTCCGCGGCCTCGAACACGAGGAACCGACCCCGATCGAACTCTCCGTCCTCTACTTCAGCCGCGCCACCCACCGCCTCCAGGGCTGGGACGACCTCCGCCTCGGCGGCCTCGGCCTCACCTCGGCCAACATCGAACGCCACCTGGAACCCGACCCCGACCGCACGATCGACCCCACGCCCCCGCCCTCGTCCCCGCCGCCGTCCCCCACGTCCCCGTTCCCGTCGGAGTTCCCGTCCGACTGGCCGTCCCGCAGCCCGACCCCCCTGAACACGGCATCCCCCGCCCGCACCACCGAACCCGACTAACCGTTTGCACGCCGACCCGCTGCGTCCCCTACACTTGACCAGGTCGCGTGGCAGCCACACCGCCACGCCCCGGGCCCCCTTCGTCTAGCGGCCTAGGACGCCGCCCTTTCAAGGCGGTAGCGCCGGTTCGAATCCGGTAGGGGGTACCAACGGAACCGGCTCGCCCGGAACCGATCACCGCGTTTGCGGCGTCGCGCTGCATATCGACGATTTCGGATGTGATCGTCACCTCGCAGTTCACGAGGCTCTTCTCCCGGTCGTGGTGCATCTTCACCCCGAAGACATCCAGCAGCCGCCGCAGCGCCGGCTCAGGGAGTAGTTCCAGGTCGACCGGTCCGGTCGGCAGCAGATCCAGCAGTCCGGGTGCCGGGCGGAGGGGCGCCGTCTCCTGGAGTTCCCGGAGCCTGGCCTGTTCTGCCTTCAGATCTGCGGCGATCTCGGCGGCGCGCTCGTCGACACGCTGAACGAGTGCCGGGGTCGGCTCCTCCAGGTTCTCCAGCGGATCGAGCACGCGCGCTCTGGCCCTTCAACAGCGCGCGTTCTCCCGCACCTCCAGGAGCGGCAGATCCGCCGCGTACCGGCGGAAGAATCCGGCGGTCGGGGTGTCCGTTGCCGCGACGGTGTCCGGGGTGCCCTCCGCGACCACCGTGCCCCCGTCCGGACCGGCTCCCGGCCCCAGGTCGATCACCCAGTCCGCGGACGCGGCGACGGGGATGTCATGTTCGGCCACGACAACGGTGTTGCCCGAGTCGAGCAACGCATCAAGCGCGTCCACCACACGCTGTACGTCAGACGGGTGCAGGCCCGAGACGGGCTCGTCGAGAAGGACGAGGCCCGCCTTGCGGCCCGCAGCACCGCGCTGGATCGCGGACGCCAGCTTCAGCCGCTGCGCCTCGCCGCCGGACAACTCTGTGGCGCTCTGGCCGAGTTGGAGATAGCCAAGCCCGACCTGGTTCAAGGCTCCCAGGGTCTCCGCGAGCTGCCGGGGCTCGGAGAAGCGCTCTACGGCCTCGGCGACGGTCAGCTCCAGCACCTGATCGATGGCCAACCCCTGATACCTGATCTCCAATGCCTCTGGCTTGTAGCGTCGGCCCTCGCACGCGTCGCAGACCACCCACACATCCGGCAGAAAGTGCATGTCGACCAGCTTGCGACCGTAACCGGTGCAGGTCTCGCAGCGGCCGCCATCCGCGGTGTTGAAGCTGAACCAGGAGGCCTTGACTCCGCGCCCGCGCGCCACGTCGGTCTCGGCGAACAGCTTGCGGACAATGTCGAACGCCTTGCTGTAGGTAGCGGGGTTGGACCGCGGCGTTCGCCCGAGCGGTTCCTGATCGACGACGGCGACCCAGCCGAACCCTTCGAGGCCGGTCACCTCCCGCACCGTGTCGGTCGCGGTCCCGTTCAGGGCGGCCTCCACGCTCGCCCCGAGCGCGCCGAGCAGGCTGCTCTTGCCGCTGCCGCTCACCCCGGTCAGGCAGGTGAGCCGACCGGCGGGGAAACGCACCAAGTCCGCGGTCACGTTGTGCGCACGCAGGCCGTGCAGCTCCACCCAGCCGGTGTCATCCCCGGCTGGGCGGCGGGTCCGGCGCAGCCGCGGCCCCCCACCGGCCAGATAGCGCCCGGTTAGCGACTTCGGGTGCGCGGCGACGTCGGCGGGAGGCCCCGACACCATGACCTCGCCACCGAGGCGGCCCGCGCCGAGCCCCATATCGATCACCCAGTCGGCTCGGGCGATCAGCTCAGGGTCGTGCTCGACCAGGAGCACCGTGTTGCCGGCCTCGCGCAACTCCAGGGCGATGTCGAGCAGGTGCGCCTTGTCCGCCGGATGCAGCCCGGCCCCGGGCTCGTCCAGGACGAAGAGGATGCCGCTCAGCTCGGTGCTGAGCTGCGCGGCGAGCCGGGTCCGCTGCAACTCACCCCCCGACAGCGTCGCCGCGCTCCGGGACAGCTGGAGATGGGCCAAACCGAGCCGGTCAAGAATTCCGAGCCTGCGGCCCAGGTCCTGCAGCAGCGGCCTACCCACCTCGCGCCGCCGGGCGTCCAGGCCGTCCCCCACGCGCTTCGCCCAGTCGCGTACCTCCCGCACCTCCAGCGCGAGCAGGTCGGGGTAGGCCAGCCCACCGAGCCGCACGGACCGGGCCACCCGGTCGTACCCGCTACCGCCGCAGGCGCCGCAGGGCCGCTTGCGCATGTACGGCAGGTAGCGTTGCTTGGCGCCCGAGGTCCGAGCGTTCACGAACACCCGCTCCACCTCGGCAAGCGCACCCCGAAGCGGCTGGCTCGAGGTGTAGGTCATCAGGGCCGTCTCATTCTTGTTCGGCATGTCGACGGTCGCCTCGACCCTCTCCGCACCCGTGCCGTACAGCACGCAGTGACGGAACTCCTCAGGCAGCGACTGCCACGGCCGGCCGAGGTCCACGCCCCGCTTCTCGGCGAGCGCCGGCACGAACGCGTGCTCCCCCGACCGCCACTTCGCGTACCAGGGCGAGGCGCCCTCGAAGAGTGGAAGCTCCGGGTGGGTGATGATCAGATCCTCCTGCGCCTGCCAGCGACCGCCCACCCCGTGGCAGTCCACGCAGCTCCCTTCTGGTGTAGTGCGGTCGAAGTGAGCGGTCGTCAGGTGCCCGTCCCCGCTCTCCGTCGCCGGGGCCGCGCCGATCCCCGGAAGGCGCGAGTACAGCAGCCCCAGGTGCCCGTCGATGCCGGTGATCGTCGCGACCGTGGAGCGGGGGTTGCGGTTCAAGCGGCGCTGGTCGACCGCGAGCGTCGCGCCGAGTCCCAGGATGCGATCGACCTTCGGCCGATTGCGCTGGGTGATGTACTGCCGCACGAACGGCGAAAGTCCTTCCAGGTACCGCAGTTGGGCCTCGTTGTGCAGAGTGTCGATGGCCAGCGAGGTCTTGCCGCTGCCGCTCACTCCGGTGAAGGCGACGAGCCGCCCCTTGGGGATGCTCACCGACACGTCACGCAGATTGTTGGTTCGAGCCCCCACCACGTCGATGGTCTCGCGCCCCATACTCGCGACGTCACGTGCGAATACAGTCAACCTTCGTCCCCCCTCTCGCAACGCAGTAGGACATGGGCGACAGGCCTCCACCATGCGGAACAAACCGATCACGCCACTATGCGACGGCCGCTCGTCGCACATGGCGCCGAGCGGCCGCTTCACCAGATCTGTCAGCCAGCACGTGGCCGTCCCGATGTGGCCCGTGCTGCGGATCAGGGCCGGGACACCGCAGTGAGCTTGGCGATATCGGATGCGTAGACGCTCATCCAGTGCGGATGCAGCCGGTAGTAGACCACGTGCTCGTCCCAGTCGAAGAAGTCGGCGCCGTAGAAATCCTTGAAATAAGAGAGCAGGTCCGGCCAGTCCGCGGCCGGCTCGCCGTCCTGGGGGTTGAGGATCTCCACCGTGCCGTGTGTGAACACACCCAGGTCCTCACCGCGCATGTGCGCGACGCTGACGGCCGGGCGGGCGGCCAGGTGGCGGGCCTTGACGGCACCGCGCGCCGTGCCGAAGTACCACTTGCCGTGCAGGAAGTGCCCGTCCACGCCGCTGATCCGCGGTTCGCCCTTCGCCGTCACGGTGGCCAGGGCCAGGGTGCACATGCCGGTGAGGACTCCGGTGAGCTGCTCCGCGGTCAGTGTGCTCTCGGTGCTGATGATCGACCGGAGGTGCGAGGAGGAGCGGGACAGAGAGGCGTCCAGCAGGGCCTGCAACTCTTTGAGATCTTCCCGCGTTTCGCGCATGCAGTTCCTTGTCCATCCGTAGGGCTCGGTCCACGCTCACCATCGGCGCTACCGGTAAACCCATGATCGCTTCAAAACCTGACACCTTGCGTCATGTTTTCATCCGTCCTGCGGACGACACGGGCGTAGGCGGGCGTTGGGTGGCGCCGGGCCTGGAGCCGGTTTGGGACGAACCCTGTAGGGGGCACGCCGTAGACCGGCGCGCGATCCCGTTTCGACGGCCCGATCGCCGCAACCGCCACGTCGTGTGGGGCACCGACGATCTGGACGTGATCGTGATCAGCCGCCGCGGCACCGGCCCGGGGACGCGCTGGCGCCGTACTCCGGATCTCCCGCAGCTTGGCTTGTGCGGCTTCCAGATCGGCAGCGATCTGGGTTCCGACGTAAGTGCGGCGGGCGGTCCGGTCGACGGACCCACAGATCACCACATCGAACTTTCGGTCGGATTGGGCAGCCTCTAGCAGCAGGTCCTGGCTTCCGCCGTCCCGCAGAATCGGGATGATGAAACGCTCGTGTCGGCACCCAAAGTCACGTGCATCGCGATCCTGGTCTCATTACTGCCCCGGCCAATCAATCATCAGCATAGGACAGAAATGTCACTGTAACGGCCTGGTCGACACCGACCATCGCACAATCGCAAGTATGTCCGGTGATCGGGTTGGCAGTAAAACTGTCACCGAAGTCCCCGTGCTCCCAAGCCCATGCAGGATATTCGACATTGCTCCACCAACATACTTCGGAACCCAGGTGCTGATCGCTACGACCTGGCTCGTCTGCACCTCGAACCCGCTGTCGGCCGACCTGTCCGCCGCCCGATGCGCCGCTACTAGCACCCGACGAACTGGTGCACGTCGACATCGGAAAACCGGGCAACATCCCCCGACAGCGGTGGCCACCGCGTGCACGGTCGAGCCGTCGGCGCCCGCAACTCCAGCGAGCACCGCGGCCCCGCCCGGCCCCGCACCGTGCGCGGCCGCGGACCTTGCCCGCGAAGTGTGGACACCTTGAGGGCTCTGGATTATCGAAAGTCTGGGGTGGAGAGGCCCGTGGGTACTTACAGGTGGGTGCGTGGGCTGCGTCGATGGGGGTGGTGCGCTTCAGTGTCGTGTGGGCCGGCTGTTTAGGGTTGGTGGCTATTTGTTGGTTTTGGGGCGTGCTGCGTTGTAGAGCAGGGGTTGGTATTCAGGGTGTTTGCGTAGCCAGGTGATGATGTAGGGGCAGATCACTAGGGCTTTTAGGTTTCGTTCGCGGATTTCGTCTAGGGCTGCGCGGGCTAGGGTGCTGGCTACTCCTTGGCCCTCGTAGGCCGGGGCTACCTCGGTGTGGGTTAGGACGATCAGTTCGCTGGTCTCTTCGTAGTCGATGAATCCGGCTACCGTCGTGTCGCCGACGATGGCTTCGTAGCGGCGGCGGGCCGGGCTTCTGGTCACGTTGATGTCGATGGGCATTGTTCGTTGCGCCTCCCGGGTCGGTGCTGTCGTCGCGCGGTCGACCGAACCGGCGAGCACGACGTGTGTTCTCAGGCTCGCGCGGCGGGGGCTCGTTCGCGTCAGGGAGAAATACCTAGCCCGTCGACCGAACTGGTTCCGGGGTGGTCAGGGGAGCGATAGTTCTCTGAGCTGGCGGCGGGAGGTGATGCCAAGCTTGCGGAAGATGTTGCGGAGGTGGGCTTCGACCGTGCGGGGGCTGAGGAACAGTTGCGCGGCGACCTCGCGGGAGGTCGCCCCGGTGGCCACTAGGCGGGCGACGTGCAACTCGTGGTCGGTGAGGGAGTCGGTCGGCTGGGCGGTTCGTTTGCGGGGATGCTCGCCGGTGGCGCGCAGCTCGCGGGCGGCGCGGTCGGCGAACGCCTCCATGCCCATGTCCGAAAGCAGCCGGTGGGCGGTGCGGAGCTGCTCACGGGCGTCCTGGCGGCGGCGCTCGCGGCGCAGCCACTCGCCGTAGACGAGGTGGGTGCGGGCCAGGAAGACGGCCCACCGGCAGTTGGTGAGCCGTACGATCGCCTCGCGGTAGTGCTCCTCGGCTCCAGGGCCGGTGGTGGTCAGGGCACGCGATCGTGCGACCAGCCCCAGGGCGAAATCCGTTCCGCTGGCGCGGGCCCGGGAGGTGAGCCGTTCCAGCGCGGCCGCCGCGCGTTCCGGCTCGCCGGCGCGGGCCGCCGCTTCGACGAGCTCGGGAAGGGCCAGGCTGCTGTACGCCAGGTCGTCGTGCTCGCAAGGCGGTGTCGCGGCGGCGAGAGCGTCGTCGTAGTTGCCGAGGCCGTTGTGCAGCGCCGCCAGTGTGGCCTGGGCCAGGTCGACCGTCGAGCCCTCGCCCCGCTCCGTCGCCTCCTTGACCATGGCCGCGTGCAGTTCCAGCGTTTCGGACCGCCGGCCGCGCCAGGCGGCCAGCATGAGCCGGGCGTTCGGCAGCGGCGGGGCCCCGGTCGCCTGCGTGATCGCGGCCTCCTCGGCGGCCAGCTCGGTGGCACGGGCGAGCTCACCGGTGAGGACGAGGATCGAGGCGACGGCGTTGAGCGCGGCGGGCAGCGTGGACAGCGCGCCGGCCTCGCGGGCGAGCCGGACCCCGTGGCCGGCCAGTACGTAGAGCGCCTCGTCGTCCCACAGCATCGACGCGACATGGCAGGCCAGCCACAGCCAGCGGCGGTCGTCGTCGTCGACTCGGGATTCGTTGCCGAGAAGCGTCGTCAGTGACCGCTGCAGGGTGGGAGCACTCGCCTCGAACCCTTGCGTGAACCGCGTGGCCAGCCCGTCCAGCAGCAGATCGACCGGCCGCGGCGGTGCCGGTGCTGCGGGCGCGTCGTGCGCGGCTTCGGCCACCTCGGTCAATCCGCAGCCCCGGGCGAGGTGACCGGCGTGGATCGCGGCGTCGAGCGCGTGCAGGTGTGTTTCGCGGGCCAGCGTCGGGTCCAGTGGGGCGAGCGTCTTGGCGGCGTCGAGCAGCATCCCCGGCATGTCGCTGCCCCGCGTCAGGTGGAACGCGATCTGGGCGCGCAGCAGCTCGATCCGTGCGTGTTGCAGGGCGTCCAGTGGCCCGGTCTCGGCGGCGGCCAGTAGTTCCAGGGCTGTCTCGGACGCGCCGGCGTCGTGCTTGGCGTGCGCGGCTTCGAGCGCCCGCGTCGCACGGGCGGCGGGATCGGGGGTCAGCTCGGCCGCGTGCTGCAGGAACGCGGCCGCGGCGGCCAACCCGCCGCGGGCACGGACCCGCCCGGCAGAGCGCTCCAGCTCGGCGGCGGCCTCCTCGTCGGTGCCCAGCACGGCCAGCCCGCGGTGCCAAGCGCGCCGGTCAGGGTCGACCTGCGGGTCGGTGGCGTCGGCCAGGGCGCGGTGGGCTCGACGCTGATCCGGCGCTGTGGCCGCCTGGTAGACCGCGGAGCGGACCAGCGGATGACGGAACCGCACCCGAGCGCCCATCTCCAGCAACCCGCCGGCCTCCGCGGGCAGGGCCGCCTGGGGGGAGATGCCCAGGTGGGCGGCCGCGCGCCACAGCAGCGCCGTGTCGCCGGTCGGATCGGCCGCCGCGACCAGCAGCAGCAGCCGCGCCTCGGCGGGCAGGCCTGCCGACCGGCGCTGGAAGCCGTCCTCGACGCGGCGGGGGACGCTCGGCACTCCCGGCAGCTCGAACCCCCCGGCCAGCTTCGCCGGGGGTGCGCTCCGGGGCAGTTCCAGCAGCGCCAAGGGGTTGCCGCGCGCCTCGGCGACGATCCGCTCGCGCACGGCGTCGTCCAGCGGCGCGTGCACGCCGGCGGTCAGCAATACGCGGGCGTCGGCCTCTCCGAGCCTGTCGAGGCGCAGTTCCGGCAACCCGGCGAACTGCTCGACGTCACCCTCGTCGGAGTCGCGCACCGCGAACACCAACGCCACCTGCTCGGCCTCCACCCGCCGCGCCACGAACGCCAGGACCTGAGCGGACGCTTCGTCAAGCCACTGCGCATCGTCGACGAGGCACAGCAGAGGCCCCTCCTCGGCGACCTCGGCCAGCAGGTTGAGGACGGCCAGCCCGACCAGGAAACGGTCCGGCGCGGTACCGGCCGCCAGTCCGAACGCCACGCCCAGGGCGGCCTGCTGCGGGTCGGGCAGCGCGTCCGCGCGGCCCAGCAGCGGCGCGCACAGCTGGTGCAGACCCGCGAACACGAACTGCGTCTCGGACTCCGCTCCGACCGAGCTCTCCACCCGGAAGCCCGAGGGGGCCGCGGTCTCGCGGGCGTACTCGAGCAGGGCGGTCTTCCCGATTCCGGCCTCCCCGCGCAGCACGAGCGTCCCGCTGCGCCCGGCCCGTGCCCGCGATAGCAGTTGCTCGACCGCATCGCGCTCCGCACGCCGGCCCAAGAGGTCCGTCAGGTCTGCTCCCCTCGGGTTCGTACCGAACTAGGTAATTCTTACCTATGCGAACCACCTCCCGCCAGGTCCCGGCTCGGAATGCGGGCGTGCTGACCGGCGAGGACGTCGGGGCTTCCACCGACGCGAGGGCACCGCGCCCGGCGCGAGTCTGATGGCACGGCCCACGAAGGGAAACACCATGCCCGCCAGTCCCGTCATCGACGTCGAACGCCTGAGCGTGACCTACGGCGACTTCACCGCCGTCCGTGACCTGTCCTTCCACGTGCGGCGCGGCGAGTTCTACGCGTTGCTGGGCACGAACGGAGCAGGCAAGACGTCCACTCTGGAGGTCGTCGAGGGGCACCGCCGGGCCGCGTCCGGCGCGGTGCGGATCTTCGGTGAGAGCCCGCGGGACCGGCGCGCGGTGCGGCCGCGGATGGGCGTCATGCTGCAGGAGAGCGGCTTCTCCCCGGATCTGACGGTGCGGGAGTCGGTCGGCCTGATCGGCGCGCTGAGCGGGCGAAGCGACGACGTCGACCGGGTGCTCGGCATCGCCGGCCTCACCCGCAAGGCGGGCACCCGGGTCTCCCAGCTGTCCGGTGGCGAGAAGCGCCGCCTGGACTTCGCCACCGCCGTGTACGGCGGGCCCGAGCTGGTCATCCTCGACGAGCCCACCACCGGGCTGGACATCCAGTCCCGCGACGCTCTATGGGCCGCCGTCGACAGGCTGCGCGACGAGGGGTCCACGATCGTGCTCACCACCCATTACCTGGAGGAGGCCCAGCAGCGCGCCGACCGCATCGGCCTCATGCACGAGGGCGCGCTCCACCGGGAGGGCACGGTCGCGGAGCTGACGCAGGCGCTGCCGTCGCTGATCAGCTTCGTGCTTCCCCCCGGCGCCCCCGAGCCGCCGACCGTGGGCGCGCTCAACGGGGCCTTCCACATCGAGACCTTCAGCCTGCAGGACGACCTCTACCGGCTACTGGGTTGGGCGCACGACACGGGGGTGGAGCTGCGGGAGCTGCAGGCCGGTCCGACCCGCCTCGACGACGTCTTCCGCGCCATCGGCCGCGCCTGAAACCACCCGGCACCTTGCCACGAAGGGATCCACCAGCATGTTGGAGATCGCTCGCAGTGAGATGATCCAGATCTTCCGGAACCGGCTGGTCCTGGTCACCGGTCTCGTCATCCCGGTCGCCGCCGGCGGCTACTTCGTCTACCAGCACGAGGTCTTCTCCGATCTCGGCGGCCTCGGCTACATCGCGGCGATCGTGATGTTCACCGTGCTGGCCTTCGGGCTGTACACCACGGCGGTGACCACGCTGGCCTCGCGCCGGCAGAACCTCTTCCTCAAGCGGCTGCGCTCCACCGCCGCGGGCGACGCGGGCATCCTCGCCGGGCTGGTCCTGCCGGTCACCGTCATCTCGCTCGTCCAGGCGGTGGCGATCCTGATCGTGCTCGGTGCGGTCGCCACCGGACCGGCCCAGCTTCCGCTCCTCGCGGTCGCGATCCTGGCGACGACGGCCATGATGGTCGCCCTGGCCCTGGCCACCGCGGGACTCACGAACTCTCCGGAGCACGCCCAGGTGACCACCCTGCCGGTGAGCCTGTCCGTGATCGCGGTGGCCAGCTGGGTGGGAATCGCCGGCACCGAGGACCTCGCCCTGCTCAAGCGGCTGCTTCCCGGGGGCGCGGCGACCGAACTGGTCGTCAACGCCTGGGACGGGGGCGTCCCCCTCGCCGACTCACTGGCCCTACTGCCGATCACCATGGCCTGGGTCCTCGTCGCCGTCGCCTTGGCCGCGCGGCTCTTCCGCTGGGAGCCGCGCCGATGAATGCGGATCGAGTCATCGACGGCCGGTACGAAGTGGGTGACGTCATCGGGCGGGGTGCCTCGGCCCACGTCCACCGTGGTCGCGACCTCCGCTCGGGCCGTTCGGTCGCGATAAAGATGCTCCGCAAGGACCTGGTGCGAGATCCCGTGTTCCATTCCCGCTTCGAGCGCGAAGCGACGACGGTGGCCGGTCTCAGCCACCCCGCGATCGTCTCCATCCTCGACACCGGGCACGAGGAAGTCGGAGACGGCTCGCCGGACAAGGTCCGAGTCCCCTTCATCGTCATGGAGTACGTCGAGGGACGGTCCTTGCGGGATCTCCTCAGGATGCGAAGGCTCACGCTCGACGAGACGATCCGGTACCAGGCCGGGATCCTCTCGGCGCTCGACTTCAGCCATCGGGCAGGCGTCGTCCATCGCGACATCAAGCCGGCCAACGTGATGATCACGCCCGCGGGCGCGGTCAAGGTCGTGGACTTCGGGATCTCGCGTGCCACCGGCAATCCGGCCGCGACCCTGACCCATGCCCAGGTGTTCGTCGGAACCCCCTCGTACCTTTCCCCCGAGCAGGCGCGGGGTGAGACCGCGGACGCCCGCAGCGACCTCTACTCCGCGGGCTGCGTGCTCTACGAGCTCCTGGCCGGACGGCCGCCGTTCGTCGGAGAGAACCCCCTCTCCATCGCCTACCAGCACATCCACAAGCAGCCCGCGCGGGTCGGCACCGCCCTGCCGGCACTTGATGCCGTACTCGCGAAGGCCCTCGCCAAGGAGCGGGAGGACCGTTTCCAGGACGCGCGCTCGTTCGAGGAGGCGCTCCTGTCCGCGGTGAAGGACACCAAGAACCGCGCTCCTGGGAGCACCTTCGCCACCGACGGGCACTGGGCACTCGCCCTGGCCGGCCGCATCGGTATGGCCGACGTCGGCTGTTGACCGGCAGCACAGAACCGAACAACGAGGAAGGGAACCCCATCATGGGATTCATCACCGTCGGCAACGAGAACAGCACTCCCATCGAGCTCTACTACGAGGATCAGGGCGCGGGACAGCCCGTGGTCCTCATCCACGGCTATCCCCTGAACGGGCACAGCTGGGAGCGCCAGACGCGCGACCTGCTCGCCGCCGGGTACCGCGTCATCACCTACGACCGCCGCGGCTTCGGCCGGTCGTCCAAGGTCGGGTCCGGCTACGACTACGACACGTTCGCCACCGACCTCGACACCGTGCTGGAGACCCTCGACCTCAGCGAGGTCGTCCTGGTCGGTGTCCGGCTGCTCGCGGTGCCGGGTCAGATCGCGGGCGTCACCCAGAGCGGGATGAACGCCGCCGAATGGCAGGCGTGCTGCGTGACCATGAAAGCCCGATAGGGGAGGCGCCTGCGCGACATTTTCGCGGCGTGCGGGCCCAGACATATCGCCGCCATCGCCACGGCGCCCGCCAGCATGACGAACCCGGGCCACAGAAGGGGGCGCACGAACGTCCCCGCAGCCACGCAGAATGATATCGCGAGAACGAACGCGCACACAACGATGAGGCGCAAGGTGGCCGCTTCGCCGATTCGCGCCGGAATGGATCTTCGTCCCGCGGCGACGTCACCGCTGATATCGGAGAAATCCTTCGACAGCATGCCGACGGTCCCGATCCAGATCACCATCGCGGCCATGAAGAGCGTCAGTTCGACGCCCACGGAGCTCGCGCCGATCTCGGCCTGCGAGCGGAAGCCCGCATAGTAGGTGAGCAGCGCGAGCGACATTCCGGTAAGGCTCGAGGTGATCGGCCGACGCTTCAGGTAAAGTGGCGGACCAGAATAGCCGATGCCGATGGCCAAGTACAGGAGCAGCGCCCAGACGGCGTCCGCGCCGATGGAGGCCATGAGGGCGAGCGACACGATGGCCGCCGCGACGGTGACCTGGGCGGCGAGCCGGGTGGGCAGCGCGCCGCGCACGATCGGCCTGCGGGACCCGTTGACCCGGTCCTCGGTGCGGTCCATCACCCCGTTGAACAGGTAGACCGCGAACACCCCGCCCAGCCACGCCGCGGCCGCCACGAAGGCGCGGCCCGCGTCGCCGGCGCCGCCCCCGGCGGCCGCGACCCCCGCCCCCAGCGCCGCGGCGGCCAGGAAGCGCAGCAGTGAGATCACCAGGACGGAGGGCCGCGCCTCCAGCACGCACAACCGGGCGATCGCCAGCGCCTCCCGCATGGCCGGAACCGGGCGCATCGCATTCGGAGTGGTCGTCATACCGGTGATCGTCACCCGGTTCTTCCCGGTCATCAAGATCAAGCCGGGGTTTCCGCACGAACACGGGCGTCGTTACGTCTTTCGATACCCAATCGCCATGGCACACGGCTTTCGCAATATCATCCGGCGTTGCCGTAGTCCACCGTCAGACGCCTGTCCGACCCCTCGACCGTCCCCCGCACGCGACACCGTGGCGTCCCGAAACGGGGCGAGACGCTTCGGTGCCCACCGGCCGAGCACATCGGCGATCGCCGACTATCGCCATTCATTCGCCCCCGGTTTGGCAAGATCACGCCTTGCGCCGGAGACCCGTCCATGACACGGCACACCGGCCGAACCCGTAACACATCGGCAAAGGAGAGACCAGATGAATTCACATCAGCGTTACCGGGCGTTCAATCGCGTCGAGCTTCCGGACCGCACCTGGCCCACCCGGATGGTCACCCGGGCCCCGCGATGGCTCTCCAGCGACCTTCGCGACGGCAACCAGGCGCTGGCCAGGCCGATGTCACCCGAGCGCAAGCTGCTGCTGTTCGAGCTGATAACCGACATGGGCTACAAGGAGATCGAGGTCGGCTTCCCGGCGGCGAGCCGGGACGACCACGACTTCGTGCGGCTGCTCGTCGGCAAGGACCTCGTCCCCGACGACGTCCGGATCACCGTGGGCACCCCGGCCCGCCCCGATCTGATCCGGCGCACCGTCACCGCGCTGGCCGGCGCGCGCAGCGCCACCATCTGCGTGTTCAACGCGACCGCTCCGCTCGCCCGGCGGCTGGTCTACGGGATCGACCGCGACGAGTGCCGGGAACTCGCGGTGCGGGGCGCCACCACGCTGCTGCGGGACGCCGAGGAGCTGCTCGGCGATTGCGACCTCGGGTTCGAGTACACGCTGGAGATGTTCAACGAGACCGAGCCCGACTTCGCGCTTGAGGTCTGCGAGGCGGTCATGGACGTGTGGCAGCCGGGTCCGGGCCGTGAGACGGTCCTGAACCTGCCCTCCACCGTCGAGCGCTCCGGGCCGCACTTCTTCGCCGACCAGGTCGAGTGGATGAACCGCAACCTGTCCCGCCGGGAGCACATCTGCCTGTCGGTCCACCCGCACAACGACCGCGGCACCGCCGTGGCCGCCGCCGAGCTGGCCGTGGCCGCCGGGGCGGACCGCGTCGAGGGCTGCCTGTTCGGCAACGGCGAGCGCACCGGCAACGTGTGCCTGGTGACGCTCGGCCTCAACCTGTTCAGCCAGGGAGTCGATCCCCGGATCGACTTCTCCGACCTCGACCGGATCCGAAGAACCTACGAGTACTGCACGCGGCAGACCGTCCATCCACGCCATCCCTACGCCGGCGACCTGGTCTACACGACCTTCGCCGGGACGCACCAGGACGCGATCGGCAAGGGCCTCGCGGCGCTGGACGACACCGGAACCGACGCCGGACCGGCCGAATGGAACATGCCGTACCTGCCGATCGACCCCCGGGACGTGGGCCGCTCCTACGAGGCGGTCGTCCGCGTGACCAGCCAGTCGGGCAAGGGCGGCGTGGCGTACATGATGCGGGCCTGGCACTCGCTGAACCTGCCGTCCGGGCTCCGGGACGACTTCGCGAAGGTGGTGCAGGCCCGGTCCGAGGCGACCGGCGGCGAGGTCGGCCCGATGGAGCTCTGGCGTCTGTTCAACGACCGGTACATGGTCCCGGGGTCCGGCGACGCCCCCGCGGGGGCGGACGTCCGGCTGCACGTCGACGGGCGCACCGCGCTGATCGGTCCGGCCGACCGCGAGGAACTGGCCCGGCGCCTGCGCTCGGCCCACGGGGCGGTCGACGTCCGGTTCGTCGAGACGGCCCTTCCGCCCGTCCCGACCGGCGTCCTTGCGCGCGGGGAGGGCGGTAGCAAGTTCGCGGTCTACGCGGAGTGCCGGACACCCGACGGGAGGCGGACCTGGGGCGCCGGTCTCGCCGACGACCCCCAGACGGCCGCCGCCGCCGCGATCAGCGCGGCCGCCCACGCCCACACCCGGAACGGCCACCACGCCGTCCCGGCGGCGTAGCCCGACCCGGCGGCGCGGGGCGGGCCGGAACTGAGCCGTGTGCGGGGCGGTGACGCGGCAATCCGGGAGGTGCCGCAGGTGAGCGGGGATGTGACGATGCGTCAGGTAGGCCGCCAACGGCACCTTCCCTTACCGCAGGATGGCGAAGCGATGAGCCCTGAGGTCGTGCACCGGGTCGCGGTCATCGGCACCGGCATGATCGGCACCTCGGTGGCGCTCGCCCTGCGCGAGGCCGGCACCGGTGTCACGCTGTCCGACCGGGACCCGGACGCGGTGGCGGCGGCGGTGCGGATGGGGGCCGGGGCGGCGCGGCGGCCGAGTGATCCGCCCGCCGACGTGGTGGTGATCGCGACCCCGCCGTCCACGGTCGCCGAGGTCCTGAAGCAGGCGCAGGCCCGCGGCCTGGGATCGGTCTACACCGATGTCGCCAGCACCAAGGCAGGGGTGGTCGCGGACGCCGCGCGGGCCGGCTGCGACCTGGCCCGCTACGTCCCCGGCCACCCGCTGGCGGGACGCGAGCTGGCCGGTCCCGCCGCCGCGAACGCCGGACTGTTCGCCGGGCGGCCGTGGCTGCTGTGCCCGCACCCCGCGACGGAACTGGGCGCGGTCCGGACGGCGATGCAGGTGATCAGAGCCTGCCGGGCCGTCCCCAGGCTGCTCACCGCCGACACGCACGACCGGGTGGTGGCCGCGGTGTCGCACGCCCCGCACGTGGTCTCGGCCGCGTTGGCGGCGCGGTTCACCACCGCCGACGACACGACGCTGGAGCTGGCCGGACGGGGCCTGCACGACACCACCCGGATCGCGCACGGCCCTCCGGGGCTGTGGACCGACATTCTCAGGGGCAACGCCGGCGCCGTGGCGACGGTCCTGGAGGCGGTGGTCGACGATCTGGCCTCGGTCGCCGCCGACCTGCGCAGCGCCGCCGCCACCGGTCTCCGCGACGCCGCCACCGCCGACCTCGCGACGCTGACCGACCTGCTCAGCCGCGGCAACCGCGGCCGGGCCCGCATCAAGGCCGCCAAGGCCGCCCCGCGCCCGGCGGACCACCCGGCCCCCGCCCCCGCCTGGCCCCGCGGCGCCTGACCCGCAACGCCACGGCGTCCCCGCGGACCCGCGCCCGCGATGCGGCCCCCACATTCTGCGGTCGTGCCGGTGGGGGCACGCCGAAAGGCGCGCCGGTGTCGGCGCGCCTTCGGGTGGTGGGGGATCAGCCGGCGAGGGTCTTGAGGTGGTCGAACTGGCCGGGGGCGCGGCCCTCGCCGGCGGGGCCGCGGTACGCCTGCGCGATGTCGAGCCAGCGGTCGGCCTCGGCGCCGGTCGCGGTCACCGCGAGGTCGGCGCGGTGGCGGCGGCGGGTGACCAGGAGCGCGAAGTCGACGGCGGGGCCGGTGACGCGCTCCGCGGAGTCGGCCGGGCCGTACTCCCACACCTCGCCGGAAGGGGCGGTGATCTCGTAGCGCAGCTGCACGGGCGGGGTCGGCAGGCCGCGCGACAGGTAGCCGAAGTCCCAGGTCAGCGTCGCGAAGATGACCACGTGGCCGATGCGGTCGGTGCGCTCGGGGCGGATCCGCAGGGTGTCGGCGATGTCCTGGCCGTGCGCGAACAGCTCCATCATCCCGGCGCAGGCCAGGACCGTCGCGGGCAGCGGGCGGACCAGCCACGGCACGATCGCGCCCTCCGGCAGGTCGGTGAGCGCGCGGACGGCCTCGGCGCTCTCCTGCCGCCAGCGGGCCAGCAGCTCGGCGGGCGAGTCGAGCGGGTAGCCCTCGAGCGCGCCGTTCACGGCGGCGTTGAAGTCGTCGATGTTCGAGGTGAGCGCGGTGAAGGTGTCGGGGTCGGAGGCGGCGAGCCCGGCCAGCCGGAACACGAAGGACAGGTGGGCGACCTGCTTGGCGATCGTCCATCCCGGCGCGGGCGTCTCCAGCGCCCACTGCCGCTCGTCCAGGGCGGCCACCATCCTGTCCACCAGCTCGGTCTCGGTCGCCAGGTCGGCGAAAACGTCGTTCATCGGTCCGTCCTCTCGGTGTTGATCGGCTCCGCCGATACGGTGTTCGACCAGCCGCCCACGGTCAGCGCGGCGGTCATGGCGGCCCATGAGGTGAGTTCGATCAGGGCCCGGTCGTCCGATCCGGTCCGCCGGAACGCCTCGACCGCCCCGGGGCCCGCGCGGTAGGAGGCCAGCGCCGTGAGGAGCGCCAGCCGGCCGGCGGGCCGGTCGGCGGGAGGCAGCCCGGTCACCAGGTTGCCGGGCCAGCCGCCGGACAGCGGCGGCTCCGTGCCGTCCCAGTCCGCCAGCGTCGCCGTCACCAGTTCCCGGACCGAGCCGGGCACCGAGCGGACGCCCGCGGCCTCGACGGCGGTGGACGCCCGCGCGAACGCCTCGGTCACGGTGGGCGACCCGGCCGCCCAGCCGAGCGGCGCCGCCGGTTCGGCCGGCGGGAGCAGGTCCAGCGAGGCGCCGGGCGGATGCGTGCCGAGCGTGGCGCCCCGCAGCACCCTGACGAGCAGGCGCAGCAGCCCCCCGCGCGCGGCCGCCGGCAGCCCCGGGGGGAACGGCGACTCCCGCAGGAACACGTTGACCATGCGGTTCAGGTAGTGGAACGTGACCGCCACACCGGCCAGCTCCGCGGCCTCCGCGGGGGACCCCGGCGGCTGGCTGCGCCGCGCCAGGTCGCGCCGCCCGGACGCGCCCGCCCACCGGACGATCTCGCGCAGCCCGGTGTCCCCGATCGCTTCGGCGCCGCCGGTGGCGACGGCGGTGGCGTCCCGGGCGGCGGACCCGTCGTCCGCCAGGCCGCGCAAGGTCGCCGCGTGCACGTCCACGCAGTACGGGCAGGTGTTGGACCGGGACACGGCGGCGCCCACCGCCTCCTTGACCGCGCGGCCGGTCACGCCGGTGGCCACCAGCGTCTCGCGCAGGATCACCCACGACGCGGCGAGCGCCTGCGGCGACGGCGAGTGCAGGGCGATCGGCGGGGCCAGCATGCCGAAGTCGCGTTCGACCTGGGCGTAGACCTGGGCCACCAGGTCCCCGGCGGCGGGCGGCGGCACCGGCGTGACGTGCCTGGCCTGCCCCAGCGAACTGCGGCGGGCGACGCGGATGAACATGCCGTTCCCCCTCCTCAACCGCGGACCAGGCCGGGCAGCAGGTCCCGCACGCCGCGGCGTCCCGCGGTGGACCCGTCCGGGGCGGGCGCCCCGTAGGAGACCTCGATCCCGCGCCGCCGCGCGGCCTCGACGATCCCGGGCATGGCCCGCTCGGCCAGCGCCGCGATGGTCATCGCGGGGTTGACGGTGAGGGCGCCGGGGACCGCGGACCCGTCGGTGACGAAGATTCCCGGGTGGCCGCGCAGCTCGTGCCGGTCGTCGAGCGCGGAGGTGGCCGGGTCGTCGCCGATGCGGCAGGACGCCAGCGGGTGGACGGTGTAGGCGCCCACCAGGTCGTTGGTCCAGGGCGCGACCTTGGCCAGCCCGTCCCGCTCCAGGATGTCCTTGCAGGCCGCGTCCGCCTCCGCCCAGCCGCGCAGCGTGTTGGGCGTCGGGTTGTAGCGGAGCGGGCCGCGGCCCAGCATCTGCTGGGAGATGCGGACGGCGTTGCCGGTCGGCGGCGGCGGGCCGAAGACGCCCTCGTTGTCGTCCTCGGTCATCTGGAAGATGATCAGCCAGTTCCGCCACTGGTCGAGCATCTTCTTCTTCTCCACGCCGAAGAAGGTCGGGGCGTCCGCGCCGGGCGCCTGCGCGAGGATGGTGCCGAGGCCGGGCGGGAAGTAGAGCTGCTCCAGCGAGAACCGGCTGTACTCGGGACGCGAGCCGTCGAGGTAGTCCCAGCACGCGACGGTCGGGCCCTTGCCGACCTGGAAGGCGCCGTAGGGCCGCCCGCCCGGGCCGGTGAGCCCCAGCACGTCCCGCACCCGGTCCTCGTCGAACACGGCGGTGTTGAGCCGTTCGCCGTTGCCGGAGAAGTACCGGCCGACGGCGTGCGGCATGGAGCCCAGGTGCGGCTCGGAGCGCTGCAGGATCACCGGCGTCGCGCCCGCCCCGGCGGCCACGATGACGAGCTTGGCGTCGATCACGCCCCCGCCGACGGTGACCCGGTAGTCCTCGTCGTCGATGACGTTGTAGTGGACGCGGTACCCGCCGTCGTCCGTCCTGGACAGGTACTGGACCTCGTGCAGCGGGCGGATCCGCGTCCCGTGCGCGATGGCCGCGGGCAGGTAGTTGAACAGCAGCGACCGCTTGGCGTCGAAGCGGCATCCGGCCATCATCCAGTTGCAGTTCGTGCACGTGGCGGTGTCGATGCCGACCGGGACGGGGTTGGCGGTGTGCCCGGCGTGCGCGCAGGCCGCAGCCCACAGGCCGCCGGGATAGCTGACGTCGTTCCAGTCCTGGGTGCGGGCGGGGATCGCCTCGGCGACCCGGTCGTACCAGGGGTCGAGGGCGTCCCGGTCGATCATCGCCGGCCACATGCGCCGGCCGATGCCGCCGTGCCGTTCGAAGACGAACCGCGGCGCCCGGGGCAGTGCGGCGAAGTAGACGACGCTGCCCCCGCCGACGCAGTTGCCGCCGAGCAGGCTCATCCCGTCCCCGGCGACGAAGTCGAACACCTTGGTGTAGGACGAGCCGAGCAGGTAGTCCTGGTCGAAGTCCTTGCCCTCCAGCCAGGGTCCGCGCTCCAGCACCTCCACTTTCGCGCCGCCCGCGGCCAGGTGGTAGGCGGCGATCGCGCCGCCGAAGCCACTGCCGATCACGAGGACGTCGGTCTGTTCGGCGGCGCTCATCCCAGGCTCCCTGATTCGATCGTGTCGGGGTGGAGGTCCGCCAGTGCGCGGCCGTAGGAGTACTCGGGGAAGCGCCACAGCCCGTCGGAGTCGGGGTGGGCGAACCCCATGGCGGTCAGGCCGGGGTGCCCGTCCGCGAGCGCCTCGGCGGTGTGCCGGTGCGCGGCGCTGTCGTAGGCCATGTTGCTGAACAGCGCCAGCAGCACCCAGAACTCCTTCTCCGGGTGCCCGGGGTCCAGCAGCCGCTGGACGAGGGCGGTGCGCTGACCGAAGTCCAGCGCGACGAACGGCGGCACATCGTCGTCCAGTTCCGCTCCGTGTTCGGCGGCGAAGGCCCGGGCGTGCTCGTTCAGCAGGCCGACCAGCTCGGGCAGGGCGTCGGTGATCCCCGTCGCGTCCCACGCCAGCAGCTCCAGCGCTCCCGCCTCGACCGCTCCGGGCCCGGGGGCGGCACCCGCGATCGCGCGGTCGTCGGGCGACCGCTTCTCGCCCGGGACGATGGTGTCCGCGAACGCCTCCAGCGTCAGGACCCTGGTCTGTTCCGCACCCGGCGGATCTGGTCTCACGGCCTCTTCCCTTCGTCCTGGGCCACGTCGTCCGGCCGTTTCAGGGTGTGGCGCCCCGCCTTCCGCAGGCATCTTCACAATTGCTTGGGTACGGCCCGAGAACGGCAATAGGCGATGGCGCAATACGGGAGTAACCGGCTACATATCGCAGCAATACGGAGGATGTTACTCCGACCCGGAAAGCTGACGATGGCATGGCGCAAGCCGACCGCCGACAAGGTCATGGGGATGGCCAAGGAGGGATACTCGATGCCGACCGCCCTTGGCTCGATTCGAAGATTGATCATGACTCCCGCACTGGCGGACGTGACCGCGGCAAAGCGCGGTTTTCCGGTACGGGAATCGGAGATCACACGCCATCTGGAGGCGATCCCGCAATCGGTGATCTGCGGCTTCGAATGGGGCATCGACGCGCGCGGGCTGTGGGAGGTCGAACGCCGGCTGAGCCAGATCCAGCCGGAACTGCGCGGCTTCGCCTACGAGGGCGCGACGATGGCCTTCACCATCGTGGACACGATGGGGCGGCGTGGCCACCGCACCCGCGAGCTGCTGGAGGGACCGGGGAGCCCGCACATCTTCCTCGCCTACATCGGGATCGGCTTCGCGATGGCGCGGCTGCCCCGGCCGCTGTGGAAGAAGGTCCTTCCCGACCTGCACGGCTCGCCCTACCACCCGACGATGAGCTGGCTGGCCGTCGACGGCTACGGGTTCGACCGCGCCTACTTCGACACCGAGCGGTGGGTCGACCGGCAGCACCGGCCCAAGCCGTATCCCTGGCTGGGCTCGCCCGACTACTTCAACCGGGCCGTCGACCAGGGCATCGGCCGCTGCCTGTGGTTCATCCACGGCGCGCAGGCCGCGGACGTCGCGGCGCGCATCGAGAAGTTCGCCCCGGAGCGCCGGCCGGACCTGTGGAGCGGGGTCGGCCTGGCCGCGACGTTCGCCGGCGGCGCCGACGCCGCCGGGCTGGAGACGCTGCGCCGGCTGGCCGGCGCCCACGCCGCCGACCTGGCCCAGGGCTCGGTGTTCGCGGCGAAGGCCCGCACCTACGCGGGCCACGTGCCCGAGTACGGCGCGGCGGCCACGCTGGCGCTCACCGGGCTCTCCCCCGAGGCCGCGACCACCCTCGCCGACGACTCGGCCGTCCCGGAAACCGCGGGAGGCGCCGACCTCCCCGCCTACGAGATGTGGCGGACGAACGTACGGAGGCATTTTCTCTCCGTCGTCGAGAACCGCACCGCCTGACCATTCGGACAGGCGATGAGAGTGCTGCAAACCGCGGATTGAAGGAGTAGAGATGGCCAACGGCTGGCGCTCGCTCAGGCGCCGGATCCTGACCCCGAGCATGGATGAGACCAAGCTCGACAAACGCGGTTTCCGGGAGAAGAACCCGGCCGCACGCGAGATTCTCGAGACCGTTGGGGAAATGTTTCTCACGGGTTACGGCCACGCCGCCGAGGAAGACGACATCCCCGCTCTCGAACGCCATTTGGAAGCGCTCCCACGGGACTTCCAGGGCTTCGCCTACGAGGGCGCGGCGATGGGGCTGGCCGTCCGGGACGGGTTGCCCTTCTCCCGTGGCGGGAGGGTCGACCGCCTCCTCGCGGGCGAGGGCGGCAGGCACGTCTACATGGTCTACGTGGGGATCGGCTGGGCGATGGCCCGGCTGCCCAGGTTCCGCTGGCCCGAGAGCGAGAGGACCGACCCGCTGCTGCGGTGGCTCGCGCTCGACGGCTACGGCTTCCACCAGGCCTATTTCCACACCCGCAAGTACGTGCACGAGCAGTACCAGGAGACCGCGTTCCCCTGGCCCGCCGAGCACCGCGGGTACGCTCCCCGCGCGATCGACCAGGGCGTCGGACGCGCGATGTGGTTCGTGGCGGGCACCGATGTACGGGAGGCCGTCGACCTGATCGAGCGGTTCGCCCCGGAACGCCACCCGGACCTCTTCGCCGGTCTCGGCCTGGCCGCGACCTACGCGGGCGGTGCCGGCGAGGACGAGCTCCAGCTGCTGCGCGAGCGCGCCGGGGAGCACCGCCCCCACCTCGCCCAGGGCAGCGCGTTCGCCGCCGAGGCCCGGTTGCGGGCAGGGCTCGCGACCCCCAACACCGCCACCGCCACCCAGGTGCTCTGCGGCATGACGCCCGAGCTGGCGGCGCAGGTGACCCATGAACTGCTGCCGGAGACGGCGGCGACCGACGGCGAGCTGCCCGCCTACGAACTGTGGCGCGCGCGCATCGCGGAAACACTCATCACCCGCGGAGGTGTTCGAAGGTGACCACATCGCTCCGGTTCCTGTACCGGCAGCTGCCCGGAGTCATCGCGCTCGCATTGATGGTGAGCGTGTTCTTCGCGGTCCGGCTGCCCTCCGCCTCCAGGGCCGAAAAGGACGACCTGGCGAAACGCTACGCGTTCGAGCCGCACTCGATCGCGTTACCCGGCGGGTACACGCAGCAGTCCATCCGCAAGGTGAACAAGGCGTACAAGCACATCGACGCGTGGATCTCCTCGGTCGGCTCGGCCGTCGCGATGAACGACCTCGACGGCGACGGCCTGCCCAACGACCTGTGCATCACCGACCCGCGCATCGACCAGGTCGTGGTGACGCCCGTCCCCAACGCGAAGGGCGACCGGTACAAGCCGTTCGCGCTGAGCGCCGGCTCGCTGCCGATGAACGACCTGATGGCCCCGATGGGCTGCGTCCCGGGCGACTTCAACGAGGACGGCCGGATGGACCTGCTGGTCTACATGTGGGGCCGCACCCCGATCGTCCACCTGGCGCGGTCGGACGCCAAGGCGCTGGACGCGTCCGCCTACCAGGCGACCGAACTGGTCCCCGGTGTCGCCAGCGGCTCCAGGTACATCGGCCCGCAGTGGCACAGCAACGCCGCCACCGTGGCCGACTTCGACGGTGACGGGCACGCCGACATCTTCATCGCCAACTACTTCCCGCACAGCCCGGTGCTCGACCCCGCGGCCGACGGCGGCGTGTCGATGAACCGGTCGATGTCGCACGCCTACAACGGCGGCGAGGACTACCTCTTCCGCTGGACCGCCGGCACGGGCGGCGCCCGGCCGACGATCGCCTTCCAGCGGCACGACGACGTGCTCCCCAAGAAGGTGTCCAAGGGCTGGGCGCTGGCCGCCGCGTCCAACGACCTGGACGGCGACCAGCTGCCCGAGCTGTACGTGGCGCACGACTTCGGCCCCGACCGGCTGCTGTACAACCGCTCGGTGCCGGGCCGGTTCCAGTTCTCGGTGGTGGAGGGCAAGCGCCGGCCGGCGCTCGTGCCCAAGTCCAAGCAGGTCGGCACCGACTCCTTCAAGGGCATGGGCGTCGACTTCGGCGACCTCAACGGCGACGGCCTCTACGACATGTTCGTCAGCAACATCACCACCTCGTTCGGCCTCGAGGAGAGCCACTTCGCGTTCGTCAACGCGGCCAAGAACCAGAACGTCGTGCGCGCCAGGCTGAACGCGGGCGAGTCGACCTGGGAGGACCGCAGCGCCCCGCTCGGCCTGGCCTGGTCCGGCTGGGGCTGGGACGCGAAGATCGCCGACTTCGACAACAGCGGCACCCCCGTGGTCGCCCAGGCCACGGGCTTCATCAAGGGCGAGGTCAACCGGTGGCCGCAGCTGCAGGAGCTGGCCGCGTCCAACGACGGCGTGCTGGAGCACCCGATGTGGTGGCCGAACGTCACCGCGGGTGACGACATCGGCGGCAGCCAGCGGCTGCACTTCTTCGTCAAGGGCGAGGACGGCCGCTTCGTGAACCTGGCCCACGAACTCGGCCTCGCGGTCCCCGTGCCCACCCGCGGCATCGCCACCGGCGACGCCGACGGGGACGGGCGGCTGGACTTCGCCGTCGCCCGGCAGTGGGAGGACCCGGTCTTCTACTCCAACGTGAGCCCCTCCCCCGGGTCCCACCTGAATCTGCGGCTGATCCATGCCGGTCAGAAGCACGACGGCCAGAAGGACGCGGACGAGCCCGCCGACGGCGGCATGCCGGCCCCCGGCTCCCCGGTGGTCGGCGCCCAGGTGACCGCCACGACGGCCGACGGGCGCAAGGTGATCGGCCAGGTCGACGGCGGCAGCGGCCACTCCGGCAAGCGCAGCCACGAGATCCACCTGGGGCTGGGCGAGACCGAGGGACCGGTGACGGTGATGCTCTGCTGGCGCGATCGCACCGGTCAGCCCCGAGAACAGCACATCCAGCTCACGGCGGGCACGCACACGCTCGTCCTGGGCACCGAGGCCACCGAGAGGTGACGAACATGCCCGAGACCAAGCAGTCGCCCCAGACCGAGCAACCGCCCGAGGCGAAGCCGGCACCGCGCCACGACCCGAAGGTCACCACGGCCCTGCGCCGCTTCGCGATCTCGATCAGCATCTTCAACCTCTTCGGGTACACCATCCTGGGCTTCGAGCAGCCCTGGCTGTGGCCGTTCATCGCGCTGGCCACCGGCTACACGGTGGAGATCGCCCTGGAGGCGCTGGCGTCGCGGATCGAGGCCCGCGCGCCGCGCTACAAGGGCAACGGCCCCCGCGGGCTGATCGAGTTCCTCTTCCCCGCGCACATCACCAGCCTGGCCATGAACATGCTGCTGTACGTCAACGACCGGGTCGAGGTCATGATGTTCGGCGTGCTGGTGGCCGTCGGCACCAAGTGGGTCCTGCGGGCGCCGGTGCGCGGCAGGCTGCGGCACTACATGAACCCCTCGAACTTCGGGATCACGATCGTGCTCCTGCTGTTCCCCTGGGCCAGCATCGCGCCGCCCTACCACTTCACCGAGAACGTCACCGGCGTCATCGACTGGCTGGTCCCGGCGATCATCATCGTCGGCGGCACCATGATCAACGGCAAGCTGACCGGCCGGATGTGGCTGATCATGGGCTGGGTCAGCATCTTCGCGGTGCAGAGCATCGTGCGCGGGCTGATCCTGGACGTCTCGACCGCGGGCGCCCTGATCATGATGTCCGGCGTCGCGTTCGTGCTGTTCACCAACTACATGATCACCGACCCCGGCACCACCCCGTCCCACCCGGCCGCCCAGTTCGCCTTCGGCGGCGCGGTCGCGATCGTCTACGGCTTCCTCACCGGCGCCAGCATCGCCTACGGCATCTTCTTCGCCACCGCGATCGTCTGCCTGGGCCGGGGCCTTTTCCACTGGTCGCTGCACTTCATCGAGCAGGCCCGCAAGCGCTCGGCGCCGCCGGCCGGGGTGGAGACCCCCGCGGCCACATTCCTCAGCTCGGCCAACGGGGCGTCCGCGCCCGGGACGCCCGGCTCTGAGAAGGAGGTCGTTCCTGCATGACCAGGATCGCGATCGTGGGCATGGCGTGCCGCTATCCGGACGCCACGTCACCGAAGGAACTCTGGGAAAACGCGCTGGCCGGGCGCCGCGCGTTCCGCCGCCTGCCCGATGTGCGGATGCGCCTGGCCGACTACTGGGACGCGGACCCGGCCGCGCCGGACCGCTTCTACGCCCGCATGGCCGCGGTGATCGAAGGCTACGAGTTCGACCGCATCGGCTACCGGGTCGCGGGCAGCACCTACCGCTCCACCGACCTGACGCACTGGCTGGCGCTGGACACCGCGGCACAGGCCCTGTCCGACGCGGGGTTCCCGATGGGCGAGGGCCTGCCGCGCGAGCGCGTCGGCGCGATCGTGGGCAACACGCTCACCGGGGAGTTCTCCCGCGCGAACGTGATGCGGCTGCGCTGGCCCTACGTCAGCCGGACGGTGTCCGCCGCGCTCAAGGAGCAGGGATGGGAGGACGACCGGCTCACGGACTTCCTGTCCGAGCTCGAAGAGCGGTACAAGAGCTCGTTCCCGCCCATCGACGAGGACTCCCTGGCGGGCGGCCTGGCCAACACCATCGCCGGCCGGCTGTGCAACTACTTCGATTTCAACGGCGGCGGCTACACCGTCGACGGGGCCTGCTCGTCCTCGCTGCTGTCGGTGGCGACGGCGGGCGGCCTGCTCGCCGACGGTGACATCGACGTCGCCGTCGCCGGCGGCGTCGACCTGTCGATCGACCCGTTCGAGCTCATCGGGTTCGCCAAGACCGGGGCCCTGGCCCGGAGCGAGATGCGCGTGTACGACCGCAACTCCAACGGGTTCTGGCCCGGCGAGGGCTGCGGCATCGTCGTCCTCATGCGCGAGGAGGACGCGCTGGCGGCCGGGCGCCGCATCTACGCCACCATCGCGGGCTGGGGGATCTCCTCCGACGGCAAGGGCGGCATCACCCGCCCGGAGATCGACGGGTACCGGCTGGCGCTGCGGCGCGCCTACGAGCGCGCCGGGTTCGGCATCGACACGGTCGAGCTGTTCGAGGGCCACGGCACCGGCACCGAGGTCGGCGACAAGACCGAGCTGACGGCGCTGACGCAGTCCCGGGCGGCGGCCGACGCCGCCCGGCCGGCCGCGATCAGCTCGATCAAGGGCATGATCGGGCACACCAAGGCCGCCGCCGGGGTCGCCGGGCTCATCAAGGCCGCCATGGCGGTCCAGCAGGAGGTGCTGCCGCCCGCGATCGGCTGCGTCGAGCCGCACCCGGTGCTGGGCGAGGAGCCGCGGATGCTGCGGACCCTGCGCGCCGCCGAGCCGTGGCCCGAGGGCGTCCCGGTCCGGGCGGGCATCACCGCGATGGGGTTCGGCGGGATCAACAGCCACGTCGTCCTGGACAAGGCGGGCGCGCGCCGGCGCACCCCGCTCGACGCCAGGACCAGGTCGCTGGCCCGCTCGGCGCAGGACGCCGAGCTGCTGCTGCTCGACGCCGGTTCGCCCGAGGAGCTGCGGGACGCGCTGACCGAGCTGATCGACTTCGTCCCGGCGCTGGCCTACGCGCAGCTCGCCGACCTGGCCGGCGTGCTCCAGGGCCGATTACGCGGGCTGCCCTACCGGGCGGCGGTGGTCGTCTCGTCCCCCGAGGACGCCGTGGCGCGGCTGAGCCAGGTGCGCTCCGCCCTGGACGCCGGCGAGACCGCCCTGGCGGGCAACGACGGCCGCGTCTTCTACGGGCACGCGAGCACGGAAGGACGGATCGGCTTCCTCTTCCCCGGGCAGGGCTCGGGCGGCGGCAGCGGCGGCGGCGCACTGCGCCGCCGTTTCGCCGAGGTGGCCGAGGTGTACGCGGGGGCGGCGCTGCCGGTCAACGGCTCCACGGTCGCCACCGCCGTCGCCCAGCCCCGCATCATCACCGGCTCGCTGGCGGGCCTGCGGGCGCTGTCGCTGCTGGGCCTGCAAGCCGGCGTCGCGGTCGGGCACAGCCTCGGCGAGCTCGCGGCGCTGCACTGGGCCGGTGTGATGGACGCCGGCCGCGTGCTGCGGCTGGCCCGGATCCGCGGCGAGGTCATGACCGAGCGGTCCGCGACCGGCTCCATGGCCGGTGTGGCGGCGCCCGCGGACCGGGTGCGCGAGCTGATCGGCGACCTGCCGGTGGCGATCGCCGGGCACAACGGCCCGCACCAGACCGCCGTCGCCGGTCCCGACGATGCCATCGAGGCGTTCGTCCGGACGGCGGAGGCGGCCGGGGTCTCCTCGACGCGGCTGCGGGTCTCGCACGCCTTCCACTCGCCGCAGATGGCGCCGTCGGCGGACGCCTTCCGCGACGCGCTCGCCGGCGAGGACTTCGGGCCGGTCGCCGGACGGGTGATCTCCACGGTCACGGCGGACCGGCTGCCCCCGGGCACCGACGTGCGGGACCTGCTGTACCGGCAGATCACCGATCCGGTGCTGTTCGCCGAGGCGGTGGAGCTGGCGGCCAAGGACAGCGACCTGCTGGTCGAGGTCGGCCCGGGCCGGGTCCTCACCGGCCTGGCCTCGGCGATCACCGATGTGCCCACGCTGGCGCTGGACACCGACGCCGAGTCCATCGGCGGGCTGCTGGCGGTGGCGGGCGCGGCGTACACGCTCGGCGCGGACGTCGACCTCACCCCGCTGTTCCACGGGCGGCTGCTGCGGCCGCTGGAGATCGGGGCGGAGTTCTCGTTCTTCGCCAGCCCCTGCGAGCAGGCGCCCGAGTTCGAGGTCGCCGCGCCGCGTCCGGCCGGCGCGCCGGCGGACGGCGCGGGCGGGCCGCAGGGCGCCGCGACCGGCGAGAGCACCCTGGAGATGCTGCGCCGGCTGGCGGCCACCCGCGCCGAACTGCCGGTGGAGCTCGTCCGGGACGACAGCCACCTGCTCGACGAGCTGCACCTCAGCTCCATCACCGTGGGGCAGCTCGTCAACGACGCTGTCACGCAGAAGGGACTGGGCGCCGCGCACGCGCCCACCAACTTCGCCACCGCGACGCTGAAGGAGCTGGCGGAGGCACTGGACGAGCTGGCCGCGGCCGGCGCCCCCGACAGCGGGCCCGCCGACCTGGTCACGGGCGCCGCGACCTGGTCCAGGGCGTTCCGCGTGGATCTCGACGAGCTGCCGCTGCCGCCGCGCGGCACGCCGGACGACAACGCCGCCTGGCAGGTCTTCGCGCCCGGCGGGGGCGAGCCGGCCGAGCGGCTGCGCCGCGCGCTCGAACGCGAGCACGTCGGCGCGGGCGTCCTGGTCTGCCTGCCCGAAGGGTGCGCGGAGCGGGACGTGGAGGCGGCCCTGCAGGGCGCGAAGACGGCGCTCGGCGGCACGCCGGGAACCCGGTTCGTGCTGCTGCAGCACGACCTCGAACACGACCGCGGCGCGGCGGGGCTGGCCAAGACGCTGCGGCTGGAGGCGCCCCACCTGCGCGTCACGATCGTGCACGCCCCGGCCGGGCCGGAAACGGTCGACCGGGTGGTGGCCGAGGTCGCGGCGACCACGAGCTTCACCGAGTGCTACTACGACGCCGAGGGCGTGCGGAGGGTCCCCACCCTGCGCGCCATGCCCGTGGCGCCGGAGCGGCCGCGGCAACCGCTCGGGCAGGACGACGTCCTGCTGGTCACCGGTGGCGGGAAGGGCATCACGGCCGAGTGCGCGCTGGCCGTGGCCACCGACGCGGGCGCGAGCCTGGCCGTGCTCGGCCGCTCGGACCCGGCCGACGATGCCGAACTGGCCGCCAACCTGCAGCGGATGCGGGACGCGGGCGTCCAGGTGCACTACGCCAGGGCCGACGTGACCGACGCGGAGCAGGTGCGGGCGGCGGTCGCGGAGGCGTCCGGGGCGCTCGGGCCGGTCACCGCCGTCCTGCACGGCGCCGGACGCAACGAGCCCAACGGGCTCGCCGGGCTCGAGATCGAGCACTTCCAGCGCACCTTCGCCCCCAAGGTGGACGGCCTGCGCAACGTCCTGGACGCGGTGCGGCCGGAGCGGCTGCGGCTGCTGGTGACGTTCGGCAGCATCATCGGACGCTCGGGGCTGCGCGGCGAGGCCCACTACGCCACCGCCAACGAGTGGCTCGCCGGACTGACCCGCGAATTCGGCGACAGGAATCCCGAATGCCGGGTCCTGTGCGTGGAGTGGTCGGTCTGGGGCGGCGTCGGCATGGGCGAACGGCTCTCGGTCGTGGAGTCGCTGTCCCGCGAGGGCATCGCGCCGATCTACCCCGACGAGGGCGTGCGGATCATGCGGCGGCTGGTCGCCGACCCGGACGCTCCCCCCGTCGTGGTGGTCAGCGGCCGCGCGGAGGGCGTCGACACGGTCCGGCGGGACCTGCCCGCGCTGCCGCTGCTGCGGTTCGTGGAGCGCCCCCTGATCCGCTACCACGGCGTCGAGCTGGTCACCGAGGTCGAGCTCAACGCGGGGACCGACCGCTACCTGGAGGACCACCTGCTGGACGGCAACATGCTGTTCCCGGCCGTGTTCGGCATGGAGGCCATGGCCCAGGTGGCCGCGGCCACCACCGGATGGACCGGCACCCCGGTGATCGAGGGCGCGGAGTTCCTGCGGCCCATCGTGGTGCCCGCGGACGGCGGCAGGACGGTCCGGATCGCGGCGGTCGTCACGTCCGACGACGCGGTGGACGTGGCCATCCGCAGCGCGGAGACCGACTTCGCCGCCGACCACTTCCGCGCCCGGCTCCGCTACGGCTCGGCGGCCGTCCCCGACGGCCCGCCCGACCAGGTGGCCGACGGCCTGCCCGCGGTGCCGCTCGACCCGGCCGCGGACCTGTACGACGGCCTGCTCTTCCAAGGCCGGCGCTTCCAGCGGCTGCGCGGCTACCACCGCGCCGCCGCCAAGGACGTCGACGCCGACATCGCCGCCGACGACACCACCGACTGGTTCGCCGGCTTCCTTCCCGGCGAGCTGCTGCTGGGCGATCCCGGCGCGCGGGACGCGCTCATGCACGGCAACCAGGTGTGCGTCCCCCACGGGACGCTGCTGCCGTCCGGCATCGACCGGCTCCACCCGGGCGGCGCCCGGATGGCCGAGGCGGGCGACCTCAGGTACTGCGCCACCGAGCGGCTCCGCGACGGCGACACCTACGTGTACGACATCGCGGTGCGCGACGGCGACGGCGCCGTGGTCGAGCGCTGGGAGGGCCTGCGCCTGCGGGCCGTCCGCAAGGGCGACGGCCGGGGCCCCTGGGTTCCCGCGCTCGTCGGGCCCTACATGGAGCGGTCGCTGGACGACCTCTTCGAGGACGTTCCGGTGCGGGTCGCCGTCGAACCCGACGCCCCCTCCGGGGCGGCGGACGAGGGCGATCGCCGGGCGCGCACCGCGCTCGCCGCGAGCCGGGCGCTCGGCCGCGAGGTCGCGCTCCGGTACCGGACGGACGGCAAACCCGAGCTCGACGGCGAGACGGCGGTCTCCGCATCGCACGGCGCGGGGGTCACCCTGTGCGTCGCGGCGGAGGGAGCGGTCGTCGGCTGCGACGTGGAGACCGTGGCGGAACGGCCGGAGGCGGCGTGGCAGGGCCTGCTGGGCCCGCACACCGCGCTCGCCGGGCTGCTCGCCGCGGAGACAGGTGAAGGGGCGGACGTCTCCGCGACCCGCGTGTGGACGGCCCTGGAGTGCCTCCAGAAGGCCGGCGTCCCCCCGGGGGCGCCGCTGACCCTGACACCGGTCCGGCAGGACGGCTGGACGCTGCTCGCCTCCGGGGACCTGCGGATCGCGACGCTGGTCACCCGCCTTCGCGACGTGCCCGAGCCCGTGGTGCTCGCCGTACTCATCAAGGGAAGGGGCTGACCGATGGACACCTACTTCGAATACCTGCACACCGTGGGTTTCGAGGAGACCAACCTCGTCGGCAACGTGTACTACGTCAACTACCTGCGCTGGCAGGGCCGGTGCCGGGAGATGTTCCTGCAGGAGCGCGCCCCCGCCGTCCTGGAGGACCTGCAGTCCGACCTCAAGCTGTTCACGCTGCGGGTGGACTGCGAGTTCTTCGCGGAGATCACCGCGTTCGACCGCCTGTCGATCCGGATGCGGCTGGTCGAGCTGGCCCAGACGCAGCTGGAGTTCGCCTTCGACTACGTCCATCTCGGCGAGGGCGGCGAGCGGCTGGTCGCGCGGGGGCGGCAGCGGGTGGCGTGCATGCGCGGCCCGAACACCCGGACCGTGCCCAGCCGCGTCCCCGACTCGCTGGTGCAGGCGCTCGAACCGTACACGCGGCAACGTCGAGCGGCGTGACGGCGATGGCCGAGACGACGAGCGACCGCACGGACGGGCCTTTATCGAGCCCCACTGAGATCAAGAAGCTGCGCGAGGCGTTCGGGGCCTTCGCCACCGGCGTCACGGTGATCACCACCGGGGGCCCCGCGCCGCACGGCATGACCGCGAACTCCTTCTCCTCGGTGTCCCTGGACCCGCCGCTGGTCCTGGTCTGCGTGGACCGCAGCGCGGTCATGCACCGGACCCTCGCCGCGGCGGGCTCCTTCGGGATCTCCGTGCTGGCCTCCCACCAGGAGTCGGTGGCGCGGCATTTCGCCAACCGGCGCCGCCCGCTGGGGATCGGCCAGTTCGAGGGGATCCGGTGGCGGCCGGGCCGGCGCACCGGGGCCCCGATGATCGAGGACGCGGTCGCCCATTTCGAATGCGACCTGTGGCGCTCCTACGACGGCGGCGACCACACCATCTTCCTCGGCCGGCTGCTCTCGCTGGCCCGCGAACCCGACGAGTCGGGCCTGCTGTTCTGCCACGGGCGGTTCCACCGCCTCGACCCCGAGCCAAGGGAGCTGTCGGCATGACCACCACCGTGCCCGCCACCGCGCGGCGGGCCTGGACGGGACCGCCGCGCACGGCGACGCCCGCGATGCTGCGCAAACTGCTCAAGGACCGGATCGGGCTGATGTCGTGGGCCGCGAACACCTACGGCGACGCGGTCAAGCTGTCCATCGGGCCGGTCACGCTGTATTTCGTCAACCATCCCGACCACGCCAAGCACGTCCTCACCGACAACGCGGACAACTACCACAAGGGGTTCGGGCTCGCCCAGGCCAAGCGCGCCCTGGGCGACGGGCTGCTCACCAGCGAGGGCGAGCTGTGGCGCAAGCAGCGCAAGGTGATCCAGCCCGCGTTCCAGCATCGGCGGATGGCGCGGTACGCCGACGTCATCACCGACGAGGCGGCGAAGCTGGTCGCGCGGCTGCGCGAGCGCGGCGGCGGCGGGCCGGTCCAGATGACGGACGAGCTGACCGGCCTCACGCTGGGCGTGCTCGGCCGCACCCTGCTCGACGCCGACCTCGGGGACTTCGATTCGCTCGGGGCGTCGTTCGAGGCCGTCCAGGACCAGGCCATGTTCGAGGCCACGACGCTCAGCAAGGTGCCGGTGTGGGTGCCGCTGCCCAAGCAGGTGCGGCTGCGCCGGGCCCGCCGCGACCTGCAGCGGGTCGTGGACCGGCTGGTGACCGGCCGCGAGGTGCGGGACGGCGGGGCGGACGACGACGTGCTGTCCCGCCTGATCGTGTCCACCCGGCAGGAGACCGACCACCGCGTCGGCCGCCAGCGCATGCGGGACGAGCTGGTCACGCTCCTGCTCGCGGGGCACGAGACCACCGCGAGCACGCTCGGGTGGACGCTCTGGCTGCTCGACCGGCACCCGGAGGTGCTGGAGCGGGTGCGCGCGGAGGCCGTCCAGGTGCTCGGCGACCGCGCACCGAAGTACGAGGACCTGCACGGGCTGACCTACACCTCCACGGTGATCCAGGAGGTGATGCGGCTCTACCCGCCGGTGTGGATGCTGTCCCGGCTCGCGCAGGCCGACGACAGGATCGACGGGCTGCCGATCCCGGCGGGGGCGAACGTCATGGTGTGCCCGTACACCCTGCACCGGCACCCGGCGTTCTGGGACGACCCGGAGCGGTTCGACCCGGACCGGTTCGCCCCCGAGGTCCACGCCGGCCGGCCCCGGTACGCCTACATCCCCTTCGGGGCCGGGCCCCGGTTCTGCGTCGGCAACCATCTCGGCATGATGGAGGCCACCTTCGTCATCGCCATGCTCGCCCGGGAACTGCGGCTGGCCCCCGTCCAGGGGTACAGGGCGTCGGCCGAGCCGATGCTGTCCCTGCGGATGCGCGGCGGGCTGCCGATGACCGTGACACCGCTCTGACCGGCCGTACCGGGTCCGCCGCGGGCGGGCCCGGACCGGCATGCGAAAGGCCCGGCGCGAGTTCTCGCGCCGGGCCTTTCGTGACGGTCAGCCCGCGGGCCTGAAGCCCTGCGCCAGCAGGGCCCCGGGACGCATGTCGGGCAGCGCCGGCAGGATGGGCGGGTCCAGGAGCGTCATGGGACGCATCCGGACGTCGGCCAGGCGGCCCAGCCCCGGCCGGACCACGATCGGGCCCTCAGCGGCCACTGAGAGCCCCTGGTGGTGCGGTGGCCACGACCGCACCTCGTGGAACATGGCGTGGCCGCCGCGGTGCGCGGAACGGCCGGCCCCGTTCGCGGGGCCGCCGTGCGCCCCGGCCCGCCCCTGGTCGTGCTGCTGGGCGCACGCCATCAGGTGCCACACGCCCTCCGGCACGTCCTCGATCGCGTACGGCCCCGGCCCGTCGACCACGGACCAGGCCACCGGCTGGCCGCGGGGCACGAGCTCGCCGAATAAACCGATGAACGCCGGGCCGTCCCAGCCCGGCTCGGTGTACGACAGGTTGCCGCGGATGACGGTGCGGCTCCGGCCCGGGGCGGCCCGTCCCGAGGAGGCACGGCCGGCCTCGGCGATGGCCGGGCGGGAGTCGAGGGCGGACCACGGCAGGAAGCCGCCGAAGCGGCGGTACAGGGTCGGGGACATACCGACGTTGTAGGTGAACCGGGAGCTGAACGTTCCGACGCTGGAGTAGCCGACCAGGTGGCTGATGTCGGTGACCATCAGCTGCGTCGCGGCCAGCAGCTGCTTGGCCTTCTCCAGCCGCACGGCCGACAGGAAGCGGCCGGGGGTCAGCCCCGTGACGCGCTGGAATATGCGTGTGAAGTGGAACTTGCTGTACATGGCCGTCCGTGCCATGTCGTCGATCGTGATCGGCTCCCCGTAATTCTCGTGAAGGGTTTGGATGACCCTTTCGACTACCCGCTCGTCCTCGCGCACGTGCCCGCCCTCCAGAGTTCACGCCCAGCGTTGCCGGAACAACCTCTTTCAGGCTCACCGAGGACCTTTAACGCGCCAAGACCCGGTCGACGTAGCACATTGGCCATGCCCGGGGGTAGCCACTTGGGCAGGGGGGACCCTAGCCACATGGGCGGGGTTGCCTCTGCCGCGGAAGTCAAATAATAGGACAGCACTTCCGGAGACATTCTTCCAAAGTGCGGTGTGGACCCGCCGGCGCCGCCAGCACAACAGGAGATGCACAATACGGACGGCGCGTTGCATCATTTATGGAGTGGTTCCATAGCGACACGGAGCCATTGCGCGACACCCACCGGCCTCCGTAGCCCAACTGGCAGAGGCAAGCCCCTTAAAAGGGTTGAACTGTCGGTTCGAATCCGACCGGAGGCACCGGCCCCACCGGGCCCGGTCCGGCCGGGCCCGGCACGGGCCGTCAGTCGTTCAGCAGCTTCCTGGCGGCGCGCAGGTCGCCGAAGGACTCCAGGTCGGGGACGGTCCAGCCGTCCAGGTCGTACTCGTCGAGGCAGGCGTCGGCGAACGCCTCGAAGTCCGCCAGTTCGCCGCCCGCCGTCTGCGCCGACACGAGCGCCACCCTGGTGTCCTCGTGGTTGCCGGCGTAGTTGCGCTCGTAGAGCTCGTGGCGGCCGCCGAACTCGGTGCCCACCGCGTCCCAGAGCAGCTTCATCACCTTGACCCGCTGCACCGCGTCGGCGCCGTTGGAACCGCGCAGGTACTTGTCCAGGTAGGGGCGCACGTCCGGGTTCCGGAAATCCTCGGCGCTGGAATTGAGGTAGATGAGCCCGCTGGCCACGTCCTGCTCGACGATCTCCTTGACCCTCGGGTAGCCGACCTGCATGAACCACCGGTAGGCCAGGCCGTACTGCGGGTTCGGCAGCACCGCCCCGTTCTTCCATTCGACGGGGTTGCGCGCCGCGGCGTCCGAGAAGGCCCAGAACAGGTTGCGCCAGGCCAGCACCTCACCGAGCCGGGACTGCACCCCGCGGAAGTCCTTGGTGCCGGTGATGTCCAGGGCCTTGGCCAGCAGACCCGCGATGAACTCCAGCTTGACCGCGAGGCGGGTGCAGCCGTGGAAGGTGAACCTCTCCGGGAAACCGGAACGGCCGGTGAAGAGCTGCACCTTGCCGAGGTCGCCGTAGATGAACACGTTCTCCCAGGGGATGAAGACCTTGTCCAGCACCAGCACCGTGTCGTTCTCGTCCATGCGGGACGAGAGCGGGTAGTCGAACGGGCTCCCCATCACCGCGGCGGTGGCGGCATAGGACGGCCGGCAGATCAGCTTCATGCCCGGCGCGTCCATCGGCACGGTCGCGACCAGCGCGAACCGGCGGTCCTTGATCGGCAGCCCGTAGTGCGCGATGAAGTTGTAGTGCGTCAGCGCCGACGCGGTCGCGACCACCTTGGCGCCGCTCACCACGACGCCCGCGTCGGTCTCCCGCTCCACGTGGACGAAGACGTCCTCGACCTGGTCGGCGCGCAGCTTGCGGTCCACTGGGGGATGCACGATGGCGTGGTTCCAGTAGAGGACCTTCTCCTGCGACTCCCGGTACCAGCGTCGCGCGTTGTCGGCGAACGGCTCGTAGTACTCGGCGTTGGCGCCGAGCGTGCCGAGGAAGGACGCCTTGTAGTCGGGAGACCGCCCCATCCAGCCGTAGCTCAGCCGCGCCCACGCCGCGATCGCCCGCTGGTGGGCGACCAGGTCCTCGGCGCTGCGCGCGGTGGTGAAGAAGCGGTGCGTGTATCCGTCGCCGCCGGTGTCGGTCGGGCAGGTGAGCACATCGCGGTGCTCCCCCTCGTGCAGGGCGTCATAAAGGCGCGCCGTCATACGGACGGGATTGCGAAAAGCGGCATGCGCGGTCACGTCTTTCACGCGCTCGCCGTAGATATAGATCTCCCTGCCGTCCCGCAGGGACTCGATGTACTCCTGGCCGGTCAGCGGACGGGTCTGCCGCCGTTGCGGGCCCACCTCGGTCGTTACGTCGTGCACGTTCGTCACCGGACCGAATCCTCCACTCGGAAAGGTACCGCTGTGGCCAGAATTGCGCCTGGGCCTCGATTGTGACATGGCCGGGCCGGTGTCTCCTCTTCTGACGTGCGCACTTATCGGCGGACGCCGGGCGGCGGCGCCCGCAATCGGGAAGATGCAGCGGTGCGCGAATAAGGAAAAATAGAAATGACGACGATAGGCCTGGTCATCCGGGCCGTCCGTCATTCGGTGTCACAGAGAAAGGACCGCCGAAATGACCACGACCGCCGAACAGACCGCGGCCAAGAGCGACTTGGACGCCTACTATGGTCCGTTCACCTCGCCCCGGGAGAAGGAGGCCCTGAGCGTGCCGCTGCGCCTCGTGGCCGCCTGGGCGCGCAACGACGCCCAGGGCGTCGCCGACGCGTTCACCGAGGACGGCGTGCTGATCCTGCCCGGCGACGTCTACAAGCGGGGCCGCGAGGAGATCAACGCCTTCATGGCCGCCGCGTACGCCGGCCCCTTCAAGGGCACCGGCGTGACCGGGCGCCCGGTGGACGTCCGTTTCGTCGGCGACGACGTGGCGCTGCTGCGCACCCACGGCGGGATCCTCGCCCCCGGCCAGACCGAGATCGCCCCCGAGCTGGCGGTGCGTTCCACCTGGGTCGTCGTCAAGAAGGACGACGGCCAGTGGTACCTGGCCAGCTACCAGAACAGCCCGCGCGGTGAGGGCGCGACCCTCCGCTGGTAACGCGGACCACAACGAAGCAAGGGAGCTGTCATGTCTAAAGACGCCGCCGCGCTCGTCGAGGGCGCCAAGGAATGGGCGAGCCTCTACGGTGACTTCGCCAACGGCGAGGAGGGCGCCGTGCTCACCGCCCCGCTGCGCCTGCGGGGCGCGTGGGACGCCAACGACGCCGACGCCTTCGCCGACCTGTTCGTCGAGAACGGCAGCATGCTCGTGGGCGACGAGCAGCTGACCGACAAGGATGGCATCCGCGACTACATGTCGAAGGCCTTCGCCGGTGGCTTCAAGGGCTCCAAGCTCTCCGAGAAGCCCCTGGAGGTCAAGCTGCTGAACGACTCGGTCGCGGTCGCGATCATGGAGGGCGGCATCGTCAGGCCGGGGGACGCCGAGGTCCCCGCCGGGCACGCGGTCCGCTCCGTGTACGTGGTCGCCAAGCGCGACGGCGACTGGCACATCGTCTCCCACCAGACCAGCCCCATCGGGGGCTGACCCACCCTAGATCGCGGATGCGCGGTGGTGCCGGGGCACCGCCGCGCACCGTCGTTTTCTGCCCGGTCATCCCAGTTCTGCCCGGTCATCCCCAGCGCGACGAGAAACGTGGGCCGCTCCGCCGGTGACGGAGCGGCCCACGTCTCGGTGGGGAGCGGGGAGGTCAGGCCATGGCGGCGTCACCGACGGCGGTCGGCACCTCGGCGGGCGGGGCGGGGATCCCGCGCACCAGGTCGGCCGCCTTCTCGGCGATGACGATCGCGGAGGCGTTCGGGATGCCGCGGCCGACCTCCGGCATGACGGAGACGTCGGCGACCCGCAGGCCCTCGATCCCCCGCACCCGCAGCTCGGCGTCCACGACCGTCCCCATCGCGCAGGTGCTGGTCGGGTGGAAGATGGACTGGGTGTAGCGGCGGGCGTACTCGCGCAGCTCGGCGTCCGAGTCGTTCTCCGGCGCCCGGAACGCCCCCTCGTTGTAGAGCCGCATCGCCGGCTGCCGCCCCACCTCCATCGCGATCCGGATCCCCGCGACGGCGAGGTCCATGTCGGCCGGATCGGCGTAGTAGTCGTGGACGATCCGGGGCTTGGCCGTCGGGTCCGGCGAGGCCAGCGCCACGAAGCCGCGGCTGCGCGGCGTGGCCACGGCCGGGCCGAAGGAGATCGCGTGGGCGGTCGGCGGGGCCAGCCCGCTGTCGGCGAGCATCCCCGGAGCCGCGAAGAACTGCAGGTCGGGCGCCGGCAGCGCGGGGTCCGTGCGGACGAACCCGCCCGCCTCGGGCCCGTTGGAGGTCAGCGGCCCGCGCCCCTCCTCGGCGAACAGCCGCTGGTTCTCCGGCGCGCCGGCGACCAGCAGGCTGACCGGCTGCGAGTGGGTGTAGATCAGCGGTACCAGCGCGTGGTCCTGCAGGTTCTGCCCGACCTCGGGCAGGTCCAGCGCGACGGGGATGCCCAGCTTGCCGAGCACGTCCGCCGGGCCGACGCCCGACAGCATGAGCAGCTGCGGCGAGTTGTACACCCCGCCCGAGACGATGACCTCCCGCTCCGCGTGCAGGGTGACCTCCGCCCCGGCCCGGCCGCCGGCCACGCCGACGGCACGGCCGCCCTCGATGAGGACCCGGTGCACCTGCAGGTCGGTCTCCACCGTGAGGTTGGGACGGTCCAGCACCGGGTGCAGGAACGCGGACGCCGTGCTGCACCGCCGCCCGTCCCGCTGGGTGACCTGGTAGAAGCCGAACCCGTCCTGGACCGGGCCGTTGAAGTCGTCGTTGGCGGAGTAGCCCAGTTCCACGGCGGCCTGGATGAACGCCGCCGTGCTGGGGTTCTTGGAGCGGTTCTCCGACACGGTGAGCGGGCCGCCCGCGCCGTGGTATGGCGACTCGCCCCGCTCGTTGTCCTCCGACCGCTTGAAGTAGGGCAGCAGTTCGGCGTAGCTCCAGCCCGGCTGGTTCCAGGAGTCGTAGTCCAGCGGGTTGCCGCGCGCGTAGGCCATCGCGTTCATCGAGCTGGTGCCGCCCAGCACCCGGCCGCGCGGCAGGAAGACGCGGCGGCGGTTCAGGAACCGCTCGTCGTGGGTGTCGTAGTCCCAGTCGACCTGGGTGCGGAAGAGCCTGGCGAACATGGCCGGGATGTGGATGTTCGGATGGCTGTCGACCGGGCCCGCCTCGACCAGGCAGACCCGGACGGCGGGATCCTCGCTCAGCCGCGCGGCGAGCACGCAGCCGGCCGATCCCGCACCGACGATCACGTAGTCGTACATCTCCACCTTCTCTGTCTTGCCTGGATGGTGCCTTGCCTGGATAGGGCGAGCGGGCCGGGCGCCGGGGGCCCGGAGAGGTCACCGGGCCTCCGGCGGCGGCCCGCTCGCGGTCGGCTGCCGGTGGGTTAGAAGAACTGCGTGTTGGGCTCCAGCCCGCACTCGACCCGGCCGTAGATCTCGTAGAGGATGTGCGGCGTGTTGAGCGCGTGCTGGGTCAGCGCGTGCAGGTCGCGCCAGCTCCGCTGGATGGCCACGTCGGCGAAGATGGACGAGCCGCCGCTGGCGCCGTAGAGGACGTCCACCGCCTCCAGGGCCCGCTTGCAGGTCGCGCCCATCGCCAGGCGCGCCTCGGCGCGCTCCTGGTCGGTCCACGGCGCGGCCTCGGCCGCCTTGGCGTCGACGAAGTCGGCGATCCGGCGCGCGTGGAACTCCGCCTCGTCGATCGTGACCCTGGCCTCGGCCACCTGCAGGTGGGTGATCGCGGCCTCCCGCTGGCTGGCGTAGCCGGTGTAGGTGATCTTCCGGTCCGGCAGCCGCTCGAAGAAGCAGTCCCAGGCGCCGCGCGCCATGCCGACCACGTTGCCGACCGAGCACGCCGAGGCGACGGCGGCCACCGGCACCTTGTACATGGCGATGTCGGCGTTGCGCACCGACGCCGACTGCTGCGTCATCAGCGCCATCATCGGCAGCACCCGCGCCTCCGGGACGAAGACGTCCTCGGCCACCGTGGTCACGCTGCCGGAGCCGCGCAGCCCGGTGGTGTGCCAGTCGTCCACGATCTCCAGGTCGGCCATCGGGACCAGCGCCAGGACCGGCTCCATCTCCCCGCCCGGCCGCTCCACCAGGGCGATGGCCACCTGCCAGTGGCTGTGCAGCGCGCCGCTCATGAACCCCCAGCGGCCGGTCAGCGTGTAGCCGCCGGGACGGGGGGTCGCCATGGCGCTGGGGCTCAGCGTGCCGCACACCCGCACGTCCGGGGTGGCGTAGACCTCGTCCTGGACCTCGTCCGGGAACAGGCCGACCATCCAGCCGGGGATCTGCCAGACCGAGGTGGTCCAGCCGACCGCCCCGTCGCCGCGGCCGAGCTCGACCGCCACGTCGACCGCGGTGCGGGTGCCGGCCTCGAAGCCGCCGTAGCGGGCCGGGACGCGCAGCCGGAACACTCCGGCGTCGGCCAGCGCCTCGATCACCTCGTCGTGCAGGCGGCGGTTCTCGTCCGCCCAGCCGGCGTGCTTGCGCAGCAGCGGCACCAGGCCCGCCGCGCGCTCGACGATTTCCGCATGGGAGAGCCGTTGAATCGTGGTCACCAGGTCCTCCTGTCGAAGTCTTCGAGACGTGGTGAGCCGCGGTCTCGAAAAATCCCTTTAAAGGGCATCCTGTGCTTCGCGCTTTCCCGGGGCATCTCCACCGTTGCGAAGCTCGGCGATTTTTCGCGGCGAAATTCGGCAAAACCGGAGATGCCGGCCGGGCCGTTCCGGGTCACCATCGACAGGTGTCCACCGCAACCCCAGGAAAGGACGGGCCAATGGCAGTACAGGTCGGAGACGAGGCACCGGATTTCACTCTGCCGGACCAGGACGGCACACCCGTGCGGCTATCGGATTTCCGGGGCGGCAAGAACGTGCTGCTCGTGTTCTATCCGCTCGCGTTCAGCGGCATCTGCGAGGGCGAGCTGTGCGCGCTGCGGGACGACCCGGCGGCCCTGGCCGGGCCGGACGGCGACCCGCAGGTGCTCACGGTCTCGGTCGACTCGATGTTCGCCCACCGCGCGTGGGCCGACCAGCAGGGCTACAAGTTCCCGCTGCTCGCCGACTTCTGGCCGCACGGGAAGGTGGCGCAGGACTACGGCGTCTTCGACGAGGAGCGGGGCGTGGCCGTCCGCGGCACCTTCCTCATCGACAAGGCCGGCGTGGTGCGGTGGTCGGTGGTCAAGGGCATCCCCGAGGCCCGTGACCTGGAGGAGTACCGGAAGGCCCACGCGGCGCTCTGACCGGGCTCCGGGACGGGTGAGGCGCCGGGCCGGCTGTCACCGCCCCGGCGCCTCGGCCGTTTCCGGCCCGCCGCGGTACGCGCCGTCACAGCCGGCTGCGCACGGCCCACAGGTCGGGGTACAGCTGGTGGAACAGGGTGGTCCGCAGGTAGGGCGCCCCGGAGGTACCGCCGGTCCCCGGCTTGTCGCCGATGATGCGCGCGGCCAGCGCCACGTGCCGGTACCGCCACTCCTGCACTCCCTGGTCGATCTCGATCAGCCGGTCGCAGACCTGCGCGGCGAGGGTGTCGTCCAGGTAGACCTGCAGCAGCACCTCCTGCAGTTCGGGCGAGGGCTCCAGCGGCCGGGTCACGTCCCGTTCCAGCAGGTGCCGCGGCACCTCGTAGCCCTGCGTCCCGAGGAACCGCAGCAGCGCGTCGTAGACCGTCGGCCGGCGCAGGTCGGCCTCGATCTGGGTCCGCTCCTGGCCGCCGAGCTGGAAGGTCTCGAACATGCGCGGGTCCCGGCGGCCGAGGACCGCCTCGATCTGCCGGAACTGCGCGGACTGCGCGCCGCTGCCGCCGAGCTTGTGCCGGAAGCTGTTGAACTGGCGCGGGGTGAGGGTCTCGAAGACCTCGGTGGGCGCGGTCAGGGCGCGCAGGATGCCCACCGCGCGCCGCAGCGTGTGGATCGCGCCCGTGGCGGCGCCCTCGACGAACTGCTTCTGGAGATGGTCGAGCTCGTGCCGCAGCAGCTTGAACCACAGCTCGTGGACCTGGTGCGCCACGACGAACAGGAGCTCGTCATGTTCGTCGGAACGCGGCTGCTGCAGCGCCAGGAGTTCGTCCAGTGCCAGATAGGAGTGGTAGTCCGATACCGACATCTCGTCCACGATCACCATTCCGTTCGCTCGGTTCCTTCTCACGATTCCCGAAGCGGGCTCATAAGAGAAGACGCGGTCGGCGATTGGGCACTTTGAAAGGAACGATCGCGTATTTCGGCCGAAATACAGCAAGCAGCGAGTGGTGGGCCCGCCGCCCGTGGCAGCAGAGTGGAACCGACAATGATGGGAGAATTACCGTGCAGCCACGGAACGTGCTCGTCACCGGCGGTTCCAGCGGAATCGGCCGGGCCACCGTGCGGCGCTTCGCCCGCGCGGGAGACCGGGTGTGGTTCACCTACAACCACGGCCGGGACCGCGCCGAGGGCCTGCTCGCCGAACTGGCCGGCGGGACCGGCCACCCCCCGCTGGCGTTCGAGTTCGAGCAGGGCGACTGGCAGAGCCACCAGCGGCTGCTGGCCTCGCTGCCCGGGCCGGTCGACGTCCTGGTCAACAACGCCGCGGTCGGCACCAAGACGGTGGAGCGCTACGCCCCCGACGCCGTGCACCGGCACGACGAGGCGTTCCTGCGGGTGAACAGCGTCGGACCGCTCTGGCTCATCCGGGAGCTGCTGCCGGCGATGCTGGAACGCGGCTACGGCAAGATCGTGAACATCGCGAGCGTCGGCGGCGGCATCGCCCAGTTCCCCGGCTTCCACGTGGCCGACGGGATGAGCAAGGCCGCCCTGGCCTACCTCACCCGGCACCTCGCGGCGCAGCTGTCGCACGCCCCGGTGGAGGTGTTCGCGGTGTGCCCCGGCGCGGTGGAGACCGGCATGCTGGAGGCCAGCACGCTGGCCGCCCTCGGCCCGGAGGAGCGCCGCGACCTGGAGGCCGGGCTGCCCAAGGGGCGGCTGCTCCAGCCGGAGGAGATCGCCGAGCTGGCGTGGTGGGTGTGCGGTGACGGGGCCCGCGCCCTGCACGGCGCCGTGCTCGACGCCTCGCTGGGGCTCGGCGTCCATCCGGGGCTGGTGACCGGGGCGAGGGCCGCCGAACCCGTCCGGGCCGACTGATGGCGACCGCCATGGGGCTGCGGGACCTGCTCTACACGCCCAGCCGCTTCGTCCCCGACATGGACTGGTACGTGCGCGAGTACGCGCGGCGGTCCGAGGACGCCCGCGCGATGCTGCCCTGGGTCGAGCACGCCTACGGCCCGGACCCCGCGGAACGGCTGCTGTTCTTCCCCGCCGCCGGTTCGGCCGCGCCGCTGCAGGTGTTCGTGCACGGCGGGTACTGGCAGGAGTCCAGCAAGGAGGACTCCTGCTTCGCCGCCCCCGACTTCGTCTCCCGGGGCGCCGCCTTCGCCGCGCTCGGGTACGGGCTCGCGCCCGCGTACCGCCTGGACGAGATCGTCGCGATGGTCCGCCGGGGCCTGCTGTGGATCCACCGCAACGCCCGCGCCCTGGGCGTCGACCCCGGGCGCGTCTTCCTGAGCGGCAGTTCGGCGGGGGCGCACCTCGTGGCGATGTTCCTGGAGGACGGACGCCCGGGGCCCGGCACGCCCATCCGGGACGTGGTGCGCGGGGCCACCCTGCTCAGCGGGCTCTACGACCTCGAACCGCTGCGCCGCACCTACATCGGCGCCGCGATCGGGCTGACCCCCGCCGAGTCCGCGCGCAACAGCCCGATCGGGCGGCCGCATCGCGAGCTGCCGCCGCTGGTCGTCGCGCGCGGCGGCGCCGAGACCGAGGCGTTCGCGGACCAGCAGGAACGCTACGTCCGCTCGCTGGAGCGGGCGGGCACGGCCGTCACCGACCTCGTCGTCGGCGGCCGCGACCACTTCGACCTCGCGCTGGGCCTCGGCGACCCGTCCGGTCCGCTGGGCAGGGCGACCCTGGACCTCATGCGGCTGCCGTGAACCCCGGGCGGGTCACCGGGCGGGTCACCGGCCGCGGCGCCAGTACACGCTGAACCGGTCGATCCGCCGCAGCTCGTCGCCCTCGATGCCGTGCGACCGGCGGAAGTCGTCCACGGCGTCCCGGCAGCCGGGCAGCAGGTAGTCGTCCACGATGACGAAGCCCCCCGGAGACAGCTTCGGGTAGAGGGCGCCGAGCGCGTCGGTGGTGGACTCGTAGAGGTCGCCGTCGAGCCGCAGCACCGCGAGCCGCTCGATCGGCGCGGTCGGCAGGGTGTCGCGGAACAGCCCCGCCAGGAACTTCACCCGGTCGTCCAGCAGGCCGTACCGGGCGAAGTTGTCCTTGACGGTCGCCTCGTCGACGGCGAGCACCCCGTTGTGCTCGTGCATGGCCAGGCGGACGTCGTCGGGGTGGCCGCCGTCCGCCACGGGCGGAATGCCCTCGAACGAGTCCGCCACCCAGACGTTGCGGTCGGCTCCGTGAGCCTTGAAGATGCCGCGCGCCAGTATGCACACCCCGCCGCGCCACGCGCCGGTCTCGATGAAGTCGCCGGGCACGTCCTCGGCCAGCACGGTCTCCAGGCACATCTGGACGTTGTCCAGCCGGGCCATCCCGACCATCGTGTGCGCGACGCTGGGCCAGTCGTGGCCGCGCTCGCGCGCTCCCCGGCTGAACTCCGTCCTGGTGAAGACGGGGTTCGGCAGGGGCGGGTCCTCATAGATGACGTTGACGAGGATCTTCTTCAGCAGGTCCACGTAGAGGCCGGCGGCCCCGTTGCTCTGGCTGTCCATCGTTCCCGCCCGGTGGTGAAGGGGGCGAGGGCGCCGCTCCGGTGTCGCGGTTGCAGCGCGGTGGAGTGACGCCCTCGCTCGATTCTGCTGTCGGATCGGATCGGATCGGGCCGGCCTCAGACTAGCGGCGCGGCCTTGTCCGGCGAGGCGCCGTTCGGCTCGCCGGCGGGGACCAGCGCCGGGTCGCCGGCGCCGTTCGCCGCGACGACCGGGCGCCGGGCGGCCAGCGGCGACTCCGGCGGGTCCGGAATCCGCTTGGCGTACTTGCGCGCGATGTTGCTGATCGGCTGCTCGACGAACTTGGCCAGCAGCCACGCGGTCAGCGTGATCACGGCGAAGTAGGCGGCGAAGAGCAGGAAGTTGGCCCAGCCGGGCAGGCCGACCGTCGGATCGCTGATCACCCCGAGATCGGCCAGCCAGATGCGCGGGTAGTCCCAGGCCCCGTCCGTCCTCGGGACCAGCACCATGGTGAACAGGATGAAGAGGATGTGGACCGCGTAGAAGGAGTAGGAGATCCCGCCGAGGAACACGAGCGGGCGTGTCCGGAAGGGCGACCACTTGCCCTCCTGGTCCGCCTTCGCCATGGCCAGGATCAGGATCGCGATCGGGATCATCATGCCGCTGAGGTCGCGGGCCTCGATCGGCAGGAACAGGTTGGTGAGCGTCAGGCCCACCGCGAAGATGACGAACGCCACCGGCACGCTGGGGATGTGCTTCATGCCCCTGAGCATCAGCAGCGCCAGGCACATGCCCAGCACGAACTGGAAGAGCCGGATGGGCGGGAACATCAGCGTGAACCAGTAGATGAAGGCGTTGTCGAAGCCCTCCAGCGGGGCCTGCATGGTCTCGTGCTTGACGGTGAAGGTCTTGCTCGCCAGGTACGGCAGCAGGAACGAGAGCACGACGCACGCCCCCGCCATGATCTGCAGGCCGCGCTTGGTGAAGTGCATGAGCATCATCATCAGGCCGGGGAAGAGCAGGTAGAGGAAGATCTCGTTGCTCAGCGTCCACATGGCCGGGTTGAGGCCCATCAGCACGTCCTGGTGCGGCGTCCAGCCCTGGAGCAGGAAGGTGTGCGCGAGCACGATCTTCCAGTCCGTCCACATGTCGCCCAGCCATCCCCACAGCAGGAACGCCGCCGCGGTGACGACGAAGTACACCGGGTACACCTTGCCGATGCGCTTCACGTAGAAGGAGAGCGTGGACTGGCCGGGCTTGTAGATGTAGGCCAGCACGAAACCGCTCAGGATGAAGAAGTAGTTGATCGGCACCGGCACGAACGCCGTGAACGACTCGTAGAGGAAGGTGTCCGACGCCGCCCGCCCCTCCTGGTCGGGGGCGTAGATCTCAGCGGCCCCCACCGGGGTGGCGAACTGCATCGCCAGGAAGTGCCCGCCGAAGACCAGGAACGCCGCGAGCGCCCTGCCCCCGTTGAGCGACAGCATCATGTCGGGTTTCGGTCGTGCACCGACCTGGCCGCCTGTTGTTCCGTTTTGCATTCTTCTCACTGCCCTCCATCACTCGAGGCGCCAGGTCGCACCGGTCGTCCAAGCCTCCTTTCGGGCAGGTGCCGCCGCATCTTCCACCGTGCGGCGATGGCCGCCGGAGCCGGATAGCGCAATTGCGAAGATGACCGCGCTGGGGTACGTACTTACTGTCGTGCCCAGCACCTCACCAGAGGAGACGACGATGGCTGATGCGACGAGCACTTCCCGACGCCCGGAGACCGAGAGCCGCGGCCGGAGCATCGCGCTCTGGGTGCTGCAGGTCCTGCTGGCGCTGCAATTCCTGGCCGCCGGTTCGGCCAAGCTGTTCGGCGACCAGGCGATGGTGGACATGTTCGCCGACATCGGTGCAGGTCAGTGGTTCCGCTACCTGACCGGCACGCTGGAGGTGGCCGGTGCCGTGGGCCTGCTGATCCCCGTGCTGTCGGGGCTGGCCGCGCTGTGCCTGTCCATCCTGATGACCTGCGCGACGATCACCACCATCGCCGTCCTCGGGGACGCCCCGTGGATGCCGCTGGCGGTGCTGGCCTTCTGCGTGGTGGCCGCCTGGGGCCGCTGGCCGAAGACGGTGGCGCTGCTGGACCGCGTCCGCGGGAAAGGCGACTAGGCCGGGCCCGTCCCGCACCAGCCGGACACCGGGGTGCCCGGGCTCATCTCCCGTGAGATGAGCCCCGGGCACCCCGTCTGGTTTTCCGGCGAGCCCGACCGCGGCATCCGCGAAATACCGACGGGACACCGCCGGTTTCCCGCGCCCGCCTGAGCAATGCAGAAGGTGCCTCCGCTTCGGCCACGCACGAGGATTCGGAAATGACGGCGCCACCGCTAGGCGGAGGAACGATGATCAATGTGTTTCAGCCGACGCTCGGCGCGGAGGAACTCGGCGCGGTGGCCGAGGTCCTCGACAGCGCCTGGCTCGGTAAGGGGCCGCGAGTCGCAGAGTTCGAGCGGGCTTTCGCCGAACATCTGGGCGTCCCCGCCGACCGTGTCGTCACGGTCAATTCGTGTACCGAGGCATTGTTCCAGGCCATGGAGTTACTGGGCGTCGGCCCCGGTGACGAGGTGGTGCTGCCCAGCATCAGTTTCGTGGGCGCCGCCAACGCGATCGCCGCGCGGGGGGCGCGGCCGGTCTTCTGCGACGTCGACCCCCGGACCCTGAACCCCACCGCCGACCATGTGGCCGCCGCCCTGGGCCCGCGCACCCGCGCCGTGGTCATCCTGCACTACGGCGGCCGCCCCGGGTCGGTGCTGGAGATCGCCGAGCTGTGCCGCGACCGGGGCGTCCCGCTGGTCGAGGACGCCGCCTGCTCGGTGGCGTCGCGGGCGGGCGACGACCCGTGCGGCGTCATCGGGGACATCGGGGTGTGGAGCTTCGACAGCCAGAAGATCGTGGTGACCGCCGACGGCGCGATGCTGTCGGCGCGCGACCCGGAGCTGGTGGCCGCCGCCCGGAAGCACACCTACCTGGGTCTGGAGAGGTTCAGCGGCTACACGAGCGCCAAGGTCGCGGACACCCGCTGGTGGGACATCGAGGTCACGTCCTTCTCCCGGCGCTCGATCATGAACGACCTGCAGGCCGCGCTCGGCCTGGTGCAGCTGCGCCGCCTCGGCGGGTTCCTGGAGCGGCGGGCCGAGATCGCCGCCGCCTACGACCGCGAGCTGGCGGGGCTGGCCGGCATGCAGACGCCGCCGCCGCTCCCCGACGGCCACACCTCGTCCTTCTACCTGTACTGGGTGCAGGTGGACGAAGCCGTCCGCGACGCCCTGGCCCGCGACCTGTACGCCGACGGCGTCTACACCACGTTCCGCTATCCCGCCCTGCACCTGGTGAAGGCGTACGGCTCGGACGCCCGGCTGCCCGGCGCGGAGGCGGCGGCCGCCCGCACCCTGTGCCTGCCGCTGCACCAGGGGCTGTCGGACGGCGACGTCGAGGTGACGATCGCCGCGGTGCGCAGTTCGGTGCGGCGACGTTCGGGCCGCCTCCCGCCGCCACCCTCCGCGACCACCGCCTAGCGACCACCGCCTAGCGACCGCGCACCGCCGAGATCGGAGGGCCCCGCCGTGTACACAGCCGACTTCGCCGACGTCTACGAACTCGTCTACCAGGTGCGCGGAAAGGACTGGACGGCCGAGGCCGAGCGGATCCTCGCGGTGGTCCGCGAGCGGGCGCCGGAGGCGGACCGCCTGCTGGACGTGGCCTGCGGCACCGGCGCCCATCTGGAGGTGTTCGCCCGGCACCTCGGCCACGTCGAGGGCGTGGAGCTCGCCGAGCCGATGCGGGAGGTGGCCGCGCGCCGGCTCCCCGGGGCGCCCGTCCACCGGGGCGACATGCGCGACTTCCGGCTGGACGGGGTCTTCGACGCGGTGACGTGCCTGTTCAACTCGATCGGCTACATGACGACCGTCGCCGAGCTGCGCGCCGCGATCGGGTCGATGGCCCGCCACCTGCGGCCCGGCGGGGTGCTGGTGGTCGAGCCGTGGTGGTTCCCCGAGCGGTTCATCGACGGGTACCTCACCGCGGACGCCGGGTCGGCGGACGACCGCGTGGTGGCCCGCGTCTCGCACACCAGGCGCGAGGGGCGCCGCACCCTGCTGGACTCGCGCTACCTGGTGGCGGGCCCCGACGGGATCAGCGAACTCGCGCATCTTCACGAGCTCACCCTCTTCACGAAGGCCGAGTACCTGGCGGCGTTCGAGGACGCGTCGTGCATCACGGAGTTCATCGAGGGCGGCCTGACCGGGCGCGGCCTGTTCGTCGGGATCCGGAAATGACGGCGATGCGGTACGAGCGGCTTGGCCGCACGGCGCTGCGGGTCAGCAGGCTGTGCCTGGGCACGCTCAACCTCGGGGTGCGCACCTCGCTGGAGGACGCCGCGCGCCTGATGGACCTGGCCCTCGACCACGGGATCAACTACTTCGACACCGCCAACCACTACGGCTGGCAGGTCCGCCGCGGCCTGACCGAGGAGATCATCGGGGACTGGTTCGCCGGGGGCGACCAGCGCCGCGACAAGGTCGTGCTGGGCACCAAGGTGTGCAACCCCATGAGCGACTGGGCGAACGACAGCGGCTTGTCGGCGCGGCACATCATCGCGTCCTGCGAGGCGTCGCTGCGGCGGCTGCGCACGGACTGGATCGACGTCCTGCACATGCACAACGTGGATCCCACGGCGCCCTGGGACGAGGTCTGGCAGGCCATGGAGACCCTGGTCGCGCAGGGCAAGATCCGCTACGTGGGCTCGTCGAACTTCGCGGGCTGGAACATCGCCGCGGCGCAGGAGACCGCCGCGCGCCGCAACTTCCTGGGCATCGTCGCCGAGCAGTGCAACTACAACCTGTTCACGCGGGACGTGGAGCGGGAGGTGATCCCGGCGGCGCGGGCGTACGGCGTCGGGGTGGTGGCATGGTCGCCCCTGCACGGCGGGCTGCTCGGCGGCGCCCTGCGCAAGCTGGCCGACGGCACGGCCGTGAAGAGCGCGCAGGGCCGGGCCATGGTGGCGCTGCAGGAGCACCGCCAGGTCGTCGCCGACTACGAGGAGCTCTGCGCCGGACTCGGCCTGGACCCCGCCGCGGTGGCGCTGGCGTGGGTGCTGTCCCGGCCGTCGCTGACCGCCGCGGTGATCGGGCCGCGCACCGCCGCCCACCTGGAGAGCGCGGTGCGCGCGATGGAGACGCCGCTCCCCGCCGGCACGTGCGACCGGCTCGAAGCCGTTTTCCACCCGCGCCGGGAGGCCGCCGGCATTCCCGTGAGCTGAGCAGAACGGAGTGAGGACCGTGGACGGACAGGACGACGAGCCGATCGACATCCATGTGTGGCTCGCGGAGCATCCCTTCCCGAACTACTACGGGGAGACGTTCCTGGAGCCGATGCGGCGGGTGGCCGACGCCTTCACCAAGGCCCATCCCGGCTACCGGGTGGTGCTGCGCGGGATGGACTACCGGGAGATCGCCGAGGCCGTCGCGGACGCGGTGGCGCAGGGCGAGCCGCCGCATCTCGCCGAGTACTACGCCACCGCGGCGCAGCTGGCCATGGACACCCTGACGCCCGAGGGCCGGCCGTACTTCACGCCGATCGGCCCGGCCATCGGCGACCGGGCGGAGATCCTCGGCGAACCGGTGGTCGTGGACGCCGTCGAGCCGGTGGCGCGCGACTTCTTCAGCCACCGCGGCGAACTGCTGTGCCTGCCGGTGACCGTGACGACGACCGTGCTGCTGTGCAACAAGACGATGCTGGACGCGGCCGGCGTCCCGGTGCCGCGGACCTGGGGCGAGCTGGAAGCGGCGTGCGAGGCCGTCACCGCGCTGGACACCGGTCCGGCGCACGGCGTCACCTGGCCGAACCACGGCTGGCTTTTCCAGCAGGCGGTGGCCCTGCAGGGCGGTGTCCTCACCGACCACGACAACGGCCACGACGGACGGGCCGAGACGGTCGACCTCGCCTCCGCGGAGGTGCTCGCCTGGGCCGAGTGGTGGCGGCGGCTCAGTGACAAGGGCCTGTACCGGCGCTGCGAGGACTGGCCGGACGGCTTCGGGGCGTTCGCCTCCCAGGAGGTGGCGTTCACGCTCAGCTCGTCCAAGCTGACGCACGACTTCGTCCTCGCCGGCGAGGAGGCGGGCTTCGAGGTGTGCGCGGCGGCGATGCCGCACAACGAGGCCGTCCCCCGCGCGGGCAACGTCATCTCCGGGCACGGGCTGTGGCTGGCCGGCGGCCTGGACGAGGCGCGCCGCGAGGGCGCGCTCGCCTTCTCCCAGTTCCTGGTCAACGCGCGGAACGCGGCCGAATGGCACCGGGCCGTGGGGTTCCTGCCCGTCACCCGCGAGGCCCGGGACCTGCTGGAGGGCGAGGGCTGGTTCGACCGGCACCCCCACCAGCGGGTTCCCGGCGAGGCGCTCGCCGCCTCGGCCCGCACCCCCGCCACCGCGGGGACGCTGGCCGGCGACTTCGCCGGGATCCAGTACGCGATGACCCGCGCCATGGACGACGTGCTGGACGGCGCCGACCCGCGGGAGCGGTTCGCGCGGGCCACCGCCGAGGCGCAGCGGCTGCTCGACGCGCACAACGCGGCGTGCCTGCCGCCGGATCCGCGCACGCCCACCCGCCTGGAGGTGTACTGACATGGCCACGCAGCCCACGCGGGAGGACCGGCTCGCGCCCGCCGAGATCGGCCGCCACTACGACGAGGTCTCCCCTATAGGGGACGAACTCCGCGACGGCCAGTTACACATGTGGTACTGGTACGGCGACGAGGACGACGCGCCGCTGGAGGAGGCCGTCCAGCGGATCAGCCACAAGGTGACCGGCACGCTGGGGCTGCGTCCCGGGGAACGCGTGCTGGACGCCGGATGCGGACCCGGCGAGACGGCGGTCCGCCTGGCCCGCGATCTCGGGGTCCACGTCACGGGCATCACGCTGAGCGCCTTCGAGGTCGCCAAGGCCACCAGCCGGGCGGAGGCGGCCGGCGTCGCCGACCGGGCGCACTTCCGCTACGGCGACTACACCGCGATCCCCTACCCGGACGGCTCCTTCGACGCGATCCTGGCGCTGGAGTCCCTGCTCAACGGCGACGACCTCGACAAGGCGCTGCGCGAGTTCCACCGGGTGCTGCGCCCCGGCGGGCGGGTGGCGCTGTCGGACTTCAGCCTGGAGTCGGCGCGCGAGCCGGACCGGATCGAGACCTTCAAGACCGGCCTGCGGCTGGGGGCGCTGCCCACCGTCCCCGAGTGGCTGGAACGGGTCCGCGCGGCGGGCTTCCAGGTCGAGGAGTACACGCAGTGCGGCCCCCGCGTCTTCGGCATGAAGACCAAGTACGTCACGACGGCGATGAAGCGGCGGGCGGAGATCGCCGAGCGGTTCGGCGATTCGGCGGTCCGCGAGTACGCGGACGGCTACCGGAGCTTCTTCGTCCCCCGGAAGGACCAGATCGGTTACATCATCGTGGCCGCGCGCAAGCCCGCTCGCTGAGCTCGGCGTCGATCTCCGCGCAGCGGTCATAGGACGGGAGCAGGCCCTCGGCCCCCGCCCGCGCCAGGGTGGGGGCCGCGCGGTCCCGTGCCGACAGCACGGGGCCGGAGCCGTTCGGCCGGGACAGGTCGGGCAGAGGCAGCCGGAGCTCGGGGTCCAGTGGCGACAGGGCCAGTTCGTTCGCGGGCACGTAGGACGCGGACAGCAGGTAGTTCATCACGGTGCCGTCGCGGAGCGCGACGAACGCGTGGCCGACCCCGACGGGTATGTACAGCGCCCGGAAGTCGCGCTGGTCGAGTCGTGTGGCAACGGTTCGCCCGAACGTGGGGGAACCGACCCTGATGTCCACCAGGATGTCGAGCGCCTCTCCCCGGGAGCAGTAGACGTACTTGGCGGCGCCCGGTGGTGTCGCGGTGTAGTGCACACCGCGCACCACGCCGCGGCGCGATTCGGTGTGCAGCGTCTGCGCGACCGGGAACAGCGGCCGGCCGCGCGCGACCACGAGGGCCTCCTCCTGGTAGTGGGAGACGAGGAGGCCGCGATCGTCCCGGAAGACCCTCGGCGAGAACTCCAGGACGCCCTTCACCGCTAGCTCACGGGCGTCCACACGTTCCCCTGAGCCTCCTGGACCTCCGCGGAGACCAGGCCGTCGGTGAGGGCGACCGCGACGGCCTGCGTCCGGTTGGGGCAGTTGAGCTTGGCCAGGATGTTGGAGACGAGGCGCTTCACCCCGTGCCGCGAGATGAGCAGCTGGCGGGCGATCTGCTGGTTGCTGAGCCCCTTGACGAGCAGGACCAGGACCTGGCGCTCCCTGGGGGTGAGGTTGCGCCCTGTCAGCGGCCTGTCCCAGGTGTCCTGCCGTGCCCTGGCCAGCAGGTGGTTGGCGAGGACGGGCGGCATCGGGGTGTCCCCGAGGGTGACCCGGTCGATGGCGGCGCTCAGCGAGGCGGAGGTGAGGTCGTCTTGGACGAGGAAGCCGTTGCTGGGAATGGAGGTGACCACATCGATCATCTTGTCGTGCTCGCGGTCGAGCAGGATCAGTACCTTCTTGCCGCGGTGCCAGGCGTCCGCGGCGAGGCTCGCCAGGGCACTGGACGGGAGGTCGCCGAACCGCAGGACGAGGATGTCGAACCCGTCGTCGGGCGGCACCGGCGCGACCGGCGAGATGTGGTTCCACACCCGCACGTCGTGCACCGCCCGAAGCGACCTCAGCATCACCGTCAGCCCGCGACGCACACACTCGTTGCGCACGACCAGCGCCACCTGAAATGTCTTCACAGGCTTCCTAATGGCTATTTGCTGCCCCATGCCCCCTGATTTCCTTCCACCCAGAAGGGGTCGCGCATCAATCGATCGCCCGGTTTCTACCGGAACGACCCATGAGCAACATAAGAGCGGTATTAGGCGCTGACAAGAAGGCCGCCCGGAGGGGGGAGCACCGGGTATCGAAAGGCGTAGGGCGGACGCGCCCCCTTGATCATGCCGGCGGCGGTCCGGTAGCCGCGCGACGACGATAGGTGATCACACCGGACCCGCGCATCCCGGACCCGGCGCATGCGCACGGGAAAAGAAGATCCCCGCGTATCCGCGTCGTCATCATGGGGTGTCAGCCGCGGGCAGGAGATGCGAACCATGAAGGCACTGATCTTATCCGGGGGGACGGGCTCCCGCCTGCGCCCCCTCAGCCACTCCACGCCGAAGCAACTCGTGCCGGTGCTCAACCGGCCCGTCCTGGAACACGTACTGGACAACGTCCGCGAGCTGGGCATCACCGAGATCGGGCTCATCGTCGGCGCCGGCGACCGCGCCGTCCCCCGGGCCATCGGGGACGGCGCCCGGTTCGGCGCGCGGATCACCTACCTCCCGCAGGACCGGCCGAGCGGCCTGGCCGACTGCGTGCGGATCGCCCGGCCCTTCCTGGGCGGGGACGACTTCGTCATGTACCTCGGCGACAACATGCTCCCCGAGGGGATCGCCGACTGCGCGGCGCGGTTCCGCGCCGAGCGCCCGGCCGCCCAGCTCGTCCTCAAGCGGGTGGCCGACCCGACCGCCTTCGGGGTCGCCGAGCTGGACGGGACCGGCCGGGTGCTGCGGCTGACCGAGAAGCCGCGGGAGCCGCGCAGCGACCTCGCCATGATCGGCGTCTACTTCTTCACCGCCGCGATCCATGCCGCGGTGGCGGCCATCGCCCCCAGCCCGCGCGGCGAACTGGAGATCACCGACGCCGTCCAGTGGCTGGTCGACCGGGGCGAGCCGGTCGGCGCCACCGAGTACGCGGGCTACTGGAAGGACATCGGGCGGATCGAGGACGTGCTGGACTGCAACCGCTGGATGCTCGCCCGGCAGACGGGGAGCGTCGCGGGCGAGGTCGACCCGGCGAGCACGGTGGCCGAGGACGTGGTGGTGGAGCGGGGCGCCCGCGTGCTGCGGTCCCGGATCGACGCGCCGGCCCTCGTCGGCGCCGGTTCGGTGATCGAGGACAGCCATGTCGGGCCGGGCTCGGCCATCGGCCGGGACTGCCTCGTCAAGTCCACCCGGCTGCTCGACTCGGTCGTCCTGGACGGCGCCTCGATCTCCCACGTCAGCGGGCTGCGATCGTCCCTGATCGGCCGCGGCGCCACGATCGGCCGCAGCCGCGACGACCGGGAGCTGCACCGCCTCATCGTCGGCGACGACACCCGCACCGAGATCGCCGCGTAGCGGCCGGCTCCGCCGCTGCTCCCGGTGACCGCCGGCGGCGCCGCGGCCGGGGCCGGGCGGCCCGGACGGACGAACCGCGAAACCCGGACGACATAAGGGCCATAAAGTCAATGCGCCGCCGCGGGAACGAACAATTCAGCAATTCTGAAGAAACTCTTCAAGTGCGCCCTTCCTACGATCGACGCAAGAACCGGAGCCGACGTTTCTGGTTCCCGTTCCGGACCACCGCGGTGCAGGGAGGAAGGCCATGACGACAATTCCTATAACGCCGAGCCGGGAGGGCATGGTGCCCTATCCGGCGGATGTGGTCGAACGGTACCGGGCGGCGGGTCATTGGGAGCGGCGGCCGCTCGCGGACTACCTGCTCGACGTCGCCGACCGCACTCCCGACGCCCTCGCCCTGGTCGACGGGGACGTGCGGCTGACCCACCGGGACCTGATGGTGCGCGCCGACGGCGCCGCGATGCGCCTGCGCGAGCTGGGGCTGCGGCCCGACGACCGGATCCTGGTGCAGCTGCCCAACGGCTGGGAACTGATCGTCCTCATCGTGGCCTGCCTGCGGCTCGGCGCGATCCCGGTGCTGGCGCTGACCGCGCACCGCCAGCACGAGCTGGACCACCTGGTGGAGCGGGCCGAGGCGCGGGCGATCGCGGTGCCCGACACCCTGGCCGGCTTCGACCACCAGGGCATGGCCCGGGTGATCGCCAGCCGCGCGCCCACCGTCGAGCAGGTGCTGGTGTCGGGCGAGGAGGTCCGCACGGGCAGCGTGGACCTGCGCGCGCTGCTGCGTCCCGCGGACGACCCGGCGGGCGCCCGCGCCGCGCTCGACGCGATCACCCCGGACCCGCTGTCGGCCGCGCTGATGCTGCTGTCGGGCGGGACGACGGGGCAGCCGAAGCTGATCGCCCGCACCCACGAGGACTACGGCTGCTACGTCCGCAGCATCGTCGACGTGTGCCTGCTGACCTCGGACAGCGTCTACCTCACCCTCCTGCCGCTGGGACACAGCCTCCCCCTCGGCACCGCCCTGGCCGCCCTCGTCGCCGGGGGCCGCGTGGTCCTGGAGGCCACGCCCGCACCGGAACGGGCGTTCGCGACGATCGAGCGGGAACGGGTCACGGCGACCGCGCTGGTCCCCGCGGTCGCGCAGCGCTGGCTGGAGCACCGCCTCGTCGACACCGACAGCGACCTGAGCTCGGTGGAGCTGATGCTGGTCGGCGGTGCCCGGCTGCCCGACAGCCTGGCCGAGCGGATCGCGCCCGCGCTCACCCGGAACCTGCAGCAGGGGTACGGGATGGGCGAGGGCGGCGCCTGCCTCACCCGGGTCGGCGACCCGTCCGACATCATCTGGCACACCCAGGGCCGGCCGATGTGCGCGGGCGACGAGCTCCTGCTGGTCGGCGAGGACGGCGAGCCGGTCCCCGACGGCGAGCCCGGGGAGCTGCTCACCCGCGGCCCGTGCACGATCCGCGGCTACTACCGGGCCCCCGAGCACAACGCCGGGGCGTTCACCGCGGACGGCTGGCTGCGCACGGGGGACGTCGTCCGGATCCGCCCGGACGGATACCTCGTCGTCGAGGGCCGGGAGAAGGACCTCATCAACCGCGGCGGCGAGAAGATCTCGGCCGAGGAGGTCGAGAACTTCGCCTACCAGGTGGACGGGGTCAGCCAGGCGGCGCTGGTCGCGATGCCCGACCCGGTCCTGGGCGAGCGCGCCTGCCTCTACGTGGTGCCCCGCCCCGGGGCGCTGGTCCGGCTGGAGGACGTCGAGGAGGTCATCACGCGGGCCGGCGCGGCCCGGTACAAGGTCCCCGAGCGGCTGGTCGTGGTGGACGAGCTGCCCAGCACCAACATCGGAAAGATCGACAAGAAGGCGCTGCGCGCCGACATCGCCCAGCGCCTGGACGCCGAACGGCTCACCGCGCCCGCCGCGTCCTGAACCGCAGGGACGGCCAAGGGCTCGCTGGACAGCTTCGACCGGCCGGCGATCCGGCTGGCCGAGACCTGCTGACCGGGCGGGGAGCGGTGCGGGCCGGTGGGCGGACGCGGGTCCGCCGGCCCGCACCGCTTCCGCGGTGCGGGCCGGTCCAGGCCCGTGCCGGCCGGGCGGCGTCAGGCGGCGAGGCCGTCGCGGCTGGCGAGCATCGCGCGCGTCCGCAGCGGCTCCCACCACGACCGGTTGTCGCGGTACCACTCGATGACCGAGCGCAGGCCCTCCGCGAAGCCGATCCGCGGCACGAACCCCAGCTCTTCGCGGATCTTCGTGGCGTCCAGCGAGTACCGCCGGTCGTGCCCCAGCCGGTCGGTGACGTGCTCCACCCGGTCCCAGCCGGCGCCGCAGGCGTCCAGCAGCAGCCCGGTGATCTCGCGGTTGCTCAGCTCGTCCCCGCCGCCGATGTGGTAGACCTCTCCCGCCCGTCCCTCCCGCAGGACGAGCTGGATGGCGCGGCAGTGGTCGGAGACGTGCAGCCAGTCGCGGCGGTTCTCACCGTCGCCGTACAGCGGCACCGGCAGCCCGTCCAGCAGGTTGGTCACGAACAGCGGGATCAGCTTCTCGGGGAACTGGTACCACCCGTAGTTGTTGGTGCAGCGGGTGACGACGACGTCCATGCCGAACGTGCGGTGGAACGAGAGCGCCATGAGGTCGGAGCCCGCCTTGGTGGCCGCGTAGGGAGCCGTGGGGTCCACCGGCGACTCCTCCGTCCACGACCCCTGGTCGATGGATCCGTAGACCTCGTCGCTCGACACGTGCACGAACCGGCGCACGCCGTGCCGCAGCGCCGCCTCCAGGAGCACCTGGGTGCCCAGCACGTTGGTCCGGACGAACCGCCCCGGCCCGGAGATCGAGCGGTCGACGTGCGTCTCCGCGGCGAAATGGACGATCACCTCGTGCCCCCGCACCGTCTCGTCGACCACGGCGGGATCGCAGATGTCGCCGTGCACGAACCGGTAGCCGGGCCGATCCGCGACGGGCGCGAGGTTCGCGGGGTTGCCCGAGTACGTCAGCGCGTCCAGGACCGTGATCCGGTCGTCCCCGGAACCGGGCAGCTGGCCGCGCAGCCCGGCGCGCACGAATTCCGAGCCGATAAACCCCGCGCCGCCCGTCACAAGAATGTTCACCGGACCGCCCCGCAGACCACCGTGGAATCGCCAATCGCTCGCATCGACATCTCCTTCACTTTCCGGCACCTGGCCTGGCCGGGCGGCCTCTCCCAATCTTGCGGGCCCGGAAAAACGTGCCGCATCTCCACGAATGCGTCCAGCACGGCCCGCCGGAAACGCCATTTTGGGAGATGCACGGCCCGGCGTGCCGCGTGACCGTTGAACAGCGAGACCGATTTCTCAAGGAGGCAGCGTGGAAACCAGTCACCAGCCGGCGTCCGCCACGTCGGCGACGATCACCTACCGCAGGCCGCCCTGGTGGCTGCGCTCCATCGTGAGCCGTATCGCCCCGCGCATCTTCCGCGACGACATCGCCATGCTGTCGGTGCGCGGGCGCACGAGCGGCAAGGTCCGGTCCGTGCCGGTCGTGGTCCTGCGCTTCCAGGGCGAGCGCTACCTGGTCACGCCCTACGGGGAGGCCCACTGGGTGCGGAACCTGCGCGCCGCGGGCGGCGTGGGAACCCTGACGATGCGCGGTCAGGCGCAGCCGTTCACCGCGGTCGAGATCCCGCCGCAGGACCGCCAGCCGATCCTGCACGCCTACCTGCGCGAGTACGGCAGCAGGCCCACCGTGGCCCGCACCTTCGCCCAGATCCCCGAAGCGGCCGACCACCCGACCTTCCGCATCATGGAGACCCGCTCCTAGGCGGGACGGCGGCCGGCGGGTCCCGGAGAACGCCCCCGGGCGGACGGTCGTCCGCCGGGGGCGCCGCCGTCGGGCCGTCGCTCGGTCGGGGGGTGGTCGGCCGGTCGTGGGACGGTCAGCCGGTCGTGGGGCGGGCCTCGATCAGCGCGGACCGGGCCCAGTGCCCGATCCGCTCCACCTCGAACCCGGCCGCGGCCAGCAGCGCCCGCCAGGCGCCCTCACCGCGTTCGCGTCCGCCGAGCAGCACCAGCATGTGCAGGTCGAGCAGCTTGGCCGGGTGGGGGACGGCGTCGTCGGGGACGACCTGTTCGAGGATGAGCAGCCGGGCGTGCCCCGGCATCGCCTCGCGGCACCGGCGCAGGATCTCCGTCGCCCTGGCGTCGTCCCAGTCGTGCAGAATCTGGGCGAGCACGTACACGTCCCCGCCCTCGGGGACCGCGCGGAAGAAGTCGCCGCCCACCACCTGGCAGCGGTCCCGCACGTCGGCGTCCGCCAGCACGAGGCCGTCGTCCTCCACCACGTGCGGCAGGTCGTACAGCACGCCCTGGAGGCCGGGCGTCCGGGACAGGAGCATGTTCAGCAGCCGTCCGTTGCCGCCGCCCACATCGACCACGGTGGCCACGCCGGACCAGTCGCGCTCCAGCAGCGGCCGCAGCCGCAGGTCGACCAGGCCGGCCTGCGCCGCGTTGAAGGTCGCGGACGCCTCCGGGCGCTCGCTCAGCCAGTCGAACATGGGCTTGCCGAACACCACGTCGAAGGCCGGCTCGCCGGTGCGCAGCGAATGCGTCGCCGCCGACCACGCCTGGTAGGCGTCGCCGGCCATCAGCGTGACGAAGTGGCGCAGCGACCCCGGCGCGTCCCGGCGCAGCAGGGCGCCCATCGGCGTCAGCGCGAAGGTGCCGGCGGGCTCCTCCACGAACAGTCCCTCGGCGGTGAGCACGCGCAGGAACCTGCGCAGCGCGTCGGGGTCCGCGCCGGTCCGCTCGGCGAGCCGCGCGGCGTCGGCCGGTCCGTCCACCAGTTCCTCGACGACGTCCAGCTCGGTCACGGCGAAGATCGCCTGGGACACCAGGTAGCCCATGATCTTCAGCCGGAGCAGGCCGTTGTCGTCGTTGTGCCCGGCCATCGCGGGTCCCTTCATCCGGCCGCCCGTTCCCAGGCCGCGTCGTGCAGCCCCGGGAAGAGCGGGATCTCCGCCGTGCCCTTGAGGTAGTCGGCGCCCGAGGTGCCGCCGGTGCCCGGCACCGAACCGATGATCTTGCGGGTGATGCCCCAGTGCGTGCGCTTCATGGCCCGCCAGCCCCGGTCCAGGCGCAGCATCGCCTCCGCCACCGGCCGCATCGCGTCGGGGCCCAGGTCCGCGAGCCGGGCGTCGAACGCCTCCTGCAGCGTCGGGCCGGTGATCACGACCGGCGCCGTCCGGGCGTCGGTCGCGGCGGGCGGCCGGACCGCGCTGAGCCGCTCCACCTGCCGGTACGCGCGCGACTGCACGGCGCTGCGCCCGTCGGTGTGCGCCCGGATATGCGCGAACGCCGGGCGCGACATCGTGGTCAGCACCCGGAAGAGGACCGGGGTGGCCGCCACCCGCCGGCCCGCGTCGTCCAGTTCGCCCGCCGCCGCCACCGGGTCCCCGTCCAGCAGGGCGGCGACCGCCCGCTCCAGGCACCGGAACATCTGCCGGTAGACGATCTCGAAGATCTGCACGCTGCGGATGAACATGATCTCGTCGTGCAGCGGGGTGGTGGGCAGCATCGCGCTCTCCACCGTGCGCCGGACCGGCGCGGGCACCCGGTCCAGGACGTCCTGGCCGCGCAGCCGCGCCCAGCCCGCCAGCGCGGTGTCGTCGCGGCCGATCCGCCGGCCGCCCCGGGAGTCCAGCGCGACGCCGACCGCACCCGCCGCCAGGGGCGCCAGCTCGGCCGCGCGGGCGAGCGCCTGGAGCGTCGCGTGGGTGCGGACGCGCTGCGGATGCGCGCCGGGGTCGGCCGCGAGCGCCTCCCCCTCGACGATCAGCAGGTCCGACAGCAGCGCCACCAGCTCGGCGTCGTGGACGGTGTCGGCGTCCGCCCCCGGGTACTCGTCCGCGAGCCGCTCCAGCACCGGCATGTTGACGTAGGAGTCGTAGTCGCCGTCGTCCTGGTCGAAGGTGCTCGGCAGCCAGTCGGCGAGCAGGCGCTCGGGCAGCGTCCGCGGCGCCGGAAGCCGGGCGTGGACCTCGCGCAGCGCCTCCACCAGCGCCGGGTCCGCGTAGGTGCGGCCGTGGTGGCGGTACCGCTCGACGACCTCCCGGTAGGGGAACGCCTCGGCCCGTCCCCGGGCCGCGGGGTCACCGGGCGGGCCGAGCCATCGGGCGACCCGGTCGAGGACGCCGCGGGCCGTCCGGTCCGGCACGTCCGTCCTGGTGCTGTGCACGCTGCGGCCGCCGACGCCGACGTGCGGCGGCCACTGTGGCGCGGTCCGGGCGAGTGACCGCGCGATCGCTAATCGTCCCGTGCCGTCGCGGTCGGACGGCAGTTGCTCCCGCGCTCCCATGACCACCAGCGTGGTCGCGATGAGCCGGAACGGCTTCTCTTCTCGTGCCGTTACGTCGACACCGCGAAATACCGGCGACAAATAACGCATTCTGCGAGAAATCGGGTGTCAGTAAAGGTGTGAGGATCTGCTCTCACATACTGGACCTCCAGGGGGAACCATGCTGGACAGAAGGAAAATACTCACGATCGGCGGTGTCGCCGGCGCCGCGTCGGTCATGCCGCTGGCGCGGCTCGCGCACGGCGATTCCACCGAGAACGGCGTGCGCAATGCGACCTCGCACCACCACCATGGCGGCAAGGTGACGACCCGGTCGGTCGCCGCCAACGCGGCGCCGCCCCTGGACCCGTTCTCGGTCCCCATGCCCGTTCCCCAGGTGCTGAGGCCGTCCTACCGGACCTCGAAGCTCGACCAGTACGTGCTGGACATCCAGCCCGCCAACGTCGAGATCTTCCCCGGCTTCAAGACGGCCGCGCTCACCTACGGAGGGACGTTCGTCGGCCCCACCATCCTGGCCACGGAGGGCCGGGCGATCCAGATCAAGTACCGCAACCGGCTGAAGGAAGACGCCAACGTCCACCTGCACGGCGGGCACAACCCGGCGTCCAGCGACGGCCACCCGATGGACGTGATCCCGGCCGGCGGCTCCAAGGTGTACACGTACCCGAACCGGCAGCCCGGGGCCACGCTGTGGTACCACGACCACGTCCACCACCTGGAGGCCGAGCACGTCTTCCGCGGCCTGCACGGCTTCTACCTGCTCAAGGGGTATGACGAGGCGCGGCTGAACCTGCCCTCCGGCGAGTACGACGTGCCCATCATGCTGCGGTACGGCAAGTTCGACGAGGACGGCCAGATCCTGTTCAGCCCCTACGACGATGTCAGCACGCGCACCACGTTCCTGGTGAACGGCCGGCCCCAGCCGTACTTCAAGGTGGCCGCGCGCCGATACCGGTTCAGGCTGCTCAACGCCTCGAACCACGGCGACTTCAAGGTGAACCTGGGCGGCCGGGAGATGGTCCAGATCGCCTCCGACGGGGGCCTGCTGCCCGCACCCGTGTCGCGCAAGGAGGTGCTGATCACGCCGGGCGAGCGCGCCGAGGTGGTGGTCGACTTCTCCGACGTGCCCGTCGGCTCCAGCGTGGTCCTGGAGAGCGAATGGGGGCCGGTGATGCGGTTCGACGTCGACCGGCGCGGGTTCGACACCGGCGGGCCGCCCGCCGTGCTGCGGCCGAACCCGACGCTGCCCAAGCCCACCGTCGAGCGCGAGATCCGGATGCAGCTGTCCGACGACCAGCAGGTGTTCTGGATCAACGGCAAGCCCTTCGACCCCGACCGGGTGGACGTGCGGATCAAGCGGGGCACCACCGAGGTCTGGCGCATCTACAACGACGACTCCGACTGGGGCATCGACCACAACTTCCATCTGCACATGGTCCGCTTCCGCGTGCTGGACCGGGACGGCGCGCCGCCGTGGCCGGGCGAGTCCGGCCTGAAGGACACCGTGTCGGTGCCGCCGGGCACCTCGGTGCGGGTGCAGGCGACGTTCGGCGAGCACCTGGGCCGCTTCGTCTACCACTGCCACATGATGGAGCACTCCGGGCCGTTCCAGATGATGGCCCAGATGGAGATCGTCCAATAGGCCGCCGCCGGCTCCCGCAGGGCGAAACGGGTCCGCCCGC
>NZ_BMRO01000012.1:209089-280384 GCF_014648675.1 Actinomadura livida
CGTAGTCCGCCGCGACCGCGATGAAGGCGTCGTTCTCCTCGGGGCACCCGATCGAGACCCGGACCCCGGTGCCCGCGAACGGCCGCAGGCACACCCCTTCGGACGCGCAGGCGTCCGCGAAGTCGGCGGTGCGCTCCCCCAGCCGCAGCCAGACGAAGTTGCCCTCGCTCCCCGGAACGTCCCAGCCCTGCTCCAGCAGCGCGCCGGCGACCCGCGCGCGCTCCTTGACCGTGGTCTCGACCCGCTCCAGCAACTCGTCCTCGGCCGCCAGCGACGCCAAGGCCGCCGCCTGCGCGACGCCGTTCACGCTGTACGGGACGGTGTGCTTGCGGACCGCCTCGGCCACCGCCGGGTGGCCGACCAGGTAGCCGACGCGCAGGCCCGCGAGCCCGTACGCCTTGGAGAAGGTCCGCACCGCCACCAGGTTGGGGTGGTCGCGCCACAGGGCCAGGCCGTCCGCGGCCTCGGGGTCGCGCACGTACTCCTGGTACGCCTCGTCCAGCACCACCAGGCAGGTGGAGGGCACCCGGTCGAGGAACGCGGTCAGCTCGGCCTGCGACACCACCGTGCCGGTGGGGTTGTTCGGGTTGCACACGAAGACCAGCCGCGTCCGCTCGGTCACCGCGTCGGCCATCGCCGCCAGGTCGTGCCGCTCCTCGCGCAGCGGCACCTGGACGTTCGCCATGCCCGCCAGGGACACCAGCAGCGGGTACGCCTCGAACGACCGCCAGGCGTACATGATCTCGGCGCCGGGCTCGGCCACGGCCTGCAGCAGCATCTGGATGACGCCCACCGCGCCGGCGCCGACGACGACGCTCTCGTCCGGTACCCGCAGGCGCCCGGCGAGCGCCTCGACGAGCGGCACGGCGTGGTTGTCGGGGTAGCGGTTGATCCCGCGCAGCCCGGCGGCCAGCGCCTTCTCGACCGACGGCAGCGGGCCGTAGGGCGATTCGTTCTGGGACAGCTTGACCAGGGCGCCGCGCGCTTCCGGCTCCGCGGCCGGGCGGTAATCCAGGAAGCGGCCGACCACCGGGCGGAATCGCGGAATCGTCGCCGTCCGCGGCGGGGTGCTCCCCGTCCGCTCCGGGTCATCGGCTGCGGCGTTGCGGCCTGATCGTTCGTCCATGAGACCAGGCTATGCATTCCCCATTCCGAGGGATTACCGCAAAATTGCCGAATTTCGGGAACCGGGCCGCGCCCCGGTCAGGACGCGGTGAGGAAGGGTACGAGGACCGGGGCGACCGCCTCCGCGTCGGCCACGTGGCCCTGGTGCGGGATGACCACGCGCTCGGTGTCGGGGATGGCTTCGGCCAGCGCGTCCGCGGCGTCGTCGAAGAACGACCCCAGGGCGGCCATGTGCGGGTCGAGCGAGCCTCCCGTGGCCACCAGCACCGGCTGCCGGATCGCGGCGAGCCGCTCCGCCGGCAGGGCGCCGTCGCCCATGGCGGCGTTGTCGTAGGCCAGCGTGTGGGCCACCGCCTCGCACTGCGGCCAGAACTCCGAGCCGCGGGCCGCCGCCACGTCGTCGTCGGACGACCCGGCGAGCCGCATGAACAGCTCGAAGGCATCGCCGCGCCGGTCCTCGCCGAGCAGCCGGTGCAGCTCCTCGGTGTACTGGCGATGCCGGTCCGGGGCGCCCTCGTGGACGTCGTAGGGCACCTCGTAGACGCCGACCCGGTCGACGGGCAGGCCCGCCAGGACCGCCTCCAGCGCCAGGGCGCCGCCGGAGGACACCCCGTACAGGTGCGCGGACCCGCCCGCCTCCTCGATCAGCGCGGCCAGGTCGTCGAACTCGCGTTCCAGGGCGTACGGCAGGGTGTCGCCGCTCTCGCCCCGGCCGCGCCGGTCGTAGTTGAAGACGGTGAGGCTCTTCGCCAGCTCCCGCGCCAGCGGCGCGTTCTCGGAGCGGTCGACGCCGCCCCCGCCGCCCACCAGGATCACCGGCGGCCCGCTGCCGAGCCGCTCGTAGGCGATCAGGGTGCCGTCCTTCGACTTCACCGAGCCCATGCGCCGTCCTCCCCATTCACGGGACGGGAGCGATCGCCTCCCGACCATTCCGTCCGATGCGACCCTATCGAAGCGATAGCGCATCGGACGGATTTCTCGCGCCTTTTCACATGATCATTAACGATCGTTCCGATCGGTCAGGCGATCTCCGCCAGCGGGGCGTCCGGCGCCGCCGAGCCCTTCTCCAGAATGCCGATGAATACCGCGACCTGAGCGCGCATCGTGTCGGCCGTCCACCGGTTGCTGTTGAACCCGAGGCTGCCGACGATCTCCTTGGAGGGCAGCACGTCCAGCGTCCACAGCGCGCCCTCGGGCACGTCGATGCCCTCGTCCTGGGAGCGCAGCCGCCGCCGCACCTCGGCGAACCGCAGGTCGCCGACCTGCTCGGTCTCGGGCGCGTGCTCGGAGCCGAGCACCTGGAAGGCGGGCACCAGCAGGTCGTCGGCGGCCAGCGGCGCCATCAGGTGCGGCACCTGCCCCATGATGTCGTGGAAGGACATCTCGTGCGTGAAGGACTCCAGGCAGCCCTTCCGGGTGCGCTCCACCACCTCGCGGAAGGTCTCGCATCCGGTGATGTCCGTACGGACCGGCAGGAAGTTGTAGAAGTTGCCGACCGTGTCGTGGAACTTCTGCTGGCTCCGTCCCGCCGTGAGCGTGAGGACGGCCAGGTCGGTCACCTCGGTGAGGCGGCTCATCAGGACGTGGTACGCCGACAGGAAGACCATGAACGGCGTGGCCCGCATCTCCCGCGCGAGGTCCAGCGAGACGGCGGCCGGCTCCTTCTCGATGAGGAAGCGGTGCCAGGCGGTCGCCTTGGGCAGCCCGGCCGAACGCGGGTGGTCGGTGCGGATCGGGACGGCCTCCGCGTCGCGGTACTTCGCGCGCCAGAACTCGCGGTTGCGCCGCATGGCGGGGCTGTCGTCGTTCGCCTCCTCCCAGGCCACGTACTCGCGGTACTGCGGCGCCTCCGGGAGGGCCGGCACGTCGTGGCCGCGGCGGGCGGCGTACAGGTGGACGAGGTCGCGCATGATCAGCTGCATGGACCAGCCGTCCGCCGCCGTGTGGTGGGCGACCAGGACCAGCACGCCGTCCAGCTCGTCGAAGCGTCCGAGGACCGCGCGCAGCTGCGGCATCTCGCGGATGCTGAAGGGCTCCGCCTCGATCTCGCAGAGCAGGTCCTCCACCTGGCGGTCGCGGTCCGCCGGGCTGCCGCCGGGCAGATCGCGGATGACCAGCCGCGGCGCACCGGCCGGCAGGAACCGCTGGTAGGGCTGCTCGATGCCGCGCACGATCTCGCAGCGCAGCGACTCGTGCCGCTCCACCACGTCCCGCAGCGCCTCCCGCAGCACGCCCAGGTCGATCTCCCCGCTGATCCGGTAGGCGTAGTTGACGCCGTACATCGGACCGAAGGGGCCCTGGTCGTCGCCGCGGTCGAACATGCAGATGAACTTCTGGTTGCAGGACAGGGGGGCGGTGGGCGCCGTGTCGGTGCCCGCGGCGCCAGGATCGACGACACTGGTCATACCGGACCTCCTATAAGAGTCGGTCCGATCTTTTCGCACCGGCAATTACCGCACATCTCCGAGAATGCGCGGCCGACGCCATATCGGCACTCTCGGAGAACCCGCGCCGGCGGCTCGGCGATAGTTTCACAAAAGGCGATCGGCCCGGTCCGCGCCCCGCCGGGCGCGCACCGGGCACCTCACCCAACCGAGACGAAGGGCGCCACGATGGCGATAGCGGCGAGTGCCACCGAGTCGGATCTTCCGTCGCCCCCCGCGGCCGACCCCACCCCGGACCAGCTCGTCGCGCGGGCCGAGGCGCTGATCCCGGCCCTGGTCGAGCAGCAGGCGCAGACCGAGAAGCGCACTTTCTACGCCCCGGAGATGCACGAGGAATTCCAGCGGGCCGGTTTCTACCGAATTCTGGTTCCGCGCCGCTACGGCGGGCTGGAAATGGGAATCGACACGTTTTTCCGGGTGTCGATGGCGCTGGCCCGCGGCTGCCCTTCGACCGGCTGGATGTTCTGCCTGGCGGCGGCCCACGCGATTCCGGTCGCGACGCTCTTCCCCGAGCCGGCGCAGCGCGAGCTCTTCGCGTCCGGCGAGTTCTTCTGCCCCGGCACGGTCGTGCCGAGCGGCACCCCGGAGCGCACCGCGGGCGGGTGGGTGGTCGACGGCACCTGGGGCTACTGCTCCGGGGCGCCCTACGCGACGCACTTCCTCGGCCACACCCTGGTGGTGCGGGAGGGCCGGGACGAGCCCGAGCCCATGCTGTTCGTGGTCCCGCGCGACCGGTGGCACCGGCTGGACGACTGGGGCGACTCCCTGGGGCTGCGCGGCAGCGGCTCGCACAGCATCACGATGGAGGGCGCGTTCATCCCCGACCACTACACCCTGCCCACCCACCACGGCATGGTGACCGTCACCGAGGGGACGCCGGGGCTCGACCTGCACCGCAATCCCATGTACGGCAGCGGGCAGCTCAGCTTCATGGTGTTCGAGAGCGCCGTCGTCGCGGTGGGCATGGCCCGGGGGGCGCTGGACGCCTACGACGAGCTGATGCGGACGCGCACCACCCTGTTCCCGCCGATCGTCGGCCGCGCCGAGAACACCGACTACCAGGGCTGGTACGGGCAGGCCGTCGCGCTCGTGGAGACCGCGGAGGCCGCCATCATGGGCGTCGTCCGGCAGTGGCAGGAGCTGGGGGCGCGCGGCCCGGAGAACTTCACCAAGGAGACCGAGTGGCGCATCGCGCTGGTCTGCCGGGAGGTGATCACGCTGTGCTGGCGCGCGGTGGAGTCGTACCTGTTCCCCACCGCGGGTTCCAGCGCGGCGCGGCAGGGCGCGCGGATCGAGCGGATCTGGCGTGACATGTCCACGATGCGCACCCACGCGGGGATCGCCATCATGCTGGCCGGCATCGGCAACCGCGAGGTGACCAGGGCCGCCTTCGGCATCGACGAGCAGGAGATCAACGCCTCCTGACCGCCACCCGCCCGCCGGCCCGCGGGCGGCACGGGGAGGGGCCCACGGCAGTCGCCGTGGGCCCCTCGCCGTCGGGCCGCCCGCTGCTAGCGGCGGGTTCCGATGAACAGGCCCGGGGCGAGCGGGCGGCCGTCCGCGAGGGTGAAGCCGCGGACGAACTCGGGCTTGAGCCCGGCGTTCTCCAGCGCGGCGGTGTACTCGTCGCGGGCGAAGGGCCGGGCGGTCAGGGTCTCGTCGAACTCGTGGAAGCCGTCCCGGTCGGCCACCACGAACCGGGCCTGCATCCGGACCTTGTCGCCGTCCTTGGCCGCCCGGGTCAGCTGCGTGACGACCCGTCCGTCCTCCTTGTGGACGCTGCCGTCGACCCATCCGTCGAGGAAGTCGCCGGAGAAGAACCACGGCTCGACCACCAGCACACCGCCCCGCACCAGGTGCGCCGCCATCCGCTCCACCGCCCGGTTCAGCTCCTCGGCCGAGTCCAGGCAGGCGACCGAGTTGCCGACGCAGATGACGGCGTCGAAGGCGAGCCGCAGGTCGAAGGTGCGCATGTCGGCGCCGTGGATCGTGCGTCCGGGCAGCCTGCGGCAGGCGACCTCCCGCATGCCCGGGGCCAGCTCGACCCCTTCCACGTGCTCGAAGTGCTCGGCGAGGACCTCGAGGTGCGCCCCGGTGCCGCAGGCGACGTCGAGCAGCGAGGACGCCCCGGGCATCCTCGCCCGGATCAGCTGGGCCAGCCGTTCCGACTCGGCCCGGAAGTCCTTGCCCCGCGCGGTGAAGACGAGGTCGTACACCTCGGCGTGCGCCTGCCCGTACTGCATCAGTTCCTCGCCTTCCCCGCGCGGTGCAGCGCGGTGAGCTCCTCCAGCCGCGGGACGATCCCGGCGGGGCTGGGCAGCGTCAGCCACTCTTCGTGCAGGGACCTCGCGCCCTCGCGGTACGAGGTCTCCTCCAGCACGGCGCCGAGCAGCTCGCGGATCTCCGAGGGCGACTGCACCTGGTGGTTCAGCCGCACCCCGGCGCCGCACTCGGTCACGTAGGCCGAGGTGGTCGACGCGTACTGGGCCTTCTCGCATTGGAACTCCCAGTCGATGCCCGCGTCGGTCGCGGTGCCGTACAACCGGGCTGGCTCGTCGGTGTCGCAGATGAGCTGCGGCACCCGCTTGGCCACCGAGGCCATGAAGGTGCCGTAGCTGCCGTGGTTGATGGTCGCCGCGCAGGACGGCAGCAGCTGGTCGAGCGGCACGTACTCGACGACGCGGACGTTGGCCGGGACCCCGTCGGGCACGTCCTCGAGCTGGTTGGCGTTCAGCGTCGCGACGACCTCGATGTCGAGATCGGCGACCGCCTCCATCAGCTTGGCGGTGCGGCCCCAGTCGCCCTTGAGGAACTCGCGTCCCGAGGAGCCGAGGGAGACCGCCACACGCGGCCGTTCCGGCGGCGTGTCCAGCCACTCCTGCCGGACGGCGGCGCCCGTGTACGGGACGAACCTGGCCGGAACGGTCGGCACCGCGGTGGGCAGCCGCAGCCCCGGCAGGTTCGGGTCCACCGTCCAGTCGCCGAAGAGCAGCTCGTCGTCGACCGCCAGGCCGTACCGCTCGGCCAGCGGCCGCATGGCCTCGGCGAGCAGGCTCGTCCGGCCGGCCGCGACGCACCGCTCGTGCGCCCAGGCGGTGGAGTCGGGGGAGATCAGGATCCGTGCGTGCGCCGCGCCCGCGACCCCCGCCGCGATCGCCCCGGCGGGGAACCACGGTTCCCAGAGCACCAGGTCCGGCTCCCAGCTCCGGGCGAACTCGACCAGGGCGCCGATGTCCGGGCGGGGTTCCGGCGGATGGTAGTCCCGGATGGTCAGCAGGGCGAAGTGGTAGAAGGCGTCCCAGGCATCCCGGTCCTTCTTGTCGCGGATGCCCAGCGCGTCCACGTAGGACTCGCTCTCCTCCCTGGTGGGGAGGAGGTCGGCGTACCCCGGATAGGCCATGTCGTGGATCGACAGCGGCGCGGGCTCGCCGCACGGCACCGCCGTGAGCCCGGCCGCGTTGACCACCCTGGCGAAGTCCGGGACGGCGACCCCGGAGGGATAGCCCGGAGGGGAGGCGACGCACACGTCATGGCCCGCGCTCTGCAGCGCCCACGCGAACGGCACCAGCGGCATGAGGTGGGCGGGCACCGGGAACACGCAGATCATCACGCGCATGAGCACTCCCCTCCGGACGGCGCGGTCCGCTCAGCGCAGCTCGACACCGCACTGCTCGATCGTCGTGAGCAGGCGTCCGGCGGCCAGTTCCGCGGCCACCAGCTCGATCTCGTCGGCCATGTAGCGGTCGCCGTCGAGCGTGGGCACCAGCGACCGCACGTGGTCGTAGGCGGCCCGCGCGGCCGGGCCGAGCAGGTCGCGGCGGCCGGACAGGTCCACCGCCTGCACCGCGGCCAGCAGCTCCACGGCCAGGATGACCTGGTTGTTGGCCAGGACGCGGCGCGCGTTGCGGGCCGCGATGAGGCCCATGCTGACCACGTCCTGGTTGTCGCCGTTGGACGGGACGCTCTGGATGCTCGCCGGGCCGATCGTCCGGTTCTCGGCCACCAGCGCCGTCGCCGGATACTGCGCGCCGGCGAACCCGCTGTTCAGCCCGGTGTCCCCGGCGACCAGGAACTCCGGCAGCCCGCCGCTCAGATACCGGTTCAGCAGCCGGTTGGTGCGGCGCTCGGACAGCACGCCCAGCTGGGTGAGCGCGATCGCGGTGTAGTCCATCACGAACGCGACCGGCTGGCCGTGGAAGTTGGCGCCGTGGAAGATCTCCTTGCCCTCGAAGAACAGCGGGTTGTCGTTGGCCGAGTTCAGCTCGATCTCCAGCGTCTCGGCCGCCCGCAGCAGCGTGTCCCGCACGCCGCCCAGCACCTGCGGGATGGCCCGCAGGCTGTACGCCTTCTGCAGGTAGACCTCCGTGCGCCGGACGCCGTTGCCGTTGCCGCCGTTCGCGGCGGCCTGCCGGCGCAGGTCCTCGTGCTCGACCATGAGCCCGCTGCCCGCCACCAGCGCGCGCAGGTTGGCCGCCGAGTCGATCTGCCCGCGGTGCGGGCGCGCCAGCTCGTGCCCCTCCGCCTGGAACGGGCTGGTGGACGCCTCCAGCGTCTCCATGATCAGCGCGGTGATGATCTCCGCCTGCCGCACCTGCTCGAAGGCCCGGCCCACCACCAGCGAGCCCACCCCGGTCATCGCCGAGGTGCCGTTGATGAGCGACAGCCCCTCCTTGAACCGCAGCTCCAGCGGCTCGATGCCGTGCTCGCGCAGCACCTCCCCGGTCGGGACGCCCTTCCCGTCGCGCAGCACGTAGCCCTCGCCGATGACGGTGGAGGCGATGTGCGACAGCGGGGCGAGGTCCCCGCTGGCGCCGAGGGAGCCGATCTCCGGGATGGCCGGGACGATGCCGCGGTTCAGGTAGAGCGCCAGGCGCTCGGCGACCTCCGGCCGCACGGCCGAGTAGCCGCGGGCGAAGGCGTTCAGCCGGGCGGTCACGATGGCGCGCGCCTCGTCCTCGGCGAACAGCGGCCCCACCCCGGCGCTGTGGCTGCGCACGAGGTTGGTCTGCAGCTCGACCTCCTTGGAGGTGTCCACGAGCATGTAGACCATCTCGCCGTAACCCGTGGTCACGCCGTACACGGGGATGTTCTGCCGGGCCACCTCCTCGAACTGCCGCCGGCACGCGGTGATCTTCTCGAGCGCGCCCGGCGCGATCTCGACCGGCGCCCGGTCCTCGGCGACGCGCCGCAGGCCGCCGATCTCCAGGGTCTCGCCGTCGAGCGGCACCGTCGCCGTGATCGTGGTCGTTTGCTGTGCAGTCACCCTGCTCACCCCACCGAGGACATGTTGAGCGTTCGGAGCCGGTGCCGGTCCACCTTGCCGCCGGCGTTCCGCGGAAGCCGGGGCACGGTCTCGAAGGACACCGGCGGCATGGCGGCGCCGAAGCGCCGCCGGAGCTGGGCCCGCCAGGTGGCCGGACGCGCGGGTTCGTGCACCGGCACGATGTACGCGACCAGGCCGGTGACCAGCCCATCGGGATCCGTCTGGGGCACCACGGCGCACTGCCGCACCGAGTCCAGCGCCTCCAGCGCCATCTCGATGTCGGTCAGTTCCAGCCGGATGCCGAGGAACTTGATCTGCTCGTCCGCGCGCCCGGCGAACTCCAGGGTGCCGTCGGGGCGCAGGCGGCCGAGGTCACCCGTCCGGTACCACCGGCCGCCGTCCCACCCGGGGTCGCCGGGCGGCGCGGGGACGGGCGGGCGGAACGGGTCGCGGTGGCCGGCGGCGGCCCCCACGTAACCGGGCGTCACGTAGGGGCTGTGCAGGACGATCTGCCCCTCCGCGCCCGGCGGGCACGGCCGGTCGTCCTGGTCCAGGACGAGCACGCGGCGGCCGGGGATGGCGCGGCCGATCGGCACGGTGCCGTCCACCGGGCCGGTGACCGGATGCCAGGTCGCCAAGATCGTTTCGGTCGGTCCGTACAGATTGGTCAGCCGGGCGGCGGGCAGCGCGGCGCGCAGCCCGCCCGCGAGTTCCCCGGGCAGGGGTTCCCCGGCCAGGAGAATGTCGGTCAGCCTTCCCAGGTTCCGGGCGCGCCCGTCGGCGAGGACCTTGAGCAGTGCCCGCGCGAAGCTGGGCACCGTCTGGAACACCGTGACGCCCTCGGCCTCGAGCCAACCGGCGAGCTTCTCGGGGTGCGCCCGGATCCGCTCCGGCACCGGGCACACCGTCGCACCCGTGGTGAGCGCGGCGAACAGCTCGCACAGGCTCGCGTCGTATCCGGGGGCGGCCCACTGCGCCACACGAGCGCCGGGCCCCAGCCCCAGATGCCCGCCCAGCCATTCGACGAACTGCGCGAGCGCCGCATGCGATTGCGGAATCCCCTTCGGCACGCCCGAGGACCCGGAGGTGTAGGCGACGTAAGCGCGCGCCTCCAGTCCGGACACCGCCCCCTTGGCGGGGCCGGCGGCGACCGGAGCCGATCCCGTCTCGTCGGATGACTCGGCCATGTCGAGGAGGCGGCCGCCCAGTTCGGCGCGGTACCAGCCGGCCAGTTCGTCCGCCGCCTCCCGGTCGCCGTCGCGGATCAGGACGCGCGGGCGCAGTTCGGCGAGCACCGTCCTGCCGCGCTCCCCCTGGTCGCCAGGCCCGAAGCAGACCACGTGGGCACCGGCCGACAGCGCGCCGAGCACGGCCGCCGCCTGGCGCGGCCCGGGGGCCAGCCGCACGGCCACGGCGCGCCCGCCCACCGCGCCCAGCTCGTCCCTGACGCGGTCCGCCCGCTCGACCAGCGCACCATAGGAGACCGACTCGCCGGCCCAGGAGACCGCTGCCGCGTCGGGGGCGCGGACCGCCCACGCGCGCACCCGCTCGTGGACCGTCCCGCTAGCGGACGGGACGCCGCCCATGTCACATGCTCCCGAGAAGCGGCGGATCGACGTCCGCGTGCTCGAGGACGGTGTAGGGGTTGCGCATCTCCACCCAGCCCAGGTCCGGCGGGCAGGAGTCGTAGCCGAGCAGCCGCCGCACCTCCTCCGGGTAGGCCATCGCCGCGATCTTCGGGACCGCGAGGTACTGGTTCTCCTCCTGGCGCAGGTTGGCCAGGTCCAGGCCGATCGTCAGCCCGGTGCGCGGCTCGGCGTCCCGGTTGGCGCCGCCGCCGTGGTAGACGCCGCCGAGGAAGACCAGGGCCGATCCCGCCGCCATCTCCGTCGGCACGCACTCCCGGTAGGAGGGCGGCCGCTCGTCGTCCCAGTGATGGCTGCCCGGGATGACGAGCGTGCCGCCGTTGAGCTCGGTGAACTCGCTCAGCGCGAGCATCACCTGGACCCTGCTCGTCGGCCCGGGGTGGCGGCGCAGGTGGAGCGCGTCGTCGCGGTGCAGCGGCTGCCTGCCCTGCCCGGGATGGATCTGGATCGCCTGCGTGACGCTGATCTGGATGTTGGGGGTGACCGTCACCCGTTCCCGCCCCATCCAGATCGGCACCGGCCGCTGCATGATCGCGCGGGCCGCGCCGAGGAAGAGCGGGTGGGTGACGACCGGGGTCAGCTCGGTGGTGCGGGCGAACAGCGAGGAGACCCGGCGGGTGCGGGTTCCGCTGGTGGCGTCGCCCCCGTAGCCGCTCTCCGCCAGCGCGTCCCCGAGGTCCTCCCAGAGAGGGCCGAGGACGGTGTCGTTGACGAAGTCCTCGATGATGACCGCGCCGTCGGCCTCCAGAACGCCGAGCACGTCGTCGAGCCCGGCGTCCGGCCCGACACGTGCGAGGCCGCGCCTGCGCGCGTCGCCGGTCATCACGCGGCGGTGTCCAGCCGCGCCACGATCGCGCTCGCGAAGGTGTCGAGGTCCGGGTCCTCGAACAGCTCGCCCACGTCGACCCAGATGTCGAGCTCCTCCTCGATCCGGGTGACGATCTGCACGGCGGTGATCGACTGGCCCTTCAGCTGAAAGAACGAGGCCGTCTCCTGGCCGGGCTGCACGTCGAGCAGCTCGTTCCAGATTTTGGCGATATGCTCCCGCACTGCCGAAGGCGCGGAGGTGACGGCTTCCTCACCCATGGAATTGCTCCTGATTCTCAGCCCGCCCCGGGCGCTCACCCGGCTTCCTCGAAGCAGCCTCGCAGCCCCCCACCAGGGAGCACATCTCCAGGATTGCGTGCTGCCGCCGCGGCCCCGCCGCGACATCGGCCATGGCGATTCCGAAGAAATGGCGGACTTCTCGGCGCCTAATTCGAGGCGCGTCGCGCGCATTCGATTGCACCGGACGCGCCGCGGCTCAATGCCGGCTAACGGTCCTCGTTCCGTTCGAGGCGCAGCCTGCGCGGCATCGGCGGGAGGTCCCGCACGGTGATCAGCGACGCGGCGACGGCCTTGTTGACCGCGTCGATCCGCGACACCGCGTCGAGCTTGCCGAAGATGTTGCGCAGATGCCGTTTGACGGTGGCCTCGGTGAGGTTCAGCCGGGAGGCGATCTGGGTGTTGCTCAGCGCCTGCGCGGTCAGCTCCAGCACCTCCAGCTCGCGCGGCGACAGCAGGTCGGCCGCCGGCTGCTGGGCCTGGGCCAGGCTCTCCTGGGAGACCGCCAGCACCACCCGGCCGTCCCCGGAGTGCGCGCTGCGCACCGCGGCCAGCAGCTCCTGGCGGCGCACGCTCTTCAGCAGGTAGCCGCTGATGTCGGCGGCGAGCAGGCTGCGCAGCAGCCGCGGCCCGTCGTACATGCTCAGGATGATGACCTTGGTGTTCGGCGACCTCTCGCGGATCCGCCGCACGGTGACGGTGACGTCCTCGCCCGGGATCTCGACGTCGAGCAGGACCACGTCCGGGCGCCGCTCGGCGATCATGGCCACCGCGCCGGCGCTGTCCCCCGCCTCACCCACGACCCGGAAGTTCTCCTCGGCGTCGAGGATCTCCCGCAGACCTTCGCGCAGCAGGGCATGGTCGTCCACAATTACGATCGTGATCGGCTTGTGCTGCCGCACCATCACGCTCGCCGAGCCGAAGATCTCATCACAGCCCCGCCCTCGTTTTCGCCAAGACGATCAGGTCCGCCGAAATGATCCCCTCGGATACGTGCCTATCCTCGTGATTACTTGCAAGTTGCGCAATACCTCCCGCGATGTCGTGGGATGCCGCACAGTGGACTCGATAGTATGTTCTTCAACCACTCTGCCGGGCAGGCGCGGACCGCTCAGGTCACCGGGTCCTCGCGGCGCTCGGGCGGGAACCGCGCGAGCAGCTCGACCTGGGTGCCCTTCCCGCGCTCGGAGAGCACGGTGAGCGACCCGTCCAGGAGGGCGGCGCGTTCGGTCATCGACGCCAGGCCGGTGCCGTCCGACCGGCCCTGCTCGGTGGGCTCGAAGCCGATGCCGTCGTCCTTGACCACGGCCCGCAGCTCGTCCGGCGAGATGTAGACGTTGATCAGGACCAGGTCCGGCTCGCCGTGCGCGAGCGCGTTCCGGATCGCCTCCCGGATGATCAGGAAGGACTCGTCGCGGACGATGTCGGGCAGCCAGGTCTCGTCGCCCGTCACGCGCAGGGTGAGCGTCCCGTCGCCCTTGGGGATCGACTCGATGTAGGCGGTCAGCGCCTTCTCCAGGCTCTGCGGGTTGTCCAGGCGGAGGTCGAGCATGAGACCGCGCAGGTTCTCCATGGCCTCCACCACCGCCTCCTGCGCCCGCTCCAGCCGGTTCGTCGCCGCGACGGGCACGCGTTCCGCCACGTCGCCGAACAGCTCCAGCTGCCGGTGCGCCACGCCCAGCCCGTTGCCGACCCGGTCGTGCAGCTCCCGGGCGATGCGGCGCCGCTCGCCGATGTGCGCCTCGTGGATCCGGGAGAGCAGGTAGCTCATGTACGCGCCGGTGGCCTCCCGGATCCCCACGGTGATGCTCCTGGTCAGCGCCAGCAGGACGACCGCGTAGGTGTCCAGCGGGCCGCTCTCCAGATGCCGCGCGGCCGAGCGCACGACGGTCTCCATGAGGATCATGGCGGCCTGCCACGACTCCCGCGCGGGCGTGGCCTTGGCCGCCCGGGCCTCGCCGATGTTCCGGGCCAGCAGCTGGGCGTTCTCGTTCACCTGGACGCGGCCCGCGCGGACGCTCCGGACGACGTCGGTGATGGCCTGGTCGGCGTGGGCCAGCGCCTGCCTGGTCGCCAGCGGGTCGTTGACGATGGAACTGCCCTCCGCGCGGAGGGCGCGCAGGTATTCGGCAAGGATCGTGGAACGCTCCGCCTCGATCCGCTCGGCAATCGAATGCCGCGCGGTCACCACGCCATCGTCCGTTCTCGCCACCACTCCACCCCTTCAGTTGCACCGCCTCCCGACCTGGTCGGCGCGCTGGCAGGGTGGAGGTGCCTCCCTGACTGCCGACCATTCTAGGTGGCCCATGAAGCTGACGTAAATCCCCGACGCCTATGACGGCGACGCTCACACAATTGTTCGCACGAATGACGACGGTGCGGATTCGGCGGTTCACGCAATGATCACCGCGGGCACCGAGGATGCCAGTGTCAGCTGGGAAGCCGCACCTTCCGCAGAAAGGCGGGCAGCAACCAGGGACGACGCCCCCACACCATGATCCGGCCGGTGAGCGCGGCGCGCGTCCTGCTCAGCCGCCCGAAGAGCACGAGGTTGAGCGCGACCGGGTCGAAATGAAGCTTCACATCGACGTTTGGTCCTGGCTTTTCAACCGTGACCAGCCCGTCCGTAAGGACCATTACGGCAGGCTCGGTATGCCGGGACCGGAACTCGACCGCGATCCGGCCCCTGCGTTCCAGCCGGTCCCAATCCAGCAGACGGCCGTACCCGTACCTGGTCACCCCCAGCAGGAACAGTTCGAAGAACAGCGCGGCGTCGGCGGCGGAGACCTCCCACCGCGCGCCGGTGGCGCGGGCGATGTCCCGCCCGTGGATCTGCATCTCGTTGACCAGGTGGGCGAGGACTCCGGCCGCCGGGACCCGGGAGCCGCCCAGCCAGTCGATCGGACGCCCCGGATCGGTGCCGTCGGTCGCCCGCAGCATCGCGGCGATGTCCGCGCGCAGCCGGTCCGCCAGCGCACGCGGATCGCGTTCGGCGAGGTCGCGCAGCCCCACCTCGTTCAGGTCCGCCACCGTGTCGACGGTGACGTCCCCCATCATGTCGTGCAGCGCGGAGATGGGCGGCGCCGGCCCGGCCGGGTCCAGCATCGCGGCGTAGGACTCCGAGATCGCGACCACGTGCGCCGCGGTGTCGGCGACCGTCCAGTCGGCGGTGGCCATCGCGTGCGGCGGCACCGCGAGCAGCAGGTCGGCGAACCGGTCACCGACCGCGCCGACGGCCCGGCGGACCGCTAGCCATCTGGCGGAGTAAACGGCCGTTTCCATGTGCACAACCCCCAGCCGACGAGTCTGTGCGCCCATGCTGTACCACGCACCCCGCTCCCGCTTCTTTACACGTGTCACACGCGGCCGGAATTAGCGCAATCTAAAAGAAAACCCGAGGTCGAGGCTCTATAACCTGCCAGTTAATTGTCCGGGCGGCACAATTCCCGTCGGGCATCCCCGGTACGCCCACCACGGTGGAGGGACGGCAGATGACCAGCAAGGTGAGCGCCGCGAGAGGCGGCTTGGCCTGGCTCAACACGCGAGGCCACAAGACCGCGGTCACGGTCTTCATGATCATCGTGGTCGCCCACTGGGCCGAGCACATCCTGCAGGCGATCCAGATCTGGGTGCTGGGCTGGTCCAAGCCCGAGGCGCGCGGCGTCCTCGGCATACCGTTCCCCTGGCTGGTCGAGTCGGAGTGGATGCACTACGGCTACGCCATCGTCATGCTGGCCGGGTTCTTCCTGCTGCTCCCCGGCTTCGTCGGCCGGTCCCGGAACTGGTGGGCGCTGGCGCTGGGCATCCAGTTCTGGCACCACATCGAGCACCTGGCGCTGCTGATCCAGGCCCTCACCGACTCCAACCTGGCCGGGAAGCCCGTGCCCACCAGCTTCATCCAGCTGCTCGTGCCCCGGGTCGAACTGCACCTGTTCTACAACGCGGTCGTCACCCTGCCGATGATCGTGGCCATGATCCTGCACCGGCGGGCGAACTCCGCCGAACGCGCGATCATGGAGTGCCTCTGCGCCGTCGAGGTGAAGCCGAAGCAGAAGGTCGGGGTATGAGGCGGGCCGGGGTATGAGGTCCACGTTCCGTCCCGCCGCCTTCGACGTGATGGTCATGCTCGTCGGCGGCCTCATCCTGGGGCTGGTGCTGACGCAGCTGCCCCAGGCGCTGCGGGCCGCCGACGCGGAGGCGGGGACGCCCGGCGTCTTCACGGCCGAGTCCCGGAGCTGCATCAGTCACCCCGGCCACACGTCCTGCAGCTGGCAGGGCCGGTTCCGGTCCGACGACGGGACGAGCCAACGCGTTGACGTCGGCCTCTACGGAGACGGCCCCGGAGTGAGTCCCGGCGATCAGGTCACGGCGCGCGACATCGGCAGGTCGGGACACGTCTACATGATGTCCGGCAGCCGCGAATGGATCATGTCGGCGCTGCTCGGCCTGCTGGCCCTGTTCCTGCTCCACCGGGGCGGCCTGTTCCGGATGTTCCGCACGGACTCCGGCCCGGTGCGGTCCAGCGAACCGCCCGGTGACTCGCAACGTGACCTCCAGGACGATCCGCAGGGCTCGACCCCGGCGTAGTCGGCGCCCGCCGGCACGGCGCCCGGCACGGCGCCGTGCGCGGCCTTCAGGCGCGTCTGTGGCCGCGGATGGCGCGGAGTATCCGCAGCGGGAACAGGCCGATCAAGGGGGCGCGGTTTCCCAGGTCGTCGCGGTCCTTGCGGTCGAAGGCGGTGGCGTAGCGCCGGGCGTCGGCGGCGGTGGGGTAGGTCTTGCTGCCGCCGGCCCCGCATTCCCGGACGCAGTCCCAGCGCATCGTCTCGGCGTCGGCGGTGAAACGGTAGTCGTGGCCGAGCAGTCGGCAGCGCATCATCGGTCGGACCCGTCGGACTCGGGGGCGGTGTGCTTGGGCGGCGGCGCGAACCGGTTGCGCGCCTGCGGCTGGGCGAGTCCCTCGTGGACGGCCTCGCGCAGCGCGGCCCGGAACCGGCCCGGCCCCCAGTATCGCGCGCCGACCAGCTCGGCCAGGTGCTGGCGGCTGGTCGGGCCGTGCTCGTTGAGGGCCTGCGCGATGGCGTTGACCTCGCGATCCATGGCGATGTCGGAGTCGGTCGTGCGGCCCATTCCCAGCATCCAGGGAGCGTAGAACGTCTCACCGGGACCCGGCAGCAGCCGCCGCCAGCCGGCGCGCCGCTCGCGCTGACGGCGCAGGACGCGCTCGCGGATGCGCTCGTCGCGCTCGCGGGCGGCGCGGCGCCGCTCCGCCGCCGCCTCCCGCTCCCGCCGCACCTGCTCGGCCGTACCGGACTCCGCGGCCAGGGACGCGGCGGCCGAGCGGTGCTGCGCGGCCTCCACCCGGTCGGCGGCGGACTCGGCCCGCATCCGGTGCACGTCGGCCTGGCGCTCGTGCCGCTCGACCCGGCCGGCGTCCCGCTCGGCCCGCGCGACATGGGCGAGCGCGAGCTCGGCGTGCATCTTCTCCCACTCGCCGAACGTCTCGGCCTGGCCGCGGGCGATCTCGGCCTCGACGCCCTCCAGCTCCGCGGCCCGCGCCGTCGCCTCCGCCGCCATCGCGCGCTGCTCGCGGGCGCGGGCCCGCTCGGCCGCGGCCTCCGCGAGCGCCGCGTGGGTCTCGGCGTCCCGCTGGTTCGCGGCGGTGAGGGACTCCACCTGCTGCCGCAGCGCACCGGCGCGCTCCTCGGCGGCGGTGGCGCGCTCCAGCGCGCTGCGGCGCTCGCCCTCGGTGCCGGCGTCCTCGGCGGCGATCCGCTCCTCGTGCGCGGCCGCCTCCTCGGTGAGCCGCTCGGCCTCCCACTCGGCGGTCTGCGCGAGGACCTCCTCGACCCGCCGCCGCTCGGCGGCGTCCTCGTCCCCCGCGTCCGCGCGCGTGGCGAACTCGTGGATGACGGCGCGGTGCTCGGCCGCGTGCGCCCGGTGCTCCTCGGCGTGGCGGCGGGCCTCCAGCGCGGCGCGGCGCTCCGGCCGCACGTCCGGCTCGGCCCCCGCCGGCTCGGCCCCCGCCGGCTCCAGCGCCGCCTCCTCCTCGGCCTCGTGCGCGGTGAGCGGCTTGGCGATGTTCTCCAGCGACGCCTGCTCGGCCTTGACGCCGAAGAACAGTTCGGCGAGGCCGCCCAGCGCCATGATCGCGGCGCCGAGGAAGAAGCCGTACGCGACGATGCTGCCCTCGCCCGTCTCGATCAGCCTGCCGAACAGGAGCGGGCCGGTGATGCCGCCCGTGGCCGTGCCGATCGCGTAGAAGAACGCGATGGCCAGCGCCCGCGTCTCCATGGGGAAGATCTCGCTGACCGTCAGATAGGCGGAGCTGGCCCCCGCCGAGGCGAAGAAGAACGTCACGCCGATCAGCGCCATGAACGTCCACGTCGTCAGCGACCCGGTCACCAGCAGGACGCCGAGCAGGATGGTCAGGGCCGACGCGGCGAAGTACGTCCCGGTGATCATCGGCACGCGGCCGACCGTGTCGAACAGCCGGCCGAGCAGCAGCGGGCCCAGGAAGTTGCCGAGCGCGAACATGGCGAAGAAGTACGGCACCGTCCCGGACGCCACGTCGAACACGCCGCTCAGGATCGTGCCGAGGTCGAACGTCACCGCGTTGTAGAGGAACGCCTGGCCGACGAACAGCGCGAACCCGAGGATCGCCCGCTTCGGGTACCGCTTGAACGCGACCTCGGCGATCTGCCGGAAGGGGATGGCCTTGCGCTGCCGCACCGTGATGCTCTCGCCGGGCTCCTCCAACTCCTGCCCGGTCTCCTCGCGGACCCGGCGCTCGATGCCGTCGACGAGCCGTTCGGCCTCCTCCTCGTGGCCGTGGATGAACATCCAGCGCGGACTCTCCGGGACGTGCCGCCGGACGAACATGATGACGAGGCCGAGCACGCCGCCCGCGCCGAACGCGAGCCGCCATCCGAGGTCGATCGGGAGAAGGTCGGTGTTGAGCAGGACCACCGCGGAGAGGGCGCCGGCCGCGGCGCCCAGCCAGTAGCTGCCGTTGATGATGATGTCCACCCGGCCGCGGGCGCGGGCGGGGATCAGCTCGTCGATCGCCGAGTTGATCGCCGCGTACTCGCCGCCGATGCCCATCCCGGTGACGAACCGGCAGATGAAGAAGTACCAGGGCGCGAACGCGAACGCGGTCGCCACCGTCGCGACGACGTAGACGACCAGCGTGAGGATGAACAGTTTCTTCCGGCCGAACCGGTCGGTGAGCTGCCCGAAGAACAAGGCGCCGAGACACGCGCCCGCAACGTAGATCGCCGCCGCGTATCCGATGTCGGCCGCGGTCATGCCGACCCCGGCGCCCTCCTCGGTGAGCCGCGCGGCGACGGACCCGACGATCGTCACCTCGAGCCCGTCGAGGATCCAGACCGTGCCGAGCCCGACGACGATCATCCAGTGGAACCGCGACCACGGAAGGCGGTCCATGCGCGCGGGAATCTGCGTGGTCAGCGTGCCGAGGCGCGCATCCTCCGCCATGACGGTCAACCCCCTAAAGCCGGTTGTCGCAGCCCCCGAAAAGTCGCCGCTATCTGGCTACCCATCCACCGGAAGTCACACCTGATCCGCGCGACCAAGGTCAACAACGCAGGTCCCGGTGCGGGCGGCCCTCTCCCGCCCGCGAGAGGATGCGGGTACGGGCCACGGGCGACGGGAGGGGACGCGATGACGCTGCAGCACCTCTACCTGGTGCTGCTGATCGGTGGCGCGGCCCTGCTGGCGAGCATCACCGCGGTCCGCGTCGCGCACGGGGTGGGGCTGCCCAGCCTGCTGTTCTTCCTGGCCGTCGGCCTGATCATGGGCGAGGACGGGATCGGCCTGCACTTCGACGACGCCCAGCTCGCCCAGGCGCTCGGCACCGCCGCGCTGGGCCTCATCCTCATCGAGGGCGGCCTGTCCACGTCGTGGAACAGCCTGCGGCGGCTGCTCGCGCCGGCCGGGGTGCTGGCGACCGTGGGCGTGGCCGTCTCGATGCTCGTCACCGCCGCCGGCGTGCACTGGCTGCTGGGCATGGAGTGGCGGCTGGCGCTGCTGCTCGGCGCGATCGTGTCGTCCACGGACGCGGCGGCGACGTTCGCCGTCCTGCGGGCGCTGCCGCTGCCGGCCAAGCTCCGGGGCCTGCTGGAGGCCGAGTCGGGACTCAACGACGCGCCCACGATCATCCTGGTGCTGGTGTTCAGCAGCGCCGGCGCGTTCCCGAGCGCCGGTTACGTCGTCGGCAACCTGTTCTTCCAGCTGTGCGTCGGCGCGGCCCTCGGCCTGGTCATCGGCCGGCTCGGCGTCGTCGCGCTGCGGCGGATCGCGCTGCCCGCCACCGGGCTGTACCCGCTGGCGACGTTCGGGTTCGGCATCCTCGCGTTCGCCGCGGCCGGGGTGGCGGGCGCCAGCGCCATCATCTCCGCCTACCTGTCCGGCGTGGTGCTGGGGAACTCCCGGCTGCCGCACCGCGCCGCGAGCCGGTCGTTCGCCGAGGGCGCCGGCTGGCTGGGGCAGATCGGGCTGTTCGTCATGCTCGGCCTGCTGGTCGATCCGAGCCGGCTGCCGGGCGCGGTCGTGCCGGCGGTGGTGGCGGGCCTGGTCCTGCTGCTGGTGGCGCGGCCGGTCTCGGTGCTGGTGTGCCTGCCGGGCTTCCGCTTTCCCTGGCGGGAGCAGGCGTTCCTGTCGTGGGCGGGGCTGCGCGGCGCCGTGCCGATCGTGCTGGCCACGTTCCCCATCGTCTCCGGCGTCGAGGGGGCGCGGGACCTGCTGCACGTCGTGTTCGTGCTGGTCGTGGTGTTCACCCTCGTCCAGGGGCCGAGCCTGCCCGGCGCGGCGCGGCTGCTCGGCGTGATCCAGCCGGGCCAGGCCCGCGAGGTCCAGGTCGAGGCCGCCCCGCTGGACATGCTCGGCGCCGAACTGCTCACCCTCACCGTCCCGGAAGGCTCCCGGCTGCACGGCGTCGAGATCTCCGAGCTGCGCCTTCCGCGCGCCGCGGTGGTCAGCCTGATCGTCCGCGACGGCACCGCTCTGGTCCCCGGCCCCACGACCATCCTTATGGAGGGGGACGAGGTCCTCATCGTCACGGCGGAGGCCGTCCGCGAGACCACCGAGCGCCGGCTGCGCGCGGTGGGCCGCCGCGGGCGCCTCGCCTACTGGCTCGGCGAGCACGGCGACCCGGAGACCGGGAACGGCCCCGCGTCCTGAGCGTCCGGCCGGGCCGGCCTGCCGAAAGTCAGGGGTGCCGGGTGCCGATCGGCCATCGCGGGCGCCGGCCGCCGCTCCCTAGCTTTCCGGGGAGACCACGAGCGGAGAGCGCATGATCACTTTGACCGGCCTGACCAAGCGCTACGGCGGGACGACCGCCGTGGCGGACCTGTCCCTGACGATCGAACCGGGCCTGGTGACCGGCTTCCTGGGCCCGAACGGCGCCGGGAAGTCCACGACCATGCGGATGATCCTCGGCCTGGACGAGCCGACCGCGGGCACGGCGCTGGTGTCCGGCCGCCGGTACGCGCGGTTCCGGCACCCGCTGCGCGAGGCGGGCGCGCTGCTGGACGCGCGGGCGGTGCACCCCGGCCGCGGCGGCCGGAACCATCTGCTGGCCATGGCGCGCAGCAACGGCATCCCCCGCCGGCGGGTCGAGGAGGTGCTCGGCATGGTGGGGCTGTCGGACGTCGCTGGCAAGCGGGCCGGGACGTACTCGCTGGGCATGGGCCAGCGGCTCGGCATCGCCGGCGCGCTCCTCGGCGATCCGCCGGTCCTGATGTTCGACGAGCCGGTGAACGGGCTCGACCCCGACGGCGTCCGCTGGGTGCGCGAGCTGATGCGCTCGCTGGCCGCCGAAGGACGCACGGTCTTCGTGTCGAGCCACCTGATGAGCGAGATGGAGCGCACCGCGGACCGGCTCGTGGTCATCGGGAAGGGCCGGCTCATCGCCGACGCGCCGGTCACCGAGATCCTCGCCGGGAGCTCGCGGCGCCGCATCAGGGTCCGCGGCCCGCACCCGGAGTCGCTGCGGGAACTGGCCGCCCACCTCGCGGGGCGGGGCGTCACCGCCGACGAGGTCTCGCCCGGGGAACTGCTGCTCTCGGGCACCACCGTGGAGTCCGCCGGCGAGGCGGCCCACCGGCTCGGCGTCCTCCTGCACGAGCTGAGCCCGCTGGAGGCCACGCTCGAACAGGCCTACATGGAGCTGACCGCCGGAAGCACCGAGTTCACCGCGTCCACTGGGGAGGCCCGATGACCGCCATGACGGAGACCCGCACCGCGACCGGAGGACGGCTGCCGGGTGCGGTGGCGGCCGAGTGGACGAAGGCGTGGACGGTCCGCAGCACCTACTGGAACCTGTTCGGGGCGGCCGTCCTGATGGGGCTCGCCTGCCTCCAGCTGGCCATCTACACCCTCAACGCCAACGGGAACGACGACCCGTCGGACGACAAGGGCGTGGTCGCCGTCGGGACGATCGCCATCGGCGCGGTGGACCTCGTCCAGTTCGTCCTGATCGGGCTGGCCATGCTGCTGATCACGGGCGAGTACTCCACCGGGGCGATCCGCGCGACCCTCCAGTGGATCCCGCGCAGGGGCGAGATGCTGGCGGCCAAGACCGCGGTCGCGGGCGTCATCGGCGGCGCCGCCGGTACCGTGCTCGCCGCGGCCGGGTCGCTGGCGGCGCTGCCGCTCCTCGGCCGCTGGGGCGGGTTCGAGTTCGGCCCGTGGCTCGGCGACGTCCTCGCCGTCGGCGCCTACCTTGCCCTGATCAGCGTCTTCACCGTGAGCGCCGGCGCCCTGCTGCGCAGCGCGGTCGGCACGCTGATCGTGATCTTCCTGGTCGTCCTGGTGGTGCCCGCCAGCCTGCAGGCGAGCGGCATCACCGCGTTCCAACGCGTCGCGGACTTCATGCCCGCCGTCGCCGGGGCCGCCTTCATGCGCGGCGAGTCCGACACGTACCCGCCGGTGCTCGGCCTGCTGATCCTCGCCGCCTGGGCTGCCGCCGCGCTCCTCGCCGGGCACGCCGCACTCCGCCGCCGCGACGCCTGAGACACGGCGCCGCGACGGCGACCTCGGCGTGGTCAGTTCGGGTGGTCGTTGAACTGGACGGAGATCCGGTGGCCGCTGGACGGCCAGGCCGGCACGGCGAGGGCGTCGGTGCGGCCGCTGCCGCCGCGGGGCTGCGACACGAGGGAGATCGGGCGCGCCCCGGCCGGGACGAAGACGTCCATGCCGGTCATGAACGGCGTGGCGAAGAACGCCGGGATCGGCGCGCCGAGGTCGGTGACGCGGTCGCGCCCGGCGTCGAAGGCGAAGATCCCGATGGCGCGCTTGGTGCGCGGCGCGTTGGCGGCGTTCAGCACCTGCCGCCCGTCGATGTAGAGGGCGTCGCCCGCGCTCCCCTGGTCGCCCCACCACTCCTTCTGCCGGCTGATGGTGAGGGCGGCATGGTCGTCACCGGTCTCCACGAGGCCCGACAGCCCCTCGCCGGGACGGCTGGTCAGCAGCCGGACGAGCCGGTCGGTGCGGCGGAACGGCTGGAAGTACAGGTGGTGGACGGACGACTCGTCCCACACGACCGCGAACTCGTAGTGGGCGTCGCCGCGGCCCTCGAACGGACCCCACGAGCCGTCCCCGGTGAGGTCGTAGGCGGCGAGGGGGCGGCTGGTGAGGCGCGAACCGGTGTACGGGTTCACCCGGTAGATCTCCAGCCGCGCACCGGCCGCGCCGACGTTGGTCGGGAAGAGCACCGCGCGTCCCGACAGGGAGATGTTCGGCTGCGGGACGATCCAGCTCGTGGCAGGCGCCCGCCCGTTGAAGAACTCGAAGAACCGCGCGAAGGTCTCGGGCGAGGTCACGACCTGGGTGTGGGACTGGTCGGAGAAGTACACGTTGGCGGCGCCGCCGACCTGCCGCTCCGTCGAGCCCTCGCCCCACACCGCCAGGGTGGGCACGCCGCCCGGCTGGGCGTCCGCGACGGCGCCGTCGAGGTTGACGTAGTGCGCGACGGTCGCCGCCCGCGCGGGCGAGCTGCGCAGGTAGCTCTGCATCAGCGCGGTGCCGAGCGAGTGGGCGAGCAGGTCCACCCGGTCGGCGCCGGTGCGGTCGAGGAGGCGCGCGATGCGGCCGTCCAGCGACGCGTAGACCTGTTCCACGGTCGTGACCGTGAACGTCGAGTCGTACTCGTGGCCCTCGATGAACTGCTCCGGGTAGCCGTTGGACGCCAGGCGCCGCGCCTGCGTCTCGAACTGGCCGGCGGAGCCGCTGAACCCGTGCACGAACACGACGGGGCGCGGGGAGAGGCGGCGGCCGTGCGCGTGCGCGGGCGACACGACCGACAGGGATAGCAGCAGGGCGCAGAAGAAGGCGATGAGCCGTCGCAGCATGGGAGCGAACCCCTCGTGGTGACCATCCGGGCCCAAAGCTTCTGATCACCGGAGATCGCCGTCAAGGTTCGGGCGGCGACACTGTGCCCATGCCCAGGCGATGGCGGTTCCGGTTATTCACCGGAACGGTGCCGGGGCGTCAGGCGGGGTTGGTGACGCGGATCTTGGATTGCCCGTGCGGGAGTGCTTCCCAGTCGTCCATGAAGCGGGCGGTGAATCCGTGCCTCTCGGCGAGCGACGTCAGCGTTTCGGTGCGGTAGTAGAAATCCTCCCGCAGGACGTGGTGTTCGGCGCCTTCGGTGCGGTCGAAGGTGAAGTCGAAGAATCCGCCGGGGACCAGGACCCGGCCGACATTGGCGAGGCATTCGTCGATGACGCTCAGCGGCGAGTGGCTGAAAACGCTGTGCGCGTGCACGACCGAGAAGTGGTCCGACGGCAGGAACCGCAAGGTCAGGTCGTTGACGAGCGTCAGGTGCGGCAGTTTGCCGGCCAACTCCTGGCGGACGAGGGTGTCCTGCGCGGCGAGCAGGATGTCGGGCGAGATGTCGATGCCGTAGTAGTTGCCGCTGTCGAGGTAGTCGATGAAGCGCCACCCGGCCCGCAGGTTCCCGCAGCCGATCTCCAGCATCCGGTCATCGGGCTTGAGCCCGTGTTTGACCAGGTAGTCGAACTGCATCTTGCCGAGCCTCAGCCAGCGCTCCCGGGTCGGGCTCCCGACGGCGGCCTCGGGGCTCTTGGCCGCGTCCGCCCGCATGACGGCCCGGTAGTAGGCGACGTGGTCACGGCTGGTGACGCGCAGTTTCAGGTCGCGCGCCGTTCTCGCCAGGTACGGCCTGATCTTGTCGGGGTTCTTGGCGGCGTATCGCAGTTTGTAGGTGAGGCTCGCGCGATTCCTGCGCGTCGGCGGGACCGGTTCGGTCATCGGCTCGTCCTCTGAAGTAGCACTCCGGGAAAGCGGCGGCCAGTTCCTGACGATGGCACAGGAGCACTACCCGTGCCACCGCCCGATAAGCCGAGGCCGGCCCGAAGACCCGCCTTGGAGCCGGGCGCACCGTCATTACACTGCCTCGGAGCGGTATCGGCGAGCCCATGACGGCGGAGGAGGTACCGAGATGAGTCCCGGAGACGGCGCGGATCGCAAAGCCACGCCGGAACAGATGACACAGCGCGGCAAGAACCTGCACAGAAATGTCGATGACAGGAGGCCGTAAACGCCGCCACGTGAGGCGGCTGTTCGCCTCGGCCTGCCTCGCGCTGCTCCTGCCGCCCGCCGCGACGACCTGCACGCACCTGTTCGGCGAGCGGGTGTCGCTGCGGATCGACCGGTGCGAGCGCCAGCCGCGCTACGGCCACGAATGCCACGGCTCCTGGACGGACGCCGGCGGCGAACGGCACACCACGACCGTGTCGCACGTCGGCCCCGAGGACGTCGGCGAGACCGTCGGCGCCCGGCTCGGACCATGGCCGATGGACGCCCACGCCGGGAGCCTCTGGGCGGATGCCCCGCTGTACCTCCCGGTGCCCGTGCTGGCGGCGGCCGTCCCCTTCTACCTTCTGCTCAGGTGGCGCTTCGACAGGGAGGTGAAGGACACCGCGCGGCGGCTGCTGGACGCCCCCGAGCACTTCCTGGTGCTGGAGGTGAACCGCAAGGGGGCGGTGCGGACCGGCGGGGAGCAGCATCTCCGCGTGCGGTTCGGCGATCCGGACGTGCCGGTTCCGGAAGGGGCCGACCGGAGGCGCTTCGCGTCCGCCCGGCGGCCCGGCGGGGAGATCGCGTTCGCCGTCGAGCGGCGCTCCGACCAGCTCCTCATGCTCGACGCGGACGGGCGGCCCGAGGCGATCGTCCCGCACCTTGGGCTCCAGTCGGACCGTCCCCGCGTCGAGGCGCCGGACGGGCGGCTCCTCGGCGAGATGCCCCGGACGCGCGGCCACACCGGCGACGTGCACTCCGTCCTCGACGCGGGCGGGACGGAGGTCGGGCGCTTCGCCCGCCTCCGCCGCGGGACGTGGGCGCTGTGCCTGTCACCGGACTGCTCCGCGGTCCTGGCCGACTCCGTCCTCGCCTACCTCTTCACCGACGGCCGCGCCGCCTGACATCGAGACCATATTGCCCATCTCGGACATGCAGGACCTCGATTCCAACGAAGATGACCTTCCCCTACTTCTCTCCGGCCTGTCTCCGCTGGTCATCGAGGATGTGCTGGACCAGGGCGAGCTGATCTGGGGGCGAGCCAGGACACCCGACGGCCCGGCGGCGTGCCCGAGTCAGCGTTACCGTCCTGGCCGTCCGTCGTCAGGGCTCGTGGACGCGCTCGTCGCCTTCGGAACGGACTCAAGCGCAGAGGTCATGTGCGTTCCGGCTGGGCGGGGTGGGCCCGTTCAGGGGTCCAGATACCGCTGTCGGGACGTCCGGGATACCCGGCAGTGAGATGGCCATGGAGCGCGGTGAGGGCGGGGTGGGCGTTGTCGGTGCGCCACACCAGCTCGCCGGGGTAGACGGGGGTCGGATCCACTAGCGGGATGCGGCGCAGGGCGTGCCCGGCGGGCCACACCAGCGGCGTCTCCTCGCCGATGAAGGTTGCCACCGTCGTGGACCCCGCGATGGTGTCGAAGAGCGCCTCGATGCCGAAGTCGGGGCCGATCGTGTCGATGGTGAACCCGAATTCGGCGGCGAGCCGGTCGTAGTAGGCCGTCCACTCGGTGCCGGGTGCGTTGCCGGGCATCCATATGCGGTGGCCGGCGAGCTGCGCGGGGGTGACCGAGCGGGCCTTGGCGAAGGGGTGGCCGGGTCCGGTGAACAGGTGCAGGGGTTCGTCCAGCACGGGGGTGGACTCGACGCCCTCGGGGAGCGGCTGGTCGAGGAGAGTGACCGCGCGGACGGTCGCGTCGATGGCGCCGGAGCGCACGGCCTCGACCGCTTCGGTGCCGCCGTGCAGCGCGACGATGTCGAGCGCGATGTCGGGGCGTGCCCGGTAGAAGGCGCGCAGCAGCCCGGCCGTGGCGACCTGCCGGTGTACGACGTCCACTCGCAGCGCCCTGCCGCCGGGGCGTACGGAGGCCGCCGCGCGCTCGGCGGCGTCCAGGAGCGCCCGAGCGTGCGACAGGAACGCCTGCCCGTCGATGGTGAGGTGCGCCCCACTGGGGATGCGCACGAAAAGCTTCACGCCCAGTGAGTTCTCCAAGGCCGCGACGCGTTTGGACACGGCCTGCTGCGTGACCGAGAGGTCGGCAGCGGCCTCCTGGAACTGTCCCGTGTCGGCGACGGCGACGAAGGCGGCTACGGCGCTGAGATTCACGACCACCAGCCTAGGCGTACAACCACTGGTTGTTCAGTCGAGGCGGTCGGTTGTTTGCTCCGTTTCCTTTGACCTGGCTTCATAGCGCCATGCCGGAGTCCTTCGTCCATCTGCACAACCACACCGAGTACTCGATGCTCGACGGCGCCCAGAAGCTCAAGCCCATGTTCGCCGAAGTCGCCCGCCAGGAGATGCCCGCCATCGCCATGAGCGACCACGGCAACATGTTCGGGGCGTACGAGTTCGCGCAGGTCGCTAAGGGGTACGACGGCATCACCCCGATTATCGGCATCGAGTCCTACATGGCGCCTTCGTCGCGGTTCTCGCGTAAGCAGGAGTTCTGGGGGCCGGGCGGGCGCCGTGCCAAGGGCGAGGACGGCGAGGGGTCCAAGGACGTCTCGGGCGGCGGGCGCTTCACGCATATGACGATGTGGGCACGGGACGTCGAAGGTCTGCGCAACCTCTTCTGGCTCAGTACGCAGGCTAGTTATGAGGGCCAGTTCCCGGCCGGCAAGCCCCGTATGGACCGCGAGCTGATCGCCGAGCGGCCCGGCGGCATCATCGCCACCACCGGCTGCCCCTCCGGCGAGATCCAGACCCGTCTGCGCCTCGACCAGTACGAGGAGGCCAGAAAGGCGGCCGCCGCATATCAGGAGATCTTCGGCCGCGAGAACTACTTCCTCGAGCTGATGGACCATGGCCTGGACATCGAACGCGACGTCCGCGACGGCCTGCTGCGACTCGCCCGCGACCTGCGCATCCCGCTCCTGGCCACCAACGACGCCCACTACGTCACCGAGGATCAGGCCGACGCCCACGACAGCCTGCTCTGCATCGGCGTCGGCAAGAACAAGGACGATCCGGGCCGCTTCCGTTTCAACGGCTCCGGCTACTACCTCAAGAGCGCCATGGAAATGCGCGGGCTGTTCTCCGAGCTCCCGGAAGCCTGCGACAACACCCTGCTGATCGCCGAGCGCGTCGAGCCCTACGACGAGGTCTTCGACTCGGTCGATGAGATGCCGCAGTTCCCCGACGTGCCCGAAGGCGACAGCCAGGAGTCGTGGCTGCGCAAGGAGGCGAGCAAAGGCTTGGCGATGCGCTACGGGGACCCGATTCCCCGGCACGTCCTGGAACGCTTCGAGACCGAGATGTCGGTCATCGGCCCCATGGGATTCAGCTCCTACTTCCTCGTCGTCGCCGACATCTGCCGCCACGCCCGCACCAACAAGATCCCGCTCGGTCCCGGCCGAGGCTCGTGCACCGGCTCGATCGTCGCCTACGCCACCCGCATCACCGAGTTGTGCCCCCTGGAACACGGCCTGCTGTTCGAGCGGTTCTTGAACCCCGAACGCATCAACCCGCCGGACGTCGACCTCGACTTCGACGACCGTCAACGTGACCGGATGGTCCAGTACGTCACCGAAAAGTACGGCGGCGAGTACACCGCCTTGGTGAACACGTTCGGCATGATCAAGGCCAAGAACGCGATCAAGGACTCGTCGCGCATCCTCGGATACCCCTACAGTCATGGCGAGCGGATCACCAAGGCGCTCCCGCCCGACCAGAACGGCAAGTCCGCGCCGCTGGCCGCTCTCTTCGACCCGTCCCACGAGCGGTACGGCGAGGCCGGCGAGATCCGGCAGATGTACGAGAACGACCCCGACGTGAAGAGGGTCATCGACACCGCCCGCGGGGTCGAGGGGCTCACCAGGGGCACCGGGGTGCACGCAGCGGCCGTGATCCTTTCCAAGACCAGGCTCACCGACCGGATCCCCCTGCACATGCGGGCCTCGGACGGCGTGAAGATCACCGGCTTCGACTATCCGTCCTGCGAGGCCATGGGCCTGGTCAAGATGGACTTCCTGGGGTTGCGCAACCTCGGTGTGATCGACCAGGCGATCGAGAACATCCGCCACAACCGGGGCATCAGCCTGGCCACGGTCGATCCGCTGGACGGCGACGCGTCTACGCACGTCATCCCGCTGGACGATGCCAAGACCTACCGGCTGCTTGCCGACGGCAACACCTTCGGCGTCTTCCAACTCGACGGCGGCGGCATGCGGGTGCTGCTCAAGCAGATGGAACCGACCCGCTTCGAGGACATCGCCGCAGTCAACGCCCTCTACCGGCCCGGACCCATGGCGGCGAACGCCCACACCCATTACGCATTCCGCAAGACCGGCCGGCAAGAGATCACCCCGATCCACCCCCAACTGCGGGACGCGCTGGAACCGATCCTCGGCAACACCTTCCATCTGCTCGTCTACCAGGAGCAGATCATGGCCATCGCCCGGGAACTCGCCGGATACACCCTCGGAGGCGCTGACCTGCTGCGCCGCGCGATGGGGAAGAAAAAGCCGGAGGTCCTGGCCGCGGAGTGGGAGAAGTTCCACGACGGCATGCGTGGCAACGGCCACAGTGAGGAAGCCATCAAAGCCCTGTGGGACGTCATGCTCCCCTTCTCCGGGTACGCATTCAACAAGTCCCACACCGCAGGCTACGGCCTGGTCTCGTACTGGACCGCCTACCTCAAGGCCAACTACCCCGCCGAATACATGGCCGCCCTGCTCACGTCCGTCGGCGACGACAAGGACAAAGCCGCGGTCTACCTCGCCGACGCCCGCAAGAACGGCGTCCGCGTCCTCCAGCCCGACGTGAACGAGTCCGTCGCCGAGTTCACCGCAGTCGGCGACGACGTCAGGTTCGGGCTGCGGTCCGTCCGCAACGTCGGCGACAACGTCATCGACGCCATCATCGACTCACGCCGCCAGAAGGGAAAGTTCACCTCCTTCGCCGACTTCCTCGACAAGGTAGCCCTGCCCGGCCTGAACAAACGAGCCGTAGATTCACTGATCAAGGCCGGCGCCTTCGACTCCCTGCACCATTCACGCAAGGGCCTCTCCGCCGTTCACGAGGACGCCATCGACGCGACCATCCCCGTGAAGAAGGCGGCAAGCTTCGGGCAGGACGACCTCTTCGCAGGTCTCACCGGCACAGCAGGCCACGAACCGGTCTACGGCCTCGACTTCCCCATCGACGAAGCAGAATGGCCGCGCCGGCAACTCCTCGCGACCGAGCGCGAAATGCTCGGACTCTACGTCTCGGCACACCCAGTGGACGGCGCCGATCACATCCTGTCCCGAGCCCGAGACTGCTCCATCGCCGAACTGCTCACCTCCGGCCGCACCTCCGGCGACATGCGACTCTCCGGACTGATCACCGGCGTCCAGCACAAGATGACCAAGCAAGGAAAACACTGGGCCATCGTCAACCTCGCGGACCGCGACGCCACCATCGAAGTCCTCTTCTTCCCCGCCGCCTACCTACTCATCCAGCACGCACTGGCCGAGGACAACGTGATCTCCGTTAAAGGCAAGATCGAAGACCGAGACGGAACGATAAGCATGTTCGGCCGCGAAGCCTCCCTCCTCGACATCTCCTCGGCCGCAAACGGCACCATGCCCCCCGTGGAACTCATGCTCCCCCTGCACCGCGTCACCGAGGAGACCGTCAGGGAACTCAAGCACATCCTCGCAGCCCACCCAGGCGACAGCCCTGTGCACCTCAGCGTCCGCGGTCCACACAAAACCACCGTCTACGCCCTCCAGGCCACCATCGACCCCACGACCATCGCCTCCGAGATCAAAGGCACCTTCGGAGCCGACGCCTGGCGGGGCATTGCCTAAGGGGCCTCGTCAGCCTTCCCTGATCCTTCATAAGGGTGCGGAGTGATCAAACACTAGAAAGCATTCCCGCCGTCCGCACCGGCACCGCGAAGGCGGCCCCGGCCGGTCAGCCGCCGAACCGCTCGTCGACCTGCTCTGGCGTCAGGCCGAAGTCTTCGAGCGCGTAGCGGTGGGACGGCCTGGCGGCGCCGGTCGCGCTCTCCTTGTGCAGGCTCGTCATCGCCGTCCGGGCGTCGTCGCCGAACGGGAGCCCGAAGTGCCGGTAGATCCCCTCCGCCGTCGCGACGGGGTCGCGGACGAAGTCGTCATAGTGGACGTCCACGAACTGCGCGGGGTCGTGGCGGGCCCGCTCGGCGCGGAACGACTCCAGGCCGCGGCTCCACAGTTCGAGCTGGTCGCGGCCTAGCGTGGCGCCGGTGAAGACGTCCGACCAGCCGGCGGTAGCGTGCGCGGCGAGGCTGCACATGGACGCCATCGCGGTCCGCGGGTCCCGGTGCGTCTGGACGATCAGCGCGTCGGGGTAGGCGTCCAGCAGCGCGTCCAGGGCGAACAGGTGGCTGGGGTTCTTCAGCACCCAGCGCCGCCCCGGGTCGTTCAGGCCGATGAGCTGCAGGTTGCGGCGGTGCCTGCGGTACGCGGGCGTCCAGTCCCGGCCCGCGAGCCACTCCGAGTACGCCGGCAGGTGCGCGAGGCATTCGAACGAGATCGACAGCATGCTCTGGCGGAGGAGCTGCCAGCATTCCTCGACGGAGTCCGCCGAGATGTAGTGGACGCCCATGAACTCGGGGTTCTCGACGTGGTGCCGCCGGTATCCGGCGTCGATCGCCTGGAAGACCGGGTCGTCCGCCCACGTCTCGCGGGGCGGGCGCGGCTGCGGCACCTCGGCGAGCCACAGGTCGAGGCCCTGGTGGGCGGGGTCGGCGGTGAGCAGCCGGTGCAGCGCGGTGGTGCCGGTGCGGGGCAGGCCGGTGACGAAGATCGGCCGCTCGACCGGGACGCCGGCGTGCTCGGGATGCCGCCGCCACGCCGCCTCGGAGAACTGCCGGGCGGCGAGCGCGCCGCGCAGCATCGCGCGCTGCGCCTTGTTGCCGAGGGGGGTGAGCCCGGCGTCCTTGGCGTAGGACTCCAGGAGCACCTTCAGCCCGTCCAGGTAGTCGTCCGCACCGAAGTCGTCCAGGCCGGTGATCCTGCTTGCGGAGGCGTGGAGGTCCTCGACGGTGCCGACGGTGTCGCGGCCTTGGGTCATTCGGGCGCCTTTCTAGTGGTGCCATTCGCCGGCGTTGACGTCCAGGCACTGCCCGGTTATCGCGCGGGCCAACGGCGACAGCATGAACACCACGGCATCGGCGACCTCATCCGGGTCGGGCAGCTTGCGCAGGTCGGTGGTGGCGGCATTCTCGTCGTAGATCTCCTGCGCCGTGACGCCGCGCTTCTTGGCGAGGTGGTCGAAGTACCACTTGAGGTTGTCGGCCCAGATGTATCCGGGGGCGATCGTGTTGACCCTCACGCCGCGCGGGCCGAGTTCTGTAGCGAGGTTCTGCGCCATGGCGAGAAGGGCCGCCTTGGCCATTTTGTAGGCGCCGAACGTCCGGCGGGAATGCCTGAGCACCGCCGAGTTGACCATCACAACGGAGCCGTTGTGCTCTTCGAGCGCCGGGACGAACAGGCGGGTGAGGTGGAGAGCGGCCAGCACATTGGTCTCGAAGCCGCGGCGTACGGCGTCGAGGTCGACCTTGGTGAGGTCTTTCAGCGGCGGGGTCGCGAAGGCGTTGTTGACCAGGCCGTCCACGCGTCCGAACGTGTCGTGCGCCGTTTCGGCGAGCCGTTCACAGGCCGCCATGTCGTTGATATCGGTCGGGACGCTGACTGCGCGGCGGCCGATTTCCGCGACTTCCTTGGCGACCTCGGCGAGCCGGCCTTCGTTGCGCGCGGCGAGCACCACATCGGCCCCCGCCTTGGCGCACTGGAGGGCGAGACCGCGTCCCAGACCGGGACCGACACCGGAGATGACGACGACCTTCCCGGCCAGCAGTTCCGCGCCCATCAGCCGAGCATCCTTCGGGCGACGGCCACTTGGCGGGCGGCGATCCGTTCCTTCCATTCCTGCTCGGTGACCCGCTGCCGCTCGTAATGGGGAAGCCGGCGCGGCAACTCGTCGAACGGCATGACCTCGACGCTCGGCCCGTCCGCCGTGGTGAGGTCGCGGGTGAGCCGCTGCCAGCGGAACTGCAGGTAGCCGCGGCGATGCCCGGTCCGCTCGATCCAGTTGGCGAGGCCGGGATCGCGCTCGCTGACCACGTACCGGATCATGCCGTCGTCGTCCACGCGGGCCTGGTCGGCGGTGAGGCTGGTCTGGTGGTTGATGTAGTCGAGCGAGACGTACCACATGCTGCCGAGCTGGAAGCCCTGGTAGGGCGCGACATCGCGGTCGGCGGCGGGGGCGGTGATGACCATGACCTCATCGTCGTCGAGGTCGTAGTGCCCGACGGACGAGAACTGCGTCGCGAGCCCGCCGGGCGTTGGGCGCGGCTCGGTGAGCGTGTTGACCGGCAGGTTCAGGTAGTGCCATTCGGGAAAGGCGAGGAAGGTGCGCAACCGCGCGACCAGCATCTTCCCGGCGACCGCATACCGGCGGGCCATCTTGTCGGACGGAATGGACGCCGGCGACGTACCGAGCGTGTCGGCCCGGTGGATGCGGATCTCACCGGGACGCTCGTTCGCCCAGTCGCTGAACACTTCCCGGACGATCAACATCGCCGACCCAGGGGCAACGGCGACATAGCCAGGCTCAGGGTCGGGCTTCGGGGGCCCGAACCGGAGCTGGAAGGTCCTGTCCGCGGCGATGTCCAGTTCCCGGTCATCGAACGCGGTGAGGCTGTCGGGCGACTGGCTTGGCGAGTAGTCGCCGTTCATGATCTGGAAACTCAGATCGGCGGTGGTCCCCCGGCGCCCGGTGACGACGTACTCGGCGTCGTCCCTGATGTAGGCGTGGAAATACAGGGTGTCGGGGTTGTCGAGGCCAAGCTTCGTGTAAGGCCCGGTGGACGAGGCGAAGTACGGATACTCGTGCTGGTAAGCCTGCACCATGTGCAGCGACGCCTTGATGCTGCCCGCGAGATAGTCGAGCCCTTCGGCCACGTCCTGGTCGGTCTTGACGTGCGGCGCGCTACGGATGATCTGCTCGGCCTCCGCGATCGCCTCGGCGAACGATCGCGTGGCGGGACTGCCTGCGGCTGACTCGATGGCCACCTGACTCCCCTCAACGTCCAACGGACGGTAGAACTGGTTCTAGGCAGCGGCAATGGGAAGTCCCGGTCATTGGGAGCTCGGCATCCCGGCGGTGAACTTGAGGCTCGGCATGTCGTCCAGCGACACCATGTACTCGTACGTGCGCTTGTGCCCGGTCTTCTCGACCAGCCAGCGCCCGTCCGCCCCGCGCCGGTAGACGTCGTGGTAGAACGCGGCACCCCGGATGAGCAGCCGCTGCTCGATGAGAATGATCGAGTCGTCCAGCGACCACGTGCCGGTAGCGCGATCCCCGTCCACGTCGATCTCGGGGGCACCCGCCGTGTGGGTCGAGATCTTGTCGGGCCCGAGATTGCCGCGCATGTAGTCGACGATGGCGTCCCGTCCCTCCAGCCTGAGGGTCTTGCCGAGCACGGGCGTGTCGTACTCGGCGACGGCGTCCTCGGTGAACACGTCGGCGAACTCGTCCCACAGCTTCAGATCGACGCAGCGCAGGTAGCGGTACTTGAGCCGCCGGATCTCTTCCAGAGTGACCAGGTCCATGAGACGCATCCTGCTCGCCGCGCCGCGATTAGACAAGAACAGGTTCTAATCCGCTGCCGGCGTTGTGCTGACCGCCGGGATCTGGGTTGATGGTGGCGGAACGAGAGGCGCGCGTATGAGCCCGGACGAGCGAGAAGAATTGTTCGAGCAGGCGGTGAGGCTCTCCGCCGACCGCCGGACCTGGTCCGACGCGGATCGCCTGTGGACCCGGGTGGTCTCGGCGTACGAGGCGGCGATCAGGACGTCCCCCAAGGCCGACCGCAACGACGAGCGGCAGTTGGCCCGCGCTCTGTGGCGCCATGCGTCCCTCCTAACCATGCTGGCCCGCGCCGACGAGGCGGTGGCCAGCGGACGGCAGGCGGTCACCTGGTTCAAACAGATCCATGACGCGGTGACCGCCGACGGGACGACGCAACGCCGCGACGAGGCGCTCGGCACGCTGCTGACCGCCATGGCCGACCTGGCAGGCTTCGAGTTCAACGCCGGCCGCCCCGCCGCTCGCCTGGACATCCTGAGACAAGCGGCCGAGCTGGGCATAGCCGAGGTCGCGAACCCGCTGACGGCCGAACCGCACACCAAAAGGGCGATGGGATTCGTCTACCACCATTTCGCCGCCGCCCTGCTGGAGGGCGATCACGACCGCGACGATGTCGTCCAAGCATCGCTGATGGCGTCGATGGCCGTCGAGATCCGCCAGAGTGAACTTGACGCGACGAACCCGTCCTCCGCGTGGGAACTGGCCTCCACATACGTGGTGTTCGCAAGGTGCCTCGTCGCGATGGACGATCGCCCGCGGCTCGACATGCTGGTCCCGCTGGCCGAGAACCTGATGGACCATTTGGGGCCGTCAGCAGCAGCTCTGCGCGCGGAACTGCACGCCACCGTGGCACCGAGCCAAATCCCGAAGCTCCCTGACATCATCCCTAAGAGACTTTCAACCCAGCCACCGCCGCGACGGCGCTGGTGGCAGCGATAGATGGCGCAGACCCAGCAAATGATGGACGGTCGTCGCCCGATTCTCCAGCTTCCGCAGCGAGCGGCATTCGTCCACAATTGACCGGTGGCTTCGATACATCCGAAGTACTGGTCGGTGTGCCGCGTCGACACCGCTGACGGCGCGCTAGTAGTCGCCGGCCGGAACAGCGGTCACATCGAGGTGTGGAATCCGGCCGCCGGCGGAGCCCGCAAGGTCGGCAGGGGCAAAGGGGCGGCCCTCGCGGTATGCCCCGTACAACTACGCGGGCAGCCCGTAGTCGTGTCGGCAGGGGTCGACCAGACGATCTGGTTATGGGACCCCGTCACCCGCCGCCAGGTCACCCGGTACACGGGACATCCCACCGAACGGATCACGCAGCTCTGCCGACTCCCCGCGCCCTCCGCCACAGAGGACGACCGCCTTGTGACAGCCGGCCATGACGGCCTCATCATCGTCCTGGACATAACCAACGGCGAAGCAGTACACGCCATGACCGAATCCGCCGGCGCAGTCCAGGGCATGTGCCTATTCGAGCTGGACGGAACGCACCGGCTAGCGACGGCCAGCCTAGACGCGGCCGTACGCATCTTCGACGTAGAAAGCGGCGCACTCCTACACACCTTGACCGGCCACGAAGGCTGGATACACGCCGTATGCCCGGTGACCGTCAACGGCGAGGTACTCATCGCCTCCGGCGGAGACGACGGCATCATCCGACTCTGGAACCCCAAACAAGGCACCCTGGTCCGGACCATGAAGCCCCGCCCCAGCCTCCACACAGCGGGCATCGAGATGTCCGGCGGAGGCACCATCTTCGCCTTACGCGAGGTCCACTCCGACAACGGCACGTGGCTTGCAGCAGGCGGCGATTTCCCAGGCGTATGGCTATGGGACGCGACCACCGGCCGCGGCGCAGGCTGGGTCGGCTGGGGCGGCGCCCTGGACGACACCCCTGAATGCGGCTGGGTACGAGCCTTGGCCACCTACCCGTCCGAAACAGGCCCGCACCTACTAATCTGCGGCTACGACAAGGCCGTCAACCTATTCACCGCAACCGGCGACCCCACCTTCCAAGGCTTCTGACCATGAAGGCCGAGTTCATAGCAGCCACGATCGCGGAACAACACCACACCAGCGGCCCCGCCGAGATCTGCGCCGTCCTGAACAGACTCCCACCCACCCTGCTAACCGCCCCAGACGCCCAAGTAATCGACCAGGTAGACGCACTAATGGACGACCTCTACCGCCAAGGCGCCCTAACCTGCCCCGGCCACCGCTGGCTAACCACCCCACCCCCCACAATCCACAACCACCTGCTCAACCTCCACACCCAAGGCCACATCCACCGCCATGCCGCAACGGGCGAGTGGCGATGGAACGATGTCACCTCGCACTTCTCGCTGCGACCGTTCCCATCGCCAACGGCCACACCGAGTCCGGCTCCCGGCGCGCAGCAAAAGCACGACCACCAGCACCAAGTAGATGTACCTAGAGCCGGAACCTCGCCAGTCTTCCACCCGAAGTAGACGGACCTCACGGGCATGCGTTCGCCAACTATGGCGGATCGAAATCGACTGGCCGAGCCTCAACGGGCTGGGGACGACGTACTGAGACCACAGATGCGGAACCAGTCGCAGGTACCGCATCGGTGCTCGCCGTTCTTGTCGGTCTTACGGGGCACCAGCGATCACCAGGAGCCGCCGAGCATCGGAGGTGACGATCGCCTGCGCCTCAGTGCTTAAGCCATCCAACAACTGCGCACGCGCTTCACCGTCCATGGCCATACTCGGTCACCCTCCCGCTCTCGAAGGTGGCAGATCGTGACCTCTGCCGATCGGATCTCAGGGTAGTTGTCACCACCGACATTCCCGCAACCTGCAAATCACCTCCTCCACTGAGGCGGACTAAGACTTCATGTCGAAATTCGAACGTCGTTCGTATTCAAGGGCTATCTGGAGTGCCTCTCCAGAGCTTCGACCAGAATCTCTTTGAAGTTGCCGCTGACTTTTTCATACCCGAACAGCAGGGACGTTTTCTTGGCTAAGACATCGAGATCCATCGTCCGTTCGGATGACTGAATCAGGCTGGCCGCTGCCACAATCTCACGATCCGGTATCTCTTCGACCATTCGTGGCCCACGCTCCCGCAAGATGCAGTCCGGCTGACCGGGGACCCGGAGCGTGGATCCGGGGAAGCCACCTCGCCCGCGTTGTCCTTCCGCCTGGAGCATCCCCTTCCGCACGGCATACCTGGTGGCCTGCACCAACGCGGAGGTCGCGGCGCTACGCAGCCGGGTGCCCGCAAGTTGCGTGATGATCCGGTAAGCACGCGTGGCCTTCACGGGGCCCTCGGTCTCGACGACGGCCAGGAGCGCCTCCGCACAAGCGTGTAGACCGATCTCACGGGGGTCCCCGAAACCCGGTCCGTCGTAGCGGGTGTACGCCTGAAATCTGGTCATGGATTCGGGGCCTCCCGCCAGCAAAGAGGTGTTGTTCGAGCCGATCCCATCCTGTTGAGGCACCAGGGTGGTGGACTCAGTGGCCTCAGGCTGCTTCTTGCTTACCAGGCCGGTCTCTGGGGTAGAGGCGACTGCCTGCGCAGCAGCGAAGACCTCCTCGATCCTCTGTTCGCGCTCCTCTTCCGTAGCCCCACCCGCAGTCAGCAGAGCTTGCAGGGTCTCTCTCAGGACAACGCGCAGTTCGGCGTCGAGTGACTGCTCATCAAGCGCCTCGAACAACACGAAGGGCCCTAGCCGTAGCAGACGCATCAGGAAGTTACGTAGGGCATCACGCTCATTGAGCGGGCGTAGATCAAGTCCAGCCCAGACACGCAATATGGCCCTTACCAGGTGCGGGCTCCCGCCTAGCGCCTTCCGACGCGCGTAGATCTGGTCGAAGGCGGCCTCCCCCAGAACGCTGAGAGCTGAGTACGGTGCGGGATCGTCCGTGGCATGGACGAGTTGAGCCCGCCACCACATGCGTCCGAAAACGTGTCGGGTGAGGTCGGTTCCGAGGACACGATCCCCCGGTGGACGCGGATACCTCCAGTAGGCCACATCAGGCAGGAGCACGAGCGCCAGGAACGCCCATACGTCACCAGACGAGGCCTCGGCTGGGACGACACCCATCCCCGAATGCAGGACAGCGGCGAGGCGAAGGTCGAAATGACCCCGAGACTCGCGGTTAGATTCGTCCGGAAACCCCGCCTGCTGCGCCAGATCGACAACCTGTTCTCGCAGCTCTTGCAGCATCTGCTCGGAGATACGGTCGCCGCCGGTGGCAACGTAGACGGCGGAGTCGTGCCTAGTCGCGACGAGTTCGGTCAGCTGATGGATTCTCAGGTTCCGGTATCGCTCGTGCAGAGGGCGTGCCTGTCCCGAAAGGAGCCGAGGGTAGAGAAAGCTCATCACACCACCTCCCAGATCCCCACGGCCGCCTGAAGTTCCGAGGCGAAGAGGCTCGGGGACTGCTCCTGACGCAGCCGAAGCTCGTTAATGGATGCTCCTGGGAAGAGGGTGGTGCACAAGCCTATGAGCGTCGACCCGAGACTGTCCTCTCCAAAGGCGGCATCGTCTCCGAAATCGCCGTGGCGGAGCGCATGCTCGATCATGATGCGAGCTGCGTCGCCATAGATGGTCGACAGGATGACCTTGTCGACGGGCCGTGGATTGGCCGCGTTTTTGAACGCGGTCGCGGCGGTTTCATTCCGCTCGTTGATTAAGAGAAGCAGCGAACCCATGGTTGCCGCCTCCAACCTCTCACCGATCTGCAGGTGCCAGGCCGCCCGGTCAGGGAACGAGGTCTTCGCGAAATCGATCACTGCCATGGGGAACTGCGCCGCATCTCCCTGCAAACGCAGTGATCGGCGATCGCTCCATAGGACCGACCCTGCACGACGTGGCGCGGCGAACGCACCATCCGGTGATCCCTCGGCCAGCACCAAGGCCGTGTCCAGGATCAAAACGCCGCCGAGTTCTGTCCCACGTAGGCGGACATCGAGTTCGACCGGGAGCATGCCGGATCCCTCGATGGGCACCCGCTGCGCAGGCCCGCGCAGGTTGGAGCCGGTGGAGGTCCAGACCGCAGCGAGGGTGAGTGGAACGTTCGGGGCGAGGGCGGAGTCTGCGTGAGCCCTGTCGAGATCGACACGGACGGAACGACGAAGCCGAAGGTCCATCTGGTAGTCCCAATGATGCAGCGCCTCCGGCAAGTCCCATTCGCCGTCCTCGGTGACGAGTCGCCATGCCTCGGCCTTCACCACGTCGTCGGTGGGTACGCGGTACGGGAGTGCTAGTCGTTTCATCGGTTGACCGCCTCGACCAACACTTCGATCTCGGTCATCGTGTCCGGGGCTGGTCGCACGACCGCGCGCCAGATCGTTCCGTCTCCGCCTTCGATGACGTACTTCGGAGTACCGAACAGGTTTCCGGTCGTGTCTTCCCAACCGACCAGACCCGGCATCGCGGCTCCGATCGGCGGTTCGGTCTCACGGCCGGCGCCTGTGATCGCGACCGCGAGGTCGATTCTCACCCGTTGTGCGCCGGGAACGGGCAGCCGAAATTCTTGGATCAGGACTGGAGTCCCCGATCGCTCGTCGAAGTACGGTTCGCTCACATATTCCACCCGCGGTCGCCGAACCGGGCCTGCGCCTGCCCGGGCATCCGGGGCATCCCTTCCCATCCTCCCGAAGTCGCTCGTCCCGGTCCCCGAATCGCCGGCACCAGGACCACGGTCGCCGCCAGCAACGGCGTCGCCGCCACCCGTACCGGGCATTCGCTCAGGAGGAACCAGAACGCCAAGGCCATCCTCCGCATCGCCGCCCACAGACGGTCCGGTCGGCTTGATGTCTCCAGAGCCCGTCCTGAAATCCGTCGGTGGCGTCCTCGTGTCTCCAGGCTTGCCGTAGTCCGACGCGCCACCGGTCCCCCACGCGCCTCCGAGCAAGGACGCGAACCGTACACTGGCCGCGCCGAGTGCGATCTTCGCCGCGCCCGGACGGACGTTGCCGCCCAGTTCCAACAGGCCGTTGAGTTCTTCGTTGATGCGTCGGAACGTGGTGTTCACGAAGGTGCTCGCGGGATACTCCAGGGACTGCGGGTTCCATGCGTCATGGGTGGGCGGTTCGGCTGCGGCGTACACCTCGTCCATCTCCTCGACGCCGCGGAAAACTCCGGCGTAGGACTGGAACTCGCTGGGCGGCTTCGGACCCGGCCTATAGGTGACCACAAGTTCGGCCGGCCGCATGAGGCAGACGTGATGGACCAGGTTCTCGATCCCCACCATGCGTGACGCAGCGGTGGCCTCGAAGGGCGGGACGACCCTCTTCACAAGGCCGAGGTCACCGAGGTCCTTCTTCGGCCTATGGCATTTGAGCCTCTTACGCTGCGGCCCTTTCATCCCCTCGTACGCGGCGACGAACAGGTTAAGCGGACGGGTTTCCCGAGGGTCGGGCACAGGGTGCTCGATGCCGTCACAGGTCACCGAGAAGCGCATGGCCGGAGCGCCGCCGGCGCCGTCGAGCATCTTCGGCCACAGGTGCCAGGCGATCGTCTCGGCCAGATAGTCGGCGGCCACCGTCGGTTCTCGATCATCTAACGACGGGTCGAGCATGATGACCGTGGTGCCCGTCTCATCTGGCGCGAACGGCTCAAGCCCAAGCCGCTTTGCCATCATGTCCGCCGCATCCCCGGTCAGCGGCTCGACGACATCGCCTGAAACATCGCCCCACCAGTGACGGCCGGTGTACGGCCGTTCCCCAGTGGCGTCCTCGGCGATGTAGTTCTGCCAAAGAGCACAACCCATCAGGCGCGTCTCCAGTCGGTCGCCCACACGGCAGCGGGTGTGGAGCAGGATCGTGCCCGGCTTGGAGACCCGATAGAAGATGCCCTTGCCGAACCCATAGGTTCCTCCGCCGAGTGCCCGGTCGCGTGGTGCGCCAATGTTGCGGACGAAGGAGACGAAGTCCAGATTCGTGGTGACCGCCTTGTCGGCCCTCGTCGGTCCACCCAGCCCGCTGGTGCCCCGGTCGGAGATCGACATAAGACGGATGATCGAGCGATTCAGGGTCTCTCGGATCGGAAGGTGGGTCGCTAGCGGAGCACCCTTCGAAAGGATTTCCTTCCAGTTGGTGCGCTGGGCAGGACCGACCACCTGAAGGTCGATCCGATAGTCCACAGTCCCGCCGCGATCCGCGAGCCGGGCGTCCCAACTGTTCTGCGCCGACTCCCTCACGAGGATCGCCAACAGATCCAGGTCCGGGCGACCGAGTTGCTTACGGATACCCTCGGCCACGCTTCCGCCTTCGGGACGGAAGGGCTCGGAAAACCAGGCGGCGTCGGTCATGGCGACTCCTGGATCATGGCGTTCAGGTGCTCGTTCACGTGTGCGTCATCCTGTGGGTGCGGCGGGTCCGAAGATAGATCAATCGTGTAGGTGACGTCTGTGACGTTGACCGGAACGCCAGCCGTCACCAGATCGGTTTCTCGCAACGCGGGGAAGCTGGAGTCCACGATGTACCAGCGCGCTTCCGCGATCACGAAACGGACGTCATGGTAATGGTCGACGTCGCCGCTCCGATATCCGGCCTTGGCCAGCAGGCCCAGTACTGCACTCTCGTCATCGCAGAGCTGAAGGATGCGATCGACCAGGCCGAGCAACGTCTCGCTCTGTGTGGAGTCCCGTATCAGGCGGTACCAGGCAAGGTACAGTGTTCCGTCTGACGGCGGATCCATCTGATCGAGGCCATGGACACGAGTATGCCGGGCCCCATCAGTCAGGGACGCCTTCACCTCAACGGCCAGCGTGAGCGACGTGAAGTCATGACGGTGACCCGACGGTCCGCGCCAAAGGCGGTGTGCACTGGGGTCGACCTCGAGCAGCTTCTCCAGCACCTTCAATTCGGCGAAGAGACCCGCAAGTTGCTCCTGGCCGAGAGGTGCGCCTTGGGCGCTGAAGAGCGCCTTCCAGCGATCCAAGACTCGGTACAAGGCCTTGATCGGGCTGCCAGGGAAGGATTCGGTCGTCTTTAGAACGTCTGCGCATAGGGCGCTAAAAAGATCGTCGAGGTCTGGTCGCAGGCAGGCCAGATCCGCGTACGACTGATAACTCTCCGCGTCTTCGAGGGGGCGTTTGCGAAGCCGGAGGACGGGACCGTCAAGGCCATGGCGGACCTTTTGGTGGCTTCCGACCGGGACCAGTATGTGTCGATACCCTCCATGGTCCACGGCAACGGCCACGAGGGAGTCCCCTGGGAGACTCGCTACACGTAGCTTGCGTTCTCCAGAGACGGGTTCGGCTTCAAGTTCGGCCCAGTGATCAGCGATGACTTTCCTCAGAGCATCGTTCATACGAAGTCCTCTGCCTCCACGGCGCTGAAGTCCTCCTCTTCGATCTCGATGCCGGAGAGGTCGGCGGAGACGTAGTCCACCACGGCACTGTCCTCGCCCTCTGGGAGCGGGAACACCAGGCCGACGCCGATGACGTGATCGGCGGCCCCCAGTGCCGTACGCGTCTTCTTGGCGGGACTGGGCTGAGAGACCTTATCGATCGGATAAAGCACCAGGAGACCTGTATCGGGCAACTGCCCACGCCGCTCGTCGGTGATCTCCTTCTCCTGAAGCTTGGACGTCTCGCCAGCCAGGTCGATCGCGGCATCCCTGCGGCTCATCAAGGTCTTGATGTCGGCGTAATCCGACTCCGGCGTGATAAGGCGCGCGCGAGTAATCCGTCCGACCGAGATTCCCGGTGCGAACTCGAAATTCTCTTCGTCCGAAGTGACAGGGTTGCCGACGATGGCGATGTTCCACCTACGTAGCGAACCGGCGTTGTTGGCACGCTTCTCTATGTAGCCGATCAGCAGGCGAGAGTTGCACTCCTGAGACTTGGGGTGGAACTGGTAGTTCTGGAGGAAGTCGATAACATCATCGTACGAGACGTCGCGGAAGACGTAGCGACCGTCCTCCGGGCGGTCCTCTCGCCTTACCGCATGCTGGCTTGCGCCCGAAACGAGCTTCATCGCTGCTCGTTGGTTCTGCAGCAACCAGTCCTTGTCTGTTCTGAAGTAGCGCGTCTGTACGCGTTGGCCGCCGTAGGACGAGGCTGCCTTGACGGCATCCCTCATCTTCGCGGCGGCGGTGACCCGCAACGCGGGATGGGTTCGGAGCCGGACGGCGAAGGTAAGCGGATCCTTGTCCTCGGTCATGTAGACATCGATGTCGCGCCGCATCTCGGTCTCGACCGTCGCGAGGTGCCTGAACCACTCCCTGAGTTCGGCCGTCATCCAAATCCGCGGCAGGTCGGCGTAGCCATTGCGGTATCCGAACCATCGCCCCATTTGGAGGAGAGTGTCGTAGGCGGACACGGCGCGCACGAAGAAGCTGACCGAGAGGCCCTCGAGGGTGAGGCCACGGGAAAGCGTATTCCCTCCAACCGCGATCGCCACGATCGGTCCGTTTTCATAGTCCAGTCGATCGTCGCTGCTGGAGTTGTCCATGATGATGCGGCAATCGTTCAGGACTTCGGGCAACTCCCCAACCAGGTCGTCGAACTCAACTTTCGTCTCCCTGAACTCCTCGGCGGGCACCCTTCCCGTCTCCTTGTCCCAGAGGGCGCGAAGTCTCTCAAGGGTGGAAAGCTCGTTTAGCGACGCTTTCAAGCGCGCGCGGAGACGTTCCAGCGGGGCTTTGAAGCTGTTGTGAACGGCCGTGTTGACGCTGGTGTGAATGAGCATCGTGGCGTGGCGGTTGCCCATACCACGAACACGCCGCGCAGCGGTACTCAACCAGAAGTAGTCGATCGCGTCCTGCAGCGTCTCGGTGATCTCCGGGACGAAGTCCTCCACATCGGCTCGCTTAAGCGGCCGAAGGCACTCGATGTCCTCCTTCGGGACCTCGCGGATCATGTCGTACCCGTCGTCAACGTCCTCGGGGTCCTCACCGTCGAGTGCGTACCGACCGAACAGGACTTCGGTGCCGAAGTGACCGTGTGGCTTCGGAAGGTTCACGACGAAGTGTTCGGGATAAAGGTCCTCGGCCGAAGGGTCGATGAGGAGATTGGCGAAGGGGGAAGCCGTATAGCCTACATAAGCCGACTTAGGAAGGCTTGCCAACAGCCTACGGATCAGCGGGTTGATCGATTTGGTGGCGACGGTGGCCTGGTCGGCCTCGTCGTCGATGATCAGTGCCGGACAGTCTTGGAGATAGGCCGCAGCGCTGTCGAGCCACTTTGCGAGCTTCCGGAGCACGGTCGCGTTCTTCTTCACCACGCAAAGGACGTGGGTCTTGTTGGCTTTACCGAAGAAAGCGGCGGCATTGGCCGTAGGCGTGAAATCCTTGTCCAGGTCGGTCAGTTGCGACCACCGCGACGGGTTAGGTTCTACGAGTTGCTGCACGAGCCTGGTCTGTGTTTGTCGCCGCAGTCCGTTGTGGATCCCCGCTAGCACGATGAACAACTTGTACCCGCGGTCCGCGGCCTTGGCCATCACGGCGGTGAAGTTGGTCGTCTTGCCCGACTGGACGTAACCGACCACGAGACCACGCGTAGAGAAACTCCTTTCCCGAGGATGGTTCAGCAGGGACATGATCCGGGTCGAGGAAGTGTCGAGGCTGTCGATCGCAGGGTCCTGGGGCCAGCCGTCCCTACGAAGTAGAGCGGCCACCGCCGGCCAGCATCGGTCACCAGGGCGCGGCCCGGTGTACCACGTGTCGCGGTTCCCCAGGACCACCGTTTGCGGCTCTTCCATCTCTCTAATCTTGATCGTCTCGGCTTCATGTCTCTCCTGGATGCGCTGGATGACATCGTCGGAGATGCCGAACTGCTCAAGCCTCTTCACTACCTCGGTTGGTGGGAAAGAGTCGAGAAGAGCCTTGAATGTGTCGTAATTGTCCTCGAATGCGTCGTTCATACGATCTCCTCCCTCAGGTCCGCCCAACCGACTCCACACGTGGCACCGAACAACCTCAACGGGTGACTGCACCTCTAGTTCGGGCTTCCCCGAATCATGGTGGGAGAAGACCCCAGCATCGGGACAAGTTCGGCCTGGATGCAACATCCGAGCCGAACCTCGCATGCGTGACAGGTCCTGAACATTACGCCCCGCGTCCGACAACACTCCCCAGACCCGGAGCAGTTGGACACTTAGTGAGCTAGAGACCTAGGGCGGCGACACGACCGCCCTGGCGGGGGGATGCGAGGACGTCCGGTCAAGGGCCATGCAGGGCCCCGACAAGTGGATCCGGAGGAATTCGGCCCGACAAGTCCTGAAGCTCAACCACGAGGGCGATCGCAGGTAACATATCGAAGCCTGTTCGTGCGAGCCTCTCGATCTTGGCCGCTGGGGACAGGTAGGATTCGAACTAAAGTTCGGCCGAGCACAGGATCGATCACTCTCGGTTCTCATCACTCACGGAGGGTGGTATCAGGACGCGATGACCGCTTTTCGTGAGTCGAGCGGCGGGCCCGATCCCCTCCGTGTGATCGATCTTTTCGCGGGTTGCGGAGGATTGTCCCAGGGATTCCGCGAGACAGGACTATTCACTCCCGTCGCAGCGGTCGAACAAGACCTCTTCGCAGCCGCCACGTATGCAGCCAACTTTGGCGAGGATCACGTCTACTGGGGTGACATAGCCGAATGGCTCGAAGGTGAACTCCCCGCAGCCGACGTCGTCATCGGTGGCCCTCCGTGTCAAGGATTCTCTAATCTGGGAGCGAAGCGAGAGGACGACGAGCGCAATGAACTTTGGGATCGCTACGTAGACACATTGACGAGGGTTCGCCCCAAGGCCTTTGTGCTGGAGAATGTGGATCGCTTCCTCAAGACACGCCAGTTCGATGCCCTGAAGGCCGAACTGGACGGCGGCAGGCTCCAGGACTACGAAATCGCTCCTGGAATTTTGCGGGCCACCGACTTCGGCGCCGCCCAACTCCGGCGTCGGGCTATAGTGATAGGCACACATAAAGATCTGGCCCCCATCCCTCTTCCGGAGTCCAAAGTTCCGGAGGCGGAGTGGTTGACAGTCAAGTCAGCTTTCGACGGCCTTACAGAAGAGATCCCTCAACATCACACGGAACTTCCCTCAGGCCGAACATTCGAGGTTTTTGATAGAGAAGTCACCGGGAAGTACATGGCGCATGAACTTCATATAACCAGGAAGTACACGACACTGTCACGAAAGCGATTTCAGCGCATCCCTTACGGAGGGAATCGCTTCAATCTTCCGGACGAACTTAAGGCACCCTGCTGGATCAAACACACCTCAGGGTCCGGGGATGTGATGGGACGTCTCCTGTGGGATCGTCCCTCAGTAACGATCCGCACAGAGTTTTTCAAGCCGGAGAAGGGTCGCTACCTGCACCCCGAACAAGACCGCGCCCTAAGTCACCTGGAGGCAGCTCGCCTGCAGGGCTTCCCCGACACCTTCGAGTGGTGTGGCCCGAAACTGGAGATCGCCCGCCAGATCGGCAACGCCGTTCCCATCGCCTTAGGGCGCGCTTTGGCGCTCCACGTCGCCCAGGGCTTGGGCGTCATCCCACCGGTTCCCGGGCGGGGCCATCCGCCGAGTCCGAAGGGACTATGGTAACCGTGTGAGCGTTGAGCGACCCGCAAGGGCTTCGAGTCCGGGCGTGCGCAAGAGCATGCAGGCCAACAAAGGACGCGACACGAAGCCGGAGCTGGCTCTACGTCGCGCAGTTCACGCACTCGGCCTACGTTATCGAGTTTCCCATCGTCCAGTACCTGCAGTACGGCGTACGGCGGACCTTGTGTTCACTCGAGCAAAGGTGGCGGTTTTTATGGACGGCTGTTTCTGGCATGGCTGTCCCCAGCATCACACAAAGTCCGCAACGAATGCGGACTACTGGGCTGAAAAGGTCCGACGGAACCGTGAGCGTGACGCCGAAACGGATCGCCTTTTCCTCGACGCCGGTTGGCTCGTCTTGAGGTTCTGGGAGCACGAGGAGCCCAATGAGGCGGCGCTACAGATCGCCGAGCAGGTTCGGGCTCGGGTTGGAAACAAGTGAGACGCCTCCTTTAGAAGGACAGGACCTCCTCGTGCAACCGCGTCAGACGTGGTGGTGTAGAGAGCTCCGTCGAACAGCCTGGCGATTCTCGCACCTGCGTGCCTGTTAGGGCAACGAGACCAAGACAGGTGAGCTCTAAAGATGCGTCGAGGGTGCTGATGTCCGGGTCGAATCGCAGCCGCATGTGATTCTCTCCTAGCGGCGCCCGCGGCCTGCGCGGAGCCTACGGTTGATCAGGCATGCACTTTCAGGGGGGACGCGCACTCGGTCGTCCTGGCCTGGCCGCTGAGAGTGCATCGGATCGTCTTCACCGCAGGCGAATGATGCTGCAACTGTCCAAGCGACCTGGCGGTCCAGGAGGGACAGGATGCAGACTCAGCACGCGCACGTCTCACATCAAATGATCGGGTTGCCGTGTTCTAAGTAGTGGCAGGTGCCGTTGTGGTGGGCGGTGTGGGCGTGGGTTAGGCGGCGGGCCAGGCGCGGGATGGTGTGGGTGTGGATTTGGGCAAGGTCGTAGAAGGCGTAGGCGCGTAGTTCGGTGGGGGCTAGGCGGATGGCTTTGAGTTGGGCGGGGGTGAGGGTGCCGCCGTCGAACAGGAAGAGGATTTTGTCGCCTTCGGTTTCGGTGGGGGCCCAGTCTGTGACCAGGAGCCGGCCGATGTTGGGGCGGATGTTGAGTTCCTCGGCTACCTCGCGAGTGGCTGCCTGGTGGGGTGTCTCGCCGCGTTCGACGTAGCCGCCGGGGACGTCCAGGTAGTTCTTGTAGGTGGGCTCCACGAGCATGATGCGGTCTTGGTCGTCGAAGAAGAGGACGCCGGCCGCTGCTCGGGCGTGGGCGAAGCTCGCTGCCGGGTCCTCGGGCACAGGGAACCGCCGTCCTACGGGGATGACCTCTATGGCAGGACGCTACCGAGTGCCTCGCTGGGTCTCGATGTGTTGGACGAGGGTTTCGGTGGTGTCGTGTAGGTCGACTATGGGTCGGCGGTGGCGGGTGCCGTTGGGCAGGGTGTAGCTCAGGTGGCCTGGCTCTATCCAGATGTTCGTCTCCTCGTTGCTGCCGAGGGGGATGGTGACCAGGGAGACGCCTCGGCCGTGGCGGTGCGCGGTGTTCGTGATGCCGCGTGCGGTGAGCGTTGCGGTCAGGTGGCGGGCCGCGAGCATGGGTGGGGCCGTTGTGCGTGGGTCGGGCCATGGGCCGGGGAGAGGGAAGGCCGCCCAGACGGCTTTGCCTTGGGTGCCGCCCGTGCAGATTGAGCGGGATGGGTGGGCTCCCCATGCGTCGGCGAGCATGTCGACGATTCCGATGCCGCGGCCGTGGTCGTCCAGTAGGTCGCCCGGGGTGTTGGTCGGCCAGGACGCGCGGCAGGCGTCGTAGACGGTTATCAAGAGTTGCGGTCTTGGGGTCGTCCTGGCCCAGACCCAGAGTTCGGGTGGGGCGGCGGCGCCCGAGTGGGTTAGCGCGTTGGTGGCGAGCTCGCTGGCGGCCAGGACCGCATCGTCGGTTGCGCCACGGTCCAGGCCGAGCTTCGTCATGGCGATGCCGAGAAGGGAGCGGGCGACCGAAGCGCAACTTGCGTCGGTGGGGAGGCGCCAGGCACACATGCCTCCTAGCGCTATATCAGCGACATGACCGACGGATATATGTCCGGACTGCACTATCTGCGCCATTTTGGAACCCTTCCCGTGGGGCACAACTTTCTTTCTCCGGGTCACAGACTGCGCCTCTTGACCTACGCTTTTCCTGTTCCCAAGAAGTTCTGGAAGTTCGGCGCCAGAGAGGGTGGGCTGTGAACATCAACGAGTCCCCAGACCCGCGATCTTCGATGTGGGCGTGGATCGCCTACTCGTTGCGGTTCCATCGCATGCAGCGCGGGCTCACAGGAGATGCCGTGGCGAAGCTGCTGAACTGCGCTCGTTCCTCAATTTCCAGATTGGAGCATGGCGAGGCCAAGCTGGAGGAGAAGCAAGCCGCGGTCCTGGACGAGGCTTGGAGCACCGGCAACCACTTCTCGATCATGGTGTGGTATGCCCGCCAAGGTCACGACCCGACCTGGTTTAAGAACTTTACGGAGTTCGAAGCACGCGCAGAGCGCATCCACAACTACGATGGGCAGCTCATACCGGCCCTCTTCCAGACTCCCGGCTACGCCCGTGCCCTTCTAGAGGCGGGGCGAAATGCAAGTCTTGAGGACGACCTCAAGAAGCGAATGGCTCGCCAGAAAATTCTCGATCGCAATACTCCACCCGAACTCTGGGTGCTGCTCTCTGAGAGCGTGATCGACATACCGGTCGGCGGTGCGGGCGTGATAAAAGAGCAACTCGCCCACCTACTCGCGCTGTCAAGGCGCCCCAGTGTGTTTCTCCGCATCGTCCCGAAGAGTGCGGGCGCGCACGAGGGACTCGACGGCCCCTTCAAGATCATCACGGTCAAGCAGGGAGAGGTGGGCTTTGTCGAAGCGCCTAATGGGGGCAGGCTGGTCCTCGAGACAGCGGAGGTTCGAGGTCTGAAGCTGAGGTTCGATCGCATCGGCTCGGTTGCACTGCCCGTAGAATCTTCGCGACGCCTGATCGAGCAACTGATGGAGAGCTTCACATGAATCCCCCCACCTGGCGCAAGAGCAGTCGGTCGACTCAGGGGACTTCAGGCGAGTGCGTAGAGGTCGCGCGGCTCACCCGAAGCATTGGTATCCGTGACAGCAAGCAGCTGGGTGACGTGCATCTTTCCCTCACGGCTGAGCAGTTCGCTGCCCTCGTCCAACGCATTAAGACCACCATGCGATGACCGTCGTGTGGCGTAAGAGCAGTCACTCCTCTGATGGGACCACTTCCCAATGCGTTGAGCTTGCCCAGCTCACCAACGCCATCGGCATACGAGACAGCAATGATCCCGGCGGTGGACACCTCGTCCTCGCTCCTGAGACGTTCGTGCGGCTCGTCCAGCACATCAAGGGCTTGGATTGACGGTTCGTCTACGTGGGCTGTTGCGCGCTGGGTGAGTGCATGGGTTTGGCTGCTGGGCTGTAGGCGGCGCAGGATGGGGTGCTGAGGTGACGGCTTCTCGACGGGTGAGTCTTGGGCTGGTCTGCTGGTGGGAGGGTTGCGGGCGTGTCCGGGGACTTTGAGTTGAGCATGGAGGAATTGCGAGTCGTCGCGCGGTTCGTGGCGGAGAGTGCTCAGGACGTTCTCCCCGTTTTCGAGCAGGCCGTGCCCGGGGATCCTCGTCCGCGTGCGGCCATTGAGGCTGCGTGGGAGTTCGTTAACGGTGCGGGGCGAACCAAGTTGCAGCGCGTCACTTCGCTGGACGCGCACCGGGCCGCGAAGGAGGCGGGGACCGAAGTAGCACGTCTTGCAGCACGGTCCGCCGGCGATGCCGCGTCCGCCGCGTACCTGCATCCGATCTCGCGGGCGACCCAGGTCGGGCACATCCTGCGCGCCGCCGCGAGCGCTGCGCGGATCGCTGAGCTGGACGCAGGTGGCGACCCCGCGGTCGGAGACATGATGATCGATCAGGCTCGGCGACGCGCTACGCCTGTCCTGATCTCGGTTCTTTCCCGCTATCCTTCCGCGCCGACCGCCAAGAATCGCGTCGCGCAACTCATGAGCGACCTGGACTCTTCGCTACGCGCGTCCCGCTGAGTAGAAGACGACACCCGTCAGAGCAGTCGTCCGGGCTGTGGGCATGGTGCAAAAGTGCTGGTCACGAGCGGTCTGGCGTACATGGCGTCGTCGTTGTCACTGGTGTCGTGCATGATCGGCGCGTCAGTTCTTCTACGGGGATGGGGACGCGCCATGCCGGTCACGAACGAGCAGGTAGCAGGGCACGTGTTCCTGCAGCAGATGTATTCGGACTCGTACTTTCCCGATCACGTCGTCGACAAGGGCAGTGCGATCCTGATGCGGCTGTGCGAGCGGATCGAGGCTGAGCAGCCGTCGGACCTGGACGCTCTGTATGCGCTCACCCATGCCGCAACGGAGGAGTTCAACAGTCTGGATGCGGAGTTCGCGGCAGCCGGGAGCGAGATCGAAACGGTTGCGCGCGAGGTCATCGCTGAGAACTTCTGGTTCGTCGCGTCGGCATACGGGTTCACGGACGCGGATGCAGAGAAGCTGATCGCCACCCGGGACTGGTGAGCGACGACCGGAAGGCCGCCCGCCGGTCAGAGCCATTCGCTGAGGGCTGCGATCAGCACGGTCACCTCGCGACGGACGGCGAGATCGTCATCTCAGGGTGACCGCGCGGGCGGTTGATGCCGCGTTCCACCGCGTGACGCTCCTTGTAATCGACCTTGCCGGACTTCGGCCTACGGCCTCCCCGGGAGCCGAACTTCTTGCGGAAGCGGGCCTGGCCGGCCTTCTCCGGGAGGGTGGAGCCCATGCCGCGTCTACGCAGGTAGGCGCGGTTCCCAAGGGAGTCGTACGCCTATCGGCGCGGACCTACGTCCCACGGCAAGTGATCATTTACAACCGAGATCCACTTTCGCGACAGGCCCTGGTACTCCGGTTTTCGTTCGACCGAATGCTGCGGTGCGGACGATGACCGTGGCCGGCGCGAGGTGTGGTCAAGGCTTTGGGGTCGGGCGCATGCCGTCGAAGAGGATGGCCAGTGCGCGATGGCGGAATGGCTCGCTCCACTCACCGGTCATCGCCTCTTGGCAGATCGCCGCGAGCAGGGCGATCAGCTCGGCGGATTGCAGGTCGTCGCGGACGGCTCCCGCCTTCTGGGCACGTTCGAGAAGCAGGTCGACGGATGGTCGGAGGCGGGCCAGGGCGTCGCCGACGTGGACCCGGGTACCGGTTTCGGCCAGTCGCTCGAACACGGCCCTGTTCCGGGCACTGATCGCCATCACCCGGGTGCAGAACTCGAAGAGGGCGGTCACGTCTTCGGGGTCGTCTACCAGCGCGTCGACTTCGGTGACGAGCCGGTCCCACAGGTTCATCACCACGGCCTGGAGCAGTTCGGGTTTGGTCGGGAAGTGCCGGAACACCGTGCCGATCGCGACGCCGGTGCGTGCGGCGACGGCCTCGGTCGAGGCCGACGCCCCTTGCTCGGCGAACACGGCCTCGGCCGCCTCCAGGATGCGCGCCCGGTTGCGGCGAGCATCGGCACGAACCGGTCGCCCGCCGGCACCGCCGCCGGCGGGCGTCACACCGTCTCGATCCATCAGCCGTCCCTTGCCAAGATGAGTCGCACTCACTATGTTCAATGTTGAGTCACACTCATCTTACTCTGGAGGTGCCACCATGGCACAGTCGGCGACCGACACCGCAGGCCCGCTCACGATCTACCGGCGCATGCAGGAGGCACTCCTGGGCGACGAAGCAACGCTCCTTCCGGCCGAGTTGCTGGCCGAAGACATCGTGGTCGAGACCCCGTTCTCCCCACCGGGCATGGAACGTTACGACGGCCGCGAGGCGTGGCTGGCGTACTACCGCACCAATGGCGCGGCTCTGCATGTGCGCTTCGAACAGTTCCGGGAACTGGCCACACATCAGACCGACGACCCCGAGGTCATCGTCGTCGAGTACGAGTTGACTGGAGCGGTCATCACCACCGGCGTGCGGTCCTCGGTGACCTGCATCGGCGTGCTGCGGGTTCGCGATGGCCTGATCGAGCACTGGCGGGAGTACCAGAACGTCCCGGCGATCAGCGAGGCGCTGAACCGGCGGCCCGAGGATCTCGGCGACGCCGGCGCGGCCGCCCAGTAGCGCTCGGGCCTCGTGCGGCGATGCCGCCGGTGGTGGAGCCGCTTGACCCCCGCCTGGCGACTGCGCCGCCCGGCCGGACAGCGGACGCGATGGTCCATGACGGGTCTCGCACGGTGGCGCAGATCAGCAGGTGACGAATCTTCTCGAAGGTCAACGCGAGCGCGCGGGGACGACGAAGATCACCCGCCGTCCACCTCGGAAGTGGAATGGGCGTGTCGCCGGGCCGGTTGGAACGAGTATGCGGTCCGTCGATGTTCTGGTGATCGGTGCTGGTCAGGCCGGGCTGTCGGCTGCCTATCACCTGCAGCGTCGCGGATTCGTTCCCGTTGCGCGGGCGTCGGTGGACGACCGCACGTTCGTGGTGCTCGACGCGGAGGACGGGCCCGGGGGCGCGTGGCAGCATCGTTGGGCTTCGCTGAAGATGGCGACGGTCAACGGCATCTACGAGTTGCCGGGGTTTCCCGTGCCGCCTGCGGATCCTGACGCCAGCAGTCGTGATGTTCTGCCCGCCTACTTCGCCGACTATGAGCAGCGCTTCGCTCTCGATGTGCAGCGTCCCGTCCAGGTGCAGGCCGTGCGCCGTCCCACGATGGCGGACGGTACGGAGACGGACGGGCCGTTGACCGTCGAGACTGATTCCGAGACTTGGTCTGCCGGCCACGTCATCAACGCCACCGGAACCTGGACGCGCCCCCACTGGCCGTACTACCCCGGCAGGGAGAGCTTTCGCGGACGGCAGCTCCACGTCCACGACTACGTGTCGGCCGAGGAGTTCGCCGGCAAACGCGTCGTGATCGTCGGTGCGGGGATTTCCGCGACCCAACTGCTCGAAGAGATTTCACGCGTCACCGACACCTTGTGGGTCACGCGCACCGAGCCCGTGTGGGAGGACCGCTTCGACACCCCCACCATCGTTGCGGCGCTCGCCCGCGCGGAAGAGCGCGTCCGGGCAGGGCTGCCTCCGCAGAGCATCGTGCGGGTGACCGGCATGCACCGCACACCGTGGACCGAGCGGGCCGAAGCTCGTGGAGTCCTGGTGCGGCACCCGATGTTCACCCGGATTGAGGAGCACGGCGTACGCATGCCGGACGGCTCGTTCGAGCCCGCCGACGTCATCCTGTGGGCGACCGGATTCCGAGCCGAGCTCAGGCACCTCGCTCCCCTGCGGCTGCGCACCCCGAAGGGCGGCATCCGCGTCGCCAACGGCAGGTCGCTCGACGAGCCGCGATTGTTCGTGATCGGCTATGGGCCGTCGCAGTCGACCATCGGCGCCAACCGCGCAGGGCGGGACGCGGTCATTTCGATCCTGTCCGAACCGGCCGCCGTAAAAACGTCCGCTATCCCAGCTTGAGAGAGCCGGTTGGCTGACGAATCGGCGCGGGTCTGGGCCGCTGGCTGAGTTACGTGCGGGCAACTCGATGGCCGCTCCGCAAAGCTTCAGGCCCGGCGCGCTGAGCTGGTCGAACAAGGGCTCCAGCTCCCGAGCCGTCGTAATGTCGGTGGTCGCGGTTATCGTCGGAGGGTGGCTGAGGAGCGGGTTGTCTGGGACGAGCTCTTGGCGGCGGGGTTCCTGCACGGGGTGCGGGAGGCCCACCGCGAGGCGACGCTGGCCCTGTTCAACGGGTTGAGCCGGGCGGCGGGGTTCAAGGAGCGGACGTACGGGGTCGGCGCGTTCGAGCTGCTCGAAAGCCACCTCGACCGCGTCTTCAGCCGCGACGACCTGCCGCAGAAGGTCGTCCGGGACGACTTGAACGGCTCCCCCGGATGGCGCTACGGCCCCTACCGCGTCCTGCTCAAGCGGCACGAGTTCGGCAACGTGCGCGGCATCCGGTGGGATCGCGACAGCCCCACCAAGCAGGCCGTCGCCCGGCAGGGTTACGTCGAAGACCCCCAGCTGGCCCTCCCCCTCGGGCTCGAAGTGCACGACACGCCCGGGGTCGTCACGCTGGTCCTCGCGCACAGCGCCAGCGAGGAACCGCTGGAGATGGAGCTCTTCCTGGGCCGCCCCAGGTGGAACGCGGACGGCGGCACCGCCTGGCACTGGGTGAAGGAGCTGGACGACGCCCTCGGCCCCGATCCACGTCGTAAGCTCGTCGAGCGGACGATGCCGCTCTGGGACGACCACGAGGACGTCCCCATGCGGCTCCGCGGGGAGACGAAGACGGCCTAAGCAAAGGGTGGCGCGGGGTGCTGTTCGACTGCGAGCGGCTGACGCTTGCCCGGCGGCTCCGGGGCATGCGCAAGAACCAGCTCGCGCAGGCCGTGGGGACGACGCCGAAAGCGATCGGGCAGTACGAGGCGGGCGTGCAGCGGCCGGAGGACCCGACGCTGAGGCGCCTCGCCATCGCGCTCGGTGTGCCGGTCGAGTTCTTCCACGCCGGCCGCAGCCCGGTCTCCATGGACGGGGCGCACTTCCGCTCCCTGCGGTCCACCACCCAGATCGAGCGGGACCAGGCCCTGGCGTACGGGCGCATCGCCACCGACGTCGTCGCCGTCCTTGAGACGCTCGTCGACTTCCCCGCGGTCGACCTGCCCGAGCATCCCGTCCCGCCGGACGAGATCGCCGGGAGCGGGCCCGTGGAGGCCGCCCGGCTGACCAGGAAGGCCCTGCTGGACGAGGCGGGCCCGGTGCCGCACGTCGTCCGCCTTCTGGAGGCGCACGGCGTCCTCGTGCTCGTGCTCCCGAGCGCCGCCGAGCGGGTCGACGCGTTCAGCGTGGGCGTCCATCCGCGGCCGATGGTCTTCTTCAATCCGGCGAAGGGCGATTACTGGCGCAACCGGTTCGACGCCGCGCACGAGCTGGGGCATCTGGTGATGCACGCCGACGCCGAACCCGGCGAAAAGGTCGTCGAGGACCAGGCGCACAGGTTCGCGGCCGAATTCCTGATGCCGGCGGACGACATCGCCGGGGAATTGCCCGCACAACCCGATTGGGAACGGCTGGCCGTCCTCAAATCGACGTGGGGTGTCAGCATGGCGGCGCTCCTCTACCGGTCGCGCACGCTCGGAATCATGACGGAAACCGCGTACCGCAACGCGATGAGCACGCTGAGTTCGCGCGGGTGGCGGCGCCAGGAACCCGGGGCCTCGAAACCTCTTGAACAGCCGACAATGCTGACGCGGGCGCTCGAAATCGTGAACCGTACGGGGACGGACCGTGACGGAGTCGCCGAGCGGGCGCGCGTGACGAGGGCCGATTTGGACGCGCTCATCCCGGTACGGTAATACCGCCGCGATTGGAACGATCCCTAAAGCCATTTAGCGCATCGTGCGATCAGTGCGGAGTTACATATCTCTGACCGGAGGTTTCCTGCGCGGCGGCCATTGCCTGTGAGACCCTCCGATGGTTGCCGGGACATACGAGGAGCTGGAGACCCCGTGCTTGACAATCGGCAGGCCGGCCCGAGTTCGACCGCGCTGCGCATGCAGATCGGCGCACGGCTGCGGCGCATGCGCGAGGCCAAGGGGATCGGCCGGGCCGAGGCCGGGCGGGCGATCCGCGGGTCCGCGTCCAAGATGAGCCGCCTCGAACTCGGCCGGCACGGTTTCAAGCTGCGCGACATCGCCGACCTGCTCGACCTGTACGGCGTCGACGACGCCGCCGAGCGCGCGAGCCTCATCGAGCTGGCGAAGGAGGCGAGGAAGCCCGGCTGGTGGCAGAGCTACGGCGATGCCGTGCCGAGCTGGTTCGAGCAGTACCTCGGGCTGGAGCAGTCCGCGACGACGATCCGCAACTACGAGGTGCAGTACGTCCCGGGGCTGCTGCAGACCGCCGAGTACGCGCGGGCGGTCATCGCGCTGGAGCACCACGACGCGGCATATGAGGGGTTCGACCGGCGTGTCTGCCTGCGGATGTCCAGGCAGCAGATCCTGCACCGGCCCGTCGCCCCGGCGCGGCTCTGGACGATCATCGACGAGGCGGCGCTGCGCAGGCCCATCGGCGGGGCGGCGACGATGCGCGCCCAGATCGAGCACCTGATCGAGGTGTCGGAGGACATGCCCAACGTGAAGGTGCAGGTCCTGCCGTTCGCGGCGGGCGGCCACGTGGCGCTGGGCGGCCCGATCACGATCGTCCGGTTCGCCGAGCACGACCTTCCCGACATGGTCTACCTCGAACAGCTGACCGGCGCCCGCTATCCCGAAGGCCAGGAGGCAGAGCGCTACCAGGAGATCATGGACCTCCTCGCGATCCGCGCCTCCCGTCCCGCCACCACCACGGCGTTCCTCAAAGACCTCCTGAACGAGTTCTGACCACCGCCGCGCTCCCCCGTCCGGGGTAGCGGGCTCCCCCTCCGGCGGGAAGAGCGCCGCGCACGCCCGTCGTTAGCGTCGCCTCCGGAACAGTGGGCGATTCGGCAGGTGGTGGGCGGCTTTGGACACGTCGGCGGCGGTCCTCGCGTTCGTGGTGGGGACGGCGATCAACACGTGGGTGATGGCGTACGGGGCGCGGCGGCTCCTCAACGTCCGGTTCCCCCTGTTCCGGACGGTCGTCGCGGGAGCGGTCGGGCAGGGCGTCGCGAGCCCGATCATCACGTCCCTCATCGGCGATCTCGACCAGCGGACTCTGACGCCGCTGGCCTGGTTCGTCTGCCTCGGGTTCGCGTGCGCGCTGCTCGTCTCCATGACGGTGCTGGTGCTCTGGGAGGCGTTCGTCCCGACCGGTTCCGTGCCGTCGCCGCTGTTCTGGTTCGGCGGCGTCCGCTCCCGGGCCGCCCGCACGCGCCGCTACTGGCAGATCACGTTCATCTTCCTGCGCCATGGCCTCGGCCCCTACCTGCGGGGACGCGCCCGCCCCGCGTCCCCGCAGGGACGGGAGCGGCTGGCGCACGAGCTGACGCAGGCGCTCGAACAGGCCGGGGTCGCGTTCGTGAAGCTCGGCCAGGTCCTGTCGACGCGGCGGGACGTCCTCCCGCCGGAGTTCGTGGCGGAGCTCGGGCGGCTCCAGGACCGGGCCGCGCCCGTCCCGTGGCCGGAGATCGAGCGGGTGATCCAGGACGAGCTGGGCGCACCGTCCGCGGACGTCTTCGCCGCCGTCGACCGGACCCCGCTCGCCGCCGCGTCCGTGGCGCAGGTGCACACGGCCACGCTCCGCTCCGGCGAGGAGGTCGTCGTCAAGATCCAGCGGCCCGGCATCGGGACGGTGGTGGACCGCGACCTCGACATCGTCGGCCGCCTGGCGCGGACGCTGCAGAACCGCGCCGGATGGGCCCGGGCGTTCGGCGTCGTCGACCTCGCCGACGGGTTCGCGGCCGCGTTGCGCGAGGAGCTCGACTTCCGCGTCGAGGCCCGGAACATGGCGTCGGTGGCGGCGGCCGCGACGGCGCGCGGCGGGTCGGACGTCGTCGTCCCGCGCCCGTACGACGACCTGTGCACCTCGCGGATCCTGGTGATGCAGCGCCTCGACGGCACCGCGCTCGGCAAGGCCGGCCCGCGCATCGACCGCCAGGGCCTCGACCGGGCGAAGCTGGCGCACGCCCTCCTCGACACGCTGCTCCGGCAGATCGTCCTGGACGGCGTCTTCCACGCCGATCCGCACCCCGGCAACGTCCTGCTCCTCGACGACGGGCGCCTCGGGCTGATCGACTTCGGTTCGGTCGGGCGCCTCGACACCGAGCTGCGCGGCTGCCTCCAGCGGATGCTCCTCGCCATGAACAGGGGCGACGCCGTCGCCGTGACCGACGCCTTCCTGGAGGTCGTGGCCCGTCCCGACGAACTGGACGAGCAGGCCCTCGTCCGGGCCCTCGGGGCCTTCATGGCCCGGCACCTCGGCGCCGGGTCCGCCCCGGACATGACGATGTTCACCGACCTGTTCCGCCTGGTGGCGCGGTTCGATCTGGCGGTGCCGGCGGAGGTCGCCGCGGTGTTCCGGGCGCTGGCGACGCTGGAGGGCGGCCTGACCGAGCTGGCGCCCGGGTTCGCCATCGTCACCGAGGCGCAGGAGTTCGGCGAGACCTACCTGCGGGAACGGCTGCGTCCCGCGTCCCTCCAGGAGGCCGCGGCCGACGAGATGGTGAGCCTGCTGCCGATGCTGCGCCGCCTCCCCCGCCGCCTGGACCGCATCACCGCCGCCGCCGAGGCCGGCCGCCTCACCATGAACATCCGGCTGTTCGCCGACGAGGGCGACCGCCGGACGGTCACCGGCCTCCTCCAGCAGGTGCTGCTGACGATCCTCGCGTCGACGGCCGGGGTGATGGCGGTGATGCTGCTCGGCCTGCGGGACGGGCCGCGCATGACGCCGGACGTGACCCTCTACCAGTTCTTCGGGTACTGCGGGCTGGTGATCTGCTCGGTGCTCTCGCTGCGGGTCCTGGCCGTGATCTTCCGCCGCTGACCCCGCCGCATGATCGAACACGTGTTTGAGAGATCGCGTTACAGTGGGGATATGTTCCAAGCGTCGCTCCTGGACGACACGGACGAGAGTGGTCCGCGCCCGCTGGATCTGGCGCGGCGGACGCGGCTGGCCCACGGCGCCTGGGTGGACGTCCTGCCCGGCTGGATCCCGGGAGCGGACGCGCTGTTCGAGCGGCTGGAATCGTCCGTCCCGTGGCGCGCGGAACGGCGCCGCATGTACGACCGGGTCGTGGACGTCCCGCGCCTGCTCTCGTTCTACGACGAGGACGACGCGCTGCCCGACCCCGTCCTGGACGAGGCGAAAGCGGCGCTGAACGGCCACTACGCCGCCGAACTCGGGGAGCCCTTCCGGACGGCGGGCCTCTGCCTGTACCGCGACGGCCGCGACAGCGTCGCCTGGCACGGCGACCGGATCGGCCGCGGGTCCACGGAGGACACGATGGTCGCGATCCTGTCGGTCGGAACGCCGCGGAGCCTGCTCCTGCGCCCCCGCGGCGGCGGCCGGACGATCCGTCACGAATTGGGCCACGGCGACCTCATCGTGATGGGCGGCAGCTGCCAGCGCACCTGGGAGCACGCCATTCCGAAGAGCACCCGCGTGACCGGCCCCCGAATCAGCATCCAATTCCGCCCCCGCGGCGTCCGCTGACCTATCGCCGGGCCGCTACCGGGGTGTGGCGATGCGGTCGGTGAAGGAGCCGTGGAAGCCCATGGGGATGTGGTGGCGCAGGTGGGCTACGGCGATGGGGTCGGCTTCTACGTCGCGGGCGTCCAGGATGAGGAGGCGGGAGCGGTGCGCTTCCGGGTCGTAGGCGAGCGCCAGCAGCCACCCGTCGCCCTCTGCGGCGCCCGGGCCGCGCGGTGCGAAGACCGGTTCGCCGAAGCCGTGGCCTGGCGGTAGTTCGTGGACGGTGCGCCTGTCCTTCTCGTGGTCGTAGGCGTGGATGCCGGTGCTCCGCCCCGTCCGTCCGGCGAAGTAGGTGTAGCGGTGCGGGCGGCCCGCCTGGCGGACGTCCGCGTGCGGCAGTTCCATCGGCAGCGCGCACACCTCCTGCCCCTCCACCTTTCCGGACGGGGTGACGCGGTAGCGCATCAGGGCGTTGCCCCAGGGGAAGTCACTCGTCCGGAAGTCGCGGAACCGTGTCGCCACCTGGTCCCAGTCGGCGAAACGGACGAACTCGACGACGACGTCGTCGCCGTCCTCGAACGCGTTGACGAAGTGGAACCCGAGCAGCGCCTCGTGCTCGATGACCCGCGCCTTGCCGCCGTCGCGCGGGACGAGGGTGAAGCACGTCGGCCGGTGCGGCTCGTAGGTGAGACCGTCGGCGATCGACCCGCTGCCCAGCAGGATCGGTGCGGCCTTCGGGATGACCGGGTTGACGACGAAGACGAGGTAGCGGCGCGTAAGCGCGAAGTCGTGGTTCCACGGCGTGTACGGGAGGGAGACGCGCGGCATGTGGTGCAGCGCCCCGCCGGCGTCCACCCGGTAGCAGCGCAGGCTGCGGACGCGCGTGAAGTCCATCCCGAAGTTGAACAGCTCGCCGGTCTCCGGGCAGCGGGACGGATGCGCCGAGAACGCCGCCATCGCCTTCAGGCGGCCGCCGAACGAGTGCTCCCCCAGCGTCTCCAGGCTGTCGGGGTCGAGGCGGAAGGGGCGTCCGCCCTCCCAGAGCGCCAGCAGCTGCCCGCCGTGCAGGACCACGCCGGTGTTGGCGACGTTGGCGGGCGGGCGGAACATGTTGGCGAGCCGCCCGCCGGGACGCTGCGTCCCCAGCCCGCGCAGCCCGACGCGGCCCTTGCGCTGCCCGTACCGGTAGTGCCTGGTGCGGACGTACCGGTTGCGGTAGCGGATCGTACCGTCGCCGGGGAACGCGAACATCGACAGCATCCCGTCGCCGTCGAAGATGTGGTCGAGGAGGCTCTCGCCGACCTGCCACCGGCCGGGGCCGTTGCGGTAGAGCGTCCCCGCCAGCCCATCCGGGAGCCGCCCGTCGATCTCGTCGACGCCGTAGTCGTGTTCCTCGTCGAGGGCCTCGTAGATGCGGTGCCAGGCGTCGACGGCCACGGCCACTCCTCGTCCGGCGGTCCAGGTGATGGCAGGCTGCCACACCACCGACCCGTAGTTCAATGCCTAACGACTACGATCCGTTCCCGGTGGCGCGCGTGTCGGCGGGGGCCGGCGAGCGCGGGATCCGCAGGACGAATCGGGCGCCCCGGTCGCTGTCCTCGATGGTCAGCGTCCCGCCGTGCAGCCTGGCGATCTCACGGGCGATCGGGAGGCCGAGGCCGGTCCCGGCCGCGTCGCGGGCCTTGCCGGCCTCGAGGCGGGCGAACCGCTGGAAGACGACCTCCCGGTCCTCCTCCGCGACGCCCGCGCCGTCGTCCTGGACCTCCAGGACGCCGTACCCGTCCTCTTCGCGCACGGTGAGGTCGACGCGCGACTCGGCGTGGCGCTCGGCGTTGTCCAGCAGGTTCGTCAGCAGCCGGACGAGCCGGAGCCGGTCGCCGTGCACCGTCACCCCCTCCTGGAGGTGCGTGTGGATCGTCTTCGTGCGCTCAGCCCGCGCCACCTCGATGGTGACGACGGCGCCGAGGTCGATCGTCTCGGGGTGCTGCCACGCCCCGCCGGCGTCCAGGCGGGCCAGCTGCAGCAGGTCGGTCACGATGGCCTGCAACCGGTCGAGGCTGTGCAGGACGTTCCGCGCGGTCTGCGGCCAGTCGACCTCGTCCGGGAACAGCAGCGCCTCCTCCAGCTGAGCGCGGGCGCCGGTGATCGGGCTGCGCAGGTCGTGGGACGCGTCCGAGGTGAAGCTGCGCTGCCGCTCCAGGGCGCTGTCGAGGCGGTCGAGGGTCTCGTTCGCGGCCTCGGCGAGCCAGCGGATCTCGTCCTGGTACGGCGGGACCGTCACGCGGCGGCCCGACTTGCTCGCGGTGATCTCCGCAAGCTCGGCGCGGATCGCGTCCACCCGCGCGAGGACCTGGTCGGTCGTCCCCCAGGCCCGCAGGCACGCGATCATGGTCACCAGGAGCGCCGCGCAGACCAGGAGCATCAGGTGACCGGGGCTGACGTACCAGGGGACGATGGGCGTCGCCGCGTAGACGAACCGGTCTCCGCTCTCGTTGTACACGCGTAGCGCGATCACCCGCTGGCAGCCCTTGAGGCCGGTGGGCGGGCAGCGTTCACGCGTCGAGTAGATGCTGGTCGCCGGCGGCTGGAAGTCCGCCATCGGCGGCCCGGCCAGCGCTCCCTCCGTGCCGGCGACCACCTCGCCTCCGTCGTTCACGAGTTGCAGTCGGACGTCCTTCGGCGCATTGAGCCTGCCCCGCACCAGTTCCCGGTCGGCCTCGTACGCGACCTGCAGCGCCGAGGAGACGGCCTTGCCCCGGACGGACTCCGCCGTGTGGGCGCGGAGCCCGACGAGGATCAGCGCGCACACGATGACGGAGACGACGGCGGCGACCGTCCCGGTAGTTGCGGTCATACGCACCCGTATGGACCATGTGCGCCGTCCGTTCACCCGACCTCCCGCTGGTGAGGTAATCACCGCGCAGGCCGAGATCAGTCCTCTGAACAGCAGCGATGCACTCAAGAAAGACCAAAGGAATCCTTTGTCGCATCCCGGGCGATGCAGAAGCAGTAGCGCTGGACAACCGTCCTGTTAGCATTGATGCTTATGGAGCTGCGCCAGTTCGAGTACTTCGTGGCGGTGACGGAGGAGGCCGGTTTCACGAAGGCGGCGGCCCGGCTGCACGTCGCCCAGCCGGGCGTGAGCGCGCAGATCCGGCAACTGGAACGCGAGCTGGGGCAGCCGCTGTTCGACCGGTCGGGACGGACCGTCCGGCTGACCGAGGCCGGCGAGGCCGTCCTCCCGTACGCGCGGGCGGCGCTCGCGGCCGTCGAAGGCGCGCGACGGTCGGTGGACGAGCTGACGGGGCTGCTGCGCGGGCACGTCACGATCGGCACGATCGACTGGATCCAGTCCCTTGACCTTCCGGGGATGCTCGCCGACTTCCACCGCGACCATCCGAACGTGGAGATCACCGTCGTGCAGCACGACGCCGTGACGCTGGCCGGCGCGCTGCGGGAAGGTCGGGTCGACCTCGCGTTCCTCAGCCTCGGCTCCGAAGCGCCGGAGGGCGTCACGACGCGGATCGTCCTGGAGCAGCACCTCTTCGCCGCCGTCGCCCGCGATCACGCGCTGGCGCGGCGGTCCAGCCTCCGGCTGCAGGCCCTCGCCGAGGAGGACCTGATCAGCCTGCCGAAGGGCACCGGGCTGCGGGCCGTCCTCGACGAGGCGTGCGCGGCCGCCGGCCTCACCCCGCGCATCGCGTTCGAGGCCGGCGAGCCGCCCGTCCTGGCGCAACTGGCCGCGCACGGGCTCGGCGTCGCCGTCCTGCCCGAGTCCGCCGCCCGCGCCCTGCCGGACGGCCTGCACGCGATGCCGATCGTCCGCCCCCGGCTGACCGGACGGATAGCACTCGCCTGGCGAACCGAGGGCCCCCGCAGCCCCGCCGCCCGCGCCCTCATAACCCGCGCCCACGAACACCTCCCACCCCCCACCTGACACGCCGGGGCGCCGTCCGGGGTGCTCAAGGCGGCCGAGCGGGCGCGTGCGGACCTCAGGGCCCCGAGCGCGCCTCTGCGGGGCTCCGACCGCCGAGCGGGCGTCTGTGGGGCTCAGGCCGCTGAGCGGGCGCCGGTCCTTCGCAGGACGCGGTGGAGGACGTCCGGCCGGTTGGTGATGATGCCGTCCACGCCGAGTTGAGCGGCCCTTCGCATCTGGCGGGGGTCGTTCAGCGTCCAGGTGAGGACGTCCATACGGGCCGCGTGGACCCTCCTGACGTAGGAGGCGGTCAGGCTGCCGTACGTGGGGTTGATCTGGTCGGCGAACAGGGCCAGCCTCGGCAGGTCCGCCGCCTTCGGGGTGCCGAGCAGGCCCACCGGCACCCGGGGCATTTCGGCATGGAAGCGGCGCACCGACCCCCAGTCGAACGACTGCACGGCCAGGCGCCGCTCACTCGGATCGAACCGCAGCCAGGACGGCGAGCGCCTCAACGCCGCGGCGATGCGCTTCTCGATGCCCGGGTAGAGCGCGGGGCTCTTGATCTCCAGGAGCATCCCGATCCGGCCACCGCTCATGGCCCTGAGTACGGAAGCCAGCGTCGGGACCCGCTCTCGCTTGTACCTGGCCCCGAACCAGGAGCCAGCGTCCAGCCTCCGGATCTCGGCCAAGGTGAAGTCGGAGACCCTCCAGGGCGCACGCTTCGGAAACACCTTTTCGACGTTTGTCGTCCGGGCGAGCGTGGTGTCATGCATGAGGACGAGCTTCCGGTCCTTGGTCTGCTGCACGTCGATCTCGAAAACGTCCGCCCCCTGCCTCCGGGCCAGTCTGACGGCCGCGAGCGTGTTCTCCGGCGCGTACGCCGACGCCCCGCGATGCGCGACGTTCGCGATCTTCTTGCTCGGCCAGAAGTTCACCAGGGGCCGCGGCTCGGGCACCTCCGGTGCCGCAAGGGCCGGAGCGGCAGGCGCGATGACGGCCGTGGAGACCGTGACGGCGAGGAGCGTGCGACGGGTACGGCGGTGCATGGTCACCTCTCGGGAGCCGGGGCGTGTCCGCCCCCAACCCTGAAGGCGTCCGGTGACACCGGAGTAACGAGCCGGTAGCAGACCGTGTACTGGCGGCGACGATACGCATCCGGCCCGCCGCGCCCCCATGCCGGACACGCTCCTTTGATCAGAGGTGGGCCTCTATTCGCCCGAACCCTTCCTGCGCGCCGCCTTGGACAGGATCAGCGCCGCGACGAGCAGCTTCCGGCTCCACCGCAGCGGATGCGGGACGCGGGCACGCGGGACGGCCGGCGCCTCACCGGGCTCCTCCGCGTCCTCCACCACGGGCGGCGGCGGGGACGGCCGGGGCGTGCCCAGCCGCGTCGGACGGCTCCGCCCGCGCAGCAGCACCGACCTGCCGAGGTCCCATTCGTCCGACTCCGACAGGTGCGCGAGCTCCAGCACGGCCGCCGACGCCAGCACCCGCGAGGCGTAGGTCTTCGCCATGTCGCTGAGCCGCGCCGCCTCGTTCACCGGATCGCCGATCACGGTGTACTCGAACCGCTGCTCGGCCCCGATGTACCCGGCGACGACCGGCCCCGCGGACACCCCGATCCCCGCGTCCAGCATCGGCACCTCCGCCCGGAGCCGCACCGCCAGCTCCCGCGCGGCCCCCAGCGCGGCGCCGGCCGAGTCCTCGATCTGCGTGGGCGCCCCGAAGATCGCGAGCGCCGCGTCCCCCTCGAACTTGTTGATCCACCCGCCGTGCCGCGCGACGACGCCGACCACGACCCCGAAGAACTTGTTCAGCAGCCCGACGACCTCGTCCGGGCTCCGCGTGTCGGCCAGCCGCGTCGACCCCGTCAGGTCGACGAACAGGACCGCCACCTCGCGCGTCTCCCCGCCGAGCGTGATGTCGCCACGCTCCAGCGCCAGGTCGGCGACCTCCTCGCCCACATGGCGCCCGAACAGGTCGCGCAGCCGCTCATGCTCCCGCAGCCCCGCGACCATGTGGTTGAACCCGGCCTGCAACTGCCCGACCTCGCTGGCGTCGTACACGGACACCTCGGCGCCGAGATCGCCCCGCTCGACCCGTGCCATCCCCTTCCGGACCGCCTTGATCGGATCGGCGATCGCCTGTGTCGCCATATAGATGACATAAACCCCGGCCAGCAGCGCGACGCCCCCGAGCCCCAGAATCGTGATGGCGAGCTGGACGACATTGATGTCGGGCGCGGCCAGCGCGGCAACGGCGACACAGATGAGCCCGAACACCGGAATCGCCGTCCCCAGCGCCCACGCGAGCATCACCCGCGTCGTCACCCCGGGCAACCGCACCCGGCGCGGACGCTCCGCCGCCAGCACCAGCGCCGCCGCCGGACGCAGCAGCCGCTCCGACAGCAGATACACGATCGTGCACGTCGTGGCCGCCCCCAGCAGACAGGTCAACCCCGTCTTGACGGCCAGCCGCGGGGTGAACAGCACAAGATCCAGCAGGGCCCACCCCAGTGCCCCGACGACCCACATCCCGCCGACCAGCAGCGTCAACCGCAAGGGCCCGAGCAGCACCGCGCGCCGCTGCCGCCGATCGGCCTGACCCCCGTCCCGCACCAGCCGGACGACGGGCCGCCACAACCACAAGCCGGCCAGCAGGACGACGGGCACCGCGACCACGGGATAACTGAAGAACGCCACCGCGTTGACCTGGTGGACGTACTCACGATCCTCCAACGGAGGATCCGGAACCACGAACGTCGCGAACCCGAGCACGACCAGCGCACCGACGAGGTTGGCGGTGCCCACCACCACGAGCAGAACCCACCGCACCCGGATCTCGAGCATGCTCCTGCTGGTCACCGCGCCTCCGGAGGGAAGGAACCGCCACCAGGATCATCCCATGCCCCCACGCCGAATCCCCCGGAAAGCCCCATAACCCCGTCACCCTCCCATCGGGATAACGAGTTGGCGCCCACCTAGGCCATCGCGTATGCTCTCGGACGTCGCCAAGCGCCGGTAACCCGGCGAAGACACCCCTCCGGAGCCGCTAAGCTCGGAGAAGCAAGGTCCTGTGGAGCAGTTAGGAGTGCTCGCCACCCTGTCAAGGTGGAGGCCGCGGGTTCAAATCCCGTCAGGACCGCCAGGCGCACCACCACGCGCCCTGGGCAGGTAGCTCAGTCGGTACGAGCGTCCGCCTGAAAAGCGGAAGGTCGGCGGTTCGACCCCGCCCCTGCCCACCTTTCTGACCAGCGAAAACGCCCCGGAGCCACACAGCCGGGGCGTTGTTTTTGACGGCAACCCACGTCCTCAGGTGGCGGACGGTCAGCCCACTGGCATGAGCCAGGGGTTTTTATTTATGGGGTGCCCTGGGACGTCATCCTCCTCGAACCGGTCGAGATGCTGGTTCCTCAAGCTGTGTGAAACCGAAGTGGACACCACCAGCTTTGATCGAGCAGGCCATCACAGGCTGGCGGCGGTCGGGCCGACGCTGGGACGGCCGCTCGTCGACACCCTGGAACACAGCGAGCTGCGCAACCTCAAGGAATTGCGGCCCGGCAGCCGAGGCCGATCGGAGATCCGCATGCTGTTCGTCTTCGATCCCGACCCCGCCGCGATCTTCCTGGTAGCCGGGGACAAGGCCGGGCAGTGGTCACGCTGGTACGACGAGGCGATCCCACTGGCCGAAGCCCGCTACGCCGAGTACCGGGCCGCGAAGGAGAAGGAGGCCGGACGATGAGCACCGGACGCCGCTGGCAGGACATCAAGGCCGAAGCACACCGCCGCAACCCCGAACTGGCCGACCCCGAACGGCAGGCTTGCGCACGCGCCGAACTGGACGCCCACGTAGCCGGCCACCACCTCAAGGAACTCCGCAAGGCCATCGGCAAGGCGCAAGCCGAGATCGCCCAGATCCTCGGCGTCTCACAGTCTCGCGTCTCCCAGATCGAGAACGGCGACATCGAAGCCATGGAACTGGAGACACTCCGCGCCTACGCCACCGCACTCGGGGGACACGTGGACATCACCGTCAGCGTCGGGCCCCACTCCATCAAGGTCGCCTAACGCCCTGACGGATGACGGCAACGACGGCACACGGCGACCACCACGGGCGTACGTCGCGCAACGGCCAACGTCAGCGGACGGGGTGACCTCAGGGTGGTTGCCACTTCTGAAAAGCGGAAGGTCGGCGGTTCGACCCATGTGGCCACCGGCGCACGGCCGTCCGCGGCCGTCCTGCCCGACCTCGATTAGAAGACAGCCGCCCCTACAAGCGGAAACGCTGTTTGAATCGGAGATTGGACAGTCCAGTTCACCGCTGTATTCGACCCCCCAGTAGGCTGAGCAACCGTGAGCATTGATCAGGTGTCGTTCCGTCCGGTGGCTGAGGACGATCTTCCATTTCTTGAGCGTTTTCTGCTCGACCCCGAAGCGACCGGTCCGTTCGAATGGCATGGATGGCGGGATCCGCGCAGGTGGCGTCGCCGCTGGGCGGAGAACGCATTGCTTGATAGTGAAGGGGGCGTCTTGCTCGTCGTCAGTGACGACGAGCGGGTGGGGCTTGTGGCGTGGCGCAAGATTATCACCGGCCAGGGATCTTACTGCTGGAACGTGGGGATCAACCTCCTCCCGGAGGCCCGGGGCAAGGGCTTGGGGACCCAGGCACAGCGTCACCTGGTGAGGTACTTGTTCGCCCACACCCAGGTGGCAAGAATCGAAGCGGATACCGAGTCCGCCAACGTCGCCGAGCAACGTTCGCTGGAGAAGGCGGGCTTTACTCGGGAGGGTGTACTGCGCAGCTATGCATTTCGGGATGGCGAGTGGCGTGATGCCGTGATCTACAGCGTCCTGCGCAGTGAAGCCAGCTCATGGTGATGGACGACTTCACCGCAGCGGCAGCCGCCGGTCGTGAGTGACCGTCGACTGTTGGACGTGCGCGAAAGGGGTCTCGCGCCCCCAGGGCCCCATAGGCCGGAGCACTCATCCGAGCAGGTTGCAGCGGATGTACCCCGATCGAACACATTCCGCCTGGCGACCCTCGAAGATTGTCGCCACCGGACTTGGCCATCCGCCCCTGCATCGCCAGGCTCACGGCTCCTGCCGGCTTTGGTGTCCTGAGCGAAGAGGTGCGCGGGTCCGGACGTCGATGCGCCCCGGGAAGGCGCGCACCGGCCGGGCGGTCAGGTCGTCCAGACGGAGGAGTCGGCGCCGCCTACCACGCGGCCTCGTTTGATGGTGGTTCGGCGGCCGGGTGCGTTGCGTAGGACGTCGGTGAGCCGGGCGGTAGAGAACAGCACCAGGTCCGCTACCGCGCCTGGCCGGACGCCCTCGGCCGGGGCGCCGACGTAGTGCGCCGCGTTGACCGTCACCATGTCGAAGACCTGCCTGAGCTGCCGGTCCGACCACATCCGGGCGGCGATGGCGGTCACCATGGCTACTTCCGCCGGGTCGAGACGGCCGAAGGGGAACCACATGTCGTTCATGTTGTCGCCTCCGGCGGCGACGGTGACGCCGCGGGCGAGCAGCTCGTGGAGGCGGGCCGCGCCCCTGCCGAAGGGAGAGGACGGGTCCCCGACCAGCAGCAGGTTGCCCATCGGGCAGACGCACAGGTCGATGCGGGCCGCCAGGACCGCATCGATGACCTCGGCGGCGGCCATGTCGTCGTAGGCGTCGAGGGCGCAGCAGTGGCCCGCGCGGACGCGGCCGGTGAGGCCGGCCTCGACGGTCAAGCGTGCGAGCATCTCCAGGTCGCGCTGCCCTGGGTCGTAGCTGTAGTCGCAGTGGACATCGAGGTCCGCGCCGGTCTCCGCGGCCAGTTCGACGAGCAGGTCGACGTGCCGGTGCCGGTCGCGGGGCTCCTCCACGTCGGGGGCTCCGCCGAGCACGTCGGCGCCTGAGGTGAGGGCTTCGCGGAGGAGGCGCAGGGCTCCGGGGTCTCGGACGATGCTCTCCTGGGGAAACGCCACGAGCTGGATGTCGATCATGTCGCGGTGGCGGTCCCGCAGATCCGCGAGGACGCCCAGGGCGGAGAGGCCGCCCACCGGGTCGACGTCGACGTGGGCGCGCAGCGTTCCAACGCCGTGGCCGACCGCGAGCCGGATGGCGGTGGCCGCGCGCTCTCGCAGTCCGTCGGGGGTGTAGCGGGCCTTGATGTGGCGAGTGCGTTCCAGCGCGGCGTCCAGGGGGCGCTCGTGGCCGGTCGGGGGCAGGTGCGGGTGCGTCAGCGCCTTGTCGATGTGGAAGTGGGGTTCGACGAATGCGGGGGTGAGGAGCCCGCCGTCCGCGTCGATGGTCTTCGCGGAGGGCGGGGCGGTGAGGTCGCCGATCGCGGCGATCCGCCCGTCGGCCAGGTGGACGTCGACCGGGTCGGCGGAGTCGAGCAGGCGGGCGCCGCGGATCAGCAGGGGGTCAGCTTCCGGCGGCATCGGACCGTCCTCGTTCGGTGCCGAATCCGTCCAGCGCGCTGCGCTCGTCAAGGGTGTCCAGTTCCTCGAACAGCGTGATCTGCACGTCGCCGGGCGCGTCCAGCCGGGCGTTGAGCGACCGCCAGGGGGTGATGGTGGGCGGGGCGACGGACGCGGCGCCCGCCTCCAGGAGCCGGTCGTTGACCGAGCGGGTGTCGCCGACCTCGAAGGCGACCCGGAACTTCGGCGCGACCTGGCGGCCCACCTCCACCTCGTCGATGAGCCGCTTCTGCGCGGGGTTGGCGATCTCCAGCGTGGCCCGGCCGGCGTCGAGGATCACCACCCGGGCGTCGCCCTCGCCGGAGAACGCGGCCTGCTCGGGCAGGCCGAGCGCGTCACGGAAGAAGGCGACGGCGGCCCCGTAGTCCTCCGCCTCGATGACGAGGCGCAGTTGGCGGACGGCCGGAGCTCCGGCTTCGTTCGCGGTCATGGGATCTCCGTAAGTTGTTAGGCGGCCCGGGAGGGCCGGGTGTGGCTGATGGGGTCTTGCCTGTTGTGGCTCCGAAGGAGT
>NZ_BMRO01000013.1 GCF_014648675.1 Actinomadura livida
GTGCGCGCCGCCGGGCGTGCGGCCCCGTGCGCGCCGCCGGGCGTGCGGCCCCGTGCGCGCCGCCGGGCGTGCGGCCCTCTTTGCGTTATCTCGCAGGCGAGATTGTGGAGGGCATCTCGCCCTCGTACACGGTTGTCATCCGCCGGATCCAGTGAAACCGCTCAAGAACGATCTAGAGATGTCAGGTCACGGCCAGAGGCGGCCACGCGGCTAACCTAACGATTGCGGCATCCACCGACGTTGACCGATGCGGGAATGTCAGGCTTGAGCTACCGCATACTTAGTTGAGGGCGGCGAGGTGGGCATGGGTTGGAAGTACTGGCGTAAGGTTCTTGGATTCTTCTTCATCTCAGCAGCCTCCGGCGCCGGCCTGGTTGCGATCGGTGTCTATGGCGAGGGCTTCGCCAAAGACGACGACAAACGGCTCATGTACTTGGTCGGGGGCGTGCTCGCGCTGACGGCGGTGCTCGGCACGTTCATCGAGAACCACATGGCGGAACGCGCACGCGCCCGTGCGCGCGAACGCGCGATCAAGGCCGAGGCCGAGATGACGCTCCTCTACAACAACATCCTTCTGCCAAGCGCACAGCGCATGCGTGACCAGGTTTCCAAATACGTCAGCGACCACCCCCGGACCACACCTATCGATGTCGCGTCCCAACAGAACTTCGAACGGTTCCTCGAAGAGATCCTCGAAGGCGCGGTGCGTCTCATCGCCCCGCCAGCTCCTCCCAATTTCCATACCCGGGCGAGAGCATCGTTCTACTCACGGACCGCAGCCGACGATTATGAGCTGGTCAAGTTCAGTCCAGTGACGGCGCCTTCGCCACGCGCGAAGATCGAGGGCGCGCATCCTGGTGGCAGCCACATTAAAGTCGACATCCTGGACAAGGACGCTATATGGGTGGTCGACGGTACGCCCCCCAATATTAGTTATCTGAAACCAACATCTGTGAACTCGTATGAGGCTGTTATCGCTGCACCGGTCATCTGTAATGGCAGGCAATTCGGCGTTCTTTCGATCGACGCACCGACCGCCAAGGACTTCATCGTTGAACACCGCAACTTGATCCGTGCACTGGCCGACCTGATTGCTGCCAGCAAACTCCTGACCGACAACTGAGTAGCGAGGACGGTGGTCTGGCTTGGCTGCGAGTGGCTCGTCCCATGAGCAGGGCGAAGAGGAACGGCGCGCCAGGTTGTGGGAGGTCTACGGTGCCATGATCGAGGAGCGGCGCGCGGCCTTCCAGGAGGCAACCGAGAGGATTGATAGCGAACTGGGACGAGAGCATGAAGAGGCGTTTCCCCGTTCAATCATTGCGTTGCTCGCCACTGCCTCGTTGATACTTAGCGGCGTCTTCCTCTTCCAGATGCTGGATACCCGCTGGTGGATCGTCCCGGTGGCCTTGGCGCTAATTTCGCTGATCAGCGCTCTCTCTTTTGCCTTGCGCGGTTTCGGAATCCAGCTTGTTATTCGCCGACGCAGCTCCAGGCGCGGCTAGGACGTGCGATGAAGCGGCACTTGAGCGAGCCTGCAGTCGGGCAGTGATATTTGGTCTTGCCCTTATTTAAGTTCGGGCATAGAGTCGCTCGATCCAAACCTCTTGCTGTCTTTCCGGGTAGAGATCATAGAAACCGCGTGCGTTGGTGTACCAGCCGGAGGTGAACCCCTCGGTTCGAATGCGATACCTGTCGTCATCGTTCAGTGCAGACGAGTGCCGGCGATGATGCTTCGGGCGTTCTTGCGGATTAGGCTCGCGGCTACGAAGGCACCGAGTTCGTACGCGTGCTCGGGGATGTCCCATTCGTGGGCGTAGGCGAACGTCGCGCCGTCGCGGCTGAACACCATGCCGATCAGGCTGAGCTGGCCGTCGTCGGTGGTGTTGCAGTGCCCGGCAATGGGACTGTTGCAGTGCCCTTGGAGCGCGTGGAGCATGGTTCGCTCGGCGAGGATATGCGTGCGGGTCACGGCGTCATCGATGACCTGGAGAAGCTCCACAATTCCCTCGTCGGCCTTGCGGCACTGGACGCCGACCACTCCGGCCCCGATGGCGGGGCACATCTCCTCCAGGCTGAGGAGCTGCGAGATGCGGTGTTCCATGCCGACCTTGGCCAGGCCACCGCCCGCCAGGACCAGGGCATCCACCTCCCGCTCTTCGTCGAGTCGATTCAGGCGCGGGACGACGTTGCCGCGGAACCGCTGCACGTTGAGATCGGGGCGGTTGCGCAGCAGCTGGGCCTTGCGCCGCACGGCTGACGTCCCGATGCGCGCCCCGGGCGGAAGGTCACTGAGCGTGCTGTACTTCGAGCCGTCGGGGAAGACCACGGCGTCGCGCACGTCGTCACGTTGGAGGTAAGCGGCGAAGACGAACTCTTTCGGCAGGGGGACGTCGCCCGGAACGTCCTTCATGCAGTGAACGGCGGCGTCGATCTGTCCCATCATCAGGGCCTTGTCGATCTCCTTCATGAACAGGCCCTTGCCGCCCAGCTCCGACAGGTCGCCCTTGTATCGGTCCGCCGATGTCTCGATGGGGATGTATTCGATTTCCAGGCCGGGCACTACGGCCGTGAGGGCGTCGATGACGCGCCGGGCGTAGGCGCGGGCGAGGTGGCTGGTGCGCCCACCGAGCCGGAACGCCCTCGCGGGCAGTGCCTCACGGAAGTAGGTGGCGGCTGGGGTGAGAGAGGTGCTCGATTCGGAAGGAACGACGGTCATCACGGAGTGCTTTCAGGACGTTGGGACGGTGGGCGACGCATCACCGAGCGTAGTTGCGAGCGTCAGTGCGGCATGGCTGACCACACGCGATGCTCCGGCGCGCAGGAGCATGGCGTACTCCTCGGCCAGCAGCGAGGGCGGAAGGGTGATGCACTCTCCAGAGACGGAGAAAGGCAATAGGGGCACGTCGGCCTTGGTGTGCAGGCCGCTGAGTATGTCGGTGGCGAACAGGGCGGGCTCGATCAATAGCGAGTCGGCGCCTTCGGCCACCATCATCAGCCCCCGCTCAACAGCCGTGGCCGTTGATCCCGAAACGGAGAGCTGGAAGGGCCGACGCGCTGACTGTGGCCGGATGTCCATCGCGGCGCGGTATCCGCCGTAGAGGCGTGAGCTCACGATCAGATGCGGCATGATGCGGACCTGGTCGAACCCAGCGGCGTCGAGCGCGCTCCGGCACGCCGCGATCGAGCCGGGGATCATGGCGGCGGGGCCGATCACGTCGGCTCCGGCCCTGGCTTGCGTCACGGCCTGGCGCGCCAGCGCCGCATTGGTTGCCGCCTGGTCGGGCTTCCCAGCGCGCCCGGTGAGGTGGCATTCGCCGGTCGAGGCGTAGGCGCATAAACAGGTCTCGGTCATCACCTCCATACTCGGCTGCGTCGACTTGATGACGCAGATCGCACGTGTCATCACCGAGTCATGGGCTGCTGCTCTTGTCCCTGAGACATCACGCCGGTCGGTGGCGAAGACCTTCACGGCGGTTACGCCTGCCGTATGGGCGCGCGCCGTCACTCGAGGGAGTTGGTCCAAGGAGTAGGTGGGCATGGAGCCGCCGGCGCTGCTGTCTTCTCGGACGAGCACGACCATGACGAGGCGCTCAGCGGAGAGCTTCAGGGGTGAGCCCTTGAGCACGCGACGTGTCCTCTCTTACCGAAGTGCTGTTGAAGGGCCCGGAGCGGGACCGTAGAGGGGCGAAGGTCCTCCGGGGCCTGGAGGGTCCTGGAACCGCATGAATCAACGCGGCTCCAGGACCCGCACCCCGTAACCCTCTTCCCTTCTGGCGCTGTGGGGTGTGACCTGCATCAAGGCGCGCAGTGCTGTGGGATTGGGTCCGCGCCCGAGGTGCGCATCTGGACGCGCGACGGCTCGTCCTGGTCGGTTTGTGGCACCGCCGAATGCGCGTTCGGCACGGGCTGTCCTGCCTCCGTCGCCTTCCTCACGAGCGTGATGTGCTCGTCCACGACCTCTTCGAGTTCCAGGCGAACTTGCTGCTGGCATTGGTCGATCGTCCGGCGGAACATGCCGTGCATGGTCATCGCCTCGTCCCACGCCTGCGCCACGATGCCGAGGGCCGCTCCAATGGCCTCATCAGCGGGACGGCGCTTCATGCCCGCCAGCTCCGCCGCTGTGCGGTCCTGCACGTAGGCGGTCATCAGACCGACGCGCACGAAGGGGATGCCGTGCTCGAAAAGCCGGTCGGCGAACAGAGTCGAGATCAGCGCACCCATGGCTTCCGGCTTGGCCGCGTACGCCATCGGTCCGCTCGCCGTCATCGGGGTGCCCCCACGGTGCGCAGCGCCGCCTTCACCTGGACCACGGCCTCGGTCGGGTTGTCGGCCTCGCACAGCCAGACGCCTCCGCCCCAGCTGAACCACCAGCGGTCGGCATCACTCGCGCGGCGCTGGCATTCGATTGCGACCCCGCGCGAGTTTGCGCCCTTGGACACGCGCAACCGGTGCTCTTCGACCATGTCGACGGTGAGATTCTGTCCTCGCAGGAGGTTCGCCAGCGTGACCACGTACGCCGCGCCCTCCGAAGCTGCCGGCCCGGGGTTGCTCTCCTGCTCGTCACGGTTCACAGGCAAGGCATTGCCGCTCGCGTCCGCGGGTTGGGTCCTCACGTAGCGGCGAAGGCTTCGCAGGTTCGGCGGTCCGCACGTCCCCAACTTGGCGACGACTTCGAGTTCCGGCTTGAGATACCGCCGCGGCGACCCGACGGCGTCTTGAACCACCGAGATGAGGCCCTCTTCCTCCCAGCGCACCAGCACACCGACCTGGAGGCCGGTGATGGCGAACGCATCGCGCGCGGCGATCCACGGGCCGTCGGCGGTGGTCATGCCGTTGATCTCGGCAACCTTGCCGAGCTGCTTTCGGGGGTAGTCCGATACCACCAAGGTCATGCCGCTACTGCCTCTTTCATCTGGGTTCTGATCTGGTGTGCCGCCGCCCTGGAGTCGTTCGCCGGCCGGATGAACTCGCCCGTGCGGATGTCGTAGAGCCACCACGCCCCGTCCCGGCAGTAGTGGCAGCCGACCGTGACGGCTCGTCCGGGCACGCCCAGGGGGATCACGTTGAGGACGACGTAACCCTCGGCCTCGGCGAAGACCGTGACGATGCCCTCCAAATGGGCGAATGCCCTAGACAGGCTGGCCAGGAACGCAACGCGCTCGCGCTGGGGGATCAGGGTGGCGGGGCCGCGCGTCCGCTTCGCCTCCGGGGGCGGGGGGACGTATCGCGCCTTGGGAGACCGCACGTGTGCTCCCATGGTCAGGCTCCGAAGACATGGCCGTTGCCGTCCGGGCTCCGGTATTCGTCGATAATCTTCATGATCGGCTTCCTTCGTGCGTGGGGCAGTTGTTCCTCTGCTGTGGCGAAGCGCGGAACGGGCGCCCTGACCGGCTCGCCGAGATCACGGATTGTCGCGAACTACCTCCGTGCTGACACCGAGTAGAGCACCATGAAAACCAGGACTGCAAGGTGTCAGAGTGAATCTCCGTGCCGAATTTCCGCAGGTCGGAGACTCATTGCGAATCGTGCGGGGGGATGCTTTCATTTCGAGTGAAAGACCGCCCCGGGATGGAGGTGAAGCGGATGACGGGAGCCGCGACGGGGTCGACCGTCCCTCGGAGGCAGCTCGGCCGGTACCTGCGCGAACTTCGGACGAACGCACGCCTAACGGTGCAAGCCGCCGCGAAAGCGCTCGAATGGTCCGAGGCGAAGATGTGGAGGATCGAGACCGGGCAAACGTCCCTGCGGTCTCACGACGTCGAGCTAATGTGCCGCGTCTACGGGGCACGCGACGAGCTGAAAGTGGCCCTGATGGGCCTCGCCAAGGAAACCAAAGGAAAGGGGTGGTGGCACGCCTACGGCGACGTCATCCCGGACGGCTTCGACCTGTTCATCGGCCTAGAGGAGGCAGCACGCAGCCGAGAGGAGTACTCACCTGAGTTGATCCCTGGCCTTCTTCAGACCCCCGACTATGCCCGGGCGGTCATCCGGAACAACACCCGTCTACAGGACGAGGAGATTGACCGCAGGGTGCAACTGCGAGTCCAGCGACAGACGCTGGTCACTCGTCCAACGGCGCCTCCCGAACTGAAGGTGGTTTTGAACGAGGCCGTGGTGCGTCGGGTGGTGGGTGGGCCGACAATCATGGCCGCTCAACTCGGCCACCTCGCAGAGGTGAACCAACGCGCCAACGTGTCTGTCCGCGTCGTGCCGTTCTCGACGGGCGCGCATAAGGGGCTGGACACCGGACCGTTCATCGTCCTCCGGTTCCCGACGACGGCGGACGGTCGCGACCACGAACCGCCGACAGTCTATGTGCAAGGCTTCACCGGGGCCCTGTATCTGGACAAACCCCGTGAGATCGACCGCTACGCCGAAGCGTTCGCGGCCATTTGGAGCAACGCCTTGCCTTCGGAGGACAGTTCGGCGTTGTTCCGGCAGATAGCAAGGGAGATGAACGAACCATGAGCGCTGACTTCGCTGCGGCCAAGTGGCGTAAAAGCAGCCGTAGCAACTCCGAGCAGGAGTGTGTGGAGATCGCAGAGGCATCGTCGGCCATCGGTATCCGTGACAGCAAGAACCCCAACGGCGGTCATCTCGCCCTCAAGCGTGCCGTTTTTGCCGGCCTCCTCAACCGCATGAAGGCTGGCGACTTCGACATCTAGCCGGGTGCGTCCCGGCATGGGTGAGTTTGACGATGTCGCGAGGTGTACGCGGGCCCCGGGTAGGTGGAACGCCATCGGGGCCTGCGCGGTCGTCCGCTCGATCTAGGCTAATGCCTCATCGGTCAAGTTTATCGCTAGGCGTGTCCTGCATGTTCATACGTCAGGCAGGCAGCCAGGTCAAATATTGTACCGAACTTGGGATCATCGACGCCGAAGATTAGATCGACGCATGTCGATAGTTGTTTGGCGGGTCGACCGATCGCCAGGGCCGCACTTATAGCTACGTACTATCGGTGGTCCCGCGCCGCAAGCCGGGAGCATCTCAACTGCAGTTCTATTATTCGAGCATTGGAGAACCATGACTGGACGGGGTTTGATTGGGCCACGGCCAACTTTCCGAGACGATCTTGAAACCTTCACCGCCATACATGGAATCATAATGTATCTCTATTTGAATCCGACATCGAATCAAATCCAAAAACCATGAATGCTGATTTACGTTGAAATTCTCAAGACAAATGAGGAAGATGTCAGATCCGGCAGGAATTGGCTGACCCGCACGGAAGGTTCTTGCGCCAGGCCATTCTGGCAGGTTTTTCAGCATACTATTTACAATAGACTCCTCCCAGGGACCAAGGGGGTTGCCATCTAGAATCAGTACCGTCTTGCGAATGATTGCCGGCCCGAGCCCCCAATTGGCTAACCTAATTCCAGTTCTTCCGCCGTTGATTCTCGCGTGACGAAATTCTAGAAGCGGTCGAATCGAATTCCGATTGTGTTGCTGCTGATTTCTTACTGCCATGACGGAAACCACGAGAGACAATACGGCTATTGCGGTTGCGCAGACCGCAGTCACGGTGTTTGCGTCCATCGCAACCTTCCAGATCAGCGATCATCGAAGAGCCACCCCTCTTAAGACTCCCGTCAGGGCGATCCCGTTCCCGACTCCTCCCACTCGACCCGATGGCGCCGACCGGCTACCAGTCGGAGATCGAACTGGCACCGCAGTACTCTGGGGGGCGGAGCAGGAGTGTTTCGGTAGGTGGTGGCTGAATCCAGCACCGGGCGCCCGGCCAAGTCCCGGATGGTAGGCCGGTGGACCTACTCCTCGGTGTGCGACGTCCTGTGCAACCCCAAGTGCACCGGCTACATGGTGTGGAACCGCGACCTCTCCGGCGAGCGGGAGGAACAACCCGCCCGAAGCGTGGATATGGTCCGGTGAGCCCACCTGGTCTGGTGACGATCGAGGTCGTCACCGAGGCGCAGCGGGTCGCCCGCACTAGCGCGCGGTGCCGCAGTCGCCCAGGTGGCCCCAGCAGGCCCAAGAAGCCTCGACGGTTCTTCGTGCTGAGTTCCTACAGGACCTGCGGGCTGTGCGGGCGGCAAATGTTCGGCAAGGAGGACTTCGACAATACCTCCTACAAGTGCAGCTCCAGCGCGCCTACCTGCCCGACGGGCAACCCGCCGTAACGGGTGGGGGAAAGCCGCTGATAGAGGGGCTGGACGAGTTCAACACCCGGGAGATCTTCACCGACGCGAACGCCTTCAGGTGGTTCTCGCCCGGATGGACGGCGGGCACCAGACGCAGGTCGCCACGGTCAAAGCCAGGATCAAAGACTTGGCCGGCGGCAAGCGCGCGTACTCGATCCGCAGGAGAGCCTGGAGGAGCCGACCCGGGCACTCGTTCACGGGCCGCCGAGATCGCTGCCGATCTGCAGGCGGAGCAGGTCAGACTCCGGGAACTCCAGGAGACCGCGCGCGTCCGGCTGACGATGCGCCATGACCGGGAGAAGTATCTCGTGGACCGCGAGGTGACGATCACGTCCGAATCGTGGATGTGAGGAAGGGCCGCCGCTCGGCCGGGTGCAGCGCCGTGCCGCGCTTGTTTCCGACTTGATCGGCAATCTGACCTATTCGACCGTTCGTGCTCGGCAGGTCGCAGTGAGAGGCCCTTTCAAGTCTTCCATCGATCGTCTGGGGAGTGGGGGCGGCCTCTCAGCTTGAGCAGAGGGCGGGTGGTGCCGACCCAGTCTTGGCGGCGGTAGGTTTCTACGCCTATGGCGGGGCGGCAGGTTGAGCAGCGGGCGGCGACCATCTTGCCTGGGGCGATGACGAGGCCGACATGGCCGGGGCGGTTTGTGGAGGTGCCGGGGCCTGAGTTGAAGAAGACCAGGTCTCCGGGTTGTGCCCGGTGGTTGGGGACTCGTATGCCGAAGGGCCATTGGGCGAAGGTTGTGCGCGGGATGGCGAGGCCAGCGGCTCGGTAGGCGGCCTGGACAAGGCTGGAGCAGTCCCATGCGTGCGGGCCCGTGGCGCCGAAGACGTAGGGCTTGCCGCGTTGGGCCATGGCGAAAGCGATGATCTTTGCGATCGTCTCGTTCGGGGCGGCGATGGTTCCGGAGTCGGTGCATGCGATCGGTGGCGTGGCCTTGTAGCGGCGGGCGCGGTGGAGGACGTCCCCCACGTAGGCGTCGCTGTGGTTGTAGGCGAACAGGGCGGCGTGCATCTTCTGGGGTGCGCCGTTGTGTTGGAGGTAGCGGGCGGCGGCGGGGATGGCGTCGGCGGGGTCGTAGCGATCTTTCTTGCCGTCGTGGTTGCCGTCGATGCCGAAGGCGGCCCAGGTGGCTGCGAGGAACTGCATGGGGCCACCGGCTCCGGCGTGGTTCTCGCCTGAGCGGACGCCGGGTGCGCGGGATCGGCCGTGGTCGGACTCGGCTGCGCCAACGGCGGCGAGGATCTCCCATGGGATGCGGTACTGGGCTCCGGCCTTGCGGTAGAGGGCGAGGTAGTTGGCTGGGATTCCGGCGACCGGTGGACCGTCCGTGTCCAGGCCGCATTCGTTGGGCGAAGAAGATGATCCGCTGACAGCGCCTATCAGGACGACGGCCAGGACGACGAGGGCGACCAGTCCGGCGACTACGGGCAACGGCCGTCCTCCGTCTCGCGGGACCCGGGAAGGGGTTGCCGGAGCGGCGTGGTTGCCAGGGCGACCAGCGGATGGCGTGGTCCGTCCGTACCTGCGGGTAGCCAGATGGGGGCGGCCGGGCTGCTGGTCGTTGGTGTGTGGACGGCGGTCGCGACGGGGACGGGTGGTGTTCCCAGGAGTCTGCGGAGGTTGGCTTCACGGCGGCTGCTCGGCAACCAGAACAGAACCGGGGTGTTGATGCCGGTCGCTTCGGCGAGGGCCTCGTATCCGTTGAGCTTGGCGGCGACCTTGGCGAGGGTGACGCTGCCGGTGTCGTGTTCGAGGAAGAAGTCGATCGTTGCTGGTCCGTCGCCTTCACGAGATGGCTCGCTCCATCGGCCGTAGGCGTCTGGGCGGGCGAGGTCGCCCCAGAGTTGGGCGCATCGGTGTTCGGGCCACCATTTCTCGAGGCGCGCACCGGGGACGTGGCGCGCATGGGCGTGTAGGCGGATGAAGAACTCGTTGACGCCGACCTGGTGGGCGAGGTGCTTGGAGTGGCTGATCCGTAGGACGGTGGTGCGCCGGTAGCCGAGTCCGGCGAGGTCGGTGTCTCGGTGAGCGGCCAGGCATTGGGCGCCGACCGGGCCGAGTACCCAGTGGAAGGGTGCGGCACCGACTGGCACCCACGGCTGGAATCTCTCCAGCGCGTCAAGCCGGAACAGTTGCAGGAGCCGGTCGCGCGCCTTGTTGGGCGCGGTGAAGAAGATGGCGGCGATCTGGTGGGTGGTGAGGACGCGGTGTTCCCAGACGAGTTCGAGGATCGCTCGGTCCCGGTCGGTGAGCCGCCGGCGCAGTTCGAGGAGCTTCTCCGGTGCCGCGCGTCCGGTAGTTCCGGAGCCTCGGCGGTGACGGATGGTCTTGGCCATTACTTGCGCTCCTCGTCCTCGGCGGCGTGGTTGGTGCGGGGATCGAGGAGAACCGTGTTGGCCGGAGACGCGGTTGCCTTAGAGGTGATGGGGTGCGGTGCGAACCGTTTGCGTGAGGCGTGGCGGATCTCGTCGGCGCGTCCGGGGATCGGGTCGCGGAGCGGGCGGGTGCGGAAGGTGAACGCTTGGGTTGGCTGGCTGGCGGTGACGAGGCGCCCGGTGGCCTGGTAGGCGCCCAGGTGGGCGAGGTCGTGTGCGGACAGGACGGGGCCGGCGTGCCGGGCGAGGTCGCTCGCGTCTTCGGGTGAGGCCGCGAAGTAGATCTTGTTGCGGGCGTCGGCGGACACCGCGTCGCGCAGATCTTTGGGCAGTTGGGAGAGGTGTTGGTGGGCCAGGACGAGCGAGAGGCGGTAGCCGCGGGCCTCGGCCAAGATGTCGGAGACCGATCCGGGCAGGTTGAGGAAGTTGTGGCACTCGTCTATGTAGGCGGCCGAGTCCGGCCGCTCGTGCTCGGGCAGTGCGGCGCGGCGGGTGATGCCTTGCCAGGTGTGTGCGAGCAGCAGTGACCCCATGAGGCGGGCGGCGTCTTCGCCGAGGACGCCCTTGGGGAGCCGGGCCAGGACGAGGCCGCCGTGGTCGAGATGCTGGGCCAAGTCGACGGTGGATCCGGTCGCGGAGAGGGCTTGGTGGACGAACGGGCGGAGCAGGACGGCGCGGAGCTTGTTCATCACGGGGCCGATCGCGGCGGCCCTTCCGGCAGGTGACAGTTCTTCGTAGCCGGACCAGAACCCGCGTAGGAGATCGTCCGAGAGTCGTCCGACCACGCGGGCACGGAATGCCGAGTCGGTGAGGAGCTGCGGGACCTGGGCAAGGGTGGCGCGGGAACCGTGAGCGTGCATGAGGCTCAGGCAGGCCGAGCGCAACAGGTCGTCCAGGCGCGGCCCCCAAGACGAACGGAAGCAGCGATGGAAGATCGACACGACCGAGTCCACCGCGAACGCCGGATCGGGGCCGGACAAGATCCCGACCGAGGGCGGCGGTGCGGGGTCGGACGGGTCGAACACCACCGTTTGGCCTGCCATGCGGCTGGGGAGGCGGTCGAGGACGTCGGCGATCAGGTCACCTTTGGGGTCGATGACCAGGGCGCCGCGGCCGTCATGGGCGTCGTCCAGGATGAGTGAGGCGAGCAGGGTGGATTTGCCGACGCCGGTCTGTCCGAGGACGTGAACGTGCTGGCGTCCGCCGGTGACCGGTAGCGCGACCGGGCGCCGGTGGCTCGCGTCGGCGTCGCCCAGCAGCCGTGCGGGACCGTTGACGGCGTCCGGGCCGGTGGGGACGTCGGGTGACGGGGCGACGGGTCGGGCTCCGGCGCGCGTGATCGCGGGCGCGTCTTGGTCCAGGGGCAGGTGTGCGAGGGCGGCCAGTTCGGCGGCGCCCAGCAGGTAGCCGCGTCGGAATCGACGCCACATTAGGGCGCTGGTCGGGTCTGGAAGCCTGCGGCGGCGTAGGTGCTGGTGGCCGGATGCGTACAGCGCGGCGATCGATGCGAGGGCGTGCGCTCGACCGCGCAGCCATTTCTGGAAGTGTTCGGTGTCGGGTGCCCCGACCGCGTAACGGATCTCGACCTCGAAGCGTGGTTGAGCCGCCTTGGCCAGGATCGCGCGAACCTGCTCGGCGCGCTCGGGATGCGCACTTGCCCGTGTGGCGGGGGATGCGTGCCCGGAGGTACTCGCGCGCATTCCAGGTGTGATCAGGTCGAAGAAGAAGCCCCGCGACGAGGCAGAGCGCCCATCCTTCAGCCTGGAGGCGACTCGGTGCGCGCGCATGAGGCGACGGCCGGTGACCGGCCGGGCGAGGATCTGGACGGCGGCGTACTGCCCCTCGTCAAGTCCCGACATCGCGCTGAGAAGGGAGCGGACCGGATCGGTCTGATGATCGGTCTTCAGCGGATAGGAGTCATCGCGGGACAGCACGAGACGGCCACCGACCGTCGCTGCCCTCGTCGGGATGGGAAGCGCGGCGGGGCGGGTCGTTGTGGTGGTGGCGCCTGGCCAGGCAGCTCGGATGGTCTCCTCGACCATGCCGGGCGGCACCGTTTCGGGCACCCAGATCTGCACGCGGACTCCGGACGCGTCGCCGACGTACTCGAAGGCCAGGTACGGCTGTCCGAAGATCCAGCGCTTCCATGCCGGGGCGAGCAGGGCGGTCTGGTGGGCCAACCAGGCGGGCGCGCTGGCCGGATCGACCTGCGGCGGAACCGACACCGTGATCAGACGGTCGTCCTGGTGGAACCGCCGGTTGTGCCAGTGACACAGTGCCGCGCTAGCCGCCTTGTACACCGAGAAGGCCGCTCCCGCGACAACAGCGGCGATCGCGCCGTAATGCGTGACGAGCGTAGGGATGTGCTGGCTCTGGTCGAAGATGTGCGTCCAGTGCGGGACGTCCTGGAGCATGGTCACAGCGGGTCGCCCTCCCCTTCGTGGTCGAGTAGTTCAGCGGGATCGGTCGTGATGACCTTGTGCTCGGCGGGGGAGGAGATGGCGGCGAAGGCTGCCCTGTCGCCGGCGTTTCCGCCGCACAGCAGGCCCTCGCCTCTTTCGGCCGACAAGAGGAATGCGCGTTCGCCTTCGGACAGCGCGAACGCGTCGCCGACGGCGGTGATGGCTTGGGGTGCCTGGCGGAGCAGGATCTGGGTTGCGGAGTTGGCGACGACGGCACGGCCGAGGTCGGATGCCAGCAGGTCGGCGGCGTCCTGGGTGACGACAGTCAGCCCGGCCCAGTGCTTTCGAGCGGACTTGGCGAGCCGGTACAGGAAGCGGGCGCCCTCGGCCTCCTTCATCAGCATCCACGCCTCGTCGACGATGACCAGGCGGGGACGGCGGTCGGCGGGGTTGGCGACCTTGCGCCAGATCGCGTCCAGCGCGAGCAGTACCCCGACGGATTTGACCTCCTCGGGCAGGTCTCGAAGCGAGAACACCACCAGGTGCCCGTCCGGGCGGGTGGTCGTGGCCTGCGCGAACAACTCCTTGTAGGAACCGGCGACATACGGCGTGAGGCGTTCGGCGATCGCCTCGCCTTCAGGATGGGAACTGATGGCGAGTTGTTCGACCAGGTCGGCCAGCAACGGTGCCGGACGCCTCCAGGTGGCGGGGTCGGAGTTGATGCCCTTCGCGGCGTAGGCGGCAAGGACGGCGCGGTCAAGGACGGGCCGCGCGGCCGGTGTCAGCGGCTCGCCGAGCATGGCGGCAACGAGTGTCTGGGTGAACAGGGCGCGGCGGATCAGGGTGTCGTCGCCCTGGTCGGTGGGCAGGTCGAACGGATTGAACGCCACGCCCCTCGCGCCAAGGCCCAGGTGGGTGCCGCCGGTCGTCTCTGCCAGGGCCCGGTATTCGTCCTCTGGATCGATCACCGACACCTCGACTCCGTGATACAGCAGGCGCAGCGCTTCGAGCTTGGTGAAGTAGCTCTTGCCCGCGCCGGACCGGGCCAGGACGACGGAGTTGTGATTGTCCTGGGCGAACCGGTCCCACATGACGACGCCCGAACTGGCGACGTTCACCCCGTACAGCACCTCGTTGGAGCCGGTGGGGGCGTTCAGGTCCGGTGACGCGAACGGGAACGATGCGGCCAGGGCGCTGGTGTCGAAGGTGCGGCGCTGCCGGATCGAATCGGTTCCGAGTGGCAGCGTGGACACCCAGCCCTGCATGGCGCGAAAGGTTGTCGGCTGCGCGTCCAGCAGCAGGGACGCGGCCAAGGCTCGGACCTGCTGAATCTCGGCGTCCAGTTCCGCGGCGTCCCAGGCGTGAACGGTGAGGTACAGGCCGACGCGGAAAAGACGGCCGTCTCCGCGCGCCAGCGAGGAGGCCAGGTCGGCGGCATCGTCGGCGGCGGCCTCGGCTCCGAAGTCGGCCAGTCGGCCCGCCTCGGCGTTGGCGCGGGCGCTGGACTCCAGGCGAGCGAGCTGCCGCCGGAGCCGTTGAGCGGCGACCATCGGCGGGATCGGCTCAACGTGCATTGAGACGTCGAGCCGTCCGGGGTAGGTGAGGAGCGGTTCCAGCCAGCCGGCTCCGACCTCGCGCGGATATCCGGTGATGGCGAACGACGCACAGCAGCCGTCCGGCATCTCCAGGGACGATGCGTTCACGCGGAGCGCGGAGGGCGCGAGCAGATCACCCACACCGCCCGGCCGGTCCTGGTCGTCTTCTCGGGTGGGTGCGGCTGAGGTGAGGAAGGACCGAGTGAGTGCGGACAGCTTCACCGGGTCACCACCTGGGCGACCGGGTGACCGCTCGCCTGTGCGGTCGCGGTCAGGACGTGGGCGAAGTTCTCGCGGTCCAGGCTGCTCAGCGCCGATGCAGGGAAAGCGCCGCCGGTGGCCAGTGCCGCGGCGACCTGGAGAACGGCGGCCTCGCCCGACGAGCACACCAGGCGCCCGCGGCGCAGAGCGGTGACGGCCTGGTCCCACTTCACCCAGGCGAGGACTTCATCGGATGCGCCTGGGACGGTGTCCCGCTCGATGAAGTGAGAGCGGAAGTCGGCGCGGGTCAGCCAGAACCCGTGCACGATCAGTAGCTCGACGGCCGCGAGTTCACCCCGCAGGCCCTCTGCGTATCGGAGGAGCCCGCTGGCCAGATTGTTCATGGACGGTCGCTTGATTCGCCGATGAGCGTGGGTCATGCCGAGGCTCCTTCGGTGGTGTGGGCGGTGATGGGCTCGTCCAGGTCGGCGGGCGGAGCGGGGCGCTCGTGGCCGGGTGAGAAGGCGTCCGACAGCACCTGGACGCAGGCGTCGGCGTTTAGGAACTCCGCCGTCACGCCGAAGCCGCTCAGCGTGCGGACGGCTTCGGCGGCTCGGCGAGCGACGATGGCGGCGCTCGCCTCACGGGCGCGTTCCCGGCGTCCCGAACCCGGGGCGGGCTGATCGCGGACGACGATGAACACGTCTCGCACCAGCAGGGTCCGGGAGTCGCCGACCTCGTCGAGGTAGGCGGCGTGATCTTCGGCCGCCCGCTGCAAGGCCGGGTGCGGGAGATCGGGCGCGGCCTCCGCCACCCGTGAGGCGAGGTCGGACAGATCAACGGGGCGGGCCCGGATGAGGATCTGCACCGGGGCCTCAAGCGAGTTGAGCCACCGTCCGAAGAAGCCGACCAGCGCTGCCTGCTCGGCGGACGTCCGCAAACCGAAGGAGATCGTTCCCGCCCGGACGAGTGCGGCCGTTCCCTCCTTGCCCAGGTCCATGACGCCGTCTTGGCGGACGGCACGGACGGGGAACCGCATGGCGCCCGGCAACCGGCCTCGGACCTTGCACCAGGCCGGCGCCTCGGGAATCGCTTCGGGTGCGGCGATGAGCGTGCGTCGCCGACGAAGATGATCGATGGCGGCGAGGGCGAACCGGTCCAGGCCCATGCCGTCGCGGCGAGCGAGGGCCATCGAGGCCCCTGCCGTGAGCACTGGGAAGCACACCCCCGCCGTGACCGCGACCGGTAGCAGCGGCGAGATGATGACGAACACCAGCGCCGTGATCAGGGCGGTTGCGCCGAGGATGACGAGCTGGCGTGCGGTAAGCCCGTACATGATCTTGTCGGGCTGCTCCACATCGGCCGGGATACGTGCCGACAGCGGCTCGTGGTCGTCGTTCAACGGTTCCTCCTGCCGTGGCGGCGGTTTCGGGGCGGATCGAGCCGCATGAACCTGCGCGGTGCTGGACGACGGGGACTCTCGGCGCGCCGGTAGGGGCGTGTCGGTGGCTGCGTCGGTATGCGCGGGTGCGGCCGGGCAGGGCCACCCGCACCCGTCCGGCCGGGAACGGGCGGGACGTGTGGCCGGTGTGGCGCGCCCCTGGGTGCCGCACCGTGTCCGGGGCGGTGATGGGGTCCGGGGCGGCCGTGTGCGGCGTTGTGGGGGCCGCTGCGGGGCCCGTTCGCCGAACCCGGGCGCGGCCGGTGTCGCCGGTCGGGGCCGCGCGGTTGGCGGCATTGGGGGCCATGACCGGGGCCGCGATCGGGACGGGGACCGGTTCCCCCTGACGGCCCGCCAGAGGGGCCGCCGCGGGGCCCGTTGCGCGGCCCGCCACCGTTACCGGGGCGGGGTCGGCCGTGCGTTGTACTGGCCTTGGCGGTACGGGCGGCGCCTCGAGTGCCACGTGCCGCCTTGCCCGCGAAGCCCACCACGGCGCCGACGCCCTTGTAGACGACGAACGTGCGCACGAGCTGGGAGAGCATGCGCGGCTGCGCGGGCTGCCACACGGTGCGCGCGACCCACCGCGGAATGCAGATCAGCACGTAAAGGAGCGCGATCACCAGCAGCAGGTCGACCAGTTCCGCCTGCGCGGTCGGGGCACCGAGGAAAGAACCGCCGTCGTTGCTGTGCTGCGACAACAGCAATTGCAGGGCGGTGATGAACACGAACGACTGGCAGACCTGGATCGCCAAGGCGCCGGTGATCCCTCGCCACCACAACCGCGCCAGGCCATCGGTGAGAGGCAGCGCGTGGAACATCAGCGCGATCGGTGCGACCCCGACCAAAACCATGATGATCGCCAGCCGCATCACATAAATGAAGGCCAAGATGCACGCCAGGACGACGACCACCAGCGTGACCAAGACGAAGAAACTGCCCCCGGTGTTGATCGAGGCTTCGATGCCCTGAGCGAAAACCCGTCCGGCCTGGTCGGGATCGATCCGGTCGGCGCCGCTCATGAAGATCGACCGGGCCAGTCCGTTGGCGAGCTGAATCCCGTATCCGATCACGATGAGACTGGTGTTCATCGCGATGAACGCGACCACCAGCCGCACGATCGTCTGCCCTGGCGCGGCTACTCCGGGCAGAGTCTGTCCGGCCATCAGCATCACGCCGGCGAGCAGCACCATGAGCACGAAGCAGGTGTTGGCGATCGTTCGAGACGTCGCCCAGATCTGCTCGGCCGCGTTCATGCCCGGCGACCCGATCTCAGGCGTGGCGAGCTGCGTGTCGGCCAAGAAGCCCAGCACCGGCTCCAGAGAGTCCCTGGCCAGCGACCGGAACCAGTCGGTGATGGCCTCCTTGGTGTGGCAGCCGACGTTCACCCAGCCGCAGTCGTCCCCTTCCTCTTCGCCTTGGTCGCCATCGGAGGAACCGCCCTCCTCGGGGTCTGAAGGGTCGGCAGCAGGGGCGGCGACAGAGACGGCGCTCACCTGCCGAGTAGCCGGACGGGGCTCGGCGCTGGCATGAGGAGCCAGGCTCAGCACGCCCCCACCGGCCAGGAGGAGGGCTGCGACGAAGGCTCGCCTGCGCCGAATGCAGCGGGTCTGGGCGCGCACGGTCAGGACCCGACGACGTACTTGAGGATCTGCACAAGGGCCGGGGCGAGCATGGCGATGCCGTAACCGACGGCGGCATTGCGCAAGGTGCGCTTACCGGCCTCGGCCTCGCCGGGGTCGCCCCCGGCCAGCAGGTACCGGACGCCCCCGATGGTGGCGAACAGGGTGGCCAACGCGACCAGCAGTCCGACGATGACGTTCCGCAGGTTGTTGATGACCTGCTCGATCCGCTTATCGGACGCCAGGACACCAGAGGCGACCTGCGCGTCAGACGCCGATGCCAGGGTCGCGGCGATCACCAGACCGCACAGCAAGATGCCGGTGCACCAGAGCAGAACCGCGGCGGCGAGGCGTCCCGTGCTCACATCGGGCCGGCGTGACGGAAGAAGATCGGACAACGGACGGATGCTCAACGGGCAGCCCTCCAGGCAGGAACACGGAGCAACGGGCGGGACAGAGCGGCTGATCGGGACTGCGGCGTGCGGCGGACAAGGCGAGCAAGCACGGAGGTGAAGACGAGCCGGGCCTTGCGGGTGTCCTCCTTCGGCAAGGGCACTCGGCGGATGGTCAGACAGTGGGGACCGGGTGACTATCCGGCCCGGACCCGTCTTCAACCTGTGTTGTTCTCACCTAGTAACTGACAGCTCACATCCCGTTCTTGGACATCAGCGATGCGAAGTCGTCGCGAAGACCCCCGTCGCGCATCGCGGCGACCAGGCGCATTTCGGCGCGGCGGCGGCGCTTCATCAACGCCTGGTAGTTGGTGCGGAGCCGCTTAGCGAGGTCGCTCGGTGCCATGCCCTCCAGCCGGGTCATGATGATGATCTCGGCCTCAACCGCGGTGATCACGTCCTGCTGGACGGCCGAGGCCAGCAGCAGGTCCACGTGTGCGTCCGACGAGGCGGAGGGGGTGATCTCCGCCAGCGTGCACGGATCCACCGGGATTACCTGCACCCGCGCGCGGTAGGCGCGCTCAACCGTCCTGGCCGAGCGGGCCACCAGCCGCTGCGGGATCCAGGGCTCTTCCAGGTCGATCTGGTGCAGCGTCTCGTGGAACTGCGACAGCAGGTCCGCCGCAACACGGGAGGTACCTGCTCCCGGGTCGTTATCCAGACGGCGCAGGCGGTCGCGCACGACCGCCTTGAGCCCCGGCAGCGCGACACCGACGCACGCCATGACCCAGGCGGGGCCTTCGCTGCGGGCGCGCGTCACCAAGTCCTTCCACGCGGCGTCGCGCGCCTCCTGCCGGGTGGACGGGTGCAGCATGATCGCCCGAAGCTCATCCAGCGCGATCATGCGAGCGGGCAGCCCGTGCCCGAGCACCGCGCCGTCCACCGACAGCGGCGCCGGACCGCGTGTCAGGAGATCGAACGTCGTCTCCGCGACGTCCAGGACGTGCTCGGACTCCCCGCCGGTGCGACGGGTGCGCTGGTCGGAGCGGTCGACCGGGCGGATGTTGGTGGCCATGGGAACCCCCGAGAGAGCGGTCGGTGAATCGGTCACCGACATCTCGCCAGAGGCCATGTGCAGATCATGAGCAGATCATGAGCAGCGACCCGCGACTGGATCTGTTCATGATCTGTTCATAATCGCTCTGACCAGGGAAAACATGGTCCGCTGCTCGTGTGCACACGGCGTCAGTCGCCAGAGTGTCGGCGGCGCTGCAAAACTGACCCCCTGTGGGCGCGCGAACCCTGACCCCCTCCACTCTCTGGAGGGTGATCAAGGTGGAGGACTGGGCTGAGATCCGTCGGCTGCATCGGGCCGAGGGGATGCCTATCAAGGCGATCGCCAGGCGGTTGGGGATCGCGCGGAACACGGTGCGCAAGGCGTTGGCCGCATCGGAGCCGCCGAAGTACCAGCGGGCGCGGAAGGGGTCGATCGTGGACGCGGTCGAGCCGCAGATCCGTGCGCTGTTGAAGGAGTTTCCCGAGATGCCGACGACGGTGATCGCCGAGCGGATCGGCTGGGAACGGTCGATGACGGTGCTCAAGGACCGGGTCCGGTTGCTGCGGCCGGAATACAAGCCGACCGACCCGGCATCGCGGACGAGCTATCGTCCGGGCGGGCTCGCCCAGTGCGATCTGTGGTTTCCGCCCGTTCAGGTGCCGGTCGGCGGGACCGTCCGGACGAACCTGCCGGTGCTGGTGATGGTCTGCGGCTATTCGCGCTGGCTGATGGCGCGGATGCTGCCCTCGCGGGCGGCTGGGGACCTGTTCGCCGGGATGTGGGCGCTGCTCAGCGTGCTGGGCGCCGTGCCCAAGACGCTGGTCTGGGACAACGAGTCCGCAGTCGGCGGATGGCGGCAAGGCCACCCGCAGCCCACCAAGGACGCCGTCGCGTTCGCCGGGAGCCTGGGGGTGAGGATCTGGCAGTGCCGTCCCGGTGACCCGGAGGCCAAGGGGCTGGTGGAGCGCGCGAACGGCTATCTGGAGACCTCGTTCCTGCCCGGCCGGATCTTCACCTCACCGCAGGACTTCAACGCCCAGCTGGCCGGCTGGCTGGAGCGGGCGAACCAGCGGCAGCACCGCCGGATCCAGTGCCGTCCGGTCGACCGGCTGCCCGCGGACCTGGCCGCGATGGTCGAGCTGCCGCCCGTCCCACCGCTGGTGGGCTGGCGAACCTCGACCCGGCTGGCCCGCGACCATTACGTCCGGGTCGCCTCCAACGACTACTCGGTCCACCCCTCGGCGATCGGCCGCCTGGTCGAGATCGTCGCCGATCTGGAGCAGGTGACGGTGGCCTGCGCCGGACGCACCGTTGCCCGGCATGACCGGTGCTGGGACATCCACCAGTCCCTCACCGACCCCGACCACGACCAGGCCGCCCAGAAGATGCGCCGCGCCCGGCTGCAGGCCGTCGCCCCGGCCGAGACCGAGGTCGAGTTCCGGCAGCTGGCCAGCTATGACGCGCTGTTCGGCATCGGTGCCGATGTTGAGGGCGGTGTTGCGTGATGGCCACCGGCAAAACCACCACCACGACCAGTGCCCAGGTCACTACCAGCGGCCGGAACGTCATCGCCGAGCTGGCCTATCTGACCCGCGTGCTGAAGGCACCGTCGTTGGCCGCCTCGATCGAGCGGCTCGCCGAACGGGCAAGGGCCGAATCGTGGACGCACGAGGAGTTCCTGGCCGCCTGCCTGCAACGCGAGGTCGCCGCCCGCGAGGCGCACGGCGGCGAGGGCCGCATCAAAGCCGCCCGCTTCCCCGCGCGCAAATCGCTGGAGGACTTCGACTACGACCACCAGCGATCGTTGAAACGGGACGTCATCGCGCACCTGGGCACGCTCGACTTCGTCACGGCCAAGGAGAACGTCATTTTCCTGGGACCGCCCGGAACAGGAAAAACGCATCTGTCGACCGGGCTGGGCATCCGGGCCTGCCAGGCCGGACACCGGGTCGCGTTCGCCACTGCGGCCGAGTGGGTCGCCCGCCTGGCCGACGCTCACGCCGCCGGCCGCCTGCAGGAAGAACTGGTCAAGCTCTCCCGCATCCCGGTCCTGGTGGTGGACGAGGTCGGATACATCCCGTTCAAAGCCGAGGCCGCGAACCTGTTCTTCCAGCTCGTCTCGTCCAGATATGAGAGGGCGAGCTTGATCGTGACGAGCAATATGCCCTTCGGGCGCTGGGGCGAGGTCTTCGGCGACGACGTCGTCGCCGCGGCCATGATCGACCGGCTCGTCCATCACGCCGAGGTCATCTCGCTGAAGGGAGACAGCTACCGGCTCAAGAACAGAGACCTCGGCCGCCCACCAGCGGCCAGAAACGACCACGAACAGTAACTCAACGAAAACACCAGGGGGTTACGGTTCACGCGCCCTCAGGGGGTCACGCTTGGCGCGCCGTTGACACAGAGGTCAAGCACAGCCATGTGCTTAAAACGCCGCTGACCAGCATCAACACGTGCTCGCGAGAACCCCAACCAAGAAAGATCAAAATTAGGCGACCCGTTGCGGCCGTGATGTCACTGAGCGAGGTGCCAAGACGAGAACAATGCGGCAGCAGCCCAATTGCGCTGCTGCTGGGCATGTCAGTCGTAGACGGCATCTGTTGTGAAACGCTTGCTTCTCGGACCCCGAGGAGGAGGCAAGGTGGCTGATCGGCTCTCTCAGTTCACCTGGCTCGACAAGCCAGGTGAGAACGCCCGATGGCTAGGAGAAATCTTCTGCGTGTCGTTCTTCCGTGGGCTCTCCCCGGTCGAAGTCCTGGATCGGTTCGGCCCCGAAGGAACGACTGGTATCGGACGAGAGATGACGATCCATGATCTTGGGGAGGTCGTCGGAGACTTCGTCAGGAAGACGCAGGGCGGATCCGGTGGCGGATACGTCGGGGTACGTCAGGTCGATGGGTGGAGCATGGCCATCGAGCTGCTGGGCTGGTATGCCGTGCGGCCTGACTACCTCACCCGCCTTTCTCGAGGATGCGAGATGGTCGCTGTCTCACGGCACGCTTACGCGGACGACTCTTTCGTGTACGCGGTTGACGGCGAGCTGATCACCGGGTTCGACCCTCACCTGCCGGGCTCACGGTGGGGCAGCGAGCCAGACAGAATCAACCCGGACCTACACAAGCTGGGGCTCCCCACAGAGATCTTGCACGATGAGGCTTGGGAGAAATCCTGGCACCGCCTGTACGACCAAAGAATCCTTCGTGCGTTTGCGCTGGCAGCGGAGATCACGGGCGTAGTGTTCACATCCAGCCTCCTCGACGGGCCGCTCTTGGTGGGACCCATTACCCAACAGGCATAGAGGACGGCCCAGCGGCGCGGTCAATACGACTCGTGATGCGCCGGCAGAGTGAACGCGGGCAGAAAAACGCGCTGCGCCTGTCCAAGATCGGGGGTGTCGGGGTCAGTTACTTGGTGAGACAGGGGACCGGGCGACCATCACGGGTCACCCAACATGACCAGCACCAACAAGCCGAACCCGACACCGGCCAGCGCCGCGCGGCAGCTCCTTCCGCTCACCGTCTGGCTCTGCCCGGACGACACCGCCGACCAGCCCACCCATGACGCGCAGCCCTGCCAAGGACCGGCCCACCGGGCTCCACAAACTCGTACCTGCGAACGGCACCTCGGCACGAGCAGCTCCGGGCTCGCACGCCACCTCATCACCACCACAACCGATGAACACGACCTGATCGCCGAGGCGTTCACCAGCAACGCCGCCACCCTGCGCGCGGCGGCTGAACTCGACCGCCGCGCCGTCGCGTGCGTCCCGCACTTCCCGCTCGCCCGGCACATCGGCGCGCAGCTGCGTGAACACCTGTCGCATGAACAGCTCGGCCGAGTCGCGATGCGGCCCTGCCGGGCCGACCAGATGCACCGCGGTATCGCCGACCAGTCCGGAGAGGTCGCGTTGGTGGTCGCGGCACCGCCCACGGCCGGAATCCACATCGCCGAACCGAAGCCCAGGCAAGCGCGAGGGTCGTGCCCGGCGTGCCTTTCGGACGTCCTGACCAACAGCGCGTTTCGCTCCCAGACTTTCCTGTCGGCGGCCTACCGGGTCCTGCGCCCCGGAGGCCACCTCGCAGTCGTGACCACGGCCAGACACCACCATGGACGCCTCATCGACCCCGCACCGGCAATCATCCGCGAGGCCCGCAAGGCCGGGTTCCGCTACAGCCAGCACATCATCGCCGTCCGCGTCCCCGTCCAGGGCGACACCCTCCTCATCCAGGCCGGTCCCGGCAGCATCGGCCAGCTCCGCGACATCCGCTCCCGTGCCATGCCCCCGGCGGCTCGCGTGCACGCCGATATTTGCCTGCTGACACGACCGGGCGGCAGCGACCAGGGAGGTCGCCGATGAACATGAACACCCGCACCGAGACCGGCGCGCTGGCGTCCGTCCTGCTCACCGGCCAGCAACCTTCACGCGTCCAGCGCAAGGGCCGCTACACACCCGAGTCGATGGCGCACCCGGCCAAGATGCTGCCCGCCATCGCCGAACAGGTCATCACCGTCTACACCGAGCCCGGGGACCTGGTCATCGACCCCATGTGCGGCATCGGGACCACGCTGGTCGAAGCCGTCCATCTGGGACGCGACGCCACCGGCATGGAGTACGAGGCCCACTTCGCGCAGATGGCCGCCAGCAACCTCCGCCACGCCCGCGCCCAGGGAGCCACCGGCACCGGACAGGTCGTCCACGGCGACGCCCGCAACATCGCCACCGCGCTCGCCGACCTCACCGGAACCGCCGCGCTCGTGCTGACCTCTCCTCCCTACGGCGCGACCACCCACGGGCACGTACGCACCGGCAGAGACAACGGTGGCGGAAAGATCGACAAGGCCCACAACCGGTACTCCACCGACCGTCGTAATCTCGCCCACCGCCCGACCGCCGAACTCGTCGCGGGCTTCGGTCAGATCCTCACCGGGTGCGCGGCGCTGCTGCGCCCCGGCGGAGTCGTAGCCGTCACCGTCCGCCCCTTCCGCGTGGCCGGCGAACTCGTCGACCTGCCCGGCCAGGTCATCACCACCGCCAACGAACACGGCCTGGTCCTGGTCGACAGGCTTGCCGCCCTACTGTGCGGACTTCGCGACGGACAGATCGTCACCCGCGCGTCGTTCTTCCAAATGATCGAAGCTCGCCGCCTTCGGGAACACGGCATCCCTGCCATGGCCACCGCCCACGAGGACCTGCTGCTGTTCCAGGCGCGTACGGGACCGCGTCCCGGAGGGGGCCAGTGAACTTTCATCGTCGTTCCGGTGAGGAGGCCGGCTGCTCGCCGATCACCTGTTCGTCGCGCAGCGTCGCGGGCTTGACGGGGCTTGACCTTGTTCTACGAGGTCGGGCTACATCGACCGGCCGGTTCCGGTTCGGCAGCGCCACCGGGCCGGTCGGGGCGGTCACTCGATGAGGGCCCCGGACAAGAGAAGACGACAGATCCGGGTCTCGGTACCGGACGATCCACCACAGCTCACACCGGACGCCGCTCGCGTCCTGCTGCGGATCGTGCTTGCCGGAAGCTCCCGCCCAGGCCCGGAACCCAAGCGCCAACAGGAGAAGAACGAATGACACTGTCGAACGTGCCAGTGCCGCTGCCTCAAGCGGCCGTCCAGCAGCAGGGCTTGAGGTTCGCCTTCTACGGGCGGGTCTCGACCGAGGACAACCAGGACCCAGCCGCTTCACGCGCCTGGCAGCTCCGCCGCGCGCGGGGCCTCGTCGAGCCCAAGGGCGGAGCGATCGTCGCCGAGTACTTCGACGTCGACAAGTCTCGCTCGATCCCGTGGGCCCGCCGTCCGCAAGCCTCGGCGCTGATCGAGGCGCTGAAGAACCCGGTCCGCGACTTCGACGCGGTCGTCGTGGGGGAGCCGCACCGGGCCTTCTACGGCAACCAGTACTCGCTGACGTTTCCGCTGTTCGAGCACTTCCGGGTGCCGCTGTGGGTGCCGGAGGTCGGCGGCGCGATCGATCCGGCCAACGAGGCCCACGACATGATCATGGGAGTCTTCGGCGGCCTGTCCAAGGGTGAACGCAACCGGATCAAGATTCGCGTCCGGTCGGCCATGGCCGCGATCACCGCGACCGAAGGCCGCTACCTGGGCGGACGCCCGCCCTACGGGTACGAGCTGATCGACGCCGGACCGCACCCCAACCCGGCCAAGGCGGCAGACGGCAAACGCCTCCGCCGCCTCGTCCCTCATCCGGCCTACTCGCTGGTCGTGAAGTGGATCTTCGCCCAGTTCATCGGCGGGCGCGGCTACTTCGACATCGCCGAGGAACTCACCCGTCAGGGCGTGCCGTCCCCGTCGGCAGCCGACCCGGATCGCAACCCGCATCGTGTCCAGGTGGCTTGGTCGAAGTCTGCGGTGCGGGTCATCATCACCAACCCGCGCTACACCGGTCGCCAGGTCTGGAATAAGCAGCGCAAGGACGAGGTACTGCTCGACGTCGATGACGTCGCTCTCGGCCACACGACCAAGCTGCGCTGGAACGACCGCGCACAGTGGGTGTGGTCTGAGCAGCAGGCCCACGAACCGCTGGTGTCGGTCGAGGACTTCGAGCGCGCCCAGGCCATTCTGGCCTCGCGCGGGCGCGGTCCGACGACGCACAAGCCACACCGGTCCCGGCGCCCGTATGCGTTCCGCGGGTGCCTGCACTGCGGCTACTGCGAACGCAGGATGCAGGGCAATTGGAACAACGACCAGGCGTATTACCGGTGCCGGTTCCCGGCCGAGTACGCGCTCGCCAACAAAGTCGTGCACCCCAAGGTCGTCTACCTCCGCGAGGCCGAAATCATCGAGGACATCGACACCTGGCTCGTCACAGCGTTCTCACCGGCCCGGATCAAGGCCACGATCGAGGCGATGACCGCGCAGGCCACCGGTACCGAGAACACGGCCGCGACCCACCTGCGCAAGCAGCTCGCCACATGCAACCAGCAACTGAACCAGTACCGCGCCGCTCTCAACGCGGGCGCCGACCCCGCCCAGGTCGCGAAATGGATCAACGAGGCGGAACAGGAACGCGCCCGGCTGGAAGGCGAGTTGAAGACTGTGCCAGCAGGCCAGGCGATGAGCAGTGACGGGCTCGCGGAGCTCCTGCGCCAGACGGGTGAACTCGCTCAGGCGGTCGTCCGTGCGCACCCTGACGACAAGGCGGATCTCTACGCGAAGCTGGGGCTGAAGATGACGTACTACCCCGAGAAAAAACTTGTGGAAGCCGAGGTCATCCCGACTTCCACATGTGCAAATGGTGCGTGTCCGAGGGGGGACTTGAACCCCCATGCCCCGTAAAGGGCACTAGCACCTCAAGCTAGCGCGTCTGCCTATTCCGCCACCCGGACCGGTTGCAGGCCGCAGGCTGCGCTGCGGCCGGTTCACCATACCAAAGGAGACGAGTCGCGGCGAAGTCGATCGGGGGGCACCATGGGGACGGTAGGTGTGGAGACTAGGCGCGAAGGTGATCACTGTGGGCCAGCAGCCGACCGCTGAGGACGAGGTCGTCCGGCTCTGCCAGGAGCTGATCCGGATCGACACCAGCAACCCCGGGGATCATTCGGGGCCGGGGGAGCGGGCTGCGGCCGAGTACGTCGCGGAGAAGCTCGACGAGGTCGGGGTGGAGTCGCGGATCCTCGAGTCGCATCCGGGGCGGGCGAGTCTCGTGGCGCGGATCGAGGGGGAGGACCCGGGGCGGGACGCGTTGCTGCTGCACGGGCACCTCGACGTGGTGCCGGCCCAGGCGGCGGACTGGACGCGGGACCCGTTCGGCGGGGAGATCGCGGACGGGTGCGTCTGGGGCCGCGGGGCCGTGGACATGAAGGACATGGACGCGATGATCCTCGCGGTGGTGCGGCAGCGGCTCCGGGAGGGGCGCAGGCCGCCGCGGGACGTGGTGCTCGCGTTCCTGGCCGACGAGGAGGCCGGGGGCAAGTGGGGCGCGCAGTGGCTGGTGAACGAGCATCCCGGGTTGTTCGAGGGGTGCACGGAGGCGGTGGGGGAGGTCGGCGGGTTCAGCCTGACGGTGCCCGGGGACCGGCGCATGTACCTCATCGAGACGGCGGAGAAGGGCATCGCGTGGATGAACCTGACCGCCGACGGGACCGCGGGGCACGGGTCGATGGTGCATCCGGACAACGCGGTGACGGCCGTGGCGGCGGCCGTCGCCAGGCTCGGGTCGCACGAGTTTCCGGTGCGGCTGACGAAGTCGGTGCGGGCCTTCCTGGAGCGGGTCTGCATGGCGTACGGGGTGGAGTTCGATCCGGAGCGGCCGGAGGAGTGCCTGGAGAAGATCGGGCCGATGGCGCGGATGATCGGGGCGACGCTCAAGAACACGCTGAATCCGACGCGGCTGGACGCCGGGTACAAGACGAACGTCATTCCGCAGAGCGCCACGGCTCAGGTGGACGGACGCTTTTTGCCCGGACATGAGGCGGAGTTCTTCGCAGTGGTGGACGAACTTCTCGGTCCGGACGTCAAGCGGGATTTCGTCCATTACGACCATGCGGTCGAGACGGATTACGAGGGTGCGCTCGTCGCGGCGATGGAGGCGGCGCTGACCTCGGAGGACCCGGGCGCCCTGCCGGTCCCGTACTGCCTGAGCGGCGGGACGGACGCCAAGTCGTTCGCGCGCCTCGGCATGCGCTGCTTCGGTTTCGCGCCGCTGAGATTGCCCCCAGAGTTGGACTTTTCCGGAATGTTCCATGGGGTGGACGAGCGCGTTCCGGTGGACGGCCTTCGATTCGGCGTCAGGGTGCTCGACAAATTCCTTGATCGCTCCTGAATTTGCCGACGCCATTGCGTTGCGTGGTGCTATCGTCACCATTCGTTGAGGGTGGTGCGGGCGCTACGGAGGTCGTCGGGTGGTGGGGTACGCGACGCGGCTCGGGACGGTTCCCGTCCGGCTGCGCCGCGTCGCCGCCTCGCGGGCCGTCCGGCGGCTGCTGATCCTGGGTGGGCTGCTGATCGCGGCCTGGTTTCTCGGGAGCGCGGCGCAGACCGCGCATGCGAGCGAGCTGCCCGTCGAGCCCTCGAAGATCATCGAAGAGGCGCCCGTGCTGGGCGACGCGGTCAAGACCGTCCACCGGCCCGAACCGGTGCGCCAGGTCGTCCGGTCCGTGGCGGAGAAGCCGCGCGGGACGGAAGTGGTACGGGACGTGCCGCCGGTTGCGGCGGCTCCCGAAGTGCACGAGGCCGGCGTTTCGGCCGCTCCCGTGCAGAGGCCGCAGCTGCAGCGTCGTGCCCCCGAGCGTGAGCGCGCCGAGGCGGCCGTCAAGGCCCCAGCGGCCCAGGACGAGATCTCGCCACCGGCCGTCCAGGATCCTCCGGCTCCGATGCCGGCGCCGGACCGTCCCGCCGAGCCCTCGGCCGCCGGTGGATCCGCCTTCTCCGGCGTGACGGCGGCCGTCCCGAACGTCGCCGCGTGGGCCTCCGCCCCGCCGCGCACGTCGGGCTCGCACGTCTTCAGCGTGGTTCCCCCGGCCGTCCGCACCGCCGCGGACGAGCCGTCCTTCGCGCCTGACTGACACCCCACATTCTCCGGACGCGTGCCCGTGCGGCTCGGGCGCGCCGATCCGGCCATCCGCCGTGCCCTCGCACGGCAATTCCCCCAGACACACGTGCAACGTGCGTCCCCCCTTCACGAACGGAGCATCATGCGAACGCGGGCAAAAGGCATATCTCGTGCCGCCGTGGTCGCCGCGGGCCTTGTCGCCCTCGGCGTCACCGCCACCCCGTCCCACGCCGACGTCACCAGCGGCAACGGCGGAGTGCTGAGCGGCAACCAGATCGACATACCGGTCTCCGTGCCGGTCGACGTCAGCGGCAACGGCGCCTCCCTGCTCGGGACGAGCCACGCCGCGTCCAAGGGCGGCGCCAAGGTCCGCGAGACCGGCGGCGGCGCGCAGCAGACCTCCGGCAACCACGGCATCGCGTCCGGAAACCAGATCAACGCCCCCATCTCCCTGCCGGTGAACGTCTGCGGCAACGGCGCCGCCGTCCTCGGGCACGCGGACGCGGGCTGCAAGGGCGGCGCGAAGGTCGAGGACGGCGGAAGCGGCGACCAGGCCACCAGCGGGTCGGGCGGCATCCTGGCGGGCAACCAGGTGAACGCGCCGATCTCCCTCCCCGTCAACGTGTGCGGCAACGCGGTCGCGGTCGCCGGTGCCGCGGTCGCCGGCTGCGAGGGCGGCGCCAAGGTCAAGAACGGCGGGCACACGGGGTCGGGGCAGGAGACGTCCGGCGTTCTCGGCGTCGGCAGCGGCAACCAGGCGAACCTGCCGATCTCCATTCCCGTCGACATCTGCGGCAACGCGGTCGGCAACGCCGCGGCGGCCTGCGGGGGCGGCGCGTCCGTCCGCAACGGCGGCCACCGGACGGGGCGACAGGTCACCAACGGCGCCCTCGGCGTCATCGCGGGCGACCAGGCCAACGCCCCGATCAGCCTCCCCCTCACAGTCTGCGGCAACGCCGCCGCGATCGTCGGGCAGGCGGGCGCGTTCTGCGAGGGCGGTTCCCACGTGCGGAGCCCCTCGGGCGGCGACCTGCACACGTCCGGAACGGCCGGGATCCTCGCCGGCGACCAGGCCCACGCACCGGCCAAGATCCCCGCGAACGTGTGCGGCAACGCCGCCGCACTGGTCGGCCAGGCGTCCGCCCTATGCCACGGCGACCACGGCGGCTACGGCGACCACGACGGTTACGGCGACCACGACGGCTACCGGACGACCGCGCCGCCCACCCTCCCGCTGCTCAACGCCCAGCCGAACGCGGGCGACATGGTCACGCTCAACGCCCTCCCGGGCCTGGGCGGCACGTCCCCCATCAGCGCACTCCAAGAGCTCGGCGTCCCCGCGTCCGACGCACGGACGAAGCCGAACCACGCACCCCCGTCCGCTGCCCTCAAGCCGCTCAAGCTTCCTGCGACGGCTGGCCTGACCGAGGTGAAGGGCGTGCCCGGAGCGCGGTCCGCAGACGACGTAATCCCGGGGCAGGGCGGTTCCTCTCCGGTCAGTGCACTTCCCGGGGCCGGTGACCTCGAGGTGGTCAAGCTCCCCGCGACGGGTGGACTGACCAAGCGGTCCGCGGGTGGCGTGATCCCCGGGCTGAGCGCATCTTCCCCGGTCGGCGCGCTTCCCGGGGCGGGCGACCTGAAGGTGGTCAGGCTGCCTGCGGCGGGTGCGCTGGCCGGGGTGCCGGGGGCCGGTGCGCGCGCGAACTCGCATCACGTGCCTGCGATCGGCGTTCCTTCGGAGGGTGCGGAGGTCGTCCGGCTGCCGGTGGCGCGCGGGCTGGACGGGAAGGTGCCCGGGACCGCGGGCGGGGTGGTCGTGCCCGGCTCGCCGGTCGTGCCGTCCCTGCAGGCGGTGGGGCTGGCGGAGGACGGCGGGATCGAGCTGCCGGCCGGGCTCGGGCCGGTGAAGCACGTCTCGGCCGAGCAGGCGATCGCCGCCGAGGACTCGGCCGGGGCCACGTGGACGTTCGGGGCCGCGGCGCTGCTGGCCTTCATGGCCGGGGCGCTGGGGCTGACCCGGAGGCTCAGGCTCGGCCGACGCTGAGCCGGAGCCGGAACCGCCGCGCTCTGCGCCGGTGAGAGACGCTTCGCCCGTCCCGGTTGGCGCGGCCCGGGGCGGGCGAAGCCTTCTCATCAGGAATTATGTTCACGTTGCGTCATTCGGGACGTACGTAGTGCTACGCTCCGGGCGGACCGGCGGGAACGGTTCAGAACGTGCGGACGGCGCGGATGACCTTGCGGCGGAGCTGAATACGGCGGCGGCCGTCCGGGTAGAGGCGCAGGCGGTCGATCTCCCAGCCGCCGCGCTCCGCGTGCTCGGTCAGGATCTGCCGCGCCGTGTCGCGTGTCGTTCCACGGGGCAGTGACAGGACGAGGTAGGTGTACTCCGCCATTGGGACCATTATTACTTGGTCTACCGGGATGCGGCACCGTACCGTGGCGACCCGGTCCGCGCGGCGTCCGGCGGCATGTCATCCTGTCTGGGGCGCGCGGCGATGAGAATCCCGTCCCGGGGCGGAATGACGGTGGTGAGGCGGCGGATGCGGACCGCGGGCATGAACGTGCCGTCCTGCGACGTTGTACCAAGCCGGTAAGAAAGAGCTTGTGTTAGAGGACCGAGACAGCGAGGTTGGAGCGACTGTGCCAGCCAACAACGGCACCGCGAACAGTGGCCGGGGCAACGGCGCCGGTACCCGCCTGGTGATCGTCGAGTCGCCCGCGAAGGCGAAGACGATCGCCGGGTACCTGGGTCGTGGCTACATCGTGGAGTCCAGTATCGGCCATATCCGGGACCTCCCGGGGAGCGCCTCGGAGGTGCCGGCCAAGTACAAGGGCGAGTCGTGGGCCAAGCTCGGCGTGAACGTCGAGCACGAGTTCGAACCGCTGTACGTCGTGAACGCCGACAAGCGGCAGCAGGTCCAGAAGCTGAAGAAGCTGCTCGCCGAGGCCGACGAGCTCTACCTCGCGACGGACGAGGACCGGGAGGGCGAGGCGATCGCCTGGCACCTCCAGGAGGTGCTCAAGCCGAAGGTCCCCGTGCACCGGATGGTCTTCAACGAGATCACCAAGGACGCGATCCAGCAGGCCGCCCAGAACCCGCGGTCGCTGAACCTGCGGTTGGTGGACGCGCAGGAGACGCGCCGCATCCTCGACCGCCTCTACGGGTACGAGGTCAGCCCCGTCCTGTGGAAGAAGGTCATGCCGAAGCTGTCGGCGGGCCGGGTGCAGTCGGTGGCGACGCGGCTGGTCGTGGAGCGGGAGCGGGAGCGGATCGCGTTCGTCCCCGCCCACTACTGGGACATCGCGGCGCAGTTCGACACCGGCCGGGACGAGGAGCCGAAGGCGTTCAAGGCCGGGCTCGTGTCCGTGGACGGCAAGCGGGTGGCGCAGGGCCGCGACTTCGCGTCCGACGGCACCCTGAAGGCGCGGGACGTGCTGCACCTGGACGAGGGCGCCGCCCGCGGCCTGGCGGAGCGGCTGCGCGGCCGGCCGTACGAGGTCAAGTCCGTCGAGCGGAAGCCGTACACGCGCAAGCCGTACCCCCCGTTTCGGACGACCACTCTCCAGCAGGAGGCCAGCCGCAAGCTGAACTTCTCCGCGAAGTACACGATGTCGGTGGCGCAGAAGCTGTACGAGAACGGCTTCATCACCTACATGCGAACCGACTCGATCACGCTGTCGGAGACGGCGATCACGGCGGCGCGGCGGCAGGCGGCGGCGCTGTTCGGCGCCGAGTACGTCCCGGACAAGCCGCGCGTGTACGCCTCCAAGGTGAAGAACGCGCAGGAGGCGCACGAGGCGATCCGCCCGGCGGGCGAGACGTTCCGCACCCCGGCGGAGACGGGCCTGTCCGGCGACCAGTTCCGGCTGTACGAGCTGATCTGGAAGCGGACGATCGCGTCCCAGATGAAGGACGCGGCGGGCCAGTCGGTGACGATCCGCGTGACCGGCCTGTCGACGCGGAACGAGCGCGCCGAGTTCAGCGCGACCGGCAAGACGATCACGTTCCACGGGTTCCTCAAGGCGTACGTGGAGAGCGCGGACGACCCGGCCACCGACCGCGACGACCAGGAGCGGCGGCTGCCGAACCTGGCGGAGGGCGACCCGCTGACCGCGGCCGCCGTGGACGCGGAGGGCCACTCGACCCGTCCCCCGGCGCGCTACACCGAGGCCAGCCTGGTCAAGGAGCTGGAGGAGCGGGAGATCGGGCGGCCGTCGACGTACGCCGCGATCATCGGCACGATCCTGGGCCGCGAGTACGTGTTCAAGAAGGGCACCGCGCTCGTCCCGTCGTTCCTGGCGTTCGCCGTGGTGAACCTGCTGGAGCAGCACTTCGGGAACCTGGTCGACTACGACTTCACCGCCCACATGGAGGACGGCCTCGACGAGATCGCCCGCGGTGAGGCCGAGCGCGTCCGCTGGCTGAGCCGGTTCTACTTCGGCGACGGCGAGAACTCCGAGGACGGCCTGAAGGAGCTCGTCAGCGACATCAGCGACATCGACGCCAAGGGCGTCAGCTCCTTCCCGATCAAGGGCACGGACATCATGGTGCGGGTCGGGCGCTACGGCCCCTACCTGGACCGGGACGGCGAGCGCGTCAACATCCCCGACGACATCGCGCCGGACGAGCTGACCGCCGAGAAGGCCGAGGAGCTGTTCGCGCAGCCGTCCGGCGACCGGGAACTCGGCACCGACCCGGAGACCGGGCACACGATCGTCGCCAAGTCGGGGCGGTTCGGCCCGTACGTCACCGAGATCCTCCCGGAGGCGGCGCCGCCCGCCGAAGGGGAGAAGAAGAAGCGGACGAAGAAGGCCGACGCCGCCAAGCCGCGCACGAGCTCGCTGTTCAAGTCGATGTCGCTCGACACGATCACGCTGGACGACGCGCTGAAGCTGCTGTCGCTGCCGCGCACGCTCGGCGAGCTGGACGGCGAGCCGGTCACGGCGCAGAACGGGCGGTTCGGGCCGTACATCAAGAAGGGCACCGACAGCCGTTCGCTCGGCTCGGAAGAGGAGCTGTTCACGGTCACGCTGGAGCAGGCGAAGGAGCTGTTCGCGCAGCCGAAACAGCGGGGGCGCCGGGCGGCGGCCGCCGCGCCGTTGCGCGAGCTCGGCAACGACCCGTCCAGCGGGAAGCCGGTCGTGGTGAAGGAGGGCCGGTTCGGCCCGTACGTCACCGACGGCGAGACGAACGCGAGCCTGCGCAAGGGCGACGAGGTCGAGTCGATCACCATCCAGCGGGCCGCGGAACTGCTCGCCGAGCGGCGCGAGAAGGTGGCGGCGAGCGGCGGGAAGAAGAAGCCCGCGAAGAAGACCACAACGCGTCGCCGAACCTCCGCGAAGTCCGGCTCCTAGGGACATCTACGCCGATACCCTGACCGACATGACCAGAACGGGCGCACACCGGCCGTACCCCGCAGCGTCCCAGCCGCCGGGTGTTTCGTCACATTCGTCACGCTCGGCGGACGGGCCGTTCCGGCGGCTGCGGTTCGCGCTGTCGCTGTCGGCCCTCGGCCTGTGGCTCGCCGTCCCGGCGCTGACCGCGATGGCCGCGGCGCTGACCCGCGACGAGGACGCCGCCACCCGCGCGCAGGCGGTGGGAGGCGTGCTGGCCCTGATGCTGCTGCCGGCGGTGCTGCTCGCCCCGGTCGGCGCGGCGCTCGCCGCCCGCGCCGACCGCCGGCTCATGCTGCTGATCGCCGACGTGCTGCGGCTGGTGGTCATCGTGACGGTGCCGCTGCTGGACCTGCTGCCGTGGACGCTGGCCGCCGCGTTCCTCGTCGCCTGCCTGAACCTGCTGTGGACGCCCACGGCACGGGTGTCGCTGCCCGCGATGGTCGCGCACGACGACCTGCGTCCCGGCGCCCGCCGCTGGGCGACCCGCGCGATCTTCGGCCCGGCGCTGTTCGCCGCGCCGCTGTTCGCCGTCCTCGCCCTGGTCGCGGACGGGACGCTCGGCCGCGGCTCCCGCGCCGACCTCGCCCTGTACGTGACCGCCGCGGTGTTCCTCGCCTCGGCCGCGGCCGTCGCCATGATCCGGGAGATCCCCGCGGAGCCGCCGCATCCGGTGCCGGCGCCGCTGAAGTCGCTCTTCCAGGGGCCGGGCACGGCCGCCGCCCGCGGGCTCGGCCTCGCCGTCGCCGCCGCGTCCGTCACCGCGGGCGCGGTCGTCGCCGTCGCCCGCGTGCACACCGGCGAGCTGGGCGGAGGTGACGCGGGGTACGGCAGCGTCCTCGCCGGCCTCGCGTTCGGGCTCGCGTTCGGGCTGTTCCTCGGACCCCGCGCGCTCGTCCCGTTCAGCCGCCGGCGGCTGAACGGGCTCGCGGTCATCGCCGCCGCGCTCGCGCTCGTCGTGATCGCCCTCGTGCAGAACCTCGTCGTCGTCGTGTTCGTGACCGGTTTCCTCGGGGTGTTCGCGGGGGCCGCGTGGTCGACCGGCACCGCCGCGGCACGCGAGGGCACGGCCGACGCGGAGGCGCCGGAGGACAGCCGCCCGGCCGCCTACCTGCGCGCGGTCGTGCTCGTCACCGCCGTGGTCGCGTTCGCCGCCGTCCCGCTGATCGCCGGGGTGGTCGGCTCGCACCGCATCGAGCTCGGCGGCGCCGTCTACGACGTCGACGGGTCCGGCGCCGCGATGCTCGCCGCGGCCGTCGTCGCGCTGCTGCTCGGCGCTGTCGCGTACCGGCGGCTGGACGACCGGCGCGGCATCCCCCTCGGCCCCGACCTGCGCGCCGCGCTGCACGGCGAGATCTACACGCCGCCGGAGCAGGCCGCCGCCGCGGCGCAGCAGCAGCCCGTCCGGCGCGAGCGCGGCGTGTTCATCGCGTTCGAGGGCGGCGAGGGCGCCGGGAAGACCACCCAGGCGCGGCTCGCCGCGATCTGGTTGCGCGACCACGGCTACGACGTCGTCACGACGCACGAGCCCGGCGCCACGAAGATCGGCATGCGGCTGCGCGCGATGCTGCTCGACCGCGACACCACCGGCCTGTCCGACCGCGCCGAGAGCCTGCTGTACGCGGCCGACCGCGCCGACCACGTCGCCAACGTGATCAAGCCGGCGATCGAGCGCGGCGTGATCGTGGTGAGCGACCGGTACGTCGACTCGTCCCTCGCCTACCAGGGGTTCGGGCGCCAGCAGGCGGTCGAGGACATCGCGCGCGTCAACGCCTGGGCGACCGGCGGGCTCGTGCCGGACCTGACCGTCCTGCTGGAGGTGCCGCCGCAGACGGGCCTCGGCCGGCTGTCCGCGCCCGCCGACCGCATCGAGTCGGAGTCGCAGGAGTTCCACGAGCGGGTCCGCGCCGGGTTCCGCGCGCTGGCGGAGGCCGACCCGGACCGGTACCTGATCCTGGACGCGAGCCGCCCGCAGGGGGAGCTGAGCCGCGAGATCCAGTACCGCATCCGCGAGATCCTCCCCGACCCCGTCCCCGCCGGGACCGAGGACGCCACGAGCACCTTCCCGGTCATCAGGGACTTCTGACCGCCGCGGCGCGGTTAGCCTCTTGCCATGAGCGTCTGGAATGACCTGGTGGGGCAGGAGCCCGTCGTCGCGGAGCTGTCGGCCGCCGCGGCGGGACCGGCCGCCCCGGCGCACGCGTGGCTGTTCACCGGGCCGCCCGGGTCGGGCCGCGTCGCCGCGGCGCGGGCGTTCGCCGCGGCGCTGCAGTGCCGGGAGACGCCGCGGGGCTGCGGGCACTGCGCGTCCTGCCACCAGGTCCTCCAGGGGACGCACGCGGACGTCGAGGTCGTCCGTCCGCAGGGGCTGTCCTTCGGGATCAAGGACGCGCGCGCACTGGTGCTGCGGGCGTCGTCGTCGCCGAGCGGGAGTGCCTGGCAGATCGTGCTCTTCGAGGAGGCGGACCGGGCCACCGAGGGCGCGGCGAACGCGCTGCTGAAGGCGATCGAGGAGCCGCCGCGGCGGACGGTGTGGCTGCTGTGCACGCCGTCGCCGGAGGATCTCCTGGTGACGATCAGGTCGCGGTGCCGGCTGGTGACGCTGCGGACCCCGCCGATCGCGGCCGTCGCGGACATGCTCGTCCAGCGGGACGGTGTCGACCGGGACACCGCCGAGGTGGTGGCGCGGGCCGCGCAGGGGCACATCAGCCGTGCGCGGCGGCTCGCCTCGGACCCCCGGATGCGCAAGGTGCGCGACGACGTGGTGGCCGTTCCGCGCCGGCTGACCGGGGTGGGCCCGGCGGTCGCGGCGGCGGGGACGCTCGTGAAGGCCGCCGAGGCGGAGCGGGACTCGCAGACGGCGGAGCTGGCCGAGTCGGAGACGTCGGCGTTGCGCAAGGCGCTGGGGGAGAGCGAGAAGGGGCGGATGCCGCGCGGGACGGCGGGCCCCCTCAAGGACCTCGAAGCCCGCCAGAAGTCGCGGGCGACGCGGGTGCTGCGCGATGCGCTGGACCGTACGCTCCTCGACCTCGCCTCCTACTACCGGGACGTGCTGACCCTGCAACTGGGGGCGGGCAGTGACCTCGTCAACATCGACCTGGGCCCGGAGCTGCGGACGGCCGCGCAGAACGGCCGCCCCGAGGACACGCTGAAACGCCTCGACGCCATCATGATGTGCCGGGAGCGATTGGACGCGAACGTGAATCCGCTGCTGGCGTTCGAAGCGCTGACGCTCACGCTGCGTACCGGATGACGTGAGCCTTACAAAAACTGCTCCCATTCGTTACATTTCCGTACGCACCTCTCAATGAACACACGAGTAACGTCACCTGGCTGATCATCGACCGAACCGGGCTATCCCCCCAACGGCCAGGAGGTTCTGCTTTGCGGCGAGCGTTGATTTCCGCCGCGTGTGCCGTCACCACAGTGACGGCCCTCGCGTTCCCCGCGTCCGCGGCCCCGAATCCGGGGCACGCGAACGGCGAGGAGTCGGAGTACGTCGTCCTCTACAGGGAGGGCGTGCAGCCCGGCAAAGCGCGTCAGGCGGTGAAGGAGGCCGGAGGCAAGGTCGTCCACGAGAACCGCGATGTGGGCGTCGCGACCGTCCGCTCGAAGAATCCGCAGTTCATCCGCGCCGCGATGCGTGAAAGGGAACTGGAGGGTGTCGCGCACAACCGGATCATCGGAAAGGCGCCGAAGGCGCCGAAGAAGAAGGTCGCGAAAGTCGAGGAGACCGTCGGCGACAAGGCCACCGTCTCCCTGACCGGCAAGCCGTCGAAGGACACCGAACCGCTGGCCGACCTGCAGTGGGACATGAAGCAGATCCACGCGACGGCCGACGGCTCGTACCAGAGGGAGCCGGGCGACAAGCGCGTCCTGGTCGGCATCCTCGACACGGGCGTCGACGGTGACCACCCGGACATCAAGCCGAACTTCAACCGGAAGCTCAGCCGCAACTTCACCCGCGACATCCCGACCGACGGGAACGGCGACGAGCTCGACGGGCCCTGCGAGTTCGAGTCGTGCGTCGACCCCGACGACTGGGACGACAACGACCACGGGACGCACGTCGCGTCCACGATCGCCTCGCCCCGCAACGGGCTCGGCATGGCGGGCGTCGCGCCGAACGTGTCGCTCGTCAACCTCCGCGTCGGCCAGGACTCCGGCTACTTCTTCCTGCAGCCGACCGTCGACGGCCTCACCTACGCGGGCAAGACGGGCATCGACGTGGTCAACATGAGCTACTACGTCGACCCGTGGCTCTGGAACTGCGTGAGCAACCCGGCCGACAGCCCTGAGGCCCAGCTCGAGCAGAGCACCATCATCAAGGCGACGCAGCGGGCGCTGAACTTCGCGCACGAGCGCGGCGTCACGCTGATCTCCGCGGCCGGGAACGACTTCGTCGACTACACGAAGACGAACACCGACAGCGGCAGCCCCGGCTTCCCGTCCGTGCCGGGCGAGGAGCCGTACGAGCGGACGATCCCGCCGGAGTGCGTGTCGATGCCGTCCGAGGGCGACCACGTCATCCCGGTGTCGTCGACCGGCCCGAGCGGCCGCAAGTCGTACTACAGCAGCTTCGGCGACGGCTACGTCGCGGTCGCGGCGCCCGGCGGCGACAAGGTCGACACCGCCGACCAGCGTCCGGACGACCGCGCCGGCATCTGGGCCGCCTACCCCGAGCGGCTCGCGAAGGCCCGCGGTGAGCTGAACGCCGACGGGACGCCGAACGTGCCGTACCTCGTCCAGAGCTGCAAGGCCGACGACTGCGCCTACTACCAGTCCATCCAGGGCACCTCGATGGCGTCGCCGCACGCCGTCGGCGTCGCCGCGCTGATCGTCAGCAAGTACGGCCACCGGGACCGCCACAACGGCGGCCTCACCCTTAGCCCGCGCCGGGTCGAGCAGGTCCTGCGCGGTACCGCCACCGCCAAGCCCTGCCCGAGCCCCCGGACGGTGGAGTACGTCTGGTACGCCCGGTCGGGCGACGAATGGGTGAAGCGGACCTCGACCCAGACCTGTGAAGGGTCGAAGGAGAGGAACGGGTTCTTCGGCAACGGCATCGTGGACGCGCTGAACGCCGTCCGCTGAACCCTGGCCTGAGACCCACCCCAGGGACGCGGCCCCCAGCCCACGTGGCCGGGGGCCGCGTTCTTTGCGTAGCCCCTGGGCTGCGGCATCGGCAGGCTCCGGTTTTGATGCCTCGGGCATGATGAGGGCATGTCGTACCGAGTCACGTTCGTCTGCACCGGCAACATCTGCCGCTCGCCCATGGCCGAGTGGGTCCTGCGCCATCACGTGGAGGAGGAGGGGTTGGACGTCGAGGTGGACAGTTCGGGCACCGGGAACTGGCACGTGGGCAACGACGCCGACGAGCGGACCGTCGCCGCGCTGGCGCGGGCGGGATACCGGTCCGCGCACATCGCCCGCCAGTTCGAGGCCGGCTGGTTCGACCGCTACGACCTGATCGTCGCGCTGGACGAGGGCCACAAGCGCGCACTGCGGGCGATGGCGCCGGACGAGGAGGCGCGCGGAAGGATCCGGCTGCTGCGCGAGTTCGACCCGGACGCGGGCCCCGATCTCGACGTCCCCGACCCCTACTACGGCGGCCGCGACGACTTCGACCTCGTCATGGAGCAGGTGGAGGCGGCCATGCCGGGCCTCCTGGAGGAGATCCGCGCCGCGCTCAAGGAGGCTGAGCCGGGTGAGGGACGGGCTTGAGCGCCTGCTCGGAACACCGGTCGACGACCTGACCGACCTGGGGTCCAGCCACTCCTGGACGCTGCACCGCGCGTCCCTGGCCGACGGCCGCGAAGTCTTCGTGAAGGCCGCCTCTGCGTCGTTTTGGGGGGACGACCCCCCAAACCCCCCGGCAACCGCCTCTGCGTCGTTTTGGGGGGACGACCCCCCAAACCCCCCGGCAACCGCCTCTGATCAGGAGGACGTCTTCGCCGCAGAGGCCGCCGGGCTGCGGTGGCTGGGGGAGGCAGGCCCCGGGACGCCCGTCCCCGAGGTCGTCGCGGCGGACGGCGGCATGCTCGTCCTGCCGTGGCTGCCGTCCGCGTCGCCCACCCCGGCCGCCGCCGAGCGCCTCGGGCGCGAACTGGCCGCCCTGCACACCGGCGCCCGCCCGCGGGCCTACGGGGCGCCCTGGGACGGCTACATCGCCGACCTGCCGCTGGACAACACGCCCGACGACCGCGGCTGGCCCCGCTGGTACGCCGAGCGCCGGCTCGAACCGTTCCTCCGCCGCGGCGCCCGGCACCTCTCGTCCGGCGACGTCCGGCTGGTCGAGCGGGTGATGGCGGACGTCGAGGCGCTCGCCGGGCCGCCGGAGCCGCCGAGCCGCATCCACGGCGACCTGTGGTCGGGCAACGTCCTGTGGACCGGCGACCGGGCGATGCTCATCGACCCCGCGGCGCACGGCGGCCACCGCGAGACCGACCTGGCGATGATGGCGCTGTTCGGGACGCCGCACCTGGACCGCGTCCTAGCCGCCTACGACGAGGCCGCGCCCCTTGCGGACGGCTGGCGCGCACGGGTCCCGCTGCACCAGCTGCATCCGCTCCTCGTGCACGTGGCGCTCTTCGGCGGGTCGTATCGTGCTTCCCTGGTCGATGCCGCGCGGGCGGCGCTCGGCTGACGCCGCCCGCGACTCCGGTGCGGAGCGGCGCTTGCATGAGGTAGAAACGACGGGCACGGGCAACGGAAGGGCAGGTGCGGGTCGACCCCATGAGCGACAGGCGCGAGGATCCACCCCCCGGGACGAGCCTCGGCTCGTGGAAGGGACTCGTCCCCATCGGCGTCGCCGCCGCCGCGGCGCTCGTCATCGGCGCGGGCGTGGACGTGGTGCGGAGCCACCAGCGCGCCGCGAAGAAGGAGAGCGAGGCCAAAACCTCGGCTGAGGCCGCGCAGACCCCGGCGCGCTACGTCGTCGGGATCACCGAGTCCGGTGCCGCGCTCGTCGTCCGGGACACGCAGACCGGTGACGACGTCGGCCTCCCCGTCGCCGCGCCGCCGGACCGCCGCTTCCACCGCGTCGCCCCCGCACGGGACGGCTCGTACGTCGTCGCGTCCTACGCCGGCAGGGACGTGGCGTTCCAGCGCTTCTTCCTGGACGAGGACGGGCGCCCCAAGTCCCTGGAGGACATCGCGAAGGCCGGCATCTCCGGTACGGGCGCGTCCACCAAGTGGTCGGAACTCGCCGTGAGCTCGAACGGCGACCGCTTCGCCTACGTCACCTACAAGGGCATGCGCGCCCGCGTGGAGGTCGTGTCGTTCCAGGACGGTGCCCGCAAGGTGTGGACGACGAAGTCGCCCGGCCGTATCGGCAGCCTCTCGTGGTCCGGCGCGACGCTGTCGTTCGTCTGGAGCCCTGTCCGGGCGGTGGGCGGCGAGGTCAAGGAGACCAAGCACGAGGTCCGCACCCTCGACACGGACGGTGCCGGGGGCGACCTGAGGGTGAGCAAGGCCCTCATGCCCCTCCCCGAGGGCGGCACGGCGGCGGTCTTCTACGGCAAGGGCATCGCCGTCGGCATCATGAAGAACTCCCAGCTCTCCGTACAGGCGTACACGCTGGAGGGGCAGCCCGGCGAGGTCGTGTGGCAGCAGAACGTGAAGGGCGACCTCACCGACCTTGACGCGACCCCCATGGGCAATGGCTTCCTCGCCACCGCCGGCGACCTCTATCCACAGGGCACGCACCCCGTTCCCGGAGAGGACCTCACCGACGCCGCCTGGTGAGCGGCCCGCCTGGACGGCCTAAAGTGGATCGCACGAAACCGGGCGAACGGAGCGAAACCGTGGGCATGGTGATGGCAGTCAGCTTCACCCGTTACGGCCGGCTCTACTACCTCGACCCGGGTCCGCACACCCCGAAGGTCGGCGACAAGGTCCTCGTCCCGACCGACTCGGGCCCCGAGGTCGCCGAGTGCGTGTGGGCGCCGCAGTGGGTCTCCGACGACATCGGCGGCCTCCCCGAATGCGCCGGCCCCGCCACCGACGAGCACCTCGCCCGCGACGAGGCCAACCGCCGCCGCCGCGCCGAGGGCCGCTCGATCGCCAAGCGGCTCATCCGCAAGCACGACCTCCCGATGAAGGTCATCGGCGTCGACTACCTCGACACCGACAACGTCTTCAAGATCTACTTCACGGCGCCGCACCGCGTCGACTTCCGCGCCCTCGTCCGCGACCTGGCCCGCGGCATCAAGGCGCGGGTCGAGCTGCGGCAGGTCGGCCCCCGCGACGAGGCCCGCCTCCAGGGCGGCATCGGTCCCTGCGGCCGCGACCTGTGCTGCGCCACCTTCCTCAAGGACTTCGAGCCGGTCTCCGTCCGCATGGCGAAGGAGCAGGACCTTCCGGTCAACCCGCTGCGCATCGCCGGGGCGTGCGGGCGGCTGATGTGCTGCCTCAAGTACGAGCACCCCCTCTACGTCAAGGCGCACGAGCGGATGCCCGCCCTCGGCTCCCGCGTGGAGACTCCCAGCGGGCCCGGGCAGGTCGTGGGGCGCAACGTCCCGTCCGACAAGGTCACCGTCCGGCTCAACAGCGGCGGGCGCTGCTCCTGCCCGTCCGCCTCGGTCTGCTCGCCGCGCCGCCAGCACGACGCGCACTACAACGACGGCGAAGGCACCGGCGACGCGACCTGACCGGCCGCAAATCCGGTTGTGGCGCGGTCCGGGGCAGATCTATGGTCGCGTCCCGTGGATGGGGATATGCGATTGCTCGGAATAGACGAGCTCGGTGCCTGCCAGCGGCTCGCCAAGGACCGGGGGTGGGGGCCGGAGGACCACAAGTGGCGCTTCCTGTTCTCCGTCGGCCACGTCTACGGCGTGGACGACGGGAACGGCGAACTTGCCGGGACGGTGGTGTGCACCCCTTACGGGAAGGACGTCGCCGCCATCAGCATGGTGCTGGTCGCCAAGCGCTTCGAGCGGCGCGGCCTGGGCGGACGGATGATGCGCCACGTGATGGACGAGGCCGGGACCGCCAGCACCTGCCTGACTGCCACGGATTATGGGCGTCCGCTGTACGAGCGTATGGGCTTCAGGTCCATGGGGCTGTGCACCACGTACACGGGAGTGTCCGAGGGGTCGTCCCACCGGAGCGCGACCAAGCCGGTAGAGGAAGCCGACATGGCCGCCGTCCACGCACTCGATACCGAAGTGTTCGGCGCCGACCGCTCGCAGGTGGTCGACGGATTGCCAACGTTCTGCGAGACGCTACGGGTCGTCCGGGACGGGACAGGCATCGCGGGCTACGGCGGCGCGTGGCGCAACGGCGCCCAGGTCATCGTCGGCCCTATCATCGCGCAGGACGCCGAAACCGCGCTCACGCTGGTGGACGAGGTCGTCCCCGAAGGGCTGGTGAGGCTCGACATCGACCACCGGCACCCCGAGCTGATCGACTGGGCGGAGCGGCACGGTCTGCGTCCCGCGTTCACCACGACGATCATGGAGTTCGGCGCCCCCGTCGCGAACGACCCGTCCCGCCTCTTCCTCCCGGTGGCGCAGGCCCTCGGCTGAACCGCGCCGCTCAGCCGGCCTTCGCCGTGCGCGCCCCACCGGGCAGGGCGTACCGGAAGATCTTCTTCCACGTGCTCGTGACCTGCTTCGACAGCGACCCCGTGTGGTACGGCAGGTCGTACTTCTCGCAGAGCTGCCGGACGCGCGGGGCGATCTCGGCGTAGCGGTTGCTCGGCAGGTCCGGGAACAGGTGGTGCTCGATCTGGTGGCTGAGGTTGCCGCTCATCAGGTGGAGCAGCGGCCCGCCCGTGATGTTGGCCGACCCGCAGAGCTGCCGGACGTACCACTCGCCCTTCGTCTCGCCCTCCAGCCGCTCCTCCTCGAACACCTCCACGTCCCCCGGGAAGTGCCCGCAGAAGATGATCATGTGGGCCCAGAAGTTGCGGACGACGTTCGCGGTGAAGTTCGCCGCCAGCGTGGGGACGAACTGCGGGCCGGTGAGCAGCGGGAACGCCAGGTAGTCCTTGCCCCACTGGCGGCGGATCTTGCGGCCGATCGCGCGCAGCTTCTCCTTGGTGACCTCTTCGTCGTGCCGGCCCGTCCGGATCTTGTCGATCTCCAGGTCGTGCACCGCGACCCCGTACTCGAAGAACATCGCGAGCAGCAGGTTGTAGAGGGGCTGCGCGAGGTAGACCGGGGCCCACTTCTGCTCGGGCGCGATCCGCAGGATGCCGTAGCCGACGTCGTTGTCCTTGCCGAGCACGTTGGTGAACGTGTGGTGGACGAAGTTGTGCGAGTGCTTCCACTGCTCGGCGGGGGAGACGTTGTCCCACTCCCACGTCGTCGAGTGGATCTTCGGGTCGCGCATCCAGTCCCACTGGCCGTGCATGACGTTGTGCCCGATCTCCATGTTCTCCAGGATCTTCGCGACGGCGAGCGTCGCGGTCCCGGCGACCCAGGCGGGCGGCAGCGAGGACGCCATCAGCAGCGCGCGGCCGCCGGCCTCCAGGCCGCGCTGCCAGCGGATCACCCGCCGGATGTAGGCGGCGTCGCGCGCCCCGAGCGTCGCGGTGATCTCGTCGCGGAGTGCGTCGAGCTCGCGGGCGATGGTCTCGTAGTCCTCGGGCGTGAGCCGGTCCGCGGTACCGGCCTCCGGGGCCTTGGTCGTGGTGACGGTCATCGTCGTGCTCCTCTCAGAGTTCGATCTCCACCGGGCCGGCGGCGGCCGAGACGCAGGTCTGGACGATCTCGCCCTCGTCGCCGTGGACCTCGCCGGTGCGCAGGTCGCGGACCTTGCCGGAGCACAGCCGGCCGACGCAGCTGTAGCAGATGCCCATCCGGCAGCCGCTCGGCAGCAGCGCCCCGGCCTCCTCGCCGGCGACCAGCAGCGGGGTGGCGCCGTCCGCGTCCACCTCGATCCCGCTCTTGCTGAACGTGACGCGCCCGCCCGCACCGGTGCCGCCGGCCAGGACGGTTTGAAAACGTTCCACGCGCAGGCGTTCCTCGGCTCCGGCCGCCCGCCAGTGCTCGGCGAGGTCGTCCAGCATCGCGCCGGGGCCGCAGGCCCACGCCGCGCGCTCGGCCCAGTCGGGGCAGATGTCCGGCAGGTCGGACGGCTTGACGCGGCCGTCCGCCGTCGTGTGCCGCTCGTGCAGCCGCACCCCGTCCATCCGGCGGAGCTCGGCGCCGAAGATCACGTCGCCGGCCGTCCGGTCCGAGTGGACGAGCACGACGTCGGACGTGCCGCGCAGGTGCCGCAGCATGGCCATGACCGGCGTGATCCCGCTGCCCGCCGTGACGAACAGCAGCTTCGCCGGGACGGGCGAGGGCAGCACGAAGTCGCCCTCCGCCGGGGCGAGCCGGACGATCGTGCCCGGACGCATCTCGCGGACGAGATGCGCGGAGACGAAGCCGTCCGGCGCCGCCTTGACCGTGACGGTGATGCGGCCGTCCGGCCTCGGCGGGGACGACAGCGAGAACGTCCGCCAGTGCCGGACGCCGTCGATGTCGACCCCGACCTTGACCCACTGGCCCGGCCGGTGCCCCCGCCACATCCGGCCCGGCCGGATCAGCAGGGTCGCCACGGACGGCGCCTCGTGCCGGACGGCCTCGACCCGGCCCCGGAGCTCCTCCGTGGACAGCAGCGGGTTCACCAGGCCGAGGTAGTCCTCCGGCAGCAGCGGCGTGGTCAGCTGCCGCGCGAACGCCGTGAGCCGCTGCGCGACCGTGGCTCGGCTCGCGGTGGTGGGTGTGTTCCGGGTTGCGGCGGCCAAGATGCCTCCCCGATGGCGCGTAACTTACGGTTCCGTAAGCTACGGAGAGGTAACCAGAGGTTTCAAGACATCGGCCGCTAAAGCGATCGGAATCACACCATCGGCTGATGTTTCATCCGGCGGTGTCATCGCCCCGATTTCTTGGCCGGGTGTTTGGAACTCCGTGCCCGAAGGGATGGAACACGAACACCGGGAAGTGGCCGCCGGCGGCCGCGCCGACGTAGCGTAGGCGGCGGCGTACGTGCCGCTACGACGAGACGGGGTCAAGGGTGCGGGCAGCGAAGACCATCGGCGTGGCCACCGTGCTTGCGTTCACGGCGGTCGCCGGGTGCAGCGACGGGGGCGGCGAGAACACCGCCCGGTCCGCCGTCCCCACCGGGCTCGACACGTTCTACGAGCAGAAGCCGTCCTGGAAGGACTGCAAGGACGACTTCGAGTGCGCCACCGTCCAGGTGCCGCTGGACTACTCCAAGCCGTCCGGCGAGAAGATCGGGATCTCCGTCATCCGGCTCCCGGCCTCGGACGGCTCCAACCGCATCGGCTCGCTGCTCACGAACCCGGGCGGCCCCGGCGGCTCCGGTGTCGACTTCATCCGCCAGGCCGCCCGCGCCTTCGGCGCCGACCTCCGCAGCCGCTTCGACCTCGTCGGCTTCGACCCCCGCGGCGTCGCCGACAGCGCCGCGGTCCGCTGCAACACCGGCGCCCAGCTCGACGCCTTCTTCGCCACCGACGCCTCCCCGGACGACCAGCGCGAGACCGAGCGACTCGGCGCCCAAGGCGAGAAGTTCGCGCAGAACTGCGAGACCAAGGCCGAGGACAAACTCCCCTACGTGGGCACCGTCAACGCCGCCCGCGACATGGACATCCTCCGCGCCGCCCTGGGCGACGACAAGCTCACCTACTACGGCGCCTCCTACGGCACCTACCTCGGCGCCTTCTACGCCGAGCAGTTCCCCAAGAACTTCCGCGCCCTGGTCCTGGACGGCGCCGTCGACCCCAACCTCTCCTCGACCGACCTCCTGATCGAACAGGCCAAGGGCTTCGAAACGGCCCTGCGCGCCTTCGCCGAAGACTGCGTCGGGACGGGCAACTGCCCCTTCGGCACCTCCGCCGACGCCGTCATCGAGAGCATCTCCACCTTCCTCGCCGAAACCGACAAGCAGCCCCTCACCAGCTCCCGGGACTCCCGCAAGGTCACCGAGTCCCTGGCCGTGATGGGCATCGCCCGGTCCCTCTACGTCAAGGAGTACTGGCCCGTCCTCCGCCAGGCCCTGACCGCGGCCATGCAGAACAAGGACGGCACCACCCTCCTCGGCCTCGCGGACGAGATGGTCGAACGCGAACCCGACGGCACCTACAGCAACCAGACCGACGCCAACATGGCCGTCAACTGCGTCGACAAGCCCAACCCCCCGGACCTCGCCACCTACGGCAAGGCCGCCGCCGAAGCGAAGAAGGTCGCCCCCCGCTTCGGCCCCTTCGTCGTCTGGGGCGGCGTCCCGTGCGTCTACTGGCCCACCCAGACCGACCAGGAACCCAAACCCCTCACCGCCAACGGCGCCGCCCCCATCCTCGTCATCGGCACAACCCGCGACCCCGCCACCCCGTACAAGTGGTCCGAGAACCTCGCCGACCAGCTCTCCAGCGGCGTCCTGCTCACCTACGACGGCGACGGCCACACCGCCTACCTCCAGGGCAACCCCTGCATCACCAAGGCCACCGGCGACTACCTGATCACCGGCGACCCGCCCGACAACGGAACCAGGTGCCGCTGAATAACCAGTGCACACCCACCCCCGCGGACCCGGTAGACTCTTTCCCGCCGTGCCCGACCCGGCAAGCCGCCTTAGCTCAGTCGGCAGAGCGATTCACTCGTAATGAATAGGTCATCGGTTCGATTCCGATAGGCGGCTCCCACGTCAGAGGCCCCTTCCGATCATGGAAGGGGCCTCTTTGCTAACAGGCTTGCCAACAGCAGCGTCTAAGCGACCTCGCGAACGGACCGCCAGCGCCTGTCATCAGCTGGCTGGCCGACCGGGCCGAGCACGCGGACGTTCCGGGCATCATCGCTCCGGGGAGCGGCGACTGCTCGCGCCTACCGCACCCGCAAAACCCCGCCCCGGCCCGTAATGCCGCCCCCGGCCGGCGACGCCACGGCCGCCCAGGAGGCGCCTGGCGGTGCGGGCTGACGGCGGCAGAGGTCGGCTCAGTCCGGCTGGCGGGTCAGGGCCATGGTCTCCCGCTCGTAGGTGAGCAGGGCGTCGATCACCAGCTTTCGCTCGTCCGGGGACATCGGCTCGAAGACGGTCCGCCACGCCGCCGCGCCGGCCCCCAGCCACGTCTCGATCGCGGGGCGGTGGACGTCGGAGATGCTCACGATCGTCCTGCGGCGGTCACGCTCGTCCTCCCGGCGCAGCAGGATGCCCTGGCGACTCAGGTCTCCCACCATGAGGCTGACCGTGGTGGAGGCGAGTTGGAGTTGGGCCGCGAGCTGCTTGACCGTGGCGGACTCGTCGTAGAGCAGCAGTGCCAGCAGGGACAGGTGCCGGGGCGTGAGAGCGAAGTCGCGCAACCGCTCCGGGATCGGCGTCCGCTTCGCCCGCGCCATCAGCCGCGGCATCAGCAGGATCATCTCGCGCACACCCTGATCGACGCTGGGCTCGCCCGTTGACATCGGACCTCTCCAAATTTAGATTTGCTTTCAAATCAGTTTGTCAAGCAACACCTTCATCCTGGCGGAGGGGCCCATGGCTGTCCACGACCTGGATCACTTCACGCTCGGGGTGCGGCATCTGTATGCCGCCGCCGAGCAGCTGCGCGTCGAGACCGGGCTGCGCAGCCACGAGGGCGGCTGGCTGGACGTCATGCCGACCGCGCACCGCGTCATCCCGTTGCCGGGCGACGTCTACGTCAACGTCGAATCGGTCATCGACCACCAAGCCGAGCTGCCGCCCGGGGTGGACGCGTTCCGCACCTGGTTCGCGGAGACGACCCGCCGCGGGAACCACTGGATGACCTGGAACCTGAGGGCCCGCAGCCGCGCCGACCTGGAAGAGGTCGCCTGGCGCTTCGGCGGCGAGGTGGTGACGGCCCCGGGTGCCCGGCGACCCGACGGCACCACCACAACGACGATCATGGCGCCCGGCGACGCCGCGGTGACGTGGGCGCGCGGACTGCCGAACTGGTACTTCCACGAGGACCTGACGCAGCACCCCGCGCGCCGTGCCGCGATGACCCACGAGCGCCCGCTCCGCGAGATCTCTTGGCTGGAGGTGGGCGGCGACCCGTCCGAACTGGAGGAGCACGTGGGCCCCGAGACGTTCGCCGCGCTTCCACTCCGGTTCGTCGACGGCCCAGCGGGCCTGCACGGCGTAGGGCTAACCACCGGGGACGGCGCAGAGATCGCCCTACGCGCCCCCTCGGCCGCCGCCGGCCTCGCGAAACTCGCCGCCCAAGAAGCGTGACCGCAAACGGCCGGCGAAGCCCGTCCGCCACCCGTCCGGTCATGAACGGAGGTGGTCGGGTGGCTTGCCAGCGCCTGTAGGGGCGGGCGATGAGGCGGTAGGGGCGGGCGGTAAGGCCGGGGTTAGGGATTCGGGGTCAGGTGTTCGGCGAGGATCTTCAGGTGGGTTTCGCGGGCCTCGGCGTGGTGGCGGCGGCCTGCGTCGGTGAGTTCGACGAAGATGCCGCGGCGGTCGTTCTGGCATAGGGCTCGCTGGACGTAACCCTGTTTTTCCAGGCGGGCGACGGTGCGGGACAGGGCGCTCTGGCTCAGGTACATGGCCGCGGCGACCTCCTGCATGCGGCACTTCTTACTGTTGAGGTCGACGAGGCGGTCGAGGGTCTCGTACTCGCTCATGGTGAGGCCGTGAGCGTCCTGCAGGGCGCGCTCGAGAGCACACGCGACCGCGTTGTAGCAGGTCGCGAGCTCGCGCCACCGAACGATCAGGTCAGCCTCCGCCTTCATGGCGCGCATCCTAGCATGCGTACGCATCAGATGCTCGGTCATTAAATTCGCGAGAATCTAGTGCGTAGACATTTGATGCACACGCATGTACCGTCCTCCGACGTGACTATCACTGACACCTCAACCGCTTCTGCAGTCCGTGGGCCGGCCGCCTCGGATGCGGCCGGACAGGCCTGGAGCCCCCGGCTCTGGGGGGTCCTCGCGGTGCTGTGCGCCGTGTTGTTCCTCGATGCGCTCGACGTCTCGATGGTGGGCGTGGCGCTCCCGTCGATCGGGGCCGAGCTGGGCCTTTCGACGACGTCATTGCAGTGGATCGTGAACGGCTACGTGCTCGGTTACGGTGGTCTGCTCCTGCTGGGCGGGCGCACCGCCGACCTGCTGGGACGCCGCCGGGTCTTCCTCACCGCACTGGCCGTGTTCGCCCTCGCCTCCCTGGTCGGCGGCCTCGTGGACAACGGGGTGCTCCTGATCGCCACCCGTTTCGTCAAGGGACTGGCGGCCGCGTTCACCGCACCGACCGCACTTTCCATCCTGACCACCACCTTCCATGAGGGGCCCGCACGCAACCGGGCGCTGTCCGTGTTCTCGGTCTTCGGGGCCAGCGGCTACTCGTCCGGCTTGATCCTCGGTGGGCTGCTCACCGGATTCGGGTGGCGCTGGACGTTCCTCACGCCCGTGCCGATCGCCCTCATCGCCCTGGTCGCGGGCGCCGCGCTGATTCCCCGGGACAAGCCGGCGGCGAGCGGCGGTCATGACCTCGTCGGCGCCGTGACCTTGAGCGGCGGCATGCTGCTGGCCGTCTACACCGTCGTCTCCGCCCCGGATCGGGGGTGGCTCGACCCGGTCACGCTCGGCGTCGCCGCGTCGGCGGCCGCGTTGCTGGTCGCCTTCTTCGTCGCCGAGAACCGGGTGCGGCACCCGCTGGTCCGGTTGGGGATCCTGCGGATCGGGGCGGTCGTCCAGGCCAACCTGAGCATCGTCGCGCTCTTCGGCTCGTACCTCAGCTTCCAGTTCATGATGACGCTCTACCTGCAGGACGTGCTCGGCTGGTCGCCGCTGAAGATGGCGATGGCGCTGCTGCCCGCGGGGCTCTTCGTGGCCTTCGGGTCGCCGTTCGTCGGCCGCCTGATCGACCGCTACGGGACGGCCCGCTTGATCATCACCTCCATGACGTCCCTGACCCTCGGGTACGGATGGTTCCTGGCCACGGCGGGGAGCGCCCCCCACTACGTCCTGACCATCCTGCCGACGATGCTGCTGCTGGGCGGCGGGTTCGCGTTCGGGTTCAGCTCGATCATGAGCCAGGCGACGGACGGCATCGACGACTCCGAGCAGGGCCTCGCCTCCGGTCTGGTCAACACCTCGGGCCAGGTCGGCGCCGCCCTGGTCCTCGCACTCGTGACCGCCCTGGTCGCGACCGGAACCACCACCGGCGGAGACGGCTTCTCCGACTTCACCCCGGGCGTCAACCTCGTCAGCGCCGTAGCCGTAACCGGCCTTCTCTTGAACCTCCTCGCCCTCCGCCGCCGCTCCACCCACCACACCCCCGCCTAACGCGACCCTCCACCAACAAACCGCCCCGCCTACCCACCCCAGAAAGGCCAGATGATGCCCCCCGGCGAGTCCCTAGGTGCAGCTGGGTTGCTCGCTGGTTCTGCGGTTCGTCAGGTGACTGGTCGGCGTTCGGTGGGAGTCGGTGGGCGGGTCAGGGGTGGCGTTTCCAGAAGGGGCGGCGAGGGCTTGGGGAGCCCGTGAAGTCGCTGAGGGTCTGGAGGGCGCGAGTCCACAGGGCGTCCACGGTGGCCTGGTCCGCTGCGGGGGTGAGGCGGCGGAGGTCGTCGCGGAGGTTGGCTAGGGGCGTGGCGTTCGGGGATTGCGTCTCCATGCGCTGGACGATCCACTCCAGGACGGGGAGGAGATCGCGTAGCAGGTGGTGGACGCGCTGGTCAGGGGTGTCCGGAGCCTGGCGGAGACGGTCGAGCACGTTGGCCAGTTCTCGCTGGATCTCGGTCGGTGCCGGCGTGCGGGTCCGCCGTGGCATCGATCCCGGACGCGGGGCGGCGCTGCGGGGGCGGCCAGAGCTTCTCGTGGGCATGCCGGCGGTGCTGGACGGGGGCGGCGGGCCGGAAGGCGCAGGAGGCGGTGCTGCCCAGGCCACGGTTGCGCTGTCCGGAGCGGCCGCGAATTCGGCCATCAGCGGGGCCGCGGCGGGCTGGGCGGCCCAGCCTCGGGGCGTCTCCACCGGCTGGACGGCCTGGTGGGGGGCGGTGCCGTCGGTGACCACGCGGCTGTCGACCGCGACGAACGCGGTGAAGCGGCACAGGACGCCGAAGCGGAGGGACGCGGTGACGATGCGTTGTTCCAGGTCGTCGGGGCCGCCGGTCGTGTAGCGGTCTTCCAGGTCGCGCAGGTGTGCGCGAGCCCAGATGGACGTGGTGGCGGAGTTCTCGGCGACGGTGGCCGTGGCCCGCTGTTGCCAGGCCGTTCCCGTGGAGCCGGTGCCGCGGACGGTCAGCGACCCGGTGGCGGTTCCGCGGAAGCGTCCGGCGATCACCAGGGGCACGCCGAGGAAGAGTGCGCCCAGCCGGGCTGGGGCCACGGAGTCGGGCATGATCTCCAGGCCGTCGGCGTGGAGGGTGAGCCCGGTCGCGAGCGGCGCGGCGATCCGGTGGTGGATGTGTTCCATCGCCTCGTCCAGGCGGTCTTCGGACTCGACGAGTTCGCATCGGCCCTGGCCGACGGCGGCGAGGCGGTTGAGGAAGCCCGCGTTGACGGCCTGGTCGATCCCGACCGTGTGGACGCGAACGTCGCGCAGCCGCGGTTCCAGGCGGGCCAGGATCTGGTCTTCGTTGCCGACCTGACCGTCGGTGATGAGGACCAGTACCCGGTCGCGGCCGGTCTCGGTGAGGAGGCGGCAGCCTTCGTCGAGGGGCGTGAGCATCTCGGTGCCGCCGCGCGCGTGCAGCGCCGCCAGGTGTTCGACGGCGCGGAACCGGTTGCGGTCGGTGCCCTCGACCAGGCCGGTGCCGAGGTCTCGGGGGCGTTCGATGACGGTGTCGAACGACAGGACCGCGAACCTGTCCTCGGTGCGGAGCGTGTCGACGATGCGGGCGGCGGCGCGGCGGGCCGCGACCATCTTCCAGCCCTGCATGCTGCCGGAGCGGTCGAGGACGAGCACCACGTCCCGTGGCCTGGGGCGTGCCTCTCCGGAGGGCAGGACGGTCAGGGTGAACGTTCCCTCATCGCCGGTCTCGTCCGGGACCAGGGAGAGCGCCGCGCTTTCGTGCGGGGCGTAGTCGAGGCGCAGGATGAAGTCGCGGTCGAGGCGTTCACCTGGTTGCAGCCGCACGGTGGTGCGCTCGCCCTCGTCTTCTTCGGCGACTACATGGAGCGCCGACCGGATCTGGGTCAGTGGCAGCCCGGCGGGGTCGATGTCGACGCTGACGGCGAGCTGGACGGGGTTCGGGAACCCGGGGAGGAGGACGGGCGGGCTGATGCGGGACGCGTCGGGCACGGCGTCGGTGTCGTCGGCGACTCCGGAGCCGGAACGCTCACCCTCCACGGGGGTGCCCGGAATGTAGCGGGGCGCGACGACGAGCGGGAAACGGAACACCGCGCTGGAGGCCGACTCGTGGGGAAGGGGCTGGTCGAGCGTCAGCGTGATCGTCACGCGTTCGCCGGGAAGGATGTTCCCCACCCGCATGGTGAAGACGTCCGGGCGGTCCTCCTCCGCGATCGCCGCGCGCTGCCCGGCGGCGATGGCCGCGTCATAGTCCTGCCGGGCTTGGCCGCGTTCCTTCAGCGTCCCCTCGATGACCCGGTCGGCGGCCTCCATGCGCAGCGCGGTGACGGCGGCGCGGTCGGGCAGCGGGAAGATGTAGGTGGCCTCCAGCGGCACGTCGAACGGGTTGCGGAACTCCTGGACGACCTCGATGCCGGCGGCCAGCCCGGTGATCGAGGCGTGCACGCTCACGGAGTCGAGCGGCAGGTTGCCCCTTTCGGTGGTGAGGGCGCCGATCCCGCGGTCGGTGGCCGGGGGCTCGGTGTCGGGTAGCGGCAGTATGCGCACGGTCACTGGGACCTCCGGGTGGGATCGGCGGGCAGGAACGCGGGGCTTGAGGCGGGGGCGAGGAGACCGCGCCGGTGCAGCTCGTCGAGCAGCGGACGTGCGGCGGTCTCGATGGCGGCCAGGTCTTCGCCGTTCAGCGCGGGGACGTCCAGGAGAAGGGTGAGGCCGGGAATTAGTCGTACGCCCTGGACGACCGTGGGACGAGACTCGGCGGGGGCGTCCGCCCCGTAGTCATCGGCGACGGCCGCCTCGGTGTAGGAGATGTCCGGGCGCACCCGCCAGAAGGCGGAGTGCGCGGTGTCGTGCTCGTCGCCGGTAGGGCCGGCCGACGCGGCGCCGTCCTCGGGTTGGCGGGGCGCCGATTCGGCTGCGGAGTTCGCGGATGGGGCCGGTTCGATGTCACCGAAGTCGAGGTGCGCCGGAAGGCCGGCGGGGACTGTGGGTTGGCCTGAAGGAGCCGGCGTGGAGGGCGCCGGAGGGCGGGCCGCGCGCCCTGCTGTGCCACGTCCTGCTGCGCCGCGTCCTCCGGGCGGTTGAGGCGCCGGGTAGGGGAGGGCGGCGATCCGTTCGAGGGTCGCGTCGGTCGCGCCGGTGAGCTCGACCTGGATCTGGGCGATCGAGAGACCCGCGGCCTGGCGGCGTTTCACCGCGACGAGCTGCAGGAGGTGGCGCGGTCCGTACAGGGCGGTGCGGCCGCGGCGGCCGAGGGGCGGGTCGACCAGGCCGATCGTGGTGTACCAGCGGATCAGCCGTTCGTTGGGAATGTCGCGCACCCGGCCGCTGACCTGCGTGGATCCGTCCACGGCAAGTGCCGCGGCGGCCCGCTCGGCCAGCTCGCTGATCGTCCAGGTGCCTTCCATGTGTCCGATGATGACACTGTCACGGTGACAGTGTCAAATCCGCGCGGAGATCAACTTCTGTGCGGCCTTGCCGCGGCCGCCGGGCTGACGCACGCTTGTGCCGCCAGGTGCGGCTCGGGACCGGTGACGGGATGGCGACGGGGTGCTTCGCTGAACGGCGTACTGGGCGGAGGCTGGCCCTACTGGATCCGGCCGGCTATCACGTTCTGCCCGACCGGGCCTTGCCGGACGCTTTCAGGCCGGTGGCCAATCTCGTGCTGTTCTGTGCGGCCAGGACGATCCCGCGTGCCATCGCGAGGGAGCCGGTCGTGTACCCAGCGCCCAGGTCGCGACCATTGCGACCGCCGCCGAACGCCTGCTGCCGCCGATGATGGAAATCCTCATTGCCGAGTAAAATCCGCTCCCCAGATGCCCCTACTTCCGACGAATCGACCAAGTGCCTGCAATCGCGACACTCTACAAATCACTCTACATATAGTGAGAATGGTGGTTGGCGGCCGAGTTTGATCTCTTGAATCTGCCAGTAAGGATGGCTTGAACCATTTACCTTTTGTGGCATGGACGTCCATCTTCTGGTCGAGGCGCTCCGTGAACGTGAACCGGACGCCCGGCCCGCCGTGTACGACGCCTATGCCGACCGCCTCTACGCCTACTGCTGGTTCCAGTTGCGGAACCGGGACGCGGCCCAGGTCGCGTTACGTGAGACGTTCATCCTCGCGGACGCGCACATCGGCAAGCTGCGCGACCCGGGCCGGCTCACGCCATGGCTCTATGCCATCGCCAGGCTGGAGTGTGCACGCAGGCTGCCGCCCCGGAACCAGGCGCCGGACATGCCGATCGCCAGCCACGACCAGCAGGACGCCGACAAGCGCATCATCGCTTGGAACGCCGTCCTGGCCCTGCCGCCGGACTCCCGGGAGATCCTGGAGCTAGGGGTGAGGCACCGGCTTTCGGTTCCCGACCTCGCCGCAGTGTTCGACGTGCCGCTGAAGGACGCGCAGACCACGCTCGAAGGCGCGCGCCGATCCCTTGAAGAAGCGTTGACGGCCGAGGTACTCGCGTACCAGGGTCCTTACGGTTGTGCAGAACGTGCCGTGCTGCTGAGGCAGAGGCACGGTGGGCCCGTCCAGGGCCTGAACCACCGGCTGATGGAGCATGTGGAGGAATGCGCTACATGTGCCGCCTTCCGTCCCCGGAACGTATCGGCCGCCAAGGTTTACGGCCTACTCCCGAAGACCAGTCCCCCACCGGAGCTGCGCCTACGGGTGATGAGCTGCTTCCTAGACCCGGAACTCGTCGGCTACAGGCTCTTCGTCAGCGGCCGGGTCACCGAGTTCACTCCCGACGGGTTTCCCATCCAGGCCATGGAACCGGCCCGTCCGCCCCGGGCACCGAGTTCTGGTGGACCGTCGTGGCTGCGCCGCCTCCGCAGAGTGCTGTCCCCGCCAGAAGGGCTCGAGTTCAGGGCGCAAGCCGTCCGTGTCGCCATGGTGCTGGCTGTGGTGGCACTGCTGTCCGGCGGTGGGATCGTCTCCATCTACGGGCTCCTGGGCGCCGACAACGCTGACACTGTCGCCGGTCCGCACCCGACAGTGATTCCGGGCCACACACAGGAACCCGTGCCCGGACGGCGAACCCTTGGCCACCCGGAAAGTGTGGGCTATCTCAACACCGCCCCGGTGTCGGCCACTTTCCCGCTCGGCTCCAAGGTCTCGTCCGCACCGCCGACCGCCCTCTGGGCATCGCCCCCAGAGACGATGCCCACTAACGCGAACGTGGCCCTCCCGGTAGGGGCCTCGACCCGAGGCACCCTGGCGGTCTCCCCGCTCTTTCTCGACTTGGCGGGAGATTCGGACGGATCCATCGACTTACGGGCAGAAGGCGGACCTGTCACCTGGAAGGCGAAGACCCAGGGCGCCCTCAGGGTCCACCCCTCGTCCGGACGCCTTGCGGCCGATCAGAGCGTCACCGTGCGCGTTCATGTCTCGCGCCGGACCAATTCCAAGGGGAGCGGCACCGTCACGTTCCAACCCGGCGGGAGCCAGGTGCAGGTCACCTGGCGACCCGACGCCCCGAACCCTGACCCCACGCCGACCCCCGAACCGACACCGACGCGCTCTAACCCCGCGGACCCGTCCACACCGCCGGGGACGCACCGTCCCGAACATCCATCGCCTTCCAGAACGAAGCCGTCGTCGTCCTCCGAACCGCCACCCTCTGAGCCGTCGCCTTCCGAGCCACCGCCGTCCAATACAGAACCGGAGCCTCCGCCGCCCGCGGCAGAGCCGGCGCCCACTACGCCGGCCTCTTCCGGGGCGAGTCCGACGTCCAGCTCCTGACTGGAGTGGCGCGTACTCACCCTTGCCTGACTCAACTACTCTTCGTAGGTGATCGTTTGCGCTAAGCAGTATCGCCTTGGGGGAGGACGTGCTCATGGCACCTGGTGCAGCAGAGGCTCGTCGCGCGCCCTCGCTTCCCCTCAGGAAATACTCGTCCCGTGGCATGGCGCTACGAATGGTCGCCTTCTCCTCCACCGCGCTGATCGGGATGAGCCTGCTGGCACCTGTCGCCTCCGCCCGGCCCACCGCCGCTGATCCCTCCCCCAGCGCGGGGGACGTCGAACGCAGCGAGCAACAGGTCAGGGAACGGGCCGCCGAGGTCGGCCGGACGAAGGCCAAGCTCGCGCAGGCGGACGGCGAACTCCACCGGCTGGCCGTCGCCGCCGCGGCGGCCGTGGAACGCTACAACGGCGAACGGCTCGCCCAGCAACGCTCCCAGCGGGCCCATGGAGACGCCCAAGCGCGGATGGCGGCCGCGAACGAGAGGCTGGAGGAGGCACGCACCGGGCTGGCCTTGCTCGCCGCTCAGCTCTACCGGAACAACACCGGCTATGACCAGATCTCGTCGGCACTCGTCGGGGACGGTGGGCCGCAGGGCTTCATGGACCGTGCCGCGATGGCGGAGATGCTCGTCAAGAGGCGCACGGCGATGGTCGGCCGCGTGGAGGCGTCCAAGAACGTGGCCGATGTGTTCCGTCGCCAGGCGGAGAAAGCGCTCGGTGAACAACAGGCGGCGATGGAGCGGGCCGAGGAAGCCCGCCAACTGGCGCAGGACGCGGTAGCCAGGCAACAGGAGTCCGTGCACCGCATAGAGGCGGAGAAGCGCCACCTGGAACGCGGGCTTGGGGCCGCCCAAGCCCGAAGCGCTCAGCTCAAGCGCGCGCGGGAGCGCGCATCGGAGAAAGCGAAAGCACACGAAGCACGCGCAACCCTTGTCAGCCCAGGACGACCCGCCGCACTGGGGCCGACCACCTCGGCTGCGCGGGGAGCGGTCGCGGTGCGGGCCGCGCTCAAGTGGCTGGGCACGCCCTACTCCTGGGGCGGGGGAACCACGGCCGGCCCTAGCTACGGCATAGCCCAGGGCGCCGGAATCCGCGGCTTCGACTGCTCGGGCCTGGCGATGTACGCGTGGTACAAGGCCGGAGTGGCCCTCGACCACTGGACCGGTACGCAGTGGACCTCGGGACCACACGTCCCCATCGACGCGCTACGACGGGGTGATCTCGTCTTCTTCGCGAACGACACGTCCGACCCGGAGACCATCCACCATGTGGGCATCTACGTCGGCGAGGGCCAGATGGTGGAGGCGCCCTACACAGGCGGGCGGGTGCGCATGTCCAGCATTCACCGAGGGGACTTGATCGGTGCGACCCGTCCCTCCGGCTGACCGTGCGAGGAGTGTGGAATGCGGAGCCCCTTCCGCGCGGTCACCCGTGCGGAAGGGGTCCTCGTGAGTCGTGTCGCGCGGGCACGGGAGCGGATCGGCGCCTCTCGCGACTTCGGGCCGCGTGCCCGGTACCGCCGGAGCGGTGCGGCCGGTCGGCCGAGCGGGGGTCCGGCCGGCCGGGCGGGCGGCGCTCAGTGGGCGCCCTGGTCCGTCGCGCGCTTGAGGGACCGCTCGATCTCCAGTTCCGCCTCGACGCGCCCCACCCAGCTGGCGCCCTCGACGGACTTGCCCGGCTCCAGGTCCTTGTAGACCTCGAAGAAGTGCTGGATCTCCAGCCGGTCGAACTCGGCCACGTGGTGGATGTCGCGCAGGTGCTCCATGCGGGGGTCGGTGGAGGGGACGCACAGGACCTTGTCGTCACCACCGGCCTCGTCGGTCATCCGGAACATCCCCACGGCGCGGCAGCGGATGAGGCAGCCGGGGAACGTCGGCTCCTGCAGGAGGACCAGCGCGTCGAGGGGGTCGCCGTCCTCACCGAGGGTGTTCTCGATGAACCCGTAGTCGGCCGGATACTGCGTCGAGGTGAACAGCATGCGGTCGAGCCTGATGCGCCCGGTCTCGTGGTCCACCTCGTACTTGTTCCGCTGGCCCTTCGGGATCTCAATGGTGACGTCGAAATCCAAGATGTCCTCCGCTCCCTGCGCGCTGCAGTGAATAGTCTTTCGGGAACCCGTGGGCGAGGCCGTCCACACAGGGTGTTCCCTTGTCTAAGGATGTCGCACGTTGGTGAGTGCTGAGTGGGAGAGGGGCGGTCACGTGCCTGGACGGGGCCGTGCCCTCATGGTCCTGTCGCTGTCCCTCCTTAACGTTTTCACCGTCACCGCCGGGCTGGCAGTGGCCAAACTCACACCCGACCGTCACCTTTCCCCGCAGCCGCCGAGCGTGGCGGAGCGTGACCTGGTGCAGGCCGCCTCGATGGCGATCCCGCCGGCCGATCCCGGGTCGGGTCCGCTGCCGGACGCGTCCACCCTGGCCGGACGGCTGTCGGGGATCATCGGCGGCCCCCGCGCGAAGATGAACGCCGTGGTGATCGACGTGGCGACCGGCCGTTCCCTGTTCGAGAGGCAGGCCGACCGGCCCGCCACCCCGGCCTCGACGACGAAGCTGGTGACGTCGGTGGCGGCGCTGGCGTCGCTCGGGCCCGCGTACAGGATCACCACGCAGGTCGTGCAAGGCGGGGGTGGCCGAATCGTACTGGTCGGAGGCGGGGATACTACCTTGACGGCGCTGCCGCCGCGCCCTGAGGCCGGCCATCCGTCCTGGGCGTCGCTCCAGGAGCTGGCTCAGCAGGCGGCCGCGGCGTTGAAGGCGTCCGGTGTCCAGCAGGTGCGCGTCGACTACGACGTGTCCGCCTACGAAGGTCCTCGCATGGCCGCAGGGTGGAAACCCAATTACGTGCCCGACGGTGAGGTCGCTCCAGTCGCCGCCCTGATGGTCGACGAAGGGCGCGTGTCTCCAGGAGATCCGTCCAAGCGGTCGCGGGTTTCCGATCCGCCTTCCGCTGCCGCGAAGCTCTTCGCACGGTTCCTGTCCGAGAGCGGAGTGAGCGCGAAGCCAGGACGAAGGACGGTCGCGCCGGACGGAGCGGCGCAGATCGGCGCCGTCCAGTCACCGCCGATGTCCGCGCTCGTGGAGCACCTCATGACCGAGAGCGACAACGATGTGGCCGAGGCGGTGGCCAGGCAGGTCGCCATTAACCAGGGGCGCCCGCCGACGTTCGCCGACTCCGCTCAGGCCGTGGTCCAGACCCTCGCCGGCATGGGAGTGACCACAGGGATCGCGCTCAACGACGGCAGCGGGTTGTCCACGCGCAATCGCATCACCCCCAAGGCGCTCGCCGAGATCGTCTCGCTCGCCGCAAGCGAGGACCACCCGGAGCTCCGCTCCGCCATCACGGGCCTGCCGGTCGCGGGGTTCTCCGGAACGCTGAGCCCTCCGCGCTTCACCTCGGCGCTCAGCCAGCCCGGGGTCGGGACGGTTCGCGCCAAGACCGGCACGCTGGCGGGCGTCAGCACGCTGGCCGGGCTCGCCCAGGACGCGGACGGCCGGTTGCTCGCCTTCGCCTTCATGGCCGGGGACGGCGAGGGCCCGGTCGATCCCGGGAAGCTCGACCGGCTAGCGGCCGTCGTCGCCGCCTGCGGTTGCGGCAACGCGCCGTCGGCCGGGGGCTGATCCGGGTGTGGGTCCGGTCATATGGGAGATAACCAGGACGGTTGTTCGTTGAACGACCGAGCAGGGGCGCTCCGGCGCCGCGTCCGAAACGTACGGTGGAGTACATGAGCGCCTCAATGATCGACTGGAACGTGGCGGTCCAGGCCGGGACCCGGCTGGTCAGGCCGGGACCGCAGGTCAGCCATGCCGAGGCCCGTGCGGCCGTGGCGGAGCTGCGCGAGCTGTCGAAGATCGCCCACGGCCATGTCCGGGACTTCACCGGCATGGCCTCCGAGCTCGATCCGGAGCCCGCGACGGTCGTGGACAGGCCCGGCTGGATCCGGGCGAACGTGGACGGCTTCCGCGTGGTGCTCGAACCGCTCATGGAGCAGATGTCGGCGCGGAGTGCGCCCGGCCCTCTCGGCGGTGCGGGCAACGTCATGGTGCAGGCCGTCGGCTCCCGCGTGACCGGCATGCAGGTCGGCGCCATCCTCGCGTACATGGCCAGCCGTGTACTGGGCCAGTACGAGCTGTTCCTGCCGCCGGACCCGTCCGGCCGGGCACCGACCGGAAGGCTGACGCTGGTCGCGCCCAACATCGTCCATGTCGAGCAGGAGCTCGGTGTGGATTCGCGTGACTTCCGGCTCTGGGTCTGCCTCCACGAGGAGACGCACCGTGCCCAGTTCACCGGTGTCCCATGGCTGCGCGAGTACGTGCAGGACCAGATGACCCAGTTCCTGCTCGCGTCCGACCTCGACCCTGGCGTCATGCTGGACCGCATCAGGGACGCGGCGGAGGCCGTCGCAGACGCCGTGCGTGGGGGCGACTCCAACCTCATCGACGCGATCCAGAGCCCGGAGCAGCGCGAGATCCTCGACCGTCTCACCGCGGTGATGACGCTGGTCGAAGGGCACGGCGACTACGTGATGGACGCGGTCGGCCCCGAAGTGGTGCCGTCGGTCAAGCAGATCCGGTCCCGTTTCCAGGGACGCCGCGACGGTGGTTCCAGGCTCGACAAGACGATCCGGCGCCTCCTTGGCATCGACCTGAAGATGAAGCAGTACGCGGAGGGTTCGCGGTTCGTCCGCCGGGTCGTCACCGAGGTCGGCATGGGCGGCTTCAACCAGATCTGGCAGTCGCCGGATACGCTGCCCACCCACGATGAGATCAAGGAACCGGCTCTGTGGATGGACAGGGTCCTGGGTCCCCGCGCCATTGACGCCCCCACCGAGGCGAACGAAGCCTGACCCCAGCGACGGAATCAAGCCCTGCCCCTGGGCGTGCCGCGCGTATCGGGCGCCACGCGGTGGTAAAGGTTTTGCATGGGGCCTGATCCGGCGGTGGCCGCCGTACGTCTCGCGGTGCGCCGCGTCCTGGAGGAACTTCCCGAAGGGGCGATGGTGCTCGCCGCGTGCAGCGGAGGCGCCGACTCATTGGCGCTGGCCGGTGCGCTGGCCTTCGAGGCCCCCAGAGCGGGCCGCCAGGCCGGTGGTGTCACGATCGACCACGGCCTACAGGCCGGTTCCGGCGAGCGTGCCGACGCCGTAGTACGAACCATGGCCGACCTGGGCCTGGACCCCTCCGGATCAATAGCGGTCACAGTGGACGGGACAGGCGGCCCAGAGAACGCCGCCCGAGAAGCCCGCTACACCGCCCTTGACGAGGCCGCAGAGCGGCTGGGAGCCGCAGCCGTCCTCTTGGGGCACACCCAAGGCGACCAGGCCGAAACCGTCCTGCTCGGGCTGGCGCGTGGTTCCGGAACCCGATCGCTGTCCGGGATGCCGGCCGAGTTCCGACGCCGATCCGACGTCCTCTATCTGAGGCCCCTCCTAGAGCTCGACCGTGCGACCACCCGCAGGGCATGCAAGGCGATGGGGTTGGACCCTTGGGACGACCCGCACAACGTCGACCCCGCCTATGCACGCGTACGTGTACGCCATGAAGCGCTGCCCGTCCTGGAGAAGACGCTCGGCCCCGGTGTAGCGGAGGCATTGGCTCGGACGGCGAAAATGCTGCGCGAAGACGCGGACTACCTAGAAGAGGTCGCCGCAAGGGCCTTCACCGACCTGGAAGCCCCCGACGACGGAGAACGCGTGGCCCTCCGCCTGGACGGGCTGAAGGAACAGCCCAGAGCCATCCGTACCCGGGTCCTGCGGATGGCAGCGCTCAAAGCGGGCAGCCCAGCAGGTACGCTCGCGGCCGTCCATGTCGATGCAGTGGAACGACTGGTCACGGCCTGGCGCGGGCAGCGTCACGTAGACCTGCCCGGGGGGGTACGGGCCGTCCGGCGGTATGGGAAGCTGCTCCTCGGCCGGACGGGCGAGGTCTGAACTATGAGGGTGTGGTTGTGGACGAGAAGGACCTGGGCACGGACCTGGCGAAGGTGCTGATCCCCGAGGAGGACCTGCAGGCTAAGGTGCGGGAGCTCGCCGAGCAGATCGACGCCGACTATGCGGGCAAGGACCTTCTGCTGGTGGGCGTCCTGAAGGGCGCCGTCATGATCATGGCGGACCTCGCACGGGCCCTGCACACGCCTGCCTCGATGGACTGGATGGCCGTTTCGTCCTACGGCTCGGGGACGAAGTCCTCAGGGGTCGTGCGCATCCTCAAGGACCTCGACACCGACATCCTCGACCGGCACGTCCTGATCGTGGAGGACATCGTCGACTCCGGCCTGACCCTGTCGTGGCTGGTGAGCAACCTGCGTTCGCGCGGGCCCGCCTCGCTGGAGATCTGTGCGCTGCTGCGCAAGCCGGAGGCGGTCAAGGCCGACGTCGACGTGAAGTACGTCGGGTTCGACATCCCCAACGAGTTCGTCATCGGCTACGGGCTCGACTATGCGGAGAAGTACCGGAACCTGCCGTTCGTCGGCACGCTCGCCCCCCATGTCTACGGCGGGGACGGCGCATAGATAGGGCCCCTGCACAGAGGCCCGTACACCGTGCAGCCTGGGGGATACGAGCCGTCTCCAGGGAACAAGGGACCGTGACGAATCGTTGCAAAGGTCGTTGACGGGTATATGGAGGGGATGCAGGGGAACAGCGTCGGCTGCGTCTTCTGCGCCCTGCGGTGTACCGTCGGTGTCCCGGACCCTTGGGTCGGGGAGGCACACGCGGGAAGCCGCTGCGATGGGTCCGGAGCCCCCGGGTGACGGACTCCTCGTGAGTCTTACTGTTGGTCGCCCCGGCATCCGTCCCCCGGGACGGACGAGGATCGTACACAGATGTTGGTCAGGAGGGACGGGCCCCGGAGGGGTAACCGGATAAATGGACGTGAAGCGCTACTTTCGCGGGCCGCTGCTGTGGATCCTGCTGTTCGGCCTCCTGGTCGCCCTTCTCATGTGGGGCATCAACCCTGGCCCTTCCTACGAGAAGGTCGACACCTCCAAGGTCGTGCAGGAGATCAACGCGGGACAGGTGAAGTCCGCCAAGATCATTGACAAAGACCAGCGAATCGAGCTGACGCTCAACAACGGTGAGCACCAGCAGACGTCCTGGGTCGGGGGCCAGGGGCACCAGCTCCAGCAGGCGCTGCAGAAGCAGGCCGACGAGGGCAAGCTCTCCGGTGGCTACGACGTCGAGGTCCCGCAGCAGAGCTTCCTGATGAGCCTGCTGTTCAGCCTGTTGCCCATCATCATCATCGTGCTGATCTTCCTGTTCATCATGAACCAGATGCAGGGCGGCGGCTCGCGGGTGATGAACTTCGGCAAGTCCAAGGCCAAGCTCATCACCAAGGACACCCCGAAGACCACCTTCGCCGACGTGGCCGGCGCGGAAGAGGCCCTTGAGGAACTGGAGGAGATCAAGGACTTCCTCCAGAACCCGGCCAAGTTCCAGTCGATCGGCGCCAAGATTCCCAAGGGCGTGCTCCTGTACGGCCCGCCCGGCACCGGTAAGACGCTCCTGGCGCGGGCCGTGGCCGGTGAGGCCGGGGTGCCGTTCTACTCGATCTCCGGTTCGGACTTCGTGGAGATGTTCGTCGGTGTCGGCGCCTCCCGTGTCCGCGACCTGTTCGAGCAGGCCAAGACGAACGCCCCCTCGATCATCTTCATCGACGAGATCGACGCCGTCGGCCGGCACCGCGGCGCGGGTCTCGGCGGCGGCCACGACGAGCGCGAGCAGACCCTCAACCAGCTCCTCGTCGAGATGGACGGCTTCGACGTCAAGGGCGGCGTGATCCTGATCGCCGCGACGAACCGCCCCGACATCCTCGACCCGGCGCTCCTGCGCCCCGGCCGGTTCGACCGCCAGGTCACCGTGGACCGCCCGGACCTGGAGGGCCGCAAGGGCATCCTCAGGGTGCACGGCCGCGGCAAGCCGTTCGCGCCGGACGTCGACCTCGACACGATCGCGCGGCGCACCCCCGGCTTCACCGGCGCCGACCTGGCCAACGTGATCAACGAGGCCGCGCTGCTCACCGCGCGCTTCGACCGCAAGCTGATCGACATGGACACCCTCGAGGAGTCCATCGACCGCGTCATGGCCGGGCCGGAGAAGAAGACCCGGGTGATGTCGGAGAAGGAAAAGAAGATCATCGCCTACCACGAGGGCGGGCACGCTCTGGTGGCGCACGCGCTGCCGAACTCCGACCCCGTGCACAAGGTGACGATCCTTCCGCGCGGACGGGCCCTGGGCTACACCATGACCCTCCCGATGGAGGACAAGTTCCTCACCACCCGCTCGGAGATGACCGACCAGCTCGCCATGCTGCTCGGCGGGCGCACCGCGGAGGAGCTCGTGTTCCACGAGCCGACGACGGGTGCGGCCAACGACATCGAGAAGGCCAGCGCGATCGCCCGCAAGATGGTGACCGAGTACGGCATGAGCGAACGCCTCGGCGCGCGCAAGTTCGGCTCCGGTCAGGGCGAGGTGTTCCTCGGGCGCGACATGGGCCACGAGCGTGACTACTCGGAGGACATAGCGTCCGCCATCGACGACGAGGTCCGCCGCTATATCGAGGCCGCGCACGACACGGCGTGGGAGATCCTCATGGAGTACCGGGACGTCCTGGACGAGCTGGTGGTCAATCTCATGGAGAAGGAGACCCTCTCCAAGGACATGGTCCTGGAGATCTTCGCGCCGATCCAGAAGCGGCCGCACCAGAAGTCCTACACCGGCTACGGCAAGCGTCTCCCGTCCGACCGTCCGCCCATCCTGACGCGCAAGGAACTGGCCCTGATGGGCCCGCAGGAGGTCACCGACCTGACCAAGGGCAACGGCCAGAGCGGCGGGGTCGGCGCGGAGGTCAAAGACCCGGCCCAGGGCGAAAGCTGATCGCCTTGGCTGAACCGCAAGACGAGACGTCGGCGAATGGCGAACCTGGGGGCGGGACACCGTCCCCAGGGCCGTCCCTCGGTCCGCCGGAGAGCCTGCAGTCGGAAGAGGCCGCGAAGGACGCGGGACGTGCGTTCATCGAGGGCGAGGCAAGCATCCTTGAGGAGCCACCAGGCTTCGATCACGCGCGGATCGAGAAGGCGGTACGCGAGATCCTGATCGGCATCGGGGAGGACCCCGACAGGGACGGCCTCCGCGAAACGCCCGCCAGGGTGGCGCGGGCGTACGCCGAGCAGTTCGCCGGCCTGCGGCAGACGCCGGAGGACGCCCTCACCACGGTCTTCGACGCCGACCATGAGGAAATGGTCCTGGTCAAGGACATCGAGGTCTACTCAGTGTGCGAGCACCACCTGGTGCCCTTCCACGGGGTGGCCCATGTGGGTTACACGCCCAACAAGAAGGGCCAGATCACCGGCCTGTCGAAGCTGGCGCGGCTGGTGGACGTCTACGCGCGTCGCCCCCAGGTCCAGGAACGGCTGACAAGCCAGGTCGCGGACGCGCTGATGCGGGTGCTGGAGCCGCGGGGCGCGATCGTGGTGATCGAAGCCGAGCATCTGTGCATGACCATGCGCGGAGTGCGGAAGCCGGGCGCCAAGACGGTCACGTCGGCGGTGCGCGGCGACTTCCGTGATCATGCGGAGACGCGGTCCGAGGCGATGAGCCTGATTCTCGGTCGCTACTGACCGTCCGCCCCGACTCGGGGCACCGAAGCACCTGGAAGGGCCTCAGCGGCGCGCTGAGGCCCTTCTGCTGCCACCGGGCGAGCAACCGGGCGGCCGGAGTGACGGAGAGGGACGGCGTGCGGCGCGTGCCGGGTGTGACGAGCGCATGTGTTCGAGGGCGGGCGCCGGGTGTCACGAGGTCCGGAAACGGCGGCGAAGGCGCTGCGGCAACCGGGTTGAGATCAAGGCATAGGGTTGGGTGTTATGACCAGTGCCGTCGTTCCGGGCCTGCCCTCCCCAGGGCGGTGCCTCGTCATGGGCGTGGTCAACGTCACCCCGGATTCGTTCTCCGACGGCGGCGCCTGGTTCGACCCGGACAAGGCGATCCGGCACGGCCTCGATCTTGTCGCGGAGGGCGCCGACATCGTGGACGTGGGTGGTGAATCCACCCGTCCGGGCGCGCAGCGTGTGTCACAGGACGAGGAACTGCGTCGCGTGGTGCCCGTCATAGAGGCGCTCGTGGCCGAGAACGTTCCGGTGAGCATCGACACCATGCGCGCCGAGGTCGCAGAGGCCGCGCTGGGTGTCGGAGCCCGGCTGGTGAACGATGTCAGCGGCGGTCTTGCCGATCCGGCCATGCCGCGAGTGGTCGCCGCGACGGGCGTCCCCTACGTGGTGATGCACTGGCGGGGGCACAGCCATGACATGCAGACGCGTGCCATCTACACCGACGTGGTCCGTGAGGTCCGCGACGAGCTGCTGCACAGGGTCGACGCGGTACTCCGGGAGGGCGTCGACCCCTCCATGATCGTGCTGGATCCCGGGCTGGGGTTCGCCAAGAGCCCCGAGGCAGGGCACAACTGGTCGCTGCTGGCCCACCTGGACGCTTTCACGCGCACCGGGCATCCGGTCCTGGTGGGCGCGTCCCGCAAAGGGTTCCTGACCAGGTTGCTTGCCGCCTCCGACGGGACGCCGCGCCCGTTCGGCGAGTGCGACGACGCCACCGTGGCCGTCACGTCCCTGGTGGCGGCGGCCGGTGCGTGGTGCGTGCGCGTCCACCGCGTCCGGCCCAACGCGGACGCGGTGCGTGTGGCGGCCGCCATGCGCGCTGCACGTCCCACCCATGAAGAGAGCTTCGGAAAAGCCGCGGCGGACGGTCGCGCAGAACACGGGAGTCCCCGCCTATGAGCCGTGCCGTGAACCGCGCTGACGTGGACGAGGTCCACGCCGAGTTCTACGCCGCGTTCGAGGCCGGTGACTTCGACCGCATGTCGGACGTATGGGCGGACGGCCCGTACGCGGACGGCGTCTCCTGCGTGCACCCCGGCTGGACGATGCTGCGCGGGCGTGAGGAAGTGCTCCGTTCGTGGGCGCTCATCATGGCCAACACGACCTACATCCAGTTCGTGCTCACCGACGTCGAGACCGACGTGTACGGCGACCACGCGGTGGTGACGTGCAAGGAGAACGTCCTCACCGCCGACGAGGACACCGAAGCGGGTTTCCTCGCCGGCGGAAGCATCGTCGCCACGAACGTGTTCGTCCGGTCGGAGGGGGAGTGGCGGCTTCTGCTGCACCATGGCTCGCCCGTCCTCAACGTGGTGGATGCAGAGGAAGAATGAGCTTGGACCACATCGAGCTGCGCGGCCTGCGCGCGCGTGGCAGGCACGGATGCCTGCCCGCGGAACGCGAGCTGGGACAGGAGTTCGTGGTGGACGCCGTCCTGGGGCTCGACACCCGTCCGGCCGCCGCCGGGGACGACCTCTCGCGTACCGTCGATTACGGAGCACTCGCCGGCCGCCTCGTCGCGGTCATCGAGGGGGAGCCCGTCAACCTCCTTGAAACGCTCGCCGACCGGCTGGCGACAATATGTCTGGAAGATGCGACGGTGAGCGAGGTCGAGATCACCGTCCACAAGCCGAGCGCCCCGGTGCCGCACCCCTTCACGGACATCGCCGTGAAGATCAGGAGGAGTCGCCCATGACAGCGTCCGACCGCATGCCCGACCGCACCGCCACCGGCGGCCACATGCTGGTCCAGCACCGCGTCGTTTTCTCGATCGGCAGCAACCTAGGCGACCGCCTGGACAACATCCAGGAGGCGGTGGACGCGCTGTTCGACGCACCGGGCCTGCATTTCGTGGCGTTCTCCCCGGTCTACGAGACCGCGCCGTACGCGCCGCCCGGCGAGACCCTCCCCGAGCAGGGCGACTTCCTCAACGTCGTCCTGGTGGCCGACACCCGCCTGCCCCCGGAGAACCTCCTCGAACGCGTCCTGAACATCGAGACGTCGATGCGCCGGGAACGCGTGGTGCGCTGGGGTCCCCGCACGCTCGACATCGACATCGTCGTCTTCGGCGACGTCACGTCCGACGACCCCGATCTGACGCTCCCGCATCCCCGCGCGCACGAGCGGGCGTTCGTGCTCGTCCCCTGGGCCGACATCGAGCCGGACGTTCTGCTGCCCGGGCACGGCCGCGTCGGCGACCTCGCCCAGGCCAAGCAGTCGGAGGGTGGTCCGTCGGCCGTTCGCCGCCGGGAGGACCTGGTCCTTCAGCAGCCTGCATGAAACCGTCCCGGCCGCTGTTCCTCATCGCCCTCGTGGTCGTCGTCGCGGTGGTCACCTGGGCGGTGCTGCGTTCCGCCTACATGTCGCTGCCTCCCCTGCCGTGGACGGCTGTGCCGACGCTGCTCCTGCTCGCCCTGGGGGAGGCGTCCACGGGCCTGAACGTGCTGCGCCGCCTCCGCAGTAAGCCGGACGAGCGCTATCGCCCCCAACCCGGACGGAAGCCGCCGCCCAAGCCGCTGGAGCCCATGGCGGTGGCCCGGCTGGCCGCTCTGGGCAAGGCCAGCGCGCACTCCGCCGCGGTCATCGCCGGCGTGTTCGGAGGATTCGCCGTCAGCCTGACCTCGTCCCTCGACAAGGCGACCCCACGCCATGATTTCTTTGTCAGCGGTGGCACCTTCCTGGCGGCGGTCGTCCTGGTGGGGGCCGCGGTCTTCCTGGAGTACGCGTGCCGCGTCCCCAAAGGCCCGGACGATGAGGAAGAAGGCCGGGGCGCCTCTCGCGCGTAATTCAACCCAGGCCTACTTGGCTCGCTTGCACTCGCTGCGTGACCTGACGGTGAGGCTCGCCTAGGGCGTCGCCTCACCGTCAGGGGCACTACCGGCTATTTGTCGATGTCGCCTACGACGAAGAACATGGAGCCCAGGATGGCGATCATGTCGGCGACCAGATTGCCGGGCAGGAGCTCCTTCAGGACCTGGATGTTGTTGAACGACGCGGACCGCAGCTTCATTCGCCACGGGACCTTCTCCCCGCGGGACACGAGGTAGTAGCCGTTGATGCCCAGCGGGTTCTCCGTCCAGGCGTAGGTGTGGCCCTCTGGGACCTTCAGCACCTTCGGCAGCCGCTGGTTGATGGGGCCGGGGGGAAGTTCGGCCAGGCGGTCGAGGCAGGCGTCGGCGAGGTCGAGGGACGCGTGGACCTGGTCGAGCAGGCACTCGAACCGTGCGAGGCAGTCTCCCTCGGACCGGGTGACCACGCGGACGTCGAGGTCGCCGTAGGCGAGATACGGCTCGTCCCTGCGGAGGTCGAAGTCCAGGCCGGACGCGCGCGCGATGGGGCCTGACGCCCCGTACTGCAGGATCTGCTCTTGGGTGAGTACTCCGACGCCCCTCGTCCGCGCACGGAAGATCTCGTTGCCCATGATGATGTCGTCGATGTCGCCCATGCGGGCACGGACGTCGGAGACCGCGGTCCGCGCGCGCGCCGTCCAACCGGCGGGAAGTTCCTCTTTGAGCCCTCCGACCCGGTTGAACATGTAGTGCATCCGCCCGCCGGAGATCTCCTCCATGACGCGCTGCAGCACCTCACGCTCACGGAACGCGTAGAAGACCGGCGTGATGGCGCCCATCTCAAGGGGATACGAGCCGAGGAACATCAGGTGGTTGAGGATCCGGTTGAGTTCCGCCAGCAGGGTCCTCGTCCATACGGCGCGTACCGGGACCTCCATGCCGAGCATGCGTTCCACGGCGAGGACGACGCCGAGCTCGCTGGAGAACGCCGACAGCCAGTCATGACGGTTCGCCAGCACGATGATCTGCCGGAAGTCGCGGACCTCGAAGAGCTTCTCCGCCCCGCGGTGCATGTAGCCGACGATGGGTTCGGCCGCCGAGATGCGTTCGCCGTCCAAGGTGAGCCTGAGCCGGAGCACACCGTGCGTGGACGGGTGCTGGGGACCGATGTTCAGGGTCATGTCCTCGGTGGCGAGCTCCTTGGCGCCCGCACCGATCCCTACGATCCGTTCGGTGGTCATGGTCGCGCCTCCGCAGCTCCGATCACGGCTTCATGGTCGCATGGCGAGCGGTACTCGTTATCCGGTTGACTAGGGGGCGATGAACGCGAGCCATGGCGAACCGCCTTACGAGCCCGCCGCCAACCCTGGACAGCAGGGAGCGGCGCACCCGCCCTCGCCGTCGGGTCAGGGGCATGGCGGTCGACCGCCAGGCCAACCCGGTCAAGTACCGGCACACTACCCGCCGCACCAGCCGCCGTCCGGACCGCCCGCCTATCAGGCGGACCAGGCGTTCGCGCCTGGCGGCGGCCTCCAATGGTCGCCCATTTCCAAGCGCCACGGCTGGCACAGACTCCTCACCGCGATTCTCTGGGCGATACCGATCGGCGGTGTGGGCGCGTTCATCGTTTGGGGCAACGGTGGCCTCGTACCGGCCGTCATGTGGGTCGCCGCCGTCGGGCTGGCGGTCGTCCTAGCGTGGCTGTTGGCCGAACTTGACCGCCGCACGTACGGGTACGTCGAGCGTGCGGACGACCTCATCGTCACTCACGGAGTGTTCGTCAGGCGCCTCATCGTCGTCCCGTACGGGCGCATGCAGTTCGTGGACGTCACGGCTGGGCTGCTGGAGAGGTGGATGGGCATCGCCACCGTCCGGCTGCACACCGCCGCGGCGGCAACGGACGCGACCATCCCGAGCCTGCCGACCGCCGAGGCAGCCCTCCTGCGCGACCGACTCGCGCAGAAGGGTGAGGAACGGAGCATGGGGCTATGAGCGGCCCCTACGGCCCGCCCGGGCCACCCGGGCCTTATGGCCCGTACGGTCCGCAAGGCCGTCCGGGGCCTCCAGGTCCTCCGCGGCCTCCTGGGCCCCAAGGGCATCCTGGGCCTCCCTACGGCGCGCGTCCGCCGTATGGACCGCCGCCTGGTCCGCCCCCCGGTCCCCCTTACGGGCCGCCTCGTCCTCCGTACGGTCATGGCCCTCCACCGGGCTACCGGCCACCGGTGCGGTTCTCGGAGGGCACGCACAGGCTCCACTGGGCGACGGTGCCACTGCGCGCGTTCATCTTCCTCATCATCTACTTCGTCCTGCTCGGCTTCCCGCTACTGCTGACCCAGACGGAAGACGGCATCGTCCTGGCGCTCACCCCGGACGTGCTCGCCAGGTTCCTCATCGTGACCATCCCCATGGGGTTGATCGCTGTCGGAACCGGGCTTTGGACGTGGCTCGCCCTGCGCTTCCGTGTCGACGGTGACGACCTCGTCGTCGAGACCGGTCTGCTGCGTAAGAACAAGCGCCGGATTCCGCTTTCACGCATCCAGGCCATCGACCTCGTCCGTCCCCTGGTGACACGGGTGTTCGCGCTGGCCGAGGTGCGGGTCGAACTGGCCGGCGGTGAGCGGAGCGAGATCGCGCTGCGCTACCTCGGACGCCACTCCGCCCAGCAGTTGCGCGCCGAACTCCTCGCCCTCGCCGCAGGTCTCCCCGGCCAGACGCCCGAGGCGCCCGAACGGCACGTGTGGCGCGTCTCCTTCGGCACGTTGCTGGCGTCCCTGATCCTGCGACTGCCCGTCCTTGGCACGTCCCTGCTCTTCTTCGCGTCCCTCCTGTTCCTGCTGATGTACGCGGAGGGCGGCATCCTGGCCGTCACCATCCCGGTCATGCTCGGGCTCATCCGGGCGGTTATCGCGCCACTGGTGATGTACGCCAACTTCACGGTCGCGATGTCGCCGGACGGTATCCGCCTCCGCTACGGCCTCCTGGAGACACGGATGCAGACGCTTCCTCCGGGACGCGTCCAGGCGGTCAGCATCATCGAACCGGCGCTCTGGCGCACTCTCGGCTGGGCCCGGATCGAGGTCACCGTCGCGGGGTACGCGGGTGAGCGCCAGGCGTTGTCCTCCACGCTCCTGCCCGTCGCGCCCCGGCACGTCGCCATGCACCTGGTCTCCCAGGTGTTCCCCGGGACGAACATTGACGCCGTCTCCCTCATCCCGGCGTCCTCCAAGGGGGTGGCGATCGACCGGGCGGACGGCGCCGGAACCGACGACGTGGTCTTCGTGGCCCGGCACGGCTGGCCCTGCCGCCGCACCGACGTGATCGCCCACGCCCGGGCGCAGTCGGTTCGGCTCACGGTGAACCCGTTCCAGCGTCTCCTCGGCCTCGCGACCGTCCACGTGGACGCGCCCCCAGGGCCTGTCCAGGTCGCCGCCGCCGACCGGGATCTGGGCGAGGCTCGCGCGATCGTCGAATCGACCGCCCGCCGGGCCCTCGCCGCCCGCCGGTCGGGCGGCGGGGATCCGACCCGCTGGGCGCGCTGAGGAGTTATCCACAACCTCGCGTTCCTCTTCCCGGCGCTGCCGGGACCCCCGAGCATGGAACCCGGTCGGCCCGCTCATGGCCGGGGGGCGGGCCGGCTCCACGACGCCCCGGCCGGAAGGCGCCGGGCGTCGGAGTCACGGGGCGACCGCGATCGCGTGGAAGGGGGTGTCGGCGAAGGCGATCTGGCGTGAAGTGAAGGCGATCTTGCCGGGGTGGAGCCCGCGGTCGCGCAGCTCGCTGATGATCTGCGGAAGAGCGTCGATGGACGCCTGCGCCCAGTCGTGCATCAGGAAGATGCCGCCGGGGCGGAGCGCGCGGGCGGCGGCCACGATCTCGTCCGGGGTCGCTCCGGCCCAGTCTCGGGAATCGACCGTCCAGAGCACCTCGAGCAGGTTAAGGCGCACTTCAGCGGCCCTGACCTGGTCATTCGTCTCGCCATAGGGCGGCCGGAAAAGCGAGGTCCACTCGCCGGTGATGCGATGCAGGATCTGCTGGGCGCGGAGGATCTCCGTGAAGGAGGCGGATTCGGAGATGTCAGGGAGGTGAGGATGCGTCTCGGTGTGGTTGCCGATCCACATCCGGGCCTTCTGCTGGGCGCGCACTAGGTCGGGCCGGGCTTCGGCGTGGTCGCCCCGGTTGAAGAAGGTGGCCCTGGCGCCGGCGGTCAGCAACTTGTCCAGCAGGGTTGGCAACGTCGCCGGCGTCGGCCCGTCATCAAAGGTGAGCGCGACATGCCCGCTGGGGTCCTCACGCCCCGCCTCCGGATGGGAGGTTCCCGGTTCCCCGCGCGCGGTATCAGCTGAGGCGGCGGACCACGACACCGGCAGCCGGTCCATCGCAGCGAAATGACGGACATGGGAGCTGACGAGTTCCTCCAAGTTCCGTGACCCCCACGGATCACGCGAACTCTGCAAACTCCGCGAATGCTGCGCCGGCTTCGGCCAACTCGCCGGGCCCTGAGGCGCCCTGTCCTCGAACTCCCCCGCGGACGTGGACGCGGACGTGGGTGCATGCTCGCGGAGGTTGCGGCGCGGTGCTAGGGCGTCTGGAGACATTGCGCGAAACATCTCCCGCGAAACATTTCGAAAAACTCTCGGCGGATTGATCGGTACGGTACGCCCGGTCCGTACACATGGTCAATGGGCATCTCCCTGTACCTCTAGAAGCCCGACAGCCTTACGTCTCTGCCTGTCCGGAGGTTCGTCGGCAAGGTGCGGCACATGGAGAGGAGTTGATCCTTGACGGACTGATTGTGGCGACGTACGTTCTTCGGGAATTCGAAAAACTTCGAAAGTTTTCGAACTCTCTATCCCGTTCGCGGAGTCGATCGGAGACCCGTGGTGAGACGCTCCCGTCCAAGAACATTCCCGCTGATCCCATCCCTCCGGAGCCGCTGGCGGACGCTTCAGGCGGGCGCACTCCCCGTCCGGGGGTACGAAGCGTCCATGCGTGGCCGTCCGGCCGCCCTCGCGGTACTTGTGGCGGCCCTCGTGCTGGCATCGTTCTCGCTCTCTGCCCCCGGCGCGGAGGGGACGCCCCGTGCGGCCGAAGGCCGGGCGGCACCGAAGATTCATGGCCACTGGGTCGACACGTGGGTCTCGATGCCGCAGCTGACCGAGCCCCACAACATGCCGCCCCCGCCGTTCACGCAGGACGACGTCGTGCTCAAGGACGCCACGCTGCGCCAGACCATCCGCGTGGCGGTCGGCGGACGCAACATGCGGCTTCGGTTCTCCAATGCGTTCGGCGGTGCGGACCTGCCCATCACCAGGGTCTCGGTGGCGCTGCCGGACGGCGGGCAGGCGGGCGTCGACTCGATCCAGCCCGGTACGTCCCGTCCGGTGACCTTCAACGGCAAGCCGTCGGTCGTCATCCCGGTCGGCGCGCAGATGGTCACCGATCCGCTGAGCTTCCCGGTGGCGCCCCGATCCATCCTCACCGTGACGCTCTACCTTGCGGAAGGACAAGCGTCCACCGACATCACGTCTCACCCCGGGTCCAGGACCACGTCCTACCTGGTGGCCGGAGACCACGTCGAAGACACCGATCTCCCTGGGGCGACCGGGACGGACCACTGGTACTTCCTCAGCGGTATCGAAACGTGGGCCAAGCCGTCGACTGCGGCGGCCGTCATGCTGGGCGACTCGCTCACCGACGGGCGGGGCTCGACGACCAACATGAACGACCGCTGGCCCGACCAGCTGCTGGACCGTCTGCAGTCACATCCGGCCACGTCCGACATCGCGGTCGTGAACCAAGCGGCCGGCGGCAACCGGGTCCTCAATGACGGGCTGGGTCCCAACGTCCTCGCGCGCTTGGACCGGGACGTGCTGGCGCAGAGCGGCGTCAAATGGCTGGTCGTCTTCGAGGGCGTCAACGACATCGGCACCGCCGAGGCCACCCCGGCGGCGCAGAAGAAGGTCGCCGACGGGCTGATCGCGGCCTACGAACAGATCATCGTCCGTGCCCATGCGCAGGGCATCCGCGTGTACGGAGCTACGCTCACGCCGTTCGGCGGCAACACCATGTACGACGACGAGAACGGATACCGCGAGGACGCCCGCAAGACCGTCAACGACTGGATCCGCACCAGCCGCCGCTTCGACGCGGTCATCGACTTCGACCGCGCCGCACGCGATCCGGCCGACCCGCGACGCCTGAACCCGGCCCTCGACACCGGCGACCACCTGCACCTGAGCCCCGCCGGATACAAGGCCCTGGCGGACGCAGTCCCGGCCCGACTCTTCCAACACAGGCCCCTACCCCCGACCTTCGGCTTCAGATGAGGCGGCGAGGGTTGTTTGTGGGAGGGGAGTTGGGGGGGCGTGAGGTGGGCGGTGGGGTGAGGCGGGGATGAGCAGGGCGTCGGTCGCCGTGGATTGGGTCGGCCGAGTTGTGGGAGCAACCGAGCCGTTGGTGTCGGCGGCCGGCGCCCGCCCGTCTTCGCGCTGCTTCGGACTGGTGCGAAGGACGATTATGGTCGGATCATGTCTGATCTGGCGTATGACCCCTGGTCCCCCGAGTTCGTCGCGGACCCCTATCCGGTGTTCGAGCGGCTCCGTGCCGAGCGTCCGGTGTTCTACCACGAGGCCACCGACCAATGGGTGATCAGCCGGTATGAGGACGTCGACGCGCTGCTGCGGGATCGGCGGCTCGGACGGTCGTATCTCCATGTCGCGACTCATGAGGAGTTCGGGCGTGAGCCGGAGGCCGACTTCCTCAAGCCGTTCTGGGACCTGATCCGCGCCGGGATGCTGGACGTCGAGCCGCCCACGCACACGCGGCTGCGGCGTCTGGTGTCCAAGGCGTTCACCGCCCGCATGGTGGAGGGCCTGCGCCCGACGATCAGGCGGCTCGCCGGGGAGTTGGCCGCGGAACTTGTGGCCAAGGGCGGCGGTGACCTGCTCGCCGAGGTCGCCGAGCCCCTGCCGGTGAACGTGATCGCGGAAATGCTCGGCGTCCCCGTGGAGGATCGGCATCTCCTGCGTCCGTGGTCGGCCGACATCTGCGGGATGTACGAGTTGAACCCGCCGCTCGAGGCGCAGCGGACGGCCGTCCGCGCCGCCGTGGACTTCTCCGACTACCTGCGCGGCCTGGCACGCACCCGGCGGGACGAGCCGCGCGACGACCTCATCACCGCGCTCACCCAGGTCATGGACGAGGGCGACCGGCTCACCGAGGACGAGCTGATCGGAACCTGCGTCCTCCTGCTCAACGCCGGACATGAGGCCACGGTCAACGCGACCGGCAACGGCTGGTGGTCGCTGTTCCGCAACCCCGGCGAGTTGGAGCGCCTCCGCGCCGACCCGTCGCTCATCCCGACGGCCGTTGAGGAACTGCTGCGCTACGACACTCCGGCGCCCATGTTCGAACGCTGGGTCCTGGAGGACATCACGGTCGCCGGTGTCGACATCCCGCGTGGCGCCGAGGTCGCACTGCAATTCGCGTCCGCCAACCGCGACCCCGAGGTCTTCGCCGATCCGAACAGGTTCGACCTGTCCCGCGACCCGAACCCGCACATCACCTTCGGTCTCGGCATCCACTACTGCCTGGGCGCCCCATTGGCCCGCATCGAACTCGCCGAATCTTTCGGCGCACTGCTCCGGCAAGCCCCTGGCCTGCGCTTGTCTACAGAACCGAAGTGGAAGCCCGGCTACGTCCTACGCGGCCTGCAGTCCCTCCACGTGGAGTGCTGACCTCACCGCTTCACCTTCGCGGTGTGTCCCCGCGCCGGTGATCCTCGCCGCGCTCCGCTGCGCGAGACGGCCTATCCGGCGGGCTCCGCTGCGCTACCCGCTGTGGCACTCGGTGCTGCCCTCGGGTGATCGTCCGCGCACGCCTGCGCGAGTGCGTCCGGGTCGAGGTGCTCCACGCCTAGGTGCGGGTCCTCGTCGCTGGCCGCGCGGAAGCCTTCAGCAGGCGTCTCGCGTCCGGTTGCTGGGCCGGGTTTGATTTTGCGGCTTGCAGGCACTGCCCCAAGGGGAGTGCTGGCTTCAGCATCTCGGCTTACCGCTATGCAGGGCGTCGCGTCCTGGGGTCAGTGGGGGAGGGATCGGGATGTTGGTGGTTTGGGCCAGCCAGCCGAAGCCGCCCAGGCCGGAGGGGTCGGTCAGTTCGGCGTCCTCGCCGGCGTGGCACAGGGCGGCGACGTAGGCGCGGGGGTCGCGGTGGGCCAGGTCCAGGGGTGGGCGGGTTCCGGTGAGGCCGAGGGCGCGCAGGGCGTCGCGCTGGGTCGTCAGGAGGGTGGCCGTGGCGCCGGCGCGTTCGCCGGCGGTCGTGCAGGCGTCCAGTGCGACATGGGCGGTGACGTCGCAGGAGCCGTCCGGGACGGCGGGCACGGTCGACCCGTCGCGGTAGCCGGTCAGGGTTCCGTACACCGGACGCGACTCCCGCGTATGCGAGTAGTCGACGGCGAGCGCGAGTCCCCGGGAGAGCCGTCCGATCACCGAGGCCCAGGCGGCGCAGCGGGGGTGGCCGATCTCGGCGCGGTCGCCGGGTTCGCGGAGCGGCCACCAGCGGTCCAGCCACGCGCGGTCCTCGGCGGACGGGACGGGCCCCGGCCGCTCGCTGCCGGTGGACGGGTCGACCAGGACGGTCCGGACGCCGTCCGGTGTCCGCTCGACGACGTCCAGCGGGATGTTGTCGAGCCACTCGTTCGCCACGGCGAGGCCGGTGATGCGGTCGGGCAGGTCCGGGCGCCAGACGATCCGCGGTGAGATCTCGGCCGGACGCGGTGCGATCTCCACGGCGGTCGGAACGAGCCGCGGCACCAGATCGGCGGGGGCGCAGGCCAGGATGTTGCTCACCAGGTGCCCCGACCCCGCGCCGATGTCGACGACGTCCAGCCGCTCGGGGTGGCCGAGCAGGACGTCGACCTCGACCAGCAGGCGGGCGATGGCCGCGGCGAAGCGCGGGGAGGCGTGCACCGAGGTGCGGAAGTGCTCGGCGGGACGCTCCCCGCGCCGGTAGAAACCGTTCTCCCCGTAGAGCGCCCGTTCCATAGCGGTGCGCCATGTCAGCCATTCCAACGCCGCCACGACTGCGACGTTACCGCGAGCGACCCCGCCCGCTGCGCCTTTGCGGCCTGGGCCCCGGCGGTGTCCCTTCGGTGGAGGCCGGGTCCGACCTGCGGTTGATTCTGGGGTCGGGCGGGCGTCCGTACCCTGTCCGTATGGTGGCGGGCGCGTGGGACTGGCTGCGGCGTAAGAAGCCGCTGGTCGATGCGTTCTACGCGATGCCGCTGGTGGTCTTCTCCGCGCCTTCGCTGGTCGGCGGGCATCACGGGATCGGCGCGTGGGGGCTCGCGCTGCTGACGTTCGGGCTTCTCGCGCCGCTCGTCCTGCGCCGGACGTTCCCCCGCGCGGTCTTCGCCACGGTCGCGCTCATCTCGGCCGTGCAGTGCCTGGTGGGTGTGGAGCCCGTGCAGGCCAATATCGCCGTCCTGATGGGCCTCTATACCGTCACGGCCAGCAATTCCTTCCGCTGGGGGCTGGCGGCGGCGCTGGTCGCCGAGCTGGGCGCGCTGCTGGTGACCGTCCGGTACCCGAACAGCGCCGACGACCGGAAGTACGTGTTCGCCATGCTCACGGTGGTGGTGGCGGGCGTGTGGCTGCTCGGCCTGCACATGCGGACGCGCCGCGCCTACCTGCGCTCGGTGGAGGAGCGCGCCGAACGCCTGGAGCGCGAACGCGACAACGAGGTCAAGATGGCCATGGCCGCCGAACGGGCGCGTATCGCCCGCGAGCTGCACGACGTGGTGGCGCACAACGTCAGCGTGATCGTGGTGCAGGCGGACGGGGCGTCCTACGCGATCGACACCGATGTCGGACGGGCCAGGCAGGCGCTCGACACGATCTCCTCGACGGGACGGCTGGCGCTGGCGGAGATGCGGCGGCTCCTCGGCGTCCTGCGCGAGGACGACGACGCCGGGGCGTTCGCGCCGCAGCCGGGGGTGGCGGAGCTGGCGGAACTGGTCGAGCACGTCCGCGCGTCGGGACTGGCGGTGGCGTTCGAGGTCGACGGGACGCCGGCGCCCATGTCGGAGGGGCGGCAGCTCACCGTTTACCGGATCGTCCAGGAGGCGCTGACCAATACGCTCAAGCACGGCGGTCCGCGTGCGGCGGTGGCGATACGGCTCCGGTACACCGGCGACGCCCTGGAGGTCCGGGTGGACGACGACGGGCGGGGAGCGGCCGCGCCGGACGACGGGCGTGGTCACGGCATCGCCGGCATGCGTGAGCGCGTCGCGGTGTACGGCGGCACCGTCCACGCGGGACCGCGTCCGGGCGGCGGGTTCGAAGTGCTCGCGCGGATCCCGGTCCGCGAGGAGGTGGCCGCCTCGTGAGCGACGCGGCGTCATTCGACGGGAGTGTGCATGACGGAGGCTGAGGACACGGCGGCGCCCATCCGGGTGGTGCTGGTCGACGATCAGGAACTGGTGCGCGCCGGGTTCACGATGGTCCTGGACGCGCAGCCCGACATCGAGGTCGTCGGCGAGGCCGGCGACGGGGTGCAGGCGCTGGAACTGCTGCGGGGCACGCGGGCGGACGTCGTCCTCATGGACGTGCGGATGCCGCGCATGGACGGGATCGAGGCGACCCGCCGGGTGGTGGCGCAGTCCGGGCCGAAGGTCATCATCCTGACCACGTTCGACCTGGACGAGTACGCCTTCGCCGCGATCAAGGCCGGGGCGGGCGGGTTCATGCTGAAGGACGCGGGCCCGGCCCAGCTGATCGAGGCGATCAAGGCGGTGCACTCGGGGGACGCCGTGGTGGCCCCGAGCACGACCAAGCGGCTGCTCGACCGGTTCGCGGTGCACCTGCCGGACGCGGAGCAGAAGGCGGTCGGGGCGCTGGAGAGCCTGACCGACCGGGAGGGGGAGGTGCTCCGGCTCGTCGCGCGCGGGATGTCCAACGCGGAGATCGCGGAGCGGCTGTTCGTGTCGGAGGCGACGGTGAAGACGCACATGGGGCGGATCCTCATGAAGCTGAACCTGCGCGACCGGGTCCAGGCGGTCGTGTTCGCCTACGAGACAGGTCTGGCGAAAAGCGGCCAAACCGACAACACCGTGTAACAGCTTGATTACTCCATGATGACTTCTTGTCCTCGACCTTACGTTTCGCATTGATCTACCTGAGAGTAGCTGAATAACTACCGTACGCGACGCCGCCCGCACGGGCGGCGTCGGCAACTGTCAGATCGGGCCATTCCGGCCCTAGTACGGGAGGACTCTCGTGATCAAGAAGCTTGCCGCGACCGGCATCCTCGGTTTCGCCGTCGCCGCCTCGGCGCTGGCCGCCGCCCCCGCCCAGGCCGCCACCTACGGCGGCGGGCACGGGGGCGACGGCTCGCACAACACCAGCGCGGGCAACATCGGGATCCTCACCGGCAACCAGGTGATCGTGCCGATCTCCGCCGCCGCCAACGTCTGCGGCAACGCCGTCGCCGTCATCGGCCTCGCGAACGCGCAGTGCAAGGGCATCGCCGAAGTCGACGACTGAGCCCCCGCACCCCATCGGGGCGACGGGTGCTAGGTTCCGCACCGCGCAGCGTGCAGGGATCTCACTGACCCTCCGAAGATGAGCGTTCGCGCCCATCGCGTAAGCGCCGGTGACCCGCCAGGGTCACCGGCGCTTACGCGTGCACCGAGGCCGGTCCGTGGGAGGAGTGACGGGCTCGTACGACTCAGGTCGTACGAGCGGGCGCCGGCCAGCCGTGAGGCTGACGGAAAGCGTGGCCGCCGGGCCGATGGCGGCCGCGCGGCGGCTTCCTAGCGTGGTCCCCGAAAGATCAGGACCGTGACCCACGACCCGCAGGGAGCCACTGTGACCAGCACGTTCGCCGATCCGCCCGGGAACTCCCCGGCCGCCGCCGCGGTACAGGCCGCCGTCACGGCCGAGGACGTGTCGAAGGTGTACGGGTCCGGTGACGCGGCCGTGCACGCCCTGCGCGGGGTCAGCACCGGGTTCGCCAGGGGCGCGTTCACCGCGATCATGGGGCCGTCCGGGTCCGGGAAGTCGACGCTGATGCACTGCCTGGCCGGGCTGGACACCGTCACCGGCGGACGCATCGTCCTCGGCGACGCGGAGATCACCGGGATGGGCGACCGGCGGCTGACGCTCCTGCGCCGCGACCGCGTCGGGTTCGTGTTCCAGGCGTTCAACCTGCTCCCGACGCTCACCGCCGAGCAGAACATCCTGCTGCCCCTGCAGCTGGCGGGCCGCAGGCCGGACCGCGCGTGGTTCGCCCGGGTCGTGGACGCCCTCGGCCTGCGCGACCGGCTCGGGCACCGGCCGAGCGAGCTGTCGGGCGGCCAGCAGCAGCGGGTCGCGTGCGCCCGCGCGATCGTCGCCCGCCCCGAGGTGATCTTCGCGGACGAGCCGACCGGCAACCTCGACTCCCGGGCGGGCGCCGAGGTGCTGGGGTTCCTGCGCTCCTCGGTCCGCGAGATGGGGCAGACGGTCGTGATGGTCACCCATGACCCGGTCGCCGCCTCGTACGCCGACCGGGTCGTGTTCCTGCGGGACGGGGAGATCGTGACCGAGATCGTCCGGCCGACGCCCGCCGCCGTCCTCGACCGGCTCAAGAGCCTGGAGGCGTGATGCTGCGGACGACCCTCGCGGGCCTGCGGGCCCACAAGCTGCGGCTGCTGCTCACGGCGGTCGCCATCACCCTCGGCGTCGGGTTCATCTCCGGGACGTTCGTGCTGACCGACACGATGAACGAGGGCGTCGCCAAGACGTTCGCGCGGTCCGCCGACAAGGTCGACTTCGCGGTGCTGCCGAGCAGCCCTGACCCGGATGAACGCATTTCCGCCGATACGTTCCGCAAGATCAGCGCGCTGCCGGGCGTGACCGACGTGCACGGCGTGGTGAAGGGTGACGCCGCCCTGGTGGGCAAGGACGGTAAGGCGGTCGGCGACTTCCCCACGGTCGGCATCTCGGTGCCGTCCGGGTCACTGCTGCGCTACGACGTCGACAAGGGACGACCTCCGTCCGGCGCTGGCGAAACCGTCCTTGACGGCGCGCTCGCCAAGCGGGAGGGCTTCACCGTCGGCGATACCGTAACGATCCTGGACGGAAACGACCGGCCGCACCGGTTCAGCGTCGTCGGCCTGATCGACTTCGGCATCGACCAGGAGGCCAAGTTCTTCGGCGCGGTCGGCTTCGACACCCCCACCACGATCACGATGACCGGCGAGCGGACCTACCGCGAGATCGACATCGCGGGCGGCGACCGGCGCGCGATCGAGGCCGCCGCGGGCCCGGCCGACCGGGTCTACACCGGGACGGAGCTCGGCGCGGAGCTGGCGAAGTCCGCGGGCGCCGACACCGAGATCATCCGGACCGGGCTGCTGATCTTCGGCCTGGTGGCGATGCTGGTGTCCGCCCTGGTCATCTACAACACGTTCGCGATCCTCATCGCGCAGCGGATGCGGGAGACGGCCCTGCTGCGCTGCGTCGGCGCGACCCGTCGGCAGGTGTTCGGCGGCGTCGTCGCCGAGTCCGCGGCGGTCGGGCTCGCCGGGTCGCTGCTCGGCCTCGCCGCCGGCGCCGGCCTCGGCACGGCCGCGCTCGCCGGCGTCACCAGGCTGGACGCGGCGGTGCAGGTCACGGCACCGTCCCTGTCGGCCCGGACGGTCGTGCTCGGTCTGGCGGTGGGCGTCGTCGTGACCGTCCTGTCGGCGCTGCTGCCGGCCCGCGCCGCGACCCGGGTCGCGCCCGTCGCCGCGCTGCGCTCGGAGCTGGAGCCGGGCGGCGGCCGGTTCCGCCTGGGCCGGGCGCGAACGGTGATCGCGGTGCTGCTCGGCACCGCGGGCCTGGCCATCGGCGCGTTCGGATCGCTCGGCATGGAGAAGGGCCAGGCGGCGATGTACTCGGTCGCGCTCGCCGGAACCGTGTTCTTCCTCGCGGTGATCGCGGCGATGCCGGCGCTCGTCCGGCCGCTCGCGCGGCTCGCGGGCGCGGTCCCGGCGCGGCTCGGCGGCGTCCCCGGGCGGCTCGCGGTCGCGAACGCGCAGCGCGCGCCGCGCCGCACCGCGACCACGACGATCGCGCTGACCGTCGGCGTCGGGCTGATGAGCCTGTTCGCGGTGGTCGCGGCGAGCGGAAAGGCGACCGCGGCGCACCAGCTGGCGGAGCAGTTCCCGGTCGAGTTCCAGATCAGGACGCAGAACCTGGACGGACGCGTTCCACCATCGCTCGCGGCGGCGGTGCGCGAGCGTCCGGAGATCGCCGCCGTCGTGGAGACCCGCAGGCAGGACGCGCGCGTCGGCGGCGAGAAGGAGGAGCTCGGCACGGTCACCCCGTCCGCGCTCGGCACGATCGTGAACCCCGAGATGAAGGCGGGCTCGCTCGCCGCCGCCCGCGAACCGGGAACCGCGATGGTGGACGAGGGGACCGCCGCCCAGCCGGGCCGCGGCCTCGGAGACACCATCCAGGTCGAGACTTCGCGCGGCACCGTCCCGGTGAAGATCACCGCCGTCTACGGCGGGGGCGCCCAGATCTCCGGGATCATCGTCCCGGAGGCCGACTTCACCGGGTACTTCGGCGCCGTCGACCCGTCGAACCTCTTCGTGAAGGCCCGCGACGACGTCCCGGCGTCCGCCGCCCGCGGCGCCGTCGAGGACGCCGCGAAGCCCTACCCGGCCGCGAAGGTCGTCTCCGCAGCCGAGTTCGAGGAGACGATGACCCGGGCGATCGACACGATTTTGATGATCTTCGCCGGGCTGCTCGGGCTCGCGATCGTCATCGCGCTGTTCGGCATCGCGAACACGCTCACGCTCTCGGTCGTCGAGCGGACCCGGGAGTCGGCGCTGCTGCGGGCGCTCGGCCTCACCCGGCGCGGGCTCCGCCGGATGCTGTCCGTCGAGGCCCTGGTCATGGCCGTGATCGGCGCGGTCACCGGGGTCGTCCTCGGCATCGCGTTCGGTTGGGCCGCGACCAACGCGATGGCCGACGACTCCCGCTTCGCGCTGCCCTACCTGCAGGTGACGGGCTACGTCCTCCTGGCGGGCGCCGCGGGCATGGCCGCCGCGGTGCTGCCGGCGCGGCGCGCCGCCCGCACGTCCATCGTGGAGGCCCTCGCGCATGACTGAATGGGGTGGGGTGGCGATCGTCACCCACCGGACTCCGTGCCGGGATCCCGCGGGTACCCTGGGTCGCGCACGTCCGGTACCTACCCGAGGACTGGAACGAAACCGATGGACCCTGACGTCACGCCCGGCTCCGCCGCGCCCGGAGACGGGCCGGTTCCCGGTGCGGGAACGCCCCCCCGCGCCCCCCGGCCCGAACCGGAGACGCCGGAGGACCGGCCCGCCCGGCTCGCGGTCGGCGTCGTCGGCGCCGGCCGGGTCGGCACGGCGCTCGGCGCCGCGCTGGCCCGTGCGGGCCACCGGGTGGTCGCCGCGACCGCCGTGTCCGAGCGGTCGCGTTCGCGCGTCGCGGAACGCCTCCCGGGCGCGGAGGTGGCGGCCCCGCCGGACGTCGTCGCGGCCGCCGACCTGGTGCTGCTGACCGTCCCGGACGACGAGCTCCCCGAACTGGCCGCCGGGTTCGTCGCCGCGGGCGTCGACGTCACCGGCAAGCTGATCATGCACACCAGCGGCCGGTACGGGACCGCCGTCCTGGACCCGCTCACCCGCGCCGGCGCCCTGCCGCTCGCGCTGCACCCGGTCATGACGTTCACCGGGCGCCCCGACGACGTCAACCGCCTCACCGGCATCTCGTTCGGCGTCACCTCTCCCGAGCCGCTGCGGCCGGTCGCCGAGGCGCTCGTCCTGGAGATGGGCGGCGAACCCGTCTGGATCACCGAGGCCGCGCGCCCGCTCTACCACGCGGCGCTCGCCGGGGGCGCGAACCACCTGGTCACGCTGGTCGTCGAGGCGATGGACCTGCTGCGCGCCGCCGGGGTCGCCGACCCCGGCCGGATGCTCGGCCCGCTGCTCGGCGCCGCCCTCGACAACGGCCTGCGGCTCGGCATCGACGGCCTCACCGGACCGGTCGCGCGGGGCGACGCCGGGACGGTGTCCGGCCACGTCGACGAGCTGGCCAAGGTGTCGCCGGAGAGCCGCCGCGCCTACATCGCGCTGGCCCGGCTCACCGCCGACCGGGCCCTCGCCGCCGGGATGCTCAAGCCCGAGGACGCCGAACGCCTCCTCGAAGCACTGGCCGATTGACCAGGGAGAACACGAATGCGGCCTGACACGGCGCTGACCCGCCGCCCCCCACCTCGCGGGACGCGGCCACAGGACCCGGTACCCGAGGAAGGGGACGTCTCGTGACCCCGGTCGTCGCGCGCACACGGCAGGAGCTGGCCGAGGCCCGCTCCCGGATCGAGGGCACGCTGGCCTTCGTCCCGACCATGGGCGCCCTGCACGATGGCCACCTCTCCCTGATGCGGCAGGCCCGCCGGTCGGCCGACGCCGTGGCGGTCAGCATCTTCGTCAACCCTCTGCAGTTCGGGCCGGACGAGGACTTCGACCGCTACCCCCGGACGTTCGACACCGACCTCGAAGCCTGCGCCGCCGAAGGCGTGGACCTCGTGTTCGCCCCCACCCGCGACGTCATGTACCCGAGCGAGCCGCAGGTCACGGTCAAGTCGGGGCCGATGGGCGAGATCGTGGAGGGCGCCGCGCGGCCCGGTCACTTCGACGGGATGCTCACCGTCGTGCTGAAGCTGCTCAACCTCGTCCGGCCGGACGTCGCGATCTTCGGGGAGAAGGACGCGCAGCAGCTCGCGATGATCCGCCGCATGGTCTTCGACCTGGACCTCCCCGTCGAGGTGGCCGGCGGGCCGACCGTCCGGGAACCCGACGGCCTGGCCCTCTCCAGCCGCAACCGCTACCTCTCCCCGGACGAACGCCGGACGGCCGCCGCCCTGTCACGCGCGCTGCACGCCGGCGCGGACGCCGCCGCCGACGGCCCCGAGGCGGTCCTGGACGCCGCGAATACCGTCCTGGACAAGGCCGCGACCGCCGACCCGCCCCTCGTCCTCGACTACCTCGTCCTCGTCGACCCCACCACCTTCACCACGATCTCGGGCCCCCGCACCGGCCCGGCCGTCCTCGCCGTCGCGGGCCGGGTCGGCGCCACCCATCTGATCGACAACGTTTCCCTCCAGCTCGGCAAGGAGCACTGATGTTCCGGACGATGTTCAAGTCCAAGATCCACCGCGCCACCGTGACGCAGGCGGACCTGCACTACGTCGGGTCGCTGACCATCGACCAGGACCTGATGGACGCCGCGGACCTCCTCCCGGGCGAGCAGGTGCACGTGGTCGACATCGACAACGGCGCCCGCCTGGAGACCTACCTGATCGCGGGCGAGCGCGGCTCCGGCGTGATCGGCATCAACGGCGCCGCCGCCCGCCTCGTGCAGCCCGGCGACCTGGTGATCATCATCAGCTACGCCCAGCTCAGCGACGCCGAGGCCCGCGAGTTCGTGCCCAGCGTCGTGCACGTCGACCGCTCCAACAAGATCATCTCCCTCGACTCCGACCCGGCCGCCCCCGTCCCCGGCACCCAAACCACCCGAGGCGACCTGGTCCACCCCTGACCCCACCACCTTGGCGGTGTTCGGGTGGGCGGGGGTGATTACGGCCACTGTGCGGGGGGCGGGCGGGTGGCGGGATCGGGGTTAGGGTCATAATGACGAGAACCGATCCCGAGGAGGGCTCGTGATCCCTTCGGTTCTGTACGCCCCCGCCCCCGGCTGGACCACCGACACCGACGTCGTCGTCATCGGCTCCGGCATCGCCGGGCTCGTCGCCGCGCTCCGCTGCCGTTCTCGCGGGCGCGTGCTCCTGGTCACCAAGGCATTGCTGGACGCTGGATCCACCCGCTGGGCCCAGGGCGGGATCGCCGCCGCGCTCGCACCCGACGATTCCCCCGAAGAGCACCTCGCCGACACGCTCACGGCCGGTGTCGGGCTGTGCGACGTGGACGCCGTCCGCGCACTGGTCACCGAGGGGCCGGACGCCGTCCGCGACCTCATCGGGCTCGGCGCCGCTTTCGACCGTTCCAACGGCGGCGAGATCGCGCTGACGCGCGAGGGCGGCCACCACCGGCGCCGCATCGCCCACGCCGGCGGGGACGCCACCGGCGCGGAGATCAGCCGTGCTCTCCTCGCCGCGCTCAAGGACTCCGGCGTCGAGGTCATCGAGCACGCGCTGGTCCTCGACCTGCTGAAGGACGGCGCCGGACGCGCCGCCGGAATCACCCTGCACGTCATGGGCGAGGGCCAGCCCTGCGGTGTGGGCGCCGTCCGCGCCCGCGCGGTCGTGCTCGCCACCGGCGGCCTCGGGCAGGTGTTCTCCGCCACGACGAACCCCGAGGTCTCGACCGGCGACGGTGTCGCGCTCGCCCTGCGCGCCGGCGCCGAGGTCGCCGACCTGGAGTTCGTCCAGTTCCACCCGACCGTGCTGTGGCTCGGTGAGGACGCGCGGGGCCAGCAGCCGCTGATCTCCGAGGCCGTCCGGGGCGAGGGCGCGCACATCGTCGACCACGCCGGCGAGCGGTTCATGCTCGGCCGCCACGACCTCGCCGAACTCGCCCCGCGCGACGTCGTGGCCAAGGGCATCATGAACCGGATGCGCGAGACCGGCGCGTCCCACATGCTGCTGGAGGGCCGCCACCTCGGCGCCGCGATGTGGGAGAACCGCTTCCCGACCATCCTCGCCGCCTGCCGGCACCACGGCATCGACCCCGTGACCGAGCCCATCCCGGTCGTCCCGGCCGCGCACTACGCGAGCGGGGGAGTCCGCACCGACCTGCACGGCCGCACGACCGTCCCCGGCCTCTACGCCTGCGGCGAGGTCGCCTGCACGGGCGTCCACGGGGCGAACCGCCTGGCGTCCAACTCCCTCCTGGAGGGCCTCGTCTTCGCCGCCCGCATAGCCACCGTCCTGGAAGAGGACCTGGCGGCCCCCTCCCTCCGCCCACCTCCCGAACCGGACCGGGACCTAGACGGCCAGCAGATGGAAGCGGGCGTGCCGGTGGGGGCCGGGTTGGTCGGGGGCGAGGCTCGGGGGGAGATACAGCGGATCATGACTTCCTGTGCCGGGGTGCTTCGCGGGGCGGACGGGTTGGCGCGGGCGGCCCGTGAGCTGGACGGGCTGGGGCAGGATGCGCGTGCGGAGCCCGGGGTGGAGGCTTGGGAGGCCACCAACCTGCACACCGTGGCGTCCGCGATCGTGGCCGCGGCGGGGCGGCGCGCGGAGACGCGGGGGAGTCACTGGCGAGAGGACTTCCCCGAGCGCGCGGACGGCACGTGGCGCGGTCACCTCGTGACGCGGCTGGTCGGGAACGATCTGACGACCCGCTATGAACCTCTGGAAGGAAGGCGCTCATGACACCGGAACTCTCGCAGAGGCTCAGCGACGCCGGGCTCGATCCACAAGCTGTGGATAACCTCGTCCACGCGGCACTGGCCGAGGACGGTGAAGTCGACGTCACCAGCATGCCGATCTTCGGACCGGACGACACCGCGACCGGGAACCTCACCGCCCGCCAGGACGGCGTCGTCGCCGGCGTCCCGGTGGCCTGCGTCGTCTTCGAGGCCCTTGACGTGGCTTACGAGACGCGCGCATCGGATGGGGAGCGCGTAGCGCCCGGGCAGGTCCTCATCTCCGTCAGCGGGCAAACCAGGGCAGTCCTGCGCGCGGAACGGACGGCGCTGAACCTGCTCACCCACCTGTCCGGTATCGCGACCGCCACCCGCAGGTGGGCGGACGCCATCGCCGGCACGAAGGCCAAGGTCCGCGACACCCGCAAGACCCTGCCCGGCCTGCGCGCCCTCCAGAAGTACGCCGTGAAGTGCGGCGGGGGCGTCAACCACCGGATGGGCCTGTACGACGCCGCGCTCATCAAGGACAACCACGTCGCCGCGGCCGGAAGCGTCACCAAGGCGTACGAGGCCATCCGCGCCGTGTACCCGTCCCTGCACGTCCAGGTGGAGTGCGACACCCTCGCCCAGGTGGAGGAGGCACTCGCCGCCGGCGCGACGAGCATCCTGCTCGACAACATGACGGACGCGCAGATGGCCGAGGCGGTGCGGCTCGTCGCGGGGCGGGCTGGGGTCGAGGCGAGCGGTGGCCTTACCCTGGACCGGGCCCGAGACGTCGCCGTGACCGGGGTGGACTACCTTGCCGTCGGCGCGCTGACGCACTCGGCGCCCGTCTTCGACATCGGCCTTGACTTCACCTGACCAGCGGGGACCTGATGCTGCTCACCATAGACGTCGGTAACACCCAGACCGTCCTCGGCCTCTTCGAGGGCGACGAGGTGATCGAGCACTGGCGGATCAACACCGATCCGCGGCGCACGGCCGACGAGATCGCGGTCGTCCTGCAGGGCCTCGTCCAGCAGAGCCCGCTGCTCGCCGAGACCGACATCAGCGGCATCGCGCTGTGCTCCACGGTCCCGTCCGTCCTGCACGAGATGCGGGAGATGTGCCGCCGCTACTACGGCGACGTGCCCGCCGTGATCGTGGAGCCGGGCGTCAAGACCGGCGTCCCCGTCCGGATGGACAACCCCAAGGAGGTCGGCGCCGACCGCATCGTGAACGCGCTGGCCGCCGTGCACACCCACGGCGGGCCCGCGCTCGTCGTCGACTTCGGCACCGCCACCACCTTCGACGCCGTCTCCGCCAAGGGCGAGTACGTCGGCGGCGCGATCGCCCCAGGCATAGAGATCTCAATAGACGCACTGTCGTCGCGCGGTGCCCAGCTGCACAAGATCGAGCTGGTCAGGCCGCGCAGCGTGATCGCCAAGAACACCGTCGAGGCGCTGCAGTCCGGCATAATCTTCGGGTTCGCCGGCCAGGTGGACGGCATCGTGGAGCGCATGTCCGAGGAGCTCGCCGACGACCCCGAGGAGGTCACGATCATCGCCACCGGCGGTCTCGCGCCCCTCGTCCTGGAGGAGTCCCGCAGCATCGACGTGTTCGAGCCGTGGCTCACCCTCATCGGCCTCCGCCTGATCTACGAGCGCAACACCCCGTAGCGGCGGAAGCCGTTCGCGGCGCGTCCGGCGGGCTGGATAGCCTTACCGGGTGAGTGACGAGACCTTCGACGAGCTCCCGGAGCAGATGCGCGTGCGCCGGGAGAAGCTCGACCGGCTCCGCGAGAGCGGGATCGACCCCTACCCGGTGACCTTCCCGCGGACGGCGACGACCGCCGAGATCCGCGCGAAACACCCGGATCTGGAGCCGGGCACCGAGACGGGCGAGAAGGTCGGCGTCACCGGGCGCGTCATGCTGCTGCGCAACACCGGCAAGCTGTGCTTCGCCACCGTCCGGGACGGCGCGGGCGAGATCCAGATCATGCTGTCGCTGGCCAAGGTCGGGCAGGAGCAGCTCGACGCCTGGAAGCGGGACGTCGACCTCGGCGACCACATCGGCGTCGAGGGCGAGGTCATCACGTCCCGCCGCGGCGAGCTGTCGATCATGGCGGACCGGTTCGCGATCACCTCGAAGTGCCTGCGCCCGCTGCCCGAGAAGCACGCCGGGCTGACCGACCCGGAGGCGCGGGTCCGGCAGCGCTACGTCGACCTCATCGTCAACGACGAGGCCCGGAAGATGGCCCGGCTGCGCAGCGCCACCGTCCGCGCCGTCCGCGACTTCTGGCACGACGAGGGCTACCTCGAGGTCGAGACGCCGATGCTGCAGCCGATCCACGGCGGCGCGGCGGCGCGTCCGTTCAAGACGCACATCAACGCCTACGACATGGACCTCTACCTCCGCATCGCGATCGAGCTGTACCTGAAGCGGCTCGTCGTCGGCGGCATCGAGAAGGTCTTCGAGGTCAACCGGAACTTCCGCAACGAGGGCGCGGACTCCACCCACAACCCCGAGTTCACGATGCTCGAGGCCTACGGGACCTACCTCGACTACAACGACATGGCCGACCTGACCCAGCGGATGTACCAGAACGCGGTCGTCGCGGCCCTCGGCACGACCGTCGTCGTCCACGAGGGCACCGAGGTCGACCTCGGCCTGGCGGAGTGGCCGCGGATCACGCTGTACGGGTCGGTGTCGGAGGCGCTCGGCGAGGAGATCACCCCGCACACGCCCATCGAGGACGTCCGGAAGCTCGCGGACGCCAGGGGCGTCTCCTGGGACCCCAAGTGGGGCCAGGGCAAGCTCGTCCAGGAGGTGTTCGAGGAGCTGATCGAGCACACCCTCGTCCAGCCGACGTTCGTCATGGACTTCCCGGTCGAGACGTCCCCGCTGACCCGCCAGCACCGCGAGGAGCCCCTGCTCACGGAGAAGTGGGACCTCATCGGCTTCGGGACGGAGCTCGGCACGGCCTACTCCGAGCTGGTCGACCCGATCGAGCAGCGCCGCCGGCTCACCGAGCAGTCGCTGCTCGCCGCGGGCGGGGACCCGGAGGCGATGCAGCTCGACGAGGACTTCCTGCGCGCCCTGGAGTACGCGATGCCGCCCACGGGCGGGATGGGCGCCGGGATCGACCGGATGATCATGGCGTTCACCGGCAAGGGCATCCGCGAGACGATCCTGTTCCCGCTGGTCAAGCCGGAGCAGTGAGCGGCCCGGGGCGCCGTCCGCGCCCCGGCGGCGCGGTCTGCTAAGCGCTTTCCCGGATCACGAGCTCGGGCCGGAGCACGACCTGGCGGTGCTGGTGGGACTTGCCCTCCCCCAGCTCGGCCATGGCGAGTTCGGCGGCCTCCCAGCCGAGCTCCCGGCGCGGCTGGCGGATGGTGGTCAGCGGGACGGCGGCGCTCGCGGCGAGCTCGATGTCGTCGTAGCCGATGACGGCGATGTCCTCCGGGACGCGGATCCCGAGGCGGGTGAGTTCGTTGATCAGCCCGATGGCCAGCAGGTCGTTGGCGCAGAACACGCCGTCGGGACGCGGCGACAGCTCCAGGAGCTGGTGCGCGGCGGCCTGGCCCTCGGTGGGGCTCATCGCGTCCTGGATCAGCGTCGCGGGCTTCGCGGAACCGGCCTCGGTGATCGTGCGGGACGCGCCGTCGCGGCGCTCGACGCACGGTTCCGGCTCGGGCACGCCGGTGACGAAGGCGATCCGCTCGCGGCCGATGCCGAGCAGGTGCGCGGCGGCGATCTCCCCGCCCGCGACGTGGTCGACCTGGGCGGAGCAGACGTCCGGCGTGTGCCGGTCGATCAGCACCACGCTCATGCCCGCCGTGCGCAGCCCGGAGATGTCGCGGGCGGACAGGTCGACGGGGATGATCAGGACGCCCGCGGCGCGCTGCTCCTCCAGCAGTTCGAGGGAGCGCCGCTCCTTGGCGGCGGAGTAGTCGCTGGAGAGCCAGAGGGCGTCGTGGCCGGACGCGTTGAGCGCCGCCTCGGCGCCCCGCGCGACGTCCGTCGCGTACGGGTTGGTGAGGTCCTCGACGACGACGCCGAAGGCGCGGCGGGGTTGGTCGCCGAACTCGCCGGCGGTGCGCTCGGGACCTCTGCGGAGCCGCCTGGCGGACTCGTTCCGGACGAATCCCAGCTCCTCGATCGCGGCGCGAACTCGGTCACGGGTCGCTTCGGCCACGAGATCTGGCCGGTTTAGGACATTCGAAACGGTCCCAACTGAGACGCCGGCGCGTTTCGCGACCTCGCGAATACTGGTCTGTGGCAACTCGCTCCTCGTCCCGCTCCAGGGGGGTTTCCCCAGGTAGTGGCGTTATTCGTGGCGCGCCGGCGAAGCGCCGGTCACACATCGCGACCAATCGTGTACGCAGTGCATCGAATCGGCGCTTGACGGGCCGGATCCGGCCGCCTAGCGTTCCGAGCCGAAGCGTAGCTTGAAACGATTCACGATCTTCGTCCGCGGCGAGATCTGGCGGGTCCGACGAGAAGGGGCGGGTGCGGATGGCTGGCGATCTCATCCCGACCCCCTCGGCCGGCCAACGAGTGAATCGTCACCCGGAGTTCCCCCGAACGACCCCGCAATCGGCCAGGCGGCCACCTCCGGCCAAGCTCGTGAGACAGCAAAGGAAACCGATGATCTAGTCCGGACGCCTCCGGACCCGGCAACCCAACGCGTGTACAGATCGAGGCCCAACCCGTGCCTGTGCAGCGGACCGGCTGCATCCCCGCGGTCATCACCACGGACGAGGGAGGACGGAGTGGAAACAGCCACACTCGCACGTCGTGGCACCGACGATTTCGGGCTGAGCGAAGAGGAGATCCGGTTGCTCGCCCAGATCGCCACCGGTGTCACCGCCGATGTGGCGGCACGCAAGCTGGAGCTGAGCGCGCGGACCTTGCGGCGCCGGTTGCGGACCATCTGCGACCGGCTGGAGGTCAACACCCCTATCGAGGCCGTGGTGTGGGCGGCTCGAAGGCAGCTCATCTAGCGGCGACCCCCCTGACGCTCGCCGGGGGACGGCGAGCGTCACCAGGAAACCAGGTGGCGAGTCGAGCTGAACCCGTCCGACCCCGCAGCGGCGGCGCCGGCGCACTGACAGGTAGGTCCCTGCAGGTGGCGTCGCCGCGGACGGCGTTCGGAGACCCGCCCATGGTCCATCCGCCAGTTGTTCCGCGAAGGATGTCCGCAGTCTCCTCGGGTGAGGACGGGCTGCTGGACGTCACCGGGGTCGGGCGGCTCGGTCAGGCGACTCGGACGGCGCCCGCGTAGGGGCGGCCGGCCATCGGGGCGATCTTCACGACGTCGCCGGTGCGGGGCGCGTGCAGCATCTTGCCGTCACCGACGTACATCCCCATGTGGTGCAGGTCGGAGTAGAAGAACACGAGGTCGCCCGGCTGGAGCTGGCTCCGGTCCACGTGCGTGCCCGCGGTCCACTGGCTGCCGGTGTAGTGCGGCAGGTTGATGCCGACCTGCTTGTAGGCCCACATGGTCAGGCCGGAGCAGTCGAAGCTGCTCGGTCCGGCGGCGCCCCACACGTACGGGCGGCCGATCTTGGACATCGCGGCCCGCAGCGCCTGGGCGGCCTTGCCGTTGCCGACGACGGGCAGCTTGGCGAGCTGCGTCGGGTCCCGCTTGACGAGCTTGCCGCGGACCTTCTCGTAGGTCGCGGTGACCTTCTTGCGCTGGTCCTCGAGCTGCGTGCGCAGCTCCTTGACCTGCTTGGCGCGGGACTCGGCGGACTTGCGGGCGCGCTCGGCGGCCTGCATGGCCTGCATCAGGCCGAGGACCTTCGTGCTGTCCTGCTTGGCGAAGTAGCTGAGGGTGGCGGCCTGGTCGAGGACGGCCTGCGGGTCCTGGGAGGCGACGAACGAGACCGTGGGGTCGGTGCCGCCCTGCATGTAGCTGGTGGCGGCCAGCGTGCTGACCTTCTCCCGGACGGCCTGCAGCGACTTCTGCTGCCGCTTGGCGTTGGCGGCGGCGACCTTGGCGGCGCGCTCGGACTGCGCGAGCTTGACCTTCAGCCCGTTGTACTGCTCGGTCAGCTTCTCCAGCTCGTCGGCGAGTTCGAGCGCCTTGGAGCGGAGCTCGTTGGTCGACGGCTCAGGATCGGCGTGGGCGGCGGGGAGGGTGCCCGGCGCGAACGAGACGGGCGCGGCCGTGACGGCGAGGAGCGCGCCGGCCGCGGTCGCCGTCCTGACGCCGAGACGGGCCCTGCCGCGGCGCGGTGCCGCCCGGTCGTGCGTTGCCGCACTGGGGGACGTCGTACGGGGGGAGCGTGCAGATCGTGAAAAGAGAGCGGGGCGCGGGGGCTCCACGGATTCTCCTCTCCTCGTCCGCCTACCGAATCAACGATGGGTCGGGGCGGGAGTCCCCGTCCGCGGAAGCGCGGAGCGGGGGCCGGCCGCTGTCGTGCGATGGGCCGACGTCAGCGGGACACTAACGGAACCGGCATTGGATGCCAACTAGAACAAGCGAAATCCCAGGTCGCCGGGAGCGTTGGCGGCGCTGGAGGGGTTCCGCCCCGGCATGCCGCTGTGCTATGAGTCACTTTTTCTCCGGACGCCGACGCTTGCCTAGTCGCTTTTATCTAGTCCCTCGTGCGGTGCGGGCCCTTCTGCAGGCGCTTCTACGAGGGGAGGCGTACCTGTGGCCAGGTGCGCGTTGGATAATCTCGCCTGTTTGTGGAGTTCGAGATCCGGCGTGCCCGTACCGCCGACGTTCAGGAGATCGGCAGGCTGGTCGATCTGTACGCCCAGTCGGGACGGCGCCTGCTGCAGAAGAGCACGGTGAAGCTGTACGAGGACGTCCAGGAGTTCTGGGTCGCCGAGGACGTCCGGGACGGGAGCCCGGGCCCGGTCATAGCCTGCGGCGCCCTGCACGTGATGTGGGAGGACCTCGCCGAGGTCCGCTCGGTGGCGGTGGACAAAGGCTACGGCGGACGCGGAATCGGGAACCGCATCGTCTCCCGCCTCTTGGAGACGGCGCGGGAACTCGGTGTGCGGAGGGTGTTCTGTCTTACCTTCGAGGTGGAGTTCTTCGCGCGCCACGGCTTCCAGCAGATCCTTGGGACGCCGGTGTCGCCAGAGGTGTACGAGGAGCTTCTCCGCTCCTACGACGAAGGCGTGGCAGAGTTCTTGGACCTCGATCGGGTCAAGCCCAATACGTTGGGCAACACCCGCATGTTGCTTCGCCTGGAGGACTGACCCAATGAGCGATTCCCCCTACCGCGGGCGGCGACGCCAGCAGCCGCCTCAAGGGCACGGTTCCTACGGTCCGCCGCCCCCGTACCAAGGTCCCCAGGGGCAGCCCCAGCGGCGGCAGCAGCCGCAGCAGCAGCAATGGCAGCAGCCCCAGCAGCAGCAGTGGGGAGGGCAGCCGCCGTACAACGAGACGTACGAGGCGTCCTACGACCAATACGGTGACGCCCACTACGGTGACGCCCACTACGGGGATGCCCACGGCGGTGAGATGGTCCTGGCCCCGATTATGCGGCGTGCGGGCGCCAGGCTCATCGACAACGCGCTCGTCGCGGTCTTCGGTTTCGCGCTCGTCCTTCCCGTGACGATCGGTGTGCTCGGCCTCGGCAAGCCCGGCAGCCAGACGGAGGACGAGGGGGGCATCTGGAACTGGCCCATCATCTTCACCCTCTTCGCCGTCCTGTCGGTCCTTCCGTTCCTCTACGAGGCCGTCCAGCTCGCCATGTCAGGACGGACGCTTGGGAAGCGCATCATGCACCTTGGGGTCGTCCAGGTGCGCCCTGCGGGCGAACCCCTGACCACGACGCAGGCCATATGGCGCGCTGGGATCATCCACGTGGTCTACCAGATCGGCGTTTTCTTCTTCCTCGCCCTGGCCGTGATGGTGTGGGACTACGCGGCGTACGGAATGGTGCTGGTCTGGGCGGGCGCGCTGATGGCCTACCTGTGGGCCATCTGGGACCAGCCCATGCATCAGGCCCTCCACGACCGGTTCGCCGGGACGCTCGTCATCGACGAGCGGGACGGCTACGCCGAGTACGACGAGTACGCGGAATAAGCAGCGATGGCGGGGGCACCGCTCGCTGAGCCGGGGCAGCGCCTCTTGGCGCGCATTGTCGACACCCTCATAGTCGGCCTGCCCGTAATCATCGTCGTCCGAGCCCTAGCGTCCGGCCCTGCGCTGGACGTCATCGCTCCGCCCGCCGTGGCCGGATGCCTACTCCTGTACGAGTCGATCCAACTCGCGCTCTGGGGGCGGACCCTAGGCAAGCGTTTCGCGGGCATTGAGGTAGTAGTGACCCTCCCCGCGGGTGACGAACGACCCGCCGGGGAAGCCGGCGGCGAAGGCCCATTGGGGGTCCCGCGTGCCGTTCTGCGAGCCGCGGTCTATTCGCTGCCGATCGCGGCACGCCCGATTCCCGTTCTCGGCCTACTGGCGGGCATCTTCTGGGTCGCGAACGCCGGGCTCCTCTTCGAGGGCGACAGCCGTCAAGCCCTCCATGACAGGCTCGCAGGGACGGTCGTGGTAAAGCGGCCGCCGGCTGATTCGTCGGCCTTCTGAGGCCCTCTCAGGCGTCCTCGGCCGCGCACCGGGCGTTGATACACGGCGCTCTCGTCCCGTCCTCACGGCGGGATGGGAGCGCCGTGTCCGTGCGGGGCGGGTTTTCGTGGAGTCGCCCGGCTTGTTTCGGTCCGCCGCCGGGGCGGACGGCCAATGCCAGGTGGTTCCGGTTACGGCCCCGAATCGCCGCGGGATGTGTCTCTTCCCGGACGTGCCCTCCGCTTTGAGATGTGCATCCGGAACCCGTTGGCCTTCGGGCCGGGGTCCCGGCCGCATAGTGCTGAGAGTTACTCCCGGATGGGATCGGGTCTCACCAGGAAGGGGCCTTTAGTTCTCGTGCTCCTCGGGGCCCGAGCGGGCCGCCGCAGGCCGGAGCCGGGCTTGGCGCAGGCGGGAAGATGCCCGGTACGGTGGCGGGATTGTGCGGCAATCTCCCGTTTTTGGGGATGGGAGACTCCGGGCGGCTTCCGGCCGTGGCCCGCAGATGGGGACTTCCCCTCGCGATGGCGGCCGCAACTGATTTTCGCCTCCGGCCGGTCAGTGGTTATCCGTCCACATAGGCCGGTGAGGGCGTTGATCACCGGCCGTCCCGGGGAGCGGAGGCACCCGCGCATATCGACGTCGGCGTGGTTAGTGTCGTTACGTCAGGTTTAATCGGGGAAGACCGTGCGGGGGTGCAGGGCCTGTTAAGGTCGGCGACAGGGCCTTTTGCGCCGGTCCGCACTCCTCGGCCGGCGGGCACGTCCGAATGCCGGAAGGCTCGCAAACCAGGGCCAATGCGCGACCACCCTCCCAGGTCAGCGAGGTGCGCCGCGGCTGCGGCCCCGCCCGAAAACCGCATCGGAGCTCCCCGCGGCGCGAAAAAAATCACGCCGCCCCGTCGGCGTGCCCTGCCGCCGCGCCCCGGACGTACGGAAACATGAGGCGCCGATTACGCCCGGTCACGTGCAACGGGACTTCCCGCGGAGTACCGGTTCAAGGGCGCGGCCCTGAATTGTCATCAGTCGACTTCTCGGATATCTTTGGCGACCGAATGAAGTTTGCTCAAGCCGAAAGGGTCTGTCCCCATGGCACAGAAGGTTCAGGTGCTTCTCGTCGACGACCTCGACGGTGGCGAGGCGGACGAGACCGTAGCGTTCTCGATCGACGGCGCCTCCTACGAGATCGACCTGAGTGACGCCAACGCGGCGAAGCTGCGGGATTCTCTTCGGCCGTTCGTGGAGAAGTCACGCAAGGCGGGAAGTTCCACGCGCAAGCGCCGGCAGCGCGGTGCGTCCAGCCGCGAGCGCAGTGCCGAGATCCGCGCCTGGGCCAAGAACAATGGCATCAAGGTCAATGAGCGCGGCAGGATCCCGGCCCATGTGATCGAGCAGTACGAGGCGGCCAACTGACCCGGTTCAACAGCCGACGGCCCGTCTTCGTTCACGCGAGGCGGGCCGTTCGCTTCCGACGGCCGTTAGCGTCCGCCGGCGGCCCTTCTCCGTCCGGCCGTTCCCCTTCCGGCCGTTCCCCTTCCGGCCGGGCGCGGACTTCGGCCCGGCCGAGTTCTCTCGGGCACCGAGTCGCCTGACGCATGTTCATCGCGGCTTCGCGTTGCCCGGAGTCCGTCCCGAGGGGCCGCCGGTTCGCCTCCGTCCTCCGTTCGCTTTCGGCGTAGCGGATGGACGGTTCGCGATCGGCGCCGCGCGGTAAACAGGGCGCGCGGGTGGAACACCACCCCCATTCGGCACTCTCGGCCCGCGCCTTGGCCTACCTGCGAAAAGCCCCCGTTCGCTTGGGGCGTAGCGGGAACATGACGCACCGATGCGGTAGTTGGATGAGACTGAACAGCGCATAGCTGGGGAACGTCTCCTGGTGGGAGTGCACCGGGTGGCCTCCTCGGGGCGGGCTAGCATGCGGAAGGACAGTTCCGGACGTTCCGGACTCTGCCCAACCGCTCTGTGAGGAGCGACGAGATGTTCGAGAGGTTCACCGACCGCGCGCGGCGCGTTGTCGTCCTGGCTCAGGAAGAAGCCAGGATGCTCAACCACAACTACATCGGCACCGAGCACATCCTCCTGGGTCTGATCCACGAGGGTGAGGGTGTCGCTGCCAAGGCTCTGGAGAGCCTGGGGATAAGCCTTGAAGCGGTGCGCCAGCAGGTCGAAGAGATCATCGGCCAGGGTCAGCAGGCGCCGTCGGGCCACATCCCGTTCACTCCGCGCGCCAAGAAGGTCCTTGAGCTGTCACTGCGCGAGGCGCTGCAGCTCGGCCACAACTACATCGGCACCGAGCACATCCTGCTGGGATTGATCCGTGAGGGCGAGGGCGTCGCCGCCCAGGTCCTGGTGAAGCTCGGCGCCGACCTGAACCGTGTGCGCCAGCAGGTCATCCAGTTGCTGCACGGTTACCAGGGCAAGGAGCCGGCCGCCTCCGGCGGTCCCTCGGAGTCGGCTCCGTCCACCTCCCTTGTGCTCGACCAGTTCGGCCGCAACCTGACCCAGGCCGCACGTGAGGGCAAGCTCGACCCGGTCATCGGGCGGGACAAGGAGATCGAGCGGGTCATGCAGGTGCTGTCCCGCCGCACCAAGAACAACCCCGTCCTCGTGGGCGAGCCCGGCGTCGGCAAGACCGCCGTCGTCGAGGGCCTCGCGCAGAAGATCGTCAAGGGCGAGGTGCCCGAGACGCTGAAGGACAAGCAGCTCTACACCCTCGACCTGGGCGCCCTTGTCGCCGGCTCCCGGTACCGCGGTGACTTCGAGGAGCGCCTGAAGAAGGTCCTCAAGGAGATCCGCACCCGCGGCGACATCATCCTGTTCATCGACGAGCTGCACACCCTGGTCGGCGCGGGCGCCGCCGAGGGCGCGATCGACGCCGCCAGCATCCTCAAGCCGATGCTGGCCCGCGGCGAGCTCCAGACCATCGGTGCGACCACGCTGGACGAGTACCGCAAGCACCTGGAGAAGGACGCCGCGCTGGAGCGGCGCTTCCAGCCGATCCAGGTCGCCGAGCCGTCGCTGTCGCACACGATCGAGATCCTCAAGGGCCTGCGGGACCGCTACGAGGCGCACCACCGCGTGTCGATCACCGACAGCGCGCTGGTCGCCGCGGCGCAACTCGCGGACCGCTACATCAGCGACCGGTTCCTGCCCGACAAGGCGATCGACCTCATCGACGAGGCCGGTTCCCGGATGCGCATCCGCCGGATGACCGCTCCGCCGGACCTGCGCGAGTACGACGAGAAGATCGCCGACGTCCGGCGCGACAAGGAGTCCGCGATCGACGCGCAGGACTTCGAGAAGGCCGCCGCGCTGCGCGACTCGGAGAAGCAGCTGCTCGGCCAGAAGGCGCAGCGGGAGAAGGAGTGGAAGGCCGGCGACATGGACGTCGTCGCCGAGGTCACCGACGAGCTGATCGCCGAGGTCCTCGCCACCGCCACCGGCATCCCGGTCTTCAAGCTGACCGAGGAGGAGAGCACGCGCCTCCTGAACATGGAGGACGAGCTCCACAAGCGGGTCATCGGCCAGGAGGACGCCATAAAGGCGCTGTCCCAGTCGATCCGGCGTACCCGCGCCGGCCTGAAGGACCCCAAGCGCCCCGGCGGCTCGTTCATCTTCGCCGGCCCGTCCGGTGTCGGTAAGACCGAGCTGTCCAAGACGCTGGCGGAGTTCCTGTTCGGCGACGAGGACGCGCTGATCCAGCTCGACATGTCCGAGTTCATGGAGAAGCACACGGTCTCGCGGCTGTTCGGCTCCCCGCCCGGCTACGTCGGGTACGAGGAGGGCGGCCAGCTGACGGAGAAGGTGCGCCGCAAGCCGTTCTCGGTCGTGCTCTTCGACGAGATCGAGAAGGCCCACCAGGACATCTTCAACTCGCTGCTGCAGATCCTGGAGGACGGCCGCCTGACCGACGCGCAGGGCCGTGTCGTGGACTTCAAGAACACCGTCATCATCATGACGACCAACCTCGGGTCCAAGGACATCTCCAAGGGCGTGTCGATGGGCTTCGCCCGTCAGAACGACGAGCAGGGCTCGTACGAGCGGATGAAGGCGAAGGTGTCGGAGGAGCTCAAGCAGCACTTCCGTCCCGAGTTCCTCAACCGCGTCGACGACACCGTGGTGTTCCACCAGCTCACCCCGCGGGAGATCATCCAGATCGTCGACCTGATGATCGCCAAGGTGGACGAGCGGCTGCGCGACCGCGACATGGGCATCGAGCTGCGGCAGGAGGCCAAGGACCTGCTGGCGCTGAAGGGCTACGACCCCGTCCTCGGGGCCCGGCCGCTGCGCCGCACGATCCAGCGGGAGATCGAGGACAGCCTGTCCGAGAAGATCCTGTTCAGCGAGCTCAAGCCCGGCCAGATCGTGATCGTCGGCACCGAGGGCTTCGACCTTGAGAACAAGGAGGCGACGGCGGAGACCGCCAAGTTCACCTTCAAGGGCGTCCCGAAGCCGGACACCGTCCCCGACAGCCCGCCGCCCATCGAGGGCGCGGTCAACTTCAACAAGGACTGACGTCCGCAGCAGAAGGGCCCGCACCGGTACCCACCGGCGCGGGCCCTTCCGCATGCCGCCAGGCGGGGACAACGCGGCGCAGCCGGTGGAGCCCGACCGGGCTCCACCGCGACTTATCCACAACCTGTGATGACGCCGGGATCCGTCGTACCCGCCCCATAGCATTCGAACATGCGATCGAATGCAATCGGTTCGGCGGCCGGGCCCACGAGAAGCCGCGTCCGCGCCACGACGGGAGCAGAGAAGGTGACCGAGGCATTCCTGCGGGACGTACGAGCCCGCGCCCCCGCCCGCCTCCCGATCTTCCGCTCGAACCTGCAAGGCGAACTCCTCGCACGCCTCCTCCTCGGCCCGGAGCGCGAGATGTCGATGCTCGACCTGGCCGTGATGCTCCGAGTCGACCTCGCATCAGTGATGCGCGAGGTGGAACGGCTGGCCCGCGCAGACCTCCTCACCTTCCGCCGCACCCTTGCCGGCCGCCTGGTCGCTCGGAACACCGAAAGCCCCCTGTACGAACCCCTGACCCGCCTCCTGATGCTGACGTTCGGCCCAGCGGCCGTGGTGGCGGAAGAGTTCGGCCGCCTGCCCTCCCTGAGCGCCATATACCTGTTCGGCCCCTGGGCGGCGCGCTACGAAGGCGCCCCAAGCGACCAGCCCACAGACGTCGAAGTACTGGTCATCGGCAACGTCACCAGCACCGTCGCCCACGACGCCGCCCAAGAGGCCGCCGCCCGCCTGGGCCTCCCCGTCCACCCGGTAGTCCGTACACAGACCCAATGGCAAGACGACACGGACCCCTTCCTCCGAGAAATCCGAGCCGGCCCCCTAACCAAACTCCACCCCTCATAACCACCCCCGCGCCGCTGCCCCGCACAAATCCGCGCAAGTGCTCCACGCGGTGCTTGCCGGTCCCGTGCGCACTAGTTCCAGGGCAGCCCGAGGCCCGCGACCGGGACAGATCCCGGCTGGGTCAGGACAACCAGCTTTCGATTTCCCGGTGGAGGCGCGCCTTGGTTTCGGTGGGGGCGAAGGAGGCTTCGACGCCGGCGTGGGCCAGGTCGGCAAGGGTCGGGTCGTCGTAGCCGAAGGTGTCTCGTACGCGGGCGTACTCGGTGGCCAGGGGGGTGTTGATCAGGGCGGGGATGTCGGTGTTGAGGGTCACGACCAGGCCCGCCTCGCGGAGGCGGGGGAGGGGGTGGTCGTCGAGGGAGGCGGCGAAGCCGAGGGCGACGTTCGAGGAGGGGCAGACCTCAAGCGGGACCGCGCGTTCGCGGACTTCGGCCACGAGGTCCGGGTCGTCCAGGACGCGGATGCCGTGGCCTAGTCGTTCGGTGCGGCCGGGGCCGAGCGCCTGCCGGATGCTGGCGGGTCCTTCGCCCTCGCCCGCGTGGTGGACGACGTGCAGGCCCGCGTCCCGCGCGGCGGCGAACACGTCATCGAACGGGTCGCCGGAGTGGGCCTCGTCGCCCGCCAGGCCGACCGCGACCACACCGTCATGGCGGCGCGCGAGATCGAGCGTCCGCCAGGCGCGTTCCACGGAGCGGCGGCGGGAGTGGTCGAGGATAAGGCGGCACTCGATGCCGAATGCCTCCTGCCCGGCCTCCAGACCCTCCAGGACGGCCGCGAGCGGCATGCCGAGGTCGCCGAGGCGCTCACCGTGGCCGGCCGCCGTGAAGGAGACCTCGGCGTAGCGGGTGCCCTGCGCGGCCTCGTCCTCGCAGAACTCGTAGGCGACCCTGCGGAAGTCGGCGGGACGGCGCAGGCACGCGCGGACGAGGTCGTTCTGCGCGAAGAACTCTGCGAAGCTTCCGAAACGCACGCCGTCCTCCGGAACCGTCACGCCGTTGGCGGCGCCGATCTCGCGAAGCGTGCCCCACCGCACCGTGCTCTCGAGATGAACGTGCAGATGGACTTTGGGGAGGCTTATCAAGTCACGCACGCCCGCACGCTACGACCCCACCACCCCACGCCACCAGCCATTTATCACTCCCCACGTGGCCGCCGGATCGCGGCCTCGGGTGGGGGTTGGTCAGGATTGGCAGGTTGGGTTGGTCGGGGGGAGGGTGCCGGTGGTCAGGTAGGTGTTGACCTTGGTGTCCACGCAGGCGTTGCCGTATTCGCCGTAGATGCCGTGGGCGGTGGTGTTGCGCAGGGTGAGTAGGCGGGAGCCGGTCATTGCCCGGTGCATGGCCTTGCTGCCCTCGTATGTGGTGGCAGGGTCGCCGGTGGCGGACACGATCAGAGCGGGGGTGGGGTTGGCGATGTGCGTGGGACGCTCTCGCGGGAGGTTGGGCCAGAAGGCGCACGGCCAGATGTTGTTCTTGAGGGGGCCGAAGAGGGGGTGGCGGGCTCGGCTGCGCTGGATGTCGTTCCAGTAGGTGTCGGGGTCGCGTGGTGCGGCGCGGTCGCCGCAGGCGATCGCGGCGGTCGGGCTGGCGAGGGAAGAGCCTGCGCTTGTCAGGACGAATCTGAGGAGTCCGTCGAGTTCGGGGCCGGGCTCGGCTGGGCGGCGGTGCGCGGCCTCGTTCAAGGTCTGGACGATGGAGGCGAACCCCGCGCGAGCGGCGGGGCGGTCGTCGCCGGGGCCGATGGAGAGGAGGTAGGGGACCGTTTGGTCGTCCACCTCGTAGGGCCCGATGCGGAGCGGGTGGTTCTCCGCGGCGGTGACGATCGCGTTCACGGTGGCGAGCACTCGGGTGGGGGTGGCGCCGAGGCCGTAGGCGCCGTGACGTTCGGCGGCCCAGGCCGCCCAGCCGCGCAGGGCGCGTTCCGTCTCGTCTTCGGTGCCCTGCAAGGCCCGGGGGCCCCATTTGTCCGGGTCGCCTGCGCTGTCCAGGACGACGCGGTCGGTGCGGCCGGGGAACATCTGGGTGTAGACCGCGCCCAGGTAGGCGCCGTAGGAGTAGCCGAGGAAGGAGATGCGGCGCTCGCCGAGGACGCGGCGCACGAGGTCGATGTCGCGGGCCGTGTCGCGCGTGTTGGCGTACGGGAGCACGTCGGAGTGGCGCTGGGCGCAGCGTTCGGCCAGGTCGCGCTGCACCGCCACCTGGTGATCGAACCGGGTGCGGGTCGGGCCGGCCGAGCGGAGGAACATGCCGCTGGGCCAGCCGCAGTCGAGCGGTGTGCTGCGTCCGACGAAGCGCGGGTCCAGGCCGACGAGGTCGTAACGGGTGGCGACGTCCTTCATGGCCGTGCGCACCTGCAGGGGCATGCCCAGCGTGGGTTCGCCGGGGCCGCCGTTGTTGAGGACCATGGTGCCGATGCGGTGGGCGCGGTCAGTGGCAGGCAGGCGGGACAGCGCGAGCTTGATGGTGCGGCCGCCCGGCCTGGAGTGGTCGAGCGGCACGGTGAGCTCCGCGCACCGTGCGCCCGCCCGGTCGAGATCTTTGCCGGCGCTGTCGTCGGGGCCTTGGGCGCAGGGCTTCCAGTTCAGCCTCTGCGGCGGGACGCCATCGGCTTCGGCGAGGGGCGCGACGGCGGCGGACAGAGCGAGCAGGGCCACGACCGGGGTCAGGCGTCCGCAGGTTCTCGCAGTAATCGATTTCATGAGCGAGGACGCTAATTCGGCCGGACATCCGTCACGATACGGCTGGGGGCACGCGTCCTGGTACAGCCTGCTGTACTGCCCGACCGAGACCCGATAGCGGACAATCATCTCCATGCCGGCGCGCCGGGAGGTGCACATGCGTAATCGGGTAGTTGGTGGCTCGGGTTATTTGTTGGGCGCGTTGGTTACGGCTTTGGTGACGGTGGTCGTGTTGCCGGGGCTGATTGTGCCGTCGGTGGCGCGTGGGTGGGCGGGGTGGCATCTGCGGCGGGCCGGGAGGCTGCTCGGCGTTCCGGTCGGCGGGCGGGGGCGCGGGTGGAGGGATCTCGCCTGGGCGCTCGCGCACGTCGCCGTCGGGTTTCCGCTTGGGCTGGCCGCCCTGATTTGCCTGGGCAACATTCTGGTCGCCGCGGTGGCGTTGTCGTCGTGGTGGGCGTTTCCAGTCGAGGCGCGTCCTACGTTGTTCTCGGTCTTCGATGTTCGAGTGGACGATTGGGCGACTGCGCTGCTCGGGGGAGTCGTGCAGATCGCCGTCCTCGGTGCGGTGGCCTGGTGGGTGCTTCCGGTGCTGGCGCGAGCCCATGCGCGCATGTGCCTGGCGGTGCTCGCGCAGTCGGACAGCGAGCGGCGGCTCACCGAGCGGGTCGACGTCCTGACCAAGAGCCGGGTGGGCGTCGTCGACGCCCATGGTGCCGAGCTCCAGCGCATCGAACGCGATCTGCATGACGGGACGCAGGCGCGACTCGTGTCGATCGCCATGCAGCTGGGCATCGCCCGGGAGTCGCTGGCCGACGACCCGGAGACGGTGGCGACGCTGATCGAGCAGGCGCATGAGACGGCGGAGGAGGCGATGGCCGAGCTCCGGACGGTGCTGCAGACGATCTATCCGCCGATCCTCGCCGACCGCGGGCTCGGCGGGGCGCTGACGGCGCTGGCCGCCCGGTCGAGCGTGCCGGTCCACATCGAGCTCGCCGACGTGGGGACGCTTCCGGCGGCTGCGGAGGCGGTGGCCTACTACGTGATCGCCGAGGCGCTGACGAACGTGACCAAGCACGCGGCCGCGACGCGGGCGTCCCTCCGGGTCGAGCGCGCCGACGACGTGCTGTCCGTCGAGGTCACGGATGACGGCAGGGGCGGCGCGGACGAGGGGCGCGGCACCGGGATCACCGGGATACGCCGGCGGGTCGCCGCCCTGGACGGCAGCGTCCGCCTCGACAGCCCGCCGGGCGGCCCCACCACGCTCGCCGTCCGGATGCCCTGCGCACAGTGATCGTTCGGGAGGTTCGGTGCGGGTCGTGATCGCCGAGGACAACGTCCTGCTGTCCAGCGGCCTGGAGCTGCTGCTGGAGAAGAAGGGCTGCCAGGTCGTGGCGGTCGTCGGCGACGGGGATGCCTTTCTCGACGCCGTCGCCGAGCACAGCCCCGACATCGCCATCGTGGACGTGCGGTTGCCGCCGTCCTTTCGCGACGAGGGCATCCACGCCGCGCTGCGGGCCCGCCGCGAGCATGGGGCGCTGCCGATCCTCGTGCTGTCGCAGTACGTCGAGCGCGAGTACGCCGGCGAGCTCCTCTCCGACGGCCGCGGCGGCATCGGCTACCTCCTCAAGGACCGCATCGGCCGGGTGGCCGAATTCGTCGATGCCCTGCGCCGTGTCGCGTCCGGCGGCACCGCCATGGATCCCGAGGTCGTCGCCCAGCTCCTCACGCACCGGGCCGGCTCCCCGCTGGAGGCCCTCACGCCCCGCGAGCGGGAGTCGCTCGCCCTCATGGCGCAGGGGCACGACAACGCCACCATTGCCGAGCGAATGCGGATCTCCGGCAACGCCGTCCACAAGCACATCGGCAACATCTTCGCCAAGCTCGGCCTGGCACCGGACGACTCCGGCCACCGCCGCGTCCGGGCAGTCCTCGCCTACCTGGACGGCGCACCCCAACCGCCAGGCCCGGGGCCCACAACCTCGCACTGAGCGCACCCACGTCGGCCGTTGCCCGTGGTCAGCGCCACGCCATGGCGAGCTATTCACTCAGTATATGTACTGAGTGTATAGTGCTCGGCATGGCTACTCCGCTGGTGTTGCTTGCCTTGCTTGCCGAGGGGGCCAAGCACGGGTACGAGTTGAAGCGCGAGCATGACGAGCGGCTGCCCGGGGCCAAGCCGCTGCCGTACGGGCAGGTCTACTCGACGCTGCAGCGGCTTGAGCGGGACGGGTTCGTGGCCGTCGCCGGAGTCGTGCAGGAGGGTGGGCCCGAGCGCACGGTCTACGAGCTGACCCCGAAGGGCACCGAGAAGCTGCAGGCGTGGCTCGCCGAGACGGAACCGCCCCTGCCCTACGTCGGGGGCGCCCTGTTCGCCCGGGTGATCATGGCGCTGGTGGCCGGCGGCGACGCGCGTGCCGCTTTGGATCGGCAGCGCGCGGCTCACCTGGAGCGGATGCGGGAGCTGACCCGCGCCAAGACCGCCTCCGACGCGTCCGCCGCCGCGGTGCTGGCCTCGGATTTCGCCCTGTTGCACCTGGACGCCGATCTGCGGTGGATGGAACTGGCCGTGCGCCGCCTGGCCGACCTGACCGAGGAGATGAACCGATGACACCACTGCTGCAAGCGCGTGATGTGAGCGTGTCGTTCGGCCGGACGCGGGCGCTGCGCGGCGCTTCGCTCGCGATCGGCGCCGGGGAGATCGTGGCGATCTCCGGTCCGAGCGGGTCGGGCAAGAGCACGCTTCTGCACTGCCTGGCCGGCATCCTCGTCCCCGATGACGGGGAGATCCGCTACGGCGAGACGCGCCTCGACGAGCTGGACGAGGACTCCCGCACCCGCCTGCGGCGAGAGGTGTTCGGAATCGTCTTCCAGTTCGGCGGGCTGGTGCCGGAGCTGACCGCCGTGGAGAACGTGGCCGTCTCGCTGATGTTCGGCGGGCTCGGCCGTGCGGAGGCGGCCGCGGCCGCGCTGGACTGGCTGGGCCGGCTCGGTGTGGACGACTGCGCGCCGCTGCGTCCCGGCGACCTGTCCGGCGGCCAGGTGCAGCGGGTCGCGATGGCGCGGGCGCTGGCCCACGGCCCGAAGGTCGTCTTCGCGGACGAGCCGACCGGCGCGCTCGACAGCGTCGCCGGGGAAGAGGTCCTCGGCCTGCTGCTCGGGACGGCCAGGGACCACGGCACCACCGTCGTCCTGGTCACCCACGACAACCGGATCGCCGCCTACGCCGACCGCGAGATCGTGGTCCGCGACGGCGCCGTGGCGGCGAGCCCGGTGGTGACCCGATGACCGGCGGCCGGACGCGCGACCTGTTCGCCGTCGCCGGGATGCTCGCCCGCGGCACCTCCCGCGGCGAGCGGCGGCGCCGGCGCCTGCTGGTCTCCGGTGCCGCGCTGGCCACGTTCTTCCTGCTCGGCGCGGCGAACCTGCTGCTGATACGGGGGACGACCCAGACCGAGTGGGCGGGGCTCGTGGCCGAGGAGGGGCTGCGGCCGGGCACCGCGCTGGCGCTGGCGCTGCTCGTCGTCCCGGTGCTGGCGCTGCTGCACCAGGTCGGCCGGGTCGCGCAGGCCGCGCAGGAGCGGCGGCTGGCGGCGCTGCGGCTGGCCGGTGCGACTCCGCGGGACGTCCGGCTGCTCGGCGTGGCCGAGGCACTCCGCGTCGGCACGGTCGGGGCGCTGATCGGGACCGTCGGCTACGTGGCCGGGCAGCAGGCGGCGATGGCCGCCCTCGGGGTGGGTGATACCGGCCGGTATGCGATCCCGCCGTGGCCGGTCCCGGCCGTCATGGCCCTGGTGGTGGCCGCCGCGGCGCTGGTCAGCCTGCGGGTGTCCCGCCACGTCGTCGTCTCGCCGCTGAGTGTCGCGCGGCGTGCGTCCCGTCCTGCGCCGTCCCCGTACACGATCATTCCGCTCGCCCTCGGCCTGCCGATCGTCGTCGCGAGCGCCTTCATCGACGCCGCATGGAACTTGTGGCTGCTCGCGCTCGGCGCCGTCCTCGCGATCGTCGGCATCGCGGCGGGCGCCGCCCGCGTCATCCTCGAATCGGCCCGTCTGGCCGGCCGCTGGGCCCGCACCCCCGAGACGCTCCTGGCGGCGCGCGCACTGGAGGCCGACCCCCGCGCGGGAGGCCGGACCATGGCGGTCGTCGCCCTGGTCGTCTTCTTCGGCACGGCCACCGGTGTCGTCACCTGGGACGTGGTGCGGACCGGAGGCATCTTCGACGATCCGGAGGACCGGTTCTGGCTCGTCAGCCTGGGCCTGACCTATGGGGCGCTGCTGTTCGCCCTGCTCGTGGCGGTCACGGCGCTGGTGGTGCACCGGGCGGAGGCGCTGCTGGAGAGCGGCCGGTCGATGGCGGCGCTGGCCGCGGCCGGAGCCCCGGTGGCGTCGCTGCGCAGGTCGACGCTGCGCCAGACGCTCATCGCGGCGACCCCGGTCTGCGCGATCGGCGCGCTGACCGCGCTGCTCGGCATGGCACCCGGCCTCTTCCTGACACCGGACCTGCCGATGGTCGCCTGGACGGCCGGGCACGCCCTGTTCATGGTCGCGCTGGCGGTCGCGGCCGCGGCGGCGGTGACGGCCCTGTCGAACCGGCTCCTCACCCGGGCCGCCGCTCCGGTGAACCTCCGTGCCGAATGACCGGCGCGGTCAGCCGGGGAGGGCGTAGCGGCCGTCTTCGAGGGGGTCGACCAGGCCGTCCGCGATGAGGGCGTCGAGGGCGCGCTCGCGTTGGACGGCGTCCGGCCAGACGACGTCGAGGGCCGGTTTCCCGACCGGCCCTTCGGCTTCGCGGAGGACGGCGAGGATGCGTCCCCGGCACTGCCGGTCGGTGCCCGCGTACGTCTGGCCGCGGCGCGGCGGCCCGTCGTAGGCGGGACGGCCCGCGAGGCGCCAGGAGCAGTGGTCGAACACCGGGCAGTCGACGCAGCGGGGCGTGCGGGCGGTGCAGACCAGCGCGCCCAGTTCCATGACCGCGACGGCCCAGCGGGCGGCGGTCGGGGGATCGAGGGGGAGGAGGCCCTCCGCCATCCTCACCTCGGCCTTCGTCTGCGATGTCGGTGGGTACTCCTCGCCCGAGACGAGCCGGGCCAGGACGCGCCGGACGTTGGTGTCGAGGACGGCGTGCCGCTGCCCGTACGCGAAGCTGGCGACGGCCGCGGCGGTGTAGGAGCCGATCCCGGGAAGCGCGAGGAGTTCGGCGTGCGAGGAGGGGACCTCGCCGCCGTGCCGCTCGGTAATGGCGCGGGCGCTCTCGTGTAGGCGCAGCGCGCGGCGGGGGTAGCCGAGCCGTCCCCAGGCGCGGACGGCCTCGCCCGATGGTTCGCCCGCGAGCGCGGCCGGCGTGGGCCAGCGCGTCATCCAGGCGTGCCAGACGGGCAGGACGCGGGCCACCGGAGTCTGCTGCAGCATGATCTCGCTGACCAGGACGCCCCACGGGGTCGCGTCCGGTGCCCGCCAGGGGAGATCCCGGGCGTTCGCCCCGTACCAGTCGAGGATCGGGGCGGTGTAGGCGGAGTTCGGTTTCATGGCGCGTCGCCATTGTGGCACGCGGCGGGTCGTCCCCTCTTTCCGGATCGTCGATTGCATACTTAACGTATGGGGGCTGACACAGGGCGTAGTGTCGATCAATACTGGCGGCGTCGTGCGCTCGCCTTGGCCGGAGTCGTCGGAAGCGTCGGGCTGCTGGCCTGGGCTTGCACCGGCGACGGAAACGAGCCGCCGGTCCATAACGCGAACGCAGTTGAGAGCACGAGCCCTCCGCCGCCGCCGACCGCCATGCCGACGGTCACCGTGACCGTGACCGCCAGCCCCGAGCCGAAACCGGTGAAGGACGGCGGCCCGTGCACCGGCAAGGACCTCGTTTTCACCATGTCGGCCCCCCAGGACACCTTCGCGGGCTCCGAGCGGCCCCAGTTCCGCGTCACGGTGGTCAACACGGGGAAAGGCTCCTGCACATTCGACACGGGTTCGCTGAACGTCCGCATTACCTCCGGCTCCGACGACATCTGGTCATCCACCGAATGCCGTCGGGGCGATTCATCGAAGAAGACCCTCAGACGCGGCATCCCCCACGTGGAAACCGTCACCTGGGGCCGCGAGCGCGGCTGCGACGGCGGAGACCCGGCCCGCCCCGGCACATACGTGGCAGACCTCAAAGGAAAAAAGGCGAAGAAGCAGGTCTTCCACCTACGCTGACCTGCGCCTATCCATTTCCAAGCCCCTGATCACGTCCACCGGAGCGATGCAGCGATCGCGCGCAGTGAAGGCGTTCTAGCGACTGACCGCCAAGGGCGATGCGAAGCTACACATAGCGTTCCAAAATTGAGGATTCGGCCAGGCGGGAGAGGCCCTCGCGGACGCTGCGGGCGCGGGATTCGCCGACTCCGCCGACGGCCTGGAGATCGTCTATGCTCGCCGCCAGCAGTTTCTGCAGGCCGCCGAAATGCTCGACGAGCCGCTCGATGACCATGCTCGGCAGGCGCGGGACCTTGGCGAGGAGCCGGAAGCCCTTGGGGCTGACGGGCAGGTCGAGGGCGTCCGGGCCGGCGAAGCCCATCACCTCGGCGACGGTGGACAGGTCGAGCAGCTCGTTGGCCGACAGCGTGTCCAGGTCCGAGAGGATGGCGGCGACGCCGCGGGTGCGGGTGTCGTCGGACGGGTAGTCGCGGACGATCAGCTCGCGGTCGACGTCGACGCCGGAGACGAGCTCGTCGAGCTGGAGGGACAGCAGCCGGCCGTCCGTGCCGAGTTCGACGACGTAGCCCTCGATCTCGTCCGCGATGCGGCGGACCATCTCCAGGCGCTGCACCACGGCGCTGACGTCCCGGACGGTGACGAGGTCCTCGATCTCCAGCGCCGAGAGCGTGCCGGACACCTCGTCCAGGCGCAGCTTGTAGCGCTCGAGCGTGGCGAGGGCCTGGTTGGCCTTCGAGAGGATCGCCGCGGAGTCTTCGAGGACGTACCGGATGCCGTCCAGGTACAGCGCGATGATGTGCATCGACTGGCTGACCGAGATGACCGGGTAGACGGTCTGGCGGGCCACGCGCTCCGCGGTGCGGTGGCGGGTGCCCGACTCCTCGGTGGGGATGGTCGAGTCCGGCACGAGGTGGACGGCGGCGCGGACGATGCGGCTGTGGCTGCCGTCGAGGACGATCGCGCCGTCCATCTTGGCGAGCTCGCGCAGCCGGGTGGCGGAGAACTCGACGTCGAGCTCGAAGCCGCCCGAGCACAGTTCCTCGACCGTCTTGTCGTAGCCGAGCACGATCAGGCCGCCGGTGTGGCCCCGCAGGATCCGCTCCAGTCCGTCGCGGATCTGGGTGCCCGGGGCCACCGCGGCCAACGTGGCGCGGCGTCGTTCGTCATGACCCTTGTCGTGTGATGGCACCTGACCCCCGGAGGTCGCTGGACGGCGTCAGTTTACCGAGGAGGTTCGCGCACCGGTTCCTCCCCAGGTCGCAAGCATGCGTCGCTTGGCGTAATACTCTGGCGTGACCCAGGTTAGGGCGCCGTAAAGGACACCTGCAGCGCCTGCTTCAGGCTGTCGACCTCCATCACCTTCATGCCCTCGTAGCTGGTGAGCTGCGGGTCGGCGCGCTTCAGCGGCGATCCGTCGGCGAGTTCGAGGGAGCCGCGCGGGACCACGGCGTGCTTGAACCCGAGCCGCGCCGCCTCGGCGAGCCGCCGCTGCACCCCGGGGACGACGCGGACCTCCCCGGCGAGGCCCACCTCCCCGAGCGCGATCAGGCTGGTGGACAGGGCCTGCTCGACGGACGCGCCCGCGACGGCCAGCGCGAGCGCGAGGTCGACGGACGTCTCGGTGAGCCGCACGCCGCCGACGGTCGAGACGTACACGTCCTGCTCGTGCATGGAGATCTTGCACCGCTGGGCGAGGACGGCGAGGACCATCGCGACCCGCGAGGTCTCCAGCCCGGACGTGGCGCGCCGCGGCGCCGGCAGGTGCGATTTCGCGACGAGCGACTGCACCTCGGCGACGAGGGGGCGGCGCCCCTCCAGCGTGACGGTCACGCAGGTGCCGGGGACGGCCTCGTCGCGGCGGGTCAGGAACAGCCCGCTCGGGTCGGGCAGCCCGACGATGCCGACCTCGGACAGGTCGAAGCAGCCCAGCTCGTCGGTCGGCCCGTAGCGGTTCTTCACGGCGCGGATCATGCGCAGCCGCGAGTGCCGGTCGCCCTCGAAGTAGAGGACGACGTCGACGAGGTGCTCCAGGAGGCGCGGCCCGGCGATGGCGCCTTCCTTGGTCACGTGGCCGACGAGGACGACGGTGATGCCGCGTTCCTTGGCGACGCGGATGAGGTTGGCGGCGACCTCCCGGACCTGGGTGACGCCGCCGGGCGCGCCGTCCACCTCGGACGTGCCGATCGTCTGGATGGAGTCGACGACGAGCAGCTCCGGCTCCACGGCGTCGATGTGCCCGAGGATGGCGGACAGTTCCGACTCCGCCGCCAGGTACAGCCCGTCGGTGATCGCCCCCACGCGGTCGGCGCGCAGCCGCACCTGCTCCGCCGACTCCTCACCCGTCACGTACAGCACGTGCTTCGTCTCATCGGCGGAGCCCTGTGACTGCGTCGAGCCCTGTGACTGCGTCGAGGCCAGCGCGGCGACCTCCAGCAGCAGCGTCGACTTGCCGATGCCCGGCTCGCCGGCCAGCAGCAGGACGGCGCCGGGGACGATGCCGCCGCCGAGCACCCGGTCGAGTTCGTCCAGGCCGGTGGGCTTCGACTGCGCCGACCGCACGTCCACCTGCCCGATCGGGCGCGCCGGCGCGCTGACCGGCCCGGCCGGCACGACCCGCGCCGGAGTGGCGGACGCGGCCTCGGTGACCGTCCCCCACGTCTGGCACTCGCCGCAGCGCCCGACCCATTTGGACGTCTGCCACCCGCACTCGGCGCACCGGTAGCTCGCCTTCGCGGTCTTAGCCTTAGCCATGCGCGGAAGCGTAGAGCCCCCCTGCGACATCCCGCCCGTGCGGCCTCAGCCACCTCCGCAACCCCGCCACGACCTCAACCCTCGCGATCGCGTCCGAAGGCAGGTTGCGAGCGAAGCGAGAAACCTGATCGCGCAGCGAGCCCCCAGGGCGAGACGGAGCGATGCAGCGATCGCACGCGATGGTGTGGAGGTCAGGCCCCCCGGGGCCTGGCCTCCACACCACCGCCATAGGCAGCAGCACGGGCGATCAGGTCGCCTAGGTGGTCGTTGACGATGCCGGGGCGTTCCATCATCGCCATGTGGCCCGCGGTGGGGACGATCTCCAGGCGGGAGTCGGGGACGCAGCCGGCGATCCGGAGGCTGTGCTCGACGGGGGTGAGGAGGTCGTTCTCGGCTCCGATGACGAGGTTGTCGGCGCCGGCGAGCGAGGCGCAGTCGCTGATCACGTCCGTCGTGATCATGGAGTGCAGGTAGCCGGCGAAGGCGTCCATGCGGGTGTCGGACATCATCTGCTCGGCGAACGCGACCGCGGCGGGGCTCGCGTCCGGGCCGAAGGCGATCTGGTCCTCGACGAGGATGGCGGAGCCGCGGCTCAGGTGGCGGACCTTCTCGACGGCGCCGGAGCCTGCGCCGAGGGCGGCGATGACGCGCGGCATGACGCGGTGGCCGACGCGGGCGAGGAGGGCCGGCATGCCGAGGGTGACCTCGCCGAGGCCGGCGGACGACGTGCAGAGCAGCCCGGTGGCGACGATCTTGCGCCCGACCAGCTCGGGGTTCTCGTCGGCGTAGCGCATGATCGTGATGCCGCCCATGGAGTGGCCGACGAGGACGACCGGCGTCTCCGCGGGGACCGTGGCGTCGATCACGGCGGCGAGGTCGGCGGCCAGCCGGGAGACGGTGTAGCCGTCGCGGGCGCCGCCGTCGGAGCGGCCGTGGCCGCGGTGGTCCCAGAAGACGAGACGGCCGAGGCCGCGCAGGGCCTTGCGCTGGAAGTGCCAGGAGTCCTGGGTGAGGGTCCAGCCGTGGCAGAACACGACGGCCAGGTCGGTGCGGTCCGCGCCGTCGATCTCGGCGTACAGGCGGGTGCCGTCGTCGGCGCGGACGGCGACGGGGCGTCCGCGCAGCGACCCGAACGGCTCGCCCGCGTGCGGGTCGGGACGCAGTTGCAGGCGGCGCATGGCGCGGCGCTGCACGGCGAGCCCGGCACCGGCGCCGGCCGCGCCGGCCGCCGTGACGGCGAGCAGGCCGCCGAGGCCCTTCAGGAGCGCGGCGCGGCCGCTCCGCGGCGGCTCGGCGGGGGCGACGCGGCTCGTCCTGGCGGCACGGCCCATGGTCCGTTCCTCCGTTCCGGCAATGACCGACCAGTCAGTAACTTCAGGGGCAACGCCACCACAAATTAACGGCATAGTCCACCTCAAGGGGCGACTCCCGGCCGTCCTGTTCGAGCAGGCACGCTTCGGCGAAGTCTGGCGGGAACTCGATGCTCAGGACGGCGGCCAGATCGTCCCGGCGCTCGAACGACCACCGGATCGTCAGCGGCTCACGGTTGAAGCCGTGCCGCGTCCAGAAGCGCTCCACGGCCTCCGGGTCGTATTTCGGCAGGCTGCGCCGGAACCAGCGGCCGAACGTGGAGCGCGTGGCGTCGTTGTCGATGATGAAGATCGCGCCGCCGCGACGGACGACCCTGGCGAGCTCGGCGAGGCCCGGTTCGCAGCCCGGCCCGAAGAAGTACGCCCAGCGGGCGTGGGCGACGTCGACCGAGGCGTCCGGGAGCGGCAGCGCCTGCGCCGCGCCCACCCGGACGGTGACGCCCGGCAGGTCGCGGACGCGGCGCGCGGCGGCGGACGCCAGCCCCGCGTGCGGCTCCACGCCGATCACCCGGTTCGCGTCCTCGGCGAAGAACGGCAGGTGGTAGCCGGTTCCGCAGCCGACGTCGAGGACGTCCGCACCCTTCCACGGCCGGATGGCGCGCATCGCCTCGGCGAGGACGCCGTCCGGGTCGACGGCGCGGTTCTCCAGCTCGTAGATTCGGGGGGAGTTCCAGATGTTGGGGCTCGGCACGGCGCCCCGGGCGATCTCGGCCACGGGACCAGAGGGTAGCCACCGCCACCCGCCGGCCGGTCAAGATCACGGAGAGCAATCAGTATCACGCGGGGCGAGGGTTTCATCACCGCCGCGGCCGCATAGGCTTTGCCTTGCGTACATCGCCCCTGCGAACATCACGAAGCGACCATTCCTGGCGAGGAAGCCTTGACTCCGCAGCACAACGGCGTCTATTCACCGGCCCTCCGCGTTCCGGACGCGCCGATCACGCTCTCGACCGCGTCGGTGTACCCGGAGAAGGTGCCGAGCGCGTTCGAGATCGCCGCGCTGCTGGGCTACGACGGCATCGAGGTGATGGTCTCCACGGACGCCTCGTCGCAGGACCTGAACGTCCTGCGCCGACTGTCGGACTACCACCAGATGCCCATCAAGTCGATCCACGCGCCCTGCCTGCTGCTCACGCAGCGGGTCTGGGGGCGCGAGCCCTGGGGCAAGCTCGTCCGCTCCAAGGAGGTCGCGGAGGAACTGGGCGCGGAGGTCGTGGTCGTCCACCCGCCGTTCCGGTGGCAGCGCGACTACGCCAAGGAGTTCGTCGACGGCCTCGCCCGCATGCAGGACGAGACGGACGTCCTGTTCGCCGTGGAGAACATGTTCCCGCTGAAGGCGCGCGGGGCCGAGGCGGGCATGTACCTGCCCGACTGGAACCCCGTCGACCAGGACTTCCCGTACGTCACCCTCGACCTGTCCCACACCGCCGTATCCGGCTCGGACCCCCTCGACATGGCCGGGAGCCTGGGTGACCGTCTGCGTCACATCCACCTGGCCGACGGCGTGGGCATCACCAACAAGGACGAGCACCTCGTGCCCGGCCGCGGGAACCAGCCGTGCGGCGTGATGCTGGAGAACCTCGCCGAGAGCGGTTTCCGCGGGCACATCGTCCTGGAGGTCAACACGCGCCGCGCGTCCAGCCGCGTGGAGCGGATGGAGGACCTCGCCGAGGCACTGGCCTTCGCCCGCCTGCACCTTGCCGCCGCCCCCCACACCTGGGAGGTGACCTCGGCGGGAGAGATCACCCGCCGGGGTGTGCGGTGACCGACGCGGCGCGCCCGCAAGACGGAGCCGTGCAGCGGCGGATGTCCCGGGGACCCGGGCGCCGGCCCGGCCCCACCGAGACCCGCGAGAAGATCCTCGCCGAGGCGCGCGCCCTGTTCGCCGAGAAGGGGTACGACGGCGCCTCGCTGCGCGCCATCGCCCGCGCCGCCGGGGTCGACCCCGCCCTCGTCCACCACTTCTTCGGCAACAAGGAGGGCGTGTTCGTCGAGGCGATGCGCTTCCCGGCCGACCCCGCCGTCGTGCTCCCGCGCATCCTGGGCGCCCCGAGGGAGCGGCTCGGGGAGACGATGGTCCGCGTCTTCCTGGAGATCTGGGGGGACGACGAGCGCCGCGCGCCGCTGCTGGCCATGCTGCGCTCGGCGATGACCAACGAGCGGGCGGCGGCGCTGCTGCGCGAGTTCGTCACGGCCGCCCTGCTCGGACGCGCCAAGGAGGCGACCGACGCGCCTCCGCTGGGCATCCAGGCGGCCGTCGGCCAGATGATCGGCATCATGATCCTGCGCCATGTGGTGCGGATCGAGCCGCTGGCCTCCGCCTCCGAGGACGAGCTGGTCGAGCTGGTCGCCCCGACCCTCCAGCGGTACCTCGTGCCCTGATCCGGGAAGCCTCCTTTCCCCTTGCCCGACGCCCTTGACCGGGCCCTGCGCGTCCGCATAAATTCAACACATGATGAGTTATAGCTCGGCGGTGAGCGTGCGGGACCTGCGGGTCGTCCGCGGAGGCCGCGAGGTCCTGCACGGGATCACCTGCGACGTGCCGCGGGGCTCGGTCGTGGGACTGCTCGGCCCGAGCGGCTGCGGGAAGACCACGCTGATGAGGGCGCTGGTCGGCGTGCAGATCGTCAAGGGCGGCACGGTGACCGTCCTCGGCGAACCCGCCGGGTCGCCCGGCCTGCGGCGCCGCGTCGGGTACGCGACGCAGACGCCCGCCGTGTACGCCGACCTGACCGTCGCCGAGAACCTGCGCTACTTCGGCGCCGTCCTCGGCGCCCCCCGTACCGACGTGGACCGCGTCATCGACGAGGTGGGGCTCGGCACGAGCCGCGACCAGGTCACCGCGACGCTGTCCGGCGGCCAGCTCAGCCGCGCAAACCTCGCCGTCGCGCTGCTGGGCACGCCCGAGGTCCTCGTCCTGGACGAGCCGACCGTGGGCCTCGACCCGGTGCTGCGCCAGGAGCTGTGGGAACTGTTCCGCGGACTCGCCGAACAGGGCCGCACGCTCGTCGTGTCCAGCCACGTCATGGACGAGGCGGGCCGCACCGACCGGCTCCTGCTCATGCGCGAGGGCCGGATCCTCGCCGACGGCACACCGGACGGCCTGCGCTCCCGCACCGGCACGTCCGACCTGGAGCAGGCGTTCCTCCACCTGATCGCCGAGAAGGCCGGGAGCCCGACATGAGCATCGCGATCACCCTCGCCACGATGCGCCGCATCCTGGCGCAGCTCAGGCACGACCACCGCACCCTCGCGCTGCTGATCGGCGTGCCGGCGCTGCTGATGATCCTGCTGCGCTACGTGTTCGACCAGCCGATGGTCTTCGACCGGATCGGGCCGATGCTGCTCGGCCTGTTCCCGTTCACCGTCATGTTCGTCGTGACCAGCGTCGCCACGCTCCGGGAGCGGACGAGCGGCACCCTGGAACGGCTGATGACGATGCCGCTCGGCAGGCTCGACCTCCTGCTCGGCTACGCGCTCGCCTTCGGGGTGATCGCGCTGGTCCAGGTGGGCGTCGTCCTGCTGATCTCGCTGACCTGGCTCGGCCTCGACCTGAGCGGCTCGCTCGGCTCCCTGGTCCTCGTCGCCGTCCTGGACGCGCTGCTCGGCATGTCCCTCGGCCTGTTCGCCAGCGCGTTCGCCCGGACGGAGTTCCAGGCCGTGCAGTTCATGCCCGCCTTCGTCCTGCCGCAGCTCCTGCTCTGCGGACTGATCATCCCGCGCGACGACATGGCCACCTGGCTGCAGGTGATCTCGGACGTCCTGCCGCTCTCCTACGCGGTCGAAGGCATGCAGGAGATCAGCACCCGCACCGACTTCACCCCCACCCTGGCCCTCGACGTAGCGGTAATAGCCGCCTTCACAGTCGTAGCCCTGCTCCTGGGCGCGGTGACCTTGCGCCGCAGAACCGCGTAGTGCGTGCCGCCAGGCCGAAGAAACCGTTGACTTGCGGCGTGTTGTTGTTATCCGGCGCGCCATAACAACAACACGCCGCAAGTCAACGAATCCGGCAGTTTCGGGGACCCTTGGGGGTGGGGGTCGGTTTACATGGGGGGTGGGGGTCGCCTGAATCGGACACCTGGTTCTAAGTGGGCCATCGTGCTCGGATCGGACTGGTAGCTTCGGCGCCATGACCGCGCGAGATCTTCCTGGTACGCCCGTTTCGCCGCCGTCCGGTGAGGCCGCGGGGCCGGGGGCGGGGGCCGATCGACCTCAGCCTCCGCAGGCGCCGGACGGGGTTCCGGGGCCGAAGGGGGAGACCGAGAACGCGTTCTGGGGCGGGTCGGACGGCGACGGGCCGGCCGGGCGCAAGCGCCGGTGGCCGCGGGTCCTGATCGCGATCGGGGTGTTCGCCGCGCTGGTCGTCGCGGGGATCGGCGGTCTGGCGTGGCAGCGGCAGTCGTCCTACAACGGCAACATCGACCGCATCGAAGGCGTCATGCCGGAGAAGGGGTCCGCGCGGCCGGGGCCGAACGTGAAGGGCACCGAGAACTGGCTGCTCGTCGGGTCGGACTCCCGGGAGCAGAACACCACCGGCGCGGGCGGCCGGGGCTGGAAGCCCGGCCAGCAGCGCACCGACACGATCATGCTGCTGCACCTGCCGGCGGACCGGAAGAAGGCGTACGTCGTCTCGTTCCCGCGCGACGCGTGGGTCGAGGTCCCCGGCTACGGCAACCAGAAGATCAACGCGGCGTTCTCCTACGGCGGGCCGACGCTGCTGATCGAGACCGTCGAGAACCTCACCGGCATCCGGATCGACCACTACGGCGCCATCGACTTCGAGGGCTTCAAGTCGATGACGGACGCGCTCGGCGGCGTCACCGTCAACATCAAGCAGACGGTGTACGACCCGGCCCGCAAGAAGCAGTGGGCGGCGGGCAAGCAGAAGCTCAACGGCGAGGACGCGCTGCTGTTCGTCCGGCAGCGGTACAACCTGCCGAACGGCGACTTCGACCGGATCAAGCGGCAGCAGCAGTTCCTCGGCGCCCTCGCCAAGCAGGCCGCGGACCGCGGGACGCTCACCAACCCGCTGAAGCTCGACCGGTTCCTGTCCGCGCTCACCAAGTCGATCAGCGTGGACGAGGGCGTGTCGGCGGGCGACCTCCGCTCGCTCGCGCTGAGCATGCGCAGCGTCCGGGCGTCGGACGTGATGTTCATGACGACCCCGCACAAGGGCACCGGCAGCCGCGCCAGGCAGAGCGTGGTCTTCCTGGACCCGGCCAAGTCGAAGCAGCTGTTCAACGCCGTGAAGACCGCCCACATGGCCGAGTACGTCAGCCAGCACGGCGGCGCCGGCGGCCTGGGCAGCGTGTCGTGATCGCCCGCCCCGGGCGGGCATAACCTTGACGGAGTCGGCAGGTCCACCGAGGGGTTCGCACAGTGCTTCGTCAGGCGTTGCTCGTCGCGTCGCGCAGTGACGGCGTGCGCAGGGTCTTGGAGACCGCGCCGTTCAGCAGCGACATGGTCCGCAGGTTCATCGCGGGAGAGACCATCGAGGACGCGGCACGCGTCACCGGTGAGCTCACCGGCGAAGGGCTGCTCGTCACCCTGGACGTCCTCGGCGAGGACACCCACGGCAAAGGGCGGGCCGAAGAGAACACCCAGCACTACATCGAGCTGCTGGAGCGCATAGGCGCCGCCGGTCTCGGGACGCGTGCCGAGGTGTCGGTGAAGCTGTCCGCCATGGGGCAGACGTTCGACGAGGACCTCGCCCTGAACAACGCGTACCGGATCTGCGACGCCGCGCGTTCCGCCGGTACGACGGTGACTCTCGACATGGAAGAGCACACGACGGTCGACTCGACCCTGAGGATCGTCCACCAACTACGACGCGACTTCCCTGACGTGGGGGTCGTCATCCAGGCGTACCTGCGTCGGGCCGAAGAGCACTGCGCGGAACTCGCCTACGAGGGTTCGCGCGTCCGGCTCTGCAAGGGCGCCTATGCCGCCCCCTCGGCGGTGGCCTTCACCGACAAGGAAGAAGTCGACAAGTCGTTCGTGCGATGCATGAAGGTCCTGATGGCCGGCAGGGGCTACCCGATGCTCGCCACGCACGACCCGCGGCTGATCGAGATCGCGGGCGCCCTGGCCGTGCTGCACGACCGGGACGCGGACTCCTTCGAGTACCAGATGCTCTACGGGATCCGCCCGCAGGAGCAGCGGCGGCTCGCGGCGCAGGGCGCGCAGGTCCGGGTGTACGTCGCGTACGGGCGGGAGTGGTACCCGTACTTCATGCGCCGGCTCGCGGAACGGCCCGCCAACCTCCGGTTCTTCATGCGCTCCCTGGCGGGGCGGGCCTAGACCCCGCCCGCCTATAGGCTGGACCGGTCGTCAGAAACCCCACGTCAAGGTGTATCGATGATCGCGATTCTGGGTGCCGGGAAGATGGGCGAGGCGCTGCTGTCCGGGGTCCTCCGGGCCGGCCGCCGCCCGTCCGAGCTGATGGCCACCGTGCGCCGGGAGGAGCGCGGGGCGCTGCTGCGCGAGCGGTACGGCATCGAGATCGTGCCGAACGCCGAGGCCGCCGCCAGGGCCGAGACGCTGATCCTCGCGGTCAAGCCGCAGGACATGGGCGTCCTGCTGGACGAGGTCGGCCCGAAGGTCCCGCCCGGCCGGCTGGTGATCTCGATGGCGGCGGGCATCACGACCGGGTTCCTCCAGGAGCGGCTGCCGGAGGGCGTGCCGGTCGTCCGCGTCATGTCGAACACGCCCGTCCTCGTGGACGAGGCGATGAGCGTGATCTCGCCCGGGTCGCACGCGGGCGAGGAGCACCTCAAGCTCGCCGAGGAGTTGCTGGCCCCGGTCGGCAAGGTGCTGCGCATCCCCGAGTCGCTCCAGGACGGCGCGACGGCCCTGTCCGGCAGCGGCCCCGCGTACTTCTACTACCTGGTCGAGGCGATGGTGGACGCGGGCATCCTGCTCGGCATGCCCCGCGCCGCCGCCCTGGAGATGGTCATCCAGTCGGCCGTGGGCGCCGCCGTCATGCTCCGCGACTCCGGCGAGCACCCGGTGCTGCTGCGCGAGGCCGTCACGTCCCCCGGCGGGACGACGATCTCGGCGATCCGCGAGCTGGAGCGGCACGGCGTCCGCGCGGCCGTGCTGGAGGCGATCGAGGCCGCCCGCAACCGGGGACGCGAGCTGGCCGGCGGCTGACCGGCCCGGCGGAAAAGTTCATCTTTGAACATTGAGCCGATCCGGGCGTTCGTTCGTGAGTAGGTACATGGGACTCATACTGCGCCTCCTCGTCGCCGCCGGACTCGCCGCCGACGCCTACGTGCACTGGGCCTTCGCGCCCGACATGGCCTTCGTCCAGGGCGGGGCCATCGGGGGAGACGCGCTCTTCCGCGTGCAGGCCGCGGTCGCCGCCGCCGTCGCAGTCCTGGTCCTCGTCCGCGCGGCCCGCTGGACGTACGCGCTGGCCTTCGTCGTCGCGGCCAGCGCGGTCGGCGCGCTCGTCCTCTACTACTACGCCGACCTGGGCGCGCTCGGCCCGCTGCCCGACATGCACGAGCCCGTCTGGTACGCCGAGAAGACGGTCAGCCTCGTCGGGGAGGGCGTCGCCGCGCTCGCCGCCCTGGCCGGCTTCTTCGTCGCCGGCCGCAAGGGGGGCGCGAGCGACGAGGTTCCCGCCGCCGAGCCCGCCGGCCGCGTCTGAGCTCAGGCGGCTTCGGAGCGTTCCGGGACGGCGGGTGCCGTCACGGAGCGGATGAAGCGGGCCGTGTCGCGCATGGCGGCGGCCGCCTCCGGGAGCACGCGGTTCAGAATTTGGAAGACGTGCATCTGGCCCTTCCAGACCTGGAGCTCGCAGTCCGCGCCCGCACTGGTCAGGGCCTCCGCGAGGGCCTCGGCCTCGGGGCGCAGCACCTCGTCGCCGCCGACCTGGATGAAGACGGGCGGGACGTCCGTCCACGCGCAGGTGAGCAGGGCCAGCCGCGGGTCGTCGAATCCGGCCGGCCCCACCACCAGGCGCGCGACCCGCTGCGCCGAGACGGCGCTGATGTACGGGTCGCGGGCGCCGCGCTGCGCGCGGAGGGAGAGTTCGCAGGTCAGGTCGACCCAGGGAGAGAAGAGCACAAGCCCGGCCGGGCTCGGCAGCCCCTGCCGGCAGATCTCGCCCGCGAGCGCCGTCGCGAGGTGCCCGCCGGCCGAGTCGCCCGCGAGGACGATGCCCGACGCGGGCACGCCGCGCGCCAGGAGCCAGCGGTAGGCGGCGACGGCGTCCTCCAGCGGCGCGGGGAACGGGTGCTCGGGCGCGAGGCGGTACCGCGGGGCCAGGACGGGCAGCCCGGTGTCGAGGGCGAGCCGCGACGTGATCGGCCGGTGCGTGCGCGGCGAGCAGACCACGTAGCCGCCGCCGTGCAGGTAGAGAACCGCGCCTTCGGAGGTTCCCTCGGCGTCGCGGGAGACGACCCACTCGCCGGTGACGGGGCGCTCGTCCCGGCCGGTCTCCAGCTGCGGGTCGTTCAGCGGCAGCACGCGCACGCGTGAGCCGGGCCGTATCAGCAGCGACGCCGCGTCCACGGTCGAGCGCGCGGTGCGGATGCCGCCGGGATGGCCGGGGATGCGGTGCAGGATCGGGCGTACGCCCAGGCGGAGCACGTTGCTGATCGCGCGGCTGCGGACGCTCTGATCCATCTGCGTTCCATCCGTAAGTAAATACTGTCTTATCGGTATGCCCATTTCCGGTCTGTAATTCACGTCACAGGTTCGTCGCGGGCGCGCCCGCCCCGTCGGCCTCCGTGCCGGCGGCTGTGAGCCAGGCCACGTGACCGAGGCGATACCGTGAGGTCATGAGCAGTGCCGCGCCCTCCCCGTCCTCGGCTCCCGAGAACTGCGGGCTCGAGGTCTTCTGGGACGAACGGCTCGTCTCCTACGACTTCGGCCCCGGACACCCGATGAACCCCGTGCGCGTCGAGCTGACGATGGCCCTCGCGCGGGAGCTCGGCGTCCTGGACCGTCCCAACGTGCGCGTCTCGGCGTTCGAGGCCGCGGACGACAAGCTGCTGCGGCTCGTCCACGAGGAGCAGTACATCGCGGCGGTGAAGCACGCGGGCGCCACCGGTCTCCCCGAGGTCCGGTACGGGATCGGAACCGCCGACAACCCGGTGTTCATCGGTATGCACGACGCGTCGGCGCTGGTCGCGGGCGCCTCCGTCGCGGCGGCCGAGGCGGTGTGGACGGGACGCGCCGAGCACGCCGTGAACATCTCCGGCGGCCTGCACCACGCGCTGAGCGGCGCCGCCAGCGGGTTCTGCGTCTACAACGACCCGGCCATCGCGATCGCGTGGCTGCTGGAGAGCGGCGCCGAGCGCGTCGCCTACGTCGACATCGACGTCCACCACGGCGACGGCGTCCAGGCCGCCTTCTACGACGACCCGCGCGTCCTGACGATCAGCATCCACGAGACGCCGCGGACGCTGTTCCCCGGCACCGGCTTCCCGGACGAGACGGGCGCCGACGGGACGTCCGTCAACATCTCGCTGCCCCCCGGCACCGGCGACCGGCCCTGGCTGCGCGCGTTCGACGCGATCATCCCGCCGCTGCTGCGCCGCTTCCGCCCGGACGTCCTCGTGACCCAGCACGGCGCCGACGGCCACGCGCTCGACCCCCTGGCGCACCTCACGCTCAGCGTGGACGGCCAGCGCACCGCCTACAACCTGCTGCACAGGCTCGCGCACGAGACCGCGGGCGGCCGGTGGATCGCCACCGGGGGCGGCGGCTACGAGCTGGTCCAGGTCGTGCCGCGGGCCTGGACGCACCTGCTGGCCGAGGCCGCGGGCGGCCCGATCCCGCCGGACACGCCGACGCCGGAGGACTGGCGCGCGTTCGCCCGGGACCGTACGGAGGAGATCGCCCCGCGCCGGATGACGGACGGGACGGACGTGGTGGAGGTCAGCACGTGGGCGAGCGGCATCGACCCGGCGAGCCCGGTCGACCAGGCGGTGCTGGCGACCCGCCGGGCGGTCTTCCCCGAGCACGGCCTCGACCCGATGACGGACGTATGACCGCCGCCGGGACCCCGCCGGCCGCCGGGCCGAAGCCGGCGCCGACGCGGGACGAGCTGCGCGCCCACCTCGTCCGGACGATGATCGCCGGCGGGGTGGCGACGCCGCGCCAGAACAACCTGCTGCACTACCGGCGGATGGCCGCGGGCCACCCGTACTACCAGTTCGGCCTGGAGCTGAAGCCGTCGTGGACGGAGCAGTCCGTGCTGGAGATGATGGTCGAGCGCTGCGGCGTGGACCCCGACCCCCGGCACATCTACGGCGACGACACCATCGATCCCGAGATCACGCTCGACACGCTGGAGGCGATGGGCGAGCGCATCGGCGCCGCGGCGCGCCGCCGGGAGAACGTGGTGCTCGCGACGGGCCACCCGGCGACGCTGACGCCCCTGTACCAGGCGGTCGCGCGGGCGCTGGCGGACGCCGGCTGCCGCGTGCTGACGCCCGCGGCGGGCTGGACCTACGAGGTCGAGGTCGGCTACGGCGGCCTCGACCTGCGCCGCCTCGTCTACGCCGAGCCGGGCGTGGCGATGCTGGAGGGCGACGACCACCGGACGCACCACACCCACGATCCGCACCCGATGGAGGCCATGCTCCGGGAGCTGGCCGATAGCGCTTCTGAGGGATCTCCGGAAGCTAAACCTGATTTTTGGCCGGATCTGGCCATCGCCGATCACGGCTGGGCGGGAGCCGCCGGCCAGGCGGGCATCGACACCGTGGGGTTCGCGGACTGTAACGACCCGGCGCTGTTCGCCGGGGCCGCCGAAGGCAAGATCGACGTGGTCGTGCCGCTCGACGACGGCATCGCTCCGCCCCACTACGCGCCGCTGACCGCGTACATCCTTGATCACGCGGGCCTCCACCCGGCCTCCTGACCCACCCGGCGCGCGGCGGTCACCGGCTGTCACCGCGTCCCATGACCGCTGCGGTTGTCACTGCGTGTGACGAGACGGCCGTACCGGGACGGATGGGCTTGCGCGACGCCACCGTGAGCGGCGGAACCGCAGGTCAGGGCGGGGTTTCGGTTGACAACCGTTCGCCGTGCCACGCAATGTGCCGTCATGTCCACGCTCCGTGTGGAATCAGCACTGTGTCCCTGGGGTCAGGTCGGGAGACGGAATTGTGCGGAACTCCCCTCTTGCGACTGCCGATACGCGATTTACGCTGGAGGAAGTACACGTGCGTGATCAAAGTCACCCAAAGGGCCGGTGCGCGGCACGTGTGGAAGAGGGCGTCCGATGACCTCAGGCGAGCGACCTCTGAGCGAGGTCAGGTTCCTGACCGTGGCCGAAGTGGCCTCGGTGATGCGGGTGTCCAAGATGACCGTCTACCGCCTCGTCCACTCCGGCGAGCTGCCCGCGATCCGCGTGGGCCGTTCGTTCCGGGTTCCCGAGCAGGCCGTTCACGACTACCTGCGCGACGCGTACATCGAAGCCGGATAACGGGTAAGGGCGGGGCATGAGCCACGACCCCGCCGGATACTCCGCACCCGGCCGTGCAGGGGGCATCGGGACGAGCCCCAGGGCCTGTCCCGAAGCTGGGGATAAAGGACGAGGACCGGAAGGCCGGTCCGGACACCGAGCCGGACGGGCGACGGCCACCCCGCGGGTGGCCGCGGAACACGCCCGCCCGCGAACGAGCGTGCCCGGTGCCGCGCAGCGCGCGGCGCCGGGTTGTGCTCGCCCAGGGGCGCACCGCGCCGGGGTGCGGGGCGCGGCGTGATCTCCCCCGGTCCAGCGGTACCCTTGGGCGGCGGACCCTGCGCGCGTATCGAGAGATGCTCGCCGCCGGCACGACCGCCTCCTGCACAACACCCGACATACCGAGCGAGGTCTCGTGGGCTCTGTCATCAAGAAGCGCCGCAAGCGGATGGCGAAGAAGAAGCACCGCAAGCTGCTGAAGAAGACGCGCATCCAGCGTCGCAACAAGAAGTAGTCGTCACGCCGGCAGATCAGCCGTAAGGGGTGGGGCGCACAGTGTCCTCGATGCCCGCCGCCGCGGCCCGTGTCGTCCTCGTCACGGGCGTGTCCCGTTTCCTGGGGGCGCGGGTCGCGAACACCCTGCAAGCCGACCCGGGCATCGAACGGGTCATCGGCGTGGACACCGTGCCGCCGGAGATGTCGCTCGGCCGCACCGAGTTCGTCCGCGTCGACATCCGCACGCCGAGCATCGCGAACATCATCGCCTCGGCCGGTGTCGACACGGTGGTCCACCTCAACCTGGTGACCTCCTCGTCCGTTCCGCGGGCGAAGGTGAAGGAACTCAACATCATCGGCACGATGCAGCTGCTCGCGGCGTGCCAGCGGTCGCCCGACATGCGCAAGCTCGTCGTGCGGTCCTCGGCCGCCGTGTACGGCTCGTCGCCGATGGACCCCGCCGTGTTCACCGAGCAGGACGAGCCGGTCGAGGCGCCCACGTCCGGGTACGCCAAGGACGCGGTGGAGGTCGAGGGCTACGTCCGGGGGCTGATGCGGCGCCGGTCCGACCTCACGGTGTCGGTGCTGCGGTTCGCGAACTTCCTCGGCCCCGGCGTCGACTCGCCGCTCTCCCGGTACCTGCACCTGCCGGTCGTCCCCACGGTGCTGGGCTTCGACCCGCGGCTGCAGTTCGTGCACGAGGACGACGGCGTCGAGGTCCTGCGCCGGACGACCGTCGAGGACCACCCGGGCTGCTTCAACGTCGCGGGCGACGGCGTCCTGCTGCTGTCGCAGGCGCTGCGCCGCGCCGGGCGCCCCTACGTGCCCGTCCCGTCGCCGGCGCACTCGGTCTTCGGGGACGTGGGACGGCGTTTCGCGGGCCTGACCGGCTTCTCGCCGGAGCTGCTGCGCTGGCTGACCTACGGCCGGGTGATCGACACCACCGCTCTGGAGAACGAGCTGTCGTGGCGTCCGAAGTACAGCTCCGAGGCCGCCTTCGCCGATTTCGCCGGCGCGCACGGCTTCGGCCACGGCCGCATGACCTCGCTGCTCGGACGGCGGTGAACGATCCGACGTGCGTGAAGGAGAGGCCATGATGATGAACGCCCACCGCGAGGACGACGAGGGCGCGCAGGTCATCCACCTCGCCTCGGCCAGGGACGACGACCCGTCCGGCCATGCCGAGCGCGGTCCTCTCGAACGCGGCATCGCGTCCGGGCTGGCGTTCCTGCGGCGGCGCCTGTCCGGCGAGTACGAGGTGGACGAGTTCGGCTTCGACCCCGAGTTCAACGACACGGTGCTGCTGCCGCTGGCCCGCGCCCTGTACGAGCACTGGTTCCGCGTCGAACTCGTCGGCCTGGACAACATCCCGGAGGGCGGCGCACTCCTGGTCGCCAACCACTCCGGGACGATCCCTCTCGACGCGCTCATGCTGTCGGTCGGCGTCCACGACCATGCCGGGCGGCACGTCCGCCTGCTCGGGGCCGACCTCGTCTACCAGATCCCGGTCCTCGGGCACCTGTCCCGCAAGGCCGGGCACACCCTGGCCTGCAAGGCCGACGCGGCCCGCCTGCTCTCCAAGGGCGAGCTCGTGGGCGTGTTCCCCGAGGGGTACAAGGGCGTCGGCAAGCCGTTCGCCGAGCGGTACAAGCTGCAGCGCTTCGGCCGCGGCGGTTTCGTCGGCACCGCGCTGCGGGCGGGCGTCCCGATCGTCCCGTGCGCGATCGTCGGCGCGGAGGAGATCTACCCCAAGATCGCCGAGGTGCGCCCGCTGGCCCGGCTGCTCGGCCTGCCGTACTTCCCGGTCACCCCGACGTTCCCGCTGCTGGGCCCCGCCGGGCTCCTGCCGCTGCCGTCCAAGTGGATGATCCAGTTCGGGGAGCCGATGACCCTGGACGAGTACGACGCCGACTCGGCCGACGACCCGATGACGGTCTTCAACATCACCGACCACGTCCGCGAGAACGTCCAGCAGATGCTCTTCGACACCCTCCTCCGCCGGGGCCCCGCCTTCCTCTGACAGCCGGCACCGCCGGTTCAGAATCCGATCGCCTCGCGGAGCAGCAGGACGGTGCCGCGCCCAGGCCGCGGTTCGGCGTTGAGGACGAGGATCCGGTTGACGGCGCTGGGCCACCCGTGGGCCAACTGGGTCCGGGCGGTCTCCAGCGGAAGGCAGTGGTCTTCGACCCGGCGCAGCGCGGTGTCCAGGTCGGGCACCACCTTCTGCGCGCCGACGACCCAGATGGCGCGGGCGGCGCCGCCGGCGCAGCCGGGCAGCTGGCTTCCGCTTCCGGAGGCGATCACGAGGGAGCCGGTCTCGGTGACCGCGTGGACGCTGCCCACGATGACGTCCGGTGCGGAGGCCAGCCGCCGGATGTCGTCCGCCTGGGTGGTGCGGTCCATGGCCAGGACGCGGGGCCTGATGGCCTGGTACCGCCCGCCGGCGTTGATGTCCTCCTCGATCCCCGACAGGCGGAGGGTTTCGCTGGCCCCGGTGAATACGCCGGCGCCGTCCGGTATCAGATCCTTGATGCGGGTACGCGCGGTGGCGGCGTCGTCGAGGATCTCCACGGTGAACCCGTGGGCGCTCAGCGCGGCGGCCGCGCGTTCCAAGCGCCGCGCAGGCGCGGGCTCGGTGAACGGCGTGGCCGGCATGGAGGTGGTCATGATGCCTCTGATCTCCCTGTCCGCTGGATGACGTGTTCGTGTCATCGGTTCGACAGGACTGCCCGCCGGAATGTCAGGCGGCGCACCGGCCTCACATTCCAGTGCGCCGTCCTGTCGAATGGGGGAGGGCAGAAGCGACCAGGGAGCCGTACGCGCCATGACCGACCCGCCGCAGGGACACGACCGGACCGATCCGGGCCTGGACGCGATCATGAGCGAGCGGCGCCGGCTGATCAATCTCGCCTACCGGATGCTGGGCTCGCTCGCCGAGGCCGAGGACGTCGTGCAGGAGACCTACGCCCGCTGGTACGCCATGACCCCGCGGCAGCGGGACGCCATCGAGTCCCCCGGCGCGTGGCTGACGACGGTCGCCGGCCGCATCTGCCTCAACCTGCTCTCCTCGGCGCGCGTCCGGCGGGAGACCTACGTCGGCGAGTGGATCCCCCGAGCCGCTGCCCGAGCGCACGGAGTGGACCATCGGGCGTCCGGGCGCCGCGGCCCTCGACCCGGCCGACCGGGTCACCCTGGACGAGTCGCTCAACCTGGCCTTCCTGGTCGTGCTCGAATCGATGACCCCGGCCGAGCGCGTCGCGTTCATCCTGCACGACGTGTTCTGCCACCCCTTCGCCGAAGTGGCCGAGATCGTCGGCCGCACCCCGGCGGCATGCCGCCAGCTCGCCTCCTCGGCCCGCCGCCGCGTCCGCGCCGCGCAGCCTTCCGCGACTCCGGCGGCCCAGCCCGCTCGGGTCGTCAGGGACTTCAAGCGGGCTTGGGAGGCCAAGGACATCGCCGCCCTCATCCGGCTGCTCGACCCCGACGCCACCGCGACCGGCGACGGCGGAGGACTGGCCGTCACCTTCTCGCGTCCCATCGAGGGCGGCGAGCAGATCGCACACGCCTGGGCCGAACTCGCCCACCGCAGAACCGACGACATGGCGCTGCTGGAACGCACTGTGAACGGCCAGCCCGGCCTGGTGGCCGAGCAGGACGGCGCCGTCGTTACCGTGTTCGCATTCCAGGTGACGGGCGACCGGATCAAGCACATCTGGGTGATACGCAACCCGGAGAAGCTCCGCACCTGGACAACGGGTGCCGGGGCGCCATGACGGCGCGTCCCGGAGGACGTTCACAAGAACTCGGCCAGGGCCATGCCGCAGTAGGCGGCGCCGAGCCCGGCGGTGATCGAGATGACGGCGTTGAGGACGGCCTGGAGGCGGATGCCGTCTTCGGCCAGCCGCAGCGTCTCGTAGCCGAAGGTGGAGTAGGTGGTCAGCGCGCCGCAGAACCCGAACCCGGCCAGCGCCATGAGCCCTTGGCCGGCGGGCAGCGCGGCGAGCAGTCCCAGCAGCCCTGAACCGGAGACGTTGACGGTGAGGGTGCCCCACGGGAACGGGCCGCCGTGGCGGGCCTGCACCGCCCGGTCGACCAGGTACCGCAGCGGCGCCCCCACCGCCGCACCGGCCGCGACCAGCAGCACCGCGCTCACGACCGCCCCCCGCCACGGCGAAACGCCAGCCGGGTCAGCTTCGCCCCGGTGTAAACGGCCACCAGGGCTCCGGCCAGGGTGGCGGCGAGGTACAGCAGCCCGGTACCGGCGGCGCCCGCCTCCAGGGAGGCTTGCGCCTCGATGACGTGCGTGGAGAACGTCGTGAACCCGCCCAGCACACCGACGCCCAGGAACGGCCGCACCAGCCGATGCGCCCGCCACACCTCGGTGATCGCGACCATCAGCACCCCGATCAGCAGGCACCCGGACACGTTGATGCCCCACGTCGCCCACCCGAACGCGTCCGGACGATGGGGGAACGCCACGGTGATCTGGTAGCGCGCCAACGACCCGAGGACCCCGCCGGCCGAGATCGCGCCCAGCGTCGTCCACGGCGCCCGCCGCAGCTCCGCGCGCTGCTGCGGCACCGCCAGATCGACATCTGGGTCGACAATGTGCGCGTCTTCGTCGGACATCAGCCTTCCCCTACCCGCATGACTCGATCATGGACGGTGCGGCCCGGTGGTCACCAGGTTGACGGGAAGAGCCGGTGCTTGAGGAGCCGGTCGACCTGAGCGGCGGCCGCCTCAGGGTCGCCGCAGAGGCACAGGTACCCGCGGCGCCCCCACTGCGCCTCGTGGTAGGCCCACGTGCGGCCGGGGGTGGCGAGGACGCTGACGACGATGCCGACGCCCTTGGTCGCCTGCGCGTGGACCCACAGCAGCGGGAGCGTAGGTCGCGGCGGCGGGAGGCGAGGCTTGATCGGGAGGTCGCTGACCTGTTGTCGGCCAGGGCGTTCATGGAGATCCGTTATCTGGCCGGGAACGTCCGGCGGAGGCCCGAGGGTTGGTCGCCGGAGGACGACCTGGAGCGGATCAGGTTGATCGCCGACCTGTGCCACAACATGCCAGGGATTGCCAGGGCCGCCCGGCTGGCAGCCGTCTCGCCGGGGCGCACCCGTCAGCAGCCATGACCGCGCAATGACGGAACGGCCCATGGCATGGGTCTGGAACACCAGCGGCCCGGAAGGGCGCGCTTGGATGCTGCGCCACATCGAACACGCGGGGCTCCGCTGGACGCCACCGCCGCCGCTCCCGACTTACCGCAAGGGCCCTTCACCCATGACGTTGCGGCAGCGAGCCGGGGTGCTCCTGGGCCGCTGGCCCGTCTGCCGGTCCTGACTGGGGGAGGGCTTGGGTGATTGCCTTTTCGACTGGGGAGGGGTGCTCCCCGGCGAGGTTGAGCCAGTTGGGTTTGGACGGGCTGAGCTTCGGCTGGCCTAGGAAGCGCGGGTGTTTTCCGGCGTGTGGTTGGCCGGCGTGCACTAGGAACGGGTGGCACAGGTAGACATCGCCTGCGCTGCCAGTGGCGTGGGCCGTGGGACGGTGTTTGGTGGCGGTGTCTGCTCGCTGGGCGAGTTCCCCGGCGTCCAGGCCATGCTCCCTCTCGGGTTCGAGGACGCGTGCGACGTCCAGGTGGGAACCGGGGCGCAACCGGGTGGGTGCGTCGTCCTCCCCGACGTCCGAGAGTAGGAAGAACATCAGCAGCGCACGCTCCCTGGACGCGACGTTCGCGCGCCAGGTCATGTAGTCGTCCGGCGCGGAGTCGGGGCCGGGGTAGCTCACGTCGACGTGCCAGCCGTCAACGACGGCCGGTTCGTCTCCGGGGAAGCGGATCACGAACCCGCCCAGGGTGGTGCGAGGGCTCCAACGGCCCTTCCCCACCAGGACGTCGAACGCGGCATGAAGGTGGGGCGTGTTGGCGGCGGCCACGAACGGCGCCTGAGCGTAGTCCGGGCGCGCCGCCACTGGACGTGGCCACGTGGCCGGTTCACGGGGGTCGGCGCCGAGGTCCCGCCAGATGATCGCGCGGCACTCGTCCGCGACCTCCCGAGGGAACGCGCCCTCGATCCGGACGAAGCCGTCCTCGATGAACGCCTGCACCTGCGCGCCGCCAAGCATGATCAAACGATGCACGCGGAAGCGCCGCAGTCGCCAACCATTATCAGCAGGCCGACCGCGCCAAGACGTTGACTTGCGGCGTGTTGTTGTTATGGAGCGCTCCATAACAACAACACGCCGCAAGTCAACGACCTATGGGTCGGGTTGGGGGTTTCCGTGGGTGGGGGTGATGGCTAGGGTGCGCATGCGGTGTTCGGCCCAGTTGCCCAAGGGGGTCAGGGCCGCGTGGAGGGCGGCGCCTTCGTCGGTCAGCTCGTATTCGACTCGGGGCGGGGTCTCGTCGAAGACGGTGCGGCGGACGATTCCGTCCGCCTCAAGCTCGCGCAGTTGCTGGGTGAGCACCTTCTCGCTGACGCCGGGAAGGCTGCGGCGCAACTCGCCGAATCGGTGGAGCCGCTCGTCCAGCGCCCACAGGATCAGCGCTTTCCACTTGCCGCCGACGACGTCCATCGCGGCGTCGAGGGCACAGATGTAGGGCGGGTTGCGCATTTCCCCGATGGTAGTCGCGATGCCCCGCCCTGCAGCTGTGCGTCCGGGTCAGGCGGTGGCGCGACGCATCTCCCAGAGTGAGGCGCGCAGGTGTCCGGCCAGGTCGCCTGGTACCCCCGCCTCCTCGGACGTGGAGATCATCGTCTCCAGGCCGGTCGCCTGCATCTCGGCGTTGGACTCGTCCGGGTCGACGTCGGCGAACATGAGCGGGAGCATCTGCTCCATCCACGGCTGGAGCACCTCGCGCGTGAACGTCTCCACGTCGCCGCCTTCCGCGTGGACCAACGCAGCGGCGTGGCTCACCCCGGCGATCATGCCGTACATGCCGCTCAGCGCGCCCATGTCGTACAGCGCCGCGTAACCGTGGTCCTCGCCCACCCAGTGCGGACGGGCGAGGGGCGCGAGCGCGGGGGCCACGCGGTCGAACAGGTCGCGCGGGCCGCTGTAGAGGATGACGGCTTCGTCCGTTCCCACCGCCGGAGGTACGGCCAGGATGCCGCCGGCGAGGAAGCGCACCCCGTGCTTCTCAAGCCATCCGGCGAGTTCGCGGGCCTGCCGTGCTGAGCCGCTGGTGAGGTTGACGAGCGTCCTGCCGGTCAACTTCCCTATGGCCGGTGCCAGCGTTTCGCGGACGCTGGCGTCGTCCAGGAGGCACGCGATCGTGAGGTCGCTCGCCTCGATCGCCTCTTCCGGGCTCGGCGCCTCCCGTGCACCGCGTGCGGAGAGGTCGCCAGCCTTTCCGGGTGTGCGGTTCCAGACCGTCACCTCGTGGCCGGCCTTGAGGAGCGTGCTCGCGAGCGCGCGGCCCATGCTTCCTAGACCGAGAACGCTGATTCGTTGCGTGTTCATGTGTCCACTGTTCAGCGGGCCGGGACGTGCCACAAGAACGCACTTTGAAGTGGGTGGTTACCTGAAAGTCAGTGACCCCCGTGGGGGCTGGGGCGTGACCGATCAGGAATGAAGAAGCCGCCTTGACCTGGGAACTCTTAGGTTTGTTGTCGAGGACATCGACCGATTGGCGGAGGTAGACGGTGGCGCAGGGGCAGAAGGAGAAGGCGGGCGGGCCCGGGGCGTTTTCGCGGTGGATGCAGCATCGGGCCAATGCGCGGATGAACCGCAAAGTCCGCAAGGGGCGCGGCTCGTTCATGGGCATGGACGTCCTGATCCTGCACACGGTGGGCAAGCGGAGCGGGGAGCCTCGGGAGACGCCGGTGGCGTGGTTCCCCGACGAGGAAGGCGCACGGCTGATCGTGGCGTCGGGTGGGGGCAGCCAGAACCCGGACTGGTTCGTCAATCTGATGGCGCACGCCGACCGGGCGTCCATGGAGCTGCCCGGAGGCGAAGCCGTTCCGGTGACACCGCAGCGGCTCGAAGGCGCCGACCGTGCGGAGGCGTGGCAGCGCATCGCCGCCGCCCAGCCGCGTATCGCGAAGTACCAGAGCAAGTCCGAGCGGGAGTACCCGGTGGTGCGCCTCACCCCGCGATGAAACCGGCGGCCGCACGTGCCGCATGCTCGACGTTGCAGCGCCTTACCGAGGTTGGGATAGGGGCAAGCGCAGGACGAAGCAGGCCCCTGGGTGGTGGCTGGGTTCGACGGTGAGGGTGCCGTTGTGAACCTTGGCTATATGGCGGCTGATCGGCAGGCCGAGTCCGGTGCCGCTGGGGTCGAGCTCGCGGGAGGACTTCAGGCGGACGAAACGTTCGAAGACCTTCTCGCGCTGGTCGGGTGGGATGCCGTCCCCGTCGTCGGCGACTTCCAGTTCGGCGGCGGTGCCTTGGGTGCTGCGCCCGACCCTGACCTTGATCCAGGTTGCGGCGTGGCGGTCGGCGTTGTCGAGCAGGTTGGCCAGGACGCGGCAGATGAGGCCCCGGTCGCAGTCGACGGTCAGGTGTTCGCGCAGGTCCGAGGTGATGGGGACGCGGCCGGACGGACGGTGCCGGAGTTCGGCGTCGACCAGGTCGGTCAGGTCGGTGGACTGCATGTGGAGGGGCTCGCCGGAGTCCAGGCGGCTCAGCTCGACCAGGTCGGTCAGGATGGCGTGCTGGCGGTCCACCGCGGCCAGCGTGTCGTGGGCGACCTGCGGCCAGTCGACCTCCTCGGGGTACATGAGGGCTTCCTCAAGGCCGAGGCGGATCCCGGCCAGCGGGCTGCGCATGTCATGGGACGCCGCGGAGGTGAACTGCCGCAGGTCGGTGACGGTGGCCTCCAGGCTGTCCAGGGTGGAGTTCAGCGTCTGGACCATGGCCCGGAACTCCTGGTGGTCGGGCACCGGGACCCGCCGGCTCAGGTCGGTGGCGGTGATCTCGGCGAACTCCCTGCGCACCTGCTCGACCGGGGTCAGCGCCCGGACCGTCGAACGGTAGGCGACCCCGAACGCCGCCGCGGTCGCCAGCACCGTGGCCGTGGCCGCGGCCAGCGCACTGCGCCGCGAGGCGTACCAGGGGATCTCCGGGGACGCGATGTACACCAGCAGCGGACCGCGCCCGTAGCGGTGGCGATGCGCCTTGGGCTCGATGTGAACCGCCAGGACCTTCAAGCGCCCGCAGAGGGAGGCCGTGAAACCGGGGTGAAAGCCGGTTGAAGGCGGGCGGCCGCACCCTCCGTACATGAAAACGGAAGCACGGCAAACGGCCATATACGCGGCCGGCCTCAGGAAGGCGTTCGGGGAGAAGGCCGTCCTCGACGGGATCGATCTGGACGTGCAGCGCGGCACGGTCTTCGCGCTGCTCGGCCCGAACGGCGCGGGCAAGACCACGATGGTGCGGATCCTGTCCACGCTGATCCCCGCGGACGCGGGGGAGGCGCGGATCGCGGGACGCGATCTCGTCCAGGACCCTGACGGGGTGCGCAGGGCGATCGGCGTGACCGGGCAGTACTCGGCGGTGGACGGGCTGCTCACCGGCCGGGAGAACCTCGTCCTGATGGCGGACCTGCACCGGCTGGGCAAAGCCCCCGGGCGCAGGGCCGCCGACGAGCTGCTGGAGCGGCTCGACCTGGCGGACGCCGCGAACAGGACGGCCGCCACGTACTCCGGCGGAATGCGGCGGCGCCTCGACATCGCGATGACGCTCATCGGGAACCCGCGGATCATCTTCCTGGACGAGCCGACGACCGGGCTCGACCCGCGGAGCCGCCGCACGATGTGGGAGATCATCCGCGGGCTGGTCAGGGGCGGCGTGACGATCTTCCTGACGACGCAGTACCTGGAGGAGGCCGACCACCTCGCCGACCGGATCGCGGTGCTCGACGGCGGCCGGCTCGTCGCCGAGGGGACGGCGGACGAGCTGAAGCGCCTGGTCCCCGGCGGGCACGTCCGGCTCCGGTTCGACGGCCCCGCGGAGCTCGACGCGGCGGCGCGGACGCTCGGCGCGGTGACGCGGGACGACGCGGCGCTCACCCTGCAGGTGCCGGGCGACGGCAGCGTCCGGTCGCTGCGGGCGCTGCTCGGCCGGCTGGAGGACGCGTCGATCGAGGTCGGCGAGCTGTCCGTGCACACGCCCGGCCTGGACGACGTCTTCCTCGCCCTCACCGGGCGTCCCGAGAACGCGGCGGTCGCGCGATGACGGCGCTCGGGCGGGCGGCGGCGGACTCCGCGACGATGCTGCGCCGCAACCTGCGGCACGCGCTGCGCTACCCGTCGCTGTCCGTCGGCACGATGATGGTGCCGGTCTTCATCATGCTGCTGTTCGTCGGCGTGTTCGGCAACGCGCTCGGCGCGGGCGTCGGCGGGGCGGCGAGCGGCGGCTACATCGGCTACGTGGCGCCGGGCATCATCCTGATGGCCGTCGCGTCCGGGTGCATGACGACGTCGGTGTCGGTCTCCCTGGACATGACCGAGGGCATCATCGACCGGTTCCGGACGATGCCGATCGCGCGGGCGTCGCTGCTCACCGGGCACGTGGCCGGCAGCATGATCCAGACGGTGCTCAGCACGGCCGCCGTGATCGGCCTCGCGGTGGCGCTCGGCTTCCGGACGAGCGGAAGCGTCCTCGACTGGCTCGCCGCGATCGCCCTGCTGATGCTGCTCACGTTCGCGCTGACGTGGGTGGCGGTCGCGCTGGGGCTGCTGGCGAAGAACCCGGAGGGCGCCAGCAACTCGCCGCTGATCATCCAGTTCCTGCCGTTCGTCGGCAGCGCCATCGTCCCGCCGGAGTCGATGCCGGCGGGGGTGCGGTGGTTCGCCGAGTACCAGCCGTTCACGCCGGTCAACGAGACGCTGCGGGGGCTGCTGGCCGGCACGCCGAGCGGGCGGGACGCGGTGGTCTCGATCGCGTGGTGCGCCGGGCTCGCCATCGCCGGCTACGCCTGCTCGAAGGCGCTGTTCAACCGGAAGGCGCCGCGCTGAGATCGCGGGCCAGCTCGCGGGCGGCGGCCCGCAGGCCGCAGCCGTCCAGGCGGGCGTACTCCGACACGGCCGCGGAGTACGCCCGCGGGTCGGCGTCCTCGGCGGTGCGGCGGGCCGTCGACGCAGACATCGTGGGCTGGAAGGACCGGACGAAATACAGCCGGTCCGCCAGCGCGATGGTGCGGGCCGCCCGCGCGCGCACGTCCGGCGGAGCCCCGGAGGGGCCGCCCGCGCGGGCGAGGTCGGCGAGGGCCAGCGCCAGCAGGCCGCCGCCGCAGAGCGGGAGATCCATCAGGAACGACGGCATCGTGTCCTGCGGGTGGGCGAGGAGGGCGGACAGCTTGGCGGGCAGCCCGGCCGCGATGTCCTCGACGAGGTCGAGCCGGCCGTGCCGCGCGTGGGCGACGACGGTGACGCTGTGCGCTTCGAGCGTCCACGGGTCGAGGCCGGGCGCCGACATCGGGTCCTCGTCGCCGGTGAGCCGCTCGACCGCCCGCCGCCAGAGCCGCAGGCCGGTCTCGGTGTGGCCGCGCCCGAAGGCGATCTCCGCGCGGGCGCCGAGGTGGAAGGCGGCGGTGCCGAACGTCTCGTCATGGCCCGACACGAGCGACTGGTCGAGCCGCCGTTCGGCCCGGTCGAGGCGGCCGAGGCGGAGGTCGGCGGCGGCGAGCGCCCACAGCAGCCCGAAGCTGTCGTGCCATCTGTAGTGTTCGAGCAGGTCCAGGGACACGTGCAGGTGGTGCGAAGCCCGTTCGTCCTGGTCGAGCTGCAGCAGCAGCTCGCTGACCCGCGAGTGGGCGAGCAGCGTGAGCCACGGGGTGTGCGGCTCGCCGGACGTCGCGAGCATCGTCTCGGTGGCCTTGAGCGCCCCGGTCAGGTCGCCGTCGCGTTCCCTCATGTAGCCGGCGACGCAGTTCGCGGTGGCGGCGAGGGCCGGCGAGTCGCTCGCGCGCATCCGGTCGAGGACGGCCGCGCCGCCGTCCGGATCGAGGATCTCCGGCCCGGCCGCCATCAGCGTCGCCAGGGCCTGGATGAAGCCGGCCGGCGCGGCGGGCGGCAGGCGGCGCAGCGCGACGAGGGTCCGGGTCGGCCGCGGCCCCTTCATCAGAAGCGCGGTCAGGACGTTGAGCGTGAGGGCGGTCCGGGCCGTCTCGACGTCCCCGGGGCCGGGACGGAAGCGGCTCAGCGGTCCGGCCGTCTCCTCCGCCATGGCGATCATCCGGCTGTAGGCGGCCTCCAGCGTCCACAGGCCGCCGAGCACGGCGGCCACCGCCGCGACGGCCGGGCGGTCGTCCCGGGCGAGGGCGTGGCGGAGCGCCTGCACCAGGTTGTCCTGCTCGACCCGGACGCGCGCCAGGGGAGCGAACGGCTCGGCGCCGAACAGCGACTCCTGGTGCGCGGCCCCGAATTCCCGCGCCCAGGCGAGGAGCCCGCCGATCGCACGGTCCGTCTCGCCTTCGGCGTCGCGGTGGGCCGCACTGAACTCGCGGACGCTCTCCAGCATCCGGAACCGCGTCCCCGACTCGCCCTCGGTCATTTCGAGCAGGGACTGGACGACGAGGTCCTCCAGGGTCTCCAGGACGTCGCCGTCCACGAGAGGGCGTGCCGCGTCGGCGGTGAAACCGGCGGAGAAGATCGACAGCGCCCGCATGGCCGCCCGCCCGGACGCAGACAGGAGGTTCCAGCTCCATTCCACGACGGCGTGCATCGTCCGGTGCCGGGACGGCGCGTCACGCGCGTTGCCGCGCAGCAGCGCGAACCGGTCGTCCAGCCCGCGGGCGATCTCCGGCACCGACATGACGCGGACGCGCGCCGCCGCCAGCTCCACGGCGAGCGGCAGGCCGTCCAGGCGGCGGCACAGCTCCGCCACGGCGTCCGCGGGGACGGCGGCGCCCGGCCGTGCCGCACGCGCGCGCTGCCGGAACAGCTCGACGGCCGTCGGCAGGCCCAGCGCGGGGAGCGGGTACACCGACTCCGACGACAGGCCGAGCGGCGCGCGGCTCGTGGTGAGCACCCGCAGGTCCCGCGTCATCGCCACCAGGCCGCCGACGAGGCCGGCGACGCCGCCGGCGACGTGCTCGCAGTTGTCCAGGACGAGCAGCACGGGACCCGGCCCGAGCGCCTCGGCGATCCCGGCGAGCGGGCCGCCCGCCGCGCCGGGGCGGCCCGGGGCGGCGCGGCGCGGGTCGCCGGCGCCGAGGACGGACGCCGCCTCGGCCGCGACGTCCTCGTCCCGGGCGACGCCCGCGAGCGGGACGAAGTGCACGGACCGCTGCGGGGCGTCGCGCGCCACCGCGTGCGCGAGCCGCGTCTTGCCGAGCCCGCCCGCCCCGACGATGGAGGTGACGCGGGACGTGCGCACCAGGTCGAGCACGGCCGCGAGGTCGCCGGCCCGGCCGAGCAGCGGGTTCGGCTCGTGCGCGACGCCCGTCCGCACGGCCGGGGCGTCCGCGCGGAGCAGCTCCCGCTGGACGTCCTGGAGCGCGGCCCCGGGCTCGGCGCCGAGTTCGTCGCGCAGGGCGCGCCGGTAGGTCTCGTACCTGGTCAGCGCGGCGGACGGCCCCGCGGTCGCCGCCTCGCAGCGCAGCAGCGCGGCGAGGACCTCCTCGTCGCGGGGATGCTCGCGGGCCACCGCGGTGAGCGCGTCCACCCCCTCGGCGTGCCGGCCGAGGCCGGCCAGCGCCAGGGCGCGGGTGCGCGCCAGCGCCCGGTACGCCGGGGCCCGTGCCGCACGCAGCGCCGACAGGGGGTCGTCGCCGGTGCCCGGATCCGGGGGCGCGTCCCACAGGGCGAGGCCCGCCTCCGCGCGGGCGAGGGCGCCCGCGTGGTCGCCCTCGCGGGAGCACCGCGCGCTCGCGGACGCGGCGAGCAGCACGGCCGACGCGTCCACCCGGGACTCGTCCAGCCCCAGCCGGTACCCGGCCGGGGTGCGCGCGACGACGTCCGGCCCGAACTGCGACCGGGCCCGCGAGACGACGACCTGGAGCGCCTTGGCGGGGTTCTCCGGACGCCCGTCCGGCCACAGCCCCTCGACCAGGCGGGCGACGGGCACGCCCGCCCGCGGCTCGTCCGCCAGGAGCGCGAGCAGGCCGCGCAGCCGGGCGCCGGTGACGTCCCGCCCGCGGCAGGAGACCCGCGACAGCAACCTCAGCTCGACGGCCACGGGGAAAGGCTAAGCCCGCGGGACGGTCAGGCGCGGTAGTGGCGGCGGAGGGCGACGCCCGCGAAGACCCCGCCCGCGACGGCGCCCGCGCCGGCCGCGACGGGGAGCGCCACCATCGTGACCTTGCGGCCGGTGCGGAAGTCGTGGACGGGCCAGCCGTTCTCCCTGGCGTGCGCGCGCAGCTCGGGGTCCGGGTTCACGGCGTGCGGGTGGCCGACGGCGGTCAGCATCGGCAGGTCGTTGATCGAGTCGCTGTAGGCGGCGCAGCGCGCCAGGTCCAGGCCCTCGCGCTGCGCGAGCGCGCGGACGGCCTCGGCCTTCGCGGGGCCGTGCAGCAGGTTCCCGACGAGCCGGCCCGTGTAGAGGCCGTCGCGCGTCTCGGCGACCGTGCCGAGCGCGCCGGTGAGGCCGAGGCGGTGCGCGATCGTCCGGGCTACCTCGACGGGGGTGGCGGTGACGAGCCAGACCTGCTGGCCCTCGTCCAGGTGCTGGAGGGCGAGGGTCCGGGTGCCGTGCCAGATCCGGTCGGCCATGACCTCGTCGTAGATCTCCTCGCTGAGCGCGACGATCTTGTCGACCCGCTGGCCGGCGACGAACGACAGCGCGGCCTCCTTGGCGCTGCCGATGTGCTCGGAGTTCTCGGTGCCGCGCAGCCGGAACGCGGCCTGCCCCCACGCGAACATGGCGAGGTCGCGCATGGTGAACAGCTTGCGGGCGGCGAGGCCGCGCGCGAAGTAGTAGATGGACGCCCCGCGCATCATCGTGTTGTCGACGTCGAAGAACGCCGCCGCGGACGGATCGGGCTCCGGAAGCGGCTCGGGCTCGGCCGCCGCGGCCGCGGCGACCTCCCCGGCGCTCTTGTGATCTTCGTCCTTGGCGCGCTGCCAGAATCGCCGCATGGGGCCGAGCCTAGTCAACCCCCTTGCCCGAGATCGTCGCGCCGCCCGTGATTGGGACCGTCGTCACCCTGCCCGCTCGCGGCCGCCATGAGCCGCTCGCGCAGCGAGGCGCGGAACCTCGGGTCCGGCCCCGCGTCGCCCACCCGCAGCCGGGCCAGCGCGTTCCCATGCTCGGCGATCTTCCCTCGCCCGGTCATCAACAGCCGCTCCCTTGCGGTATCCAGACGCGAACGCGCTCCTGCCCGCAAAACGATCGTGCGGCGGAGCGGGTTACGGCCCGGTGATCAGATTGATAGACCTTTCAATGATGCCCGCCGCGCGGCCCGCCGAAGCCTGCGGCGAGACCGCGCACTACCCCTTCATGGGGGCAGCATGGGCTCCCCGCGGGCTAACGGAGCAGGTCGGGCGGGAGCATCCGGGCCAGGGACCGGACGGCGCGGTACTGCAGCGCCTTGATCGCGCCCGGCTTCTTGTCCATGATCAGCGCGGTCTCCGTGACCGACAGCCCGTGCAGGAACCGCAGGACGACGCACTCCTGCTGCTCCGAGCCGAGCCGCCGGACGGCCTGCAGCAGCGTGCGGTTCGTCATCGCGTCCAGGACGGTCCGCTCGGGCCCCTCCTGGTGCCGGTCGGGCTCGACGAGCTCGGCGGTGCAGATCTCCAGCCGGTAGCGGCCGGACTTGAAGTGGTCGGCGACGAGGTTCCGCGCGATCGTCACCAGCCAGGCCCCGAAGTCCTTGCCCTGCCAGTGGAAGTCGCACATCCGGCGCAGGGCGCGGAGGAACGTCTCGCTGGTGAGGTCCTCGGTCTGCGAGTGGGTCCCCACGCGGTAGTAGATGTAGCGGTAGACCAGCTCGACGTAGTGGTCGTAGAGGCACCCGAACGCCTCGGCGTCGCCGTCCCGGGCCCGCAGCACCAGGGCCTTGAGCACCTCGGCCCGGTCGCTGTCGGCGGCCTTGTCGATGGTCCGGCCGGAGGCGGGCCCGGGGGCGCGGGCGGCGCCCTCCCGGAACAGCCGGGGGATCGGGAGCAACCCGGCATCGAGGGTCAGGCTGCTCATGCAGTTCTCCTCGGGGCGTACGCGACCTCCGGCGTGAGTTGCCACTCTAGATACCGATACGTACGCCAGGCAATGGTGCGTGCAGAGGTACGTGCAGCGGTACGTGCAGTCGTGCACGCCGCGGCATGTGCGATCGCCGCAGGGGGCCGGCGCGGGCCGGGCGGCGCCGCCGGGCCAGAGCGTTCACGTGAGCGGTTACCCGTCTCCCCCCGGCATCGGGCAACATGGGGCGCGATGCTCTCTGCTCTGCTCGCGCTCCTGGCGGCCCTCGGCGCATTACTCGTCACCGGGTTGCTGATCCAGCGCGCCCAAAAGGACCGGCTGCTCTACCTCATCGCGTGGTCGTTCACGCAGGTCGGGCTGTCGCTCGCGCTGCTGTCCATGGGCGTCGGCTTCCTCGCCGGGTTCAACGGCGTGTTCTTCCGCGTCATGGAGCTCGGCGCCGCGCTGATCGCGCCGGTCTGGCTGGCGCTCGGCATGATCGAGCTGATCGCGCGGTACGTGCAGGTGCGGTTCGCCGCGTGGCTGTTCGCGATCTCCTACACGTTCGTCGCGATCGTGATCCTGCTGCTGGACCCGCTCAAGGGCAAGCTGTCGAAGGACCTGCCGAAGCCCCGCGACACCTACGACGCCCTGCCGCTGCTGCTGATCGACGGCGCGCACGTCGTCGCGGTGCTCGCGCTGGCCGGGTGCACCGGGGTCACCGCGTGGCTGGCGAGCAAGCAGGACCAGGAGGCCGCCGAGCTGCTGATCCCCATCGCGCTGGTCGCGCTGGGCGGCGTGCTGGTGGTGAGCGGCAGCCGCGGGTTCCTGCCCGCCCCGCTCGCGGTGCTCGCGCTCGGCGGGGCGGCGGGCCTGGTCTGGTATGGGGCGATGCGCACCATCCCGGTGTACGACGACGAGGACTATGACGACCACGGGGACGACTACGGGGATGAGCCGGTGACCGGATACGAAGAGCAGGGCTACCCGCCCGGACGGCGCGAGCCCGTCCCGGCGCCGACCCCTTCGCGCGACCCGCGCCGCGGCGAGCTGCGCTTCCCCGAGCCGGCCCCGGCCGAGGACCTCCGCTTCCGGGAGAACCCCGCCGGCCCCACGGCCGTGGACGGGGTCGGCGCCGCCGCCGCGCTGGGCGGCCTCCCGGCCGCCGACCAGCCCCGGACCGGCGGGCTGGGCGGGGCGTGCGGGCAGATCACCGTCTACACGCTCCTGGACGGCCGCGAGGACGCCTTCGACCGGCTCGCCGCCGAGCTCGTCAAGGCCGCCCGCGCGCTGGAGCCGGAGACCGTGATCTTCGCCAGCCACGAGGTGGTCGGCGCCCCCACGCAGCGGATCTTCTACCAGCTCTTCCGGGACGACGCCGCGTTCGCCGCGCACCGCCGCCAGCCGCACCTGCAGCGGTTCCTGGCGGAGTCCCGGACGCACGTGCTGGCCACCAACGTGATCGAGCTGCGCCTCGGCGCGGCCAAGGTGCCGCTCCCGGCGCCGGAGTTCCCCGGGAGGTGACATGACCGGAACGGAGCGGGCCGCGCCCGGCATCGTGATCACGCTGCTGGGCAAGCCCGGCTGCCACCTGTGCGACGACGCCCGCGCGGTCATCGAGCGGGTCGCCCGCGAGCTGGACGTGCCGTGGGAGGAGCGGGACATCACCCTCTCCGAGCAGGACACCGAGCAGTACTGGGAGCAGATCCCGGTCACGCTCGTCAACGGCGTCCAGCACGACTTCTGGCGCGTCGACGAGGACCGCCTCCGCGCCGCCATCGCGAAACTGCGCGAAGCGGCCTGACACCCGGCCCGCGCGGCGGGCAGTGCGCGACGCCCGTTTTCGGGTGCCCGGTTTGTCGAGTCGGTCACATCCCGTGGCGGTCTCATGAACGCGACGTACGCTGGAAAGTCCCTGGTGGGCGGTGTTCTCGTTGTCGTGAGCGGGCCGGGCGGCGCCCGCGGAAGCGGGGGTGACTTTGTGCGTCTGTTCACAAAGGCTTAACCTGATGGGCAGCCCCGGGGCGGTCGGAAAGCGGTGTGAGGCCGCCTGCCGGACCGCGCCAGACCGGGGCCGCGGGTCCGCGTCCCCGTGCCCAGCGACGAGCCCGAAGAGCAGGCCGTGACACCTCGACAGAACCGATCCCGCGACCGCGCGGGCCGCGGCATCCCGGAAGCCACCGTGGCGCGGCTGCCGGTGTACCTGCGCGCGCTGACCGCGCTGCAGGAGCGCGGCGTCGCCACCGTGTCCTCGGAGGAGCTGGCGGCGGCGGCGGGCGTCAACTCGGCCAAGCTCCGCAAGGACCTCTCCCACCTGGGCTCGTATGGGACGCGCGGGGTGGGGTACGAGGTCGAGTACCTCGTCTACCAGATCTCCCGCGAACTCGGCCTCACCCAGGACTGGGTGGTCGCCATCATCGGCGTCGGTAACCTGGGCCGTGCGCTGGCCGGGTACGGCGGCTTCGCGTCCCGCGGCTTCCGCGTCGCGGGGCTGCTCGACGCGGACGAGGCCATCGTCGGCCAGGAGATCTCCGGGATGGTGGTGGAGCACATCGACCGGCTGGAGGACATCATCGCCGACCACGGCGTGTCCATCGCCGTGATCGCGACCCCCGCGGGCGCGGCCCAGGGGGTCTGCGACCGCGTGGTGGCCGCGGGCGTCACCAGCGTGCTGAACTTCGCGCCGGTCGTGCTCTCGGTGCCGGAAGGCGTCGACGTGCGAAAGGTCGACCTGTCGATCGAACTGCAGATCCTTGCGTTCCACGAGCAGCGCAAGGCCGGGGGACCGGACGGTCTCGCCCCCCTCCAGGAGGGGGACCCGCCTCCCGGTACGTCACAGTATGTGGAAACTGTAGAGGCATGATCGGGGCAGTCCGACCGGGTAACCAGGGAGACGCGGGAGAGGCCATATGAGCATTCTGGTCGTGGGACTCAGCCACCGGAGCGCACCCGTCGCGGTGCTGGAGCGCGCCGCGGTGGCCGGAGACGACCTGGTCAAGCTGCTGCACGCCGTCCACAGGTCCGTGAACGTCGCCGAGACCGCCATCGTGTCGACGTGCAACCGCGTCGAGATCTACGCGGTCGTGGACAAGTTCCACGGCGGCGTCTCGGCCATCTCCGAACTGCTCGCCCTCCACTCCGGCATCCCGCTGGACGACCTGTCGCGGCATCTTTACGTCCACTACGAGGAGCGGGCCGTCCAGCACGTGTTCGCGGTGGCGTGCGGCCTGGAGTCGATGGTCGTCGGCGAGGGCCAGATACTCGGGCAGATCCGGCAGGCGTTCCGGCTCGCCAAGGACGAGGGCACGCTCGGCCGCGCCCTGCACGACGTCCTGCAGCAGTCGCTGCGGGTGGGCAAGCGCGCCCACCACGAGACCGGCATCGACAAGGCGGGCGCGTCCCTGGTCAGCGTGGGCCTGGAGGTCGCCGTCCGGCACCTCGGGCCGCTGGACGGCGTGCGCGCCCTGGTCATCGGCGCCGGCTCGATGAGCTCCCTGGCCGCGGCGACGCTGAGCCGCTCCGGCGCCCGCGAGGTCGTGGTGGCGAACCGCACCCACGAGCGGGCCGTGCGGCTCGCGGAGTCGCTGGACGTGCCGTCCCGGGCGGTCGAGCTGTCGCTGCTGGACGCCGCCATAGCCGAGGCCGACCTGGTGGTCTCCTGCACCGGCGCGACCGGCGTCGTGCTGACCGCGGCGCAGCTCGCGGCGCGGGGCGTCGGCTCCGACGGGCGCAAGCGCTTCCTGCTCGACCTGGCGCTGCCGCACGACATCGAGCGGGAGGCCGGCGACCTGCCGGGCGTCCGGCTGGCCGGGCTGGACGACCTGCGCACCGAGCAGGAGGCGGCGCAGGCCATCGGCCCGAAGGCCGTCGAGGCCGTCCGGCGGATCGTGCGCGAGGAGGTCGAGGCGTTCCTCGGCGCGGCCCGCGCCGCCGCCGTCGCCCCGACGGTCGTCGCGCTGCGCAGCAAGGCCGCGGATGTCGTGGAGGCGGAGCTGAACCGGCTGAGCGGCCGGCTCCCCGAGATCGACGAGCGGGCCCGCCGGGAGATCGGCCAGACCGTCCGGCGCGTCGTGGACAAGCTGCTCCACGCGCCGACCGTCCGGGTGAAGGAGCTGGCGGCGGCGCCGGGCGGCGACTCCTACGCCGACGCGCTGCGCGAGCTGTTCGACCTGGACCCGAAGGCGCCCGAGGCCGTCGCCCGCGCCGACATGGACGCCGACATGGACGCCGACATCCACGAGGACGAGCCGGCGGCCGCGCCGGACTGGAACGCTTCGGCCCCCGCGGCCCGTCCGGCCGCCGAGGTTGACGCCGAGTGCGCCGAAGCCGATTGTGTGAGCATCCCGTCCCCGCCCGAGGGCGCGCGAGGGACCGGCACGGACGACGCGGCCCCGGGCACCGCCGCCCTGGGCAACTCCGCCATGGGCAACGCAACCGTGGACAACGCAGCCATGGGCGACGCAGCCGTGGACGACGCGCGCACGGACGAAGTGAGCGTGCGCGACGTCAACGCCCACGAGCTGGAGGGCGTGCGCGCGGAGACGGTGAACGCGCAGGCCGCGAGCGTCCGGGCCGTCAGCGCCGGCGACGCCGTCGCGGCGCGCGAAGGAGACACGACGTGATCGCGGGCGGCGGCGCCGCCCGCCGGGAGCCGAGCGGAGCGAGCCATTGAGTCAGGGATTGAGCGGTCGGCCGGGCGCCACCGGGGGCCCGCTGCGGCTCGGGACCCGGAAGAGCCTGATGGCGACGACGCAGTCGCAGCGGGTCGCGGACCTGTTGACGGAGCGCACGGGGCGTGCCGTCGAGCTGGTGGGGGTAACCACCCAGGGTGACGTCTCCAAGGCCCTGGTCGCGCAGATGGGCGGGACCGGGGTCTTCGTCAACGCGCTCCGCGACAAGATCCTCTCCGGCGAGGTGGACTTCGCGGTGCACTCGCTGAAGGACCTGCCGACGTCCGAGACGCCCGGGATCGCGCTCGCCGCGACCCCGGCCCGCGACGACCCGCGGGACGCGCTGTGCAGCCCGGTGAAGCTCGCCGACCTGCCGCACGGGGCGCGCGTCGGCACCGGGTCGCCGCGCCGCATCGCGCAGCTGCGGGCGCTGCGTCCCGACCTTGAGGTCATCCCGATCCGCGGCAACGCCGACACCCGGCTGGCGAAGGTCACCGACGGGGATCTGGACGCCGTCGTGCTCGCGCACGCGGGCCTCCGGCGGATCGGGCGGGTCGAGGCGGTCGGCGAGGTCTTCGACACCGACCAGATGCTGCCCGCGCCCGGACAGGGCGCGCTCGCGCTGGAATGCCGGTCCGACAGGGCAGACCTCCTCGAACTGCTTGGAACGGTCAACGACGCCGCGACCAGGAGGGCCGTCACCGCCGAGCGGACGATCCTCGCCGTCCTGGAGGCGGGTTGCTCCGCGCCCGTGGGGACGTACGCTGCCGAAGTAGAAGAAGAACTGCATCTGACGGCGACCGTCGCCGCGTACGACGGGAGCCGGCAGATCAGGCTGTCCGCAAGCGGCCACCCGGATGCCGCCGAGCAGATCGGCCGCGACCTCGCGGACCGGCTGCTCGCGCAGGGGGCCGACCAGTTGATGGGGGAGCGCGATTGAGCCCCGCCGCGAAGAGCACCGCCGCCAAGAGCACCGAGGCGAAGAGCACTGAGGCGAAGCAGACCGAGGCGAAGCACACCGAGGCCGAGAACACCGAGGTGACGGACATCGAGGCGACGAGCACCGGCGCGACGAACGAGCCCGCCGCGGCGCCGCCCGCGCTCGGCACCGTCTCGATCGTCGGGATGGGGCCGGGCGACCCGGGCCTGCTGACCCTGCGCGCCGCGGCCGAGCTCGGCCGCGCCGACACGGTGATCGTGAGCCGTGCCCAGTGCCCGGAGGAGATCCTCGCCCACTGCCGCCCCGACGTGGAGATCATCGACTCGGCGGAGGGCGACCCCGTCCGGTTCGCCTCGCGCGCCGCGAAGGCGGGGCGGCGGGTCGTCCGGCTGGTGAGCGGCGACCCGGGCCTCGGATGCGGGCTGGCCGCCGAGGGCTCCGCGCTGGCCAAGGCCGGTGTCCCGTTCGAGGTCGTGCCGGGCGTGTCCGCGGTGACGGCCGTACCCGGGTACGCGGGCATCCCGCTGACCGACGCCGACCACCGCGAGATCCGGGTCGTGGACGCCTCCGAGGGCGGGGTGGACTGGGAGCGGTTCGCCGCCCCGGACAGCACGCTCGTGATCATGGGTGCGGAGCACGCGGTGGCCGAGGTGTGCAAGGGCCTGGTCGCCGCCGGGCGCCCCGACTCCACGCCCGCCGCGATGACGAGCCTCGGCACGACCACCGAGCAGGAGACCGTCGTGTCGACCCTGCAGAAGCTGGCGTCCGCGTCCAAGGGCATGGAGGCGCCCGCGCTGATCATCGTCGGGGACGTGGTCGGCTGGCGCGACAAGCTGTCCTGGTTCGAGACCAAGCCGCTGTTCGGGTGGCGGGTCCTCGTGCCGCGGACGAAGGAGCAGGCCGCGTCGCTGTCGGACCAGCTGCGCGGGTACGGGGCCGTCCCCGACGAGGTCCCGACGATCTCCGTCGAGCCGCCGCGCACCCCGCAGCAGATGGACCGCGCCGTCAAGGGCCTGGTCACCGGGCGGTACGAGTGGGTGGTGTTCACCTCCACCAACGCCGTCAAGGCCGTCCGGGAGAAGTTCGTCGACTACGGCCTCGACGCCCGCGCGTTCGCCGGGCTGAAGGTCGCCGCCGTCGGAGAGCAGACCGCCGCCGCGCTGGTGGAGTTCGGCGTCCAGCCCGACCTGACGCCGTCCGGGGAGCAGTCCGGCGAGGGCCTCGCGGCGGAGTGGCCGCCCTACGACGAGGACCTCGACCCGATCAACCGGGTGCTGCTGCCGCGCGCCGACATCGCCACCGACGTGCTCATCGCCAGGCTGACCGAGCTCGGCTGGGAGTGCGAGGACGTGACCGCCTACCGGACGGTCCGCGCGGCGCCGCCGCCCGCGCCGATCCGCGAGGCGATCAAGGGCGGCGGGTTCGACGCCGTGCTGTTCACGTCGTCGTCCACGGTGAAGAACCTGATCGGGATCGCGGGCAAGCCGCACAACGTGACGGTGATCGCCGTGATCGGCCCGCAGACCGCGCGGACCGCGCGGGAGTACGGGCTGCGCGTGGACGTCATGGCGGAGAAGCCGTCCGTTTCGACCCTCGCGGCGGCGCTTGCGGAGTACGGTGCCAAGCGGCGGGCCGCCCAGATCGAGGCGGGCGACCCGCTCCGCAAGCCCAGCCAGATGCGCCGGGGCGCCCGGCGCCGCCGATGAGACCGTGACGAGACCGAAGCCGCCGGGGCGCGCCGGCGCGGAACACCCGAACCGGGAGAAGGACATGTCCGCACAGTTCCCCGTCGCCAGGCCGCGACGGCTGCGCCGCACGCCCGCGCTGCGCAGGCTCGTGGCCGAGACGCGGCTCGCGCCCGCCGATCTGGTCCTGCCGATGTTCGTCAAGGAGGGCATCACCGAGCCGCAGCCCGTCTCGTCCATGCCGGGGGTGTACCAGCACACCCGCGACAGCCTGCGCAAGGCCGCGCACGAGGCGGCGGAGGCCGGCGTCGGCGGGATCATCCTGTTCGGCGTCCCGGCGGTGAAGGACGGCACGGGCTCGGCCGCCGACGACCCGGACGGCATCGTCCAGCTCGCGCTGCGCGACCTGAGCAGCGACCTGGGCGACGCGACCGTCGTCATGACGGACCTGTGCCTGGACGAGTACACCGACCACGGGCACTGCGGCGTCCTCACCGACTCCGGCGAGATCGACAACGACGCCACGCTGGAGCGGTACGCGTCGATCGCGGTGGCGCAGGCCGAGGCGGGCACCGCGGTCGTCGGCCCGAGCGGCATGATGGACGGCCAGGTCGCCGCGATCCGCGCCGCGCTCGACGGCGCCGGCCACCCGGACATCGCGATCATGGGGTACTCGGTGAAGTACGCCTCGGCGTACTACGGCCCGTTCCGCGAGGCCGCCGAGTGCGCGCCGCGATTCGGCGACCGCGCCAGCCACCAGCAGGACCCGGCGAACGCCGAGGAGTCCCTGCGCGAGGTGCTCCTCGACCTCGACGAGGGCGCCGACATGGTCATGGTGAAGCCCGCCGGGGCCTACCTCGACGTCGTCCGCCGCGTCCGCGACACCGTGGACGTGCCCGTCGCCGCCTACCAGGTCAGCGGCGAGTACGCGATGATCGAGGCCGCCGCGGCGAAGGGCTGGATCGACCGCGAGCGCACCATCATGGAGTCCCTCCTGTCGATCCGCCGCGCCGGCGCGGACATCGCCCTGACCTACTGGGCGACAGAGGTCGCCCGCCGCCTGTCCTAGGACACTCCCTAGTCACTTTCGGTCGTATCCGGGGGTTGCCGTGCCCGGGGGTTTGCGCGGCGGGCATCATCGTTGGTCAGGAACCGCGTTAGTCGGGAACCGCGCTTCGACCTTGGGTATTGGGGGCGTACATGCTGGTGGTGTCGGGGAGCAGGCGGCAGAAGGCGGCGCGTGACCGGATGGCCTCCGCGGCGCGGCGGTACGCCGGGCTGGGCTGGCCCTCCTTCCCCGGCGCGCATCCCCCCAACGGCGGCGACCGGGCGTGCTCGTGCGACCGGATCGGCTGCCCCGACCCGGGCGCGCACCCGGTGTCGGCGACTTGGGCGCACCAGGCCAGCGTGGACACCGGCGTCATCGACCGCTGGTGGGTGAAGCGCCCCCTGGCGAACATCATCCTGCCGACCGGCCGGGTGTTCGACGTGTTCGACGTCCCGGCCGCGGCGGGCGCGATCGCGCTCGACCGGATCGAGGACGAGGACCTGCCCGTCGGGCCCGTCGCGTCCTTCGGCGGGGACCGGCACCTGTTCTTCGTCGCGACGCGCGGCGCGCCCGTGGACGAGGACGAGTGGTGGTCCTGCCACCTCGACACCCTGCCGGAGGACGTCGCGGAGACGCCGGGCATGCGGTGGCACTGCCGCGACAGCTACGTCGTGGCGCCGCCGTCCGTCCTCCCGTACGGGCGCGAGGTCAGCTGGCTGCGGCCGCCGGCCCGCGGCCCGCTCCCCGACCCCCTGCGGCTGCTGGAGGTCCTCGCCGACAGCTGCGAGGACGCCTGATCAAGCAGTACGCGGGGCCTGGATGGGCGGCTTGCGGCCCCACTTGGAGTACGAGCCGCGCATCGTCTGGTTGCGGCCGTCCTCGGCGCCCGCGCGGACCCAGAACGCGGTCGGCCGGTACCCCGGGTCGACCTTGATCGCGAAGGCCAGCTGCTGCGCGCCGGTCGCCTGCGCCATCTGCGCGTACACCGGGCCGATGCCGGGCGCCTCCGCGAGCTTCGCCGCCGGGGCCTCGCCCTCGTAGATCGTTCCCGTCTCGGTGCTCTCGCCCTTGGTGAGCTTGGTCGCCGACCGCAGGAGCGCCGTCAGGTTGCCGACCGAGCTGCCCTGGCGGACCTGGTCGGCCGCCGCCGGGTAGCCGCGCCCGCCGAGCGCCGACGCCTTCCACTGCCGGCCCACGCGCACGTAGAGCCGGTCCTGGACGATGAAGGCGCGCACCGGCTTGCGCGCGGAGCCCGTCCCCGCGAGCGTCAGCGAGTAGGACGCCTCCCCGCCCTGCGCGAGGCCGAACGTCCCCTTGGCCGTGGCGGGGAAGCCGCAGCAGCCCGACTGCCGGTAGCTGAACAGCGCGCCGGGGGCCTGGTTGACGGCCTGGTCGATCTGCGCGACGAGCGGCGCCGGGTCCACGCCGCCGACGGGCAGCGAGGGCTGCGGTGTGCTGCTCTGCGCGGGCGCCGGGTCGGGCGGCGGCTTGTCGTCGCCCCGCAGCAGCGTCATGGCGCTCGCGCCGGCGCCGGCGACCACGAGGACGGCGACGCCCGCGAGGACCCAGCGCCCGCGGGACCCGCCGCCACCGGACTGCTTGCCCGCGACGATCGGGTTGCGGCCGCTGGCGCGGGCCGGCTTCGGCTTGGGCGGCTCCGGGTACGCCGCCGCCTGCGCGGCGAGCTCGGTGAGCCGCCCGCGGCCCTGCGCCTCCCAGGACGGGCCGTACGCGGAGACGGCCGCGTCCTCCAGCGCGCCGAGGAAGTCGGCGACGGACCGGGGCCGCTGCGCCGGGTCCTTGGCGAGGCCCTTGTGGATCAGGTTGCGCAGCGGCCCGGGGACCTCCTCGGCGGGCACCGGCGCCTCGCGGTGCAGCCGCGCCATGTTCCGCCCGGCGTACGGGGGCCGCCCGGTGAGGCATTCGTAGAAGACCGCGGTGGCCGCGTACAGGTCGGTGGCGACGGTGGCGGGCGCGCCGTCCCACAGCTCGGGCGCGGCGTACGGCGGGGCGGACTGCGCCTCGGTGCCCGCGGGCGCCGTCGCGAAGTCGGTGAGCCGCGCGTTGCCGTCCGCGTCCACGAGGATGTTCGCCGGGCGCAGCGCGCCGTGCACGACGTCCTGGTCGTGCGCCGCCGCGAGGCCGAGGAGCGTGCCGCCGAGCATCGACAGGGCCGCCAGGGGGCCGCTGGGGCCCTGCGCGGCCAGGACGCGGCGCAGGCTGACGCCCTCGGCGTACTGCATCACGATCGCGGCGCCGTCCGGGGCCTCGACGAAGTCGTACAGGTCGACCACGTTGGGGTCCTCGATCTGCGACAGGCTGCGCGCGGACGCGCGGTACCGCACGAGGAACGCCTCGTCGCCGGCGAGCGCGCCGTCGAGGTACTTGATCGCGACCTTGGTGCTGGTCAGGTCGTCGGTCGCCAGCATCACCCGGCCCGAGGCGCCGCCGCCGAGCTCCCGGTCGTGGGTGAAGCCCGGGACCGTCCAGCCGTCAACCACGTTGAAAGCCATCCCTCCGATACGGCCTGTCAGATGAGTACGGCCGGTGAGTACAGCCGGTGAGTGCGGGAGGCGCCGTGAGACCGTGAGCGAGACAGGGCGCCGATGTCGTACTTGGTGGAATATCGGCCCGTACCGTGCGAGGTCAAGGCAAGTCGCCGAACTGCAACGGACTGACTGCCTCATTTCGCTCGCGGCGGGGCGCCGGCGGGCGCGCACGGCGCCCCGGACGGGGATGGTTCACTGGACCGCGTGACTGGTATTGAGCGCTCGCAGCAGTTGTTCGACCGTGCCGCCGGGCTCGTGCCCGGGGGCGTCAACTCGCCGGTGCGGGCCTTCGGGGCCGTGGGTGGCACGCCCCGCTTCATGGCGTCGGGGCGCGGCCCGTACCTGACGGACGCGGACGGCAACGAGTACGTCGACCTGGTGTGCTCGTGGGGGCCGATGATCCTCGGGCACGCGCACCCGGCCGTCGTCGAGGCGGTGCGGGACGCGGCGGGCCGCGGCACGTCCTACGGGGCGCCCACGCCGGGCGAGGTGGAGCTCGCCGGGGAGATCGTGGCGCGCACCCCGGTGGAGAAGGTCCGGCTGGTCAACTCGGGCACCGAGGCGACGATGTCGGCGATCCGGCTGGCGCGCGGCTTCACCGGCCGCACCAAGATCGTGAAGTTCGCCGGCTGCTACCACGGGCACGTCGACGCGCTGCTCGCCGCGGCGGGCTCCGGCGTCGCCACGTTCGGCCTGCCCGACACGCCGGGCGTGACGGGCGCGACGACCGCCGACACGCTGATCCTGCCCTACAACGACGTCACGGCGGTGGAGACGGCGTTCCACGACCACGGCACCGACATCGCCTGCGTCATCACCGAGGCGGTGCCCTGCAACATGGGCGTGGTGCCGCCGCTGGACGGCTTCAACGCGCTGCTGAAGCGGCTGTGCGAGCGGTACGGCGCGCTGCTGGTGATCGACGAGGTGCTCACCGGGTTCCGGGCGTCGAAGTCCGGCTGGTACGGGATCGAGGGCGTGCCGGGCGACCTGATGACGTTCGGGAAGGTGATGGGCGGCGGGCTGCCCGCCGCCGCGTTCGGCGGCCGCGCCGACGTCATGGACCGCCTCGCCCCCGCCGGTCCCGTCTACCAGGCGGGCACGCTGTCGGGGAACCCGCTCGCCACCGCCGCCGGGCTCGCCACGCTCCGCAACGCGACGGACGAGGTGTACGCGGCGATCGACCGGTCGGCGGAGCTCGTGTCGAAGGCCGCGTCGGAGGCGCTGACCCGGGAGGGCGTCCCGCATTCGGCGCAGCACGCCGGCAACCTGTTCTCGATCTTCTTCACCCGCGGCGAGGTGGGCGACTTCGCCGCCGCGCAGCACCAGGACTCCAAGGCGTACGCGGCGTTCTTCCACGCCGCCCTGGAACGCGGCGTCTACCTGCCGCCGTCGGCGTACGAGGTGTGGTTCCTGTCTGCGGCGCATGACGAGGAAGCTCTGGGACGGGTACTGGACGCCCTTCCCTACGCAGCCCGAGCCGCGGCCCGCGCAGCGTCCTGAAAGGCGTCCAGCGTCGTCCTAAACGCCTTCTAGGGCGAGTGCAGGGAGCGCGTGGAAGGCGGCCAGGGCCGTGGAGACCGATCCAGGGTCCGGTGCGAGCAGCGGAGCGCGCACCGCGGGTTCGTCGATCACGCCCACCTCGGCGAGGCACCCCTTGAGGACGGCCGGGGCCGGTTCGCTGTACAGCGCCTCCGCCAACGGGAACAGCGCGTTGTGGAGCGCCAGCCCGCGCGCCGCGTCGCCGTCGCGCGCCGCGGCCGCCAGCGCGGCGTAGGCGGCCGGCGCGAGGCAGGCCGACGCGGCGACGGCGCCGGCCGCGCCGAGCTGGAGCATCGGGAAGACGTACGCGTCGTCCCCGGCCAGTACCGCCTTGCCCGTACCGGTCGCCAGCAGGGCGAGGGTGTCGCGGTCGATGGCGCCCGCGCAGTGCTTCATCCCGGCGACGGAGCCGAGGGACAGCAGCCGGACTAGGGTGTCGGCCGCGAGGTGCTTCCCCGTCCGGTACGGGATGTTGTACGGGAGGATCGGCACGTCCACGGCGTTGCCGATCGCGGCGAAGTGGTCGAGGACGGCCTCGTCCGACGGGCGCAGGTAGTACGGGACGACGACGAGCAGCGCGTCGGCCAGCGGGGCGCGTTCGCGGGCCTGCCGGATCGACTCCGCGGTGCACATCGTCCCGGCGCCGGCGATCAGCGGCGTGCCGTGCTCGATCGACACGGCCCGGCACACCTCCAGCACCGTGTGCTGCTCGGCCGGGCTCAGCATGGCGGCCTCGCCGGTCGTGCCGAGCGCCACCAGGCCGTCCGCCCCGTTCCGCAGGCAGTGGACGGCGAGCCGTTCGAGCGACGCGGTGTCCACCTCGCCGGACGGGGTGAACGGCGTCACGAGCGAGGCGTGGATTCCGTGCATCAGTCTCACCTTGTCTCCGCGAGCTTGACGTCGGCGGGGGGCAGGTCGGTGGGTGGCAGGTCGGTGGGTGGCAGGTCGGTGGGCGGGGCGGCGGCGCGCTGCCGCAGGCGGACGGTCCCGGCGGCGACGCCCGCGACGACGAGGACCGCGCCGGTGAGCCGGGCCGCGTCCACCCGCTCGCCGAGCAGGACGACCGCGGAGAGGAGCCCGAACGGCGGGACGAGCAGCGAGTACATGGCGACCGTGCTGGCCTCGTACCGGCGCATCAGCCAGCCCCACGCGCCGAACCCGCCGAGGGTCGCGGCGTAGGCGATGAACGCCAGCGAGGAGACGCCCGCGACCGACAGGTTCCGCGCCGCCTCCGGGACGGCGCCCGGCCCCTCGAAGAGCAGCGAGAGGGCGAAGAGGGGGAGCGGCGGCACCAGCGAGACCCACACCATGAACCCGAACGCGTCGACCGGCCCGGTGGCCGCCTGGTTCGTCCGCCGCATCGCGATGTTCGCCAGGCCCCAGCTCGCGGCGGCGGCGAGGCAGACGAGGAACGCCCCGGCCGGGCCGCCGCCATCGGACTGCGCCATGCCGATGAGCGCGACGCCGCCGAACGCGACGACCATGCCCGCGACCTGCCGGGCGCCCAGCCGCTCCCGCAGCAGCAGCGCCGCGAACAGCGCGGTGAAGATCGCCTGCACCTGGAGGACGACCGACGCCAGCCCCGCCGGCATCCCCATGTGCATGCCGATGAACAGCAGGCCGAACTGCCCCACCCCGAGCGGCAGGCCGACCAGCACGAGCCAGCGCGCCGGCACCGGCGGCCGCCGCACGAGGAAGACGGCGGGCACGGCCGCGGCCGTGAACCGCAGCGCCCCCATCAGCAGCGGCGGGAAGTCGTCCAGCGCCACGCTGATCGGGACGAAGTTGAAGCCCCACATCGCGGCGACCAGCGTGGCGAGGAGGACATGGCGTGGGGTCATGCGTCCGATCGTCGTCGGCGACTTGCTTTAGGGCAAGCGAGAATTTCTTGACGTTTCGTTTTAGTATTGCTTCATGCTTGATCTCGAACGGCTGCGCGCGCTGCACTCCGTCGCGACCTACGGCTCGGTCAGCGCGGCCGCCGACGTCCTGCACGTGACGACCTCGGCCGTCTCCCAGCAGCTCGCGAAGCTGGAGCGGGAGACCGGCCAGAAGCTCCTCGAGCGCAACGGGCGCGGTGTCCGGCTCACCGACGCCGCCGAGCTGCTCGTCGCGCACGCCGAGCGCATCCTGTCGCTGGTGGAGCAGGCGCAGGCCGACCTGGAGGCGCACCGCGGCTCCGTCGTCGGGCAGCTCACCGTCGCCGCGTTCCCGACCGCGGTCCGCGGGCTGATGCCCGCCGCGCTGGGCATCCTGCGCGCCGACCATCCCGACCTGCGCATCCTGGTCCGCGAGGAGGACCCGAACCAGAGCATGCCGCTCGTGTCGCGCGGCGACTTCGACATGGCGGTCGTCCAGGACTGGAACAACGAGCCGCTCCCGCTGCCGGAGGGCCTGTGCAAGGGCGTCATCTGCGACGACGTCGCCGACGTGGCGCTGCCCGCCGGGCACCCGCTCGCCGGCCGCGACGCGATCGACCTCAAGGAGCTGGCCGGCGACCCGTGGATCAGCTCCTCCCCGGACAGCATCTGCTGCGACTGGCTGCTGCGGACGCTCCGCGCCGTCGACAGCGAGCCCCGCATCGAGCACATGGTCTACGAGTTCGCCTCGCAGCTGTCCCTGGTCGCGGCGGGGTTCGGCAACGTGATCCTGCCGCGGCTCGGCCGCTGCGACGTGCCGCCGGGGGTGGCGGTCGTCCCGCTGGCCGACCCCCTGTCGCGCCGGGTCTACGCCCTCTGGCGCGAGGAGGCCGCCCGCCGGCCCGCGATCCGCGCCGTCGTCGGCGCGCTGCGCGCCGCCGTGCCCCCCGGCATCCCCGTTTTCACCGACGCCTCCGCTTGAGTCGCCCGCCCGACCCGCCCGCCCCGCGGCCGCGGGTGGACCGGTGGGCCGGGGGAGGGGGCGGCGAAGGTACCCTGACCTCGCGATGACTGACAAGACGATCGTTCACCTGATGCGGCACGGCGAGGTGCACAACCCCGAGGGGATCCTTTACGGGCGGTTGCCCGGCTACCGCCTCAGCGAGGACGGCGTCCTCATGGCGAAGGCCGCCGCCAAATGGTTCGCCGACCGGGACGTGGCCGCACTGTTCTCCTCGCCGATGCAGCGGGCGCTGGAGACGGCCGCGCCGCTCGCCGACTCGTTCGACCTGCCCGTGACCGTGGACGACCGTCTCATCGAGGCCGACAACCACTTCGAGGGCCTGACGTTCGGGGCCGGGGCGGGGTCGCTGAAGCGTCCCGAGCACTGGTACCACCTGCGCAACCCGTTCCGCCCGTCCTGGGGCGAGCCGTACCGGGCGCTCGCCGCACGGATGCGCGGCGCCGTGATCAGGGCGCGGGAGGCGGCGCGCGGGCACGAGGCCATCTGCGTCAGCCACCAGCTGCCCATCTACACGCTGCGGCTGCACGCCGAGCGCCGCCGCCTCTGGCACCTGCCGAACAAGCGCGAGTGCTCCCTCGCCAGCGTCACCAGCCTGACGTTCAACGGCAGCCGGCTCGTGGAGGTCGCCTACAACGAGCCCGCCGCCGGGATCGCGAAGGGACCCAGTGTCCCGGGTGCCTGACGGCGCCGGTAGATTGTGTACTACGTCCTGTAGTAGGAGGGTCCGTTGAGCCCCCGAGTCTCCCCACCGCGCGCGGCCGCCGCCGCGGTCGCGCTCTGCGCGCTGCTGGCCGGCTGCGCCGGGACCGGCGCGGCCGGGAGCGGGCCCGGCGGTGACGACAACCGCTTCATCTCGGGCGACGGGAACGTCACCGAGTACAAGCCCGCGGACCGCACGAGCGTGCGGGGCGTCGGCGGCGAGCTGCTGACCGGCGAGCGGTTCGAGCTGTCGGACTTCCAGGGCAAGGTCGTGGTGGTCAACTTCTGGGCGTCCTGGTGCGCGCCGTGCCGCGGCGAGGCGCCGTCGCTGCAGCACGTCTACACGGAGAAGAAGGACGAGGGCGTCGAGTTCCTCGGCGTCAACTTCAAGGACTCCAAGCCCAACGCCGAGGCGTTCGAGCGCAAGTTCAAGATCACCTACCCGAGCCTGTTCGACGCCGGCGGCCAGGTGACGCTGGCGTTCCGCGAGGTGCCGCCGAGCGCGATCCCGAGCACGCTCGTCCTCGACCGGGAGGGCCGGGTCGCCGCCCGCGTCATCGGCGCGACGACCGTCTCCAAGCTCGCCCCGCTGGTCTCCAAGGTCTCCGCCGAACGATGAGCACGGCGGACCAGTGAGCTCGGTCGACGATACGGTCGTCAGCGGGTCGCTCGTGGCGGCGGCGCCGCTGGCGGCGCTCGCCGGGCTCGTGTCGTTCGCCTCGCCGTGCGTCCTGCCGCTGGTGCCCGGCTACCTGTCGTACGTGACGGGCATGTCCGGCGTCGAGCTGGCCGAGCAGAAGCGGGGCCGGCTGCTCGCCGGCGTCCTGCTGTTCGTCGCGGGCTTCAGCGTCGTGTTCGTCAGCTACGGCGCCGTCTTCGGGGGGCTGGGCCGGTGGCTGCTGGAGTACCAGGAGCCCATCACCCGCGTCCTCGGCGTCATCACGATCCTGTTCGGCCTCGCGTTCATGGGGTTCGTCCCGGGGCTGCAGCGGACGGTGAAATCGGGACGGCTGCCCGCGGCCGGGCTCGCGGGCGCGCCGCTCCTCGGCGTCCTGTTCGGCCTCGGCTGGACGCCGTGCATCGGCCCGACGCTCGGCGCCGTGCAGAGTCTCGCCGTCACGGAGGCGAGCGCGGGGCGCGGCGCACTACTGTCGCTGGCGTACTGCCTCGGTCTCGGGCTGCCGTTCGTGGCGGCCGCGATCGGCTACCGCCGGGCGCTCGGCGCGTTCGGCGCGGTGAAGCGCCACTACCCCCTGGTCATGCGGATCGGCGGGGGGATGCTCGTCCTCATCGGGGTGCTGCTGGTGAGCGGCCTTTGGGGTGACCTGAACATCGAGCTGAAGTCGTGGATCAGCGGCTTCCAACCGGTGATTTGAGATGACTGACTACCAGGGCACGGAAACCACGGACACGACCGGCGCCGCCACCGGCACCGCCGACACGGCGGACACGGCCGACGCCTCGGGCACCCGCGCGCCCGCCGCGCGGCAGGCGCCGGGGGAGACGCCGCGTCCCGCAGGCATCGGCCCGCTCGGCTGGCTGCGCTGGGCCTGGCGGCAGCTCACCACGATGCGCACGGCGCTCATCCTGCTGTTCCTGGTGGCGCTCGGCGCGGTGCCCGGGTCGATCCTGCCGCAGCGCGGGCAGGCGCCCGAGCAGGTCGCGGCCTACCTGGAGGACCACAAGACCGCGGGTCCGTGGCTGGACCGGCTGTCGATGTTCGACGTGTTCGCCGCGCCCTGGTTCGCGGCGATCTACATCCTGCTGTTCGTCTCCCTCGCCGGCTGCGTCGTCCCGCGCGCGTTCCAGCACTACCGGTCGATGCGGGCCCGGCCGCCGGCGGCGCCCCGGAACCTCGGGCGGCTGCCGCAGTCCGCGAAGTACGAGACGGACGCGTCCCCCGAGGACGTCCTCGCCGAGGCGCGCAAGGTGCTGCGCGGACGGCGGTTCCGCGTGGACGTGGCGGGCGGCGCCGCGTCCGCCGAGAAGGGCTACCTCGGCGAGACCGGCAACCTGCTCTTCCACGTCTCGCTGCTGGCGCTGCTGTTCGCGCTCGGCCTCGGGAACCTGTTCGGCTACCAGGGCAACGTGCTGCTGACCGAGGGCAAGACGTTCGCCAACTCGCTGAGCCTGTACGACCAGTTCACCCCCGGGCGGGCCTTCGAGGACGGCGAGCTGGCCCCGTTCACCCTCACCCTGGACGACTTCAAGGCCGAGTACGAGACCGAGGGCGACAAGCGCGGCCAGGCCACCGCGTTCAACGCCGACATCCGCTACCGCTCCGGCCCGGACGCCGCCGAGAAGCCGTACGACCTGCGGATCAACCATCCGCTGAACGTCGGCGGGGCGAAGGTGTACCTGCTCGGGCACGGCTACGCGCCGGTCTTCACCGTGCGGGACGCCGAGGGCGACATCGCGTTCCAGGACTCGGTGCCGTTCCTGGAGATGGAGCCGCGGAACCTGACGTCCGAGGGCGTCATCAAGGTCCCGGACGCGCAGCCCGACCAGCTCGCCTTCTACGGGATCCTGTGGCCGACCGCGATGGCGAGCCAGGACGGGAAGCAGATCGTCTCGGGGTTCCCCGCGCCGCTGCGCCCGGTCGTCACGATCACCTCGTTCAAGGGCGACATCGGCCTCGACTCCGGAACCCCCCAGTCGGTCTACAAGCTGGAGGGGCTCGGCGAGACGCTGCACCCCGTCAAGGACGGCCAGAAGCTCCTCGAACCGGGCGAGACGTTCGACGTGCCCGGCGGCGGCTCGATCACGTTCGACGGGCTGCGGCAGTACGTGACGCTCTCGGTCAACCGGGACCCGGGACGCATCCCCGCCCTGGTCGCGGCCATCCTCGCGGTGCTGGGCGTGGCGGCGTCGTTCATGGTCCGGCGGCGCAGGGTGTGGGTCCGTGCGAGCGCCGCGGAGGGCGGGCGTACGGTGGTCGAGGTCGGTGGCCTCACGCTGGGGAACCCGACCCCCGAGTTCGACGAGATCGTGACCGCGCTGCGCGGTCCGCAGCACGAGCCCGGCGACGGGCCCGACGACGAGTCCCACCAGGGGCCCGATGAGGGGCCCGGTAGCGAGTCCGAGTCCGAGTCCGAGCCCGACGCCGACCGCGGATCCGGTCCGGCGACCGAACCGAAGGAGTGACGAGGTGAGCGACGCCGACCTCGCGAACCTGAGCGACAAGCTCATGCTGACCACCGTGGTGATGTACGTGGTCGCGCTGGCGGCCTACGCCGTCGACCTCGGCTTCGGCCGCCGCCGCGCGGCGGCGGAGGCACGGGAGAAGTCCGAGGCGAAGGTCCTGGTGGGCGCCGCGGGCGCCGCGGCCGACGACCCGGCAACCGCCGAAGCCGGGGACGAGGCCGCGGACGAGGGCGAGCGCCCGCAGGTCGACTGGGTCCGCCTCGCGGTCTTCATGAGCGTGCTCGGCTGGGCCGCGCACCTCGGCGTCATGGTGTCCCGCGGGCTGGCCGCGAGCCGCTGGCCGTGGGGGAACATGTACGAGTTCCTCACCGCGATCGCCTTCGCCGCCGTCACCGCGTTCCTGGTCGTGATGTACCGGTACAAGGCGCGGTTCCTCGGCGCGTTCGTCATGCTGGCCGCCGTCATCGCGCTGGGTGTGGCGAACATCTGGCTGTACGACTCGGTGGGCCCGGTCACCCCGGCGCTGAACTCGTACTGGATCGCCATCCACGTCAGTGCCGCGATCGTCGCGACGGGCGCGTTCACCGTCGCGGGCGCCGCCACGATCCTCTACCTGCTGAAGGCCCGCGCCGAGTCCCGCGGGACCGCCGCGGACGGCGGCGTGCTGGCCCGCATCCCGTCCGCCGAGAGCCTGGACCGCCTCGCGATGCGGGTCACGATGTTCGCGTTCCCGATCTGGACGGCCGCGATCGTCATGGGCGCCATCTGGGCCGACCAGGCGTGGGGCCGCTACTGGGGCTGGGACCCGAAGGAGGTCTGGTCCTTCGTCACGTGGATCATCTACGCCGCCTACCTGCACGCCCGCGCGACGGCCGGGTGGAAGGGCCGCAAGGCCGCGGTCCTCTCGCTGATCGCCTTCGCGGCCCTGATGTTCAACTTCTTCGGCGTCAACTACATGTTCTCGGGGCTGCACTCCTACGCCTGACCCCGCACCCCCGTCGCCCCGTCACCCCGGCGGGGCGTCCTCAGCCGTCCCCGTCGCGGAGGCGGCGCTCCAGATCGCGGAGGAACGCCGGGTCGTCCTCCGGGCCCTTCGGGGCCGGGGCGGCGACCCGCGGGCCCGGGGCGGCCGACCGGCGTGCGCGCCCCTCAAGGAGCCACAGCACCGAGCCGACGAGGGGGACCAGGACGATCGCGAACCAGGCCCCCTTCGGCAGGTGCTGCACTTCGGACGCGTCGGTCCGGAGCACGTCCAGGATGCAGAAGACCCAGAAACCAACCAAAAGCAGGGTTACCAGCACGTATATCACGCTAAAAGGGTATCCGTGACTTGCGGGGATGACGCCGAGTCGGGTCCCGGCTTACCCTTCCGGAGGGGCCCTGTCCGGCACCGGACTCGACGAGCGTCGCTCGTGACCCCCGCGGGGCCCGCTGACAGAGGAGCCTGATGCGCTTCAAAGGCGTCCACCGCAAGCCCCGGGAGCTCCGGAGCCGGGAGTCGCTGCGCGGCGTACGGAGCCGCAAGGACGACACCGCGTACTCCTCGTCGCCGCCCGACTCGGGGCAGGTGCGGCCGCGCAGCAACCAGCCCCGCGACCGGTTCGGGCGGTTCCGCAAGGCGGGCCGCGACGACGACTACGCGCTCGGCCCCGGCGCCGTGGACGGCGGCCCCGACCCGGTGACCGAGCTCACCGGACGGCCGGAGCGGCGCGGGCCGGTACGCCGCAGGCTCGGCCGCCCCCGGTCCGGCGACTACTCGTGGAGCGATTTCGAGCTGGAGGACGACCGGCTGCGCGTCGAGCCGTACCCGCCGGGCACGCCGCACGCCGCCGACGGCCGCCGGCACTGCGGCCCCCTGGAGGGCATCCTCTACCGGCAGTGGGACGTCCGGGACGGCCCGCCGACACCCGAGGTCATCGGCGCCATCGACAGCCTGGCGTCGCTGCCCGCGCCGCTGAAGGAGAAGCTCGCGGGCGGGCTCGACGGGATCTACGTGGGGCCGGGCGGCGTCCCGCAGCTCGACGACATGGGCCACCTGCGCGACCGGCCGCTCCCCTCCGGCCGCGCCACCTGGGACATCTGCGCCGGCGCGTACGGCGACCGCAAGATCGTCGTGGGGGACCGGCCGTCCCCCACCCCCGACGTGATGCTGCACGAGGTCGGCCACGCGCTCGACGACATCGACGGCGACGACGGCGAGTGGACCTCCGACAGCCCCGCGTTCCGGAAGCTGTACGAGGAGTGCAGACCGCACCTGGCGAGCGACTTCCACCGCCAGCCGAACGCCCTCGGGCGCCGCGAGTTCTTCGCGGACGCCTTCGCCGCGATCTCCTCCCGCCAGCGCCCCGCCCTCGTGGATATGCTCGGCGGCAACATCCGGACGGCCCTGGAGGTCATGCTCTTCTTCAACCGCAGGTACGGGATCTAGGAGGGCGATCGAGGATGTACGTGATCCGGCTCCCCGATGGCACGCTCCGGGTTCCGCACAGCGTCCTCACCGAACCCGGCGAGCCGGACTCCGGAGCGGGCGAGGGACGGATCATCGCCGACGCCTACGTCGAGATCGGGCCGGGCGACCCGGACTACGACCGCCTCCTGGGCGAGTCGCTCACGGAGGAGGAACTGGCGGAGCGGCGGCGCCGCTGGCGGGACGAGGACGCGGACCTGCTCCGCCGGTTCGAGGAGTGGAAGGCGGACGACGCGGGAGACCAGGTGTGACGGGGAGGGAAGGGCCCCGGCCGCCCGGGCGGAGGGGACTGCCACGGCGCGGCGGTCCGGGCGGCTGAGGTCCGGTCAGCGGGCCGAATGCTCGGCGACGGGCTCCTCGCCGCGCAGCAGCGCGTGCACCTCGGACTCGCGGAAGCGCCGGTGCCCTCCCGGAGTGCGGATGCTGCTGATCCGGCCCGCGGCGGCCCACCGGGTGACCGTCTTCGGGTCGACCCGGAAGAGGGCGGCGACCTCTCCTGGGGTCAGCAGGCGCTCGCTCGTGCTCTCCACGTTTTCTCTCCCCCTTTGTCCCGCTCTCGGCGCGGGTGGACTGTTTAACAGTGTGGCGGGTCAAGACCGATTTCTCCCTTGTTTTCGGAAAAGATCACGGTCCGTAGTACGCCGAGCAGGAGCGATGACTCTCGGTACCCGCGACATGGGCAACGCCGTTCACGTTGACCCCGTTTGACCTGCCATGTCACGTCCGGGACGGGCCGCGGGGCAGCCCCTGTCCGCCGTGCGAAGTAGTCTCCCAGAACATGTCCGACCTCGTATCCCTGCCGGAGATAGAGCGTGCCGCAGAACGCATTGCGGGCGTGGCGGCCCGCACGCCGCTCGTGCCTTTTCCCCGCGACCCCGCACCCGCGGCGGCCGGCGAGTCGGCACTTCTGCTGAAGGCCGAGTCGCTGCAGCCGATCGGCGCGTTCAAACTGCGCGGCGCGTACGCCGCCATCTCCGCCCTGCCGCCGGCCGAGCGCGCACGCGGCGTCGTGACGCACTCCAGCGGCAACCACGCGCAGGCCGTCGCCTATTCGGCCCGCGCCCTGGGCATCAAGGCCGTCGTGGTCATGCCGCACACGACCCCCGGCGTGAAGGTCGACGCGTGCATCGCCCTGGGCGCCGAGGTCGTCTACGTCGAGCCGACGTCGCAGGCCCGCGCCGAGACCGCCGCCAAGCTCGCCGACGCGCACGGCTTCGCGATGATCCCGCCCTACGACGACGCCCGCGTCATCGCCGGCCAGGGCACCGTCGGCGTCGAGATCGTCCAGGACCGCCCCGACGTGGACGTCGTGCTCGTCCCCGTCAGCGGCGGCGGCCTGATCGCCGGCGTCTCCGCCGCCGTCAAGGCCCTGCGCCCCGAGGCCACGATCATCGGCGTCGAACCGGAACTGGCCGCCGACGCCCGCGACTCCATGGGCGCCGGCCGCCCCGTCACCTGGGACGCGGAGAAGACCGGCCGCACCATCGCCGACGCCCTCCGCGTCCAGCGGGTCGGCGACCTCCCCTTCGCCCACATGCGCGCCCACGTGGACGGCATAGTCACCGTCACAGAAGAAGAGATCGAAACGACAATGCGCCGCCTGGCCCGTGAAGCCCGCCTGATAGCCGAACCCGGTGGCGCCGTGGCCACCGCCGCCTACCTGCACCGCCAAGCCGAACTGCCCCCGGCCCGCACGTACGTGTCAATCCTCTCCGGCGGCAACATCGACCCGGCCCTCCTCCTGGACATCCTCAAGTAGGAGCGCCGCGCCGCCGGGGGCCCGGATCCCGGCTGGTGGGGGCGGGGGGTAGCCTCGGGAGTGTCATGCGTACCGTCGTTCTCTATACCTTGGCGCGGCTAGCGATCTTCGCGGCGACCGCGGGTGTACTGGCGCTGCTCGGAGCACGCGGATTCCTCCTGCTGCTGATGGCACTGCTCATCAGCGGAGTGGTCAGCTACGTCCTGCTCTCCACACAGCGCGACCGGATGTCCTCGGTAGTGGTCTCCGGCGTCCGCACCCAGCGACAGAAATTCCAAAGGTCGGTAACCAAAGAAGACGCCTAGCGGGAGCGGCCGCCCCGCGGTTCGTAACCGGCGTGCCGCGCCTTCTAGGGTGGGGGCATGAGCCGCGCCTCCCTTGACAAGAAGCCCGCCGACGTCGCGGCGATGTTCGATGGCACCGCCGAGCGGTACGACCTGCTGAACACGCTGATGACCGGTGGGCAGGACCGGCGGTGGCGGCGGGAGGTCGTGCGGGCCGTGGAGGCCCGCCCCGGGGAGCGGATCCTCGACCTCGCGGCGGGGACGGGGACGTCCTCGGTGCCGTTCGCCGAGGCGGGCGCGCACACCGTCGCGTGCGACTTCTCGCTCGGCATGCTGCGGGTCGGGGTGCGGCGGCAAGCGGGTGTGCGGCGGCTGAGCTTCGTGGCTGGGGACGCGCTGCGGCTGCCGTTCGCGGACGGCGTGTTCGACGCCGTGACGATCTCGTTCGGGCTGCGCAACGTCGCGGACACCGGGCAGGCGCTGCGCGAGCTGCGGCGGGTGACGAGGTCCGGCGGCCGGCTGCTGGTGTGCGAGGTGAGCCACCCCCCGAACGGGCTGCTCGCGCTCGGCCACCGGACGCACCTGAAGTTCGGGCTGCCGCTGCTGGCGCGGGTCAGCTCCAACCCCGACTCCTACCGCTACCTGGCCGAGTCGACGCTCGCCTGGCCGGACCAGGCGGCGCTGGCGCGGCTGCTCCAGGACGCGGGCTGGGGCGAGGTGCGCTGGCGGGACCTCACGTTCGGGGTGGCCGCGCTCCACCACGCCGTGAATCCGGGGTGAGGCATGGACGGCCGGTGGGAGCGATCCAGATCCGGACCACCCAGAAGTACCCACCAGTCCTGATAAAGGAATAGACTCCCCGTCGGATCCTTGTGAAGTGCTTCACAAGCGAACGAGCTGAAGAGGAACGCCGTGACCGACTCCGCCCGACACGCAGACGTCATCGTCGTCGGGGCAGGCCCCGCCGGATCGTCGACCGCCTACTGGCTGGCGCAGGCCGGTCTCGAGGTGTTCCTGCTGGAGAAGGCCACCTTCCCGCGGGACAAGATCTGCGGTGACGGCCTCACCCCGCGCGCCGTCCGCGCCCTCATCGGGATGGGCGTCGACGTCAACGACCCCGGCTGGGGGCGCAACAAGGGGCTGCGCATCTACGGCGGCGGCGTGAAGGTGGAGCTGCCGTGGCCGGAGCTCGCGTCCTTCCCCGACTTCGGGCTCGTCCGCAAGCGCACCGACTTCGACCAGTTCCTCGCCGAGCACGCCGCGAAGGCCGGCGCCCGGCTGCTGCAGGGCTGCACGGTGACCGGCCCGATCCTCGACGAGCGCACCGACCGCATCACCGGCGTCACCGCGAAGTACGAGGGCGAGGACGTCGAGTTCCACGCGCCGCTGGTCGTCGCCGCCGACGGCAACTCGACCCGGCTGTCGCTCGCGATGGGCCTGCGGCGGCGCGAGGACCGCCCGATGGGCGTCGCGGTCCGCCGCTACTTCCAGACGCCGCGCCACGACGACGACTACATGGAGGCGTGGCTGGAGCTGTGGGACGGCGAGCGCCTCCTGCCCGGCTACGGCTGGGTCTTCGGCGTCGGGGACGGCACGTCCAACGTCGGCTGCGGCCTGCTCAACACCAGCCAGGCGTTCCAGAACGTCGACTACCGCGGGCTCCTCAAGCGCTGGTGCGCGCAGATGCCGGAGGACTGGCAGTTCGACGAGGAGCACGCGACCTCGAAGATCCGCGGCGCGGCGCTGCCGATGGGCTTCAACCGGCAGCCGCACTACACCCGCGGGGTGCTGCTGGTCGGCGACGCCGGCGGCATGGTCAACCCGTTCAACGGGGAGGGCATCGACTACGCGCTGGAGTCCGGCCGGCTGGCCGCCGACATCATGGTGCAGGCGCTCGCGCGCCGCACCCCCGCGCAGCGGGAGCGGACGCTGTACGAGTACCCGCGCATCCTGAAGGACGAGCACGGCGGCTACTTCACGCTGGCCCGCGTGTTCGTGCAGGCCATCGGCGACCCGCGCATCATGAAGTTCCTCACCTCGCACGGGCTGCCCCACCCCACGCTGATGCGGTTCACGCTCAAGCTCCTGGCGAACCTGACCGATCCCAAGGGCGGGGACTCGATGGACCGCGTCATCAACGCGATGCAGAAGGTGGCTCCGTCGGCATGAGCGGACCCGTGCGATTCAAGCTTCCGCAGGTGAGCGGACTACAGTGCATGACCGACCCCCTGAGGGGAGCGCTATTGAACACCTTGGCCAGGGTGGCGGCCCGCGGCGGGGCCGTTCCGTACAACGTCGTACGTTCCGAGGAGAGGCCGTAGAGCATGGATCTCTATATTCCGCTCATCGCGCTCGGGGTGCTCGGCTTCGCCTTCGCCGCCTTCTCGGTGGTGATGGCCTCCTTGACGGGGCCCAAGCGATGGAACCGCGCGAGGCTCGACGCCTACGAGTGCGGTATCGAGCCGACCCCGCAGCCGGTGGGCGGCGGGCGTTTTCCGATCAAGTACTACGTGACGGCGATGCTGTTCATCGTCTTCGACATTGAGATCATCTTCCTCTACCCCTGGGCGGTCGCGTTCGACCGGATGGGGCTGTTCGCCCTTGTCGAGATGGTCCTTTTCATCGCCGCCGTTCTCGTCGCGTACGCCTACGTGTGGCGGCGCGGCGGTCTGGAGTGGGACTAAATGGGTATCGAGGAGAAACTCCCCAGCGGTTTCCTGCTGACCACGGTCGAGCAGGTCGCCGGGTGGGCGCGCAAGAGCTCGGTGTGGCCGGCGACGTTCGGCCTCGCCTGCTGCGCGATCGAGATGATGGCGACGGGCGACCCCCGGCACGACTTCTCCCGGTGGGGCATGGAGCGCGCCTCGGCGACGCCGCGGCAGGCCGACCTGATGATCGTCGCGGGCCGGGTGAGCCAGAAGATGGCGCCGGTGCTGCGGCAGATCTACGACCAGATGACCGAGCCGAAGTGGGTCATCGCGATGGGCGTGTGCGCCTCGTCCGGCGGCATGTTCAACAACTACGCGATCGTGCAGGGCGTCGACCACGTCGTCCCGGTGGACGTCTACCTGCCCGGCTGCCCGCCGCGGCCGGAGATGCTGCTCGACGCGATCGTGAAGCTGCACGACCAGATCCAGAACACCAAGCTCGGCCCGCAGCGCCAGAAGCAGATCGCCGAGCTGGAAGAGGCGAAGCGCCGCCGGCTTCCGCTGCTGGGACAGGGGGCCTGAGATGAGTTCCGAGCACCCGGAGCAGCGGGCCGAGCAGGCCGCCGACCAGCTGCCCGCGCAGACCGAGGAGGAGCGCCGCGAGCAGCCGGTGGTCCGCCGCGGCATGTTCGGCGCGAAGACGACGGGCGACACCTCCGGCTACGGCGGCCTCGTCGTCCGGCAGACCCCGAAGGTGTCGACGCCGCGTCCCTACGGCGGGCCCCGCGGCGCGGCCGAGCCCGGCGAGTTCGACGAGATCGCCGACGAGCTGGAACGCGCCTACCCCGACTACGGCGACGCGATCGAGCGGGTCGTGGTCGACCGCGGCGAGCTGACGTTCTACGTCAAGCGGCAGCACCTGCGCGAGGTGGCGCGCACCATGCGGGACGACCCGTCGCTGCGCTTCGAGCTGTGCTCGGGCGTGTCGGGCGTGCACTACCCGGCGGACGAGGGCGCGGAGCTGCACTCCGTCGCGCACCTGCTGTCGATCACGCACAACCGGCGGGTGCGGCTGGAGGCGACCTGCCCGGACGCCGACCCGCACATCCCGTCGCTCGTCCCCGTGTACCCGACGAGCGACTGGCACGAGCGCGAGACCTACGACTTCTTCGGGATCGTCTACGACGGTCACCCCGCGCTGACGCGGATCGAGATGCCGGACGACTGGGTCGGCCACCCGCAGCGCAAGGACTACCCCCTCGGCGGCATCCCCGTCGAGTACCGAGGTGCGGAGATTCCCCCGCCGGACGAAAGGCGGTCGTACGTATGAGCTCGACCAAGTACACCGAGTACGACGCCTACGCGGCGGAGGAGGCGGCGTCGGGGACGGCCGGCGGCGAGACGCAGGGCCGGATCTTCGACGTCGGCGGCGCGGACTGGGACCAGGTCGTCGCCGGCGCCGAGGAGGCGGACGACGAGCGCCTCGTCGTCAACATGGGCCCGCAGCACCCGTCCACGCACGGCGTGCTCCGGCTGATCCTCACCCTCGACGGTGAGACGATCAACGAGGTCCGGCTGGTGATCGGCTACCTGCACACCGGCATCGAGAAGAACATGGAGTTCCGGACCTGGACGCAGGGCACCACGTTCTGCACCCGGATGGACTACCTGGCTCCGCTGTTCAACGAGGCGGCGTACTGCCTCAGCGTGGAGCGGCTGCTCGGCATCGAGGACCAGATCCCGGAGCGCGCCCAGATCATCCGCGTGATGATGATGGAGCTGAACCGGATCTCCTCGCACCTGGTGGCGATCGCGACGTTCGGGCTGGAGCTCGGCGCGACGACGGTGATGCTGAACGGCTTCATCGAGCGCGAGTACACCCTCGACCTGTTCGAGGAGATCACCGGCCTGCGCATGAACCACGCCTACATCCGCCCGGGCGGGGTCGCGCAGGACCTGCCGAGCGGCGCGACCAGCAAGATCCGCGACTACCTGGACCGGATGCCGAAGCGCATCCAGCAGCTGCGCAAGCTGCTGGACGCCAACCCGGTGTTCCTGGCCCGCACGAAGGACGTCGCGTACCTCGACCTCACCGGCTGCATGGCGCTCGGCGTCACCGGCCCGGTGCTGCGCTCGACCGGTCTCCCGTGGGACCTGCGCAAGTCGCAGCCGTACTGCGGCTACGAGACCTACGACTTCGAGGTCCCGACGCAGGACACCTGCGACGTGTACGGCCGCTACCTCGTCCGGATGGCCGAGATGGAGGAGTCGCTGAAGATCATCGAGCAGTGCCTGGACCGGCTGCAGACCGTCAAGGGCCCGGTGATGATCGAGGACAAGAAGATCGGCTGGCCGGCGCAGCTGGCCATGGGCGCGGACGGCCTCGGCAACTCGCCCCGGCACATCGCCCACATCATGGGCACCTCGATGGAGGCGCTGATCCACCACTTCAAGCTGGTGACCGAGGGCTTCCGGGTGCCGGCCGGGCAGGCGTACGTGCCGATCGAGTCGCCGCGCGGCGAGCTCGCGGCGCACGTGGTGAGCGACGGCGGCACCCGCCCGTTCCGCGCCCACTTCCGCGACCCGTCCTTCGTCAACCTGCAGGCCGTCCCGGCGATGTCCGAGGGCGGCATGGTCGCCGACATCATCGCCGCGGTCGCCAGCCTCGACCCGGTCATGGGAGGTGTGGACCGATGACGTACGAGCCGGAGGTTCGTGAACGGCTGGAGCGCGACGCCAAGGAGATCATCGGCCGGTATCCGCGGCCGAGGTCGGCGCTGCTGCCGATGCTGCACCTCGTCCAGTCGGAGGAGGGGCACGTCACGCAGGACGGCATCGAGTTCTGCGCGGAGCTGCTCGGCATCACGCCCGCGCAGGTCACGGGCGTCGTGACGTTCTACACGCAGTACAAGCAGGCGCCGGTCGGGGAGTACCACGTCGGCGTCTGCATCAACACGCTGTGCGCGATCATGGGCGGCGACCAGATCTGGGCCGAGCTGAGCGAGCACGCCGGGGTCGGCAACGACGAGGCCACCCCGGACGGCAAGGTCAGCCTGGAGCGGATCGAGTGCAACGCGGCCTGCGACTTCGCGCCCGTGATGACGGTCAACTGGGAGTTCTTCGACAACATGACTCCCGAGAAGGCCAAGAAGCTGGTCGACGACCTGCGGGCGGGGCAGCGGGTGCTGCCCACGCGCGGGCCGGAGCACCTGGCCACGTGGCGGGAGGCGTCCCGCGTCCTCGCCGGGTTCCCCGACGGGCGCGCCGGCGAGGGCGTCCAGGCCGGTCCGGAGTCGCTGCGCGGCCTTGAGCTGGCGCGCGAGCGCGGCTGGGAGGCGCCGGCGGCGGACGTCGACCGCGCGCGGCCGGACGAGCCGGTGCGGCCCGAGGAGATCTCGGCACCGCCGCACGAGCCGGGCAAGCCGATCCCCGGTGACGCGAAGCCCGGCAGCCAGGAGGGACGGAGCAAGTGACCACGCTGACGCCGGTCCTCACCGGCAACTGGGACCAGCCCGACTCGTTCACCCGTGCGGGCTACGAGCGCGGGGGCGGCTACAAGGCGCTGCGCAAGGCGTTCGGGATGGACCCGGACGACATCGTCCAGGCGGTCAAGGACTCCGGGCTCCGCGGCCGCGGCGGCGCGGGCTTCCCCACCGGCATGAAGTGGGGCTTCCTGCCGCCGACCAGCCCGAACCCGCGGTACCTGGTCGTCAACGCGGACGAGTCCGAGCCGGGCACGTGCAAGGACATCCCGCTGATGATGGCCAACCCGCACGTGCTCGTCGAGGGCACCATCATCAGCTCGTACGCCATCAGGTCGAACATCGCGTTCATCTACGTGCGCGGCGAGGTGCTGCACGTGATCCGCCGGCTGCACCAGGCGGTCGCGGAGGCGTACGAGGCGGGCTACCTCGGCAAGGACATCCTCGGGTCCGGGTACGACCTGGACATCGTCGTGCACAGCGGCGCCGGCGCCTACATCTGCGGCGAGGAGACGGCGCTGCTGGATTCCCTGGAGGGGTTCCGCGGCTGGCCCAGGCTGAAGCCCCCCTTCCCGGCGGTGGCGGGCCTGTACGGCGGGCCCACCGTCATCAACAACGTCGAGTCGATCGCGTCGGTTCCCTCGATCGTCGGGAACGGCCCGGAGTGGTTCGCCGCGATGGGCACCGAGAAGTCGCAGGGCTTCGGGATCTTCTCGCTGTCCGGGCACGTGACGCGGCCCGGCCAGTACGAGGCGCCGCTCGGCATCACGCTGCGGGAGCTGCTCGACATGGCGGGCGGCATCCGGGAGGGGCACCGGCTGAAGTTCTGGACGCCCGGCGGGTCGTCCACCCCGATCTTCACCGACGAGCACCTGGACGTGCCGCTGGACTTCGAGTCCGTCGGCGCCGCCGGGTCGATGCTCGGCACCCGCGCGCTGCAGATCTTCGACGAGACGACCTGCGTCGTCCGGGCGGTGCTGCGCTGGTCGGAGTTCTACGCGCACGAGTCGTGCGGCAAGTGCACGCCGTGCCGCGAGGGCACCTACTGGTACAAGCTCATGCTGAAGCGCCTGGAGGCCGGCCAGGGCACCGAGGAGGACCTGGAGACCCTGCTGGACATCTCCGACAACATCCTCGGCCGCGCGTTCTGCGCCCTCGGCGACGGCGCGACCAGCCCGGTCGTGTCGTCCATCAAGCTGTTCCGGGACGAGTACCTCCAGCACTTCGAGCGGGGCGCCTGCCCGTTCGACCCGGCCGAGTCCACCCTCTGGGGAGGTGCCAAGTGACCGTCACCGACGACAAGTCGGCGGTGGAGAAGCGCGAGGACATGGTCTCCTGCACCATCGACGGCTTCGAGATCGAGGTGCCGAAGGGCACCCTGATCATCCGGGCCGCCGAGCTGCTCGGCATCCAGATCCCGCGGTTCTGCGAGCACCCGCTGCTCGACCCGATCGGGGCGTGCCGGCAGTGCCTGGTGGAGATCCCCGACGCCGGCAACGGCCGCGGGATGCCGAAGCCGCAGGCGTCGTGCACCACGCCGGTGATGCCGGGCATGGTCGTCAAGACCCAGCTCACCTCGCCGGTGGCCGACAAGGCGCAGCACGGCGTCATGGAGTTCCTGCTCATCAACCACCCGCTGGACTGCCCGGTCTGCGACAAGGGCGGCGAGTGCCCGCTGCAGAACCAGGCGATGTCCAACGGCCGCGGCGAGACGCGGTTCGTGGAGACCAAGCGGACGTGGCCGAAGCCGATCCCGCTGTCCAGCCAGGTGCTGCTCGACCGGGAGCGCTGCATCCAGTGCACGCGCTGCACCCGGTTCTCCGAGGAGATCGCCGGCGACGCGTTCATCGAGCTGACGAACCGCGGCGCGAAGGAAGAGATCGGGATCGCCGAGGACCGGCCGTTCCAGTCCTACTTCTCCGGCAACACCGTGCAGATCTGCCCGGTGGGCGCGCTCACCGGCACCGCGTACCGGTTCCGGTCCCGCCCGTTCGACCTGGTGTCGACGCCGAGCGTCTGCGAGCACTGCGCGTCCGGCTGCGCGATGCGGACCGACCACCGGCGCGGCAAGGTGACGCGGCGGCTGGCCGGGGACGACCCGCACGTCAACGAGGAATGGAACTGCGACAAGGGCCGCTGGGCGTTCACCTACACGACGCAGCCCGACCGGCTCACGCACCCGCTGGTCCGCAACGAGGACGGCGTGCTGGAGCCCGCGTCCTGGCCGGAGGCGCTGACCATCGCGGCCGAGGGCCTCGCGGCGGCGCGCGGCTCCGCGGGCGTGCTGACCGGCGGCCGCGTCACCCTTGAGGACGCCTACGCCTACGCCAAGTTCGCGCGGATCGCGCTCGGCAGTAACGACGTCGACTTCCGGGCCCGGCCGCTGTCGGACGAGGAGTCGCGCTTCCTCGCCTCGTCGGTCGCGGGACGCTCGATCGAGGTGTCCTACACCGACCTGGAGCAGGCGCCGGCCGTGCTCCTCGCCGGCTTCGAGCCGGAGGAGGAGTCGCCGATCGTTTTCCTGCGGCTCCGCAAGGCGTTCCGCAAGAACGCGCTGAAGGTGTACGCGGCGGCGCCGTTCGCGACCCGCGGGCTGGACAAGGTCGGCGGCACGCTGCTGCCGACGGCGCCCGGCGCCGAGGCCGACACGCTCGCGTCGCTGATCGGCGACGCGGACCGGTCCGACGTCCGGACGCTGCTGGAGGCGCCCGGCGCCGTGATCCTGGTGGGCGAGCGGCTCGCCGGCAGCCCCGGCGCGCTGACCGCGGCGGTCCGGCTGGCGCGGGTGACCGGCGCCCGGCTGGCGTGGGTGCCGCGCCGGGCCGGGGAGCGCGGCGCGCTGGAGGCCGGTGCGCTGCCCGGCCTGCTGCCGATCGGCCGCCCGGTGACCGACCCGGCGGGGCGGGCCGAGGTGGCCCGCGTCTGGGGCGTCGCCGCACTGCCCGACGCGCCCGGCGAGGACACCGCCGGGATCATCGCGTCGGCGGGCCGGGGGGAGCGCGGCGCGCTGCTCGTCGGCGGCGTCGACCCCTACGACCTGCCCGACCCGGAGGCGATGCTGCGGGCCCTCGACGCGACGCCGTTCGTGGTGAGCCTGGAGCAGCGGCCGAGCGCGGTCACCGACCGCGCCGACGTCGTCTTCCCGGTCGCGGCCGTCGCGGAGAAGTCCGGCACGTTCGTCGACTGGGAGGGCCGCGGCCGCCAGTTCGACGTCGTGCTCAAGGCCGCCGGGCGGATGTCCGACCTGCGGGTGCTGGACTCCCTCGCCGACGAGCTGGACGTCCACCTGGGCCTGCCCGGCCCGGAGGCGGCGCGCCGCGAGCTGACCGAGCTCGGCGCCTACCGCGGCGAGCGCCCGGAGGCGCCGGACGTGGCGCAGGCGCTCCCGCCGCACCCCGAGCGCGGTGAGGCGCTGCTCGCGACGTGGCGGCTCCTGCTGGACCGGGGACGCCTGCAGGACGGCGAGCCGTTCCTCGCGGGCACCGCCAAGGCCGCGGCCGCGCGGCTGTCGCCCGCGACGGCCGCGGAGATCGGCGCCACCGAGGCGGTCACCGTCTCGACGGCGCGCGGCGAGGTCACGCTGCCGCTGGAGGTGACCGCCGACCTGCCCGACCGGGTGGTGTGGCTGCCGACCAACTCGGCCGGCTGCTCGCTGTACCGGGACCTCGGCGCGGCGGCGGGCGGTGTGGTCGGGATCGCGAGCGGGGTGCTCCGGTCCGCGGCCGCCGCGGCGCCGGAGTCCGGCGCGACGGCCGTGTCCGGCGCGCCGGCGGCGTCCGATGAGAACGCTGGAGGGAGCAAATGAGCCCGCTCGCTGCGGCCCTGCCTCTGCAGGCGCCCCTGGCGCCGGTCGCCGCGGACCCGACGCTGGAGGACTTCGGCTCGGACCCGTGGTGGCTGATCGGCGGCAAGGTCCTCGCCGTCTTCGCGTTCCTCGTCGTGACCGTGCTGCTGACGATGTGGATCGAGCGCCGCGTCATCGGCCGGATGCAGCTGCGCGTCGGCCCCAACCGCGCGGGCCCGTTCGGGCTGCTGCAGGGCCTCGCGGACGGCATCAAGCTCGCCCTGAAGGAGGACATCGTCCCCCGCCAGGTCGACAAGGTCGTGTTCGTCCTGGCGCCGGTCATGGCCGCGGTGCCCGCGTTCATCTCGTTCGCCATCATCCCGATGGGGCCGACGGTCTCGATCTTCGGGCACCAGACGCCGCTGCAGGTCACCGACCTTCCGGTCGCGGTGCTGCTGGTGCTGGCGATGGCGTCGATGGGCGTCTACGGGATCGTGCTCGCCGGCTGGTCGTCGATGTCGCCGTACTCGCTGCTCGGCGGGCTCCGCTCGTCCGCGCAGGTGATCTCCTACGAGATCGCGATGGCGCTGTCGTTCGTGGCCGTGTTCATGTTCGCCGGCTCGATGTCCACCTCGGAGATCGTCGCGGCGCAGCAGGACCGCTGGTTCGTGCTGCTGCTGGCCCCGTCCTTCGTCGTGTACGTGATCACGATGATGGGCGAGTCGAACCGCATCCCGTTCGACCTGCCCGAGGGCGAGGGCGAGCTGGTCGGCGGCTTCCACACCGAGTACTCGTCGCTGAAGTTCGCGATGTTCTTCCTCGCGGAGTACATCAACCTCGCGACGCTGTCGGCGCTCGCCACCACGCTGTTCCTCGGCGGCTGGCGCGCTCCCGCGCCGATCTCCACGGTGTGGGCGGGGGCCAACTCCGGCTGGTGGCCGGTCCTGTGGTTCCTGGCCAAGGTGTTCCTGTTCATCTTCTTCTTCATCTGGCTGCGCGGCACCCTGCCGCGCGTCCGCTACGACCAGCTGATGAAGCTCGGGTGGAAGGTGCTGATGCCCTTCTCGCTCGGCTGGATCCTGCTGGTCGCCACCATCCGCGCGCTGCGCAACGAGGGCTACGACATGCAGCAGATCGTGATCGTCGCCGCGGTCGCCGCGGCGGTGGTCCTGGTGGCCACGGTGCTCTGGGAGATGTTCCGGGGCGGCGAGGACGAGAAGGAGATCGTGCCGGGCGCGGGCGAGGGCGGCAAGCCCGCCCCCGCGGCCGGCGGTTTCCCGGTGCCGCCGATGGACGCGCCCCACTACCGCGGTGAGCCGGCCGGCGCATCCAAGATCAGTACCCCTCCTGAGGAGGTCACCAGTGGGACTAACTGATTTCCTGAACCCGGTGAAGGGGTTCGGGGTCTCGTTCCACCAGATTTTCATGAAGAGCGAGACCGTTCAGTACCCCGAGGTGAAGAAGCCGACCGCGCCGCGCTTCCACGGGCGGCACCAGCTCAACCGGTGGCCGGACGGCCTGGAGAAGTGCATCGGCTGCGAGCTGTGCGCCTGGGCGTGCCCCGCCGACGCGATCTTCGTCGAGGGGGCGGACAACACCGCCGACGAGCGCTACTCGCCCGGTGAGCGGTACGGCCGCATCTACCAGATCAACTACCTGCGCTGCATCCTGTGCGGGCTGTGCATCGAGGCGTGCCCGACGCGGGCGCTCACGATGACCAACGAGTACGAGCTCGCCGACGACAGCCGCGAGAGCCTGATCTACACCAAGGAGATGCTGCTCGCACCGCTGCGCGAGGGCATGGAGGCGCCGCCGCACGAGATGCGGCTCGGCGACACCGAGGAGGACTACTACCGCCTCGGCCTCCAGCCCGAGGAGCCCGCGCCCACCGTGCCCTCCGAAGAGGGCGGACGCGCCGGCGCGGACCAGGCGGTCAAGCGCGAGAAGTCCCGCAAGCGGGGTGAGAGCGCGTGATCTCCGCGATCCAGGGCGCCCCCGTCCTCGCGGCGGAGGTGGCCGACAAGCAGGCCGGCGAGCCGTTCTTCTTCTGGCTGCTGGCCATCGTGTCGGTCTCCGCCGCCCTCGGCATGGTCTTCATGCGGAAGGCGGTCCACTCGGCGCTGCTGCTGGCGACCGTGATGCTGTCGCTCGCCGCGCTGTACGCGATCCAGAGCGCCCCGTTCCTGGCGTTCGTGCAGGTGATCGTCTACACCGGCGCGGTGCTGATGCTGTTCCTGTTCGTGGTGATGCTCGTCGGCGTCAGCTCCACCGACTCGCTGGTGGAGACGATCCGCGGGCAGCGGTTCTGGGCGGCGGTCGCCGCGATCGGGTTCGTCGCCCTGCTCGGCGCCGGGCTCGCGAACGCGGCGCTCGGCGGCACGGCGGGCCTGCAGCAGGCCAACGCCGAGGGCAACGTCGTCGGCCTGGCGCGGCTGCTGTTCTCCAAGTACGTGTTCGCGTTCGAGGTCACCAGCGCCCTGCTGATCACCGCGGCGCTGGGCGCGATGGTGCTGGCGCACCGCGAGCGGATGGGCGAGAAACCAACGCAGAAGGTCCTGTCCAAGCGGCGGTTCCTGTCCGGCGACCACCCGGGGCCGCTGCCCGGCCCCGGCACCTACGCCCGGCACAACGCCGTCGACATGCCGGCGATGCTGCCCGACGGGACCACGTCGGTGCTGTCGGTCAACCCGGTCATCGCCGCCCGCGTCGACACGGCCGAGCGGCACGCCGACCTCCACGGCTCCACCGCGGAAGAGGCGGTCGAGCGGAACGTGCGGGACGTCAAGGCCGTCACCGCGGAGGCCGCGGACGCGGACGCCGAGGGGCGCGTCGCCAAGCCCGGGACGCGGGCCGCGGGCGGCAACGAGGGTGAAGGCGAGGCTGGTTCATGAGTCCCGGGCACTACCTGGCGCTTTCGGCGATCCTGTTCACCATCGGGGCGCTCGGCGTCCTCGTGCGCCGCAACGCGCTCGTGGTCTTCATGTGCGTCGAGTTGATGCTGAACGCGACGAACCTGGCGTTCATCTCCTTCTCCCGCATGCACGGCAACCTGGACGGTCAGATCATCGCCTTCTTCGTGATGGTGGTGGCCGCCGCGGAGGTCGTGGTGGGCCTCGCGATCATCATGACCGTCTTCCGGACCCGCAGATCCGCGTCGGTCGACGACGTGAACCTGCTGAAGTACTGAGAGGCTGGGATGAAAGCGGAAGGCATCCAGGCCGCGTCCTGGCTCCTCATAGCGCTCCCGCTCGCGGGCGCCGCGATCCTCCTGCTCGGGGGGAGGCGCACCGACCGGTGGGGACACCTGCTCGGCGTCGCCATGTCGGTGGCCTCGTTCGCGGTGGGCGTGGCGATGTTCGCCCAGATGCTCGGCTACGCCGCCGACGAACGGCGGCGCACCCTGCACCTGTGGGACTTCATCGACGTCGGCGCGTTCAAGGTCGGCATGGACCTGCTGGTGGACCCGCTGTCCATCAGCTTCGTCCTGCTGATCACCGGGGTGGGCTCGCTCATCCACATCTACTCCATCGGCTACATGGCCGAGGACCCCGACCGCCGCAGGTTCTTCGCGTACCTGAACCTGTTCGTCGCGGCGATGCTGCTGCTGGTGCTCGGTGACAACTTCCTGGTCATGTTCATCGGCTGGGAGGGCGTCGGCCTCGCCTCGTACCTCCTGATCGGGTTCTGGCAGTTCAAGCCGACCGCCGCGACCGCGGCGAAGAAGGCGTTCGTCGTCAACCGCGTCGGCGACATGGGGCTGATCATCGCGATCGCGCTGATCTTCGCGACGTTCGGCACCATCGAGTACGGCGCCGTGCTCGGCACCGGCGCCGAGCACGCCGGGCTGGCGTCCCAGCTCAGCACCGGCACCGCCACCGCGATCGGGCTGCTGCTCCTGCTCGGCGCGTGCGGCAAGTCGGCGCAGCTCCCGCTGCAGTCCTGGCTCCTGGACGCGATGGAGGGCCCGACCCCGGTGTCGGCGCTCATCCACGCCGCCACGATGGTGACCGCCGGCGTGTACCTCATCGTCCGCGCCGGGCCGATCTTCGAGATGTCGGAGACCGCGCAGCTCGTGGTGACGATCGTCGGTGCGGCGACCCTGCTGTTCGGTGCGATCATCGGGTGCGCCAAGGACGACATCAAGAAGGCCCTCGCCGGCTCGACGATGTCGCAGATCGGCTACATGACGCTGGCCGCCGGGCTCGGCAAGGCCGGGTACGTCTTCGCCATCGCGCACCTCATCGCGCACGGCTTCTTCAAGGCCGGCCTGTTCCTCGGCGCCGGGTCCGTCATGCACGGCATGAAGGACGACGTGAACATGCGCCACTACGGCGCGCTCCGCTCGGTGATGATGATCACCTACGCCACGTTCGGCCTCGGGTACCTCGCCATCATCGGGTTCCCCGGGCTGTCCGGCTGGTTCACCAAGGAAGGGATCATCGAGGCGGCGTTCGACAAGGGCGGCACGTCCGGGGCGGTCCTCGGCGCGTGCGCGCTGCTCGGCGCCGGGATCACCGCGTACTACATGTCGCGCGTGATGTTCATGACGTTCTTCGGCGAGAAGCGCTGGGCGGACGACGTCCACCCGCACGAGTCGCCGAAGATCATGACCGTCCCGCTGATCCTGCTGGCGGTCGGCTCGCTCGCCGCGGGCGGCTTCCTGATCCTCGGCGGGTTCGCCCACTTCCTGGAGCCGGTCGTCGGGACGCCCGAGAAGGAGCACCACTTCGCGCTGATCACCCCGACCGGCGCGGTCTCCCTCGTCCTGATGGTGGCCGGGGCGGCCATCGCGTGGCGGCAGTACGGCAGCCGGAAGGTGCCGCGTGAGGCGCCCAAGGGCTCGTTCGTCACGGTCGCGGCGCGCAAGGACCTCTACGGCGACGCGCTCAACGAGTCGCTGCTGATGCGTCCCGGGCAGTGGCTGACCCGGCTCGCCGTCTGGTTCGACGGGCGCGGCGTCGACGGCCTCGTCAACGGCACCGCCGCCGGCATCGGCGGCACGTCCGGCCGGCTCCGGCGCGTCCAGACCGGCTTCGCCCGCTCCTACGCCCTTTCGATGACCTTCGGCGCTGCGCTCGTGGTCGCCGCGCTCCTGGTGGTGAACGTTTCATGAGCGACTTTCCCTGGCTGAGCGTCCTCATCGCGCTGCCGGTGGTGGGCGCGGTGCTGGTCAGCGTCATCCCGCGCGAGCGGGAGGCGCTGGTCAAGCAGGTCGCGCTCGGCGTCTCCGTCCTCGTCGCGGTCCTCGCCGGGATCATGGCGGCGGGCTTCGACGCGGGCGGGCCGCGCTTCCAGTTCGAAGAGCGGTACTGGTGGATCCGGGAGTTCGGGATCCACTGGGCGCTCGGCGTCGACGGCGTCTCGCTGACGCTGATCCTGCTGTCGGTCATCCTCGTGCCGCTGGTCATCCTCGGCTCGTGGGGCGAGGCCGACCGGTCCGGCGGGGTGGACGTCCCGCCGAAGCGGTCGGTGAAGACCTACTTCGCGCTGCTGCTGTCCCTCGAGGCGACGATGATCGGCGTCTTCGCGGCGACCGACGTTTTCGTCTTCTACGTCTTCTTCGAGGCGCTGCTCATCCCGATGTACTTCATCATCGGGTCCTACGGCGGCGCGCAGCGCTCCTACGCCGCGGTGAAGTTCCTGCTGTACTCGCTGTTCGGCGGGCTGCTGATGCTCGTCGCGGTCATCTGGCTCTACCCGCTGTCGGCGAAGCCGGCCGCGGAGGGCGGCCTCGGGCAGGGCACGTTCCTGTTCACCGAGCTGTCGAAGCTGGACATCGACCCGACGACGGCGAAGTGGCTGTTCCTCGGCTTCTTCATCGCGTTCGCGATCAAGGCGCCGATGGCGCCGGTGCACACCTGGCTGCCGGACGCGGCGCAGCAGTCCCCGGCGCCCGCGCTGGTGCTGCTCGTCGGCGTGCTGGACAAGGTCGGCACGTACGGGATGCTCCGGTTCTGCCTGGAGCTGTTCCCCGGCGCGGCCCGGTGGGCGACGCCGGTCGTGATCGTGTTCGCGGTCGCCAGCATCATCTACGGCGCGATCCTCGCGATCGGGCAGGTCGACATGAAGCGGCTGGTCGCCTACACGTCGATCTCCCACTTCGGGTTCATCGTGCTCGGCATCTTCGCGATGACGTCGCAGGCCCAGTCGGGCGCGGCGCTGTACATGGTGAACCACGGGTTCGCCACCGGCGCGCTGTTCCTCGTCGTCGGGTTCATGATCGTCCGGCGGCGGTCGGCGCGGATCGCCGACTACGGGGGCATGCAGAAGGTGGCGCCCGTCCTCGCCGGGTCGTTCCTCATCGCCGGCCTGTCGAGCCTGTCGCTGCCCGGCCTCGCGCCGTTCGTGTCGGAGTTCCTCGTCATCGTCGGCACGTACACGCGCTACCAGTGGGCCGCGATCGCGTCCGTCATCGCGGTCGTGCTCGCCGCCGTCTACATCCTGTGGATGTACCAGCGGACCATGGGCGGCCCGGCCGCGCCGGCCGTCGAGGGCCTGAAGGACCTGTCCGTGCGGGAGAAGTGGGTCATCGCGCCGATCCTCGCGATCATCGTGGCGATGGGCTTCTTCCCGCAGCCGGTACTGCACGTGATCAACCCGTCGGTGAACGAGACGCTGGCCCGCGTCGACCAGCGGGACCCGGCGCCGGACGTCACCGGTAACGTAGCCGAGAACGGAGCCCGTCCATGAGCACCAGCAGTCACGTGAGCGCGGTCCTCGCGCAGGGGGGTGAGATCCCCGCGCCGCACATCGAGTACGGGCAGGTCGCCCCGATGCTGCTGGTCTTCGGCGCCGCCGTCCTCGGCGTCCTCGTCGAAGCGCTCGTCGGCCGCCGCTCCCGCTACTTCGTGCAGGTGCCGATCGCGTTCCTCGGCCTCGGCGCCGCGTTCGTCTGGACGATCGTGCTGGGCTGGCGCGAGAACCCGCACAGCGTCGCCGCCGAGGGCGCCCTCGGCGTGGACGGCCCGACCCTGTTCCTGCAGGGCACCATCCTGGTGCTGGCGCTGGTCAGCCTCCTGCTGATCGCCGACCGCGGCACCGGCCGGACGGGCGGCGCCGTCGAGGGGCACTTCGCCGCGCAGGCGTCCGCCCTGCCGGGCAGCGAGGCGGAGCAGCGCACCGCCGAGGCGGGGGCCGTCCAGACCGAGGTCTACCCGCTGATGATGTTCGCCGTCGGCGGCATGATCATGTTCCCGGCGTCGAACGACCTGCTCACGATGTTCGTGGCGCTGGAGGTGCTGTCGCTGCCGCTGTACCTGCTGTGCGGGCTCGCCCGCCGCAGGCGCCTCCTCTCGCAGGAGGCCGCGGTCAAGTACTTCCTGCTGGGCGCGTTCTCCTCGGCGTTCTTCCTGTACGGCATCGCGCTGCTGTACGGGTACGCCGGGTCGGTGCGCCTGTCGGACATCGCCGCGCAGATCGCGCGGGACGCGGGCAACGAGAGCCTGCTGCTCGCGGGCGTCGCGCTGCTGTCGGTCGGGCTGCTGTTCAAGCTCGGCGGCGTCCCGTTCCACATGTGGAAGCCGGACGTCTACCAGGGCGCCCCCACGCCGATCACGGCGCTGATGGCGTCGTGCACCGTCGTGTCGGCGTTCGGTGCGATCGTCCGCGTCTACTACGTCGCGTTCGAGACGCTGGAGTGGGACTGGCGGCCGTTCATGTGGGCTGTGGCCATTCTCACAATGGTCGTCGGGTCGATCGTCGCGATCACCCAGACCGACATCAAGCGGATGCTGGCGTACTCATCCATCGCGCACGCGGGGTTCCTGCTCCTCGGCGTGATCGCCACGTCGCCGAACGGCCTGTCGAGCACACTGTTCTACCTGCTCGCCTACGGCTTCGCCTCCGTCGGCGCGTTCGCCATCGTCACGATGGTGCGGGACGCGGGCGGCGAGGCGGGCCACCTGTCGCGCTGGGCGGGGCTCGGCAAGCGTTCCCCGGTCGTCGCCGGAACGTTCGCCTTCTTCCTGCTGGCGTTCGCCGGAATCCCGCTGACCAGCGGTTTCACCGGGAAGTTCGCGGTGTTCAAGGCGGCGGTCGAGGAGGGCGCGACCCCGCTGGTGATCGTCGCGGTGATCGCCTCCGCCGTGGCGGCGTTCTTCTACGTCCGGGTGATCGTCCTGATGTTCTTCAACGACCCCGACCCGGACGGCCCGGTCGTGGTGGCCGGCCCGGCGACCGCGGTCGCGGTCGCGCTCGGCCTGACGGCTACTGTGGTACTCGGCGTGCTCCCACAGCCCATTCTGGACCTTGCGGGACAAGCCACGACCGACATGTTCGTCCGGTAGGGAGTCCTGGGTGAGCCACCCATCTGCTGAGAAGTCCGGCGGGCCGGCCGAAGCGGCGACCGGCCCGTTCGGGCTTCCCGTCGACGCCGCCCTCGCGGCGGACGCCGCCCGCCGCCTCGCCACCGTCGAGGAAATGCTGACGGAGTGCGTGCGCGGCGACGACGCGCTGCTCACCGAGGCGTCCCGGCACCTGGTCGAGGCGGGCGGCAAGCGGTTCCGGCCGATGCTGGTCCTGCTGGCCTCCCACTTCGGCGACCCGGACGCGCCCGGCGTCGTCCCCGCGGCGGTCGTCGTCGAGCTCACCCACCTCGGCACCCTCTACCACGACGACGTCATGGACGAGGCGCCCGTCCGCCGCGGCCAGGAGTCGGCCAACTACCGCTGGACCAACACGGTCGCCATCCTCACCGGCGACTACCTGTTCGCGCGCGCGTCCGACCTGCTCGCGGACCTCGGCCCCGAGGCCGTCCGCGTCCAGGCCCGCGCGTTCGGCCGCCTCGTCCGCGGCCAGATGCAGGAGACCGTGGGCCCCCGCTCGGACGACGACCCCCTGAAGCACTACCTCCAGGTCGTCGCCGACAAGACGGCGTCCCTCATCGCCGTCTCCGGGCACTTCGGAGCGCTGCTCTCGGGCGCTTCCCCCCACGTGGTGCACACCATCACGTCGGCGTGCGAGAAGATAGGCGTCGCCTTCCAGCTCTCCGACGACATCCTCGACATCGCCTCCGAGACCGAGGAGTCCGGCAAGACGCCCGGCACCGACCTGCGCGAGGGCGTCCGCACCCTTCCGATGTACCACGTCCTCGGCGGCATCGGCTCCGGCCCGGACGACGCCCGCCTCCGCGAGCTCCTCGTCCAGGACCTCTCCGAGGACGACGCGCTCCACGCCGAGGCCCTCGCCCTCCTCCGCGCCCACCCGGCCATGGACCGCGCCCGCGCCGACCTGCGCCGCTGGGCCGAGGACGCCCGCACCGAACTCCTCACCCTCCCCGACATCCCCGCCCGGGACGCCTTCACCGGCCTCTGCGACTACGTCGTATCGAGAACCGGATAGGTCGGCCCGGGGAACCCCCGGCATCTGCAACGCGAGGCCGTGTGCCCGCCGACGTCGGTCGGCGCGCACACGGCCTCGTTGTCTTCTAGGCGTTGTTTTCTAGGCGTTCTGGGGTTCGGGTTCTTCGGTCAGGCCGCGGGACTTCATGGCGTGCAGGACCAGGTCGATGAGGACCTGCTTGCAGGAGTCGAGGTCGCGGGCGTCGCACAGCATGACGGGGACCTTGGGGCCCAGGTTCAGGGCCATCTGGATCTCCGCCAGGTCGTAGCGCTTGGCGCCCTCGAAGCAGTTGACCGCGACGATGAACGGGGTGTTGCGGCGCTCGAAGTAGTCGACCGACGGGAAGCAGTCGGACAGGCGGCGGGTGTCGGCGAGGACGACGGCGCCGAGGGCGCCGAGGGAGACCTCGTCCCACATGAACCAGAAGCGTTCCTGGCCCGGCGTGCCGAAGAGGTAGAGGACGTAGTCCTCCTTCATCGTGATGCGGCCGAAGTCCATCGCGACGGTGGTGGTGTCCTTGCGCTCGACGCCGGAGATGTCGTCGACGCCGACGCCTCTGTCGGTGAGGACCTCCTCGGTGCGCAGCGGCCGGGTCTCGGACACCGTCGCGACCATCGTGGTCTTGCCGACGCCGAATCCACCCGCGATCACGATCTTTACCGCCGTGGGGAGCCTGCGGGCGCGCACGCCGTGCCGTCCGCCCCCGGCGCTAGAGGGCCCGGAGACCATCGATCACCGCCTTGTAGAGCCTGATGTCGTGCATGTCCGCCTCGGGTTCGGGTTCCTGCATCGAGACGAACCCCTTGTCGAGGAGGTCGCCGAGCATCACCCGCACGGTCGCGACGGGCAGGTCGAGGTGGCCGGTGATCTCCGCCACCGACATGACCGACTGGCAGAGCCGGATGATGGCCAGGTGCTCCGGCCCGAGGCCGATCGCGCCCTCCGGCTCGGGGCCGACCGCCACGACGAGCGTGATCAGGTCGAACTCGCCGCGGGTCGGCTCGATGCGGCCGCTGGTCATCACGTAGGGGCGCACCATCGGGCCGGCCTGCTCGTCGAGCAGCCGGCCGCGGGCGGCGGGGGGCACCGTATCGTCGGGCCACTGGTCCTGCGGATCCTCGGGGGGCATCATGTCGCGCCTCCCTCGGCGGCGGACTCGGACCGCGCCGGGGTGGTGAGGTGGTGGCCCATGGCCGTGACGAGCATCGCCATCTCGTAGGCGATGAGGCCGACGTCGGCCTCGTCCCCGGCGAGGACGGCGAGGCAGGCGCCCTTGCCCGCCACCGTCACCAGCATGAACGCCGACTGCATCTCGATTATCGTCTGCCGGACGGGGCCGCCGCCGAAGCGGACGCCCGCGCCCTTGGCGAGGCTCTGGATGCCGGCGGCGACGGCGGCGAGGTGCTCCCCGTCATCCTGGGTCATGCCCTCGGAGGACGCCATCAGCAGGCCGTCCGCCGACAGCACGACGGCACTGCGGGTGTGCGGCAGCCGGTGGACCAGATCGTCCAGCAGCCAGCCCAGATCCGAGGTCGAACCGGTCTTCTGCGTCACTGATCTTCCTCGCCTTCCGCTGCGTTCTCGCGCCTTTCCTGCCGTTCCGCCTGGGCCGCGTCAGAGCGGCCCTGCCTGGTGCCCCGCTGGTAGGAACCCATGATCCGCTGGATCTCCTCGGGAGAGCGTCCCGGGTCCTCCACCTCCTCCTGCTCCTCGGCGGCGGTTTCGTCCGCCCGCAGGGGCTCGGCAAGGTTCGCCTGGGGCACCCGGACGGGCAGACCGGACGGTGTGGTGGAGATATCGGGCACGGGTGGCTGATCCTCCGGCTCGGTGGTTGCGGATTCACCGCCGTCTTCGGGGGCGGCACCCTCGGGAGAGCGTGCGCGGTCCGCGCGGGACGGCGGCGCGGTGCCGCCGTCCGGTGCGCCGTCCGGTGCGCCGTCCGGTGCGCCGTCCGGTGCGCCGGGCGGCTCCGCCGCGGGCGGCGGCACGGCCACGAGCGCGGGCCCGGTGGGCTGCGGGCCGGTGGACGCCGGACCGGTGGACGAGGGGGACAGCGTCGCGGTCGCACCCGACGACCTGGCCGCCTGGGCATCGGCGCCCTGCGCCGCCGGCCGCCCGCCCGCGGCCGCGCCGGCCGTCGCCGGGCGGCGGACCTCCAGCCCGTTCTCGGTGGTGGCGCCGGCCGCGGCGGGCGTGGCGCTCGGCTCGGCGATCAGGTCCCGGGGGATGACGACCACGGCGGTCGTGCCGCCGTAGGCGGAGCGCTTCAGCGAGACCTGCACGTTGTACCGCTCGGCGAGCTTGCTGACCACGAACAGGCCGAGCTGCACGGAGCTCTGCAGGTTGAAGTCGGGCGGGTCGGCGATCCGCGCGTTGATCTCGTTCAGCTTGTCGTCGGTCATGCCGAGGCCGCGGTCCTCGATGTCGATGGCGAAGCCGCTGGCGACGAGGTGCCCGCCGACCTGCACGACGGTGTCGGGCGGGGAGAACGACACGGCGTTCTCGATGAGCTCGGCGAGCAGGTGGGTGACGTCGCCGACGGCGCGTCCGGCCAGCTCGACGGGGCCGAACGGCAGGACGGTGACGCGGGTGTAGTCCTCGACCTCGCCGACCGCGGCGCGGACGACGTCCACCATCGGGACGGAGTTGCGCCACCCGCGGGCCGGGAGGGCGCCGGAGAGCACGATGAGGTTCTCGGCGTTGCGCCGCATGCGGGTCGCGAGGTGGTCGAGCCGGAACAGCTCCTCCAGCTCCTTGGTCTCGATGTCGCGGCGCCGCTCCATGGTGTCCAGCATGGTGAGCTGCCGGTGCACGAGGGTCTGGGTGCGGCGGGCCAGGCTGAGCAGGACGTCGCGGATGCCGCGGCGCAGCTCGGCCTGCTCGACGGCGGTGCGGATCGCGGTCTCCTGGACGGCGTTGAACGCGCGTCCCACCTGCCCGATCTCGTCGCTGCCGAACCGCAGCGGCGGCGCCTCGACCGCGACGTCCACCTTCTCGCCGTGCCCGAGCCGTTCGACGACGCCGGGCAGCCGGTGCTCGGCCAGCTCCCACGCGGCGCCGCGCAGCCGTTCGAGCTGCCGCACGAGGGCGCGGGCCGTGGTGACCGAGACGATGATCGACGCGATGACCGCCAGCAGGCCGAGACCGCCGGCCAGCGCCAGCCGCGAGACGACGCCGACGGCGACCGGGTTGGCCTGCTCGACGACGCGTTCACCGGCCTCCTGGACCGTGTCGCGCATCTCGTCCAGCGCGGGTTCGGTCGCGGCCCGCCACTGCTCGGAGGTAATCGGCGGGCGCTGCGACCCGCGGGCGGCGCGCGCCGCGGTCAGCTGGTCCTCGACGGCGTTCAGCTTGGCGAGCGCGCCGCTGGTGGTGAGCCGGCGGTACGCGATGTCGTCCTGGCCCTGCAATTGCGCGAGCGCCTTCTCCGTGGCGTGCCGGCGCGCCCCGGAAATTCGTACGAAACGGGTCAAATCGTCCGCTGTGAGATGCCCGGAAGCGAGCGCGCCCGCCACTAGCGCGTCCTCCTGGGAGAGGATTTCCCAGGTCTGGTTCAGCTCGATGAGATTGCCGGTGGCTTTCGCGATTTCCTCGTCGTCCAGCGTGCCGATCCCGTCGTACATCCGGAAGATCGAGCCGATCGTCGTGGTGTAGGCGTCCACGGCGGGTTCGCGGGCGACGGCGCGGGCGTCCACCGCGTCGCGCTGGTCGCCGAGCTTGTCCAGCCGGCCCAGCATCGCGTCGACGAGCTTCTCCAGGTCGGCGTCCGCCGCCCGGCGCAGCGACGCGCTGTTGGCGCCCTCCCGGAGCGCGGCCGCCTCCTTGTCGGTGCGGATGCGCTGCTCCCGCAGATCCTGTAGCAGCGCCTGCTGTCCCGGCCCGGAGCGGGCGAGCCAGATCGCGGTGAGCCTGCGCTCGCGCTGCAGCTCGACGAGGAGGGGGTCGGAGGGGGTGGCGAGTTGGCTGTCGTAGGTGCTGACCCACAGCAGGTTGACGCCCTCCCGGAGGGTCACCCACGCCGCGAAGGCCCACAGTGCGGTCATGGACAGCAGCAGGGCCGCAATCTTGGTCCGCAGTCGGGAGTTGCGGAAGCGCATGATAATCGCCCTAACAATGTATTTAAGAATCTGCAACCGGCGCGGTGATGATAAGGGGCGCTGGAGGCTCGGGACGGCGGGCCGCGGTGGCGGCCGGTCCCCTCCGTACGGGGCAGAACACTAGCAATGCGAACGATGCCCCTCAAGCGGAATGACTTGGTCTGAAGTGGCGTTCCGCTAGTTGCTTAACGTCCTTCCGACCATATGACGAAATTCACTCTTTGTTTTCGTGCGTTCCCGCCGTCTCGATGAGATGGAGCCCGGCCAGGATCGCGGCGCGGACGATCGCGCTCGGATGGTAAAGATCCTTGTCATGCCAGAGCGGGGGATGGGCGCCGTCCGGCATGGAAAGGCCGCGTAGCAGTGCGTCGCGGCCGCGCGCCGCCGCGCGGACCGCCTCCGGTTCCGGCGGCCGGCCCGTGAGCAGGAGAGTCTGGACGGCGTACGCAGTCTCCTCCGCCGTCCCGTCCCAGCGGCCCCACGACCCGTCCGGACGCTGCGTCCGCAGGATCCACGCCCGCGCGCGCCCGGCGGCGTCCGCGCCGCGCCCGGCTCCGCCGAAACGTTCCAGCGCGAGCGCGCAGGACGCCGTCGCGTAGTACGGGGACGCGTGCCAGCGGTCGGTCCAGGCGCCGTCGTCGCGCTGCTGCTCCAGCAGCCAGCCGCCGACCTTCTCGATCGTCGCCTCGTAGCGGCGGACGTCCCGGTCGCCGCCGCGCGCCGCGGCGCCGGTCGCGAGGAACTCGCCGAACGCCTCCAGCACGTGCGCGTTGGTCGTCGTGGAGAATCCGTCCTCGCCCTTCCAGGTGCAGAAGTGCGTCGACGTCTCGTAGTTCCAGAGCGGGTCCGGCGGGTGCGGCGCGCCGAGGAGGGCCAGCGCGTACAGCGTCCCGGCGGTCGTGTCGGCGTCGGCGGGCAGGCCGGCCGCCGTGGCCGTCCCCTCGGCGCGGAGCGGGGCGGTGAGGCTCAGCACCACCTCCGGCGGGACGGGGACGGAGATCCCGGCGCGGCTCAGCCAGCTCAGCACCCAGCCGCGCTCGAACACCGTGAGCGGGTAGGCGACCGGGACGACGCCGTCGTGCATGGCCGCGACCGTCTCCAGGTACCAGCGCGCCGGGGTGCTCGGGTCGGCGGGCGCCCGGTCGCCGAGCCACGCGGCGGTGGCCGCGGGGGACGCGCCGATCGCGCCGGTCGACTCCGGGCCGGTCCCCGCGAACCCGTGCGCCGCCGCGCCGCCGATCTCCAGCGCGTGCATCAGCTTCTTCGGCGGCCGCGCGCCCGACCGCAGCAGGTCGCGGACGAGCGCCAGCCTGGTGCCGTCCATGCTCGCGGGCAGCGGGAGGCCGTCCCGGGGGAGGGCCGCGGTGCCGAGGTCGCCGAGGTGCCGGTTGATCCGCTCGACGAGCGACGGCACGATCAGCTCGATCGCCGGCATGTCCGGCTGGGCCGCGGCACCGGGCGGGGACGCCCAGGTGCCGCCGGTCAGCAGCTCGCGGAGCCTGCTCAGGCCGCGGGCGGCGGCATCGGCCACGTCTTCGGCGGGCTGCGGTTGGGCGGGCTCTTCCTCGTCCGGGCTCTCCGCTCGGACGAGGACGGACAGGAGCGCCTCCGTCGCGCTCAATGTGGGCACGAGCGCGTACCCGTCGTGGGGGAGGCCCCAGCCGCCGTCGGTCCGCTGCGTGTCGAGGAGGAACGCGATCCGCCGTTCGTGCCCCGTCAGCCAGGGGGCGAGGGAGACGACGCGACCCGTCTCGTACACCGACGGCGACACCTGCCCCCAAGGCAAGGCGACGAGACCGGCGACCAGTTCCGCGGCCTGGGCCGTCGTTCCGGTCGTGGACGTCGTGCTTGAGTGAGCAGGCGCCGTCCTCGGGTGGCTTAACGCCGTCCTCGGGTGGGTGGACGCCGCCGAGCCGGCGCTCCGGGTCGATGCCGAGCGGGACTGCTCTCCGTCCGTGCAGGCATGGCGAGAGTCCGTGCGGGAGTGGGTCCGTCCGATCTCGTTCACGGGCCGCCGGTCGTTCACAGCTCGCCCCAGTAGTCGGCGGCGCCGTAGAAGCCCATGCTGTAGCCGATCTGGCGTTCCAGGTAGCGGGCCTCGCGGGGACATGTCTCATGCAGGGGACGCAGTAGCTTCCGGCAGTGGTCCACGAGCTCGCCGATCCTTTCCTTGACGGTGGCCCTGTCGGCATCGGGCAGCAGCATCGCGTTCAGGTCGCCCCAGGTGACGTCCCGCTCGTAGGTGGCGAGGTCGTTGAGCAGTCTGAGGACGCGCTGGACCTCTCGGCTCGCCTCCAGCAGCGGGTCGAGGTGCGTCAGCGCGGACGGCCGGGAGGTGAAGATCCAGTGTCCGGCGTTGACGAACGTGGAGCCGAAGTTGTCGGCGTTGGCGAGGTACTCGTCGAGGGTCGGCGTCCAGGCGCCGGTCTCGGTGCGGACCGCCTTCCACTCCCATTCGAGCGCCATCGCGTCCAGCATCCGCCGCAGCTCGTCCAGCCAGACGGCCCGGTGCGCGGCGAAGGCGGGGACCTCGGCGAGCAGGTCGCGGATCTCGGTGAGGAACCGGGTCAGCGGCGCGTCCGCGGCCGGGGCCCCGTCGATGACGGCGTCCGCGCACTGGACGACGAGCGCCTCGACGTCTCCGCGGGCCTTCGCCCGGTAGTCGATCAGCCAGTCGAGCGCGAAGATCCACAGCGAGGTGCGGTTCGCGACCCGCAGGGCGGCGTGGGAGTCGTCCGGCGAGCCGAAGGCGTTGGCGAGCGACACGGCGTTGAAGAGGGTCGCGTCGAAGGGCTTCGCGTCGAACAGGTCCGGGTGCGCGGCGGCGCGCTCTTGCAGGTCGCGGGCGCAGTGCGTGGCCAGGGCGCAGATCCGGCCCTGTTCGGCCGCCGCCCGTATGGGATCCGTCTCCGCATCGGCCGCCGTCATGGGGCGCCGCCCGCGCGGTGCGGCGTGTTGGAGCGGTCCCGCCGGTCGCCGTGTTCGGCCCTCATGTCCGTCCGCCCACGGGTACGAGGCGCATCTCCAGTTCGTGCTCCGGCCGGAGCGTGCGGCCCATGGCGGGACGGGACGGCACGGCACCGACCGGTTCGGGGCGGTACCGGCTGAGCACGCTCGCCGCGATCAGCTGCGCCTCGATGTGGAAGAGGTGGTTGCCGACGCACTGGTGCGGCCCGCCGCCGAACGGGAAGTACGCGTAGCGGTGCCTGCCCGCGCTCCGCTCCGGCGCGAACCGGTCGGGGTCGAACTCGTCCGGGCGCTCCCACACGTAGTCGAGGTGGTGCGTCAGGTACGGGCTGATCAGGAGGCTCTGGCCCTCCTTGACGGGCGTGCCGGCGATGGTGCCGGAGCGCACGGCCATGCGCGGGAACTGCCAGCCGACCGGGTACAGCCGCAGCACCTCCTGGACGACCTGCTTGGTGTAGGTGAGCCCGCTCAGATGCTCGGGGCCGACGCGGTCGCCGCCCACCACGCGGTCGATCTCCTCGTAGAGCCGCGCGGCCACCTCGGGATGCCGGCAGAGCAGGGGCCACAGCCAGCTCAGCGCCGTGGCGGTGGTCTCGGTCCCGGCCGCGTACATGCCGACGAGGTTGTCGCGCACCCACTGGTCGGTCAGCCCGCTGCCCTCCGCGGACCGCGCCCGGCACAGCGCGGTGAAGATGTCGAGACCCTCGCCGGGGTCGTCCCGGTACTTCTCCACGAGCCCGAACATCACGTCGTCGATGGCGCGGATGCCCGCCCGGTAGGACCGGCCGCGCGGCGTGAGCGCCTCGGGCATGAAGGGCAGCAGGACGCGGAAGGCCAGGGACGCGATGACCGCCTCGAACGCCGGGGTCAGCCGGGCGATCTCCGCGGACCGGATCTTGTGCCCGAAGAAGATCCGGACCACCGTCTGGTTGACGATGCGGGCCATCTCGCGGCCCGCCGCCACGGGACGTCCCGCCTGCGCGGCGGGGTCGAGCTCGTCCACGGCCGCGTTGATGGTGTCGGCCAGCCGGCCGGTGAGGGCCCTGATGTTGCGGGACGTGAAGACCGGCTGCAGGACCTTGCGGCTGACCGCCCACGACTCGCCCGTGCCGCCGAGGACCCCGGTGCCCATGAGGTCGTCGAGGGGACGCCAGAAGATGCCGTCGCGCGTATAGGTGTCGGATTCCTCGCGCAGGACGATTTGCAGATGTTCTGGGCGCGTCACCAACAAAGGCTTAACAATGCCGAGGTCTAGCCGGACGACTTCCCCGTCCGCCGCCCTGCTGATGCGTTCGAGTTCTTTCAGCGGGTCCCGGATGAAACCCGGCAACGTGCGATGGAGGGGAAAGTTCTTCGGTTTGCTCGGACGAGTGCTGGAGACGGTGACGGACATCGCGGGTGCCCCCCAGAGTGACCGCCCGGGGAAGGGACGGTGTGACGGTCGCTCGGCGCTCCTCCTGTCCTCGCCTGCCGTGCCCGGGGGTCGGCTCCCGTGCCCGGAGGTCGGACCGAAGAGTGGTATAAAGTTGCCCAAAATCGGACGAATGCGGTGAGAGTATTACATGTAACGTTCGGTACGGCAAGATCTCACTTGTCGTGTAGCGCCCACTGACGAGTGATATGTCTCACTCGGTGGGGTGTATTGCAATCCGAACGTAGAAGTGGCAGTAGGTAGGCGAATGAGGTGTCTGGGGCACTTCCCAACCACCATCCTGAGCCTTACCATCTGCGACTCATAGGACGTACCTCCGGGCGGGCGGGATGGGTCATGACTGCTGAACTGACGGGTGGGGACGTGCTCCGGATGGAGGAGCTCCCGATGGCCGACGACCGGGGGGAGGGGTACGCGGTGATCCGCGCCGCCGGCGCGGTGGCGCAATCGGACGCCGGATACCTGGTCACCACGCGTGAGCTGGCCGAACACGTCTTCAAGAACCCGGAGACGTACTCGTCCGAGCGGGCCTTCGACACCCTCGGCAGCCCGGTGCCGCTCGTCCCGATCGCCTTCGATCCGCCGGACCACACCCGCTACCGCCGGCTGCTCCAGCCGTTCTTCACCCCCCGCGCGGCGGCCTCCGTCGAGCAGGCCGTCCGGGACCAGGTGGCGGAGCTCATCGACGGCATCGCCGCACGAGGCTCCTGCGACGCGGTCGCCGACCTCGCCCGGCCCGTCCCGGCGAAGGTCTTCCTCGACCTGTTCGGGCTCCCGCAGGACGACCTCGACCGCCTGCTCGCCTGGCGCGAGGTCATCATCCGCATGGCCGACCTGTCCGGCGCCGGCGAGCAGCCGCCCGAAGCGATGCAGTCCGCCGCCGAGCTGTTCGGCTACGTGAGCGCGCACGTCGCCGAATGCCGGGCCGGACGCGCCGAGGGCCTGCTCCGCAGCCTGTTCGAGGGGGACGACCCGTTCACCGACCAGGAGGCCATCGGCCTGTGCTTCTTCTTCGTCCTCGCGGGCGTCGACTCGGTGACCAACGCGCTCAGCCTCATGTTCGCCAAGCTCGCCGCCAGGCCGGCCCTCCGCCGCCGGATCGCCGCCGACCCCTCGACCATCCCGGCCGTCGTCGAGGAGATGCTCCGCGTCGACCCGGCCAACGCCGTCGTGCCCCGCGTGACGACACGTGACGTCGTCCTCGCGGGAGTCTCCATCCCGGCCGGGGCGACCGTGAGCGTGGCCGTGGGCGCCGCCAACCGCGACCCGGCCGACATCAAGGACCCCGACGAGTTCGACCCGGGCCGGGACTACAACAACCTGACGTGGGGCAGCGGCCCCCACCGGTGCCTCGGCATCCACCTCGCGCGCACGGAACTGAGGGTCGTCCTTGAGGAATGGCACCGGCGGATTCCCGAGTACGAGCTCGCGCCCGGTGCCCGCCCGCAGGTCGCCTGGCCCACGGGCGTGATCGGGATCGAGAGCGTCCCGGTCGTCTTCCCGCCCGGCGGCGGGGCCTGACGCCCCGCCGCCGGCGGCGGCCCTAGCCACTCCAGGCGACGGGCAGCGCCTTCGGGCCGAGGACGGCGTGCCCCGGCTTGTAGACGATCTCCTCGGACGGCACCGCCAGCCGGAGCGCGGGCAGCTCCCGGGTGAGCAGGGCCATGGCCGTCACCACCTCCAGGTGCCCCAGATGCCGCCCGATGCAGTGGTGGACGCCGTACCCGAAGGACAGGTGCCGGTTGGGGTCGCGGGCGAAGTCCATGCGGTGCGGGTCGTCGAAGACCCGCGGGTCGTAGTTCGCCGCGTCGCTGGACGGGATCACGAGATCCCCCTTGCGGAGCTGCGCGCCGCTGGGGAGGGTCACGTCCTGCACCACCCGGCGCGGCATCGCGTCAGCCGCCGTGACCGAGAACATGCGCTCCAACTCGGTCACGGCGCCGGGCACGGCCTCGGGGTGGTCGGTCAGGTAGGAGTAGGCGGTCTCGTAATCCCCATAGGGATGCGTCAGAAGCGCGTGCACCTGGATGCCCACGCTGCTGGCCACGGTCTCCCACCCGCCCAGGACGAGCGTGATCGGAAGCTTGATCTGCCTGTCGGGCGACAGGTGCGCCCCGCCGACGGCGACCTGTGACAGCAGGTCGTCCCCCGGCGCGTGGCGCCGCTCCTCCACGAGTTCGCTCATGTAGGCGACCATCGAGATCAGCGCCTCGTCCGCGCCGATGCGGGTCTGCTCGGTGGTGCCGAGGAACGCGTCGCCCCACTCCCGGAACCGCAGCCGGCCGTCCTGCGGCAGGCCGAGCATGTCGCAGACCAGGTTGAGCGAGAAAGGCAACGAGAACTCGGTCACCAGATCCGCCGGCTCGCCCCGCTCGACCATGACCTTCAACTGCGCCGCCGCCCGCTCCACGGCCGTGTCCCGCAGCCGCTCCACGGCCCGCGGCGTGAACCAGTCCCGGACGGAGCCGCGCACGCTCGTGTGCTCGTCCGGGTCCAGCCCGAGGAGGGTGCCCTCCAGATCCACGTCGTCGGCGTCGGCGGCGGCCTCCCGGGAGAACACCGCGTGGTTCCGCAGCACCTGCTCCACGTCGTGGTAGCGGGTGATGAGCTTCGCGATCGACCCGTCCGGCCGCCGGACGTCCGCGACGCCCGTCCCGGTCTCGCGCATCTCGTGGTACGCGGGGTTCTTGAACAGGCCCGGCCGGTTCACCCCGTCGGCGTCCTGGTCCAGCGGGTGCGGGGTCGGAGCGGTCACAGCCTCTTCCGGACTGACTTCCACGGCCATCAGCGAGAGTTCCCTTCGTTCGCGCACACCGCTCCGCCGCCCCGGTCGGACGCCCGGGACGCTGGTCGGACAAAAGTAACGATCGTTACAAACTCCCAGAAATCCTTCCACATCCACCACACAGCAAAACACCTCCCCCAGGTAAGCAAGTGCTTGCGCCCGGGGAAGCAACCGGTCAGCGGCTAACCTGAAGGGCATGTTCGGCTTTGCGAAGACCAAGATGGTCTCTCCGGTGAAGGCACTCCCCGGCAGGGACGAGCCCATCCCGGTGCCACCGCGCCACGAGGTCCTCGACGCCCCCCTCGCACCCCCCTACCCGGACGGCGCCGAGATCGCCGAGTTCGCCCTCGGCTGCTTCTGGGGCGCCGAACGCAAGTTCTGGCAGACCCCCGGCGTCATCTCCACCGCCGTCGGCTACGAGGGCGGCTACACCCCGAACCCCACCTATGAAGAGGTCTGCAGCGGCCAGACGGGCCACACCGAAACCGTCCGCGTCGTCTACGACCCCACCAAGGTCTCCTACGAAGACCTGCTCCGCATCTTCTGGGAAGCACACGACCCCACCCAGGGCATGCGCCAGGGCAACGACGTCGGCACCCAGTACCGCTCAGCCGTCTTCTACAGGACCGACCTAGAACAAAAGGCCGCCGAAGCCACCCGAGACGCCTACCAGGACGTCCTCACCGCCGCCGGCCACGCCCCCATAACCACCCAGATAACCAAGGCCACCGACTTCTACTATGCCGAGCCCCACCACCAGCAATACCTCCACAAAAACCCCAACGGCTACTGCGGCATCGGAGGCACGGGCGTGTCCTGCCCGGTCGGCGTCGCCCCCGCCGAGTGACCTTTACGGCGCACGAGGTTTCGATCCTCTGGGCAGAGCAACGATCGCCCGCAACCGGCCGGAGCGGGCCACTCCGAGCTGACGTTCCCGGAGGATCTGCGCTGACTGGATGCGCCGAGCGGAGAGTCAGTGGCGACACTCGACGCCTACATTGCCGGGTGTGTCTCGACCTACCTACAGGTGGGGGCCATACGTGTGGAGCGGCGAGGGTCTGACCGGCTGCGGACGTGAGGTAATCGCGTGCGCGGGCTGCTGCGTCTTCGGGATATGAGCGGGATCGGGTGGAGACCCCTGTTGTCAGTGGTGCTGCTGATGGGTGTGGTGTGGCCAACCGTGACCGCCTGCACGCCGGAATCCGGCGGCGTGGCCGGGATGACGCTGGATAGGGCTGGGCGTCCCGCCGTGGTAGTGGCCTGGTGTCCTGGAAAGGCACCGGATTCGATCTACCTTTACACGAGCGACGATCTCGCGCCGGAAGTGACCATCCGCCTTCAGGCGCCGGCTAAGTTCCCAGGAAAGATGATTGAGGTGCCCATCACCTCTCCACCGGTGGGATGGACGGCCGATCCACCTGCGCCTGTACTTGATTCTGCACGTGTCTATTCCGTTTACGCCCCGGTCACCGGTAGTGAATACACCTCTCGCGGTCCAAGGTTCACGCTGGGGCGCTTGCGTGGTGACGGCTGGATCCTCGTGAATGAGTACGACCAGGAAATTGACCGCTACGTCGATCTCTACATTAGGGCGGCGGATCTCGTTCGTAGGGCGGACTGCTGAGCGCCAGGCCAGGTGCAGTAGTCCGGTGAACTGTCCGGCTTCTCGATCCTCTCCGGATGTTGCTGTCTGGTGGGTTGGGGGCGGGGCGTTCACCATGGGGGTGTGGATCGAGTTTTAGCTGTGGATGCGGGCGGGAATGCCTTGACGGCGTTTCTGGCGGCTGCGCGCACTCCGTGTGTGCCGGATGACGTGCCGATGCCTGCGGCTCTGGTCGTGGTCTCGTGCGGGCGGGATGTGCTGTTGGTGTTGAACCGCTTTCGTCGGAAATGGGAACTTCCCGGTGGGTTGATCGACCCTGGTGAGACGCCTCTGCAGGCAGCCATGCGGGAGTTGTGGGAAGAGAGCGGCTTGCGGCTGGCCACCCTTGACCTGGCTGGGTACGCGCGTTTCCGGCTGACCGGGCCGCCGCGGGAGGAGTACGCCGCTATGTACAGCGCCAGGGTCTCTGTGCGCTTCACGGGGTTCACGCCGAATGAGGAGATCAGCGCCATTTGCTGGTGGGATGTCGCCAATCCTCCTCCTGCGGACACCCAGATCCTCGATGTGAAGCTGGCCGAGTACGTCCGCTCCGGACACGGCTGAGGGGACTGCTGATCAGTTTCGGGTCAGGTGGGTGGGAGGCGGTCGTAGCAGTCGTAGTTGCGTTGGGTGAGGATCTTTCCGTCGCGGAACTCCAGGAAGGTCGCGATGTGGGCCCGGAGGGTTTCGCCTGCGGGGATGGCGCCCATCGGAACCGCGGTCGTGCCCGTCCAGAGGACTTCCAGGGCTACCTGGTCGCCGGCGGCCAGGGCGTTCAGGACCATGAAGTTCTGCGCGCTCAAGGCTTTGCGGCCTGCTTCGGCGGCGGCGCAGAGGTCCGCCAGGTTGCGGACGTTGCCGCTGGGGAAGAGCGCGTTGGGCAGCTCGTGGTGGGTGGCTTCCGGATCGAAGAACGCGGCTAGGTCTTGGCCGGTGGCGAAGGCCGAGACCGCCTCGTGGTAGCGGAGCGCGGTGTCGATGTTGGGATGCGCCATATTGACAACCTTAGTTGTACAACCATGGTTGTCAATATGACAATGGTGGCATGACGGCACTCGACCCTCGGCAGCTCGACACCGGGACGCTCGCGTTGTTCGTCGGGCAGGCGGCGGCGGCGCGCGTGCAGGAGCAGCTGGGTGGCCAGGGGTTCGGCGACCTGCGGTTCTCGCACGGGTACGTCTTCCAGCATCTGATCGACGACTCGCCCACGGTCGGTGAGCTGGCCGTCCGGCTGGACATGACGCAGCAGGGGGCCTCCAAGGCCGTGGCCGAGCTCGAACGGCTCGGCTACTGCGAGCGTGTGGCCGATGCCGCTGATGCTCGTGTGCGCCGGGTGCGGTTGACCGGCCGTGGGCGGGACGCCGTCGCTGCGTCGCGGCGCGCACGCGCTGATTTGGAAGGGCGGCTGGCCGACCGCTTCGGTGAGCGGAACCTGGCGGAGCATCGAGAGTTGCTGATCCGGCTCCTGGACGACCTCGGCGGAACGGCGGCCGTGGAACGGCGGGCCGTGCGGCCACCCAGATGACCGGAGGGCGGCAGGATGGGGGGATGGAGCTGGGGTCGCGGGGCGTGGTGTCGGCTGTGGTCGGGGACGACGACACGGCTGTTCGGGTCGGGAGTGGGGACGTGCCGGTTTTGGGGACGCCGCGGTTGCTTGCGTTGGCGGAGGGGGCCACGGTCGAGGCGGTCGCGGGGCTCGGGGACGGGCGGACCTCGGTGGGGACACGGGTCGAGCTGGAGCATCTCGCGGCCAGCCCGGTCGGCATGCGCGTGACCGTCGAGGCCGTGCTCACGGAAGTCGACGGCGCGCGGCTGGTGTTCGAGTTCGAGGCCACCGACGAGCGGGACGTCGTGGTGGGGAAGGGCCGCGTCGAGCGGGTGGTGGTGGATCGGGAGAGGTTCCTGGCGCGACTACCCCGCGTGGACCGGGGCTAGTACGGCAGGAGGCGGCCGGACGGGGTGCGTAGGTCGGGCGGGCTCGGTTGACGTGGGGGTTTGGGACGCTTGATGAGCTGCTGCCGTGCCATGGTGATCATCTCCCCCCATCGGGGCGGGCTTAACCCGGTGATCGACGCGATGTCGATCCGTAACCCCTAGGACGCGCCCGCGGTACGCGAGGTTCGACGAGCTTATGCGACCGACACTGCCGGTTCGACCGATTTTCAGCGGATGTTCGTCGCCGTCCGTCGCCGGGCGGTCGCTCAGGAGACGATGTCGCGGGAGCGGAAGAGGCGGAACGACAGCGCGAGAAGCACGGCCGCGTAGGCGATGGAGAGGGCCGCGCCCTTCGCCATGCCCGTCCACTGGACCTCGGGTTGGAGGGCGTCCATCCAGGCGTACATCCAGTGGGTCGGGAGGAACTCGCGCCAGGAGCCGAGGGCGGTGACCGCGTCGATGATGTTGCTGAGGATGACGAGGCCGACCGCGCCGCCGACCGCGCCGAGCGGGGAGTCGGTGGTGACCGACAGGAGGAAGGCCAGGGCGGCGACGACGAGCTGGGAGACGAGGGAGTAGCCGATGATGATCGCCATCCGGCCGAGCGCGGTGCCGACCGGGACGGTTCCGCCGGTGGGGAGTACGACGTCGCTCCAGCCGAAGCCGACGGTGCCCGCGACCAGTGACATCAGCGGGAGGCTGAGCACGGCGAGCACCGCGTAGCCGAGGGCGACGACGAGTTTGTGGCGCAGGAGGCGGGCGCGGGGAACCGGGGCGGCCAGCAGGTAGCGGAGGGACGCCCAGTTCGCCTCGCTCGCGACGGTGTCGCCGCAGAACAGGGCGACCGCGACGACCAGCAGGAAACCCGTGGCGACGAACAGGGCGAACAGGGCGAAGTTGAGGGCGCCGGCCGTGGCGACGTCGACCAGGCTGGGGACGCCGTCCGGGGACGGTTCACCGCCGATCTTGAAGGCCAGCACCAGCACCCACGGAAGGGCGAGCAGGATCCCGAACGCGACCAGGGTGCGGCGCCGCCGGAGCTGCCGGACGGCCTCCACTCGCAGCGGGAGCGTCCGCCGGACGTCGTAGGCGGTCATGGCCCCTCCCCGATGAGCTGCAGGAACGCGTCCTCCAGGCGGCCGGACGCCCCGACGAGCTCCGCGACTGGGCCGGCGGCGACGCGGCGGCCGCCCGCCATGACGACGGCGTGGGTGCAGGTCTGCTCGACCTCGGAGAGCAGGTGGCTGGAGACGATGACCGTCCGCCCGGCCGCGGCGTACCGGACGAGCACCTCCCGCATCTCGCGGATCTGCGGCGGGTCTAGGCCGTTGGTGGGTTCGTCCAGGACGAGCAGGTCGGGGAGCCCGAGCATGGCCTGCGCTATGGCGAGACGCTGCCGCATCCCGTGGGAGTAGGTGCGGACGGCGCGGTCCAGGGCGGAGCCAAGGTCCGCTATCTGCAGCACCTCGTTCATGCGGGCTTCGGCCTGGGGGCGGCCGGTGGCGCGCCAGTAGAGGTCCAGGTTGTCGCGGCCGGACAGGTGGGGGAGGAACCCAGGTCCCTCAACGAAGGAGCCAAGGCGGGCTAGGACGGGTGCACCGGGAGTGACGTGGTGGCCGAAGATGCGGATCTCGCCGGAGTCGGGATGGATAAGGCCCATCAGCATCCGCAGGGTCGTTGTCTTCCCCGCACCGTTCGGGCCGAGCAGCCCTAGCACCTGTCCCTTCTCCACCTGGAAGGACAAGTCGGCAACGGCCAGGTGGCCGTTCTTGTACTTCTTCGTCAGGCCCGTTATCTCCAGCGGGGTCTCGCTGTCCTGTTCGTCTCTGCGGCGGTGACGCCCCGGTAGGACGATGACGAGCGAGACCACGATGGCGGCCAAGGGGAGAGCCCAGACCCAATGCGGGACGGGTGCGGAGGCCGTTGTCAGCGAAGGCACGGTCGGGACGGTCAGCGGCGACACCACCCGCACCTTGTACGAGGCGGGCTTGGCCGGTGTCGCGAAGCCCATGTCGGTGGTCGCGACGACGAGGCGGATCTGGTGGCCGCGGTCGAAGCGGTGGTCCATCGCGGGGAGCCGCACGGTGACGTCCCCGGACGCCCGGAACGCCGCGGGCAGCCGCCGCGCGAGCGTCGCCGTCCCGCCGGGCGCGACGTCGTACAGCTTCGCGAACAGCGGCCCGTCGCCGTCCACCCTGAGCCGGACGCTCGCGGCACCCGTCAGCTGGACGGGCCGCTCCAGCGGCGCCGTGTCGAAGACCGCGGCCTGCCCGGGCATCTCGGTCGGCAGCCCCCCGCCGCCCGGCCCACCACCACCAGGCCCGCCTCCGGCCGGGAGTGAGTCCAGCGAGCCGAGTCCGGGCAGCGCGGAGATCGACGCGGGGGAGCCGCCGGGGGGATGGTGCACCGTCTGCTCGCCCCCGCCCAGCGGCAACTCCACCGGATCGCCGGAGAGGCCGGGATATGTCCGGGTGGTCGTCTCCGTCACGACGACCTCCCGGGCGGACGAGTCGAGCCCGCCCGTCCGCGTCACCGTGAAACCGTCCGGCGCCGGTGGGGCAGCGCCCTTGAGCCGCGTGTCGAAGAAGTCGAGGACCATGTCCCCGATCCGCTCAACCTCGGGGTCGCCGCCGTCGTGGCCGCCCTGGAACCAGACGACCGACACCGGTGCGCCGTTCGCGGCGATCGCGCGGGCGTTGGCGTCGGCGTGCTCCAGCGGGAACAGCGAGTCGGACTGCCCCTGCACGAGCAGCGTGGGCACCCTGATCCGGTCGGCGACCGACGCCGGGCTCGACCGCCGCAGCGTCTCGATCGCCGACTCGGTGGGCCGGCCCGTCTCCGCGACCTCCTGGTACATCGCGCACAGCGACGGCAGGAAGCGGCCGCATGCCGTCGGCCCGGCGCTGCCGGTGAAGAACAGGCCCGCCCAGAGCTTCTTGAACACCCCGTCCGCGGGTCCTCCCCCGGCCGCGTCCGGGAACAGCGCGTCCGGGAGGCTGTGCCAGGTGATCATCGGGGCGATGGCGTCGACCCGCCGGTCGTGCGCGGCGGTCAGCAGCGCGATCGCGCCGCCGTACGACCGGCCCGCCATGCCGACGCGCGGGTCGCCGGGGCCGTCGAGCCGGACCTCCGGGCGCCGTGCGAGCCAGTCGACGAGCTGCCGGACGTCCTTGACCTCGTAGTCGGGCGAGTTGAGCGCGATCTCCCCGCCGGAGAGGCCGAACCCGCGCGCCGACCAGGCCAGCACCGCGTATCCGGCGCGGGCGAGGTCGCGTGCCTCGTCCGCCACGTCGGCCTTGCTGCCGCCGAAGCCGTGCGCGAGCATGACCGCCGGTGCCGGGGTACCGTCGGCGGGCTTGTAGAACGTGGTGTCGAGCGTGACGCGCTGGTCGTCGCCGGGGCCGTCGACCACGGTGATGCGCTGGTCGACGGACCGGACGTGCGGCTCGCCGTCCGCCGCGGCGCCCCACGCCGCGCACCCGGCGGCGAGCGCGGCGGCCGCCGCGGCCGCGGTCCAGCGCGTGGCGCGCCCCGTCCGGCTCCACCGTGTCCTGAGCGCGCCCCCGGGCTTCATGGTTGACCAGCCTATGCGCGGCCCGCCCCGGCCGTTCCGTCAGCGCCGTTCCGTCAGCGGCCGGGCGGCGGGCCGAGGGCGGCGGTGAACATGGCGGTCAGCCGGTCGGTGAGCTCGGCCGGGTCGGCGGCGCGCAGGTCGGTCACGCCGAGCAGGCGCCGGACGGGCGCGCCGCCCATCAGGATCGTGGACGCGAGCAGGGCGCGTGCGCGGGCGTCCGGGCCGGTCAGCTGCGCGGTCATCGGTGCGACGATCACGTCCTCCAGGTAGTGGAGGAGGATCTGCTTCACCTCGGGCTGCCCGGCCGACCGGTCCAGCATCCGCGAGACCGTGGTGACGCGGTCGGGGTCGAGCTGCCGGACGAAGTGCTCCGCCAGCCGCCGCGGCAGCCCCTCGGGGTCGCCGGCGATCACCCCGCGCAGTACCGACTCGCCGGCGAGGACCTCCCCGAACAGCGCCGCCTTGGAGCCGAAGTACCGGTTGACCAGGGCCATGTTCGCCTCGGCCCGCGCGGCGATCATGCGGACGGTGACGCCGTCGTAGCCGTGCTCGCCGAACAGGTCGCGGGCGGCGTCCAGGATGCGGCGCCGGGTCGCCTCCCGGTCGCGCTTCGGCCGCCGCGGCGTCCCCGCGTCCGCACTCGCGCCGGACGCCGGCGCGCGCTCGGCCTCCTCCTCGACCCGCATCTGCGGTACCAGCCCATCCGTTCCGCTCTCGGTGACCTGCCGGTGCAGCAATCTACCGGTTGCAAGTAAACAAGCGTCTACATAAGATACATGTACAACACAGGTAATCAAGTCAGCCGGTTCGCGGGCCGGTATGGGGGCAGAGTGGCTCAAGCGAACGCGGCGTCGCACGGTCCGGCGGCGGAACCGGAACCCGAACCGGAGTCCGGACCGGCCACAGGGCCCGAACCCGGGCAGGGGCCGGTCCGGCCGCAGTACACGCACCGCCAGATCCTGAAGATCCTCTCCGGGCTCATGATGGCGATGCTGACCTCGATGCTCTCGACGTCGGTCATCGCCACGGCGCTGCCGACGATCGTCGGCGACCTCGGCGGCCAGGACAAGCTGTCCTGGGTCGCCAGCGCCGCGCTGCTCACCATGACGGCCTCGACCCCGCTCTGGGGCAAGCTGTCGGACATCGCGGGCCGCAAGCTGATGTTCCAGACCGCCCTGCTCATCTTCGTCGTCGCGTCGATCGGCGCGGGGATGTCGCAGGACATCGGTCAGCTCATCGCGTTCCGCGCGGGCCAGGGCCTCGGCGCGGGCGGGCTCGCCGCGCTGGCCCAGGTGATCCTCGCGGACGTCGTCGAGCCGCGGCAGCGCGGACGCTACGCCGGCTTCATGGGCGCCGTCTTCGGGGTCTCCACCGTCGCGGGCCCGCTGCTCGGCGGCTTCATCGTGGACGCCGACGTCCTCGGCTGGCGCTGGTGCTTCTACGTGTGCGTCCCGATGGCCGTGGTGTCGTTCTTCGTCATCCAGCGGGTGCTGCGGCTGCCGAGGGTGCGCCGCGACACCAGCGTCGACGCGTTCGGCGCGATCACCATCACCGGCAGCGCCGCCATGCTGATGCTGCTGCTGTCCATGGGCGGGACGGAGTTCCCGTGGAACTCGGCATGGACCTACGCGCTGGGCGGGGTCACCGCCGTCCTGCTCCTGCTCGCGATCGTCGCCGAGCGCCGGGCCCGCGACCCGATCCTGCCGCCCCGGCTGTTCCGCAACCGGATGTTCGTGCTGACGTCGTTCGTCTCGATCTGCGTCGGGATGGCGATGTTCGGCGTGATGATCTACATGCCGCAGTACCTGCAGATCGTCAAGGGGATGAGCCCGACGGCGTCCGGCCTGATGACGCTGCCGCTCGTGCTCGGCATGCTCGTCACCTCCACCGGATCCGGCCACATCGTGACCAGCACGGGCCGCTACAAGATCTTCCCGGTGCTCGGTCTCGGCTGCGTCGTCATCGGGATGTTCCTGCTGTCGCGGCTGCACACCGGCTCCTCGTCCGTGCTGATCGGCGCGGACCTCGCCGTCCTCGGCATCGGGATGGGCCTGACGCTGCAGATCCTGATCCTCGCCTCGCAGAACGCCGCCGCGCCCGGCGACATGGCCTCGACGACGTCCGGGGTCTCGTTCTTCCGCAACCTGGGCGGCGCGGTCGGCGTGGCCGCGTTCGGCGCGATACTCACCAACCGGGTCGCGGCCGAGATCGCCTCCGGGCTGCGCGCCGCGGGCGTCCGGGCCGCGCCCGGCGGGACCGAGCTCGGGGCGCCGGACGAGATCGCGCGGCTGCCCCAGCCGGTGAAGGACATCGTGCGGGACGCCTTCAGCAGCGCGCTGGAGACCGTCTTCCTCGTCGGGATCCCGGTGGCGGTCCTCGGGTTCGTCGCCGTGCTGGCGATGAAGGAGCTGCCGCTCCGCGGGTCCGCGAGCCGCGGCAAGGGCCCCGCCGCCGCGCCCCCGGTCGAGGACATCACCGCCCGCCACCTGTGAGCGGCCCGGCCGCAGGGAGGGTCGGCAGGGAGGGTCAGCGGCCCTTCAGCTCGCGGACCAGCCTGTTCGCCGAGGCGCGGTCCGGCGGGCCGGTCACGACGACCTTCCCGTCCAGGATCGCCATGTCGACCCGGGGCAGCGTGACGATGCGGTTCCGCACGACGAACGCGAGGTCCCGCCCGACCGTCGCCCGGGTCAGGTCGGCGAACGCCTTCCGGTCGGCGGGCCGCAGCGTGACCGCCACGTCGTGGCCGCCCGGCTGCACGCGCGACTTCTGGACGCGCAGGTCGGCGACCTTGTGGATCGCGATGCCCTGGGCGAGCCCGTAGCAGGTCGGGCCGGTCCCGGACTGGCCCGTGATCCCCTGCGTCCCGGCCGGGCACTGCCCGGGGGTCGTCTGCGTGACGGGGTAGATGTGCAGCGGCGCGGCCAGCGTGACCGGCTGCGTCCGCATGGACGACGCGATCAGCGCGCCGGTCACCGCGACCGCGGCGATCAGCAGCCCCAGCGTGAGGACCATGACGAGCATCGCCGAACGGTGCTGGTCGGCGGCCCTGGCCGCGGACGGGAGCTCCCGCTGCGGCCGGCCCCGCCGCGCCGCCCGGCTCCGCTTGACCTCCGCCGCCACGCGCTGCCGCTCGGCCGCCCGCGCCCGCCGCCGCGCCGCCGCGGTGTCGGTGGCCGCGTCAGGGGCATCGGCTTCCGGGACGGCGGGCAGGACGGCCGTCGTCTTCTCCCCGCCGCTCGCGGGTTCGCCGGCCTCCGCACGGGCCGTGTCGATCGGCTGGGTCTCCGCGCTTTCCGCCGGGGCGGGCGGCCACTGGGGAGCGGGGTCCGGGACGGCCGGTGACTCCCCGGCCCCGGAGGCGCCGGGCCGCTCTCCGGCCGGCTCCTCGGACGGCTTCCCGGACGGCTTCTCGGGCGCGTCCTTGGCCTCGTCTGTGGTCTCGTCCTCAGGCGAGCCTTCGGGCGCCCCTTCGGCCGGCTTCTCGGACGACGGGTCGCGCGCGGGCTCCTCGTCCTGCCGACGATTCCTGCTGCGGCGCGGAATGACCCGCATCGTCACCTCCCCGGCTTCATGATCCGCTCAGCAGTCTTTCAGCCGGAGCCGCGGTCCCGCACCGTCTCCCGGCCGAATGCGGCCACGGGATCACCCCGGTTGCTCACCATGTGACAACCGTGCCCCGTCCGCCGGGTTTCAATGCCGAAGGCCCGGCCCCGGGGGAAACCGGGACCGGGCCTTCGGGCCGTGCGCGGCCGGGGACCGGCCGCCGTGCTCAGTCGATGCGGTCAGTCGATGCGCCAGGTGTCGCCGCTGCCGAGCAGCGCCGCCAGGTCGCCCTCTCCCTCGGACTGGACGGCGTCGTCGAGCTGGGCCCGCATCAGCTCGTCGTACGACGGGCGGTCCACGTCGCGGAAGATGCCGATCGGGGTGTGCTCGAACGCCGGCTGGTCCAGCCGCGACAGCGCGAACGCCTGCGACGGGTCCGGGTTGTGCGCGTCGTGCACGGCGATCTCGGACGGGTCGACGTCCGCGACCCGCACGACCTCGAACGACCCGGCCGCGTTGCGGCGCAGCGCCTTGGAGCGGTCCGCGCCGAACACGATCGGCTCGCCGTGCTCCAGCCGCACGGTGACGTCGTCGCGGACGGCCGCGTCCTTCAGCGGCTCGAACGCGTTGTCGTTGAAGATGTTGCAGTTCTGGTAGATCTCCACGAGCGCGGTGCCGCGGTGCTGCGCCGCCGCCCGCAGCACCGACTGCAGGTGCTTGCGGTCGGAGTCGATCGTCCGCGCGACGAACGTGCCCTCCGCGCCGATCGCCAGCGACAGCGGGTTGAACGGCGCGTCCAGCGAGCCCATCGGCGTCGACTTGGTGATCTTGCCGAGCTCGGACGTCGGCGAGTACTGCCCCTTGGTCAGCCCGTAGATCCGGTTGTTGAACAGCAGGATCTTCAGGTTGACGTTGCGGCGCAGCGCGTGGATGAGGTGGTTGCCGCCGATGGACAGCGCGTCGCCGTCCCCGGTCACCACCCACACCGACAGGTCCGGCCGGGACGTGGCGAGGCCCGTCGCGATCGCCGGCGCGCGGCCGTGGATCGAGTGGAACCCGTAGGTGTTCATGTAGTACGGGAACCGCGACGAGCAGCCGATGCCGGAGACGAACGTGATGTTCTCCCGGCGCAGCCCCAGCTCGGGCAGGAAGGACTGGACCGCCGCGAGGATCGCGTAGTCACCGCACCCGGGGCACCAGCGCACCTCCTGGTCGGTCTTGAAGTCCTTCATCGTCTGCTTCTCGTCCGCCTTCGGGACGAGGGACAGCAGCGACCGGCCGTCCGCGGCGGTGGCCCCGTTGCCGTTGCCGTTCGCGGAGCCGTTGCCGTTCGCTCCGTTGTCACTCACTCTCGATCACATCCTGGATGACGCCCTGGAGCTCCTCGGCCTTGAAGGGCAGGCCGCGGACCTGGTTGTAGCCGATCACGTCGACGAGGTACCGGCCGCGCAGCAGCATCCCGAGCTGGCCGAGGTTGATCTCCGGGACGATGACCTTGTCGTAGGAGCGCAGGACCTCCGGCAGGTTCGCCGGGAACGGGTTGAGGTGCCGCAGGTGCGCCTGCGCCACGCTCCGCCCCTCCTTGCGGACCAGCCGGACGGCGGCGGAGATCGCGCCGAACGTCCCGCCCCAGCCGAGCACGAGCACCCGCGCGCTGCCGGACGGGTCGTCCACGGCGAGCGGCTCGATGTCGTTCGCGATCCCGTCGACCTTGGCCTGGCGGAGCCGGGTCATCTTGTCGTGGTTGGCCGGGTCGTAGGAGATGTTGCCGGACCCGTCGGCCTTCTCCAGGCCGCCGATCCGGTGCTCCAGCCCCGCCGTGCCCGGGATCGCCCACGGGCGGGCGAGGGTCTCGGGGTCGCGCGCGAACGGCTGGAAGTCCTCCTGTGAGGGCGCCGCGAAGTCGGGCTCGATCTTCGGCAGCGCCGCGACGTCCGGCAGCCGCCACGGCTCGGAGCCGTTGGCGAGGTAGCCGTCCGACAGCAGGATCACCGGGGTGCGGTACTTCACCGCGATCCGGGCCGCCTCCAGCGCCGCGTCGAAGCAGTCCGACGGGGACTGCGGCGCGATCACCGGGACGGGCGCCTCGCCGTTGCGGCCGTACATGGCCTGCATCAGGTCGGCCTGCTCGGTCTTGGTCGGCAGCCCGGTGGACGGCCCGGCCCGCTGCACGTCGATGACCAGCAGCGGAAGCTCGGTCGCGACGCCGAGGCCGATCGTCTCGCTCTTCAGCGCGATGCCCGGCCCGGACGTCGTGGTGACGCCGAGGGACCCGCCGAACGAGGCGCCGAGCGCCGCGCCGACCGCGGCGATCTCGTCCTCGGCCTGGAACGTGCGCACGCCGAACTTCTTGTGCTTGGAGATCTCGTGCAGGATGTCGGACGCCGGCGTGATCGGGTAGGAGCCGAGGAAGATCGGCAGCCCGCTCTGCACGCCCGCCGCGACCAGCCCGTAGGCCAGCGCCATGTTCCCGGTGATGTTGCGGTAGAGGCCCGGCTCGTGCTCGGCCGGCTTGATCTCGTACTGCGTCGAGAACGCCTCGGTCGTCTCGCCGTAGCTCCAGCCCGCCTGGAAGGCCGCGATGTTGGCCTTCATGATCTCGGGCTTCTTGGCGAACTTCCGCTCCAGGAAGGCGATCGTCCCCTCGGTGGGACGGTGATACAGCCAGGACAGCAGCCCCAGCGCGAACATGTTCTTCGCGCGTTCGGCGTCCTTCTTCGTGATGTCGAAGTCGGCGAGCGCCGTCACCGTCATCGAGGTGAGCTGCAGCGCGTGCACCCGGTACTCGGCGAGCGAGTCGTCCTCGACGGGGTTCGCCGCGTAGCCGACCTTGGCCAGGTTGCGCTTGGTGAACTCGTCGGTGTTGACGATCAGATCCGCCCCGCGGGGGAGGTCCCCGAGGTTGGCCTTGAGGGCGGCGGGATTCATCGCGACCAGGACGTTGGGCGCGTCGCCCGGGGTCAGGATGTCGTGGTCGGCGAAGTGCAACTGGAAACTGGACACGCCGGGAAGGGTCCCGGCGGGGGCGCGGATCTCGGCCGGGAAGTTCGGCAACGTCGACAAGTCGTTGCCGAACGCCGCCGTCTCCTGGGTGAAGCGGTCGCCGGTCAGCTGCATGCCGTCGCCGGAGTCCCCGGCGAATCGGATGATGACGCGGTCGAGCTGCTGGACCTGTTTGGTCACAGAGGAAGACCTCCTCGACGCGCAGCACCCGTCCTGGGGGAGGCACCCAGGATCGTGATGCTACTTAGGCTTACCTTCATGGTATGTCCGGGGTGGGATGGGTTAACGGGGACGGGTTGCTCACCGGGACGAAGGCAGGCGCCACCCGGTGCTGTCCGGTTTCCGGTGGCCGCCGGTCATGGGAGGCATGGACCGTGGCCGCCGCTCCGCCCGTCATGTGACGTCCCGCTCCAGGGAGGTCGTGACCCCGTATAGCACAAGACGTATCACTTCGGTGCGAGGTTCACGCGGCTCCCCGGGATTCGGGCAGGTCCTATCCGGATGTACGACCTGGACGGGTCCCCGAGTTCATCCCGAACACAGGCTGCTGCGCTGGCGGCACAGGTCGACGTGCAGGCGCCTGACCAGCCGCGCGGGATTCGTCGAGGAGCTACGGCTCCCCACCGGCGTGGAGTTCACAGCCCGCAGTGTAGATGGACCGAATTTCGTTGAAGGCCACCGCCCCTGGTCAAGCGCGTCATGACCCTCCCGGAGCCTGCGATGTCGCGACCTCCGGAGCGGCCGACCGGCCCGCCGAAGGACCCGGCTCGGCGGGCACCGCCGGGGTCGGGGGCACCACCGCGGCGCGCTCCTTGTCCACCTTGGCGAGGAGCTTGTCGACGGCGTCCTCCGCCACGGCCTCCCCGACCACGTGCGCCGTCGCCGCGTACGGGTAGGCGCCGGGGTTGTCCAGGGCCTGCCGCATCCAGGTGCGCCACTGCCTGCTCGTGACGGTGCAGCGGAGCGTCATCGAGCGGTCCGCCGGCACCGGCTGCGACGCGATGCAGGATCCGAGCGGCCTGCCGCGCGACGAGAGCGACGCCCGCAGCGCCACCCGCGCGCCGTCCGGCACCGCGCCCGCCGGCTCGGCCAGCGTCGCGGGCACGCTCACGGTGCAGCCGTTGGTGTTCTGGTCGCAGTTGGCGAACGTCAGCGCCCCCGGCTTGAAGCGCAGCCCGGGGTCGGCGGCGCCGCCGAGGTTCGCGACGCGGGGCCGCAGCTCGGCGAACACCGTCGCCGGGGCCGCCACGGGCGCGACGGTGAACACGGGCGCGTTCGGCCCGGCGGCGCGCACCGACAGCAGCCGGTGCGGAGGCGCCGAGGCCATCAGGTACTCCGCCCCCTGCGCCTTCACCACGTACGCAGGGACGCCGTTCACGGTCTCCGTGGGCGGCTTCGCCGGGGCCTGGGCCAGCCTCCGCGCGATGGACTCCGGCCCCAGGACGCCCGGCACGTTGAAACCGGGCATCGACTTGGGCGCCTTGGACCACCGGCCCGCGTAGTACTCCGTCTTGGCCACGCCCGTGACGTAGTCGCGCCAGAACGCCGGCCCGGCGTTGATGTAGGTGTCGCCGCCGATCGCGATGACGTTGGCCGTTACCGGCCCCGCCGTCAGCGTGCCGGTCGCCAGCCCTGACGGGGTCAGCCGCAGGTGCGCCTGGACGGGCCTGCCGCCGACCGTCATCGTCCCGTCGTAGCGCAGCCCCGTCCCGGACGTGAGCCGCTGCCCCGCCTGGACCGTCCACGCCGGAGGAGCGGCCCGCACGGTCGGCTCGGCCCGCTTCTCGGCCGGCTCCTCACCGCCGCTGACGGCGACGGCCGCCACGGCCCCCGCCACCACCACGACCCCCGCCACGCCGACGAGGACGAACAGCTGCCCCTTCCGCCCCCTGTTCTGCCGTCCAGGCGCACCGGGCATCACCACTCCGGCAGCGGGACCGCCCGGAGGAACCGGGCCGCCTGCACCGCCCGGGCCGTGCCCGCCGGGGAAGGCGGCGTCGCCCGCACCAGCGGGTGCGCCTGCGCCGGCCGGGGGGCTCATCGGAGCTTGGGCGTTCGGAGGCATGGGGCCACCCGCGTGCGCGGGGCCGCTCGGAGGCATGTGGGCGCCCGCGCCGGACTCCGTCGGACCGTGGCCGTCCGGGGACGGCGGCGCGCCTGCGCCGGTGGGTGGAACGGTCCTGCCCGCCACGACTACGTCCGGCCGGACGGGTTTCGGGGTGGGACCGGGGCTGGGGGCGTCCGCGGGAGACGGGGTGGAGGAGGCCGTCGGTGACGGGTCGTCCTGTTCAGGGCTCACTCGGGCTCACTCTGCTCACTTCGGGGGCCGGGTTCGGCCCGACCGTCAGGGACAAAGCAAGGAATCTGCGGGTGCCCTCCAGAGGGTGCCGACGGGGTCGCGGACGTTCGCCGATCGGGGAAACGGCCGCCGGACCCCTATGGGGCGTTCCCAGAAGCATAAAGGGGCCCGGCGGCGCTTCCTCCTGGTTCGGGGGAAGCGCCGCCGGGCCGCCGGGGGCGGCGGGATCAGCGCCTGGGGCGCCTCACCTGCCGCCTCACTCGCTGTCGAGTCCGTTCTGCAGCGCCTGGACCTCTTCGGAGGTGGCGCCGATCACCTTGTAGTCGGCGTGCTTGTAGAACGTGCCGCCGGTACTCCTGGCCCAGCTCGCCCAAGCGCTGCTGGAGACGCGGCAGCTCGCCCACTGCGGGCTCGAGCTGGTGATGGTGATGGTCGCGGTGCAGTTGCCGAGGTCCCGGCCGGTCAGCGAACCGGCGGTGATGCGGAAGCGCACGTCGATGGTGACGGGCGTCTCCGCGTCGTACGGCGGGTTGATCTTGGCTTCGACGGTGCAGCCGGACGAGCTGTTGCAGCCGCCCTTCTTCCACTCGGCGACCCGCGGCTGGGCGGAGGCGTTGAAGGAGTCCTTCAGCTCGCCCATGCTGGTGCGCATGCCGGAGATGACGGACGAGGCCTCGCTGGAGCCCTTGGGGGTGACGTCCACGCGGACGCGCGGGGTCGTCGCCTCGTACCGCAGCAGCTCGGCGTCGTCCTCGTCGGTGATGTAGATCGTGGACGAGAACGTGCTGAACTTCAGGGCCTTCTTGCCCTGCCAGCGGGTCTCGATCGGCTTGACGCTGGACGTCCGCGCCGCGCGGATCCTGCTCGCCAGCGCCGTCGGCGACAGCTGCGACTTGAAGTCGATGTTCAGCTCGTCGTGGTCCATGCGGCCCCACTGCTCGCCGCTCTTGAGGAAGAACGGCTCGTCGCCCGAGATCTCCCGCTCCCAGTACGACTTGTCGGCCTTCACGAACAGCTTGCCGTCGGCCGCGAGCAACGTGACCCTGGAGCCGTTCCAGGTGACCGGCCCGGTCGCGCGGCCGCCCTTGGTGACGTTCAGCTCGCCCCGCAGCGTCCCGGCACCGCCGAAGGTGCCGTCGAGCTCGACGGCCTCAGCCGCCGACATGTTGCTCGCCGCGGCCGTCAGCTTCTCCTCGGGGGACTTGCCGCCGCTCGCGGTCGCGACGATCACGATGACCCCGATGAGCAGCAGCACGACGAGGCCGCCGCCGAGGATCGCGGCGATCACCACCCCGCCCCCGCCGCGCTTCGGCGGCGGCATGCCCGGGCCCATGGGGCTGCCCGGGGGCGGCGGGAAGAAGGGAGGAGGCGTTCCGGAGCCGCCGAAACCCCCGGGCGGGGGCGGCGGTGGCGCGCCCGGTCCGCCGGGAGGCGCTCCGGGACCACCGGGACCCGGCCCGCCCGGACCCGCGGGCGGCGGGGGAGGCGGCCAGGATGCGCCGCCCGGAGACTCCCATCCCGGTGGAGGCGGGGGGTTGCTCATCTGGTCACGTCCTTCCAGGTCAACTGACCTCAATGCGTACCTAGTGTGCAGCAAAACCATGACATTGTGATCCTCCGGGGCGGAGGTACAAGGTCACACTCCCGTGACGCTGTCTCGGGGGATACTGGATCAGACGCACACGAGGAGGATTTGGTGCATAACTATTTCGACACATATGTCGTCGTGGTCGTACTGCTCCTCGTGGGCGCCGGGATCGTCGCCGGCGGGCTCGGCGCGAACCGCGCGCTGCGTCCGAACCGCCCCACGGCGGAGAAGCTGACGACCTACGAGTGCGGCGTCGACCCCGTCGGAGAGGGCTGGGCGCATTCGTACGTCCGCTACTACGTCTTCGCCTACCTGTATGTCGTGTTCGCCGTAGACGCGGTGTTCCTCTTCCCTTGGGCAACGATCTTCTCCGAGCCCGGTTACGGTGCGACGACGCTCGGAGAAATGTTCGTCTTCCTGGGATTCCTCGCCACCGGGCTCGCGTACGCGGCGAAGAAGGGCGTCCTCTCCTGGGTCTGAACCGGCGGTCCCGGGGCCGAACCGGGGACGATCCCGGCTCCGGCCCTGTAACCGGATCCCGCAGGACTGTAACAATGCTCCCGTGGGCACTGTCGATCTACCGCCGCCGAGCGTCGGGCCGCTGTCGCGGCTGGCGCCGAAGCCGATCAAGTTCGTGCTCAACTGGGGCCGCCGCTACTCGCTGTGGGTCTTCAACTTCGGCCTGGCCTGCTGCGCCATCGAGTTCATCGCGACGTCCATGGCCCGCCACGACTTCATCCGGCTCGGCGTCATCCCGTTCGCGCCCGGTCCCCGGCAGGCCGACCTCATGGTCGTCTCCGGCACGGTCAGCGACAAGATGGCTCCCGCGGTGCGCCGCCTGTACGAGCAGATGCCCGAGCCGAAGTACGTCATCTCGTTCGGCGCCTGCTCCAACTGCGGCGGGCCGTACTGGGACTCGTACTGCGTGACCAAGGGCGTGGACCAGATCGTCCCGGTCGACGTGTACGTCCCGGGCTGCCCGCCCCGTCCCGAGGCGCTGCTGCACGGCATCGTCCACCTCCAGGAGAAGATCGCGGGCGAGTCGCTCGGCGACCGCTACAGCGGCGGCGAGCCGATGTCGCCGCCGCCCCCGCCGCGCCCGCTGGAGGCGACGGTCCTGCGCCGCCCCCTCCAGCCGCCGCCCCCCGCCGACCTGGACGAGGAGGAGACGTTCGGGCACTGGAACGTCATGGCGGACGAGACCGGGCAGGCCGGTGCGGGGCCGGAGGACGCGACCATGCCCGTCCAGCACCTCGGTGACGCGCCGGAACCCGCCGCCCAGCCCGAGGCGAGCGACGAACCGCCGGTCCGCCCGGACGAGGACGAGACGCGTCCGGTCCCCGTGGTCGAGGAGCCGCCGGGCCCGGCCGATGAGACGCTGCCCGTTCCGGCCATCGAGGACGAGCCCGCGGAGAGCGCCCACCCGGACGACGAGACGCGCCCCGTCCCCGTGGTCGACGAGCAGCCCCCGGCGGAGGGGAACGCGCGGCCCGGCCGGCGTGCCCGCGACAGGTCCGAGCACGACCCGTCGATCATCCCCGGCCTGGCCGACGACGGGCACGACGACCAGATCGGACGCGACCGGTGACCGGGGAACCGGCCGGCGGCCCCGACCTGACCGGCGCCTGGACCGGCCGCTTCGGCGACGAGATCAGCACCGAGGAGACGTTCGGCGGCCTCGCCGTCGGGGTGCCGCCGGAGTACTGGGTGGACGCCCTGACGTTCGCCCGCGACGAGCTGTCCTGCGGGTTCTTCGACTGGCTGACCGGGGTCGACGAGCTGGACGAGGGCTTCGCCGTCGTCGTCCACGTGTACTCGCTCGAACACCGCCACCATCTGCTCGTCCGCACCCGCGTCCCGCGGCGGGCGCCGGTGCTGGCGACCGCCACGGGCGTCTACCGCGGCGCCGAGTGGCACGAGCGCGAGACCGCGGAGATGTTCGGCATCCTCTTCGAGGGCCACCCGAACCTGGTGCCGCTGCTCCTCCCGGACGGCTTCGAGGGGCATCCGCTGCGCAAGGACTTCGTGCTCGCCTCCCGCGTCGCGAAGGCGTGGCCGGGCGCCAAGGAACCGGGCGAGTCCGGCCACGGCGCGCCCAGCCGCCGCCGCGTCCGACCGCCCGGAGTGCCGGACGACTGGGGGCCCGATGCTTGAGATCGTCGTCAAGCTGGCCCTGGTGGCCGCCGCGTTCGCGTTCCTCCCGCTCCTGGTGGGACAGGCGGAGCACAAGGTCATGGCGCACATGCAGGGCCGTCTCGGCCCCATGTACGCGGGCGCCTTCCACGGCTGGGCGCAGCTCGTCGCCGACGGGGTGAAGTTCGCGCAGAAGGAGGACGTGGTCCCGCGCGACGCCGACCGCTGGGTGTTCAAGCTCGCGCCGGGCGTCGCGCTCGTCCCGTACCTGCTCGTCCTGCTGGTGATCCCGGTCGGCCCGGACGGGCAGGTCGCGCTCGACCTCGGGCCCGGGGTCTTCTTCGCGCTCGCCGTGATGGGCGTCGGCGTGATCGGCGCGATCATGGCGGGCTGGGCGAGCGCGAACAAGTACTCGCTGCTCGGCGGGATGCGCGTCGCGGCCCAGCTGATGTCCTACGAGCTGCCGATGGTGTTCGCGGCGTCGTCGGTGGCGATGGCCGCGGGCACGCTGTCGCTGACCGGCATCGTGGACGAGTGGCGCTGGTGGTGGCTGCCGTGGCAGGCGGTCGGCGGCGTCGTGTTCTTCGTCGCGGGCCTCGCCGAGCTGCGCCGCCCGCCGTTCGACATGCCGGTCGCCGACTCCGAGATCATCTTCGGCCCGTACACCGAGTACGGCGGGCTGCGGTTCGCGCTGTTCATCCTGTCGGAGTACGCCGGGATCGTGGTGCTCTGCGCGCTGACGACCGTGCTGTTCCTCGGCGGCTGGAAGGGGCCGTTCCTCGACACCGAGCTCGGCTGGCTGTGGACGCTGCTCAAGGTGTTCGCGCTGGCGTTCTGCGTCATCTGGCTGCGGGTGAGCTACCCGCGCATGCGCGAGGACCAGCTCCAGAAGCTCGCCTGGGCGTGGCTCGTGCCGCTCTCGCTGGCGCAGCTCGCGCTGACGGGCGTCCTCAAGGTCGCGCTCTGAGGCGGGAGCCGCCGCCCCTCACCGCAGGAAGATCGTGTACTCGGCCATCTGGGGGAGGGCGTCGGGCGGGAGGTCGGCGTCCACCGCCATCTCCTCGGCGGACATGAAGCCGCCCTGCTCCTCGCGGCGGCGGACGACGCGCTCCACCATCTCGGGCGTCATGCCGGGCAGCGCGGCGAGGATCTCCGGCGGCGCGTGGTTGACGTCCACGAGGCCGCCGTCGTCGTAGGTGCGGGGGACGTCGGGCCGGCCGATGCGCAGCTCGCGGGCGAGCGCCGGGTCCTCGGCGGCGAGCGCGCGGGCCTCCTCGCGCAGCGAGCGGCGGTACTTGGCGACCTCGATGGCGTGCTGGTTGCGCCGGTTGCGCGGGATGTCGCGGGGGAAGACCGACGACCTGACGGCGAACGCGTGCCCGGTGCCCGCGATCCACAGCAGGATCGCCAGGAACGTGCCGATGACGGCGAAGACCGGGTTGCCGACCTGCAGCAGGGTCAGGACGGTGGCCGTGCCGAGGCCGTACCCGGCGGCGACGGCGCCGAGGCTCCACGACCTGCGCCGGACGGCCGCGTAGCAGAACGAGAACGGCGTCCCGTAGCCGAGGGTGACGAACGGCACGGCCGCCCAGACGACGCTGCGCGCGGTCTCCTGGGACGGCCCAGGGGCGGGCGGATGCGGCCGCACGGGCGCGAGCGGCGGGACGGGCGGGACCGGCGGGCCCGGAAAGGGCGGGCGCCAGCCGGGCGGGCCGAACGTCCTGCCGGGGGCCGGCCGCGGCGCCGGGCCATGCGGGGGAAAGTGCCCCCGCGCGTGGTCGGCACGCGGATCATGCGGACGGTGGTGCGGCACGGGATCATCGGGGCGGTCTGCGCGCTGATTCACATGCCCTCCCGACCGCGATCACGCCGTTGACCATGAGGTCCACACCTTGTAGGACGGATGGGGCGCCCGCCGCGTTCCCCCCGCGCCGATCGTGCGCAATCATGGGGCGCGTGGGACGGCTACCAGGAGGCGGGCTGGCCAAGGGGCTGGCGGTCACGTTGCGAACGATGACGCGGCGTTCCATAACGCGTCAATACCCGGAAGTGCAACCCGATCTGCCGCCGCGCAGCCGCGGAGTCATCGCGCTCTTCGAGGAGAACTGCACCGTCTGCATGCTGTGCGCGCGCGAGTGCCCCGACTGGTGCATCTACATCGACTCGCACAAGGAGACCCTCCCGGCCGAGGGCGGCGGCCGGGCCCGGACCCGCAACGTCCTCGACCGGTTCGCCATCGACTTCGCCCTGTGCATGTACTGCGGCATCTGCATCGAGGTCTGCCCGTTCGACGCGCTGTTCTGGTCGCCGGAGTTCGAGTACGCCGAGTACGACATCGCGGAGCTGACGCACGAGAAGGAGCGGCTGCGGGAGTGGATGTGGACGGTCCCGCCGCCGCAGGCCCACGACCCGGCCGCCGAGCCGCCCAAGGAGGTCGGCGCCGCGGAGAAGGCCGCGTCCCGCGCGGCCCGCAAGCCCCCCGGTACCGGCGCATGAGCGGCCAGGAGGTCGTCTTCGCGCTGCTCGGCGTCGTCGCCGTCGGGTCGGCCATCCTGGTCGTGACGACGCGGCGGCTGGTGCACGCGGCGCTGTGGCTGGTCGTGTCGTTCGGTGCGCTCGCCGGCGGCTACCTCGTCCTCACCGCGGAGTTCGTCGCCTGGGTGCAGGTGCTCATCTACGTCGGCGCGATCGTCGTGCTGCTGCTGTTCGGCATCATGCTGACGCGGGCGCCGATCGGGGAGTCCGCCGACCTGGACTCCGGCAACCGGTGGGCCGCGGCGGCCGTCGCCGCCGCCACCGCCGCCGTCCTCGTGACGGTCGTGGTCATGGGGTTCGGGGACGAGCGCATGGCCCTGGAGGCGGGCGGCGGTTCCGCCGAGGCGCTCGGCGCGAGCGTGTTCCGGACGTGGGTGCTGCCGTTCGAGATCCTGTCGGTGCTGCTGCTGGCGTCGCTCGTCGGCGCGATCGTGCTGTCGCGGTCCGACATCCGCGCGCGGCCGGAGACCCGCGTCCGGTCCGAGGAGCGGGAACCGGAACGCGGCGACGCGGGCGGGGAGGACGGCGTCTGATGCATCTCGCCTACCCGACGGTCGTCGCCGCGCTGCTGTTCTCCGTCGGCGTGTACGGGGTGCTGGCGCGGCGCAACGCGATCCTCGTCCTGATGTCGGTCGAGCTGATGCTGAACGCGGTGAACCTCAACCTCGTCACGTTCGACATCTGGTTGCGGGACCCGCTGCACGGCGGCCAGGTCCTCACGCTGTTCACGATCGTGATCGCCGCGGCGGAGATCGGGCTGGGGCTGGCGATCGTCCTGCTGGTGTTCCGCAACCGCCGGAACGTCGACGTCGACCGGCTCCGCGCGCTGTCGGAGCGCGCGGACGGCCCGGACGAGGCCGGTCCCGACGAGGACGGGGAGCAGCCCGCGGAGCCCGGACGGGCCGCGCCGGCCGAGGAGGCCCGCCCGTGATCGTGCTGGCCTCGCTGGTTGCGCTGCTGCCGTTCCTCGCCGCGTTCGCCGGGATGCTGTTCGGCCCGTCCCTGACCCGGCTCCTCGGCGGCCGTTCCGGCGGCCGGGCGGCGCCGGTGCGGAACGGGCCCGCGCTCATCGCGTGCGCGCCGATCGCGGTGTCGCTCGTCCTCGCGGCGGTCGTCGCCTACACCGTGTGGCGCGACCCCGGCGAGCGCACCGGGATGCTCACCGTGATCGAGACCGGTTCGGTGCCGATCCGGGTCGGGCTCCAGGTGGACGGGCTGTCCGCCGTCGTCGCGCTCATGGTGTGCTGCGTCGCGCTCGCCGTCCAGGTGTACTCGGTCGCCTACCTGGAGGGGGACCGCCGCTACTCCTCCTACGCCGCCTTCGTCTCGCTCTTCACGGCGGCGATGCTGCTGGTCGTCTACTCCGGTGACCTCCTCGTCCTGTACGCGGGGTGGGAGGTCATGGGGATCTGCTCGTACTTCCTCATCGGCCACCACTGGGAGGACCGGGCGAACTCGCGGGCGGCGGTGAAGGCGTTCCTCGTCACGCGGCTCGGCGACGTCGGCTTCCTGATCGGCGTGCTGGTCCTCGGCGTCGGCGCGGGCACGTTCGAGATCCGGGAGATCGTCCGGACCGCCGCGGACCTGCCGGGCTCCACCGTGACGGCGGCGGCGCTGCTGCTCCTCGCGGGGGTCGCGGGCAAGAGCGCCCAGTTCCCGCTGCACACCTGGCTGCCGGACGCGATGGCGGGCCCGACGCCGATCAGCGCCCTCATCCACGCGGCGACGATGGTCGCGGCCGGCGTCTACGTCGTCGCCCGGGTGTTCCCGGTGTTCGAGGCGGCCCCCGCCGCGCTGGCGGTCCTCGGGATCGCCGCGGTGGTCTCCATGGTCGGCGCGGCGTGCGCGGCGCTCGCGCAGGACGACCTGAAACGCGTGCTGGCCTACTCGACGATCAGCCAGCTCGCCGTGATGGCCGCCGGTCTCGCGGTCGGCGGCGAGTCCCCGGCGATCTTCCACCTGCTCACCCACGGGGCGTTCAAGGCGCTGCTGTTCCTCGCCGCCGGGTGCGTCATCGTCGTCGCCGGGTCGAACATGCTGGCCCACTACGGCGGGCTCCGGCACGGCATGCCCATCACGTTCTGGTCGATGACGGTCGGCCTCGCCGCGCTCGCGGGCGTCCCGCCGCTCAGCGGCTGGTTCAGCAAGGACTCCGTCATCGAGGCCGCGCAGCACACCGCGATCCACGGCGGCGAGGTCGCGGGAGCCGTGGCGTGGCTGGTGTATCTCGGGCTGCTGCTGACCGTCGCGCTGACGGCCGCGTACGCGACGCGCACGTGGCTGATGACGTTCTTCGGGGAGCCGCGCGGTTCGTACGAGATCCGCGAACCGTCGAAGTTCATGTCTTATACGGTCGCCGCCCTGGCCGTCCCCGCCGCGATCCTCGGCTTCTTCGGGCTCGGGGCGGCGGAACTGCGTCCGCATGTCGGCCCGGCTCTGCTGAGCATCGTGCTGCTCGCGGTGGGCGCGGGCGGTGCCTTCCTCCTGTGGAACCGTGACCCTGCCCTGGATCCTGCGCGGGCGCTCGGACCGGCCCGCCCCGTTTTCGCGCGGGCCTTCTTCGTGGACGAGTTCTACGACGCGGCGGTCGTCCGGCCCGTCCGGGCGGTGGCGCGGTACGTCGTCGTCCTCGACCGCAGCCGGGTGGACGCCGCCGTCACCGGCACCGGGCGCGGCGCGCTCCGCCTCGGCGAACGGCTCCGCGTCCCGCAGAACGGCAACGCGCAGTCCTACCTCACCGGCCTGCTCGCCGGCGTCGTCGTCATCGTGGCCGGGGTGGTGATCCTCCTGTGATCTTCGTGCTGATGCTGGCGATACCGCTGGCGGGGGCGCTGGCGATGCTGCTCCCGGCGAACTGGTTCCTGCGCACCGACTTCGCCGTCCGCGCCTTCGGCACCGCCGTGTCCGGCGCGACGCTGCTCGTCGCGATCTCCGCGCTGACCGCCTTCGACTTCGGCGCCACGTCCCGGATGCAGCTCGAAGTCGACCGGCAATGGGCGTCCGCGATCGGGCTGCGGTTCCACCTCGGCGTCGACGGCATCTCGCTGCCGCTGGTCGTGCTGACCGCGCTGCTGACGTTCCTGTGCTTCCTCTACACGCTGCGCCACCCGCCGGAGGGCGGCCGGATCCGGCTGCTCACCGCGATGCTGCTCGTCCTCGAAGTCGGGATGCTCGGCACGTTCGTCGCCCTCGACCTCGTGCTGTTCTTCGTGTTCTTCGAGACCGTCCTGGTCCCCATGTACGTGGTGATCATGCTGTGGGGCGGGACGGGACGCCGCGAGGCCGCCTACAAGTTCATCCTCTACACACTGCTCGGCTCCGGGTTCCTCCTCGCCGGGATGCTGCTCGTCGGCGCCACCGCGGGCACCCTCGACATGACCGAGCTGGCCGCCCGGCACGGGGCCGGCCTGACGCGCGGCGTCCAGATCACCGCGTTCGCCCTCATGGGCATCGGGTTCGCGGTCAAGGCGCCGATGTGGCCGCTGCACACCTGGCTGCCGGACGCGCACACCGCCGCCCCGACCGTCGGGTCCGTCCTGCTCGCCGGGGTCCTGCTGAAGATGGGCACCTACGGGCTCGTCCGCGTCGCGCTGCCGCTCGCGCCCGAGGGGGCCCGCTTCTGGGCGCCGTGGCTCGGGCTCCTCGCCGTCATCGGCATCGTCTACGGCGCGCTCGCCTGCCTCGCCCAGCGCGACCTCAAACGGATGATCGCGTTCTCGTCCGTCGGGCACATGGGCTTCGTGCTGCTCGGCATCGCGACCCTCACCCCCGTCGGCGTCAACGCGGCGCTGTTCGGCAACATCGCGCACGGCCTGATCACCGGCCTGCTGTTCTTCCTCGCCGGGTCGGTCAAGGACCGCTGGGGCACCACCGACATGGACGCCCTCGGCGGCGGGATGCTCGGCACGTCCCCGCGGCTCGCGTCGATCCTGACGTTCGCGTCCGTCGCCTCGCTCGGGCTGCCGGGCCTCGCCGGGTTCTGGGGCGAGATGCTGGCGCTCCTCGGCGCGTACCGGCCGCACGCCGACCTCCCCCGGGAGACGTTCGTGACGTTCATGGTCGTCGCGGCGCTCGGGGCGCTGCTGACCGCCGCCTACTTCCTGCGCATGCTCGCCAAGCTCACCCACGGACCCGCCGACGGTGCCGCCGTGCGGCGGGGCCGGGAGACGCGCGTGCCCGCCGCGGCGGTGTCCCTGCAGGAGTACGCCGCCTGGACGCCGCTGATCGCGCTCACGCTGCTGGTCGGCCTCTGGCCGAAGACCCTGCTGGACGTGACCACCGGACCCGTCCGCGCGCTGCTCGGAGGCGGCTGATGATCCAGAGCATCGACTACGCGGCGGTCGCGCCGCCGCTGATCCTCGCGATCGCCGCGATCGGGCTGCTGCTCGCCGACGCCTTCGAGGTGCCGCGCCGCCTGCTGTCCCTGCTCAGCGGGGGCGCCCTCGCCGCCGCGCTCATCGCCGTCGCGGCGCTCGCGGCCGGAGACCGCCGCGCCACGTTCTGCCTGCCGGACGGCCTGCGCGGCGACGGCCCCGCCTCCTGCTCCTACGTCGCCGACGACTTCACGCTCCTGTTCCAGGGGATCATTCTGGCCGCCGCCGTGGTCGTCGTGCTGCTGTCGCTGCAGGAGATCACCGACTCGAAGATGCCCGCCGGCGAGTACCACTTCCTGCTGCTCGCCGCCGTCATCGGCGCGCTGACCCTCGTCGCCGCCCGCGACCTCGTCCTCCTCCTCGTCGCGCTGGAGACGCTGTCGCTGCCGGTGTTCGCGCTCACCGCGCTGCGCCGCTACGACGGGACGGCGTCCGAGGCCGCGCTGAAGCTGTTCCTCGTCTCCGTGGTCTCCACCGCGATCATGCTGTTCGGGATCAGCCTCCTGTACGGCGCGACCGGCGCCATGCACCTCGACCGCCTCGCCCCCGCCCTCGCGGACCTCCCGTCCGGCCTGGACGCCGTCGCGGCCGCCGGGTCGGTGCTCGTCCTCGCCGGGTTCGCGTTCAAGGTCGCCGCCGTCCCGTTCCACTTCTGGGCACCGGACGTCTACCAGGGGTCCCCGCTGCCCGTCGCCGCGTTCCTGTCCGTCGTCTCCAAGGCCGCCGGGTTCGCCGGGCTCCTGATCGTCGTGGCCCTCGGACTCCCCGCGTACGGGCACGTGTGGGGGCCGGTCATCGCCGTCCTCGCCGCCGTCACGATGACGCTCGGGAACCTCCTCGCGCTCCGCCAGCGGACCGCGATCCGGCTGCTGGCCTGGTCGTCGGTCGCCCAGTCCGGGTACATGCTCGCGCCCCTCGCGGTCGGCACGAACCGGCTCCCCGAGGCCGTCGCCGCCACCACCGCCTACGTCGCCCTCTACGCCGTCATGAACCTCGGCGCGTTCGCCGTCGTGATCGGTTTCCGCCGCCGCACCGCGGGGCGGCTCAGCCCGTCCTGGGACACCCTCGACGACTTCCGTGGCCTCGCCCGCCGCAGCCCCGCCGTCGCCGCCGCCCTCGCGTTCTTCCTCATCTGCCTCGCCGGGCTGCCGCCGGGCGTCATGGGGCTGTTCGCGAAGGTCGTCGTGTTCCGCGCCACCGTCGCGGGCGGCGTCACCTGGCTGGCCGCCGTCATGGCCGTCAACACGGTGATCGGCCTGTACTACTACCTGGTGTGGGCCGCGAAGCTCTTCGCGCCCGCACCCGGGCCGTCCTACGACCCCGCGCCGGGACTGCCCGTCCGCGCCGCCATCACCGCCACCGCCGCCGGAGCCGTCGTGCTGTCGGTGGCGCCCCAGATCGTCCTGCAGACGGTCGGCCACGCCACTTAGGCGGGAACGTTGACCCAGGTCAAACCGTTGATGTTCATGGCCGGAGTCGACGGGGAGGCAACGGAAGTGCAGTTCAACGGTGTCAAGACCGCGGCGCTCATCGGCGCGCTGTCGGCATTGATGCTCGCCGCCGGCTGGGCCATCGGCGGCGGTACCGGGCTGACGATCGCGCTGGTCGTCGCGCTCGGCACCAACGGGTTCGCCTACGTCTTCAGCGACCGGATCGCCCTGCGCTCCATGCGCGCCCACCCGGTCAGCGAGGTCGAGGCGCCGCGGCTGTACCGGCTCGTCCGCGAACTCGCGAACTCCGCCCACCAGCCCATGCCGCGCCTGTACGTCTCGGAGACGCGCCAGCCGAACGCGTTCGCCACCGGCCGCAACCCGCGCAACGCCGCCGTCTGCTGCACCCGCGGCATCCTGCACATCCTCGACGAACGGGAACTGCGGGCCGTTATCGGTCACGAGCTGTCGCACGTCTACAACCGCGACATCCTCCTCTCGTCCGTGGCCGCCGCGATCGCCACCGTCATCACGTACCTGTCCTACCTGGCGATCTTCATCCCGTTCGGCCGCTCGGAGGACGACGACGGCCCCGGCCTCCTCGGCGCGCTGCTGATGCTCGTCCTCGGCCCGGTCGCCGCCGCCGTCGTGCAGATGGCGATCAGCCGCACCCGCGAGTACGCCGCCGACGCCGCCGGCGCCCTCCTCACCGGCGACCCCCTCGCCCTCGCCTCCGCGCTCCGCAAGATCGACGCCGGCACCCGCGCGATGCCGCTGCCGCAGGACCCCGAACTCGCCACCACCAGCTCCCTGATGATCGCCAACCCGTTCGCCGGCGCCGGGATCGGCAGGCTCTTCTCCACGCACCCCCCGACGGCCGACCGCATCGCCCGCCTGGAGCGCATGGCCGGCCGCCGCTAGAGCGCCGTCAGGACCACCGGCCCGCCCGCGGTGACCGCGATCGAGTGCTCGAAGTGCGCCGCGCGGCTCCCGTCGGCCGTTGCGACCGACCACCCGTCCGGGAGAATGCGGGTCCCGTCACGCCCGCTTTCGGTGACCAGCGGCTCGATGGCGATCGTGAGACCTTCCCTGAGCCTCATCCCGCGCCCGGGCCGCCCCTTGTTCGGCACCGGCGGATCCTCGTGCATCTCCGTCCCGATGCCGTGCCCGCCGGACCCGTCCGCGATCCCGTACCCCGCCTCGCGGGCCGTGCCCTCGATCGCCGCCGCGACGTCCCCCATCCGGTTCCCGGGCACGGCCGCCGCGATGGCCCGCTCCAGGGCGAGCCGCGTCGTCTCGATGAGCCGCGTGCCGCCCTCGTCGGACGTCCCCACCATGAACGACACCGCCGCGTCCCCGCAGTAGCCCCCGACCGTCGCGCCGGCGTCGACCGTCACGAGGTCACCGTCCCTGAGCACCCCGCCCGCCGGTATCCCGTGCACCACCACGTCGTTGACCGAGACGCAGATGTTCGCCGGATACGGCATCGGAGCCCAGCTCGGCTTGTAGTGCAGGAACGGCGATGTGGCCTGATGCTCCTTGAGCGTCCGCGCGGCCACCGCGTCCAACTCGGCGAGCGGCACACCGGGCTCGGCCGCCGCCCGCACGTCCCGCAGGATCCGGGCCACGACCCGTCCCGCCTCCCGCATGCGCTCCCACTCCCGCGGAGTTCGGTAGTTCACCATGCGAAGATACTAATACCAGTATTACAATGCTCGCATGGTTCGAACCCCGCTCACCGAAGAGCAGCGCGACCGAGGCCGCGCCCTGGGCCAGGTGCTCCGCGCCGCCCGCGGCCCCCGCAGCGCCGCCTCCGTCGCCCAGGAGGCCGGCATCTCCCTCGACACGCTCCGCAAGATCGAACGCGGCGCCATCGCGGCGCCGGCGTTCTTCACCGTCGCGTCCCTGGCCCGCGCCTTGGACCTCGACCTGACGGCCCTCGCCCGAACTCTCCACGAATTCGACCGAACCATCGAGGACGCGGCCGCGTCATAACAAAGCGCCGGCCCCTTCTGCGGGGGATGGGGCCGGCGCACTCGACTACCGGTAGTTCACGAACTGCAGCGCCACGTCCAGGTCCTTGCTCTTGAGCAGCGCGATGACGTCCTGCAGGTCGTCCTTCTTCTTCGAGCTGACCCGCAGCTCGTCCCCCTGGATCTGGGCCTTGATCCCCTTCGGCCCCTCATCCCGGATGATCTTGCTGATCTTCTTCGCGTCGTCCTGCGCGATGCCCTCCTTCAACCCCACGCCCAGCCGGTACAGCTTCCCGGACAGCTTCGGCTCCCCGGGGTCGATCGCCTTCAGCGAGATCCCCCGCTTCACCAGCTTGTCCTTCAGCACGTCGAGCACGGCGTTGGCCCGCTCCTCCGTGTTCGCCTGAATCTCGATCGACTCGCCCGACCACTTGATCCCCGCGTCCACGTTCCGGAAGTCGAACCGGTTGGCCACCTCCTTGGCGGCCTGGTTCAACGCGTTGTCGACCTCCTGCCGGTCGAGCTTGCTCACGACGTCAAAAGAGCTGTCCGCCATCGCGCACACATCCCCTCAGCAGCAACTTTCGCGGTCCACCGAGCTTAGCGATCAAGCCCGCGCCCCGATGTCACACCCACTCCCACCGTCCGCTATTCTTTCCAGTGCCGCCGCGCAAGCGACGCCCAGGCGGGTTGCCCGAGTGGCCAATGGGAGCGGACTGTAAATCCGTCGGCTTAGCCTACGCAGGTTCGAACCCTGCACCCGCCACATCACACAGAACGGCCCCTGACCCGGGTTTTCGCGGTCAGGGGCCGTTCTCGTCGGTTAGCGGGTGCGGCGGAGGGCTACTAGGGCTACGTCGTCTTCTCGGTGGCCGAACTCTGCTAGTAGGCGGTCGCTGAAACGTTCCAGGTCGTCGTCGACCGGGGTGGCTATGGTGCGCAGGCGTTCCAGGTTGGTGCTCAGGGGGATGCCGCGGTCTTCGATCAGGCCGTCGGTGATGAGGACCACGGTGCCGCCCGGGGGGACCTCGGTCTCCTCGATGGCCACGCCGTCGGCGGGGAAGCCCAGGAGGACTCCGCCGCCCTTGCCGTAGCGGGCCTCGCCGTCGGTCAGGTAGAGCGGAGGGAGGTGGCCGGCGTTGGCTACCTGCAAGGCGCCGGTGTGGATGTTGAGGGTCATCAGGCACATCGTGACGGTCTGGTCGTCGTGGTAGCGGAGCATGACGGCGTTCAGGAGTTTCAGGATGGTGACGGCGTCGTGGCCCTCCTCGGCGAAGGCGCGCAGGGCGTGGCGGATCTCGGCCATGACCGTCGCGGCGTGCAGGGAGTGGCCCTGGACGTCGCCGATGGCGACGAGCGTGTGGTCGCCGCGGTCGATGACCTCGTAGAAGTCGCCGCCCACCTCCGCCTGGTCGCTGGCCGGTTCGTAGCGGACGGAGAACGTCCAGCCGGGGACGGACGGGTGCTCCGACGGCAGCAGGCTGCGCTGCAGGGTCAGGGAGATGAAGTGCTGCTCGGCGAAGGACCGCAGGGCCTCCATCGCCAGGGCCAGAGCCTGGCCGAGCTGGCGGAGGATGTTGAGGTCGACCTCGTCGGGCTCGCCGCGGGCCTCGATGCCGATGCAGATCGGGGGGCGGCCGCGCTTCGAACGGGACATCACGACGGCGACGTCGCCGTGGGCGACCGCGTCGGGCAGGACCGACTTCCACTCGTGCGCGGAGACGAGGGTGACCGTGGTGTCGGGCACGTCGCCGAGGTCCATCAGGCCGGCCAGCTGGTCGAACACGCCGAGCGGGCTGGAGCGCTGCTCGGGTTCGCCGTCCAGGCTGACCGCCCGGCGGGGGCGGCCGTCCGGGGCCAGGACGAGCACCGAGGCGGGCTCGGCGAAGATGTCGTAGGCGCCGCGGGCGGCCACCGTGGTCAGCTGCTCGAAGGTCTCCGCGGCGTTGATCGCCAGGGAGGTGCGGGTGAACGCGGAGAGCTGGCCGGCCATGCGTTCGGCGCGGATCCGGGCGCGGTAGTAGCGCATGACGGCCTCGACCGTCGCGATGAACTCGTCCGGGTCGATGGGGTCGGTCAGGTAGGCGTCGGCGCCGCGCTGGAGGCCGTGGGTGCGGTCGGTGACGTCCACCGCCCACGCGGAGATGTGGATGACCGGCATGGACGCGGTCTCCGGCTCCGCCTTGATCCGCGCGCAGACCTCGACGCCGCTCATGTCGGGCAGCTTGACGTCCAGGACGACCAGGTTCACGTCGTGCTCGGCGAGGCGCTGGAAGGTCTCGGCGCCGTTCGTCGCGTACACGACCGAGTGGCCCGCGCGCTGCAGCCAGCTGCCGATGATGTACCGCTTGGTGTTGTCGTCGTCGACGACCAGCGCGGTGCAGTGCTCCACGTCCGTCATCGGTCCCCCTGCGTTCGCCGTTCCCTGACCTGCCGCACCGTTTCCGCCAGCATGACCGGATCGATGTGGTCCCTGCTCAGCGTGGCGTCGGCCCTGGGCGGTGGCTGGCCGGACACCGTGCCTTCGGTGACCGCCACCACCATCGCGTCGGGCGGCAGGGCGGTGAGGTCTTCGCCGGAGCCGAGCAGGACGAGGTCCGGTGCGTCGGACGCGGCGAGGTTCAGCGCGGTGGCGGCGTCCGGGGCCTCGCTCACCCGGCCTGCCCCGCCCTCGACGAGACCGCGGAGGGCGCGGCGCGACGCGTCCTCGCCGTGGACGACGAGGACGTGCCGGAGGCCGAGGTCGGCGAGCGGCTGGTCCGTGGGCAGCCGGACCGTCACGGTCGTCCCCGCACCGAGGGCGCTTTCCAGGGACAGGTCGCCGCCGAGCAGCGTCACGAGCCTCCGGGCGTAGGGCAGGCCCAGCCCAGTGCCCGCCGCACTGACGCCGGGGACCTGGTAGAACTCCTCGAAGACCCGTTCGTGGTCGGCGGGCGCGATGCCCCGGCCGGTGTCGGAGACGACGAACACCACGTGGTCCGGGGCGGGCCGGACGGTCAGCCGCACCTCTCCCGCGTCGGTGAACTTCAGCGCGTTGCCGAGCAGGTTGCGCAGCACGCGAGTCAGCATCACCTCGTCGGTCACCAGGACGGACGGGGCGTCGGCGGCGTCCACGGTCAGGGTCAGGCTCTTGCTCTTGGCGATGGGCACCAGCAGCGCGGTCAGCTGGCCCAGCATGGAGTGCGTGTCCGTCAGGCCGAGGCGCGGCTCCAGCCGGCCCTGCTCGGCCTTGGCCATGTCCAGCAGCTCGTCCACCATCCCGAGCAGTGCCACCCCGGTGTCGACGACCAGTGATACCTGCTGCTTCTGCTCCTCGTCGAGAGAGCCGTTCTGGGGGTCGAGCAGCAGGCGCGCGAGGCCGACGATGCCGTTGATGGGGGTGCGGAGCTCGTGGCTGATGGCGGCCCAGAAGCGGTTCTTCGTCTCGACGGCCTCGCGGAGCTGGTCGGTCTTCTCGTCCAGCTCCGCGTACAGCGCCACGACGCCCTGGTTGGTCTTCTCCAGCTCTTCGGAGAGTTCGGCGTAGAGGGCCATGACCCCCTGGTTGGTCTTCTCCAGTTCGGCGTTGAGCTCCTGGAGTTCCTCGCGCCTGTGCTGGGACTCCTCCAGTGACTCGATCAGCTCAGTGTTCTGGGTACGCAGTTCCTCCAGCGCGGAGACGGGGTGCATCTGCCGCAGCCGGAGGCGCAGTTCGTCGAGTTCGCCGTCGGTGATGCGGGTGCCGGTCGGGAGGTTCTTGCGGGTCCGGACGAGGCTGAGCCCGCCCGCGCCGTCCTCCTCGACGAGGTCCATCAGGCGCGCGGCGGCGGTGACGCCCTCCCCGGGGATCACCACGTCCGGCCGGGCGTCGAAGACGAGCTCGATCACCAGGCCGGGGTTCCCCTCCGGGTTCCGGTCGAGCTGGAAGGCGACCGTGACCCGGCCGTAGCTGGAGTACAGCTCACGGCCGAGTTCGCTCAGGGCGGTGGCGACGCGGACCTGGTCGTGGTGGGGGCAGTGCAGGGCGGCGGCGACGTGCCGGCCGGCCTGCCGGACGGCGAAGACGCCCTCCTCATCGGCGAGCTGCAGCCGCATGAGTTCGTCCGCCACGCGGTCACCCCCTTCCTGGCGACGTCACCGCGAGCACCGAGCGGTCGTCGTGCCTGGAACCGGCGTCTCGCAGCAGGGTCGCCGCGATCAGCAGGGGCTCGCGGTCGAACAGCCCGGGCCGGGCGGCGGGATCCCACCGGTCGGTCAGGCCGTCGGAATGCAGCACGACCGCGGCCCCGGGCGGCAGATCATAGACCTGTTCCCGGACGCGGGCATGCGAACCGGCGATCCCCGGAACCGAGATCATCCCGGTGCGGCGGTCCGGGTGGACGATCCACCCGGAGATGTTCCCGACTCCCGCATAACGTACCCGTCTCCGCTCCGGGACGATCAGCGCGACGGCGACGGCGCCGCCGCGGGTGGGGCGCAGCCGCCGGTGGATCCGTTCGAGGATCTCGGCGGGGCGCGCCGGCAGTGCGGTCTCCCGCATCACGTCGACGGCCTCCTGCGCCGCGCGCGCCGCCAGCGGCCCGTGCCCGAGGCCGTCGCAGAGCATCGCGTACACCGCCCCGTCGCGGGTCGCCAGCGCGGCGTAGGCGTCGCCGCACTCCGTCTCGCCGGCTATCGGGCGGGTCACCCCGGCGAACGGCGGGTCGGCCGGGGCCGGCGCGGCCGGGGGGCCGTCCGCCGGCTGCCGGAACCGGGCGTAGAGCGTGGTGCCGACCCCGGGGAGGGAGTGGAGGCCGCTGCGGTCGGCCAGCCGCTCGATCGAGCCGAGCCCGAGGCCCAGCGTCCCGGTGGTCGAGTAGCCGCCGAGGCGGGAGCGGGACACGTCGGCGATGCCGGGCCCGTGGTCGACGCAGGCGATCTCCAGCGCGGCGGTGGACCCGTTCCGGACGACGCGCACCAGCATCTCGCCGCGCACCGCGTGCTTGGCGAGGTTGGTGGCGGCCTCGGTGGCCGCGAGCTGGACCTGGCCGAGCCGCTCCCCGGCGAAACCGAGCCGTTCGGCGAACACGGTGATGCCGCGCCGCACCCCGGCGGCCGCGCTGGCCTCCTCGACGACGAACCAGCGCGACTCGTCCGCCGCGGGGCTGACGGTCCAGTCGGCGACCGTCAGCGGATCCACTTGACCACCGTCACCGTCGTGCCCTCGCCGGGTTCGCTCTCCAGCGAGAACTCGTCCACGAGACGCCGGGTGCCGGACAGCCCGAGCCCGAGCCCGTTCCCGCTGGACCATCCCTCGACCAGGGCCTGCTCCAGGTCGGGGATGCCGGGGCCCCGGTCGGTGAAGACGATGCGGAGACCGTGCTTGCCGCGGTCGCCGACCGTCTGGTCGATGCCCACCGAGCCGCCCCCGCCGTGGACGAGCGTGTTGCGCGCCAGCTCGCTGGCCGCGGTGACGATCTTGGTCTGGTCGACGAGGGAGAAGCCGGCCGAGGCCGCCGCGGTCCGCACGAGCTGCCGCACGCGCACGACGTCGTCGTTGCCGGAGATGGGCATCTCGCCGGCGGGCTCGATGGTCACCGGTCGCCCAGCGACGACTCGAGCAGCCGCATGCCCTGCTCCAGGTCCAGCGCGGTGCGGACGCCGTCGAGGGACAGCCCGAGTTCCACCAGCGTGATCGCCACGGCGGGACGCATGCCGACGACGACGGTCTCGGCGTCCATCAGCCGCGACATGGCGGCGATGGTGGAGAACATCCGGCCGATGTAGGAGTCCACGATGTCGACCGCGGAGATGTCGATGATCACGCCCCGGGCCCCGGTCTTGACGATCGAGTCGGCCAGGTCCTCCTGGAGCGCGACGACGGTCTGGTCCTGCAGGTCGATCTGGATGGACACCAGCAGGAACCGGCCGATCTTGAGGATCGGGATCTGCTGCATCACGCGTCCGTTCCGCTAAGGACGCGCAGGCCGCTGCCGCGCATCGCGTAGGCCAGCGCGTCGGCGAGGGAGGACTTGGTGACGATGTCGCCGAACTCGATGCCGAGCGCCGCGATGGTGTGCGCGATCTGGGGGCGGATGCCGGAGATGACGCATTCGGCGCCCATCAGCCTGGCCGCCATCACCGTCTTCAGCAGGTGCTGCGCGACCTCGGTGTCGACGGCGGGCACGCCCGTGATGTCGATCACGGCGTAGCGGGAGCCGGTGTCGGCGAGCAGCTGGAGCATCGTCTCCATCACCACCTGGGTGCGGGCCGAGTCCAGCGTGCCGACCAGCGGGACGCCGAGGATGCCGTCCCAGAGCTTCACCACGGGCGTGGACAGCTCCAGCAGCTGCTCGGCCTGGTCGGCGATGACCTGCTCGCGCGCGTTGGCGTACGTCTCGAAGGTCGCCAGCCCGAGCTCGTCGATGTAGGCGGAGAAATCGATGAAATCGGCGTACGCCGCGTCGCCGCCGGTCCCGTCGAGGTTCTCGTGGACGGCCCGCTTGAGCGCGAACACGGCGACGGCGGTCTCGGTGGGGCTGAAGCCCTGCCGGGCGCGGCTGCGGGAGATGTCGGCGAGCGCCGCGCGCAGTTCCCCGGCGGTGGTGCCGCCGGGGTCGGTGAGCGCCCCTTCCACCAGGCCGTACAGCTCGGTCAGTTCCGAGCGCACCTCGCCCTCGGTCATGCGGCCGCGCGTCCCCTCGGTGACCAGCTCGACCCACCGGCCCAGGACGGCGTCGCGCCGTGAGCGCAGCAGGTGCGACATGGGTGGCTCGGCTGTCCCGCTCGGGTCACCGCTCATTGTTTCTCCCATCTACAGCTGTCCGCCGGGAAGGGGGCCGCATGGACATGTTTCCCGCGACTTCTCCCGCAACGCGGTTGTTTGTCGTGGTGCAACGTTAACCGGCCGTGCCGCCCGAGACGCCGCGTCCCCACCCGCATGCGGCCTTGTGATCCCGGTCGGGTGTACCGCCCCCAGGCCGGTGACCTCGGCATTCCTTCTCCGGACCACCCAAGTTCGGGGCTCTGTGCAGAATATGCGGGTCGCGCCCATGGTGTTACCGCTTGGTACGAGGGGATCGGCCGGGCCCGCGGTGGCCCGGGTTCGGGTTTTGGTCTACCGTCACCGGCGCGGCTTTCCAGGGGGTAGACCTGCCTCCGTGCAGGTGAGTTATGTGAGCGAGGCGACTCCGGGGCGGCCGAACGAGGACTTCGTGGCGGCGGGGCCCGGGTGGGTCGTGCTGCTGGACGGGGCGACGGCACCGCCGGGCGTGGACAGCGGGTGCCGGCACGACCCGGCGTGGCTGGTGCGCAGGCTCGGCGGGCGGATCGCGGCGCTGCTGGCGCCGGAGGACGGCCGGCCGCTGCCCGACCTGGTGGCGGAGGCGATCAAGGTGACGGGGGAGGGGCACGCGGGGACCTGCGACCTGCAGAACCCGGACAGCCCCTCGGCGACGGTGTCGCTGCTGCGCCGGCGCGGCGCGGTGGTGGAGTGGTACGTCCTCGCCGATTCGCCGATCGTGGTGGACGCCGGCGAGGTGCGGGTCTTCCGGGACGACCGCGTCGACCACCTGCCGAGCTACACCCTGGAGTCCGTCCGGGAGCTGCGGAACAGCCCCGGCGGGTTCTGGGTGGCGAGCACGAAACCGGAGGCCGCGTACGAGGGGCTGACCGGCGAGGTGCCGCTGGCCGGGCTGCGGCGGGCGGCGGTGCTGAGCGACGGCGCGTCCAGGCTGGTGGAGCGGTTCGGGCGGATGGGCTGGGACGACCTGCTCCGGCTGCTGGACGAGGAGGGCCCGCGGGAGCTGATCCGGCGGACCAGGAAGGCCGAGGCGTCCGCGACCGGCCCGCGGGGGAAGCAGTACGACGACGCCACCGCGGTCCTCGTCCGGTTCTGACCCGGAAATCGGAAGAGCCGGGGGCGGGCGCCATCCTGGAATCTGATTCTAGAATGGGCGCATGGAGTCTCAGGATTTCGCCGACGTGCTCAAGGCCGTCCGCAGCTTCGTCCGCGACCAGGTGATCCCCCGCGAGGAGGAGATCGAGGAGACCGACGCGATCCCGGAGCCGGTGCGGCAGACGGCGCGGGAGATGGGCCTGTTCGGCTACGCGCTGCCCGAGCAGTACGGCGGCCTCGGGCTCTCGGTCGGCGAGGAGGTGCGGCTGGTCTTCGAGATCGGCTACGCCAGCCCCGCGTTCCGCTCGATGTTCGGCACCAGCAACGGCATCGCCGGGCAGGTCCTCGTCAACGCCGGGACGGAGGAGCAGAAGGACGCCTGGCTGCCCAGGCTCGCGTCCGGGGAGGTCGTCGGGGCGTTCGCGCTCACCGAGGCCGAGGCCGGCTCCGACCCCAGCACCCTCACCACGAGCGCGGTGCGCGACGGCGACGACTACGTCATCGACGGCGCGAAGCGGTTCATCACCAACGCGCCCGAGGCCGACGTCTTCATGGTCTTCGCCCGGACGGGCGCCCCCGGCTCCCGGGGCATCTCGACGTTCCTCGTCGAGAAGGGCGCGGACGGCCTGACGATCGGACCGCCCGACGAGAAGATGGGCCAGCGCGGCGCCCACACCGCCGAGGTGTTCTTCGACGGCGTGCGCGTCCCCGCCCGCAACATGGTCGGGACGGAGGGAACCGGCTTCCGCACCGCCATGGCGTCCCTCGCCCACGGCCGGATCAGCATCTCCGCCGTCTGCGTGGGTCTCGCCCAGAGGATCCTGGACGAGACCGTCGCGTACGCGAAGGAACGCAGCCAGGGAGGGAACACGATCGGCGAATACCAGCTCGTGCAGGGGCTCATCGCCGACTCCCAGGCCGAGCTGTACGCGGGACGCTCGATGGTCCTGGAGGCGGCCAGGGCCTACGACGCGGGGGAGGACACCAAGCTCGGGCCGTCCTGCACGAAGTACTTCTGCTCGGAGATGGTCGGCCGCGTCGCCGACCGCGCCGTGCAGGTCTTCGGCGGCATGGGCTACATGCGCGGCGTGAGCGTCGAGCGCTTCTACCGCGACGCGCGGCTGTTCCGCATCTACGAGGGGACGAGCCAGATCCAGCAGCTCGTCATCGCCCGCACCCTGCTGCGCTGACCAGCGGGGACGCCGTTGGGACGTCGTCCGCCCGGACCCGTGCGCCGCGCACCGGGCGGGCGCCGTCCCCGGCCGCCCCGGGCAGGGCAAACGAGTTCGCGTGCGGTCCCGTCTCCGTGTATGGTTTCACTGCGCGAACGACGCAAGCCCCTTTAGCTCAGTCGGCAGAGCGTCTCCATGGTAAGGAGAAGGTCTACGGTTCGATTCCGTAAAGGGGCTCACCACCGCAGAGGCCGTCCCGGTTCGGGGCGGCCTTCGGCGTATCCGGGCGGCGTATCCGGACGGCGGGAATCCCTCGGCCGCCGATTTCGTTCCGTAGAGTGCGCTGTGGTACCGTCCCACCGGTTCCAGTGGACGTTTCGCAGGTCATCGGCACGCCCGGTAGCCTGGAGGCGGTCCTGCGGAACCCGTGGAACCGATGCCCCGATCCCGGTCCGGGTTTTCGTGTTTCCGGGGCGCGGTGCGCATCCGGTATCCTTGCATTCCGGTCCACACCGACCATCACGGCGGGGTAGCTCAGTCAGGCAGAGCAAGCGGCTCATAATCGCTGTGTCGCCGGTTCAAGTCCGGCCCTCGCTACTACCCATGTCTCTCATCCCCGGCCGACGGGGGTGAGCAGGCTGGGTGCGATCACCGGCCGCCCGCAAGGGCGGCCGAGGTCCGAAGTCCCATTCCCCAGTAAGAAAGGCACTCCATCGTGGCTGCCACCGACGTCCGGCCGAAGATCACGCTGGCCTGCCAGGAGTGCAAGCACCGCAACTACATCACGCGGAAGAACCGGCGCAACGACCCGGACCGCCTGGAGATCAAGAAGTACTGCCCGAACTGCCGGACCCACCGTCCGCACCGGGAGACCCGCTGACCGAGGCGTCCGGACGGACGCGGCACCGCCCGTCGCACTTCTGCACGCAGCCAGTGCCCGCCGTCCGCCCCGGGACCCGCTGACCAGCACCGCCTGGTCGGGGCGTAGTACCCGCCCGCCGCGTTCTCGCGCGGGCCGGAACCGGGGGACCCGCCGGTCGGGCGCGGTGCCGTGGCCCGCAATCGTCCGTCCCGGCCCGCGGAACAGCCGCTTCTTGGCATGCTTGCTCTGACGTGATCAGCCCGTCCTCGCGACACGACACCCGCGAGGGCGGGCTGAACGCCGTTCTGTTAGCGTCCGACCGAGACGGAAGCAGCGCGTGCCCAGGCGGGCACCGGGCACCTGTTCGACCTGGAGGGACGGGATTGCATGGCACTCAACCGTGATTTCATCGGGCGGAGCTTCCCGCCCACCGAGCCGTACGAGGTCAGCCGGGTGAAGATCCGCGAGTTCGCGGACGCGATCGGCGACCGGAACCCCGTGTACCGCGACCAGGAGGCGGCGAAGGCGGCCGGGCACCCCGACGTCATCGCACCGCCGACCTTCCCCATCGTCGTGTCCCTCGGCAACCCCGCCCTCGCCGACCCCGACCTCAACCTGAACTACGCGATGGTCGTGCACGGCGAGCAGCGGTTCGAGTACACCCGCCCGGTCCGCGCCGGCGACGTCGTGACCTGCACCTCGACGGTCACCGAGATCAAGTCGATCGGCAGCAACGAGAAGATGGTCGTCGAGACCGACATCAAGACCGTCGAGGGCGAGCTGATCTGCAAGACCTACAACACGATCGTGGAGCGGGGGGCCTGATGACCGCGAAGGTGAACTACGCCGACGTCGAGGTCGGGACCGAGATCCCCGCGCAGACCTACGCGGTCGACCGCGCCAACCTCGTCATGTACGCGGGCGCGTCCGGCGACTTCAACCCCATCCACTGGCGCGAGTCCGTCGCGAAGGCCGTGGGGCTCCCGGACGTCATCGCGCACGGCATGTACACGATGGCGCAGGGCGGCCGGTTCGTGACCGACTGGGCCGGCGACCCGGCTGCCGTCGTCGACTACGGGGTACGGTTCTCCTCACCGGTCGTCGTCCCCGACGAGGGCGGCGCGACCCTGGAGATCAGCGGCCAGGTGGAGGAGAAGCTCGACGACAACAAGGTCGTCGTGGCGCTCACCGCCAGGTCGAACGACCAGAAGGTCCTCACGCGCGCGAAGGCGGTCGTCAAGCTCGCCTGAACCGCACGTGGCGCCGCGCACCGGCCGGGCCGCCCGGCCGGTGCGGGGACGGCCCGCGGGACGCGAGCGGGACGCGGCGAGTGACCGGGCACGCACGGGAGGGGAACACGACGTGGCGGTGTTCGCTGAAGAGGTGGACCTGGCCGGATACACCACGCTGCGGCTCGGCGGCCCCGCCCGCCGCTTCGTCGAGGCGACGACCGAGGCGGAGCTCGTCGCCGCGATCCGCAACGCCGACGACGCGGGCGAACCCGTGCTCGTGCTCGGCGGCGGCAGCAACCTCGTGGTGTCCGACGACGGGTTCCCCGGCACCGTCGTCCACATCGGCACCCGCGGCACCGAACGCGTCGCCGCCGAAGGCGACACCGTCCTCCTCCGGGTCCAGGCCGGCGAGGACTGGGACCCGTTCGTCGCGCGCTGCGTCGCCGACGGGCTCGCCGGAGTCGAATGCCTGTCCGGCATCCCCGGCCGCGTCGGCGCCACCCCGATCCAGAACGTCGGCGCCTACGGCCAGGACGTCAGCGAGACGATCGTCGAGGTCCGCGCCTACGACCGGGAGGCCCGCACCGTCGTCGCCCTCGACCGCGACGCCTGCCGCTTCACCTACCGGCACAGCGCCTTCAAAGGGCACGACCGGTTCGTGGTCCTCGACGTGACGTACGCGCTCCACGAGGCCGAGGAGTCGCGGCCCATCGCCTACACCGAGCTCGCGAAGAAGCTCGGCGTCCAGCCCGGGGACAGGGTGACGCTGAAGGAGGCGCGCGACGCCGTCCTCGAACTGCGGCGCGGCAAGGGCATGGTCCTGGACCCGGCCGACCCCGACACCCGCAGCGCCGGGTCGTTCTTCACCAACCCGGTCCTCGAACCCGGCCAGCTCGCCGAGCTGGAGCGCCGCGTCGCCGACCGCCTCGGCCCGGACGCGACGTTCCCGCGCTACCCGGAGTCCGGCGGACGGGTCAAGACGTCCGCCGCCTGGCTGATCGACCGCGCCGGCTTCGGCAAGGGCCACGCCGCCGGCCCGGCGCGCATCTCCACCAAGCACACCCTCGCCCTCACCAACCCGGGCGACGCCAGCACCGCCGACCTCCTGGCGCTCGCCCGCGAGGTGCGCCGCGGCGTCCGCGAGGCGTTCGGCGTCGAGCTGGTCAACGAGCCGGTCCTCGTCGGTGTGACCCTCTGACCCGCCGGTTGGTAGGCTCGGGGCGTCGAGGGGGAGTAGTCCCAATCGCGTGATCGACATACTGGCGCCGCCGACGGCGCCCGGTCACGCGGGCCTCCGTACGCAAGGGCCGCGCTCCGACGGGCCCGCGAGGCGGACGAGACCCTCGGCCCGGCAGTCGTGCCGGGCCGAGGTCGCGCGCCCGAACCCCCGCCCTCGCCCGGCATCCGAGCGAGAGGTAGCCCGTTGTCCGCCTTCCTCATCAGCCTGGTCGTGATCTTCGTCGCCGAACTGGGCGACAAGAGCCAGCTCATGGCGATGACCTTCGCCACCCGCTTCCGCGCGCTGCACGTGCTCATCGGCATCACCGCCGCGACCGCGGTCGTCCACCTGGCGAGCGTCGCCCTCGGCGCGGCGCTCGGCGCCGCGCTCCCGACCGGCCCGATCTCCATCCTCGCCGGCGTCGCGTTCCTCGGCTTCGCGCTGTGGACGCTCCGCGGCGACGAACTCGACGACGACGAACGCGACCGGGCGCGGCGCGCCACCGGCTCGGCGATCCTGGCGGTCGGCGGGGCGTTCTTCCTCGCCGAGCTGGGCGACAAGACCATGCTCGCCACCGTCACCCTCGCCGCCGACCACGGCGGCCTCGCGGCGCTGGCCGGCGTGTGGGCCGGGTCGACGATCGGCATGGTCGCCGCGGACGCGCTGGCGATCGTGGTCGGCCAGGTCCTCGGCAAGAAGCTCCCCGAACGGGTCATCAAGTACGGTGCCGCCGCCGGCTTCGCGGCGTTCGGCGTCCTGCTGCTCGTCGAGGGCATCACGGCCTGACCCGCCTCCCGGCCCGCCCGGCGGCTGAAACGGCCGCCGAGCGGGAACCATGGAGGCAGGGCCCTTGAGGACCGCGGGGCCGGCCGCGGCGGGGCCCGGACGGGAGTACGACCGTGGCCCCACCCGCACCCGCCCCCCGGCAGGCGCTCGGCATGCGCCTCCAGCTGAGCGACGAGGCCGCCGCCCGCATCCGCGAGCTGATCATGGAGGGCCGGGTCCGGCCCGGCGACCATCTGCGGCTCGAACGGCTCGCCATGGAGTTCGGCATCAGCGTCACCCCGGTCAGGGAGGCGCTGAAGTCGCTGCGCAGCGAGGGATTCGTCGTCCTGGAGCCGCGCCGCGGGTTCGTCGTCGCGCCGCTGTCGAAACGGGACGTCCAGGACCTGTTCTGGGTGCAGGCGGGCATCGCCGCCGAGCTGGCCGCCCGCGCCACCCCCCGGATCGGCCCGGAGGACCTGCGCGGCCTGGAGGCGCTCCACCGCGAATTGGAGCGTGCCTTCGCCGCTCGGCGACCCGACCTGATGGAGGAGCACAACCACCACTTCCACCGCGAGATCAACCTGGCGGCCGACTCGGCGAAGCTGGCCTGGTCGCTAGGGACGGCCGCCCGGTACGTCCCGCGCGGCCTGTACGGGAGGCTTCCCGGCTGGCCGGACCTCGCCGTGCGAGACCACGAGCACATCCTCGCCGCGCTGCGGGACGGCGACGCCGCCGCGGCGGCCGAACGGATGCGCGACCACGTCGTCAGGGCCGGTGAACTCCTGGTGAGCCACCTCGAAAGCCGTGGGATGTGGCCGTCCGGCGAGGAGGCCCGGCACTAGCGCGGCGCCGTGTCCCGGCGGTCGGCCGGCCAGCGTGCGGTCCGGGAGGCTCAGCCCGCCAGCCAGGCGTCGACGCCCGCGAGCAGCCGCCCCCGCACGTCGTCCGGCGCCGCCGACGCCCTGATCGACTGCTTCGCCAGATCGGCAAGCTCGGCGTCGGAGAAGCCGTGGTCGGCCCGGGCGAGCTCGTACTGGACGGCCAGCCGCGAACCGAACAGCAGCGGGTCGTCCGCGCCCAGCGCGATCGACGCGCCCGCCTCGTACAGCCGCCGCACCGGCACGTCCGACGCCGTCTCCGCCACCCCGAGGCCCACGTTCGACGCCGGGCACACCTCCAGCGTCACACCGCGCTCGATGATCTGCTCCAGGAGCCGCGGGTCCTCGACGGCGCGCACGCCGTGCCCGATCCGGTCGGCCTCCAGGGTCTCCAGGCATTCCCGGATGCTCGCCGGGCCGAGCAGCTCACCGCCGTGCGGGGTCGACAGCAGGCCGCCGCGCTTGGCGATCCGGAACGCGCCCTCGAAGTCGTAGGCCCGGCCCCGCCGCTCGTCGTTGGACAGCCCGAACCCGACGACGCCCCGGCCGGCGTACTGGACGGCCAGCCGGGCGAGCGTCTTGGCGTCCAGCGGGTGCCGGGTGCGGTTCGCGGCGATGACCACGCCGATGCCGACGCCGGTGGCCTCGGACGCGTCCCGCGCCGCGTCCAGCACCAGCTCCACCGTGGGGGTCAGCCCGCCGAACTTCGCCGCGTACCCGCTCGGATCGACCTGGATCTCCAGCCAGCCCGACCCCTCCGCCGCCTCGTCCGCGGCCGTCTCCCGCAGCAGGCGGCGCAGGTCGCCGGGCGTCTGCAGCACCGAGCGGGCGATGTCGTAGAGGCGCTGGAACCGGAACCAGCCGCGTTCGTCGGTCGCCTGCAGCTTGGGCGGCCAGTCCTCCACGAGGGCGTCCGGCAGATGCACGCCGTGCGTGCCGGCGAGCTCGACGAGCGTCGAATGCCGCATCGACCCGGTGAAATGCAGGTGCAGGTGCGCCTTGGGGAGCAGTGCCACGTCATTGCGGGCGGAACCCAGAAGCTCCTGGGCGGGACGAGCTGACACGGTAGGGGCCTCCATGTGCCAATGCTGCCGGGTGATCGGCGCGGTTGAACCCCCTTCCGGAAGGATCACCTCACCGGACTACCTCGGATGACTCGCGACGGCCATCCCCGCACATGGGCATCCCGAAAAAACTTTGGGATCGCGTGCAACCCCGTCCGGACACCGTGCGTATACGAGGGGCGCCAGAGAGAGACGGGCACCCCCGTAAACGAGCACGGGCAGGAAAGGGATACACGATGATCACGCTGAAGGCCGCCCTGATCGCGGCGTCCGCCATCGGGACCGTCGCCGTGGGCGGCGGCGCGACCTGGGCGATGGCCGGCTCCCACCAGGAGGCGGACCTCCGCCCCCAGGGCGCCACGGCCCCCGCGGTGGAGCGCGAGGTCCGGGACGCCGTGCCCGGCACCCCGCCGACCTGCCTGCCGGCCAAGCCCGCACTGCCCAGCGCCAAGATCCCGGAGACCGGGGCGGAGAAGCAGGTCCGGAAGCACCTGGAGCAGAACCCCGCCACGAGGGAACTGCCGAAGGCGGACGTGCCCAAGACCGACCTCCCGGGCGCTGGGCTCCCCGACGCCGACCTGCCTGACGCCAAGGTCCCTGACGCGAAGGTCCCGGACGCCAAGCTGCCGGACGCCAAGCTGCCGGACGCAAGGGGCAAGCTCCCGTCCGACCTGCCGACCTGCCTGCCGTCCACGAAGGAGCTGACGAAGGGGACCCCGGCGACCAGTCCGTCCGCCCGCGTCCCGGCCAAGCCCGGCCTGCCCGCCGTCCCCCGGCTCGACTGCGGCAAGCTGGCGCCGGCGGTCGAGGTCGGCGGCACGGTCGAGCGGACGGTCCTGCTCGCCAAGGGCCTGCGCCACGTCTCGACCGTCCCCGGCTCCGCCGACCTGCGGAAGGCGAACATCTGCGCCGTCACGCAGAAGTGGGCCGACAAGACCGGCCGGTGGATCACCGTCGAAACCCTGAGGACGCCCGCCGGCATGACGCAGAATCAGCTGCGGCAGGCGCTGAAGCTGCCCAAGGGCGGCACCCCCGTGACCGTGCCCGGCGGCACCGCCGGCTCGATCCTCCCGGACCGCGGCGGCGTGCTGCTGTTCGACGCGGACGGCCGGTCGCTGCTCGTCAACGGCAGCCCCGTCCTCGCGGGCGGCCTGAAGGACGTCACCACCGCGCTGGCCCAGGCCGGGTAAAGGGGCCGGCCAGCACACAGCGGTACCAGGAACCGGGTGGGCGGCTCGGCGCGGAGCCGCCCACCCCCCGACAGAAGACCGGCCGGATTCGCGCCAGCCCGGGACGGAGCACAGTGGGGCGTCGAGACGACGAGACGTTCGTGGAGTTCGTGGCCGCACGCGGCGATGCCCTGCTGCGCACCGCCGCGCTGATGTGCGGGGCACGGCAGGACGCCGAGGACGTCCTGCAGACCGCGCTGGAGAAGGCGTACCGGCACTGGGGGCGGATCGAGCCCGGCAGCGACCCCGAGCCCTACGTCCGCAGGATCCTGGTCAATCTCGTGATCAGCCGCTCCCGGCGCTGGAAGGTCCTGAAGGAGATCCACATGGCGCGGCTGCCGGAACGGCCGGCGGCCTCGCCCGAACACGCCGTCGAGCTGAGGGGGACACTCATGGACGAGCTGCGCAGGCTCGGCCCGCGGCAGCGGGCGGTACTGGTCCTGCGGTTCTGGGAGGACCTGTCGGAGGCGGAGACGGCGCAGGCGCTCGGCTGTTCGGTCGGAACGGTCAAGAGCCAGGCGTCCCGGGGGCTCGCCAGGCTCCGGGAGCGCCTCGGCACGAACCTGGCGCCACTGGGGAGATGAGCGATGGACCTGGAGAGTGAACTGCGGCAGGCCATGGCCGAGCAGGTGGCCGGGACGACCGCGCCGGCGTCGCTCGTCGCGGACGTCAAGCGCCGGCACCGGCGCCGCAAGGCCCGGATCCACGCCGCCGCCGGAGCCGCCGCGGCCACGGTCGCGGCGCTCGCCCTGGTGCCCACCTACCAGTCGTTCCGGGCCACACCTGCCGGGAACCCCGGGACCGCCCGAACCGCGGACGGCGGCCCGACGCTCGAGCAGCCGGAACGACCGCCCGCCCCGGGTTCCTCCGCGTCCCCGTCAGCCAAGGGGGAGCCCAGGGCGGGCGCCTCCTCCCGGCCGGAGGCCCACCCGTCGGCGGGCAGGTCCGCGGATGGCCCGCGCAAGCCCGGCCCAGGGGGAGTGGTGGACGGTCTGCCGGGCTGGATCACCTACATTCCGGACGGCCTCACCGCCGCGGGCCCGTGCACGGTGACGGGCGGCGCCGAGCGCGAGACGACGACCTGCAAGTGGCGCGGGAGCGCGGGGTGGCTGGAGATCGCCATGGTCAAGGGGAGCGGGCTCACCGGCCCGCGGGACCTCATGAAGTCGCCCGGCCTGCCCGGGCACACGTCCGTGCGGGGGGCGCCCGCGCTCACCGCCGACCGTCCCGGCTCAGGACGCCAGATCTCCTGGCTCGCCAGACCCGGCGTCGGGGTGACGGTGTCGGCCGGCGGCTCGGTGGAGACCCGGCTGATGCGCGTCGCCGAGGGCGTCCGCCCGTGAACGCGGCGCCGGAGGGTCGCCGTGTCTCGGGGAGGCACTGACACCGTTCCGGCGGGACGTCCCGCGGTGGGGAGGGGCCGCGGCGGGACGTCCCGCCGGAACGCTCCGGGAACGGGCCGGTGGACGCGGCCCGTTCCGCACGGAACCGGCCCCGGGCACGTGTGCGCCCGGGGCCGGTCCGTGATGGCGGAAGGGTGTCAGCCCGCCTCGGACAGCAGCTTCGCGACCCGCGAGACGCCCTCGACGAGGTCGTCGTCGCCGAGCGCGTACGACAGGCGGAAGTAGCCCGGCGTGCCGAACGCCTCGCCCGGCACCAGCGCGACCTCCGCCTCCTCCAGGATCAGCGCCGCGAGCTCGACCGACGTCTCGGGGCGCTTGCCGCGGATCTCCTTGCCCAGCAGCTCCTTCACCGACGGGTAGGCGTAGAACGCGCCCTCCGGCTCGGGGCACACCACGCCCGGGATCTCGTTCAGCATCCGCACGATCGTCCTGCGGCGCCGGTCGAACGACGTGCGCATCTCCGCCACCGCCGACAGGTCGCCCGTCACCGCCGCGATGGCCGCGGCCTGCGACACGTTCGCCACGTTGGACGTCGCGTGCGACTGGAGGTTGGCCGCGGCCTTCACCACGTCCGCCGGGCCGATCAGCCAGCCGACCCGCCAGCCCGTCATCGCGTACGTCTTGGCGACGCCGTTCAGCACGACCGTCCGGTCGGCCAGCTCCGGCACCACCACGGGCATCGAGTGGAACTCGGCGTCCCCGTACACCAGGTGCTCGTAGATCTCGTCGGTCACGACCCACAGGCCGTGCTCGTCCGCCCAGCGGCCGATCGCCTCGATCTCGGCGCGGGAGTACACGGCCCCGGTCGGGTTGGACGGCGACACGAACAGCAGGACCTTCGTCCGGTCGGTGCGGGCCGCCTCCAGCTGGTCGACGCTCACCTTGTAGCCGGTGGTCTCGTCGGCGACCACGTCCACCGGCACCCCGCCCGCGAGCTTGATCGACTCGGGGTAGGTCGTCCAGTACGGCGTCGGCACGAGCACCTCGTCGCCCGGGTCGAGCAGTGCGGCGAACGCCTCGTACACCGCCTGCTTGCCGCCGTTGGTCACCAGGACCTGGGACGCCTCCACCTTGTAGCCGGAGTCCCGCTCGGTCTTCTCCGCGATGGCGGCGCGCAGCTCGGGCAGCCCGCCCGCGGGCGTGTACTTGTGGAAGCGCGGCACGGAGCAGGCGGCCACCGCGGCCTCGACGATGTAGCCGGGAGTGGGGAAGTCGGGCTCGCCCGCGCCGAACCCGATGACCGGGCGGCCCGCCGCCTTGAGCGCCTTGGCCTTGGCGTCGACGGCCAGCGTGGCGGATTCGGATATCGCGGCGATGCGCTTGGAGATGCGAGGACGGTCGATGCTCATATCCCTATCGTTACAGACGATGTCCGGTGGCCAGAGCGGTATACCGGGGCGGGTCCGGACGCGTCCCCGGCGCGGTCCGGTGACACGGTCCGGGCGTCTCGCGCCATCCGGTTCGACGCGGGGGCCCGGGGCACGTAGACTCACCGTCCTAGTGGCGCGTCCCCGCTCTACGAGCCTGTCCGCACACGGATGTCGGCAAAGGTCGTAAGCTGGACGCGGCACGACCCGGTCCCGTGGCCGGGTGTTCTCCGTTGACCCGGAGAATGAAGGGCAGTGGCTCAATTGGTAGAGCTCCGGTCTCCAAAACCGGCGGTTGGGGGTTCGAGTCCCTCCTGCCCTGCGAGGTGCGGTGCGCGCACCCGTGCCGGCCGCGACATGGCGGCGCCGTGGCGCTTCGCGGCACGGGACCGTGCGGCAACCACATGGTGGTTGGATCACGACCTATGAGGTGAACGGCGGCAAATGGCGACTGAGACCGACGAGCGCGACGAGCCCGAGGCCAAGGGCGAGGGCAAGCGCAAGAAGGAGAAGTCCCCGCGGCGGACGACTCCGGCGCTCTTCGTGCGCCAGATCATCGCCGAGCTGCGCAAGGTCATCTGGCCCACGCGGCGGGAACTCATCACCTACACGGTCGCGGCACTGATCTTCGTGCTGATCATGGTGGGGATCGTGTCCGGCGTCGACTACGGGCTGCAGCAGGGCATTTACGCCATCTTCGGCTGATCGGCCTCGGCTGATCGCGCCCGGGGCCGCGGCGTACCGACGTGCCGCCGCCGCACCACCGCAAGTCCATTCACCGCAAGCCGAGAGAAAGAGACACCGTGTCCGAGCCCTCACAGCCCTACGACGAGGCCGTTGAAGAGGCCCAGTCCGCTGCGGCTGCTGCGGCAGACCAGGCGGCCGAGCCCGCCGAGGAGACGGCCGAGGCGGCCGTCGCCGCCGGCGAAGGCGAGCCCGCGGACACGAAGCTCGAGGGCGAGGGCCCCGGGCCGGACGCCGCCGCGGACGCCGCCGATCTCGCCGAGGCCGTCACGGACGAGCAGGACGAGGACGAAGACGAGGAGGAGGCCGGCCCCCCGGCCGACCCCTACGCCGACTTCAAGATGCAGCTCCGGCTCCAGCCGGGCGACTGGTACGTCGTGCACTCCTACGCGGGGTACGAGAACCGGGTCAAGACCAACATCGAGACCCGGACGCAGACCCTCAACATGGAGGACTACATCTTCCAGATCGAGGTCCCGCAGCACGAGGTGACCGAGATCAAGCAGGGCAAGCGGCAGAAGGTCAACGAGAAGGTCCTGCCGGGCTACATCCTGGTCCGCATGGAGCTGACCGACGAGTCCTGGGCCGCGGTCCGCAACACGCCCGGCGTCACCGGGTTCGTCGGGCTGCTGAACAAGCCGTCCCCGCTGAGCCTGGACGAGGTCGCCGGCCTGCTCGCCCCGGAGCCCGAGGAGGGCACCGTCAAGGCCAAGGAGCAGGCGAAGGCCCCCGCCACCGTCGACTACGAGGTCGGCGAGTCGGTCACCGTCATGGACGGCCCGTTCGCCACCCTCCCCGCCACGGTCAACGAGATCAACGCCGAGCAGCAGAAGCTCAAGGTCCTGGTCTCGATCTTCGGCCGGGAGACCCCCGTCGAGCTCTCCTTCAACCAGGTCTCCAAGATCTGACTTGAGCCCGTGCCGGGCCGTTTCCCGCGATGCGGGGGATGGCCCGGACTCATGCGGGGCGTGCAGCATGTTCGGCCCGATGGACCGACCGGCCCGCACGAGGCCGTATCCTGGACGGGTTGTCCCGCCCAGGCGGGGGACGGCCGGCACGGTCCGGATCGAACCCCACCGGGAAATCGTCCCGCTTTCGCGGGGACGGCCCGGTGCATCTGCGCACCGGACAGGCAGCACCAGCGATGCTCCCCGCTCACGCGGGTTGCGAGTCCAAGTGGTTCCTACACGGAGGATGCGTCCCAGCCGCCGTGTTGCCCGGATGACCGGGAGTCGGAACCACCGATAAATGGGATAAAGGGGTTCGAATGCCTCCGAAGAAGAAGAAGATCGCCGCGCTCGTCAAGGTCCAGTTGCAGGCCGGGGCCGCGACTCCGGCGCCGCCGGTCGGTACCGCGCTCGGTCCGCACGGCGTCAACATCATGGACTTCTGCAAGCAGTACAACGCTGCCACGGAGTCCCAGCGCGGCAACGTCGTCCCCGTAGAGATCACCATCTACGAGGACCGGTCGTTCACCTTCGTCACCAAGACCCCGCCGGCCGCGCAGCTCATCCTGAAGGCCGCGGGCGTCGACAAGGGCAGCGGCGAGCCGCACAAGACCAAGGTCGGCTCGATCACCGCCGACCAGGTCCGCGAGATCGCCACGACCAAGATGCCCGACCTCAACGCCAAGAGCCTGGAGACCGCCGAGAAGATCGTCGCCGGCACCGCCAGGTCGATGGGCATCGAGATCAAGTGACCTGACGCCGTATCCCGCCGCCGGCGGGACGGCAGTGGCAGGGCCACGCGCTGGCCCGTACCACGAATTCCGGAAGGGAATCACCATGAAGCGCAGCAAGGGCTACCGCTCCGCGGCGGAGAAGATCGACCGGGAGCGGCTGTACAGCCCGGCCGAGGCCGTGAAGCTCGCCAAGGAGACCAAGGTCGTCAAGTTCGACCCGACCGTGGAGGTCGCGCTGCGGCTGGGCGTCGACCCCCGCAAGGCCGACCAGATGGTGCGCGGCACCGTCAACCTGCCGCACGGCACCGGTAAGACCGCCCGCGTGCTGGTCTTCGCCGCCGGCGCCAAGGCGCAGGAGGCCGAGGCGGCGGGCGCCGACTTCGTCGGCACCGACGACATGATCGAGCGCATCCAGGGCGGCTTCCTGGACTTCGACGCGGTCGTGGCCACGCCGGACCAGATGGGCAAGGTCGGACGCCTGGGCCGGGTGCTCGGCCCCCGCGGCCTGATGCCGAACCCGAAGACCGGCACGGTCACGATGGACGTGGCGAAGGCCGTGTCCGACATCAAGGGCGGCAAGATCGAGTTCCGGGTCGACCGGCACGCGAACCTGCACTTCATCATCGGCCGGGCGTCCTTCGAGCCGCGCCAGCTGGTGGAGAACTACGCCGCGGCCGTCGAGGAGATCCAGCGGCTCAAGCCGTCCGCCGCGAAGGGCCGGTACGTGAAGAAGGCGTCGATGACGACGTCGATGGGCCCGAGCATCCCGGTGGACCCGAACGCGGTCCGCAACCTCACCGCCGACCTCGAAGAGGTCTGAGCGGCAGCACGGCACAGGGCGTCCCCGGCTCCGGGGGCGCCCTGTTCGCGTACCGGCACATAGCACCGAACGGGCTGGATACATAGATCAGCGTCCGGAACCGGACAATTGGGTAGCCGGATTGTTTTGTTACCGGTGGGGAATCTGGTGTTGAATCTTCCCCGTGAAGCGTCGAACCGACCGTGCCATCGCCATCTCCGCAGTCACCGCCGTCGCCGTCGTGCCCACGGCGATCGTGATGGCGGTCCAGGTCGGCGGCAACTCCGCCGGGGACGGGGGCGCGTCGCCGGCGTCCGCGGCCATGTCCCGGCAGGACCCGGCGAACCCGAACGGCACCGCCACCGGCCTCGTCACCCCCGGCGCCCCCGCGGCACCCGGCTCCAACCCGGCCGGGACGGGCAACGCCCCCGGCACGCCGGGCACCCCGGGCGGCGGCGCCTTCGCGAACCTGCCCACCGCGCCGCCCCAGCCCGGCCCGAGCCTCCACGCCTTCACCCGCAAGACCGAGGTCAAGGTGTCCATCGGCGCGAACGGCGACTACAAGCACGCCGCGGAGACCGCGTCGTTCACCCTGTACCCGAAGTTCGCGATGAACGCGACCGGCGTCACCCAGACGATGCAGGGCGGCGAGCTCACCAAGATCACCCAGAAGGTCATCGTGAGCGGCCAGACCCTCAAGGGCTTCGACGGGGAGAAGTGGACCCAGTCCACCCTCACGGCCGCGCAGCTGAACACCCTGCAGACCCAGTCCGACCCCCGCCAGTTCACCTTCATGATCGGGACGCTCCCCGGCACGACCGCGAGCGAGCCGGACGACAGCGGCCGGACCCAGTTCACCGCCCAGGCCCGCATGGGCAGCGTCTACTCGCTCCTCCCGCAGGAAGCGGCCGCCGCGATCCGCGACTTGATCCCCCAGGACACCGGCTGCGGCCTGGACCTCTGGGCCGACAGCAAGTCCCGCCCCACCTCGATCGGCCTGAGCGCCCAGGCGCCCGGCGCCGCCTTCACCGGCTCCATGACCTTCAACGCCTACCGCTGACCCACCCAAGGCAAGCGCGCACGCCAAAGGTAAGAAGCGCAAGAGCCTATGCCTAGGGCAGTGCAAATGGGCACGACCTCAGTCACCACAGCAACCCCGCAGCAACCTCGACGCTTGCGATCGCGTCCGAAGGCAGGTTTCGAGCTTGCGAGGAACCTGATCGCGCAGCGAGCCCCCAGGGCGAGCCGGAGCGATGCAGCGATCGCGCGCAGTGCCCGTTGAAGGGAGGGCGCTCTAGCGCCTGACCGCCAAGGGCAATGCAAATAAGCACAGCGATCGCGCGCAGTGCCCGTTGAAGGGAGGGCGCTATAGCGCCTGACCGCCAAGGGCAATGCAAATAAGCACAGCGATCGCGCGCAGTGCCCGTTGAAGGGAAGGCCCTCTAGGGCCTGACCGCCAAGGGCAATGCGATGAGTACGACGATGGTCGTACCTCGGGTGGGGGCATTCGTACCAGCGGGGGATGTAGCGTCGTTGGCGTCCCCGTGACACTGGGATCACCAGCAGGGCGACAAGGGAGGCTCGAACCTCATGAAACGACGACTCGTGGTGGCGGCCGGCGGCACCGCCGTGAGCGCCGCGCTGCTCCTGAGCGGATGCGGCGGGGGCGGCACCGGGACCACGGAGAACATGCAGCTCAGTGCCGGGCAGGCGCTGTTGAAGGCCTCGGAGAAGACCGGTGAGGCGGATACGTTCAAGGCCGACCTCACGGTGACCGGGACGGGGCAGGGCGGCAGCGGGGAGATCCGCGCCAACGGGCAGTTCCAGCTGCGGCCGACGCTGCAGTTCAGCGCGAAGCTGGACGAGTTCAGCCGCGGCGGGAAGAGCGTCCCGGGGGCGCAGGGGCAGGCGCTGTTCACGGGCGACGTGCTGTACGCGAAGGTCCCGCAGCTCGCCAAGTTCGTCAGCGGCGGCAAGCCGTGGCTGAAGATCGATGTGGACCGGGCGTCGCAGCACACCGGGTTCGACATCCAGGGTCTGATCGGCCAGGTGGAGAAGGTGGACCCGGCCGAGCAGACGAAGATGTTCACCGGCTCCAAGGACGCGCGCCGGGTCGGCACCGAGAAGGTCGACGGGGTCGAGACGACGCACTACACCGGGACGGTGACCGTCCAGGACGCGCTGAACCGGCTCGACGCGGAGTCGCGCGAGAAGGTGCGCAAGTGGCTGCCGGCGGAGGACGCGCAGCACAAGATCAACTTCGATCTGTGGACGGACGCGGAGAACCTGCCGCGCAAGCTCGTGTCGAAGATGAGCGGCGAGCAGGGCGAGACCGGCACGGTGACCGTCCTCTACAGCGACTACGGAGAGTCGTTCAAGGTGAACCCGCCGCCGTCCGACCAGGTCGGCGAACTGTCGATCGCCGGGCTGCTCGGCGGCAACTGACGTAGCCGCTTGTGGCCATATCGCCGAATTTGGCAAACCGTAATCACCTCCCGGGCGTCTGACTTGGCAATTGGCTCTGGGGATTTCCGCATGGGCCGGGGCCAAAAGCAGTCCAAGGGAGAATCATCACGATGATCCGTCGTTTCGCCATCGGCGTCGCGCTGGCCACCGGCCTCGCCCTCTCGCTGTCCGGCTGTCTGGGGGATGCGGACGACAAGGTGGGCGAGGCCGGTGAGAAGCTGGAGCTCACCGCCGCGCAGGTGCTCGGGAAGGCCGCGGAGGAGACGGGGAAGGCCGACTCCTTCCAGGCCGACCTGGTCCTTGAGGTGAGCGGCTCGCCGGAGGGCGATATCTCGCAGAACGGCACGATGAAGTACCAGCGGAAGCCGGAATTGGCGACCAGCCTGCTGTTCGAGGAGATGTCGGTCGGCGGCCAGTCGATGTCGGGTGGCGAGCACCGCCTCGTCGGCCAGAACATCTACGTCAAGCTGCCCGTCCGCGCGGACGGCGGCGGAGTCCAGACGGCGAAGCCGTGGATCAAGATCTCGCTGGACGAGGCCGATAAGAAGACCGGCGTCGGCCTGGGGCCGCTGCTCCAGCAGACGCGCGAGATGGACCCGGTGCAGAACACCAGGCTGCTGACCGCGTCCAAGGACGTGAAGAAGGTCGGCGAGGAGACGGTGGGCGGGGTCAAGACGACCCGCTACACCGGCACCTACCGGATGGAGGACGCGCTCGCGCAGGTTCCGGTGAATCTGCGGGAGGCCCACCGCAAGAGCGCCGATGAGGCGGGCTTGACGGACATGCGGTTCGACCTCTGGGTCGACGACGAGCGGCTTCCCCGCAAGCTGGAGACGAAGGCCGACAGGACCACGGGCTCCATGCACATGACGATCACCTACCGCGACTACGGCAAGCCGGTGGACATCACCGAGCCGCCGGCCGACCAGATCACCGACATGGGCGCGATGCTCGGCGGTGGCCTGCCGGGCAGCTGACGGAGGAGAGCCCGGAGGGGACCGCGCCGCGATCGGGCGCGGTCCCCTCGCTCGCCGGCAGCCCGCCGATGGCCGGGTCGCCCCGGGAGAACCGACCGGCCGCCAACAAGATCGCGAAAACGGTGAACCCGGTGGTGCTCCGGTGCGTCTGATCCTTCAGGCGGCCCTGCCGTGCAACGGGTGTGAGCGGGCCGTGGAGCAGACCAAGGAGACCCCCCACGATGATCCGTCGTTTCGCCACGGGCGTCACGCTGGCCACCGGCCTCGCCCTCTCGCTGACCGGCTGCCTCGGCGGCGCCGGCGACAAGGTGGGTGAGGCCGGTGAGAACCTGAAGCTCTCGGCCGCCCAGGTGCTCGGCAAGGCAGCGGAGAAGACCGGCCAGCTCGACACCTTCAAGGCGAGCATGGCGATGCAGATGACCGGTGCCGCGGACGGCGACGTCTCGATGACCGGTGGGATGCAGTACCAGCTCAAGCCGGACCTCGCCTACAGCATGAACTTCGACAAGATGACGGTCGCCGGGCAGTCGATGCCGGGCATGGAGCAGCGGCTGGTGGGCCGGACCATCTACATGAAGATGCCGATGCTCAGCCAGCTCGGCGGCGGGTCCGCGAGCAAGCCGTGGCTGAAGATGTCGCTGGACGAGCTGGGCCGCAAGTCCGGCCTGAACGTCGACCAGCTGCTCCAGCAGTCGCGGCAGATGGACCCGGTCCAGAACACCAAGATGCTGACGGCGTCCAAGGACGCGCGCGAGGTCGGCAAGGAGACGGTGGACGGCGTCCAGACGACGCACTACACCGGTACCTACCGGCTTGAGGACGCGCTCGCGCAGCTGCCCGCGGACCAGCAGGAGGTGCTCCGCAAGGGCTACGCGCAGACCGGCATGGACAGCATGCAGTTCGACCTGTGGGTGGACGACCAGCAGCTCCCCCGCAAGATGACCATGAAGGGCCAGCAGACGGCCGACGGGGTCATGACCATGACCATCAAGTACCGCGACTTCGGCAAGCCGGTGAACATCGCCGCGCCGCCGGCGAACCAGGTCACCGACTTCAGCCAGATGCTGCAGGGGCTCGGTGGCGGCGGCCTGCCGGGCAGCTGACCAAGGCCGACACGGGGAGGGGACCGCGCCGCGACGGCGCGGTCCCCTCGCTGTGGGTAGCTCGTTTTGGAGAAGTGCAAGTCTGTCGGGTAACTTGGTTGCGCCGAAGACCGCCGGTCGTCACCTCATGCCGAGGTGACCGAAGGACCCGATTCGTCGGGCGGCCTGCGTAGGTGAGACGAGAGCTTCCGCATGGCCTCCGTGCCTTGCCTGGACGCCCCGTGCGCCTGCGCCGGGGCGTTTTTTGGTCGATCGGGCCCCGTCCCCGGGATGGGGAGGGTCGTGAACACCCAGGTAATCGGAAGGAGGCCGCATGGCCAGGGCCGATAAGGACGCGGCGATCGCCGAGCTCAAGGACGAGTTCCAGAGCTCCAGCGGCGCCGTGCTGACCGAGTACCGCGGGCTGACCGTCGCGCAGGTCAGGGAACTGCGCGGCAATCTCGGCGAGACCGCACGGTTTCGCGTGGTGAAGAACACGCTGACCAAGCGCGCGGCGGACGAGGCCGGTGTCGACGAGCAGTTCCGTGACCTGCTCGAGGGCCCGTCGGCCATCGCGTTCGTCCGGGGCGACGTGGTCGAGGCCGCCAAGGGCCTGCGTGACTTCGCCAAGGCCAACCCGCTGCTGGTGATCAAGGGCGGGTTCATCGACGGCAAGGCGATGAGCGCGGCGGAGGTCACCAAGCTCGCCGACCTCGAGTCGCGCGACGTGCTCCTCGCGAAGCTCGCCGGTGCGATGAAGGGCTCGCTGTCCAACGCGGCCGCGCTCTTCAACGCCCTGCCGACGCAGACGGCGCAGCTGGCCGAGGCGCTGCGCGCCAAGCGCGAGGCGGCGGGCGAGACCGCCGACGCGCCGGCCGCCGAGGCCGCCGAGGCGTCCGCCGAGTAGGCACCCGCGGTTACGTAATCCCCAGTATTCAAGCCATAGCGGAGGAAAGATCATGGCGAAGCTCAGCACCGACGACCTGCTCGACGCGTTCAAGGAGATGACCCTTCTCGAGCTCTCCGAGTTCGTGAAGCAGTTCGAGGAGGTCTTCGACGTCAAGGCCGCCGCGCCGGTCGCGGCCGTGGCCGCCCCCGCGGGCGGGGCGGGCGCCCCGGCCGCCGAGGAGGCCGCCGCGCAGGACGAGTTCGACGTCATCCTCGAGGGTGCCGGCGACAAGAAGATCCAGGTCATCAAGGAGGTTCGCGCGCTGACGAGCCTCGGCCTGAAGGAGGCCAAGGACCTGGTCGACGGCGCGCCGAAGCCGCTGCTCGAGAAGGTCAACAAGGAGGCCGCCGACAAGGCCAAGGAGGCCCTGGAGAAGGCCGGCGCGACGGTCACCGTCAAGTAAGGCGTTCCAGAGCCCGGGGCCGGTACGGCTCCGTCCGCTCCTCGGGAGGCGGTCGTCCCACCACGGGTGGGGCGGCCGCCTCTTTTCGTTGTACCGGAGTGATAAACGCATGCCCGAAAGCGTGCGCCCGGGCGGGTTGTGCGCTTATCGGCGCGCGGCGTACCGTCCCCTCTGACGCTGTGGCCACACGAGGGCCGCGGTGTCCCGGCGGACGGACGAAGCCGTTCTTCCCCGGCCGAACACCCCGACCCCGCTTGAGGCTCCGGTTCTTGGACCACTAGTCTCATAGACGCCGTAAGTAACGATTGTCTTACGACGTCGCATTTGGCCGCTGATCTGGAGTGGAACCCCTTCCATTTGGACGGAGTCCCGCTACGGTAGTGGCACCCGTCACGGCTACTGGACGGTAGCAAGAGGGCGGTCACGCGGTGTGACGACAAAGAGCCTAGAGCTACTCGCTCATTGGTTCGGGATTCCCCCCCGGCCTGGACGAAAGGTGACGAGTGGGCGTCGAGATCAGAGTCGAGGGCCTGACCAAGTCCTTCGGCCGTCAGACCATCTGGCAGGACGTGTCGCTGACGCTGCCCGCGGGAGAGATCTCCGTTCTCCTGGGCCCCTCCGGCACCGGTAAGTCGGTCTTCCTCAAGTCACTGGTCGGGCTGCTCAAGCCGGACCGCGGGCACATCTGGGTCGGCGACCGGGACCTCCCCTACCTCCCCGAGGCGCAGCTCTACGAGACCCGCAAGCTGTTCGGCGTGCTGTTCCAGGACGGCGCCCTCTTCGGGTCGATGAACATCTACGACAACGTGGCCTTCCCGCTCCGCGAGCACACGAAGAAGTCGGAGTCCGAGGTCAAGCGGATCGTCATGGAGAAGCTCGAGCTCGTCGGGCTCCTCGGTGCCGAGAAGAAGCTCCCCGGGGAGATCTCCGGCGGGATGAAGAAGCGCGCCGGCCTCGCCCGCGCCCTCGTCCTGAACCCCGAGATCCTGCTGGTGGACGAGCCCGACTCCGGCCTCGACCCCGTCCGCACGTCCTACCTGAACCAGACGATCGTCGACCTGAACGCCGAGATAGGCGCGACGTTCCTCATCGTCACCCACGACATCAACACCGCCCGGACCGTTCCGGACAACATCGGCCTGCTGTTCCGCCGCGAGCTGGTGATGTTCGGCCCGCGCGAGATGCTGCTGTCCAGCGAGGAGCCGGTCGTCCGGCAGTTCCTCAACGCGCGCAAGATCGGCCCGATCGGCATGTCGGAGGAGAAGGACGTCTCCGAGCTGGAGGCCGAGGCCAAGCAGGGCCACGACCCGGGCAAGCTGCCGCCGATCCCGCCGCAGCTGATGACCAGCGACGGCCGGATCCGCCCGGGGCAGCACGCCCCCGGCGCCTGGTGCGCCGCGCACGGCGTCACCCCGCCGCCCGGATCCTTCGTGGACGACCTGGGCCGCAACTGGGTGGAGGAGTGGCCGCGGTACGTGGCGTCGATGGCGCCCGCCGGCGGTCCGCCGCCCGGCGCGCACCCCGGCGGTGCGCCCGGCCACTTCCCGGGCAACCCGCCGCCCGGACAGCAAGGGGCGGGTGCAGGGTACTGATGTCCACTCCTGGTATCGGCGCGGACCAGCGAGGGGATGGCAAGGGCGGCGGGTCGTCCACGACGTTCCGCAAGATCGGGGACGGCGCCGCCAACATCGCGATCCGGGAGCCGGGCCGCTTCTTCGCCCTGTGCCTGGACACCGGCCGCGCGATGTTCAAGTGGCCGTTCCAGTGGCGCGAGTTCATCCAGCAGGCATGGTTCATCGTCAGCGTCACGGTGGTCCCCACCATGCTGGTCGCCATCCCGTTCGGCGGCATCCTGTCGCTGCAGGTCGGCGGGCTCATCCGGCAGCTCGGCGCGCAGTCCTACACCGGTGCGACCGCGGTCGTCGCGATCGTCCGGGAGGCCAGCCCGCTGGTGACCTCGCTGCTGGTGGCGGGCGCCGCCGGCTCGGCGATCTGCGCCGACCTCGGCTCCCGCAAGATCCGCGAGGAGATCGACGCGATGGAGGTGCTGGGGATCAACCCCCTGCACCGCCTCGTGGTGCCGCGGATGCTCGCCTGCGCGTTCGTCGCGCTGTTCCTGAACGGGCTGGTCTCCGTCGTCGGTCTCATGGGCGGCTACTTCTTCAACGTCATGCTGCAGGACGGCACGCCCGGCGCCTACCTGGCGTCGTTCAACGCCATCGCGCAGCTGCCCGACCTGCTGCAGGCCGAGTTCAAGGCGTTCGTGTTCGGCATCACCGCCGGCCTCGTCGCGGCGTACAAGGGGTTGAACGCGAAGGGCGGCCCGAAGGGGGTCGGTGACGCGGTCAATCAGACCGTGGTCATCACCTTCATGCTGCTCTTCCTGGAGAACTTCCTGATCTCCGCGCTGTACTTCCAGTTCGTGCCGTCGAAGGGCATGTAAATGGCGGCTCCAGGAAAGACGGGGAAGGCCGTCGGCAAGGCGGTGAACGCGCCTTTGCAGCGGCTGGACGACTTCGGCCACCAGATGTCGTTCTACGCCCGCGCGTTCGCGTGGACGTTCCGGGTGCTGCGCCGCTACCGCACGGAGGTGCTGCGGCTGCTGGCCGAGGTGAGCCTCGGCACCGGCGGCCTCGCGGTGATCGGCGGCTCGGTGGTGATCGTCGGATTCATGACGTTCTTCACCGGCAGCCAGGTCGGCCTGCAGGGCTACGAGTCGCTGAACCAGATCGGCACGGCGGCGTTCACCGGCTTCATCGCGTCCTACTTCAACACCCGCGAGATCGCCCCGCTGGTGTCGGCGCTGGCGCTGTCGGCGACGGTCGGCTGCGGGTTCACCGCCCAGCTCGGCGCGATGCGGATCTCCGACGAGATCGACGCGCTGGAGGTCATGGCGGTCCCGTCGATGCCGTTCCTCGTCACGACCCGGATGCTGGCCGGGATGATCGCGGTCATCCCGCTGTACATCGTGGGCCTGCTGGCCTCGTACGGCGCGACGCGGCTGATCGTGACGGTTTTCTACGGCCAGTCGACCGGCACCTACGACCACTATTTCCATTTGTTCCTACCACCGAACGACATCTTGTGGTCGTTCGGAAAAGTGATCATATTCTCGGTGCTGGTCATGCTGATCCACTGCTACTACGGCTACCACGCGAGCGGCGGCCCGGCGGGCGTCGGCGTCGCGGTGGGCCGCGCGGTGCGCACCAGCATCGTCGTCATCAACGTGGTGGACCTGCTCCTCGGCATGGCGATCTGGGGCACTGATACGACCGTTCGGATCGCGGGGTGACTGGGATGAGCGGAGCGAACCGGGGGGCGTGGGGGGTCGCCCCCCCACAGAGGGCGGCGGAATCATGACGGAACGTATCCGGTTTCGGTTGCTCGGGATCTCCATGTTGCTGGTGATCGTCCTGTTGCTGGCGCTCACCGTGGCGCTGTTCAACAAGGCGTTCACTCCCGTGACCGAGGTGACGGTGCGGACGGAGCGCGCCGGGCTGCAGCTGCTGCCGCACTCGGACGTGAAGGTGCGGGGCCTGATCGTCGGGGAGGTGCGCGACACCGACGCGACGGCGCAGGGCGCGACGCTGCACCTGGCGCTCGACCCAGACAAGGCGAAGCTGATCCCGGGCAACGTCCAGGCGCGGCTGCTGCCGAAGACGCTGTTCGGCGAGAAGTACGTGGAACTGCACATCCCGGAGCAGCCGGGCGCGCTGGGGCTGGCCGAGGGGGCCGTGATCCAGCAGGACCGGTCCCGCACCGCCGTCGAGATCGACAAGGTGCTGAACGACCTGCTGCCGCTGCTGCAGGCGGTGAAGCCGGCGGAGCTGAACGCGACGCTGAACGCCCTCGCCACGGCACTGCAGGGCCGCGGCGACCAGATCGGGCAGAACCTGGAGCAGGCGGACGCGCTGCTGAAGAAGATCAACCCGGAGCTCGGGACGCTCGTCCACGACCTGCACGGCCTGGCGGACGTGTCCGACATCTACCACGCCGCCGCGCCGGATCTGCTGCAGACGCTCCGGAACCTCAACGTGACCAGCAAGACGATCACCGACAAGACGGCGACGATCGAGCGGCTGATCCCGGCGACGACCGCGCTGGCGCAGGACGGCGACGTGTTCATGCGCAACAACGGACCGAAGATCGTCGGGTTCAACATCGCGAACCGGGACGTGCTCAGCCTCGTCGCCCGGTACTCGCCGTCGATGCCGTGCGTGCTGGCGGGCCTCATGAAGATCAAGCCGGAGGCCGAGCGGGTGGCCGGCGGGAACGGGTCCAAGACCTTCAACCTGACGATCGAGATCGTCAAGCCGCGGCCGGGCTACAAGAACCCGCTGGAGCTGCCCGAGGTGAAGGACCAGCGGAACCCGCGCTGCTACAACCTGCCGAACCCGCGGGTCCCGTTCCCGGACTTCCTGGCGCTGGACGGCACCGAGGACAACCTGTGGTGGAAGGACCCCGACCCGGCGAACGCGCCCGCGGGCGGCCGCGGCCGGGCGGTGTCGAACATCTTCGTCGACCCGGGGTCGATGAGCGAGAAGGACAAGATCAAGAGCATTGTCGGGCCGCTGACGCAGACCCCCGCCCAGGAGGTCTCCGACGTCTCGTCCCTGCTGTTCGGGCCGCTGCTGCAGGGATCGGTGGTGACGGTCAAGTGAAGACGACGAGTGCGGCGATCAAGCTGCTGACCTTCGTGGTCGTCACGGCGGTGGCGACCGGCGTGCTGGCGATGACGATCTCCAACATGCGGTTCGGGCCGTCCAAGACCTACAAGGCGATCTTCTCGGACGTGACCGGGCTGCTGAAGAACGACGACGTCCGCGTCGCCGGGGTCCGGGTCGGCCAGATCGAGGAGATCAAGCTCTACAAGGGCCACCAGGCCGAGGTGACGTTCAGCGTCCAGGAGAACGGCGCGTTCCGGGCGGGGCTGCCGTCGTCCACGCAGGCGCACATCCGCTACCGCAACCTGATGGGCCAGCGGTACCTCGCGCTGGCCGACGGGGAGGGCCAGGCCAACGAGTACCTGGACCCGGGCGACACGATCCCGATCTCGCAGACGCAGCCGGCGCTGGACCTGACGACGCTGTTCAACGGCTTCCGGCCGCTGTTCCGGGCCCTGGAGCCCAAGGACGTCAACACGCTGGCGATGCAGATCATCACGGTGCTGCAGGGCGAGGGCGGGACGATCAACAGCCTGCTCGCGCACGTCGCGTCGCTGACCAGCACGCTCGCCGACCGGGACAAGGTCATCGGCCGGGTGATCGACAACCTGAACACCGTCCTCGGCACCATCGACGAGCGGCACGACGAGGTCAACAAGCTGATCCTCGACCTGCGCGGGTTCGTCAGCGGCGTCTCCGACGACCGCGAGGCGATCTTCGACTCGGTGGCCGCGCTCAACGACCTGACCGGCACCACGCAGGACCTGCTCGCCGACGCGCGGCCCGGCATCCGGAACGACATCGCGGGGCTGCGCAAGCTCACCGGGACGTTCGACGCGAACCGCAAGGACATCGACGAGGGCCTGCAGCGGACGCCGAACCGGCTGGAGAAGCTGCTGAACATCTCCTCCTACGGCTCCTGGTTCAACATGTACATCTGCGGCCTCGACGCGCGGGTGCGGCTGCCTGGCGGACCGGTCTACCAGACGCCGGCGATCGTGAACGAGAACGCGAGGTGCAAGTAGATGAGGGTCTCGTTCCGCGAGCGCAACCCGTTCCCCATCGGCCTCATCGGGTTCGCCGTCATCATCGTGCTGGTCGTCCTCGCGATGAACCTGCAGAACATCCCGCTCATCGCCGGCGGCACCACCCGTACCGCCCAGTTCAAGGAGGCGGCGGGGCTGGAGCCCGACGAGGAGGTCCGCATCGCGGGCGTCAAGGTCGGCGAGGTCAAGGCCCTGGACCTGGACGGAGACCACGTCAAGGTCACCTTCCGGGTCGACGACGGGGTGAGGCTCGGTGACCGCACCGAGGCCAGCATCAAGATCAAGACGGTCCTCGGCGCGCACTACCTGGAGCTGATCCCGCGCGGGAAGGGCGAGCTCGGCCGCACGATCCCGGTCGAGCGGACGCACGTCCCGTTCGAGGTCGTCCCGGCGATCAGCGAGCTGAGCCAGCGGGTCGGCGCGATCGACGTCGAGCAGGTCGCCAAGTCGTTCGAGGTGCTGTCGCAGACGTTCGAGAACTCCCCCGAGGAGGTCCGGGCGTCGCTGCAGGGCCTGCGGCGGCTGTCGAACACGATCGCGTCCCGCGACGAGGAGCTGCACGAGCTGACCGGCAAGGCCAAGGACGTCTCGCAGCTGCTCGCGGACCGCAACCAGGACTTCGCCGAGCTGGTCCAGGACGGCGACAAGGTGCTGCAGGCGGTGCAGGCCCGCCGCGCGGTGATCCACCAGCTGCTGATCCGCACCGTGACCCTGTCCCAGCAGGTGAACGCGCTGATCAACGAGAACGAGAAGCAGCTCAGGCCGATGCTGGACAACCTGGCGCGGGTCAACCGGGTGCTGCTGAAGAACCAGGACAACCTGGACCGGATCCTCCAGCTGTTCGCGCCCTTCGCCCGCCAGTTCGCCGACGTGACCGGCACCGGCCGCTGGTTCGACTCGTGGATCCAGAACCTCCTGCCGATCCCCGCCTCGATCGGGGACGGCCCAGGCGGCGGCGGGGGCGGGGGCAGCACCCACCAGCAGGGCGGCCGTACCGGCAACGGCAACGGCTCTTCCGGCAATGGCCAGACCGGCGTCACGGGCGACAACCCGTTGCCCTTCCTCCCGTGAGCAGGCAGGTTTCCGTGCGCAATTCAGGGACCATCCTCCGACTCGGCGGCGCGATCCTCGCCGTCGCGGTGCTGGCCGCCGTGCTCCTGCTGGTGCTCCAGAAGCCGGAGCAGCGCCGGATGACGGCGTACTTCACCAAGACGGTCGGCCTCTATCCGGGCGCCGACGTCCGCATCCTCGGCATCCGCGTCGGGGAGGTCACGAGCGTCGACCCCGTCGGCGACTCGGTGAAGGTCGAGCTGAAGTACGACGCCAAGTACAAGGTGCCTGCCGACGCGCAGGCGGTCATCATCAACCAGACGCTCGTCGCCGACCGGTACATCCAGCTGACGCCGGTGTACAAGGGCGGCGCGGTCCTGGCGGACGGTGCGACGCTGACCACCAGCCGCACCGCCGTCCCGGTGGAGATCGACGACATCGGCGGCAGCCTGAACGACCTCACCAAGGCCCTCGGCCCGGAGGGCGCCAATGCGCCGGGCGAGGACGGCACCGGGGCCCTGTCGGAGCTGCTGCGGGTCGGCGCCTCGAACCTGGAGGGGCAGGGCGACGACATCCGGCAGACGATCGCGGACACCTCCAAGGCGCTCAGCACCCTGAGCACCGACCGCGGTGACATCGCCGAGACGATCCGGAACCTGCGCGTCATCACCGACGCGATGAAGGCCAACGACCAGCAGATCAAGTCGTTCGGCGGGCACCTCAACGAGGTGTCGGCGCAGCTGGCGGGGGAGAAGGAGGAGCTGAGCGCGGCCCTCAACACCCTCGCGCCGACGCTGCGCAACGTCCAGCGGTTCGTGAAGGACAACCGCAGCGAGCTGGCCGCGAGCGTCCGGCAGCTCGCGCAGATCACCGGCGTGCTGGTGAAGGAGCGGGACGCCCTCGCCGAGGTCCTGCAGGCCGGCCCGCTCGCCATCAACAACCTGGCCCGCGCGTACGACCCGATCAGCGGCACGATCCACACCCGCAACAACTTCCGCCAGTTCCACGACCTGGCCGACTGGGTCTGCTCGCTGGCGTACTCGGTGGGGACGCCCGCCAAGGAGTGCCTCGACTTCGTCGAGCCGTACAACGGCATCGGCAAGGCGCTGACGGGCCTGCACCTGGACCTGTCCTGGATCACCGCGCTGACCACGCACTACGACCCGGTCCCGATCCCGCCGGACGCCTACGGGCCGCAGGGCCCGCCCAAGTCCGCCAAGGCGAGCAACCGGTCGAACGGCGGGTCGAACACCGGCGCCGGGACCGGCGCCGCGGCGCAGGGCGTGCCCGGGGACATCACCGCGCTGCTGCCTGGAGGTGGCCGATGAGCACGACACGGCGGGTGCGCCGGGCGGGACGCCTCGCGGGCGGCCGCGCACGGCTGTTCGGCGTCGTCGCCCTCGCGGGCGTGACGGCCCTGACGGGCTGCACGTTCGACGGCGTGTCGTCGCTGCCGCTGCCCGGCGGCCCCGACCTCGGGTCGGACCCGACGACCGTGAAGATCGAGTTCGTGAACGTGCTGGACCTCGTCCCGCAGTCCGCGGTCAAGGTCAACGACGTCTCCGTCGGGCAGGTCGAGAAGATCGAGCTGGCCGGCGACTCGCGGTCCGACCGCGGCTGGTACGCCGTCGTCACCGTCAAGGTCCGCAAGGACGTCGAGCTGCCCGACAACGCCGTCGCGACGATCGGCCAGACGAGCCTCCTCGGCGAGAAGTTCGTGCAGCTCGACCCGCCGGCGAACGAGCCGCCGAGCGGGCAGCTCGGCAACAACGACATCATCCCGCTGGCCCGCACGACCCGCGGCACCGAGATCGAAGAGGTGCTGTCGGCGATGTCGCTGCTGCTGAACGGCGGCGGCCTGGAGCAGGTCTCCACGATCAGCCGCGAACTGCAGGCCGCGATGGGCGGCCGCGAGGCGACGATCAAATCGGTGCTGCACCGGCTCAACACCTTCACCGGGACGCTCGACCGCAACCGGCACGCGATCACCCGCGCGCTGGACAGCATCGACCGGCTCAGCGGGAAGCTGGCGGACGAGCGCGAGACGATCCGGAACACCATCGACCAGACGGGCCCGGCGATCGCCGTCCTGGACCGCAACCGCGCCGACCTCACCAAGATGCTGGTCGCGCTGGACAAGCTCAGCCGCACCACCACCAACGTGATCAACCAGTCCAAGGCCGACCTGCTCGCCAACCTGCAGGACCTCGACAAGATCCTGCGGAACCTCAACAAGGCCGGCTCGGACCTGCCGAAGTCGCTGGAGACGCTGATCACCTTCCCGTTCCCGGCGACGTTCGAGAACGTCGTCGAGGGCGACTACGGCAACGTCCACCTGCGCGTCGACCTCGACTTCGAGTCCCTAGCGCAGAACCTGTTCGGCGGCACCGACCTGGAGAAGACGCTCGGCAGCGGCCACCAGATGCGCAACATGCTCCAGGTCCCGAACGTGACCCTGCCCGACACGCCGCTGGGCGTGCTGCCCCAGTCGCCGGGCGGCGGCTCCGGCGGACTGCCCGGCCTGCCGGGGAACGGCGACCGGCCCGGCTCGGACCAGCCCGGTTCGAGCCGGCCCCGCTCGAACCAGCAGGGCCGTCCCGGCGCACTCGGCCCGGGATCCGGTGACAGCGGTCTGCGGACCCTGATGACGGGGAGCCTCTCGTGATCCTCAGCCGCGGAATCATCCTCCAGCTGATCGCCTTCGCGGTGATCACCGTCGTCGGCGTGGCGGTCGTGTCGGTGAACTACATCGGGGTCGGCCGCGGCCTCCTCGGCCGCGAGTACGTCGCCTACGTCGACCTCACCGACTCCGGCGGCGTGTTCAGCAACGCCGAGGTCACCTACCGGGGCGTCCCGGTCGGGCGGGTCGGGCCGATCGAGCTGACCGAGACCGGGATCCGGGTCAAGCTGGAGCTCCGGCGCGGCGAGCGGATCCCGCGCGAGGGCACGAAGGCGATCGTGGCGAACCGGTCCGCGGTCGGCGAGCAGTACATCGACCTGGTCCCCGCCCGGAAGAGCGGGCCCTACCTCGACGAGGGCGACCCGTACACGATCCCGCGCGACCGCACCACGCTGCCGGTGTCCACCGCCGAGCTGCTGCGCAACGTCGACGCGCTGGTCGGCTCGGTCAACACCAAGGACCTCGGCGTCATCGTGGACGAGCTGAACAAGGCGTTCTCCGGCTCCGCCGAGGACCTCCAGTCCCTCCTCGACGACACCGACCGCATCCTGGAGACCGCCGACCAGTCCTACCCCGACACCAAGCGGCTCCTGGACAACAGCGTCACCGTCCTGGACACCCAGCGCGGGCAGGCCGCCAACATCCGGGGCTTCGCGCGGAACCTGAACGAGCTGACCACGTCCCTCCGCAACGACGACCCGGCGCTGCGCCGGACCATCGACAGCGTGCCGGGCGCGGTGGACGAGACGCACAAGGCCGTCCACCAGCTCGCGCCGACGCTGCCCGTGCTCCTGGCGAACCTCACCACCACCGGCCAGGTCATCTCCTCGCGCAAGGCGGGCCTGCGGTCGCTGTTCATCCTCTACCCGGTGAGCGTCGCGGGCGCCTTCACCGTCACGCCCGGCGACGGAACCCAGCACATGGGCCTCGCGCTGAACATCGACTCGCCGCCCCCGTGCACCGAGGGCTACGAGCAGGTGAAGCGGCGCTGGCCGCAGCACACGGGCAAGAAGAAGCCCCGCCTGGACGCCGGCTGCAAGGCGCCGAAGGACGCGCCCACCGCCGTCCGCGGCCCCCGCAACTTCCCGGCCGACGCCATCGCGCCGTACCCGCAGGTCCCGCCGGGCGCCACCGCCGGCGCGGGCTTCCCCGAGGGCGGCGCCTACGCCAAGGACGGCGACGGCGGCGGCAAGGCGCAGGCCAAGGGCGGGGACGCCGAGGCGAAGGCCGCGGCCGCCCCCTCCGCCCAGCTGGCGAACGGCAACCTCTACCTCTCGTATCCGGCCGGCTCAGTGGAATTCGCTGGATACGATCCAACGACCGGTGCCGTCTACGGGCCCGACGGCAAGCGGTACGCCATGCAGCGCACCGCCGGTACTCGTGAGTTGGGAGATTCTTCGTGGAAGTGGCTCATGCTCGGACCCCTGAGCCAGTGAGGCGGGTCCGATGAGGCGCCGCTGGCCCCAGATCACCACGATCGTCCTGGGCGTGCTCGTCGTCGCGCTGGTCGTCGCCACCGGCGTGCTCGGCGCGCGCACCTGGCAGGGCAAGAACGACGCCGACGAGCGCGCAAAGGCGACGCAGGCGGCGCGGCAGATGGGCGTCAACCTGATGTCGCTCAACTACGAGACCGCCCAGAAGGACCTCGACCGGATCGTCGCCGGCACCACCGGCGAGCTGAAGAACAAGCTCAGCACCCAGTCGAAGCAGCTCCTGGACCAGCTCAGCAAGACCCAGGCCAAGTCGAGCGTCGACCAGGTCGAGGCCGGCGTCGTCTCCATCGACGACGACTCCGCCGAAGTGATGGTGTCCCTCAACGGGACGGTCACCAACCCCAAGGTGAAGGACGGCGCGGCACGCGCCTACAGGTACCTGATGGATCTCACCCGGGTCGATGACCGGTGGCTCGTGTCCGAACTGGAGGTGGTCCCGTGACCATGCTCGGCCGGGGCAAGCGCTCCGCACGGAAGAACGAGAACGCCGCGGACGACAAGGCGCGCAAGGCCGAGGAGGCCGCCGAGGCCGCCCGCCTCGCCGAGGAGGCCGCCGCCAAGGCGAGGGAGGCGGCCCGGCTGGCCCAGGAGGCCGCGGACGCCGCCGCCGAGGACGAGCCCGAGCCGAAGAAGGCCGTCAAAACGTCTGAGAAGCCTCGTCGCGCCAAAAAGGCCCCGGAAGCCTCTGGGGCCCCGGACGACGATGCCGACACGGCAGAGGAGACCTCAGAGCCCGCACGGGCATCTGTGGCCGACGAGGACGCTCCCGAAGCCGACGAGGACGTCCTCGCTGAGGAGTCCTCCGTCGAACTGGACGCCGACGAGGCCGACGCCGAAGAAGACGAAGACGACGCCGAAGAAGAGGCCGTCGAAGCCGAGAAGCCGAAGAAGCCCGCCAAGACGGCCAAGCCGATCAAGCTGAAGAAGCCGGCCGCCGCCGAGGCGGACGACGACGAAGAAGAAGACGACGAAGACGGGGGCGCCCGCGGCGGCGCCACCCGCTCCGGGTACACGGTCATCGCCGTCCTGGCCGTCCTCGTCATCGCCTTCGGCACCGCGGCCACGATGCTGTACCTCAAGGACCGCGAGCAGAACGCCGTCGAGGCCGCCGGCCGGGAGGGCGCGTGGGCAGCGTCCAAGGCCGCCAAGGCGCTGTCGTCCTACGACTTCCGGACCATCGACGCCGACATGAAGACGGCCGCCGACATGACCACCGGGAAGCTGCGCAGCGACTACGAGAAGGAGATGCCGTCCTTCAAGGCGAACGCGACCCAGCAGCAGCTCGTCGGAACCACGACGGTGCTCAAGGCGGGCGTCGTCAGCGCCACCCCCGACAAGGTCGTCGTCCTCGTCTACGCCAACCGCACGTCGGCCACCAAGGACGACGAGACACAGCGCCTCCCCGAGGCGCTGCGCCTGAAGATGACGATGGTCGAGACCGGCGGCAAGTGGCTGGCCCAGGACGTCGACGTGATCTCCTGACCCGTCCCGGTCACCGGTCCGCGATCGCCGAGGCGTTCGCCGGACGACCTGGGAACACCGTGCGGCCGTCCCCTCCGGGGGCGGCCGTTCGCCGCTTCCCGGGGCCCTGCCGGCCCACCCGCGCCCAAGCCTTAAACTATGGCCTTCCTCACTGCAGGTCAGGGGCTGAAAAGTCCAAGTCCGCTCTTGACTGAGAGGCGTTGAGGAGCGATGCTCCATGGCAACGTGATGCATACTGCGGCGCTAGAGTTGCGAGCGGTGTACCAGTCGGCTACACTGCCCCTTTGCGCTGCCCTCTGACTATCCGCTGCTGAGAGCATCCCTGCCGTGGTCCCTTTTGGACCCCTTTGTGCAGGTCTCGGTGGTGGATCGTCTGGCGTGCGTGTCACCAGTTACGCCGCGAGCCCTCGGAAGGACCACTCTTGGCAGCCTCGCGCAACGCCTCGAATACCGCAACCGGTCCGAACCGCGTCTCCTTCGCGCGCATCAAGGAGCCGCTCGAAGTCCCGGACCTCCTTGCTCTGCAGACCAACTCCTTTGACTGGCTGCTGGGCAACGAGAGGTGGAAGGCCCGGGTCGAGGCGGCCCAGAAGGCCGGAAGTAAGAGC
>NZ_BMRO01000014.1:0-60349 GCF_014648675.1 Actinomadura livida
TGCCGTTTCAGACGTTCCTCATCCACACAGACGATCTACACCAAACCGCCACCAAAGATCACGGGACACGCCCTAGTCGTGGATGAGGGCGGTGTGGGAGTCGAACAGCAGGAAGTCGAAGTAGCTGTCCACGGGAGACGGCGGTACGAAGAACTCGATGTTCTCGCCCAGCCGGCCGCGCACCTCGAAGTTGATCATTTCGTAGCGCAGGTAGTCGGTGAGCGGGTAGGAGAGCAGCCGAACCCGGGTGAACTCCAGGTGCCGCGCCGCACATCGTCGCGGAGAGGTTGGTCTCCCATCGCCTCCTCTTCCAGAAGGCGGCGGGCCAGCGCGGTGTCGCCCGCCTGGAATGCCTCCTGCGATCGAACGCCGTCCGCCTCGCGGTAGGACTGCCAGCACTCCAGTTTGAGGAAGCGCCGCTCCGTGCGTTCCCAGGCCGCGCCGAAAGACTCCAGGAAGCCCTCCAGGGTCAGCCGCTCACTCTCGTCCAGTGCCCACGCAGGCGGTTGATGCATCATTCGTCCGGGATGTCATTCTTCGCGGCGATGAGGGTAGTGCGGGTGACTCGAACGATGCGTTCGTTCGGTGCGCACCGGGCGTCTTTCCATGGATCCGGCCCGAGTTCCTCGGTAATGTCGACGCCGATGACCGTGAATGCGCCATCGCTGAGCGTGAGAATGTCGGGGGAACCGGTCGTCGAGGTCGTGTCACCGCGCTCGGCAGGTGTTCTGCCGAGTCGGCCGATCACCTTCATGAAAACCTACTGGATAGGAAATCGCGGCTGACCCTACCCGGCTCGCAGCCTGGGAAAACGCCGGTTCTCACTCATGGCCGCACCGGGCCGGTCGACGTTCGCCATAGGAAGAAGTCGATCAGGATAACGGATGACCACGAGTGCGCAGCCGATCAACCTGAAATGCGTGACCGGGGCCGATGGACGTCTCGATGCGCGCGTCACCGACGTCCGTCACGAGCACTTTGACCCGTCGCGGATCAAAGTACTCGTTGCCCGGTGGGCAGGCCCGGGTCAGGCCGCGCGGTGCAGGTTGGTGACCCAGGAGTCGGGCAATCTGATCCATTCGCCGAGGGCGTCCTGGTAGGGGACGGCCACGGTGGCGAGGCGCGGTTCGCGGGAAGGATCGCCCTGCGGGCACAGCAGCCACAGGCCGCGTCCACCGCTGCGGGCCGCCGCCGCCAGCGAGGTGAGGGCACCCATCGCCTGGTAGCGCGCGAACGCCGTGGTCTCCGTCAGCAGTAGCGGCCCGGCACCTCGCTCCATCCGGTCCCGGATCGCCGGCTCCACCCGGCCCCACGCGGTGCGCGTGTACTCGCCGAGCTTGCGCGCCGCCTTGCTGCCGGGCTCGGCGACGTCGGCGCGCAGGATCGTCTCCCAGGTCGGCTTCGTGCCGGGCGGAACGAGTTCGTGCAAGGCTTCCAGGAACAGGGCCGTCACCGACAGCGGATCCGCGCCGAAACGGGCGCCCGACAATTCCGCCACGGCCTGCTCGGTCAGGCCCGCCCGGACCGTCAGGACCCGGAAACCGTCGCGGTGAACGGACGACTCCAGCCGTTCCTCCGCCTCGACGGCGGCGGCCGTCAGCGGGTCGCTGGAGTACCGCATCGCGCCGCCCTTGCGGGTACTGCGGCGACGCCCGGCCAGCGCGGTGACATAGCTGGAGACGATGTCCAGCTTGGCGGGCAGGTACCGGAGGGTGCGGGTGTCCATGCGTTGGGACAGGGTGAGATCGAAACCGGCCTCGCGCAGGGCCCCGGTCAGCGCGCCGCCGGCGGGCAGCCGGTCGCCGGTCTCGTCGAAACGGGGGAACCGGGTGAGGACCCGGCCGTGGACCTCCTCGGTGGTCAGGCCGGGCTGGTTCTCCTCCGGGACGCCGGGGATGAGCCGGACCAGGCCCGCCTGGGTAAGCCGCAGCGCCCGCACAAGGGGAAGGTCGCGAGGGTAGATCTCCAGGCGGGGAGTCACAGCGGCGTTCTTCGCCGCGGCGACGGCGATCTCGACCGTGCGACGCTCGTCCCAGTCGATCGTGCCCTCCGGCGGGCGGATCGCGCCGAGCTCGCCGAGGACCGTCCCGGCCGTCGGCAGCGTGTCGAGACGTGCGAGGCGGTCGGCGACCTTCCCCAGCCGCACGGCGTAGTCGTGCAGGCCGGGTGCCGAGGGGGTGTCGGGACCGTCGTCCTCCCCGACCTCCAGGGCGAGCAGGCCCCCGCCGGCCGCGTCACCGGCGGCGTCGCGGTTCGGGGTGTGGCGGAACGCGCTGTTCTCCGGGACGTACTGTTCCGCCTCCACCACGGCCCGGACCGCGGCGAGCCCCATCGCGCGGCGCAGCTCGGGATTCTGGAACTCCGTGCCGCGCCGGACGGTGAGCACTTCGGCGACCTCCGTCGCGGACGCGATCCGGCCGAGCCCGGCCAGCAGCTCCAGGATCTCCTCGCGCAGCTCCTTCACCGCGGCCAGCCTGCGCCAGCGCCTGCGCTGCTCCTTCAACACCTGCGGGACCCGACCCCGGCTGATGTCCAGCGGCTCGGCCACCTTCGCCTGTGTCGGCCATACCGGCACATCGGGCAGATCGCCAGTCTCGTCGGGCAGCCGCAGCAGCCGCCGCACGATCTCGACCTCGTTGCGGTTCGACCCGTCCGGCTTCAGTTTCGGCACCAGCAGGGTCGCCAGCGCGTCGAGGCTGGCCGCCCGCAGCACGCGCCCGGCGAGAGTCTCGGCTTCCTCGCTCGTCGCCGCGGAATCGACCAGCGATGCCTCAGCGACACTGAGTTCCTTCAGTTCGCCCGCCGCGACCTTGCGTCCCTCGGGTGTCAGCGGAGACTGCGGGACCCGGCCGAGACGTTCGGCCCATTCACGCTGCCGCCCCTGGATCTCCGTGCGGGTCTTGGGCCCCAGGCCGGGGCCGTTGACGAGGTTGCGGCGGCTGTACTCCAGCAGTTCGCCCACGGTCGTGATACCGAGGCCGTACAGAAACGACTGGGCGGCGGGGGTGAGACCCGCGGCCGACAGGTGTGTATCGCGGCTGACCTGCGCGGCGACCCGGTCGCGCTGCTGCTGTGCCGTCTCCGGCTCCGCGTCGGCGATGCCGCCGTTCCCCGCCGCGTCGCCGGCGGTGGAGGCGGGATGGCGGCTGCCCGGGATGGTGGACGGGGCGCTCTCGGCGAGATCCAGGAAGATCTTCTTCCAGGCGTCCCGCATCGGTTTAAGTTCGGGGAACCGCCGGTCGGCGTCCCGGTGCAGGGCCTTGCGGAAGAACGTGACCAGCGCATCGCGGACGGCCGGGTCGAAGGCGTCGGCCGCGATGGTCGGGTAGGGCCACTCCTCCGGGTCGAGCTGCCGCGGCGACGCCTTGCCGTCGCCCCACTTAGGCAGCTCGCCCGACGCCATCTGGTGCAAGGTGACGGCGACGGCGTAGCGCTCGGCGTGCGCGTCGTACACCGAGCGGGTCAGGCCGCCGATGAACGGGTCCAGAAAACCGTCGGTGCCCGCCTCGGTCTCCTGCACGGGGTAGCCGGCCAGCGAGAAGTCGATCAGGACGAGTTCACGGGTGCGGTTGGGACGGATCCGGATCGCGATGTTGTCAGGCTTGATGTCGCGGTGCCAGACGCCTTCGCCCTCCAGGAAGTCGACCGCGCCGAACAGGTAGTCGCCGTAGGCCTCAAGCTGGTCGATCTGGAGGCGTCCGCGTTCGCGCAGCTCGCGCGCCACCGTCTCCTGACGGTGCCGGGTCGTGCCGGTGATGGGCTGATCGTCGGTGAAGCGTTCATCGCCGACGTACTCCAGGGCCAGCACGGTGCGCCCGGCGATGACCAGCGGGTCGGGCTCGACCAGGCGAATAACGCGGGAGTCGGCACGCAGCCGCCCCATAACCTCGGCCTCGCGGACGAGGACCGCGGCCCGCGCATCCGACAGGGCGACCTTGAGTACCGCCAGTACCCGGCCGCCGTGGGCCGCCGGATCGGCGTGCAGGTCCCGTACGAGGAAGGCTCGGCTCGTGGAGCCGGTACCCAGGCGCCGCCGCACCTCCCAGCGGCCCGACAGCACATCGCCGGGGACGGCCTCCAACGGGTCCTTGTCCGGGACGGGTGCCGGGCCGGGATCGGTGGCGACCGGAGCGGTCAGCGCGTCCTCGACGCACTCCAGCATCTCCAGGAACTCGTCGACCGTCGCTAGCCGCCGTTCCGGACGGTAGGCGGTGGCAGCCTGCACCAGCTCGTCGATATCCGAGGACAGACCGTCCACGACCCCGCTCGGCCGCAGGCCCTCGCCCTTCTCCAAGCGCACCAGGACCTCGGTCTGGGACTTGCCGGGAGGTCGGCCAGTCGCCAGTAGGTACGTCAGGACGCCGAGCCCGTACACGTCGAGGGCGACCGCGTCTGGATCGACCGCCGTCAGTTCTGGCGCCAGATAGGCGTCGGAACTGTCCGAGAGATGGATCGCCGACAACTTGGTCGGCGCGAAGCGCGTCGAGCCCGCCGATCCGGCCCGCTGGATCGCGATCTGCCAGTCGGAAATCTGCAGCGTCGGGGACAGCCAGCGGGCGTCCCCGACGGCGGACGGGTCAGCGCCACGGCGGCGCGGGTGGGGAACTACATGAATCGAGCGCGCAGCCAGAGCACGGTGATGAATGCGGCTGGAGTGCGCAGAGCGGATGGTCTCGGCGAGCTGCCGGACCAGTGCCATACGGTCGAGAATGCCGAGCTTATCCCCGTAGCGGATGAGATACTCGTCCAGCCGCAGGGTGTCGGGGTTGTAGTCGAACACCAGGGCCGGGCCGGCGGAGTGGCCGGACGGGTCGTACTGCTTCAGCTGGACCACGCCTGGATGACGGAACCGCTGCAAAACGGCGGCCTCGCGTCGGGCGGCGCTCTCTACCGACCGGCGAATGGAAGCGTCGGCGCCGCGCTCGCTCAGGTAGATCCGGACCCGCGCCGGCTCGTGCAGCTCGCTGTGCCGGGCCAGATGGTCGGCCCAGGTCGGGCCGGTGTCGAACGCCTTGCGCTCCAGCAGGTACGGGCCCACCTTGAACTCCGCCTCGCTGCGGCGAATGCCGACCCGATCCAGCGCAGACTTGATCGCCCGGGAGCGGGGGCCGGTGATGCGCCGTCGCTCGTCGTTCGGGGGACGACGAAGCATCTGTAGGAGTTCGTCAATGGTGTGCACGCTGTGCTGCTCACCCACCGGCAGCCGGACCCGCAGCGAGGAATCGGTGAAGCACACACCGGCACCGACCCAAACGCGCTCGCCCTTTTGGGCCAGTAGCCCGGCGAGCTCCTTGGCCTTCTGGTTGACCAGGTGCAGCGGGTTGCCGTGCGGGATGCGACGCCCGGTCGGCGTCGTCTGCACCCAGTTGCCGTTCTCGGTGGCCAGCCGGCCATGCCAGTTCTTCAGCTCGATCATGTGGACGCCACCGGGGGTGACGACCAGCAGGTCCACCTCCCGGATGTGGCCGGTGTTGGCAGTGAACGTGAAGTTCGACCATGCACGCCACGGATCAGCGTCCGGCAGCTGCTCCCGAATCGCCTCCAGGCCGCGCCGCTCATGCTCGAACTGGGACTCCGTGACCGTCGTCCATCGACCTTCGAGCATCCCCAACCTCGCTCATCGACGCCCACTTCACCGGCCGCCCACCCTGCCGCCGATGCTCAGATGCTATAGCCGGGCCCGGACATTCGGGCTCCCCACGAAGAGTTCTCGACTTATCATCGGGCGAGAGTCCCACTGAAGCATCCGCGAGCGACCGCAGGAGGTATTGCCTCGTACCCCCGCAAGCACCCGAGTTAGTGGCGGCGCGACATGGCGAAGCAGAAGTCCACGACATCTGACTGGGGCTGGGAGGACAAGACCGGCCCGGTCTGGGGCGCACAGGCATATGACCCCAAGGGCGGACAGGATCACCTGGGTCTCGGCTCGGTAAGCTCGGACCGGATACTGCCGACGTTGTCGCCGGGCATCAACGTGCTGACCATCCACCCGAGGTACTGGTCGTTCTACGCATGGGTGCTGGCGACATTCTGGAACCGAGACGATCTTCCTCGGACGAGGGCATCGTTCAGAGGCTTCTACCGGCCTCGTGAGGCGCTGTTCTCAATGGCTTGCCACGTGTGCGAGGCTCCCGAGCACGACACACTCGTCGGCAACATAGTGGGGTCGCGGCGCGTCAACGGTCTTCGGAACGGCCAGACCTTCGATCCCGAGTACGACTACATCAAGGAGCCTCTCGGCGGTTACGGCCTGTACTACCGGTCGGCCATGGAGGCGATGGGGGTTCTGGTCATAGCCGGAACGGACAACGGCTTCCCCTTCGACGCCCCGACCCCGGCCGGCAGAGCGCTTGCTGCGGCCTATGGGCGATCTGTCGAGAAGACGAACCTTGGGAAGATGCTCTCGGCCGATAGGATACCGGCACGAGTTTCGCGTCAGGATGTTGCCGCCTTCGCCGACGCAGCCTGCTTATGCCGACTCCGCCTTGCCGACAACTTTGATCTTCCCCTCGTCCGGGAGTTGTTCCTGCACGTCGGTCACGCTGGCGAGCCTGAAGCTCGCCGGGGAACGCTACGGTTCGTCCTTGACCTCAGTCAGAGTTCGCAGGCGGTCGGAATCGAGGAGAAAGAGTTCCGCCAGCTCGCCTTCTATCGCGAGCTAAGCGGTGCAACGTACGAGCCGCGGGAGGACTTGGCCGCCGTTGCCCGCCGCTGGCGGCTCTATCAGGCGCGCGAGTACTTCTCCTTCGCGTTCAACCGCCTTTTTGGCTGGGTGAGCCGCACGGGGCTTGAAGAGTCGGAGGATGGGCTCTCACCCGTTCCTATCGGCCGACTCTGGGAGATAGTCGATCGGGCCCTCGACGACAGCAGCTTCGTGAGCGAGACCGACCTTGGCGACCACGTCGTGGACGCCTCCACGACAGCGGCAACGTTCGCCGACCTGCTGGCCCAGCACGTCGACCTCAGTCCCGCGGTCGATGCCATCTGGCCGCGCCATGCCAGTGTCGACGAGCATGCACTCTATGAGCGGTGCAGCTCCCAGGTGGACGATGCCGAGACCCTGGTGGCGATGCTGGCCATCCTTCTGCTCCTCTACCGCCGACTCGGCACGCCGGGACGGCGCGCCGACCTCGAAGCGGACTGGGGCATCCTCCGCAGCGGTGAATCGCTGCGGATCGGGATGCTCGGCTTCTTCAACCGGCTCCACAAGAAGATCCTGGCAGGAGTCACTCTGTCCGGACTCGCACGCTGGGTCATCGAATACCACGTGATCATCCAGCACGAACGGGTCGCGACGTCCAAGCTCCCGCATGACACCTTCCGAGTGCGACGGTCCGGCGAACATCTGCGGTTCTTCGTGCAGGAGGCGCCAGCGCGCTTCAACGACAGCCGGTTTCTCGCGCTGAGCACGACCGTTCACGAACTGGGGTTGGTGAGCCCCCTACGAGATGCCAACCGCAGATTGACGGCGCCCGGCCGCGAACTGCTTGAACAAGGGGACCTCGAGGCAGGGGACTTGGAAGCTGCGGCGGCTGCCTTCGAGCCCCCACAGGGGGACGACAAGTGACCGAGTCGACCGTCCCCGCACAACTAGTCGTGCCGGAACTCCTCCAAGGGCCATGGTCGAGTCTGGTCATCCTGACCTTCGGGGCCGAGCTCGGGTTCTTCGAGAACAGGCTCCTCAGCCAGCTCTCGCAAGTTCCCCTCCGGGTGATCCTCGCCGATGGCGAGCAACTCGGAGCGAAACTCGCGGAGGCAGCTGCCACGGGCCAGCGTTGGAAGCGGGCCAACCGGACGTACGTGGCCGGGCCGATCCGACACCAACGGTCTGCGCACGCCAAAGTCATCATGCTGACCGCGGAGCAGGAGGGGCTACTGGTCGTCGGATCTGGAAACCTCGGTCACGACGGATACGCGTCGTCCGGGGAACTCTGGAGCATCTTCCGCTATCACGACGAACGCCCCGGCCACCTTCCGGAGTTCGTGGCAGCCCGATCACTCATCGATGGCATGGCCAGGCGTGACCTCCTGGATCCTCCGGTCGTGGAGCTACTGGGGGACGTATGGGGAACAGCGCCTTGGATGCCGGCCAAGGGGGCCGTCGACACCCTCGTACAGCACAATCTCGCTCGCCCCTTAATCGAGCAGCTCGCTGACAGGGTCACCTGGCCGGTCCACGAACTCGTGGCGTATGCGCCCTTCCACGATCCCGAGTGTGCCGCCCTTGCCGAGCTGATCGCGAAGTTCTCCCCCGCAAAGGTCACCGCCCTCGTGAGTAAGGGGACCTCAGTTGACCCCGAGCACCTGAACTCGGTTCTGTCGAGAGCCGGGGCCGCGTCCACGGAGGCCATCACCGTAGAGGGGCACGCGACGACCTACATCCATGCGAAGTGGGTCCACCTGCTCGGTCAGGACAGAGAGGTGCTCCTGAGCGGATCGGCCAACCTGTCGCGCTCAGCCCTGCTGCAGACCGCCGAGACCGGGAACATCGAGGTCGGCCTGATTCGCGAGAGCGCGAAGGGAGGATTCGCCTCCATCTACGAGCACCTGGTTCGAACGCCCGTTGCGGACGTCGGAGAGCTAGGGCTTCGCATCCAACCTTCGACCAAGAAGGAGATCGTTCAGCCGGGCCATCCGATCCTGTGGTGGAGCCGGCTGGACGGCAAGGCACTCACCCTGGTCTTCGACCGCGTTGTCCACGAGCCCCATGCTGGGCTGGAGTTGTCGGTGACCACCGGTGGCGTGGGTCTTGAGCACGCCGCGATCCAGTTCGATGGGACATCCGTCAAGCTGCAACTGACCGCCCAGTCGGCCGCCATGGTGACGGAAGGCGGGGCCGTTGAGGTCCATTTCGGCGGCGACGAAGATACAGCGAGCCACGCGTGGCCGTATCAACTCGCCCAGCTCCGAGGGCGCTTGGAGAGAGCCGACCGACGGGAAAACCTGGCCAGGATCGGCCGCCTTCCAGACAAGGAAGCGGAACTGATCGAGCTTCTCCACGAGCTGGAACAGTCACTCATCATCGACGCCGCCACGGCCTGGCGGGTGGTAAAGCCGACCGTGCCGCCGCCCGAGACAGATGGTGAGGGTGCGTCGATCTCGTGGGACGACCTCGACTGGGATCGTGTCCGGCGTGACCCGCGGTACACGGGCTCCCTGCCGCGCAGCCACGGCACCGCGCCGACCGACATCCAGCTCATCCTCGCTGCTATCAGCGGTCGCCTCGGAGAACTCGGCGTCTTTCCCCCGACGCTCGACAGCGACGATGATGAATCGGATTTGGCACGCGAGGGGGGTACGGAGTCTGCCGACAAGGCGGAGGAAAACGAGGATGACATGGAAGATGAGGTGACGAGGCAGACACTTTCGATCAGCACCAAAGGCCGCATGGCCTTGAACCGATTCATCAGGCGTTACGCCCTCGCCACGCGGGACGACAGATTCATCGAGGAGATGGGCCCACTCGTGGCTGCGACGAACGCGGCCATCTTCAGTAACCTACTGGAACAGCTCGCGGAGATGGACCACGCGGACGCACATCGCATCGTAGAAGCCCAGCTGTCCCTCTGGGAACTGCTATGGGGGTCGCCCACGGGGCGAGGCGGGGTACTTGATACGGCTGCCGAGGACGAGAAAGCAGAGATAGCAGCACGACTCTCAGAGGCAGGAGTACAAGCGGCGGCAATGCGGGCCATGGTCTGGATCTATGATCAGGACCTGGATGAGGCGCTGAGTAGCGCGATCCGCGACCAGTTGCGCCACCTGATCGTCGACCACACGTTCGGTCTCGACGAGCAGCTTCTCCAGGCACTAGACCCTCAGGGCAGCCGGACCCCGACCATGCTCGCCGTCCTCGCGAAGATCGCGAGAACCTCCAGCCAGCGGGAACGGGAAGAGTGCATACTCTCCCCCCTGAAAGTGTCACGCTTTGCCGCCACCTGGGAAGTCGCAGACGTCCGGCGCTCACGCGCCGGCCGGATCACCAACCTGGAAACGGACGTCCTGGTCGTCCGCGAGCACGTGTTCGCTCTCAATAGCGACAAAGTACGAGCCGCACTTGGCCGACTGGCCGTAGCGCGCCGCCTCGCGGGCCTCGATCACTCCTACCTTCGCATCCGCTTTGCAGGGAACGGACGGGACGTGGGGATCTGGGACGAAGGCGGTGACGAGTGGAAGCTTCTCATCCAGATCGGCGACGAACAGATCGAGGGCCTCGCTCTCGATCCCCCCTGGCCAGACTGGTTGTTCGTCCTTGACGAACTTCAAGACTGGGCAGATGCGCGCAGGCCCACTCGGGTTGTCGCCTAGGTTGAGCCCCCGCCGATAGGCGGCGAACGGCGGGTAGGACTGCTTTGGCCCGCGTCGCCGCCCGCAAGCGCTTGGCTCACAACGCCCCCTGGCAAGGGGCACGCTGCGGACGGCGTTGTCATCAAGCGGTCCCATGTGGTCGGCTGTTCCGGTGAGCATCGACCAGTTCTTCGGCTACGGGCCTGAGGCTCCGTTCGCCACCAACGAGGTGTTCACCAACAGGGGAGAGCAGATCGATCGGTGTCATCGCTGGCTGATCGGACACTCCGCCCGTAAATGGCCCGTCCCGGCGCTCATGGACTTCCAACGGCCCGCGGTCAACGTCCTCGCGGTGGCTGGAGAGGGCGGCATCGGCAAATCCACTTTGACGCGGCACGTCGCTGACCTCGCGGTTCGGGGAGAGTTGGACGGGCTTCCCAAGAATCGGGCGTGCGCCGTGCTGGACTTCGCAGACCCCGACAGCTCCAGCTTCGAGTCGTTGCTAATGCGTGTCCGGGCTGGGCTGGGGGGTCTGACGCGTTCCTGGCCAGCTTTCGACGTCGCGCTGGCCCTCTACTGGGAGCGTAAGCATCCGGGTGAGTCGCTGGCCGCCTTTCTCGGCAAGGGGTCGGTGGACGGACGGCGAGCAGCGGATCAGGTGAGCGGGACCGTCGACCAGTTCCTCGGCGGCTTCGGCGCGATCAGCGTCACCTACCAGGTCTTGGACAAGCTCGGACGCACCGTCGCGCATAAGGCCAAGCTGAAGTCACTGCGCAACGAGTTGCCCGCCCTCGACCCCATCCTCGATGAGCCCGACCCTGACCGGATGCTCGGCTACATGCCCGTCCTACTTTCGGCCGACCTGGAACGCGCCCGAGCCAAGAGGCCCGTACTCGCAGTGTGTGTTCTCGACACACTGGAGATCGTCCAAGGGCTGCCGTCCGAGCGCGGCGGCCTGGAGGACCTGGTGTCGCGGTTGGTCTATCTGATGCCGAACGTGGCGTTCCTGGCGGCCAGCCGGTTGCCGCTGGGCTGGCACGACCCGGTCCGTGCCCTTGGACTGACCTACGGCGGCGCGCACCGCTGGCCCGATCTCGCCGGACCGGTCCAGCTCAGGCTGGACGGCTTTGATCCGGTGTCCGCGAACGAGTATCTGACGACGCGGCTGACCGTGGACGACCGCCCCGCCATCGACGAGGCGGTGCGGAACCGGATGATCGCCGGATCCGGCGGCTCACCGTTGTACCTGGACCTGTCGGCGAGCCTGTACGGGCAGTACCTCGCGCGCGGCCAGGCGCCACCCCCGGAGGTGTTCGGACTCGGGTTCCCAGAGCTGGTGCTGCGGACGATGAGGGACCTGTCGGAGACCGACCGTGACCTCCTGCGTGCCGCCGCGCTGCTCGAAGCGTTCGATGCCGACCTGCTGCAAGCGATGCTCCCGAGCATCCGCCGCCGGCGAATCGAGGCCTTCACCTCCCGCCCGTTCGTCCGGCGCGAGGAGTCGGTGTGGCCCGCATACCGGCTGCACGACAACCTGCGACGCAGTGTCCTGGACTGTGACGCTCACACACCCGATGGATGGACCCTCAGCGAACGTCGCGAACACCTGCAGCGCGCCATCAACCACCTCGCGAAGGTCGCGTTGTCGATCTGGGACGAGGAAGAGTCGTCCTCGCTGGCTGAGCGGAGCCGCCGGACCGTCGCCGCGTTCTTACTGCTGTTGCGTGCCGCGATCGAGCAGGACGTAGTGCCGCCGGTGCTGGGGGACCTCGCGTACAGCCTGAGCGTCGCCGGCCACTGGCAGGTCCTAGCGTCCCTCCCCGCACCGGACGCAGTGCCCGAGCTAACGCGGCTGTCTGCCGTCGCCCGGCTAACCACCCGCGGCGACCTCAACGCCGAGGACCGCTACCAGGCGATGCAGAGGCTGGTCGGTGAGCATGCAACGCCCGAGTCCATCGACCCATTCGCCGACTACTACCGCTGGGAGCTGGGCACCCGCGCCCACGTCGCCGGACACCTGAACGAAGCGATCGGTCATCTGTCAGCGATCACGGCCGACGGCTCGCTGATCGGCGCGAGCGCTCTGTTCGGCTTGGCCGACAACGCCCTTCGCCGCGGTGACTACCGGCAGGTCGCCGAACTGATGGACAAAGCCACCGACGAAGGCCTCGACCGCATCCGTGTCGCCGACATGCTCGGCCACACCTACATCCACAACGCCCGCTTCGCCGACGCCGCCCGTCTCTTCGAGACCACGCTGGAAGCCGCCCAGGCCGCGGGAACGCCGCTGTGGGAAGCCCGCGCCCTGCGCCACCTAGCCCTCGCACTCATGTGGTTCGACCCCGACCGCACCCTCGCCCTCGTCCCCCGCGCCCGCGACCTCAACTCCTCTGTCGGGGAACTGATCGGTGTGGCCCAGTGCGACCTGGCCGCCTCCATGGCTCACGCCCTGCGAGGCGAGCACGTGCAGGCCGCAGACCTCTTGGAAAGCGCAGCCCGTCAGTACGAGGAGCTCGGCGCCACCGGGGAACTCACCCCCGCGGAAGCCATCCGGGTACTGCAGTACGCCGCCGACGGACGCATCGACCAAGCCATGGCCATCGCCACGCGCCTCGCCGCGTCCTCCCAAGGTCCGCAACCCGAGTGCCTACCCGTCTGGGTCCAAGTGACCAGTTGGTGGGCCAGCATCCCTGCCCCGGAGGATGCGGCCTTGCGATGGCTCGATAGCACCGACACCGCCCTACAGCGTTGGAAGGAGCCCCTAGACCGGCTTCGGCGCCAACACCGTAGTGTGTGCACACCGCTCGACGTGGCTGACCGAGAGGCGTTCATCCCCACCAACCGGCTACCCGGCGATGTCCTCGATCGCACCGTGCGGTCGGCGTCCGCCTCTCCGGCATTCGATGGGCCACCTCTTCAGCATGCCGACGACGGGATCATCAACGGGGAACGAACTGTCATCAAGCTGCAGCGCCGCGCCCACGAGCGCCTGGAGACCGCCCTGCACTTTGAGCACCTCCGCACCGCAACCGGCATCCCGGCTCCGCGGCTCCTCGACTACGGCGCCGTCCCTGGCGGCACCTGGTGGGCTGTCCTCGAACGGCTCCCCGGAACACACAGCGACCAGCCAACTCTCGAGCAGCAGCGCGCGCTGGGACGCATGCTGCGCTCGTGGCACTCACACAGCCCGGCCGCCGGCCTGCGGCTGGACGACCCCGGCGCGCTCGGCGTCCTGCTCGGCTGGGCACGTCGCGCCGTCCCTCGCGCCTACCCTGCTCTCGCCCAACGTCTCAGCGACGCCTGCGAAGCCATGCCAATGACGTCGATCCACGGGGATGTTGCCGTCGGCCATAACGCGCTGTTTGACGGCGACAACCTCACCAGCGTTCTGGACCCTGGCGCCGTCGAACAGGGCCCGCCGATGCTCGACCTGGCCTGGGCCCTTGCCGTGGACCTTCCACACGGCGGGTCGACCGAACCACTTCTAGAAGGTTACGGCGAAGTCGATCACGCGGCCCTGGACGCGCTGCTTCCGCTCATGCTCTTGCGGCGCTTCATCGACACCTTCGCCTTGGGGCTATTCGACACAGACGGCCAGTGGATAGCCCGTCATCTGCGCGACCACTATCCGGACCTACTGGCACTAGTGGAAGACGAGCTAAGCCTCTAATCCGCCAGGCCCAGCCGCACCGCCCATCGATACGGGATGTAGTTGTCCAGCACGTTGGCCGGCACCGACAACCGCTCACAGAGCTCAGGCTCGTCATCACGCGCATAGAAGCGGTTCAGCCCGTCGAACAGCACCAGGTCATACCCCGCGGCCAGCACGCCTGGCTCCCACTCGTGATGGCTGGGACGCGAGGTCAAGGGCACCGTCGCCTCGATCACGATCGCCCGCGGCCGCCACGCCGCCAGATCCGCCGAGGCCAGAACGGACGCCTCAGCCCCCTCGACGTCTACCTTCAACAGGTCGAACCCCGGCTGCGCATACTCCGATAGCACCGTTTCCAGCCGCGTCACCTCGACGCGCAGCTCCTCACACCGCCATCCATCGGCCAGGTGCAGCATCAGCACCTCCCGCTCCAGCGTGCTCAGGCCACCACCACCGGTCTTCCCCGGCCCCGGAACGATCCGGAAGAAGCTCGCCAGACCAGGGCGCTCTCCAATCGCCACGTCCAGCGTCACATCACCCGGCCGGGCAGCCCGCAAGCTCTCGAAGCGCTCGGGCAGGGGCTCAATGTTGACCCCGCGCCATCCAAGCCGATCCACCAAGTTCTTGGTCAGCGACCCCTGAACCGGGTTCCCAGCCCCAACATCCACGAAGAACCCATCAGGCTGGTCGCCGAAGGCCCGCACCAACACAACGTCCTCGGCGTTCCCGCCATACGCGACCAGATCGCACCCAGCGGGTAGGTTCGACCCCATACCGCCAACCGTACGACGTGCTCGCTCCACCCCACACCGCATTGGCGCAGCAAGAGGCTCTGAGCTACTCGAAGCACCATGGTCAAGGCTGTTGGGGCCTTGGTAGGGCTGATCAGCCCAGCCTTCTCCGCCATCTCCTCGTCGGCGGTTCGGATGCATCCCGACGCATCTCCGCGTACCTGACGATCGAGTTTGGGCTCGCGGTACGGACCCACAGGGGGACTCCGACCATGATGCGTTCAGCGCCAGCGAGGCTTCCTCGGAAATCCCAACGGTGGCCATCTAGAATAACGTCGGTGTAAATCTCAGCTAGCCACTCACAATTTCTTGCGTGACCGAGTGTGTATCCGCGCGTCCAGGGCCTGTTCTCGTGCTCGGCGATACCGCCCGTGATGCCCTGGTTGAGTGCGATCTTCAACGCCTCGACGGCACGAGATTCCTCGTCGTCCCATTGAGAACTGTTCTGCCGGCCATGGCTTTGCAACAATTCCTCGATGGCCTGGCTTGCTGACGATGACCAGCCAGTGTCCAGGGCATCGGAGGTACGAAAGCCCGCGGTGTTGTCCAGGCTGCCGAACAGGCACAGCTCGACCCGTTGCCCGCTGGTGCTGCGAGTCCGGGTGTGAAGAAGGGCTGCCTTGTCGCTGGCAGGTCCGCCCACGAACTTAGCGAACGATACTTGACCGACCCCCTTAGCGAAGAGAGCAGGAGGGGGATCAGCGAAGGTCGAGACAGCCTGGTCTCCCAGCGCTTTCTCGATCACGGCTGCGGCCCTACGCAAGTTGCGCTGCTTCTTCTCCCCACCGGCGAGTTCGACCTGAGGCACCGGCACCCCCCCGATCGAGCCCGGCGACTTGATCGACAATTGCCGCTTCGGTCCCAGGTCGAGGCCGTTATCTGCGGCGAAGGCCTCGATCCGCCGGCCAGACCAGTACAGGTACTTGCCGATACTCCCAGCTGACAAGGCTGACCCCCTAATGTTCCGGCCACCTGGCACGCACCTACCACTCTCGCCCAATGTCTCACGAAAAGAAGACGGCCGCGACACGAGTTGCGAGCTGAACTGATGCCCTTTGGTCCGGCCATCAGTCCAGCGGGATCCGGCACCTAAGATCACGCGGATCGACACCCGTACGCTAAACGTCGACCTGCTGCCGAGCGGCACAGGGCGCACTACATGCGACAGAAGGGGAAGTTGTCGGGCTTGAACACCGCGGTGGCGCACTCGCTGCACATCTGCTCCACGGAAATCCGTTGGCTCCTAGCCTCAGTCACGAGGCCAAACGGATGGTCGATTACCATGCGCCTCGGATCTCCGAACTCGGGACCTCCAGGCACGAGCGGGTGACGGACGGTCTACCTAGTCTAGCAACGGTTCGCGAAAGAGCACCGTCTGCAGCACCGGCCTTTCGATTTCACACGCGACAGTGTTGGGGAACTCACGGTGTCGCATTGGTCGCACTTCGACTTCCAGGGTACAGAGGTAAACCCTGGGTACGGTTCAAGCGGAATGCGGCCAGCGGCACACAGCGTAGCTTCCGCTATCTCGACAGGGACACGTTGAGCGAGCCCACGTTGGGCGTCACCACAGGGTTTGCATCCTCCGCCACGCTGATCGACGTTGTTGTGCCGAGGGTAGACGATGGCGTCGCACCGGGTGCAGCGGCACTTCCACGGCTTGGAGGAGCCAGGGAAATCCTCAAGAGGCTCCAGACCAGCGGCGACCATCACCTCGACCGCATGCTCGGCGCTGAACGTCCTCGCCCGCCGTGCTCTGGCCGCCAGCAGGTGGCGACCTTGCACAGTTTTTCCGCCGTACGCAGCAGCGAAACGCTCTACAATCTCCCACATTTCTGAGCTGCTGACCGCCTCGAGCGCGAACGTTTCGGTCGCTCCGCCCTGCGGCATGTCTGCAGGGACGAGATAGGGCTCAAGGCTCAGGTCCTTCTCTAGATGAGTGATCACCTCATTCTCAATTTGGTAGGCGATGCTGCCAGTCGGGGTCTTCACCGTATTGACGACGTCCCAGCCTCTTCGGCGATGGCTATCGATACGGTCTGTGCGAGCTTCGAGACTGGTGACACCGACCTTCACCGCGCCGAGACCGTGATGAATGACCACATACACCAGCGCCGGAGCAGCCAGGTCCGGCCAGCCCGCGCAGATCCGGCATGCGCGGCCCCGATTCCTGACGTTGCCATACCGCGGTGCGATGGCGTTTCCACACGTTAAGCACGTGCACGGCCAGGGAAGGTTATAGCCAGGAAATGCCTCGCAGGGTTCGGCTCCGGCAGTTCTCATGTTTGCCGCTGCCACGTCTGGGTCGGTTGGTCCGAGACCAGAGCAGTAGCGGCAGCCTTTGCTGAGACCACTGCGCACATGGGTGAGCTTCGGCGACACGTAGTTGCCACATCGCATGCAGCGGCTCCGCCATGGTTGATGGGTTCCGGGAAACGGAACCAGCGGCTTGAGATGCCGAGCCTCGAAGGCGGCCACAGCTTCCTCGACGTCCGTAGCGGCGTTGTCGGCACAATGGCGGCAGCCGCTGCCACGTCTAACATTTCCAAGACGGGGCTGTGACTCCTTCCCGCACGTCAGGCAGTACGAAGACCACGGCTCCGTTGAACGGCCTGGGTAGTCGGTAAGCGGTTCAAAGCCCCGTTTCCGCATGTCCGCTACGGCCCGCTCCGCTTCGCGGCGCCGTGACATGTCCGACGCTTGGCGGGCCGCGCAGGTTTTGCAGCCGTGCCCCCTCCGAATATTCGATATCGTTGGCGCGCTGACCGTCCCGCAAGCTCGGTGCCTACTCGTCCACGACTTGTTAGCACCCCGATATGCCTCCAGTGGAAACCAACCAGCCTTGTCCAGATCGGCCAGCGCCTTCTCGGTCGCCGCTGCGAGCTTCGCAGCATTCGCACGTTCTCGACCGCAATGTTCACAGCCCTTCACTCTGCCGCGAACCACGTTGTTCAACGTGGGGGCTACCTTGGCGCCGCAATCCATGCATTCGCACCGCCAGGCGACGTTCGCACGCACGTACGGGCCGAGAGGCCTAAGCCGCACCAGTTCCATCTCCGCCGACGCGGTCTCGTGTGTCCAACTTGTCTTCGATCGCTGGCCGAGTGGTTGCGTCACGACACATCAGGCTAGGTCATCCTGTTCGCTCAAATGGGCGGTACGGTCCGGCTGACTGGCCTCAAAATCGGTCTTCGACAGACCAGCCTTTCCCGGTCTGCAGCCCTTGGACGGGCACCGGAGGCCATGTAGGCGGCGAGCTATAGTTGGGGTGGTGATTGAGGCCTTGCGGGCTCGGTCGTAGCGCGTGGTGGTGCGTGGGTCTGCGTGGCGTGCGGCGATCCGTACGTCGCGGGGGTCAAGGTTGTCGAGCACGGTTGTCACGAAGGTGTAGCGGAGCATGTGCGGTGCATCCGCGACAACCAGACCACGGATTCGGCCGCGAGCCGGCGCAGGCTGCAGGTGGCGACGTGTCGATCCATCCGAACTCCGCGGGTGTCGAGCAGGATCGGCCTGGACGTCCGGTCGCAGGTGGCGCGGTCGATGGCTCTGCCGACTGTCAGGCGGAGAGTTATCAGGACGATTCGGTGCCCTTGACACCACGCGTAAGACTCGGTGGCCGTGTCCCTCGCCCAGGTCGTCAATGTCGGCGCTGGTAGCCTCAAAGATCCGCAACCCGAGTAGCCCGAACATCGAGACCTGCGCGAAGTCATTAATGTTGGTCGATGTCCGCGCGGTGACAGTCCATCTAGGTCAGGCCCACACTTGGGCGACCAACTACGCAGAAGGACACTACCTCTCGGTCCGTCGGATCTGCGACGATGACCTCCTAAACAGGAGCGACGCAGACGGGGCAAGTGGTGGCTGACTACAGGAGTGAAGTCCGACCGAGCGTGATCACCGACTTGGAGACCAAGGTCTCCAAGGAGAACTACGGCAAATACCTCAAGCGACTGACGCTGCGGAAGCTTCGAGGCTTCACCGACCGTGAGGTTACCTTCGACTTCCCGGTCACCGCTTTGGTAGGGCCGAACGGCGGGGGCAAGACTACCGTCCTGGGGGCGGCAGCACTTGCCTACAAGAGCGTCGCTCCGGGGCGATTCTTCGCCAAAAGCGGCAAATATGATGCCAGCATGCAAAACTGGTCGATTGAGTATGAACTCATTGACAAGGAGCTCAACCCTCGTTTGTCGGTCTCGCGCACCGCGAGCTTCAAACAGCTGAAATGGAACCGCACCGCCCCAGAGCGGGAAGTGCTGGTGTTCGGAGTCGAGCGGACCCTGCCCGCTACCGAGAGGTCCAAGCTCAAGGCTGCAATCGGCGGGTCCTTCGCCGCCGCACGCGAGGTGACTCTAGCTCCCGAGGTCACAGAGCATGCCGCGAAAATTCTTGCCAAGCCCATAGAGGGGTTTCGACAGCTCTATGTGGACGATGCCGGCAAGGTCTCACTCTTCTCTGGCCTCACACCTCGGGGGGACGGTTACTCCGAGTTCCACTTCGGCGCTGGCGAAGCGAGCGTCATCCGCATAGTCGCCGAGGTCGAAGCAGCCTCCCCTGGGGCCATGATTCTTATCGAAGAGATCGAGAACGGCCTGCATCCAGTGGCCGCTCAACGCATGGTCGAATACTTGATCGGTGTCGCCCACCGCAAATCGTGCCAGGTCGTTTTCACCACGCACTCAAATGATGCGCTCGCCCCACTGCCCTCTAAGGCCATCTGGGCGGCGCTCCTCGGTAACGTGATCCAGGGGAAGCTCGACGTGAAGGCATTGCGGACCATCACCGGTCAGATTGAGGCCAAACTTGCGATCTTCGTCGAGGACGAATTCGCCGAGCTCATGGTCACCACCGCCCTTCGCAGCCACGGCGGCATCGAGTTGGATGAGATCAAAGTGCATGCGATGGGAGGAGCCGACCCGGCTATCAAGGTCAACGCTCAACACAACATCGACCCGACCTGTACCTATCCGTCGATTTGCATTCTTGACGGCGACCAGTCCGAGCGCGCAAATCCCGACAAGGGCATCTTCACGCTGCCCGGGGCCAGCTCGCCCGAGGCCCACGTGCTAAATCGGGTGCTGGATTGTCTGGACGAAGAAGCGGGTCGGCTTGCGGTGGCCCTTCACCTTGGCCTGCACGACCAGGAGCGAGTGAAGAAGGTCGTGAAGGAGCGCGCGCTGACCAACTGGGATAGACACATGGTCTGGGAGCAAATCGGCGGCGATCTGGACTTCACCTCTGGCCACATCGTTAAAAGCGCGTTCCTGACGATCTGGGCCCACAAGTTCCCGGGAGAAGTTGAGGCTCTGGTGGAGGCGATCGGCGGCGGGCTTCCCCGCCGGGACAGCGACACTCCGTGAACTGCGGCTGGTCAACGCGGCCGCGCCAATTAACTTGGCGTCCAGCTCTCGCTGTGTCCCGATGCCAATCAGTTAAGGCCACGATCGATCTCGGCTAGGCCTATCGACCTGGCCGAACGTTGGCGTGTTCTGGCCCGCCGCGAAGGCCTGGCCCAGTTGGGCCTTCTGCCAGGTTACGCATCGCCTACCGACCATCCGGTCATCGACATATCAATGTATTGATGCAGAGCACGCGTGATCGACGCTGCACTTGGCCCGATCGGCGCGGTCATCAAGATAAGCGAGGAGTATCCCTATTCTTCCTGGGGGTCACCACGGCTTTGGAACGTGCGAGTTCCAGTGGCGTGCAGCTGCCACCTTATCGAGGACTTGACCTGCTCCGGGTTCTGGCCAGGGCCTCTAGGGCGGTTTCGTCGGCGTCGGGGAGGGTGTGTAGGTAGCGCTCGGTTGTGGCGATGGAGGCGTGGCCTAGGCGTTCTTTGACTATTTGGAGGTCGGCGCCGCCGTTGAGGAGCCAGGAGGCGTGGGCGTGGCGTAGGTCGCGCATGGTCGGCCTGAAGTCGAGGCCAGCCGCGGCGATGGCTGGGTTCCAGATGTTGCGGCGGAACCAGTCGTTGGGGATGTGGCCGTCCGTCATGCGCGTGCGGAGGGGGCGCGGGTTGTCTTTGCCGTTGGCGCGGCGGGCGGCTCGGTAGAGGGAGAAGGCGCCTCGGCAGTAGTCACAGCGGCAGCGGCCGGCGGTGTAGCCGCTGAGAGTGCCGTGGTTGTAGGTGCGGCCCTTCTCGTTGGGTTCGGTTCGGCCGAGTGTCTCCGGGTCTGGGATCTCGGTGATGCGGGCTCGGGGCTTGTCCTGGGGCGGCATGTGGAAGAAGAGGTCGTCTCGGGTGAGGCGCGCCGCTCTGATGTGCTCTTCGAGCTTCTCGGTCATCTGGGCGCTGAGCTTGAAGCGGCGGTACTCCTTGTCCTTCGGGTAGTCCTTGACCAGGAAGTGGCCGCCTTCCGGGTGGAACTTCGGGTTGAGCTCCACGACCGTGCGGCTGACCGTGAGGATGCGCGTCTTGAGGTTGAGGTCCTTGGGACGCAGCTCGCTGAGTTCGCCCCAGCGGAGGCCGCTTTCGATCTCGGTCTCGGCGAGGAGGCGGAAGGTGCCTTCGGGGAGGGCGTTGTAGACGTCGTCGAACTGCTCAGGCGTGACGATCTGGAGAGGCTTGCGCGCGATGGGCGGAGACTTCACCCCACGGCAGGGGTGTAGGTAGGTGACCTGGTCGTCCAGTGCCGTGGTGAAAATGGCGCTGAGGATGATCTTGTTGCACTGGATGGTCACGGGCTTCATGCCCTGGTTCTTGAGCTTGGCGATCCAGGCTCGGACGTGCTCGGGGAGGATGTCGACCATCCTCATGCCGCCGAACTCCGGCATGAGGTGCTTGTGGATGGCGTAGGTGTAGCCCTCCCGGGTGCTTGCCTCCATCTCATGGTTCGGGAGCCAGGTGTTCTCGACGTAGTCTCTGAATCGCTGCCTTCCGCGGGCAGGTTCTCCGGTTCTACCTTCCGAGACCTTCACTTCGGCGCGCTGCCATGCTCTGTCCGCTTCTTTCTTGCTCGCAAAGGTCCCAGCAGACCTTCGCTGGCCGCGAATGTCGTCGTAGTAGGCCGTGTAACGAGGCTTGCCGTCCTTACCCATTCTCTTGCGTGTCTGCCCCATCGGCTCTCCGCCTCCCAGGCTTGATCATCTGACCCTCGTTTGACCCCGGACTGCGAGTGATGGCGTGACCCTGGAGATCACACACTGGCAGCCGAACAGGCCATCTACCTGGGATTTTATCGAGATCCAGCGTTTTCTGCGAGCCGCAGAAAACGTACAATATGCCCTTCGGGACGAAGAGGCCGTGGGTTCAAATAGCGCCACCCCGACAGAACTGCATAGGGTTCCAGTGCAGGTCAGGGGCTCGATTCTCGCTTCGAGAGTCGGACCCTTTTCATGCCCGCCGCCCTCGTGCGCATCGTGGCGCGCCTTTTTCTGACGGCCGGGCGCAACGCGTGCGCAGGGCCTGAGTTTCGTTTTACTGCGCACGCCGCTGCGTGAGGGCCTCGCGGACCGCGTTGTGCGTCCGGCTGCAGGTGGGCATATCGCTGCGTCGTCGAGAAATTCTCGTACCCCAAGGGCCAGCGGCCAGTGTGGCCAGGTGGCGGCGGCGGCGCACCAAGTCGCCTCGAGCCGACTGCCCTTATGGGAGGTGCTCGTATTCTGCGGTGCCTTCTTGGGGCCAGCGGTCTTCTATGTGCAGTTGGATTAGTGCGGCATGGGAGAGCGGGCTGGTGGGATCGGTTACGTCGCCGTTGGTGGTGTAGTCCAGGAGGACGACGTTCTTTTTGGCGCGGAGACGCTCGACCAGGTCGGTGACGCGGTGTTCGAGGGTCCATCGGTAGGACGGCAGGTAGATTCGGCGTCGTGCTGTTTCGTAGGGCAGTAGCCGGGTGCCGTGGAGGCCGGTGCGGTGACCTTGGACGGGGCCGTATCGGCGTACTGTCCGCTTCAGTCCCCTCATCGTGGTGATTCGCAACTTCGCCGGGTCTACATCGGCGTTCTGGAAGACCTTGAGGGCCTGCCAGATTCCTTCCACGGACTGGCTGGTCACGCCCTCGCTGTAGGGGACCGGGATGCCGCCGTGCGGGTAGAACGGGCTCAGCCGCACCCATGGTTCTGGAGCCTTGGAGGTCACGTCGATGAAATCCGCGTCGGGGAACGCGGCGGTTAGGGACGCCGTCCCCCGGCGGCGGCTGGCAACGTGGATCGACAACTCACGGCTCCTGCCTCGGTGACGTTAGCCGACAGCATCCCCGATGCCACTGACAGACAGGACGCCGTGAGTTGATTCGCACTCGTCCTTCGCGCCTTGTCAGCGTCGTCCGATGCGCAGGCGACGACGGACCTGATGACCCTGCTGCGAGCCACCGGCAACCGTCTGCCCCCCGGTGACCTCTGTCGGCTAGCGGCGAGCGTGGCGGATCTTCAGGCGGCCGAAGCCCATGGTCCCGGAGATGCGGATCTTTGGGCCGCCCGGGCGGGAGGGCCGACGGGGCTTGTAGTGGGAGTCCTTCCACACGGTGCTCAGGTCCTCGATTTCGACGACCGCGTCGCGTGGAACGGTGATCTTCGCCTTGCCGGTGGTGAGTTGCAGCTCTATGTCGACCACCGGGTGCTCGATGATCGCTCGGGCCAGGTTGAGGTGCACCTCTCCGAACGCCGACTCGACCTTGAGGTTGCGAGGTACCCGCCACGGGCCGCGCCGTCGGATTCGTCCGCTGAGGGCGGTGATCGTGGACGTGTCCGCCCGTTCCTCCGGGAGTGAGGCCAGGGGTGTCGCGAGATCGCCGTGCGTTTCGGCGGTGAGCGCCTGGTGGAGGAGCGCGTCCATCTCCTCGTGCGGGATGTGCCCCAGGGAGTATGCGTCCTGCAGGCGCCGCACGGCCGTGTCGCGGTCTTCTTCGCTGACCGGTCGTGACGGATCGTCCGGTATGGGGGGCACCGGCTCACTCTACTGCCGTACCGGTGATCGCCCTGAAGACGACGTCCCCCAAAAGTCGCGTGGCTGTGCTCGCGATTGTTTCTCCGAGACGACCGCAGGAGATTGGGCTGGGCGGCCCTCCCGCGGCGGATGCAGAGGATGAGGAACTCGCCGCCTCGACTCTCGGCCGGGAGCGCACGAGTCTTGGCCGAGTACGCACGAGCCGGACTCGCCGCCGGCCGGCAGATCGCCGGCCAGCCTCGTTGGCGGGCGCGCCGGCCCCCCGGGCGCCAGGAGTCGCCTGTTCGTCATGGACGCGCCCGCCGGTAGACGGCGAGGCCCGGCGCGCGGGCGCGCGAGCCGGCCGCGGCCACCGGGTCGGGGAGAAATCGTCGCGGTGTCCAGTGCGCGCGGATCTCGACGCGGCGATCAAGACCCATCGGCAATCTCAAATCGTGCGGCGAGATCGAGTACCCGGCGAACGTGATCGTGTCCTGCCAGAAACTGATGGAGCTTCCATTGGCGATGGCGGCGCGTCCCTGACCAACCTCGCCACTGACGCAATACCGGACCTGGACGCAGATGACACCGAGCATGTGAGGACGCCTGGCGTCTCCTAGCGCCACGCGAGGCTGACCACGAGGCGGCACGGGCCGCTGGGTGAGAGGCGGAGCGGCGTGTTGCCGGGCGGGCACAGTGGTCCAAGTACGGCCTCATGGTCCGCGTCCAGTGCAAGTTTCTAGGGTGACGTTCAGCGCATCGCGGAGCATGTCGTCCACGCGGCGCTGTTCATTGCTCTAGGCCACCAGCCTGATCACCCACAGGTGGAGAGCGATGGTACGGCGATCATCCCGTCGATTCCGTTCGGTCTGGCACCTCCATGCCTGGCACGGCCTGCCAACGGCCCGCGAGGCGGCGGCCGAAAGGAGCAGGAGGCGCGCGAGCAGAAACTGCTACGGCGGGCATTCGCGCTGCAAGTTACTCGGCGCGGAGTACTGGCAACAGCCAGAGCGCGGTGTGGGAGCGTTGGGTCAGTGCCAGTAGTCGCGTTCCGGGAGTTGGAGCCACATGTCGGTGGGGCCGGTGAGCGGGCGCGCGTCGGTTGGTCGCAGTCCTGCGTAGGCGAAGCAGAACGCGACGGCATTGTGTTGGTAGAGGTAGGTGAGAAGGACCTCCTCGGCCGTGTCGTTGGCGCCGGCCTCTCCTCCTCCGGGATGCAGGTCCCATGCTTCGAGTACGCCGTCCCGGGCGATTCTTCCCTGGTTTCCGCTCTTCGGGTTGGCGTACATGGCGTAGCACACGGTCCCTTTCGAAAGGGCTTTGGCGACGCCGGGCATGGACGCTCCGTAGGCCCATGGCTGGACGATGGCGCATCCGCCCGGGACGTTGGTCGCGCCGACCACTGAGTCGTCGTAATCGAAGAGGTCCCCGTATTCCTCGGACTCCGGTGCCTCGACCGTCGGCGCCTCCAAGCGCCGGGCGGCATCGTCCGCGCTGATGCCTGCTACACAGGCCAGGCTGAAGCCGTCGTAGTACAGATCGTTCAACGCGCTGATCAGGCGTGGGGCTTCCGCGACCGTTGCGGCTTCGGCTGCCGAAAGCTCGGCGCGGGGCGGCGAGAACAGGTCCGGGTGCGGGCCGGCGAGGGCGAGTCGGCCGGGTGACCAGCCGGCCATCATGGGGCGCCACGGGTCGGCGCCGGCCTCGGCCAGGGCATGGGCGCAGTCGGGACGGTTGTCGAAGACGGCTCTCCAGAGGGCGGTTCGGCCCTGGTCCTCGGCGTCTACGTCCCTTACGTGTCCGGCCAGTTCCGCGACCACTTCGGGGGTGCCGAACCTTACTGCGTAGTCCAGGGGACGGTGATACCCGAATATGAGGGCGTCCGGATCGGCGCCCGCTTCCAGGTTCGCGCGGACCTGGGCGAGGTCGCGCCATGACGTGTTCGCCCATGCGTTGGTGTCCATGGGGACCAGATTGTGGCCCGCAGGTCCGTCATTTCACGCGAGGACGACCTGGGTGGATGCCCGGTCCACGCGGTATGCGGGACGGGAACGGAAATCGGGGGTGCGGCGAAGGGGGTGGTGACGGGCGAGTACTTCGGATGAGGGGTGTGCACGATGGAGATGCGACATTGACCGCTGACTTGGGCCGGGAAGTAGCGGATGCCGAGCTCGTTGCTCGGTTTCGGCGGGATCCGGACGAGTTCACCGCCGTCTACGACCGCTACTTCCCCGACGTGTACCGGTACGCGGTCGGGCGGCTGGACGTGCAGACGGGCGAGGACATCGCCGCGGAGACGTTCTGCGTGGCATTCGCGCAGCGGGACCGCTTCGATCCCGAGCGAGGCGGCCTGCGGCCTTGGCTGTTCGGTATCGCCACGAAGCTGATGGCGCGGCACCGGCGCAAAGAGGCCCGCCATTACAAGGCGCTGATACGGACGGGCGCGACGGCTTCCGTCGAGGGTCACGAAAGTCGCGTGGTCACTTCGGTGGCGGCGCGGCGTCTGCAACCGCAATTGCTCAAGGCCCTTACCAAGCTGAACCAGGGGGAACGCGACGTCGTCCTGCTCATCGCCGTCGGGCAGCTCAGTCATGAGGAAGTGGCCCAGACGCTCGGGATCGCCGACGGCACGGTGCGGTCCCGGCTCAGCCGGGCGCGCAAGAAGTTCCAGCAGATGATCGATCTGGAGGCAATCAATGGATGACCTGCAGCTTCTCGGAGCCACGCTCACCAAGCCGGAGCCTTCCGCCGAAATCATCGAGCGCGGTCGGTACCAACTGCAGAACGCGATGCGTGAACCTGTTCGGCGGCGCCGGGCCTGGCGGCCGGTGCTCGCGATCGGGGTGGCGGCCGCGACGGGGGCCGCGGCGGTCGCCATCGTCACGGGTGGAGGGTCGCCGGACCCGACCAGGGAAGGGACGGCGACCGTCCAGATGTCGGGTCCGCAGGTGCTTCTCGCCGCGGCCACCGTCGCGGAGACCAAGCCGGCGGCCTCGGGCACCTACTGGCACGTCAAGAGCGTCGCGCCGAGCAGCGCCAACATCAAGACCTTCGAGTCCTGGACCACGGCCGACGGCCGGCAGTGGGTCCGCTACGACGGAGGGGCCCTCAAGAGGCTTCCCGGGCGGCATCCCATCACGGTGCGCGGTACCCGCCTCGGGCTCGCGCAGATCGCGGAGCTTCCGACCTCCGCCACCGAGCTGAAGGCGACGCTGCTCAGCAGCAGGACGGCGGGGCAGAAGAGGGCGCAGATCACGGAGGAGACCAACCTGCTGCTCCTGCTGACCGATCTGCTCAGCGACGTTCCGGCACCGCCCAAGGTCCGGGCAGCGGCTCTGCGGGCGCTGGCCACGCTTCCGCACGTCAAGAACCTGGGGAAGGTCCCTGGCGGGCAGAGCCTGCTCTTCGCCGGGGACGGCGGCGGTACCAAGCTGGTGGTCAATCCCAAGACCTCCGAAGTGAACGCCGAAGGCTACGCCGACGTCAACGGAAAGCAGGAGTCGATGGGCGGGATCACCTCCACGTCCAGATGGACCGACACACTCCCCCGGTAGCCGAGGGGCCGCGGTCGTGCGGCTGGTGGACGGCAGATCGGTCACCAGCCGCACGATTCAGGCCGTTTGAGGGGGTGGGTTGGGGTGCAGACTGTCCGGGAGGGCGTCCGTCAGCGGGGGGAGGCGGGGCTGTGAGGTGCTTTCGGCCGGTCGTCGGTGCGGTGTTGGGGCTGGGGCTGCTCGCGGGGTGCGGCGGGGGCGGTGACGGCGGTGATGAGGCGTCGCCGGCTCCCACGAGCGAGCAGACCGCCGCGCAGGGGGCGGCGGTCCGCGGGAAGAAGATCGTGGTTGATCCGGGGCATAACGGGGGGAATGCCACCCACCCCAGGCAGATCAACAAGCAGGTGTCCGTGGGGAACGGGCGTAAGGCCTGTGACACGACCGGGACCGCTACGGCAAGCGGGTACACCGAGCACGCTTTCACCTGGGATCTGGCCAATCGCCTGGCGAAGGTGCTGCGGGACAAGGGAGCAGAGGTCCAGTTCACGCGGGCGAGCGACAACGGGGTCGGGCCCTGCATCACCCGGCGGGCGGCCACCGGGGGACGTGTCGGGGCCGATGCGGCGGTGTCGGTTCACGGGGACGGTGGGCCGCCGTCCGGGCACGGGTTCCACGTCATCGTCCCGGTGGCCGTGGGCGAGAACGCGGGGATCGTGAACGACTCCGTGCGGCTGGGCCAGGCGATCCGTGGGGCGTATCGGTCCGGCACCGGGATTCCCTACTCGACCTACATCGGCGAGAACGGGCTGGATCGGCGCGATGATCTCGGCGGGCTCAACCTGGCCAAGGTGCCTACCGCCTTCATCGAGTGCGGCAACATGACCAATGCGGGGGACGCCGCCAAGATGGAGAGCGCCTCGTTCCGGCAGCGCATGGCCGACTCGATCGCGCAGGGGTTCGAGGTCTACTTCGGTCAGTAGGCGACTGTTTGCCGAGCCATGGGATTGTGGGGCGAAATGTCCGGCTACGTGGAGATGCAACACGTATGTCGGACGAACGGGTGATGAGGATGGCCCACAGGGAAGCCCACAAGGGACCCCACAGCAGGCTGCGCGGCGCGCTCAGCTGGGAGATGCTGCTCGGGTTGGTCGCTACCGCGTTCATCATCTACGTGTGGGCATGGGCGGCGACTCAAGGCGGCCCGCCCTGGTAGAGGGTTGATATCACCGGTATTCGGACTCTAGTAGTGGACGAGATTTCCCGGCAGGATGCGGCGTGCGGGCAGCGCGCCCCCACCGGGAGATCTCATGCAAGTCGTCCTTGTCTTACTGCTGATAGTCCTTTCAGTCGGTGCACTCGTTCTGGTGTACATGCGGCTGGGCTTCTCGGTTAACCGCGTGTTCGCGAGGACGCCGCTATCGACGGTGGCGACGGCGGAACCGGGCGTGTGCCGGCTTGCCGGGCGGGCCGTTGCGCTTGGAGCGGCCCCCGTGAGTGAGGCCAGCGGGCGTGCCTATGTGGCGCGGCGGCTGGCGATCGTCCCCAGCTCGGACGGGTCGGACGGGACGCATCGCTTCGGGCAGGCGGTCGACTTCCTCGTGGACGACGGCAGCGGGATCGCGCTGGTCAAGGGAGCAGGTGGACGTGTCTCCGTGTCTCAGGATTACGAAGCACCGGTGACGACCCTCGACAAGGTTCCCTGGGTCGATGTCCTGTTGCGCTCCGGCGGCTACTACAACGGCTCTCCGACGACCTGCCGCATCCGCCTGTACGAAGGGGTCGTCGAAGACGGGGCACAGGTGGGCGTCCGGGGGCAGGTCGAGGCGCCGGACGACGAGGCCCGCGCGCTGGGGGCCTCCGTGGTGATCCGGGGAACGGCGTCCGATCCGGTCATGATCCGCGCTGAGCGCCGCGAGCCAGCAGCGTCCTGAGGGCCTTCGTCACTTCCGCCGGGGCCTCTTCGGCCATGAAGTGGCCGTAGGGGACGGTTTCGTGGTCGAGGTCGGCGACCCACGCGCGCCATAGGGCGGCGGCGTCGTAGCCCAGGGCGGCTCCCCAGTCCTGCTGGAGGACGGTGACGGGCATCCGCAGCCGATTGCCCGCGGCCAGGTCGGCCTGGTCGTGTTCGATGTCGATGCCCGCGGACGCGCGGTAGTCCGCGACGATCGAAGGGATGGCGTCGCGGCACGCGGCGAGGTAGGCGGTCCGGACGTCGGCGGGGATCGCGGACGGGTCGTTCGTCCACACGTCGAGGAAGTGGCCGAAGAAGGCGTCGGGTGCGCCGGCGATGAGCTGTTCGGGTAGCCCTGGCGGCTGGGCCATCAGGTAGAGGTGGAAGCCCACCGCCGCGGTCACGCCGTGCATCGCGTCCCACATGTCCAGGGTCGGGAGGACGTCGAGGCAGGCGACATGGGTGATCGTGTCGGGGTGGTCGAGGCCGGCGCGGAAGGCGACCAGGGCTCCGCGGTCATGTCCGGCTAGGGCGAAACGGTCGTGGCCTAGGGCTTGGGCAAGGGCGACGATGTCCGCGGCCATGGTGCGCTTGGAGTAGTCGTCGGCGGGCTTGTCACTGTCCCCGTATCCGCGTAGGTCGGGGCAGATGACGGTGTGGTAGGACGCAAGGTCGGCCGCCACGTGACGCCACATCAGGTGCGTTTGCGGGAAGCCGTGCAGTAGGACGATAGGTGTGCCGGTGCCTGCGACCGCCACGTTGAGGGAGACATCCTCTGCGACGGCGACGCGCTTGTAATCGAATCCGTTGAGCATGGTCCTTAGGCTGCTCGACGCGAATGAGCATTCGATGAGCGCGCTATAGCGTGGCTTGCGTGGACGTCGTTTTCGGGGTGCTGGGGCCGGTGACGGCTTGGGACGGCTCCGGCGACGTGATTCCTCTGAAGGGGCCCAGGCATCGGGCCGTGCTGGCCCGGCTCGTCATCGCCCGTGGTCGTGTCGTCCCGGTGACGCGGCTCGTCGACGACCTGTGGACGGTTCCGCCGGCGGACGCGGTCGGCGCCGTCAGGACGTTCGTCGCCGCGCTGCGCCGGGCGCTGGAGCCCGAACGTCCACCGCGGGCTCCGTCCCGGCTCCTGGTCACCGAAGGCCCGGGATACGCCCTGCGCACCGACGCGGTCGACGCCTGGCGCTTCGAGCAGGTGGTCGGTGCCGCAGCCCGCCCACCGGAGGAGACGCTCAAGGGCCTGGACGAGGCCCTGGGGTGGTGGCGCGGCCCCGCCTATGCCGAGTTCGCCGACGACGATTGGGCCCGTGCGGAACGGTCGCGTCTGACCGAACTCCGCCTGCGCGCCGTCGAACGCAGGGCCGAGGCCAAGCTTGAACTGGATCTCGCCGCCGACGCCGTACCGGATCTGGACGCGCACGTCGCCGAGCATCCCTGGCGTGAGGACGCGTGGCGTCTCCTGGCGCTCGCGCTGTACCGCACGGGCCGCCAAGGCGACGCCTTGGCAGTCCTGCAACGGGCACGAGCAATGCTGGTAGAGCAACTGGGCATCGACCCAAGCCCGGCGTTGCGTCGCCTAGAGGAGAACATCCTCCGCCAGAAAGACCCGGACACGGTGTCCCAGGTGTGGGCGGAGGCGGCTGCCGCCTATGACCGCACCGTCGCATCGGGTTCCCGGGCGCGGCTGGAGTCGACGGTCGGCATCCTGCGCAACCTCGCGGTGACCGGTGGCGGCGGGCTGGAGGCGGCGCGCGGGCAGCGCATGGCGGCGATCGCGGCGGCGGAGCGGCTCGGCGACGCGGAGCTGACCGCGCGGGTGATCGGCGCGTACGACGTCCCGGCGATCTGGACGCGCTCGGACGATCCCCGGCAGGCCGCCGAGGTCGTGGCGGCGGCCGAACGCGCCCTCGCCGGGCTACCGGACGGCGGGTCGGGGGCGGCGCGGGCACGGCTGCTGGCCACGATCGCGCTGGAGTCGCGCGGGACCCGCACCGGGCGCGCCCGCGAAGCGGCCGTGGAGGCGGAGCGGATCGCCCGCGGCCTGGACGATCCCGCGCTCCTGGCGTTCACGCTGAACGGCGTGTTCATGCAGACGTTCCACCGCGCGGGGCTGGCGCCGGAACGTGCCGAGATAGGCGCCGAGTTGGTCGACCTCTCCGTCCGGCATGACCTGCACAACTACCTCGTGCTGGGGCATCTCGTCCGGATGCAGGCACGCAGCGCGCTCGCCGACTTCACGGCCGCAGACCTGCACGCGGCGGCGGCGGATCATCTTGCCGAGCGCCACGAGCGGCCGCTGGTCGGCGTGTTCACCACCTGGTACCGGGCGCTGCGGCTCGCCGCGTCCGGCGGGGCGCCGGAGGAGGTCGAGGCCGCCTACCGGGACGCCATCGCACGGCTGGACGGTTCGGGTATGCCCGGCCTCACGGCCGGACTGCCCGCGCTGGCGCGGCTGTCGCTGCGCATGAAGGCGGGGCGGCCCGCGCAGACGGATCCGCACACCGACTGGGGGCCTTACGCACCGTGGGCCCGCCCCCTGGTCCTGCTGGCACAGCAGCGTCCACAGGAGGCCGCCACGGCGCTGCGCAAGGCACCGGAACCGCCCCGCGACCTGCTGTTCGAGGCCCTGTGGTGCCTCCTCGCCCAGGCGGCGATAGCCGCGGATGACCGCCAGACGATGGCCCGCGCCCGCGACGCACTCGCCCCGGCCGCCGAGGAACTGGCCGGGGCAGGCAGCGGACTGGTGGCCTTCGGCCCGGTGGCCCGGCACATGGACGACCTCGACGCCGCACTTCACCGAGCAGGACCAGCGGGCGGTGTCACAGGTCGGGCAGCGGATCCACAGGGAGGTCCTCCCGGGAGAAGACCTCGGCGTCGGCGGCGTTGATCACCGCGACGTACTCGTCATGAACCTCGAAATGGGTGCCCTTGAACTCGATCGTCGCCCCACTTCCGGTCTCCACCGGTCCCAGGCGCGACCCGCGCGGGTAGGTCCCCACACTCCCTTGGGCTTGTTCCTGCTGAAGTACCCGGTGGTGACCACGGTGATCACCCGCACCATGGCGAAGCCGGAACCGGCAGACGCTAGAACCAGCAGGGGCCCGTGCCCCAGGCCCAGGCCCACTCCCACGGGAGGAAGAGGTGGATGCGGCAGGCCAGGTTGCCCCAGACGATGTAGGGGCCGTTCTCGTCCCACCCGATGTCACCTGGGTTCTCCCTCACCTCAGCCTGGAGCGGGGCAGGGAGTTGCTGGATGACGCTCTCCGGAATCTCAGGCTTGGGCTCCGGTGCCGCCTGCGCCGGGACTGCGGTCAGGGTCAGCGCGCCAGAGAGCGCCACGGCGCCCACGGCCATCGTCAGCTTCTTCATGCGCCCGAGTCTGAGCGCGCAGGCCAGGGAAGTCACGCCATCTCGCCAACGAATACTGGCAAGATCCGGCCGGTTCCGTGGCGGAGCTCGAGGTTAGACTCGGTTGCATGAGGACGTTCGCCGCCCAGGAGATGATGCCCCGCTCGCGGGGTCGCTGACGCTGGACGTTCTTCGAGGCCCTGTTCGCGGGGCCTTTTCTCATTGTGGGGCCCCGATTCCCTGGAGGCTCCCTTGAGCACTTACATCACGACGACGATTCCGTACGTCAACGCGCGCCCGCATCTGGGGTTCGCGCTGGAACTCGTCCAAGCGGACGTGCTCGCCCGGCATCGACGCCGCACCGGCGCCGTCCGATTCCAGGCGGGGACGGACGACAACTCGCTGAAGAACGTCCTGGCCGCCGAAGCCGCCGGCGAGAACGTCCAGGAATTCGTCGACCGGCTCGCCGAAGAGTTCGTCGGTCTCGCCAAGCCGCTGTCCCTGTCGGTGGACGACGTCATCCGCACCAGCCGCGACCCCCGGCACCGCGCCGGAGTGGAACGGCTGTGGCGGGCCTGCGCCGACTCCGGCGACCTGTACCGGCGGCACTACGAAGGGCTCTACTGCGTCGGTTGCGAGCAGTTCTACGGCGAGGGCGAGCTCATCGACGGGCGCTGTCCCGAACACGGCACCGTCCCGCAGCGCGTCTCGGAGGAGAACTGGTTCTTCCGCCTGTCCCGGTACGCGGAGAAGTTGCACGACCTCATCAGCAGCGGCGAATTGCGCATAGAACCGCCCGAGCGGCGCAACGAAGTGCTCTCGTTCATCGCCGGCGGGCTCGCCGACTTCTCCGTCTCCCGGTCGACCGAGCGTGCGCGCGGCTGGGGAATTCCGGTGCCGGACGACCCCGGCCAGGTCATTTACGTCTGGTGGGACGCGCTCGGCAACTACATCACCGCACTCGGCTACGGGCAGGACGGTGCCGATTTCCGGCGATGGTGGGCGGGGGACGGCCGCCGCGTCCATCTCGTCGGGAAGGGCGTGCTGCGGTTCCACGCGGTCTACTGGCCGGCGATGCTGCTGTCCGCCGGGCTGCCGCTGCCGGACGAGATCCTGGTGCACGGCTACCTCACCGCCGGCGGGCAGAAGATCAGCAAGTCCGGTGGCGCCACCGTCGATCCCGTCGCGCTCGTGCGGGAGTACGGGGTGGACGCCGTCCGGTGGTGGCTGCTCCGGGAGGTGCCGAAGGCAGGGGACGCCGACTTCACCGTCGAGCGGCTCGTCGCCCGCGCCGACGACGAACTGGCCAACGGGCTCGGGAACCTGGTCAACCGGGTCGTGTCGATGGTCCACCGGTACCGTGACGGCGTCGTCCCCGCCCGCGAGGGCCGCGGCGAGCTGGACGAAGTGTGCCGGGAGGCCCCGGCGCTCGTCGGCGCCGCGCTGGACGACCACGACTTCCGCCGCGCCACCTCCGCGGTCTGGGACATCGTCGACCAGGCCAATCGCCACATCAACCGGGTGCGGCCGTGGGAACTGGCGAAGGCCGGAGACCCGCGGCTGGACGCCGTCCTCGCCGAGCTGGTCGACGCCTGCCGTGCCGTCGCCGAGAACCTGGCGCCCTTCCTGCCCGACGCCGCCGACCGCGTCGCCCGCCAGTGCGCCGGCGACCGGCTCCCGCCCCCGTCCCCGGTGTTCCGCCGCCTCGCCTGACCCTTGCCTGGCCTCAAGGATGTTCCAGCTGGTCAGGCGGTGGTGGGGGCTGGAGGACGATTCGCCGAGCGAAGTTCGTCCTTTGGTCGGTGGCGGGTGGGGGCTGGAGGACGGTTCGCCGAGCGAAGCTCGTCCTTTGATTGGTGGCGGGTGGGGGCTGGAGGACGGTTTACTTGGATGCGGACGTTAGGTGCGGTTCTCTCGGGTAGGGCGTCACCGAGTCTTTTCGTCCGGTGTGTCCGGCGGCGGTCAGCCGCCGAGCCCGCCGAGGGCGGAGCGACCCCCTGAACAGCGAGAGGAGAGCTTGTCGTGACCGACGTTTCGAGCAAGGGATCGCAACCGGGGGACGAGCGTCCGGTGCTGACCAATCGGCAGGGCCACCCGGTCTACGACAACCAGAACCAGCGCACCGTGGGGTCCCGCGGCCCGGCGACGCTGGAGAACTACCAGTTCCTGGAGAAGATGAGCCACTTCGACCGGGAGCGCATCCCGGAGCGCGTGGTGCACGCCCGCGGGAAGACGTCCTACGGCTTCTTCGAGGCGTACGGGAAGTGGGGTGACGAGCCGATCGCGAACTTCACCCGGGCGAAGCTGTTCCAGGAGCAGGGCAAGCGGACGCCGATCGCGCTGCGGTTCTCCACGGTCATCGGCGGGCGCGACTCGGCCGAGACGGCGCGGGACCCGCGCGGTTTCGCCATCAAGTTCTACACCGAGGACGGCAACTGGGACCTCGTCGGGAACAACCTCGCGGTGTTCTTCATCCGCGACGCCATCAAGTTCCCCGACGTCATCCACTCCCTCAAGCCCGACCCGGTGACGTTCCGCCAGGAGCCGGCGCGCATCTTCGACTTCATGTCGCAGAGCCCTGAGTCGATGCACATGCTGGTGAACCTGTTCAGCCCGCGGGGCATCCCGTCCGACTACCGGCACATGCAGGGCTTCGGCGTGAACACCTACAAGTGGGTGAACGAGGCGGGCGAGACGAAGCTCGTGAAGTACCACTGGATGCCGAAGCTGGGCGTGCGGAGCATGACGGAGGCCGACGCGGCGGCGGTCCAGGCCGGCGAGCTGGGGCACGCCAGCAAGGACCTGCACGAGGCCATCGAGCGCGGCGACTTCCCGGAGTGGGAGCTGCTCGTCCAGATGATGGACGACCACGAGCACCCCGAACTGGACTGGGACCCGCTGGACGACACCAAGACGTGGCCGGAGAACGACTTCCCCGCGCTGCCGGTGGGGCGGATCGTCCTCGACCGGAACGTCGAGGACAACTTCGCCGAGAACGAGCAGATCTCGTTCGGCACCGGTGTCCTGGTGGACGGCCTCGACTTCTCCGACGACAAGATGCTCATCGGGCGGACGTTCTCCTACAGCGACACGCAGCGCTACCGGGTGGGGCCGAACTACCTGCAGCTGCCCGTCAACCAGCCCAAGAGCTCCCAGGTCAAGACGAACCAGCGCGACGGGCAGATGACCTACTACGTCGATTCGTCGGGCGAGAACCCGCACGTGAACTACGAGCCGTCCATCACGGGCGGGCTGCGTGAGGGGCAGTTCCCGGCGCAGGACGAGCAGGGCCCCGAGATCAGGGGCCGGGTGACCCGCAAGCGCATCGAGCGGACCAACGACTACAAGCAGGCGGGCCAGCGCTACCTGCTGATGGAGGACTGGGAGCGCGACGACCTCGTCCACAACTTCGTCGCCGCGATCTCCGAGTGCGCGCGTCCCGTCAAGGAGCGCATGGTGTGGCATCTGCTGATGGTCGAGGACGACCTCGGGCTGCGCGTCGGTGAGGGCCTCGGCATCGGCCCGGACGACGTGAAGCACCTGGAGCCGCTCGCCAGCCAGGACCTGACCGACGAGGACCGCAAGCGGCTCTCGAACCTCGGCGGCAACGGGCCGCGGGACGTCAACGGCCTGAAGATGACGCACTGCGTCCCGAACGAAAGGGCGGTCCACGCGAGCTAGCAGACCGGACCGGACGATCCTCCAGGGTGCGGCGCGACGAGCGCCGCGCCCTGGCGTCGTTCAGGCGCCTCTGACGGTGACCCCGGCCGTCGCGCGGGCGCTCTCGACCGCGGCCTTGACGATCTCGTTCTCGGCGCTGAAGGCGGTCTCCATCACCGTGATGTACTCGGCGGTGGGCGGGTAGAGGCGGGCGGCGGCGTTGGCCGTCCGGCGGACGATGACGCGGGCGCCGGTGCGCATCGCGGTCTCGAAGTGGTGGACGTCGTGCCCCGCGCGTGCCTCACCGGCCCCGAGGACGCGGAACGAGTCGAGCACGGCGGTCTTGTCGCGGGCGCCGAGGTAGGCGGAGACGGCGTCGCGGACGAGCGTCCCCACGGCGCCGGCCCGCACGTGCGTGTAGGCGGGCACGCGGAGGCTGATCTCGTGGACGACCTCGGCGGTGATCTCGTCGAGGCGGGCGGTGAGGAACCGCTCCAGATCGGGCTTCATGTGTCGTCCCCCCTTTCGTTGGCGGGCGGGGGCCCGCGCCGACGAGGCAGGCGGCGGGAGCAGGAGGTTGGCCGGGACGATCGGGTCGCGCGAATGGGAGTACGAATATGTTACCGGCGCGTAGGCCAATGTGCCTCCCCTATCTCCGCAAACGTCCGAGACGCGTCACGCGGGGTTGGCCGTCGTCCCTTCCGTGCTCAGCAGGACGATCGTGTCCGCGTGCTCAGGCGCGAGAGCCGAGCGGTTGTGTGAGGCCAGAGCGGCGCGTGTGCCCGCCAAGGAGGCGGCACCGCAAGGCCCTGCCGGCACACCCAGGGAGATGAGGTCGCGGGCGGCCTGGGCGGCGTCAGTGTCGGTGACCGCTACTGCCGCGTCCACGCCTGAGCGGAGGTAGGGCCAGGCGAGGCTCGACGGCGTAGCGCAGTTAAGCCCCGCCATGGACGTCGTCCCAGTCTCGACGGTGACCGGACGGTCGTGGTGCAGGCTCGTCAGCACGCAAGGGGCCGCATCTGGCTCCACGCAGAGCAGGGTGGGCGCGGACCGTCCAGATCTGTAGTGGGTCACAGCAGCCTGGGCCAGCGACCCAACCCCTGCTGGGACGGCGACAAGGCCCGCTGGGGCGGTCCCAGCCGACGCGAGCTGGTCGTCTATCTCGGTGAAGAGGGTGGAGTAGCCGTCCACGATCCACTGCGGGACGCGTTCGTACCCGGGCCACGCGGTGTCCTGGACGAGCACGGCCGACGAGCCGGCGGCGGCCGCGTCCGCCGCGACCCGCACCGCCTCGTCATAGGGCGCCGGTACCTCCGTCACCCCCGCGCCCTCCTCCTTGATCGCGGCCACCGCCGCCGGGTGGACGCCGCCCTGCGGGACGAAGACGTCCGCGGCGAGCCCGAGCAGGCGGGCCATGGCGGCGACCGCCCGGCCGTGGTTGCCGTCCGTCGCGGTGACGAGCCGGACCGGCGGGCGGGCGGCCTCGCGCAGCCGCCCGAGCGGAATGCCGGGCGCCAGCCCGTAGTGGTCGCAGAGCGCCCGGTGAACGCCCCACGAGGCGCCGAGGATCTTGAACGCGGGCAGCCCGAGACGCGCCGACTCGTCCTTCACGAACAGGCGCCCGACCCCGAGCTCGGCCGCGAGCGAAGGCAGTTCGACGAGCGGCGTCGGAGCGTAGCCGGGGAGCCCGCGGTGGAAAGACGCGACGTCCCCCGGAGCCGGCGGGCACGTCCAGGCCCGTGCCGACGGCCGGGCGAACCACGACAGATCAAGCGAAGTGGGAGCTGTGACCATGCATGACACGCTCCCGCAGCCGCCTTTCATCGGTCCAGCGAATGTTTCCGAGGAATAATCATCAGCTCAGCCGATGAATGGGGGACGCCCGTGCTGGACCTTCACCGGCTCCGGCTGCTCCGCGAGCTCAAGCACCGCGGGACGCTCGCCGCCGTCGCCGAGGCCCTCTCCTACAGCCCGTCCTCGATCTCGCAGCAGCTGTCCGTGCTGGAGAGGGAGGCCGGGGTGCCGCTGCTCGAACCCGTGGGGCGGCGCGTCCGGCTGACGGCGCAGGCCGAGATCCTCGTCGCGCACACCGAGGCCGTCCTGGAGCGCCTCGAACGCGCGGAAGCCGACCTCGCCGCGTCGCTGCGCGGCATCGCGGGGGTGCTGCGCGTCGCCGCGTTCCAGACGGCCGCGCTGGCGCTCGTCCCGGACGCGCTCAGCACGCTCCGCGACGCCCACCCGCGGCTCCGCGTCGAGATCACCCAGCGGGAGCCCGAGAGCGCGCTGCCGGGCCTGCTCGCCCGGGACTTCGACCTGGTCATCACCGAGGAGTACCCGGGCGACCCGAGCCCGCGCCCGGCCGGGATCGAGTACGCGGAGCTGGGCGCGGACGAGATCTCCCTCGCCCTCCCCGGACCCGCGCCGCGGGGCACCGGGTTGCGGGAGCTGGCGGAGACGCCGTGGGTCATGGAGCCGGCGGGCACGGCGTCGCGGCTGTGGGCGACGCGGCTCTGCCGCGCGGCGGGGTTCGAGCCGGACGTGCGGTTCGAGTCCACCGACCTGCTGCTGCATCTGCGGCTGGTCGAGCGGGGTCACGCGGCCGCGCTGCTGCCGGGGCTCGTGTGGTCGGGCCGTCCGCCGGCGGTGCCGGTCGTCCGGCTCCCGGAGGAGGACCGGACCCGCCGCCTGTTCACCGCGGCCCGCCGGGGCGGCGGCTCGCACCCGGCGGTGCGGGCCTTCCGGGACGCGCTCGCCGCCGGACTTGCATACCGCGACTAACCTGGGAGGAACTGTTCGTGCGGGCTGCAACCCGCCTCACGGACAGACCGGAACCCCGAGGGCGCACCGGTTCCCGATCCCGACCCCGCGACCGGAGCGCACCGCGTTCAACCGCCGCCCGATTTGGACGGCGGGATTATCCTCGGGCACACGTGCGTTCAACGCTGGAAGGTCCCGCGGCCGGAGTGCGCCCGGCGACCGTGAATCCAGGGGTACAGTCCGTACCAAGTCGGATCCAAAAGCCCAGGTCACAGCCCCGAGCCTGGGCGGCGCAGCCGCGGAAGCACCATTCCGTTCCGATAATCCGATACCCGCACGGGAGAGCCCGTCCTACGGGCCTACCCAGGGACGACCCCGCCTCGGTTCGGGGTTTTCCCTTATGGCGATTAATCCGCCCGGCGGGCAGAGTCATATATGGCAGCAGGGGGACGAGGCCCCCTCCGCAGGAAGAAGGCACACGATGTCGAACACCCCTCTCCCCTCGCCGACGAACGCCTCGCCGACGATCCCCTCGCTGACGGCCGCCGAGCTGGCCGAGGTCCTGTTCTGCAGCGGGCTGCAGGAGTCCGACCACCCCACCGCCGAGCAGGTCCGCGCCGCCATCGAGGCCAGGCTCGGCGCCTGCGGCGGCGACCGCCACGCCTGCCTCGCCGTCGTCGCCCAGGAGGCCGGCGACCACCCGGAGACGTACCTCGCCCGGATGCGCTGGGCCCTCACCACCGTGTCCGAGACGTACCGCGGCGACCTCGCCGCCGCCTGACCGTCCCGGCACCCCCGGACGAACGGCGTCCCCCGCGATCAGCACCCCCGGACGAACAGCACCACCGCAAGATCAGCGCCACCCCGCGAACAGGGCCACCGCACGGACAGGGAGGAAGCCCGATGCGTTCACCGTTCACCGACCGCCGCGAGGACATCGTCCCGCGTTCGCTCCGCGACCTGCTCGCCACCGAGGCGGCGCAGGCCCCGCGGCCGGCGGACGACAGGCGCCGCCGCCGACAACGCCGGACCATGACCAACCGCCGCGTGGCCTAGGGCCGCGGCCGCCCGGCCCCACCGCCCACCGGGGTCAGTGCCGCGACTTCGTCTTCCGCGTCTTCTTGATCTTCGTCTTGCCGCCGTCCGACTCCCACTCGTACCCGGCCGCGCCGCGCTCGCAGTAGCTGTTGCTGACCCGCCGGTCGGTCGCGTCGTGCTCGCACCACCGGTTCTCGCCCCCGCACGCGGTCAGGCCCCCCACCGCGACCACGAGGGTCAGCGCGAGGGTCACCGGACGTGTCTTCGCCATCTTCGGCCTCTCTATGCGACGGTCATGCCAGCGACAGGGTGTCACTGGCGTGGCTCTGACGTGCGGAGCCGACGAAAGCGTTCCCCCGCGGACAGCTCGGGACGTGACCGCCTCCGGCCGCGAACTATGCTGGCGGCCGTGAGCGATCAGCCGACGGACGACCATGACGGCCAACCCGGCGACGGCGGCCGCGAGTACCGCATCGGCGAACTCGCGCAGGCCGCGGGCGTACCGGTGCGGACGCTGCGCTACTACCAGGAGCGCAGGCTGCTGCCGCCCCCGCGCCGCGAAGGGCGCATCGGGCTGTACTCCGAGGACCACCTCGCGCGGCTGCGCATGATCGCGAACCTGCTCGACCGCGGCCACACCCTCGAAGGCATCCGCGAGCTGCTCTCGGCGTGGGAGCAGGGCCGCGACATCGGCGCCGTCCTCGGCGTCGAGAAGGCCGTCACGACGCCGTGGTCGCGCGAGGTCCCGGTGACGATGACGCTGGACGAGCTGGCGGCGCTGTTCCCGGGCCAGGTCGACGCGGAGTCCGTGGAGCGGGCCGTCGCGCAGGGCCACATCGAGATCGACGGCGACCGCGTCACCCACTGGAGCCGCCGCCAGCTGGAGGCGACGGTGACGCTCGTCCAGGCCGGGGTGCCGCTGGAGGAGATCCTGTCGGCCGGGCTGGAGCTCCAGCGCACCATGGACGACCTCGCGGCGATGTTCCTCCGGATGATCGCCACGCACGTCGTCGGGCGCATCGACGAGCAGGACCTCGGCGAGCTGACCGAGACCCTCGCGCGGCTGCGTCCGGGAGCGCAGGTCACCGTGGAGGCGGGCTTCGCCCGCGCCATGGACCGGCAGGTCCGCGCCGCGATCGACCAGCTGCTCGGCCGCTTCGCCGCGCCCTGAGCGCCCCCGGCGGGCACGCCCCGGACGCCGGGGGTTCCCCCGCACGTCCGGTCGGCCGCAATACTGGGGGGATGGTCGACGACGAACGCTGGAAGGCGAGATTCCGCGCCGCCGGGATGAGCCTGCCCCGATGGGCCAGAGACGCCCCGAGCCACAGCATCTACCGGTCGAACGTCACCGGAACCTGGGAGATCTACACGTGGGACCGTGACACCGGCGAGCGCCGCCAGGTGACCGACCGCCCGAACGGCACCTGGATCGGCACCATCGACCCGTCCGGCGAATGGGTCTGGTGGTTCGCCGACACCGACGGCGACGAGTTCGGCGTCTGGAAGCGCGTGCCGTTCGGCGCGGAGGAGGGGGCCGAGAGCGTCCCCGCCGTCACGGGCCTGGAGCCGTCCTATCCGGCCGGCCTGTGCCTGGGCCGCACCGGCCTCGCCGTCGTCGGGCGGACGACGGAGGACGGCAACACGATCCACCTCTGCCAGGCCGGTGCGGAGCCCGAGGTGCTCTACCACCACGCGGAGGACGCGCACGTCGCCGCGCTGTCCCGCGGCGAGAGCCTGATCGCGATCGGGCACAGCGAGCACGGCGACAGCCGCCACATGGCGCTGCGCGTGGTGCGGCCGGACGGCACCACGGTCGCGGACCTGTGGGACGGCCCCGGCAAGGGCGTCCACGCCGCCGGGTTCGCCCCCGTCGAGGGGGATTCGCGGCTGCTGGTGAACCACGAGCGGCGCGGCCGCGACGAGATGCTGATCTGGGATCCGGTCGTCGGCACCGAGCAGGAGATCGTCCTCGACCTGCCCGGCGAGATCGGCGCGGCCTGGTACCCGGACGGGACGGCGCTGCTGATCGCCCACTCGCACGAGGCCCGGGACGAGCTGTACCGGTACGACCTGGCGACCGGAGGCCTGACCGGGATCGAGACGCCGCGCGGGGTGATCGGCGGGGCCGACGTCCGGCCGGACGGGACGATCGAGTACTCCTGGTCGTCGGCCGCCGAGCCGCCGGTGATCAGGTCCACGTCGGGCGAGGTCGTGCTCACGCCCCCCGGGCCGCCCGCTCCCCCGTCCGTGCCCGTCGAGGACGTGTGGGTGGACGGCCCCGGCGGCCGCATCCACGCGCTGGTCAGCAAGCCCGAGGGCGACCGTCCGTTCCCGGCGGTGTTCGACGTCCACGGCGGGCCCACCGCGCAGGACGACGACTCGTTCCGGCCCGCGGTCGCCGCCTGGGTGGACCACGGGTTCGCCGTCGTCCGCGTCAACTACCGGGGCTCGACCGGGTACGGGTCGGAGTGGCGCGACGCGATCGAGGGACGCGTCGGCCTCACCGAGCTGGAGGACATCAAGGCCGTCCGCGACTGGGCCGTGTCCAGCGGGCTCGCCGACCCGGAGCGGCTCGTGCTGACCGGCGGGTCGTGGGGCGGGTTCCTCACCCTGCTCGGCCTCGGCACCCAGCCGGACGGCTGGAGCGTCGGCGTCGCCGCCGTCCCCGTCGCCGACTACGTCGCCGCGTACGAGGACGAGATGGAAGGGCTGCAGGCGTTCGACCGGTCGCTGTTCGGCGGCTCCCCCGACGAGGTCCCGGACCGCTACCGCGAGTCGTCGCCGATCACGTACGTCTCCGAGGTCAAGGCCCCCGTGCTGGTCCTCGCCGGGGAGAACGACCCGCGCTGCCCGATCCGGCAGATCGACAACTACCTGGCGCGGCTGGACGAGATGGGCCATCCGCACGAGGTGTACCGGTACGACGCCGGGCACGGCTCCCTCGTCGTCGAGGAGCGGATCACCCAGATGGCGGCCGAAATCGGCTTCGCCCGAAAGCATCTAGGTATGTCGTGATCCTCCCGGGGGCGGGCGGTGGCCCCGCCCGCCCCCGGCGTTTACAAGATCGAAGGCAGGGCACGCCTCCCACCGGCCGCGAGTGATCAAGGAGCCGGTACGGAGCCGGCCCGCCCCCCGGCGGCCGCTGACCGGGGGGATTCACGTGAAACATCTTCAGCGCGTCCATGGGCTCGTCCGGCATGCCGTCGGCCGCCGAAAACCCGTGCCGCACGGCCCGGCGTTCCGGTTGACGGCCCTGGTGACGGGGCTGGCCGTCGCCACCACGACCCTCGCCGTCACGGCGCCGGCCGCGTCCGCGGCCGGGAAATCGCCGCCGCACCGGCCCGCGTCGGCGGCCAAGACGACCCTGGCACGCGCCGCCGCGCTCATGACGTTCCGCCGGCCCGCCTCCGCGGCCCGGGCGAGCGACCAGGCGTTCCGCACATCCGGACGGCAGCGGACGCGAGCCAGGCCGCCCCTGATGCCGGCGCTCACCGGCCCGTCTCCCGGCCCGCGGGTGACGACCACCGCACCTCCGGACGTCCCGCCGCAGAACAACACGTCCCAGGACGGAAAACCGGCGGAGGCCACCACGTCCGGAACGGTGGAGCCGGGAACCCTGCCGGAGGGCATCCCCGAGTCACGCCGCGTGGATCACCGGTTCGCCGAGGTGGTCCTGCGCGCGAACGGGATCCGCCGACGCTCGACGGGCGGGTGCTCCGACCGGATGATACGGACCTGCACGTCGTTCGAGCAGATCCGCTGGGGGACGATCAAGGGCCTGGTCCGCTTCGCGAGGTCGAGCGGCTGCGACATCGTCGTGACCGGCGGCACCGAGCGCGGCCACGCGGGCGGCCCCTACAGCCACTGGAACGGCTACAAGGCCGACATCTCGCCGAACCGCTGCGTCGACGACGCGGTCGAGCGGCACCCGTTCGCCGGCGTCCGCGGGGACGGCGCGAGGCTCTACCGCTCGCCCGACGGCGCCCTCTTCGCCCGCGAGAGCGACCACTGGGACATCACCTTCCGCTGATCCGGCCGCCGGGCACGGTCAGGCGCGGACCTCGCGGATGATCCCGACGAGCTCCCGGGTCACCGACTTGAAGCCCGGTATGCGCGACATCGACACCATGCGGTTGACCAGCGGGACGGTCCGCTCGACCAGCAGGTACGTCTTGCGGCAGCCCGGCGAGCTGTCGTGCACCCAGTACAGGACGATGCCCATCGAGTAGATCCACAGCAGCTCGGGCAGCTCCGCCCGGAACTCCCTGTCGATCTTCAGGTCGGAGCCCTCCACGACCTCGCGGTAGATCGCCACCGCCGAGTCGCGCGCCGGGCCCGACTCGGCGCTGAACGGGTTGAGCGGGCTGGTCGGCTCGGCGGCGAACTTGAAGAACTTCCCGGCGAACTCGTGGTACGGGACCATCGTGTCGACCCGGGCCCTCAGCACGCCGAGCAGCCGGGGCGCGAACTCCGTCTCGGCGTCCAGGACGGCCCGGCAGGCCGCGACGTGCTCCTCCTGCAGCTCGTCGTAGTACGCCTGGATCAGCTCTTCCTTGGACCCGAAGTAGTAGTAGGCGTTGCCGACCGAGACGCCCGCCTCCTTGGCGATGGCCCGCATCGTCGTCGCCTCGTACCCGCGCTCCCGGAACAGGCGCAGCGCCGTCTCGACGATCAGGCGCCGCGTCTGCTCGGACTTCACGGCCTTCGTCTCGGTCACGCATGCCACCCTAAAGCCCGCCGCGACGTCCGGCTCACCCCCGCACAGCCCGCCACGCCACCCGACCTCCCAACGCCCCACCACAGACCTTCCCCACAAAACCACAGGTCAACGGGCTGCGAGCCGTCGAGTGAGCCGCAGCCGGGCAGGCTCCGGCCACGCGGACCTGGGCATGCGAAACCCGCGCAGGACCGGTCGGACGAGTAGCGCCCGCACAGGCCGGCAACGTGAACGGCGCGCGGGCGTGGGGTGCGCCGGCCGGCGCGGGCCACCGGTGGGTCAGCGGCCGGTGCCGCCGTAGACGACGGCCTCGACCTGCTCGGAGTCGAGGTCGAAGGCGTGGTGGGCGGCGACGACGGCGGCGTCGATGTCGTCCTGGGCGACGACGACCGAGATCCGGATCTCCGAGGTGGAGATCATCTCGATGTTGACCCCGGCATCGGCGATCGCGGTGAAGAGCTTGGCCGTGACGCCCGGGTGCGAGCGCATGCCCGCGCCGATCAGCGAGACCTTGCCGATCCGGTCGTCGTAGCGGAGCGACTCGAACCCGATGCGCTCCTTCAGCTTGTTCAGGGCGGTCAGCGCGCTCTGCCCGTCGGTGGACGGCAGCGTGAACGAGATGTCGGTGCGCCCGGTGGACGCGGCCGACACGTTCTGCACGATCATGTCGATGTTGATCTCGGCGTCGGACAGCACGCTGAAGATCGCGGCGGCCTCACCGACCTTGTCCGGCACCCCCACCACCGTGATCTTGGCTTCGCTCCGGTCGTGCGCGACGCCGGAGATTATCGCCTGCTCCATGTCCTGTCCTTCGATGTCGCTGCTGTCGACGACCCACGTACCCTCCTTCTGACTGAACGAGGACCGCACGTGGATCGGGATGTTGTACCGGCGCGCGTACTCCACGCAGCGCAGATGCAGGATCTTCGCACCGTTCGCCGCCATCTCCAGCATCTCCTCGTAGGAGATCTTCGGGACCTTGCGGGCGGCGGGGACGATGCGCGGGTCCGCGGTGAAGACCCCGTCGACGTCGGAGTAGATCTCGCAGACGTCGGCGTCCAGCGACGCGGCCAGCGCGACGGCGGTGGTGTCGGAGCCGCCGCGGCCGAGCGTGGTGATGTCCTTGGTGTTCTGCGACACGCCCTGGAAGCCGGCGACGATGCAGATCGAGTCCTCGTCCAGCGCCGTCCTGATCCGGCCGGGCGTCACGTCGATGATCTTGGCTTTGCCATGCGAGCCGTCGGTGATCACACCCGCCTGGGAGCCGGTGAACGAGCGGGCCTCGTGGCCCAGGTTCGCGATGGCCATGGCGAGCAGCGCCATGGAGATGCGCTCGCCGGCGGTGAGCAGCATGTCCAGCTCACGGCCCGGCGGCAGGGGACTGACCTGCTTGGCCATATCGATGAGATCATCCGTCGTGTCGCCCATGGCGGAGACCACGACCACCACGTCGTTGCCCGCCTTCTTCGTTGCGACGATGCGCTGGGCGACCCGCTTGACGCCATCGGCGTCGGCGACGGAGGAGCCACCGTACTTCTGCACGACAAGAGCCACGAGTGGGCGCTCCTCGAATCGGGATCGGCGTACCGAGCAAAGAGTCTACAGAGCGCACCGAACTGGATAACGGGCAGGTAACCGGTGCGGACACCGCGTGCCCGCACCGGCGGCCCGGCGCGGGTCGCGCGCCGCGCGACGCCGCCGCCACGGCCGGTGGCTGGGCACCTGCCCGCGCTCGCCGACGGCGCCGCGAGCCGGCGCGGCCGGTGGCGGGCACCTGGCCTCGGCCACCGCGCGGCGCCGCCCGGCGTTCGGCCGACGTCTGCGCGGCCCCCTACGCGGCTGTCTTGACGGGGTCGTGGGCGGGCTCGGCGGGCCGGCGCGGGCGGGTGCGGAGGCCGAGCGCCGTGATCAGGACGGCGGCGAGCACGGCGGCGACGGGGACCGTCAGCGCGATCCGCAGGGCGTCGAGGCCCGCCTCCCGTGATCCGCCGCTGAGCGCCGCCACCTTGACGGCGGTCACCGCGGACAGGCCGAGCGCCATGCCGAACTGGATCGCGGTGTAGAAGAGGCCGCCCGCGACGCCGTGCTCGCTCTCGTCGACGCCTTCCGTGGCGGCCATCGTCAGCGGGCCGTAGACCAGCGCGAACGACAGGCCCAGCAGCCCGATGATCGGGAACATGACCGTGTAGGCCCAGTCGAGGCCGACCGGCAGGAACAGCGCGTACGCCGCGGCCGCCAGGACGAGGCCGCCCAGCAGGACGCGCACGTTGCCGAAGCGGTTCACCAGGCGGGGCGTCAGCGTGGGCGCGAGGACGACGTCGATGCCGACGACCAGCATGGCCAGGCCGGTCTGCCAGGTCGTCCAGCCGCGCAGTTCCTGCAGGTACAGCGTCATCAGGAACTGGAAGCCCGCGAACGCGCCGAGGAACAGCATCGCGCTCAGGTTCGTCCGCACCAGCGCGCCCGAACGGAGGATTCCGAGGCGGACGAGCGGGTGCGCCGCCCTGTGCTCGATCGCGACGAACGCCGCGAGGAGCGCCGCACCGCCCGCGAGGACGGCCGCGGTGAGCACGACGTCATGGCCGGGGCGCTCCAACCGGACGACCCCGTACACGAGCAGCATCATCGCGCCGGTGATGCTGAACGCGCCCAGGAGGTCGAAACCGCCAGAGACGGCGCGGCGCGCCGCCGGCTCCGGCTCCTTGACCAGCGGAACCGCCGCGGCCAGCAGCAGCGCCGCCATGATCACCGGCGCGAAGAACACCCAGCGCCAGCCGATCGAGGTCAGCAGCCCGCCCGCGACGAGACCGAGCACGAAGCCGCCCGAGGCGATGCCCGCGTACACGCCGAGCGCCTTGGTGCGGGCAGGCCCGGCCGGGAACATCGCCGTGACGAGCGCCAGCCCCGCCGGGGCCATGAACGCCGATGCGACACCGGTGACGAACCGGGCGGCCAGCAGCATCCAGCCGTTCGTCGCGAACCCGCCCAGCCCGGAGAACAGGAGGAAGACCACCAGCCAGAACAGGAAGACGCGGCGGTGGCCGAGCAGGTCGGCGGTGCGCCCGCCGAGCAGCATGAACCCGCCGTATCCCAGCACGTAGGCGCTGATGACGCCGCTGAGCATCCCGGTCGACAGGCCGAGGTCCGCCCGGATCGACGGCAGCGCGATGTTGAGCATCGCGACGTCGATCCCCTCCAGGAAGACCGCACCGCACAGCACGAGCAACTGCGCCCAGGCGCGCCCGTCCATACGGGCAGCGGATGTGGACATGAGCCGGCTCCTCTCCGACGAGGGCCGGTTCCCTTTGTGAGTGCCGGTTCCCTCTTGTTACCGGCAGCATCCTCAGTCACTATCAGGGACCATGGAAGACGGAACTTTCGCGTCCCCTGGTTACTGCGGGGATACCGCCGCCGATGAGGCCGTCCAGCAGTGGGACACGCGCAACGACTGCGAGGTCCGGCAGATCCTCGACCGCATCGCCGACAAGTGGTCGCTGCTCGTCATCGCGCTGCTGGACCAGCGTTCGCTGCGGTTCACCGAGCTGCGCCGCCGCATCGACGGCATCAGCCAGCGGATGCTCGCCAGGACCCTGCGCCATCTGGAGCGGGACGGGCTGGTCAGCCGGACCGTCCACCCGACCGTCCCGCCGCGCGTGGACTACGCGCTCACCCCCATGGGGGCGACGCTGCACGAGACGATCCGCTCGCTGGTCGCCTGGACGGAGGAGCACCAGAACGCCATCGCCGCGGCCCGCGCCGCCTACGACGCCCGCGTCCAGGGCGAGAAGGAGGCGGCGGAGCGGGAGGCCGCCGAGCGCGATTCCATCGCCCGCGAGGCCCTCACCGCCCTTCGCTGACGCCCTCCGGGAAGCGGACGCGGCAGGCCGGTGCCATTTCCGGCCTAGGCCTATCAGGGACAACTCGCGGGCACCCGGGTGGTGACCGGAATATGCTCATCTCCGCTTCGTCCCCGGCGCATGGGCCACCGAAGGTCGTCCTGCTGCTTCGACGGTCGAACACTCGATCCACCCCCGTATGCAAGGAGCGTCATGGCCGACATCGTCAAGCTTCACGTGAACGGTACGCCCGACCAGGTCCGTCCCGTCCTGGAGCAGGTGCTGCAGGGCGAGGGCTTCCGGTTCACCTGGGAGAACGCCGGCGAATGCATCATCGAGAAGGGGTCTCGCACCAAGGCCCTGCTCCTCGGCGCGTTCGGCACCCACTACAAGTACCGCGTGCTCTTCCACCCCCAGCAGGACGGCACGCTCGTCTTCGACGTCGGCCTCGCCACGACCGGCATGTCCGGCGGAGCCATCGGCGTCGCGAAGGTTCGCAAGAAGCTCGACGAGATCGGCCGCGTCCTGACCGGCGCCTTCCAGAACGCCGGCACCCTCATCAGCGCCTGACCCGCCGACCGGCATCGGGGCGCCGCACCTGAACCTGCGGCGCCCCGGGTCCGCTTCCGCACGCACCTTGGTGGCCGTCCTGCCATGCGGCGGCTACTGCACCCGTCCGGGTCCCGGTCGTGGTCAAGGACGTGGGGGAGACCTGGAGGGACCGGCGGGAGCCGCGACGTTCCTCGGGATGGGCCTCTACGGCCTCGTGGCGCCGGCCGCGCTGATCAGGCCGTTCGGGATCGCGGCGGACTCGGTGGCGGCGCGGACCGAGGTCCGCGCCGTGTACGGCGGGTTCGGCGTCGCCGTCGGCGGTGCGCTGATCTGGGCGGCGGTCACGTCCGGCGCGGCCCGCCACGGTGTGCTGGCCGCAGTCGGCATCGCCCTCCTCGGCATGGCCGCCGGGCGGCTGGCCGCGCGTGCCGCCGAAGGGCCGCTGGCGCTCTACCCGCTCTGGTTCTACTTCTGGGTCGAGGCCGTCGGGGGCGGCCTCCTCCTGATGGCGGCGGCGATGTGATTACCGCGGCGACCGCAAATACGGCAAATCAGAGATTCTCGGCGGACCACCCGGAAGCCGGGCAAAGCGTCTACCTAGGGGCGGGGCGGCGGGATTGCTGGGTGGCGGAGTGCGTCCGGCCGCCCCGGCCCGGTGGTTCGTCGCGCCCGGGGTCCGGTGCGCGGCCGGTGAGGGAGCTGATGGGAGCGTTGATGGCCGAGCTGCCGAGGGTCCGCAGGGGGCCGCTGGAGTCCTTGTACGCGGCGCTGCGCCGCCGGGCGCCGCAGGTCGCCGCGGCGCGTCCCGCCCGCGACGGCGATGGGGTGCGCGTCGCGTACCGGGGGCAGACCGCCACCGTCGTCTGGGACGACGACCTCGACGCGTACGTATGGGACTCGGAGCCGGGCGGGCAGATCGGCCCGGACGCCGAGAAGGCGGCCGAGCTGATCGCGTGGACGCTCGCCACGCCGGCCGGCCCGCGCTAGCGGTTCGAGCCGGCGGTGGCGGCCGATGGCTTCGGCCGGTGGTTGCGGGCTAGGCGGTCGCGGCCTCCGGGGCGGCCTCCGGAGCCACGTTCAGGCGGGCGTTCGCGACGAAGGCGTGCAGCGCGCGCAGCGCCGCGCCGGCGTGGTTGCCCCAGTGGTTGAAGTACGAGTACTGCCACCACCAGAGGGCTTCCAGGGGACGGTCCTGCTGGTAGTGGCGCAGCCCGTGGACGAGGTCGCTCGCGACGTCGACCAGGTCGTCCGACAGGCGGTACGAGGTGGGCTCGGTGTCCTTGTAGGGGTCGAAGACCTCGACGTACTCGTCGAGGGCCACGAGGCGGTCGCGGAGGCCCTGCCGGACGGCGTCGAGGTCGGGGTCGTCGCCGATCTCGGGCTCCCAGTTGTCGGGCAGGATCACGTCGGCGCTGGCGCCGAGCTGCGCGCCGGCCAGGATGACCTGCGACACCTCCAGCAGCAGCAGCGAGATGGTGCGGGCGCCGCCGTCGCCGCGGGCGACGGCCTCCAAGCCGCTCAGGTAGTTGTCGACATGGCACGCCACGCGTTCGGCGAGGGCGTTCCAGTCCTGCGGGCTGTTGGTGTCAGACATCGAGCAGCCTCCGTCCTTCGAATGCGCGGCCAAGCGTCACCTCGTCGGCGTACTCGAGGTCGCCACCCACCGGCAGGCCGCTTGCCAGCCGGGTGACGGTGAGGCCCATGGGCTTGACGAGCCGGGCGAGATACGTCGCCGTCGCCTCGCCTTCCAGGTTGGGGTCGGTGGCGAGGATCAGCTCGGTCACCGTCCCGTCCGCGAGGCGCTGCATCAGCTCGCGGATGCGCAGGTCGTCGGGGCCGACGCCCTCGATGGGGCTGATCGCGCCGCCGAGCACGTGGTAGCGGCCCCGGAACTCGCGGGTCTTCTCGATCGCGACGACGTCCTTGGACTCCTCCACGACGCAGATGACGTGGCGGTCGCGGCGCGCGTCGCGGCAGATCCGGCATTCCTCTTCTTCCGCGACGTTGCCGCACGTCCCGCAGAAGCGGACCTTGTCCTTGACCTCCTTGAGCGCCTTGCCGAGGCGCTCGACGTCCGCGGGGTCGGCGGAGAGGAGGTGGAAGGCGATCCGCTGCGCGCTCTTGGGGCCGACGCCGGGCAGCCTGCCCAGCTCGTCGATGAGGTTCTGGACCACCCCTTCGTACAACGGACCCCTCCTTTCTCTCTACCGGCCGCTCAGGCGCCCGGGCCGGTGCCGCCGCCGAGGCCGGGGAAACCGCCGGGCAGCCCGCCGCCGGCTCCACCGGCGCCGCCTTCGCCTCCGCTTCCGCCGAGGCCGGGGATGCCGCCGCCGAGGCCTTCGGCGAGCGGTCCCATCTTCTCCTGCTGCAGCCGCTGCGCCTCACGGCCCGCGTCGCGGATCGCGGCGAGCACCAGGTCGGCGATGGTCTCCGCCGTGTCGGCCGGGTCGTCGGCGTCGATGACCTTCGGGTCGATCGACAGGCCGGTGACCTCGCCCTGCCCGTTGACCGTCGCGGTGACGAGCCCGCCGCCGGCGGTGCCGTTCACCTCGGCCTCCGCGAGCTCGCGCTGCGCGCTGAAAAGCTGCTCCTGCATGGCCTGCGCCTGCTGGAGGAGTTCCTGCATGTTCAACTGACCACCGGGTTCCACGGTGCACTTCCTCTTCCGGCCCCCCGAGAGGGCCTTCTCTCTGGCGCTCCGCCAGCCACCGGATGTCCGTCCTCCGAGACTACGGGTTTCCGGCGGTCCCCCGTAAGTACGGGCCCCGGTGCGCCCGCCCGGCGTGCCCCGAGGCCGCGGACGGGTTCGGACGGGCGCGGCCGGGTGCGGACCGGCTTCGCCGCTGGGGCGGCCTTCGGCTAGGTCGCGGACGAGTTGTCGATCTCGCGGATGATCTGGCCGCCGAGTTCCCGCTGGATGAGCGCCATACCGCCCATTTCGGCCTCGGCGCCGTCGGCGTCCGCGTCGCCCTCGGGGTCGACCTCGTCGCTCTCGTCCACCGGGGCGGGTTCGGGCGGCGGCGGAGGCTCGTCCGGTGGCGGGGGCGGCGGTTCGTAGGGCGCCTCGGGCCTCGGGGCAGGGGGCTGTGCCGGCGGCCGCGGCTGCTGCCGTGGTGCCGGGTCCGGTGTGGCCGCCCCACCGAACCCCGCGCTAGGGCCCGGCCGGGGCGGTGGCGGGCCGGGAGGTCCACCGCCGACGACGGTGTCGATCCGCCAGTCGACGCCCATCCGCTCTTTGAACACTTCCCGCAGGACGGTGTCGCGCCCGCCGTTGACGAACCCGAGGCGCCGTCCCTCGGCGTCGAACCCCAGCGTGAGGACCTTCCCGTCGAGCGAGACGGGCTGCACGCCGGACATGATGACCATCCAGGTCGCGCGGCTCTTCTGCTTCACCGCCTCGACGACGTCCGGCCAGAGCCGCTGGACGGCGGCGAAGTCCATCCCCCCGGCGGAGGCCCCGCCCGCCGGGCCGCCGGACGCAGCCGCTGCGGCCGGGTTCGCGGCCGGGTTCGCAGCCGGACCTGCTGGCCGGTTCGGGGCCGGACTCGCAGGCGAGTTCGCGGGTGGGGCGGAGGGTGCGGAAGGGCGGCTCCCGGTTGTGCCGGCTCGCTGGGCGGCGGGGCCGCCGCCGCGGTTATCCACAGATGCTCGTTCCGGCGGCGCCGTGTCCTGGCCGGGGTTGACACTGGATGTGGGGTCGCCCCCCTGGGCGGGCGGGGGTTGTTCTCCCCCCGCCTGCGAAGCACCACCGCCTTGCCCGCCCGCGAAGCCGCCCTGGGCGCCCTGGGCGGCCTGGCGTTCCAGGCGGTCGAGGCGGGCGAACATCGACGCCTCGTCCTCGTACGCGGCGGGCAGGAGGATCCGCGCGCAGATCAGCTCCAGCAGCAGCCGCGGGGACGTCGCGCCGCGCATCTCGGTGAGGCCGGTGTGCAGCAGGTCCGCCGCACGGGTCAGCTCCCCCGGCCCGAGGGACGACGCCTGGCGCCGCATCTGCTCCAGCTCGTCCGGCGCGACGTTCAGCAGCCCCGAGCCGCCGGCCTCCGGGACGTTCGACAGGATCACCAGGTCGCGGACGCGTTCCAGCAGGTCGGCGGTGAAGCGGCGCGGGTCCTGGCCGCTCTCCACGACCCGGTCGACGGCGGCGAAGACGGCGGCGCCGTCGCGGGCCGCGAACGCCGCGATGACCTCGTCCAGCAGCGCGGAGTCGGTGTACCCGAGGAGGGAGACGGCCCGCGCGTAGGTGATGCCGGCCTCGTCCGACCCGGCGAGGAGCTGGTCGAGGATCGACAGGGTGTCGCGGGCGGAGCCGGCGCCCGCGCGGACGGCCAGCGGCAGCGCGGCGGCCTCGTACGGGACGTCCTCCGACCGCAGGATCTCCTCGACGAGCTCGGTGAGGACGCCGGGCGGGATCAGCCGGAACGGGTAGTGGTGGGTCCGGGACCGGATCGTCCCGATGACCTTCTCCGGCTCCGTCGTCGCGAACACGAACTTCAGGTGCGGCGGCGGCTCCTCGACGAGCTTCAGCAGCGCGTTGAAGCCCTCCCGGGTCACCATGTGCGCCTCGTCGATGATGTACACCTTGAAGCGCGCCGACACCGGGGCGAAGAACGCCCGCTCCCGCAGGTCGCGGGCGTCGTCGACACCGCCGTGCGAGGCGGCGTCGATCTCGATCACGTCGATGTGCCCGGTCCCGGTGGGCCCGAGCGCGACGCACGAGTCGCACTTGCCGCACGGGTCGGGCGTCGGTCCCTGCTCGCAGTTCAGCGAGCGGGCGAGGATGCGGGCGCTGGACGTCTTGCCGCAGCCGCGCGGACCGCTGAACAGGTACGCGTGGTTGATCCGGCCGTTGCGCAGCGCCTGCTGCAGGGGCTCGGCGACGTGCTCCTGCCCCTTCAGCTCGGCGAACGTCGCTGGCCGGTACTTGCGGTACAGCGCCAGACTCATCGGGGGTCCGCCCTCCCTCGCGAAGCGGAGCGCCACAAGCGCGGTGACCCTTCAAACAAGGGACCCCCCGCACACCCGCCAGAGCCTGCTTATCCTTGCTGCCTTCCGGCCCTGGGGAGGTTCACAGGGTGACGCCATGCGAGGGGTCTGCCCCAGAGTCTATGGCATCCCGCCCCCAGGATTGCCACGCTTCCGGCGTAGTCTCCGCCTCATGTCCGTCCCGACGCACGCCACGCTGCTGCACATCGCCGAACGTCCCCACTGGGAGGCCGCCCGCGACGCGGGGGAGCCGTACGCCATGTCGACGCTCGGCCGCACGCTGGACGAGGAGGGCTTCGTCCACTGCTCGTCGGACATGGCCCAGGTGGACGGCGTGCTCGGCCGCTTCTACACCGGCGTTCCCCGCTCCGACCTGGTCGTCCTGGTCATCGACGTGTCCCGGCTGGACGCCCCCGTGCGCTACGAGCCCGCCGGCGACGAGGTCTTCCCGCACGTCTACGGCCCGATTCCGGTCTCCGCGGTAATTGATGTCAGGTCACTGCCCGGGAACCGGTAGGCTTCCCCGTGGAGGATTCGCCTAGTGGCCTAGGGCGCACGCTTGGAAAGCGTGTTGCGTGCAAGCGCTCGCGAGTTCGAATCTCGCATCCTCCGCTCGCCTGACGGCATGACGTCACACAGGGCGGCACTCACCGGTGCCGCCCTCTTTGCTTTCCAGGCCCTCTTCCCACGCGGCCCCCGGTCCTCCGTCATCGTCCGGGCAGGCAGCGCCCCGCGGGCGCAGACGGCACCTTTTCGGACGGGTGTCGTCGGCGGGGACTAGCGTCCGGGTGCATGGGGCTTGATCTTGTCGCGCTCGCCAAGGAGCGGCGCTTGACGCAGGACTGGGAACGCAGGCGCATCGGACGGCACGGCGTCCTCGTCGAAGAGGGGACGGTCGGCACCTTCGTCTACCTCTTCACCGACGACCGCGTGCTGGTCGCCAAGGCCAACCGGGGGTACCGCGACGACGTCATGGAAGCCCTGCTGGATGCCGTCGCCGATCTGGTGGACGGTGAGTTCGGCGACACCGTGCACGCCAGGCCGATCGACGTGCCGGGCTTCGCACTGGACCGGGCCGTGCTGCTCGGCCCCGGGCAGACCGGCTTCTGGGAGAGTCGCGGCCCCGAACTGAGGGCGCGCGGACTCCAGGTCCTTCCCGCCCACCGCGGCGAGGTCGCCGACGGGGAGCCCGCCGAGCGGTTCCGGCGGGCCGTCCTCGGCAAGGGCCTCAGCGTACGAGAAGGCCACTGGGACCGGGACCCGGTGCCGCGCGCCCTGGTCACCCGGGACGACGGGCCCAAGCACGGGATGTCCGTCCCGAAGGCGCGGGACATGATCATTTCCGCCGAGACCGTGCTGGACAACTACGCGAGGAGCATCCCTCCCGGCATCGAGATCCTCCTGCGCGATGTCCGGGACCGGGAGCTCCGGCTGCGCCGCGACTGGGACCGCTTCAACGGCATCCTCGTGGACGACCGGAGCGAGCTGGAGGTGTCGCTCCCGGCCGACCGCCTGTGGGAGCGGCTGGGCCCGCTGTTCCACGGCGAGGACACCGGCGCCGCGACCCTCGTCGCCGGCCCGGAGGAGTCCGCGCCGATGCTCATGGTGCGGGTGCACAACCGGTACCGGAGCGACGGGCCGATGTCGCCGGTCATGCTGGACGACGCGCTGAAGTGGGTGCGGAGTCTGGAGCCGGTCGACGGCCATTTCCTGACCTTCGCCGGCCGCTCGGACGACGCCGTGCAGATGATGTGGATGGGCGGCCCGGAGATGAAGCCCCCCGAGACGTTTCCGGAGCAGCGGCGGGAGTGGGCGGCCGAGCTGCGCCGCGAAGGGCCCCGGCTGTGGCTGGAGGCGCCCTTCCCCGAGAAGCGGGAGCTGCACGGCCGGTTCGTCACGACGGAGGAGGCCGAGCGGATGGTGACGATCCTCGCCGTCGAGGACCGCGTCGCCGTCCACGAACTGGGCGATCTGGAGATCAATACCTGGTAGGCCGGGCGCGGGCGTCGCGCGGCCCGCACCGCCCGCGGAGGGCCGCGCCGCCGCGCCCGCTCCAACGACGGTGATTAATGACCACGTCCCTGAGCTGGGCGGTAACTGGTTTACCAGTGGTGGCAAGTGGAGTGACGGATGTTGTTGCGTTGCCTTCTCCGGGCAACCGCGACGCCGTAGACTCGAAGAGTGATCTTCAAGGCGGTGGGTGATGGAAGGCCCTATCCCGACCACGGACTCTCGTCCCGGGACTGGGCCAAGATCCCCCCTCGCCAGGTACGCCTCGACCAGCTCGTGAGCACCAAGCGGGAGATGGACCTGCAGTCGCTGCTGTCGAAGGACTCCACCTTCTACGGCGACCTGTTCCCCCACGTGGTCCAGTGGAAGGGCGAGCTGTACCTGGAGGACGGCCTGCACCGGGCCCTGCGCGCCGCGCTGCACCAGCGCCTCGTCCTGCACGCCCGCGTCCTCGACCTGGACGCCGTCGACATGTCCTGACCGCCGGCCACCGGACGGTCAGAGCGGTGCACCGGGCGGCGCGCTAGACGCGGCCCAGGTCGCGGTCGGCGGTGTGGTTGCGGGGGGCGCGGAGACCGGCGGCCTCGAGTGCCCGCCGGTAGGCGGCCGCCGCGGAGTCGGCGTCCTGGACGAGCTCGTACAGTTCGCCCAGTTCCCTGAGCAGGTGCGCCGCCGGGCGGCCGGCGGACAGGGTCGCCAGCTGCTCCGATGCGGCGCGCAGGACGACCTTCGCGGCCGCCGGGTCCCCCTGGGCGACGCGGGCGCGCGCCAGGACGAGACGGGCCAGGACGGTCTTCTGCGTGCGCGCGGCCAGGTCGCTGCCCGGTTGCGGGGCCGCGGCATGGGACGTCGCCGCCGGGGCGGCCAGGGCCATGCCCGTGTCGAGGAACTGTTCCAGCGTGGCGATGGCCTCGTCCAGTTCGCCGATCAGCACCAGCGCGCGGGCCTTCGCGATCGTGCTCTCGGTCGATTCGGCTCCACCGAGATCGGCGGTCTCCTCCAGGAGTTCCAGGGCCTCCTGCGCGGCCTCACGCGACCCTTCGGGACGAGGCCGTTCGAATCCGAATTCTCCCGTCGGCACCGCGTCGGACGGCGCGGCCGACGAGAACGGCGTGACTCCCCTGAGCAGCGCCTTGGCCGCGGCCAGGGAGAGGCGTGCGCGGGTCTGCGCCGGGCTGGTGTCGCTGCGTGCGGCCAGGGCCTGGTCGGCGAAGTACAGCGAGTCGCCGATCGCGCCTTCCTCCAGCGCGCGCAAGCTGGCCCGCTGGTAGTGGACGCTCAGCGGCTCGTCCGCCGGGCCGTCCGGGTGCAGGAGACGGCGTCCGAGGTCGTGGGCGCGCGCCGGAGCGGAGCGATCCACGTACGCGAGGAGGAGGATCCGCCCGACTTCGGTGTACTCCTCACCCACCCCGAGCCCGAGGTGCTGCAGCCGCGCGACGGCGCGTTCGCCGAGGGCTATGGCCTGCCCCAGGTCGCCCACCGAGTGGTAGCAGCGGGCCAGCGCGATCACCGGCGGCAGCCAGCTCGCCCTGCCCGGGTCCCTTTCGGCGTGCTCACGCAGCTCTTCGAACAGCGCGATCGCGTTGTCGGTGCGGCCCAGCTCCTCCAGGGCGCGGGCACGGCCCCAGCGCGCGCGGGCGGTCAGGTCGGGATCGTCGCTGCGGGCGATCACCTCGTCGAAACCCGTCTCCGCCGTGCCGGGGTCGCCGCGCAGCAGTGCGAGGTGCGCGTGGCGCTCCCGTACCTCCAGGTGGGCGCGCTGCTCCGGTTCGACGCCCTCGGCGAGGTACTCGGGTGTGCAGCCGAGGCGCTCGGCAAGCATGCGCAGGACGGTCGGCGTCGGGGTGCGCTTGCCCGACTCGATCAACGAGATGTAGCTGTCGGAAAGGTCGTGACCGGCGAGCTGTGCCTGCGACAAGCGTCTGGTCAGCCGCAGGTTGCGGACACGTTCTCCGACGTTGCCTGGACCCGGCATGTGGACTCACTTAGCGGAAGTAAACAGGCGGCTGGGGTGCCGACATGATTGCACATTGCGGGTAATCGCACATCGAGAGTAAAGAAGGGACAAGTGACGGGATCGGCTGGTCGGGGGCGCTGCGGGCCGGCGCGCCCGCCGCTGCATCGCCGTGGCGCGCCGGTTGCGGCCGGTGGAAACCCCGGCGATCGCGACGCCTGTCACCCTGGGAAGGTATCCGACCATCCGCACAAGATCGTAAAAACCGCCGAAATAGATCAGCCCATCGCGCGTACCGGCTAGCCGTGCCATGCCCGGCCGTCCTCCCTCGGGCGTCCGCCTTCCGGGCACCGGGTGCGAGGCGCGGGGTCAGGGGCGCTCGTCGCCGGCGGGGGCGGTGGGGACGTCGTCCGGGGGCGGAGTCTCCTTGGGACGGCGCGGAGGCGGCGGCGGGGGGAGCGTCTTCTCCTCGGGCTGCGGGTTCTTGTTGGGGAAGATCATCTCGCAGACTTCGAGATAGAGCTGCTCGGGGTAGGGCAGGTAGTCCACGTTGGTGAGGGCCTGGTCCTGGCCGGCGGACTCCAGGATGAACTCGCCGTAGCCGAGCATCCGGCCCGCGATCGTCCGCTTGAAGCTCATGTCGGTGACCTTGGCCAGCGGCATCATCGCGACCTTGCGGGTGATGAGCCCGGTGGTCAGCAGCATCCGCTGGTTGGTGATGACGAAGTAGTCGACGGACCATTCCGCGACCCGCCACACGAACCACGCCAGCAGGATCAGCCAGCCCCACCAGATCCAGCTGATCACCGCGCCCGCGTCGCTCGCGACGGTGTTGCTCAGCACCCCCGCGATGATCAGGCCGCCGAGGACGAGGCCGACCGGGACCATCAGCACGGCCGGGTGCCGCCGCACCGTGATCACCTGGTTCTCGTGCGGCAGCAGGTACTTGTTCACCGAGGCCGGCGCGGAGTCGCCGGGAGTGACGAGCCTCATGCGAGCGCGTTGACGAAGGTGGCCAGGGAACCGGCGGCGGAGGCGATGCCGTTCGCGGCCGACTCCACCGACTGCGCCGCGCCGTCCGGCTGGTTGATCACGTAGAACGCCACGAAGGCCACTGCGGCCCACGTCATGTACTTCTTGGCGGGCACGGCAGCCTCCCGGAGCGTTGACCCACGGACCCCGGGTTCAGTTTCGCACAGCCCGAACGACCGTCAAAGCAAGGGCTATGGCGCGTTGTCGAGCGATGAACGTCGCGCCTTGCGGCGCTTCTCGGCGGCGACCGTGGCGAGCACCTCCAGGTGCCTGCGCGCGATCCGTTCGACGAGGTCGGGCGGTGCCGCCCCGGTGACCTCCTCGGCCCCGTGCCACGCGGCGGAGACGCACCGGTCCACCGTGTCGGCGGGGTGCACTCCCTCGAACTCCTCGGCGAGCCGCTCGCCGATCGCCGTGTAGCGCGGCGGGCCGCCGTCCCCTGGGTGAGCCATGACATGTCCTCGATCGAGCTTGCTCGCACCGCCCGGTCCGTAACGGTCCCCTGTGCCGGGACGGTGGAGGGGAACGCGCGGAGGCGCTCCGTAGCGCTCTCGTACCCTCAGGCGGAGGGAACGAACATCGCAGGTCAGGTCGGCGGCGGCCGGGAGGCCACGGTCAGACGACCCCGTAGAGGCGGTCTCCGGCGTCGCCGAGGCCCGGCATGATGAAGCCCTGCTCGTTGAGGTGGGAGTCGATCGCGGCCGTCACGACCCGGACCGGCGCCGAGGTGTCGGCGAACGACTGCTCCAGCAGCTTCAGCCCCTCGGGGGCGGCGAGCAGGCAGATGGCGGTGACGCCGTCGGCGCCGCGGTCGAACAGCAGCTGGATCGCGGCGGCGAGCGTCCCGCCGGTCGCGAGCATCGGGTCGAGGACGTAGCACTGCCGGCCGGACAGGTCGTCCGGCAGCCGCGTCGCGTAGGTCTGGGCCTGCAGCGTCCCCTCGTCGCGGATCATCCCGAGGAAGCCGACCTCGGCGGTGGGCAGCAGCCGCGTCATGCCGTCGAGCATCCCCAGCCCGGCGCGCAGGATCGGGACGACGAGCGGCTTCGGGCTCGCCAGCTGGACGCCGCGCGTCGGGACGAGGGGGGTCTCGACGGTGGCCTCGGTGACCCGCACGTCCCGGGTGGCCTCGTAGGCCAGCAGGGTGACCAGTTCGTCGGCCAGGCGGCGGAACGTGGGGGAATCGGTGCGGACGTCCCGCAGCGTGGTGAGCTTGTGCGCGACGAGGGGGTGGTCGACGGCGAGGGTCTGCATGCGCTCACCGTAGCCCACCGGCCGTGATCGGCCGGACGGCGCCGAAACAGGATAGGACGCCGCTGAGCTGGGCAGTATGGCGGTATGAACAGGCAGAGCGATCAGCAGCCGGAAGGTCCGGCGCGGGCCCGGGAGTCCGTGCCCGACCCACCTGGGACCGCGGC
>NZ_BMRO01000014.1:60359-144376 GCF_014648675.1 Actinomadura livida
CCCCGAAGCTCCCGCTCCCTCCGCGAACGCGCCCGCCGAGGCCACGGTGACCGATGTCACAGCCGGGCGGGACGACCGGCCGCGCCCCGGCCCGCAGGGCGACATCTCCCCCGAGCAGGTGCGCGAGCATCTCCGCCGCCGGGCGATCTTCCTGCGCGAACTGGCCGAGGCCCGTGAGCTGCGCCGCCGGGTCACCCCGCACCGGTCGCGGCGCGCCCGCATCCACGCGGCGCTCCGCCGCCGGACCTTCCGCATAAATTGACGCGGATCGAGTAGGTTCCTTCCGCTGGGCACGGGTTCGCGGCGCTGACTCCCGGTCTCACACGCGGGTGCGGCGCCCAGTTTCGCGTTGGTGCACGCTCGGACCGCCGCATCTGGGACCATGCCCTGGCAGGAGACGCGCCGGTGGGGTGGAAATGACGGATGTGGACGCGACGGACTTCGCCGTCGTGGTGTACCGGGAAGACGAGGGCTGGGAGGCCGAGATCCTCCCGGTCGCGTTGACCGAGGACCTCGCGGGGCTGATCCATGCCCTGCGCCAGCAGCCGAGCCTCGGCGGCACGATCGGGCTGGTCTCGGTCGGCGACGACTTCTTCGTGGCGATCCGCCTGCTCGGCGACGACGTCATGGTGTTCCTGTCGGACGTCACGGCCTCGGTCGACTGGCCGCTGGCCGGCCAGGTCCTCGACTACCTGGACATCCCGATCCCCGAGGAGGAGGAACTCGACCAGGTCCTCCCCGTCGGCGACATGTCGATCTTCGCCGACCTCGGCCTGGACGAGATGGAGCTCGGCGCCATCTCCGGCGACCTGGAGCTCTACCCGGACGAGATGCTGCTCAGCATCGCCGGCCGCATCGGCTTCGCCCCCGCCTTCGAACGCGCCATGGACGCCGTCGCCTGACCTGACTCTCACGGCGCACCGGACACCGGCGCACCGATACAACGGGCGGTTTGCCGGGAATCGAGCCGATCCGGCGGTGGTAAGGGGTGTGACCGACGCAACCCCGTGGGTCACAATTAGCACGTGACCCAATTCGCCGCCGTGTTCGCGCAGACCCCGCAGGGCTGGGTCGGCATGGAGGCCGCCCTGGCGGAGGCAGAACACGTCGATGACGTCGCCGACCTGATGCGCGAGGCGGCCGTCGAGACCTACGGCGACCCCGTCGTGCTGCTGATCGAGCAGGACGACGACTGGTTCGCGGTCGTCCGGCTGGACGGCCAGGACGAGCCGCGCGCCTACGTGTCCACCGTCCGCGAGGACGGGCTCGGCGCCCTGTTCCAGCAGCTCGTCGGCGAGGTCCCGGACGGCGACCCCGGCGGCGACCCGGCCCTCCTCGAAGACCTCGGCGTCGACGCCAAGCAGCTCAGCGACCTGGGCGAGAGCGCGCTGCCCGGCGACGCGCTGCTCGCCGTCGCCGAGAACGCCGGCTTCGGCGAGGAGTTCGACCACCTCCGTGGCTGACCCCGTGACCGGACCGGGCGGCGGCGGGGCGGCGGGCGACCCGGTGCTCGACGGGTTCGTCCCGGCGATGCGGCTGGCGCTGGGCGAGGCGCGCGAGGCGTTCGCGGACGGGGAGATCCCGGTCGGGGCGGTCGTCCTGGACGCGTCCGGCGAGGTCATCGGCACCGGCCGCAACGACCGGGAGCGCTCGGCGGACCCGACCGGGCACGCGGAGATCGTCGCGATGCGGGCGGCCGCGTCCGCCCTCGGGGAGTGGCGCCTGTCGGGCTGCACGCTGGTCGTGACCCTGGAGCCGTGCACGATGTGCGCGGGAGCGTCCGTCCAGGCCCGCCTGGCCCGCGTCGTCTACGGCGCGGTCGACCTGAAGGCCGGCGCGGTCGGCTCGCTGTGGGACGTCGTACGCGACCGGCGCCTCAACCACAGGCCGGAGGTCGTCGCCGAGGTCCTGGCCGACGAGTGCGGCGCGCTGCTCACCGAGTTCTTCACGCACCGCAGATTCGGGTAGGCTCTCCCGCGGTGGTGTCGCCTAGTGGACGAGGGCGCACGCCTCGAAAGCGTGTGAAGTGCAAGCTTCCGTGGGTTCGAATCCCACCACCACCGCCATTCTGAACCGCCCCGGCGCGCGCCGCGGGGCCGGGTCTTCGAGGACGGGGGACGGACGGCCCCTGAACCGGCCGCGCTAGGCTGCCGCCCGTGCCTGAGGATCTTGGGGAACTCCTGGCCGGAAGATACCGGCTCCTCACACTGATCGGCCGCGGCGGCATGGGCGCGGTATGGCGCGCCTGGGACTCCGAACTCGGCCGCACGGTCGCGGTCAAGGAACTGCGGCTGCCCGAGCACGTCGGAGCGGACGAACGCCGCGTCTGCTACGCCCGGATGGACCGTGAGGCCCGCGCCGCGGGACGGCTCCGGCATCCCGGGATCATCACCGTCCACGACCGGGTGTCCGGCGAGGACGGCCGCCCGTGGATCGTGATGGAGTTCGTCGAGGGCGGCTCGCTGCAGGACCTCCTGGCCGACGAGAAGCGCCTGCCGGTCGGCCGGGTCGCCCGGATCGGCGCGCAGATGCTGGCGGCGCTGCGCCTGGCCCACCGCCACGGCATCGTGCACCGCGACGTCAAGCCCGCCAACGTGCTGCTCGAAGGCGACCGGGTCGTGCTGACCGACTTCGGCATCGCCGCATTGGACGGCGACGTCACCCTCACCCGGTCCGGCGCCATCATCGGCACCCCGGCGTTCATGGCCCCCGAGCAGGTCCGCGGGAAGGCCGCGACCCCCGAATCGGACCTGTGGTCGCTGGGCGCCACCCTCTTCGCGGCGGTCGAGGGCGGCCCGCCGTTCACCGGCACCAGCCCCGGCTCGGTCTTCGTCGCCATAGCCACCGAGGACCCCGCTCCCTGCGTCCACGCCGGGCCGCTAGGCGAGGTGCTCACCGGTCTCCTCCGCAAGGACCCGGCGGAACGGCTGACCGCGGACCGCGCGGAGGAACTCCTGACCGCCCTCGCCGCCGAGCCCGCTCCGGCGCCGCCCACCGACGACCGGGCGGCCGCCCAGCCGGGACCACCCCCGCGTCCGGTCCCGCACGTTCAGACGCCGCCACCCGGGCCCCCGCCGCAACCCGCGCCGCCGGGGAACTGGGCGGGCCCCACACGGCGGGGAGCGCCGTCGCCGTCCGCGCGGCCGAGCCTCCCGCTCCTCATCGGCGGCCTGGCCGCCGCGTCCGCGTTGCTCCTCGTGACCGGCGCGGCGGTTTTCTGGCCGGACGGCGGCAACGCCCCGGCCGCCGAGACATCCGGCTCCGGGCCGGCCAGCAGCCCGCCTGCTCCGCCGACTCCCGGTCCGGTGAGCACAGGCAAGGCGTACCGCACCCTCAAGACCCCCGACTGGGCGCGCTCCGTGTCGTTCAGTCCGGATGGGCAGGCACTGGCCGCCGGGCTTGAGGGTGGCTCCATCAGGCTGTGGAACATGCCCGGCGGCGACGTCGACGCAACGATGAAGGTCGACGCGCGCTCGGTTCCCCTGGTGGCGTTCAGGAAGAACGGGAAAAGCCTGATCAGCGGCCAGTGGGACGGCTCGGTGCGGCTCTGGAACGTGGCATCCCGAAGTTCCTCGATCATCGTGCCCGCCCCCGACGGCTCCGGCGGCATCGCGGTGAGCCCCGACGGGACCATGGTCGCGCGGAGCGAAGGAAAGAAGATCCGACTCTCGGACGTGGCGGAGAAGCGCACAGCCCGCGTCCTGAGCGGCCACACCGAGTCCGTCGGTTCCGTCGCGTTCAGCCAGGACGGCAAGCTTCTGGCCAGTTCGAGCACCCTCAGTGACACCGTGCGGATCTGGGACGTGGCGTCAGGCCGCAGCCTCCGGGACATCCCCAGCGAGCCACTCGCCATCTTCGCCGACGACCTGGCCTTCGCCCCGGACGGCAGGACTTTGGCCAAGAGCAATGACGACAACAGCATCCAACTCTGGGACGTCGCCAGGGGCAAGCCGACCGCAACCCTCACCAACGAGGAGGACGACAGCTACTTCGCCCTGGCGTTCAGCCCAGACGGGAAGACCCTCGCCGCCGGCACCGGCAGAAACGGTATCCAGCTGTGGGACGTCCCAAGCGCCCGCGTGACCACGATCCTGTCCGGCCATGAATCCACGGTCGGCGGACTCGCCTTCAGCTCAGACGGCAGAACCCTGGCCAGCGCCAGCACCGACAAAACCGTCCGCCTATGGCACGTCCCCTGACGGCACCCGTTCAGCCGACCGTTACGAGGGCTACGCCGGCTACGGCTATTGCCATGCCGAGGCGTTGGATGGCGCGGAGGCGTTCGGTGTAGGCGACTCTTGCCAGGAGGACGGTGATGGCCGGGTAGAGGGACGTGAGGACGGCGGCGAGGCTGAGCATGCCCTTGTGGGCGGCCAGGAAGTAGAGGACGTTCGCGCCCGCGTCGAGGGTGCCGGACAGCAGGGCCAGTCCGATCAGCGTGCGTCCGGACAGGCGGGGGCCGAGGTCGCCGCCGCGGAGGGCCAGGGCCAGGAGCGCGGCGGCGACGATGACCACGTTGCCGACGCGGGCGCCGACGATCGGCCAGAGGCCGCTGCCGTCCCCCGCGGTCTTCAGCAGGACGAAGAAGACGCCGAAGCAGGTGCCGGACAGCCCGGCCATGAGCGGGCCCGAGTCGAGGTGGCGCCGCCAGCCGGGCGCGGTGGCCGCCGCGCTGCGCTCGTCGCCGGCCTCCATGCTGACCAGGGCGATCGCGACGAGGCACAGCAGGACGCCGGCGGCGACGGACACGTCCAGCCGCTCGCCCCGGGTGATGCCCACGGCCACCGGCAGGACCGCGGCGGCGAGCGCGGACACCGGCGCCACCACGTTCATCGGCCCCCGCGCGAGCGCCCGGTAGAAGGCGATCAGGCCCGCCCCGCCGGCCAGGCCCGCCGTGAAGCCCCAGGCGATCGGGCCGGGGGCGGCGCCGCCGCCGGCGAGGAGCGCGGACACCAGGATGATCACGAAGCCGACGGGGACGCACCAGCTCAGGGTGCGCAGGGCCGTCGACCGGCGTGTCACGGCGCCGCCGAGGAAGTCGGCCACGCCGTAGGCGAGGGCCGCGCTCAGGGCGAGGACCGTGACCATCACCGCCCGCCGATCAGCCGGCTCGCGACGCGCGCGTCCGGGGCGATCTGGCGGAGCATGGCGGCCAGCCGGTCGCCCGCCTCGGCGAGCCGGTCGAGCGGGTAGGGCTCCAGGCGTTCGAGCAGGAAGAGGCCGTTCTTCGTGTGCTCGGTCAGGCGGGTCCGGACGCATTGCCGCCAGTTCCAGCGGCGGCAGGTGACGCCCGCGTCGTCGCGCCAGACGACCTCCCCGGCGGCGGGGTGCTCGACGGCGGGCTCCCCGCCCGCGACCACGTCGAACGGCTCGTCGCCGGTGGCCCTGACCAGGCGCGCGGGGCCCTGGTAGGCGTCGAGGTCCTCGCCGCCGATCGGCAGCGCGTACTCGACGCTGACGGCGTTGTAGGCGTCCACGACCTTGTTGATGGAGGGGAGGGCGTCGGCCCGGCGGAGGAGCGCGTCGACGGAGGGGCGGGTGCGCTGGGGCTTGGAGCCGAAGGCCCGGTAGGCGTCGCGCCATGCCTCCACGTGCGGGTCGGCGGCGTCCGCCTTCCCGGCCGCCTCGGCCAGCCAGCCCTGCGACTCCGCGTCGCCGGGCCCGTTGACCAGCCCTTCGGCGGTCATCACGAGCACGGCGAAATCGGGACGCAGCTCCCGGACGGCCTCGTCGACCTCGATCCGCTCCAGCATCTCCACCCTCCGACGGTCACTTTAATGACATATGGATGTCAGTATAACGACCACGGCCGTTGACGAGCACCTCGCGGACCCATCGGTCCCGCGGCTGGACGTGCAGCCTCCAGTAGTGCTCGGCGATGTCGTCCGGATCGAAGTCCGTGCCGGGAGCGACCGGGCCGGCCACGGTGACGCTCGCCACGTGCACGCCGGACGGCCCGTACTCCTGGTCGAGCAGCTCCGCGAGGGTCCGCACCCCCGCCTTGCCGAGCGAGAGGCTCACGTACCGCCGTTTCGGCTCGGGCATCCCCCCGGTCATGATGAACGACCCGCCGCCGCGCCGCGCCATCGCCGGTGCGAGATGGGCGGCGGCGGTCAGCGCACCGAGCACGTTCACCGTCCACGCGTCCAGCTGGGCGCGGACCGGCAGCTCACCGGGCGCGTCCGCCTGGATCTTCGCCGCGTTGTACACGACGGCGTCGGGTGGGCCGAGTTCGGCGGTCACCTCGTCCAGGGCGTCGCGCAGGGCGTCCTCGTCGGCGCTGTCGGCCACCCGGGTCATGACGCGGGCGTCCCGCGGCTCGATGCTCTCGGCCGCCTCCTTCAACGTCCGCTCCCCGCGCGCGATGAGGGCGACCGGCATCCCCTCCCGCGCGAACCGGCGGGCCACGGCGCCGCCGATCCCCGGTCCCGCACCGATGATCACTGCTCCGCTCATCAGAACCTCCTGCTGGTCGGCGACAATGGGACGGTAAAGCGTGACATCGATGTGAAGGTCAACCCGGAGGACGCGATGCGGATCGGTGAACTGGCCGGCGCGACAGGGGTGAGCCGGCGGCTGCTGCGCTACTACGAGGAGCAGGGGCTCCTCAAGCCCGTCCGGCGCCCGAACGGCTATCGGGAGTACTCCCCGTCGGACGTCGCCGCGGTCCGCCACATCCGCGCCCTGCTCGCGGCCGGCTTCCCCACGGCGGTGATCGCCCGGCTGCTGGACTGCGTGCACGACGTGGACGGCCGGGTGGTGCCGTCGCCCTGCCCGGCCATGGTCAGCGAACTGCGCCGCGAGCGTGATCGCGTGACCGAGGCCCTCGACCGCCTGGAGGCGTCCCGGCGCGTGCTCGACTCGATGCTGACGTCCGTCCTCAGCCGGAGCGCCTGACATCGGGGGAGGCCGTCGAGGCTTCGGGGGCCGATACGGGCCTGCGGGACACTGATCACGTGGTGGGACCGGGATGGCTGGAGGGCGATTGAGCGAGCAGGGCGCGATCGGGGAGGCCGTGGCGCGGACCGTCCGGGCCCTCCGGGCCGGGCACGGGTGGAGCCTGGACGAGCTGGCGGGGCGCGCCGGGGTGAGCAAGGGCGTCCTGGTGGGGCTGGAGCAGGGGCGCGGCAACCCGAACCTGGGGACGCTCATCCGCATCTCGGACGCGCTGGGCGTGCCGCTGACCCGGCTGGTGCAGGTCGAGGAGGAGCCGCCGGTGCGGATGTTCCGGCCGGAGCGGCACGTGGTGCTGTGGGAGGGCGAGCACGGCGGGACGGGGACGCTGCTCGCCGGGAGCGATCCGCGGCCGTCGCTGGAGCTGTGGCAGTGGCACCTGCGGCCGGGGGAGACGCGGGAGAGCGACGCGCACGTGCCCGGCACCAAGGAGATCGTCTACGTGCAGGAGGGGACGCTGACGCTCGGCGTCGACGGCCGGACGGATCTCGTGGAGGCGGGCGCGGCGGCCGTGTTCGTCGGCGACCGCCCCCACTCCTACGGCAACGCGGGCAAGGGGGAGGTCCGCTTCGTGCTGGCCGTCCTCGACCTCTGAGCCGGGGCCCGGGGGTCAGGAGTTCAGGCGGACGGGCATCACCAGGTAGCGGTAGCCGGTGTCGGCCTGGTCTCCGGGGGCGTCCTCGTCGTCGTCCTTCTTGTCGGGGATGGCGGTGAGCAGGGCCGCCTTGGTGGGGCCCGCGCATTCGAGGCGGGCGTACTCGGTGTCGATTCCGGCCAGGCCGTCCAGGAGGTACTGCGGGGCGAACGCGATGTCGATGTCGTCGCCGGTGAACTCGACCTCAAGGCTCTCGTTGGCGCGGGCGGAGTCGCCGGTCGCGGCTCGGATGCGGACCTCGCCGGAGGTGAACGCGAGCTGGATCGGGGTGCCGCGCTCGGTGACGAGGGCGGCCCGCTTGAGTGCCTCGGTGAACGGGGCGACGCGGATCTCTGCGATGGACGACCAGGTGCCGGTCAGCCGGGACTTGTAGTTGATGTACTGGTCGTCCAGGAGACGGCTGGTCATGCTGCGGCCGCCGCCGGAGACGCCGATGAGGTTGTCGCCGGCGCCGCCCAGGCTGATGGTGACGTCCTCGCCGCGCCGGATCGCCTTGGCCGTGTCGGCGAGGGTCCGGGCGGGGACGACGACGCCCGCGGTGAAGCCGGCATCGGCGGGGGACCAGGTCAGCTCGCGTGCGGCGATGCGGTAGCGGTCGGTGCAGGCCATCCACATCGTGTCGCCCTCGATGTCGATGCGGACGCCGGTGAGCATCGGCAGGGTGTCGTCGCGCCCGGCGGCGGGAGTGACCTGGCCGATCGCGGTGGCGAACAGGTCGCTCGGGATGGTGCCGGCCTGGGCGGGCGGCTCGGGAAGGGTGGGGTAGTCCTCGACCGGGAGCGTGCGGAGCCCGAACTCGGCGGGGCCGCAGCGGACCACGACCTCGGCGCCCTTGGTGAAGATGTCCACAGGCTGTGGAGGAAGGTTCCGCACGATGTCCGACAGCAGCCGCCCGGGGACGAGGACGAGGCCCGGCTCGGTGACGGTGGCATCGTCCCGGGCACGGGCGGACACCTCGTAGTCGAACCCGGCGAGGGTCAGTTCCCCCTCGGCGGTCGCCTCGATGAGCATGCCCGCGAGGACGGGCAGGGCGGGACGGGCCGGCAGCGTCCGGGCCGCCCACGCCACGGCGTCGGCGAGGGTCTGGCGGTCGACTCGGAGCTCCACCTTGATCAGCCTTCCGCGGGTCGGGTCTTTACGAGCACGGTAACCGCCGCCACTGACAGGTTGTGCCGTCCCTGTCGTCAGAAGAGGGCGTGCTGCGTGGTGCTGGTCTCGCGTTCGAAGTCGAGGAGGTAGCGCTTGCGGTCGAGCCCACCGCCGTAGCCGGTGAGGCCGCCGGTGGAGCCGATGACGCGGTGGCAGGGGACGATGACGCCGATCGGGTTGCGGCCGTTGGCGAGGCCCACGGCACGGGAGGCCGACGGCTTGCCCAGCTCCGCGGCGAGTTCGCCGTAGGTGGCGGTCTCGCCGTAGGGGATTTCCTGGAGCAGCGACCAGACCCGCTTCTGGAAGGGCGTCCCGTTGAGGGTGAGCGGCAGGTCGAACTTGGTCAGCTCACCGGCGAAGTACGCGGAGAGCTGTTCGGCGACGGTCGCGAAGGGCTCGTCATGGGGGTCGCCAGGGACGCCGAAGGTCTCCGCAGGAGGACGATGACGCTGCACCTCCATGTAGAGGGCGCAGAGGGCACCTTCCTGGGCCATCAGCGTCAGTGGGCCTACGGGGCTGTCCACGACGACGTGCGTCGGGTTCATGGAAGCATCCTCTCGTGGTCAGGAGGCGGGCAGCAGGTTGATGGGATGGTCGCTCGTGGCCCACAGGTACTGGACGGCGTACGCGCGCCAGGGCCGCCACCGTGCGGCACGACGGGTGAGCGCCGCAGGCGTCGACGGAAGGTCGAGCGCCTTGGCGGCACCGCGGATGCCCAGGTCGCTCGGGATGAACGCGTCGGGGTCTCCGAGGGCCCGCATCGCGATGGTCTCGATGGTCCACGGACCGAAGCCGGGGAGGGCGGCCAAGCGCGCGCGGGCCTCTTCCCAATCGCTCCCTACACCGAGGTCGATCTCGTCTTTCGCGAGTGCGTTCACGAGGGTCGTGAGGGTGGTTCGGCGTGTTTGCGGGAAGGCGAGTGACTCCGGGTCGAGTTCCGCCAGGGCGGACGGGGTCGGGAACAGGTGGGTGAGTCCGCCGCCTGGGTCGTCCACGGGGTCGCCGTAGGCGGTGACGAGCCGTCCGGCGTGGGTTCGGGCGGCGGCCGTGGACACCTGCTGCCCCAGGACGGCGCGTACGGCGAACTCGGGGGCGTCCACGGTCCGCGGGACGCGCCGCCCAGGGGCCTTGGCGACCAGTGGCGCCAGGGCGGGGTCGTCGCGGAGGAGGTCGTCCACGGCGACGGGATCGGCGTCGAGGTCGAGCATCCAGCGGCAGCGGCTGATCGCGATGGTGAGGTCGCGCAGGTCGCTCAGGCTGAGCGTGCAGGCGACGTGGTCGGGCCGGGGCCGCAGCGTCGCGATGCCGTGTCCGTGGGGCAGCCGCAGGGTGCGGCGGAACGCGCCGTCCCGCCACTCCTCGACGCCGGGGACGGCCGTGGCCGCGAGATGGCCGAACAGGTTGTCGGGGCAGAGCGGCGCCCGGAACGGCAGCCGCAGCGACAGCGCCCCCGAACCCGCGGGCGGGTGGCCCTTGGCGACACGGTCGCGCAGCCCGGTCGGCGTCAGCGCGAACACCTCGCGGACGGTGTCGTTGAAGGCGCGGATACTGGCGAAGCCCGCCGCGAACGCGACGTCCCCCATCGGAAGGGCGGTCGTTTCGATGAGGAGCCTCGCCGTCTGAGCGCGCTGGGCCCGCGCCAGGGCGAGTGGGCCGGCGCCCAGTTCGGCGTTGAGCTGGCGCTCGATCTGGCGTGTGCTGTAGCCGAGCCGCGCCGCAAGCCCTGGGACGCCCTCACGGTCGACCACGCCGTCGGCGATGAGCCGCATCGCGCGGGCGACGACGTCCGCGCGGTGGTTCCATTCCGGTGAGCCGGGGCTGGTGTCGGGGCGGCAGCGCTTGCAGGCGCGGAACCCGGCCTGCTGTGCGGCTGCGGCGCTGGGGTAGAAGCGCATGTTGCCGGGCTTGGGCGGCACGACGGGGCAGCTCGGGCGGCAGTAGATGCCGGTGGTGACGACGCCGGTGAAGAACCATCCGTCGAACCGGGCGTCCTTCGCTTGGACGGCCCGTACGCACCTTTCCGCGTCCTCATGCATGTCCTCCAGCATCACCGACGCTCACGTGGTCTCACTGGCGGAAATCCGACATCAACCCCCGGTGCGGCCCGGGCATGACCTCCCGGGTAATCGATCTTCCGCCGCGGCGTTGGCAGCGTAGGGGGCACCGGGAGGAACCCGGCCGATCAGACGGGAGTCAAGAGATGAGCGACGTTCAGCAGCGGATCGAGCGGTACCTGGCCATCTGGAACGAGACGGACCCGGCCGCGCGCCGCGCCGCGATCGGCGAGATGTGGACGGAGCGGCCCCTGTACGTCGACCCGCTCGGCGTGGCCGAGGGGCGGGACGCGATCGACGGCTTCATCGGCGCGGCGCAGCAGCAGTTCCCCGGCATGGTGTTCCGCCCGGCGGGCACCGTGGACGCCCACCACAACATCGCCCGCTTCACCTGGGAGCTCGGCCCCGAGGGCGGTGAGGCGCTCGTGGTCGGCTTCGACGTGGCGGTCTTCGCCGACGACGGGCGCTTCGACCGCGTCCACGGCTTCCTCGACAAGGTGCCCGGATAACGCGGATCAGGCACCGCAGAGCCGGCGGAGTGCGCCGCCGTCCACTCCGTCGGCTCCTCAGGTGCGTCGCAGGAACGACCAGACGAGGGCCGCGCCGGCGAGGACGATCGCGGCGTTCACCGCGGTCGCGGTGTGGATGCCGCCGAGTACGGAGGCGTTGGCGGTGGCCACGGCGCTCATCACGGGGATGCCGAGCGTGATGGCCACCTGCTGCGTCATGGTGGCGACGCCGGTCGCGAGGCCCTGCTCGCGGTCCGGCAGCCCGGACGTCACGGTCCCCATGAACGCGACGATCGCGACGAGGTTCCCGAATCCGCCGATCGCGGTCGCGGCCAGCAGCAGCCAGAGCCCGCCGCGCGAGTCCCCGAGCCCGAGCAGCGCCGCCGTCGCCGCGGCCTGCAGGACGAGCCCGCCGGCGAGGGTCGTCCGGCCGCCGAACCGGCCCATGATGCGGGGCGCGGCGACCCCGCCGGCGAACGTCCCGGCGCCGAGGACGCCGAGCGCGAGCCCGGTGGCCAGCGGCGAGAAGCCGAGGACCTTCTGCAGGTAGAGCGTCATCAGGAACACCAGCGACGTCTCGGTGGCGAACGCCACGAAACCGCCCGCGCTGCCCCAGCTGACGGTCCGCCGCGCCAGCACGCCCAGCGGCGCGAGCGGGGCGGGGGACCGCCGCTCCACCAGGACGAACGCGACCAGCAGGGCGGCCGCGGCGGCCAGCGCGCCGAGCGCGAGCGGGTCGCCCCATCCCCGGGACCCGGCGGACGTGATCCCGTACACCAGGGCGAGGAGCCCGCCGGTGACGGTGATCGCGCCGGGAACGTCCAGTTTCGCGCCGTCCCGTGACCGGCTCTCGCTGATCAGCAAGGGGGTGACCGTGAGGATCAGCACCGCCACCGGCACGTTGACCAGGAAGGCCCAGCGCCAGCTCAGCGCGTCCGTGAGCACCCCGCCGAGGATCGCGCCCACGGTGAACCCGGCGGACATCAGCGCGCCGCTGAGCCCGAGCGCCCGGGTCCGCAGCGGTCCTTCGGGGAACGACGTGGTGATCAGCGAAAGCGCGGCCGGTGTGGCGATCGCCGTGGCCAGGCCCTGCATGATCCGCCCGGTCAGCAGCATCGCCGGTGCGGTGGCCAGCCCGCCGATCAGGGAGCCCGCCGCCAGGAGGGCCATGCCCGCCAGCAGCATCCGGCGGCGTCCGAACAGGTCCGCGACGCGCCCGAACAGCAGCGTGAACCCGGCGGCGGGGAGCGCGAACGCAGTCGCGATCCACTGCAGCTCGTCCAGCCCGAAGCCGAGCCCCCGGCCGACGACGGGTAGGGCCACGTTGAGGATGGAGAAATCGATGGCGAGCATGAACTGCGCGCCCAAGAGCAGGGTGAGTATCAGCCTGTGCCGTGACGACATCCGCGCAGGGGGAGCGGGAGCGTCGGTGATGAGTGCGCTCATGGCAGAGACCATCGCGCCGCAGGTCGCGCCTACCCAGCCCCCGGCCGTTCGTACCACCCGCAGTAGCAGGCTCCGTCCCGGGAGCTAGCACGAACCTGGCTCCACGGCGTGACGGCCGTTCGAGGGACCTTTCCGTAGGGTCGAGATCGCTCGGCCACAAAACACGGGGGTCATCTTGCGTCGTCACCTTGCATTCGTCGCCATGGCAGCGGCAGGGGTCACCGCGTTGAGCGCATGCGGGATGGCCTTCGCGTCGACCTTCGAGGACGACGCCGCTCTGGAGGGCGGCATCACCGCGGTCGAACTGGACGACATCGGCGCGGGCCGGGTCACGCTGCGCGGCGGCGCGTCCAAGGCCACCGTCCACCGCGAGGTCAAGTACCGCGGCGACAGACCGGAAGGGCGGACGCACCGGATCGAGGACGGCGTCCTGAAGCTGCGCGGCTGCGGCTCGCGCTGCTCGGTGCACTACACGGTCGACCTGCCGGCGGGCCTTCCGGTGAGCGGTGACACGTCCAGCGGGTCGATCAGGCTGTCCCGCGTGGGCAAGGTGGACGTGTCGACCAGCTCGGGTTCGATCCACCTGGACGACGTCTCTGGCACGGTCAAGGCGAAGACGTCCAACGGCGAGATCGAGGGACGCGGCCTGAAAGGCGGCGAGACCGACGTGGAGACGTCGAACGGCGAGATCACCCTGCGACCGGCCAAACCGCAGAACATCCGGGCGAAGACGTCTAACGGCGAGATCAAGGTCACCGTCCCGGCGGCGTCCTACCGGGTGTCCGCGCGCACCGGCAACGGCGACCGGAAGATCGATGTCCCGAACGCCCCGTCCGCCCGGTACGGCCTGGATCTGACGACGAGCAACGGCGACATCACCGTCAGGCCCGCCGGATAGCCTCTGCGCATGGCGCGCAACGCCGAGCTCGGCGAGTTCCTCAGGTCGCGGCGGGCGCGGCTGCGGCCCGAGGACGTGGGCGTCCCGTCCTACGGGAGCCGCCGCCGCGTGCCGGGGCTGCGGCGCGAGGAGCTCGCGCAGCTCGCCGGGGTCAGCGTCGCCTACTACATCCGGCTCGAACAGGGCACGGCCGAAGGGGTGTCCGCCGAGGTCCTCGACGCGGTCTCCCGGGCCCTGCGGCTGGACGGCGACGAGCACGCCCACCTGCACCGCCTCGCGCACCCGCCGCGCCGCCCCCGCGCCGCCGGGCCGCCGCGGCTGCGCGCCCCGCTCCAGCACCTGCTCGACTCGATCACCCACGCGCCCGCGTACGTGGTCGGGCACTACACGAACGTCGTCGCGTGGAACCGGCTCACCGCCGCGGTGTTCGTCGACCTCGCGAACGTCCCGGCCGACGAGCGGACCTGGTCCCACCAGATCCACCTCAACGACGACTACCGGGCGCGGCTCGGGGACAACTGGCCCGCGGTCGCCCGGCGCAACGTCGCCTACCTGCGGTTCCGATCCGGGCAGGACCCGGACGACCCGCGGCTCCGCGCGCTGATCGGCACCCTGCGAGAGCGCAGCCCCGAGTTCGGGCGGATGTGGTCGGCGCACCACGTCACGGACCTGACGCACGGCGAGGCCCGCATCGACCACCCGGACGTGGGGCGGCTCGTCCTGCCGTTCGAGACGCTGCACCTGCCCGGCGACCCGGACCTCAGCCGCCTGATGCTCTACGCCGCCGAGCCGGGTTCCACCTCGGAGGAGGCGCTCCGGAAGCTGGCCGAGACGTCCGCCCATCTGTCCAGCGCCGACCTGGCCGACCGGGAAACGCCGTCCCGCTCCGGGGACTGATCCTCCCGCCGGCGGCGCCGGCGCGGCTACCGTGCTGCCTGTGGACCAGATCGCCTGGTATGAGGACGGCCAGGCGCAGCACGCGCGCTGGCGGTCCGAGAGCGGCGCCCCGCCGCCCCGCCGCGTCGTGGTCGCCGCCGACGACATGCGGGCGGACGACGCCTACCACCTGGCCTGCGAGGGCACCGCCCTGCTCTGGCGCGGCGACTTCCAGAACGCGCGGCAGCTCCTCAACGCGATGGCGCGCCGGATCGACCGTCCTCGACGGCGCCGCCCGCGCAAGGCCGAACCGTCCCAGGTACAGGCGTTCCACCTTCACCGCCTGGCGAGTGCCCAGCGCGCGCGGGCCCTGGCCATGCTGCTCATGCCGTTCGACCCGGGCCACGTCATTCCCTTACGGCGCGCACCGGACGTGCAGGCCGCCTGCATCGAGGTGTACGGCCCGGACGATCGGCCTTACGTGACCCCGTTGCGCGAACTGCTCGGCCTGATCGGCGCGCACGAATGGCGTGTGAAGGGCGTGCCGATCCCCGCGCTGGACGGCGACCGGATCCACCCGCATTACGGCGTCTTCTCACCGGTCAGAGGCGAGTATGTGGACCTCGTCGCCGAAGTGCCCTTACCTTCCGCCAAGGTCGCCTTCGACATCGGGACAGGGACGGGTGTACTCGCGGCAGTCCTAGCGCGTCGCGGCATCGAACGGATCGTTGCCACAGACCACGACCCGCGCGCGCTTGCCTGCGCCAGAGAGAACCTAAAGCGTCTGGATGTGGCGGGACAGGTTGAGGTCGTCCATACCGACCTCTTCCCAGAGGGACGCGCCGGGCTCATCGTCTGCAACCCGCCCTGGGTACCGGCCAAGCCCAGTTCGCCCATGGAACACGCCATCTACGATCCGCGCAGCCGGATGCTCCGCGGCTTCCTCGACGGTCTGGCCGACCACCTGGAACCGGACGGTGAAGGCTGGCTGATCCTCTCCGACCTCGCCGAGCATCTGGGGCTGCGCACACGGGACGACCTGTGCGCCATGTTCTCCTCAGCCGGCCTCCAGGTCACGGGCAAGCACGACACCAAGCCGACCCACCGGCGCGCCTACGACCCCGATGACCCGCTCCACACCGCCCGTGCCGCCGAGACCACCAGCCTTTGGCGCCTCCAGCACTGACCTCTGGGCGCGCACCGTGCACGATGGGAAACATGCGTCCCATTGATCAGCAGACCGTTCTCATCACCGGCGCGACCGACGGGCTGGGCCGCGCTCTGGCTGCGCGACTCGTCACCGACCCCGCCTTGGACGACATCTCCGGCCGCTTCTACAACGGCCTCAAGGAGGCTCGCGCGGACGCCCAGGCATACGACCCCGACGCCCGCGCCCGCCTTAGGGACCTCTCCGAGCAGCTCACCTCTCCCTGAGTCGCCGGAAGAACGCCCTGACGTCACCGGTCAGCAACTCCGGTGCCTCTACGGCCGGGAAGTGCCCGCCACGGTCGAACTCCGTCCAGTGGGCTACGTCGTAGACCCGCTCTACGAGGCTCCTCACCGGTCGGACGAGATCGTGCGCGAACACCGCCACGCCCAGGGGGACCGGACATGGGTCCGGTGGGCCGCCCCGCGCGGCGTTCTCCTTGTGCAGCCTGGCCGACGACCCGGCCGTGCCCGTGAGCCAGTAGAGCATCACCGTCGTGAGCAGCCGGTCATCGTCGATGCCGCTCGCCGGGTCGGTCCACTCCGTGACCTTGTCGGCGATCCACGCGAGCTGGCCGACGGGGGAGTCGGTCAGTGCGTACGCCACGGTCTGCGGACGCGTCGCCTGCATCTGCCAGTACCCGGCGGGGCTGGCCAGGTACGCCTTCTGCCGCTCCAGCCGCTCCTGGTCGTCCTCCGAAAGCCGAACGGCACCGTCCCCCGGCGGCGGCGAGCCGATGTAGTTGAGGTGGACACCGATGACCCGGTCGCTGGCAACGGCGCCAAGCGCACTGGAAATCGGCCAGCCCCAATCGCCGCCCTGCGCGCCGTACCGCTCGTAGCCGAGCCTGTCCATAAGCACGGCCCAGGCACGGGCGATGCGGTTCACGCCCCACCCGGGCTCACGCGTCGGCCCGGACAGGGTGAAACCGGGCAGGGTCGGGATCACCACGTGGAACGCGTCCTTTGGATCACCACCGTGGGCCCTGGGGTCGGTGAGCGGGCCGATCACGTCCAGGAAGTCGGCGACCGTGCTCGGCCACCCGTGTGTGATGATCAGCGGCAGCGCGTCCGGTTCCGGCGACCGCACGTGGACGAAGTGGACGTTCGTCCCGTCGATCTCCGTCGTGAACTGCGGAAACGCGTTGAGCGCGGCCTCCCGCCCCCGCCAGTCGAACGTCGTGCGCCAGTGCGCGGCCAGTTCCTTCACCCGGGCGAGCGGGATGCCGTGGTCCCAGCCGATGCCGGGGAGCTCCTCCGGCCACCGCGTGCGGTCGAGCCGCTCGGCGAGGTCGTCGAGATCCTCCTGCGGGACGTCCAGGTGGAACGACACGATCTCAGGCATTCGCCACCTCCCAGATAGGACGGGCCTCCACCCGCGAGAGCCGCCAGCCGTACGCCGTACGCGCGGCCTTCAGTTCGTAGCGCTCGCCCAGCAGACGCGGACCTTCTTCCTTCGCGAAGACGACAAGGAGGTTCGCGCCGATCGCGGCTTGGTCGCCGTCCACCTCGATCAGCGGGTCGGTGATGAAGTGCTGGGTCGGCACCCGGTGGTTCCGGCGCGCCTGCTCGACGAGAGCGTCAACGCCTTTCGCGACGCCGCCCGGGGTGTGGACCTCCGCGTCCTCGGCGAAGAGACCGCGCCCGTCACCGGGACTCTGCTCGTCCAGCCACCGCCCCAGCCTGCTGACCAGAACGGACAGCTCGTGTCGATCGTCCATGGCTCCTCAATCATTGGTCGGGCCAACATTGGTACAACCAACAATACATACCGTTGGCCTCACCAACAACCTGCGTAGACTGACCGCATGCACAAGGCCGACGCCCGTACACCCGACCGCCTCCGGCGCACCGCGAGCTGGTTGATCAACCTGGCGTCCACGCACAGCCACCGCCTGGTCAGCGAGGGGTTCGCCGCCGCCGGAGCCCGCGGCTACCACTACCGGCTGCTCGCCGCCCTCGACGAGTACGGGCCGTCCAGCCAGGCCGCCCTCGGTCGGCACACCGGCATCGACCGCAGCGACGTCGTCGCCGCCCTGAACGAACTCGCCGCCAAGGCCCTGATCGACCGCTCCCCCGACCCGTCCGACCGGCGCCGCAACGTCATCACCCTCACCCCGGCCGGCGCCCGCCACCTGGACGAACTGCAGAAGGTCGTGGACCGCATCCAGGACGACCTCCTGGCACCCCTCACCCCCGCCGAACGCGACCAGCTCACCGCCCTGCTGGCCCGCGTCACCGACCACCACGCCAAGAGCCGCCCATGATCCGCCTCGTCGAACTCCCCACCGCCACGATGACCGCCCTCCTGAACGGCGACCTGACCACGGCGAGCACCACGGCCGGGGTGCCCCTCACCGACTACTTCGTCACCGACGAGGCGAAGGCTCTCTGGCGCTTCCGCCTCGACCAGCTCGCCCGCGAACCGGGACACGCCCCCTGGATCGTCCGGGCAGCCGTGGCGGAGCCCGACGGCGTGGTCGTGGGCCACGCCGGCTTCCACGGCGCTCCGACCGCGGACGGCCGGGTCGAGGTCGCCTACTCCGTCGACCCGGCCCACCGCCGCCGCGGACACGCCCGCGCGATGCTCGCCGCCCTCCTGGCCCGCGCCGATGCCGAACCTTCGGTCACGACCGTCCGCGCGTCGATCAGTCCGGACAACGCCGCGTCACTGGCGACGATCGCGGGCCACGGCTTCGTCCACGTCGGCGAGCAATGGGACGAGCAGGACGGCCGCGAACTCCTCTTCGACCGCCCCGCCCACTGACCTCAGCCGCCGGCGGTGAGCAGGGTCTTGCCGAACGCGGTGCGCCCCTCGATGACCGCATGCGCCGCCCCGGCCTGCTCCAGCGGGAACGTCTGCCCGATGACCGGTGCGACCGCCCCCGCGGCGGCCTCGCGCAATGCCTGCCCGACATACCGCATGCGGTCACGGTCGGCCAGCTGCACGGCCTCGATCCCCGTCACCGCCACACCCCGCTCGTCCGCGGTCCGCCGGTCGATGCTGGCGAAACGCCCGCTGGGCGTGCCATGGGCGGAGAACCGTCCTCCGCGAGCGGCGAGCGTGAATGCGGTCTCCCCGAGCGCGCCGCCGACGTTGTCCAGGACGACGTCCGCACCGTGCTCGCCGAACACCGCCCGCGCCTGCTCGACCCAGTCGGGCTGAGCGGAGTCGATCACGGCGTCGGGGCCGAGTTGCGCGACCCGCTCCAGCTTCGCGCCACGGGCGACCGCGACCACACTCGCCGCACGGGCCCGCGCGAGCTGCAAGCACAGCAACCCGAGGCCGCCGCTCGCCCCGACCACGAGCACGCGATCCTGCGGACCGACCTTCGTCACGTCGAACAGCGCGAGCGCGGTCACTCCGTCATGCAACAGGCCCGCAGCCACCGTGAGGTCGACCTCGTCGGGCACCACCGCCATCGCCTCGACCGCTACTACGGCACGATCGGCGTAACCGCCTTCACCCCCGGTGTGCGCCACCACTCTCTGACCGCGAAACCCCGGGTCGACTCCCGCGCCCACCTGCACGACCCGGCCGGCGACCCCGTTTCCGGGCACATAGGGCGGACGCATCGGCCAGTAGTCCTGACCGGCCCCTGAGCGCACCATCGTCTCCAGCCACAACGTGTCGATCACCTCCACGCCGACCAGGACCTCTCCGGCACCCGGCTCAGGATCAGGCGTCTCGACCACCTGGAACACTTCCGGACCACCGAACTCCGACACCACCGCTGCACGCACCGCACCCACACTCCGTCCTGTTATTCGTCCCACCAGGGCGACTCCCTCGCGGTGCCCGCTACGCTAAAACCTCAACATTTGTTGAAGTCAAGCGCCGTGGAGGTCATCGTGCAGCCGTACCTGACGGTCGGAGAACTGGCTCGCGCCGCCGGAGTGGCCGCCTCAGCCGTGCGGTTCTACGAGACCCATGGCCTGCTGACCAGCGAACGCACCGCGGGCAATCAGCGCCGGTTCCGAGAGCCGGACGTCTGCCGGACCAAGGTCATCCGCGTGGCCCAACGCGTCGGGCTGTCCATCGCGGAGATCAAGACGATGTTCCACGAGCTCCCCGCCGATCCGGCCGTCGCCGACTGGGAGCGGCTGACCGAGCGCCTCATGGCGGAGGCCGACGACCGGATACGCCAACTGCGCAGCGTCCTGGACGACATCGCAAGCGGCGAACCACTATGCGAACTCCAGCCGGCCGCCACCTGACCCGAACCGGCTCACCGAAGCTCGGCCCACGTGACCTTCCCGCCCTCGTTGAGGGGACGGACGCCCCACGCCCGCACGAGCTCCGCCATCAGCGCCAGCCCCCGCCCGGACGTCGCGGCGCAGTCGTCGGGCTGGATCGCGGGCCGTCCCTCACCGCCGTCCCACACCTCCACGACGACGAGGCCGTCGCGCTCGCCGCGGAGCACCCGCACGACGATCGGCGGCTTCCCGTGCCGGTAGGCGTTGGTGACCAGCTCGCAGACGACGAGCCGCCCCACGTAGTCGTCGCCGATCCCCCACTCCGCGAACCGCGCGGCAAGAAACCGCCGCGCCACCCGCGGAGCCTGATCAGTCGCATCGAGCACAAGCGTGGAGACCTCGGAGACACATGCAGTTCGCATCGCGACAACCCTCGACGTTCGGACCTGTGTGAACTACGCCACAGAGTCACGTCATCACGCTAAGTTCGCACGTGTACACAGTGCAGCCGGAACAACACGGAACGCGGAGGCTCCCCCCATGGCCACCAACGCGCCCCCCAATCCCAAGGACAGCATGTGGGCCTTCATCGCCTACTACCTGCGCTTCTGCCGCACCCAGCGAAGCCTCTCCGGCGAAGCCACGGGACGCCTCATCAACGCGAGCAAGGCGACCGTTTCACGCATAGAAAACGGCGTCGACCGCCTGGACGGGCAACGCGCGGCCCTGCTGGACAAGGCTTGGGAGACGGGCGGCGTGTTCTCCCTGCTCGTCTGGTACGCCAGCATCGGCCACGACCCGCAGTGGCTCGCCCAACTCTCGACCTTCGAACAACGGGCCCGCATCATTCGGGTCTTCGAGCCGCTCCTGATCTCCGGCCTCCTCCAAACTGAGGAGTACGCCCGAGCGCTTCTGACAGGTGGAGGCACGCCTGACCCCGAGCCGTTCGTGACGGAGCGGATGCAACGCCAAGGCGTTCTCGACCAGGCGTTCGTCATGCTGCTGCTCAGCGAGGCCACTTTGAGGTGGCCGGTCGGAAGCCCCCGGATCATGCGCGACCAGCTCGTACACCTTCTCGAGGTCGCCGAGCGGCCGAACATTGTTCTCCATGTGATCCCCCAGACATTCGAGACCGGCGCCTATCCAGGACTGGATGGTGGTCTCAAACTCGTGACGGGGGATGATTTCGGTGAGGTGGCCTATACCGAGTCGATGGGCGGGGGGCGGCTTATATCGTCTCCGGGAGAGGTCGCAGCGATGGCAATCAGGTTCGCGCGGATCAGTGCTAAGGCTCTCCCCGAGCACCAGTCCACGGAGCTGATCAAGACGGCTATGGAGGCCTATAGTGAAGACGACGTGGCGAAAGAGCAGTCACAGCGGAACACAGGGTGGAAGTGACTGTGTCGAAGTCGGCCGCTTCCCTGACTCCATCGCCATCCGAGACTCCAAGAACCCGGACGGCCCCGAACTGCGCGTCACGCGTGAGACCTTCCGGACCCTAATGGCGGGCCTCAAGCGTTGACCCAAGCCCCTGGGCGGGCGGTTCGTGGGAGAGTGGCGGGATGCCTGGCGCGCGGTATGGGATGGATGCGCCCTATGGGTTCGGCTTCGTGGGCCTGGTGGTGCTGGGGTTCTGGGTGACCGGGCTGGTGATGGCGGTCACCGCCGATCTGGCCGCCGCGCTGCCCGCGCTGGTCTCCGGCACCCTGCTGGCGGGATGCCTGGCCCTGAGCCTGCACGCCACGCTGCGCGGCAAGTTCCTGGTCTGGCGGGACGTGCTGGACGAGCTGGACCTGCGCGGCGACGAACGGCTGCTCGACCTCGGCTGCGGACGCGGCGCCGTCCTGCTGGCCGCCGCCCGGCGCCTCCCGCGGGGCCGGGCGGTCGGCGTGGACCTGTGGCGCGGACGGGACCAGTCCGGCAACAACCCGGCGGCGACCCTGCGCAACGCCCGCGCCGAAGGCGTCGCCGACCGCGTCCACGTGCAAGGGGGTGACCTGCGCAGACTCCCGTACGCGGAGGCGAGCTTCGACCTGGTCGTGTCCAGCCTGACGGTGCACACCATCTTCGGCGCGGACGCCCGCGCCCAGGCGGTCACCGAGGCGTACCGGGTGCTGCGGCCGGGCGGCCGCCTGCTGATCGCCGACCTGGCGCGGACCCCCCGCGAGTACGCCGCGGTGCTGGACCGGCTGAACGCCCAGGACATCCGCGTGCGCGGCCTCGGCTGGCGCGCGTGGTGGGGCAGTCCGTGGGTCCCGACCCGCCTGCTCACCGCCCGCAAACCGGCCACCCCTTGAACACACTCTCCGGCATGATCCAGGCCCCATGGTCACCCGGTGTCCCGCGGCCGCCCGCCGTTGGCGGCCGCTGCTAGGTGAGGGCGGCGACGCCCTGATATTCGGCTCGGGGTGCCTGGCCGGTCACCTCGTATTCGAGGAGCAGCAGGCCGTTCGGGGTGGCCTCGTGGCCGCGCAGGCGGAGCCCGGACGGGGTGCCCGCGCGAGTCAGCAGCCGCCGGCCGCTTCGCAGGACCGCGGGGGCGACCACCAGGCGGAGCGTGTCCACGAGACCCGCTTCCAGTAGCGAATCGCCGAGGCGCGAGCTGCCATGAATCTGGAGTTCCCGGCCCGGCCGTGCCTTCAGGTCGGTGACCGCCTGGACCGCGTCGCCCTTGAGGACGGTCGTGGGGTTCCAGGTCCCTTCGGTGAGGGTGTTCGTCACGACGTACTTCGGCAGGGTGTTCATCCGCTCGGCGAACGGGTCGGCCGGGTCGGTGATCTGCGGCCAGTCGCGGGCGAAAGCCTCGTAGGTCCGCCGTCCGAGCAGGAGGCCGTCGGCGAGGTCGAGCCAGTCCGAGGCGCGCCTCACGAAGGCCGGGTCCATGTGCGGGACGAGCCAGCCGCCGCGGGCGAACCCGTCGCTGGTGTCCTCGTCCGGCGAGCCGGGGCCCTGGCTGACCCCGTCGAGCGTGACGAACTCCGTAATGACGATCTTCATCGGGTGCCTTCCACGTGTGCTGCGAGCTGGGCGGCGACCGTCCCCCAGCCGTCGGCGAATCCGAGCTTGTCGTGCTGCGCGCGGGCCTCGGGGGTCCCGTGCCGGACGACGATCCGGTAGTCCGTGCCGTCCGGGTGGTCGGTCAGCGTGATCGTGGCGGTCATCGCGACCGGTTCGGGCCTCGCGGGGCGCCAGGCGCTGTCGATCGCGTTGGTGAACACCAGCCGCTCCACCTCGTCGATGGCGACGAAGCACGCGTCCATGTGCGGGACGTACTCGGCCCCGTCGTCGCTGAGGCTCGTCACGAACGCGCCGCCGGGGCGCACGTCCAGGCGGTCGACCCGGCACAGCGAAGGCGCCGGGGTCCACCACCGCGCGAGCTGGGATGGATCGGTCCAAGCGCTCCAAATGGCCGCGCGCGGGGCACGGATGACGCGCTCCAGGGCTAGGTCGAGGTCGGGATCGAAAGTCATGTCCGGTTCTCCTCCGGATCGGTGACGAGCTGTTCCAGCCGGTCGGTGCGGCCTTCCCAGATCCGGCGCTGCTCCGCGAGCCAGTCGTCCACCAGCGCGAGCCGCTCCCGGTTGAGCACGCAGGTGCGCACCCGGCCGGACTTGACCGTGCGGATGAGGTCGTTCGCCTCCAGGGTCCGCACGTGCTTCATGAACGAGGGCAGCGTCATGGGGAACTCGCGGGCGAGGTCGCCGACGCTCGCGGGCCCGAGGCCGAGCCGCCGGACGACCTCGCGCCGCGTCGGGTCGGCCAGGGCGACGAACACCCCGTCGAGCTGCGCCGAATACTGTGCCATACGGCTAAGTATGCACGCTCGCAACAGTTAGCGCAACGGCTAAGTGTTCGACGCGCGGCGAGATCGACATGGCCCGGGAGCTCGCCGGTGACCGCGTCGTCAGCGTGAACGCCGGCGACGTGGGCGGCCAGGCCCTCGCGGCCGGGCTGGTGGACGAGGTGGCGATGGACATCGTGCCGGTGGTGTTCGGGTCGGGCAAACGCTACTTCGGCGGCATCGCCGGGCAGCATCTGCTGGAGGATCCCGCCGTGGTCATCCAGGGGGACGGGGTGCTCCACCTGAAGTTCAAGGTGCGCCGCTAGCGCGGCGCCACGGCCGCGCCGCCGCCTCAGGCGGTCTGGTGGAGTTGGATCAGGTTGCCGCAGGTGTCGTCCAGGACGGCCGTGGACACCGCGCCCATGTCGGTGGGTTCCTGGACGAAGCGCACGCCCAGCCCGCGCAGGCGGTCGTACTCGGCCTTGACGTCGTCCACGGTGAACGACGTGTACGGGATGCCGTCCGCCACCAGGGCCTCCTTGAACGGCTTCACCGCCGGGTGGCCGCTCGGTTCGAGCACCAGCTCGGGGCCGTCCGGCGCCTGCGGGGACACGACGGTCAGCCAACGGGCCCCGCCCATCGGAATGTCCTGCTTCTTCACGAAGCCCAGCACTTCGGTGTAGAAGCGCAGCGCCTTCTCCTGGTCGTCGACGAGCACGCTCGCCAGGTCGATCCTCATGCCGGTCCCCTCTCCCCGTCCGCGTCACCGTCACGGCCGCCGGACGTCCTGAGCCACCGCTCGACGATCGGTTCGAGCGGCCGCGGGTTGATGTAGTGAAACTTTTGACGCGCTCCCCGGCCTGAAGGGCCGGGGATTCAGCCTGTGCCGCGCGTGCGGCACTTCTGCGGCTTCCTGTTTCACCGGGTCCCGCCCTGCGCTATGCGGCGGGTCTTACGGTCCCTCCGCAGGCGTTTAACCTCTCCGCCCGTCCGGCGGCGAGGATGTTCTTGGCAGCGTTGGCATCGCGGTCGTGGACCGCACCGCACACGCACGCCCATTCGCGGGTGTTCAGCGGCATCGACTCGGCCACGGCCCCGCACTCCGAGCAGAGCTTCGAGGAGGGGAACCAGCGGTCCACCTTCGCAAACGTGCGGCCGTGCCGTTCGGCCTTGTACTCCAGCATCGCGAGGAACTGGGACCAGCCCGCGTCGTGTACGGACTTGGCCAGCCGGGTGCGGGCGAGACCGTTCACCGCGAGGTCCTCCACGTAGACCGCTTGGTTGTCGCGGATCAACTCAGTGGAGAGCTTGTGGTGATAGTCCCGCCGCGCATCACTGACGCGCGTATGCAGCCGCGCGACCCGCGCGACCGCCTTCCGCCGGTTCGCTGAGCCCTTCTGCTTACGGGACAGCGCCTGCTGCGCCTTGCGGAGGCGGCGTTCGACGCGGTGCAGGAACTTGGGGCTGGTGATCTTCCGGCCGTCCGACAGCACCGCGAAATGTGTCAACCCCAGATCGATCCCGACCTCGGCCGCCGCCTCCGGCAACGGCTCGTCGGCCGTCTCGACCACGAACGACGCGAAATAACGACCGGCAGAGTCCTTGATCACCGTCACCGACGACGGCTCGGACGGCAGGCCCCGCGACCACCGCACCCGCACGTCCCCGATCTTCGGCAGGCGCAGCTTCCCGCCCGCCGTGATCGAGAAGCGGGCGTTGCGGGTGAAGCGGATCGCCTGCCGGTTGTCCTTGCGGGACCGGAACCGGGGCGGGGCGATGCCAGGGCCCTTGCGCGTGCCGGACAGCGAAGCGAACAAGTTCCGGTAGGCGGTGTTCAGGTCGGCCAGCGCCTGCTGTAGTACCACCGCCGACACCTCGCCCAGCCAGGCGCGTTCGGGTGTCTTCTTCGCCTCGGTGATGACCCGCTTCGACAGCTCGCCGTCTGGCAGGTGCGGCAGGCCGGCAGCGCGGGCTTCCCGCCGTGCGCGCAGCCCGTCGTTGAACACCACCCGGGCGCACCCGAACGCGCGGGCCAGCGCGGCACGCTGAGGCGGGGCCGGGTAAAGGCGGAAGTTGTACCGGAGTTGCACGCCATGAACCTACCATTGGCTTATGGCCAAGTAAGGAGACATCACAACCGGCAGAAACTGTGTTTTCGCCCTAAATGCCCATTTGGTTTTTGTCACCAAGTTCCGGAATCGGGTGTTCACCGGCATCCACCTGGAGCGCATGGAGCAGATCATGCGGAACGTGTGCGCTGATTTCGAGTGCGAGCTGGCGGAGTTCAACGGCGAGAGCAACCACGTCCACCTGCTGGTGGACTTCCCGCCGAAGGTCGCCCTATCCCACCTGGTCAACTCGCTGAAAGGTGTGTCTTCCCGGCGGCTGCGACAGGAGTTCCCCGAGCTGGCCCGCCACTACTATCGGGCCAACAAGTTGTGGTCGGGTTCCTACTTCACCGGGAGTGTGGGCGGCGCCCCGATCAGCGTCCTGCGCCAGTACATCGAGCAGCAGAACCGCCCGGTCTGAGCCGGACAGGCGCCCTCGAGAACGTCGAGGTGCTGCGAGATCGCCTGCCGCGACGAGCCGAACTGGTGCTTGGTCGTCAGGCGGGCGCAGATCTCGAAGAGCGTCTGGCCGTTCCGGTCCGTCAGTTCGTCAAGGATGATCCGCCGCGTGGGGTCGGCGAGGGCCTTGAAGACGTCTCCCACACCCGGAGCGATAGGCAAGCTGCTACTTTGCATGTCAACCTTGTCCAGGGCCGACGCCGTCGAATCAGGCCGCGTGGGAGAAGTCCTTGGACAACGCGACCTGGGAACACGACTTCGACATGGTCTACACACGAGTCACCTGATCAGGCACCCGCCACCATCACCGGGACCGTCAGGGCTATCAGGGCGGTCAGGATCCACAGGGCCGGGGCCGAGCCCAGGATCTGGTCGCGGCGGGCTGCGGCGCGGGCCGCCTCCAGGTCGTTGCGGGCCAGCCACCACGGGTTCTCCCGATGCTCCAGCCACGCGAGGACGGCTCCCAGCGCACCCCCGTACGCGAGGTGGCCGATCAGGCTCGCGAAGTCCGCGGCGATCGTGGGGGCCGTCCACCAGAGCGGGACGCCCAGCGTCGCGGGCATCAGGGTCAGCCCGCCGAACACCCACCAGAAGAACCCGTACGAAAGCCCCCAGCCGACGCCGGAGACCATGTCGTAGCCGCGTCCGCGGAACAGCAGCGCGTACGACACGCCGATGCCCTGGGCGATGAGGAGATGGACGACCCATCCGGCCGCGTCGCCGTCCGCGCCGACGAGCTTCGCCACCGTGGGCAGCACGTCCACCGCGCCCCACACGAAACCGAACAGGACGCCGCCGACCAGCCCGGACAGCGCGCCGTACCCGACGACGCGCAGGCCGCGCGTGCCGACCGCGCGGGTCCGGAGCCGCACATCGTCCACGAACAGCGCGCGGGCGAGGGAGCCCAGCCAGCCGCAGACGGCCGCGATCCCGGCGCCCGCCAGCAGGTACGGCGGCAGCGTGGTCGTCGCCTCCGCCACGGCGGCCTCCGACCAGTCGAGGCGGCCCTCGTCCAGCAGCGGCGCGAAGGTCAGACCCGCCACGATCCACCACAGGAAACCGTAGGCGGTGCCTCGGACGATCGCCGGGCCGGTGCCCTCCACGCGGCCGGTGAACACGAGCGGGTACCCGACCCCCATCGCGAGCGCGACGGCCGGGAGCCAGCCGAGCCGCTCACCGGCGGTGACGGCGAGGACGCCGCCGACGATCCCGGCGGCGAGCAGGCCGCGCAGCAGCGTCCGCGGCCGCAGGTGGTCCGCGGCGACGGACCGGCCGTCCCGCTGCAGCAGCGCGAACACCACCGCGGTCACCGCGCCGTAGTACAGATGGCCGAACAGGCTGGGCAGGGCCCCCTGCGCCGCGTCCAGGCTCCACGTCATCGGCGTCCCGGACAGCAGCGGAAGCAGCGTCAGCGTCCCGAGGAACCACCAGAACATCCCGTAGGCCAGGCCCCAGAACAGCAGCTCGCTCGACCGGATCCGCTGGTGCGCCGCGAGCAGCCCGAACACGGCGCCCACCCCGACCGAGATCAGCATGTTCAGCACGAAACCGATCCACGGCGCCCCCGACCCGGCGAGCACCGCCACGTCCGGGAGCGTGCCCAGCGACACCATCGCCGCGCCCCACACCATGCCCCCGGCCGCGCCCGCGAACGCGCCCGCCGGTGCGCCGCGCCCGGAGAACACCGGCCCCCGGACCGCCTCCGCCGTCATCGCGCACCCCTTCCGGGCAGCGCCGCCGGCGCGTCGGCGGGCGGGCCGGTGACGACGATGTCGCGCGGGAACGCCGCGTCCAGGACCCAGTCGAGCAGGACGCGGACCCGCCGCTCCACCCCCGGCAGCTTCGCGAGATAGATCCCGCGCCACAGCAGCCAGGCGCTCAGCCCGGAGAAGGGACGGCCGCGGATCTCCCCGGCGGCGGTGCGGTGGCCCAGCGCGACGAACGTCCCGAGGGTCGTGAACCGGAACGGGCGGGGCCGCTGCCCCCGCAGCACGGCGGCGATGTTGTCGGCGACCGCCTTGCCCTCGCGCATCGCGTGCTGCGCGGTCGGCGGGTAGAGCGCGCCGTCCTCCGCGGGGATCTGCGCGCAGTCGCCGATCGCCCAGACGCGGTCCATCTCGAACGCGCGGAGCGTCCGGTCGACGAGGACCGCGTCGCGGCGGCCGGTCTCGCCGGGCAGGGTCCGCAGCATCGGGTTCGGCTGGTTGCCGGCCGTCCACACGAAGGTCGCCGTCTCGATCACCTCGCCGGTGTCGAGGTGCACGCTCCGGCCGGTCGCGCCCGTCGCGCGGACGCCCAGCCGGAACTCGATGCCGCGGGACCGCAGCTTCTCCAGCGCGTACGCGCCCAGCCGCTCCGACAATTCAGGCAGGATCCGCTGATCCGAGTGGACGAGGACGAAACGCGGCTCGTCCGGGTCGATCGCGGGATAGAAGTGCAGCACGTCATGGGTGAGGTCGTACAGCTCGGCGACCGACTCCGTCCCGGCGAACCCGCCGCCCGCGACGACGAACGTCAGCAGCCGCCTCCGCTCCGCCGGATCGGCCTCCTGGTCGGCGCGCTCCAGCAGCCCCAGCACCCGTTCCCGCAGCCGCACCGCGTCCCCGAGCGACTTCAACGTCAGCGCGTTCTCCGCCACACCCGGCAGGTCCGGAAAGAACGGAACGGACCCGACCGCGAGCACCAGATGCTCGTACCCGACCTGCTCGCCCCCCGCCTCCAGGACGACCCGCCGCCGCGCGACGTCCACACCCGCGACCCGCCCGTGCCGGAACCTCGTGTGGGACGCCGCGGCCCGCACAGGCGAGCTGATGTGCTGCGCCTCCAGCCCACCCGACGCGACCTCCGCGAGCATCGGCGTGAACAGCAGGTAGTTCGAGTCACTGATCAGCGTCACGTCGACGCGATGGCCCCGCAGGTTCAGCCGCTCGAACCGGCGCGCGGCGCTGACCCCGCCGAACCCGCCCCCGACGATCACGACCCGCGGCGCCGGCGCCTTCGGCTTGTCCGGACGCTCGCGATACCCCCGCATGGCGAGGTGGAACAGCATCCCCGCAAGCGTCCCCTGGAGCAGCGAACCGACCAGTTCCGGGTACAGCGCCGTGGCCGCGTCCACCGTCCAGGTCGGCGTGCCGCCCCGGGTCCACGGTTCCAGGCTCAGCCACCACACCGTCCAGCCGAGCACCCCGAGCAGCAGCCCGCCCGCGGCCGACACCGCCGGACCGGACGGCCGCCGCCCGACGAACGCGCCGAGCAACTGCCCGATGACCGCCGCGTACAGGGCGAACACCGCCCACCCGAACGTGCCGTGGGACGCCAGGAGGCCCTGCCCGCCCATCAGCCCCCCGACCGCGAGCCCCGACACCAGCCCGCAGCCCATGCCGATGAGCACCCTGACGCCGCCCCCCGGCGCCGTTGGCCCCTGCTCCCGAAGCCGCATGTCACCTCACCGTCCCCCGCGGCCGTGGGGCGGGGCCGCCCGCTCGCCGCCCCGTCCCGACTCGCCCCGGGACCGCGCCGGCCGTCGCCCCGCGAACCGGCCGAGGCTCGGTCCCCGAGGCCCTCGACCCTCGTACGGGCAAACTCGACCGCGCGGTTCAGCCGCCCGCCGTCCCTCAGGAAACGGTCATGGTGCGCGCCGCGGCGGTCTCGTCACGGCGCGCACCTCACGGGTGGTGACGGTCAGGGCCGTTGGCCGGGCTTGTCGACGACACCGATGGCGACGCGCACCATGAGACGCTGCAGCGTCCCCGCCTTCACCGTGTACGCGGGCTCGCCTTCGGACTCGAAGGTACGGCTCCTGATCGTGATCGCGCGCTCGCCGAGGTACGCGTAGGTCTCCGGGTCGAGGAGCACTTCCTCGTGCAGCCAGCCGTCCACCGTCAGGCCGAGGCCGATCGCCGGGCGCCCCGCGGCGTCGACTCTGCCCTCGACCGGCGTCACGCCGGGGATCAGCTTGATGGCCCGGAAGATCGCCGCCTCCGTCTCCGCGGAATGGACAGTGTCCCGTAGGAGCGTGACCAGCGTCTGGTAGGCCATGAAGTAGTGGCCCTTGCTCCCGCCGACCTTCTGCAGGAGCGCCTCGGGGTCACTCGGCAGGGGTCGGTACTTGGCCGCGACGGATGACGACACCGTTTCGTGTCCCGGCTGCGGCTTGCCGTTCTTGAAGCCGGCGAACTGCTTGCCGTCGCCTCGCCGCCACAACTCCCAGGCTTCCGTCTTGTACGGACCGCCCCTGACGAGCCCGGCAGGCTTCGCCGACGAGGTCAGCTTCATCTTCGTGTAGACCCATTGCCGGTGCCCGGGTGCGTCGAGCGACCGGGTCTCGGCGGCCTTGGCGGCCCGGTCGAGGACGTGTGCCGCCTTGGCGGCCGACCCCAGCGAGATGCTCTGCGGCGCCGGCCCCGGAGACTCCGGTGCCTTTTCACCGACCGGCAGGTCGGCCCGCAGGACGACCCCGCCGACGGCGATCGCCGCCATCGCACCGACGACGGCGAGGCGCACGCCCAGGCCGGGCAGGTGGAACCGGCGGGACGGCCGCTCCGGCCCTCCCGCGCGCCCGCCGTCCCCTGCCCGCGCTGCCGTATCGGCGTGGAATTCCTCGGGCGGCGCGAGCGTCATGATGTCCCCCGCAAGGTCGCGCGCTGCGGGCCGTCCGGCGAATCCGGCCAGGTTCTCGTCGTGAACGCGGGCCATCGACCGCACCAGGTCGTCGGTGGAGTGCGACTTCATGTCAGGGAGCTCCGTTCGCTGATGGGACGTGTGGGCCCATGGCCATGGATTCGGACCGCGCCGAACGCAGCGCACGGGAGAAGCGCTTGCGCGCACGGTGCAACCGGACGCGCGCGGCCCCGGCGGAGCAGCCGAGCACCGCGGCGACGGCGGCGTGGTCCAGCCCCTCCCAGGCGACCAGGCCGAGCAGTTCGCGATCGTCGTCGGACAGGTCGCGGAACGCCTCCGCGATGGCCGACGCCTCGACGGGGTCCGCGGCGACCGCGGCGATCTCGTCGCGAAGGTCGTGGCGCAGGCTCGTCGTGCGTCGCCGGCGCTGCGCCTCACCACGCCAGTGATTTGCCAGCACCCTGCGCGCGACGCCGTACAGCCACAGCCGCGCCGTGTCGCCGGGCGGTATGTCGTCGAGCCGCCTCCACGCGATCGTGAACGTCTCGGCCACCACGTCGGCGGCGTCATCCGGGGACGGGCAGCGGCGCAACACGTAACCGAGGATGGGCTCGTACGTCGCGGCGTACAGTGCCTCGAACCGTGCCTCGCGGCGGTCACCCATCGCTGCCCCGATGGTGGGATCTCTCATGGCGCACGTGGCCCTCCTTAACTGGGGAACACCACGTACGTGTCGAGAGGCCGGCCGGTGTTACACCGCCCGTGTGCCCGCGAACCCAGGCGCGCGCGTCACTGGGCCATGTCGACAAAGCGGCTGTAGTGCCCCTGGAAGGCGACGGTGACGGTGGCGGTCGGGCCGTTCCTGTGCTTGGCCACGATCAGGTCGGCCTCCCCGGCACGCGGCGACTCCTTCTCGTAGGCGTCCTCACGATGCAGCAGGATCACCATGTCCGCATCTTGTTCGATGGATCCCGATTCGCGTAGGTCGGACACCATGGGCTTTTTGTCTGTTCGCTGCTCGGGGCCTCGGTTGAGCTGCGACAGCGCGATGACGGGCACGCCCAGCTCCTTCGCGAGCAGCTTCAGCGAACGGGAGAACTCCGACACCTCGACCTGGCGGCTCTCGACGCGCTTGCCCGAGGTCATCAGCTGCAGGTAGTCGATGATCACCAGGCGCAGGTCGTGCTGCTGCTTGAGCCGCCGGCACTTCGCGCGGATCTCCATCATCGACATGTTGGGGGAGTCGTCGATGAACAGCGGCGCCTCGGCGACCTCGCTCATCCGGCGCGCCAGCCGCGTCCAGTCCTCGTCCTGCATCGTGCCCGACCGCATCGCGTGCAGCGCCACCCGCGCCTCGGCCGACAGCAGCCGCATGGTGATCTCGTTGCGCCCCATCTCCAGGCTGAAGAACGCCGACGTCAACCCATGCTTGATCGAAGCCGCCCGCGCAAAGTCAAGCGCCAGGGTCGAGTTGTGCGTCGGGATGCACGACCGTCCCGCCAGGTACATGTGGTCGGAGTTGTCGACCTGGACGCACCGGACCGGCACGCTCTCGATCGGCCGGACGTCCACGATGTACCGCACCCGCGCCTTCGGGTGGACGATCTTGCGCTGCCGCGCCGCCTTGCGCGGCAGCCGGAACACCGTCTCGGTCGGCGTGAAGTCGATCCGGTAGAAGGTCGAGGTCTCCGCAGAACGCCCCTTGACCGGCTTGGTCGTCATCGTCGCGCGGTAGCCGAGGCTGAGGATCAGCTCGCGCGCGTCCTCGGCCAACCGCTTGTAGGCGAACGCCAGCTGCACCTGGCCGATCTCCGAGACATACCCGTCTGTGTCGAGCAACCCGGCCAGCAAGGCCCGCCGCTGCTCCTCAGACGCCCGCAGGTACTCGGCCGGGATGTGCTTGTTGCGCCACAGGCCCGAGTCCTTGAGCTTCCTGGCGAGCCCGGGGAGACCGAACCTCCCCGGAGTCCCCCGTCGCGCGACCTTCTGTCCGGCCGCTTCGATGTGGGCGAGGATCTCCTCGTCAAAGCAGGTGATGCCCCCGTCCCCACTGTGTCCATCCCCCAGCCATGCGCCCAGGACGTATGGATCGATGGGCAGCTCCGCGGTAGGGAGTTGGAATGGCGCAGTCACTTCAACGGCGTGAATGGGGCGGCTGTCGCCATCGCAGCGGACGGTCGCTGCGATCTCCTCGGTGGTCTTGATGGGGCGGTGCTGTGCGGTGGTCGCGGCGTTCTTGGGACGGACTGCACGATGCAGCAAACCCCGGTAGAGGCTGGTGGCCTCATAACGAACCTGGCGCGTCGAGGTGCTCCGGTCGGCCTCGCCGGCGTGGCCCAGTCGCCGGGTCACCGCGTGGAGCGCATACCGGAACTCGGCTCCGACCTCGTCCACGGCCTGGCGATGCGAAATGAGCTGACGGGGTCGCTCATTGGCCTCCGCCGTCGCCCACCGAACACGGTTGATCGCTTCGTCGGGCCAGCAGTAGGCCGTTCGCGTCTCGCTTTGCTGACGGCGACTTGCACGTGTCGTTGTACGCCACTGGTGCTGGGCGTCGGCGACGATCACCTCGCCGTCCGAGAACTCGATCTCATAGCAGGGCCGGCCGTGCATCACGTCCGTCGCGGCGACGACGCGGGTCGGGCTGCCGTCTGCTCCGATCAGGTAATCACCAACGGACACTTCGCCCATGGTGGTCCAACCCGTCGGGGTCGGAAGGGGAGTATTCAGACATATCGCCTTGCCCATTGCCGGTCTTGCGGCGACTACTACCATTTGCCCGGGATGTAGGCCGTTGGTGAGGGCGTCGAGGTCGGCGAAGCCGGTGGGGCAGCCGACCATCTGGCCGCCGCGGCTGCCGATCGCCTCGATCTCGTCCAGCGCGCCCGGCATGATCTCGCTGAGGGGGACGTAGTCCTCGCCGGCGCGCTTCTCGGCGATGGCGAAGACCTCGGCCTGGGCGCGGTCGAGGACCTCGTCGGCGTCGGCGCCGTCGGCGGCGTAGCCCATCTGGACGATGCGGGTGCCGGTCTCGACCAGCCGGCGGAGGATCGCGCGCTCGTGGACGATGCGCGCGTAGTACCCGGCGTTCGCCGCGGTGGGCACCAGGGAGATCAGGGTGTGCAGGTAGGGGGCGCCGCCGATGCGGCCGATCTCGCCGTTCTTGGTGAGCTCGCCGGCGACGGTGACCGCGTCGGCGGGATCGCCCCGGCCGTAGAGGTCGAGGATGGTGTCGAAGACGATCTGGTGCGCGGGACGGTAGAAGTCCGGCGTGCGCAGGATGTCGACGACCTCGGCGATGGCGTCCGGGGAGAGCAGCATGCCGCCGAGGACGCCCTGTTCAGCGGTGATGTCGTGCGGTGGCGTGCGCTCGAACTCGGGTTCGCTCGGTCCGCCGATTTCGGCAACGCTCACCGTCGCACCCCCTTCATCTCGGTCGCCGGCGGCCCCGTCCGCCCCGTCGGCGACCGTCCGTCCCAGGTCTATCCGAAGCGTCCGACATTCTCGCGAGCCCACGCGGCGGCGGGCAAAGCGTCCTGTGGACAAGGTTGTGGAATGCCTGTGCAGACACGCCGCGCAGGTTGTGCACGACCTGTGGAAAACCTTGTGGATTCATTGCGGGCACATCGCGCAGCAGGTCGCTGAGCTGCGAAAACTTCATCCACCGGGTGTGCGGAAAAGAAAGTCGGCCGGTCGGCCCGATGTAAGGTGCCAAGTGGTTTAGGAAGATTACCGGGCTGCTACCCTCGGCGCGGTGAAGACCTCCCGGCGCCCCTCGGCCGCGCATGACCGCGAGATCCTGCGCCTCGCCGTCCCGGCCTTCGGCGCGCTCGTCGCCGAGCCGCTGTTCCTGCTGACGGACTCGGCGATCGTCGGCCGGCTGGGCACCGAACCGCTCGGCGGACTCGGGGTCGCCGGGCAGGCGCTGGCCACCCTGGTCTACCTGTGCGTCTTCCTCGCCTACGGGACGACGGCCGGGGTGGCCAGGCAGATCGGCGCCGGGGACATGCGGGCGGCGGTCCGGCAGGGCATCGACGGGATGTGGCTCGCGCTCGCCATCGGCGTCGTGCTGATCATGGTCGGCTGGCCGCTGACCCCCGCGATCGTGGACGCGTTCGGCGCCTCCCCGGCGGTCGCCCCCTACGCGGAGACCTACCTCGGCGTGAGCCTCTTCGGCATCCCGTCGATGCTGGTGGTCCTGGCCGGGACGGGCGTGCTGCGCGGCCTGCAGGACACCCGCACGCCGCTGTACGTCTCGATCGGCGGGTTCTCGCTGAACCTCGTGCTCAGCGTGCTGTTCGTCCTCGTCCTGGACTGGGGGATCGCGGGCTCGGCCTGGGGCACCGTCATGGCCCAGACCGCGAGCGCCGCCGTCTACGTGTGGGTCGTCCTGCGGGCGGCGCGGCGGCACGGGGCTCCAGTGCACCCCGACCTCGCCGGGCTGAAGACGGCGGCGACGGCGGGCTTCGGGCTGCTGCTGCGGACGGCGGCGCTGCGCGTCGTCCTGATCGTGGGCACGTCGATCGCGGCCCGCATGGGGGACGCGGAGATCGCCGCCTACCAGGTGGGCTTCCAGGTGTGGACGCTGCTGGCGTTCGCGCTCGACGCCATCGCGATCGCCGGGCAGGCGATCACCGGACGGTACCTGGGCGCGTCCGACATCGCGGGCACGCGGGCCGTGACGCGCCGGATGGTGTGGTGGGGGATCGTGAGCGGAGTGGTGTTCGCGCTGCTGATCCTGCTGGTCCGGCCGTGGCTGCCCGCCCTGTTCACCTCGGACGGCGGCGTCCACGACCTGCTGTTCGCCTCGCTGCTCATCGTCGCGGTGCTGCAGCCCGTCGCGGGCGTGGTGTTCGTCCTGGACGGCATCCTCATCGGCGCGGGCGACGGCACGTACCTCGCGGTGACGACGCTGCTCGCGACGATCGTGTTCCTGCCCGCCGCCATCGCCGCCTACCGGGCGGACGCCGGGCTCATCGGGCTCTGGACGGCGATCGGCCTGTGGATGGCGGCCCGCCTGGTCACCCTGGGCCTGCGCGCCCGCGGCGACCGGTGGATGGTCACCGGCGCCGTCCGCTGAGCCGATTTCCCGGAACCGCACCCGTACCACGGGCCACACTCGCTACTATTCGAACATGTGTTCCACGCATGGCGAGCGGATGGCCCGGCTGACGCAGGCGATCGACGACCTGGCGGCCGAGGGCCTCGCCGGGCTGCCGCCCGAGACCCTGGTGGAACGCGTCGCGGGCATCTGGTCCCTGGTCGAGGGCATCGACCCCGAGATAGCCCGCCGCCGCACCCGCTACACCACCCCGGAGACGTGAGCCCCGCGGGTCAGCCCATGCCACCGAAGGACGGCAGGATCGACGTCACCAGCCCACTGGCGGAACCCTTCGCGCCGCCCGAGCCGTTCAGCCGGTCCGCGACCGACCTGCGCAGTTCGGGCAGCCGGGCGTAAAGGACGTCGCCGGGGCAGGAGGTCGAGTTGTAGTCGCGGTGCCCGACGATCGCCTCGGCGGGTTCGAGGTTGTACGCCAGGCACAGCCAGGCGCACACCTCCACAAGGGAGTTCCACAGCCGGCGCGGGACCTTCGCGCCCGTGTAGGTCCCCTCGTTCTCGATCCCGATGGTGTGCTGGTTGTGGTGCAGGACGTGCGCACCCACCGCCAGGTTCCTCGCCCGGATGGCCGCCAGGCTCTGGTTGCGCCCCTCCATCACGATGCCGCCGCGGCTGATCGTGAGCTGCTGGCCCGAGTCGTTCCAGCCGTTCCCGTCCATGTGCCACTTCTGGATCTGCCGGGACAGGTCGAACGCGTGGCCGAGCGAGCGGTCCCTGCTGTTCGCCGAGGCCGTGTGGTGCACGACGATGTGGTCGGGCGGCCGATCGAGGATCTCGGCGGCGCGCTTGGGCGACCGCGCGTTCCACTGGGCGCGCGTGTACACCTGGGGAGCGTCCGCCCTGAACGGCGGGAGACCGGCCGCCCGCGGCCCCATCGGATGCTCGCTCGCCATGGCCCCGTCCTGCATGGACGCCCCCACCGTCAGGAGGCCCGCCGCCCCGACGACACCGCCGATGAGCGCCCGGCGTGTGATCGGCGGGCCGCACCGTTGCCCGCCGTCCGCGCCCTCCCCCGAATGCGCGTGCAACACATCGACCCCTTTCGTTCCGACTCGATCCGATTACGGAACGTGATGGCCGCTAGTTGATCACCCAAACACAGGGCGATTCAGGGACGTTTCACATGAAACCCAGAACGCACTACTCCGCCTTGAACGGGAAGTCAGCCGATCTTGCAGCAGAGATTGCCGACTTCTGAACCGCCGGCCCCCGTCCACGTCACGCTGAGTGAGGGCGCCGTGTCCGGTAACTGGGTGAAGGTCTCCGTCTCCATGCACGGGGGCGGACGCGAAACGACCCCCGCGCTCGCGGTGGAGCGCGGGGGTCGTTCGGCGGACGTCGGTCAGGCTTCGACCACGTCGACGTCGATGGTGGCGTTGACGTCGCTGTGGAGCCGGACGCTGACCCGGTGGGTGCCGACCGTCTTGATCGGGTTGCCGATCTCGATGCGGCGGCGGTCCAGGTCGGGGCCGTTGGCGGCGCGGACCGCCTCGGCGATGTCGGCGGCGGTCACGGCGCCGAACAGCCGGCCGCCGGTCCCGGTGCGGGTGCGCAGCGTCACCCGCAGCGCCTTCAGCCGGTCGGCGACCTCCTTGGCGTGCTCGACGGTCGCGATCTCGCGGGCCGAACGCGCCTTCTTGATCGACTCGATCTCCCGCTCGGCGCCGCGAGTCCACCGGATGGCGAAGCCGCGGGGAACGAGGTAGTTGCGGCCGTAGCCGTCGCGGACCTCGATGATGTCCCCGGGTTCACCGAGACCGGAGACCTGCTGGGTCAGGATGAGCTTCATGTTCGTTCCCCCTGCCTCAGCGCGCGGTGCTGGTGTAGGGCAGCAGCGCCATCTCGCGGGCGTTCTTGATCGCCGTGGCGACGTCCCGCTGGTGCTGGGTGCAGTTGCCGGTCACCCGCCGGGCACGGATCTTGCCGCGGTCGGAGATGAACTTCCGCAGCAGGCCCGTGTCCTTGTAGTCGACGTAGGAGATCTTCTCCTGGCAGAAAACGCAAACCTTCTTCTTCGGCTTGCGGGGAGGTGGCTTCGCCATCGTGGTGCTCCTTTGGGAGAGCCCCGCTCACGCGGGAATGGACGTTGATTGGTGATGCTGGTGCGGGACGGCCGGTCAGAACGGCGGGTCGTCGGAGAATCCGCCGCCGCCACCGCCGCCGCCGCCGGTGGCCCAGGGGTCGTCGGCCGGGGCGCCGCCGCCTTGCTGGCCGCCGCCGAAGCCGCCGCCCTGCTGGCCGCCGCCGCCGAAACCGCCGCCGCCCTGGCCGCCGCCGCCACCGCCGCCGAAGCCGCCGCCACCGCCACCCTGCCGCTGGGTCTTGTTGACCTTGGCGGTGGCGTTGCGCAGCGACGGGCCGACCTCGTCGACCTCGATCTCGAAGACGGTGCGCTTCTCACCCTCGCGGGTCTCGTAGGACCGCTGCTTGAGGCGTCCCTGCACGATCACCCGCATGCCGCGCTGCAGGGTCTCGGCCACGTTCTCGGCCGCCTGCCGCCAGACGTTGCAGGTGAGGAACAGGGCCTCGCCGTCCTTCCACTCGCCCGACTGGCGGTCGAAGAACCGCGGGGTCGAGGCGAGGCGGAACGACGCGACCGCCTGGCCGCTCGGGGTGAAGCGGAGATTCGGGTCCTCGACGAGGTTCCCGACCATCGTGATTACGGTGTCGCCTGCCATGGGGCTCGCTCCGGCTGGTGAGAGGGCTGAGCCTGGCTCAGTGGACCTCGGGGCGGATGACCTTGGTACGCAGGATCGACTCGCTCAGGTTGAGCTGCCGGTCGAGCTCCTTGACCGTGGCAGGCTCAGCCGACAGGTCGACCACCGCGTAGATGCCTTCGGACTTCTTCTGGATGTCGTACGCCAGGCGCCGGCGGCCCCAGACGTCGACCTTCTCGACACTGCCGCCGCCGTCCTTGACGACCTTCAGGAACGGGTCGAGCGCGCTGCCCGCGTTGCGCTCGTCGATGGCGGGGTCGAGGATGGTCATGAGTTCGTAACGACGCATGCTGTGTCCCTACCTCCTCTGGACTCAGGCGGTCACGGTCTTTCCGTGACAGGAGGGCTCTTGCGTCCGCCGCGGCGGTGCCTGGACCCGGATCGCCGGGCGCACCTGCCGCGAGACCGATACAGGCTACCAACAGTTGGCAGCGTGCGAGCCGGTTCCGGACGTGCGCACCGTCAGCGCCGCGTCCCCGCAGGGACGTTCCTCGCGCAGCGCCGCCGCTCCAGCTCGGCCATGATGTCGGCCATCTGGGCGCGCATGCGGGCGGTCTGGGTCGTCAGCCGGGACAGCTCCTCCACGAGCTCCGCGTCCCCGATGAGCCCGAGCTCCGCTTTCGTCACCATCGTGCACCTCCTGCTCTCCCCCGCTTCCCCCCGGGGGCCGGACCGAGCCGGTCTTCTCGAATCCATGTTCGACACTACCGGGTCCCGCCGACATTTTCCGGCCGCCCGCGGCCGATTGGTCTCGCCCGGACGGGGCATCTCTTCATGGGCATGGTCCGTCCGGTCCCGCGCGTACCGCGTGTCCCTGGCGCGGGACGAGAAGCTGAGGAGGGTCCCGATGCCGGAGCAGGCGGCAGGTACCAGTCGGCAGGCCATCGACCGGGAGGGCAGGCCCGAACCCCATCGGCTCCAGGACTGGCTCGCGGTCGCGTCCATCACGATCGGCATCGGCGCGCTCATCATGGGCTGGGTCGAGGCGACCCACCTCCCCGGCGCCATCGCGGGCCTGATCGGCCTGCCGCTCGCCCTGTACTCCCAGATGATCTCCGCGACGACGAACGAGCGTTGGCTGAACATCGTCGGGATGGTGGCCTCCTTCCTCGGCCTCAGCTTCGCGCTGAACAACGGCGGCTTCTCGCTCTGACCCGGCGGCCCCGTCGCCGCACGCCGCCGCACGCCGCCGCACGCCCTGGCGTCCGCCCATCCTGTCGGACGGCGGGGCTAGTCTCGTGGCATGCGCATCGGAGCCCATGTCGACCAGACCAACCCGCTCGACAACGCACGCGCGGTGGGCGCGGACGTCGTCCAGTTCTTCCTCGGCGACCCGCAGGGCTGGAAGAAGCCGGTACTGCCGGAGGGCGTCGAGGCGCTGGAGGGCTCCGGCGTGGACGTCTATGTGCACGCCCCGTACACGATCAATGTGGCGACGTCCAACAACAGGATTCGCATCCCCAGCCGCAAGAACCTCAACCAGCAACTGGAGGCGGCGGCGTCCATCGGCGCGAAGGCGCTGATCGTGCACGGCGGCCACGTGCTGAAGGACGACGACCCCGAGACCGGCTTCGAGAACTGGCGCAAGGTGTTCGAGCGGGTCGAGTGCCCCATCCCGGTCTATCTCGAGAACACCGCCGGCGGCGGGAACGCCATGGCGCGCAGGTTCGACCGGATCGCTCGGCTGTGGGAGGTGCTGTCAGGAGTTCCGGGGCTGGAGTCCAAGCTCGGCTTCTGCCTCGACACCTGCCACGCGCACGCGGCGGGGGAGGAACTCGTGGACGCCGTCGACCGGATCAAGGCCGTTACCGGCCGCATCGACCTGGTGCACTGCAACGACAGCCGCGACGCGTTCGGGTCGGGGGCCGACCGGCACGCCAACCTGGGCAACGGGAAGATCGACCCCGAACTGATCCTGGCCGTTGTGCGTGCCGCGGGGGCGCCGGTGGTAGTGGAAACGCCTGCCGAGGGCCAAGCGGAAGACATTTCCTGGTTGCGTTCCAAGCTCTGACGACGCAGAGTCGGGAGGTCCGCGGGGGACGGGAACCCGGGACGGCGCCGCGACATCTAACCCCCCGTAGACCCAGATAAGCCCGCTTCGACCAGCAGGACGACAAAAACCCCAAGGTCACGCCACACTGGCATAATCCGGAACCCAGCCTCAGCGCACGCGCGTAACTCTGCGGCGGCGGGCGCGCGAACCGATCGGGAAGCACATGGCATACGACCCCTACGGCTACGGCCCGCAGGACCCCTACGGCCAGCCTGCCTACTCGCAGCAACCGGCCGTGCAGCACCACTACTACGGCTCCTCGGCCCCGGTCAGCGCGCCGACGAACGGCATGGCCACCGCGTCGCTGGTGTGCGGTCTCATCGGCTTCGTCGCCTGCGGACTGACGTCCATCCTCGCGATCATCTTCGGGCACGTCGCGCAGAGCCAGATCAAGCGGACGGGCGAGGGCGGCCACGGGATGGCCGTCGCCGGCCTCATCCTCGGCTACATCGTCTCGGCGGGCTGGATCATCTTCTGGTTCCTCTACCTGCTCGGCCTCGCGATGTTCGCGGCCGAGACCGGCGGCAGCACGTACTGACCCCACTCAGCAGCCGGCCTCCGCTCAGGCGAGGCGGGGGACGCCCGCGACTTCCACTCCGACGCTCGACATCAACACGGTCATGGGGGTGGAGGTGTCCCGCCACGCCTTGATCGCGCGGGCGAACACGTCCAGGACGGCGCGGAGCGACCGCTGGTCGGCGTCGGCGAGTTCCGACCACGACTCGTACAGCACCAGGTAGCCGCTCTTGGCGGGTGTCCATGACAGGTCGGCCAGGCCGTCGCCGAGGTCGTCCCAGCCGCCGGGCGGCGGGCCGGGGATGTCGAAGACCTCAGAGCACAGCCGCAGGAACGACTCCTTGTCGCGGGCGCGGCGGCCGTCGAGGTGGAAGGCCCGCAGGCCCGCCTCCTCGGCGCGCCCGGTCCAGCCCGTGTCGCCGATCGCGCCCGGCACCGGCGGCGTCCGCCACTGGTAGACGCCGGGTGCCAGCCGTCCCTCGATCAGCGCGGTCAGTGCTCGGTTCGCGTCCACGTCATCTCCCGAGAGGTCGTGCTCCCCGCGTTCCCGGGGCCGGGGGCGTCAGCCCCACCGGCCGCGATCATCCCCGTCTCCCGCGCACAAAATCCCCCGATATGGGCAGATTCCGGCCACATCTTTCGCCACCGTCACCGGCCCCCGGGTTCTTCAGGAGCGAGCGGGAGCCAGCAGGGGCTTCAGGTAGCCGATGCCCTCTTCGCGGACGTCCGCCATGCCGTGCTCGATGCCGTGGAGGACGTCGCTCACCGGATCGGCCAGTTCCCAGAAGCGCAGCTTGCCCTCCAGGCGGGCGTCCAGCGGGCGGCCCCGGTGCTCCTGGAGGCGGCGGATAAAGGAGCGGTTCGTCTCCGGCCACAGGTAGCACAGGTCGTAGTCGGGGTCGCCGATCCGCACGTCCCCGAAGTCGATCAGGCCGGTGATCCGGGTCCCGGTGATCAGCAGGTGGTCCAGGCTGAAGTCGGCGTGCGTCAGCGCGGGCGGGTCCGCGAAGTTGCCGTCGTCGGCGAGGTAGCGCTCGTAGGCCGCGACCAGCTCGCGCCCTTCCTCCGGCGCCAGCAGCGGCGCCACCTCGGTACGGACGAGGTCCAGTTCCTCGGTGTAGTCGGCGCGCAGGTCCGCCTCGGGGACGCCGAGCTCGCGGGCGCGCTCGACGGGGAACGCGTGGATCGCCTCGATCACGTCCGCGATCTGGCGGACGGGGCCGGGCTCGTCCAGTAGGCCGCGGTCGTGCCAGTCGTCCTCGTCCAGCGACTCCCCCGGGACGGCCGGATAGCAGCAGAACGACCCGGGGCCGAGCGGGTTCGGGGCGGTGAACGCGAAGCGGGGGATGGGCAGGTCCAGCGTCCCGGCGAGCTCGGGCAGCAGCCTGGCCTCGCGCGCGATGCCCTCGGCGCCGTCCTCGTTGCGCGGGAAGCGGAGGACGTACGACTCGCCCGCCGCCCCTTGCTCCGCGTCGAGCAGCAGTGCGACGCTCTCGTATCCCGTGCCGAGGAGGCGCAGCGGGCACCCCGCGACGTCGGGGCGGGCGCCGGCGAGCGCCGCTCGCACCTTCGGCTCCCAGTCTTCGGGGAGGGTGACGTTCCTGGTCATCTGTACTCCTGGCCGGTCGGGGCAAGGTCAATAATGGCGCGGGCTTGAGTCTCTAGCGACTGGAGACCCCATGGTGGACGGCATGGCAGGCGACACCCAGTACACGATCGGGGAACTGGCGCGCCGCACCGGGCTGTCGGTGCGGACGATCCGGTTCTACTCCGACGCGGGCGTGGTGCCGGCGACCTCCCGTACCGCGGCCGGCTACCGGCTGTACGACGTGGCGGCCGTCGCGCGCCTCGACCTGGTGCGTACGCTGCGCGACCTCGGCGTGGACCTCGGCACGGTCCGGCGGGTGCTGGACCGGGAGATCGGCGTCGGGGAGGTCGCGGCGGCGCACGCCGAGGCGCTGGACGTGCAGATCCGCACGCTCCGGCTGCGCCGGGCGGTGCTGCGGGCGGTCGCCAAACGAGCATCCAGTCCCGAGGAGATCGAACTCATGCACAAGCTCGCCCGGCTCTCCGACGAGGAGCGGCGGCGCATCATCACCGACTTCATCGACGAGTCGTTCGCCGGACTCGCGGTGGACCCCGCCTTCGAGGAGCGGATGCGGTCCGCGCTGCCGGAGCTGCCCGACGACCCCGAGCCCGAGCAGGTCGACGCGTGGGTGGAGCTGGCCGAACTGGTCGGCGACCCCGACTTCCGGGCCACGGTGCGGCGGATGGCCGAGGCCCAGGCCGCGGAGCTCGGGCGGGGCTCCTACCCCGACGACCCGGCGCGGCTCGGGCAGCTCACGGGGGAGAAGATCTCGGCGGCCATCGCGGACGGCATCGAGCCCGGTTCGGACGCGGCCCGTCCCATCGTCGACGAGGTGGCGGCCGCCTACGCGGACGCCTACGGCGCCGCCGACGGCCCCGAGTTCCGGCGCGACCTGCGCGAGCGGACCGAGATCGGCACCGACCCGCGCGCGGAGCGGTACTGGCAGCTCCTCGCCGTCATCAACGGCTGGGAGGCGTGGCCGGCGATGACCCCGTCGTTCCAGTGGCTCATCGAGGCCCTGCGCAGCCACGAGTCCCCCGCGTAACGGACGGCTAGGAGGGCACGGGGACGCTGGTGCGGCGACGGTCGCGCCAGCGTCCCAGCGAGACCGCGTCCTCCGCCTCGTCGAGGACGCCGCCGGCCGGGTCGTCCGTCCCGTCCGATCTGACCGCGTCGCCGGACGGCCGCAGGATGTCCCGCACCACCAGGGCCGCCAGCGCCAGGACGGTCACGAATCGCGCGAGCAGCGCCAGGTGGTAGACGCCCTGGTCGATGCCGCCCTCCGGCGCGTCGAAGCTCAGCACCGCCGACAGGGTGCCCGAGAGGTCCGCGCCCGCGGTCTGGGCGGAGACCGACAGCAGGAACCACCAGATGCCGAAGAAGTAGACGACCTCGCCGATCTGCCAGGCCACGAAGGCGGGGAGCTTCGGGCGGGCCAGCACGGCCAGGGGGAGCAGCCACAGCACGAACTGCGGCGACCAGACCTTGTTCGGCAGCATGAACGCGACGAGCACGAGGAACATCAGCTGCGGCAGGCGCGGGCGGCGCGGCGCGGCCAGCGCGAGGACGGCGATCCCCGCGGCGAGGACGAGGAACGTTCCCGTCCCGAGGAGGTTCAGCAGATCGGTGTCGGACGCCGCCTTGTCCAGCCCGTGCTCCTGCAGGAAGAAGAAGATCGACCCCCAGTCGATGCCGCGGCCCTGGCTGAAGGTGTAGAACTCCTTCCACCCGTCCCACGCGAACACCATCACCGGCAGGTTGACGAGCAGCCACGCCCCGGCGGTGCCGGCGAGGAGCCGTCCCATGGCGCGCCACTGCCCGGCGCGCACGCACAACAGGACCAGCGGGCCGAGGAACAGCAGCGGGTAGAACTTCGCCGCGATCGCGAGCCCGAGCAGCGCGCCCGCGAGCGCGGGGCGGCGCGCCGACCAGGCGGCCAGGGCCAGCGCGGTCAGCGCCACCGCGAGCAGGTCCCAGTTGATGTACGCGGTGAGCAGCAGGGCGGGGGACAGCGCCACCATCAGCCCGGCGCGCAGCGACCGCCGCCCCGCCACGTACGCCGTCGCGAGGACGGCGACGACCGCGAAGACGGCCAGCAGCAGCGCGGTCACGTTGTAGAACGCCATGCCGCGGGCGTCCATGCCGAACGGCTGCACCAGCCACGCGACCAGTTGCATGAGGGCGCCGGCCAGGACCGGGTACTCCACGTAGTGGATGTCGGTCCCGGCGAACGAGTCGAAGTACGGGATCTTCCCGTCGCTGAGCCCGCGCACGTAGTACAGCGGGTAGATGTCGGTGTAGCAGCCGTTCGTCGTCGTCTTGATGAAGTCGAAGTTCGCCGACGCGCACGGCCGCTTCTGCAGCCAGCCGAGCAGGCACACCAGGGCGGTGAGGCCCGTCAGCACCGGCGCGAACGGCGTCAGCGGCCCGTGCCGGCGGGACGGCGATTCGTCCGCCCCGTCGATTTCGGTGTCGGCGGCGGACATCGCGATCCCTTCAGAAGACGACGACATGGACAGCAAGACTATTGGCCGCCGGGTCCGCTCCGGGCGGCGCACCGGCGATACGCAACGGCCCGGAGCCGCCAGGCTCCGGGCCGTTCACGGACTGCCGGGAAACGCGTCCCGGCCTCCCCTAGTTGCTGCCGTCGGGGGCGTCGGGCGGATCGTCAACCCCCCGGCAGACGGGATGGTCGCGGTGCTGCGGTTGCGCGCACCACCAGCTCCGGTCGCCGTCGGGTGGGATGTCCGGGTTGCAGCCGACCGGCATGCCCAGCCGGTTGCAGGGCTGCCCCTGGCTGGGCGGGGTGATCGACGGGCTCGGCGACGACGGCGAGGTCGGCCGGCAGTCCGGCGGCTGGTTCGGCCGGCCCGGCCGGCAGTCCGGCGTGTTCGTCGGGCTCGGCGTACTCGTCGGGGTCGGCGTCGGCCGCGCCTTCGCCCACGGGGCGATCTCACCGGCGTTGACCGGGGGCGGGAACGGCTTGATCTCCTTGCCCTCGAGGGCCTTCGTCATGAACTTCTTGAACAGGTCGGCGGGGACCGTACCACCGTAGACCTGGCTGTAGTTGCCCACGCCGATCAGGGACAGGCGGTTCCCCTTCTTGTCCTGGCGCCACATCGCCGACGCCGTCGCGATCTCGGGCGTGTAGCCGACGAACCAGGCCGACTTGTTCTCGTCCGTCGTCCCGGTCTTGCCTGCGACCGGGCGGCCGCCGAGGTTCGCCCGCGTACCGGTACCGCCGGACTTGACGACCGCCTCCATCGCCGACGTCGCGTCCGCCGCGACCCCCTCGGAGAAGGCGCGCGTCGGCTTCTCCCAGGGCAGCTTCTCCAGGACCTCGCCCTTCTCGTTCGTGATCGGGTTGCCCTGGTTGTCGGTGACCTTGGCGATCACGTGGGCGTCGCGGTGCACGCCCTTCGCGGCGAAGGTCGAGTAGACCGACGCCATGGTCACCGGCGTGGTGTCGATGACGCCGAGCGGCAGCGACGTGAAGGTCGGGTCGAGGGACGGGGTGTCGGCGGGGACGCCCATCTTCTTCGCCATCTCGATGACGTTGGACAGCTGCACCTTCTGCCCGAGCTCGACGTACGACGTGTTGATGGACATCGCCGTCATCTGCTTGAGGTTGTAGATGCCGTTCTCCGCGCGGTTGTCGTTGGTGAACGTCGCACCGTTGATCGTCCGCTTGTAGCTGCCGTCCATCGTGGTCTTCAGGCTGATGCCCTGGTCCAGGGCCGTGGCCAGGACGATCGGCTTGAACGACGACCCCGGCTGCACCTTGCCCTGGAAGGAGTTGTCGAACTGCTGCTTGCGGAAGTCGGGGCCGCCGTAGGCGGCGACCACCCCGCCCGTCCGGGGGTCTATCGCGGCGAGCCCGAACTGGATGTCGTTGCCCAGCCCGTTCTCCTTGCGGATCTCCCTGACGGCCTTGTTGGTGTAGTCCTGCAGCTGCTTGTTGAACGTCGTCTTGATCCGCAGGCCGCCGGTCTCCAGCATCTGGTCGTTGATGCCGAGCGCCTTCAGCTCGCTCAGGACCCGCGCCTCCAGGTAGCCGGCGTTCGGGTCGTCCGGGACGTCGCTCCAGTTCTTCTCCGTCTGCGGGAACTTCGCCGCGGCGCGCTTGCCCTCCTCGAGCCAGCCCTGCTCGACCATGCCGTCGAGGACGTAGTTCCAGCGGTCGATCAGCGCCTGCTTGGCCGGGTTGGACGCCGGGCCGTAGGTGGCGAAGTAGCCGGGCCGCTGGATCATCGCGGCGAGCATCGCCGCCTCGGACTCGTTGATCTCGGTGACCGGCTTGTGGAAGTAGGCGCGAGAGGCCGCCTGGATGCCGTACGACCGGCGCCCGAAGGGCACCGTGTTGAGGTACAGCTCCAGTACCTTCGCCTTCTCCATCTCCTTGCCGAGCCGGATGGAGATCAGGATCTCCTTGAGCTTGCGGCTGACCGTGCGCTCCTGGCTGAGGCCCGCGTAGTAGTTCCGGGCCATCTGCTGCGTGATCGTCGAGGCGCCCGCGGTGCCGCCGCCGGTCACCGCGCGGAACATCGCGCCCGCGATACCGGTCGGCGAGATCCCCGGCTCGGTCCAGAAGCCGCGGTCCTCGGCCGCGAGGACGGCGTTCTGGACGTGCTTGGGCACCTTGTCCAGCGGGATGTTCTCGCGGTGCGTGCCGATCCGCGCGAGCGGCGAGCCGTCCGCGTACGTGATCACCGACTCCTGGCGTATCGCGTCCTGCTGCTTCTCCGTCGGGATCGGGGTGTTGGCGTACGCGACGATGACGAGCGTCGCCAGCCCGAGGATCATCACGCTGGCGACGGCGACCATGACCTTCCAGGAAGGTATGTATCGCTTCCATCCGGTCTTGTCGGGATCGTCCGACCGCTTGTCGCGGCCCTCCTCGTCCCAGAAGCCGCCGCCCCCGGAACCGCCGCGGCCACCCGGGCCGCCCGGACCGCCGGGACCGCGGCCACCGCCGCCGGGCCTGCCCGGCCCGCCCGGTCTGCCGGGACCGCCCCGGCCTCCCGCCGCGCCCGCGGGACCACCCGGGGCACCCGGTGCGCCGGGTGGTCCCGGACGTCCGCCAGGCCCCGAGCGCATCGCCGAGGGCGTACCGGCACGCCGCCGGCCGCCGCCGCTCCGGCCGCCGCCGCCCGGGGCACCGGCCCGCGCGGGCCCTCCGCCGCGTCCGCTCGGCCTGCCACCGGGGCGCGGGCCCTTGCCGGGTGAGGGCGAGCCGGACGGTCCGCCACGCGGCGCACCGGCAGGCGTGCCCGAACCGCCGGGACGGGGGGCTCCCCTCCGGCCGGGGCCATCTCCGTGTTCCGGTCCGTATCGGCTTGGGTTACTCACGCGACCTCATCGACTGGGGTACGGCTGTGCGTCGTCCGAGAGTACTGCGGAGCAGGAGGCGCGGGGGCCGATGGCATAAGGCTTCGCGGCTCCCGGCCGTCCGGACGCACTCGATCACGCCCGCTGGCGTGCGGCAATTCGCGAACATGCTTCATGTCACACCACCGCCTCCACAAGAGAGTTCGGACTCAACGGCTCCGGGGTTCATTCCGGCGGCCTCGTCAACAACGGCAGCGGCGCGATATGCGCCGTGCCCGGTTCCCCTGAACTGGGTTGCAGGCTGCGCCCGCCCCGTCTGCCGCGGCACGCCGGGTCGCCCTGGTGGAGCTGGCACCACCACTCGGGCGGCGGGTTGCTCGGCGGCTTGTTCGGGTCGCAGTTGCCGTTCGCGAACGGCGACTGGCACGGCGGCTTGTCGCCCCGGTCGCCGTCACCGCGGCCGCCGTCGTCGCCGTCCCCCTGGCAGCGCGGGTGGAACCGGCCGAGCGGGTGGTCGTCGCACCACGGCGGCCGGCGGTGCTCCTTCTTCGGCGGCTTCGCCCACTTCTGCACGATCCCGCCCCACGCCGGCGGCGGGAACTGCTGGACCTCCATCCCCTGCATCGCGTTCACCATGTAGGAGCGCCAGATGCGGGCGGGGATCGTACCGCCCTCCACCGTGCCGATCCCGGGCAGAACCACCGACTTCTTCTTCCCGTCGGGTCCCGTGGCGTCGTTGTAGATCGTCACCGCGGTGGAGACCTGCGGCGTGTAGCCGACGAACCAGGTCGCGACGTTCCGGTCGGTGGTGCCGGTCTTGCCGGCCGCCGGGCGGTCCGGCAGTGCCGCCGCCGTCGCGGTGCCGCCCCGGACGACCTGCTGCATCGCGTACGTGGCGTCCGCGGCGACCTTCCCGTCGAAGACCCGGCGCTTCTCGAACTTCGGCTTCAGCCGGACCGTCTTGTTGTCGGACTCCCGGACCTGGCGGATCACGTGCGGCTGGTAGTAGACGCCGCCGTTGGCGAACGTCGCGTAGCCCGCCGCCTGCTCGATCGGCCGGATGTTGTTGACGCCCAGCGCGAGGTTCAGGCAGCACTTGTGCGGGTCGAGCAGGTCGGACGCGATCCCGGCGTCGGTCTCGGTCTTGACCACCTCTTCGATGCCGACCTTGCCCATCAGCTGGATGAACGCGGTGTTCACCGAGTCCTTCGTCGCCGTGATCATGTCGACCGGGGTGCCGACGTCGTGGCTGTTCGGGACGATCACCGCGTTCGGGTCGTCCTTCGACACGACCGTGCCGTCCGGGCCGATCGGCGTCTTCGAGATCCCCTCGAGGGTGCTCTTCAGGCTGTAGTTCTGCTTGAGGGCCGTCGCCAGCACGTACGGCTTCATCGCCGAGCCCCCCTGCGCGGAGCCCTGCCACACGTTGTTGAACTCCTGGTCCAGGTAGCCCGGCCCGCCGTAGAACGCCACGACCTCGCCGTTCGCGGTGTTCACCGACACCAGCCCGACGCGGATCTTCTTCTTCGCGAGCCGCTTCGGGTTCACCTGCGAGACGGTCTTCTCGGCCGCCCGCCGCGCCATCTCCATCCGCTTCTCGTTGAAGGTGGTGTAGACGCGCAGGCCCTTGGTCGTCAGCTCCTGCTCGTCGATCCCCTGCCGGCGGAGCTCCTCCTTGGCGCGCATCAGCATGTAGCCGCGCTGCCCGCCGTACAGCTGGTCACCGGCGTTCGCGCTCTTCAGCTTCGGCAGGCCCTGCTGGATCAGCTTGTCGGCCTCGCCCTGGCTCAGCTTGCCCATCGAGACCAGGCCGTTCAGCGTGTACTCGTAGCGGGCCTTCGCCCACGCCTGGTGCGCCTTCGCCTCGGGGTCGCGGTTGGGGTTCTGGATGATGCCGCCGAGGATGGCCGCCTCGTCCTGGTTGAGCTTCCACACGTCCTTGCCGAAGTACTCGCGGGACGCGGCCTGGATGCCGTAGGTGTTGCGGCCGAAGTAGATCGTGTTCAGGTACAGCTTGAGGATCTCGTCCTTGCTGTGCTTGTCCTCGAGCTTCATCGAGATGAACAGCTCTTTGAACTTCCGGCTCATCGTCCGGTTGTTCGGGTCGGAGTAGTGGTTCTTCGCGAGCTGCTGCGTGATCGTGGACCCGCCGCCGGACCCGCCGGTGAGGTTGTCCCACACGGCCCGCGTGGTGCCCTTCACCGAGAAGCCCGGGTCGCTGTAGAAGCTGCGGTTCTCCGCCGCCAGCACCGCGTTCCGGACGTGCGGCGGGATCTTGTCGAGTTCGACGCTCTGCCGCTTCTTCCCGATCCGGCCGATCTCCTTGCCGTTGGTGTAGTAGAAGATCGACGCCTGGTCCTCGACGCCCGCCACCGTCGGCTCCGCAGGCGTGGGGGTGTTCGAGTACGCGACCCAGATCAGCGTGACGAACGCGGCGATGCCGAGCCCGGAAAGGCCGGCGACGAGCTTCCAGGACGGCAGGAACCGCCGCCATCCCGTCTCCCGGGACCGCAGCTGCCCGAGGATCCCGGACTTCTTCTGCCCCGGCCCGGCCGGCCCGGCCGGCCCGGCCGGTCCGCCCGGCCCGCCCGGACCCCCGGGGCCTCTCGGGCCGCCAGGCCCCATCGGCCCGCCGGGACCGCCGGGCCCACCGGGGCCAGGGGGCCCGCCGGGGCCGCCGGGGCCGCCGGAGCGGTGGGCGGCCCGGACGCCCTTGCTCTTGAACGCCGAGGTGACCTTGGCGCCGAGGTCCTGGCCGACCTTCTGGAGCTCGCCGAGCTTGTCCTTGACGCCGGGCTTCGCCGCCGTCCCGAACCCGGCACCCGCGGCCATCCCGGCACCGGCCGCACCGCCCATGCCGGGCCCACCGGGCACACCAGGCCCGCCCGGGCCGCCTGGACCACCTGGACCACCTGGACCGCCGGGCATTCCCCTTCCGGGGCCGCCCGGGGCACCCTGCGCACCGAAGCCCGCGGGCGGACCGTATCCACTGGACGGACCGCCGTCCGCACGGACGGCGGGACCGGGCGCGGTCGGCGGCGCACCCGAACCGCCGAACGAACCACCCGGCGAACCGGAGCCACCGGGCAGGCCACCGCCGGGCGCGCTCGCACCCGAGGGGATCGCGGGACCGGGAGCCGTCGGCGGCGCCCCGGCGTCACCGAGCGAGCCGCCGCCACCCGACGGCCGACCCGCACCACCGGCACCGCCCGACATCCCGTACCCGCCGGACGGATTCCCGCCCGGCGCAGCGCCGCCCTGGCCACCCGGCACACCGCCCTGGCCGCTGGACATACCGCCGCCGCTCGTGCCGCCGCCCATTCCGGGACCGCCCAGCCCGCCCGATCCGCTTCCAGGCGCCCCGGAACCGCTCAGCGCGGCGCCAGAGCCACCGGGCGAAGCCGAACCACCGGGCAGACCACCGGGCTGACCCGGCCCGCCACCGGCCATGCCGGACGCGCCGTACGATCCGGAGCCGCCGGAGAAGCCCTCGCCACCCGGTCCACCCGAGCCGCCCGGCAGGCCGCCTGCCGGGCCGGAAGCCCGGTGCGCACCGGAGCCGCTCGGCGGCGGGAACCCGCCGCTCAGCGGGTCATTCGATCCGCCACCGGCACCGGAGCCGCCGTGCCCCGCGGAACCGCCCGGCGCGCCGCCGCCGGACAGGCTGCCGCCGCCGGGGACGGCGTGGCCGCTCATGAAGCCGGGGCTCTGGACGTTGTCCGGCGGTCCGGCCGGCGCCGCCTGGGCGCCGGGGCCGTCCGCCGCGCCGGGGACGCCCGGAGCGGATTCGCGGGGGGCGCCCGGAGAAGCGGGGTCGCCGGAGTCGCCGGGACGGGGGACCTGCTGCCCGCCCGGCCTCTGCGACCCGGGTTCCGGTCGGGGCTGGCTTGGATTACTCACGCGACCTCATCAACAGGGGACAGCTGGTTGTTGCCAAGGGCCGGGGATCGCTCCCCAGCTTTGGAACGACTCGTGCGCCGTCCGAAGAGTACTGTGCGGGCTGGTGAGCGGGGGGAGCGTGTGCACGGCGATGTTACGTCCTGGCTGGTCAACGCCCTCGCCGAACGCTGCGGCCGGTGGATCCTCCTCTGCTTGCTACCGTTCGGGGCCCTGCTCCCCATGGCCGAGGACGTACGACATCGCCAGGTGGTTCCATGCGCAACTTTGACACACTTCCACCACATACACCCTGAATTCTCCGTATTCGCGGTCGAGCTCGGCCAGTTCGGCGGTGGCCTTGACGCGTCCCGCGTAGCGACCCAGCTCGTCCCCGTATACGTAGGTCACATGGGTGAGGGGTTCATGCCGGCAGACGGGACACCGCTCGCCGGTGGGTTCGCCGTGGTACTTGGCCGCGCGCAGGAGGTAGGGCTGGGCGTCGCACGCGTCGTCCCTGGTCAGCGACCCTGACCTCAGCTCGGCGAGGACCGCCCGCTTCGCGAGGCCGTAGTCGACGACCAGCCTCGGTCTCATCGTCGGCTCCGGCACCGCATACCGGCAGGGTAAGCGGCGCCGGGTGCGCCCGGACAGATCCCCACTTGCCAGGACGGTCCGCGCTACGTATCTTGTCGATGTATCGCGCCGATACATTGGCTCGATACATCGAATCGATACATCGGCTCTGCTGAAGGGGTCCGGATGGCGGCCAAGAAGGGCGCGGGCGTGCTGGAGCTCGCCGTGCTCGGCCTCCTGCACGAGTCCCCGATGCACGGCTACGAGCTCCGCAAGCGGCTCAACGTCGTGCTCGGCATGTTCCGCGCCTTCTCCTACGGCTCCCTCTATCCGTGCCTCAAGCAGCTCCTGACGAACGGGCTGATCATGGAGGACCGTCCGGAGGAGCACACGGCACTGGCGCTGCAGAGCCGCCGCTCGAAGATTGTTTACAAGCTCACCGCCGATGGCAAGGAGCGCCTCCAGGAGCTGCTGACCGAGGCCGGTCCGGCATCGTGGGAGGACGAGGGGTTCGGCGTCCGGTTCGCCTTCTTCTCGCACACCCGCGCCGACGTCCGGCTGCGGATCCTCGAAGGCCGGCGCAGCCGGCTGGAGGAACGCCTGGAGGCATTCCGCGCGGCACTCGCGCGCACTCGCGAGAGGGTCGACTCCTACACCCTGGAACTGCAGAACCACGGGCTGGAGTCCGTCGAACGCGAGGTCAGGTGGCTGAACGAGCTCATCGGACGCGAGCGTGCCGAGCAGGAGCAGGCCGAGCAGCAGGCCGAGCAGGAAAAGCAAGACAGGTCTTCAGAAACCACCGCACAGGACATGCCTCGGGATCACGACCGCTGAATCGGCGGCACCGGGGTCGGGTGAAGAAACACCACATGTTCCGCAAGAGAGAAGGAGCAACCGGATGGGTTCGGTCCGCGTAGCCATCGTGGGTGTGGGCAACTGCGCCTCTTCGCTCGTCCAGGGTGTCGAGTTCTACAAGGACGCGTCCCCCGAGACACGAGTCCCCGGCCTGATGCACGTGCAGTTCGGCGACTACCACGTGGGTGACGTCGAGTTCGTCGCGGCGTTCGACGTGGACGCCAAGAAGGTCGGGATGGACCTGTCCGAGGCCATCCACGCCAGCGAGAACAACACGATCAAGTTCGCCGACGTCCCCCCGACCGGTGTGACCGTGCAGCGCGGCCCGACCCTCGACGGCCTCGGCGAGTACTACCTGGACATGGTCGACGAGTCGGACGCCGAGCCGGTCGACGTGGTGCAGGCGCTGAAGGACGCCGAGGTCGACGTCCTCGTGTCCTACCTGCCGGTGGGCTCCGAGGCGGCCGACCGCTTCTACGCCCAGGCCGCCCTCGACGCCAAGGTCGCGTTCGTGAACGCCCTCCCGGTGTTCATCGCCAGCGACCCCGAGTGGGCCCAGAAGTTCACCGACGCCGGCGTCCCCATCGTGGGCGACGACATCAAGTCGCAGGTCGGCGCGACCATCACGCACCGCGTCATGGCCCGCCTGTTCGAGGAGCGCGGGGTCGAGCTGCTGCGCACGTACCAGCTCAACTTCGGCGGCAACATGGACTTCATGAACATGCTGGAGCGCAAGCGCCTCCAGTCCAAGAAGATCTCCAAGACGCAGTCGGTGACCTCGCAGATCCCGCACGAGATGGCGAAGGCCGACGTGCACATCGGCCCGTCCGACCACGTGCCGTGGCTGGACGACCGCAAGTGGGCCTACGTCCGGCTGGAGGGCAAGTCGTTCGGCGACACGCCCCTCAACCTGGAGTACAAGCTCGAGGTCTGGGACTCCCCGAACTCCGCGGGCGTCATCATCGACGCGGTGCGCGCCGCGAAGATCGCGAAGGACCGCGGCATCGGCGGCCCGATCCTGTCGGCCAGCTCCTACTTCATGAAGTCGCCGCCCGAGCAGTACACCGACGACCAGGCCCACGAGGCCGTGGAGGCGTTCATCCGCGGCGACGTCGAGCGCTGACCGCGGCCTCCGGCTGAGAGTCTGATCACAAAGTTCCCAAGGGACGCCCTGACAGTGGACATCCACTGTCAGGGCGTCCTTACTTCTGTAGAGAAAACGGTGATGTACCGGCCCCTTGTCACCCTCCGGCCCTAATGTGACACCGCCGGTGACTGCGCGCCAGGTTCCGAGTCTTCGAGGTGAGAACGTGATGGCACGCGAGATGTGCAAGGTGACGGTGGGGCTCACGGTGCTCGCGCTCGGGCTCACGGGGTGCGCCGGGGGAGGTGACGACGCCTCCGCGGCGGGCAGCCCCCGCGACGGCGGCACGCTGCGCGTCATCGGCTCGTCCGACGTCGGGCACCTCGACCCCTCGGCCGTGGCGAGCGTCGGCGCCTACGGACTGTCCCGCACGTTCGCGCGCACGCTGCTCGGGACGCGCGCGTCCAACGACTTCCAGGAGACGATCCCCGTCCGGCCCGACATCGCCGAGCGGCTCCCGACCCGCGAGAACGGCGACATCGGCAAGAACCGCCGCACGTACACGGTTCGGCTGCGCGAGGGCGTCCGGTGGAACACCGAGCCGCCGCGCCCGGTGACCGCGCAGGACTTCGTCCGCGGCTTCAAGCGGCTGTGCAACCCGGCGTCCCCGTCCGCCGGCAAGGGGTACTTCATCTCCACGCTCAAGGGCATGGAGGAGTTCTGCGACGGCTACACCGCCGTCGACGCCAGGAACGCCGGGGCGATGGCCGCCTACCAGCGGTCCCACGAGATCGAGGGCGTCCGCGCCAAGGACGACCGGACGCTGGTGTTCGAGTTGAAGCAGCCCGCGAGCGACTTCCTCAACCTGCTCGCGCTGCCGTTCACCGCCGCCGCGCCCGAGGAGTACGACAGGTACGTCCCGGACTCGGCGGAATTCCGGCAGAACACGCTGTCGAACGGCCCGTACCAGATCAGCGAGTACAAGCCGGGCATGTCCTACCTGCTCACCCACAACCCGGTCTGGCGGCAGGAGAGCGACCCGCTGCGCGAGCGGCACGTGGAGAAGATCCAGATCACCCTCGGGCAGGACTCGCCGGAGACCGTCCAGCAGCAGATCGAGCAGGACGCCGCCGACCTCGCGTGGGACCAGCCCGTCCCGACGTCCGCGATCCCCCGCCTCCGCGACGACCCGCGGTTCGCGATCAGGGAGACCCCGAGCAACAGCCCGTACCTCGTGTTCAACACGCTCAGCCCGAACAACGGCGGCGCGCTCGGCAAGCGCGAGGTCCGCCAGGCGCTCCAGTACGCCGTGGACCGCAGCGCCCTCATCAAGATCGTGGGCGGCCCGGCGGTGGCCCAGCCGCTGCACACGGTGATCCCGCCCGGCAACTCCGGCTACACCCCCGCGAACCGGTACCCGACGCACGGCGAGTCCGGCGACCCCGCCAAGTGCCGCGAGCTGCTCGGCAAGACCGGCCACCGCGGCCTCACGCTGAAGTTCCCGTACCGCACCAACAGCATCCACAAGCTCATCGCCCAGTCCATCGCCGAGAACCTCGACGCCTGCGGCGTGAAGACCGAACTCACCGCCGACTCCGGCGGCTCCTTCTACGCCGGGACGATCTCCACCCCCGCGAACGCCCGCACCGGCAAGTGGGACATCGCCGCCCCCGGCTGGACCCCCGACTGGTACGGCAACAACGGCCGCTCCATCATCCAGCCCCTCTTCGACGGCCGCGGCTACGGCCAGAACTCCACCAACTACGGCGGCTACAACAACCCCGAGGTCAACGCCCTCATCGACGCGGCCCTCACCGCCCCCGAACCCGCGCACGCCGCCGGCTACTGGCAGCAGGCCGACCAGAAGATCATGGAAGACGCCGCGATCATCCCCCTGCTCAGCCGCTCCCACACGATCTTCCACTCATCCCGAGTCCACGGCGCCTACTTCCTCCCCACCACCGCCAGCTACGACTACACAAGAATCTGGCTTTAGCAGTGTCCTTTGCATCGCCCTCGGCGGCAGGCGCTAGAGCGCCTTCCTTCAACGGGCAATGCGCGCGATCGCTGCTGTGCTTACTGCATCGCCCTTGGCGGTCAGGCGCTGGAGCGCCTTCCCTTCGGCGGGCAATGCGCGCGATCGCTGCATCGCTCCGGCTCGCCCAGGGGCTCGCTGCGCGATCAGGTTTCTCGCAGGCTCGAAACCTGCCTTCGGACGCGATCGCAGGCATCGAGGTTGTTGCGGGGTTGCGGCGGTGGCTGAGGTCGTCGCAATCCCACCGCAAGCCCGGCGCTGGCGGGGGATGCTGCCGGGTGGTTTGGTGGGGTGGGTGGTGTCTTGTTGTGGTGGGGGCGGCATAGGGTGACCTGGTGCGGTCGGGTGAGTTGCGGGAGATTCTGCGGGGGCGGGATTTTCGGCGGCTTTATGGCACGCGGCTCGCGTCGCAGTTGACCGATGGGGTCTTCCAGGTGGCGCTCGCGGGGTACGTGTTCTTCTCGCCGGAGCGGCAGACGACCGCGGCGAAGGCGGCGGCGGCGTTCGCGGTGACGTTGCTGCCGTACTCGGCGCTCGGGCCGTTCGTCGGGGTGTTCATCGACCGGTGGCGGCGGCGGCAGATCCTCGTGTGGACGCCGGTGCTGCGGGCCGTGCTGGTGCTGCTCGTCGCGGCGCTGGTCGCGGCGGGGCAGGACGGGACCGTCTTCTTCCTCGGGGTCCTCGTCGTCCTGGGCGTGAACCGGTTCTTCCTCGCGTCGCTGTCGGCGGCGCTCCCCCACGTGGTCCGGCGCGACCAGCTGGTGACGGCGAACGCCTTCTCCGTCACGTCCGGGACGGTCGTCGCGTTCGTCGGGGCAGGGGTCGGTTACCTGCTGCGGCAGGTGTTCGGGGCGGGGGACGTCGGGACGGCGCTGATCCTCGTGGCGGCGGCCGGGCTGTTCCTGGTGGCGGGCTCGATCGCGACGCTGCTGCCGAAACGGCTGCTCGGGCCGCACCCGGCCGAGGCCCCCGTGTCAGGGCCCGTGCAGCCGGACGCGCCGCGGCTCGTCGAGGCGCTCCGCGTCGTCCTGGACGGCCTGGTCGACGGCGCGCGGCACCTCCGGCGCCGACCGGAGGCGGCCCTGGCGCTCGGCGCGATCTCCTTCCACCGCTTCCTGTACGGCGTCGTGCTGATCATGACGCTGCTGCTGTGCCGGAACCACTTCGCCGATGACCCCGACGAGGGGCTGGAGACGTTCGCGCTGATGCTGGGCGTGTCCGGCGCCGGGTTCTTCGCCGCGGCCCTCATCACGCCGGCGGTGGTGCGGCGCATCGGCAAGCGGGCGTGGGTGGCGGTGCTGTTCGCCGCGGCGGCGGTGAGCCTGCTGGCGCTGGGCATGCCGTTCGCCGAAGGTCCCTGGGCGGCGGCCGCCTTCGCGTTGGGCGTCGTGTCGCAGGGCGTGAAGCTGTGCGTCGACACGACGCTGCAGGAGGGGGTCGAGGACGCCTACCGGGGCCGGGTGTTCGCCGTCTACGACATGCTCTTCAACGCGGTGTTCGCCGGTGCAGCCGCGGCGGCCGCGACATGGCTGCCGGTGGACGGACGCGCCGGCGGCACCCTTCTCGCGGTGGTCGCCGCGTACGCCGTCGGCGCGGTCTTCTACTGGTCGGTCACCACGCGCAGGCCCGCGCGGGCACTCCGCTGACGCGGTCCGTTCACAGGGATTCGGCGATGGCGTGCAGCGCGGCGGCGATGTGCAGGACCTCGTCCTCCGTGCAGACGTACGGCGGCATCGTGTAGACCAGCTTGCCGAACGGGCGGAGCCAGACGCCGTGCGCCATGGCGACCTCCTGCGCGGACGCGACGTCCACCGGCTCCCGCGCCTCGACGACCCCGATCGCGCCGAGGACGCGGACGTCGGCGACACCGGGGAAGTCCGCCGCGTCGTGCAGTTCGGCCGTGAGGATCGCCTCGATGGCGTCGACCTCGTCCCGCCAGTCGCGCGACAGCAGCAGGTCGATGGACGCGGACGCGACGGCGGCGGCCAGCGGGTTGGCCATGTAGGTCGGGCCGTGCATGAGGGCGCCGGCCTCCCCCGACGTGATGCCGTGGGCGACCCGGTCGGTGCACAGCGTGGCGGCCATGGTCAGGTAGCCGCCGGTCAGCGCCTTGCCGAGGCACATGATGTCGGGGACGACCTCGGCGTGGTCGCAGCCCCACAGCTCGCCCGTCCGGCCGAAACCGGTCGCGATCTCGTCCACGACGAGCAGGACGCCGTGCTCGTCGGCGACGTCGCGGAGGTGGCGCAGGTACTCGGGCGCGTAGAAGCGCATGCCTCCCGCGCCCTGGACGATCGGCTCCACGATGATCCCGGCGAGCTCGCCCGCGTGCTCGGCGGCGAGCCGGGACACCTCGTCCAGGTACGCCTGCTCGGGGTCCGCCGAGTAGCCGAGCGGGGGAGCCGGCGCGAACACGTGCTCCGCCAGGACGTCCCGGAACAGGTGGTGCATCCCGTTGACCGGGTCGCAGACGGCCATGTCGCCGAACGTGTCGCCGTGGTAGCCGCCGCGGACGGTGAGCAGCCGGTGCCGCTCGGGACGCCCCTGCGACCGCCAGTACTGCAGCGCCATCTTGATCGCGACCTCGACGGCCACGGACCCGGAGTCGGCGAAGAACACCTTCGTCAGCGGCTCCGGGGTGATCTCGACGAGCCGCTCGGCGAGCCGGACGGCGGGCGGGTGCGTGAGCCCGCCGAACATCACGTGCGCCATCTTGCCGAGCTGCCCGGTGACGGCCGCGTTCAGCTTCGGGTGGTTGTAGCCGTGCACGGCCGCCCACCACGACGACATCCCGTCGATCAGCTCGGTGCCGTCCGCCAGCGTCAGCCGCACCCCCGACGCGGAGACGACGGGAAGCGCGGGCGCCGGCGCGGGCATCGGCGCGTACGGGTGCCAGATGTGCTCCCGGTCGAACTCCAGCATCCGCTCGGTCTCCCGCGGGCTCATCCGCCCGAGCTGCAGCGGGATCATTCCCCGGACCCCTCCGCCGGGACGATGCCCTCGGCGGCGGCCCAGCGGCGCAGCTCCTCCGCCGCGGCGTCCTTGCCGATCATGCCGCGGTCGAGGCGGAGGTCGAGCAGGAACCGGTACGCCTTGCCGACGAGCGGCCCCGGCTTGATCCCGAGGATCTCCTGGATCTCGTTCCCGTCGATCTCGGGACGGATCGCGGCCAGCTCCTCCTCCTGCGCCAGCCGCTCGATGCGGGACTCGAGGTCGTCGTAGGTGCGCCGCAGCCGCTCGGCTTTGCGCCTGTTGCGCGTGGTGCAGTCGGCCCGGGTCAGCTTGTGCAGCCGGGACAGCAGCGGCCCGGCGTCGCGGACGTACCGCCGGACGGCCGAGTCGGTCCACTCGCCGGTGCCGTATCCGTGGAACCGCAGGTGCAGCTCCACCAGCCGGGACACGTCGGCGACGACGTCCTTGGGGTAGCGCAGCGCGGTCAGCCGCTTGCGGGTCATCTTCGCGCCGACGACCTCGTGGTGGTGGAACGAGACCCGCCCGCCCGGCTCGAAACGCCGGGTGCGCGGCTTGCCGATGTCGTGCAGGAGCGCCGCGAGCCGCAGGATGAGGTCGGGACCGTCCTCCTCCTGCGCGATGGCCTGCTCAAGGACGATCAGCGAGTGCTCGTAGACGTCCTTGTGCCGGTGGTGCTCGTCGATCTCCAGCCGCAGCTTCGGCAGCTCGGGCAGGACGTGCGCGGCGAGGCCGGTGTCCACGAGGAGCGCCAGCCCCTGCCGCGGGTACTTTCCGCAGACGAGCTTCGACAGCTCGTCCCGGACCCGCTCGGCGGAGACGATCTCGATGCGGGCGGACATGTCCGTCATGGCGCGGACGACGTCCGGGGCGACCGTGAAGCCGAGCTGCGAGGCGAAGCGGGCGGCGCGCATCATCCGCAGCGGGTCGTCGCCGAACGAGTCCTCGGGCTTGCCGGGCGTCCGCAGGACCTTGTCCCGCAGGTCGGTGAGCCCGCCGAAGGGGTCGACGAACTCGTGCCCGGGCAGCCGCGCCGCCATGGCGTTGACCGCGAAGTCGCGCCGGCGCAGATCCTCCACCAGTGACGTCCCGTACGACACGACGGGCTTGCGCGACTTCGGGTCGTAGGACTCGCTGCGGTAGGTGGTGATCTCCAGCTCGACGCCGTCCTTGCGGAGGCCGACGGTGCCGAACTCGATGCCGATCGTCCAGTGCGCGTCCGCCCAGCCGCGGATGATCTCCAGGGTGCGCTCGGGCGGGGCGTCGGTGGTGAGGTCGACGTCCTTGGTCGGACGGCGGAGCAGCGCGTCCCGGACGGGACCGCCGACCAGGGCCAGCTCGTGACCGGCCGCCGCGAACCGGGCCCCGAGATCGTCGGCGACGGGCGCGATCCGGCGCAGCAGCTCGGCGATCGCGGTACGCCGCGAGGACTCGGGTGTCACGTTCTGGTTGGGCACGGCCATCAAGCGTATTTCCTTGCGAGACGGGCTGACAAAGGACTTTCCGATGATCGGCGGGGCCCGCGCGCGAATCCTTGCGGGGCCGAAGGAGGACGGGACCCTTCACATGCCGCGATCCCCGGGTTACGTTCTGGACACCCCGATGACGCCATCGCGACCGCCGGTGAGCCCTCCGCACGACAACGGTAGCGGGACACAGCAGGGCCACGGCCCGCCGCGTGTGCGGCTGAGGCGCATCGCGAGTGTTTTTGCACGACGTATGGCGAGGGTTAAACCGGACGTCTCGGGTATGTGGGGATATCCCTCGCAGATTGCGATCCAGGGGGACACAGGGAAACCAGGCACGGGGGTGAGCGGGGCGACCCCCGCGGGATGGAGCCGAAGATGAAGGACGCTCTGACCATCCACCGCGCGCTGCTCGAATGGGAGGCCGTCCACGAGATCGTGCGACTGCCCTTCGCGCTCGCCCACGCCGACGAGCTCCCCAGAGCCCTCGGCCTGCCCTCCGAACGGTGCCTGGTGACGCGCGTCTACTCCTGCGACGACGCCTTCGGCGACCAGCGCTTCCTGACCGGCGTGATCGTCCCCGCGGGCGGCCGCCCGTCCACCGACGCGGTCCGCGCCACGGTCGGGGCGAAGACCGTCCGCCCGGCCCACGCGGACCTCGTCAACACCGCGACCGAGTACGCGGCCAACCTGGTCTGCCCCCTCCTCCTCCCGGACGACATGCCCGTCTTCGTAGACCAACGCGTCATGGACGCCCTCCCACCCGACGACGTCGTCTACACGGCAACCGGCGAAGCCTCCACCGCCCTGGGCATCCGAGCCCGCACCCTCTACGCCCTGACCCACGCCAAACCAGCCGACCTGACCACCCCCAAAACCCCAGTCCCCTAACCCACCCCAAAGGCGACCCCACCGCACGCGACCAGGCCAGACCGCAACCCTGCGAGAAGTGGAAGCGGTCAAACGCGATCGCGAGCTTGCGGAGCATCTGACAGCGCACAAGCCCACGGCAAGGGGAGCGGGCCAAACCCCCAAGCGGCACACATACGTGGTGACCCCAGCCACCACAGCAACCCCGCAACAGCCTCAACGCCTGCGATCGCGTCCGAAGGCAGGTTTCGAGCGAAGCAAGAAACCTGATCGCGCAGCGAGCCCCTGGGCGAGCCGGAGCGATGCAGCGATCGCGCGCATTGCCCGTTGAAGGGAGGGCCCTCTAGGGCCCGACCGCCGAGGGCAATGCCATAAACTCACCCCGTGGTGCGGGATACGGATGCCCGCCGGTCCGAGGCGGCCAGGTGCGTGGCCGGTGCGGCTTTTGGAGTCGGCCCGGCGCTCGGCGGCGCCTGGGCGGATGCGGCGTGAGACGCGTCAAACGCGCGGTCGCGCTGGCCGCTCTCCTGCCCTGTTTCGCGTTGGCGGCGCCGGCGGCCCTGGTGCCTCCGGCCGCGGCGTCGGCGCAGCCCCAGAAACTGGCGTTGCAGCGGGCTCAGGTGGGGGTCGGGCTGACGAAGGTGAGCCCGAAGACGGTCCGCGACAACTCCAAGATCGAGATCTCGGGGCTGGCGAAGAACCGTACGGGCGAGCAGCTCGCCGGGCTCACGCTGCGGCTGCGGTACAGCGCGCAGCCGGTCCTCAGCCGGAGCCAGCTCGACCAGTTCTCGACCGGCCAGCCGAGCCTGATGCCCAATGTGGGCCCGCAGCAGCCGCTCAGCGGCGCGGTCGCGCCGGGTGCGACGCAGAAGTGGACGTTCAAGACCAGCGCCGGCGCGCTGCGGCTGAACGCCCCGGCCGGCACCCCGGGCGTCTACCCGGTGGGCGTCGAGGTGCTGAACTCGGCGCAGCAGGTGGTCGGCGGGCTGACGACGTTCCTGACGTTCATGCCGAAGCAGCGGCATTTCAAGCAGGTGGCGGTCAGCTGGGTGTGGCCGCTGGTCGACCGGATGCACCGGACCGACGACCAGACGTTCTTCGACGACCGCCTCACCCAGGACCTGGCGCCCAGGGGGCGGCTCGGGTCGCTCGTGGACGCGGCCGCCGCGACGGACACCCCCGTCACGTGGGGCATCGACCCGGCCCTGCTGGACGACGCGCAACGCATGGCGTCCGGCGACTACAGGGTGGAGCCGTTCGGCGCGAAGGCGGCGGAGAAGGAGAAGAGCGCGGCCGCGGCGGCGTGGCTGGCGGCGCTGAAGAACGCGTCCAAGAGCGACCCGTACTTCACGCTGCCGTACGGCGACCCCGACGTCGTCGCCCTCATCCGCCACAAGATGCCGCGCGACATCGATGTCGCGTTCGCCGCGCGCAACACCGGTGTCGCGACACAGGTCCTCGGCCGGGCGGCGAACGCGAACGTCGCCTGGCCGGCGTACGGCGCGGCCGGTCCTGGAACGCTTGAACAGCTCGCCGAGCACGCGCTGAAGGACGGCGGGTCGTTCCTGATGAGCAGCTCGCAGTTCCAGCCCCCGCAGACTGGGGAGCTGCCGAACGCGACCACGAAGGTGCCGACGAGGGCGGGCGAGCAGAACGCCCTGCTGTTCGACGAGAAGCTCAACAAGATCGTCAGCGAGGGTTCGGAGTCGTCCTACGGCGCGCTGCTGACCGAGCAGCGCTTCCTCGCCGAGACGGCGATGATCGCGGCGGAGGCGCCGAACCAGCAGCGCACCGTGGTCGTCGCGCCCGACCGGCACTGGAACCCGGCGCCGGGTCTCGCGGAGAAGCTGCTGAGGTACACCGGCGACGCGGCGTGGCTCCGCGACCTGCCGCTGGACGAGATCGAGTCCACCGCCCCGCAGGCCAGGGCGTTCAACGGCTACCCCGACTCCTTCGAGCGGTTCGAGGTGGGGGACGCGCACCTCGCGCAGATCCGGACGCTCGCCCGCCGCGCGGCGACGTTCCGGTCGGTGATGACGAACGACGTCAACATCTCCTACGAGCGTGCGCTGCTGCGCCTGGCGTCGGTGTCGTGGCGGGCGATGCCGGGTCGCGCGAAGCAGTCCCGCAACGCGCTCACGCATCGGATCGAGTCCGACATGAGCCAGGTCCGCATCGTCACCACCAAGAACAAGCGGGTGCTGATGGGCGGCAGCTCCGGCAAGCTGCCGGTGCTCGTGGAGAACACGCTGCGGAACCAGTCGGTGCGGGTGCGGCTCGTCGCGACGTCCGAGAACACCGCGAAGCTCCAGCTCGCGCAGCTGGACCCGGAGGAGGCGGTCATCGAGCTGCGGCCCGGGGAGCGGGCGCAGCGGTGGATTCCGGCGCAGGCGGCGGGCAACGGGAACTTCCGGGTCCGCCTCGACCTGGCGATCCCGAACTCCGGCGGGCGGACGCTGGGGAACGGCGAGACCATCACGGTCGTCACGACCGGATACGGGCGTATCGCACTGCTCATCACCGGCGGCGGACTTGCCGTACTCTTCGTGGGCGTCGGAGTGCGGGCCATCAGAGCAAGGCGCCGCCGGAAAGCGGAGGCAGCCGGTGACGGAGCGGGACCAGCAGGGACGCCCCCCGGGACGGGACAGCAGGGGTACGGGTTCCCCGGCGCAGGGCTCGCAGGGCCCGGGCTACCCACCCCCGGGCTCTCCGGGGCACCCGGGGCAGGGCCACCCGGCGCAGGGCATGCCGCAGGGTCCCCCGCCGGGCCCTCCACAGGGTCCTCCGCCGGGGCCGCCGCAGGGACCGCCCCCGGGATGGACCCCGCAGCCCCCCGGGACGCGGTACCCGAGCCCGCAGCCGACGGGAACTCCCCCGGGCGCGGCGGGCGCACCGCCGGCGACGGGGAACCCCGCGGCGGCGGAGACCGCGACTGACATCCCCCTCCCCGGCGGGAGCGGCGAGCCGGCGGTGGACACGCGCACCGGCGGCGGCCCGGGGGAGCCCCCCAAGGGCGGCGGCACGGGCCAGGCGACCGGTGGCGGCGGCGGCCTGCTGCGCTCCGGCGCGATCATGGCGGTGGGGACGCTCGCGTCCCGCGTCACCGGGTTCCTGCGGACGGCGGTCATCGTCGCCGCGCTCGGCACCGGGATGCTCGCCAACGCCTACAACACCGCCAACACGGTCCCCAACCAGATCTACGACCTGCTGCTCGGCGGCATCCTCGTCAGCGTCATCGTCCCGCTGCTGGTGCGGGCCAAGGAACGCGACCGCGAGTACGGCGAGCGGTACGAGCAGCGGGTGTTCACCCTCGCGGTGATCGGCCTCGCCGTCCTCACCGTCGTCGCGGTGCTGTGCGCGCCGCTGTTCATCGACATCCTCGCGGGCAGCTTCACCGGCGACCAGCGGGACGTCGCGATCCTGTTCGCGCGGTTCTTCCTGCCCCAGCTGTTCTTCTACGGCGTCGGCGCGTTCGCCGGGGCGATCCTCAACACCCGCGGCAGCTTCGGCGCCCCGATGTGGGCGCCCGTGCTGAACAACATCGTGGTGATCGCCATCGGCGGCGCGTTCCTGGCGATCACCGCCGGGCCGGTCACCCCGTCCGACATCACCGACGGCCAGATGATGCTGCTGTCCCTGGGCACCACCGGCGGGATCGTGCTGCAGACGGTCGCGCTGTGGCCGTCCCTGCGCCGGGTCGGGTTCCGGTGGCGGCCGCGGCTGGACTTCCAGCGCGGCGAGATCGGCGAGGTCCTGCGGCTGGGCGCCTGGACGCTCGTGTACGTCGTCGCCACGCAGGCCGCGTTCGCCGTCGTGACCGCGCTGGCGAACCGCGCCGGGAACCTCGCGGTGGACGAGGGCATCGGCGAGGGCTACGGGTACACGCCGTACTTCAACGCCTACCAGCTCTTCCAGCTGCCGTACGCCATCGTCGGCGTCTCGGTGATCACCGCGCTGCTGCCGCGGATGAGCCGGTTCGCGGCCGAGGGCAAGACCGCGGACCTGCGCGCCGCGTTCTCCACCGGGCTGCGGCTCTCCTCGGTGATCATCATGCCGGCGGCGGCGCTGATGCTGGTGCTCGGCCCGGAGATCACCACGGTGCTGTTCGCGCACGGCAACACCTCGGCCGACGACGCCCTGGTCATCGCGCGGGTGATGCAGATGTTCGCGATCGCGCTCGTGCCGTTCTCGATCTACCAGCTGATGCTGCGGGTCTTCTACGCCCACCGCGACACCAGGACGCCCGCGCTGATCGGCATGGTCACCGTCACGACCAACATCATCATGGCGTTCACCGCCTACAGCGTCCTCGACGTCCGGTGGATCGTGGTCGGCATCGCCGGCGGGTTCGCGATCACCAACGTGGTCGGCACGCTGACCTGCTGGCTGGTCCTGCGCCGCAAGCTCGGCGGAATCGACGGGCGCCGCATCGTCGGCGGCCACCTGAAGCTCGCGGTCGCGATCTGGCCGCTGATCGGGTTCGCCTACGCCACGCACACCGTCGCCGACGCCGTGGGCGACACCTCCACGCTGGTCCCGGCGCTCATCACGCTGGTCGTCGGCTCCGCCGGCGGCGGCATTCTGTACCTGGTCTTCGCGAAGCTCCTGCGGGTGGACGAGGTCCAGACGGCGATCTCCACCTTCGCCCGGAAACTGCCCGGCCGCTGACCTCCGCGCCCGGAAAGCACGGCAAAGTAAAAAGGACGCGCGGCGATAAGGCGGGCCACTCGTGCGAGTAGCCACTACCATGTGGGGGACTACGGCTTGCGGGGCGACACCCTGGGGAACGCAAAGAGGAGGGTCGGAGGCGTAAGCTGCCACGCCACTAACATGGGATCTGACCACCTGCGCAGGACGCTGCCGTGAGCACGTCCGTCATCGAGCCCGGCACACGTCTCGCCGGCCGCTACCGGCTTGAGGAGCGCATCAGCGACTCAGGCGGATCGAGCCTCTGGAAGGCCATCGACGAGATCCTCGCCCGGGCCGTCGCCGTCCGCACCTTCGACCCGAAGTTCCCCCGGATCGGCGAGGTGGTCACCTCCGCCCGCGCGGCGAGCCGGCTCACCGACCCGCGGCTCACCCAGGTGTTCGACGCCGACGACAGCGGCGAGAGCGCCTACGTCGTCAGCGAGTGGGTCGCCGGCGAGACGCTGGAGGGCATGCTCGCCAAGGCGCCGCTGGAGCCCGGCCGCGCCGCGACGCTGCTGTACGAGGCGTCCGAGGCCATCGCCGCCGCGCACGCCGCGGGCCTGTCGCACCTGTGCCTCACGCCCCGCGACCTGGTCTGGACGACCGGCGGCACGGTGAAGCTGCTCGGCGTCGCGACCAACGCCGTCCTCGGCGACATGCACTCCGACGACCCCGGCGGCGACGACGTCCGCGGCCTCGGCCGGATGCTGTACGCGGCGCTCACCGCGCACTGGCCCGGCGACGAGAGCGGCTCCGCGCTGCCCGCCGCGCCCACGGCCGACGGCGTCCCGTACGCGCCCCGGCAGGTCCAGGCCGGCATCTCGCACGCGGTCGACGCGCTCGTGTGCCGCTGCCTCGGCATCGGCCGGGCCGAGCCGCTCGCCTCCCCCGCCGACCTGGCCAAGGCGCTGCGCGGCGTCCCCCGGACCCCGCTGCCGCTGTTCGCCGGCCTCGGCAACGCCCAGCCGCCGACCCCGCGCCCCGCGGCTCCCCGCCGCGCGACGTCGACGACGACGCGGCCGGACCAGCCGTCCGCGCGGGACCGCACGCACGCGTCGCACGTCCCGCCGCCGCGGACGCGCGCCCAGCACGCCGACTACGCGCCGCCGGCGTCGTCGTCCACCCGCACGACACCGGCCCGCAGCCGCGGCGCGCACAGTGGCGGCAGCGGGTCCGGGCCCTTCGGCAACCGCGCCCTCCTCGGCGTCGCCGCGGCGGCGCTCACCGTCATCGTCGGCATAGGCGTCTGGGCGCTGTCCAGCGGCGGCGGCGACCCGGAGGACGGCGGCGTCACCGACCCGGGCCAGCAGAGCGCGCAGCCCAAGCCGTCCGTGGTGAAGCTGGACGCGCAGAACGCGGCCCCCTTCCAGGACTCGCGCCCCACCAACCAGGACACCGCCATCGGCGACGACATCGAAACGGTCATCGACGGGCGGCCGAGCGGCGAATGGGCGACGCAGCGCTACGCCGACGCCAACTTCGGCAACTACTCCAAGGGCCTCGGCGTCCTGCTCGACATGGGCAAGCCGGTCGACATCGCCAACGTCAAGATCCACTCGCCGGTCAGCGGCGGAACGCTGCAGGTCAGGGTCGGCGACTCGCAGTCGCTGAGCGGCCTGAAGGCGGTCGGTCAGCAGACGCCCAACGGCGGCGAGATCACCGTCACCGCCAACCCGCACGTCACCGGGCAATACGTCCTCGTCTGGTTCACCAAGCTCCCCTCGTCGCCCGCCAAGGGCAGGCTCGGCGAGGTCACCGTCTACGGCGCGGCGGGCTGATCACCCTCGTTACGGCGCTCCTGAGCTGTGACGAGGAGTGGCGCATGTCTGTATCGTGCCTGTGAGCAGATTGTCCCCTCGCCCCCAGGAACCTGTGGTGCATTCCCCAGCAGCCGGTCGTGGACGCCCCGCACCGACCGAGCGTCCAGAACACGAAAGCGGCCGCTCATGACATCGGTGAGCATGCGTCGGGTCGACGAGGTGCCCGACAAGGAGCTCCTCGCCCGCCACGCCCAGGGGGACCCGCACGCGTTCGCCGAACTCGTGCACCGCCACCGCGACCGCATGTGGGCCGTCGCCCTGCGGACCATCGGCGACCCGGAGGAGGCGGCGGACGCGCTGCAGGACGCCTGCCTCTCGGCGTTCCGCGCCGCCGCGCGGTTCCGCGGCGACGCGGCCGTCACCACCTGGCTGCACCGGATCGTCGTGAACGCGTGCCTGGACCGCATCAGGCGCAAGTCCGTCCGCCCGGCGACGCCGATGGGCGACGACGCCACGTTCGACGCCGTCGCGCCGAAGATGCCCGACCCGACCGACGCGCACGGCGTCTCCCTCGACGTCAGCACGGCGCTGCAGCAGCTTCCGTACGAGCAGCGCGCCGCCCTGGTCCTGGTCGACATGATGGGCTACTCCGTCGACGACGCCGCGCAGGTCATGGAGGTCCCACCCGGAACGATCAAGAGCCGGTGCGCGCGGGGCCGCGCCAGGCTCGCGCCGCTTCTCGTGCACCACCGGAACCGACGGGAACACAAAAACGTCGGAGGTGTGGAAGGAGGTGGCATGCCCAAGTGAACCCCGCACATCTTGACTACGACGTCTTGGCCGATCTGGCCGAGGGACTGCTCGAAGACGACGAAGCCGCCTCCGTCAGCGCGCACCTGGACACCTGCGCCGAATGCCGCGACCTGTCCGCCGACCTTGCGGACGTGTCCCGGATCCTGGCGGAGGCACCCGTGCCGTCCATGCCCGCCGAACTGGCCGAGCGCATCGACACCGCGATCGCCGCGGAGTCGCTGAACACGGCCACCGTGGTGAGCATGGAGCAGCGGCGCGGAAGGCGGCATTGGCGGATACTCTCGGCGGCCGCCGCGGCCGTGATCGTGGTCGGCGGCGGAGCGGCGGTCGGCTCGATCGCCCTGGACGGGGCGGACAGCGAGGACGGCGCCGCGGCGACCCCGCCGCAGGACAGCTCCGCCTCGGCCGAGGTCGGGCCGAAGGCGGCCGTTCCATCGCCCGCACCGGCCTTCAACGTCGCCCGCAGCGGCACCGACTACCGGGCCGGCGAACTCGGCTCCCAGGTCGCCGAACTCCTGGACAGCAGGCGGCAGGCCGCCGCCGCGGACCCGGCCGGTCCACGGCTCAGGGGCTGCGTCTACGCCGTCACCCAGGGGAAGGCTCCCGACCTCGTCGACGAGGCCGCCTACGAAGGGAAACCCGCCTACGTCATCGCGGCACGCGGCGACGAGTCCGGCAAGTGGAACGTCTGGGTCGTCGGTCCGGACTGCTCCGCCGGCGACCCGGGCGTCCTGAAGACGCTGAAGAACACCTGACCCGCCCCGCGCCCGGCCGCCGCCCGCGCTCTAGAGGGAGTCCAGGAAGTCCAGGGCGATCGTCCAGGCGCGCTCGGCGGCCTCGGCGTCGTGGTCGGGCAGGTCCGGGTCGGTGAACAGGTGCCCGGCGCCCCGGTAGCGGAAGACCTCCACGTCCGCGCCCGCGCGGCGCATCCGCAGGTACCAGGCGTTCAGCCAGTCGACCGGCTCGTAGGTGTCGGGATCGGCGACGTGCAGCTGGACGGGGATGTCGGTGGAGACGTCGTCCGCCATGTCGGACGTTCCGTGCAGAAGCAGCAGCCCGGCGGCCTTGGCGTCCGCGAACGCGAGGTTCTGGGCGAGCGAACCACCGAGCGAGAACCCCGCGTACACGAGGCCGCCCTCACCCACCAGCGGCGCGGCCGCCGCCACGGCCCGCCGCAGCAGCTCGTCCCGGCCGATCTCCTCCTTGATCTCGATGCCCGCCTCGGGCGTGTCGACGACCCGCCCGTCGTAGAGGTCGGGAACACGCACCTCATGCCCGGCCGCACGCAGCCGCTCGGCCGCCTGAAGCACCGCGGGCCGCAACCCGTACATCGAGTGGAGAAGCAGAACACGCGCCATGCCCCACACCCTATGACCAAGCATGCGGACGGCCCGGCTCATAGCGATCAGCTCCGAAGGCGGGTTGTGAGCCCGCGGGAATCCGATCGGCCGGCGCCTCCGGCAGGTCGGGAGCGACGCCGCGCGATCACGCCACAGGCCCACCGCAGGGCCGCCGCAGGGCCGGCCGGAGGCCTCTTCAGTGCCCGACGCTCGGGCGCCGCAACGGACACGCCGGTGTGGCGGGAATCAGCGGGGCCTAGGATCGGTTGACGCGACTAGCGGCATAGGTGGCCATGGAGGAGAGGCGCAGAACAGTGAGCGACGTCCGTAACGTCATCATCATCGGATCGGGCCCCGCGGGCTATACGGCCGCCGTCTACGCCGCCCGCGGCGACCTGAAGCCGCTGGTGTTCGAGGGTTCGGTGACGGCCGGCGGTGCCCTGATGAACACCACCGACGTGGAGAACTTCCCCGGCTTCCCGGACGGCATCCTGGGCCCGGACCTCATGGACAACCTGCGCAAGCAGGCCGAGCGCTTCGGCGCCGAGCTCATCACCGACGACGTCACCGAGGTCGACCTCACCGCGGACCCCAAGGTCGTCAAGGTCGGCGATGAGACCTACCTCGCCAGGACCGTGATCGTCGCGACCGGCTCCGGGTACCGGGAGCTGGGCCTGCCGGACGAGAAGCGCCTGTCCGGGCGCGGCGTGTCCTGGTGCGCGACCTGTGACGGCTTCTTCTTCCGCGAGCAGGACATCGCCGTCGTCGGCGGCGGCGACACCGCGATGGAAGAGGCGATCTTCCTCACCAAGTTCGCCCGCTCCGTCACCGTGATCCACCGCCGCGACCAGCTGCGCGCCTCCAAGATCATGCAGGAGCGCGCGTTCTCCAACGAGAAGATCAAGTTTCTGTGGGACAGCGAGGTCACCGGCATCACCGGCGACGACCGCGTCACCGGAGTGACCGTCCGGAACACGAAGACCGGTGAGGCGTCCGCGCTGGAGGTCACCGGCCTGTTCATCGCGATCGGCCACGACCCGCGCAGCGAGCTCTTCGCCGGCCAGCTGGAGACCGACACCGACGGGTACCTGCTCGTCGACGCCCCGACCACGAAGACGAAGGTCCCCGGCGTGTTCGCCTGCGGCGACGTGGTCGACCACATCTATCGTCAGGCCGTCACCGCTGCCGGCACCGGCTGCGCGGCCGCCATCGACGCCGAGCGGTGGCTCCAGGACCAGGACGCCGCGGACAACGTCCCGCAGTCCTGAGTCACCGTCACGCGCGTCCACCCCCGGACGCTTTGTCGTGCTCCGGGGCTCGGCCCGGCCATCAACGTCCGCCTCCGGAGCACGACCGCCAGACACGCGCGGAGCCCCGCCTGCGCGCGAGAACAGAAGGAGAACCATGAAAGCCGTGACCGACGCCGACTTCACGTCCGAAGTCCTGGAAAACGACAAGCCCGTTCTCGTCGACTTCTGGGCCGAGTGGTGCGGCCCCTGCCGCATGGTGGCGCCGATCCTGGAGGAGATCTCCAAGGAGCACGGCGACAAGATCGAGATCGTGAAGCTCAACATCGACGAGAACCCGCAGGTACCGCAGAAGTACGGCATCATGCAGATCCCGACGATGAACGTCTACAAGGGCGGCGCGGTCGTCAAGCAGATCATGGGCGCCAAGCCCAAGGCGGCCCTCCTGAAGGACCTCTCCGAGTTCATCTGACCCTCGAACTGCGCCTGTGGCCCGCACTCCGCCAAGGAGCGCGGGCCACACGCATCTAAGCAACCTGCATGCACGAGACCTGCAGCCCGAGACCTGCAGCCCGGGACCTGCATGTAGGCGACCTGCATCCGCGGAGCACGCACGTGCGAGAGACGCATCTGGGAAACGCGCATCTGCGAGAGACACGTGTGTTGAAAAAGCGTGCCCCGCCCGCCCAGGGGGCGGACCGCTTACCTCCAGCGTCAAGCCTCACCAAGACGTGGGGCAGCGAAATCGCGTCCTGTGGATAACCCGTTGTGGAGAGACCCCGCCCCGCCGGGGGGAAGGGCGATACGGGCGTGGTGGACGCAGGGGACGTCGTCGTCGAAGGGCTGAGAGAGTCCTAGACGGGCCGTAGGGCGCCTTCCGGGGTCATGGAGCCGAGGAGGCGTTCCAAGGCGACCTCGACGTCCTCACGCCACGAGAGGGCCGACTTCAGCTCCAGCCGCAGCCGCGGATACCGGTGATGCGGGCGGACGGTCTTGAAACCGACCGACAGCAGGTAGTCGGCGGGCACCATGCACCCGCCCTCCTCGCCCTTCAGGTCGCCGAACGCCTCGATCGCCTTAACCGCGCGCCGGGTGAGGTCCTTCGCGACGCCCTGCACCAGCATCCGGCCGAGTCCGCCGCCCGCGAACTCCGGCAGGATGTGCCCGGTCATCATCAGGACCGCGTCCGCGCTGACGGGACTCGTCGGGAACGCCACCGAGCGCGGGACGTACAGCGGCGGCGCGTACATGACGAAACCCGCGGGGACGTTGTCGACGTACACGATCTTGCCGCAGCTGCCCCATTCGAGGAGCGTCGAGGAGGTCCACGCCTCCTTCTCCAGGGCGGAGTCACCGGTCGCCAGCGCCCGGTCCCGGCTGACCGGGTCGAGTTCCCAGAACACGCAACTGCGGCAGCGATGTGGCAGATCGCCGAGATTGTCCAGCGTGATGTTGACGAGACGACGCGACACCGGGTCGGCACCCCCTGTTGCGATCGAAACCTGCGGCCGGGCCGGGCCGGCGGGCTTCTCGGGCGGAACGCCACTCGCGGAATCCCCGGAAACATTCCGGGATCCTCGGGCATCGTATCGGACAGGGGAGTCCCTACCCCGATGGCGCGCCCGGTAAGGATCTTGTGCCGGAACCGTCCGCCCGAAGCGTCGCGGCGACAGGACGAACCGGGGCGGCGCGCCAGGGTCTGCGCCGGATCGTCCCAGCCAATGGCGTAGTTTGCAGGGCAAGCCAGTCCACCTCGGAGGTGCCTCGTGGAACAGCATTCGCGCACAGATGCCTACACCGATCGCTATGCCGCGCGCGCCGCCGGCATGGTGCCCTCCGAGATCCGGGCTCTGTTCGCGATGGCCGCTCGTCCCGAGGTGGTCTCCCTCGCCGGCGGGATGCCGTACGTCTCCGCGCTCCCCCTCGACGCCGTCGGTGGGATGGTCGGGGAGCTGGTCGCGGGCAAGGGCGCGGACGTCCTGCAGTACGGATCGGCGCAGGGCGACGGGCAGCTCCGCGAGCACATCTGCGAGGTGATGTCCCTCGAAGGCATCCAGGCGTCCGCGGACGACGTCGTCGTCACCGTCGGCGCCCAGCAGGCACTCGACCTCATCACCAAGATCTTCATTGATCCGGGCGACGTCATCCTCGCCGAGGCGCCGTCCTACGTCGGTGCGCTCGGCACGTTCGCGTCCTACCAGGCGGACGTCGTGCACGTCCCCCTGGACAACGCGGGCCTCGTTCCCAGCGCGCTCCGCGAGACCCTGGCGCGGCTGCGCCGGGAGGGACGCTCGGTCAAGTTCCTCTACTCCGTCCCGACGTTCCAGAACCCCGCGGGTGTCACCCTCACCACCGCGCGCCGCGCGCAGATCCTCGAAATCTGTGCCGAATACGACGTCCTGGTCGTCGAGGACAACCCGTACGGGCTCCTCGGCTTCGAGGGCGAACCCATGCGGGCGCTGCGCGCGGACGACCCGGACCGCGTCATCTACCTCGGCTCGTTCTCCAAGACGATCGCCTCCGGCCTCCGCGTCGGCTGGGTGCTGGCGCCGCACGCCGTCCGGGCCAAGCTCGTGCTGGCCGCCGAGTCCGCGATCCTGTGCCCGTCCAACTTCTCCCAGCTCGCCGTCCGGGAGTACCTCGCCACGCAACCGTGGCGGGAGCAGATCAAGGACTTCCGCGAGCTCTACCGGACTCGCCGCGACGCGATGCTCGACGCCCTCGAACAGCTCATGCCGGACGGCTGCACCTGGACGCGTCCCAGCGGCGGCTTCTTCGTCTGGGTGACGCTTCCCGAGGGCCTCGACGCGAAGGCCATGGCGCCCCGCGCGATCGCCGAACGGGTCGCGTACGTCCCGGGGACCGGCTTCTTCGCCGACGGGACCGGCCACCGCCACATGCGGCTCTCCTACTGCTTCCCCGAGCCCGGCCGGATCCGCGAGGGCATCCGGCGGCTCGCCGGAGTGGTGGAGGATGAGATCCGGCTCCGGGACACCTTCGGCGGGGCCGTCACGGGCGGATCCACCGGCTTCCAGGCGCCCGGCCCGGACGTCGTCTGAATGTTTCACGTGAAACGCGCCGGCCTCGCCGACCGGGAGGCCGGCGCTTTCGTTTCGCACCCCGTCACGTAGAGGAGCACCAACCAGTGGAACTCGGGCATGTCGTCGTCCTGGCGGGGGGACTCTCCTACGAGCGGGAGGTCTCACTCCGCTCAGGCCGCCGCGTATCGGACGCACTGCGCGCCCTGGACATCCCCGTCGAACTCCGCGACGCGGACGCGACACTCCTCGACTCCCTCACCGAGGACCCGCCGGACGCCGTGTTCCCCGTGCTGCACGGCGCCGCGGGGGAGGACGGCTCGATCCGCGACATCCTCGAACTCCTGGACGTCCCCTACGTCGGCGCCCGTCCCGACGCCTGCCGTGTCGCCTGGGACAAGCCCACCGCCAAGTCCGTCGTGCGACGCGCCGACCTCCGAACCCCCAAGTCGGTCGCGCTCCCCAAGGAGATCTTCCACGACCTCGGCGCGGCGTCCGTCCTGGATCGAATCATCGGCAGCCTCGGCCTTCCGCTCTTCGTGAAGCCCACCCGAGGCGGCTCGGCTCTCGGCGCCTCCGTCGTCCACGACGCCGCCGACCTCTCCGCCGCCATGGTCGGCTGCTTCGCCTACGGCGACTCCGCACTCGTCGAGCAGTACGTCGCCGGCACCGAGGTCGCCGTCAGCGTCATCGAACGCGACGGCGTCCCCGTGGCGCTCCCCGCCGTCGAGATTGTCGCCCCCGGCGGACGCTACGACTACACCGCCCGCTACGACGCAGGCGACACGGAGTTCATCACGCCGGCCCGCCTGACCCCCGACGCCACGGCCCGCGCCACCGCCGCCGCCGTCACAGCCCACCGCGCGCTCGGTCTCCGCGACCTCTCCCGCACCGACCTCATCGTCTCCCCCGACGGCGAGGTCCACTTCCTGGAAGTCAACGTCGCCCCCGGCATGACCGAGACGAGCCTCTTCCCCCGAGCCATCAGCGGCGCCGACCTAGACCTAGGCGAAGTCTGCCGAGACCTACTCGCCACCCGCCTCACCTAACCCCCCGGCGCACGCGCCATACACCTACGCGGCAAGCGCATCCCCCATGCCCGCCACCCACCACCCCGCCGCGCCCCCGCCACGTCGCCCACCCGACACGACGCCCACCCGACACGCCCTCGTTCCCCCGCCCACCGCCACGTCGCCTCGCCTCGCTTCGCTACGCCTCCTCGCCCCGCCGCCCAGGTGACGTCCCTTGCGGATGATTGCCTCGGCGTGCTGATAGTCGCGCCGCTCGCAGGTTTCACGTGAAACCAGGGCGTGGTTTCTGTGCCGGGTCCGGTCCCGTGGCGGCATTGGCGTCCAGCAGGTGAGTCACCCCCTGCTCCATCGGCAACGACCGCCAAGAGGACTTCTTCCCTGGCGCTCCATCTACGCCCGCGGTCCACGACCACTGGGGAGTCAGCGCGTGTGGCCGGTGAGCTCGTTGTTTCACGTGGAACATGGTCGGGAGATTCCTGCGCAGGGGACCGATTCCGTCGCACCAGCCGACGAACGAGCCCGCCTCCCCGCGCTCTCAGGGGACCCACGTCGGCCGGCCAACGATCGGTGACCCCACCCGGAGCTTCACCAAGCGCGAAGGCCGGTCCGCGCGAAGATCCGCCACAGCAGACGGACATTCGCAGTCAACAGCCACCAGGCCAGCAGGTGGCCTGAGCGGTAACCGACCAGAGCGGAAGCACCGTCCCAGCGACAGACCCTCAGTGTGGAGACCGGTCGGTGCGGAGACCGGTCGGCCAGAGACCGGTCGGTGCAGAGACGGTCAGGGCCAGAAGCCAGGACCGCGAGGCCGGACGCGCGCAGCCGCGCCGCCGTCCAGACCTCCGCTAGCGCCCGTGCCGCGCCCAGTCATCGTCTCCGACAGTCCCCGGTCACCTCGTCCTGGCCCGTCCACTCACCGATTGAGCGGTCGAGTGGGTGTCGGGGGACGAGTCTTGGCGAGGGTACGTGGAGATAGTGGACTTGCGCTGCCCGCCATCATCGCCAGGCGATGAGGTTGACCGGCGAGCCGAGTCGTTCCTCCTCGGTACGCTCAGGCAATGAGCGTCTCCCTCTACTACTCTGCGATCCGGCCTACCCCCCTCACGGACGGTGAGACGGCCGCTGTCAATCGGATCGTCGCCGCGCACATGGAGTCCTTCCCGTACGAGTACGAGGAGACTCTGTACCTGTACGAGAACGGGGCCCAGGAGCCGGACGAGATCGTGGCCGGGGCCACGAAGATGCCGACCGATTTCGACCGGGTGGTACCAGTGCTCGATCATGTGCTGGGTTCGCTGACGGAGCTGCGCCGGTCGCTACCCGGCGCCGAGTGGCGTGTCCACATGGACGACTTCGATATTCCGTGGGACGAGAACGACGGCTACACCTTGCCCGAGTAGGCGGGGGAGACAGCCAACCTACCGAGAGACTCATCTCCTGGACTTCCGGTCACGCCCCGCCACGTACCTGCCGAACTTCTTGGCTGCGGCTCTGGCCGCGTCGAAGCAGCTGCATGAGACGTCCCTGGCCGTCATGGACAGGGAGACTGTTTCACGTGAAACAAGCGCGGTCCGCCCCGCCAGGGGGAGTGACTATCGCAGGACGGGGATCCGAAGGGAGCCGTGGATCGGCATATTGCCCACCTCGCCCCAACGACCCTGCGCCTCCAGCTACGCTCACCCGCCACTTCGACGGCCCATCAACGGCGAAAGCCTCTGCCGCCTCCCCGACCTCGGCACCGAAATCGCCGAAGCCCTCCCTTCCCAGCCCGGCTCGTCCCGTCATCGCGGGCGTCCCGAAGCTGTCACCGGATCGGCGCTACGGGGATGCCTGACACGATGGGGATCTTCAGGGCTTCGATATGGGCGAGCCACGAGCTCCGCCACCCCCCGCTCCCGCCGGTTGTCGTGGGCGTCTCCGATCCGACCGACACCGTCCTAGGCAACGGCAACGTCACTCATCAGCGCCAGGAGCATGCAGCAAGTTCGTCCGTGGTGAAGCCGGGCACTCGTGGCCGTCCCCGGCGCCCTGAGAGCCGAAGTCGCCGGGAACAGACGAGCGCCCCGGGAGATGCCTCCCGGGGCGCTCGGACGTCCTGCCGTCAGGGTTCGGTCGGGCCGTCGTCCGGGGCCATCGACTTGATGATGCGGTCGAGGTCCTCCAAGGTGGCGAACTCGACGACGATCTTGCCCTTGTTGCGGCCCATGTCGACGCGCACCTTCGTCTCATAGCGGTCGGAGAGGCGGTCGGCCAGCTCCTGGAGACCGGGAGCGACGGGCTTCTTCCGGCGGCCCTGGCGCGGCGTCTTCGGTTCATCGACCTCGCGGAGAGCGATGAGCTCTTCGAGCGCGCGCACGGAGAGCCCCTCCTGGACGATGCGCTGCGCCAGGTGCTCCTGAGCCTCGATGCTGTCGAGGGAGAGCAGGGCACGCGCATGGCCGGCGGAAAGGACTCCCGCGGCGACCCGGCGCTGAACAGCCGGCGGCAGGTTAAGCAGACGGAGCGTATTGGTGATGTGCGGCCGCGACCGGCCGATGCGTCCGGCGAGCTGCTCATGGGTGGCGCCGAAGTCCTGGAGAAGCTGCTGGTACGCGGCCGCCTCCTCCAGCGGGTTGAGCTGCTGACGGTGCAGGTTCTCAATGAGGGCGTCACGGAGGAGGTCGTTGTCGCCGGTGTCGCGGACGATCGCCGGGATGACGTCCAGCCCCGCCATCTTGGACGCACGCCACCGGCGCTCGCCCATGATGAGTTCATAGTCGTGGTCGCCCGACGTGACCTTGCGGACGACGATCGGCTGCAGGAGCCCGACGATGCCGATCGACTCCGCCAGCTCCGCCAGGGCCTGCTCGTCGAAGTGCTCACGCGGCTGGCGCGGGTTGACGGTGATCGAGCTGAGCGGCAGCTCGGCGAAGTGGGCGCCGGCGACCGGCTCGAGCGCTGGCCCCGAGGAGGAGCCGTTGGCCGGGGGAGCCGCGGGGCCGCCCGGGTATCCCGGCTCGCCCATCTCGGCCGGGGCCGACGGGGGCGGCGAGGTGGGAATGAGGGCACCGAGGCCCTTCCCCAGGCCGCGTCGCTGCTGGCTCACTGGGCGGCTCCTCCGTGGGCCATCTCCGAGGCGGCTTCGCTGTAGGCGAGGGCGCCGCTCGAACCGGGGTCGTAGGTCATGACGGACTGTCCGTAGCTCGGGGCCTCGGAGACCCGGACGCTGCGGGGGATCACGGTGTTGAGGACGACGTCGCCGAAGTGGTTGCGGACGTCCTCCGCGACCTGCGCGGCGAGGCGCGTCCGGGCGTCGTACATCGTGAGCAGAATCGTGGACACCTTCAGCTTCTGGTTGAGGTGCGCCTTGACGAGGTCGACGGTTCGGATGAGCTGGCCGAGGCCCTCCAGCGCGTAGTACTCGCACTGGATCGGGATGAGCAGCTCGTCCCCGCCGACCAGGGCGTTCACCGTGAGCAGCCCCAGGGACGGCGGGCAGTCGATGAGGACGTAGTCGAACTTCTCGGTGTCGTAGGCGTCGAGCGCCCGGCGCAGCCGCGATTCGCGGGCGACCTTGGAGACGAGTTCGATCTCGGCACCGGCGAGGTTGAGGGTCGCGGGCGCGCAGTAGAGGTTCGGGATCTCCGGCGCCGGGACGATGATGTCGGCGAGCGCCATGTCCTCGATCAGCACGTCGTAGATCGACGGGACCTCGGCGTGGTGCTCGACGCCGAGGGCCGTTGAGGCGTTGCCCTGGGGGTCGAGGTCCACCACGAGCACCTGGGCGCCGTGCATGGCGAGCGATGCGGCGAGGTTCACCGAGCTGGTGGATGGTGATGACGCGGCATCTGTCCGGCCGCGGCCATTCCCGGTCCCTGCGGCCCGGCATCGTCTTCACCGCCGCGGCCGATGTTTCATGTGAAACCTTGGCGTCCTTGAGCGCCTCGCGCACGAGTTCTGACTCCCCCTGAGTTGGTCCCTTGCGCGGCCCGGGCGGCGCGGCGGCGGCCTGCGTCGGTACATAGCCGACGTTCTCGGCCGTCCCGGACGTCGTGCTGCCCCACATCGCGTGTCCTGAGGGCGCGGCCCCCGGCTCCTTGGCCGGGCCCTGCTCCTCCGGCGTCCCGTTGGGCGGTGCCGCCTCGCCGGGTCCGCCCAGGCCGAATGGCTGTTCGTCGGGGGATTCGCCTGTGCGGTCAGGCCGGCCCAGTCCTGGTCCCGTGCTCATGAAGACCTCTTCCTCGACCCTTTTGCACGCCGGGGTGCGCGCTGTCGTCGTCCGACAACCCCGCCTCGGCCGGCGACCACACGGACGAGCGTTGTCGGCGGATCGACCATACCTTGCCCGACTTGAAGCAGTTCGGTGGTCCGGACCCCGAACCGTTCCAGCACGGGTGCCGCCTCGTCCAGTTCGGCGGCGGCCCGCTCCCCCTTGAGCGCGAGCAGCTCACCCCCCGGACGCAGCAGCGGAAGCGCCCAGGTCGCGAGCCGTTCGAGCGGGGCGACGGCCCGCGCGGTGGCCACGTCCACGGAGAACTCCTCGACGACGTCCTCGGCCCGCGCCCGGCGCACCACGACGTTCGGCAGGTCGAGCATCTCGACGCACTCGTTTAGGAAGGTCGTACGGCGCAGCAGCGGTTCCAGCAGGGTGACCCGCAGGTCGGGTCGGACGATCGCGAGCACGATGCCCGGCAGCCCGGCCCCCGAGCCGATGTCGACGACCTGCGCGTCCGCCGGAATCACCTCGGACACCACCGCGCAGTTGATCAGGTGGCGTTCCCAGAGACGGTCGACCTCGCGCGGCCCGATGAGCCCGCGCTCGACGCCGTCCTCGGCGAGGAACGCCGCATAGCGCTCCGCGACCGGCAAAGCGTCACCGAATACCTCCCGTGCAATCCCCATCAGACGAATCGTTCCACAGAACCAAGCGTGCGCGTGCACGCGAAACGTCCGTCCTTGGGTTTGAAGCCCACACCACCCACCTGGGCGACCCGGGCCGAGGACGGACGGACGGACCGGCCGGCGGAGGCGCTGGACCCTTGCGTAATGGCAAGAACCACATGACCCGTCGGCATAACCCCGTCTCCTCGGGTAAAGGCGGTGTGTCGCCCGACCTCCCCCTGGAAGGAGCTCCGACAGATGGGAATCGGAGTCAGTCTCGCATTCATCGCCATCGGCGCGATTCTCGCGTTCGCCCTCCGCGTCGAGCTCAGTGGCATCGACATCACCCTGGTCGGCTGGATCCTGATCCTGGTGGGGCTCATCAGCATGGGATTCACCCTCCGGTACACGCGGCCCCGGCGCCGCGCCGGCCGCATCGTCGGCGCCGACCCTGCCTACGGGGACGAGCCGGGAACGGTGGTCCATGAGGAGCACATCGTCGAGGACCCGCCCCGCGCCGGACGTCCGGCCGAGCGAGTCGAACGGGTGATCGAACACCCGGCGGACGAGGGCGTGACGCACAGCAACGTCGCGCAGGACCCGGCGTACGCCCAGGACCCCGCATACGCGCAGGACCCGGCCGTGCAGAACGCGTCCGGCCTCGATGCGGAGGGACGGGCCGTCCCGCAGCGCCGACGGTGGCGCCGGACCGCCCGGAGGTAGCCGTCCGCCGCCGATCCTGCTCGGTGTGCTCGGGCGGCGGCGCACACCGAGCTCCCAAGGGGCCCCGCGCCGGGCAGGGCGCGGGGCCCTCCTAAGCGTTATCCACAGGCGGCGATTCCCCATGCCCTCGCCCACCGGGGACTTGACACTGGGACTAAGCGGGTCCGCCCCCGGGCGGGAGGGGCGTCCCTTTCAACAACCCGCGCTCGTCACCAACCAGCCCAACCATCCACCCCGCACTCACTCACCCGCACTCGATCACCCACACGCTCTAATCCCCGCGGACGCCCTGCCCACGGACGCCCTGCCCACAGAACACCCTGCCCACAGACACCCTGCCCACCCCGACCCAGCGGGTCGCGGTGCCACAGCCCGAGGGCCTCGTCCAGATGACCGACGGCCTCCGCCCGCGCCACAGCGGCAGCCCGGCCGCAACAACGGCGCCGCTCGCCCGCTCGGCCGCGCGCCGACAGGCGTGCGCCCAGCGCTTTCAACTCGTGCACGCTGCACCCACCCCCTTTGGCCGGCCAATGCGAACGGCCCCGGTGCCGAGGGCATCGGGGCCGTTCGTGGGATGGTGCGTAGGTCGGCCGAGCAGGACGGCCGCCAGTGTCAAGCGGGGTAGATGACCACGTAGCGGTCGGGCTCTTCGCCCTCGGACTCGCTGCGCAGGCCCGCCGCGGCGACCGCATCGTGGACGATCTTGCGTTCGAACGGGGTCATCGGCGCGAGCGGCTTCGACTCGCCGCTCTGCTTGACCTCGTCCGCGACGTCGGTGCCGAGCTTGGTCAGCTCGGCGCGCCGGCGCTCGCGGTAGCCGCCGATGTCGAGCATGAGGCGGGTGCGGTTGCCCGTCTGCCGGTGGACGGCCAGGCGGGTCAGCTCCTGCAGCGCCTCCAGGACCTCGCCGCGTTTGCCGACCAGCTCGTCCAGGGACGCGCCGACGACGGCCACGATCGCGCGCTCGCCCTCGACGTCCATGTCGATGTCGCCGTCGTAGTCACCGATGTCCAGCAGGCCCTCGATGTAGTCGGCGGCGATCTCGCCTTCCTGCTCGAGCGCCTGGACGTCGACCTCGGTCGTGTCGGTCTGGCTCAACGGGGTCTCCTTCTCCGGCACGTGCTCGGGGTTCAAACTAGCGCTTCGGGGTGCCGCTGCGCTTGCTGCGCGGCTTGCGGGTCGGCTGGTTGCGCACGACCTTCGGCTTGTCGTCCGTCTCGGGGACGGTGTCCGTCTCCTTCTTCAGCTTCGTCTTGCCGCCGGAGGAGCCCTGGCCGTTCTTCGAGGCGGAGGTCTTCGCGCCGGTCTTGGTACCGGTCTTGGTACCGGCCTTGGCGCCCGCCTTCGTACCGGTCTTCGTGCCGGTCTTCGAGCCCGCCTTGCCGGACGTGGTCGGCGTGTCGGCGTCCGCGCTGGGCGGCGGGTACTTCTTGAAGATGTAGTGCTGCTGCGCCAGCGTCCAGCTGTTGGACGTGACCCAGTACATGAGGACGCCCAGCGGGAACCCGAGGCCGAAGAGGCCGAACAGCGGCGCGAGGAAGACCATCATCTTCTGCGCCTGCATCATCGGGTTGTTCTCGTCCGTGATGGGCTGGCGCTTCATGCTCGCCCGGACGGTGAAGAACGTCGTGATGGAGCTGATCACCACCGCGATGGCGGTGATGATGATCGCGGTCCAGCTCTTGGGGTCGGAGCCCCAGGCGTTCAGGAAGGTGTCCGGGATGTGGGCGCCGAGGATGCTGGCCTGCTGCGCGCTCGCCACGAGGTCGGCCGAGACGGCGAAGACGCTCTCGCCGGGGTCGGCGTCGGAGATCTTCTTCAGCGTCTGGAACAGCCCGATGAAGATCGGCATCTGGACCAGGAGGGGCAGGCAGCCCGCCAGCGGGTTGGCGCCGTTCTCCTGGTAGAGCTTCATGACCTCCTGGTTGAGGCGCTGCTTGTCGTTCTTGTATTTCTTGCGCAGCGCCTGGACCTTGGGGTTCAGCTCCTGCATCTTCCGCGAAGCGTGGATCTGCTTCACGAACAGGGGGACGAGGATGAGCCGCAGCAGGACCGTGAGCAGAATGATCGAGCCGCCCCAGGCCCATCCACTGTCCTCGGGGACGAAGGTGCTCAGCCCCGTGTGGATCCACACGATGAGCTGAGAGACGATCTCGTACAACCAATCAAGCACCGGGCAGCTCCTTGGGCTCTGCTAGGGCGGGGCCGCTCTCCGCGCGGCCGGAGTTCGAAGAAGCCGCCGCGGATCGCCTCGGGGAAGGCTCCCCGGGGCCCCCGGAGGGGATCGATCGCTCCTGGGGAACGTGCTCCCCAGGCTCCCCGGAGAAGGGCGTCTCGGACGACTTCTTCGGCGGCACCGGGTCGTGACCCCCGGGGTGGAAGGGGTGGCACCGCGCGATGCGGCGGGCCGTCAGCCACGTGCCGCGCAGCGCCCCGTGCACCTGGAGGGCCTCCAGGCCGTACGCGCTGCAGCTGGGCTGGAATCTGCACTGCTGCCCGAGCAGGGGACTCAAGAAGCGGCGGTAGGCGCGGACGAGAAGGATCAGCAGGC
>NZ_BMRO01000014.1:144397-162215 GCF_014648675.1 Actinomadura livida
GGACGCGGGCCGCAGCAGCCGATCGAGCGCCGACTCGAGATCCGCGGCCGTTTCGTCAGGACGCGCCGTCCCCGCCCGGGGGTTGGCGCGCACTACGAGCAGGCTACCCGCTGGCAGCCGGTCGAGGTGCGGGCGCACCAGGTGCCGGAGGCGCCGCCGCACGGAGTTGCGGACGACGGCGTTCCCCACGGTGCGGGCCACGATGAATCCGACCAGCGGCGCGGCGTCCGCGCCGGTGTTCTCGTCCGGCTGAAGCAGGTGCACCACGACAGTTGGCCGTCCGGCGCGGCGCCCGCGCCGGACGGCCAGCGTGAAGTCGTCCCGCCGCCGCATCCGGTTTCCGGACGGCAGCACAGTGAAGTGGTGTCAGACCGCGATGCGGGCGCGGCCCTTGCCGCGCCGGTTGGTCAGGATCGCCCGGCCGGCGCGAGTGCGCATGCGCAGCCGGAAGCCGTGCTTCTTGTGGCGACGACGGTTGTTCGGCTGAAAAGTACGCTTGCTCACTTGAGGCTCCAGTGCTGCGGTCGGTTCGGCTGAAAAGGCGCGATGTCTCGCATCGAGGGCCGCGTTCGGTCCCCCGCAGCGGGGGCCCACCCGAGCTCGCCTTGCGTAACTGCCGGCGGGCACGCGTCATCTCCGTCGATGCGACTCGACCTCAGCACGTTACGGGCTGACCGGGTGCCCGGTCAAACGCGGCGGCCGGGCCGGAGCGGGGCGAGCGGGCGGTGGGACGGTGGTGGGACGTGTTGCGGGTGTCGCCCGCAGCGGTTAGGGTCGTCCGGGCGAGCCGACGCTCCTTCGACGAACTCGACGATCTGATGTCGGTATCTTCCGCCCCGCGAACCCCCCGTTCAGAACCGCTCCCGTTCCGGTCCCCAGAGGCCGGACACTTCCCGACCCCGCGTGCAGGAACCCACCGTACGGGTTTTACACAGGGTGCCCTATGCCTATGCACAGCATGTGGACAACTCTGTGGACAACTCGTGAGAGAGTAAGGCTTCCGCGTCGCGGCCGTGCCCTGTGAGGCCGATCGCGCCCCGCGGGACAGACGGGCAGTCAGGTACTCCGACGAACGGAGGGGGAGGGGACCTTGCGCATGGACGGTCAGGATCTCGGATCAGTCTGGGCCCGCACCCTCATCGCACTGTCCGAGAGTGATCTGTCTCCCAGCTACCGCGCATGGCTGCCTATGGTCCGCCCGCTGGCGCTGGTGGAGGGGACGGCTCTGCTCGCCGCCCCGAACGAGTTCGCCAAGGACGCGCTGGAGACCCGGCTGCGCAACCTCATCACGCAGGCCCTGTCGCGTGAGCTGGGCAGGGAGATCCGTGTCGCGGTGACCGTCCAGCCGGAACCGCCCGTCGCCCCTGGTACCGCGCCTGGCTCAGGGCCTGGAACGGGCTCGCGGCCGGGCACGGGTGAGCCGCTTTCGGCGCCCATCCCTGGGGCCGGGGCCGGGCCCGGTATGCACGACGCCACACCTTCTTACTCAGACCCCTATGGGGATCGGCCACAGGACGACCGCGACCGGGATCGGGATCGCTCTTACACGGACTCTGGTTACGGGGAGCAGCAGTACGGCGACCCGTCCTATACCGACCCGACGCGCGGTGATCCGTCGCGTGGCGAACGGTCCGACCGGTCCGAGCGCCCGTTTCCGGAGCGGTCGTTCGGCGAGCAGGGGTACCGGCCCCAGCCGGGGGCCGCTCCCGGTCAAGGATCGCCCGGAGGTTATCCACAGGCTGAGGATGACGACCGTGGGTCTTATCCGCCTGCGTCCCGTCCCCCCGCGTATGGCGCGGGGCCCGGTGGACGGGGTTCGGCCCCCTATGACGGACGCGGCCCGCAGGGCTACCCGGGGTATGGGGGCCAGGAGGGTTTCGGTGGTGAGTCTTCCGGTCGTCCACCGCGCTCGCATCTGAACGACCGCACGCTGGGTCCGCTGCGTCAAGGAGGCGGCCGTGCCGAGGAACAGGGGCACGAACCCAAGCACGGGGGGAACGAGCCACAGCGCGGCCACGCCGAAGACACTTTTCAAGGGGGCGACCCGTCGTTCGCCGGCGGCGAGCAGCAGTACCCAGGCTCGGAGCAGTACGGCGGTGGCGGCGAGGCTCAGTACCGCGGTGAGGAGCCCTACCGGAGCGAGAGTCCCTTCCGGGACGAGGAGGGCTCTGAGTCCCGCGGCCCTGGGCCGGTGCCAGGCGGTGGCGGCGGCTCGTCCGGTTCGGGTGCCGTCGCGTCCGAGCACGCGCGCCTGAACCCCAAGTACACGTTCGAGACGTTCGTCATCGGGTCGTCGAACAGGTTCGCGCACGCCGCCGCGGTCGCGGTCGCCGAGCAGCCGGCCAAGGCGTACAACCCGCTGTTCGTCTACGGCGACTCCGGTCTCGGCAAGACGCACCTTCTCCATGCGATCGGGCATTACGCACAGAGCCTCTTCAATGGGGCGCGCGTCCGCTATGTGAGTTCCGAGGAATTCACGAACGACTTCATCAACTCGATCCGCGACGGAAAGGCCGACGGGTTCCGCCGCCGGTACCGCGACGTCGACATCCTCCTTGTGGACGACATCCAGTTCCTTGAGGGCAAGGAGCAGACGCAGGAGGAGTTCTTCCACACGTTCAACACGCTGCACAACGCCAGCAAGCAGATCGTGATCTCCAGCGACCGGCCGCCCAAGGAGCTGGTGACGCTGGAGGACCGGCTGCGCAACCGGTTCGAGTGGGGGCTGACGACCGACGTCCAGCCGCCGGAGCTGGAGACGCGCATCGCGATCCTGCAGAAGAAGGCGCGCCAGGAGGGCCTGGCCGCGCCGCCGGACGTGCTGGAGTTCATCGCCTCGCAGATCGCGACGAACATCCGCGAGCTGGAGGGCGCGCTGATCCGGGTCACGGCGTTCGCGAGCCTGAACCGGCAGTCGGTGGACATGAAGCTCGCCGAGATCGTCCTCAAGGACCTCATCCCCAACGACTCCGGCCCCGAGATCACCGCGGCGATGATCATGGCGCAGACGGTCGAGTACTTCGGGACGACGATCGAGGACCTGTGCGGGCCGTCGCGCTCGCGGATGCTGGTCACGGCGCGGCAGATCGCGATGTACCTGTGCCGGGAGCTGACCGAGCTGTCCCTCCCGAAGATCGGGCAGCAGTTCGGCGGCCGCGACCACACGACGGTCATGCACGCCGAACGCAAGATCCGGTCGCTGATGGCCGAGCGCCGCGCCATATACAACCAGGTCACGGAGCTGACGGGGCGGATCAAGCACCAGGCCCGCAAGCGCTGACCGGCACCTTTTGCACACTGTGGACAGACCTGCACGACGCCTGTGGACGGGCTCCGGACTCCTCGTCCACACCCCGTTCGCCCAACGAAAGGGGCAAAAGGCGCGCATCCCCCGAGAAGCTAAGGCGCTACTCACAAGTTGTGGAAAACTCTGGGGATTTTCGTGGATAACCCGGTGGGCAACCCCTGGAGAACCTGAGGATGAACCGTGGACGGATGTGGACCGGCTGTGCACGAGCATCCGGCCACCTGGGGACAACCGGTGGACATCCCGTGGACATCCGGTGGACGACTTGGGGACGGACCTGGGGAGGACTCCGCTGACCACGCGTCCCGTGTACACAGGCCGTCGAAACCGTGGGCATACCCGTGGAGAACTCGTGGAAAACCGGGGGATGACTTGAGGACGACGTGTGGGGAAAGATTCGCCGTCCCCAGGCGCCGTCGCGCCGTCCACTCCCCATGCACAGGGCCGGTGGACAGAGAAACGCGCCCTGACCTGGGAAAACGGGGTCTGTCCACACTATCCACCGCCCCTATGACTGGTACTGCACTACTTCTCTATCCAAGAAAAGATCCATCTCAAATCAGGGCCTGGGGAGAACCTGTCCCGAGCGCCCGAGCCGAGGCAGGATCACCTCACCGTTGTCCGACACCTGCAGGAGGCGGGTCCCCTTGAAGTTCCGCATCGACAGAGACGCCCTTGCCGACGCCGTCGCGTGGACCGCGCGCACGCTCCCGGTCCGCCCCCCGGTACCTGTCCTCGCCGGCATGCACATCGTCGCCGGGGGTGAGGAGAACAGCGACCGGCTGAAGCTGTCCGCGTTCGACTACGAAGTCTCCGCACAGGTGTCCACGGACATCGACGTAGAGGAGGCCGGGACAGCGCTCGTGTCCGGACGCCTTCTCGCAGAGATCTCCCGCAGCCTTCCTCCACACCCTGTGGAGGTGACGACCGACGGCGCCAAGGTGATGCTCCGCTGCGGCAGCGCGAAATTCACCCTCCTCACCATGCCTGTGGAGGACTACCCGACGCTGCCGGAGATGCCCCCGGCCGCGGGGTCCGTGGGCAGTGACGAGTTCGCCGCCGCCGTGTCCCAGGTCGCGATCGCCGCGGGCAAGGACGACACGATCCCCATGCTGACCGGCGTCCGTGTGGAGATCGAGGGCGAGACCGTCACGCTCGCGTCCACCGACCGCTACCGGCTGGCCGTGCGCGAGCTGCACTGGAAGCCGGAGCGTCCCGACTTCTCCGCCGTCGCGCTCGTCCCGGCCAGGACGCTCGCCGACACCGCCAAGTCGCTGACGGCGGGCGCGGAGGTGTCGATCGCGCTCGGCGGTGCGGGCGGCACCGGCGAAGGCATGATCGGTTTCGAGGGCGGCGGCCGCCGGACCACCTCCCGCCTCCTGGACGGCGACTTCGTCAAGTACCGGTCGCTGCTGCCGAGCGAGTACGCGGGCCTCGCCGAGATCCAGACCGCGCCGTTCATCGAGGCGGTCAAGCGCGTCTCGCTGGTGGCGGAGCGCAACACCCCCGTGCGGCTCTCGTTCAGCCAGGGCGAGGTCGTCCTGGAGGCCGGGACCGGCGACGAGGCTCAGGCCGTGGAGGCCCTGGAGGCAACGCTGGAGGGCGAGGACATCGACATCGCCTTCAACCCCGGGTTCCTCCTCGACGGGCTCTCAGCGATCGGCTCGGACGTGGCGAGGCTGTCCTTCACGACGCCGACGAAGCCGGCCGTCCTCACCGGGAAGCCGCCGCAGGACGGCGAGAACCCCAACTACCGCTACCTGATCATGCCCGTCCGGCTGTCCGGGTAGGGGCGAGGGTGTCGTCAAGGTAAGCCGCATATCACCCTTTTCGCCCTTCGCAGTGGCGGTCACGCGGTGAGAAGGGTTGCCCCCGGGGCATGCACAGCTCTGGGCGCACCTGGGGACGACGTCCTCCGGGGTCGCCCCCGCGGCCGCGCACGCGTGAAGATCAGTAGGTGCGGTGAACGGCCGCGCGGTATCCGGCCGCGCGGCAGGGAGCCGTGCGGTCCGGCATGCGCATGGTGGACGCGCGTGTAGTTACGCACAGGAAGAGAGTGGGCTTTTCATGGAGCTTGGCATCATCGGCCTGGGCAAGATGGGCGGCAACATGGCCGAGCGGCTGCGCAGGGGCGGCCACACGGTCGTGGGTTACGACCGCGACCCCGCCCTCAGCGACGTGGGCTCGGTCCAGGAACTGGCCGAACGGCTGTCCCCGCCGCGCGCCGTATGGGTGATGGTGCCTGCTGGGCAACCCACCACGGACACCATCCACAGCCTGGGGGAAACTCTTCGGCCTGGCGACGTCGTCATCGACGGCGGCAACACCCACTATGTGGACGACCAGAAGCACGGTGACGTGCTGGCCGCCAAGGGGATCGGGTTCGTGGACTGCGGCGTCAGCGGCGGCGTGTGGGGCCTGGAGAACGGCTACGCGCTGATGGTCGGCGGTGACGACGACACGGTGAAGCGCCTGATGCCGATCTTCGAGACGCTCAAGCCCGCGGGGGAGTACGGCTTCGTCCACGCCGGGACGACCGGCGCCGGGCACTTCGTGAAGATGGTCCACAACGGCATCGAGTACGCGATGATGCAGGCCTTCGGCGAGGGCTTCGAGCTGATCGAGGCCAGCGGCATCGTGACCCGGGTGCCGGAGACGTTCCTGAGCTGGCAGGAGGGCACGGTCATCCGGTCCTGGCTGCTGGACCTGCTGAACCGGGCGCTCGCCGAGGACCCCGAACTCGACGACCTGCGCGGCTACGCCAACGACTCCGGCGAGGGCCGCTGGACGGTGCAGGCCGCCGTGGAGCACGCCGTCCCGCTGCCCGCCATCAGCGCCTCCCTGTTCGCGCGGTTCGCGTCCCGCCAGGAGGACTCCCCTGCCATGCGGGTGGTCGCGGCCCTCCGACAGCAGTTCGGCGGCCACGCCACCGAAGCAGCCGGCGACGGCGACTCCCCCGGCGCCGACGTCACCCCGCCCCCGGTCTGACCCGCCGCCGTTCCGGCTCGGCGGCGCGAGTTATCCACAATCTCGGTTACCCCTTCCGGGGTGCGCTGGTTGCCGCGATCGTTGGGAGCGGTCGGACGCGAGCGGGCGGAACGGCGTGGGTGCGGACGGATGCGGGGGTGTGGCCGATGCGGCTGTGGAAGGCTCTACGCTCGTGTCTCGTGCACGTCGCCCACCTCTCCCTGCAGGACTTCCGCTCGTATCCGACCGCCGAAGTCGGGCTCGAGCCCGGGGTCACGACGTTCGTGGGGCCGAACGGGCAGGGCAAGACGAACCTGGTCGAGGCCATCGGGTACGTCGCCTCGCACGGCAGCCACAGGGCGGCGACGGACGCACCGCTCGTCCGGCACGGCGCGCCGCGCGCGATCGTGCGCGCCGGGGTGGTGAAGGACGACCGCAAGGCGCTGATCGAGCTTGAGATCAACCCGGGCAAGGCGAACCGGGCACGGCTCAACCGGTCCCCTGTCCCCCGGCCGCGCGAGATCCTCGGAATGCTGCGGACGGTGCTGTTCGCCCCGGAGGACCTCTCCCTGGTGAAGGGCGACCCGGGGGAGCGGCGGCGGTTCATGGACGAGCTGCTGACCGCGCGGGCTCCGCGCTTCGCGGGCGTGCGGTCCGACTACGACCGCGTCCTCAAGCAGCGCAACGCGCTGCTGAAATCGGCGGCTGCGCACCGGCGGTCCCCCGGCCCGGAGGTGCTCGCGACTCTGGACGTGTGGGATTCGCATCTGGCGCGAACCGGGGCCGAGCTCCTGGCGGCGCGGCTGAGTCTCGTCGACGCGCTCCGCCCGCTCGTCGTCCGCGCGTATGCGGAGCTTGCCCCGGGCGGTCACGCGGCCGACCTGTACTACAAGAGCTCACTGGGGGACGGCGAGTTGTCCACAGACCGTGGACAACTCGCCGAGCAACTGCTGGCCGCGGTGGGAGAGTCGCGCAAGCAGGAGCTGGAACGCGGAGTGAGCCTCATCGGCCCGCACCGGGACGAGCTCGTCCTGCGGCTGGGGGAGCTGCCGGCGCGCGGCTACGCCAGCCACGGCGAATCATGGTCGTTCGCGCTCGGGCTGCGGCTCGGCGCGTTCGACCTGCTGCGAGCGGACGGCGACGACCCGGTCCTGATCCTCGACGACGTCTTCGCCGAACTGGACACCGGGCGCCGCAGCCGGCTGGCCGGGATGGTGGCCCCGGCCGAGCAGGTGCTCATCACGGCGGCCGTGCCCGCCGACGTACCGGCCGAATTGACAGGGGGTTCCTATACCGTCTCCGACGGCAAGGTCGTCCGGAACTGATCGGCGTCCCGAAGCGGAGCATTGCGGGTGTCCTTGCCAGGGGCGGCGCTGGAACTGCCTGCGTGGGGAGCGGCGTAGGAGAAGGGGACGATCCGGCGTTCGGCGAAGGCGGAGGAAGGCTTCACCAAGGGTGGTCCACCGAACGGAAGGGGCAAGCGCGTGAACGACGATCCACAAGATGTGCACAAGTCCCTCGGGCCTGATGTCGGCGGCCCGCCGGTCGGCGGCGCGTCCGTGGGCGGTTCAGCAGGTGACGGCCGGGTCGGCCCTCCGGCCGCTGGTGAGGGGGCCTCGGGGGAGGGCGTGCCGGTCAAGTCGGGGATTGAGCTTGCCCGGGAGGCGCTCGCGCAGGCGAAGGCGGATGCCCTGAAGCGGGGCACGCTGCCCGGGCAGAACGGGAAACGCAAGGGCACCGGGCGGGTCGTCCGCATGAGGGACCCGGGGCGCGGCGGCGACCCCAAGCTGTTCGGTGCGGCCATCCGCGATCTGATGGCCTCCCGCGGCTGGGAGCAGCGGGCGGCCGTCGGCGGCGTGTTCGGCAACTGGCCCGGCATCGTCGGCGCGGAACTCGCCGAGCACACCCGGCCGGAGCACTTCGAGGACGGCGAGCTCACCGTCACCGCCGACTCGACGACGTGGGCGACGCAGCTGCGCCTGCTGTCGTCCACCCTCGTCAGGAGGCTGAACGAGGAACTCGGGCACGGCACCGTCCGCCGGGTGAAGGTGGTCGGCCCCTCCTCCGGTCCGCGCCGGCCGGGCGCCTGGCGCGTCCGCTGAGCCCGTGGAGCGGCCCCGAATCGCGCCCGCCGTCCGGATCCGCCGGGGGCCGGCCCGGGTGGGAACATCTGTTCGGGCGGCCGGGAAGCGAGTTCAGCAGCCAGCGGCACGCAGGACAGAGAATCCCCCGGGACATATAGGGGGGTGTGGCTCCAGGGCCGCTCGGCCGCCACACGCGCATACAGCGCCCTTGAGTGCCACTTTCAGCCCCGTCACCCGGTAGAATGAAATCGGTTCAGGATGCTGCGCCGCCACCGGGCGCCCGGGGCTCTGACCAAGACGAACAGAGCACAACCGGGTGCCCTCATGTGTGTTACGGGGCACACCCGCGCCTCCCTCGGGCGCGGAGCGGCAGACATCCCCGGCAGGAGGATCTCCTTTGGCGTACGACGCTAGTTCGATCACTGTCCTTGAAGGGCTTGAGGCGGTTCGCAAGCGCCCGGGCATGTACATCGGCTCGACCGGTGAGCGCGGCCTGCACCACCTCGTATACGAGATCGTCGACAACGCGGTCGACGAGGCCCTCGCCGGCTACGCGGACGACATCGTGGTGACGCTGATGGCCGACGGCGGCGTCAGCGTGCGCGACAACGGCCGCGGCATCCCCGTGGGCGAGCACCCGGTGGAGAAGCGGCCGGCCATCGAGCTGGTGTTCACCACGCTGCACGCGGGCGGCAAGTTCGACGGCAAGTCCTATGCGGTCTCGGGCGGTCTGCACGGGGTCGGCTCGTCCGTGGTCAACGCGCTGTCCACCCGGATGGAGGCCGAGGTCCGCCGCAACGGCCACGTGTGGAACCAGTCCTACACGTGGCGGGGCCCGGAGACCGAGCTCCGCCAGGGCGAGGCGACGGAGGAGACCGGCACCCTCATCACCTTCTGGCCGGACCCCGACATCTTCGAGACCCTCGAATGGAACTTCGAGACCCTCTCCCGCCGCATGCAGGAGATGGCGTTCCTCAACCGCGGCCTGGCCATCACGCTGCGGGACGAGCGTCCCGACTACATCAACGGTGAGCCGCACCTCGTCCGGTACCACTACGAGGGCGGCATCGAGGACTTCGTCCGCTACATAAACGCGCGCAAGGAACCCGTCCACGAGTCGGTGGTCTACTTCGGCGACGACACGACCGGCATGTCGCTCGAGATCGCGATGCAGTGGAATTCCTCCTACTCGGAGTCCGTGCACACCTTCGCGAACACCATCAACACCGCGGAGGGCGGCACGCACGAGGAGGGGTTCCGGGCGGCGCTGACGACGATCGTCAACCGGTACGCCCGCGACAAGGGCCTCCTGCGCGACAAGGACGACAACCTCACCGGCGAGGACGTCCGCGAGGGCCTCACCGCGATCATCTCCATCAAGCTGGCCGACCCGCAGTTCGAGGGGCAGACCAAGACCAAGCTCGGCAACACCGAGGCCAAGTCGTTCGTGCAGCGGGCCTGCAACGTCTACCTGCGCGACTGGTTCGAGGAGAACCCCGGCGAGGCCAAGGAGATCATCAACAAGGCGTCGCAGGCGGCGCGGGCGCGGGTGGCGGCGCGGCAGGCGCGCGACCTGACCCGCCGCAAGAGCCTGCTGGAGTCGACGGCGCTGCCCGGCAAGCTGTCGGACTGCCAGTCCACCGACCCGCGCAAGTCCGAGCTGTACATCGTCGAGGGCGACTCGGCGGGCGGCTCGGCCAAGGGCGGCCGCGACCCGCACTTCCAGGCGATCCTCCCGATCCGCGGCAAGATCCTCAACGTGGAGAAGGCCAGGATCGACAAGATCCTGAAGAACGCCGAGGTCCAGGCCATCATCACGGCGCTCGGCACCGGCGTGCACGACGAGTTCGACATCGAGAAGCTCCGTTACCACAAGATCATTTTGATGTCGGACGCGGACGTCGACGGCCACCACATCAACACGCTGCTCCTGACGCTGCTGTTCCGGTTCATGAAGCCGCTGATCGAGGCCGGGCACGTCTACCTGTCCCAGCCCCCGCTCTACAAGATCAAGTGGGATGCGCGGGGGTCGGAGGCCGACTACGCCTACTCCGACTCCGAACGGGACGCGATCATCGAGGCCGGGATCGCCGCCGGCAAGCGCGACCCCCGCCCCCGCGACCAGGTGCAGCGCTTCAAGGGCCTCGGCGAGATGAACGCCAACGAGCTGTGGGACACCACCATGGACCCCGACAACCGGGTCCTGCTGCAGGTCCAGCTCGACGACGCCGCGCAGGCCGACGAGCTGTTCAGCGTGCTCATGGGCGAGGAGGTCGAGCCCCGCCGGGAGTTCATCCAGCGCAACGCCAAGGACGTGCGCTTCCTCGACATCTGACGTGCGGGCCTCGGCCGGGCTCCCAGCGGCCTGACTCCCAGAGGCGACCGCACGCGCATCCCACCGAGCAGAAGAGGTCTTGAGAGTGACGGACGTGACCACTGAGGGCGGCTACCCCGGCGAACGGATAGAGCCGGTCGACATCCAGGTCGAGATGCAGAAGAGCTACCTCGACTACGCGATGTCGGTCATCGTCGCGCGCGCCCTGCCCGAGGTCCGCGACGGCCTCAAACCCGTCCACCGCCGCGTCCTCTACGCGATGTACGACGGCGGGTACCGGCCCGACCGCGGCTACTTCAAGTGCGCCCGCGTCGTCGGCGACGTCATGGGGAACTACCACCCGCACGGCGACTCCGCCATCTACGACGCCCTCGTCCGGCTGGCGCAGCCCTGGTCGATGCGGTACCCGCTGGTCGACGGCAACGGCAACTTCGGTTCGCGCGGCAACGACCCCGCCGCGGCGATGCGGTACACCGAGTGCCGCATGGCGCCGCTCGCGATGGAGCTCCTGCGCGACATCGACAAGGAGACCGTCGACTTCTCCCCCAACTACGACGGCCGCTCCCAGGAGCCGGACGTCCTGCCGTCGCGGTACCCGAACCTGCTGGTCAACGGGTCCGCCGGCATCGCGGTCGGGATGGCGACCAACATCCCGCCGCACAACCTGCGCGAGGTCGCCGACGGCGTCCGGTGGTACCTGGACAACTTCGGCGCCTCCGACGAGGAACTCCTCGAGGCGCTGATCGAGCGGGTCAAGGGCCCCGACTTCCCGACAGCCGGGCTCATCGTCGGCCGCAAGGGCATCGAGGAGGCGTACCGCACCGGCCGCGGGTCCATCACGATGCGGGCCGTCGTGGACGTCGAGGAGATCCAGGGCCGCACCTGCCTCGTCGTGACCGAGCTGCCCTACCAGGTCAACCCGGACAACGTCGCCCTGAAGATCGCCGACCTGGTGAAGGACGGCAAGCTCGACGGCATCGCCGACGTCCGCGACGAGACGTCCGGCCGGACGGGGCAGCGCCTCGTCATCGTCCTCAAGCGGGACGCCGTCGCCAAGATCGTCCTCAACAACCTGTACAAGCAGACCCAGCTGCAGGAGACGTTCGGCGCGAACATGCTCGCGCTCGTCGACGGCGTGCCGCGCACCCTGCGCATCGACCAGTTCGTCCGGCACTGGGTCACGCACCAGGTGGACGTCATCGTCCGCCGCACCCGGTTCCTGCTCCGCAAGGCCGAGGAGCGCGCCCACATCCTGCGCGCCCTCCTCAAGGCGCTCGACCGCATCGACGAGGTCATCGCGCTCATCCGCCGCTCGCCGTCCGCGTCCGAGGCGCAGCAGGGCCTGATGAGCCTCCTGGAGATCGACGAGATCCAGGCGCAGGCCATCCTCGACATGCAGCTGCGCAAGCTCGCCGCCCTGGAGCGCCAGCAGATCACCGACGAGTACGACAAGCTCATGGCGGAGATCGCCGACTACAACGACATCCTGGCCTCGCCCGCGCGGCAGCGCCAGATCGTCGGCGACGAGCTCAACCCCATCGTCGAGAAGTTCGGCGACGAGCGCCGCACCGAGATCATCCCGTTCGACGGGGACGTGTCGTACGAGGACCTCATCGCCGAAGAGGACGTCGTCGTCACCATCACCCGCGGCGGCTACGCCAAGCGCACCAAGACCGACCTGTACCGGGCGCAGCGCCGCGGCGGCAAGGGCGTGCGCGGCGCCCAGCTGAAGCAGGACGACATCGTCGACCAGTTCTTCGTCACCACGACGCACCACTGGATCCTGTTCTTCACCAACAAGGGCCGCGTCTACCGCGCCAAGGCGTACGAACTCCCCGACGCCGGCCGGGACTCGCGCGGCCAGCACGTCGCGAACCTGCTGGCCTTCCAGCCGGACGAGCACATCGCCCAGGTCATGGACCTGCGCGACTACGAGGTGGCGCCCTACCTCGTCCTCGGCACGAAGAAGGGCCGCGTCAAGAAGACCGTCCTGCGCGACTTCGACTCGCCCCGCACCGGCGGCATCATCGCCATCAATCTCGTCGACGACGACGAGGTCATCGCGGCGCGGCTCGTCTCGTCCGACGACGACCTGCTGATGGTCTCCACTGGCGCCCAGGCGATCCGCTTCCGCGCCGACGACGAGTCGCTGCGGCCGATGGGACGCGCCACGTCCGGCGTCATCGGCATGCGTTTCGAGGAAAGCCAGGAAGTCCTTAACATGCTGGTTGTGCAGGACAGCTCCCAGGACGTCCTGGTCGCCACCCAGGGCGGCTACGCCAAGCGGACTCCGATCGACCAGTACCCCCTCCAGGGTCGTGGGGGTAAGGGTGTCCTCACCGCTAAGATCGTGGAATCGCGGGGAACGTTGGTAGGGGCCCTCATGGTGGGACCGGACGACGAGGTGTTCGCGATGACGTCCAACGGGGGCGTCATCCGCACCACCGCCGCGGAGATCAAGCAGTCCGGCAGGCAGACCATGGGCGTCCGCCTGATGAACCTCGCGGACGGGGACAGCGTGGTGGCCATCGCGAGGAACGTAGAGTCCATGGTGGAGGACTCAGACGACGCCGAGGGGAGCGACGGTGGTGAGTGAGGCACCCGGCCCCTCCCCTGGTAACGAGCCGATAGGCCAGGAGGACACGTGAGCACCGAGCCCGGCAAGAGCAAGGGCGGGCCCGGCGCCGGTGAGCCCGGCGCGGGCCGCCCCGGCGCCGGGGCCTCCGGCAAGAAGCCCGAAGCCGCACCCGGCAAGAAGCCCGCCGGAAAGCCGAGCAAGACGGTGGCCGCCGCGTCCGCCAAGTCCGGCCGGGACGAGACGACCGTCGAGATCGACAAGGCCGAGAAGGACGCCGGGACCCCGGCGCCCAAGCCCGGCACGGAGGAGACCCGGAGCGACCTCGCGTCCCTCAAGGACGAGCCGGAGTCGCCCGCCCCGGAGATCGCGCCGGTCAAGGACACCACCGAGCCGCCGTCCAAGGACGAGGACGCCAAGCCGGCGAGCACGCCGTCCGAGAAGCCCGCCGCCCCGAAGGCGGCCGCTTCCGCGCCCGCCGCCGCTTCCTCGCCCTCGTCGTCCTCCGGCTCGGCGGGCTGGGCCAAGCCCGCCGAGCCGTCCGCGTCGGTCTCCACAGAACGTACGCGGCAGTCCGCCAAACCGTTCAACGCGGGCGGCCCGCCGCCGACCTCGGGCAACTCGTCCAACGCCGCGGGCACCACCGCCCCGGCCAAACCGAGCCGCCCGAGCTTCGCCCGCACGGTCCTCAAGGACCGCCCCTTCGGGTCGTCGGCGACCACCCCGGCCAAGCCCGCCGACGGCAAACCAGCCCGCAAGGCGCAGCTGCAGCTCGCCCGGCTCGAACCGTGGTCGGTGATGAAGTTCAGCTTCGTCATGTCCGTCGTCTGCTTCGTCATCCTCCTCGTCGCCGTCATCGTCCTCTACACGATCCTGTCCGCCCTCGGCGTGTTCGACGCCATCAGCGACACGATCAACAGCCTCACCAGAGAGCAGGGCGAGACCACCGGAGCCGTCGACGCGGGAAGCTGGTTCTCCTTCTTCCGCATCTTCGGCTACACCGTCCTCGTCGGCGCCCTCAACGTCCTCCTCATCACCGCCCTCTCCACCGTCGGCTCCGTCATCTACAACCTCGCCGCCGACCTCGTCGGCGGCGTCGAGGTGACCCTCAAGGAGGCCGAGTAATCGATTTCCGGTTGCCCCGCCAGATGGGGTAACCTCTCGTTGCGCCGCCAGAACCAGCGGCACAACCCGGGCCTATAGCTCAGTCGGTTAGAGCGCATCCCTGATAAGGATGAGGCCGGAGGTTCAAGTCCTCCTAGGCCCACCCAGTAACCCCAGCTCAGAGGCCGGTTCCGCGTTCAGCGGACCCGGCCTCAAGATCTTTTGGCACTCCGGTGGCACTGGGATCCCACACCACCGGGACGCACCAGCCAACATCCCGCGTCCGAAAATGTGTCGCTTGTGGGCCTCGCCGAGATGCGTCGCGAAGCCTGGGGCCACGAAAGGGCTTCAAGCCGAGGCTCAGAGGCTCCTACTGGAACTTCGTAGCCGGGGCAGTCGCATCGGCTGGGCGCAGGGACGGTGCTCTGTCGGCGCGGAGCAAGAAATGGAAATCGTGCACATAAGGAAGCTGGACCGGGCGCGGTCCAGGCGGTAACGATGATCGAGCGCGATCCGGGAGGTGGCAGCAGTAGCCGGACATGGTGAAGCGCGGCGGACGAACGCACCGAGCGTGAACCGGCGAGCGCATCGGACTCCGCGGCGAAACCGATCGGTGAGGTTCTCGCTTTCGGACGAAGAACACTCGCTCGTGGCCTCGGCGGCAGCGGAAGAGCGACTCGCGCTCGGCGCGTATGCGGCACAGGCGGTGCTTGTCGCCGCGCGCGGCAGCGCTCAGCCGCAACACGGCCTGTTGAGGGAGGCACTGAAGACGGTGATGCACGCGGCCGGGCAGGCCAGGCGTATCGGCGTGAACCTCAATCAGGCGGTCGCCGCCGGTCATTCCGGTGAACCGCCGCCTGAGCTGTGGTGCTACATCGAGGCGGCGGCGCGCACCGTGCAGCACCTCGATGACCTGGGCGAGGAGATCCGTAGGCGCCTGCCCTGATGCCGAACTCCTGCGGCCCTGTCCCCGGTGAGGGCGGTGACGCCCACTTGTCGGGACGTTGGCGAGCCAGGCCGTTGTCCGGGACGGAGTCGGGTAGCAGCGACGCCATCAGGTGCTCCTCCCTGATCGGGAAGGAGATCACCATGCCGTCGAACCGGTTGGGCCGGCCTCGTCCAGGAGGACAGGCGACCAGTATCGGGCGAGTGGGCGCCAACTCCGATGAAGCCTTGATCGCGGGTAGGAAGTCGGTGTCCGTTGAGATCAGCAACGACAGGTCACCGTTCCCCAATGCGGCGTCCCGGACCATCTCGGTGGCCAGCGCGACATCGGTCAGCTTCTCCTCGTAGGTGCGGTAACGCTGCTGAGGTGGCTCGCACCGGCACTGCCACTGCGCGCCGCACGCCCGGCAGCTGATCCGCATGTTCTTCACCTTGAAGTGGCCTCGGATCACCTGCACCTGTGGTCGGTGCGCCGTCAGCGCGGCCAGATACGTCTCCTGGCGACGTGCGGCGTCCGGCTCGCCTTTGACGATGGCGGTGAAGTACTTCACGGCTCGCACCGTGTCATCACGCCGCATCCGTTGCACCAACTCGACGATGTCGAGCCACAGGTAGGCACGGCCGTACTTGGACTTCAACCCGTGGTACAGGTTGAACCCGTCGACGTACGCGATCGTATCCGGCACGTGACAGAACGTTAGACCTCGATGGAGGTGGCGCGTGCCGGAAGTAGTAACTATGCTGGCTGGCAGACGAAGTCGGTTACGGCCGACAGGGCGGCCCCGGTCAGGGGCCGCATTTTTTGTGGGGTGGATACGACTCCCGATGCGGAGGATCTGCCGTCAGGCGGTGCTCAGGTGGGGGCGGGAGTCGGGGCGGAGAGCCAGAGCCACGTCGGCGATCGCGGTTCGGAGACGTTCGTTCTCGGCTTTGAGAGTGTCCAGCTCGGAGGCTTCCGGGGCTTCGGTGACCTGGAGTCCGCGGATCTTGTCGAGGGCGGCGAGCGCGGTCTCATCGGCGTTGGGGAGGGTGTGGAGGTACTGCTCGGTCGTGGCGATCGAGGCATGGCCCAGGCGTTCCTTGACGACCTGGAGGTCTGCGCCGCCGGCGAGGAGCCATGAAGCATGGGCGTGTCGTAGGTGGTGCGGGGTTACGTGGTCCAGCCCGGCGGTCTTGCAGGCCGGGTTCCAGATCTGCCTGCGGAACCGGCATACCTGCGGACAGCGCAGGTGGCCACTCCTTCGTCATGTTGACCCAGGGGGCGACCCTCGGACCCCCGATGTGGGGGCTCCGCCCCCACGCCCCCTCCCGGTTGCGGCACTGGTTCAGCCATCCGTTGACGCGGGGCCGGTGCGGCGGGGCTACGCCACCTGCACGCCCTCGGTGACCTTGGGTGAGGCGGATCCGTAGACACCTGCCCTTACGCCGAACTCAGGCGGCCCCGCCCACGGTGCTGGCTGGCTTTCGAGCCTCGCAAGGGCCGTGCTCCAGCAGCCTGTCCAGGAGGTTGCTCATGGCTGAGGCGCCGGTCTCCTCGCCGGCCCTGCAGAAGAACTTGAGCTGGTACACCACCCAGACCCACCCACCTGGCCCGATCTCCGGTCAGGACGATCATGGTCGCTGACGGCGGCCACGGCAATGGTGCAACACCAGCCAATGCCGCCCTCCGTGATCAGCACTCAGTAGAAGGTCGGTACGGCCGGATGAGGTCGGTGATCCAAGGGCACTAGGTGGTCTCGTCCTTGACCTCTAGGGTCTTCTGCGCCAGGCCGATGAAGGTTACGTATGCCTCCCGGAACTCCCGGTAGGCGCGGTCGTATGTTTCTCGGTGGTCGGGGCCGTCCTCGTTTACTAGCGCTTTGAGGTGTGACTCGACGCGCCGTGCCATGTCCCGTACGTGGTCCGCGGCGGCGGAGACGTCGGCAGGGCCGTCGAGTCGGACCTCATGCATCGCCCTGTTCATCTCCGCAACGGCCGGGCCGATGCGACTGCACATTTGCCGGAGGAGCCGCTCCTTGCTTTCACGGTCTTGCTGCGCGTCGACGTCCTCGATCTGCCAGGTGACCGCGCTGAACTCGTGCACGCACCTCATCAGCTCCCGATAAGTGGACCGGCGCCGCTCGTGCTGCTCGCGAAGGGCTTGAGCGCGCGTGGTCGTTCTGGCTTGGGCCAGCGCTGCGCCCAGCGTCGCCCGCGAGGTGATGTAGCTGGCTCCTAAGGCGGTCAGCGCGGTGAGGATGCCGACCCAGAGTCCGCTGTTCGCCATGGTGTGGAAGTGTCTCAGCCGAGGGTCGCCATTGCGAGAGGCCATTGGCCGATCACCGATCCCCACCGGTTGGCGGTCGGTCGGCGTCACGGGTGGTGGCGGGCTCGAGCGAGAGCAGCGATCGTGAAGATTCGTGTGCTCGGCTGGGGCGGCTTTTCCTTAGTGCGTGTTTGAGAAGGATCTTGTTATTGGTATGCGAGGGGGCGTGGGCCTTGGCGGACGGCGGGCTGGCCAC
>NZ_BMRO01000015.1 GCF_014648675.1 Actinomadura livida
ATCGCGCCACCCTGCACGAACCGGCACACAAGATCACGTAACCACGCCGACCCAGATCAACTTCTCAAACACGCACTGAGTGCGGTCGCCGTACACATCCGATTCGCAGGAGCCCGCCGGAGTGCCGGGGCTCCGGGCGGTGCTTCGGCCGTGTCCGGTGGACTCGGTGGGTTCTGTTTCACCAGGCGGGTCTGGTCGGTCGTGCGGACGCGGCCAAGCGGCGGTAGGCGGTCAGAAGGCGGGTGAGTCGCCACCGGGGCCGGTGACCGGTCTTGGCGGGACGCCTGGTGTGCCGCGCGGGGGCGGGTGGGGCGGTCCAGGTGCCGTCCAATCTGCGGGTGGATGTCCCAGGGCGGCGCGCGAGCGGGACGCCGATGGCGGTGCGGAGTTGCCGGGCGAGGTCGACGGAGGTCTTGGCCTCGACCAGGCGGTTCGGCAGGAGCGCCCAGAAGGAACCGGTCCATTCGCCGTGCCAGATACATAGGCCGGGGAAGCAGTGGCGAAGTTGGTCCAGGGCCTGATCAATGTCGAGGTCCAGTTCCAGTGGGGTTGGTGGTGAGGTTGTCGTCGGGTGCCCGGCGGGCGGTCGGACGTGCCGGGGCTCAGATGGGTGGATCATCGTGATGGCTCTCCGGCGGCGGGCTACCAGGTGGACGGGAACATGCGGTGTTTGAGGAGGGCGTCGACGTGGTCGGCGGCTCGCTTGGTGTCGCCGCAGGGGGAGAGGTAGCCGCGCCGCCCTCGTCCGGCGTCGTAGTAGGCCCAGCCGCCTCCGGGGACGGCGTGGACGCTCACCGCGACGCGGACGTGGTCGTCGGGGCTGAGTGCGAACACCCAGAGCAGTGGTGGACGGGCCGGGAGTTCGTCGGCCTGGTAGAGCTTCACGTAGCGGTAGCTCTTGGCCTGGACGGCGACGGCTAGCAGGTCGAGGTTCCGGATCGCCGTGGCGCGCCCCGGCCGGGTCCGCCACCGCAGTAGGCGGACGTTCAGCGGGCGCAGCGAGCCCATGTGATCTTTCCTTCCTCGTTGAGCAGGCGGACGCCCCAGTCGTGGACGAGTTGCGCCATCAGCAGCAGGCCGCGGCCGCTCTCCGCGTCGTCGTCCTCGCCCTGGACGACGGGGAGGGCGCGGCTCTCGTCCCAGACCTCGATGACGGTGAGCGGTTCGCGTGCGTCCGGGAAGATCCGGACGATGATGTGCCCGCTCCCGACGTGCTTGTAGCTGTTAGTGACCAACTCGGTGACCACGAGCCGCCCGACGTAGTCGTCGGCGTGCCCCAGCTCGCGGAACCGGTCGGTGAGGTAGCGGCGCGCTTTCCCGGGCGCCGCGTCGGACGGATCGAGAACGAGCGGTGGCGCCTCTGGCGCGAGCATGACCGCAGGCATCGGCAAACCCTCCAACCTGGACGAAGGGCTGATCGAAACGGGCCAGCCCACCAAGCCGGACGTACCCGAACTATCACCCTGTGTAATCGGACGGATACCATGAGGCCATGAGTTGCTCTACGGCGCTTGTGTAGTGCAGCACTGCTAACAAAACAGCAACACACGCTGTCGGCCGCGATAACCCCCCATATCCCCCGGAGGCTGCCGTGACGATGTACAACCGGGTCAAGCCCGAGTTCCTGAGCTTTGGTGCGGAGGTCAGGCGCCTCCGGAAAGCGGCAGGTCTAAATCAGCAGGCCCTTGCTGACCTGGTAAATGTGACGCGGAGTTACATCGCGCAGGTCGAATCCGGCCGTACCCGCTGTCGTCGGGAGTTCGCACTCCGGCTCGACCGAGCACTCAAGTCCGGCACGACCCTCGTCGAAGCGTGGGACGAGCTACTAGAATCAATCAAGTCAGACAAGTACCCCGAGTTCTTCGCCAACTTCCCGAAGGCCGAGCAGTCGGCCAGTATGCTCCGCGCCTACGAAGAGAGAGTCATCCACGGCCTGTTTCAGATAGAGGACTATGCGCGAGTCCTCTTAAACTCTGAAGATGCCGTCAAGAGCAGGATGCGTCGCCAAGAGATCCTTGATCGGGACCCTGCGCCAGCGGTGACAGTCGTTATGGACGAGACCGTTCTTTACCGTGAGGTCGGCGGGAAAGAGGTGATGAGGAGGCAACTCGAACACCTGATTGACTTGTCTTATCGAGACAAAATAAACATACAAATTGCGCCGATCAAATATATCCGCAACGTCTGGGCGACCTTCGTCATCGCCACCTTGCCGGATCAGCGGCAGGTAGTGTACACGGCGAAAGCTTATGGCGGTGAGACCTCTACCTCCCCGGTCGAAGTCGCTCTAGTGAACGAAGCCATGGCCACGCTTCAAGCGGAAGCGCTGAACGCATCGGATACGAGAGCGCTGATCAGAAAGGTGATCGAAGAAAGATGGACGTAAGTACGGCGGTCTGGAAGAAAGCTTCACGCAGCAATGAATCGGGGGATGCCTGCATCGAGTTGGCATCCAACGGGGAGATGGTTGCAGTTCGAGACAGTAAAGACGCTGACGGCCCCACGCTCCTCATCGGCCACAGGGAGTTTCGCCAATTCGCCAACGTGCTCAAGAGCCTTTGATCTGCTTCTGTGTGTGAGCACTGATCGGAAGGGCAATGGCGAGAGGTGGGTCTAAGTAAGGCGGTATGGCGCAAGGCATCGCGGCGGAGGCCGATGCGGCTCGTCCTGTCCTTTGCTGCGTTCCTCTTCGGGCTTGTGCTGCTTGTTGGGTGTACGGGTGGTGGGCCGGTCGAGGATGGGCTGCCGACGGAGAGGGGGCGGCCTGCCGCCGATGGGGGGTTCGTCAAGGAGGGGCTGTTCGGTGGGGCGGGCGAGTTGATGCGCGCTCGTGTTCAGATCAAGGGTGTTGAGCGCCGGGGTGACAAATCGGTGCTGCGGTACAGCGTGACGTCCCTGGACTCGTCCAAAAAGTTCTTGACGTTCGCGGTCGACCTGATCGATCCGGTCGGGCGCCTGCTCTACAAGTCAACCGGGGACACGGGTGGGGAAGGCTTCGAGCCCGGTGAAACTCGCGAGATGACGGCCGAGTACCCGGCCATTCCGCGGAGCGTCGCGAGGGTCACCGCGATCACACAGAGTACGGCCGGCGAGTTCACCGGCATCCCCGTGACCGGTCCCGACGATGCGTCCGCCGCGTCACTGGCGCGGCTGCGCGGCAATCCCGTGGAGTTGTACGGCATCACCGAGGGTGAGGTCAGGGACACCGTGACGAGTGGCCAGCGGGTGACGGTCGGTCTCCGCGCGGATGCGCTGTTCGAGAAGAGCTCTCCTGATTTGTCCAGGCGTGCTGGGGCCTTGCTGGACGAGATCGCGCGGGAGCTCAAGGCGAAGGCCGTTGGCTCGCTGAATTTCGAGGGGCACACCGACAGTGGCGGGGATGACGCCGCCAACGTGGAGTTGTCGAAAGAGCGCGCTGAGGCCGTGATGCGGGAGATGAAGTCCCGGCTCGGGGACGGGTTCTCCTACACGGCGAGTGGCAGGGGAGCGGCGGAGCCCATCTCCGTGGAGGACGATGCCGAGGCCCGCGAGCGCAACCGCCGGGTCGAGATCACGTACGAAGTGAAGCGGCCGGAGACGGCTAGCACGAAAACCGCGCCCGCCGACTTCCGGCGGTGGGACGGGAAGAAAGTCGCCAGTCGCTCGGCGAAGTTCGGAGACGCCAAGCGCCGCATCGACGTCAAGCCCTTCTACCGGGACGGCGCCTACATCGTCGCCGTGTTCGACATCGTCAACGAAGGTCCGGGGCCCACACCGCCGGACGCGTCCTACGCGCACCGGGATTATCCGGGAGGCGTGTTCACCTCCTTCTCCGTCCGGGTGCCGGAGAGCAAGGACGTCTACCGCAGCGTCCGGATCGGCACCGTGACGCCCAGGGCCACGGGCGCCTACGTCGGCCCAGGACGCGTCGTCGGCGGGGCCGAGGCGAACGAGGCCGTTCGCGGCTTCACCTACCTTCCCGCCCCGCCCGGCAAGGTCACTTCCGTCGCTTTCGACGCCGGGCCCTTCGGAAAAGTCGGCAAGGTCCCGGTACGGCAAAGCGGCTGAGGACGATCCCGCGCGCCCGCCGACGTGTGACCGGTGATCGAAACGGATAGTTAAAGAACACGGCCACGGATCGTCCGGCGGAGGTCATCGCATGGGTGTCGGCGTCAGTGTTTTCCTGATCACGCTCGGACTGATCCTCAAGTTCGCGATCCAACCGGATGCGATGACGGACCCGGTGGACATTCACGTCATCGGCGTCATCCTGATCATCGTCGGCGGGGTGACGTTCGCGCTCCAGCTCCTGATGATGTCCCGGATGCAGCAGCGTCAGCCCCGCTTCCCATCGGGACGGGACGAACGCACCTACGACGGCGACAACCCGCCCCGTCCCTGAGGCGACGCCCCCTCGCCCTTCCTGACGCCCGGGGCGGGTGTGCGGCCGGGTATCCGCACCTGGTGATCGAACGGCGGGGGCTGGCGACCTAGGCGGTGGCGCGCAGTTCGGTTTCCGCCGCGCGGGCATCGCTCTCGCCGACGACGACACGGAACCGCAAGCCGAGGGCGTGTCCGAGCCGGTTCAGCACGGCCAGGGTCGGCACACCTCCGCCGCCCGACTCGATGCGGGACACGGCGGGTTGACGCATCTCCGCGCGGCGGGCGAGTTCGGTCTGGGACATGCCCAACTCGGTTCGCCGAGCGTAGACGGCACGGCCGAGGGCGATCGCCAGGCGCGCTTCTTCGTGGGCACGCCGGTACTCGTCGGTGTCACGCTTGGCGGCCAGGCCAGGGTGGTCGCCGAGAGGAACGTGTGGGCTGGTCCGTCGGCTGCTCATGATCCCTCCGGAGTCTCGATGACGCTGATGATCTGGTCGGTGTCGTGTTCGGCCCCGCACAGCTTCTGCGCTTGTTTGGCCCGTTGCACCTGGGCGTGTTCGCCGCCCCGGGTCTTCCGGAAGACAGTCAGCAGCACGATCCGGTTGTCCCCCGGAAACCAGTAGGTGATCCGCACGTCTTTGGGATGGAGGTTGATCCGCAGCCCACACGCCGTCACCCAAGGGTCTGGACAGAGGCATGCCCAGGCCGGTGCCTTCCGCGGCAAGTAAGCCGCATACGACGTCCACACGCGCCAGGTGAACGGGCGTGAGCGACATGAGCCAGTCGACGACTTCCGGTTCGGCCTGGATCTCGAACAACCCCATGCATTCGATGTTATAACCAGCGCTCGCCCTTCCTGACGTCCGGGTCCCGATCGCCCGGAATTGAACGGATTGCCGTGCGCCCGCATCCAACCGGTGACCCCGGCTTCGAGGAGGCGCCCCCGTGACCGCTCTGATCGTCATGTGCTTCGTGCTGGCAGCCGTCTTCTTCGTGCTCGGGTGCATGGATCAGCGGAAGCTCTACTGGAAGCTCGCGGCCTGGCAGTACCGCCGCCCCGAGGCCACCGAGCCGTCCGAGGCCGCGCACGTCTTCAACCGGATCGGCCTGTTCCTCGGCGCGGCCATGATGCTCGTCCTCGCCGCCATCCTCAACGCCGCCGACGCGTCGAGCACCTACTCGACGGCGCAGGTGCGCTCCGTCGCGTCCTCCGCGGCGTCCGACCTGAACCAGGGGACGCAGTCCGGGATCGGTTCGTCGGTCCGCGCGTCGTCCGACCTGTACGACGCCGTGCACGAGCACGGCGGCGGCAACGTGAAGATCCGCTCGGCCGGCAGCGGCGAGTACGAGCTGACGAACCGCGACGGCGAGAACCCCGTCTGCCTCACCGTCACGGTGGACAACGACCTGAACATCGGCGGTGGCATCGGTGAGCCCTGGAGCCACTCGATCAGCACGTCCGTCAACGACGGCTCCTGCTGACCCGCCCGGCCTCCGGTCCGACGCACCGGAGGTGACCTCCGTCGAAGATGGCGAGGCGCTACGGCGGTGACTACTGTGGCCTCCGTCTCCCGCCCGCCACTCCTCGACGGATGACCGATGCGCCGCGTTCCCACTCTGGCCGCCTCCCTTTCCGGGCTGCTGCTCCTCACCGGCTGCGCGAATGACGGGCCGGTGAAAGTCGATCCGCCGACGGCGGGGGCAGGCGGCTCCGCCCGTCCCGCGAACTCCGCGGGGACGTTCGCCAAGGAAGGCTGGTTCGGCAGCGCGGACGGGCTGCACGCGCGCGTCGAGATCAAGGGCATCGAGCGGCAGGGCGCCAAGTCGGTACTGCGCTACAGCGTGACATCTATGGACACGGCCACGAAGTCCGTCATGTTCGCCATCGACCTGCTCGACCCGGTCGGACGCCGGCTGTACCGGCCGACCGGATCCACGAGCGGGGACGGCTTCGCGCCCGGCACGACCCGCGAGATGGCCGCCGAGTACCCGGCCCTCCCACCGGACGTCACGAAGCTCACCGTCCTCACGCCGGGCACGGCCGGGGAGTTCAGCGGTATCCCCGTTACCGGCGCGGCCACCACGCTGCCGACCGCCACCGCGCCGCCGAACAGCACCGCGCCGACGACGGGCATCTCGACGCCGCCCGGTGCCGAGCCGGGAGTCGGCGGCCAGCCGGGGGTCGGCGCCGGGGTGGAGACGGGCACCGACGAGGGGACCGAGGCCGGAGGACCGCAGGCCGGCGTCGAGGTGGAGACCGACACCGATGGCGCGGCCGGAGCCCCGACCGGGGCGGGGACCCCGACGATCACGGCGAGCTCGGGCGCGGAGCCGTCTCCGGGGTCGGCCCCGGGACCCACCAACCCGGTCGCGTTGCACGACGTGGTCGAGAAGGAGACCGGGGACGCCTCGTCCAGCCCCTCGTCCAGCCCCTCGTCCAGCGGCTCGTCCAGTGCTTCGGCCAGTCCGTCCGCCACGTCCAGTCCGTCCGCCACGTCCAGTCCGTCCGCCACGTCCAGTCCGTCCGCCGCGGCGAGCGATGGAGCCGCCGGTACGCCCGCGGATTTCCGGCCGGAGGACGGCGAGAAGGTCGCCAGCCGCTCGGCGAAGTTCGGCGAGGCCACGCGGCGCATGGACGTCAAGCCCTTCTACCGCGACGGCGCCTACATCGTCGCCGTGTTCGACATCGTCAACGAAGGCCCAGGACCCACTCCACCGGACGCCTCCTACCCCCACACCGACTACCCGGGAGGCGTGTTCACCGCGTTCTCCATCAAGGCAAAGGGAGGTAAGGACGTCTACCGCGCCGTCCGGATCGGCCCCGGGACGCAGGGCGCCCCCGGCTCCTACCTGGCCTCGGGACGCGCCGTCTTCACCACCGAGGTGAACCAGCCCGTCCGCGGCTTCGTCTACCTCCCCGCCCCACCCGGCGATGCCGCCTCCGTCACCTTCGACGCCGGCCCCTTCGGCGCGTTCGACGACGTTCCCGTGCAGTGAGCCAGTCGGGCAGAGGCCCTCAGAAGTCCATCGACGACTCGTGTGACCCGGCCATGCCGCCCCCGTACCGCTTCTGCAGGTGGAAGCGGCGGCTCAACCGGATCGTCGGACGCAGCAGGAACATGACCGACCCGACCACGAACAGCCACGTCCCGGTGCGGACGGTCGACTCGGAGAGGAACAGCACGCTCCCCACCAGGAACAGCAGCGCGGCCCCGAAGTCGTTGGCTATCGACAGCGTCTCGTAGCGCCGGCGGATCACCAGTTCGTCCGGCCCGATGCGGAGGTGGATCGAGGAGTCAGCCATGGGGCGAGACTACGAGACAGGCGGCGTAACGCCTGGTCAACGAGCTTCGCAGTACGGCAAAGCGCGGGGCCGGTGCCGAGCGCGGCACCGGCCCCGACGAATCCGGTTACGACCAGTCCGGTTACGACCAGGCGAGCATGCGGATGGGGTCCTCCAGCATGTCGCCGACGTCGCGGAGCACCCGCGACCCCAGCTCGCCGTCCACGATGCGGTGGTCGAACGACAGCGACAGCGTGGTGACCTTCCGGATCGCCAGCTCGCCCTCGTGCACCCACGGCATGTCCCTGATCTGGCCGAACGCCAGGATCGCGGCCTCACCGGGGGTGAGGATCGGGGTCCCGGTGTCCACGCCGAACACGCCCACGTTCGTGATCGTGATCGTCCCGTCGGACAGGTCGGCGGGCGTCGCCTTGCCCGCGCGGGCCTTCTCGGTCAGCTCGCCGAGCGCGCGGGCCAGGCCGGGCAGGTCGAGGTCCTGCGCCTCCTTCACCTTCGGGACGATCAGGCCGCGGTCGGTGGCCGCCGCGATCCCGAGGTTCACGTAGCGCTTGACGACGATCTCCGCGCCGGACGGCCCGTCCGCCCAGGTCGCGTTGACCTCCGGGTGCCGCGCCACGGCGGTGAGCAGCGCCCGCGCCACCAGCAGCAGCGGGGACACCTTCACGTCCGCGAACTCGGGCAGCTCGCGGAGCCGCTTCACGGTCTCCATCGTCCGCGTCACGTCCACCTGGAGGAACTCGGTGACGTGCGGGGCGGTGAACGCCGAACCGGACATCGCCGCCGCGGTCGCCTTGCGGACGCCCTTGACCGGCCTCCGCTCCTCCCGCGGCCCCGCCTGCGCGGGCACCCGCGGCGCCTGCGGCTCGACCTGGGTTCCGGCCTGGGTTCCGGCCTGGGCGGCGAGGACGTCCTCGCGCGTGATCGAGCCCTGCGGGCCCGTCCCGGTGATGGTGGCGAGGTCCACGCCGAGGTCCTTGGCCATCTTCCGGACCGGCGGCTTGGCGAGCGGCAGCCCGGTGCCCCCGGGCTGGGGGCGAGGCGCGGGCGGCGCGACCGGCGCCGGCGCCGGTGCGGGTGCCTGGGCCTGCTGGGCGTGCGGCGGGGCGCCGTTGGCGGACTTGCGCGGGCGGCGCTTCGTCGCGCCCTCCTTGACCCCGTACCCCACGAGGACGGGCTGGCGCTTCGGCGGCGCCTCCGGCGACACCATGCCCGGCTCCTCGACGCGCGGCACGGCGTCCTGCTTGATCGCCGCGGCCTGCGCCGGGGGTTCGGACACCGGCGTCGCCACGCTGCCGCCGCCGTCGGCGTCCACCGAGATGATGGGCTTGCCGACGTCGACGGTCTCGCCCTCGGTGGCGAGCAGCTCGGTCACCACGCCCTCGAACGGGCACGGCAGCTCGACGATCGCCTTCGCCGTCTCGATCTCGACGATGGTCTGGTTGATCTCGACGGTGTCGCCGGGCTGGACGTGCCACTTCACGATCTCGGCCTCGGTCAGGCCCTCGCCCACGTCCGGCAGTTTGAAGATCTTCGGCTGGCTCACCGGCGTCACCACGCGAAGGTTCGGTCGGCCGCGTCAATGAGCGCGGGGGAGCCCTCGACTTCCACAGTCATGATCACCATCCGAAGGTCCGGTCGGCCGCGTCAATGAGCGCGGGGGAGCCCTCGACTTCCACAGTCATGATCACCATCCGAAGGTCCGGTCGACCGCGTCCAGGATGCGGTCGAGGTCGGGCAGGTAGTGGTCCTCGACGCGCGAGGGCGGGTACGGCGTGGAGAACCCGCCGACCCGCAGTACCGGCGACTCCAGCCGGTAGAAGCAGTTCTCGGTGATCCGCGCCGCCAGTTCGGCGCCGAACCCGCTGAAGACCGGGGCCTCGTGGACGACGACGCAGCGTCCCGTCCGGTTGACCGAGTCGACCACGGTGCCGAGGTCGAGCGGGTTCAGCGAGCGCAGGTCGATGACCTCCAGCGAGCGGCCCTCCTCGGCGGCCGCGGCGGCGGCCTCCAGGCAGGTCTTCACGGACGGCCCGTACGCCAGCACGGTCACGTGGTCGCCCGGCTGGACGACCCTGGCCTGGTGGAGCGGCGTCCAGTCGGACGAGTCGACGTCCACCTCGGCCTTCTCCCAGTACCGCCGCTTCGGCTCGAAGAAGATCACCGGGTCGGGGGACGCGATCGACTGCTGGATCATCGAGTAGGCGTCCACCGGGTTCGAGCACGCGACCACCCGCAGCCCGGCGGTGTGCGTGAAGTACGCCTCGGGGGACTCGGAGTGGTGCTCGACCGCGCCGATGCCGCCGCCGCAGGGGATCCGGACGACGACCGGCAGCGACACCGCGCCGAGCGACCGCATCCGCATCTTGGCGAGCTGGGTGATGATCTGGTCGGCGGCGGGGAACACGAACCCGTCGAACTGGATCTCGCAGACGGGCCGGTAGCCGCGCAGCGCCAGCCCGATCGCCGTGCCGATGATGCCCGACTCGGCGAGCGGCGTGTCGATGACGCGTTCCTCGCCGAAGTCCTTCATCAGCCCGTCGGTGATCCGGAAGACCCCGCCGAGCTTCCCGACGTCCTCGCCCATCACGAGGACCTTCGGGTCGTTCTCCATGGCCTTGCGCAGGCCCTCGTTCATCGCCTTGCCGAGGGTCAGGGTGGTCACTTCGACTCCTCCTCGAACGACGCCAGGTAGGCGGCGAACTGCTCCTGCTCCTCGGTCATCAGCGGATGCCGCTCCGCGTACACGTGGTCGAACATCGTCATCGGGTCCGGGTCCGGCAGCGCCAGGCACGCCTCGCGCAGTTCCCTGGACAGCTGCTTGGCCTCGTCCTCCACCTTGTCGAAGAACCCCGAGTCGGCGAGGTCGTTGCGCACCAGGTACGACTTGACGCGCTCGATGGGGTCCTTGAGCTTCCACGCCTCCTCTTCGGCCTTGAGCCGGTAGCGCGTGGGGTCGTCCGTGGTGGTGTGGGCGCCCATCCGGTACGTGAACGCTTCGATGAGCGTGGGGCCCTGCCCAGTGCGGGCGTTCTCCAGTGCCTTCCTGGTCACGGCCAGGCAGGCGAACACGTCGTTGCCGTCCACGCGCAGGCCCGGGAACCCGAAGCCCTGTGCCCGCTTGTAGAGGGGGATCCTGGTCTGCCGCTCCAGCGGCTCGGAGATGGCCCACTGGTTGTTCTGGCAGAAGAACACGATGGGGGCGTTGAACACCGAGGCGAACACGAACGACTCGTTCACGTCGCCCTGCGATGTCGCCCCGTCGCCGAAGTAGGCGATCGTCGCGCCCGCCGACGGCGTGCCCAGGACGCCGTCACGCTGGACGCCCATCGCGTACCCGGTGGCGTGCAGCGTCTGGCTGCCGATCACGATGGTGTACAGGTGGAAGCCGTGCTCGGCGGGGTCCCACCCGCCGTGGTTGACGCCGCGGAACAGGCCGAGCAGATTCAGCGGCTCGACGTTCCGGCACCACGCCACGCCGTGCTCCCGGTACGTCGGGAACACCATGTCGTGCTCGGTGAGCGCGCGGCCCGAGCCGATCTGCGCCGCCTCCTGCCCGAGCAGCGAGGCCCAGATGCCGAGCTCGCCCTGCCGGGTGAGCGCCACGGACTCCAGGTCGATCCGCCGCACGATGACCAGGTCGCGGTAGAGGTCGCGCACTTCCTCGGCGCTGAGGTCAAGGGGGTAGTCGGGATGCTCGACGCGCTCGCCCTCGGGGGTGAGCAGCTGGACGAGCTCTGGCTCGGCCGCCTCGGTCGTGTCGGGCGCGCCGCGCACGGAGTCGATCGTCATCGATGACACTCCTCGTTCGGGGCCGTCACGCGGGATCGCCGCGCGTTCGGCCGATGTCCGCGGCCTCCGGGCCCCGGTAAGGGACGAACGCCGCATATGCCATCGTGGCAGACATCACACCTTACGATGCAAGTCCCGCCATGCAGGTCCTACCCCGAGCGCCGTCCTTTGATCCGAACGAGCCCTGGCCAGGCACGCCCCGCACCCGGACGTGATTCGCGCCACCCGCCCGAGGGGGACGGGGCCTCACTCGCGGGAGAGCGCCCGGCTGGCTCCGGCGGCGACGGTCAGCCCGAGGATCAGGCCGGCGACGACGATGAAGTTCGCGATCCACTGGTGGACGCCCTTGGGCGCGAACACCCTCTCCTGGCCGAGGTCGCCGATGGGCAGGATCAGGTCGAGGGTGTAGAAGAACGCGTTGAAGTGCGGGCTGTCGTCGGCGTTCAGCACCGGCGGGTTCTCCAGGGAGAAGACGACCGTCCCGAAGACGAGCAGCCCGATCAGCCAGCTCGCGGCGCGGAACGGGCGGTAGCCGTAGCCGACGAGGACGTCCTGCAGCCAGCCGACGATCTTGCGGGGCAGCCCCTGGGTGCCGCGGCGGTCCCGGGCCTTCGCGAGCAGCACGTAGCGGCCGTCGGAGTCCAGGCCGAGGGACCGGTAGGCCAGCGCCAGGCGCTCGTAGGGCTGCGGAGCGTACCCGTCGGTGTCGCGGTGCAGCCAGTCCAGCCGCTCGCGGGCCGTCAGCGGCGGTTCGAGCGTCTCGTACTGCAGCCCGTCGAGCTGGAGGCGCTCCGGCCAGGAGGCGGCGTCGTCGCGGAGCAGGCTGATCCGCGCGTAGGACAGGTCGGCGATGCCCCTGATCGGCTCGGCGGTGCGGAGCAGCAGCTCCTCCGCCTGGAGGCGCTGCACGCTGAGCGCCGTTCCCTCCTCATTGCGCAGGTGGGCGCCGCGGAGGCTGAGCTGGCCGGTCACCCGTGCGCCGGAGAAGGTGACGGCGCCGACGGCGGTGAAGCCGTCCGAGCAGTAGATGTCGGTCTCGACGGCGAGGTCGTCGGCGTTCAGGGCGGTCTTCCCCGGCGCGGACAGGCGCGCGCCCACGAAGGACAGGTAGCCGCCGACGCGGGCGCCGCGGAGCCGGATCTCGCCCTCGGCGCTGAAACCGCCGTCGCAGAACACGTTCGCGGCCACGTCCAGGCGGCTCGCGTACAGGGCGGCGCCGGCCGGGTTGTGCAGCCGCGCCCCCCGGAAGATCAGCTGGCCGCCCACCCGGGCGCCGGGCAGCCGGACCTCGCCGCTGGCCGCGAACCCCTGGTCGCAGTAGACGTTCGCCTCGACGGTGAGGCGGTCGGCGAGCAGCGCGTCCCCGCCCGGGTTGGACAGCTGGACCCCCGACATGTTCAGGATGCCGGTGATGTTCGCCCCGTCCAGCCACAGGCCGCCCGTGATGCGGCTGCCCTCCAGCCACAGGTGCCCGTCGACCCGCGTACCGGACGCTATGAGACCCGGTAGGCGGCACCGCATCAGGTGGACGCTGTTCATGCTCGCCCAGTACAGGTGCGGGGCCTCGTCGAACGAGCACCCCGTGAGCGCCAGGGGGACGCTGACCTCCGCATGGCCCAGGTTCAAGGAGCCGATGACGCGGGCGCCGGAGAGGCGGACCGCGGCGACCTCGCCCGGCTGCGGCTCCACCGCTCCGACGAGCAGCGCGACGAGGACCTCGGCCCTGACCGTCCGCTCGCGTCCCCAGCGGTCGGCCTGCGCGATGTCGTCGTAGGCGGGGTCGCCCGACGACAGGTCGACGGATTCGCCCTTCGGGAACGCGTCCCAAAGGCGGCGTTCCGAGGGGGTCAGGTCCTCGGTGTTCATCGGCGGCTCCGGGGGGTGCGGATGGGTCGTGATGGGCAATGGTGCCGTACGCTTCAGGATCGTAAGGAAAAGCGCAGACCAGTGAGGGGGCGGTCGTGGCGCGTGTCGTCGTGGACGTCATGCTCAAGCCGGAGATCCTCGACCCGCAGGGGCAGGCGATCGCCCGGAAACTGCCGCAGCTGGGTTTCGACGGGGTGGTCGCGGTCCGGCAGGGCAAGCGGTTCGAGGTGGAGCTGGAGGGGGAGGCCGACGAGGCGGCCCTGGAGCGGGTCGCCAAGATCGCCGAGACCCTGCTCGCGAACCCCGTCATCGAGAACTACGAGGTTCGCGTTCTCTGACCGGAAATGGCCTGGAATGTCGATCGGCTTCGGGGCCTATCCGGCGCGCTGATTTGGCGCGTTCCATCCGTTCGTGCGGGCTTTCCGGGGCCCGTGCGCCATTGCGCCGGGCGGACGGGATTTGGCGAAGCGACCCGTGAGTATAGCGATTACGGAAGATTCCGCCGGGGAAGTGTTAGCTGCGTCGAGTCGTCGAGCACGCTCCGGGGACCGGGGGAACGGCCAGGAAGCCCGGGGCATGACACGAGGTGTCCGGGTGGATATGCGGTTCTCGCTCTCGCTCCCACGCGAAGCGCCCAGCATCCCGGTCGTCCGGCGGGTGGCGGGGGACGCGCTGCGCGGATTGGGCGTCACCGAGGACTGCGTCGGCGACATTCTGGTCGCCACTTCCGAGGCGTGCACCAACGCCGTCCAGCACGCCCGCGGGTCCGGTGAGTACCAGGTCACAATGCACGTGGACGAGGCCGACTGTGTGCTCGAAATCATGGACCGCGGCCGCGGGCCCCGCACCGCGGCCCCCGTCGATCGCGGGATGTTGAGCGAGTCCGGCCGCGGGCTTAGGATCATGCGGGCCCTTGTGGACGAACTGGACATCGACCCCTCGTCCGACCGGGGCACCGTCGTTCACCTGCGGAAGCGGCTGAGCTGGCGGGACGAGGCACTGGTCCGGCGCCTCGACCGCAAACTCATGCACAGCGCCGGGTAGATTGGAAGCCGCGCGCGGGGGAAAGCGACGCGCAGCGGGGTGATCGGCGGAGGAGATACCGCCCGTTCCGGTGCCCCTCATTCGGAGGAACAGAAGAGATGGATGCTGCCCGGGTCGGGATCATCACCTTCCCCGGTTCTCTCGACGACAAGGACGCCGCGCGAGCCGTGCGACTTGCCGGCGCCGAGCCGGTCGCCCTTTGGCACGGAGACCATGACCTGCGGGGGGTCGACGCCGTCGTCCTGCCCGGCGGGTTCTCCTACGGGGACTACCTGCGCGCCGGGGCGATCGCCCGGTTCGCCCCGCTCATGACCGAACTGGTGGCCGCCGCCGAGGCGGGGCTGCCGGTCCTCGGCATCTGCAACGGCTTCCAGGTGCTGTGCGAGTCGCACCTGCTGCCGGGCGCGCTGCTGCCGAACGCGGGCCTGCACTTCGTGTGCCGCGACCAGCGGCTGCGGGTGGAGAACGCCGACACCGTCTGGACGACCGAGTACCGGGAGGGCCAGGAACTGGTCATCCCGATCAAGAACCGGGACGGCCGCTACACCGCCGACCGGGAGACGCTGGCCGAACTGGCCTCCACCGGACGGATCGTCGCCCGCTACCTCGACCTGAACCCCAACGGCTCCCAGGACGACATCGCCGGAATCTGCAACGAGGCCGGCAACGTGGTCGGGCTCATGCCGCACCCCGAGCACGCCGTGGAGTCACTGACCGGGCCGTCCACGGACGGTCTCGGCTTCTTCACGTCCATCGTCAAGAGACTGGTCAACGCATGAGCGAGCAACCTCACGCCTCTGGGCGCGCGACACGGGAATCCTCGGACGAGCCGTCGATGGAGTGGCTCGGCGAGCTCAAGTCCGACGCCGACGACCCCGAGCTCCAGCCGGTCGACCCCTCGGTCACCCAGGCTTTCGAGGCCATGCTGGAGGAGGCCAAGCCCGCCAAGCCGGCCAAGCCCGGGGCGGCCCCGCCCGCGCCCCAGGCGTCTCCGCAGCCACTGGTGCCGCCGCCCGTGGTCGTCCCTGAGGCGCCCGCCCAGCCCCAGCCGGTCATCCAGGTGGACCCGGCCGTCCAGGCCACGCTCCGGGCCGCTCAGCCCCTCCCGGCCGAGACGGAGGGGCCGGAGCAGGAGTTCGCCCGCGCCCTGGCCGAGGAGGGCCCCGCCGACCCCGCCATCACCCTGGCGGACCCGGTGACGCTCCCGAACCCCGGCTTGAACCAGTACGACCTGAACCAGTACGACCTGAACCAGTACGACCTGAACCAGTACGCGCCGCCGCCGGTCGGCTCGGGCACCGGCCCGCAGCCGGCGGTCGGCCCGGGGACGGGCCCGCAGCCCGCGGTCGGCCCCGGCTCCGGCCCGCAGCCCGTCTTGGGCACCGGCCCGATCCCCGCGGTGGACCCGGCGGCGAGCCCCCGGCCGTCCGGCCCCGGCACGGGCCCGCAGCAGGCCGTCAACCCCGGCACGGGCCCGCTGCCCGCGCTGGGCACCGGCCCGCTCCCCGCGGTCGGCACCGGCACGGGTCCCCAGCAGGCCGTCGGCCCGGGGACGGGCCCCCAGCCCGCCGTCGGCCCCGTCGGCCCCGGAACGAGCCCGCAGCCGGTCATCCGCCCCGGCACCGGCCCGATCCACGCGGTCGGCCCGAACACCGGCCCGCAGCCCGCCGTAGGCCCCGGTACGGGCCCGCAGCCCGCCGTCGGCCCGGGGACGGGCCCGCAGCCCGCCGTCGGTCCCGGCACGGGCCCGCAGCCCGCGGTCGGCCCCGGCGGATCCGGCCCCCAGCCGTTCGCACACCCCGGCCCGGGCCCGCAGCCCGCGGTCGGCCCCGGCGGATCCGGCCCCCAGCCGTTCGCACACCCCGGCACCGGCCCGATGCCCGTGGTCGGTTCGGGTACCGGCCCGCAGCCCGCCGTGGGCCCCGGCTCCGGCCCGCAGCACGTCCTCCGCCTCGACAGCGGCCCGATCCCCGCGGTCGGTCCCGGCACGGGCCCGCAGCCCACCGTCGGAGCGGGAACGGGCCCGCAGCCCGCCATCGAGGCGACCGGCCCGGCCTATTACGGGACCGACACGGTGGCCATCGCGGCCGCGTCCCCCGAGCGCCCCCAGCCGTACGCCGAACTCGGGATGAACGACGAGGAGTACCGGCGCGTCCGCGAGATCCTCGGGCGCCGCCCCACGTCCGCCGAGCTGGCGATCTACTCGGTGATGTGGAGCGAGCACTGCTCCTACAAGAGCTCCAAGGTGCACCTCCGCCAGTTCGGCGAGAAGGCCCCGAAGACCGACAAGCTGCTCGTCGGCATGGGGGAGAACGCCGGCGTCGTGGACGTCGGCCAGGGCTGGGCGGTCACCTTCAAGGTGGAGTCGCACAACCACCCCTCCTACGTGGAGCCGTACCAGGGCGCCGCGACCGGCGTAGGCGGGATCGTCCGCGACATCATGTCGATGGGCGCCCGTCCCATCGCGGTCATGGACTCGCTCCGGTTCGGCCCTGCCGACGCCCCCGACACCCAGCGCGTCCTCCCCGGCGTGGTGGCGGGCATCGGCGGGTACGCCAACTCGCTCGGCCTGCCCAACATCGGCGGCGAGACCGTCTTCGACGCCTGCTACGGGCAGAACCCGCTCGTCAACGCGCTGTGCGTCGGCGTGATGCGGCACGAGGACATCCAGCGCGCGGTCGCCCCGGGCCCCGGCAACAGGGTGATCCTGTTCGGGGCGCTGACCGGTCCGGACGGGATCGGCGGCGCGTCCGTCCTCGCCTCGGCGACGTTCGACGAGGAGTCCCACCAGAAGCGGCCGTCGGTCCAGGTGGGCGACCCGTTCATGGAGAAGCTGCTCATCGAGTGCTGCCTCGAACTGTTCAACGAGGACCTCGTGGTCGGCATCCAGGACCTCGGCGCGGCCGGCGTCTCCTGCGCGACGACGGAGCTCGCCGCGGCCGGCACCGGCGGCATGCACGTCGACCTCGACACCATCCCGCTCCGCGACGAGACGCTCCTCCCCGAGGAGATCCTCATGAGCGAGTCGCAGGAGCGCATGATGGCGGTCGTCACGCCCGACAAGGTCGACCGCTTCATGGAGATCTGCGCCCGCTGGGAGATCCCGGCCACGGTGATCGGCACGGTCACCGACACGGGCCGCCTGGTCATGACGTGGCGCGGCGAGACGATCGTCGACCTCCCGCCGACCACCGCCGCCGACGAGGGCCCCGTCTACAACCGGCCCCTGCAGCCCCCGGCCGACCTGGGCGCGCTGCAGTCCGACACACCGGGCCGCCTCACCCGCCCGTCCAACGGCGACGAACTGCGCCGCACGGTCCTGTGGCTGGCGGGCTCTCCGAACCTCGCCAGCAAGACGTGGGTGACGTCCCAGTACGACCGGTACGTCCTCGGCAACACCGTGCTGGCGATGCCGGAGAACGCGGGCGTGGTCCGTATCGACGACGACTCCGGCCTGGGCATCGCGCTGTCGCTGGACGGGAACGGCCGCTACACCCGCCTCGACCCGTACGCGGGCGCGCAGCTGGCCCTCTCCGAGGCGTTCCGCAACGTCGCCGCCACGGGCGCGCGGCCGCTGGCCGTCACCAACTGCCTCAACTTCGGCTCCCCGGAGGACCCGGGCGTCATGTGGCAGTTCGCCCGCGCGGTCGAGGGCCTGGCGGACGGCTGCCAGTACCTCGGCATCCCGGTCACGGGCGGCAATGTGAGCTTCTACAACCAGACGGGCTCCGCCCCCATCAACCCGACCCCGGTCGTGGGCGTCCTCGGCGTCCACGACGACGTGCGGCGCCGCGTGAACATGGGCCTCACCACCGACGGCGCCACGCTCGCGCTGCTCGGCGAGACCCGCGAGGAGTTCGGCGGCTCGGAATGGGCCCACGTCGTCTACGGGCACCTGGGCGGCCTGCCCCCGCTCGTGGACTTCAAGGCCGAGACCGCGCTGGCCTCCGTCCTCGTCAACGCCATCCGCGACGGCCTGGTGACCGTCGTCCACGACCTGTCGGACGGCGGCCTCTCCCAGACCTTGGTGGAGTCGTGCCTCCGCGGCAGCCTCGGCGCCCGCATCACCCTGCCGGGCGACCCGTTCGTAGCCCTGTTCAGCGAGTCGGTGGCCCGCGCCATGGTCGCCGTCCGCCCCGGCGCCGAAGCCCGCCTCGCGGCCCTCTGCGAGTCCGCGGGCATCCCCGTGACCCAGATCGGCGTGGCGGGCGGAGACTCCCTGACCGTAACGGGCCACGGCCCAGACGGCGACCAACAGGAACTCTTCAGCATCCCCCTGTACGAACTACGCGAATCCCACGAACGAACCCTCCCCAGCTACGCCGACTAACCCCACAACGAAAGAAGGGCGCCCGCACTGAGCGGGCGCCCTTCGCGCTTCTGGTGGAGATCCCCGGCGGAGGAGGGTGGGGCCATGGGATTCTGCCGACTCCGAGACGTATCCGGGAGCGGTTCCGTACCCACCCTCCCTGAGCCGCGGACCCAAACGGGTACTCAGACCGGTCTCCAACCCGCCGCACCCTACCCCTAACGAGCCCGGTCGGAGGGGCCTTGCGGCTAGAAGACCGAGATGTGGACGTGGTCGTAGTGGTTGGCGGTGTTGCCGCCTCGGTTTTCCATCATGCGCCAGCCGGGGCTGCGCATGTCGTAGATGCGCTGGCGCCAGATGACGTACTTGATGCCGAGGGCGCCGGCGTGGGAGATGGCGTATTCGGCCACCTGGTCGCCCTGGGTTCGGGCGCTGCCGCCGGCCATGACGCCGCCGGTCGTGACCATGAAGTCGCAGGCGTGGCCGGTGCCGTGGTCCTGGGGGTCGCCGGTGCTGCGGACGCAGCCGATGGTGGGGAAGGGGCCGAACTCGAGGTCGAGGGTGTTCTTGGTCTTGAGCATGCGGGGGGTGACGCCGCCCATGCCGGTGCTCGGCGACTCGGGCTTGTACCGCTTGACCAGGGACTGGATCTTGGTCTTGCGGCTCCGGAGGTCCTGGATCTCCTTCTTGACCTCGGCCATCTTCGCCTCGGCCTGCTTCTTCGCCTGGACCTGGTCGTTGACGAGCTTCTGGATCTGCTCGACCTTCGTGGCCTGGTTCTGGGCGAGGTGGCTGACGAGGCTGGCGTTGCTGAGGAGTTCGCTCGGGTTGGCGGACGACAGGAAGGTGACCGTGGGGTCCTCGCCGTTCATCATGTACTTGGTGGCGGCGAAGCGGGCGACGACGTCGCGGGCCTCGATCAGGTCCTTCTCCAGGACCCTCGACTTGAGGTGCGCCTTCTTGGCGGCGTACTGGGCGTCCTTGAGCTTGGCGAGGTCTCCGCCGAGCTCCTTCTCGAGCTGCTCGATCTGCTTGTTCAGCTTGGCGAACTTGGCGGCGTCGCCCGGGTCGAACGGCGCGGCGGCGGGTGCCGCGGCGCCGGCGGACGGTGTGGCGGTACCGAGCAGCGGCAGCGCGGTCGCGATCGCCACGAGAGCCAGGGCGGCGCGTCGTCCGGAACGCCTGCCAGTGGAGGCGGGGGTCTCCACGTGCATCTCCTCTCGTCACGGCCGAAGGTCAATGAACTTTAAAGAACCGTCTGTTGCCTCGCCAAGGCTAGACCGCCGAGGCGGGTGAGGCGGTGCGAAGCGCTGGATGCCCGGTCCTTGCCTGGGAGCCGGGCTATCCTACGTGACCCGACTCACAGGTTCGCCTTGTAGACGAGCCGGTTGGCCTGCTGGCGCAGGCGCTTCAGGCTACGCGTGGAGTTGTCGTTGAGCCACTTCTGCACTTGCGGGAACGTGGCGGTCTTGTAGGTGGACAGGTACAGGGCGGCTACTCCGCTGACGTGGGGGGCGGCCATGGAGGTCCCTGTGAGGCCCTTGTGGCCGCCTCCGGGCCATGTGGAGTAGATGCCGTATCCGGGCGCGTTGATGTCGACGCACTTGCCCCAGTTGGAGAACGTGGCGCGGTTGTCGTACTTGGTGGTGGCGCCCACCGTCATGACCCAGCCCGCCCCGGACGGTGAGAACTTGCACGCGTCGGCGTTGCTGTTGCCCGCGGCGACGGAGACGAACACGCCGGACTTGGACAGGTTCATGACCGCCGTGTTGAGGGCGTCCGACTTCGGTCCGCCGAGCGACAGGTTCGCCACGGCGGGCTTGGCGGCGTTGGTGCGCAGCCACTGGACGGCGGCGACCAGGTCCGACATCGAGCCGTCGCCCTTGCAGTCCAGGACGCGGAGGGCTCGGACCCTGACTCCCTTGGCGACGCCGTAGGTCTTGGCTCCGATGGTCCCTGCGACATGGGTTCCGTGGCCGTTGCAGTCACGGCCGTCGCCGTTGAACCTGGGGGCCGTCCAGGCGATGGAGGCGCGGCCGCCGAAGTCCTTGTGCGTGACGTCCAGTCCGGTGTCGATGACGTAGGCGTTGACCCCGCTGCCGGTGGACTTGTACGTGTAGGTCTTGGAGTAGTTCCGGGACCGCTGGTCGATGCGGTCGAGGCCCCAGGGAAGCGGGGCCCGCTGGGTGCCGCTGATGGAGACGATCTGGTCCTGCTCGATCGCGGCGACGCGGTCGTCGCGGCGCAGCTTGCCGAGCTGCTCGCCGTTGAGGCGGGCGGAGAAGCCGTTCAGGACGCCGTCGAAGCGCTTGACGCCGGCCGCGTCGACCTTCTTGGCGGCCGCGTCGGTGGACGCGCCCGCCTTCAACGTGACGATGTACTGGCCGGGGACCGGGGTGCCCTGCGCCGCCGTCACCTCCACGAGCGACTCTGAGCTGGCGGCGAGCACGGGGAACGCGGCGGCGCCTCCCAGGCAGGTCGCGACGACTCCGGCCAGCAGCAGCCTTCGGTGGACAACCCGCAAGGCGGTCTCCTTCTCACCGGGAGCCCGCGCGCGGCGGCCCCACCACATGATCGATGCTTCGAATGCGGAAGAACCTTAGCGGAACTATTGAGATATAGGACGGTAAATCGGACGGTTTCCCCGGTAGCGCCGGGGCTCAGCTGCGGATCAGCCTGCCTCCGTAGCCGAGGTTCGTCCCCGGCCGGCTCCACGTGTACTGCAGCGTCCCGTCCGGCTGCCGGGTGACCTGGACGACCCCGGGCGTGCACGGCTTTCCGACGGCCAGGGACATCTTCAGCGCGCTCTCCGTGCCCCTGGTCATGCTGAGCGTGCCCTCGCAGCCCTCCCTGGGGTAGATGGCGCGTCCCGTGGTGCCGCCCACCTCGAACGTCACCTCGACGGGGAACGAGGCATTGCGGCTGGTGTTGACCAGGGTTCCCTTCCAGGTCCCCCCGAAGGACGACGGGATCGTCGTTACCGGGCGGTTGTTGGACGCGTTGGCGCTGTCCGGAGGCGGCCCGTCATCGGCCTTGAGTTGAGGCCAGAGCACCAGCGCGATGATGGCGATTCCCACGCCGACGCCTATGAAGAGTGAGAGCGCGACACCGAGGACGTGGTTGCTGGGCCGCCGCATCCTGGCGAGGGACGCCAGGGGCGAGGATCCGCGTCCACCCTCGTCACGTCCCGACCCGAGGCCGGGGATGAGCGGGGCCGGGTCGGTGGTGGTCGGGTGGTCGTCCAGGTCGATCGCGTCGAAAGTGGCTGTCGGGTCTGGGCCGACCGCGTCGATCCGCATGGTCTGCTCGCTCCGGTCAGGTTGCCGCGGTGCGAACGCGTCGAACGTCGCGGTCTCCTCGAAGGCCGACGGGTCGAGATCCGCGGCGAGGGGTGCGGGCTCAGGCTCGGACTCCTGCGGGCGTGAACGACGCACGCGCGAGAGCTTTCCCAGAAGGGGGAGGGCAGGCGACGGAGCGGTCTCCTCTGCAGAAGGCGAGGGGACGCCTGGGGGAGGGCCCGGCGGGAAGCCCGGTCCGGGCATACCGGGGGTGAACGTGGGGTCGGTCGGTACCGGGGGTGGGTGGCCGCCCAGGGGAGCCTGCGGCGGCACAGAAGGCGGTAGCTGCGGGGAAGGCGCCGGGGTGGGCACGGGCGGCGGTGACCCGGCGACGAGCGGCTCGGGCCGCTGCGGAGGCGTGGACGAGGCCAGGGCCCGGCCCTCGGCCGCCATCGCGGGCGGCATGCGGACCGCGAGCGGGCCGTTCTCGTCCAGGAGCCGCTGGAGGAGATCCTTGGCCGTCGGGCGGCTGGCCGGGTCCTTGGCGAACGCGTCGGTCAGCACCGCGTGCAGCGAAGCGGGAAGCCCGGTCAGGTCGACCTCGTCGTAGACGATGCGCTGCATCACCTCTGACGGAGAGCCCGTCCCGAAGGGCGACCTGCCCGTCGCGGCGAAAAGGATGGTCGACGCCCAGGCGAACACGTCCGCGGCGGGTCCGATGCCCCTGCCGCTGAGCTGCTCCGGGGACTTGTAGGAGGGGTCCTCGGTGATGTGCCCGGAGAAGGCCACGTTCACCGCCTCCAGAGCGTGGGCGATGCCGAAGTCGCCCAGCCTGGGCCCGTCCCGTCCCAGGAGGACGTTGCCCGGCTTCAGGTCGTGATGGACCGCGCCCGCTCGATGCACGGCCGCGATGGCGATCGCCATACCGACGGCAAGGCGCTCGACGACCGCGCCACCGCGCGGCCCTTCCTCGTCCACGAGCTGCTGGAGGGACGGCCCGTCCACCCACTCGCTCACCACGAAGGGACGGTCGCCCTCAACGTCGGCGTGCAGGATCGCCGCGGTGCAGAAGCCGGACACCTTCCGGGCGGCGGTGAACGAACCCGCGAACCGGGACCTGGCGACGGGCTCACCGCTCAGCCGCACGTGCAGGACCTTCACGGCGACCAGGCCGCCGGCAGGGTCCCTGCCGAGGAAGACGGCACCCTGCTCACCGACGCCGAGCCGGCCCGTGATCTCGTACGAGCCGAGTCTCCGCGGGTCACCCGGCTGCAGGGGCAGCGCCTCGGGCATCTGATGAACCTCCGTGTCCTCCGGGGACCGCGTCCCCGGCCTCCCCGTTCCCTTCTATGAGCATTCCTCATCTTCGCTGACGGGCGTGGAGGGCTCCTCCCGCTCGCCGGACGAAAAGCGCTCCCCGGCTTGACGCCGGGTCCTTTCTACCGTCTGAGTGGTCCTCCGGACGCCACTGCCCGGAGCAGGTCACCGTGGGCCACGACCCGGTAACGTCAGTGGCGATGTCGCGAAAGTCGCTTTCCCTTGCCCTCCTGAACGAGCAGCGCACCGCGCTCGGCCTGCCGGCGTACACCGGCGCGGACGAGCCGGCCGCGCTCCGTCGCGCGGCCCTGGACACCGTCCTCGCCTGCATCGAGGCGGGGAGCGCCGAACCGTCCAGGCCGGTCGTCAAGGGAGCGGTGCGGTTCCTGCTGGACCGGCTCGCCGAGCTGGCGCCCGGCCGTTCCGTGGAGGTTCGCGTTCCTCCTCATGCCGCGGTTCAGTGCATTGACGGGCCGCACCATACCCGTGGTACACCCCCGAATGTGGTGGAGATGGATGCCGCCGCCTTGATCGCCCTGGCCACAGGCCGGTTGGCTTGGGCCGACGCAGTAGCGGACGGACGGGTCCGCGCAAGCGGCGCCCGTGCGGACCTGTCGGACCATCTTCCCCTGCCGATCGACCCGCCCGCCGACCCGCCCGCCGACAGGGAGGCCGCGGAGCCGGGCTGAGCGGGGCCGCCGGCCCCTGGCGCGATCCGGGCCTTGCCTGGACCGCCCGGCGCTGCCAGCGTGGGCACCACCGTCCGTTCGGGGCACGACCTGGAAGGCGGCGCGGCAGCACACGGCACGGGTGCATGCGCCGCCACACTGGAGGTGATCCCGTGCTGATCGCGCACTGGACGTTCGACGTGGCCACCGTGGACGGCCGCCGGGTCGCCGACACCGCCGGGGCCGGACCCGCCGCCGAGCTGGACGAGACCGCCGAGATCGTCCCGGGCCGGGCAGGGGAGGCGCTGTCGCTCGGCGGGACGGGCCGCGCCGTGATTCCCGCCACACCTCAGCTCGTCCTCAGCCAGGTGTTCGGATTCAGCGTGGCGTTCTTCGTCCGCGTGACCGAGGAACCGATCGGCGAGTGGCGCAGCCTCGTCTACAAGCCGGTCACCGAGAACGATGCCAGGGGCCTCGGTCTCTGGCTCTACCCAGACGAGATGCGGCTTCGGGCCCAGCTCTTCACCGTCAAGGGCCCGGACTACGCCGACAGCCGCACAAGACTCACCGTCGGTGAATGGACGCACGTCGCGTTCGTCGTGGACACCGCCGGGATGTCCCTGTACGTCAACGGCAGGCTGGACCTGGCCGTACCGCTCGAACACGCCGTCGTCACCCCGGCCGGCCCCATCTACCTGGGGAGCGAACCCACCAAGCCTGGATTCGGCGGCCTCATGGACGATTTCCGCGTCTACGCCTCCGCGCTCGACGAAGAGGCCGTCCGCTCTCTAGCCGACTACCAGGGCTCCTAGCCGCCTTCATGGAGTGATGGCTGTGTCCCTAGCGGCGCTGCCATCGGCGAAGGGGAACTCCCGTTCGACGCAGCCGCGCCGCGACGAATCGTCCGGGTAGCGCGTCTCGTCACCGCACTCGGCCGCCTTGCTCAGCAGCCAGACGAGCGCCACGGCGCCGACGACGACGGCCAGGGCCGAGCAGACGACGCCCACGATCGCGGGCCGCCGGTCGGCGTCGCCCCGCACGAGTGCCACCGCCCCCAGGACGAGCCCCACGAGCGCCGGGATGATCCCCACCAGACACAGGACGAGCCCCACCAGGCCGACGATTCCGAGTACCTGCGAGGCCCTCGCCAGCGTGCTCCTCTTGGGAGGAGACGGAGGCGAATACGTCTGGTACCCGGGCAGCGTCATGACTTCCTCCACGTGTCGGTCACCAGACTCCCCCGAGGTGCGCGATGCCTCTGTTTCGGGTGAGCAAAGGTCCGGTAAGTACATGCCACCGATCGGAGCAGCTGAACCGGGCATCTAGACTGGCAAATGTGCCTCTCCGTGACGGACGTCTGAGCCACGACATCGATCCCACAGACCGCCCCCCGCAGGACGCTTGCGGGGTGTTCGGCGTCTGGGTCCCCGCTGACCAGGCGCCAAAGGCGGAAGTGAGCAAGCTCACCTACTACGGCCTGTACGCGCTCCAGCACCGCGGGCAGGAGTCGGCGGGCATCGCCGTCAGCGACGGGTCACGCATCGTCGTGTTCAAGGACATGGGGCTCGTCGCCCAGGTGTTCGACGAATCGGTGCTCAACACCCTCCGCGGCCACATCGCCGTCGGGCACTGCCGTTACTCGACGACCGGTTCGCCGACGTGGGAGAACGCGCAGCCCACGTTCCGGTCGAGCGACGCGGGCGGGCTGGCGCTCGTCCACAACGGCAACCTGATCAACACCCCGGAGCTGGCCGCGCGCCTCGAACCGGGCGTGCTGACCGCCACGACCGACACCGAGGTCCTCACGGCCCTCCTCGCCACCCGCGGCGACGACGGCCCGCTGGCGGCCGCACGGGAGGTCCTCCCGGCCACGCGCGGCGCGTACTCCCTGGTCTTCATGGACGAGGGGACGCTCTACGCCGCCCGCGACCCCGAGGGCGTCCGCCCGCTCGTCCTCGGCGCCCTGCAGGACGGGGGCTGGGTCGTGGCGTCGGAGACCGCCGGCCTCGACATCGTCGGCGCCCGCTTCGTCCGCGAGATCGAACCGGGCGAGATGGTCGCGATCGACGGCGCCGGCGTCCGGTCCGAGCGGTTCGCCGAGGCGCGGCCGAAGGGCTGCCTGTTCGAGTACGTCTACCTGGCGCGGCCCGACACGACGATCGCGGGACGCAGCGTCCAGGCCACCCGGGTCGAGGTGGGACGCCGGCTGGCCCGCGAACACCCGGTCGAGGCCGACATGGTCATCCCGACCCCCGAGTCCGGCACGCCGGCCGCGATCGGCTACGCCGAGGCGTCCGGCATCCCCTACGGCCAGGGCCTGGTGAAGAACTCCTACGTCGGCCGGACGTTCATCCAGCCGTCGCAGACGATCCGCCAGCTCGGCATCCGGCTCAAGCTCAACCCGCTGCGCGAGGCGATCGAGGGCAAGCGGCTGGTGGTCGTGGACGACTCCATCGTGCGCGGCAACACCCAGCGCGCCATCGTGACGATGCTGCGGGACGCGGGCGCCGCCGAGGTCCACGTCCGGATCTCCAGCCCGCCCGTCGCCTGGCCGTGCTTCTACGGCATCGACTTCGCCACCCGCGCCGAGCTGATCGCCGGGAACCGGTCGGTGGAGGAGATCCGCGACTCGATCGGCGCCGACTCCCTCGGCTACATCTCCCTGGACGAGCTCATCTCCGCGTCGCACATCGCCAAGGACAACCTGTGCCGGGCGTGCTTCGACGGCGAGTACCCCATCCCGGTGGAGGACGCCGCACGCGGCAAGCATCTGCTGGAGGTCACCTGATGGCCGGTCGCCCCACGCCCACCTCGTACGAGGCCGCCGGGGTCGACATCGCGGCGGGTGAGCGTGCCGTGGAGCTGATGAAGTCCCGCGTGGCGCGTGCACGGCGTCCCGAAGTGGTCGACGATGCGAGCGGCTTCGCCGGGCTTTTCGACGCCTCGGCGTTGCTGCGCTACGAGCGTCCCCTGCTCGCCACGTCCACGGACGGTGTCGGTACCAAGGTCGACCTGGCGCGTCGTCTCGGCGTCTACGACACGATCGGGCACGACCTGGTCGGCATGGTCATCGACGATCTCGTTGTGTGCGGCGCCGAACCGCTGTTCATGACCGACTACATCGCCTGCGGCAAGGTCGTCCCGGAACGGATCGCCGACATCGTCGGAGGCATCGCGGACGCCTGCGCCCTGGCCGGATGCGCCCTCGTCGGCGGCGAGACCGCCGAGCATCCCGGCCTGCTGGAGGCGGACGAGTTCGACCTGGCGGGCGCCGGCACGGGCGTCGTGGAGGCGGACGAGACCCTGGGCCCCGAGCGGGTCCGCCCGGGGGACGTGGTGCTCGCCATGGCCTCGTCAGGCATCCACGCGAACGGGTACTCGCTCGTCCGCCACATCCTCGCCACGACGGACCTGACCCTCGAATCCGAGCCTTCCGAGCTCGGCCGTTCCCTCGGTGAGGTGCTTCTCACACCGACGCGCATCTATGCCAAGGACTGCCTGGCTCTGATCCAGGCCGGTGGGGTACGTGCCTTCGCTCACATCACGGGCGGAGGGCTGGCCGCGAATCTGGCGCGCTCGCTACCCGCGACCGTGGACGCCGTCCTGAACCGCTCGTCCTGGGAGACACCGGCTGTGTTCCGCGTCCTCCAGGGGCACGGGGACGTGCCCCAGGCCGAGATGGACAAGACGTTCAACCTGGGCGTCGGGATGGCGGCCATCGTCGCCCCGGACAGCGCGGACGAAGCCCTCCGGCTGCTGACCTCCCGGGGTGTCCCGGCCTGGCACCTGGGCGACATCGTCCCCGGCGACGGCACGGCGGCCCTGCACTGAGCGGGCGCGCACCGAGCGGGCAAGCACGAGCGGGCAATTATTAGCGGGCAGGGCACTGAGCGGGCTCGCTGCTGCAATGGAAGGGATGAGGCGGTGATACGACCGGCCTTGATACAGGTCCTCCGCGCACGGCAGCCGACGCGGATGACACACCGAGGGCTGAGACGGCCGCAGAGCGCCTCTCAGCCCCCGGGGGTCACACGGGTACCATCAGCCGCCGAACGTGCCCTGCGGGCGACCTCGGCGGCTCTCGGAGACCATGACGAACACACCTCCATGACGAACACCTCGGCGAACATCCAGAGGTCACGACAAACGCCACCGCCCCGTGCTACGGGCGGTGGCGCACTGTCTGCCGATCAACCGGAGGTGCCGTCCTTGCGGTCCTCGGTGCCGTAGTCCTCCGCGAAGTCGGCGTACTTCTCGGCGAGCTCGTCATAGGAGTCTTCACCGGAGTCGCTGACTCCAAGTTCGCTCTTCAGGCGGTCGAGGTCCGTGTTGCCGCTGTTGTACTTGAGCTGTCGGGCAACCTTAACCTGCTTGGCCTTGGCTCGGCCGCGACCCATTGGCTCGACCCCCTCGATGGTCAGGGCTTTCGTGGGCCCATCCAAGCGCGCGTGTACCACACGAACCGGTGCCTGATGAGCCATGCGTCAGTCACGGGTACAACCGTACCCGTTTTGCGCCCGGCTCGGTACATCGACGGTACGTGGCGGCGCTTCTGCTGCTGATAACAACAGTGTATCCCGTGGTCACGGGTACGCGCCAAAGCCGCCGTGGGACGGTCGTACAGCGCCCCACGGCGGCTCTAGCAACGGTTTTGCAACGGTCTAAACAGGGTCGTGGGACCGTTCCGTCGCATCGGCGCCCGCGCGGTGTCCGCGCAGGCTCACAGCAGGATGCCGCGCAATCGGCTGATCTCCGACATCCGGCGCTCCGCGAGCCGGTCGGCGGCGACCGCCGGCGGGACGCCCTCGTCGGCGGCCAGCGCGAAGATCTTCCGGGTGGTGTCGTAGATGCCGCTCGCGCGGGCCTTCGCGCGGTCGAAGTTGAAGCCCTCGATCTCGTCCGCGACCTGGATCACGCCGCCGGAGTTGACCACGTAGTCCGGGGCGTACAGGATGCCCCGGTCCGCGAGGCTCTTCTCCACGCCGGTGTGGGCGAGCTGGTTGTTGGCGGCCCCGCAGACCACTTTCGCCTTCAGGGTGGGCACCGTCTCGTCGTTGAGGGAACCGCCGAGTGCACACGGCGCGTACACATCGAGGTCGGCGCGGATCATCGCGTCGCTATCTGCGACGACCTCCACTTCCGGGTGCAGCGACCGGACACGGTCGACGGCGGTCTCGTTCACGTCGCAGATCACGACCTCCGCGCCGTCCTCGCGCAGGTGCTCCACCAGCCGGTGGCCGACCTTCCCGACGCCCTCCACCCCGACCCGCTTGCCGCGCAGCGTGGCCGAGCCCCACTTGGTCTCCGCCGCTGCACGCATGCCCTGGTACACGCCGAACGCGGTGAGGATGGAGGAATCGCCGGCGCCGCCGTGCGCGACCGTCCGCCCGGTGACGAACTTGCACTCGCGGGCCACGACGTCCATGTCCTCGCTGTACGTGCCGACGTCGCACGCCGTGTAGTAGCGGCCGTTCAGCGACTGGACGAACCGTCCGTACGCCCTCAGCTTCGCTTCCGTCTTGTCGGTGGCCGGGTCGCCGATGATGACGGCCTTGCCTCCGCCGAGGTCCAGCCCGGCCAAGGCGGCTTTGTACGCCATGCCGCGGGACAGGTTCAGCACGTCGGCGAGGGCCTCTTCCTCGGACTCGTACGGGAAGAAGCGTGTACCTCCTAGGGAGGGGCCGAGCGCGGTGGAGTAGATCGCGATGATCGCGCGCAGGCCGCTGGCCTCGTCCTGGCAGAAGACGACCTGCTCGTGTCCCCCGAAACGCGAAGCGCCGGGGGGTACAGGGGGGTCGCCCCCCTGAATTGCGGGTTCGGTGCCCTTGTGGGGCGCCCCGAAGACATTAGGCACGGTAGTGCCCTCCTCTCTGTCTCTAAGATCAGCGTAGGGCGCGGGATGCCGCCCCGCCCGGACGAATCTCATGTGACGATGCGATGGTGCTTCCGTACGCCGCGTACCTACGGGTTTATGAACCGGTGACCGCCTTCCCGGAGCCCGCGCGGACCTTATGGACGGTCTACGCCGACTCCAGGCGGCGCCCGCGGCGAATCCATGCGCTTGGCGTGGAGCACCGCGACGCCGCGCTGAGGATGACCGGCTCACCGCCGGAGGTCGTGCCAGAGCGCGAGAGCAGGGACGCCTACGTCCGCCGCCTCGAAGACATGATCTACGTGTGCCCCTGGGAGACGCGGCTGCGCTCCTGGCTGGCGTTCGAGCGCTTCAGGAACGAGCACGCCGCCGGTGTGGCGGCGGCGTTCGTCCCCCCGCCGCTGTCGGAGCGGGTGATGAGCGACTTCGAGCAGTGGAAGCGCGCGGGCCGGTCCCTGCAGCCGCACATACTCACGAGCACCTGGCACGTCCCGCTGGACTGGTTCGTGCCGTTCGCGCGGACCGAGCGGTCCCTGATGCTCGGCACGCCGGAGACGGGCTACCGCAAGGCCGACGACACGTCGGGGGAGCACGCGCCGGAGGAGCACGGGCCGGAGGAGCACGGGGGCAATGGCCCGGCGACGGCCGCGCCGGTCCGTACCCTCCTCTACGTCACCTCGATGGGCGAGGCGCGCAGGCGGGTCTCGGCGGCGCTCCCCGTGGTGCGGGAGAACCTCGGCGACGGCACGGGCGACGTGTACCTCCTCTCGGCCGGGCGCCTGGAGACGCTGGCCCGGTGGCTGGGCGGCTTCGACCCCCGCGCGCTCGTCGAGCTCGACTACGGCGGCCTCGTCCACCTGCTGGACGACCGGACGCTCCGCGCGGACGAGTCGGTGGCCGAGATGGCCGTGGCCCTCACCGGGATGGAGCGCGGGGAGGCCGAGCTGACCGTGGCGATGTACAAGCGCCTCCTCGCCCGCTGGCGGCCCGTCCGCGCACTTGAGACGGCGAACTAAAACAAATTTCCCGAATCCCTGCGCGATACGACTATACGTGTCGCTAGAATCACTCAGCGTGACTCGATGGCCATCGCGCAGGGGCGGCACGCCGCATCCGGGGGGATGTTTGCACGCAACTACCGCCAGGAACTTGCTTGTTGCGCTGAGTGGTGGCAAGGTTACACGTTGTGATGTCATAGTGGCTCTTTCGGGCCATAGGGGACATCAGTGACCGCGCGAGGATCAATCGCAGGATCGCTGTCATCGGTCCACGGAGGAGAGGCCGCAAACATGTCAGCACGTACGCCAGAGGCCGAGCCCCTGCTGACGCCGGCGGAGGTGGCGACGATGTTCCGCGTCGACCCCAAGACCGTCACACGGTGGGCGAAGGCGGGAAAGCTCACGTCCATCCGGACTTTGGGGGGGCACCGCCGCTATCGCGAAGCGGAGGTGCGGGCGCTGCTCGCGGGAATCCCGCAGCAGCGGTCGGAATAACCGTGTCCGCTGCGCCGCCCCCGGCGTCGGGAGTCCGATGGCACCCCGGCACCGAGGGCGGCGCTTGCGGGTGCGGGTGTGCTCGGTGGGGTCTCTGGGACTGGAGAGTTCCTATGGAGGCTTTGTCCGGGGGATGGAGGTGGTGTCCTCATGTGGACAATTCGCCTCGTGTGTCCCAAAATCCACGCACGTCGCTCAGGCGCTCAGCTCTTCCTGGGAGAGCCGGTCGAAGAGCTTGGCGGTCAGCGGGTCGTGCCGGCCCGCGGCGTGGAAGACGACCACCAGGTGGTCGACGAGCAGCGACTCCAGGTCGGCGCGCGGCACGTCGCGGTTCTCGAGCCAGTCCAGGCCGGCGGTCTCCACGGCCGCCATCCAGGAGCGCAGCGTGATGCGCAGGACGGGCGGCGGCGTCTCGACCTCCAGCGAATGCAGGATCCGGTCCAGCAGGAGCTGCCTGATGCCGTCGACGATCTCGCCGACCTCGCCCGACCGGTCGGCCGGGCCGCCGCGCAGCAGCGCGGTGTAACCGGCCGCGTGGCTCTCCACGAAGTCGAAGTAGCGCCGGAGCGAGATCCGCAGCCGGTCCAGCGGTTTGCCCTCCGTGGGCGGTTCCAGCAGGACCGACAGCTGCTTGGCCGCGCTGCCGAGCGCCGCGAGGTACAGCTCGTACTTGCCGCCGAAGTAGTGGTAGACCAGCGCGCGCGAGGCGCCCGCCGCAGCCGCCACGTCGTCGATCGAGATGTCCTCCGGCGAGCGCGTGCTGAACAGCTGCAGCGCCGCCGCGATCAGTTCGTCCCGCCGTTCGTCCACGCTGAGCCTGCGACGGCCCCGTCCGCCGCTCGGCCGGCCGCGCGCCTTGCCGCCGGTCACCGCACGATCTCCCACGTGGGCAGCGTATCCGAGGCCGGGACGGCACAGGCCGTACCGGCGGCACCGGCCGGACATTTCACCGGGTCGTGATCAAGTACGAACCGCTGTGATCCGGAACACCACAGGCCCGAACCACCATTGTCGGATGCCCGTTACTCGCTGTTGCGGCGGGTTGAGCCGCGAGCGCGGCATCATGGCATCTCCTCCCGAGCGGAGGCCGGCGCGCCGACCCCCCGTGGCGCGCCGCCGCGGCAGGTCCTGCAGGTCCCCCTGGACGGAGTGCCATGTCAGCTGAGCAAGCGAATCCCCCGCACGACAGGCAAGGAGAAGGCGCGGTACCCCGGCCGCGCAAGGAACCGTCTCCCGCCGCCCGCGACGAGGGGAGGCCGGTCCCCGCGCCGAAACCGACGATCCGCAACGTCGCCGAGCGCGCCGGCGTCTCCAAATCGCTCGTCTCCCTGGTGATGCGGGGGTCACCGCACGTGAGCGAACGCCGCAGGCAGGCCGTGCTGCAGGCCGCCCGCGAACTCGGCTACCGGCCGAACGCCGTGGCCAGGAGCCTGGTCGAGGGGCGCACCAGGCTGATCGGCGCCATCGTCGCCGACCTGCACAACCCCTTCTTCGCCGAGTTCCTCGACGGCCTGCAGGAGAGCCTGCACGGCGCCGGCCTGCGGATGCTCGTCGGCAGCGGCCGCTGGGACCCGATGTTCGAGGCGGAGGCCGTCGAGGCGTTCTTGGAGATGCGGGTGGACGGGCTGGTCCTGCTCAGCGTCGTCCCCGACTCGCTGAAGGAAGCCGCCGCCAGCGTGCCCGTCGTGGTCGTCGGGGAGCGCGACGTCGTCGGCGTCGACATCGTCGTGGACGACGACGAGCTCGGCGCCAGCCTCGCCGTCGACCACCTGGTCGACCTGGGCCACCGGCGGATCGCGCACATCGAGGGGGCCCGCTCCACCACCGCGCGCTACCGCCGCGCCGGGTACGAGCGGGCGATGCGCCGCCACGGGCTGGGGCGGGAGGTCCTCGTCGAGCCCGGCGACTTCACCGAGGACGGCGGGTACCGTGCCGCCCTCGCGCTGCTGCGCCGCGCCCCCCGGCCCACCGCGATCTTCGCGCCGAACGACCTCGTCGCGACCGGCGCGCTGTCGGCCGCCGACGAGCTCGGGCTGCGGATCCCGGAGGACCTGTCGATCGTCGGCTACGACAACACCCACCTGGCCGCCATCCGGCACATCTCGCTGACCAGCGTCGACCAGCCGCGCCGGGACATGGGACGGGTGGCCGCCGAGCTGCTGACCGCCCGCATCGGGGACCCGTCCCGCGCGGCGCGGCAGAACCTGGTCGTCCCGCACCTGGTGGTCCGCTCCACGACGGGACCCGCCCCCGCCGCCTGACCCCCCGCCGACACGTCCCCCCGCCTCATCTCGCTCCCGCCAAGCCCCACCTTCCCGCCGTGCCCGGTCATGCCCGGGGCAACGGAGACGGCCGATCGTGCCTCGATCCGGTGTGCACCGGGTAAGGGGCCGGCCAAGCCTGCCGCATTCGCCGGCCCGTACCGCCCCGCCGGCGGGTTAATGGGACCCAGCGTCCGGCGGTTCCGTCCGGGCGGCCCCCCGAGGCCGCCCGGACGGGGACACCGCCGCGCGGGCAGGGAAGGACATGTCCATCAGGGGGGTGGGTCCCGTGCGTGACCCGGAACTGGTGTCGTGCGCGCAGCGCGCGGCGAGCGAATTGGAACGCGCGTGGTCGGAGTGGCGCCACGCGCGCGGGCTGGCCGAGGAGGTCTCGGAGTCCGTCGCCAGCTACGTCGCCCATTCGATCGACCACCCGTGGGGCCGTCCCCGCGTGGTGCTCGGCCTCGACGCGGACGAGGCGCGCGCCCTGGCCGCGCTGCTCGGCAAGGAGGACCCCCTCGGCTGACACCGGTTTGCCGGAGTTCGTTTGACGCGGCGCCGGCGGCGTGCAAACTGTGTGGGTCGATAACGAACCCGTCACGGAGGAAACCGTCAGTGCGAGTCCATCGAGGCGGCCCGTGGGCCGCCGGCATCGCGCTGTGTCTCGGCGCGCTCACCGCGTGCGGGGGGACCTCCGGTGCGTCCGACGGCCCGAGTGCGCCGGTCAACCCACCGCGGGCGGGAGCGCCCACCCAGCAGGAGGACCGGACGCCCGCGGCCGCCGAGCGGGACGCGCAGGGCCTGGACGGCAAGGTGATCATCATCGACCCCGGGCACAACGGGGGCAACGCCGACCACCCCAGGGAGATCAACAAGAAGGTCCGGATCGGCAACGGCAGCAAGGCATGCGACACGACCGGCACCGCGTCCAATGACGGCTACCCGGAGCACGCCTTCACCTGGGATGTCTCGAAGCGACTCGCGAAGCTGCTGCGCGCCGAGGGCGCCAAGGTCACGCTGACGCGCAAGGACGACAAGGGCGTCGGCCCGTGCATCACCGAGCGGGCCGCGATCGCGAACCGGCTGGACGCGGACGCCGCCGTCTCGATCCACGCCGACGGCAACTCGCGTGCGTCCGCCCACGGCTTCCACATCATCGAACCGGTCTCGATCGGCAGCAACGCCGGGATGGTGCCGGGCTCCCAGAAGCTGGGCAAGGCCCTCCGTGACGCGTACCGCGACGGCACCGGAATGCCCTACTCCAACTACCTCGGCGAGGAGGGCCGCGACCGGCGCGACGACCTCGGCGGTCTCAACATGTCGCGGGTTCCGAAGGTCTTCATCGAGTGCGGGAACATGCGCAACAAGGGCGACGCGGCCAAGTTCGCCAGCGCGCCGTTCCGCCAGCGCATAGCCGAGGCCCTGACCGAGGGGTTCAAGACCTACCTCAAGTGACCACCGCCCTACCTACCCGAGCGACCCGGTGGGCTCGCGTTGGTGTGCCGCGGGGGACCGGGGAGGCGGGAGGATGGGGGCGTGGGTGGTCTTCGGGAGGCTTTGCTTCGGGTTCGGGACGTCCTGTCGGGGGCGGATTACACGGTTGCGGGGGTGCGGGAGCTGCTCGGTCCCGTCGCGGGCGGCGCGCTGGCCCGGGACGAGATCGTGCCGGCGTTGCGGGCGACCGGGGGCGGCTCGCCGATCGGGGTGCTGACGCGGCTGTTCTGGTTGCAGGTGCCCGTGGAGGCGGCGGCGGTCGGCGGGGTGGACGAGTTGGTGGCCGCCGGGCTCGCCGAGGTGTCGGGCGGGGAGGCGCGGGCGCGGTTGCGCGTCGAGCCCCTGGAGGCGGTGAGCGGCGCGGGGCATGCCGGATATGCCGTGTCGGATCTGACGGTCCGGCCGGGGTCGGGGCGCGTTCCGGCGGCCGATCATGTGGTGGGCGCGGGCGGGGCGTCCGGCAATCTGGCGCGGCTGGTTGTCCACAGGCCTGTGGACAACATGCTCGATCTCGGGACGGGATGCGGCGTCCAGGCGGTGCACGTGGCGGGGCGCTCGCCGGCCGGCCGGGTCACCGCGACGGACGTCAATCCGCGGGCGCTGGAGCTCGCCGCGATGAGCTTCGCGCTCTCCGGGGTGGACGGCGCCGAACTGCTGCGGGGGTCGCTGCTGGAGCCCGTCCGGGACCGCCGGTTCGATCTGATCGTGTCCAATCCGCCGTTCGTGGTCGCGCCGTCCGGGGGTCCGCGGTTCACGTACCGCGAGTCGGGGCTGCCGGGCGACGACTTCTGCCGGCGGCTCGTCCAGGGCGCGCCCGAGCACCTGACCGACGGCGGATATTGCCAGCTCCTGGCCAATTGGCTGCATGTGGACGGGGTCCCGTGGGAGGAGCGCGTCGGCTCCTGGGTGGCCGGGTGCGACGCGTGGATCGTCCAGCGGGACGTCCAGGATCCGGCGGAATATGCCGAGTTGTGGCTGCGGGATTCCTGCGAGGCGGGGACGCCGGAGTACCGGGCGCGGTACGGGGCGTGGCTCGATCACTTCGAGCGGGAGGGCGTCACCGGCATCGGGTTCGGCTGGATCACCCTCCGGCGCAGCGAGCGCCCGGCCGTCCGGATCGAGGAGCTCCGGCACGCCGTCGAGCAGCCCGTCGGAGCCTACGTAGCGGACATCCTGGACGGCCTCACCAAGGGCGCGGAGTTTTCCACAGCCTGTGGACGAGCCTTGGGTGCGGCCCCCGGTCTGGTCCAGGAGCAGATAGGCCCGCCCGGTGCCGAGGACCCCGAGCGGATCGTGCTCCGCCAGACCGGACGGCTGCGCCGCGCGGCCGGCGTCGGGACGGTCGAGGCCGCGCTCGCGGGCGTCTGCGACGGCACCATGCCCCTCGCCCCGCTCCTCGACGCCATCGCCCAGCTCACCGGGATGGACCCGGCCGAGGTCCGCGCGCACGCGGACGCCGTCCTGCCCGAACTGGTCGCCGACGGCTTCTTCGGCTAGCCCCTCCGCGGCCGCGGCCGGACGACGGTCCCCATCGCCTCGCCCAGCTCCCGGTACCGCGCGATCAGCACGGAGAAGCCGATCGCCAGGTACACGCCCGACAGGACCAGCCGGCCGTCCTCGCCAGGCAGCAGGAACTGCACCGCGAACAGCACGAACAGCACCGCGGCCTCCCACCGCCGGAACACCAGGTCGATGAGGAGGGCGAGCCCGAGGACGGTCTGCGCGGCGGTCAGCAGCACCTCCTCGATCTGCCTGGAGTCCAGCGGCAGCGACCAGGAGCCGCCGCCCACCCGGTACGCGAGCGGCAGCAGGGCGATCAGCAGCGTCCACTGGTTGACCTTGCCGGACAGCAGCGTCCCGATCGCGTCGGCGTCGCGCAGCCGCCACGCGAGCATGGCCGCCGCGAGGAGCAGCGGCGCTTCGGACACGACCGGCGCCAGCCACTGCACCAGCAGGAACTCGTCCACCCCGAGCGACGTCCCGGCGGCGACGAGCGCGTCTCCGAACCGTGCGGTGGACACGTAGACGATCAGCGCCCCGGCCGCGAACCCGGCCCCGGCGGCGACCCGGCGCTTCCGCCGCGGCAGCGCGACCAGCCGTCCCGGCACTCCGACGACCAACCGGGTGTCGTCCCGGGCGCCGCGTCCGAGCCGGACGAGGTACAGCACGTACACGGCGATGAGCACGACCGCGATGTACCAGCCGATCTCCCCGGTCAGCGCCGGGATGAAGCCGAGGACGGTCGCGAGCGCGAGAAAGCCCAGCTCGATGCGGTGCCGCGCGGCGAGCCGGAGGGTGCGCCTCCCGGTGCCGCGCGCCGCGTGCCTGCCGGAGCCGCCTCCGGACCGTCCGGCCGGCCGCCGCACGCCGAGCGCGAACGCCAGCACGACCAGCGCCCACCCGACGCCGACGAGCAGCCGGTTCGCGCCCGTCATGGTGGCAGCCGCTAACGCGATGTACCCCGGTTTCGTCGCCCCGGCATGCGCGAAGTACAGGTCGAGCGCGTACTGCGGCAGGAGCGCGGCCAGCGCGAGCAGCGCGACGGCGAGCGCCCCGGACATGTCCGCCTGCGCCGTCTCCGCCGCCCACATCAGCAGGATCGCCGCGGCCAGCACCCCGGCGCCGAAGATGAGGACCGCCGAAAGCACCGGCGGTCGCAGGCCGCCCGCCCATGTCACGACCGCGGGGAGCGCGAGGACAAGCGTCCCGGTGACCCGGACCAGCAGCGTCTGGCGGGACACGGGCGGCGGCTCGCGCACGCTCGGCTCGCCGGACATACCTGCACCGTGCCCCGCCCCGATCCGCCGATGCCGTGCCCCGAGGCAACCAACTGGCAAAGCCGCCGGGGAGGGAGCCGGTCAGGGACGGGGTGCGGGAAGGGACTTCGCGGCGCTGTCGCGGACGCGCCGGGACAGCGCCCGGTTGACGCGGTGCGCCCACAGGGGGCCGCCGTAGATCATGCCGGTGTAGCCCTGGACGAGGGCGGCGCCCGCCTGGAGGCGCTCCCACACGTCGTCGGCCGTCTCGACCCCGCCGACCGAGATCAGCGTGAGCCGGCCGCCGGTGCGGGACCGCAGGCGCCGCAGGACGTCCAGCGAGCGCTCCTTCAGCGGCGCGCCGGACAGCCCGCCGGTCTCCTTGACCAGGACGGGCGCGCTGAGCAGGGCGTCCCGGCCGATGGTGGTGTTGGCGGCGATGATGCCGTCCAGGCCGAGGTCGAGGGCGAGGTCGGCGACCGCGTCGATGTCGTCGTCCGCCAGGTCCGGGGCGATCTTGACGAGCAGCGGGACGCGGCGCTCCGTCGAGCGGTCCGCGGCCTCGCGCACGGCCGTCAGGAGCGGGCGCAGGTGCTCGACGGCCTGCAGGTCGCGCAGGCCCGGGGTGTTGGGGGAGCTGACGTTGACGACGAGGTAGTCCGCGTGGGGGGCGAGCCGCTCGGTGCTCGCCACGTAGTCGGCCGTCGCCGACGCCTCAGGGACGACCTTCGTCTTGCCGATGTTGACCCCGACGACCGTCCCGGTGCCGCGGCCGCGCAGCCGGTCCGCGGCGGCCTGCGAGCCCGCGTTGTTGAAGCCCATCCGGTTGATGACCGCCCGGTCGGGGACGAGGCGGAACAGCCGGGGGCGCGGGTTGCCGGGCTGCGGGCGTCCCGTCACGGTGCCGATCTCGACGTGGCCGAACCCGAACCCGCCGAGCGCCTCGAAGGCGACGGCGTCCTTGTCGAACCCGGCGGCGAGGCCGAGCGGGCTGGGGAAGTCCAGCCCGAGCGCGCGCACGGCCAGCGCGGGGTCGCGGGGCGCGAGGAGCCGCCGCAGCAGCGGCACCGCCCCGGGCACCGCCTGGACGGCGCGCAGCGCCCGCAGCGTCAGGTGGTGGACGGTCTCCGCGGGGACCCGGGCGATGACCAGTGAGAACAGGAGTCGATACATCGCCTGCAGTATCTCAGCCGGGGCCGCCCGAAAATGCGTTGAGGGGTGCGGAGCCGCCGCCTAGCCTGGCCGCATGTTGATGATCGGCGAGGCCACCGCGTGGTGGTCGGCTCCCAAGCGCGTGTACCGCGACCGTTCCGGCGCCAGGTCCGGCCGGGACGCGATCGGGGCCTGAGTTCCCGCTCCCGGACGGCCGGACCTGGGTGCAGCGGCATCGAACACCCAGCCGAACGGGAGAACACCATGTCCAAGAACCGCCGCAACGGCATGCTCGGCGTCGGCGGCCAGCGCAACAACCTCTCGCGGCGCGCGCTGCGCGGGGGCGGGCCGCAGGGGGCCGGCAACGGCGGCGATCCCGCCGCCGAGAAGAAGGAACTGCTCAGGAAGATGCGCGAACGCAACCAGCGTCGCGCCGACCCGGAGCAGGACGCCGCCTCCGAGTGAGGCCCTGCCGCTGACTGACAACGGCCAGCACCTGGACCGCGCCGGTTCCCGCGAGGGGGCCGGCGCGGTTACTGCTGCCCGCGGAAGGTGCGGCGGAGCTGGAGGCGGATGTCGCGGCTCGTCTCGCGGACCGTCCGGCGGGCGGCGCGGAGCGGGTCGCGGACCGACGCCCGCCACACCCCGCGGACACCGTGCCCGACCGGACGCAGCACGCTCCGGCCGACCCAGCGCGCCGGCTCGACGACCAGCGTCCGGACGGGCAGGACGACGAGCGTCCGCCAGAGCCACCGCAAGGCGCGGCCCGCGAGCCGCCACGCCGCCACGATCCCGGCGATGATCGGGGCGAGGACGTACCGCCACACCGCCTGGACGGGACGAAGCAGCAGGACCCGCCCCAGCCAGGCGGCGGCGCCCGCGACGGCGCCGAGGACGGCGAGGAGGCCGCGTCCCGCCCAGGCGAGGGCGTGCTGGATCGCGCGTCCCAGCCACAGGAGGCCGAGGAGCGGTGGCCGCAGCAGGTAGCGCCACAGGAACAGGGCCGGGATGGCGACGAGCACGTTGGCCAGCAGGCGGAGAGCCGCGAAGATGCCCGCGAACAGCAGCGCGATCGCGCGGCCGGTGAAGGTCAGCAGCCACTGCAGGCCGCGCCCGAGGGCGAGCAGCGGACGCAGCAGTACCCGGTCGGCGAGCCAGGCCAGACCGCGTCCGATCATGGCGAGGCCGCGTCCGATCATGGCGAGGCCGCGTCCGATCATGGCCAGGAACGCGCCGATGGGGACGAGCAGGGTGCGGTATATCCAGCGGGCCACATGGGCCGTCCCGCGGCCGAGCCACCGCAGGAAACCGTAGATCACCACGACGGCGAGCCAGCGCACGGGCCGGACGACGAGGAGGTCGAGCACCGCGCCGATCCCCCGGGCGATGGCCGCGAGCAGCCGTCCGATCGGGGCGAGCAGCCACCGGTACACCCCGCGCCAGACCGCGTGCAGCATCCGGCCGATGAGGCGGGCGAGCCGGCCCGGCGCCCGCATCAGCCTGTTCCAGACCGCCCGGACGCCCCGCCCGGCCTGCACGGCCAGGTCGTGGACGAGCCGCAGCGGCACCAGGACGACCAGCGCGACCACGCGGACGGGGACCACGAGCCACGCCGGTCCCGGACGCGGCTCGGGCGGCCGCTCCTTGCGCAGGCTGAGCGGGCCGTCCGCGGGGGCGCCGTCGCCGCGGGTCACGGGCGCCCGCCTCGCGGAACGTCGATGAGAAGCACGCGCATTTGACCCGTCCCGCCGTCGTCTGGTTCCGGGGGGTTTGAACCCGCCAGGCCGCCTTACCGTACTTCTTCAACGGGAACGGCGGTCACATGACAGGCGGCGTTCGCCGAGTAGCCGAGTCCGCACCGGAGCCGCCCCACAGGCGAAGGCGCGGAGGGCTCGCGGATCGGTCGGGGTCCGCGATACCTCCGCGCCTTCTTCCACGACCCCAACCTTTCGTTGACTTGCGGCGTGTTGTTGTTATGGAGCGCTCCATAACAACAACACGCCGCAAGTCAACGGTTTGTGGGGTGGTGAAGGCTTGTGCGCGGGTGGGTTGACCTAGATCGGCCCCGATTCTTGACACGTCCTGTTGACCTTTCTGGGACGATCTAGGCATGTATGAGCGTTTCGCCCACGAGTACGCCGCCCATGCCGAGGACAGCGCCTACAACGCCCTCTACGACCGTCCCGCCGTGCTCGCGCTGGCCGGGGACGTCGCGGACCTCGCGGTCTTCGACGCGGCCTGCGGTCCAGGGCTCTACGCCCGCGAACTGTTAAAGCGGGGAGCCCGCGTCACCGGCTGCGACGTGAGCCCCACCTTCGTCGACCTCGCCCGTGCGCGCTGCGACGGCCTCGCCGACCTGCGCGTCCATGACCTCTCCGAGCCGCTGACCTGGGTTCCGGACGACTCGGCCGACCTCGTCGTCTGCGCGCTGGCGCTGCACTACATCGACGACCGGGTCGGCCTCCTGCGGGAGTTCCGCCGCATCCTGACCCGGCGCGGCGCCGTTGTCCTGTCGACCGAACACCCGGTCATGCACTGGGTTCGCCTGGGCGGCTCGTACTTCGCCGAGGAACGCGTGGAGGAGTCACTGCACTCTGACCGGGACTGGCCCATCCGCGCCTGGCGCCGTCCCTTGACCGCTGTATGCGCCGACTTCCGCGAGGCGGGGTTCGCCATAGAGGAACTCTTGGAACCTCGTCCGACCCCGGAGATGGCCGTGCGCTACCCGGAGGACCACGCCAAGCTGGAGGTGCTCCCGGCCTTCATCGCCTTCCGCCTGATCCCCGCGTGAGTGCTTCAGGTCCCGGCGTACTTGGCCGGTGACACGCCCACCGTCGCGGTGAAGTCGCGGGTCATGTGCGACTGGTCGGAGTAGCCGAGGTCGTCGGCCAGGGTCGTCCAGTCGATGGGAACGCCCTGATCGGCGCGGGACACGGCTTCGTGGAGCCGTGCCCGGCGCAGTACCCACTTGGGGCTCGCCCCCACGTACTCGGCGAAAAGCCGCTGCAGGGTGCGGATCGAGACGTGCAGCTTCTCGGCGGCCTGGTCGACGCGGAACAGGGCGGGGTCGGAGGTGATGGCCTCGACCATCGCGGCCACCTCACCGGCGACGGGGTCCGGGGCCGGGAGGTCGCGCAGCAGGAACTCCTCGGCCCGCCTCGCCATCGCGTCGACGTCCTCGTGGGCGAGGACGGCGCGGCCGGCGTCCTCCACCTCCGGGCCGAAGACGCGGGAGGCGGGGACCCGGCGGTCGGCGAGGTCGATGACCGGCCCGGCCGTGAACGCGCGGAAGCCGCCGGGGAGGAACTTCACACCGAGGACCTGCCCCCGCCCCTCCAGCCGGCGGACGAAGAGCGTCCGGTCGACCCCGTAGACAAGCGGCACGGGCTCCTCGAAGACGAGGTGCACGTTCGGGTGGGACAGCACCTTCGTGTCGTAGGGCTCGTCCGTCCGCCACCGGACGTGCCAGTAGAACTCCACGAACGGCGCGAGAGCGGCGCTCGGGGGCCTCCGGTCGATCTTGGCGATGCCCGCCTGTACGTGCGGGTACAGCACCCCACGTCCCATATCCGCCACGTGACCAGGATAGTTGGCGCGTTTGTCCAAGAAGCGCGGCCGCGGGCGCTCGTAGCGTGCTGGACATGCAGGAAAACGCCTACACGCACGAACACGCCTACATGAAGGAATGCGCCGCGGAGGCCGCCCGGATCGCCCGAGGCGTCCCGCGGGACGGGCTGGAGGGCCCCACCCCATGCGGGGAGTACGACCTCCGGGCGCTCGTGAACCACCTCGTCCTCTACACGTCCCACGGCCTTGAGCACCGCGCGCTCCGCAAGGAGCTACCGGAGGAGCTGACCGGACGCGACTTCACCGCCGACGACGCCTGGGCCCGGGACTACGCCGACCAGATCGACCGCGCGGTCGCCGCCTGGGCGGACCCGGCCGTGTGGGACGGGGAGATCTCCGGCACCCCGGCGGCGGACACCGCCGCGATGCTGGTCCTGGAGATGGCCCTGCACGGCTGGGACGTCGCGAAGGCCACCGGCCAGGAGTACCGGGTCTCGGCTGATACCGGACGCTTCGTTCTCAAGACCGTTGAGAAGAACGCCGAGATGTACCGCCAGTACGACGGGTTCGCCGCGCCCGCCCCCGTCGCGGAGGACGCGTCGAGCTTCGAGCGGGCCGTGGCCGCCTCCGGGCGCGACCCCCGCTGGCGGCCCCCGGCCCGCTGACCCGCACCGGCCGTCCGGCGCCGGTTCACGCCGCCTGGTCGCCGCCGACCTTCTCCTCGGTGACCGGGACGAAAGGCCGGCGCCCACCGGGCACCCCGGTGCGGACCTCGCCGCCGCTCTCGTAGCGGAACGCGAACGGCAGCCCGGCGGCGGCCACGGGCCGCCGCCGGTCCATCAGGTGGAAGTGCAGGTGCGGCTCCGACGAGTTGCCGGAGTTGCCGACCTCGCCGAGCACGTCCCCCGCCCGGACGCGGTCGCCCTTCCGCACGCGGACCGACCCCCGCCGCATGTGGGCGAGGAACGCGTACACCCCGTCGCCGAGGTCCAGCACCACGGAGTTGCCGGCGACGAACCGCCCCGCCGACAGCGTGAAGTAGGACAGCAGCGCGCGGAACAGGACGCCCTCGACCACCAGGTAGAGGAACGCGGGCCACGAGTTGCGGCTCCAGTGGTCGCGCTGCCATCCGCTCGCCTGGACGACCACGCCGTCGGCGGGCGCGGTGATCTCCTGGCCGAACGAGGGGAACGACTCCGGCCGCGACGCGAGCGGACCCTTGCGCAGCGGCTGCCACTCCGCCGCCCCCTCCGGCACGTGGACGAGGTCGATCGCGTACGTCTGCCCCAGCTCGTGGGTGCCGTGGCTGGGGATCTTGTCCGCGGGGCTGTTGACCGGCACCCACCGTCCCCGGACGGGGCTCCGCAGCACGACCGGCTCCCGTCCGGGGGCGGTGCCGGACACGAAGAACAGCAGCAGCCCGCCGACGACCATGGCCATGCCCGCCATCGACAGCGCGCTGCGGCCGTGCAGCGGCGTACTGAACGCCAGTGCCAGGCCGAGCAGGACGAACAGCGTCCTGAAGCGGGCGAGTGTCCTGTGCATCTTCCCTCCTTGGGGGGTTCAGCGGCGGGTCGCCGCGAGGACGGCGAGGAGCGGCACCACCCGCTCACCGGGGACGCTGTACCGCCCGCGCGCCGGGGTCCGCAGCCAGCCGGCCGCGACCAGCTGGCGCAGGTGGTGGTAGAGCTGCCCGGTGGTGCCGAGCCCTTCGTGGGCGGCCAGTTCGGCGGTCGTCCGGGCGCCGTGGAGGATCTCCCGCAGCAGCAGCAGGCGCACCGGATGCGCCAGCGCCGACAGCGTCTCGGCCGCCTGGGACCAGTCGTCGGCGAGCAGGTCCTCGACCGTGTGGCCCTGCTGCCATTCGTAGTGCTCGCCGGACGGCAGCGTCACCGAACCGGTGAACAGCACGGCGCCCGGGTCGTCGACCCGGTCCTTCAGGCCGTTCAGCGCCCAGAAGGTGCCGTCCGCCTTCGGCCTCTCGACCTGGGCTTCCGCGCCTTCCAGACGGGCCACGCGCTCTTCCAGGCGCTCGACCCGCTCCGCCAGCTCCTCGTTCTCCACGATTCCAATACTACGTAACTACGTAATATCCATCAAACAGGTCGCCCCGGGAAGGGTGCTCGCCGCCGGACGGCGCGTCAGCCCACCTGGTCCTCGTGGACGTGGAACGGGCGGCAGCCGTGGTGGCCGCTGCCGGACGCGAGCCCGGCGCGGAGCACCAGGTGGTCGGTCCCGTAGCCGCGGCGCTGCTGGTAGGCCCAGTACGCGGTGCGGTCGCCGCCCGTCCACCGGTCGAAGATCAGCACCTCGCGGTCGCCGGCGCCGCCGCTCGACTTGATGACGAGGTCGCCGGGCCGCAGCCGGGAGGACGGGGCGTGCCGGCAGTAGGAGGACTCCAGGGCCAAGCCCGGCCCCAACACGGTCGGCCTGGCGTCCTCGACCTACACGACGCGCATCACCATGTCCCAGCTCAAGAAGGGCGACGTCATCATCGACGCGATCGGGAGCAACACCACCCGGCACGTCGTGATCTTCGAGAAGTGGGCCGACAGCGCGCACACCGCGTACTGGGCGTACGAGCAGCGCGGCGGCTACGGCACCGACTACCGGACGCGGTCCTACGGCCTGTCGAGCGGCAGCGAGTACAAGGCGTACCGCCCGAAGAACATCGCCTGACCCGACCCTTCCGAGTCGCGCCCGGCCGGCCTCCGGCCGGGCGCGACGCGCGCCTTAGGCGAGTTTCTTCACCAGGAGCTCGAACTCCAGGTCTTCGCGCTTGGGGAGGCCGAACCGCTCGTCGCCGTACGGGAACGGCTGCTTCTCCCCCGTCCGGACGTAGCCGCGCCGCTCGTACCAGGCGATCAGCTCCGCGCGGACGGTGATCACCGTCATGCGCATCTCGTCCGCGCCCCACTCCTCGCGCGCCACGCGCTCGGCCTCGGCGAGGACCCGCCGGCCGAGCCCGCCGCCCTGGACGCCGGGGTCCACGGCGAACATGCCGAAGTAGGCGTGGCCGCCGCGGTTCTCGAGCTGGCAGCAGGCGACCGGGACGCCGTCCGCCTCGGCGACCAGGAGGCGGCCGGACGCGTCGTCCACCACGGCCGCGACCATGTCGGGATCCGTGCGCTGGCCGCCGAGCAGGTCGGCCTCGGTCGTCCACCCGGCGCGGCTCTCGTCGCCCCGGTAGGCCCGCTCGATGAGCGTGACCAGGGCGGGGACGTCGGCCTTCGTGGCGGCACGGAATGTCGGCTTCGCGGGATCCATCGGAACAAAAGCTAGCGCAGCACCCAAAACGCCCCGGACCCGCCCGCGGCCGAACGCGGTTGCGCGCGACAATCTGGATGTTTAGTATCCAGATTGTGCGGATGAGCGAAGGCGTCGAGTGGGCGCTCCACGAGTGCCTCAACCTCACCTGGCTGGAGCCGGGGGAGGCGGTGACGGCCGCCCGCCTGGCGAAGTACTACGAGCTGCCCACCGCCTACCTGAACAAGCAGCTCCAAGCCCTCACCCGCGCCGGGATCCTCGACTCAACGCCCGGCCCGCGGGGCGGGTTCCGGCTCGCGCGCCGCCCGGAGGACATCACGATGATGGACGTGGTGACCGCCATCGAGGGACCGGACGGCGCGTTCCGCTGCGAGGAGGTCCTCCGGCGGAGCCCGGGGGACCACGAGGGCGCCGACTACCGCAAGTCCTGCATCATCTCCCAGTCCATGCGCCGGGCGGAGCTCGCCTGGCGCAGGGAGCTGGCCGCGGTGACCATCGCCGACCTGAAGGAGATCGTCGAGAGCCGGCACCCGGCCTCGCCCGGCGCCATCCTCCGCGGCCTGCGGACCTGACTTCGCACCACCCCTGCCATCGGGGGAGTCGTCGGCCCTAATTCTAGACATTGAATATCCAGATCTAAGGAGGTCACCATGCAGGCACGGATGAACGTCACGAAGGCCGCCCCGGGCGGGTACAAGGCCATGCTGGCGCTGGAGGCGTACCTCGGGGAGAGCGGCGTACCGCACAGCACGCTGCTGCTGCTCAAGCTGCGGGTCAGCCAGATCAACGGCTGCGCGTACTGCGTCAACATGCACTCCCGCGACGCCAAGGCCGAGGGCGAGACCGACGAGCGCCTCTGGTCGGTGGCGGCCTGGCGCGAGGCGCCCTTCTACACCGACGAGGAGCGCGCGGCCCTGGCGCTCGCCGAGGCGGCCACGCGGATCGGCGACAACCCGGCCGGTGTCCCGGACGACGTCTGGAACGAGGCCGCCGACCACTACGACGAGAAGTCCCTCGCCGGCTTGGTCATGGCGATCGCCGCCATCAACGCCTGGAACCGTATCAGCGTCACCGTCCGCAACCCCGCCGCCTGAAAGGGAGCACGTTGCCCCACTCCATCACCAACCCGGCCGGTCTCTACCGGCCCACGACCTACAGCCACGTCGCGACGGTCTCCGGCGAGCTCGTCTTCATCGCGGGCCAGTTCGCCTCGGACGGCGACGGCGAAGTCGTCTCGGCGGACTTCGCCGACCAGGTCCGGCAGTCCTTCGCCAACCTGCGCACCGCCCTGCGGTCGGCCGGGCTGGACTTCGAGCACGTCGTCCAGTTGCGCACGCACATCGTGGCGCACGACGCCGGCAAACTCGCCGTCCTCGCCGACCACATCCGCGAGATCTGGAAGGACGAGCCACCGACCCAGACCCTCTCCGGCGTAGCGGCACTGGCCTACCCGACCATGCTGTTCGAGGTGGACGCGGTGGCCGCCCGCCCCTGACTCCCCGCCGCTACTGGCCGATACGCCGCCCGGCGCCCATCGGCCAGTAGCGGCGGCCGCCCGGCAAACCGCTCGCGATGGAGGGCCTTACGGATGCGCGATCCGGTCGAGGAGCCAGGTCTCGATGCCGTCGCGCGCCGTTTCGGCCATCGTCGTCGGGTGGCCGGTGAAGCCGTGGGGGGCCTCCGGGTAGATCTGGAGGTCGACGCGGTTGCCGGCGGCGGCGAGGCGTCCCGCCATCGCGAGGTTGTCCTCCAGGACGATGTCCGCGCTTCCGATGACCATGAGGGCCGGAGGGAGGCCGCGGAGGTCGCCGTAGATGGGGGAGATGTCCGGGACGGTGCGGTCGGCGACGTGGCCGACGTAGGTCTGGATGAAGTACTCGTCGGCGATCCGGCGCCCGGCCGGGGTCTGCGCGCTCAGGTCGTAGGTGCCGAACTGGAGCACGGCGCCTGAGAAGCCGTCGACGGCCCCGCCGTCCCGCAGCCGGAGCAGGGTCGCCAGTGCGAGTGTCGCTCCCGCCGAGTCGCCGCCTATCGCCAGCCGGGCCGTGCCGAAACGATCACCGGCCTGTGCCAGCAGCCAGCGGGCCGCCGTCTCGCAGTCGTCGGGTGCGGCGGGCCAGGGATGCTCGGGGGCCAGCCGGTAGTCGACGCTGACGACCGCCAGGTGGCGGGCGTCCGCGAGGCGGCGGTTGCGCAGGTCGCCCTGCGCAGCGGAGCCCATGTAGAAACCGCCGCCGTGGATGTCCAGGTAGACGCCTCGTGCTCGCCCGCCGGTGGGAGTGAATATCCGTACCGGGACACGGGCTCCGCCGGCTTCGGCCACCTCTTCGATGCCGGGCGGATCGGCGGGGGGAGGCGCGGACCTCTTCGCGCGTGCCTCCGCCAGCTCCTCCAGGGTGCCGGGGCCGCGTCCGGCCGCCCTCGAAGCGTAGAAGTCGCGAGCCTCATCGAGTTGCTGCGCCGGCAGGTCGGTGAGCAGATCGTCCAGCGCGAACCGCACGCGCGCTCCTCAGGGTCGGGGCCGCCACCGACGCTATACGGCTCGGGTGAGCCCCGGCTGGTCGACGCGGCAGTCGTCGCCGATCGGGCGGGTGATCGACCAGTGGCGGCGGAAGTGGCACTTGGACATCTTCCAGCGGCCGTCCTCGACCACGTACTCGTCGTCGTACTCGCCGGTGCTGACCGTCTCGGTGCCGTCCAGCAGGTTCACCTGGCGGAACTTCAGCGTCCAGCGGCCGGACGCGCTGTTTGCGCCGTGGACGGTGATGTCCGGATGCATCGCGTGGTGCATGTCGAGGATCGCGTTCCGGCCGTCGACCTGCTGCAGGGCGATGCGCTCGAAGACCTTGGCGATGCCGTCCGCGTCGTCGAAGGCGCCGAGGCGGTCGAAGTCGATCGACGCGCCGGAGGCGATGAAGCACGCGCGGAACCCCGCGGGGTCCTTCGCGTCGCAGGCCCGCAGGTAGCGGTGCTTGAGCGCCTTGATCTCCTCGACGGCCTCCAGCCGGGCGATGCGCTCGGCGAGGTCGGGACCCGGTGGCTGCGGCATGGTGGCTCGACCATCCGGCATGGGCGGAGCGCCGTCCAGCGGTGTCCCGGTGAACGGGAGGCGCAGCAGCGGCGGGGTGAGGACGAGCAGGACGGCCGCGAGGGCGGCGACCGCGACCATGGCTCCGCGCAGTCCCGCGGCCTCGGCCCACAGGCCCACGTAGCCGGGACCGGCGAGGAACCCGAGGTAGGAGACGGTCGTGACGACGGAGGTCGCCCGGCCCCGGCGGGACTCGTCGACGTTCCGCGAGACGATGCCGAGCAGGGTCGGGAACAGCACCGCGGTCCCGGCGGCGGCCAGCACGAGACCCGGTGCGGCGACCGGCAGGGTGGGCGCGGCGGCGATCAGCACCGCGCCGGTCGCGGCGGCCGACGCCCCCGTGAGGAGGACGGTGCGCGCGTGGGCGGCCTTCACGCCGCCGACGCAGAACCGCGTGATCGCGACCGTCCCGGCGAACACGGCGGGCGCGACGGCGCTCAGCCCGTCTCCCGAGCCGAGCTCGCCCTGCGCGAAGACCGCGCTCCAGCTCTGGTGCGCGTTCTCGCTGGCGAACGCCAGCGCGCCGAGTATCCCGATGCTCAGGAACGGGACGATGCCGCGCCGGCCGGACGGCGACGCACTCGCCGCCGGGACGTGCCGAGCGGTGACGACCTCGGCGCGCAGCGTCCTCAGCAGGAAGACACCGGCGACCAGGGAGAGCACCGCCACCGCCCCGAACGGCGCCGCGAGCGGCAGCGACGCGGCCGACGCCAGGCCGGTGCCGAGACTGGCGACGACCACCAGCGCGGAGAAGACGCCGTGGGCCGGGGTGATGACGGGACGGCCGGCGATCTTCTCGGCCCGGCCGGCGACCGCGTTCATGGCCACGTCCGCCGCTCCGCTGGCGGCGCCGACGGCGGCCAGCCCGGCGCACAGGCCCGCCAGGTTCACCGCGGTCACCGCAACTCCGGCGCCCGCGCACCCCAGGGCGGCGACGGCCGGCGCGGCGACCCGCAGGCCCCAGCGGTCGAGCGCCCTGCCCGCCAGCAGCATCGCGGGCAGCGCGCCCGCGCCCACGAACAGCAGCGCGAAGCCGAGCCGGCCGTCGCCGATGCCCGCTTGCTGCTGGACCCGCGGGACCGAGGCGCCCCACGCGCCCCAGAACGCGCCGAACGCGGCGAAGGCCACGATCGCCGAAACGATCAGTGGGCGGTGCGTCCCGGCGGATCTCCACGGCATAGGTGTAACGATACACAACCTAGGCTGGTGCCCATGGAACCGAAGCGGGTGACCCTCGCGCAGGTGGCGGAACTGGCGGGCGTCTCCGTCATGACCGCCTCCTACACCTACAACCGGCCGGACCGCGTCTCCGAGAAGGCCCGGTCGAAGGTGCTCGCCGCGGCGGCCGCCCTCGGGTACGCCGGACCCGACCCGAGCGCCCGGTCGCTGCGCCGCGGCAGCACCCGCACGCTCGGCGTGGTCCTGGGGGAGCACCTGAGCTACGCGTTCGACGACCCGGAGGCGGTGTCCTTCCTGGCCGGGGTCGCCGATGTCTGCGCCGGCCACGGCTACGGCGTGACGATCCTGCCGATCTCGGGCGCGGCCGACGACGTCACGCGGATCAGGGACGCCGCCGTCGACGGGTTCGTCATCTGGACCACCTACGACGACGATCCCGTCCTGGCTGCGGTCCGGGCGATGCGGCGTCCGGCGGTGGTCCACGGCGGCCCGGCCGTCCGCGGCATGGGCCTGGTGAGCATCGACAATCGCGCGGCGGCGGCCGCGGTGGGCGCCCTCGCCTTCGCCGGCGCCGCACGTCCGGCGGTGCTGAGCCTTCCGCTCACCCGCGAGCGGACGAGCACGATCACCGCCGGGGTGGACATCGGGGCGGCGTCGTTCCCGGTCACGCGGGACCGGTTGGAGGGCTACCGGCGCGCGGCCGAGGGCGCCGGCCTCGCCTGGCGCGAGGTGACCGTGGCGGTGTGCGCGCGCAACGACGCGGCCGAGGCCGAGCGGCTCGCCGCGACCCTGCTGGCCTCCGCCGAGCCGCCCGACGCGATCGCCGCCATGAGCGACCGGCAGGCGGCCGGCGTCCTCCGCGCCGCCCGCGCCGCCGCCCGCGCCGTCCCCGGCGACCTGGCGGTGACCGGCTGGGACGACGCGGCGGTCGCGGCGGACCTCGGGCTGACGACGGTGGCCCAGTCCCTACGCGACCAGGGAGCGGCCTGCGCACACGCCGCGCTCGGCCGGGAACCGGCCTCCCGGACCGCGCCGTGGTCGATCGTCCGCCGGAGCAGCACCCGGCCCTGAGCGGTCAGCGGGCGGGGAGGATGCGGCCGGTGACCTCGCCGAAGCCGATGCGGGTGCCGGAGGGGCCCGGGGCGGTGGCGGAGATGGTCACCTCGTCGCCGTCCTCCAGGAACGTGCGGGGTTCGCCGTTGACGGCCACGGGCTCCTTTCCGCCCCAGGTGAGTTCGATGAATGCGCCGCGCTGGTCCTTGTCCGGGCCGGAGACCGTGCCGGACGCGAACAGGTCGCCGGTGCGGGACGAGGCGCCGTTCACCGTCATGTGCGCGAGCATCTGGGCGGGCGACCAGTACATCTCGCGGTAGGGCGGGCGGGAGACCACCTGCCCGTTCCACGCGATCTCCATGGAGAGGTCGAGGCCCCACGGGTTCTTCTCGCGCAGGTACGGGAGAGGTTCGGGGTCTTGCGGAGGGGTGGCTACGCGGGCGGCTTCCAGGGCCAGCAGGGGGACGACCCAAGGGGAGATGGACGTCGCGAAGCTCTTCCCCAGGAACGGGCCAAGGGGCACGTACTCCCACGCCTGGATGTCACGCGCCGACCAGTCGTTCACCAGGACGACGCCGAAGACCCGCTCGTCGAAGTCGTCCACGCCCACGGCGCTGCCCAGGGGAGAGGGGGTGCCGACGACGAAGCCGACCTCTGCCTCGATGTCCAGGCGGCGGCTCTCGCCGAAGGTCGGGACGTCCTCGCCCTTGCGCTGGCCGGTGGGGCGGACGATCCCGGTCCCCGACGGCACGACCGTCCCCGCGCGGCCGTGGTAGCCGACGGGGAGGTGCTTCCAGTTGGGCATGAGCGGCTCGGAGTCGGGCCGGAAGAGGCGGCCCAGGTTGGACGCGTGGTGCTCGGACGCGTAGAAGTCGACGTAGTCGGCGACCTCGAATGGCATGTGCATCGTGACCGAGTCCACCGGATGCACGGCCGCGTCCGGTATCTCTCCTGCGACGAGGTCCAGGATCCGTTCGCGCACCTCCACCCACCGTGCGTGCCCCTGAGCCATGAAGGGGTTCAGGGACGACGTCGCGAACACGGGGTCCACGACCGTGAGGTCCACGACGGAGTCGGCGACGCGGACGCCCGCGCGGGGTGACGCGCCGGGGGCGGAGAACACGCCGTAGGAGAGGTTGGCGAGCCCGAAGAGGGAGTCCTCGGGGATCTCTACGCGGGTCATCGGATGGTCTCCTGGAGCACGGGTTCGAGCAGCCCGAGGTCCGTGAGTTCGGTGACGGGGTCGGTGATGCTGCACGTTCCGAAGGACAGGAACAGGGCGCGGGCGGCGGCCGTCCTGGACTCGCCGAGCCGGGCCACGCGGTGCGCGACGGACCGGGCGTCGCGGTCGGCGAGGGTCGCGGCGAGGTCGCCGAGCGGGCCGCCGTTCAGGGCCGCGTCGGCCGCGAGCAGCAGGTTGAGGAAGCCGTGCTGGTGGAAGCCGGTCTCCGGGTCGGTGTTGCGGACGGGATGGTGCAGCCCCGCGGTCGCCTTGAACGGGACGCCGGCGCCCGCCACCGCCTGGATCGCGGCGGCCAGCTCCTCCGGGGTCGGGTACAGGTTGGCCTTCACGCCGCCGGTGCGGAACTTCGCGCGGTGCCCGCGCGCGGCGATCGCGGCGATCATCGCGGGGCGGCGCTCGTCCCTCGGCACCTCGACATAGAGGGGCAGGTCGACGCGGCCGAGCACGCGGAAGAACTCGTCCGGGCGCATGCCGGGCGGGACGGCGACCTCCAGCCCGCGCAGGTCGACGGGCAGGTCGGCGGCCGTCACGAGCGCCTTGGCCGCCTCGCACGGGCCGCCCGGCGCCGTCACCGACAGGTCGAGCGGGCCGCGGTCGTCGAGGAGGCGGTCGAGGTCGCGCAGCGCGCTCGCCGGCAGCACGAGGGGGCCGACGAGCTCGGCGTACGGGGCGGCACGGTGCGCGCGGTGGGCCGGGACGGCCTCGGTCAGCGGCGCGAGGCCGGGCGGGAAGACGGCCGCGTCGTCGCACAGCCCGCGGGCGAACGTCGGGACCATCATGCCCGCCCCCTCGCCCACGTCCAGGCGTAGTCCGGGTCTTCGCAGGCCAGACCGCCCTCACCGAGCTCCAGCGGGCGGAACGTGTCGACCATGACGGCGAGCTCGTCGAAGAACTCGACGCCGATGCTGCGCTCGTACGCGCCGGGCTGCGGGCCGTGCGCGAAGCCGCCCGGGTGGACGGAGACGGAGCCCGGCCCGATGCCGGAGCCCTTGCGGGCGCCGTAGTCGCCGCCGCAGTAGAACATGATCTCGTCGGAGTCCACGTTCGAGTGGTAGTAGGGCACCGGGATCGACAGCGGGTGGTAGTCGACCTTGCGGGGGACGAAGTTGCACACGACGAAGTTGTGCCCCTCGAACACCTGGTGCGCGGGCGGCGGCTGGTGGACGCGCCCGGTGATCGGCTCGAAGTCGTGGACGCTGAACGTGAACGGGTACAGGCAGCCGTCCCAGCCGACGACGTCGAACGGGTGGTGCGCGTAGGTCATCCGGGTCCCGGTGATGCCGCGCGAGTCCCGGTGCTTCACCAGGACCTCGACGTCGGCGCCGTCCATCTGGAGGGGGTCGTCCGGGGCGTGGAGGTCGCGTTCGCAGTACGGGGCGTGCTCAAGGAACTGGCCGTAGCGCGACAGGTAGCGCTTCGGCGGCGCGACATGGCCGTTCGCCTCGATCGCGTACGCGCGGAGCGGCTGGTCGCCGGTCGGCAGCCACCGGTGGGTGGTGGACGCCGGGATGACGACGTAGTCGCCCTCCTGCGCGGACAGCGTCCCGAAGACCGTCTCGACCGTGGCGGTGCCGGACTCGACGTAGACGATCTCGTCGCCGGTCGCGTTGCGGTAGAGCGGCGAGTCGGCGGCGGACACGACGTACGACAGCCGGACGTCGCCGTTGCCCAGGATGAGGCGCCGCCCGGTGACGACGTCGGTCTCGGACCACGTCTCCTTGGGGAAGAGCTCGTGCAGCTTGAGGTGGCGCGGTTTCAGCGGATGGTTGGGCGTCGTGGAGGCGTCCGGGACGTCCCACGCCTGCGAGTCGACGATCGCGGACGGGATCTCCCGGTGGTACAGCAGGGACGAGTCGGACGAGAAGCCCTCCTCGCCCATGAGCTCCTCGAAGTACAGACGCCGCTTGCCGTGCCCGGCCTCGCTGTGGCGATGCTGGGTGTGGCGTTTCGGCGGCACGCGGCCGACCCGGCGGTAGTGGGCCATGCTCCATCGCCTCCGATGGTTAACGCATAAACTACTTTGTCGCGACCCTACGACTCATCTGCCGCCCAGGGAAGGGCCTAACCGTGTTCGGCCGCGCGTGTTCCGCCATCGGACGCGGCGGCTAGCTCCGCTCGCGCACGTCGAACCGGGTGCGGCCGTCGATGAGCTTGTCCAGCAGCATGATCAGCATCCGCTGCTCGGTCTCGGTCAGCACGCCCGCCCACTGCCGCTCGCGCTCGTTCTGCTCGGCGAAGACGTCCAGCATGGCGCGGTGGCCGTGCTCGGTCAGCGACAGGATCACCGACCGGCCGTCCCGCTCGCCGGGGGTGCGTTCCAGCGTGCCGTCCGCGATCAGGGTCTTGGTCAGGTTGGACACCGCGGCCCTGCTCATCCCGGCCAGCGTGGCGGCCCGGCCCGGCTCCAGCGGCCCCGCGAGCCAGGTGACGAACAGCAGCCGGAAACCCGCCCACGAGTGCCCGCGCGGCCGGTGCACCGTGGACTCCAGGTCGTAGGTGACGATCGCGGACGCCCTGTTGAGGGTCAGCAGCAGCCGCGTCGCGAGCGGGTGCGGGAAACCGAACTCCTCGGACAGCCGGCGCCCCGCGAGATCGACGAACGACCAGAAATCCGGCTCATCAGTGCTCATGGCCTCGCTCCGCTCGGCGGCCCGCAGCCGTGTCGCGTCCGGTGAAGTGGTTCATGGATTAACTATTTAACCCGCTGGAGACGTGCGTGTCAGGAAGAGATCATCGGGCATCTCTCGGGACAAGGCAGCGTAATCGGGAGCGGGAGGGACGATGGCGACGGTCGCCGACCAGTTCATCGAGGTGTTGCGGCAGGCCGGCGTCCGGCGCGTCTACGGGGTGGTGGGCGACAGCCTCAACCCGATCGTGGACGCGGTCCGCCGCACCGACGGCATCGACTGGGTGCACGTCCGCAACGAGGAGGCGGGCGCGTTCGCCGCGGCGGCGGAGGCGCAGACCACGGGACGTCTCGCCGTGTGCGCGGGGAGCTGCGGCCCGGGCAACACGCACCTCGTCCAGGGCCTGTACGACGCGCACCGGTCGGGCGCGCCGGTGCTGGCGCTGGCGTCGCAGATCCCCAGCGCGCAGATCGGCAGCGGCTACTTCCAGGAGACCCACCCCGAGCGGCTCTTCGCCGAGTGCAGCCACTACTGCGAGCCGATCGTCACCCCGGAGCAGATGCCGCGCATCCTGCGGACCGCGATCCAGCACGCGATCGGGCTGGGCGGCGTCGCCGTGCTGACGCTGCCCGGCGACACGGCGGGCAAGGACGTCGCGGGTCCCGCCGGCGAGCACGACTTCCTCGTCCACAAGGGAATCGTCCAGCCGCCGGCGGACCAGGTCGAGAAGCTCGCCGGGGCGCTCAACCGGGCGCGGAAGGTGATGCTGTTCTGCGGCGGCGGCGTCAAGGGCGCCCACGCCGAGGTGATGCAGCTCGCGCACAAGGTGCTCTCACCGGTGGGGCACGCGCTGCGCGGCAAGGAGTGGATCCAGTACGACAATCCCTTCGACGTGGGGATGAGCGGCCTGCTCGGCTACGGCGCCTGCTACGAGGCGACGCAGGAGGCCGATCTCGTCGTCCTCCTGGGCACCGACTTCCCGTACGACCAGTTCCTGCCTGGCAAGAACACCGTCCAGGTGGACAGCGACCCATCGAGACTGGGCCGGCGCACGCCGCTGGATCTGGCCGTCCATGGCGACGTGAAGGAGACGCTCCGGCTCGTCCTGGACAAGGTCGAGCAGAAGCACGACCGGTCGTATCTGGACGAGATGCTGCATCGTCACACGCGCGCTCTGGAGAACGTCGTCTCCGCCTACACGCGGGACATCGAGAAGCACATCCCGATCCACCCCGAGTACGTCGCGAGCGTCCTGGACGACGTCGCCGCCGACGACGCGATATTCACCGTGGACACCGGCATGTGCAACGTCTGGGTCGCCCGCTACATCACCCCCAACGGGCGGCGCCGCGTGATGGGCTCGTTCGTCCACGGCTCCATGGCGAACGCCCTCCCGCACGCGATCGGCGCCCAGTACGGCGCGCCCGGACGGCAGGTCATCTCCGTCTCCGGCGACGGCGGCCTCGGGATGCTGCTCGGCGAACTCCTCACGGTCCGGCTGCACCGCGTCCCCGTGAAGATCATCGTGTTCAACAACGCGTCGCTCGGGATGGTGCGCCTGGAGATGATGGTGGACGGCTTCCCCGCCTACGAGACCGACCACGAGGCCGTCGACTACGCCGCGGTCGCGCGGGCGATGGGGATCGAGTCGTCCCGCGTGGAGCGCCCGGCCGAGGTCGCGGACGGGCTGAAGCGCGCCCTCGCCGCCCCCGGCCCCTACCTGCTGGACGTCGCCACCGACCCGAACGCCCTCTCCATCCCGCCGCGCATCACCTCGGAGCAGGTGAAGGGCTTCGCGCTCTCCGCGGGCAAGACCGTCCTGACCGGCGGCGTCGGCAAGATGCTCGACCTGGCCCGCAGCAATCTCCGCAACATTCCCCGCCCGTGACCCCGTCCGAGACCCCGGCGTCCCTCACCGGCCGCTGATCCGCGCCTCGATCCCGTCGAGGACGATCGACAGGCCGAGCTCGAACCCGGCGTCGAAGTCCGCGTCGCCCGCCCGGACGTGCGCGGCCAGCGTCGGAAGGTCGGCGGCGCGGCGTTCGAGCAGGTCCTGGACGCGGGCGCGCAGCGCGGCCTCCGCGTCGGGGTCGCGGAACCGGGAGCGCCACGCGAGTTCCTCGGCCACGAACCCGTGCACGTAGCCGCTCACCGCGCTGACGGCGGCGGTGAGCAGCGGCCCCTCGATCCCCGCCCGGTCGAGTGTGGCGTAGACGTGCTCGGAGCGCGCCAGCGAGCCGGGCCCGAGCAGGGGCCGCGTGCCGATCAGGGCCGGGATCCACGGGTGGCGCAGCATCACCCGCCTGCTGCGCGTCATGTGGTCGGTCAGGACCTCCCGCCAGCCCGCGTCCTCTTCCCCGGCGATCTCTATCTCGGAGATGCCCGCGTCCAGGGCGAGGTCGAGGACATCCTCCTTGGCCTTGACGTACTCGTACAGCGACATGGTCCCGGCATCGAGCCGGGCCGCCAGCCGCCTCATGGAGAAGCCGTCCACGCCCTCGGCGTCCAGCAGCGCGACCGCCGCCTCGACGATCCGCTCCAGCGACAGCCGCGGCCTGCGCGGACGCTCCTCGGGACGAAGCCAGACTCCGCCCATGGCCCTCCTCCCTTCCGTGCACTGTACGGAAAACCGTACAGCTAGCTTCGTCGGAGAAGGAGGGGGTGCATGATGGAAAGCGAAGAGTGGCTGCGTTCGTTCGCCGACCTCGCCCTGCGGGTCGACCGGCAGGCGGGCGGGCCGAACACGAGCGGCCTGACCCTCATCTACCGCGGGCCGGACGAATGGCGCGAACAGGTGAACCAGGAGGCGCCGAGACCGCCCGGACGGCTCGTCGGGGACGCGGAACGCCTGCTGGACGACCCGCCGTTCGAGCGAAGCCGAGCCGCCTACCTGTCCGGGCAGGTGCGGGCGCTGCGCGCGGTGGCGCGTCGGCTCGACGGTGCCGCGCAGACGCTGCCCGAGTACGTCCGGGAATGCCTCGGAATCGATCCCGAATGGGTGCCCGAATCGGTGTTCGCGACGGCGCACGAGGAACTCGACGCCGCGCTGCCGCCCGGCCCCGGAGCGCTGGCGGATCGCCTGGCCGCCTGGCGGGCGGCCCACCGGCTGGACTCGCTCGACCGGCTTCCGGAGCTGGTGGGCCTGGCGGTGGAGGAGACGCGTGCCCGCACCGCGCGGATCGTCCCGCTGCCGGACGGAGAGGTCGTCGGCTGCCGCGTGGTCTCCGGCGTGCCGTTCCACGCGGCGGGCGACCACGAGGGCGGGCTCGCCTCGACCATCCACATCAACAGGGACATCCCGTTCAACCTCGCCGATCTCCTCTACGTCGTCGCGCATGAAGGCCATCCCGGGCACATCGCGGAGTCGCTGCTCAAGGAGACGCATCTGGCCGATCGTCCCGAGCAGCGGGTGCGGTTCCTGCTCTCGCCGCAGGGAGTGATCAGCGAGGGCCTCGGGCTGGTCGCGGAGGAACTCGTCTTCCCAGGGGACGAAGCGCAGGAATGGCTGGCCGAGCACGTCCTGCCCGACGCCCGCGGACTGGGGGACCTCGCCGCGATCCACCGGGCGATGAACGCGATGTGGGGCGCCTGGCCGAACGCCTCGCTCATGGCCGCCGAAGGCCGACCGCAGGAGGAGATCCGCGCCTACCTCTCGCGCTGGGCGCTGCTCCGCGAGGAGGAGCTGGCCGCCGCCATGCCGCTGATCGCGGTGCCGGGCGGCAACCCGTACCTGTTCGCCTACTACCACGGCTGGCGGCTGGTGCGCGCCTGGCTGGACGGCCCCGGCCGCCGCGAACGCGCCCGCCGCCTGCTCACCGAGCAACTGCTCCCCGCCGACCTCACCGCCTGACGCACCCGGGCGCCCGCGGGCCCGGCGGGGACGAGGTTCGTTGTCAGGCACGTGATAAGTGCGCGACTGAATGACTGGGTCTGTGTAGAAGAAGGCGAAAAGTGGATATCCCTACGGTCGGATCATGACTCGTACTAGGGCCGGAGGCGGCAGATGAGCGGACGATCGTCGGAGTTCGGGCGCCGCGCGGCGCTGGTCGCGCGGGCGGGGGCCATGTTCGTCCGCAGCGGGATGGGGCGCCCCGGGCCGCCGCTGAAGGTCGCCCGGCAGCTCGACGCGCTGCGCCGCTGGGGGACGCTGCTGGGCGGGACGCTCGTGTCGTCCGCGGCCCGCGACCCCGACCGCGTCGCCGTCATCGACGACGCGGGGGAGCTGACCTACGCCGAGCTCGACGCCCGCACCGACCGGCTCGCCGCCGCCCTCGGCCGGTTCGGCGCCGCGCCCCGCGTCGCGGTGCTGTGCCGCAACCACCGCGGCATGGTCGAGACGCTCGTCGCGTGCAGCAAGCGCGGCTCCGACCTCGTCCTGCTGAACACCGGGATGAGCACCGACCAGCTCGTGTCGGTCGTGGGGGAGCAGGAGGTCGAGGTCGTCATCGCCGACGGCGAGTTCGGCGACTTCCTCGCGGCGCTCCCGGAGGCCGTCCACACCGTCCAGGCCGGCCGGACGGACTCGGAGCTGGAAGAACTCATCGACACGGCGCCCGCGGAGAAGGTCGAGCCTCCGGCGAAGCCGGGCCGCACCATCGTGCTCAGCTCCGGCACGACCGGCCGGCCCAAGGGCGCCAACCGGCACTCGCGGCCCGGCCTGTCGCCGATGGTGGCGATCCTGTCGCGCATCCCGTTCCGGGTGCACGAGCGGATGCTCATCGAGGCGCCGCTGTTCCACACCTGGGGGTACGCGATGTTCCAGGCGGCGCTCCCGCTGCGCGCCACGATCGTGCTGCGGTCCCGCTTCGACCCCGAGCAGACCCTCAAGACGATCGAGGCCACCGGGGCGACCGCGCTCATCGCCGTGCCCGTCATGCTGCAGCGCATCCTGAACCTCCCGGACTCGGCGCGGACCGGGCACGACACGTCCTCGCTGCGGATCACGGCGCTCAGCGGCTCGGCGCTGCCGGCGACGCTCGCGACGGCGTTCATGGACGAGTTCGGCGACGTCCTCTACAACCTGTACGGGTCCACGGAGGCGTCGTGGGTCACCATCGCCACGCCCGCCGACCTGCGCGCCCGCCCCGACACCGCGGGCACGGCGCCGCCGGGGACCAAGGTCGCGATCCTGGACGAGTCCGGCGAGCCCGTCCCGCCCGGCACCACGGGACGGATCTTCGTCGCGAACGACCTGCCGTTCGCGGGCTACACCAGCGGCGACACCAAGGAGATGCGCGACGGCCTGATGAGCCTCGGCGACGTCGGGCGACTGGACGAGGCCGGCCGGCTGTTCGTGCAGGGGCGCGACGACGACATGATCGTCTCGGGCGGCGAGAACGTCTTCCCGAGCTCGATCGAGGAGGTCCTGGGCGGGCTGCCGCAGGTGCGGGAGGTCGCGGTGATCGGGGTGCCGGACGAGAAGTTCGGCCAGCGCGCCGCCGCCTTCCTCGCGCTGCACGAGGGGGAGACCCTGGACGCCGACGCCGTCCGCCACCACGTCCGCGACCACCTGGCACGCTACGCCGTCCCCCGCGACGTGCACTTCCTGGACGCCCTCCCCCGCAACGCGACAGGCAAGATCGTCCGCCGCGACCTCCAAGCCCACGAGCCCGACCCGTCCTGACGATCAGGGCGCACCAGCCTCAGCCACGCACGCGAGTGCGCTACCTGACCGGGGAGGCGAAGCCGGAGGCGAGCCTCCCCGGGAAGATCGCGAAGCGATGCCGCACTCGCACAGGCCAGGTCACGGAGCGAGCGCTAGCGAGCGGAGTGGGCCTGGTCTGCAGTCAACACCGCGTCGACCAGGAACCGCAGGCGGGTGCGGTGGGGGGACTGCTCGAAGCTCCACTCGTCGGCCAGGGCGTCGATGACGGTGAGGCCGCGTCCGTGGTCGAGGCGCGGGTCGGCGCCGTCGGCGTCGGCCTGGGCGGGGCCGTCGTCGGTGATGTCGACGCGGATCCGCCGGCCGTCGGTGGCGACCGTGACGGTGACGATCCCCGTGCCGTGCAGGATGGCGTTGGCGACGCCCTCGGCGGCCATCAGCTCGACGTCGTCCAGGAGCGTCTCGTCCGCGATGACCTTCGCGGCGCGCTCGCGGACGGCGCGCCGGGCCCTGCGGCCGCCGTCGCCGTCGCCGGTGAACGCGAACGGTTCACCGAGTCGTTCCATCCCCACGGTCAATCCATCACCACACAGTCGGAACTCGGAAGCGCACCGCGATCATTCACCTCCGGTGAGTGATCGGGCAACGTCCTGGACGTATTGATCTCGGCCTTTCCGGGAGGGTTACTGCGCTAGTCGCGGAGCCTACGGTACGAGTTACCGCCGCATCGGCGCATTGCGAAAATATGAAACATCGACCGCGTTCTTGCTCACTCCAGCACATACCCGGGCCGTGCCCGTTCCGACCGTGTTGGGGGCCTTCCCTCGCGCGATCAGAATATTGCTCACCTATACACACAAATCGGGCAATTACTCTGCGTTTCGCGCTGGATCCCCCGCCGCGTCTCCCGTGTCACCATCCGGGCCAGGAGGTGTGCCATGCAAGCGGTCGTCCTCGCCTGCGCCGCGCAGGCCGTCTACATCGTCGCCTACGTCCTGTTCAAGACGGCCACCGGCCGGATGAGCCCGATCGGGGGCCGCCATCCGCTGCACGCCGCCGGGCGGCTGGTGCGCAGCCCGCGCTGGCTGACCGGCGTCCTCGTGCTGCTGGCGGGCTTCGCGCTGTCGGCGACCGCGCTCGTCACGCTCCCGGTCGTCGCGACGCTCCCCGCGTTCGGGCTCAGCCTGGTCCTGCTGCTGGTGGTGGGGATGAGCGGGTTCGGCGAGCGGCCGACGTCGCGGGAGTGGCTCGCCGCCCTGATCACCGTGGCGGCGATGGTCACCGCGGCGCTGTCGGTCATGCCGGGCCACGGTGAGTCCCTCGCGGAGGCGCTGCACCGGACGGGCGGCGCCGCGGCCGCGGCCGCGCTGTCGCCGTGGAAGGCCGCGCTCGTCTTCGTCCCGTCGCTCGCGCTGCCGCTGTGGCTGCTCGGCGTCCGGGACCGGCAGGTCGGCGGCCGGCACGCGCGGCCGCTGACCGGCATCGCCTACGGGCTCGGCGCGGGCGTCCTGCTCGGCGCGACCGAGGTCTTCGGCATGGGTATGGCGATGATGCTCGCCGGGCCGGACCCGTGGGCCGTGCCGGCGACCGCGTACCCCGCGCTGTTCCTGCTCGCGGGCGTCCTCGGCCTCGGGATGCTGTCGATCGGGCTGCAGCGCTGCCGCCTCACGATCATCGTCACCGTCGTCACGGTGACCGCGAAGACGCACCTGCTGCTGTCGGCCACGCTGCTCTACGGGGAGCCGTGGCCGCGCGAGTCCGGGCTGTTCCTGCTGCGGGTCGCCGGGGTCGGCCTCGCCGTCCTCGCGCTGCTGGCGTTCCCCCGCCACGAGCGCCGCGGCCGCGCCCGCGCCGCCCGGGACGCCGGGCGGCGCCCGGTCCTTTCCTGGGTGCCGCCCGCGACGGCCCCGGCTCGGCCGGTGCACGTCCAGCAGCGGATCGGCGCGCAGCCGCCGGCGTGGCCGGTCGCGCGGGCCGCCGGGTTCCGTGGGCACGGCCGGCCGGTCGCCCCGCGCGGGGACCTCCCGTCCGCGGGCCCGCGGCCGCTCCGCTGACCGGCCGCGGCCGGGCCTCAGGACCCCGGCGCCCCGGAGCGTCCGATGCAGGCCATGAGGGCCTTCTGCGTGCGGCCGTCCTGCGGGTCGGGCTGCCAGGTGGTCACGTCTTCGGGGACCTTGATGCCCTGCTTGCGCATGCACGCGACGAACGCGTTCACGACCTTGGACGGGACGGCCGAGGGCAGCCCCGGCGTCGCGCCGCCGCCCGAGGACGAGTCGCCCCCGCCGGCGTCACCGGACGGGGTCGCCGCGGGGCTCTCCGCGGTGGGCTGGGCGGACGGCGTCGGCTCGGGACCACCGTCGCCGCCGCACGCGGTGAGCGCCAGCGCCGGCACGAGCAGCAGAACCGCGAGATGACGTCTGTTCACGGAGTGCCTCCAGTGGAGCGGGGGCCTAGACGATATCCAACGGGCGCGTGCCGCGCTTTTGGTGCGCAACTTTCATCGATCTGGATTTATTGGGGTGCATCGGTGGGAATCGCATCGCATTGATCAACGAGTTGTCACTTCGCTTATAGTCGCGGAGCCGGATTGCCGCACCCCCGGGCATGGCGTGCGGGCGGTGCGCGGGTCCACACTCGGGTGCCTTCCTGATCCCGCGACCGAGGTTGGTGTGCAGTGACCGAAGACGCCCGCGACTTCGACGTGATCGTGGTGGGCTCGGGGTTCGGCGGCAGCGTGTCGGCGCTGCGGCTGGCGGAGAAGGGCTACCGCGTCGCCGTCATCGAGGCGGGCCGCCGCTTCGACGAGAAGACCCTCCCGAAGACGTCCTGGCGGCTGCGCAAGTACGTGTGGGCGCCGCGCCTCGGGATGCGCGGGATCCAGCGCGTCCACCTCGTCGGCGGCAAGGCCGGCGTGCTGGTGCTGGCGGGCGCGGGCGTCGGCGGCGGCTCCCTGGTGTACGCGAACACCCTCTACGAGCCGCCGCGGCCGTTCTTCACCGACCGCCAGTGGGGCCACATCACCGACTGGCAGGACGAGCTCAAGCCGTTCTACGACCAGGCCCGCCGGATGCTCGGCGTCACCGTCAACCCGCTCGTCACCCCCGCCGACGAGGCGATGAAGCGCGTCGCGGACCGGATGGGCGTCGGCGACACCTTCCACGCGACGCCCGTCGGCGTGCTGTTCGGCGAGAAGCCGGGCGAGGACGCGGACGACCCGTACTTCGGCGGCGCCGGTCCCCGCCGCCGGACCTGCACCGCCTGCGGCTCCTGCATGATCGGCTGCAAGGTCGGCGCGAAGAACATGCTCACGAAGAACTACCTGTACCTGGCCGAGCGGGCGGGCGTCGAGGTCGTCCCGGACACGACGGCCACCGCGCTCACGGCCCTCCCGTCCGGCGGCTACGAGGTGGCGACCGAGCGCACCGGCTCCCTGCGCAGGCGCCGCAGGACGCTGACCGCCGAACACGTCGTCCTCGCCGCCGGTACCTACGGGACGCAGCGGCTCCTGCACCGGATGCGGGCCACCGGACGCCTCCCGAACCTGTCGCCCCGCCTCGGCGAGCTCACCCGCACCAACTCCGAGGCGCTCCTCGGCGTCGAGCGCATGACCGTGTGGCACCGCAAGAAGGACGTCGACCACAGCACGGGCCTCGCGATCACCTCGTCCTTCCACCCGGACGAGAAGACCCACATCGAGCCCACCCGCTACGGCGCGGGCAACAACGCGATGGGCGTCATCCGCACGCTGCTCGTCGACGGCGGCGGCCCGCCCCGCTGGCTGAAGTTCCTCGGCCAGGCGGCCCGGCACCCGACCGTCATCCTGCGGGGGCTGTCCCTCCGGGACTGGGCGAAGCGCACGGTCATCGCCCTGGTCATGCAGACCGCCGACAACTCCATCACCGTCGGCGAGAAGCGCGGACGCCTCGGCCGCCGCAAGCTCGTCGCGAGCCAGGGAGTGGGCGAGCCCAACCCCACCTGGATCCCCGTCGCGCACGACGCCGTCCGGATGCTCGCCGAGGAGCTCGACGCCACCCCGGGCGGGACGTGGTTCGACCTGTTCAACATCCCGACGACCGCGCACTTCATCGGCGGGTGCGTCATCGGGGAGACACCGGAGGCGGGCGTCATCGACCCGTACCACCGCGTCCACGGGCACCCGGGCCTGCACATCGTGGACGGCTCCGCGGTCACCGCGAACCTGGGGGTCAACCCGTCCCTCACCATCACCGCGCAGGCCGAGCGGGCGATGGCGTTCTGGCCCAACCGCGGGCAGAAGGACCCGCGTCCCGAGCCGGGCGCCCCCTACGAGCGCGTCGAGCGGATCATGCCGGACGACCCCGCCGTCCCGGAGCACGCCCCGGCCGCCCTCAGGTAGCTCAATCGCCGGAGTCGGAGTCCTCGGGCGCGCTCTCGGTTTCGGTGACCGGTTCGCCGGCGGCCTCGGCCCGCTCCTCGGCGACGCGGCGGGTGGCCTGGTGGACGCGGACGGCGAGCAGCGCGCGGGCGAACCGGGCGGCCAGCTCGCCGTCCAGCAGCTCCGGCACCTGGTCGACGCTGATCATCCCGCCGGACCTGGCGGCGACCGTGCCGGCGCCGACCTTGATCCCGTGCCCGTCCGCGAGCTCCTCGACGGCCGGCAGGTCCAGCGCCGAGCGGATGGTGTCCTGCAGGGCGCGGACGGTCGCGGCGTCCCGGTTGATGCGGACCTCGGCGTCGTCGGCGCGCTCCTCGGCCCGGTCGGCGCGCTTCCGCTCGGTCTCGATGCGGGCCTCGGCGGTGTCGGCGACCTGCTCGGCGCGGTCGGCGCGGGTCGCCAGCTCGGCGGCGCGCGCGGCGACGGAGTCGCGTTCCACCGTCAGCCCCGCGATCTCGCCCTGGGCGGCGGCCAGCTCGGCGCGCAGCCGCCGCTCGGCGTCGGCGGCGGCCTCCAGCTTGGCCCGCGCTTCCGCGAGCCCGGTGCGCGCGTCGGTCAGCTCGCTTCGCGCGGTGGCCAGGGCGGCCTGCTCGGCGGACAGCCGGGTCGCGAGCTCGTCGCGCTCCTTCTCGGCCTCGGTCCGCGCCTGGTGCTCGGTGCTCCACGCCGCCTCGGCGCGCTTGCGCAGCCCCTCCGCGCTGGCGGCCTCGTTGGCGGACGTCGCCCGTGCCTGCTGGTGGGCGCCCGCCTCCTTCCAGGCGTTGGCCTCGCTCTCCTGCGCGGCCGCGACGCTGGCCTTCGCCGCGGCGAGTCCCTTCCGCAGCTCCTCCTGCGCTTCGGCGACCTCCTTGCGGGCCGCCTCCGCCTCGGCCTCGGCCCGCGCGGTCCGGGCGTCGGCGTCCGCGGCCGCCTGCCGCGCGGCGCGCGCCTCGGCCAGGGCGCTCTCGGCCTTGCCGAGGACGGCCCGCGCCTCGCCGTCGAGCCGGTCGCCCAGCGTGGCGGCGGTCGCGGTGAGCCGCTCCACCAGTTCGGCGAGCCGCTCGACGTCCTGCTCGAAGGCCGCCACGGGCGCGGGATCGACCCGGGCGATGGCCACGCCCTTCCGGGCCGCCACCGGCTCGTCGTCGCCGGTTCGGTCGCCCGGCGGCCGGAGCGGCGCGGTCAGCGTGCCGTCGTCCGTGATCTCCTGATCTTCGCGCACGCGAGCATCCTAGTGAAAACGCCCGGATTTGCACCGCTCGTCCCGTCATTGGGGTCTGGCGGGCCTGAGTCGTCCGCTACGCCGTGGGGCACGGCCTGCGGGCCTGCACGATCGCCGCACGCCCACCCCGGCCTGGCGCCCGCCCGCGTGCGCGCCGATGAGGGTCAGCAGCCGCAGCCGGACGGGGTCGGACAGCGCCTTGAACACCCGCGCCAGCTCGACCGCCTCGGCCTCCGCCAGCGGCTCCGCCGCCAGCGGTGAGCAGCACCCCGCCGCTTGATTCGACATATCTCTAATTTGACATCTGCCTAAGCAAGACGCAAACTCGAAGCTGTTTAGACGTACATCGAATCAAGGAGCGGTCATGTCCCGTGTTCAGCTAGCGCTGCGCGTCCCCGACCTGGAGGCGTCGATCGCCTTCTACTCCAAGCTGTTCGGCACGGACCCGGCCAAGGTCCGTGCCGGCTACGCCAACTTCGCCATCACCGAGCCCCCGCTCAAGCTGGTCCTGATCGAGGGCCAGGACGAGGAGACCACCCGCCTCGACCACCTGGGCGTGGAGGTCGAGGACACCGCCCAGGTCGCCGACGCCACCGAGCGACTCAAGGAGTCCGGCCTGGTCACCCTGGAGGAGAACGACACCACCTGCTGCTACGCCGTCCAGGACAAGGTCTGGGTCACCGCCCCCGGCAACGAGCCCTGGGAGGTGTACGTGGTCAAGTCCGACGCCGACACCCTCACCAAGCCCGAAACCTCCCCCTGCTGCACCCCGGCCACCGACGAGGAACCGGCCCCCGCCTGCTGCTGACCCACCGCTCCCTCAGCACGCGGTGAGCGGCTCGGCCTGGTAGGCCCGGTGAAGCAGTTCCAGGAAACGCGGCGCTGCGGGAACGGGCACGGCACCGATCCGCTGGACCGCGACCCCCGGCGTCCATGAGTTCATGACCACGGCACCGGCCAGCGTCGGCAGATCGGCGGGCGTGACCTCCGCTACGCGCTGGGGGACGCCGAGGCGGTCCAGTTGCCGGCGGACGATGCCCATCGTGGTCCCGGTCAGCATCTCCGCGTCGGGCCACACCACGGCGTCGCCGTCCCAGAAGGCCAGATTCCAGATCGTTCCCTCGCTGAGCCGCCCCCGGCGGTCGACGAAGGCGGCGTCGTCCAAGCCGTCCCGGACGGCCCGGCGCATGAAGTAGGTCTTGGCCACCTCGCCGACATGCTTGACGGACGGCAGGACCCGCTCGTACTCGACCGTCGCCAGCGCCAGCGGCCCCGCCGGACCGGACGAGGGCGGTCCCGTCCGGACCAGGAGCTCGATCTCCGCGTCCCCTGCCTCTCCGATGAACTCCCCGGGCGACGAGTACACGGTGGCGGTCAGCGAGACGTCCGCGGGACCGCTCTCCAGCGCCGCCCGCAACCGGGACCGCACCCGATCGTCGGGCGATGCCCGGCCGAACAGCTCCATGGAAGCGAGGCGGAGCCGCTCCAGGTGAAGGTCGAGGCCCCGCACCTTGCCCCCGCGTACCTGCATGGCGGTGAAATGGGCATAGCCCGCGAAGGCGAGCGGCGCCAGTTCTTCGGCGGTCGCCGCGCGGCCATTGCGATGAACGACAAAAGCGGACATGAGTGCCTCCAGCAATGCGGAATGATCGGCCGGCGGGACGACGTTAGGCCTTCACACCGGTGAGAAGGTCAACCCGCGGGACGGTGACATGCTGATCGGCGAGTTGTCCCGGCGTACCGGGGTGAGCCCGCGGCTGCTGCGGTACTACGAGGAGCAGGGCCTGCTGGAGCCCGGACGCGACCCGAACGGCTACCGCCACTACGACGAAGCCGCCGTCCTCACCGTCCGCAAAATCCGCGTCCTCCTGGACGCGGGCCTGACCAGCGACGTGATCCGGGCGGTCCTCCCGTGCACCAGGGACGACCGCCCGGACTTCGACTGGTGCGCCGACATCCGCGACCTCCTGGCCCGAGAACTGGCGGCCCTGGACACCCGCATAGCGGACCTCCAACACAACCGCGGCACCCTCGCCGCATTCCTCACGCCGGACCAGCCCCCGGGACACAGCTGATCTCGCGCTTCCCTCAGGTGAGGACGTCGGAGGGCTCCGGGGACACGTTCACCGGGCTGAGGGGCACTTCGGGGGCGGGGGGCTGTTCGTTGCGGGTCAGGAGGCCGATCACGACGGCTCCGGCGGCGACGATGGCGGCGCTGATCAGTGTCGTCACCTGCAGTCCGGTGGTGAAGGCGTCGCGTGCGGCGTCCAGCATCTCGGGGCCGGCCGGTCCGGGAAGGCGTCCGGCGGCCTCCACGGCGCCGGCGAGGCTCTCCCGGGCCGCGGTCTCGGCGGCCTGCGGGACGGCGGCCGGGAGGGAGTCGCTGAGCCCGCCTCGGTAGATCGCCGTTCCCAGGCTGCCGAGGAGCGCCATCCCGGCGGCGAGGCCGAACTCCTGGCCGGTCTCCGAGATCGCCGAGGCCGCGCCGGCCCGCTCCGGAGGCGCAGTGGTGATGATCCGGTCGATCGCCAGGAGGACCCAGGGGCCGAAGCCCACGCCCATGACGACCAGCCCGACGACGATCCAGGCCAGACCGGCGACGCTGATCATCAGTGCGCCGGCGGCCACGACGCTCATGGAGCCCGCCAGCACCACCGCCGGACGGAAGCTGCCGGTGACCCTCGGCGCGAGCTGCGTGCTCAGCAGCACCGAGGCCGCCTGCGGAAGCATCCACAGACCCGCCTCCAAGGGCGACAGACCCAGGACGAGCTGCAGGTACTGGTTGACGAAGAGCATCACGCCGCCCATGGCGACGAGCCCCACCATCAGCGAGGCGAGCGAGATGCTGAAGTCGCGGTAGCGGAACAGCCGCACGTCGATCATCGGGTCGGCCAGGCGGCGCTGCCGGCGCACGAACGCGACCCCGAGCACCAGGCCGGCCGCGATGGACACCGCCACCGTCTCGTCCATGCCGTGGGTCGCGATGCGCTTGATGCCGTAGATGAGCGAGAGCACGGTGCCCAGCGACAGGACGGCGCTCGGCAGGTCGAGCCGCCCGGCCTCCGGGTCGCGGTACTCGGGCAGCAGGAACGGCCCGGTGAGCAGCAGGATCGCCATCACCGGAACGCCGAGCAGGAAGACCGAGCCCCACCAGAAGAACTCCAGCAGCAGCCCGCCGACCAGCGGGCCGATCGCGGAACCCACCATGAAGCCGGCCATCCAGACGGCCAGGGCCTTGGTGCGCTCGGCGTCGTCGGTGAACATGTTGCGGATCAGCGACATGGTCGACGGCATCAGCGTCGCCCCGGCCACGCCGAGCAGCGCCCGCGAGACGATGAGCATCTCGGCGCTGGTGGAGTACGCGGCCAGCAGGGACGCGACGCCGAAGGCGCCCGCGCCGACCAGCAGCACCTTGCGCCGCCCGATCCGGTCGCCCAGCACCCCCATGCTGATCAGGAATCCCGCGATCATGAAGCCGTAGATGTCGAGGATCCACAGCAGCTGGTTCGCGGTCGGGTCCAGGTCGGCGCCGAGCTGCGGGATCGCCAGGTGCAGCACGGTCATGTCGATCGAGATGAGCAGCGTGGGCAGCGTGAGGACGGCCAGCCCGATCCACCGTCTGGGGACGGTCGCCATATTCGATTCCTTCCTCGCTGGGTGGCTCAAGCGTCCGGCCGCGTCGGCAGCCGGTCGCCTGCGAATGAGGAAGTCGTCAAAGGGGCACTCGATTCCGCCTTGGCGCTCGACTCGGCCGAAAGTCCCGCACCGCCTCCGTCGCACGACCTAGGCGAGCGTATGCTCCGCCTCCGACAAACCGCGGCGGGGCGAGAACGTCAGCTGCCGGGCGGGTCGCCGCCCCGTCATCCGGCTTGGTGGAGGCGGGCGGCGTCGTCGTACGCCTCGCGGGCATCGAGCAGTTCGTCCCAGTGCTGCTCGACCCAGGCGCAGGCGACCGCCATCGGTTCGAGCATGCTGCGGCCCAGCGGGGTCAGCTCGTACTCGACGTGCGGGGCGGCCTCGGCGTAGACGGTGCGCTTGACGAGACCGTCCCGTTCGAGGGAGCGCAGCGACTGGGTGAGGACCTTGGGAGTGACGCGGCTCAGCGGCACGCGCAACTCGGAGAAGCGGCGCGGCCCGTCCTCGAGGCAGCGGATGACGAGCGCCGCCCACTTGTCGCCGAACCGGATCGGATTGAGCGAGGACGGACACAGCTCGTCGAACATGTCGGCGGGCAGCGGTCTCCTCATGGGCTCACGATAGCCGGTATCCCAGTGGTAACCGGGGCCGCGGTTAACGTCGGCGAACCGGCCGGGCGCAGGGGCTCCGGCCCTGGTGAGAGGCGGTTCGTCATGAACATCGTGGTCTTCGGCGCGGGCGGCCGGGCCGGGCGGCAGGCCGTGGCCGAGGCGCACCGGCGCGGCCACCGGGTCACCGCCGTCGTGCGCGACCCGGGACGCCACGGCGAGCTGACCGGCGCGCGGGTCGTGGCGGGCGATGTCACCGACGCGGTGAGCGTCGAGCGGACCGGCGCCGGGCATGACGCGGCCATCAGCGCCGCAGCGGATCTGTCCGTGCCACCGCACGACTTCTTCACCGCCTCGTCCCGAGCCCTGGCCACCGGCCTGGCGAACGCGGGCGTACCGCGCCTGGTGGTGGTCGGCCTCGCGGCGATCCTGCCCGGGGCGTCCGGTGTCCCCTTGATGGACGAGCCCGGCTACCCCAACCAGTACCGCCCCTTCTACCTCGGCCACGCGGCGGGCCTGGCCGAACTCAGGACCAGTGACCTCGATTGGACATACGTAGCCCCCGCCGGCGACTTCGACCATTCCGGCACGCACACCGGCCGGTACCGCATCGCTGACCACGGTGATCCCGCCAGCCGAATCACCTACGCCGACTTCGCGATCGCGCTACTAGACGAGATCGAAACACCCAGCCATCACCGCACCACCGTCAGCATCCGCGAGGCGTAACCGCCGCCGGAGTGCGGCGTTCATGCATGTTCACCTGGCTAGGGGTGGATGGGGTTCGTCGGGGTGTCGAGCCAGATGGTTTCTGTTTCGGGGGTGATGGTCAGGCCGAAGCGGTCGCGGGGTGGGCTGCCTTGGGCGACCCACCAGAAGTATGCGCGGACCGCCTCGTCCCAGAGGTTCTGGTCTCCGTGTACCTCGTAGTCACGCTGACCCGGTCGGTAGGTCGCGGTGGCCCACGCCTGCGTTGACCACAGGCGGAGGGCGTATGTGTCGTCCTGGTGGTGGCCTCGGGCGTTGACGCCGGGTAGGAAGCCGCCCATGGCGAGATCTGCGCCCGCTGGTGCATAGCCGATCGTCCGGGGATCGATCTGCGTCGCCGACTTGGCTCCCTCGTCGCCTGACGTGGGCCAGGGCGGTTGGCGGTGCGAACGCATCATCATGTACGAGGCGTGGCCGGTGAATCGGCCCACCGCCGTGCCGTCGGGCATGACGACCAGTCGCAACTCGTGACTGGACGCGAATCCCGGCGCGTACGGGGTCACTATGACGCCACCGGGCCGGGTCTGCCGTACCCATGCGTAGGGGACGTGCGACACCCCGCACGTTGCGTGCACCCGATCGAACGGAGCGCCGTCCGCCCAGCCCTCGCCGCCATCGCCGACGACGAGGCGCGGAGACAGGCCCGCCCCCTTCAAGCTCTCCGCGGCCCGCGCCGAAACCAGTGGGTCGATCTCCATGCTGGTCACGTTTTCGGTCCCGGCCATCCGGGAGAGCAGGCCCGCCGTCCACCCGGTGCCGGTGCCCACGTCCAGTACCCGGTGCCCGGCCTCGACGTCCAGCAACTCAAGCAAGGACACGACGGTGCTCGGCGCCGAACACGACGAGGTGAAACGGCCATTCCCGGTGGCGACATCGGTCCGCCCGTCATCGAGTTGCGTGATGATCGCGTCATCCCGGTAAACGAGGTCGAGCCACCTTTCGGGAGCGGTGGCCCTGTCCACCCGATCGCCTTCCCCGGTCCACGCCACCGGAGGGACAAAGGCATGCCGAGGGACGTCGCGCAGCGCCGTCCGCACCCGCCCCTGGGTAAGCCACCCGGCGGCCGCAAGCCGCTCGACCAGCGCCTTCAGGCGCCGCGCAACGCCCTCTTCCATCACCCGCTACTTCCCCCGCTTGCCGTCACCCTTGTCGTCCTTGTTCGGCGGCGGAATCGGCTTATCGGGCTTGTGCCCGTTCTTCTCCGCCGGGTCCCCGTGCTTTCCCATCCTGCTCCCTCCCATTGCTCCGACACGGCCGAGTACCTATTTACAGATGGTGGCCACGTCATCACTATCCGTCAATATGTACTTCTGCACAGAACAACGAGGAGTTCGCAGAGGGGAGGGATCAGTGTGAGCCTCCAGCATTCCTGACGTGAGCGAGGAGTCTGGCGAAGGCGCGAGGTGTGAGGGTGAGGTGGCCGGCGTGGGGGGCTTTGCTGTCTCTGATGGCGATGGCGTCGGGCAGCGCGGCGAGTTCGATGCAGTTTCCGTAGTCGTCTGATCGCGTAGATTTACGCCAGTGAATGATCATGCGAGCGAGTCCAGTGTCTTGGCGATGAAGGCGCGGGATGCCTCGACGGTCAGTGAGGACATGCCGATCTGGTCGTACCGTATCGTCTGTTCCTGGATATCGGCAGGGTCGAGCGACATGTGGGCAGTGCTCCCGTAATTGGCGAAACCGAGGTCGCCTGTGGGTGTATGCATCACCGTGAAGCCGCCCCCGACGCCGCCGTAGCCGATGAGGCGGTCGGAGGTCACCCGTAGGTAGATGTTCGGACGCTCGGAGATCTCGAGAAGGTGGCTGAGTTGTGCGCGCATGACGTCCTCGTCTCCGAAGACACGGAGGACGGCCGCTGTGTCCAGGATGGCCATAAGCGTGCACGGATCTCTGCGGGTAAGGATCTCTTGGCGGGCCATGCGCTCTGCCACCGCATCCTCGGCATCGGCCCTGCGGCTGGTCGTGTATACAGCGCGAGCGTAGTCCTCGCGTTGGAGGAGGCCGGGAACCAGGGAGGGCTCGTAGGTCTTGATGAGGTTCGCTCGCCGCTCGTATTCCTTGAACGTCTCCCACCAGTCGAGGTCCTGGGCGTTTTTAGCGTGTTTGACGAGGTTTTCGAAGAAGCCTGGCATCCCCCATTCGCGGTCCAGGATGCGAGCGCGCCCTATGGGAAGCTGAACGTCGCCCGATTCGTACCGTGCAACAGTTGAGCGATCGCAGTCGAGTGCGACACCCAGCGCGGCACCGGAGATCTTGCGCAGCTGGCGCTGTCTGCGCAGCTCAACGGCTATGAGGTGCCATAGGGAGAAGTCGGGACGCAGTGAGTCGGCGCGGCTCATCGGCTCTCTTTCGTCGTCGCATCTGCTTCACGAACCTTCCGAAATTAACTCGCCCCCGGAACGCTTGTCCCGGAAACGCGGAGATGGAAGGGCAGGTGAAATGCTTATGAAAGCCGCAACGTCGGGTGGGTTGGACATTTCGTGTCTGGCTGCGGAGACGGTGTCCGGGATGGTGCGGTCCCTGGTGGAGTTCCGGCTCGCCGAATGGGGGCTGGAGAAGGTCTCCGGGGACGTTCTGCTCATCGGCGGGGAAATCGTGGCCAATGCGGTGCGGATCGCGCGGGATCGGGAGATCCGGGTCAGGTTCACGCGGGAGGCAGGGGCGGTCGTGCTGGCGGTGTGGGACCCGTCCGACGAGATGCCGGTGGTGCGTCCGGTCACCGAACTCACGCTGGACGACATCGCCCCGGATGCGCGGGCGCTGGACGACGGCTACGACGACGGGACGGGCGGCTGGGGGCTCCCGCTCGTTCAGGCGCTCTCCACCGAGTGCGGAGTGCGCAGGACGGAACCGTCCGGCAAATGGGTCTGGGCGGCCGTCGCGTGCTGAGGGGGCGGTGGCGGACGTGCCGGGGGCGGCGGGCCGCCGTCCGATACCTGGACGTGCTCGCGCACGCGGTCAAGGCGCGCGGGTGGCGGTGCGTGCGGCTCTATGGCCGCGAATTCCCCCGGCCGCTGCTCTGGGTCTATGCCAGCGGGGTCGCGGAGGACGTGGGACTCGTGGTGTGCGTGCGGGCCGTCTCCGGCGGTATGTGGGCCTACCACGACGTGCAGCGTGGACGGGCCGGTTACCTCTTCCCCTGCGGGGACGCCAAGGCGGCGGCGGAGCAGGTCGATCTGCTCCTGAAACACCGCATATTCCCGTCCACCTGGTGAGTCATGGCATCAGGCGGCGGCGTAGGCGGCTCGGGGAGCCGTAGGGAATCCGGATTTGGAAGGGCCAGGGCCGCTTCGTCCGGGCTGGTGGGGGCGTTTTATCCCGAGTGTTGGTCGTGGCGCAGGTCGCCCATTGCCACCGACGATGTTCGCATCCGTGTTCTCCAGTGCATCCAGGTCTGCCGGGCTCCATTCGAAAAGGGCGTATGCGCCTTCCCGTGCCCCGCCTGGCCTGCTGGAGCTTTGCCTTGCAGCCGGGTCGGGATGCTTCAGACCTGGCGATACGTAGAGAGGAAGGTGATCCATGTCCTGAGCCCCTCGGGGCGCTAGGTCGTGAAGCTGGGAGGCGCCCGGTATCCGGATATCGCTCCGCTGCCGGTGGCCTCCATACGACGAAATGGCCTACGAAGTCGGTGCGAGGCTATGCGCCTTGCCCGGAGACTCCAGAGGAGGAGTCGGTGACCATCGCGATCACTCAGGTTGAGCAGATCGGCCGGGACCCCCGCGAGCTGATCCCCACGTGGGCGTATGAACTGCTCGTGAAGGACTTCCGTAAGAAGCACCACAGCTCACACGATTACACCGAACGTGTAGTGAGTCAGAACCTCGTGTTCCTGAAGGCCGCCGGTCAGATCCGGCGGCAGTCGCGGCGGGACCCGCGGGCTTACGTCCGGATCGTCCCGACCCGGCCCGTGGATGAGGCGTGGCACGAGGCGCTCCAGCGGACCGAGGTGTACCTTCCGATGAGCCTCGCGTTCGCGGACTCGGTGATCCACCACCGGCCCGTCATGGACGACGACATTCGGTCCGGCGCGGCCCTCGCCCGCACGATTCCGTACCTCAAGGCCACGGGCATGTACGTCGATCCTGAGTTCTGGGACGACGAGGCAGGGTCGTCGTGCTGCCCGCCTGAGTGCAATGACCAGGGCGGCCGTGAGCGGCTTGGGAACTGGGGAGACCTGGTGCCCAGCGGGCCGCTGACCATCCGGTTCTGATCAAAGGAGCCACATGCGTAGCGACTGGACGGATCTACCTGACGAGCTTCGGGCCGCGATCGAGGCCAAGACCGGCCCGATCAGTTCCATCGAGCCGGCTCTCACGGGTAATCACGCGGACATCGCCTCGACGCTGCACAGTCCGGTCGGCCTGACGTTCGTCAAGGCCGCCCGGAAACTGGTGGACAGGGACGGTCCTGAAGTCATGTCGTTGCGTCGTGAGGCGGCCGTCAACCCGTACGTGTCGGAGTTCGCTCCCCGGCTTCGGTGGCAAGCCGAGGTCGGGGAGTGGGTTGCGTTGGGGTTCCAGCACGTAACCGGCCGACGCGCCGACTTCGCACCGGGCTCCCCCGACCTGGCCGCGCTAGCCGAAACCATCAGGGCGATCCAGAAGACCCCTTGCCCTGATGTGGTCCGGATGACGGTTGAACGACGCTGGCAGTCCATCGCCGAGGACGTATCTCCCATGGCCGGCCCTGTGCTGCTTCACACCGATCTCAATCAGGACAATCTGATCATCACCCCTGAAGGGCGTGCCTACGTCGTCGACTGGGCCTTCGTCTCCCGTGGGCAGGCATGGGTCGAGCTTGGCCTCCTGATCCCGTGGTTGCTGAAGGCCGGCCACGACCCACGAGAAGCAGACGAGTGGGTCGCGCAGTTCGACTCGTGGGCGGGTGAGGAACCGTCGCACATCGATCTGTTCTCCAAGGTCTTCGCCGAGAAGTGGCGATCGCATAGCGAGACCAGTTCAGCGGCTTGGGTGGGGGAGCATGCGGCGCTGACCGAGCAGTGGGCGAACTACCGCCTGGGTCGCCGAGTGGACCAGGCAGCGAACTGACCTAGGTCTTCTCATAGGGACGCTCTGCTGAGCGGCGGAACCGTCCGACGAGAAGGAGGTGCGCCTACCACGCCGTGCTGCCGGGGTCAGGGCATCAGGCGGCGGCGTAGGCGGCGGGTGTTGCGGTGGAGGGCCGACTCTCGGGGTTCTGCGTTGAGCAGGGTCAGGGCTGCTGCGGCGCCCGCGCGGGCGGTCTCCTCGGGGGTCGCCGGAGCCGGCTCGTCCGCGGCGGGGTCGTAGTGGAGGTCGGTCAGGTCGCCGACGATGTGGGCGTCCGTCTCCTGGAGGGCGTCCAGGTCCTCCCTGCTCCACTCGGCGACGCGGGAGCGCCAGGCGGGCGGGACGGTGACCTTGCCGCCGCGCTGGTCGCGGGCCTGGAAGCTCTGCGTGATGGCCTGCCGTGCGCGGTCGGCCTTTCCCTTCGGCCAGGAGTTCTCCGTGAAAGCGGCGTTCAGGGACGCGAGCACCAGCGTTTCGGGCGCCGTCAGGCCGGTGTGGGCCTGGCGGTCCGCGACAGAGGTGTGCGTGAGGCCGGGCAGGCCCGCCGCCTGGGCGAAACGGTCCAGGAGGAGCTGCGGGGGTCTGCCGGGGCTGGTCACCACCGACACCTTGGACGCCCCCGCCCCCGACCAGCGCCGGACCAGTCCGCTGAGGATGAACGCCCGCCAGATGTGCGTGTCCGGGTCGGTCTCGATGCCGGCGTCCCGCTGCCGGGCGAGGCCCTTGAGGTAGGTGTCGAAGCTCGTGCTCAGCCCGTTGCGGATGTGCTGCTGCCATAGCGAGGGCAGGGAGCGGCCCAGGCTGCGGGCGGTGATCACGACTTCGACGTCGTCGGCGCCGAGCGTGGCGAGCAGCCGGGAGGCGGCGTCGGACCGGATGACCGACAGGGCCTCGGCTGACAGCAGCACCGTGCCGGGACATGCCCTGACCTGCTCCAGCAGCGCCCGCCACGAGGGCTCCTCCTTGGCCGCGCGCAGCTCCGACACCCACGGGTATTCGGTGCCGAGAAGGCCGTAGCTCGCCCACTCGTGGTTGGCCACGGTGCGCCGGCCGCGCTGCCAGTCCCGCGGGATCGGGTAGTGGACGTCCGCTTCCGCCAGGGTCTCGTGGTTGTCCTGGAGCATGTGCTGCAGGAACGTGGTGCCCGACTTCTGCAGGCCGATGTGCAGGACGATCTTGGATGGCACAGGTCGCTCCGTCGGCCTGACGGGTCAGGCGCGGGTGGTGGTTACCGGTTTGCCCAGGGCGCTGCCCTTCGCCCACTTGGAGAAGGGTAGCTGCCAGTAACCCCAGCCGTTCGTCCAGGCCAGGTCGCGCTTGGTGCCGGTGACGTTGACGATGTCGCCGCGGTAGGCCCAGTGGAAGAACCACTTGGCGTCGGCGGTGGGGGAGCGGATGCAGCCGTGGCTGCAGTTGCGCCGGCCGAGGCAGGCGGGGTCGGCCGTGTTCTGGTGGATGTAGACGCCGCTGTTGGTGATGCGGGTCGCCCACGGGATCTTCTCGTCGTACCAGCCGGGGTCGCCCTTCTTCTTGCCGGGCGAGACCATGCGCTCCATGCGGCTGCGGTCCATGGTGAGGTGGACGCCGCTGGTGGTGAGCAGGGTGTCGACACCGTTCTTGACCTCGCCGCCGGAGCCGAGGCTGACGCCCCAGGTGCGGACGGTGCGGCCGTTCTGCTTGGCGACGAGGCGGTGGGTCTTGCCGTTGATGCTGACCGTGTGGGAGTCGCCGACCTTGAAGGTGCGGGTCACGTCCCGGTCGCCGAAGACCTTGTCGCCGATCCTCAGCCCGGCGTAGTGGACGGTGACCGAGACCTTCTGCCGGGGCTTCCAGGGCCGCTTCGGCCGGAACACCAGGGAGGGCAGGCCGTTGAACGACTCGCCGGAGCTGAGCCAGCGCCACGCGCCCTCGGTGGGGGTGGTCGAGGAGATCTCGACGCTGCGCTCGATGGCGGGCTTGGCGCGCTCGGGGACGGCCTTGTTGAACTGGACGAAGACCGGCATGCCGGTGCCGACCGTCTCGTTCTCGGACGGGACGACGTTGTTGACGCGGGTGGCCGCGGTGGCGCGGCTGGTCCGGAACGCGCTGGTCGCGGTGGTGGACTTGCCCTCGGGCGATGTCGCCGTCGCCGACACCTGGTAGCGGCCGCCCGGCTGCAGCGTCCACCTGGAGCGCCAGGTGGTCTTGTCGGGGGAGAGGCGGCCGGGGACGTCGGCGCCCTTCAGCTTCACCGAGACCTGGCCGAGCGTGCCGCCGGCGGCGGTGACGGTCACGCCCTGGTCGGGGCGGGCCCCGCCGCTGCCGTGCGCCGGGACGATCACCACCCGCGGCGTGCCCTCGTCGCCGCCCGCCGCGGCCTTCCCGCCGCCGCCCTTGCCGTCGTCACCGCCGCCGCAGGCCGCGACGAGCCCCAGGACCAGCGTCATCACGAACGCTTTTCCTCGCACCGTTCTCCCTCATCAGCCCGCCGGACCCGCGCTGCACGGGACGGCACCGGGATCGTCCACGGAACGGGCCTCGGTCCCGGCGGGACGGCCGGTCGGCGGCGTCCATTCACGTGTACGTCCATCGTCCCGCGAAGGTTCGCCGCGGGTGGGCGGTTCCGCGATCTCGGTGCCGCGCTCCCGTCGCGCGGCCGCGGCGCGGAGCGGGGCGCTCCGGGACGCGCCGCACCATAATCGGCCCTTTCCGGTGAAAAAGAAAATGCGGTGAGCAATGGCGCCGAAGGGTCTCCGGTTTGATCTGATATCGCAGCTTTCTTGAGGTGTTCTCGCAGGTCAGACTGGCTCCCCTGATCTTCTATTCAAGATTGGGGAGGTGGTGGTTAAAAGCAGTGTTCCTTGCCGGAAAGCGCTGCGATGCTGGGTCGTGGCCGCCCGCGACGGCCCCGCAAAGTCACCTCCCGGGTGAGTTCTTGTCTGAAGGGACGCGCGATGAGAGCCCAGGGGCTGAGTCCCACCATCGACTCGGGTGCGGCCCCGGCGGATCTCGCGCCGGGCGGGCCCGTGGCGGTTCTCGCGCCGGTCGTCCCGCGTCGCCGCGGCCCGGTGGGCCCCCGGATCCTGGCCGTCCTGTACCCGGTGTGCCTCGCCGCGGCGGACGGCTCGGCGATGGCCGTCGCCGTGTTCCGCCCCGCCGCGGGCGTCGTCGTGCCCGGCGCGGCGGCCGTGGCCGCGGTCGCGTGCAACGCGGCCGGCGGCCTGTACCGGACGCGCCGCAGCCCCTCGCTGCTCGCCGAGGCGCCGGCGCTGCTGGTCCGGACGCTGCTCGTCGGCGCGCTCGCGGCGGTGCTGCTGCCGGGGCCGGCCCGCGGCGCCGCGGCCGCGTGGCTGTGGATCGCGGTGGTGACGGTGTCGGTGTCGTTCGGCGTCCGCGCGTTCGCGAACGCGGCGGTCAGGACGTACCGCTGCCGCCGATCCCGCGCCCGCCCGGCCCTCGTCGTCGGGACGGGCGGGACGGCCGCGCACCTGGTCGCCCTGCTGAGCGAGCGCGGCGAGTTCGGGCTCGCGGCGGTGGGGCAGGTCGCGGCGGCGGACCCGGACAGCGGGACGGGCGGGGCGGTCGCGCCCGTGCTCGGGGAGACCTCCGACCTGCCCGCGCTCGTCGAGGAGCACGGGATCGACATGCTGATCGTGGTCGCCGAGGACGTCGATCCCGGCCACCTGGACGCCGTGCTGCGCATCTCGTTCGGGCTGCCGTGCGAGACGCTGCTGGTGCAGCCGCCATCGCACGTCGTCCCGGTCGCGCCGGCGCGGCGGGAGTACCTGGCCGGGCTGCCGTGCGCGCGGGTCGACTGGCGGCTGCGCGAGCCGGCGGCCCGGTGGGCGAAGCGGCTCCTCGACCTCGTCGCGGCCTCGGCGCTCCTGGCCGCCGTGTCGCCGGTGCTGGCGCTGTGCGCGCTCGCCGTGCGGCTGGAGGGCGGCCCCGGCGTGCTGTTCCGGCAGCGGCGGATCGGGCTCGGCGGCGAGGAGTTCGTGCTGCTGAAGCTGCGGACGCTGAAGCCGGCCGACGAGCAGGAGTCCGACACCCGCTGGACGGTCAAGGACGACGACCGCATGGGCCGGGTCGGGCGGTTCCTGCGGGCGACCTCGCTGGACGAGCTCCCGCAGTTGTGGAACGTCATCCGCGGCGACATGAGCCTGGTCGGCCCGCGCCCGGAGCGCCCCCATTTCGTGGAGCAGTTCTCGCGCAGCTGCCCCGGCTACCTGCTGCGGCACCGCGTCCCGGTCGGGATGACGGGCTGGGCGCAGATCCACGGGTTCCGCGGCGACACGTCCATCGAGCTGCGCGCGAGGCTCGACAACCACTACATCGACCACTGGTCGTTCGCGGGCGACCTGAAGATCCTGCTGCTGACCGCCCGCGCGATGCTGTGCAGGGACGCCGGATGACCCATTACGCCTCCCCCCTCGCCTGGTCCGAGGCGGCTCCGGTGAGCAGGCCGCGGAGGACCGCCCAGGCGGCCCGCGCGGTCCGGGCGTCGCTCGGGCGGCCGAGCTGGCTCGTGGCCGCGGCGGTCGCGAGCATCGCGATCCCGTCCGGCTCGCAGGCGTTCCGGCCCGGCGTCCAGGTCGCCGCCGGGGACGTCGCGAGCGTCCTGCTGGTGGCGGCCGCCGCGTTCCTGCTGGTCACCCGCCGGGTCACGATGCCGTCCGCGGCGCTGCCCGCGTTCGGGCCGCTGGTGGCCGCGTTCGGGGTCAGCACGGTGTGCTCGGCCGACATCCTCGCCAGCCTGCCCGGCTTCGTGCGGAACGTGCAGCTGTTCGTGCTGGTGCCGCTGGCCGTCGTCCTGCTCGTCCGGGACCGCCGCGACCTCGCGATCGTCTGCTCGGCGGTGCTCGCGCTCGGGCTCGGGGAGGCCGGCTACGGGATCTGGCAGTCGGTCACGGGGAACGGCGCGTCGCTGAACGGGGAGAACATCCGCGCGGTCGGCACGTTCGGCGCGGTCGACGTGATGGCCATGTCGATCGTGGCCGGGATGGCGTTCCTCATCCTGACCGTGTTCGCGCTGTGGGCGCCGGGCCGCGGCCGCGCCGCGCTCCCGGCCGCGCTGCTCGGGCTCGGCGTGCTGGCGCTCGCGCTCGCGCTGGCGCTCAGCCGCGGGACGTGGCTCGCGCTCGGCGCCGCCGCCGTCCTCACCCTGGTGGTCTTCGACCGGTGGACGGCGGCGAAGGTGCTGGCGTGCTGCGGCGCGCTGCTGCTCGTGGTGCCCGTCCTCGCGGGCGGCGGGTCCGCGGCCGTCCTGGACCGCGCCGGGTCGATGGCCGCGTCGATCAGCGACCCCGACCGGTCCGTCGCGGACCGCTACCACCTGTGGGCCGCGGCCGTGCGGATCTGGGAGGACAACCCCGTCACCGGCGTCGGCGCGAAGAACTTCCCCGCCTACCGCGACTCCTACGCCGGGATCGAGCTGTCGTCGGGCAGCGAGACCGCCGACCCCGTGCACGGGTACATCCGGCAGCCGCTCCTGTCGCCGCACAACGAGTACCTGCTCTTCCTGTCCGAGCAGGGCGTGGTGGGCCTCGCGGGGCTCGCGGCGATGATCGGCGTGCTCCTCGCCGGGCTGTGGACGCGCCGCCGCGTCCGCGACCCGTTCTGGCTGGTGAGCGTGTCGCTGATGGCGTTCCTGCTGGTCAACTTCCTGTACGCCGATCTGGGCGGGCCGACCTGCGCGCTGTTCGCGATCGTCCTCGGGATCGTGGCGTGCCGGGCGCTCGGCGAGCTGGGCGAGCACGGTCTCGCCGAGCGAGGTCTCGCCGAGCACGGGCGCGCGGAGGCGCGGCCATGACCCCGGCCGCCCGCGCCACCTCGGTGGGACGTGCCGCGGCCCTGTCGGGCGTGCTGATCGGCGCCGGCACCGGGCTCGGGTTCGTCCGCGACCTGCTGGTGGCGCACCTGTTCGGCGCGAGCGCCGACACCGACGCGTTCCTCGTCGCGTGGACGATCCCGGAGACCGTCTCGCCGCTGCTCATCGAGGACGCCATGGCCCTGCTCATGGTGCCCGTCGTCACCCGGCTGCTGGCCCGGGGCGACGGCCCGCGGGCGCTCGTCGGGACGGCGCTGCCCCGCCTGGTCATCGCGCTGTCCGCCGGGGCGCTCGTCCTCGTGGCCGCCGCGCCCTTCGTGGTGGACGTCCTCGCGCCCGGCCTCGCCGAGCGCGGCGCGGCCGTCCGGTGCTTCCGGCTGACGGCCGTCACGGTCGTCACGTTCGGCGTCGCCGGGTTCATGAGCGCGACCCTGCGCGCCCACCACCGGTTCGGGCCGCCCGCCGCGATCTACCTCGCCTACAACGTCGGCATCCTCGCGTTCCTCGCCGGCCTGTCGGGCCTCGTCGGCATCACCGCCGCGGCCGTCGGCGTCGCCTGCGGCAGCGTCCTGATGATCGCCGTGCAGGCGCCCGCCTTCGTGCGCTGCCTGCGCGCGTCGCCCGCCGCGCCGCCCGCCGCCCGCGAGCGGGACGTCGAGCCGCGCATCGTGCTGCTGGCCGTCGCGCCGATCGTCGTCTACACCGTGACCCGGCAGGCGCAGGTGTTCGTCGAGCGCTTCTTCGCCTCCGAACTCGCCGCCGGGTCGATCTCGCACCTCAACTACGCGCAGAAGGTCGCGCAGGTGCCGATGGTGCTGTCGCTGCTGATCGTGACGGTGACGTTCCCCAGCCTCGCCCGCGCGATGGCGGACGGCGACACCGCCCGGGTCGCCCACCGCATCCGGCAGGACCTCGCGGTCGCGAGCGCGATGGTGCTGGCCGCGGCGGCGTTCCTGATCGCGTTCGCGCCCGCCGTCATCAAGGTGCTGTTCGAGCACGGCGAGTTCACGCCGGACGACACCCGGCGCACCGCGGCCATCCTGCGCGTCTACGCCCTCGGCCTGTGGGGGCAGTCGGCGGTCGGCCTGGCCGCACGCGCCTTCTTCGCGCAGCGGCGGCCGACGTGGCGCCCGGCCGCCTTCATCGCCGCGGGCCTCGCCGTCACCACCGCGATCGGGGCCGCGTTCGCCGCGTCCGCCGGGACGCTCGCGCTGGCCGCCGCGAACGCCGCCGGGATCACGCTCGCCGCCGTCCTGCTGCTGGCCGGGCTGCGGCCGGACGTCGCGCCGGTCCCGCTGCGCAGGATCGCCGCGGACGTCCTGCGGCTCATGCTCATCGCGGCCGGGGCATGCGCGGCGGGCCTCGGCACGGACGCCGTGCTCGGCGCCGGGACGCCCGCGGTCGTCCGGCTGGCCGCCGGCGCCGCCGGCACCGCGGCCGCCTTCGCCGTCCTGACCGTCCTGGCGGGACCCGGCCCCGTCGCCTCATGGATCACCGCTTCATGGCACACCGCGGGACCGTCCGGCGCGCTCGGACGCCGCTTCCGCACCGACTCGGGGGAGACCAGTGACCCAGCCCACCGAACCGACGACACACCTGACCGAGACCGCCCGGCCCGGCGGGATCCGCCCGGCGGAGAGGATCCGGCGGGCGCCGCTGGTGCTGATGTACCACTCGGTCGACCACTTCCGTGAGGACCCGCACCTGGTGACGGTGTCCCCGCCGCGGTTCGAGCGCCAGATGGCGTGGCTGCGGACGCGCGGCCTGCGCGGCGTCGGCGTGGCGGAGCTGCTGGACGCCCGTGCCGCGGGGCGGGAGCGCGGCCTCGTCGGGCTCACGTTCGACGACGGGTACGCCGACTTCGCGACCAGGGCCCTCCCGGTGCTGGTGCGGTACGGGTTCGGCGCGACCGCGTTCATCGTGTCCGGGCGGACCGGCACCTACAACGCGTGGGACGACGGCCCCCGCAAACCCCTCATGACGGACGAGCAGCTCCGCACCGTCGCCGCCGCGGGCATCGAGATCGCCTCGCACGGCCGGCACCACGTGTCGCTGCCGGAGACCGACGACACCGAGCTCCGCGAGGAGCTGGAGGAGAGCCGCGCCCGCCTGGAGGAGGTCGTCGAAGGGCCCGTCACCGGCTTCGCCTTCCCCTACGGGCACGCCACGGAGCGGGAGGTCGAGGCGGCTCGCGCCGCCGGCTACGACTACGCCTGCCACATCCGCCCGGACGAGGCGTCCCGCCACGCACTGCCCCGCGCCTACGTCGGCGACCGGGACGGGCCGCTGCGGATGCGCGCCAAGCTCCTCCGCCACGAACTGCGCAGCCGGAGCCGCGTGTGACCCGGGTCCTGCACGTCATCACCGGGCTGGAGCACGGCGGCGCCGAACGCCAGCTCGTGCTGCTGCTGCGCCACCTGCCGGTGGCCTGCGAGGTCGCGACGCTCACCCGCACCGGGACGCTCGGCGCCCAGCTCCGGGCCGCGGGCGTCCCCGTCCACGAGATCGGGATGCGGCACAACCGGGACCTGGCGGCGCTGCCCCGGCTCGCGCGGCTGATCCGGCGGGGGCGGTACGACGTCGTCCACACGCACCTGTACCGGGCGTGCGTCTACGGCCGCATCGCCGCCCGCATGGCGGGCACGCCCCGCATCGTCGCGACCGAGCACTCGCTGGGCGACGGCCACATCGAGGGCCGCGTCCCGTCACGCGGCGTCCGAATTCTGTACCGGGCGACGGAGCGGCTCGGTTCGGCGACCGTCGCGGTGTCGCCGACCGTGGCCGCCCGGCTGTGCGGCTGGGGGGTGCGGCCGGGCCGGATCGTCGTGATCCCGAACGCCATCGACGCCGCCGGGTTCGCGTTCGACGCCGCGCGGCGCGCCGCGACCCGGCGGCGGCTCGGCATCGCCCCGGACGAGCGGATCGTCGGCGCCGTCGGGCGGCTCGTCCCCACCAAGCGGTTCGACCTGCTGGTCGAGGCGGTCGCGCCGCTGCGCGGCGTCCGGCTGCTGCTGGTCGGGACCGGCCCCGAGCGGGCGCGGCTGGAACGGCTGGCCCGCGACCTCGGCGCCACCGGCCGGGTGCTCTTCGCCGGGGGCACCTCGGACGTCGCCGGGGCCCTCGCGGCGATGGACGTGCTCGCCGCCCCGTCCGTCCAGGAGTCGTTCGGCCTCGCCGTCCTGGAGGGGCTGGCCGCCGGGCTCCCCGTCCTGTACACGACCTGCCCTGCCCTCGACGACCGCCCGCCCGGTGAGGCGCCGCAGGCGCGGCGGCTCCCGACCGACGCGCGGATCTGGAGCGCGGAACTCGAACGCGTCACGCGCGGGCCCCGGGAGCGGACGCCGGTGCCGCCGGTCGTCGCCCGGTACGCCATCGCCGAGCAGGCCGCCCGGCTGGCCCGGCTCTACGAGGACGGCCTGACCACCGTCTCCGAGCCGTCCTTCCGCGAGGGCGCTCCGACCCGAGAAAGGGCGCACGATGCCGCAACATGATGCCAAGCGGAGACCCGCGGGGAGGCGGGTCCGGCCGCCGGGCGAGCCCGTGCGCCGCCGCCCGCGGCGCGCGATCGTCGTGGCCGCGGGGCGCGCCCGCCGGCCGGCCGTCGCGCTGCTCGTGCGCTTCCGGCTGCCCATCGCGTTCGTCGTGGCCGGGTTCCTCGGCGGTCTCGGGTACGGGCTGCTCGCACCCACCACCTACACCGCGGCGGCCTTCGTGATCGTCGTCGAGGAGGACGCGGCCGGCGGGCAGTCCGGGCCCGCGGCGGTGAGCTTCGCGCAGGCGTACGGGCGGCTCGCCCCGATGCCGGAGACCCTCGAACACGCCAGAGTGCGGCTGCCCGCGACGGCGCCCGGCGCCACCCGCGAGCACGTCCAGGCGTCCACCTCGCCGGACACGCCGCTGATCCGGCTCGCGGGCAGCGGGCGGACCGCGCGCGACGCCGCCGCGTACGCCAACGCCGCCGCCGACGCGCTCATCCGGTACGGGGCGGCCCACCGCGCCGACACCGGGGTCCGTGTCGCGCTGATGACGCCCGCGCAGCCGCCGGCCGCGCCGGTGTCGCCGAACCCGCCGCTGGACGTCCTCGTCGGCACCGTGTCCGGCGGGCTGCTCGCCGGGCTCAGCGCCGCCGTCCTCAGCGGCCGGCGCGGGCGGGCGGCCGCCGCCCGCCGCCAGGGCGTCGCCGTGCCGGACCCGTCCGCCGGCGCCCCGGCCAGGAGCACCGCCGAGACGGCGGCACCGGCCGGTGCCGACCGCGCGGGGGTGGGATCGTGAGCCTGTCCGGTCTCACCCGCGGCAATGCCGCTCCCGCCGCGTTCGCGCCCTCCGCCGCCGAGTGGTCGGTGGAGGTGCACCGCGACGAGCAGGCGCTCGTCGGCCTGGCGGGCGAACTGCGCGACCTGTACGACCGCTGCCCGGCGGCGACGCCGTTCCAGACGTACGAATGGCTCAAGGCCTGGTGGGGCTGGTACGGGACGAGCGGCCGCCTCCGCCTGGCGCTGGTCCGGTGCCGCGGCCGGGTCGTCGCGGCGGCGCCGCTGATGGCCGGGGTCCGGCACGGCTTCCCGGTCCTCCTGCCGCTGGCCGGGGAGCAGAGCGACTTCACCGACTTCCTCATCGACCCCGTGTACGCCGACGGCGCCGTGCGGTACCTGACCCGGGCCCTGCTGGACGAGCACGGCTGGTGCGCGCTGGACCTCCGCGAGGTCCGCCCCGGGTCGGCGGCGGAGCTGGTGGCGGAGCAGTGGCCGCGCCGGTCGTGGCGGATGCCGTCCTCGGTCTGCCTGGAGCTGCCCGCCGCCGGGATCGACGACGTCCTCGCGCGGCTGCCGCGCCGCACCGCCGGGAAGATGCGCGCGAAGCTCCGCAAGGTCGACGTCCGCGGCATCACCGTCGAGCCCGTGCCGTACGAGGGGGTGCCGGACGCCGTCCACGCGCTGGTGGACCTGCACCTCCGGCAGTGGCGGGGCCGTCCCGTCAACCCCGAGCACACGCGCGACCGGTTCCGGCGCCACCTGGCCGAGGCCGCGAGCGGGATGGTCCGGGACGGGCGCGCCGCCGTCCTGCAGTACCGCTGGGACGGGCGGCTCGTCGCCGCCGACCTCGTCCTGATCGGCCACCGGTACGTCGGCGCCTACCTGTACGGGTCCATCCCCGACCTGCGGGCCTCCGTGGACGTCTCGCTGATGCTGCTGCGCGAGAACCTGGCCCTCGCGCGGGACCGCAACCGGCAGGGCGTGAGCCTGCTGCGCGGCGACGAGCCCTACAAGCTGAAATGGCGCCCGACCCCGGTGCAGAACCAGCGGATCATCCTCGGCCGGACCGCCTCCGCGGCCGCGTTCGCCGGCCTGGCCCGCACCCGCGCGCACCTGGCCGCCCGGCGGCACGGGCGGTGGGGAGGCCATGGCTGAAGACGGAGCTGGAGACGGAGCTGAAGACGGGGCCGAGGCCGACGCGGGGGAGGGCTCCGGCGGAGCCGCGCCGCTGCGCGTGCTGCACGTCAGCTGGCCCACCGCGGGCGGGGTCGCCGGCTACGTCGCGCAGGTGGCCGGTGACCAGCGCAGGCGCGGCTGGGACGTCGCGGTGGCCGCGCCGCCAGGCGGAGACCTGTCCGCACGGTGCGCCGCGGCGGGCGTGCCCTGGTTCAGGTGGCCCGCCGGGCGGGCCCCCGGCCCCCGGACGCTGCCGGAGGCGCTCCGCCTCCGCCGCCTGGTGCGCAGCTTCGCACCGGACGTGATCCACCTGCACTCCGCCAAGGCGGGCCTGGCGGGACGGCTGGTGCGCCGCCGCGGCACGCCCGTGATCTTCCAGCCGCACGGCTGGTCGTGGCTCGCCGCCACCGGGCCGCAGGTCCTCGTCAGCCGGTGCTGGGAACGGCTCGCCGCCCGCCGGAGCGACGCGCTGATCTGCGTCGGGAACGGCGAACTGGAAGAGGGGAGGCGCGCCGGCGTCCGCGGCCCCTACCGGCTCGTCCGCAACGGCGTGGACCGGCGGCGGTTCGCGCCCGCCGGCGACGACGCCCGGCGCGCCGCGCGCACCCGCCTCGGCCTCCCCGCCGGAGCGCCGCTCGCCGTCTGCGTCGGCCGCCTCACCCGCCAGAAGGCGCAGGACGTCCTGCTCGCGGCCTGGCCGGACGTCATCGAGCGCTGCCCGAACGCCCGGCTCGCCATCGTCGGCGACGGGGAGGACCTCGGCGCCCTGGAGCGGCAGGCCGTGCCGGGGGTGCTGTTCGTCCCGGCCGTGGCCGACCCGCGGCCCTGGCTGGCCGCGTCGAACGTCGTCGTCCTGCCGTCCCGGTGGGAGGGGCTGCCGCTGACGGCGCTGGAGGCCCTCGCCACGGGGCGTCCCCTCGTCGGGACGGACGTCCCCGGCATCAGCGAGGTCGTCCGGCCCGGACTGGGGGCCCTCGTGCCCGTCGAGGACCCCGCCGCGCTCGCCGACCAGATCGCGGTGCGGCTCCTCGTCCCCGGGCTCGCCGAGCGCGAGGGACGGGAGGCCGCCGCCGCGTCGGCCGCCTACGACGTGGCGCGGACGCTGTCGCTGCTGGCCGCCGTCACCCGCGAGGTCGCGGGGCTCGGCGAGACGCCGGACGAGGCCCTCGGGGACGTGCGGGCGGTCGCGGGCGGCCTGCTCGGCGCCCGCGGCGAAGGAGCCCTGGGCGAAGGCGTCGCGGACGGCTCGGCGGACGGCGCGGAGGGTCGCGAGGAGGGCGGCGTGGTGGGTGGCACGGGCGGCCAGGTCCCGGGCGTCGGTACGGCGGGATGCGCCGGGGACGGCTCCGGGGCCGTCACCCCGCCGAACAGCTCGCGGTAGACGTGGGAGGAACGCGGATTGCCCCCGCACGCCCACACGCCGTGCGGGCAGTAGTCCGTGATCGTCTGGTACACGACATCGTGCGACATGATCCAGTCGTGCATTCCCTGAACATATTCCGGGTTGTCGGAATTGCGGAACAGGCCCCACTCGGGAAACGAGATCGGCTTGCCGCGCGCGGCCGCGAATTCGGCCTGGGCGCGCAGCCCGTGCTCCTCGTTGACGAAATCCTCGAACGACTCGCCCGCCGGCTGGTCGTAGCTGTCGGAACCGATGATGTCCACGACGTCGTCGCCGGGATAGCACTCGGTCCACGGAATGGCGTCCCGTCCCCGCGTCGGCGCGAAGTCGAAACGGAAGCGCGACCCCTGCACCGCCCGCATCGTCGTGACGATCCGCCGCCAGTACGCCTTCCAGACGAGGGGGTCGGGGGCGCAGCGGCCGGTGTAGGTCTCCCCGTTCATCTCCCAGCCGAGCACGATGACCGAGTCGCCCGCCCCGAGGGAGACCAGGCGCCCGGCGAGCGTGCGGTAGTGGCCGTCGAACGCGCCGGCCGCGCCGCCCCGCAGGAGCGAGCGCACCACGGGCTCCGGCAGCCCGCTCTCGTTCGGCGCCATCATCGGGACGTTGACCACCAGCATGCGGCGCGGGTCGGCCGCCTTCCACCGCGCCCACACGTCGAGCATCCGCGGCGGGCCGTCGATGTCGGCCCAGTGGTTCCCCGGGAGGTAGGTGCGCCCGACCGTCACCGTGGAGCCGAGCCACCGCTGGAACGGGCCGACCCGTGCGACGCCGTCCTCGCCCGAACCGAGAAAAGCCCCCAGCGGCACGTACTTCCGTGTTTTCTGCACCGCCGGAGTGAACGGCCATGTCGCCAATGTCGACGCGGTGAGCGCCATCATCATGACCGACACGGCCAAAAAGGAAGGGAGTGGACAGAACGGAATTGTCCATTTTCGTCGGCGCCCGCACGGCCGCCCCGCCGAATGGATATCGGGAGCTCGCATGCGTATGGTATGCCCAAGGTGTCCGCCACCGAACAAAGGGACCGGGCGGGCGGCGCCATAATTTACGTTTCCGGATCTTCGGAAGGGCGTCGTGCCCCACAATTCGCTGAAATGGGTCCGCTGACCGCATGTTCTTCGACACACAGGCCCCGCCGGGGACGCGCCTCGACGCCGGCCTTCCCGTCCTGCTGCTGCGCACCGACCGCAACGTGTTCCACCACGGGACGCTCGGCGTGATCAGGAGCCTGGGCCGCGCCGGCGTGCCGGTGCACGCGATCCTGGAGGGGCGCGCCAACCCCGCGTCCCGCTCCCGCTACCTCTACCGCGGGCACCCGTGGGCCCCGCCCGCCGAGCGGCCGGCCGCGCTGCTGAGCCATCTGCGGGTGGTCGGCGAGCGGATCGGCGGCCCGGCGCTGCTCGTCCCGGTGGACGACGCCGGCGCGATCTTCATCGCCGAGCACGCCGACGCACTGGCGCCCCACTTCGTCTTCCCCCACCAGGACTCCGGCGTCCCGCGCCTGGTCGCCGACAAGGCGCTGCTGGCGGAGGCGTGCGAGCGGCACGGCATCACCTTCCCGCCGAGCCGGACGCCCGCGTCCGCCCGCGAGGTGGACGAGGCCGCCGCCGACCTGGGCCTCCCGCTGATCGCCAAGTGGGCCCGCCCGTGGCGGCTCGCCCCGGGCATGCGGAGCACCACCGTCGTGCGCACCCTCGGCGCGGCGCACCGGCTGTTCGGCGCCGCCCGCGACCGCGACCCGGACGGCGACGCCGGCCCCCTGATCCTGCAGCGGCGCATCCCGACCGCCACCGGCGACTGGTTCTTCCAGGGCTACTTCGACGAGTCCCTCGGCTGCCTGTTCGGCGGGACCGGCCGCAAGCACCTCGCGCACCCGCCGCAGGCCGGGCACACGGTCGCCGGGGAGTGGGTGCCCAACCCCGAGCTGCGGCGGCTCGCGGTCCGGATCGTCCGGCTGCTCGGCTGCCGCGGGCTCGTCGACCTCGACTTCCGCTACGACGCCGGCGACGGCGCCTACCACCTGCTCGACTTCAACCCCCGGATCGGCGCGCAGTTCCGGCTGTTCACCGACCGCGCCGGGCTCGACCTCGCCCGCGTCCTGCACCTGCACCAGTCGGGCCGCCGCGTCCCCGGCGCGCGTCCCGCGTTCGGCCGCAACCTGCTGGTGGAGAACCACTACCTCCAGCAGGCCGCCGGCCGGCCGCTGCTGCGGCCGAGGACCCTCCGCCCGCTCCGCGAGGCCGACGAGTTCGCCTGGTACGCAGGCGACGACCTGCCGCCCTTCCTCGCGATGGGCCGGCAGAGCGTGCTCCGCGCGGTCGAGCGGCTCCGCACCAGGTAACACCACACTCACACGGGGGATCGAACAATGAGCGACTCGGCCAGTGACGTCGTCATCGCCGGCGCCGGGCCCTACGGCCTGTCGACGGCCGCCCACCTGCAGAACCTCGGGCTGGGCGTCCGGATCATCGGGCAGCCGATGCGGTTCTGGGCGGAGAACATGCCGGCCGGCATGTACCTGAAGTCCGAACCGTTCGCGTCCAGCCTCGGGGCGCCGCACCGGGGCATGCGCTTCACCGACCGCCATCCGGACTGGCGGCTGGGGCAGCCGATCCCGCTGGACACGTTCGTGGCCTACGGGCGCTGGTTCGCCGCCGTCGCGATCCCCGGCACCGAGAACACGGAGGTCGTGAACGTCGAGCGCGGCGGCGGGGCCGGGTACACCGTCACGCTGTCCACCGGCGAGACGATCGCGGCGCGCACGGTCGTCGCCGCCGTCGGCGTCGGCCCGTTCGCCCACATCCCGGACGAACTGGCGGGCCTGCCGTCCTGGCTCGTCTCGCACAGCAGCGCCCACCACGAACTCGGCCTGTTCGCGGGCAAGGAGGTGGCGGTGGTCGGCGCCGGGCAGTCCGCCCTGGAGACCGCGGTCCTGCTCGCGGACGCGGGCGCCCGCCCGCACGTCATCGCCCGCCGCGCCGAACTCGACTGGAACACGGTGCCCGAGGCGAGGCGCTCGCTCTGGAAGCTGGCGCGCGGCGGCCCCAGATCGGGGCTCGGCACCGGCTACCGGACGTGGCTGTGGGCCGAGCAGCCCGGCCTCGTCCGGCACCTTCCGGAGGCCACCCGGGACCGGCTCGTCCGGGAGACGCTCCCGCCCGCGGGCTCGTGGTGGCTGCGCGACCGGCTGGACGACCGCATCCGCGTCTCGACGGGCCGGCGGATCGCCAAGGTCGTCGAGGAGGAGGACGGCCTCGCCCTCACCACCGTCGACCGCACCGGGCGGCGCCTGGTGACGGAGGTGGAGCACGTGATCGCCGCGACCGGGTTCGTCCCGGACGTGGCCCGGCTGACGATGATCTCGCCGGAGCTGCGCGCCCGCGTCACCACCCGGCACGGGGCGCCGGTGCTCAGCCGCGACTTCGAGTCGTCCCTGCAGGGGCTGTACTTCGCGGGCCTCGCCGCGGCGCCGACGTTCGGGCCGGTCATGCGGTTCGTGCACGGCGCCGACTTCGCGGCCCGCCGGATCGCGCACCACATCATCCGGCGGACGCCCCGCAGGCGGCCGTCCGCGGGACGGCACGCCGCCGTCCTGGAGCCCGACGTGCGGTGAAGGATCCTCCTCCGGCCGGCGGGCGGCCCGTCCGGGCGGCCCGCCGCTCGCGTCACCGCCGGTACGGGTGTCATCGCCGGTACGGGTGCGCGGCTCGGCGCGCGCGGTCGGTGCGCGCCTTGGCGAGCCACCACTCCCAGCGGGAGTACAGCGTCCAGGCCCCGGACCGGAGCCGCTCCGCACGGGTGCCCGGAGCTTCGGGGACGACGGGGACGACGAGGACGCGGACCTCGGTGCGGGTGACGAGCGTGCGGCGGGGGCGCCGGCGGCGCGCCGGCCGCAGGCGCGCGAGCGCGGACGGGGTGTCGGGCATCGGCATGCTCCTCGGGCGGGTGGCCTCCGTGACCGGATGCTCGCAGAGCGTAGCGCAACGGATACCGCCCACCATGCTTCTCCCGGATTCCGCCGCAGGACCTGGCACCGGCCCATAAAAGGCTGCAAAGGGCGACGAAACGGGCTCTAGCGGGCGGGAAATTCCGCGCCGGGGAAACGGGAATTCATGCCCGGGTAAATGATTCGGGGACGCGCCGGAAGACCGGGCAACGACTCATTGATCGCGCGTTCCATGGTGCTACGTTCGTGCCGTTCCGAAGGCACCGGACCATGCGAGGAGAGAACCGGCAGTGGAGTCCGCACCGATCCACCGAGGGGCGAACAGCCCCCAGGGTCGTCCGCGGCATGCCGTCGTCCTCGTTCTCGTCCGCGTGATCGCCATCACCGGTTTCGCCGTCGCGGGCTGGCTCGCCATGGCGGCGCTGACCGACTCCGCGTCCGCCGCCCAGCCGGGGCCGCGCGTGGCCGTGCCGGGGGACGGCACCGTCCGCGAGGCCGCTCCCGCGCTCCAGGGGCTCGCCCCCGCGCAGGCCGGCGTCCGGCCCGTGCTCGGCGCCGTCCCGGCGCGGGTGCGGGAGAACGGCGACCGCCGGCTCCGGGCCCTCGGGGCCTGGCAGCGGGAGATCTCCGGGGTGCCGGACCGCCTGCGGGACATCGAGCACGACCCCGTGCGGTTCCTCCAGGAGCGGCGGCACGAGGTGTTCGACGGCAAGGACCAGGCCGTCCAGCAGGTGCGGGGGCTGGCCGACGCGGCCGGCGTCCCGCGCGTGGAGATCGCCGGGGTCCGGCCGACCGCGCCCCTCGGGGGCGAGCTCGTGCAGGGCATCACCGACGTGCGGCCCGGCCTCCCGGACGACGAGCCGCAGACCGGTGAGACCCCGGAGACGCCGGCGGACGACGAGGCCCGCGCGAGCGGCGAGGAGCCGCCCGCCGGCGCCGAGGCCGCCCCCGCCGCCCGGTCGTCCCTCGCCGGCGCCGCCGCGGCGGACGACGCACCGGGTCACTGCACCGGATGCCAGGAAGACCGGCACCCGGCCGACCCGGCCCTGCCCTCAGGCCAGGACAACCCGCGTGGTGCGGGCTCCGGCGGGCACACCTTCACGCCGGTCGCCGACCTGCTCAAGAACCGGCACCCCGCGGCACCGCCCGCCGTCGAGCCGGGCACCTTCCACCGCACGGCGCTGACCGACGTGTCCGCGCCCGGCGGCCCCTCCGTCGTCCCCGACTAGGGGCACCCGGCCCGAAGCGGCCCCTTCCCGACGGCCCGCGCGCCGCGCTGACGCGCGCCGCCCGTCCCCGATCACCCCGGTGATCGACTCCACGGTCCATCCTCCAGCGGCATCGGCCCATCGGGCCCCTGCCGGCTGCGCTCACCTGCAAGGCGCGCAGCGAACCACCGATTCACCAATGCGAACAGGAGCAACACCATGCGCAAGTGGGCAAGGAACACCGGCCGCGCCGCCCTGGTGGCCGCGGGTGCCGTCGTCGCCGGCGCCGCCTTCGGCTCCGCCGGCACCGCGGGGGCCGCCACGCTGCCCGGCGACTTCGGGAGCATGTACGACGGCGCCCGGCAGGGCGGCTTCGGCCACGGCGGCTTCGGCAACGTCGACATGGCGTCGGCGGGCAACGTCGGGCTGGGCAACGGCAACCAGGTGTTCGCGCCGATCAGCGTCCCGATCGACGTGTGCGGCAACGCCATCGCGATCGCCGGGCTCAGCCAGGCCGAGTGCACCGGCGGCGCGCAGGTCGGATCCGGCGGGTCCGGCAACGGCTACCGCGGCGCCGACCGGGGGGACCACCGCCACGGCGGTGGCGGCGGCGAGCTGAACCAGCTGAGCTACGGCAACGTCGGCCTGGGCAACGGCAACCAGGTGTACGCCCCGATCAACGCGCCGATCAGCGTCTGCGGCAACGCGGTCTCCGCGGTGCTCGCCGCCGCGGGGGCCCAGTGCGAGGGCGGCGCGTCCGTCGAGCGCGGCGGGCCCGAGGTGAACCAGGCCTCGGCCGGCAACGTCGGGGCGCTGAACGGCAACCAGGTCTTCCTGCCGGTCAACGCGCCGATCAGCGTGTGCGGCAACTCCGTCGCGGCCGTCCTGGCCCTGGCGCAGGCGCAGTGCGAGGGCGGCGCGTCCGTCGAGCGCGGTGACCCGCAGCTGCCGCCCACGCTGCGGACGCCGCCGAAGAAGAAGAGCAAGGCGTACAAGCCGGCCAAGAACCGGCCCGCCGCCGGGAAGAAGCCGCTGCCGTCGACGCAGCGGGGCAACGCGCACCGCATGGCCGCGGCCACGCCCGACTACCGGCGCGCGGACGGGCTGCCCGCGGTGCAGCAGTTCATGGGCACGCTCAAGCGGACGGGCGCGCCCGTCCCCGGGCTGGACGTCCAGCCGGGCGAGATCGGGCCGAAGCTGTCGGCGGACGGCGGCCAGCCGGTGAACCTCGGTACGGCGCTGCACTGAAGGCCCTGATCGGCGCGGGTGACGACCCGCGCCGGTGACGAGCCCTTCCCGCCCGGTGTGCACCCGGGGCCCGCACGGGCCCGGCCCGGGACGGAGGCGGGAAGGACTCCACGGGGGAGGGGCGGCAGACGTGCCGCCCCTTTTCCCTGTCCGGCCTTTTCGCTGTCCGGCCTTTTCTCTGTCCGCGGCTTTTCCGGCACCCCTTTCCCCAGCGCCCCCGCATCGATGGAGGTAGACATGCTCGACCGCAAGCTGCTCGACCGCAGGCCGTTCGCCGCGGCGGCCCTCGCCGCCTGCTGCGGCCTTTCCGTGCTCGGCGCCCCGCAGGCGCGGGCGGAGGCGGCCGCGCCCGCTCCCGCCGCCGCACCCGAGCGGCCGAAGAAGGGCTCGGTGATCGCGGACATCCAGATCAAGCGGATGGGCCTCAAGGCCACGGTCAAGGAGGGCGTCAGCCAGGCGGTGCTGCGGTACGCCGTCGGCCACTATCCGGGGACGGCCCTTCCCGGGCAGGAGGGGAACACGGTGCTGTTCGGCCACCGGACGACCTGGCGGCGCCCCTTCCACGACCTGGACAAGGTGCGGCGCGGCGACCGGATCGTCCTGCGCGCCGGGCGCATGTCGTACGTCTACACGGCGCGGAGCACGCACGTCATCAAGGCGAGGGACCGGCGGGTCCTGGAGCCCGTGCCGTTCGTCCGGCGCAGCGCGCCCGACGGCGAGTACATCTCGCTCATCACCTGCACCCCGAAGGGGTCGGACCGGTACCGCCTCGTCGTCGTCGGCGTGCGCCGCCACAAGAAGCCCGCCGGCTGACGCCGGACGGCCGGACGCCGGGCGGAACGCGTCCGCCCGGCACCCGCCCGGCACCCGCTCAGCGCGCGCCGTAGAGCGCCATCAGCCCGTTGTAGTCGCCCCTGCCGAGGGTGGCGAGACCGTTGTCGCACGCGGCGACGGACGGCGCCATCGTGAGGCGGGTGTGGTTCGCCCCTCCGACGTGCCCGAGGCCGAGGACGTGGCCCGCCTCGTGGGTGGCGACGGCCTCGGTCGAGTAGCTCCCGGCCGTGCAGGACCCTCCCGACCACCAGCGCTTCCCCTGCTCCTGCAGCGCCATGTCGGTCTCCAGCGTGCTGCTGCCCCGGTACCAGACGCAGGTGGCGGCGAGGATGTTGCTCCCCGCGCCGGTCATGGCCAGCCAGCCGAACGTGTTGGACCGGTCGCGGGTCCCGCAGCCGGCGTTCCTGGTGATGTCCGGGGCGGCGGCGGCCCGTCCCGCGTGCCGCGTGCTCACGTTCGGGGACGGGCTGAACCGGCCCCCCGCGGCGCAGTCGGTGCGGGCGCCGGCCATGTTGGAGACGCCCCGGATGATGCCGTTCACCGGGAGCCCGCGCTGCCCCGGGTAGTGCCGCCAGAGGACCGTGGAGCCCCGCGGCCACCTGCTGCCTTCGAGGCGGTACGCGCCGTCCTGGCACGCGTTCGCGGGGGCCCGGGCACCGCGCGGCCGGCCCTGCGGCACCCGCTCGTCGGACGTGCTGAAGCTGACCCGGCCGGTGCGGCCGTCGACGTCGATGCGCAGCTCGGCGCCGCCCCCGGTGGTGCGCAGCGCGTGCGCGACGAGCGAGGTGCCGTCCGCCGGGACGACCGCGGTGATGCCGTTCACGCCGCGCACGGTCCGCCCGCGCAGATCGCAGTCGGCGATCTTGACGTGTCGCGGCATCGCGCGGGTCTGCAGTGTCCCGCCGGGCTTGCACCAGGCGGGCGGCCGCGGGCCGGCGCCGACCGGGCCCGCCCCGGCGTGCACCGTGCCCGGCCCGACCGGGCCGGTCCCGGCGGTCACATTCCCCGGGCCGACCGGGCCCGGGTCGGCGGTCACCGTGCCCGGGCCGGCCCCGGCGGTCACCGTCCCCACGACCATCGCGGCCACCGCCGCCGTGACCGCCGCCCGCCGGAACTCGCGTGAATATCCGTGCATATCAGTTCTCCGATGTCTGGAAGCGTCTTTTCGGAGTCTTGCGCGGACGGCGGAAAGAAAAACCGCGACTTCCTAAAATGATCACCATCGCCTGCATTTCGGCCCTCGCAAAAATGGCACCATCGGACTATTTGCGGAAATAGCGGCCAGCTGCCGCCGGGTGCTCGGGGTATGCGGCTGGTAAATCATTTTCCATGATCCCGCAAACGCGTTTTATTTTGGGTCATTTTGGTAACCCAGCAAGTATTCCGGCAATCCACCGCTACCGAGTGGCGGGTACCGCCTCCCCTCACTCTCCGCCGACCGGCAGCGTTCACGAGAGCAGAGGTGTTCAACGTGCAGGCGCAGACACAGGTGCGGGAACTCATGGGCATGAGCGTGACCGACACCAACGGCACGAAGGTCGGCACGATCAAGCAGGTCTACCTCAACGACGACTCCGGGTCGCCGGAGTGGGTGACCGTGCACACCGGATGGTTCGGGATGCGAGAGAGCTTCGTGCCCCTGGCCGGGACGCGCAGGAACCAGGATGCCCTCCAGGTCCCGTACGACAAGGAGACCATCAAGGGCGCTCCGAACGTGGACGCGGACGAGCACCTCTCGCACGCGCAGATCGTGGACCTGTACCGGCACTACGGCGTGCGTCCGCCGGGCGGCCGCCGGACGGGCGAGCAGGGGCCCCAGCAGGGAACGGACGAGGACCGCGAGGTCGCCGGCGAGGAGGCCAGGACGGCCAAGGGCGGCGACACCGCGGGCGCGGCGGGCAAGGAGGGCGCGCAGGGCAGGGCCGGGGCGCAGGGCGAGGCCGCTTCGCAGGGCGCCGCGGGCAAGCCGGAGACGCAGGGCGCCCCGGGCGCGGCCGGGATGGCCGTCCGTCCCGAGAAGGGCGGGCGGGAGCGGCAGGCCGCGCCGCCGCAGTCGGCGCGCGAGGGCGCCGATGCCCCGATGACCGAGATCACCCGGTCGGAGGAGCGGCTGCGCATCGGCACCGAACGGCACGAGTCGGGCCGGGTCCGGGTGCACAAGTGGGTCGAGACCGAGATGGTCGAGCACACGATCCCCGTCTCGCACGAGGAGATCCGGATCGACCGCGAGCCGATCGCGGGCGGCGAGCCGAGCTCGAACGTGTCGCTCTCCGAGGACGACCAGGAGATCATCCTGTACGAGGAGCGCCCGGTCGTCACCAAGGAGACCGTCCCGGTGGAGCGCATCCGGATCCGCACCGACCAGGTGCAGGACGAGCAGACGGTGCGCGGCGAGATCCGCAAGGAGCGCATCGAGGTGACGCGCGACGAGATCCCCACCGAGAAGGAGCCGCGCACCTGACCAAGCCCACCGATTTCACCGTGTGCGGGAGTGCCATCTCTGGAGAACGGACGCGCCCGGCCGAGCCGCCCCACCCGCCGGCCGGCCGGGCGCCCGTTCGTGCGCCCCGGCGCGGGCGCCCCTCGGGGGGTGACCGGGTGTGGCCATCGGGTCGGCTGGGGCGGGGGTTTCATATGGCGCCCGCCGGCGGCCCGCGCGGCGGGCGGGCCGCGGCCGATCCGGGCCCGGCCCACCAGCGTCTCGACGCGTCCGCATAACGCGCGAAGTTGATCTCTGTCAACCGTCCCTTTCACGCCGCGAACAAAGGGTCGCCGGGAAATAGTTAGGTTTCTTGACAGGTAGTGGGAGCCGGGGGAGGTTCCTGGGTGACGACGTCACCGGCGCAGGGGTCATGGCCGTCCGGGCGAGCCATGACCCCGGGCTCCGGCGTGCGGTCCGCCGGGCCGCGCGGCGTCGAGGAAGCGACCCAGGAGGGACGACTTGCGACACCCCACCAGACGCGTCGGCACCCGGATCGGACGGTCGCTGGTCGCGCTCGCGACCATCACCGCCCTGCCGTCGGCCATCGCGGCACCGCCCGCGGCGGCCGACGGCCAGCCCGCCGCTCCCGCCAGTGCCCCCTATCTCGACCAGCGGCTCCCCGTGCCGAAACGGGTGGACGACCTGCTCCGCCGGATGACCCTCGAAGAGAAGGTCGGCCAGATGACGCAGGCGGAACGCGGCGCCGTCGACGGAGACCGCGACCAGATCACCGCGCTGAACCTCGGCTCAGTGCTGTCGGGCGGCGGCTCGGTCCCCGCCGACAACACCCCTGCGGGCTGGGCCGACATGGTGGACGCCTACCAGGAGAAGGCGCTCGCCACGCGGCTGCGGATCCCGCTGCTGTACGGGATCGACTCTGTGCACGGCCACGGCAACCTCGTGGGCGCGACCGTCTTCCCGCACAACATCGGGATGGGCGCGGCGCGCAACCCCGGTCTCGTCCGCGAGATACAGGCGATCACCGCGAAGGAGACCCGGGCGACCGGGCCCCAGTGGATCTTCGGGCCGTGCGTCTGCGTCGTCCGCGACCTGCGCTGGGGCCGGTCGTACGAGGCGTACGGCGAGACGCCGGAGCTCGTCGGGCAGATGGAGACGGGCATCGAGGGCTTCCAGGGCCGCCGCCCGTCGGACATGCGGAAGCCGGAGCACGTCCTCGCCACGGTCAAGCACTACGCCGGTGACGGCGACACGGTGTTCGGCTCGTCCACCACCGGCGACTACACCATCGACCAGGGCGTCACGGTCACCGACCGCCGGACGTTCATGAAGATCGACGTCGCGCCGTACGTCACGGCTGTTCGCAAGTACGGCGTCGGCAGCGTCATGCCGTCGTTCTCCAGCGTGGACTGGAAGGAGGACGGCGTCGGCAACCCGGTGAAGATGCACGCGCACAAGGAACTGCTGACCGGCGTCCTCAAGGGCAAGATCGGGTTCGACGGCTTCGTCATCAGCGACTGGGCCGCCATCCAGCAGATCCCCGGCGACTACGCGTCGCAGGTCCGCACGTCCGTCAACGCGGGCGTCGACATGTTCATGGAGCCCTACAGCGCTCCGCAGTTCGTCGAGACGCTGCTGGCCGAGGTCCGGGCGGGACGCGTGCGGATGTCGCGCATCGACGACGCCGTGCGCCGCATCCTGGCGGCGAAGTTCAAGCTGGGCCTGTTCGAGCGGCCGTACACCGACCGCAGGTACGCGGACACGATCGGCTCGCCGGCGCACCGGGCGGTGGCCCGCCGGGCCGTCGCCGAATCGCAGGTCCTGCTGAAGAACCGCGGGCACGCGCTGCCGCTGAAGCGGAACGCGGACGTCTACGTCGCGGGCGTCAACGCCGACGACATGGGCAACCAGGCCGGCGGCTGGACGGTCACCTGGCAGGGGCAGTCGGGCGACATCATCCCCGGCACGACGATCCTGGACGGCATCGAGCAGTACTCCAAGAACGTCACCTACAGCGCGGACGCCTCAACGCCCACGTCCGGCAGCGACGTCGGTGTCGTCGTGGTCGGTGAGACGCCCTACGCCGAGGGCGTCGGCGACGTCGGCAACGGGCACACGCTGAACCTGTCCGACGCCGACAAGGCGAACATCGACAAGGTGTGCGGCGCGATCGAGACCTGCGTCGTCCTCGACGTCGCGGGCCGCCCGCAGATCGTCACCGACCGGCTGTCCAAGATGGACGCGTTCGTCATGTCCTGGCTGCCCGGCGGCGAGGGCGCGGGCGTCGCGGACGTCCTGTTCGGCAAGCGCCCGTTCCAGGGCCGCCTCCCGGTGAGCTGGCCCCGCAGCGAGGACCAGGAGCCGATCAACGTCGGCGACCGGGACTACGACCCGCTGTTCCCCTACGGGTACGGCCTGCGGACCCGCCGCGGCCACCACCACTGAGTCAGTCCCTTCACGGGGCCAGGGCCGGCCGCCCACCACCTCTGGGCGGCCGGCCCGCTCCCGGTTCGCGGACGGTCCGCGGCGCTTGCCCCGTTTACGGTGGATCTAGGGGGAGAAGCTGCCCTCAGCGTTCGAAGGAGGGCGGGTGGAACGGGAGCCGCGGGTGGCGTTCGTGCTCGGGGGCGGCGGCGTCCTCGGCGCGCACGAGGTCGGCATGCTGCGCGCGCTGCGGGAGATGGGCATCAGCCCGGACCTCGTCGTGGGCACGTCGATCGGGGCGGTGAACGGCGCGTTCATCGCCGCCTCGCCGGACACGGCCGTCGAGCGCCTCACCGGGCTGTGGTCGGACGACTCCGTGCGCGACGTGTTCGGCGCGCGGGTCTGGTCGCGGCTGTGGACGCTCGCCCGCTCCGGCACCCACCTGCACTCGAACGAGCCGCTGCACCGGATGCTCGACGAGCTGCTGCCCGTCCGGACGTTCGAGGAGCTGGCCGTCCCGTTCCAGTGCGTCGCGGCGGGCATCGAGACGGCGATGGCGCACTGGTTCACGGACGGGCCGCTCACCCCGGCGGTGCTCGCCTCGTCCGCCGTGCCGGGACTGCTGCCGCCCGTCCGGGTCGGCGACCGGCACTACTTCGACGGCGGGCTCGTGCACAGCATCCCGGTCGGCCGCGCCGTCATGCTCGGCGCCACGACCGTCTACGTCCTGCACGTCGGGCGGATCGAGCGCGACCTGCCGCCGCCGCGCCGGCCCTGGGAGGTGGGCATGGTCGCGTTCGAGATCGCGCGGCGGCACCGCTTCTTCGAGGAGATGGCGGAACTGCCGGACGACCTGGACGTCCACGTCCTCCCGGCGGGCACGGCGCCGCAGAAGTCCGGGGTCGACCTCGCCCAGATGAGGTACCGGAATGTGGCGGGAATCCGCGTCCACATCGAACGCGCCTACCAGGCATCATTGGAGTACCTCAAAGAACGAGCGTGACATGCTGCCTCCCCCCGTCGTCCGCCGCCTGCTCCTGACGCCGCTCCTGTTCGCGCTGACCCTGCTGGTCGTGGTGGTGTTCCCGGTCGCCTACGCGGTCGCGTACGTCCTCGGCCGCGAGCGCAAGCGCGCCGCCCGGCTGCTCTGGTTCGCGCTCGTGTGGGGGACGCGGGAGTCTTCCGCCGTGCTGGAGTGCGGGTGGCTGTGGCTTCGCCGGCGGACCCGCGACGACCGGCACTACGACATCATCGCCCGCTACGTCGCCGGCCTGTACGCGGCGGCGGAGCGGCGGCTCGGCCTGCGGCTGGTGATCGAGGGCGCGGCCGAGGGGAAGGCCGGACGGGACGACGCGGGCGAGGCGGGAGACGGCGACCGGCCGCTGATCGTGCTCAGCCGGCACGCGGGCCCCGGCGACGCGCTGCTCCTCGTCCACCACCTGCTCGCCGACTACCGGCGGCGGCCGCGCGTGGTCATGAAGGCGATGCTCCAGTTCGACCCCTGCATCGACATCGCGGCGAACCGCATGCCGAACGCGTGGGTGTCGCCCGGCGGCGGCGCCGTCGACGACATCGCCCGGCTCGCCGCCGGCCTCGGCCCCCGCGACGCGCTCGTCATCTTCCCCGAGGGCGGCAACTTCTCCCCGGAGCGCCGCCGCCGCGCGATCCGGCGGCTGGCCCGGCTCCGCCGCGTGCGGGAGGCGGAGCGCGCCGCCCGGATGCGGAACCTGATGCCGCCCCGCCCCGGCGGCGTGCTGGCCGCGCTGGAGTCCGCGCCGTCCGCCGACGTCGTGTTCGTCGCGCACGTCGGCCTCGACCACATGGCCACGCCCGGCGACATCTGGCGGCACGTCCCGCTCACCGGGGACGTCCAGGCCCGCTGGTGGCGGATCCCCGCCGAGGACGTCCCCCGCGACCGCGAGGCCCGCACCGACTGGCTCTACACGCAGTGGGAACGCGCGGACGCCTGGATCAGCGCCCGCAAGGAACCCGTACCGAAGTGACATCATGGACCCATGGGCGATGAGGGCACCGTGCGGGTCGACCTGTGGCTCTGGTCCGTGCGCCTGCTGAAGACCCGCTCGATGGCGACGACCGCCTGCCGCGCGGGCCATGTCCGGGTGAACGACGAGCGCGCCAAGCCGTCCACGTCGGTGAAGCCCGGCGACGAGATCCGGCTCCGCCATGACGGGCGCGAGCGGATCGTCGTCGTGCAGAAGGTCATCCGCAAGCGGGTCGGGGCGCCGGCCGCCGCCGAGTGCCTGATCGACAAGAGCCCGCCCCCGCCGCCGCGCGAGGCGCTCATCCCGGTCGGCCGCCGCGAGCGCGGCGCGGGCCGCCCCACCAAGCGCGAGCGCCGCGAGCTGGAACGCGTCCTCGACCGCTACCGCACGCTCAACAACCCGCCCGAGCAGGACTGACCGGGCTCACCCGGTCACACGGTCCGGGGCGTGGAGCGGCCGAGGGACGAGCCGTCCACCGCGACGGCCTCCGCCACGACGTACCGCGCCCGGGGGACGGTGGCGGCGGTCTCGAAGCCGGTCCGCCGCGCCGACCCCGCCATCGCCAGGCTCAGGCTCGACGGGGCCGATCCGGTGTGGAACCGCCACGCGGCGACGCCCGTCGCGCCGTTCCAGCTCACGTGGACGCGCATCCGGTCGTCGCCCACCGGGGCCGCCACCACGGCGGGGCCCGTCGCGGGCCGGCCGTTCCAGGGGGCGCGGTAGGCGCGGTACGAACCGTCCCCGACGCCGGTCATCTCCAGGGCGGGCCGCCCGTCGCCGGTGAACTCCGTCACCGCCCCGGTCGAGCCCCAGCCGACGAGCGCGTTCCCGCCCGGCAGGAGCTGCATGTTCCCCATGTACTGCCCGAAGGTGCGGCCGTCGGTGAACTCCTGGACGAGCCTCACCTCCCGGGCCTCCTCGTCGACGTCCAGGATCATCCCCCGGGACGGGCCGTCGCCCGGGTTGGTGATCTGGTTGTCGAAGAGCGAGATCGTCCCGTCCGGCTGGCGGCGGGCGTCGTGCTGCCAGGCGAACTTCGCCTTCCCGTCTAGCGGGAAGTCGCTGCGCCTGCCGCCGAGCCGCCAGCGGACGGCGCCCGTCCGGCGGTCGAGCGAGTAAAGGGCGCAGGAGTTGCGCGCCGACAGGAGCAGGGTGTCCCCGTCGTCCTGGATCGAGTTGACGTGGATCGGGTCGAACGGCTTGCCCGGCGTGCCGTCGGCGTTCTCGGCCAGCGGAGTGAGCGTCTCGGTGAGGTCGAGATTGTCGAGGGCGCTCCAGTCGAGCAGGACCTCGCTCGTCCGGACGTCGATCTCCTGGACCCGGTTGTCGAGGACGCGCCCGTCGCGCGGGCCGCCGATCGGCCGCATGTCGGCGGCCACCTCCGGATAGGCGATGAACAGCGCCGTGCCGCGGTCGGTGAGCACGAACTCGTGGAAGTCCCCCTGGACGCCGTTGCCCGTGCGGACCTCGGCGACGCGCCGGTAGTCCTGGCCGAGGACGACTCCGACGCCGTACCCGTAGCCGCCCTCCCTGCGTTCGCCCACCCAGTAGGTGAGCACCGGCTCGCCCTCGTAGGTCTGGACCCGCACGTCGGTCACGAGTTGGTCCGAGCGGTGGATCCAGACGGGTTCGCCGCGGTCGTCGACGATGAGGGCGTCGGCGTCGTCCCGCCCTCGGAACGGGGCGATGAACAGCAGGCCGTCCGCAGTCCGGCCGTGCCGCCGCGCCTTCAGCTGCGGCGGAGTAACGCCCGGCATCGTGACGTAGCCCCCGCCCCCGGCGGCCGGTGCGGGCCGGGAGTCGGTGCCGGAACCGCGGGGCCCGACGGCGCTGAGGAGGGTCGCTCCCCCGGCCAGCCCCGCGACGAGAAAGCCGCGACGTGTGAGGCTCATGTCGACTTTCTATCGCGTTCCATCTAAAAACGGCATCAACAGGAGGATCAGGTGTTCACTGTCCGTGCCCTGGAAGGCACCATGTAGGGCACCATGCCGAACCCGGGACCCGCGCGATCCACGCGCCGAGCGCTGCGGACCGTGACGGCGTTCCTGACGGCGGGCGCGTTCCTGGCCGTGCTGTCCGGAGCGACCGCCGGTGCCCCTCCGCCACCTGATCAACCCGTGGTGACGTCACCGGGCGGCGCCCTCTCGCTGACCGTCACCGTGGACGACGGCCGCCTCCGGTACTCCGTGCGCCGCGCCGGTACCGTCCTCGTGGAGCCGTCGGCCCTCGGCCTGAGGCTCACCGACGGCACCACGCTCGGCGGCGACGTCCGTATCACCGCCACCCGCACGAGGACGAGCGACACCACCTGGAAACCGCTGTGGGGCGCGGACTCCACCGTCCGCGACCACTACCGGGAGCTCACCGTGCAGCTCCGGCAGGAGGGCGGCAGGTTCTTCGACCTCGTCGTCCGCGCCTACGACGACGGCGTGGCGTTCCGCTACCGGGTCCCGCGCCAGCGCGCCCTCCCGGCGCTGGAGATCGTGGACGAGGCCACCGAGATCGCCATCGCGGGCGACCCGGTCGCGTGGTGGACGCCCCGCGACCTCGACACCGACGAGAAGATGTGGCGGTCGTCCGCCTACACCGCCATGGACGCCGGGAACACCCCGGTGACCTTCCGGTACGGCGGCGGGACGCACCTGTCCGTCCACGAGGCGGACCTGACCGACTACGCGGCGATGACCGTCGTCCCCGAGGCGGGACGCCTCCGCGCCGCGCTCGTCCCGACCCCCGGCCGGACGGCCGCGGTCGTCACCGGCACCGGCCGGACGACCCCCTGGCGCGCGCTGACCATCACGCCCGACGCGGGCGGGCTGATCGAGTCCCACCTGCTGGAGAACCTCAACCCGCCCTGCGCGATCTGCACGGGCGACACCTCGTGGATCGAGCCGCTCAAGTACGCGGGGATCTGGTGGCTGATCCAGCACCGCAGGGCGACGTGGAAGGCCGGGCCGTGGCAGGGCGCCACCACCGCGCGCGCCAAGGAGTACATCGACTTCGCCGCCGCCCACGGCATCCGTGGGCTGCTCGCCGAAGGGTGGAACGAGGGCTGGGAGGGCGACTGGTCCGACCAGGACTTCCTCCGCGCCGCCCCGCGCTTCGACCTCGCCGAGGTCGTCGCCTACGGCAAGAGTAAGGGCGTCGAGTTCGTCTCCCACAACGAGACCGGCTCGGGCGTCGCCAACTACGAAAGGCAGATCGACGCCGCGTTCGCCCTCTACGAGCGGCTCGGCATCCACTACCTCAAGACCGGGTACGTGGGGAAGATCCCCGGCCGGCACCACTTCGACCAGCGGATGGTCAACCACTACCGGCTCGTCCTGGAAAAGGCCGCGCGGCACCGCATCAACGTCATCTGCCACGAATGCGTCCACGGCACCGGGGAGACGCGGACCTACCCGAACGCGCTGGCCCGCGAGGCGGTGCGCGGCCAGGAATGGGAGGCGTTCAGCCGCGGCAACACTCCCGAGCACACGCTCATCCTGCCCTTCACCCGAATGCTCTCCGGCCCGATGGACTACACCCCCGGCATCATGAACATCCGCTGGGATCCGCAGAAGGCCGGGCGCCGCGTCCACACGACGCTGGCCAAGCAGCTCGCCTACTACGTGACGTACTCGTCCGGCGCCCAGATGGCCGCCGACCTGCCCCGGCACTACGAGAACTCGCCCGGCCTCAAGTTCCTCGAGGACGTTCCCGTCACGTGGGACGAGACCAGGGTGCTCTCCGCCGAAGTCGGCGACCATCTCGTCATGGCCAGGCGCTCGGGCACCGACTGGTACGTCGGCGCGATGACCGGCGAGCGGCCGCGGACGCTGCGTTACCCGCTGTCCTTCCTCGGCGAGGGCACGTGGGTCGCGGAGTCCTACTCCGACGGGCCGGAGACCGACTACGCGCGCAACCCGGAGGCCGTCGACGTCGCCCGCACCGTCGTGACCCGCACCGGCACGTTCACCGCCGCGCTGGTGCGCAGCGGCGGCCAGGCGGTGCGGTTCCGTCCCGCCACACCCGCTGACCTGCAGCACCCCTCACCGACCCCGCCCCCGGCGCAACGAGGGTGAGGGAAACGTTGAGCCGAGAGGCGAGCGTGTAGAAAGGCGGGATGGGCTCCGTACCGCCGTTGCTGCTCGCGCTGGACCTGGCCGGCACCTTCGCCTTCGGCCTCAACGGCGCGCTGACGGCCGTGCGCGCGACCCGGCTGGACGTGGTCGGCGTCGTCGGCCTCGGGATGATCACCGCGCTGGGCGGCGGGGTCATCCGGGACGTCATCCTCGGCGCGGTCCCGCCCGCCACGTTCGTCGACTGGCGCTACTTCGCGCTCGCCGCGGGCGGCGGCCTGCTCGCGTTCGGCTTCAGCCGGGTCCTGGACCGCCTGGAGATGCCCATCACGGTGATGGACGCGATCGGGCTGAGCACGTTCGCCGTCATCGGCGCGAGCAAGGCACTGGCCTACGGCCTGGGCGTCGGGCCCGCCCTGCTGCTGGGCGTGGTCACCGGCGTGGGCGGCGGCACGATGCGCGACGTCCTCATCGGCCGGATCCCCTCGGTGCTCCGCAGCGACCTCTACGCGATCCCGGCCTTCGTCGCCGCCGCGATCACGGTCGTGGCGACCCACCTGGACCTCTACGGGCTCCCCGCCGCCCTGCTCGCCGTCGCGGCCTGCTTCGTCATCCGCATGCTCGGCGTCCACCTGGAACTGAACGCCCCCGGCCCGCCGCGCCCCCCGGACCCCGACCCCGCAGATTCTTAGCCCGGCCCGTCCGCGTCCTTGCGGGCGAGGACGAGGCGGTAGCGGGGCGTGCCGTCCCGGCGGCGGCCGAGCGATGCCATGGGAGCCGTGGTGACGGCGAAGCCGGCCGCCGCCAGGTCGTCGCGGAGCGCGCCCAGCGTGCAGGTGCGGTAGTACATGACGAACGGGGGGCGCCAGACGGCGTTCCGGACGCGCATGGCCGCGTCGAACCCGAGCATCGCCCAGTACTGGGCCGAGGCCAGGGGCGGCGGCGCGCCGAGCGGGAAGGCGAAGAGCCCGCCGGGACGCAGCGCCCGGTGCACCCCGGCGAAGATCGGGGGCCGCTCGGCGGGCAGCAGGTGGCCGAGGGCCCCGAAGGTGACGGCGAGGTCGAACTCTCCGGAGAACGTCAGGGCTCGGACGTCGGCCTGGACCCACTCCGCGTCCGGGTGCGCCTCGGCGGCCTGCGCGAGCATCCCGCGGCTGAAGTCGACGCCCGTGATCCGTCCCGCGCACAGCGGTCCGAGGACCCGCATGCCCGCGCCGGTGCCGCAGCAGACGTCCAGCCCGGCACCGAACGGCCCGAGCGGACGCAGCACGCCGAGGGTCGCGTCGAGGATGCCGTCCGGCGTGCGGAAGGGGGTGTGGTCGAACTTCGGGGCGAGCAGGTCGTAGCCGCGTTCGACCGAGGACAGCGCCTGGACGGCCAGTTCACGCAGCGACGGCCCCTGGGGCGAGAACATCGCCCGAGCCTATCCGCCGCCCGCGTCCGTGATCGCGGACCGACGGCGAAGCACGCGGCGCACCAGCCACGGGAGCCAGAGGACGGCGGTCAGTACGAGTGCGGCCGCCGCCGTCAGGGCGAAGGATCTCGGCGTGGCGAAATCGGGACAGACGCGGGCGTCCTGTACATGGGCTTCGGGGTCGCGCGGCGTGTAGCAGACGGTCACCCGATCCCCCTCCTCCGGCAGGTCCTTCCAGGCGGTGACCTTCGCGGACACCGCGCGGCCGTCGCGCGCGGTGAACCGCACGTTCGCGTAATCGCCGCTCTTGACCTCCACCGCCTTCTCGACCCGCCCGGCGGCCAGCATCCGCTCACCCCGCAGCGCGGCCGCCTCGTGCCAGGCGATCCCCGCGCTTGCCAGGGTGAACGCTACGGCCGCGAGAAGCAGCACGGTGAGGAGAACACGAACGGCCGGCCAGCCCCGCAGGGCCCTCTCCCTGGACGGGACGTACGTGCGGGCGGCGTCGAGGTCGGCGGCCTGCCGCCGGGCATGCCTGCGCGCTATCGCACCCAGGAGGCCGCGTCCGTTTTCGTTCATAGCACAGGGGAGACGTCCCGCCGCTTGCGCCGGTTCACCGACCGCCCACAAACGGACAAATTCCCACCACGTGGACAACGCGTCCCGGGGTCACGATCCGCGGGCGGGGGAGTGGTCAGGTTGGGGGATGGGTGTCGAGCCAGGCCGTGGCGCGGCGGGTCGACGCGCGCGACAGCCATGCGTCCTGGACGATCTCTGCCAGCTCGTCCCTGGTGAGCTCGCCGATGCGGCTTCCCCGCAGCAGCACGGACAGGTGGCCGTTGAAATGGGCGGTGGTGAAGAACGGCGACGCCTCGTCCTGGACCAGCGCCTGCTTGTCGTCCTCGGACTCGACCCAGAAGACGATCACATCCGGTTGACGCGCTCCCCGGCGTGAATGCCGGAGATTCGGCCTGTGCCGCGCCGTTGCCGGTGCGGTCACTTCCGTGGCTTCCTGCTTCACCGGGCTGTGCCCCTGACCGGAGTCGGGGGTCTTACCTGCCCTCCACAGGCGTTTAGGGTCTCCGCCTCCCCCGGGCGCCCGGGGGTTTCCGTCCGGCGGCGACCAGGAGGCGTCACCCGGGGGTGATGCGGCGTCCCTCGGGGGTGATGCGGCGTCCTTCGTGCAGGATGTTGCGGGCGGCGTTGACGTCGCGGTCGTGCTCGGCCCCGCACTCGGTGCAGGTCCAGGCGCGGATGTGCAGGGGTTTGGGGCCGTCGCGGTGCCCGCAGTGCGAGCACAGCTGCGAGGACGGGAACGCCCGGCCCACCCGCGCGAACCTGCGCCCGTACCTGGCCGGCTTGTACTCCAGCATCGCGGTGAACGCCGACCAGCCCGCGTCGTGCACCGACTTGGCCAGCCGGGTGCGCGCCAGTCCCTTCACGTTCAGCGTCTCCACGTAGACCGCTTGGTGATCGCGGACCAGCATGGTGGAGAGCTGATGGTGGAACTCGCGGCGCGCATCGGCGACCTTCGCGTGCGCGCGGGTCACCTTCAGGCGGGCCTTGGCCCGGTTGGCCGATCCCTTCTGCTTGCGCGACAGCGCCTGCTGCGCTTTGCGGAGCTTGTTTTCGGCGCGGCGCAGGAACCTGGGTGAGGTGATCTTGCGTCCGTCGGAGGTGACGGCGAAGTGCTCCAGCCCCAGGTCGATCCCCACCTCGGCCGTGGTGTCGGGCGGGTCCTGGACATCGCCGGTCTCCACGACGAACGATGCGAAGAACCGCCCGGCGGCGTCCCTGACCAGCGTCACGGTGGACGGCGTGCACGGCAGCCGCCGCGACCACCGCACCGCGACGTCACCGATCTTGGGCAGTGCGAGTTTGCCGCCCGGCGTGATCTGCCAGCGGGCGTTGGCGGTGAACCGGATCGATTGGCGGGCGTCCTTGCGGGACTTGAACCGCGGCGCCCCCATCCGGGGGCGTTTCCCGGCCAGGCCGTCGAAGAAGTTGCGGTAGGCGGCCTCCAGGTCCCGCAGCGACTGCTGCAGCACCACCGCCGATACCTCGCCCAGCCACGCACGCTCCGGCGTCCGCTTCGCCGCCGTCATCGCCGCCGACAGCTCGGCCGCCTTCGGGTACGGCAGCCCCGCTGCGCGGGCGTCCTCCCGTGCCCGCAACGCGTCGTTGAACACCACCCGCGCGCACCCGAACGCCTGGGCCAGGGACTGGCGCTGCCCGGCGGTGGGGTAGACGCGGAACACATACCTCAACTGCATTCGGTGACCATAACATTACCGTGTGTTCGAGTGTGGGGATCGCGCAGACCGGCCGACACAGGGGCCAGACGTTCCCGGTGGAACCGCCGCTCACCGCGTCCCGGGTGGCGCTGGCCGCGGGCGACCCCGCGCAGACGACGGTGTACTTCCGCAACGGCACCTTCGTCCCCGCCGGACGGCGCGACGAGCAGGCGGCGATCGACTTCGCCACCGCACGCCTCGCCGCCCCGCGCGACCTCCGGGACTTCCGTGCCACGCCGACCGACGGCGGCGGCCGGCTGGTCGCCTTCGACGACGTCACGGTCTGGCTGTCCCCGGACGAGATCAAGCACTCCGGCACCATCGACCTGGGCCGGCAGGCCGCCGCCAAGATCTCCCCGAACCGGCCCGCCACTACTGGCGGGCCAACAAGCCATGGTCGGGCTCCTACTTCGCCGGAACGGTCGGCGGCGCACCCATCAGCGTCCTGCGCCAATACATCGAGCACCAGAACCGCCCCGCTTGAAACCGGTGAACACCTGATCGCCCGAGAAGCGATCCGGCCACCCTTGTCCCGCTCCGCAGGAGGGTCGGCTTCACCCCCGCCCTGAAGGACGGAGCACTACCGACGAAACAGGGAGCGTTCCGCGGTCCCGGGATCGACCGCGTCCGGCCGCGGAGTGCGGAAGAAGACGAACGACTTGCCGCCCACCTGGTAGACCGGTCTGTCCTCGGTGCCGGGGTAGATGGTGACGTGCGGCATGGCCAGCGCGAGCTCGTGGACGTCCTCGACGCGCGCGGGCCGGCTCTCGCCATCGGCCATGAATCCCAGCGTAATGCCGATCCGGTCGCCCGTCAGGGTTGTGGCCGGGCCCCGATACCGGGACGATCATGTGCGTGCCGGGCGTCGAACCAGTGGAACTGACCGGGCGGTACGGGCCGCTGGCCGCGGCGGGGCCGGCGGGGCCGGTCTATGCCCTGACCTGGTCGTCGTCGGGATCCGCCCTGTGTGCGCTCGGCCTGGACGGCCGGGTGCGGTGGAGCCGTCCGCTGAACGCGACGCCGGGTCTTATGCGCGTCGCGCCGGACGGGGGAGTGTGGCTGGCCGACGAAGCGGCCCTCGCCGAAACGACGGCATCGGGTGCGCCGGGCCGGCAGATAGCCCTCTCCCACGCGCCCGATGAGCGGATCGGAGAGTTCGTCGTCCTGCCCGACGGGTTCGTGGTGGCGTGGCAGAGCAAGCCGTATCGCATTGCGCGGGTGGAACGCGTCGACGGATCGGGGGTGAGGCGCTGGTCGGCCGAATTGCCCGACGCGCGCCTGTCCTACGAGGGCGTTGTCGAGATGAGCGCGGCGAACAACTGGAAGGCGACCCCCATGGCGCCGTGGCGCCCTCGGGAATTGTCCCCCGAGCGCCCTTCCGGCCTGCTCGTCTCGGCGGACCGGGTGCTCGCCACCTACCTCGACTGGTCCAGCGGCATCGGCATGGGTTTCTGCCTCGACCTGGCGACCGGCGAGCTGGTGTGGATCACGCCGCCGCACCCGACGGGGGACCGGGCGATCGCCGGACCGGGCGCATTCCTGGTCGGCAGCCAGGGATACGGCGCGTTCTCCACACGGCTGTACGACCGGGACGGCGCGACGGTCGTGGAATGGCCCAGCCACGGCCGCCTCCTGGTCAGCAGCCGCGGCAGGATCCGCGTCGTGGAAATGGCGAACGACTCCTCGCCTCGGCGACTCCGGCGGCTGCATCGCGACGGCACCATGACCGACGGCCCGTTCATTCCGGGCTACTACACCGTCGGGCCGGCGCTGGGCGGCGACGGCAGGGCCGCGTTCTTCCGGAACGGCGAACTCCAGATCGTCGACCCCGACCTGTCCGTCCACACCCTGTGGAAAGGAGAAGGGGAGGGCGTCGGCAGAATGCTGCTGCTGGAACAGGGCCGGCTGTTCTTCGTCCTCACCTCCGACTGGGCGAAGGGCGATGCCAGACTCGTGATCGCCGACACCGACCTGCCTCCGATGGACACCGGCGTATGGCCCTGCGGCGAGAGCAACCTGCAAGCCAACCCCGTCCGCCTGGGTGGCTTCTTCCAGTGATCCCCGGCGCCACCGACCGCCCCTTGATCTTCCTGGATGTCGACGGCCCGCTGATTCCGCTCAGCTCCAGACCGCCCGGGCACCGGACCTTTCGGGACGAGGAACTCAGCGGCTACGGCAATCCGCTGCTCCACCGGCTGGACCCGGATGATGGGCAAAGGCTGCTGGCACTGAACTGCGAACTCGTCTGGGCGACAACGTGGATGGCGGACGCGAACGAGGTCATCTCGCCTCTGCTGGGCCTTCCGGAGTTGGCCGTAGTCGAATGGCCCGACACGGACGAGGACCCGCCGCATGGCCTGCACTGGAAGACGGAACCCATCACCGAATGGGCGGCCGGCCGCCCGTTCATCTGGCTGGACGACGAACTGACCGAAGCCGACCGGCAATGGGTGGCATCACACCATGGCTGCAGAGCACTACTGCACCGAGTCGACCCACACACCGGCCTCACCAAAGCGGACTACTCCCTGATCCGCCGCTGGCTCGCGGAGTAGCAGGGCCCGCGGGGAACATTCGTACAAGACCGGTGGCCGGGCGGCTGTGCATAGTCCGGGTATGAGTGAGCATTCGCATGGGATGCACGTGGTCTCGGACGGTCCGCCGGATGCGCCGCCGGTGTTGCTCATCCACGGTTCGGGGGCCTCGAACGGCTCCTGGGACCCGGTGGTGCCGGCGCTCACCGCGCACCACCGCGTCATCCGGGTCGACCTGCCGGGCTGCGGCCAGTCGCCGCCCCCGGAGTCCTACGACGTCCCCGACCAGGCGAGCAGGGTGGCGGCCCTCCTCGACGACCTCGGGCACCGCCGCGTCGCCGTCGCCGGGCACTCCAGCGGCGGCTACGTCGCGACCGCGCTCGCTGGGCAGCGGCCCGACCTGGTGGGACCGCTCGCGCTGATCAGCACCGGCCCGAGCATGGACGCGCTGCTTCCGCAGCCGCTGATCCTCCGGATCCTGCTGGGGCCGCCGGCCGGCCCGCTCCTCTGGCCCCTGCGGTCGGACGCGATGATCCGCAAGGGCATCCAGGCGACGGCCGCCCGGGCGGTGGACGTCCCGGACGGGCTGATCGCGGAGATGCGGGGCACCACGTACCGCGCGTTCAGGACGGTGTCGCGCAGGAACACCGCGTACATCACCGAGCAGGACGTGCCCGGGCGTCTCGCCGAGCTCGAAGTCCCCGTGCTGGTGCTCTTCGGCGCCGCCGACCCGCGCTGGAAACCGTCCTCGGCCCGCCAGTACGAGAAGGTGCCCGGGGCACGGATCGAGATGCTGCCCGGCGTCGGGCACATCCCCATGCTCGAAGCGCCCGAGATGACCGCCGGGCTCCTGCTGGACTTCACGGCCAAGAGTCCCTGAATCCCGGAAATCTAGACTGGGCACGTGCTTCCGAACGGGACACCACCCGACTGGGACTGGGCCTGGGTGGACGTCGCCGTCCCGCGCCCCGCCCACCGGCTCCCCGGGATCAGCATGGCCGGATTCGGCGCGCGCGCCCCCGTCTCCGCGGAGATCGCCATGGTCGCGCACCCCGCCGTCACCTTGTTCATCGATCTCAGCGAGGACGAGGGGTTCGGCTGCGCCACCGGTGGCCGGCGCGAGCGCGGCAGTGTCGCCGTCGGGCTCCTCCCGGGTGAGCTCCGGGCGGGCGGCCGGGCGGGCGAGTGCCTCCAGATCCGGCTGGAGCCGGTCGCGGCGGCCGCGGTGCTCGGCGCATCGGCCGAGCTCAGCGGCATGGCGGTGCCGCTTGCGGACGTCTGGGGCCGCGACGCCCGGCGCGCCGAGGACGAGCTGCGCGCCGCCGCGTCCTGGGACGACCGGTTCGCGCTCGCGGCGGCGCTGCTCCGCCGGAAGACGAGCGCCCGCCCGCCGGTCGACCCGGAGGTCGCCCACGCGTGGCGGCGGACGCTCGCCCGTCCGGGTCGCGTGCGGGTCGACGGCCTGGCGGACGAGGTCGGCTGGAGCCGCAAGCGCCTGTGGTCGCGCTTCCGGTCCCAGCTCGGCATCACGCCGAAACGCGCCGCCCGGCTGGCGCGCTTCGACCGCGCCGCCCACCTGCTGGCGGCGGGCCACCCCGCGGCCGTCGCGGCCGTCCGGAGCGGCTACACCGACCAGTCGCACCTCCACCGCGAGGCAAAGGCCTTCACCGGCCTCACCCCTACGGCCGTGGCCGCCGCCCCCTGGCTGGCGATCGACGACGTCGCCTGGCCACGCCGAAACCGGTGACTGGCGGCGTGTTCTCGTTATGGCAGGCCGTGAGTCAACGACTCCTCAGCCACTCGTCGTACTCGATCTCGCCGAGGGTCGCGCCGTCCGCCGGGACGAGGTCCCGCTCGGTCATCTCGGCGCCGAAGTAGTGGGCGTGCGGGTCGGTGACGACCTCGCGCGGGTCGCCCATGGCGGCCAGCGCCTCGCGGAAGAACTCGTCCATCCGGTAGCGGCGTGGGCCGGCGATGTCGACCGGCCCGTTCAGCGGGGTCCCGGCGGCGGTCCCGCCGACCGTCCGGGCGACCTCCTCGCCCGCGATGGGCTGGAACTGCACCGGCGGCATGTGGACCGTCCCGTCCTCCGCGGCCTGTTCGGCGATGGGACCGACGAACTCGAAGAACTGCGTCGCGTGCACGATGGAGTACGGGATTCCCGAATCCTCGATCAGCTTCTCCTGGGCGAGCTTCGCCCGGAAGTAGCCCACGTCCGGCCGCCGCTCGGTGCCCACCACCGAGAGCGCGACGTGGTGGCCGACCCCGGCCGCCTTCTCCGCGGCCAGCAGGTTGCCGGTGGACGTCTGGAAGAAGTCCAGCACCGCGGCGTCCTCGAAGGACGGGGAGTTCGACACGTCGATCACCGCGGCGGCGCCCGCCACGCACTCGGCGACCCCTTCCCCGGTGAGCGTGTTGACGCCGGTGCCGGGCGCGGCCGCCACCGCCTCATGGCCGTCCTCGCTCAGCTTCGCCACGACCTTGGACCCGATCAACCCGGTGCCGCCGACTACCACGATCTTCATGACGCACCTCCTGTCCGCCGGGCCGCTTCGTCCGCCTGTCCGGCGGCTTCGAGGACGCAGGCGGCCACGGCGTCGGGCTGGGACGCCGCGACGGCGTGCGAGGCGCCCGCGATCTCCCGGGTGCCCCGCGAGGAGGCGCGCTCCGCCATGAACCGGTGGAGCTCGGCCGGGATGTTGCGGTCCAGCTCGCCGAAGACGAACCAGGACGGCAGGTCGCGCCAGGCGGCTCCGTCCGCGGCCACCTCGCCGGTCAGCGCCCGCTCGGTCACCGGGCGCTGGGTCGCCGCCATCAGGGCCGCCTCCTCGGCGGGAAGGTCGGCGCAGAACTGCTGGTGGTACTTGTCGTCGTCGATCCGGAACTCGTTGCCCCCGGACGAGACCGGATAGGTGACCAGGGTCCCGCCCAGGGTGCTCCCCTCGAACTTGCCGGAGAGCTGGAACGCGTCCTCCCCGGGCTCGGGGGCGAACCCCGCGACGTAGACGAGGGACCGCACGGCGGGGCTGCCGGCCGCCGCCCGGCTGATCACCAGACCGCCGTAGGAGTGGCCGACGAGGACGACGGGCCCGCCGATGCCGGCGATGACGTCGCGCACGTACGCGGCGTCGCCTTCCAGGTCGCGCAGCGGGTTGGCCGCGGCGACCGAGCGGAGGCCGCGGCCGGCCAGGCGCCGGATGACGCCGTTCCAGCTCGCCGACTCGGCGAAGGCTCCGTGGACGAGGACGACGACGGGCTGATCGTTGGTGCTCATGAGCCGGCCTTTCCGGTGTGCAGGGCGTTGTTGAGAGCCGCGACCGCCTGGTTCACGGCGGCCCGCGTGGCGCGGGTGCCGCTGAGCGGGTTGAGCATCATGAAGTCGTGGAGCGTGCCGTTGTAGCGGACGCTGGTGGTCGGGACGCCCGCCTCGATGAGCTTGCGGGCGTACGCCTCGCCCTCGTCGCGGAGCACGTCGTTCTCGTCGACGACCACGAACGCGGGCGGGAGCCCGGCCAGGTCGTCGAGGGTGGCGCGCAGCGGCGACGCGGTCGGCTCGGCGCGCTGGGCCTGGTCGGGGGCGTAGGCGTCCCAGAACCAGGCCATGGCCGCGGCCGTCAGGTGCGGGCCGGTGGCGAACTCGCGGTAGCTGCCGGTGTCCTGGGCGGCGTCGGTGACCGGGTAGTACAGCGACTGCTGGACGAACTGGACGTCGCCGCGCCGCTTGGCCATGAGGGTCAGGGCCGCGGCCATGTTCCCGCCGACCGAGTCGCCGGCGACCGCCATCCGGGAGACGTCCAGGTTCCGCTGCGCGCCGTCGGAGGCCAGGAACCGGGCGGCGGCGTAGCCCTGCTCGATCGCGACCGGGTAGCGGGCCTCCGGCGACCGGTCGTACTCCACGAAGGCGATCGCCGCGTGGGCCCCGGTGGCCAGTTCGCGCACCAGCCGGTCGTGGGTCCCGGCGTTGCCGAGGATCCAGCCGCCGCCGTGCATGAACAGCACGACCGGCAGGACCTCGCCGGCCGTCCCGGCGGGCCTGACGATGCGGACGCGCACCTCGCCGGCCTCGACCGGCACGGTGAGCCACTCGTCGTCCACCTCGGGCTTGGCGACGGGGGCGGCCTGGAGGTCGTCCAGGACCTGGCGGGCGCCCTCCGGCCCCAGCTCGTACGGGAACGGCGGCTTGGCGGTGGCGTCGGCGAACTCCCGCGCCGCGGGTTCGAGAACATTGGCCTTCACGGTCACTTCCCCTTTCTCGATGATGGATGGGGATTCGTGTAGTCCGCTCTCCCTCCCCACGGACGTCCGGCGGCCAACCTGCGCTCATATGATCTCTTTGCCTTTAGGGGGAGGCATGGCATGACTGCCTGAGACCTGTGGACCACAGGTCAGAGCGGTGATCGGAGGGTTCTTTAGCTGGTTCTCGCGGCACGCGCGTCCGGGCATGGCAAATTATCGGAACCGCTTCTTTGAACGATCCCGACCCTGGATCTCCTGTTCTTTAGGCGGCGCTATCGCCGCGCTTCATCCGCAGCCCGGCGAGGTCAGGCGAGGGTGTCGATTGCGGTGACGTCTTCCTTTGTGAGGGTGAAGCCTTCGAGGTCGAAATTGGAGGCGATGCGCTCCGGGCGGGCGGATCTGGGGAGGATGACGATGCCGTGTTCCAGGTGCCAGCGGAGGACGACCTGGGCGGTGGTGACTCCGTGCCGCTGCGCGATCCCGGTCAGGACCGGGTGGTTCAGGTCGGTGTTCTTCAGGCCGCTGTAGCCCTCGACGACGACGTCCCGGCGGCGGTGCTCCGCCAGCAGGTCCGGGTCGTGCTCTGCCGGGCTCCACGGGATCTGGTTCACGGGCGGCCGCTGGCCGGTGGCCTCGGTCAGCAGGTCGATCTGCGCCGGGCTGTAGTTGCTGACCCCGGCGTTGCGGATCAGGCCCTCGTCCTTGGCCCGCAGCAGCTCCTCCCAGGTCGGGACGAGGTCGTCCGGGCCGGTCGGCCAGTGGATCAGCCAGAGGTCCACGTAGTCGGTGTCGAGGAGGCGAAGGCTCGACTCCAGGGTCTTGCGGGCGTTCCGCGCGTCCTGGGGGCGCAGCTTGGTGGTGATGAAGATCTGCTCCCGGTCGACGCCGCTGTCCTTCACGGCCTTGCCGACGTCCGCCTCGTTCTTGTACAGCGTCGCGGTGTCGACGTGCCGGTAGCCGACGTCGAGCGCCGCGCGCACCGACTCGTACGCAGCCTTGGACCCGAGTTGCCAGGTCCCGAAACCGATCATCGGCAGGGCGGTGCCGCCGGGCAGGTTCACAGTCTTAGTCATAGGTGGATTCTGCCCACGGACGCGACGTCTGCGCGTGCCGCCTTGTGACGTCGGCCGCCCCGCCGCCCCGGCCCCCGGAGAGACTTACCGTGTACGGGTAAGGTGCGTCGGGAGGAAGATCCCATGACCCCACGGACGACCGACGCCGACGAGCTGGCCGAGCAGCCGCGCATCCCGCTGAGCCGGCGGCGGGTCCTGCGCGCCGCCGTGCGGCTCGCCGACCGCGACGGCATCGACTCGCTCACCATGCGCCAACTCGCGCAGGAGCTCGGGGTCGAGGCGATGTCGCTGTACCACCACGTCGCGAACAAGGAGGCCGTCCTCGACGGCGTCGCCGAGGTGGTCCTCGGTGAGGTCATGGTTGCGGTGGACGAGGTCGAGGCCCCGTCCCCGGACGCGGACTGGCGAGCGGCGCTGCGCGCACGGATCCTCGCCGCCCGGGAGGTCTTCCTCGGCCACCGCTGGGCGCCGCAGGTGCTCGAAAGCCGTACCACCACGAACCCGCTGGTCATCGCCTACTACGACCGGGTCGTCGCCATCCTCCGGGCGGGCGGGTTCTCGTTCGAGCTGGCCCACCGCGCGCTGCACGTTCTGGGCAGCCGCGCGCTCGGCTTCACCCAGGAACTGTTCCGGCCCGACGGCACCGGCACTCCGGACGAGGAGGCCGCCGCGCTCATGGAGCAGATGGCCGACCGGTTCCCGAACATCGTCGGGATGCTGGCGGACGCCGTCCACGACGACCCGGACGGCACCCTGGGCTTCTGCGACGACCAGTTCGAATTCGAGTTCGCGCTGGACCTGATCCTCGACGGACTGGAACGGCGCCGCGCCGCCGGCTCCTGACCTTCCCGAAGGCGCCTGACGCCCTCACTCCCGGTCACCGGCCGAGTCCATTTCCGCTGCTGCCCTTGACTGCCTTACGGCGTACGATAATCTTACGACGTAAGAGAACCTTACGCCGTACGACAGCTACGGCCCGCCCGGAAGGCAGCCGCGATGAAAGCCTGGAGCTGGGACCGCTACGGACCGCCCGACGTCATGCACCTCACGGACGTCGCCGAACCCGAGATCGCCGCCGGTGAGGTGCTCGTCCGCGTTCGCGCGGCGTCCGTCAACCCCTACGACTGGCGCCACCTGCGCGCCGACCCGAAGCTGGTCCGGCTGAGCGGGGTCGGACTGCGGCGGCCGAAGCCCGGCCTGGTCCTCGGCGCCGACCTCGCCGGAGTCGTCGAACGGGTGGGCGACGGCGTGACCGACCTGCGCGCCGGCGACGAGGTCTTCGGGGAAGTCCGGCTGGGCTCGTTCGCCGAGGCCGCCGCCGTCCCGCAGGACAGGCTGGCCGTCAAGCCCGCCCGCCTCACGTTCGAGCAGGCGGCATCGGTGTCGATGGCCGCGCACACCGCGCTGCAGGGACTGCGGGACGTCGGACGGATCTCCGCGGGTCAGCGCGTCCTGGTCAACGGGGCGTCCGGGGGCATCGGCACGTTCGCCGTCCAGCTCGCCAAGGCGTTCGGTGCGGAGGTCACCGGCGTGTGCAGCACCCGCAACATCGACCTGGTCCGCTCCCTGGGCGCGGACGACGTCATCGACTACACCGCCGAGGACTTCACAACTCGCAAGGGCAGATACGACCTCGCCATGGACATCGTGGGCAACCGCCCCCTGGCGCACCTACGACGCCCCCTGACCCCCAAAGGGACGCTCGTCCTCGTGGGCGGCATCGCCTCCGGCCGCGACCGCCTGCTCGGCCCCGCGGCGCAGCAATTCCGCGGTGCCCTGATCTCCCCTTTCGTCGGCCAGCGCATAGCCACCGTCCAGTGGAAGCCCAACTCCGCGGACCTGCGCTTCCTGGCGGACCTCATGGAGAAGGAACAGGTAACCCCCGTCATCGACCGGACCTACCCGTTCGCCGAACTCCCCGAAGCCCTGCGCTACATCGAACCCGGCCACGCCCGCGGCAAAGTCGCCATCACCCTCTAGCCCGCACGCCGCTCTCGTCAGCTCTGCTGGTACTCCACAGCGGCCAGCCCACACGGCGCGTGCACGTACAGGTAGTAGGCGCCCTCGCCGTAGTCGTGCAGGTCGGCGCCGCCGATCAGACCGACGTAATCCATCGCCCTCTCGCAACTCGGGCAGTCGCGGTAAGCGGGGTCCTGGATCCAGTCCGGGAATCCGCCAAGGGTGGACCCCTCCCTCGCCCAAGCGCTGGAAAGGTAAGGCGTGGGCCGCCGTTCCCCCGGCGCGAATCCGACCAGTGGCGGCTCCTCGGGCGGCATGCCGGGAAGGTAGTCGGGACGGACGTTGCGCGCGGACCAACCCGCGTCCCCGCCTTCGGTGACGTCGACATACGTGGTGCCGTAGCACGTGCAGAAATGGCAGGTGACGATGTGCAGCCTCCCGCGCCAGCCGGTGTGCGCCAGCGCGGCGGCGACCTTCGTGTCGGCGGTGTCCACGTCCAGAGCGGTCCACAGCGGACTCTCACACCACGGGCACGTTCCCTTCGGACGATCACCGTCCGCCCCGGGCACCAAGCGGTAAGCGCTGGACCCGCAGAGTTCCCGGAGGCCGTCCGCCGTCAGTTCCCAGCCTCCATCGCGGGCCAGCGCCGCCGCGCCCCGCTGGAAGGGGTCGAAGTCCCCGGGCGGCGGTGCCTGCGCCCAGCGGCGGAACGCCTCCTCGACGACAGGTCCACGCGTCTGCGCCAGCAGGTGCCCCAGCTGGTCCGACCGCTGGTGCGCACCCGAATCGATCCGCGCCACGACCTCGCGCTGGAAGTCCTCGTCCGCGCCGCGGTACAGGACATCGGCCCGCCACACGGCTCCCGCGTCCAGCAGCCGCAGCAGGTACGGAGCCATCGCCGCAGGGTCGGCCGCCGCCAGGTCGGCCAGTTCCTCAACGGCCGCGTCCTCACCGGCCTCTACTCGCGCTACCAGGTCTTCGATCACCCCGTGACGCTATCCGACGGTCACGACACCGGAAGGCCACCGGCGTCCGGCCCACTGCCCGCTTCGGCCGGAGGGGCCGTGGGCCCGACGTCCGTCGTTCAGTCCCTTCGCGAAGTGGTGTGCCGCTCCTTTCCCGCCGAGGCTCCCGCCTTCTGGCGTCCCAGGTGGAAGTGGCCGCGCTTCTGCTGGGTCGGGACGGCCGTCGCCTCTCCGCGGTCGCCCGCGCCGACGCGGTCATCGGCGAGCCGGCGTTCCATGCCGGCCTGGCGTGCCTCGCGGATGCCGATCACCAGGAACCGTCCGAGCGCCAGCCCCGCCAGCAGGATCATCACGGCGCCGAGGCCCTCGAAGAACGACATCTGCTCGGCGACCTGCCGTCCCTCGCCGCCGAGAGGCGCGCCCACGCCCATGTTCCAGAGCGCGGCGACCGTGTTGCCGACGACGAACCACAGCCCGCCGGCCGCGGCCAGCCAGCCGCCGAACTGGGCGACGGGCCGGTTCGCGGTGGCCAGCAGGATCAGCCCGCCGAGCCCCACGGCGACCGCCGGAAGGATGGACAGCACAAGCCGGTCGGCGGTGTAGACCCACGCCTGGTCCGAACCGAAGCCGAAGTCGAAGTACGGCCCGATGAACGGAATGAGCCCGCCCCAGATTGCCAGGAGCACCAGCAGCAGCCCGCTGATCATGCCGCGGCTGCGCGGTGCCCGCATTGTCCCGGTCATGAGAATCCCCCCTGACCAGGTGATAGACGTCATTTCAGGCAGCCGTACCCGCTATACCCGCCCCCAACCGACCGCCCACCGCCGCCCGTCCCGCGTTGCGCCGAGGTCATTGGCGGCGCAGGACGCGGGTCAGCCCGGCGGCGATGGTCGTGGCCAGGATCCAGCCGAGCGCGACCAGCAGATAGGTGAGCGCCTGCTGCCAGCCGTTCGGCGGCAGGTACGCCTTGCGCTGCCCGAAGTCGATGAGCGGCACCATCAGGTCGACGGTGTAGACGAACGCGCTGAACGCCGGAGCGCGTCCCGAGCCGACCGCCTGCGGCGGCGAGATCTGGAACAGCACCGTCCCGGCGACGACCAGGGCGGCGAGCCAGGCCGCGGCGCGGACGGGTTTGTAGCCGTAGCCGATGACCGCGTCCTGCAGATGCCCCCACAGCTTGACCGGACGCGACAGCCCCGAGCGGCGGTGCCGCTCCTTGGCGAGCAGCACCGCGCGGGCGTGCCCGTCGTGGCCCATCAGCCGGTACGTCTTGGCGAGCTGCTCGTACGGCTGCGGCCGGAACCCCGTCGGCGCGAGGGCGAGCAGGCGCAGGCCGTCCCGGACGTCGCCGGCGGGCGCGATCGCGTTGTAGGACAGCCCGTCCAGCCGCAACTGGGCGGGCAGCGCCTCCGGGGAGAAGTTGAGCAGGCCCAGCTCGGCGTACCGCAGGTCGATGCGGCCGCGGACCGGCCGGCCGAGGAGCAGGATCAGCTCGCGGGCCGTCACGTACCAGCAGCCCAGGCTCAGCTCGCCGCCGTCGTCCAGCAGCGCCCCGCGGAAGTCGAGCGGCCCGGTGATGCGCGCCCCGGACAGCCGGATCTCGCCCTCGCTCGTGAACCCCATGCGGCAGTACATCCCGTCGGCGGTCAGGCCGCTGGCGTGCACGGCCACCCCGCCCGGGTTGCGGATCTCGGCCGTGTCCAGGGTGACGGGCCCGCTGACCTGGGCGTTGAGCAGGCGCACGCCGCCCTCGGTCCGGAGCCGGGCGAGCCGCAGCTCACCGCGCACGACCAGCCGGTCGCCGGCCAGGGCCTGCTCGCCGGGCCGCCGGATCCGGGCGCCTTCCATGCAGAGCCGCCCCTGGACCTGCGCGCCTTCGAGGTTGACCTCGCCCTTCGCCTCGAACGAGTTCCGGCACAGCAGGTCGCCGCCGACCGTCACGCGGGCGAGGTTGAGCGCGCACCGGTCGTCGTTGAGCAGGCGCGCGTCGTCGAGGTTGATCGTGTCGCCGATGGCGGCCCCGGGCAGCCGGATCTCGCCGTGGGCCTGGAAGCCGTCCTTGCACAGCAGGTCCGCGTCCAGCCGGAGCATGTCGGCCTCGAGCGCCGGCGCGGTCGAGCGGGTCTCGCCGCCCCGCAGCCGCGCGCCGTTCAGGAACAGCGCCCCGGCGACATGCGTGGCGATCATCCGGACCGACTTGTCGATCCAGGTCTCCTCCAGCAGCAGGTGCCCGTCGATCTCGGCGGTCGACAGCCGCAGCCCGCCGGGCAGATGCGAGGCGGTCAGGTCGATCTCCCGGCACTTCACGCCGTGCAGGTCGAGCTTGGAGTCGAAGTAGCAGGACCGCAGGCTCAGCGGACGTCCCACGGTGGCGAACCGCAGGTCGAGCCGCCCGGTGATCCGCGCGCCGACCAGCCGCAGCGCGGACACCCCGCCGTCCGCGCCGGCCGGCGTCCCGACCAGCAGGTCCCGGATCACCTCGGCGCGGATCACCCGGTCCGCTCCCCAGCCGGCGCCGTGCTCCGCGCTCTCGCCGCCCAGCACGAGCCTGCGCCCGGTCCGGGAAGCCTCACGCAGTCTCCGCTCCTGCCGCGTCAGATTCCGCACCAACCCACCGTGCGCCCACAACCCATCCCTGTCTGTGACAACAGACGCATTAGCCCCGCGCCTACAGGTGCCAGAAAGCTCTCGCCCGCGTCCGAGAGGGGCACCGGGCAAGGTTGTCGTCGCCCCGCACTGAACCGCTTTGTCGCATGGGACGGCTACAGTCTCGGCCGTCTTGGACGTGCCGACGGCGGGAGTGCTGTGGTCGAGATTTCCGATGCGGTTCTGGATGAGCTGGCCGGGCCGGTCGCCGCGGCGATTCCCCTGGTCATCGCCCGCGTTCCGCAGGCGCCGGCGGCTGAGCTCGGTCGGTTGCGTGCCACAGCCGACGGCACGTGGCCCGTCCGCGGATCGGGCGTCCGGCACCGGGCCGCGGCAGGGTTCCATTTCGGCGGAGGGCCCGTGGCCGACGATTCGCCGGTGCGGGAGGCGCTCGCCTCGCTTCCGTCGTTGCTGGTCGAACGCCTGCTCGGCGCGCTGGAACTGACCGTGCCGGAGCTGGACCTGGCCGGTGTTCCGGATTTGACCGGTTTCCTGGGCGAGCCGTTCACCGGCGGTTTCGGCGTGGCGATCATGGACGGGGTGAGCGAGGCGATCAGCGGGGCGGCCATGCTGGACCGCATCCGGCCTGGCGCGGTGCCGCTGGTCGCCGCGCTGGCCGGCCGGCTGGCGGCCCACCCGCGCGTGGCCCCGCTGCTCGCGGTCGATCCCGAGATCACCGACGAGCTCGGGGTGGCCGCGGCGCACGGCGCGGCGCGGCTGGCGCTGGCCGTGTCGACCGCCGCCGCCGTCCTGCGCGGGGTGGACGTCCAGTCCTGGGCGGCCGGCCCACCGGCACTGCTCGGCGTCGCCTTCGGCACCGCGGTTCTGCTGCTCCATGAGACCCCGATGCCGTCCGGCTACGCCACCGCGATACTCGCCAAGGTTCGGGAGGAGTACCTGCTGCCTCTCCGGTCCAGCGGGCAGGTAGCGGTGTCGGGGCACCGGTTCGCGCTGCTGGAGGAGGACGGCCCCGTCCCCGACGCCGACTTCACCGGCAACGGCCTGGTCGCCGTGGTTCCGGGCGGCGCGGTGATCCGCACCGGCACCGAGACCGGCCACGTCCGCATGGTGATGACCGTCCTGGACGGACCGCCGCCGGACGTCGCGACCGGCTGGGAGGAGATCGTCGAGGTCAGCTGGCGGGCGGCCACCGGCGGCGCCTCGGTGGTCGGGGCAGGGGCGGTGGAGTCCCAGCTCCGCAGGTGCACCCCGCCCTGGCCGGGCGACTACCGGTTGCGGGTCCAGGCGCGCGGCCGAGACGACGCCGAAGGAACCGAGTACCACGAGTTGGTGGTGTGGGCGGCGCCCGCCGCGCCCGAGATCGTGCACGCCCGCGCCGACCGGCTCGGCCACCGCCTGCGCGGCGAGCCGGAGCCGGCGCGGCCCGAACCGCCCGAAGCCGGCTACCGGTGGCTGCGGCACAGCACCCTGTCCGAGGCGGCGACGGTCACGGTGGTGACGGGGGCGGAGGTCACGGACGTGCTGCGCGCGTTCAACGCGGACCCGGCCCGTCCCGAGTCGCTGCTGGCGATCGGCGAGGACATGCTGCGCAACCAGTCGATCGATCCCTGGGTTGCGGTGCTCGACCTAGGAGGCGCCGTCCTCGCCGTCGAGTACAACGGCTGGCAGGGCTCCAAGGAGCCCGTGCTGACCAGGGCCTCCGCCGGTGGACGGGCCGCCAGCATGTACTGGAACGTCAACGCGCTGACCCGGCTCTCGTTCGCCGAGCACGGCGAAGTGCTGTGGGCGGAGGAACCGTTCGGCGACCTCGACGCGCCACCGGAGATCGCCCCGGCGCTCGCCGACCTCGACTTCGCCGACCACCACCGCCGCAAGTACATGATGGGCGCGCTCGCGGTGGAGCGCTTCACCGGTCACGGCTTCACCGCCGCCGACCTGGCCCGAATCGAGGCGGCCGACATCGCGTTCCGGATCGTGCCAGACCTGCCCGCGCTGCACCCGTACCACCCGCGGCCGGGCGGCCAACCAGAGGCGCCGACCGGGCTGACCGAACCTGCGCTGCGGGACCTGGCCTGGTGGGCCGCGGCACAGGCGGCGCGTTACGCGGGACTCGCCGAGGACCCCGACATCACCGCGAGCGTCGCCGCCCGCGCCCTGACCCCGCCCGCGCACCTGCGCGCCCGCCGGTCCCAGCTCGGCGACGGTGAACATCGGTGGGTCTGGTTCGCCCTGCACCGCGCGACCAACCCCGACCCGCTCGCCGCGGCCACCGACGCCATCGACGCCGCCCGCTACGCCGCCGGCCCGCACGCGGCGAACCTGATCAGCGGCGTCCAGGCCAGGATCACCGAGCTCGGCACACCATGACGCCCTCCGCGCCGCCGAACCGACGGGCCACCCGGGGGTCCACTCCCCCCGCCCGCCGACCAAGGGTCCGGATCATCGAGGCGGCCCGGGCCATGGAATCACTCGCCGACGATGCTCAGCGCATCGAGCCGGTCGCCGGTGCGGTACTGCTTGGGGGAGAGGCCGCGGGTGCGTTTGAAGGCGACGCTCAGGGCGAAGGCGTTGGCGTAGCCGACTCGGTGGGCGATCGTCTCGATGGTGAGGTCGGACGTCCGGAGCAGGTCGGCGGCGAGCGCCATCCGCCAGTGGGTCAGGTAGGCGATGGGGGGCTCGCCGACCAGTGCGGTGAAGCGGCGTGCGAGGGCGGCCCGTGAGCAGCCGACCTTCGCGGCGAGTTCGGCGACGCTCCAGGGGTGGGCCGGGTCGTCGTGCATCAGGCGCAGCGCGGGGCCGGCCTGCGGGTCGCTCTGCGCGCGGTACCAGCCGGGGGCCTGCGCGTCCGGGCGGGCGAACCAGGCGCTCAACGTGGTGACGAGTGCGATGTCGAGCAGCCGTGCGAGCACGATGTCCTGCGCCGGGCCGTCGCGGCCCACCTCCTGCGCCAGCAAGGTCATCACCGGGTTCTGGGCCTCGGCGGCAGGTACCAGCACGATGTCGGGCAAGGCGTTGAGGAGCCGGTCGGTGACGTCGCTGCCGATCTGATACGTGCCGCTGGCGACGATCGCGGAGCCGTCGCGGGTGAATCCGCTGGTCCGCGGCCCGAGCCGCACGGCTTCGGTGATGTCGGTGCCGTCCACGCTGGTCAGGCGGTTGTCGTGGTGGACGATGACGTCGGGGACGGTGGCCGGATCGTCACTGACGTTGTAGGGGTGCGGGCCCTTGATGATGGCCACGTCCCCGGTGTGCATCAGCGTCGGTTCACCGTGGTCCGGCACGATCCAGGCGTGCCCGCGCAACGTGGTGGCCAGGGCTAGGGCGGCACCGTCGGCGATGCGCAGAGCCCACGGCGGGTTCAGGATCGCCTGGCAGAAGGCTGCCGTCCGCGCGCGGACGCCCTCCAGGAGGTCGCTCAAGGGGTCCACGGCCTCATCGTAGACGCACAGACATGGAAGCGCGCTTTTCAAATATGTATCGCCTCACCCGGTGCCGCTTGGCTGAAGAGAGGAAGAGCAACCGAGCACGGGAGGACACCATGTACACCATCACCGGAGTCACCGGGCATGTCGGATCGGTCACCGCCCAGGAACTGCTCGATCAAGGCGCGCCGGTACGGGCCGTGGTCCGGGACGCGGCCAAAGCGTCGGCCTGGGAGCAGCGGGGAGCGCAGGCCGTGGTCGCCGACTTCGGCGACCGAGCGGCACTGGCCGAGGCGCTGCGGGGCAGTGCCGGGGCGTTCGTCATGCTGCCCACCGTCCCGGCCGCCGGAGACGCCGGGCACCGGGGGCTGGCCGATTCGATCGCCGGCGCGGTCGGCGACAGCGGTGTCGGCCATGCGGTCGTGCTGTCCTCGATCGGCGCCGACCTGGCCGAGGGCACCGGGCCGGTCCGCTGGCTGCACCATCTCGAGGACCGGCTGCGCCGGACCGGCGTGCGGCTGACCGCGCTCCGTCCCCCGCACTTCCAGGAGAAGGTCGAGACGGTGCTCCCGGCCGCGCTGGACGGCGGGATCTACCCCGTCTTCGGCGAGGACGCCGACGTCCGCACCCCGATGATCGCCACCCGCGACATCGGGAAGGCCGCCGCCGCGGCACTCCTGGCGCCGCCGCCGGCCAGCGAGACCGTCGACCTGCTGCCCCCCGAGTACACCGAACGGGAGGTCGCCGAGCGGCTGGCGGCCGTGCTCGGCAAGCCGCTCCAGGTGGTCACCATCCCCCAGGCCGGCTGGCTCGACGCGATGCTCCAAGCCGGAGTCCCCGCGTCGTTCGCGGACGAACTCGCGGCGCTGTACGCCGCGGAACAGCGCGGCCTGTTCCACCCCCGCGGAGACCGCCGGCTGGCGGTGAGCACGGAGATCGACGAGACGCTGCGCCACGTCGTCGGGGCCGTCACCGGAACGCCCGCGGCATGAGTCCGCCGGCCCCCGCCCCCGGTTCCGGAGCCGGCGGCGAGTCCACGATCGTGATGACGGGCGGAACATCCGGGTTCGGGGCGATCACAGCCGAGCGGCTGACCCGCAACGGCGACACCCGCCTGATCCTGGGGGCTCGCCGGGCGGCACCGTCCGGCGAGCCGATCCCGCTCGACCTGACGTCCCTCGACTCGGTACGCGCGTTCGCGGCAGCGGTCCGGGAACGACTCGGCGGCGCCGGCATCGACGCGCTCGTGCTCAACGCCGGCGTCATCCACCCGGACGTCACCGGCCGGACCGCCGACGGCTTCGAGACGACGTTCGCCGTCAACCACCTCGGGCACTACCTGCTGCTGCGCCTGCTGTCACCCGCCCTCGCGGACCGCGCGACCGTCGTCCTGACGACCAGCGGCACGCACGATCCCGCCACCGGAGCCGGGCTCGCCACCCCTCGCCACGCCGACGCCGAGCTGCTGGCGCACCCCGACCGGGACCCCGACCTGGACCCCCGGGCGCGCACGGCGGGCCAGCACGCCTACACCGCGTCGAAGCTGTGCTCCGTCCTCACCGCACGGGCACTGGCCGGACACCCCGACACCGGGCGCCCGGGCCTCACCGTGATCGCCTACGACCCCGGCCAGGTGTTCGGCACGGGACTGGCGGACCACCTGCCGCTGCCCATGCGGACGGCCTGGTCGCTGCTGGGCACCCCGGTCCTGGGAGCGCCGCTGCGCAGGCTGAGCCCCACGCTCAACAGCCAAGTCGCCGCGGGTGAAGCCCTTACCGACCTGACCCTCGGCCGATGCACGCCGCCCCCGCGGGGAGAGTCGTACGCCGCCCTGAGACGGGGTCGGCTCACCTGGACCGCGCCCTCGACCCTCGCGCGCAGCGACGAACTGGCCCGCGCGCTGTGGGACGACAGCGCCCGGCTCGTCGGCTGCTCGATCGAGGGTTGACATTGTCGCAAGCTTTGACTCATCTTATTAAGACAAAGCTTGCGACATTCGGAGGTGGCGGGATGCACGAGGCGGACCGCGCGGAGGCCGGGCGGTGGCTGGCCCGGCACGGCCTGGCCGAGACCGAGCCGTCCCCCCTGCTCGCGGCGCGGCTGGCGGTGCGGCGGCGGGCCAAGCTCTTCGACAGCCTCCTGCTGGCCGGATTCCTGCTCGGCGCGGCCCTCACGCACGTGCTGGCACTGGGCGCCGGCGCCACGTCCTCATGGCCGCCGCTGCTGGTGCTGGCGGCGCTGGTCGCCGGGCTCCTGGGGGCGCAGTGGCTACTCGCCGCGTGGGTGCGGCGGGCCGACCAGCGGGCCGGCGCGCGGCTGCCCAGACGGGTGGCCCTGCCGGTCCGGCTCGGCTGGCAGGCGGTACTGGGCAGGCCCTACGCCCTGTTCACGGCCGCCACCTTCGCCGCCGCGATGCTGCTGGCGGTGAGCGTCCTGCCGGTCTCGGACCCCGGCCTGCGGTACGGGGCGACCGTCGTGCTGATCGGCCTGGCGGGCGCCGGTACCGGCATCGTCCTGCAAGTGCGCCAGGTGCTGGCGAGCCCGGCCGTGGCGGAGGACGAGGCGTCGCTCACGGCCGATGTCATCATGCGGGTCGAGGACGCCCGCGCCCTCGTCACACCGTCGCTGGTGTGGTCGCTGCCCGCCATCTTCCTGTACGGGGAGTCGCTGGGCTGGTGGAACGCGGCCTCGGTGGCGCTCGTGGTGGCGGGCGTCATCGCGCTCTCGCTGGTCCATCACCGCGCCGCCGGTGTCGCGACGGCGGCGCGGCGGGCCATGGCCACCCGATGATCGTCATCGACGCCGCCTCGCCGACGCCGCCCTACGAGCAGCTCCGGGCCCAGCTCGCCAGGCAGATCCAGGACCGCACGCTGGCCGTCGGCACGAGACTGCCGCCGATCCGCCGCCTCGCCGCCGACCTCGGCCTCGCCGTGAACACCGTCGGCCGGGCCTACCGGGAACTGGAGGTGGCCGGACTGATCGAGACCCGCGGGCGGGCCGGCTCCTTCGTCTCCGCCGCCGGCGAGCACGCCCGCGAGCAGGCCCACCGCGCCGCCCGCGACTACGCGGCGGTCATCGCCGGCGTGGGCCTCGACCCCGCCGAGGCGATCCGTATCGTCGAGGCGGCACTGGGCCAGGCTTCAAGGCCATGAGCCGTCGCGTCCAGCGGCGTCACGGTACGTCGTGGAGGTCGAGCCGGTACCAGTTGTCGGACGTGATGATGTGCAGGTCGGGACCGCGTCCGATGGCGCGCGCGTCCTCGGGAAGGCTTCGCCCGTTGGGGAGTACGAGCCGGTACTGGCCGGTGCGCCGCATCCGGGAGTCGGCCAGCCGTCCGGTGACCAGGCGGTTGCCGTCGGAGCCGTATCCGCCGTACAGCGCGATGCGTGAGCCGTCGGTGATGAGCGCGCTTGCGGCGGTGCCGTCACCGTGCCAGCCGGTGAGGGCCCCTTCGCGGACGCGGACGACGGGGAAATCGGAGTAGTAGCACGTCCAGGCGGTCTCGGCGTCGACGTTGAGCGCGTAGCAGTCGTCGATCACACCCCACGGGTTGTCGCTGGAGGGGAAGCGCCAGTCGGCCTCCAGGTCGGGGGAGAAGCGTGCGAGCCCGCAGGCGCCGATCGGCTCCGGGCTGCCGCGGTGGCCCCAGCCGAAGTTGCCGTAGACGCCCTCGTCGAAGTAGCCGACCCAGACGTGGCCGGTGCCGGTGGTGAAGACGTGCTCGATGCCGTCGCCGAGCGTCTCGGCGGCCAGCGCGGCACCGTCGGCGGAGTAGACGATCGCGTTGCGGTCGGGGCCGTCCGGGTGCCAGCGGGCCCTGGTGCCCACGGCCAGGATCCGGCCGTCCGGCAGCGGCTGGACGGCCGGGTACGCGAGCGGGAAGTCGTGGATCGTCGTCACGCCGGACAGCTCTGGCGAGTGCACCGTCACCCGGGCGGTCACCGGGCGGGTGGCGCGAGGATTCGGGAAGACGGCCCCGCTCGCCTGCGTCTTCGCCGTTACGGCCCCCTCATCGGCGGCGGCCGTCCACAGCGCGATGACCTCGCCGCCGGGACCGACCGAGGCGCTCACCCGCGCATCTCCGCGCTGGGCCGCCTCGATGCGTGCGTGGTGGCGTACGGGCAGGGGCGTCCCCCGCCCCGTGGACCACCGCTTGCGCTTGATCTTCACCCCATTACTCCACCACCGCGATCCGGATGATGCCACCGATTTCAGGCGCCGCGCTCGGGGTGGGGGTCAACAATCTTGCGGGTCTTCGTCACGGGCGCCGGCGGCGGTGTGGGCAGCTTCGCCGTCCAGCTCGCCAAGACCTACGACGCCGAGGTCACCGGCGTGTGCCGCACCGCGAAGACCGACCTGGTCCGCTCCCTCGGCGCCGACCACGTCATCGACCGCACCCGGGAGGACTTCACCACCGGCACCGGCCGGTACGACCTTATCCTCGACACCGCCGGGAACCGCCCCCTGAAACGGCTGCGCCGCGCCCTCACACCTCGCGGCACGCTCGTCATCGTCGGCGGCCCCGGGGAGGGGCGCGTACTCCAAGGCTTCGACCGCACGATCAGGGCGGTGCTGCTGTCACCCTTCGTCCGCCATCGCCTGACCGGCCTCATCTCCACCGAGTCCGCCGACGACCTGCGCACCTTGACCGACCTCATCGACTCCGGCGCCGTCGCCCCGGCCCTCGACCGCACCTACCCCATGGCCGAGACCCCCGACGCCCTCAACGCTCTGAGAGCCGGCCACCCCACCGGCAAATTGGCCATAACCATCTCAGCGTGAGGGGTCACGCGTTACCAGGCTCCTGTGCGGCCGGGGCTGTTCCCGCGATGATGGGGACGGAGCGAAAGCCCTTGGCGACGAGCCAGATGCCCAGTGACGCCTCCCAGACGATTTCCGGCGCCGTGAACAGGAAATTCACTGGGGACTGCTGCTCGTAGGCGCCGCAAAGGACAGCGGTCGCGGTGGCGCAGGCGATGGGCCCTCCGATGAGCCCGATGAGCGCCATGGGGCGTGGCACCAGACCCGACCGGTACATCAGGTAGCCCAGCAGCAGCCCGTTGCCGAAGCCCGCGCAGAACGCCGGACCGAGCAGGAACGTCTGGTCCCGCAACGCCACGAGCGACTGCCCGATCAGGGCGGCGTCGGCTCCGCCGCCCGCCAGGTCCTGCCGCAACGACACGACGGCGAGCACGCTGACGATCCCGACCACGATGACGGTCGATTCGACGATCCGCAGGCCGACGTAGCCGAGGGCGATGCTTTCGCTCTGCCGCTTCAGGACGGGGAACAGCACGACCGCGGTGGCGATGTTCGCGACGGCGGTCAGGATCTCAAGGAGGGCTCCGATACGCACCTGCGTGTCCGCGCCCGCGCCCAGGATGTAGTCCGCGTCATTGAGGACCGGGTCGTACAGCAACACCGCCGGGATCGAGAAGACGAAGGTGAGGATGAACCAGACACCGGCGATCCTCGCGGTCCGCTGAACGGCGTCCACCGGTCTTTCCGGCACCCGGGCTTCGATCGTGTCCACGCGACTCTCCAAGGCTTCGATCCGCCCCGCCCGACTGCCGGGACAGTCGTAGATAATCACGCGGAAAAGGGCCCTGTCCCCACCCGCCGATGGCCAGATCAAGCCTCGCCGGTAGCCACGGGACCAACCACGCGCAGGTACGAGCCGGCGCCGCATCTCGCCGATGGTCAGGACATAGGTGACGAGTTCACCCCCCGGAGCCAGCCAGCGCTGCGGAATGCGTCCCGGCCCGACGCCGCCGGGGGTCCCGGTGCGGGCCCCGCGAGTTGCGTCCTGCACTCGGACAGGTCCTGCCCGGCCGTCAGCCCGGCGACGTGGTCCCGGACTCCGCCTCGCCGACGTGCCGCCTTCTGAATGTCCTCAGAAGGTCTTTCGGGAGTCGGCGTCCTGCTGGTCATGGAGCTTCTGGGAGTAGGCGGTGGTCGCGGCCATCGGCAGTGAGAAGCCCTTGATCGCAGGCAGCAGTTTCGTCCCCGGTGGGAGCCCGCCGCCCCAACCCGAACACCACAGGGACAGCGCCTTGTCGATGTCGAGGAGGTCGTCGTAGCCCGTCTGCGGGGCACTGATGAGCGTCATTTCCGAGGGCAGAGACATCCCGCAGTACTTGGCCCACAGGTCGCGGCGCAGGTTGCGGACGACGCCGGTGCCGGTGGCGTCCAGGATCGCCACGGACAGTTCAGTGTCGGTGTAGAGACTGCGACGCATCGCGTTGGCCGATCCCACGATGCAGAAGACGTCATCGATGATCGTCACCTTGCAGTGCACGGTGGTGTCGGTCCAGCCATAGAACTCCAGGCCGTCCAGGCCACTGGAACTGCCCAGGAGAAGCGGCGGCACGTGCGGGATCAGGTAGTTGTTGACCGCTTCGGCCAGATCCCCGCTCGGCGGATCGGCGGGATCGCCGCCGTGCAGCAGGATCACCTTGAGATCCGGCTTGGCCAGCAGCCGGGCGTTGATCCAGCCCATGATCTCCTGGCTGCTGAAGGCCTGGTCCGCGATGAAGATGTACTTCTCCGCCCGGCTGATCGCCTTCTCCAGTGCGACCTTGAATTCGAAGATGCCCTCGGGCGCGAAACTGATCGGCGCCTTCTTGAAGCCGGCACCCGCGGTGATGAGGGCCCGTATCGCTGAATTCTTCTCGTACAGCCACTCGGGACCGGACGCGGAGAACCGCATCTGCGGGACGGTCCGGAGCACCTGGACATACGATCCGTGCCCATCACCCCGCGGCGGCTCCGGCGGGTCGGGGATCTCCACAGCCGTCTTGAGCCGCGATTCGATCGCCAGCCCGTCGATCACAAAGCTCTCGGCCGGACGCTTGAGGTTCTCTTCCCACAATTGCTGGAAGAACCGATGGATCGCGGCCGCGGAGGGCCCCGTGACCCGCACCGCGAGATCGTGCCAGGACAGGTCCATCCGGTTAATCACCGGGTCTATGCCGCCCGTGAAGGCGCGAGTGGACTTGTGATCCCCGGCCACCACCAGCTTGCAGTGCGTCGCACCCATCGGGTGCGCGGCCAGGTTGACCATCACATTGCCGGCCCCTTTCTCCCCGAACCGGCTGCGCATCTCCGCGACGCTGAGCAGCGTCTGCACGTTCAGCAAGCGGATACCGCCAAGCTGAGGAATCGGGAACCTGGCCGCGAACGGCGATACCCAGGCGAGGATCCGTACGTCGGCACCGGAGTGGTACAGATCCTCCAGTCGCCTGGCCAGCAACTTGCCGCTCGGAAGCGTCAGCGCGGGAAAGTCCCGGCCGATCTTCGCCGCCTTGGTCAGGTCCTTCAGGAAGGGGAAGTTCTGGACCAGGGTGGTGCCGAACTCCCCGAGCGGCTGGACCTCGGTATCGGCCGAGAGCTTGGCCAGGCCGAGCCACCAAGCGGACAAGTACAGGTACCGGCCCTTCGCCTTGGACGTGAGCAGGGCCTCGATCTCGGCGTCCAGCGCATTGAAGTACGCCGTCCCGTTGATGTAGTAGTCGACGGCGTTACCGGAAAGATCGCTGACGAACGCCTGCTGCGGCGCGCGCTCGCCATCGCTCCATTTAACCCGGTCCGTCTCGCGGGCCAGATATTTGCCGACCAGAGCCTGCGCCTTCGTAGTGGGATCCATCCCCGTGCCCCCTTCTCCCGGCCTTCTGTCAAGGACCGGCCTTGACGGTAAGGCCGCAATACACCCATCCGCCATGGACGACGAGGTAACACTTAACGCCGAGCACTGACCGATTCTGGACAGCCAACTGACACGCCGAATCCACCAGAATGCGCTATGCATGCTGAGTGCGGTGCATATCGGATAATTTGGGCGGCGTAGAACGGGCACTCGCCCCCGTACGTGCGCGAGATGGTCACATCACCCGCTACGAAAGGGATCAATTGACCGCAAGACCACCCGCCCACCGCGATCTCCGCTTGCGCGACACTCGGGCCAAACGTGGATGCCGCGCCGCCAGGGAAGTCACCCGCCGCGAACGCGGCCGTGTTTCGCCTGGGTCACCCCTCCTAGGAGGACGTCCCGTCCGCACCGTCGAGGCCGAGTGCCGCTCGCAGCCAGGCGACCCCGGCATGGAGGACGGGCGGCACAGTGATCAGCACGACCACCGCCTCAACGAGGCTCGTCCGGGCGGTCTCCGTGACCACCCAGCCGACCAGGAACACGAGCGGCGTCCACGTGCGCAGATCGGTCCGCAGGAGCCAGCGGCTAGGTGGCGATGGCCGCCTCGTCGCGATCCAGCTCGATCATGCCCTCGACCATGGCGGCGATCTCGTCGCCGAACTGCTCGCGTAGGCGTCCGGTGTCCTCGGTGATGTCGTGTAACAGCGCGGCGCGGACGACCACGTCGTCCAGACCCGAGCCGGCGGCGATCTGCGCGACCGCGACCGGATGGGTGATGTAGGGATCGCCGCTCTTCCGGCACCGGCCCGCGTAGCAGCGGTCGGCGAACTCGTACGCGCGCCGGATCCTGTCACTTCGATTACTGGCAGCTCGGCGAGCAACGACTCCAGGGTGGCGCTCATGAGGTCGCCGTCCGAAGCTTGACGCCCGGCCCACGCGATCGCCGCGCCCGCTCAAGCGCAACGCGCGCCCGCACAGCACCCTCGTCGGTGAGCGTGTAGTAGTAACGGGCGCGCCGCCCCTCGGCCAGGTGCTCGGCCGGAGACTCCTTATGCCCCTCGACCCGGCCAAAGCGCTCCAGCCGGGCCAGAATCGGATAGATGGTGCCACTGGGCTGCCCGGTCTCCGCACACAACTCAAGCCTGACGCGGGGCCGGACTGGCCGGCCTACGTCTGGTCCTCCTCCCAACCCGCCTCGAAAGGCCCATGAAGCCGGACGACCTTCGCCGTAACCGGGGCCCTATCGGTGCCGCTGGCCGAACGTCCTGGCGCCGGACGCCGCGTACGGGTTCCCTTCCGTACACGGGCGTCCGCTAGGCGTGGTGGTGTACCGGCCCTCGGCGTGCGCTGACCGATGATTTCTCCGCGCCGTGCTGGTCAGTACGCCGAATACCGACTAGTACCGACTCACAGGAGGCTGACGCCATGCGGAAACTGACCTTCGGAATGAGCCTGAGCCTGGACGGCTACATCGCCGCGCCCGGCGACGACCTCGGCTGGGGCGTGCCGAGCGACGAGCTGTTCCAGTTCTGGTCGGACCGGGTGGAGGCTACCGGCCTGGCTCTGTACGGGCGCAGACTGTGGGAGACGATGAGCTCCCACTGGCCGACCGCCGACCAGCAGCCCGGAGCCACGCCGGCGCACAAGGAGTTCGCCCGCCGCTGGCGGGACATGCCCAAGGCGGTGTTCTCCTCCAAGATCGACACGGTCGACTGGAACGCCCGCCTGGTCACCGGCGACGCGGTCACCGAGATCACCCGCCTCAAGGCCGAGGACGGCGGCCCCATGGACATCGGCGGCCCCACACTCGCCGCGGCGGCCATGCGGGCCGGCCTGATCGACGAGTACGCGATCGTCACCCACCCGGTCCTGGTGGGCGGCGGCACCCCGTGCTTCCCGGCCCTGGACAACTGGGTGAACCTCACCCTCACGGAAACCCGGACCTTCCCCGGCGGCGTACTCCTGACCAGATACGAAACCAAGCGCTGAGCCCCTCGCCGTTGGGTACTGCGGTGTGCTGCCGGCCGGCCTCGCTCTCGGATCGCCGGACGGGTTCAAGGAGTGAGCAGGGCGGTGGGCTGGCTCATCAGTGTTACGGCGGCTTCGCAGATCGCCGCGGCAAGTTGCGGGGCGTGGCCGGCGGGCAGTGCTCCCGCGTTGATTCGCAGGTGGCGCTGGTTGCCGGGGGACAGGAAAAAGGGCTGTCCGGCCGCCAGCAGGAATCCTCGTTGCGCCGTGGCCTCGACCACCCGATCGGCGTCGCAGCCGCCCGGCAGGGTCACCCAGACGTGCAGCCCGTCGGTGTCGAGTTCGGGGACGAGAAGGTCGATGTCCCGGGAGGCGCCGGTGTGCCGGATGGCCTCGCGGACGGCGGCCCGGCGGCGCGCGTACTCCGTGCGGGCCGTCGCCAGGAGGTCGTCGATCTCGGGGTCGGTCAGCGCCGCCGCCAGCACGCGTTGCGAGGTCTGGGACGTCCACCCGTCGGCGAAGGACTTGGCCAACGTGAGCGGATGCCGGATCGGCTGCCTGGCGAGGGCCGCCGAAAGGCGGAGGTCGGGAGCGATGGACTTGGAGAAGGAACGGAGGTAGACGACGCGTTCCCGCAGTCTGGGATCGGTGTACAGCGAGCCCGCCCGGGACGACGCGGCCTCGGCGAACTGGTCGTCCTCGATGACCCATACGTCGGGGTGGGGGGTGAGGACGTCGGCCAGAGCGCGTCTGCGTTCGGCGGTCCAGCAGCAGCCGGTCGGGCTGTGCGCGCGGGGTGTGAACAGCACGGCCGAGACACCCGCGTCGATGGCGCCCCGCAGCCCCTCGACGGTCACCCCGGCCCCGTCCAAGGGCATGGGGACCAGGTTCAGCCCGTGGAACTCCAGGGTGTCCATGGCGGTTTGGTAACCGGGCTCCTCGACGCCGACCAGGACGGTTTCGCCGGGGGAGCGCCGCTGCAGCAGCCCGGCCAGCAGCGCCAGGAACTGCTGTGTGGAGCCGCCGATGAGCAGGTCGTCCGCCTCGGCGGTGATCCCGTCGTCGGCGAGCCGTCCGACGAGCGCCTCGGCCAGTTCCGGCTCGGTGCTCAGCGTCGCCGGGTACTCCAGGTTCTGAGCCTGCAGCCGGGCGGCGACGTCCCCGTACGCGCGCTTGACGACGGCCAGTGGCAACAGCAACGGGTCCGGGCCTCCGCGCGTGAGGTCCCGCGCGGAGGGATGGCTGCGCTTCAGCCGCGCCTCGGTCTGGGCGAGGACCTGGCGTCGCCAAGCACTCCCGCCGCGGGCGGGCGGCACGGTCTCACTCGCACGGGGAGTCGGTGCCGCCTGCGCGATCTCCGGGGTTTCGGTGATGAACGTGCCGCGGCCGGCCTCCCCGTGGACCAGTCCGAGTTCGGCCAGCCGGGTGTAGACGCTCATCACGGTCGTGACGCTGAGGCCGAGGTCGGTCGCCAGTTGCCGGACCGACGGCAGCCGCTCGCCGGGACGCAGTTCACCCGTCCGGATCGCCTGGGCCATCTCGTGTGCGGCCCGCTCGTAGAGCGGACGCCCGTTGCCTGACGAGTTGCGCAGGGCTGCTATCCGCTGTTGCACCTCAAGCATCACGCACACATTCTACCAGTACGCACTCACTCACGGTTGTAAGGACGAATCACCAGTGAGGTCCCTGGTTGCTCAAGGCCCGTAGGCGTAGGGCCTTTCGCACTACCGGCCTTTTACCTGCGGTGCTCGCGCTCGTTCGGCTGGCGCAGCGAGAGGGGCCTGTGCGCGGAGTGGGTGTACTCGAAACGTATTGACGGTGTTATGCAAGCATGGCACCGTGACCTCGGTTCTCACCGCCGTGCCGCCTGCCCGGTCGGCTCGGACGCCACCGCGTCCCCACGATGCGCGCGGCCGTACGGCGACCGTTCGCAGCACAGGAGGCGTCGCCCATGCAATCCCATCTGACCGCCACCGGGGACATCGTCCTCACCAGGTCTCTCAGCGAGATGCCCGCAGATGCCGGGTTCGCGGCGCTTCAGGAGGTGCTCGAAGCGTCCTCTTGCGTGCTGTCGAGCGTGGAACTGCCCTTCTCCGACCGGGGCCATCCCTCCGACCGCATCCTCAACTTCCGGGCGCGCCCGGAACTCGTCCACGAGCTGGCCGCCTTCAACCTGGGGGTTGCGACGCTCGCCAACAACCACAGCTCTGACTACGGCTGGGACGCCCTGCAAGACACCGTGCGGAGGTTGCGCTCGGCGGGGGTGACGCCGATCGGCGCGGGGGAGGATCTGGCGGCCGCCCAGGAGCCCGCCGTCCTGGAGATCGCGGGTCGTCGCGTCGGGATCCTCGCCTGGTCCTGCCTGCTTCCGCTGGGAGCCGCGGCGGGCCCGGCCAAGCCGGGCATTTCACCGGTACACGTGGACACCGAATGGGTGGTGAACGGGGAGTTTCAATTGGAGGAGCCGGGGGTGCCCCCGGTCGTGCGCACCCGGGTGCGCCCGGCCGACCACGAGCGGGTCATCGGCCGCGTGCGGGAACTGCGGGAACGCGTCGACGTCCTGGTCGTCACCGTCCACTGGGGTTTCGGCTTTGGAAGCGCGCGTGCCGAGTACCAGCAGGTCTTCGGGCACGCGCTCGTCGATGCTGGGGCCGACATCGTCCTCGGCCACCACGTGCACGCTCCGCAGGGCGTGGAGGTGTACCGGGACAGGGTCATCGTGTACAGCCCGGGGAACTTCGTCGCCCAGCAGCCGAGAGAGAACATCACCCCGGAGATCGAAGCGATCTACAACGCGTTCAGCAGGGACGCCTTCGTCACGGTCGCCGACCTGGCCGGCGACGTGCCTCGCGTGTCGCTGGTGCCGATCATGACGAGTGACCAGGGGCTCCCGGTCCTGCCCGGCCCCGCGGACACCCGTCGCATAGCGGATCGGCTGGCCCGCGAGTCTGCGCAGCTCGGCACGGTCGTGTCGTTCGACGGCGCCCGCCTGAACGTCACGGGCTGAGCCTCGTCCGCCGTGCCCGCCGTGCCCGCCGTGCCCGCCGGGGGTCGGGCACGGCGGACGGCCGCCCCGGCGTCACACGGTGTTCTGTTCAGAGCGTGCTGATTGTTATGCATACATCCTCTAGACACCAAGATGACAAGGGGTGTACGTTCAGCGGAACCTGCCGGTGAGAGCACCGGTGGACGTAGGGACCGTGTTGGTGAACGGGCCGACAGAACGGAGCCAGTAATGAATCTCGGGAGAGGACCGCTGAGCCGCCGTCGCTTCCTCGCCGCGGCCGGCCTCGCATCGGCCCTCGCGCTCACCGGCTGCGGCGGCGGCGAGGCGAAGGGCGCGGACGAGAAGTCGGTGGCGCTGGTCACCCCGCAGAAGGCGGGGGACGGCGGGCCGACCGACAACCTGGTCTCCGGACTGGCGACGCTGAAGGCGGCCGGTTATTCCACACGCCACGTCGCCGCGCCCGACCCCTCCTCGCACGAGTCGACGCTGCGCAACCTGGCTCAGTCGGGGACGCCCGTGATCGTCGTGTCGTTCTCGGACTTCACGCAGGTCCTCAAGACCGTGGCGCCCGACTTCCCCAAGACCAAGTTCGTGCACATCTACTCCGACCCGTACAAGCCCGAGATGCCGAACGTCCAGACGGTCTCCTTCGACACACAGGGCCCCTCGTATCTGGCCGGCGTGCTGGCCGCCACCGTGTCGAAGACGGGCGTCATCGGCTTCATCGGCGGAACCGCGATCCCCTCGCTGTACGCCGACTACCACGCGTTCGAGGCGGGAGCCAAGGCCACCCGCGCCGACATCGTCCTCAAGAGCGCGTTCGTCGGATCCTTCGGCGATCCGGTGAAGGGGCAGCAGATCGCCCAGACCATGTTCAACAACAAGGTCGATGTGGTGCTCGCCTACGCGGGCGGTTCCTCCGTCGGCGTCGTGAAAGCCGCCGACCAGGCCAAGACCCACGTCATCTACGACAACGTGGAAAGCGACCAGACCGCCGGCAGCGTGATCGCGATCGCGTCGCAGCACTATGGCGGCACCATGGCCAAGCGGGTGCGCGGCATCGACGACGGGAGCTGGAAGCCCGGCGGCACCGTGGCGGGGCTCGCTGACGACGGCACTTTCCTGGACCGTGCCAAGAAGTTCCGGGCCGAAGCCGGGGCCCCGGACCTGGACTCCGCGTTCAAGAAGGTCGACGAGACCAAGCAGAAGATCGTCGATGGCTCCATCGACGTCCCCTTCGACACCGATCCCGTCTGAGTCAGCCATGCAGGCCCCACCTGACGAGAACACGGAACATGCTCCGGCGGGCGCGCCGTCCCGCGCTGGAGCGGCCGTCGCCTGCCGGGACGTCTCGGTACGGTTCGGCGACTTCCGCGCCCTGGACGGCGTCAGCGGAACCTTCCCCCCGGGAAAGGTGCACGTCATCGTCGGTCAGAACGGCGCCGGCAAGACGACCTTCGCGCGGGTGCTGGCCGGGCTGGTCGAACCTTCCGGCGGCACCGTCCGGGTGGGAGAGCACCTGCTCACCGGAGGGAACGTCGCCGAGTCCAGGAGGCAGGGCGTCGAGCTGGTCCACCAGCACTTCGCGCTGCCCGCGGACTTCACCGTGGCCCAGGCGCTGGAGCTGTTCAACGATGAGAGCCGTCCCTTCGGCGGCTTCTCCAAGGCGCGGTTGCACCGCAGGGCACGGACCCTGCTGGAGCGCGGAGGCGCCGACGTCGCCGCGGACGCGGTGATCGGCAGGCTGCCGATCGAGACCATGCAGGCGGTCGAGATCGCCCGCGCGCTCGCCTCCGGCCCGCGTGTGCTGATCCTGGACGAACCGACGGCGGTACTGCCGCCCCCCGCGATGCGGGGGCTGTTCGGCCGGCTGCGCGAGCTGGCCGCGGCGGGGCTGTGCGTGATCGTGGTGCTGCACAAGCTGGACGAGGTGTTCGCCGTCGCCGACACCGTCACCGCGCTGCGGGCCGGCAGGCTCGTCCTGGAGCCCACGCCGATCGCCGACCTGTCGCCGGCGGAGCTGTCGCGGGCCATCATCGGCGACGCCCCGGTCAAGGAGGTGCCGTCGGTCGCGGAGCCCGCGCCGGACGCCCCGGCGGTGCTGAGCACCGCCCGGCTGACCGCGCGGTCCGGCTCGCATGACGCCGCCGCGACAGACGTATCGCTGGAGATCCGCGCGGGTGAGATCGTGGGCGTCGCCGGGGTCGAGGGCAACGGCCAGCGCAGCCTCGTCGAGGCGCTCGTCGGGATGTCGCCGCTCCGCGGCGGGACGGTGTCCCTCGGTGGCGCCGACGTCTCGAACGCCTCGGTGCGGCGCCGCCGCGACCACGGCCTGCGCGTCATCCCCTTCGAGCGCAACGTGGAAGGGGTCAGTCTCAGCAGTGCGCTGTGGGAGAACCACGCCGCCCCGCGGCGCGCCGGTGACGGCCCGCTGCTGAATCCGAGGGCGCTGCGCGAACGGTGCCGGGAGGCGTTGGACCGGTGGCGGGTCGCCTACCGGAGCGAGACGCAGCCGGCCGGGAACCTGTCCGGCGGCAACGTCCAGAAGACCGTGCTGGCGCGCGAGATCACCGGTGACGTGCGGCTCCTCATCGCAGCGCATCCGACGCGCGGGCTGGACATCGCCGCGGCCGGGGACGTCCGGGCGGCGCTGGTGGACGCGGCGGCGTCCGGTGCGGCCGTCCTCGTCGTCAGCGCGGACCTGGAGGAGATGTTCGAGGTGTGCCATCGCGTACTGGTGATGTTCGCCGGGCGGGTGGTGGCCGAGTTCGACCGGCCGTTCGACCTGGACCGGGTCGGTGGCGCGATGGTGAGGGGTGAGGGCGCGTGAGACAGCTGCCCAAGCTGGCCGCGGCCCGGCCCGTCGGGGTCATCGCCGCTTCGCTGCTGCTGGTCGTCGGGATCTTCGCCGTGTCCGGTTACGACGTGGGGGCGATCGTCGCGGGGACGGTCGACGGCAGCGTCGGCTCGGCGGCCGCGTGGACGCAGACGATCCGCTGGGCCATCCCGCTGCTCATCATCGCGCTCGGAGTCGGCCTCGCGTTCCAGGCGGGTTACTTCAACATCGGCGCCCAGGGCCAGATGTACGTCGGGGCGATCGGCTCCCTCGCGGTCGGCCTGGCGTGGCGGGACGGTCCGGCGCTCGTCGTGGTCCCGTGCGCCTTCGCCGTCGGGATCGCACTCGGTGCGTTGTGGTCGCTGGTGCCCGGCCTGTTGCGGACCCGCCTCGGCGCCGACGAGGTCGTGACCAGCCTGATGATGAACTTCATCGCGGTGCTGCTGCTGGAGTGGGTCTGCACGGGTCCCCTGAAGAGCCGCGACGGCACCGGCCAGGCCGCCACCACCGACCCGTTGCCGGCGGGCTTCCGGCTCAGCGACGGCAGCGGCGTCTCGCCGACGCTGCTGGTTCTGTGCGCTCTCCTGGTGGCCGGGGCCGTGATCTTGACCGGCCGCACGCGGCTGGGCCTGGAGATCCGCCTCGTGGGCCGCAATCCGGTGATGGCGCAGTGGATGGGCATCCGCGCTTCCAGGGTCGGCCTGGTGGTCTTCGCGCTGAGCGGCGCGGCGGCCGGGCTCGCGGGCGCCGTCGAGGCGTACGGCCCGTCGGGCGGACTGCGGGTCGGGTTCTCACCGCAGGTCGGCTTCATGGCGGTCATCGTGGCGCTGGTCGCCGCGTTCGGCCCGATCCGGACGCTGCTGGCCGCGGTGTTCTTCGGCGCGCTGCGCGCGGCCACGATCTACCTGCCGATCGTGAGCGACCTGCCGCAGGCGGGCCTCGACATGCTCAACGGGACGGTCGCGCTGTGGATCACCGTGTCCGCGGTGCCCGTCCTGCTGAAACGCCGGCGAGCGCGAGCCGCCGCCCGCGCCGGCGATCAATCCGGTGAGCCCGCTCGCCGCGATCGGGAGGTGGTGAGTTCTCGTGGTTGACTTCGTGGTGACCTGCCTGCAGGCGGCGACCCCCATCTGGCTTGCGGCGTTGGCCGGGATGTTCGCCCAGCGCAGCGGCATCCTGCACCTCGGGCTGGAGGGGCTGCTGCTCAGCGGTGCGTTCGTGGCGACCGCCACGGCCATCCGCACCGGTTCCATCCTCCTGGCCGTCGGTGCCGCCATCGTGGTGAACCTGCTGCTGTCCCTGCTGTTCTGGGTCCTGGTCACGCACTTCAAGGCGAACGTGCTCATCGTCGGGCTCGGCCTGTCGATGAGCGCCGCGGGGGCGACGGGCTTCGCGCTGGTGGCATTCTTCGACACCGAGGCCGCCATCCAGTCGCCCATCGGGCTCCCGCGCCCGCTGGCCGGGGTCGGGGGCCCGCTCGCGGGCCTGTCGGTGCTGACGTTCGCGGCGTTCGCGCTCACCTGGGTCTCCTGGTGGGTGATCCGGCGGACCCGGGCGGGCCTGCGGCTCAGCGCCTGCGGCAGCGACCCGTTCGCGGCGCGCAGCGCCGGGGTGCCGGTGGACCTCTACCGGATGGCGTCCCTGCAGGTCGGCGGGCTGCTGTGCGCGCTGGCCGGCGCGGAGCTGTCGCTGGCGCAGGTGCGTTCCTTCTCCGACAACATCGCGCAGGGACGCGGATACCTGGCCTTCGCGGCGGTCCTGCTCGGCGGGCTGGCCCCGATCGGGGTGTCGGTCGCGGCGGTGTTCTTCGGGTCCGCGCTGGCGTTCGGCATCCAGTCGCAGCTCGACTTCAACGACGTCCTGCCCCCGCAGTTCGTCCTGATGCTGCCCTACGCGGCGACCATCGCCGCCATCTCGGCGACGGTCGTGGTCAAGCGGCGCAGGGGAGAACAACCGACACTGGTGATGGAGCGAACACTGTGAGCCATGTCGTCCTCGCCGGGGCGCTCGACACCAAGGGCGCCGAGTACGCCTACGTCCGCGATCTCCTGGTGGAGGCGGGCCTGCGTCCACTGCTGGTCGATGTGGGCGTCCGAGGGGATCCGCAGACCAGGCCCGACGTGACCCGCGCGGAGGTGGCACGGGCGGCGGGCCGTGCCGTGGGCGAGATCGCCGGGCTTCCCACTCGCGGGGAGGCCCTGGCCGCCATGGCGGAAGGGGTGGCCGCCCTGCTGGGATCCCTGCGGGACACCGGCGAGGTGGACGCCGCCTTCGGCATGGGCGGCTCGGGAGCGCTGAGCGTGTTGGCCCCCGGCTTCCGGGCGCTGCCGCTGGGCGTGCCCAAGATGATCGTCACCACGATGGCCTCCGGGGACACCCGTCCACACGTGGGGGCCAGCGATCTGCTGCTGGTCCCCTCGATCGTGGACATCGCCGGGCTCAACACGTTGAGCCGCTTCGTCCTCGATCGGGCGGTGGCGATGCTGGGAGCCCAACTGGGCCGGCCGGTGCCGTCCGCCGCGGGTGGGGACGGAGCGCCGATGGTGGCCGCCAGCATGTTCGGGGTGACGACCGTCGGCGTGTCCCGCGCCTGCCGGACGCTGGAGGCGCGGGGCCTGGACGTGCTGGTGTTCCACGCCAACGGGCTCGGCGGCAGGACGCTGGAGTCGCTGGCCGCGGACGGATGGCTGTCCGGCGTGCTCGATCTCACCACCACGGAACTGGCCGACGACCTGGCCGGCGGCGTGGCGAGCGCGGGGCCGGACCGGCTGGCCGCCGCGGGCCGGCGGGGGATCCCGCAGGTCGTGTCCACCGGGGCGCTGGACATCGTCAACTTCGGCGCGCCCGAGACCGTACCGGAACCGTACCGGGAACGGCGGCTGTACCCGCACAACGCCACGGCGACGCTGATGCGCACCGATCCGCGGGAGGCGGCCGCGCTCGGCGAGCGGCTCGGCGCGAAGATGTCGGCCGCGCGCGGGCCGGTCGCGCTGCTGCTGCCCACCGGCGGGCTCTCCGCCCTGTCGGAGCCGGGCGGGGCGTTCCACTGGCCGGAGGCGGACGCGGCGCTCGAACGGGCCCTGCTGGACTCGCTGGCCCCGCACGTCGCCGTCGAGCGTTCCCCGGCGGCGCTGAACACGCCGGAGTTCGGCGAGCGGGCGGCGCGGCTGCTGCTGACCCTGTTGGCCAGTACATCAGCAGTACATTAACGCCACACAATAAGTAGACATTTGGCCATACATAGCAGTACGGTCATGGACCAGAAGAAGATCGACGAAGGAGAGGACGGGAAGTGCGCGACGACTGCGACGTCCTGATCGTCGGGGCCGGCCCCTCAGGCGCGGTCGCCGCGCAGGAGTTCGCCCGCGCCGGCATGCGGGTCACGTGCCTGGAGCAGGGCGACTGGCCCGACTACGAGAAGGCCCGCGCGGGCCACGCCGACTTCGAACTCACGTCCCGCAAGTACTGGAACTGGGACCCGAACCAGCGCCGTGCCGCCGGCGACTACCCCATCGACGACACCGAGTCGGACATCACCGCCCTGATGTACAACGGCGTGGGCGGCGGCACCGTCCTGTACGCGGCCCACTGGGAGCGCTTCCTCCCCTCGGACTTCCGCACCCGCACCATGGACGGCGTCGGCGACGACTGGCCCATCGGGTACTGGGACCTGGAGCCCTACTACGACGAGGTCGAACGACAGTTCGCCGTGAGCGGCCTTGAGGGCGACCCCGCGCTTCCCCCCACCACGCCGCCGCCGCTGCCGCCCGTGCCGCTCAACAAGCTCGGGCGGCGGGGCGCGGAGGCGCTGAACAAGCTCGGCTGGCACTGGTGGCCCGGCAGCAACGCCATCGCCACCGCCGACTACGGCCCGCTGCACGCGTGCGCGCAGCGGACCGCCTGCCCCTTCGGCTGCCCCACCGGTGCCAAGGCGTCCGCGGACCGCACCCACTGGCGGGCACTGGCCAAGGACCAGGTGCGCCTGACGGTACGGGCGACGGTCGAGCAGGTGCTCCTGGACGACCGGGGCCGCGCAACCGGCGTCACCTACCTCGACGCCGACGGCGTGCGGCATGAGATCCGCGCCGGGGTGGTGGTGCTGTGCGCCAACGCGATCGGCACGACACGCATCCTGCTCGCGTCGGCCGACGGGACCGGCGTCGCCAACTCCAGCGGCCTCGTCGGCAGGCGCCTGATGATGCACCCCTTCGGGAACGCGATCGGGATCTTCGACGAGGACCTGGAGTCCTGGCGCGGGCCGCTCGGCCAGTACCTGCACTCCCTGGAGTTCTACGAGAGCGACCGCTCGCGCGGTTTCGTGCGCGGTGCGAAGTGGAACCTGCTCCCTTCCGGCGCGCCGCTGTCCTTCATGCTGCCGGGGACCTGGGGCGACGAGCCCGTATGGGGCGCGAACTTCACCCGGCTGCTGCGTGAACGGCACGGCCATTCGGCGATCTGGGGTGTCATCTGCGAGGACCTGCCCGATCCCGCGAACCGGGTGCTGCTGGACGAGCAGGCCGCCGCGGACGGCGTCCCGGGGGTGCGGATCCAGTACCGCACGTCCGACAACAGCCGGGCCATGATGGCCTGGCACCTGGAGCGCCTGTCCGAGGTGCTCGACGCCATGGGGGCCAAGAAGAAGATCTTCAACCCGAACCTGCGCGGCACGGGGTGGCACCTGATGGGCACGGCCGTGATGGGCGAGGACCCGGACGCCTCCGTGGTGGACCCGCACGGCCGGTGCCACGACGTTCCCAACCTGTACGTCTTCGACGGCTCGGTGTTCCCGACGTCCTCGGGCGTGAACCCCACCGCGACCATCGCGGCCAACGCGCTGCGCTGCGCCCGGTCCCTGGTCGCCCACCGCCGCGACGTGGAGGTGCCCGCATGACGACCGCGAGGAAGGGCGAGGATCGGGGCACGACCGTGCCGCCGGACGCCCGCGCGCGGCTCGGACAGGTCGCGGACGCCATGATCGAGAGCGGCGCCGGGCTGCCGTCCGGGGCGCAGGCCGGCGTGCACACCGGCCTGCTCGACCAGGTGGTCAAGACGCGGCCCGACCTGGTCGCACCGCTGCTGAGGGCGCTCGACGAGCTGGGTCCCGACCCCGGCCTGGCGGCGGTCGAGCGGCTGGCCGAACGGCGACCGGAGCTGTACGAGGCGCTCGCGCTGGTCGTCGCGGGCGGCTACCTGATGTCCTCGCGCGTCACCGCGCCGCTCAAGTACCGCTTCGCCGAGATCAAGATCGTCGATCCGCGGGACATCGCGGTCGTCGTCGAGGAGGGCCTCCTCGACGCGGTCGCCGAGCGCACGCCCTTCTACCGGCTGCCCCCGGACGCTCCGCCGGAGCACCGCCCGTGAACGGGCACCGGCACCGGCCGGGTGAACCCGCAGCCTGTCCCACACCCACTTGGAGGTAACGGCCATGAGCCGCCAGCATCACGTCCCTCTTTTCCGCGAGCGGGTCCGGTCCGGCCGGGCCCTCATCGGCGCGGGCGCCGGCACCGGGCTGTCCGCCAAGTGCGCGGAAGAGGCCGGCGTCGACTTCATCGTCATCTACAACGCGGGCAGGTTCCGGATGGCCGGGCGCGGGTCGATGGCCGGAATGATGCCGTACGGCAACGCCAACGACATCGTCGTCGAGATGTCCGCCGAGGTCCTGCCGGTCGTGAGCCGGACGCCCGTGCTGGCGGGCGTCTGTGCCACCGACCCCTTCAAGAACATCCCGCTGTTCCTGGGGCGCCTCAAGGAACTCGGGTTCGCCGGGGTGCAGAACTTCCCGTCGGTCTGCCTCCTGGACGGCAGCGTGCGGGCGGACCTGGAGGCCACCGGTTACGGCTTCGACAAGGAGGTGGAGATGGTCCGCACCGCCCGCGAGATGGACATGCTCACCGCCACCTACGTGCGCACCGAGGACGAGGCGCGCGACATGGCCGCCGCCGGCGCCGACGTCGTCGTCGCGCACGTCGGTCTGACGACCGCCGGGATGATCGGCTCCACGTCCCCGATGTCGCTGGCGGACGCCGCGGCCCGGACCGCGCAGATCCACGACGCGGCCAAGGCCGCCCGCGAGGACGTGTTCGTCGTGTGCCACGGCGGTCCCATCGCCACCCCGGATGACGCCCAGGAGGTGCTGCGGATGGTTCCCGGCGCCGTCGGCTTCCTCGGCGCCTCCAGTATGGAGCGCCTCCCGGCGGAGATCGCCCTCGTCGACACCATGCGGCGCTTCACCGAGGTGTCCATCACTCCCACCGACGACGGCTCGCAGCGGACGGAGGCACTGGCGTGAAGCTCTTCCGCACCGCGGACCTGCTCCAGGACCCGACGCCCGTACCTTCGCCGGAGCGGTTCACCGGCGCCGCGTTCAGCTCCGACATCCACGGCGGGCCCACCAGCAAGGCGACCACCGCGCTGATCCGGCTCGATCCGGGCGTGCGCGGCCATTGGCACATCCACGCGGACGGCCAGGTCATCCACGTCGTGTCGGGATCCGGCTTCGTCGGACGCCGTGACGAGGAGCCGCTCCAGGTGACGGCGGGCGACACCGTGTGGATCGAGCCGGGCGAAGAGCACTGGCACGGCGCCTCCGGCGAGGGACTGGCCCAGCTGGCCTTCTCGTTCGGCGCCATCACCTGGCTGGAGCCGAGCACATGACCACCCCGTCCGCACCGTCCTACGAGGAGATCGCCGAGGCGGTGCTCGACACCGCCTCCCGGCCGCTCCCCGAGGACGTGGCCGCGGCCGCGCGCCGGACGCTGTTCAACGTGCTGGCCGTGGCCCTGGGGGCGGCCGAATCCCTCCAGGTCATCCGGCTGGCCGCCGCGCTGGCGGGGTCCGGCATCCCCGCCGCTCCCGGAGTGCGCGGAACCGCGAGTCCCGCCGACGCGGCGCTGCTCACCGGCTTCGCCGGGCACCTGGACGACTTCGACGACACCCACCTGGTGACGGTCATCCACCCCGGGGCGAGCGTCCTCGGTGCGGCGTGGGCGGCGGGCTGGACCGCGGACGCGTCCGGGAGCGACCTGCTGGCGGCCTTCGCCCTCGGCTGCGAGGTGCAGCTGCGGCTCGGCCTGGCGGTCAGCCCGGAGCACTACGACCGGGGCTGGCACATCACCGGGACCTGCGGGGTCGTCGGAGCCGCGGTCACCGCGGCCCTGCTCGGCGCACTCGACCGCGGCCGGATCTCGGCCGCGCTTCGCCTGGCGTCCCTGCAGACACTCGGCCACCGGGAGGCGTTCGGCACCGAGGTCAAGCCGTACCACGCCGGCAAGGCCGCCGCGGGCGGGCTGCTGGCCGCCGCGGAGGCCGCCCGCGGCCGGTTCACCGCTGACGCCGCGGCCGTCCTGCCCGACATCGGCGGACTGCTGCGGGCCCTCGCGCCCGGAGACCGATCACCCGGCCGTCTCCTCGGGGGGTTCGGAACGCGGTGGGAGCTGACCGACAACACCTTCAAGCCCTATCCGTGCGGCATCGTCGCGCATCCCGGCATCGACGCGGCCGTGCGGGCGCACGAGCGCGGCGTCGCCGCCGCGGACGTCGTCCGGATCCGCTACCGCTGCCATCCGCTGGTCCCGGAGCTGATGGGACGGCTCGACCCGCGCACCGGTCTGCAGGCGCGCTTCTCGGCGGTGCACGGGGTGGCGGCGGGCCTGGTCCGCGGCACCGGCGGGCTCGCCGAGTTCAGTGACGCGGCGGTGGCCGATCCGGCGCTGGCCGGGCTGCGCGCGCGCGTCGAACTGTGCCCGGAACCGCGCATGCCACGGGACTCGGCCGTGCTGGAGATCCACACCGCCGGCGGAGGCACCGTCGAGTCGGTCGTCGAGCACGCGCGGGGCAGCCTGCTACGCCCGCTGACCGACGAGGAGCTCATCGCCAAGGCCGAGGCTCTCGCGCCCGGCCGGGCGGAACCGATCTGGGACGCGGTCACTCACCTGACACGGGACGACGGACCACGGACCATCCAGGCGCTCCTAGAGGAATCGCGACGGAAGGCGGCGGCCCGATGACGACGGAGACGACCGCGCGCGTTGCGGACTTCGTCGCCGGGGCGCCCGTCGCCCCCGCGGCGGTCGCCGCGGCCACCGTCCTGTGCGAGAACCTCCACGAACTGGAGGCCGCTGCCGGGCGAGACCAGCGGGCGGCCGTCGCCTACTGGGTGGCCTGTGCTCTCCTGCACCACGCGGGGGGCGACGGACCCTCAGTGGTGGAGAACCTGGCCGTCGGGCTGGAGCCCGCCCTGCGGGTGTACGACTCACTGGACGGTCACATCGAGGGCGGCTGGGACCCGGTGTGCGCGGCGGTGCTCGTAGGCTCCGCCTCGGCCGCCGCCCGCCACGACGGCTTGGACGGGGAGGCCGCGCTCCGTGCGCTCGGCATCGCCGTCACCCAGGCGTCCGGACTCGAGACGCTGTCCGGCACCTTGCTGGGAACGTTCCAGCGGCGGATGGCCGCCCGCAACGGGCTGGAAGCCGCCCGGCTGGCCGGTGCGGGCATGACCGCTCCCGCCACCGGTCTGGAGGGCAGGCGCGGACTGTACGCGCTGATGGCGCCCACCGCGGATCCGGCCGCCGCGGCCGACCGGCTCGGCCGGCGGTGGCTCGTCACCGCACTGCCGACCGCACCCGGACGGGGCCCGGCGGCCGGCCGCGGGGAGCGAAGGCCGGGCTCGCTCCAGCACGCGACGGAGGCACTGGCATGACGGCCCTCGCCACGCTGGCCGACCGGCTGCGGCCGGAGCGGACGGCGCTGATCCTCATCGACCTGTCCAACGACTTCGTGCATCCGGAAGGCAAGGCCGTCACCGTCGGTGGCCGGGACGTGAGCCACGCCCAGCGGATCCTGCCGGTGGTCGCCGAGCTCGCCGACGCGGCCCGCAAGGCCGGGGCGGTCGTGATCCACAGCCAGCACACCACGCTGCTGGGCGGCGCCAGTGACTCGCCGGTGTGGCGGGACGCGCGCTCACGCGCCGCGTACTCCGCTCCGGACATCTGCCTGGACGGTTCCTGGGGGCAGCGGATCGTCGAAGAGGTCGAGCCACGGCCCGGAGACCACATCGTCAAGAAATACCGCTACGGCGGCTTCACCGGGACGAACCTGGAACTGGTCCTACGCAGCCTGGGACGCGACAGCGTCCTGTGCTGCGGCGTGTCCACGAACGTGTGCGTAGATACCACCGCCCGCGAGGCGTTCTCCCGCGACTTCTACGTCACGATCGCCGCCGACGCATGCGCGTCCTGGGACATGGACCTGCACGCCGCGGCGCTCCGCACCGCCGAGAGCCGGTTCGCCGTTGTCGCGGCGACCCGCGACGTCCTTGCCGCCTGGGCCTGAACGAACCGACGAGGAACCCACATGATCGCAGAAATGCGCTACTACACCATCACGCCCGGCCACACCGAGGCGCTGTTCGACCAGTTCGTCAACACGAGCCTGCCGCTGTTCGCCAAGCACGGCATCACCGCGCACGGCCCCTGGCTGCGGCGGCTGACCAAGGGCGAACAACTCGTCTACGTCCTGGAATTCACCGACGAGCAGGACCGTGAGACCCGCTGGACGGCGTTCCGCGAGGACCCCGAATGGCAGGCGGTCGTCGCGGCCGGCCAGGGACAGGTCCCGCACATCGCGGGCAGCGAGATCGTGGAGATGAGCCGATGAGCACCCAGGCGACCGCCGTCCGCGTCCATGGTCACCACATCGCCGGGGAACGGGTGGACGGCCCGCTCCTGGACCGGCGGGCCCCGGCTTCGAACCAGGTCGTGGCCTGCTACGCCGCCGGCACGGCGGAGAACGTGGACGCCGCCGCCCGCGCCGCCGCCGAGGCGTTCGCCTCCGCGGACTGGCGGCGCACCCCCGCGATGGCCCGCGCCGGGCTGCTGGAGAACCTGGCCGCGCTCCTGGAACGCGACGCCGGCCGGCTCGCCGCACTCGACTCCGAGGAGGTCGGGAAGCCGCTGCGGTTCGCGCGCGGGGACGTCGACCTGGGCATCGCGCACGTCCGGCAGGCCGCGGCGCTCGCGCGGACGTCGAAGGGCGAGTCCTACACCGGCCTGGCCCCCGCCTACACCGCGCTCGCGACCCGGGAACCGGTCGGGGTCGCCGCGCTGATCATTCCCTGGAACTTCCCGGCGCTCATCCTGCTGCAGAAGCTCCCCTACGCCCTGGCCGCCGGATGCACCGTGGTGGCCAAGCCGTCGGAGTTCACCTCCGGCAGCGCACTGGAGATCGCCGCCCTGTGCGAGGAGGCCGGAATCCCGCCCGGGGTGGTGAACGTCGTGACCGGCACGGGCCCGGACGCGGGGCTCCCCATGGTGACCCACCCGCTGATCTCCTACGTGTCGTTCACCGGGTCCACGAGGGTCGGCCGCGAGGTGATGCGCGCGGCCGCCGGCTCCCTCACCCGGGTCGGCCTGGAGCTGGGCGGCAAGACAGGCAACGTGGTCTTCGCCGACGCCGACCTGGAGACGGCGGCCGACGGCATCGTCTTCGCGGCCTTCGCCAACCAGGGCGAGTCGTGCGTCGCCAGCTCGCGCCTGCTCGTGGACGAGACCGTCGCCGAGGAGTTCACCGCCGCCGTCGTCGACCGGGCGTCCGCGCTGCGGGTCGGGATGCCCGACGACCCCCGCGCGGACATCGGGGCGCTCATCCACCACGAGCACCGGGACCGGGTGCACGCCGCCGTGCTCGCCGGGGCGGACGCCGGCGGGAAGGTGCTCACCGGAGGGAGCCCGCCCGGCGATCCCGACCTGGAAGCGGGCGCCTTCTACCCGCCGACCGTGATCGCTTCCGTGGGGCGGGAGTCACCGGTGTTCCAGAAGGAGATCTTCGGACCCGTCCTGTCGGTGACCACCTTCCGTTCCGAGCGGGAGGCCGTCGAGTTGGCGAACGCCACCGACTACGGCCTCGCCCAGTCCGTGTGGACCACGAACCTCGACCGCGCCTTCGCGGTCAGCCGTGACCTGGAGGCCGGCACCGTATGGGTGAACACCGCCACAGACGGGTCTCCGGCGCTGGCGTTCGGCGGCGTGAAGGCGTCCGGCTTCGGGCGCGAGGCCGGCGAGGAGGGGCTGCGGGAGTTCACCGAGTACAAGACGGTGCAGTTCCGCGGCGAGCCCCGGGTGAGCCCCTTCGCCAGGACGGAGCCGACCCGGTGAGCCTCGTCGTCGACCTGCCGGCGGCCGCCACCGGCCCCGGCTCCACCTCCTTGGGAGCGCAGCGGACATGACGGAGAGCATCGGCTTCATCGGCCTCGGCGCGATGGGCCTGGGAATGGCCGCCAACCTCGTCAAGGGCGGCCACGACGTGCACGGCTACGATCCTTCGCCGGAACGCCGTGAGAAGGCCGCCGAGGCGGGCGTCCGACTGGTGGACTCCCCGCTGGATGCGGCGAAGGCGTCCTCCGGCGTGGTCATCTCCGTGGTACGGGACGCCGCGCAGACGCGCGAGGTCCTGCTCGGCGAGCAGGGCGTCGCCCGCGCGGACCGCCCGGTCACCGCCGTCGTGGCCAGCACCCTCGACCCGTCCACGATGAAGGCGCTGGCGGCCGAACTCGGCGGGCACGGCGTGACCGCCGTCGACACGACGATGTCCGGCGGCCCCTGGGGAGCCGAGGCGGGCACCCTGACGCTGATGGTGTCCGCCCCGGCCGAGGTGTTCGGGCGGCTCCGCCCGCTGCTGGACCTGATGGGCCGCAACATCTTCCACGTCGGCGAGGACGTGGGCACGGCGCAGGCGGCCAAGCTCGCCGTGCAGCTCACCTTCGGCATCAACATGATGGGCGTGTTCGAGGCGATCCGGCTGGCCGACGAGTACGGCGTCGACGAAGGCCGGCTGATGGAGATGCTGTCGGTCAGCGTGGGCGGCAGCTGGGTCGTCGACAACTGGCGGCGCGTCAAGCCCTGGTGGGAGCACTACGTGCCGGGCGAGGACCTCGACATCCTCCTGAAGGACATGCGGTCGGTGCAGCGCGAAGCGGACGAGGGCGACTTCCCCATGCCCGTCACGGCGCTGTCGTTCCAGCTCATGCGGCACGTGTGGCCGGCATGGGCCGCGCTGAAGGACGCGCGGGCCGGGGAGGCGCGGGAATGACCACGGTGACCGCCCCCGACGGCACCCGCCTGGCGGTCGAGGTCGAAGGCTCCGGACCGCCACTGCTCTTCCTGCACGAGGTGGCCGGTGACCTGCACGACTGGCGGGCACAGGCGGCTCATTTCGCCGACCGGTACACCTGCGTCCGCTACAACGCGCGCGGCTACCCCCCGTCCGACGTCCCCGCGGACCCGGACCGCTACGGGCAGCACATCGCCGTCCGGGACGCGCTCGCCGTCCTGGACGGGCTCGGCCTCGACGCGGCCCACGTCGTCGGTTCGTCGATGGGCGGCTTCTGCGCCGTCCACCTGATGCTGGAGCACCCGGAGCGCTGCCTCAGCGCCACGGTGGCCGGGGCAGGGTACGGCTCGGCCCCCCACCAGCGGACCGGGTTCACCGAGGAGGCGCGCACCGCCGCCCGCATGTTCCGGGAAGACGTGCGGGCCGCCGCGGACGCCTACCAGAACGGCCCCACCCGCGTGCAGTACCGGCTCAAGGACCCGGACGGGTGGCGTTCGTTCGGCGACCGGCTGGCTCGCCGCGACCCGATCGGGATGTCCTTGACGTTCTCCCAGGTCCTGGCGGAACGCCCCTCGCTGTACGACCTGCGGGACCGCCTGGCGGCCACGCGAACCCCGGTACTGCTGGTCGTCGGCGACGAGGACGACGGCTGCCTCGACGTCAAGATCATGCTCAAGCGGACCATCCCCGGTGCCGCCCTGGCGGTGCTGCCGCGCACCGGCCACACCCTCAACCTGGAAGAGCCCGCGGCGTTCAACGCGGTGCTCGAGGACTTCCTCGACAAGGTCACCGGCGGCCGATGGGCGCCGAGGGACCCCGCCACCCTGGGCAGGGGCCTCGTCGGCATGACCCCCGGGCCGTCCGAAACGAAGGAGTCTCAATGAGGATGTCAAGCCGCCTGCGTGACCGGCTGGGTGGGGGTGAACAGTCGCCCGTCACGCAGCA
>NZ_BMRO01000016.1 GCF_014648675.1 Actinomadura livida
CCGGAGGTGGCGGCCGAGGTCGGGATCGATCTGGGGTTGACGCATTTCGCGGTGACCTCGGACGGCCGGAAGATCACCTCGCCGAGGTTCCTGCGCCGCGCCGAACGCCGCCTCCGCAAAGCGCAGCAGGCGCTGTCGCGCAAGCAGAAGGGATCGCAGAACCGGCGGAAGGCCGTCGCGAAGGTCGCGCGGATGCACGCCCGCGTCACCGATGCGCGGCGGGACCACCACCACAAGCTCTCCACACAGTTGATCCGCGACAACCAAGCGGTCTACGTGGAGGACCTCGCGGTGAACGGTCTCGCCCGCACCCGGCTGGCCAAGTCCGTACACGACGCGGGCTGGTCCCAGTTCGTCGCAAGGCTGGAGTACAAGGCCGAACGGCACGGCCGCACCTTCACGAAGGTGGACCGCTGGTTCCCCTCCTCCAAGCTCTGCGGAGCGTGCGGGACGGTCGCCGAAGCCATGCCACTGAACGTCCGCGAATGGGCCTGTCCGTGCGGCGCGGTCCACGACCGGGACGTCAACGCCGCCAACAACATCCTGGCCGCCGGACGGGCGGACAGCCTAAACGCCTGCGGAGGGACCATAAGCCCCTCCGCCTAGCGGAAGGCAGGACCCGGTGAAACAGGAAGCCACAGAAGTGCCGCACACGCGACACAGGCTGAATCTCCGGCCTTCGGGCCGGGGAGCGTGTCAACGTCCCAGGGGACGACCCGCTGGAGGACGCATGCCCGCACGACCGCGCCCGGTGCTCCGCGCGCTGTGGCGCGGGACCCGGACGGCCGCCATCGCCGTGCTCGGCCTGGTACCGGCGTCGGCCGCCTACATGCGGGGCGGCGTGACGGCCGCGGCCCTCCTCGCCATCTGCGGCTTCTTCGGCGCGGTCGTCGCGCTGGGGCTCCTGTACGGCGGGCGGCGGCCGCTCGGGTTCAAGACCGTGCCCCTGTCGCTCGGCGCCCTGGCGCTGCTCGTCCTCTACGGCGTCGGCGTCATCGCCGCACGGGACGTCGCGATGGCGCTGGTCGGCACCGACGCCGACGCGGTCGTGGCCCGGACGTGGACGACCCAGTCCCGAGGCAGGCCGCACCACCACTGCACGCTGCGCCGCACCGACGGCACACCGATCCCGCACGAGTACGGGTCGAACTGCGAAGGCCACGAGCCCGGCGACACGCTGCCGGTCGTCCTCGACCCGCAGGGCCGCGTCGCCCCGATCGCAGGCCCGAAGGAGGACATACCCGTGGCCGGACAGCTCCAGGTGGCGGCGGCCGCCGGCCTGGTCCTCCTCCTCTCGATCGCCATCGGCAGCCCGCCCCGCCGCCCCTGACCCGCCGGCTCTCAGGTGCGGGCCACCTTCCGGGGGAAGATCACGGCGATCAGCCAGACGGCCAGCAGCATGAGGCCGGCGCACCAGAGCATCCCCACCCAGAGCTCGGAACCGGGCGCCCGGCCGTTCAGCAGAGCGCGCGAGGAGTCGATGACGGGCGTCATCGGCTGGTGCTCGGCGATCGGCCGCAGCCAGGCGGGCATGGTCTCCACACGTGCGAAGCCGCTGGAGATGTAGGGCAGGAACAGCAGGATGAAGCCGTAGCCGGTGGCGGCCTCGGCCGACCCCGCCACCATCCCGAGCATCGCGAACACGCATGTGATCACCAGGATCCACACCGCGATGATCCCGACGGCGCCGAGGAACTGCGGGACGCTCGCGTCGGTGCGGAACCCGACGGCGAAGCCCACGAGGAGGACCACCGCGGTGGCCAGCAGGTTGCGCACCATCGACGACGCCGCGTGCCCCAGCAGCACCGTCACGGACGGGAACGGCATGGTGCGCAGCCGGTTCATGAACCCGGTCGTCATGTCGTTGCTGACCACGACGGAGGTGTAGGAGGCGCCGAACCCCGCCGCGATCAGGGCGACGGCCGGCAGGACGAACGCCAGGTACGCCTCGCGCGCCCCGGCCGCGTCGCCGCCCTCCCCGACGTCCATGGCGCCGCCGAGGACGTAGGTGAAGATCAGCATGAGCAAGACGGGCAGGAGGATCGCCATCAGCAGCGACTCGCCGTCGCGGAAGGAGTGCTTGAGGCTGCGGGCGGTGAAGACGCGCAGGCCGACGAGGAGCCCGGCGCCGCGCGCCGGAGGGTGCGGTGGCGCAGGAGTCACCGTTGAGATCGCGGTCCTCGGGGTCGTGGTCATGACGCCTGCTTTCCGGTGAGCTGAAGGAAGACCTCGTCGAGGGTGGGACGGCGGACCGTGACCCGGACGTCGGGCCGTTCGGCGGCCAGGGCGGCGAGGTGCCGGGAGATCTCCAGGGCCGTGCCGCGGGTGGCGATCTCCTCGGTGACCCTGCCCTGGCCGTCGTGCAACCGGATGGTGGAGCCGCCCACGCGTTCCTTGAGCTGGGAGGCGGTCCCGTCGGCGACGACGCGGCCGCCGTTCAGGACCATGATCCGGTCGGCCAGGACGTCGGCCTCTTCGAGGTACTGGGTGGTGAGGAAGATCGAGGTGCCGTCCCCGGCCAGGGCGGTGATCTCGTCCCACAGCGTCTGCCGGCTGCGGGTGTCCAGGCCGGTGGTCGGCTCGTCGAGGAAGAGCAGCCGCGGCCGCGCGATGAGGCCGACCGCGATGTCGAGCTTGCGGCGCATGCCGCCGGAGTAGCCGCTCACCCGCCGGCCCGCCGCCGCGGCGAGCTCGAACCGGTCGAGCAGGCCGGCGGCGCGGGCGGCGGTGTCGCGGCGGGAGAGGCCGAACAGCCGGCCCATCATGTGCAGGTTCTCGATGCCGGTGAGCCGTTCGTCCACGGCGGCGTACTGGCCGGTCAGCGAGATCAGGCGCTGGATCCTCCGCTTGTCCCGGCGGACGTCCAGGCCGAGGACGCGGGCGGTCCCCGAGTCGGCGGGCGTCAGCGTGGACAGGATGTTGACCAGCGTGGTCTTCCCGGCGCCGTTCGGGCCGAGGAGCGCGTGGATGCCCGGGGGGAGCGTCAGGTCGAGGCCCTTGATGACCTCGTTGCCCCCGAAGCCCTTCGTGAGCCCGTCGAGCTCGATCAGCGGCGAATCCGTGTATGACATACACTGAGTATGACATAAACAGTATGTGTCGTACACAGTGATCAGGTGCGCGCCAGGTCACGAGCGAGAACCACGAGTGAGAACATCGACCACATGGCAGACACGACCGGGACCGGCCTACCGCAGCCCCTCGCGATCGCCTGGGGCATGCAGGAGACCCCGCAGCGCGGGCCGGCACGCGGGCTGACCCATGACCGGATCATCGCGGCCGCCATCGAGATCGCCGACGACAAGGGCCTCGGCGCCGTGACCATGCAGGCGGTGGCGAAGTCGCTGGACTTCACCACCATGTCGCTCTACCGGTACGTGTCGAGCAAGGACGACCTCGTGCGCCTCATGCAGGACGCCGCGCTGACCTCCGCGGAGACGGTCGAACTGCCCGGCGACTGGCGCGACGCGATCAGGATGTGGGCGGGGCTGATCCGGGACGCCTACCGCGCCCACCCCTGGGTGCTGGAGATCCCGCGCGGGCAGACGACCGTCCTGATGCCCGCCTCGGTCCGGGCCGCCGACCTCGGGCTCGCGGCACTGTCGGGCCTCGACCTCGCGGCCGACGAGAAGGTCGCCGCGATCCTGCTCGTCTCCCAGCACGTCGTCTCCATGGTCGAGCTGGAGCGATCCCTCGCGGCGGAGGGCAGGCCCGCCATCACCTCCGCCGGAGTGGCCGCACTGCGGAAGGTCATCACCGCCGAGCGCTTCCCGCACGTCGGCACGATCATGGCCGCCGGCGGGTACGTCGTCGACGGCGAGTCGGTGGCCGAGGCCGAGGGCGTGGACGACGAGTACGAGTTCGGCCTCGACCTGCTCATCGCCGGCCTCGAAGCCCTCGAGCACCGCCGCCGCGGAGCCTAGGCGACGGCGTACGACCGCCCTTCACGGCCCGGCATCGGCGATCGCCCCGCAGTTCCCCTGACCCTTGCGAAAACGTCTAGTAATCAATCGACCACCCTTGGTTATCATGAGGGGGCGATCGGCTAGCACGACCGCAGAGAACTCAAGTGCAGAGGGCCGCCGTGACGACGACGACTGACGACGCAGCAGCATCCGGCGACGCGCGCCGCGCCGAGCTGGCCGCGGTGACGTGCACGGAAGAGCTGGCGAGACTCCTGGCCGAGCAGTACGCGCGAGCCGATGTCTCGCTGCGCGAGCTGGAGCTGCGGACCCAGCGGGCGGGCGGGATCCGGCTGGCACGGACGACCTGTTCGGACATGCTGGCCGGCCGCAGGTTCCCCAAGAAGGCGATGATGGTCGCCTTCCTGCGGGCATGCCAGGTTCCCGAAGAGGAAGTCCCCGACTGGGAGCGGGCTTGGGCACGGGTGAAGTTGTCCCAGGTTTCTGCGACACAGGTCTCCGCGACACAGGTCTCCGCGACGCGGGTCTCCGTGGCGCAGCCCGCGGAGGCCGACGAGGTGGAGCGGCCAGTCCCGTCTCCTCCCGGCGATGCCGGGGACGGCGGCGCAGCGGCGGGCCGGGACGTCCGGCCGGTCATGGCCCGCGCCTTCCGCGTCCAGAAGCCCACGCGGCGACGCGTGGTCCTGGTGGCCGGGCCGGCCGCCGCCTTGGGCCTGGTCGCGGTCATCGGCTTCACCGCGTTCACCGGCCCCCGTCCTCCCCGCACCGTCGCCGACGACGGCCGCGCGTTCACGACCGGCGGGTCGAGCCGGTTCTCGGTGACCGTCGATCCCGCCCACACCGAGATACGGCTGACCCGCCGACTCGACGCCATCATCGGGGGGCAGACCGCGACCATCACCGTGGACGGGGCCCTGGCCGGGGTATGGCAGCCCCTGCCCGCGGAGGCGCGGGGCTGGCGGGAGCAGAGCGTCATGCTCCCCCCTGCGCTGACCCGGGGGCACCGCCGGCTCACGATCACCAACACGTTCGTGTCCTCGGAGATGGACTTCAACGAGTTCACGTACTTCGTCGACCAGAAGGTCGACGGAGAGTGGTCCCGGGCCGACACCGTCGACGTCGGCCCGTACCACCCGGGCAGCGAAGCCGCGCACCAGTACCGCATCACCCGGCAGAACTGGGCCGGAAAACGCGACCTCAGCTACTTGGAGTGACGCATACCTGGAGTGGCGCACGCGCCACCGCGGTCTCACGCGATGTCGACGTAGTCCAGCTCGGCCCACCGGTCGCGGTGCTGAAAACGCAGGGTGTTCCAGCCTCGGGCCAGCCTGAGCGTGGCCGGCGCCTCTCTCCAGACGTCCCAGCCATGAGCCGGATAATCCAACACGAACTGGGTCCCGCCGTTCACCGTCACGAGGTGCCGGGCGTCGCCGTACCCGGCGGCGTACCCCACGCGCGCGGTGTAGTCCCCGGCGGTCGGCGCGAACACCCGGACGTCGACCCAGCTGTCCTCGTGGTCCAGCCCGGCGACGACGGCCCCCTGGGACGCTCCGGCGGCGCCTTCGCGGATGCGGGCGTTGTTCAGCGCACCGCCCTCGGCCTCGTAACGGGCCAGGCTTCCCCGGACGACGGGGCGGTCGTCCGCCCACCCCAGGTCCGCCCTGTAGGTCCAGCGCGCCCTTCCCTGCCAGCCGTGGAAGAAGATGTCGTCGCCGAGCACGTCCGCGCCGCCGGGGCCCTGCACCGCGCCGCCGAGGGTCTCGGTCGTCATCAGCGGCGGATGCGCCTTGGCGAAGGGCTCCGCCAGGGAGGTGGACGTGGCGTACCTGGTCGAGTAGCCGTTCCCGGTGTAGGCACCGCCCGCGAAGAAGAGCACGTACCGGGAAGGGCGCTTGACCAGCACGGGCGCCTCGATCACACCGTCCTCATCGGGATGGTCGTTGCGGATCAGCTCCCTGCGGGGGCCGACGAAGGCGATCCCGTCCGGACGCACCTGCTGCAGCCAGATGATCGAAGGCTTCCGGGGGTCAAGCGCGTTCCCGTCGCTCTTGTAGAGCAGGTACCGCCGGCCGTCGCCGTCGACGAAGCTCGCCGGGTCGATGTCGCCGCCCTCGGCCGCATCGCAGACGAGAGGGCCGGCGCCGACGGGCCGGAACGGGCCGAGCGGCCCGTCCGCGAGCGCGGCGCCGACGCACATGCGGGTGGTCGCGGCGCTCCGGGCGGTGAAGTACATGAGGTACCGGCCGTCCTCGCGCCGGGAGACGTCCGGTGCCCAGAAGCCGTGCTCCCTGTCCGCCCAGTCCGGCTTCGCGGGCAGGGCGTCGCCGCGCATCGTCCAGGGTCCGGCGGCCGACGGCGCGCCGGCGACGGGAACCGTGCCGGCCGTGCTGGTGGTGGAGTAGGCGAAGAAGGCGGAGCCGACCCGGAGCACGTCCGGGTCGGGGAAGTCGGCGGCGATGATCGCCGTGGGAGGCACCGCGAGCGGCGCCGCGGTCGCCGTTCCGGAGTGCGCCAGGGCCGCCGTCAGCACGGTGACCAGCAGCAAGACCGGGCCGCACGATCGCATCGCGCTCTCCTCGTACGTACGGGAGCGGACGGCCCGCGCCGCTCAGATCAACGATGACCACCAGCAGCCATGCGAACACTGTCGGTGATGGTACCTGGTCGCCGCTTCACTCTCGTCCGGCTGCGCCCTAGGCCGTCCTGCACCGTCCCGGACGAGGACCGCACGTGTCCGGTCGTGGCCGGACCTCGCGGCGCGGCCGGCCCAATCGGCGCCGCAGCCGGCACGGATCCGGCCGAGCCCGTCCGGGCTCGTCCGCGGTCCTGTTGGACACCGCACCGGCCGGGTTTTGCTCTGTCTCGGCGCCGGCCGATGCCACGGCCGCGACGCCGGACCATCCGACAGCTGCAGAGATGCAGCGTGCGACAGGAGAGATCATGAACAGGAAACGCCTGGCCCTGGTCCCGGCCCTCACCGCCGGGATCATCGCCTGCACCGCCGCCGCGGCCCAGGCCTCGACCATCGTCGTGTACGAGGGCAGCCACTTCTCGGGCGAATCGATGACCATCGACGCGTGCGGGCCGAGCGACATCCCCGAGCGGTTCCACGGCTCCTACAAGTGGTACGCGACGGGGCAGAGCGCCTCGATGTACAACCTGCCAGGCGGCAAGGGCCGCGTCCATCACAGGCTCAGCGCCCACTGGGACAACGAGCAGAAGACGCCCTTCGGCTGGAAGAGCATGATCATCCACTGCTGAGGCGACCTGCCCGTGCGATCGGGCACGCCGGCGTCCCGCCCACCTTCCGCGCGGACGCCGGCGTGTCCCGCAACACCCGCAACACCCGCAACACGCTGAAAACGTCATCGACAGGAGGAGGCTCCACAATGAAGCCCTGCCACGTTCCGCCCACCCATGATCCCGAAGTCATCAAGACCGTCTACCGGACCGGCCTGCGGCTCAAGGTGTCCGCCAAGGTGATGCTGGCCGGGTTCGAAGCCGGCTGGGTCGAGTCGCACATGAACAATCTCCACTGCGGGGACCGCGACTCCCTCGGGGTGTTCCAGCAGCGCCCCAGCCAGGGATGGGGCACCCCCGAACAGATCATGAACGTGTCCTACGCCGCGGAGCAGTTCTTCGTCCGGGCCATCCGCGTGGAGCAGCGCTTCCCCACGCTCACGCCCGGGCTGACCGCGCAGGAGGTCCAGCGTTCCGCGTTCCCGTCCAGGTACGACCAGCAGGAGGCCAAGGCCAGAGCCCTGCTGGAGGAGGCCGCGCGGAGCGTGGGCGAACCCGGACCGCGGCCGGAGTCCCGGGTGAGCGTCGGGGTGCCGTCGGTGGTGGACACCGGACAAGGGATGGTGGTGTTCGGGGTCGATCCGGCCGGAGGCGTCACGCATCGATGGCAGAGCGGCGCGGGCGGCGCCTGGTCGGCGTGGACGCCGCTGGGCCGGCCCGCACCGGGCGCCGTCGGACGGCCGTTCCCGCTGGTGGGCCGCTACGGCAAGCTCGTGGTCTTCGTCCGGGGCGCCGACGGCGCACTGTGGCACACCTGGCAGTCCGAGGAGGGGGCGTGGGCCCCCGACTGGGCACCGCTCGGCGGCCGCCTGGCCTCGGATCCGGCGGTGGTGCTGTCCCCCAACGGCGCGCTGTCGGTCTTCGCCCGCGACCCCGACGGCCGCCTCACCCACACCTGGCAACACGGCCCCGAACAAGGCCACCGCTGGAACCCGACCTGGGCCGACATGCAAGGCGACCTCCAAGGCCGCCCCACCGCACTCATCGGCCGCGACGGAGGAATGGTCGTCTTCACCCAAGGCACCGACGGACAACTCCACCACCGCTGGCAAACCGGAACCGCCGGCCCCTGGTCCACCTGGACACCACTCGGCGGCCGCATCGCCGACGACCCCGCGGTGGTCCTCAACCCCAGTGATGACCTGTCGGTGTTCGCCCTCGACCCCGGCGGCCATGTCACCCATACCTGGCAGCGGGGCGCCGGGCACGGACACGCATGGAACCCGGCCTGGGTCGACATGGGAGGCGACCTCGCCCGCCGCACGGCCGGCGTTCCGTAACGCCGGGCCGCGGAACGGGTCGGACGCGAACGAGCCCCGGACCTGCGCGGTCCGGGGCTCGTCTGCGGAGTCGCTCAGATGAGGCCGAGCTTGCGGACGGCGTCGCGCTCCTCCGACAGCTCGGCGACCGAGGCGTCGATGCGGGCGCGGGAGAAGTCGTCGATCTCCAGGCCCTGCACGATCTCCCACTTCCCGTCCTTGGCAGTCACCGGGAAGGACGAGATCAGGCCCTCGGCGACGCCGTAGGAGCCGTCCGACACGACGGCCATCGACGTCCAGTCGCCGTCGGCGGTGCCGTTCACCCAGGTGTGGACGTGGTCGATCGCGGCGGACGCGGCCGACGCGGCCGACGACGCGCCGCGCGCCTCGATGATCGCGGCGCCGCGCTTGGCGACGGTCGGGATGAAGTCGTTCTCCAGCCAGTTCTGGTCGTTGACCGTCTCGGCGGCGTTCTTGCCGGCGATCTCGGCGTGGAAGATGTCCGGGTACTGGGTGGCGGAGTGGTTGCCCCAGATCGTCATCCGGCGGATGTCGGAGACCGAGACGCCCGCCTTCTTCGAGAGCTGCGCGAGCGCGCGGTTGTGGTCGAGGCGCGTCATCGCGGTGAAGCGCTCGGCGGGGACGTCCGGCGCGTGCTGCTGCGCGATCAGCGCGTTGGTGTTGGCCGGGTTGCCGACCACCAGCACCTTGATGTCGTCGGCCGCGCCGGCGTTGATCGCCTCGCCCTGCGGCTTGAAGATGCCGCCGTTGGCCTCCAGCAGGTCGCCGCGCTCCATGCCCTTCGTCCGGGGGCGGGCCCCGACGAGCAGCGCGACGTTGGCGCCCTCGAACGCCTTGCCCGCGTCGTCGAAGATGTCGATCCCGGACAGCAGCGGGAACGCGCAGTCGTCCAGCTCCATCGCGGTGCCCTCGGCGGCCTTCACCGCCTGCGGGATCTCCAGGAGCCGCAGGCGCACGGGTACGCCCTCGCCGAGCAGGTGCCCGGACGCGATGCGGAACAGCAGCGCGTAGCCGATCTGGCCCGCGGCGCCGGTGACGGTGACGGTGACTGGGGTGCGAGTCATTCCTTCTTCTCCTGCTGCTGTGTCCGGAGCCCGCCGCCGCGCGGGTTCTCTCGCCATCGAGATATTTCCGGGCTCAGGTTATCGCGCGTCCCCTACCCGCCATCGCCCAGGTGCACCACCCGGCATGGCGGACATGCCCCCGAACACGCGGAAGGCCGCCCCGGACGAATCCGGAGCGGCCTCCAAGCCACGGCGGGGTCAGCCGTTGATCTTCTTCTGGAGGTTGGTGTCGAGGGCCTCCAGGAATTCCTGCGTGGTCAGGAAGGGCGTGTCGCGCCCGACCAGGAGGGCCAGGTCCTTGGTCATCTGGCCGCTCTCGACGGTGTCCACGCAGACCTGCTCCAGCTTGCGGGCGAAGTCGCTCACCTCGGGCTGGTCGTCGAGCTTGCCGCGGTGCTCGAGGCCGCGGGTCCAGGCGAAGATCGACGCGATGGGGTTGGTCGACGTCGGCTTGCCCTGCTGGTGCTGCCGGTAGTGCCGGGTCACCGTGCCGTGCGCGGCCTCGGCCTCGACGGTCTTGCCGTCGGGGGTCATGAGGACGGACGTCATGAGGCCGAGCGAGCCGAAGCCCTGCGCGAGGGTGTCGGACTGCACGTCGCCGTCGTAGTTCTTGGCGGCCCAGACGAAGCCGCCCTCCCACTTCAGCGCCGCGGCGACCATGTCGTCGATGAGGCGGTGCTCGTACTCGAGGCCCTTGGACTCGAACTCGGCCTTGAACTCCGACTCGTAGATCTCCTGGAAGATGTCCTTGAAGCGGCCGTCGTAGGCCTTCAGGATCGTGTTCTTCGTGGACATGTACAGCGGCATCCCGCGCTCCAGCGCGTACCGCATCGTCGCCCGCGCGAAGTCGCGGATCGAGTCGTCGTAGTTGTACATGCCCATGGCGACGCCGCCGCCGGGGAAATCGGCGACCTCGAACTCCATCGGCTCCGAGTCGTCGGCGGGGGTGTAGGTGATCGTCACCTTGCCCGGGCCGGGGACGACGAAGTCGGTCGCCTTGTACTGGTCGCCGTGCGCGTGGCGGCCGATGATGATCGGCTTGGTCCAGCCGGGGACGAGCCGGGGGATGTTGGAGCAGATGATCGGCTCACGGAACACCACGCCGCCCAGGATGTTGCGGATCGTCCCGTTCGGGGACCGCCACATCTTCTTCAGGCCGAACTCCTCGACGCGCGCCTCGTCGGGGGTGATGGTCGCGCACTTCACGCCGACGCCGTGCTCGCGGATGGCGTTCGCGGCGTCGATCGTGACCTGGTCGTCCGTGGCGTCACGGTGCTCGATCCCCAGGTCGTAGTACTTCAGGTCGACATCGAGGTAAGGCAGGATCAACTGGTCCTTGATGAATTTCCAGATGATCCGGGTCATTTCGTCGCCGTCGAGTTCGACGACCGGGCCCGCTACTTTGATCTTGGGCATGCTGTTGCTGTCCCTTTCCTACACCTGGCCAGCGGTGAGCCCTTGTCATCCACGATGGGCGGTATGGCGGTGTCGCGCCGCCGGGACACCCCGGACGAAAGGGACTCGGTCCTTGTAAGGCTCAACTGGCAAGGCTATCCGAGGCGCTCGGAAGGTCTAGACCTGCCCTCGGCTTTGCGGTGGGCCATGACCACCTTCACCTGGGACGACGCGGTCGCCCGGGGGGCCGGCCCGGCGCCCGCCGACGAGCAGCCTCACCGTGCGGGCCAGCAGGACGAGCAGGATCAGCACGCCGAACGCGCCCGCGAGGATGAGTCCCGTCTTGTGCATCGGCGGGACGCTGAGCGAGACGAAGGCGACCATCTCGCCGAGGATGACCAGCGTCCAGCAGTCGATGGACCGGCTGCGGACCGCGAGCGGCCCGAGCTGCGACTCCGGCAGCAGCAGCCGCGCGAGCGCCCCGATGAGCAGCGCGGCCGCCATGAGGCCGGCGCCCTTGCGGAAGTAGTTGAAGGCGCAGAGCGTGAGGCCGGCGCCGACGCCGCTGAGCACGATCAGGTACGGCAGCTGCGCGAGCCAGCGCGGCGCGGCGCCCCTGCCGCGCGGCGCTTTGCGCCGCCGCCGATGCACCTGAGTGCTCATACCGTCCTCCAGCCCCCGCCCACCGCCATTCAACGGACGAGCTCCGCTCGGCTCAAGTCACGGTATAGGCATTCGGTTTCCTGCACGACATCCTCCCGAAGCCTCCGGTCGGCGCGCGCGGCGCGGCGATCTTCCACCGGTCCGGGCGCCCGGCTTGTGGCCCGGCGCGGAAAAGGTGGTGGGACGGGTGGGGCGGAAGCGATGCCCGAGAGGCCGGGATGCCCCGCGCCATCGGGGCTACTCGCCAGTAGGAGGGTGTGACGGTGACGCGCCCGGGTAACCCGGCAGACAGGGGTCGCTAACTAGCTGGGAGGACTGCCGTGGAGGGGCCGTTCATGCGGATCGAGGACAGCGGGCTGGTGGTGCCGCTGCGCCCCGACGTTACGACGGTCGGGAGAGGGAGAGGAGTCGACGTACGCCTCGACGACCCGAGTGTGTCCCGTTTGCACGCAGAAATCGTCCGACGCGGTCCGTACGTCTACGTGGTGGACATGGGCCTGTCCCGCAACGGGACCCGAGTCAACGGCAGGCCGATCGCCCGCCGTGTCCTGGAGGACGGCGACGTCGTGAGCTTCGGCACGGCGCGCTGCCGGATGGGGGGGATCCCCCGTGAGGAGGTCGACCCGGACGTCGAACTCCGGCGCGCCGTGGCACCCGAGCTCACCCGCCGCGAGGTCGACGTGCTGACCTCGCTCTGCCGTCCCGCACTGTCCGACGAGGCGTTCGTGGCCCCGGCCACGGCGCGCGACATCGCCGGAGAGCTGGTGGTGACGGAGGCGGCCGTCAAGCAGCACCTGCTGCGCCTCTACCAGAAGTTCCGGATCCCCGAGGGCGCCAACCGGCGCACGCGGCTCGCCAACGAGGTCATCGCGATGGGCCTCGTCCGGCCGCTGCCGCCGGTGCACGTCCCGCAGGGCCGCCCGCCGATGGACGGGCGGGTCCCCGGGGTCCGCGGCACGACCGAGACCCGCAGGGCGGGCACGGGACACGGTCACGCCAACGGTCCGGGCCGCCCGGCGCCGAGCGCGGCGGGACGGAGGGCCAGCTGAGGTGAGCCTGCGGTCGCCCTCCCGGCAGCGCGATACGAGGGCGATCGCTGAACCGGCCCGTGCGGGGCCGCGCGTGTGACGGCGCGATCCCGTACCGGGAAGCAGTCGCGCAGGCCGTCACCGGGGTGCTGGTGGCGGCCTTCGCGTGCGTACGGCGGAGCGGGTCGGAGCCGGCGGCGGGTCAGGCCCGCTCGGCGGCCTCGACGACGTTCGCCAGCAGCATCGCGCGGGTCATCGGGCCGACGCCGCCCGGGTTCGGCGCGACCCACCCGGCGACGTCGCGGACGTCGGCGGCGACGTCCCCGGCGAGCTTGCCGTCCACCCGGGACACGCCGACGTCCAGCACGGCGGCGCCGGGCTTGACCATGTCGCCGGTGATGAGGCCGGGCACGCCCGCGGCGGCCACGACGATGTCGGCGGCGCGGGTGTGCGCGGCGAGGTCGCGGGTCGCGGTGTGGCAGAGCGTGACGGTGGCGTTCTCGGAGCGGCGGGTCAGCAGCAGGCCGAGGGCGCGCCCGACGGTGATGCCGCGGCCGACGACGGTGACCTCCGCACCCTTGATCGGGACGTCGAAGCGGCGCAGCAGCTCCACGATGCCCTTCGGCGTGCAGGGCAGCGGGCCCGGCTGCATGAGGACGAGCCGCCCGAGGTTCGTGGGGTGCAGGCCGTCGGCGTCCTTGGCCGGGTCGATGCGTTCGAGCACCCGCTGCTCGTCCAGGCCCTTCGGCAGCGGGAGCTGGACGATGTAGCCGGTGCACGCGGGGTCGTCGTTCAGTTCGGCGACGGCGCGTTCGACCTCGTCCTGGCTGGCGGTGGCGGGCAGGTCGCGGCGGATGCTCTCGATCCCGACCTCGGCGCAGTCCCGGTGCTTCATGTTGACGTAGGAGTGGCTGCCGGGGTCGTCGCCCACCAGCACGGTGCCGAGGCCGACGTGCACGCCGCGGTCGCGGAGCGCCTCGACGCGTACCTTGAGGTCGGAGCGGATCTCCGCGGCCGTGGCCTTGCCGTCCAGAATCTGTGCCGTCATGCGTTCCTCCGCGGTCTCGCCGGAGGCCCGTCCACCCAGGCGCGCGGTGTCCGGACCGTCGATCGCTCCCCGGTGGTGATCCACCTTGACCGCGCCAGTCGCGTGAAACCCATGGTAGTCGGCGGTGCGCCGGCCCCCGGGACGGTCAGTCCTCGGAGCGGCTGCGCCGGGCGATGACGCGGTCGGTGCCGTGCCAGCCGATATGCGCGGCCAGGACCGCGGCCAGGAAGGCGGCGAGCAGGCCGATCACCTGCCGGGACTCCATCAGCAGCGTGTCCGCCTGGTAGACCGAGGCCACCACGAGCGACAGCAGCACATCCATCCGCGCCTCCAGCAATGCGAACGTCGCGCCGGGGTCAACGGACAGTCAGGGGACGCGACGAGCCCGAGGCTACCCGCAGAAATGACGGTGGAGAACGCCTAAACCCGGTGCGTCGGTGTTCTCCGCCACACCGGGCCGGCCGCGCGTCAGTGGAAGAAGTGCCGGACGCCCGTGAAGTAGAGGCTGATCCCGGCCTTCTCGGCGGCGGCGATCACCTTGTCGTCGTTGACCGAACCGCCGGGCTGGACGACCGCCCGCACGCCCGCTCCGGTCAGCACCTCCAGGCCGTCCGGGAACGGGAAGAACGCGTCGGACGCGCCCACGGCGGACGCGGCGCGCTCCGCCCCGGCCCGCTCGACGGCGAGCCTGGCGGAGTCGACCCGGTTGACCTGGCCCATGCCGACGCCGACGGTGGCGCCGTCCGCGGCGAGCAGGATCGCGTTGGACTTCACCGACCGCACCGCCCGCCACGCGAACGCCAGGTCGGCGAGCGTGGCCTCGTCCGCGGCGCCGCCGGCCTTGAGCTCCCAGGTGGCCGGGTCGTCGCCGGAGGCGTCGACCCGGTCGACGCTCTGCAGCAGGACGCCGCCGTCGATCCGCCGGTACTCCGACGCGTTCGCGGGCCCCTCCGGGCAGCGCAGCAGGCGGATGTTCTTCTTGCGGGTGAGGATCTCCAGCGCGCCGTCCTCGAAGCCGGGCGCGACCAGGACCTCGGTGAAGACCTCCGCGACCTGCTCGGCCATCGCGGCGGTCACCGGGCGGTTCACCGCGATGACGCCGCCGAAGGCCGACAGCGGGTCGCAGGCGTGCGCCCTGCGGTGCGCCTCGGCGGCGTCGGCGCCGATCGCGATGCCGCACGGGTTGGCGTGCTTGATGATCGCGACGGCGGGCTCGGCGAAGTCGTAGGCGGCGCGGCGCGCGGCGTCCGCGTCCACGTAGTTGTTGTAGGACATCTCCTTGCCGTGGAGCTGCTCCGCCCCGGCGAGGCCGCCGCCCGACGCGTCGGTGTAGAGCGCGGCGCGCTGGTGGGGGTTCTCGCCGTACCGCAGGACGTTCGCGCGCTCCCACGTCACGCCGAGGAAGTCGGGCCACTGCGCTTCGGCGGCCGTCTCGTCGGGCGCGTAGCTGCTCGCGAACCAGGACGCCACGGCCACGTCGTAGGACGCGGTGTGCGCGAACGCGAGCGCGGCGAGGCGGCGCCGCTCCGCGAGCGTGAAGCCCCCGGCCCGCACGGCGTCCAGGACCGTTCCGTAGGCGGACGGGTCGACGACGACGGAGACGCTCGCGTGGTTCTTCGCCGCGCCGCGGACCATCGTGGGGCCGCCGATGTCGATCTGCTCGACGCACTCGTCCGGCTTGGCGCCCGAGTCGACCGTGTCGGCGAACGGGTACAGGTTCGCGATGACCAGGTCGAACGGCTCGACGGCCAGGTCGTCGAGCTGCTGGAGGTGCTCCTCTTTGCGGCGGTCGGCGAGCAGTCCCGCGTGCACCTTCGGGTGCAGGGTCTTGACCCGGCCGTCCAGGCACTCGGGGAACCCGGTGAGCTTCTCCACCTTCAGCACCGGGACCCCGGCGGCGGAGATCCGTCCCGCGGTCGACCCGGTGGAGACGAGCTCCACGCCGGCCTCGTGCAGGCCCCGGGCGAGGTCTTCCAGCCCGGTCTTGTCGTACACGCTGATCAGCGCGCGCTTAATCGCCACCCGACTCACCGGCCGAGCTCCCCTCTTGATCGGACGAACAGGTCCTGCACTTCATGGAGACCCGCCTGCCGCGCGCGGTCCAGCCGTCGCGGGCCAGCCGTCCGACGACGTCGACCAGGAGCCGGCGCTCCACCCGCTTGATGCGCTCGTGCAGGGAGTCCTCGTCGTCATGCCAGCCCACGGGGACGGTCTCCTGGGCGATGACGGGTCCGGTGTCCACGCCTTCGTCGACGAAGTGAACCGTACAGCCCGTCACCTTCACCCCGTACGCCAGGGCGTCCCGTACGGCGTGGGCGCCGGGGAACGACGGCAGCAGCGCCGGGTGGGTGTTGACGGTCCGGCCGCCGAACCGGGCGAGGAAGCGCGGACCGAGGATCTTCATGAAGCCGGCCGAGACCACGAGGTCGGGTTCGTGCTCGGCGACCGCCTCGGTGAGCGCGGCGTCCCAGTCGTCACGGGACGGGAAGTCCGGGATCCGGACGGTGAACGTGGGCAGTCCCGAGCGTTCGGCGCGGGCGGTTCCGCCGATATCGTGGCGGTCCGCCCCCACGGCCACCACTTTCGCCCCGTAGGCTGGATCCGCGCACGCGTCGAGCAGCGCTTGTAGGTTGGTCCCCGCGCCGGAGACGAGGACGACGAGCCGGGCGGACACCATGACTCCCTGGTGGACGTTAAGGCGGGGGTTCGGCCATGACGAAGCCTATCGGGCCAGCTCGGCGCGGCTTGACGGCAGACCGCGCGGACCGCGTCCGGTTCCGCACCATTCCAGGAGGAACGACACGTGAGCGAGCAGCCGGGCCCTCCGGTCCAGCCCGAAGACCGCCCCGGCGGGCGGCCGGCGGGTGAGCCGCCCGCGGGACAGCCCCGGACGCAGCGCGGCGGATGGCGCGCGCTGTGGCTCGGCGGCATCGCGCTGCTGACCTCGTTCTTCTTCTATCCGCTCGGCCTGGTGCTGGGCATCGCGGCGCTGGTGGTGGGCATCCGCGCCCGCCGGGCCGCGCGCGACGCCAGCGGCTCCGCCCCGGGCGCCGTCCCCGGCATCGTGCTCGGCGCGGTCGGGCTGGCGTTCTCGGTGCTGTCGGTCTCGCTGACGGTGTTCCTGTGGTCGGAGCTGAGCGGCTACCAGAACTGCCTCAGCACCTCCAACACCGCGACCGACGAGCAGGCGTGCCAGGACGAGTTCTACCCCAGGATCGAGGACAAGCTCGGCCTGCCGTCCGGCAGCATGGAGCAGTACGGCGACCTGCTCTAGCCGCGGGCGGGCCTGCTCGTGGGCCTACTCGCGCGGCTCGCCGTGCTCGCCGGGAGGCGGGTCCTCGCGCAGGACGTAGATGGCGCCGCCGCGGTTCTCGGTCCGCCCGGGATCCTCGCGGGGCGGCGGCACGTGCCGCTCCGCGGCCTCCGGCTCAGCCACGGGTTCGGCGGGCACGTCGTCCACCAGATGGCCTTCGACCACGACCGTCCCGTCGCCCGGCGGCGGGGCGGGCTCCTTCGCGGGCCGCTTCTCGTCCCGGGCCGGCGGTTCGGCGCCGGGTGGCGGGTCCGCCTTCCGGCGGGTGCGGCGGCGGGGCGCGAGGAGGGGGTCGGCCTCCTCGAACTCCAGCGGATCCGGCGCGAACGGCGCCCTAGGGGCGGGCGCGGGCGTGCTCTCGTAGTCGCCCGGGACGGGCGCCGACAGCGGCATGGGCGCGGGGACCTCCCGCGAGCGCGGGCGCTTCCCCGGCCGCTCCCCGGCACGGCCCTCTGGACGTTCCGCGCGCTTCGCGGCCCTGGCCTCCGCGCGGGCGGGCCGGCGCAGGATCATCGAGTTCGCCGCCCACGCCGCGATCGCCGCGGAGATGCCGACCTCCAGCGCCGCCAGCAGCCCGACCTGCCACGCCGAGGGCCCCACCGTCGCCATCCGCCCGCCGCCGAGCGGGCCGCCCGACAGCGCGCTCAGCAGCGCCACCACGGCGCCGGTCAGCGCCCCGCACACGAACCCCCACATCGGCGCCCCCTCCGACACCGGGGCGGGCAGGGACCGGATCGTGAGGACGCCGCCCACCGCGCCCGCGACGAACGGCGCCGCCAGCGCGAGCAGCGACACCGCGGGCGCCGGACCGGGATCGGGCAGCGCGGCCAGCGGCGGGAACGCCGGGACGGCGTCCAGGAACACCCCGGTCGGCGACACGCTCGTCCCGGCGCCGACGGAGAAGCCCGGCCCGACCGCGTACGCCACGCCCCAGATCACCGCGTTCGGCAGGAACGCCAGCTCCACCATCAGCAGCAGGACGCCGCCGACGACACCGGGGGCGAGGAGGTCGTACAGGTGGCCGGCGTCCGGCATGTTCACGGCGAGCGACCCGCCCACGAGCAGCGCACCCGAGGCGAGCAGCACCGACAGCGACCCGGCCACGCCGATCACCAGCGAGCGCGGCCGGTCCGGCAGCAGCCGCAGCAGCGCGCCGAGCCCGGAGCGGACCCGCTGCCCCCGCGCCTCCGCCGCGACCTGCGCGGCGACGACGGCGCGCGCGGCGCCCAGCCCGCCCGCGACGACCGCGACGAGGAACCCCGCGATGAGCGCCTGCCACGCCGACGGCCGCAGCTGCGGGGACGTCGCGGCCAGCGCGAGCAGCCCCGCCAGCCCCGCGTAGGGGCCGGCCAGCGCGAGCGCGACCTGCACGACCGCCTTCCGGGGCCGGTGCGGCAGCCCGGCCTCCCGGATCATCCACCCGCCGCCGCGGTACAGCAGCGCCCCGGGCAGGACGACGACGCCGAGCGGGAGCAGCCCCACCCGCCCCTGGTCGTAGGAGAAGCCCGCGTGGTGGGACACGAGCCAGAAGTTGACGGCCGACCGGAAGACCCCGGCGAGGCCGTCGCCGAGGGCGGTCTTGGGCGCGGCGATCCAGCCGACCAGCGTGACGGTGGTCAGCACGGCGAGCCCGATCCCGATGCACCACAGCGCCGCGACGAGCCCCGTCACGTACAGCGGCCGCGCGGCCGGGGGCGGCGGGCCGTCCGGCCGGCGCGGCGCGGGCACCCGTTCCGGACGCCGCGGCGCCCGTCCCGCCGCCTCGGGGGTGGCACGCCGTCCAGGGCTAGGTTCGCTCACCCGCTACATGCTGACACCACGGCACCGCCCAGGAGCCCCGCCGGGCCCGGCGTGTCGCCTTCGTCATCCCCCGCCGCCCACCCCCCGTCCTCGTTGACTTGCGGCGTGTTGTTGTTATGGAGCGCTCCATAACAACAACACGCCGCAAGTCAACGGATCGGTGGGGGAAAGACGCGACGCCCGCCCCGGGCGGGGCGGGCGTCGCGTCTTTCGGTTGCGTTAGAGGTTCCGCATGATCTCTCGCATTAGGACGGCGGTCTCGCTCGGGGTCTTGCCCACCCGGACGCCCACCTTCTCCAGCGCCTCCTTCTTCGCCTCCGCGGTGCCGGACGAACCGGACACGATGGCGCCGGCGTGGCCCATCGTCTTGCCCTCGGGGGCGGTGAACCCGGCGACGTAGCCGACGACCGGCTTGGTCACGTGCTGCTCGATGTAGGCGGCGGCGCGCTCCTCGGCGTCCCCGCCGATCTCGCCGATCATGACGATCGCGTCGGTGTCGGGGTCGTCCTGGAACGCCTGGAGGGCGTCGATGTGGGTCGTCCCGATGACGGGGTCGCCGCCGATGCCGACGCAGGTGGAGAAGCCGACGTCGCGCAGCTCGTACATCATCTGGTAGGTCAGCGTGCCCGACTTGGACACCAGCCCGATGCGGCCGGGGGTGGTGATGTCGGCCGGGATGATGCCGGCGTTCGACTTGCCGGGCGAGGCGATCCCGGGGCAGTTCGGCCCGATGATCCGCGTCTTGCCGCCCTTCTTCTCGGCGTAGGCCCAGAAGTAGGCGGTGTCGTGGACGGGGATGCCCTCGGTGATGACGACGCAGAGGGGGATCTCGGCGTCGATCGCCTCGACGACGGCGTCCTTGGTGAACTTCGGCGGGACGAAGACGACCGACACGTCCGCGCCGGTCTGCTCCATCGCCTCCTTGACGGTGCCGAGGACCGGGAGCGTGGTGCCGTCGAAGTCGACGGTCTGCCCGGCCTTGCGGGCGTTCACGCCGCCGACGACCTGCGCGCCGGAGGCGAGCATCCGGCGGCCGTGCTTGGTGCCCTCGGAGCCCGTGATGCCCTGGATGATGATCTTGCTGTTCTCGGTGAGCCAGATGGCCATCGCTCATGCACCTGCCGCGAGTTCCGCGGCACGCCTGGCCGCGTCGTCCATGGTGTCGACCTGCTGTACGCCGTCCAGCGCCGCGTCGCTCAGGATCTTGCGCCCGAGGTCGGCGTTGTTGCCGTCCAGCCGGACGACGAGGGGGCGGTTGACGGCCTCGCCGCGCTCGGCGAGCAGCTGGTAGGCCGACACGATGCCGTTGGCGACGGCGTCGCACGCCGTGATGCCGCCGAAGACGTTCACGAACACCGACTTCACGTCGCCGTCCGACATGACGATCTCCAGCCCGTTCGCCATCACCTCGGCGGACGCGCCGCCGCCGATGTCGAGGAAGTTCGCGGGCTTCTGGCCGCCGAACTCCTCACCGGCGTAGGCGACGACGTCGAGGGTGGACATGACCAGCCCGGCGCCGTTGCCGATGATGCCGACGCTGCCGTCGAGCTTGACGTAGTTGAGGTCCTTGGCCTTGGCCGCCGCCTCCAGCGGGTCGGCCGCGCTCTTGTCCTCGTACTTGTCGTGCTCCTGGCGGAAGGCCGCGTTGTCGTCCAGCGTGACCTTGCCGTCGAGGGCCTTCACCTCGCCGGCGGAGGTGAGGATCATCGGGTTCACCTCGACGAGGGAGGCGTCCTCGTCGGTGAACACGGCCCAGAGCCGCTCGATGATCTCGGCGGCGCCGTCGAGGGCCTCCTCGGGCAGCCTGCCCTGCTCGGCGATCTCGCGGGCCTTCGCGCGGTCCACGCCGTCCAGCGGCGAGATCTGCACCATCGCCAGCCGGTCGTGCGGCACCTCCTCGATCTCCACGCCGCCCTCGACGGAGCAGATGGTGAGGAAGGTGCGGTTGGCGCGGTCGAGCAGGAAGGAGAAGTAGTACTCCTGCGCGATCGCGCTCCCCTCCTCGACCAGGACCTTGTGGACCGTGTGGCCCTTGATGTCCATGCCGAGGATCCGGCCGGCGAGCGCTTGCGCCTCGTCCGCCGAGTCGGCCAGCTTCACGCCGCCGGCCTTGCCGCGGCCTCCGGTCTTCACCTGGGCCTTGACCACGACCTTCGAGCTACCCGCGGCGAACAGCTCCTCCGCGATGGCCCGGGCTTCCTCAGGGGTATGGGCCACCTTGCCGGTGGGCACCGGTACCCCGTACTCGGCGAAGAGTTCCTTCGCCTGATGTTCGAACAGGTCCACGAGGCGTCCTTAAACGGATCGACAGCCGAATGACCACGCGAGTGGGGGTTACACGGGACTCCGTGCGGCCGGCACTCTGCGGTCCGCTCCGTCGATGCAGCCTAGTCAACCCGGCTTCGTGGTGATGCCGCCGGGTCCGTTTGTCCATGAGTGTCACCGAAACGAAGGTGTGCTCGTCCTCAGGGGCGGGCACGAGTGGCACGTGAGGAGGATGAACCGGTTGACGTAGTTTGATGTACTTATTCGGGCTTCGGTGATCAACGAGGGCGGCGATAGCGGCAGGGGGCGGACATATGGCGATGGCGGACGAACGGGACACCACCGTCGCGGCGCCCGTCTCCGCCGATGCCGTCTCCGGGGCGACGGCGGTCAAGACCGTCCCGCCGCGCGTCCCCACCGAGTCCGCCCCCGATTCGCCGCTGCGCCGGGTCCCGTCGGGCCGGCGGCCGGGACGGCACAGGGGACGCCACAAGGGGACGCGCACTTTCCGGCGCACCGGCGCGCTCCTCCTCGTCGCGGCCCTCATCGCCACCGGCGGCGCCACCGCGCCGGAGCGCACCGAGCCCGGCTGGGCGAGCCCCGGGCTGATCGGCGGGGGCGGCTGGCCGTTCACCGGCGTCCCGCTGCCGCCCGAGCAGGCGGACGGGGCGTCCTACCTCCCCGACAGCTCCGCCGTCCGGCTCCCGGACGGGCGGATCCGGCTCATCCCGTCCGGCGGCGAGCGGCCCGTGACCGTCGAGGCGGACGACCCGAGGGTCCGGCACGCGATCCACTCCGACAGCGCATGGCTGTCGCAGGGCACCATCCCGACCGGCGGGCTCGACCCGGTCACCGGGACCGACCCCGGATACCGCGACATGTCGGCCCGCGCGCTGCTCGACCTGCGGCTCCTCACCCGCCCGAACGGCGCGTCGCTCGCGTCGTGGTACTCCAAGTGGCGGTACGCCTGGCCCCGCGACTCCGCGTTCGCCGTCGCCGCCTTCACCGTGACCGGGCACCCGGCCGAGGCCCGCCGCGTCCTCGGCTTCCTCTCCCGCGTGCAGAACGACGACGGCATGTGGGCCGCGCGCTACCACGCCAACGGGACGGCCGTGACCGACGGCCGGGCGGCGCAGCTCGACTCGCTCGGCTGGGTCCTGTGGGCGACGTGGTTCCACCAGCAGCACCACCCGCCGGCGGACGGCGAGGTCCCCGACCTGTGGCCGATGGTCCGGCGCGCCGCCGACCACCTGGCGCTCTCCCTGGACGCCGAAGGGCTGCCGCCCGCCTCGTCCGACTACTGGGAGCGCGACCCCCGGCACGAGCAGGACCCGCGGCGGCCCACGCTCGGCGTCGTCGGGCCGGTGCTGGCGGGCCTGCGGTCCGCCGCGGACCTCGCAGAGCGCCGCGGCGAGGGCGGGAAGGCCGCCGAGTGGCGGCGCGCGGCGCGGCGCCTCTCCGCCGCGGTAGACCGGCAGTTCGCCCCGTACGGCTACCCGCGCTCCCCCGTCCCCGGCGGGCTGATGGACACCTCGGTGACGTTCATCGCGCCGCCGTTCGCGGCCGCCGACCCCGCCGTGACCAGTGCGGTCATCGACGCGGCCCGCAAGCAGGCGCTGCCGAACGGCGGGGTGCTGCCGGGCGAGCGCTGGTCGGGCTCCCCCGACGTCGCCTGGACGCCGGAGGTCGCCATGTTCGGCCTCACGGCCGCCGCGTCGGGCCGGACCGGCGACGCGCTCAGCCGGCTCAGCTGGCTGTCGGCGCACCGGACCTCGCTGGGCGTCCTGCCGGAGAAGGTCGGCCCGGCCGGCCGCCCCGCCGGGCCCGCTCCGCTGGGCTGGACGGCGGCGCTCGTCCTGCTGAGCCTCTCCGCGCTGGAGGACCCGCTCCCCGTCCCACCCGCCGACTGACCCGCGCCCCCGGGCGGAAAACCCTTTGCCGCGGCGTTGGAGCCCTGCTTAGGCTGCGTCTGTCGATCGGTCCCGTCGTCTGGAGGCGCCCCATGTGCGGAGCTGCGGCCTCCTGCTGCGCGGCGGTGACCCGCACCGGCCGTACCGGCCACCCGTACCCCGCGCCGTTCGCGGTGCGCCTGCGGCGTGGCCACGGTGCCCCGGCCGGCCGCCGCTGATCCGCGTACCGACGCGCGCTCTCTTTTCTCCTTCTCTTTTCGCGTCCCGGCCGGGGCCCGAGCCGAGTCCGAACGTTCCGTTCGGGCAGGCGACGGCCCTGCTCAGCGTGTGACGCGCGCCGCCGCCTGCCCGTCCCAGGGAAGGGACGCAGGCCCGTGGCCCGCACTCCGATCGACCGCGCCCGGCGCGAACTGTCACAGAACCTCCTGTCCGCCCGCGCGGCCCGCCGTTTCGCCGCGCACGCCGGCGGCCGCCTCGTCTGGGAGGTCGGCGCCGGCCGCGGCGCCGTCACCGCGGCGCTGGCTCCGCGCTGCCGCGAACTCGTCGCCTACGAACTCGACCCCCGCCATGCCGCCGCGCTCCGCGCCCGCTTCCGCGAGGCCGGCAACGTGCGCGTCGTCGCCGGGGACTTCCTCGCCGCCCGGCCGCCCGCCGCGCCGTTCGCGGTGGTGGGGAACGTGCCGTTCGCCCGCACCTCCGACATCGTCGGCTGGTGCCTGGCCGCACCGTCGCTGACCACCGCCACACTGATCACCCAATGGGAGTACGCCCGCAAGCGGACCGGTGACTACGGCCGCTGGACGCGGCGCACGATCAGCACGTGGCCGGCGGTCGAGTGGCGGCTGCTCGGCCGGGTGCCGCGGACGGAGTTCCGGCCCGTCCCGCGCGTGGACGGCGGAGTGCTGCGGCTGACCCGCCGCCCCGCTCCGCTGCTGCCCGCAGACCTCCTGGACGACTACGCGGCCATGGTCGACGCGGGCTTCGGCGGGAAGGGCGGCAGCCTGCACGCGTCCCTGCGCCCGTACGCGGCACGGCGCCGCCTGGACGCCGCGTTCCGCGAAGCCGCCCTCGAACGGACGGCGCTGGTCGGCGAGGTCACCCCCGAGCAGTGGCTGGCCCTGGCCCGCGTCCTGCTCTAGGCGGCCCTCCGGCCGTCACCGCCGGGACATCGCGGCGGGCCGGATCCACCGGCCCGCCGCGCCGTTCCGGTCAGAGCTTCTCGATGCTGGCGTAGCGGAGGACCAGCGTCCGCACGCCGTACTCGCCGCCGAAGTCGACGCTGGCCTTCTCGCCCTTGTCGTAGACGGAGACGACCGTGCCGAGGCCGAACGCGTCGTGGGTGACCTTGTCGCCCGGGGACAGCGCCGGGACGGGACGGTTGCCCGCCGAGCGGACGCCCGGCCGCGCCGCCATCTGCGACATCGCCGACCCGGTCGCCGCGGACGCCTCGCGCTCCCACTCGATGAGCGGCTTCGGCACCTCGCCGAGGAAGCGGGACGGCGGATTGACCTGCGGGGCGCCCCACGAGCTGCGCATCGTGGCGCGCGAGAGGTAGAGGCGCTGCCGGGCGCGGGTGATGCCGACGTAGGCGAGCCGCCGCTCCTCTTCGAGCTCCTTCGGGTTGCTCATGGCGCGCAGGTGCGGGAAGACGCCGTCCTCCATTCCGGTGAGGAACACGACGGGGAATTCGAGCCCCTTCGCGGTGTGCAGCGTCATGAGCGTGACGACCCCGTCGTCGGTCTCCTCGGGCTGCTCGCCCGGCGGGACGGGGGCGCCCTTGGCGCCGCCGGGGATGGAGTCGGCGTCGGCGACCAGCGCCACCTGTTCGAGGAACTCGGGCAGGCGGCCCTCGGCGGGCTCGCCGTCGAGCCGCTCCTCGAACTCGCGGGCGACGGCCTCCAGCTCGTACAGGTTCTCGACGCGGGTCTCGTCCTGGGGGTCCTTGGACGCCTGGAGCTCGGCGAGGTAGCCGCTGGCCTTCAGCACCTCGCCGACCAGGTCGGCGGGGGTGAGCGTCTCGGCGGCGGCGCCCAGCTCGTCCAGCAGGGCGACGAAGTCGCGGACGGCCTTGGTCGAGCGGGTCGCCATGCCGGGGACGTCCTCGGGCACCCGGAGCGCCTGCCAGAACGAGATGCGCTCGCGGGACGCGTACGCCTCGACGCACGCCTCGGCGCGGTCGCCGATGCCGCGCTTCGGGACGTTCAGGATGCGGCGCAGGGAGACGGTGTCCTCGGGGTTGGCGAGGCAGCGCAGGTACGCGAGCAGGTCGCGGATCTCCTTGCGCTCGTAGAAGCGGACGCCGCCGACGACCTTGTAGGGCAGGCCGACGCGGATGAACACCTCTTCGAAGACGCGGGACTGTGCGTTGGTGCGGTAGAAGACGGCGACGTCGCCGGGGCGGGCCTCGTCCTCGTCGGTGAGCCGGTCGACCTCGCGGGCGACGAACGCGGCCTCGTCGTGCTCGTTGTCGGCCACATAGCCGGTGATCTTGTGGCCCTCGCCCTGGTCGGACCAGAGCTTCTTCGGCTTGCGGTCGGCGTTGCGCTCGATGACCGCGTTGGCCGCCGACAGGATCGTCTGCGTGGAGCGGTAGTTCTGCTCCAGCAGGATCGTGGTGGCGTCCGGGTAGTCGCGCTCGAACTCCAGGATGTTGCGGATCGTCGCGCCGCGGAACGCGTAGATCGACTGGTCGGCGTCCCCGACGACGCACAGCTCGGCCGCGCCGACCCCTTCGACGTGCTCCTCCTGGGGGGACGACCCCCCAGACCCCCCGGGAACCGCGATGGGCGCCGTCAGCTCCCTGACCAGCTCGTACTGCGCGTGGTTGGTGTCCTGGTACTCGTCCACGAGGACGTGCCGGAACCGGCGCCGGTAGTGCTCGGCGGCCTCCGGGAACACCTGCAGCAGGTTGACCGTCATCATGATCAGGTCGTCGAAGTCCATGGCGCCGGCCTGCTGGAGCCGCGCCTGGTACATCTCGTACGCCTCGGCGAGCGTCTGCTCCATGTGGGTGGACGCCCGGTCCTTGAACGTCTCGTAGTCGATCAGCTCGTTCTTCAGGTTGGACACCTGGGCGCTGAACGACTTCGGCGGGTAGCGCTTGGGATCGAGGTCGAGCTCGCGGCACACGAGCGCCATGAGCCGGTTCGCGTCGGCCTGGTCGTAGATCGAGAAGCTCGTGGGGAAGCCGAGCCGCTTGGCCTCGCGGCGCAGGATCCGGACGCACGCGGAGTGGAACGTCATCACCCACATGGCGCGCGAGCGGGGCCCGACGAGCGCGTCGACGCGCTCCTTCATCTCGGCCGCGGCCTTGTTGGTGAACGTGATCGCCAGGATCTGGCCGGGGTGCACATCCCGCTCGCCCAGCAGGTGGGCGACGCGGTGGGTGAGGACCCGGGTCTTGCCCGATCCGGCGCCCGCGACGATCAGCAGCGGGCCGCCGGAGTGCACGACGGCGGCGCGCTGCTGCTCATTGAGGCCGTCGAGCAGGGGGTGTGCTTCGGTCTTCGACATCACGTGCGAGTCTACGGCGCCGCGGCGACGTTTTCGGCGCGTCCCGCCCGGCCCGGCGGGCCGCGGCGCGTTCCGGGCGGGCGGCGGACGGCAGCATGTGGCCAGACGCCATCCCCATCGGACCATCCCGCTTGACTGGATCTCCTGACCGGCGGAGCGTTTCCACTGGAAGGACGGGCTCTCCCCGCGTGCCCGGTCAGCAGGAGCGCAGGGGTCATCCGGACCCGCGCCCGTCAGGGGAGGTGGCGTCGATGACGATCCACCGGCAAGAGATCCGATCGCAGCGGGAGACCCGGGTGCAGGTCCCCGCGCCGAGGCCGGGACCGGAGCCGCAGGCCGCGGCGCCGCCCGCGCAGTCCGCGGCCCGCCCGGTGCCGATTCCGTCGCCGCCGCGGACGGGGCACCGCGTCCTCGTGTACAAGCAGGACCCGTCGGTCACCGAGCTGGGCGTCCGGCTCGCCTTCCTCCCGTTCGTCGTGCTGAACGGCCCGGCGGACGCGCGGGTGCGGATCGAGCTTCCGGGCGTCACGCCGGTCGCGCGCAACGTCAGCGGCGACTTCGTGTTCGAGGCCGGCACCCCGGAGTTCGACTGCGCGCACACGTTCGCCGTCGTCCGGCAGGCGATGGCGATGTTCGAGCGGCACAACGGCGGCGAGCCGATCCCGTTCGCGTGGAACACCGACGGCAACACCGAGCCCATCACGGTGTTCCCGCACGCCGCCACGGGCGCGAACGCGTTCTACAGCCGGACGGCCCAGGCCCTGAAGTTCCTGTTCTTCACCCCGCAGGGGGCGCCGGCGGAGACCGTCGTCCACACGTGCCGTTCGTTCGACATCGTCGCGCACGAGACCGGGCACGCGCTGCTGGACGGGCTTAAGCCCGGCTGGCTGTCGGCGGGCAACCCGCCGCAGACCGGCGGCCTGCACGAGTCGTTCGGCGACCTGACGGCGATCTTCCTGGCCCTCGCCCAGCCCGACCAGGCGGACGCGCTCGTGGCGCTCACCAAGGGGAACCTGCACGACAAGTCGTTCCTGGCGGACCTCGCCGAGGAGTTCGGCAAGGCGCTCGGGATGCCCGCAGGGCTGCGCAACGCCGACAACGACCTGAAGCTGAGCGAGGTCGGCAACGAGGTCCACGCGATCTCGCAGGTGTTCACCGGCGCGGTCTACGACGTGCTGGCGGACGTCTACGCGTTCGAGATGAACCGGCAGCGGCGCACCAAGGATCCGGCGCTCGTGCTGATCGAGGTCGCGTCCGCGCTGTGCGGGCTGGTGTTCGAGGCGATCGTCGCGTCCCCGGCCAGGGGTGCGCGGTACGCGGACGTCGCGAACGAGATGCTGCGGATCTCCGCGGACCGCGGAAACCCCGCGATCTATCGCACGTTCATCCGGAACCGGTTCGCGGTCCGCGAGATCACGACCGCCGTGACGCCGCTGGACGACCTGATGAGCGGGCAGATGCGGATGGCGGACGCCGGTTACACCGGGAACGGCCAGGACGCCACCGAGGTCGAGCCGTTCGACGAGCGGTCGGCGAGCCTGCGGGCCGAGCAGGACAGGTCGCGCTGCTGCGGCACGATGCAGATGCCCGAGTACGAGTTCGTCGCCCCCGAAAGGCTGGCCGAGCGGGGCGCGCTGGAGGACGATGACATCCTCCGGGAGGACATCGAAGCCCTGCGCCGCGCCTTCGGCAAGTAGTCCCGGGCATGGGCGCGCGGCGGGAAGGCGGACGCCATGCGGGTGAAGGTCGAGAGCACCGGCGGGTTCACCGGCCGGGAGGCCGTCGTCGCGCTCTACGACACCGCCGCGCTCCCGTCCGGGACGGCGGGCCGCATCCGGGACGCCGTGCAGGCGCTCGACGCGGCGCAGGCGCGCGGTGACCAGGGGGAGGTCGGCGCCGACCTCCCCGCCTACCGGATCACCGTGTCCGAGGATTCCGGGGTTCGCGAGGAGACGCGCGTCTACGAGGTGCGCGGGGATCCGACGACCGATGACGGGTCGCCGGCCCTCCGCACGCTCCTCGCGGGCCCCGACGCCACCTGAGCCCTGAGCGGGGCGGGCTACCGGGTCTTGCGGTGGTCGTAGGCCGACTCGGCCGCGGCGTGCACCGCGGCGAGGTCGGCGCCCGTCGCGGCCATGGACGCCGCGGCGACCGCGCCCTCCACCAGCGGCGCGTCCGCGAGCAGCAGCGACTCCCCTCCGGCGTCCTCGATGACCATCTTGGCGGTGAGGACGGAGCTGCCCAGGTCGGCGAGCAGCAGCACGCCGTCGCCGTCGTCCGCCGTCGCGACCGCGCCCTCGACCAGGTCGACGCTCGTCCCGAGCCCGCCTTCGAGGTCCCCTCCGGCGGGTTCCACGACGGCCTTGCCGACCCCCATCGCCCGCGCGACCTCGACGACGCCCTCCGCGAGCGCCCGGCTGTGCGATATCACCACGATCCCGACCATGCGCCTCACCCTCCCTGTGCCACGACGTCCGCCAAGGCTCCCAGCACGAGCGCGGTGGACGCCGCCCCCGGGTCCAGGTGACCGGTGCTGCGCGGCCCCAGGTAGCTGGCCCGTCCCTTGCGCGCCTGCATCGGGACGGTCGCCTCCGCGCCCTCGCCCGCCGCGCCGGCCGCGGCCCGTACGCAGCCGGCGAGGTCGGAGCCGTCCGCGAGGGCCGCCTCGTAGGCCGCGACGGCGGGGGCGAGCGCGTCGACCATCGTCTTGTCGCCCTCGGTCGCCTTCCCGAGTTCCCGGACGCCGTCCAGCGCGGCGCGGAGGGCGGCCCCGAGCGCGGCGGCGTCCACGTCGGCGGTGTCGCCGAGCGCCTTGCCCGCGCGGCGCAGCGCCGTCCCGTAGAGGGGGCCGGACGCGCCGCCGGTCTTGGACACGATCGCGCGCCCGGCGGTCATCAGCACCTTCCCCGGCGGGGCGTCCTCGGGGAGCGTCCCGCCGGAGATGGCGTCGGTGGCGGCGCGGAAGCCGCGGTCCATGTTGTGGCCGTGGTCGCCGTCGCCGATGGCCGCGTCCAGCCGGGTGAGCCGGTCGGCGTCGGCGGCGACCAGCTCGGCGGCGCGCCTGACCCAGGCCACGAAGTCTTCCGCGTTCACCGGCCCCACCGCAGCCCCGGCGTCTCTACGGGGGCGTCCCACAGCCGGATCAGCTCCGGCGTCATCCGGCAGACGCTGATCATGCAGCCGGCCATCTCCAGGCTCGTGACGTACGGGCCGACGAGGGGGCGGGCGACGGTCGCGCCGTGCCCGTCCAGCCATCGCGCGACCTCCGCGTACGCGACGTACTGCTCGATCAGCGGGGTGCCGCCCATGCCGTTCACCAGCACCAGCACCTCCGACCCGGCCAGCGGCATGTCGGCGTCGATGGCGCTCAGCGACGCGTCCACGATCTCCGCCGCGGTGCCGGCCTTGACGCGCTCGCGGCCGGGCTCGCCGTGGATGCCGATGCCGAGCTCCATCTCGTCCTCGCCCAGCTCGAACGTCGGCGTCCCGGCTGCGGGAACCGTGCACGACGACAGCGCGACCCCGAACGACCGGCTGCGCTCGTTGACCTCGCGCGCCACCGAAGCGACCGCGCCGGTACCTGCTCCCTGTTCCGCCAGCGCCCCCGCGATCTTCTCGGCGAACAGCGTGGCGCCGGTGCCGCGCCGCCCGGCCGTGAACGTGCTGTCCTCGACGGCGACGTCGTCGTCGAGGACGACGGAGGTGACCTCGATGTCCTCGTCCTCGGCCAGCTCGGCGGCCAGCTGGAAGTTCATCACGTCACCGGTGTAGTTCTTCACCAGATGGACGACGCCGGCGCCGCCGTTCACCGCCATCGTCGCGGCGATGATCTGGTCGGGCACCGGGGAGGTGAAGACCTCGCCGCAGCAGGCCGCGTCGAGCATCCCGTGGCCGACGAACCCGGCGTGCAGCGGCTCGTGGCCGGAACCGCCGCCCGACACCAGGGCGACCTTCCCGGCGCGGGGAGCGTCCGCCCGCACGACCGTCCCGTTCTCCGGGTCGACCCGCAGCGAGGGGTGCGCGGCGGCCATGCCGCGCAGCGCGTCGGAGACCACGTCCGCCGGGGCGTTGATGAGTTTGCGCATGTCTCAGCTCTACCCCGGTGCGGGCCCGCGTCCCAGGCCCAATCGCCGGTCGCCGCGGCGGGCCCGATACCGGGGTGCCTCCGCGCCGCCGCGGCGCTAGGTTGCGACCCGTGACCCGAACGCGAACGATCTTCTACGACTGCGACACCGGCATCGACGACGCGATGACCCTGCTCTATCTGGCGTCCCGCATCCGGGCCGGTGCGGTGGACCTGGCCGGGGTCGGCACCGTCCACGGCAACACCGATCCGCTGACCGGGGCGCTGAACACGCTGCGCGTGCTGGAGCTGGCGGGGATCAAGGCGGGCGAGGAAGGCGTGCCGGTCGCGGTCGGCGCCGCCCGGCCGATGGCGCAGGACGTCCACTACGCGCTGGACTGGCACGGCACGGACGGCCTGGGCGACACGCGCCTGCCCGAGCCGGCGGGACGGCCGGTCGCCGAGCCCGCCGCCGCGCTGCTCGTCCGGCTGGCCCGCGCGAGGCCGGGCGAGCTGACCGTGCTCGCGACGGGCCCGCTGACCAACCTCGGCGCGGCGCTGCTGCTCGACCCGGAGCTGCCCTCGCTGGTCCGGGAGGTCGTCGTGATGGGCGGCGCGTTCGACCACCCGGGCAACATCACCACGCACGCCGAGGCGAACATCTGGCACGACCCCGAGGCCGCCGACCTGGTGTTCGCGGCGGACTGGCCGGTCATGCTGGTCCCGCTGGACGCCACCCACCCGACCGCCGTCCACGGCGACTGGCTCGACCGGCTCGCGGCGCACGACACGGCGGCGGCCCGCTTCGCGGTCCGTGTCCTGTCGTTCTACGTCGACGCGTACACGCCGGTGCTGCGGCAGCGGGGCGCGGTCGTCCACGACGCGCTCGCGGCGATGCTCATGCTGGAACCGGAGCTCGGCGAGTACGCCCAGCGGGCGGTGCGGGTGGAGCTGCGGGGCGAGCTGACGCGCGGGACGACGGTGTGGGACGCCCGGTCGCTGCCCGCCGAGGACACCCGCCGCCCGGTCCGCGTCGCCGTAGGCAGCGACGTCCCGGCGTTCCACGAACGGCTCCTGGCGGCCCTCACGTCGCTGTGACCGGTGGCCCCGGGCCGGTTCCGGGGCTCCGGAGTGCCGATGCCCCGCCCGCAGACTTTATTGTTGAAACTGTGATCAACACCTTGGACGACGAATCGGTGCAGCGGATCCTGGTCGTGATGGCGCATCCCGACGACGTCGACTTCGGCGCGGCGGGGACGGTGGCGGGCTGGACGGACCGCGGGACCGAGGTCGTCTACCTCATGGTCACCGACGGCGACGCCGGCGGGTTCGACGACGGCATCACGCGCGCGGAGATGGCCGCGCTGCGGCGCGAGGAGCAGATCGCCGCCGCCAAGTGCGTCGGCGTGAGCGACGTCCGGTGGCTCGGCTACCCGGACGGCCGGGTCGAGGCGACGCTGGACCTGCGCCGCGACATCGCCCGGGTGATCAGGCAGGTGCGGCCCGACCGGGTGCTGATGCCGAGCCCCGAGCGCAACTACGAGCGGATCTACCCGAGCCACCCCGACCACCGCGCGGTCGGCGCGGCCGCGCTCGACGCCGTCTACCCGGACGCGCGCAACCCGTACGCGTTCCCGGAGCTGCTGGCCGGCGAGGGGCTCGACGCCTGGACGGCGCGCGAGGTGTGGCTCACCGGCGGCCCGGTCGCGAACCACTACGTCGACATCACCGACCGGTTCGACCGGAAGCTGAACGCGCTGCGGGCGCACGCCAGCCAGACCGCGCACATGGGCGACGGGCTGCCGGAGATGCTGCGCGGCTGGCTGTCGGCCAACGCCGCGGCGGCCGGCCTGCCCGAGGGGCGGCTCGCCGAGTCGTTCCAGGTCATCGACACCGCCTGAACCGGGCCCGGTATCGTCACGTTCTAAAATCAATCCCTCACAAGCCGTAATCGGCGTGAGATCGGGCATGAGGCCCCATGCGACGGACTCGGGGGGTGTCATGCCGCAAGAGATCGAAGCGACCGCCACGTCCAGGGCCGCGGCCGAGGTGATCTTCAAGCATCTGGCCGTGGCCGGGGCCTGGGCCGAGTGGGGCGGGTTCTGGACCCGCGGAAAGCGGGAGTCGGCGGGCGACGACCATCCGAACGGGATCGGCGCCGTCCGGCGCGTCCCGCCCTGGCGCGAGGAAGTGGTCGCCTGGGACCCGCCCAAGCACTACGGCTACATCGCGCTGTCGGGACCACCGCCGCGCCGCCTCCGCGTGGACATCACGCTCGAACCGCACTACACGGGCACCCTGATCCGATGGCACGGCACATTCGACGCCCTTCCGGGCACCGGGCCGCTGCTGCGGTCGATGCTGCGCCGCAGGTTCAACACGTACGCGCAGCGAGTGGCGTGGCACTCCGAACACTGCGAACCCGGCTGCCCGGCCCGCCTCCCCGGCGCGATCTAACACCCCGGCACCCGCCGGGCCACCTCACACGAGGTGGGGGCTGGCGGACGGTGGGCCGACCGTCCGCCGGGCCGGACCGTCAGGGGCGGATCGGCCGGGTCAACTTGGTGCCCTCGCCGGCGGCGACGGCGAGGCAGACCACGTCGCGGTCGCCCCGCCGCCATGAGTCGGCCGAGGGGTAGTAGGAGAGCATGTCGAGCGAACCGGCCGCCGGGTCGCGGCGAAGCCTGCTCAGCATCCGCTCCTTGCAGCCGTCCGAGACGAGCGCGAACAACTGCCGCTCGTCCGGCTTGACGGAGCCGGGTACCTGGAAGGCGGCCAGCGCCTCACCGTCATGCGGTCCGTCACACGGGACGATCTCGACGCGCTTGACCATGGCCTGCTCCCCGTCCGCGGCGTTGGGGACGCCCTTGTCGTCGTTGATGCAGTCGCCGACTTTGATCTTCTTGACGTCCACCCCCTCCGCCTCGGTCCGGGACGTGCCGTTCGAGCCACTGGCGCTGTCCGGTGAGAGGACGGAGGTGCCTTCCAGCGCGAGACCGGCCGCGATGAACACCAGCCACAGGCATGACATGACGATGCCGCCGACCGCGAAGCCGCGGCCCTTCTCGCCGGTTCGCGCGATCTGGCGGAGGGCGACGATTCCGAGGATCACGCCGAGGAGACCGCCGAAGCACCCGAACATGAAGGCGACCTTCGCCAGCGTGTTGCTGAACTGGCCCTGGGGCGGGGGACCGTAACCGGGACCTACCGGCGGCCGCGGACCGTGACCCGCATGGCCGGGCATCGGCGGCCAGGCGTGGCCGGGGCCGCCTCCTGCGGGCGGAGACGGGGGCGGGAGCGGATGGGAGACCGGCGGGTAGGCGCCCGGCTGTCCGGGCGCGGGGGGAGGATGAGTCATACAGAGACAGCGCCCGGACGGGGCCGGGCGTCACACGAGGCGGCGGGCGGCGGCCCAGCGGGAGAGTTCGTGCCGGTTGGAGAGTTGCAGCTTCCGCAGGACGCTGCTCACGTGCGTCTCGACCGTCTTGACGGAGATGAACAGCTCCTTGGCGATCTCCTTGTAGGCGTAGCCGCGGGCGATGAGGCGCAGCACGTCCCGCTCCCGCTGGGTGATCTGGTCCAGCTCGGGGTCGACGCTGGGCGCGTCGGTGGCGGCGAACGCGTCCAGGACGAAACCGGCGAGGCGCGGCGAGAACACCGCGTCGCCCTCGGCCACCCGGCCGATCGCGTCGGTCAGCTCCGGGCCCGAGATCGTCTTGGTGACGTAGCCGCGCGCCCCGCCCCGGACGACGCCGATCACGTCCTCCGCCGCGTCCGACACCGACAGCGCGAGGAACTTCGACGGGACGGCGCCGTGCAGCCGCCGCAGCACCTCGATGCCCCCGCCGCCGGGGAGGTGCACGTCCAGCAGCACCACGTCCGGCCGCGTCGCGCGGATCACCGAGACCGCCTCGTCGACGTCGCCGGCCTCCCCGACGATCTCGACCCCGCCGCCGAGCTCGGCCTTGGCCCCGGTCCGGAACATCTGGTGGTCGTCGACCAGCACGACCCTCTTCAGCGGCTCACTCACGTCCGCTCCTCCGTGGGGGGACGACCCCCCACACCCCCCGGTTCGCTTCGCTCATGATTTCTTGATCTCCAATCGCACCTCGGTACCCTCACCCGGCTCCGTCCGGACGGTGGCCTTGCCGCCGTTGCGCTCCATACGTCCGATGATGGACTCCCGGACGCCCATCCTGTCCTCCGGGACCTGGTCGAAGTCGAATCCCTTGCCGCGGTCGCGGACGAAGATGGCCACCTCGTCGCCCTCCACCTCGGCGTACACCGACACGACCGGGGCCCCCGCGTACTTGGCGGCGTTCACCATGGCCTCCCGCGCGGCCTGCAGCGCCGCGCGGAGCCCCTCGTCCAGGGGCGTGTCCCCCACGCAGACGATCTCGATCGGCACGCCGTGGTCGTCCTCGACCTCGCCCGCCGTCTCGCGGATCGCGGCGGCGAACGTCTGGTCGGGGTCGGCGCGCGGCTGGTAGAGCCACGTCCGCAGCGTCCGCTCCTGGGACCGCGCGAGCCGCTGCACCTCGCGGGGGTCGGCCGCGTTCCGCTGGATGAGGGTCAGCGTGTGCAGCACCGAGTCGTGGATGTGCGCGGCCAGCTCGGCGCGCTCCTGGGACCGGATCCGCTCGTGCCGCTCGGCGTCCAGGTCCTGCCAGAGCCGCACCACCCACGGCGTCACGATCACCGCGACGCCGCTGAGGATGATCAGCATCGCGATGATGACGGACCCGGCCTGCGCGGCCTCGACGTTCTGCACCAGGACGCCGCCGACGCCGCCGACGACCAGCAGCAGGCCGAGCAGGCTGCGCAGCCACCGCTCCCGCAGCGGCAGCGTCCAGCGCTGCCGCTGGTCGCGGTCGGCCTGCTGCCACAGGATCGCGGCGCCGATGCCGCCTATGGCGAACGGCCACAGCGCCCACTGGACGACCCCCGCCGCACCCCACGGCAGCGCCGCGAGACCCGATGTGACCGCCACGTAGGCGAGCAGCTGGCCCCAGTCCCGGCCGCGCCTGCGGCCGGCCGCCCGCTCGTCCTTGCCGGGTGCGGGCACCAGGATCCAGAACGCGGCGTACGCGGCGATCCCCAGCCCGCTCGCCATCGTCAGCAGCACGAACGCCACGCGGACGACGAGGACGTCCACGCCGAGGTGCCCGGCCAGGCCGCGGCACACGCCGGCGATGAGCCTGCCCTCGGCGGTGCGCCCCAGCCGCGGCGCCGCACGTGTCGCGCCCGCGTCTCCGTCCAGGCGCCCGGGAGGCGCGGACGGCGGCGCGTCCGGCTGCCCGGGCGCCGCGCCGGGCGTCCCGGCCGTCTGTTCGGTCACCGCCGTCCCTTCCGAGATTCCGCCGAGCCTTCGATCAGGCACTCCCGATCGGCACGCTTCGATCGTCACACGTCGGGGGCGCGGATCGCATCAGGGCCTCACCCGAGGTTCACCTCAGGGTCGGATCAGGGGCGTCCCCGATACCGTGCGCGGACGCGGCGGGCCACGATGGTGGCATGAGCGAGGATCGGGACGTCAGGAACGGCGGCGGCGCCGAGCACGGCGGCGCGGGCTACACCCGGCTGGCGCGCGACGGCGACCGCCGCGTGCTCGCCGGCGTGTGCACCGGGCTCGGCCGCTACACCGGCGTCGACCCCGTCGTGTTCCGCGTGGGGTTCGCGGTCCTGGTCCTCGCGCACGGCCAGGGCATCTTCCTCTACATCGCGGCGGCGCTGCTGATGCCCGCGAGCCCGGCGGAGTCGTCGCTCGCGGAGCAGTTCTTCAAGCGCTGGTTCGACGCCGCGGCCGTGCTGACCGTCCTCGGCGCGCTGCTGGGCGCGGGCGTCGCGTTCAGCATCGTCGGCGGCGCGCCCACCGACGCGATCGCCGTCATGGTGGTGTTCGGGCTGGTCCTGCTCGTCGCGCACTCGCGCGGCGTGGACCTGGTGGCCGCCGCGCGGGCGGTCCCCGAGCGGCTCTCCGGGCACCGGCCGGAGCCGTCCGCCGAGTGGACCCGGTCCGAGGACGTCACCGTCGGCAGCGTCTCCCTGTACAAGGACACCGCGGCCGAGCAGGTGGACGTCCCGTCCTGGGCGGGCCGCGACGGACTCCCCGAAGGCATGATCGACCTCGCCGCCTACGGCGCCGCGCACGCGGCCGCCCGGGACGAGGCGCTCTACGCGGAAGAGGCCGAACCGGCCGGGAAGGCGCCCGCGAAGCACGAGGGCTGCGCGAAGTCGCCCGCCGCGACGATCACGCTGCTGGCCGCCATGGCGGCCGGCGCGGCGATGATCCCGGTCGCGCAGTCCTACGCCGCGCCGGGGTCCTGGCTGATCGTCATGGCGCCCGCGCTCGCGGTCATCGGGTGCGGCCTCGTCCTCGGCGGCTGGTTCCGGACGCGGGGGCTCGCCACCGCGGGCACCGTGCTGACGCTCGCCATGCTGACCACGGCCGCCGCGGGCGAGCTCCCGCGCAACGCCGAGTACGGCGACGTGGAGTGGCGCCCCGTGGACGCCGCGCAGACCGGCCAGGAGTACAAGGTCGGCGTCGGGTCGGGGACGCTCGACCTGACCTCCCTGCCGGTCGCCGCCGGGCAGCGCGTCACGATCACCGCCGAGGTCATGCTCGGCGGGCTGGAGGTCAGGGTGCCGCCCGCCGCGCGCGTCATGGTGAACGCCAGGATCACCCTCGGCGACCTCCGCGTCGGCAGCAAGACGACCAGCGGCCCGAACGTCCGGAGCACCGAGGTCATGGAGCCCGAGGCGAGACCGGGCGAGGACCCGCCGGTGATCGTCCTGCGGATCCGCGGGAAGATCGGCGACGTGGACGTGCGCCGTGGCTGAGCGGCACGGAACGGAGAGCGGCATGACCGGGGCGGGCACCACCGGGACGGGCACCACAGGGCGGCGGCGGCACCGGTTCGACCCCGCGGGCCCCGTCACCGGGCTGTTCTTCCTCGTCCTCGCGGGCCTGTTCCTGGCGGAGGGCCTGTCCGACGAGCGAGTGCTGGCGCCCGAGGTCCTGGCGCCGGTGGTGCTGATCGGGCTCGGCCTCGTCGGGATCGTCCGCGTCCTGACCCGCTCGCGCCGCCGCCACCTGCGCTGACCCTGCCGTCCCCGGCCATCGCGACCGGGCAGTAACCTGACCCCGAGGGCAGGGGATCAGAGCGAGGTCAGGATGTCAGGTCAGCCCGGCACGCCCGAGACGAGCGGCACCGACGTGCTGCCCGGCTCCCGCTCCGCGCTGGACCCCGGCCGCGCCATCAAGCCCGGCCGGCACGGCCTGTCCCCCGAGACCGTCGCCGGCATCCAGCGCGAGCGGCTGATCGACGCGTTCGTCCAGGTCGTGTCGGACCGCGGGTTCACCCACACGACGATCGGCCGGGTGACGGAGGCCGCGGGCGTCACGAAGAAGACCTTCTACGCGCACTTCACCGACCTCGACGACTGCTTCCTCGCCGCCTACCGGCGCGGCATGGACATCCTGCTCGCCCGCATGACGGAGGCCTACGAGGCCGCGCCGACCTGGCCGGACGGCATCCACGCCGCGCTGCGCACCATGCTCGCCGTCCTCGCCCGCGAGCCGCGGTTCGCGCGGGCCTCCCTCGTCGAGGTGAACGCGGCGGGCCCGCGGGTCCGGCAGGCGCGCATCGACAACCTCACCCGGTTCCGCCCGTTCTTCGCGGCGCCGTCCCTGCCGCCCGTCCCGGTCGCGGTGGTCGACGCGATCGTGGGCGGCATCTACAGCGCGATACACGTCCAGACGGAGACGGGCGAGACGGACGAGCTGCCGTCGCTGCTGCCGTCCCTCACCTACTTCGTGCTGCTGCCCCTGGCCGGCCGCGAGGCCGCGTCGCCCTACCTGTCGGAGAGCTGACCCGGCGCGGCCCGCTCCGGCCCGGGGCCCCCGGCGTGCAGGCTGACCGCGAACGCCGGGCCGGGGTTGGTCAGCGCGTTCGGCGACTCGCCGTCCGCCGCCGTGCCGTGCACCCGGACGCGGTTGGCGCGCAGCGGCCGCTCGGTCACCCCGGACTCGGCGATCACCACCTCCGCCAGCTCCCCCGCGAGCAGCGTGCTGACCCGCCCGCGGACGGGCCCGCCGTGGCCGGGCGGCCAGGTCGTGAGCCACACCTGGTCGTCGAGACGGACGTGGACGGGCCGGTCGGCGTCGAATCCGACGAGCCGCCACCACTCGGCGGGACGTCCGGCGACTTCCCGGACGAGGGCGGCGAGCTGCCCGACCGTGGGCGGGTGCGCGGTGATCGCGCGGCCGTGCGGATCTTCCTGGCCGCGCATGGTGAGGTCGGGAACCACGGAAAAAGGTCCTTCGGGTATGTGTGTCGGCTGGCAGGGACGAGGTTCAGCGACAACACGAAGGACACAGCGCGCTGGCCACGCGGCCGAGGGCCACGGGGCTGTCGAGGAGGACTCGCGCTGGCATGCGTACAAGCAGACACTCGGTAACCAAGGGTTGTCAAGCCGAACACCGGGAGTCCACCCGGAATCCGCCCGGCCCTCACCGGCGCTGAGCGCGTGGCACCATCGTCCGCGTGGAACGCGCACACGCCGGGATAGGGATCGCCGTCTCGCTGGGGCTCTGCCTGGTGCTGCCCGGTTGCTCGGACGGTGAAGAGGAGCGCAAAGCCGACTGCGCGAAGATCTCCTCGGCCCTCTCGGCCACGGCGGACCCCAGCGCGGAGCAGGTTCTGGAAGCTCTGCGCGAGGTCCGCCCCGGCCTGGAGGACGACGAGATCGCCGAGCACGTCGACACCGTCATCGCGTCCGGCGCCAAGGATCTCGCCTCGGACGGCAAGGCGGAGATGTCGGACGACGAGGCCCTCCGCTTCGCCGAGGCCGCCGAGCGGATCCGCGACGCCTGCGGCCTCAGCGGCTGAGGACCAGGTACGCGATCCAGGTGAGGACGATGGTCACCGCCAGCGACCCCAGGCACCCCAGTCGGGACGAGAAGATGAACATACGCCGCACCTACCCCGGAATCTCCGGTTCTCGCCTGCTCGATGCCGGTCCGTGACGGGCAGGCGGTAAAACGGCCCGCGGCGGCCGCCGACGACGGCATCGTCGGGCCCGGGACGCGGCCGGTGCTGCATCGCGTGCAAATGCGGCCATCGTTCGCTCAGACGGTGGTAAATAACCGACGCCGGGGGCTAGTACGCAATTCAACCGCGGCATAGGTTCGTATGGTCGCCTTCCACGGAGGTGGGCCCCGATGACGTGGCCAGACCAGCGCGCCCCACCCGGGGATGTCTCTTCCTGAGTCCACCCCGAGACGTCCCTGGGAGAAACGCATGCCACGTATCCGTGTCGAGGTCGATGGCGCGACGTACGAAGACGAGGTCGAACCGCGCCTCCTTCTGGTCCACTACCTGCGCGAACGGCTGGGGAAGGTCGGCACCCCGGTCGGATGCGACACCAGCAACTGCGGAGCCTGCACCGTCCTGATGGACGGGATGAGCGTGAAGAGCTGCTCCGTTCTCGCCGTCCAGGCGGACGGCAGCGACGTGACGACCGTCGAGGGCCTCGGCATCGACGGCACGCCCCATCCGATGCAGCGGGCCTTCCACGAGGAGCACGCGCTCCAGTGCGGCTACTGCACGCCCGGCATGATCATGGCGTCTCTCGACCTGCTGCGGGAGAACGCCGACCCGTCCGAGGAAGAGGTCAGGGACGGGCTCGAGGGGAATCTGTGCCGGTGCACGGGCTACCAGAACATCGTCAAGGCCGTCCGGCGCGCCGCCGGCGAGATGCGCGACCCCGCAGAGCAGGAGGTGACGCCGTGACCGTCCAGGAGGGCGACGCCGTGACCACGCAGGAGGTCGGCTCCCCGCGCAAGCGGTCGGAGGACGCCCGGCTCATCACCGGACGCACCCGGTGGACCGACAACATGACGCCCGCGGGGACGCTGCACATGGCGTTCGTGCGGAGCCCCCACGCGCACGCGAGGATCACCCGCGTCGACACGTCGCAGGCCAAGGGCCGCCCCGGGGTGGTCGCCGTGTTCAGCGGTGCGGACCTCGCCGAGGAGCAGGGCTCCCTGCCCTGCGCCTGGGTCGTCACCGAGGACATGAAGCACCCCGAGCACCCGCCGATGGCGGTGAACGAGGTCCGGTACGTCGGTGAGCCCGTGGCGTGCGTCGTGGCCCGCGACAAGTACGCGGCCGTGGACGCGCTGGAAGAAATCGACATCGACTACGAGCCGCTGCCGGCCGTGGTCGACATGGACGCCGCACTGGCGGACGGCGCCGACCTCGTCCACGAGGACCTGGGGACGAACAAGTCCTACACATGGGTGTTCGAGAACGGTGATCTGGACGCCGCGATGAGGGACGCCCCCGTCGTCATCGAACGCGAGTACATCCAGCAGAGGCTCATCCCCACGGCCATGGAGCCGCGCTCGGTTCTGTGCGTCCCGGAGGACGAGGACTACACGCTGTACTCGGCCACGCAGATCCCGCACATCCTGCGGCTGATGCTGGCCACCGTCACCGGGATCCCCGAGCACCGCCTCCGGGTCGTCGCACCGGACGTGGGCGGCGGGTTCGGGTCCAAGCTGCAGGTGTACGGGGAGGAGGTCCTCGCGCTGCTGATCGCCCGCAGGCTCGGCCGCCCGGTCAAGTGGACGGAGTCGCGCAGCGAGGGCAACATGACCGTCCACCACGGGCGGGACCAGATCCAGCGGCTCACGCTCGCCGCCGAGCGCGACGGGCGGATCCGCGGCCTGAAGGTGAACCTCCTCGCCGACATGGGCGCGTACCTCATGCTCGTCACGCCGGGCATCCCGCTTCTGGGCGCGTTCATGTTCAACGGCATCTACAAGATGGACGCCCTGTCGTTCACGTGCACGGGGGTCTTCACGACGAAGACGCCCACGGACGCGTACCGGGGCGCAGGCCGTCCGGAGGCCACGTTCGCCATCGAGCGACTGATGGACGAATTGGCCGCCGAACTTGGCATCGACGCCATCGAGGTACGGCGCCGCAACTGGATCGCGCACGAGGAGTTCCCGTACGAGACGATCGCCGGCCTCACCTACGACACGGGTAACTACGAGGCCGCGACGGACAAGGCGCTGGAGCTGTTCGAGTACGACAAGCTGCGCGCCGAGCAGGCCGACCGCCGTGAGCGGCAGGATCCGGTGCAGCTGGGCATCGGGGTGTCCACGTTCACCGAGATGTGCGGCCTGGCTCCGTCGCGGGTGCTGGGCTCGCTGTCCTATGGCGCGGGCGGCTGGGAACACGCCTCCGTGCGCGTACTGCCGTCCGGCAAGGTCGAAGTGGTCACCGGGTCGTCCCCGCACGGCCAGGGCCATGCGACGGCGTGGGCGCAGATCGCCGCCGACCGGCTCGGTGTCCCGTGGGAGGACGTGAAGGTCCTGCACGGCGACACGGCGATCTCGCCCAAGGGCATGGACACGTACGGTTCGCGTTCCCTTGCCGTCGGCGGGGTCGCCCTGTACTCGGCCTGCGAGAAGGTCGTCGACAAGGCTCGGAAGGTCGCGGCGCATCTGCTGGAGGCGTCCGAGCAGGACCTCGACTTCAGCGGCGGGCGGTTCAGCGTCCGCGGCGTCCAGCAGGAGGGCAAGACGATCCAGGAGGTCGCACTGGCCGCGTTCGCGGCGCACGACCTGCCGGAGGGCATCGAACCCTCGCTGGACTCCGACGCCACGTTCGACCCTGAGAACTTCTCCTTCCCCCATGGCACGCACCTGTGCGCGACCGAGGTCGACACAGAGACCGGGATGGTGAAGATCCGCAAGTACGTGGCCGTGGACGACGTCGGCACAGTCGTGAACCCGCTCATCGTGGAGGGCCAGGTGCACGGCGGCCTGGCGCAGGGCATCGCGCAGGCCCTGTACGAGGAGGCCGTGTACGACACGGAGGGCAACCTGACCACGACCACGATGGCCGACTACCTGATCCCGTCGGCCGCGGACCTGCCCGCGTTCACGACCGACCGCACCGAGACGCCCGCGACGTCCAACCCGCTGGGCGTGAAGGGCGTCGGCGAGGCCGGCACCATCGCCTCGACCCCCGCGGTCGTCAACGCGATCGTGGACGCGCTGCGCCCGCACGGCGTCAACGACGTGCAGATGCCCTGCACGCCCGAACGCGTCTGGCGCGCGCTGCGCGGAGAAGCGAAACCGCGGGCCGCCGAACCCGGCGCCGGCGGCGGACTCGGCTCGGCCGGAGGTGACCAGTGATCCCCGCGACGTTCGACTACACGCGGCCCGCCTCGGTGGACGACGCCGTCCGGGCGCTGTCCGACGCGGGCGAGGACGCGAAGGTCCTCGCCGGCGGGCAGAGCCTGATGCCGCTGCTGCGGATGCGGCTCGCCTACCCCGACGCGCTCATCGACGTCGGCCGGATCGGCGCGCTGCGCGAGATCCGGGACGAGGGCGACGCGCTCGTCATCGGCGCGATGGCCACGCACCACGAGGTGATCCGCGACCCGCTGGTGCGCGAGCACCTCCCGCTGATCGCGCGGGCGACCGAGACGGTCGCCGACCCGGCCGTCCGGCACCGGGGCACGTTCGGCGGGTCGATGGCGCACGCCGACCCGGCGGGCGACCTCCCGGCCGTCGCGCTGGCGCTGGACGCGGTGTTCCTCGTCCGGTCCGTGCGCGGCGAGCGGGAGATCCCGGCCGCGGACTTCTTCGTCGACTGGATGACGTCCGCGATGGAGCCGGACGAGCTGCTCGTGGGCGTGCGGGTGCCGAAGCTGGGGTCCGGCTGGGGCGTGCACTACGAGAAGTTCCACCGGACGGCCCAGGCGTGGGCGATCGTGGGCGTCGCCTGCGCCGTCCGCCGCAACGGCGACGGGGTCGAGGAGGCGCGCGTCGCGCTCACCAACATGGGCCCGGCGCCCGTCAGGGCGAGCGCGGTGGAGACCGCCGTCAGCGGGCGGCCCGCGTCGGAGGACGTGTTCCGCACGGCGGCGGCGCAGGCCGCCGCGGGCACCGAGCCGCCGGCCGACCTGCACGGGTCGTCGGAGTACCGCGCCCACCTGGCGACGGTGCTGACCGCCCGCGCGCTGAGCGCGGCGACCGGCGCCTGACGCCGGCCGGCCGAGGCAGGACTGGTCCAGCGGCCGTGCGGCCGGGTCCCCGGGTGCGGGGCCCCGGCCGCATGGACCCCCGCCCGCCGGGTAGCGGGCGGGTAGCATCGCAGGTCCCGGGCCGGGACCGGCGGGGCCCCTCTGGCGACGGAACGGGCGCCCGCCGTAAGGTCGCGGGCAAGGTCTCCGGACGATAAGGACATTGATCATGGAACTCGACCACGATTTCACCGTCCCCGTACCGGTGGATCAGGCATGGTCGGTGCTGCTCGACGTGGAGCGCGTCGCCGCGTGCATGCCCGGCGCGACCCTCGACTCGATCGAGGGCGAGGAGTTCAAGGGCCGGATGAAGGTGAAGGTCGGCGCGATGACCATCACCTACCGCGGCTCCGCGCGCATCGTGTCCGCGGACGAGTCGTCCCGCACGGTGACGATGGAGGCGTCCGCGAAGGAGGCCCGCGGCTCGGGGACGGCTGCGGCGACCGTCCAGGCGAAGCTGATCGACGAGGGCGACACGACCCGCGTGACCGTGCACACCAAGCTGAACGTGACGGGACGTCCGGCGCAGTTCGGGCGCAACATCCTGGCCGAGGTCGGCTCCAAGATCATTTCCCGGTTCGCCAAGGCGCTGGAGGAGGAGCTGGAGTCGTCCGGCACGGAGTCGTCCGGCGCCGGGGCCGAGGGCGCGGCCGAGACCGAGGCCGAGTCCGGCGCTTCCGTCACGGAGATCACGCCGGAGAGCGCCGCCGCGCCCGCTGCTCCGGAGGCGGCCGAGGCTTCTGGCGCGCCGGAGGCCCCGGCCGAGCCGCAGACCGCCGCCGCGCCCGCGGCGAAGCGGGAGCGGCCGCTGCGGGTCGCGCGGGAGGACGACGCGATCGACCTGCTGGAGGTCGCCGGGCCGTCGGTCGCCAAGCGGGCCGTCCCGGCGGTCGGCGGGCTGGTCGGGCTGCTGGTGGTGTTCCGGCTGCTGACCCGGCGCCGCCGCGGGCGCAAGAAGCGCTGACGTCGGGGCCGGGTCAAACGCCGGTCAACGATCCGCCGCCGGACGGCGGCGTCGGTGGAACGCTCCGCCGCCCATGCCGTCGGCTTGTCCCGTGGACACCATCGAGCTCCAGCGGATCGCGCGCATCGAGAACGACAACTGGTGGTACCGCGAGCGCCGCGAGATCCTGTCCGCGGAACTGCTGCGGTTCAGCGTGCCGGGGAACGCCGTCGACATCGGGGCGGCGGCCGGTACGGGTTCGCGGGTCCTCGCCGAGCACGGCTGGCAGGCCACCGCGATCGACCTGAGCCCGGACGCCGTCGCGCTGGCGCGCGCGCACGGCGTGGAGGCGTACGTGGGCGACGCGCGCTATCTGCCGCTCCCGCCGTGCGAGTACGACCTCGCGCTGGCCCTGGACGTGCTGGAGCACATCGAGGAGGACGCCCGTGCGGCGGCCGAGATCACACGGGTGCTGAAGCCGGGCGGGATCGCGCTGGTGTCCGTCCCGTGCGACATGGCCCTGTGGTCGGCGCACGACGTCGCTCTCGGGCGGGTCCGCCGGTACACCCGCCAGGCGCTCGCGGAGCTCGTCGAGGGCGCCGGGCTGGTGCTGGAGCGGGTGTGGAGCCGGGGCCTCCTGCTCCGGCCGTTCCTGCGCCGCCTGAGGCACCGGACGGCGCGCCGCGAGGACCTGGCGCCGCTGCATCCCCTCGCCAACGAGGCGCTGCGCCTCACCGCCGCGCTGGAACGCCGCCTCCCGCCGTGCTCGTGGCCGGGCACCCGGCTGTTCGCCCGCGCCCGCCGCCCCGGCTGACCCCGCCCCCGGGCCGCGGGGTCACTTCGTCCCGAAGACGTGGTCGACGACCCGCGCGGACGCCTGCCCGTCGTCGTGCGGGCAGTACTTCACGAAGAAGCGGTCGTAGGCGTCGGCGTAGCGGTCCTCGCTGCCGGGCGCCCGCTCGACCGCCTCCGCGACCTCGGCCGAGGTCGTGACCACCGGGCCGGGCGCCTCGGCCTCCAGGTCGACGTAAAAGCCGCGCACGTGGTCGCGGTAGCGCTCCAGGTCGTAGGTGTAGAGGACGATCGGCCTGCCCAGGATCGCGTAGTCGAACATCGCGGACGAGTAGTCGGTGACGAGCACGTCCGCCGCCATGTACAGGTCGGCGATGTCCGGGTACCGGGAGACGTCGATGACGAAGCCGTCCATCGCGGTGTCGTCCCGATCGGTGATGAGGGGATGCGTGCGCAGAAGCAGAACGTGGTTGTCGCCTAGGGCCTGGCGCATGGTCTCCAGATCCAGCTCTAGGGAGAACCCGTGGCTGCCCAGCGCGTGGTTCCGGTCGTCCCGCCAGGTCGGCGCGTAGAGGACGGTCTTCTTGCCGTCGGGGATCCCCAGGCCCTTGCGGATGCGGGTTCCGATGCTCTCCCACTCGGGCGTGCTCAGGATGTCGTTGCGCGGATATCCCGTCTCCAGGACCTCGCCCTCGTACCGGAAGGCGCGGCGCATGGTCTGCGTGGCGAACGGGCTCGGGGACAGCAGCAGATCCCACCGCGACACCTCCCGTTCCACCCGGTCGAGCCGTTCGGTGCGCCGGTAGGGCATGTCCCTCAGGTCGTGGGCGAGGCGCTTCAGCGGCGTGCCGTGCCAGGTCTGGACGTAGGTCTGGCCGTCGCGCTTGGCGTACCACGGCGGCATACCGGAGTTGGTGACGACGTAACGTGCGCGCGCGAGGAGGCGGTAGTGCTCGCGGCTTCCCGCCTGGACCGTGCGGGCCTTCCCGTCCACCGCGAACTGGCCGTCGCGGGACACCCACACGCACTCCAGGTCCGGTTTGCGCCGGGTGAGCTCCTCGTAGACGGCCCTTGGGTTGCAGCTGTACTGGGTGCCTTCGTGGCTGTCGAACACGGCGATGTCCGTGAGCGGGCTGCGCAGGTACACGGGGTAGTCGCGCTGCTGGAGGAGCCGTTGCGCGTGACCGCCGCGCTCGTCGTCGTCCAGGGCGGGACGGCTGTGCAGCACCAGCGCGTCGGTCTGGTGGACGCCGACCTCGAAGACGTGCGTCGCGACCTGCCTCCGTCCGGGCAGCTCCGGGATCGACTCGCGTTCGGCCACGACGGCCACCTCTCCGGCGCGCGTGCCCGCGAGGAGGTCCCATGTTCCGCTGCGCAACGGCAGGTCCGTCCCGAACAAGGCCAGCGTCGCCGGGTTGAACGCGGCGGTGAAGCGGTGGCCGTCCCAGGTGACGGGGACGCGGTGCCGGTCCCCCGAACGGTGGCGCCGCAGGACGAAGTGGCCGGGCCGCTCCTCGGGGTCCGCGAAGTCGCCGGTGAGGGTGAGGAGCCCGTGGTCGTCCCACTCAGCCGCGGTCACCACCGGCCGGGCGCATCGCTCAACGCCGCGCAGGTTGCCGAACGCCGTGCGGGTGAGGGCGATCTCCCGGCCGCCGCCCGAAGGCGCCGGGAGGGCGTGCCGGGCCGGGAGGACGTTGCTCGCGACGGTGAGCCTCAGCGGGCCGCCTTCGCCGGTCAGCCTGATGTCCCAGTCGACGGCGTCCAGGACGTGCGCGAGGTAGGACGGCCCGTTCCCGTCGTCGGCGTCGGCGTCGGCGTCGGCGTCGGCGGACACCAGGCCCTTCAGCGGCAGCGTCGCCTTGAAGTCGAACCCGGTGCCCTCCGCCATGCGCAGCGCGGCCGACTGGCGCAGGGTCACCCTGCCGCGGATCTCCGCGTTCCCGTGCCTGCGCGTCGCGACCAGGGCCGCGTCGGCGCCGAGGGCCCTCCTCGTCCAGCCGGTCAGCTCCAGGCGGTCGCCCTCGCACCGCATGCCCGTGAGGACGGCCTTGGCGCGCTTGACGTGGACGACGAACACGCCGTCGTCGCCCGCCGCGGGCTGTACCGCCACGTGCTCGTCCACCTGGCGGGCCGCCGTCCACCGCACGGCCGGCTCCAGCGCCGTCAGCCGCTGCACGGCCTTCCGCCCGGCCGTCGTCACTTCGGCGTACAGCTCGTAGGTGGCCGTCCGCCACTCGTCGCCGTCCAGCAGGAACTCCGGCTCCACCCGCACGGAGAACCCGGACCAGTCGTAGGACACCGATGACTGGTCGGACTGGGCGGTGGCCTCCGTGCAGAGGATCCGTTCCACCGGCAGCCGGATCTCCTTGCCGGTCTTGACGTCACGCATCCAGGCGCGGATACGGGAATCCGTCACCGCGGACACGTCGAGCCGGTCGAAGTAGGCGTGCCCCTCCACGATGAGCGTGTCGACGTCCCACTCCACACGGTCGACGTCCGCCCACAGGAGCGTCTCGTCGGTGACGTCGTACATCTCCTCCGGTATGGCGCGTTCCACATCGTCGAAGTAGGGGTAGCGGGCGTACCAGCGCTGCCGGATCCGGCCGCGCCGCACGAGCGGGACGTCCCGCAGCCCCTCCTCTTCCTCGAAGCGGAGTACCTCCAGGAGCTCAGCCAGCATCCGCTCGCCGAGCAGGTGGGTCTGCAGCCTCCTGATCGACGCCAGCCGGTCCGCCGCGGACTTGTCGGCGACGGCGACGACCTCGGCTCCAAGTTCGACCAGGCGCTCCCGTTCCTCCCAGGAGGCCCCGCGCAGGGCGAGCACCAGCGCGCGGACGTCGAGGTCCAGCGCGTACATGTCGTGGACGGCCAGAAGCTCCGGTGCGTTCTCCTCGACGAACTTCCGCACCATCGCGTGGGTGGCCATCCGTTCGGTGATGTCCGTCGGCTCGTCACGCACCCGCGCCGCTGTTCCCGGACGCTCGCGCCAGTAGTAGACGGTCGTGTCGAGCACATCCACGGAGGAGGCCAGGACATGGGTCTGCATGGCCGTGAGCAGCATGGCCGTGGGCGCGTCGAGGGTCGTCGGCACCTTGAAGCCGTACGCGTCCCAGAACGCGCGCCGGAACACCTTGTTGCACACCATCCTGTCCTGCAGGAGGGCAGGGTGACGGGTCGCGTCCGTCGCCTGCAACGTCATCGCGTAGGGCACGGTGTGCAGGGGCGACTGCCGCACCTGCGTCCCGTCCAGGCACATGACGTTCCCACCGACGAGGTCGGCCCCGGTCGACTCCAGCGAGCCCACCATCAGCTCGTAGGCGTACGGAGGCAGGGCGCCCTTGCTGTCGGCGAAGGCGAGGTAGCGGCCGTTCGCCTGCTGGACGCCGGTGTCCCCGGCCGACATCCCGCCGGACGGCTGGATCAGCGTGAAGCGGCCGTCGCGCTCCGCGAACTCCTTGGCGACGACCGGTCCGCCGTCGCTCGACCCGTCGTCCACCATGAGCACCTCCAGGGCGCGCATGCTCTGGCGGGCGAGGGACTCCAGGCAGCCGGCGAGGTGCTCCTCGGCGTTGCGGAAGGGCACGACGACGCTGAGCTCGGGTGTGCGGGTCTGGGGTGAGCTTGTCTGGGGTGACACGAGCGGCTCCGTGGTGGGGTGGTCGGTGGTGGGGTGTCAGTGGGCGGGCTGGAGGACCCGGTCGAGCACACGGGAGGCGGCGTGGCCGTCGTCGTGCGGGCAGTACCGGGCGGCGAAGGACGCGCGCGCGTCCCGGAACCCCGCGTCGAGCGCGGCGGGCTCGCGCAGGGCCTCGACGACCTCGCGCGAGGTGCTCAGGAGCGGCCCGGGGGCCTCCGCGTCGAAGTCGAAGTAGAAACCGCGCACGTGGTCGCGGTAGCGCTCCAGGTCGTAGGTGAAGAACACCATCGGGCGGCCGGTGACGGCGAAGTCGAACATGGACGACGAGTAGTCCGTGACCAGCACGTCGCTGATGAGGAACAGTTCGGAGATGTCGGGATAGAAGGACACGTCCATCACGCAGTCGCCCGGCCGGAGCTTCGGGCGGTCGGTGACGAGGTAGTGGGTGCGCAGCAGGAGGACGTGGTCGTGCCCCAGCGCGGCCCTGAACCGGTCTATGTCGAACTCCAGGCGGAACGAGCGCCTGCCGACCGCGTAGCCCGCGTCGTCCCGCCACGTCGGCGCGTACAGCACGACCCGCTTGCCCTCGGGGATGCCGAGCCGCCGCCGCACGGCCGCCGCGATCTCCTCGCGGTGCGGGCTGTTCAGGATGTCGTTGCGCGGATAGCCGCTCTCGAAGACCGGCCCGTCATAGCGGAACGCGCGCCGGAACAGCGGGATGGAGAACGCGTTCTGTGTGAGGAGCAGGTCCCAGTGGGCGACGTCGTAGTCCATCCAGTCGCGGCCCTGGGGACGCTTGTACGGCATCTCCTTGACGTCGTATCCGATCTTCTTCAGCGGCGTCCCATGCCAGCACTGCACATAGATCTGGTCGTCACGCTTGGCGAACCACTCCTTCTGCGACCAGTTGCCGAAGATGTAGCGCGCGCGGGCCAGCGCCTCGTAGTACTCCCGCGTACCGGCCAGGACGGTCCGTGCACCCGAAGGACGGCCGAACTGGCCGTTCTGCGTGATCCACACGCACTCCAGGTCGGTTTCGCGCCGCCGGAGCTCGTCGAAGATGCCGCGCGGGTTGCACGAGTACTGGCGCCCCCGGTAGGCGTCGAACACCGCCAGGTCACGCACGGGCAGGTTGAGGTGGCGGCGGTAGTGCCCGGACCGTATGCGGCTCTGCGCGTAGGCTCCGCGCTCGTCATCGTCCAGGGCGGTCTCTATGCGCAGTTGCAACCGGTCGGTCTTGTGGGTGACGACCGTGATCCTGTGCAGACCGGCCTCGAACGGCTCGGGCAGTTCGCGGAGGGTGTGGCGCCGGATGACGACCGGTTGTTCCTGCCCCGCGAGGACCACGAGGACTTCCCAGCGACCGGCGATGAGGGGACGAGACAGGCCGAGCACCCGCATACGCGCAGGGGAGAACGACGCCGTGAACCGGTCGCCTTCCCAGTGCAGCTTGACCGCGTGCTCCTCGGACGACCGTCGCCGCCTCAGCATCACCGTGTCGGGCCGCCCCGCCGCTTCTGTGCACGACCCCGCCAGGTGGAGGGCGCCATCGGGCGACCAGGACACCTCGTCCACGGCCAGCGTCCTTCCACGGACGACCAGACGGAGCGTGCTGCGCCGCGTCCTGGCGAGTTCCACCTCCCCGCCCGGAATGGGGAACGCGGTCCCTGCCGGGTCCTCGTCCAGGTACGGCTTGACCTCGCCCGGGAGGGTGACGTCCCAGTCGCCGGGGCGCCTGGCCAGCCCGCCGACCGGCAGCCTGGCCCGGAACGCGCCGGTCCCGGCCGGCTCGATCCGCCCGGTGACCGTGCCGCGCCCCGTCCGCGGCACCGCGGCGACACTCGGCTCGTCGCCGAGCGGGGTGCGGCTCCAGCCGTCCAGGCACAGCTCGCCGCGCTCCAGATGGCCGCCGACGACGGCCGCGGGCGTCCGCCGCACCTGCACCACGAACCGGTGCCTGCCCGCCACGCCCTGGACGAGCACGCCGGGCGCGCACTCCCGGTCGTCCGGCCACTGGCGGCCGGTGAGCCGCGGGTTCGCGAACGTCGCCCTGCGCCGCAGCCCCCGGTTGACGATCTCGACGCACGGCACCCAGTCGACGTCCCGCCAGCGCCCGAGCACCTTCAGCGACGCCGGGTCGATGTCCGCGACGAACCCGGACCAGTCGTAGGAGACCGCCGACTGCCGCGACCGCGCGGTCACGTCCGGCCTGCGGACCCGCGTCACCGGCAGCCGCAGGAGCCCGCACCGGTTCGCCGCCACCAGCCACACCCGGATCCGCGAACCGTCCTCGGTCGAGGAGTCCAGGTGCCGGATGTAGGCATGCCCCTCGATGCGGAGCCGCCCGTCCACCCACGCGGCCCGGTCGATCGCGGCCACCGGCCTCAGCTCGTCGGTCACGTCGTACACGTGCAGCGGGACGGCACGCTCCTCGTCCTCGAAGTACGGGAACTCCGCGTACCAGCGGTGCCGCATGCCCCGCCGCACCCTAGGCGCGTCCACCGGTTTCCGGAGATGCGCGTAACGCATCACTTCCAGCAGCTCGGGCAGCATCCCGCGGCCGAGGAGGTGCACCTGGAGGCGCGTCATGGCGGGAAGCCTCTTCAGCACCCGCTGACTGATGTGCTGCGCCAGTTCCGCGCCCATCGTGACGAGTTCCTCGCGATGGGCCTCCTGCGTCCTCGGCAGTGCCTCGAACAGGGTGTGGAGCTCGATGTCCACCAGGGCGTGCTCGTCGTAGGCGTGCAGGAGGTTGGGCGCGTAGCCGGCCAGGGCGTCACGCAGTACACGCGCGGACGCCAGACGCTGGGTGATGTTCTCCCGGTCGTAGCGGTCCTCGGTGATGGAGCCCGGTCGCTTACGCCAGTAGTAGACGGTGTCCTTCAGGACGTCCACGGAGCGGGCCAGCGCATGTGCACGCACGGTGACGGGCGGGTCCTCGTAGAAGCCTGTCGGGAACTCGAGGCCCGCGCGCTCCCAGAAGTCACACCGGTACACCTTGTTCCACGACGTCCTGTCGCGCATGAGCACCGGCTTGGCCGACACGTGCGTCTTGGAGCTGGACTCGGTGAACACACCTTCGTGGAGAGGCGACTGCCATTTGCGGTCGTCCTCCATCCGCATGACGTTCCCCGCCGCGATGTCGGACCCCGTCCGCTCCAGGGAGCCGACCAGCCGCGCGTAGGCTTCGCGGTCGACCACGTCGTCGGCGTCGGCGAACGTGAGGTACTCCCCCCGCACCTGCCGAACACCCGCGTTGCGCGCCGAACCGGGGCCTTCGTTGTCCCGCGTCACCAGCCGGAACCGCGTGTCCCGGGCGCACATCTCCTTCGCGATCACGGCGCCGTTGTCGGTGGACCCGTCGTCCACCAAGATGACCTCAAGGTCGCGCAGCGTCTGACCGGCCAGCGACTCCAGGCACTCCCGCAAGAACTCCTCGGTGTTGCAGAACGGCACGACGACGCTGAGCTTCGGGGACATGGGGCCTCCTCCTCGCCCCACGAGCATGGTGACGCGGCGCCACCACATGAACACGCATCGCTATTGCAAGGCCGTCCACTGACCCAGACTTGACCTCGCCTGGGTACGCGTTTACGGTCCGCTGACCGTCCGTCCGGGGCGGTCCTAGGCGGTCCGCACGCCCGGCGCCACTCCCGAGTCGGCGACCGCCTCACGGATGCTCGCGGCCAGTACCTCGAACTCGTGCGCGCGCGGGGACGTCGACCGGAACCCGAGCCCTATCCTGCGGAACGGCGCCGGAGCAGCGAACCGGTGCACGCGCAGATCCGGCGCCCGGCGCGTCTCCACCTCCAACGCGGTCTCCGGTACGAGCGTCACTCCCAGACCGCCCGCCACGAGCTGGACGAGCGTGGCAAGGCTCGTCGCATAGGTGGCGGCGGCGCGCGCCCCAACGTCACGACAAACGTCCAGGGCTTGATCCCGTAGGCAGTGCCCCTCGTTCAGCAGGATCACGTCCAGGTCGTTCAACGCCTCCCGCGAGACCTCGTCTTCGACCTGGAAGCCCGCGGGAGCGACGAGCGCGAAGTCCTCGTCGTACAGGACGAGTTCCGTCACGCCGGCCGTGGCCACGGGCAGCGCCAGCAGCACCACGTCCAGGCGCCCTGCGAGCAATTCCGCGACGATGTGCCCGGTCTTCTCCTCGCGCACCGAGAGCTCCAGGGACGGGAACTCCTTGGCGACCCTAGGCAGCACGACAGGCAGCAAATAGGGCGCGACAGTCGGGATCACACCCACCCGGAGCTGCCCCACAAGCGGCCCTTGGACGGCCCTGACGTCGTCCACCAGCCGGTCGAGTTCCGCCAGGACGACCTCCGCCCGCCGCGCGACGCGCTCCCCCGCGGGCGTCAGCAGCACTCTCCGCGTCGTCCGCTCGACCAGCCGCGTGCCCAGGCTCTCCTCCAGCGCGGCCACCGCCGCCGACAGCGCGGGCTGGCTCATCCGCAACGCGGCGGCCGCATCCCGGAAATGCAGATGCTCCGCGAGCGCGGAGAACGCCCGCAACTGCGCAACCGTCGGTCTGTTGATCGCCATCCCGGCCGGAATAGTACCGAGGTTCAATCACACACAGTGACAAAACACAGGTCATAGCGGGGTGGCATTCCCCACAGTGAATGTCTCCGCCCCCTGGGCAATAGGGTCGGCCCGTGGACGATCACGTGCAGCAGCCCGGCCCGGCGCCCGCCTCTGCCCCCGGCCCCACGCCGCCCCGCCCTCGGCGGCGGCGCGGACGCCTCGTCCTCATCGCGGTGGCCGGCGCGGTGGCGCTCGCCCTGACCGCGGCCGTCGCGGTGTCGGCGTTCAAGCTGCGAGGCGACGCGGACCGCGACCGGGCCGCCAGGGACGCCTACCAGGCACTGACGAAGCCCCCTGGCCAGGAGCGGTCCACGGACAAGGTCGCCGCGGGCGAACTCACGGTGACGTACGACCTGTGCCCGGGCACCGGGAAATGCGACGTCGCCGAAAGCGTCACGGCCACCATGCGCTGGCTCACGACACAGAATGGCGTGCGCGTGGTACATCCACCCGCCGAGATGGAAAAGTGCGGCACCCGCGAAGGCTGTCTCATATCGGTCACCTCACCTTCTTTGACCGGCGCGCGAATTATGCAGAGCGGCGCCCGGCTCCTGCTCGAGGTCTTTGTCCGCGCGCCCCAGTGACGTCCCCCCGGCAGGCGAACGCCTTTCTTGCCGGACGAGGCAGGGGGCCCTCTACACTTGCCCACCACGGAGGGTGATGCCTGTTTTGGGCGGGTCGATGTGATTTACATCTACCCTACGAGGGGACGCCACCCAAGAAGTCTCCCATCGTCGCTGGTCAGCGGGTTCTACTATCTATTGATAAGCGACATCTATCAATCGATTGCGATACATCGATTTCTCTTCTCAACGACGCTGCGGCACGCTGAGTGACATCGGCCGCCGAGGTGGAAGACCCGCGGCCCTCCCGCGCCTCCGTGCGGAGGCGACCCATTTCTCGTGACGAAGGAGCATGCGTGCTTACTGTCGGTGACCAGTTCCCCGAGTACGAGCTCACCGCCTGCGTCTCGCTGGACCCGGACAACGCGTTCGAGACGATCAACCACAAGTCCTACGAGGGCAAGTGGCGCGTGGTGTTCTTCTGGCCGAAGGACTTCACTTTCGTCTGTCCGACCGAGATCGCCGAGTTCGGCCGCCTCAACGAGGACTTCGCCGACCGCGACGCCCAGGTGCTGGGCGCGTCCGTCGACAACGAGTTCGTGCACTTCGCCTGGCGCAAGGACCACCCGGACCTTCGCGACATCCCGTTCCCGATGATGGCGGACCTCAACCGCGAGCTGTCGTCCGAGATCGGCATCCTCACCAGGGACGGCGTGGCGCAGCGGGCGACGTTCATCGTCGACCCCAACAACGAGATCCAGTTCGCCATGGTGACCGCCGGTTCCGTCGGCCGGAACGTCAAGGAGGTCCTGCGGGTCCTGGACGCCCTCCAGAGCGACGAGCTGTGCCCCTGCAACTGGAACAAGGGCGAGGAGACCCTCGACGCCACCAAGCTGCTGGCCGGGGTGTGACGCACCGCGTCGCCACGCGCTTGGAACGTTCCCTCCCCATCCGCCGGGCGGCGGCCGCACCGCGGTGACCGCCCGGCGCCGCGGCCGGCCGCCGCGCGCGGCCGGCCGTCCGCAGGAAAGGACACATGATCATGAGCGTTGACGCCCTGAAGGGCGCCCTTCCCGCCTACGCCAAGGACACCAAGCTCAACCTGGGCTCGCTGACGTCCACCTCGCAGCTCACCGACCAGCAGCTCTGGGGGACGGTGCTGGCCTGCGCCTTCACCACGCGGAGCGCCACCGTCATCCGCGAGCTGGCCGAGGAGGCCGGCGACTACCTGTCCGCCGAGGCGTTCGAGGCGGCCAAGGGCGCCGCGTCGATCATGGCGATGAACAACGTGTACTACCGCGCCACCCACCTGATCGGGGACGAGACGTACGCCACGCTGCCCGCCAAGCTCCGGATGTCGATCATCGGGAAGCCCGGCGTGGACAAGGTCGACTTCGAGCTGTGGTGCCTGGCCGTCTCCGCGATCAACGGCTGCGGGCGGTGCCTGGAGTCCCACGAGAAGGTCGTCCGGGAGGCCGGCCTGTCCCGCGAGCCGGTGCAGGAGGCCCTGCGGATCGCCGCGGTCGTCAACGCGACGGCCGCGACCCTGGAGGCCGAGGCCGCGCTGGCCCCCGCCACCGTCTGACTCCGCCGCATACGTGAGGCCCGGGTGCGGTTCGCACCCGGGCCTCACGTTGTGTTGGGCGAGGTCATGACCAGGCCGGGGTCACTCCCATTCGATGGTGCCGGGCGGCTTGGACGTGATGTCCACGGTGACCCGGTTGATCTCGCGGACCTCGTTCGTGATGCGCGTGGAGATCCGCTGCAGCACCTCGTAGGGAAGCCGTGCCCAGTCGGCGGTCATGGCGTCCTCACTGGTGACGGGACGCAGCACGATGGGGTGGCCGTAGGTGCGTCCGTCACCCTGCACGCCCACCGAACGGACGTCCGCCAACAGGACCACGGGGAACTGCCAGATGTCGCGGTCGAGCCCGGCGTTCGTCAGCTCTTCGCGTGCGATGGCGTCCGCGTCGCGGAGGATGTCCAAGCGGTCGCGGGTGACGGCGCCGATGATGCGGATACCGAGGCCAGGGCCGGGGAACGGCTGGCGCCACACGATCTCGGACGGCAGGCCGAGCTGTTCGCCGAGTGCGCGGACCTCGTCCTTGAACAGGCTCCGCAGGGGCTCGATGAGCTTGAACTGGAGGTCATCGGGGAGGCCGCCCACGTTGTGGTGTGACTTGATGTTGGCCGCACCCGTGCCGCCCCCAGACTCGACGACGTCCGGGTAGAGGGTGCCCTGGACGAGGAACTCGACGGGTTCGTCCGCCTCCGGCGAGCCGTCCTGGGGGGTCGCCCCAGAGGTTCCCGCGACGATCTCGCGGGCCGCCTCCTCGAACACCCGGATGAACTCCCGGCCGATGATCTTGCGCTTCTCCTCGGGGTCGGTGACGCCGTCGAGGGCGGCGAGGAAGCGGTCCTGCGCCTCCACGACGTGCAGGTTCACGCCGGTGACGGCGACGAAGTCCTTCTCGACCTGCTCCGGCTCACCCTTGCGCAGCAGCCCGTGGTCGACGAACACGCAGGTCAGCTGGTCGCCGATGGCGCGCTGGACGAGCGCGGCGGCGACGGCCGAGTCCACGCCGCCGGACAGCGCGCAGATCGCCCGCTTGTGCCCCACCTGCTCCCGGACGGCCGCGATCGACTCGTCCGCGATGTTCACCATCGTCCAGTTCGGACGGCAACCGGCGCCCTCGTACAGGAAGCGCCGCAGGAGCTCCATCCCCTGCTCGGTGTGCATGACCTCCGGGTGGAACTGGACACCGAAGAAGCCGCGCTCAAGGTCTTCCATGCCCGCGACAGGGGTCACGTCGGTGGAGGCCGTGACGGTGAAGCCGGCCGGGGCGCGGCTGACGTAGTCACGGTGCGACATCCACACCGCCTGCTCATGCGGCAGGCCCGCGAACAGCATGCCGGGTGAGGACACGGTCACGGTGGTGCCGCCGTACTCGGCGACATCGGAGTTCTCGACCGTCCCGCCCAGGGCCTGGGCCATCACCTGGTGGCCGTAGCAGATGCCGAACGTGGGCACCCCCAGGTCGAACAGCCCTTCCGGCGCTATCGGCGCACCCTCCGCGTACACCGACGCAGGGCCGCCCGACAGGATGATCGCTTTCGGGCGCCTGGCGAGCATCTCCTCCGCCGGCATGGTGGACGGCACGATCTCGCTGTAGACATGGCACTCGCGGACACGCCTCGCTATGAGCTGCGCGTACTGCGCGCCGAAGTCGACGACGAGAACGGTGTCAAAGGACTGGTCTGCGGCCACCAACAAAGCCTTTCGCACGGCCGGAAGGGTCTCTCCAGTCTACGGGGAGCCGGAGGCTGCGCCGCTGCGCACCTCACCCGTCGGTCACGTTGGGCAATCGACCGATAACGGTCAGCTTCCATTTACCCGGACCACACTCCCACCTCGGCGCCACTCTGATACCTCTTGATGACGCCCTGTGTTCGCATGGCTCCCGTCCGCGACGTCCTCCATAGGAGTGCCGTGAAGTTGCTCGCAGCCGCCGCCCTGATCGCCGCGCTCGTCCCCGCCCTGGCCGCACCGCCCTCGCCCGTGCCGGCGGCCGGCGCGTCCCACGAGACCGCACGGCTGGACGATTGCACGCACGCGCACGAGCACGCCGACGCGCGGCTGCGGCGCCCGGGAGGGCACGCTGGGGACCGAAGCGAGCTGACGCCCGCGGAGGCCGCGACCGTCGAGCAGCGCCTCAACCGGATACTGCGTTCGCTGGGCTTGGGCCCGGCCGACGAGCCGACCGGTGAGAACCTCCGCGCCAAGCAGCAGATCAGCATTCCGGTCCACTTTCACGTGCTGCACAACGGCGCCAAGGGCAACCTGTCCGACGCGATGGTGCAGAGCCAGATCGAGACGCTGAACGACTCCTACGGTGGGCGGAACGGCGGCGCGGACACGCAGGTCTCCTTCCGCCTCAGCGACGTGACCCGCACGGACAACGCGGCCTGGTTCAATGACCCCGAACGCTACGAGGCGACGTACAAGCCGAAGCTGCGCAAGGGCGATAAGGCCACGCTGAACCTCTACAGCGCCAACATCGGCGGGGATCTGCTCGGCTGGTCGACGTTCCCATGGAAGTACGCGTCCGAGCCCACGATGGACGGTGTCACGATCCACTACGGCAGCATGCCGGACGGCCACATCACCAACTACAACAAGGGATTCAGCGCCACGCACGAGGTCGGCCACTGGCTCGGGCTCTACCACACCTTCCAGGACGGCTGCCTCGGCGAAGGCGACCGGGTCGCGGACACCCCGGCCGAGCGCGACCCCACGAACGGCTGCCCGACCGGCAAGGACACCTGCCCCTCCCCAGGCGCCGACCCGGTGCACAACTACATGGACTACAGCTACGACACGTGCATGACGTCCTTCACCGCCGGCCAGGGCGCCCGTATGCACAAGGTGTGGGCGGCCTACCGCCGCTGAGCCGCCAGGAGCCGTCCGGCGTCCTCTTCGGGAAGGTGCCGGACGGCCTCCCGGATCGTCACACCCGAGATGACCCCGACGCGGGCTTCCACCCACCCCGTCACCCAGGCCGCGTTCTTCTTGGACAACTCCCTTAGCACCCACCCAAGGGCCTTGCGGATGAAGAACTCACGCTCGCCTATCAACGCGTCCCCGAACCGGCCGATCCTCGCCAGATCGGGTTCCCCGACCCGCACTCCCGCAAGCAGAGCCAGCATCGCGGTGCGCCGTATCCACATGTAGGGGTCGCCGACCCACGCGTCGAGCACCGCCCCCAGTTCCGGGTACCGGATGACCAGCTTGCCGACGGCCTTCTCCGCGAGGTTGTCCACATAGACCCAGCTGGCCGAGTCCCGGACGAACCGCTCGGCCACCACCAGATCACCGGGCTCCAGCAACGCCACCCGCTTGACGAGCACTTCAATGGCCGCCACCCGAGCCTCATGGACGGGCCGCCCATCCTCCGTAACGCTCCAGAGCCCCTCAGCCAGCGCAAGCACTTCGCCCCGCGCGACCTCACCCCGCACCGCCGAAACGGCCACTTTCCGCACCGCGGGCACCGGCACGCCGAAATGCACGAAGTCGCTCTTCAGATACCGCCGCTCATTAACGGCCCGCCCCGGATCCCCCAGCCCCCGCAACTCCCCCAAAACCCACCCGACCACACCCTCAACATCCACCCACCCCACGCTACGCCGCCCCACCCCGTGGCCAGGCTCAAGAATCCTTGGCCCGGCTCCCCGGACTCGAGAACCCGAAGGGACGAAACCCAGCGCGGGCGTCCAACCGAGCCGGGCGGTCGATCGCCGTCCATCGCACAGGCCCGCGGCCGGCGCCGTGAGCGCCGGGTTATCCACAGGTTCGGGTTTTGCTGTTCCGGCTTCTCAGCGGGTTCGAGAATCCGGAGGGTCGAATCGAGGAGGGCGGGATGTCAGGTGATCTCGACGATCGGGAGCCGGAGTGCGGCGGGGGCGTCGGCGGGCACGGCCGGCTTCTTCGGCGGTACGGGCACCACGCGGCGGTACGGGTCGCCCAGCGCGGGGCGCGGGTCGTCCTCGGCGTGGTTCGGCCAGAACGACATCGCCCGCTCGGCCTGGGCGGTGATGGTCAGGGACGGGTTGACGCCCAGGTTGGCGGAGACCGCGGAGCCGTCCACGACGTGCAGCCCGGGGTGCCCGTAGACGCGGTGGTAGGCGTCGATGACGCCGGTCTCGGGCGAGTCGCCGATGGCGCAGCCGCCGAGGAAGTGCGCGGTCAGCGGGATGTCGAACAGGTCGCCCCAGGCGCCGCCGGGCATCCCCTCGATCTCCTCGGCGATCAGGCGCGTCGCCTCGTGGCCCTTGGGGATCCACGTCGGGTTGGGCTCGCCGTGCCCGGCCTCCGCGCGGACGTCCCAGCCGAACGGGCCCTTCTTCGGGCGCAGGGTGATCGAGTTGTCGCGGGTCTGCATGACCAGCGCGATCACCGTCCGCTCGGACCAGCGCCGCAGGTCGAGCAGCTGCACCAGGTCACGGGGGCGGCGGACGACCTCCCGCGCGAACTTCAGGACGCGTGGCGTGTGCTTCTCCCCCGGCCGGTCGCCGTCCACCAGGAGGGTCTGCAGCAGGGCGAGGAGGTTCGAGCCCCGGCCGTAGCGCACCGGTTCGATGTGCGTGTCCGGGGCCGGGTGGAACGAGGACGTGATCGCGACACCCTGGGAGAAGTCCGGGCCGGGCCGCCCGTTGCGGCGCCCGCCGCCGAGGATCGCCTCGGAGTTGGTGCGGGTCAGCGCCCCGAGCCGGTCGGACAGGCGCGGAAGCACGCCGGTCGACTTGAGCTTGTGCAGCAGCTTCTGCGTGCCGTACGTGCCCGCGGCGAAGACGACCTGCCCGGTGGTGAACGTCTTGCGGTTGCGGCCGAACGAGCCGGTCCGGACGATCTCGACCTCGTATCCCCCGTCCGCCAGGGGCCTGACCGTGGTGACGCGGCTGAGCGGCATCACCCGGGCGCCCGCCTTCTCGGCCAGGTAGAGGTAGTTCTCCGTGAGCATGTTCTTCGCGCCGTGGCGGCAGCCCACCATGCACTCGCCGCACTCCATGCAGCCGCGGCGGCGCGGTCCCGTCCCGCCGAAGTACGGGTCGGCGCTCTCGATCCCTGCCCCGCGGCCGAAGTAGACGCCGACGGGGGTCTTGACGAAGGTGTCACCGACGCCCATCCGGTCGGCGACCTTCTTCATGACCTCGTCGGCCGCGGTCGTCGTGGTGTTCTGGACGACGCCCAGCATCCGCTTGGCCTGCTCGTAGTAGGGCGCGAGCTCGTCCTGCCAGTCGGTGATGTGCGCCCACTGCCGGTCCTTGAAGAACGGCCCCGGCGGAACGTAGAGGGTGTTGGCGTAGTTCAGCGACCCTCCGCCGACGCCCGCACCCGCCAGCACCATCACCCGGCTGGCCTTGGCCCCGCGGATGAGGTGCATCCGCTGGATGCCGGTGAGGCCGAACGCCGGCGCCCACAGGTAGCGCGCGACGCGCCAGTTCGTCTTCGGCAGTTCCGGGTACCTGGACCCGGGCGCACCGGACGGGTTCGTGTCGAAACGGCGCCCCGCCTCGATCACCCCGACCCGGTAGCCCTTCTCGGTCAGCCGCAGCGCCGACACGCTGCCGCCGAACCCGGACCCGACGACGAGCACGTCGAAGTCATGCTTCACGGGCGTTCCCTACTTGATCCGGAGCTTCTTCATCACTTTGATGCCGTTCGCCATGAACGCGGCGAACCGGTCGTAGTCGAGGGAGCCCGGAGGTTCGAGGTCCATGAAGTGCTGGCTCGCGACGGTCTGCACCTCGGTGAACTTCAGCAGGCCCTCGGATCCATGGCGGCGCCCCACTCCGGACTGCTTCATCCCGCCCATCGGGGAGTCGTACGACGCGTACGCGGCGCCGTACCCGTCGTTGATGTTCACGGTCCCCGCCTGGATGCGGGCGGCGAGACGGCGGCCCTTCGACGGGCTCTTCGTCCACACCGACGCGTTCAGCCCGTACTGGGTGTCGTTGGCGCGGGCGACGACCTCGTCCTCGTCGCGGTACCGGTAGATCGAGACGACCGGGCCGAACGTCTCGTTCGCGCACAGGTCCATGCCTTCGCCGACGTCCGTGAGGACCGTAGGCTCGTAGAACAGCGGCCCGATGTCCGGCCTGGCCTGGCCGCCGGCGAGGACGGTCGCGCCCTCCTTGACGGCCTGGTCGACGTGCCGGGTCACCGCCTCCAGCTGCCGCGGGTACGTCAGCGACCCCATCTCGGCCCCGAAGTCGAGGCCGGTGCCGAGCTTCATGCCCTTGACGGCCTCGACGAACCGGGGGACGAACCGGTCGTAGACGTCATCGTGCACGTACATCCGCTCGATCGAGATGCACAGCTGCCCGGCGTTGGTGAAGCACGCGCGGACGGCGCCCCGGACGGTCCGCTCGACGTCCGCGTCCGGCATGACGATCATCGGGTTCTTGCCGCCGAGTTCCAGCGAGTACGCCACCAGCCGCGGCGCGACCCGCTCCGCGATGGCCTTGCCGCCGCGCGTCGACCCGGTGAAGGAGACGTAGTCGGCCTCGTCCAGCAGCGGGTCACCGATCTCGGCCGGGTCGCCCACCACGATCTGCCACACGTCACGCGGCAGACCGAGTTCGACCAGCAGGTCCAGCACCCACAGGCTCGACAGGCACGTCTGGGTGTCCGGCTTGTGGATCACCGCGTTGCCCGCCATCAGCGCGGGCGCGATGTCGCTGGCGCCGAGCGCGAACGGATAGTTCCACGGCGCGATCAGCGCGACGACGCCCTTCGGGTGCCGCAGCTCCTGGACCCGGGTGACCCCCGGCATCATGCCCTGCCTGCGCCGCGGCTTCAGCAGCCTCGGGGCCCGCCGGGCGTAGTACAGCGAGCACAGGGCCACGTCGAGGAACTCCTCCAGCGCGTGGCGGCGGGCCTTGCCGGTCTCCAGCTGGATGACGTCGAGGATCTCCTCGCGCCGGTCGACCAGGGCGTCCGCGAGCCGCAGGAACGGCTTGACCCGCTCCCGCACGGGCAGCCGCGCCCAGGCCCGCTGCGCCTCCCGCGCCCGCCGGTGCGCCTCGCGGACGTCGCCCGCGCCGGAGATCGGGACGGTCGCGAGGGGCTCTCCGGTGAACGGGCTGGGGATCGTGGCCGTGTCGGCGCCGCCCGAGACGACGTGCGAGGCCAGCCGGTCGATCAGATTCTGGGGGAGCTCGTGCTCTGCCGCGCCTTTGGCAGGGACCGTCGGGGATGCCATGCACGCAGGGTATGACCCCCCGGCCACTTTTGGCTACCCGCAAGTAACGAACGGTCAGGGCGGTTTGTGAAACTCCTCCCGGCTTGCCGTTTCCGCCCCTCAAGCGGACCGTTCCAACCAGGACGGACTTGCGCAACTGGATGAATGACCATGTCCGGCCGGTGTATCCCGAAGGGAAGGGGAGAATCTCGGCGCGCGACCCGCGGCCCGGGCGTCCGCTGCCGCGCCCGGCACGGGAAGCCGTCCTGAACACGGGGAGGGAACACCACATGACGGACACCCGCGGCGAGCGCACGCGCCGACCGTCCGGCGGCAGCACCCGGGCACGCCCGGGCCGCCGCGAGCAGACCCGCTCCGCGCTGCTCACCGCCGCCGAGCGGCTCTGGGCCGAACGCGGCATCCACGGCGCCTCGCTGGACGACATCGCGGCGGCCGCCGGCCTCACCAAGGGCGCCGTCTACTCCAACTTCGCCGGCAAGACCGACCTGTTACTGGCCCTGATGGAGCGCTTCACCGCCGACCGCAACACCGACGTCTGCGAGGAACTCCGCGCCGCCGAGGAGGACACCGACCACACCGGCCGCTCCTCCCCCCGCCACGACACCGACGACCGTCCACGCCGCCTGGCCCTGCTCCTGGTCGAATTCTGGCTCTACGGCATGCGCGACTACGCCGCCGGCTGGCGCATAGCCGACTGGTACGCCGAACGCCGCGCCCAGATGGCCAGCGAACTGGACCCCACAGACGACATAGCCCCCGACGACCGAGCAACGCTGACCCTGGCCCTGGACATGGGCCTGGCCCTCCAACACCTCCTAGACCCAACCCGAGTCCCCACCGACCTATACAAAACCGGCAAGACCCTAATGCGCGGCAACTGACGACCCTGCCCCAGCACCCAACCACCAACGCACCAAACGCCTCGCACACACACCCGCGCCCAGAACCACCGACAGACCTGCAATCCCGTCGCCCCCCACGGAGATCGTGGAAGCCACCGCCGAACTCCGGGCGCGGCGCCTCAGTGCAACTGCTCAAGGAAGGGCACGCAACGACTCCCGTACTCCGCCCCGAGGCGCCGCCCCCGACAACGACCAGGCCCCCCGGCACGGCCTCCACCCCAGGCACTGCCTCCACCCCGAGCACCACCTCCACCCTCCGGCGCCATCCGCACCGCCGCCTGCACCGCCTCCACTTCGGGCACCGCTTAGCACGCCACCGCGTTCGGCACCGCCGACCAGCCCGTCAACACGTCGACTTGGCACAACCAGGTCCGCAACATCACCGGGCTGTTCGTCTCACACGGCCGGCTCTACTACGCGCGCGGGGCCGCTCAGGAGGGCCTTGAACTCAACTCAGGTTGAGGTTGCAGGGTGGGGTGCGAGGTTGTCCCTTAACCCGACAAGAGGAGCGTGCGCGTGAGCGCGGATTCCGGCTTTTACTCGATCATCGACTACACCGTCGACGGCCCCGGGACACAGCGGGAGCTGGTGGAGGCGTTCGCAGAGATCCAGGAGCGCTGGGTGCGGTTCTATCCGGGCTACCGGTCGGCCCGGTTCCACGTGAGCCTGGACGGCACCCGGGTGTACAACATCGTGCACTGGGACAGCGAGGCCGACTACCGCCACTTCGAGAAGACCTCCGACACCGAGGGTCGGATGGCCGCGATCGAGCGGGCGCTGGAGGGCCTGTCCGGCAAGGCCGAAGCACGGATGACCGGCTTGCCGCACTACGCGGTCCTGCGCGAAGTCGGCCCCGGCCCCCAGCGGAGCGACGCGTGACCCGCACTACGCGTGAGCAGAGTCCCCTGCGAGCCGATGTCTACTTCGACGTGCTGTGCCCGTGGAGCTTCATCGCGAAGAGGCGTCTGGAGAGGGCCCTGTCCGCACTCCCCGACGCCGGCCGGGTGGAGATCGTGTGGCGGAGTTTCGAACTGTCCCCTCAGAGCCGAAAGACGCCGGGCCCAACGGCGGCCGAGGAGATGACCGAGTGGTGGGGCGACCGAACGGCCGCCCGTATCGACCTGATCCGACGCCTCGGTGCCGCCGAGGGACTGGAACTCAACCTGCACAAGGCCCGCCCCGTCGACACCTTCGACGCCCACCGCCTCTTCCACTTGGCCACGGCTCACGGCAGGTCCGACCACATGCTGGAACACCTGCTGACCGCCTACCACACCGACGGCCTGAACGTAGCCGACCCCCAGGTCCTAGAACACCTGGGAACGAGGGCCGGCCTGGACATCGACGACGTCAACGCACTCCTGTCCGGTGACGCTTTCGCCGACGAGGTCCGGGCCGACGAAAAGAACGCCGCCAAACGCGGCGTCACCGGCGTCCCCTCCCTAGTGCTCGGCACCCGACCGCCGGTCTCAGCCGTCCAGCCCCCGGAGGAACTGTCCCACCGATTGGAACGTGCCATAACCGATCCGCCAGAAGTCCCAGCCACCCCCCACTAACACCGACCAGCATCCCGCCGCCCCACCCGCGCGGCGAGCCGCTAGTGCGGTGTCCGCGAACGTTCACCGGGTCGACAAGCCGTTGAGCTGCGGCGTGTTGTTGTTATGGCGCACCGGATAACAACAACACGCCGCAAGTCAACGAGCCGGTGCACCTTGGTGGTCACCGCACTAGGCGAGACGGGGCGATGCAGCGATCGCGCGCGGTTCCGGCCGAAGGAAGGCGCTCTAGCGCCTGACGCCAAGGGAGCTGCTAGGCAGTAGGAACGATGTCGGGGGCGCCTCGGCGGTGGGCGTCGGCTTCCTGGTCGTCTTCCTGGGTTTGGGAGGCGCGTTCGGCTTCTACGCGCTTGCGGTAGTACTCGATCTCGCGGTCGCGTTGCTTCTTGGACCAGCCGAGGACGGGCGCCATGAGGTCGGCGGCCTCCTGGGCGACGCCGATGCCGCGGTCCCAGGTCTCGATGGAGATGCGGGTGCGGCGGGCGAGGACGTCGTTGAGGTGGCGGGCGCCCTCGTGGGTGGCGGCGTAGACGACCTCGGCGCGGAGGTAGTCGTCGGCGCCGGGGAGGGGTTTGGCCAGGTCCGGCTTGTCGGAGATCAGTTCGAGGAGGTCGTCCACCAGGGTGCCGTAGCGGCGCAGGAGGTGCTCGATGCGGGCGACGTGGAGGCCGGAGCGGGACGCGAGGCGGTGGCGGGCGTTCCACATGGCCTGGAAGCCGTCGCCGCCGACGAGGGGGATGCGGTCGGTGCAGGATTCGGGGATCTTGCCGTCGAGGCCGTGGGCGACGGCGTCGATGGCGTCCTTGGCCATGACGCGGTAGGTGGTGTACTTGCCGCCCGCGACGAGGACGAGCCCGGGGACGGGGTGCGCGACGACGTGCTCGCGGGAGAGTTTGGAGGTCTCCTCGGTCTCGCCGGTGAGGAGGGGGCGCAGGCCGGCGTAGACGCCCTCCACGTCGTCGTGGGTGAGGGGCGTGGTGAGGACCCGGTTGACCTGGTCCAGGACGTATTCGATGTCGGCCTGGGAGGCGGCGGGGTGGGCCTTGTCGAGGTCCCAGGCGGTGTCGGTGGTGCCGATGATCCAGTGCCGGCCCCACGGGATCACGAACAGGACGGACTTCTCGGTGCGCAGGAGGATCCCCGTCGCGGAGTGGATGCGGTCCTTGGGGACGACGAGGTGGATGCCCTTGGAGGACTTCACGTGGATCTGCCCGCGTCCGCCGACGAGTTCCTGGATGTCGTCCGTCCAGACGCCGGTGGCGTTGACGACCTGCTTGGCGCGGACCTCACTGGTCGTGTTGCCCTCCAGGTCGCGGATGCGCAGCCCGGTGACGCGTTCGCCCTCGCGGAGGAAGCCGATGCACTGGGTGCGGGACGCGATCTGCGCGCCGTACTCGGCGGCGGTGCGCAACGCCATCATCACGAAGCGGGAGTCGTCGACCTGCGCGTCCCACAGCTGGATGGCGCCGGTGAAGGAGTCCTTGCGCAGGGACGGCGCGAGCCGCAGCGCGCCGCGCCGGGTGAGGTGCCGGTGGTGCGGGACGCCGCGCGTGCTGCCCATCTGGAACGCGAGCGCGTCGTAGAGCGCCACGCCGGCGCCGATGTACGCGCGTTCCCACACGCGGTGCGTCGTCGGCAGCAGGAACGGGACGGGCCGCACCAGGTGCGGGGCGATCTGCTGCAGCAGGAGCCCGCGTTCGGTCAGCGCCTCCCGGACGAGGTCGAAGTTGTACTGCTCCAGGTAGCGCAGCCCGCCGTGGATCAGCTTGGACGAGCGCGATGACGTCCCGGACGCGAAGTCGCGCGCCTCGACCACCGCCACCGACAGGCCCCGGGTGGCCGCGTCGAGCGCGGCGCCCGCACCGACGATGCCGCCTCCGACGACGACGACGTCGAACTCCTCGCGGGCCATCCGGTCGAGCGCCGCGGCCCGCTCCGCCGGACCCAGCCGGGAACTGCCCAGACCCGTCACAGGTGATCCCGTCATCGCGTTTCCCCCCACAGCGGTTGTATTGTCCGAGCTTTCCTACCCAAGAGTAGGGATGCGTCCACCCCGCGAACGACCGATTCCGCAAGGGTTAGCGCGCGGTGACGGATCTCATCCCGGGCCCGCGAAGCCCCGTGGGCACGGGACCACTCAGTCGGTGGAGTGGCGGGGAGCCACGACCACCTGTACCCGCTGGAACTCCTTCAACTCCGTGTACCCGGACGTGGCCATCGCGCGGCGCAGGGCACCGATCAGGTTCATCGACCCGTCCGCGACATGGGACGGGCCGTAAAGGATCTGCTCCATCGTCCCGATCGTCCCGAGCTCGATGCGGGTGCCGCGGGGGACGTCGCCGTGGTGGGCCTCGCTGCCCCAGTGGTAGCCGCGGCCCGGCGCCTCGGTGGAGCGCGCGAACGGCGAGCCGACCATGACGGCGTCGGAGCCGCAGGCGAACGCCTTGGCGATGTCGCCGCTGTTCACCATGCCGCCGTCCGCGATCACGTGGACGTAGCGCCCGCCGGACTCGTCCAGGTAGTCGCGGCGGGCGGCGGCCACGTCCGCGACGGCGGTCGCCATCGGCACCGCGACGCCGAGGACGGTCCGCGTGGTGTGCCCGGAGCCGCCGCCGAACCCGACCAGCACGCCCGCCGCGCCGGTCCGCATCAGGTGCAGCGCGGCCGTGTAGGTGGAGCAGCCGCCGACGATGACGGGGACGTCCAGGTCGTAGATGAACTGCTTGAGGTTCAGCGGCTCGGCGCGCCCCGACACGTGCTCGGCGGACACGGTGGTGCCGCGGATGACGAACAGGTCGACGCCCGCGTCGATGACGGCCTTGTGGAACTGCGCGGTGCGCTGCGGCGACAGCCGCGCCGCCACGGTGACGCCCGCCTCGCGGACCTCCCGGATCCGGCGGCCGATCAGCTCCTCCTTGATCGGCTCGGTGTAGATCTCCTGGAGCCGCTGCGTGGCGCGCACCTCGTCCAGCGAGGCGATCTCGGCGAGCAGCGACTCGGGGTTCTCGTAGCGCGTCCACAGCCCTTCGAGGTCGAGGACGGCGAGGCCGCCGAGCCGCCCCACGGCGATCGCGGTCGCCGGGCTGACCACGCTGTCCATCGGCGCGACCACCAGCGGCATCTCGAAGCGGTAGGCGTCGATCTGCCAGGCGACGCTGACCTCCTCGGGATCGCGCGTCCGGCGGGACGGCACGATGCCGATGTCGTCGAAGGCGTACGCCCGGCGGCCGCTCTTGCCACGGCCGATCTCCACCTCAGCAGCCACTGCGCCCTTCCTCTGCGCAACCCGACTCTCACCAAGCGGTGAGGCCGGGCCACCGTGCTCAAAGTCCCCGCCCGCTGCGAGAACAAGCCCAGAAGAGCTTACGTCAGCTCCCCGCACCCCCCGCACCCGCCAAGCCGCCAACGCCCCCTCGACAAGGACGCCGACGGCTATTTCGAGGGCGTCGCGGAGCAGCTCGCGCAGGACGACCTAGAACGCGGCGGCGGGGCGACCCGCAATGACCTGCCACCTGAGGGTGGGTCTGGTGGCGGGGTTAGTGGCGGCCCTGGTAGTTGGGGGCTTCTACGGTCATCTGGATGTCGTGGGGGTGGCTTTCGCGGAGGCCGGCGGGGCTGATGCGCATGAGGCGGCCGCGTTCCTGGAGTTCGGGGATCGTGCGGGTGCCCGCGTACCACATGGACTGGTGCAGGCCGCCGATGAGCTGGTGCGCGACGTTGGCGAGGGGGCCGCGGTAGGGGACCTGGCCCTCGACGCCCTCGGGGATCAGCTTCTCCTCGCTGTTGACGTCGGCCTGGGCGTAGCGGTCCTTGGAGTAGGAGGCGCCGCGCTCGCGGTTGCGCATCGCGCCGAGGGAGCCCATGCCGCGGTACGACTTGTACTGCTTGCCGTGGACGAAGATCAGCTCGCCGGGGGACTCCTCGACGCCGGCGAGCAGGCTGCCGAGCATGACCGTGTCGGCCCCCGCGACCAGGGCCTTGGCGATGTCGCCCGAGTACTGCAGGCCGCCGTCGCCGATCACCGGGACGCCCGCCTCCTTCGCGGCGCGGGCTGCCTCGGAGATCGCGGTGATCTGCGGGACGCCGACGCCGGCGACGATGCGGGTGGTGCAGATCGAGCCGGGTCCGACGCCGACCTTGACCGCGTCGGCGCCCGCGTCCGCCAGGAGTTTCGCGCCCGCGTAGGTGGCGACGTTGCCGCCGACGACCTCGACCGGGGCGTTGTTCTTGATCACGGCGATCGTGTCGGCGACGCCCTTGGAGTGGCCGTGCGCGGTGTCCACGATGATCACGTCGGTGCCGGCCTCGATGAGGGCCTTGGCGCGGCGGATCGCGTCCTCGCCGACGCCGACGGCCGCGGCGACGAGCAGCCGGCCGTCCGCGTCCTTGGTGGAGTGGGGGTACTGCTCGCTCTTCGTGAAGTCCTTGGTGGTGATCAGGCCCTTGAGGCGGCCGTCGGCGTCCACGAGCGGGAGTTTCTCGACCTTGTTGCCCGCCAGCAGCCGGAACGCCTCGTCGCGGGTCACGTCGACCGGGGCCGTGATCAGCGGCATCGGCGTCATGACCTCGCGGACCGGACGGGACAGGTCGGTCTCGAAGCGCATGTCCCGGTTGGTGACGATGCCGACCAGCACGCCCCGCACGTCGGTGACCGGCACGCCGGAGATCCGGTAGTGGGAGCAGAGGTCCTCGACGTCGGCGAGCGTCGCGTCCGGGAGGCAGGTCACCGGGTTGGTGATCATCCCGGCCTCGGAGCGCTTGACCCGGTCGGCCTCCTCGGCCTGCTCCTCGATCGACATGTTGCGGTGCAGCACGCCGATGCCGCCCTGCCGCGCCATGGCGACCGCCGTGCGGGCCTCGGTCACCGTGTCCATCGCCGCCGAGACGAGGGGGATCCGCAGCGAGATGCGGCGGGTCAGCCGGGAGGTGGTGTCGGCCTCGCCGGGCTGCAGGTCGGAGTAGCCCGGCAGCAGCAGCACGTCGTCGAAGGTCAGGCCCTGCGGGAGGAACTTCTCGGGCTCGGCGGCGGGGTTCATCGGGTTCCTTTCGTGGATTCCCCTGCTCTGGCAGGTGGAGGAAACGAAAGCGCGGGAGGGCAGCTAGGGCCCAAGCGACGCTCCGGCCTGTCAGGTCGCATGCTGATCACGCCTTCAGGTTTTGTGGTGTATCCGTAACCGTCGGCGCGCTGGAGGAGATGGAGGTGTTTGTGTCGGACGCCCTGGAGCAGGCCGTGGCGGGTGCGGATGTTGAAGCTCCCGCTGGCTCTTACGGCGATTCGTCCGGTGTGGGTGCCTGCGTTCTTCCCAGCGGGGACGACGGCGCGGGCGAGGTCTCCGGTCTGGTAGCCGAAGAAGGTCTTGACGCGGGGGAGGCGGAGGCGGGGGAACCCGTACCGGTCAGTGCGGGTGCGGGTATAGGTACCGCGTCCGGTGGCCGCGGCGGTGAGCACGGTGCGCGGGATGCGGTCGATGGTGTCCAGATGGCCGACGCACAGGGCGTCCAAGGTGTGTGTCTTTGGCAGGCCGGTGCGGGTGCGGTTCCATTTCGTGCGCCCGCCGGAAGCGGTCCGCACGGTAGGAAACGCGGCGCCCAGGGCGCGCCAAAGTACCCATCTGGTGGTGTTGACGGCCGCCGCATCGCGCAGCGAGGGTTTGGCGTGGGCGAGGATGCGGGCGAGCTGCTTGGGGGACGTGCTGAGAAAGTCCTCAACGGACCGGTTGTTCTTGGCTTGGTTGCAGGGGATGCAGGCGGTGCACAGGTTGCCGACCTGGTCGGAGCCGCCCTCGGACCGGGGGTGGATGTGGTCGATGTTGAGCGGCACTGCGGTGATGCCGCAGTAGGCGCAGGCGTGTCCCCACTTGGCCAGCAGATACTCGCGCACTTCGGTGCCGTGCAGCGTGCCGTGCTGGTACTCGGCCCCTTCCAGGGGGCGGCCCGCGGACATGGCGTGGGTGTCGAACGCGACCCGTTCCAGGTGCACTGTTTGGACGGGTGCCCACCGGGCCAGGCGTGCGGTCCAGGCCATGGTGGTCTCGACCCGGTGCCGCAGGGACGGGGCGAGCCAGCCTCGGGGTTTGGTGCGGTTGGAGTAGCGGGGTGCGCGGTAGCGCAGGTTCCGCGATCTGCGGCCTCTGCGGTAGGCGGCGCGCTGCGACAGCTTGTCTCGGATGCTGCCGCCGCGATGGGCGAGATCGATGCCGTACAGGCCCCGGCGGTTCCCTTCCTTGTCGGTGAACACGGCGATGCCCGTGTGCCTGGAGCCGGGATCGACGCCCAGCTCGACACCGTCCACCTGTGACTCGGCGATGGTGCGGTCCTTGACCCGGATGACGAACGGGGTGTGCCGGGCGACCACCGCCCGGCCCTGCTTGAGCAGCTTGCGCGCCCGGGCGGGCGTGGTCGGCTGCAACGGTGCGCCATGCTTGTCGAGGACGAACACGGCGGGGTGGCCCTCACGGACCTTCTCCCCAACCGCGAGGTTGGGGGTGACGCGCTCGACGCCAGGTGAAGCGCCGAGCGTCTCCCCTCGCACATGTACCGCGCCGGGTGCCTGACGGCCTTCGAGCCCCGTTTCGTCCCCGATCCGGGGGATGTCTGCTGACCCGAATTCGAGAGCGGACTGCTGAGGAAGCACAGCCCGGTCGGTCTTCCGTCCTACGCGATACGTAGCCAACTTCGTTCACCTCCAACGTACTGTTGGCTGGTGCTGGTAACGGCGGCCCTCAGCCAGTGCGACTGAAAGCCCTCTCCTTCAGGAGGGGGATCCCGTTACGACTACCTTCCCGTAGTGGTGGAGGTATCGGGCCAGGTCACGGCGATCCTTCTCCCATGGTAGAGCCTGGGTACGCGCCGGGACGGCGGGTTGCGCACGCCGGTCAAGTGGTCTTCGTGACATCAGAGAACAATCACGGCAAGGTCCGCATTCCCACTTTGCGTGTTCGTTCGCGCACGGAGGAAGACCGGGGGTGCACCTCACGGGCGGTCAAGCAGTAGCGTGGTAGGCGTGCACGACGACGCTCCGCTCGACCCGTTCGCCGGAGACCCGGAGGACCCGGCGGCGGCACTCGGCGACCCCGGGGACGAGGCCGCTCCGCTCAGCGTGACGGAGCGCGAGGACGTGCTGGCCGACCTCGCCGACCTGGAGGTCTTCCGCGCCCTGCTGGAACCGCTCGGGGTGCGGGGGCTCACCGTCGACTGCGGCGACTGCGGCAAGCTCCACTACATCGACTGGGAGCTCCTGCACGGCAACCTGCGCCACCTGCTGGACGAGGGGCTCCCCCGCGTCCACGAGCCCGCCCTGGCGCCCGACCCCGTCGACTACGTGAGCTGGGAGTACGCCCGCGGGTACGTCGACGGCGTCATCGACAGCGAAGAGGGCCACGACGAGAACTGACCCGGCGCTTCCCGGCTGACGGAAAGCGAGGCCGGATCAGGCCGGTACTTCGGCTCTCGACGCAGGACCTCCTACCGCCGGATGCGTCAGTCGTAATAGCGGCGGTGGGGGTCCTTGTCGGAGTGGCGCCTCCTGTCTTCGTACTTCTGCAGGTCCCGGCGGCGCTCAGGGGTGGGGGACTCGGTCTCGGAGGCCGGGGCCGAGACGGTCGTGGCCGGGTAGTCCGGGTGGGGCGAGCGCGGGCCGAACGGGAACGGGTAGCGGGTGCGCGGCCTCTCGCTTTCCCGGTGCTCGGGGGTTTCGGCCGGGGTGGTGGACGGCCCGGCGCGTTCGGGTTCCGGGGACGGGCGGGGCGGGAGAGCCGAGGGCTGCGGGCGTTCGTAGGTTCCCGCGTCGGTGTCCGTGCGGGCGGACGGCTCCGCGTCGCCGGGCGTACCGGCGCTGGGCCGCGGCGCCGGGGCGGCGGAGGTGGCGCGGTCGGCCACGCTGCCCGCCGCGGCGACGCCGGTGCTGGCCAGGACGGCGCCCGCCACGCCGAGGGCGACGATGGTGCGGGGGCCGCGGCGCCGGGGGCCGGGGCCGGACGGCGGCGGTGGCGGCGGGGCCGCCTCGGAGCCGCAGCCGGGGTCGTCCACGTCGTCGATCAGAGCGCGCAGCAGCCGTACCGCGGGGTCGGACTCCTCGGCCTGCCGCGGCCGGCCGGTCTCAGTCCCAGGGTGCGGACGGGCCGCGGAACCGGCCGCGGAACCGGCAGCGCGCCGCGCCGCGAGCGAGTCGATGACCGCGTCGGTACGGCGCACCGCGCCGAGGTCCGCGGTGCCGGGTGGACCGCTCCCGGACGCGCGGGTCTCGCCGGGGTTCGACGGCTCGGCCGGATCCGGGGCTCCCCGCATGCCAGTGAAGGGGCCGCGCTCCGTCAAGCGATCGACTCCTCTCTGGCCATCGCCCGGAGCCGGGCGAGGGCCCGGTGCTGCGCCACCCGCACCGCCCCCGCGGACATGCCCAGCACGTTACCGGTCTCCTCGGCCGACAGGCCCGCCACAACGCGCAGCAGGACGAGCTCCCGCTGGTGCTCCGGGAGGCGCGTCAGCAGGTCGCGGGCGCGCTGCGCCTCGATGTAGCGGACCACCGTCTCCTCCGGGCCGGGCCGGTCGTCGGGACCGTCCGGCAGGTCCTCGGTGGGCACGGCCGCGCGGACCGCGCTGCGCAGCGCGTCGGCGATCTTGTGGGCGGCGATGCCGAAGACGAAGGACACGAAGGGCCGGCCCATGTCCCGGTAGCGGGGCAGGGCCGCCAGGACGGCGATGCAGACCTCCTGGGCCACGTCGTCGGCGATGTGGTACTGGCCGGAGACCCGTCCGAGGCGCGCCCGGCAGTACCGGACGATCATGGGGCGGACCTCGGCGATCAGGACCTCGATGGCGCCCGGGTCGCCCTGGACGGCGAGACTGGTCAGCTCCTTGAGGTCGCCGTCACCCGCCTGCGCCGCGCGGAGCACGCGGATTCCACGGCCGGTGTCGTGGGACGGCGGAGGCGCTGGCCCTCCCGAGGGGTCGACAGCGCGCGCGGCCATGGTCCCGGCGTAGCTTCCCTCGGTCACGTCAAGCATGATGCCCAGCACTCCCGGGCGTGTCTCCACCGTCCTTTACAACGGAATGGTCACAGTGCTGGAGCGATCCTGGCGTTACTACACATCGCACCCAGGGAAGCACGACGAGTCACGCCGCCCGCACGCCTCAAAACCGAGACCCCCGCCCGGAACGGGCGAGGGTCTCGGGTGACGCTGTCCGGACGGGACGCCGTCCGGTGCGGCGGTTCTCAGTGGCCGTGGCCGTGACCGTGGCCGTGTCCGCCGGCGGCGTCCTCTTCCTCCTCCGGCTTGTCGACCACGAGCACCTCGGTGGTGAGCAGCATGCCCGCGATCGAGGCGGCGTTGGTGACGGTGTTGCGCGTCACCTTCACCGGGTCGATGACACCCTGGGCGATCAGGTCGCCGTACTCGCCGGTGGCGGCGTTGTAGCCGTGGCCGGCCTTCAGGTCGCGGACCTTGGAGACGACGACGTAGCCCTCCTGGCCGGCGTTCTCGGAGATCCAGCGCAGCGGCTCGTCCAGCGCGCGGCGCACCGCCTCCGCGCCGGTGGCCTCGTCGCCGGTCAGGCCGAGCGCCTCGAAGCCCTCCTTGGCGATGTGGACGAGCGCCGCGCCGCCGCCGGCGACGATGCCCTCCTCGATCGCCGCGCGGGTCGCCGAGACGGCGTCCTCCAGGCGGTGCTTCTTCTCCTTCAGCTCCACCTCGGTGGCGGCGCCGACGCGCAGCACGCAGACGCCGCCGGCCAGCTTGGCCAGCCGCTCCTGCAGCTTCTCCCGGTCCCAGTCGGAGTCGGAGTTCTCGATCTCGACCTTGATCTGGTTGATCCGCGCGGTGATCTCCTCCGCGTCGCCCTCACCGTCGACGATCGTGGTGGCGTCCTTGGTGACGGTGATGCGGCGGGCGCGGCCGAGGTCCTCGACGCCGATGCTGTCGAGCTTGAGGCCGATGGCCTCGCTGACGACCTGGCCGCCGGTCAGCGCGGCCATGTCGCCCAGCATCGCCTTGCGGCGGTCGCCGAAGCCCGGCGCCTTGACCGCGACGGAGGTGAACGTGCCGCGGATCTTGTTGGCGACGAGCAGCGCCAGCGCCTCGCCCTCGACGTCCTCGGCCACCACGAGCAGCGGCTTCTTGGTCTGGGCGACCTTCTCGGCCAGCGGCAGGAACTCCTGCACGTTGGAGATCTTGCCGTCCACGATGAGCACGTAGGCGTCGTCCAGGACGGCCTCCATGCGCTCGTGGTCGGTCACCATGTGCGGCGACAGGTAGCCCTTGTCGAACTGGAGGCCCTCGGTGAACTCCAGCTCCAGGCCCATGGTGTGGGCCTCCTCGACGGTGATGACGCCGTCCTTGCCGACCTTCTCGAACGCCTCCGCGATCAGCTCGCCGATCTGCGGGTCCTGCGCGGAGATGGTCGCGACGTGCGCGATCTCGCCCTTCTCCTCGACCTCGCGGGCCGACTTGACGAGCTGGTCGGCCACGTACTGCGCGGCGGTGTCGATGCCGCGCTTGAGGGACAGCGGCGACGCGCCGGCGGCGACGTTGCGGGTGCCCTCCCGGACCAGCGCCTGCGCGAGGACGGTCGCCGTGGTGGTGCCGTCGCCCGCGATGTCGTTGGTCTTGGTCGCCACTTCCTTGGCGAGCTGGGCCCCGAGGTTCTCGTAGGGGTCCTCCAGCTCCACCTCGCGGGCGATGGTGACGCCGTCGTTGGTGATGGTCGGCGCGCCGAACTTCTTGTCGATGACGACGTTGCGGCCGCGCGGGCCGATCGTCACCTTCACGGCGTCCGCGAGAGCGTTGACGCCGCGCTCAAGAGCCCGGCGAGCGTCCTCCTCGAATTCCAGGATCTTCGCCATGCGGATTCTCCTCTTCACGCGATTCCGCCCCGGGCAGCCCCGCCGAAGGCGGCGCCGACCGGGGCGGATGCATCACGTCTCGGTGATTACTTCTCGATGACCGCGAGCACGTCGCGCGCCGAGAGGACGAGGTACTCCTCGTTGTTGTACTTGACCTCGGTGCCGCCGTACTTGCTGTAGAGCACGACCTCGCCGACCTTGACGTCGACCGGGACGCGCTCGCCCTTGTCGTCGACGCGACCCGGGCCAACGGCAAGGACGGTGCCCTCCTGGGGCTTCTCCTTGGCGGTGTCCGGAATCACCAGGCCCGACGCGGTGGTGGTCTCGGCCTCAAGCGGCTGGACGACGATGCGGTCCTCGAGCGGCTTGAGAGTGACCTTGGTGGCGGTCGTCACGATCTGACCTCCCCTTCGATTGGTCCTCGGCCGGCCGAGTGCGGCCGGCCAGCACATGTGACAGAAGAGGCGACCCTGGACCGGCCTGTCGTCGCGGGTGCCAGACCGACCTTTGTCGCTGTGGTTGGCACTCTCAGTAGGAGAGTGCCAGTCTGGAGACTATTCCGTGCCCGGTAGCCCGTCAACACGGACACGAAGAGACCGGAAACCCGCCGCCCGCCGTACCCCGCCCGCTAACTTCCCCACCATGGAGATCGCCCCGTTCCTGGCCCTGGCCACCCCCGCCGGCCAGGCGCTCCTGGATGAGGCGTCGGGCATGGACGTGAGCGAGGACGGGCTGCTCGCGACGGCGTCCCGGCTGCGCGAGCGGCACGATGCGGACCTCGTGTCGGCGGCCCTCACGCAGGTTCGGCTGCGGCAGCGGGCCCGGGCCAAGTTCGGCGACGACGCCGATCGCATGTACTTCACGCAGACCGGACTGGAGCAGGCCACCCGCGGGAGTGTGGCCGCCTATCGTGCGCGACGGTTCGCGGACCGCCTGCCTGGCGCGCGTGTACTGGAACTGGGGTGCGGCCTAGGGGCGGACCTTATCGCGCGTGCGCGTGCGGGGCTCTCCGGTGTCGGGGTGGAGCTCGACCCGTTGACCGCCGAGGTGGCGCGGGCGAACATCGCCGCGCTGGGCCTGGACGATCTCGCCTCTGTCCGCGTGGGTGACGCGACCGAGGCGGACCCCGACGGCTTCGGAGCGGTCTTCGCCGACCCTGGACGACGCACTACCCGAGGCCGGATCTTCGACCCCCGTTCCTATGAGCCACCGCTGGACGTCGTCCTGGAGCTGGCCGGCCGGGTGCCCTCCGCCTGCGTCAAGGTCGCGCCGGGGATACCGCACGAGGCCGTCCCGGACGGCGCGGAAGCCGAGTGGATCTCTGTCGGCGGCGAGGTCAAGGAGGCCGCCCTCTGGCTCGGCGGGCTCGCCGGCGAGACGGGCAGGCGGGCCACCCTGCTCTCCGCCGACCTCGATCCACAGGTGTGGACGCTCACCCCGCATGATCTGGGCGCCCCGGACGTACGCCCCTGGGGCCGCTACCTGTACGAGCCGGACGGCGCCGTGATCCGCGCCCACCTCGTCGCCGAGGTCGCGGAGCTGGTCGGCGGCGGGCTCGCGGACCCCCGCATCGCCTACGTCACGTCCGACGAGCTGCGCCCCACCCCGTTCGCCGCCGCGTACGAGGTCGAGGACGTGCTGCCGTTCTCGGTCAAGCGGCTGCGCGCGGAGCTGCGCCGGCGCGGCACGGGCGTCCTCACCGTGAAGAAGCGCGGCTCGGCGGTCGACGTGGACCGGCTGCGCCGCGACCTCGGCTTCGCCGGGCGCCGCGCGCCCCGCGGCGCACCCGGGCTGACGCTGGTCGTGACCCGCGTCGGCGACGCCCCGGTGGCGCTGCTGACCCGTCCCGTCCGGGCCTGACCCGCCCGGACCGGCGGGCCGTCCCGGGATCGAGTCCAAAGATCTTCCCCGGGACGGGGCAATGCCAAGGGAGAGCGCGCGGCGCACCATGGCCGCGCAAATCATCGGCGCTTTCCGGCATTGCCTTCGCCATGGACGGCGCATACCCGGCAAGGCCGCGCTCCGGCCCGCCAATCGGCCCGCCGCACCCGCCGGGCGGAGAAACACCAAGACATGTTCAGCGACGGGGACCAGGGCGCTCCCGAATACGCCATCAAAATGGCCAGCCGCCGGCCGTAGGGCATCACGTCGCACGCACACGCGTGGGCCACTGCGTATGGCTCGGCGGTTCGCGAACTACCGATGTTGGACGAGATGTACGGACAGAACACCGGGTGGAAGCCGTCCCGCGCACCCCCTGCCACCGTGCACATCCCCATGATCTACCTGATAGCCGCGAAGCGCTTGATCTACACGCCCCCGGCGATCATTCACTATTCGCTCCATTGGGATAACAGGCGCATCCAACAGAACTCACGATGTTCTCTGCTACCCGTAATAGCCGCGCTCCACACGCACTACAGTGGCCACTCCAGAGATTCATTTGCCGTGCGTCATTTCGTCGCGCCGGCACACGAAGGAGCATCGGGTGGAAACGAATCACAACTTCCTGCAGACGGGGGGTCAACCGGTCTCGGATCGGATGCGGGAGTTGCTCGCCCGTGCGGCGCAGGACCACGTCTATGAACAGCGCTCACAGGGTCAGGTCCTCGACGAGATCCGCCAGCGGCTGGAGGGCATGGAGTGGCTGCTGCGCGAGGTCCGCGAGCGGGAGCTCAGCGGGCTGACCGGGCAGATCGAGAGCGTCCGCGGGCAGGTCGACGAACTGGCCGGCAAACCCCCGGAATGGGCCGAGGGCCTCGCCGAGCACCTGGAGGCGTTCGGCGACCGGGTCAAGCCCGTGGCCGAGCTGCCCGCACTGTGGGCCGACGTCGGCGTCGTCGCCGAGAACGTCGATGAGGGCCTCACGCGCATCCAGGCCGTCCTCGACTCCGCGCAGCACATCACCGATGCCACGCAGCAGGCGTCGCAGCGCATGGACGAGATGACCAAGCGGCTGGACAAGCTCCAGGGCAGCATGGAGGCCGCGTCCGTCCGCTTCAACCGGCTCGACAAGTCGCTGGCGGAACTCGGGCACCGGTCCGAGCGGCTGGAGCACTCGATCAACGGGGTCACGGCGCGGGTCGACCAGGCGCTCGGCGAGATGGCCGAGCGCATTGAGCAGGGCCTGGAGGCGGTCGGCGGACGGGTCGAGGGCGTCGGCGGGCGGCTCGACGGCCTGGACGGCCGGCTGGACGGCGTCGACGGGCGCCTCGAAGGGCTGTCCGGCAAGATGGACGGCCTCGACGGGCGGTTCGAGGGCATCGACGGCCGCATCGACGGCGTCGGCGAGCGGATCGGCCGGCTGCCCGCCACCCTGGAGATCGCCGAGCTGCACCGGCTGCTCAACGAGATCGCGCAGCGGCCGGCGGCCGAGTACGGCGACCGCTTCGACGCGCTGGAGAAGCACCTCGCCGAGGCGGTCGACCCGCTGATCGAGGAGCTGCGCGCCCGGCCCGACCGCGACGAGGTCAAGGCGACCATGTCGCAGATCGCCGAGACGGCCTACAGCGACGTCGCCAAGCGGATGGACGAGTTCTCCCGCCGGTTCGAGGACGTGCACGAGAACGTCCGCAAGCGCATCGAGGGCATCCACGAGGAGGTCACCAAGCGGGTGGACGGCGCGCTGGAGGAGTTCACCACGCAGGTCGACATCGTCTCCCGCCGCGTGGAGTCGGTCCACTCCGACGTCGCCAAGCAGGTCGAGTCCGTCCACCACGAGGTGTCCCGGCAGGTCAGCGGCGTCCAGGAGGACGTCGGCAAGCGGATCGGCGACATCCACGCCGACGTCACGCGCCAGGTCGGCAGCATCCACGAGGACGTCACCAAGCAGGTGGGCCACATGCAGGAGGACGTCGCACGGCAGGTCGGCGGGGTCCACGACGAGTTCGCGCGGCGCGTGGAGGGCATGCAGGACGAGGCCGGACGGCGCGCCGAGGCCGCGCAGGCCGAGTTCGCCAAGCGCTTCTCGCACGTCGAGGAGGAGGTCGGCCGCAAGGTCGACGGCGTCCACGACGACGTGTCCAAGCAGGTCAACGCGGTGCACGAGGACGTGCTGAAGCGGCTCTCCACCCTGGAGGAGACGATGCTCGCCCTCGCCGAGGCGCTGCTGCGCCCCCGCCGCGAGAGCAAGGACTGAGGGGCCGCCCCCAGACCGGCCGGTGTCCGGGTGGGTGGGGCCTTGACCGGCCCCACCCCGCGCCCTTTCCAGGGAAATTCGATACCCGTCGGGATCCGCGAAGTTCGCCCGGCGAGGACCGCAACGCCCCGAAGGTCCACCGGCGGCGCGGCGCGATGACGTGCGCCGCGTCACGTTCCGTCTTCACGAAATCACTCCCCATACTCTTCGGAATCCGTTTTCATGGATCAGGTGACCCACACACAGGCTCCCTGCCTCCCGACCGGCGGCCCGCCCGCCCGCGCAGCGCTGCGCTGGGTGGAGGAGTGCCTCGGCAAGGGGGCCGAGGTCCGCACGGTCCGGCCGCTGCCCGGCGGGATGGCCCACACCAACCACGCGCTGCGCGTCGAGAGCGGGTCCGGCAGCACGCACGAACTCGTCCTGCGCCGCTGGACGTCCCGGGAGCCCGCCCCCGGGCACCGCCGCTACAGCGCCACCGCGTTCTCCCCCGAGCGCGAGATCGCCGCGCTCGCCCTCCTCGCCGGCTGCGAGATCCCGACCCCCGCCCTCGTCGCCGCCGACCCCGCCGGCGCCTACTGCGACGTCCCCGCCCTGCTCATCACCCTCCTCGCCGGCCACCCGCCGCACCCGTCCACCGACGACCTGCCCGAGTACCTCATCCAGCTGGCCGCCGCGCTGCTGCCCCTGCACACGCTGAACGGGGCGTCCACGATGCCCCCGTACGTCCCGCACAACCGGCTCGACGTGCGGCGCCCGCCCCGGCACGCCCTGCGGCCCGCGCTGTGGGAACGCGCGCACGACGTCGCCGCCCGGCCCGCGCCCGAGGCGCCCGCCCGGTTCATCCACCGCGACTACCACGCCGACAACACGCTGTGGTCCTACGGCAGGCTCACGGGCGTGGTCGACTGGTCCGACGCCTCGTCCGGGCCGATCGCGGTCGACATCGCCCGGATGCGCCGCGGCCTGGCCCTCCGCTACGGCCCGCCGGTCGCCGACCGCTTCCTGACCACCTTCGACCAGGTCTCCGGCGGCTACCCGCACGACCCGTACTGGGACGTCCGCGTCCTGCTGGACCTGCTCCCCGAAGACGAGACCGGGGTCATGGACGAGGCGCACGTCCCCCTCTACGAGAACTACCTCGCCCGCATCCTCGCCCAGTGCTAAAGGTGCCAGTGCCAGAGGGTGCCAGTGCTAAAGGGTGATCGTCTCGATCGGGAGGCTTGAGTCCGCCGGGAGGGAGAGGTCGGAGGGGGCGGCTCCGGAGGCGACGAGTTCGGAGCCGAGCGCGGCGACCATCGCTCCGTTGTCGGTGCAGAGCTTCGGGCGCGGCACCCGCAGCCGGACGCCGGCGGCCTCGCAGCGCTCCGCCGCGAGGGCCCGCAGCCGGGAGTTCGCGGCGACGCCCCCGCCGATGAGCAGGTCGCGGACGCCGTTGTCCTTGCAGACCTTCAGCGCCTTCTGCGTCAGGACGTCCACCACGGCCTCCTGGAACGACGCCGCGACGTCCGCGGCGGGCACCGGCTCGCCCGCGCGCTCCTTGGCCTCCACCCAGCGGGCCACGGCCGTCTTCAGGCCGGAGAACGAGAAGTCGTAAGTGCCGTCGTTGTACTTGCCGCGCGGGAACGCGATCGCGGCCGGGTCGCCGTCGCGGGCCATCCGGTCGATGACCGGGCCGCCGGGGAAGCCCAGGTCGAGGACGCGGGCGACCTTGTCGAACGCCTCGCCGGCCGCGTCGTCCACGGTGCTGCCGAGGGACCGGACGTCGCCCGCCACGTCCGGCACCAGCAGCAGCGACGAGTGGCCGCCGGACACCAGCAGCGCCACGCACGGCTTCGGCAGCGGGCCGTGTTCGAGCTGGTCGACGCACACGTGCGCGGCCAGGTGGTTGACGCCGTAGAGCGGCTTGCCCAGCGACAGGGCGTACGCCTTGGCCGCGGCCACCCCGACCATCAGCGCACCGGGCAGGCCGGGGCCCGCCGTCACGGCGAACGCGTCGACGTCGCTGAACGCGATCCCGGCGTCGGCCAGCGCCCGCTCGATCGTCGGCTCCATCGCCTCCAGGTGCGCGCGCGACGCGACCTCCGGCACCACGCCGCCGAACCGGGCGTGCTGGTCGACGCTGGACGCGATCGCGTCCGCGAGCAGGGTGTTGCCCCGCACGATGCCGACGCCGGTCTCGTCGCACGACGTCTCGATGCCGAGCACCAGCGGCTCGTCCCGAATCACTTGCTCTCCTTGGTGAAGCCCATGGGCGGACGGGTGCGGAGCTTGCGGCACATGACGATCGCGTCCACGTCCGAGGGCTGGTAGTACCGCTTGCGGACGCCGACCTCGTCGAAACCGAACCGCTTGTAGAGGCGGCGCGCCCCGTCGTTGTCGGCGCGGACCTCCAGGAACACCGCCTCGCTGTTGCGGCGGGCGGCCTCGTCCAGCAGCTCGGTGAGCAGCGCGGCGCCGATGCCGCCGCCGCGCTGGTCGGCGCGCACCCCGATGGTCTGCACGTCGGCCTGGCCGCCGGCCGCGGCCAGGCCCGCGTAGCCGACGAGGTCGCCGCCGGGGGCCTCCGCGACGACGTAGTGCCGGGTCCGGGGCTGCTCGGCGAGCTCCTCGCGGAGCATCTCCTCGCTCCACGCGTCCTCCGGGAACAGCCCCTGCTCCAGCCGGAGGACGGCCGGGAGGTCCGTACCGGTCATGGTCCGCAGGACGACCCCGCTCACGCCCGCGTCACCTTCTTGCGCGGCCCGGGCTCCCTGGCGTCCGGCCTGCGCAGGTAGAGGGGCTCGGGCGGCAGGAGCTCGGGGACCTTCATCCCGGCCAGGCGCGCGACGGTCAGCTCGGCGAGGGCGGTCGCGGTGGGCAGCAGCGGCTCGTGCGCGCCTTCGCCGAAGACGTCCGGGAACAGCGTGGCGCCCTCGCCGACGACGGGGAGCCCGGCGGGCGCCCCGTCCAGCACGTCTGACGGCGCTCCCACGGCCGGGCCGGTGGCGCGCGCGCGGCACGAGTGGTACCGCGCCCAGTAGACCTCCTTGCGCCGAGCGTCCGTGACGACGGCGAACGGCTCGGTCCTCCCGGTGGCCCACGCGATGATGTCCAGGGTGCAGGCACCGTGCACGGGGATGCTGAGCGCGTCCCCCATGGAGCGGGCGGTGACCAGCCCGACCCGGAGCCCGGTGTACGGGCCCGGCCCCACCCCGACGGCGACGGCGCTGAGGTCCGCGGGCGCAGCCCCGGCCTCCGCCATCACGCCCGCGATGGACGGGGTGAGCAGCTCGGTGTGCCTGCGGCGATCGACCGCCTCGGCCACCCCGCGCGGCACCGCGCCCTCACCCGGCGTCCACTCGTACAGCGCCACGGTGATCGCGGCGGTCGCGGTATCGAAAGCCAAGACCAGCACGGGTTGTAAGCCTACAGGCCGCCCTCCGGTAGGGAGCCGCCGATGACCGGGCGGCCCGGCCGCGTGCGGCCGTCAGGACTGTTCGAGGCCCTGGATGACGGCGCGGGCCACCTCGACCGCGCCGTCGGTGGCGGTGCCGGAGGAGATCGGGTCGCCGTCGTTGCCGCCGGAGTAGTGGATGGTGATGAGGACGTTGCCCAGCCGGACGTTCCCGATCGCCTCGCCGGACCCCTGCCCCTTGTCGACGCTGTAGACGAGGTAGCCGTCGTCGCCGACGTCGTCGAGGCGGCGCTTCTCGGTGAGCTTCTGGCCGGTGAGGAGGGACTTGCCGGACTCGTCCGCGGTGCGCTCGGAGGTGAACGTGGCGGTGGCGGTGTCGGTGGCCGTCCGGCCCCGCGCGGCGGCGATGGCGCGGAGCTCGACGGTGAGCTGGCGCTTGTTCTTGCCCGTGTAGGCGCCCCACACGCACTGGTTCCGCCGGTCGCTGCTCTGGTAGGTCTCGGCCTCGGTCCGCTCGGACCCGGGCGCCAGCTTGTCGACGATGTCCTGGCCGACGATCGTGCAGGAGTCGGGCACGGCGTTGCGCTCGCCCTTCGTCAGCGGGGAGCTCTCGCTGGCGCCGCTGCCGACGACCCGGCCGCCCTCGTCCTCGCCGCTCGCGCCGACGCCGCTCAGGACGACGAACGCCGCGAGCACGCAGACCGCGACGGCCGCGGCCGCCCCGCCGAGGACGACGGCCCAGCGCCGGCCCGTGCGGCGGTCCCGCACGACGCGGTGGCTGCCGGTCCGGTAGCCGCCGCTGCCGGCCCGGTACGAGCCGCTGCCCGTCCGGTAGCCGCCGCTCTCGGTGCGGTACCCGCCGCTGTCGGTGCGGTAGCCGCCGGTGTCCCGGCCGTACTGGCCGCTGCCGGACCCGGTCTGGTAAGGGCCCGTCTCCCTCTGGTAGGGACCGCTACCCGATGCGGCGGAGCGATAGCCGCCCGCGCGCTGCCCGCCGCTCGGGTGACCACCGGACTCGTACCCGCCGGACTGGTAACCACCGGACTCGTACCCGCCGGACTCGTACCCGCCCGACTCGTAACCACCGGACTGATACCCGCCGGACTCGTAACCGCCGGTGGCGTATCCACCGGTCCCGTAACCGCCGCCGGTTCCCGCGGAACCGCGGGGCTCCGGGTACGGCGCGTACTCGTCGCGGCCCGCGCCGTATCCACCGCCGTCCCGCCGCTGACCGCCGCCCCGGCCACCGTCCGAACCGCGGTAGCTGTCGCGGTGACCACCGCTGCCATGGCTACCACTCACGGGTTCCCACTCCTGCTTGCGGAAATCAATATGTCGTGAAGGTGAGGCTCGTTCCGGCAAAGAGTACGACATCTAGCCGTAAAGTGGTCCAACCAGACTTGCAAAAAGCGCAGAAGTTGTCCGGACCCAGTCATCCAGGGCCTAGTTCCAGGTCGGACCAGCGATGACCGACCCCGACGATCCTTACTTCGCGTTCCTCTCCGGCGCCCTCCCCGCGCGAAAGGATCACTTCCAGACGGTCCTCCGCAAGGCCCTCCGCGATTCCTTCTCCCCACTCGACGATCGTCACCGATTCATCGAGCGAGGCATCGAGATCCAGATCGTCCAGCTCCGCGAAACCGCCCAGCCGGTAGGCGTCCACGTGGACGAGCGGCGGGCCCTCGCAGAGCGAGGGGTGCACCCGCGCGATCACGAACGTGGGGGACGTGATCGGCCCCCGCACCTTCAGGCCCTCGCCGATGCCCTGCGTGAGCGTCGTCTTGCCCGCGCCGAGCTGGCCCGTCAGCACGACCAGGTCGCCGGGACCGAGCAGCGCGGACAGGCGAACGCCCAGGTCACGCATGTCCTCGGCGGTGGGGATAGTGAGCGAAATCACATTCACGCGGTGCGCTCCTTCTGCTGACCCTGACCCGGCCGGACGCGCTCGACGAGCCGGCGCAGGCCGCCGGTCACCACGCCCGGGTACTCCAGCGGCAGCACGTGCCCGGCCTCCTCCACCTCGACGAGCTCCGCGTCCGGCAGGGCCTCGGCGATGCGGCGGGCGTGCGGGGCGGGCGTCATCCGGTCGGCCCCGCCGGCGAGCACCAGCGTCGGCACGTTACCGAGGACGCCGAGGCAGGCCACCTTGTCGTGCGCCATGAGCGCAGGGTAGAACTCGGCGATCACGTCGATCGGGGTGCCCCTGATCATGTGCTCCAGGAAGTCGACCACGGTGGGGCTCACGTGCTTGTCGGCGAACGCCATCTTCCGCGTGACGACGAACGCCAGGTCCGAGCCGAGGCCGCGGGCACGTTCCACCAGCTCGGCGCGGCGGCCGAGGCCGCGCAGCGTCCGCGGGGCCAGCGGCCGGACGACCTTGGCCAGCACCAGCGGCAGTCCCAGCGTCATCTCCGCCAGGTCGCCGCAGGACGTGTTGATCAGCGCGACCCCCGCGACCTGCCGGTCGAACAGCTCGGGGTGCCGGTCCGCCAGCGCCATGATCGACATGCCGCCCATGGAGTGCCCCACGAGGATGACGGGGCGGTTCTTGCGGACCGTGGCCTTCAGCACGGCGTACAGGTCGTCGCCGGTCTGCTCGATCGTCGCGTTCAGGGGGTCGCTCCGCCCGGAGCGGCCGTGGCTGCGCTGGTCCCAGAAGACCATCCGCACGAATCCCTGCAGGTCGCGACGCTGGTAGTGCCAGGAGTGCAGGTTCAGGGTGTAGCCGTGGCAGAACACGATGGTCAGGCCGGCGTCATCCGGGCCGTCCACCTCGACGTGCAGCGGGAGCCCGTCGTCGGCCTGGACGGGCACCTCCCGGCCGCGCAGTTCGCCGAACGGCTCGCCGGCGTCGGGGTCGGGCCGCAGCCGGACCCGGCCGACGACGGCATGGCGCAGGCCGACGGCGGCGCCGACACCGGCGCCCGCCACGGCGCTCGCGACGCCGAGCCTGCGCCTGTTCCTGCTGTCCATACGCGCCCCCCTACCGCCCCCCGCCCGGGTACGTCCTCGGTACCCGGGACCCGATGCGGGTGACGATCTCGTAGGAGATCGTTCCCAGTGCCTCCGCCCACTCCTGGGCGGTGGGCTCACCCCGGTCGCCCGGACCGAACAGGACGATCTCGTCCCCCGCCGCGAGCGTGTCGCCGCCGAGGTCGATGACGAACTGGTCCATGCAGACCCGCCCGGCGATCGTCCGGCGCCGCCCGCCCGCGAGGACCTGCAGCAGGTTGGACCCGTGCCGGGGGATGCCGTCCCCGTACCCCGCGGGGACGACGGCGAGGGTCGTGTCCCGTTCGGTGTGGTATGTGTGACCGTACGACACTCCGCTGCCTGCTGGGACCCGCTTGACCAGCGCCGCGGCCGCCACGAGGGTCATCGCGGGCCGCAGCCCGAACGTGCCGGCCGCCGGAACGGGCGTCAGCCCATAGGCGGCGATCCCCGGCCGGACGAGGTCGAAGCGCGCCTCGGGCAGCGTCAGCGCGGCCGCCGAGTTCGCGATGTGCCGGACCTCGAACCGCGCGCCGGCCTTCTCCGCGTAGCCGAGCATCTCGGTGAACGCGCCGAGCTGCGCCGCGATCGAGGGGTGGCCCGGCTCGTCCGCGCAGGCGAAGTGCGACATGACCCCGGCGACCCGGACCTGCCCCTCCGCCTCGGCCTTCAGCGCCGCGTCCACGAGGGCCTCCCAGTCCCGGCCCCGCACCCCGCCGCGGGACATGCCCGTGTCGGCCTTGAGGTGGATCCGCGCGGGGCGCCCCGCGCGCTCCGCCGCCCGGACGATCTCGTCCAGCAGCCATACCGCGCCGACGGTCAGGTCGACGTCCCGCGCGACGGCGTCCTCGTAGGGCTCGCCGGGGACGCCGAGGCAGACCAGCGTCCGGACGGTGACGCCCGCGGCGCGCAGCCGCAGCGCCTCGGCCAGCTTCGCGACGCCCAGCCAGGACGCCCCGCCCGCGAGCGCCGCCCCGGCCGCCTCGACCAGCCCGTGCCCGTACGCCTCGGCCTTCACCATGGCCATGACCTCGGCGCCCCCCGCGCGCTCGCGCAGCAGGCCGATGTTGTCGCCGATGGCGTCGAGATCGACGCGCGCCTCCGCCGGAACCCTCATACCAACAGTCTGCCGTCCTCGCGGCCGTACCCGGAGCGTCATGGCCCAGCTCAAGGCCATTCCGGCCCGTATTCGAACGCCCCCTCGACGCCCTCTGTCCGATAGGACGTAAATGCCCGACCAGGGGTTCAGAAACGCTCCAGAAAGGCGGCACCGCCGCCACCACCAAGATCGGGAGCGCTACATCTGGCGGGCGACGCCCTGCGCGGTCCGGCGGAATGCCTCCGGAAGGGCGTTGATCACGTCGTGGGCGCCGATGGGGGCTTCGCCGCCGGGCTCGGGAGCCGCGGCGAGGCGCCCGGCGAGGCCGTGCAGGTAGGCGCCCGCGGCCGCCGCGTCGATGGCGGGCATCCCGCCCGCCAGGAGGGCGCCGACCAAGCCGGACAGGACGTCGCCCGTCCCGGCCGTGGCCAGGCGCGGCGTGCCGGTCGGGTTGACGCGGACGGGGCGGTCCGGCTCGGCGACCAGGGTCGTGGAGCCCTTGAGCAGCACGGTCGCGGACAGCTCGGCCGCGGCGCGCCGGACGTGCTCCAGCCGCCCGGCCTCGATGGCCTCGCGGTCGGCGCCGATGAGGCGGGCCAGCTCGCCCGCGTGCGGGGTGAGGACGGTCGGGGCCGCGCGGCGCAGGAGGTCGCGGCGGCGGGCCAGGACGGTGAGTCCGTCGGCGTCCACGAGGGCGGGCAGATCGGTGGTGAGGACGGCCTCCAGCAGCGACTCGCCGGCGTCGCCGGTGCCGAGCCCGGGGCCGACGACCCACGCCTGCACCCGTCCGACGCGTTCGAGGACCTCGGGACCGTGCGGACCGGGCTCGATGACCGTGGTGATGGCCTCGGGCCAGCGCTGCCGGACGAGTTCGGCAGGCCGGGCGACGGACGCGAAGCGCACCATGCCCGCCCCGCCGCGGACGGCGCCGCCCGTGGCGAGGACGGCCGCGCCGGTGAACTCCTCGCCGCCGGCGAGGACGCCGACGACGCCGCGGCGGTACTTGTCGGACTCGGAGCCGGGCTCGGGAGGCTGGACGTCCGCCGGGCGGGCCGCGACGACGTCCGGGTCGGGCAGGTCGGGGCCGAGCCCGATGTCGACCAGCTCGACCACTCCGCAGTGGGACGCGCCCGGGTCGATGAGGAGGCCCGGCTTGTGGGTGCCGAAGGTGACGGTGACGTCGGCGTGCACGGCGGTGCCCTCGACGCGGCCCGTGCTCGCGTCCACGCCGCTCGGGACGTCGCAGGCGACGACGACGCCGGGGGCCTGCGAGGCCAGTGCGGCGAGCCGGTCGTAGGGCGCGCGGAGGCCGCCCGTCCCGCCGATGCCGGTCAGCCCGTCGATGATCAGGTCGGCGTCGGCGACGGCGGCGGTCTCCTCGCCGTCCCGCAGGACCCGGCCGCCCGCGGCCAGCAGGGCCGCCAGGCCGCCTTCGTGGATCTTGGAACCGGCCTGGACGGCGTGCACGCGGGCGCCGCGCCGGGCGAGCCGCGCCCCGGCGTAGAGGGCGTCGCCGCCGTTGTCGCCGCCGCCGGCCAGGAGGACCACGCGCGACCCGTACACGGCGGGCAGGACGCGGGCGCAGACGGACGCCAGCCCGGCGGCCGCGCGCTGCATCAGGGCGCCGTCCGGCAAGCGGGCCATAAGGGCCTCCTCGGCCGCCCGGACCTTGCCGACCTCGTGCGCGTACCTCATCCGCGGCTCCCCAAGTCGATCACACACTTAGAGTGCCACGCGACGCCCCTTCGCAAGCGTCATCCCGAACGGCGCCGGGTGCGCCCTCTGTCCAAAGTTGTAACTATTACTGCAACTTTCGGTGCCAGATGCGTGCGGGGATCACCGGCCGTAGAATCGTGTTCATCCGGTCCGATGCGTTCGCACCGCGGCCCCCCGTGATGCGAAATGCGCCCAGATCAGTCCGCCGGGACTGGAGAGGCCCCACCGATGAGCACTTCCCGCGGTCCCTCCGTCCGGCAGCGGCGGCTGGCCGCCGAACTCCGGAGACTGCGCGAGCGGATGGGGCTCACCGGTGACGAGGTCGCCGACCGGCTCACCTGGTCGACCGCCAAGGTCTCCCGGATCGAGAACGCGCGGACCGGCGCGAAGATCGGCGACGTCCGGCGCCTCCTCGACCTCTACGAGATCGACGGCTCCCGCCGCGACGACCTCATCTCCCTGGCGCACGACGCCGCCCAGCGGGGGTGGTGGGAGGAGTACCGCGACCTGCCGGGCGAGCTGGCGGCCTTCATCGCGCTGGAGTCCGAGGCCACCGCCGTCCGGGAATGGGGCAGCACCGTCTTCCCCGGGCTGCTGCAGACCGAGAGCTACGCCCGGCACGTGATCGGCGGCTGGAGCGACCTCGCGACCCTGCCGCCGCAGGAACTGGAACGCCGGCTGGAGGTGCGAATGCGACGGCGGGAGCTGTTGCACGGCGCACATCCGCTGGAACTGTCGGCGGTTATCGACGAGGCGGTTCTGCAACGCCGGATCGGCGACCGGAAGGTGATGCGGGAGCAGCTCGAACATCTGTGCCGGATGACCGAGCTTCCCAACGTTACGCTACAGATACTGCCTTTGGACGTTGCGCACTCGGTGTTGGCCGAGTCCTTTATACTTCTGGAATTCTCACCGGTGCACGACATCGTTTTCCCTGATATCGTTCACACCGAATCCCTGACGATCAGCCACTTCGCGGACGAGACTGTCACTTATATGTACAGGCTCGCTTATTCAAGCCTGGCCGATCAGGCCCTGGACACCGCCGGGTCACGGCGGCGCATCACCGAGGCCAGAGACGCCTGGTGAGGGTCCGCAAAGGGGCTCAATCCTTGTGAAAGGCACTCGGTGTCCCCTTTCGCCACTCCTGCTCCGCAATGGAGGAGAAGCGCCCACTGCGGGGCGAGTAACACGTGCGTCGAAGTCGCCGCACTGGCCGGTTCGTCCCATTTCATCGGGACGCGCGACGCCAAGCACGGTACGCAGAGCCCGGTCCTGTCATTTTCCCAGGGAGAGTGGCGGGAGTTCGTCGGACGAGCCAAGAAGGGCGAATTCGACGTGCGTCGATGAGACGCGGCGCGCGCCCCGCCGCCGCCCGCTGAGGGCACGGTAGGGCGCCGCGGTGGACGGGCCGGGTCCACGCCGGACTCGGCTCGCTGCCCCTCACAGGCGGAACTCCGGTCCTACCTCGTCACTCCTGGCACCCGCGCATCGCACAGACCGCAGGTGGTCAGGAGTTTTTTGTGATCTTGTTACCTTGTGCTTGGCACCGGCAGCGCAGCCGCGGCCACCCGCTGATCTCAAGGCAGGAGCCGGTATGAGTTCGTTTCCTGAAACGCCGCCCGCCCGCTGGAGAAGGAGCGTCCGGTGCGGCGCGAGCAATGGGTGCGTCGAGGTCGCAGGGCTCGGTGGCGGCGCGGTTTCCGTGCGGGACACCGAGAACACCGCGACGAGCCTGGCGTTCGGCCCGGAGGAATGGCGCAGGTTCACCGAGCGGGCCAAGGCGGGCCGCTACGACCGCCCCTGAAAGAATCCCTGCAACTTACACGCCCACTGAGAATCTCATCGTAAATCGAGAATTGCGCGAATGAGCGATGAACGCGTTCCGCTCCCTGCCCACCGAACGTTTTCACGCCGCGCACCGGAATGCCCGACGAATTTCCATCCGTGATCAGGTCGAGACCATTGTTCGGGCCTCGCGGACGCCCCTCGGAACACGATCCGGGGGCGTCCGCGCCCGGGTGGCCGTGCCACCCGGCCCGCCGGCGGCCTAAGCCGGCTCTGCCTACTCGACGGTGACGGACTTGGCGAGGTTGCGGGGCTGGTCCACGTCGTGGCCCTTGGCGGAGGCCAGCTCGCACGCGAACACCTGCAGCGGGACGGTCGTGACCAGCGGCTGCAGCAGCGTCGGCACGGCCGGGACCCGGATGAGCGTGTCGGCGTACGGCTCGACCGACTCGTCCCCGTCCTCGGCGATCACGATCGTGCGGGCGCCGCGCGCCCGGATCTCCTGGATGTTCGACACGATCTTGTCGTGCAGCACGTCCCGCGCCCGCGGCGGGACCACCACCACGACCGGCAGGCCCTCCTCGATGAGCGCGATCGGGCCGTGCTTCAGCTCGCCCGCGGCGAAGCCCTCCGCGTGCATGTACGCCAGCTCCTTCAGCTTCAGCGCGCCTTCGAGGGCGACGGGGAAGCCCACGTGCCGGCCGAGGAACAGGACGCAGTGCTCGTTCGACAGGGACCGGGCCAGCTCGCGGACCGGCTCCATCGTGTCCAGGACCTTCTCCACCTTGTCCGGCATCAGCTCCAGGAGCTGGACCATGGCGAAGACCTCGTCCCCCCACTTGGTGCCGCGCACCTGCGCTATGTAGAGGGCGATGAGGTAGACGGCGACGAGCTGGGTGAGGAACGCCTTCGTGGACGCGACCGCGATCTCCGGCCCCGCGTGCGTGTACAGGACGCCGTCGCACTCGCGCGGCAGCGTCGAGCCGTTGACGTTGCAGATGCCGAGCAGCTTGGCCTTCTGCTCCCGCGCGTGCCGGACGGCCATCAGCGCGTCCATCGTCTCCCCGGACTGGGAGATCGCGATGACCAGCGTCGTCGGGGACAGGATCGGGTCGCGGTAGCGGAACTCGCTGGCCAGCTCCACCTCGCAGGGCAGGCCCGCCCAGTGCTCGATCGCGTACTTGGCGATCAGCCCGGCGTGGTAGGACGTCCCGCACGCCACGATGATGATCTTGTCGACCTCGCGGAGCTCCTGGTCCGGGATGCGCATCTCGTCCAGGTGGAGCCGCCCGTCGGCGCCGATCCGGCCGAGCAGCGTGTCGGCGACCGCCCGGGGCTGCTCGGCGATCTCCTTGAGCATGAAGTAGTCGTAGCCGCCCTTCTCCGCGGCGGACACGTCCCAGTCGACGTGGTACTCCTTCACCTCGGCGGGCCGCCCGTCGAAGTCGGTGACGGTCACCCCGCTCGCGCGCAGCTCGACGATCTGGTCCTGGCCGAGCTCGATCGCGTCCCGGGTGTGCGCGATGAACGCCGCGACGTCGCTGGCCAGGAAGTTCTCGCCGTCCCCGACCCCGACGACCAGCGGCGAGTTGCGGCGCGCGCCCACCACGAGGTCGGGCGAGCCGGTGTGCACCGCGACGAGCGTGAACGCGCCGTCCAGCCGGCGGCAGACGCGCCGCATCGCGTCGGCGAGGTCCCCGCCCGCCTTCAGCTCGTCCTCCAGCAGGTGCGCGACCGCCTCGGTGTCGGTGTCGGAGCCGAGCCCGTGCCCCGCCTCCTCCAGCTCCGCGCGCAGCTCGGCAAAGTTCTCGATGATCCCGTTGTGGATCACCGCGACGGAGCCGGTGCAGTCGACGTGCGGGTGCGCGTTCCGGTCGTTCGGCGGGCCGTGCGTGGCCCACCGCGTGTGCCCCATGCCGAGCGTCCCGGCGGGCGGCGGCTCCTCCTCCAGCGCGCCCCGGAGGTTCACCAGCTTGCCCGCGCGCTTGGCCGTCGCCAGCTTCCCGTCGGCCAGCACGGCCACCCCGGCCGAGTCGTAGCCGCGGTACTCCAGCCGGGCCAGCCCCTCCACGACCACGTCGAGCGCCTGCCGGCCGCCTACGTACCCCACGATTCCGCACATGGCGGCAACTCTATTCGCTGTCTTCCGCGGGGCCTACCGGGGCGGGACGCCGAACGGTGACGTGAGCGTGGCCGGCCGGTGAAAACCCGGTTATTGGACGAGCCGCCGGTTACTGTTCAGCCATGACGAGCGGATGGGACGCCCCCGTGCCGAACCCGTACGTGGAACTCTCCAGAGACGAGTGGCGGGGGCTGCGCGAGAACACGCCGCTGCCGCTCACGCCCGGCGAACTGGAGGCGCTGCGCGGGCTGAAGGACCCGATCGACATCGCCGAGGTCGAGGAGGTGTACCTGCCGCTCTCCCGGCTGCTGAACCTGTTCTTCCAGTCCGACGGGCGGCTGCGCGACACCGTCAGCGCCTTCCTCGGCGGCGAGGTCCCGCCGACCCCGTTCATCATCGGCGTCGCCGGGAGCGTCGCCGTCGGCAAGTCCACGACGTCGCGGCTGCTGCGGACGCTCCTCGCCCGCTGGCCGGAGCACCCGGCCGTCGAGCTGGTCACCAGCGACAGCTTCCTGTACCCGAACTCGGTGCTGTCCGAGCGGGGTCTCATGGACCGCAAGGGCTTCCCCGAGTCCTACGACCGCCAGGCCCTCGTCCGGTTCGTCTCCGCCATCAAGTCGGGCGTGGACGAGTACGCGATCCCGGTGTACTCGCACCTGGAGTACGACGTCGTGCCGGACGCGACGCAGACCGTCCGGCGTCCCGACATCCTGATCGTCGAGGGGCTGAACGTCCTGCAGGCACCGCCCGCCGGGAGCCTCGGCGTCGCGGACTTCTTCGACTTCTCCATCTACGTGGACGCCCGCGTCGAGGACATCCGGCAGTGGTTCATCGACCGGCTGTTCGCGCTGCGCCGCACCGTGTTCACCGACCCTCGCTCCTACTTCCACAAGTACGCGCACGCGCTGGACGAGGACGAGACCGCCGCGTTCGCCCAGCGCGTCTGGCGGGACGTCAACGAGATCAACCTCGTCTCCAACATCCTGCCGACCCGCTCCCGCGCCACCCTCGTCCTGCACAAGGACCGGGACCACGCCGTCCAGCGCGTCCGCCTGCGCCGCATCTGACCCTGTTACCGGCGCCGCGGCCCGGCGGGGCGTGTCGCGTCTCGGCGCCGGGTGGCGGGCGCCGCTGCAGTACCCTTCGAGCGTTCTGCCTTCCAATGTCCGTGCGGGGGAGTCTCCGGATGCGTATCGCAGTTGTCGGCTATGGCGTCGAGGGACGTGCCGCCGTGGAGTACTGGCGACCGCGCGGCGACATCGTCGTCCACGACCGCAAGGACGTCGAACTCCCCCCCGATGTCGAGGGCCGCACCGGCGCCGACTACCTGCGGGGGCTGGACGAGGCCGACCTCATCGTCCGCGCCCCGGGCGTCCACCCCAGTGCGCTGCCGTCCGGCCCGCAGGTGACCAGCGTCATCGGCGAGTTCCTGGCCGAGTGCCCGGTCCCGGTCATCGGCGTCACCGGCACGCAGGGCAAGGGCACCACCTGCACCGCCATCGCCGCCATCCTCGGGGCGTCGGGCCGCCGCGTCTTCCTCGGCGGCAACATCGGCGTCCCCCCGCTGCAGTTCCTCCCGGAGCTGGCGGACGGGGACGTGGTCGTCCTCGAACTGTCGAACATGCAGCTCATCGACCTGAAGCGCTCCCCGCGCATCGCGGTCGTCCTGCCGGTGACGCCCGACCACCTCAACTGGCACCCCGACATCGAGGAGTACTACGCCGCGAAGACCTCGATCGCCGCGTACCAGGGGCCCGGGGACACCGTCTTCTTCGCCGCGGGCAACCCGGTGGCCGAGCGGGTCGCCGCGGCCGGCGCGGGCCGGAAGGTGCCGTTCGGCGTGCCGGAGGGCGTCCACGCGGCGGACGGCGCGATCCACGACGGCACGACCCGGCTGCTCGACCTCGCCGACAGCCCGCTCCTCGGCGCGCACAACGTCGCCAACCTGACGGCCGCGGTCGCCGCCACGTTCGACCTCCTCGGCCGCGACACCGCGCTCCTGCGCGAGGGGGTGCGCGCCATCAAGCCGCTGCCCCACCGGCTGGAGCCCGCCGGCGAGTCCGGCGGCGTCGCTTACGTCAACGACTCGCTGTCCACGACGCCGGAGACCGCGCGCGCGGCGATGGCCGCCTTCCCCGGGCCGAAGGTCATGATCTTCGGCGGTTCGTCGAAGGGGCTGGCCTTCGAGGCGCTCGCCGAGGCGGTGGCCAAGGAGAACATCCGGGGCATCGTCATCATCGGCGAGGTCGGGCCCCGCATCGCCGCCGCGCTGGACGAGGCGGGCATCACCGGCCACACCGTCGCCGACGGCCCGATGACCGAGGTGGTCGCCAAGGCCGCCGCGATGGCCCGCCCCGGCGACACGGTCCTGCTCTCCCCGGCCTGCGCCAGTTTCGGCGACTTCCGCGACTACGCCGACCGCGGGAACCAGTTCAAGGCCGCCGTCCAGGAGCTCATCGGCCAGGAGCCGACCGGCTAGGGGCCATCAGCCTGGACGGCGGCGCCCGTGCTCCTTCCCCGCGGGTCTAGTGCCGGTTCCAGGGGCCGGTGACGGCGAACGTGGTGCCCGGTTCGTAGACGTTGACGTACATCGTCGTCCGGCCGCCGCCGCAGAACGTCACGCCCGCGAACTCGCCCCACTCGGGCTCGGCCTCGGTGCCGGTGTTCTGCCGGTTCCTGGCCACCGGGTACACCTCGCGGCGGCGGGTCACGCCGTACACGTGCTGCGCGCCGCCGCCGTCCTCGCACACCATCAGCCCGCCCTGCGGCGCCAGGCAGATGTTGTCGGGCGACTCGCCCGGCGTCCGCACGTCGGTGTCCGGCCCGAACACGATCACCAGGGTCAGCCGGCCGGCGCGCGGCTCGTACGACCACACCTGCCCGAAGTGGTCGGCGCCCGACCCCTCCTCCCGGCGCGCGAAGCTCGTCACGAAGTAGACGCGGTCGCCGCCCCAGTAGCAGCCCTCCAGCTTCTGCGCGTGCGTGACGCCGCCGCGCCCGAAGTCCTGGAACCGGATCGGGGTCTCCTTCGCCAGCGGATCGGGCACCCGCTTCCACCGCACGCCGTCGATCACGGTGCCGGGCTGCTGCACCGTCGAGAGGTCCGGGACGCCGGGCACGTGCATCGCCTCCAGCCGCCCGCCGGCGCGCAGGCTCCCGAACCCGCCGCGCGGCCGCCGCGGAAGGAACCGGTAGAACAGCCCGAACGGCCGCTCGAACGCGTCCTCGGTCTCGTACACGGTCCCGTCGCGCGGGTCGACGGCGATCGCCTCGTGCTGGAACCGCCCCATCGCCTCCAGCGGCTCGGGGACGGTGCGGTCCTGCCGGTACGGATCGACCTCGAAGATGAACCCGTGGTCCTTGGTGAAGTCGCCGGTGCCCGCCTTGTCCTCGTTCTCCTCGCAGGTCAGCCAGGTGTTCCACGGGGTGGGGCCGCCCGCGCAGTTCACCGCCGTCCCGGCGATGGCCACCCGCTCGGTGTGGACCCGGCCGCCGTGCCCGACCTCCAGCGCGGTGCATCCGCCGAGCGCCCCCGGGTCGTAGGTGACGCCCTCGACCGGCGGCACCCGGTGCTCGGCGTCCGGGCGGTTCTCGTGGTTGCGGACGAGCCAGGTGCGCCCCCGGCCCGGGAAGGCGGCCATGCCGTCGAAGCTGCTCGGGACCGCCCCCTCTCCCGAGCGGAGCCGCTCCCCCTCGCGGGACAGGACGGTGTACCGGAACCCGCGCGGCAGGTCCAGCACCCCCTTCGGGTCGGGCACCAGCGGCCCGTACCCCGCACGGCCGCCGGCCGCCGCGGCGGCCGCGTCACCGGCGAACAGTTCCTCGACGGCGCCGGTGAAGGCGATCCCCGCCCCCACCGCGCCCGTCCCGGCCAGGAGCCGGCGTCGGGAGACTGACATGGCACACACTCCCCTGGGGTTGACGATCAGGTACCCCACGGCCGTTGTAACACGGGTCACACCGCCGGGATATGGCAGACCCTCACACTCCGGCCTTCGGGGCCGGTGTCCACCGGTCGGTGGACGGAAGGTTCAGCCGGTCGAGGCTCATGCGGGACGGGTGCCGGCGACCAGCCTTGATGGCATGACGAACCTCCCTGTACGCATGGCCCGGTGGAGCGCCGGGCATCCCTGGCGGGCTATCGCCGGCTGGTTCCTGTTCGTGGCGCTGTGCCTCGGCGCCGGGATCTCGCTCGGCGGGAACGCCGCGACGTCCGAGGACTTCCGGATCGGCGAGGCCGGAAGGGCGGAGGCGATGGCCGCCGAGGGCGGGCTGCAGCAGAGACCCGTGGAACGGGTGCTGATCACCGCCGAACCCGGGAGCGGCGCGCTGGACCGGGCGGCGGCCGAGGAGGCCGCCGCGGACGCCGCCGCGCGGATGAGGCGGCTGCCCGAGGTCGCGTCGGTGTCCGCGCCCGTGTCCTCGGCCGACGGGACCGCCGTCCGCGTCGACGTGACCCTGAAGGGACCCGAACTCGAGGGCAGGAAGCACGTCGAGCCGCTGATCGCGCAGACCGCCGCGGTGCAGGCGGCCCACCCCGGGGTCCGGGTCGAGGAGACCGGAAGCCCGTCCATCAGCAGGGGGGTCGAGAAGCTGCGCGGTGAGGATCTGTCGCGCACGGAGATGTTCGCGCTGCCGGTCACGCTGGTCACGCTGCTGGCCGTGTTCGGGTCGGTGTCGCTGGCGGTCGTGCCGCTGCTACTGGCGCTGTCCTCGATCGCGGCGGCGGTCGGCCTGTCGATGGCGGCCTCGCACGTGTTCCCCGACGCGGGGGTCGGCACCAGCGTGATCCTGCTGATCGGTATGGCGGTCGGCGTCGACTACACCCTCTTCTACCTCAAGCGGGAACGGGAGGAACGGGCCCGGTCGGACGGACGGCTCTCCCCCCAGGCCGTGGTGGAGCTGGCGGCCGCGACGTCCGGACGGGCCGTGGTCGTGTCCGGGCTCGCGGTCGCCGTCTCGAGCGCCACGCTCTACCTCGCCGACGACGTCATCTTCTCCTCGATCGCCACCGGCGCGATCATCGTGACGCTGGTCGCCGTGGTCAGCTCCATGACCGTCCTGCCCGGCCTGCTGGTGAAGCTCGGCCAGTGGGTGGAGCGGCGCGCCGAACGCCGTGCCCGGCGCGGCAAGGCCGTCCGGGCACGCAGGTCGAGGGACGGCGGCCGGGTCACCAGGATGATGCTGCGTCCCGTCGCCCGGCGACCCGCCGTGACGCTGGTCGCCGGGGTCCTGGTCATGCTGGCGATGGCCGCGCCGCTGCTGAACCTGAATCTGACCGACATGGGGAAGGAGACCCACCCCCGCGACATCCCGGCCATGCAGACCTATGAGCGGTTGAACGCGGCGTTCCCCGAGCTGAAGTCGATGCACCAGGTGGTCGTGCGCGCCGACGCCGGTGAGGTGGACCGGGTGGCCGGCGCCCTCCGCGACCTCGCCCGGCGCGCCGAGGACGACCCGAGGCTCGCCGGCACCGCGCAGCTGCGCACCTCGCCGGACGGACGCATCAGCCTCCTCGAACTCGCCGTGCCGCACTACGTGAGCGCGGACGAGGCGCAGTCGTCCCTGCGGACGCTCCGCGACGAGCACGTCCCGGCCACGGTCGGGAAGCTGACCGCCGAGACCGCGGTGACCGGGGACGTCGCCCGCTACGCCGACTATCCCGAGCACCAGAAGTCGAAGCTGCCGATGATCATCGGAGCGCTGCTGCTGGCGACGTTCGTAATGACGGTGTGGGCGTTCCGGTCCGTGGCCCTCGGCGCGGTCGGCGTCGTGCTGAACCTGCTGTCGGCGGGCGCGTCCCTCGGACTGCTGACGCTGGTGTTCCAGGGGACGTGGGCGGAGGGCCTGCTCGACTTCACCTCCACCGGCTCCATCGGCTCCCGGGTGCCGCTGTTCCTGCTGGTGATCCTGTTCGGGCTGTCCATGGACTACCAGGTCTTCGTGATCAGCCGGATCCGGGAGGCCGTCCTGCGGGGCGCGCCGACCCGCGAGGCCGTGCTCGGCGGGATCGGCAGCTCGGCGGGCGTGGTGACCAGCGCCGCGTTCGTGATGGTGACGGTGTTCGGCAGCTTCGTCGCGCTCCACATCATGGAGATGAAGCAGATGGGCTTCGCCTTGGCGACGGCCGTCCTGCTGGACGCCGTCGTCATCCGGATCGTGCTCCTGCCGTCGATCATGCTGCTGCTCGGCGAGCGGAGCTGGTGGCCGTCACACCGGAGGCAGGGCACCGCGACCGCCGACACACCGCTGGAAAAAGTAGGCTGACCGGCATGGAGCATGGGCCGCAGCAGTCCGACGAACGGCTCCAGCTCCGGGCGCTCCGCCGCTGGTACGCCGCCTTCTGGGTGCTCCTGGGACTGATCCCGCCCGCCATGGGCGTATGGGACCAGCCGGAATCGACCAGGTCCTCAACGCTGGCACTGCTGTCCGTGCTCATCCTCGGCTACCTGACCACGGGAACGTTCCCCGGGAACCCGGCGGTCCGCCGGTATGTCTTCCTGGGCCTGCTCATCGGCGGCGTCGGCGCCGTCTCCTACCTGATGGACGGCGCCGCATCCCTGCTCATCGTGTCGCTCCCGCACTTCTGGTTCTTCGCGGGAGGCCCGCGGCGCGCGGTCGCCCTCAGCGGCGCCGCCGCCGCGGCCACGGTCGCCGGCAACGCCGTCCGGTCGGCGCCGGACGGGGAGTTCGCCACCGGCAACTCGGTCGCGGCGCTCATCGGGTACGCGGCCGGGGTGTTGTTCGGGCTGTGGATGTACCGGGTCGTGGGAGCCCGCGACGAACGTGCCCGTCTCCTCGCCGCCGACCTGGAACGCACCCAGCGGCAGCTCGCCGAGGCCCAGCGCCGGCAGGGCGCCGCCGAAGAGCGCGAACGGCTCGCCCGGGAGATCCACGACACGCTCGCGCAGGGGTTCGCGTCCATCGTCGTCCTGGCGGAGGCGGCGCGGATCGGCCTCGGCGCCGAGCCGGGCAGGAGCGCCCGGCAGCTCATGTCGATCGAGCGGACGGCGCGGGAGAACCTCGCCGAGGCGCGCGCCCTGGTCGAGTCCGCGTCGCGGGCCGGCCCCGCGCCGCAGGGCGGCCCCCCGCCGTCCGTGGCCCGCACGTTGCGCCGCACCCTCGACCGGTTCGCCGAGGACACGGGTCTCCGCGTCGGCGCCGACCTCCCGGACGTCGAGTGCGACCAGACGACCCGGATCGCGCTGCTGCGCTGCACCCAGGAGTCTCTCGCCAACGTCCGCAGGCACGCCGCCGCGTCCACGGTCGGCGTCGTCCTCGAAGAGCACCCGCACGGCATCGAACTGGAGATCACCGACGACGGCCGGGGATTCGCGGTCGGGGACTCCGGCGGCTTCGGCCTGGAGGGCATGCGGCGACGCCTGGCCGAACTCGGCGGCGAGCTCACCGTCACCAGCTCCCCCGGCGACGGCACCCGCGTCCTCGCCATGATCCCCGCGAAGGCATGGCATGACCGGTGACAGGCTGAGGATCATCGTGGTGGACGACCACACGGTCATGCGCGCGGGACTCGTCGCGCTGCTGGCCTCCGAACCCGCCATCGAGATCGTCGGTGAGGCGGGCGACGGCCGCGAGGCCATCGCCCTGGCCGCGCGCCTGCGGCCCGATGTGGCGCTGCTCGACCTGCGGATGCCCGTCCTGGACGGCGTCGCCGCCACCACCGAGATCGTCGCCGGCCCGGCCGGGACCCGCGTCCTCGTCCTCACCACCTACGACACCGACGCCGAGATCGAGCGCGCGATCGAGGCGGGCGCCATCGGCTACCTGCTCAAGGACACCACCCGCGACGAGCTCGTCGCGGCCATCCACTCCGCCGCCCGCGGCGAGACCGTCCTCGCGCCCCGGGTCGCGGAGAGGCTCGTCGCCCGGATGCGGCGGCCCGCGCAGGTCACGCTGACCGCCCGCGAGGTGGACGTGCTGCGGGCGGTCGCCGACGGGCTGTCCAACGCCGAGATCGGCCGCCGCCTCGTCATCGCCGAGGCGACGGTCAAGACCCACCTTCTCCGCGTCTTCGCGAAACTCGACGTCAGCGACCGCACGCACGCCGTGGTCGTCGCCATGGACCGCGGCCTCCTGCGCCCTCCCCGCTGATCGGGGACCGCGCTACTCGGCGCTGGCGACCGGGAGGGAGCGCAGGCGGAAGGTGGCGAGGAACGTGGCCGCGAGCGCCACCACGACCAGCAGCGTGACCGCCACGGGCAGCCCGACGGTCGAGGTGACCATGGACGCGTCGGTGAGCGCGTCGGCGACCGACAGGGACCACTGCTGGACGGACGCCGACTTGGCGCCCGGCGCGAAGCTGCCGAGGAGGGTCTCCCACACCAGCGCGTACAGCAGGCCGATCGTGACGGCGTTGCGGCTCAGCACGCCGAGGGCGACGAACACCGCGCTGTAGGTGATGCCGCCGACGAGGATGCCGATCGTGAACGCGGGCGTCACCTGTGCGGTGGTCCCGACCAGGACGAGCCCCGCCAGCAGCGTCGGGACGACCGCGAAGATCGTCACCAGCACGATCGCGACGACCAGCTTGGTCACCACGATCACCTCGCGCGGGATCGGCTTGGTCAGCACGTACATGATCTGGCCGTCGTCGATCTCCGGTGCGATGACGCCCGTCCCGGCGATCAGCGCGAGCAGCGGCAGCAGGGTCGCGAGCCCGAAGTTCTGCAGGACGTGCGCCGAGAGGTCCAGGTCGTTGTTGCCGGTCGCGCGCAGGATCACCGAGAGGACCAGCAGGAGGAGCGGCAGGCCCAGCAGGAGCAGCGCGCGCTTGCGCCCGAGCATCGCCCGGAACGTGATCATCGCGATTGTGGGGTTCATCGAATCACCGGGCCACCAGGTAGGAGAAGACGCTTTCCAGGGACTCGTCCGACGGGGAGACCTCCCAGAGGCGCACGTCGGCGTCCCGGGAGACCCGCGGGAGCAGCCAGGTGAAGCGCTGGAAGTCGACGGCCTCGACCTGCAGCCCCTTGTCGGTGAGCTGGACGCTGCGGGCCGAGCCGTCCGCGATGACGGCGGCGGCGAGGCGGCGGTCGTCGGACGAGCGGACGAGGAACACGTGCGGCCGGTCGGTCATCAGCCGCCGGATCTTGCGGAAGTCGCCGGACGCCGCGTGCCGGCCGGCCACGATCACCTCGATGTGGCTGGCGAGCCGCTCCACCTCCTCCAGGATGTGCGAGGAGAACAGGATGGTGCGGCCCTCCTCGGCCATCCGGCGGATGAGGTCCATGAGCTGGAGCCGCTGCCGCGGGTCCATGCCGTTGAACGGCTCGTCCAGCAGCAGGACCGGCGGGTCGTGCACCAGGGCGGACGCCATCTTGATGCGCTGCTTCATGCCCTTGGAGTAGTTGCCGATCGGGCGGCCGGCGGCGTAGTCCATCTCCACCAGGCCGATCGCGCGGCGCGCGGCGGCGGCCGGGTCGGGCAGCTTGTGGAGCTTCGCCATCGCGAGGATGAACTGCTCGCCGGTGAGGAAGTCGTACGCCGACTCCCGCTCCGGGACGAGGCCCAGCTTGCGGTAGGCGCCCGGGTTCTGCCAGATCGGCGTCCCGTCCAGCGTGACGGTGCCGGACGACGGCGCCAGGAACCCGCCCATCATGTGGATGAGCGTCGACTTGCCGGCGCCGTTCGGGCCGAGCAGCCCGGTGACGCCCGGCCCGACCTTCATCGACACGCCGTTGACCGCCACGACGTTGCCGTACCAGCGGGAAACGTTCTCCAGAACCAGCTCGCTACTCATGTTCTCTGCGGGCGGACGACCCCCCGCACCCCCCGATTCGCTCCGCTCAGTCATGAAAGCCCCGCCTTCCGGAAGCGACGGTAGAGAACCGCGATCGAGCCGAGGACTATGGCGACGCACAGGGCGAGCGCGACCACGCCGCCGGTGACGCCGGGCGCGATGCCCACCGAGGACGACTCGGCGCCGAGCAGCCTGACCTGGACGATGTCCACCAGGTTGAACGGGGCGCCCAGCCCGGCCCAGCCCTGGAGGGTGAAGTTCGTCCGCTCCTCGGCGATGCCCTGGACGATCCCGACGATCGTCGTGCTGAGCATGTAGACCGCGATCACCGCGGCGACGCCGAACCCGCGCCGCGGGGTGAACGCCGCGATCACCATCCCGATCGCCGCCAGCACGAGCGCGAACAGCACGCAGCCGACCAGGCCGCCCAGGTACTCCAGGACCTGCTTCCCGGGGTCGGGCGCCTTGGCGACCAGGCCGCCGACGTACAGCAGGGTGACGGGCACCGCCATGAGCGCGAACAGCGCGGTCGCCAGCGCGGCGCTCTTCGCCAGGACGAAGTCGAGGTGGCCGACGGGCCGCGAGAAGTACAGCGGGATGACGTGGAACCGCACCTCCCGCGAGGCCAGCACCGGCGCCTGCGTGGCCAGGAAGATCGCCACGATGACCTGCATGATGTTCGCGTAGGACGCGTACGGGATCAGCGCGTCCTCCTGGTCGGTGAACGCGAAGACCGCGACCGACCCGGCGGCGGGCAGCAGCATGATCGCCGCCAGCAGGAACGGCATGATCTTGGCCCGCGCGGGGCGGCCGAGGCCGAACGCGGCGCGCAGGTTGTGGACGTACAGCGACCGCAGCACGTAGGCGCGCCCGCTGCGGGGCCCGTCGTAGTGGCGGTAGCCGATGTCGTGGATGGTGCTGGTGCTCATCGGGACGCCTCCTGCGGGACGCTTCCGGCCGCGCTCTCCCCCGGCGGCCCGGCGCGGAAGACCTCCTCGATGTGGTGCCGGCGCTGCTCCATCCGGATCAGCCGCAGCCCCAGCTCGGCGACGCCGTCGCGGATCAGGTCGTAGGTCGTCTCGCCGGCGATGTCGACGACGAGGAACCGGCCCTCCGGCTGGACGGACACGCCCCGGTCGAAGAGGTGGCGGCCGAGCTCGTCGCGTCCCTCGTCCACCTCGACGGTGAGGACGCCGCTGGCGGCCGTGTACGCCTCGACGGCCTGCGAGCGCAGCAGCTTCCCGCCGTCGATGATGACGACGTGGTCGCAGACCCGCTCCAGCTCGCCCAGCAGGTGCGACGTGACGAGCACGCTGATCCCGAACTCGGCGCCGATGCGCCGGATCAGGTCGAGCATCTCGTCGCGCCCGGCGGGGTCGAGGCCGTTGGTGGGCTCGTCCAGGAACACGAGCTGCGGGTCGTGGACGAGGGCCTGCGCGAGCTTCACCCGCTGGCGCATCCCGGTGGAGTAGCCGCCGATGGGGCGGTAGCGCTCCTCGTACAGGCCGACGTGCCGGAGCGTGTCGGCGGCGCGTTCGCGGGCCGCGGTCGGGGGGAGCCCGGACATCCGGGCCATGTGCACGACGAACTCGGTCGCGGACACGTCCGGGGGCAGGCACTCGTACTCGGGCATGAACCCGACGCGCTCCCGGATCCGCAGGCCCTCGCGCGCGATGTCGAGGCCCAGCACGGTCGCGGTGCCCGACGTGGGGGGCAGCAGCCCCAGCAGGATCTTGATGAGGGTCGACTTGCCGGCGCCGTTGGCGCCGACCAGCCCGACGACGCCCGGCTCGACGGCCACGGAGAGGTCGTCCAAGGCGGTCACCCGGGCGAACCTCATCGTCAGGCCCTGGGTGGCGATGATCGGCATGAATATGAACCTAGCGGCTGGCCGGGCACGCCACGTCAACCTAAAGGGCGATACGGGGAAGCCTTTCGTCCGCCGCCGGATCGACCTTCGTCAGCCCTGGGTTCTACCCATGGGCGGTTCCCCCTGGGCGGGTGGCCACGGCACCGTTCCATACGGTTTGATCGGTCTCTACATACATATCCATATATGTCGGGCGGTGGGTCATGGTGCGGACGGCTGTGGCGGGCCTGGCGCTCGTCATCCCCCTCGCGGTGGGCTGCGACGCCGGCGTGGGCCTCTCCGAGGGCGGCTCCCCCGCCCCGGGCGCGTCGGACGACAAGCCCGGGGCCGGCGCCGAGAAGCGCGCCCGCACCGCCCTGGGGGAGCTGCGGATCGCGTCCGAGGGCGACGGCGGCGGGTACGAGCGCGACAAGTTCGGGACGCGCTGGAAGGACATCGACCGCAACGGCTGCGACCAGCGCAACGACGTCCTCGACCGCGACCTGTCGGACGTCGGCAAGAAGGGCGGCTGCGTCGTCCTGAGCGGTCGGCTCCGCGACCCCTACAGCGGCAAGCAGATCGACTTCTCCAAGCAGGACGCGGCCGAGGTGCAGATCGACCACATCTACCCGCTCGCGCTGGCCTGGCGGATGGGCGCCTCCCGGTGGAGCGAGGACGAGCGGGAGAAGTTCGCCAACGACCACGACAACCTGCTCGCGGTGTGGGGCGTGCCGAACCGGCAGAAGAGCGACTCCGGCCCCGGCGAATGGAAACCGCAGAAGGGCTACCAGTGCACCTACGCGGTCAAGTACATCGCGGTCGCCGACAAGTACTCGCTCCCCGTGACCCGCGCCGACCACCGAGCCCTTGAGGACTTCCTGGCGCGCTGCTGAGTACCGGGCGTGCTGCTGAGTACCGGGCGCACCCGCCAATATGCTCCTCGCATGAGCGAATCGAACGGAAGAGCCCCGGACACCGCGCACGACGCGGACGACCGTCCCCGCGTCCGGACGGAGCGCGGCGTAGGCGCCCGCGCCACCGGCGCCGAGGTGACGGGCGCGTCCGCCACCGGCCTCACCCTGCGCCTCGGCAACGGCCTCGGCTCCCTGGCCATGGGGTCGATGGCGCTGGGCGCGCTCGCCGTCGGCGCCGTCGCCATCGGCAAGCTCGTCGTCAAGCGCGCGGTCATCGCCCACCTGGAGGCCGGCACGGTCGAGATCAAGCACCTGAAGGTCGGCCGGCTGGAGATCGACGAGCGCTAGCCCAGCGCGGAGCGGACCACCTCGGCGAGGTCCTCGGCGACCTCCTGCGCCTGCTCCTCCGAGGCCGCCTCCACCATGACGCGGACCATCTGCTCGGTACCGCTCGGCCTGATCAGCACCCGGCCCGTCGCGCCGAGCCCGGCCTCGGCGGCGGCGATCGCGGCGGCCAGCTCGGGCGAGGTCTTCGCGCGGTTCTTGTCGACGTCCTTGACGTTGATGAGCACCTGCGGAAGCCGCGTCATCACCTTCGTCAGCTCGTCCAGGGGCCGGCCCCGGCGGGCCATCGCGGCGAGCAGGTGCAGGCCGGTCAGGACGCCGTCGCCCGTCGTGGCGTGGTCGAGCATGATCACGTGGCCGGACTGCTCGCCGCCGAACCCGAAGCCGCCCTCCTTCATCGCCTCCAGGACGTACCGGTCGCCGACCGCGGTCTCCACCACGGTGATCCCCGCCTCCCGCATCGCGAGCTTGAAGCCGAGGTTCGACATCACGGTCGCGACGACGGTGTCGGCGGCCAGCGCGCCCGACTCGCGCAGCTCCAGCGCCAGGATCGCCATGATCTGGTCGCCGTCCACGATCTCGCCGGTCGCGGTCACCGCGAGGCAGCGGTCGGCGTCGCCGTCGTTGGCGATGCCCGCGTCCGCGCCGTGCTCCTTGACCGCCTCGCGCAGCGCCTCCAGGCTCGTGGAGCCGCAGCCGGCGTTGATGTTCAGGCCGTCCGGCGCCGTCCCGATCGTGAACACCTCGGCGCCCGCGCGGCGCAGCGCCTCCGGTGCCACGTCGCTGGACGCGCCGTTCGCGCAGTCGACGACGACGCGCAGGCCGTCCAGCGACACCGGGACCGTGCTCAGCAGGTGCGCCACGTACTGCTCGACCGCGCCGTGCGCCTCCCGGACCCGGCCGACCCCGGCGCCGGTCGGCGGCTCCCACGGCTCGCCGAGCCGCGCCTCTATCCGGTCCTCCAGCTCGTCCGGCAGCTTGTAGCCGCTGCGGTCGAAGAACTTGATGCCGTTGTCGGGGGCGGCGTTGTGCGAGGCCGACAGCATGACGCCGACGTCGGCGTGCAGCTGGTGGGTCAGGTACGCGACGGCGGGCGTCGGCAGGACGCCGAGCCGCAGCACGTCCACCCCGGAACTCGCCAGGCCCGCCACGACGGCCGCCTCCAGGAACTCACCGGAGGCCCGCGGGTCGCGCCCGACCACCGCGAGCGGCCGGTGGCCTTTGAACGCGCCCTCCTCGCCCAGCACCCGCGCCGCGGCGATGGACAGGTCCATGACGAGCGGGGCGGTCAGATCGCGGTTGGCGAGCCCTCGCACGCCGTCGGTCCCGAACAGACGAGCCACAGTCAACTCCCGAGAGGAAACGGAAACCGCGCGGCCCCGGACGGGGACCACGCCCCGATCGCGCCACGCGGTCAAATGTAGTGGGCACGGGTCCGCCGTCCGCCCGCGTCGCGGGAGCGCGCGCGGCCCGGACCGGTTGCGGACGAGTCCTTGAAAAAGCAGACGAGCCGCCGCGCCCACCGGCCCCGCGGGGGCCAGGAGGTGCGGCGGCTCGTACCGCCGGTCAACGCTTGCTGTACTGGGGCGCCTTGCGGGCCTTCTTGAGGCCGGCCTTCTTGCGCTCGGGGACCCGCGCGTCACGGGTGAGGAAGCCGGCCTTCTTCAGGGCCGGGCGGTGCTCGATGTTCGCGAACTGCAGCGCGCGGGAGATGCCGAGGCGCAGCGCACCGGCCTGGCCGGTGGTGCCGCCGCCGCCGACCCGCGCGAGGACGTCGAACTGGCCTTCGAGGCCGAGCAGGACGAACGGCTCGTTCACGATCTGCTGGTGGACCTTGTTCGGGAAGTACTGGTCCAGCGAACGGCCGTTGATCTTCCACTGGCCGGTGCCGGGGACGATGCGGACCCGCGCGATGGCCTGCTTGCGGCGGCCGGTGCCGGCGGCGGGGCCGGTCGCGACGGGCTGGCCGAGGTAGCTCTCGCCCGCGGCCTCGGGCGTCTCGGTGCTGTACTCGGACGGGGCGTCCTCGTACGAGTCGAGCTGCTCGGTGCCCGGCTCGGTGGTCTCGTCCACGGTTCTCCTTGGGTGTTCTAGCCAGGGCGGCGGGCCCGCGCTGCGGGTGCCCCGGCGGCCTCTTGTTCAAGGTCGCACACGGCGCGGCTCGTGGACCGGCTCGCGTGCGGGGGTGTCACTTGCCGGTCTGGCTGATCTGGGTGATCTCGAACGGGACCGGCTTCTGCGCCTGGTGCGGGTGCTCGGGGCCGGCGTAGACCTTCACCTTGCCGAACATCTTCCGGCCGAGGGAGTTCTTGGGCAGCATGCCCTTGATCGCCTTCTCGACGGCCCGCTCGGGGTTCTTGGCCAGCAGCTCGGCGTAGGTCACCGAGCGGAGGCCGCCCGGGTAACCGGAGTGCCGGTAGGCGCGCTTGCGCTCCGCCTTGTTGCCCGACATCGCCACCTTGTCGGCGTTCACGATGACGACGAAGTCACCGGTGTCGATGTGCGGGGCGTAGATCGGCTTGTGCTTACCCCGAAGCAGCTGCGCGACCTGACTGGCGAGACGGCCCAGCACGACATCGGTCGCGTCGATGACGTACCACTGACGCTGGACGTCAGCGGGCTTTGGGGTGAACGTGCGCACGGTCGTCAGCCTTCGTTTCTCGTCGACTACTCAGTGGTTGATCATCACCCGTCCTCGCGGGCGGGCGATGTTCATCAGCGGAATCCTGCTCACGCCGATCAGCGAACTCGTCCGACCTGGCGCTCCGGGAGGCCGGGCCCCGATCCGGTGCCCGCACCGGCGGCGCGGGCACTGCGGGGACACCCCGACACGTCGTTGCATCGCCGGGACGCTCGCACTGGGCAGGCGTCGACACACAACAACCACGCAGAATACCCGTCGGCGCGCACAAGAGCAAAGCAGCGCGGCACCCGGCGGGCGGCGCCGGGACGGGGACGGTCAGCACCCCCATGATCACGTTAAGTGGCCATTTTGCCCTTTTTCGGACGATCTTCGTAACCAGATGTACATAACGGGATATGGTGCCCGGCGACCGGTCCACGCCGGCTCCGGCCGGCCCGCACACGGGAGCCCCCGCTGTCTACTCCCCGCAGACCAGGCGAGAACCCCGGACGCCGCCCGTCCCGGTACCCCGGGCAGGACGGCGCCGGAGCACCTGCCGCCGCGCGCGGCGTCCCCTCCGGCACCCCTTCCCGCGACGAGCTCGTCGCGGGCGGGCCGCGGCGCGAGACGTCCCGCTCCGGACCGGCCGACGGCCGCCGTCCGCAGGGCGGGCGCCCGCCGGGCGGACGTCCCCCCGGCAAGGGGCGCAAGCGCTCCCGGGCGAAGAGCCTCACCGGCATCGTGGTGGCCGTCGCCGCGTCCGGCCTCGCGATCGGCACCGGGGTGGCGATCGACCGCTTCCTGCTGCCCGACCTGCGGTCGGAGCGGACCGCCGCGTCCGGACCCGAGGCGCGGCCGTCCACCGTGATCCCGGCCGGACCGCAGAGCGACACCCCGACCGGGGCCGGGTCGGGCGCCGAAGGCGGCGAGAAGCCGTCCGGCGCCGCGCCCGCGCCCACCGCGGAGCAGCCGACGCCGCCGCTGAAGGCGATCCGCGACCCGAGCCGCTCGACCGCCGCGCCGTCCAAGTCGAGCGAGCCCACCGCCTCCCGGCCCCCGTCCGGCGGCGGATCGGGCGGCTCTGGCGGTTCCGGCGGCTCCGGCGGCTCCGGCGGCTCCGGCGGGGGGGCGGGGAACACGGCCGGGCAGTCCGGACCCGAGGCCGCCGTGGTGTCGCTCACCAACGCCGAGCGCGCCAAGGCCGGCTGCGGAGCGCTGCGCGTCGACCAGCGGCTCGTCACCGCCGCCCGCAGGCACTCCGCCGACATGGCCGCCAACAACTACTTCTCCCACACGTCGCAGAACGGCGACAGCCCGTGGGACCGGATGGCGGCCGCCGGATACCCCGACGCCGGAGCGGAGAACATCGCCAAGGGCTACCCCACCGCGGCGGCCGTCGTGAACGGGTGGATGAACAGCCCGGGGCACCGGGCCAACATCCTCAACTGCGGTCTGCGCGCCATCGGCGTCGGCATGGCCTCCGGCTCCGGCGGGCCCTACTGGACGCAGAACTTCGGCCGGAAGTGATCTGCGCCGCTCCCGGCGGTGACCTTCGGCGAATCACCGGCGTCCGGTTCGCCCCCATGTCATGGTGGGTGTTCCGAAGGTCCAGAGCCCTGCACGAGGAACGGTAAGGTCCAACCCATGGGTTACCCGGGCGATCAAGGCCAGCCCGGCGGCTGGCCGCCTCGGCAGCCGCCGCACGAGCCGTACGGACCCGGAGCCGAAGCACCGCCGTACGGCCGAGACGGCGACCAGGCCCCCTTCACACCGCGCGACGACCCCTTCGCGCCGCGCGACGAGGGGCCCGGCGCGGTGCCACCGGGCGGTCCCGACGGCAGGTTCGACGACGACCGGTTCGGGAACCCCTACGGCGACTCCTACGGGCACCCCGAGGCCGTGCCGTCCGGCGGGCCGGAACGCTCCGGGAAGGGCCGCCGCACACCGCTGGTCATCGGCGCCGCGGCGGTCGCCGGGCTCGTCCTCATCGGCGGCGGCATCGGGCTGTCGTCCATGCTGAAGGACGACTCAAAGCCGGACGCCGAGAAGTCCCGGGCCGCGGCCACGCCGACGCCCACGCCCAGCCCCACCCAGCCCGTCCTCGCGCCCGTGAAGCTCAAGAGCCGCACCACCGACCCCAAGCCGCTGACGCTCAAGGAAGTCTTCGGCAAGGGCAAGTTCAAGGCGCACGGCCACAACTACGTCCGGACGGCCGTGAACGCGAAGAAGAGCTGCGCGTCGGTCGTCGGCGGCAGGACGCTGGAGACGACCCTCAAGCAGGGCCGCTGCACGCAGGCGCTGCGGGCCACCTACGCGCTGACCGGGGGCCAGCTCATCGGCACCGTCGGCGTGTTCAACCTCGAGACCGAGGCCGCGGCCAAGAAGGCCGTGAAGGCCGCCGCCGCCAAGGACGCCTTCCTGCAGGCCCTGCCGGGCAAGGGCGTCTCCAGGACCAACGGCAGGGGCGAGGCCCTCGGCACGTCCCAGGCGCGCGGCCACTACCTGCTCATGACGTGGGTGCAGCGCCCGGACGGCAAGAAGATCCCCGCGAAGCACCACGCGGCAGTCCGCGTCTTCGGTGCCGAGATGGTGAAGGGCAGCAACCTGGCCCTGGCCCTGAACTACAGGGAAACCGAAGGCGAGCCCCTCCAAAGGTGACCGGTTTGAATACCCTCTCTGCCTATGTCTGGTTCTAGAGACACCCGGGAGTCCGCCGAGGAGGCGGGGACGTCCGCCGTCCCCGCCGACGCGGTGCCGCCCAGCTTCGGCGGCGCGGCTCCCCCGGCCGGCCCGCCGCCGGCGGACGCCGAGCCCGCCACGGACGCGGAGCCCGCGGCGTCCGACTCCCTGCGGCTGCCTCCGTTCGGCCTGGAAGCTCCCTGGTGGGCCGCCGAGTCCACCGAGACGGCCCCGCCCGGCGAGGACGCCTCCCCCGCCTCGGGCTCCGGCGCCCCCGCCGAGAGCGGCTCCCAGAGCGACGCTGAGAGCGGCCCCGCGATCGGCGGCGGCCCGCCCGGGACGCTCGTCGCCGGTGTCGGCGTCCCTAAGGTCGACTCCCGCGGCGCCGTTCCCGCCGACCCGATCGTCAAGCGGGCCCTGTCGTCCGGCGACACCGACCCGGACGGCTTCCCCGCCGTCTCCCCGGAGGCCGAGCGGCCCGCGGAGGCCGCCGCAGCGGCCGAGGAGGCCCCGGGCACCGGCACGCCCGAGCCCGCCGCCACGGCCGTGGACATGCCCGCCGTGGCGGACGAGCCCGGCGGGAACGCTCCCGTCGCCCCCGAGAAGTCCGCGCGGGACGAGCAGGCGTCCGCCTTCGAGAAGGCCAGGGCCGCGGAGGACGCGTCCATCGCCTCCGCGGGCGAGGTCCTCGAACCGGACGCCATCCTTCCGGTCGGCGTCACCCCGCCCACCGGCAGCGGACCGTTCCCACAAGGCGCGGTGGCCGCCGGCAGTACCCCCGCTGACGCAGAGCCCGGCACCGCGCCCACCGGCGGCGCGGCCGAGGACGCGGAGACGACCGCGCCGCAACCCGCCGTGATCGCGCCCGTCTACCACGTCGAGGGCGCCGTTCCGCTCGACACGGCGCCCCCGCCCGGACAGCCCCCGCAGAGCGCGGCGGCGGCCGGACCGGCCAAGGGCGGCGGGCCCAACCGGCGCAGGCCGCTGCTCATCGGCGGCGGCGCGGCGATCATCCTGGCCGCCGGCGTCGCCCTGTTCACCGTCGGCGGCACCGGCTCGGACGATGGCCGGGACGGCGATGCCACGGCCGTCCAGGCCCCGGCGACGGCGCAGTCCACCCCGCCGGCCGCACCGGCCACGCCGTCCCCCACCCCCAGCGCCGCCGGGCCGCCGTCCAGGATCGACAACGAGCGGACCGACCGCGAGCCGCTGGCGTTCCAGGACGTGTTCCCCACCGAGACCATCAAGCTCGGCGGACGGACCTACACCCGCGACCGCTGGTCGCTCAACCGCGAGCCGTCGTACGCGGCCAGGGGCTCCATGCTGCAGGCCCTCGAACGGGAGAAGTGCCGCAAGATCGTCCGCGCGACGTTCATCGAGCGGTCGACCTCGCTGGCCGTCACGTCCGGGATCGCGGTGATGCCGACGAAGGAGGCCGCGCTCCGGGTGAGCCGGGCCGGCGACCCCGCCCGGTACGAGTGGTTCCGCGGCATGGGCGGCAAGAACACCCCGAACCTCGACCGGGCGGGCGGCTACGCCGCCGCGACGGTCCGCGGCCGGTACGTCGCCTACGCCTACGTGCAGTGGGCGAACGGCCAGGAGGCCCGTCCGGGCGACCCGGTGATAAAGCAGGCGGCCCAGCGGTTCCTGGACTACGACCTGCGCCCGATCGTGGAGCGCGCCCGCCGCTGACCGGACGCGGCGCGCTCACCGCGCGCCGCGGTCTCCGCTCTGCGACGCCTCCGGCTGCGGCAGGGCCGGGGGCGGTTCCGTGCCGGACGCAGAGGTGCTCGCCGCGAGCGTCCGGACGCGGCGCGTCTCCTGGGCGCGCCGCGCCAGGCCGTCGTCGCCGGGGTAGCGGATCTCCTCCAGCGACAGCCCGTGCGCGGGCGCCACGTTCACCGCGGAGTCGCGGACGCGCGCCGCGAGCACCTGCGCGGGCCATTCCACCTCGCGCCGGCCGTCCCCGACCATCAGCAGCGCCCCGACGAGCGCGCGGACCATCGAATGGCAGAACGCGTCCGCCTCCACGGTCGCGAGGGCGAGGTAGGGGTCGCGGTCGTCGCGGGCCCACTCGTAGCGCAGCAGCTCGCGGATGGTCGTCGCGCCCTCCCGCTTGCGGCAGTACGCGGCGAAGTCGTTCTCCCCCACGAGGAGCCGCGCGGCCTCGTTCATCCGCTGCAGGTCCAGGGGACGCGGATGCCAAAGCACGTCGTGGCGGCGCAGCGGCTCCACGCCGACGGGGTTGTCGCACACCCGGTACACGTACCGGCGCGACAGCGCCGAGAACCGGGCGTCGAACCCCTCCGGCGCGACCGACACCCGCCACACCCGCACGTCCGGCGGCAGCAGTCCCGCCAGGCGGCGCGGCATCGTCCCGTTGATCGCCGAGTACGCCGCGACCGGGACCACCAGGTGGGCGACCTGCCCCCGGGCGTGGACGCCGGCGTCCGTACGGCCGGCGACGGTGAGCATGGGGGGCGGGTCCAGGCGCAGCATGCGGGCCAGCGCGTCCTCGATGACGCCCTGGACGGTGCGCTGGTTCGGTTGCCTCGCCCAGCCCGCGAAATCCGACCCGTCGTAGCCGATGTCGAGCCGGAGTCGTACCAGTGCGGTCATGTCAGCCGGTTCGTCCCTCTGCAACGTCGCCGTCCCGTCCCCTTGTGCATGCACGTCGCTGCGCCACTGACCTGACCATGAGATCAAGTCTGGCAAAGATCAAAGCCCGCCGTCCCGAGCGGAACGGCGGGCCCTGACGAATGTCGAGCAAACGCTTGTCGAGCAAACGCTCGGCCAGGTCAAGCGGTGAACTACTCCTTGTCGCCCGCCCCGGCGTCGCCCTCGGCCTTGGTGTCCTCGGCCTTGGTGTCCTCGGCGGGCGCGTCGTCGGCCTCGGCCTTGCTGAGGGTGACCTCGCCCTCGGCGGGCAGGTCCTTCTCCTCGACCTTCGGCGCGACCTTGGCCGCCGGCATCGGCTCCCGCACCAGTTCGATCACGGCCATGGGCGCGTTGTCGCCCTTGCGCGGGCCGAGCTTGGTGATGCGGGTGTAGCCGCCCGGCCGGTCCGCGAAGCTCGGCGCGATCTCGGTGAAGAGCTCGTGCACGACGCCCTTGTCGCGGATCGTCCTCGCCACCAGACGCCTGTTGTGCAGGTCGCCCTTCTTCGCCTTGGTGATCAGCTTCTCCGCCAGCGGACGCACCCGCCGGGCCTTGGCCTCGGTGGTCGTGATGCGGCCGTGCTCGAACAGCGACGTCGCCAGGTTGGCCAGGATCAGCCGCTGGTGCGCGGGGCTGCCGCCGAAGCGGGTGCCCTTGGTGGGCTTGGGCATGGTGGTTCCTTCCTGCGCCGGCCGTACCAGGTACCGGCGTCAGCTGGGTCCGTGCGGCCGGGGGACGCGCCCCCGGCCGCCGGGATCGGTTTCGTCAGTACTGCTCGGTCTCGGCGTAGCTCTGGTCGTCGTCGCCGTAGGCGTCCGCCGCCGCGCTCGGGTCGAACCCGGGCGGGGAGTCCTTGAGCGACAGGCCCATGTCGTTGAGCTTCTGCTTGACCTCTTCTATGGACTTCGCGCCGAAGTTCCGGATGTCGAGCAGGTCCTGCTCGGAGCGGGCGACGAGCTCGCCCACCGAGTGGATGCCCTCGCGCTTGAGGCAGTTGTAGGAGCGGACGGTGAGGTTCAGCTCCTCGATCGGCAGGGCGAGGTCCGCGGCGAGCGCGGCGTCCGTCGGGGACGGGCCCATGTCGATGCCCTCGGCCTCGACGTTGAGCTCCCGGGCCAGGCCGAACAGCTCGACGAGGGTCTTGCCGGCGGAGGCCACCGCGTCGCGCGGCAGCATCGCCTGCTTGGTCTCGACGTCCAGGATGAGGCGGTCGAAGTCGGTGCGCTGCTCGACTCGGGTCGCCTCGACCTTGTAGGTGACCTTCAGCACGGGCGAGTAGATGGAGTCGATCGGGATCCGGCCGATCTCCTGGCCCGGCTGCTTGTTCTGCGCGGCCGAGACGTAGCCGCGGCCGCGCTCGACCGTCAGCTCCATCTCCAGCTTGGCCTTGTTGTTCAGCGTGGCGATGTGCAGGTCCGGGTTGTGGACCTCGACGCCCGCCGGCGGCGCGATGTCGGCCGCGGTGACCTCGCCCGGGCCCTGCTTGCGCAGGTACATGACGACGGGCTCGTCGTGCTCGGAGGAGACGACGAGCTCCTTCAGGTTCAGGATGATGTCGGTGACATCCTCCTTGACCCCGGGCACGGTGGAGAACTCGTGCAGGACGCCCTCGATGCGGATGCTGGTGACGGCCGCACCGGGGATCGAGGAGAGCAGGGTACGGCGCAGCGAGTTGCCGATCGTGTAGCCGAAGCCCGGCTCCAGCGGCTCGATGGTGAACCGCGACCGGTACTCGTCGACCTGCTCTTCGGTGAGAGTGGGACGCTGAGCGATGAGCATGGTGGTGCCTTCTTTCCGCGGTGCCCGCTATTTGACTACCGCGTCTGTGAGTGTTCCCCGACCCGCCGGGAATCCACGGAAAGCGCCGCGGAATCCCGGCGGGGGTCGAGCCCTTACTTGGAGTAGAGCTCGACGATCAGCTGCTCCTGGACGGGAGCGTCGATCTGCTGCCGGACCGGCATCGAGTGCACGAAGATCCGCATCTTCTCGCCGTCGACCCCGAGCCACGCCGGGACGGGACGCTCGCCGACCTCGGCCTTGGCGACCTGGAACGGCGTCGACTCGAGCGACTTCGGCTTGACGTCGATGATGTCGGCCTCGCTCACCAGGGCCGACGGGATGTTGACCTTCTTGCCGTTGACCCGGATGTGGCCGTGGCGGATGAGCTGGCGGGCCATGTCGCGGGACTTGGCGAAGCCGCCGCGGTAGACCACGTTGTCGAGCCGGCGCTCCAGCAGCGTGAGCAGGTTGTCACCCGTCTTGCCCTGCTGGCGGTTCGCCTCGACGTAGTAGTTGTGGAACTGCCGCTCCAGGATGCCGTAGATGCGCCGCGCCTTCTGCTTCTCGCGAAGCTGCAGCAGGTACTCGGTCTCCTTGGGCCGACCGCGGCCGTGCTCACCCGGAGGGTAGGGACGGATCTCGATCGGGCACTTGGGGCCCTCGCACTTGCTGCCCTTGAGGAACAGCTTCATCTTCTCGCGGCGGCAGAGCTTGCAGTCCGCACCGGTGTAACGAGCCATTGTTCTAGTTCTCCCCTGCCTCAGACCCGACGACGCTTGGGCGGGCGGCAGCCGTTGTGCGGAACGGGCGTGACGTCCTGGATCGAGCCCACCTCGAGGCCGGTCGCCTGCAGCGACCGGATGGCGGTCTCGCGGCCCGACCCCGGGCCCTTCACGAAGACGTCGACCTTGCGCATGCCGTGCTCCATCGCGCGCCGGGCGGCCGACTCGGCGGCCTGCTGCGCGGCGAACGGGGTGGACTTGCGCGAGCCCTTGAAACCGACGTGGCCCGAGGAGGCCCAGGAGATCACGTTGCCGTTGGGGTCGGTGATCGAAACGATCGTGTTGTTGAACGTGCTCTTGATGTGGGCGTGCCCATGAGCGACGTTCTTCTTTTCCTTGCGGCGCACCTTCTTGGCGCCGACACGGCTCTTAGGAGGCATCTGCTCTCTCTAACTCTTGAGGTCATCGACCCGGACGGGCCCGGAGGCCCGGCGCGGACTACTTCTTGCCGACCTTCTTCTTGCCGGCCACGGTCTTCTTCTTGCCCTTGCGGGTACGCGCGTTGGTCTGCGTGCGCTGACCGTGCACGGGAAGCCCGCGGCGGTGCCGGATGCCCTGGTAGGACCCGATCTCGATCTTGCGGCGGATGTCGGCCTGGACCTCACGGCGCAGGTCGCCTTCGGTCTTGTAGTTCGCCTCGATCCAGTCGCGGAGCTGCACCAGCTCCTCGTCACCGAGCTGGTGCACCCGGAGGTCGGGGTTGACACCGGTACCCGCGAGGGTTTCCAGCGCCCGCGTCCGGCCGATGCCGAAAATGTAGGTGAGAGCGACCTCCACGCGCTTTTCGCGCGGGAGGTCGACGCCGAGTAGGCGTGCCATCGTGGGCAGTTCCCTTCGTATCGCGGAGGTATGGACGCATCACGTCCGCACACACCCTGCCCGGGTGGCGGCCCCGGCCTCCTGCGGTCCGGGGGTGGCCCCTCCACACGACGGTGCCGCACGTCCCGCGGGGGGACGTACGGCCATCGATGCGAAGGCTGCGATGCGCTTGGGTTGTCTTGCGGGCTGGCGTCAGCCCTGGCGCTGCTTGTGGCGCGGGTCGGAGCAGATCACCATGACCCGGCCGTGCCGGCGGATGACGCGGCACTTGTTGCAGATCTTCTTGACGCTCGGCTTGACCTTCACTGGGTCTCCTAAAGCAGGGTCACCCCCGCGCCGCCACGCGCGGGGAAGGCAACCCCAGTGGGATTGATGGGATTCACTTGTACCGGTAGACGATCCGACCGCGCGTGAGGTCGTAGGGGCTCAGCTCCACAACGACGCGGTCGTCCGGCAGGATCCGGATGTAGTGCATCCGCATCTTGCCGCTGATGTGGGCGAGCACCTTGTGCCCGTTGTCGAGCTCCACCCGGAACATGGCGTTCGGGAGGGACTCGATGACGGTGCCCTCGATCTCGATGGCCCCTTCTTTCTTGGGCATGTCCTCCGCGCTTCACTGGTCGGCTCATTGGACTCGGCCCCGGCTCCCGAGGGAGAATCGGCCGCAACCCACCGCCACGACGCGTAAAGCGTCCGGAACAGGGAATCAGGCGGCCGCCGACGGACCGACAAAGGAGTCTACGTCAACCGGTCGCACAATGCGAAATCGACGCATGATACGGGTCGCGAGACCGGTCCCGAGCCAAGCATACCGCGCCCGCGCGTTGTACCTTTCGAGGAGAGAGACGCCCGAGGAGGATCAGCATGCCGAGCTATGACTTCGCGCTGATCCTCAGTCGTCCCCTCTACGAGGACGAGCTGGACCCGCTGTTCGACCGGACGCACGGCGCGGTCACCGTGTCGATCATCAGCGAGCCCGAGCACGCCGAGCGTCCCGGCAACGCGTCCTGCTCCTGGGCCGGCCCCACCCTCGCCGCGGCGATCATGGAGGTGGTCGAGCACGTCGAGGTCAGCGCGCCGGGCGTGCACGCCCTGCAGGTCGAGGCCGACCCGCTGCTGACGATCCGCGACATCGCCGAGCGGGTCGGGCGCTCCCTCGACTCGGTCCGGCACGCGATCACCGGTTCCCGCGGCGTCGCCGGGTTTCCCTCGTCGGAGATGTCGTCCGCCGGGCACCGGCTGTGGCGCTGGTCCAAGATCGCCGCCTGGTACGGGGTCGACGACCCGCAGCTCATCGAGGCCAAGCCGACCGTCCAGGCGATCAACGGCTGGCTGGCACTCCGTGACGTGGTCCCCGACGTCGCACCCGCCCCCGAGGAGGTCACCTCGGCACTGTCCCTGGTGATCCCGCACGTCGCCTGAACGGTGCCCGGGGCGTTCACCAACTGGACGGGCACCACACGGGGGCCGGTGTGACATCGGAGTACCAGGCGGTCGGTACCACCCGGCCGTCCGGCAGCACGTGCTTCTCCGGACCGGCGGCCGGATCGAAACCGGCCCGCCACAGCGAGCGGACGCACGCGGCGTTCGCGGGCTCGGCGCCGGCCCGCACCTCGGTGAAGTGCAGATGCTGCTGGGCGAGCGCGAGGCCGGCGGCGAACAGTTCCGCCCCGAGCCCGCGGCCAACCCGGCCGACCCCCTTGGGCCTCCACATCACCGACATATGCCTTCCTTTCCCCGTCGGCCACCGTGCGGCAAGATAGCGGCAAGTCCACGGCCTGGGACCCGCCCGTCCGGCCGCTCCGGCGGGGCCCGGGTCGACAGGCGGAGCCCGGAGCGCGAAGATCGTCTCGGCGCCCCGGGGGTGGAGCGGGGGGTGCCGCGGCCACGAGTCCGTGGTGTGCTGGGGCTAGGGGGAGGGGACCGGATGGCGATCATCGCGCAGTTGAGCGATATCCACCTCGCGGCCGGCCGCGACGGTCAGGTGGACGACGGCTCCGGGCCGGTCCGCGCCCTGCGGGCCGCCGTGTCGAGCCTGCTCTCGCTGCCCGCCCGCCCCGACGCCGTCGTCCTCACCGGCGACCTCGCCGACGGGGGCCGGCACGCCGAGTACGCCCGGCTGCACGCGCTGCTGTCCCCGCTGCCGATGCCCGTCTACCCGATGCCCGGCAACCACGACGACCGCGAGGAGATGCGCAAGGTCTTCGACGACCATCCCGCGGTGACCGCCGGCGGGTTCGCACGGCACGACCCCGTCCAGTACGCGGTCGACGTGGCGGGCGTGCGGCTCGTCTGCTGCGACACCACCGTGGACGGGCACCCCCACGGCCACATGAGCGAGGACCGCCTCGCCTGGCTCGACGCGACGCTCGCCGCCGCGCCCGACACGCCCACGATCGTGGCCACCCACCATCCGCCGTTCCCCATCGGGATCCGCTTCATCGACGAGATGCGGTTCATCGACCCCGCCGGATTCGCGGCGGTGATCTCCAAGCACCCGCAGGTGGTGCGGGTGATCTCCGGGCACGTGCACCGCGGCTCGGTCGGCTCGCTGGCGGGGACCGTCAGCACCACCTGCCCCAGCACCTACCGGCAGCTGTTCCTCGACCTGACGCAGCCGGGGCGGGCCGCGGTCACCGGGGAGCCGGCGGGGTTCGCCATCCACCTCGTCGAGGAGGACGGCACCGCCACGACGCACTTCGTCCCGACCGGGAACTACCGGCCCCTGATGGACGTGGAGTGACCCCTCACGTCACCCGTCGCGTCACTCGTGCCGGCGGCCGCCGCCGAACAGCGTGCCGATGAGGAGCATCGCGCCCCAGGGGCCCGCGACCCAGATCCACCACGGATAGACCCAGCCGCTCGACACGGCGATGATCAGCCAGATCGTGAAGTTGATCGCGCTGACCGACGCCCACGCCGCCCACATCGCCCGGTGCTGGGACACCTCCGGCACCCGCGACACGGCACTGGCCGCCAGGTCGGTGCTCTTCGGCTGCGAAGCGGGGACGGGGAGCTGGTAGAGGTCCTCCTCGGGCAGGTCGGCGGTGACCTCCTGGAGCTGCCCGATGGTCTTGGCGTCGTACACCGCCTCCAGCCGCTCGTGCAGCTCGTCCATCGTGATCCGGCCCTCGCCGCAGTGCTCGCGCAGGCTCGCCGCCACCCGGTCACGGTCGGCGTCCGAGGCCCGGATGTCAGGGTTCGGCGCCATCGTCCCCTCCGCTCAGCCAGAAGCTCCAGTTCCCATTATGTAGGGATGATTCCGGTGAGGGCCCCCCGCGCGGAGGTTCAGTTCCCGCCCGCCGCCGGCGACTTCCCGGAAGCCGTGGCGTACGCCTCGACGCCGAGCTTGGTGAACCACTCGCGGCCCTCGTCGAGAGCCGTCATGACACGCGGCCCCTCCGGGGTCACCGCGAAGGTGTGCTCGAAGTGCGCCGAGGAGCGCCCGTCGAGCGTGACGACCGTCCAGCCGTCGTCCAGCTCCACGGTGTCCTTCGTGCCGAGGTTCACCATCGGCTCGACCGCGAAGCACATCCCCGGCTCCAGGACGGGCCCGTGCCCCGGCTCGCCGTGGTTCGGGATGAGCGGGTCCATGTGCATCTCGGTGCCGATGCCGTGCCCGCCGTAGCCCTCGACGATGCCGTAGGCGCCCTCAGAGCGAATGTGAGCCTCGATCGCGTGCGACATGTCCGTCAGCCTGGCCCCGGCCCGTCCGGCCGCGAGACCGCGCCACAGGGACGTCTCGGTCACCTCCAGGAGCCGCCGCAGCTCCGCGGTGATCTCCCCCACCGGGACGGTGATCGCCGCGTCGCCGTGCCACCCCTCGACGATCGCGCCGCAGTCGATGGAGATGACGTCGCCGTCCCGCAGCACCTTCCCGCGGTCCGGGATGCCGTGCACGATCTCCTCGTTGATCGACGCGCAGATCGTCCCGGTGAAGCCGTGGTAGCCCTTGAACGACGGCACACCGCCGTGGTCGCGGATGTGCCGCTCGGCGATCCGGTCCAGGTCGAGGGTGGTGATCCCCGGCCGGACCGCCTCCCGCAGGACCTCGAGGGTCCGGCCGACCAGGAGCCCGGCCCCGCGCATCAGCTCCAGCTGCTCCGCGGTCTTCACCTGGATCGCGGGCCTGCGCCGCTTGAACATCTTCCCGCCCTCACAGACTTCTCCGCCGGGCCCCGCTCCCCGCGGGGAACGGGGCCCTTTGCCTTGCTCTACTTCTCCAGCGGGCGCAGGGCGGTCAGGGCTCGCTTGGTGACCTCCTCGACCGGACCGGTCGCGTCGATGCCGACCAGGATGCCCTCGTCGGCGTAGAACTGCACCAGCGGGGCCGTGTCCTGCTTGTAGACCTCCAGGCGGTGCTGGACGACCTCTTCCTTGTCGTCGTCGCGCTGGAACAGGTGCCCGCCGCAGTCGTCGCAGATGTCGTCCTGCTTGTCGTCGAAGTCGACGTGCCAGATCCGGCCGCAGCGGTCGCAGGTGCGCCGGCCCGACAGCCGCCGGACGACCTCCTCCTCGTCGACGACCAGCTCGAGCACGATGTCGAGCCGGGCGTCCCACTCGGCGAGGATCTTCTTCAGCGTCTCGGCCTGGGGGACGTTGCGCGGGAAGCCGTCCAGCAGGAACCCGTCGCGGGCGTCGTCCTCGGCGAGGCGGTCGCGCACCATCGCGATCGTCACCTCGTCGGGCACCAGGTCGCCGCGGTCCATGTACTGCTTGGCCTGCCGCCCGAGCTCCGTGCCGCCGCTGACGTTGGCGCGGAAGATGTCACCTGTCGAGATCTTCGGGATGGACAGATGAGATGCGATGTACTGGGCCTGCGTCCCCTTGCCCGCACCCGGGGGGCCCACCAGGACGATACGCACTACCGCAGGAAACCCTCGTAGTTGCGCTGCTGCAGCTGACTCTCGATCTGCTTCACGGTATCCAGTCCGACGCCGACGATGATGAGGATGCTCGCGCCACCGAAGGGGAACTCCTGGGTCGCGTTCAGGAGTGCGAACGCCACCATCGGGATCAGGGACACGAGCCCCAGGTACACGGCACCGGGTGTGGTGATCCTGGTCAGCACGAAGTCGAGGTATTCGGCGGTCGGCCGGCCAGGGCGGATACCTGGGATGAATCCACCATACTTCTTCATGTTGTCGGCCACTTCAGTGGGGTTGAAGGTGATCGCCACGTAGAAGTAGGTGAAGAAGATGATCAGGGCGAAGTAGGCCGCCATGTGCCAGGCGTTGTCCTGCTGCAGGTACGGCTGGACCTTCTGCAGCCACTTGGTCTCGGGCCACAGCTGGGTCGCCAGGACGGGCAGGTAGATCAGCGACGACGCGAAGATGATCGGGATGATGCCGGCCTGGTTGACCTTCAGCGGGATGTAGGTCGAGGTGCCGCCGTACATGCGCCGGCCGACCATCCGCTTGGCGTACTGGACGGGGATGCGCCGCTGGGCCTGCTCGACGAACACGACACCGGCCATGATCGCCAGGCCGACGATCAGCACCACCGCGAAGATGAAGCCGCCCTTGGCCTTGAAGATGCTCCAGAACTGGGCGGGGAAGACCGCGACGACCTGCGTGAAGATCAGCAGCGACATGCCGTTGCCGACGCCGCGGTCGGTGATCAGCTCGCCCAGCCACATGATGACGGTCGTGCCGGCCACCATGACGACCACCATCATGATGATGGGGAACATGGTCGTCTCGTAGAGGATGTCGTTGGCGCCGGAGACCCCCTGGAACAGCTGGCCGGTGCTCGCCATCGCCACGATGCCGGTCGCCTGCAGGATCGCCAGCCCGACGGTCAGGTAGCGGGTGTACTGGGTGATCTTCGTAGTGCCGGACTGGCCCTCTTTCTTGAGGGCCTCCAGCCGCGGGATCACGACCGTGAGCAACTGGAGAATGATGCTCGCCGTGATGTAGGGCATGATGCCCAGGGCGAAGACCGACAACTGCAGCAGCGCACCGCCGCTGAACAGGTCGACAAGACCGTAGAGCTGGTTGCTCTCCTTGGCCGCATCGGCGGTCTCTTTCAGCACACTGACGTTCACGTTCGGCGTCGGGACGATCGACCCGAGCCGGAACACCAAGATGATGAACAACGTGAAGAGCAGCTTTTTACGCAGGTCAGGCGTACGGAAAGCCCGAGCGAACGCGGTCAGCACCATTCCTCCTGCGTGACTGGCGAGTTCATGGCCGCCGAGGGCCGGTTACAGGTCCATGAGTCCTGGCGGAGGATACCCGCTGAGAAACCCGAAGTGTGGAATCTCACGCGGAGCACCTCCGACCGTGTGACTCTAACAGCAGATGACACCGGGGCCGTCCCGCCCGCAGGGAGGACCTCACGGCCCCCGGCGCAAGGCGAACACGGCCCCGGCATCGAAGGTATCTCTTCCTACAGCTCGTCGGCGGTTCCGCCGGCGGCCGCGATCTTTTCCTTCGCGGCTCCGGAAAAGGCGTGCGCCTTCACCTGAACCGCGACGGAGATGTCGCCGGTGCCGAGTACCTTGACCGGACGGCCGCGGCGCACCGCGCCCTTCGCCGCCAGGTCCTCCGCCGTGACCTCGCCGCCCTCGGGGTAGAGCGCGGCGAGCCGGTCCAGGTTCACGACCTGGAACTCGACCCGGTTCGGGTTCTTGAAGCCCTTCAGCTTCGGAACCCGGCGGATCAGCGGCATCTGGCCGCCCTCGAAACCGACGGGGACGGTGCCGCGGGCCTTGGTGCCCTTGGTGCCGCGGCCCGCGGTCTTGCCCTTGGACGCCTCGCCGCGGCCCTTGCGGGTCTTGGCACGGTTGGCGCCGGGGGCCGGACGCAGGTCGTGCACCTTGAGCGGCGCGCCGCCCTCGGCGCCGGTTCCCGTGGCGTCGTCCTTCTTACCGAGATCAGCCGCCATGTCAGTCGACCTCCTCGACGGTGACCAGGTGCGCCACCGTCCGGATCATGCCGAGCACCTCGGGGCGGTCCTCGCGGACCACGCTCTGCCCGATCTTCTTCAGGCCGAGGGTGCGCAGCGTGTCACGCTGGTTCTGCTTCTCGCTGATCACCGACTTGGTCTGCGTGATCTTCAGATTGCTCATGAGCTCGCGACCTCCGGCCTGGGCTCGCTGCCCGCGGCGCGGGCCCGCAGCATGGCCGCGGGGGCGACGTCCTCGATCGGCAGGCCGCGCTTGGCCGCGATCTCCTCGGGACGCTTCAGCGCCTTCAGGCCCGCGATCGTGGCGTGCACGATGTTGATCGCGTTGTCGCTGCCCAGCGACTTGCTCAGCACGTCCTGGATGCCGGCGGCCTCCAGCACCGCGCGCACCGGGCCACCCGCGATCACACCGGTACCGGGGCTCGCCGGACGCAGCAGGACCTCGCCCGCCGCGTCCCGCGCCTGCACCAGGTGCGGGATGGTGCCCTGGATCCGCGGCACCTTGAAGAAGTGCTTCTTGGCCTCCTCGACGCCCTTGGCGATCGCCGCGGGCACCTCCTTGGCCTTGCCGTAGCCGACGCCGACGGTGCCGTTGCCGTCACCGACGATTACCAGGGCGGTGAAGCTGAAGCGCCGCCCGCCCTTGACGACCTTGGCGACACGGTTGATCGCCACGACCTTCTCGATGTACGACTGGCCCTTGTCGGCGCCACCGCGGCGGTCGTCGCGGCGATCGCGACGGTCGCCACCCTGACCGCCACCACGCCTCTGCGCTGCCATCAGTGGTTCCCTTCCTCTGCCTTGTACAGGGCCATCAGACTTCGAGGCCCCCTTCGCGCGCACCCTCCGCGACGGCGGCGATGCGGCCGTGGTACTTGTTGCCGCCGCGGTCGAAGACGACCGCGGAGACACCGGCGTCCTGGGCCCGCCGGGCGATGAGCTCGCCGACCTTGCGGGACTTGGCCGTCTTGTCGCCGGAGTCGGCGCGCAGGTCCGCCTCCATCGTCGACGCGCTGGCCAGCGTGTGGCCCTTGTCGTCGTCGATGACCTGGACGAACACGTGCTTGCTGGAGCGGGTCACGACCAGGCGAGGCCGCGCGGCGCTGCCGAGGACCTTCTTCCGGACCCGCAGGTGCCGGCGCCTGCGCGAGAGCGCGCGGCGGCTCGTGGCCTTGCCGGCGAGGGTCTTCGTGCCTGCCATGCCTACTTACCAGCCTTTCCGACCTTGCGGCGGATGTACTCACCCTCGTACCGCACGCCCTTGCCCTTGTACGGGTCGGGCTTGCGCAGCTTGCGGATGTTGGCGGCGACCTCGCCGACCTTCTGCTTGTCGATGCCCTCGACGACCAGCTGGGTCGGCCGCTCCACCGTGAAGGAGATGCCCTCCGGCGGCTCGACGAGGATCGGGTGGCTGTACCCGAGGGAGAACTCCAGGTTCTTGCCCTTGGCCGCCACACGGTAGCCGACACCCTGGATGACCAGGGTCTTCTTGTAGCCGTCGGTGACCCCGACGACCATGTTGTTGATCAGGGTGCGGGTGAGCCCGTGCAGGCCCCGCACCTTGTTGAGGTCGTTCGGGCGGCTCACCGTCAGCGTGCCGTCCTCGAGCTTCACCTCGATGGGCTCGGCGACGGTGTGCGACAGCGTGCCCTTCGGCCCCTTGACGGTGACCTCGCGGCCGTCGATGTTGACCTCGACACCGCCGGGGACGGTGATGGGGTTACGTCCGATTCGAGACATTGCAGAACCCTCCCCTCACCACACGTAGGCGAGGACTTCGCCGCCCACGCCGCGCTTGCCCGCCTGCCGGTCGGTCATCAGGCCGGAGGACGTCGAGATGATCGCGACGCCCAGTCCGCCGAGGACCCGGGGCAGGTTGTCCTTCTTCGCGTACACGCGCAGACCCGGCTTCGAGACGCGCTTGATGCCGGCGATCGAACGCTCGCGGGTCGGGCCGAACTTCAGCTCGATCACGAGCTTCTTGCCGACCTCGGCGTCCTCCACGGTCCAGCCCGAGATGTAGCCCTCCTGCTGGAGGATCTCGGCGATGTGCGCCTTGATCTTCGAGTACGGCATGGCCACGGTGTCGTGGTACGCCGAATTCGCGTTCCGCAGACGCGTCAGCATGTCTGCGATCGGGTCGGTCATCGTCATGGCCTGCTGGCCCTCCTCGCCGCGGTTTCCTCGGGTTGATGCGGCCCGTGGACCTTCGGCGCGGTCATGGGCACCCTCGCGGGTGCCCGATCGGTCATTACTGGCCGGAGCCCGCCCCCGGGGCGTCGTTCCCCCGGGAGGGCGGTCACCAGCTGGACTTCGTGATGCCGGGCAGCTCGCCGCGGTGGGCCATCTCCCGGAAGCACACGCGGCACAGGCCGAACTTCCGGTAGACGGAGCGCGGACGCCCGCAGCGCGAGCACCGAGTGTACGCGCGCACGCCGAACTTCGGCTTCCGCGCCGCCTTGGCGATCAGCGACTTCTTCGCCATATGCTCCTCGCTCAGCTTTCCTTGAAGGGGAAGCCCAGGAGCTTGAGCAGCGCCCGGCCCTCGTCGTCGTTCTTCGCGGTCGTCACGACCGTGATGTCCATGCCCCGCTGGCGGTCGACCTTGTCCGGGTCGACCTCGTGGAACATGACCTGCTCGGTGAGCCCGAAGGTGTAGTTCCCGTTGCCGTCGAACTGCTTCGGCGACAGGCCGCGGAAGTCGCGGATGCGGGGCAGCGCCGTCGACAGGAGCCGGTCCAGGAACTCCCACATCCGGTCGCCGCGCAGCGTGGCGTGCGCGCCGATCGGCATGCCCTCGCGCAGCTTGAACTGGGCGATGGACTTCTTGGCCCGGTTGACGGCCGGCTTCTGGCCGGTGATCAGCGACAGGTCGCGGATCGCGCCGTCGATCAGCTTGGCGTCCCGGGCCGCGTCGCCGACGCCCATGTTGACCACGATCTTGGTCAGCGTGGGGATCTGCATGACGTTCTCGTAGCCGAACTGCTCGCGCATCTGGCCCGCGATCTCCTCGCGGTAGCGCAGCTTGAGCCTCGGCTTCGGGACGGGACGCTCGGTGGCGGTGTCGGTCATGGGTCTCAGATCTCCTTACCGCTACGGCGCGAGATCCGAACCTTCGTGCCGTCCTCGTTGATGCGGTATCCGACCCGTACCGGCTTGCCGTCCTCGACGATGGCGACGTTGCTGACGTGCAGCGGCGCCTCCATCGTGACGCGGCCGCTGTCCCTGCCGGCACGCTGCTGGTCGGCCTTGATGTTCTTGGTGATGAGGTTGACGCCCTCGACGACCACGCGCTCGCGGGCCGGGTAGACGCGCAGGACCTTGCCCGTCGCGCCCTTGTCCTTGCCGGCGAGGACGATGACCTCGTCGCCCTTGCGGATCTTCATCAGAGCACCTCCGGCGCGAGCGAGATGATGCGCATGAACTTCTTCTCGCGCAGTTCACGGCCCACCGGGCCGAAGATTCGGGTGCCGCGGGGGTCCCCGCCGTCCTTGATGAGCACGGCGGCGTTCTCGTCGAAGCGGATGTAGGAGCCGTCGGGGCGCCGGCGCTCCTTGCGGGTGCGCACGACGACGGCCTTGACGATGTCACCCTTCTTCACGCCCGCGGCGGGAAGGGCGTCCTTCACCGTCGCGACGATGATGTCGCCGACTCCCGCGTAGCGCCTACCCGAGCCGCCGAGAACGCGGATGCAGAGGATCTCCTTCGCACCCGTGTTGTCGGCGACCTTGAGTCGCGACTCCTGCTGGATCACGTTGACTCCTGTTCGTCACACCGGTTCTGATCGCCCGCCCGCGGCGGGCGATCAGCCTGGTGGAACCAGTAATTACTTGGCCTTCTCGAGGATCTCGACCACGCGCCACCGCTTGGTGGCCGACAGCGGCCGGGTCTCCATGAGACGGACGCGGTCGCCGACGCCACACTCGTTGGCCTCGTCGTGCGCCTTGTAGTTCTTCGTGCGGCGGATCACCTTGTGGTACCTGCGGTGGGTGACGCGGTCCTCGACGGACACGACCACGGTCTTGTCCATCTTGTCGCTGACCACGAGCCCCTCGAGGACCTTGCGGCTCGGCCGCTTGTCGGTCTGCGTCGTCTGCTCGGTCATTCGTTGTCCTCCGCGGCGTCCTCGACCGTGACGATGCCGAGCTCGCGCTCCCGCATCACGGTGTAGATGCGGGCGATCTCCCGCTTCACGGTGCGCAGCCGCCCGTGGCTCTCAAGCTGGCCGGTGGCGGCCTGGAAGCGGAGGTTGAACAGCTCCTCCTTGGCCTCCTTGAGCTTGGTGACCAGGACGTCCTCGGTCTCGGTCCGCAGGTCGTCGGCCGTGAGTCCCTTGGCCATCAGCCCTCACCCACTTCCCGCTTAACGATCTTGCACTTCATGGGGAGCTTGTGGATCGCGCGCATGAGGGCCGCGCGGGCGACCTCTTCGTTGGGGTACGACAGCTCGAACATCACGCGTCCGGGCTTGACGTTGGCCACCCACCACTCGACCGAGCCCTTACCGGAGCCCATGCGGGTCTCGGCGGGCTTCTTGGTCAGCGGACGGTCCGGGAAGATGTTGATCCAGACCTTGCCGCCGCGCTTGATGTGCCGGGTCATCGCGATACGCGCGGCCTCGATCTGCCGGTTGGTCACGTACGCGCCCTCGATGGCCTGGATGCCGTACTCACCGAACGTCACCCTGGTGCCGCCCTTGGCCATGCCCCTGCGCCTCGGGTGGTGCTGCTTGCGGTGCTTGACCTTGCGAGGGATCAGCATGGGTTACTCAGCTCCCCTCACCCTGCGGAGCAGCCTCGGCCGTCTGCGCGGGCTGCTCGGAACTCTGCTGCTGCTGCTTCGGCGCGCCACCGCGCTCACCGCCGCCACCGCCACCGGCGCGCTCGCCGCCACGGCCACCGCGGCCACCGCGGCCACCGCCACGGCGGTCGCCGCGGCGCTCACGGCCGCCACCGCCGCCGGCGGCGCGCTGCTGCGCGGCCTGCTGCTCCCGCTCGGCGCGGGTCGACGCGGCCTCGCCCTTGTAGATCCACACCTTGACGCCGATGCGGCCGAACGTCGTCCGGGCCTCGTAGAAGCCGTAGTCGATGTCGGCGCGCAGCGTGTGCAGCGGGACCTGGCCCTCGCGGTAGAACTCCGACCGCGACATCTCGGCGCCGCCGAGGCGGCCGCCGCACTGCACCTTGATGCCCTTGGCGCCCGACTTCATCGCCGACTGGATCGCCTTGCGCATGGCGCGGCGGAACGCGACCCGGCTGGACAGCTGCTCGGCCACGCCCTGCGCGACGAGCTGCGCGTCGATCTCGGGGTTCTTCACCTCGAGGATGTTCAGCCGGACCTGCTTGCCGGTCAGCTTCTCCAGGTCGCCGCGGAGGCGCTCGGCCTCCGCGCCGCGGCGGCCGATGACGATGCCCGGCCGGGCGGTGTGGATGTTGACCTCGACACGGTCACGGGTCCGCTCGATCTCCACCTTGGAGATGCCCGCCCGGTCCATGCCCTTCTGCAGCATGCGCCGGATCTGGACGTCTTCCTTGACGTAGTCCTTGTAGAGCTTGTCGGCGAACCACACGGACTTGTGGTCGGTGGTGATGCCGAGCCGGAACCCGTGCGGGTTGATCTTCTGACCCACTACCGGGCCCTCCTCGTCTTCTTACCGCCGCCGGCCGTCGACGCAGCTTCATCGCGCGACTCCACGACCACGGTGATGTGGCTCGTGCGCTTGTTGATGCGGTAGGCCCGGCCCTGGGCGCGGGGACGGAAACGCTTGAGCGTCGGCCCCTCGTCCACCCACGCACGGCTCACGACGAGCGTGTCCGAGTCGAGCTTGAAGTTGTGCTCGGCGTTGGCGATGGCACTCGCCAGCACCTTGCCCACCGGCTCACTCGCGGCCTGGGGGGCGAACCGCAGCACCGCCTGTGCCTCCGCGGCTGGCAGGCCGCGGATGAGGTCCACCACGCGGCGGGCCTTCATGGGCGTGACGCGGACGAACCGCGCCTGGGCCCTGGCTTCCATCGCTGTTCCCTCTCTCCGTACGATCTACTGCTCAGCCGCGCCTGCTGCGGCGGTCTTCCTTCACATGGCTGCGGAACGTGCGCGTCGGCGCGAACTCGCCGAGCTTGTGCCCCACCATCGCGTCGGTGATGAACACCGGGACGTGCTTGCGGCCGTCGTGCACGGCGATCGTGTGACCGATCATGTCCGGCACGATCATGGAGCGCCGCGACCACGTCTTGATGACGTTCTTGGTGCCCTTCTCGTTCTGGACGTCCACCTTCTTCATCAGGTGGTCGTCCACGAACGGGCCCTTCTTAAGGCTACGTGGCATGACGAGCGACTCCTACCGCTTCTTCTTGCTGCGACGACGGACGATCAGCCGGTCGCTCGACTTGTTCGCCTGTCGAGTGCGGCCTTCCTTCTTGCCGGCCGGGTTCACCGGGTGCCGACCACCGGAGGTCTTGCCCTCACCACCACCGTGCGGGTGGTCGATCGGGTTCATGGCCACGCCGCGGACGGTCGGGCGCTTGCCCTTCCACCGCATGCGGCCGGCCTTGCCCCAGCTGATGTTCGACTGCTCGGCGTTGCCGACCTCGCCGACCGTCGCGCGGCAGCGCACGTCCACCATCCGCATCTCGCCGGAGGGCATGCGCAGCGTGGCGTACTTGCCCTCCTTGGCCAGCAGCTGGACGCCGGCGCCCGCGCTGCGGGCGATCTTGGCGCCGCCGCCGGGCCGGAGCTCGATGGCGTGGATGACCGTACCGGTCGGGATGTTGCGCAGCGGCAGGCAGTTGCCCGGCTTGATGTCGGCGCCCGGCCCGTTCTCGACGCGGTCGCCCTGCTTGAGGCCGCGGGGAGCGAGGATGTAGCGCTTCTCGCCGTCCACGTAGTGCAGCAGCGCGATCCGCGCGGTGCGGTTCGGGTCGTACTCGATGTGCGCGACCTTCGCCGGGACGCCGTCCTTGTCATGCCTGCGGAAGTCGATCACGCGGTAGGCGCGCTTGTGCCCGCCGCCCTGGTGCCGGGTCGTGATGCGGCCGTGGTTGTTGCGGCCGCCCTTCTTGGGGAGCGGACGCAGCAGCGACTTCTCCGGCTCGCTGCGCGTGATCTCGACGAAGTCGGCCACGCTGGAGCCGCGACGACCCGGAGTCGTCGGCTTGTAGTTACGGATGCCCATCTTATTCGTTCATCCCTTGTCTGTTCTCCGGTGGCCGGCCGTCAGGCCGTGCCGCCGAAGATGTCGATCCGCTCGCCCTCGGCAAGGCTGACGATGGCGCGCTTGGTGTCCTTGCGCTTCCCGTAGCCGAACCGCGTGCGCTTGCGCTTGCCCTGCCGGTTGAGCGTGTTCACGTTCGTCACCTTGACCCCGAACACCGCCTCGACGGCCTGCTTGATCTGCGTCTTGTTGGCGTCCGGGCGGACGATGAAGGTGTACTTGTTCTCGTCCAGCAGCCCGTAGCTCTTCTCCGAGACGACCGGCGCGATGATGACGTCGCGGGGGTCGGCGATCTTAGTCATGGCAGACCCTCCTTACTTCTTCGCCGCGCGCGAGATGAACTCGTCGTACGCCGCCTTCGTGAAGACGACGTCGTCGTTCACCAGCACGTCGTAGGTGTTGAGCTGGTCGGAGACGAGCACGTGCACGCTCGGCTCGTTGCGCAGGCTCTTCCAGGTCAGCTCGTCCTCGCGGTCCAGGACCACGAGCACGCGCTTGGCCTCGGTGATGTCGCGCAGGGCCTTGAGCGCCGTCTTCGTCTTGGGGGCGTCGCCCTCGATGAGGTTGTCGACCACGTGGACCCGGCCGTACCGGGCGCGGTCCGACAGGGCGCCGCGCAGCGCGGCGGCCTTCATCTTCTTGGGCGTCTTCTGGCCGTAGTCCCGCGGCTGCGGGCCGTGCACGATGCCGCCGCCGGCGAACTGGGGCGCGCGGGTCGAGCCCTGCCGGGCCCGGCCGGTGCCCTTCTGCCGGTACGGCTTGCGGCCGCCGCCGCGGACCTCGCCGCGGGTCTTGGTGGCGTGGGTGCCCTGCCGTGCCGCGGCCAGCTGCGCCACCACGACCTGGTGGATCAGCGGCACGCTGGTCTTCGCGTCGAAGACCTCGCCGGGCAGGTCGATGTCGAGCTTGGTCGTCACTTGCCCGTCCCCTTCACTGCGTCGCGGACCAGCACCACGCCGCCGTTGGGACCGGGAACCGCGCCCTTGATCAGCAGCAGGTTCTTCTCCGCGTCGACGGCGTGGACGGTCAGGTTCTGCACGGTGGTGCGGGCGTTGCCGTGCCGTCCCGCCATGCGGAGGCCCTTGAAGACGCGACCGGGGGTCGCGCAGCCGCCGATCGAGCCGGGCGAGCGGTGCTTGCGCTGGGTGCCGTGCGAGGCGCCGAGGCCGTGGAAGCCGTGGCGCTTCATGACACCCGCGGTGCCCTTGCCCTTGCTCGTACCGGTGACGTCGATCTTCTGGCCGGCTTCGAAGACGCTGGCGGTGATCTCCTGGCCGAGTTCGTACTCGGTGGTGTCGTCGGCCCGCAGTTCGACGAGGTAGCGGCGCGGCGTGACGCCGGCCTTCTCGAAGTGACCCGTGCGCGGCTTGTTCACCTTGCGCGGGTCGATCTGCCCGAACCCGATCTGGACGGCGGTGTAGCCGTCCTTCTCCTGGTCGCGGATCTGGGTGACGACACACGGCCCGGCCTGGACGACGGTCACCGGAACGATCCGGCCCTCATCGTCGAAGACCTGGGTCATGCCGAGCTTCTCGCCCAGGACGCCCTTCCTCTGCTTACTCATCTCTCGGTGCGTCCCTTAGAGCTTGATCTCGATGTCGACGCCGGCGGGAAGGTCGAGCCGCATGAGCGAGTCGACCGTCTTGGGCGTCGGGTCGATGATGTCGATCAACCGCTTGTGCGTGCGCATCTCGAAGTGCTCGCGGCTGTCCTTGTACTTGTGCGGCGAGCGGATGACGCAGTACACGTTCTTCTCGGTCGGCAGCGGCACCGGGCCCGCGACCTTGGCGCCCGTCCGCGTCACCGTCTCAACGATCTTCTTCGCGGAGGTGTCGATGACCTCGTGGTCGTAGGCCTTGAGCCGGATGCGGATCTTCTGTCCCGCCATGGTGGCCTCGGTGTCCTTTGCTGTAGTGCCGCTGTTTTCTTCGGTGATCGTGGTGCGGCGGCCCGGCTTCGGGTTTCCCCGGCGGCCGGGCCGCCGCGACTACGAGGGTGCTACTTGATGATCTTGGTGACGCGACCCGAGCCGACGGTCCGGCCACCCTCGCGGATGGCGAATTTCAGGCCCTCCTCCATGGCGACCGGCTGGATCAGCTCGACCTTCATTTCGGTGTTGTCGCTCGGCATGACCATCTCGGTGCCCTCGGGGAGGGTGACGACGCCGGTCACGTCCGTGGTCCGGAAGTAGAACTGCGGACGGTAGTTGTTGAAGAACGGCGTGTGCCGCCCGCCCTCGTCCTTGGACAGGATGTAGACCTGAGCCTCGAACTCGGTGTGCGGGGTCGTGGTGCCCGGCTTGATGACGCACTGGCCGCGCTCGACGTCCTCGCGCTTGATGCCGCGCAGGAGCAGGCCGACGTTGTCGCCCGCCTGGCCCTGGTCGAGCAGCTTGCGGAACATCTCGACGCCGGTGACCGTGGTGGTCGTCGACTTCTCCTTGATGCCGATGATGTCGACGGTCTCGTTGACGTTGACGACACCGCGCTCGACGCGGCCGGTGACGACCGTGCCGCGGCCGGTGATCGAGAAGACGTCCTCGATCGGCATCAGGAACGGCTTGTCGACGTCGCGCACCGGCTCCGGCACGTTCTCGTCGACGGCGGTCATCAGCTCGACGATCTTCTCGGACCACGCCTCGTCGCCCTGCAGCGCCTGGTAGGCGGAGACGCGGATGACCGGGAGGTCGTCGCCCGGGAACTCGTACTCGGTGAGCAGCTCGCGGACCTCGAGCTCGACGAGCTCCAGGATCTCCTCGTCGTCCACCATGTCGCACTTGTTCAGCGCGACGACGATGTAGGGGACGCCGACCTGGCGGGCCAGGAGCACGTGCTCCTTGGTCTGCGGCATCGGGCCGTCGGTCGCGGCGACCACCAGGATGGCGCCGTCCATCTGCGCTGCACCGGTGATCATGTTCTTGATGTAGTCGGCGTGCCCCGGGCAGTCGACGTGCGCGTAGTGGCGGGCCTCGGTCTGGTACTCGACGTGCGAGATCGAGATCGTGATACCGCGCTCGCGCTCCTCCGGCGCCTTGTCGATGTCCTCGAACGGCGTGAAGGGGTTGAGGTCCGGGTACTTGTCGTGGAGCACCTTGGTGATCGCCGCGGTAAGCGTGGTCTTACCGTGGTCGATGTGTCCAATGGTGCCGATGTTCACGTGCGGCTTCGTCCGCTCGAACTTGGCCTTCGCCACTGGTTGCTCCTTGTTGCGATCCTCGGCCGTTAGACGACCGCTTCGATGTAGGTCCTGGTGATCTGAGGGCAGGCCCGGGTCTTATTCGCCCCGCGCCTTGGCGATGATCTCCTGCGCGACGTTCGTGGGAACCTCGGCGTAGGAGTCGAACTGCATGGTGAAGACAGCCCGGCCCTGGGTCTTGCTTCGCAGATCACCCACGTAGCCGAACATCTCGGACAGGGGCACGAGCGCCTTGATGACGCGCATGCCGTGCCGCTCGTCCATGGACTGGACCTGACCGCGGCGGCTGTTGAGGTCGCCGATCACGTCGCCCATGTTCTCCTCGGGCGTGGTGACCTCGACCGCCATCATCGGCTCCAGCAGCCTGGGGGACGCCTTGCGGGCGGCCTCCTTGAAAGCCATGGAACCGGCGACCTTGAACGCCATCTCCGAGGAGTCGACCTCGTGGTAGGCGCCGTCCTGCAGGGTGACCTTGACGCCCACCATCGGGTAGCCGGCGAGGACACCGAACTCCGCGGCCTCCTGGCAGCCCGCGTCGACCGACGGGATGTACTCCCGCGGGATGCGGCCACCGGTGACCTTGTTCTCGAACTCGTACGCGTCGGACCCGCCGCCGAGCGGCTCCAGGTCGATGATCACGCGGCCGAACTGGCCGGAGCCGCCCGTCTGCTTCTTGTGGGTGTACTCGACCTTCTGGACCTTCTTGCCGATCGTCTCGCGGTAGGCGACCTGCGGCTTGCCGACGTTCGCCTCGACCTTGAACTCGCGCTTCATCCGGTCGACGAGGATCTCCAGGTGGAGCTCGCCCATGCCCGAGATGACGGTCTGGCCGGTGTCCTCGTCCGTGCGGACCTGGAAGGACGGGTCCTCCTCGGCCAGCCGCTGGATCGCGGTGCCCAGCTTCTGCTGGTCGGCCTTGGTCTTCGGCTCGATCGCGACGGAGATGACCGGCGCCGGGAAGTTCATCGACTCCAGCACGATCGGGTTCTTGTCGTCGGAGAGCGTCTCACCGGTGGTGGTCTGCTTGAGGCCCATCACCGCGACGATGTCCCCGGCGCCCGCGCGCTCGATCTCGGTGCGCTTGTTGGCGTGCATCCGGTAGATCTTGCCGACGCGCTCCTTGCGCTCCTTGACGGAGTTCATCACGTTCGACCCGGACTCCAGCACGCCCGAGTAGACGCGCACGAAGGTGAGCTTGCCCAGGTGCGGGTCGCTCGCGATCTTGAACGCCAGCGCGGAGAACGGCTCGTCCTCGCTCGGCTTGCGCGTGAGCGTCTGCCCCTCGTCGCGGACGGCGTGGCCCTCGATGGCCTCGACGTCCAGCGGGGAGGGCAGGTACCGGACGATCGCGTCCAGGAGCGGCTGCACGCCCTTGTTCTTGAAGGCCGTGCCGCACAGCACCGGGGTGAGCTTGGCGGCGATCGTCGCGCGGCGGATGCCGGCGTAGAGCTGCTCCACGGTGGGCTCCTCGCCCTCCAGGTACAGCTCCATGATCTCGTCGTCGTTCTCGGCGAGCGTCTCGACCATCTTGTCGTGGTGCTCGCGCGCCGTGTCGACGTGCGTCTCGGGGATGTCGACGACGTCGTACATCTCGCCGAGCTTGGCCTCTTCGTTCCAGACGAGGGCCTTCATCCGCACCAGGTCGATGACGCCCTTGAAGTCGGCCTCGGCGCCGATCGGCAGCTGCAGCGGCAGCGGCGTCGCGTTGAGCCGGTTCTCGATCATGTCGACGCAGCGGTGGAACTCCGCGCCGACACGGTCCAGCTTGTTGACGAAGCACATGCGGGGCACGTTGTACCGGTCGGCCTGGCGCCACACCGTCTCGGACTGGGGCTCCACGCCGGCGACACCGTCGAACACGGCGACGGCGCCGTCGAGCACCCGCAGGTTGCGCTCCACCTCGACGGTGAAGTCGACGTGCCCCGGGGTGTCGATGATGTTGATGGTGTGGTCGGCGTCGTCCACGGACCAGTGGCAGGTGGTGGCGGCGGAGGTGATGGTGATCCCCCGCTCCTGCTCCTGCTCCATCCAGTCCATCGTGGCGGCGCCGTCGTGGACCTCGCCGATCTTGTAGCTGATACCCGTGTAGTACAGGATCCGCTCGGTCGTCGTGGTCTTGCCCGCGTCGATATGGGCCATGATCCCGATGTTGCGGACCTTGGCCAGGTCTACACCGGTTTTGGTAGCCACTGTCGTCCTCGCGTCGTCTCGTCGTTGCAGTTCCGCCGGGATTACCAGCGGTAGTGGGCGAAGGCCTTGTTGGACTCCGCCATCTTGTGCGTGTCCTCGCGCTTCTTGACAGACGCGCCAAGACCGTTGCTGGCGTCGAGCAGCTCGTTCATCAGCCGCTCGGTCATGGTCTTCTCGCGGCGCTGCCGGGCGTACACCACCAGCCACCGCAGGGCGAGCGTGGTGCTGCGGGCCGGCCGCACCTCGACGGGGACCTGGTAGGTCGCGCCACCGACGCGGCGGCTGCGGACCTCCAGGGTGGGCTTGACGTTGTCCAGGGCGCGCTTGAGCGTGACGACCGGGTCGTTGCCGGTCTTCTCGCGTGCGCCCTCCAGGGCGTCGTACACGATGCTCTGCGCGATCGAACGCTTGCCGTCCAGGAGAATCTTGTTGATGAGCGCGGTGACCAGCGGCGAGTTGTACACCGGGTCAGCGATCAGCTGGCGCTTGCCAGCGGGGCCCTTGCGCGGCATCAGCTCTTCTCCTTCTTCGCGCCGTACTTGCTGCGCGCCTGCTTGCGGTTGCGAACGCCCTGGGTGTCGAGCGAACCGCGGATGATCTTGTAGCGAACACCCGGGAGGTCCTTCACACGTCCGCCGCGCACGAGCACGATCGAGTGCTCCTGGAGGTTGTGCCCGACACCGGGGATGTAGGCCGTGACCTCGATCCCGCTGGTCAGCCGGACACGGGCGACCTTGCGCAGCGCGGAGTTCGGCTTCTTGGGCGTCGTGGTGTAGACGCGCGTGCAGACGCCCCGCCGCTGGGGGCTCTCCTTCAGCGCGGGCGTCTTGTTCTTGGTCACCTTGTCCGTCCGGCCCTTTCGGACCAGCTGCTGGATCGTGGGCACCGCGTCTCCGTCTTCCTCGTACCGAGCCGGTAAGTCTTCATCGCTGCAATCACCACCTCAGGCGAGGCTGTGACCTGCCGGTTTCCCGACCTCTCCGACCCACGCGGTCGGGCGTGTCGCCGCCTCACGGAAATACCACCCGCGCGAAACCGACACAGACCGCCCGGCCCAAAAGGGGCCGAATCAAGCCGGGGAGTCGAATCTCTTCCACCCGGCGTCCCGGCGGCCGAGACCACCAAGCCCGCCGACGACGGAAAAGACCCATTGGATGCGGCGCTGGGGCTGGCCTGACTGGACCTCGCCGACGCACACGCATAGCCACCCGCACACAGCGGGCACAAGTGAAGAGGTTACCGACCGCCGAGCCAAAGTGCAAAATGAGGAGCGCACTACAGCGGGCCGCCGTCCGGCGCAAGCCCGCGAGGCCTTGAACGCCTTGTATCCCCGGGATTTACAACGCCCGGGCGCCCGCGGACGTTCCCGCCGGTGAGGCGGGAAGACCCGTCGGCATTGTGTCCTACGTCCCCGCGGTTGGGGAAGAGTTGGACCGGCTTTTACGCCGGTCCAGAAGGTCCAACCGGTCGTTACAGGACGAAGGCCACGACCACCACCACGAGGATGACCACCACGGCGACGACTCCGCAGATGAGCAGGAGCATGTTCTTGCCGCCCTTGCCCTTGCCCTCCTCGCCCGTCCCGTAGGCGGGCTGCTGGCCGTACTGTCCCTGCTGACCGTACTGCGCGGGCTGGCCGGGCTGGCCGGGCTGGCCATAGGCCTGCTGCTGGCCGTACTGCTGCTGGCCCTGGGCCTGGCCGGGCTGCTCGCCGGGCTGGCCGTACTGCTGGCCGTACCCCTGCTGCTGCGCCTGCTGGCCGTAGGGCTGCTGCTGACCGTACTGCTGCTGCTCACCGGGCTGGCCGGGCTGGCCGCCGTACTGCTCCGGCTGGCCGAAGCCGCGCTGCGCCTCGGGCTGGCCGAAGCCCTGCTGCTGCCCGTACTGCTGGCCGCCCTGCTGCTGGGCCTGGCCGCCCCACTGCTGCTGGCCGATGTCCATCCGGGTGTGCTCGGCCATGCCCTGCTGCTCGGCCGCCCCCGGCGACTCGGCGCGGCCCTGGGACGGGTCGAACACCTCGGTCGCCCGCGAGTCCTCCGCGCCGCCGGCCTCGGCCGGGGGACGGTACAGGTCCTCCACCGGGTTGCCGGTCGGCTGCGAGCCCGCGCCGTAGCCGGACTCGGGCGGCGGCACCATCATCGTCCGCTCGCTGTCGACCTGGCCGGGCTGTCCCGGCTGACCGGGCCGGGCGCCGCCGGGCTGCGACGACTCCGGCGACCACGGCTCGGGCGTGGACGGCGGCGTCGGCGCCTGCCACGGCTCGGCCGGGGGCTCCTGCTTGCGCTCGGGGCCGGTCGCGACCGGGATGTCGGTGCCGGGCGACCAGTGCAGCGTCGCCTGGTCGTCCACGACGGGTCGCTGCCGCTCCCCCTCCGGCGCGGCCGCGCCGGGGCCGGGGACGATGAGCGTGCGGTCCTCCTGCGGCTGCTCGGGCTGCGCCTGCGGCTGCTGCGGCTGCTCGGCGGGCTGGCCGCCGTACGGGGGCTGCGCCGCGGGCGGCTGCCCGTACTGCGGCTGCTCCTGCGGGCTGCCGTGCACCGGCTGCTGCGGGTACCCGGGCTGCTGCCCGTACGGCGGCGGCTGCTGGCCGTACTGGGGCTGCTCCGGCTGCTGGCCGTAACCGGGCTGGGGCTGCCCGTACTGCGGCTGCTCGCCCGGCGGGACGTACTGGTCTTGCGAGGGCGGGTACCCGCCGGGGGCGGGCGGCCCGCCGTACGGCGGCTGACCCGCGGGCGGCTGCCCGTACTGGGGCTGCTCCTGCGGGCCGCCGAACGGCGGCGGGGGCGGGGGCGCCGAGGGCTGCTCGCCGTACTGCTGGATCGGCTGCTCGACCATCGTGGGCGGCGGCGGAGGCGGGGCCTGGCGCTCGTCCTCGCGCGGCTCCTGCCACTGCTCCGGCGGCGGGGTGCCGCCCAGCTGCGGAGCGCCGAACACCACGGTCCGGTCGCCCATCGGCCGGGCCGGGGGCTCCTGGCCCTCCGGCGGCCTGGGCTGGCCCTCGTCCTCCGGCAACGGCCGCTGCGGTCCCTGCGTGCCGTCATTCTCGGTCATCGTCGGGCTCCTTCAGCGCCGTCGTCCCGGGACTCCCCCGGCTCCCGGAAGTTCAGAAGCGCGCGGCGCATAACACGGCCTCCGAACCTTGTCACCCATGTCCCCACGTGGCGGTCTCACCATGCGCGGGCGTTTCCGACCCCAGACTGCCCCGACCGCCAGCGGTATCGCAAATCACCATCTGTAGACGCAGGCCGTGCCTGGAACGTTCAGCTCCCGGCGGTACCGGCTTGCGCGTCCTGTCAGGAATGCCCGAGAACGGGGTGCGGGCGGTACGGCGCCTCCAGCCGCGCGACCTCCCCGTCCTCCAGCGTCAGGCCCTCCGCGGCGACCGCGTCCTCCACATGGGCGAGTTTCGTCGCACCCACGATCGGGGCCGTCACCCCGGGCTTGCCGAGCAACCACGCTAGAGCCACTTGCGCGGCCGGGACGCCGCGCTCCTTGGCGACCTCACGAACGGCGTCGACCACATCGAAGTCGGCCTCTGTATAGAGGGTGTCGCCGAAGGCGTCGTTCTTGGACCGGACGGTCTTGCGCTCGCCGTCCCGCTCCCTGTTCCCGGCCAGCAATCCTCGCGCGAGCGGACTCCACGGAATCATCCCCACGCCCTGGTCGAGGCAGAGCGGCACCATCTCCCGCTCCTCCTCTCGATAGACAAGGTTGTAGTGGTTCTGCATCGCCACGAACTTCGTCCAGCCTCGGGCCTCGGCGACGTGCTGCGCCTTGGCGAACTGCCATGCGTACATGCTGGACGCGCCGATGTAGCGGGCCTTGCCCGACTTCACGACGTCGTGCAGGGCCTCCATGGTCTCCTCGATGGGTGTCTCGTAGTCCCATCGGTGAATCTGGTAGAGATCCACGTAGTCGGTGCCCAGCCGCCGCAACGAGTCGTCGATGCTCGCCAGCACGTGCTTGCGGGACAGGCCCCGGTCGTTCGGCCCCTCCCCCATGGGCATGTAGACCTTGGTGGCCAGGACGTAGTCGTCCCGCCGGGTGAAGAGCCTCCGGAGCAGCCTTCCGGTGATCTCCTCGCTCACCCCCAGCGAGTACGCGTCGGCGGTGTCGAAGAAGGTCACGCCCTCCTCCGCGGCCCGCCGGACGATCGGCTCTGCCGCGTCTTCCCTTAGCGTCCACGCGCGGACGGCCGGGTCGCCGTAGCTCATCATCCCCAGGCAGATCCGCGAGACCTTCAGGCCCGTCCTGCCGAGGCGTACCTGTTCCATACCCGCTCCTCTCAACCCGCTCCTGTCAACCCCTCCACGGTGCCCGCCGACTCCGGCGATCACCACCCCTCCGCGGCGAGTGCCACATATGTCCCAAAAGTTGAACAAAAGGCACTTTGGCGTGGTTTGCAGCTTTGTTCGGAGAGGGCACTCCTTCGGGACGGGAGTTAGCGGCACGTCCAAGCCGCCGAAAGGGGAGGGACTCGATGACTACCAAGACGACCCATCCGTCCACCTCAGGGTCGACACAGGCACGGCTGACATCGGGGTGGCTGACCTTCGCCGGCACGATCGCCCTGGTGGTCGGCACGTTCAACATCATCGCCGGACTGGTCGCGCTGCTCGACGACGAGTACTACCTCGTCGGCCAGAACCAGATCCTGGTCTTCGACTACACCACGTGGGGCTGGTTCTGGCTCGCTCTGGGCATCTTCCAGGTCGCGGTCGGGGCGGGGATCGTGGCGGGCAGGATGTGGGCGCGCGTGGTCGGCGTCATCGGCGCCGTCCTGGCGGCGATCGGGCACCTGGCGTTCCTGCAGGCGTTCCCGATCTGGTCGGTGCTGACCATCGCCCTGTGCGTGCTGCTGATCTACGCGCTCACGGCGCCGCCGGCCGGCAGCCGGGCCGCCTGAACCCGGCTAGCTCCGGCCGGGGACGGTCGTCCTGCGGGATCGCGCTGCTGGGCGTCCCGTACTTCCGCGGCCGGCCCTTCGCCGCCGGTGCGACTGGTTCCGCTACGGCGGACGGTGGGTGAACACCACGAACTGGTCTTGATCCGAGTGGTCGCCTATTACGGGTTCAACAGCCTCAAGCTGGAGGACGCCGACGGCCACCGCATCTCCATCCAGACCGGCACGATCCAGCAGAACCAGGCGTTGTGGGAACTCGTCCACGAGGACCAGCCACCACCACCAGCAGACGCCCATCCAGCCGACGCCCTGCTGCACGAGGGTCAGGAAGAGGGCCAGGGCGGTGAAGACGTAGGTGATGGCCGGGCGGAACCCGTCCTTCCACCAGCGCGGATTTTGCCATGCCAGCGCCGGGCCGTGTCCCGGCGGGGGATGCCACCTGCGGAGCCGCCGACGGGTCGGGGTCAGTTGAAGGCTCGGCACTCCACTGTGGCGCGGCGTTCGGTCATGCCCTGCTGCGTCGCTGCGGTCACGCACTCCTGTTGCTTCTGGTTGAGTTCGGGCTGGCCGCACTCGGTGACGCTGGAGTAGGTGCGGCAGTCCTGGCGCGCGGGCTCGGGCTGGGAGCCCTGGGCGGCCGTCGCGCCGCCCACCCCGGTGAACCCTACGGCCGCGGCGATCAAGGCACCGGTCATGACCTTCTTCACGTGCTTCTCCCCCGTCGTGCACATCAACCAACGGGGCTCATCCTGCCCGGGGCCTCCGGCGAACAAACGCCCTCAAACTTCAAATAAAACGACCAAATGCCCAGGTCAGCAAGGGGCGCGGTGGGATTGCCGGTGCCGTGGTGTCCTCCGGGCCACTGGACGGCTTCGGCTCGCGCCCGGCGGGGAGTCCGCACACCTTGCGCTGGCGGCGCCCGCGTCCGGTCCGGCGGTCAGCGGGCGAACTCGGTGCGGACGCCGAGGAGGCGCACCGGCCGCCGGCCGGTGAATGCGTCGAGCGCGGCGAGGGCGGCCTCCTCGATCCGGTCCGCCTCGGTCGCCGGGGTCTTCAGCGTCCGGCCGTGCGTCCGGGTGATGAACGGCGCGTACCGGACCTTCACTATGACGCGGGCGACGTTCCTCCCGTCGCCGGCGGCGTCGTGCGCGACCCGTCGCGCCAGCCGGGCGACCTCGCGGCGCACCTCCTCCCAATCGTCCAGATCGTGCTGGTACGTGGTCTCCCTGCCGCGGGAGCGCGGGACGTGCGGCGCATCGCTCACCGGCGAGTTGTCCCGGCCCTGGGCGAGCAGCACCAGCCAGGGGCCGATCGTGGGGCCGATCTCCCGGGCGAGGACGTGCGGATCGGCCGCCGCGAGTTCGCCGACCGTGCCGATGCCCAGCCCTTCCAAGCGCCTGGCGGTCTTGGCCCCGATGCCCCACAGCGCATCCACCGGCCGGTCGCCGAGCACCTCGAACCAGGTCTCCCCGGTGATCCGGAAGATCCCGGCGGGCTTGCCGAAGCCGGTCGCCAGCTTCGCCTGGAGCTTGTTCTCTCCGATGCCCACCGTGCACTCCAGCCCCGTCGCCGCGCGCACCCGGTCGCGGATCTGCCGGGCCAGCGCCTCCGGATCGCCGTCGACCGCCAGGAACGCCTCGTCCCAGCCGAGTACCTCGACCACGACGCCGAACCCCCGCAATGTCGCCATGACCTGGGTCGAGACGTCCTCGTAGAGCTCCCTGTCCACGGGCAGGAAGACGGCGTCCGGACATCGCCGGGCCGCCGTCCGGAGCGGCTGCCCGGAGTGGACGCCGCAGGCCCGTGCCTCGTAGGACCCCGTGCTGACCACGCCGCGCTTCGTCGGATCGCCGTCACCCCCGACGACGACCGGCCGCCCGCGAAGCTCTGGATTGCGCAGCACCTCGACGGCGGCGATGAACTGGTCCAGATCCACATGCAGGACCCAACGAGCCACCTCCCCATTGTCCCTCTACCAGCACGAACATCGCTCAGCCGGGGAGCGTCGCTCGCGTCGGGTGCGTCGATGGCCGCCAGTCCGACAGCGCGCCCCCAAGCCGGCGAGGCGGCACCGACAAAGCGCTGCATTGTTCCCGGCAGGCCGGAAAATGTGAGCAAATCAGCTTTTATTTGGATTTGCCTTAGAAGAGGCATTCTTTCGCTTTTTGGTGGTAGGGCTGCAAGGGCCAAGGAAAGGATGCAGATGCTTACCGAAGACCAAATTCCTCAGGTGTTGGACCACCCGCTCTACGACGAGGGCGGCAGCAAGGTCGGGGACGTCAAGCACGTCTTCCTCGACGACGAGACCGGGCGTCCCGAGTGGCTGGGCATCCAGACCGGACTGCTCGGCAACAAGGAGACATTCGTCCCGACCAGCGGAGCCGAGTGGGTTTCCGACCATGTCGAGGCGGAGTACGGGAAGGACTTCATCAAGCAGGCACCCCACGTGGACGTCGAGGCCGGGCACATATCGGCGGACGAGGAGGAGCAGCTATACCGCTACTACGGCATTGAGCCGGGCGGAGGGCCCGCCCCCGCACAGCCCGGGGAAGCGGCGCCGGAGCGGGGACACGAGCCCGACGATGCGATGACCCGCTCTGAGGAGCGGCTCCACGTCCACAAGGAGACCCGAGAGAGCGGCCGGGCCAGACTGCGCAAGTACGTGGTCACCGAAGAGCAGCAGATGACCGTTCCGGTCAGCCATGAGGAGGTCCGGGTCGAGCGTGAGCCGATCACCGATGAGAACCGGGACGCGGCGATGCGCGGATCGGAGATCACCGAGGCCGAGCACGAGGTCACCCTGCACGAGGAGCGGCCGGTGGTGTCGAAGGAGACCACCCCGGTGGAGCGCGTGCGGGCCAGCAAGGAGACCGTCACCGAAGAGGAGACCGTCGGCGGCGAGATCCGCAAGGAGCGCATCGAGATGGAAGAGGAGGACGCAAGACGGCGAGGCCGCCGCGAGCGGTGACCCGCCTCCCGCCCCGGGCCGATCGGCGGCCCGGGGCGTCCCTGCGCCCTGCCCCCGCCACCGCATCAGGCCGGAGCCATCCCGCGGACACGGGGATCGGCTGCGCGCCTACCGCTTGAGGTCGGTCAGCAACGCGGCGAACGCCCGCCGGCTCACCACCAGCTTCGGGCCGTCCGGGTCCTTGCTGTCACGAACGGCGACCGTGCCGGGAACCGAGGCCAGTTCAACGCAGTCACCACCATTGGCGGTGGTGTAGCTGGACTTGCGCCATGCGGTCTTAGTGCGTGTTTGAGAAGTTGATCTGGGTCGGCGTGGTTACGTGATCTTGTGTGCCGGTTCGTGCAGGGTGGCGCGAT
>NZ_BMRO01000017.1:0-66106 GCF_014648675.1 Actinomadura livida
GGCGCGCCGGCGAGCGGTGGCTGCGGGCGGGCGCGTCGGTGCCGCAGCAGCAGACCATCCGGGACTTCGCCAGGTCCGGTCACCGCGGTCGCGGCGACCGTCGCGGGGGACGCCAGCAGCCGCTCGGGCAGGGCGCCCGTGCTGCTCGCGAGCTGCCACAGCGCCAGCAGCGCCAGCGGGCTGAGGACTTGCGGCCCGATGCGGGGCCGCGGGAGTGCGGGGAGTCGGGGGCGCGCCCCGGAGGCCGGGCGCGCGAGGTCTACGGACGATGTGGACATGGGGGCTCCAGGTCCTTCGTGAGCAGGTCCTTCGGGAGAAGGCGGTCGGGGGGAGAGACCGGTCAGGAGGTGGTGGTGGCCCTCGCGGCGAGCAGCCCGGCCACCTGCGGCGCGACCTGGGCGGCCCAGGCGTCCAGGAGCTCGCCGGCCTGCTCGATCCGGTTCTCCGGGACCACGGCACCGGGGGTCGGGACGGAGGCGCCGAGCTCCGCGAGCAGCGGGCGCAGGTGGACTTCGACGGCCGGCGCGTGGCGGGCGTCGCCCATGACCATCAGCGGGAGCGCGACGGCCGAGGCCAGCGCGCCACCGGGGAGGCGGTCCAGGAAGGTCTTCAGCAGGCCGGTGTAGGTGCCCTTGTAGGTCGGGCTGGCCACCACCAGGACGTCGGCGTCCTGGACCGTCCGCTCCGCCGCCTGCAGCGCGGCGGGGGCCGCGGCCGAGCCCAGCCCCGCCGCGAGCGCCGACAGGTCGACGACCTCGCGGTCCACCGGGCCGAGCCGGGCGCCGACGGCCTCGGCGGCCAGCACGGCGAGGGCGCGGGTCCGCGACTTCGGCCGGGGGTTGCCGACCAGCGTGACGAGCCGCGCGGGCGGCGGCGTCACCACTGGCCCGCGTCCTCGGTCGCGAGCCGCACCAGCCGGCCGTCGGCGAGGTCGTAGCGGTTCATGGTCGCCAGCGGCGGGGAGTAGGCGTGCACGCTGACCGCCGGGGCGGCGGAGACGTTGCGCACCTCGTGGACGTAGTCGGCCCCGAACGTGCGGACCGTCCCCGGACCCACGTCCCGCACCGCGCCGAGGTCCCGCTCCTGCAGGCCGCCCAGCGCCACCGCGAACGCGCCGCGCGAGCCGCCGTGGTCGTGCAGCCCGGTGCTCTGGCCGGGCAGCCAGCTGATCAGCCAGATCTCCCGGTCACCGTCGTGGTGCAGCCGCTCGTACCAGCGGCCGGCCGGGCTCAGCCGCACCCGCGGCAGCCATGCGCCGGGGTTCTCGGCGAGTTCCGTCACGGTCGCGGCCAGCGCCCCGGCCACCGTGTCCCGCACCGGGGCGATCGTGTTCGCCATCCGTCGTTCCTCTCCCTGTGTCCAGTGGATTGCGCGCCGTGCGCGGCTGGGACGCCGCGCACGGACACAGGCCGCTCGACAGCCGGCCGAGATCGACGTGCGGCCGCGTCCACAGAGAGAACCCCGAGTGCATGCGGCCAAGCATGGCGGCGATTTCCTACTAAGTCAACCGGAAATGTTCTCTACTGTGCCCGGCCGCCCGGGTTTCCACCGGCGCGGCGCGGGCAGGACGAACCCCGCTACGCCCGGCGGCGCCCGCGGATGAGGGCCGCGCCGCCGCGGCCGGAGGCGAGGAGATGAGATCCATGAGCGGGACGGTCCCCGAGGTCTGGATCGAGGCCGGCGGGGGGCAGGACATGGTCCGCGCCGACATGATCGTGGTGCTCCGCCTGGACGAGACCGGGCGGCTGACCGCGCAGCTCCGCGACGAGGCGAGGGTCAGCGTGACCCTCCTGGAGGGCTCGGCCGACCCGCGCCCGCCCGACGACTTCCATCGCCGGCTGATCCGGACCGTCGCCGAACTCGGCCGAACCGGCGGCGCGCAGCTCGTCCGCGCGCGGCACGACGGCGACGGCTGGCACTGGGTCAGCGAACCCGTGTAGGGACGCGCCGCCCCGCCTCCGCGCGCCGGTCCCGCCCGGGGCGGTTCACCCGTCCGCGGTGACCGCGTCCTGGTGCCACCAGGTGAAGGAGTGGATGTACCGGGTGCCGTCGCGCGCCGGGCGGCGCCCATAGGTGAGGGCCACGATGCCTCGGCCGGGCGCCTCGGGCACCGGTTCCGGCGCCGCGTCGTGGATCTCCCCGAGCAGGAGCCGCGCGGACGCCCGCAGCTCCAGCCGCAGGTCGATCGGGCCGCGCATCGGGCCGCGGGCCCGCGAGGCGGTGCGGGCCAGGAACTCCTGGACGAGGGCCGTCAGATGGTCGGTGAGGTCGCCGGCCACGGGACCGAGACCCCACCCGTGCAGTGCGCCGTGGACCGTCCGGCGGACCTGGCCGGCCGCGGCGCGGCCGCCCGGCAGCCGGCATCGGGCGACCCGCAGGCCCGTCCCCGGGTCGTCGTCGGCGTCGTGCTGGGTGAACGCGGTCACTTCGCTCTCCGATCGGGAAGCACGTCCGGTGTCGCTGTCCGTGTTGTCCCCGGCGGCGGGCGGTTCAGACACGCTCGGTGGAGATGTCGCAGGAGGCCAGGATCTCCTGCGGCATCATGTCCCCGGTCTCGATGGCGGACCTGGCCAATGCGGCCTCGGCCGACGCCGGCGCCGCGCCGGGCGGGACGACGAGGAGCAGGAGCGGGTCCGCCTGCCCGCGGGTGACCGCGACGACGTGGTCGAGGTGGGCCAGCCAGCCCACCCGGATCTCGCGCCCCCGCACGGTGATGCGGAGGGGGATCTCGTCCCAGTCGTAGAAGTCGATGGTCACCAGGCTGGCCGGGGCGCCGCCCGGCCCGGCCAGGGCGGTCAGGAGCTCGGTGAGCTCGGCGGCGGTGTCGCGGGACCGGGGCCACCAGCCGCCGTCCAGGACCCCGCGGCCGGTGCCGCTCGGGACGAGGCGCACGCGCGGCCGCGGCGATGCCGCGGTTTCCGGGGCCGCGGTGTCGGCAGCTGCGGTGTCGGCCGGTGCGGTGTCGGCCGGTGCGGTGTCGGGAGGTGCGGACGCGGAGAGCGAGGTCACGGAGAGTGTGATCGCGGGCTTTGCGTCCGGGGAGGCGAGCCGTACTGCTTCACGGGCCATGGATGGGCCCCATTCTCGGTCCGTACGGGACCGGTTCGTGTACCGCCGGGGACGGCGCGGCAGGACCGCCGGCGCGCGGGATGCCCTCGGGGCCCGCCAGTCTACGTCACGGCACGTGGACGGCCCGGCGCGTAGACTCGCGGTGACCAGGAGTTCCCATCGCGGGCGGCCGTGCCCGCGTCTCCCCGGTTTCTCGCCTCTCGGCCCGCCACCGGGCCAGACGGGGTCCGCCGCCGTGACACCTCCGCACCTCCCCGCCCTCCCCCCGCCGGATGCCGCCGCCCGGCCCGCCGCCGCGCCGGGGCCCGGTTCGAGCCGGGGAGCGAGGTGCGGGCATGACCGGTGACGACCTGCGGCCCGGCGCCTGGGGGCCGCCCAGCGGCGCGGAGGACGCCCGGCGCCTCGCGGCCTCGTTCGAGCTGATGACGGCGGTCCGCGACGGGACGCCGCTGCACGGCCTGCTGACCCTGGTGGCGGAGCAGGCGCGCGCCATGGCGGCCGTGCCGCTGGCGTTCATCGCCCTGCCCGCCGAGGACGCCCTCATGCTGCGCGTCGAGGTCGCGGTCGGCGCCGGGAGCGAGCGGGTGCGCGGGCTGACGGTGCGGCGCGGGCGGTCGATGCTCGGCCGGGTGTTCAGCTCGCACCGGGCGCTGTCCGCCCGGATCGTCGCCGACCAGACCCTCAGCGCGCTGCCGGCCGGCCCGATCCTGATCCTGCCGCTGGACACCGGGGAGGCGACGCGCGGGGTGCTCGCCGCCCTCGGCCCGCCCGGGGCGGCGCCGTGCAGCCCGTCCACCGCCCGGCAGCTGCTGCTGTTCGCCGACACCGCCGCCCGCCTCGTCCAGCTCGCCGAGGACCGGCGCGCGGCCGTCCCGCGGAACCCCGCGGACGCGGACGTCATCCCGCTCTGGCCGCCGGGCGCCTCGCGGGCGTGACCCGGGCGGGAACGGAAATCCGACACGCCCCGGTCCGTACCGCGAATCATGTGGTACCGTGACTACTAGTTGCGGTTCCCATAGACATTTTCGTGCGCCTGTCGGATCTGACCTCAGGCGCATTTTTTGTTGTTCTGGATCTTCCGGATGGGCCATCGCGGCGTTTCGGTCGCGCACGGTGCGCGGCCGGGATAGACCCAGAAGGAAACGAATATGGCCACCGGTACCGTTAAGTGGTTCAACGCGGAAAAGGGCTTCGGCTTCATCGAGCAGGACGGCGGCGGCGCCGACGTCTTCGCCCACTACTCCAACATCGCGGCCCAGGGCTTCCGTGAGCTCCAGGAGGGCCAGAAGGTGTCGTTCGACGTCACCCAGGGCCAGAAGGGCCTGCAGGCGGAGAACATCGTTCCCGCCTGACACGCGACAGCGCGGGCGTGCCCGCCGCCCCGGGGTCTCCCCGGAGCGGCGGGCACGTTCGTTTTCCGCCGTGGTGCGCGTGCGCTACTTGCGGCGCGCCACGTCGTACGCGGCGCAGCCGACCAGTTCGAGCGACACCTGGAGCCGCTTCAAGCTGATGTTCTGGGCGATCGTGTCCTCGGGGGTGTGGTAGATCGGTTCGAGCTGGCTGGGCGCCTCGTCGCCGCGCCAGCTGAAGTTGCCCGCCGCGATGCCGCGCTCGTAGAACGCCTCGTGGTCGCTGGAGCCGCGGGCGGTGGGGCCCTGGACCTGCCCGGTGTAGCCGAGGCGGCCCGCGGCGGCGTTCACCGCGGCCGTGGTGGTGTTGTCGGCGCCGTCCACGGACAGCAGCCAGTAGGTGCCCGCGGGCGGATGGCTGGTGGCGACCATGTCGTTCTGGAAGCAGCCGGTGATCTGCGCGACGCCCGCCTCGTCGAGTTCCCGCACGTAGTGCCGGGCGCCGATCAGGCCGTACTCCTCCGAGCCCCACAGGCAGATGCGGATCGCCTGCTGGGTGGGCAGCCGCCGCAGGACGCGCGCCAACTCCAGGCACAGCACCGTCCCGCTGCCGTCGTCGTTGGCGCCGGGCGAGCCGGGGACGCTGTCGTAGTGCGCGCTGACGATGACGGCCTTGCCCTCGGGGTTGGGCAGCGTCGCCTTCCGCTCGGCCAGGACGTTGTACGAGGTCAGCCCCGAGTGGTGCGTGACCTCGAACGACAGCCGCCGGGCGCCCGCGCGGATCCGCTCGCCGTGGTACTCGGCCAGGCCCAGCACCGGGATCGCGACCTGCTCCCCCAGGTTCGGGGTGAACGAGCCGGGCTTGCGCTCCGGGTAGGTCTCCGAGCGCGCGTTGACGATGAGCGCGGCCTTGGCGCCCGCCCCCGCGGCGGCCTTGGCCTGCTGGGTCTCCATGCCGGTCACCCGGTCGAACAGCACCAGCTTGCCCCGCACGTCGCCGGTCACCTCGGTGACGCGGCCGGCGTCCACCACCTTGCCCTCCACCGAGCCGACGGCGCCCTGCGGCGCCGCGCTGGCCTGCCAGAGCCGCTCGCCGCGGGCGCGGATCTCCGCGAGGTACTTGTCGGCGACCGGGAAGGGCTGCAGTTCGACCTTGTAGCCGAGTTCGCGCAGGGTTCCGGCGATGTAGCGGGCGGCGCGGTGCTCGGACCGCGTGCCGGCGATGCGCCAGCCGATCTCGTCGCTGAGCACCTTGAGGTGCCGCAGCGCCCGGCGGGCGTCGACCCGGGCGACCACGGCCCGGTCGCCGACGGAGAGGGAGGGCGGCAGGGCGGCGCCGGGGCGCTGCCGGGTCGCGGCGGCGGCGGTGCCGGGGAGCAGGCCGACGGTCGCGAACCCGGCGAAGGCCGCGGCTCCGGCCAGCAGGTCGCGGCGTTTGACCTCGGACATGGTGTCTCCTCGTGGAGATAGGTGCCGTGCCCGCCCGGCTCGGGTCTCAAGCGTGGCGGACGACGGCCTGACAAGGACCTTTGCCCCCGTTTGCACGAACCTATGAAAAGGGATCTATAGCGGCAAGAAACGCGTACCGTTCCGCAACTCAATCGTGATCAAGACCGCGCGGCGTGATCACGACGGGTTCGGCCGCATGCCGCCGCCGCACGGCCGCCCCGATCGGCCGCGTGCCGCGCGACGTGATCAGGTACGCGCTTTACCTTTTCCTCGCCCGCTCGAAAGGGACCAACGGCGGCCGGCCAAGGGACCAAGGTCTCTCTTCGCCCGCGAATTTCTGATGGACACTCATATTGACGGGATTAGCGTCCGAACAACCCTCGTCGCGCACTTCGCGGACACTCACCGTATACACCTCAATAAAGGAGGAGGAAATGTCCGCGGAACGAAGAACCATCCTCGTCGGAGCCGACGGCTCCGCCCCCTCCGACCTCGCCGTCATCTGGGCCGCCGACGAAGCGGCGCGCACCGGCAGGTCACTGCGCCTCGTGCACGTCGTGGAGACGGCCATCCTGGACGTCCCCGGGCGCACGACCGACGGCATCGTCGAGGAGCTCACCGGGGCGGGCGAGCGGATCCTGCGGGACGCCGAGGTCCTCGCGCTGCGCCGGCAGCCAGGGCTCGCCGTCGAGACCGAGGTCGTCCAGGACCAGAACGTACGCCTTCGCCACCGCCGCCGCCCGCGAGGCCCCGCTGCGCGTGGTGCACGTCCGGCAGCCCGCACCGCCGGCCGTCGAGGCCCGGGTGGACCGGCGGGACGCGACCGAGGCCGCTCGCGAGCGCCTGACCTCCGTCCTGGCGCCGTGGCGGGAGCGCTACCCGGACGTCAAGGCCGGTGAGGAGGTCTTCATCGGCCACCCGGTCGACGCGCTGGCGACCGCGTCCGCGAACGCCGGCCTGGTCGTCGGCTCCCGGGAGCGCCTCATCCCGCTGGGATCGGTGAGCCACGGCGTGCTCCACCACGCCCGCGGCCCGGTGGCCGTCGTCCGCCCCTACGCGTGACGCCGCACGCTCAGGTCACCAGGCCGTTGCGGTAGGCGTAGACGACCGCCTGGAAGCGGTCGCGCAGGTCCAGCTTGGCGAGGATGCGCGAGACGTAGGTCTTGACGGTCTCCTGGCGCCCGGCCGGCCCGCACAGGACACGTTCACCGCCTTGCCCCCGACGTCGATCTTCTGGTTGCCGGTGAGCAGGTCGCCGCCGGCGCCCTGCCCGGCGGCGGTGCTTCCGGCGGGGGACGGGGACGCCGCCGCGTCCGTGACCTCGTCGCAGCCGGCGAGCCCGGCGACGGCGGCGGACGCCAGCGCGACCCCGGCGGGAGCCCGGTAATCGCGGAACATCGTGTCCTCCAAGAATTGGCGCGAATGCGAATGGCGGGGGGAATCGCGCGGGTCCGAGTCGCGGGGGTGCCGCGTGCACGTGGAGAACGCTATTGACCGGACGGTAGCCGGATCATCACCGTGCGGTGGACAATCGCCTGTAGCTCGCACGGGGGACAACGGTGCCCGCTCCCTTGGAGGGGACCTTTACGCCTCGGGGCGAATTGCCTGCACAACGGCGTTGTCCACGACGCAGTACACCGTTCCGCCCGCCGCGGTGTAGTGCTGCGTGGAACCCACCACGCGCTGGACGTCCTCGAACTCGAACCGGTAGCGGGTGCGGCCGGACGCCAGGTCGAAGACCGACATGCCGCCGACCGCGCCGTAATAGACCAGGGATCCGGAGATCAGCGGCCGTTCGCCGAGGCCCTTGTCGACGCCGCGTTCCCAGCGGGGTTCGCCGGTGGCGGCGTCCAGGGCGGCGACCCGTCCCTCGTCGTCGGTGACCACCGCCAGCCCGCCGCCCACGGACGGGATCGAGAAGCCGCGCGATCCGCCGCGCTCGGAGGCGCCCGCGCCCGGCCGCTTCCAGCGGACGCGTCCGGTCGCCGGTTCGATGGCGTGCAGGGTGCCGTTCGGGCCGCCGACGAAGGCGAGGCCGCCGGCGACGCCGACCGGGAGCCCCTCGGGGGCGTCGGTCGCCGCGTCGTCCCCGAGGTCGGTGCGCCAGCGCTGCCGCCCGGTGGCCGCGTCGAGGCCGAGGACGGCGCCGTCCCCGGTGAGGACGGCCACCACGTCGCCCGCCACCATCGGCGTCGTGGTGGCGGGCCCGCCCGTCCGCCGCTGCCAGCGGGCGTTGCCGGTGGTGACGTCCACGCCGTAGACGAAACCCTTCCGCGTGCCGAAGTAGCACGTGTCACCCGAAAGCACCGCCCGGCTCTGCAGCAGGTCGTCCGCGCGGTACCGCCAGCGGGGCCGGCCGGTCGCGGCGTCGTACCCGTACAGGCCGTACTCGCCGGTGCCGCCGCTGCCGGTGAGGCAGACGACGCCGGAGCCGGCGACCGGGGAGGGCGCGAGCCCGAACGTCCTGAGCTGCTCGGTCCACAGGGTCTTGCCCGTCGCCAGCTCGAACCCGGTCAGCAGGTTGCCGGACGAGTCGTAGAGGAAGCCCCTCCCGTCGAGCAGGGCCGCCGCCGAGTCGCGGGCGGCCGTGAAGCTCCCGCGCCACTTCTGCTTCCCGGTCCGGGCGTCGATCGCGAACGTCGCGCCGGACAGCCCGGCGGAGCCGAACGCGAACACGGCGCCGCCGTGCGCGACCAGCCGCGTCCGGACGTACATGCCGCCGGGCAGCGCGAACGTCCAGCGGACCGGGTCGTCGCCGCGGCGCATCAGGAACGTGGCTCCGGTGCCGCCCGCCGCCAGCGCGGTGAAGGCGACGCCGGCCGCGCCGATGGCGAGCAGCCGGCGGCGGCTGGGACCGCCGGGGACGGTCGCCTCCCCCCGCTGTGCGACGTCGTGCGCGACCTGCGGCGGGAGCCAGTGCGTGCCCTGCGGAGCGGCGGCGGGATCGGCGGACAGCTCCGCCAGCAGCCGGTCGGTGCCGGGACGGCGGTCCGGGTCCTTCTCCATGCAGGCCGCGATCAGCGCGCGCAGGCCGGGGTCGGGCACGGCGTCCAGGTAGGGCGGCAGGTGCATGACCCGGTACACCATCTCGTGCAGGGCGCCCACCCCGAACGGGCCGGTGCCGGTGGCCGCGTAGGTCAGCACGGAGCCGAACGAGAAGACGTCGCTCGGCGGCCCGGCCGGCAGGCCGGACGCCTGCTCCGGGGACATATAGGCGGGGGTACCGAGGGTCGCGCCGGTCCGCGTCAGGGTCGTGGCCTCGCTCGGGCGGGCGAGGCCGAAGTCGATGACGCGCGGCCCCTCGGGCGTGAGCATCACGTTGGACGGCTTCAGGTCGCGGTGCACGATCCCGGCGGCGTGGATCGACCGCAGCGCCTCCGCGAGCCCCGCACCGAGCGCCCGCACGGCCGGCGGGGGCAGCGGCCCGTGCGCCGCGACGGCGTCCTGGAGGGACATGCCGCGCAGGTACGTGGTCGCCAGCCAGGGCGGTGAGGCGTCGGGGTCGGCGTCGACCACCGGGGCTGTGTAGCCGCCGCCGACGGCGCGGGCCGCGGTGATCTCGCGCCGGAACCGCGCCTTGAAGTCGCCGTCCTCCGCCATGGCCGGGTGGATGACCTTGACGGCGACCGTGCGGCCCGCGGGCGACCGGCCGAGGAAGACCTGGCCCATGCCGCCCGCGCCCAGCCTGCCGACGACGCGGTAGGGCCCGACCTGCCGCGGGTCCCCCGGACGTGTCGCGGACATCGCTCTCCGTTCTCAGCCGGTCGCGGTGCCCGAGCCACCGCGCGCGTCGAGTGCGTACAGGTAGCCGTCCTTGCAGCCGGTGTACACGATCCCGCCGGCGACGGCCGGGCTCGACTCGACGCCCTCGTCCGCCTGGAACCGCCACAGCTTGCGGCCGGTGGCGGCGTCCACCGCGTACACGCCGCCGTCGGAGTAGATCCCGCTCGGAACGTACAGCGTGCCGCCCGCCATGACCGGGTTGTCCTGGATCTGGCCTTCGAGCTGGGCCTGCCACCGCATGGTCCCGGTGGCCGGGTCGAGGGCGGACACCTTGCCGCCGTAGTCGGCGGCGTACACCGCCCGGTCCGTGATCACGGGCCGGGAGGTGGCGGTCTCGCCGATGTCGAACGTCCAGCGGCGCTTGCCGGTGCGGGCGTCGACCGCGTGGACCTTCTCGCCCTGGAAGTCGGCGAAGCAGACGAGGCCGTTCGCCGCCGCGGCGTCCTGGACGCCGCCGGGCGAGGGGTAGGTCCAGCGGGCCCGGCCGGTGGACGCGTCGTAGGCGACGAGCTTCTTCTCGCCGGGGACGTAGACGGCGCCTCCGGCGGCGGCCGGGGTCCGGCCGGCGCCCGCCCCCCGCCAGCGGACCGAACCGCCGGCCGCGTCGAGCGCGTTGAGGGCGTCGCCGCCGCAGTAGACGAGGCCGCCCGCGACGATGGGGTCCGCCTGGGTGTTCCCGACCGTCCGCTGCCACTTCAGCCGGCCCGTGCGGGCGTCGACCGCGTGCAGGACGCCGTCCTGGGAGAGGGCGTAGACGAGGCCCGACGCGGCGGCCGGGCCCGTGACGATCCGCCGCGCGGCCCGGTACGTCCACCGCGGCTTGCCGGTCCTGGCGTCGAACGCCAGCAGGTTCCCCTTCTCGCTGCCGACGAAGACCTGCCCGCCGGCGACCACGGGGCTGGAGACGAGGTACTCGTCGCCGGACGGGCGCTTCCACAGGACCTTGCCGTCCCGCATCGGCGGGGGCGCGGCGGACGCGGCGGGCGACGTGGCGGGGGGCTGCGCGGCGGGCTCGGCGGCCGGTTCGCGCAGCACCCGCACCAGCGCGGCGACTCCCCCGGTGCCGAGCGCGACGGCCGCGGCGGCGCCGCCCACGACGAGGAACCGCCGGCGGCCCGGCGCCGCGACCGTCTCGATCCCGGTGGGCGGCGGCTCCGGGATGCCGGTGCCCGCCTGGGCGATGCGCTCGCCCAGGTCGGCGGGCAGCCAGCCGACGCCGTGCAGGTCAGTGCTCGGCGGCACGTGGGGGGCCAGCCCCCGCAGCAGTTCGTCGGGGCTCGGGCGGCGGCCCGGGTCCGGCTCCAGGCACGCCTCGACGACGGCCCGCAGCGCCAGGTCCGTGACGCCGTCGAGCCGGGGCCGTTCGTGGACGGCCCGGTAGATGAGGACGTGCGGCGGCCCCTGCCCGTACGGGCCGACGCCGGTCGCGGCGAAGACCAGGACCGCGCCGAGCGAGAACACGTCGGCGGCCGGGCCGGTCGGCGCGCCCCGGGCCTGCTCGGGGGCGATGAAGCCGGGCGACCCGACGGTGGAGCCCGTCCGGGTCACGACGGCGGCGTCCGCGGCGTGCGCGATGCCGAAGTCGATCACCCGCGGCCCGTCGAGCGCCAGGATGACGTTGGACGGCTTCAGGTCGCGGTGCACGACCCCCGCGCGGTGGATCGACACGAGCGCCTCGGCGAGCCCCGCGCCCAGCGCGAGGACGGCGGGCACCGGCAGCGGGACGGCCTGGTCCAGCGGGACGCCCGGCAGGTAGGCGGTCGCCAGCCACGGCAGGGCGGCCTCGGGGTCGGCGTCCACGACGGGCGCGGTGAACGCGCCGCTGACGGCCCGCGCCGCGCCGACCTCCCGGCGGAACCGCGCCCGGAAGTCGGGGTCCTCGACCAGGTGCGGGTGGACGACCTTGACCGCGACCAGCATCCCGCCGGGCGAGCGCCCCAGGTACACCAGGCCCATGCCCCCGGCGCCGAGCCTGCCCAGCAGCCGGTGGCCGCCGACGCGCCGGGGATCGCCGGACCGCAGAGCCTCCATGGCACCCGCCTCCCGTCCCGGACCCGCGCCATGACCAATCGAACACGGAGTTCCGCGCCCGCGCGGGATTTTCGATCTAACCGCAGGCCCCTCGGCCGCTGCCACGGCGCCGCCCTGCGCACGGCCCCCGGATCCCGGACGCATGGGCCGAGCAGGCGGGGGTAGGCCCGGGGACGAACCGATCGTGAGGAAGGCCATGGGAACCTTCGTCCACCGCAACGGCCCGGAGTCCGACGTACCGCTCGACAAGGCGGTGGCGTGGTCGCGTGCCGTGGGCGGGGAGTCCAACCCCTCCCACCCGGACCAGGGCAGCACCACGGGGACCACGCCCAACGACACCTTCGTGGGGCGCATCGCCGGTGACGACATCGGCTACTTCGAGGAGACCGGCGCCGAACGCCGCGCCGCAGCCGCCGAGGGCCGCTAGGCGGAGCCGCCGAAGACCGGTGGGCGCGGCCTACCGGAGGGCGGCCGTCAGGGCGTCGCAGTGGGAGCACCAGACCTGGCGGGCCTCGGTGAAGCCCTGCTCGCGCAGCGCGTCCAGGTGCCATTGGGTCGCGGTCGGGCGATCGGCCTTCGCCTGTGCCGGGTCGCGGGGGTCGCCGAGGATCTCGAAGCGGCGGCGGGCGGGCTCGGCGAGGACGAGACCCGCCGGCCTGGCCGCCGACGGCATGGCGCTGCTCCTCCTGAGCCACGACCACGACATGGTGCGCGCTGCGTCGACCACGTCGTCCTGCTGGACGACGGCCGCGTCACCGCACAGGGTTCACCCCAGGACGTGCTGCCCGCCGCCACAACGCCGGTTCGCCTTCGTAAGAGCGCCCCCACCGCACCGGCGGGGCTGGACGTCCGGAACCTGACCGCTTGGCTGCCCCGCTCCCAGTGGTCGTCGAAGCGGCGGCCGGTGAAGGACCGGCCGGCCGTGAACGACTGGAATCGGAACGGTCCAGTGCCGACCGGCTTCGACGGGTCGGCGTAGCCGCGCCGCACGATGGCGGTACCGGTCATGGCGAGCAGCGAGGGCAGTTCGGCGTTCGGCCGCTTCAGCGCGATCTCCACGACCCGCTCGCCGGCGGCCCGGGAGCGCCCGAGGTCGATGCCCGCCAGCGAGGTCCGCGCCCTGCGGTCGACGCCCTTGGGGTCGAGGATGCGGGCGAGGCTGTAGAGGACGTCGCCGGCGTCCAGCACGTGACCGTCGTGGAACACGGCGGCGCGCAGGTGGAACCGCCAAAGGGTCGCGTCGCCGTTCGCCTCCCAGCGCTCGGCGAGCCGCGGCACCGGCCGCAGCGTCGGCCCGAGGTCGACCAGCTTGTCGAAGACCGCCTTGTGCCGGGCGATGTCGACGAACTGCCGCTGCGCGTGCGGATCCATCGTCTCCTTGGCGCCGGACCCGGGGAACACCGCCCGGACCGCGCCGCCCCGGCGGGGCGTCCCGCCGGACTCCGTCCCGCCGGACGAGCACGCGCCCAGCAGCACCGCCCCGGCCGCTCCGGCCAGCCCGAGGAACCCGCGACGGCTGGTAGCGCTCGGCACGCCGACCATCACCCCTTCACCAGCGGCACTTCATGCACATCAGAAGCAAATGCAACCATATTGCAAGAAGGGCCGGACGCAGGCCCCCAGGTCGGCGCCGCGCGGCCACGGGCGGCTGCGGGCGGCCCGGCGGAGCGCCGACCAGGGGAAACCGAATGCGGTCACGGACCGATCGAGATACGCCGAACTATGGAGTTCCGAATCAAGTTCTAGTATTCAAGAGGCACAACCGGCTCCAGCACGTCCATCAGGAGGCATAAGTGGAGACTCGAGCGGCGATTCTGTGGGAACCGCACACCGACTGGAGTGTCGAAGACATCGTGCTCGACGACCCCAAGGCGGGCGAGGTCAAGGTCAAACTCGCCGCCTCCGGCCTGTGCCACTCCGACGAGCACGTGGTCACCGGGGACATGGTGCTCAGCGACGAGATCGCGGCGCTGCTGGGCGCGGAGCAGTTCCCGCTCATCGGCGGCCACGAGGGCGCCGGCGAGGTGGTGGCGGTCGGTCCCGGTGTCACCACGCTGCAGGAGGGCGACCATGTCGTCCTGTCGTTCGTCCCGGCCTGCGGCCGCTGCCCCTCGTGCGCGAGGGGACGGCAGCACCTCTGCGACATGGGCGCGGTGCTGCTGGCCGGACGGCAGATCAGCGACATGACCGCCCGGCATCACTCCAAGAGCGGCAAGGACCTCGGCACCATGTGCTGCACCGGCACGTTCGCGCCGTACACGGTGGTCAACGAGGCGTCCGCCGTCAAGATCGACGACTGGATCCCGCTCGACAAGGCCGCGCTGGTCGGCTGCGGCGTGACCACCGGCTGGGGCGCGGCCGTCAACGTCGCCCAGGTGCAGGCGGGCGAGAGCGTCGTGGTGGTCGGCCTCGGCGGCATCGGCATGAACGCCGTGCAGGGCGCGGCCATGGCCGGCGCCCGCCACGTCATCGCCGTCGACCCGGTCGACTGGAAGCGGGAGAAGGCGGCCGAGTTCGGCGCCACCCACTCCGCCGCGTCCATGGAGGAGGCCGCCGCCAAGGTCGCCGAGCTCACCTGGGGCGCGAACGCCGACAAGGCCCTCCTCACCACCGGCGTCGCCACCGGCGACCTCATCAACCCGATGATGAGCATGGTCGCCAAGGGCGGCCGCGGCGTCGTGGTCGCCGTCGCGCCGATCCTCCAGGAGGACGTCAAGCTGAACCTGTTCGACCTGGCGATGCAGCGCAAGGAGCTGGTCGGCTGCATCTTCGGCAACGCCAACCCGCGCCGCGACATCCCGCGCCTGCTCCGCCTCTACGACGAGGGCAAGCTCAAGCTGGACGAGCTGGTCACCAACACCTACACCCTCGACGAGGTCAACAAGGGCTACCAGGACATGCGCGACGGCAAGAACATCCGCGGCGTGATCAAGTACTGACCCGTCCGGGCGCCGGCCGGGGTCCGGCCGGCGCCCGCCGCGGTGCGCGCGGAACGTCGGACCGTCCGGGCATGATCTCCGGTGACACCCACGTTGGATCCGGGGGGCCCGATGAACGACGACATGCGCGCGGGGCTGGCCGAGATCGAGGCCAAGCTGGAGCTGCTGCGGCGGACGGAGACCGAGCACGGCTTCGGGGTCACCATCGAGGGGCCCCTGGAGCCGGCGGACGTCCCGGAGCTGCCCGCCGGGGTGACGGAAGTCTTCCGGCTGTTCTCGCACCTGGCCGGTGACTACTTCCGCTTCAGGCAGCCCGAGGAGATCCAGGACCCGGACGCCTGGGCGAAGCGGCGCTGGATCGAGAACTGCCCGCTGGGCGACCCCCTGGTCATCGGCTGGGAACTGCACGGGATTCCGGCCGACCTCCTTGAGGACATCAACGGCGGCGGCCCCATCCGGCTGGACCTGAACGACGGCAGCGTCTACTACGTCGACCCCGACGACTACGTCTTCATGTACAAGCACGTCGACATCGAAGAGATCGACAGCGAGGACTTCGCGGACGACGTCGTCACGTTCTTCAACCACTACGTCCTCGGCGAGCGCTATCCGCGGCTGGTCGAAGGCGTGCTCGGAGCCGGCGCGGTCACCGCGACCGACCGGAAGGGCCGCCACAGGGACCGCTGGATGCGCCTCCTCTCGGCCGCCGGGCTGCTCGCCGCCTGAACCGCCCCGGGCGGTCAGCCGATCCTGGTGTTCCGGTTCTCCCAGTAGGGGTCGCGGAGGCGGCGCTTCAGCGTCTTGCCCGAGGGATTGCGGGGGATCTCCGCGATGCGGTCGAAGCCCCGCGGCGTCTTGTACGAGGCCAGGTGCTCCCGGCAGAAGCCGCGCAGGTCCTCGTCGGTGACGGCGTCGTTGGTGACCGCGTCGTCGTGCAGCACGACCGCGGCGTGCACCGCCTCGCCCCACTCGTCGGACGGGACGCCGAACACCGCCGCGTCCGCCACCGCCGGATGCGCGGTCAGCACCGCCTCGATCTCGGCCGGGTAGATGTTCACCCCGCCCGAGATGATCATGTCGGTGCGGCGGTCGCAGATGTAGTAGAAGCCCTCCTCGTCGCGGTAGGCGATGTCGCCGACCGTCAGCCACTCGCCGCGGCTCGCGTCGCGGTACTTGCCCTCGGCCTTGTAGTAGTCCTGGAAGACGGCGGCGCCGCGCACGTACAGGTCGCCGGGCACGTGCGGCTCCTCGACGGGCCGGCCCTCCTCGTCGAACAGGGCGATCTCGACGCCGGGGGCCGCCCGGCCGCAGCTGCCGGGCTTGCGGAGCTGGTCCTCGGGACGCAGCACGGTGTCCACGCCGAGTTCGGTGGAGCCGTACACCTCGAACAGCGATCCCTCGCCGATCTTGTCGATGTAGCGGCGCTTCAGCTCGAACGGCCACGGCGCCGCGTTGGCGATCATGCGCTGCAGCGAGGACAGGTCCCGGCGGGCGATAACCTCGTCCGGCAGGTCCAGCACGCGGCGGACCGGGGTCGGCGCGGAGAACGTGGTGGTCACCCGGTGCCGCTCGACGAGGTCCAGCCAGCGCTCCGGGTCGAAGTCGCGCATGACGACCACGGTCCCGCCCATGAGCTGGACGATCAGCATGAAGCTCATCGGGCCGGAGTGGTAGAGCGGGCCGGTCGTGAGGTAGACGTCGCCGGGCTGGAAGCCGATCTCCCCGACCAGCCCGAGCACGATCGCCTGGTCGATCTCGCCGCGCACGACGCCCTTCGGCTTGCCCGTCGTCCCCGACGTGTAGAACATCGAACTGCCGGCCACCGGGTCGGCGCCGCGGGGCACGGGCTCGGTCACCGGGCTCTTCGCGGCCAGGGCGTCGAGGGAGGACGCCCAGTCCGGCGCGTGCCCGCGGAAGGCGAGCCACCTGCGGACGCCCGGGGCCCGCCAGGACGCCGGTTCCAGCTGGGGCGCCTGCTCGGCGTCGAACACCACCAGGGCGGCGTCGGCGTTCTCGATGACGTAGGACGCCTCCTCCGGGGTCAGCCGGTAGTTGAGCGGGACGCCGACCGCGCCGCACTTGCGCAGCGCGGCGATCAGCGCGACGACCTCGGTGCTGTTGCGGCCGCACCAGACGACCTTGGCGCCCGCCCTGACGTCGTGGTCCACCAGCAGGTTGGCGTACCGGTTCACCAGCGCGTTGAACTCGGCGTAGGTGAGGCGCCGGTCGTCCTCGATGACCGCGGTCCTCGCGGGTTCGGCGGCGGCCAGCAGCGACAGCGGGTCCCCGGTCGGTGCGGTCACGGTGATCGACCTCCTTGGCGGCCGTTCGTGCGGCCGGTTCGGGCGGCCGCCCCGGCGGCGGCCGCGGCCTGGTCACATGGGGCGCTGCGCCAGCGTGCGCTCCAGCCGCTCCTGGGCGCGGGCGGCCTGCCGGGCGCGGTAGGCGATCGGCATGTAGCGGACGCGCTCGGGCAGCAGCGGCGTGCCCCGCCCGATGAGCTGCCCGGCCACCTTCAGCCGCCGCTCGTCCGACGCGGTCCACGACACCCCGAGCTTGCGGCGCGCCTCCGCCGGGAGGGTGCCGACCGTGATCAGCCGGCCGAGCCGCCCGCCGGCCGCGCTGAGCGGGGCGACCGCCGGCCGCAGCGGTCCCGGCACGTTGGGCGGTACCTGGCCCATCTGGGCGAGCACCTCGTGCGCCACCTTGTGGGGGACGAGGGTGTTCGCGACCATGTCCTCGAAGTAGTCCCAGTAGTCCGGGATGGTCTTCGGCAGCATCCGCTCGGGCACCCGCAGGATCCGGCCGAGGTTCATGAACTCGTCGAAGACCTGCTGCTCCTCTTCGGGCGTCATCGGCGCGGGCGCGAAGTACCTCGACGCGGTGACGGCGGCGTAGAAGCCGGTGAGGTGGACCCACGCCCACGGCTCGGCCGACAGCGCGTGGTGGCGGTTCCCGTCCTCGTCGACCGCGCTGAGCGGCTTGTGCATCTCGCGCAGCCGCCTGCCCTCCTCGATCGCGGTCTCGCCGCCGTACACCCAGGTCTGCACGGACGCGAAGCTGCGGGCGGCCCGGCCGAGCGGGTCGGTGCGGAAGCTGGACAGCCGGTCGACGACCGTCCCGATCGCGGGGTGCATGACCTGGAGGATGAACACGCCGTTCCCCGCGATGGCCGACGTGTAGAGCCCCATCGTGTCCCACAGCACCGACCCCGGCCCGAACGGGACGGGCTCCCGGGTGCCCTCCTTCTCGGCTGACGGGCTCTTGGGCATCCCATCGGTCACCGTCATGTGCGCGACCCTCCTGACGACACGGCTCTCCCTGTAAGGTAAACGCGAATAAGGAGTCGCTTACAAGTCGCGTTTGGAAGGTATCCGCCGATGGCCCGCTCACCTGGGCTTTCACCCCGGAAGATCCCGCGCCAGGAACGCTCCCGGCAGACCGTGGAACGCATTCTGGAGGCCGCCACTCGCGTTCTGTCCGACCGCGGCTACGACGGCGCCTCACTGGGACAGGGGTTCCCGCGGCTCCGGGCGCGACCTCACGCTCGCAGATCGGTGAGCAGGCGCCCGATGCCGCTGAGCGTCCGTGTCGCGGTCGCGCTGTCGGGGATGCGCTGGGCGGCCGCGCCGGCCAGGGAGAGGACATGCTCGGCGGTGTCCCGCGCGCCGCTCTGCAGGTGGGCGTGAGCCAGGCCCTGCAGCGCCAGGGCCTCGGCCCGCGCGTCACCGATGGACGAGACCCTGGTGATCGCACGGGAGAACGCCTCGGCGGCCGCGGCCGCATCGTGCCTGCCGAGGTGGGCCGAGCCGAGCCAGTGGTCGATATAGCCTTCGAGCGGCCCGCCGTCGACGGACCGCGCGATGGAGCGGGCCGAGCGAAGGCTCCGCTCGGCGGCCTTCAGATCACCGAGCGCGAGATGCGTCTGCCCGGTGTGCAGCAGGACGTGGGCCTCGGCGAGGGCGTCGCCGCGGCCTCGCAGGAGTTCATGGCCGCGATGGAAGTGCGAGAGGGCCTTGCGGCGGTCACGCCGTCCCCGCTCCGCGATGCCCATCGCGACATAGCAGAGCGCCTCCGCCCGGCGTTCCCCTAACCGGGCCAGCGTGTCGGCGGCGGGCGCCAGCAGGTCGAGCGCGTCCGTATGGCGCTGCTGATAGATCCGCAGGCCGGCCAGGTGGCTCATGACGATCGCCTCGCCACGGCGGTTCCCGCTGCGGACGGTCGCGGCGAAGGCCGTCTCATGCGTGGTCTGCCAATCGCCGAGATACCCGTACGTGCCGAACAGCGTCGTCGACGTGACGGCGAGGTCCCAGGCCGCCTCGTCCAGGCAGGCTCTGGCGGCCTGGGCCACCATGGCCACGAGCGAGCGATGCTCGGACTCCCACCACGCCCAGGGGTCGGCCAGAAGCTGACCGACGTAGGCCGGGGCGAGCGGCCATCGCGGGAAGGTGCCGTGGTTCAGCAGGAAATTGGCACCGTAGCTGGTCTCGTGGCCACGGTCGGTGAGCGTGAGCCAGGCGCCCAGGAGCCGCGCTACCGCGTCCCGCCGCTCGGCCACGGGGATGTGCCGCTCAGCGAGGTCCCCGCTGTAGAGATGGATCAGATCGTGCAGGCGATAACGCGTCTGGCCGGCGCCGTCTCGGCCCGCGACCTGCACGAGCTGGTTCTCCACGAGCACTTCGAGGTGATGCTCGCCCTCCGAGACCGTGGTGTCCAGGAGCGGCGCCGCGACCCAGGCCGCGAAGTCCTCGGCCTCCACCAGGCTGAGAAGGCAGAACAGCCGGCGCGCACGCGCCTCCAGCGCCTCGTAGCTCAGCGTGAAACTCGCGCGGACGCTCTTCCTGCCGTACTCGAGCTCGTCGATGCGCAGCCGCTCGTCCAGCAGCCGTCTCGTCAGCGTGCCGATCGTCCAGTGCGGCCGCGCCGCCAGCCGGCTGGAGCAGATCCGCAGCGATAGCGGATGGCGCCCGCACAGGTCGACGAGCTCGGCCGCCGTGGCCGGCTCTCTCGCCAGCCGATCCGGGCCGACGACGCTCGCGATGAGGTCGAGGGCCTGGCCCGCGCTCAGGACGTCGAGAACGATGTGCCGGGCACCGCTCAGGCCGGACAGGGGCCTCCGGCTCGTCACCAGGACCGCGCAGGTCGGGCTGCCCGGCAGGAGGGGCTCCACCTGCTCCTCGTCCGTCGCGTTGTCGATGACGATCAGGATCCGCCGGTTCGCCAGCGCACTGCGGTACACCGCCACCCGCTCCTCGGGATCGGACGGCACGTCCCGGCCGGTCATCCCGATCGCGCGCAGGAACCGCAGGACCACCTCGTCCGGGCTCCGCGCCTGCGGCCGCGACTCCCCCGACCACAGGTCCACGTAGATCTGCCCGTCGGGGAAGTTCCCCCTGAGGCGATGGGCGACCTGCAGCGCGAAGGTCGTCTTGCCGACCCCCGCCATGCCCGACACCGCGACCGTCGGCGCCGAGCCGCCGGCCGGTGCCCGCCCGAGGGCCGTCAGCGCCCTGGTGAGCTCTTCCTCCCGCCCGGTGAAGTCGGGGATGGCCGGCGGAAGCTGCGCCGGAGGCGCGGAGAGCCGCGGCGCCCTGGGCTCCGGTGCGGCCGGCGGCACGGAACCGGCCAGGACCTGCCCGTGGAGCCGTCGCAGTCCTTCCCCGGGCCCGATCTCCAGCTCCGCGGTCAGCAGCCGCTCGGCGTCGCCGTAGACCGTGAGCGCCTCGTGGCGGCGGCCGCTGCGGTAGAGGGCCAGCATCAGCTGCTCCCACAGCCGCTCGCGCAGTGGATGGTCCGCCAGCAGGGCGGTGTTCTCGGCGATGACCTCGTCGTTGCGCCGACGAGCGAGCCGGAGGTCCGCGCGCGTCTCCCACAGCGCGAGCCGCGCCTCCTCCAGCCGCGCCCTTTCAACGACGATCCGCGGCGACGCCGGGACATCGGCGAACGCCTCCCCGCGCCACAGGTCCAGCGCCCGGTCAACGTCGTCCGCGAGGCCGTCCGCGAGGCCGTCCGCGAGGCCGTCCGCGAGTTCCGCCGCCGGACCGGCGGCCGAGCGGGCCCGGATCCCGGCCACGGCCTGGTCGAACTCCTGCAGGTCCAGGCTCGCGTCGTCGGGCAGCGCGAACGCGTAGCCGGAGGCGTTCCCGACGAGCAACCGCCCGTCGGCGGCGCGGCCCTCGCCCAGGGACCGCCGCAGCCGGGAGACGAGCGACTGCAGCGTCCCGCGCGCTGACACCGGCGGGTCATGGTCCCAGAGCTCGGAGATAAGGCGCTCCGTCGGCACCGTTCCGCACCGATGGATCAGCAGCAGGGCGAGGACGGTGCGCTGCTTGGCCGCACGGATGGTGACCTGCTCCTCGCCCTTCTGTATGTGGAGAGGGCCGAGAACTCCGAAGCGCAACACCAGCCACCCCGCCATCGCACGCATGATCAACATCTGTGCAGAGATCATGTTATGCGAAACGAGTTTCTGTCCAGATCGCCGGCGGGCCGCCTCCGGACGGCGGCGAACGCCCGCCGAATGCGCGATCACGCGGCGTTGCGGGGCCGCCACGGCGCCTGAGGTCATCCGCCCGGTCCCCGCCGATACGTCATCAAGCGAATGAAGGCAATGAGGGCGCCTGGACCGAAGAGAAGCAACACGTGAACGGATGGCCCGCCGGTCCCCGCAGAGACGACGATGACCACGGAGGCAAGGAGGTACAGACCGAGGAACAACCTCCAGCCGTAGGACGAGCGCTTTCTGAATGGAAGGAGACCGAGCACGGTCCACAAGCAGAAAGCGACCATCCAGTAGATCAGATACGCCTGCCCGCCGAGGCCCATGCCCACCACTCTTCCGCTTCACGTTGGAGACGAGGACTCTCTGGCCGTCCCCGGTACGGGAACGGCCAGAGAGTCACTGGATCGCGCGCTTCATCCGCTTCCGGCGAACGCTAGACGCAGAAGTGCACGCTGTCAGGATTGGTCCCCGCCCCGCCCGGCGGAGCGATGTTCCACGGATTTCCGCTCTGACCCGAGCCCGAGCAGGAACCGTAGGGGTTGTCCCATATGCCGGTTCCCCCATCTGGGAGGCGGCTGAACAGCCGGAAGTTCCCGTTGATGATCGGACCGGAGCCGACCGGCTCCCCGTCGGTGTTGATGGCCTTGCCCTCGAAGTAGAGGTACTGGTCCGGCATGAAGCTGGACCTCAATATCGGCCGCCCGCCATTCTTGTGTATGGTCCCGTCCGCGCAGACCATGAAGCTGAGCTGCTGCCAGACCGGCGCCGCCATGTTGAACGGCGAGCCGGTCGCACCGCGATTGAAGAAGAGATTGTAGATCTCCCTCGCCACTCGCGTGACGTTGGGATGAACGCGGAAGTCGTGGCTCATCGTGTCGATCCACGCCTGCATGGCGGCGGCCGGTCCCGCCTCTCCGAGCATGGGACGGTATCCGATGCTCCCGCCCGAAACGGAATTCGCCGGGACGCAGCCGCCGACGATCGGCGCCGGCTCCTGGTCGTGAAGCGGGAGGTAGGCCCGCCCGGGGAGTATCCCCGTGGAGTGCGGCCTCGCCGTGCGCCTTCTCCCGTCGTGCTCGTTCAGGTCCTCGGTCGTGTAGGTGAGATCCGGCCGGTCGATCCCGTAGTCGAGTTCGATGGCCCGGAGCGTGTTCTGGACGAAGTCCGGCAGTACCGTGTCGGCCGTCCGGTCGTCGTACTCGACGTACGGACTGCCGTCGACGATCGCACCGTCCTCGCCCCGGATGAACGAGACGGTGGCACTGGCCTTGATCTTGTACGAGGTGTCATCGGTGTCGAAGTGTGCGGGCTTGGAGGAGCTCGTGGGGCGATCGGTGTACGGGTTCGCGAAATGGATCCAGTTCGCGATCCCCTGACCCGGTGGATGGTCGAGCGGGTCCGTACCCGCCGTGATGATCTGGTTCCGCCATGTCTGCATCGCGGACTTCATATGCGGGCCCGCGCATTCCTCGTCCGTCCCGTCGCACGTGGGCAGCGCGAGCACCCTCCCCGCGGTCTCCAGCCCCCAGTCGTGGAGTTTCTGATGGGTCTCGAGCGGGCTGTTCAGGAACCACGAGCTGATCGAGTCGGTGTTGATGTTCTGGGTCTCGTCGAACAAGGCGACGGCGTCGACGGTCCGTTCGACATAGGTCCCCTTGATGGGGCGCACCGCCAGCGCGTCGAAGGCGATCGTCTCGTCGCCGGTCGCGCCGCCGACGACACTGCTCAGTTTGACGCTGGGCCTGCCGTCGAACATGAAGGCGCCGATCGACAGCCACCGGTTGCCTTTCACCCGCTGTGAGATGGTGCGCTTCCGGGTGCCGCGCGCCGTCTCCACCTCATAGGTGGCCTGGTGCGTGTACCCGTAGTGGTCGGGGAGGTGCACCAGTATCTGCGCCGGTCCGCTGATCTCGCGGTCCAGCTTCCAGGTGCCGGAGACGCGCAGGTGCGGCCGGTCCGGATCACGGGTATGGCCGAAGTAGTAGTGGCCGCCGAAGCCGCCCCCCATCTGGTGTAGATCGATCTTGGACGGATACTTTCCGCCGGAATCGGCGGCGAAATCGAAGGTGAACGCTCCGGCGTTGCTCCAAGGACGGCCGCAGTTCGGCGCGGGGGTGGGCGTCCCGTCCGGCACGTCGTCGATGACCAGGGACCCTGATGGCAGGTCGTTCAGGGTGCAGGTCGGCGGATAGTTCACCTGGTCCGGCTGGTAGGCGTATCCGGGATCGAAGCGCAGGACCTCGTTGCCGCATTCGGCGGGGCAGTTCTTCCAGGTGATCGGCTGATGGAACCAGCATTTGAGGTCCCGCCGGCTGCAGGGCCCCTCCGGTTCGTCCAAGTCGTTCGGATACTTCGCCCCGGGCGTGCAGTAGTTCGAGGAGTTGCAGAACATCTCCGCCGGGGGCTTGATGCCCAGCCGGTAGATGTCGGTGTTCCACCAGGCCGCGCGGTAGCCCGGAACGTAGGTGTCGGGCGCTTTCTCCAGGGCTTCGATGGGGTAGGCGGCCCAGCCGAGAACCTTCTCCTGGTACGGCCACCACTGGGGGTTCTTGGCATCGGCGTAGGTGAGGCTGAGGAAGGGCGCGCGGTCAGCCGGATAGCGCGGGTTGATCGGATTGTTGGCCCAGCCGACACCCCATGGCCCGCCCTCATTGGGGTAGAAGCCGCTGTTGTAGGACCACAGTGCGAAGAACCAGTTCTCCGGCTTGGCCGGGTCGCCGTTGTTGACCCGCATGCCGGCGGCCATCGTCTGGTTCCACTTCTGCTCCAGCAGCCGGACTCCGGAAGCGATGTTGGCGGTGAAGTCGAGGGCGACCGCGCGCTGGTGCTGATAGGGAAGGGCCGTCTCCCCCGGCTTCTCCCGGCCGGCGAGACGCATGCCGTCGGTGCGCTGCGTGATGCCGTACCCGCAGTCCGCCTCGGAGAAGTCGATGTCCCAGTCGTTGGCCGGAGAACTGTCGTAGAGGTTGAGGCCGTAGTAGTTGCCGATCAGGGGATTGCCCGTCTCGCCGGGCGTGACCCAGCGGCTGGCCTGCCACAGGTTCGATTCCTGGGCCGCCACGCCGAGCATCACCTGCGCCGGGATGTAGCCGCCGCCGGTGAGCCCGGCCCGCGGGAACAGGCCCTGCGGGGTGTAGGCCGGCATGCCCAGGTTCTTCCAGTTCTGCGGCCGCTGGATCGTCAGCGCACCCCGGACCGCCTGGTCGACGGCCCATTCGACCTGCCGGGGAGTCGGCTGGTACGCCTGGTTCCGCGGGTCGTTGCGCGGCACCGAGCAGGTACGTTCCGACTCCACCGGGTCGGTCGGCGATCCGGCCGCCACCGCGCGTGGCCGGGCGTCGCTCGTGCCGAGCACCGGGCTCGTCTTCCGCCCGGCCGGGGCATCGCCGGGCGACACGGACAGTTCAGGCTGCTCACCGGTCGCGAGCACCTTCATCCTGAGCGTCAGGCCGCCCCGGTCCTGGCGCGGGACGGGCACCGGGGCCGGCTCTCCGCCCCGGGGCGATGCCGCCGCGGCGCCTCCACCGGCCGCCGAGAGCAGCGCCGACCGGCCGCGCGAGGAGACCTCCGCGCCACGCGGCACGTCCACTCTGGAGATCTTCGGCGGCAGCGCGCTGACCTTGGCCGGACGGCCGGTCAGGAACACCCGTCCGCCCGCCCCGGCCTGGACCCCGACTTGCCCTAGCACGCCCGTGGCCAGTTCCTTGGCCGGGCCGGGCCTCCCAGCCGATCGCCGCACCGAGACGCCGGCCTGGCCGCGTTCCATGAACACGACGCCGCCGTCCGCGTCGGCGGCGAGGTGGAAGGGCACGCCGCTCGTCTTGGTGAGCGGCGTGCGCCCGCCTCCCTTCGAGATTCGCACCAGGCGGTGGCCGTCGGCCGCGACGATCTTCCGCCCCACCGGGACCGCGGAGGTCACCTGCCCGGTCAGCACCGTCGCGGCGCCGAGGCGGCCGGTCACCGCGTCGATCCTGGTCAGCCGGGTCTTGCCGGCGTGGGACCCGGCACCGCCCTCCTGCGTGATCACGGCGTCCTCACCGGTGCCGCACCCGGGACTGAAGTAGGCCAGGGACGACTGGAGGGGCAGCTTGCGAACCGAGCCGCTCGCGAGGTCGACAACGGCGGTGAAGGCGCCCCGGGCGTTGAGCAGCGGCTTGTTCGTGAACGCCCGCGGCGCGTAGGCGACCACCGCGCGCTTCCCCGAGCCGGTGAGGCATGCATTGCCGATCCACTGATCGGCGTCGAAGCCGGGTTCGGAGAGCGTCGCGACGTTCCGCCACGCATACCCGTTCTTCTCCTCGGCCACGAGAACGTGGAGGCCGGTGGAGTCTCCGGTCGTCGTCCATGCCCGGTCGCCCGATGATCGCCAGCCGGGCCCGAGCACCTTGTCGCGGCTTCCGGGAGCCACGGCCGGGGCGGGCGCGGCCGAAGGCCGGGGGGGTGGAGCGGGGGACGCGAACGCAGTGTCCACGGGTGCCGCGAGCGAGAGCCCCACGCCCATGAGGGCGGCGCACCATCCAATTCTGGTCCAGGGAGCCGGCGCCCTCACGTTGTTCTCCTCATCGAAAGCACATCCCTATTGGTGCCGTCACTGAGCGAAGCTAGAAAGTTATCCGGCCTTCTTGCGCGACACTTGCGCCGCACTTGCAGGGGCGAAGCGCATTAACTGAATAATGGCTCTGACCAGCAGCTACCCGAGACCGGATTCGGCCAGACGACCGACAAGCGAGCACCCCGGAAGAACAAACCAGAGTGAGCTGTGATCTATCTCACTTTAGCGCCTTTACCTGTCACATAAGAGCCCGTATGAGCGCCGGCTAAAGGACTCCAGCCAGCGGAAACATCATCGGGCGCTTGAGAGTCGAGCCGTTTCTGGTAGCGGAATATTCACTCCGTGTCGAGTTATCTGCCGTTGACAGCCTTCCGCCCCGCTGGATACAAGCTTGGACGTCGGCAACTCGGAGACCCGCGGCCACCTCAGCGCTCGACTGCTGCCGAGAACGACCGACGTACTCGTCCATTTTCCTTGTCTGACGTTCTTTGTGAGCAGCGGAGCACAAATGTTTCAGAAGACCAATCTCCTCTTCCTTGCCTCGGCGGGGATCGCCTGCCTCGTTGCGTCCTCCGGTTGTGGGTCGATGTCTGCGGGAACGTCTGCGCGAACTCCGGTCGCGACCCCTACCCCGACGAGCATGGCGCAGCTCAGTTTTCCGTTGGACGCCTTTGCCCCTTCCGCAGCCCAGAATGCCCAGGAAGGCCAATTGTGGAGCCATATGGTGAATCTCTGCTTGCGAGAATTCGGCTTTCCGCCGCTGTCGTCGACAAACCTGTCGGAGTCCATCGATCAAGGCGTGCGGGTACGGCAGTACACCAAGACGCGCCGCTACGGGCTGTCCGACCGAGCCAGTGCCGAAGTGTACGGGTACGGAATGCCGAAGTGGGCACGGGGCAGCACCAAACCGCAATCCTTCGACGAGGTACCGCCGGAGCAGGCTCTAGTCCTCCGCGGCACACCCCGGGGCTCCGCCGACGTGCAGCACCAGAATCAATCCATCCCGGACGGTGGCTGTACGGGCGAAGCCACTAGAGCCATCGGCATCGATGACGGAGGCTCGTACCTCGCAGAAAGATTGCAGGCGAAGACATTCCAGCTCATGAGGACGGAGGCACGAGCGAAGAACGCCATCGAGCAATGGTCACGATGTATGAAGCGAAAGGGTTTCGACTACCCCGACCCCTGGAACGCGGGCAACGGATTCGGAGCCGCGGACGGTGAGCCCGGGCCGCCGGACTCCGAGGAGATCAAGTCAGCCGTCACCAGCGTCGACTGCAGTTTCGCGGTCAATCTCCCAGGCAAGCTGTTCGCCGTGGAGTCCGACCTGCAGAACATCGAGATCGACAATAATGCTGAAGCTCTGAAGAAGGAGAAGAAGCGGGTGGAGTCCCGAGCCCGGCACCTGCAGTCATTGGTGCGGAAACACGGTGGCTGACCTGATGAACCGGGAGACGGTATCCATTGCCGTCGACTCACCGACGGATCCGGCGACAAGGCGCACGGCTTCCAGGGAGCCGCGCTCCCCCATAGTGCGTCGCCAGCGGCTGATGCTGGGCGTGGCCTGTACCACCGCCGTGTTGTCGACCATGGGCTTGATCGCCTCGACCTGGGTGAGGTCGCCCGCCGAGATGGCGGCGCGGACGGGACCTCCCCCGGCCAGCGTGCTCACGGCTCCGGTCGAGGCGAAAGTACTCCAGCGCACAGTGATTCTTCGCGGCGAGTACTCGTCCGTACGGTCGTTGACCTTCACGCCTTCGACCGTGCTGAGTCCTGACGGCACCGCAGGCCGCACAGACGGTGAGCTGCTGATCACCAGATCACTGAAGAAGGCCGGCGATCAAGTACGCCCTGGAATGTTGATCGCCGAGGTCTCCTACCGGCCGGTCTTTGCCATGCGGGGCAGGATCCCTGCGCTCCGTGATCTCGTCCAGGGAATGCGAGGACGCGACGTCACGCAATTGCAGCAGGCTTTGGCCGAGGCGGGTTACCGCCGTGGATCTGACCGGGAGGGCTACTTCGGCGTCGGCACCGCCGCCGCCTTGAAGCGGCTATATGAGAAGCTCGGCTACGCCGTTCCAACAGTGCCTGGCCGTACCAGCGCAATTGCCAAGAATGAAGCCGAGAAGGCGAGTGGACAAGATATCGGTGCCGCCGGGGGAGGGAAACGCGACCAGCTCGTCATGGCACCGAAATCTGAAGTGATGTTCGTGCCCTCCTTTCCTGCGCGGATCGTCACGGTGAGCGACTCGGTCGGCACGAAGATATCCAAGGATCTGCTCAAATTGGCGGTCGGCGGTGTGCGACTGATCGGCCGCCTCAACCCGTCTGAAGGTGACATCGTCGAACCCGGGCACGTTGCCGAGGTCCTGATCGAAGAAGATGGAAGCCGGCATCGCGCTGCGGTGGCCAAGGTCGGCGACCTCGTCACCCCCAAGGCCGGCAGCAAGATACGCCAACCGCCCTACATTCCGGTGACCTTCAAGGCAAAGGCCCCTTGGAAAGCGGAGCTCAACGGGAAATCCGCGCAGATCACGGTGACCTCTGCGGCCACGTCCGACGAGGTTCTCACGGTACCGCTGAGTGCTATCACGGCACCCGCCGACGGCAAGACCTCGGTAACCGTCATTACGGGGTCGGGTGAGAGACGCCGTGTCAGAGTGGCCGCCGGCGCGTCTGCGGACGGCTATGTCGAGGTTACCCCCGAAGGCGGCGACCTTCGGGAGGGGGACCAGGTTGTGGTCGGCCGATGACACCCGTAATCAGTCTTGAGCGAATCAGCCACACCTATGCGGGGCCACCTCCTGTGACAGCGCTGCACGATGTGTCTCTCGTCGTGGAGCGCGGCGAATATCTCGCCATCGTCGGCCCTTCCGGCTCGGGCAAGTCGACCCTGCTCAACGTGATCGGGCTGTTGGACCAGGTCACGATCGGACGCTACCTGCTGGACGGGGTGAACGTCGCAACCCTGAGTGACGCGGAACGTGCAGCCATGAGGGGCGGGCGCATCGGTTTCGTATTCCAGGCCTTCCATTTGCTGCCTTACCGCAGCGCACTGGAGAACGTGATGCTCGCCCAGCTTTACCGGTCCGCGCCACGGAAGGCGAGGCTTGCCGCCGCGCGAGAGTCACTCCGGAAGGTCGGACTTCAGCACCGGATGGAAGCAATGCCGACCCACCTCTCCGGAGGAGAACGGCAGCGCGTCGCCATCGCACGGGCACTGGCCAACCACCCGCAGTTGCTTCTCTGTGACGAGCCCACCGGCAACCTCGACTCCGCCACCGCCGGCACGATCCTCGACCTCCTGGACGAACTCAACAACGAGGGTCAGACCGTGCTGACCATCACTCACGATCCGCTGGTCGCCGACCGAGCGCAGCGCCTCGTGGCCATCCGGGACGGGCGGCTGACAGATGAGGTGGGCTCGTGAGGCTACGGCGCCGTCCCTGGCTGGTCGATGTCGAACCGTCTCGACTGTCCGTCCGCGACATGGCGGCGGAGGCTGCGGCGGGCATCGCCCAACGTCCCGGGCGCTCGGTGCTGACCACACTCGGCACGGTTCTCGGCGTCGGCGCCTTCGTCGCGATCCTAGGTCTCACGTCCACCGCTTCCGGCCAGATCAGCGAGCAGTTCAACGTACTGACCGCGACGACCGTCACCGTCAAAACGGTTGACGAACGGGGCTTCGGGGAGTCGCGGGGTGAGGGGCCGGCAACCGGCACCGAGCCCGTCGACAGCGCATTCCCACCCGATTCGGATGCGCGGATCACCCGGCTCAATGGCGTTGAGACCGCGGGCACCTGGCGTCGCGTGCACTTCGAGAGCGATCCGGTGATCGCCGCGTCTCCCGAGGTGCGTCCCGGAAGCAGCACCAGCTTGGGAGGGATCAGTCCGGTGTTCGCGGCGTCGCCGGGAATGCTGCGCGCGGTCGAGGCGTCGGTCACCCGCGGGACGCCCTACAACGGGTTCCACGAACGGCGCGGGGAGCGCGTTGCCGTACTCGGCGCGACAGCCGCCCAGCACCTCGGCATCACCCGGCTCGACTCGCGACCCGCAGTGTTCATCAATCAGCAGGCGTTCACGATCGTGGGCATCATCGGCGACACCCGGCAGATGCCCGAGATGCTGGCGGGCGTCATCATCCCGCGCGGCACGGCCGACCGGCTCTACGGGCCCGCCTCCGTGGAGAGCTCGGAGGAAATGCTCATCAGGACCCGGCTCGGGGCCGCTGCGCTCATCGCCGGGCAGGCGCCCACCGCTCTCCGGCCGGAAGATCCGGGCCTGTTCACCGCGGTGCCCCCGCCAGATCCCCGCACTCTTCGCGAGAAAGTAAATCAAGACCTGACCGGTCTTTTTCTCGTACTCGCCGCGATCTGCCTCACCATCGGCACTCTAGGAATCGCCAACACGACTTTCGTTGCCGTTCTCGAGCGCAGGGCAGAGATCGGCCTGCGTCGCTCACTGGGTGCTCGGCCCAGACACATCGCCGCCCAGTTCCTCGCCGAATCGACCAGCCTCGGCCTGCTCGGTGGAATGGTGGGAACCTGTCTCGCCATCGCAACGGTGGTGGGTGTCGCCGTCGTTCAGGACTGGACCGCCGTGCTAGAGCCGGTCGCCGTACTGCCAGCGCCATTGATCGGCGCGCTGACCGGGCTCATAGCGGGACTGTATCCCGCCTTGCGTGCAGCAAGAATCGAACCTCAGAAAGCTCTCCGCCAATAGGGTGACTCAACACGCCACGACCATTTATGGAGGTGATGGTTTCACCGCTCAACCAGGTAAGCGATACATGACCGAGCGATGGCGAAGCAAGTAGTCAAATGGGGTGAACAGAAAGAGTTCTTCTGACGGTGAAACGGCATCAAGAAAGGAAGCCAAGTGAGGTACACCATACGACGCCCACTCGCGGCCGCGGCTGCCGCTGCGCTGGCCATGGGCGGAACCATCGGCCTCGGGGCCGGCTCCGCGCAGGCCGGCGACACCCTGCAGATCAGTCAGTGGTCTTCCTGGGGGCAGCCCTGCGGCACCTACCTCTGTCTCTACTACTCGCCAGGTCTGTGGAACGCGAGCTGGCGGCCTGATTACTACGTCGACCGGGACCTGAGCGGGAACAAGTTCTATGACAGCGGGTACTTCGGATCCGCCGGCAAGGGACAGGTCGTCAACGACAATGCGGCTTCCGCGGGGAACCGCACCACGAACTGCTTGCTGATCATCTGGCAGCACAAGAACCTGATGGGGTACGGCAACTTTCTTCACCCCGGCTGGTCCGGCAACTTCATCGATGGCAGCCCCGCCGTGTTCCACCTGCGGAATGCCGGATCGTCCGTGGACATGCTGACCTGTAGCTAGCCGCGATCGTGCGTAAAGCCGGTTGGCCGCGAAGCGATCCGACCGGCTTTACGTTCTCGATAGCAGGTCACCGGTAGGCACCGACCGCCGTGACCAATAGGCGTACACAGTTCACCCCGCGGCCGGCGCAGCGGCACCGCAGCGCCGTGTCGTCGCCGTCCGATACCGTGTCCGTTGTACAGTGCACGCGAATAAGGAGTCGCTTACAAGTCGCGTTTGAAAGGTGTCCGCCGATGGGCCGCTCACCTGGGCTTTCACCCCGGAGAATCCCGCGCCAGGACCGCTCCCGGCAGACCGTCGAACGCATTCTGGAGGCCGCCACTCGCGTTCTGTCCGACCGCGGCTACGACGGCGCCTCCACCAACCGGATCGCCAAGGCCGCCGGGATCAGCAACGGGTCGCTGTACCAGTACTTCCCCAACAAGGACGCGATCGTCATCGCGGTGCTGGACCGCTTCGCCGACCGGCTCGCCGACCGCCTCGGCGCCGAGATCGAGGCCACCATGCGCCTGCCGTGGCAGGAGGCGGGGCGCGCGCTGCTCGACGTCCAGATCCGGCTGTTCGAGGAGAACGCCGACCTGCTGCGCATCATCGTGGAGCAGATCCCAAGGCTCGGGCCGTTCGACAAACTCGCCGCGCTGCAGCGCCGGCTGACCGACCTCGTCCGGGTCTACCTGCTGGTCAACCGGGCCGAGTTCCGCGACGACCTCGACGTCGAGGCGACGGTGTGGATCCTCGCCGAGACCGTCGGACTCCTGTCGATCAAGTACGTCCTGGACCGGCCGCCCATCCCCCACGACCGCATGGTGGACGAACTCGCCGACCTGGTCATCGGCTACATCCGCGGCTGACCGCCGCGCCACATCGCAGCGCCGCATGTGGTGACGATCACATCACCTGAAAGCAAGATCTATCGCGCCCACCCCTTATCTCAGGCCGTGCGCATGGCTAACGTTCGCCCTGTCTGTCCTGTCCGCCCCAATTTGTCACCCTATGTCACGATGACCGACCCAGCGGTGACCACCGTACGTCTCTCCGGAGCCGCGTACCGTCACCGGGAAGCTCGTTTCACAGGAGGCAGTCCGATTCAGCGCCAAGAGTTCGGGGAAAATCCGACCGAGGTTCGCGACACCGACCATTACACGGAGGAGTACGTCCAAGGCTTCGTCGAGAAGTGGGACGAACTCATCGACTGGAAGAGGCGCTACGAGAGCGAAGGCAGCTTCTTCATCGACCAACTCAGGGAGCGCGGCGTCCGGAAGGTGCTCGACGTCGCCACCGGGACGGGCTTCCACTCCGTCCGGCTCCTGCAGGAGGGCTTCGAGACCGTCAGCGTCGACGGCAGCCCCGAGATGCTGCGCAAGGCATTCGAGAACGGGTTCGCGTTCGGCGGCCACATCCTGCGCGTGGTGCACGCCGACTGGCGTTTCCTGAACCGCGACGTCCACGGCGAGTTCGACGCCATCATCTGCCTGGGCAACTCGTTCACCCATCTCTTCTCGGAACGCGACCGGCGTAAGGCCCTGGCGGAGTTCTACGCCATGCTCAAGCACGACGGCGTGCTCATCATCGACCAGCGCAACTACGACTCGATCCTGGACAACGGCTTCTCCAGCAAGCACTCGTACTACTACTGCGGCGAGGAGGTCACGGCCGAGCCCGAGTACGTCGACGAAGGACTCGCGCGGTTCCGGTACCGGTTCCCCGACGACAGCGAGTACTGCCTCAACATGTATCCGCTGCGCAAGGACTACATGCGGCGGCTCATGCGCGAGGTCGGCTTCCAGCGCATCGACACGTACGGGGACTTCCAGGCCACCTACGATGACGACGATCCCGACTTCTTCATCCACGTGGCCGAGAAGAAATACCTGGAAGACGACGTGAACACCGGCTACTCCAGCGCGGTCAACACCGCCCGCGACTACTACAACTCCAGCGACGCCGACGCCTTCTACCACTCCGTCTGGGGCGGGCAGCACATCCACGTCGGCATCTACGAGGACGGCGACACGATCGACGCCGCCAGCGCCCGGACGGTCGAGCGGATGGCCGCCGGCCTCAAGCTGACGCCGTACTCGCACGTCATCGACCTCGGCGCGGGATACGGCGGCTCCGCCCGGTACCTCGCCCACACCTACGGCTGCCGCGTCACCTGCCTCAACCTCAGCGAGGTGGAGAACGAGCGCAACCGGGCGATGAACGAGGAGCAGGGCCTCGCCGGCCTCATCGAGGTGGTCGACGGCTCCTTCGAGACCCTCCCGTTCAACGACAACTCGTTCCACGTCGTGTGGTCGCAGGACGCGCTGCTGCACGGCGGCGACCGCATCCGGGCGCTGGAGGAGATCGCCCGGGTCCTCAAGCCGGGCGGGGAGTTCGTCTTCACCGACCCCATGGCGGCCGACGACTGCACCCGCGACGTCCTGCGGCCCATCCTCGACCGCCTGCACCTCGACACGATGGGGTCGCCCGGCTTCTACCTCCGCGAGATCGCCCGGCTCGGCCTGACGCCGGCCTTCGAGGACCTCACCCCGCACCTCACCACGCACTACGGGCGGGTCCTCCAGGAGACCGAGGCGCGGGAGGCGGAGATCTCCCGGCAGATCAGCGCGGAGTACCTGGAACGCATGAAGGCGGGCCTGGGCAACTGGGTCCGCGGCGGCGAGTCCGGCAACCTGAAGTGGGGCATCTTCCGCTGTAAGAGCTGACGAAGCCGCGAGACCGGCGAGGCCGGGAGAGGACGCTCCTCTCCCGGCCTCCGGCGTCCCGGGCGCCCTCGGGCAGACGTCAGTCCCAGCGGAACGCCTTCGCCGCGACCGCGCCGGCCAGCGCGGCCGTCCCGGCGAGCGCGCCGATATGCGCCAGGTCCGGCGGCACGCCCGTCCAGGCGGCGCTCAACGCCTCCACGCCCGCCCCGTACGGCAGGTACTCGCCGAGCGTCGCCAACGGGTCCGGGAGGTTGTCGCGCGGTCCGAAACCGCCGCCGAGGGCCATCGTCAGGAAGAACCCCACGAGGCCGAGCGCGACGGCCGCGTTCGCGGACGGCGCGACCGCCGCGACCAGCATGCCGAGCGCGTACATCGTCGCCGTCACCAGGCAGAAGACGCCGACCGCGGTGAGCGCGCCGCGCGGCATCGACGCGCCGAACAGCAGCCGCGCCGCCAGGAGGGCCGCCAGAACGCCGGCCAGCACCTGGGCGAGGCTCGCCAGCACCTGGGCGGCCAGGACCATCAGCGGGTGCGCGGGCGTCACCGCCAGCCGCCGCAGCACGCCCGTCCTGCGATAGGTGGCGAGGACGGCCGGCATGTTCACCAGGCCGATCAGCGCGACCACCATCACCATCGTCATCGGGACGACGAAGGCGTCCAGCGCGGGAAGCCCGCGGAAGCGCTCCGTCCCCGCCCCCTCTGCGCCCAGCCCGGACATCACCATGATCAGCATCGGCAGGCCGAGCGGGATGACCAGCCCGGCGGTGTCCCGGGCGACCAGCTTCGCCTCGGTCCAGGTCAGCATCGCCCACGCCCGCGCGGGCGGCCGGTAGGCCGTCATCCGGCCTCCTCCTCCGGCGCCCGCCCGGTCAGCGCCAGGAAGGCGTCTTCGAGGGTGGCGCGCTCAAGGCCGGTCCCCGCCCGCGCGACCAGGCCGCCCGGAGTGTCCAGCGCGGCGATCCGTCCCCGGTCGATGACCGCGACGCGGTCGCACAGCCGCTCCGCCTCGGGCATGAAGTGCGTGACGAGCAGCACCGTCACGCCGGTGTCGCGGATCCGCTCGATCAGCTCCCAGGTGCCCCGGCGGGCCCGCGGGTCGAGGCCGGTGGTCAGCTCGTCCAGCACCGCGACGCGGGGCCTGCCGACCAGCGCCAGCGCGATCGACAGCCGCTGCGCCTGGCCTCCGGAGAGGTCCTCGAACGCCGTGTCGCGCTTACCGGCCAGCCCAAGCTCGTCCAGCAGTCGCCCGGGGTCGGCGCCGTCGGCGTAGAACGACCGGTACAGCGACACCGCCTCGCCGACCCGGAGCTTGTCGGGCAGCCCGCCGCCCTGCAGCTGCGCCCCCATCACCTGCCTGAGCCGCGCGCGGTCCCGCAGGGGGTCGAGCCCCAGCACGCTGATCCGTCCCGCGTCGGGCCGCCGCACACCCTCGACGCACTCGACCAGGGTCGTCTTGCCCGCGCCGTTCGGGCCGACGATCCCGAAGATCTCCCCGTGCTCGACGGTGAACGACACGTCGTCCACGGCGACCGTCCCGCCGTACCGCTTGCGCAGCCCCTCGACCTCGACAACAGCCATCGTCACGCCCCTTCCGGCCGCAAACGCTAGGCGGCCGCCGCGCCCGCGCGCGTGTGCCGGAGGTCATGGACCGCACCCATGACTTCCGGCACAGTCCGGCCCGGCGCGATGCCCGTACCCTTCGAGCATGGCCAAGTCCCATCTCGCGGTCTGGGGCGCGGCGAGCGTCCTGGCCGTCTGCCTGCTGGTCGGCGCGCCGGTGGCGTTCTCCGCCGGCGACGTCACGATCGGGCCGGCCTGGCTGTGGTGGGCCTGCTACCTCGGGTTCCTCGTGCTGTTCACGTCGGCGCTCCTGGACGACGCGCCGCGCCGCACCGGCCGGTGGGCGCTCCTGCTCGCCGTCGCGGCGGCGGGCGCCGCGACCGTCCTGCTGGGCGCGCAGGCCGCCTGGCTCGCGATCCTGCTGGTGTTCGTCACCGCGGTCACGGCCCACCGGACGACGCTGCGCGACACGGCCGCGGTGCTCGGGTTCAACAGCGCCGTGGCAGGTGCGGCGCCCACGCTGCGCGACGGCACCGTCATGGACGTGGTGCTCACCGCGTCGCTCTACACGATGCTCCAGGTCTGCACGGTGTGGGCGGTGCGCAGCGAGCAGCGCGAGAGCGCGGCCCGGGAACGCCTCGCCGTGGCCAACACCGAACTCCGCGCCGCCACCGCGCTGCTGGCGGAGGCGAGCCGGTCCGCGGAGCGGCTGCGCATCTCCCGCGAGCTGCACGACCTCCTCGGCCACCAGCTCACGGCGCTCGTCCTCGAACTGGAGGTGGCCGCGCACCACAGCGCGCCGCCCGCCGCCGACCACGTGGCACGGGCCCGCGGGCTGGCGAGGGACCTGCTCGGCGACGTGCGCACGGCGGTGGGCGAGCTGCGCGCCCGCACCCCGCCCCTCCACCGCGCGCTCGCGGAGATCGTCGCGGACCTGCCGCACCCGCGCGTCCACCTGAGCGTCGCCGGCGAGGTCGAGCCGGACGAGGCGCGCACCGCGGTGCTGATCCGCTGCGTCCAGGAGGTCGTCACGAACGCCATCCGGCACGCCGAGGCCGAGAACCTGTGGATCGACATCGGCCGGACCGGGCGCGGCGAGATCGTCCTCACCGCGCGCGACGACGGCCGCGGCGCGTCCGTGCTGCGCCTCGGCAACGGCCTGACCGGCGTCCGCGAGCGCATCGCCCAGCTCGACGGCGAGGTGTCGTTCGACACCCGGTCGGGCTTCACCGTCAGCGCCAGGGTGCCGGCGCCGTGATCCGCGTGTGCGTCACCGACGACCAGACGCTGGTGCGGCAGGGGATCCGGCACCTGCTGGAGCTGTCCACCGAGGTGACCGTCACCGCCGAGGCGGCGGACGGCGACGAGGCGCTGGCCGTCCTGGAGTCCGACCCCCCGGACGTCCTCCTCCTCGACCTCCGCATGCCCGGCCGGGACGGCATCGCCACGCTCACCGCGATGCGCTCGCGCGGCCTCGCCGTCCCCACCCTCGTGCTGACGACGTTCGACGACGACGAGCTGGTGCTGCGCGCCCTCCGCGCCGGAGCGTCCGGCTACCTGCTCAAGGACGTCACCCTCGACCAGGTCGTCACCGCGATACGCACGCTCGCGGAAGGCGGCACGCTGGTCCAGCCGGGCCTGACCGAACGGCTGCTCCAGGCCATGCGGCGAATGCCGGACCCGGACGACCCCCGGGACCTCCCGCCCCAGCCGCTCACCGGCCGGGAACGGGACGTGCTGCGCCTACTGGCCGCCGGCTACGCCAACCGGGAGATAGCCGACGCCCTCCACCTGGCGGAGGGCACGGTGAAGAACCACGTCTCCAGCGTCCTGGCGAAGCTGGGCGTGCGAGACCGGACCAGGGCCGTGCTGAAGGCCCTGCACCACGGCCTGCTGGACGCTCCGCCGGGCCGCTGAGCCGGACCTCTAGAGCTTCAGAAGCTTGCTGTACGGGGCGGGGATGCGGACCTTCCCCGTCCCGAAGTCGACCAGGACCGCTTGGCCCTCCTCGACTTCGAGCACGCGTCCGAGCCCGTACTTGTCGTGCGTGACCCGGTCCTCAGGTGCGAACTCCTTGGCCGGTGGCGCAGCGGGCGGGGGTTTGAAGGGACTGGTGGGCAGATGTCGCCGCCTGGCGGCTCCTGTGGGTTTCATCAACGCCCAGTATGCGCCTGCCGGGGCCCCGCGGGCAGCCCGACCCCTCGATTCGGTCCGGACGTGTCGCGCGAAGGGTCGCGGTTTCGGCCCGGCCGCTCTGGCACGATTGTCTCCATGAGCGACCGCGTCGGCCTGCGGGAGGCCGAGGACGAGCTGCTTCCGCCGGCCGATTGGGGCCGCCGCGATCCCGTCGCTCCGGGTACCCGCGCCGCGCTGGTCTTCGGCCTGCTGGCGGCCGTGCTCGTGCTCGGGCGGACGTGGCTGGCACCCCTCATCGACGCGGGCGCGCTGGACGCGTGGACCACCATCTTCGTCGCGGTGTGCGTCCAGGCCCTGCCCTTCCTTGTGTTCGGGGTGGCGCTGTCGGCCGCGATCACCGCGTTCGTCCCGGCGTCGCTGTGGCGGCGGGTGCTGCCGCGCCGGCCGGGCGCCGCGGTGCCCGCCGCGGGCGCGATGGGGGCCGTGCTGCCGGGGTGCGAGTGCGCGTCGGTGCCGGTCGCGGGCGGGCTGATGGCGCGCGGGGTCGCGCCCTCCGCCGCGCTGACCTTCCTGCTCGCCGCTCCGGCGATCAACCCGGTCGTGATGGTCGCCACCGCGGTCGCCTTCCCGGGGAAACCGGAGATGGTGGTGGGCCGGTTCGCCGCGTCCCTGCTCGTGGCGGTGCTGGTCGGCTGGGTGTGGCTGCTCGTGGGCAAGGGCGAATGGATCCGGATCCCGTCCCGCCCGGAGGCGCACGGGAAGGCCGGGCGCGCGGAGGCGTTCCGGCAGGCGATGCGGCACGACATCGTCCACGCCGGGGGGTTCCTGGTGGTCGGCGCGATGGCGGCGGCCACCATCAACGTGGTCGTCCCCGCGGGCTGGGTGAACGCCGCGGCCGGGGACGCCGTCGTCTCGGTGCTGCTGCTCGCGCTGCTGGCCGTGCTGATGTCCATCTGCTCGGAGGCCGACGCGTTCGTCGCGGCGAGCCTGTCGCAGTTCTCGACGACCGCGAAGCTGACCTTCCTGGTCGTCGGGCCGATGGTGGACCTGAAGCTGATCGCGCTCCAGGCGGGCTTCTTCGGCCGCCGCTTCGCGGTCCGGTTCGTGCCGCTGACGTTCTGCCTCGCGGTCGGCGTCAGCGTGCTGGTGGGAGGGCTGCTGTCGTGACAAGGGCCGCGCAGAACCTGCTGCTTGTGTTCCTCGGCGCCGCGGTGCTGTGGATCACGCTGGTCAGCGGCGAGTACGTCAACTACGTGCGGCCGGGCTTCCGGTACCCGCTGGTGGCCGCGGCCGTGGCGCTGCTGGCCCTGGGCGCCGCCGGGCTGCGCCGCGAATGGCGGGACGCCCCGGGCCACGACGACGGCCATCCCGACCACGACCACCCCGACCACGACCACCCCGACCACGGGCACGGGCACGGGCACGATCACTCGCGCGGGCCGCGGGTGGCGTGGCTGCTCGGCCTGCCCGTGCTGGCGATCTTCGTGATCGCGCCGCCCGCGCTCGGCTCGTTCAGCGCGGCGCGCGGCACCGACCGCGCGGCGCCGCCGCCCGCCCCGCCGGACGACGGCTTCCCCCCGCTGTCCGCGGCCGCCGGGCCGGTCGACATGAGCGTGGGCGAGTTCATCGGCCGCGCCCACGAGGCCCAGACCGGCGACCCCGCGAAGCTCCAGGGCGTCCCCGTGCGGCTGACCGGGTTCGTCACCCCGGCCGGGAAGGGCCGGGGCGGCTGGCAGCTCACCCGGATGAAGATCGCCTGCTGTGCGGGCGACGCCGTCCCGTTCCCGGTGCGGGTGCGCGGCGTCCCGCAGCCGCCCGCCGACTCCTGGGTCCGGGTCACGGGCGTCTGGGAGCCGCCCCGCCAGTCCGGCAGGACGGTCGTGCAGACCCTCCGCGCCCACTCCCTCAGGGAGATCGAAGAGCCGAAGAACCCGTACGAGTGACCCGGCCCGTCAGGGTGCGTGCATGTCGGCGAGTTCCTTGCGGCCCTCGTCCAGCCTGCCGGGGATGAGGAGCAGCGTGCAGGCCCGCTCGTAACGGGCGCCGATGCGCTCCCATGCCTCGGCGGCGGCGGACAGTTCGCCCGGGTCGCCGTGGAGGCGCCCGGCGGCGCGGGTGAGGCAGGCGGCGGCCCAGTCGCTCTCCGCCGCGGCGTCGCGGGCCGCGGCGAGCCGTTCGGCCCCGTCGGGGAGCCCGGCCGCGACGGCCAGTTCGGCACCGGCCGCACGGGCGTACGTCCGGTACCAGTCCTGCGGCGGGAAGTCCGTGAACGCCGCATCGACCAATTCAGCCGGGCGCGCGTCCGTCGTTCCGGACCGCAGCGCGATCCGGGCGTCGACGAACGCGGCGAACGAGGCGAGGTACCGGGACCGGGCGGCCCCGGCGACGCGTTCCGCGCGGGCCCGCCACACCCGGAACCCGGCCTCCTCGCCGAGCAGCCCGTGCGCGAGGGCGACCGCCGCGACCGCCGGCGCGACCCAGGCGAGGGGGCTGCCCGCCTGCTCGCACACCCCCCACAGGGTCGGGGCGTGGTCCAGCGCCTCGCGCAGTCCGCCGGTGAGGACGAGCGGCGGCAGCAGGGTGCTCACCGCGACCGGCGACCGCTCCCCGATCAGGTCGTCGGCGGCGGCGAGCCGGGCCGTGGCCAGCGCGGCGGGCAGGTCCCCGGCCGCGACGGCGCAGGACGACCCCATGTGGAACGCGTCGGTGATCTCCGGGGCCGGGTACGGGACGTCGCGCGGCATCGCGGGCAGCAGCCCGACCCGTTCCGCGGCGACGCGGTGCGCCTCGCGGAACCGCCCGGCGGTGAGCGCGGCGATCCCCGCCGCGTCGAGCGCCCCGCAGAGCAGCACCGGGTCGCCGCTCGCGCGGGCGGCGGCCACCGCGCCGCCGACCAGGGACGGCTCCGGGGTGACCTTCTCCTCGCGGGCGTTCCAGGCGCGCGCCGCGGCGAGGTGCGCGGCGACGAGGGGGTCCCGGTCGTCCCCGGCGGACGCGGCCGCGGCGAGGAGGTCGCGGAGGCGCCCGTGCGGGATCTCGGCCGCGAACCCGGACGGGTGCCGCTCGGCGGTCGTGACGGCGAACGCGAGCGCGACCGCCTCGGCGTTCCCGGCACCGGCCGCGCGGGCCCGGTCCGCCGCGGCGAGGAGCAGCTCGAAGGCGCGGCCCGTGTCGATGAGCGCGTGCGCGGCGTCCGCGGCGGCGCGCAGGTCGGCGACGGCCTCGCCCGGGTCGGGCGCCCGCCGGGCGGCCTCCTCGTAGTGGCCGGGCACCTCGCGCAGGAACCTGCGGGCGTAGGTGAGGTGGGCGAGGGAGCGGGCCAGCCGGTGCGGGACGGCGGCGCGGCCGGGCGGCGCGCCCGCGAGCGCCGACCGCAGGTCGTCGGCGACGGCGTCGAAGCCCGCGCGCGTCTCGCCGTCCATCCGGCCGTCCAGCCGGTCCTCCAGCTCGGCGGCCGTCTCGGTGGCCCACCGCAGGTGGCGGTCCCGCACCGCGTCGCCCTCGCCGCCGGCCTCCAGCCGTTCGGCGGCGAACGCGCGCACCGTCGCCAGTAGCCGCCACCGGCCCCGCGCGGGACCGGCGACGAGGCTCTTGTCGACCAGCCGCCCGAGCAGGTCGGCGGTGCGGCCGGGTGCGGCCGTGCCGGGATCCGCCGCGACGGCGGTGGCCGCCGCGAGGTCGAACGCGCCGGCGAAGACCGACAGCCGGCGGAACAGCACCCGCTCGTCGTCGGTGAGGAGGTCGTGGCTCCAGCCGAGCACCGCGCGCAGCGACCGGTGCCGTGCCACGGCCCCGCGCCCGCCGCTCAGCAGGCGCAGGACGTCGTCCAGGGCGGCCAGCAGGCCAGGCGCGCCGAGCGACGCGCTGCGCGCCGCCGCCAGCTCGATCGCGAGCGGCATCCCGTCCAGGCGGCGGCACAGCTCGCGGACGTCGGCGCGGTCGGCGGTGAAACCGGGGTCGGCGGCCACCGCCCGGTCGAGGAAGAGCCGTTCGGCGTCGGAGTCCAGCGGGAGGGGCGGCACCGGGACGGTCCGCTCGCCGGGCACGCCGAGCCGTTCGCGGCCGGTGGTCAGCACGGTCACCGCGGCGCAGCCGGACAGCAGCCGCTCGGTGAAGGCGGCGACGGCGTCCAGCAGGTGCTCGCAGTTGTCCAGGACGAGCAGCGACCTCCCGCGGCCGAGGTGCCGCGCGACGGCGTCCTCCAGTGCCTGCCCGGGGCGTTCGGTCACCCCGAGGGCGGACGCCACCGCCTCCGCGACGAAGCCGTCGCGCACCGGCACCAGGTCGACGAACGCGCCGCCCAGCGGGAACGCGGGCGCCGCGGACTCGGCCACCGCGACCGCCAGCCGCGTCTTGCCGATCCCGCCCGTGCCCAGCAGCGTCACCAGCCGGGTGTCCCCGAACAGGCCGAGGGCCAGTTCCAGCTCGGCGGCGCGGCCGAAGAACGCCGTGCGCGGCGCCGGGAGGCCGGACAGGTGGCCGGGCGGCGGGGTGCGGCGGGACGCCTCGTCCGCGAGCGCCCACCGGTCGGCGACCCCGTACTTGCGCAGCAGCGACGAGATGTGGCTCTCGACCGTGCGCACGGAGATGTGCAGGCGCCCGGCGATCTGGGCGTTCGACAGCCGCGCGCCGAGCGCGGCGAGGACCTCGGCCTCGCGCTCGGTGATCTCCACAGGCCGCTCGCGGGTCACCACGCCAGTCTGACCGATCCGCGGGGCCCTCGGTGGCCTCCGTGGTGCTTCAGTTCCGTGGTGCTTCAGTGGCGCCACGGATGCCCGCGCACCGGTCGCGGAACGAGGCTGGAGCCACGGTTCGAGATAGGAGGAAACACCATGCGACGCATCATCAACTCGACCTTCGTCACGATCGACGGGGTCATCAAGGACCCGCAGGACTGGCCGTCGCTCGACGCCACGGACGACACCGACGCGCAGACCGAGGTGCTGGCGGCCTGCGACGGCGTCCTGTTCGGCCGGCACACCTACGACGGCTTCGCCTCGGTGTGGCAGGGACGGTCCGGCGACCCGTACACCGACAAGATGAACGCGGTGTCCAAGTACGTCGTCTCCACCACCATGGACAAGGCGGACTGGGCGAACTCCACCGTCATCGGCGGCGACGTCCCCGCCGAGATCGCGCGGCTGAAGGACGGACCGGGCGGCGACATCGTGCAGTACGGGTTCGGCAGGCTCTCCCACACCCTGATGGAGCACGGCCTGCTCGACGAGCTCCGGCTCTGGGTCCACCCGTTCTTCTTCGGGCGGGCAGGCGGCGACGGGCTGCTGTTCCGCGCGGGCACCCGGGCGATGTTCGAGGTCAACGAGACGAAGACGTACGCGTCGGGGGTCGTGCTGCTGTCCTACCGGCTCAAGCCGGAGGCCGCCCGGTCCTGATCCCGGAGGCGGATCGCCCGGTGGCCGGTCGGTTCCGGTCACCGGGACTCGCGTTGGCGGGGGCGCCGGGGGCTTCTACCGTGCAGCCATCCGGGCGATCGGGCCAGGCGCGGGTTCCCACCAGTGGTCGCCTCGCGGACGCTGAGAGGTGCACATGGATCGGACCGCTGATTACGTCGTCGTGGGGGCGGGCAGCGCGGGCTGCGTGCTGGCGAAGCGCCTGGCCGAGTCGGGGGCGGACGTCGTCCTGGTCGAGGCGGGCGGATCCGACCGGACAGCGCTCGTCCGCAAGCCGGGGCTGATCGCCATCTTCCACAACGTCCCGCAGCTGAAGAAGCGGCTGGACTGGGGCTTCTACAGCGCCCCGCAGCCGAACGCGCTCGACCGGAAGATCCCGCAGACCAGGGGCCGGGTGCTCGGCGGCTCCGGGTCGATCAACGGGCTGCTGTTCGTGCGCGGCCACCGCAGGAACTACGACGACTGGGCGGCGGAGGGCTGCGAGGGCTGGGGCTACGACGACGTCCTGCCCAGCTTCCGGCGGATGGAGAACTGGGAGGACGGCGCGACCGACCTGCGCGGCGCGGGCGGCCCGATCCAGGTGACCCGGCAGCGCGACCTCACGCCCGCGTCCGAGGCGTTCCTGGAGGCGATGGCCGACACGGCGGGCGTGAAGCGGAACGACGACTACAACGGGGAGGAGCAGGAAGGCGCGTCGATCTTCCAGCAGAGCGCCCACGACGGGCTGCGCTACAGCTCCTCGGTCGGCTACCTCGACGACCACGGCCTGGACAACCTGACCGTGCTGACCAAGGCGACCGTGGGGCGCGTGGTCGTCCGGGACGGCCGCGCCACCGGCGTCGAGATCGTGGACGGCAAGGACCGCGGAACGATCCACGCGACGCAGGAGGTGATCGTCGCGGCGGGCGCGTTCGGCTCGCCGCACCTGCTGATGCTGTCGGGGGTCGGGCCCGCCGCGCACCTCCGCGAGCACGGCATCGAGGTCCACGCGGACCTGCCGGTCGGCGACAACCTCCACGACCACATGTTCGTGCCGATGACCTTCGTCATGGGCACCGCCCGGAACCGCGGCACCGCGCCCTACTTCGCGTCGGGGCTGCTCAAGGAGTGGACCCGCGGCGGGACGTGGATGGCGCGCAGCGTGTTCGAGGCCGTCGGGTTCGTCCGCAGCCCGCAGGCGGGCGACATCCCCGACCTGCAGATCCACGCGCTGCCGTGGTCGTACCCGTTCCCCAACCAGGACGCGCCGACCCGGCACAAGGTCGACAAGCGCCCCGCCCTCACGATCATGCCGACGCTGATCTACCCGAAGAGCCGCGGCACGGTGCGGCTCGCGTCCGCCGACCCGGCCGCCGCGCCCGTCATCGACCCCGGCTACCTCACCGAGCCCGACGACGCCCGGCTGCTGCTGGACGGCATCGAGCTCGTCCGGGAGATCATGGCGAACCGGCTCATCGCCGGGGACGTGACCGCCGAGCTGTCCCCCGGGCCGGAGTTCCCCGACCGCGCGACGATGGCCAGGGAGCTGCCGAACCGGGCGACGACCGTCTACCACCCGGTGGGCAGCTGCCGGATGGGCACGGACGAGCGCGCCGTCGTCGACCCCGCGCTGCGCGTCCGGGGCGTGGAGGGGCTCCGCGTCGCGGACGCCTCGATCATGCCGAGCATCACCGGCGGGAACACCGCGGCGCCGAGCATGATGATCGGGGAGCACGCGGCGTCGCTGATCCTCGGCGGCTGACCCGGCGGGTCGGCCGGCGGCGGGTCAGCCGGGGAACGCGGCCACCCAGCGGCGCTGCCAGGGCGTCTCCACGGCCCGCGGGTGGTGGTGCTCGCGCGCCCACGCGACGGCTTCGGACGGTGCCACGCCGGACAGGACGGCGAGGCACGCGACGACCGTCCCGGTGCGCCCGACACCGCCCCCGCAGGCGACCTCCACCGGCTCGCCCGAGCGGGCCCGCTCGTGCAGCGCGCGGATCTGCCTTACGGCCTCGTCCCGGTCGCGGGGCAGCCGGAAGTCGGGCCAGTCGAGCCACACGGACGGCCAGGTCAGCGCGGGCTCGTGCCGGCGGCGGAGCTTGCCATGGCCGAGGTAGAGGCCGAAGCCGGGGACGGGGCCGTCCGGCATCGGGTTGCGCAGGCCGCGCCCCCGGATCCAGGTGCCGTCCGGGAGCTGCAGGGAGCCGGTGAGGGGCGCCGTGGTCGTCACGACGACGACTGTAGCCCCTCCCCTCTCGCCGGTTCCCTCTCCTCGGTCGTGACGTGGAACTCCAGGCCGCCGTCGACCGCGGAGACCCGCACGTGGCTGCCGCGCCCCAGGTCGCCGGCGAGCAGCAGGTCGGACAGCTGGTCGTCCACCTCCCGCTGGATCGTGCGGCGCAGCGGGCGGGCGCCGAACTCGGGCTGGTGGCCGCGCTCGGCGATCCAGTCGACGGCCTCAGGGGTGAAGGTGACGTCGACGTCCTGCGCGCGGAGGCGGCGGCGCGTCTCGTCCAGCAGCAGGTCGGTGATCTGGCGGAGCTGCCCCGCCTCCAGCCGCTGGAACACGATGATCTCGTCGATCCGGTTGAGGAACTCGGGCCGGAACGCCTCGCGCAGCCGGCGCATGATCCGGTCGCTGAGCGCGGCGCCCTCGCCGCCGGCCGTCCCGAACCCGATGTCGGTCCGGCCGGTGATCAGCTCGGAGCCGAGGTTGCTGGTCATGATGACCACGGTGTTGCGGAAGTCGACGGTGCGTCCCTGCGCGTCGGTGAGGCGGCCGTCGTCCAGGAGCTGCAGCAGCACGTTGAAGACGTCCTGGTGCGCCTTCTCGATCTCGTCGAGCAGGATCACCGAGTACGGCTGCCGCCGGACCGCGTCGGTGAGCTGCCCGGCCTCCTCGTACCCGACGTATCCGGGCGGCGCGCCCATCAGCCGGCTCACCGTGTGCCGCTCCTGGAACTCGCTCATGTCGAACCGGATCAGCCGGTCGCGGCTGCCGAACAGCGCCTCGGCGAGCGCCTTGGCCAGCTCGGTCTTCCCGACGCCGGTCGGGCCGAGGAACAGGAACCCGCCGATCGGGCGGTCCGGGTCGCCCATGCCCGCGCGGGACCGGCGGACGGCCCGCGCCACCGCGGCGACGGCGTCCTCCTGCCCGATCACGCGCTCGTGCAGGTGCTCTTCGAGCCGCGTCAGCCGCTCCCGCTCGGCCTGCGTGAGCTGGGTGACCGGGACGCCGGAGATCCGCGAGACGACCTCGGCGATGTCCTCCGTCGTCACCTCCGGGACCGTGGCCGGGCCGCCGTTGTCGCGGATCGCCGCGATCTCCCGCTCCAGCCGGGCGACCTCGTCGCGGAGCTCGGACGCCCGCTCGTAGTCCTCGTCGGCGACGGCCTGGTCCTTCTCCCGGCGCCGCCGGTCGAGCCGGTCCTCCAGCTCGCGGCGGCCGCCGTCCCGCCCGGAGCGCAGCCGGACGCGGGCGCCGGCCTGGTCGATCAGGTCGATCGCCTTGTCCGGCAGGAAGCGGTCGGTCAGGTAGCGGCTGGACAGGTCCACGGCCGCGACCAGCGCCTCGTCGGTGAACCGCACCTGGTGGTGCGCCTCGTACCGGTCGCGGAGGCCGCGCAGGATCTCGATGCTGTCGTCCACGGACGGCTCGGGCACCAGGATCGGCTGGAACCGGCGTTCCAGCGCGGCGTCCTTCTCGATGTTGCGGCGGTACTCGTCGATGGTCGTCGCGCCGACGACGTGCAGCTCGCCGCGCGCCAGCGGGGGCTTCAGCATGTTGCCCGCCGACATCGCGCCCTCGGCGCCGCCCGCGCCGACCAGCGTGTGGATCTCGTCGATGAAGATCACCAGCTCGTCGGCGTGCGCGCGGATCTCGTCCACGACCTTCTTCAGCCGCTCCTCGAAGTCGCCCCGGTAGCGGGTGCCGGCGACGACGCCGCCGAGGTCGAGCTGCACCAGCCGCTTGCCGCGCAGCGTCTCCGGGATGTCGTCGTCCACGATCCGCTGCGCGAGCCCCTCGGCGATCGCGGTCTTGCCGACGCCCGGGTCGCCGATCAGCACCGGGTTGTTCTTGGTGCGCCGGGACAGGACCTCGACGGTCTCCTCGATCTCGTCCTCGCGGCCGATCACCGGGTCGATCCGGCCCTCCCGGGCGAGCGCGGTCAGGTCGCGGCCGAACTCGTCCAGCGTCGGGGTGCCGGTCTGCTGCCCGCCGCCGGGACCGCCCGGGGGAGGCTGCCCGCCGCCGGTCGCCGCCGACTGGAGCGTGTCCGGAGTGACGTGCTCGGCGTCCAGGATCCGGCCCGCGCCGGAGCCGCGGTCGAGCGCCAGCGCGAACAGCAGGTGCTCGGGCCCGATGTAGGACGACCCCAGCGCCCGCGAGACCTGGTGGCTGTCCAGGAGGGCGCGCTTGGCCGACGGCGTCAGCTCGGGCGGCACGTCCCGCGGCTCACCGCGCCGGACGTGCTCCTCGATCTCGTGCTTGATCTTGTCCGGGTCGGCGCCGGCCCGTTCCAGCCAGTGCCGGGTGCCCTGCTGCCGGGTCGCCGCCCACAGCAGGTGGTCGGTGTCGAGGTCGACGCTGCCCCACTGCGCCGCCTGCGTGGCCGCGTCCCGCACGAGTTCCCGCGCGGGCTCGCTCATCAGGCGCGCGATGCTGATCCGCTCCATCGGACGGCGGTGCGCCCGCGATCCGAAGAAGCGGGCGAGCATCTCCTCGAACGGGTCCATGCCGCCGCCCGATCCGTACCACCCCGATGCCATGTCCCAAACCCCCAGCGCTGGAGACGACAACGTTCGGCAACGGTCACTCACCTGCCCGGACACGCATTCCGGAAACCCGCCGCGGCCGTGCGCGCCGCAGGCGGCGGGCCGCGAGTTCCCCGGCCGCGTCCGCCCAGCTCGGGTGGTCGAACGCGAAGCCCGCGTCGAGGAGGCGGCCCGGCACGACGCGGCGGCTCTTCAGCAGGAGTTCGGTGTCGGAGCGGATCGCGAGCGCTCCCAGCTCAGCCATCCACGCGGTCGCGGGCAGCCCGACCGGCATGCGGCACGCGGCGCGCAGGGCCCGCATGAACGCGCGCTGCGGCAGGGGGCCCGGGGCGGCGATGTTCACCGGCCCGGCGATGTCGTCCCGGTCGATCAGGAACTCGATCGCGCGGACGAAGTCGTGCTCGTGGATCCAGGACACGTACTGCGCGCCGCCCGCGACCGGCCCGCCGAGGCCGAGCCGCGCCATCCACAGCAGGACGTCGAAGACGCCGCCGCGGTCGGGGCTCATGACCATGGCGGAGCGCAGGGCGACCTTGCGGGTGGCGGGTGTCGCGGCCCGCTCCTGCGCCCGCTCCCAGTTCCTGGCGATCTTGACGCTGTAGGCCCAGTACGCCGGGACGCCGGGCTCGGCACCGCCGATCACGCCGGTCGCCTCGTCGTTGGGTGCGTCGAAGCGGTGGGCGTAGACGGTCGCGGTGCTCATCTGCAGCCAGACGCGCGGCGGCCGGGCGGCGGCGGCGATCGCCTCGCCCACCACCTCGGTGGAGTGCACGCGGGAGTCCATCATGTCCTGGAGGTTGGCGGGCGTGTAGCGGCAGCTGACACTGCGCCCGGCGAGGTTGATCACCACGTCGCTGCCGTCGACGGCCTCGGTCCAGGGGCCCGGCGTGCGGCCGTCCCAAGCGACCTCGCGCTCACGCGACGGCCTCCTGGTCAGGATCGTGACCTCATGGCCCGCGGCCGTCAGGGCGCGATCCAGGATCGTGCCGACCTGCCCGGTTCCTCCGGGAATGACAATGCGCATCGTCCCACCCCTCAGCGTCGCGGCAAGCCTACGCCAGTTTTGAACATGTTCAAAGAGGGGCTGCGCTGTCAGCGGGGCTCTGCGAGCAGGGTTCTGGGGAATCTGCCGGAGGCGTTCGTTTCGCTCGTCCGGCGCGGTATCGCCGCCCTCGCCTTTGAAGGCGGACGACCCGTCGGAAACGGTTGCCCGGGCCTGCGGCCGGGCGGGGGCGGGCCTAGATGAGGCCCTGGGCGAGCATGGCGTCGGCGACGCGCTCGAAGCCCGCGATGTTGGCTCCCACGACGTAGTCGCCGGGCGCGCCATAGCGCTCGGCCGTCTCGTAGCACTTCTCGTGGATGCCGGTCATGATCGAGGCCAGTTCCTCCTCGACCCGGGCGAACGACCAGCACGCGCGGCTGGCGTTCTGGCGCATCTCCAGCGCGCTCACCGCGACGCCGCCGGCGTTGGCGGCCTTCCCCGGGCCGAACGCGACGTCGGCCTCCTGGAAGATGTGGACGGCCTCGGGCGTCGTCGGCATGTTCGCGCCCTCCGAGACGGCCTTCACGCCGTTGCGGACGAGGGTCCGCGCCGCGGCGGCGTCCAGCTCGTTCTGCGTCGCGGACGGCAGGGCGATGTCGGCGGGCACGTCCCACACGCAGCCGCCGGGGACGAACCGGGCCGAGCCGCCGCGCAGGTCCGCGTAGTCGGAGACGCGGCCGCGGTCGACCTCCTTGACGTGCTTGAGCAGGTCGAGGTCGATGCCCTTCTCGTCCACCACGTAGCCGCCGGAGTCGGACACGGTGATGACGTTCGCGCCGAGCTGCTGGGCCTTCTCGACCGTGTAGATCGCGACGTTCCCGGAACCGGACACCACGATCTGCTGGCCGTCCAGGTCCTCGCCGCGCCGCCGCAGCATCTCGGCCGTGAACATGACGTTGCCGTACCCTGTCGCCTCCGTCCGGCCCGCGGAACCGCCCCACATCTGGCCCTTGCCGGTCAGCATCCCCGCCTCCCAGCGGTTGGTGACGCGGCGGTACTGGCCGAACAGGTAGCCGATCTCGCGGGTTCCGACGCCGATGTCGCCGGCGGGGACGTCGGTGTGCTCGCCGACGTGCCGGTACAGCTCCGTCATGAACGACTGGCAGAACCGCATGACCTCCTCGTCGGAGCGGCCGTGCGGGTCGAAGTCGCTGCCCCCCTTTCCGCCGCCGATGCCGAGCCCGGTCAGCGCGTTCTTGAACACCTGCTCGAAACCGAGGAACTTCACGATGCCGAGGTTCACGGTCGGGTGGAACCGCAGCCCGCCCTTGTACGGGCCGAGCGCCCCGTTGAACTCGACGCGGAAGCCGCGGTTGACTTGGACACGGCCCTGGTCGTCCTGCCAGGGCACCCTGAACATGATCTGACGTTCCGGCTCGACCAGGCGCTCCACCAGCTTGGCTGCGGCCAGGCCGGGACGTGCGGCGAGCACCGGCCCGAGGGACTCCAATACCTCGTGGACGGCCTGGTGGAACTCCGCCTCGCCCGGATCGCGCCTCAGCACCCTGTCGTACGTCTCCTCTAGGGCAGACAACATCTCGGGTGGGGCCGGCAGGCGGGGGGCCAACGGCATGTGATGATCCCTTCCTCGAAGACCCCTCCACTGTAAGACGTGCGCATCAGCGCACGTGACAGGCCCTGCCGCAGGTTATGGCGGTGTATCGGCGCCGGACGGGAACGGCCGCCCGGCCGCGTCCCCCGGTATCTCGGATGTTGCGTGCGGCGTTGGCGTCGGCGTTGGCCCGGTGCCCGCAGGCCGTGCACCGGAACACCGCTTGGCTGTCGCGGTTGTCCGGGGCGCGGTGCCCGCAGGGGTTGCAGGTCTGCGAGGTGTACGCGGGGTCGACCTTGACGACCCGTCCGGGGGCCTTGCGTTCCAGCCGGGCGGCGAGTCGTCCCCAGCCGTTGGCGAGGATGCCCCGGTTGAGCCCGGCCTTGGCGCCGACGTTGACGCCCGGCTCCTCCAGGGTGCCGCGCGCCGACGCGGGTCACCCGGAACGACTTCACCCCGCCGGGCACCGGGCGGGACCAGCGGAACCGCACCCATCCCCACCTTCGGGACCCGCACCTGGCCGGTGCGGCGGTTCAGCCGCCGCACCTCCCACGCCCGGCCGGGGGACGTCGCGGAACGGTCAGCCGCCGCGCAGGCGAGCCGCCAGCACGGCCGCCTGGCTGTGGTCGATGTCCTTGGTCGCGGTCAGCAGGGTCACCGGGCCGCCGCCCGCGATCTCACGCAGGCGGTCCAGCGCGGCGGCGCGCTCGGGCTCGTCGAGCTCGGCCTCGTAGCGGCGGGCGAACTCGCCGAAGCGGCCGGCCTCGTGGCCGTACCACTTGCGGAGCTCCGTGGACGGGGCGACGTCCTTCGCCCACTCGTCCAGCCGCGCCTTGTCCTTCGACAGGCCCCGCGGCCACACCCGGTCGACCAGGATCCGCTTCCCGTCGTCGGCCGAGGCGTCGTCGTACACCCTGCGCAGTCGTACCTCCATGGTTCCTCCCATTCCCTCCCTACCCTCACGCACGCGGCCTCCCGCATGGGCGGGCGTCACTCCCACTTCAGTACCGCGTCGGCGATGTCGACGCTGGCGTGGGCGTTCCCCGGCCTCGGCGCTCGTCCCGGCACGGCCGGGACTGGCCCGGCGGCAAACGGTCGGTGGCGAGGGATAGGTTCCGACCGTGACGAGCCCGGGAGACGAGGACAGGCACGGCGGCGCGGGGGCCATGGGCGCGCTTCACGAACTCCGGCTGGAGCGCTGGGGAATGGACCGGCCCCCGCTGGCGACGATCGGCGAGGCCGCCGGCTTCGTCGACGACGTCGGCTTCGCGCTCCTGTTCGGCGACGCGGACGCGACGTTCCCGGCGCTGCGGGAGGCCGCCCGCGACGACGCGAGCGCGCGCCTCCCGGCCGGCTGGGGCGAGGACCTCGACCGCATGTGGGCCTGGAAGGACGAGCTTCCCGTGCTCGGCCGGGCCTGGGTGGGCCGGTTCGTTCTCGGGCGCCAGTCACTGCTCTCTCCCCGCCTGCTCTCTCTCCTGCTCCCGTGCGCCCGGGAGGGAGACCCCGTCGTCCCCGATCTGTCCGCCACCGCGCGGACGGTGCTGGCCCGTGTCGCGGCGGAGGGCCCCACGTCGATGCGGGCCATCCGGCAGGACCTCGGCCTCAACTCCCGTTCCGCCCAGAAGGTCCTGGACGAGCTGGGCCGCGCCCTGCTGGTGACCAATTACGGCACCGTCCAGGACGGCCCCGGCTGGCCCAGCTGCGTCATCGAGACCACCGCCCGCGCCTTTCCGGACCCCGATCCGCGTCCCGCCGCGGAACGGCGGGGGGACGCCGCACTGGTGCTGCTCGACGCCATGGTGGAGGCCGACGCGAGGCAGCTCTCCCGCGCCTTCCGCTGGCCGCGCCGGGAGGCGAAGGACGTCCTGGAACGCCTCACCCGCGCGGGCTTGGCCGAACCGGTCGCCGAGGGCCGCTACCGCACTCGCTGAGAGCCCGCCCCCGGTCCCCCCGAGCACCGCACCAGCGTCACGCACCGGGGCGGCGGGACCCGCCGGCATCCGGTGCGGAGGGCGTCGCCGAGGGGCCGGCGCCGCCGGCGGCCCCTCGGTCGGCGGTGCGGCGGGCGAACTCGGCGGCGGCGGTGCGGCGGGCTAACTCCCCGGCGAGGGCGCGGCCGAGGACGTCGTCGTCGGGACGGTGGCGTTCGAGGTAGCCGAGGGCCTCGGCGAGCTCGCCGGCGGTGAGCTGCCGCACCGGCTTCACGGCCCAGCGCGGCGGGGCCGGCGCGGCGGGCGGTGCCGCACGGGGTTCTGTGGTCACGGGTAAAAGCCTTTCCTTTTCGGTTTCCGTAACGGGCGGCGCGGCGGCGGCGCGGAATTCGACCGGGCCAATAGAATCGCCGCGTGCATTGGTGGAGCCAGCAGGCGTGCGACGCGGCCGCGGAGGCACAGGCCGCCGATCCCTCGCCGGGGAACCTCATGGCGGCCGCCCAGGTGCAGGCGATGATCTCGATGGCGGAGGCGCTGCACCGCATCGCCGCGGCCCTGGAGGAACGGGGCGATCCCGAAAACGCGCCGCCGCACCCGGCCGCTTTCCCGGCGCGGCCTTCCCGGCCGGCGCGGCAGCGCGCGGAACAGCCGGAAAAGCACGCACCCGCCCGGCCGCGATAGCGCGGGTCAGCAAAATACCGGTGCACCCGACGGGGTGCACCGGTATCTCACGTGTGCTCAGACATCGCTGAACGATTTGCGTTCCGTCCTGCCATTGGTGCTCGCGGCGAGCCGGGAGGTCTTGGCGACGGACGGGCGCGGCGGGGTGGTCTCCAGCTGGTAGTCGGTGTCGGGCACCGGGGAGGCCGGCCGCTCCTCCGCCGCGGCCGGGCGGGGCTCGTCGCGCGGGCGGTCCCGCAGCCGGCGCGCGGCCTGCCGGAGCGCGCGCTCGCCGACCAGCCGGGTCAGCTCCAGGCCCCAGCAGTCCAGCTTGTCGGCGTCGGTGAGGTCGTCGCGGTGGCTGAGCTCGGCGGCGAGGCCGCCGAGCCGCTGCGCCTCGGACAGGTCGAACTCGCGCATGAGGTGGCAGCACAGTTCGGCGAGGGCCGCGTGGTCGCGTTCGAACGACAGGCCCGACAGGTCGTTGCGCGACAGCCGGCTGAGGGCGCGTTTGCGCTCCAGCTCGCCGTCGGCGATCCGGAGGATGCCGTTCAGGAGGGCGACGGGGCCGGTGCCGCCGACCCTGCCGTTCGCGGGGCCGAACGACATGCGCAGGAGGGCCGCGGACCCGAGCCCGGCGGTCATCACCTGGATCACCGCGAGGCTGGCCGGGGGCGTCGCCGCGGGCAGGCCGAACGTCCAGCCGGAGGCGGTCACCGCGATGAGCGCGACGATCGCCGCGCTGGCGTTGACGAAGACGAACAGCAGCCCGCCCGGGGACAGCAGGGCGCCGACCGGCTTGTCGCGGTAGCGCGCGACGAGCTCGGCGAGGCCGATCGCACCGCCGATCAGGGCGGCGAGCAACATCTCGATGGTCATGGCCTTCCTCTACGCGCTGCGGGCGGTCAGCCGCCCGAACGGGGACTCCTCGGGCCTGCCGCGGCGCGACAGCAGCGGCGCGGCGCGCTCGGGGCGCTGCCGGGCGGCGAGTTCGGTGCGCTCGACCTCCAGGAAGACCAGCAGCCATTCCGTGGGTCCCGCGGCGAGTCCGGTATGGGTGCGCATCGCCTGTTCGCGCGCGCCGAGAAAGGCGAGCAGCCATCTTGTGGGCCCGGACGTCCCGGCACCCTTGATTCGTGAATACATGGGGGAGACCATTTCGCAGCGCGCCCCGGAAGTCGACCTCCGCCGCGTCAAGTTTCCACGGCGGGGCCAATAGGGGAAGCCATCACCGTTACGCCGGAAACGTCCCGCGGCCAGGCTGATCTAGCTGCAATTTTCGCCAAGCCGAACGCCTTTTGCCGAACTCAAGAAGACCTTTGCGAAGAATTCCAGTCACCGCCCCGAACGAAGATCCATCACCTGGCGCGGACGACCACTTCCCCTGCCGTGCCACCCCGCCGGCACGACACGCCGAGCAAGCCCCAAAGAACCGCCCACCGCCTTCGCATCCGCCGAGCCTGGTGGCGGCGCGGAGCGAGGAGTTGATCGACGTGGTGGCTGGTTCGCGGCCGGTGCCGCTGCTGCGGGGTGCTCGTGAGCACGAGCAGACCGTTCGGTATCGGGTTCCCGCAGGCTGGAGGAGACGCTGGGCGGGGTTCCCACAAGCTCCCCGGAAACGGACGGAGGGGTCACTTCCCCCGAAGTGACCCCTCTTCCCCCCGTTCCGCCGGGTCGGCCCCGGATGCGTACAGGACCGGCCGCTCCCCCCGAAGCGGCGGTCGCACCGGCCGTTCGGCGGATGTGACGAACGTAGCGACGCGGGGCGGCGGGTTCGAGGTTTCGGCCGTCCGCGTCGATGAGCGGGCGACGGTGTGCGACGAACGGAACACGCTCCGCGGTCAGGCGGGCGATGTATTTTTGCACCGACGTGTAAGGAATGAACCCTTGCGGGCCGGGAGGCACGGGCGATGGCGGGACGGGCGCGACCGATCACACTGGTGGGGACGCCTGTCCTGCACCGTCCATGCCGTCCCGTCGAGGACTTCGACGCGGCGCTGCGGGAGCTGGCCGACGACATGTTCGCCAGCATGTACGAGGCGGAGGGCGTCGGCCTGGCCGCGAACCAGATCGGCGTGGACCTGTGCGTCTTCGTCTACGACTGCCCGGACGAGGACGGCGAGCGGCGCAAGGGGGCCGTCGTCAATCCCGTCCTGGAGCTGCCGACGCTGGAGAACCGGCGCCTGGACGACGACGAGGAGGGCTGCCTTTCCGTGCCCGGCCCGCACGCGCGCGTGGCGCGTCCCGACCAGGCGACCGTCTACGGCTTCGACGTCACCGGGACGCCGATCTCGGTCGAGGGGACGGGCCTGCTCGCCCGATGCCTCCAGCACGAGACCGACCACCTCGAGGGCAAGCTCTACATCGACCGCCTGTCGGCCCGCGCGCGCAAGAAGGTGCTGAAGGAGTACGAGGCGCTCCGCGCGGAATCAGGGGCGCTGCCCGGCTGACGCCTACGCCCCGCTGATACCTATGCCTGGCCGTCCCGGACGGGCAGGTGGACGGCCGACGGGTACGTCGCGCCGCGGAAGACCTCGAAGCGGGTGCGGCGGGTCGCGACGGCCTCGCCCGCGGGTTCGCCGGTGCCGGGGTTGCGGGCGAACCGGGGGAAGGCGCCTCCGGCCAGCATGACCCGGAGCCGGTGCCCGCGCCGAAACCGGTAGGCGGTCGGATGCATCTCGATCTCCGCGCGGACGATCCCGTCGGCCGTGGCGTGGTCCGGGGTCAGGCGGAGGATGCCGTCCGTGACGTTCCGGGAGACGCCCTCGCGGTCGACATCGCAGAGGCGGAGGAACAGATCGCCGTGCCCGGTGTTCGTGCGGACGTGAACCGTCGCCGAGACCGGGCCGATGATGTCGAGGTCGCGTTCCAGGGCCGCGCCGGTGAGGACGACCACGTCGTGACGGCGTTCGATCCGCGTGTTGTCGCGCTGCCCGCCCTTCCCAGGGGACAGCAGGGGGCCGCCAACGCTCGGCGTAGGGTCGAGCGGGTCGTAGACGAACGTGGCACGCTCGGCATCGGCCGGCACGTCCCAGGAGAGGCTTCGGGACAGATAGAGCGGTGTGGGCTTGGTCCCGGGCGGCGGCCAGCGGTCGAAGTCGAGCCAGCGATCGGCTCCCTGGAGGTGAAGCCTCACCGGTGCCTGACGCAACCGGGCCTTGCCGCCGTTCAGGTGGGCATCGAGCCAGGAGACCTGGTCGATGAGCATGGCGCGGAGGGCTTTCGTGTCATGTCCCCATGGGCCGATCGTGATGCGGACGTCGCGTCCGGCGGCCTGGAGTGCGGCGAAGTCGCGGAGCTGTCGGCGGAGGAAGAGGTCCCACCAGCCGGTCACCATCGTCGCGGGCGCGGTCGTCTCGGGAACGCCGCCGCTGTGGTCGGTGGCCTTCCAGAAGTCGCCGCCGGACCCGGCGTGGGCGGTGACCTCCTGGAAGAACGGTTCGGGACGTCGGATCGCGGCCGTGTCGGCCTCGCCCACGGGCAGGTGCCGCATCGCCCGGCGCACGCGCCGGTTGTGCAGGGGACGCGTCCCATCGCCCTGGGTGCCCATCAACGACGACCAGATCAGCGTGTTGTGAAGGGCCAGCGCACCGCCCGGATAGAAGGAGCTCGCGAACTCGGACGCGGTGACGCCGAGCCCCAGCGCCTCCAGGGGCGGGTCCGCGTAGGGGGCGACCGCCCAGGCGGTGAAGCCGAGGTAGCTCGCCCCGGCCATCGCCACGCGGCCGTCGCACCACGGCTGCGCGCGGAGCCACGCGAGCGTCGCGAGGCCGTCGTCCTTCTCGCGGTGGAAGGCGCGGAACTCCCCGCCCGACCCGGGGACGCCGCGCACGTTCTGGACCACGACCTGGAGGCCGCGGCGCGCGAGGACCCCGGCGAACAGCCGCAGGGCGGGCCGCTCCTTGCCGTACGGGGTCCGGATCAGCACGGCGGGCAGCGGCCCGGCGCCGCGCGGGCGGCGGAGGTCGGCCACGAGCACGACCCCGTCCGGCATGGTGATCCGCAGGTCGCGCTCCACCGAGACGCGCTGCGCCGGTGCCGGGGGAAGGCCGAGCAGGCGGTCCGCGAACCGCAGCGCGCCGGCCATCGGGCGCCCCCTCTCCGACTGGAACTGTGGTCTAGATTGCGAGAATGATCGCAGTCCTCGACGCCCCGTCCAACCTCGGGCTGCGCCCGCCGCGCGAAGGGCACGAGCCGGGCGTGCGCCGGCTGGCCCGTGCGCTGCGCGGGCACGGCATCCTCGGCCGCCTCGGCGCCGAGGACGCCGGGCGGGTCGACCCGCCGCCCTACCTGTTCGGCCCGGACGAGGAGACCGGCTACCTCAACGGGCCGGGCATCGCCGACCACGCGGAGCGGCTGGCGTCGCGCGTCGGGGAGCTGCTGGACACCGGCCGGTTCCCCGTCGTGCTCGGCGGGGACTGCGGCATCGTGCTCGGGCCGATGCTCGCGCTGCGCCGCCGCGGCGCCTTCGGGCTGGCGTACCTGGACGGGCACGACGACTACTCGCCCCGCCGCGACCCGTCGGCCGTCGCGGGGCGCCTCACCGCCGGGGGGATGGCGCTTGGGCTGGTCACCGGGCACGGCCCCGGCGCGCTGACCGACATCCGCGGGCTGCGCCCCTACGTCGCGGAGGAGCACGTCGCGCACCTCGGCGGCCAGGTGGAGCCCGAGGACGTCGAGCTGTTCGACCTGGCCGCGTTCGATGCCTCGCGCGTCCGCCGCTTCCCGATCGAGTACGTCCGCGAGCACGGCGCGGACGCGGCGGCGCGGGCGGCGCGGGACCATCTGGAGGCGGCGCCGGTCGACGGCTTCTGGATCCACCTGGACGCCGACGTCCTCGACCGGAGCGTCATGCCGGCGGTCGACTCCCCCAACCCGAACGGCCTGTCGTTCGAGGAACTGACCTCCGTGCTGACGACACTGGCGGTGAGCCCGCGCGCGCTCGGCATCGACGTAACCATCTACGACCCGGAGCTGGACACGGACGGCATGGCGGGCGCGATGCTGACCGACACGGTGGTCACCGCACTATGCGGCAGGGACGACATCGACGAGGACGACGAGAACTAGGGCGACAGGAGCCGCTCGTACTCGTCGAGGACGCGGGCGAACTCGCCGGTCGGTATCTCGCAGGCGTGCCCGGGAAGCCACAGGTGCTCCAGGCGGGCGGTCTGCACGTCCAGGCGGAGGTGGCAGGCGTTCCCCGTGTGCTCCCATCCCGGGCGTGCCGCACGGACGACCTCGAGATGGTGGCGGTGACTCTGCACGTCGTGAAGCAGGAACGCGGTCAGGACGTGCCTCGGCCCGTACACCGATGAGGTGCACCCACTCGCGGTGGCTGCCGCCGCCTCCAGGTCGACACCGGAATCGGCCAGCTCGGGGAAGAACACCCTCACCCGCTGCATGACGCCTCCGACCTCGATCGGCTCGCAGGGGAGACGCAGCACCATGTCCGGGTCGACGTAGCCGTGCGCAGGGACACCGGCGACGAAGCCGTACCACGCCCCGGGAACGGACCTGAGGAAACGGGCCTGGGTCAGGGTGTTGCCCAGTTCGTTCATGAGTCGCTCTGGGTCGATGCCACGGGGCATGAACGTCTTGGTGCCGCTGCGCAGCCGCGTGTGCGTCCCGTCCAGGACGGCCAGGTCCGCCCAGCACGCGCCCGAACCGGTGCTCAGGACGCCATGCGGTAGGCATGCGTCCGGGTGGGGGGTGAGCCCCGCCATGTCCTCCAGAACGGCGCGCGGCGTCCGGATGAGACCCCAGCCCTGCGTCCGGTGTGAGACGGACCCCAGCGCGAGGGACGTGGCCACAGGCTCGCCCGAGGATGCACTGCTCGGCGTGGGCTGGAGGCTGCGGCGGCTCTGCAGCGCCCCCACCTGCTGGAGGTACTCGTCCAGGCACCTGCGCAGCACCGCCGGGTCGAGGTCGCACGACGCCCATCCGGCGACGTCGCGCACGTGGACGATCGTTCCGTCGAAATCGAGGCGGTGGTAGCGGTAGAGCTCCTGCCAGGGCTCGTACCCGTCACCGCTCAGCCGTCCCTGAACACGGACGATCGCGGAGATGTCCTCGCCCAGGTCGTTGAGGAGGAAGTCGCGCAGGGGGGCGTGCAGCGGGTCGGTCTCCACTGCCACCCGCGTCCCGTCGCTGCGGAACCGCACCGGGAGCGATATCGCCATTCGCGTGATTATGCCTATAAGCGAAGATCATCACTGCTTTGGCGGAATGTTCGGTGTGCTGGCTCCGGTTCGCCGGCAAGACCCGCCGACCGGATCGCACCATGCGTACCGAGGACCTGACCGTGTGTGACCGGGCGCGCGACACCCGACCCGCGCCCGCTCCCCACGCGGGCGCGAACGCCCGCAGAGCGATTCTCAACTCGCGGCAATTAATGGGTTGACACCAATCGGCCCCCTATGGCTAAATCTTACCCATGGAGCTTTGATACCTCTCCGGTCGAGCCGCCCGCCCACTCTGGACACGGGCCCGCTCCCATCTCACCCAGCGGTATGACCGCTGTCATCCGGCGTCCCCGCCACATCCGTTCCACATCGGCCGTGGCCTGCGCCGTCATGCTGTAAAGCCTTTTTCATCGGCCCTTTCGCGGCCGAATTCGAACATGCCCGGAGGTGTTCTCTTCATGCGTGCCATTCACAACAATCCCGTACCCGCGCCCTTCGCCAAGACCAAGAAGAAGGGCAAGCGGAAGAACGCCGACTTCACGTCGGTGAAATTCGCGAACAACAACCGCCGCAACGCCCGGCAGCTGCCGACCCGGCAGCTCAACCGCGGCCGCTGAACGGCTCCCGGTCCCGGCCCCGAGCGGCCGGGACCGGGAACTCCGCCCACACCACCGTCCGGTGGCCGTCCGCCCGGAACCCCCAGCGGGACGCCAGCGCCTCGACGATCCGCATCCCCCGCCCCGACTCCGCGCCCACCTCCGCCTTGACGTGCGGCCGCGCGCCCGCCGCCCCGTCATCGGCGACCTCCAGCCGGTACAGGCCGTCCCCGGCCGACACGACGACCGTCACCTCCCCGCCCTCCACCCCGGACGCCGTGTGCGTGACCGCGTTCGAGACCGTCTCGCTCGCCACCGTGACCAGGTCGTCCAGCACCTCCTCGTCCGGGGCCCGCCCGGCCAGGCGGGAATGAGCCGTCACCGCCTCGCGGACGAAGCTCCGCGCGCATCCGACGGACCGCCGCACGCCGGGTAACGTCACCTCGCCGAGGACCACCTCGTCCCGAGCCTCGCCCACAGACCCGCCTCCCCGTCGCCGGAAGCCGCCGGCCGCGAGGCCCGCCTCTCCGACGCCGGCCCGACCGGCAGCTCGCAACGCATCCTCGACGCCCACCGAGACGGCTCCCTTCGCGTCGGGAAAGTCGCCCGTCACCCCCGCTGTACGGCCCGGGACCCGGCTACCGTTCATGATCGGGCGAACGTTTCCCCAGATCGCACCGTCCGCCCCACACGAAACGCAACATCCCGCAGGTCCCGCGAGCCGAACCGTGCCACGCCATGCGCCGGCACGGCACCCCCGGGCCAGGCGGACACCGCCGGTGACATATCACCTACTCTGAGTGGTGAGATGGTCGCCCAGAGTGGTGGACCGTCCGGGATTCGGGGGCTCGGCTGTGACGACGAAGTCGCGGGAAGGCGCCCGCCGTGGCGAGACGCGCCCGGCGGCCACGATGCGGGGACGCGCGACCTTCATCACCACGGTGGCGGCGGCGCTGATCCTCTTCCTGCTGGTCTCCCTGCTCCTGCTGCTCGCGCGTGACTGGACGGAGAACCGGGCCCGGCAGCATTCGGAACAGGCCGTCGAACGGATCGTGTACAACCTCGTCACGCAAGGCCGCGACCCTCTCCTCTCCCGCGGGAAGGGCGACACGGTGATCCAGGTCGTGGACTGGGAGGGCCATGTCGTGGCGTCCGGACCACGGCTCCAGGGGCGTCCGGCGCTGGCCGGGCCGGAGGAGACCAGGGACAAGCTTCTGCTCGACCAGCGCTACTGCCCGGCTTTCCTGGACGAGTGCGCGTGGGTCTTCGGCCTGCGGGCGCGGAACTCGCCGTGGGGCGAGGGAGTGATGGTCCTCGCGGCGACGCCGCTGCCGGGCGCGGTGACCATGTGGACGCTCCTGGCCTCCATCGTCCTGGTCACGATGGCGCTCCTCATCCTGATCACCTGGTGGACGTGGCACACGATCGGGCGCGTCTTCGTCCCGGTCGACCAGATCCGCTCGCAGCTGGCGGACTTCTCCACGCACGGCCTCGGCCACCGGGTGCCCGTCCCGGAGAGCGGCGGCGCGATCCGCTCCCTCGCCGAGACCGTCAACGCCACGCTCGACCAGCTGGAGGACGCGAGAGTGCGCGAGCGCCGGTTCGTCTTCGACGCCTCCCACGACCTGCGCAACCCGATCGCCGGGCTCCAGATGCAGCTGGAGTTCGCGCTGGACGAGCCGCCCGACGCCGACTGGAAGCCGATGGTCGGCGCGGCACTGCGCGACACCCGGCGGCTGAACGACATCGTCATGGACCTGCTGGAGCTGTCCCGGCTCGACTCGCGCGCCCCGGCCGCGGTGGAGACCGTCGACCTCGCGGGTCTCGCCCGCCGGGAGGTCGAGCGGCGCGCCCCCGGCGTGCGGTTCGAGACACGGCTGGAGCCCGGGGTGACCGTTCGGGCGAACCCGGTGCGGCTGGCGCGGGTGTTGAACAACCTGCTCAACAACGCCGAGCGGCACGCGGAGTCGCGCGTCGAGGTGACCGTCGCGCGCGACGGCGCCGACGCCGTCGTCGAAGTGCTGGACGACGGTTCCGGCATCCCGGAGGAGCTCCGGGAACGGGTCTTCGAGCGGTTCTCCCGCCTCCCGGAGTCCCGGGCCCGCGACCCGCAGGGCACCGGGCTCGGCCTGTCCATCGCCCGGGAGGTCGCCGAGATCTACGGCGGTTCCCTCCGCATCGCCGACAGCCCGCGCGGCGCCCGGTTCGTCCTGCGCCTCCCGCTGGCGGCCTGGAGCACGACCCCGTGAGACCGGGCCTTGACACCGGGGCCGTGCCGCCACCGCGTCAGGGCGCGGGAGCGCGGATCACCCCGATGACGCTGCTCAGGTCCTCGGCGCCGTGACCGGCGTCGACGGCCCGCCAGAACAGGTCCCTGAGCGCCTGCGGCCCCGCGGTGTCGATCCCCGCCTCGCGGGCGGCCGCCACGATGTGGTCGGCGCCGACCGCCTGCATGCGGAGGCTGTGGTCGTCGCCCGGGTGGACGTCCGCGTCGATCGCCTCGGCCATCTCCTTCAGGAAGCCCATGGGGCCGTCCTCGGCGAGCTCGCGCACGGTCGTGGCGGCGAACGGGAAGAACTGCCGGGCGGAGACGCCCGCCGAGCCCAGCAGCGCGATGGCGTGCATGTAGGCGGTCAGCGTCGACCAGAACAGGTAGAGCTGCGCCTGGTAGTACAGCATCGACAGGCCCCGGTCGGTGCCGACGAACGTGACGTCCCCCAGCACCTCCAGGGTCTTCCTGTGCCGCTCGATGACCGCTTCGGGGCCGCTGTAGAAGACGTACGCTCCCGGCTGCCCGATGCCCGGCGGCGGGACCATCACGCCCCCGGTCACCATGTCGCCGCCTTGCTCGGACGCCCATTCCCCCGCGCGGCGCAGTTCGTCGGGGCTGCCGGAGCTGAGGTTGACGATGACGCGGCCCTTCAGGTCCGCGCCGCCGAGCGAGTCGTACATGGCCCGGTAGTCGGTCTGGCTGACGACGACCAGTTCGGACGCGGCGACCGCGTCGGCGGCCGTGGGAGCGAGAGTCGCCCCGTCCTGGACCAGCGGAGCCGCCTTGGCCGCCGTGCGGTTCCACACCGTCGTGGAGTGGCCGGCGGCGAGGAAGGTCCTGGCCATCGTCGCGCCCATGGGCCCGAGGCCGATGACCGTCACCGAAGTCTTCATGAGGTTCTCCTTCATCGGTTTCCTCCACCCTCGTCCGGCCCGCTACGGAACGGCTGCGGGTCCGTCCGTAGCGGCGGTTACGCTGGCGGGGTGCGCTTCGGGGTGTTGGGGCCGCTCGCGGTGTGGACGGACGCCGGAACGCCCGTGCACGTCCCCGAGGCGAAGGTCCGGACGTTGCTGGCGGTGCTGCTGACCGCCCCCGGCCGTCCCGTCTCCGCCGACCGGCTCGCCGACGCCCTCTGGGGCGGCCGCCCGCCGCGGAACCCGAAGGGAACGCTCCAAGCCCGCGTCTCCCAGCTCCGCGGCGTCCTGGACGCGGCGGAACCCGGCGGCCGGAGCCTGATCGTGTCCCGGCCGCCCGGCTACATGCTCGACATCGCCCCGGAGACCGTGGACGCCGGACGCTTCGCGGCACTTCTCCGCCAGGCCCGGGACGCCGCCGACCCCGTCGCCAGGGCACGGCTCCTCGGGGACGCGCTCGCCCTCTGGCGCGGGCCCGCCCATGCCGACTTCGCCGACGCCGAGTTCGCCCGCGCCGCGATCACGACCCTTGAGGAGAACCGCCTCACCGCCCTGGAGGAGCACGCGGAGGCGCGCCTCGGCCTCGGCGAGCACGCGGCCCTCGCCGCCGAGCTGGCCGAACCGGTGGCGCGGCACCCGCTGCGGGAGCGGCTCCGCGCCGCGCACCTGCGCGCCCTCTACCGCGCCGGACGCCAGAACGAGGCCCTCACCGGCTACCACGACCTGCGGGAACGGCTCGCCGACGAGCTGGGCGTCGACCCGAGCCCGGAGCTGACCGAGCTCTACCGCGCCATGCTCGAACAGGACCCGTCGCTCGACGCAGACCCGCCGGAGGCGGGGCGCACGGCTCCGCGCCCGCCCGTACCGCTGGACGAGCTGATCGGGCGGGACCGCGAGATCGACCAGGCCCGCGCGCTGCTGGCCGCGCACCGCCTGGTGACGCTCACCGGGACCGGGGGCGTCGGCAAGACCAGGCTGGCGCTGGAGACCGCCGCCCGCTCGGCCGCCGACCATCCCGGCGGCGTGTGGCTGGTCGAGCTCGCCGCGGGGCGTCCCGCGACGGCGGACGAGCTGGCCGAGCACGTCGCGCGCGTCATCGGCCTGCGCGACGAGCCCGCGGCGGGACCGGTGGAGCGGCTCGGGGCCGCGCTGCGCGGGCGGCGGGCGCTGCTCGTCCTGGACAACTGCGAGCACGTCGCCGAGCCCGCCGCCGAACTGGCCGGGCGGCTGCTCGGCCAGGTGCCCGGCCTGCGGATCCTCGCGACCTCGCGGGAGCCGCTGGGCGTGCCCGCCGAACGGCTGCTGATCGTCCCGCCGCTGGGCCTGCCGGGCCGGGAGTCCGCGCCGGAGGCGCTGCGGCGGTCCGGCGCGGTCCGGCTGTTCACCGCGCGGGCGGCGGCGGCCGCGCCCGGGTTCGCGCTTGACGAGGGCAGCGCCCCCTGGGTCGCCTCGATCTGCCGGCGGCTGGACGGCGTCCCGCTCGCGCTGGAGCTGGCGGCGACCCGCGTCCGCGCGCTCGGGGTGGCGGAGCTGGCGGCCCGGCTGGACGACCGGTTCCGCGTCCTCGCCGGCGGCCGCCGCGGCGGCCCGGCCCGGCAGCGGACGCTGCGCGCGATGATCGACTGGAGCTGGGAGCTGCTGACCGGGCCGGAGCGGGTGGCGCTGCGCCGCCTCGCCGTCCACGCGGGCGGCTGCACCCTCGACGCCGCCGAGGAGGTCTGCGGCGCGGGCGTCGACGTGCTCGCGCGGCTGGTCGACCGCTCCCTCGTCATCCGGACCGGGGACGGCCGCTACCGGCTGCTGGAGTCGATCGCCGCGTACGGCCTGGAGCGGCTCCGGGAGGCCGGGGAGGAAGACGAGGTCCGCCGCCGCCACGCCCGCTACTACACGGACCTGGCCGAGCGGGCGGCGGAGCGGCTGCGCGGCCCGGAGCAGCGGCAGTGGCTGGAACGCCTCGACCAGGAGGCCGCCGACCTCGCGGCCGCCCTCGACCGGGGCGGCGCCGTCCGGCTGGTGAACGCCCTGGGCTGGTACTGGTACCTGCGCGGGCGGTTCGACGAGGCCCGGCGCGCCTTCACGACCGCGCTGGCGGCACCGGACGCCGCGGCGTCGCCCGCCCGCGTCGAAGCCGGCGCCTGGCTGGCGGGCTTCACCATGCTGGCCGGTGCCGACACCGACTCGGAGGAGCTGCGCCGGGACGCGCTGAAGCACTACGGCGACTCGTTCGCCCAGGCCGACTTCACCCGGGCAAAGGCGGAATGGCTCCTCAGCCACGTCCACTGGGCGTACGGCGACCTCGCCGCGAACGAGACCCGCACCGACCACGCGCTCAAGGTGTTCCGCGCGCGCGGCGACCGCTGGTTCACCGCCGCCGCGCTCGCCACCCGCGCCAAGTTCGCGATGGGCCGCGGCGACCTCGCGGCGATGGCGCGGGACGCCGGGGAGAGCCTCGCGATCTTCGACGGGCTCGGCGACCCGTGGGGCCGCCTGGAGGCCGCCGACGCCCTCGCCCGGCACGCCGAGATCACCGGCGACCACGACGGGGCCGCGGCGATCCTCCGCGACGCGCTGCGCGTCGCCGAGGAGCTGGGGATGTGGCCCGAGGCGTCGTTCCGGCTCTCCGGCCTCGGCCGCGTCGCGCTGCTCAAGGGCGACCTCGACACAGCCCGCGACCTGCACGAACGGGCCCGCGAGCTGGCCGTCCGGCATGCCGCGCGGTCCGCGGAGGAGTTCGCCGGGATCGGCCTCGGCCTCGTCGCCAGGGCGCGCGGCGACCTCGACACCGCCGAGGCCCACCTGCGCGCCTGGCTCGGCTGGCTGCAGGGCATCGGCGGGACGGCCGGGATCGCGTTCCTGCACGCCCAGCTCGGCTACATCGCCGAGGAGCGCGGCGACGCCGCCGCCGCGCTGGCCCTCCACACCGAGGGCCTCGCCGGCGCCCGCGCCGTCGGCGACCCGCGTGCCATCGCGCTCGCACTGGAAGGGCTTGCCGGGGCGCGTGCCCTAGCGGGCGAGCAGGCGGCGACCGCCGGAGATCCCGCCGCGGCCGCCGAGTCGCTGGCGGAGGCCGAGGCCCTCCTCGCGGAGGCCGCGGAGCTCCGCGCGCCGGCCGGCGGCCCGCTGCCCGCCGCCGAGCGCCGCGACGTCGACCGCGCCCTCGCCCGGATCGCCCGCGGGGGCCGGTGACGCCCGCGCGGCGGCCACCAGGGAGGATGCAGGCGGATTCCGGTGTTGTCCCCCGCGAGGGGCGGACCACCACCCCCGAGCGAGAGGAAGACTTGACGTCCTCCCCCGCCTGAAGGCGGGGGATTCCAACCCTTCGACCTACGCGAGGAGGACGAGTTGAGGTTCGCGG
>NZ_BMRO01000017.1:66154-145222 GCF_014648675.1 Actinomadura livida
CTCTTGCGGTTCTCCGGTGCGCGGTGCCCGCAGGCATGGCAGGTCTGCGAGGTGTAACGCGGATCGATCTTGACGACGCGGCCGGGCGCTTTGTGCTCCAGCCGGGCCACGAGCTGCCCCCACCCGTTGGTGAGGATGCCCCGGTTCAGCCCGGCCTTCTGCCGCACGTTCACGCCCGGTGCCTCGACGGTGCCTTTGGCCGAGCGGGTCATGCCCCGCACGTTCAAGTCCTCCACGGCGATGACGTCGAAGTCGCGTGCCAGGGTCGTGGTGGTCTTCTCCACCCAGTCGCGGCGCCGGTCGGCCTCCCGTGCCTTCAGCCGGGCGACGGCGGCCTTGATCCGGGCGCGGCGGCTCGAACCCTTCTCCGCGCGGACGAGCTTGCGGTGCAGCCGCCGGAGCCGCGCGGCCTCGGCCTGCGTGAGGCCGGGGGCGTGGAGGAGTTCCCCGGTCGACAGCGCCGCCGACACCGCCACGCCCCGGTCCACACCCACCGCCTCCCCGTTGCCGGGCGCGGGGGTCGGGCCGGGGATCGCGGCGAACGCGACGTGCCAGCGTCCGGCGCGGTCACGGGTGACCCGGAACGACTTCACTGCGTCTGGGACGGGCCGCGACCAGCGGAACCGCACCCACCCCACCTTCGGGACCCGCACCTCACCGACCTTGCGGGACACGCGCCGCACATCCCATTGCCTGCCGCGCCGACCGACGATCCGGAATCCCTCGTGCCGTCCGGCTTTGCGCCATGTCGGCCGCCGGTGCGTCCCCGCGAAGAAGTTCGCCATGGCCTGCGCGAAATCGCGCAGGGCCTGCTGCTGGACCGTCTGCGAACCGGCCGCCAGCCACGGGCTGGCGGCGCGGGCCTCGGTCAACTGGCGGGCCTGCGCGACATACCCCGGCGCGGGGCCCCGGCCCGGCGTCCACCAGCCGTGCTGCTCCACCGCCAGATTCCACACGAACCGGGCATGTCCGCAGTGCTCCAACAACCCCGCCTCCTGGACGGGGGTCGGACACAGCCGGTACCGGGACACGCCCGCAACATACCGACCGCCACCGACAAAGCCCGGAGAGTCACCGTGCCGCACCGTTCCGCGTTCCCTCCCCGCCCTGAAGGACGGGGTCTCCACGCTGTAGGTAGCCGATGACCGAGGATCTCGGATACGGGTGGCAGGGCGACCTTGTCGACCTGCCCGCCTATCTGAAGCGGATCGGCCACGACTGCGACCTGGCCCCGACGGCCGGGACGCTGCGCGCCCTGCACCGCGCCCACGTCATGTCCATCCCGTTCGAGAACCTTGAGATCATGCTCGGCCGGCCGATCGGGCTGTCGCTGGACGCCGTCCAGGCGAAGCTCGTCGACGCCCCGCGCGGCGGCTACTGCTTCGAGCACAACCGGCTGTTCGCGGCCGTCCTGGAGCGGCTCGGCTACGAGATCACCGCGCTGGCCTCACGGGTGATGATGGGCGGGCAGGTCCTGCGCCCGTGCTCGCACGTGCTGCTCCACGTCCGCCCGCCGGACCTGCCGCCGGACGAGCCGGGCTGGCTGTGCGACGTCGGTTTCGGGGGCGGGCCGCTGGAGCCGCTGCGGTTCCGGGACGGCGAGGAGGCCGAGCAGGACGGCTGGGGATTCCGGCTCGCCAAGGAGAAGGCCACCCCCACCCCCTGGGCTGAAGGGGGAGCGGAGTGGGCGCTGTACCAGCGTCTCCCGAAGGGCTGGACCCGGCGCCAGACGTTCGCCCTGAACGAGACCTTCCGCATCGACTTCGACGTCCTCAACCACTACGTCTCGACCAACCCGCGCTCACCGTTCACGATGCGGCCGTTCACGCAGCGGTTCCTCCCCGACGTCCACTACGTGCTCGACGGGACGACACTGACCACCACCCGCCCGGACGGCACCGTGGAGACCCGCGCGCTCGCCCCCGGGGAACTGCCCGAGGTGCTGGCGAGCCGGTTCGGCATCGTGCTGGATTCCGAGGACGTCCCGCGCCTCATCGCGTTCCTCCGCGCCTGAGCGAGGTTGAAGCCCTCCCTCTGGGTATGCGCCCCGGAGACCGAAGGAGGGGTGATGAGCGAACGCAAACGCGACGAGGACAAGCCGCTCGCCGACCGCCGCGCGGAGGAGGGCGCTCCCCAGGAGACCGACCACGACTTCGCGGACGAGCACACGCCCGGCCCCACGGACCCGCCGATCGCCGAGGCCGAGACCCCCGGCGGCGAGGAAGAGGGCTACAGCCCCCAGACCGAGGTTCCCTGAGGGCCCCGGACGCGGAAGGGCCGCCCCCTCGTTCGGGGGCGGCCCTTCCGCGTTCCTCGTCAGGAGGGGTACGGCGACTGCTGGTCGGGCGGGGTTCCCCCGCCCTCGCCGCCGCCCTTGTCCCCCTTGTCGGTGCCGTGCGCGTGGCCCTTCGACCGCGTCGACTTCGGATCCGTCGCCTCCGGCGCCGGCTCGTTCGTCACCTGGGTCGTCTCGGACCGCCGCATCTCGGGCTGCTGCGGGTTCGGCATGCTCTCGCCTCCTAGGCGCTCGACGGATCGGGACGCAGCGGGTCGTGCCCCACGGTCATGAGCGCGTGGCGCCACGCCTCGTCCCGTTCCGCGTCCGGCGGACGGTTCTCCAGCCGGTCCTCCACGAAGTCCACGACCTCCTGCATCACCTCGGCGTCGCCGTCGGTCAGGTCGACCTTCCGCTTGCGCAGCACGTCCACCACGCGGGCGCCGAGTTCGGAGACCCCCGGGCTCGGGCCCGGCGAGAAGGCCTCCTCCCCCGAGGCATCGGTGAGCAGCCAGATGCGCAGCTCATCGGAGGTCATGTTGACGAGCCGGTGGAAGTCCTCCCAGGCCAGCTCCGCCTCCGCCGGAATGCGATCGTTCATCGGTAACTCCCTGTCGGCTTCCCGGATCGCCCTACCCGACGCCCGCGCCCCCATTCACCCGCGTCCCGTTCATTCAGGCGCCGTTCGCCCGCACCGAACCGCTCGGCCGCAGGTGGTGAGGGGGCTTGTGACAAACTCCTGCGGGCAGGACCCGCACGGGACAGCGAGCAGAGGGAGCGCAATGGAACTCGTCCACTCCGGCAAGGTCAGGGACGTCTATGCGGACGGGGACGACCTGATCCTCGTCGCGTCCGACCGGGTCAGCGTGTACGACGTCGTCCTGCCGACGCTCATCCCCGACAAGGGGAAGATCCTCACGCAGCTGTCGCTGTGGTGGTTCGAGCAGCTCGCCGACATCATCCCCAACCACGTCCTGTCGGCCACGGACGTGCCGGAGGAGTTCGCGGGGCGGGCCGTCCGCTGCCGCCGCCTCACCATGCTCCCCGTCGAGTGGATCGCCCGCGGCTACCTAGCCGGCCTCGGGCTCAAGGAGTACGAGAAGAACGGCACCGTCTCCGGGATCCCGCTGCCGGACGGGCTGGTCGAGGCGTCCCGGCTGCCCGAGCCGATCTTCACCCCGACCACGAAGGCGACCGAGGGCCACGACGAGTTCATCACCTACGACGACGTCGTGCGCGAGATCGGCGACGACACCGCCGCCCGGCTCAAGGACGTCACCCTGGAGATCTACAAGCGGGGCGCGGCCATCGCCGCCGAGCGGGGCATCATCATCGCCGACACGAAGCTGGAGTTCGGGCGCGCCGCCGACGGCACCCTGACCCTCGGCGACGAGGTCCTGACATCCGACTCCTCCCGCTTCTGGCCCGCCGGCCAGTGGGAGCCGGGCCGCCCGCAGCACGCGCTGGACAAGCAGTTCGTCCGCGACTGGAGCAGCACCCTCGACTGGGACCGCACCCCGCCCGGCCCCGCCGTCCCGCAGGACGTCGTGGACGCCACCCGGGCCCGCTACATCGAGGTCTACGAACGCCTCACCGGCCGCACCTGGACGTCCTGAGCCCTGCTCAGCCGGCCGCTCAGAAGGAGGCGCGGCCGCCGTTCGCCACGATCTCGCGGCCGAGCGGCGCCAGCGAGACCGGGATCAGCTTGAAGTTGGCGATCCCGAACGGGATGCCGATGATCGTGATGCAGAGCAGGGCGCCGGTGAAGAGGTGCCCGAGGGCGAGCCACCAGCCCGCGACGATGATCCAGATGACGTTCCCCAGCAGCGAGCCCGCGCCCGCGTCCCGCCGCGGGACCGTGGTCCGCCCGAACGGCCACAGCGCGAACCCCGCGATGCGGAACGACGCGATGCCGAACGGGATCGTGATGATGAGGATGCAGCAGATGATCCCGGCCAGCACGTAGCTCAGCGCCAGCCAGAAGCCCGCCAGCACCAGCCACAGGATGTTCAGCAACGTCCGCACCACGGCCTCCCGACCCAGATCGTCGACTTTGATCTTAGGCGGCCGCGACCGGGGAGGTCAGAACTGCCCGTCGAGGTCCGCGAGCAGGGCGCGCTTCGACCGCGCGCCCACGATCTGCCGGACGACCTCGCCGTCCCGGTACAGGTTCATCGTCGGGAAGCCCATGACGCCGTACCGCGCCACGACCTCCGGGTGGTCGTCGCCGTTGAGCTTCGCGACGGCGAGGCGGTCGCCGTGCTCCGCCTCGATCTGCTCAAGGATCGGCGCGATCATCCGGCACGGCGGACACCAGTCCGCCCAGAACTCGACCAGGACGGGCTTCCCCGCCCGCAGCACCTGCTCGTCGAAGTTGTCCGCCGTCAGTGTGATCATTCGTCCCCTCCGAGGTCGGCGCGCAGCCCGGGCAGGCGCCCGGCTCGGTCGCGCGCGCCAGCTGGCCGGCCACGTCCGCGCGGCGGCGGATCAGGGTGCGGATCTCGGCGTCGATCTCGGCGAGCTTGCGCCGGTACACGGCGACCGACTCGGGGCACGCGGCGCCGTCCGGGTGGCCGGCCCGCAGGCAGTCCACGAACGGGCGCGCGTCGTCCAGCGTGAACCCCGCCGCCGCCAGCGAGCGGATCTCCAGGACGAGCCGCAGGTCGGACTCCGCGTACTGCCGGTAGCCGTTGGCCGCGCGGCGCGCCGGCAGCAGCCCCTGCTGCTCGTAGTACCGCAGCGTCCGGGTGCTCACCCCCGCCCGCGCCGCCAGCTCCCCGATCCGCATCGGGCCTCCCTCATCCGTGGCGCTGATCCGTGGCCGCCGATCCGTGGCCGATACGACGGTAACCCTTGACCCCGGCGTCAAGGTCAACCCGCTCGCCCGCGTGATTCCGGGCGTCGCGGCCTGGGCAGGATCCGGACAGCCGGAAATGTCGATTGAGAGGTTGCGGGATGACCGAGCAGAAAGCGTGGCCGCGGCTGCGCGTCGCCGACTGGACCGACACCCGCGACACCCTGCACATGTGGACGCAGATCATCGGCAAGATCCGGCTGGCGCACACGCCCCTGCTCAACCACTGGTGGCAGGTCACCCTGTACATCAGCCCGCGCGGGTTCACCACGTCCGCGATCCCGCACGGGTCCGGGGCCTACGACATCGAGTTCGACTTCGTCGACCACGTCCTGCGCATCCGCAGCAGCGACGGCCCGTCCCGGGAGGTGAAGCTCGAACCGATCTCGGTGGCCGACTTCTACGCCCAGACCATGGACGCCTTGGGCGGCCTCGGCATCAGGCCACGGTTCCAGACCCGTCCCAACGAGGTTGAGCCGTCCATTCCGTTCGCCGAGGACCACACCCACGCCTCCTATGACGCCGAGGCCGCGCACCTTTTCTGGCGGCAGCTCCTCCAGGCGAACCGCGTCATGGGCGAGTTCCGCTCCCACTTCGTGGGCAAGGTCAGCCCGGTGCACCTGTTCTGGGGCGCCCTGGACCTGGCCTGCACGCGCTTCTCCGGACGTCCCGCCCCCGCCCACCCCGGCGGCGCCCCCAACTGCGGCGACTGGGTGATGGTCGAGGGCTACTCGCACGAGCTGTCCAGTTGCGGCTTCTGGCCGGGCGGAGGCGAGGAGGGCGCCTTCTACGCCTACGCCTACCCCGAGCCCCCCGGCTTCGCCGACCACCCGGTCCTCCCGGACGGCGCCTACTACAGCCAGGAGAACGGCCAGTTCCTCCTCCCCTACGAGGCCGTGGCAGACACCGCGGACCCCGACACCGCCCTGATGAACTTCCTACAGACGACCTACGAGGCAGCCGCGATCCACGCCAAGTGGGACCGCGAGGCCCTGGAGGACAACCCCGACCGCTGGAACACCCAACGCCAGGTCACGGGGTGAGCCGGGCAACCAGGACGGCGGCTGGGGTTTCGGTGGCTTGGCGGTAGGACTCGCCAGCCCAGAGATTGAGGCCCTCCGGATCGCCTTGGGCTGCGGCTGCCCTGCGTAGGGGTGAGGTCACGTAGTGGACGTCGGGGTAGGCGGCGGGGGCGTGGGCCGAATGTTCGGTGAGGAAACGGTTGACCAGGCCGCGGGCCGGACGGCCGCTGAACGCGCGGGTCAGTGCGGTCGAGGTGAACCGGGGGTCGGCCAACGCGGCCTTGTGGACGGGGTTCGCGCCGCTCTCCGGGCAGCGGACGAACGCCGTCCCGATCTGCGCCGCGACCGCGCCCAGGGCCAGGACCTCGGCCACGTGGGAGGCGGTCGCCAGACCACCGGCGGCGATGAGGGGCTGCCTGGTGAAGGCGCTCACCTCGCGGAGCAGCGCGCGCAGCGGCACGGGATCGTCGGACGTGTTGGTGAACGAGCCGCGATGGCCCCCGGCCTCGGAGCCCTGAAGGCAGAGGGCGTCGGCGGCGGACGCAAGGCGGGCCTCGGCGGCGGTGGTGACGGTGACGACGACCGCGGTGCCGCGTTCCTGGAATGCGCGGATGACGTCCGGGGCAGGGCAGCCGAACGTGAAGCCGACGAAGGGCGGCGGGTCGGCCAGGAGGTCGGCGATCTTGGCGTCGTAGGCGTCGTCGCGGTCGGCCGGGGTGCCCGGTGCCACCCCGAGGCGCGCGGCCTCGGGGGCGAGCCGGTCGCGGTAGGCGGCGACGGCGGACGGGTCGGGCTCCTCCAGGGAGGGCATGAAGACGTTCATCCCGAACGGGCGGGAGGTGAGCCGCCGCGTGGCGGTGATGTCGGCGCGCATGGCCTCGGGGGTCTTGTAGCCGGCGGCGAGGAAGCCGAGGCCGCCCGCGTCCGACACGGCGGCGGCCAGTTCCGGTGTCGAGGGGCCGCCCGCCATCGGCGCCTGCACGATCGGGTGTTCCGGCCACCGGCTCATGACCGGCACCATAATCCAGGGGACGGAAGGGGGCGGCATGCGGGTTCTGCTGCACTACGACATGGACCACACCGAGCCCGGCCTGGACATCGTGAGCTGCTCGGAGCAGGACGACGAGCGGTTCGCGGAGCTGCTGCCGGACACCGAGGTCCTCTGGCACGTGCTGCGTCCGCTCACGGCCGCCGACATGGACCGGGCGCCGAAGCTGCGGCTGGTGCAGAAGCTCGGCACGGGCGTGAACACGATCGATCTGGCGGCCGCCGGGGAGCGGGGGATCGCGGTGGCGAACATGCCCGGCCAGAACGCGCAGGCGGTGGCGGAGACGAGCCTGCTGCTGATGCTGGGCGCGCTGCGGAGGGTCGTCACGTTCGACGCGCGGACGCGGGCGGGCCGGGGCTGGCCCGCCGACCGCGCGCTCGTGGGCGGTGAGCTGGCGGGCCGGACGGTCGGGCTGCTCGGCGGCGGCGAGATCGCGGGCCTGCTGCGGGGGATGCTGGAGGCGGTCGGCGCGACCGTCCGGTACACGTCCCGGACTCCGCGGGCCGACCCCGCGTGGCGGAGCCTGGACGAGCTGCTGCGGGAGAGCGACATCGTGTCGGTGCACGTCCCGCTGACCGAGGAGACCCGGCACATGCTGGACGCGGAGCGCCTCGCGATGCTGCCGGAGGGCGCGATCGTGGTGAACACGGCGCGCGGCGCGGTCGTCGACGAGGCGGCCCTGATCGACGCGTTGAAGTCGGGGCACCTGGGCGGCGCCGGGCTGGACGTCTTCGAGCGGGAGCCCGTGGACGCGGGCAACCCGCTGCTCGCCATGGACAACGTCGTCGTGATGCCGCACGTGGCGTGGCTGACCGGCGAGACGTGGAACCGGTACTTCGCGGTCGCGGCGGAGAACTGCCGCCGCCTCATGCGCGGCGACGGCATCCTCCACCGCGTCGTCTAGCGCGGCGTCTGGGTGCGTCTACGAGCCTTCTAGGGGACGAGCACCGGCTTCACGACCTTGCCGGACTGGGCGTCCGCCTCCGCCTGGTTGATCTGGTCGAGCGGGTAGCTCGTGATGAGCCGCTCGAACGGGAACCGGCCCTGCCGCCACAGCTCGATCATCTTCGGGATGAAGGTCTGCGGGACGGCGTCGCCCTCGATGATGCCCTTCACCGTCCGGCCCATGAGCAGGAGGTTCGCGTCCAGCGTGTACTCGGCCGCGCCGACGCCGACGAGGCCGCACACCCCGGTGGTGCGCAGCGAGGCGACGGCCGTGGCGACGACCTCGGGGACCGCGGTGCTGTCGAACGAGTACTGGACGCCCTCGCCGCCGGAGATCGCCCGGATCTGCCCGGCGATGTCCTGGTCGGCGCCGTTCAGCACGTGGGTGGCGCCGAGCTCGCGGGCGAGGTCGAGCCGCGACTCGTGCAGGTCCACCGCGACGATCGTCGTGGCCCCGGCGACGCGGGCGGCCATCACGGCGGCCAGGCCGACCGCGCCCGCCCCGAAGATCGCGATGCTGTCGCCGGCGCGGACGCCGAGCGAGACCAGCACCGACGCCGCGCCGGTCTGGACGCCGCAGCCGAGCGGCCCGAGCTGCTCGAGCGGGACGTCCCGGCTCACCGGGACGACGTTGTGCACGGTGCCGAGCGCGTGGCTCGCGAACGACGACTGCCCGAACCAGCGGGTGTGCACGGCCTCCCCGCCCGCGGTCGTCGCGCGCGGCGTCCCGTCCAGCGGCACGGCGAGCATGTTGAGCGCCATCATCTGCGGGCAGGCGCCCGGCACCCCGGCGCGGCAGTTGTCGCACGCCCCGCACGAGTCGAACGACATGACCACGTGGTCGCCCTCGGTGACGCCGGTGACGCCGGGGCCGACCGCCTCCACCACGCCGGAGCCCTCGTGGCCGAGCACGACCGGCTTGGCGACCAGGTCGCCCGGCACCCGCCCGAGCAGGTCGGTGTGGCACATCCCCGCCCCGGCGACGCGCACCAGGATCTCCCCGGGCCCGGGGTCGGCGAGGTCGAGCGACTCGATCGTGTAGGGCCCGTCTGCGGCGCGCAGCACCGCGGCAGTGATCTGCACCTAGGTTTCCTCAATCCAGGGAGTAGCGGATCGGCAGGCGCTTCAGACCGCCGACGAACGTGGTGGCCGTGCTCTCCGGCGTCCCGGCGAGCTCGATCGAGCCGAGCCGCGGCAGCAGCTCCTCGAAGAACGCGCGGACCTCGATCCGGGCGAGCGCCGCGCCCAGGCAGTAGTGGACGCCGAAGCCGAACGCCAGGTGCTTGTTGGGGTCGCGCCCCACGTCGAAGCGGAACGGGTCGTCGAACACGTCCTCGTCGCGGTTGGCGGACGGGTACGACAGCAGCAGCGCGTCCCCCTCGCGGATCTTGACGCCGCGCAGCTCGCAGTCCCGGACGGCGGTCCGCATGAACTCCTTGACGGGTGTGACCCAGCGGATCATCTCGTCCACGGCGAACGGCATCAGCTCGGGCTTCTCGCGGAGCCGGTCGAGCTGGTCCGGGTTCTCGATGAGGGCCTGCAGGCCGCCGGAGATCGTCGCGCTGGTCGTGTCGTGCCCGGCGGTCGCGACGATGACGTAGTAGGACGCGGTGTCGAAGTCGTTCAGCGGCTCCCCGTCGATGCGGGCGTTCGCGATCGCGGACGCGAGGTCGTCCGTCGGGTTCTTGCGGCGCGCCTCCGTCAGCTCCTGGAAGTAGGCGAAGAAGTCGAGGAGGACCTGGATCTTCTCCTCGTCGGACGCGCCGCGCTGGTACTCCTCGTCGTCCCCGCCGAACAGCTCCTGGGTGAGCTTCAGCATGCGGTCGAAGTCGCTCTCGGGCAGGCCGAGCAGCGAGAGGATCACGTAGAGCGGGAAGTGGACGGCGACCTCCCGCGCGAAGTCGCACTCGCCGCCGAGGTCGACCATCCGGTCGACGTACCGCTTCGCCAGCTCCTTGACGCGCGGCTCCATGGCCCGCATGGCGCGCGGCCGGAACCAGTCGGCGCCGATCGCCCGGATGACGCGGTGGTCGGGGTCGTCCATGTGGATGAGCGTGCGCAGCGCGATGCCCTGCTCGGCCCGCTCCCGGTTCAGCCGGTCGAGCTCCTTCGTCGCGAGCAGCGGCCGCGGCGCGTTGAGGAACAGCTCGTGGTTGCGTTCGACTTCCAGGACGTCCTCGTGCTTCGTGACGGCCCAGAAGGGGTTGTAGTCGGGCGCGTCCACGTAGTGCACGGGCGATTCCCGGCGCAGCAGCGCGAGCGACTCGTGGAAGCGGCTTTCGTCGGCGTATGCCTTCGGGTCGGCGAGGGCGAGGCCCGCCTCGGTTGCGTTCGGCGTCACTGCAGGGGTCCTCCGTCACACGATCGTCGCGCGGCAACGGACATCATCCAGGAACCTACGGTCCCGAATCTCGTTCGGTCAACGCCCCGCAAGACGCTCCGACCCGTTGACTTGCGGCGTGTTGTTGTTATGGGGCGCTCCGTAACAACAACACGCCGCAAGTCAACGAGACCGCTAGGTGGTGATGAACGCGCCGTCCTTCAGGTCCTTGAAGCGCTCCAGGTCCTCCGCCGGGGTGTCTATGGCGCGTAGCGGGCCGGTGTCGGTCAGGCGGCTGCGGGCGTAGAGGCGCGCTACCAGCGCCTTGCGGTCGCCGCCCGAGTCGCCGCGCTCCCACCCGGCCTGCTCCAGCAGCAGCGCCGCCGCGTACACGTCGGCCATGTACTGGGCCAGCGGGTACAGCCGGGCCTCGGCGACGGTCCGGTCGAGTCCCCGCCACTTCGCGATGGCCTCGCGCAGGTGCCCGATGCGCTCGGCGACCAGGTCGGCGGTGGCGTCGTCCCCGGGCGGGGCCTGCCGGACGGCCTCGGTGAGCCGGTCGAGGAACGGCTCGTGCGCGTCCTGCCGCTCGATGGCGCGGCGGACGTCCAGGCAGAGGATGTTGTCGCCGCCCTCCCAGATGGGGTTGACCTGCGCGTCCCGGAGGATTCGCGCGACCGGCCACTGCTCGATGTAGCCGTTCCCGCCGTGGATCTCGATGGCGTCGCTCGCGGCCGTCACGCCCAGCCGGGCCGCCCGCAGCTTGATCAGCGCCGCGCCGATGCGCAGCCGCGGGCGCCCGAGGTACCCGTCGAACACGAGCGCCTGGACGGCCTCGGTCTCCACGATCAGCTCGGCGAGCTTGCGCCGCATCAGCGGCTGCTCCGCGAGCGGGGCCCCGAACGCCTCCCGCGCGCCCGCGTAGCAGAGCGACTCGACCAGCGACCTGCGCGCGCACCCGAGGCCCATCATCGAGATGCCGAGCCGGGCGCCGTTCGTCAGCTCCATCATGCGCGCCAGGCCCCGGCCGTCGCCGCCCTTCCCGGCGCTCGCCGGGGGCGCCAGCAGGAACGCCTCCGCGTCGGTGAACTCGATCTCCGCGGACGCCACCGACCGGGTGCCGAGCTTGTCCTTGAGCCGGCGGATCCGGACGCCGTTGCGCGACCCGTCCCGCCGCTCCTTGAGGACGAGGAACGGCGCGATGCCCCGCACCCCGTCCGCGGCGCCCTCGGACTTCGCCAGCACCACGAACGCCGAGCCGTTCGCGTTGGAGGCGAACCACTTGAACCCGTTGAGCCGCCAGGCGTCCCCGTCCCGGGACGCGGTCGACTCCAGCGCCCCGAGGTCGGAGCCGCCGGACCGCTCGGTGAGCAGCTGCGCGGCCTCGCCGGACATCTCCCCGGCCGCGAACAGCTCCCGCACCCGCGCCTTGACGTCGTCGGGCGCGAACAGCTCCGCCAGGCCCACGACCATGTCGCCGCCGGTGCCGAGCGCGCACGCCATGCCGATGTCGGCCTGGTCCAGCAGGTAGCTCCACGCCACGCCGAGCGGCGCGGGGTCGACGCCGTTGCGCTTCGCCTCCGCGCGGAAGTCGGGCCGGGTGAAGGACGTCGCGACGATGTCGCGCCGCGCCGCCTCGAACGAGGGCGGCATGACGACCTGGCTGACGTCGCGGCCCCACCGGTCGTACTTCTCCAGCCGGGGCGGGTTGCGGTCCGTCTCCTCGGCCCGCTCCGCGATCGGCCCGCCCATCAGCGCGCCCATCTCCCGCAGCCTCGGCTCGGCCCAGCCGAACCCGTCCCCCAGGTGCCGCCGCATCAGGAACCGCAGCGTGGGGTCGCAGTCGTACCAGTTCCGGCCCGCGGCCCCCTGGTAGCGCTCGGTCGCGTACCGGCGGGCCTTGTCCGCGCCGCCGAACGGGAGCCGGTCGAACGGCTCGGTCAGATAGGTCGCCATGCCCGGACATTACACTTTTCTTTCGAATGCTGGAAGACTGTAATCTCCGGCCGCCCGCGCGCACCCGCCCCGATAGGGTCACCAGCAGACATGGACAAGCTGGAGATCCGCCCGCTCACCGCGCGTTCGGTCGTCCTGAGCACGCTGCTGGGCGTCCACCCGCCCCGCCTGCCCGCGCGCGTCCTGGTCCGTGTCGGGGACCTGTTCGGCATCGCGGAGGGGACGGTCCGCGTCGCGCTGTCCCGGATGGTCGCCGCGGGCGACCTCGTCCAGTCCGGCGGCACCTACGCCCTCACCGAGCGCCTCCTCGAACGCCAGGCGCGCCAGGACGAGAGCCGCCTCGCCCCGGCCGTGCCGTGGGACGGCGACTGGGAGATCGCCGTCATCACCGCCGAGCGCCGGCCCGCCTCCGACCGCGCCGACCTCCGCCGGGCCATGTCCGCGCTCCGCCTCGCCGAACTCCGCGAGGGAACCTGGCTGCGGCCCGCCAACCTGACCCGCGTCCGCCCGGACACCGTCGTCCGCCAGTGCACCTTCCTCACGGGACGCCCCGAAGGTGATCCCGCCGCCCTCGCCGCCGCCCTCTGGGACCTCGACGGATGGGCGGCCGCGGCGCGCGGCCTGCACGCGGCCCTGACCGGCGCCGCCGCGATGACCGAGCGCTTCACCCTCGCCGCCGCCGTGCTGCGCCACCTCGTGAAGGACCCGCTGCTGCCGCCCGACCTCCTCCCCGGCGACTGGCCGGGGACGGACCTGCGCGACCGCTACGAGCACTTCGAGGCCGAGTTCGCGCGGTTCCTCAGCGACCACGTCCTGCTGTGAGTTCCGCTGGGAGTCCTGCTGGGGAGGGTCACTCCTCCTCGGCGCGGGGGTTGTAGACGCCGGCCCACTGGCGGTCGGAGAGCTTGCAGATGGCGTCCATGATCTCGTCGGTGATGACGCGGCGGGCCCGGCCGCGGGGCAGGTCGCGGTAGCGGGTGAAGTCCATCGGCTCGCCGATGCGGACGGTCGGGCGGACGCGGAGGCGGGGCCGCCAGGTGCCGAGCGGGATGATGTGGTCGGTGTCGCCGAGCGCGACCGGGACGACCTTGGCGCCGGTGGCCATGGCGAGCCAGGCGACGCCGGTCCGGCCCCGGTAGATGCGGCCGTCCGGGGAGCGGCTGCCCTCCGGGTAGATGGCGACGCCGCCGCCCTCGTCCAGGTTCGCGGCGATCTGCTCCAGCGCGCGGACGGCGGCGCGGGTGGGGCCGCGCCGGATCGGGACGTTCCCCAGCGCGAACAGCCCCCACCGGATCGCGCGGCCCGCGCGCCCGGGGAGCTCGAAGTACTCCGACCTCGCCAGGTAGCAGACGCGGCGCCCGATGACGGGCGACAGCACGAAGCTGTCGACGAACGACAGGTGGTTGCTCGCCAGGATGAACGGACCCTGCGCCGGGATGTTCTCCCGGCCCTCGACCTTCGGGCGCAGCAGCAGCCGGAGCACGGCCCCCGCCGTGTGCGAGAAGACGCCGTAGATCACGCAGCCTCCAGCGAGTCGGTTGCGAGGCCGAATCTAGGAAGGCTCCGGCGGGTGCGAATCCGCCATGTGACCAGCCTCCGCGGACGGGTCCGGCGGTTACTGTGGTGGTACGCCGATGGACAGCCGCCGCGCCACCGGACCGTTCCCCACGGCGGTCTTCCGCCGGCGGCGGGAGTCCCGGGGCAGGCGATCGTGAAGGGCGTGATCAGCGATGGCGGGCGTGGACGGCGACCTCCCCCGGGCCCCCGGTGAGCGGGGGCCGGTGGAGACCGTGCCGGACGCCATCCGGATCCTGCTGGCCGAGGACGTCGCGCTCCTCCGCGGCGCGCTGACCGGCCTCCTCGACCTGGAGCCCGACATGGAGGTCGTCGCGGAGATCGAGACCGGCGACGCGATCGTCCGGGAGGCGCTGCGGCACCGCCCGGACGTGGCGGTGCTCGACGTCGACCTGCCCGGCGTGGACGGCGTGACGGCGGCGGCGGAGCTGCACGAGCGGCTGCCGGAGTGCCGGGTGCTGATCCTGACCGGGCTCGGCCGCCCCGGCGATCTGCGGCGGGCGCTGGACGCGCACGCGCACGGGTTCGTCCTCAAGGACGTGCCGCCCGAGGAGCTGGCGACGGCGATCCGCCGGGTCGCGGCGGGCGAGCAGGTGGTCGACCCGCAGCTCGCGCTGGTGGCGCTGCGCCAGCCGGAGAGCCCGCTGACGCCGCGGGAGGCGCAGGTGCTGCGGCTCGCGGCCGAGGGCGCGGACGTCGACGACATCGCGCTCGCGCTCAGCCTGACGGTCGGCACCGTCCGCAACTACCTGGCGAGCTGCATCACCAAGCTGAACGCCCGCAACCGGATCGACGCCGTCCGCATCGCCGGCGAGTTCGGCTGGGTCTGAGCGCCACCCCGAGCCGGCCGGAGATGGCCGGATGTGGCCGGGCCGGACGGGTGTGGCGGGAGTGTGAGAAACGCATGGCCGGACCCCCGGGCGATTCACATGCGGATCGGTGTGCGGCGCACTGGCCAGGGAGAACGCCCGGTGACACGCTCCGATGCATGGCAGGGCAGTCGCTGTGCGGGCGGGCGGCCGAGGTCGCCGAGATCGAACACCTGGTGGAGCGGGCGCGGGCAGGCGCCGCCGGCGGGGTCCTGATCCTGCGCGGGGAGGCCGGGATCGGCAAGACCGCGCTCCTCGACCACGCCGCGGGGGCCGCGGCCGGGATGCGGGTCCTGCGCGGCGGCGGCATCGAGGCGGAGGCCGAGGTCCCGTTCGCGGCCCTGCACCTCCTGCTCGGCGAGGAGGAGGTGCAGGCCGGGGAGTTCTCCGGAGTGCTGCCCGCGCCGCAGGCGGCGGCGCTGGAGGCCGCGCTCGGGCTCGCCCGCCCGCGCCCCGAGGACAGGCTCCTGGTCGGGCTGGCGCTGCTGACCCTGCTCTCCGGTCCGCCGGAGCGGGGCCCGGTGCTCGTCCTGGTCGACGACGCGCAGTGGCTCGACCGGGAGTCGGCGGACGCGCTGCTGTTCGCCGCCCGCCGGGTCGCCGCCCGCGGCATCGTGTTCCTGTTCGCGGCGCGCGACGACGCCGCGTGGCCCCGCACGGGCCTCCCTGAACTCCGCCTGACCGGCCTCGCCCCCGAGGACGCGCGGCTCCTGCTGGACGAGCGCGCACCCGGCACGCCCCCCGACCGGCGCGACCGCGCGGTCGAGCAGGCGCGCGGCAACCCCCTCGCGCTGATCGCGTTCGCCGCCGCCGAGTCGGGGCTCCTCGCGCGCGTCCCGGCGGAGTTCGAGCGGGCCGTCCGCGGCCTGCCGGAACCGGCGCGGGTGCTGCTCGCCGTCGTGGCCGCCGACGGCACCGGCGAGCCGGGCGTGGCGGTCCGCGCGGCCGAGAGCCTCGGCGTGCCGTTCGGCGCGCTGGAACCGGCCGAGGAGGCGGGGCTGGTCGCCGTCACCCGCACCTCGATCCGCTTCCGGCATCCGCTGGCCCGCGCCGCCGCCTACCAGGGCGTCCCGGTCACCCGGCGGATCGCCGTCCACCGCGCGCTCGCCGCGGCGCACGCGCGGGCCGGGGACGCGGGCCCGCGGGTCCGGCACCTGTCCGCCGCCGCCCTCGGGACGGACGAGGCCGTCGCCGCGGAGCTGGAGGCGGCGGCGGGCGACCTCGCGGGCCGGCACGCGGCCCCGTCCGTCGCGGCCTTCGCCTACGAGCGCGCCGCCCGGCTCGCCGGGGACCCGGAGGTGCGCGCCCGGCGGCTGGTGTCGGCGGCCGAGGCGGAGCTGGCCGGCGGGCGCCATGAGCGGGCCCGGACGCTGGCCGACGAGGCGGCGCGGTCTCCCGGCGCGCCCGAGACGAGGGCTCGTGTCGACCTGGTGCGGGCGGGTCTCGAACTGGAGCACGGCGTCCCGGAGGCCGCCGGGCGGCTGCTGCTGGAACGGGCCGCGAGCTGCGACGACCCGGAGCTCCGGGCGCGGATGCTCGACGAGGGCGCGTTCCATGCCTGGTCGTGCGGCGATACGGAGACGGCGGCCCAGGCCGTCGAACGGCACCCGGGCGGGTCGGTCATGGTGCGGGCCCTGTCGGCGCTGCTCGGCGATGACTTCACCTCCGCCCGGCGGGTCCTGGCCGGCCTTCCGGACGGCGCGCGGGACGAGCGGCTGCGGCTGCTCGCCGCCGAGACCGCGCTGCTGGCCGGCGACGACGCGGCCACCGCCGAGCTGTCGGCGCAGCTCGTCGCGCGCTGCCGCGACGGCGGGCTGCTCGCGCTGCTGCCGCGCGGCCTCGGCGTCCAGGCGTGGGCGCGGCTGTTCCACGGCGCGCACGACGACGCCCGCGCACTGGCCCGCGAGGCGCTGCGGCTCGCCGAGGAGACCGGGCAGCGGCGGCAGGCCGCGGCGCTGCGCGCGGTCCAGGCGCGGCAGGCGGCGATCGAGGGCGACGAGGTCCGCTGCCGCGCGCTGTCCGCCGACGGGCGGGCCGGCGCCGCGCTCGGCCTGCTCGCCCTCGGCCTCGGCCGCCCCGAGGACGCCCTCGAACACCTCCAGGACGCGCACCGCGAAGCGGCCGCGCACGCTCCGTCCGCGATGCTCGCGCTCGCCGACACCGTGGAGGCCGCCGTCGCGGCGGGCCGCCCCGGCGCGGGCGCCGAGCCGATGGCGCGGCTGGCGGCGTTCGCCCGCGCCGCCGGGCAGCCGTGGGCGGACGGGGTCGCCGCGCGCTGCCGGGCGCTGCTCACCGCCGACGACGCCGAGGCGGACCGGCACTTCACGCTCGCGCTCGCATCCCACCGGGACGGCGGCCGGCCGTTCGAGCGGGCGCGCACGGAACTGCTGTACGGCGAGTGGCTGCGCCGGTCGCGGCGCCGCGCGCGGGCCAGGTCGCGGCTCGGCGCCGCGCTGGAGGCGTTCGAGCGGCTGGGCGCGGTGCCGTGGGCGGAGCGGGCCCGCGGCGAGGTGCGCGCCGCCGGGCAGGCCGTGCGGCCCTGCGACCCGCCGGGGCGGCTGACCGCGCAGGAGATGCAGGTGGTGCGGCTGGCGATGACCGGCGCGACCAACCGGCAGATCGCGGCGCGGCTGCGGCTGAGCCACCGCACGGTCGCCTACCACCTCTACAAGGCGTTCCCGAAGCTCGGCGTCGCCTCGCGCGCCGAGCTGCACCGGTACGTGCCGGCCGCCGAGGCGGGCATCGAGGCGGGCATCGAGGCGGGCATCGGGGCGGGCGCCGAACGTCCCGCGTGACGGTCCCTGGCGCCTCCGCCACATAAGTGTTCGGCCCGAAATATCCCTTGATCGTGCGCCTGCGCCGTTTCATCATCCGATGGGACGGCGTTGGGGGGCCCGTGGACGTGGCGCGATCGTACGGATCCGCTCGGCGACCGGCGGCGGACCGCGGCCGCACCGGCCGGACACCGCTGTTCGCCCGCGTGATCACCGGCATGTACCTCGTGCTGATGCTGCAGACGAGGCTGGTGAAGCAGGCCGAGACCGGCCCGTCCCACATGCTGCTGTCGGCCGCCATCGTCATCACCGGCATCTTCGGCGTGCAGTGGCTGCTCGTCCTGTACGGGCCGCGCTCGCAGCGCCCCCGCCGCTGGGTCATCGCGACCCACCTCGCGGTGCAGACGGCGCTTGCCCTGCTGCCGCTGGCGGTGTTCGGCACGCACTGGTACCCGGTCGTCGGCGGGTTCCTCGCCGGGGCGATGCTCCTCCTGCTGCGTCCGCCGCTGTCGTGGTTCATGGTGGGCCTCGTCGCCGCCGCCGAGGGCCTGCTGCGCTACTACCAGGGCTGGTCCGCGCAGGACGTCTCCTTCTGCGTGATGGCGACGGTCATGGTCGGGCTGTCGATGTACGCGCTGACCCGGCTGTCGGGGTTCGTCCGGGAGCTGCACGCCACCCGGGAGCGGTTCGCGGCGGCCGCGGCGGCGCGGGAGCGGCTGGAGGCGGCCGGCAGCCTGCGGGCGGTGCTGGGCGCGGCGCTCAGCCGGATCGAGGCGGTGAGCCGGCGCGCCCGCGACCGGCCGCCGGCCGACGCCGCCGCGGCGCGCGCCGACCTGGACGAGGTGGCCCGCACCGCGCGGCGCGCCGCGACCGACGTCCGGTCGATCGTCGGCGCCCTCCAGGGCCCCTCCCCCAGGCGGGACCGGCCGGGACGCGTCACGCAGTCGCGCCTGGCCTGGACGATCCTCGTGTTCCTCACCGTCGGTTTCGGCTGGCAGCAGGTCATCTACGTCCACACGGGGACGGACGGGTCCTGGCGCGCGACCGGCGCGGCGGTGGTCGTGGCCGTCGCCATCGCGGCGCTGCAGCTGCGGCACTCCTCGACCGTGCTGCGCGGGACGCGGCCCAGGTTCGGGGCGTGGACGCTGTCCGCGCAGGTCCTGCTGGTCTTCGTGCCGTACGCGCTGCTCGGCCCCGCATGGGCGACGATGGCGTGCCTGGCCACCGGCTCGGTGCTGCTGGTCTCGCGGGGGCGCCGGGCGTGGGTCCTGTTCTCGCTGACCATCGCGATGTGGTGCGTGCCCGCGCTGTGGGCGTCGTACGGCACGCTGTCCTACCTCTACACCGTCGCGATCTCGGTGCAGATCGGCGTGGTCGTGTTCGCGCTGTACCGGCTGCCGCAGCTGGCCCGCGAGGTCGACGTCGCCCGCGAGCGGCTGGCGCGGATGGCGGCGCTGCACGAGCGGCTGCGCATCTCCCGCGACGTCCACGACCTGCTCGGCCTGGGCCTGTCGACGATCACGGTGAAGGCGGAGCTGGCACGGCGGCTGGTCACCGCCGACCCGGCCCGCGCGGCGGCCGAGCTGGACGAGCTGGCCGCGCTGGCCCGGCGGTCGCGGGCGGAGGCCAGCGCCGTCGCCGAGGAGGACAGCGCCCTGTCGCTGCGGGACGAGGCGGTCTCGGCGCGCGCCGCGCTGGCCGCCGCGGGCGCCGAGGTCCACCTCGACCTGCCGGATCCCGCGGAGCTGCCCCCGTCCTCCCCGGTGGACGGCGTGCTGGCGGCCGTCCTGCGGGAGTCCGTCACCAACGTCCTGCGGCACGCGCACCCGGAGCACTGCGCCATCACGGTCACGTCCCGCGACGGGATCGTGCGCCTCACCGTGCGCAACGACGGCGTGATCCCCCCGGCGTACACGGGCTCCGCCCCCGGCACCGGCAAGGGCCTGTCGAACCTGACCGCGCGGACCCGCGCCCTGGGCGGCCGGCTGTCCGCCGGGACGGACGGGGGCGGCGGGTTCGCCCTCGTCGCGGAGATCCCCCTGCACCTGGGGGTGCGGAGGGAGGAAGAGCCCCGTCACATGACGGATTCGCTGCTTCCCTTCCGTGCCTAGCGTCCCTGGCATGACGCAGGACTTCGATTTCCACCGCTGCGCGCGTAAATCCGGCGTCCTGGGGGGGCGGGCCTCATGAGTGAGAGCGTGCACGACGGGCTGGCCGGGCGCACCGTCCTGCTGACCGGCGTCACCGGCTTCATCGGGCAGGCGCTGCTGGAGCGGCTGCTGTCCGGGCATCCCGGCACCCGCGTGGTGACGCTGCTGCGGGAGCGGCCCGGCGTCACCGCGGAGCAGCGGCTCGACGAGCTGCTCGCCAAGCCGGTGTTCGCGCCGTGGCGGGAGCGGACCGGCGAGGACGCGGCCCGCGAGATCGTGCGGGACCGGGTGCGCGTCGTCCCGGCCGACATCACCGAATCCGTCCCGGAGCTGCCGGACGACGTCGACGTGGCGATCCACGGCGCGTCCATCGTGTCGTTCGACCCGCCGATCGACGAGGCGTTCGCGACCAACGTCGTCGGCACGATCGACCTGTACGAGGCGGTCCGCCGCGCCGGGGAGCGCGCCGGGAAGACCCCGCACATCGTGCACGTGTCGACCGCCTACGTCGCAGGTTCCCGCAAGGGCATCGTCCCGGAGACGACCCTCGACCACGAGGTCGACTGGGCCACCGAGCTGGAGTACGCGGTCGAGGCGCGCCGGACCGTCGAGCGCGACTCGCGGCGGCCCGAGGTCCTCGGGCGGCTGCGCGCCGCCGCGCTCGGCGAGCAGGGCAAGGCGGGCCCCACCGCCGTGGCGGCCGACACCGAGCGCCGCCGCCGCGAGGAGGTCGACAACCGGCTGACCGACTACGGGCGCGAGCGGGCCCGCAGCCTCGGCTGGCCCGACGTGTACACCCTTACCAAGGCGCTCGGGGAGCGCGCGGCCGAGGAGACCGCCCGCGACCTGCCGCTGTCGATCGTGCGTCCCGCGATCGTGGAGAGCGCCCTGCGGCACCCGTACCCCGGCTGGATCGACGGGTTCAAGATGGCCGACCCGCTGATCCTCGCCTACGGGCAGGGGATGCTGCGCGCCCTCGCCGGCATCCCGGACGGCATCGTCGACATCATCCCCGTCGACATGGTGGTGAACGCGCTGCTCGGCGCCGCCGCCCAGGTGCCGGAACCAGGTGCCCCCGCCTACTACCACGTGGGGTCGGGCGCCCGGAATCCGCTGACGCTGCAGCGGCTCGTCGAACTCGTCCAGGGCTACTTCGCCGAGCACCCGCTGCCCGGCACCGACGGGCGCGGCGCGATCCGCCCCCGCGACGTGACGCTGCTCAGCGACGGCCGCGCCGAGAAGATGCTCGGCACGGCCGAGCGCGCGATGGACCTCGCCGAGCGCGCCCTGCTGATCCTGCCCAGCGGCGAGCGCACCCGCGGCTGGCAGCGCACCCTGCACAAGCAGGGCCGCGAGGTGCGGGCGCTGCGCCGCTTCCGGGACCTGTACGGCGCGTACGGCGCCGCCGAGGTCGTCTACGCCGACACCGCCACCGTCGCGCTCGACCGGTCGCTGCCGGACGGCGCCGGCTGCGACTCGGCGGTCATCGACTGGGACCACTACCTCCGCGAGGTGCACTGCCCCGCCGTGACGGGCGCGTTCCGCCTCGCGCCGCCGCACCACCCGCAGCCGCGCCCGGCGCTGACGTCGGGCCGCCCGGCGCCGCCCGCGGTGCGGTTCGAGGAGCGCCGCGACGTCGCGGCCGTGTTCGACCTGGACGGCACGATCGTCGCGTCCGACGTCGTGGAGGCGCACCTGTGGGCGCGGCTGCTGGACGTCCCCGTCCGGTCGTGGCCGGGGACGCTGCTGCCCGTCCTGCGCTCCGCGCCGCGCTACCTGCGCATGGAGCACCGCGACCGGGGCGAGTTCCTGCGCGAGTTCGTCCGCCGGTACGAGGGCGCGAACGAGGCGCGGCTGCGCGCGCTGGCCCGCGAACGGCTCGCGGACGTGCTGCTGCGCCGGGCGTGGCCGCAGGCGATCCGGCGGATCCGCAGCCACCGCGCGGCCGGGCACCGCACCGTGCTGCTCACCGGGACCGTGGACGTGTTCGTGGAGCCGCTCCGCACCCTCTTCGACGACGTGCTGGCGGCGCGGCTCCGCGTCGTCGACGGGCACTTCACCGGGCATTTCGAGCATCCCCCGCTGATCGGGGAGGCCCGCGCCGCGTGGCTGCGCTCCTGGGCCCGCGAGGAGGGCGTCGACCTGGCCGCGAGCTGGGCGTACGGGGACCACTACTCGGACCGCCCCGTCCTGGAGCAGGTCGGCAACCCGGTCGCGGTCAACCCCGACCCGCGCCTGTACCGGCACGCCAAACGGGAGCGCTGGACGATCGCGGACTGGGACGGCGACACCGGCGCCGTGTCCACCCTCCTCGACGCCGCTCTGGAGGAGGCCCGATGATCCTGGCGCTTGAGTACCACCGCTCACCCGCCCGCTACCTCGCCGCGGCGCGGCTGCCCGGCCGGCTCCGCCCGGCGGCCGTGCCCTCGCTCGCGCCGCTGCGGCTGTCGCACCGGCAGCCGCCCGGCCCCCCGGGGCCCGGCTGGGTGCGGCTGCGGACCGTCCTGTCGGGCATCTGCGGGTCCGACCTGGCGATGGCGGCCGGGAAGGTGTCCCCGTACCTGGGGCCGCTCACGTCGATGCCGTTCGTGCCGGGCCACGAGGTGCTCGCCGAGCTGATGGACGACGTCGACGGCATGCCCGCGGGCACGCGCGTCGTCATCGACCCGGTGCTGCCGTGCCGCGCCCGCGGCACCGGCCCCTGCCCGTCCTGCGCGAGCGGCCACGAGAACAGGTGCGACCACGTGAACGCGGGACGCATCTCCTCCGGGCTGCAGACCGGCTTCTGCGCCGACACGGGCGGCGGCTGGTCGGAGCGGCTGGTCGCGCACCGCAGCCAGCTGCACCGGGTGCCGGAGTCGCTGCCGTCCGAGCGGGCCGTGCTGGCCGAGCCGCTCGCGTGCGCGGTGCGGTCGGTGCGCCGCATCGACGTCCCGCGCGGCACGACGATCGTCGTGGTCGGCGCCGGGACGGTCGGGCTGCTGACCGTGCTCGCGCTGCGCGAGCTGACCGCCGCCGGGCCGATCATCGTCATCGCGCGGCACGCCGGGCAGCGGCGGCGCGCCCGCGCGCTCGGCGCGACCGAGACCATCGACCCCTCGGCGGCGCTGCGCGGGCTGCGGCGCATCACCGGCGGCTCGCTCGTGCGCCCCGAGCTCGGCCCCGGCTACCTGCTCGGCGGCGCCGACATCGTCATCGACTGCACCGGCGGGGAGGGGCTCGACACCGCACTGCGCCTCGTCCGGGCGGGCGGGACGGTGCTGCTGTCGGGCATGCCGTCCAAGCCGACCGACCTGACGCCCGCCTGGTACCGGGAGCTGAACGTCGTCGGGTCGTACGCCAGCCGCGGCGCGGACGACTTCGGGGCCGCGATCGACCTGGCCGCACACGACGCGCTCGACGGGTTCGTCGACAGCGTCTACCCCCTCACCCGCTGGCGGGACGCGCTGTCGCACGCGCTGTCCGCCGGCCGCTCGGGCAGCGTCAAGATCGCGTTCGCCCCGCAGAACGGCGGCACCCCCGCGCTGCACGGCGAGGCGTCCTCGAACGCCGGCGGCACCGACCATCTCGACCGCGAAGGAGCCCTTTGATGAGCAGACCGGGACTCGTGCTGGAGGTGGACGAGCGGACGCCCCCGATCCTGGTGCACGAGGGAGAGGGGTTCCGGCTGGAACGCTTCCCTCTCGGCACCCGCGTGATCTACCCGCCGGACTCGCTGCCCGGCCTGCGCGACCTGACCGGCCGGATCCGCGACGCGCTGCTGAACCCGCTCGGCAGCGAGCCGCTCCCCGAGCTGCTGCGCTCCGGGATGCGGCTGACGATCGTGTTCGACGACCTGTCGCTGCCGCTGCCGCCGATGCGGGCGCCCGACGTCCGGCAGCGGGTGATCGAGCAGGTCCTGGAGATGGCCGCCGCCGCGGGCGTCGACGACGTCGAGCTGATCGCCGGCAACGCGCTGCACCGCCGGATGACGCCCGCGGAGATCAAGCACATCGTCGGCGAGCGCGTGTTCACCTCGTTCTGGCCGGACCGGCTCCGCAACCACGACGCCGAGGACCGCGACGACCTGAAGTCCCTCGGGCAGACCCGGCACGGCGAGGACGTCGAGATCAACCGGCGGGCCGTCGAGAGCGACCTCATCGTCTACGTGAACATCAACCTGGTCGCGATGAACGGCGGCGCCAAGTCCGTCGCGGTGGGGCTGGCGTCGTACAAGAGCCTGCGGCACCACCACAACGTCCACACGCTGCGGCACTCCCGGTCGTTCAACGACCCGCCGAACTCGGCGATGCACCACTCCTACGACCGGATGCACGAGCTGCTGTCGGAGTCGGTGCGGGTCTTCCACATCGAGTGCACCCTCAACAACGACCAGTTCCCGTCGCCGTTCGAGTTCCTGAACAAGCGCGAGTGGGAGTGGACGCTGAAGGACCAGGCGAAGTTCCTGGCCGCCAAGCGCGCCAACGACCTCGCCCCCGCGGGGGCGCGGCACCGGGTGTGGCAGGGGATGCGGGCGCCGTACGGGGTGACCGGCGTGCACGCGGGCGCCACCGACCAGGTCCACGAGCGGACGCTCGCCGCCGTCCACCGGCAGCAGCTCACCGAGGTGCACGGCCAGTCGGACGTGCTGATGCTGGGCCTGCCGTATCTGTGCCCCTACAACGTCAACTCGGTGATGAACCCGATCCTCGTGTACAGCCTGGGGCTCGGCTACTACTTCAACATGTACCGGGGCAAGCCGCTCGTCCGCGAGGGCGGCGCGCTGATCATGTACCACCCGATGAAGTCGGAGTTCCATCCGCTGCACCACCCCTCGTACATCGACTTCTACGAGGAGGTGCTGACGCAGACGACGGACCCGGCGACCATCGAGACGAAGTACGAGGAGCAGTACGCCACCGACCCCTGGTACGTCCACCTGTACCGGAACTCGTACGCCTACCACGGCGTCCACCCGTTCTACATGTGGTACTGGGGCGCGCACGCGCTGTCCCACCTGGGCGACGTCATCTGCGTGGGCGCCGACCGCAAGGTCGCGTCCCGGCTCGGGTTCCGCGCGGCCAGCACCCTGGCCGACGCCCTGGAGATGGCGGGCGAGACGGTCGGCCGCAGCCCCAGCCTCACCTACCTGCACACCCCGCCGATGACGCTGGCGGACGTCCGATGAAGGGAGCCGTCCGATGAGCGGGGGGCGGATGAAGCTGGCCCAGGAGATCCGGTTGCTGCGGCGCGGCCGCGACTGGCGCGGGCGGGCTCCCGCGCCGCGGTCGGCGCAGCCGTGGACGGAGGGGCCGCGCACGCGGTCGTTCCCCACCGAGTGGGCGCGGACGCCCCTCGCCGCGGCGGCCCGGACGGTCGCGTTCGACGGCGTGCTGCGGACGGTCACCTGGAGCCAGACGAGGCCCGAGGTCCACGGCCTCGACCTCCTGGAAGGGGTGAAGGGCCCGGTCGTCTTCGTCGCCAACCACGCCAGCCACCTCGACACGCCGCTCATCCTCGGCTCGATGCCGGCCCAGGTGCGCCGGCGGGTCGCGGTCGCCGCGGCGGCGGACTACTTCTTCGACGCCCGCTGGCGCGCGGTCGCGACCGCGCTCACCTTCAACGCGTTCCCGATCGAGCGGCGCGGCGTCGAACGCTCCCTGGACCTCGCGTCCGAGCTCATCGAGGACGGCTGGAGCCTGCTCCTCTACCCGGAGGGGACCCGCTCGCCGGACGGCTGGGCGCGCCGGTTCCGGATGGGCGCCGCGCTGCTGTGCCGCGAGCACGGTATCCCGGCCGTCCCGCTGGTGCTGCGCGGCACGTACCAGGCGATGCCGCGCGGCGGGTTCTGGCCGAAGCCCGGCCGCCCCGTGGTGTCCGTGCGCTACGGCCGCCCGATCGCCTGCGAACCGGACGAGTCGACGGGCGCGTTCAACGGGCGGCTGGAGGACGAGGTCGGCCGGCTGTGGGTCGAGCACGACGAGGGCTGGTGGGCGTCGCTGCACTCCCAGGACCGCCGCCGCGCCCCGCGCGGGCCGGAGGCGTCGGAGTGGCGCCGCAAGTGGGAGGCGACCCGTCCGCAGCCGCCTTCGGAGCGCCACCACCGAATCTGGCGCCGCCGCTGACCACCTCGTTGACTTGCGGCGTGTTGTTGTTATGGCGGGCCGGATAACAACAACACGCCGCAAGTGAACGTTGGTTCAGCGCGGGTCTGGGGTCTCGCCCAGTACCACCTGGGTCACGTTCGGGAAGTCGCCGAAGGTCTTCGTGCCGGCGCCGAAGCCGTTGGCCGTTACCGTCATCGCGGGCATCGGGCCGAAGGCGTCGGCGAGGGTCACCAGGAGCGCGGTGCCCGTCGGGGTGGCCATCTCGGCGTCGATGTCGTGGCCCTGCATGGGCGCGCGGGCGCGGGCCAGCAGCTCCACGACCGCCGGGCCCGGGTTGGGGATCAGGCCGTGCCGGCACCGGATGAAGCCCCGCCCGACCGGGATCGGCGCGGCCCGGACCTCGTCCACGCCGAGGGTCTCCAGCGCGGCGCACGTCCCGACGATGTCGACGATCGCGTCGTGGCCGCCGACCTCGTGGAAGTGGACGTCCTCCGGGGGCGTCCCGTGCACGGCCCCCTCGGCTTCGGCGAGCGTCCGGAAGACGGCGAGGGCCCGGTCCCGCACCCGGTCGGGCAGGGGCGCGGAGCCGACGAGGTCCTCGATGACGGCGTGGGTCCGGGACACGGCGTCGTCCTCGACGCCGACGACGGCCCGGGTCGCCGCGATGCCGCGCCGCGACACCCGCTCGGTGTCCAGGGACCAGCCCGGGACGCCGAGGCCCTTCAGCATCACGCGGACCTCGCCGAGGTCGGCGCCCGCGTCCAGCAGGGCACCGAGGGCCATGTCGCCGGCGACCCCGGCGAAGCAGTTGACGTAGGCGACGTTTTTCATGCGAGCAGCCTCCAGGCGAGTACCGCGGCCCCGAGGCCGTCGTCGATTCCGGTTGCGGCGAGGCCCGGCGCCCCCGAGGTGAGCAGCGCCGCGAGTGCCGCGAGACCGCCGTCCGAGCTGCCGTAGCCGACGCTCGTCGGCACCGCCACCACCGGGCGGGACGACAGCCTGGCCACGGCCGACGGCAGCGCGCCGTCCATGCCCGCCACGACGATGAGGAGCCGCGCCCGGTCGAGCTCCTCCCGGACGGCGAGGAGCCGGTGCAGCCCTGCGACGCCGACGTCGGCGGTGAGCGTGGCGGGCAGGCCCAGCGCGGACGCCGCCGCCAGGGCTTCTTCCGCCACCGGCAGGTCGGCCGTCCCCGCCGAGACGACCGCCACCGGCCGCGGCACCCACGAGCACGGCCGGGGCCGCGGGCGGGTCAGCACCACGAGCCCGGACCGCGGGTGGTGGACGGCGTCGGGCGCGGCCTCGCGGGCCGCCTCGTACTGCCGCCGGGAGGCGCGCCTGAGGAAGGCCGCCTCCGCGTCGCGGGCGAGCAGGTCCTTGACGCACTCGCGGACCCGGTCCAGGTCGAGGTCTCCGGCGTCGGCGGCCGCGATCGGACGGCTCACACGTCCCCCTGCTCGTCGATGTGGCGGGTGTTGATGAGGTGCGCCGAGTATCCGGCGCCGTACCCGTTGTCGATGTTGACCACGACAACGCCTGGCGAGCACGCGTTCAGCGCCGACAGCAGGGCGGCCTTCCCGGGCAGGTGCCCGCCCGCCGAGGTCGGCAGGGCGATGACCATGCGGTCCACCAGCCCGGACACCAGCGTCGGCAGCGCGCCGCCGGTCCCGTCGGCGACGACGAACACCTCGGGGCCGTCCTGCTCGCGGAGCCAGCCGGGCAGCGCGGCGGGGTCGTGCACGGGCGCGTCGTACCGGCGCACGACGCGGCTGCCCATCGCCTCGGCGACCAGCGCGGCCTCCTCGGCGGCGGGCTCGTCGGCGGGCCGGCCGCACACGATCTCGACGCGTCCGGCGCCCCGCCGCGCGACCGGCGCAAGCACGGCCAGCCGGGCCCGCTCGTTGACCACCGCCCCGGGGAACGCCGCGCGCAGCGCGCGGAGGGTCTCCGCGGAGGCGCGGGTCGCGAGGACATTGGTCGCTCCCGCGCCGGTCAGGCTCTCCGCGATGGCGACGACCTCCGCGGTCGTCTTGCCCTCGCAGAACACCGCCTCCGGATGGCCGCGGCGATGGCTCCGGCCGAGGTCGACGCGGGCGAAGCCCAGCTCGGCGACGGCGTCCGGAGTGGTCACGAGGCGGCCGCCCGCAGCCGGGGGAGGCCGAGCACGGCGTTGTGGCTGCCCTGCCGGTACGGCTCCAGGTCCAGGGTCACGTAGCGGAAGCCGGCGTCCTTGAGCAGCGCGGCGATCTCCGGCGCCCGCGCGGCGACGCGCCCGATGTCGGCCGCCTCCACCTCGATGCGGGCCAGGTCGCCGCCCTGGTCGCGGACGCGGAACCGCCCGCCGAACCCGGCGCGGCGCAGCGCGTCCTCGGCGTCCTCGACCCGCCGCAGCGCCTCCCGCGTGACCGGCACCCCGTACGCGAGGCGCGACGACAGGCAGGCCGAGGCGGGCTTGTCGGACGCCGGCAGCCCCAGCCCGCGGGCGGCATCGCGGACGTCGGCCTTGCTCAGCCCCGCGTCGACCATCGGAAACCGGGCCCCCATCCGGCGGGCGGCGCTCTGCCCGGGGCGGTGGTCGCCGAGGTCGTCGGTGTTCACGCCGAGCAGGACCGGCCAGTCCCCCGCCTCCGCGGCGACCGCGGCCAGCACCGAGACGAGGGCCTCCTTGCAGAACCGGCACCGGTCGGCGCCGTTGGCCGCGTAGCGCTCGTCGTCCAGCTCGCGGGTCGTCACCACGCGGTGCCGCATCCCGAGCCGCGCGGCCTGGGCGCGGGCGTCCGCCAGCTCGGACCGGGCGAGCGACGGCGAGTCGGCCGTGACCGCGAGGGCCCGGTCCCCGAGTTCGCGGTGCGCCAGGTAGGCCAGCAGCGAGCTGTCCACCCCGCCTGAGTAGGCGACCACGGCGCCCGGGAGCGCGGCCAGCGACCTGCGCAGGACGGAGACCTTCGGCGTGTCCGGCGGCCGCGGAACGGGCCTGTCGGCCATAGAGCATCTCCTTCGGCGTAGTCCTCCGGGTGCGACGCTAGACGCGGGGGAAGGACGCCGAATCCGTCATCCGACGGGCGGCTTGCCGGCGCGGCGGTCTGCTCGGCATGCGCACGGCACGGCGCCCGCCAGGCCGCGAGGAAAGGTTCTGAGCACGATCCCGGCCTGGCGGGCGCCGTGTGCTTCCAGGTGTACCCACTATTGCAACTAAGTCGCACCTAGTTCCAGTGCGCATTTATCGCGGCAGGTCACGCGGGGGGTTCGGGCATACCCGGGGCGCGGGCGGGCATGGGTGTCGCCATCGCCGAAGCCGAGGAGGCGGAGAGAGCATGAGCGAGTCGATCGCGGGCGTGCCCGTCCCGGACAGCGCGCTGGCGCGGGAGGCGACCGAACTGGTGCGCGAGGCGGCGTCGCCGCTGCTGTTCGACCACTCCCGGCGCGTGTTCGTCTGGGGGGCGCTGCGCGGGCGCGCGGAGGGGGTCCAGTTCGATCCGGAGCTGCTGTACGTCGGGGCGATGTTCCACGACCTGGGGCTGACCGAGCTGTTCCGCCGCACCGACCAGCGGTTCGAGATCGACGGCGCCGACGAGGCGCGGCGGTTCCTCCAGGCGCACGGCGTCTCCGGCGAGGAGGCCGACCGGGTCTGGACGGCGATCGCCCTGCACACCACGCCGGAGATCCCGCTGCACATGGCCCCCGAGATCGCCCTGGTCACCCGGGGCGTGGAGCTGGACGTGCTGGGCATCGGCTACCACGCGGTCTCCGACGAGCAGCGCGCCGCGGTGGTCGAGGCCCACCCCCGGCCGGACTTCAAGAACCGGATCCTGGCCGCCTTCACCGACGGCATCAAGGACCGGCCGGACACGACGTTCGGCAACATCAAGGCCGACGTCCTCGCCCACTACGTGCCGGGGTTCGTCCGCCGCGACTTCGTCGAGTTCGTCCTGGACTCCCCCTGGCCCGAGTAGTCCGGGGTCCGTCAGTGGCGGCGGCCCGTGCCGCCACCGCCGCCGCGGAATCTGGACAGGAGCCGGCGCGCCTTGGCCTGGGTGCGCGGGTCCCGGGCCATCCGCTGCGCCTTCGCCCTCGTCCGCTGCCCCTGCGGGCTCGCGAGGTATCTCTTGATCCTGTTCACTACGGGCATGTTCCGCTCCTCGGGTGGTGTTGACTGCTCAACGTCTGCCCATTCAAAAGAGTTCGGAACGTGTCGCGGAGTGCTGCTTCCGTTCGCGGATCACACCTTCCGGGCGGTTCGGACGGTCAGCAGGGTCAGCGCGGTGAGGACCGCTGCGAACCACAGGGCGGCGGTGGTGGACGCGCCGTCCACGATGAGTCCGCCGAACAGCGCTCCGAGGGCGATGGCGAGGTTGAACACGACGGTGTTCAGGGCCGTGACGGCCTCGGTGTGTCCGGGTGCCGCCTTGAAGATCCACATCTGGACGGCGACGGGATAGCCGCCGAACGCCAGGCCCCAGAGGACCAGGAACGCGACACCGGTTCCCAGCGTCACGCCGACGAGCGGGAACAGGGCCAGGACGAGGGTGATCAGCACGGCGACGGCGACGAGGGTCGCGCGGACGTTGCGTGCGGCGGCGCTGCCGCCGGCGAAGGTGCCGACGATCCCCGCCACGCCGAACACGAGCAGCAGCGGCCCGATGAGCTTCTCGTCGACGCCGGAGACCTCCTGGAGGATCGGGCTGACGAAGGTGTACGCCGCCAGGTGCCCGGTGACCAGGAGGAAGGTGGTGGTGATGAGCGCGCGGACGGCGGGGATGCGGAACAGCCCGAACATGCCGCCGAGCCGGACGGGGTCGTCGGCGGGGATCCGCGGCAGCAGCGCGAACAGCGCGGAGAGCGCGACGAGGCCGAGGCCGGCGAAGGTGAGGAACGCGATGCGCCAGTCGGTGAGCCCGCCGATCAGGGTCCCGGCCGGGACCCCGAGGACGTTGGCCGCGGTGGCGCCGCCGAAGGCGATCGAGGTGGCGCGCCCGACGTGCGCCTCCGGGACGAGCCGGACGGCGATCCCGGCGGCGAGCGCCCAGAACCCGCCGATGCTGATGCCGATCAGGAACCGCGCGGCGAGCAGCGTCGGGAAGTTCGGGGCCAGGAACGACAGCGCGTTGGCGACCACCATCAGCGTGATCAGGCCGATGAGGACGGCGCGGCGGTCCAGGCGTCCGATCATCACCGGGACCAGCAGCGCGCTGACGGCGGCGACCAGGCCGGGCACCGTGACCATCAGGCCCGCGGTGCCCTTGGAGATCCCGAAGTCGCCGCCGACGGAGGTGAGCAGGCCGACGGGGAGCTGCTCGGCCGTCACGACGAGGAACGTCCCGACCGCGACCGCCGCCACGGCCAGCCAGCGTTTGAGGGAGACGTGCTCGGGGACGGGCCCGGCGCTCGCGGGGGCGTCGATGTGCGTCATGGTGCAGTGCTCCGAACGTCAGGCGGCCAGGTCGGCCGAGGACCGCGGGACGCGCGGTACGGGGGCGGGCGGCGCCGGCGGCCTCGCCGGGATCTGGCCGAGGAGCATTCCGGCGAAGGCGATGACCATGCCCAGCAGCTGGAGCGGGGTGAGCGCCTGGCCGAGCGCGGCCCAGCCGATGACGGCCGCGGACAGCGGGCTCAGCAGGACGAGGAACGCGACCGAGGTGGCGGGCAGGCGGGAGATGCCGCGGAACCAGATCCAGTACCCGATGGCGGTGCCGAAGACGGCGAGGTAGAGGTAGCCGGAGATCGCGGCGCCGTCGAGCGCGGGCGGCGCGCCCTCCGCCAGCAGCGCGACGGGCACGAGCAGCAGGCCGCCGGCGGTGAGCTGCCAGCCGGTGAACGGCAGCGCCCCGACTCCGTCCGGGCGTCCCCAGCGCTTGGTGAGGACGGTCCCGGCGGCCATGGACGCGGTCCCGGCGAGCCCGGCGATGATCCCGGTGGTGTCGAGGACCGCGTCGGCGCGCAGGACCACGAGGCTCACCCCGAACACGCCGATGACTCCGGCGAGGAGCTTCTGCCCCGTGGGCCGCTCGGACAGCAGGAGGCCGGCGAGGGCGAGCGTGAACAGCGGGCTGGCCGCGCCGAGGATGGCGGCGACGCCGCCGGGCAGCCGGTAGGCGGCCAGGAACAGCAGCGGGAAGAACACGCCGATGTTCAGCGCGCCGAGCACCGCGGCCCGCCAGACCCACACGCCGCGCGGCAGGACGCGGGCGATGAGCAGCAGCGCCAGCCCGGCCGGCAGCGCGCGCAGCAGCGCGGTCAGGAGCGGGCGGTCGGGCGGGAGGAATTCGGTGGTCACGGCATAGGTCGATCCCCAGACGACTGGGGTGAGGGCGGTGAACGCGACCGTCCCGGGGGTGCCCGACATCTCGATACCTTCGTGTTGATTATCTTAATACTAAGATAATCGCCGCCATGAGCTCTAGCGTCAAGTAGGTCAACGTTGAGATTTATTCCGTCGGGCACGCCCGGGACGGGCCGGGGTCAGAACGCCTCGTCGAAGGCGACCGTCCCCTCCACCCCGATCTGGTAGGCCGAGACGCGGCGCTCGAAGAAGTTGGACAGCTCCTGGACGTCCTGCAGCTCCATGAACGAGAACGGGTTCTGCGCGCCGTAGCGGGGCGGGAGGCCGAGCCGGACGAGCCGCTGGTCGGCCACGTACTCCAGGTAGGTGCGCATGTCGGCGGCGCTCATCCCGGACAGGCCGTCCCCGCACAGGTCGCGGGCGAAGCCGGACTCCGCCTCGACGGCCTCCTCCATCATGCGGGTGACCTGGGCGGTCAGCTCCGCGTCGAACAGGCCGGGCTCCTCGGCCCGGACGGTGTCCACGACGGAGAACGCGAACTCCATATGCATCGACTCGTCCCTGAAGACCCAGTTGGTGCCGGACGCGAGGCCGTTGAGGAGGCCGCGCGACCGCAGCCAGTAGACGTAGGCGAAGGCGCCGTAGAAGAACAGGCCCTCGATGCACGCGGCGAAGCAGATGAGGTTCAGCAGGAAGGCGCGGCGGTCGGCGGCTGTTCGGAGCTCGTCCAGGGCGCCGAGCGAGTCGATCCAGCGGAAGCAGAACTCCGCCTTCGACCGGATGGACGGGATGTGCTCGATCGCCGCGAACGCCTTGGCGCGCTCGTCCTGGTCGGGCAGGTAGGTGTCCAGGAGCGTCAGGTAGAACTGCACGTGGACGGCCTCCTCGAACAGCTGCCGCGACAGGTAGAGCCGGGCCTCCGGGGCGTTCACGTGCTTGTAGAGGTTGAGCACCAGGTTGTTCGCCACGATCGAGTCGCCGGTCGCGAAGAACGCGACCAGCCGGTTGACGAGGTGCCGCTCGGCGGGCGCGAGGCGGGCGAGGTCGACGAGGTCGGACGCCAGGTCCACCTCCTCGACCGTCCACGTGTTGCGGATCGCGGCGCGGTACCGCTCGTAGAAGTCGGGGTAGCGCATGGGCCGCAGGGTCAGGTCCATACCGGGGTCGAGCAGCATGCCGTTTCCTTCCGTTCGCACGCTCACTGGCACGCCTCGCAGGTCTCGGGGTTCTCCAGGGAGCAGGCGGCCGTCTCGGCGGCGACCGTCGTCTGCGCGATCCGGGTGGCCGGGCGGGAGCGCAGGTAGTAGGTCGTCTTCAGGCCGCTCCGCCAGGCGTAGGCGTACATCGAGGAGAGCTTCCCGATGGTCGGCGTCTCCATGAAGAGGTTCAGCGAGTGCGACTGGTCGATGTACGGGGTGCGGGCGGCGGCGAGGTCGATCAGCGCCTTCTGCGGCAGTTCCCAGGCCGTCCGGTAGAGGGTCCGCATCTCCTCCGGGAGGTCCACGAGGCCCTGGACGGACCCGTTCGCCTTCTTGATCGCCTCGCGGACGGCCGGCGTCCACCGGCCGAGCGACTTGAGGTCGTCGACCAGGTAGCCGTTGATCTGCAGGAACTCGCCGGAGAGCGTCTCCCGCTTGAACAGGTTGGACACCTGCGGCTCGATGCACTCGTAGCAGCCCGCGATGGACGCGATCGTGGCCGTCGGCGCGATGGCGATGAGCAGCGAGTTGCGGAGCCCGACCTCGGCGATCCGCTCGCGGAGCCTCTCCCACTCGGCGGGGTGGACGGGCTTCGCGTCCGGGAAATGGTCCAGGTGGAGCCGGCCGCGCGCCGTGCGCGTCTTGGCGTAGGCGGGCAGCGGGCCGTTCGCCGCGGCCAGGTCGGCGGACGCGGCGTAGGCCGCCAGCGCGATCTCCTCGGAGATGCGGGTCGACAGGTCCCGGGCCTCCGGTGAGTCGAAGGGGAGGCGGAGGGTGAAGAACACGTCGGCCAGGCCCATCACGCCGAGGCCGATGGGCCGCCACCTGCTGTTCGCCGCCTCCGCCTCGGGCGTCGGGTAGAAGCAGCGGTCGATCGTGCGGTCCAGGAACCGGACGGCGGTGCGGACGGTGGCGCGGAGCCGGTCCCAGTCCATCCCGGACGGCGCGACATGCGCGGCGAGGTTCACCGACCCGAGGTTGCAGACGGCCGCCTCGCCGTCACCGGTCACCTCCAGGATCTCCGTGCACAGGTTCGACAGGTGGACCACCCTCGCGTCGGGGGGTGTGGGGGGGCGTCCCCCCACAGGAGGCACGTCCGGTTCGGCGGTCTGGTTGCAGGCGCGGTTGGCGGCGTCCTTGAACGTCATCCACCCGTTGCCGGTCTCCGCCAAAGTGCGCATCATCCGCCCGTACAGCCTGCGGGCCGGGAGCTGCCGGACGTACCGGCCCTCCTTCTCGGCCTCGCGGTACGCGCGGTCGAACGCGTCGCCCCACAGGTCCGCCAGCTCGGGGACCTCCTTCGGGTCGAACAGCGACCACGTCGCGTCCTGCTCGACGCGGCGCATGAACTCGTCCGGGATCCAGTTCGCGAGGTTGAGGTTGTGGGTGCGGCGCGCGTCCTCGCCGGTGTTGTCGCGCAGTTCGAGGAACTCCTCGACGTCGGCGTGCCACGGCTCCAGGTACACGCACGCGGCCCCCTTGCGGCGCCCGCCCTGGTTGACGGCGGCGACGGACGCGTCGAGCGTGCGCAGCCACGGGACGATCCCGTTGGAGTGCCCGTTGGTGCCGCGGATCAGCGAGCCCCGCGACCGCACCTTCGTCCACGAGATCCCGATGCCGCCCGCGTACTTGCTGAGCCGCGCCACCTGCGCGTACCGCTCGTAGATCGACTCCAGCTCGTCGCGCGGCGAGTCGAGGAGGAAGCAGGACGACAGCTGGGGACGGCGCGCGGCCGAGTTGAACAGCGTCGGCGAGCTGGGCAGGTACGACAGCGTGCTGAGCAGCCCGTACAGCTCTGCCGCCTCGTCGTACGTGTCGGAGAGACCGCATGCCACCCGCAGCAGGAAGTGCTGCGGGCGCTCCAGGACGAGCCGCGTCCGCGGATGCCTCAGCAGGTACCGGTCGTAGAGGGTGCGGAGGCCGAAGTACTCGAAGCGGTCGTCGGCCGTCTCGTCGATGAGCGCGTCGAGCGCGGGCGCGTGGGCGGCGACGAACGCGGCGGGCGCGTCCGCCAGCAGGCCCTCGCGGTGCGCGGCGGCGACCGACCCGGCGAACGTCCGGACGCCCGCGGCCGCGGCCTCCTCCCGGATGCGGGTGCCGAGGAGCCGCGCGGCGACCCGGGAGTACCCGGGTTCGGCGGGGACCAGGGCGCCCGCCTCGCCGATCGCGAGGTCCCGCAGCGCCGCCGCGTCCGCGCCGCCGCCGGCCCGGACGGCGGCCAGCACCCGTTCCGCGTCGGCACCGGGTACCGCCTCGCAGGCGGCCTCGACCTCGGCGGCGATCTCCGCGAACGCCGTGGGCGGCGCGGCCAGATCCTGTGTCACGTGCTCTTCTCCCCTCGCAGACCGCCTCACGGAGGCATGCGAACGGGACGCGAGCCGCCCCGCCGGGGCGCACCGCGCTCCGTCCCGAGCCCACCCGCGAGGCCTGGACGAACAACGTGCGGGCAGGTCTTCGGACTCGCGGGCGCCGCCTCTTCCGAGGCGTCCTACTGGCCGTCGCTTCCCAGGCCGTGCGGCCCAGTGCTCGATGACGGCGGTCGTTCCCGCTCACCGCTGCGGGGCAGTCCCGGATTCGCACCGGGTTCCCTCTCACGTCGCCCCCGCCGCGGACGGCGGGGGCGAACCAGCACGGGATTGAACCCTACATCTAGTCGGCGATCTTTGTGCAACCCCAAGATGTTGGGCGCGTCCGAAAGATATGGAAGGGTCGGCTGCGCAGGTGGCGACCCCGGTGGGAGGATGGGGACGCCATGTCCCCGCTTGCCCCCAACCCGGTGTTCCGGCCCGCTCGCGCGGTGGTGTTCGCCACCGTGTGCGTCACCCTGGCCGTCACCGGGCACGTGCTGGCCGCGGGGACGGTTCCGGCCTGGTCGGCGGCGGCGGGCTTCCTCCTCGTCCTCGGCGTGACCCTGGTGCTGGCGGGCCACGAGCGCTCGCTGGCGACGATCCTGGGCGGGCTCCTCGGCGGGCAGTTCGCGCTGCACACCCTGTTCACGGCGGCGTCCGGCCCCGTCCACCACCAGGTGGCCCACGGCACGGACGGCATGGTCCCGGTCGCCCACGGCGCGGACGTCCTGGTCCCGGTCGCGCACGGCGCGGACGGCCCGGCGATGACGCTCGCGCACACCGTGGCCGCCATGGTCGCGGCGTGGTGGCTGCGGCGCGGCGAGCGGGCCGCGTGGTCGCTGGCCCGGCGCGTCGCCGCCGCGGCGGACCGCCCGATCCGGCTGCTGATCGCCCTCTGCACCATTGAACCGGCGGCGCCGCCGCGGCGTACTCCGTCGACACCGGCGGCCGCCGCCGTCACGGCCACCGGCCGGGTGCTGCGGCACCAGGTCGTCCGGCGGGGTCCCCCGGCCCGTTCGAGGGCGCTCGCGCACAGCTGAGCGCCGTACGTCACCGGGACGCCGCAGCACGGCGCTCCCGTGTCTCCCCCGTACGACTCGAACGGAGATCCGTCATGTCCTTCATTCCGCATGCCCGCCGCGCGGGCGCGGTGGCCTCCCTCGCCGCCATATCGGTCACGGGTCTGGCCACGGCCGCGTCCGCGCACGTCACCGCCAACCCGAAGACCGCCGAGCAGGGCTCGTACGCCAAGGTCGCGTTCCGCGTGCCGAACGAGCGGGACAACGCGTCCACCACGAAGGTCGTGGTGCACCTCCCGGCCGAGCACCCGCTGTCGTCGGTGTCGGTCCGGCCCGTCCCCGGCTGGAAGGTGAAGGTGGAGAAGGCCAAGCTGCCCGAGCCCGTCAAGGCGCACGGCGGCGAGCTGACCGAGGCCGTCAGCAAGATCACCTGGTCGGGCGGGGAGATCGCGCCCGGCGAGTTCCAGGAGTTCGACGTCTCCATGGGCCGGCTGCCCACCGACACCGACCTGATGGTGTTCAAGGCGGACCAGACGTACTCGAACGGCGAGGTCGTCAAGTGGGCGGAGGAGCCGCCGGCGGAGGGCGCGGAAGAGCCCGAGCACCCCGCGCCGGTTCTTAGGCTGCTCCCGGAGGGCGGCACGGAGACCGCGGGGCTGACCGCCCAGGCGAAGCCGGCCGAGCCCCCGGCGGCGTCCGCCGACGACGGGACGGCCCGCCTGCTCGGCGGCATCGGCATCGCCATCGGGGTGATCGGCATCGGAGTCGGCGGAGCCGGCATGGCACGGACGAGGAGCAAGGCATGATCCGCATGGTGAGGGTGGCCGCGACGATGGCGCTGACCGTCGCACTGGCGGTGCTGTTCGCGGCCCCGGCATCGGCGCACGACACCCTGACCGGGTCGAACCCGAAGAAGGACGCGACCGTCGAGGCGCCGCCGGAGATCGAACTGACGTTCTCGGCGCCGGTGCGGCTGCCGCGCGTCGTCGTCACCGACGCGTCCGAGAAGCAGTTCCAGACGGGAGTGCCCGAGGCGGTCGACAACAAGGTCACGGTGCCGCTCAACGGGACCATGCCCGACGGCAAGTACACGGTCGCGTGGCGCGTCGTGTCGTCGGACGGACACCCCATCCAGGGCACCTACAAGTTCACCGTGGAGGGCTCGCCCGCCGAGTCCGCCGCCCCGTCCAGCGCCGCGGCCGAGCCCGCGGCGCCGGAGCCGACCGCGACGAACGCCGCGTCCTCCGACGAATCAGGCGGCTCGTCGGGCTGGCTGTGGATCGGCCTGATCGCCCTCGCCATCGCGGGGGCGGCCGGCGCGGTCGCCTGGTTCCGCCGCTCCACGGCGTCCGAGCACTGATCGATTCGGCTACCGGTCGGGTGATTACATCATTACAGTGATTACCCGACCGGTTGCACCCTGGGGGCCGAATGATCGTCGAGTACATCCGCTACCGCATCGGCCCGCAGGCCGCCGAGGAGTTCGAGGCCGCCTACACGCGGGCGTCCGCCGCGCTCGCCGCCGCGCCCCAGTGCGTGGACTACGAGCTGTCCCGGTGCGTCGAGGAGCCCGGCGTCTACGTCCTGCGCATCGGCTGGACTTCCGCCGAGGACCACATGAAGGGCTTCCGGGGCGGCGAGCACTTCCCCGCGTTCTTCGCCGAGATCAAGCCGTACGTCCAGGCCATCGAGGAGATGCGGCACTACGAGCGGACGTCCGTGCGCGGCACCGGTTCGTCCGTCCCGACGATGTACGAGTGGGCGGGCGGCGGCGAGGCGCTCGAACGCCTCACCGAGGTCTTCTACACGAACGTCCTCAAGGACGACCTGCTCAGGCCGCTGTTCGAGCACATGGCACCCGACCACCCGAAGTGGGTCGCGATCTGGCTGGGCGAGGTGTTCCGCGGCCCCGAGCGCTACAGCCGCGAGCGCGGCGGATACCACCACATGGTGCGGCAGCACCTCGGCAAGGCCATCACCGAACCGCAGCGGCGCCGCTGGGTCTCCCTGCTGATGGACGCCGCGGACGAGACCGGCCTCCCCGCCGACCCCGAGTTCCGCGCCGCGTTCACGTCCTACATCGAGTGGGGCACCCGCATCGCCCTCGCCAACTCCCAGCCGGACTCGAAGCCGCCCCTTGAGGCCCCGATGCCCCACTGGGACTGGGGCGTAGCCCCGCCCTACATCCCCACCAACCCCTGACCAGGCCCCAGCGCCATCACGCGAGCCCCCGGCCATCTCGTGGCCGGGGGCTCGCAGGGAAGAAGAGTCGTCAGTACCGGTCGCCCGCGCCGGACTTGATGTCGATTATCGACCGGGCGTACTGGTCGCTCCGAAAGAGCCCGTTAACGAGCAAAGCGGAGAAGACACGGACCGAGGACGCCTTCTTCTCGCGTTCGGCGTACTCAGTGAAGCCTGGTGGAAGGAAAGTCTGAAGCTCCACGTCGTTGATCAGCTTCCACATGCGGTGGAAGCAGCCGTCCGTCTTGAAGTAGGTGTCGAGATCGAGGGCGCTCTGTTCGGAGACCTTGCGGCCGCTCTCCATGGTGCTGATCCACTGCGGCGTGCAGCCGAGCGCGTCCGCCAGTTCCTTCCCTGTGAGTCCGGCCTGCTCGCGCTTGCGGCGGAGTTCGGCACCGAAGAAGGCGCAAAGTGCTGTCCTCGGCGAGAAAGGCTGTTCCGCGGGCACAGCCTGAACGGGCCGACCTACCCGCCGCGGGTGGAAGCTCAACGAAGCTTCGGCCGACCTTAAAGAAACGCGCCGATACCCCCGTTCGGGGGTGGCGTAGGTCACGCGGTGTGGCGACGATCCTTTGTACCGGGTGTCCGTGCGGCTTCGAGGAGAGACCATGCCCGCTGTCGAGTTCCGCGCGGCGCGCGACTTCCTGCTCGCGCATCGCGACGACTACGCGACCGCGTACGAGAAGTTCCGCTGGCCGGTGCTGACCGGCTTCAACTGGGCGCTGGACTGGTTCGACAAGGTCGCGGAGAGCAACGACTCGCCCGCGCTGTGGATCGTCGAGGAGGACGGCTCCGAGGCCAGGTACACGTTCTCGGAGCTGTCGCGGCGGTCGAACCAGGCGGCGAACCTGCTGCGCCGGACGGGGGTGCGGCGCGGCGACCGGATCATCCTGATGCTCGGCAACCAGGTCGAGTTGTGGGAGACCGTGCTGGCCGCGATGAAGATCGGCGCGATCCTCATCCCGTGCACGCCGCTGCTCGGCACCGCGGACCTGCAGGACCGGCTGACCCGCGGCGACGCCCGGCACGTGGTCGTCGCGTCCGGCGACACCGGCAAGTTCGACGGGGTCCAGGGCGAGTACACGAGGATCGCCGTGGGCGACCCGGTGGACGGGTGGGTGCGCTACGCCGACGCGTACGGGGAGGCGGAGTCGTTCACGCCCTTCGGCCTCACCATGTCGCAGGACACGCTGCTGCTGTACTTCACGTCCGGGACGACGGCGAAGCCGAAGCTCGTCGAGCACACGCACGCGACCTACCCGGCCGGGCACCTGTCCACGATGTACTGGATCGGGCTGCGGCCCGGGGACGTCCACCTGAACATCTCGTCGCCCGGGTGGGCCAAGCACGCGTGGAGCAACATCTTCGCGCCGTGGAACGCCGAGGCGTGCGTGTTCATCTTCAACTACACGCGGTTCGACGCCGACCGGCTGCTCGACACGATCGACCGCTGCGGCATCACGAGCTTCTGCGCGCCGCCGACGGTGTGGCGGATGCTGATCCAGGCCGACCTGGGCCGGCTCGCCACGCCGCCCCGGGAGGTGGTGGCGGCCGGCGAGCCGCTCAACCCCGAGGTGATCGAGCGGGTCCGGGACGCGTGGGGCAAGACGATCCGCGACGGCTTCGGGCAGACCGAGACGACCGTGCAGATCGCCAACACCCCCGGCCAGCCCGTCAAGCCGGGATCGATGGGACGCGCCGCGCCCGGCTACCGGGTGGCGCTGATCGACCCGCTGACCGGGCGGCCCGGGGACGAGGGCGAGATCTGCCTGGAGCTGGAGGACCGCCCGCTCGGGCTGATGGTCGGCTACCACGGCGACGAGGCGCGCACCGAGGAGGCCATGGCGGGCGGCTACTACCACACCGGCGACATCGGCTCCCGCGACGAGGACGGGTACATCACCTACGTCGGGCGGGCCGACGACGTGTTCAAGGCGTCCGACTACAAGATCTCGCCGTTCGAGCTGGAGAGCGTGCTGATCGAGCACGAGGCGGTGGCGGAGGCCGCGGTGGTGCCGTCGCCCGACCCGGTCAGGGCGGCCGTGCCGAAGGCGTACGTGACGCTCGCGGCCGGCTGGGAGCCGGACGCCGCGACCGCGAAGGCGATCTTCGAGCACAGCCGGGCGCAGCTGTCGCCGTACAAGCGGATCCGGCGGCTGGAGTTCGCCGAGCTGCCGAAGACGATCTCCGGCAAGATCCGCCGCGTGGAGCTGCGGACCAGCGAGTTCGACAAGCACCCCGGTTCGGACGCCGGTGGGGGGACGACCCCCCACACCCCCCGGAACGACATCGGTGATCGCCCGGAGAACGAGTACCGGGAGGAGGACCTGCGATGACGCCGTCCTACGCGTCCGGCGTCTCGGCCGCCCCGCTGCTGGGCGACACGATCGGCGCGAACCTCGACCGGACGGTCGCCGCGTTCCCCGAACGCGACGCGCTCGTCGAGAGGGCCACGGGCCGCCGCTGGACCTACGAGCGGTTCGCCGACGACGTGGCCGCCGTCGCGCTCGGCCTGCGCGGCCTCGGCGTCGGCAAGGGAGACCGCGTCGGGATCTGGGCGCCGAACTGCGCCGAGTGGATGCTGGTGCAGTACGCCACCGCCAAGCTCGGCGCGATCCTCGTCAACATCAACCCCGCGTACCGCGTCCACGAGCTGGAGTTCGTCCTCAACCAGGCGGGCATCCGGACGCTGGTGGCGGCGAAGGCGTTCAAGACGTCGGACTACGCGGCGATGATCGAAGAAGTCCGGCCGAAGTGTCCGGCACTCCAGGACGTCGTGCTGATCGGCGGCCCGGAGTGGGACGCGCTCGTGGACCAGGGCCGGGCGGACGATCCGTCCGCCCTCACCGAGATCGGCCTGACGCTCAGCGCCGACGACCCGATCAACATCCAGTACACGTCCGGGACGACGGGCTTCCCCAAGGGCGCGACGCTGTCGCACCACAACATCCTCAACAACGGCTACTTCGTCGGCGAGCTCTGCGGCTACGACGAAGAGGACCGCGTGTGCGTCCCCGTCCCCTTCTACCACTGCTTCGGCATGGTCATGGGGAACCTGGCGGCCACCAGCCACGGCGCGTGCGTCGTGATCCCCGCGCCGGCGTTCGACCCGCAGGCGACGCTGGCGGCGGTCGCGGCCGAACGGTGCACGTCGCTGTACGGGGTGCCGACGATGTTCATCGCGGTCCTGGCCGAGCCGTCGCCGGCCGAGCTGGACCTGTCCGCCCTGCGCACCGGCATCATGGCCGGGTCGCCGTGCCCGGTCGAGGTGATGAAGCAGGTCATCGAGCGGCTCGGGATGGCCGAGGTCGGGATCTGCTACGGCATGACGGAGACGTCGCCGGTGTCGACGCAGACCCGCGCGGGCGACTCCCTCGACCGGCGCGTGTCGACGGTCGGGACCGTGCACCCGCACCTGGAGATCAAGGTCATCGACCCGGCGACCGGGGTCACCGTCCCGCGCGGCGAGCCGGGCGAGTTCTGCACGCGCGGCTACTCGGTGATGCTCGGCTACTGGGAGGAACCGGACCGGACGGCGGAGGCGATCGACGCGGCCCGCTGGATGCACACCGGGGACCTCGCGGTGATGGACGACGACGGCTACGTCACCATCACCGGCCGCATCAAGGACATGGTCATCCGGGGCGGCGAGAACATCTACCCGCGCGAGATCGAGGAGTTCCTCTACACCCATCCCGACATCGTGGACGCGCAGGTCATCGGCGTCCCCGACGAGAAGTACGGCGAGGAGCTCATGGCGTGGGTGCGGCTGCGCGAGGGCGCGCCGGGCCTCACCGCCGGGGAGCTGCGCGCGTTCTGCGAGGGCAGGCTCGCCCACTTCAAGATCCCCCGCTACGTGCACGTCGTGGACGAGTTCCCCATGACGGTCACCGGCAAGGTCCGCAAGGTGCAGATGCGCGACGAGGCCGCCGCCATCCTGGGCCTGGCGGAGCGGCCGGAGACCGGCCGCCCCTGACAAGGGCGGAATTCCGGGCTCGGGCCCTTTCGTGCCGGGTCCCGGGCGGGGCATCCTCGGACCATGGGTGCGCCTACTCCGAGGGGCCGTCCCCCCAACGTGCCGCGCGACGACGCGGGTTCCGTCCGGTCGGCGGTGCTGGCGCTGCAGCGCACGACCGGCCTCCCCATGGTGTTCGGCGGCGCCGTGCTCGGGGGCGCCGTTCCCGGCGGCGGGCAGGACCGGCTGCGCATCACGGAGCTGGTCGGCAACACCACCGACTCGCTGAGCGGCCTCGTCGTGCACAGCGGCAGCGGCCTCGGCGGCAAGGCGATGGCGATGGGGCGCCCCGTCTGGGTGAGCAACTACCCGTGCTCGGCGTCGATCAGCCACGACTACGACAAGCCCGTCGGCCGGGAGGGGCTGCTGTCGATCGTCGCGGTGCCGGTCGTCGTCCGGCGGCGGGTCCGCGGCGTCCTCTACGGGGCGCTGCGCGAGCCCCTGTCGCTCGCCGACCGCGTCGTGGGCGCCGCCGTCGACGCCGCCCGCGACCTCGAACAGGACCTCGCCGTCCGGGACCGGGCGGACGAGGCCCTCGCCCGCGCCCGGCCGGGCACGTCCACGGCCCGGTGGGAGGAGGTCAGGGCCGTCCACGCGGAGCTGCGCGCGCTGGCGGAGGAGGTCGCGGACGCGCCGACGCGCGACCGGCTGCGCGAGGCGTCGCTGCGCCTGGCCGCCGCCGGGCTGGACGAGCCGGACGCCTCCCCGCGCCCCGCGCTGTCGCCCCGCGAGCTGGACGTCCTGTCGTACGTCGCGATCGGCTGCACCAACGCGGAGACCGCCGGCCGCCTCGGCCTGCTCCCGGAGACGGTGAAGAGCTACCTGCGCTCGGCGATGCGCAAGCTGGACAGCCACACCCGCCTGGAAGCGGTCACGACGGCCCGCCGGGCGGGCCTCCTGCCTTGAGCAGGGAGGGCCTATAGGAACCGCGGGGCCGCGCGGATCTTCCTGTGGTGACCATGGCCGGCGACGGGGTCAGCGTGGCGTTCGGTGGGACGGTGTCCAGCACAGATCGGCCCCCGTGGCGCACTGCCTGGACGGATCGGTCACCAAGCGCCGGCTGCGCCGGGCCGTGGTCGCACGGGCGTCCCGGCTCTTTCCGGCCTGGGACGTCCGGCCCTCGATTTCGCACTGGAAACCGTAACACCCCTGCGAACAGAGTTGTTCGTGGTAAATGATTTCCTCGCGTCGCCCGCGCCCGTTGGTAGCTTGTCGGCGTGGACTCCGACGGCTTCACCTCGCTGCCGCGCGGGCGCCATAAGCTCACCCGCGAGCAGGTCGCGGCATCGCAGCGCGAGCGCCTGCTCCAGGGCATGACGCAGGCGGTCGGGGAGAAGGGGTACGCCCGGACCTCCGTCGCCGACGTGCTGAAGCGGGCGCGCGTGTCCCGCGAGACGTTCTACGAGAACTTCACCGACAAGCAGGCGTGCTTCCTCGCGGCCTACGAGGCCTCGGCGGAGCGGTACCTGCGGGTCGTCAACGACGCGCTCGCCGCCCACGACGCGCCGGTGATGGCCCGGCTGGAGGGCGCGCTGCGCGACTACCTGCGGGAACTGGCCGGCGACGCGGGCGCGGCCCGCACGTTCCTGCTGGAGATCTACGCGGTGGGCCCGGCGGCGACGGCGCTGCGGTACCGGGTGCAGGACGGCTTCATCGAGGTCATCGACGGGCTGCTGGCGGAGGACGAGCGGTTCCGCGCGCTGCCCGATCCCGCGTTCGCGGTCCGGATGCTCGTCGGCGGGATCGCGTCGCTGGTGACCGGGCAGGTCGCGATGGGCCAGCACGCCTCGCTCCCCCGGCTCTGCGGGCCGATCGTGGCGCACGTGAAGTCGCTGCTCGGTCAGAACCACGTCCGGACGTAGTCCACGACGGCGGGGCGTTCGGCGCCGGCGTCGTCCAGGACGGGGATCAGCGTCCATTTGTCGAGCGCCGTGCACGGGTGCGAGAGGCCGAGCCGGACCACGTCGCCGACCTCGGCCGAGCCGTCCACCATGTAGGCGTGCTGGTCGTTGAGCGCGGTGATCCGGGCGCCTTCCACGGGCCCCGCGCCCCTCCCCCGGACGAACTGCGGCTCGGGCAGGCCCGCGTCGAACGGCAGGTCGCGGCGGCCCGCGTCCAGGATCGCGAGCGCCGGCTCCGGGCGGGACGCGACCCGCGCCCACGCGTGCATCGCCGACCGCAGCCGCGACCCGGCGCCGCCCGTGCCCCGCGCGAACGGCGAGATGCCCCGGTAGAAGCCGTCGTCGTGGACGATGTACGCGCCCGACCGCAGCACGACCCGGCCCGCGAGCCCGCCGAGGACCTCCGCGACCTGGTCGAAGAACGAGCTGCCGCCCGCCGACACGACCGGCTCGGCGACCTCGTAGTCCAGCCCGCCGTGCAGGTTCGCGAGCCGCCGCAGGTAGGCGTGCACGGTGCGGCGCCCCTCGTCGGACGCGTCGCGCGCGAGGGCGCCCTCGTATCCGGCGATCCCGGCGAGCCGGAGGGTCGGGGCGCGGCGGACGGCGTCGGCGACCCGCCGCGCGTCGCCGTCGTCGCGGACGCCCGTACGCCCGTTCGGGCCGCCGAGCTCGACGCACACGTCGACCTGGCGCTGCCCGCGGGAGAGCCGGAGCGCCTCGTCCATCAGCTCGACCCCGCGCACGGAGTCGACCCAGCACAGGAACTCGAACCCGGGGTTCAGCTCCAGCTCGGCCGCCAGCCAGGCGAGCCCGGCGGGGTCGAGGAAGGTGTTGGCGAGCACGACGCGGCGGACGCCGAACGCGCGGGCGACGCGGAGTTGCGGCAGGTTCGCGATCGTGATGCCCCAGGCGCCGGCGTCCAGCTGCGCCCGCCACAGCGCCGGGGCCATCGTGGTCTTGCCGTGCGGGGCGAGGTCGAGCCCGGCCGCCGCGGCCCACTCCGCCATGACCCGGACGTTGTGCGCGAGGGCGCCCGCGTCCAGGGTGAGCAGCGGCGTCCCGAAGTCGTCCAGCGGCAGCCGCGCGCGGCGGGCCTCGGCGACCGTCATGCCGTGCGCCGACACCGGGATCGCCTTGAACCGCCAGTCGAGCCGCTCCTCGCCGAGCGCGTCCACCGCCGTGCCGTCGATACCCACTCATGACCTCCCGCAAGGTCCGCCGGATCGAGATCCCATAGCAACCTTCTACCCGCCTAAAACCCCGATAGCGTTGGGCATGTGGAGGTTGATGTGGCAGGTGGGACATCCCGCCGCAAAGCTCTCTGGATGCTGGGTGCGTGCGCCGGCCTCACCGCCCTCGGAGCGGACGCCGCCCGCCCGCGCGGCGGATCCGAGGCCGCGGCGGCGCAGACCACCGCCCGCGCGCGGCCGGCGGCGACGCCGTCCCCGACTCCGACGCCGAAACCGACCCCCCGTCCCGCCGCGTGGACGCAGGGGAAGCTGACCGCGACGGAGAAGCCCGTCAAGGAGCTGTCGCAGCTGGCTCCGCCGCCGCCGCCGAAGTCGATCGCGCTGACCCTCGACGACGGCCCGCACCCGAAGTGGACGCCGCGGATCCTCGACCTGCTGGCCGAGGAGCAGGTCCACGCGACGTTCTTCATCGTCGGCGCGCAGGTGAAGGAGCATCCGAAGCTGGCCCGCCGCATCGCCGACGCCGGGCACCAGATCTGCAACCACACCGAGACGCACCCGATGTCGATCGCGAGCCTGTCCGGGAAGCGGGTCCGCAAGGAGATCGGCGACGCGCACGACCGGATCGCCGACGCCACCGGAGTCGTCCCGCAGTTCTTCCGGTCGCCGGGCGGCGCCTGGTCGAAGACCGTCCTGGAAGTGACCGCCGAGAAGGGCATGCTGCCGATCGACTGGGCCGTCGACCCGCGCGACTGGGCGCGGCCGGGCGCCGGGCGCATCCGCAAGGCGCTGCTCAAGGGCAAGGACGGCGAGATACTCCTGTGCCACGACGGCGGCGGCGACCGCTCCCAGACGCTGAAGGCGCTGCAAGACGTCATCCCGAAGCTGAAGAAGCGCGGCCTGACGTTCGTGGCCCTCTGACGCCGCTACTCCCGGGGGCGTAGCGGCGGAGCCCTCCGGCGGATGACGACTCGGCCCGGACCCGCACCGGACGATCCCGGTATCGATCCTCCGGAGCCAAGGAGTGCAGTCATGCGCAGGAACCCCCTCAACACGCCCACCCTGATCACGGTCACCGGGCTCGTCACCGGGGCCGTCGGCCTGCTGATCCAGAAGGTCGCCGGGGTGGACATGCCGCCCGTGCCGCCCGGCCTGGTCATCCTGCTGGTCGTCGCCGCGCTGATCGTCATGACGCGGTGGCGCTGGGTGCTGGTGCTCGCCGTCCTGGGCGGGCTGGCGGAGCTGCCCGGCGCGGTGGGCAGCGCGCTCGACGCCGACGCGTTCGGCGAGATCGCCGGGGCGGCGGTCCGGACGGGCGGCGCCGCCGTGGCCCTGGTCGCGGGCATCGTGGCGCTGGTGACGGCCGTTCGCAGCCGCGGCCGCGAAGCGGAGCCGGCGGCGCGATGACCCCGGCCCGCGGCCCCATCGGCCCGCCCGTCCCGGCCTCGCGGCCGCGGACGGGCGGGCCGCGTCGTCGCAGGCCCTGGTGCACCTAACTACACCCCCGCTTCGGGTTGGGGGCACACTGTGCTCGTGGGTTCTCGCCAGAAGACTGGGACTCCAGACGGCACGAGACCCGCGGAGGACCCGGTGGACGCTGAACTGTTGAGAGAGACACGGCTGCAACGGCACGTCAGGACGCCGTGGCGCGGTGCCAAGCTCGGGCTGCTCGGCATCCCCGCGATGTTCGTCGGCCTCTGGCTCCTCACGGTCTTCTCCATGATCACGAGCCTGATCGGGGTGCTGCTCTTCCCGTCCGCGGTGACGCTGCTGCGCAACCAGGCCGACGTGTACCGCGACCTGATCGGCCGCTGGACCGGCGTCCGGATCGAGCGGCCCTACCTCCCCGAACCCGAGTACGAGCCCGGCGCCCACGGCGTGCTCAAGCGGTTCCTCGTGCGGTTCACCGACCCCGCGACCTGGCGCGACTGCCTGTGGATGCTGGCCGACCCGATCGTCGTGCTGTTCACGGCCGCGCTGCCCGCCCTGCTCATCGTGTACGGACTGTGGGGGTTCGCCCTGGCGGCGTTCGCCGGCGGGGTGATCGCCGGTTACGGCGGCGGGGAGTGGTACGGGTGGGTCCACGTCCAGCCCGGCTACGAGAGCGACGGCGGGCTGTTGGCGACCACGGTCGTCCTCGGGGCCGTCTTCACCGCGACCGGGTTCGCCATCGGGCCGAAGATGATGACCGTGTACGCGCGCTGGGGCGGGCTGCTGCTCGGCCCGACCAGGAGGTCGGAGCTGGCACTGCGCGTCCGGCACCTCACCGAGACCCGCTCGGAGGCCGTGGACGCGTCCGCCGCCGAGCTGCGCCGCATCGAGCGCGACCTGCACGACGGCGCGCAGGCCCGGCTCGTCGCGATGGGCATGAGCCTCGGCGCGATCGAGCACCTGCTCGACAAGGACCCGGAGAAGGCGCGGATCCTGCTCGCCGAGACCCGCGCGTCGTCGGCGAAGGCGCTGCACGAGCTGCGCGACCTCGTCCGCGGCATCCACCCGCCGGTGCTCGCCGACCGCGGCATCGGCGACGCCGTCAAGGCCCTCGCGCTCGACCACCCGCTGCGCGTCGAGGTGACCGCCGACCTGCCCGCGCGGCCGGACGCGCCGGTCGAGTCCGCCGCCTACTTCGCGGTCTCGGAGATCCTCACCAACGCCGCCAAGCACTCCGGCGCGGCCCGCGTCTGGATCGACCTGCGGTACGAGCACGGGATGCTGCGGATCACCGTCACCGACGACGGCCGCGGCGGCGCGACGCTGGACGGCGGCACGGGGCTGCGCGGGATCGAGCGCCGGGTCGGTACATTCGACGGGGTGCTCGCACTGAGCTCGCCGCCGGGCGGCCCGACGATCGTGACCCTGGAGCTGCCTTGCGCGTTGTCCTCGCCGAAGACCTCGCCCTCCTGAGGGAGGGCCTGGTCAGCCTCCTCGAATCGCACGACTTCGAGATCGCGGCCGCCGTCGACAACGGCCCCTCGCTCCTGAAGGCACTGCTCGACCACCGCCCGGACGTGGCGGTGGTCGACGTGCGCCTGCCGCCGTCCTTCACCGACGAGGGGCTGCAGGCGGCGCTGGAGGCGCGCCGGCAGGTCCCCGGCCTGCCGGTCCTGGTGCTGTCGCAGTACGTGGAGCAGCTCTACGCGCGGGAGCTGCTCGCCGACGGCACCGGCGCCATCGGCTACCTGCTGAAGGACCGCGTGTTCGACGCGGCGCAGTTCGTGGACGCGGTCCGCCGGGTCGCGGCGGGCGGCACCGCCATGGACCCCGAGGTGATCTCCCGGCTGGTCGCCAGCGGCACCCGCGGCACCCCGCTGAGCCGGCTCACCCCGCGCGAGACGGAGGTGCTGGAGCTGATGGCGCAGGGACGCTCCAACGCCGCGATCGCGGAACGGCTCGTCGTCACCGAACGGGCCGTGACCAAGCACACCGCGAACATCTTCACCAAGCTCGACCTGCCGGTCACCGGGGACGACAACCGCCGCGTGCTGGCCGTTCTCGCCTACCTCAACCGCTGACCGGGCGCCCGGACCACCCCCCTTCCCGACATATCGGTCTATCCGGGCAGCGCCGGGTGGATTATGTTTGCTCGGCGATGGCGCCGGGAGGGCACGATGACGGTGGTTCTGGTCCTGCTCTGCTTGGCGATCGCCGGGCGGGAGCTGTATCTGGCGTTCGAGCGCAAGCGCTCGCCGGGCGCGCCCGAGATCGCCGACATCCGCACCCAGCTCCGCGCACTGAAGGGCACGCGCGACGAGCTGGAGGGCTTCCGCGCGGCCCAGCGGGAGCGGCTGGACGCGCTCGCCCGCGAGCAGGACAGCGACCGCGAGGCGCTGGGCGAGGCCGACGCCCGGATCCGGTCGCTGATCGCGCAGATCAACGACCGGATGGTGCCGGACGTGAACGACCGGCTGAACCGCCAGCGGGAGGCCGCCGACCTGCAGCGCGAGACCGTGGAGCGGCTGGCCGCCGAGGTCGCCGGGATCCGCGCGCACCTGGTGGGGCGGCTCGACCAGGCCGTCGCCGCGTCCCTCGGCGCCGGCCCCGCCGACGTCGTCGCCGGTTCCCTCACCGCCCGGCCGCCCGCCGGGCGGCACGGCCTCACCGGCCCCTACGAGGGGTTCGCCGAGCGGCACGGGCTGCGCGTGGAGCTGACCGACGGGGACCGCTACTACCTGTCGGGCCGCAGCCCGCGCGCCCTCGAACACGACTTCCTCGACCTGGTGCGGGGGCTGTGCGCGAACCGCGCCGACTCGTTCGAGAACGTCCGCCCCCTGCTGGACGCCCTCCGCGACACCGGCCGCGGCACGGCCCGGCTCGGGCCGCTCCTGGTCGTCCGGACACCGGAGTCGGTGGTGTGCGGGGTACTGCCGCTCGCCGAACTGCTCCGTCCCGAGAGCGCCCGCATCCTGGACGACCCGGAGAGCGGGACGCGCCGCCTGCGGCGCCTCCCCCATGGCCGCGTCTGCGACCTGACCGCCTCCTCCGGCCGGGCGCCGTCCGGGTGAGCCCCGTCCGGGTGACCCGCGCCGGGTGACCCCGGCCGGTGAGAACGCCTCAGGGGCGGGGGGTGCCGGTCCAGGGGAAGTCCGGGGCGCGGCGTTCGAGGAACGCGGCGATGCCCTCCACGTGCTCACCGCAGGCCGCCATCTCGTCCAGCCACCGCCGGGTCTCCTCCTCGACCGGGCCCCCGGCGGTGATGGCGTCCACGATGCCCTTGGTCGCCTGCTGGGTGAGCAGCGACCGGGACGCGAGCGTCTCGGCGAACTCGGCGACCCGCTTGCGGAGGCCGTCCCCCGGGACGACCTCGTCCAGCAGCCCGATGCGCAGCGCGTGCCCGGCGCCGACGAGGTCCGCCGAGTACAGCAGGTACTTCGCGGCGGACGGGCCGACCAGCCGGACGAGGCGGGTCGTCGCCCCCGCCGGGTAGACGAGGCCGAGCTTCGCCGGGGTGATCCCGAACCGGGCGTCCGCCGCCGCGAACCGCAGGTCGCAGGCCGCCGCGAGCTGGCAGCCGCCGCCGACGCAGTACCCCTCGATCGCCGCGAGGGTCGGCTTCGGGAACGCGGCGAGGGCCCGCTCGGCGACCGACGACAGGTGCGAGTCGTCGTCGCGGTGGATGTCGGACAGCTCGGAGATGTCGGCGCCCGCGCTGAAGTTCCCGCCCGCGCCGGTCAGCACCACGACCCGCACGGCCCGGTTCGCGGCGAGATCGTCCAGCAGGCCGGGCAGCGACCGCCACATGTCCGCCGACATGGCGTTGCGCTTCTCCGGCCGGTCGATCACGACCGTGCCGACACCCTCGGCGACCTCGGCGTGCAGCCCGGCGACCATCGTCCCCCCTATGCTTCGACGCGGCTCATCGTACGAAGCCGCGCCCGCCGGACGGGTCGCGGGGTCCGGGCAGGCGGTCCGAACCCGGCGGCCGCACCGGGAGTCATACGGTCGACGCCACGAGCCGGCAATGATCGCCGGGACGGGTCCGCGCCGGGGGCGGCGCGCCCGCCCGCCACAGGGGGACCCTCCACATGAAGTTTCCACCGACCTCCGGGAATGCCAAAACGCCCCGGAGTGCTGTACTGTCGAGACAGCGCCTTCGAGTTGCCGCGGTTCGCGGAGAGGGCGTTTCTTCCCCGCCCGGGTCATCTGAGAGCCCGGTGACTTTCCCGGTTCGGTGCGCACGGGACGGCGTCCTGGACCGCCGCACGAGGGAGTCGACGTCAGCCCGGTGAACGGAGCTGCATTTCTCACATCTCACTCGCGTACACGACGCGGATTCCGCCGCCGTACGCGGAATTCGACCCCGGGCCGCGCGGAGCGTTCCGCACCGGCCTGAGAAGGGACCCACATGTCCGCTTCCACCCTCACCACCGAACGACCCCCCGCCGAGCGCCGCGGTGAACGCAAGCCGCAGGCGCACGGCGTGGCCGCGCAGGGCGCCCGCAAAGGCGGGCGCCAGGGACGGCGTCCCGCCGACGACGCGCCCGCCGTGCCCTTCCACGGCATCCTCGCCGTCCAGGACAAGCACGCGTTCGTCCGCACCTCCGGCTACCACACCGGCCCGGACGACGTGCACGTCTCGCTAGCGCAGGTCAAGGCCAACAACCTGCGCCCCGGCGACGCCGTCGCCGGAACCGCGCGGCCGCCGAAGACCAGCCGCGACAAGTTCGCCTCCCTCGCCCACGTCGAGACCGTGAACGGGGTGCCGCCCGCCGAGGCGGCGCATCGTCCCGAGTTCGGCAAGCTGACCCCCCTGTTCCCCGACGAGCGGCTGCGCCTCGACACCGGCCCGCTCGCCACCCGCGTCATCGACCTGATCGCGCCGATCGGCAAGGGCCAGCGCGGGCTCATCGTGTCGCCCCCCAAGGTCGGCAAGACGATGGTCATGCAGGCCGTCGCCAACGCCATCGCGGAGAACAACCCCGAGGTGCACCTCATGGTCGTGCTCGTCGACGAGCGCCCCGAAGAGGTCACCGACATGGAGCGGTCGATCCGCGGCGAGGTCGTCCACTCGACGTTCGACCGCCCGGCGCAGGAGCACACCGCCCTCGCCGAGCTGGCCGTCGAGCGCGCCAAGCGCCTCGTCGAGCAGGGCCACGACGTGGTCATGCTGCTCGACTCGATCACCCGGCTCGGCCGCGCCTACAACCTGGCGGCCCCGTCCAGCAGCCGCATCCTGGCGGGCGGCGTCGCGACGACCGCGATCTACCCGCCCAAGAAGTTCTTCGGCGCCGCCCGCAACATCGAGAACGGCGGTTCGCTGACGATCCTCGCCACCGCGCTGGTGGAGACCGGCTCCCGCATGGACGACGTGTTCTTCGAGGAGTACAAGGGCACCGGCAATATGGAGCTGAAGCTCGACCGCGGCCTCGCCGACCGCCGCGTCTTCCCCGCCGTCGACATCGAGGCGTCCGGCACCCGCCGCGACGAGCTGCTCATGTCCCCCGAGGAGCTCGCGCTCTCCTGGCGCCTGCGCCGCGCCCTCCAGGGCCTCGACAAGCAGCAGGCCGTCGAGCAGCTCCTGGAGAAGATGAAGGGCACCTCGTCCAACGCCGAGTTCCTCCTGAGGCTCCAGCAGACGACCTGACGCTCAGCCGCCGCTCTCCGGGCGGAACGACTCCAGGATCCGGCCGTAGAGGCGCTGGCCCGGTGTCCACCGCCGGTCGGGGGCGTGGAAGCAGAACTCGTATCCCGCGGCACGGCTGCACAGCACGTGCCTGATGCCGTCCGTGAACGCCGGTCCGCGTTCGCCCTTCCAGGTGAACTCCCACTCCGCGGCGCCGGCGATGACCTCGGGCACGCGTTCGAGCCGCAGCCGGTGGTATCCCGGATAGCGGTGCTCCGCCGCGGCCGCGCGCTCCGCGGCGCGCAGGCCGGCGAGGGAGTCCCCGGGCGCCGGGGCGATCCGCAGCCCGTGGCCGGCCTCGACGTCCCGCCAGTGCATGACGGCGCCGCTCCGCTCGGCGTGCCAGCCCACCGGCACGCGCACCGAGTAGGCGCCCGCCTCCCGGTACCGCGCCATCTTGGCGGTCAGCCCCGCCGCCGGGCGCAGCGCGACCGAGTCGCTCTTGCCGACCGACGTCCAGCGCGCCGCCCACGTGCCGGTGCCCGCCGCGAGGACCGCCAGCACGGCGACGCCCGCGACCGCGCCCGGCCGCACCCGCCGCCCCGCCGGGCCGCGCTTGTCCGGGCCGCGCTTCAATGGGTCGCGCTTCTCCGCCGCCGCCTCCGGGCGGCGCGCCGGCCACCGGCCGCGGAACCGCCGCGAACCGCACGGGGGGTTGGCCTGGGAGTCCCCTGGCTGCCTCCCGCCGCGCAGCGCCCACGGGACGCGCGGACCCCGGAGGACACGTGACCGCGGGCCGCCCCGCTGACCGGCGCGGGGCAGCGTGAGCCGCGCCGGCATGCCGCGCGCCCTGGCCGAGGCGGCGACCGGCTTCGCCACCGTCGCGCCCGGGTTCGGGACCGTCCCGAGCACCTCCCACAGCATTTCCGCCGTGGCGTCGGCCGTCAGGCGCTCCTCGGGACGCTGCCGCAGCAGCCCCTCGATCACGGCGGTCAGCGGCCCCGCCCGCTCCGGAGGCGCGTAGTCGCCCAGCACGACCGCCATCATCGACGCCAGCGCGTGGCACCGCAGGAACGGCGAGAAGCCCTCGACGGCCATGTAGAGCGTCGCGCCGAGCGACCACAGGTCGGACGCCTCCAGGCCCGGCATGCCGTTCACGCGCTCCGGGGAGAGGTAGGCGGGGGAGCCCTCGATCCCCGCGGGCAGCGTGTCGGCGGACTCGCGGCCGTTCGCCATGTGCACGGCCAGGCCGAAGTCGGTGAGCAGGATCCGCCCGTCGTCGCAGACCAGGACGTTGCTGGGCTTGACGTCGCGGTGCAGTATCCCGGCGGCGTGCGAGGCGCGGAGCACCGACAGGACCGCCGCGCCGATCTCCGCCGTCCGGCGCACGCCGAGCGGGCCGTCCTCGGCGATGAGCCGGTTCAGCGAGCACGCCTCGACGAGCTCCATGACGATCCAGGGGCGGCCGTCCTCGATGATGAAGTCGTGGACGGCGACCACCCCGGGATGCCGCAGCGCGGCGGTCGCGCGCGCCTCCGCGAGCAGGCGGCGGCACATCACCCGGCGCTCGCCCTTGGTGATGCGCTCGGGCAGCCGCACCTCCTTGACGGCGACGTCCCGGTCGAGCATTTCGTCGTACGCCCGCCAGACGGTGCCCATACCGCCGCTGCCCACCACAGAGAGCAGGCGATACCGTCCCGCGAGCGGTATCAGCCGATCTCCTTTCATGCAGAAGTTACTCGCCGGTCCGCGCTCAAGGGACGCCCCTTCGCCATCAATCATTTCTTGACCGGTGGCCGCCGGGGAAAAAGGGCGGGCGCGTGGTATAAGACTTCCGTTTAGGAGGCCAGGACGCTCCTGGCCCATTTGTAGTCGGATTTACCGACGGCGGTGCGCTGGACCTCGTCCACCACCGTGATCTGGCGCGGCAGCTTGTATCCGGCGAGCCGGCCGCGGCAGTGTCCGGTCAGCTCCTCCAGCGTGACCTCCGCCCCCGGGCGGGGCGCCACGACGGCGGCGACGCGCTCCCCGAACCGCTCGTCCGGCAGGCCCACCACGACCGCGTCGTACACGTCCGGATGGTCCTTCAGCGCGACCTCGACCTCCTCCGGGTACACCTTCTCCCCGCCCGTGTTGATCACCAGGGAGCCGCGGCCGAGCAGCACGATCGTCCCGTCCTCCTCCAGGGACGCGAAGTCGCCGGGGATCGACCAGCGGGTGCCGTCCGGGCCGGTGAAGAACGTCGACGCCGTCTTCTCCGGGTCGTTGTAGTAGCCGAGCGGGATGTGGCCGCTGCGGGCGAGCCTGCCGACCTCGCCGGGCGCGACGGGGCTGAGGCCGTCGTCCAGGACGGTGATCCCCGGCTTCATCGCGAACCGGGCCGTGCCCTCCTTGCCGCCGACGGACGGACCGCACGCGCCGGTCTCCGAGGCGCCGTAGTTGTCGAGGAACATGATGTTCGGCAGGTGGTCGAGCAGCTGCCTTTTCGCGCCCTCGGTCAGCGGGGCGCCACCGGACGCGATCGCCATCAGCGAGGAGGTGTCGTACTCGCCGCCGGCCAGCGCCTTCGCGACCGGCCGCGCCATTACGTCCCCGACGAGCATCAGCACATTCGCCTGCTCTTCGGCGAGCAGCCGCAGCGCCTTGCCGGCGTCGAATGCGCGGTCCGTGTAAAGGACGACTTTGGCGCCGCTGAACAACCCCATGAACGCGACCCATTGCCCCGCGCCGTGCATGACGGGCGCGCAGTCGAGCACGGCCATCGGCGGCTGCTCGGCGTTCGCGGCGATCTCCTCCGGGCTGCCGATCGGGTCGCCGAGGACGTTTCCACCGCCTAGGGCGCCGAAGAAGATGTCCTCGCAGCGCCATTCGACGCCCTTCGGGTAACCGGTCGTGCCGCCCGTGTACATGATGTAGCGGTCGTCGTTGGAGCGGGCCGGGAAGTCGTCGCCCGGGTCGGCGCCGGCCAGCGCCTCCTCGTACTCGACCGCGCCCGGAATGTCGTCGGCCGCCCCGTCCTCGATCACCACCCCGTCCTTGATCACGACGACGTGCCGCAGCTTCGGCAGCTCGCCGCGGATCTCCTGCGCCTTCGCCAGCAGCGAACGCTCGCCGATCAGCGCGACCGAGTCGGAGTCGGCCAGGACGTGCCGCAGCTCGGCGGCGACGTACCGGTAGTTCACCGGGATCGGCACGGCACGGATCTTGTACGCCCCGAGCATCGCCTCGATCCACTCGGCGCGGTTGTGGGCGAGGATCGCCACGTGCTCGCCCGGCCGCACGCCCGCCGCCGCGAGATGGTGCCCCATCCTGCTCGCGCGCTCGTTGAGCTGCGCGTAACTGCGCCGCTCGGCGCCCGCCACCAGCGCGGGACGCTCCGGCCCGGCCGCGGCCAGGATCTCCAGCAGGTCGGCCGGGTTGTAGCTTCGCACCATGCACGTCCTCACAGGTCGGGGTGGGTTTCGGGGGCGGGGCCGCTTATTGTAAATTACGTCCAATGACGCGGGTCGCACCGGCGTCCGCGTCCGCCCGCCTGATCCGGCCATGCCGGCGGTCCTTACACGGCTCTTATCTGGGTACCGGCATGCTTGGCCGTAACGATTAAGTATCAGACGGGGGTAGTGGTGAGCGCAGGCGCGATGGCGTGGACCCCGCCGACGTGGGAGGAGATCGTCACCGAGCACTCGACCAGGGTGTTCCGGCTGGCGTACCGCCTGACCGGCAACCGGCACGATGCCGAGGACCTGACCCAGGACGTCTTCATCCGGGTCTTCCGCTCGCTGTCCTCCTACAGTCCCGGCACGTTCGAGGGCTGGCTGCACCGGATCACGACGAACCTGTTCCTCGACCGCGCCCGGCGCAAGCAGCGCATCCGCTTCGACGCCCTCGGTGACGACGCCGCCGAGCGGCTGCAGGGCCGCGAGCCGACACCGCAGCAGGCCTACGACGACCGGCACCTCGACTCCGACATCCAGCGGGCGCTTGACGGCCTCGCCCCCGAGTACCGCGCGGCCGTCGTGCTGTGCGACATCGAGGGACTCTCCTACGAGGAGATCGCCGCGACCCTGAACGTCAAGCTCGGCACCGTGCGCTCCCGCATCCACCGGGGCCGCGCCCAGCTCCGCACCGCGCTGGAGCACCGCCGCCCCGCCGAGGTCACGCAGAGCTGACCCGAACCGCGGGCCCGGTCTCCGGCGGCGGCAGCGTGATGAGCGTCACTAGTGACCGGTAAGTAACATCCGGTTAGCCTCGGCCCGTGGACATCGTCTTCGAGCGCCGCGGCGACGGGCCGCCCCTCGTCCTCCTGCACGGCATCGGCCACCGCCGCCAGGGCTGGTCCCCCGTGCTGGACCTCCTCGCCGCCGAACGCGACGTCATCGCGGTCGACCTGCCCGGCTTCGGCGACTCCCCGCCGCTCCCGCCCGGCACCCCGTACACCCTGGACGCCGTCCTGGACGTCCTCATGGGGACGCTCGCCGACCTCGGCGTGGAGAAGCCGCACGTCGCGGGCAACTCCCTGGGCGGCCTGTTCGCCCTCGAAGCCGCGGACCGCGGCCTGGTCAGCTCCGCCACGGCGCTGTCCCCGGCCGGCTTCTTCAACGCCCTCGAACTCCGCTACGCGGCGGCCGTGCTGCGCGCGTCCCGGCTCGGCGCCCGCGTCCCCGAGACGTTCCTCACCCGCCTGGCGAGTTCCCCGCGCCGCCGCAACGCGATGTTCGGCATGGTCTACGGCCGCCCCGACCTCATCGACATGGAGACCCTGGCCGGCGACGCCCGCGCGATGCGCGAGGCCCGCGGCTTCGACGCCACGCTCCGCGCCGGGCGCAGCACCCGCTTCCTCGGCTCCTGCGCCGACGTCCCCGTCACGATCGCCTGGGGCACGAAGGACCGCCTGCTCCTGCGCAGCCAGGCGATCCGCGCCCAGCGCCGCCTCCCCAACGCCCGCTTCGTCTGGCTGGAGGGGTGCGGCCACGTCCCGATGGCGGACGACCCGCCGCAGGTCGCCGGGGTGCTCCTCGCGGGCAGCGCCCACCCCCTGAGGTCCCGGGCCGCCGCCTGACGCGCCGCCTGGCGCGCCGGGGAACATCCGCGGATTGACAAGTGTTTGAATCCTCAACTACTCTTCGACTAGTCGTTGAAGATTCAAGCACATCTACCGCAGGAGACATCATGAGCATCGCCGCCGTCGCCCCCGAGCTGACCGCCGGAACCTGGAACATCGACCCCGGGCACTCCGAGGTCACCTTCGTCATCCGCCACCTGATGACCAAGGTGCGGGGGACGTTCACCGAGTTCACCGGCTCCGTGCAGATCGCCGAGGAGCTGAGCGAGTCGACGGCCACGGCGGAGATCAAGATGGCCTCGCTCGACACCCGCAACCCCGACCGTGACGCCCACGTGCGGACGGCCGACGTCCTCGACGTCGAGAAGTACCCGACCATGACCTTCAACACCACCGGCGTGCGCGCCGAGGACGGCGAGTACTACCTGGACGGCGACCTGACCATCAAGGACGTCACCCGGCCCGTGAGCCTCCGGCTCGAGTACAACGGCATCGGCGAGGACCCCTGGGGCGGGACGCGCGCCGGGTTCTCCGCCGAGACCACGATCAACCGCAAGGACTGGGGCATCGAGTTCAACATCCCGCTGAAGGGCGAGAAGGCCCTGCTCAGCGACAAGGTGGACATCCAGCTTGAGGTCCAGGCGGTCCGCGCCTGACCCGCTCGACCGACCCGTTCGCCTGAGGGCCGCCCGCGTCACCGCGGGCGGCCCTCTCGCATGCCGGGGCTCCCGTCCGGCCGGTCCACGGCGAGGGGCAGCCGCATGGCGAAGCGGGCCCCGGGACCGTGGTCCTCGATGCGCAGCGTCCCGCCGTGCGCGTGGGCGATCTCGCGGGCGATCGCCAGGCCGAGCCCGGTGCCGCCCGCGCCGCGGCTGCGCGCGGTGTCCAGGCGGGTGAAGCGCTCGAAGACGCGCTCCCGGTCGGCGGGCGCGATGCCGGGGCCGTCGTCGGTGACGGTGAGCAGCGCCGCGCCGCCCTCCCGCGACACCGCGACCACGACGGCCGAGTCGGCGTGGCCTTCGGCGTTGTCCAGGAGGTTGCCGAGCAGCCGGACGAGCTGCATGCGGACGCCGCGCACCGGCACGTCCCGTCCGAGGGCCAGGGTGACCCGGCGGGTGAACGGGTGGCGGGCGGTCTCCGCCTCCGCCAGCGCGGCCAGGTCGAGCCGCTCCTGCACGCTGGTCCCGCCGGTGCCGAGGCGGGCGAGCAGCAGGAGGTCGGTGACGATCGACTCCAGCCGGTCGGTGTCGCGCAGCGCCGACTCGACGACGGCCCGCAGGTCGTTGTCCTCCGGGTGCATCGACGCGTCCTCCAGGTTGGCGCGCAGGCCCGCGATCGGCGTGCGCAGCTCGTGGGACGCGTCGGACGCGAACTGCCGCTGCCGGCCCACCGCGCGCTCCAGCCGGTCCAGCGTCGCGTTCGCGGTGCGGGCGAGCTGGGCGATCTCGTCCTCGCCCCCCGGCTGCGGCACGCGCCGGCTCAGGTCGGTGGCGCTGATCTCGGCGAGCTGCGCGCGGATCGCCTCGACCGGGCCGAGGGTGCGGCCGACGACCCGCCAGGTGATCCACGCGACCACGCCGACCAGCATCAGGACGGCCAGCGCGAGCAGCGCCTCCATCAGCCCGTTCACCAGCGGGGCCGGGAGCGGCGACGCCGCGTACACGACGACGGAGTCGGGCGCGGTCGTGGCGCGGATCGCCTCGATGACGAAGCACTCGCGGTTCGGCCGGTCGCCGTGGCACTCGGTGTAGTCGCGCACGCGCAGGTTGCTCGACGGCCAGAGTCTGCTCACCGGCGGCTCGCCCCGCGCGGACGGTGTCGCATTCGTCACATGGCCGCCCGGTTCGACCACCTGGATTCGGACGCGGCCGTTCGTGTCGTCCGGAATCGGGTTGGCGAGCGTCCCGTCCCGCACACCGCCGCTGGCGCGCCGCCCCTCGACCTGCGCCTGCTGGAGGATCTCCGCCTTGACCGCGCTGCGCACGGCGAAATCGACGCCCACCGCGGTGATCCCGAAGACGATCGCGGCGATCACGGCTGCGACGAGGGTGTCCCTGGCCCGGATGGACCGTGGGCGCAGGCGCATGGCCCCTCCCGGCTGGGGGTAACCGGTTCGCGGTCGAACACCAACGCTACCGGTCGGTCACCCCGCGGGGAGCCCCGATTCCGGTGCCGGGTTTTCACCTCCCCTCACCGGGACATCCCGTTTTATGACGGTTCTTCCGGAGCACAGGGACGGACACATGGGCAGGGACGTGGCTTCGGTCACCATCAGCGGCGAGGACCGGCGGCGGTACCGCGACAAAGTGCGCAGGTGCCTCGACGTGCTGGCCCGCATGCTGGGCGAATCCCAGTTCGACTTCGAGCGCCCCCACATCGGCCTGGAGATCGAACTGAACCTGATCGACGCGATCGGCGATCCACTGATGCGCAACGCGGACGTGCTCAAGGCGATCGCCGATCCGGCCTGGGCCACCGAGCTCGGCCAGTTCAACCTGGAGATCAACATCCCGCCGCGGGAGCTCGGCGGCGAGAGCACCGGTGAACTGGAGGCGGAGGTACGCGACCACCTCCAGCACGCCGACGAGCGGGCCGAGGAGGTCGGCGGCCGGCTCGCCATGATCGGCATCCTGCCCACCCTGCGGCGCACCGACATCGGCGAGGAGACCCTGTCCGCCAACAGCCGCTACAAGATGCTCAACGACCAGATCTTCGCCGCCCGCGGCGAGGAGATGCACATCGCCATCGACGGCCACGAACCCCTGCACATGCACGCCGACACGATCATCCCCGAGGCCGCGTGCACCAGCGTCCAGTTCCACCTCCAGGTGAGCCCCGACCAGTTCGGCGCCTACTGGAACGCCGCCCAGGCCGTCGCCGGCCCGCAGGTCGCCATGGGCGCCAACTCCCCGTTCCTCTTCGGGCACCGCCTCTACCAGGAGACCCGCATCAGCCTGTTCGAGCAGGCCACCGACACCCGCCCGGACGAGCTCAAGGCCCAGGGCGTCCGCCCCCGCGTCTGGTTCGGCGAACGCTGGATCACCTCCGTGTTCGACTTGTTCGAGGAGAACACCCGCTACTTCCCCGCCCTGCTCCCCCTCTGCGAGGACGAGGACCCCCGCACCGTCCTCGACGAAGGCGGAATCCCCGAACTGGGCGAACTCACCCTCCACAACGGGACGATCTACCGCTGGAACCGCCCCATCTACGCCGTCGTGAAAGGCCGCCCCCACCTCCGCGTGGAGAACCGCGTCCTCCCCGCCGGCCCGTCCGTCGCCGACGTCGTCGCCAACGGCGCCTTCTACTACGGCATCGTCCGCATGCTCGCCGAAGAGGAACGCCCCGTCTGGACCCGCATGTCCTTCGCCACCGCCGAGGAGAACCTGCACCGCGCCGCCCGCGACGGCCTCGACTCCACCCTCTACTGGCCCGGCCTCGGCGAGGTCCCCGCCCCCGAACTCATCCTCCGCAAGCTGCTCCCCCTCGCCCACGAGGGCCTCCAGCGCTGGGGCGTCGACCCGTCCCGCCGCGACCGCCTCCTCGGCATCATCGAACGCCGCTGCGTCACCGGCCGGACCGGCGCCGCCTGGCAGATAGCCACCGTCGACGCCATCGAGGAGCACGGCACCTCTCGCAAGGACGCCCTGCGCATGATGACCCGCTCCTACGTAGAGCACATGAGATCCAACGCCCCCGTCCACACGTGGTCGTACTAGCCGGGTCGATCGATCTTCACGGGTTCTGCACAAATCGTGCTCGTTGGCTCCATAACGGGCTTCTAGAGTCTGGGGCGTGAGCGAGAACGAGACGCGGATCCTCGTGGTCGAGGACGAACCCACGATCGCGCGGGCCGTGGCCGACCGGCTGGCGGCGGAGGGGTTCGGGGTCGAGACCGCCGGGGACGGGCCGTCCGCGGTCGACCGCGCCCGTTCGTACGAGCCGCACCTCATCGTGCTGGACGTGATGCTGCCCGGGTTCGACGGGCTGGAGGTCTGCCGGCGGGTGCAGGCGGAACGGCCCGTGCCGGTGCTGATGCTGACCGCGCGCGACGACGAGACGGACCTCATCGTCGGGCTCGGCGTGGGCGCCGACGACTACGTGACCAAGCCGTTCAGCATGCGCGAGCTCGTCGCCCGGATACGCGCGGTGCTGCGCCGGGTCGACCGGCCGCGCGTGGACGACGCGGCGGACGGGCCCGTGCGGATGGGCGGGCTGGAGGTCGACCAGCGGGCCCGGCGGGTGCGCAGGGACGGCCGCGAGGTGCATCTCACCCCCACCGAGTTCGACCTGCTCGCCTGCCTCCTGCGCAACCGGGGGGCGGTGCTGACCCGCGCCGTCCTGCTCGAACAGGTGTGGGACTGGGCGGACGCGTCCGGCACGCGGGTCGTGGACAGCCACGTCAAGGCGCTGCGGCGGAAGCTCGGGCAGGGGCTGATCCGGACCGTCCACGGTGTCGGGTACAGCCTGGAGGGGACGCCGTGACGGCCGCCGGGCGCGGGGTCGTCCACCGGATGTGGGCGCGGCTGCCCCGCCCGCTGGATCCGCTGCGGTCGATCAAGGTGAAGTTCGGCGTCGTCGTGGTCGTCACCGCGTGCGTCGCCGTCCTGATCGTCCTGTGGGGCTACCCGATGGGGTTCCGGGCGCGGGAGACGATGCCGCTCGGCCTGATCATTTCGGTCGTCGTCATACAGCTCGTCGCGCACGGCATGACCGCGCCGCTGCGGGAGATGACGGCGGCGGCGCGGGAGATGGCGCGCGGCGACTACAGCCGCCGGGTGCGGGCCACGTCGCGGGACGAGGTCGGCGAGCTGGCGCAGGCGTTCAACCGGATGGCCGCCGACCTCGCGGAGGTCGACCGGCAGCGCCGCGAGTTCGTCGCGAACGTGTCCCACGAGCTGCGCACCCCGATCAGCGCGCTGCGGGCCGTCCTGGAGAACGTCGCGGACGGCGTCACGCCCGCGACGCCCGACGTCCTCGAAACCGCGCTGGACCAGACCGAGCGGCTCGGACGCCTCGTGACGCAACTGCTGGACCTGTCCCGGGTAGAGGCGGGCGCGGCGACACTGGACGCCGCCGACCTCGACGTGGCCGCGTTCGTCGCCGACGTCACGGCGGAGGCCGCCGCGAGCCACCCGGACGCCGTGTTCGAGTCCGAGGTCGCGCCCGGCCTGCACGCCGTCGCCGACCGCGACCGGCTCCACCAGATCGTCGCGAACCTGCTCGACAACGCGGCCCGGCACGGCCCGGACGGGCGGCCCGTCACCGTCACGGCGCGGCCCGGGATCGCCCCGGGCGGGCTCGTCATCGAGGTGGCCGACGAGGGGCCCGGCATCCCGGCGGAGGAGCGCGCCCGCGTCTTCGAGCGCTTCTCCCGCGGCTCCGTGTCCGGCCCCCGCGCGGCGGGCGGCGGCACGGGCCTCGGCCTGGCCATCGCGAGCTGGGCCACCGACCTGCACGGCGGCGACATCACCGTCCTGGACACCCCGAGCGGCTGCCGCATCCGCGTCGTCCTCCCACCGAACATCGGAGAATCCGCATGACGAACCCTCCGCAGGACCCGTCCGCACCGCGCGGGAAGGCTCCCGCCGGGCGGGCGTGGAGTGCGCCGGGGCCGGCGCCCCACCCCGTCCCGCGGGGGTACCCGCCGCCGCCCCCGGTCGTCTACACGCCCACCAAGCTGGACAAGGCCATCGCGGCCTGGAAGCGGCCGGCGCTGCCGATGGCGCCCGCGCTGGCCGCCGGCACGGCGATCGCCGGGCTGATCGGCGCCGTCGCGGTGGGGCCGTCGCTGCGCGACGGGCGGTTCGGCGTCGGGGTCGTCATCACGGCCGCGGCCGTCGCGTACGTGGCCGGGGCCTCGGCCTGGTCCGCGGGGCGGCTCGTCCGGCGCTCCCCCCGCAAGGGCGGCTCCCGGTTCAACCGGACCGGGGCCGTGTTCGTGCTGCTCGCCCTGTGCCTGTCGGCGACCGCGGCCGTCCGCGCCGCGGAGTGGATCGTCGTCCCGGCGTTACTGCTCGCCGTCGCCGCCGGCTCGTACGCGGTCTGCGGCGGGCGGTCCTGGGCCGAGGTCCTCGGCGGCGGGCTCGCGGTGGGACCGGCGGCCGGCTACACGCTGCCGTGGTCGGCGCGCGGCCTCTACCGCGCGGGGTCGCCGCGCCGGGGCAACGCCTGGCCGGTCATCCGGACGGGGTTGATCGTCGCCGCGCTGGTGGCGGTGTTCGGCGGCCTGTTCGCCGGGGCGGACGCGGCGTTCGGCAACCTCGCCGCCGGGCTCGTCCCCGACATCTCGCCGGCCTCCGTCTTCCGGTACGTGTTCGCGGGGGCCGCGACGCTGCTGCTGGCCTGCGCCGCCGCGTACCTCGGGCAGGCGCCGCCTCCGCTGCGGCTGCTGACCCCCGAGCCCGGCAAGCCCGCGGGACGCTGGTCCTGGGCCGTGCCGATCGCCGCGCTGAACTTGCTGTTCCTCGTGTTCAGCGCGATCCAGGCCCGGGTGTTCCTCGCCGACGACAAGGACGCGCTGCTCCGCTCGACCGGCCTCACCTACGCCGAGTACGCGCGGCAGGGCTTCTTCCAGCTCGTCGTCGTGACGGTCCTCGTCCTCGCGGTCGTCGCCGTCGCCATGCGGTACGCGCCGGCGGCGGGGCGCGCCGACCGCGTCGCCGTCCGCGCCCTGCTCGGGCTGCTGTGCGCGCTGACCCTCGTCGTCGTCGCGGTCGCGCTGCGGCGCCTCTACCTGTACGAGGAGACGTTCGGCTGGACGCGGCTGCGGCTGTGGGTGCACGCGTTCGAGCTGTGGCTCGGCGGCGTGGTGGTGCTCGTCGCCGTCGCGGGCGTCGTGCGGGGACGGGTCGCCTGGCTGCCGCGGGCCGTCGCGGCCACCGGCGCCGCCGCGATGATCTCCCTCGTGGCCGTCGACCCGGACGGGTTCATCGCCGACCGCAACGTCGACCGCTACGCGGAGACGGGCAAGGTCGACGTGTCGTACCTGCGGAACCTGTCGGCCGACGCCGTCCCGGCGCTGGACCGGCTGCCCGAGCCGCAGCGGTCCTGCGCGCTGCGCGCCATCGCCGCGGACCTGGCGGAGGACGAGCCGGCCATGGCCGCCAACTACGGGCGGAGCAGGGCACGCGAGATCCTGGAGCGCCGGCCCGTCGACGACAACGCGACGTGCGTCAACTCGTCCTATCCCCAGTGACCTGGTCGTCCATCTGAGCGTCGTCCATCAAGAGCAGGGCGTAGGCGGCGAGGGTCGAGTCATCGGTGATCCGGCCCTCCCGCACCAGCGCCCTGAACTCGGCCACTGACACCCACTTCTGCCGCATGTCCTGCTCCTCGGGCTCCCGGTCGGCCTCCCCGGCCGCCAGGTCGGACGCGACGAAGATGTTGAAGCCCTGCCCGCTCGTCCCGTGCGAGCAGTTCAGGTAGCCGAGGTGCCGGAGCGTCCCGGCGCGCAGGCCGGTCTCCTGCGCGAGTTCGAGGCGCGCCAGCTCCTCCGGGTCGGCGTCCTGCCGCCCGGGGAGGGAGCCCTGCGGGAAGCTCCAGGTGCGCTTCCCGATCGGGTACCGGTACTCCTCGACCAGGTGGAAGCCGTCCCCCTCGACGGGGATGACCAGGACGAAGTCGGGTTTGTCCACGACCCCGTAGATGCCGCGCGAGCCGTCCAGCCGCTCGACCGCGTCCTCCCGGACGACCATCCACGGGTTCTCGTAGACGACCCGCGTGCCGACCCGGCGGACCGCGGGCTCCTCCCGTGCCTCTTCACCGTCATGCATGCTCAGGCTCCCGACCCGTAGCGGTAGACGAGTTCGTGCCGGTCGCCGACCACCACCCGGTGGGTGACCTCGACGACGCGGCCCTGCTGGTCGTAGGCGCGGCGCCACAGCGTGAGGACGGGCTGGTCGGGGCCGATCTCCAGCGTCCGCTGCTCCTCCGCGCACGGCAGCCGGCAGGTCACCGACTCCTCGAACGTGATCCGGTGGCCGATCTCCTCCAGCCGCGAGTAGATGCCGCCCGGGCCGGTGTCGACCTCGCGCAGCACCGGGATCCGCTCCACGATCTCCGGGACCACCCAGGTCGTCGCCGTCTGCACGGGCGGCTCCCCCTCGACCCCCTGGACGCGCGCCCGCTCCAGCACCCGCGTGCCGGGCGGCACGTCCAGGCGGGCGGCGAGCCGCTCGCCGGCCTCGACCTCGGCGACGGTCGTCCGGGTGAACGGCGTCCGGCCGTCCCGCTGCGCGGAGACGTGGAAGCCGCGCCACGCCCCGACCTGCCGCGTGATGTCGGCCGCCGCGCGCCGCACCCGCTCCGACGTCCGCACCTGCGTGCCGGCGCCGGGCCGCAGCCGGACCAGCCCCTGCTCGGCCAGGATCCGCAGCGCCCGCCGGACGGTCGAGCGGTCGGCCGCGTACTCGCTGGCCAGCTCCCGCTCGGGCGGCAGCCACGTGCCGGGCGCGAGCTCGCCCTCGACGATCCGGGCGGCCAGCGCGTTGCTGATCGCCTGTGCCTTCGTGGGGGGACGGGGCATACCTGATCCTGCTCCCGGTGGTCGCGTTGACCTCACACCGTACCGATGCCACGGCGCGCGGCATGCTCTTGGGGATGCGCCGAACGCGTTGTGACCGGCGCTTGGTCGGCCTATGGTGGACCTACCATAAGCCCACCGAGGGAGCCCGCGCGATGTCGGTGATCAAGTGCATGCCCGGCTGGCACGGCGAACGCTCGGACGGCGGCCTGCGGGCCACCCGGATGACCCCCCTGTCGGACTACCAGCTGCTCAACGGCTGCCTGGACGAGATCGTCGCGTCCGACGAGGGCGAGCTGTGGCTGCTCTGCGACGCCCAGACCCGGCTGGCCGAGCGCGTCGCCACCGCCGAGCGGCTCCGCGGCCGGACCGGGCCCGGCCGTGCGGCCGGGCCCGGCTGACGCGCGTCCGGGGACGGGTCAGGTGCGGCGGAGGGTGACGATCTCGCCGGAGTCGCCGACGGCCTCGCGGGGCGGCTGGATCATGCGCTCGCCCGCGTTGTCGGCCAGCAGCGCGCGGGCGCGCAGCACGATCTCCAGGTCGAACCGCAGATCCGGGTCGAGGAGCTGGTCGCCGAACAGCTCCTCCAGCTGGCGCAGCCGGTAGCGGACCGTCTGCGGGTGGACGTGCAGCCGCATCGCGACCTCGTTGGCGTTGCGGCCCGACTGCAGCCACGCGAGCAGCGTCTCGGCGAGCCGGTCCTGCTGGCTGGGCCGCAGGTGGGCCAGCGGCGCCAGGCGCAGGTCCGCCAGCGAGGTGATGAGCCCCTCGTCCTGGAAGAGGATCAGCGTGGACATGTGCTCGACGCTGCGGATCACGCCGCTGTCGGCCTCGATCACGCCGCGCTGGACGAGGCAGAGCGTCTTGCGGGCCCACTGGATCGACCGCGCCGCCTCCATCAGCGGGACGGTCGGGCCGACGACGGCGAGCGTCCCGGCCAGGGCGCGGTCGATGAGCTTGGCGCGGCCGGGCCCGTCCGGGTCGGGGATGATCAGGCTCGGGGTCCGGCGGGTGAGGTCGGCGAGGACGTCGGGCGGGAACGCGGGCTGCCGGGCGTCCTGGTGGTGCCGGCCCAGGGCCACCGCGGCGACCGTCCGGGGGATGGGCCAGTGCGCGGCGGCGGCGAGGTCGGCGATGGCCTCCTGCGCGGCGGGCGGGTCGGCGAACAGCAGGTCGAGGAGGCGCTTGCGGCGGCGCTGCATCTCGCCGGCGACCGCGGCCTTGGCCTGGGAGAACCCCTCGGCCGCCGCGTGCGCCAGCTCGTTCTGGAACTCCATCATGACCTCGCCGACCGCACCGAGCGTGCGCGGCGAGACGTCCAGCGCGTCGGCGCCCTCGGTGAGCCGCCGCCACGCGATCATGCCGCCGACGCGCATCGCGCTCTGCATGGCGTCGAGGCTGCGCCCCTCCCCGGCCTCGCCCCGGCCGATGGCGCGGAAGAAGTCCACCACCGGGGCGGGGTCGTGGCCCGGATCGGCGACCCGGTCGACGAAGTAGTGGAGCACCCGCTCGACGGCGAGCCGCAGTGTCCCCGAATAGGAGCCGTCTCCCGGCCGGTCGTACTCCCTGACGCGCGTCTGGATCTCCTGGATCATGTCGTCCGCCACCTCGTCGAGGTGCGGCCGCATGTGCTCGGCCAGTTCCCTCGGCAGATCAGGCCACGGGCGCCCAGTCGTGGTGGAACCGTCGTCCGCCACAGAACCTCCCAGCACTCGTCCCCCTGCGTTGCGCGCCATTCACACGGGGTAATTACTTACTTATGAGTCTAGTGTGAGGCAAATCATGACCCGTGGCGTGCCCGGGAGCAAAGTCTAGGTCGAGATTCGACCGACTTCGGCCGGGTTCATGGCGAATTCCGCCGCGGGCCGCCCGACCGACCGCAGACGCTCCGCCGGATGGCGCGGGACGAGACATAACTTGCGTGGGACGGGTAGGTCCCCGACGGACCGGCGAGGGATCGAGCGGCTGGAAGAGACATGTTCGAGATCGAGGACATCCGGGAGTGGCGCGGCCGCGACGTCGTGGACGTGGCCGGGAGCAGGATCGGGCACCTGGAGGCGATCTACGTCGACACGGCGACCGACCGGCCGTCCTTCGCCACCATCAAGACCGGCATGCCGACCAGGCAGCGCCTCGTGTTCGCCCCGCTGGAGGGGGCGACGGTCGGGCCGGAGCACCTTCGGATCGCGCACCCGAAGAAGGAGATCAAGAACGCCCCGGCCATCGGGACCGACGGGGAGCTCCTCGCCGGCGACGAGCAGGCGGTCTTCGCGTACTACGACCTCCCCTACGACGCGGCCCCGGAAGAGCGCCGCCTCGCCCGCCGCTGACCGGCCCGCCAAGGCCCACCGCTTTCGTTGACTTGCGGCGTGTCGTTGTTATCCGGCTTGCCATAACAACAACACGCCGCAAGTCGACGGCTTGGCGTTCCCGGGGCGGGACGGTCAGCGGCGGTAGAGGTTCAGCGTGTCCTCGCCGATGCGCTCGCGGAGGGCCGGGTCGTCCACGCCCTGCCCCTCGCCCGCGGCGCCGCAGAGGACGGCGACCTTGCCGACGTGCTGGTTGGTCTGCACCGCGCGGGTCGCCTCGCCCGCCTCGTCCAGCGGGAAGACCTTCGACAGCGTCGGGTGGATCATTCCGAGGCCCACGAGCCGGTTGACCTCGACGGCCTCGTGGTAGTTGAACCCGTGCGAGCCGATGATGCTCTTCAGCCGCATCCAGAGGAAGCGGTTGTCGTACTCGTGCTTGTAGCCCGTGGACGAGCCGCACGTGATGACCTTGCCGCCGCGCTTGGCGACGTACACCGACGCGCCGAACGTCTCGCGGCCGAGGTACTCGAAGACGATGCCCGGGTCCTCGCCGACGAGGCGGCGGATCGCCTCGCCCAGCATCCGGCCGGCCTTCGGGTGCCGGAGGCCCTGCTCGCCGAGGTTCAGGTCGTTGCGGTTGATGACGTGCTCGCAGCCCTGCGCGCGGACGAGCTCGGCCTTCTCCTCGGACGACACGACCCCGACCGGGATGCCGCCGCCGTTCTTCACGAGCTGCGTCGCGAACGAGCCGAGGCCGCCGGTCGCGCCCCAGACCAGGACGACGTCGCCCTGCTTCATGCGGGCGCCGTGGTTGCCGACCAGCATCCGGTAGGCGGTGCCGGCGCAGAGGGTGACGGACCCCGCCTCCTCCCAGGTGAGGTGGGCGGGCTTGGGGATGAGCTGGTTCGCCTTGACGATGCAGTACTCGCCGAGGGACCCGAAGTTCGTCTCGAAGCCCCACGCGAGCTGCGTCTCGCTCATCATGCCGTCGTCGTAGGAGCCGTGGTCCTCCTCGTCGACGTACGACGGGGACAGCACGACCTTGTCGCCGACCTTCCAGCTCTTCACGCCGCTGCCGGTCCGCACGATGACGCCCGAGCCGTCCGACCCGAGGATGTGGTACGGCAGGTCGTGCCGGGCGCCGTACCAGCCCTGCCGGCCGAACTTCTCCAGGAACGCGAACGTGGGGACGGGCTCGAAGATCGCCGACCACACGGTGTTGAAGTTGATCGCGGCCGACATCACGGCGACGACGACCTCGTCGGGGGCGAGCTCGGGCATCTCGACCTCGCCGACGTGCATCGAGCGGCGCACGTCCTTGTCGGTCTGGCCGTCGAAGATGCCGACCTCTTCCTTGCGGGTGAACGCCGCGCGGAAGCGGGTCGGCAGGTCGATCTCCTGCAGCTCGGGGCCGCTCGCGCCGGATCGGACGGCGTCGAGCAGGGCGTGGGACGAGCCGGGCTGGGCCATGGGGGTGTCCTCCGTGGAACGACGGGGTTCGTTGACCGGCCCTCAGCGGGCCGTCGGTGCAGGGACGGCGTCGTGCTCCCGCCGCCCGGCGAGCCGGCCCTCCAGGTGCGCGGCGAGAGCCTCGACACTGGGCGGGTCCAGCAGGTTGAGGTGGTGCGCCCCGGGGATCGTGACGATCTCGAGGTCGGAGCAGAGCCCGCCGAAGCCGTTCGTGCCGTCGAGCACGTAGCGGGCATCGCGGACGGCCCAGGGGGTCTCCTCGGGCGCGTAGTAGAGGATGACGCGGCCGTCGTACGGCTCGGGCTGGTACGCCTCCAGGGATCGGGTGTCCTGGTGCGACGTGAGCTGGTGCGTGAGGGCCGCGGGCGGGATGTGGTCCACGAGGGGGGCCGCACGCTCCATGACCAGCGCGAACTGCGCTTCCTCGTCCAGCCCGGACAGTTCCTCGTAGGTGAGGGTGACGTCCAGGCCGTACGTCTGGTTGATGTAGTCCGCGAACGCGGAGAACCGGCGGGCGAGCGTGTCGGACTCGTCGTCCACCGCGAGCGGGAGGCCCGCGTCGAACAGCGCGACGAACTCGACCTCGCGTCCGGCGGCGGTGAGCTGCCGGGCCGTCTCGTAGGCGAGGACGCCGCCGAACGACCAGCCGCCGAGCCGGAACGCGCCCTCCGGCTGCGCCTCCAGGAGGTGCTGGACGTAGCGGGCGGCGCGCTCCTCGACGGACGGCGCGTCCTCGAACCGCTCCAGGCCGTAGACCGGCTGGTCCGCGCCGAGCAGGTCGACGAGCTGGCGGTAGCAGGCGGTGGTGCCGCCCGCCGGATGCGCGATGAAGATCGGCCGCCGGTCACCGGACGCCTCATTGTGGGGGGACGACCCCCCACGCCCCCCGGAACGGCCCAGTTTCAGCGGCCGGACCGTCTGCCGCGCGGCCTCCTCGTCGGCCGCCCGGACGAACTCGGCGACGTGCTCCGCCGTGGGCACCTCGAACAGCTCGCCGCGGGTGACATCGGCGCCGAGCTCGGCGCCGACCCGCGCGACGATCTCGTCCGCCTGGTGGTCCTGCCCGCCCAGTTCCGTGAAGAAGTCGGCCGTGACGCCGACGCGGTCGAGGCCGAGGACGTCCTCGAAGATGCGGACGGCGAGGCGCTCGGCGGCGTCGCGCGGCATGACGTACCCGGCCTCGGCGTTGGAGACCGCGGTGCCGGCGGAGGCGGGCGCCGGGGCCTCCGAGAGCCCCAGCTCGCCGGCCGCCCACTCCTCGAAGACGTTGACGCTCGCGCCCTGCAGCAGCACCGACGCGGGGACGGTCAGCCCGAGGTCGTGCTCGACGCCGCTCTTGATCCGCACCGCGACGAGGGAGTCGAGGCCGAGGTCGGTGAGCGGCACGGCCGGGTCGAGGCGCTCGGGGTCGAAGCCGAGGACGGCGGCGATCCGGTACCTGACCTGCGCGGCGATCATCCGGCGGGCGGTGGCGGGGTCGACGTCCTTGAGCGCCTCCACGCCGGGCCAGTCGCCCGCGTCGTCGCCGTGCGCGTCGGCCGCCTCGGTCAGCGCGGCGAAGTACGGCATGTCGCGGATCTCGGGGAACAGCCCGACCGCCGTGCCGGGGTCGAAGCGGAGCACGCCCGTCGCGGGCATGCCGTGGACGAGCAGCGCCTCCAGCGCCTCCGCGCCCTCCGCCGGGCTGATCGGGTCGATGACGGTGACCGACGTCTCGGCGGCCCCGCCGACCTGCGACCAGGTGCCCCAGTTGATGGTGGTCCCCGGCCGTCCGCCGGCGCGCCGGTACGCCATCAGCGCGTCGATCGCGGCGTTCGCGGCGGCGTACGCGGCCTGGCCGGGCGAGCCGAGCAGCGCGGCGGCCGACGAGTGCATGACGAGCCAGTCGAGGTCGAGGTCCCAGGCGGCCTCGCTGAGCCGCCGCGCGCCCTCGACCTTCGCCGTCCACACCCTGTGGAGATCGTCGGGGCCGAGGTCGGCGATCAGCCGGTCGTCGATCGCGCCCGCGCCGTGCACGATGCCGCGGAGCCGGACGCCGCCCTCCTGCGCGACCCGGACGAGCCGTTCGGCCGTGCCGGGCTCGGCGATGTCGCCGAGGACGACGCCGACGTCCACGCCGTCCTCGCGGAGGCGGGCGATCACCTTCTCGGCGTCGGCGTCGGGCCCGCGGCGGCCGGACAGCACGATGCGTCCCGCGCCGCGCTCGGCGAGCAGCCGCGCGGTGACGAGGCCGATGCCGCCGTACCCGCCGGTGATCACGTAGGCGCCGCCGCGCCGCACCGCGCGCTTCGGCTTCGCGGGCGCGTCGGGGAGTGCGGCCTGCGCGAGGCGCGCCACGTAGCGGGTGCCGCCGCGCCAGGCGACCTCCCGCGCGCCGTCGTCGCCGAGCAGCTCAGCGACCAGGTCCGCGGGGCGGTCGACGTCCACGTGCGTGGCCCGCTGGACGGTGCGCTCGAACGCCAGGACCCGGGTGAGCGCGCTGACGAACCCGTGGCCGGGCTCGCCCGCTTCGCCGCCCCGCACGGCGACGGCCCGGTGCGTCGCGACGTACAGGCGCGGGCCGTCGGGCAGCGAGCGGCTCACGCCGGCGACGGTCAGGACGAGGTCCTCGTCCACGAGATCGGCGGACGGGACGAGGAGAACCCCGTCGACGGGCCCGTCCATCTCGGGGTGCCCGTCCGGCGGACCGGCCGTCGGCAGGTGCCGGACGACCCGCCGGCCGCGCTTCTCCAGCTCGGCGGCCGCCGCGCCGGCGAGCGCGTCGTCCTCGTCCGACAGGATCAGCCAGGTGTCCCGCGAGGCTTCGGTGTCGGGAAGCGGCGCCTCGTCCCAGACCAGCTCGACGAGCTTGTCGGCGACCGGCACCGGTACGTCGTGGCGCTCGACGCGGCGGAGCACGATGCCCGTGGCCTCCGCGAGGACCTGCCCGTCCGCCGCGAGGAGCACGACCGAGCCCGTCGCGCCCTCCTCGTCCTGCACCACCGCCGCCCGCACGTGCCCGCCGCGGTGCGCCGGCCCGAACACGCGCAGGCTGCCGATGGTCTCGGCCTGCCACACGCCCGCGCCGAACTGCGCCGCGGCCTCGTCCGACAGGACGGCCAGGCACCGGTGGAACACCTCGGGGTGCAGCCGGTAGTGCCGGCTGCCGCGCTCGGCGCCCGCGACCTCCACCGCCGGGCCGGGCGCGGACTCCGCCGGAGCGCGGTGGTCCTCGCCCACGTCCGCGCTGGCCAGCCGCACCCAGGTGCCCGCCGGTGTGAGCGCGTGCACCTCCACGCGCTGCTCGGCCTCGGTGAACGTCGTCGTCACGGTCGCGTGGTCGGCGAGTGCGAGCGGCCGCTCTATCCACAGGCTGTTGACGCGGACGTCCTCGGTGCCCAGCGCCGACGCCCCGGCCGCGAGCGCCATCTCGGCGAACGCGGAGACCGGCAGTGCGCGCAGGCCGTGGACGGTGATCCCGTCCAGCCACGGCTGGGCGGCGAGACCGACGTCGGCGCGCCAGGCGTGCCGCTCCTCGCCGGGGAACTCCGCGTACGCGCCGAGCAGGGGGTGCTCGTCGCGTCCGCCGGACCCGCGCGCCGACAGGTCGACCCAGTGCCGCTCGTGCCGCCACGGCGACCGCGGGACGTCGACGATGCGGCCGTCCGCGGGCCGGGCGACCGGGTGGCCGTGCGCCGCCAGGGTGGCGAGCTGCGCGTGGAAGGTGAGGGTGTCATCGGTCTCCTCGCCCTTGCGGGCCCGCTTCAGCGTGTGGGTGACGAGCGCGCCCGTCCCCTCCAGGGTCTCACCGACGGCGTGCGCGAGGATCGGATGCGCGTTGACCTCGACGAACGTCCGGAAGCCGTCCTCGGCCGCCGCCGACACCGCGTCGGTCAGCCGGACCGCGTTCCGCAGGTTCGCCGCCCAGTGGTCGACCCCCAGCCCGGACGACGCGTCGAGGAGGGCGCGGGGGTCGTCGAGGGCGGTCGTGTAGAGCTTGATGCCCTCGGCGAGGGGCGTGCCTCGTTCGGCGCCCACCTCGGCGAGCGCCTCGCGCAGTTCGGGGAGGAGCGGGTCGACCTGGGGCGAGTGCCCGGCGCCCTCGGCCTGGACCATCCGGGCCAGGCGCCCCTCCGCCTCGGCGCGCTTGACGATCTCGGCGACCTGGTCGGCGTCCCCGGTGACGACGGTCTGCTTCGGCGACGAGTGCACCGCCGCGTACACCTCGGGCAGCCCCTCGCCCAGCCGGGCGACCTCGTCGGCGGACGCGCCGAGGACGGCCATCGCGCCGCCGCCGACGAGCCGGGTCAGCAGCCGGGAGCGGCGGCAGATGACGCGGACGCCGTCCTCCAGCGTGAGCGCGCCCGCGACGACCGCGGCGGCGACCTCGCCCATCGAGTGGCCGATGACCGCGCCGGGGGTGACGCCGTACGACTTCCACATCCGGGCCAGGCCGATCTGGATCGCGAACAGCACCGGCATCGTGGTGACCGGCCCGTCCGGCTTCCCGCCCTCTTCGAGGAGCGCCCACAGGTCGGGGCCGCCCTCCTCGGCGAACAGGCCGTCCAGGTCGTCGATGGCCTCGGCGAACGCGGGCTCCTCCTCAAGGAGCCGCTGCGCCATCCCGGCGCGCTGCGCGCCGTACCCGGAGAACACCCACACGGGACGGCCCGGGGAGCCGAGCGCCGTGCCCGTCACCACACCGGGGTGGGGCCGGCCCTCGGCGAGGGCGGTCAGCCCTTCGACGAGCCCTGCCCGGTCCCTGGCGGCGACGGCGGCGCGGGCTCGGCCACGGCCGGCGCGCCGGTGCAGGGTGCGCGCGAGGTCGGGAAGCTGCACGTCCTGGTTCGGGATCCACTCGGCCAGAGCGGCGGCGTGGTCGCGTACCCGGTCGTCGCTCGTGTCGGACAGCGGGAACGTCCGGACGACCGCCGGCTGGACGACCGGTTCCTGCGCGGGAGCCTCTTCCAGGACGACGTGTGCGTTCGTTCCACCGAACCCGAACCCGGACACACCGGCCCGTGCGGGATGCCCCCGCTGGGGCCAAGGCGTCTCTTCCGCGACGACCGCGAGACGCAGTTCGTCGAACGGGATATGCGGGTTGGGTTCCTTGTAATGCGCGCTAGGCGGAATGACACCGTGATGTAGCGCGAGGGCGGCCTTGATGAACCCGGCAATGCCCGCCGCCGACTCCATGTGCCCGAGATTCGACTTCGCGGAACCGAGCAGAAGGGGCTCGCCGGGTTCGCGCCCGGCGCCGAGCACCTCGCCGACCGCCTTCGCCTCGATCGGGTCGCCCAGGAACGTGCCCGTCCCGTGCGCCTCGACGTAGTCGACCTCGCGGGTGTCGATGCCCGCGCTCCCGTACACGTCGCGGAGCAGGGCGCGCTGCGCGTCGGAGTTGGGCGCGACGAGGCCGTTGGACCGCCCGTCGGAGTTGACGCCGGACCCCTTGACGACGGCGAGGACGCGGTCGCCGTCCCGCACCGCGTCCGACAGCCGCTTCAGGACGACGGCGCCGCAGCCCTCCGCGCGGACCATCCCGTCGGCGGACGCGTCGAAAGCCTTGCAGTGCCCGTCCGAGGCCGTCCCGCCCGCGAGGTCGAACGTCATCGTGACGGTCGGCGACAGCAGCACGTTCACGCCGCCGGCGAGCGCCACGTCCGCCTCGCCGCTGCGGAGCGCCTGCACGGCGAGGTGCGTGGACACCAGCGACGACGAGCACGCCGTGTCGACGATCATGCTGGGGCCGCGCAGGTCCAGCAGGTACGACAGCCGGTTCGCGATGATGCTGAGCGCCGCGCCCGTCGCGGTGAACGGTTCGAGGGACGCGAGGTCGGACGCGGTGAACGCCGCGTACTCCGGCGCGGACACGCCGACGAACACGCCGGTGCGGCTGCCGCGCAGCGACGCCGGGCCGATGCCCGCGTGCTCGAACGCCTCCCACGCGACCTCGAGGACGAGGCGCTGCTGCGGGTCCATGACCGCGGCCTCGCGCGGGGTGATCCCGAAGAACGCGGCGTCGAACCCGGCGATGTCGTCGAGGAAGCCGCCGAGCCGGGTCGTGCGGGCGAGCAGGTCGCCGACCTCGGGGGATCCGTCGTCGAAGGGGTCCCAGCGGCCGTCCGGCACTTCGCGGACCGCGTCGCCCCGGCCGGTCAGGAACCGCCAGTATTCTTCGGGCCCGGTGAGGTCGCGCCCGCCGCCGGGGAAGCGGCAGCCGATGCCGACGACGGCGATCGGCTCGTCGTTCGCGGCCTCCCGTGTCACGGCCGGTGCCGGTTCCGCGGCCTCGGCGGCACCGCCCGCGAGCACCAGGGAGAGCTTGTTGATCGTCGGATGTTCCCAGACGAGGGTGGCTGGGAGGGCGCGCCCCAGCATCTGCTCGAGCTCGCCGGCGATCGCGACCGCGTCCCGGGACGCCAGCCCGAACTCCTCGAGCGGCCGGTCGGGGTCGATCTCGGCGGCGGTTGTCCTGGAGCGGCGCGCGATCTGCTCGATCAGGTGCCGGCGGATCGAATCCTCACTGATCCGAGTCTCGTCCTGCGCGTTGGCCCGCGCGGCTCCGGAACGATCGTTGCTCTGCATACGGTGGGTTCCCCCCAAAACCGGGATCGTTCAGCGAAGCGGAGGGACCCACTTTGTCCTACGATGACCAACTCATGATGCGCATCCAGACCACTTTTCTCAACCGCTACTTGTCACGGTGATGACAAGACTCGGGAGTAACCATTGTGGCCTGATGGGAGAGTTGAGGCACCCTGCCCCACAGTCGGGGCTGAGTAACGAACTGCGAACCAATAGTAACAATAGCGACGAGCGCTTTAGGGGGAAGCGGCGATTTCCTGACTGTGGGGAATTCACGCCGTACGCACAGTGACCCGGGGCCGGTACCGATGGGCGCTGGCGGTCGTGGCCGTCAGCGCGTTCATGACCACCATGGACAACACGGTGGTCTTCACGGCGCTGCCCACGATCATGGCGGACCTGGACATGTCGTCCTCGGCCAAGGACTGGGTCGCCACCGGCTACATCCTGATGTTCTCCTGCCTGATGATCATGGGCGGGCGGCTCGCGGACGTCTACGGCTGCCGCGTCACGTTCACCTCCGGCATGATCGTCTTCACCGCCGCCTCGGCGGTCTGCGGTCTCGCGCAGAGCTCCGACGTGCTCATCCTCGCCCGCATCGTGCAGGGCGCCGGCGCCGCGCTCGTGCTCCCGGCCACGCAGGTCATGGTCACCGTCGGACGCAACGACAAGCAGCGCTCCATCGGCAACATCGCCTTCATCGGCGCCGCGTCCAGCGCGACCGCGCTCGGCCCCACGATCGGCGGGGTCATCGTCCAGCACTGGCACTGGGGCTGGATCTTCCTCATCAACATCGTGCCCGGCATCCTGGTGACCGTCCTCGGGCTGTTCGTCCTCACCTCGAAGGGCGAGAACAAGCACGCCCGCATCGACCTGCCCGGCGTGCTGATCTCCGCGACGATGCTGTTCGCGTTCATCTACGGGCTGGAGTCCGGCAACAAGCACGGGTGGAGCAACCCGTCGGTGCTCAGCGTCTTCGCCCTCGGCGGGATCGCCCTGGCCTGCTTCGTCCTGGTGGAGAGCTGGGCCCCCGACCCCATGATCGACCTGCGGTTCTTCCGCAACCGCGTCTTCACCGGCGGGCTGATGTCGCAGATGCTCTACGGCATCGGCTTCAACGGCATGATGTTCTACTCGCAGCCGTTCCTCCAGCGCTTCCTGGGCTTCTCGCCTCCCGAGGCGGGCCTGGTCATGCTGCCCCCCGCCATCGCGATCATGGTGCTGACCCCGATCGCGTTCCTGCTCGCCACCAAGGTCGGCCCGCGCCCCGCGATCGGCTTCGGCATGGCCCTGATGGGCCTCGGCATGTTCCTGTTCTCCACCCTCCAGACCGGCGACGGCTACGCCGAGCTGATGCCCGGCGTGATGCTCGTCGGCGTCGGCGCGGCCCTGGGCATGCCGCTGGTGATGTACGTGCTCAAGGCCGTCCCCGAGCAGCGCGCCGGGGTGGCCAGCGGCGTCATCAACGTCATCCGGGAGGCGTCCGGCGCGTTCGGCATCGCCATCGTGGGCCTGCTCATCCACGCCGTCCCCGACGAGGGCGCGGACGCCGCGGAACTGGAGACGTTCCGCGACGGAACCTCCTCGGGCCTCATCCTCGGCGCCGGCCTCGTCCTCATCGGCGGTGTGATCAGCGCCCTCACCCTGCCCAGCCGCCGCGGCTGGCTGGGCCCGAAGCACGGCAAGAAGCCCCCCGTAATCCCAGACCCGGCGGAAACCACCCCCGACCTAGTCCCGGCAGCATCCCGCACCTCCCTGGACCTGGCCGTGGCCAGCGCGTCCCCGCCGAACGCCCCCCTCCCGCTCCCAACCACCTGGGAGAACGAAGACATGCCGGATCCCGTCCCGGGCCCCCACTGGTGGGCCGACACCGACCCCAAGCCCACCGACGACACCTTCACCTGGCACAAGGAAGCCGGCCCCTGGCCACCCCCACCCACCACCACCCCACCCCCACGCACCTGGGAAGACTGGCCCACCGACCCCACCCCCACACCCCCAGAATGCCCCAC
>NZ_BMRO01000018.1:0-16493 GCF_014648675.1 Actinomadura livida
GATGCGTTCCCGGAGGTCGTCGTCGATGGTGAAGCCGCGCGTCTCCAGGACGGTGAGAAGCAGCTTGGCCTCGCCCCTGGCCTCGCCCCTGGCCTCGCCCCTGGCCTCGCCTTCTGCGATGTGTTTGAGGGCGAAGTCGCTCTTCCACTCGTACGTGCCGGCCTGCATGATCTCCTCCAAGCAGTGTCGTGCGGCTTCGGAGAGCTGTGACCGCACGTAGTCATGATACAGCTCGCCCCTGTCACGCTCTGTGACCTCCAGGGCTTCGGCGAAGGCCGTCAGGATGGCCTTCTGATCGGGGCCGTCGGCGTGTGCGATGGTGCTGAGGATCGCCAGTTCCGGCAAGGAACGGGCCTTGTCCAGGTCGGTGACGGCGGGTACCTCGGTGAGGTTCAGAACCCAGGGGCGCAGGACCCAGCCTTGATGTCCGCTCTCGATCGGCTCACGGCACCAGGCGGAGGTCCTCCTGTCCGGGCACAGCACCAGCAGCGTCACCGGACACTTGCGCCGGGCCCGGAGCGTGGCCAGATAGACCGGCCAGCTGTAGTGCTTGCGCGGGTCCGGCTTGAGCTGGACCTCGACGACGATCGCGAGATCCGGGCGCTTCGGGTCGCCGAGGAGGACGGTCGAGTCGCATCGGTACTCGGTGGGGTTGCAGTCGGTGAGCGTCTCCGATCCCAGTGATATCCGGTCGTACTCGGGGGGTTTGATTCCGGAAGCCGCCTGGAGGAGTTCCGGGGCCAGCGCGGGCTGGTTCCGGAACAGGTCGAGCGGCACCTCGTGTTCGGCGGAGGGCATGAGGCGGACGCTATCGGTGTTCGTGTCGCTACGAAGAGCGAAAAACGTTACGTGGGGTAATACGGGATCTTGTTGTTGCATGTCCCTGTTCGTGATGCTTCTTCGCCCTTCCCGGGCGTCGAGCGGCCCGGTCGGTACGGTAACGATTCGGCTGGGAGCGTCGAGCTTCTTAATCATCCGGTGATTAACACCGAACGTTATTCGCTCGCAAAGTGAGCCAGTATGTGGTGTACGGGACGGATTAGGCAAGCATAAGTGAGTAATTATCGATGTAGAACGGCCTGTACGGAGTGTGAAACTTTTTCAGGAATGGTGCGCGGCGTGCGCCGTTGGGTTACTTTCATTGCATCGTTCCTCTGCCGGCGCGAAGGAGGCCGACGATGACGGGGACCGTCACCGGGCGGGGGCGTCCGGGACCGATCCCGCCGAAGGTGATCGCCATTCTGAGCGCGGAACTGCCGTCCCTCACCGAGGAGATCGTCAGCGAGGTCAAGCGGTCGGTTCCGACGGATCCGCGGAAGGCCCCGCCGGTGCCGCAGCGGACGATCCGGGTCAGCGTGGAGCAGGTCATAGCCGCCTTCGTCGACCAGGTGACCGGCATGGGCGACACCCACGAGCGCCGCGACGAGCTGTGCCGCGAACTCGGGCGCACCGCGGCCTACGAGGGGCGCAGCCTAGACGCGCTGCAAGCCGCGTACCGGGTCGGGGTCCAGGTCGCGTGGCGGCGCGTCGCGGACGTCGCGAGCAGGCGGCGGCTGCCGTCACAGGTGATGACGCAGCTCGCCGACGCGCTGTTCTCCTACATCGACGAGCTGGCCTCGCTGACCGTCCAGGGGTACCTGGAGGCGCGGTCGCGGTCGGCGGACGAAGTGGCGGGGGCGCACCGGAGGCTGCTGCGGCTGGTACTGCGGCCGGGAGCGCCCGGCGGCGCGCTGGCCGAGACGGCGAAGACCGTCGGCTGGACGGTGCCGGACGAGGTGACGATGGTCGCGCTGCCCGCGCGCACGCGGTGCATCCGGGCCGCGCTGGACGCGGACGTGCTCGCCGACCTGGGCGACACCGAACCCCACCTCCTGGTGCCGGGTCCCTTCGGCCCCGCGCGCCGGGAGATGCTGGTCGAGGCGCTGCCCGAGCGCCGCTCCGCGGTGGGACTGACCGTCCCGCTGGCGGAGGCGGCCGACTCGCTGCGGTGGGCGCGGCGGGCGCTGGCGCTCGTCGAGGCCGGCGTCCTGGAGGACGGCGGCCCGACGCTGTGCGAGCGGCACCTGCTGACGCTGTGGCTGCTGTCCGACGAAGCCTTGCTGGACCAGCTCTCGCGGCGCCGATTGGCGGCCCTGGCGGGGATGAGCCGAACGCAGCGATCCCGGATGACCGAAACCCTCGGCGCATGGCTCGAAGCACAGGGAAACGCGGTCGAGACCGCCCGGCGGCTGCGTGTACATCCGCAGACCGTTCGGTACCGGATGCGGCGCCTCAGTGCGACGTTTGACGAGCAACTGGCCGATCCGGCGTCGCGTTTCGTGCTGGACGCGGTGCTCCGGGCGAGCCGGTTGCGGCAGGAGCGGAGGCCGTCTATGCGGTGAGTGGAGCATGGCCGTACCGTGCGTGTCCGCGCGGACGGCACAGAGTGATTTTATGTTCTCTTTACCTTGGGCCACGGCGACTTGGACCTACCGTCGGCGTGTCTCAGTTCACAGCCTGTCGGGGGCGCACAGGGGTCCCCCGCTCGGTGCGTCCTTGTCATGTCCGTAGCGAAAGCCGACCGTCCGGGACGCCGGGTGCCCCCTGCCCGGAACCACGCCACGTCCCGGAGCGGCGGCGTTCTCGGAGGTGTCTCGATGACGCGGACGCTCACGCAGGAGGCCGTGCGGCCGCAGCTCAAGCTGCCGCGGCGGCTGGCAGCGATGATGCGCCCGGAGCTCCCGAGTCTGTCCAGGGAGATCATCCAGGAGGTACGCAGGTCGATTCCCGAGTACGGACGGCCCATGGAGGGGCCGTACGTGGAGACGCTCCGGATCGGCGTAGAAAGGGCGCTGACCGACTTCGTCGAGCAGGTCGCGAACCCCCGCGCGCCGCGGGAGCGCTACCGCGAGACGTACCGCAGGCTCGGCAGGTTCGAGGCGCAGGAGGGCCGGACGCTCGACACCCTCCAGGCCGCGTTCCGCATCGGCGCGCAGGTCGCCTGGCGCCGCATCATGAAGGTCGGCCCCCGCCGGCACCTGTCCAGCGACGTCATGGCGCAGCTCGCCGACGCGCTGTTCACCTATATCGACGAACTCGCCGCGCTGGCGCTCCAGGGCTACCTGGAGGAACGGCCGGACGGCGAGATCAAGGGCCACCGCAGGCGGCTGCTGGAACTGCTGCTGCGCCCGCGCGGGCCCCGCAGCGTCCTGGACGAGGTCGCGGCGCGGGCGAGATGGCCGATCCCGGACGAGATGACCGTGGTCGCCGCCCCGCCCGGCTCCCCGTACGTGCGGGGGGTGCTGGAGGACGACGTGCTCGCCGACCTCAACGCGCCCGAGCCGTTCCTGGTGATGCCGGGCAGGCTGACGCCCGAGCGGCGGCGGGTGCTGCTGCGGGTGCTGCCCGAGGGGCAGCTCGTCGCGGGCCCCCGCGCGGCCGCCGCGGGACTGGCCGACTCACTGCGCTGGGCGCGGCACGCGCTGCGGCTGGTGGAGACGGGCATCCTCCCGGGCGCCCCGGTGACCGACTGCGACGACCACCTCATCACCCTGCTGCTGCTGTCGGACCAGGCCCTCGTCGACCGGCTCGCGCACCGGCACCTGAGCGAGCTGTCGGAGTTCCCGAGCCGGCAGCGCGGCCGGCTCATGGACACGCTGCACGCCTGGCTGGTGAGCCGCGGCACCGCCGCCGAGATCGCCGAGGAGCTGAACATCCACCCGCAGACCGTCCGCTACCGGATGCGGCAGCTCGAAGGCGTTCTCGGCGACCGGCTGAACGATCCCGAAGCGCGTTTCGCGATCGAGGTGGTGCTGCGCGCGACCTCGCTGCGGCAACAGTCCGCGGAGGACGCCGGCGACACGCGGAAAAGGCTCACTCGCTGACAATCGGAGAATGTCGCCCCGTCCGTCCGTAAGCACGCGGCAATGACATTGGCGGACGGGGTTGATTGCCCATTCATGTGCGTGCTTCCATCCAATTCTGAGACATTATCGGGATGGTCGCCACGGGGTGGAGGTGCGTGCAGGGTGCGCTCACGTTCGGCACGTTCGGTCGTGGCGGTTCTGGGCGTGGCGGCGCTCGTGGGACTGACGGGTGCGCACCCGGTGAGCGCCGACGAGACGAGCCCCACCCCCACCTTGAGCGCTACGGACGCTCCGACTGAGACACCGACGGACACCCCGACTGAGACACCGACCGAGACTCCGACTGAGACGCCGACGGAGACGCCCACCGAGACGCCGACTGAGACGCCCACCGAGACGCCGACTGAGACGCCCACCGAGACACCGACTGAGACGCCCACGGAAACGCCCACCGAGACGCCGACGGAGGATCCCACCGGCTCGCCGACCCCGACCCCGACCCCGACCGACCCCCCGGGCACGCCGGGCACCCCCGGGAAGCCCAAGAAGCCCGTGCTGTCCCTCGCGCTGTCGGTGTCGTCGGCGACGATGAAGCCCGGCGGATCGGTCACCGCGACGGTCCGGGTGGCGTCCGCGAACGCGACCGCGCAGAACGCCGTCGTGCGGATCGCGGCGTCCGGCGCCTCGGTGAGCCCGGGGACGCAGAGCATCGGCGCGGTCGGCTCCGGCGGGGCCGCGGCGATCGCGACCGTGCGCGCGCCGTCCGGCGCGAAACCCGGGCTGATCACGGTGCGGGCGACCGCCTCGGCGTCCAAGGCGAGCAGCGTGTCCCGCAGCTACAAGCTGATCATCACCGATGCCTCCGGCGCCCCGCCGCCCGGGGTGAGCCTGGCGAACCTGCCGCCCGGCGTCCCGCCGCTGACCCCGTCGACCTTCAACCCGCTCGCCGGGATGAAGGGTCCGCAGGTGGCGCTGCCCCCGATCTCGTCACCGCAGATCGCCGCGAGCCCGGCGCCGATCGTCCCCGTCGCCGGCCTGCGCACGATCGAGGACGAGACGCTCACCGTGCAGCGGCTCTCGTCGCTGCAGGCGGGCTTCCTCGCCGCGATGGCGGTGTCGGTGGCGCTGCTGCTGCTCCGGGTGCGGCTGTCGCGCCGCGTGCCCGCGGTGCGCATCCCGCTGCCGCGGGCGCAGCGCAGGCGGCTCCGGTCGGCGGGCAAGCGGCTCACCGAGGCCCGGGTGCGGGCGCTGCCGCCGCAGCCCGCGCGCAGCCCCGTCCGGATCGTCTGGCTGCCGGTCAGGCCGGCCCGCGTGGCGCGCCTCTGAGCGCACCGCCGGACGCGCTCACCGGCCGGCGGTCACCTGCCTGCGCTCATTTGGCGGGGGCGAACACGGGGCGGAAGCCCGCGACGAGCTGCCGGATCACCGGACGCTGCTCGGCCGGGGTGCGGCCGCGCAGGTCGTGGACCGGGTCGAGGCCGTCGTAATACGGCGCGAGCGCCAGGAACGGCAGGATCGTCAGGATCAGCGTCGCGAGGACGTCGAGGTCGGCGTCCTCCCGGATCGCGCCCGCGCCCTGCCAGAGCTGCAGCGTCGGGTGGATCACCTGGAGGTAGTGCTGGTTGGCGGTGTCGCGGACCACGGACCGGACGCTGTTGTCGAGCTCGAAGTTGGTCGCCGCGGTGACGCCGCGCTCCAGCGGGTGGTCGGCCATGTACTCGGTCCAGTCGCACAGGACGTCGAAGAGCCACTCGTCGAACGACTGGTCGAAGTCGATCCGCTCGATCCGGCGCTCCATCTCCTCCCGGATCCGCCGCGACGTCTCGTCGCAGACGAACGCGAAGAACTCCAGCTTGTCGCTGAAGTACTGGAACAGGGACCCCTTGGCGATGCCGGCCTCGCGCGCGATGGTGTTCAGGCTGCCCGTCGAGTACCCGTTCTCTCCGAACTCGCGCATCGCCACCTCGAGCACCCGCTCGCGCTTGGCGACGTTGAGGCGGAACCAGGTGGACGTTGGCATGGACCCCTTCGACTTTCCGTCAGGAACCGGTAACCCGACGGTCAGGATAACGGCCCGTGCCGTCCCGTGTGGCCCGAAACATCACCAGCGCCCCACCCCGTCCCGGGGGCTCAGCGGGCCAGGCGGATGAGGATGCGGCAGACCTCTTCGATGATCTCCGTGGCCTCGGCCTCGCTCTCGGCCGTGGCGATCTCCCGCCCTGCCTCGCCGATGACCGTGGTCAGCACCAGGCTCAGCACCTGCTCGGCCCGGCCCGCGGGCTCGCCGGTGCCGCGCAGCAGCTTCGTGTTCTGCGCGATCCAGTGCTGGGCGCGGCTGCGGCGCATCAGCGACGACCCGGACGGGCCCTCGCCGCCGAGGAACAGCCGGGCCGCGTCCCGGCGCTCCCAGCACACCCGCAGGTAGGCGCGGGCGCCGGCGATGAACAGCGTGATCGGGTCGGCCTCGCCGTCCTTGCGGGCGGCGGACACGGCCTGCGCGGCGCTCGCCTCCTGCTCGGCGCTCAGGTCCTCCCACAGCGCCACGTACAGCCCGGCCTTGCCGCCGTAGTGGTGGTAGAGGCTGCCGACGCTGATCCCGGACCGCTCGACGATCTCGGCGATGCCCGCGTCGGCGTAGCCGCGGTCGGCGAAGACCTCCAGCGCCGCGCTCAGCAGCGCCTGCCGCGTCGCGTCGGCCCGCGCCCACTGCCGCCCGCCGGTCACCGTGCCGCCCGCCGCGCCGTTCTCGGTCTCGTCCGCGCCGCCGGCCCGCCGCGCCCTGCTCGTCCGCATCCCACCATGGTGCCAGGCCGCGGGGTTCCGGCACGGTCCATCACGCCAGGGAACGGGGACTCAGTACCAGTTGTTGCGCTGCCAGAAGGCCCACGCGCCGCACGGATCGTCGTAGCGGGCCTTGATGTAGCCGAGCCCCCACGCGATCTGGGTGGGGGAGCTGGTGCGCCAGTCGCCCCCGGCGCTGGCCATCTTGCTGCCGGGCAGCGACTGCGGGATGCCGTAGGCGCCGCTGGACGGGTTCTCGGCCCGCTCGTTCCAGTTGCTCTCGTGCTCCCAGAGCGTCAGCAGCGACGGCCAGCAGCGGCTCCACCCCTTGAGGGCGTTCATCTTCTTGCCGTACGCCTTGTTCTGCGCCGAGCTCGGGTTGGACTTGGCGAGCCGCTCGCGCTCCTGCCGGGCCTTCAGCTCCGCCCGCGCCTTCGCCTCGCGCTTGGCCTTCTCCTTGAGCCTCGCCAGCTCGCGCTTGTGCTCCTCGTAGGCGCGCTTCTTGGCGGCGGCGACCGCGTCGGCGGCGACCGGGTCCATGTCGGACGCGGACGTCAGCTTGGCGAGCATGTCGTTGGTCGACAGGTCGGCGGCCGCCATCTTCGGGGGCTTGGAGTCGTCCTCGACGAACCGGTCGATGTCCACCAGGACGACGGCGGCGCCGACCGCGCCGATCGCGACGGCCGTGATGGTGACGTTGCTGGTGAGCGCCCGCCGCAGCCGCCGCTTCTTCTCGGGGCGGAACCCGGGCGGCCCGTACGGGTCGAGGTGGTGGGACTCGGCGGGCTCCCGGGGCGGGGGGACACTCGCGCGCCGCCTGCCGGCGCCGTGACTACCGCGCGTGCCGCGACTCTTTGGCATAGGAGGAGCCTGCCTTATCGCCCGGGGATCCTGTCGTCCTGGAGGAGGTACGCCGACAGGGTGACACATGGTTCACCCTCCCGGCTCACCCGCCGGGGTCCCCCCGGTCCCGTCCGGCGCCCGGGTTCAACAGTTCCACGTCGCCCGCCGCCAGTCGCGCGGGTTGCAGGGATTCGAAGATGTGGCGGTGCATCCCGCCGAACACGGCGAGCTCTCCGTCGGGGGCCTCCAGCGCCAGGCTCACCTCGTTCACCCGGTCGCGGCCCGCCGCGGTGATCTCGACGAGCGTGGCGCGCCGGTCGCGGGGGTGCGGGGCGCGGGTGACCAGGCCCGCGGCCTCCAGCTGGTCGGCGGTGAGCTTCACGGTCGTCGGGTGCATCATCAGGATCCGGCCGAGCGTGCTCAGCCGGGACCGGCCGCGCCTGGACAGGGCGAGGGTCGTCAGCAGGAAGTACCCGGTCCGGGTGAGGCCGAGGCGCTTCAGCTCCACCTCCAGCGCCTTCGTCAGCAGCTGGTTGAGGCGTCCGACGGCGCAGATGGACATGAACGGCCACGGCCCGCCGCGGAGCCCCTGCCCCTCCCAGCGGTCCCTGACCCCCATGACCAGAGGGTCGATACCGTCGTCCATCTCGTCTTCTGCCTCGTCAGCGATGTCGCGTCGCGCCTCGGTTCGCACCGGCCGATCGTAGCTTCGGACAAATCAACATGTAAGTACTCGCTTCTTAGACCTTCTTCCAATAGAGTGCCTCAGATCACACGCGGTACCCAAGTGCTTGCTAGGGCGCGCGGGACCGTCGTGATCCCGGTCTCTGCCGAGACCAAGGCGGCGCGAATCAGAGCAGGTACGACGGCGTCGCCTATGGCCCGGCGGATGCCGTGCATCGGATGGGCGCCGACGTCCGAGATCGAGGGAGGCTGTATGGCCCTTCGCGAACCCGCGAGGCGGGGCTCGTCCCCGCGGAACGGTCCACCCGGGTCCGGGGTGCACACCCCGCCGCGGGAGGTCATCGGCTGATGGCCGTGAGCCTGACGAAGGCCCCCGATCTGGCGCGCAGACGCGTCGGGCGAGCGCTCGACGAGACCGGGCTGCTGTGCGTGACCCTCCTGGAGGGGCTGCGCCGCACCTGGGACGTCCGCCAGTGGTGGGGCGAGTTCATCGAGCAGTGCTGGTTCCTCGCCCGCGTGACGGCCGTCCCGGTCATGCTGATCGCGGTGCCGCTCGGCGCCACCATCTCGCTGCAGGTCGGCGACATCGCCCGCCAGCTCGGCGCGCAGTCGGGGACCGGCGCGCTGCTGACCGCCGCGATGATCCAGCAGGTGGCCCCGCTGGCCGCCGCGCTGCTGGTCTCCGGCGTCGGCGGCTCGGCGATCACCTCCGACATGGGCGCCCGCAACATCCGCGACGAGCTCGCGGCCATGGAGGTCATGGGCATCAACCCGATCCACCGCCTCGTCACCCCCAGGCTGTGGGCGGCGAGCATGGTGTCCGGGCTGCTCTGCTCGGTGGTGATCCTGGCCGGCGTCCTTGGCGGCTACTACTTCAACGTCATCCAGCAGGGCGTCAGCCCCGGCGCGTTCTTCGACGGCGCCACCACCCTGCTCCAGTTCTCGGACCTGATGATCACCCTGTTCAAGGCGTGGGTGTTCGGTTTCATCGCCGCCGCCGTCGCCTGCTACATGGGCATGAACTGCGACTACGGCCCCGTCGGTGTGGGCCGCGCGGTCAACCGGGCGGTCGTCGTCACATCGATCGTGGTGTTCGCGACGAACTACATCCTCACCATGATCTACCAGGTCCTGTTCCCCCCGAGGTTCTGATGGTCGCCATATCCCCCGTACGCAAGCTGGGCCGTGCCGTCAGGGTCCGGACCGCGGGTCTCGCCGCCTCGGCGAACCTGCCGGTCTTCCTCGGCCGGGTCCTCTACCACCTGTTCGTCGACATCATCATCCGCCGCAAGTACGGCAAGACGCTGGCCAAGCAGGTCAGCGACATCACCGTCGGCGTCGGCGCGCTGGTCATCGGCGGCGGCATGATCTTCGTCATCGCGACGATGTCGCTGGCCACCGGCGCGATGGTCGGACTGCAGGGCTACCCCGGGCTGGAGCGCATCGGCGCGGAGGCGTTCACCGGGCTCGTCGCCAGCTACTCCAACGTCCGCGAGGTGACCCCGATCATCGCGGGCGTCGCGCTCGTCGCCCAGGTCGGCACCGGCTTCACCGCCGAGATCGGCGCGATGCGGATCTCCGAGGAGATCGACGCGCTGGAGGTCATGGGCATCAACTCCCTGGCCTACCTGGTGTGCACCCGGGTCGCCGCCGGCGTCATCGCGCTCGTGCCGCTGTACCTGGTCTCGCTGTTCATGGCGTTCTTCGCCACCAGGTTCATCACGATCCAGTACTTCGGTCTTTCGCCCGGTATCTACGACTACTACTTTCACCTCTACCTGCCGCCGATCGACGTGTTCTACAGCGTCATCAAGGTGGCGGTGTTCGCGTTCATCATCATGTTCATCCACTGCTACCGCGGCTACTACGCGGCGGGCGGGCCGGTAGGCGTCGGCGTCGCCGCGGGCCGCGCGATCCGGGAGTCGACCATCCTGATGATCCTGATGAACCTGGTCCTGTCCTACATCTTCTGGGGCCACGGCAGCACGGTGAGGTTGACCGGATGAGCGAGGAGACACTGTCCGCCCGCTCCCGGACGATCTACGGGCTGGTCGGCGCGGGCGTCATCGCGGCGGGCGCCGTGCTCGTGGCGGTGGGGACGACCCCGTCGCACTCGGGCTCCACCTACTACACCGCGACCTTCGACCGGGCGGGCCAGGGCCTCGACCCCGGCAAGTCGGACGTGAAGGTCCGCGGCATCGCGGTCGGGACCGTCGACGAGCTGACGCTCGAGGACAGCGGCCGCGTCAAGGTCCGGTTCCGGGTCGAGGAGGGCATCAGGGTCGCCGACACGACGACCGCGGCCATCGAGCCCGTCTCGGTGTTCGGGCCGAAGGACCTCGTCCTCGACCTCGGCGCGAACGAGCTGCGCGGCCCGTACCTGAAGGACGGCGGGACGGTCGCCAAGACCGTGGACCCGGAGGAGCTGTCCGACACCGCGTGGCCCGCCTACGAGCTGACCAAGGCCATCAACCCGGACGAGGTGGCCACGATCCTGCACACGTTCGGCGCCGGGCTCTCCGGAGAGGGCCCCGCCCTGCGCCGCACGATCGACAACGGTGCCGAGGTCGTCGACGCGACCTACCGGGACCGGGCCGCGATCAACGCGCTGATGCGCAACGTCAACGGGCTGTCGGACACGCTGGCGTCCCGCGGCGACAACATCACCGGCATCACCGCCGACCTCAACCGGATCTCGCAGGTCGTCACCGAGCGGCCGGACAAGATCGAGCAGCTGCTCGGCCAGACCGGCGAACTCGGGGACAAGGTCGGCAACACCCTCCAGGCGCGCGGCGCCGACCTCGGCTCGATCATCGACAACGGCGGTGACGTCGCCGACGTGGTCAACGACCAGCGCCGCAACCTGCCGGTGCTGATGGACGGCCTGATCGGCTTCTTCGGCCTGCTGTCGCGGATCATCCGCGTCCCCGGCCCGGAGGGCAGGACGATCGCCCAGGCGCGGGCCACGCTGCCGCTCGACATGTGCCGGATCTTCATCGACGCCTGCTCGCCCCGGGGCGGCAACGGGGGGCGGCCATGAGCCCGCTGCGGCGCGGCAGAACCGCGCGCGGGCCCGAGCAGACCACGATGCTGAAGTTCCTGGCGTTCGTGGCTGCGACCGGCCTGCTGACCTTCTACATCGGCCAGATGATCCTCGGCACGAGCTTCCGGGACCGCTACGACCTGACCGCCACCTTCGACGACGTCACCGGCCTGCTGGAAGGCGACGACGTGAAGGTCGCGGGCACGCCCGTCGGGCGGGTCGAGTCCATCGAGGTCGTCCGCGGCAAGGCCGTGGTCGGGATGCGGATCGACCGGGAGGTGCGGGTCCCGACCGACTCCACCGCCGCGATCCGGTGGCGCAACGTGATGGGCCAGCGCGTCATCTACCTGGAGCCGGGCAAGGAGCAGGCGAAGCTCGGCGACGGCGACCGCGTCCCGCACACCAAGTCGGTGGTGGACCTCGGCGCGATCGTCAACGCGCTCGGCCCGCTGACCCGCAGCCTGGACCCGAACCAGCTCAACAAGATCCTCTTCTCCTTCTCCCAGGCGCTGGAGGGCAACGAGCAGAACATCTCGCTGCTCAACCACAACCTGGACGCGCTGCTGCAGACGTTCGCGCTGCGCAAGAAGACCATCGAGGGGATGATCGACAACTACGAGACGGTGAGCGGGGCGGTCGCCAAGCGGGACCAGCAGATCGCGGCGAGCGTCGACAACCTCGAGTCGCTGACGAAGGTGTTCGCGAACAACCGCAAGATCCTCGAGGACGCCATCGTGGAGATCGGCGGAGTCACCACCAACCTCAACGCCGTGCTCGGCGGGCAGGACGCCCAGCTCGCCCGCATCATCGACAACCTCGGCCTGTTCGCCGAGACGTTCCGGCTCAACGTGAAGCAGCTGGAGAATATGGTCCAGCAGCTCCCGCTGACGCTGCGGCAGCTGTTCGCCGCGACGAACGGCGGCCACTTCCTGCGCTCGAACGCGCTCTGCCTGAACATCGAGCAGGGGCCCTGCCCCTTCGAGATGGAGCTGCCGCAGGCCCCCGGGACCGACGCGCCCACCAAGGACGAACTCGACAAGCTGCGCAAGATGCTGCAAGGGGGTGGCTGATGGCGCTCAAATCCCTGCGCGACGTCAACCACAAGATCGTCGCGATCGCCACGCTGACCGCGCTCGGCGCCGCCTGCGTGTTCGCCTTCGCCGTCGGCCAGCTGCACCTGTTCGACCGCGGCTACACGATGAGCGGCGAGTTCACCGACCTCGCGGGCCTGAAGAAGGGGCAGGACGTGCGGATCGCCGGTGTGAAGGCCGGCCGGATCACCGACGTCAGGCCCGATTTCCGGCGCGGCAAGGTCATCGTCACCTGGCACATGAACGCGGGCATGGACCTCGGGCCGCAGACCCGGGCCGAGATCCAGACGACGACGCTGCTCGGCGGCCGGTACCTGCGGCTGACCGGCCCGGTCGCCAAGCCCTACATGGCGGACGTGCCGGAGTCCAAGCGCCGGATCCCGGTGTCGCGCACCAGCGTCCCGTTCACCATCCCCGAGGCGCTGGAGGGCGCGCAGAACATCGTCGGCAAGCTCGACCAGAAGAGCGTCGACAAGCTGCTGACCCAGATCAACGAGATCGAGTCGCCGGGAGCGAAGAAGCTGCACCGGATCCTGACCAACGTCCAGGAGCTGTCGCAGATGCTGAACGACTCCTACCCGGAGATCGAGCGGCTGATCGAGAGCAGCAAGACCATCACCGGCACGCTGGCGGCCAAGGACCAGCAGCTCCACGAGATCATCAGCGCCAGCCAGACGCTGCTGGACACGCTGGTGCGCCGCCGGAACGAGCTGGCCTCCACGATCGGGCAGGGCAGCCGGACGGTCCAGACGCTGTCCAACGTGATCTCCCAGAACCAGAAGAAGCTGGACAGGCTGCTGGACAACCTGCACCTGCTGACCACCCGGCTCGCGCCGAACATGGACGCGCTGAACACCAACTTCTCGCTGCTGGGGCCGACGTTCGCGCAGGTCGCCAAGGTCCGGGGGAACGGCCGCTGGGTCGAGGGCCTGATCACCGGGCTCGGGCCGCTGCAGCCGGTCGGCCCGCACTCCACGCCGCGCAACCCCTCGGGAGGCAACTGATGAGGGCGCGAACCGTCGCCGTCGCACTCGGCCTCGCGCTGACCGCCTCCCTCGGCGGGTGCTCGCTCGTCCCGGCCGCGAGCGGCGACCGCACCATGGTCGTCTACGTCCCGAAGGCCCGCTCCTTCTACGAGGAGTCCAAGGTCAAGGTGATGGGGGCCGACGTCGGCCTGGTCGACAAGGTCGAGAACCAGGGCGACAAGGTCAAGGTGACGTTCCACCTGCGCCGGGACGTGCCGCTGCCCAAGGGGGTGCACGCGTCGATCGTCCCGCTGAACCTCATCGGTGAGCGGAACCTCGTCCTGCACCCGGCGTGGCAGCCCGGCCAGCCGAAGGAGACCGCGAACGTCATCCCGATGGAGCGGACGCACGTGCCGGTCGAGGTGGACGACGCGCTCAGCTCCTTCACCAACCTCGCCAACGCGCTCGACCCGACCAAGATGCAGTCCGCGCTCGGCACCGCCGCCGAGACCCTCGGCGGCAACGGCCGGCAGTTCAACGCCACCCTCGAGCAGAGCGCCCGCCTCGTCGAGAACATCGCCGGGCAGGACAAGGAGCTGATCGAGGTCGCGCGGAACCTCGACCGGCTCGCCGGGGTCGTGCGGGGACGCGAGGAGATCCTCGGCAGCCTCATCCGGGACTTCGGTGAGGCGTCCCGCGTGCTCAGCGCCGAGCGGGGCGAGCTGCAGCAGCTCATCAGGGCCATCCTGGACCTGGCCAAGAACGGCGACCGGCTGCTCCAGAAGTACAAGGGGCAGCTGCCGTACGACCTGGCCGTCCTCACCAGGACCGCGCTGATGCTCAAGGGCAACACCAAGCAGATCGCCCAGCTGGTGGAGGCGCTGCCCGACGTCGGCGACGCGCTCATCGGCGGCTACCACCACGACACCAAGTCGCTGCACATCAGGTTCGCCACCGACGCGTTCCTGCGGACGTGGCTGAAGAGCCTGCTGAACACCGACGACGTCGGCTGCCCGCTGCCCCCGCCCAACTCGAACTGTCCCTGGGACAACGGAGGCAACTGATGGGCCGGACCGTACTCGTGCTCGTCGTCGCCATGGCCGTGGCGCTCACGGGCTGCTCCTACCAGACGGCGGGCGCCCCGAAGGGCGACCTCACGCTGACGGCCACCTTCACCGACGTGCAGCAGCTCGTCGCGGGCCACAGCGTCAAGATGTCCGACATCACGGTCGGCAGCGTCACCAAGGTCGAACTCGTCGGCTACAAGTCCCAGGTGACGCTGTCCATCGAGGACGGCATCCGGATCCCGCAGGGCACCCTGGCCGAGATCAAGGTGACGTCGCTGCTCGGTGAGAACTACGTCGACCTGCGGATGCCGCCCGGCAAGAGCATGAACGCCGGGCCGTTCCTCGCCGACGGCGCGACGATCGACGACACCAGCGTCCAGCCGTCGTTCGAGCAGGTCGTCGGGCAGGCCGGGCCGCTGATCGAGGCGCTGGCGGGCGACGACGTCGCCACGGTCGTCAACGCCGGGGCCACCGCGCTGGACGGCAACGGCCAGAAGCTCAACAAGACGATCGCCCAGGCGAGCGGCCTGCTCAAGATGTTCGCCGACCAGCGCCGCGAGCTGGGGGAGTCGGTCGACCGGTTCGCCCGGCTCGGCCGGTCCCTCGCCAAGGGGAGTGACGCCCTCGAAGAGGCGCCCGGCCGGCTGGAGGCGACCACCCGGCTGCTGGACGAGAACAAAGAAGAGATCATCCAGTCGGTGGACCGGCTCACCCACCTGGCCCGCCAGCTGAACGACAAGGTCCTGGAGCGGCGCATCGGCCGGTTCCGGAAGCTCCTCGCGGACCTGGACCCCGTCCTGCAGTCCCTCGGCGGCAACCGCAAGCGGCTCACGGAACTGGTGAACGGCCTGGTGACCTTCGCCGACAAGCTGCCCCAGGCGAGCTACGACGGCCAGCTGCTGCTCTACCCGATCCTCCGGTTCATCTGGCCGGACGGGTCGCCGGTCATTCCGGGCGTCGACTACCCGACCGGGACGGCGAGCACGAGCAGGACCAAGGTTCCGGAGGAGCTCAAGGGCGCCCTGCCCGGCATCGAGAACATCCTGGAGCCGCGCCGATGAGCACGCGAATCACGATCAACCTGGCGGTCTTCGCCGCGCTCGCCGTGATCATGGTGGTCTGGGCGTTCAACAACGTCATCCGGTTCGACTTCATCGACCGCCCCTACCAGATCACCGTGGAGTTCGAGTCCTCACCGGGCCTCCACCCGAACTTCGAGGTCGACTACCTCGGGCTGCGGATCGGCAAGATCGACTCGGTGGAGCTGGTGAAGGACAAGGTCGTCGTCCGGCTGGACATCGAGCGGGGCGTCAAGATCCCGCAGGGGGTCACCGCCGCCGCGGCCCGCAAGTCCGCGGTCGGCGAGCCGGTGGTCGAGCTGACCCCGGCGCCCGGCAGGACCGACGCGCCGCCGATGAAGCCGGGCTCGCTGATCCCGGTGTCGCAGACCAGCGTCCCGCCCAAGTACGGGGACCTGTTCGGCGCCGTCATCGACAGCCTGGAGGCCATCGACCCCGACGACGCCAGGGTCGTCACGCACGAGCTGGCCGAGGGCTGGTCCGGGCGCGAGCAGTCGCTGCAGCAGATCATCCACGGCGGCGACCAGCTGACCTCCACGTTCGCGCAGAACACCGAGCTGCTCGACGGGCTGACCGACGACCTCGCGAGGATCACCCAAGTCCTGAACCAGAACCGCGGGTCGCTCGGCGCGGGGATCGACAACCTCGCCGCGCTGACCTCGGCGCTCAGCCAGGTCCGCGGCGAGCTGGCGGAACTGCGCGACGACGGGCCCGGCCTGCTGGCCACGGTCAACGACCTGCTGGACAAGACCGGCCCCGACTTCGAGTGCACCGTCGAGGTGCTCGGCAACTGGGGGCTCAAGCGCCACAACCCCGCGATCCTGGCCGACCTGCGGGAGACGCTCGCGAAGGCCCCGGAGCTCACCGTCGTCCTGGACAACGTGGTCGGCACCGACGAGGGCGCCCCCATCCTGAACATCTACTTCGAGCTGACGCTGAACACCCCGGCGACGCTGGAGTACGACCGCCCGCTGCCGCAGCCCAAGACGGGCGAGATCCCGAACTGCCCGGACGGCAGGTCCCCGGCGGCGATCGACCAGAAGCCCTACAAGGCGAAGGACCCGGGCGACACGATCCCGACCCACAATCCCGCGC
>NZ_BMRO01000018.1:16513-17672 GCF_014648675.1 Actinomadura livida
ACGTTCCCCCGGTCATCGCCCTGCTGGTGCTGATCAGGGTCATGATGGGCTCGGTGCCCGTGGTGTCCCGCCTGTCCCGGCTCCGCCGGCCCAAGGACTGACCCAACCCCGAGGAGTACCCGAAGTGACAGCCAAGACCGGCAAGAACGAGGCCGACGAGGTCGAGGCGGTCCCTGCCGAGGCGGAGATCGAGGAGACCCCGCAGGCCGACGCCGCGGAGAGCCCGGCGCGCCCCGCCGCCAAGCGCAAGCGCCGGGTGCGGGTCATCGAGGTCATCGACGACGAGGACCTCGACGAGGTCCTGGAGGCCCTCGACGCCGAGGACGAGGACGAGGAGGAGGACGAGCCCCCGGCCCGCTCCGCCGCCTCGGCGAAGCCCGCCGCCAAGAAGCGCCCGACCCGCATCGACCCCCCGGAGGAGGAGGTCGAGGAGGACGAGAAGGCGACGCCCCGCAAGAGCGCCGCCGCGACCTCCACCTCTGCCGAGGGATCGCCCCGTCCCGGGATCTTCGGCCTCACCATGGTGCAGGCCGTCGTGGTCGTCGTCCTCGTCGCGCTGCTGGCGAGCCTCGCCATCTGGCAGTGGCGGAGCGCGAGCGGCCTGTCGTCCGAGGCGGACGAGCGGGAGGCCGTGCGCAAGGTCGCCGCCGCGTACGGCGACGTCGCGTTCAACTACAACGCGCAGAACTACCAGACGCAGGTGGACAAGGCCCAGAAGCTCATGGGCGGCGACCTGCTGGAGAGCTACAAGACCAACACCCTCACCCAGCTCGGCGAGACGTTCGAGAAGAACCCCGAGGCGGGCCTGTCGTCCAAGACCGACCAGGTGTTCGTCGGGAGCGTCGACGGCAAGTTCGCCAACGCCGTCGTCATGGTGGACATCGGCCTCAAGACGAAGGACGGCTCGACCACGGCCCCCGCCACGCTGCTCCGCCTCGCCCTCGCCAAGATCGACGGCGAGTGGAAGGTCACCAAGCAGTACGCGTCCGGCGGAAACGACCAGAACCAGGGCCAGGCCCAGGGCCAGCTCCCCACGGCCCCGACCGCCGGCACCCCCCAGTCCCCGAACCCGGAGACCAGCGAAAAGCCCGGCGACTGACCCCCGCGCACGTTGACTTGCGGCGTGTTGTTGTTATCCGGCTTGCCATAACAACAACAC
>NZ_BMRO01000018.1:17697-37177 GCF_014648675.1 Actinomadura livida
CTTCGCGGTTCGGTAGGCGGGTGAGGCGGGCCGCCAGGGCGTCGTGGCGGACTTCCAGGTAGGGCGGGACGGTTTCGGTGTGTCCGCCGGCGGCGGCGATCTGGAAGGCGTCGATGCCGCGGCTGCGCGGGGCGATCGTGATGACGTCGTCCGGGCGGAGCCGGTAGGAGGGCCGGTCGACGCGGCGGCCGTTGACCAGGACGTGGCGGTGCACGACGAACTGGCGCGCCTGGTAGATGGTGCGGGCGAATCCGGCGCGCAGCACGAGGGCGTCCAGCCGGCGCTCCAGGCCGATGAGGAGTTCGTCGCCGGTCTTGCCCCCGGCCTTCGCGGCCTTGGCGAAGGCGTTGCGGAGCTGCGCCTCGCGGATGTTGTACTGCGCGCGGAGCCGCTGCTTCTCGCGGAGCCGGAGCTTGTAACCGGACTCCTGCTTGCGGGCCCGGCCGTGCATGCCGGGCGGGTAGGGGCGGGCTTCGAAGTACTTGACGGCCTTCGGGGTCAGGGGGATGCCGAGCGCCCGCGACAGGCGAACTTTCGGACGGGGGTTGTTCATCACGCTCCTCAAGTGGTTAGGTAAGCCTAAGTTAGGCAAGCCTAACCTACAAGTCGAGGAGGGCCACGGTGCCGCCAGCGGAGACCACGCAGAGCACGGAGACCACGAACGGGCCGACCGCGGCGGAGCGGGCGCGGACCCTCGCCTACGGCATCGCGGACGGCGTCCTCGTCACGCCGGGCGTCCCGTACGCGCCCGTCGCGGCGTACTCGGCCGACCGGGACGGCAGGCCGCTGCTGCTCGTCCGCACCGCCTCGCCGGCCGCCGCCGCGCTCGCCACCGAACCCGACATGCCCGCGACCCTGCGGATCTCCGACGTCGCCCCCGTCACGCTGGCCGACCGGGTCCGCGGGCGGGCCTGGCTGCACGGCTGGCTCACCGAGGTCCCCCCGGAGGAACTGCGCGCCGCGGCGCTCCGGCTCTCCCGCGTCCACCCCCGTCCCGAACTCCTCGACCTCGGCGACGAGCGCCGCGGACGCCGCGGCGAGGACGAGTGGACGATCCTCACGCTGGAGGTCGCGCAGGTCGAGGTCGACGACGCGTGGGGGAGCGCCACCCTGGAGCCGGAGGAGTACGCCGACGCCGCGCCCGACCCGTTCGTGGCCATCGAGGCCGGCATCCTCACCCACCTGGACTCCCGCCACCGCGACGAGCTGACGGGGCTGCTGCCCGCGTCCGTCCCGGCCGGGCCCGTCCGGCCGCTGGCGCTCGACCGGTACGGCATGTGGCTGCGCTGCTCCGCCCCGCCGGACGCGACCACGTCGTTCGACCTGCGGCTGGCGTTCGCCGAGCCCGTCAGCGACCTCCACGGCCTGCGCCGCGTGTACCGCCGCCTGTTCGCCCGCGCCGCCCGCAGCGACCCGTGAGTAGAGCGACCCGTAAGTAGTACGTACGCCCGCGACCCTGAGTTATCCACATGATTTGGCCGTGTTCTCCCGGATGGTGGAGCGGTGCCCTTCCGGGAGATGCTCGTCATGCCGGCCGGGACACAGGCCGTGACCGACCGGACGGCCCGATCACCGGTTCGCCCTCGCGGGGTGGGCGCACCGGTGAACGGGCCGCTTAGTTGTTCGCGGTCGTTGCGCGGGCCACTGGTCGGGATTGGCCGTTTTGCATGGGCGGTGCTGGGCCGCAGGGTGAAGGTATGACCGGACTTCATCCGCAGACCCGTGCCGTGCATCCGCCAGTGATCGTCCCGGAGGGCAGCGAACCCGTCGGGGTGCCCATCTACCAGGGACATCTGTTCTCGTTCGACAGCGGTGACGGGCTGGCCGCCGCGTTTCAGGGGCCGGACGAGGCGTTCTTCTACGGTCGGATGGGCAACCCGACTGTCCGCTCCCTCGAACGGGCCGTCACCGAGTTGGAGGGTGGCGCCGGGGCACTCGCCACTGCCTCCGGCATGGGTGCGATCAGTGCCGTGCTGCTGGCGGTGCTGGGTAGTGGTGACCACGTCATCGCGCAGTCCGCTCTCTACGGCGGCACGCACGCGCTCCTGCTGGACCTCGCCGAGCGATGGGGCGTCGAGGTCACCTTCATTCCGGGCGACGACCCCGCCGAGGTCCGGGACGCGTTGCGCCCCAACACCCGTGTCCTCTACCTGGAGACGGTCGCCAACCCCACCACCCACGTGACGGATCTGCCGGCGTTCACCGAGGCCGTCCGCGGACGGGACGTCCTCACCGTGGTGGACAACACCTTCACCCCGATCCTCTGCAAGCCCATCGAGCATGGGGTCGATGTCGTCATCCACTCGACGACGAAGTACCTCAGCGGGCACGGGGACGTCGTCGGAGGCATCGCGGTCTTCGCCGACTCGTCCGTCCACCATCGCGTCTGGAAGCACTCCCTCGAACTGGGGACCGCCGCCGCGCCGTTCGCCGCATGGCTGACCATCCGGGGCCTCGCCACGCTGCCGATGCGCGTGGCCCGGCAGAGCGCGTCCGCGCTGGACATCGCCGGACGCCTCGCCGCGCACCCGTCCGTCACCCGCGTCCACTACCCGGGGCTGAGCGACCACCCGCAGCACGAGGTGGCGCGCCGCCTGCTGCCGGACGGCGCGGGCGGCGTCCTCGCGTTCGAGCTGGCCGGCGGGCGGGACGCGGGCGGCACGTTCTCCGAGGCCGTCCGGCTCATCGGGCTCGGCCCGTCGCTCGGCGCGGCCGTGTCGCTGGTCATGCATCCCGCGAGCACGTCCCACCGGCAGATGGACGCCGCGTCCCTCGCCGCCGCCGGCATCGGCGAGGGAACCGTGCGGCTGTCCATCGGCCTGGAGCACCCCGACGACCTCTGGGCCGACCTCGAGCAGGCCCTCGCGAAGGCCGCCTAGAGGTAGAAGCCGGTCGCGGACACCGGGGTCTCCTCGGTGTCCGGGCGGCGCTCGCCCTTGCGGAGCGCGGCGAGTTCGGCGAGCGTCGCGCCGTCCGCGCCGATCTCGTCGGGGGAGGCGTCCGTGCCCTCCAGCCACGCCGCGGCCTCGGTCCGGGTGAGCCGCCCCACGTCGATCTGCGCGAGGCACCGGCCGGGGCGCACGACCGCCGGGTGCAGCCTCGCGAGATCCTCGTTCGTGGTGATGGCCACGAGGACGTCCCGGCCCTGCCCGAGCATGCCGTCGGTGAGGTTGAGCAGCCGCGACAGGCCCTGGCCCGTCGACTGCTTGGCCTCACCGCGGATCAGCTCGTCGCAGTCCTCCAGGATGAGCAGCCGCCATCGGCGGTTCTCGTCCTCGTCGTTGCCGACGGCCACCTCCATCAGGTAGCTGGGCGTGCCGAACAGCGCCTCCGGGTCGAGGACGCAGTCGGACTGGCACCAGCCGTTCCACGCGCGGGCGAGGGCGCGCAGCGCGGTGGTCTTGCCGGTGCCGGGCGGGCCGTGCAGGAGCAGCAGCCGTCCCGGGACCTCCGGGCCGGTGAGCCGCATCACGTCGTCGAGGGCCTCGGCGACCGGCGCGGTGTAGTTGCGCCGGATGTCGTCCCACGGGTCGGCGGTGATCGAGCGCTCGCTGCGGATCGGGCCGTGCGTGCCCATGTGCCAGAAGCCCATCTCGACGCTGCTGTCGTCCACCTTCGGCGGCTCGGTCGCGTCCTGCACCGACGCGTCGAGGACGCTCTCGGCCAGTTCCTCGGTGACCGCGGAGACGGCGACGTAGGCGACGCCGTTCCGCCACCGGTTCGTCAGCAGCGTCCAGCCGTCGCCCTCGGCGAGGACCGACTCCTTGCCCTTCTCGTGCGCGACCCGCACGAGCCGGGCGCCCTCCGGGCGGAGCGGCGCGTCCGTGCGGACGTGCTCCAGCCGCGTCGAGCGCGACCATGGCTGCTCACCGGACGCGAAGGGGCGCAGCGACAGCACGTCCATCACGTCGGCCGGCGAGTTGCCGTCGTTCAGGTTGAAGACCACGGGCAGCGTGGACTCCGGCCCCGGGTCGGTGATGTTCTTGCGCGGTTCGACGAGATGCAGAACCTCCTGCGGCCTCTCCTGCGACATGGTCATGCCACAAATGATCAGGCGCGCCGGCGGATCGCGTCCACCGAATTAGCCGCGGCCGCGTCAGGCGTCCTTCTGCGCCTCGCGGGCCTCGCGGGCGGCCTTGCGTGCCTCGGCCTCCTCGAGGTCGAGCTTCGCGGCCTCCTCCGGCGTCGGCGCCGTGCCGCCGAGGTAGGCGGGCTGCCACCACGTCTCGTCCTGCCGCGGGACGTCGGGGTACTCGCGCTGCGCCCGCTCCAGCAGCTCCGACATGCGGGCGTGCAGGTCGCGGGTGACCTGCTCGTAGTCGTCGCCGCGCTTGGGGTACATCGGCTCGCCGACCAGGATCGTCACCGGCACGTTCCGCTGCAGCAGCCGCCGCTTGCGGCCCTTGGTCCACAGCCGCTGCGGCCCCCAGAGCGCCACCGGCACCAGCGGGACCTTGCCCGCCACCGCCATCCGCACCGCGCCGCTCTTGATCTCCTTCACCGTGAACGACCGGCTGATCGTCGCCTCGGCGAACACCCCGACGATCTCCCCGCCCTTCAGCGCCTTCAGCGCCGCCGCGTAGGACGAGGCGCCCGCGTTGCGGTCCACCGGAATGTGATGCATGCCGCGCATCAGCGGCCCGCCGATCCGGTTGTCGAAGATCTCCTTCTTCGCCATGAACCGCACCAGCCGCTTCGCCGGGTGCGCGGCGAGGCCCGCGAAGATGAAGTCGAGATAGCTGACGTGGTTGCTGACCAGCACCGCGCCCCCGGTCTCGGGGATGTGCTCGGTCCCCTCCAGACGGAACTTCACGTTGAGGGCCTTGAACAGCCCGAGTGCCGTCTTGATCACCGGCGGGTACACGATTTCGGCCATGGGAGCACCGTACTTGAGCCGTTCATGATCAGCGAGTGCCCCCGGGGATCGCGATGGATCCCACAACGGGGCCGAACTCTGAGAAGGTGGGGATAGACGTGATCCGCTGATGGGTGAAAGGGGATGAGCACTCTATGGAGCCGTTGGACGCGGCGGCGGACGTGCACGCGCTCATCCGCGACGTGCTCCCCGCGCTGGCGCCCAGCGCCTGGTTCGACTCCGGCACCTCCGAGGTGGTGCTCCCCGTGGGCCGGTCGGAGGCGCGGGCCTCCAGCTGGACGGTGCTGGAGCGCTGCTCCCGCGAGCCGCGCTCGGCGTGGCCCCGCGTGGTGGACGAGTGGGTGCGCGAGGTCGGCGACCGCGCGTTCCTCGCGGTCGGCGAGATGGAGCTGTTCGGCGACGTCCGGGAGCTGCTGCGGCTGCGCATAGTGCCGAAGCTCGCGCCGCGCGACCGCGAGGGCCTCGTCGTCGTCCCCGCCGGCGACCACTTCGACGCGATGGTGATGATCGAGCACCCGCGCTACGGCGGCCCGCTGACCAAGGCCCGCGCCGGCCTGCTCGGCCTGCACAAGCTCGGCTATGTGATGACGAACACCCATGACCGCGAGCTGGCCGACGTCGCCGTCCGCGACCAGCCGCTGCTGCCGGGCCGCAACGTCCGCGTCGTCACCAAGCCGGGCAGCCGCTACGTGTCGGCGCTGCTCAGCGAGGTCGACCAGTTCCTCCCGGGGCCGAACGAGCACGGCGCCCTGGTCGGCGTCCCGTGCCACAGCACGCTGCTGCTGTACCCGATCACCTCGACGGCGGTCCGCGAGGTCCTCCCGGTGTTCTCCGACGTCGTCCGCGAGATGCACGCCGACGCCGACGACCCCTGCGCCCCCGGCGTCTACTGGAGCCACGGCGAACGCCGCCTGACCCCCCTCCCCGCCTCCCCCGAGGGCTCCCCGGAGTTCTCCCTGCTCCTCCACCGCCTCCCGGAGGAATGAGCCCGGGGCTCGGTCAGCCTGCTACGGCAGTTTCCAGTCGATCGGGCCTGTGCCCTGCTTTTCTAGGAGCTGGTTGGCTCTGGAGAAGGGGCGGGAGCCGAAGAAGCCGCGGTCGGCGCTGTAGGGGCTCGGGTGGGGCGACTCGATGCACGGGACGCCGCCGAGGAGCGGCTTGAGGTTGCGGGCGTCGCGGCCCCAGAGGATGGCGACCAGCGGGCCGCCGCGGGCGGCGAGGGCGCGGATGGCCTGCTCGGTGACCTCTTCCCAGCCCTTGTCGCGGTGGGAGCCGGGCTTGCCGGGCATGACGGTCAGCGCCCTGTTGAGGAGGCAGACGCCCTGCTCGGCCCACGGGGTGAGGTCGCCGGTGGACGGCTCGGGGTGGCCGAGGTCGTCGCAGTACTCGCGGAAGATGTTGACCAGGCTCGCGGGCAGCGGGCGGACGTCCGGGGCGACGGAGAAGCTGAGGCCGACCGCGTGCCCGGGGGTGGGGTAGGGGTCCTGGCCGACGATGAGGACGCGTACGTCGTCGAACGGCTGGGTGAAGGCGCGCAGGATGTGCTTCCCGGCGGGCAGGTAGCGGCGTCCGGCGGCGACCTCGGCGCGCAGCCAGTCGCCGGCGGCGGCGATCGTGCCCGCGACGGGCGCCAGCGCGGTGGCCCAGCCGGCCTCGACGATCTCCGGTAGTGGTCGTGCCGTCATGGCGCATCAGCCTAGTGCGATGATCTTGACGTCGTCCGCTTGATGAGGGTTGTGAAGTTTCTTGACCACATCAGGCCGGAAGAACGCAAAATCTTTACAGGGGTACTTGAAACCTGCTGATGAACCCGGTGATACGTCCTGTTAAGTCCGGGTTACTTCCTATCGGCCCGCGTTGACCTGCCGCCCCCGGAGCGCATAACTCCTAGAGGGTAAGGCACGGCAGGACGAGCGGACGGACTAGAGCATGACTCAGCTGACCACCGTGGACGCCACGTTCCTCAACGCGGAGACCGGCACCACCCACGCGCACATCGCGGGGCTGGGCATCGTCGACGCGACCTCGTGCCCCGGTGGCAGGCTCACCGTGCCGGCCGTCGCCGAGCTCGTCCGCGGCCGCGCGCACCTGGCGGCCCGCCCGCTCCGGCAGCGGCTCGTCCAGGTGCCCTTCGGGCTGGACCGCCCCTACTGGGAGGACGACCCGGACTTCGACCCCATGCACCACATCTTCGAGGTCGGCCTGCCCGCCCCCGGCACCGACCGGCAGCTCGCCGACACCGTCGCGCGGCTCCACGAGCAGCCCCTCGACCGCTCCCGGCCGCTCTGGGAGATGGTGCTGATCCAGGGCCTCGTGGGCGGCCGGACGGCCGTCTACGTGAAGGTCCACCACGCGGCCATCGACGGCGTGATGGCCGCCGAGACGCTCGCCGCGCTGCTGGACCTGTCGCCCGAACCCCGCGACCTCCCCGCCGACGAGACGGCCCCCGTCCGGGCGCCCGGCACGGCCGAGATGCTCGGCAGCGGGCTGCTGCGGGCCGCGCTGCACCCGGTCCGCAGTGCCGTGTCGGTCGCGCGCACCGCCCCGTACTTCGCGGACATCCCCGGCGTCGCGGCGATCCCCGGCGTGGGGATGCTGTCGGCGGCCGTGCAGGGGGCGCTGCGCCGCCCGGCGGCACCGCGGGCACCGCGGATGAGCGCCCCGCCGACGCCGTTCAACGAGCCGATCGGCCGCCGCCGCGCCGTCGCCTGCGGGGAGCTCCCGCTGGACGAGATCAAGCAGATTAGGCGGGGCCTCGGCGGCAGCGTGAACGACGTGGTGATGGCGCTGTGCGCGACGGCCCTGCGCAAGTGGCTCGACAAGCGCGGCGACCTGCCGGACCGCCCGCTCGTCGCGGCCGTCCCGGTGTCGCTGCGGCGCAGCGGGGCCGCGGCGGAACCCGGCAACCAGGTCTCGATCATGACGACGCCGCTCGCCACGCACGTCCCCGACCCCGCCGACCGGTACACCGCCGTCCGGCGGGACATGGACACCGCCAAGCGGCGCTTCGTCGGGTCGTCCGGGAGCTGGGTCCGGGACATGAGCGGCCTGCTCCCGGCGCCGATCGCCGGCGCCGCCACCCGGTTCGCGCTCCAGGCCGCGCCGAGCCTGTCGCTGCGCCCGCTCAACCTGATGATCTCGAACGTGCCGGGCCCGCAGTTCCCGCTCTACCTGTGCGGGGCGAGGGTGCTCGGCTACTACCCGATCTCCGTCGTCACCGACGTCACCGGCGGCCTCAACATCACGGTGTTCTCCTACGACGGCAAGGTGGACGTCGGGATCGTCGCCTGCCGCGACCTCGTCCCCGACCCCTCGGAGATCGTCGACCACCTGGTGGACGCGCTGGACGAGCTGAAGGACCTCAGCCGCGAGGCCCTCGCCGAGGACTGAGCCCTGGCACGAGCATCCGCCGGTGCCGCCACGCCAAAGCGAGCGCGGCGGCACCGGCCGGTTGCGCGGGGTGCGGGACGGTCCCGTCGAACGGCGCCAGCGACACCTCGCCCTCGTCGTTGACGGACACCAGCCCGCCGAAGAGCTCGCCGAACGCGTCGTCGTCGATGACCACGGCGGTGAGGAGGTCGAGCGCGAATGTCAGCGGGTCGACGCCGAGGCCCAGGAAGTACGGCCGCACGCGCCCTCGTTCGCGGGCGGCGGTCATCTCCCGGTGGAAGGGCCACTCCGACTGGACGAAACCGTCCCCGTAGTCCTCGCTCGTGCCGAGCAGCTCCTCCGCGTACTCCCGCACCATGCAGGCCCACATGTCCGGCGGCTCGTCGCCGAGCGGCTGGAAGACGCCCACCGGCATGACCTGGTAGAGGCCGCCTGCGTGCGCGACCTTCGCCGGGTCCCGCCGGTGCAGGACGTACGAGCCGGACGCCACGAGGGTCACCGTCGTGATCGCCGGGAGGGCGGCGCGGCGGGTCAGGTCGCGGGGGTCGCCGATCCGGTCGCGCAGCGGCAGCGCGTGCGCCCCGTCCATCCCGGCGGCGGCCAGCTCGTGCGCGACGGCCTCGCCAACGTTCACGCCGTCGAAGTACCGGGCGGGGCCGAGCCGCAGCACCGGCGGGGCGGCGGCCAGGAGGCGGTAACTCGGACGGTCCTCGAACACGCGGGGCGGCGCGAGCGCGGCCATGGCCTCGGCGTACGTGCGGTAGCCGCTCGGCAGCCCGTCGGCCGGGTCGGCGACGGCGGGCGGGACGGGACGCGGCTCCCACTCCAGCCGGACGGACTCCAGCGGGACCGGCGCCTCCGGGACCCACCCCTCATGGCACAGCAGCGACGTCCCCGCCACCCGCGCAATGCCCGGATAGAGCTCGCCGGCGGCCTCGCCAAGCCCCCCGCGCCCGCCGTCCAGCACCCCCCGCTCCGCCCGCCACCGCGCCTCACCACCCCGCACCCCGCCAGCCTAAACGTTGACTTGCGGCGTGTTGTTGTTATGGCGGGCCGGATAACAACAACACGCCGCAAGTGAACGTGGTTCGGTCAGGCGGCGAGCTTCGATGCGATCTCCGCCTCGATCAGCTCGGCGTTGATCATGGCGCCGGCCATGGCGCCGGCGGAGGCGGCGATGATGACCTGCCCCATCGGGTTGACGACGTTGCCCGCCGCCCACACGCCGGGGACGCTCGTCCGGCCCGTCTCGTCCGCCTCCACGAAGCCGTCGTCGCCGAACGCGCAGCCGAGGTCGGTGGCCGGTCCGGCCTTCGGGACGAACTCGGGGGCGAGGAACACGGCGTCGCAGCCGAGCACGGAGCCGTCCGCGAGCTCGATGCCGGTGACCCGGTCGTCCTCGACGACGACGCGCCTCGCCTCGCCCTCCACGACGCGGATGCCGCGCACGTCCAGGCGGGCGGCCTCCTCACCCTCCGGGGCCTCTCCGGTGACGAGCGTCACGTCCGGCGACCACTGGCTCAGCAGCGTCGCCTGGTGGAGGGACTTCGGGGACGTCGCCAGGACCACGATCCGCTTGTCGCGGACCTCCCATCCGTGGCAGTACGGGCACATCTGCACCTCGCGGCCCCACCTCTCCCGCAGGCCGGGGACGTCCGGGAGGACGTCGGTGACGCCCGTGGTGACCAGCACCTGGCGGCTCCGGAGCCGGGTGCCGTCGTCCAGCGTGACGACGAAGCCCGCGCCCTCCTCGTCCTTGGCCGCGTGCTCGACCCGCCCGTCGATGATCTCCGCGCCGTAGCCGCGGACCTCGGTCCGGCCGGTCTCCAGCAGGGCCTGCGGCGGCATCCCGTCGCGGGTGAAGAAGCCGTGCATGTGCTCGGCCGTCGCGTTGCGCGGCTCGCCCGCGTCCACCACGGTGACGGCGCGGCGGGCGCGGGAGAGCACGAGTGCGGCGCTCAGCCCGGCCGGCCCGCCGCCGATGATCAGTACGTCTCTTTCCACAGTCTCAGTCATACGGCGAGCGTGCGCGACGGCATGCGCTCTTGACAAACATCTTTGCCGATCCTGCAATAAGCGCATGGAGACCACGGAGGACGTCCTGGCCGCGGTGGGACCCCGGCTCAGGAGGCTGCGGCAGGAGCGCGGCGTCACGCTGAGCGCGCTCGCCGAGGCCACCGGAATCTCGGTGAGCACGCTGTCGCGGCTGGAGTCGGGCAAGCGGCGGCCGAGCCTGGAACTGCTGCTCCCGCTCGCGCAGGCCCACCACGTCCCGCTGGACGAGCTGGTCGGCGCCCCGGAGGTCGGCGACCCGCGGATCAGGCCGCGCCCCCGCAAGATGGGCGACATGACCGTCCTGCCGCTGACCAGGCGCCCCGGCGGGATCCAGGCGTTCAAGATGGTCGTCCCGGAGACCCGGTGGACGCCCGAGCCGCAGACCCACGAGGGCTACGACTGGCTGTACGTGCTGAACGGGCGGCTGCGCCTCCACCTGGCGGGCCGCGAGCTCATCCTGGAGCCGGGGGAGGCCGCCGAGTTCGACACCCGGCTGCCGCACTGGTTCGCCGGCGCCGGCGGGCCGGTCGAGCTGCTCAGCCTGTTCGGGCCGCAGGGGGAGCGGATGCACCTGCGCGCCAGACCCCGCCAGAAATGACATAAACTCGACTATCCGTGCAGACCCTCTCGGAACCCCAGGACATTCCCGCGAAGCAGAAGGCCGCCCCCATCGCGTGGGCCCTGTGGGGTATCGGCGTCCTCGCCTACGCCGTCGCCGTGCTGCACCGGACCTCCTTCGGCGTCGTCGGGCTCGACGCCGTCCACCGGTTCGACGCCTCCGCGGGCATCCTCGCGTCGTTCACCGTCCTGCAGCTCCTCGTCTACGCGAGCATGCAGGTCCCCGTCGGGCTGCTGCTCGACCGCATCGGCCCCCGCCGCATGGTGGCGGGCGGCGCGCTGCTCATGGCGGCCGGGCAGGCGCTCATGGCCGTCTCGACCGACGTCGGCACCGCCGTGGCCGCCCGCGTCATGGTCGGCGCGGGCGACGCCATGACGTTCATCAGCGTCCTCGGCATCGTCGCGACCTGGTTCCCGAACCGGTACGTCCCCGTCGTCACGCAGCTCACCGGGCAGCTCGGGCAGCTCGGCCAGGTGCTCAGCGCGATCCCGCTCGTCGCGCTCCTGCACGGCCCCGGCTGGGGGACGGCTTTCGGGTCGGCCGCCGCGCTCGGCGTCCTCGTCGCCGTGCTGTCCTTCGCGTTCCTCCGGAACGGTCCAGGCCGCGAGGACGCCCCGTCCCTGCGCGAGACGGGCGTCCACCTTGCCGAGACCTGGCGGCACCCCGGCACGCGCCTCGGCCTGTGGGCGCACTTCGTCACCCAGTTCACCACCAACACGTTCGCGCTGATGTGGGGCTACCCGTACCTGGTGTCGGGGCAGGGGATGCGGCCCGCGACGGCGTCCACGCTGCTGACGCTGTTCGTGCTGGTGAACATCGTGTCCGGCCCCGTCATCGGGCGGCTCGTCGCCTCCTACCCGCTGCGCCGCTCGTGGCTCGTCCTCGGCATCGTCGGGCTCAACGCCGCGGCCTGGGCGGCCGTCCTCGCCTGGCCGCCGCCCGCCCCCGCCTGGCTGCTGGTGCTGCTCGTGATGTGCGTCGCGCTCGGCGGCCCCGGCTCGATGATCGGGTTCGACTACGCCCGGACGTTCAACCCGCCCGGACGGCAGGGCACCGCCACCGGCATCGTCAACGTGGGCGGCTTCTTCGCCACGCTCGTCACGATCCTGATGATCGGCCTCGTGCTCGACGCCATGTCACCGGCCGGGGAGTTCACACCGGAGGCGTTCCGGGCGGCGTGGACCGTGCAGACCGTGATCTGGGCCGTCGGCGTCGCGGGCGTCCTGCGGAGCCGCGTGCGCGCCCGCCGCCACCTCGGCCTGCCCACCGGGCGGGTTAAGGGGCGGTCTACGGGGTGGCGTCGCAGAAGCCCGCGAAATCCTCGATGACGTCCCGGGCCGGGCCGTCCGCGTCGCGGAGCGCGACGATCGGGACCTCCAGGCCCGGCCGGATCGCCATGAGGTCGCCGACCGCGTCGACCAGCGCCCGCACCACCTGCCGCTCGGGATGACGCACGGCTCGTTCCACCGCTTCGGCGTAGCGCGGGTCCACGGCCGGGCGCCGCCCGTTGGCGCAGTTCCAGATGTCGGCCGCCCGGAGCCCGTTCAGCGCGCGGATCATCTGCGTCGACTCGGCCGGCGGCATCGACAGCAGGACGTCGAGCAGGTCGTCCGGCGAGACGGTCGGGACCGCGTCCCGCACCACGCCGAGCGCCTCCTCGACCGCGGCCTCGCTCTCCCCGGTGACGCGCACGACCCGGTGGCCGAGCAGGTGGACCTCGCTGTAGAGGACGAACGCGCCCGCGGCCTGCCAGGCCACCTGCTCCATCTCGCCGAACGCGGCCGTGCTGATCGCCGCGCGGAGCCAGCCGTGCCCGGCCGCCGCCGATTCGAGGACGGCCCGCTCGGCGTGCTTGCCGAGGAGCACCGTCCGCTCGTGCTCGTGGGTCACTCGTCCTCCCAGGTCCCGACCGGGTCGCCGTCCTCGTCCACCATGATCGCCGCGCCGCCGAAGTCGTCGCGGAACGCGTTGAAGGCGTCCGGGTCGGGCGAGTGGTCGAGCAGGGCCTCCAAGGCCGCCAGCTCGCCCGGGTCCCGCTCGGTCAGCGCGAGCTCCTGCAGCAGGAACCGGTGGCCGTACGTGTGCGCGATCATGGCGAGGTTCGCCCGCACGGCCGGGTGCGGATGCGCCGCCCACTCCCGCAGCTCCAGGCAGCGGCGCAGGTCGCCGTGCCAGAGCGCGGCCAGGCAGCGCAGGCCGGCGCCGACGGCGTCGGGGTCGTCCGGGTCGTCGAGGTTGCGCGCCAGGTCCTCCTCGACGCCGAAGTCCCAGCCGGCCAGCACGCCGAGCACGTCCAGCGGGAGGTCCTCCGGGTACCGCTCGTCGTGCACCTCGTTGATCCGCCGCACCACCGAACGGTGGGCCTCGGGGGACGGCCGGTACCGCACCGCCGCGCAGGCGACCTCGCGCGTGTGGACCTCGATGGACAGCTGCGAGCGGGAGTGCACCGTCCGCCACGTCATCGACGGGACGCGGCCGAGCCGCTGCATGCGGTGGCCGTCCCGGATCGGGGCGTGGTCCAGCAGCCGGGGCGCCGCGTCCCCGCCGGGGAACTCCTCGGGGTAGGGGTCCTCCTGGCGTGCGCTGCCCCACGGCTGCGGGTCGAGGAACTTCACGATCTTCGCGTACCGGTCGAGGGACGGGCCGTCCGCCATCACCAGATCGTCCCCGGCGGCGGCCTCCCACGGCGGGACGCCCTCCTCCGGCGGCACGTCCGGCACCGTCACCAGGTGGCGCAGGCCGAGGAACCCGCGGACGAACCCGGTCAGCCCGACGCGGGCCGCCGCCGGCGCGGGGAACGGCTCGCCCAGCGCCTCGCGGACGCCCGCCGCGCTCGGCTCGACCGGAACCCACAGCCACGCCGGGTAGAACCCGCCGGGCGCGCACCACAGCACGCCCGGCTCCTCCGGGTCGAAGTACCAGGCCGCCGCGAGCCGCTGCCGCGTCCATCTCCGGACCGTCTCGGGGCCCGTGCCGACCAGCAGCTTGCCCTTGCGCAGCAGCTCGTCCTCGGCGTCCAGGTGCTCGGGGCTCATCGCCCCGGACTCCTCGATGTGCTGCCAGGCCGGCTCCCAGTCGGCGGGATCCAGCCAGTCGACACCGAGCCGCGCACCGGTCAGCCCGCGCCACCAGTCCGGGATCGTGAAGTCGGTCACCGGGACAAGGTACCGGCTTCACCCGATATCAGGGCATGTCAGGCGCGGAGTTCGAGCGTGCAGCACTTGGGACCGCCGCCGGCTTTGCGCAGTTCTGACAAATTCACCGGTACGGGGTCGAAACCGCGGTCACGCAGCGTGCCGATCAGCTCCGCGGCCTCCGCGTTGACGACCACGTTCCGGCCGTCGCACACGGCGTTCAGCCCTAGCACCGCCGCGTCCCGCTCGCTCGCGATGACCGCGTCCGGGAACAGCCGCTCCAGCACCGCGCGGCTCCCGGGCGAGAACGCCCCGGGGTAGTAGGCGACGTTGTCGCCGCCGAGCGGGAACAGCGCGGTGTCCAGGTGGTAGAAGCGCGGGTCGACGAGCCGGAGCGTCACCACCGGCCGCCCGAGGAACTCCTGGGCCTCCTGGTGCGCGGCGATCTCCGTCCGGAAGCCCGTACCGGCCAGGATCACCTCGTCCAGCGTGAGGAAGTCGCCCTCGCCCTCGTTCGTGTACCGCGGCTCCAGCACGTCGGGGAAGCCGTTGTCCTTCAGCCACGCCGCGTACGCGGGCGCCTCCGCGTGCCGCTCGGGGTGCGCGAACCGCGCCCCGTACACGCGCCCGCCGACCACCAGCGCGCCGTTCGCCGCGAACACCATGTCCGGCAGGCCCTCGACCGGCTCGATCAGGCTCACCTCGTGCCCGAGGGCCGCGTACGCGGACCGCAGCGCCTCCCACTGGGCCACGGCCCTGTCCGCATCGGCGCCGAGCGCCGGGTCCATCCACGGGTTGATCGCGTAGGTCACGGCGAAATGCTCCGGCCGGCACATCAGGAAGTGCCGCCGCAGCGCGGTCCGGACCTTGCTCGGCTCCATCGCCGGCATGACGCTCATGCGTGTCTCCAGAAACGTCCGAGGGGATGAACAACCGGAAGCCTACGAACACGGCGCCAGTGATCCAATGCGTGAACCTTGCTCTGGCCTGGCATTTCGTTGCGTGTTCAGCCCGCTCGGGCCACCTTCGTTGCACGACTCCCGCGAGGGCCGGCCACACGGTCGTGCCGCCCTCAGCCGCGGGATACCGGTTCCAGCGGTCAGCACACCCGGCGACATCCCAGAGTGACGTGTGGAGAGGCGTCAATCGAAGATCTGCTCGACCTGCCAGTCCTCGCCGAGTGGGAAGTCCGCGGGGAAGGCGGGGCACCGCACCCGGCGGATCAGGACGGCGACGAGGAACTCGGTGATGGATCCTCGGTAGTGCCAGCAGTCCGGCTCAGACGCGACCACGATGGTCCAGTCGTCCGGATGCCCTTCAGTAAGCCAGCAGCAGATGCTGCCGTTCTCAGGCATGCCCCAGGCCATGAGTCCGCCCGCGTCCGGATAGATGGGGAACGGGACGCGGTCCGCAGTCGGTACGACCTCCTCTGCGCCGTCCGGTCGACCGGGAGTGTAGGTATGCAGCCGCGAGGGTTTGAAATCGCGCACGAATCGACTTTGAGTGGTCGCGTAGCGCAGTAGATCCACTAGGCCGTAGTCGTTGCGGGGTGGGTCCGGCGTGGCCGGATGCAGGACCGGGAGCCACTCATCGATCATCAGCAGCGGATAGCGGTCGGCCAGATCTCTGTAATCGTTCGGCAGGTCAGTCCCCAGTCGATGCCTCACCATCTGCCAGTCGACGACCGGCGGTTCGGCGAGCGGCGCGCCGAACCGCTCCTCAAGAAGTGCAGGGATCGTCATAGATGACCGATGCCCCCTCATCGTTGGTATTGATCACACAGGCGTCCAGGAAGAAGCCTTCCGAGCCTCGGGCGACGATATGGATCTTGTTGGGCATCGGGTACTCCAGGCTGGGCAGCGCATCGGGCCAGCCATCCGGACCGACGATCGACGGCCTTGGCTCGGTCGCGGACGGGCGGTCGGAGTAGACGGGAGTGACGTAATAATAGAACTCTTCACCGCCCCCCGCATCCAGGGCGCTCTTGATCTGGTTCTCCACCGGCCTCTGGAGAAGGTTGTTCGACGTGGCGAACTGGGAAACGATGTTGCTGGGAGTTGTCCCGCTTCCGCCCAACTGGCGTCCCAAGAGATGCCCGCGCTGGAACAGCCACACGAGTTTGCCGTCTGAGTTTGTTACCTGCTGGTTCCTGGTCGGCAAGGTAGCCGGTACATTGAGCTGCGAATCGGGATCGGCGATCGGCCAGCCGGGCGGCGTGATTCCTCGGCCGGCATCGGAGCCTTCCGTAAGGCCCGGGCACAATTTCACGCGGATACCGGTGCGACGACCGTGCTGGCCGACGTAACCATAGTCGGGGTTGTTGCATCTGGCGAGGCCGCCGTGCCGTCCCGGAACCTTGTAGCGCTGGTACCAGACTGCGTTCGTGCAGTCGTCGGGTTGGCATTTCTCGCTGCTGACGCCTGCCGTCGCGTCACTGGAGAGCGCTACCGCAAGGCCCTTGACCGGGATGCGTGCGTCGGCGTCCAGATCGTAGATCCGGTTCGATGACTCGGTGTCGCCGGCGGAGCGTTTAGACGTGCCGACGAAGCGCCCATCGGCACTCATCGAAGTCATCCCTCCCCAGCCGGCCAGTTGGCCCCGTTCGCCGAAGCCCGCCGAGATCTTCTTCACGTATGCCTCGGCAATTGTTCTCGACGCATCGAGTGGGAGATATTCCAGCGTGTAGCCGATGGTCAAGCCGTCGCCCGACATACTCGGCCGACTAAGGCGCATGTAGTTGTTCGCGCTATAGTCGACCGTGAGTTGGATGGCCGTATCCCCGGAGGCGAGATCATAGGTTCTGAGGTGCTGGGTGAACTGTTCCTCCGGATCGGACGAGCTGAGGTGTTCGGTCACCCATGCCACGATTTCGCCGTTGGCCGCCATGCGCATGGTGCTGTGGTGGGGGTAGTCGTAACGATCGTCGGAGTAGCATGCCCCCAGGCCCATGTTGTATTCCTGGCCGCATTGGTAGATGAGATGCGCGGTGCCGTCCCGGTTGACGAGTTGTCCCTTCCGCAGGCCGGATAGGACGCTGCCCGACGGATGCCATGTGTTGACCAGTACGGTCTCACCGTCGCCGCTCAGCCCATTGAGGGTGAGCGGGAATGAGCTCTCCGTGCTGGCGGCTGCCGTCCATGTTCGCTGGGATGACAGGTCGTGGACGAGTACGTCACCGGCGTAGGCGCCGTCGGGGGCGGAGATGAAAGCCGCCTGACTCCCGTCTCGGCTGACGAAGAATGTGGGAGAACCGAGAGGCTGGGGCGTTGCGCCGTCCGCTGCGCGGGAGGCGAGGTCGATCCGCCCGGTGACGGTGTCCTTTCTGAGTAGGTAGAGCGCAGAGCTGCTCGGATCGCGGGCCTCGGCCGGGACGAGGTTGCTGCCGGCGACCGTGGTGAAGAACACGTGGCGGCCATCGCCCGATACTCCGATACCGCCACCGCCCGTGTAGACGTCGTGCGCGCCGGCGTAGTTGGTCTCATCGGGATGGCCTGCCGCGTCTACCGCCATATTGACCGCATCACCTACCGGCTCGATCCCCGCGGTAGGGGTGACCGTGACCGATGCCGATGGCGGGCCGTACCCGTCGGTGCTTATCGCGATGACGTGGACGGCGTATGCCACACCGGCCTTCAGTTCGGGCAGTCGATAGGAGCGGTCTGCGGCGAGGGTGTAGCCGATGGTCTCGTAGGCTTCTGCTGGATTCAGCGGGACCGCATGGATGGCGTATCTCTCGATGCCGACCAGTGTGTCGGGATGAGGCTGCCAGCTGACCAGGACCGATAGCGGCCCGGGTTTCGCGGTCACGTTGACGGGTGCTCCCGGCCGGCCTGGACCGACCACGACCACCGCTTCGGCGTCCGGGTCGTCCACCCCGCCCTGCCGCACGGCACGGACGACGGCCGTCCCCTCGGTATCGGAAACGAAGACGCCCTGGTCGTCGATCGATCCGGGCCCGTCCACAACCGACCAGGTCACCGGCCCCTCGGAGGCGTTGTGGGTGACGACGTCGAAGTCGACCGGCTCCCCGCGCTGGGTACGTGCCCGCGCCGGTTTAAGCGATATCCCCCGGAACGGACCGTCGGCGCTTCTGAGCACGACGGAGAACCCCTTGGAGGCTTCTAGCGGCGTGCACTCACTGGACCACGCCACGCAGTCGCGAACGACGGCACCCGCGCTCACCTTCCACCACGGGTCGGCGTTCACGTCCGCCTCGAGCGCCACGTTCGGGCTGGCCTCGACACCGACCCCTAGGGTGTCGGCGAACGAGACGAAGTGCTTGCCGAGGCATCGACGCGGGCTGAGGCGCTCCCGTCGAGTTCGGGCCGCCCGACCGTGGTGCGATTGGTGAAAGTGGGAGTGAAGTCGGCCCTCTTGCCGTCGATCTCGGCCGTCATTCCCGCATCGATGTCGTGCCGGGCTTCGAGCGTCACGGCGCCGGACGCGTCGGCGTGCACTTTGGCCGCCAGGATGGTCGTGAAGGTGAGAGGAATCTTGAATCTCCCGATCCCGACCATCTTCCGGAAAGTCCATTTCCCGAGCGGGATTTGCCTGCTCCAGGTTTCCTTCCGGTCGGTGTGGAGCCGTACGTGCCCGGACAGGTTTGCGGTGACCGAGACCCGTCCCGTGAGTTTTCTGTTGCGCAGCCGCGCCTCGTAGGTGAGTTTCGGGGTGAGCGTCAGGTCGGCGTCGATCCGGCCGTTCTGGCCGACGTCCCTGCTGAACGAGACCGAGATCGGGTCCGGAGAGAATCCGTCCGATCGGGTGCTCCCGCGCTGCTGGGATCCCGCCGGGCCGCTGACCAGATCGGCCGCCCCGAGGGTGAGTGCCCCGGAGAAGCCGCCCTCGTCGATGAGGTCCTCGATCGCGGCGGGCATCGTGCTCAGCGTCACTGCGGTACCCGCCGTGCGCACCTGAGTGATCTTACGGATCAGGCCGTTGGGCGCGGCACTCGACTGGGGGACGACCAGGTACCGCCCCGGTGTCAGGTCGACGACCTCCTGCGGTGCGTCGGCGAAGACCAGGGTCCCGTCGTCGTCGGCCTCGGTGAGCGCCTGCGCCGCCGCGGGACTCAGCTCCCACGGCTGGGTGGCCATCGTCAGCTCGGGGGTGATCGGGCGGGTCGCCGGGGCGGCGCCGCCGGTGCCGTCCGCGCTGGTCGCCGTCACCGTGAACGTGTACTCGACGCTCGGGTCGAGACCGCCGACGGTGACGGCGCAGGTGCTTCGGCCGGTTTCGCATGAAGTGGTGCTTGCGGTGTGCTCCCCCGGGGCGGTGGTCACGGTGTACCGCTGGATCGGGGCCGTTCCGGTGTCGGTGGGAGGGCTCCAGGCTACTTGCGCCTCTCCCTCGCCGGTGGCCGCCGCCGTCACGTTGCCCGGCGGCTGGGGCGGCCGCCGGGCGATG
>NZ_BMRO01000018.1:37187-134804 GCF_014648675.1 Actinomadura livida
CGGACGGTGACGCCGCTGGTTCCCGTGCCGTTCACCGCGGTCAGTTCCACGGTGTAGGCGGTTCCGTTGGTCAGCCCGGTCAGGGCGGCGGTCGTGGCGTCGCCGGCGACCGTGACCGATGCTCCACCGGGTTCGGCCGTCGCCTTGTAGCCGGTGACCGGGGAGCCGCCGTCGCGGGTGGGGAGCCAGCGCAGGTCGATACGGCCGTCCCGCGGGGCGGCTTCGAGCAGGGTCGGTCCGAGCGGTACCCTTCCCGCCTTCGGTGTGGCCCGCGCCAGGATCGACGGCTGTCCATCCCCGTTGCCGTTGATCGCCGTGACCGTGAACGTGTAGCCGGTTCCGTTGGCCAGGTCCTTGACCACGGCGGTGGTGACGCCGGCCGCCGTCTCCTGGGTCCGACCGCCGGGCTCGACCCGTACGCGGTAGCGGTCGACGCCTGCCGCGCCGGTCGGCGGCGGACTCCAGGAGAGCTCGACCTCACCGTCGCGGCCGTGGGTGGTCGTGATGAACGGCTGGCCGGGCGGTTTCGGTTCGCGCGGGATGACCGGGCTGGACGAGGTCGAGTACTTCGAGGTCCCGGTGGCGTTGGTCGCTTTGACTTGGAAACTGTAGGAAGTTCCGTTCGTCAGGCCCGCGAAGGTGGCCGTCTCCTGCCCGTGCACGGTGACGGTCTCGCGGGTCCCGGTCTCCAGGACCGTATAGCCGGTGATCGGGCTGGTGCCGGGGTCGAGGGGCGGGGTCCACGTGACGGTGGCCGTGCCGTCGGAGGCCGAGGCGATCAGGTTGGTGGGCGGTTGCGGTGCGCGTCCCGCCACCACGGCCTCAGACGGCTCCGAAGGGTCGGATGTACCCACGGCACTGGTCGCGGTGACGGTGAAGGTGTACGCCGTGCCGTTGTCCAACCCGGTGACGGTGGCTTCGAGTTGCGGAGCCCGCACGATCGCCGCGGCTCCGCCCGGAGACGCCAGCACGGTGTAGGAGGTGATCGGTGAGCTGCCTTCGGGCGGCTTCTGCCAGGCCACCACCGCCGCGCCGTCCTGCGGGGCGGCGGTGATACCGGTCGGCGGCGAGGGTTTCTCCGCGCTGCCGCGGGGGGTCACCGGTTGCGACGGGGCCGAGGGGGCGGAGGCCCCGACGGCGTTTCTGGCCGTGACGGTGAAGCTGTAGGCCGTGCCGTTGGTCAACCCGGTCACGTTCGCCTGGAGCGACGGGGCGTCGACGGTGACCGACGCGCCGCCCGGACTCGCGGTCACCGTGTACTCGATGATCGGCGAGCCGCCGTCGTCCACCGGTCGCTGCCAGGACACGCTCGCGGTCCCGTCGCTGGCCGTCGCGGTGGCGCCCCCCGGCGCGCTCGGCCTGGAGGGAGGTTTGAAGTAGGCGAAGGCGTCCACGGAGAGGGTGACTGCGGCACTGCCCATGTTCTTCACCGTGAACGTGCCGTCCGAGCCGAGTTTCACCGGTACGAAGTTGGCCCAGGGCACGCCGGTCTGGTAAGCGACCGACCCACCGGAGGGAATGCTGGTCTGACCGGTCGGATAGACGCGCAGGAGACCGACCGCGGAGGCCCTGGACGTCAGAGTGACTCCGACCCCCGACACTCCGCTCGCTGGCACTCCGCCCTTGCCCAGCGGCGCCACCTCATAGGTGGCTCCCGAGGCGACCGTCACCTCATTGACGATCCTCGCGGGATTGACCGGGACCTGGGACGATGCGGCGACATCGGCCTCCGGCGCGGCGGCGAAGTACCCGGCCACGTCCGCGTACACGCGGAGATTCGACGCACCCCGGTTGGTAATGGTGATCTTGCCGTCCTCGCCCGGCGCGACGATCGCCAGATTGGACAGGAAATCTGATGGACGGTAGTTGATATTGGAGCCGGTGGGCACGGCGGTCCCCGACGGATGCACAATGGCCTGGCCCGAGCCGACGCTTCTGACGGTGAGCGTCATCGCGACCTGCGATACCCCATCGGCGGGAACGGCCCCCGCACCGACCGCCGAGAACGACGCGCTGGAGTTCGCGGCCACGTTCAGGTTGCTGACGATCCGCGACGTATCCAGCGGAACGTATCCCGCACCGGTCGCCGTCGCCGCCCCAGTGATGTAGCCGTGGATGTCCACATAGACATTCGCCGTGGTGGAACCCGTGTTCCTGAGTTTGACCTGGCCGTCCGCACCGACCTTGGTCATCAGCACATGGTCGGTGAACGTCCTCGCGTAATACCTGCTGCCGGTCACCGCCGGTGGCGAGGAAAGGTCGGACGGGTAGACGATGAGCCCCCCGTCGGCGTCGGCGCCTTTCGCGACCACGTTGACCGCCACCATCGACACCCCGCCGGCCGGCACCGCGCCCACCCCGGTTACCTTGATCGTCTGCGTCGCGCTGGCGGCGACCGGCACATTGCTCAGAACGCGTTGGCGCACGTCATGGTATTGCCCTCCCGCCTCCTGGGCCGCTGGTGCCCGCCTCTGCTGCTGGGGCGTGAGTACGGGCCTGCGGTCTGCCGCCGGCGATTCGGCCTCCGCCCGCCCGGGGCCACTGATAACGCTGAGCGACATCAGCAGTACAACCGAGAGAAGGTGACTCAGGAAACGTCGACCCATTTTTCGGGCTCCCACCTTCCAGCCCGCGGCATGCCGCTCACCGTAATCCGGGCAGAACAACGAGGACCGGCATGTGTCGACTCACCTGCCGCCAACCTTCCGGCCCCGGCACAGGATTCATCGACGGATGGAGGTCATGATCGCTTGAGATTGATCATGGCCTGGGAGCCTTTTCGGTGCAATGGTGGCGACGTGGCCGTATCAGGTCATACAGGGCCTAACGCGCCGTTTTGCAGATGTCAGGCGACCATTTATCGACGGCCCGTAAAGCAATGGCATCGTAGGGCGACGGTGCGGGAAGTTCATTCCCGCACCGGGCCGTTGCGGCCGAGGGTGATCAGTTGCAATCGCAGGGCTAGGCGGGTTCGGGAGGACGAGAGGTCCACCGGGGCCACCTCGGACATCCTGCGGAGGCGGTAGCGGAGGGTGTTGGGGTGGATGGCCAAGGCCTGCGCGGTGCCCTTGGGGTCGCCGTAGTGGTCGAGCCAGGCGGCGAGCGTCGGGAGGAATGCCGTGCCGTGGGTCTCGTCGTGTGCTTTCAGGGCGGGGAGCGGGCCGCCGAGCAGGCCGGGTCGGACCGCCTTTTTGGCGCGCTCGACGATGATCGCGTCCCAGGCGTCCTCCAGGAGGACCAGTCCGGGGGTGAGGCTGCCGGATGCGACGAGGGTGTCCAGTTCGGCGGCCTCGGCCCGAGAGCGGGGAAGTTCGGCGCGGGAGTGCGCGGGGCCGCCCGCCGCCGCGTACAGGGTGGCGTCGTGGTTGCGGACGCGGGTCAGGACGTGGCGTAGCCAGGGCATCGAGCCGGGGTCGTCCTCGCGGGGAGGGCGCGCGGTCAGCACGGCGAAGAGCGTGCCGTCGGCGTCGGTGAGGAGGGGGCGGTGCCAGCCGAAGCGCTGGGTGATCGCCTCCCAGAGGTCGAGGCGTTGCCGGATGTCCTCGGTCTCGTCGGTGGTGCCGAGGGTGACCACGCGCCAGGGCGGTGCGGGTGCGGTGACGTGGGTGCCGTCGCGGAGCGCGGTGCGTAGTTGGTCGGCCGACACGCGGCGGGCGACGCCGGCCTCGGCGCGCAGGCGCAGCAGGTGCAGGGCGAGGACGGACGCGAGTTCGGTGAGCCGCTGCACGCGGCCGGGCGGGATCGGCGTCCGCGCCACCACCCAGATCGAGCCGAGCCACTCGCCCCCGGCCCGGACCGGGACGACGAGGCGCGGCAGCATCCCGTCGGGGCTCTCGGGGACGAAGACCGGATCGCTCGACTGCGCCAGCCTGCGGAACACGCCGGAGGCGCGGAGATGGGCGATGACCTGCGGCGGGACCCGGCGGCCGACGATCGTGGAGACGCGGGCGGGGTCGGTGCTGTCCTGGCGCCCGGAGTAGGCCAGGACCCGGGAGCGGGCGTCCTCGACGGTCACCGGGGCGTCGGCGATCTCGGCGGCGGCGTCGGCGAGCGCGTACAGGTCGTTGTGGACGTCCTGCGCGCCGACCGGCCCGGGGAGCGGCGCGTAGGCGCGGTCGATCGCGCCGCGCACGAGCCAGACGACGTGCGTCCACGAGGTGTCCGGCTGGAGCTCGACGAGGGCGGGCCGCAGCGAGCGGGCGGCGGCGACGACCGCGGGGTCGTCGGCGAGCGGGGCCTTCAGGACGACACCGTCCGCGCCCGCGGCGTCGGCCCGTTCGAGGAGCGCCACCGCGTCCGCCGGGCCGGCCACGCCGACGCCGAGGACGATCTCGCCCGGCTGCCCGGCCGCCTCGCCCGGCTCGGCCAGGACGACGTCGTGCACCTGCGAGTCGTCCAGCTGCGAGCCGTGCCCGTCCTCGACCATCCGCAGCAGTCCCGGCCCCAGGGAATCGACGAGATCGGTCAAGCTGATCATCACGCCCCCTCGCCCGAGGTTTGTGCTCTTCACACTATGCGGCCCGCCCTTGTTGGCCGAACAGGACAGAGACGCCGGTCACATCCCGGGCGACCATCGAGGTGAACCCCGAACACGAGGAGATGAAAGGGCATGGCTCTCGACACGGGTCCGCGCCGCGTCGCGGTCGTGGGTGCCGGCATGGTCGGTCTGTCCACGGCCTGGTTCCTGCAGGAGCACGGCGCCGACGTCACCGTATTCGACAGGGACGACGTGGCGGCCGGCGCGTCCTGGGGCAACGCCGGATGGCTGACCCCCGGTCTCGCGACGCCGCTGCCCGAGCCGGCCGTCCTCTCCTACGGCGTCCGGGCGGTCCTCAGCCCGTCGTCGCCGGTCTACGTGCCGCCGAGCGCCAGCCCGCGGCTGCTCAGGTTCCTTGCGGGCTTCGCCGCGAACAGCACCGCCGCCAAGTGGCGGCGCGCGATGGAGTCGCTGGTGCCGATCAACGGCCGCGCGCTGCCGAGCTTCGACGCGCTCGTCGAGGGCGGGGTGAAGGCGGAGACCCGCGAGGCCGGGTCCTTCCTCGCCGCGTACCGCACGGCCGAGGAGCGCCGCGTCCTCCAGGAGGAGATCGAGCACATCCGCGCCGCGGGCCAGAAGCTGGAGTACGACGTCCTCGGCGGGGACGAGGCACGCGCGCTGGAGCCCGCGCTGTCCGGCGAGATCGGCGCGGCGATCGTGCTGCGCGGCCAGCGCTTCGTGGACCCCGGGCGGTTCGTGCACGCGCTCGCCGACTCGGTCCGCGACCGCGGCGGCAAGATCCGGCCGGGGGAGGCCGTCCGCGACGTCCGCGACGAGTCCGGCGGCGCCGCCGTCCGCACCGCGGGCAGCGACTACGAGCCGTTCGACGCCGTCGTCATCGCGAGCGGCGTGTGGCTGAACGGGCTGGCCCGTCGGTTCGGCGTCCGCGCCCTCGTCCAGGCGGGCCGCGGCTACAGCTTCAGCGTGCCGGTGGACCGCGTCCCGGACGGCCCGGTGTACTTCCCGTCCCAGCGGGTGGCCTGCACGCCGCTCGGCGACCGGCTGCGCGTCGCCGGGATGATGGAGTTCCGCCGGCCCGAGGCGCCGCTGGACCCGCGCCGGATCAGGGCGATCGTCGAGGCCGTCCGCCCGCTGCTGCGCGGCGCGGACCTGGCCGCCCGGCAGGACGAGTGGGTCGGGTCGCGCCCCTGCACCCGGGACGGCCTGCCGCTGATCGGCGCGACCCGGTCGCCGCACGTCTTCGCCGCGGGCGGCCACGGCATGTGGGGCATCACCCTCGGCCCCGCCACGGGACGCCTCCTCGCCGAGCAGATCGTCACCGGCGAGCGCCCGCCGGAGCTGGCGCCGTTCAGCCCGCTGCGCTGACGACCTGGGTGTTTGGGCGGTTCCTGCACTTTCGTCCGGACGGGCGGTCCCGGCGCGCTACCGTCACTGGGTGATCTAGAACCCGTGGCGGGGAGGAACGCCGATGGACGAGGTGCGCACGCCGCCGCCGGCGGCCGCGCCGCTGACCCGGGCGCAGAAGGTGCTGGCCGCGACCGGCGGGCTGTTCTTCGCCGGGCTCGCCGGCCTGGGCGGCTACGGCTCGTTCGCCTCCGTCCGCGACGTCGCCGAGCCGTGGTTCGGCGGCCAGGCGTGGATCGTCCCCGCCGGGGTCGACCTGGGCATCCTCGCCCTGGTGTCGGTGGCGCTGCTGCTGGAATGGCTGGCCATGCCCATGCCGGCCCTGCGCTGGATGGCGTTCGCCTTCACCGGCGCGACCGTCTGGCTGAACGTGTCGGCCGCCCACGGCGACGCGACCGGCATGGTGATGCACGCCGCGATGCCGATCCTGTTCATCACGTTCATCGAGGCCGTCCGGCACGCCATCCGGCGCCGTGCGGGCATCGCCGCCGGGACCGTCCGCGAGGGCATCCCGGTCGCCCGCTGGCTCCTCGCCCCCTGGTCCACGTTCCGGCTGTGGCGCCGCATGGTCCTGTGGCAGATCACCTCCTACCCGCGGGCCCTGACGGCCGAGCAGCGCCGCAGGCACGCCCTGGCGCTGCTGAGCGAGCACTACGGCCGCAAGTGGCGGACCAAGGCGCCCGCGGACGTCGTCTGGATGCTCTCGGACGGCGTCATGCTCGACGAGGCCCTCGCCCGCGTCACCGAGCTCACCGCACCGAAGCCGGACAAGGCCCCGCCGCCGCGCAAGGCCCCGCAGCGCAAGCCCGCGCGACGGCAGCCCCCGCGCAGCGTCGCCACCGACAACGAGGCCCGCGCCCTGGCCATCATCGACGCGGAACCCGACATCACCGGCACCGAGCTGGGACGCCGCCTCGGCATCAGCACCCGCCAGGGACAGCGCCTCTTGAGCCGCCTGACCCGCCCGGCCCCGGCCTCCACGAGCAGCGCCTCCTGACCGGCCGCCGGGTGGACGGCGTCGGGCGCGCCCGCATACGCGAGCACGCCCGGGCGCGGGTCAGAGGTTGATCATGTGGCCGGCGAGGCCGTGCACGGACTCCTTGATGGCCTCGCCCAGGGTCGGGTGGGCGTGGACGTTGCGGGCCACCTCGTGGACGGTCAGGTCCCACTGCTGCGCCAGGGTCAGCTCGGGCAGCAGCTCGGTGACCTCCGGGCCGATCATGTGGGCGCCGAGGATCTCGCCGTACTTCGCGTCGCTGACCACCTTGACGAAGCCGTCGCCCTCGCCCATCCCGAGCGCCTTGCCGTTCGCGCTGTAGGGGAACTTGGCGGTCTTGACGTCGAAGCCCTGCTCCTTCGCCTGCGCCTCCGTCCAGCCGAAGCTCGCGACCTGCGGCTGGCAGTACGTGGCGCGGGGGATCATCACGTAGTCGAGCTCCATCGTCTCGGCGTCCCCGATGGTCTCCGCCGCGACGATGCCCATCGCCTCGGCGGCGTGCGCGAGCATGAGCTTCGCGGTCACGTCGCCGATGGCGTAGATGTGCGGGACGGACGTGCGGCAGCGGCCGTCCACGTCGATGGCGCCGCGCTCGGTGAGCCGCACGCCGGTCTTGTCCAGTCCGTAGCCCTCCACGTTCGGCTGGAAGCCGATCGCCTGCAGCACCTTGTCGGTCTCGATGACCTGCTGGGCGCCGTCCTTGCCGGTGACGGTGACCTTCACCTTGTCGCCCGAGTCGTCGATGGCGTCCACGCGGGTGGAGGTCAGCACGTCCACGCCGAGCTTGCGGTACCGCTTGGCGAGCTCCTTCGACACGTCGGCGTCCTCGTTCGGGACCATCCGGTCGAGGAACTCGACGATCGTGACCTTCACCCCGTAGTTGTGCAGCACGTAGGCGAACTCGACGCCGATCGCGCCCGCGCCCGCGATGACGATGCTCTCGGGCAGCTCGGAGCTGAGGATCTGCTCCTCGTAGGTGACGACCCGCTCGGACAGCGACGTGCCCGGCAGCAGCTTGGTGTGCGCCCCGGCCGCGATGATGCAGTTGTCGAAGGTGACGGTCTCGCTGGAGCCGTCCGACCGGTCGACCTGCAGCGTGTTCGGGTCGGTGAACGCGCCCCGCCCCTCGTAGGACGTGATCTTGTTCTTCTTCATCAGGAACTGGACGCCCTTGACGAGCTTCTCCGACACCTGGCGGCTGCGCTGGTAGGCGACGCCGTAGTCGAACGAGACCCGCCCCTCGACGTTGATGCCGAAGGTCTTCTGCTCCTGGGTGAAGATGTGCGCCAGCTCGGCGTTGCGCAGCAGCGCCTTCGAGGGGATGCAGCCGACGTTGAGGCAGACGCCGCCCCAGTACCTCTCCTCGACGATCGCGGTCTTCAGCCCGAGCTGTGCCGACCGGATCGCGGCGACATATCCACCCGGGCCCGCGCCCAGGACCACGACGTCAAAATGTTCGCTCATATCCATGGACGATATTCGGCGCCGGAGGCACTTGCATCCCGCTCGCGCCGCGGAGCGGCGCGGGGAGGCGGATGTCACGTGCTGTTAGTGTTTCGAACGCCTCCCGCCGGTCAGTGAACCAGGGGAGGCGGGGCGGCGCGGACGACGCGAGCCCGGAGCCGTCCCGGCCGGAGCAGGCCGGCGGCGTCCCTGAAACAGCAGCTCGTCACGGTGGTGGAACACCGCGCCCCGGCCTGATCGTTGTTGTCTTCGTTCTGAGCCGAGCAGAGGAGAAACGGAGTGCGGATCCCGAAGCGCGTCAACACCGTCCTGGACTGGATGGAGCAGCATTCCGTCGCGCTCGGGGCGGTCACCGCGCTGGTCGTCGTCGCCCTGGTGGCGCTGCTCGTCCCGTCCTCGGTGGGCATCCCGGCCGCCTCTTTCCTGCTGGGCCTCGCCCTCGGCGGCTTCACCGTGCACGTGCGGTCGAGCCGCCGCGTGCGCCGGGCCCGCGCCGAGGTCGACAACCTGCTCCGCGAGAACGGCGCGCTGCGGCACCGCAACACCGTCCTCGCCAGCGGTGTGATCACCCGGGAGGCGCAGGAGACACAGGCCCTCATGTCCATCCCGGAGGACGACCTGCTCCTGGACGGGCCGCCCGCGGCGGACGAGGCCGCCCAGCGCACCGTCTCCCTGGACGAGCTGCTGGACGGCGACCCGCAGACCACCGACGAGCTGCCCGAAGAGCTCGCGGACGAGCCGGGCGGCGACGTGCCGGCCCCCGCCGCCGAAGACGCCGAACAGGGCGAAGACGGTGAAAGGGACGGCGAGGCGCCGGGCGACGAAGACATGCAGCGCACCACCGTCCTCACCGAACTGCCGGACAGCCTCGTCGAAGAGGCCGCGAAGAACTACCGGCGGGCGTGACCGCCCCGCTGATCGAGAGTTTCTGAGCGGCTTCGCGGCCGCGGTGGCGCTGTACCCGATCCGCAAGCTCCGCGAGACGGCCGGGGTGCCGATCGACGAGGCCGGGGCCGAACTCGTTCCCAAACCGGTGGGTTCCGGGACGAGGTAGACGCCGGCCCGCCGCCGGGCCCCGCGGGACGTCGCGGACAGGTGCGACTTGTGTGGCTCCATGGTCAAGAAGAGGTGCTGCATACCCCGTTGCGATCAGTCGATTACCGTCTGTAGCTTCCCTGTTGGCCGGACTCCGGCCCCTCCTGACACGACGGCTACGAATCGGTGGTGTGCACGTGACCGAACAGCAGGAACACCAGCAGCAGATGAGCCTTGGCACGGCGGCGGCACGGAATCTCGCGACGACGACGAAGTCCGTCCCCCAGATGCAGGGCATCAGCTCGCGCTGGCTGCTGAAACTGCTGCCCTGGGTCCAGGCGGCCGGCGGCGCCTACCGCGTCAACCGGCGGCTCACCTACACGCTCGGGGACGGCCGGGTGACGTTCGTGACCACCGGCGCCGACGTGCGGGTCATCCCGCGCGAGCTGGGCGAGCTGCCGCCGCTGCGCGGCTACGACGACGACCTCACGCTCGACGCCATCGCCGGGCGGTTCACCCAGCAGGAGTACGAGCCCGGCGACGTCGTCGTGGAGCGCGGCCGCCCCGTCGACCGGGTGATCCTCGTCGCGCACGGCAAGCTCAGCCGGATCGGCGCCGGCGAGTTCGGCGCGGAGGCCGTGCTCGGCACGCTCGCCAACGGCGACTTCTTCGGCGAGCAGGCCCTGCTCGGCACCGAGGAGGGCGAGGACCGGGAGGAATGGGATTACACGGTCAAGGCCGTCACCGCCTGCACGATCCTCAGCATGAGCGACACCGACTTCCAGGAGACGCTCGGCCAGTCCGCCTCCCTGCAGGCGCACCTGGACGTGTACCGGTCGAGCCCCCCGCAGGAGCACAACGAGTACGGCGAGGCCGCTATCGACCTCGCGGCCGGGCACGAGGGCGAGCACGTCCTGCCCGGCACGTTCGTCGACTACGAGGCGTCGCCGCGCGAGTACGAGCTGAGCGTCGCGCAGACCGTCCTGCGCGTGCACAGCCGCGTCGCCGACCTCTACAACGAGCCGATGGACCAGGTCGAGCAGCAGCTCAGGCTGACCATCGAGGCGCTGCGCGAGCGCCAGGAGAACGAGCTGGTCAACAACCGCGACTTCGGGCTGCTGCACAACGCCGACCTGTCGCAGCGCATCCACACCCGCGGCGGCCCGCCCACCCCCGACGACATGGACGACCTGCTCACCCTCGTCTGGAAGGACCCGGCGTTCTTCCTCGCCCACCCGAAGGCCATCGCCGCCTTCGGCCGCGAGTGCAGCGCGCGCGGCATCTACCCCGACGCCATCGACGTCGGCGGCAACCGGATCCCGGCCTGGCGCGGCGTGCCGATCTTCCCGTGCAACAAGATCCCGGTCAGCAAGACGAAGACCAGCTCGATCCTGCTGATGCGCACCGGCGAGCAGGCGCAGGGAGTGGTCGGCCTGCACCAGGTCGGGCTGCCGGACGAGTACCAGCCCGGCCTGTCCGTCCGCTTCATGGGCATCGACGAGAAGGCCCTCATCTCCTACCTCGTCAGCGCCTACTACTCGGCCGCCGTCCTGGTCCCCGACGCGCTCGGGATGCTGGAGTCCGTCGAGGTCGCCCACGGCGGTGCCGGCGAGTGACACCGCCGCAGGAGGCTCGGGGCGGGCGGCACGCGCTCGGCACGCGCGCCGCCCGCAACCTCGCGACGACGACCAAGTCCGTCCCGCAGATGCAGGGCGTCAGCCCGCGGTGGCTGCTGCGGCAGCTGCCGTGGGTGCGGGCGGACGCCGGGACCTACCGGGTGAACCGGCGGCTCACCTACCGGCTCGGCGACGGCCTGGTGACGTTCGTCAACGACGGCGCCGCGGTCCGCGTGGTCCCGCCGGAACTGGCCGAGCTGCCGCCGTTGCGCGGGCTGGCCGGCGAGGACGTCCTCGACGTGCTCGCCGGGCGGTTCGAGCAGCGCGAGTACGGCCCCGGCGACACCATCGCGGCGGCGGGCCGCCCCGCCGACGCCGTCCACCTCATCGCGCACGGCAAGGTCGCGTTGCGGACCCCGGGGGAGTACGGCGGCGAGGCCGAGACCGGCATCCTCGCCGACGGGCGGTTCTTCGGCGACCGGGTCCTCCTCGGCACCGCCGAGGAATGGCCCTGCACGTTCCGCGCGCTGACCCCGACCACCGTCCTCACGCTCTCCCGGGAGGCGATCGAGGAGCTGACCGGCAGGTACGACGCGCTGCGCGCCCATCTGGACGCGTACCGGGACGCCCCCGCCCCGCCGCAGACCGGGCACGGCGAGGCGGCGATCGACCTCGCCTCCGGCCACGAGGGCGAGCACGTCCTGCCCGGCACGTTCGTCGACTACGAGGCGTCGCCGCGCGAGTACGAGCTGAGCGTCACCCAGACGCTCCTGCGCGTCCACTCCCGCGTCGCCGACCTCTACAACGGGCCGATGGACCAGGTCGAGCAGCAGCTGCGGCTCACCGTCGAGGCCGTGCGCGAACGCCAGGAGCACGAACTCGTCAACAACCGCGAATTCGGGCTCCTGCACAACGCCGACCTGCGGCAGCGCATCCAGACCCGCGGGGGCCCGCCGACCCCCGACGACCTGGACGAGTTGCTGGCGCGGCGCCGCAAGTCGCGGTTCTTCCTCGCCCATCCGAGGACGATCGCCGCGTTCGGCCGGGAGTGCACCCGCCGCGGGGTGTACCCGTCCACCCTGCCGGTGGACGGGCCCGGGGGGTCCGAGCAGCGGGTGCAGGCATGGCGCGGGGTCCCGATCTACCCCTGCGACAAGATCCCGGTCAGCCCGTCCGGGACGAGTTCGATCCTCGTGCTGCGCACCGGCGAGGACGACCAGGGCGTCATCGGCCTGCACCGCACCGGCATCCCCGGCGAGATCCGCCCGGGGCTGTCGGTCCGGTTCACCGGCGTCGACGAGCGGGCGCTGCTGACCTACCTGGTCAGCGCGTACTACTCCGCCGCCGTGCTGGTGCCGGACGCGCTCGGCGTCCTGGAGAACGTCGAGATCGCCCGCTAGGGAAAGGGGACGACATGCCCGTCTGGGGAGACGACCCGGCCGTGCTCCGCTGCGACCACCGCCCGGACACGAGTGACCGGGGTCCGGACCACGACCCATGTCCGGACGACGGCCGGGGGCCGGAGCCGGACGATCCCCGGACGGGCCGCGCCCGCACGGCGGCCGAGGTCCTCGGCTGGAGCCGCCGCCTGCTCGACCCCGCGCTGCGGGACGCGGTCGAGCGCATGCCGGGCGCGGTGCGCGACATCGCCGCGTTCCACTTCGGCTGGCGCGACGAGCGGGGCCTGCCGGCCGCCGGCGGTGGCGGCAAGGCGATCCGTCCCGCGCTGACCCTGCTCGCGGCGGAGGCGGTCGGCGGGACCGCCTCCGCCGCGCTCCCCGCCGCCGTGGCGGTCGAGCTGGCGCACAACTTCTCGCTCCTGCACGACGACGTCATGGACGGCGACCTCACCCGCAGGCACCGGCCCACCGCGTGGACCGTCTACGGCGCCAACCCCGCGATCCTGGCCGGGGACGCGCTGCTCGCCGCCGCCTTCGAGGTCCTCGCCGACGAGCCGTCCCCGCTGATCCCGCGCGCCGTCCGCACCCTCGCCCAGGCCGTCCGCGACCTGGTCGCCGGGCAGAGCGCCGACCTGGCGTTCGAGGAGCGCTCCGACGTGACGCTCGACGAATGCGCGGCCATGGCGGGCCGCAAGACCGGCGCGCTGCTCGGCGCCGCGTGCGCGCTCGGCGCCGCCTACGGCGGCGGCACCACCGGGCAGGCCGCCCGCCTCCGCGCCTTCGGCGAACGGCTCGGCCTGGCGTTCCAGCTCGTGGACGACCTGCTCGGCATCTGGGGCGACCCCGGGACCACCGGCAAACCCGTCCACTCCGACCTGCACAGCCGGAAGAAGTCCCTGCCGGTCGTCGCCGCCCTCACCTCGGGCACCCCCGCCGGTGCCGAGCTGGCCGAGCTGTACTTCCGCGACGGCGACCTCACCGGTGACGACGCGTCCCGCGCCGCCGCCCTCGTCGACACCGCCGGCGGCCGCGCCTGGGCCGCCACCCGCGCCGCCACCCTCCTCACCACCGCCGAGGCCGACCTCGCCGCCGCCGGCCTCCACCCCACCACCGCCACCGAACTCCGAGCCCTCGCCCACCTGATAACCCACCGCAACCACTAGCAGCGCCGCGCCCCGGCAGGCTCGCGCCCCGGCAGGCTCGCGCCCCGGCAGGCTCGCGCCCCGGCAGGCACGCGCTCGGGGAGGCGCCTGTTCAGGAGGCGCTTGCGCCAAGGGGCGGCTGCGTCTGGAGGCATCTTTGCTAGGAGGTGCGGGAGGCTTCGATAGTATGTTCGAGTAGGGTGGGGGTGTGGAGGTTCGTGAGCATGTCCCGTTCATGTGTCCTGCGGGGCATCGGTTGTCCGCGGGGCGGGTCATCGTCGGGTGGTCGCCGTGCGTCTGCCCGCCCTGCGACGGGCGGGGGCGCGGTCTGCGCGGTCACCGCACCTACCTGTGCCTCGACTGCAAGGACGAGCACGTGACGACCAAGTGCTACCTGCCCCACCACGTCCCCACCGAGAACGCCGAATACCGCTGGCCCTGAGGGGCCCGGCCCACGCCGCTTACTGGCCGCGCTCCTGGGCCACCTGGGCGCGGACGGCCGGGGCGATCTCCTCGGCGAACCGCTTGATCTGCGTCTCCTGGTCGCCTTCCGGCCAGAGGATGAACGTGTCCATGCCGGAACCCACGGCGAGGTCGGTCAGCTCGTCCGCCCACTGGGACGCGGGCCCGCGCAGGAAGCCCTCCGACGCGCCGTCGGTGATCGTCCCGTTGACGTTGTAGAGCCTGCGGACGTCCGCGGGGGCGCGCCCGGCCGCCGCGGCGGCGTCGTCGATGCGGGCGTGCATCTCCGGAAGCCGGTCCGGGGCGGCCCAGGCCGACGACGGGAGCCAGCCGTCGGCGGACCGGCCCGCCAGCGCCAGGCCGCGCGGTCCGCCGACGCCGAGCCACAGCTCCATCCGGTGCGCCGGGACGGGGCCGGACTTGGCGCCCTTGAGGTGGTAGTGGTCGCCGTCGAAGCGCAGGTTCCGATCGCCGCTCCACACCTCCCGGATGACGGTGACGGCCTCCTCCAGCGCGTCGGCGGCCTCCCGGCGGGACTTGCGCGGCCCGCCGAACGCGTGCACCGCGTCCCAGAAGCCGCCCGCGCCGAGGCCCAGCTCGGCGCGGCCGCCGCTCAGCACGTCCAGGCTCGCGGCGGCCTTGGCCAGCACCGCCGGCGGGCGCAGCGGCAGGTTCGCGACGTCCGGGAACACCCGGACCCGCTCGGTCACGGCCGCGATCATGCTGAGCAGCGTCCAGGTGTCGACGTAGCGGCGCTGGTAGGGGTGGTCCTGCACGCCGATCAGGTCGAGTCCCGCCCGGTCGGCCGTGCGGGCCAGCTCCAGCAGCGGGTCGTCGGCGTCGGGAACGAGGAAGTAGCCGAATTCGAGTGTCCTGCCGTAGTCGCCCATATCGCGGAGAACCCCGCTTCACGGCCGCCGATTCCCGCCGCCGCGGCCCCCTCGCGGCGCACCGGAAGATCGCGGCGTCGCTGTAGGCTCTGGCCGCGATGCACAGGACACGGGCGCGGCTGTCGGACGGCCGCGAGATCGTCTACTACGACGAGGCGCCGGGGCGGGTGCCCGTCCCCGACCCGCGCGGGCTGCCGCCCGTCGAGCCGGTCTGCGAGGTCCGCCGCGACCCGCTGACCGGCGATCACGTCACCATCACCGCGCACCGCAACGCGCGGACGTTCCTGCCGCCCGCCGACCAGTGCCCGCTGTGCCCGGGCGGCCCCGCCTCCGAGGTCCCCGACGCGTCCTACGAGGTCGCGGTGTTCGAGAACCGCTTCCCCTCGTTCGACGTCCGCACGCCGCCGGTCCCGCCCGTGGTCGACGGAGTGCCGGGCGGCGTGCCGCGGGCCCGCGGCAAAGGGCGCTGCGAGGTCGTGTGCTTCACCGACGACCACGCAGCGTCGATGGCGCTGCTGCCGGTCTCGCGCGTCCGCACCGTCGTCGACGCTTGGGCCGACCGCACCGCCGAGCTGTCCGCGATCCCCGGCGTGCGGCAGGTCTTCGTGTTCGAGAACCGCGGCGTCGAGATCGGCGTGACCCTGCACCATCCGCACGGGCAGATCTACGCCTACCCGTTCGTCACGCCCCGGACGGAGCGCATGCTCGCGATGGCCGCCGGCCGCGACCTGTTCGGCGAGGTCCTGGCGGCCGAGCGCGCGGGCCCCCGGGTCGTCGCCGCCGGTGAGCACTGGACGGCCTACGTGCCCGCCGCCGCCCGCTGGCCCGTCGAGGTGCACCTGATGCCGCACCGCCACGTCCCCGACCTCGCCGCGCTGGACGACGGCGAACGCGACGAGCTGGCCGTCCTCTACCGCGACCTCCTCCGCCGCTGCGACACCCTGTACGGCGACCCGCTCCCGTACGTCGCAGGCTGGCACCAGGCACCCGCCGGTGAGGGCCGCGACCTCGTCCGCCTGCACCTGGAGCTGTTCTCGGTCCGCCGCGCCCCCGGCAAGATCAAGTACCTGGCGGGGTCGGAGTCGGGCATGGCGGCCTGGATCAACGACGTCCCGCCCGAGGCCGCGGCCGCCCGCCTCCGCGGCGTCACTGCCGGCGGAGCGTCCGGGTGATCCCGGCCGCGATCGTCGTCGCGAGCACCCAGCCGGTGAGGATCAGCGCGTAGGCGAGCCACTGGTACCCGCCGACCGGCTTGAACGCCTTCTCCTGCCCGAAGTCGATGATGGGCAGCAGCAGGTCGAGCGTGTAGAAGAGCGCGTTGAACGGGGGCTGCTCGCCGGCCTTCAGCGGCTCCGGATGCCGCGCCCCGAACACCGTCGTGCCGGCGAGGAGCAGGCCCGCGAGCCACGCCGCGGCCCACACCGGCCGGAAGCCGTACCCGACCGTCACGTCCTGGAGGTAGCCCCACAGGCGCGCGTACCCGGGGCGCGTCGCGCGGTGCCGCCGCTGCTTGGCGAGCAGGACGTTGCGCGCCGCCCTGTCGTCCCCGGCCTGCCGGTACGCGGCGGCGAGCTGCTCGTAGGCGTGCGGGACGTACCCCTCCGCGTCCCGCTCCAGCATCGCGATCCGCACCTTCGCCGGGAGCCGCGGCGTCAGCGAACCGTAGGTCAGGCCGTCCAGCCACACCTCGCCGTCGATCGCGCCGGGCGGGACGTGGAGGAGGCCGAAGCGCCCGCGGAGCATGTTCACCGTCCCGTCGACCCGCCCCTCCCGCAGCCAGACCTCCCCGATGGCGGCGCTCGTCGTCCGCAGCGCGCAGCCGTCCGGGGCCGACAGCCGCGCCTGCGTGAAGACGAGCAGGCCCGGGATCGTCGCGCCGCGCACGTTGACCTCGCCCTCGAACCGCGCCCGCGTCGCGATCAGGTCGGAGCCGACGGAGAGGTTCGCGCCGTCGAAGACCAGCCCGCCGGGGTTGCGCAGGACGGCGCCCTTCAGGTTCACCACCCCGGCCACCGACGCCCCGTTCATCCGGACTTCGCCGAGCGCCTCCAGCTCCGGGGCCCAGACGTCGTCCTCCAGGACGGAGTGGTTGAGGTGCAGGACCTCCTCCTCCTGCCCGCCCTCCGTCCCGAGCCGCGCCCGCTCCAGGAAGAGGACGCCGGACAACCGCGCCCCGCCGAGCCGGATCTGCCCCGGCACGCGGCAGCCGGTGAGGCGCAGCACCCCGTCCACGCGCAGCGTCGCCGCGTCCAGCCCCGGCAGGTAGGACTCGCTGAGGTTCAGCTGCCGGACGCGCGCCCCGTACAGGACGGGCGTCGCTTCGAAGTGGCACCCCCGCAGCGACACCGGATGCTCGACCGTCGCGTAGTGCAGCTCCAGCGTCCCGGTGATGCGGGCCCCCACCAGGCGCAGCGCCGCGACCTCGCCGTCCACCGGCGGGCTCAGCAGCAGCTTGCGCAGGACCCACGCGCGCACCGTGCGGCGCGCGGGCCAGGCATGCCCGCTCGCAGGGTCGTCATCAGTGCCGTTCCGGAGGTCGACCGGCGTTCCGGTGGGGAACGCCCGCCACACGCGGCGCTCGACGGGCGTCAGATCGATCGGCTCCACGAGCAAGGAACCTAGCGCTTCGTCGGCTAGAGGACGTGCTGGGCGAAGCGCGACAGGGTGAGTTCCAGGGCGGACGGGCCGGGCATCGCCCACAGCTCCTCGTTGAAGATCTCCACCTCGATCGGGCCGGTGTAGCCGGCGGCGTCCACGGCCGCGCGGAAGCGGCGCAGGTCGATCCGGCCGTCGCCGAGCATGCCGCGCCCGGTGAGCACGCCCTCGGGGAGCGGGGTCACCCAGTCGGCGACCTGGAACAGCGCGAGGCGGCCCGTGACGCCCGCGCGGGCTATGCCCTCCCAGACGTCCGGGTCCCACCACAGGTGGTAGGTGTCGACCACGACCCCGACCTGGGACGGCGGGTGCGGCGCCGCGATGTCCAGGGCCTGGCGCAGGGTGGACACCACGCAGCGGTCGGAGCAGTACATCGGGTGGAGCGGTTCGATCGCGAGGCGCACGCCGTGCTCGCCGGCGTAGGGGGCGAGTTCGGCGATCAGCTCGGCGACGCGGGAGCGGGCGCCGTCGAGGTCGCGGGACCCGTCCGGCAGGCCGCCGGCGACCAGGCACAGGACGGGCGCGCCCAGCGCGGCGGCCTCCTCGATGGCGCGGCGGTTGTCGGCCAGGGCGTCCCGCTCCTGGAAGAAGCCGCCCCGGCACAGGGACGTGACCGCCAGGCCGTGGTCGCGCATGAGCTTGCCGGTGCGGGCCAGGCCGTGGTCGGCGACCGGCTCCCGCCACAGGCCGACGCCTGTGACCCCTTCGGCCGCGCAGCCGATGGCCAGGTCGGGCAGGCGCCAGGTGCGGGTCGTCCACTGGTTGAGGCTGAACCTCATCGGGCGGCTCCTTGGACGGTCAGCCAGGCGCGCATCCGGTGCGCGGCGAGGCCGGGGTCGGGGAAGAGACCGGCCGCGTCGGCGAGCCGGAAGAGACGCGCCATGTGCGGGACGGAGCGCGCGTTCTCCAGCCCCCCGACCATGCGGAAATGCCGCTGGTGGCCGGTCAGCCAGGCCAGGAACACCACACCGGTCTTGTAGAAGAAGGTCGGGGACTCGAACAGGTGGCGGGCGAGCGGCACCGTGGGTGCGAATATCTCCTGGTAGGATGCGGTGTCCCCGGCATCGAGCGCATGCAGGGCCGCCGCGGCGGCGGGTGCGATCGGGTCGAAGACGCCGAGCAGCGCGTCGCTGTGCCCCGCGGCGTCCCCCAGGATCAGTTCCGGGTAGTGGAAGTCGTCGCCCGTGTAGAGCCGGACACCGGGCGGCAGGCGGCGGCGGAAGGCGATCTCGCGGTCGGCGTCCAGCAGGGAGATCTTCACCCCGTCGACCCGGGGCGCGTGCTCGGCGATCAGCGCGAGCAGCGCGCCGGCGGCCGCGTCCAGGTCGGGCGAACCCCAGTAGCCCCGCAGGGCCGGGTCGAACATCGGCCCCAGCCAGTGCAGCACCACGGGGCGGCTGACCTGCGACAGCAGTCGCCCGTAGACGAACGCGTAGTCGTCCGGGCCCTGCGCGACGGCGGCGAGGTGGCGGCTCGCCATCAGCACCGGGACGGCGCCGGCCGACTCGACCACCGCGAGCTGCTCCTCGTAGGCGGCGGCGATCTCCTTCGGCGAGGCCGGCCCCGGGGGCAGCTGGTCCGTGCCGGCGCCGCAGACGATCCGGCCACCGACTGAAAGCGCTTCCCGACCGCTCCGCATGATGAGCTCCCTGGTCGCCGCCCAGTCGAGGCCCATGCCGCGCTGCGCGGTGTCCATCGCCTCCGCGACGCCCAGCCCGTACGACCAGAGATGGCGGCGGAACGCGAGCGTCGCGTCCCAGTCGAGCGAGTCGCCGGCCGGGTCGGCCACGACGTGCGCGGCCGCGTAGGCAGCCCGGGACGTGCTCGGCCGGGGCGGCGGCGGGTAGGTGCGCGGCTCGCCCATCGTGTGCCGGACGACCGAACCGTCCGCCTCCGGAAGCTCGATGATCATCGGACCAGCTCCGGGACCTCCAGGCGGCGGCCCTCGCGCCACGCCCGCAGCCCCAGCTCGGCGAGCTGCACCCCGCGCGCCCCCGCGTAGAAGTCCCACGGGAAGTCGCCCTCGCCGGCCACATGCCGGAGGAACATCTCCCACTGCGTCTTGAACCCGTTGCCGAACTCGGCGTTGTCGGGGATCTCCTGCCACTGCGCCCGGAAGTCCTCGGTGGCGGGCAGATCGGGATTCCACACCGGCTTCGGCGTCATCGCCCGGTGCTGGACGCGGCAGCGCCGCAGCCCCGCGACCGCGGAGCCCTCCGTCCCGTCCACCTGGAACTCCACCAGCTCGTCGCGGAACACCCGGGTCGCCCACGACGAGTTGATCTGCGCGACGATCCCGCCGTCCAGCTCGAAGATCCCGTACGCGGCGTCGTCGGCGGTGGCCGCGTACGGCTTGCCGTCCTCGTCGACCCGCTCGGGGATGTGCGTCGCGCCCAGCACCTGGACGGACCGCACCGGCGCGACCACGCCGTCCAGCACGTACCGCCAGTGGCAGAACATGTCGAGGATGATCCCGCCGCCGTCCTCCGCCCGGTAGTTCCAGCTCGGGCGCTGCGCCTCCTGCCACCCGCCCTCGAACACCCAGTAGCCGAACTCGCCGCGCACGGACAGGACGCGGCCGAAGAACCCGCCGTCCACCAGGCGCTTCAGCTTGAGCAGCCCCGGCAGGAACAGCTTGTCCTGGACGACGCCGTGCTGCACGCCCGCCTCGTCCGCGAGCCGCGCCAGCGCCAGCGCGCCGTCCAGGTCCTCCGCCAGCGGCTTCTCGGTGTAGACGTGCTTGCCCGCCGCGACCGCCGCGCGGATCGCGGCGGCCCGCGCGCCGGTCACCTGCGCGTCGAAGTAGACCTCGGTCTCCGGACGCGCGAGCGCCTCGGCCAGGTCGGTCGTCCAGGCCGTCAGCCCGTGCCGTTCCGCGAGGTCGCGCAGCTTGGCCTCGCTCCGCCCGACGAGCACGGGCTCGGGCCACAGCACGGTGCCGCCGTCCGTGCGGACCCCGCCCTGCTCCCTGATCGCGAGGATCGAGCGGAGGAGGTGCTGGCGGTACCCCATCCGCCCGGTGACGCCGTTCATCACGATCCCGATGGACCTGCGTGCCATCCCGTTCCTTCCCAACCTGTCGTGTTCCACCTGGTCAGCGCGCCGCGTCGCGCCTCCGGAGGGCTCCGGGCCGCGGCGTGCCGGGACGGCGGCGCGCGCGTACCCCGCCGGTGCCCGGGAAAGCGCGTTCAGAAAGCGCTTTCTGATGTACCGTAGGAACCGCCGCCCGCGCGGTCAAGAGGGTTGTTCAGCCGGACCCGCCGCGCGGCGCGCCGAGGGGGGCGGGGATGACCGAAGCGGCGGAGGAGCACCGGGCCGCCGGCCGGGCCTACGTGACGCTGCAGGACGTCGCGCGGGAGGCCGGCGTGTCGCTCGCCACCGCGTCCCGCGTGCTGAACGGCACCTCGCAGGTCCGCGCCGACCTGCGCGAGCGGGTGCTGGCGGCCGCGTCGCTGCTCAGCTACACCCCGAACGCGCACGCACAGGCGCTGGCCAGCGCGTCCAGCAAGTCCGTCGGGGTGATCTGCCACGACGTCAGCGACCCCTACTTCGCCGGCGTCGCCCGCGGCGTCATGCGGACCGCCGCCGAGCACGGCATGCTCGTGATGCTCGCCAGCACGTTCCGCGACCCCGCCCGCGAGGTCGAGTACGTGGCGATGCTGCGCGCGCAGCGGGCCCGCGCGATCCTGCTGATCGGCTCCGGCTTCGAGGACCGCGACTGGGAGCGCTCGATGGCCGCCGAGCTCGACCCGTACCAGCGCACCGGCGGCCGCGTCGCCGTGCTCAGCCGGCACCGCAGCCTCAAGGTCGACGCCGTCCTGCCGCAGAACCGGGAGGGCGCCGCCGCCCTCGCCCGCGCCCTGCTCGACCTCGGCCACCGCGACTTCGGCGTGCTGACCGGCCCGCGCGCCCTCACCACCGTGTCCGACCGCCTCGCCGGCTTCACCGGCGCCCTCGCCGAGGCGGGCGTCGACGTCCCCGCCGAGCACATCGTGGAGGCCGCCTTCACCCGCGACGGCGGCTACGCGGCCGCGACCGCGCTGCTCGGCCGCGGAACCCGCCCGACCTGCGTGTTCGCGGTCACCGACGTGATGGCGATCGGCGCGCTCGCCGCCTTCCGCGACCACGGCGTCTCCGTGCCGGACGACGTCTCCCTCGCGGGCTTCGACGACATCCCGATCGTCCGCGACCTGACCCCGCCCCTCACCACCGTCGCGCTCCCGCTCGGCGCGATGGGCGAGAGCGTGATGGGCCTCGCCCTGCGCGAGCCCTCCGGCGCCCGCCGCAGCCGCATCGAGCGCGTCGACGGCGAGGTCGTGCTGCGCGCCAGCACGGCCCCGCCCCGCTGACCCGCGGCGCGCCCGCCGTCCCACCGTCCAGGACGCCGCAGGGCGCGCCGCCTCCCCGTCCCCCGGAACCGAAGAACCCGCCCGGAGATCCGGACGGGTTCCCATCTATCGGCCGAGAACGGCCGGTCAACGCGCCGCGAGATCGTCTTGCCTGACCTCGGCCTCCACCGGACGCTCGGTGTCCGACTCCGCCGGGCGCCGCTCGGGCCACTCGACGATCTTGGTGCGGCGGGGGTTCGCCAGAGGGGTGCTCATCTTCGCCGTCGTCCTCCTGTTCGGGCAGATCGAAGCAAATGTTCCCGACCACCGGCCCGCTTTCGCAAAATGGTCTAGACCGCGTCGTGCCGCGCCCCTTTCCAGGACGGGATAATTCGGTCGCCGCCGCTTCCGCCTCCTGGCAGCCTTTCCGTATGGACGTAGCCGAGCTGATCCGCCTCAAGGGCGAGGGTGCGCACCTGGAGTTCCTGTTCTTCTGGCGCCACCAGACCCCTGGACCCGGCTACCTGAGCCAGTGGTGGCCTTCCGTCTTCACCGTGGACGGTGTGACCTACGCCACGGCGGAGCACTACATGATGGCGGAAAAGGCCCGCCTTTTCGGCGACGGGGAAACGGCCGCCGCCATCCTCGACGCCCCGCATCCCCGAAGCGCGAAGGATCTCGGCCGCCGCGTCCGGAACTTCGACGAACGGACGTGGAAAGAGCACCGGCTGGCAATTGTCACGCGGGGCAACGAGGCCAAGTTCGCGCAGCACGAGGACATGCGCGACTACCTCCTCGGCACGCGCGCCCGGATCCTGGTGGAGGCGAGCCCCCTCGACCGCATCTGGGGCATCGGACTCGCCGCCGACGACCCCCGCGCCGAGGACCCCGCGGCCTGGCGGGGCCAGAACCTCCTGGCTTCGCCCTGATGGCCGCCCGCGACGCCCTGGCCGCCTGACGAAGGGCCGCCAGGCCGGTCGGCGTTTCCGGGCTTGACCTCGACTTTGGTTGATGTTCCACGGTGGTCCCATGAGCACTGACATTGCGGCGGACCGCGCGGCGGACGTCCAAGCGATCGAGAACGTCATCCGGACCGTCGAGCACTCCCAGAACAACGAGCTTCCCGACGACTTCCTCGCGCTGTTCCGGCACGACGCCGTCTGGACGACGGGGGGCGGCAAGCGGCTCTTCGGCCTGGACGAGATAGCCGCGTTCACCCGCCAGGTCCTCCCAGGCGGGATGCAGGGCATGACCGTCACGTTCGAGCTGGAGCACATCTTGTTCATCCGCCCCGACGTCGCCGCCGTGAAGGTGCGCCAGGTGTACCGGACGCCGGACGGCCCGGACGTGGGCAGCCCACTGTGGGTCATGGCCAAGGAAGACGGCCAGTGGCTTCTGACCGCCTGCCAGAACACCGGCGTCCACGACGACGAGCTGGTGACACCGGCGGCGAGCCGCCCCGTCTTCGGTTCCGGTGACTGAGCCATGTGAGTGATCATCGGGTTCGCCCGGACTTACCATGAGCAGGGCTCGTGGTCACGCGTGGGCGGCTGGGGGGACGGGATATGCGGCGGCGGCAGGGACCGGTCTTCCCCGGGTACCTGATGATCCTGCTGGTGGCGCTGCTGGGGCTGGCGTTACAGGTCTCGCCGCAGACGACCCAGGTCGTCCAGGCCTGGGCGCTTCCGGTCATCGTGGTGTGCATGCTCCTGATCCCGCTCGTCCTGGCGTGGGAGAAGGGGCAGGAGCGGCGGAATCTCGCGCGGCCGGGGTGGAAGGGCGACCGGTCGCCGTATCCGGGGCTGGACGCGTTCACCGAGGACGACGACGGGGTCTTCTTCGGGCGGGACGGCGAGATCCAGGAGCTGGTCGAGCGGCTGCGGCCCGGGAGCGAGCCGCGGTCGATCGCGGTGACCGGGCCGTCCGGGGTGGGCAAATCGTCCCTGCTCTACGCGGGGCTGCTGCCGAGGCTGGCGCAGCAGCGGCGGTGGATCGTGCTTCCGTCGATGACTCCGGAGAGCGATCCTTTCCGGTGCCTCGCCTACTGCCTTGCCGACGCGCTGGGCGGCGCGGCCGAGGAGATCGCCGAGGAGCTGCGGCGGGAGCCCGCCGCGCTCCGGCGGCGGGTGGACGAGCTCCGGCGCGGCCGGCGGAACCGGTCCGTGCTGATCGTCGTGGACCAGGCGGAGGAACTGCTGACGCTGACCGAGGACGATCAGCGGGGCGCCTTCCTCGGAATGCTCCGGGACGGCCTGGACGCCGATCCGAAACTGTGGGTCGTCCTCGTGTTCCGCGCGGAGTTCCTGACGACGTTCCTCAGCGGCGGGTCCGCCGACATGTTCCGGCATCCGTTCACGGTGACGGCGCTCGACCGGGCGGCGCTGCGGACGGTGATCCGGGAACCGGCGGAACGGGCGGGCATCGCGTTCGAGCCGCCCGAACTGGTCGCGCAGATGGCCGAGGACACGGGGGGCGGGACGGCGCTCCCGCTGCTCGCCTACCTGCTGCACGAGCTGTACCTGCAGGTCGGGAGGAACGGCACGATCACGCTGGCGGACTACCGCCGGACCGGCGGGGTCGACGGCGCGCTGACGCGGCGGGCCGACCGGCTGCTGGGTGAGCTGGAGGCGCTGGACCCGGCGCCGCCCGTCCTGCCGACCCTGCTGAAGTTCGTGAAGTTCACCGAGGGGCGGCCGACCCGGCGGCGGGTGGCGGGCCGGGAGCTGGACGAGGCCGGGCGGCTGGTCGTGGACGCGTTCGTCCGGGAGCGGCTGTGCACCAGCGGCCGGGACGGCGAGGACGCCGTGTTCGAGGTCTCGCACGAGGCGCTGTTCTCCGCGTGGGCGCCGCTGCGGCAGACGATCGCCCTGCACGCCGAGGTGCTGCGCCGGATCGCCGACCTGGAGCAGTGGGCCGCCGAGTGGGACCGCTACGGACGCCAGGAGGCGTACCTGCTGCGCGGTGAGCGGCTGGCCGCGGCGCGCAAGTGGGTCGCCGAGGCGGAGGGCCTCGCCGCCATCGAGCCGCTCGCCCTGGAGTTCGTCGAGATCTCGCACCGCTCCGACGGCGCCGCGATCCGCAGGCTCGCGGACTCGGTCGCGCGGCAGGCGCTCACCGCGTTCGAGAGCGACCCCGAGCGGAGCCTGCTGCTGGCCTTGGCCGCGTACGAGGACTGCGCGCCGACGCCGCTCGTGAGGCGGGCGCTGTCGGCCGGGTACGCGGTGGCGCGGTTGCGGGGCGTCCTGCACGGCCACGAGGACCGGGTCTGGTCGGTGGCCTGGTCGCCCGACGGCTCGCGGCTGGCGACCGCGTCCGCGGACCACTCGGTCCGGGTGTGGGAGGACGGGGCCGAGGTCGCCGTGCTGCGGGGACATGAGGCGATGGTGTCGGCGGTGGCCTGGTCCCCGGACGGCTCCCGGCTGGCCTCGGCCTCCGACGACGGCACGGTGCGGATCTGGGACGTGGCGTCCCGCGCCCGGGTCGCGGTGCTGCGCGGGCACGGCGCCATGGTGTGGTCGGCCGACTGGTCGCCGGACGGCACGCGCGTCGTGTCCGCCTCCCGGGACGGGGACGTCCGGATCTGGAGCGTCGCGGACGGCGCGTCGGAGACGCTGCGCGGCCACGAGGGGTGGGTCCGGAACGCGGCCTGGTCGCCCGACGGCTCCCGGATCGCGAGCGCCTCCGACGACCGCACCATCCGGATCTGGGACGCGGACACCGGACGTGAACTGGCGGTCCTGCGCGGCCACGAGGACACCGTCCGGATGGTCGCCTGGTCACCGGACAGTGCGCGGCTCGCGGGCGCCTCCTACGACCGCACGGCCCGGGTGTGGGACGTTTCGACCGGCGAGTCCGCGCTCGTGGCGCGCGGGCACGCCGACCTGGTGTGGTCGGTCGCGTGGTCGCCGGACGGCACGCGGCTGGCCACCGCGTCCTACGACCGGACGATTCGGCTCTGGTCGGCGGAGGACGGCACCGAACTGGTCGTGCTGCGCGGGCACGGCGACAACGTCCGCGCGGCGGTCTTCTCCCCGGACGGCGCGCGGCTCGCCAGCGGCTCCGACGACCGGACCGTCCGGCTGTGGGACGCCGAGTGCGCCGCCGAGACCAGCGTGCTGCGCGGCCACACGCGCGCGGTCGCGGCCCTCGACTGGTCCGCCGGCGGTCTGCTGGCGTCCGGGTCCTATGACCGGACGGTGCGCATCTGGGCCGGCGACGAGCCCGTCGTCCTGCGCGGGCACGCCGACGAGGTGTGGGACGTCGCCTGGTCGCCGGACGGCTCCCGTGTCGGGACCGCGTCGCGGGACCGGACCGTGCGGATCTGGGACGCCGCGGGCGGCGAGGAGGCGGTGCTGCGCGATCACGGCGACTGGGTACGGGCCGTGGCCTGGTCGCCGGACGGCACGCGGCTGGCATCGGCCTCCGATGACCGGACGGTCCGCGTTCACCGCACGGACGGTGCGGAGCCCCTCGTCCTGCGCGGGCATGAGGACACCGTGCGAGCGGTCGCGTGGTCGCCGGACGGGGAACGGCTCGCCAGCGGGTCCTACGACAGGACCGTCCAGGTCTGGGAGGCCAGGACCGGCATGCGGCTCATGCGGCTGCACGTCCCCCAGGGCGCCGTCCGGTCCCTGGTTTGGTCACCGGACGGCGGCCGCCTCGCGGCCGTGTCGAACGACCGCGACGTGCAGGTGTGGGACGCCGCGGAGGGCGTCGAGACCGCGGTGCTGCACGGTCACGACGGCTGGGTCTGGTCGATCGCGTGGTCGCCCGACGGCCGGATGGTCGCGACCGTGTCGGCGGACCGGACCGTCCGGCTGTGGGACCCGGCGGCGGGGGAGGAGCTGTGCGTGGCGGCCGTGCATTCCGACGAGGTGTGGGACGTCGCATGGTCGCCGGACGGCACCCGCATCGCCACCGCCTCCGGGGACCGGACGGTGCGGATCTGGGAGGTCGTGACCGACGGCGCGGCGCTCGTCGCGCGGGCCCGGAGCCGCGTGTTCCGGCGGCTCACCCCGGACGAGCGCCACGCCCTCATGATCCCCGCCCCGCGCCCGTCAGCGGACGGCGCGCGGAACGCTCAACGCCCCGACCGCGCGAACAGGTAGAACGCCGAGGTGCCCAGGCCGGTGGGTCTGGGGAGGGTCGGGCGGGGGTTGCGTTCGTCGTAGCGGTCGGTTTCGCGGTGCCATTTGAGGATGCCGGCCATCCAGTCGCGGAGTTCGTCGACGTAGGCCGCCAGGGCGGTGCGGGCGGTGTCGTCCAGGTCGAGCTCGTCGGCCAGGGCGGGGAGTTCGCGGGTCGCCAGGTGCTCGAACTGGCGGCGGCGGGACGTGATGAGGTCGTTGACGATGGGCAGGGCCTCGTCCCGGCCGCAGCCGAAGAAGTTCTCGATGGCCAGGACGCCGTTGTTCAGCTCGCCCTCGTACTCGATCTCCTTCTGGTAGGAGAAGCAGTCGTTCAGGAGGCAGGCGACGTCCATGGCGGAGACGTCGATCTCCCGGAGGGTGCGGGTCTGGAAGACGTGGGCCGGGATCTCGTGCGAGTGCTCGATCCGGGAGAGGCTCATCGTCATCTCGGAGCCGAACGTGTGGCGGCGCATCTCGATGTAGTCGACGGGGTCGGGGATGCGGGACTGGAGGTGGTTGTTCAGTTCCCAGACCCAGCTCTCGACCATGTGCTCGACGGCGGCGCGGAACTCGCGGCGGCCGCGGTCGTCCATCGGGGCGGCGGTGCGGCGCCACAGGTCGGCGAGCGAGGCCTCGAAGGCGTTCTCGGGGGGCGGGGTGGTGCCGCAGTCCAGCGGCAGGAAGGCGGGGACGCGGGCGTTGAAGAGCTTCGCGCCGGCCATGTCGCGGTCGCGGTTGAAGAGGGCGGGGAAGTAGTCGTCGCCGTAGGTGCCGCAGGCGAGCCACTGGGTGGCGAGGTCGAGGGCCTCCGGGGAGGCGTCCGGGTCCAGGGACGCGGCGCAGATCTCCAGCGCCATGCCGGTCAGCGTCTCGGCCGTCCAGACCGGTGCGGGCAGCCGGGGCTGCGGGGAGAACATGCCCATCTCGCGCGCCCACGCGACGACGTTGCGGCCGGCGCTCTCGCGGTGCGGGTTGACGCGGGCGGGGTAGGGGATGTCGAACTCGGGCAGCGGCGTCGGCCCGACCTTCTGGAACGGGACGTGCGGCAGGCTGATCCGGGCGGACTTCAGCAGCGCCGGGATGCGGGCCGCCGACATGCCGATGGACTTCTTGTTCATGTAGCGGCTTGACCGCATGTGCCATTCGTGGCCGCCGGACTGCCAGTCCTGGAGGGCCTTCACGTAGGTGGCGACGGCCGCCCGCTCGGCGGGGTCGAGGGCGTGGTCCTCGAACACGTGGGGGAGTTCGGTGAGGGCCGTGTTCTCGTACTGGCGCAACCGCGAGGTCAGCAGGTCGTTGACGGTGTCGGCGGCCGCCTGGGGCGCGACTTCCAGGAAGTGCTCCATCACCAGGACGGCGTTGTTCAGCTCGCCCTCGGACTCGGTCTCCCGCTGGTAGGAGAAGATGTCGTTCCGCAGGTGGACGCCGTCGGAGAAGGTGTCCTTGAGGACGCGCAGCGGCCGCGTCCCGACGACGCGCTCGGGTACCTCGACGCCCGCCGCGTGCTCGGCGAGGTCGGCCGACCAGGGCGCGCCGCCGACCTTGCGCCGCATCTCGATGTACTCGACCGGGTTGGGGATGCGGCCGGTGCTGATGTTGGACAGCTCCCACAGCGACTCGCGGAGCAGGTTCACGGTGCTCTCCGAGAAGCGCGCCCGCCACGCGTCCGACCGGGACGGGATGGTCCGCGCCCACAGGTCGGCGAGGCCGCGTTCGACGGCGTTGACGGGCTCCGGCGGGTCGAGCGACATGAACAGCGGCAGCCGGTCGAGGTAGGTCCGGGCGCCCGCCTGGTCCTGGGTCTTCTTGAAGACCTCCAGGAAATGGTCGTCGAAGTAGAACACCCAGACGTACCAGTCGGTGATGAGGTCGAGCTCCGGGCCGTCGCAGTCGGGATGGGTGTAGGCGCACAGGAGCGCGTAGTCCATCGCTTCGAGCGCCGGCTCGTCCCAGATGTCCGGGGTGCCGGGATCTCGGTCGTCGTCCAGCATCTTCATCTCGCGCGCCCACGCCATGGTGTGCGCCCGCGCGCCCGCCACGTGGGGGTTCAGGCGCGCGGGGTGCGGGACGTAGAAGTCGGGCAGCTCGAACGGTTGCATCGACGGCCTCTCTGTCGGGTCCGGTCGCAACCTACAGCACTCGCAAAGTTACCGAGGGTGACACATTGCTCTCCCGGTTCTTTCGCTTTCCTTGGGGTACCGATGGGTCATGACGGAGTCGCGCGAACCCGCGGAGGTGGACGGCCCGCTGGAGCAGAACCTCTTGCTCGCCCGGCGGGTGGTCGACGCCGCCCAGCAGGAGATGATCGACAAGATGCGGCAGCGCGTCCCGGCGCTGCGGCTCGGCGCGGTCGCCGGCGCCTTCGGGATGCTCGCCACCGCGGCCACCTACCGGGCCAACCTCCTGCTGCTGGAGAAGAAGCTGCCGCCGGAGCTCGCCTCGTTCGTCGCGGCGGCCGTGTACGGGGGCGGGGCCGGAGCCGCGGCGGTGGCCGCGTCCCGCAAGTGGCGGGGCCTTCCCACGCCGCTGCCCACCGACACGGCCCGGACGGTCGTGGAGATCCTCTCCGGCTCCGACGACGACTGACCCCGCCGTCCCCCGACAGCGCCGCCCGGCCGCCGACTCACTCCGGTGATCCGGGGTAGGGGGCGGTGCATGGACAGTGAAGCGACCCCGGTCGTCGCCGCCATAGCCCTGGTCGTGAACGGCACAGAGCACCGGCTCAGCGTCGACACCCGCGCCTCCCTGCTGGACGTCCTGCGCGAGTACCTCGGGCTGACGGGCTCGAAGAAGGGCTGCGACCACGGGCAGTGCGGTGCGTGCACCGTCCTGCTCGACGGGCGCCGCGCGAACTCGTGCCTCGCGCTGGCCGTCGCGCACGACGGCGCCGAGATCGTCACCGTGGAAGGGCTCGCGGAGGACGGGCGGCTCAGCCCCCTCCAGGAGGCGTTCATCGAGCAGGACGCCTTCCAGTGCGGCTACTGCACCCCGGGCCAGCTGTGTTCCGCCACGGGAATGCTGAACGAGGCCGAGCAGGGCTGGCCCAGCGCCATCACCGAGGACGTCGCGGCCGACCCGGTCCTCGACGACGCCGAGATCCGCGAGCGGATGAGCGGCAACCTGTGCCGCTGCGGCGCCTACCGCGGCATCGTCGCGGCCCTCCGCGAGGTGGGCGGAGAGGGGGCGCGGCCATGAGGCCGTTCGCGTACGAGCGCGCGACCAGCGCCGAGGACGCGCTGGCCCGGCACGAGGACGGCGCCCGCTACCTCGGCGGCGGCACCAACCTCGTCGACCTGATGCGCCTCGGTGTCGAGGAGCCCGCGAAGCTGGTGGACGTCACGGGCCTCGCCCACGACCGCATCGAGCGGACCCCGGACGGCACCCTCCTCGTCGGCGCCGCCGTCACCAACAGCGACCTCGCCGCCGACCGGACCGTCCGCGAGGAGTTCCCGATGCTGTCGAGGGCCGTCCTGGCGGGCGCTTCGGGCCAGCTCCGCAACCTCGCGACCGTCGGCGGCAACCTCCTCCAGCGCACGCGGTGCTCCTACTTCCAGGACGCGTCCAAGCCGTGCAACAAGCGGAACCCCGGGAGCGGCTGCCCGGCGCGCGACGGCGAGCACCACAACCTGGCGGTACTCGGGCATTCGGACGCGTGCGTCGCGACCCATCCGTCCGACATGGCGGTGGCGCTCGCGGCGCTCGGCGCGTCGGTCCGGGTGGTCGGCCGCGGCGGGGAGCGGACCGTCCCGCTCGGCGACTTCCACCGGCTCCCCGGCGCCGAGCCGCAGCGCGACACCGTGCTCGAACCGGGCGACCTCGTCACCGCGGTCGTGGTGCCGCCGCTGCGGATGCCGGCCGCGTACCGCAAGGTCCGCGAGCGCGCGTCGTTCGCGTTCGCCCTGGTGTCGATCGCGGCGGCGCTGGACGTCCGCGACGGGACGGTCCGGGACGCGCGGCTGGCGCTGGGCGGCGTCGCCCACAAGCCCTGGCGGGCGGGAAGGGCCGAGGACGTGCTGCGGGGCGCCCCGGCGACCGAGGAGACGTTCGCCCGCGCCGCCGACGCCGAGCTCGCCGCCGCGGAGCCGCTGCGCGACAACGCCTACAAGGTGCCGCTCGCGCGCAACCTCATCGTGCGCACGCTGGCCGAACTGGGGGAGGGGTCATGACGCACCGGATCGAGGGCCGCGAGAAGGTCACCGGCAAGGCCCGCTACGCCTACGAGTACCCGCTGGAGGCCCCCGCGTACGTCTCGGCCGTGCAGGCGGAGGCCGGAAAGGGCGAGATCGTGTCGGTGGACGCCGCGTCCGCGCGGCGGCTTCCGGGCGTCCTCGCCGTCCTGTCCTGCGAGAACGCGCCTCAGCTCGCGTCGCGCTCGAACGGGGAGCTGGCGGTCTTCCAGTCCCGGACGGTCTCCTACCGGGGCCAGTTCGTCGCCGCCGTCGTCGCCGAGACGCTGGAGACGGCCCGGGAGGCGGCCCGGCTGCTCCGGATCGAGTACGCCGCCGAGGCCCCCGACGTCCGGCTCCGCGACGACCACCCCGGTCTCTACAGGCCCGAGGAGATCAACACCGGGGTGCCCGCGGACACCGAGATGGGAGACCCGGAGGCGGCCCTCAGCGACTCGGACGTGCAGGTCGACGTCACCTACACGACCCCCGCCGAGCACAACAACCCCATGGAGCCGCACACCACCGTCGCCCACTGGAACGAGGACGGATCCCTCACGCTCTACGAGTCCACCCAGGGCGCGTCCACGCACCAGCGGACGATCGCCAGGATCTTCGGGCTCGACCGGGAGCAGGTGCGGGTCGTGTCCCCGCACGTGGGCGGCGGGTTCGGCGCCAAGGGCACGCCCCGTCCGAACGCGGTGCTGGCGGCGATGGCCGCGCGGGAGGTCGGCCGCCCGGTCAAGTTCGCGGTGCCGCGCCAGCAGATGTACGCGACCACCGGCTACCGCACGCCCACCATCCAGCGGCTCAGGCTCGGCGCCGCCGCCGACGGGACGCTCAACGCGATCGTGCACGACGTGGTCGAGCAGACGTCCACGGTCCGCGAGTTCGCCGAGCAGACCGCCGCGCCGACCCGGATCATGTACCGGGCCCCGCACCGCCGCACGACGCACCGGGTCGTGGCGCTGGACGTCCCGACGCCGTCGTGGATGCGGGCGCCGGGCGAGACCCCCGGCATGTACGCGCTCGAATCGGCGCTGGACGAGCTGGCCGCCGCGGCCGGGATCGACCCCGTCGAGCTTCGGATCCGCAACGACACCGACCACGAGCCGGAGAGCGGCCTGCCGTTCAGCTCCCGCAACCTCGTCGCGTGCCTGCGGGAGGGCGCGGAGCGGTTCGGCTGGGCCGGCCGCGACCCGGCGCCCCGCTCCCGCCGCGCGGGCCGCAGGCTGGTCGGGACGGGCGTCGCGGCGTCCACCTACCCGGCGCGCCTCAACCCGGGCCGGGCGACGGCGCGGGCCGAGCCGGACGGGACGTTCACGGTCCGGATCGCCGCCGCCGACATCGGCACCGGCGCCCGCACCGCGCTCGCGCTGCTCGCCGCCGAGACGCTCAAGGCGGACCTCGGCCGGGTGCGCATGGAGGTGGGCGACAGCTCCTTCCCCACCGCGTCCGTCGCGGGCGGATCCAGCGGGACGGCCAGCTGGGGCACCGCCGTGGTCCGGGCGTGCGAGGCGCTGCGCGAGCGGCTGAACGGGGCCGTCCCGCCGGAGGGCGTCGAGGCGTCGGCCGACACCCGGGACGAGGTCGAGGCGCAGGAGCGGTACGCCCGGCACGCCTTCGGCGCGCAGTTCGCGGAGGTCGAGGTGGACGTCGACACCGGGGAGGTCCGCGTCTCCCGGATGCTGGGCGTGTTCGCCGCCGGGCGGATCGTCAACCCGGTCACGGCCCGCTCGCAGTTCGTCGGCGGCATGACGATGGGCATCGGGATGGCGCTGATGGAGGAGAGCGTCATGGACGAGCGGTTCGGCGACTACCTCAACCGCGACCTCGCCCAGTACCACGTCCCGGCCTGCGCGGACGTCCCCGACATCGAGGCGGTGTGGCTGGAGGAGTCGGACCCGCACCTGAACCCGATGGGCGCCAAGGGCATCGGCGAGATCGGCATCGTGGGCGCCGCCGCGGCGATCGGCAACGCCGTCCACCACGCGACCGGGGTCCGCGTCCGCGACCTGCCGATCACCCCGCCGAAGCTGCTGGCGCGCGGGTGAGGGGCTACTGGCGGTAGTCCTCGACCTCGGAGGCGGGACGGACCTGCGCCTCGTCGGGGTTCTGCCCCGCCTCGATGCGCGCCCGCCGCTGCCTGAGCAGGTCCCAGCACTGGTCGAGCGCCACCTCGAGCTCCCGGAGCCGCTGCCGCGCCTCGGCACCGCCCGTCTCGGCGCGCTCGTGCGCGTCGCGCAGCGCGTGCTCCTCCGCGATGAACTCGTTGATGCGGTTCAGTATGGCCTTCTCGTCCATGAAACGGCTCCCGATGGTGGTTTTCCCGCTCGGTGGGGTTCAGAAGGTGCCGACAGATGAGAGCCTGGCATATACGGGGCCGCCCCCGGTAGCGGCGCCCCCGGCCATAGGCGAGGAGCGGATGACGGTCTGGCGGATCACCGACGGTGAGGGCGGCCTGGAGTCCGGGCGGCGCGCGTCCCCGCACTACGACATCGTCGAGCACGACACCGCGCTGCTGCGCATCGCGGGCGCGTCGGCCTCGCCCTGGCTGCGGATGGCCGGGGAGATCGACGTCTCGAACGCCCGGGACGTGTCGCGCGCCCTCGGCGGCGCCCGGGACCGCGTGCCCGGGGACGTCCACGTCGACCTGGCGGGCGTCGAGTTCGTCGACGTCGCCGGCCTGCGCGCCTTCACCCTGACGGCCCGGGAACTGCACGCGCGCGACCGCATGCTCGTCCTGCACTCGGTGTCGTCCCACATCGAGCGGCTGTTCCGGCTGATCGGCTGGAGCGGAACACCCGGCCTGCGGGTGCACTGCCGCCCCCGCGCATAAGGCGCCGGAGCGGTGCGGCGGTAATGCCGTCTCCATAACCCCGCGAATTGCCGGTAAAGGACGCCCGTTTTGCGCGAAACGACCGTTCTCGTAGTCGTTTGCCCTGCCCAGGCACGGTTACCACGAATATACGGCTCTCCGAACAAAGGGGGATTTCATGGTAAGGCGCAGAGGACGGGCCGTTTCGCCGGAGCCCGGCGCGCAGGCGGCCGTGCCGCCCGCCGAAGGAGCCGCCCCGGCGGCGCCGGGACCGGTCCGCGAACGGAGCGAGCACGCGATGTGGGAGGACCGGACACGGGTCGTCCTGACACCGATCGCCGCGCCGTCCATCCTCGGGCTGTTCGGGTTCGCCGGCGCGACCATGATGGTCGGCGCGTGGCAGGCCGAGTGGTACGGCAACGCCCTGACCCCGCTGATCCTGTGGCCGTTCGCGCTGGTGTTCGGCGGCATCGCGCAGCTCATCGCCACCGTCTGGGCCTACCGCGCCCGGGACGGGGTAGCGACCGCGATGCACGGGGCGTGGGGCTCGTTCTGGGTGGCATTCGGCCTGCTGTTCGGGCTGGTCAGCATCGGCGCCTTTCCGGCGGCACTGGCCCCCGTGGCCGGGACGGTCAGCGAGGGGTTCGCGTTCTGGTGGGTCGGCCTCGCGGTCATCACCGCCCTGGGCGCGATCGCCGCGCTCGGCCAGAACCTGGCGGTCACGGGGGTCCTGGCGACGCTGGCGGCGGGCGCCGGCTTCACCGCGGCGGGCTGGTTCGCGCCGTCGGAGTGGTCGCTGAACGTCGGCGGCTGGCTGTTCGTCGCGTCCGCGGTCATCGCCCTGTACACGGCCGCCGCGATGATGTTCGAGGGCAGTTTCGGGCGGACGATCCTCCCGGTCGGCAAGCTCCGCCGCGCCGCCGAGAACGTGCCCGGCCACAAGGCGGCCCGGCCGCTGGAGTACGCGGGGGGCCAGCCCGGCGTGAAGAGCGGCCAGTGATCTCCGGCGTGTCGGCTTGACTTTCCCGTTGCCCTATCCTGGACCGATCCTTGACGATCGGTTCGGGAAGGGGGCGGGAATGCCCGTCGTCCGCCGGACGTGGCGCCGCCTCGTCCACACCTACCACCGGCTGTGCGCGCGGGACGACGCCGTGACGCACGGCTTCACGGTGCCGAGCGGCGTCTGGTCCTGCGACCGCTGCCGCGAACCCCACCTGGAACTCTCCTCCCTCCTCCGGCACGTCCGCACCGAGCACCCCTGACACCTCGCCAAGAGGGGCCGTAGGCTCTGAGGCCGACGGAGGGGGTCATATGGAGCAGATGCGCGCCTACACCGCGGCCTGGGAGCAGACGGTCCGATCGACGCTCGCGCTCGCCGAGACGTTCGGCGGAGCCGACTGGGAGCGGCCGACCGAGTGCCCCGGCTGGACGGTGAAGGACCAGCTGGCGCACCTCGCCGGCGTCGAGGTCGACCTGCTGGGCGATCCGGCTGCCGAGATCGACGTGCCCGCGTTCGACCACGTCCGCAACGATCTCGGCCAGTTCATGGAGAAGGCGGTGCACGTGCGCCGCGCCGTCCCGGGGCCGGCCGTGGCGGCGGAGCTGGCGGGCGCCCTGGAGCGCCGCCTGGCCCAGCTGCCCGGCCTGGACCCCGACCGCGTGGTCATGCTGCCGGAGGGCCGGGAGGGCACCTACACCGAGCTCATGCGGGTCCGGGCGATGGACTGCTGGGTGCACGAGCAGGACATCCGGCGGGCGGTCGGGCGCCCCGGCAACCTCGACGCGCCGGCCGCGCACTGCTTCTGGGAGATGCTGAGCAGGGGCCTCCCGCTGGTCGTCGCCCGCCGGGCGAACGCCGGGCCGGGGAAGACCGTGGCGTTCCGGATCTCCGACCCGCTCGACTTCCACGTGGCCGTCCACGTCAACGACGAGGGACGCGGTCACTGGGCCGAGCCCGAGGAGCCGGACGTCGAGCTGGCCATGGACTGGGAGACCTACGTCCGCCTCGCCGCCGGACGCTGCGCCCCCGACGCGGTGACCGTCCGCCTCAGCGGCGATCAGGACCTGGGGAACCGGGTCCTCGCCACCATGGCCCTCACGCCCTAGCGGGGAAGTGGGAGGCGAGGAGTGCGGGGGACTCCTCGCGGCCGTCGAGGACGCGGTTCGTCCGCTCGACGGCGCGCCAGCCGGAGGGCGTGCGGCGCAGGCGCCAGTGGTTGGCGGTGGCCCGGCGGAGCGTGAAGCCGTCCGCCGTGTTGACGATCATGAGGGTGTAGGCGACCGCGGTGGCGTCGTCGCCGGAGACCGCGACGTGCGGCGGACCGGTGAAGTGCGCGCAGCCGCCGGCGATCCAGCGCTGGTGCGGGGTGGAGCGGACCATGGCCTCGATCTCCGCCCGGCCGGTCATCAGGAGTTCGTCCACGTCGTAGACGCCGTCGTCGTCCCAGAGGGCGGCGACGTCCTCGGCTCGGCCGCCGTCGACGAGGGGGCCGTAGGAGAGGATCAGCCGGGTGATCTCCCGCTCGTCCTCGAGGAGGCGCAGGCGTTCCTCCAGGGCGGCGAGCCGGGCCTCGACAGATGTCACCGTTCCTCCTCGAAGGTCAGGTCGTAGGGCGCGGACAGGCCGCGGAGTGCGGCGAGCTGCTCGCAGTAGTGGCCGGGGGACGAGGACGTCAGGCGGACGCCCGCGATCGTGGCACCCGCCTCGCGGAGCCTCGTGAGCGCGGCGCCGGCGGCGTCCGGGGCGCCGATCGGGTCGAGGCGGCGGGACGGTTCGAGGACGACGTCGAAGCCGGGCGGCAGGTCGTGGGAGGCGAGCATCTCCCGCAGCGCGCGCAGGGGCAGGCCGAAGGGAACCCAGCCGTCGGCGGTCAGGGCCCGGCGGAGGGAGCGGGCCGTCCGCCCGCCGATCCACAGCGGGACGCGGTCCTGGACGGCGTGCGGCTCCACGACCATGCCGGCGTAGTCGTAGTGGGGCCCGTGGTACTCGGGCGTGCGGCGGGACAGGGAGGCGCGGAGCGCGGCGAGGGCGTCGTCGGCGCGGGCGCCGCGCCCGGCGAACGGCGCGCCGAGCAGGTCGAACTCCTCCTCCAGGCTGCCGACGCCGAGCCCGAGCGTGAGCCGGCCGCCGCTGACGCGGTCGAGCGTCCCGTACCGCTTGGCGACGGCGAGCGGATGGTGGTAGCCGAGCACGAGCACCTGGGTCGCCAGGCGGATGCGGGACGTGCGGGCGGCGATGTAGCCGAACGTGGCGAGCGGGTCCCAGTAGACGCCGCCCCGCTGCTTGACGGCCTCCAGCGGTACGGCGACGTGCTCGCTGCAGGTCAGGTGGTGGTAGCCGAGCCGGTCGGCGGTCTCGGCGATCCGGCCGATCTCCGCGATCCCGGCGTCCCGCTCCCAGTCCGCGTGGCCGCCGGGCGGCTGCGCCACCACGGGCGTGACGATGCCGACGCGCATCGGTGCTCCCTTCTACGGCAGGAAAACGTTCTATCACGGGGGCCGCCGCCGTCGGGCCGCCGTCCCGTTCCCGCGATGCCCTATCTGACCTGGACTTACTCGGGGGCTTCCCATCACACCAAGCGGTTGCTACATTCTCGGTAACAAGAATTCATTTCAGTCTCCTGCTGGGAGGTGCGATGAGCGAGGCCGCCACCACCGAGCTCGGACCGGCCGCGCGACGCGAGTCGCCGCCGTCGATGATCGAGCGGATGACCCTGATCCTCGACGCGTTCAACGGGCCGACCGCCCGGCTGACCCTGGAGGACGTCGCCCGGCGCACCCGGCTGCCGCGCTCCACCGCGCACCGGATCCTCGACCAGCTCGTCCGGCAGCGCTGGCTCGCGCACCACTCGTTCGGCTACGGCCTCGGCCCGCGCGCCCTCGGCCTCGGCGGGCGGGACGGCGGGCACGGCAAGATCCGCGAGGCCGCCGCGCCGCTGCTGCACGAGTTGCAGGTCACGACCGGGCTCGTCGCCCACCTCGCCGTGCTGGACGGCGCCGAGGTGCTGTACCTGGACAAGCTCGGCGGGCGGCTCGCCGCGTCCGTCCCGTCCAGGGTCGGCGGGCGCGCCCCGTCGCACTGCACCGCGCTCGGCAAGGCGATGCTGGCGTGGCTGGAGCCCGAGCAGGTGGACGCGCTGCTCGGGGCCGGGATCAGCCGGCTCACCAGCCGCACGATCGGTGAGCTGAGCACGCTCCACCAGGAGCTGCACCGGGTGCGGCAGCGCCGCGGCCTGGCGTTCGAGCGGGGCGAGGCGTTCCCCGGCATCGCGTGCGTCGCCGCCGCGGTGCGGGGGCCCGAGGGGCCGGTGGCGGGAATCTCCCTGGTCGGCGACATCCGCACGCCTTTGGAGAACGTCGCGCCGCTGGTGGTCACGGCCGCCCGCGAGACCTCGCAGATCCTGTTCCCCGGCTCGGCCCCCGGCGGCGGGCACGCGGGTGCCCGAGCCCGGCGCGGCGCCGGCGCGGCGGGACGGGGGCCGACGTGGTCGCCGGAGACGATGAACCGGCTGCTCGCCGTGGACGGCCGCGGCGACTGGATGTGACGGAAGGCGGCCGGGTGCCGGGTGCCCGTCAGCCCCAGCCCCAGCGGTCGCCCATGCCCCACGGGTCCGGGGCCATCGGCGCGTCCGGCTCGTTGATGCCGAACCGGCTGCGGAAGAACACCATCGGGTGCCGCCACGCGCCGTCCCGCACCACGTGCCGCTCGACCGCGAGGACGCGTCCGATCACGATCTCGTGGTCGCCGGCCTCGTGCACGTCGTGCACCACCGCGTGCACGCCCAGCAGGACGTCCGGCAGCGCCGGGGTCCCCCACTGGGACACCTCCCACTCCAGGCCCTCGAACTTGGCGCCCCGGCTCGACCCGAACCGCTCGCACAGCTCCCGCTGCTCCTCGCCGAGCACGTTGACGCAGAACCGCCCCGCCGCGCGGATCCGCGGCCAGGAGCGGCCGCGCTTGTCCGCGCAGAACAGGATCAGCGGCGGTTCGAGGGACACCGACGTGAACGACTGGCAGGCGAATCCGACCGGCTCGCCGCCGTCGAGGGCGGTGACCACGGTGACGCCCGTGGCGAACTCCGCCATCGCCTTGCGGAACTCGGCCGGCTCGGGGGCGACGGCGTCGGGGTCCGGAAGACCGGTGGCTGCGGTGAGCGCTGGCTCGGCTGACATCTGTTCACCTCGGTGTCGGTGCGGACACGATCCCTGTAGTCAACAAACTTTCAAAGGGACAAAATCCACTAAGCGGCAGGTACCCGCCTACGGTCAAGTCGTGCGTCCGAACGTAGGCACGGCCGGGGGGCGGCGGTCCGGGCGGATCCCGTTGAGTGGAAGCGCGCGCCTGGGCGGCCCGGAAAGGCGGCGGGGAGCCGCACGTCCCGCTGATCGGGATCGGCGGAGAGACCTTGCCGCCGCGCCGATTACGTTCCGGACAAGCCACCGTCGAAGGACTGGGAGATCATGCCTGCGGAGCTGACCTACGAGGCGACGTTGCGCGAACTCGCCACCGACCAGGGCGTCCTGCGCTACCACGAGGCGGGTGAGGGTCCGCCCCTGCTGATGCTGCACGGGTCCGGCCCCGGCGTCACGGGCTGGCGGAACTTCCGCGGCAACCTCGCCCGGTTCGCCGAGCACTTCCGGTGCCTGGTCCTGGAGTTCCCCGGGTTCGGGGTCAGCGACCCGACCGACGAGCACCCGATGATGGCGGCCGGCGGCGCGACCGGCCGGTTCCTGGACGGCCTCGGCCTCGACCAGGTCGACGTGGTCGGCAACTCGATGGGCGGCATCATCGGCGCCCAGTTCGCGATCCGGCGGCCCGAGCGCGTCCGGCGCCTGGTCACGGTCGGCGGTCTCGGCGCGAACGTCTTCAGCCCCGGGGCCAGCGAGGGCATCAGGCTGCTGATGGAGTTCACCGACGACCCGTCCCGGGAGCGCCTTGTCCGGTGGCTGCGCGCGATGGTCCACGACCAGCGGCTCGTCACCGAGGAGCTGATCGAGGAGCGCTGGCGGCAGGCGACCGACCCCGACACCCTCGCGAGCGCCCGCCGCATGTACGGGTCGAAGGCGATGGCCGCCCGCGCCAAGGCGATGGCGCAGTCCGCCGAGCCGCCGTACTGGGCGATGCTGCACAAGCTCCAGGCCCGGACGTTGATCACCTGGGGGCGCGACGACCGGGTCAGCCCCGTCGACATGGCCCTCGTCCCGATGCGGACGATCCCCGACGCGCAGGTCACCATCTTCCCGAACTGCGGGCACTGGGTGATGATCGAGCAGAAGGACGCCTGGGAGAGCGCCGTCCTCGCCTTCCTGACCAGGAAGGACGAGAGTAAATGAGCGAAGCGAACCGGGGGGAGCGGGGGGTCGTCCCCCCGCAGAAAACACAGAGCCAAGTGGACTGGGACCACGAGTTCGATCTCGTCGTCGTCGGAAGCGGCGGCGGGGGCCTGACCGCCGCGCTGACCGCGCACGACGCGGGGCTGAGCGCGCTGATCATCGAGAAGGGCAAGCGGTTCGGCGGCTCCACCGCGCTCTCCGGCGGCGGCATCTGGATCCCGAACAACCCGACGCTGAAGGCGCGCGGCCACGACGACAGCCGCGAGTCGATCCGCCGCTACCTGGACCTCCTCACCGAGGGACGCGTCCCCGCGGCGCGGCTCGACGCGTTCGTCGACAACGGGCCCGCGGCGATGGAGCTGATCGGCAAGAGCAAGTGGATGAAGTTCTTCTGGACGAAGGGCTACGCCGACTACCACCCCGAGCTCGAAGGCGGCCGCGCGCTCGGCCGGTCCATCGAGGCCAAGCCGTTCGACACCCGCAAGCTCGGCGAGGACGAGAAGTACCAGCGGCCGAACAACATGAAGGGCCCCCTCGGCCTGTGGGTGACCGCCAAGGACTACCACGACCTCGCGATGGCCAAGCGCACCTGGGCCGGCCGGCGCGCGTCCATGGTCGCGGCCTGGCGCGTGTCGTCCAACCTGATCCGCCGCAGGCACATGTCGACCGGCGGGCGGGCGCTCGTCGCGCGGCTGCGGATGGCGCTGAAGGACGCCGGCGTCCCGCTCTGGCTGCAGACCGCGATGAGCGAGCTCGTCACCGGCGAGGACGGCCGCGTCATCGGGATCGTGGCGGCGCGGCGGGACGGCACGACGCTCCGGATCCGGGCCCGGAAGGGCGTCCTCCTCGCGACCGGCGGTTTCGACCACAACCAGGAGATGCGCGACAAGTACCTGCCGGAGGGCGGCCGGGAGGACTTCGCGATGGGCGCCCGGGAGAACACGGGCGACGGCATCCGCGCGGGCGAGACCCTCGGCGCGGCGGTCGACCTGATGGACGACGCGTGGTGGATGCCCGCCGTCCGGCACCCGGCGGGCGCGACGATCCCGCTGGTGTCCGAGCGCGCCATCCCGCGGCAGGTCATCGTGTCCGCGGACGGGACGCGCTTCACCAACGAGGCGGCGCCGTACGTCAACTTCGTCCACGACCAGCTCGAAGGCGGCCACGTCCCGGCGTGGTTCGTGATGGACGCCAAGGCCCGCGCCCGCTACCCGTTCGCGCAGATCCTGCCGGGCGCGCCGATCCCGAAGGCGTTCTACGACGCGGGCATCGCGTTCAAGGCGGACACGCTGGACGAACTGGCGGGGCAGATCGGCGTCCCGGCGGACGGCCTCGCCGCCACCGTCGAGAAGTTCAACGGCTACGCCCGCGACGGCAAGGACCCCGACTTCGGCCGCGGCGACTCCGCCTACGACCGCTACTACGGCGACCCGAACCTGAAGAACCCGAACCTCGACGTCGTCGACACGGCCCCGTACTACGCGTTCCGGCTGGAGGTCGGCGACCTCGGCACGAAGGGCGGACTGGTGTCCGACGAGCACGCCCGCGTCCTGCGCGAGGACGGGTCCGTCATCGAGGGCCTGTACGTGACGGGCAACTCGTCGGCGTCGGTGATGGGCAACGAGTACGCGGGGCCTGGCGCGACGATCGGCCCGTCCATGGTGTTCGGCTACATCGCGGCCCGGCACGCCGCCGCGGAGACGGCCGGTGAAGAAACGGCCGGTGAAGAAACGGCAGGGGAAGAAACGGCAGGGGAAGAAACGGCGGGGAAGGCCGCCGAGGGGTCATGACGGCACTCAAGGCGCGGGTGGTGGAGGTCGTCCACGAGACGGCCGACGCGCACTCGCTCGTCCTCGAACCCGCGGAGGGCGACCGGGACCGGTTCGGCTACCGGCCGGGGCAGTTCCTCACGGTCCGGGTCCCGTCCGGGGACGGCTGGGCGGCGCGCTGCTACTCGCTGTGCAGCTCGCCGCTCACCGACGACCGGCTCAAGGTCACGGTCAAGCGGGTCGGCGGCGGTCTGGGGTCAAACTGGATCTGCGACAACGTCACGGCGGGCGACGTCCTGGAGGTGCTGCGGCCGGCGGGCACGTTCACCCCGTCCTCGCTGGACGACGACCTGCTGCTCGTCGCGGGCGGCAGCGGCATCACCCCGGTGATGTCGATCCTCAAGTCGTGCCTGGCGGGCGGAAGCGGGAAGATCGCCCTCCTCTACGCGAACCGAGACGAGCGGTCGGTCATCTTCGCCGAGGAGCTCAAGCAGCTCACCGAGCGGCACCCCGACCGGCTCACCGTCGTTCACCTGCTGGAAACGGTGCAGGGCCTCCCGACGCCCGCCGTGCTCCGCTCGCTCGCCGCGCCCTACACGGACCGGCAGGCGTTCGTGTGCGGGCCCGAGGTCTTCATGGACATGGTCACCGGCACGCTCACCGGCCTCGGCGCCCGCGTTCACGTCGAGCGGTTCTTCTCGCTGGAGGGCGACCCGTTCGAGGAACCGGAGCCCGCCGCAGAAACCCCCGACGGCGAGGACGCCGCGGAGGTCGAGGTCGAGATGGACGGCGAGACCCAGACCGTGCCGTGGCCCAAGTCCGAGAAGCTCCTCGACGCGCTGCTGCGCGCCGGGGTCGACGCCCCGTTCTCGTGCAGGGAGGGCAACTGCTCGGCCTGCGCCTGCATTGCCCTGGAGGGCGAGGTGACCCTGGACGCCAACACGGTCCTCGACGAGCAGGATCTCGCCGACGGCCTCATCCTCGCCTGTCAGGCGAGACCGGTCACCGGCCGGCTGAAGATCACATACGACGGCTGACGACACATCACGGGAGACAGGCGATGGCGAACCGCGTGCTCGACAAGATCATGGAAAGGGCGGACCAGATCCGCGAGCTCGGCCCCGCGAACGAGCGGCTCGGCCGGCTCGATGACAAGGCCGCCACGCTCCTGCGCGACGCGGGGGTGATCCGGCTGCTGCAGCCGGAGGCGCACGGCGGCCTGGAGGTCCACCCGCGCGAGTTCGCCGAGACCGTGCTCGGCATCGCCGCCCTCGACGGCTCCACCGGCTGGATCGCCGGGATCGTCGGCGTCCACCCGTGGGAGATGGCCTACGCCGACCCGAAGGTCCGCGAGGAGGTCTGGGGCGAGGACCCCGACACGTGGATCGCGTCCCCCTACGCGCCGATGGGCATCGCCCGCCCGGTGGACGGCGGCTACGTCTTCAACGGCCGCTGGCAGTTCTCGTCCGGCACCGACCACTGCGACTGGATCTTCCTCGGCGGGATGCTGGGCGACGACGAGGGCAAGATGGCGCAGCCGCCGCGGTCGCTGCACCTGATCCTGCCGCGCTCCGACTACGAGATCGTCGAGGACTCCTGGAACGTCGCCGGGCTCCAGGGCACGGGCAGCAAGGACATCATCGTCAAGGACGCGTTCGTCCCCACCTACCGGACGCTGGAGTACTCCAAGGTCGTGGACGGCTCCGCGCCGCGCGAGGCGGGCCTGACCAATCCGGCCTACCTGATGCCGTTCTCCTGCGTGTTCCCGCTCGGCATCTCCGCCGCGGTGATCGGCATCGCCGAGGGCGCCCTGTACCACCACATGGCCTACCAGCGGAACCGCGTCCAGATCACCGGCACGAAGATCAAGGACGACCCGTACGTGCTGTACGCGATCAGCGAGGCGGCCGAGGAGATCAAGGCGTCCCGGACGGCGCTGCTCGACAACTGCTCGCGCATGTACGACATGGTCGCGTCCGGGCACGTGCCGACGTTCGCGGAGCGGGCCGCCGGGCGCCGCACCCAGGTCCGCGCGGCGTGGCGGGCGGTGCAGGCGATGAACGAGATCGTCGTCCGGTCGGGCGGGAACGCGATGCGCACCGACAACCCGATCCAGCGGTTCTGGCGGGACGCGCACGTCGGCCTCGCCCACGCGATCCACGTCCCGGGCTCGGTGTACCACGTGTCCGCCCTGACCGACCTGGACATCGAACCCCCGCAGGGCCCGATGCGCTCCATGATCTGACCAGCCGGGAAAGCGCCGAGACTTCACCGAAGGGATCGAGGACAGTGACGCAGATCCGAGGATTGGGCTACGTGAAGGTCCAGACCCGGCACATCGACCGCTGGCGCGAGTTCGCCCTCGACGGGCTCGGGTTCGCCGAGGGCAGCGGCCCCGACCCCGACGGCCTCTACCTGCGCATGGACGAGCGCCGGTCGCGCCTGCGGGTGCTGCCGGGCGACTCCGACCGGGTGCTGGCCGTGGGCTGGGAGGTGCGGGACCAGTACGCGCTGGCCGCCGTCCGCGAGGCCGTCGAGAAGTCCGGCACGGCCGTGACGGCGCTGAAGCCGAAGGAGGCGGCGGAGCGCGACGCCGAGGAGGTCATCGCGTTCACCGACCCGGGCGGCACGCCCGTCGAGGTGTTCTTCGGCCCGGTCCTCGACCACAGCCCCGTCCGCACCGCGTTCGCGCAGAAGTTCGTCACCGGCCCGATGGGCATGGGCCACGTGGTGCTGCCCACCCCGAACTTCGCCGAGACCACCGCGTTCTACAACGAGGTCCTCGGCTTCCTGCCGCGCGGCGCGATGAAGGTCGGCGGCCCGGTCCGGATCCGGTTCATGGGCGTCAACCAGCGGCACCACAGCCTGGCGATCTGCCCCGCGCCGCACGACGGCGACCCGGGCCTCGTCCACCTGATGGTGGAGGCCGACACGCTGGACGCGGTCGGCATCGCGCTCGACGCCGTCACCGCGAAGGGCTTCTCGATCTCCTCCACGCTGGGCCGGCACACCAACGACAAGATGGTGTCGTTCTACGTCAGGGCCCCCGGCGGCTGGGACATCGAGTACGGCTGCGAGGGACTCCTGGTGGACGAGACGTACTACACCGCCGAGGAGATCACCAAGGACAGCTACTGGGGCCACGACTGGTCGGGCTCCGAGCCGCTGGCCGCCTTCGCCCCGCAGAAGGAGGACTGAGACCGATGGCGACGTCCTCGGTGGAGCCGGTCGGCGCTTCGGAGACGGCGTTCGACCACGAGTGCGACGTGCTGGTGGTCGGCGCCGGAGCCGCCGGAGCCGCCGCGGCGTACGAGTCCGCGGCCGCGGGCGCGGACGTGCTCGTCCTGGAGCGGTCGAGCGGCCCCGGCGGGACGTCCGCGCAGTCGGGCGGGGAGCTGTACCTCGGCGGCGGCACGCGGGTGCAGAAGGCGTGCGGCTTCGACGACAGCCCGGACGACATGTACGCGTTCCTCCTCGCGGCGCTCGGCCCGCACGCCGACGCGGAGAAGCTGCGGCTGTACTGCGACGGGAGCGTGGAGCACTTCGAGTGGTTCCGCGCGCGCGGCGTGCCGTTCAAGGAGAGCCTGTTCGACGCGCCGGGCTGGATGCCGTACACCGACGACGGCCTGATGTGGCTCGGTGAGAACGCCTGGCCGTACAACACGATCGCCCGGCCCGTCCCGCGCGGGCACCGCCCGGAGGCGCCGATGTTCGCCGGCGGGATCCTCATGGAGAAGCTGATCGCGGCCGCCGCCGAGGCGGGCGCCGTCACCCACGAGGACACCTACGCCACGAACCTCGTCGTGGACGGCGGCCGCGTCGTCGGGGTCGTCGCCCGCAGGTTCGCCGAGACGGTGGCCTACCGGGCGCGCAAGGGCGTCGTCCTCACCGCCGGCGGGTTCGTCGACAACGAGGAGATGCTCGCCGACCACGCCCCGGTGCTGCTCGGCCATGACAAGATCAGCGACGGCACCAGCGACGGGTCCGGGATCCGGATGGCGAGCGCGCTCGGCGCCGCGACCCGCCGCATGGGGTCGGTGGAGATCGCGCTCACCGCCAACCCCGCCGTCGTCTGCCGGGGCATGCTCGTGGACGGCCTCGGCCGCCGCTTCATCAACGAGGACGTCTACCCGGGCCTGTACAGCCACCGGGCCGTCCAGCACCAGCCCGGCCCCTACTGGGCGATCATCGACGAGACCGGGCACGACGAGATCGCCGAGGCGGACATGTGGGGCGTGCGCCCGAAGCACGCGGCGGAGACGCTCGCGGAGCTGGAGGAGTCCCTCGGCCTGCCGCCCGGGTCGCTGGAGGCGACCGTCGAGACCTACAACCGGTTCGCGGAGCGGGGCGAGGACCCCTACTTCCACAAGGACCCCAGGTGGCTGCGCCCGCTGAAGGGGCCGTTCGCGGCGATCGACCCGGCCGACGGGTTCTTCGGCGCGGGCAGGCACGGCGCCGGGACGGGCGCCGGCGGATTCACCCTCGGCGGCCTGGACACCACGGTGGACGGCGAGGTCCGCGACGTCTCCGGGAGGCCGATCCCCGGCCTGTACGCCGCGGGGCGCACGGCTGCCGGCATCCACGGTGAGGGCTACATCAGCGGGACGTCCCTCGGCGACGGCACGTTCTTCGGCCGCCGCGCCGGCCGCGCCGCCGCCCAGAACCCATGACGGAGCTGGCCGACGACCGCCCGGCACGCGAGACCACCTTCGCCGAGCTGGTCGCGGCCCGCGCGGATGACGACCGTATAGGCCTGTGCTTTGAGGACTCGTCCTGGACCTGGCGGGAGGTCGTCGCGGAGTGCCGCCTCCGCACCGCCCTCGCCGGCTCCGGCGGGCACGTCGGCCTGTTCCTGGAGAACGGCCCGGAGCACCTGTTCTGGCTGCTCGGCCTCGCCCTAGCCGGCGTCCCGGCGGTGGAACTGAACCCGACCCGCCGGGGCGCGGAACTGGCCCGCGACGTCACCCACACGGACTGCCGCCTCCTGGTCACCGAGCCGTCCCGGGCGGAGGCGCTCGACGGACTGACGGACCTCCCGTCCATGACCGTCGGCACCGCCGCCTATGCGGACCTGCTGGACGAGGCCGGCCCCGCCGAGATCGCCCCGGTCGACCCGAAGACGATCTTCTCCCTCGTGTTCACGTCCGGCACGACGTCCGCGCCCAAGGCGGTGATCTGCACCCAGGGCAGGCTGGGCCGGATCGCCGTCCAGCAGCGCGACCGGCGCGCCCTGACCAGGGACGACGTGTTCTACGTGGTCATGCCGATGTTCCACTCGAACGCCCTGATGGCCGGGATCGCCCCCGCCGTCGCGACGGGCGGCCGCATCGTCCTGCGCCGCAAGTTCTCGGCCTCGGGCTTCCTCCCGGACGTCCGCCGCCACGGCGTGACGTTCTTCAACTACGTCGGCAAGCCGCTCAGCTACATCCTGGCCACCACGGAGAAACCGGACGACGCCGACAACCCGCTGCGCATCGCGTTCGGCAACGAGGCCGCCGAGCCCGACATCCACGAGTTCGCCCGCCGCTTCGGCTGCACCGTCATCGACTCCTACGGCTCAAGCGAGGGCGAGATCCGCCTGAACCGCGTCCCGGGAACACCACCCGGCTCCCTGGGCGTCGCCGAACCCGGCACCCTGGTCATCGACCCGGACACCCTCCGCGAATGCCCACCCGCCAAGTTCGACGAGAACGGCGCGCTCCTCAATGCGGACGAAGCGATCGGCGAAATAGTCGACACCATGGGCGCCGCCAAGTTCGAGGGCTACTACAACAACCCCGAGGCGACGGCGAAACGCGTCCGCAACGGCTGGACGTGGTCAGGCGACCTCGCCTACCGCGACGCAGACGGCTACTGGTACTTCGCAGGCCGCACCGACGACTGGCTGAGAGTGGACGGCGAGAACATAGCGGCAGCCCCCGTCGAACGCCTCCTGTCCCGCTACGACCAGTTCGCAGACGTAGCGGTCTACGCCGTCCCAGACGAGCACGTAGGCGACCAGATAATGGCCGCCGTGACCCTGAGTCCAGACCAAGCCTTCGACGCGGCGTCCTTCGTGACCTTCCTAAAGGCCCAACCCGACCTCGGCACCAAGTGGACGCCCCGCTACATCCGCCTAATGGACGCCCTACCCCGCACCCCAACCAACAAGGTCCTCAAGCGCCCCCTGCGCGCCGAAGCCCGCGACACCACAGACCCGCTCTACGAGCACCGCAACGGCACCTACGAACTCCGGACGCCTTGAGCCGACACCTCTGAGATCCCTCTCGTGACTGAGGTGAGGATGCCCCCTCCGTCGGGATACTGAGGGGATGTCCGATCGGTTCCGCGGCTTTGGCCCATTCACACGGCTCCGTCCCTGTGCGGAGGACAGTCGTCTCGTGGACGTGCTGGTCGCCGCAGCGGTCGCCGTCCCGGTGTTCGTGCCGCTCGCCACCGCGCCGGTGGTGACGCCCCTGGGTGTGGTGTTCAATCTCGGCACGGTCGTGCCGCTGATGTGGCGGCGGCGGGCGCCGTTCGCGGTCGCGCTGGTCGTCGCGTGCTTCGCCATGGCGGTCTCGCTGCATCACCGGCCGGGCCAGATGCTGCAGTACGGCGCGCTGGTGGCCGTCTACACCCTCGCCGACCTGGGGCGGCATCGCTGGCAGCGGTGGGGCTTCATCGGCGCGCTCGTGGCGTCGACCCCGCCCGGCGCGCTGCTCATCAAGGGCAACGACGCGGGCGAGTTCATGTTCACGCTGCTGCTGCCCATGACGGCGTTCCTGCTCGGCACGCTGGCGCGGACCGCGCGGGAGCGGTCGGACGCGCTCGTGGCGCGCTCCGCGCAGCTCGAACGCGAACGCGAGGCCGAGGCGGCGCGGGCGGCGGCGGAGGAACGGGCCCGCATCGCCCGCGACATGCACGACGTCCTCGCGCATGCCGTCAGCATCATGGTGGTGCAGGCCGAGGCCGGCCCGGTGGTGGTCCGCACCGATCCCGACCGGGCCGAGCAGGCCTTCGACGCGATCGCCGGCGCGGGCCGGGACGCACTGGCCCAACTCCGCCGCATGCTGGGCGTCCTCAAGGAGGACCAGGACCACGGCGTACGCGCGCCCCAGCCGACCATCGCCGCGCTGCCCGGTCTCGTCGAGCACGTCAACGGCACGCGGGTCGACGTGCGGCTCACGGTCGAAGGCGTCGCCCGCGACCTCTACCCGGACGCGGACCTGGCGGCGTACCGCATCGTGCAGGAGGCGCTCACCAACACGGTCAAGCACGCCGGCGCGCGGGCGGCCGAGGTCCGGCTCCGCTGGACCGACCACGGACTGGAGATCACGGTGACCGACGACGGGCAGGGCCACGACGGGCAGGGCCACGACGGGCAGGGCAACGACGGGCAGGGCAACGACGGGCAGGGCAACGACGGGGACCCGGGCTGGCGGCGGGGCGGCGACGGGCTCATCGGCATCCGGGAACGCGCCGCGGCCTGCGGCGGCACGGCGGAGGCCGGCCCCCTCCAGGGCGGCGGCTTCCGGGTCTTCGCCCGCCTTCCCTGCCCGGTGGCGGTGACCGCGTGATCGGGGTGGTGCTCGCCGACGACCAGGAACTCGTCCGCAGCGGCTTCGCGATGATCCTGGACGCGCAGCCCGACATCGAGGTGGTGGCCGAGGCGGGCGACGGCGCCGCCGCGATCGCCGCCGTGGACGAACACGACCCCGACGTCGTGCTGCTCGACATCCGCATGCCGGGCCTGGACGGCATCGAGGCCGCGAAGGCCGTGTGCGCCCGGAGCCGGACCCGCGCCATCATGCTCACCACGTTCGACCAGGACGACTACGTCTACGACGCGCTCTACGCCGGGGCCAGCGGGTTCCTGCTCAAGGACGTCCGCCGCGACGACCTCGTGCACGCGGTCCGGGTGGTGTCGGCCGGGGAGTCGCTGCTCGCGCCCGCGATCACCCGCCGGCTCATCTCCGACATCACCCGCAACCGCCCGCGCGGCGGCACGACCGCCTCCGAGCGCCTGTCGGTCCTGACGGGACGGGAACGCGAGACCCTGCGCCTGCTCGGCCGCGGACTGTCGAACGCCGAGATCGCCGCCGCCATGGTCGTCAGCGAGCACACCGTGAAGACCCACGTGAGCAACGTCCTGGCGAAGCTCGGCATCCGCGACCGCGTCCAGGCCGTGATCGCCGCGTACGAGACCCGGCTGATCGAACCCTCCTGACGGGGGAGCGGAGCCCCGGTCCTCCCTCGCGCGACCGATGCCCGAAGACCCCTCGCGCCGGCGATCCGCCCCGGGCCGCCGTCCCCGCAGGATCGAGACCGTGCAGAACGCAGGACTCGACCCCCGGGAGAACCGCACATGACCAGGATCGCCTTCCATCTCGCCCCCGCCCTCATGCTCGCCTACGGTGTCGTCCGGCTCATCGACGGCCGTGACGGGGAGCACGGGCCCGGACCCGCCTGGACGGTGGGGCATCTCATCTTCCTAGGCTCCCTCCTGCTGTACGGCGGGGTGATCGCGGGCCTTTACCGGCGCCTCCGCGCCATACCGGGCGGCACCGCACACCGGATCGCGGCGGGCGTGCTGACCGCGACTGCCGCTTTCGGCCTGGCGACGTTCATCCGCGTAGCGGTCGTCGACATCGTCGTCGGCCTGCGGGCCGCCGACAACGCCGAGAAGAGCGTCCTCGCCGACCGGTACGCCGACGTCCCCGCCGTGCTGCCCCAGGCGATCTACGAGATCGGCCCGGCCTTGTTCATGCTCGGCCTGGTCGCGCTGCTCGTCCAGGTCGCGGTCGCCACCCCGGGACGCACCGCGGCGGCCGCACTGAGCCCCGCCCTGACCGTCCTCGCGTTCGCGTCCATCATGCTCAACCTGGACCTGCTCCCGGCAGGCGCGGTCCTGATCTGGCTCGCGCTGCTCCCATTCACCCGCGAGCAGAACCACCTCCCCACCTCCCAGACCGGCCGGCCCCAGGTGGCGGCCCGATAGCCAGCGGTGACCGGGGATGCGGACGGGTACACGCCCAGGCATGCCGACGGCTTCTCAGCGGGCCTGGCGCTCGTACTCGTCCCACAGCCCGAGCGACTCGATCAGCACGTCTTCGAGCTGAACGGCCGCCGCCCGATACGCCTCGGCCCGCCCGGCGCACACCCCCGCGTCCCACATCCGGCCGCGCCGCCGCCAGACCCGCGATCGCGCCGCCTCCATCTCCGCGAGCCGCCGCCATGCCCGCGCCTCGCCGGGGAACATGTCGAACGCCCTGCGCGCCTCCGCCTCGACGGCGGCGAAGAGGAACACCGCCTCCGGGTACTCGGCCCGCTCGGCAGGACGGCCCGGCTCACGATTCCGGCGACCCGCCCACACAGCGCGCAGCGAGCGCACGGCGATCATCGGACGACCTCGAACCACACGGTGTGGCGCCCGTCCTCGCCGCGCAGGGTGCCCCAGCGTCCGGCCAGTTCCCGCACCATGAGCAGCCCGCGCCCGCACTCGTCCCATGCCGAGCCCTCCGCGGGGATCATCGGATGGCCCCGTGACCCGCCGTCGTCCTGGATCTCCACCCGCAGCCGCCCCGCCGACACGAGCACGGTGACGCACACTCCACCACCGGGCCTGCCACTGGCGCTGTGCCGGACGGCGTTGGTAGCGATCTCGCAGACCATCAGGCCGACGTCGTCCAAATCGAAGCCGCCCGCGCACCCGCACAGCGCCTTCCGGACCCGCGCGCGAACCTCCCTGACGTCGAGGACACCGGACGAGCACATGCGCTCGGTGCGTCCCCCTTCCCAGACGATCACCGCGTCACCCCGGCGATCAGCTCCGCCGCGACCCGCTCCGCCGCGGCCGGCGTTCGATGAGCGGCGTCCCACAGATAGGACCACCCGCGCCCGGCCTGGACGACGAGGACGGCCAACGACCGCCGCCGCGACACCACCGGCACCGACAACACCGGCTCGGCCCGCCCGTCCAGATACAACACGGACCCCCGCCCGAGGCTCCGCAGGCTCACCATCAGCCTGACCAGCAACTCCAGCCGGTGAGCCGTCGCCGCCGGTACCGGCCTCCACTCCATGTGCCCACCAGAAGGCGAGCACTTGGATAGGTTCGACATGGATCCGACTCCTTTCCAGTCGGGTCAAGGCCCCCGGGCCGGTGGTGCTAGCACCGCCCCGGGGCCGCTCCGTTTCCTTGCTGAATGCCTGCGGTCGACCGACGTCCTGCGGCACGCTCTGCAAAGGATGCATTACTAAGCGTGTGCATGGCTACGCACGAGCCGCCATCACCGGTGCCTTCCCAGAGTCGTCCAATGAGGAGATCGAAAGCAGAGTTGGAGCGAGGATGCAGAGGCAAGCGGCCCTCGCGAGGGACATGCCCTTGAAACTGTGGGCCATCGTGGACGAAGCCGCAGTTCGTCGCGTTGTGGGTGGTCGGGAAGTCATGCGGGAGCAGCTCGATCACCTGCAGGAGGCGGCAGCGTGCTCGAACGTCCATCTTCAGGTGATCCCGTTCGACGTGGGCAGCCACCCGGGTATGCCCGGCTCCTTCGTGGTCATGAACTTCGCCGAGGATGTCGGGCCCGACGTCGTGTACCTCGAAAGTCAGGCAGGGGAAATTTTCCTGGAGGAAGAGACCGATCTCGCCCGGTATAACGTGGTGAGTACGCATCTCCGTGCAGTAGCGCTCAGTCCGAGCGCGTCCGCCTCGCTGATTGCTGCAGTCGCGGAAGACCTCCGGCCGGGATGAGGAGCAAATGACCTTGCGGCATGTCTCACCAGGTGCCCAGTGGCGCAAAAGTGACCGGAGCGGCAGCGGTAACTGCGTCGAGGTCGCTGACCTGCGGGCGGGTGTTGGCGTGAGGGATGGCAAGGTTCCTGATACAGGCCACCTGGTTGTCACTCGTGAGGCGTGGACCGCTTTCGTCGCTGAGGTGCAGGCTGGTCGTTACGACCTCTAGGCCGGGTGCTGCGGCAGGTGGTCCGGCTGGGCTCGCGGAGAATGGGCGCATGTATTGCCTTGAGGCGGTCATCGGCGGCGAACTCGTGCTTCGGGTGCTGGCTGCGGATGTTTCCGAGGCGCGCGTCGTTCCCCTCGGCCAGGATCTTTCGCTCCTGCCCATGACCGACGTTCTGTTCGATGCGGTCACGGTTGCCGGGGCGCCCGGGCTCGATGGGTTCTGGAAGGCGCCCGCAGGTTTCGGGCGCGCCCTGGCCGAATGTTCGGTGAGCGGACCGGTGGCCTACGTCGAGGCCGACTACTTCGGCGGGACGGGGACGCAGGCCGCGCAGGTCTGGGACGCGGGTAAGGCGGTCCTCGGCCCCCTGCGCCTGGGCGAGCGGGAATCGTTCGCGGCCGTCGGCAGCCCGATCTCCCAGGCGCTCCGGCGGCTCGGGGTCGCCAAAGGCGATCACTTCGACGAGTTCGACGCCGTCGGGCTCGGGCGTCACCGCCGTACCGACGACTGGGCGACGCTCTTGAACTGAGTGCGGGTGGACCCGTTCAGGGGTGCAAGGTGGGGCGGTAGGCGAGTTCCTGGATGCGGCCGTCGAGGGTTCGGTGGTCGATCAGTTCCAGGTCGAAGTCGGGGGCGTCCGCGAAGTAGAGGATCTCGGGGCGGGTCAATCGGTGAGGTGGGCTAGGTCGGGGATGTGGGCGGGGGCTATGCGGGGGGTGGCCGGGGGCTGGAGGAGGAAGATCCTTCGGTCCAGGCGTTCCATGTCGCCGCCTCGGCCGCAGATCAGGCCGGCGCAGAAGTCCACCATCTGCCGGGCCGCCTCATCGGTCAGTTGGGTGAGGTCCATGAGGACCGGGACGTCCTTGCGGAAGAAGTGCCCGATGTGGAGCGCCTCGTTGTAGTCCTTCGGGCGAAGCGTTTTGATCACACATCCAGTCTCTCCACGCCCTCGCCGATTGCAAGACGACCCTGCCGGGTCGCCGAGGTCAGAAGTGGACGCGGCTCGTCCATCGTCCGTGCGCCCCAGCGGCCGAGCGCGACCAGCGCCCGGCTCCAGGTCGCGTCCTTGTCGGTGAGCTCGTGGACGGCCGCGCACCATCTGCTGAGCGGGAAACGCGTGTCGCAGCGCCGTTCCGTGGTTCCTGTTTCGGTGGGTTTTGGTGTTTCGGGTGGCTTGCTTCGGCTTCGTCGTGGCTTGAGCCGGTCGTAGAGCAGCGGTGGTTCCGTGGTCCCTTATGTTGCGCTGGTCTTTTATCGGAATGGTGTGGTTGCGGTGGGTGCCCGGCTGAGGTGGCCCCTGGCTGGTTGGTGCGGACGTGCGGGTTGTCGTGGGCTCAGGTCACTTCGGCTGAGGTCGCTGGTTCCTGGTGGGGTGGTCTCGTTCAGGTTGGTGCGGGGTCTGTCGGTGTTGCCCTGCCCCCGGTGCTGGTGTGCGGATCGGTGCGGCTCGTCGCCGCTGCGTCCCCCGGCCGTCGCCTGGCGTGGTTCGGCTGACGGTGGCCGGTGGCCGACGTGGGTGCGTGCCCATGCGGCCGCGCTGCGGCTGGACGTCTTGTGGGTGCTGCTGACCCGTGAAATGTTCCCTGGTTGATCAATTCTGATCGGTACTTCATTTCCGGGACTCGGACTTTCCTTGAGGTCTTAGAATTCTCACCTCTGGACACTGCTGCATCGGGTGATTGTTCGATAACATTGAGTCATGTGTTCGAGTTCGGGTGTCGAAGTGGCGTCGATGTCCACCAGTGAGTTGGTGGTCATGGCGGCTGCCATCGCGGCCGAACTCGCCCGCCGCGAACCGACCGAATCCGCGAGCCTCTGCATGCGGGACGCCGAAACCCTCGCGCGCGTGACCGACCTGCACGAAAGCGCCCTGGCCGGGATGGTGGCGCGGGTGGACGCGTCCGGGGAGGCGCGCCGGTGGGGCTACCCGTCTGTCCGCAGCTGGTTGCGCTCCGGCCTGGGGATGCGCGAAGCCCGCGCCAAAGAGCGCGTCGCGCTGGCCCGCCAGCGGCACCGGCTCCCCGAGGCGACCGGACGGCTCGCTCGCGGTGACCTGTCGTACGGATACGCGGCCACGATCGCCGCCGCCGTCACCCACTTGGACGACCAGGACTGCGCCGCCGCCGAAACCGTCCTACTGGACTTGGTCGGGCAGGGCTTCTCGGCGGGCAAGGTCGCCGCGTTCGGTCACCGGATCACCGACCTGATCGCCGAGCGCGACGGGACGGAGAGCCCTGATCCCGACACCCGCCGCGGCTACGAGACCTCCTGGATCGAGTCCACCCGCTCCCTGGACGGCGGCCGCTACATCAAAGGCTGGCTGAACACCGAAGATGCCGCCATCTTCGACGGCGTCCTGGCCCCGCTCGCCAAACCCACCGGCGCCGACGACGCCCGCACCCTGCCCCAGCGCACCGCCGCCGCCCTCACCGGCGTCCTCTCGGCAGGCCACCGGGCCACCAAGGTCACCGTCATCTGCGACCTGGACACCCTCACCGGCGGCACCACCCCCGCCCGGCTCCCCGACGGCACCCCCATCCCCGCCGAACAAGCCCGCCGCATCGCCCTCAACGCCGCCATCACTCCACTCCTGCTGGGGCGCGGTCACCTGCCGCTGTACCTGGGACGCAGCGTCCGGCTCGCCACCCCGGCCCAGCGCCACGTCCTCGAAGTCCTCAACCCCACCTGCGCGGTGCAGGGGTGCGAGGTCCCCGGCACCCTGTGCGAAGTCGACCACGTCACCGGCTGGGCCCTGCACGACGGACCCACCGACATCGACAACCTCACCCTCACCTGCGCCTTCCACAACCGCTACAAAGCCGCCCACCCCGACAGCGTCCACATCACCCGGGGCCCGGACGGCCGCTACACCTACCGCATCCAACCCGCGAACGGCCCGACCACACCGCCACCGGCGACAGACCCGTGGGAGGGCCCGGCAAACGACCCGCCCCGGCTTCGACCCCAAGCCCGGCCGCGAGGACGGTCCCGCCGTCCCCGTCCTGAGTGGGCCCGTTCCCGAGAACCCGCTGGATAGGGTGCCCACGATAAGGGGTAATCCGCCTGCGCGATCTACGCCCACCTGCGTCGCCGTGGCATCGCCGACGAAATCCGCCTCCGGCCGCGTGGACTGTCTTATTCGCCGGCGAAGCGGTTTGATCACGGGTGCCTGTGCCTGTGCCTGTGCCTGTGCCTGTGCCTGTGCCTTGGCGTTCTGCGAGGAGACGGCGTCAGTCGTCGGTGGAGTTGATGAAGACGCCCGCCGTCACGAGCGGGTCTATGCCGACGAGGGCCGGGATCACGACGCGGCCGCCCGCCTCGGCGGGGTCGCCCAGGGAGCCGTCCTCGGCGAAGCCCGGCAGCCGGTGCAGGCGCCAGGTCTCGCCGTCGTCCCGCGAGGTCCACAGCACGGGCACGGCGGTGCCCTCCCGCTCCACCAGCCCCGACATCAGGAACGCCGAACCGAGGGCGGTGAACCGTCCGACCTGCGGATGGTCGGTCGGGCCCGTGCCGGGCATGGTCCGCGCGGGCGACCAGGTGGCGCCGCCGTCGGCCGACCGCGCGTACGCCGCGCCGAACGGCGGGCCCTGGTCGTCGGGGCCGTCGGGGGGCGGCCCGGCCGCCTGCGCCGCGGGATCGTCCGGCGGCAGCTGCCGGTAGCCCGCGGCGATCATCGTGCCGCCGCGCGCTCCGGCCGTCTCCACGACGCTGATGCGGTCGCCGAGCGCCTGCGAGCGGTCATGGACGCGCCCCGCCGAGTCGAGGGCGAACAGCGCCGCCCGCGGCGGGTTGCCGCAGTACCCGTAGAGGAACAGCCCCGGACGCGTCGCCTGCTCCCGGTACGTCTGCTGGCAGTCCCGGGTTCCGGGCGAGGTGAAGGGCCGCCATGCGCCGTCCGGGCCGAGCCTCCACCAGGTGGACGTGCCCATCCGCGAGTAGGCGTGGACGCCGTCGCTCATCAGGGTCGGCCGGCTGAACGTCGTGAACGGGTCGCCGGGGGGAGTGGCGACGGCCTTCCACATGACCCCGTCGGCGGACGTCCAGGCGGCGCTGCCGAGGAAGGTCTGCGCCGCCCCGGAGCTGAGGCGGGCGCCGACCGCGACGAACCCGCCCTTGACCCGGGCCAGGCCCGTCACCATGGCCCCGCCGCTCGTGCGCGCCACCGCGCCGAGGTTCCCCTCCCGCCAGGACCGCCCGTCCGTGGAGGTCCAGGAGGCGATGACCGACCCGCCGCCCGGCGGACTGGCCCGGCCCACGGCGACGAACCGCTCGCCGTCGCTGCTGAGGAGCACGAGATTCGGCTTCGCCCCCTGGACGGACAGTTCGGCCGCCGGGACATAGGTCCAGGCGTCCAGGGCCTCGGCCGTGTCGCCGGAGCGCCACCGGAGCCAGGCGCCGCATCCGGCCCCGGCGAGCAGGACCAGCACCACGGCGGCGGCCAGCGGCCTGCGCTTCGCCATGCGTTACCCCTTGCTCGCGCATCGGGCGGACGTGACCCTGCCGGAGGGCTCCGTCTTCCGCGTCCCGTCCGGGTTGGCGGTCATCGTGTAGACGGGGACGCCCGCGACGCCTCCCGCCGACCGGAGGCCGTCGACCCGGTGGGACAGCCGCTCGTTGCCGATCGTGTAGGTGATGTCGACGACCCACTCGTAGTAGGCCCGGCAACTGCGGACCGCGAACCTCAGATACGCGGGCTTGTCGCGGGTGACCGTGAGGCCGGACAGGGACGAGTCGCCGCCGGACCCGTACGGCGACTCCTCCTCGCCCTCGCGGATCAGCAGCCGGTCGCGGTCGAGGTCGTACTTGAGGCTGCGCTGCGCTTCGCCGCCCCCGCACCCCTTCGGCTTCTCCAGGACCCAGTCGAGCCGGGGCCGGGGCTCCGTCCGCACCACGCGGGGCTGGACGGACTCGACGTGGAGCGGGTCGGCGGCCCGGTTGGTGAGGGTCAGCTGGAGCGTCCCGTTCTCCCAGGACGCGGCGCCCGCCTTGGCGGCGGTGGTGCGAGGGTCCTGCTCGAACGTGAACTGCAGCGAGTCCAGGGGCCTGCCGCCCGCGGGCATCGCCACCGCGCTCTGCACATCGCAGCCGGCATTGGTCGGCCATGACACATGAACGCCGATCCCCGCCTTTTTCGGTGTGCCGAAGACGAATTCGGGTGCCTTTGTCGCCCATGCTGACAAAGCGGTCACCAGGATGGTCGTCGTGACCCCTCCCACCCAGATCAGCATGCGATTCCGCCTGGAAGGGGACGGTCCGTGCGATACCCTCCTCCGCACTCCACCCCGATGATTGGCCATGGAAAAAAGATACCGTCCGCTTACCTTTCGTTAGCGCGGAGAATGGTTCTGCGGGAGACCGGAACTGGTCGCGTTACCCGGCACCCGATCGGGCGGAAGGATGGCGATGTCCCCGCTGCTGGAGCTCGGGCGCCGGGCGGCCGCCGAGGAGTCCAGGCGTCCTTCGTCCGCCGGTGGCGCTTCGTGCGCCTGAGCCGAATGATCGCCGTGGCGTCCGGACATTCGTCCCGCTCGTGTGGAAAAGTTCAGTCGCGATCATCGGCGGGAGGTGCGGGTGTCCAACGTGAAACTGAAGCCGCTCCAGGCGGACGACCCGAAACGCATCGGCGGGTACCGGCTGCTCGCCCGGCTGGGGGCCGGGGGAATGGGGCGGGTCTACCTGGGGCGCTCGAAAGGCGGGCGGCCCGTCGCGGTCAAGGTGATCCACCCGCAGCTGGCCGAGGATCCCCAGTTCCGGCGGCGGTTCGAGCAGGAGGTCGCGGCGGCGCGGCGGGTGGGCGGCATCCACACCGTGCACGTGGTGGACGCCGACACCGCCGCCGAGCCGCCGTGGCTCGTGACGGAGTACGTCGCCGGTCCCTCGCTGCACGAGGCCGTCGCCGAGCATGGAGCGTTCCCGGCAGAGGCCGTGGCGGGGCTCGGGGCGGGTCTGGCCGAGGGGCTGATGGCCGTCCACGCCCGCGGCGTCGTCCACCGGGACCTCAAGCCCGGCAACGTGCTGCTCGCCCAGGACGGGCCCCGCATCATCGACTTCGGCATCGCCCGCGCGCTGGACGCCACGTCGCAGACCACCAGCGTCGTCGGCACCCCCGGCTTCATGTCGCCCGAGCAGCTCCGGGGCCGCGAGGTCGGCCCGGCCAGCGACGTGTTCTGCCTGGCCGCCGTGCTGGCGTTCGCCGCCACCGGGCGGCGCCCGTTCGGGGACGGCCCGCTCGAAGCGCTCGGCTACCGCGTCGTCAACGAGGCCCCCGACCTGACCGGCGTTCCGGAGGAGCTGCTCCCGCTGCTCGCGGCCGGCCTGGAGAAGGACCCGGACGACCGGCCGGGCGTCGCCGAGGTCCTCGACCGCTGCTCCGCGCTCCTCCAGGGCGGGGAGGCCCCCCTCCCGCCGCCCGTCAGCACGATGATCGCCACACGGGTCGCGGAGACCGAGGTACTGCTGCCCCCGCCGGGCAGCGCGGGGCAGGAGCGGCGGCGCCCGCGACGGCGGCCGGTCGCGGGCGCGGCGGCGGTGGTGGGCGTCCTGCTCGCCGCGTCCGCCGTCTGGACCCTCACGAACGACGGGGAGAAGACGGCCGAAGGCGCCACTCCGGAGGTGACCGCCCCCGCGACCTCCGCCGCCCCGCCGACGCCCGTGCCCAGCACGTCCGTCAGCGACGCCGCCTCCGAACGCCCTAGTCCCGACCCCACGCGGAAGGCGTTCGAGAAGATCTCGAAGGGCGACTGCCTCAACGCGCACAGATCCCCGGAGGACTCCGACGAGTGGAGCAAGGCCAAGCCGAGAGCGGTCTCCTGCGGCCGCCCGGACGCCTACGTCCGGGTGACGAAGGTGGCCGACGACTCCTCCGACTGCGCCGACGGAGACGGTGAGATCGACGGCGAACTGTGGTGGTCCTACGGCGAGGAGCCCGACGAGATCGCGCTCTGCGTCACGCGGCAGCTCCGCGTGGGCGAATGCTTCCTCGCCACGGACGGGGCGGAGGAGAACACCGTCTCCATCAGCAACGGAGACCTGATGACCTCGTGGCCGTGCGGAAAGCGGCCCCTCCCCGGGTCCTACGACCACATCCTCCGGGTCACCGCGCTCACCGGTGGCGCCTGCCCGTCCGCCCCCAGATCCGTCGACTGGGAGTACCGCGGCGGCAAGCTCTGCGCGCGGCTCGTCTGAGGGCGGCTAGGTCAGCAGGACGGCCTTGCCGCGGCCGTGGCCGGTGGCGACCTCGCGGTGGGCGTCGGCCGCGCGTTCGAGGGGGAACACCGCCCGCACGTGGATGCGTAGGCGTCCTTCCCCGTAGAGGCGTGCGGCCTCGGCGATCCGGGACGCGGACCGCTTCTCGGGCGGGGTCGTCCGGACGCCCAGTTCGGCCGCGCGGCCGTGCTCGACGAGCGTGACGATGCGGCCCCTGTCCTTCACCAGGTCGAGCGACGCGGTCAGGGCCTCGCCGCCGGCGCCGTCGAGCGCCGCGTCCGCGCCGTCCGGTGCGAGCGCCCGGACCCGCTCCTCCAGCCCGTCCCCGTAGACGACCGGCGTCGCGCCGAGCGAGCGCAGGTACTCATGGTTCCCCGGGCTCGCCGTCCCGATGACCGTGGCTCCGGCGACGCGGGCCAACTGGACGGCGACAGTCCCGACCGCGCCCGCGGCGGCGTGGACGAGAAGGGTGTCGCCCTCTCCCACGGCCATCTCCTCCAGGGCGATGTGCGGGGTCATCACGGCGGCGGGGAAGCCGCCCGCCACCTCCCACGGCATGTTCGGGGGCTTGGCCGCGACCGCTTCGGCCGGGACGACGACGTACTCCGCGTAGCCGTTGAGGCGGCAGAAGCCGAGCACCTCGTCTCCAGGCCGGACCGTGCCGACGCCCTCCCCGGCCGCGTCCACGGTCCCCGCGAACTCGTTGCCCGGGACGCGGGGAAACCCCTCCGGCGTCCCGGGCGGGGACCAGCCCTCCCGGACGGCCAGGTCGAACGGCTGCACCCCGGCCGCCCGCACGCGTACCCGGACCTCGCCGGGGCCGGGCTCGGGCGTCGGCACGTCCAGTACCCGCAGCACCTCCGGCCCGCCCGGCTCATCGAATCCCGCAACCCGCACAGCAGTCCCCTTCCGTCAGCAGCTCAGTGAGCACGCTAAGACCTCGACCAAAGTTGAGGTCAAGGCCGCCATCTCTGCGCGAAATTCGATATCTACGCGCTGAACTGGGAGTTCTTGCTTATCTCAATGACATCTGTCAATGGGTGGAGTTGCCCCCGGCTAAAGGCCGGGACGTGCGGACGGAGCCGACGCTAGATTCGAGAATCTCGCATTGACTTTGCTGAAGGATGATTGATCGTGACCGAGTCCCACGGCTTCTCCGAAACGGAACTCGATGTCCTGGCGGAGGAGGCCGCCAAGGAGATGCAGAAGGCGACCGAGCTCCAGGAGCGCCTGAAGGAACTGGTCGGCCGGGCCGAGTCCTGCGACGGCAGGGTCCGCCTCGGGCTCACCGCGGAGGCGAAGATCGTCGAGCTGGAGATCGACCCCCGGGCCATGCGGACGACCTCCGCCGCAAGATGGGCCGGTGACGATTCCCGACCGGGCGCGGCACACCCCCCGGCAAAATGAGAGAGGCGGAATGACCGCTGCGGCAGAGCCGGACCGGTGGGCGGGGCCCAAGAGTTACATCGAGGCCGCCACCGCTCCGGCCTCGTTCGTTCTCGGTGTGCTGCTGATGGCCTTCTTCATGCTCGTCCTCCCCGGTGTGGTCATTTACACGGTCGTGTGGGGACGGTCGTGTGGGGGGAGCGGCCCGTGGCCACCGCCGAGGTGTGCGAGCAGCGGAAGCCGATGCGCGATACCGAGTTCCTGGACTGCCGGGGCGAATGGCGGTTCGCCGACGGCAGCCGGGGCTCCGGTCATGTGTCCGGGGTCGGCCGAGCCGACATCGGGCGGGAGGTGCCGGTGCGGGTCGGGCCGATCGGCCCGTACGCCGGCGGCCTCGACCGGTCGCGGCACACCTTGATCCCCGGGGCGATCCTGTGGGCGACCACCGTGCCCGTGGTGGGGGTGGTCCTCTTCTTCAACCTCCGGGGGCGCGCACAGGCCAGGAGGGTGCTCGCCGAAGTCGGCGAAGGCCGCGGCCGCGTGGTGACGGGCCGGCGGCGGTCGCGGGACGGCCGCGGCCGGACGCTGCTGAGGTTCCGCGCCTCAGCCCGCCCGCCGGACGCCGTGGCCGGGAACGGGCAGGGGCAACGGTTCGCGACCCGCCGCCCCTTCGTCGTAGCCCACGCCCCCTCGGGCGGTCAGGGCGCCGGTGAGGGTCGCCTCCTGGATGGCGGAGCGGAGGGCGGGGCAGGCGATCTTACTTGAGGTCAACTGGGTTCCGGGAGGAGGCGTCGCATGGCTTTGTGGGTGCCGGCGACGAGGCGGTCGCGGGGGAAGGCTGTGCGTTTTTGGGCCATCTCGTAGTTGCCGCCTGCCACCCAGACCGGGCCGTCCTTGAGGTGTTCGAGGCCCTCGCGGGCTATGTCGTCGGGTTCGGCGACGTTCAGGCCCGGGGCGTCCATGTTCAGGCCCGCGCGTTCCATTGCGGGGGTGCGGGTCACGCCCAGGACGAGTTCCAGCACGTCCACCCCGTGTTCGCGCATTTCGAGCCAGAGGCCCTCGGCGAAGATGCGGCCGAACGCCTTCACAGCGGAGTAGACGCTGATCTGCGGCTGGCCCATGTAGCCGGCGAGGGAGCCGACCAGGAGGATGCCGCCGCGGCCTCGGGTCTTCATCAGCGCGCCGAAGTGGTGCGTGAAGGCGAGCTGCGCGGTGATGTTGAGGTCGATGACGTCCTGGAAGCGGTCCAGGTCGCCGGTGACGAACTCGTGGCCGTAGCTGTTCGCGCCCGCGTTGTAGATGAGCAGGCCCACGTCCAGGTCGTCGGTGACCTCGCGGACCTTCTTCAGCGGGTCGGGGGAGACGAGGTCCAGTTCGAGGGTGCGCACCTCCACGCCCTTTGCCCGGACGGCCTCGGCGGTCTCCGCCAGGGGGCCGGGCTTGCGGGCGATGAGGACGAGGTTCAGGCCCTCGTCGGCGAGGCGGTGCGCGAACGCCGCACCGACGCCTTCCGAGCCGCCGGCGATGACGGCCCACGGGCCGTGAGTGTCGATCATGCGTCCTTCTCCGGGTCGACGACCGTGACCGCTCCCGTCAGCGCCGCCTCCTGGATCGCCGAGCGGAGGGCCGGGCAGGTGTCGCGGGGGTCGTCGAGGTTGATGCAGGCGGCGCGGGCGGCTGCGTTCCACTGGATGCTCGTCTGCTCCCAGCTCGACTTGCGCACCAAAACCTCGGCGGCGCAGCGGCGGCAGGAGACGGGCACCAGCGGGGCGTCCAGGAGGCGGTCGTCCGGGGTCATGTCGAGGCCGCCTCGCGGCGTGCGAGGTTCTCCTCGACCTCCTTCTCCCACGACTCGACCGGGCGGGTGGTGTCGATCTCGAACTCGAACCTGTCGGTCATCTCCGGCTTGATGTCGGCGACGTCCACGTAGAACTGCTCGTACCAGCGGCGCAGCTGGTAGACGGGCCCGTCCTCCTCGCACAGCAGCGGGTTGTCGATGCGGGCCTTGCGGCGCCAGATCGCGATGTCCTGCTCGAAACCGGTCAGAATGAAGTCCGAGAGCTTCTGCGCGGTCGCCTCCGCCGCCTCGGGCGGCAGCGCGTCGCTGTGCTGGACGATGATGCCCGAGTGCAGCGAGAAGGAGTTCTCGTCGATCGGATAGTGGCAGTTGATCAGGACGGAGTGCAGGTCGTAGCCCTCGTAGTGGTACGTCAGCTCGTCGATCATGAAGGAGGGGCCGTGGTAGGACGCGACGGACGTGTTGCCGAGCATCCGCGGCCCGCCCCCGGTGGTCTGGCGGCGGGCGTCGTCGCGGGTCCGGCCCTTCATGACCTGGGTGGCGACCTGGCCCTCGAAGACGTTCTTGAAGTACGTCGGGAACGACTTGTGGATGTAGAAGAAGTGCGCCATGTCGACGACGTTGTCGATGATCTCGCGGCAGTTGGTGTTGACGACCGTCTCCGTCCAGCGCCAGTCGGTCCAGTCGTCGCGGGTCGCGCCCTCGATCACCGGGATCGTCACGTCCGCCGGGGGCCTGCTCCCCTCGGGGTCGTTCCAGACGAACAGCAGCTTGTCCTGCTCCATCGTCGGCCAGGAGGCCGTCCGCGCGCGCAGCGGGACGCGGCGGGAGTACGGGATCTTCTTGCAGCGGCCGTCGCCGCCCCAGCGCCAGTCGTGGAACGGGCACGCGATCTCGTTGCCCTTGACGGTGCCGTCGGACAGGTCGCCGCCCATGTGCCGGCAGTAGCCGTCCAGGACGTTGGTCCGGCCGTCCTCGCCGGTGAAGACCACGAGCTTCTGCCCGAACGCGTTGACCGTGTGGGGCTTGCCGTCCCTGAACTTCTCGGCCAGCCCGAGGCAGTGCCATCCCCGGGCGAAGCGGCGGGAGATCGCCGCCGCCTCGATGGCGCGGACGGCGTCCGACTCGGTTGCGGTCACGTGAATCATCCCTTCGGCGGTGGACGCGTGGTTCGAACGTTAGGTCGCAGGTCACCGTCAGGGCCGGGAGGTCCCGCTGGCCGGGACGCCCGTGCCCGTGCCGATCCGCCGACATGGTCTCCTGCAAGGGCCGGAGTAGGGAAGACGGGAGCGTCTCGATGAGTGGCAGTGAACCGGGGAGGAACGAGGTCCTGGAGGGCGTGCGGGAGCTGCTGCCCGGCATCGCCGAGCGGGCCAGGTCCGTGGACGAGAAGGGCCGGATCCCCGCCGAGACCATCCGGGAGCTCACCGCGGCCGGGGTGTTCCGCATGCTGCAGCCCACCCGCTACGGCGGCGCCGAAGGCGATCCGGTCGCCTTCTACGAGGTCATCCGGGCGATCTCCGGCGTGTGCGGCTCGACCGGCTGGGTCGCGGCCATCCTCGGCGTGCACTCCTGGCATCTCGGCCTGTTCACGGACGAGGCGCAGCGCGAGGTGTGGGACGCCGGGCCGGACACCCTCGTCGCCTCGTCCTACGCCCCCATCGGGCGGCTCACCCCCGTGGACGGCGGCTACGAGGTGACGGGACGCTGGTCGTTCTCGTCCGGTGTCGAGTTCACCTCCTGGGCGCTGCTCGGCGCGCTCGTCGTGGGGGCGGAGGGCCGTCCCGTCGACTTCATGACGGTGCTCGTCCCGAAGGACGACTACGAGGTCCACGAGGTGTGGGACTCGATGGGCCTGCGCGGCACCGCCAGCGACGACATCGTGGTCGAGGGGGCGTTCGTCCCCGCGCACCGCGCGATGCGCAACTTCGAGCAGGCGCAGCTGCGCAACCCCGGCCGCAGGGTCAACACCGGCCCGCTGTACCGGATGCCGTTCGGGACGATCTTCACCAGCACGGTCACCGCCAGCGTGATCGGGATGGCGGCCGGCTGCCACGACCGGTACGTGGAGCGGATGCGCGACCGGCTCCGGCTGAGCCTCGGCGGCGGACGGTTCGTCGAGGACCAGTTCGCGCAGGTCGCCGTCGCCCGCGCCGCGTCCGAGATCGACGCGGCGATCCTGCAGACCGACCGGAACATCCGGGACGTCCACGCGTACGCGGTGCGCAACGAGAAGATCCCGATGGAGCTGCGGCTGCGCGCCCGCCGCGACCAGGTCCGCGGCACCGAACGCGCCATCGAGGCCATCGACATCCTGTTCAAGACCGCCGGCGGCAACTCCCTGCAACGCGGCAACCCCATCGAGCGCGCCTGGCGCGACGCCCACGCGGGCAGCCTCCACGTCGCCAACGAGGTCGAGCACGCCCTGTCGATGTGGGGCCGCGGCATCTTCGGCCTGAAGGTCGAGGACAACCTCGTCTGACCCAGGGCTACCCCGCGGCGCCGGATCGGGAGGCGGGGTTCTCGTGGTCCGCCGGGTCGGTCGACTCGCTCGCGATGGCGCGGAGCCGGTTCCTGTCCTCCGGGCGCATGCCCGGCTCCTCCTCGAGCGCTTCGAGGAGGAGCCGCATCTGGCGGCGCAGCGCCGGGACGTGCTCGGGGCGGCCGGCGTCCTCCACGTGCTGGATCAGCATCCGCAGGATCCGCAGCAGCGCGGCGACGACGTGCGGCTGGGAGACCGAAGATCCTGGGGGCGGGCGCCGACGACTCCGCGTCGATGTGCCGCAGGGCCAGCACGCTGAAGACGAACGTGCCGACCAGGAGCCCGACGACCACCTGGCTCAGCCGGTCCCGGATGAACGAGCGCATCACCCGCGGCGAGAACTGGCTGCTCGCCAGCTGCAGGCTCACGACCGTCAGCGAGAACACCACCCCGGCGGTGGTGATCGTGGCGCCCGCCACGGTGCTCAGCAGCCACGTCGCCGCGTTGCTGTTCATGTCGACGGTCGCGGGGATGTGCCTCTCCGTCCCGATGCGCCCGTCGATGGCGGCCGTGACCTCCACCGCCACCAGGCCGCCGACCACGACGAGCGCCGGAAGCAGGAACAGGCTCTCCCGGAAGCGGTACATCTCCGCGGACAGCCTCAGGCCGAACACCAGTCCTTTGCGCGCCCTCATCCCGTCATGCTCGCCTCACCGGCGCCGCCGAAACGGCCTGCCGCGTGCCCGGGCGCCCTCCGCGAGTGCGCGGCCTCGTTCCTTCCCGGCGACGAGGCCACGCGCTCGGGTCAGCAGGCGCTCGGCGGGGTGCGCCCGGCGCGGAGGTCCTGCACGTAGTTCAGGGCCTCCTCGAAGGAGACGTCCAGGAGGCCGCGGTGGTCGGCGCCCTCGAACTCGCCGTACGTGACGCCGCCGTACCTCGTGCAGAGGTCGGCCACCACGGTCTTGGTCGCGCCCGGCGTGACCTGCGTGTCGGTCAGGCCCTGGAGGACGAACGTGGGGACCTTCAGGTTCAGGCCGAGCGGCTCCTGCGAGCGGAGGTAGTCCTCCAGCGGGGTGAGGTCCGCGTCCGCGCGGAACACCTTCTCCGGCGGCAGGTCCGCGCTCAGCTCCCTGAGCTGGGCCGTGCACGCGCTGGTGCGGGTCGCCCCGACGAGCGGGGCGGCCTCCTCGGTCACCAGGTCCTCCGGCACGAGCGACGGGTCGGCGGCCTGCGAGCCGGTGAGCATGACGAACAGGAACGGCAGTGCGCCCTGCGCGCCCGGCAGCCCGGCCCTGACGTAGCCGGGGGTCTGGCTGATGAACGAGCCGGGGGCCAGCGCCAGGGAGCCCTTGAGCCGGACGTCCCGCGGCGTCTGCCGCTGCGCGGCGCTGAACAGGGCCGCCTGGCCGCCCTGGCTGTGCCCGGCCGCGTACCAGTCGCGTCCGATGCGCCGGTCCATGTCGCGGGCGGCGCGCACGATGTCGACGACGGTGTTGGCGTGGCTGACACCGTTCATGTACGGGTGGCCGCCCAGGGTGCCGAGGCCCTCGTAGTCGGTCTGCACGACGGCGTAGCCGTGGGACACCCACTTGTCGAGGTACCGCTCGCTGTAGGCGAGGTAGTCGTGGGCCGGGCCGGTCGGGGTGTCGGCGGACGGGGCGCACACGTCCGCGGTCCCGGTCGTCCCGTGCGCCCAGCTGAGCACGGGCCAGCCGCCGCGCGGCGCCGGGCCCTTGGGGATCGCGACGGTGCCGGTCACGGTGATCCGCTTCCCGCCCACGCCCTCCGACGTGTAGGTGATCTTCCGGTTGACGGCGGCGCTGGGCAGCGCGGCCGCGTTCGTCAGCGGTGCGGTGTGCAGCAGGCGGCCGCGGTGCCCGGGTGGCACACCCTGACCGCCGTGCTCTCCGGCCTGTGCCGGGACGGCCACGACGCCGGCCGTCCCGGCGAGGGTGACGGCCGCGGTGGCCAGGCCCGCCGCGCGCCTCCTGACAGATCTCATGTGTGATCCCTCCTGATCTCCTGGACCGCGCGGTAGGCGAACGCCATCGCCGTCGCGATCGGAATGCCCGGCCCGGGGTAGACCGGGCCGGTGAACGAGGCACTGGTGTTGCCCGCGGCGTAGAGCCCGGGGACGGGACGGCCCGAGCCGTCCAGGACGCGGCCGTCCGGGTCGGTGCGCAGCCCGCCCTTCGTGCCGAGGTCGCTCAGGACGACCTTCGCCGCGTAGTACGGCGGCCGGTCGACCGCCGCGAGGCAGGACCCGCCGCCGGAGAAGTAGCGGTCGTAGGGGTCCTCGCCGCGGTGGAAGTCCTCGTCCACGCCCTTCTCCGCGAAGCCGTTGAAACGCTCCACCGTCGCGGTGAGCGCGTCCGCCGGGAGCCCGATCCGGGCGGCCAGCTCGGCGAGCGTGTCCGCCCGGACCCACGCGCCCGAGGCGAGCTGGTCGTCCGGCACCAGGGGCGGGACGGAGATCGCCGGCAGCCCGCCGGACCGCGCGTCGAAGACCAGGTGGAAGGGGCCCTGCGCGGCGGCCATCCGCCGCCCCATCTGGTCGTAGGGCAGCGACTCGTTGGCGAAGCGGCGGCCCGACCCGTCCACGATGAGCCCGCCGCGGAAGCCGAGCGTGAACGCCGGCCGCCCGTCCGGGGCGAGGAGGCCGGGGCAGAACCACGCCTGGTCGAGCAGCCCGGTTGCGGCGCCGATCCGCACGGCCGCCGCGATGGCGTCGCCGGTGTTCGCGCCGCCCGGGGCCATCGTCCACTCCGCGCCGCCCGGCACGCCCCGCTCGCCGCGCAGCGCGGCGGACGACTCGAAACCGCCGGCGGCCAGCAGCACCCCGCGCGACGCCCGCAGCCGGACGGGGCCGTCCGCCGTCACCGCCCGCACGCCCGTTACCCGGCCGTCCTCGACGACGAGGCCGGTCAGCGCGGTCCCGGTGCGGACGGTGCCGTTGCCGGTCGCGGTGAGCGCCAGCAGCAGCCGCCCGATCAGTGCCCGGCCCTGCGCCATCGGCTTCGCCGAGTGCCCCCGGCCCGCGCGGTCCCGGTCGACCGGCGGGCGGACGAGCCCCGCCAGGTCGCCGAGCCGCTCCACCGGCAGATCGAGGGGGACGAACGACCGTCCCATGTCCAGGCGGCCGGGCGCGTCGAAGTAGTCGGGGAACGCCCGCCACTCGAACTCGATCGCCGGGTCCCGCTCCAGGAAGTCCACCAGTTCCGGCGCCGTCTCCAGGAACGCCTCCCGGTGCGCGGCGGTGCCGTCGCCGAGCAAGGCCCGCAGGTAGGTGCGCGCCGACTCGGCCGAGTCGCCGATCCCGGCCCGCGCCTGCACCCGCGTCCCCGGCAGCCAGATCGCCGACCCCGAGTACGCGGACGTCCCGCCGAGCAGGTCCGTCTTCTCCAGGACGGCCGTCCGCAGCCCGCCCGAAGCCGCCGCGAACGCACCGGCCATCGCCCCGGCGCCCGACCCGGCCACCACCACGTCGTACTCGTCGTCCCACGTCACGCGACGCCTCCAGCCTCCGGGAACCTGACGCGGGCACACCGTAGGCGCGGCCTCTCCGCCGGAGGCCGTCCCGTCCCACTGACCGGTATCGCCGATCGCGGGGACGGCCGTGACTCTGGATATTGTTCCGTGTCAGGGCGGGACCGGCCGGCACTCGGCTGGTCAGCGTGCAGAAGGACCCGGGGGGAGGACCGTGGCGAGGATCGCAGCGGGCAGGCTGTCCGCCGAACCGAGCTCACCGGAGCAGCACGACCGGCGGCAGCGCATCCTGCGGGCCGCGTCCCGCATCGGCGCGGACAAGCCCCTCGAACGCGTGCAGATGCACGAGGTGGCGAAGGCGGCGGGGGTGGCGATCGGCACCCTCTACCGGTACTTCCCGTCGAAGGTGCACCTGTTCACCGCGGTGATGGCGGCGCAGGTCGACCGGCTCCGCGACCAGGTCACCGAACCCGCGCCCAGCACCGCCCCCGAGGACGCGGTCGCCGACCTTCTGGTGCAGGCCAGCCGGCACCTGCTGGCGCAGCCGCTCCTGTCGACGTCGATGCTGCACGCGTCGAACACCGCGCACGTCGCGACCGTCGCCGACACCGCCCACATCGACAACACCTTCCGCGACATCCTGCTGCGCGCCGTGGGCATCGAGGACCCCACCGCGCAGGACGTCACCCTCGTCCGGCTGCTGATGCAGTGCTGGTACGGGGTGCTCCAGTCGAGCCTGAACGGACGCGCGTCCATGGCCGACGTGGAAAGCGACATCCGGCTGGCCTGCCGGCTGCTGCTGGCGCCCCGCTCGAACGCCGCCGCCTCCCGGTGACCGGGCCGGTCCCGGTGGCCGTGCCGGGACGCGGCACCCGGCGGCGGCGCACACCTCCAGAAGGGACCCCCACATGGCACGGACCATCGCCGTCAGCGGCTCGGCGTCCGGCATCGGCCAGGCCCTCGCCTCGATGCTCCGCGACGCGGGCGACACCGTCATCGGGATCGACCTGCGCGATGCCGACGTCCGTGCCGACCTCGGCGGCCCCGAAGGCCGGTCGCGGGCGGTCGCCGAGGTGCTCGACCTCTCCGGCGGGACGCTGGACGCGGTCGTCGCCTGCGCAGGCGTCTCCGACTTCACCGTCCTCCCCGTCAAGGTCAACTACTTCGGAGCGGTCGCGCTGCTGGACGGCCTGCGCCCCGCCCTCGCCCGCGCCGCGGCGCCCCGCGCCGCCGTCGTCGGCTCCATCGCCGGAACCCACCCGGTGGACGAGGCCGTCGTCCGCGCCTGCCTGGACGGCGACGAGGCCGCGGCGCTGCGGGCGGCCGCGAAGGTCGTCGAGGCCGGTGCCGGGAGCCAGACGTACTCGTCCTCGAAGTCGGCGCTCGCCCAGTGGCTGCGCCGCGCCTGCGTCACCCCGGAGTGGGCGGGCGCGGGCATCCCGCTGAACGCGATCGCGCCCGGCGTCGTCCGGACACCGATGACCGAGCCGCTGTTCGCCGACGAGGCCATGTTCCAGATCATGAACGAGGCCGTTCCGATGCCGCTGAACGGCTACGCCGACGCCGAGGTGATCGCCGAGGCGCTGCGCTGGCTGATCTCCCCGGTCAACACCCACATGACCGGCCAGGTCATCTACGTGGACGGCGGCGCCGAGCCGGCACTGCGCGACCCCGGGGTCTTCTGAGTACACCGATGGCCGCCCCTTCGCGCCTCGGGGCGGCCATCGGCGGTTCCGGGGTCAGTGCTTGGCGGTGCCGGTGTCGTCGAGCGCGGCGACGCCGTAGGCGGCGTAGGTCTGGTGCGGGTCGCGGCCCTCGAAGTAGGGGGTGATCTGCTCCCCGAACTCCGCGACGGAGAAGACGCCGTCCGCGGCGGTGAACTTCCGCTCCACCGCCGGCGCGGCCATCAGCGCCACCATGTCGCCGTAGACGACGAACACCTGCCCGGTGATCTTCTCGGCCGCGGGGGACGCCAGGTAGCCGACGAACGACCCGACCCGCTCGGGCGCCATCACGTCGAGCCCGCCGGGGGAGGTGCCCTCACCGAACGTCGCCTCGGTCATCGCCGTGCGGGCGCGGGGGCAGATCGCGTTGGCCCGCACCCCGTACCGGCCGAGGCCCGCGGACGTCGACAGGGTGAGCGCCACGATGCCTGCCTTCGCCGCCGAGTAGTTCGGCTGGCCCGCCGACCCGAACAGGAACGCCTCCGACGCCGTGTTGACCACCCGCCCGTAGACCGGGCCGCCGGCGGCCTTGCTCGCCGCGCGCCAGTGCACGGCGGCGGCGCGGGACACGGCCGCGTGCCCTTTCAGATGGACGCGGATGACGTCGTCCCAGTCCTGCTCGGACAGGTTGAACAGCATCTTGTCGCGCAGCACGCCCGCGTTGTTGACGACGATGTCCAGGGAGCCGAACGTGTCGACGGCGGCCGACACCAGCGTGTCGCCCATCGACCAGTCGCCGACGTCCCCGGTCACCGCGACGGCCTTGCCGCCCGCCGCCGCGATCTCGGCGACGACGTCGTCGGCGGCCGGGCCGATGTCGTTGACGACGACGCCCGCGCCCTGCGCCGCCAGCGCGAGCGCCTCGGCGCGGCCGAGCCCGGCGCCCGCGCCGGTGACGACGGCGGTACGGCCCGCCAGGGAGAGGTCAGCGTTCATCGGAGCCTCCGGGTCGGTGTTCAGATGGCACGCCGGAGGCTAGTACGTATTCTAGTTTTGTCTCCGGTGCGGTCCCGCTGAGCGGGTCGCGCGCCCGCCCTGAACGGCCTGGACCGCTCAGTGAGACGCCGCCCGCCACGAGATCAGAACGAATTCTAGTCTCGTCGCATGACCATCGGACTGACGGAGGAGCACCGCGACCTGCGCGACGCCGTCCGCGCCTTCACCTCCCGGCAGATGACGCGGACGGTGGTGCGCGCCGCCGTGGACGCCGAACGGGAGAAGCTCCCGGCGTTCTGGGACGACCTCGCCGCGCAGGGGCTGCTCGGCCTGCACCTTCCGGAGAACGCGGGCGGTGCGGGCTTCGGCATGGTCGAGCTGGCCATCGTCGTGGAGGAACTGGGACGCGCCATCGCCCCGGGCCCGTTCCTGCCGACCGTGCTGGCGAGTGCCGTCCTGCACCGGGCGGGACACGCGGAGCACCTGCCCCTGCTGGCCGACGGCACGAAGGCCGGCGCGGTCGGCCTGGAGGCGGGCGGACTGGCGCTGTCGCGCTCCGGCAGCGAGGTCACGCTGACCGGCACGTCCGGCCCGGTCATGGGGCCCTCGCCGGCGGACGTCCTTGTGCTGCCCGCGAAGGACGGCGACGGGACGGCCTGGATCGTCGTGCCCCGGGACCGCGTCAAGGTGCACGAACTGCCCGGCCACGACCTGACCCGCCGCCTGGCCAGGATTGAGTCCGAAAACACAACTATCCCGGCCCGTTCAGTCCTGAACTTGGACTCACAGGACGTCCGTGATCTCGCGGCGGTCCTCTTCGCGGCCGAGGCGTCCGGCCTGGCCGACTGGGCGACGTACACCGCCGCCGAGTACGCCAAGGTCCGCGAGCAGTTCGGCCGGCCGATCGGCCAGTTCCAGGGCGTCAAACACCGCTGCGCCCGCATGCTCGCCCACGCCGAGCAGGCCCGCGCCTGCGCCTGGGACGCCGCCCGCGCCCAGGACGAGACCCGCGGGCGGAGGCCGGGGAGCGACCCGCGGGAGGCCGCGCTCGCCGCCGCTGTGGCGGGGGCGACCAGCGTGCAGGCCGCGTTCCAGGTCGCCAAGGACTGCATCCAGACCCTCGGCGGCATCGGCTTCACCTGGGAGCACGACGCGAGCCTCTGCCTGCGCCGCGCGCAGACGCTCCGGATCCTGCTCGGCCCGACCGCGCGCTGGCGCCGCCGCGTCGCGCGCCTCACGCTGGACGGTGTCCGCCGCGAGCTTGCCGTCGAGTTGCCGCCCGAGGCCGGGCGGATCCGCGCCGAGGTCCGCGCCGAACTGGAACCGGCCAAGGCCCTGGACGGCACGGAGCGCCGCACGTATCTCGCAGACCGCGGTTACACGTCCCCGCACCTGCCCGTCCCGTGGGGGAAGGGCGCCGACGCGGTCACCCAGCTCGTCATCGCCGAGGAGATGCGCGCCGCCGGGCTCCGCGCGCACGACATGGTCATCGGCAACTGGGTGGTGCCGACGCTGATCGAGCACGGCTCGCCCGCCCAGCATGAGCGGTTCCTGCCCGGGTCGCTGCGCGGCGCCATCCGCTGGTGCCAGCTGTTCTCCGAGCCCGGCGCCGGCTCCGACCTCGCCGCCCTGTCCACCCGGGCGGAGAAGGTCGAGGGCGGCTGGGAGGTCACCGGGCAGAAGGTGTGGACGTCCATGGCCCGCGAGGCCGACTGGGGGATCCTGCTGGCGCGCACCGACCCGTCCGTCCCCAAGCACAAGGGTCTGTCGTACTTCCTGCTCGACATGAGCTCGCCCGGCATCGACATCCGCCCGTTGCGCGAGCTGACCGGCGACACCCTGTTCAACGAGGTCTTCCTCGACGGCGTGTTCATCCCGGACGACCTGCTCGTCGCCGCCCCCGGCGACGGCTGGAAGCTCGCCCGCACGACCCTCGCGAACGAGCGGGTGTCGCTGTCCAACGACTCGTCCCTCGGCAGCGGCGGCGAGGCACTGCTCGAACTGGCCGCCGGAGGGGCGGACGACGAGCGCCTCACCACCCTCGGCGGCATCCTCTGCGACGCCCAGTCCAGCAGCCTGTTCGGCCTGCGCACCACGCTGCGCTCCCTCGCGGGCGGGCAGCCCGGCGCCGAGTCCAGCATCGGCAAGCTGATCGGCGTCGAGCACATGCAGCAGGTGTGGGAGACCGCCGTCGACTGGATCGGCCCGGACGCGCTCACCGGCGAGAGTGAGGGCGGCATGGGCGACCCGACCTGGATGTTCCTGAACTCCCGGAACCTGTCGATCGCGGGCGGCACGACGGACGTGCAACTGAACATCATCGCCGAGCGCCTCCTCGGCCTCCCCCGCGACCCGATGGCGCCCTGACACCCGACCCGCACTCCGAGACGCGGCCGTGCGGCGTGGACGCGGCCTCGGCGTCGCCCGCCGGGTCACCGAGCGGGGGGCGGCAGCCTGCGTCCCGAGCTATGTAGACTGAATCTACCTAGATCTCGTCTACATAGTTCGGAGCTACCGTGTTCATCGGCAGGAAGACCGAACTGGCGCTGCTGGCGAAGCGGATGGATCGAGTCACCGCCGCGGGGAGTGGAACGGCCGTCGCCATCCGGGGCCGCCGCCAGGTGGGCAAGTCGCGGCTCGTCCAGGAGTTCTGCGACCTGTCCGAAGTGCCCTACGTCTTCTCCACGGCCACCAAGGGAGCCTCGCCCATCGAGGCGGTGGCCGCGTTCCTGCGCGACCTCAAAGAGTCGGCCCTGCCGGCCGACCCCGAAATCGTCCCGCTCCTGGACAACGGCAGTTGGCCGGACGCACTCCGGATCCTGGCCTCGACCCTCCCCGGCAGGCCGTCGATCGTCGTCCTGGACGAGCTGCCATGGCTGGCCGAACAGGACCCGCTGTTCGACGGCGCACTGCAAACGGCATGGGACCGACTGCTGTCGTCCAAGCCCGTCCTTCTCCTGCTGCTCGGTTCCGACATCCACATGATGGAAAGGCTCACCGCCTACGACCGGCCTTTCTACGGACGCGCCGACAACCTGGTACTCGGCCCGCTGAACCCGGCCGACACGGGCGAGGCCCTCGGGCTCGACGCGGCGGACGCCATTGACGCGCACCTCGTTTCGGGCGGCCTCCCCGGCATCATCCGCACCTGGCCGCACGGAACACCCGCCCTTGAATTCATCGAAATGGAATGCGCCGACCCGGCTGCGGCACTTTTCAACGTCCCGGAAGCGTCCCTGCTGGCCGAATTCCCCAACCCCGACATCTCCCGCCGCGTTCTGGAAGCCGTCGGCGCCGGCGACCGGACCCACGCCAACATTGCCGCAAGCGCCGGCAGCCGCGAAGGAGTCCTGGCCTCGGGAACCCTCTCACCGCTCCTGCGCCGCCTCACCAACGAGAAGAACGTCCTCGCCGTTGACGAGCCCTTGTCCACCAGACCGGGAAAGCCTGCCCTCTACCGGGTCGCGGACAGCAACCTGCGCCTCTACCTGACCGCTTTGCGAGCGGCACACGAACAGGCCCGCCGAGGCCGCCCCGAAGCGGGGTTCCGCCTTGTCCGGCGCCGCTGGACGTCCTGGCGCGGGCGGGCCGTCGAGCCTCTGATCCGCCAAGCCCTCGAACTGGCGGACCTGCCCTGGCCGGACGTCGAAACGGTAGGCGGATGGTGGAATCGCCAGTTCAACCCCGAGATCGACCTCATCGGCGCGGACCGAGCGCCAGTCGCGGACCGCATCTGCTTCGCCGGCTCGATCAAATGGCTCAACAGCCCTTTCGACGCCCACGACCTGGCCGAACTCCGCCGTTCCACAGTCCAGGTCCCCGGCCTGGACCCGGCAACGACCGCGCTGGTGGCAGTCTCCCTTTCGGGCGTGGACGCCACCGACCCGATCGACCTGGTCTGGACGCCCCGAGACGTCGTCGCGGCCTGGCGCCCCTGATTCACCAGGTGACCGGTGGTGCGGCACCGGGCCATGGCGCTTGCGCCACCGGCCCGCCTTGCGGTGGCCGGTTCGACGCCGGGGTGATGTCACTTTTCGGATGCCCGTGGAGTCGTGAGGGCACGGGCAGGAGAACAAAGCTCATGCGGCTTTCGGGCCGGGCACCTTTGGAGGAATCATGGCGTCACCCATTCTGGTCACCGGTGGTACGGGCACGCTCGGGCGGCACGTCGTCCCGCTTCTGCGCGAAGCCGGACGTGACGTGCGGGTGCTCAGCCGGCGCGGCCGTGAGCCCGCGGACGGCATCGAGTACGTGACCGGTGACCTGCTGAAGGACGAGGGCATCGAGGCGGCCGTCGCCGGTTCGGAGATCGTCGTCCATCTCGCGGGCGGCGCCAAGGGCGACGACGAGGCGACCCGGAACCTGGTGCGGGCATCCGCGCGGGCGGAGGTGAAGCACCTGGTGTTCATCTCGGTCATCGGCGCCGACAGGGTCCCGCTGGCCTGGCTGAAGACCCAGCTGGACGCGGAGCGGGCCGTGATCGACTCCGGTGTGCCGTGGACGATCCAGCGTGCCGCCCAGTTCCACGACCTCGTCCTGAAGGTCGTGCGGAGCATGGCGAGGCTCCCGGTCGTCCCGAACCCGGGCGGCCTCCGGTTCCAGCCGGTCGACGCGCGCGATGTCGCCGTGCGGATCGCCGGCCTGGCGCTCGGTGAGCCGGCCGGGCGGGTGCCCGACCTCGCCGGGCCGGAGGTCTACGGGATGGGCGAGCTGGTCCGCGGATACCTCAGGGCGCGCGGCAAGCGCCGTCCGACCATGCCCGTCCGCATACCGGGAAAGGCCGGCCGCGCCTACCGCGCCGGCGACAACCTGGCCCTGGAGGGCGCCGACCACGGCACCCGCACATGGGAGGACTTCCTCCACGAGGAGGTCGGCGCCGGCCCGGCCCGTCCGGCGACCTCCGCGAGCGCGTAGCCGCGCCCGGCGCCGCCGGGTCAGGCGATGCCGTCCTCGATCTGCTTGCGGAGGACCTTGCCGGTGGCGTTCCGGGGCAGCGGGTCGGTCGTCACATGCCAGCGGGACGGCACCTTGAAGTAGGCGAGGCGTTCCTTCGCGAAGGCCGTCAGGTCCTCCACGGAGGGCGCGGCGCCGGTGAACACGGCGACCGCCGCGACCTCCTGGCCCAGATCCGGGTGGGGGATGCCGACGACGGCGCATTCCCGCAGGCCCGGGTACTCGGCGAGGACGTTCTCGATCTCGATCGGGTAGACGTTCTCGCCGCCGCGGATGATCAGGTCGGAGCGGCGGGTGGTGAGCCGCAGCCGGCCCTGCTCCAGGACGCCGATGTCGCCGGTGCGCAGCCAGCGGTCGCCGTCGATGGCGGCCTCGGTGGCCTCGGGGTCCCGCCAGTAGCCGATCATGTTGTAGGCGCTGCGGGCGCACACCTCGCCCTCGACGCCCTCCGGAACCGGCCTGCCCTCGGGGTCGCGGATCTCCAGCTGGACGCCGAGGTTCGCGCGGCCGAGCGTCCCGGGCGCCTCGGCGAGGTCCATGGGGGTGGCGACGGAGATGGCGGTGCACGACTCCGTCAGCCCGTAGCTGTCGACCAGGGCGCCGCGCGCCGGCGGGAACACCGCCCGGAGCCGCTCCTTGAAGGCGGGTGAGGACGGCGCGGACGCCAGCGCGAACGCGGTGAGGGACGACAGGTCGTACTTCGCCAGGTCGCCGTGCTCCATGATGCGGTTCGCCATCGTGGGCACGGCGCCCCAGTTCGTCACCCGCTCCTTCTCGATCAGGCTGAGCACCCTGTCCACGTCGAACCCGCCCTCGGTCATGACGACCGCGGTACCGCCGGCGAGCCGCGGGACGGCCAGGTTGTGCAGGGACGCGATGTGGAACAGCGGCAGGGCGAGCAGGTAGCGGCGCGTCGACGGGTCGATGCCGAACACGCCCATCATCGCGTCGTTGTACCGGTGGTACTCGATCACCGAGGCCAGGTTGCGGTGCGAGTGGACGGCCCCCTTGGGGCGTCCGGACGTGCCGCTCGTGTAGAGGATGACCGCCGGGTCGTCCTCGGCGACGTCCGGGACGTCCAGCTCCGCGCCCGGGTAGCGCGACGTCAGCGACGGGACGTCCTTCTCGACCGTCAGGACGTCCTCGGAGATCAGCGCGGCCCGCTTGGCGTCCGCGATCACGATCTTCGGGTCGGTGTGGCCCAGCGCGTACTCGATCTCCCGCGGCGTCCACCAGGCGTTGTAGCCGACCGGGACGGCGCCGGCGGCGATCGCCGCCCAGAAGGAGGCGATCCATTCCGGGCTGTTGGCGGCGTTGATCGCGATGCGGTCGCCCGGCCGCACTCCGAGGTCGTCGCGCAGCGCCTTCGCCATGGAGGCGACGGCGGCGGCATGCTCGGCGAAGCTCATCCGGCGGGAGGCGGTGACGATGTAGTCGCGGTCGCCGTAGGACGCCGAACGGGCGAGCACCTCGCCGAGGCTCCGGGCGCGGCCGGCGAACACGGGCAGCCGGGTGCCGAGCACGTCCTCCTCGCGCATCTCGAACTCTCCGCCGGGACCGGTCAGCTTCTCGACGATCTCCATCGGGACCCCTCCTCCTCGCCGGACCGTTCATTGTCGGCCCACGAATCGTGGGATTCACCTGCGGATTCCGCTCAGCGGGACGGCCCCTCGGGGCCGGACCGCTCCCGGTGAGCGGGACTGTCCCCCTGGGGTGCGCCACGTCACATCACCATGACCGTCACCAGGACTGCGTAGTCCGGACCTGCCGGAACGGCGGGCGGACCGGGCTGTGCGCGAAGCAGTACTGAGCGGAGTGGCAATGAACGGTTCGAGCGGCAAGGTCGCGATCACCACCGGCGCGGAGCGGGGCGTCCCGCGGGAGGGCGGATCCGGCTGACACCGGCCCCGCCCACGGCGCACCTCGCGCCAGGAACGTTCCACAAGGCACCGGCGGCGCAGCCGCCGCCCACAGCTCCCGGTCCCGCACGCCTCCATGCCCCCCGCCGACATCCCACCCCCACTCGCCGCGCTCCGCGGCGTGAAAGGAGTACGACCGATGAGGGCCGACAAGATAGGACGGATCGCGGCGGGTGCCGTGGCGGTCGCGCTGGTGACCGCGTCCTGTGCCAGTGATCGTTCGGGCGACGACGGAGTGTCCTCCGGCGGCTCGGACGGCAAGCAGGCCGCCTCCGCCTTCGGGACGCTCCAGTCCCCGTGCGGTCCGGGCGACGCCAAGGGCAAGACCGACCAGGGCGTCACCGACGAGCAGATCGCGATCGGGTTCGGCGACGACCGCGGCTTCCCGTCCGCGCCCGGCCTGTCCAAGGAGATGGGCGACGCCGTCGCCGCGATGATCGACTGGTGCAACCAGCAGGGCGGCATCAACGGGCGCGAGATCAAGGGCAACCAGTACGACGCCGCCTACATGCAGTCCGCGAAGGTGATGCAGGAGGCCTGCAAGCAGGACTTCTTCCTCGTCGGGCAGGGCTTCGCGATGGACGAGGCCGCCGAGCAGCACCGGGTGGCGTGCAAGCTGCCGACGGTCGCCGGCTTCACGGTCGGCCCGAACGCCGCGATGGGGCCGATGAAGTACGAGGCCGTCCCGTACCCGGTGGACCTGATGAACATCGCCGGGCTCCGCATCGCCGAGCAGATGTTCCCCGACTTCAAGGACAAGACGGACATCCTGCTGTCCACGTCGCCGGCCGTCAGCGCCGGCACCAACAAGATCACCGGCGCGATGAAGGAAGTCGGCATGGAGCCGATGGAATGCGGCGTCCGGCTGAACGACAAGGGCGAGAGCAGCTACATGCCGTTCGCCGAGAAGATCAAGGACTGCGGTGCCGGGTACCTGTGGTCGTCCGACTCGCCCGACCCCGGGCAGTTCAGCCTGCTGGAGTCGATCGAGCGGGCGGGCGCCGAGCCGAAGTACATCTTCGAGGCGACCTGGTACAGCCAGGCGGTCTCCGGCTGGAACAAGTCGGGCACCGGTGACGGCATGCACATCGGCATGATCTTCCAGCCGCTGGAGAACGCGGACAAGGTCCCCGCGGTCAAGCAGTACGTGGACCTCGTCACGGAGAAGAAGGGCAAGGTCGCCCTGCTCGGCATGCAGGCCGCCTCGTCGTTCCTGCTGTGGGCGCAGGCCGCGGACAAGTGCGGCTCGGACCTGACCCGGCAGTGCGTGATCAACGAGCTGGCCAAGGTGCACGAGTGGACGGGCGGCGGCCTGCACGCGCCGACCGACCCGGGCGCGAACAAGCCCGCGTCGTGCGGGCTGATGGTCAAGCTCACCGGGACGAAGTACGAGCAGATCCACCCGAAGAACGCCGGTGAGTTCCAGTGCGGCCCCGAGTTCGTCGTCGAGATCGACGAGAAGAACTGGGGGACGAAGCTGAACGGCGACCGGATCTCGACGAAGTTCCTGACCGACGACGTCATCAAGCCCCAGTCCTCCTGATCGGCCCGCCGCCGGCGGCGACCACATGACGGTGAACACATGACGACGTTCCTGACCTACACCATCCTCGGCCTCGTCCTGGGGTCGGTGTACTTCATCGCGGCCTCGGGGCTCGTCCTGACGTACAACACCTCGGGCATCTTCAACTTCGCCCACGGTGCTCAGGCGATGTTCGGCACGTTCCTGTACTGGCACTTCACCGAGCGGTGGGGCTGGCCGGTATGGCTCGCGCTGCTCCTCGTGGTCGGGGTCGCCGGCCCCGCGATGGGCGCCGCGCTGCACACCGCGATCATGCGGGGGCTGCGCGGCACCGCCGACGTCACGAAGATCATCGTGACGGTGGCGGTGCTGCTCGGCACCGTGTACCTGGCGCAGTGGGTCTGGAGCCCGGACGAGGCCCACACCGTGGACATGTTCTTCGGTGCGGGCGCGAAGGTCACCGTGGCCGGAGTGGTCATCCGGTACCACGAGCTCGTCTGCCTGGTCGCCGCCGTGGCGATCGCCGCCGGGCTGCGGGTGCTGTTCACCCGCAGCCGGGCGGGCGTGGTGATGCGGGGCTCGGTCGACGACCCCGACCTGCTGCGGCTGAACGGCCACGACCCGGAGCGGGCGGCGATGCTGTCGTGGGCGCTCGGCTCGACGCTCGCGGTCCTCGCGGGGGTGCTGATCGTGCCGATCAGCGGCGGCGGGCTGGACGCGAACATGCTGACCCTGCTGGTGATCGACGCGTTCGCCGCGGCGATGTTCGGCCGGCTGCGCAGCATCCCCCGCACGCTCGTCGGCGCGATGGTGCTCGGCCTGGCCGCCAACTACGTGCTCGCCTACCTGCCGTCGGCGGGCACGTTCACCGGCAACCTGCGCGTCTCGCTGCCGATGATCCTGCTGTTCGTCGTGCTGGTGGTGCTGCCCCAGGACCGGCTGCGCGGTGCCGCGATCCGGACCCGCGAGCGGTACCGGGTGCCGACCGTCCGGGCGGCGGCGGTGTGGGGGGCCGTGCTGGTCGCGGTCGTGTACCTCTACAGCCTGCTGCTGTCGGACGGCGGTGTCTCCACGTTCGCGCTCGGCATGACGTTCGCGATCATCGCGCTGTCGCTGACCGTGCTGACCGGCTACGCGGGCGAGTTGAACCTCGCGCCGCTGGCGTTCGGCGCGGTCGCGACCGTCGTGGCGTTCCACACCGGTGTGGAGGGCACCGGCCTCGCGTCGTACATGAGCGTCCGGGGACTGCTGCTGGGCGTGGCGGTCGCGGCGCTCGTCGGCGGGCTGGTCGCGCTGCCGGCACTGCGGCTGCGCGGCCTCTACCTGGCGCTCGCGACGATGGCGTTCGGCGAGTTCCTGTCGAACATGGTGCTGCGCGACACCACCGAGCACGAGCTGTTCGGGTTCACGTTCACGCTGTTCCCGGACGGTTCGCTCGTCGTCCCGCCGCCGAAGGCCGGCCCGCTCGACCTGCGGGACGGGACGACGTTCCTGATGACCGCGACCGTCCTGTTCGCGCTGATCGCGGTCGGGCTCGCCGCCCTCCGGGGCGGCGGGTACGGGCGGCGGCTCGCGGCGATGAAGGACAGCCCGGCGGCCACGGCGATGCTCGGGCAGAACCTCGTCCGGCTGAAGCTGAGCGTCTTCATGATCTCCGCGGCGATCGCGGGGCTGGGCGGCGTGCTGATGTCGGCCGCGCACGGCACCGTCGCGCAGGAGAGCTTCTCCTTCGTCGGCAGCCTGTCGCTGCTGATGCTGGTCGTGGTGGCGGGCATCGGCTACATCAGCGGTGCCCTGGTCGGCGGCCTGCTGGCGGGCGTGGGCGCGAGCGTCCTGGTGGCGACGTTCGGTGACCTCGCGCTGGAGAGCGAGGGCATGGGCAACATCTACGACGCGCTCGGCCATCTCGTCCTGGTGGGGACGGCGCTGCTCGGGATGGGCGTCGGCCGGAACCCGAGCGGGTTCGTCCACGACGTCATCGAGGGGTACCGGGCCATGCGCGGTGCCAGGCCCCTGCTGTACGGGGCGGGCGCGTTCGGCGCGGGCCTGTACCTCCTCGCGCTGACCGGCGTGATCGGAACCTGGACGTTCGCGCTCGTCGCGCTGTGCGTGATCATGCTGCTCCCCGTCCTCGGCCGCATGTACCTGGACGAGGGGCGGCGCGACCGTCCGACACCGCTGGAACTGGCCGGCGTGGACGAGCCCTACACCGAGGAGCTGCGGGCACGGCTCGACCGCGAACTCGGCCTGCCGGCCCTGGGGAAGGGAGGGGCCGGTGCCTGAAGGGAAGACCCTGCTCGAAACGCGGGGCATCACCGTACGGTTCGGCGGCAACACCGCCGTGGACGACGTCCATGTCGCCATGGCCGAAGGGGAGATCACCGGGCTGATCGGCCCGAACGGAGCCGGCAAGACCACGGTGTTCAACACCATCACCGGCTTGCAGAAACCCGCGTCCGGCCGGGTGCTGCTGGACGGGGACGACATAACGGGACTCTCCCCGTCCAAGCGGGCGCGGCGTGGCATGGCGCGCACGTTCCAGCGGCTGGAGCTGTTCCTGTCGCTGTCGGTACGGGACAACGTGCGCGTCGCCGGCGACATCCTGCGCAGCACCGGCCGCGAACGGTTCGACCTGGACGAGCGGACCGACCAGGTCCTGGAACGCACCGGCCTCACCGACATCGCCGACCGCGACGTGTCCGACATCCCCATCGGACGGGCCCGCGTCGTGGAGGTGGCGCGCGCGCTGATGACCTCACCGCGCCTCCTCCTGCTGGACGAGCCCGCATCCGGCCAGACCGAGGGTGAGACGGCGGTGTTCGCCGAGATGCTCACCGGCCTCGCCGCCGAGGGGCTCGCGGTCTGCCTCGTCGAACATGACCTTCCGCTCGTCATGAAGCTGTGCTCGACCATCCACGTCCTCGACTACGGGGCGCTCATCGCGTCCGGCACACCGGCGGAGATCAGGGAGTCGCCGGAGGTCATCGCCGCCTACATCGGCACTGAGGAGGCCGCACATGAGTGAGCTGGTGCCGCAGCCGCGCACGGCCGACGACCCGGCCGGCGCCGCCCCGGCGGAGACCGTGCCGCTGCTGGAGCTGGCCGGAGTCCGCGCGGGCTACGGCGCGATCGAGGTGCTGCACGGCGTCGACCTGGCGCTGCGGCCCGGTTCGCTGCTGGCGCTGCTCGGCCCGAACGGCGGCGGCAAGTCGACGACCATGCGGGTGTGCGCGGGCCTGCACCCGGTGTCCGGCGGCGAGCTGCGGTTCGCTGGACGCAAGGTGAACGGCATCTCGGCGCAGGACGCGGCCCGCCTGGGCGTCTGCTCCATCCCGGAGGGCCGCGGCATCTTCCCCAACCTGACGGTGCGGGAGAACCTGTGGGCCGCCACCGGCACGGGCGCCCGCCTGGAGGACCTGGAGGAGAAGGCGTACGCCCGCTTCCCGGTCCTCGGGGAGCGCCGCCGCCAGCTCGCCGGATCGCTGTCCGGCGGCGAGCAGCAGATGCTCGCGCTGTCGCGCGCGCTCGGCACCGACCCGGCGGTGCTGCTGCTCGACGAGCTGTCCATGGGCCTCGCCCCCATGATCGTGACCCGGATGTACGAGACGGTCACCGAGCTGGTCGCGGGCGGCCTGTCGGTGCTGGTCGCGGAGCAGTTCGCCCGCGCCGTCCTGCCGATCGCCGACACCGCCGCGCTGATGCTGCACGGGCGCGTGGTGGCGGCCGGCCCGCCCGGCGAGATCGAAGACCGGCTGTCCAGCGACTACCTGGGAGGTTGACCCATCATGCGCACGGAGGAAAGGCGCCGGCGGTTCACGGACGACGTGGCGCGGCAGAAGCTCAAGACCGACCAGTTCCGCTTCGACGGGGTGCTGCGCGTCGTCGGCGCCGTCGCGATGGTCGCCGGTGTCGCCGGCGTCTTCGTCGCCTACAACATCTCGCTGACCAAGGACGACATGCGCGACCTGGGCTCGTTGCAGACCCTCGCGCTCGGATTCCTGGCGGTGACCGTCGTCGGCGCGGCCCTGTACCTGGCCGCCGCGGTCACCCGCGTCCTGCGCCTGTGGCTGCTGCGGCAGCTGGTGGAGCAGCAGGCCCAGGCCGACCAGATCGCCGCCGCGCTGCGTGACAGGGGGTAGCGGGCCGCGGGTCGCCGCTCCCGGTCAGCGGGATGTCCGGAGTGCCCGGACATCCCGCTGATTAACGTCTAGTCCGGATGGAGGACTCCGAATGAACGACCCGAAGCCCGACGTGTTCGCCCCCGCGAGGCTGGGGCCCGTCACGCTGCGGAACCGCATCGTCAAGGCGGCGACGTACGAGGGGCTGACCAAGGACGGCCAGGTCACCGACGCGCTGATCGACTTCCATGTCCGGCACGCGCGCGGCGGGGTCGGGATGACGACCGTCGCGTACTGCGCGGTCGCGCCGGAGGGCCGCACCGACCGCAGGCAGATCCACTGGCGGGACGACGCGCTGCCCGGACTCCGCAGGCTGACCGACGCCGTGCACGCCGAGGGAGCGGCCGTCCAGGCGCAGATCGGGCACGCGGGCCCGGTCGCCAACCCCAAGAGCAACAAGCTGCCCGCGCTCGCACCCAGCCGCCACTTCCACCTGACCACGCAGACCGTCGCCAAGGCCGCCGCGCACGCCGACCTGGCGCGCATCGTCGAGGCGCACGCGCACGCGGCCAAGAAGGCGATCGAGACCGGCTTCGACGCCGTCGAGATCCACATGGGGCACAACTACCTGACGAGCGCGTTCCTCAGCCCGAAGCTCAACCACCGCGGCGACGAGTACGGCGGCTCGCTGGAGAACCGCGCCCGGCTGGCGCGCGACATCGGCCGCGCCGTCCGCGACGCCGTCGGCGACCGCATCGCGATCACCGCCAAGCTGAACATGGACGACGGGGTGCCCGGCGGGTTCTGGCTGGACGAGGCCATCCGGGTCGCGCGGTGGCTGGAGGCCGACGGCTCGGTCGACGCCCTCCAGATGACCGCCGGCAGCTCCCTGCTCAACCCCATGTACCTGTTCAAGGGCGACGCGCCGCTGCACGAGTTCGCCTCCGTCATGAAGCAGCCGACCAAGCTCGGGATCAAGCTCATCGGCAAGCACTTCCTGAAGGCGTACCCCTACGAGGACCTCTACCTCCTGAGGGACGCCCGGCAGATCCGTGCGGCGGTCGGCCTGCCGATGATCCTGCTCGGCGGCGTCACCGACAAGGCCGGCATGGACACCGCCATGGCGGAGGGCTTCGCGTTCGTCGCGATGGCCCGCGCCCTGCTGCGCGAACCCGACCTGATCAACCGGATCAAGGACGAGCCCGCCACCGAGTCGCTCTGCATCCACTGCAACAAGTGCATGACCGCGATCTACGGCGGCACCCACTGCGTCCTGTCCACCGAACCCGCCTGGGGCAGCGCGAGTGCGTGACGAGCCGACCGCTGCCCAAGCCGGACGCTGGTAGGAGCTCTACCCCCGCCTCGCCGTCCCGCTGAACGGGCGGGGCCGGGTCAGGTTCTCCAGCCGGTGGGGTTGCAGAAGGACTCGCGGGAGATGCCGGAGCCTGTGGCCGGGAAGGCGCAGAAGCGTTCGCGGTGCAGGTTGGGCGAACAGGTAGGGCATGCTCTCGGACCTGGCGCCCGGCACATCGTCCAGCGCCTTCTCCACGACGGAGTGCTCCGGCATGGCGAAGACGTCGGTGTCCGGGGAACGGGCGGTCAGGACGCGCCGCGCCTCGGCGGCCTCGGGGCCCAGCGGTGCCCAAGCGTTCTCGATCAGCTCCCAGAAGCGGTCCTTGTTCACTGGCGTCCTTCCTCGTCCGGCGCTGCGCTGCGGAGTCGACCAGATGCCTCCGACAGCGCGGCGCGACGGCCGGGTCGGTCGGACCCCCCCTCGACCTGGAAATTCCGCTCAGCGGGACGGGGCGGGGGCCGCTCCCGGTCAGCGGGATGCCCGCACCCGCCGGGGCGTCCGGCTGATTAGCGTCGGGGGCGCGGTGCCGGGTCCGGAGGGGGAGGCGAGGAGCGGGAGTGCGCGACGAGACGATCGCGGGGATGCTGCTGGCACGGCTCGGCGACGACCGGCCCGGCCTGCGCAGCCGTGACCGGACCTGGACGTGGGACGAGGTCGTCCGGGAGAGCGCCGCCCGCGCGTCGCTGGCGCGGGAACTGCGGCGGGACGGGCCGTTCCACATCGGCGTGCTGCTGGAGAACGTCCCCGAGTACGTGCTGTGGCTGGGGGCGGCGGCGCTGAGCGGCGCGACGGTCGTCGGCGTCAACCCGACCCGGACCGGCTCCCACCTGGAGCGCGAGGTCCGCCGCACCGACCCGCAGCTCCTCGTCACCGACCGGGCCGGGCTGGACCTGCTCGGCGGCCTCGACATCGGCGTCCCCCGCGACCGGTTCCTGCTCGTGGACGACGACGGCTACGCGGAGCGGGTCGAGGCGCACGCCTGCGAGCCCGAAGCGGACGCGTCGGTCACCCCGGCGACGCAGATGCTGCTGCTGTTCACCTCCGGGACGACCGGGACGTCGAAGGCCGCCCGCTGCTCCCAGGGCAGGCTCGCCGAGCTGGGCCGCAACAACAGCGCCAAGTACGACGTCAAGCGCGACGACGTCTGCTACTGCCCGATGCCGCTGTTCCACGGCAACGCGCTCATGGCGCTGTGGGCACCGTCCCTCGCCGTGGGCGCGACCGTCTGCCTGACCCCCAAGTTCTCCGCCTCCGGGTTCCTGCCCGACGTGCGGTTCTACGGCGCGACGTTCTTCACCTACGTCGGCAAGGCCATCGGGTACGTCCTCGCCACCCCCGAGCGGTCCGGCGACGCCGACAACACACTCACGCACGGGTTCGGGACGGAGGCGTCCCCCGAGGACAAGGCCGAGTTCCGGCGCCGCTTCGGCGCGACGCTGGTCGAGGGCTACGGCTCCAGCGAGAGCGCCGGCATGATCAAGCGGGTGCCGGAGACGCCGCCGACAGCGCTCGGGCGCCCCGCGCACGACGGCGTCCGGATCGTCAACCCGGAGACGCTGGAGACCTGCAAGGCCGCGCTCCTCGACGAGCACGGCCGCGTCGCCAACGCGGAGGCCGCCGTCGGCGAGATCGTCGACGTGCACGGCGCCGCCAGGTTCGAGGGCTACTACAACGACCCCGCGGCCGACGCCGAGCGGGTGCGGCACGGCTGGTACTGGACGGGCGACCTCGGCTACGTCGACGGCGGCGGGTTCCTGTACTTCGCCGGGCGGTCCGGCGACTGGATCCGGGTGGACTCGGAGAACATCTCCGCGCTGGTCACCCAGAACGCCGTCCGCCGCCACCCGCGGATCGTGGACGCGGTCGCGTTCGGCGTCCCCGACCCGCGCTCCGGCGACCAGGTGATGGCGGCGATCGAGATCCCCCCGGGCGTCCGGTTCGAGGACCTGGACCTCGCGGAGTTCCTCGCCGCCCAGGACGACCTCGGCACCAAGGGCGCGCCGCGCTTCGTGCGCGTCTCGCACGCGCTGCCGACGACCGGCTCCGGCAAGCTCAGGAAGAAGGAGATGCAGCTCGAAGGCTGGCGCACCGCCGACCCCGTGTACCGGCGCGCGGCCCGTGCGGGCGGCGCGGCGGGGCCGGCCGGGTACGCGCTGATGACCGAGGCCGACAAGGCGGCGCTGCACGCCGAGTTCGCCGCCGCCGGACGCCGGCGTTTCCTCCCCTGACCACGGAAGGGTGTTCATGGATCTGCGTGAGTCCGCGGCGCACGAGAAGCTGCGCGCGGAACTGAGGGCGTACTTCGCGGGCCTGCTGCCCGCGGACGTGCGCCGCCGCGCCGGCGAGCAGGGCGTCGGCGGGGAGCGGTTCCGCGAGATCGTCAAGATGCTCGGCGACGACGGCTGGCTCGGCTACGGCTGGCCCGTCGAGTACGGCGGGCAGGGCAGGTCGATCGCCGAGCAGTACGTGTTCTTCGACGAGGTCCAGCGGGCCGGGCTGCCGTTCCCGTTCGTCACCGTCAACACGGTCGGCCCGACGCTGATGCGGTACGGGACCGACGAGCAGAAGCGGCGCTTCCTCCCGGGCATCCTGTCCGGCGACATCGTGTTCGCGATCGGGTACACCGAGCCCGACGCCGGCACCGACCTGGCGTCGCTGCGCACCCGGGCCGTCCGGGACGGCGACGCGTTCGTCGTCGACGGCAGCAAGATCTTCACCAGCGGCGCCAACACCGCCGACCACATCTGGCTCGCCGCCCGGACCAACCCGGACGCGCCCAAGCACAAGGGCATCTCGATCCTGATCGTCCCGACCGACGCCGACGGGTTCTCCTGGAGCCCGATCCAGACGGTCGGCGGGATGGTCGTGACCTCCACCTACTACAACGGCGTCCGGGTCCCGGCGACCGAGGTCGTCGGGGAGGTGGACGGCGGCTGGGGCCTGATCACCACCCAGCTCAACCACGAGCGCATCGGGCTCGCCGCGCTCGGCGGCCGGATGATCCGGCTGTGGGAGGACGTCCGCGACTGGGCCCGCGAGAACGGCGTCATCGACCTGCCGTGGGTGCGCGCCGACCTGGCCCGCACGTACGCCAGGCTGGAGGCGATGCGGCTGATGAACTGGAAGATGACCATGGCCGTCGAGGCGGGCGAGCTGACCGGCGCGCAGGCCGGTGCCGCCAAGTCCTACGGGACGGAGACGCACATCTTCGTCCAGCGGACGCTGACCGGCGTCCTCGGCGCGGCCGGCCGGATCCGTCCCGAGTCGCCGGGCGCCGTCCTGCACGGCCAGATCGAGCAGCTGTCCCGGCAGGGCATCGTGAACACCTTCGGCGGCGGCGTCAACGAGGTGCTGCGCGACATGGTCGCCGTCCAGGGCCTGGGACTGCCGAGATCGAGGCGATCATGAGCGATTCCGCGTACGAGGACAGGCTGCAGGCGTGGGTGGGCCGGGAGCTGGTCACCCGCCGTCCGGGGCAGGACCCCGTGAACGTCCCCATGATCCGCCACTGGGTGGAGGCGATGGAGGACGACAACCCCGTCTACCTCGACGAGGACGCCGCCCGCGCCACCGGCCGCGACGGCGTCGTGGCGCCCGCGTCGATGCTCCAGGCGTGGACGATGCGCGGGTACGCCGCGTCCGTCTCGCCGGACGCCGAGCGCACCGGCTCCGACGAGCTGACCGACCTTCTCGCCGAGGGCGGCTACACCTCCGTCGTCGCCACCGACTCGGAGTTCGAGTTCCACCGCGAGCTGGTCCCCGGCGACCACGTCAGCGTGGAGGAGACCCTTGAGGCGATCTCCCCGGAGAAGAAGACCGCGCTCGGGCCGGGCCGCTTCATCAGCACGGTCAAGACGTACCGGGACGCGTCGGGCGAGATCGTCGCGACGCAGCGGTGGCGGATGCTGCGCTTCCGGCCCGCCGCGAAGCCCGAGCCCGCGCCGAAGGCGCCGCGGCCGCGGCCCGCGATCAACCACGACAACGAGTTCTGGTTCGCCGCCGCCCGCGAGCACCGCCTCGTCATCCAGCGCTGCGCCGACTGCAAGTCGCTGCGGCACCCGCCCGGCCCGTGCTGCCCGCAGTGCGGCTCGTTCGGCTGGGACACCGTCGAGTCGGCGGGCGAGGGCCACGTCTACACCTACGTGGTCAACCACCACCCCCGCCACCCGGCGTTCGACTACCCGCTGGTCGTCGCCGTGATCGAGCTGACCGAGGGGACGCGGCTGATCGCCAACATGACGGGCGTCGAGCCCGGGGACGTCGAGATCGGCATGCCGGTCGTCCTCGACTGGATCGACCCGGACCCCGACCTGTCCCTGCCGGTGTTCCGCCCGGCCGTCGCTGAGGAGAGCTGATGGACTTCACCTTGGGGGAGGACCTGGAGGCCGTCCGGGACCTGGCCCGGCAGATCTTCGCCGACCACGCCACGCAGGAGCGGATCAAGGCCGCCGAGGCGGCCGGGACCGGCGTCGACGGGACGCTCTGGACCGCGCTGGCGGACGCGGGCCTGCTCGGCGTCGCGCTGCCCGAGAGCGCGGGCGGCGCCGGGCTCGGGGCGGGCGGGCTGGCCGTCCTGCTGGAGGAGCAGGGCCGGACGGTCGCGCCCGTGCCGGTCTGGCCCGCGGTCGTCGCGGCGCTCACCCTCGCCGAGCACGGCACCGCCGCCCAGCGCGACCTCCTCCCGGCGCTCGTGGACGGCGGCGAACGGCTCACGGTCGCGCTGGAGGAGTTCGGCGCCGCGGACCCGGCCGAACCGCGGTGCACCGCCGTCCGCGACGGTGACGGGTGGCGGCTGACCGGTGTCAAGGCGGTCGTCCCGGCCCCGGCCGGCGCCTCGCACGTCCTGGTCTCGGCGCGCTCCGATGAGGGGCCCGGCCTCTACCTCGCCGCGACGTCCGCCGCCGGGACGTCCTGGGAGCCCGCCGGGACCACCGCCCACGACGGCGCCGCGCACCTCACCCTCGACGGGACGCCCGCGCAGGCGCTCGGCGACGAGGCCCTCGCGTCGGTGCTGCGGCTAGCCCGGGCCGCGCTCGCCGCCGTCCAGGTCGGCGTGGCCGAGGGCGCGCTCCGCCTGGCCGCCGACCACCTCACCGGACGCGAGCAGTTCGGGCGCCCCCTCGCCGCGTTCCAGGCCGTCCAGCACCAGCTCGCCGACTGCTACATCGAGATCGACGCGATGCGCGTCTGCCTCTGGCACGCGGTATCGCTGATCAGCGCCGGGGAGGACGCGGAATCGGCGGTGCTGGTCGCCAAGTGGTGGTCGGACGAGGGCGGGCTGAACGTCGTCCACCGCGTCCAGCACCTGCACGGCGGCATCGGCGTGGACGTCGACTACCCGGTGCACCGCCACTTCCTGTGGGGCAAGCAGATCTCCGGCACCCTCGGCGGCGCGTCCGCCGGCCTCGAACTGCTCGGAGCGGCCCTGTGATCACCAACGTGAAGCGCTACGAGGACGTCGCGGTGGGGGAGGAGCTCCCCGAGCTGCGCATCCCGCTGACCCGCACCATGATCGTCGCGACCGCCATCGCGAGCCGCGACTACCAGGACGTCCACCACGACCCGTCCCTCGCGGTCGAACGCGGATCCAAGGACGTCTTCATGAACATCCTGACGACCAACGGCCTCGTCGACCGGTACGTCACCGGCTGGGCGGGCCCCGCCGCCGTCGTGAAGGCCATCAGGATCAGGCTCGGCGCGCCCAACTACCCCGGCGACACGATGGTGCTCACCGGCACCGTCACCGCCAAGCACGACGACCGCCGCGTCGAGATCGCCGTGCGGGGCGTCAACGAGATCGGCCCGCACGTCACCGGCACCGTCGTCGTCCGACTGCCCGGACAGGGGATTGACTCATGAGCGTGCTGCCCGGGGCCGCCGCGATCGCGGGGATCGGCGCCACCGAGTTCTCCAAGGACTCCGGCCGCAGCGAGCTGCGGCTCGCCTGCGAGGCGGTGCTCGCCGCCGTCACCGACGCCGGGCTCCAGCCGTCCGACGTGGACGGCATGGTCACCTTCACCGCCGACACCAACTCCGAGATCCACATCGCCCGCAACCTCGGCATCGGCGAGCTGTCGTTCTTCTCCCGCGTCGGGTACGGCGGCGGCGCGGCGTGCGGGACCGTCCAGCAGGCCGCGATGGCAGTCGCGACCGGCGTCGCCGACGTCGTCGTCTGCTACCGCGCCTTCAACGAGCGCTCCGGCACTCGCTACGGCCTAGGCCAGGCGGACCGGCCGGTCGACGTCAGCGCCGACCGCGCCGCCTACTCGTGGATGACCCCGTTCGGCCTGGCCACCCCGGCCCAGTGGGTCGCCATGTTCGCCCGCCGCTACATGCACGAGTACGGCGCGACCAGCGAGGACTTCGGCCGCATCGCCGTCGTCGACCGGGCGCACGCCGCGACGAACCCCGCCGCGTGGTTCCACGACCGTCCCATCACGCTGGCGGACCACCAGGCGTCCCGCTGGATCGCCGAACCCCTCCGCCTCCTCGACTGCTGCCAGGAGAGCGACGGCGGCCAGGCCCTAGTCGTCGTCTCCGCCGAACGCGCCCGCGACCTCCCGCACCCGCCCGCCCTGATCTGGGGCGCGGCGCAGGGATCGGGCAACGACCAGCACATGATGACGAGCTACTACCGCTCCGAGATCACCGGCATTCCGGAGATGGGGCTGGTGGGACGGCAGCTCTACGCGCAGTCCCGGCTGACTCCCGCCGACGTCCAGGCCGCCATCCTCTACGACCACTTCACGCCGCTCGTCCTGCCGCAGCTCGAAGAACTCGGCTTCTGCGCCAAGGGCGAGGCCAAGGACTTCGTCGCCGACGGCAACCTCGAACTCGGCGGGCGCCTCCCGGTCAACACCCACGGAGGCCAGCTCGGCGAGGCTTACATCCACGGCATGAACGGCATCGCCGAGGGCGTCCGCCTCGTCCGCGGCACCTCGGTGAACCAGCCGGGCGACGTCCACAACGTCCTGGTCACCGCCGGCACAGGCGTCCCCACCAGCGGCCTCATCCTCGGCGCCTCCGGATGAGCGAATGGCGCGGCCGCAGCCTCGGCACCAATACCGTCTCCTACGACGACACGCAACCCATCCTCTACGCCCTCGCCGTGGGGGCGAGGGCCTCCGACCTCGACCTCGTCTTCGAGGAGCGGCTCCGCGTCCTCCCGACGTTCGCCCTGACCCTCGCCCAGTGGGCACCGGACGCGCTGGGCTCCGCGGGGGCCTTCGACATCACGACGGCCGTCCACGGCTCGCAGCGCCTCCGCGTCCGTAAGCCCCTGCCCCGCTCGGGCTCGGTGGAGATGTCCGCCCACGTCGCCGAAGTCTGGGACAAGGGCTCCGCGGCCGTCTTCGAGGTCGCCGTGGAGAGCCCGTACTTCGAGGCCACCTGGTCGCTGTTCGCCCCGGGGGCCGGCGGCTTCGGCGGCGACCGCGGCCCGTCCTCCCGCCGCCGTCCCGAGACGGAACCCGACGGGTCGCTGACCGTGGCGACGTCCCCGAGGCAGGCTGCCCTCTACCGCCTTCTGGGCGACCGCCACCACCTGCACATAGACCCGGAAGCGGCGCAGAAGGCCGGAATGCCGCGTCCCATTCTGCACGGCCTGTGCACCCTGGTCGCGGTAACCCTCCCGCTGGCCGAGTCGCTGGGCGCACACCCGGCCGACCTGCTCGAACTGGAAGGCCGCTTCACCGCCCCCGTCTTCCCCGGCGACGCGCTGCACCTGGAGACCTGGAAGGAAGACGAAACGACCCTCGCCGAAGCATCAGTGAACGGCAAGACGGTGATCACCGCAGCCCGAGCCCGTTTCGCCTGAGCCGTCAGGCGATATCCCGGGCGGACTCGACGACCCGGCCGCGACGCTCACCGACCGGTACACCCGGCACGGCTGAGCCTGGTCGTACAGGCGGTGCGCCGCGCCCCGAACGACCTCGCCCCGGCGGCTGACGCGGTCGTAGCGGCCGGGCCCCCGGCGATCGGAACCGCCCCCGCCGAGGTCGGCGGGGGCGGCGGCGTGCCGGCCGGTCCGGGTCAGTAAAGGCCCCACAGCTCGTAGCTGGCCCACGGCGCGGAGCTGCCCTTGCAGTCGTAGGACTGCCAGCCGGACTTCACGCCGGCCTCGCCCGCGGCCTTGCAGCTCGAGTACCAGTAGAACGTCTGGCCGGTGTTGTGCCACGACGCGGCGAGCGCCGGGGTCGCGGTCGCCCCGACCGCCAGCGCGGACCCGGCGACCACGGCGGCGGCGGCTTTCCTGATCTTCATGAACCCTCCACATGGCTCTCGGTAGTCAAGCGATTGCAGTATGTGTTCAGACTGTTCGCCGGTGCTATCCCGGAAACCACGTACCTTCGCCGCGATGTGGCCCGAGGGGCCGGTCGTGCTCGGTCAGCGAACCGCCGGGCCCGTCTCGCACATTCGCTTGATTCCGTTGATGAAGAAGGACGCCAGGCGCTCCGGTTCGCCCGCCGCCCGGATGCCGGAACGGCCGGTGCGTTAAGAGAGTCTTCATCCTCCGTACCGCCGCAGTACCGGGTGCCCTTCCGCTCCTGATCTCGCAGGTCACGGGGGTATTCGCGGACGCCTGACGGCAGCATCCGACCAAGGACGGGCCCACGGCTGGGCAATGCGTGACATTTATCCGCATTTGCCGCAAATGTCACCGTCACAGTGCCGCCGTTCCCGATCCCCCTCGGGGCGCCCCCCGCCCTGGCCGGGAAACGGCTGCGGAAGGGCCCCCGATGCGACGTCCCCTCCTGTTCCTGCTACCCGCCGTGCTGGCCGCCGCGCTGCTCGGCATCCCGTCGGCTCCCGCGTCCGCGACCCCGCCCAACATCCCGTCCGCCGCCACGGCCGCGTCCCGGCTGGCCTCCCTCACCGTGGCCGCCGAGTCGCACGCCGGCAGCTACGACCGCGACCTGTTCCCGCACTGGATCACGATCTCCGGGGCGTGCAACACCCGCGAGACCGTCCTCAAGCGGGACGGCTCCAACGTCGTCACCAACTCGTCCTGCGCCGCGACCTCCGGGTCCTGGTACTCGCCCTACGACGGCGCCACCTGGTACGCGGCGTCCGATGTGGACATCGACCACGTGGTGCCGCTCGCCGAGGCGTGGGCGTCGGGTGCCTGGGCCTGGTCGACGTCCCGCCGCCAGGCCTACGCCAACGACCTCGGCGGCCCCGAGCTGTGGGCCGTCACCGACAACGTCAACCAGGCCAAGGGGCATAAGGACCCCGCCGAATGGCAGCCCCCGCGCGCCGCGTTCCGCTGCACCTACGCCCGCGCCTGGATCCAGGTGAAGTGGTACTACGGCCTCACCGTCGACAGCGCTGAGAAGAGCGCCCTCTCCACGATGCTCGGCACCTGCTGAGGCGGTCGCCGAGAGCAGGGGGCCGGGCGCCGTTCCCGCCGGGGCGGCACCCGGCCCCTCTCTCCGGCCACAATCTAGACATTGACAAGTCTGTGCGCACCGGCCTATCTTGACAGTGACAAGTTAGGGGGAAGCGACATGGCACCATTGATCTTCTTGACCATCGGCACGCTGGCCGCGCTGGTCGCGGGCCGGGCGGGCGTCCGGTGGCTGAGGCCCTGGCCGGTCCCGCTGCGCGTCGGGCTCGCCCTGATGTTCACGGTGACGGGGATCGCCCACTTCGTGGGCATGCGCCAGGACCTGATCGACATGGTCCCGCCCGCGCTGCCCGCACCGGGCCTCCTGGTGACCGTGACCGGCGTCCTGGAACTGGCCGGCGCGGCCGCCCTCCTCCGGGAGCGCACCGCGCCCTGGGCGGCGGGTGGGCTCAGCCTGATGCTGGTCGGGATGTTCCCGGCCAACGTCCACCTGGCCCTCAACGGCACGGGCCTCCCCTGGGACGACCGCCTGCTCCCCAGGACCCTGATGCAGGTGGTCTTCCTGGCCGCGACGCTCGCCGTGGCCCTGCACCACATGCGGCGGAAGGACGACACCCCGCCCCGCGAGCCCGCGAAGGCCCTCTCTGGAGAAGCCTTCTAGAACCCACTACTGTCGCGTCCCGTGAGCGAGTCGCTGAACGTGGTCGTGACGGGTGGGAACCGCGGGGTCGGACGGGCCGTCGCGGCGGAGGCCGCCCGGCGCGGCCACCGGGTGACGATCGTGGCGCGGCGGCCCGCCGAGGGGGCCGCCGCCGCCCGCGAGACCGGCGCGGACTTCGTCCCCGGCGACCTGTCGGCCCTCCGGACGACCCGCGCCGCCGCGGCCGGGATCGCCGAGGCGGTCCCGGTCATCGACGTGCTCGTCCACAACGCGGCGCTCTGGCCGAGCCGCCGCGTCCTCAACGAGGACGGGTTCGAGCAGGCGTTCTTCACCAACCACCTCGCCCCGTTCCTCCTGAACCACCTCCTGGAGGAACGGCTCCGCCGCGTCGTCCAGGTGAGCGCGGGCCTCTACGTCATGGGCAGGGTCGACCCGGACCGCACCCCGACCGGCGACGACTTCAGCCCCACCAAGACCTACGCCAACACGAAACTCGCCAACCTCCTGACGGTCCCGCTCTTCGCCGAGCACTGGAAAGAGGCCGGCATAACGATCGACGCGGTCCACCCCGGCGTCCTGCGAACGGGCCTAGGTGAACGAAACGGCTTCCAGGGCCTACTCCTGAAAACGGTGAAGCGCACCCTGAAGTCCCCAGAGGCAGGCGCCAAACCCGTAGTAGACCTACTCACCTCAGAGGGCACAGGCCGTTACTACAACGGCCTGAAGCAACGCCCCCTGAAACCGGTGGCCCGCAACACCCCACTGGCCGAACGCCTCTGGGCCGATGCCCATAAAGCCATCAACACCCCCTGAATCCCTGGCATCTCCGTCATTACCGAACGTATTTACTTTCACCCTCCGCAGTGGACTCGCCACCACTAGCGTCCGTTCCGTGCCTTCCACGTACCACGAGGTACCGCTTGACCTGTTCCGCAACCAGCCGGCTCTGGCCCCGGAACTCCTCCAAGCGGTATCCGGAATCAAACCCCCCGAATACGAACAGATCTCACTCGGATCGGAGACGCTCACCGACTGCAAACCCACCGAATACCGCTGCGACTCGACCGTCCTGCTAGGCGATCCGGAACACCCCGACCTCGCGATCGTCGTCGAAGTACAGCTGAGACCGGAGCAACGTAAGCGATACACCTGGCCCGTCTACCTCTCGACCCTCCGAGCCCGCCGCGAATGCGCGGTGACGCTGCTGGTCCTCTGCCCGAACGAGAGCACGGCGGCCTGGTGCCGCGAACCGATCGAGAGCGGACACCACGCCTGGACTTTGCGTCCCTGGGCCCTCAGTCTCACCGAGGTCCCCGCCGTCACCGACCCGGACCAGGCCCGCTCCCTCCCGGAACTGGCGGTCCTGAGCACCGTCGCCAACGCCGACGGCCCGGAGCAGCGAGCCGTCCTGACGGCCTTCGCCGAGGCCCTGGAGGTCACCGACCGTGACAAGGGCGAGCTGTATCATGACTACGTGCGGTCACAGCTCTCCCAAGCCGCACGACACTGCCTGGAGGAGATCATGCAAGCGGGCGTCTACGAGTGGCAAAGCGACTTCGCACGCAAACACATCGCCGAAGGCAAGATCGAAGGCAAGATCGAGGGCAAGATCGAGGGCAAGCTTGAAGGAGAGGCCGAGCTGCTCCTTGTCGTCCTGGAGTCCCGGGGCTTCAAGATCGA
>NZ_BMRO01000019.1:0-58683 GCF_014648675.1 Actinomadura livida
CCCCCAACCCCCACAACCAAGACAAACCCCCGAAACACCACCACACCCCAAACCCATGCCCCACCGAAAACAACCACTTTGCCACCCAACCAAGGCTCCCCAGCAACCAACACCAAGGGCCCAATGCAATAACCACCGCACAACCTCACCAGCCAATACCGCAACCACACACACAATCCCAACCACCATGACCACGACCGAAGACAACTCTCAACCCCGCAAGAAGTCCCACACCACGAAGAACTCTCAAGGCGTTAGAAAGCGACACAGCCCTCATACACATTGCCGACGGTAAAGAAGGCTCTCCAATGCCGGACGACCAAGGGTCAGTGCAACAAACACCACCCGAGCACACCGCACCTCACGCACCCACCTGGCCACCGCAAGCACGACCGAAGGCTGGTCACGAGCCCACGAAAGCCCTGATCGCGCCGCGACCCCTTAGGACGAGCCGAACCCATGCGACCACACCGCATACCTAGCAAAGAAAAAGCACTCCAACGCCTGACCGCTAAGGGCAACGCAACAAACACCACACCACACAACAACCCCAACGCCTCGCGATCGCAACCGATACAGACATCGAGCCGAAAAGCCTGATCGCACAGCGAACCCCTAGGGTGAGCCGAAGCGGTACAGCGATCCCACGCACTTCCCGTTGGAGGAAAGGCCCCACAGGGTCTGACCACCGAGGCCAACACAATCAGACGTGCGAGAACAGCGACCACCACCGCGATCAAACGGCGACGCGAACGGTCGCGATCGCGACCGAAGGCAGGTGACAAGCCTGCAGGAAACCTGATCACGCAGCGAGCCCCCAGGGCGAGACGAAGCGATGCACTGAACGCACCGCATTGCCCATGGAACGAAGGCGCGCTAGCGCCTGACCGCCAAGGGCGATGCGGTTAGACGCGCGGCAGCACCAGCCACCACCGCAACCACGCGGCGACCTGAACAGTCGCGATCGCGTCCGAAGGCAGGTTTCGAGCCTGCGAGAAACCTGATCGCGCAGCGAGCCGCTAGGCGAGCCGGAGCGATGCAGCGATCGCACGCATTGCCCGCCGAAGGGAAGGCGCTCTAGCGCCTGACCGCCAAGGGCAATGCAATAAACCTAGTGTGCGGCTTCCTGCCAGGTTCGGCCGGTGCCCATCGAGACGCTGAGGGGGGCGCGTAGGTCGTAGGCGCCGGCCATTTCGGTGCTGACCAGGGTTTTGAGGGTTTCCAGTTCGCCGGGGGCCACTTCGAAGACGAGTTCGTCGTGGACCTGGAGGAGGATGCGGGAGGTGAGGCCGGCGGTGTTGATGGCGCGGTGGACGTTGAGGCCGGCGACCTTGATGATGTCTGCGGCGGAGCCCTGGATGGGGGCGTTGAGGGCCATGCGTTCGGCCATTTCGCGGCGCTGGCGGTTGTCGGAGTTGAGGTCGGGCAGGTAGCGGCGGCGGCCGAGGATGGTTTCGGTGTAGCCGTCCTGGCGGGCTTTGGCGACGATGTTGCGGAGGTAGTCGCGGACGCCGCCGAACTGCTCGAAGTACTCCTCCATGAGGCCGCGGGCCTCGTCCGGGGAGATGCGGAGCTGCTGGGAGAGGCCGTAGGCGGAAAGGCCGTAGGCGAGGCCGTAGTTCATGGCCTTGATGCGGGCGCGCAGTTCGCCGTCGATCTGCTCGGGCGGGAGGCCGAACACGCGGGACGCGGTGATGGTGTGGAAGTCGGCGCCGGATCCGAACGCCTCGAGGAGCGCCTCGTCCTCGGAGAGGTGCGCCATGATGCGCAGCTCGATCTGGGAGTAGTCGGCGGTGAGGAGGGATTCGTAGCCGTCGCCGACGACGAACGCCTCGCGGATCTGGCGGCCTTCGGCGGTGCGGATCGGGATGTTCTGCAGGTTCGGGTCGGTGGACGACAGCCGGCCGGTCGCGGCGATCATCTGGTTGAACGTGGTGTGGATGCGCCCGTTGTCGTCGGCCATCGGGATGAGGGAGTCGACGATGCTCTTGAGCTTGGCGACCTCGCGCCAGCGCAGGATGTGCTCCAGGACGGGGTGGGGCTCCTTCTCCAGGAGGTTCGTCAGGGCCTCGGAGTCGGTGGTGTAGCCGGTCTTGGTGCGCTTGGTCTTCGGCAGGTTCAGCTCGTCGAACAGGACCTGCTGGACCTGCTTGGGCGAGCCGAGGTTGAACTCGCGTCCGACGGCGCTGTGGGCATCCTGCTCCTGCTCCTTGACCTGGCCGCCGAGGGACGCCGACAGGCCCGCGAGGTGATCGGTGTCGACCGCGATGCCGGCGCGCTCCATGTCGGCCAGGACACCGACGAGCGGGAGTTCCACTTCCCTGAGGAGGCGGGTGGCGCCGCGCTTCTCGAGGTCCTTGTCGAGGACGTCGGCCAGTTCGGTGACGGCGCGCGCGCGGACCGCGAGGGCCTGCGCCGCCTCTTCTTCGCCCGAGCCGTCGAGGGTGAGCTGCCCCGATTCCTCGGTCTCGCTGCGCAGTTCGCGGTGGAGGTAGCGCAGCGCCAGGTCGGCGAGGTCGAACGTCCGCTGGCCGGGGAGCGCCAGGTAGGCGGCGAGGGCGGTGTCGCTGGTGACGCCGTCGAGGGTCACGCCGCGCGCCGCGAACGCCAGCATCGGGCCCTTGGCCTCGTGGATCGCCTTGGGCCGGGCGGGGTCGGCGAGGTAGGCGGCCAGGGCGCGCTCGTCGTCCTCGATCAGTTCCGCGGGGTCGAGGTGGACGGCCGGGCCCTTCTTGGACGCCAGCGCCACCGCGGTGATCTCCCCCGTGCCGCGCCCCCAGGTTCCGGTGACGGCGATGCCGAGCCGGTCGCCCGCGTTGGCGTCGAGCCAGGTGCCGAGCGCGCCGGGCTCCAGGGCGTCGAGGTCGACGTCGAAGCCCTCGTCGGCCTCGGGCTCGGCCGCCGACAGCGTCGAGTAAAGGCGCTCGCGCAGGACCCGGAACTGCAGCGAGTCGAACAGGGTGTGGATCTCCTCGCGGTCCCACTGGCCCATGATCAGCTGCGGCGGCGTCAGCTCCAGCCCGACCTCGGTGTCGAGCTTGTTGATCTGGTGGTTGCGCAGGACCTGGGCGAGGTGCTCGCGGAGGTTGTCGCCGGCCTTGCCCTTGATCTCCTCCACCCGGGCGACGAGGGTGTCGAGGTCGCCGTACTTGGTCAGCCACTTCGCGGCGGTCTTCGGGCCGACGCCCGGCACGCCGGGCAGGTTGTCGCTGGTCTCCCCCACCAGGGCGGCGAGCTCGCGGTAGCGCTGCGGCGGGACGCCGTACTTGGCCTCGACGGCGGCCGGGTCCATCCGGGAGAGCTCCGATACGCCGCGGACGGGGTAGAGGATCGTGACGTCGTCGTCGACGAGCTGGAACGCGTCCCGGTCGCCGGTGACGATGAGGGTCTTCATCCCGGCGCGGGTGGCCTGGACGGCGAGCGTGGCGATGATGTCGTCGGCCTCGAACCCCGCGACCGACAGCCGCGGGATGCGCAGCGCGTCCAGCACCTCGAAGATCAGGCTGACCTGGCTGCGGAACTCGTCGGGCGTCTTCTGCCGGCCCGCCTTGTACTCCACGTACTGCTCGTGCCGGAACGTCGGCTCCGAGCGGTCGAACGCCACCGCGATGTGGGTGGGCTGCTCGTCCCGGAGGACGTTGATGAGCATGGACGTGAAGCCGTACACGGCGTTGGTCGGCTGCCCGTCGGTCGTGGAGAAGTTCTCCACGGGCAGCGCGAAGAACGCCCGGTAGGCCAGAGAGTGCCCGTCGAGCAGGAGGAACCGGTCACTCTTGTCAGGGGTCGCTGCTGTCGTCACCACACCAGGAGCCTAGTCTGCGCGTAGGACAGTTTTGTGGAGGCGTAAGTGACTGACACTCCCGGGCCGCAGCCCGCCGCGGGCCAGAGCGGCTTCGGACCGGACGCGTACGGCGACCTGGGCAAGGCCATGGGCATCGAGTGCCTGGAGGCATCGCCGAAGCGCGTGGTGGGCCGCATGCCCGTCAAGGGCAACACCCAGCCGTACGGGCTGCTGCACGGCGGCGCGTCCTGCGTGCTGGCCGAGTCGATCGGCTCGACCGGCGCGGCGCTGCACGCCGGGCCCGGCCGCATCGCGGTGGGGATCGAGATCAACGCCACGCACCACCGGTCGGCGACCGAGGGCCATGTGACGGGCGTGGCGACCCGCAGGCACGGCGGGCGGACGCTCGCCACCTACGACATCGTGATCACGGACGACGAGGGGCGCCGCCTCTGCACCGCGCGCCTCACCTGCATGCTGCGGGACGCTCCGGAAGGTTGATCCGCGCTTTCTTTGCGATGCGCGCCCCCGGGTCTGTAGCGTGGGTCGAAACAGGCCCGGGACCACCGAGTAGACAACGTACGCCCCGGTAAGGGGCGTACGGCCCCAAAGGTGATCCCGGGCCTCTTTTCGTGTTGCGATCATCGTCTCGCATATTTCACAAAACGGTCACAGCAGATCACGACTCGGCCGCAACCCCCACTGCCGTCTCCTCACGAACGTCCAGGTCAAGTAGCCTCCGTGGCACTGTACAAACGGACGCAAAGAGGCTGTCCACGGACATCTGGAGACGCCCATGCAAGGCGGCAGAAGGTTCCGCACCCTGGCACTCACCGCCGTTGCCGCGCTCGCCCTCGCGGCCTGCGGCGGCGGCGACGACGGCGGCGAGGACTCCAACGCCGGCGGTGGCAAGAGCGACGGCGTGCTCAAACTCGGCTACATCTTCCCCGAGAGCGGTGAGCTGGCCCACCTCGGCCCGCCCCAGATCTCGGCCACCAAGTACGCCATTTCTGAGATCAACAAGGCCGGTGGCGTCCTCGGCAAGCCGATGCCCGAGGTAGTCGGATCCGACGAGGGCGGCAAGGCCGAGATCGCCAACGCGTCGGTCGACCGCCTGCTGGGCCAGAACGTCGACGGGATCGTCGGCGCGGCGGCCTCCGGCATGTCCCTCGCCGTGCTCGACAAGGTCAAGAGCGCGCAGAAGGTGCAGTGCTCGGGCTCCAACACGGCGCCGACGTTCACGGGCTACCAGGACGACGGCTTCTACTTCCGCACCGCGCCGAGCGACGTGCTGCAGGGCCCGATCCTCGCCGACACCATCACCGGTGACGGCCACGCCAACATCGCCATCGCCTACCGCGGCGACGACTACGGCAAGGGCCTGGCCGAGGCGACCAAGGCGGCGCTGGAGAACGTTGGCGGCACCGTGCCGGTCATGGAGGCCTACGAGCCCAACACGACCAACTTCAACGCCACGGTCTCCAAGATCCGCGACGCCAAGCCGGACGCCGTCGTCATGATCTCCTTCCAGGAGGGCGCCCAGCTCGGCACCAAGCTCATCGAGGCCGGCTTCAAGGCGAACCAGTTCTACAGCGCCGACGGCATGAAGGACGAGGAGATGGCGGAGCGCTTCTCCAAGAGCGACCCGTCCGTCATCGAGGGCTTCAAGGGCACCGGCCCCGCCTCCGTCGAGAACAAGACGTTCACCGACGGCCTGAAGGCCTTCGACCCCAAGCTCGAGGTCTTCCAGTACGCGCCGCAGGTCTACGACTGCGTCGTGGTGATGGCCCTGGCCGCCGAGACCGCCAAGTCCGACGACCCCGCCGTCTTCAAGACGAAGATGAACGAGGTCACCAAGGGCGGCGAGAAGTGCACGTCGTTCTCCCAGTGCCGTGACCTGATCAAGGACGGCAAGGACATCGACTACGACGGCGCCAGCGGCCCGCTCGACTTCACCGAGCCCGGCGAGCCCGGCGCCACCGAGATCGAGGTCTACGAGTACAACGACAAGGGCAAGTTCGAGATCATCGACACCGTGCAGAGCAAGCCGGTTAGCTGACCTCGGCAGCACCAAAGAAGGGCCCCGGCCGATCGCGGGTTCTAATGATCCCCGCAACACCCTGATCTTCAGGGAGTTGCGGGGATCATGCATTTTGAGGTCCTGAAGGCGAGGTTCTTCGAGGCGCCGGATCGGCCACAAGACCGGTGTGACCACGACCGACGCCGATGGCTCAGAGCCGTCCCTCGCGGCCGTTGAGGCCGGGCTGCACCCCCGGTTCCCCACGGTGACCGAGCGGGAGATGCTTGCTGACATGCACCGTGAGGGCCGGTCGCTGCGCGCGATCGGACGGGCGCTGGGACGGCCGGCGTCCACCGTCAAGCGCGTGATCGACGCCCGTGCGGTCAATGGCGTCTACCGGCCGCATCGGGCCCAGCGGGTATGTCCAGGCACGTGGCGGGCTGCGCCGCGAGGTCGCGCACGCACTGCGCACCGGGCGCACCCGCCCGCAGACCTCGAACACGTCGCCCAGCAACTCAACAGCCGACCACGCAAAACGCTCGGCTGGAGAACCCCAGCCGAGCGCCTGCGTGACCTGCTGACGACCACATAGGCCACCAGGTGTTGCGAGGACCCCCGAGAATCCGCCGATCGGCCGGGGCCCTTCTCGTTCCCGTCTCCTCCTCCCGGGTCCGGGCCGGCGCCACCGCGCCGGCCCGGCCGGGCCGGTCAGTCGACCTTCGCGAGGGTGCCGAGGTACAGCTCGATGACCTTCGGGTCGTGCAGCAGCTCGGCACCGGTGCCCGTGTAGGCGTTGCGGCCCTGGTCCAGCACGTAGCCCCGGTCGGCGATCTGCAGGCAGCGCCGCGCGTTCTGCTCCACCATCACGATCGACACGCCGCTCGAGTTGATCTGCTTGACCTGCTCGAACACCTCGTCCTGGAACTTCGGCGACAGGCCCGCGGTCGGCTCGTCGAGCATCAGCACCGACGGGTCCATCATCAGCGCCCGGCCCATCGCCACCATCTGGCGCTCACCGCCCGACAGCGCGCCCGCCTTCTGCTTGCGCCGCTCACCGAGCAGCGGGAACAGCCCGCAGACGAACTCGAACCGCTTGTTCCACTGCTTCGGCCGCAGGTACAGCCCCATCTCCAGGTTCTCCTCGACACTGAGCGAGGGGAACACGTTCTGGGTCTGCGGCACGTACCCGACCCCCCGCGACACGAGCTCGTGCGCGGTGAGGTTCGTGATGGGCGCGTCCTTCAGCCGGATCGACCCCGAACGCACCGGGATCAGCCCGAACATCGTCTTGACCAGCGTCGACTTGCCGGCGCCGTTCGGCCCGATCACCGCCACGACCTCCCCCTCCGCGAGGGTGAGGTCGCAGCCGTTGAGGATGTTGACCTCGGGGATGTACCCCGAGACCACCTTCTCCGCCACCAGCAGGGGCTCCGGGGCGGCCTGCCCCGCCGCCCCGGCGTCCTTCTCCGTCATCCGCTACTCCTTCGCCCCTGGCTCGTCGTACCTGGTTCCAAGGTAGGCGTCGATGACGGTCCGGTTGGAACGGATCTGCTCCGGCGGACCCTCGGCGATCACCTGCCCCTGCGCCATGCAGACGACCCAGTCGCTGATGCCCATGACGACGTCCATGTCGTGCTCCACGAACAGCACGGTCATGCCCTCGTCGCGCAACGCCCGGACGTGCCCGAGCAGCGACTGCGTCAGCGCCGGGTTCACCCCGGCCATCGGCTCGTCCAGCATCACCATCGACGGGCCCACCATCAGCGCACGCGCCATCTCCAGCAGCTTCCGCTGGCCGCCCGACAGCTCACCGGCGAACGAGTCGCGCATGTGCGCCAGCTTGAACCGGTCGAGCAGCTCCAGGGCGCGCTTCTCCAGCCCGCCCTCCTGCGGACGCCACAGCGGCGGCACCAGCGCGTTGAAGAAGTTCTCACCGCGCTGCCCGACCGCCGCCAGCTTCATGTTCTCCAGCACGGTCAGCCGCGTCAGCGCCTTCGTGAGCTGGAACGTCCGCACCATGCCGCGCCTGGCCATCTTGTGCGCGGCGAGCCCCGCGGCGGGCCGGCCGTCGAACGACCACGTCCCGCTGTCCGCCCGGTCGAACCCGGTCAGCACGTTGAACAGCGTCGTCTTGCCCGCGCCGTTCGGGCCGATCAGCGAGGTGATCGTCCCGCGCTGGACCTCCAGGTGGCCGACGTCGACCGCCTTCAGCCCGCCGAACGCCCGGCTCACCCCGTCGGCGACGAGGATCGGATCCGGCTTGGCGATGCCCGGCGTCCCGGTGAGCCCCGCCAACGCGGACTCGTCCGGCAGGACGGTCTCCTCGACCGCCTCCTCGGCCAGCTGCCGGGCCTCGACGATCTCGCTGTCGCCCAGCTCGGCGCGCTCATCCGCGGCGCCCTGCACGTCCTTCGGCTCATCGGTCACGGAGCAACATCTCCCTCCTGCTGCCGAGCACGCCCTGCGGCCGGTAGATCATGATCAGCATGAGCAGCAGGCCCACCACCGCGAAGCGCAGCGGGCCGATGTCCGACGGCGACAGGATGCTGTCGGAGATGTACCCCGCGCTGAGCGCCTGCCGGAGCGAGGTGTCCATCAGCACCAGCAGGAACCAGAACATCCACGCGCCGACGATCGGCCCGAGCACCCGCCCGGCCCCGCCCATCAGCAGCACCGTCCACAGGAAGAACGTGATCTCGGGGTTGAACGTGTCCGGCTGCACCGACTGGAAGCCGATCGCGAACATCACACCGGCCAGGCCGCCGATCACACCGCCGATCAGCAGGCTCTGGATCTTGAAGCCGAAGACGTTCTTGCCGAGCGCGCGGACCGCGTCCTCGTCCTCCCGGATCCCCTTCAGGACCCGGCCCCACGGGCTGTGCACCAGCAGGTACACCATGAGCGCCACGACCGCGACCAGCGTCCAGCCCAGGAGCATCACCCACAGGTCACGCTCGGAGTAGGAGAACCGCCCCACCCCGTACGAACCCGTCGGAATCGGATTGAGCTCGAAGAACGGGTTCGCGAACTGCTGCAGCCCGTACACGCTGCCGGTCACGTCGTTGGCGAACTCCGCCCGGTACACCAGCCGCATGATCTCGGCCGCCGCGATCGTCACGATCGCCAGATAGTCCCCCCGCAATCGCAGGGTCGGCAGGCCCAGCAGCAGCGCCAGCACCGCCGCGCACAGCAGGCCGACCAGCACGCCGACCCACATCGGCCAGCCGAACGTGCTCACACTGATCGCCAGGCCGTAGGCCCCCACCAGCATGAAGCCCACCTGGCCGAAGTTCAGCAGGCCCGTGTAACCGAAGTGGACGTTGAGGCCGATGGCCGCCAGCGCGTACACCGCCGCCTCGGGGGCGAACGCCCCGCGGAGCGCGGAAAGGAGAATGTCGATGATGTCCATGTGCCGCGCCCCCTATCCGACTCGTTCCGCGCGGCCCAGGATCCCCTGAGGCCGGAACAGGAGTACGAGGATGAGCACCACCAGCGCCCACGCGTTCTGCAGCTCCACCGGGAGCCACAGCGTGGACACCTGCGCCACGATCCCCACGACCAGGCTCCCCGCGATCGCGCCGTACGCGGTGCCCAGCCCGCCGAGGATCACGGCGGCGAACATCAGCAGCAGCAATCGGAACCCCATGTTGAACGAGACGTTCTCACTGACGCCGTAGAAGACCCCGCCGAGCGACGCGAGACCGCCCGCCAGCATCCACACGTACAAGATCACCCGGGAGACGTCGATGCCCGACGACTCCGCGAGGTCGCGGTTGTCGGCCACCGCGCGCATCGCCTTCCCGATGCGGGTGCGCTGCAGCCCGAGCCCCACCAGGACCAGCACCGCGAAGGAGATGACGATGATCGTCAGGTCCCGCGGCGTGATCGACAGCGGGCCCCACGAGAGCCGCTCCTGGATCTGGTAGTCGTTGTAGGGCTGCGCCACCGCGCCGAACCACACCTGGACGCCGTGCCGGATCAGCAGGGCCAGGCCGATCGACACGATGAACATCTGGATCAGCGCCACTCCGCGCCGCCGTAGTGGCTGCCAGATGCCCCGTTCGATGGCCCCTCCTATGCCGACCCCGGCGACCACCGCCACCAAGGTCGCCGGCACCAGTTGCCAGGAGGGCCCCTGCAGGTTCAGGAACCAGGCGATCACCGCGCCCAGCGTCACCATCTCGCCGTGGGCGAAGTTCACCAGCTTGGTGGTCCCGAAGATCAGCGACAGTCCGACCGAGGTGATCGCGATGATGGCGCCGAACCGGACGCCCTCCAGCAGCAGCTGGAGGAACCGCTCACCCGTCCCCGGGCCCGTATCGGCCTGGGGGGCGCCGGCTCCGCCGTCCGCCCCCTGGCCGGCCTGGCCCGCGGCGGCCAGCGGGAACAGCACGTTCCGCTCCTGGCCCTCGGTCACCGAGATCGCGCTGAGCTTCTCGCCTCCTTGGCGGCGCGGCACCACTCCTTGCGGGAGGCTCCCGACATCGAGGCTGACGTCGTAGCGCCCCGGTCCGGGGACCTCGACGCGCCACTTGCCGTCGGCCCCGGTCGTGGCATCGCCGACCTCCTTCTCGCCCTGTTGGACCTTGATCACGATGTCCGCGACCGGTTTGCGGTCGGGACCTCGCACCGTGCCTGCCAATGCCTCGCCCTCAGCCGCGAACGCCGCCGGGGTGACCAGCAGGATCGCGGCGAGCGCGAGCAGGGCGGCCGCCAGTGTTCGGCGCACACAGGCTCCTTTACTCGCACATCAGGAAATGTGTGGCGAGCGTAGCGAAGCACTGTTAAAGGGGCGGCCGCAGGAGCGGAGTCGTGAACGAATCGTTCGCAGAACGTGACAGAACGGACTAGCGTCAGCCCAGGTCAGGACGTTGCCGCTGGCGGGAGAGCTCCTCGACGACGGTATCGGCTACGGCGCGCATCGTCAGGCGACGGTCCATCGAGGCCTTCTGGATCCACCGGAACGCCTCCGGCTCGGACCACCCGTGGGCCTCCTGCAGCAGCCCCTTGGCCCGATCCACCACCTTGCGGGTCTCGAGCCGCTCCTGCAGCCCCGCGACCTCGGCCTCCAGAGCGCGCAGCTCGGTGTACCGGCTCACCGCCATCTCGATCGCGGGCGCGAGGTCGGTCTTGGAGAACGGCTTGACCAGGTAGGCCATCGCACCCGCGTCCGTGGCCCGCTGGACGAGTTCGCGCTGGGAGAACGCCGTGAGGATCACCACCGGCGCGATCCGGTCGGCGGAGATCCGCTCCGCCGCCGAGATCCCGTCCAAAATCGGCATCTTGACGTCGAGGATCACGAGGTCCGGCTTCAGCTCGCCGGCCAGCCGCACGGCCGCCTCGCCGTCCCCGGCCTCCCCGACGACCTCGTAGCCGTCCTCCTGAAGCATCTCCTTCAGGTCAAGCCTGATCAGGGCCTCGTCTTCCGCGATCACGACCCGCCGCGTACTCTCCACGCCCAAGAGCCTACCGAAACCCGCTACCCTGGTCTGGGCCGCCCCTCGCCGGGGCAGCTAACTGGACATAGGGGACATGTCCAAATAAAGCCGGGATGATGGAATTGGCAGACATTGATCCCTCAAAAGGATTTGTCCGAAAGGGCGTGCGGGTTCGAGTCCCGCTCCCGGCACCATCGACCAGCCGCAACCCCGTCGACGACGAGGCGCAGCGAAGACCGAGCCCACCACTGCTGACCGGGGAACCGGGCGGTCACCCCTTTCGCCACCGAAGGTGACCACCGGGAAACTGTCAGTGCTCGGCGCCATCATGCGGGCATGCATGACTCAACAACACGTCAACTGGCCCGGCGCCTGCTCAGTTCGGGCTTGACGCTCGCCGAAGTCCATCGTCAGACCGGGGTTCCGCATTCCACCTTGGGATACTGGCGCAAGTATCCCGACAAAGCAGCGTCCAGAAGGTCGCTCTGCCCGCGCTGTCATGGCCGAGAACTCGACAGCCGGTGCTACTCCTATCTCCTCGGCCTCTACCTCGGGGACGGTCACATCGCCACGACCCACCGCGAGGGCGTCTACCGGCTCGAGATCGCCTGCGCCGACGCCTGGCCCGGCCTCATCGACGAGGCCGCAGAGGCGGTCGCCAAAGTGATGCCCGACCACAAGGTGGGACGCCGGAAGATCACGGGGTGCACGAACGTCGGTGTCTACTCCAAGCATCTGCCGTGCCTTTTCCCGCAGCACGGACCGGGGCGCAAGCACGACCGCAAGATCGAGCTGGCGGGGTGGCAGCAGAAGATCGTGGAAGAGTGCTCAGAGGAGTTCGTCCGGGGCCTTATTCACTCCGATGGCTGCCGCATCATCAACCGGGTACGGCGGCAGACCAAAGCCGGGGACCGTTGGCACGAGTACCCGCGCTACGACTTCAGCAACGCCTCGCTGGACATCCAGGGGCTCTTCACGGACGCACTGGATCGGCTGGGAATCGCGTGGACGCAGATGAACAAGAGAAATCTGTCGGTCGCGAAGCGGGAGGCGGTGGCGCGGCTGGATGAGTTCGTCGGGCAGAAGTATTGAGCGGGCGGGGCGACGCCGGGCCCGGGTCAGTCGGGCCCGGCGTCGCCTCGGTGTCCGTGCCGGCTACTTGGCGACGGTCTCGGAGGCCGGTTCCTCCTTCGGCCGGTCGCGGAAGTAGTCGCGGGTCTCCCGGTAGATGAGCGGGGACAGGATCAGCAGGCCGATCAGGTTGGGCAGCGCCATGAGGCCGTTCATCACGTCGGAGAAGGTCCAGACGGTGGTGAGCGTGGTGGTGGCGCCGACGTAGATGATGATGATGAAGATGATGCGGTAGGGCAGGACCGCCTTGCGTCCGAACAGGAACTCCACGCAGCGGTCCCCGTAGTAGGACCAGCCGAGCAGCGTGGAGAACGCGAAGAAGATGACGCTGAGCGTGACGATGACGCTGGCCCAGTCGCCGGGCAGGCCCTCGTCGAACGCGCGGGCGGTGAAGGAGGCGGCCTCGTCCTCGCCGGCGTCCTTCCACACGCCGGTGATGACGATGGTCAGCGCGGTGAAGCTGACCACGACGAGGGTGTCGATGAAGGTCTGGGTCATCGACACGAGGGCCTGCCGCACCGGGTGCGAGGTCTTCGCGGCGGCGGCGGCGATGCCGCCGGTGCCGAGGCCGGACTCGTTGGAGAAGATGCCGCGGGCGACACCGTACTGGATCGCGGCGGCGACGCCGGCCCCGACGAACCCGCCGGTTGCGGCGGTGCCGGTGAACGCGTCGGTGAAGATGGTGCCGAGCGCGGCGGGGATCTCGTCGATGTTGAAGGCCAGCACGGCCGCGGCGCCGACGATGTAGAGGACGATCATCACGGGCACGAAGGCGCTGGTGAAGCGGCCGATGCTCTTGATGCCGCCGAGGATGACGGCGCCGGCGAACACGGTGATGATCACGCCGGTGATGACGGGGTCGAGGCCCCATTCCTCCTCGACGTTGGCGGCGACGGTGTTGGCCTGGGTCATGTTGCCGATGCCGAACGCGGCGAGGGCGCCGGCGACGGCGAAGAAGCCGCCGAGGATCAGGCCGACCGGGCCCTTGATGCCGTGCCGGAGGTAGTGCATGGGGCCGCCGCCCTGCTCGCCGGCGGCGTCGGTGCGGCGGAAGCGGACGCCGAGGAACGCCTCGCTGTACTTGGTGGCCATGCCGACCATGCCGGTGAACCACATCCACAGGACGGCGCCGGGGCCGCCCAGGGCGATGGCGGTCGCGACACCGGCGATGTTGCCGACGCCGACGGTGGCGGCGAGGGCGGTGGAGAGGGCCTGGTAATGGGAGATGTCGCCTTCTGCCTCGGTGTCGGATTTCCGGAACGCGAGGCGGAAGGCGAGGCGGAAGTGCCGGACCTGGAGGCCGCGGAGGAGAAGGGTCAGGTAGAGGCCGGTGAGCAGCAGCAGCGGGATCAGGAGCCAGGGGCCCCAGATGAAGCTGCTGGCATCACCCAAGAATTCGTCGACGTCCATCACACCACCGATCAGGGGAGCGGCTCGAACATCCGGACCGTAGGTGACGGGCCGCCCTGTGAGAAGAGGTCTCGATCACCCGTTACGAGATCGTCCTTCCACTTTTTTCGGGTCTTGACCCTGGTGGGCCGCGTTTTCGGAGCGAGGTGGAATCGAGACCTGACGGTGACCGGGCGGAAAGGGGCCGGGCACCGCGCGAGGGTGCGGTTCGCGCGGTGCCCGGCGGGGTGGTTGGCCTGGTGGGTGCTCAGGTGTGGACGGTGATGGCGTCGCCGATGGCGTGGACGCGCAGCAGGTTGGTGGAGCCGGTGGTGCCGGGGGGCGAGCCGGCGACGACGACGACCTTGTCGCCCTTCTGGACGCGGCCGATCTCGAGGAGGGCCTGTTCGACCTGGCCGAACATGGCGTCGGTGTGGTCGGCGTGGGGGACGATGAACGTCTCGACGCCCCAGACGTGGGCGAGGCGGCCTCGGACGGCGGGGACGGAGGTGAAGGCGAGCAGCGGGATCGGCGAGCGGTAGCGGGACAGGCGGCGGGCGGTCTCGCCGGACATGGTGAAGGCGGCGAGGGCCTCGGCGCCGACGATCGCGCCGACCTCGGCGGCGGCGCGGGCGATGGCGCCGCCGACGGTCTCGGGGATGCGTTCGAGGGTGTGGGTGGCCTGGAGCGCGGCCTGCTCGGCGGTCTGCACGATGCGGCTCATCGTGAGGACGGATTCGATGGGGTACTGGCCGACGCTGGTCTCGCCGGAGAGCATGACGGCGTCGGCGCCTTCGAAGACGGCGTTGGCGACGTCGGAGGTCTCGGCGCGGGTGGGCCGCGGCGCGGAGATCATGGATTCGAGCATCTGGGTCGCCACGATGACGGGGCGGGCCTTCTCGCGGCAGAGTTCGATGGCGCGCTTCTGGACCATCGGGACCTGTTCGAGGGGGAGTTCGACGCCGAGGTCGCCGCGGGCGACCATGATGCCGTCGAAGGCGGCGACGATCTCGGGGAGGCGTTCGACGGCCTGCGGTTTCTCGATCTTGCCGATGAGGGGGACGCGGACGCCTTCCTCTTCCATGATCTGGTAGCAGATGTCGGCGTCGGCGGGGGTGCGGACGAAGGAGAGGGCGACGAGGTCGACGCCGAGGCGCAGGGCCCAGCGGAGGTCTTGCTCGTCCTTCTCGGTGAGGGCGGGGACGCTGACCGGGACGCCGGGGAGGTTGAGGCCCTTGTTGTCGGAGACCATGCCGCCGACCGTGACGGTGGTCTGGACGCGGGGGCCGTCGACGGCGGTGACCTTGAGGGCGACGCGGCCGTCGTCGATGAGGATGCTGTCGCCCGGGCCGACGTCGCCCGGCAGCCCCTGGTAGGTGGTGGAGACCTCGCGGCGGGTGCCGGGGACGTCGTCGGTGGTGATGGTGAACTCGTCGCCGAGGGTGAGGCGTACCGGTCCGTCGGGGAACCGTCCGATGCGGATCTTGGGGCCCTGGAGGTCCGCGAGGATGCCGACGCCGCGCCCGGTGGCGTCGGCGGCGGCCCTGATGCGGTGGTAGACCTCTTCGTGGACGGCATGGTCGCCGTGGCTCATGTTGAGCCGGGCGACGTCGATGCCGGCTTCGACGAGGGCGTTGATCTGCTCGGTGCTGGAGCAGGCCGGGCCGATGGTGCTGACGATCTTCGCTCGACGGGTCACGTGCACAACCGTACTTAGTTACTCGCGGGTACGGATATTCGTGCAGGACATGGTCGCCACGGGTTCACCGATTGGTCTAGGTCAGAGGTCTAGACCACATTCGGTCCTCGTTTGAACACCTCGACGGCGGCCCGGCAGAACGCCTTCAGGTCGTCCGGCTTCCGGCTGCTGACGAGCACGTTCGGCCCGGCCTCGCAGACCTTCACCTCCTCGTCCACCCAGGTCGCTCCCGCGTTGCGCAGGTCGGTCCGGACGCTCGGGAAGGACGTCATGGTGCGGCCGCGCACGACGTCGGCCTCGATGAGCGTCCATGGGGCGTGGCAGATGACCGCGACGGGCTTGCCCGCCTCGAAGAAGGACCTGGCGAACTCCACGGCCTTGGGCTGCATGCGCAGGTAGTCCGGGTTGGCGACGCCGCCGGGCAGCACGAGGCCGTCGAACTCGTTGTGGTCGGAGACCTCGACGGTGGTGTCTACGGGGAAGGTGTCGGCCGCCTCCAGGTGGTCGAACGCCTGGAGGCGGCCGGACTGGGTGGAGACCAGGCGGGGGGTGCCGCCGGCCTGCTCGACGGCCGCCCAGGGTTCGGTGAGCTCGACCTGCTCGGTGCCTTCGGGGGCGCAGAGGAACGCGATGCTCTTGCCCTCGAGATCCTTGCTCGACATGGCTTTCCTCCAGTTATCGGTGGTTATGTGCCTTGCCCGGAAGCGCGGGTGGTATGCAGGAAAGGTGAACCCCACCGGCTATCGCGAGTACCAGGAGCCGGGGCTGGCGTGCTCGTGGACGGCGGCGCTCCCCCGCGGCGCCGAGCCGTTCACGCAGCGTGTCGTGCCCGACGGGTGCGTGGACGTGATGTGGTCGGAGTCGGGGATCCTCGTGGCGGGTCCGGACACGGGGCCCGTCCCGGCCACCGTGCGGCCGGGCGAGTCGACCGTGGCGGTCCGGTTCGCCCCGGGGACCGCGCCGCCGGTGCTGGGCGTCCCGGCGGACGCGATCCGGGACGGCCGGGTGCCGCTGCGGGACCTGTGGGGCGGGGAGGCCGACCGGCTGGCGGAGGCCGTCGCGGCGGCCCCCGACCGGCGCGGCGCGCTGGTGGCGGCGGTACGGGAGCGGATGCGCCCGGCGGACCCGGTGGTCCCGGTGGTGGTGGCGGGCCTCGCCGGCGGCCCGGCGGAGGGCCCGGCCGGCGGTTCGGTGCGGGCCGTGGCGGACCGGCTCGGCCTCAGCGAGCGGCAGCTCCGCCGGCGGTCCCTGGCGGCGTTCGGGTACGGGCCGAAGACGCTGCAGCGGGTGCTGCGGTTCCAGCGGGCGCTGCGGCTGGCGCGGGCGGGCGAGCCGCTGGCGGGCGCGGCGTTCGCGGCGGGCTACGCCGACCAGGCGCATTTCGCGCACGAGGTGCGGGCGCTGGCGGGCGAGCCCGTCCGGAACCTGCTGTGAGCTAGGGCTTGAGCCTGCCGTAGGCGCGCAGCGTCCGCAGCTTCTCGACGGTGGTGAAACCGCGCCATTCGGGGCGGGTGACCGGGGTCCAGATGGGGAAGTCGACGTCCCAGCCGCCGTCGTCGTGCCGGGCGCCGATGAGGGCGTCGAGTTCGCGGTCGACGACGTCGGCGGTGAAGAGGCGGCGTCCGTATCCGCCGGGGTCCGGCGCGAAGTCGAGCGGGCCGTGGTGGTCGCTGTGCGCGTGGGCGCCGAGGGCGCCGCGGAGCCGGGTGAAGGCGGCTTCGGCGCGGTCGCGGTCGGGCACGTGGTCGAGGAAGGTGAGGATCGCGAGGACGTCGTACGCCCCTAGCCCCGTGCCGGGCGCCTCCAGGTACCGCCAGCAGAACGCGGTGGCGGGTCCGAGCCAGGGGTGGTCCGATCCGGCGCGGTGCAGGAGCCCGGCGAGCGTCGCGGTCGGGTTGATGCTGCCGGGCGGGTCGTCGGGCGCCTGCCACCAGGGGGCGTGCGGGGTGCCGCGGACGGTCGGCAGGACGAACGGCACTCCCCCGTCGGCGCGGGCGATGGACGCCAGGTAGTCGGCGATGCGCGCGACGGCGGGGTCGTCGTCCGCTCCGGCCTCGTGCAGGAATTCCAGGGCGTGCTGCGCGGGGACGGGCTGGCTGCCTTCGCCGCGCAGGTCGGGTTCGAGTGCGTGCCCGTAGCCGCCGTCGGGGTTCTCGTACGCGCGGAGGGCCTGGAGGACGGGGCCGGGAGGCCCGCCGCGGAAGTGCAGGGCGAAGCGGTGCCGGTCGATGAGGCGGCCGTTGCGCCGCATGAAGTCGGCGGCGCGGGCGAGGTCGGAGTCGTCCAGGACGTTCATGGACCCGACTGTAGGTCGGCCGCTCGCGGCCGGTCTTGCAGGAAACGGACACGCGCGAAGGGGGGCGCGGTCGGTCCGGCCACCCCAGCGGTGGGTGGCCGGACCCTTGGTGTCCCGCGTGCGGGTGCGGGAGCGCGCGGCCCACGGCGGCGCGGCGGGCACCGCCCGGCGGTCGCCGCACCGTGAACCTTGGCGGGACCGTAGCCGACCGGCTCCGAGACCACAAGTCGGGGCGCGGGGAGCGCGGCCGCGGAGCGGCGGCGGGTCAGGAGGCGCAGTCGTTCCAGGGCACGGTCTCGTCGAGCTTCTCGGAGGGCTGGGTGAGGCTGTACCAGCAGCCGGAGTCGTCGCGGAAGACGGCCTCGATGCCGTAGGGGCGCTTCTCGGGCTTCTGCACGAACTCGACGCCCTTGGCGGACATGGCCTCGTAGTCGCCCTGGCAGTCGTCGGTGGTGAACGCCCCGGCGCCGAGGACACCCTTGGCGATGAGCGCCCTCATCTGCGCCGCGGACTCGGGGTCCATGCTGGGCGGGCCGGGCACCATGAGGGTGAGGCTGAGGTCGGGCTGCTCCTCGGCGCCGAGCGTGAGCCAGCGCATGCCGCCCTCGCCGAGGGTCATGTCGTCACGGACCTCCAGGCCGAGCTTCTCGGTGAAGAACCGCTTCGCCGAGTCCTGGTCGAGCACCCAGATGGTGGCCAGCCCCAGCTTATTGATCATGTTGATTCCCCTTCTGACCAGGTGTTTCCTCCACCCTAGGAGGGCCGTCGCCGGGCGGCCTTCTCGATTGTTGCGCCGGTGCCGGGACCGTCCGCGCGGAAGCCGCCGGCCCACAGCAGCACGAAGCAGCCGGGGATCGCGGAGGCGCCGGCGGTGCGGGCGCGCGCGGAACTCGGTGGGCGTCATCCCCACCTGCTCCTTGAAGCGGGTGCAGAACGTGCCGAGGCTGGTGAAGCCGACGAGCATGCAGATCTCGGTGACGGTGAGGTTCGCGTTGCGCAGCAGGTCCTGGGCGCGTTCGATGCGGCGCCGGGCGAGGTAGGCGCCGGGGGTCTCGCCGTAGACGCCGCGGAACAGCCGGACGAAGTGGTAGCGCGAGTAGCCGGCGACCGCGGCGACGGCGGCGACGTCGAGCGGTTCCGCCCAGTCGCGGTCCATGGTGTCCCGGGCGAGCCGCATGCGGCGCAGCAGCCCGGTGTCCGGTGCGGACGGCGCGGTTCCCATGCGCCGATGCTGGCACACCGAAGGCCCCGGAGGCGGCGCGCGCCTCCGGGGCCTTCGTCTCCGGCTCTTCGTCTCCCGGTCTTCGCCGGCGGCTCAGGCGATCGGACGCGCCGTCGGCGGGATCGGGTAGGGCAGGTCGGTGCGGCCGGTGAGGCGGGCGTCGACGCCGCGCGCGGCGGCGCGTCCCTCCGCGATGGCCCACACGATCAGGGACTGGCCGCGGCCCATGTCCCCCGCGGCGTACACGCCGTCCACCGACGTCTTGTAGTCGGCGTCGCGGACGACGTTGCCGCGCTGGTCGAGGTCGACGCCGAGCTGTTCGAGGAGCCCCTCGCGCTCCGGGCCGAGGAAGCCCATGGCGAGGGTGACCAGCTCGGCCGGGATCTCCCGCTCGGTGCCCGCGACGGGCTGGAAGCCGGTCTCCGGGCCGCCGACCTCCACGATCCGCAGGGCGCGGACGTTGCCGTCCCCGTCCCCGGCGAACTCGGTGGTGGACACGGCGTAGACGCGGTCGCCGCCCATGTCCGCGAGCTCCTCGTGGGCGCTCTCCACCTTGAACAGCATCGGGTAGGTCGGCCAGGGCTGGGCGTCGGGGCGGGTCTCCGGCGGCCGCGGCATGATCTCCAGCTGGGTGACCGAGGCGGCGCCCTGCCGGATCGCGGTGCCGATGCAGTCGGCGCCGGTGTCGCCGCCGCCGATGACCACCACGTGCTTGCCCTTCGCGGAGATCGGCGACTCCGCGTAGTCGCCCTCCTGCGCCCGGTTGGACGGGGGCAGGTACTCCATCGCCTGGTAGACGCCGTTGAGCTCGCGTCCGGGGACGGGCAGGTCGCGCCAGGCGGTGGCGCCGCCGGCCAGGACGACGGCGTCGTGCCGGTCGCGCAGGTCGTCGGCGCTGAGGTCGACGCCGACGTTCACCGAGGTCTTGAACTCGGTGCCCTCGGCGCGCATCTGGGCGAGGCGCCGGTCGAGGTGCCGCTTCTCCATCTTGAACTCGGGGATGCCGTAGCGGAGCAGGCCGCCGATCCGGTCCGCGCGCTCGTAGACGGTGACGTCGTGGCCGGCGCGGGTGAGCTGCTGGGCGGCGGCGAGGCCGGCGGGCCCGGAGCCGACGACCGCGACGGTCTTCCCGGTCTTGACGGCGGGCGGCCGCGGGCGCACCCAGCCCTCCGCGAACGCCCGGTCGATGATCTCGACCTCGACCCGCTTGATGGCGACCGGGTCCTGGTTGATGCCGAGGACGCAGGCGCTCTCGCACGGCGCCGGGCACAGCCTCCCGGTGAACTCCGGGAAGTTGTTGGTGGCGTGCAGCCGCTCGATGGCCTCCTGCCAGTCCCGCCGGTAGACGAGGTCGTTCCATTCGGGGATGAGGTTGCCGAGCGGGCAGCCCTGGTGGCAGAACGGGATGCCGCAGTCCATGCAGCGGCTCGCCTGCTTCTCCAGCCGGTCGCGGCCGAAGTCCTCGTAGACCTCGGACCAGCTCCGGATGCGCACGTCGACGGGGCGCCGCTTCGGGAGCTCCCGCCCGACGGTCAGGAAACCCTTCGGGTCAGCCATAGGGATGTCCCCCTCTCTCAGCTCTGGGCCGCGGCCATGACGGCCTCGTCGACGTCGCGTCCCTCGGCCTCGGCCTTGGCCATGGCGTCGAGGACGCGGCGGTAGTCCCTGGGCATGATCTTGGTGAAGCGGGCGGCGGCGGCGTCCCAGCCGTCCAGCAGCCGGCGCGCGACCGGCGACCCGGTCTCGGCCAGGTGCCGGGCGACGAGGTCCCGGACGAAGCCGAGGTCGTCGGCGTCGAGGGGCTCCAGGTCGACCATCTCGCCGTTGACCCGCTCCGGCACCAGGTCCAGGACGTAGGCGATGCCGCCGGACATGCCGGCCGCGAGGTTGCGGCCGGTGCGGCCGAGGATCAGCGCGCGGCCGCCGGTCATGTACTCGCAGGCGTGGTCGCCGACGCCCTCGACGACGGCGGTGGCGCCGGAGTTGCGGACGCAGAACCGCTCCCCGACGATGCCGCGGGCGAACAGCTCGCCGGACGTGGCGCCGTACAGGATGACGTTGCCGCCGATGATCTGCTCCTCGGCGGCGAACCCGGCGTCGGCGGGCGGGCGCAGCGTGAGCCGCCCGCCGGACAGGCCCTTGCCGACGTAGTCGTTGGCGTCGCCGACGAGCCGCAGCGTGATGCCGCGCGGCACGAACGCGCCGAACGAGTTGCCCGCCGAGCCGGTGAAGGTGACGTCGATCGTGTCGTCGGGCAGGCCCGCGCCGCCGTGCCGCTTGGTCAGCTCGTGGCCGAGCATCGTGCCGACCGTCCGGTTGACGTTGCGGATCGGCAGGTCGAGGGTGACCTTGTCGCCGTACGCGAGCGCGCCCTCGGCGAGCTGGATGAGCGTGTTGTCCAGGGCCTTCTCCAGGCCGTGGTCCTGCTCGGTGACGCGGTGGAGGGCGGCGCCCTCGGCGTGCCCCGGCATGTGCAGGATCGGGCTGAGGTCCAGCCCGGACGCCTTCCAGTGCTCGACGGCGTCGCGGGTGTCGATCATCTCGACGTGCCCGATCGCCTCGTCCAGGGACCGGAACCCGAGGGCCGCCAGGTGCTCGCGGACCTCCTCGGCGACGAACTCGAAGAAGTTCACGACGAACTCGGGCTTGCCGCCGAACCGCTGCCGCAGCACCGGGTTCTGGGTGGCGACGCCGACCGGGCAGGTGTCCAGGTGGCAGACCCGCATCATGATGCAGCCCGACACGACCAGCGGCGCGGTCGCGAAGCCGTACTCCTCGGCGCCGAGCAGCGCCGCGATGACGACGTCGCGGCCGGTCTTCATCTGCCCGTCGGTCTGCACGACGATGCGGTCGCGCAGCCCGTTCAGCAGCAGCGTCTGCTGCGTCTCGGCGAGGCCGAGCTCCCAGGGCGTGCCCGCGTGCTTGAGGGAGGTCAGCGGGGACGCGCCGGTCCCGCCGTCGTGCCCGGAGATCAGGACGACGTCGGCGTGCGCCTTGGACACCCCGGCCGCGACCGTGCCGACGCCCATCTCGGCGACGAGCTTGACGTGCACGCGCGCCGACGGGTTGGCGTTCTTCAGGTCGTGGATGAGCTGCGCCAGGTCCTCGATGGAGTAGATGTCGTGGTGCGGCGGCGGCGAGATGAGGCCGACGCCCGGGGTGGAGTGCCGGGTCTTGGCGATCCACGGGTAGACCTTGTGGCCGGGCAGCTGGCCGCCCTCGCCGGGCTTGGCGCCCTGCGCCATCTTGATCTGGATGTCGTCGGCGTTGGTGAGGTAGTCGGAGGTGACGCCGAACCGCCCGGACGCGACCTGCTTGATGGCGCTGCGGCGCAGGTCGCCGTTCTCGTCGGGGGTGAAGCGCGCCGGGTCCTCGCCGCCCTCGCCGGTGTTGGACTTGCCGCCCAGCCGGTTCATCGCGATCGCGAGGGTCTCGTGCGCCTCGGCGGAGATGGAGCCGTAGGACATCGCGCCGGTCGAGAACCGCTTGACGATCTCCGAGGCGGGCTCGACCTCCTCGATCGGCACCGGCGGCCGCTCGCCCTCCTTCAGCCGGAACAGGCCGCGGAGGGTCATCAGCTGCTCGGCCTGCGAGTCGACCTTGGCGCTGTACTCCTTGAAGATCTCGTAGCGGCGGGTGCGGGTGGCGTGCTGGAGCTTGAACACCGTGTCCGGGTTGAACAGGTGCGGCTCGCCCTCGCGGCGCCACTGGTACTCCCCGCCGACCTCGAGGGTCCGGTGCGGGAGCTCGTTGCCGCCCGCCGGGTAGGCGCGGGCGTGCCGCGCGGTGACCTCGCGGGCCAGCACATCGAAGCCGACGCCGCCGAGCCGGGAGGTGGTGCCGGTGAAGCAGCGGGACACGACGTCCTCGCCGAGGCCGATCGCCTCGAAGATCTGCGCGCCGGTGTAGGACGCGACCGTGGACACGCCCATCTTCGACATGATCTTCAGGACGCCCTTGCCGTAGCCCTTCACCAGGTTCCGGACGGCCTTCTCCGCCGGGAGGCCCTCGATGACGCCGCCGCGGACGAGGTCCTCGACGGTCTCGATCGCGAGGTACGGGTTGATCGCGGACGCGCCGTACCCGATGAGCAGCGCCATGTGGTGGCACTCGCGGGCCTCGCCGGTCTCGATGACCAGCCCGACCCGCGTGCGGGTCTTCTCCCGGATGAGGTGGTGGTGCACGGACCCGGTGAGCAGCAGCGACGGGATCGCCGCGCGGGCCGAGTCGGCGCCGCGGTCCGACAGCACGATGATGCGGGCGCCGGCGTCGATGGCGCGGCTCACCTCGGAGTTGATCTCCTCCAGGCGGGCCTCCAGGGCCTCTCCCCCGCCGGCGACGTCGTACAGCCCGTGCACGACGTGGGCGTGCAGGTGCGGCAGCGACCCCTCGTCGTCGATGTGGATGATCTTGGAGAGTTCGCCGTTGTCGAGGATCGGGGTGGGGAGCACGAGCCGGCGGCACGAGTCCGGGCCGGGCTCCAGGAGGTTGCCCTCCGGGCCGAGCGTGGACTGCAGGGAGGTGACGAGCTCCTCGCGGATCGCGTCCAGCGGCGGGTTCGTGACCTGCGCGAACTGCTGCTTGAAGTAGTCGAACAGCAGCCGCGGGCGCTCGGACAGCACCGCGATGGGGGTGTCGGTGCCCATCGACCCGATCGGCTCGGCGCCCGTCTTCGCCATCGGCGTCAGGATGATCCGCTGCTCTTCGAGGGTGTAGCCGAACGTCTGCTGCCGCCGGACGAGCGTCTCGTGCGTCGGGATCTCCCGCTCGCGCCGCGGCAGCTCCTCGAACCGGACCAGGCCCTCGTGCAGCCACTCGGCGTACGGGTGCTCGGCGGCGAGCTCGGCCTTGACCTCGTCGTCCTCGACGATCCGCCCGGCGGCGGTGTCCACCAGGAAGATCTTGCCGGGCTGCAGCCGCCCTTTGCGGACGACCTTGGACGCGGGGATGTCGAGGACGCCGGCCTCGCTGGCGAGGACGACGAGGCCGTCGTCGGTCACCCAGTACCGGCCGGGGCGCAGCCCGTTGCGGTCCAGGACGGCGCCGACGACGGTGCCGTCGGTGAAGCTGACGCTGGCGGGGCCGTCCCACGCCTCCATCAGGGTGGAGTGGAACTCGTAGAACGCGCGGCGGTCGGCGTCCATCTCGGCGTGGTTCTCCCACGCCTCGGGGATCATCATCAGGACCGCGTGCGGCAGCGACCGGCCGCCGAGGTGCAGCAGCTCCAGGCACTCGTCGAACGACGCCGTGTCGCTGGCCTCGATGTCGATCACCGGGTAGACGCGGGACAGGTCGCCGGGGATCAGGTCGGACTTCAGCAGCGCCTCGCGGGCCCGCATCCAGTTCCGGTTGCCCTTCACCGTGTTGATCTCGCCGTTGTGCGCGATGAACCGGTACGGGTGGGCGAGTTCCCAGGCGGGGAAGGTGTTGGTCGAGAACCGCGAGTGCACGAGCGCGATCGCGCTGGTGAAGCGGCGGTCCGACAGGTCGGGGAAGAACGGCTCCAGCTGCGGGGTCGTCAGCATCCCCTTGTAGACGATCGTCCGGCTGGACAGGCTCGGGAAGTAGACCCGCACGTCCTGCTCGGCGCGCTCGCGCATGCAGAACACGGCGCGGTCGAGTTCCAGGCCGGTCTTGCCCGCGTGCGGTCCGCCCTCGGCGGCCGCGACGAACAGCTGCGCGAAGTGCGGCATGACGCGGCGCGCGGCCGGGCCGGTGAAGCCGGGGTCGTGCGGCAGCTCGCGCCAGCCGAGGACCGCGAGGCCCTCCTCCGCGCAGAGCGTCTCGACGTGGGCCACCACCGCGGCGCGCTCCTCGCCATCGGCGGGCAGGAACGCGATGCCGGCCGCGTAGGCGCCCGCCTCGGGGAGCGCGAAGTCGCAGGCGTCGCGGAAGAACGCGTCCGGGATCTGGACGAGGATGCCCACGCCGTCGCCGTCGTCGGGCTCGGCGCCCACCGCCCCGCGGTGGTCGAGGTTCCGCAGGACCGTCAGGGCGTTCTGCACGATGTCGTGGCTTGTGCGGCCATGCAGGTCCGCCACCATCCCGACGCCGCAGGCGTCGTGCTCGTGCACCGGGTCGTACAGCCCCTGCGCTCCGGGCCGGCCGTCGCCGGCAACAGATGTGCGGGCATCAGGTGTGAAGGCAGCAGTCGCCATCAACCCTCCCGTCGTCGTCGTGTCACTGCTGATGTCAGTGCAGTCCGGGACGGCGTTGGCCCTTCTGCGGGTGAGATGACATTACATCACTGCCGGGATCATGCCCGAGTGTCACGGATCGCGAAACTTCCGGGCACGAATCGGCGGAGCGTCATCGCACAGTGGTTTAGACCAGGTTACCGGCTTCATCCCCGGTGAAAAGGGCCGCGGCCGCGGTGACGATCGTCACCCGGGTGATCGGGTTTACCGAAATATTGCGGTGCGCCGGTCAGTCCGAGGCGCGGGCGGCGCGGCCCAGCACGGCCGGGTTCTTGCCGCCCTCGATCAGCAGCGACAGCAGCGCCTCGTCCTCGGCGCCGCCCTTGCCGTCCAGGCGCTGCGCCCACGTGACCACGGCGAAATGCCCCATGGCGAGGCCGCGCGCCATCCCGAAGCCGCGGCCGAAGTCGTCCAGCGGGGCGGGCGCCTCCAGCGGCCGGACGAAGCCCGCGCCGATGGTCTTCTCCAGCGTCGCGACGAACCGGTCGGCCTCCGCCGCCCCGGAGAGGTTGAACACCGCGACCGCCAGGCCGTAGCCGTTCCGGGGGCCGGAGTAGATGCCGCGCGCCACCTGCGTGCAGCCGCCCTCGCCGAGCACCTCGCCCACGGTCGCGCCCCACACGGCGTCGGCGCAGTCGCCGTCCAGGCGCTTGGTGCGCAGCTTGACCTGCACTTCCCCGCCGGGGACCGCCACCTTGGCGGCCGAGGCCGGGAACACCTCCTCGATCGTCAGCGGATCGGGGTCGGCCTTGCGGGACGCGATGCCCGAGTACGCCGACGCCGACGACGAACTGGAGTAGGAGGCCGGTGAGAGACCGGTCCCCGCCGGCGTCCCGATCCGCGTGCCCGCCGCGTCGCCAGCGGCGGGCCCGTCGCCCCCGCGCAGCACGAACACCGCCCCCAGGCCGAGCAGGACGACCAGCCCGAGCACGGCGGCCGCGCCGAAGTAGAGCTTCGGCCCCTTCCCGCGCGGCGCGTCCTTCGGCTTCCCCGCCTGGGGCTGCGCCGCGGACCGGACCGGAGGCCTCCCCGCTCCACCGCGCCGCTTCGCCTTCTTGCCCGCCTTCTTACCGGTCTTGCCCGCCTTCTTCCCCTTCCCCCCGGAAGGCCCGTCATCGGGATAGGGCACGGCCTCGTCGTGGTAGTCGCCCTCGCCGTCGTCATAGTCCGGCTCATCACCGAACCCCGGCCCATACCCCGGCCCGCCGCCGGAACCGGAGGGACCGTCGTAGCCGGCCGCGAACGGATGGCCGGGCGTCATGCCGGGTCCCGGTGCCCAGCCCGCGCCTGGGGGCGCGTCATGGCCCTGCCCTCGGCCGTGGCCCGGCGCCCCGCCGCTACCTGGGGCACCGCCATGGCCTCGCATCTCGCCGTAGCCCTGGGCCCCCTGGAAACCCGATGCCTCGCGATAGCCCGGAGCCGGAGGGACTTGGCTCGGTCCCGTGCCGTAGCCCGGGGCCGTCCGCGGACCCGTCGCCTCGTAACGGCCCGGTGCCCCGCCAGGGCCTCCGGGGCCGCCACGGCGCTGCATGCCGCCGTAGCCCGGGGCTCCCTGCGGACGCGGCGTCTCGCCGGTGTTCGGTCCGCCTCGGGAGGCCGGGGCATTGCCTCGGGCCGGTGGTGCGCCGTAGCCGGGAGCGCCGCGGCCGGGGGCCTCCGGGTAGCCGGGGCGGTCCGCGGGCTCGTGGTAGGCCGGGTCGTCCTCGTACGGAGGGCGGGGCGGCGGGACGGCGCGGGGGGTGCGGCGGGACGGGTCCGGACGGCGCGGGCCGCCGCCCAGCCGGCCGGGGGGCGTCCTGCGCGGCGGCGGCTGGCGGCCCTGGCGGCTCATCGGCCGGCGCCGGGGGCCGCCGCGGCGGGGCTCATCGGGGTCCACAGCCGGGCAGACTACTGCCCGCGGGCCGGTGACACGCCCGGGGACCGGCGGATCACTGCCGCGCCCCCGTGTTGGCGGCCAGGTCGAGGCGCCCGTAGAGGAAGTCGGCGGCGCCCTCGATGACCAGGCTGACGTCGATCAGCTCGTTCAGCGAGGCGGGCTGCTCCCCGCCGGCGCGCTCCACCCAGGTGATCACGGCGTAGTGGCCGTAGGTCTTGGCGTAGGCGGCGCTGAACCCGGAGCCGAACGCGGGCACGTCCTTCACGTTCAGGGGCTTCACCCAGCCGGCGCCGGTCTCGGTCTGGAGGTCGCGCAGGATCTGGTTGACGCCGTCCGCGCTCTTCATGTTGATCACGAAGAACTGGCCGACGTGCTTCTTGTCGCCGCTCACGTACGCGGAGCGGACGATCTGCGTGCAGCCGAACTTGTCGAGGTCGCCCTGCAGGCGGCCGCCCCACACCGCGGCCTTGCAGTCCTTGGTGAGCTCCGACCCGGCGAGCTTGAAGGAGAACTTGCCCGACTGCAGGTCCTTGGCGGACGACGCCTCACCCTCGGTGATCTCGCGGATGTCGGCGGACCTGTCGGCGATCTGCTGGAAGCCCTCGCCGTTGAAGTCGGGCGTGAAGGCCGTCGGCACCAGCGGCTTGTCGGCCGGCGCCTCGTCCCCGCCGGTGAACATCAGCACGGCGACGACCGCGACCACCACCGCGACGAGCGCGGCGGCCGCGCCGAACAGCGGCTTCGGGCCGGGGAGCTTGCGGCCGGGCTTGTCCGTCGGCCAGAAGTCCCGGCCGCGGCCCTTGCCCGGGGCCTGTGCAGAACCTGAGTCACGAGCCTCGATCACGCCCCGGAGCTTAGCGGTACGGCCGGCTCACGCGGGACAGAACGGGCGTTTTATCCAGTTCGCTCGGGCGTCAGATGCCGCTCGTGCCGATCAGCGCGCCGACCGCGTAGGTGATCCCGGCCGCGGCGGCGCCGAACAGCAGCTGCCGCAGCCCGCCGAACCACCAGGGCCGGGTGGTGATCCCGGCCACCAGCGCACCGGCGCCGAACAGCCCGGCGGCCGCGACGATCGCCGCGGGCCACAGCGTGGCGGCGCCCAGCAGGTAGGGCAGCACCGGCAGCATCGCGCCGACCGCGAACGACAGGAACGACGAGCCCGCCGCCAGCGTCGGGGACGGCAGGTCGCCCGGCGTCACCCCGAGCTCCTCGCGGGTGTGGACCTCCAGCGCCTCGTCCGGATCCCGGGACAGCTGCCGCGCGACCTCCGCGGCGGTCTCCGGGTCCACGCCGCGCGCCTCGAAGACCCCGGCCAGCTCCCGCTCCTCCGCCACCGGGTGCCGGGCCAGTTCCAGCCGCTCGACCTCGATCTCCGCCTCGGCCAGCTCCGACTGGGAGGCGACCGAGATGTACTCCCCCGCCGCCATCGAGAAGGCTCCCGCGGCCAGGCCCGCCAGCCCCGCCAGCAGGACGACGTTCTGGTTCGCCTGCCCGCCGGCCACGCCGGCGATCAGCGCGAAGTTGGAGACCAGGCCGTCCATGGCACCGAACACCGCCGGCCGCAGCCAGCCGCCGGTGACGTCGCGGTGCCGGTGGTGCTGCTCCGGCTTCGCACCGGCCTCCCCGCTGGTCATCTCGCGCCCACCGAAGCCCTCCGCCGACCGCTACTTCCCGTCCTTGACGGGCTCCTCGTCCTCTACCCGCCCGGCGTCGCCCGCACCGTCCTTGCCGGCACCGTCCTTGCCGGCACCGTCCTTGCCGGCACCGTCCTTGCCGGCACCGTCCTTGCCGGCACCGTCCTTGCCGGCACCGTCCTTGCCGGCACCGTCCTTGCCGGCACCGTCCTTGCCGGCACCGTCCTTGCCGGCACCGTCCTTGCCGGCACCGTCCTTGGGCTCCTCGGCCTCGTCGTCGCCGGACGCCGCGCTCTCCACGTCGTCGGCGGCCTTGCCGCCCTCGGGCTTCTCGGGGCCGGGGCTCTCCGGCTCGTCCCCGGAGCCGGGCTCGGGGTCGTCCTTCGCCCCGGATTCCGCGCCGCCCGCCGCGGACTCCGGCTCCTTGCCGGTGACCGGCGCGTCCTTCGGTCCGTCCTTCGGCGCGTCCTTCTCCTCCCCGGCGGGGCCGGCGGGATCGGACGGGCCGTCCGCGGGGCCGCCGACGTTCTCCGGGCCCGTGCGGTTCCTGGCCTGGTACAGGTAGGCGACCGCGGCGAGGAAGAGGATGACCGACGTCCAGGTGTTGAGGCGCAGCCCGAGGATGTGGTGGGCCTCGTCGATGCGGAGCGTCTCGATCCAGGCCCGTCCCAGCGTGTAGGCGGCGACGTAGAGCGCGAACGCGCGGCCGTGGGTGAGCTTGAAGCGCCGGTCGGCCCAGATGACGAGGACCGCGACGCCGATGCACCACAGCGACTCGTACAGGAACGTCGGGTGGTAGGTGGCGATGTCGGCGTACCGGGGGTCGAGGCCGGGGCCGCCCTCCAGCATCGGCCGGTGGTCCTCGTCGATCTTCAAGGCCCAGAACGTGTCGAGCGGGCGCCCGTACAGCTCCTGGTTCCAGTAGTTGCCCCAGCGGCCGATGGCCTGCGCGAGGGCGATCCCCGGCGCGACCGCGTCGGCCAGCGGGTAGATGGAGATCCCGCGGCGCCGGCAGCCGATGAGCGCGCCGACCGCGCCGAACGCGACGGCGCCCCAGATGCCGAGGCCGCCCTGCCAGATCTCCAGCGCCCGGGCGGGGTCGCCGTCCTCACCGAAGTAGAGCTGGTAGTCGGTGAGTACGTGGTAGATCCGCCCGCCGACGAGGCCGAACGGCACCGCCCAGACCGCGACGTCGATGATCACGCCGGGGGTGCCGCCCTTGGCGGCCCAGCGCCGCTCGCCCAGCCAGACCGCGGCGACGATGCCGAGGATGATCATGATGGCGTAGGCGCGGATCGGGACGGGTCCGATGTGCCAGATGCCCTGCGAGGGGCTCGGGATGTAGGCGAGCGGCTGCATGACCGATGACGTTACCGCCTCCGGGTCGCCGCGCGCGCCACCTCTAGGAGGGTGCCCGCGCGGAGCCGTCCGCCGTGCCGCCGGCGTTCCCGCCCGACTGCGTGCCGCGGGTGGCGGGGGCGTCGCCGCCGCCCGCCGCCGAGACGGCCTGCCGCAGGTCTTCCGGGGAGCCGAGGGCGTCGCCGCCGACCTTCGCGCCGTTCAGCGCGACGTACGGGGTCGCGTCGACGCCCGCCCGCCCGGCCGCGGTGCTCGCCTTCTCGACCAGGTCGATCTGCCGGTTCTGGTTGACGCAGGCGGCGAACGCCGGGTCGGTGACGCCGAGGTCGGTGCCCCATTCGATCAGGCTCTTCGGGGTGAAGCCGGTGTCGCCCTCGGCGGGCTGCTCGGCGAACAGCTTGTCGTGGTACGGGAGCCACTTGCCGACGGGGACGCAGGCGGCGGCGTTCGCGGCCCGCCGCGAGTTCGACATCAGCGGGTCCTGCTGGAAGAGCTGGAACGGCCGGTACACGACCCTGGCCTTGCCGTCCGCGGCGAGCTGCTTGAACGTGCCGCCGAGCCGCCGCTCCAGCGTCGCGCAGGCCGGGCACTGGAAGTCCTCGTAGATGTCGATGACCGGCGCGGTGACGCCCGGCTGCGCCATCGCGACCGCGCCGTTCTCCAGCCGCGTCGCCGGCGCCAGCGGGCCGGTGTAGTCGTTCAGCGGCTCGTCCCCGCCGTCGCGGGACACCGCCACGACGGTCACGGCCACGACGACCGCCGCGATGGCGACGGCGCCCAGGACGACCACCAGCAGCCGCTGCCGGCGCCGCCGGGCCGCGGCCCGCGCCCGGTCCTCCCTGAGCCGCCGGCGCGCGCCCGACGGCTCCCTGTCCCGCTCGCTCATCGATCCCCCGCTCGGTGACTGTGCGTGTCCGTACGAACGACGAGCGTAGCGGGGATGGGCGGCCGGGGGCCGGGAAAGCGCCGCGCCGCGCCGTCCCGGCGGGGACGGCGCGGCGCTCGGCGGCCTATGCGGCCCTAACCTGCGGAGCCGGTGCTCACTTGCCCGCGGCGGCGGCCGCGTCGATCGTGGCCCGGAGGGCGGCGGGGTTCATGAACTGGGTCGAGTCCATCTCCCTGCCGTCCAGGAAGACCGTGGGCGTGCCCTGGACGCCGCGCTCCTGCAGCGCGTAGTTGGTCATCGCGTCGACCTGCGCCTTCTTCTGCTCCTCGCGCACGCACTTCTCGAAGTTCGGGTCGGTGACGCCGATGTCCTTGCCCCACTTCACGAGGTCGTCGGGCGAGAAGCCCTTCGAGCCCTCGGCGGGCTGGAAGCGGAAGAGCGCCTCGTGGTAGGAGATCCACTTGTCGGCCGGGACGCACAGCGCCGCCTCGGCCGCGCGCAGCGAGTTGATCCGGATCGGGTCCTTCTGCTGGCCGAACAGGTGGAACGGCCGGTAGACGACCTTGACCTTGCCCTGTTCCGCCAGTTCCAGGACGGTCTGCCCGGTGGCGTCCTCGAACTGCTTGCAGACCGGGCACTGGAAGTCCTCGAAGATCTCCAGGACCGGCTTCTCCACCCCCGGCTGCGCCATCACGATGGAGCCGTCGTCCTGCCGGGTGAGCGGGGCGACCGCGCCCTGGTGGACCTCCGCGCGGCCCTGCTTGCGCTGGTGGTCGACGATCAGGACGGTGCCCACCACGACGACGGCCACGGCGACCACCGAGCCGAGGACGATGGCGAGCAGCCGCCGCTGCCGCTGCCGCGCGTCCTGCCGCTTGCGCTCGGCGGCCAGGCGCTCTCTGGCGGACCGCTCTCGTGCGGCCTTGCTCATTGGTTCTCCTATGGGTGGGAGCCGCGCCGCCACCCTGGGGCGCGGTCACGGTGAGGTTAGTCGACCTGACCGATTCGCCGGAATTCGTCGATCAGGACGAGCACGAACAGCAAGACGGTGATGACGTGCACCCCGGTGCACCACAGGCAGATCTTGTGCAGGAGCGCCAGTTCCACGGTGACGAGGTAGACGACGAACAGGACGCCGACGGCGGTGGCGGCCACCCGTCCCCACCGCAGCGGCGCCCAGGACGACCGCAGCGCCCACGGCGTGATGAGCGCGGCGAACGCGACGAAGAACGCCAGCCCCAGCAGCGGCATGGGAATCCCGAGCAGCGTGGAGTACTCGCTGGTCGTGACCGCGTGGCAGTCCACGGTCTGGGACGCCGAGCACACCAGCGCGCCCTCGTCGTAGTGCGTCACCGTGAGGTACACGGAGATCCCGAACCCGGCGACCGTCAGCAGCCAGGCCGGGATGAGGAACCATGCGGGAGGGAGCGAGGGCGTCGCCGTGTCGGCCCGGTCTTCCGCCGTCATCTCTTGCGTCATCGTGAACCTTCCAAGGACCGCCTCACCCGGCGAACACACCCTACGGGAGAGCGGGGGCGCCACGACACGAACCTTGCGGCGCCCCCGGGGGTTTTCCACGGTTCCGCGGAACGCGCTCCGCGGACGTGCACGGCGGAAGGCGGGGAGCGGCGGCGCGGGTCAGCGCCCGGCGCGGACGCCCTCGGCCAGTTCCGCGGTGAGCTCGCGGACGCCGGCGAGCCCGGACGCGAGGTCGGGCGCGTCCAGCAGCCGGCGGATGAACGCCGAACCGACGATCACGCCGTCGGCGAACCCGGCGACCTCGGCGGCCTGCGCGCCGTTGCCGACGCCGAGCCCCAGCCCGACCGGCAGGCTCGTCCCGCCCTTGTCGATGATCTCGCGGGTGCGCTCCACCAGCCGCGGGGCGCCGGTGTCGACGGCGGAGCGGGCACCGGTGACGCCCATCAGCGACGCCGCGTACACGAACCCGCGGCACACCCCCGTGATCTTCTCGATGCGCTCGTCGGTGGAGCTGAGCGCGACGAGGAACACCCGGTCCAGGCCGCGGGCGTCGGACGCCTCCAGCCAGGCGCCGCCCTCCTCGGGCGTGAGGTCCGGGGTGATGAGCCCGGCGCCGCCGGCGGAGGCCAGGTCGCGGGCGAACGCGTCGACGCCGTAGTGGTCGACGGGGTTCCAGTACGTCATGACGAGGGTGGGGACGCCGGTGGCGGCGACGGCCTCGACCGTCCGGAACACGTCGGCGACGCGGATGCCGCCGACGAGGGCCTGGTGGACGGCGTCCTGGATGGTGGGCCCGTCCATCATCGGGTCGCTGTAGGGCAGCCCGATCTCGATGACGTCGCAGCCCGCGTCGACCATCGTCCGCGCGGTCTCGACGGCGCCCTCGTAGGTGGGGAACCCGGCGGGCAGGTAGCCGACGAGCGCGGCCCGGCCCTCGGCCCGGGCCTTGTCGTAGGCGGTCTGGACGCTCACTTTCCCTCTCCCTCGGGCATCAGGCCGAAGAAGCCGGCGGCCGTGTGCATGTCCTTGTCGCCGCGGCCCGACAGGCACACGACGATCGTCGCGTCCCGGCCGAGCTCCCGGCCGAGTTCGGGGCCGAGCTTCAGCGCGCCGGCGAGCGCGTGCGCGGACTCGATCGCCGGGATGATGCCCTCGCTGCGGCACAGCAGCGAGAACGCCTCCATCGCCTCGGCGTCGGTGATCTCGCGGTACTCGGCGCGGCCGGAGTCGCGCAGCCAGGAGTGCTCGGGCCCGACGCCGGGGTAGTCGAGGCCGGCGGAGATCGAGTGGGTCTCCAGCGTCTGCCCGTCGCCGTCCTGCAGGAGGTAGGTCCGCATGCCGTGGATGACGCCGAGCGAGCCGCCGACCAGCGTCGCGGCGTGCCGGCCGCTGGCCACGCCGTCGCCGCCCGCCTCGAACCCGTACAGCCGGACGGACTCGTCGGGGACGAAGGCGTGGAAGGCGCCGATCGCGTTGGAGCCGCCGCCCACGCAGGCGGCGACGGCGTCGGGGAGGGCGCCGGTCAACTCCAGGCACTGCCGCCTGGCCTCCACCCCGATGACGCGCTGGAAGTCGCGGACCATCATCGGGAACGGGTGCGGGCCCATGACGGAGCCGATGCAGTAGTGGGTGTCGTCGACGGTGGCGACCCAGTCGCGGAACGCCTCGTTGCAGGCGTCCTTGAGGGTGCGGCTGCCGGTCCGGACCGGGACGACCTCGGCGCCGAGCATCCGCATCCGGGCGACGTTGAGGGCCTGCCGCTCGGTGTCGACCTCGCCCATGTAGACGGTGCAGGTCAGGCCGAGCAGCGCCGCGGCGGTGGCGGTGGCGACGCCGTGCTGGCCCGCGCCCGTCTCGGCGATGACCCGGGTCTTGCCCATCCGCCGGGTGAGCAGCGCCTGCCCCAGCACGTTGTTGATCTTGTGGGAGCCGGTGTGGTTGAGGTCCTCGCGCTTGAGCAGCACCCGGGCGCCGGCGTGCTCGGAGAAGCGCTCGGCGTCCGCCAGCAGGCTCGGGCGGCCCGCGTAGTCCGCGAGGAGGCCGTCCAGCTCGGCGGTGAACGAGGGGTCCTGCTTGGCGGTCTCGAACTCGCGGGTCAGCTCGTCCAGCGCCGCCATGAGCGCCTCGGGCGCGAACCGCCCGCCGAACGCTCCGAAGTGGCCCGTCGCGTCGGGCACGGCACCGCGCGCGGTGTCGATGGTCATGAGAAAACGCGTCCTGTCATGGGAGAAGGGGCTTGCCGGGGTCAGTGCTTCACCGGGCCCGCCATCGCTCCCGCAGCGGCTCCACCAGCATGCCCGTACCCTATCCGGTCCGCGTCCCCGGAACCGTCAGCCGCTCTGCCGCAGGGCGGGGTGGGCGCCGGCGGCGACGAGGTCGGCGACCGCGGCGCGCGGGTCCCTGCCGATCACCAGGCTCTCCCCCACCAGCACGGCGTCGGCGCCGCTGGAGGCGTAGGCGAGCAGGTCGTGCGGGCCCCGCACCCCGGACTCGGCGATCTTCACGACGTCCTTCGGCAGCAGCGGCGCGACCCGCGCGAACGTGCCGCGGTCGACGTGCAGCGTCCGCAGGTCGCGGGCGTTCACGCCGATGACCTTGGCGCCTGCCTGCACCGCGCGCTCCGCCTCCTGCTCGGTGTGCACCTCGACGAGCGGGACCAGCCCGATCGACTCGGCCCGCTCGACCAGCGACACCAGGGCGTCCTGCTCCAGCGCGGCGACGATCAGCAGCGCCATGTCGGCGCCGTTCGCCCGCGCCTCCCACAGCTGGTAGGAGGTGACGATGAAGTCCTTGCGCAGCACGCAGACGTCGACGTTGGCGCGGACCTCGGCGAGGTCCTCCAGGCTGCCGCCGAAGCGGCGCCGCTCGGTCAGCACGCTGATCACCTTGGCGCCGCCGGCCTCGTAGTCGCGGGCCAGCGCCGCGGGGTCGGCGATCGCGGCGAGCGCGCCCTTGGACGGGCTGCTGCGCTTGACCTCGGCGATCACCGAGACGCCCGGCCCGCGCAGCGCGGCGAGCGCGTCCCGCGGGGCCGGGGCCTCCGCCGCCTTGTCCTTCAGGACGTCGATCGGGACCTCTCGCTGCCTTTCGGCGAGATCGGCCCGGACGCCCTCGATGATCTCGTCCAAAACGCTCAAGGTCGCAGGCCCCCTATTTCAGGTCGTTCCGTGCACCGATCGTAGCCGGAGCGTCGTTTTTCCGGAGGGTCGGCCCCCGCAACCCGGCGGCCCGTGCGGCGCCGCACGTCCGTCAGGGCGCCAGGGCCTGCGCGAACGGCAGGTTGCGCAGAACCCAGTACACCGCGACGACACCGGCGAACGAGTAGGCCACCACCGGTCTGAACAGTACGGACCGCATCGGCATGCCCCGCACGCCCAGCACGGTCCACCGCACGTACAGGTAGCCGAGGACCGGCAGCAGGACGAAGAACAGCGGGTTGAGCCCGAACGCGGCGCCGACGTCCCAGTGCGCGAGCGCATGGACGAGCCGCGTCATACCGCATCCCGGGCAGTAGAACCCGGTCAGGGCCAGGAACGGACATCCCGGGTAGAGCCCCGCCTCGTTGGGGTCGCGGAACGCCACCAGCAGCGTCCCGGCGACGGCCGCGCCCAGCACCGCAGCCTGCGGCACCAGCCTCCGCGGCACGGTGCGCGAGCGCGGATCCTCGTGCGCGTGGACGGGCACCCGGGTCATGCGTCCAGCCTAATGCGGCCCCGGGCCGGGGAGATCAGGCGTCCAGGACGTAGCCGACGCCCCGCACGGTCCTGATCGGGTTGCCTTCGCCGAGCTTGGCGCGGAGCTGGGCGACGTGGACGTCGACGGTGCGGCTTCCGGCGCCCGCGCCCGGCCCCCAGGCGGCGTCGAGGAGCTGCTCGCGGGTGTAGACGCGGCCGGGGTTGCCCATCAGGAACTCGAGGAGGTCGAACTCGGTGCCGGTGAGGGTGACGCGGCGGTCGCCGATGACGGCGGTGCGGCCGCGGGGGTCGAGGGCGAGCGCGCCGGCGCGCAGCGGGGCGGGCGTCCCGGCGGGGGCGCCGCCGCGCAGGGCCTCGGCGACGGCGCCGACGAGGACGCGGGGACCGAACGGCCGGTCGATGCGGTGCTCGCCGAGGGCGCGGGCGATGGCGGGGTCCAGGGCGGCGCCGGTGACCGCGATGACGGGGGCGGGCCGCGCCGCCTCCGCCACCCGCCGGTACAGGTCGGCGGGCAGCGCCGACGCGGACAGGTCCAGGACGACCACGTCGGGGCGGGAGCGCCCGGCGGCCATGGGCGCGCGGGCGGGGTCGGGCTCGATCTCGACGTCGAAGCCCTCGCGGGCGAGGTAGCGGCGCTGCAGCTCCGCGACCGCGGGGTCGTGCTCGGCCACCAGGACGAGCCCGCCGCCGTCGGTGTTCACGGCCGGCCGTCCGTCCGGGCGGTGGGGTCCTCACCGCGGTCGAGGGACTTCCACATGGCGGACGGGTCCTGCTGCCCCGGCTCCTGCCCGGTCTCCTTCCCCGCGTCGGCGGCGGCTCCGCGCGGGGCCGCGCGCTCGTAGCGGGCGGACATGCCGGGCCACCGCCGGCCGCGGACGGCGGTGGCGAGGCCGGCGGCGGCGAGCAGCACGCCGCCGGTGACCGAGACCATCCACCACAGGTTGACGTCCATCGCCGGGTCGGTGCCGAGGGACATCAGGGCGCTCTTGTCGCCGGCGGCGGACAGCACGTTCGGGCGCTGGACGGCGGCGGCCGAGGCGTAGGCGATGCCGGCGCCGAACAGGGCGAGGAGGGCGCCGACGGCCGCGCGGGCGCGGCCGCGGGTCGCGAACAGCGCGGCCAGGCCCGCCAGCCCCGCCCAGCCGAGGGCGCCCGCGGCGCCGCCGAGGTCGCCGCCGGTGAGGCTCTGGGTGAGCGGGGTGATCGCGTCCTCGGCCCGGACGACGGCCCAGGTGCGCCCGGCCGCGAGGAGCGCCAGGCCCGCCCCGGCGGCGCACAGCAGCGCCGTCAGGCCGCGTTCGCGCCCGGGGGTCATCCGCCGCGCCCGGCGGTCATGACGCCGCGGCGGGTCGTTCCCCGACCGCGGCGGGAAGGACGTCGGCGTCCCAGCAGGTGCGGTCGCCGGTGTGGCAGGCGGCGCCGACCTGGTCGACCTTCACCAGGACCGCGTCGGCGTCGCAGTCCAGCGCGACCGACTTGACCCACTGCTGGTGGCCGGAGCTCTCGCCCTTCACCCAGTACTCCTGGCGGCTGCGCGACCAGTAGGTGCAGCGGCCGGTGGTGAGGGTGCGGTGGAGGGCCTCGTCGTCCATCCAGCCGAGCATGAGCACTTCGCCGGTGTCGTACTGCTGGGCGATGGCGGGCACGAGCCCGTTCGGGTCGCGCTTCAGCCGGTCGGCGATCTTGGGGTCCAGATTGGACGGTCGAGGAGCGGACATGCGAGCGAGTTTATTGCAGTCCCCCGGCGGCCGGGCGCGGGGGCGCGGCCGGGGCGCGCGGGGCTCCGCCACGAAAGGGCCCGCCCCCCGGGACGGGAGGCGGGCCCAGACGTACGACTATCGGGTGTTACAGGGGGACGACCTGGTCAGCCTGCGGACCCCGGTTACCCTGCGTCACCTCGAACTGGACGCGCTGGTTCTCGTCCAGCGTGCGGTAGCCGGAGCTCTGGATGGCCGAGTAGTGCACGAAGACGTCCGGTCCGCCGCCGTCGACGGCGATGAATCCGAAGCCCTTCTCGGCGTTGAACCACTTCACGGTGCCCTGCTGGGGCATGTCTTTCTCCTTGCGGCAAAACCTGGGCCCACACCTCGCGGGCCCGTGCGGTCGCTGCGGTACGCTCTCGCCCCCCGTACGGTCCCGGAAAAGCCAAAACGCCCGCTGCCATCAGTCCGCGGGCGTCTGGACGAACGATCGAGAACCACGACTGCAACCGACCGCCCCACCGTATCACCGCTTCCGCCTAAAACGGAGGAGCTGCAAGGTTCGCGATTCTCCCGCGGGCGAACCCTGCCGTTACCTGCCCGTTAAAGACTCCAACCGGTCTCGGTCAGGGCCTTGACAGCGCCGGTGTCGCCGGTGACGCGCACTCTCGCGACGTCCCGGCGGCCCAGCGCCCACAGCACCAGTTCGCCGACGGGGCCGTGCACGCGCACGCCTCCGGAGGCCGCTCCCCGGGCGGAGCGGCCGCGTCCGGACACCCGGAGGCTCCGCCCGTCCGGCTGGACGAGCGTTACCTCCACGTGAACTTTTCTTAGCACAAGGCGGGCAATTCTTATCCTCCGCCAGAGCAGTTCCTCGAGTTCCGGTGAGATGTCCCGCGGCTCCCAGTCGGGACGTGCGCGCAGGACGTCCTCGTGATGAACAAAGAACTCGACACCGTTGGCGATTTTGTCAACGCCGGGAAGCGCGTACGGCGAGGTCTTCGGCGGCCCCTCCCGAAACCGTTCCACCAGCCGGTCGAACGGGACGGCGCGGGCCGTCCGGCGCCGGACGCGCTCGGTGTAGCCGGAAAGCGGCGGCAGGAGGATGCCGGGCGCCGCGTCCGGCCGGCGCTCGCGGACGACGAGGTGGGCGGTGAGGTCGCGGGCGTCCCAGCCGGCGCATTTCGTGGCCGCGTCCGGCCCCGCCTCCGCCAGGGCCGCGGCGAGCAGCAGCCGCTCGCGGCGGACGGGATCGGCGCTGGAGGAGGGGTCGGGAGCTGCGGGGGCCTGGCCGTCCTCGGGCGTGCTCATCGCCCGATCGTAGAACGCGACGGAAATGCCGGGAATAAGCAGGGGGTACCGGATGGTAGGCATATCCAGGCCCGCCGAGCCCCCGGAGCCCCGTTCGCGGGGGGCGGTCCACGGGCCGCCGCCGTGATCGAGGAGTCGCCGTGCCACCTGCGTCGAGACGCGTCAGCCCGCATGTCCTGCGGGAGGGGATGGGCGTCCTGTGGGTGGCGGTGAAGGCCGAGCCGCGCGTCTTCACGCTGTCGGTGCTCGCCAGCGCGCTGTACGCGGCGATGACCGTGGCGTCCGCGCAGGTGCTCGGCTGGGCGACCCAGGAGGTGGTGCTGCCCGCGTTCGAGTCGGGGGACACGACGACCGGCGCGCTGGCCGCCGCGGCCGCGGCGATCACCGGGGTGGCGCTGCTCAAGGCGATCGGCGTGGCGGGGCGCCGCTTCTACGCGGGCCTCATGCAGTACCGGCTGCAGGCCGAGTACCGGCGCTCGGTGACCCGGCAGTACCTGCGGCTCCCGCTGGCGTGGCACCACCGGCACCCGGCGGGGCAGCTGCTGTCCAACGCCAACGCCGACGTGGAGGCGGTGTGGGCGCCGATCGCGCCATTGCCGATGGCGGTCGGCGTCGTGTTCATGCTGCTGATCGCGGCGGTGTCGATCCTGGCCACCGACCTGGTCGTCGCCGGCGTCGGGTTCCTGGTCTTCCCCGCGATCGCGCTGATCAACGTGGTGTACCAGCGGCGGCTGTCGCCCGTCGCGACCCGCGCGCAGCAGCTGCGCGCCGAGGTCAGCGAGGTGGCGCACGAGAGCTTCGAGGGCGGCCTGGTGGTCAAGACCCTCGGCCGGGAGGCGGCGGAGACCGCGCGGTTCACCGAGGGCGCGGAGGAGCTGCGGGACGCCAACGTGGCGGTCGGCAGGATCCGCGGGTTGTTCGACCCGGTGCTGGAGGCGCTGCCCAACCTGGGCGTCCTCGCCGTCCTGCTGATCGGCTCGGTGCGCCTGGAGTCGGGGGCGATGTCGCCGGGCGACCTGGTGAACGTCGCGTACCTGTTCACGCTGCTGTCGTGGCCGATCCGGGCGCTGGGCTGGGTGCTGGGCGAGGTGCCGCGCAGCGTCGTCGGCTGGCGGCGGGTCAGGGGCGTCCTGGACGCGTCCGGGTCCCTCCCTTACGGGGACGGCTCGCTGAACGGTTCCGGCGGGGGCGGCGCGACCGGGCTGGAGGTCCGGGAGGTCCGCTTCGCCTACGAGTCCGCCGGGGACGGCGCTGGGCGGCCGGTACTCCACGACGTGTCGTTCGCCACCGCCCCGGGCCGGACGATCGCGGTCGTCGGCCCCACGGGCTCGGGCAAGTCGACGCTCACGTCCCTGCTCGTCCGCCTCGTCGACCCGGCGGACGGGTCGGTGCTCCTCGACGGCACCGACCTGCGCGAGGTGCGGCAGGGCGGGATCGCGGAGACGGCGGCGCTCGTCCCCCAGCAGACGTTCCTGTTCGACGACACCGTCCGCGGCAACGTGACGCTCGGCCTGGACGTCCCCGACGAGCGGGTCTGGGAGGCGCTGCGCCTCGCCCAGGCCGAAGGGTTCGTCGCGGCGCTCTCCGACGGCCTCGACACGAAGGTGGGCGAGCGCGGAGCGACGCTGTCGGGCGGGCAGCGGCAGCGGCTGGCGTTGGCTCGGGCGCTGGTGCGGCGGCCCCGGCTGCTCGTCCTGGACGACGCCACCTCCAGCGTGGACCCGCAGGTGGAGGCCCGCATCCTGCAGAACCTGCGGGAGGTGCGGGCCGGCGAGGAGGCCGGCGGGGCGACCGTCGTGGTCGTCGCCTACCGCAAGGCGACGATCGCGCTGGCCGACGAGGTCGTCTACCTGGAGCACGGCCGCGTCATCGCGCGCGGCGCGCACGCCGGGCTGCTGGAGCGCTCGGAGGGCTACCGCAACCTCGTCAACGCCTACGAGCGGGCCGAGGCGGAGCAGGAGGCCCTAGAGGGCGGCGAGGAGGCACTGGCGTGACGACGGTGAACACGACGAAGGCGGCGGACGGCACGGGCCTGAGCGGGTCCGCGGCGACCGAGGGCGCGCTCAGCACCCTCAAGCGCGGCATCATGCTGAGCCCGGAGTTCCGGGCGGGCCTGGCCGGGACGCTGCTGCTCGCGCTGCTGTCGACGGCGGGCCGCGTGGTGGTGCCGGTCGCCGTCCAGCAGACGATCGACAAGGGCATCGGCAACCCCGGCGGCCCGGACATCGCCTTCATCCGGACGGCGGTCCTGGTGTGCGCGGTGGCGGTGGTGGTGACGGCCGTGTGCGCGTACCTGATGAACGTCCGGCTGTACAAGGCGTCCGAGGGCGGGCTGGCGGGGCTGCGGATCAAGGCGTTCCGGCACGTGCACGACCTGTCGATGCTCACCCAGAGCGGGGAGCGGCGGGGCTCGCTGGTGTCGCGGGTGACGAGCGACGTCGACCAGATCAGCCAGTTCATGCAGTCCGGCGGGCTGATGTTCCTCATCTCGATCGGCCAGCTGTTCGTGGCGAGCGTGCTGATGCTCGTCTACTCGTGGCAGCTGGCCCTGCTGGTCTGGGCGTCGTTCCTGCCGCTGGCGTTCGCGCTGCGCCTCTTCCAGCGGGTCCTGTCGCGGGCGTACATGCTGGTCCGGGAGCGGACGGCCGACATGCTGGCGGCGGTCAGCGAGTCGGTCGTCGGCGCCGCGGTGATCCGCGCGTACGCCGCGGAGAAGCGCACGGGCCGCCGCGTGGAGCGGACCGTGGAGGCCCACCGCGACGCGCAGACCCGCGCCCAGGCCATGGTCGCGCTCACCTTCCCGGTGAGCGAGCTGGTCGCCGCCGTCGCCACGGCCGCCGTCGTCATCGCCGGGACGCTGCTCGGCATCGCCGGCCAGGTGTCGGCGGGCGAGCTGATCGCGTTCCTGTTCCTGGTCACCCTGTTCGTCAGCCCGATGCAGGCGGCCACCGAGGTGTTCAACCAGGCGCAGAACGCCATCGCGGGGTGGCGGCGGGTCCTCGGGGTGCTGGACACCGTCCCGGACGTCGCCGACCCGGGCGACGACGGCGAGACGCTCCCCCGCGGCCCGATCGAGGTGCGGTTCGAGAACGTGGGGTTCGCCTACCCGGGCGGGCCGCCCGTCCTGCACGACGTCAACGTGGACATCACCCCCCGCAGCCGCGTCGCGATCGTCGGGCAGACGGGCTCGGGCAAGACGACGTTCGCCAAGCTGCTCACCCGGCTCATGGACCCGGTGTCCGGCCGCATCCTCGTGGACGGCGTGCCGCTCGACCGGGTCCGCTTCTCCTCGCTGCGCGAGCGGATCGTCATGGTGCCGCAGGACGGCTTCCTCTTCGACGCGTCCCTGGCGGACAACATCCGCTACGGCCGCCCGGACGCCTCCGACGACGACCTCGTCCTCGCCCTGACCGAGCTGGGCCTCGCCGACTGGCTGGACGGGCTCCCATCGGGCCTGGACACACCGGTCGGCCAGCGCGGCGAGTCGCTGTCGGCGGGCGAGCGCCAGCTGGTCGCGCTGGCCCGCGCCTACATCGCCGACCCGGACCTCCTGGTCCTGGACGAGGCGACCTCCGCCGTGGACCCCGCCACAGAGGTCCGCATCCAGCGGGCCCTGGACGGCGCGACCCGCGGCCGCACCGCGATCGCCATCGCCCACCGCCTCTCCACGGCCGAGGCGGCAGACGAGGTCATAGTCTTCGAGGCGGGCCGCATAGTCCAACGCGGCCCCCACAAGGCCCTGGTAACCCAACCAGGCGTCTACGCCGACCTACACACCTCCTGGGCAGCCCAAAGAACCCTGTGACAACGCGACCGATAAAGACTTGCCCGGTATCTGGTCTCGTGCGCATTCTGCTGGGGTGAGCAACGGAGTCGTGTTGGAATCGGCGGACACGCTGCACGGTCAGCTGCAGCGGGGTCTCGGGAGGGCCGCGCGGCGCGCGGCGGACAGGCGGGGCGCGGGCGAGTTCGTCTACGACTGCGTCCGGCGGGATCCGCGGTGGGATCACCAGTGCGAGTCGCGGCGGCTGTACTACGCCCGGTTGATGGTGGATCTGGAGATGCCGGCGGGGCCGGTGGCGGCGCATCTGTTCGATCCGTCCGATCTGCTGGACGGGGACGACTGGCGGGTGGATCTGGCGCTGGGTGTGCTGGCGGACCTGGTGCGGCTGAGCCGGCGGGAGGCGGCGGTGCCGCTGCGGCGGTACGCCGAGGAGGGCGCGCACTGGTTCGACGCGGTCGAGGAGCTGATCGTGCTCGGGGACCCGTCGCTGACGGCCGGCCTGGAGGACTCGGTCGCCGCCCGGTGCGACGACGCCGATCTGGAGATGCTGATTCCGGCGCAGCCGAACCCGGTGATCGAGACGTGGGCGGCGCGGCAGCCGCGGATCGCCGATGCCCGGACGCGCCGGCGGGAGGCCGGGAGGGCGGTGCGCAGGACGGTGGTCACGGCGTCCGGCCGGGAGCGGCGGAGCGAGGAGGAGTTGCTGGAGGTCGCGCGGGGCCGGGGCGAGGGCGCCCTCGCGGCGATCTTCGAGCTGGGCCGGCGGCGGACGCTGGCGCTGCTCGACCTCGCGGAGGAGCTGCTGCCGCGCGAGGGGCACGACCCGGGGCCGAGCAGGTTCGGCAGTGCGGTGCGGCGGGCTTTGCGGGAGTACGGGCCGGAGACGCTGCCGCGGGCGCGGGTGTGGGCGGCCGAACGCGGCGGGCGCGCGGAGCTGGGGTTGAGCATCCTCGCGCGCTACGGCACGCGCCAGGACGTCCCGCTGCTGATGGACGAGCTGCGCACGTCCCTCGAAGGGCGCGAGTGGCGGGCCGTCGCGAATCCGGTGGTGGGGCTCGGCCGGCTACGCGCCGGTGAGGCCGTCCCGTTGCTGAAGGCCGCTTGGACCGAGTCCCCCTACGCCTATTTGAGACCGCGAATACTGACCGCGTTGACACGGACCGCCCCGCACACGGCGGAGGCCTACACCATCGAGGGGCTCTGGGACTGCGAGGAAGGGGCGCGGTGCGAGGCCGCGCGATCGGTGCCGCTGACGCGTGAGACGCGGATCCGGCTGCAGCGGCTGCACCACGATCCCGCCGAGGAGACCGATGTCCGCACCGCCGCGGGGGCACGCCTGATGACCTGAGACTTCGGTGAACCCGGCGGGGCGGGCGCGCGTATACACCTGCTGAATCGCGCGTACACCCCGGAGGAAGCGATGAGTCCCCGACACCATCTCGTCCCGAAGAAGCAGGCCCTGCTGTGCGCAGCGGCGGCGCTGGCGCTGCCGCTGGCGGCCGGTTGCGGCGGCTCCGGCGACCCGAAGAAGCCGGAGCCGGCCAGCCTGCAGGAGCTCGCGGAGCAGACGAACTGCTCGGTCACCGGCAAGCGCAAGGTGGCCGACATGGAGCAGGGGAACTGCAAGAACGACCTGGGCCGCTACGTCCTGGTCAGCTTCTCCTCCGACAAGAAGATGAACACCTGGCTGGAGGAGGCCAAGCCCTGGGGCGGCGCGTACCTGGTGGGGGCGAGCTGGATCGTGGTGAGCGAGCAGAAGACGCTGGAGACGATCCGCAAGGACCTCGGCGGGAAGATCGTCCACGGTGACGACCACAGCTGGGGCGACGGGAACGGCGGGCACGGGAACGGCGGCGGTCACGGGGGCGGCGAGCACGGCGGCTGAGCCCCGCTGACCAGCAGGACCCCCCAGCGTTCCAGGGCGGGGCCGGTGCGCGCCAGGACGCGCCGCGCGGCCAGGCCGCGGCCGATCGTGCCCGGGTGCAGCAGCGGGTGCCCGGGGCCGTCGACGACGATCCGGACGGCGGCGACCGGCCGGGCGCCGGCCCGCGCGGCGACCAGCGCGGACTCCATGTCCGCGACCCGCGCGCCCTGCGCGGCCAGGACGGCCCGCTCCCGGCCGCGGACGATGCGCGCGGTGGTGACCAGCGGCCCCACCTGGACGCTGAGGCCGTCCCTGATGAGCTCCTCGGCGAGCAGGCGCGGCGCGCTGCACGGCACCGGCCGGGTGTCCCGCCCGGTGCCGCGGATCTCGTCGGCGACGAGGACGTCGCCCGGCCGCAGCCGCTCGTCGAGCGCGCCGCCGAAGCCGACCGTGACCAGGGCGGCGCAGTCGTCCGGGAGCCGGTCGGCGCGGCGGGCGCGGTAGCCGATGACCACGACGGGGGTCCGGGCGAGGCCGCGGCGGACGGCGCGGGCCTCCATGCCCAGGGCCGCGCAGACCACCGGCCCGACCACCGGCAGCGACTCCACCGCGTCGTCACTGATCACCGCTCCAGCGAAACACGATGTCACCCGGAGATCCAGTTGCGTCACCGCGGAGTACCACATCCGTGCCGTGCGAATCCGTCCCGCGGAGGGCGCCGGCGGGCGGTGCTCCCCATAGACTCGCCATCATGATCTCCACTCCCCTGCGGCGGAAGCTGGCCGTCCTTCCGTTCGTCCTGCTGCCGCTCGGCGCCGCCGCGGCGTGCGGCGGTGAGAACAGCAGCACCGACTGCGGTGTGAACTCCTGCACGATCACGTTCGACCGCGGCGTCGAGGCGAGCGCGTCCATCCTCGGCGTGAAGGCCGAGCTGGTGGAGGTGCGCGGCCAGCTGGTCACGCTGAAGGTCGCGGGACAGACCGTGACGGTGCCGGTGGGCGAGGGCGAGCAGTCCGAGGGCTTCGACGTGTCGGTGCAGTCGGTGACCGAGGACCAGGTCGTCGTGAAGATCTCCAACACCGGCGGCGGCTGAACCCCGCTACGATTCGCTCATGCGTTCGATGAGCGTCGCGGAGCGCCGGGCCCGGCTCGGCCTTCGCCACCGGCTGTCCCCCCGCACCAGGACCGACGACCCCGCCGCCATCGCGCGGTCGCTGGTGGTGCTGCACGCGACCGACCCGGCCACCGTGTTCCTGTCGGTCGCGGCCCGCAGCACCGGTGCCGTCCCTGCGGCGGTGGAGCGGGCGCTGTACGACGACCGGACGCTGCTGCGGATGCTCGCGATGCGCCGGACGATGTTCGTCGCGCCCGTCGAGCTGGTCCCGGTGCTGCAGGCGTCCACGGCGAACGCCCTGGCCGCCAAGCAGCGCGCGACCTATGCCCGGATCATCGAGCGCGGCAGCGACATCACCGACGCGCCCGCCTGGTTCGCGGCGGCGGAGGAGGCCGCGCACCGGGCGCTGCTGGCGCGCGGCGGGGCGACCGGCGCGCAGCTCAGCGCGGACGAGCCGCTGCTGCGCACGCAGGTCGACCCGTCGCCCGGCAAGTCGTACTCCAAGCCCGCGAACGTCACCACGTGGATCCTGGTCACGCTCGGCTGCGAGGGGCGCATCGTCCGCGGGCGCCCGAACGGGACGTGGGTCAGCAGCCAGTACCGGTGGTCGCCCGTCGAGACCTGGCTGCCCGGCGGCATCGAGGAGGTCCCGGCCGGCACCGCCCGCGCCGAGCTGGTGCGCCGCTGGCTGCGCGCGTTCGGGCCCGCGCCCGTCGCCGACCTGAAGTGGTGGACGGGCTGGAACGCCGGCGACGTCCGGAAGGCGCTCGCGCTCCTCGACGTCACCGAGGTCGACCTGGGCGGCGCCACCGGCGTGGTGCTGTCGGACGACCTGGAGCCCGAGCCGGTCCCCGAGCCGTGGGCCGCGCTGCTGCCCGCCCTCGACGCGACACCGATGGGCTGGCGCGAACGGGGCTGGTTCCTCGGCGACCACGGCCCGCGGCTGTTCGACCGCAACGGCAACATCGGCCCGTCCGTCTGGTGGGACGGCCGGATCGTCGGCGGCTGGGCGCAGCGCAAGGACGGCGAGATCGCCGTCCGCGTCCTGGAGGACGTCGGGGCCGACGCCGAGGCGGCGATCGAACGCGAGGCCGCACGCCTGGCGGCCTGGTACGGCGACATCCGCGCGACGCCCCGCTTCCGCACACCGCTGGAACGGGAGCTCACGTCCTGACGCGGCCGGCCCGCCCGCGGGCTCAGCGGCCGGGACGGCCGGTGAGGACGGCCGCCCTGCGCTTCGCGCCGCCGCGGCGGACGATGGTGATGACGAACGCGACGACCGCGAACAGGGCGAGGCCGACCGCCGCGAAGAGGGCGAAACCGAGGTAGGCGTTGACGGTGTCGTCCGGCGTGACGAGCAGCGGGCCCTCGGTGCCGCCGCAGCGGAGCGTCGCCGTGCCGGTCACGGGCGACTCGAACGTGGCGGTGTAGCGGTAGGCGGGGCGCTCCGTGGCGCTCCAGGCGTTCTGCCTGGTCAGCTGGATGTAGCCCGACCGGCCCTCCATCTCCACCGAGCACGCGAACGGGGAGGACTGGCCGGTGCGCACGTAGATGAAGTAGCCGTGCCCGTCGGAGAGCCGGACCTGCACGCCGGAGGCGGGGTCGCCGGTCGCCGGCGGGCCGTCCGCGACGCGTGAGTCGTCCCACAGCAGCCCGAACACCGCGACGCATCCCGCGATCGCCACGAGCAGCACCAGGACCGGCAGGGCGTACCAGCCCGCACTCGGCCGGATGGGCGGCGCCTGCGCCCAGGGCGGCCCTGCCTGGCCCCGCCCGGGGGGCGGCGGTCCCATCGGCGGGTTCGGCCCGGGCCACATCGGTTTCCTCCCTGCCGGTTGCGCGAAAACGTAACGATCTCAGACAAGTTCCCACCGCCGCCAGGTATCTCCTTTGTAAGGGGCCACGGATCGCCCCGTTCGGGCGCGTCACTAATGGGGCATCGGCACGTCCGGCGGCGGCGCTCGCATTCGTCCGGACCGGCTACCTTACTAACTAGTAGCAAAGAGGCGGCATCATGGAGACAGGCGTTCGGGAGGCAGCATGGCCCCGTGGGACCGACTGCCCGCGCCACCGGTCCGGCTCCGGCGCGGACTCGCCCCCTACACCGTCGAGCGGGACATACCCGTCACCATGCCGGACGGCGTGACGCTCCTCGCCGACCGGTACGTCCCGGCCGGCGTCGCCCGCCCGCCCACGATCCTGGTGCGCACCCCCTACGGGCGCCGCGGCCCGGCCGCGCTCGCCAACGGCCTGCTGCTCGTCCCCTTCGGTTTCCAGCTGGTGGTGCAGAGCGCGCGCGGGACCTTCGGGTCCGGCGGCGAGTTCGACCCGCTCGGCAGCGAGCACGCCGACGGGCTCGCCACCGTGGAGTGGCTGAAGCGGCAGCCGTGGTTCCACGGCACGTTCGCCACCTACGGCGCCAGCTACCTCGGCTACTCCGCCTGGGCGGTCGCCGCCGAGGCGGGCCCTGAGCTGAAGGCGATGTCCCTGCAGATCACCGCGTCCTCGTTCCGGGACGCCGCCTACGTCGGCGGGTCGTTCGCGCTCGAGTCCACCCTCACCTGGACCGACCTCACGCAACGGCAGACGCAGCCGCTCGGGATGCTGACCGCGCCGCTGCTGTCCCGCCGCCGCGCCGTCCGCGCCGCCCGCTCCGGCCGCCCCCTCTCCGAGCTGGACGTGCTGACCGGCGGCCGGCCGATGCGCTTCTACCAGGACGTCCTCGCCAACCACGCGGCCGCGGACGGCTACTGGGACACCCGCGACTTCAGCGGGACGGTCGGCACCGTCGAGGCGCCCGTCAACCTCCTCGGCGGCTGGTACGACGTGTTCCTGCCCTGGCAGATCAAGGACTACCTGGCGCTGCGCGCCGCCGGGCAGACCCCGTACCTGACCATCGGCCCCTGGTGGCACACCGACGCCCGGCACGGCCTCCCGGCGCTGCGCGAGTCGCTCGCCTGGTTCCGCGCCCACCTGCTGGGCGACACCTCGGGACTGCGCCCCGACCCCGTCCGCGTCTACGTGACGGGCGCGCGGGAGTGGCGGCACTTCGCCGACTGGCCGCCGCCCGGGGCCCGCCAGGTCCGCTGGCACATGCACGCCGGCTGGGGCCTCGGCGAGGACGGCCCGCTGCCCGCCTCCCCGAGCACGTACCGGTTCGATCCGGCCCGCCCGACGCCCGCGCTGGGCGGCCCCACCCTGCTCGGCAGCTCCCGCCCCGTCGACAACCGGCCGCTGGAGCGGCGCCCGGACGTCCTGGTGTTCACCTCACCGCCCCTGGAGGACGACCTCGACGTGATCGGCCCGATCGGCGCCGACCTCTTCGTCCGCTCCGACCGGGCGCACACCGACTTCATCGTCCGGCTCTGCGACGTCGCCCCGGACGGGACGTCCCGCAACGTCTGCGAGGGCGGCCTGCGGCTCCCCTCCCCCGCCGAGAAGCCGGTCGGGACGGACGGCGTCCGCCGTATCGCCGTCGACCTGTGGCCGACCGCCCACCGCTTCGCCCGGGGCCACCGGGTCCGCGTCCACGTCACCAGCGGCGCCCACCCCAAGGTCGCCGCCAACCCCGGCACGGGCGACCCCCTGGCCACCGCCAGCCGGATGGTCAAGGCGGCCCAGGAACTCTTCCACGACCCGGACCGCCCCTCAGCGATCATCCTCAGCGTTCACGGGCGTGGGTCCTAGACGCCCGGGGGCCTGTTCAGCGGACGGGGCGCCCCGCGTCGCGCAGGGCGGACTTGACCTCGCGGATCTTCAGCTCGCCGAAGTGGAAGACGCTGGCGGCGAGGACGGCGTCCGCGCCCGCCTCCACGGCCGGCGCGAAGTGCTCGACGGCCCCGGCGCCGCCGCTCGCGATGACCGGCACGGTGACCGTCTCGCGGACGCGGCGCAGCATCTCCAGGTCGAACCCGGCCTTGGTGCCGTCGGCGTCCATGGAGTTCAGCAGGATCTCGCCGACGCCGAGCTCCTGGCCGCGGCGGGCCCACTCGATCGCGTCGATGCCCGTCCCCTGCCTGCCGCCGTGCGTGGTCACCTCGAAGCCCGAGGACGTCCCCCCGGCGCGCCGGGCGTCGACCGACAGCACCACGCACTGCGACCCGAAGCGGTGCGCGGCCTCGCGGAGGAACTCGGGGCGCGCGATCGCGGCCGTGTTGATCGACACCTTGTCGGCGCCGGCGCGCAGCAGCCGGTCGACGTCCTCGACGGTGCGGACGCCGCCGCCGACCGTGAGCGGGATGAACACCTGCTCGGCGGTGCGGCGGACGACGTCGTAGGTCGTGGAGCGGTCGGCGCTGGACGCGGTGATGTCCAGGAACGTGAGCTCGTCGGCGCCCTCGGCGTCGTAGCGGCGGGCCAGCTCGACGGGGTCGCCCGCGTCCCGCAGGTTCTGGAAGTTGACGCCCTTCACCACGCGCCCGGCGTCGACGTCCAGGCACGGGATCACCCGCACGGCCACGGTCACTTGACGGCCTCCAGCGCCTCTTCGAGCGTGAACGCCCGCGCATAGAGGGCCTTCCCGACGATCGCGCCCTCGAGCCCGCCCCGACCAACCGACCCCGACCTACCGCCTCGGCCGTCGGGAACGAGCCCGGCGAGGGCCCGCAGGTCGTCCAGGGACGACACGCCGCCGGACGCGATGACGGGCCTGTCGGTCCGCGAGCAGACCTCGCGGAGCAGCTCGGTGTTGGGGCCGCGCAGCGTGCCGTCCTTGGTGACGTCGGTGACGACGTACCGGGGGCAGCCGTCGTCCTCCAGGCGGGCGAGGACCTCCCACAGGTCGCCGCCCTCCCGCGTCCAGCCGCGGGCGGCGAGCGTCGTGCCCCGCACGTCCAGCCCCACCGCGATCTTCTCGCCGTGCGAGGCGATGATCTTGCGGCACCACTCGGGGTCCTCCAGCGCGGCCGTGCCGATGTTCACGCGGGCGCAGCCGGTGGCGAGGGCCGCCTCCAGCGACGCGTCGTCGCGGATGCCGCCGGACAGCTCCACCTTCACGTCCAGCCGCCCGGTCACCTCGGCGAGCAGCTCGCGGTTGGAGCCGCGCCCGAACGCCGCGTCCAGGTCGACCAGATGGATCCATTCCGCTCCCGCGCGCTGCCAGGCGAGCGCCGCGTCCAGCGGGGCGCCGTAGGAGGTCTCGGTGCCCGCCTCGCCCTGGACCAGGCGGACGGCCCGGCCCTCGGCGACGTCAACGGCGGGAAGGAGCGTCAAAGTCATGCGGAAACCCAATCGAGGCAGGTGGTGCGGGACGTGTCAGGCGAGGGTGCCGAGCCAGTTGCGGAGGAGTTCGGCGCCCGCGTCGCCGGACTTCTCGGGGTGGAACTGGGTGGCGCACAGCGGGCCGTTCTCGACGGCGGCGACGAAGCGGCCGCCGTGCTCGGCCCAGGTGACCAGGGGCGCCTCGATGAGGCCGGTCGGGTCGGGCTCCAGGTCCCAGCGGCGGGCGGCGTAGGAGTGCACGAAGTAGAACCGGGCGTCCGCCAGGCCGCGGAAGAGGGTGGTGCCCTCGGGGGCGTCCACGGTGTTCCAGCCCATGTGCGGGACGACCGGCGCTTCGAGGCGGTCGACCGTGCCGGGCCACTCGTCGCAGCCCTCGGTGGTGACGCCGTGCTCGATGCCCTTGGTGAACAGGATCTGCATGCCGACGCAGATGCCGAGGACGGGCCGGCCCCCGGCGAGGCGGCGGCCGATGATCTGGTCGCCGCGCACCGAGCGCAGGCCCGCCATGCACGCGGCGAACGCGCCGACGCCGGGCACGACCAGGCCGTCGGCGGCGAGCGCGGCGTCCCAGTCGGCGGTGACCGTCACGTCGGCGCCCGCGCGGGCGACGGCGCGTTCGGCGGAGCGCAGGTTCCCCGAGCCGTAGTCGAGGATGACGATGTCCTTCACGCCCACAGGAAACCCCCGGTGACCGCCAGCGCGGCGAGGACGAGCACGATCAGCGCCGCGATCTTGAGGCCCTGCTTGACGAAGCTGTAGACGCCCGCCAGCAGGAACACCGCGACCGCGAAGAGCGCGACGTTGCCGTAGGTGAAGTGCAGGTCGCCGATGTGCACGGCTACAGGGCCCCCTTGGTGGACGGGATGCCGTGCACCTTCGCGTCGAAGGCGACGGCGTCGCGCAGCGCGCGGGCGAGGGCCTTGAACTGCGCCTCGACGATGTGGTGCGCGTTGCGCCCGTACGGGACGTGGACGTGCAGCGCCACCCGCGCGTTGGACACGAACGACTCGAAGATGTGCCGGGTCATCGTGGTGTCGTAGTCGGGGCCGATCATCGGGGCCATGCCGTCCGGCTCGGCGTGCACGAGGTAGGGGCGGCCCGAGACGTCCACGGTGACCTGCGCGAGCGCTTCGTCCAGCGGGATCGACGCGTCGGCGAAGCGGCGGATGCCGGCCTTGTCGCCGAGCGCCTCCCGGAACGCCTGGCCGAGGGCGATGGAGGTGTCCTCGATCGTGTGGTGGCTGTCGATGTGCAGGTCGCCGGTGGTCTTGACGGTCAGGTCGAACGACCCGTGCTTGCCGATCTGGGCCAGCATGTGGTCGAAGAACCCCACGCCGGTCGCGACGTCGACCTGCCCGGTCCCGTCGAGGTCGATCTCCACGAGGACCTGGGTCTCCTTGGTCCCGCGCTCGATCCTTCCCTTGCGACTCACTGACTCTCCTTAATATCGCCGACGGAGTCGGGGCGGGGGGTGTGGGGGGCCGTCCCCCCTCGTGATTGGCGCAGTCCGGTGCGGAACGCGGCCATCTCCTCCGGGGTGCCGATGGTGACCCGCAGCCACTCGGGCGGTCCCACCTCCCGGATCAGCACGCCGCGCTCGAGCAGGTTCTCCCAGACCCTCCGGCGGTCCGGGAACGTCCCGAACAGGACGAAGTTGGCGTCGGAGTCGGCCACCTCGAAGCCCGCGCCGCGCAGCCACGCGACGAGGCCGTCGCGTTCGCGGCGCAGCGCGTTGACGCCGCCGAGCAGCTCCTCGCGGTGGGCGAGGGCCGTGCGGGCCACGGCCTGGGTGACGGCCGACAGGTGGTAGGGCAGCCGGACGAGCAGCAGCGCGTCGAGGACGGCGGGATCGGCGGCCAGGTAGCCGAGCCGCGTCCCGGCCATCGCGAACGCCTTGGACATCGTCCGGGTGACGATCAGCCGCGGGTGGCCGTCCAGCAGCGTCAGCGCGGACGGCGTCTCGGCGCGGCGGAACTCGCCGTAGGCCTCGTCGACGACGACCATGCCCGGCGCGGCGCCAGCGACGGCCTCGATCGTCTCCAGCGGCAGCGCGGTACCGGTCGGGTTGTTCGGCGACGTGAGGAACACGATGTCGGGGCGGTGCTCCGCGACGGCCGCGACCGCGCGGGCGGGGTCGATCCCGAAGTCCTCGTCGCGGCGGGCGGCGATCCAGCGCGTCCCCGACACCTCGGTGATGATCGGGTGCATCGAGTAGGACGGCTCGAAACCGAGCGCGGTGCGGCCCGGCCCGCCGAACGCCAGCAGGATCTGCTGGAGGATCTCGTTGGAGCCGTTCGCGGCCCACACCCGGGCTGCGGTGAGCCCGACGCCGGGGGTGTCGGCGTTGAGGAAGGCGGCGAGGTCCTCGCGGAGGGCGACGGCGTCGCGGTCGGGGTAGCGGTTCAGCGTCCCGGCGACGTCCATGACGGCCTCGCCGAGGGCCTTCACCAGCCGCTCGGACGGCGGGTACGGGTTCTCGTTGGTGTTCAGCGCGTACGGGACGTCCAGCTGGGGCGCGCCATAGGGTTCGCGGCCGCGCAGGTCGTCCCGCAGCGGCAGGTCGTCGAGCGAGGTCACGAAGGTATCGTCCAATCACCGTGCTTGTCTGGTACGGCTCCGCCGAAACGGGCCTTCAGGGCGGCGCCATGGGCGGGCAGGTCCTCCGCCTCGGCGAGCGCGACGACGCGGGCCGTGGCCTCGGCGAGGGCGTCGCGGCCGTACTCCACGACGTGGACGCCGCGCAGGAACGACTGGACCGACAGCCCGGACGAGTGGCAGGCGCACCCGCCGGTCGGCAGGACGTGGTTGGACCCCGCGAGGTAGTCGCCGAGCGAGACCGGCGCGTGCCGCCCCACGAAGATCGCCCCGGCGTTGCGGACGCGGGCGGCGACCGCGGCGGCGTCCGCGGTGTGGATCTCCAGGTGCTCGGCGGCGTAGGCGTCCACGACCTTCAGGCCGGCCTCGACGTCGTCCACGAGCACGATGCCGGACTGCCGCCCGGCGAGGGCCTCGGTGATCCGCTCGGTGTGCTTGGTGCGGGCGACCTGCGCCTTCAGCTCGGTCTCGACCTCGTCGGCGAGCCGCGGCGCGTCGGTGACCAGCACGGCGGCGGCGAGCGTGTCGTGCTCGGCCTGGCTGATCAGGTCGGCGGCGACGTCGACCGGGTCCGCGGTGGCGTCGGCGAGGATCGCGATCTCGGTGGGGCCGGCCTCGGCGTCGATGCCGATCACGCCCTTGAGCAGCCGCTTGGCGGCGGCGACGTACACGTTGCCGGGGCCGGTGACGAGGTCGGCCCGGCGGCACTCCTCGGTGCCGTAGGCGAACATCGCGATCGCCTGCGCGCCGCCGGCGGCGTACACCTCGTCGACGCCGAGCAATGCGCACGCGGCGAGGATCGTCGGGTGCGGCAGGCCGCCGAACTCGCGCTGCGCGGGCGAGGTGACGGCCAGCGAGGCGACGCCCGCCTCCTGCGCGGGGACGACGTTCATGACCACGCTGGACGGGTACACGGCCCGCCCGCCCGGCACGTAGAGGCCGACCCGCTCGACCGGGATCCAGCGCTCGGTGACGGTGCCGCCCGGCACCACCTGCGTGGTGACGTCGGCGCGGCGCTGGGCGCGGTGCACGATCCGCGCGCGGCGGATGCTCTCCTCCAGCGCGTCGCGGACGGCCGGGTCGAGGCCGGCGAGCGCCCGGTGGACCGCCTCGACCGGGACCCGGACCTCGTCCAGTTCCACACCGTCGAAGTTCTTCGTGTGCTCCCGGACCGCCGCGGAGCCCCGATGCCGGACGTCCTCGCAGATGGGCCGCACCTTGTCCAGGGCGGCCTCGACGTCGAGATCGGCGCGGGGCAGCACGGAGCGCAGGTCGCCGGGGAGCGAGCCGCGCAGGTCGATACGGGAAATCACCCGTCCAGTCTACGGAGTGCGATCCACCGCTCGCCCCGTGTCTCAGGTGCCGAGACGGAGGTGTCGGTCACGCAGGAAGGCCCCGGTCACGCCAGGAACTCGCCGTCGAGGACGGTGACCGCCGTGCCGGAGAGGACGACCCGGTCCCCGCGCAGGGCCACGCGGACGTATCCGCCGCGCGCCGACGCCTGGAAGCCGGTCATGGTGTCGCGGCCGAGGCGCTCGGCCCAGTACGGCGCGAGGGCGCAGTGCGCCGAGCCGGTGACGGCGTCCTCACCGTCTCCGGGCAGGACGCGCGGGGCGAGGAACCGGGACACGAAGTCGTGGTCGCGGCCCGGCCCGGCCGCCGCGGTGACGATCACGCCGCGGGCGTCGATCCCGGCGAGCGCGGGGACGTCGGGGCCGAGCCCGCGGACGGCCTTCTCGTCGGCGACCTCGGCGAGCACGTCGTTCTGGGCGTTGCGCCCGGCGGCCGCCACCGGGACGCCGAGCGCTTCGGCGAGTCCGGCGGGGACGTCGATCGGGTCGGGCGGGCAGGCCGGGAAGTCCATGGACAGGTCTCCCGTCCCGTCCCCGGCGACGGTGAGGACGCCGCTCTCCAGCGTCCGGAAGCGGATCGGCGCGCCGGGCGCCGCGATCCCGGTGGTGTACAGGGCGTGCGCGGCGCCGAGGGTGGCGTGGCCGCACAGCGCGACCTCGACCACCGGCGTGAACCAGCGCAGCTCGAACTCCGCGCCGGGGTCGTCGACGGGGCGGACGAACGCGGTCTCGGCGTGCTTCATCTCGGCGGCGACCCGCTGCATCCACCCGGCGTCGGCGGCGTCCTGGAGCAGGCACACCGCGGCGGGGTTGCCGGCGAACGGGCGGTCGGTGAAGGCGTCCACGACGAGCATCCTCATGCCGCCGACGCTACCGGCCGCCCCCGCGGGGACGGCAGGGCCGATCGCCGGGAGTGGCCCGCTTCCGGCGCCGGGCCGGAACCGTGCCGCCGTCTTGACCAGCGAGATGACTCGGCCGCTTCACAGTGTGAAAAACGAGCCCTTACCAAGATCATCCACTTGGACGTACTCTGGCGTAACAAGGCGTTCCCCCCGGGGGCGCCCGGAAGCGTGGGAGAAGAAGTGTGACCGAGCGGCTCGCCCTGTTCCCCCTGGGCACCGTGCTGTTCCCAGGGCTCGTCCTCCCGCTGCACCTGTTCGAGGACCGGTACCGGCGGCTGGTCTCCGACCTGCTGGACCGGCCCGAGCCCCGCTGCTTCGGCGTCGTCGGCATCGAGCTCGGCCACGAGGTCGGCGAGGGCGCGGCGCACCGGCTCGCCGAGGTCGGCTGCGTCGCCGAGCTGCGCGAGAGCACGCAGCACCCCGACGGGCGCTACGACATCGTGACGGTCGGCTCCCGGCGGTTCCGGCTGAAGGAGCTGGACCGGTCCCGGCCCTACCTGCAGGGCGAGGTGGAGTACCTCCCCGAGGACCCGGGCGCGGACCCCTGGCCCGTCGCGCGGCACGTCCACCGGCTGTACCGGCTGTACCGGCACCGCGTGGGCGCGTCCGGCGCGGGGCGGCTCGCGGAGGAGAAGGTGCCCGCCGAGCCGGTGGCCCTGTCCTACATGATCGCGGCGTCGCTCGTCCTGGACGGCCACGACAAGCAGCGGCTGCTGGAATGCGAGGACGCCACCCTCCGCCTGGAGGCCGAACGCGACCTGCTGGCCAGGGAGAACCGCATCCTGGAGGTGCTCCCGATGATCCCGGCCGGGCAGTTCCTGGACGGGTCGTTCCACCCCAACTGACGCGATCGCGGGAGACTGCCCCCATGAGCACCGCGAAATCCAGGGGCGGCAAGGCGGCACGGGGCGGCACGGGCACGCCCGCGACGGTCGCCGCCGCCCGGGCGAAGATCGAGTTCACGCTGTACTCCTACGAGGCCGACCCGGACGCCGAGTCCTACGGGGAGGCCGCCGCCGACGCCCTCGGCGTCCCGCACGGGCGGCTGTTCAAGACGCTGCTCGCCGAGGTCGACGGGCGGCTGACCGTCGGCGTCGTCCCCGTCTCGTCGAGCCTGGACCTGAAGGCGCTCGCCGCGGCCGCCGGCGGCAAGAAGGCGCGGATGGCCGACCCGCGCGACGCCGAGCGCGCCACCGGCTACGTCGTCGGCGGGATCAGCCCGCTCGGGCAGCGCCGGACGCTGCCGACCGTGATCGACGAGTCGGTGTCAGCGCTCGCCACCGTCTACGTCTCGGCCGGCCGGCGCGGACTGCAGATCGAGCTGGTGCCCGCCGACCTCGTCCGGCTCACCGGCGCCCGGCTCGCCCCGATCGCCCGCGGGTAGCCGCTTGACGACCAGTTCCAGCAGCGCGTACGCGGCGACGGCGGGCAGCGCCCAGGAGACGAGGAGGCCCTTGGCGCGCAGCTCGGCGACACCGGTCACGGTGGTCCGGTCGGGCGCGGTCCGGACCGCCTCCTGGAAGTCCGCGAGCCCGATCGCGTGGCCGGTCCGCCACGCGAGCAGCGCCGCGGCGCAGCCGCCCAGGGCCAGCCCGAGCAGCAGCGCGATGTCGTTGCGGCGGCCGCCGGCCCGGTAGGCGGCGGCGCCGCACAGCAGCCCCGCGACGGCGCAGACCAGCGCGAACCGCGCGTCGACGCCGATCGGGCCCTGCCCTTCCGGGTCGGCGAGGAGGGCCTCACCCTGGACGATCACATACGTCACCTCGGGGACCGTGACGGCCCAGAGGAGCCCCGCGAGCGGTCCGAGGAGCGTCATGATGGCGGCGATGACCACTCCAGCAGCCCAGGGCCTCGCCGCGAAGAACCGCACCGCCAAGAGCCTCCCCGCGGGTCCCCGCACCTCGTACGCTCCTAGATGTGAGTCCACTGACAGCGAAAGCCTAGCCTGCCCGATTCCGGCCCACGATCGCCCCGACTACTGGGATAATGTGCCCGACATGTCCGGATTCAGTCCCGCGTTCGAACGCCTCGGCGCCGCGCTGGCGGCCGTCGTCCTGCAGCAGCAGGAGACGCTCGCCGAGTTCCTGCCGCGCGAGGACTGGAGCGCCGACCTGACCGCCCGCACCTACTCCAGCGGCGGCGTCACCGTCCGGGTCTCGCTGCTCGGCAGCTACGCCGCCCGGGAGCGGACCTGGCTGTGGGGATGGGCGAACCCGCAGTTCGGCGACGCGCACCCCGCCGTCACCCCGACCCTGGGCATCCGGACGCTCGGCGAGCGGCTCGGCATCACCGAGTTCACCACCCCCGAGGTCGACCTGTCCTGGTACGAGGGGCCCGCCGGGCACGGCGGCGAACTGGTCGCGATGGCCGCGGGCGGCGTCCTCGGCGGCGGCGGGTACATCGGCGCCGGCTACGACGGCGGCTCGGCCTACCTCCACGTGGACGACCCGCAGGCGCCGCCCGCCCGGTGGGACCCCGTCACGGTCCCCCGGCTGCTGACCAACGCGGCCGCCCTGTTCCCGCACGAGCCTCGGCTGACGCTCGCGGGGCTGCTGTCGCACCACCGCGTCCCGTTCCGGCAGACGGACGTGCTCACCGAGGCCCTGCCGGCCGGCGGCGGGACCGCCCGCGCCACCTTCGACGGACTCGGCCGCTTCGTCGGCTGGAAAGCGGAACTGACCCCCGTCTCCCTCGGCACCTGACCCTCGCGCCCGGGCCGGTGCGAGGCACCCGGCCGGG
>NZ_BMRO01000019.1:58693-90034 GCF_014648675.1 Actinomadura livida
GGGCCACTCGTAGGCGGTCGTCCAGGCGGACGACCGTCGTGCGCGGGCCGTTCTGCACGTGGAGGTGGACCTCGGCGGAGCCGGGATGGGTGATCAGCACCTCCTTCAGCCGCGACACCGTCGGCGGCGTGCAGCGGCCGAGCGGCATCGTGACCGAGAACGGCCCGGACGCGTCGGTGACCGTCAGGTCCGGCTGGGTGACCTCCATCGCGATGATCTTCGCGACGTCCTCGCGGCGGTCCAGCCGCCCCTTGACGACCAGGATCGCGTCCTCGGCGAGCAGCGTGGAGCACAGCTGGTACGACGACGGGAAGCACAGCACCTCGATGGAGCCGGCGAGGTCCTCCAGCTGGAACATCGCCCACGAGTTGCCCTGCTTGGTGACCTTGCGCTGGAGCCCCGACAGCAGGCCCGCCACGATCACGACCTGGCCGTCCGGCCGCTCCCCCTCGTTCAGCGCGGCGATCGCGCAGTCGGCCTCGCGCTCCAGGATGTGCTCCACGCCGAGGAGCGGGTGGTCGGACACGTACAGGCCGAGCATCTCCCGCTCGAACGCGAGGAGCGTGGTCTTGTCCCAGTCGTCGCCGTCGGGGATCGTGACGGCGAACGCGTCGTCGCCGCCCTCCTCCTCCAGCGCCCCGAACAGGGAGTCCTGGCCGACGGCCTCCTTGCGCTTGATGTCGATGACGGAGTCGATGGCCTGCTCGTGCACCATCAGCAGCGACTTGCGCCGGTGCCCCAGCTCGTCGAACGCCCCGGCCTTGATCAGCGACTCCACGACCCGCTTGTTGCACACGATCGGCGGGACCTTGTTGAGGAAGTCGTTGAAGTCGGTGTAGGCGCCCTTCTCCTTGCGGGCCGCGACGATGCCGTCCACCACGTTGGTGCCGACGTTGCGGACCGCCGACAGCCCGAAGCGGATCTCGGTGTCGCCGAGCGGCGTGAAGTCGGCCTCGGAGGTGTTGACGTCCGGCGGCAGGACGGTCAGCCCCATCCGGCGGCACTCGCTCAGGTAGAGGGCGCTCTTGTCCTTGTCGTCGCCGACGGACGTCAGCAGGGCGGCCATGTACTCGGCCGGGTAGTTCGCCTTGAGGTACGCCGTCCAGTAGGAGACCAGGCCGTACGCGGCGGAGTGCGCCTTGTTGAACGCGTAGTCGGAGAACGGGACGAGGATGTCCCACAGCGTCTTGACGGCCTCCTTGGAGAAGCCGTTGTCGAGCATGCCCTTCTCGAAGCCGACGAACTGGGCGTCCAGCTCGGCCTTCTTCTTCTTGCCCATGACGCGGCGGAGCAGGTCCGCTTTCCCGAGCGTGTACCCCGCCACCTTCTGCGCGATCGCCATGACCTGCTCCTGGTAGACGATCAGGCCGTAGGTGGTGTCGAGGATCTCCTTGAGCGGCTCCTCCAGCTCCGGGTGGATCGGGGTGATCTCCTGCTGGCCGTTCTTGCGGAGCGCGTAGTTGGTGTGGGAGTTGGCGCCCATCGGACCCGGCCGGTACAGGGCGCCCACGGCGGAGATGTCCTCGAAGTTGTCCGGCTTCATCAGCCGCAGCAGCGAGCGCATCGGGCCGCCGTCGAACTGGAACACGCCGAGGGTGTCGCCGCGGGCGAGCAGGTCGTAGGTCGGCTGGTCGTCCAGCGGGAGGTCGAGCAGGTCGACCTCGGTGCCCTTGTTCTTCCTGATCCCCTGGAGGGCGTCGTCGATGATCGTCAGGTTGCGCAGGCCCAGGAAGTCCATCTTCAGCAGGCCGAGCGTCTCGCAGGTCGGGTAGTCGAACTGCGTGATGATGGCGCCGTCGGCGTCCCGCCGCATGATCGGGATGTGGTCGGTGATCGACTCACCGGACATGATGACCCCGGCGGCGTGCACGCCGGTCTGGCGGATCAGCCCCTCCAGGCCCTGCGCCAGGTCCATGATCTGCTTGACGTCGGTCTCTTCCTCGTACAGCTTGCGCAGCTCGCCCGCCTCGCCGTAGCGGGGGTGCTTGTCGTCGAAGATCCCCGACAGCGGGATGTCCTTGCCCATCACGGTGGGCGGGAACGCCTTGGAGATCCGGTCGCCCAGCGCGTACGGGAAGCCGAGGACGCGGCCGGCGTCCTTGATGGCGGCCTTCGCCTTGATGGTGCCGAAGGTGGCGATGAACGAGACCTTGTCGGCGCCCCACTTCTCCGTCGTGTACTTGATGACCTCGGCGCGCCGGTCTTCAGGGAAGTCGATGTCGATGTCGGGCATGGACGCGCGCTCGGGGTTCAGGAACCGCTCGAAGATCAGCCCGTGCGGGATCGGGTCGAGGTCGGTGATGCCCATCGCGTACGCGATCAGCGAGCCCGCGGCGCTGCCCCGACCCGGGCCGACGAGGATGCCGTTCTCCTTCGCCCAGTTGATGAAGTCGGCGACGACGAGGAAGTAGGACGGGTACCCCTTGCCGAGGATGACGCCCATCTCGTACTCGGCCTGCTCGCGGTACCCGTCCGGCAGGCCGGCGGGGAAGCGTCGCTCCAGGCCCTTCCAGACCTCCTTGCGGAACCAGCTCTCCTCCGTCTCGCCCTCCGGGACGGGGAAGCGGGGCATCAGGTCCTTGGACTCGAACATGCCGGACGGGTCGACCCGCTCGGCGATCATGAGGGTGTTGCGGCACCCCTCGGCCCAGATGCCGGACGTGTCGATCCCGCGCATCTCCTCGGCCGTCTTGATGTAGTAGCCGCTGCCGTTGAAGCGGAACCGGTCGGGGTCGGCGAGCTGCTTGCCCACCTGGACGCACAGCAGCGCGTCGTGCGCGGTGGCCTCCGACTCGTGCGTGTAGTGCGAGTCGTTGGTGACCACCGGCGGGATGTTCAGCTTCTTGCCGATGTCGATCAGGCCCTGGCGGACCTGCCGCTCGATGTCGAGGCCGTGGTCCATCAGCTCCAGGAAGTAGTTCTCCTTGCCGAGGATGTCCTGGAACGTGGCCGCGGCCTTGAGCGCCTCGTCGAACTGGCCGAGCCGCAGCCGGGTCTGCACCTTTCCGGACGGGCAGCCGGTCGTGGCCATCAGGCCCTCGGCGTGCTCGGCGAGCAGCTCCTCGTCCATGCGGGCGTACTTGAAGACGAACCCCTCGGTGTACGCGCGGCTCGACAGCTTGAACAGGTTGTGCAGACCCGTCCTGTTCCGCGCCCAGAGCGTCTTGTGGTTGATCAGGCCGCCGCCGGAGACGTCGTCGCGCTTCTGGCTCGGCTCACCCCACTGGACCTTCTTCTTGTGGAACCGGGACTCGGGCGCCATGTACGCCTCGATGCCGATGATGGGCGTGACCCCGGCCGCCATCGCCCGCTTGTGGAAGTCGTAGGCGCCGTGCATGTTGCCGTGGTCGGTCATGGCGATCGCGGGCATCTTCTGCCGCTCGACCTCGTCGAACATCTGCTTCAGGCGAGCGGCTCCGTCGAGCATGGAGTACTCCGTATGAACATGCAGGTGAACGAAAGAGTCGGGCATGCCTGTTGCGCCTCCTGCTCATCGCATGCGAACGCCCACGTGCGTGGCCGGCACGTGTCGCGCGATCGGTCCCGGGGGAAGATCGTCAACCCGGGCCGGGGCGCCGGGATGACGCGGTGCGAAGAGCCTAACCCGCCTCCCGCGGCCCACGCGCCCCGACGCGCCCAATCCCGCGGGCACTACGGTAGGCGCCCGGCGGGACACCGAGGGTGCGCTTGAAGTGCCGGGTCAGGTGGGCCTGGTCGGCGAAGCCGGTGCGCGCCGCGACGTCGGCCGGGGGCAGGCCCTCGTCCAGCAGGGCGCGCGCCGCCCGCACCCGCACCTGGTTGAGGTAGGCGTGCGGCGGCAGGCCGACGGTGTCGCGGAAGGCCCGCAGCAGCGGGAACGGGCGGGTCCCGACGGCCTCGGCCAGCCGGTCCAGTGACGGCGGGTCGACGAGGTTCGCGTGCAGGATGTCGCGCGCCTCGCGCACGGCGGGCGGCACGGCCGCGGACGCGCGGTGCCCCCGGACGCGGGCGTGCCGGGTGAGCAGGCCGGCCAGCGCGGTCCGCAGCAGGGTGGACGCGGCCAGGGCGTCCCCCTTCTCCCCCGCGCGGTGCACGGCTCGCAGCATCTCGGCGGCGGCCGGGTCGTCCAGGACGGGATCCGGGAACGCGGGGGTGCCGGGACGCGCGCCCAGGTCGGCGGCGACGCCGGTCACCACGTCCACCGGCGGGTACAGCACGCGGTACGCCCACCCCTCCGGCGTCCCCGCGTGACCGCCGTGGACGACGCCCGGGTTGACGACCACGACCGAGCCGGTCCCGGCGCGCTCGACGCCCGTGCCGAGCTCGAACTCCTCCACGCCCGCCTCGATGACGCCGAACACGTATCCGTCGTGGGTGTGCCGGTTGAAGCGGTGCGTCACGAAGCGCGCGCGCAGCAGGTCGACGTCCGGCAGCGCCGGATGCCGGTAGTGGTATGCCACCTCCGCCCCCATGTGGGGCATCTTATCCGCGTCTCACTGGCTGAGACGGCCTGTCCGCCGTTTGAAGGCGGCCGCGGTTCCCGCGTACCATCGGACCGTGGAACGTCGCCATTTCGGGTTTACGCAGCCGGCTCCGGACGAGCCGGTCGCCGCGACCTGAGCGACGACCCCGGAGCCGGCCGAGGCGGAGCCCATCGCGGGCCCCGCCTTTTCTGTTGAACGGACGCGGCCCGGGCGCGACATCCCCCTTGCGCGGAAGGCCGCCGCACCAGAGGGAGACCCCGCATGCACGACCAGGTCCTCGACGCCGCCGGGCACGGCGCGGCCCGTCCCGCCCCCGCGCCGCCCGGCGAGCTGCGCGTCCCGCTGCCGCCCGCCGGGGCCCTCACCACGCTCGCCGAGGCCAGGGCCGCGATCGACGACCTCGACGCCGCCCTCGCCGCGCTGCTGGAGCACCGCGCCGCGCTCGCCGCCGCCGTCCAGCGGCTCAAGCCCGTCGGCGGCTTCGCCGGCCGCGACCCCGGCCGGGAGCGGCGGATCGTCGAGGCGATGGCCGTGCACGCCCCGTCCCTCGGGCCCGAACGCCTCGCCCGCGTGATGAACGCGGTCATCGAGGCCGGGCTCGACGCCGCCGAGCACCGGAGACCGTCATGACGGCGGCGCAAGAACGTTCAAGAACGCGGCCGGACCGGGACCATAGCGTCGGCGCCATGAGTGCTACCGGGACCGAGGAGGTGGCCGGGGCGGACGAATCCGCCCGCAGGGCCGCGGTGCGGGACGGGCTGGGCGTGGGGCTCGCCGTCGGCGTGTCCGGGCTCGCGTTCGGCGCCGCGGCGATCACGGCCGGCCTCACCGTCGCCCAGGCGTGCGTGCTGAGCCTGCTCGCGTTCACCGGCGCGTCGCAGTTCGCGCTGGCCGGGGTGATCGGCGGGGGCGGCGGGCTCGTCTCCGGGACGCTCGGCGCGGTCATGCTCGGCGGTCGCAACGCCCTGTACGGGATGCGCCTCGCCCGCACGCTGGACGTGCGGGGCTGGCGCCGGCTCGCCACCGCGCATGTCGTCATCGACGAGACCACCGCCGTCGCGACCGCGCAGCGCGGTCCGGCGGCGGCGCGGGCGGGGTTCTACACCACGGCGATCAGCCTCTACCTGACCTGGAACGCCACGACGCTGCTGGGCGCGGCCGGTGCCGCGCGGCTCGGCGACCCGGAGGCCATCGGGCTGGACGTGCTCGGCCCCGCGGTGTTCTTGGCGCTGCTGTGGCCCCGGCTCTTCCCGGCTCGTTCGGGGGGTGTGGGGGGTCGTCCCCCCACAGCGGACACGGGACGGCGGGAGGTGCGGGTGGCGCTGGCCGCCGCGGTGATCGCGCTCGCCGCGACCCCGCTGCTGCCGCCGGGCGTGCCGGTCATGCTGGCCGCCGTCGCCGCGGTGCCCGCCCTGATCAGGAAGGGGGAGAAGGCGTGAGCGTGTGGATCGCGGTGATCGCCACCGGGCTGGGCTGCTACGCGCTCAAGCTCGGGGGGCTCCTCACCCCGCAGTCGGTCCTGGAGGACCCGCGGGTCCGCCGGTTCACCGAACTCGTCCCGGTGGCGCTGCTGACCGCGCTGATCGCCGTGCAGGCGCTGGCCGACGGCCGGTCCCTGGACTTCGACGCCGCCCGGATGGCGGGCCTGGCCGCGGCCGTGGGGGCGCTGCTGCTGCGCGCCCCGTTCCTGGTGGTCCTGGTCGTGGCGGCCGGGGTCGCGGCGGGGCTGCGCCTGCTCGGCGTGTGACCCGCTCGCGCGCTCAGGACTCCGACTGGACGATCTCCAGCGCGCGGGCCAGGTCGTCCGGGTAGGGGCTCTCGAACTCCACCCATTCGCCCTTGGTCGGGTGCTCGAAGCCCAGCTTGACCGCGTGCAGCCACTGCCGCTTCAGGCCGAGCCGGGCCGCGAGGGTCGGGTCGGCGCCGTACGCCAGGTCCGCCACGCACGGATGCCGGATCGCGGCCATGTGCACGCGGATCTGGTGCGTGCGGCCCGTCTCCAGGTCGATGTCGAGCAGCGTGGCCGCCCGGAACGCCTCGACGGTGTCGTAGTGCGTGACCGACGGCTTGCCGCCCGCCACGACCGCGAACCGGCCGTCACCGGACGGGTGCCGGTCGATGGGCGCGTCGACCGTCCCGCGGAACGGGTCCGGATGGCCCTGGACGAGCGCCCGGTAGCGCTTGTCGACGCGGCGCTCCTTGAACGCGCGCTTCAGCCGGGAGTAGGCGATCTCGCTCTTGGCCACGGCCATCGCGCCGGTGGTGTTGGCGTCCAGCCGGTGCACGATGCCCTGCCGCTCGGACGCGCCGCTGGTCGCGATCGTGTGCCCCGCCCCGAGCAGCCCGCCGAGGACCGTCGGGCCCGTCCAGCCGGTGGTCGGGTGCGCGGCGACGCCGATCGGCTTGTTCACCACGACGATGTCGTCGTCCTCGTACAGGACGGACATCCCCGGGACCGGCTCGGCGACCGGCGCGGGCGGTGCGGGCGGCGGCGGGAGCGTCACCTCCAGCCAGGCGCCGGCGTGCAGCCGCTCGGACTTGGTCGCCACGGCGGCGCCGTCCAGGAAGACGTCCCCGGCGGCGATGATGTCGGCGGCGCTGCCCCGTGACAGGCCGAACAGCCGCGCCAGGGCGGCGTCGACCCGCTCCCCCTCCAGCCCGTCCGGGACGTGGAGGCTGCGCACCTCCCCCATCAGGACTTCTCCTCCGGCGCGGGCACGTCCCCGGGGTTCTCGCCGGTCGCGCCGCCGCCCGTGCCGTCCGCGTCGCCGCCGTCCCCTTGCTCGTCCTTGCCGGGGAGGCGCGTGCCGTCGATCTGCAGCCCGCGCGCCGCGAGGAGGACGGCCAGGAAGCCGCCGCAGACGATCGCCGAGTCGGCCAGGTTGAACACCGGGAAGTTCGGCACCTGGATCCAGTCGACGACGTGGCCCTTCAGCGGCGCGGGCGCCCGCAGCAGCCGGTCGACGAGGTTGCCGACCGCGCCGCCGAGCAGCAGCCCCAGGCAGATCGCCCAGGGCAGGCTCCGCAGGTTGCGGGCGGTGCGCAGGATCGCCACCACAACGCCGATGGCGATCAGGGTGAAGACGACCGTGTAGCCGGTGCCGATGGAGAACGCGGCGCCGCTGTTGCGGGTCTCGGTCAGCGTCAGCAGCCCGCCGAGCAGCCGGATCGGGTCGCGGTCCTGCAGCGTCGCCACGACGACGATCTTGGTGATGATGTCGGCGGCCAGCGCGGCGAGCGCCACGGCGACCAGTACGCCGACGCGGCGCGGCCGAGGAGATCCCGTGGACTCCCCGGCCTCGCCCTCTGGGTTCGTTTGGTCGATCAGCGACGTTCCTCGCGTTGTTTGCATGTCACACACAGGGTGGCACGCGGGAAGACCTGGAGCCGCGCCTTGCCGATCGGCCTGGTGCAGGACTCGCAGATTCCGTACGTGCCGGCGTCCATCCGCTGGACGGCCCGCTCGATCTGGGCGAGCAGGTCCTGTGAATTGTAGGCCAGTGCGAGCTCGTGTTCGCGCGCGTAGGTCTTGGCGCCCGCGTCGGCCTGGTCGTCGCCGGCGCCGTCGCTGGAGTCGCCCTCGGCGATCTGGCTCGCGGACGCGGCGATCTCCGCGCGCAGCGTCTCGATCTGCTCCCGCAGCCCGGTCCGGACCTCGGCGAGCTCGGCGGCCGTCCACTGGTGCTCCCCCTCGCGGACGGGCAGTTCCGCCACCGAGGTCTGCCCGTCGCCCCGCCCGTCCCCGGAGGCACCGTCCGCCGCACCGCCGGGCCTGCCGCGCTTCGCGGGGGCGCGCTTTGCCGCGGACCCGCCCGGTTTGGCGGTCGAGCCCTTGGCGGCGGGGGCCTTCGACGCGGCCGTCCCCGGTCCCGCGCCCTCATCGGCGGGCGGGTTCTCCGCGGGCGGATTCTCGGCGGGCAGACTCTCGGCGGGCAGTCTCTCGGCGGGCAGGGTGCCCTTCCTCGCGCCGGCCATGTCGGCCCCCCTCGCGCTGGTCGCCTCGACGGGCAGTGCGGGCAGCATAAGTCCCCTTTCTCGGACACGGCAAACAACCTGGGCAGCGTTACCGACCGCTTATGCCCCGGCACCGATCGCCCGGAAACCCCAGGACACCGCACGAGATCGCAAAGGAACGACACCGCCCCCCACAGCGGGCAAGGACGGCACGGAAACGGGAAGAGGAGCCGCCCCCGCGTGCGTTACAGTCGGGGCAAGCCAGAAGGCAGGCGCTGATGGGGACACCTGCCGCCGCACGCAGCCATGAGCGACCCGGGGACGGTGCGAGCCCGGGGGCGAGCCCGGCGGTCCGATCACCCCTGAGCCGCCGGAAGAACGGCCCCCGGACACCGTCCGCGGGCCAAGTAGACCCGGCAGCCGAGGCTGAACGAAGCGGGCCGCGCCGTTCCGGCGCGGTCAAGGAGGGTGGTACCGCGGGGCCGCTCGGTCGATCCGGGCACGCGCCTCGTCCCTCCGGTCAACGTGGTCACGTCGATCCGGAGGTCCGCCATCGTGAGCCGAGGTTTTCGGCCGCTTCCCGCGCAGGTCGATCTGCCCGCCCTGGAGCGGGACATGCTGCGCCGCTGGCAGGAGGACAAGGTCTTCGAGCGGTCGCTGGAGCGCACCGCGTCCGGTCCCCGCTGGGTGTTCTACGAGGGCCCGCCGACCGCCAACGGCATGCCGGGCGTCCACCACGTCGAGGCGCGCGTGTTCAAGGACGTCTTCCCGCGCTTCAAGACCATGAAGGGCTACCACGTCCCCCGGAAGGCCGGCTGGGACTGCCACGGCCTGCCCGTCGAGGTCGCCGTGGAGAAGGAGCTCGGCCTCACCGGCAAGAAGGACATCGAGGAGTACGGCGTCGCGGAGTTCAACGACCGCTGCCGCGAATCGGTCCTGCGCCACGTGGACGCGTTCGAAGAGATGACCGAGCGCATGGGCTACTGGGTCAACACCGACCAGGCCTACCGCACGATGGACGCCGAGTACGTCGAGGCCGTCTGGTGGTCGCTCAAGCAGGTGTTCGACAAGGGCCTGCTGTTCCGCGACTACCGCATCACGCCGTACTGCCCCCGCTGCGGGACGGGCCTGTCCGACCATGAGCTGGGCCAGCCCGGCGCCTACGAGGAGGTGTCCAGCCCGTCGGTGTACGTGCGGATGCCCGTGACCTCCGGCCCGCTCGCCGAGATGGGCGCCGCGCTCCTCATCTGGACGACGACGCCCTGGACGCTGGTCTCCAACACCGCCGTCGCCCTCCACCCCGACGTCACCTATGTCGCCGCCAGGCCCGCGGGCTCCGACGAAGTGCTCGTCGTGGCCGAACCCCTTCTCAACCAGGTGCTGGGCGAAGACGCGGAGCGACTGGCCACGTACCAGGGCGCCGACCTGGAGCGCACCACCTACCGGCGGCCGTTCGACCTGGTCGACATCCCCGACGCGCACTACGTCGTCCTGGGCGACTACGTCACCGTCGAGGACGGCACCGGCCTCGTCCACCAGGCCCCCGCGTTCGGCGGCGACGACATGACCGTCTGCAAGAACTACGGGATGCCGATCGTCAACCCGATCGGGCCCGACGGGCGCTTCCTGCCGGAGGTGCCGCTGGTCGGCGGCAAGTTCTTCAAGGACGCCGACGAGCCGCTCACCGACGACCTCCGCGAGCGGGGCCTGCTGTTCCGCGGCGGGCACTTCGAGCACAGCTACCCGCACTGCTGGCGCTGCCACACACCGCTGCTGTACTACGCGCTGCCCGCCTGGTACATCCGCACCACCCAGATCAAGGACCGGCTCCTCGAGGAGAACGAGAAGACGAACTGGTACCCCGGGACGGTCAAGCACGGCCGGTACGGGGAGTGGCTGCGCAACAACGTCGACTGGTCCCTCTCACGCAGCCGCTACTGGGGCACTCCCCTGCCCCTGTGGGTCTGCGACGACGACCACGTCACCTGCGTCGGGTCCCTGAAGGAACTGGGCGAGCTCGCCGGCGGCGACATGTCGACCCTCGACCCCCACCGCCCCTACGTGGACGACGTCACGTTCTCCTGCCCCCAGTGCGGGACGGAGGCGCGCCGCGTCCCCGACGTCATCGACGCCTGGTACGACTCCGGGTCGATGCCGTTCGCGCAGTGGGGCGCCCCCCACCGCAACAACGAGGTCTTCGAGAACTCCTACCCCGCCCAGTACATCTGCGAGGCGCAGGACCAGACCCGCGGCTGGTTCTACTCCCTCATGGCCGTGGGCACGCTCGTCTTCGACAGGTCGTCCTACGAGAACGTCGTGTGCCTCGGGCTGATCCTCGCCGAGGACGGCCGCAAGATGAGCAAGCACCTCGGCAACGTGCTGCGGCCCATCCCGCTGATGGACCAGCACGGCGCCGACGCCGTCCGCTGGTTCATGGCCGCCAGCGGCCTGCCCTGGGCGTCCCGCCGCGTCGGCCACGGCGCCCTGGAGGAGATCGTCCGCAAGGTCCTCCTGACCTACTGGAACACCGCGTCCTTCTTCGTCCTGTACGCGAACGCCGCGCAGGCGCAGGGCCGCGCATGGACGCCGGACCGCCTCGCCGAGGCGCCCGCCCCGGCCGACCGCCCCCTCCTGGACCGCTGGGCGCTCGCCGAACTGCACCGCACGGTCCGCGAGGTCGACGCCGCCCTGGAGGACTTCGACACCGCCCGCGCGGGCCGGTTCCTCTCCCAGTTCATCGACGACCTGTCCAACTGGTACGTGCGCCGCTCCCGCCGCCGCTTCTGGGAGGGCCCCGAGACCCCCGACGGCTCCGCGGCGTTCGCGACCCTCTACGAGTGCCTGGAGACCCTCACCCGCCTGATGGCGCCGCTGGTGCCGTTCATCACCGACCACGTGTGGGACGTCATCCGCCCCGCCGGCGGCCCCGAGTCGGTGCACCTGGCCGACTGGCCGGCCGTGAACGAGCACGTCCTCGACGAGGAGCTGACGGAGCAGATGGCCCTCGTCCGCCGCCTGGTCGAACTGGGCCGCTCGGCCCGCGCCGCCAGCGGCGTCCGCACCCGCCAGCCCCTGGGCCGCGCCCTGGTCGGCGCCGCCGGCTGGTCCGCGCTGCCCGGTCAGCTCCGCGCGCAGATCTCCGAGGAGCTCAACGTCCTCGGCTTCGAGGAGCTCTCCTCGATCGGCGGCGACCTGGTCGAGTACGAGGTGAAGCCCAACTTCCGCGAGCTGGGCAGGCGCTACGCCAAGGACACCCCGAAGGTCGCCAAGGCGATCACGTCGACCGACCCGGCGGCCCTGGTCGGCGCACTCCGCGCCGGCACCGCCGAGGTGGAGCCCGAGGGCCTGGGCAGGGTCCCCCTGTCCCCCGACGACGTGATCGTCACCGAGCGTCCGCGCAGCGGCTGGGCGGTGGAGAGCGCGGCCGGCGAGACGGTGGCGCTCGACCTCACCGTCACCCCCGAGCTGCGCCGCGCCGGCCTGGTCCGCGAGGCCGTCCGCCTGGTCCAGGAGGCCCGCAAGGCCGCGGGCCTGGAGGTGACCGACCGCATCGACCTGTGGTGGGAGGCCACCGGCACCGACCTGGCGGAGGCCCTCCGCGCCCACACGGACGAAGTGGCCTCCGAAGTCCTGGCGACCACCGTGACCGAGGGCCGCCCCGACTCCCTCCCCGCAACAAGAGACGAGGAACTGGGCCTCACCTACTACCTCCGCAAAACCACCACCTGAGACCAGGCGACCGCCCGCGCTCGCCGTGGCTTCAGGCACCCCTGAAGCCACGGCAAACCGCCCGGTGATCACGTGAGTGGGTGCGTCCCTTAGGTGAGCCCCGTCTCGAGCTGGTCGATCCTCACACTGTGGTTCCCACAGAAGCACCCACCTGCATGATCACCCACGGGTCGTGCGGCCGGAGCGAGTGCAGCGAGCGCAGGCCGCACGACCCGCCGAGCCGGGCGACCGCAGCGACACCGCACAATCCGCACGGTCACAACAGACCGCAACAACGGCGTGAGGATCGACCGGCTCGGACCGGGGGTTCCAGGGGGTCGCCCCCCTGGACCAGCACTGCAATGATTGGGGGGTGAGTCTTTCCGAGCAGCCTTCCGAGTCCCCCGGGCGGTCGTCCCCTCCGGCCATGCGCGCGTCGGACGCGGATCGTGATCAGGTCGCCGATCGGTTGCGTGAGGCGCTGGCGGAGGGGCGCATCACCCCGGAGGAGCACGCCGAGCGCATCGACCTGGTGTACAAGGCGAAGACGTACGCGGATCTGGAGCCGGTGCTCAGTGATCTGCCGGCCGCGGCGGGGCCGCGGGTGGATCTGCGCAAGGAGGCGCGGGTGCCCGCGCCTCCTCCGCCGCAGTCGCCGAACATCGTGGCGGTGTTCGGCGGGGCGGAGCGGAAGGGGCGCTGGCTGGTCGAGCGCAGCACGAACGTGACGTGCATCTTCGCCGGTGTGGACGTGGACTTCCGGCAGGCGGTGCTCAGCCAGGCGGAGGTGACCGTCAACGTCATCTGCGTGTTCGGCGGCGTGGACATCGTGGTGCCGCCCGGTGTCCGGGTGGTGGGGTCCAATGTGGCGATCTTCGGCGGGAACGACATGCCGGAGGACGACACGGTGGCGCCGGACGCGCCGGTGATCCGGGTGACGGGCGTGACGTTGTTCGGCGGCGTGTCCGTCACGCGCAAGGAGCCGAGCGGCAAGGGCCGCAAGAACCGGCACAAGGAGCTGCGCCGGCTGCACGAGCGCCGCCACGGCCACTGAGGGCGCCCGTCGCGGGCGCCCTGTCAGTCGCCGTAGCGGTCAGTCGCGGGCGTGTTCGCGGTCGGGCTGGCAGACGAGGCAGGGCGTGCAGCCGCGGGACTTGGCCTCTCCGCGGGACAGCGACTCCAGGTCGTCGGCCTCGTCCCCGATGTCCTCGATGAGGGCGCAGTCGGTGCGGTGGTAGCGCTTGGTGCCGCTGAGGATGCGGACCTGCGGGCCCTCGTCGTCGTCGGCGTCGGGGGCCGGCTGCGGCGCGGGGGCGTCCTCGTCGTCGGCGTCGCGGGGCTTCGGGGCCGCGGCCTCCGGGGCGGTGTCGGCCTCCGGGGCCGCGTCGTCGGACGCGGGTTCCGGGTCAGGGGCGATGTCCGCTGAGCGGGAGGCGGGCTCTGCGGGCTCCTCCTCCGGGGCGGGGGCCTCCGGCTCCGGCTCGGCGGGCTTCCCGGGGGTGAAGATGCTCGCGACCGGCATGTCGGTGAGGGTCGGTCCGGCGGGGCCGGGCGCGGGGCGCTCCGGCTCGTCCGCCGGCTCCGGACGCGGGATCTCGGCCGTCCGGTCGAAAGAAGTGGGAGTCGGCGCCGGGGTGGGCGCCGGCTTGGCGAGGCCCGCCAGGCCGCCCTCGGGGCGTGCCGCGCCGGGCTTCGGAGGCGGGGCCCCGTCCCTGCCCGCCCTGCTCGCGTCGGGGGACGCTGGTGCCGACGCCGCGGCGCGCGCCGCCAGTGCGGTGTCGGGCATGCAGGCGGTACAGGGGCTGAACCCCTCCTCCTTGGCCTCGGCGTAGGTCAGCTCTTCGGTCTCGCGTCCGGCGAGCTGGCGGCAGGTGTCGAGGTGGTAGCGCTTGCGGCCGCGGACGACGAACACCAGCGCGTCGTCGGGGACGTCGGCCGGCGGGGCGGGGATCTCCGCCTCGTCGTCGGCCGGGTCCGCCGCCGGGGCGGTGGTCGCCGGGGCGCCCTTCGCGCTCGCGGTGGACGCGGCGGGCGCGGGCTTCTTGCGCTTGTCCTTCTTGGCGGTCTTCCGGGTCTTGCGGGCGGGCGCCGCCGCGGCGCCCGGGAAGATCTCCTTGCGGCGCAGGAACACCCCGATGGCCAGGCAGAGCGCCGAGACGATGCTGACCGCGATCGAAATGTAGATCACGAACAGCGCGTCCAGGTTGAAGACCTCCGCGCTGTCTCCGTTGCCGGCGACGATGCCCGCGACGAGCAGGGCGATCGCCACGACCACGAGGACGCCGCTCAGGATGATCACAGGGTTTCTCTCCCTCGTTCAGGCCGCTCGGCTCCGGGCCGGCACGCCCCTGCCGCACTCCTCCCGCGCCGCCGGGATGGCCGCGATGCCACCCTCGGCGCCGGCGGTAGGGAAGACACTATCGCCCGCGGCGCCGGTTCAGCGCCGTTCGTGCGGCGGGTTGTCGCCTCCGGAGTGGAAGGCCCCGGTGGCCGAGTGCTGCACCTGCTGGTGTTCGGCGGGCGGCGGGAACTGGCCGGGCGCCGGTCCGGTGCCGCCGTTGCGGTTCTCGGCGTGCGGGACGGTGCTCTGCGGGCCCGTCTGCGGCGGGCTCTGCGTCTGGGCGGCGCCCGGGACGGCGGCGAACGCGCCCGTCTCGGTACTGCCGGCCTCCAGATCGCGCAGCTGGCCCTCCAGGTAGACCTTCAGGCGGCTGCGGTACTCGCGCTCGAACGCGCGCAGGTTGTCGACCTCGCGCTCGAGCTCCTCGCGCTGCTGCACGAGCGAGCCCATGACCTGGCGGTGGCGCTCCTGCGCGTCGCGGTCTAGGGCCTCGGCGCGGGAGCGGGCCTCGCTGACTATCTGGTCGGCCTGCCGGCGGGCCTTGCCGAGGATCTCCTCGGCCTCGCGGCGGGCGCGGCCGAGCGTCTCGTCGGCCTCGCGGCGGGCGTCGGCGATCGCCTGGTCGGCGGTCTGCTGGGCCAGCGCGAGCACGCGGGCCGCGGTGTCCATGTTGTCCTCACCGCTGTGCGCGGGGGCCATCCCGAGGCCGCCGAGCACGGGCTCCGGCTCGGGCTGCGGCTGCGGCTCGGGCCGCGGAGGCTCGGGGATCTTCTGGACGTCGGGCTTGGGCTCCACGATGGGAGCGGCCATGGCGGGAACCTTGCCGCGCAGGCACTCGGCGAGCTTGGCCCGCAGTTCCTCGTTCTCCTGGATGAGGCGGTCCAGCTCGGCCTCGACCTCGTCGAGGAAGGCGTCCACCTCCTCCTCGTCGTACCCCGGCCTCAGCCTGGTGGTACTGAACTGCTTGTTCCGCACATCGGCGGGTGTCAGCGGCATGTTCTCGTCTCCTTGGCGCGCTTGGAGTATGTCCCAAAGGACGGTATCCGATCCACCTAGACTCCACCGAACACGGAGCCGACGATGATGATCAGGATCCAGACCACAAGGATGAGCACGGTGAAGCTGAGGTCCAGCGCAACGTTACCCAGTCGGATGGGCGGGATGAAGCGTCTAAGGAATTTCAGGGGCGGATCGGTGACGGTGTAGGTCGCCTCGGCGATCACCAGCAGGACCCCGGTCGGCCTCCACTGCCGGGCGAAGGACTGCAGGATCTCCAGGATCAGCCTCCCGATCAGGAACAGGAGGAAGAAGTACAGGATCGCCTGCAGAATGGTGCCAACGATGTTCACTGGTTCTCTCGCAAGTGCGCTCTCAGCTCTGGTTGAAGAAGCCTCGTTCGGCCATCCGGGCCTTGTCCTCCGCCGTCACCTCCACGTTGGCGGGTGACAGGAGGAACACCTTGTTCGTAACACGCTCGATGCTCCCGTGCAGGCCGAACACGAGACCCGCCGCGAAGTCGACCAGACGCTTGGCGTCGCTGTCGACCATCTCGGTGAGATTCATGATCACCGGCGTGCCCTCCCGGAAGTGCTCCCCGATGGTCCGCGCTTCGTTGTAGGTCCTCGGGTGCAGCGTAGTGATACGCGCGAGGTCGGTGGTACCGGACTCGTAGAGCGCTACCGAGCGCCGCTCGATCGTCGACGTGGAGTGATGGTCGCGTTCGCGGTCCGCGCTCTCGTCCGCTCGGGTAAGCTGGCCGCCGGATTCGTCCTCGCGACGGCGGCCCTGCCCGGTGTCGGCTTCTTCGTCGTAGAGCTCGTAGTCGTCGTAGTCGCCGTACTTGTCGTCGTAGCGGTCGTCCTCCACAAGGCCGAGGTAGACCGCCATCTTGCGCATCGCGCTGGCCATACGCCCCTCCGTGTCCTGTGGCCGCGGCTCCGGGCGCATCCGGCGCCGTCGTCGGACTTCCGTTCGTCGGACTTCCGTCCATCCGATGTGGCGTCCCGCGTTGCGGCAGGTACCACTGGGGGGACATTACCTGACGATTGCCCGTCGGCCGCCGAGCAACGCCGTACCGACCCGCAGGTGTGTCGCGCCGCACGCGATCGCCTGTTCCAGATCGCCGCTCATACCCGCAGAGACGATCGAAGCGGCCGGATGGTTCCGGCGCAGCCGGGCGGCGACCTCGCTCAGCCGCGTGAAGGCGGGCAGCGGGTCGGCGCCGAGCGGGGCGACGGCCATCACCCCGCCGAGTTCCAGGCCATCGGCCTCGGCGATCCGGTCGGCGAGCGCGGGTGCGTCGACGGGGGGCACGCCGCCCCTTTCCCGCACCTCGGAGGGGGTTCCCTCGTCCAGGGAGACCTGGACGAGGCAGCGCAGCGCGCGGCCGGCGCGGACGGCGGCGTTCGACAGGGACGTGACGAGCCGGGGCCTGTCGACCGAGTGCACCACGTCGGCGTACCCGGCGACGGCGTTGGCCTTGTTGGTCTGCAGCCGGCCGACGAAGTGCCAGGTGAGGGGGAGGTCGGCGCATTCGGCGGCCTTCGGGCGGGCCTCCTGGTCGCGGTTCTCGCCGATGTCGGTGAGGCCGAGTCCGGCCAGCAGCCGCACATCGGACGCGGGGAAGGTCTTGGTGACGGCGATCAGCGTGATCTCCGACTCGTCCCGGCCGGCGGCGGCGCAGGCGGCGGCGATGCGCGCCCGGACGCCGGCGATGCCCTCGGCGAGTTCGGCGCGGCGCTCCTCGGTGGCGCGCTCCTCGGTCACGCGTCGCCCTTGAGCCAGACGTAGCCGGCGAAGCGGCCGGTGCGGCCGTCGCGGCGGTAGGAGAAGAGGCCCGGGTCCTCGATGGTGCAGCGGGGGTCGACCCGCGCCCCGGTCACGCCGGCGGCGGCGAGCTGCTCGGCGATGCCGGCGCGGATGTCGAGGCCGGGGGTGCCCTTGGACGTGGTGGAGTATGCGGCGGGGACCACGGCGGCGACCTCGTCCCGCATCGCCTCGGGGACCTCGTAGCAGCCGCCGCATGCGGCCGGGCCGATCGCGGCGGTCATCCGGGCGGGTTCGGCGCCGCGCTCGCACATCGCCTTCACCAGCGCGGGGACGACGCCGGCGGCGGTCCCGGGGCGGCCGGAGTGGGCGGCGCCGACGACCCCGGCCGCGGGGTCGGCGAGCAGGACGGGCGCGCAGTCGGCGACCAGCACGGCGAGCGCGAGGCCGGGCACGTCGGTGACGGTCGCGTCGACGGGCCCGGGGAGGTCGGTGGAGGTGGCGAACGCGACGTCGGCGCCGTGCACCTGCCGCATGAAGACGGTGCGTCCGGGATCGACGCCGAGCGCGCGGGCGGCGAGCCGCCGGTTCTCCAGGACGGCCGCGGGGTCGTCGCCGACCGCGCCGCCCAGGTTGAGGGAGTCGTAGGGGTCGGGGCTCACGCCGCCGGCGCGTCCGGTGAAGGCGGCGCCGACGCCGTCCCCCAGGGCGACGGTGGTGATCACTTCAGGAAGTCGGGGACGTCGAGGTCGTCGTCCTCGTCGAACACCACGGGACGGCGGCGCTGCCCGGACGAGGCCGGGCCGCCGCCGTCGTTCTCCCCGGCGTGCACCCGCGAGGGCGACTGCTCCGCGGACGGCCGGGGTGCGGGTGCGCGCGAGCCGCCGGACTCCCCCGCGGACGCGGCGGAGTCGCGGTCGGCGGCCGGGCCCGGCTGGGACGCGCCGTCCGGCCGGGCGGGCTCGCCCGCCTCACCGCGACCGGCGGTCCGGTCGTCGCGGCCCGGCGCGGCGGGCGGCTGGGCCCGGTCGCCCTCGGGGCGCGGCGGCGCGGGGGCGGCCGCGGACGCCGGCGGCTGCTGCGGCGCGGCGGCGGCCTGCGCCACCGACTGCTGGGGCGCCGGCTGCGCGGGCTGCTGGGACGCGGGCTGCGCGGCGGACTGGTGCGCGGCCCCGCCGTCCGACCGCCCGACCCGGCTCGGGATCGGGTTGGCGGACGCGGGCGGCGGCACCGGGCGCGGCGGCGGTGGCAGGCGCTTGCTCTCCGGTTCGGGGGCCGGCTTCACGGGTCGGCCCTCGTCAAAACCCGCGGCGATCACCGTCACCCGGACCTCGTCGCCGAGCGCGTCGTCGATGACCGCGCCGAAGATGATGTTCGCGTCGGGCGCGGCGGCGTTGGACACCAGCTGCGCCGCCTCGTTGATCTCGAACAGGCCGAGGTCGGAGCCGCCGGAGATCGACAGCAGCACGCCGTGCGCGCCGTCGATGCTGGCCTCCAGCAGCGGGCTGGAGATCGCCATCTCGGCCGCGGCGACGCTGCGGTCGTCGCCGCGCGCGGAGCCGATGCCCATCAGCGCCGAGCCGGCGCCGGACATGACGGACTTGACGTCCGCGAAGTCCAGGTTGATCAGGCCCGGGGTGGTGATGAGGTCCGTGATGCCCTGCACACCGGACAGGAGCACCTGGTCGGCGGCCTTGAACGCGTCCAGCACGCTGACCTGCCGGTCGGAGATCGACAGCAGCCGGTCGTTGGGGATCACTATGAGGGTGTCGACCTCGTCGCGCAGCGTCTCGATGCCGGCCTCGGCCTGCATCGCGCGGCGCTTGCCCTCGAAGCTGAACGGGCGGGTGACCACGCCGATCGTCAGCGCGCCGAGCGAGCGCGCGATGTTGGCCACCACGGGCGCGCCGCCGGTGCCGGTGCCGCCGCCCTCTCCGGCGGTGACGAACACCATGTCGGCGCCCTTGAGGACCTCTTCGATCTCCTCCCGGTGGTCTTCGGCCGCCTTGCGGCCGACGTCCGGGTTCGCGCCGGCGCCGAGGCCCCGGGTGAGCTCGCGGCCCACGTCCAGTTTCACGTCGGCGTCACTCATCAGCAGCGCCTGGGCGTCCGTGTTGATCGCGATGAACTCGACGCCCTTGAGTCCCTCTTCGATCATCCGGTTGACGGCGTTGACGCCGCCGCCGCCGATGCCGACGACCTTGATGACCGCGAGGTAATTCTGCGGTGCTGCCACGACGAGGGGCCTTTCCGCTCTATCCGACCGCCCTGCCCGGTCTGCCGACCGTGCCGCCGCGGTTTTCCTGACCTGTGTGCGTTTTGCGGGCCGAGCCCGGGCGGGATCCGGCACGTTCGCCGGTCACCCTGAACCCTCACCCTCAACTTGAGGCTTACAGTTATGTCAACCTGAGGACTGATACGGACAGTAGGGCGGCCTTACGGCCAGGGTCAACTAACCTCCCCCCAACTCCACCGGCGTGTCGCACTGGGCACGGGTTTGCCCTGGTCGGCGAAGGAGATCTGGTTGTTCCGAGGCAGTGCACGCCGCCGTCCCCTCCCGCCTCGAGCATCGGTCCGTCCGCGCCGCCCGCCGGACGCGGGCGGCCGTTCAAGCGTGCCCCATCGGACGACCGGAATCGCCGCGACACACGCACCGGACCCGAACGGCACCGCGAACACGTCCCCGAGAGCGGCCGACGGCCTTCGTGCCGCCGGCCAGCGCGTCACTGCGTCTTCAGCACCTCGGGCGCGCTGACGTCGGCGGTGCGGACGGCCCGCCCCGCCGCCGTGCGCCACAGCGCCTCCAGCAGCCTGATCTTCTCCTCTGCCCGTTCCGCGGCGCCCCACACCACCGTCTGCCCGCTCGCCATCCGCAGCGTGACCGCCTCGGGCCCGGTCGCCCCGACCTCGCGCACGTTCTTCGTCATCCATTCCGGCAGGCCGGCGAGCACGGACAGGGCGGCCAGCGTCGTCCTGTCGGACGGTCCGGGCGTGGCGACGGCCAGCGCCGGAAGGCCGGCCGGCCTGGCCTCCCCGTCGGCGACGACGACGCCGTGCCGGTCGATGCGGTGGTGGCGCCCGCCGCGCTCGAAGGCGGCCACGGGGATCCGCTCGCGCACCACGATGCGGACGGTGCCCGGCCAGTGCCGCTCGATCTCGGCGGACTCGACCTCCCGGAGCCGCTCGACCCGCTCCCCGATCTCCCCGGTCGCCAGCCGCGCCATCGGCTTGCCGAGGCTGATCCCGGCGGCGGCGACGACGCGGTCGGGGGCGGCGAGCTCCGTGCCGGTCACCTCGACGTGCCGCACCACCAGCAGCCGCGAGCCGAGCAGCACCCACGTCACCGCTGCGAGCGCCGCCACGACCAGCAGGCTGACGAACACGACCTTCCACCGCGCCGGCCGACCACGCCGCTCCCCCCGCTCCGGCTCCCGCTCTTCGTCCGGTGCCGCCCGCCGGTCCGTCCGCGACTCGGTCATGACGCAAGCTTTGCACCGTTCTCCCCCGGCCGGGCCCGACCGCACTCCGGCGGCGTGTCATAGAACGTGGTCCGAAGTGACCCCGGCCACGCACGCGAGCGCGTTACCTGACCGGGGAGGCGAAGCCGAAGGCGAGCCTCCCCGGGAAGATCGCGAAGCGATGCAGCGCTCGCACCGGCCAGGTCACGTAGCGAGCCGCGAGGCGAGCGAAGTGGGCCTGGACTGCAAAAGATCAGCGGGCGAGGTCGTCCAGGATCATGGGGCCGAGCGCGGTGACGTCGCCGGCGCCCAGGGTGATGACGACGTCGCCGGGGCGGGCCAGCGAGGCGGCGAGGCCGGGGACCTCGCCGCGGACGGGCGCGTAGACGGTCTCGGTGCCCGCCGGGACGGCGTCCGCGACCAGTGCGCCCGTGACGCCGGGCTCCGGGTCCTCGCGGGCGCCGTAGACGTCCATGACGACGGCGACGTCGGCGAGGCCGAGCGCGGCGCCGAACTCGGCGGCGAAGAACCGGGTGCGGCTGTACAGGTGCGGCTGGAAGACCGCGACGATCCGGCCGCCGCCCTCCTTCTCGCCCAGGTAGTCGCGGGTGGCGTCCAGGTCGGCGGTCAGCTCGGTGGGGTGGTGGGCGTAGCTGTCGAACACCTCGACGCCGCCCGCCTCGCCCTTGCGCTCCAGCCGCCGCATCGCGCCGCCGAACGCGGCGAGACCGGCGCGGACGGGCGCGTCGTCGTGGCCGAGGGCCTGCGCGACCGCGACCACGGCGGCGGCGTTCAGCGCGTTGTGCCGGCCGGGGACGCCCAGCTCGACCTCGCCGAACCCGCCGAGGTGGAACCGGGAGCCGAGACCGCGCGGGGTGAATCCGGTCACCCGCAGGTCGGCGCCCTCGGCCTCCCCGTACGTCCGGACGGTCAGGCCCCGCGCCCGCGCCCGGTCCGCCAGCTCCACCGCGACGGGGTCGTCGGCGCCGGCGATGAGCGTCCCGCCGGGCTCGATCCGGTCGACGAACTCGGCGAAGTTCTCCTTCACCATCTCGAAGCCGCCGTAGTTGTCGAGGTGGTCGGCCTCGACGTTGGTGACGACCGCGATGTGCGGGGTGTACATGAGGAACGAGCCGTCGCTCTCGTCGGCCTCGGCGACGAACACGTCGCCGGTGCCCTCGTCGGCGCCGAGCCCGGTGGTGACCAGCTGCCCGCCGATGCAGTAGGACGGGTCGGCGCCCGCGTGCTGGAGCGCGACCGTGAGCATCGACGTCGTCGTGGTCTTGCCGTGCGTGCCGGCGACCGCGACCGCCCGGCGGCCCGCCATCAGCGAGGCGAGCGCGGCGGAGCGGTGCAGGATCCGCAGGCCGCGCTCGCGGGCGGCGACCAGCTCGGGGTTGCCGTCCCGGATCGCGGTGGAGACGACCACGGTGTCGGCGTCGCCCAGGTACGCGGCGTCGTGCCCGACGAAGACCTTCGCGCCGAGGTCGCCGAGCTGGGTGAGCAGCTCGGAGTCGCGCGCGTCGCTGCCGGACACGGCGAGGCCGCGCCGCAGCATGATGCGGGCGATGCCGGACATCCCCGCGCCCCCGATGGCGATGAAGTGGACCCGGCCGAGCTCGCCGGCGGGCACGACGCCGCTTGGATCGACCATGCTCATCGGGCGGTGCCCGCCGAGCGGACCACGTCGTACACCATCTGGGCGAGCGCGACGTCGGCGTCCCGGCGGCCCATCCGCCCGGCGGCCTCCGACATCGCCGCGACCCGGCCGGGGTCGCCCAGCACCGGCAGCACGTTCTGCACGATCCACTCGGGCGTGAGGTCGGCGTTGTCGACGAGGAGGCCGCCGCCCGCCGCGACGATCGGCTCCGCGTTCAGCCGCTGCTCCCCGTTGCCGATCGGCAGCGGCACGTACGCCGCGGGCAGCGCCACCGCGGCCAGCTCGGCGCAGGTCATCGCGCCGGCGCGGCACATGGCCATGTCGGCGGCGGCGTAGGCGAGGTCCATCCGGTCGCAGTACGGGATCGTGACGTACTGGGGGCCGCCGGACACCGGCTCGGGCTGCTCGTTGTTCTTCGGTCCGACGATGTGCAGGACCTGGATGCCCGCCTGCCGGAAGTACGGCGCGGCGGCCACCGCGGCCTGGTTGAGCGAGCGGGCCCCCTGCGAGCCGCCGAAGATCAGCAGGGTGGGCAGGTCGGGCAGGAGCCCGAAGTAGGAGCGGGCCTTGTCGCCCATCGCGAGCCGGTCGAGGGTGGAGATCTCGCGGCGCAGCGGGATGCCGACGAAGGTCGGGTTGGGCAGCGGCGAGTCGGCGTGCGAGACCGCGACGTGGTCGGTGAAGCGCGCGCCGAGCTTGTTGGCGAGGCCGGGCTTGGGGTTGGCCTCGTGGACGATGATCGGCACCTTGCGCTTGCGCGCGGCCAGGTAGCCGGGGGTGGCGACGTAGCCGCCGAACCCGACGAGGATGTCGGCGCGGGCCTGGTCGAGGACGGCCGCCGCCGCGTTGATCGCGCCGCGCAGCCGGCCGGGTACCGACAGCAGCTGCGGGGTCAGGGTGCGCGGCAGCGGCACCGGGGGGATCAGGGCGAGCTCGTAGCCGCGCTGCGGGACGAGGCGGGTCTCCAGGCCCCGCTCGGTGCCGAGGCAGACGATCCCGACGTTGGGGTCGTTGCGGCGCAGCGCGTCCGCGAGAGCCAGTGCGGGCTCGATGTGTCCGGCGGTGCCGCCGCCGGCCAGGACAACCCTCATGCTGGTTGACAACTCCTCAGCGTGTTCGACTTGTCGGGTGCCGTACGTCCGGCGTGCGGGCGCGCACACGGACGCGGCGACGGCACCCCGGAGGGGGCGAGTCGGTCCGGGGAGGACCCCGGCCCCCCGGAGGGGGGTTCAGCGCCGCGCCAGACCCAGCCAGCTTAGAGCCCTCACGACCGGTCCGGGGCCCCGTGCGGAGAGTGCTTGCCTGGCACCCGGCTCGCGTTTGGCGAACGCGAGCAGCATCCCGAGCGCGAACAGGCTCGGGATGAGGGCCGAACCGCCGTAGGACACCAGCGGAAGCGGGATCCCGGTAATGGGTAGGACGGCGATGACCGCGCCGATGTTCACGATGGCCTGCACGACGAGCCACGCCGTCGCGCCCGCCGCGGCGAGCCGGGTGAACGGGTCCTTCACCCGCCGCGCGATCCGCAGCCCCGCGTAGGCGAGCAGCCCGAACAGCGACAGGACGACGAGGGTGCCGACGAGCCCGAACTCCTCCCCGATGATGGCGAAGATGAAGTCGGTCTCGGCCTCGGGCAGGTAGTCCCATTTGGCGCGGCCCTCCCCGAGCCCCGTGCCGAACAGGCCGCCGGACGCCAGCGCGTACAGGCCCTGCGTGCTCTGGTAGTTCGTGGTGAGCTGGTTGCCGGACGGGTCCAGGAACCCGGTGAGCCGCTGCATCCGGTACGGCTCGACGACGATGAGGATCGACACCAGCAGGCAGACCAGCCCCGCCATGCCGACGAACAGCCGGCCGGGCGCGCCGACGACCCACAGCAGCCCGAGGAAGATGGTGAGCAGCACCAGCGTGGTGCCGAGGTCGCTGCCCATCATCACCAGCAGGACCAGCAGTCCCGCCCCCGGCATGAGCGGCACCAGCAGCGGCCGCCATTCGGTGAGCTGGCCGAGGCGGTCCTTGCGGGCCAGCAGGTCGGCGCCCCACAGCACGAGTGCGAGCTTGGCCAGCTCGGACGGCTGCACCTGCACCGGCCCGAGGTCGACCCAGCGGGTCGCGCCGCCCGCGCTGCGGCCGAGCCCGGGGACCAGCACCAGCGCGAGGATGACGATCGCGAGCAGCAGCATCGGGTAGGCCAGCGCGCGGAACGTCCGCACGGGCAGCCGGGACGCCAGCCACATGCCGGGCAGCCCGATCGCCATCCACAGGGCCTGCTTCTGGAACAGCGTGAACGCCGAGCCCGTCGCCTGGATCTGGGCGACGCTGGACGCCGACAGCACCATCGTCAGGCCCAGCGCGAGCAGCATGACCGTGCAGCCCAGCACCAGGTAGTAGGACGTCAGGGGACGGTCGAGCAGCCCGATGGCGGCGACGACCTGCTCGCGCGGCCCCGGGCGGCCGCCGTCGTCCTCGTCGGCCGGTACGGCGGCCATGTCTACCGGACGGTTCCGGCGCGGCGCCCGGCGGCGCGGCGGGCGCGCCCGGGGGGCTCGGCAACGGCGCGGTTCATGGCCCCAGTGTCGGGGCCGGGGGCGCCCGCGGCGGGGACATCGGGCGCGTGTCGCGCGAACGCCCCGGCGCCGCCGGCGCGGCCCCGCCCGCCCTCCCGGCGGCGGCCGCTCAATTCTTCGGCATCCATTCCAGGTAGAACAGGCCGATGCCGATCGCGACGAACAGCGCGGACATCAGCCAGAACCGCACGACGATCGTGGTCTCGGCCCAGCCGGACAGCTCGAAGTGGTGCTGCAGCGGGGCCATCTTGAACACGCGCTTGCGGGTCATCTTGAACCAGCCGACCTGGATCATCACCGACAGGGTGATCATCACGATCAGCCCGCACAGGATGGCGAGCAGGAACTGGGTGCGGGTGAGGATCGCCAGCCCGACCAGCACGCCGCCGAGCGCCAGCGAGCCGGTGTCGCCCATGAAGATCTTCGCGGGCGGGGCGTTCCACCACAGGAAGCCGAACACGCCGCCGAGCACGGCGGCCGCGACGACCGCGAGGTCGAGGGGGTCGCGGACGGTGTAGCACTTCGGGTCGAGCGCGAACTCGCAGCTGTTGCGCAGCTGCCAGTTGCCGATGATGACGTAGGCGGCCAGCACCATCCCGGCCGGGCCGGCGGCGAGGCCGTCCAGCCCGTCGGTGAGGTTGACGCCGTTGGACATCGCCGCGATCAGCAGCAGCGCCCAGATCACGAACAGGTACGGGCCGATCGGGGGGCCGAAGTCGCGGAGGAAGGAGAGGCTGGGGGCGGCGGGGGTGACCTGGTAGCCGTTGGGGAAGTTGAGGGAGGCGACGGCGAACACGACGCCGACGAGGATGATGCCGATCATCTTGGCGCCGCTGCGCAGCCCGAGGCTGCGCTGCTTGAACACCTTGATGTAGTCGTCCACGAACCCGACGAGGCCGAGCCCGGTCATCAGGAACAGCACGAGCATGCCGGAGATGGTCGGCTCGGTCCCGGTGACGAGGTGCGCCACGGCGTAGCCGACGAGCGAGCCGACGATGAAGACCGTCCCGCCCATCGTGGGGGTGCCGCGCTTGTTGAGGTGGGCCTCCGGGCCCTCGTCGCGGATCATCTGCCCGTAGCCGAGGCGGTTGACGATCCGGATCCACACCGGCGTGCCGAGCATGACGAAGACCAGCGCGGCTCCGCCGGCGATGATGATGTTGGTCATCGGCCGTCCTCCGCGAGGATCGCCTCGGCCACCCGTTCCAGTCCCGCCACGCGGGAGGCCTTGACCAGCACGACGTCCCGCGGCGCCAGCCGCTCGCTCAGCGCGGTCACCGCCGCGCCGACGTCATCCACCTGCACGCACTCTCCCGTCCATGACCCCACCTGCCCTGCCCCGCCGGCCATCGCCGCCGCGTTCGCGCCGACGACCACGAGGCCGGAGACCCCGCTGCGCGCCGCGTGCTCCCCGATCTTGGCATGTTCCGCCTCGGCGGAGGCGCCGAGTTCCCCCATCTCCCCCAGCACCGCGTAGGCGCGGCGCCCCCGCGCCATGTGGACGAGCACGTCGATCGCGGCGCGCATCGAGTCCGGGTTGGCGTTGTAGGCGTCGTTCACCACGGTCACGCCGTCGGCCCGCTCGGTGACCTCCATCCGCCACCGGCTGACCGGCGCGGCCGCGGAGAGGCCCGCGGCGATCTCGGCGGGCCCGAGCCCGGCCGCCCGCGCCGCCGCGGCCGCGGCGAGCGCGTTGCCGACGGCGTGCGAGCCGTGCAGGAGCAGCGCGACCGGCGCCGAGCCCTCGGGGGTGACGAGCGTGAACCGCGCCCGGCCCCGCTCGTCGAGCGTCTCGCCGGCGGCGCGGACGTCCGCGTCCGGCGACCGGCCGAAGGTGACGACCCGCCCTTCGGTGCGCGACGCCATGGCGGCCACCAGCGGGTCGTCGGCGTTCAGGACGGCGGTGCCGCCCGGCCGCAGGGCCTCCACGATCTCGCCTTTGGCCCGCGCGATGTTCTCCCGGCTCCCGAACTCCCCGACGTGCGCGGTGCCGACGTTCAGCACGACGGCGACGTCGGGCGGCGCGATGCCGGTGAGGTAGGCGATGTGGCCGATGCCGCGGGCGCCCATCTCCAGGACGAGGTGGCGGGTCGCGGCGTCGGCGCGCAGCACGGTGAGCGGCAGCCCGATCTCGTTGTTGAACGAGCCGGGCGGGAAGACGGTGGGCCCCGCGCGGCCGGCGAGCTGCCCGATGAGGTCCTTGGTGGACGTCTTGCCCGCCGAGCCGGTGACCGCGGTGACGGTCACGTCCGGCAGCCGGTCCAGCACGCCCCTCGCCAGCCGTCCCAGCGCCTTCTGGACGTCGGCGACGACAACGCACGGCCCGTCCACGGGGCGCTGCGCGAGCACGGCGGCGGCGCCGGCGGCGAGGGCCGCGGCCGCGAAGTCGTGCCCGTCGGCGCGCTCGCCCTTGAAGGCGGCGAACAGCGCCCCGGGCCCCGCCGCGCGGGAGTCGATGACCACGGGACCGCCGACCACGACGTCCGGGGACCCGTGGACGGTGCCCCCCGTGATCTCCGCGATCGCCGACAGCGGAAGTGGGATCACGCCTGCGCCCCGTCCCCTCTTGTCCCTTTCACCCGGCGCCGGAGCGCCTCCCGGGCGACCTCGCGGTCGTCGAACGGATGCACCTCGCCCGCCACGTTCTGGCCCTGCTCGTGGCCCTTGCCCGCGATGACGAGGACGTCGCCGCGGCGGGCCCGGCCGACGGCCAGCGCGATCGCGGCGGCCCGGTCGGGTTCCACCACGACGCGCGCCCGCTCGGGCTGCGGCACCTTCAGTCCGCCCTCGACCATAGCGGCGAGGATCGCGAGTGGATCTTCCGACCTCGGGTTGTCGCTCGTGAAGTACGCCGAGTCGGCCAGCCGGGCGGCCGCCTCCCCCATCAGCGGGCGCTTGCCGCGGTCGCGGTCGCCGCCGCAGCCGAGGACGATCGCGAGCTCGCCCTCGGTGACGGGCCGCAGGGCGTTCAGGACGGCCTCGACGGCGCCCGGCTTGTGGGAGTAGTCGACGAGCGTGACGAAGTCCTGGCCCTCGTCGACCCGCTCCAGCCGGCCGGGCACGCCGGGCAGCGACGCCACCCCGTGCACGGCGGCCTGCAGCGGGACGCCCGCCTCGACCAGCGCGACGATCGCGGCGAGCGCGTTGGCGACGTTGAACGGCCCCGCGAGGCCGACCTCGGCGTCGGCCTCGATGCCGCCGGGCCCGACGATGCGGAACACGCTGCCGTCGGCGCCGACGCGCACGTCCTCCGCGCGCCAGTCGGCCGCCGGGTCGCCCGACGCGGAGAACGTCGTCACCGGAACCGTGGCGATCTCCAGCAGCTCGCGGCCGTGGTGGTCGTCGAGGTTGATGACGCCGACGCGGGAGTACTCGGGCGTGAACAGCCGGGCCTTCGCGAGGAAGTAGTCGTGCATGGTCGGGTGGTAGTCCAGGTGGTCCTGGGACAGGTTCGTGAACACCGCGACCTCGAACACCGCGCCGCCCACCCGGCCCTGGACGAGGGCGTGGCTGGAGACCTCCATCGAGGCGGCGCCGACATCGCGCTCGCGCATCATCGCCAGCAGCGCGTGCAGGTCGGTGGACTCCGGCGTGGTCAGCGCGCTCGGCACCCGCCGGCCCGCCACCCGGATCTCGACGCCGCCGACGAGGCCGGTCTCGATGCCCGCGGCGCGCAGCCCCGCGTCCAGCAGGAACACGGTGGTGGTCTTGCCGCTGGTCCCGGTGACGCCGATGAGGGTGATGTCGCGTCCCGGCTCGCCGTACACCCAGGACGCGGCCTCGCCGAGCCGCGCGCGGACGTCGGGGACGACCATGACCGGCAGCCCCGTCGCCGCGGCGCGGTCGTAGCCGCCGTGGTCGGTGAGGATCGCCGCGGCGCCGGCGTCGGCCGCCTGGGCGGCGAACCGGGCGCCGTGCGCGCGGGTGCCGGGCAGCGCCGCGTAGATGTCGCCGCGCCGCACCGCCCGCGAGTCGTGCGTGATGCCCGTCGCCGACACCGCTTCCCAGCCGGTCTGCTCGATTCCGAAAAGCGCCGCGAGTCCGTTCAGCGGACGGGACGGATTGGTGGTGGGGCGCATGGCGTTTCTTTCGGTACGGGCGGATCGGGGCTGCTGGGACGCGGGTGGTGGACTCACAGGCGAGGAGGGTACTCGCTGCCGTCAGTCCCGGGCGTGGATCTGGATGATCGGCGGTCGGCTCCCCGTCGGCGGGATCTTCTCGGACTTGAGGGCGAAGCTCATCACGTCCTTGAAGACCGGTGCGGCCGCATCGCCACCATAGTGGCTGCCCCGCTTCGGGTTCTGCAGGACGACCTGCACGACGAGCTGGGGGTCGTCGGCGGGGGCGAACCCCGCGAACGATGCCGTGTAGCCGCCGCCGTCGTAGCAGCCGCAGCGCGGGTTGACGACCTCGGCGGTGCCGGTCTTCCCCGCGACGCGGTAGCCCTTGATCTGCGCCTTGGGGGCGGTGCCCTCGTCGGTCGTCACGCCCTCCAGCATGTCGCTGATCTGCCGGGCGGTCCGCTCGCTGATGACCCGCCGGCGGTCCGGCGCGGGCGACGGGGTGAACGCGTCGTCCTCGCCGACGGTGCCGGCGACGAGGGTCGGCGCGACGCGCACGCCGCCGTTGGCGATCGTCGCGTACACGCTGGCCATCTGCACCGCGTTCACCGAGACCGTCTGCCCGAACGCGATCGGGTACCGGTCGGTGCCCGACCACTGGGCGGGCGGCTTCAGCAGGCCGGGCGTCTCGCCGGGCAGCGGCAGGCCGGTCTTCCGGCCGAACCCGAAGTCGCGCAGCGTCTGGTAGAGCTCCTGCTGGCCGATGCTCTCGCTGGCCATGATGGTGCCGACGTTGCTGGACGTGGCGAGCACCCCGGCGAACGTGAGCCGCTCGGTCGGGTGCGGGTGCGAGTCGCGGAACACGACGTCGTACTTCTTCATCTTGTCGGGGACGGTGTAGGGCGTCTGCGGGGTTACCCCGCCCTTCTCCATCACCGCGGCGGCGGTGACGACCTTGCCTGTGCTGCCCGGCTCGAACGCCTCCTGCACCAGCGGGCTGCCCCACAGGTCCTTGTCGGACTTGGTGTACTCGTTCGGGTCGAACCCGGGCGCCGAGGCCATCGCGAGCAGCTCGCCGGTGCGCGGATCCATGACGATCACGCTCCCGCTCTTGGCGCCGGAGGCCTCGACCTGCTTCTCGATCGCCTCCTGCGCCTTGAACTGCAGGTCGCGCTCCAGCGTGAGGCGCACGCCGCGGCCGGGTTCGGAGGGGCGCTTCTGGTCCTCGCCCATGGGGATGTGCTGGCCGTCCAGGCTGATCTCCACCCGCTGCCAGCCGGCGCGGCCGGCGAGCATGCCGTCCAGCGAGCTCTCCAGCCCGGCGGCACCCTTCCCCGTGTCGTTCACGAAACCTATGACGCTCGCGGCCAGCGAATCGTTGGGGTATTCGCGGCGGTACTCCGGAAGGGTCCCGATTCCGGGGAAGTCCCACGAGGTGATCAGCCGGGCCTGGTCGGGCGGGACGCCGTGCGCGAGGTACACGAACCGCGTGTCCGGCTTGCTGATCTTCTGCATCAGCGCCGCCGGGTCCAGGTCGAGGGTCGGGGCCAGCGCGTTGACGATCGACTGCCGCTTCTCGGCCTTGATGAGCGACGGGTCGGCGGTGATGGCCCGCGCCTCCACCGTCATGGCGAGCGGGTGGCCCTGCGCGTCGGTGATGTCGCCGCGGATCGCGGGCAGCTCGATCTTGTGGAGGCGCTGCCGCATCGCCTGCTCGGTGTACGTGCCGGCCTCGATCGTCTGGAGCTGGACGAGCCGCCCCGCGAACAGCGACAGCACGAAGGCGACGACCAGCAGCGCGACGTTCAGCCGCTTGAGCGGGTCGCGCCGGTGGAACGGGACCCGGTTCCACTGGCCGCGGCCCGGGGGGCGCCGTCCCGAGCCGCCGCCGGGGCGGGGCCCGCGCGGGCCGCCGCCCGCGGGACGTGCGCCCTTCGCGGTCCGCACCGCGCGGCTCGCGGCGCTCTTGGCGGGCGAGCTCCTGGCGGGTGAGCTTCTGCCAGGTGAACTCTTGCGGGGCGCCTTCTTCGGCGCCGGCCTGCTCCGCGCCTTCTTCTCGGCCGGCTTCTTCGCGGAGGTTCCGCCGGCCCCCGTGCCCTTGCCGCCCGTGCTCTTGCCGCCCGTCTCCTTGCGGCCCGTCTCCTTGCGGGGGGCGGGGACCGTCGGGTTGCGCGCGGGACGGCGGGCGGCGCCGCCCTTGGTGCCCGGCCGTCCCGCGCCGTCGGACCTCCCGCCCGCAGGGCGCGGAGGGTTGCCGGCGCGCCGCCCGGACGCGCGCGCCGCGCCCGGGCCGCCGCCCGCGTCCCGGTCCGCCGGGCCGCGGGAGCCACGCCCGTCCGGGCCGCGTCCGCGGCCCGGCGGAGGCC
>NZ_BMRO01000019.1:90066-95925 GCF_014648675.1 Actinomadura livida
CCCGGCGGTTTCGTCACCGTGTCACCCGCTCCCCGCTGCCGTCGTGCCCGCTCACGGCGCCCCGGCGCCGGGGACCACGGTGCCGGGGACCCCGACCACGCCCGCCGCGCCGGCCGCCGCGGCCGCCGCGTCGGGGACCGGGCGGATCCCGCCGTCGCCGGCCCGGCCCGAGCCGCTGTGGAAGAACGCCGGGTCCTCGGCCTCCTTCATGCCGAGGGCCTTGGCCTTGTTCGACAGCCCCTCCGGGGAGCTCTCGCGGGCGATCTCCGCCTCGTACGCCTGGCGCTGCTGTTCGAGCTGCTTGGTGCTCTGCTGCAGCCGGGTCAGCGTGAACGCGTCCTTCGCCAGGACGGTGTTGAGCAGCAGGAGGCTCACCAGCGCGCCGCCGAGCAGCCCGACGATGAGCAGCACGAACGGGGCGCGCGGCGGCGCCTGGGTGCGCCGCGACGCGCCGCGGCGGGCGCCGGCCGCCGGGGTGCTCCTGGCGGGCGCGGCCTTCGCCGCCGCGCTCCCGCTCGCCGCCGTGCTCGAGGCGGGCGTGCTCTTGGCGGGCGCGGACTTGCGCGCGGGCGCCGTCTTGGGCGCGGCCTTGGGCGGCCTGCTCTTCGCGGCCGTGCCCTTGGCGCCCTTGCCCTTGGCGGTCTTGGTGCCCTTCGCGGCCGGGGCGGCGGCGTCGGCCGGGCGCTGCCGGGTCCGCTTCCCGGGCGCCTTGGGCGGCGGGCGTCTGCTCGTCGTGGTCATGTCGCCTCCCGGACACGCTCGGCGGCGCGCAGCCGCACCGATCCGGCCCGTGGGTTGGTCGTGGTCTCCTCGCCGGACGGCAGCTCGGCCCCGCGCGTCAGGAGCCGGAAGCGCGGCTCGTGCTCGGGCAGCGGGACGGGCAGGTCCGGCGGCGTGGTGTCGGCGGCCTGGGCGGCGAGGACCTGCTTGGTGATCCGGTCCTCGAGGGAGTGGTAGGACAGGACGGCGATCCGGCCGCCGACCGGCAGCGCGTCCAGGGCGGCGGGCAGCGCCCGCCGCCAGCTGTCCAGCTCGCCGTTCACCTCGATGCGCAGCGCCTGGAAGGTGCGTTTGGCCGGGTTCCCGCCGGTGCGGCGGGTCGCGGCCGGGATGGACGTGCGGACCAGCTCGGCGAGGCGGCGCGTGGAGTCGAACGGGGCGCGCTCGCGCTCCCGGACGATCGCCGAGGCGATCCGCTGGGCGAACCGCTCCTCGCCGTACTCGCGCAGGATCCTGGCGAGCTCGGCGGGCGGGTAGCCGTTGACGACCTCGGCCGCGGTGAGCCGCTGGGTGGTGTCCATCCGCATGTCGAGGGGGGCGTCGTGGGCGTAGGCGAACCCGCGGCCGGTCTCGTCGAGCTGCGGGGAGGAGACGCCCAGGTCGAACAGGACGGCGTCCACCGCGGGGACGCCGAGCCGGCGCAGCACGGCGGGGATCTCGTCGTAGACGGCGTGCTCGAGCGTCACCCGGTCGCCGAACGGGGCGAGCCTGCGCGCGGAGCGCTCCAGCGCGGCGGGGTCGCGGTCGAGGCCGATCAGGCGCAGGTCCGGCACGGCCCGCAGCATCGCCTCGGCGTGCCCGCCCATGCCGAGCGTGCCGTCGAGGTAGACGGGCGCACGGCCGGTGACGGCCTCGGCCGCGGGGGTGAGGAGTTCCAGGACGCGACCGAGCATGACCGGTACGTGACCGGCCCCGGCCGCGTGGTCACCCACGTCCATGCTGCACCCCCAGTACTGCCACCGCTCGCGGACTTGTGGCATCGCCGGATCGGATGACCGCTTAGCTGCGCACCCCCGGCGGCGGCCTCGCCCGGCCAGGTCCCCATCCGCTGCCCTAGAGGAAGATCACCGCGTGGTGCGCGGGGGGTCGCCGTCTGGCACCGGGGAAGCTGCGCCAGCTGGCTCGGAGAGCGGCTGGAGACCTGGCCGAACGTGGGCCATTGCCGGTCATCGGACCGACGAGTCGTTTCTCAGAGGATCCCTGGCAACACCTCCTCCGAGACGTCGGAGAACGTCTGCTCCTCCTGCTCCAGGTAGGTCTCCCATGCCTGCGCGTCCCAGATCTCCAGACGCGTGTTGGCACCGATGACCGTGCAGTCGCGGGTGAGGCCCGCGTACTTGCGCAGCGGAGGCGGGATCGTGACGCGGCCCTGCTTGTCGGGGACCTCGTCGGACGCGCTGGCAAAGAAGACCCTGCTGTAGCTCCGTACCGCCTTCTCGGTGACCGGCGCGGCACGCAGAGCCTCGGTTATCCGCTGGAACTCCGCCATGGGGAAGACGTACAGGCAGCGCTCCTGGCCCTTCGTGATCACCAATCCCCCCGACAGCTCCTCGCGGTACTTCGCCGGCAGGAACAGCCGTCCCTTGTCGTCGAGACGCGGTGAGTGGGTGCCGAGGAACACCGGCCCACCTCCCCGCGCCGCATGGGGCGCTACTGCCCCCCACGGCGCCCCACTCTACTCCACTCTTCCCCACCGTCAACATTGAAAACACGTTCCGCATGCCGATTCGGCGGACGAATGCGCAGGTCAGAGCGTGGGGGGCCGAGTGGGGCCCCGCGAGGGGCCGGTCCGCGCGCCGGGACGGCGGAGGACGGGCGAGGGCGTCCGGCCGGGAGGGGACCCGGGCTTCGCCGGCGGGGGCGCGGGCGGCGGTGGGGGAAAGTGGTGTCCCCGTCCGGGATCAGAACCCGATCACCGTGGAGCACAATGGTTCCGCGTTCAACACGAACATCGCGGAGGGCGTTCCGACGACGTACTGTCGGTTGGGCGGGCGCAAAGGGCGACGCACCGGCTCGCGGTAGGGCGGCCCCTCCGAACACGGACGGGCCCGGCAGGGCCCTCGGGTCAACCGCGCGGCCGGACGGCTGAGGAGGGTTTGGTGGCAGTAGGAACGCACGGCGAGTCGTTCATGGAGACCGACCCCCCGGCATCCCGCCCGGCCCGCCGCGCCGACGCAGGGCGCACCGGGCCGGGTCTGGGACTCGACGGCCTCGCCCAGGTCGCGAACAAGATCAGGGACGCGGTCGAGTCGGTGATCGAGGGCAAGCCCTCGGTGGTGCGGCTCGCGCTCACGGTGCTGCTGGCGGAGGGGCACCTGCTGATCGAGGACGTGCCCGGCGTCGGCAAGACGATGCTCGCCAAGGCCCTCGCGCGCTCGGTCGACTGCTCGGTGCGGCGCGTGCAGTTCACGCCCGACCTGCTGCCGAGCGACATCACCGGGGTCAGCGCCTACAACCAGGAGCTGCGCGAGTTCGAGTTCAAGCCGGGCCCGGTGTTCGCCAACATCGTGGTCGGCGACGAGATCAACCGCGCGTCCCCGAAGACGCAGGCGGCGCTGCTGGAGTGCATGGAGGAGCGGCAGGTCACGGTGGACGGCACCACCTACCGGCTGGAGCCGCCGTTCATGGTGATAGCGACGCAGAACCCGGTGGAGATGGAGGGCACCTACGCGCTGCCCGAGGCCCAGCGGGACCGCTTCACCGCCCGCATCGCGATGGGGTACCCCGACCCGGCCGCCGAGATGGAGATGCTGGAGAACCACGGTGAGGCGTCCCCCCTCGACCGGCTGAGCCCGGTCGCGCACGCCGCCGACGTCCGCGACCTCATCGAGGTGGTGCGCAAGCAGCACGTGTCGACGGCGGTGCGGCAGTACGCCATCGACCTCGTCTCGGCGACCCGCAGCCATCCGGAGTTGCGGCTCGGCGCCTCGCCGCGGGCGACGCTGCAGCTGGTCCGGGCCGCGCGGGCGTACGCGGCGCTCGACGACCGCGACTACGTCGTCCCAGACGACGTGCAGGACCTCGCCGTCCCCGTCCTCGCGCACCGGCTGCTGCCCACGGCCGAGGCGCAGGTGGAGCGGCGCCGCCCCGAGCAGGTCGTCGCCGACCTGGTGAAGCGCCTGCCCGTTCCCTCTCCCCGGAAGTGACGTGAGACGAGCGCTCGCCGGCCTCACCACGCGCGGGCGGTCCTTCGTGGCCGCCGGCGCGACCGCCATCGTCTGCGCGTTCGTCCTCGGCGAGCGCGACCTGCTGCGCGCCGGGGTGCTCGTGCTCGCACTGCCGCTGCTGTGCACGCTGGCGGTGGCGCGGACCCGCTACCGGCTGGCGTGCGCGCGGCGGCTGGACCCGCCGCGGCTGCCGGTCGGCCGCGAGGCCCGCGTCGACCTGCGGCTGGAGAACGTCTCGCGGCTGCCGAGCGGGCTGCTCATGGTGGAGGACCGGGTGCCGTACGCGCTCGGGGGGCGGGCGCGGTTCGTCCTGGACCGGATCGAGCCGCACGGGAAGCGCGAGCTCGGCTACCGGATCCGCTCCGACGTGCGCGGGCGCTACCGGGTGGGGCCGCTGACGGTGCGGCTGGCCGACCCGTTCGGGATGGTCGAGCTGATCCGCTCGTTCAGCCTGGCCGACACCCTGACGGTGACGCCCGCGATCGTCCCGCTGCCGTCCGAGCGGCTGAGCGGGGCCTGGACGGGCGGCGGCGACAGCATCGCCGGCGCGGTGTCCGCGGCGGGCGAGGACGACGTGATCCCGCGCGAGTACCGGCACGGCGACGACCTGCGCCGCGTCCACTGGCGGTCCACCGCCCGGCACGGGGAGCTGATGGTCCGGCGGGAGGAGCAGCACTTCCAGAGCAGCGGGACGCTGTTCCTCGACACCCGCCGCTCCGCGCACTGGGGCGACGGCGTCGCCGGCTCGTTCGAGCAGGCCGTGTCGGCCACCGCGTCGATCGGGGTGCACCTCGTCCGGGCCGGGCTGCACCTGCGCTACGTCACCGACGCCGGCGAGGCGCTGCCGGCCGCGTCCGCCGACGGCGGGTTCGAGGGTCTCCTGCTGGACACCCTGGCGGTGGCGCGCAGGTCGAAGGGCACGTCGCTGACGGCCGGGATCGCGGCGCTGCGCGGCAGGACGGGCAAAGAGGCGGACGGGCTGGTCATCGCGGTGTTCGGCGTCCTGTCCGCCGAGGAGGCCCGCTCGGTCGCGGCGGCGCGGCGCGGCACCGGGACCTGCGTCGCGGTCCTGGTCCAGGGGCACGGGCCCGCGGGGCACGCGGGCGGCGGGGCGAGCGGGCGCGCGGGCAGCGACCCGGCGGGGCTGCTGCGCGCGAGCGGCTGGCGCGTGGTGGCCGTCAGGTCGGCGGCGGACCTGCCCGGGGTGTGGGCGCAGGCCGGCCAGGCCGGTGAGGACTTCGTCAGGGACGGCGCATGAGAATCCGCATGACGGTCATGGCGGGGCTGGCGACGCTCGCCGGCTCGATCGGCCTCTACCCGCTGTTCGAGGAGCACGGCTGGTTCGCGGCGGGGCTCGGGGCGGTGCTCGCCGTCGCGGCCGGCGGGCTGCTGGCGCGGCGGCTGCGGCTGCCCGCCGCGTTCAACGCGCTGTTCGGCCTCCTCGCGCTGCTCGCCTATCTGAACCTGACGTACGTGGCCGACGCGGCGTGGCTGGGGTTCATCCCCTCGCCGGAGTCGATCAACCGGCTGGCCTCGCTCAACGAGGCCGGCTGGCAGGCCGCCAACCGGTACGCGGCGCCCGTCCCGCTGCTGCCGGGGATCTCGCTGATGGCCGCCGCCGGGATCGGGCTGGTCGCCGTCCTGGTGGACCTGCTGGCCGTGCGGCTGCGCCGCACCGCCCCGGCCGGGCTGCCGCTGCTGGCCATGTACAGCGTGCCCGCCGCGGTCCGCGAGGACGGCGTGAGCTGGCTGGCGTTCGGCGTCGGGGCGCTCGGCTTCCTGGGGCTGCTGATGGCCGACGCCCGCGAGCAGGTCGGCGGCTGGGGCCGGACGGTGACGACGCACCGGCGCCAGCGCGAGGTGCCGCTGGCGGGCGCCGACCCCCGCCCGGAGGAGGCGGCCGCCCCCCTCC
>NZ_BMRO01000019.1:95966-126939 GCF_014648675.1 Actinomadura livida
GCGGGATGTTCGACCTCGGCGGCGGCTCCGGCGACGGGACCCAGACCGTAACGACGCCCGACCCGCTGGTCAGCCTGAAGCGGGAGCTGACGCGGCTCGACGACTCGGTCGTCCTCACCTACCGGACGGACGACCGGCGGGCGCCGGACTACCTGCGCCTGTACGCCCTCGACCGCTTCGACGGCGACAGGTGGACCTACAGCCCCCTGCAGAGCAGCTCCCGTGACCGGCTGACCGGCGACGAGCTCCCGCCGCCGCCGGGCCTGACCGTCGCCTCCTCCAGGCGGGTGACGACCAGGGTCGAGGTGCGGCCCGAGGTCAAGAACATGACCTTCCTGCCGGTGCCGTACGCGCCGTCCAAGGTGTCGATCAAAGGCGACTGGCGGGTGCACGGGCCGTCGCTGATGGTCTACTCGCTGCGCGACTCCGCGGGCGGGCGCTCCTACACCGTCGAGAGCCGGCGCGCGGAGCCGACGACCGCGCAGCTCGCCGGGGCCGGCAACTACCCCGCCGAGGTCGTCGCGCACTACACGGCGGTGCCGCGGAACATCCCCCGGCAGATCAGGGACCTCGCGCAGAACGTCACCGCCGGGTCGGCGACCGCGCTCGCGCAGGCCGTGAAGCTGCAGCGGTGGTTCAACCAGAGCGGCGGGTTCAGCTACGACCTGTCCGCGCCGGCGCCGCAGCAGGGCAGCGACCTGGTCGACTTCCTGCTGCACAGCAAGCGCGGCTACTGCGAGCAGTTCGCCGCGTCGATGGCGCTGCTGGCCCGGATCATCGGCATCCCGTCGCGCGTGGCGATGGGCTACACGCCGGGCTCGGAGGTCAGGCCGGGCCAGTGGGTCGTCCGGTCCCGGGACGCGCACGCCTGGCCGGAGCTGTACTTCCAGGGCACCGGCTGGGTGCGGTTCGAGCCGACCCCCGCGGGCGCGGCCGGGCAGGGCACCGCCGACGCCCCCTCTTACAGCCTTCCCCAGATCACCGGCGGCGGCGGGCCGGAGAGCCGGTCCGAGCCCGCGCCGGAGGCGTCGGCGCCCGCCGAGGACGACTCCGCCGAGCCCAGCGCCGCCGCGCGCAACCGCAGCGACACCGGCCCCGAGGGCGCGGCCGCCGCGCAGGAGGGCGAGGAGGACGGGTTCTCCGCGGCGCCCTGGCTCGCGGGCGGGCTGCTGGTCCTGCTGCTCATGGCGGTCCCGATGGCGCTGCGGGTGCTCACCCGGCGCCGCCGCTGGGCCGCGCTGACGGCGCCGCGCGGGCCGGAGGACGGGCCGCGGCCGGGACGCCCCTCCCAGAGACCGCCCGGCGCGGCCTCCGGCGGGCGGCCGCGGACGCCGGACCCGGCGGACGCCGCGCACGCCGCGTGGCGGGAGATGCGCGCCGACGCGCTGGACCACGGCCTCGAATGGCGCTCCAGCGATTCGCCGCGCGCCACCGCCCGCCGCCTCGGCGAGCTGCTGGAACTCGACCCGGAGGGCGCGGGGGCCCTCGGCCGCATCGCCCGCGCGGAGGAACTGGCCCGGTACTCGCTGTCCCGCTCCCCCGAGCCGCCGGACCGGCTGCGCGCGGACGTCCGCACCGTCCGCGAGGCGTTCGCCGCGTCGGTGGGCCGCCGGGCGAGGCTGCGGGCCCGGCTGCTTCCGCCGTCCACGATGGAGCAGACGCGGGAGACGCTCCAGGCCGCGACCGACCGCGTGCTCGAACTGGCCACGCGCGTCAACGAGCTGCCGTCGCGCCTCCGCCGCAGATGAGCCGCCGCAGATGAGCCGCCGCGGGTGATCCACCGGGGGTGAGCCCGGGAGCCGGGCCCACCCTGCGCACGCGACCCCGCACACACAGCCTGCACACGCGGCCCCGCGCGCCAACCCCCGGGCACACGAACGTCCCGGTTCCGCTCGGTGGGGCCGTGCGGAGCCGGGACGATCAGCGGACCGGCGGCGTCAGTCGCCTTCGGTGCGGCGGCGCCAGCGCTCTTCCATGCGCTCCATGAAGCCGGACTTGGCGGGCTTGGCCTGCCGGCCGCCACCGCCGCCCGGGGCGCCGGGCGCACTGGGCGCGGGGTCGCTTCCGATACCGGTCATCCGCTTCCAGCTCGTCAACGCCCAGACGCAGCACACCACCATCAGCAGGAACCCGGTCACGCTGATCGCGATGGTCGCGGTCCCCGCGTTGATCACGAGCCCGGCCATCAGGGCGAAGACGCCGACGACGAAGCCGAGGGCGGCCTTGACGATCCGGCGCTTGTAGTGGATCTGCGGGTTGGTCGAGCGAACCGCGTGAGCGAACTTGGGATCCTCGGCGTACAACGCCGATTCGATCTGTTCGAGCATGCGCTGCTCGTGCTCAGAGAGCGGCACGGCACCTCCCAACGACAGCCCCGCGGCGGGGTATCCGATGCAGGACGCGAACGTCAACGGTGATATGCCCAGAATACGAGCACTGTCGAGCGTACGAAAGCGAACGGCCCGTCGAGGGCCCGGTGCCGGTCACCTCACAGCCTTCTTTCATTGTCTTCCGTCCCTGCCGTCACGTCCGTCACATCGGTCACATCGGCACGGGGGACGAGCGCGGCGGGGCGGACCGCACCGCGGCCGAACCTGTGCGCGACCTGGTCCATGGCTCGCTCGGCCTCACGCCAACCGCGTTCCGGCTCGTCGAAGGCGAGCTGACGGGGGGCCTCGCCGGCCGGGCCCAGGTTCTCCACCCTGACCCCGACCAACCGGAGACGTACCCCGTCGAGCCCCGCACCCTCATAGAGCGCGCAGGCTGTGACATAGATCACACGAGCGAGATCGGTCGGCTCGTCCAGCGTCCGCGCCCGCGTGATCGTCTTGAAGTTCGCCATCCGGAGTTTGACGCTCACCGTCCGGCCCGCGTTCCCGCTCTCCCGGAGCCTGGCGCCGACCTTCTCGGCCAGCCGCAGCAGCTCCCGGCGGACGATCTCCGGGTCGTCGATGTCGGTGTCGAAGGTCTCCTCGGCGCCGATGCTCTTGTCGGGGGTGTGCGGGACGACCTCGCGGGGGTCGCGGCCCCACGCCAGCTCGTACAGGTGGGCGCCCGTCGCGTTGCCCAGCTCGCGCTGGAGCGTCGCGAGCGGCGTCTCCGCGAGCTGCCCGACGGTCCGGAGCCCGATGCGGGTCAGCGCCTGCTCCGTCCGCTCGCCGACGCCCCACAAGGACGCGACGGGGAGCGGGTGCAGGAAGTCGGTGGCGCCGTCGGCGGGCACCACGAGCAGCCCGTCGGGCTTGCACCGGGTGGAGGCCAGCTTGGCGACGAACTTGGTGCTCGCGACGCCCACCGAGCACGTGATCCCCTGCTGGTCGCGGACCTGCTCGCGGATCATGGCGGCGATCGCGGCGGGCCGGCCGAGCCGCCGCCGGGCGCCCGCCACGTCGAGGAACGCCTCGTCCAGCGACAGGCCCTCCACCAGCGGCGTGACGGACCGGAAGATCTCGAACACCGCCGCGGACACGCGGGAGTACTTGCCGTGGCTGACCGGCAGCACGACCGCCTGCGGGCACAGCCGGCGCGCCCGGCTCATCGGCATCGCCGAGTGCACGCCGAACCGCCGGGCCTCGTAGGACGCGGCCGACACCACCCCGCGCGGCCCCGCGCCGCCCACGATGACGGGGCGGCCGCGCAGCTCCGGGCGGTCCAGCAGCTCGACGCTGACGAAGAACGCGTCCATGTCGACGTGCAGGATGGTGCATCCGGTGTCGTCGGCGGGCGGCCCCGGCTGCGGCCCCGGCCGGTGCAGCTGCTGCTTGCGGCTCACGCGTCACCCGGCCGGTTTGTCGGCCACCAGGTGCAGCTGGGTGGCGAGGTCCCGCAGGACGGGGTGGACGGCCGCGACCGACTCCAGGGCGATGAGGGCGTCGGCCGAGTCGGCGTCGGCGTCCAGCATGCCGCTCGGCACCAGGTCGGCGAAGATCCGCACGCCGTGCAGCTCGGCGACCCGGAGGTGCGCGCCGCGCACGAGCGACGACAGCGTCTCGCGGGTGAACCGGCGGGGCATCCGGTCGCCCTCGCCCCACCGCCCGGACGGGTCGGTGAGCACCGCGCGGGCGTCGTCGAAGTGCCCGGACACCGCGCGGTGCAGCGCGGCGGCGATCTGCCCGGCGACCAGCACGCTGACCGATCCGCCGGGGCGGACGGTGGCGGTCAGCGCCGCCATGGCGGCGGCGGGGTCGTCGACGTACTCCAGGACGCTGTGGCACAGCACGAGGTCGGCGGCGTCGCGGCCCAGCAGGTCGGGCAGGTCGACGGCGTCGCCCTGCATCGCGCGGACCGTCACCCCGGACTCGGCGGCGCGGCGTTCCAGCGCCGCCAGCGCGTCGGGGTTGGCGTCGACCACGGTGACCCGGTGCCCGAGCTCGGCGAGCGGGACCGCGAAGCCGCCGGTGCCGCCGCCGACGTCGACGACCTCGCTCTGCCCGGCCTCCGGGGCGATGCGGTCGAGGACGGTGCGCAGGGCGTCCCAGAGGACCGCGCTGCGCACCCGGCTGCCGCCCCGCACCCGCTTCTGCTGCCGGCCGGTCACGGCGGCTCCCCTAACGTCGCTCATTGAGCCCCAGCCTAGCCGCCCGGACCCCCGCGCCGGGGGCCCGGCGACGACGCCGTTACCGAGAGGGCGCCGTTACCGAGAGGACGCCGTTGCAGAGGAGCGCCGCCGTTACAGGGTGAGGGACGGCTTCAGCTGCTGGAGGCGCGAGAGGAGGCCGTTGACGAAGCGGGGGGACTCGTCGGTGGACAGCTCGGTGGCCAGCACGACCGCCTCGCTGACCGCGACCCCGTCGGGGACGTCGTCGACCCACAGCAGCTCGTAGGCGCCCATCCGCAGGATGTTGCGGTCGACCGCGGGCATCCGCTCCAGCGTCCAGCCGGTGGCGTAGGTCGCGATCAGCTCGTCGATGCGCTCCCGGTGCTCCTGGACGCCCTCGATCAGCCGGACGGCGTGCGGGTACTCGGCCAGCTCGTCCTGGTTGGGGCGGCCGCGCCCCTCCAGGACCGCGGTCGGCAGCTCCTCCCGCAGCTCCGCCGCGAACAGGATGTCCAGCGCGAGCTTGCGCGCCTTGGTGCGAGCGCTCATCGTCTCGCTCCGCTCGGAAGTTCCGCTCCCATCCTCAGCCGCGGCCGAGGTATTCGCCGGAGCGGGTGTCGACCTTGACCTTCTCGCCGGTCGTGATGAACAGCGGCACCTGGATCTGCGCGCCGGTCTCCACCGTGGCGGGCTTGCTGCCGCCGGTGGAGCGGTCGCCCTGCAGGCCGGGCTCGGTCTCGGTGATCTCCAGCACGACGGCGGCGGGCAGCTCGACGTACAGCGGGTTGTCGTTGTTGAAGGCGATCGTGGCGTTCTGCTCGGGGAGCAGGTAGTTCGCCGCGTCGCCGACGACGGCGCCCGGGATGTGGGGCTGGTCGTAGGTCTGGGTGTCCATGAAGACGAAGTCCTCGCCCTCGCGGTAGAGGTACTGCATCTCCCGCTTGTCGACGCTGGCCACCTCGACCTTGGTGCCGGCGTTGAAGGTCTTGTCGACGGTCTTGCCGGACAGGACGTTCTTCAGCTTCGTTCGGACGAACGCGCCGCCCTTGCCGGGCTTGACGTGCTGGAACTCCAGGACGGTCCACAGCTGGCCGTCGAGGTTCAGCGTCATGCCGTTCTTCAGGTCGTTCGTCGTCGCCACTGGCTGTTCTCCCGGTCGCGGTCCCGCGCGCTAGAGCACGAGCAGGTCCTTGGTCGTTGTGGTGAGGAGCTCCGGACCGTCCGCGCGGACCACGAACGTGTCCTCGATGCGGACCCCGCCCCGGCCCGTGAGGTAGACCCCCGGCTCCGCTGTGATCGGAACTCGGTCCATCAGCTTACCGGTCTTGTCGTACCCCAGGAGCGGAGCCTCGTGGATCTCCAGGCCGACGCCGTGCCCGAGCCCGTGCGTGAACGCGTCGCCGTGCCCGGCGGCCTTGATGACGTCGCGGGCGGCGGCGTCGACGTCCTTGGTCTCCGCGCCGGGGACGGCCGCGTCGAGCCCGGCGCGCTGGGCGCGGTGGACGAGGTCGTACACGTCGCGCTGCCAGCCGGCGGGCTCGCCGATCGCGACGGTGCGGGTCATGTCGGCGTGGTAGCCGCCGTACCGGGCGCCGAAGTCCATGGTGACGAGGTCGCCGCGGCGGAGCTCGCGGCCGCCCGGATGGTGGTGCGCGATGGCGCCGTTCGGCCCGGACGCGACGATCGAGGCGAAGGCGGGGCCCTCGGCGCCGAGGTCCACCATCGCCCGTTCCAGCGCGACGGCGACCTCCCGCTCGGTGACCCCGGCGCGGATCCCGGGGAGGGCGGCCTCGAACGCGCGGTCGGTGATGGCGCACGCCTCGCGCAGGAGGGCGATCTCCTCCTCGTCCTTGACCCGCCGGAGGTCTTCGACCAGGTGACCGAGTGCGGCCAGCTCTATCTCGGCCTGGCCGCGGAGCTCCGCGTGCTGCTCGACGGTGACGTCGTGGGCCTCGAAGCCGAGGCGGGCGTGGCCGTCCGCGGCGGCGCGCGTCACCAGCGCCGCCGCGACCTGCCGGTCGACGATGACGGGCAGCTCCGGGCAGACCTGCGCGGCCATGCCGGCGTACCGCCCGTCGGTCGCGAGCACGGCCGCGCCGTCGGCCGGGACGAGCAGCGCGGCCCTGGAGCTGTCGAGGCCGGTCAGGTAGCGGACGTTGACGAGCCGGGTCACCAGCAGGGCGCCGGCGTCCCGTTCGGCGATCAGTGCGGCGAGCCGGCGCCGCCGGGCGTGGTGCGTCTCCCCCATGGTCAGGACTCTAGGGCACGGCCGGGGACGCGGGGATCCCCGGCGCCGCACGGACTCGGCGCGGTCACGAAACATGAAGAACCCTCGACTTTGCCGCGCGCGCTGCCCTAGCGTTACCGGCCGTGTGACCGTCCGTCCCCCGCTCTTGGACTCCCCCCAGGAGGATCACGTGACCCGAGTCAGCCGCCGCAGACTGCTCGGCACAGGTGCGATCGCCGCCGCCGGAGCCGCCGCCGCCGGGGCCTCCGCGGCCGCGGCGCCGGCCGCCGCGGCCCGCACCTCGCCCGCCGCCACCGCCGACGTGGTGGTCGTCGGCGCCGGCCTGTCCGGTCTGACCGCAGCCCGCGACCTCGTCGCGGCCGGGCGGTCGGTCCTCGTCCTCGAGGCCAGGGACCGGCCGGGCGGGCGCGTCTACGGCCTCCCGCTCGGCGACGGCACCACCAGCGAGGGCGGCGCCGAGTTCATCGGGCCCACGCAGGACCGCATCGCCGCGCTCACCCGCGACATGGGCGTGGAGACCTTCAAGACCTACAACACCGGCAAGAACGTCTACTTCCGCAACGGCACCCGGTCCCTGTACGAGACCGACGGCATCCTCGGCGCGGTCCCGCCGGACTGGGGCGTCATCGACCTGCAGATCGCGCTGCTGCGGCTCGGCGAGATGATCAAGCAGGTGCCGGTCGGCGAGCCGTGGAAGGCGGCGAAGGCCGAGGAGTGGGACGCGCAGACGTTCTACACCTGGTCCCGGTCGAACTCGCTGAGCAGCGGCGCGCGGTTCCTGATGGACGCGTTCGCCTCCTCGACGCTGTCGATGCGCTCGCAGGAGGTGTCGCTGCTCTACCTGCTGCACTACGCCGCCGCCGCGGGCAACGAGACCACCCCCGGGACGATCGACCGGCTGATCAACACGAAGGGCGGCGCGCAGGAGTCCCGGTTCGTCGGGGGCTCGGAGCAGGTGCCGATCCGGCTGGCGGCGAGGCTGGGCGACATCGTCCGCTACAACTCCCCGGTGCGGTCGATCGTGACCGGCGCGGACGGCGTGACCGTGACCGCGGACGGGATCACGGTGTCGGCGAAGCGGGTCGTGGTCGCGATGTCCCCGGCCATCGCCGGCCGGATCGACTACTCGCCGGCGCTGCCCGCGAGCCGGGCGCAGCTGATGCAGCGGTACCCGATGGGCTCGATCGCCAAGTTCGTCGGCGTGTACGACACGCCGTTCTGGCGGGCGGACGGCCTGACCGGGCAGGCGGTCGCCGACAGCGGGGCGATCGACGCGACGTTCGACAACAGCCCGCCGGACGGGTCGCGCGGCATCCTGATGGGCTTCATGAACCAGGCCAACATCCGGCGGCTGGACGGCGCGTCGGCGGACGAGATCCGCAGCGCGGGGCTCGCCTCGTTCACCAAGCTGTTCGGCGACAAGGCCGCCGCACCGCGGATCACGGCGTTCCAGCGCTGGGACAACGAGATGTGGAGCGGCGGCGGCCCGACCGGCATCGCCCCGCCCGGCGCGCTCACCGCCTTCGGGCCCGCGCTGCGGGCGCCGTGCGGCCGGATCCACTGGGCGGGCACCGAGACGTCCGACTACTGGACGGGCTACATGGACGGCGCCGTCCGCTCCGGCGAGCGCGTCGCCGCGGAGGTCCGCGCCGCCCTGTGAGCGGGTGTCCCGGGTCCGGCCGCCGCGCGGCGGCCGGACCCCCGGCGACGGGGAGGGGCCGCCTACAGGTCGGCGGCCATCTCCTTGACCTTCTCGACGAGGGCGAGGCGGCCCTTGTGGTCGCCCGCGATCGGGGAGACGTTCAGCGTGGTGACGCCGGACTCCTTCATCGCGGCGAGCCGCTCGCGGACGTGGCCCTCGGAGCCGATCAGCGACATCTTCTCCAGCAGCTCCTGCGGGACCTTGGCGGCGGCCTCGTCCTTCTTGCCGTCCAGGTACAGGTCCTGGATCTCCTCGGCCTCCTTCTCGAAGCCGTACCGGCGGGCGAGGTTGTTGTAGAAGTTCTTGCCCTTGGCGCCCATGCCGCCGATGTAGAGGGCGGCCATCGGGCGGCCGAACTCCAGGTAGCCCTGCACGTCGTCGCCGATGGCGAGCGGGGACTGCCCGACGACGTCCAGCTCGCCGAGGGCCGGGTCGCGCTTGGCCTTCCCGGCGGCCAGGGACTCGCCCCAGACCTCCTGCGCCTTCTCCGGCATGTAGAAGATCGGCTCCCAGCCGTTGGCGATCTCGGCGGTCAGCTCGACGTTCTTGGGCCCGATCGCGGCGACCATGACGGGGATGTCGGCCCGCACCGGGTGGTTGATGATCTTGAGGGCCTTGCCGAGGCCGGTGCCCTGCCCCTCGGGGAGCGGCAGCCGGTAGTGCTTGCCGTCGTGCTGGACCCGCTCGCGCCGCCACACCTTGCGGCAGATCTCGATGATCTCGCGCGTGCGGCCGAGCGGCGCGGTGTAGGGCACGCCGTGGAAGCCCTCGATGACCTGCGGGCCGGACGCGCCGATGCCGAGCGTGAACCGCCCGTCCGAGACGTAGTCCAGGCCCGCGGCGGTCTGCGCGATCGCGGTCGGCGTCCGGGAGTAGATGTTGAGGATGCCGGAGGCGATCTCCAGCCGCTGGGTCTTCGCGGCGATGTAGCCCATCTGGCTCACCGCGTCGAAGCTGTACGCCTCCGCGACATAGACGATGTCGAGGCCAGCCTTCTCGTAGTCGGCGAGCTCCTCGACGGTCTCCTTGAAACCGCCGGAGTAGCTCAGCGCCATCCCGATGCGCATCGACGTCCCTTCCCGTAACCGAATCTGATTCAGTCGAACGTAACCTACTCCGGCGGCCCGCCCGGGGGCGAGGGTCAGCCGAAGGCCGGGCCGGTCAGCGCGGCCAGCGCCGGCCCGTACAGGTCCGTGCGGATCTTCCCCACGGTCCCGCCGTTCTTGCCCGCCAGGGAGGCCGCCCACTCGACCGCGGCGGGCAGGACCTCCGCCTCCTCGGCCGTGCGCTGGACGATCCCGGCCGCCACCGCCTGCTCCGCCGTGTACCGGCGTCCGGTGATCATCGCCTCGTGCGCGGTGCGCTTGGGCAGGCGCGCCTGGATCAGCGCGCTCATCCCGGGCGTGAACGTCATGCCGAGATCGACCTCGGGCAGGCAGAAGTAGCCCCGGTCCGTCCGCATGACGGCGAAGTCGTGGGCGAGGGCGAGCATCCCGCCGCCCGCGAACGCGTGCCCGTTCAGCGCCGCGACCGTGGGCATCGGCAGCGACAGCAGGCGCGCGTACAGGCCGTGGACCCGGCCCAGGTACTCCTCGAACCGGTCCTGGTTCGCGCCGAGCCAGTCGAGGTCGAGGCCGTTGGAGTAGAACTTGCCGGTCCCGACGGTGACCAGGGCGCCCGGCCCGTCGTTCTTCGCCACGGTGTCGAGCGCGCCCTCGGCCGCGCCGAGGAAGTCGGGGCTGAAGCGGTTCTCGCCCGCGTCGAAGCGCAGGACGAACACGTCCCCGTCGCGCTGGAGGTCGATCACGAGTCTCTCCTTCGTCCCTGCTCGACACCCGCCGGCCGGTATGACGTCCGGCATATGCCAGGGTTCCTATGACATGCGTCATGGTCAATGCGGACACCTTATGATGAATGTCATAATCAGGCCATGGGGACCGACAGCCGGGAACGCATGGTGCGCAGCGCCGCCTTCCTCTTCCGCGAACGCGGCTACAGCGGCACCGGCTTCCGCGACGTGATCGCGCACAGCGGCGCGCCGCGCGGGTCGATCTACCACCACTTCCCCGGCGGCAAGGCGCAGCTCGCCGAGGAGGCCGTCCGCTACGCCGGGGACTTCCTCAACGCCGGCATCCTCGCCGCCACCGAGGGCGGCGACCCCGCGTCCGCCGTGGACGCCTTCGTCGGCTGGTGGCGGCAGGTCCTGATCAAGAGCGAGTTCCGCGCGGGCTGCCCGGTCGTCGCCGTCACCGTGGAGAGCCACGACGAGGCCCCGCAGCTCGCCGCGGCCGCCGCGGCGGCGTTCGGCCGCTGGCAGGACACCCTCGCCACCGGCCTCGGCAACGCCGGCGTCGCCGACGACCGCGCCGCCCGCCTCGCCCGGCTGATCGTCGCCGCGGTCGAGGGCGCCACGATCCTGTGCCGCGCCCACCGCGACGTCGCGCCCCTCGACGACGTCGTCACCGAGCTGAAGGACATGACCCGGGAGGCCGTCCGGGAGGGCTAGGACCCTTCGGCGGCCAGCTCCGCGACCGCCTGGAGCGCCAGGACGTACGACATCGTGCCGAAGCCGGCGATGGTCCCGGTCGCGACGCCCGCGACGACGGAGGTGTGGCGGAACTCCTCGCGCGCCGCCGGGTTGGTGATGTGCACCTCGATGAGCGGCGCGGTGAGCTGGGCGAGGGCGTCCCGCAGCGCGTACGAGTAGTGGGTGAACGCGGCCGGGTTCAGCACGACGGGGACGCGCTCGTCGGCGGCCTCGTGCACCCAGCGGATCATCTCCGCCTCGTCGTCGGTCTGCCGGACCTCGACGGCCAGGCCGAGGCCGCGGCCGGTGTCCCGGCACAGCCCGGCCAGGTCGTGGAAGGTGGTCGTCCCGTACTTGTCGGGCTCGCGGATGCCGAGGCGGCGCAGGTTGGGCCCGTTCAGCACGAACACGCGGGTCATCGGCTGCTCCCTTCCGGGGGACGCCCCCCGGACCCCCGGCCGACCGGCCGACGATCCTCGCTCCGCTGGAGCTCCACTGCGGTCATCGGCCGATCTCCTCGTAGGCGGCAGCAAGCAAGGTCTCGTCGGGGGCCTCCAGGCGGCCCGGCTCGGCGATCCCGTCGAGGACGACGAAGCGGAGCGTGGCGCCCCGCGACTTCTTGTCGATGCTCATGGTGGCGCGCAGGCCGGGCCAGTCGGCGGCGTAGGAGACCGGGAGGCCGACGGAGGCCAGCACGTCGCGGTGCCGCTGGACCACGTCCGCCGGGAGGCGTCCGGCGAGCCGGGCCAGCTCGGCCGCGTAGACCATGCCGATCGCGACGGCGTGGCCGTGCCGGAACCGGTAGTCCTCCGCCTTCTCGATGGCGTGGGCGAGGGTGTGGCCGTAGTTGAGGATCTCCCGCAGGCCGCCCTCCTTCAGGTCGGCGGACACCACGTCCGCCTTGACCTGGACGGCGCGCTCCACCAGCTCGCGGGTGTGCGGGCCGTCCGGGGACGCGGCGCCCGCCGGGTCGTCCTCGACCAGCTCCAGGATCTTCGGGTCGGCGATGAACCCCGCCTTGATGATCTCGGCGAGGCCGCTGATGTAGTCCTCGCGGGGCATCGTCGGCAGCGTGGCCAGGTCGCACAGCACCCCGGCCGGGGGGTGGAACGCGCCGACGAGGTTCTTGCCCTCGGGGACGTTGATGCCGGTCTTGCCGCCGACCGCCGCGTCGACCATGCCGAGCAGCGTCGTCGGGACGAGCACCACCCGCACGCCCCGCAGCCACGACGCCGCGGCGAACCCGGCGAGGTCGGTGGTCGCGCCGCCGCCGACGCCGACGACGACGTCGGTGCGGGTCATGCCGAACCCGGCGAACGACGACCAGAGCCCGGCGAGGACGCCGACCTCCTTGGCGGCCTCCCCGTCCGGGACGGGCAGCGCGTGCACGGCGTATCCGGCCTGCTCCAGCGCACCGCACACGGGGCGGGCGATCTCCGGCAGCCCCTCGGCGTGGACGACCGCGACCGTGCGGGCGCGTTCGCCGACCAGGCCGGGCAGCTCGCCGAGGACTCCCGTCCCGATGACGACGTCGTACGGGTCGGCCCCGCCGACGTGCACCCGCGCCTGCGTCACGCGTCCTCCTCGTGGGGGGACGACCCCCCGCGGCCCCCGCCGAAGGCCGCGTCCTCCAGGGCCTTGACGATCTCTTCGACGACGTCGGCGGGTTCGCGGCCGTCCGTGTCGACCTGCACGGTGCCGAGCCGCTCGTAGATCGGCAGGCGCTCCTCCAGGAGCTTGCGCATCTGGCTGCGCGGGTTGAGGACGAGCAACGGCCGCGCCGCCGCGAGCCCCACCCGCTTGATCGCCTCCGACAGCCCGACCCGCAGGTAGACGACGGTCTGCCCGGCGAGCGCCTGCTGCGTCTCCGCCGCGAGGACCGCGCCGCCGCCGAGCGCGACGACGCCCTCGTGCTCGGCGAGCGCCGCCGCGACGGCCGCGCGCTCCAGCTCGCGGAACCGCTCCTCGCCGTCGTCGATGAAGATCTCGCCGATCGGCTTGCCCGCCGCCCGCTCGATGTCGGCGTCGGTGTCGCGCAGCGGGACGCCGAGCCGCTCGGCGAGCGCGCCGCCGATCGTGGTCTTGCCGGAGCCGGGCGGCCCGATGATGACTGCCTTCGGTCGCATGGTCAGCGGATCCAGTTCACTTGGCGGAGTTCACTTGACGGGCAGCGAGGACAGGTATCCCCGCAGGTTGCGGGCGGTCTCCTCGGCGGAGTCGCCGCCGAACTTCTCCAGCGCCGCGTCCGCGAGGACCAGCGCCGCCATCGCCTCGGCGACGACCCCGGCGGCGGGCACGGCGGTGACGTCGCTGCGCTGGTTGATGGCCTTGGCGGGCTCGCCGGTCTTCACGTCGATGGTGTCGAGGCGGCGCGGGACGGTCGAGATCGGCTTCATCGCGGCCCGCACCCGCAGCGCCTCGCCGGTCGTCATGCCGCCCTCGACGCCGCCGGCGCGGTTCGTCCGCCGCCGTACGCCGTCGGGCGTGCCGTCGATCTCGTCGTGCGCCCGCGAGCCCGGCCGCCGCGCGGTGGTGAACCCGTCGCCGAGCTCCACGCCCTTGATCGCCTGGATGCCCATCAGGGCCCCGGCGAGCCGCGAGTCGAGGCGGCGGTCCCAGTGGACGTGGCTGCCGAGGCCGGGCGGCAGCCCGTAGGCGAGGACCTCCACGACGCCGCCGAGGGTGTCGCCCGCCTTCTTGGTCTCGTCGATGTGCGCGACCATCGCCGCCGAGGCCGCCTCGTCGAAGCAGCGCACCGGGCTGGCGTCCACCACGGCGAGGTCGCCGGGGCCGGGCAGGACGCCGTCGGGCGCCTCGACCTCGCCGAGCGCGATCACGTGGCTCAGCACGTCCACGCCGAGGGCCTGTTTGAGGAACGCCTTGGCGACCGTGCCGAGCGCGACCCGCGCGGCCGTCTCCCGCGCGCTCGCCCGCTCCAGCACCGGGCGGGCGTCGTCGAAGCCGTACTTCTGGATGCCGACGAGGTCGGCGTGGCCGGGCCGCGGCTGCGACAGCGGGGCGTTCCGCGCCTGGGCCGCGAGGACGGCGGCGTCCACGGGGTCGGCCGACATGACCGTCTCCCACTTGGGCCACTCGGTGTTGCCGACCTCGATCGCGACCGGCCCGCCGAGCGTCACCCCGTGCCGGACGCCCCCGACGATCGTCACCTGGTCCTGCTCGAACTTCATCCGGGCGCCCCGCCCGTGCCCGAGCCGCCGGCGGCGCAGTTCCTCGGCGATCTCCCCCGAGGTCACGCGCACACCGGCCGGCAGCCCCTCCACGATCGCGGTCAGGGCCGGGCCATGGGACTCCCCCGCGGTCAACCAGCGCAGCATGCCCCCGATCCTATTGACTCCGCGCCCCCGCCCGTGCCGCCGTCCACCATCTGAGAGGCTCGGCGGCGGAGGTGGACGATGAGGAAGGCACTGCTCGTCCAGGCGCGGGAGTGCGCGCAGCTGGGGTCGCCGATGTACGCGGAGCTGCTGACGCGTGCGGCGGACGACCCCGGCGGGACGGTCGCGAAGGTGCTGGGGGGCCGGGCGGTGCCCGGGGCCCTCCTGCGGATGCTGGGAACGGTCCACCGGCTCGTCCTGGAGGGCCGGGCACCGGACCTCGCGGCGCACTACCCGACCGCGGGCGGGACCGAGGACCCCCTCGCCGCCTGGCCGGCGGTCCGGGACGTCCTGGTGGAGCACGCGGCGGAGATCCGCGCGGGGCTCGCCGTCCCGCCGAAGACGAACGAGGTCGGGCGGTCGTCCGCGCTGGTCGGGGGGCTGCTCTCGGTGGCCGCGGCGACGGGCCTGCCGGTCAGGCTGCTGGAGCTCGGTTCGAGCGCGGGCCTCAACCTGCGCGCCGACCATTTCCGGCTCCGGTACGAGGGCGGCGCGTACGGGCCCGAGTCGCCGGTCGTGCTGGAGAACGCCTGGCGGGGCCTTCCGCCGGTGGACGCGCCGCTCGCGGTCGCCGAGCGGCTGGGGTGCGACCCGGCCCCGCTGGACCCGGCGGCACCGGAGGCGCAGCGGCTGCTCCTGTCGTACGTGTGGCCCGACCAGCCGGTGCGGGTCGCGCGGCTGCGGGCGGCGTTCGAGGTGGCCGCGCGGGTCCCGGCGACGGTCGTGCGGGCCGGCGCCGCCGACTTCCTGGCGGACCTGGCCCCGGAGCCGGGCGTGGCGACGGTGGTGTGGCACTCGACGATGTGGGCCTACCTGTCCGAGGACGAGGCGGCCCGGCTGCTCCACCTCCTGGAGCGCGCCGGAGCGGCGGCCACCGGGGACGCCCCGGTCGCGCACCTGTCGTTCGAGCCCCGCGACCCGTCCCGGCTCGATCCGGCCCAGGTGGTGACGCTGCGCCTGTGGCCGGACGGGGGCCGGACCGTCCTCGGAGAGGGCCCGGCGCACGGCCTGCCGATCACCTGGGCCTAGCGCCGTCCTAGCGCCCGAGGCCGCGGTCGATCGCGATCCTCACCGGCGACGACGCGGGGAGCGGGCCGGAGGGGAGCAAGGGCGGCTGCGCCATGAAGCGGGGTTCCCTGCCGTGGTGCGGCTGGGCGGCGTGGACCAGGAACGGGTGGCACAGGTAGACGTCGCCGGCCTCGCCGGTCGCCAGGGCGACCGGGCGGTGCTCCGAGGCGGGGACGGCCCCGGCCGCCAGCTCCATGAAGGGGAGGCCCTCCTCGCCCGCCGGTTCGAGGATCGGCGGGACGTCCAGATGGGAGCCGGTCCGGATGCGGGTGGGCGCGTCGTCGCCGCTCACGTCCGAGAACAGGAACAGCATCAGCAGGGCGCGGCCCTTGGAGTCCGCGTTCACCCGGTAGGACATGAAGTCGGCCGGGTCGTCGCCGGGGAAGCTGGCGTCGATGTGCCAGCCGTCGTCGCCCGGCTCCTCGTCGCTGGGGAACCGCACCGGGAACGTGCCGAGGCCGCCGCGCGGCAGCCAGGCGCCCTCACCGACGATCGCGTCGAACGCGGCGTGCAGCCGGGGTGTGCCGGCGGCGGCCCGGAACGGCTCCTGCGCGTGGTCGCCCAGGCGGACGACCGGCCGCGTCCACGTCGAGCGGTCGGCGGGGTCGCAGCCGGTGTCCCGCCAGAGGATCTCGCGGCATTCGGCGGCCAGCTCGCGGGAGAAGGCCCCCTCAACCCGGACGAAGCCGTCGGCGATGAACGAATCGACGTCGATCATGCCGCCAAGCGTGCCCGCCGGGCGGGACGGACCGCCAGCGAATTATCGGCGCCCCGCTTACCCGGGCGCCGCCTACCGGCGGACGACGTTCAGTTCGACGCCGCCGACGATGCGGCCGCGCAGCACCTCGGCGAGCCGGTCGGAGACGCGCTGCACGGTGCGGCGCTCGTCGTGGCCGGGGACGACGGCGAACCGCACGGCCACGTCGGCGGACGTGCCCTCGGTGACGCGGACCCCGGTCACGGACTGGTCGGAGCCGAACGCGGCCTCCACGGCGGCGAGGACGTCGGGGTCCTCGTGGGGAGCCGGGATGGGCCGGCCCTCGGCGAGCAGGTGCAGGCGCAGGCCGTCCACGGCGAACGGGACGGGGCCCGCCACGTCCACGACCAGGGCGTCGGCGCCCTCGTCGAGGGCGGCGCGGCACGCGTCCTCGGCGCGGACGGCGACGGGACGGGCGTCGGCGCGCCACGCCCGCATCGTCTCGGTGCAGGTGAAGCCGAGCACGCCGCGCCGCCCGTCGTCGCCGATCAGCGTGGGCAGCGCCATGTCGCTCGACTTCTCGCGGCGCAGCTCGCCGGGCGCGACGTCCTCCTCTTCGGTGAGGACGGCGACGACGGGCACCAGCAGCCGCGCCTTCCGCAGCCGGCGCAGCACGGTGTGGACGCCGACGCGCCCCGCCGCGTACCCGGCGAGGGCCTCGCACAGCCGCGGGTCGGCGCTTCCGTCGTCACCGGGGAACTGTGGTTCGGGAATGGTCAGTCCGGACACGCCAGGAAGGCTATAACCTCCGCCGGACACCGTGGGTGACTATCCGGACACGATACGGCTTCAACCCGGTCGGCCGAGGTCGGCGATGGCCGCGACGGTGCCGCCGCCGGACGGCCCCTGGTGGACGGCCGCGACCGACACGAACACCGCGGGGTCGCCCGTGACGGACGCCGCGACGCCGCCGACGCACGCCTTGATCTGCCGGTGCCAGTGCACGTCCGAGTCGTCCAGCATGATGTTGCGGCGCCCCCGGACCGAGCCGCCCGGGTCGGCCTCGCACTTGATGAAGACGTTGACGAGGCGGTCGCCGAGGTCGGCGGTGCGGGGCCGTTCGGGCAGGTCGAGGCCGGTCGTCCGGATCGCGTCCCAGATGCCGTCGGCGTCGAGTGCGTCCTTCATCACACCGTGCCCGGCGCGGTACCGGCCGCCGATGCCGCGCACGTTGCCGACGACGACGATCTGCGCCCGGTCGAGCTCCACGCCGGACGAGCAGGACGCCACCGACGAGTACAGCGACAGGTCCTTGTGGATCTGCTCGGCGGACGGCGGCTCGATCTCGCCGAGCGCCACGGCGATGCCGAGCGCGGTCGTGGAGTTGGAGATGTCCATCGACTTGAGGGTGTCCTCGGTGACGACGTCGCGGCCGCGGGACTTGGCGTCGTTGATGGTGTCGAGGGTGAGCAGCGGCGTCTTGGTCTGCACGTAGTGGACGTCGGCGGGGTCGTCGATGCCGGCGGTCTTCATGGCCTCGCGGACGCCGGCGGCGACCGTCTCGACCATCGCGGGGCGGCCGATGTCCTCGGGCAGGATGACGTCGCTCATCGCGACGCCGACCGAGAGGCGCGGCTCGTCCGTCTTCGGCGCCGCGGCGGGGTCGGCGGTGGCGAACACCGTGGCGTGCGGGCTGAGGACGCCGTCGGTCCCGCCCGACCACACCAGCGGGACGCGCCCCACCTCGTCCGCAGGGCGGGTCCCCTTCTCGACGAGCACCTCGCGGAACGCGCGGTCGGCCAGCAGGCGGGTGTAGTCGTTCACGCCGCCGTTGCCCTCGGTCTTGCCGACGACGGCGAGGACCCGGTCGGCCTCCAGGACGCCGTCGTCGATCAGCCGGGCCAGCCCGGACGCGTCGGTCACGCTCTCGATGGGGATCTTGCGGACTTCGATCGGATCGGGCACGTCATCGCTCCTCAGCTGCTCTGATCACTCGGTCACTACCCTGGTCACGAGCTACCCCGGTCACGCCTCGACGACCGTCCCGGAGGCGCCGTGCGCGGCGTCGCCCAGCCGCTCCAGCGACGCGATCGCGGCGCGCCGGCCGCCCGCGGCGACGAACCGCCGCACCGCCTCCACCTTCGGGCCCATGCTGCCGCCGGCGAAGTGCCCGGCGGCCGCGAGCCGGGCCAGCTCCGCGACCGTCGTCCGGTGCAGGGGACGCGCGTCCGGGGTGCCGAATCCGGTCATCGCGTGCTCCACGTCGGTCGCGATGACCAGGATCTCCGCGCCCAGCCGCCGGGCGAGCAGCTGGGCCGCCAGGTCCTTGTCGACGACGGCCTCGACGCCGCGGAGCGTCCCGTCCACTGTCGCGACGGGCGCGCCGCCGCCGCCGGCCGCGACGACGATGTGGCCGGCGTCCAGCAGCGCCGCCGCGGCGCCGGCGTCCAGGACCTCCAGGGGCTCCGGCGAGGCGACGACGCGGCGCCAGCCGCGGTCCCCGAACTCCCGCCACGTCTCGCCGTGCGCCATGGCGCGCCGTGCCTGCTCTTCCGGGAAGTAGCGGCCGACGGGCTTGGCGGGGTCGGCGAACCCGGGGTCGGCCGCGTCCACCAGCGTGCGGGTCACGACCGCGGCGACCGGGCGGGACACGCCCCGCGCGGCCAGCGCCCGCTCCAGCGCGTTCATGATCATCACACCGATGGTGGCCTGGGTCTGCGCGCCGCACCAGTCCAGCGGGACGGGCGGCACCACGCCCGCCGCCAGCTGGTTCTTGATCAGCAGGTTGCCGACCTGCGGCCCGTTGCCGTGCGTGAGGGCGACCCGCGCGCCGGCCGCGACCAGGTCCGCGACCGGGGCCATCGCCCGCTCGATCGCCGCCGCCTGGGCGTCCGGCGTGGCGCTGCCGTCCGACGCGGTCATCGCGTTGCCGCCGAGCGCGATCATGATGCGCGCACCCGTGATCCGCTCCCCGCCGACGCGCTCGCCGTCGAGCGCGTCCCCGCCGTTCCAGCCCACGGCCGAACGCTAGCCCGCGCGGAGGACGGCGCTCATGGGCGAAAGCAGCCCAAGGAGCGCCGCCCGTTCGGCAACCTCCGCCCAACCGGTCAGGAGTGACCGTCCTCTTACGGTCACGGGGGCGGGTTCACGGCCGCGACAGGGGTCTGTCAGCGCAGGCGGGCGAGGCGTTCGACGGCCTCGTCGATGACCTCGTCCCGCTTGCAGAACGCGAAGCGGACGAAGTGCGCGCCGGCCTCGGCGTGGTCGTAGAAGACCTGCGAGGGGATCGCGACGACGCCCGCCTTCTCCGGCAGGGCGCGGGTCAGCTCGATCCCGTCGGTGAACCCCAGCGGCCGGATGTCGGCCTGCACGAAGTAGGTGCCCTGCGGCCGGAACGTGGTGAACCCGGCGGCCTCCAGGCCGGTGATGAGGCGGTCCCGCTTGGCCTGGAGCGACTTGCGCAGCTCCTCCACCCACGGGATCTCGTTCGCCAGCGCGTACGCGGCGGCCCGCTGGTAGGGGGCGCTGACCGCGTAGGTGAGGAACTGCTTCACCGTCTGGACGGCCCGGATGTAGGGGGCGGAGGCCATCACCCAGCCGGTCTTCCATCCGGTGACGGAGAACGACTTGCCCGCCGACGACACCGACACCGTCCGGTCGCGCATCCCGTCGAGGGTGGCCAGCGGGATGTGCTCGGTGTCGTCGAACGTGAGGTACTCGTAGACCTCGTCGGTGATCGCCACCAGGTCGTGCTCACGGCAGACGTCCGCGATGGCCTCCAGCTCCGCGCGGGTGAACACGGTCCCGGCGGGGTTGTGCGGCGAATTCACCAGGATCGCCCGGGTGCGGGGGCCGATCGCGGCGCGCAGCTCGTCGGGGTCGAAGGTGAACCGGCCCTCCGCCGGGCGCAGCGTGACCGGCCTGCGGACGGCCCCGGCGAGCGCGATCACCGCGGCGTAGGAGTCGTAGTACGGCTCGAACACGACGACCTCGTCGCCCGGCCCGGCGAGCGCCAGCACCGACGCCGCGATGCCCTCGGTGGCGCCAACGGTGACGAACACCTCGGTCCCCGGGTCGTAGGAGAGCCCGTACCGGTGGAGCCGCTGCGCGGCCACGGCCTCCCGCAGCTCCGGGAGCCCCGGCCCGGGCGGGTACTGGTTCGCCCCCGACCGGATCGCCTCCACGGCGGTGTCGAGCACGGCCTGCGGGCCGTCCTGGTCGGGGAAGCCCTGACCGAGGTTGATGGCGCCGGTCCGCACGGCGAGAGCCGACATCTCGGCGAAGATCGTCTCGCCGAATCCCTGCATGCGCGCTACGAGAGGCTCACCCACGCGACCAGACTAACCGCGCCGGCCCCGGCCCATCCGCCTGGCGCCGGTCAGCGGGCGACGGCGACCGTGTGCCCGATGGCGGACGCGTCGGCCGCGAGGTCGAGCAGGGCCGCGGCGAGGTCCTCCCGGGCCAGGGTGAAGCCGCCGGGGACGTGGCGGTCGACGGCCTTGCGGTAGCGGCCGGCGCCCGCGCCCTCGGTGAGCCGCGGCGGGCGGACGATCGTCCAGTCGAGCCCGGAGCCGCGGACGACCTCCTCCGCGGCGCGCATGTCGGCGAACGCGTGCTTCAGGATCCGCTGCAGGATCAGCGGCTTGACCACGAACCGGGTCAGCGGGTCGTCGCCAGGCCCGGCGTCCAGCCCGGACGCGCTGACGACCACCAGCCGCCGGCTCCCGGCGGCGCCCATCGCGGCGACGATGGCGCGCGTGCTGTCGGCGCAGACGGTCGTCGGCGCGCGGCCCTCGCGGGTCCCGATGGCGGTGATGACGGCGTCGCACCCCTTCACCGCCTCCTCGAGCGCGGCGGGGTCCACGACGTCGGCCTGGACGACGCCGGCCGCCTCCCGCAGTTCGCCGGGCAGCCGTGCCGGGTCGCGGACGACGGCGGTCACCTCGTCCCCGCCGTCGAGCGCGCGCCGGACGAGCCGGACGCCGGTGCCGCCGGTCGCCCCGAAGATCGTGAGTCTCATGCCCCCACCTCGGTTAGTGAATTTTTACTAACCCCTACCCTGGTCAGTGTTCACTCACCTGTCAAGGCGGGCTTCGGCGCAAGGGAGCTTCATTGGGCGCGCGGGAACGGATTCTGGACGCCGCGGCGGACGTCATGCGCCGGGACGGGGTGGCCCGCGCCACCACCAAGGAGATCGCGAAGGCCGCCGGCTACTCCGAGGCGCTGCTGTACAAGCACTTCCGCGACAAGGAGGAGCTGATGCTGCACGTGCTGAAGGAGCGGATGCCGGCCTTCACCGCGTCGCACGCCGCCGGCGAGGGGACCGTGGAGGGCAACCTCGTCGCCGTCGTCCACGGCGCGCTGCGCTTCTACCGCGCCGCGTTCCCGATGATGGTCTCCATGGTGGCGCAGCCGCGGCTGATGGAGACGATGCGGGACTCGCTGCGCAAGTACGGCGCGGGCCCGCAGGAGCCGGTCCTGGCGCTGGCGCGGTACCTGGACGCCGAACGCGAGCTCGGCCGCGTGGCGGCGGGCGCCGACACCGGCGCCGTGGCTGCGCTGCTGATGGGCGCCTGCTTCCAGCAGGGGTTCCTGCGCTACTTCGCCGAAGGCCCCGCCGGCTCCGGCCCGCCGGAGTCGGCGGCGCGCGACCTCGTCCGGCCCGTCCTGGCCGAACTGCTCCCCGGGAGGCGGGCCGCTAAGGCGCCAGGCGGGTCTTGACGACCTTGCCCATCGCGTTGCGCGGCAGGGAGTCGACCAGGTGCACCACGCGGGGGCGCTTGTGCACCGACAGGCTGCCGGCGACGAAGTCGATGAGCTGCTTCTCCCCGACCCCGTCCGCGACGACGTAGGCGGTGACCTGCTCGCCGAGGTCGTCGTGGGGGGTGCCGACGACCGCGGCCTCCCGGACGGCGGGGTGCGCGAGCAGCGCGTTCTCGATCTCGCCCGCGCCGATCCGGTAGCCGCCGCTCTTGATGAGGTCGGTGGACGCGCGGCCGACGATCCGGTGCCAGCCGTCCGGGCCGATGGCCGCGATGTCGCCGGTGCGGAACCAGCCGTCCCCGGCGAACGACTCCGCGGTGGCCTCGGGGCGGTTGAGGTAGCCCTTGAACAGCAGCGGCGCCCGGACGTGGAGCTCGCCCGGCGTCTCCCCGTCGTGCGGGACCGGGCCGCCGTCCTCGGCCGCCAGCCGGGTCTCGACGCCGGGCAGCGGGGTCCCGACGTAGCCGGGGCGCCGGTCCCCGGCGGCGCGCGCGCTGACCGTGATGAGGGTCTCGGTCATGCCGTAGCGCTCGACCGGGCGGTGCCCGGTGAGGTCCGCGAGCCGCTCGAAGACGGGCACGGGGAGGGGCGCGCTGCCGGAGACGAGCAGCCGCGCGCCGCGCAGCGCCCGCGCCGCCGCCGGGTCGGCCGCGGTCCGCGACCAGACGGTGGGGACGCCGAAGAACAGGCTCCCGCCGTCGTCCTGCGCCGCCGCCGCGTACGCCTCGGGCTTCGGGCGGCCCGTGTGGACGAGCGGCGACCCCACCCGCAGTGCCCCGAGGACCCCGAGGACGAGGCCGTGCACGTGGAAGAGCGGCAGCCCGTGGACGAGGACGTCGCCGGGCGTCCAGGCCCAGGCCTCGGCGAGGGCGTCGAGCCCGGCGGCGATCGCCCCCCGCGAGATCAGCACGCCCTTGGGGGCGCCGGTCGTCCCGCTCGTGTAGAGGATCATCGCCGTCGCACCGGCGTCCGCCCCGGTGCGCTCGCTTCCGTTGCGCGGGAGGGCGTCGACGGGGACCAGCGGCGGTTCCCCGTCCGCCCGCTCGGCGCCGCCGGCGGCCAGCAGCAGGCTCGCCCCCGAGTCGCCGAGGACGTGCGCGCGTTCGGCGGGCCCGGAGTCGGGCGGCAGCGGCACCACCGGGACGCCCGCGAGCACGCCGCCGACGACGGCCGCGACCGTCTCCGCCGTCGCCGTGGCGTGCACCGCGACGGCGTCCGCGCCGCGGATCTCGGCGGCGACGGCCGACGCCCAGCCGAGCAGCTCGTCGCGCGCCAGTTCCCGCCCGGCGATCCGCACCGGGCCGCCCGACTCTCCGAACAGGTCCATCACTCGCCCCTCTCCCGCTCGTCCTGAAGGTCCATCTCGTCCAGCCAGGCCAGCACCGCCGCGGTGTGCTCGCCGAGCAGGGGCGGCGCGGTGTGCTCGCGCGGCGGCGCGCCGTCGAAGCGCAGCGGCGGCCCCGGCAGCTCGATCGGCCCGAGCCGCGGGTGGTCGACCTCGATGACGAGGCCCTGCGAGCGGGTCTGCTCCCACTCGTAGACCTCGTCGATCGACCGGATCGCCCCCGCCGGGACGCCCGCCTCGCCCAGGCGCGCCAGCCAGGTGCCGCGGGTGTCGCCGCCGAGGACCCGCTCGATGCCGGCGGTCAGCGCGGCGCGGTTCGCGGAGCGGTCCGGGATCGTCGCGTACCGGGGGTCGTCGGGGTCGAGGCCGACGACCGGCGCGAACCGGCGCCAGATGTTCTGGTTGGCGACGCCGATCTGGATCTGCCCGTCCTTGCAGCGGAACGTTCCGTAGGGGGCGATCGCCGGGTGGTCGTTGCCGACCGACTCGGGGACCTCGCGGGCGACGGTCCAGCGCGTCCCCTGGAACATGTGGGCGCCGACCACCGAGGCCAGCAGCGACGTGCGGACGACCGTGCCGCGCCCGGTGCGGGCCCGCTCGTACAGGGCGGCCAGGACCCCGGCGACGCCGTTGCCCGCGGCGAGGAGGTCGGCGATCGACAGCCCGACCTTGCTCGGCGTGCCCGGGGGGCCGGTGACGCTCATGACGCCGGCCTCGCCCTGCACGATCGCGTCGTAGCCGGGGCGCCCGCCCTCCGGCCCGTCGTGCCCGAACCCGGTGATCGACAGGACGATCAGGCCCGGGTTCAGCCCGTGCAGCCGCTCCACCGGGAACCCGAGCCGGTCGAGGACGCCCGGCCGGAAGTTCTCCACGAGGACGTCGGCGTGCCGCACCAGCCTGGCCAGGGTGTCCCTGCCCTCGTCCGACTTCAGGTCGAGGGTGACCGACTCCTTGTTCCGGTTGATCGACAGGTAGTAGGTGCTGATCCGGTCGTCCCCCGCGAACGGCGGACCCCAGCCGCGGGTCTCGTCGCCGTCGGGCTGCTCAACCTTGATCACTCTGGCGCCGAGGTCGGCGAGCGTCATCGTGGCCTGCGGGCCCGCCACGACGCGGCTGAGGTCGACGATCACGACGCCTTCGAGCGGTCCGGGCAAGGACGTCCTCCTTCGGGGGGCGGCACCAGGCAGTATGCCGTCCGCCCCCGGCCGGGCGGGACCCGCCCGGCGCGGCCTCACCGGCTCAGCGCGGTCTCCCGCTCGATGCGCGACAGCTTCTCGGGGTTGCGGACGATGTACAGCCCGGTGATGAGGCCGTCCTCGACCCGCATGGCCACGGCGCCGTGGAGCTCGCCGTTCATCCGCAGGACGAGGCCGGGCCATCCGTTGAGCTGGAGCGGCACGCCCGTCAGCCGGCCCCCCACCTTGTCCCAGCCGACGGCCAGCAGGCGCGCCACCTTGCGGGCCCCGGCGACGGGCCGCGGCACGGCCTTCCTGACTCCGCCGCCGTCGCTCATGAGGACGACGTCCGGCGCGAGGACGTCCAGCAGGCCCTGCAGGTCCCCCGTCTCGACCGCCCGCTGGAACGCCTGGAGGGCGGCCCGGGTCTCGGCCGGGGAGGCGGCCTCGCGCGGCCGCCGGGCGGCGACGTGCGAGCGTGCCCGGTGCGCGATCTGGCGGACCGTCGCGGGGGTCTTGCCGACGGCTTCGGCGATCTCGTCGTAGGGCACGTCGAACACCTCGCGCAGCACGAACACGGCGCGCTCGACCGGGTTGAGCGACTCCAGCACCAGCAGCATCGCCATCGAGACGCTCTCGGTCAGGACCACGTCCTCCGCCACGTCGGGCGTGGTCAGCAGCGGCTCGGGCAGCCACGATCCGATGTAGGACTCCCGGCGGCGGCCGAGCGTGCGCAGCCGCGTCAGCGCCTGGCGGGTGGCGATCCGCACCAGGTACGCGCGCCGGTCCCGGACCGTGGCGAGGTCGACGCCGGCCCACCGCAGCCAGGTCTCCTGCAGGACGTCCTCGGCGTCGGCCGCCGACCCGAGCATCTCGTAGGCGACGGTGAACAGCAGGTCGCGATGGGCGACGAAGGTGTCGGTGGCGGAGTCCATGCCCATGGGACTCCGCTCCCGCTCTCCGTGTGACATCCGGAGCCGGTGGCACACATCACAGGACGGCGCTGTCACGGGGGGCGGGGCCGCCGGCATCTCCTGCGTGACCAGACGTCCTACCAGCGAACCTCGCCACCAGGAGAACCTTGTGAACATCGCTCTGTGGATCGCCGCCGGCCTGCTCGCCGTGATCGCCCTGGGCGGCGGCGTCACCAAGACGTTCCTCCGGAAGGAGAAACTGTCCGCGCACAGCGGCGGCGAATGGACCCGGCACGCGCCGGCCGGTTTCGTGAAGACGCTCGGGGTCCTCGAGCTGCTGGCGGCCGCCGGCCTGATCCTGCCCGGAGCGCTGGACATCGCGCCGGTCATGGTGCCGGTGACCGCAGTCTGCTGGGTCCTGCTCATGATCGGCGCGATGGTCACCCACGGGCGCCTGGGCCAGTTCGGCCTCGTGCTGCTGAACGCCTCCTACCTCGCCGTGGCGGTCTTCGTCGCGGTCGGCCGTTTCGCCCTGGAGCCCTTCACCGGCTGACCTGTGCCCACGCCGGGCCCGGCTCGGCACCCGGTAAATCGCTGGTGCGGTGATCTTGGCGGCTGCCAGGATCGGCGCATGACCGTTGCGCGCGTGCACATGCTGAACCGGCAGCTCGACATCGCCTGGGCGCTGCTCGAGTACCACCTCGACGGCCTCGACGACGCGCTCTGCCTCTGGGAGCCCGAGGCGTACTGCTGGACGGTCCGGCCGGATGCCGAGGGACGCTGGGTCGCCGACTGGGAGGTGCCGGAGCCCGATCCCGTCCCGGCCGTCACGATCGGCTGGGTCACCTGGCACATCGGCTACTGGTGGACCACCACGCTCGGGCACTGCTTCAAGGGCGGCGCGCCCGAGCGCACCGGGATCACCTGGCCGGGCGGTGCCGAGGCGGCGGCCCGCTGGCTGCGCGAACTGCACCAGGAGTGGCGGACCGGCCTGGCCGGGCTGGGCGACGCCGACCTCGACTCCGCCGACCGGACCGCCGGGCTGCCGTGGGCGGCGGAGCTGACGATGGGCGACGTGGCGGGCTGGGTGAACATCGAGCTGACCAAGAACGTCGCCGAGATCGGCCTTCTGCGCAACCTGCACGGCGCGCGCGGCATCACCGTCGACCGCTGACCGGACCCGGCGCGGCGGTGCCGTTCATGGGGAGCTAGGTAGCATCGGCACCGCGCGCCGGGGGGAGGGCACCGCATGCCGATCGAGAGCGACCACCGCGGATCCGACTCGCCGTACATCGCGCGCGTGTGGCGCGGGCGCGCCAGCGGGACGGGGCGCCTGACATCGGTCGCGACGTCGCACTGGGAGTTCGTCTTCTGGGAGTCCGAGGGCGTCCTGCACGCCTCGCTCCGGGGTCCGGAGACGGCCGCGTCGACCGTGGAGATGGCGGGCGAGTCGGAATCGTTCGGGATCATGCTCGCGCACGGGACGTCGATGCCGCACCTGCCTGCCGCCCGGCTCGTCGACGCCGAGTTGGAGAGCCCTTACGCGGACGGGCGCGTCTTCGTCCTGCGGGGCGAGGAGTGGGCCATCCCGGGCTTCGACAGCGCGGAGGACTTCGTCGGGAGGCTCGTGCGCGAGGGCGTGCTCAGACGCGACCCGCTCGTGGACGAGGTCGTGCGGGGCGGCACCGCCGGCGTGGGGGCCCGGTCCGTTGAGCGGCGCGTCGCCGCCGCGACGGGGCTGACCCAGGGCGCGATCCGGCAGATCGATCGCGCCCGGCACGCCGCCGTGCTGCTGCGTGAGGGCGTGCCGTGCCTTGAGGTCGTGCACCGGCTCGGCTACTACGACCAGCCGCATCTGGCGAGGTCGCTGCAGCGGTTCATCGGCCGGACGGCGACTCGGCTGCGGGAGCCGGCGCGCACCGCGGAACCCCTGTCGCTTCTGTACAAGATCCAGGGCGACGCGCGTTTCTAGGGTGGGTCCCCCGCGGCGAACGACCGCGCGGACCGACCTCAGAAAGGCACGACCCCATGTCGCAGGGCACTGTCACTTCGGCCGACGGCACCGCCATCGCCTACACCGCGTGGGGTGAGGGCGACCCGATCGTCCTGATCGACGGCGCGACCGCGCACCGCGCCACGACCCCGGAGAACGCGCAGACCGCGGAGCTGCTCGCCGGCGGGTTCCTGGTGATCAACTACGACCGGCGCGGGCGCGGGGACAGCGGGGACACCGCCCCCTACGCCGTCGAGCGCGAGTTCGAGGACCTCGCCGCGATCATCGAGCGGGCGGGCGGCGGGCGTCCGGCGACCGTGTTCGGCTGGTCGTCCGGCGGGCACCTCGCGCTCAACGCGGCGCAGGCCGGCGTGCCGATCGCGCGCCTGGCGCTGTTCGAGCCGCCGGTCATCGCCGACGACGGCCATCCGCCGCTTCCGTCCGACTACGTCGAGCGGCTCGACGCCGCCGTGGCCGAGGGCCGCCCCGGGGACGCCGTGGAGCTGTTCCTGACCGCCGTCGCGGGGATGCCCGAGGAGGCCGTCGGCGGCATGCGCGAGGCCGACTTCTGGCCGGCGCTGGAGGCGGTCGCGCCGACGATCGCCTACGACGGCCGGAACGTCGGGGACACCATGTCCGGCAAGCCGCTCCGCGGCGACCTGTGGGACAAGGTCGGCGTGCCCGTCCTCGTCCTCTACGGCGAGGACACCTGGCCCCACCTCGCCACCGGCGCGAGGGCGCTGGCCGACCACCTGCCGACCGCGACGCTGAAGGCGGTCCCCGGCGAGAACCACAGCACGAGCCCGTCCGTCCTCGCGCCCGTGCTGCGCGACTTCGCCAAGGGAGCCTGACATGGGGAAGATCGTCGTCACCGAGTTCATCTCCCTGGACGGCGTCGTCGAGGCGCCCGGCGGCGAGGACTTCAAGTACCCGAACTGGAGCTTCGAGTTCGACCGCGGGCCGGACGGCGAGCAGTTCAAGACCGACGAGGCGCTCGCGTCCGAGGCGCTGCTGCTGGGCCGCGTCACCTACGACGGCTTCGCCTCCGCCTGGCCGCACGAGGAGGGCGAGCTGGCCGACAAGTACAACGGCATGCCGAAGTACGTCGTCAGCGGCACGCTCGAGGACCCCGGGTGGAACAACACGTCCGTGCTCTCGGGCGACCTGGCGGAGGAGGTGACCCGGCTCAAGGCTGACGTCGGCGGCGAGATCTCGGTGGCGGGCAGCATCCGGCTCGTCCAGGGGCTGCTCGCGGGTGACCTGGTCGACGAGATCCGGCTCATGTGGTTCCCCGTGATCCTCGGCCACGGCCGGCGGCTGTGGACGGAGACTCCCGACATGAGCGCCTGGACCCTGACCGAGACGACGAGATACGGCAAGGACGCGCTGGTGACCATCCACCGGCGCGCCCGCTGACGTCCGGGTTCCGCCTGCGGCCGATCACCGGGGCGGAAGGGAGATCGCGCCGGGCGTGTAGGGGATGATCTCGATCTCCGTGACGAGCCCGGCGCCGAGCCTGAAGCGGATCAGCGCGAACGCGTGGCCGCCCGGCGCGATGACCGCTCCGGGGTGCCCGGCCACGAGGACCGGTGCGGCGGCGGCGATCCGGTCGACGAAGGACCTCGTCTCCTCGGCCACGGCCGGGGCCCCGCTGACGCGGTCCTGCGCGCCCGCCGGAAGCAGCCGGGGGTCGGCGGTCCGGACGGCGTCCGGTGCCATCAGGGTGACGAGCCGCGCGATGTCACCGCCGCGCGCCGCCGCGAGGAAGGCCTCGACGATCTCGAGGTGCCCGGGATGGGCGGCGGGCTCGGCCGGGCGGGGCCCACGGAGCCTGGCGCGCGCACGGCTGGCGAGCTTCTTCGCCGACGCCGGGGTCGTGTCGAGCACGGCGGCGATCTGGTCGAACGGGACGGCGAACAGGTCGTGGAGGACGTAGGCCACCCGCTGTCTCGGCGACAGTTCGCCAAGGAGCACGAGCAGCGCCCTGGACACGGCCTCGCGGCGGAGGAACTCCTCGTCGGCGCCGAGCTGCTCGCCCGGGACGTCCGCGGACGCCAGCGGGAGTTCGCCGCGCCGCTCGCGGGCCCGGAGGAGGTCGAGGCACAGCCGGGCGGTCACGGTGGTGAACCAGCCGTCCAGGTTGGTGATCTCGGCCGTGTCCGCGGCCTGCACTCGCGCCCACGCGTTCTGGACCGCGTCCTCGGCGTCGTGGTGCGAGCCGACGATCCGGTGCGCCAGCGACAGCAGCCGGGGCCGTGCCGCCTCGAACCGTTCAACGAGTTCCACGGGGAGGGTCACCTTTCGTGCGTGCTCGGCGTCAGGAGGGACGAGAGCACAACGACATGACGAGCACGTCCCGTGGAGGACACGACAATGAGCGTACAGATCGTCCGGTTCAGCACCGATGCCGGGCGGATACCCGAGGTCGAGGACGCCGTCGGCAAGCTCTTCGCCGCGCTGGAGGAGGCGGCGCCGGCCGGTACGGAGTACAGCGCGGTCCGTGTAGGTGAGGACGGCGAGAACGCGGAGTTCCTGCTGACGCTGCGTCTCGCCGACGGCGCCGCCAATCCCCTTCTGCGGCTCCCGGAGGCCCTCGTGTTCAGGGCCAAGGTCGCGGAGTGGGCGGGGGCGCCGGCCCCGCCGCAGCCGGTCACCGTGCTGGGACGGTACTCGCGCTGATGGCGGCGCTAGAGACCGGGCTGCTCGCCGCGACCGTCGGCTGCGTCCTGGCCAACTCCTTCGAGGTGGTGGCCAAGGCCGCCCAGGCGCAGTTCGTGCTCCAGAACTCCGCCGAGGTCGGCGTGGCACGGAAATGGATTCCGCACCTCGCCGTCCTTGAGGGAGCCGGGGCCGCGGGACTGGTCCTCGGACTGCTCGGCCTGCCGCTCCTCGGCCTGGCGGCCGCCGCCGGGCTGGTGCTGTTCTTCGCCGGAGCGGTCATCGCACACGTCCGGGCGCGGGTCTTCCACAACCTCGCCTTCCCGCTGGCCTTCCTGGCTCTGGCCGTGGCAGCGGGGACGCACTTCGCTCGATCGATCGGCTGACCGGCCACCCTCGTACGTGTCAGGAGTCGAGGACGGCGGCGACGGCCTCGATCTCCACGAGCTGATCGTCGTACCCCAGCACGGTGACGCCCATCAGCGTGCTGGGGACGTCGTGGTCGCCGAACGCGTCCCGGACGACCTCCCAGGCGGTCACCAGGTCGGGCTGGCGGCTGGACGCGACGAGAACCCTCGTGCTGATGACGTCCTCCAGGGACGCCCCGGCGTCCTTCAGGGCGGTCCGCATGTTCTCGACGGCCTTCGCCGCCTGACCCGCGTAGTCACCGGGCGCGGCCGTGGACCCGTCCTCGTTCAGCGGGCAGGCGCCGGCCAGGAAGATCAGCCGGGCCTCGGCGGGGGCCGTCGCCGCGTAGGCGTACTCGGCGACGTCGGACAGGGAGGACGAGCGGATCAACGTGACGGCACGACCCACGGCTGTTTCCTTTCGCATGAGGGAGGAGCATGACCCACCCCCGGCACCCGGCCGGCGCGCCCTTAGCCTCGATCCACCGATGGTGAATCGAGGTCGATCTCTCGGCCATTTCGGTGAGGTGGTCGAGTTGTCGGGCAC
>NZ_BMRO01000020.1:0-13847 GCF_014648675.1 Actinomadura livida
CCACCCCACCCGCCCCGACATCCCCCAGCACCCGACCCCGCCGCCGGGCACGCCCGAGCCACCGCGCCACCCCCAGCCGACGTCCGGACCCGGAGTAGCGACCCCGTCCGGCCCGCCCGCCGCCCGGCCGGCACCCCAGGGCGAAGCGGCCCCGCAAGCCCCGGCTGCGCAGGGCGCCGAGGCGGCACGGCAACAGGACCCCGCCCGCCACGCCGAGCGCGCCCGCGCGACCGAGTCGCCCCAGAGGTCCGAGCCACCGCGCCATCCGCAGCCCATGTCCGGGAGCGGGGCGGCGGCCCCGTCCGGTCCGCCGCGCCCCGGCGAGCCGTCCACCCCAGCGGTCCCGCCCGCTGCCCGGCCGGCACCCCAGGGTGAGGCGGTTCCGCAGGCCCCGGCGGCGCGGGAGGCGGATGCGGCACGGCGGCAGGAAGCCGCGCGTCATGCCGAGCGCGTGCGTGCGGGTGAGTTGCTCCGTGCGGCTTCGGCCGGGAGCCCGTCCGATGACCAGTCGGTGCCGCGGAGCGAGGCGGCGCGGGAGACCGGGGTTTCCGTCGAGGGGTCGGTCGTGGGGGGTTCCCCTTCGCGGAAGACCGGGGGAGAGGACGGGGACAAGAAGGTCGCTGGGCAGCGCGTGGAGCCGGTGGTCCCCGCCGCGCGGACGGAGCCCGGCGAGCAGGACGTGCGGGACGCGCAGAACGAGCAGGCCGGACGGGACGCGCGAAACGAGCAGAACGAGCAGGACGCGCAGAACGAGCAGGCCGGGCGGGACGCGCAGAACGAGCAGGACGTGCGGGAGACGCGGCGGGATGTGCCGCGGCCTTGGGGGGGCGGTCGGCCGGAGGGGGTGGGGCCTACGCGGCCCGACATTCCCATGGTGCCCGGGGCCTTCGGGGCGCGGCCCGCCGAGACGCCTCGGATGGAGGCGCCCCGGCCTTGGTCGGAGGGGCTGTCCAAGCCGCGGCCCGCGGCGGACGGGCCCGCGTGGCCGCCCGCCGCAGGGGCCGTTCCGCCACCGCCCGCGGCGGAGGCTGTACCGCCTCCTGCGGCGGAGGCCGCGCCGCCTGCGGGGCCGGTCGAGGAGGAGGCGCCGCCGCGTGAGGTGCGGTCCCAGCCCGCGTCGCCCGTGCGGCCGCGGCCGCTGCCTCCGCCGCCCGCGCCTCCGCCGTCCGGTCCGGCGATAACGCCGCCGGACCCCGGGCACGAGGTCAGCGGCGGCGGGCTGCGGCGGCTCTTCCATGCCGTCAGCGGCGGGCACGGCGACGTCGACGCCGAGTACCAGCAGCGCCTGCAGCAGCCGTTCCACGGCACCCGGCACGTCGTCGTGCTCGGATGCACCGGCGGGGCGGGGCAGACGGTGACCGCGCTGATGCTCGGGCACACGTTCGCACAGCACAACGGGGAGCCCGTGGTCGCCATCGACGTGAACCCCGGGCCGGGCGCGCTGGCGCGGCGGACGCGCAGCGACACGAACGAGACCCTGACGGGACTCATCACCCGGGCCGACCAGGTCGGCAGCCTCACCGCGATGCGCCGGTACACCTCGCAGGCCAAGTCGGGGCTCGACGTCATCGCGGCGGGCAAGAACCCGCTGCAGGCACTCGACGACCGCGACTACGCGCTGGCCATCCGGACGATCGACAAGTTCTACTCCGTGACGCTCATCGACGCGGCGGCCGCGGTGGTCGCGCGGGTGCTGCCGTACGCCGACCAGATCGTCCTCGTGGCCCCGGCCAGCGCCGACGCGCCGCGGGCGGTCGCCATGACGTTCGAGTGGCTGGACGGCCACGGCTACGAGGAGCTGCGGTCCCGCGCGGTGACCGTCATCAACGGGGTGAGCCGCCGCAGCATGGACGACGTCGAGCAGGCCGAGGCCGTGGCGCGCGGTCGTTGCCGGGCGCTGGTGCGCATTCCGTGGGATGATCACCTGAGCATGGACCGCGCGCCGCGCAACGAGCTGAAATCGTTGCGGACGCCCACGCGGCGTGCCTATCTTGCCCTCGCCGGCGTGGTCGCCGGTGGTTTCAGCGTCATGCCCGAGCGTTACCAGGAGCTTCAGCAGGAGCAGGAGGCCACGCGATGAGCGCCCCTCGCGGGCATCGAGCGGAGACCGGGGCGGGAGGGGCGTTCCTGTCGGGCGCGCCTCACCTGGATCACCGCCCGGACCGGAAAGACTCTCTCCGGCACCCCTGCGCGGCCGCCTGGGCGCCGGGACAATGCGGTGTGGGGGTGACGGCGTGAGCAAGTCCAGCAGGCTGGCGGTGCGGTACTTCGACGACCGCGTGCTGTTCACCGACACCGCCGCCTGGGCGTACTTCCGGCTCCCCACGGTGTCGTACGAGTTCACCACCGGGGAGGAGCGCGAGGCGCTCGCCACCAACATCACCATCGCGCTCGCGGGCATCCGGATGCAGGACGCCGAGGTCCACCTGCGGATCGCGCACCGCACGTACCCGGCGGCGGACTGGGCGCTGGCACTGGACCGGACGTCCGACGGCGGGCCCGGCTGGCGGGAGTACCTGGAGGAGTCCTACGCGCACGTGTGGGCCCAGGACTTCTGGACCAAGGAGGTCTACCTCGGGGTCCGGCTAGGGCCGCGCGGCATGGGCGCGCAGCTGTCGGGCGGGGTGCTGAAGCAGTTCCTCGGGTTCTACAAGCGCAGCGAGAACGTCCTCGGCGTCCACGACGACGCGATCGACAAGAAGGAGATCGGCCGCTGGACGGACCAGGCCGAGCGGGTCGGGCGGGCACTCGGCGGATCGGCCCTGTACGCCCGGCACGCCACCTCGACCGAGGTGGCGTGGCTGTTCAAGCACGCGGTGTCGGGGTCGCTGGCCGACCCGCCGCCGTCCGCCGTCCCGCGCAGGACGTGGGGCAAGGGCGAGATCGAGGCGCTCGTCGAGGGCGCGATCCACAACGGGCGCTCCTACCTGCGGGTGGAGCAGCCGAACTTCACCGGCGCGGGCGGCGGCGCCACGGCGGCGTCCTATGTCGCGTACCTGTCGTTCGCCCGGTTCCCGGACATGATGCCGTTCCCGGACGGCGAGCCGTGGCTCCACTACGCCGACGCGCTCCCGTTCCCCGGTGGAGATCAGCGCGCGGATGAAGCTGATCCCGCCGGCGAAGGCGTCCAAGGACGTCTCGCGGAAGCTGGCGCACGCCCGCGACATGGACCAGCACATCCGCGAGGCGGGCGCGGAGGCGCCGATCGCGCTCGCGGAGCAGATCGACGCGGCGCGGATGCTGGAGCACGGCATCACCAAGGAGCGGCTGCCGTTCGTGTACGGCTGGCACCGGCTGATCGTGTCCGCCGCCACCGAGGACCTCCTCGGCCAGCGGGTGGACGCGGTGGTGGAGCACTACCGCGACATCGGCATCGACGTGGTCAACTCGACCGGCGACCAGTTCTCGCTGTTCCTGGAGTCGCTGCCCGGCGACCAGATCCGGCTGAACGCCTACGCGCAGCGCCAGCCGCTGCGGACGATCGCGGGCGGCATGCCGATCGCGACCGTCGACCTCGGCGACCGTCCCGCCCCCGAGCACGACGAGGGCTGGATCGGCCCGTACATCGGGGAGACGCTCGGCCGGGCCCGGTCCATCGTGCACTTCGACCCGCTGGTCGCCGCGGCCCGGAACCGCCCGACCGCCGTCGCGATCACCGGTGAGCCGGGCGGCGGCAAGACGACGCTGGCGCTGCTGCTGATCTACCAGATGGCGCTGCGCGGCGTCACGATCGCGGCGATCGACCCGAAGGGCGACGCCGAGTCGCTGGTGCAGCTGCTGAAGTCGCGGGGCCGCAAGGCCCGGATCCTCCCGCTCGGCTCGGCGGCGCCGGGCCTGCTCGACCCGTTCTCCTTCGGCGACGACCTCGCCACGAAGAAGATGATGGCGACCGAGACGCTGCGGCTGCTGCTGCCGCGGATGTCGGAGGAGCGCGAGTCCGCGATGATCCAGGCGGTCAGCGCGGTCGCCAACGCGGAGCGGCCCTCGCTCGGCCGCGTCGTCGACTACCTGGAGGGCACCGACGACCCGGCGTCCAAGAACCTCGGCGCGGTGCTGCGGTCGATGTCGGAGATGCACCTCGCGCGGCTGTGCTTCGACCCGTCCGGCGGGGAGCGCATCGACACCGCCGGCTGGACGACGGTGTTCACCCTCGGCGGCCTCACGCTGCCGGACGTCGCGATCTCCCGGGAGGACTACTCCTACGAGCAGCGGCTGTCGGTGGCGCTGATGTACCTGGTGTCGCAGTTCGCGCGGCGGCTGATGCACGGCCTCGACCGGCGGCTGCCCAAGGCGATCTTCCTGGACGAGGCGTGGGCGATCACGTCGACGCCGGAGGGCGCCAAGCTCGTGCCGGAGGTGTCGCGGATGGGGCGGTCCCGCAACACCGCGCTGATCCTCGTCTCCCAGAACGCGGGCGACCTGCTGAACGAGCAGGTCACCAACTGCCTGTCGTCGGTGTTCTCCTTCCGCTCCACCGAACGCGTCGAGGTCGGCAACGTCATGTCGCTGCTCGGCGTGGAGGCGTCCGACGAGCACAAGGCCGTGCTGCGCAACCTCGGCAACGGCGAATGCATCTTCCGCGACCTCGACGGCCGAGCGGGACGCATCGGCGTCGACCTGATCTCCGAGGAACTGCAGCGTTGGCTGGACACCAACCCGACCCGGTCCCGTCCGGGCTCGTCCGAACTGACCACCGCGGGGGCCGAGGCCGAGGAGGTCCGCAGATGAGGGGTCCCCGGTCCGGGACGGCGCGCCTGCAGCGCTCTCCCGGCGAAGGGCTCGACCGCGCGGGCCTCGGCCGCCGGCCCCGCCGGACCCGGCGGCGGCGTCCGCGTATCCGCCGCTCGGCACTGCTGCTGATCTTCATGGCGCTGTTCATGATGGGGCCGCTGTCGCCCGCGTCGGCGTCGATCCCGAATCCGGACCTGCCGACGCCGAACGACGCGTGCAGCCCGGCGGAGAACCCGGCGCCGGAGCTGTACGGGTCGGGCACCGACGGCATGATCAAGCCGCCGGACTACCCGAGCGAGAAGCTGAAGAACACCCCGGTCGAGAACCTGACGTACTACGACCGCTACGGCATGGCCGGGCAGTACTGGTACGCGGTCGACCTGGGCTGCTCGGACGCGGTGTCCATGATGGGCAACGCCGTCGCCAACACCGTGTTCACGCTCGTCCGGGCGATCGACCGGACCACGATCAGCGTCTACCAGGCGGCCGCGTCGCCGTCGCTGCTCGACTGGCTGAAGGACACCGTCGACGGCGTCATCAGCGACATGGGCGAGACGTTCAACGCGCGCTACTGGTCGTGGGTGGTCATCCTCGGCGCGATGTGGCTGGCGTGGTGGGGCCTCGTCCGCAAGCGGGCCAGCAAGGTCACCGAGGGCGTCATCTGGATGGTCGTCGCGATGGTGGCGCTCGTGTGGCTGATCGCGCGGCCGTCGGACTTCACGACGCTCGGGACGCAGACGTCGGAGGCGACGAGCGCCGCGTTCAACGCCGCGCTGCCGCAGAGCAACACCGGGGGAGGGGTGTGCGTCCCGACCCCCGGCGGCCGGGCTGATCCGGCGTCGGCGGAGAGCCTGGACGAGACGACCCGCAACGCGAACAAGCTGTGGGTGGCGCTCGTCTGCAAGCCGTGGCTCCAGGGCCAGTTCGGCACGACCGACCCCAACGCGGCGATCGTGAAGGAGAACGCCGACAAGCTGCTGTGGTCGCAGGCGGTCGACCTGCCGGAGGCGTACGGTCCCAACAACGAGGCCGACCTCGGGAAGAAGGCCGACGCCTACAAGGACGTCGCCGACAACATCAGGGAAGAGCATCCCGGCGCGTATCCGCTCTTCCAGGGCAAGAACTGGGAGAACCGGCTGGCGGTCGCGTTCGGCGGCCTGTTCGCGGCGCTCGTCGCGGGCATCCTGATCATGGTGATCGCGATCGCGCTGATCGTGGTGAAGATCGCGTTCCTGCTGCTGCTGGTCGCGGGGCCGATCTTCCTCGGCATCGGAATCCATCCGGGCATCGGCCGGGTGATCGCGATCAGATGGCTGGAACTGCTGCTGTCGATGCTGCTGAAACAGGCGGCGCTGATCGGGGTCCTGTCGCTGCTGCTGTGGGCGTACGGGCTGATCCTCGGTGAGGCGCTGCCGTGGGGCCTGCAGATCCTGCTCATCGCGCTGGTGACGTTCGCGGCGTTCGTCTACCGCCGCCCGTTCCAGCACCTGTTCTCGGCGGTCGGCTACGGCGCGGTCGGGGCGCGGGAGAAGAGCGAGGCGCAGCTCAACAGGTCCGTCTCGGAGGCGCGCCGCAGCACGCTGGCGGCGGCGACCGCGGCGACGGGCGGAGCCGGGGCGGGCATCGCCCGCTGGGCGAGGCGCGAGGCGACCTCCGAGGGCGTGGCCCCCGCGACGCAGGGCGACGTGGTGCCGGGTACGGCCGTGGCGGCCGACCGGCGGTCGGCCGGCGCGGGCGAGGGCCCGTCGCCGGAGGAGGCGCCGGTGCTGGCGGCCAAGCCGCGCGGCGCGGGTGCCGCGGCGGCGCAGCAGGGCCGGTCCCGGCGCGGCGCGCCGCCGCTGAACCTGCCGTCCCGCGCGGGCGCGTCCGGTGACCAGGGCGCGGACGGCGGCGTCACGGCGGGCGGCGGTGCGGGTGCCGGTACGGCCGGCGGGGTCGCGGGCGGCGTCGCCGGAGCCAGAGCGGGCGGCGGCGGACGGAAGACCGCGGGCGCGGGCTCCGGCACGGGCAACGCCCGCCCGACGTCCTGGACGGGACGCGGCGGCTCCGGCGGCGGCGTCACCGGCGGAGGCGGCTCGGGCGGCGGCCGCGGCGGCTCGGGCGGCAGCGGCGGCGGCTCGGGTGGCGGTTCCGGTGGCGGTTCCGGCGGCAACGGCTCCGGGAACGGCGCCGGCGGACGCGGCGGCTGGTTCGGCGGCAGCGGACGCTCGTCCGGCTCCAACGACCGCGGCCGGTCCCGCCCGGGCGGCGGCGGCGACGGCGGCTCGGGCGGCAGCGGCGGCGGCTCCGGCGGCGGTTCGGGCGGCGGCTCGAACGTCCCCAGGCCGCGGACCGGCGCGGGCGGCGGCGCCCCCTCCGCGTCCCAGCCGCAGGGCGACCGGCGGCCCCCGCCGCTGTGGAACCGCCGCGGCTCCCAGGAGGACCCGCCGATCCCGTTCTGGCTGCGTCCCGTGGACCGTCCGTCCGGTGAAGGGGGACGGGACGAGTGACCCTCGCCCGTCAGGTCTCCCGAGGATGAGGAAGACCGAGCGATGAACCTGAACGACCGGCGGCGGAAGCTGCTCTTCGCGGGGCTCGTGGTGGTCCTCGCGGCCATCGGCATCTACTTGACGGTCGCCGCGCCCGCGGGCGAGCCGGACGACGCGGACGCCCGCTCGGGCGGCGCGCCCGCCACGAGCGCCCCGGCCGGCCCGGCGTCGCCGCCGCCCGGGATCGAGGGCACGGTCAACGCGGGCGATTTCGACATCTACCGCCTGCTGCCGTTCTCCCGCCAGGAGTTCGCGACCGCCGCAGACCTGGCGCAGCGGTTCGTCTCCGCCTACGGGACGTACCGCTTCGACGAGACGCCCCAGACCTATGCCGCGCGGCTGTCGGGCCTGGCCACCGACGAGCTGGGCGCCCAGCTCGAACGGGACGCGGCGACCCCGGGGCTGCTGGAGGAGCGGCGCCGGAACGAGGTCGTCGCGGAGAGCACTGCCACGCTCGACCAGGTGCGCAACATCGAGAACAACTCGGTCGTGTTCGTGGTGACGGGCATGCAGAAGGTCACCAAGAGCGGCAGCGAGAGCACCGAGAACAGGCGGTACGCGGTGACGGTCGCGCGGGAGGGCGGCTCGCTGAAGGTGTACGCCTTCCAGCCCGCGGACGTGGGCCAGGCGGGTGACACGGGATGACGACGCGCCGCCTCCTGCTCGCCGGGGCGCTCGGCGTCGCGTCGCTGCTGTTCGTCGGGGTGGTCTTCATCCCGATCCTGTTCGGCGCGGGCCAGTTCATGTTCGGCGGCGGCGTGACGTCCAACTGCGTGGACGTCACGCGGGCCGGTTCCCAGCCCGACGCGGCGGACGACGCGCAGGCCATCCCCTCGAACTTCCTCGGCCTCTACCGGAAGGCGGGGGAGAAGTACGGCATCCCGTGGAACGTGCTCGCGGCCGTCGGCAAGGTCGAGACCGACCACGGCAGGTCGCGGCTCCCCGGCGTGAGCAGCGGTGAGAACTACGCGGGCGCGGGCGGCCCCATGCAGTTCCTCGCCCCCACCTTCAAGTCGTACGGGGTCGACGGCAACGGCGACGGCCGCAAGGACCGCTACGACCCGGAGGACGCGATCCCGTCCGCCGCCAACTACCTCAAGGCCTCCGGCGCCCCGGAGCGCATGCGCACCGCGATCTTCGCCTACAACCACTCGTGGGACTACGTGAACCTCGTCCTGGACTGGGCCAAGAAGTACGTGGGCGGCGAGTTCGAGGTCGTCCAGGCGAACGGCATCAACTGCGAGGACAACGAGCTGCCCTCGGACGTAGGCGGTCTCGTCCAGCGGATCATCAAGTTCGCGATGGCGCAGCGCGGCAAGCCCTACGTGTTCGGCGCCAACGGACCGGACGCGTGGGACTGCTCCAGCCTCATCCAGGGCGCCTACCGGACGGTCGGCCTCGACATCCCCCGCACGACCTTCCAGCAGTGGCCGTTCGGCGTGAAGGTCGACAAGGGCAAGGAGCAGCCCGGCGACCTGGTGTTCTTCAACTCGGGTCCGGGCACGTCGGCGAGCAATCCCGGCCATGTCGGCATGGTGATCGGCGACAACAAGATGATCGTGGCGAGCTGCTCGACGTGCGTGCCCGCGATCGGCGTGAAGCCCTACAAGCGCTCCGACTGGGTGGGCACGACCCGCCCGCTCGCCAGGCCCGACTTCAAGCGCAAGGTCAGCGAGCTGGCCGCCGACCGCCCGGGCGGCTGACGGACCCGGGACGGATAATGCGGCGGGGAATCGGCGTTCCGCGTGGCATGCTGATCGTCGTGGAGCCCGAGCTGACGATCCGCCTCGCCGACGAGCTGCTGATGTTCCTGCCCGCCACGCGGCGGGCGAGCGTGAGCCGCGTCGCCTGCGACGGAACCTCGACGCTGGGGCACCTCGTGGAGTCGCTCGGGGTGCCGCTGCCGGAGGCCGGCCCGATGACGGTCGGCGGCGAGCCCGCCGACCCGTCGATGCGCCCGGCCACCGGCGCCGACGTGCGCGTGGAGGCGGTGCCGCGCCCGCAGCCCGTCCCGCTGGAGCCGGGCCAGGACGCCCCGCGCTTCGTCCTCGACGTGCACCTGGGCACGCTCGCGCGCCGGATGCGCCTCCTCGGCCTCGACACGGCCTACCACAACGACATGGACGACCCGGCGCTGGTCGTCCAGGCCAACGAGGAGGGCCGCGTCCTGCTCACCCAGGACCGCGGGCTCCTCCGCCGCCGCGCACTGTGGTTCGGCGCGTACGTCCGCGGCTCCCGCCCGGACGACCAGCTCCGCGACGTCCTGGACCGGTTCGCGCCCGTCCTGCGCCCGTGGACCCGCTGCACCGCCTGCAACGGCGAACTCGTCCCGGTCGACAAACAGGAGATCGAGGACCACCTCGAGGCGGGCACGCGCCGCTCCTACGACGTCTACGGCCGCTGCGCGAACTGCGGTCAGCTCTACTGGCGGGGCGCCCACGGCGGCCACCTGGAGCGGATAGTCGAGGACGCGACACGCCTGCTCCAGTCCGTCCAGGAGGGACCGAGATGAAAAGGGCCGACCTGGTCATAGTCGGAGCGGCGATCCTCTCCGAAGGCCGCCTCCTGAGCGCCCAACGCGCCGAGCCACCGCACATGGCAGGCGGCTGGGAACTCCCGGGAGGCAAGGTCGACCCCGGCGAGTCAGACGAGAACGCCCTGATACGCGAGTGCCACGAGGAACTGAACATCAAGGTCAGCCTGCAAGCCCGAATAGGCGGCGACTGGCCCCTCTCCAACACAACCGTTCTCCGAGTCTGGACCGCCAAAATAATCGAAGGCGAACCCGAACCCCTAGAACACCTGGCCCTACGCTGGCTGACCCCAGCCGAGCTATACGACGTCGACTGGCTACCAGGCGACCGCCCAGTAATAGAGGCCCTAGCAACCCACGGCCTAACCTAACCCCACCCGCCCCCACAGCCAGCGCGCCCCCCACAAACGAACGTTGACTTGCGGCGTGTTGTTGTTACGGAACGCTCCGTAACAACAACACGCCGCAAGTCAACGAGTGGACCTTGATCGCGCGAGCACCCGAGTGCCGCCACCACCGACCAGCCGCACCGTCCGCGCCGACGTCAGCCCACGGACGCACGGGCATCAGCCACCACCGCAACCACGCAACAACCCCAACGGTCGCGATCGCGTCCGAAGGCAGGTTTCGAGCGAAGCAAGAAACCTGATCGCGCAGCGAGCCGCTAGGCGAGTCGAAGCGATGCAGCGATCGCACGTGTTTTTTGTTGGTTCGGGCCCCCAGGGCCCGAACCAACAAAAAACACAATAAATACGAGGGCTTCCTACCGCGCCGCAGGAAGCCCTCGTACGTCTCAGGTGATGCGGTTGGCGCCCGCGTAGTCGGAGCGGTCGGACAGTCTTGAGATCTTCACCACATCGCCGGTCCGGGGGGCGTGGACGTACTTGCCGTCGCTGAGGTAGATGCCCATGTGGTGGAGGCTGCCGCCGAAGTAGACGAGGTCGCCGGAGCGGAGCCGGTCTCGGGGGACCTTGGTGCCGAGGCCGTAGAGCGCGCCGGTGTAGTGGGGGAGGCCGCGTTTGCCGACCTGGGCGTAGGCCCAGACGACGAGTCCGGAGCAGTCGAAGCTGTTGGGGCCGGAGGCGGCCCACACGTAGGGGGATCCGAGTTTGCCGAGGGCCTTGCGGGCCATGTCGGCGGGGAGGTCGGAGCCCTTCACGGTGGCGCGGAGGCCGCTGCGGGGGTCGCTGACGCGGGTCGTGGTCAGCTTGTCGAGGCGCTTCATGACCTCGGCGACCTTTTTGCGGGCGGTTTCGCGGGCCGCCTTGGCGTCCGCGGTGGCCTTCTCGACCTGGGCGGTGGTGGCTTCGGCGGTGCGCTGCGCAACCTCGGCCTGCTGGATCTGCTTCTGCAGGGAGAGGACGGCGTTGGCCTGGCTCTGCGTGAGGAAGGCGCGTTCGGCGAGCCCCTCGGGGGAGCCGTCGGCGCCGAAGATCACGTCGGGTGCGCCGGTCATGTAGTTGACCGCGGCGAGCCGTCCTAGCTGCTCGCGGGCGGGGGCCGCCTGGGCGCGCAGGAGCGCGGCCTGCCTGGCGGCGGCGCGTTCGGCCTGCTGCGCCTTGCCGAGGTCGACGCGGGTCTTGTTGTACTTCTCGGTGAGGATCTCGGCCTCTTCGTTGAGCGCGTCCAGGCTCTTGCGCAGGCCCTCCTCCGTCGTCGGAGTGGGCGTCGGGGACAGCCGGGCCGTTGCGGCGGCGTGCGCGGTGACGGGTGAGGCGGTGCCGAGGCCGATCAGGAGCATCGTGGCCGTGGTGGCGGGCGCGATGCGGCGCCACCGTCGGGGGGCCGGTGCCAAGCCGGTCTTCTCCTCTCCTCGCGCGCCTACCGGGTTAGCTGACGGGTTCGGGCGGGGAGATCGCCCTACGACGTGCGTCGATTCACCCCAGGGACCTGGGTCCCCGGCTCTCCCGCACGCGGGAGATTAGGCGCTCCGGCCGCAGTCCCGGGGGCGGGACTCCGAACGACCGGATCTCGGGCAGATTACAAAGAACGAGCAAAGTTGGCGAATCGGGGGCCTCGGGACGGACCGGACGGCCGCTGCAGGGCGGGCGGCGGGCGCGGGCAAGTAGAATGGTTCAGTGCCGCGCTCTGCGGCGATCCCCGTTCTCTCAGCCAAGGCGAGCCTCGCATGCCCAACTCCACGCGCGACGACCTCCGTAACGTAGCGATCGTCGCCCACGTCGACCACGGGAAGACGACGCTCGTCGACGCCATGCTCTGGCAGTCCGGGGCCTTCCGCGAGAACCAGCAGGTCGACGACCGGGTGATGGACTCCGACGATCTGGAGCGCGAGAAGGGCATCACCATTCTCGCCAAGAACACCGCGGTCCTGCACAACGGGATGACGATCAACATCATCGACACCCCGGGCCACGCCGACTTCGGCGGCGAGGTGGAGCGCGGGCTGTCCATGGTGGACGGCGTCGTCCTGCTGGTGGACGCCAGCGAGGGCCCGCTCCCGCAGACCCGGTTCGTGCTGCGCAAGGCCCTCGCCGCGCGGCTTCCGGTGATCCTGGTCGTGAACAAGACCGACCGCCCCGACGCCCGCATCGACGAGGTCGTGGACGAGACCTACGAGCTGTTCATGGACCTCGACGCCGACGAGGAGCAGATCGACTTCCCGATCGTCTACGCGTCGGGGCGCGCCGGGCGGGCCTCGCTGGAGAAGCCGGGCGACGGCGACATGCCGGAGGGCGAGGACCTGGAGCCGCTGTTCAAGGTCATCACCGAGACGATCCCGGCGCCGTCCTACGACCCGGACGTCCCGCTGCGGGCGCACGTCACCAACCTGGACGCCTCCAGCTACCTCGGCCGGATCGCGCTGTGCCGGGTGCACGCCGGGACGATCAAGAAGGGGCAGCAGGTCGCGTGGTGCCGGCATGACGGCACGGTCGAGCGCGTGAAGATCACCGAGCTGCTGATGACCGAGGCGCTCACCCGCAAGCCCGCGCGGGAGGCGGGGCCGGGCGACATCATCGCGATCGCCGGCATCCCCGACATCATGATCGGCGACACCATCGCCGACGCGGACGACCCGCGCCCGCTGCCGCTGATCACCGTGGACGAGCCCGCGATCTCGATGACGATCGGCACGAACACCGGGCCGATGGCGGGACGCGAGAAGGGCACCAAGGTCACCGCCCGGATGGTCAAGGACCGGCTGGACCGCGAGCTCGTCGGCAACGTGTCGATCCGGGTGCTGCCGACCGAGCGGCCCGACACGTGGGAGGTGCAGGGCCGCGGCGAGCTGGCCCTGGCGATCCTGGTGGAGAACATGCGCCGCGAGGGCTACGAGCTGACGGTCGGCAAGCCGCAGGTGGTCGCGAAGGTCATCGACGGCCGCAAGCACGAGCCGGTCGAGCGGCTCACCGTCGACATCCCCGAGGACCATCTCGGCGCCGTCACGCAGTTGCTGGCCGTCCGCAAAGGCCGGATGGTCCAGATGACCAACCACGGCACCGGCTGGATCCGGCTGGAGTTCCTGGTCCCGGCGCGCGGCCTGATCGGGTTCCGCACCGAGTTCATGACCGAGACCCGGGGCACCGGCATGCTGCACCACGTGTTCGAGTCCTACGAGCCCTGGTTCGGGGAGCTGCGGACCCGCCCGTCCGGGTCCCTCGTCGCCGACCGGGCCGGCGCCGCCACCGCGTACGCGATCATGAACCTGCAGGAGCGCGGGACGTTCTTCGTCGGTCCGACGACCGAGGTGTACGAGGGCATGATCGTCGGGGAGAACTCCCGGGCCGACGACATGGACGTCAACATCACCAAGGAGAAGAAGCTCACGAACATGCGGTCGTCCACCGGTGACGAGCTGGAGCGGCTCACCCCGCCGCGGCAGCTGTCGCTGGAGGAGGCGCTGGAGTTCTGCCGCGAGGACGAGTGCGTCGAGGTGACGCCGCGCTTCGTCCGCATCCGCAAGGTCGTGCTGGACGCCAAGGAGCGCGAGCGCACGCGCGCCCGCACCAAGCGCGCCGGCTGACACCCGCCGGGCGGCCGGCACGACCCGGCCAACCAACGACAGAGGGCGGCCCCCCGGTTCACCGAACCGGGGG
>NZ_BMRO01000020.1:13913-126651 GCF_014648675.1 Actinomadura livida
TCGAGCCACACCGTGGAGTGGCGCCGCGACACGTTGTCGTACTGCGTGAACGTCGACGCCACGGGGGACTGGCCCGCGTCGCGGCCCAGCACCAGGTGCTGCCCGACGGAGACCTTCAGCTCGCCCGTGGGGAACTGCACGCGCAGGATCGGCGTGCCCTTCCCCGGGAGCGGCCGCAGGCACGACTCGCACTGCGCGGCGCCCGGGTTGGACAGCACCGCCTCGCAGTAGGGGCACATGAACGCCGTGCCGCCCGGGTCCGCGCCGGGGCGCGGGCCCTGGTTCTGGTCGGGGGGCAGCAGGGTCGCCTCGCGCCCGTGCGGCGGCATCGGCGGCTGGCCGCCGCCGTGCTGCGGGGGCGGCGCCCCGAAGCCGTGGTCCGCCGGACCGGGCTGCGGCATGCCGAACTGGTCCTGGGGGGCGTACTGGTCCTGCGGCTGGTACTGCGGCTCGCGCTGCTGGTACTGGTCCTGCGGCGGCGGGAACTGCTGCTCCTGCGGCTGGCCGTACTGCTGCTCGGGCTGGCCGTACTGCTGCTGCGGCTGGGGTGCGCCCCACTGGTCCTGCTGGGGCTGCTGCTGGGGCATGCCCCACGGGTCCCCGCCCGGCTGCTGATGCTGCATGGGCGGCTGGCCGCCGCCGTGCTGCGGCTGCCCGCCCTGCTGGTTCGGGGGCTGGCCGTACTGGGGCTGACCGTGCTGGGGCTGACCGTGTTGAGGCTGGCCGTGCTGCGGTTGCCCGTGCTGGGGCTGGCCGTGTTGGGGCTGACCATGCTGGGGTTGCCCGTGCTGGGGTTGCCCGTGCTGGGGCTGGCCGTGCTGGTCGGGCATGGGCGGTGCGCCCCACGCGTCCGGCTGCGCTGGCTGCTGCTGCGGCGGGCCCCACGGGTCCTGCGGCTGGCCGGGCGGGCCCGGCTGGTGCGGAGCCTGGTGCTGCGGCGCCTGCTGCTGCTGGTAGGGGTCGTGCTGAGGTGCCGGCTGGTACGGCTGGCCGTGCTGCCCCGGGGTCCCGTACTGCTGGCCGCCCTGGGGGCCCTGCGGCGGGTATCCCTGCCGCTGCTGGTCGTCGTACCCGCCCGGCCCCTGCTGCCGGTGGGCGCCGCCGCCGGCGCGCGCCAGGTTGGCCCCGCAGCTCATGCAGAGCAGGTCGCCCGGCTGGAACGGCTCGTCACAGACAGGACAGTTCAAGGTCGCCATGACACATCCCCCGAGCGCACGCCGGCGCGGTCGAGCATCGACGTGAGCTGCTCCATGTCACCTCTTCGCGGGATCCCGATGTAGTACACCCGCCTTCCCTCCGGCCCTTCGTCCACGGACACCTGTACTCGGGGCCCTGTAGCCTTCTCAGTCTTCCCGATGCCGGCCAGTGCTCCGTACCGCTCGTGCCCCAGCGGGGACAACGGAACGACACGCTGGTTGGCCGACCCCCTCCAGAGTAGAGAGCCGTCCTGGGCGTGTCCCCCCTCGGGGTTGAGCCGGTCGACGTACGGCCCCGTGACCACGGCGTCGCACATGTCCAGGATCTCGCGCGTCTCACCGCTACGGGCGAGCCGCGAGTAGACATATCCGCTGTAGACCAATATGTCCAACGCAATCGTCTCACGGTCGCGGTTCTCTCGCCACGCGCGTATGCCCTTCAGCAGGGCCGCCAGCGCGGCCGGCTGCTGGAAGGGCTCGCCCCCCGAAACGGTCACCCCGTCCACGGGTCCCGGCAGGGAGTCCAGCCAGCCCAGGACCGCTTCGACGGGGACGGCCTTACCCGGATCCGCGTCCCACGTGTCCCGCGAGAGGCAGCCGTGGCAGTGCAGCGTGCAGCCCTGCGTCCAGATGCCGGCGCGGGTGCCGGGGCCGAGTGTGGTCACCGGGTAGTGCGCCTTGGCGAGCAGCAGCGTCCCGGCCGGGTCGCCGCCGCCCGTCCGGCCCTCCGGGGTCACGTGAGATCCAGATGGACGATGCCGCCCTCGCGGCGTATGCCGGTCACGGTGACCTTCTCGTCGGGGCCGAGGTCCCGGTCGAACAGCGCGCGCGCCAGCGGGTTGACGAAGTGCGACTCCAGCGCCATGCCGATCCCGCGGCCGCCCTTGTCCAGCTCCTCGGTGCACCACTCGCGGAGCGTCGCCAGCGGCTCGCTCTTCACGGTGAGGACGAGCCGGTGCTCGTCGGTGACCCGCCGGCAGATGTTCGCGAACTGCAGATCGAAGATCTTGTGCGCCGCCTCGGCGGAGATGAAGTCGAACACCACGATGTTGTCCCCGAACCGGTTGAGCAGCTCCGGCCGGTTGAGGACCTCGGTGAAGTGGTCGGCGACCGCGCTCTTGATGCGGTGCTGGACCTCCTCGTACGACATCCCCGGTGTGATGTTCTGCACCCTGGTGCCCATGCCGGGGTCGTGCGACGCGTCGCGGAGCGCGAGGTCCCGGCCGGGGACGAACATCCCGAGGTTCGAGGTGAAGATCAGGATCGACTCGGAGAAGTGCACGGTGTTGCCGCGCCCGTCGGTGAGCCGGCCGTCCTCCAGGATCTGGAGGAACTTGTCGAGGATCCGCGGATGCGCCTTCTCGATCTCGTCGAACAGGATCACCCGGAACGGGTCCTCGCGGACGGCGTTGGTCAGCTCCCCGCCCGCCTCGTGCCCCACGTACCCGGGCGGCGACCCGATCAGCCGGTCGCCGGAGCCCTCGCCGGAGAACTCGCTCATGTCGAAGCGCAGGTAGGCGGACTCGTCCCCGAAGACCAGCTCGGTGATCGCCTTGGCCAGCTCGGTCTTGCCGGTGCCGGTCGGCCCCGCGAAGAACAGCACGCCGCGCGGCCGGCTGCCGGACCGGGTCGCCTGCGCGCCCGACAGGCCGAGCACCGCCCGCTTCAGTATGTCGAGGGTCTTGGTGACGGCCTGCGGCTGCCCGATCACCCGCTCCGGGACGCGCCGCTCCCCCTCCAGCACGCGGCGCCGCAGGTGGCCGCGGCTCCACGGGTTGTCGAGCACGCCGAGCTTGTAGGTGCGGACCGCGTCCGGCAGATCGGCCAGGTCGACGTTGCGCTCCTTGGCCAGCCGGGTCACCTCGATCATCGACTGGAGGGTGAGCCCGTCGGCCTGCTCGGCGAACGCGTCGCACGCCGCGGCGGCGACCTCGTCCTCCCCGACGTCGCTGATCCCGAACGCGCGGGCCAGCAGCCGCGCGGTCTCCTGCCGGTCCCCGAGGTGCGGGCGCGGGATCGTGATCTCGCGGATGGTCTCGTTGTCGGTCGTCAGCCACGGCGGGAGGTCGCCGGGCCGCTCCACCAGCCACACGATCGGGTTGTACAGCGGCTTCGGCCGCGCCCCCGGCACCCGGACGGGACGGGCGCTGCGCGACAGCTTCGCGCAGACCCGGAAGAAGTCGCGCTCGGCGGGCTCCAGGTCGGTCGGGGTCCGGGCGATCCGCGACGCCGAGTCGATCACGAACGCGGCGCGGACGTTCTCCTTCGGCCGGGCCATCGCGGCCAGCAGCCGGGTCAGCGCCTCCAGCGACGGCTTGTCGTCCGGCTTGAGCTTGCCGAGCAGCCGCTCGGCGGCCTGCGCCGCCTCGTCCCCGCCCGGGTCGCCGGGGCCGGGGATGACCTGCAGCCCGTCCACCGGGTCGTAGACGGCCATGAACGACGCGCCGCTCGACCGCAGCGTCTCCCACAGCAGGGCGCGCAGCGGCAGCAGCTGCCCGTGCCCGCCGCCGTCCGCGGCCGGGGTCAGGAAGCTGTCGTACAGGTTGCCCGACAGGACGTACTGGGAGTGCACGGAAAGGGTCGCGTCCAGCTCCCGGATGAACGGCGGCCATCCCTGCAGCCGCCCACCGAGCGTGGGCGATTCAATGCTCATACCTGCTCCCCCGGCAATCCCGCACCTCAGTTGTGACGCTCGCGGTGGCGCTCGCGTTGGCTCGCACGGCCCCTAGTCTGCCCCGGCCGGGCCGCCACCGGCAGTTCGCGGACACCGGGCTCCAGCCGCCACGCCACGTCCGAGCGGATCCCCGCGTCGCGCAGCCGGTCGCGGGCGGCCTCGAACGCCTCGCACCACTCCCGCTCGCGCTCCACGTCGACGCGCCGGTCGTCCTCGCTCTCGGCGGGCCGCTCGCGCACCATCGATGCCCGGACGTGCGCGGCGTCGTCGACCTTCATCTTCACGCTGTGGTCGGGCCAGGCGCCCTTCGTCAGCGTCAGGGTGCCGTCGTCGGCGGTCAGCGTCTCGAACCCGGCCTGGACCTCGTACCCCATGTCCTCGAACGCCGCGGTGATCGAGTCGAGGACGTAGCGGCGCTCGGCCGCGGCCTGCTCGGCGGCGTCCCGCTCGGCCGCACGCCGCCGCTCCTCGGCGCGGCGCTCCTCGACGCGGCGGTTGGCGTCCTGGATCCGCAGCCGGACCTCCTGCAGGACGTCCTCGGCCTCCTCCGCGGTCCCGGTCCCGGCGAGCAGCCCGGCCGCCTCCGCGACCGCCCGCCGCTCCTCCTCGGCCGCGTCCGGCAGCAGCCGCGCCATGATCCGTTCGAGGTTCCGCCGGACGTCGTCCCCGGTGGGCGGCGGCGGTGCGCTCTTGCCCGTGTCGGCCGTGAGCCCTTCGGCGGGGGCCGTGAAGATCTGCGTGGCGACCTGGGCGGCGAGGTGTTCCGACAGGCGGCGCTCGGCCTCGTCCAGCAGGGGGTCGGTGGCGGCGCACCAGGCGGTCAGCTCCGCCGCTGACCGCTCGCCGGGCTGGAGCCGCTCGGGCAGCGCCGCCTCCGCGCCGATCTTCGCCGCGGTCTCGGCGAGCGCCGCGATGCGGGCGTTGCGCTCCACGACCTCCCGCAGGGCCCGCTCGTGCGTCTCGACCTCGGCCAGGGCCGCCGCCCGCGCCTCCGCGCGCCCCTCGGCGAGCGCGGCGAGCGCCTCCGCGCCCCGGCCCGCCAATCCCGCGCCGTGCCCCAGGACCCGGTTCATGCCCAGGCTGAGGACGACCGCGGCGTCCAGGACGACCTCCGCCTCGATCCCGCTGCTCACGAGCTTCCTCCGATCGTGCGCGCTTGGCGCCACTGGTGCAGCCTGACGCCCGCCCCCACGGCGTGGGATGCGGGACCCACAATGAGGAGGATCAGCCAGAGCATGCTTGCGATGGACGTCAGCGCCCCCACCAACAGCATGAGAATCAGCAGCGGGATCGTAATGGCGAGGAGCAGGAACCCGCAGCCGCGCCGCCCGGTGCTGCGCGCCGCGCCCGTCATCGTCTGCGACGCCTTCGACAGGCCGCGCCCGCTCGCCCCCAGGAAACCGGAGAGCATCGACCACGGCCCGTGCGGCAGGTAGTCCTTGCCCTGCGCGCGCGCCACGAACAGTTCGCTGCCGCAGTGCACCGCCCAGGCGAGCACGGAGAAGACGGCCAGGACGCCGAACGGGATGCCTGAGGACGACCTCTGCAGCCCGACCGAGGAGGTCCCGTCGCCGTCGCCGCCGCCGAACAGCGAGCCCACGACCCAGCTTCCGAGGAGCCAGAAGGCGAGGAAGGGCAGCGTCCAGAGCGCGGCCCGGGTCATCGCCGAACCGCGCCCGGCGAGCCGCTCCCGTTCCCGCTCGTCCCAGTGCGCGCGGAGCGCCTCGTCGCGCTGCCGCGCCGCCGCCTGTTCCCGCGCCCGCGCCTCGGTCTCCACGACGGCCTCGGGCGCGGCGAGCGTCACCGCGAGCAGCCGCAGCGGGTCGTCGCCCGCGCCGTCCGCCAGCCAGGTGAACCACGGCACCGGCTCGGTCGTCGCCGCGCGGGCCCGCGCGGCGCCCTCGGCGATCAGCCGATGGGTCTCGGCGGGACGCGCCGCCAGGGCGAGCAGCGTGAGCAGGACGGCGGGCGGGTCCTCGGCGCCCGCGTCGGGCAGCCGCCGCGAGAGACCCGGCGGCATGCCGTCCTGGCCGCGCAGCCAGCGCGCGAGGTCGTTCCAGGCGGCCACGTGGGCGCGCCACTGGTCGTCGATCCGGCCCAGGTCCTCGCCGGTGTCGAACCCCGCCAGGACGTGCAGCAGGTGCTGCTCCCAGAGCGCCCGCCCGATGAGGCACGCGGTCCGGTGGTCGGCGTGGCGGTGGTCGTCGGCGAGGACGGCGAGGCCGGGCAGGTCGCCGGACGCCAGCCGCCGGCCGAGGAAGTGCGGGGGGAGCGCCGGGTCCAGCCAGCGGACCAGGTGCAGCAGCTTCACGTCGGGGGGCAGCGCCGTGGTGAGGTAGCCGTCGACGAGGCCGATGCGGCTGTCGTCCGGTATGCCGGCGAGCCATTCGCGCAGGCTCCGCCACGCCTCGCCCGTCTCCCCGCGCCCGAAGAAGTACCGCGCGGCGTGGTCCCAGTTCTCGACGAGCGCGCGCGCCAGTTCGTCCCGGCGGGTGTAGCGGTGCCCCCTGAACGGGAGTCCGGCGCCCGTCTCGGGCTCGGCGCTCTCCTCCGCGACGGCCGGGGAACCGCCGTCCAGCCACTCGGCGACCTGCTCGCCCGCCCACCTCTTCCGGGGGTCGCGGGCCAGCAGCCCACGGCACAGCAGCCGCAGCCGCGGGTCGGGGACGTCGTCCGCGCTCACCGGGCGCGTCGCCAGGTGGTCGACCACGACGGTCTCGCTCAGTCCCTCGAACGGCGGCCGGCCCGTGGCCAGCTCCCGGACGATCATGCCGAGCGACCACCAGTCGCGGGCGGGCGACACCTGGCCGGACAGCGACTCCGGCGCCGCGTAGGCCAGCGTCCGCGAGGACGACGCGAACACCACGCTCTGGTCGAGGACCTTGCTCAGCCCGAAGTCGGCGATCGCCAGCCGGACCGGGTCGGTGCCCCGCACCAGCACGTTCTCCGGCTTGAGGTCGCGGTGGACGATGCCCGCGCGGTGCAGGGCCGTCAGCCCGGCCGCGAGCTGCGCCGCGATCTCGCCCGCCGTCTCCGCGGGCAGCGGGCCGCCGTCCATCAGCGTGCGGAGGTTGCCGTCCGGCGCGTACGCGGCGACCTCGTAGTCGCGGCCGTCCGCGTGCCCGGTCTCCAGGATGCGCAGGACGTGCGGGGAGTCCAGCGCGGGCAGCTTCGCCCAGACCTCCCGGTCCGCGCGGTACCCGCGGCGGAAGATCTTGGCGACGTACTCGTCGCCGTGCGCGTCCCGCACGAGCAGCAGGTCGGACTCGGCGCCCTGCACGGGCAGCTCCGCCACCGCCCGGTACCGCTCGCCGAGCACCGCGGGGAGCCGCATCAGCGGGTCGGCGGCCGCCTCCCCGTCCCGCCGCGTCTCGGACGCCGGACGCGGCCCCGGGACGCGGTCGTCGCGCCTCGTCGCCCCGGCTTCGGACTCCGTGTCGCGCCGCGTGTCCCGTGGTTGGGGACCGGCACCGGGCCCGGTCCCGTCGAACTCGCCCACCGGCTGCTCCGCCTAGTCCTTGTCCTTGATGACCCGCAGGTACTCGCTGATCTTGAACTGGTTGATCACGAACTCCATGAGGACCCGGACCGCCAGCATCTGGAAGAGCCACAGGAACGGTGCGGTGACGAGCAGCAGGAGACCGAAGAACGTCGCGTCCCGGGCGAGCCAGTCGAGCCCGTACCCCACCATCAGCAGCGCCAGCAGCGTGATCGGGACCAGCGAGATCACGTAGATGAGCTTGACCAGGCGCACGGTGATCATGTGGTCGAAGTTCATGTCGAACAGCGCACCGAGGATGCCCTTGCCCGCCGGATCGCGCGGTGGCGGCGTCCAGCCCTGCTGCTGGTCCTGCGGACCGTACGCCGGGCCGGGTGGGCGGGGGCCGGGGACCGCGCCCGGTTGCGGGATCTGCGGGTGCTGCCGGGGCGGCGGGCCGTACGGACCTCCCGGCGGTCCGGGCGCCGGCGGGTGCTGAGGGTGACCGGGGTCCGAAGGGTTCGTCATCGCCGTCGTCTCCAGTTCGGGGCCGCCTACAGGAAGACTCTAGAGCCTGTGTCCGGCGGCCGTCTCACCTGGCACATTAAATAGTCCACTATTCAAGTAATCGTGCTTGGGGCGGGCGGCGCAATCGTGTCCAGGGCCCTGGGGCCCAATTTGTGGCCGGATGTGGACTCCGGCTTGATCGTTGATCATCTGCGCGCCTTCCGGGAGAATGGCGTGGGGCTGTGTCCTCTCCGGGAGGCCGAGTGAGCGTTCTGCATCTGCCGCGGGGATCGGCGAGGGCACATGATACGCCCGGCACCTGCGCGGACACTTTTCAGTACGGATTTTTCCCCGGCAGACGGCCGTGTCGACCTCCGGAACATGATCGCCCGGCGGATGGAACCGCGGCAATGCCGTCGGCATCGAAGAATGCGGCACCACGGTTCAATTACAGTTCTTCCGTTGCATGGGTAAATCGCCCGGTTGTGACGATCGTGGTGACCGACGCCGGCGCACCCGCTGCCGGACGAGAACGATGATCGATCGTCCGCCGTGGAGAACAGGAGGGGCGGCCCAGTGAGGCCCGACGACGAGCCGAGGCGCCCGTGACAGCGGTCGTACTCGCGGGTGACTTCCCCAGCACGGGCATCCTCCAGGCCACCCTGGCTTACCGGGTCGGCCTGGACGGGGGCGACGAGGCGTGCGCCGCCTTCATCGACCACGTGGCGTACGCCCTCGGTCAGCGCGGCGCCGTGCTGGTGGTCTACCCGTCGTGGAAGGGCGAGCGGGCCCGCAGGATGGTCCGGCTGGCCCGGTCCGCCCTGCTCACCGACCGCGTCGCCGGCGTGCCGCTCGACGTGCCGCCGCTCGCGCTGTCGCTGATCGCCGACCAGCTGGCCTTCGCGTCCGGCTACGCGCGGCCCGGGGTCCTCGCGAGCCTCGCCGGGCGGCTGTCCGAGAGCGTCTACGCCGGGGCCTGGGTGAACAGCGTCGCCCGTATGGAGCACATCAAGACCGGCCTCGGTGCGCACGTGTCGTCCTACCTCCCGGGCAACGCCTTCTCGGTGTCGGCGGGACCGCGGCCCGCGGTGCACCGCATCACCGCGTCGAAGCCCGTCCCGGAGCCGGCCGTGCGCCCGGCCGATCCCGTGCTGATGCTGTTCGGGCACGAGAACGGCGACGTCGAGTGGCTGCAGCACAGGCTGCGGCCGGTGATCGGGGCCGTCTCGGTGACCGCGGTCGCCGCCCAGCCGATGAGCGCCCAGTACTGGGGCACCAGGAAGTATGCGGAGTTCGTCGCGTTCAGCGGGCACCCGCAGGCGCTGCAGAGCCTGCTCGCCGGTTCCCCCTACCGGCCCTGCGGCTGGTGCGGCGAGCCGACGGCGCTCCCCGAATGCCCGTTCTGCCTGATGGTCCAGCCGGGTCCCGAGGCGGCGCCCGCTCCAGGCCCGCCGGCGGGACCGAGCCGCCCGCCCGCCCCCCGGCCCGGACAAGCCGGGCCCGTCCAGGCGGAGCCCGCCCGGCCGCCGTCCGCCCAGCCGCCGCCGTCCGGGCCTGCGCACCAGGATCTCGAAGCCCCGCCGACGCGCCCGCAGCCGTCCCCGCCTGCCGGAGAGCGGAGTCCCCAGTGGCCACGCGCACTGGACCGGCGCGATCCGCATGCGGCCACACCCGTCCAGGCCGAGGAGGAACTGGCCGCGCCGACGCGCAGGGAACCGGTCCTCGCGGCGCCCGTCGGGCCTCCCCACGGCGCTGAGGGCGACGGCTCCGGCCGGCGGGACGACCGGACGCGCGTGCAGAACCCGCCGAGCTCCTGGGGCAAGGCCGCCCCGCCCGATGCCCGCCCGGCCGATGCGGCGGTTCCGGCCGCCGAACCCGCCGATGCCCCCGAACCCGCCGATGCCGAGACTGACGCCGCGGAGCCGCCGCCGTCCGAGCCGCCGCCGTCCGAGGGCACGTCGTCCATCGGGCACATCCTCAACGGTGGCGCGGAGCCGCCGGCCGGACCTCCCAGGCGCACGGCGCCGGACGACGACTGGCCGCGCGCCGGCACCGTCGGCTTCCGCCCGCGCCAACCTCGCTGAAGCTCCCGACCCTCCGACCCCCCGACTGAGAAACGGAGTCCCATGAACCCGCGCCAGCGACGTGGAGTTCTGCTGATGATCCTGGCTGCGCTCGGCGCCGTTGCCGTCTTCGTCAGCATCATCGGATACGTCGGCTCCGTCCGGGCCGAGGTGGGCGTGAAGACCGACGTGCTCAAGCTCAACCGGCCGATCAAGGCGTTCACCCCGATCACCGCGGACGACCTCGAACGTATCCGGGTGCCGCAGAAGTGGTCCCCGGACACGATGGTGACCGACATCGCCCAGCTGGAGGGCAAGGTCGCCGCGGCCGACCTCCCGGCGGGCTCCCATCTCCAGACGGGCATGCTCGTCCCCGGCCCCTCCCTGGAGCCCGGCCAACGCGAGATCGCCATCATGGTCGACGCGGAGACGGGCGTGGCGGGCAAGGTCCACGAGGGCATGACCGTCGACATCTACGCCACGTACCAGCGGCAGCAGGGCGAGCGGCAGCAGTCCTGCGCGGCGCGGATCGTCAGCGCGGCCCGGGTCATCCAGATCGGCCAGGAGACCGAGGTCAAGGACGAGCGGAACTCCTCGGTGACCGAGTCGCAGGTGCCGATCACCTTCGCGCTCAACGCGGCGGACAGCCTGAAGCTCACCCGCGAGGAGAGCTTCGCCAACAAGATCAGGCTCGCGCTCATCGGCGGGTCGGGGGCGGGCGTCGACGGCGTCAAGCTCCCGCCCGTCTGCGAGACGGTCCCGGCGAGGTGATCCGGTGATGAGCATCCAGATCCTGCTCGGCATCGAGGACCGCGACCTCGCCGCCTCGCTGACCGGCCAGTTCCGCGAACTGCCCGACATCAAGGTCGTCGCGGTGGAGACGTCGTCCAACCATGTGGCGGGCACGGTCGCGACCCTGCCGCAGCTGGACGTGGTGCTCGTGCACCAGGCGCTCGGGCCGCTGCCCGCGCTCGACCTGATCCGCGAGCTGGTGGTCCGCCGCCCGCAGCTCGCCGTCATCCTGATCGCCGACGAGGCGACCGCGGAGACGCTGTCGGCGGCGATGGCGGCCGGCGCCCGCGGGGTCATCTCGAACGAGCCGACGCTGTCGGAGCTGCAGAACCGCGTCCAGCAGGCGTCGGAGTGGTCGCGGACCATGCGGCGCCACTTCACCTCCGTCGAGGCGCCGGGGCACCCGGGCCGGCTGGCCCGGCTGGTGACGCTGTGCGGCGCCAAGGGCGGCGTCGGCACCACCACGCTGGCGATCCACCTCGCGATCGCGGCGTCGTCCGCGGGCCGGACGGTCTGCCTGGTCGACATGGACCTGCAGAACGGCGACATCCCGGGCTACCTGGACGTCCAGCACCGGCACAGCATCGCCGACCTCGCCGCGGCGGCCGGCGACCTGGACGGGGCCGTGGTCGCCGAGGCCCTGTTCGTGCACCCGTCGGGGCCGCACCTGCTGCTGGCGCCGGGGCAGGGCGAGGACGCGGAGGAGGTCTCGGCGCGGGCCGTCCGGCAGATCCTCACCGTCGTCCGGTCCCGGTACGACGTGGTGATCGTCGACGGCGGGACGCACATCGCCGACGCCAACGCGATGGCCGTGGAGCTGGCGGACGAGGCCGTCATCGTCACGACCCCGGACGTGCCGGCGCTGCGGTCCGCGCGGCGGCTGGCGCGTATGTTCGCGCGGCTCGCGATCCGCCGGGAGGAGGACGTGAGCGTCCTGCTCACCCGGCAGGACCGGCGCAACGAGATCCAGCCCGACCTGGCGCGCAAGATGGTCGGCTCCCCGCTGCGCGGCGTCACGGTGCCGGCGGTGTTCCGGGCGCTGGAGGAGGCCGCGAACACCGGCTCCCCGGGGGCGGTGAAGAACGCCGACTTCCGCAAGGCGGTCGGCCGGGCCGCCGCCGACCTCGGCCTGCTCGGCGCCGCGCCGGAGCAGGAGACCGTCCCGCCGTCCCGGCGGAAGCAGGGCGATGCGGGCGCGGTGGCGGTGGAGTTCGCCGGGATCCTCCCGCTCATCGTGCTCGTCTTCCTCCTGGTGTGGCAGGTCGTCCTGATCGGGCTGACCTCCACCTACTCCAGCCACGCGGCGAACGAGGCGGCCCGCGCGGTGGCGGTGCTCGGCTACGACAAGGGCAACACCGAGCAGGCCAGGGCCAACCGCGAGGAGGTCCGGCGCCGCGCGGTCGAACGCGTCAAGGGCGACTGGAAGGACCGCGAGCACCTCACCATCAACGTCGTGGACGGCTACGCCGTCGTCACGATCGACACCCCGATCCTCATCCCGGGGCTGCGCAGCTCTTGGGGGATCGAGACCCGGACGAAGATCGTCGACGAGGGGGAGGGGTGAGGGGCATGGCGGCGCGCCGGTCCCGGCGCCGGGGCGACAGGGGTGCCGTGGCATTGGAGTTCGCGGGCTCGGTGCCCATCGCGTTCTTCGTGATCTTCCTCTCCTTCCAGGCGTACATCTCGTTCACGACGGTGTCCCGCGTGGAGAACATCGCCCGGACCGGGGCACGGGAGGCCAGTCAGCGCTACGACCCGCGGCTGTGCGTCGAGTACGCGAGGAGCGTCCGGCCCGCGTGGCTGAACGACTACAGGATCGAGGGCGGAGCCACCACGGTGGACGGCGAGGACGCCGTCTACTGCCGGGTGGAGGCGAAGCTGCCGATCATCTTCAAGGGCGTGCCCTTGGACTACACCGTGAAGCGCACCGTCACCATGCCGCTGGGGTGAGCGATGGCACTCAAGGATCGCCTCGAAGACGACCGGTCGGCCGGCGACCGGACCAGCAAGAGCACCGTCCAGCATTGGCGGCAGCGGCTGCTGGAGGAGATCAACCTCGACGAGCTGGCGCGGCTGACGATGACGCAGCGGCGGGCCCGGCTGGAGAAGGTCGTCGGGCTGCTGGTGACGCGGGAGGGCCCCGTCCTCGCCGCCGGGGAGCGCGCCAACCTGATCCGCCGGGTGGTGGACGAGGCGCTCGGCCTCGGCGTGCTGGAACCGCTGCTCGCCGACCCGAGCGTCACCGAGATCATGGTGAACGGTCCCGACTCGATCTTCGTGGAGCGGGCCGGGCGGGTGTACCGGCTGGACAACGGGTTCGCCAGCGAGGAGCAGCTCTACCAGACCATCGACCGGATCGTCGCGCAGGTCAACCGGCGCGTGGACGAGTCGAGCCCGATGGTGGACGCGCGCCTGCCCACCGGCGAGCGGGTCAACGTGATCGTGCCGCCGCTGTCGCTGGTCGGGCCGATCCTGACGATCCGGCGTTTCCCCCGGTCGTACTCCGTCGAGGAACTCGTCGGCATGGGGTCGATGGACCCTGCCACCGGCATGCTGCTGGCCGCGTTCGTCCGGGCCCGCTTGAATCTGGTCATCTCGGGCGGTACCGGCACGGGGAAGACGACGATGCTGAACGCGCTGTCGGCGTTCGTCCCGGAGCACGAGCGCATCATCACGATCGAGGACTCCGCCGAGCTCCAGCTGAGACAGGAACATGTCATCCCGCTGGAGTCGCGTCCGGCCAACATCGAGGGCAAGGGCGCGATCACGATCCGCGACCTGGTCCGCAACGCGCTGCGCATGCGCCCGGACCGGATCATCGTCGGTGAGGTACGCGGCGGCGAGACGCTCGACATGCTCCAGGCGATGAACACCGGCCATGACGGTTCGCTGGTGACGGTGCACGCCAATTCGACCGAGGACACCGTGCACCGCCTCCAGACGCTGGCCAGCATGAGCGACGTCAAGCTGCCGTTCGAGGCGATCCGCGACCAGATCGCCAGCGCCGTCGACGCGGTCGTCCAGCTGAGCCGCGGCCCGGACGGGTCCCGCCGGATCACCGAGGTGGCGGTGGTGGACCCGGCCCGGCGCGACGCGTCCGCGCTCCGGCCCGCCGTGCGGTTCGAGTTCGATCCGATCGGCCCGGACCGCGAGGTCCGCGGCGCGTTCCGGCCGATGCAGCTGCCGGAGGCGCTGCTCACCCGGCTGTTCCACGCGGGCGAGACCGTCCCGCCGGTGTTCTCCACCGGCGCCCGCGGACCCGGCGGCCCCCCGGTGGGCGGCGGGACGAACGGCCACGGACCGCAGGGGGGCCGATGAACCGCACCGGTGAGGAGATGAGGGGGTGTCCGCCGTGAGCCTGCCACTGCCGGTGATCCTGCTGATCCTGGTGGCGACCCTGGCGCTGGCCGTCTGGGGCGTCGGCGACCTGGTGACCGGCTGGGCGCAGCGCAACCGCCTGGTCGCCCGCTCCGCGCTGGTCTCCGACCAGGAGATGACCGGCCTGATGTGGCGCTTGGACGTCGCGATCCGCCGCACCTCCGCGGGCAGGACGCTCGCCCGGCGGCTCGCGGCGTCGGGGATGCGGATCCGGGTGTCGACGTTCCTCGCGATGATGACGGTGACCGCCGTCGTGGCGATCTTCCTGATCGGGCGGTGGATGGCCCCCGTCTTCGGGATCGCCGCCGCGGTCGGAGTCGGCTTCGCGTTCCTGCACTACGTCCGGCGCAGGGAGGAGCGGCGCCGGGAGGAGTTCATCGCCCAGCTGCCCGAACTCGCCCGTGTCCTGTCCAACGCCACCCATGCCGGCCTCGTCATGCGCACCGCCATCGAGATCGCGGCGGACGAGCTGGCGGACCCGGCCGGGGAGGAACTGCGCCGCACCGCGGACGCGCTGCGCCTCGGCCAGCCGGTGGACGACGCGCTCCGCGACCTCGGCGAGCGGCTGCCGTCCCGGGAGCTGGGCGTGCTGATCAGCACGCTGGTGGTCTCCGCGAGGGCGGGCGGCTCGCTGGTCACCGCGCTGCGCACGATCGCGACGACGCTGGAGGAGCGCAAGGAGATCCGCCGCGAGGTCAAGACGATCATGGGCGAGGCCGTCGTCACCAACTGGGCGATCGGCCTGCTCGGCATCGCGGGGCTGGCGATGGTCAACGTGATCATGCCGGGCGCGCTGCGCGTGATGAGCGGCAAGCCGGCGGGCCAGCTCATCCTCGCCGTCGCCGGGGGCCTGTTCATCGCCAGCCTGTTGATCATCCGCAGGATGACCCGGATCGACGTGTGAGGTGAGCGTGGTCGTCTACGCCATGGGAGCCGGTGGGGCCCTGTGCGTTCTCCTGGGCGTCGTCGGGCTGGCCCAGCTCACCGCCGGGGAGCGGGTCGCCACCTCCGCGGTGCCGCTGGCCAAGAAGCCGGAAAAGGAGGAGAAGTTCGTCCTGGACGCCATCGCCGACCTCCTGGGCAGCCCGTTCGCCCGGATGGCGATGGAGCTTCTCGGCCCGTGGCGGACGAAGATCCGCAAGCGGATCGACGCGGCGGGCCGTCCCGGCGGGATGACGGTGGAGACCTACGCCCGCCGGACCGCGGGCTACACGGTGCTGTTCGGGTTGCTCGCCCTGGGGCTCATCGCCAACGGCCAGGCCCTGTACGGGATCCTCACCCTCCTCGGCTCCCTGCAGACCGAGCTGATCCTCTACAGCAAGCGGGTGGCCCGGCAGGAGGCCATCCAGCGGTCGATGCCGGATTTCCTGGACGTGCTGGCGGTGACGGTCAGCGCCGGGCTGAGCTTCCGCCTGGCGCTGGCGCGCGTCGCCGAGAGCATGCCGGGCCCGCTGGCGGAGGAGTTCATGGTGGCGCTGCGGCAGATGGAACTCGGCACACCGCGGCGGGAGGCGTTCGAGGATCTGCGCGACCGCAACAGCTCCGAGGCGGTGAACCTGTTCGTCACGGCGATCCTGCAGGCGGAGGAACTCGGCGCGCCGCTCGGGACGGCGCTGGTCGACATCGGCGGCGACATGCGGCGCGAGGCCGCCCAGTGGGCCAAGCGCAAGGCGCAGCGGACGACGCCGAAGATCACCGCGATCACGATGTCGATGACGCTCCCGGCGCTGATGCTGGTCGTGCTCGGCGCCCTTTTCATCGGGTCGGACCTGGGTGGTGCCGGTGGAATCCTCGGCGGGTAAGGGCGCGGCGGTCTTCCCGGAGCGCGTCGGGGCGGCCTTCCGGATGCTCATGGAGATCCGGATGCTGATCACGGCGCTCAGCATGCTGCTGCTGCCGCGCGAGCACCTGACGGCCGGCGTGTTCGCGCTCATGTTCTCGATGGTGCTGCTGTCCTGGGGAACGGCGCGGAAATGGCGGGTCGTGGCTCCGCGCGTCGCCGCCCACCCGTCCCTCTACACGCTCGACATGTTCCTATCCTTCGCGGTGCTGAGCGTGGGCGGCATCGCGGGCCCGTACTTCCTGTCCACCGTCGCGACCGCCACCATCGCCGGGCTCCTCTACCGGTGGCAGGGGATGCTGGCCGTGGCGGGCCTGCAGATTCTCGTCTACTACCTCACCTACGCGCTGTCCGCGCCCCGGGCGGGAGAGATCACCTTCCAGGTGCTGCTGGGCCAGCCGCTCTACTACCCGCTCGCGGGATTCGCGGGGGTCGCGCTGCGCCGTCTGCTGGACGACTACGCGGCCAAGGAGGCGGCGCTCCGCCAGGCGCAGGTCCTCGCGGCGGCGGCGCAGGAGAGGGCCCGGCTCGCCCGGGAGATGCACGACTCGCTGGCGAAGACGCTCCGGGGGATCGCGCTCGCGGCGTCCGCGCTGCCGCTGTGGGCGTCCCGGGACGCGAAGCGCGCCGCGCTGGAGGCGGAGCAGATCGCGATCGCCGCGGCGGTCGCCTCCCACGAGGCGCGCGACCTGCTCACGGAGCTGCGGGACGACGCCGTCACGCGCTCTCTGCACGAGGCCCTGCGGGAGGTCGCGGACCGATGGGCGGAGGGGACCGGGATCGCCGTGACCTGCGACCTCGACGCCCGGGTCGAGCCGGAGCTGCGGATGCGCCACGAGGCGGTGGCGATCCTCCGCGAGGTCCTGACCAACGTCGAGCGGCACGCCAAGGCGAATGCGGTGAAGGTGAGGCTCGTGAAGGAAGAGAACGACCTGGTACTGACCATCGCCGACGACGGCGGGGGCTTCCGGCCCCGGCAGCTGACGGACCTGGCGCGGGAGGGGCACTACGGTCTGATCGGCCTGCACGAACGCGCCCAGCGCGTGGGCGGCACGGTGACGATCTCGTCCCGGCCGGGGGACGGCACCACGGTCTCCGTCCGGCTCCCCGCGGACGTGTCCGGCGACGTACCGCTCGCGGAGGTGAGCTGACATGGTCGCACCGCGCGTGGTGGTGGTCGACGACAACGTCGTGGTCCGCTCGGGTCTGGTCTCGCTGGTGGAGGCGTCCGGCGCCGAGGTCGTCGGCGAGGCGGGCGACGGGCGCACGGCCATCGAACTCGTCGACCGGCTGAATCCGGACCTGGTCCTGCTGGACGTGCAGATGCCCCTGCTGGACGGGGTGGCCGCGGCGGAGGTGCTCAGCGCCAAGACGCGGGTCATCATGCTCACCTACACCGACGACCCGAAGGTGGTCAGGGCGGCCATCGGGAAGGGTGCCGTCGGTTACCTGGTCCACGGTACGTTCACGCCGGAGGAACTGACGGCCGCGGTCCACGGCGTGGTGGACGGCTCGAACCCGCTTTCCCCGGCCGCGGTCTCGGCGCTGGTCGGCGCGGTCCGCGGCGACTCGCAGAGCGCCCGTGATCCGGAGGGGGCCCGCGATCCCCGGGAGCCCCGCGAATCTCGGAGCGCGCCGGAATCTGGCGGTGACGACGGCCCCCGGGCGGTCCGGGAGAAGCCGGCCGGGCGCGACCGGTACGTCCCGGCGACGAGGAGGGACGGCGATTTCGGGCTGTCCGCACGCGAGGCCGATGTCATGGCTCTCATCGCGCGAGGACGTTCCAACGGCCAGATCGCCCAGCAGTTGTTCCTTGCCGAGAAGACCGTCAAGAACCATGTGAACCGCATTTATGCCAAGCTCGGCGTCACCTCGCGGGCCGCGGCGATCGCCCAATGGATAGGAACGTCGGAGGAGGGCGACGGATGATGCGGGCCTCCCCGTGCTCCGGCGGCACGGCCGAAATGGACCCGTCCCATTGGGTCCGTGGACCCCATCGTTCTTGGGTCCTATGGGCGGCGCCGATTGGGCCGCTGGGCCCTGGGGAGAGTGTTCTGAAATCCCTACTGTTGTCTGTGCCAGGGCGAGACAGAAACAGCCGGGAGGCGCCAGATGAACTCGTTGATCCCTCTCTACGTCACTCTCCAGACCTTCGTCCAGGACCGCGCCGAGCGGCTCAAGGAGCGAAGCGACCGCGGTGTCAGCGCGCTGGAGTACGGCGCTCTGATCGTGGTCGCCGCGCTGGTCGTCGGTATTCTCTACAGCCTGATCAACGGCTCGGTGCGGACCTCGGTCTCCAACGCGATCACCAAGCTGTTCAACCCCGGCGGGGGCGGCTCCAGCTGATTCCGGACGAGTCCGCGGGGCCGGGCCGGCTTGAAGTGCTCCGTCAGCGCCCGATGGGGGAACCGGATCTAATGCGGTTCCCCCATCGGGCGCTGACGGCTGTCCACGTCCTGGGAGAAGAATCATGATGCATCGCATGACTGTGAGAAGGCGCGCCGTCCGTTATGCGGTGGGGCCCCTCGCCCTCATACTCGCCCTCTCCGGATGTGCCGGTGACGATAAGCCGAAATCCGGAGGGACGCCGTCGAAATCGGCGAATACCGCGCAGGGTGGCGAACTCCGGCCGATCATGTCGGTACCGATGAACCACAAGGACGCTCCGGCGCACGTCGATCTGCTCGCGTTGAGCCGGACCGCGGCCGACACGGTCACCGCGCGCTTCAAGATCGTCAACGACGGTGAGCACCCGATCGACCTGGCGGAGAGCCTCGGGGAACCGGGTGACGCGACCGACCCCGGACTGGGTGACCCGCTCGCCGCCAGCGGGATCGGCCTGCTCGACGCGAAGAGCGAAAAACTGCACTACCCCCTGCAGAAGAAGACCGAGGATCTGGACAACTGCCTGTGCACCAGGCTCTTCAACAATCCCGTGCAGCCCGGCGGCCACATCGATGTCTACGCGACCTTCCCCACGCCGCCCGCCGGCGTGCAGAAGGCCACGATCGTGTTTCCGCTCGCCGTGCCTTTCCAGGACGTCCCGATCACCGGTGACCCGGTGAAGCCTCTCGAGAACCAGCTCGATCCGGCCCGGCTCCAGTTGGAGCAGCCCAGGGTCGTCGGTGTGCGGACCCTCACCGAGGGGACCGAGCAGACGGTGGACGACGACCCGAACGACCGGTCGGTGCGGTTGTCCGCCGACGTTCTCTTCGCCATCGACAAGGCCGATCTGACCCCGCGCGCCGAACGCCTCCTGCAGCAGGTTGCCAAGCAGATCGAGGCGTCGAAGGGGAAGACGGTCCAGGTCGACGGCCATGCGGACAAGACCGGGAACGACGCGATCAACGAGCCGCTGTCGGAGCGGCGCGCGAAGGCCGTCGCCGACCGGCTGAGGAGCCTGGTGACCCGGAAGGACGTGTCCTACAAAGCCGAGGGGCACGGCTCGAGGGAGCCGGTCGCTACCAATGAGACCGAGGAGGGGCGCCGCAAGAACCGGCGGGTCAGCGTGACGTTCGCCCGCCCGCCCGCGCCGGCCCCGCCGCCCGTGAACGGCGAACCCTACAAGCGCGGCTCCTCGACCGTGCTGGGCTCCGGGACGTTCCAGGCGGCCGCGGCGCAGGGGCTCAAGGTCGAGGTGAACAGCCTGCATCGCGACTCTTCGGGACTGACGATCCTGGTCTGGACACTGCGCAACACCGGGCAGGGGACCCCGGACTTCGGGCAGAAACTCGAGAAGTCCGCCTACGTGCACGGGGCCGACCCCCAGCCGATGAGGCTGGGCACCACCGGCGGCGTAATGCTCTTCGATTCCGCCAATCAGGTCCGGTACAACCCGATGAGCCTTGAAGGCGGCCCGTGCGTGTGCAGCCGGGTCGATGCCGGCGGCGCGAAGAAGACGGTCGGGCCCGGCGAGAGCGTCGTTCTCTGGGAGGCGTACAACCCGCAGGCAAATGCGGCGAACCTCGAAATGCAGGTCCCGTGGGAAAGGGGTGCCGACGCCGTGGTCAAGGGCCTCACGATCAGGTAGCCGCCATGACCGCCGTGGAGGATGCGAAGCACGACGTGCGCGACGCCGGCCGGGGTTCACGCCGTTCACGTGTGCGGATGCCGTCCGCGGCCACCCGCTCGTCGGTGATCTGGGCGGCGCTGGGTTTCTGCAGCGGGCTGGACCCGCTCGACGACAATTCCTTTCTCACCCATCTGCGGACAGGACACTGGATCCTGGGCCACGGAATACCCAGGGAGGATATGTACTCCTACACCGCACCCGGTATGCCGTGGATCGCCCAGTCGTGGCTGGCCGAGTCGCTCTATGCGGTCTTGGACGAGTTCACGGGCCCGAAGGGCATCCTGGTGATGAACGGCATCGTCGGCGCGGCCATCGCGTTCCTGGCGTTCCGGCTGGCCGATCGGTTGCGGAACGGCGGGCGGACCGTTCACATCGTGCTGCCGGCCCTCGCGGTGTCGTTGCATTTCTGGGTCGAGCGTCCGCTGCTCTTCGGCGTCCTGGCATTCCTGGTCCTGCTGTGGATCGTCGAGGTTCCGGACTCCCGGGCGGGTCGGCGTCCGCTGGCGACCGTTCCGGTATTGATGTGCCTCTGGGCGAACGTGCACGGGTCCTTCGCGCTCGGATTCCTCTACATCGCGCTGCATCTGGCCGGGCGCCGGCTCGATGGAGCGGCGCTGTGGCAGGGAAGGGAACGCCGACTGGTCTGGGCCGCGGCACTGGGCTTCGCGGCGTGTCTCATCAACCCCTACGGGTATCGGCTGCTGCTTTTCCCGCTGACCCTGCTGTCGAAGGGCGAGGTTCTCCGGCACGTCCAGGAATGGCAGTCACCGGACTTCCGGTCCACGCTCGGTGTCACTTTCGCCGTCTGGATCGCGGTGTTCGCAGCGGTGCTGGCGCGGGCGCCCCGCAGGGCCTCCCGCCGCGACCTGGTCGTGGCCGTGGCCTTCCTGCTGCTCGGCTTCTGGGCGCTGCGCAATCTCGCCATCGCCTCGCTCGTCGGCCTGCCGATCGCGGCACGCCTGCTCGCGACGCCCGAGAAGGGCCGGGAACGGCGCTCGCCGGCCGACCTGGGCGTCATCGTGGTGATGACGGCGACCGTGGCGCTGGTATCGGGAACGATCTTGTCGAGGCCGGTCTTCGCCTTCGACGAATATCCCGTCCGGGCCATGCGGGTGATCGAGCAGAAAGGTCTTCTGGGACAGCGGCTCTTCACGACGCACACCTGGAACGCCTACGTGATCCACGCCTACTGGCCGCGCCAGAAAGTATTCATGGACGATCGCTATGACATGTATCCGGTGGCCTTCACCAGGGAGTACATGAAGGTTCGCAACGGAGGTCCAGAGTGGCGGGGAATGCTCGACCGGTACCGGGTTCAGGTAGTGATGTGGGAGACGGGCGCGCCGCTCACCCAGCTGGTCGCCACGGACCGGGCGTGGCGGCAGATCTACCGCGATCGTCAGGCGACCGTCTTCGTCAGGCGCTGACCCGGATCGGCGGAGCGACCCGGCGCGAGGTCACGGCCGTCTGGGCGCTCACGCGCGTTCTCATGTTCGCGATCCTGCTGCTTCCCGGGTATCCCATCGAAGCGATCATCGGCGACACCGGGCTGTACCGGGAATGGGCGGAGCAGATCGTCACGGGGCGGTTCCCGAGCGGCGACGACCGGTGGCAGTATCCGCCGCTGGCGGCACTGATGATCGTCCCGCCGCATCTGCCGGGGACCGTTTACGGACTCTGGTTCATGCTCGCCGCGCTCCTGCTCGACCTGCTGGTGCTCCGGCTCCTGCTCCGCTTCTCCGGGCAGGCCGCGGGCGCCTGGTGCTGGGTCGCCGGGCTCCTTCTCCTCGGCCCGGTCTCCTACCTCCGCATCGACCTGCTGGTGACGGCGGTCGCGGTGTGCGCCCTGCTGGTGATGTCGCGCTCCCGGGCGTTCGGCGCCCTGGTCGCCGCCGGGACGTTGATCAAGGCGTGGCCCGCCGTCCTGCTGCTGTCGCTCCCGCGCGGCAGGGCGTCCGTCCGTGCGGTGACGGCGTCCGTCCTGACGGGCGCTGGGATCGCGGGCCTGGTGTCCCTGCTCATGGACGATCCGTGGTCCTTCGTCGGCGGGCAGGGGGGCCGGGGGATCGAGATCGAGGCCGTGGCGGCCATGCCGTTTCACGTCGCGCGGCATTTCGGCTGGCCGGGATCGGTCGAGTACAGGTACGGGTCCTGGGAACTGCTGGGCCCGGGCGTCCAGGTGGCCGGACGGCTGAGCATGGTTCTGACCGCGGCCGGGCTGGCGCTGGTCGGCGGCATCGCATGGCGTCGTCGTCCTGCCGCGTGGGATCCGGCCTTCGGCGCCGAGGTGGCACTCGCCGCGACGTTGCTCGTGGTGATCACCAGCCGCGTCCTGTCCCCCCAGTACATGATCTGGGTCATCGGCGTGACCGCGGTCTGCCTTGTGCATCGGGGCGCCCGGCAGGGGCCGGTGGCGCTGCTGGTGCTGGTCGCGGCCGGATTGACCCATCTGGAGTTCCCAGTGGCGTGGGGCGCGGTCCGGGACGGCGATCCGATCGCCTTGGGGGTCGTCGCGGTGCGGAACCTCCTGCTGGCCGGTGCGGCGGCAGTCGTGGTCCGCGGACTGTGGGCGGGCAGGGGAAGCGGCGGCGAGGACGCGAAGGTCAGGCCGGGTCGAGGCTGAAATCATCGAAGGTCACCAGGGTGCCCGGGTCGGTTGCCAGGCGTCCTTCCCGCCCCGCGATGATTCCGGCCGTTCCGCCGGTCAAGTGGCCGATCGTGTCGGTGGCTTGGGCGACCTCTCTCCCGTCGACCAGAGCCTTGATCGTGACGCCTTCTCCAGTGTCGACGCAGATCGCGCCGACCTGTGCTCCGGCCAGGGCGTCACCGGTGGACGGCAGTGCCGACGTGGCCAGCTCGCTGCCCGAGATGGGGCCGCCCTTCCTGATCCTGGCTTGACCGTTGCGCTTCATCAGCACGGCATACTGCGCCTCGCCGGAATTCCGGCAGTAGACGCCCGCCTCATCCTCGGGATTCGCCGACTGAATACGTACCGTGACCGCGACCTTCACGTTCTTGGGCGGATCCTGCACGGGGGCCTGCTGCAACTGGTAAAAGCCCGTGCCGTATTGGGATATCGCGAAGACCCCGTCCTTGTACTCTTCGTACTCCATGTTCGCCCGGCCGGTCCGCCAACCCGATTCCGGGTCGGAGAAGTCGTCTTTCAGCAGGGCCCCGGAACTGCCGCCGCCCTGGTCCGGCCGGAGGAGGACGACCAGGCCGCCCGCGATGGCGAGCGCCGCGATGACCCCGAGGACGAGGGCCACTCGGTGGCGGAATGTGCGCCTGTCCGAGAAATAGCGGGTGCGGCCGTCCGACGCGGGGGGAAGGGATGTGCCGGCCGGGAGTTCCGGGACCGTCGGGCCGACCATTCCCACGGACCGCGCCGCTCGCTCGGTGTCGCTCTGGCCGGTCAGCTCCTGCAGCAGTTGCGCCGAAGTGGGGCGCGACGCCGGGTCCTTCGCCAGGGCCCGGACGACGAGATCGCGCAGGGGCGACTTCAGCCCGTCCAGGCGCGGTTCGCCATAGACGGTCTTGTAGAGCACCTCGCCGACGTTCTCGCCGTGGAACGGGAGCCTGCCGGTTCCCGCGTAGGCCATGACGCTGCCCCAGGAGAACACGTCCGCCGCGGCCGTGATCGGTGCGTCGATCAGCCCTTCGGGCGCCATGAAGGCGGGCGTGCCCATGCTCTGGCCGGCGCGGGTGAGGCGGTGGTCGGTGCCCAGTCTCCGCGCGATCCCGAAATCGATGACGCGCGGGCCGAACGGGGACAGCAGGATGTTCTCCGGCTTGAGGTCGCGGTGGACGACGCCCGCGCTGTGGATGGCGGCGAGTGCGGTGGCCACACCGACGGCCAGCCCGTCCAGATCCGATCCACCGAGGGGGCCGTGGGAGTGGACGACCCGTTCGAGGGTGGGGCCCTGGATGTACTCCGTCACCACGTAGAACGGCTCGCCGTCCAGCTTCGCGTCGAGGACGGGAGCGGTGCAGAACGGGCGGACCTGGCGCGCCGCGGTCACTTCCCGGCGAAAGCGCTCACGGAAATCCGCGGTGCCCGTCATCTCCCGGTTAATGATCTTGATGGCCACCCGGCGGCCGTCCGGGGCCTCGGCGAGATGGACCGTCCCCATTCCGCCGCGGCCCAGTTCGCGCACCAGCCGGTACGGGCCGACCCGGCGGCCGGGGATTGCGGCATCGTCCGTTTCCGCCGAAGTCATGCCGACGACGTTAGCCAGGGCTCGCGGGACACGGCAAGTGACGTCCGAATTAGGTCCCAAGGCCCAGAAGTCCCACATCTCGCCTGCTGAGAATACGGGTCGGCCGGGGCCCGGGGACCCTGGGTTATTCCGGACGCAGAACCTACCGTGCGGGCCATGCGCGCTGTGTTCTCCGCCTGGCTGACGTCGGGCATCCTCGCCGTCATGGCCCTGCTCGCACTCAAGGCGCTGGCGCCGGCGGCCGGGGAGGGCGGCCCGGTGGACGAGTACGCCCAGGTCCTGCGGGTCCATCTGCCCTGGCTGCTGTCCTGCGTCCTCATGGCCGTCGCCGCGGGGAGCTATGTCCGGGACCGGGTCACTGGATTCGGGCGCGCCCTCGCCGCGCTTCCCGCCCCCGTACTCGGCGCCCTCGCCGCGGCCTTCATCGGCGTCCCGTGGTCCGGCACGCCGGTGGGCCTGACCCTCCACCTGATCGAGGCGGTGCTCGGCGTCATCCTCGGGCTGGCCCTTTCCACAGCGCTGTCCCGGCGGGAGGAAACGGGCGGTGCCCACACCCGGGAACATGGCCAATGGCGGAGGGACCGCCGATGATCGATCGTCCGTGCCGAGCGCCGCGGCCCGGATCCGCCGGGACCGTGCGGGCGGCCTGGAATACGGTGGTCCCGTCGTGGTCCCAGCCCTTGCCGCGGAGGTCACGACCGCGTGTGGAAGGAGTCGGTTGTGCAGGAGGCACTGGCGTTCCTCATCGCGGCGGCGTTCATCGTCGCCTGGGTCGGCAGCCTGGTGGGGCTCGTCCGGATGTGGCCCACGCGCGGCTGACCGGTGGTGATGTGCACGGCCGTGGAGATCAGGGAGGACGCGCGCTACGACGTCGGCCGGCGCTACACGGTCTACTCCCCGGTCATCGAATTCACGACCCGTGACGGGTGACGCATCTGCGACGTTCTCGGTGACTGGTCGACGGGCCCCGGAACAACGGTATGCGGATCTTCAACCAGAAGTTCACGCTTGACGCCAACGGGAGGATCCAGGGCTGCGTCGATCTCAAGCGGATGCTCCCCCGCGAGTGGGAGGGCGGGCCCAAGCTCGCCGCGGAGGGCGGTGCGGGCATCGCCGGGACACAGACGGTGATCTTCGATCGGAACGGCGATCCGGTGCGCTTCACGATCCAGCTCGACAGGGAATGGAAGGCCGGGATGTCCGGGACGCTGGGAGCCAACCGGAAGGCGAACCAGGGCGGAAAGGTGAAGGACAAGGAAGTGGACGGTCACAAGACCAGCACCCTGTACAGCCTGGACCTCACCCAGCCGCAGAACCGGGCGGCCTTCCGACCGCCTCTACATGACGGTCGGCGGGATGGTGGCGGTGCCGAGGCCGCAGAGTCCGGAGAACCTCCGCAACGCCTTTGACCAGTACGGCCGGACGTTCGCAGCGCATGGCCAGATCGCGCAGTTCGAGTACGACACGAGCGGCAACACCATCGAGGGCTCAGGGGCGAACGACGAGACCGGATTCAAGCGCAAAGGGTTCGGCGTCGGCATGACCGATGAGAAGACCTGGGCGAAATACCGCTCCGGAAGGTATCGCGACAATCAGGCGCCCCGGCTGGGCTGGCAGACGCTCGCGAAATGTCCCCGAGGCTGACCGAGAGGCTGAGATGACTTCCATCGCCGTGTCCAGGGTCCGGTCGACGCTCGTCCCGGTCCTCCTGGCGGCATCTCTGATGGCCGCGGGCTGCGGGGGAGACGGCAAGCTGGACGCGGAGGGGGCCGGAGGCGGGACTCCCGCCTCGCAGGGGCCGAGCCGGGCGGGGGCGGTGACCGTCGAGACCCTGTCGTTCGTCCCGCCCGACGGCATGGCGCGCATCGAGCCGAGCCAGGACGGGGTCGTGCTGGAGATGTCCGCCGGAGGGGCGACGGAGAACCCGGGACAGAGCGTCCCGCCCCCCGGCGTTCAGGTGTTCCAGGGCGGACGCGATCTCGCCAACGTGAGCGTCCGGACCGGGCTCATCGAGGGCAGGATCAAGGCCGACTCGCCCGACGCCCAGGTCACCACGCGCATGGTCGAGATCGAAGGAGCGGCCGAGGCCGCGGTGATGGAGACGGTCTACCCGAGCGTCTCCGCCAGGCAGCTCGACGTCGTCATCGGAACGGCCGCCGGGCCCCAGTACGACATTCGCTACGGCGGGCTGCAGTCCGCCTACGACCAGGCGGGCGCGCAGCGGGTCATCACGTCCGCGAGGATTTCCGGGGCCGGTTCGTGATTCCGCGGAAAGCGATTCTCGCCGGGGTCGCGGTGATCTTTCTGGGCACCGTCCTGCTGGTCGCCGTCTTCGGGTTCGTCCAGGACCCGGAAACCGAGCCGGGTGCGGCAGCCACCGCGTTCTCGTGGGTTCTCGGAACGATCGTGCGGGCGACGGGCGGTTATGTCGCGGGACGGCTGAGCGTCCGGACGGGCGGCAAAGGCCGGGTCGCCGGTGCGGGGGCGATCGCCGGTGCGGTGGCATACACGCTGTTCCTGACGTTAATGGTCGCGCTCGCCGTGCTCGGCGGCGACCCCGGATTCAGCATCGGTGACGTTGCGGGATTGCTCGTCTGGACAGCGCAGGCCGCGCTCGGCGGCGGTCTCGCGGCAGTGCTGCATCGGAAACGCATCGCGTCGGAGCTGCAGACCTCCGCGTGGGCCTACGGTTGACGGCGCCATTGTTCAATTGGGTCTCAGGGCCCTGTCGCGCGATTCCCGTGATCTTTACGATCCTATTTCGGGCAACTTCTCGATCTCGTGACGGTGGGGCGCAGATGCTGCGACGTATCAGGTCCGCCGGCCGGTACGGCGGCGACGCGGGGGTCGCGACGTCCGTCCTGGTCATGGGCATGGCCGTGGTGCTGGCGGCGGGCTTCCTGGCGTTCGGCCGGATCGCCCAGGCCGGCGACATGCGCAACCGGGCCCAGATCGGCGCGGACGCGGCGGCGCTCGGCACCCTCGCCCCCCTGCGGGACCAGGCGGTCAACCTGGCGCTGACCGGCATCGACCCGTCGGCAGCCGGTTACTGGGCGGTGGGCGCCTCTCCCGAGGCGGCCGCGGCGAAGTTCGCCGACGAGAACGACGTGCGCGTCACCAAGGCCCGGCTGAGCGGCATGGCCGGTGACACGGCGATGGTGCAGGTCGCCACGAAATGGTGCCAGCTCAAGAACGATGACGAGCTGACCGACAAGGAGCGGGAGGACCTCCGCAACCGCCGCAACCTGTGCACGGACAGCACCGGCAAGAAGGGCATCGGCCGGTCGGGGACGGCGACGGCCGTCGCGAAGCTGTTCATTCCGGAGTGCTCGTTCTTCCACGAGCAGGCCGGTGAGGAGGAGACCGGTCTCGGCCGCCTCACGCGGGTCAGCTGCGAACGCGACGGGCAACGCGTCGACGTCTTCCCGAACGGCGACCGGCAGCGCGTCACCCGGCTGTTCAAGATCCGGCTGGTCGACGACGAGGACCCGGTCGCCTACAACGGGGCGCCGAGCGGCCTCGGGTCCGCGGGCAGCGGCTCGGTCGTCAACCACTGCGCGACGGACGAGAGCAAGACCCCGGCGGAGGACCTGAGCTTCGGCGCCGCGGTGGTGGCCTGGTCGCTGTGCTGGCTCGGCACCCCCTACGCGTGGGGCGGCGGCAACTACAGCGGGCCCACGCGGGGGATCTGCTGCTCGCCGGGCGGCTATGACGGCCGCAACTACTTCGGCTTCGACTGCAGCGGCCTGACCCTGTACGCCGTCTACCAGGCGTCCAGAGGGCGGATCGCGCTCGGCCACTACACCGGCAACCAGATCGCCGACCCGCGCGGCACGCCCGTTCCGACGAACCAGCTCCAGCCGGGAGACCTGCTGTTCTTCGGCACGCCGACACCGCACCATGTCGCCATTTACTACGGCGACAACAAGATGGTCGAGGCCCCGCAGACCGGCAAGAACGTGAGTATCACTCCGCTGCGGTCGGTGGACGCCGCCCGAAGGTTCGGGTGAGTGCGCGTGCACGGTGCCGGGATACGCGAGTGACCTCGCGGGGAAGGCGGCACGACATCGGCGGTGGCACGCTCGCCGTGTCGTCCGGCGGCTGGGCTTCCGGATTCTTGAAGGGTCAGTAGCCGGTGTAAGCGCCCGTGGAGGAGCGGCGAGCGCGCCGGCGAGCGAGCAGCCACCAGGTCGGTATCGCGCCCAGGAGGCCCGCGACCGCACTGGCCGCTGCGGTCTGGGCGGGGGAGCCCTGGACGACGCCCAGCACGATGCCGAGGAGCGTCGCCAGGCCGGGCACGAGCAGCATGGCCAGAGCGTGCCGGCCGGTGTCGTCCCGCTGCGGGGAGGGGTGCGCCGCGGCGCCGGCGAGGGCCATCAGCGCGAACACGATGAAGGTCGGGAACGCCGTCCACAGGAGCATGCCCGTGACCGACTCCAGATCGTCCTCGGAGACGGCCGCGCTGATGGCGATGCCGGCGGTGGCGATGCTTCCGGCGACGAAGACCAGGATGGCCGCCGTCCACGCTCTCACAAGATCCACGTTCGCCTCCGCCGTCCAGGGTGTCAGGGCTTGACCGCGATGCCGCGCACTATCCGATCCACCAGCGCCGGGGTGAGCCTGCTCGGCAGCCCGGTGAGCCGCACGACGGCCGACTGGCGGTCGCCGATGATCAGGCCGATGTCGACGGCCTTGAGCTGCGCACCGGCCGCGGCCCCGGCGCGGGCCTGGGGATTGGGGTAGGAGTAGTCGACGCGGAACGCCTCGTCGGCGCCCGGGACGTCGATCTCCCGGTTCGGGCCGCGCCGCACCTCGCCCAGGTTGAGCTGGACGACGGTGATCGCCGACTCGGTGACCAGCTTGGCGTTCGGGATCTGGGGCACGTCGGTGATCACGCCGATCCGGGCCTCGACCTCGCCCCCGCCGGTGAGGTCGGCCAGGAAGGACCAGCCCTCCGGCGGCTCGGCCGGCTTCCAGTCGGACGGATGGACGATCCGGACCGGACCCGCGGCCGCCGGGGTGAATCCGGCGGGTACCTGCGGCTGCGCGGTCCCCGCGGACCCCGGGCGTTTCCCGGTGCCCTCCGGCTCGTCGCCCGCGCACCCGGTGGCGACGGCCGCCGCGAGCAGGACCGGCAGCACGGCGACCGGCCACCACCGCCGGCCGGATCCCCGCCCAGGCCACGAGTCCATCCCTCTTCGCCTCCTCATGGGCGTCTCCCGGCGACCGGGTCCCTGCCATCGGGGACCCTGATCGTCACAGAGCGGCGGCGTTGACCGCCACCACGGCGGCGCCGACCGCCATGAGCAGCGGCCCCACCGCGAGCAGTTGCAGGTAGTGCACGCCGAGGCGCTCGGCGGTCTCCTCGGGGCCGGCGGGGTCGTAGACGACCGTCACGGGCCTCCCCGGTTTGGGGCCGGGAAAGGAGTAGAGCGAACTGGCCGCCTCGACCTGCCGCCCCTGCGGGGTGGTGAACCGGAACCGCCCCACGCGGCTCGTGGTGCTCGGGCCGCCGGGGCCCATGACCTCGTCCCGTCCGACGAAGACGCCGGTGGCGCGGAGCATCCGCCGCTGCAGGCGCAGCCGCTTCACCATTTCGTAGACGCCGCCGCAGAACACCGCGGCTCCGAGGAGGACGCCGATCAGATTGCCCATCGTTCTCTCCTGCCCGTGGGGTTCGGCGAGCGGCCGCGCGCGTCAGTGGCACTCCTCGAAATCCTTCCACTCTCTGGTGCCTCCAGGGCCCACGGCGCCCAGATACTCGGCATCGGTGACCTGCCGGCCGGAGTTGGAGACGGCGTAGTTGGCGCCGAGCTTGAGACCCAGCTTGACGTTCGCCCCGTACGAGGCGTCGGACTGGTCGTAGTCGTAAGTCACCCTGGAGGTCTTGCCTTTTTGGTACAGCAGGTGCTGCAGCGGGTGGGCGTCCGCTCCGGGCGGCTCCGTCGGGGCCATGTCGTCCCAGGTGAGGCTGAGCACCTGTCCGCCCGGGCCGCCGGTGTTGAACGGGTTGAGCAGGTACTCGGTCAGGGTCGCGCGCTCGGCGTCGGTGGTGATCGGCAGAGTGGTGGTGACCGTGGTGGCCTTGCCGTTCACGATGTGGACCTGGGTGAACGACGCGCTCTTGATGTTCCCGTTCTTGTCCTTCGTGATGGTCATCGAGCCGGTGGCGTTCGCCCTGCCCTGCGCGCCGGGGACCAGGTGGTTCTCGCCGTAGTTCACCTCGCCCGCCAGCATGAAGGTCATCGAGGTGTCGCCGGTCTTCTTGTCGTCCTCGTAGATGACCTTCTCGGTGCCGCTGATGCCGACGTAGGCGTTCAGGTTGGGGGTGATGCCGTTGCTGCCGCGGGAGTCGGGGACCTTGTCCTGCCAGGTCTCCTTGCGATGCCTGCCCTGGTACTCCGGCTTGTCCCGGGGGCCGATGCCGAGGCCGGCGGTGAGCGAGCCGGTGACGTCGAGTTGGCCCTCGTAACGCTGGATGTCCGGCTCGGGGATGTCCGGTCCGGCGAACGCGTCGTAGATGTTCCCGCCGATCGACCCCAGGAGACCGCCGTTCTCCTTCACGGCGTCGATCGAGTACTGCTCCCTGATGTCGTCCATGAACGCGTTGGCGTCGTCCTCGGCGTTCGGCCCCTGGAACACCCAGCCGTCGCCCGCGCCGACGCGGAGCGTGGCGTCCGCGCTGGCGTCCGCCCCGAGATTGAAGATCTTCCCGGCGTTGATGCCGACGCCGATACCGGTGCCCACGCCGCCGCTGACGCCCTTGATCGCCATGACCTTGACCGTCTTCTTGCCGTCGGGGCCGATCGTGGTGAACTTCAGGAACCCGTAGTCGCGGCCGACCGAGAAGATCGCCACCTCGACGGAGCCGCCGTAGGTGTCGCTGGTCAGGCCGGCGAGGCAGGTGGGCTTGAGTGCCCTGTCATGCCGCGACTCGCACTGGCTGTCGTCCGCGGCGAACAGCTTGCAGAGCGCGTACTCGACATCGGCCCCGAACGTGCCGGGCGTGACGAAACTGAAAAGTACGCCGAGCATCAACGCCGCGACGACGATGAGCGCGGCGTACTCCTTGGCGCTCGCACCGGCGTCAGAACGTCGCTCGCCCGGGACTTCCACCGCGGCCACCCTTCACCCGAGAATTCAGCCGAGAAGGTGCGAGATTACGATGCGGACGGGTGGCGGGGACAGGGCACAGAGACCCAAATCAAAGGCCCAGTCATTCCGGAGCGAAACCCCGGGCCGCCCCGAAAGCGAGTGCCTCGGGCGGCCTCGGTAGGTCGCCTCATTGGGCCCAGGGGCCCAACCGCCGGAGGGCGTGCGCAGGATCCGGGCCGTTCGTAGGTCTCGCGAGGATGTGCGTTCGCCGATTGGTGCCGGGCCGCCCTCGGACTCGCCGTTCCGGGCCCGGCGCGGGGTGGAGCGGTCAGGCAGTCACCCGCCTCTGAAAGGCAGCTTGCCCTCCGGGTATTCGCGCAGTTCCGCGACGCTGTGCAGCCCGCCGTGATCGTCATCGACGATCAGCGGCCAGCGCCCCGCCGCGGCCTCGATGACCTCCATGGCGAGGGCGTCGGCCCGGGCGCCCCCCGACAGCCGCAGTTCGACCACCCCGTGCGGCGTGACGCCCAGCTTCTCCTCGTGCTCCAGCCAGTGCTCGACCTCGATCTCGGGAACCGAATCGGGATCCACGGTCACCCAGATGTGCGCCTCGCCCCGGCGAACATGCCCGTTGACCCACTCGCTGGGACGCCGTTCCCCGCCGAGTTCCTCGATCAGGTCGAGGAACGCCTCGGGGTCGGGCCGCTCGGCGGAAATCAGCAGGATCTTGGAGCTCACGCGGTCACCGTATCAAATGTTCTCACCGTGATCCCGCAGATACTTCTTGAGTTCGTGCTCGGAGCGGACGACCGTTATTCCTTGATCCGCGTACACCTTGACCTGGCGCAGCGACCATTTCGGCGCGAATACGATAATCGGCTTTCCTGACGGGTTGACCTTTGGGTTCCCGAGGTTTCCCTTGACCTGGGACACCTTGCCGGCATTCCGTCCGTTGGACACTTCGATGACGAACTTGTTCGTCTCGATGTCGATCTGGCCATGGCTGCCGTTGGGCCCGTACTTGCGGTCGACGTCGCGCACGATGCCGCGGATCGACCTCGCCGTGGTCGCCTCCAGTTTGTCGTCGGCATTGGGCGACCTCATCTTGTTGTCGATCTTGGCGTCGACGGCCTTGGCGCGCAGCGCGTCCACGTCCTTCTGCGCCCGGTTCGCGGCGTCCTTGTTGGCCGCGGTCGGGTTCTTCTGCGCCGCGGCGCGGGCCGCGTCGGCATTGGCCTGTGCCTTGTCGATGAGGTTGTCGGCGTCCTCGAACCTGCCGTTCGCCAGGGCGTCGTCGATGTCCTTCTTGAGCTGTGCCCGCTCGACGACGCGGTCGGCGCGCTCGCGTGCCTGCTGCGCCTCGGACGCGTTCTGGCAGGGGTTCTTGGGGGCGGCGGCGAGGACGGGCCCGGCCAGACGGCCGAAGGAGATGTACCGTCCCGCGCCCGGTGGCCCGAGGGAGACCGACTTGCAGCCGGCGTCCTTCGCCTCCTTGCGGGCCTGCTCGGCCTTTCGCCGCGCCTCGTCGGCCGCCTTGCGCGCCCCCGGGATGTCGCCGCGCTCGGCCAGTTCCCGGGCGCGCTCCGCCGCGGAGCCGGCCCCCCTCGCGAGGCCGGCGATTTCGTCCGCCTTGGCGGCCTTGCTCGCGAGCTTCCCGAACTTGCCGATCTTGCTGACGGCCTTGCCGATGTCATAACCGGGGATGAACCAGGACCCGACATTCCAGATGCCGCGGAAGACGGCCTTCGTTTTACTCCCGTTCTCCCACTCGTCGCGGGACTTGTCGTCCCAGACGAGGTGGGGAAGGGCCTCCGTGGGGTTCGTGATCGCCCACCAGATGCCCTTGGCGGAGTCGATCGGGTGGGCGACCAGGTCCTTCAGCCCGACCAGGTCGTCCCAGATGCCGCCGCCCAGCCCCGAGAGGGCGTCGCCGAAGAAATTCCCGACTCCGCCGAAGAAGCCGGTGACCTGGTTCCCGAAGGCCCGCCACGCGGCGCCCGTCGAGCTCATCCCGGTGTAGGTCTGACTCCATTGCGGACCCCACCCGCCCGGCGTGCCGGGGCCGCCTGGTGTGCCGGGGCCGCCCGGATTCCCCGCCTCCACGGAGCCGCCGTTTCCGGAGGTGCGAGACGTCCCGTCGCCCGTCGGAACGGATCCTCCGGACGGGTCGCAACCCTCCTGGAACAGTTGGCAGATCGCGGATTTCGTCCGCACCGGAACCGTGTTCGTCGTCGCCGCGACAAGGGCGCCGATGACGACGACCGAGACCAGCAGCAGCCCGGCGTATTCGAGGCCGCTCGCTCCGGTGTCACGCGGCCGATGCCGCCGCCCCCACTCCACCCGGTGAACGCCTCCCCGCCGATGCCCCCGCTCGCTCCAGCGAACCTATTGGAGCCGCGGGGAAGTCCACGTGGGCCCGGGGACCCATTTGCGGGGCCCAAATCCAAAGGAGCTGACTTCCGGTGACCGTGATGCAACAGAAAGGAGTCAGAAGTACGATCCGGGCACGGGCGCCCGCCCGGTGAAGTGAGCCTTTGCGTCCGGGCGGAACAGCAGGACGAGGATCACGGCGGGGAGGACGAGGTTGGTCACACCGCGCGGGTCGTCCTGCCCGATCGCGGAAAGCGCCAATAGCACGTAGAAGACTTCAAGAGCGATGATTCCGCGCCTGAGCGCCGTCCCGCCGCGAGGAATCCGCAGCGCGAGCACGACGCTGAGCGCGCCGGGCAGGGCGAACCAGATGGCGGCGCCGATGGCCGCGGCGGTCACCCCCACCGTGACAAAGAACGCCAGCGTCATGAGGAACGTGAGTCCGGCGACCACGAACATCAGCACCCGGACGGCCTTCACCTGTTTTGGCATGGCATAACCATTGCGTGACGGGAACGGCGCGCACAACTCCCCGGCGGGCCCGCCTCGGCTCGACGTGAATTCGGATTTGGGCCCCAGGGCCCTGGCCACGGCTCGTAGTGATCGTTAACGTCCGCGAAACGGAGGTCGTGCGGCGGGATCGTTCTCCGGTGCGCCGTGGGACGGCCGACAGCCGGAGGCGGGAGCGCGGAGCCGGGGTCTCCGCCGTGGACGATCGCCGATTATGGTGCCGGGGGCGAGTTCAGCGCCGGATCGGGGCGGGGATCGATGGTCGGGTTGGTGTTGGTCCCGGTGGGGCTGGTGGTCGGCCTGCTCGCCGCGCCGCTTGCGGTGCCGTTCACCGGCGAGGTGCCGCGCCGCCGCCGGATCCTGATGGGCCTGGTCACGGCCGCTGTCTTCGGGATCCTCGGATGGCGCGTCGGGCCGGAGCCCATCCTGCCGGCGCTGCTCTACCTCGCCGCGGCCGGTACGCTCCTCGCCTTCATCGACGTCGCGGTCAAACGGCTGCCCGACCGTTTCACGCTGCCGTCCTACGGCATCGGGGCGGCGCTCCTGGCGGTCGCGGCGCCCTTCACCGAAGAGGGCATGCAGCGATTCCAGCACGCCCTCATCGGCATGGTGGTGCTGTTCGTCCTCTACTTCGTCCAGGCGTTCCTCGCACCCTCGGGCATCGGAATGGGGGACGTGAAGCTCTCCGGCGTCCTCGGCCTCTACCTCGGCTGGTTCGGCCAGGACGCGTGGATGGCCGGCGTCCTGGCCACCTATTTCATCGGCGGCCTGGTCGGCGTCGGCCTCATGATCGTCCGGCGTACCCGGAAGGGCGAGTTCCCGTTCGGCCCCTACATGTTCGTCGGCACGCTCATCGCCGTCCTGGCGTTCGCCGGCTAGCGCGGCCACCCACCGCGGTCCACCGGCTTGCCGACCCGGTGAACGTCCGTGGCCACCGGACTAGCCGCAGAGCTTCTTGCCCGCCCGGACCCCTCCGCCGATCTTGCTGAGGGGTGGCGGGGCGAGCCGCAGGCCGTTCTTCCCGATGACGAGCCGCACACCGTCCCGGACGGCGGAGTCGACCGTGAGGAGCACGTCGGGGACGTCCCGCGCGAGCGCCGACGCCTGCGCCTCCGCGGACTCCGCGTACAGGAGGCGGCTCTCGGGCTGCTCGGCGGCCTTCTCCACCTTCCGCGCCACCCGGTAGCCGCGCTTCCCGAGCTGCTTCACGACTCGCCCGACCAGGGCGTCCTTGCCGCCCGCGTCGACGACGGTGACCTTCACGTCCTTCGGGCGGAGCGGTGCCTGCCCGCTCCCGACCGGCTTGGCGGGCTCCGCCGGCAGGTCGTTGTCGTGCCGGATCGCCTCGAACAGCGGCTGGGCCAGCTCCTCGTTCCACTGGACGCGGTTGGGGTCCGGCGCGTACCGCTCGACCGGCACGGTCACGAACCGCACCTGCCCGGCGCTCATCCCCTTGAGCCCGTCGGCCAGTTTCCGCATCGCCGACAGGCTCAGGTCGTCGTCCGTCGTCATCGACTTCGTCGCGGCCTTGAGGAACTTGTACGTCTTCGCCGGGTCGCTGAGCACCGAGTCGGTGGCCTTCTCCGCGACCGCCGCCATGAACTTCTGCTGCCGCTCGATCCGCTCCAGGTCGGACCCGTTCCCGAGCGAATACCTCGCCCGCACGTACCCGAGCGCCTGGTCGCCCTTGACGGTCTGCTTCCCGGCCTTCAGGTACAGCTCGGCCCTCGGGTCGCGCACGGGCTTGTCGACGCAGATCTCGACGCCTCCCAGCGCGTCCACCATCCGCTTGAACCCGGAGAAGTCGACCTGCACGAAGTGGTCGATGTGGATCCCGGTGAGCGACTCCAGCATCTTCCACGTGCACGTGGGCCCCGCGAACGCGAACGCGGTGTTCAGCATCCCGAACCGCGCCGGAACGGACCCGCCCCCGTCCTTCTTGCACGCGGGGATCTTCACCATCGAGTCCCGCGGAAAGCTGATCCCGACGGCCTGGTCCCGGTTCGGCGACAGGTGCAGCAGGATCGCGGTGTCCGACCGCGCCCCCGCCATCCCCGGAACGGCGTACTCGGCGTTGTCGCCCTCCCGGGTGTCCGACCCGATCAGCAGCACGTTGAGCGACTTGTTCAGCTTCTTCGGCCGATCGTCCCCAAGCTGACCCCCGACGTCCTTCTGCTGAATCCCCCCGACCAGATCCCGATAAAGCCACCCGGCCCCGCCCCCACCAACGAGGAGAACGAGAACGACCCCGAACGCAACCCGCCGCACAACCTTCCGCCGCCGCTTCCCCCGCCCACCCCCAGAACCCCCCGCCGCACCCCCACCACTAGCCACCTCTCCCGCGGCCTCCTGCCCCCCAGCCCCCTCGTCCCCAGACTCCTCACCCCGGGACTCTTCGCCCTCGGTCTCCTCCCTGGCCTCAGCTCCGCCCGGAGCCTCCTGATAGGCCCACCGCAACACCGGCCCATCACTCGGACCGCCGCCGCTCGACTCCCCGTCCACGGGCTCTCCGCCCTCAGACGGAGCTTCCCGATAAGCCCACCGCAGCACCGGCCTGTCCTCACCGCCACTGCTCACCTCCCCACCCGCGGACTCCTCGCCCTCGGGTTCCGGCTCGGACGGACCTTCCCGGTAGACCGACCGCAGCACCGGCCCATCACTCTCACTGCCACCGCTCGGCTCCTTGCCCGTGGGCTCTTCGCCCTCGGGTTTCGGCTGGGATGGAGCCTCCCGGTAGGCCGACCGAGGCGCCGGCGCCTCACTCTGACTGCCGCTGCTCAGCTTCTCGCCCGTGGACTCCTCGCCTGTGGCTTCGGCCCCGGGCTCCGGTCCGGACGGGGTCTCCCGGTGGGGCAACCGAGGTGCCCCTTCGTCTTCAGCGGTCGCTGACGTACGCGCCTGCGTCTCAGGCGAGTCACCTTGCGGTGCCGTAGGTGTGCTCGCCGATGGGGCATCGGTTTCGGCTGAGGATGTGCTTTGGGGGGCGGCGGGGGCGAGGTCTTCGCGGGGGGCCGGTCGTTCGCCTTCGGCGGCGGCGGAGGTGGGCTGAGGGGTGGTGTGGGCGGCGTTCTCCCCCGCGAGATCGTCGCGGTCGGGGGTCTTGTCGCTCATCGGTCCCGTTTCGGCGCGCGGGCCCCTGGTGGGGGGACGTGGGTTGTTACTGGGTCGTCAGTTTAGGGAGCGGGGTTCGAAGCCCCATCTGTTGGACACCTGACGTGCCCGGTTTGTTGACATGAGGGCGGAAAGTCGCGGTCGGTGGGCGGGGGACGGGTTCCGTACGATCGGTGGCGTGAACGCGGGGTGGGTGATCGGCGGCCGGTTCCGCATGCTCGACCGGATCGGGGCGGGGGGAGCCGGGCGGGTGTGGCGGGCGTACGACCACGGGGACGGGCGGTACTGCGCCGCCAAGCTCGTCCGGCAGCGGGGGCCCACGTCGGTGCTGCGGGTCGTGCGGGAAAGGGCGCTGCGGCTGGCGCATCCGCATGTGCTGACCCCGTACGCGTCGTGCTCCGCCGATGACGACGTTCTCCTGGCGATGGATCTCGTCAGCGGGGGTTCCCTGGAGACGCTCCTCGGCGACTATGGCAGGCTGCCGCCGGCGTACGCGGCCGAGGTCCTGGACCAGTTGCTCGCCGCGCTGAGCCACATCCACGGGGCCGGGGTGGTGCACCGGGACGTGAAGCCCGCGAACATGCTGCTGGAGCCGAGTCCGGTGGGGGCGCCGCACGTCCGGCTGGCGGACTTCGGGATCGCGCTGGGCGACGACGGGATGCGGTTCACCACGACCGGCTTCACCGTGGGCACCCCGGGATACCTGGCCCCCGAGGTGCTCGACTGGAACCGCCCGGGGCCGCGGCAGGACCTGTACGCGGCGGGCATGGTCGGCTGGCGGATGCTGACCGGTGCGGGCGATCCCGAACCGCGGCAGCGGGTGGGGGAGCCGCCCGCGGGGGTGCCGCCGCGGTTGTGGGCGGTGGTCGCGTGGCTGTGCGCCGCCGACCCGGCGCGGCGCCCGGACGGGGCCCACGCCGCGCGGCGGGCGCTGGCCGTGTGCGGTCTCGAGCTGCGGTTCCCCGTCCGGACGCTGGACGGGGAACCCCTGCAGATCTTCGACCAGCTCGGTCCGCCGCCCCGGGCCTAGGAACGGGCGGCCGAGATCACCACGCGGCGGTTCTTCGCGCGAGCCCGCGGATCGTCGGAGCCGTCCGGCCGGGTGTTGGGCGCGGCCGGTTTCGTCTCGCCGTAGCCGGTGGCCTTCAGCCGGGCCCGGTCGAGGCCGCCCTTGGTGGCGAGCCAGTCGACGATGGCCTGCGCGCGGCGTTCGGAGAGCGCCTTGTTGGACGCAGGGTCGCCCTTGGCGTCGGTGTGGCCGTCGACCTGGATGGGCGCGCCGGACGGGACCTCCTTGCGGATCGACTCGGCCAGCTCGGCGAGGGACTTCGCGGCCGCCGGCTTGATGTCGGCCTTGCCGAAGTCGAACAGGACGTCCGCCTCGATGTTGTAGGCGATCTGGTCGTCCCCCTTGATGACCTGGCCCGGACCGGCGACGTACGACTTGAGGGAAGCCGACGGAACGCTCACCGAGGGGACGCTGACCGAGGGGACCGTCACCGAGGGGACGTTGACCGGCGGGACGCACTCCCCCTGGTCGTTGCAGGCACGCGGCCGGTAGAGCGAGGGCCGGTACAGGGACGGGCGGTAGAGCGAAGGCCGGTAGACGGACGGCCGGTACACGGAGGCGACGTACTGTCCCTCCTCGGACGGCTTGCTCTGGCAGACCTCCGCGACCGAGACCGCGGACTGGTCGATCGCCTTCTGCGACTTCGCGGGCTCCTCGACCGGGGCGGCGCTGGCGCCGCCCGCCTGGACGCCGGGGATGCGGACCCCCGGGATCGCCGTGCCGGGGATCGACGTCCCGGGGACGGCGACCGCGCCCAGGCAGGCGCCCGGGGCGGGCTTCTCCTCGACGCACTGCGCCGGGACGCGCTGGGCCGGGATGTCCACGCCGGGGATCGTCACCGCCGGGACCTTCTCCCCGCCGATCGTCGCCTCCGGGATGTGCACGGGGTCGGCGTGCACGGCGGGGATCTCCACGGCCTTGATCAGTTGACCGTGCGGGCACTCCGTCGGTTCGGGGCCGGAGGGAGACGGCGTCGCGCCGCCCGGCGTGGCGGGGGCGGTGGCGGCCCTATCGGGAGCTTCGTCGCTGCCCAGCGCGCCGCACGCGGTCAGCGCCAGGCCGGCGGTGACGGCGAGGACGACGGCTCGCAGTGCGTGCGGCATCGTGCGCTCAGCCCTTCTCATAGGTGATGTCGACGCGGCGGTTCTTGGCGCGGCCCTCGGGGTCGTCCTGGCCGCCCTTCTCGTTCGGGACGACGGGCTCGGTCTCGCCGTAGCCCTTGGCCTCGATGCGCAGGGACGCCCCCTGCAGGGAGCGCTGCAGTTCGGCCTTGACCGCCTCGGCGCGCCGCTTCGAGAGGTCCAGGTTGTAGGCGTCGGTTCCGACGGAGTCGGTGTGGCCGGACACCTCGACGGTGCCGCGGACATCGCGCAGCCGCTTGGCGAGTTCGGCGATGCGCCGCTCGGCGGCGTCGGTGAGCGTCGCCTCGCCGAAGTCGAACAGGACGTCGGCCGAGATGCGCACGGTGACCTGCTCGCCGTCGTCTTCCTCGGTCTCGAGCGGGATGACCGCCTCGGACAGGTCGATGCCGCGCACGGACGGGGTCGTTTCGATGCCGCGCACGGATTCGGCGATGTTGGCCTCGGGGACGTCCGGGAGGTCCGGCGTGGCCCCGGCCACCGCCGGGACGGCCAGGACCGCGCCCAGGACGGCCGTCAGGAGCAGGACTCGCCGCATGCCCGTCACCGCTCGACCGGGATGTTGCGGAACGTGGGCCACGAGCCGATCTGCACGTCCACCGCCTTCACGTTCTCCGGCGGGGCGGCGAACGTGAAGGAGAAGTTGCCGGTCTGGTTGTTGGCGATGTGCGTGAAGATGTCGTGCGTCTCCAACTCCTTGCCGCTGGAGTCCTTGACGACGACGTACCGCTTGAGGTTGACCGGGTCGATCAGCGAGGTCCCGAGGCCGTTCCTGCCGTTCAGCTCGTAGGGGTTGGGGTTGTCCTCGCCGCCCGGGGGGATGCGCGGGGTGAACTGCGTGAGGAGGGTGGCGAGCCTGCCCCGCACCTTGAGGCCCATGATCGCGATGTCGACCTTGGCCCCCGGCGCGATGGGGGAGTCGAACGTGCCCTTCGTCACCGGCTCGCCGGTGTTGTCGAAGCCGGGCTCGCCCTCCGCGACGGCCTCGCCCGCCGAGCCGCCGGACCGCGCCCCGGCGGACGAGGACTCCCCGCCCAGCGGCGAGCAGCCGGTCAGCGCGCCGGTGGCGAGCAGCAGCGCGGCCGTGGCGGCGGCGGTGGCCAGCCGAGTTGACAGGCGCATGGTCGATCCTTCCAAGTTCGTCGCATATGCAAACGCCGCGGTACGTGGCACCATGGCGATGGACGCCATGGCAGCGTGTGCGTCCGCGAATATAGCGTTTGCATTTGCGAATCGTCAAGGGGTTGGTTCGGTTGGCCGTCGCCGAGGACACGGTGGTCCGGAATCGCGCGCTGCAGGCCGAGTGGTACGGCGAACCGCTCGGCGACCGCGTCCGCCCGCTCCTCGACCGGCTCGGGCTCTCGCAGTCCGGGCTGGCCGGCGTGCTCGGCCTGTCCGCGCCGATGCTGTCGCAGCTCATGTCCGGCCAGCGGGCGAAGATCAGCAATCCGGCCGTCCTGCACCGGCTGATGGCGGTCGAGGAGCTCGTCGCCGGGCCCGCGTTCGACGCGATGACCGCCGCCGAGATCAAGGAGCGCCTGGCCGAGATCAGGGCCGAGACGGCGACCACCACCTCGAACGTGCGCATCGCCGAGCGCGCCCCGGGGGCGGACGGCAAGGACCGGGACGGCGCGCCCGCCGGCCGGGGGCCCGCCGAGTCGGCCCGCCTCGTCCAGACCGTCCTGCGCGAGGTCGCCTCCGCCTCGGAGATCGAGGCCGCCGCCGCGCTCCTCGCCGACCGCTTCCCCGACCTCGCGGAGGTCCTGCGCGTGTACGGCAACGGCCGTGCGAGCGAGGCCGAGGCCCATTTCATCCGCAAGATCCTCGGCCACGCACGATCCCGGTAGGAAATTAGGCCTTCATTCAACCGTCACGTTCCGTCACCAGGTGCGGACCCGCCCGGCTCGCGCGCCGGGCGACCGAACGGTCATGCCCGGGTGCACTCGTCTCGATTCCGCTGAGCCATAACAACTGGTTATGGATGGCGGGCGGTGCCAAGGCGCCTTCCTGCAGCTAAAGTCTGTGGTCAGACTCACATGCGGGTCGGGCTGTTGTGTATGTCACAGCTCCCGGCAAGTGGCGTAGGGTCGCTTCGCTAGAAGCGCACACGAGGCGTCACCGCCCGCATGCGACACGGCATCCGGCCGCCATGCGGCCCGGCCGGGACGCATGGCCGACGGCCCGGACGCACGGACCGGAGGCCGGGGCGCGGCGGCCGCACGGGTGCGCTCAGACCGTGGTACCGGGGACACGACGACCCGAGCTCAGGAGAGCCGAACGATGAGCACTGTGGAGGCGCCCGCGAAATCGCGCGCCCAGATCAAGGAACGCACGCTCCGGAAGGACAACTGGCGCCTGTATCCGGTGTCGATCTTCGTGATCTTCACCCTCTGGGTGGCGTACGCGACCGTACGGGCCTTCTGGGGCGCCGCTTTCTACGTGCCGCAGTTCCACTACCTGACGCCGTTCTACTCGCCGTGCTTCAACGACATCTGCAACGACGTCACGGTGAACGGCCACACCGGCAGCGCGGCGCTGTTCGGGACGTTCCTGCCGGAGGGCACCCGCGGCTGGATCCCGTTCGCGGCGATCTCGCTGCCGTTCCTGCTGCTGTTCCGGCTGACCTGCTACTACTACCGCAAGGCGTACTACCGCTCCTTCTGGCAGTCGCCGTCCGCGTGCGCGGTGCGCGAGCCCCACAAGAAGTACACCGGGGAGCGGCGCTTCCCGCTGATCGGGCAGAACCTGCACCGCTACTTCTTCATCGCGGCCGTGCTGATCTCCCTCATCAACACCTACGACGCGATTCTCGCCTTCCACGGCAAGGACGGGGGCTTCGGCATCGGGCTGGGCACCGTCATCCTGGTCGGGAACGTGGTCCTGCTCTGGCTGTACACCCTCTCGTGCCACTCCTGCCGGCACATCGTCGGCGGACGGCTGAAGAACTTCTCCAAGAACCCCGTCCGGTACCGGATGTGGGGCTGGGTGTCCAAGATCAACCAGCGGCACGGCACGTACGCGCTGATCACGCTGGGCTCGCTGGTGGTGGCCGACTTCTACATCATGCTGGTCGCCAGCGAGACCATCTCCGACCTGCGTTTCTTCAACTGAGGCCAAGGAATCATGACTGAGATCGAGAGGCACTCGTACGACGTCGTGGTGATCGGCGCCGGCGGTGCCGGGCTGCGCGCGGCGATCGAGGCGCGCCTCCAGGGCAAGAAGACCGCGATCATCTCCAAGTCGCTGTTCGGCAAGGCGCACACGGTGATGGCGGAGGGCGGGGCCGCCGCCGCGATGGGCAACGTCAACGCCAAGGACAACTGGCAGGTCCACTTCCGCGACACCATGCGCGGCGGCAAGTTCATGAACAGCTGGCGGATGGCGGAGCTGCACGCCAAGGAGTCCCCGGACCGCATCTGGGAGCTCGAGCTGTGGGGCGCGCTGTTCGACCGCACCAAGGACGGCAAGATCAGCCAGCGCAACTTCGGCGGGCACGAGTACCCGCGGCTGGCGCACGTCGGCGACCGGACGGGCCTGGAGCTGATCCGCACCGCGCAGCAGAAGGTCGTCGCCCTCCAGCAGGAGGACCACGCCGAGCACGGCGACTACGAGGCCAGGCTGAAGGTCTGGGCCGAGACGACGGTGACCCGGCTGCTCAAGGACGACGACGGCAAGATCTGCGGCGCGTTCGGCTACGTCCGGGAGACCGGCAAGTTCGTGGTGTTCGAGGCGCCCGCGGTGGTGCTCGCGACCGGCGGCATCGGCAAGGCGTTCAAGGTCACGTCGAACTCCTGGGAGTACACCGGGGACGGCCACGCGCTGGCGATGCTCGCCGGCGGCACGCTGCTGAACATGGAGTTCGTGCAGTTCCACCCGACCGGCATGGTCTGGCCGCCGTCCGTCAAGGGCATCCTCGTGACCGAGTCGGTGCGCGGCGACCGCGGCGTCCTGCGGAACTCCGAGGGCAAGCGGTTCATGTTCGACTACATCCCCGAGGTGTTCAAGGAGCAGTACGCCACCTCGGAGGAGGAGGCGGACCGCTGGTACGACGACCCGGAGAACAACCGGCGCCCCCCTGAGCTGCTGCCGCGCGACGAGGTGGCCCGCGCGATCAACTCCGAGGTCAAGGCCGGGCGGGGGTCGCCGCACGGCGGGGTCTTCCTCACCGTCGTCGACCGGATGCCCGGCGGGGCCGCCGAGATCGTCAAGCGGCTCCCGTCGATGTACCACCAGTTCAAGGAGCTGGCGGACGTCGACATCACCAAGGAGGCCATGGAGGTCGGGCCCACCTGCCACTACGTGATGGGCGGGGTGGAGGTCGACCCGGACACCGGCGCCGCGAAGGTCCCCGGGCTGTTCGCCGCGGGCGAGGTCTCCGGCGGCATGCACGGCTCGAACCGGCTCGGCGGCAACTCGCTGTCGGACCTGCTGGTCTTCGGCCGCCGGGCGGGGCTCGGCGCGGCGGAGTACATCGACGCGCTGGCCGCCCGTCCCGCCGTCCCCGAGGCGGAGGTCACGGCGGCGGCGACCGAGGCGCTAGCGCCGTTCGAGCGGAAGGACGGCGAGAACCCCTACGCCGTCCACGCCGAGCTGCAGCAGACGATGAACGAACTGGTCGGCATCATCCGCAAGGAAGAGGAGCTGCAGCAGGCCCTGGCGTCGCTCGCCAAGCTACGGGAGCGGGTCGCGAACGTCAGCGTCGACCCCGTCGCGGTGGGCGACGAGGGGCGCGGCTACCACCCGGGCTGGCACCTCGCGCTCGACCTGCGCAACATGATGCTGGTGTCGGAGGCCGTCGCCAAGGCGGCGCTGGAGCGGCAGGAGAGCCGCGGCGGCCACACCCGCGACGACTACCCGCAGATGTCGGCGGAGTGGCGGAAGGTCAACCTGGTCTGCGCGCTGGCCGGCGACCCGTCCGACCCGCACGTCGAGCTGACGCGGCAGCCGATGCGGCCCATGCGGGACGACCTGCTGGAGCTGTTCGAGAACGACGAGCTGAAGAAGTACCTGACCGCCGAGGAGCTGCCGGCCGCCCTGGCCGAGGAGGTCGAGTCGGGGGAGGCGGCGACCGGTGCGACCGCCGCGTCCGCCGCTGAGGGCCCCGCTGCCGAGGGCCCCGCTGCCGAGGGCAAGGACGAGGAGGGCGACCGATGAGCTACAAGGCCAAGTTCAAGGTCTGGCGCGGCGACGACGGCGACGGCGAGCTCGTCGACTACACCGTCGAGGTGAACGAGGGCGAGGTCGTCCTCGACATCATCCACCGGCTGCAGGCCACGCAGGCGCCCGACCTCGCCGTCCGGTGGAACTGCAAGGCGGGCAAGTGCGGGTCGTGCTCCGCGGAGATCAACGGCATGCCGCGGCTGCTGTGCATGACGCGGATGTCGACGTTCGACCCGGACGAGACGGTGACGGTCACGCCGGTCAACACGTTCCCCGTGATCCGCGACCTGGTCACGGACGTGTCGTTCAACTACCAGAAGGCGCGGGAGGTCCCATCGTTCGATCCGGGCGACGCGAAGCCCGGCGAGCTGCGGATGCAGCAGGTGGACGTCGAGCGCTCGCAGGAGTTCCGCAAGTGCATCGAGTGCTTCCTGTGCCAGGACGTCTGCCACGTCATCCGTGACCACGACGAGAACAAGGAGAACTTCGCCGGCCCGCGCTTCCTGATGCGGATCGGCGAGCTGGAGATGCACCCGGCGGACCAGGCCGACCGGCGCAACATCGCGCAGGACGACCACGGTCTCGGCTTCTGCAACATCACGAAGTGCTGCACCGAGGTCTGCCCCGAGCACATCAAGATCACCGATAACGCGCTGATTCCGATGAAGGAGCGGGTCGTCGGCCGCAAGTACGACCCGGTGGTGTGGCTCGGCACCAAGCTCGGCATCGTCAAGAAGGGGCAGGACACCCCGTCCGCCTGACGTCTCGGCCCCTTCCGGGCCGGGCTTTTTCGCGAACGTCCCCCGCCGCCCCGCGCGACGGGGGGCGTTCGCGTTTCCCGCCCCGGAAGCGTCGCCCTGGCATGCGGCGCTCCCGCAACGCGGCGGGCGGCGTGCCCCCGGGCCGCCGCCCGCCGTAAACGCCGTTCCCCATGAACGCCGTGGACGCTGGACGGCCTGCCAACCGCACACGCCGCGATCAACACTGGCGCACCCCCGGCCATTCGAGTAGGGATTTGTGCACACAACGCGTTGTGATTTCGTGATTCTCTTCCGGGGCCCCGGAAAGCCCGGGGCCAATTAGCGTGGGGGCATGAGCGCCCTCGAACCGGGCTCGTTCTTCGCCGAACTCACCGCGGCGGAACGCGAGGACCTGGAGTCACGTGGCCGCGTCCGCGACTTCGCACGGGGGGACACGCTCTTCACCGAGGGCGAGGATCCCGGCTGGGTCGCCGTCCTGCTGCGGGGCCGCGTGAAGGCGTTCTCCTACCGTGAGCAGGGCGGGGAGGCCCTGCTCGCCGTGCGCGGCCCGGGGGCGCTCCTCGGCGAGGTCGCCGCGATCGACGGGCAGCCGCGGTCGGCGTCGGTCGCCGCGCTGGAGCCGGTGCGGGCCCTCGCGGTCTCGGCCGACGAGTTCATGGCGTTCCTGCAGGCGCACGGCCGAGTCTCGATCATCATCATGCGGGTGCTGTGCCAGCGCTGGCGCGACGCCGACCGCAAGCGCGCCGAGTTCGGCATGTTCGACGCGACCGGACGCGTCGCGCAGCGCCTCGTCGAGCTGGCCGAGCGGTTCGGCGTCCCGTACCGGGCGGGCCCGGAGGGGGAGGGGCAGAGCGTCCGCATCACGCTGAACCTGTCGCAGGAGGAGCTGGCGGGCTGGGTCGGCGCGTCCCGCGAGGCGGTCAGCAAGGCGCTGCGGACGCTGCGCGCGCACGGCTGGATCGAGACGGGCCGGCGCCGCCTCATCGTCCATGACCTGCAGGCACTCCGCCGGCACGCCCGCTGACCCGCGGGCCGCGTGCGGGCGCGCCGGGACGCGACCCGTACCCTGTGCAGGGTGCAATTGCAGCAGCTCGCCTATTTCGTCGCGGTCGCGGAGGTGCGCCACTTCACGCAGGCCGCCGAGATCCTGCGGGTGGCGCAGCCGTCGCTGTCGAAGCAGATCCGCGCGCTGGAGTCCGAGCTGAGCGTCTCCCTGTTCAGCCGTGCCCGGGGGAACATCACCCTGACGCCCGCGGGCGAGGCCCTGCTGCCGCTGGCCAAACGCATACTCGCCGACGTCGAGACGGCCCGCCTTGAGGTGCAGGAACTCGCCGGCCTCAAACGCGGCCGGGTACGGCTCGGCGCCACACCGTCCCTGTGCGCGGGCCTACTGGCGGACGTTCTGCGCCGCTTCCACGACGCCTACCCGGGGATCCAGCTCCTGGTGGAGGAGGGCGGCTCCCGCGACCTCGTCCGGGAACTGACCCGCGGCTCCCTGGACATGGCCCTGGTCATCCTCCCGCTCCAGGGCGACCCGCCCCTGGACACCACCCCCATCCTGCGCGAGTTCCTGGTGGTGGCGTCCCCGACCGGTGCCGAGACGGGACTGCCCGAGCGCTCCCTGAAGGCGGCCCAGCTGCCCCGCCGCTCGTACCTGCGCATCGAGGACCTCCGGAACCGTCCGCTCGTGATGTTCCGTCCGGGCTACGACCTGCGCGAGGCGACGATCAGCGCGTGCCGCGCCGCGGGCTTCGAGCCCCGGTTCGCGGTCGAGGGGGGCGAGATGGACGCCGTCCTGCGGTTCGTGGAGGTCGGCCTGGGCGTGGCGGTCGTCCCCAGCATGGTCCTCGCCGGACGGCCCGGCCTGCGCGGCACTCCGCTCGTCCTGCCCGACGAGGAGGCTCGCCGGGGCCGCCAAGGCCCCGGCCTGCTCCGCACCATCGCGCTCGCCCACCGCAAGGACGTCGAACTCACCCACGCCGCACGCGCCTTCCAGGACACCCTGCAGACGTTCCTCGTCGAAGCGGGCCTAGCCGGAAGCCTCCCGCCAGGCGTCGAAACCCTTCTCACCGACTGATCCCACGGAGCCCCAACATCCATCCTTGGAGGTAGAGGGCATGAAGCTCAGCGGCATGGGCTCGGGGACAGGGACGGCGGTCTCGCGGAACCGCTGCATTCGGCGGCGGGCGTAGTGCAGTCCGTGCAGGGCCCAGGTCTCGCCGCGCCGGTCGCCGATCCGGGCGAAGACGTCGCGGGACGCGGCGAAGAAGCCGGCCGCGTCGGCGAAGTTCGAGCGGTGCTGGCTGGCGTGCCCGAGTCCCGCGAGGGCGTAGGCGATGCCGCGGTCGTCGCGGGCGTGCTCGGCGGACGCGAGGCCGGTGCCGAGGGCGCCGATCCAGTCGATCCAGTCGGTCCACGGGCTGCGGAGGAAGTAGAACGTCCACAGCGCGAGCGGCAGCCGCCACGCGATGTCGTGCTGGCCCTCGTCGGCGGCGGCGCGGGCGGCGGCGATGAGGTTGAGGCGTTCGGACTCGCACCACCGGTGCGCCTCGTCCGGCGAGGCGAAGGCGAGGGGGCGGCACGGGGCGTCCGGCAGGGTGAGCACGGGGATGACGCGGTCGGGGCACAGGACGCGGCGGGCGTTGTCGGCGGTGCCCAGGTACCACGCGAGGACGCGGCGCAGGACCGCGATGCGTTCGGCCTCCCCGAACCCGTGGTCGAGGACGGGGACGCGGAAGCGGCCCACGGGAGTCTCGTCCAGGCCGAGGCCGCCGAGCAGCTCGCGGGTCTCGCCGGCGGGAGCCTGGATGAGTGCGGCCGCGGCCGGAACGGAGATCTCCGTCCCGGGGTGCACCGACAACAGCCGGAGGATCCGGGCGCCTTCGCCGCGGACGTCAGGGAGGCGCACCCATCCGCGCGTGTTCGTCTCCTTCACCGACACGCGGACGGAGCGGTACGACGCGGCGTCGCAGGTCGGGCACTGCTGGACGACCTCTTCGTAGAACCGGTCGGACGTGATGAGGGCGACGGCGCCGGGAGAGGCGCGCAGGGCGTCCTTCAGCGGCTCCGCGTCCAGGAGCCGGGACGCCGCGACGATCGCGCTGCCCGCCACGCCGTGGGCGTCGTAGATCACCTCCCCCGCGTGCACGGCGACGCGGACCTTGATGCGCGCCCCCGGCGGCGCGCCGCTGTTGTGCCGTTCGAGGGAGGCCGCCAGCTTCAGCGGGAAGGGGCCGGCCAGCCGCTCCTTCGGCACGTCCGGCTGGACGAGGACGAGCGCGCCGTCCCCGCGGTCCTCGAACCGCAGCGACCTCGGGGGCACGCCGGAGTCGGCCAGCGCCTCGGGCAGGACCTTGAACAGGACGCTGCGCACGGCGAGCTGGTCCCAGTTCGTCCGGCGGCCGTAGCCCTGGACGTCCACGCACAGGATCGACCGGTGCACCGCGTGCGATGGGTCGGCGATACCGTGCAACGGGTCATGCATATGCACAGTCTTCTGCACGTGCAGCACGGTACTGCAAGATCGCGACCTGGGCAGGGACCTTTGCGCATGTGCATGTGGCCGGATCAGGCGCCCTGGATCTCGTCCAGGATCTCGGCCAGCAGGCGGGTTCGGATGGCGGTGTCGTCGCCCTCGGGCAGATGCCAGGGGCAGGCGAGGTCCAGCGCGGCGACGCGGCCGGTGGCCATGACGCGGCGGTAGGACGCGAGCACCGCGTCCCGCGACGGGCCGCCGCCGACCGGGAACCGCAGGCCGGGCAGGTCGCCCTTGTCGATCACGTCCAGGTCGATGTGCAGGACGAGCGGCCCGTCGGGCAGGACGACGTCGTCCACCGGGCAGCGCCGGATCTTCGAGGTCGCGAGGAACTCCGCTTCGGCCGGGTCGAGGTCGCGGGCGTCCACCAGGACGGCGCGCTCCTCCGGCAGCGGGCGCAGCCCCAGCGGGCCGGTGAGCAGCTCGGGATGGTCGCCGATGATCTGCCGCAGCGGCATCCCGCCGATGTAGCCGGACGTGGAGCTCTCCAGGGAGTGGATGTCGCCGTGCCCGTCGAACCAGACGACCGAGGCGTCCACGCCCGCCCGCTGCACGCCCGCGAGGACCGCCGTGGAGACCAGGCAGTCGCCCGACACCACGGTCGGCCGCGTCCCGCCGGCGACCTGGTCGGCGACCTCGGCGGAGACGAGCTCGTACAGCGCGCCGAGGCGCGCCCAGACGTCGCCTTCGGGCAGCTCCCGCGTCACCGGGATGAAACCGGCGGCGGGCAGGGGGAAGGACGAGTCGGGGAGCCGTTCGTCCAGGTGGTAGGGCACCAGCGTGATCGTCATGGGTCCACAGTAAGGGGCGCGCTCGCCAGGGCTTGGAAATGAATGACCCCGCCCGGTACTCCGGGCGGGGTCCGTCCATGGGGCGCCGTGCGGGTCAGCGCTTCTTTCCGCCCGCGGTGGCCTTCAGGTAGTCGTGGTTCAGCCGGCCGATGACGTCCAGGGGGATGCCCTTGGGGCAGGCGGCGGTGCACTCACCGGTGTTGGTGCAGCCGCCGAAGCCCTCCTCGTCGTGGGTCTCCAGCATGGACACGACCCGGTCCCAGCGCTCCGGCTGGCCCTGCGGCATCAGCCCGAGGTGGGTGACCTTGGCGCCGAGGAACAGGGCGGCCGAGCCGTTCGGGCAGGCCGCGACGCAGGCGCCGCAGCCGATGCACTCGGCGGCCTCGAACGCCTGGTCGGCGTCGGGCTTCGGGACGGGCACGGCGTGCGCCTCGGGCGCGGTGCCGGTCGGCGCGGTGATGTAGCCGCCCGCCTGGATCATCCGGTCGAACGCGGAGCGGTCGACCACCAGGTCCTTGACGACCGGGAACGCCGCCGCCCGCCACGGCTCGATGTCGATGACCTCGCCGTCCTTGAACTTGCGCATGTGGAGCTGGCACGTGGTGGTGGCGCGCTCCGGGCCGTGCGGGGTGCCGTTGATGACGAGCGAGCACATGCCGCAGATGCCCTCGCGGCAGTCGTGGTCGAACGCGACCGGCTCCTCGCCCTCGGCGATGAGCCGCTCGTTGAGGACGTCGAGCATCTCCAGGAACGAGGCGTCGGGGGAGACGTCGTCGAGCTTGTACTCGACCATCCTCCCCTTGTCCTCGGGGCCGCTCTGGCGCCAGACGCGCAGTGTGAGCTTCATCGTCACTTGTAAGACCTCTGGGTCGGCTTGACGTATTCGAAGTTCAGGGCCTCCTTGTGGAGGATCGGCTGCTCGCCCTCACCGGCCCATTCCCAGGCGGCGACGTAGGAGAAGTCGGCGTCGTCGCGCTTGGCCTCGCCGTCCTCGTCCTGGCTCTCGGCCCGGAAGTGGCCGCCGCAGGACTCGGTGCGGTGCAGCGCGTCGACGACCATCAGCTCGGCCAGCTCGAAGAAGTCGGCGACGCGGCCGGCCTTCTCCAGCTGCTGGTTGAGCTCCTCGCCCTTCCCGGTGACCCGGACGCGCTCCCAGAACTCCTGCCGCAGCGCCGGGATGAGGTCGAGCGCCTTTCGCAGGCCCTCCTCGGTGCGCTCCATCCCGCAGTACTCCCACATGATGTGGCCGAGCTCGCGGTGGAAGGAGTCGACGGAGCGGTCCCCGTCGACCGACAGCAGCCGGTCGATCTGCGACTTCACGCGCTCCTCGGCCTCGGTGACCGCGCTCTCGCCGACCGGTCCGAGGCCGTCGTTGCGGGCGATGTAGTCGCCGATGGTGTTCGGCAGGACGAAGTAGCCGTCCGCGAGCCCCTGCATCAGCGCGGACGCGCCGAGGCGGTTCGCGCCGTGGTCGGAGAAGTTCGCCTCGCCGATGACGAACAGGCCCGGGATGGTGGACTCCAGGTCGTAGTCCACCCACAGGCCGCCCATCGTGTAGTGGACGGCGGGGTAGATGCGCATCGGCGTGTCGTACGGGTTCTCGCCGGTGATGCGCTCGTACATCTCGAAGAGGTTGCCGTACTTGGCCTCGACCTTGTCGCGGCCCAGCCGCCCGATGGCGTCGGCGAAGTCGAGGTAGACGCCGAGGCCGCCGGGGCCGACGCCGCGTCCCTCGTCGCAGACGTTCTTCGCGGCGCGGGACGCGATGTCGCGCGGGACGAGGTTGCCGAAGGACGGGTAGATGCGCTCCAGGTAGTAGTCGCGCTCGTCCTCGGGGATGTCGGCGGGCCGGCGCGTGTCGCCGCCCTTCTTCGGCACCCACACCCGCCCGTCGTTGCGCAGCGACTCCGACATCAGGGTCAGCTTGGACTGGTGGTCGCCGCTGACCGGGATGCACGTCGGGTGGATCTGCGTGAAGCACGGGTTGGCGAACAGGGCGCCGTGCCTGTGGGCGCGCCAGGACGCGGTGACGTTCGAGCCCATCGCGTTCGTGGACAGGAAGTACACGTTGCCGTAGCCGCCGGACGCCAGCACGACCGCGTCCGCCGTGTAGTGCTTGATCTCGCCGTTGATCAGGTCGCGGACGACGACGCCGCGCGCCCGCCCGTCCTCCATGATCAGGTCGAGCATCTCGTGCCGCGGGTACAGCTCGACGTTGCCCGCGTCGACCTGCCGCATCAGCGCCTGGTAGGCGCCGAGCAGGAGCTGCTGGCCCGTCTGCCCGCGCGCGTAGAAGGTGCGGGAGACCTGCGTCCCGCCGAACGAGCGGTTGTCGAGCAGGCCGCCGTACTCGCGGGCGAACGGGACGCCCTGCGCGACGCACTGGTCGATGATGTTCCGGGAGATGTCGGCGAGCCGGTGCACGTTCGACTCGCGGGAGCGGAAGTCGCCGCCCTTCACCGTCTCGTAGAACAGCCGGTGCACGCTGTCGCCGTCGTTGCGGTAGTTCTTGGCCGCGTTGATGCCGCCCTGCGCGGCGATCGAGTGGGCGCGGCGCGGCGAGTCCTGGAAGCAGAACTGCTGGACGTGGTAGCCGGCCTCGCCGAGGGTGGCGCCCGCCGAGCCGCCCGCCAGCCCGGTGCCGATGATGATGATCTTCTTCTTGCGCTTGTTGGCGGGGTTGACCTGCTTGGCCTGGAACTTGCGGGTCGTCCAGCGCTCCTCGATGGGACCCGCGGGCGCCTTGGTGTCGGCGATCGGCTCGCCGGACTTGTAGAAGCCGTCGATCATGGTCAGCTCACCCATCCGAACGTGATGGAGACGGGGACGGCGACGAAACCGAGCGTCACGACCGCCGCGATGGTTCCGGACAGCCCGCGGAGCAGCCGCTCCGTGCGCGGGGTCCGCAGCCCGAGGGTCTGGCACGCGCTCCAGATGCCGTGGTGGAGGTGCGCGCCGACGAGCAGGACCGCGACGACGTACCAGACGGTGATGTACCAGCGGGACGGGTCGAAGTCGGCGATCATCCGCTGGTAGGGCGTGGCGTCGCCGCCGAGCGGGTTCACGACGAAGAACGTCAGGTCCAGCAGGTGCCAGACGACGTAGAACGCGATGATGACGCCGCCGTACCGCATCGTGCGGGCGGCGTAGCCCTGCGCGTGCGACTTCTTCTTGGCCTGGTACTTCACCGGCCGCGCGGCCGACGCGCGCCGGGCGAGCGACACCGCCGACCACATGTGCAGGACGATCGCCACCACCAGGCCGGCCTCCAGGAGCGTGAGGACGGTCCGGTACGGCACGGCGGGCTCGCCGAGCGTGCGCAGCCAGTGCGCGTAGTCGTTGAAGCTCTCCGCCCCGAAGAAGATCTTCAGGTTCCCGATCATGTGCGTGATCAGGAAGAGCACGAGGACGGCGCCGGTCACCGCCATGACGGCCTTCTTGCCGACGGTCGACCGGTAGATCGCAGGTATCGCTACAGCCACGTCCTCGAAGCTATGCCGACCTGGGCTGAGAGTTCCAAGTCATCAGCGCACTGGTTTCGATAGCCTCAGGCTATGAAGCCAAGCAGAACGGACGTTGTGCCCGTTTCGTGATAGACCACGCGGTGAGTGACTTCACAGGACGATCCGGAACTCACCGGGCGGGTGATCGAGAAGACGTTGACGAGGTCGGCGGCGGTGTGTCAGGACCGCGCGAGACGTGCCGCTCCGCCGTCGTCATGCTGCCGCGACAGCAGCAGCACGGCGAGGTCGTCGGTCAGGGCGTCGCCGTTGAGGCGCTCGACGTCGGTGACGAGCACGTCGATGAGGGACCGTCCCGTGGCGCCCCCGGCGCGGGCGCGGTGCGCCAGCTCGACGAGCCCCTCGGTGCCGAGCCGCTCGGACCCCGCGCCGACCTTCCCCTCGATGAGGCCGTCGGTGTAGAGCATCAGCGCCCACGACTCGCCGAGGTCGATCTCGGTGGTCGGCCACTCGGCGCCGGGCACCAGGCCGAGCGCCGGGCCGTGCGCGTAGTCCGGCAGCGCCGACACCTCGAACCCGCCGTCCCCGGGGATCCCGCGGAACAGCAGCGGGGCGGGGTGCCCGGCCAGGTGCATCCGCGCCGTCCGCCGCGACGGCGCGATCGTGATCATGCAGAGCGTGGTGAAGATCTCCTCGCTGCGCCGCTCGTGGCCGAGGACGCTGTCGAGGGTGCCGAGGAGTTGCTCGCCGGTGTGGCCGGCGAGCACGAGCGTCCGCCACGCCATCCGGAGCTGGACGCCTAGCGCGGCCTCGTCGGGCCCGTGCCCGCACACGTCGCCGATGACGAGGTGGACTGCGCCGCCCTCGGTCTGCACGGTGTCGTAGAAGTCGCCGCCGAGCAGGGCCCGCCGCCGGCCGGGCCGGTAGCGGGTGTGGTGCCGCAGCGAGGGGTCGTCGATCAGCGGGACGGGCAGCAGGCCGCGCTCCAGCCGGGCGTTCTCCCGGCCGACGATGCGGGCCTCGACCAGCCGCCGCTCGGTCTCCTCCGAGCGCTTGCGCTCGATGGCGTAGCGGATGGCGCGGGCCAGCAGCGGCGCGTCCACCTGCTGCTTGACCAGGTAGTCCTCGGCGCCGGCGGCGACCGCCCGCACGCCGAGGTGGGCGTCGTCGATGCCGGTCAGGACCACGACGGCGGCGGACCCGGACAGGGCGAGGACCTGCCGCAGCCCGTCGAGCCGGTCGATGCCGGGGGTGGACAGGTCGACGATGATGCACTGGGTGCGCCGCGTCAGGGCCCGCCCGGCGGCGGCGAGGTCGCCGACGACGTTGATCTCGACGTCCATGCCGCTCTCGGCGAGCATCTTCTCGACCATGAGGACGTCGCCGGGGTCGTCGTCGATGAGGAGCAGGTCGACCCTGTCCCCGGCTCCCGGCATGAGGGGATACGTCTGGTGACTGATGGTGCTCACAAGGGCTTCCGAAAAGTCGGGCTGGCGACTGGCAGCGGTCACGGCGTCCCGCGCGTTCCCCGCGGCACGGGGAGCGGTGCGCGCCGCGCCGGGGGAGCGGCATTGGCCTAGCCGCCGGGATCCCGGCTCAAGGAGCGGAGTAAGCATCGCTCCGTTGATCAGACCCTAGCGTGTCCTGACCTCGCGCGGCACCCCTGGACATCATCGGGCAGGGTTTCGGACGAGCCGTAACCCGCGCCGACCACCGGAAAACCAGTCGAACTTTCGCACGTCCGCTGCATAACCTTCGTCCGTGAAGCCGTTGCCGGAAAAAGATCCTGGCACGCCCGGCCATGCCGTTCGAGGGGGGACGGGCCCCCGCGCGTCCCGCGGCGGCTCCGGCGCCGTTCACATCTCACCGGCGCGCTACCTGCTGTGGCTGCTGCGCCTCCAGTGGCGCAGCTGCGCGGCGGGCGCCGCCCTCGGCGTGGTCTGGATGCTCAGCCAGGCGCTCATGCCCGCCGCGATCGGCCGCGCCCTCGGCGACGGCGTCGCGGCACGGGACGAGCGCGCCCTGCTGACCTGGGCCGGGGTCCTGCTCGCGCTCGGCGTCCTCCAGGCGGTGGCCAGCGCCTTCCGGCACCGGCTCGCGGTGTTCAACTGGCTCGCGGCCTCGTACCGGACGGTCCAGCTCGTCACCCGGCAGGCGACCCGGCTCGGCGGGACGCTGCCGAAGCGGCTGAGCACGGGCGAGATGATGAGCATCGGCCTGTCGGACGTCGTCCACATCGGCGGCGCGCTGGACATCATCTCCCGGGGGACCGGCGCCGTCGTGGCCATCATCGCCGTCGCGGGCATCCTGCTGGCGACCTCGCCCACGCTCGGCCTCATCGTGCTGGTGGGCGTACCGGTCATCCTGGCGGTGGCCGCGCCGCTGCTGCGGCCCTACCGCGACCGGGAGCGGGAGCACCGGGAGCTGGTCGGCGAGCTGAGCACGCACGCCGCCGACCTGGTCGCCGGCCTGCGGGTGCTGCGCGGCATCGGCGGCGAGGCGATGTTCTCCGGCCGCTACCGCGCCGAGTCCCAGCGGGTGCGGCGGGCGGGGGTCGCGGTCGCGCGGGCCGAGACGCGGCTGAGCGGCGCCGAGGTGCTGCTGCCCGGACTGCTGGTCGCGCTGGTGACCTGGGCCGGTGCCCGGTTCGCCGTGCAGGGGTCGATCGGCGTGGGCGAGCTGGTCACGTGCTACGGCTACGCGGTGTTCCTGATCATCCCGCTGAAGACCGTCGGGGAGGCCGCGGGACGTATCACCCAGGCGCTGGTCGCGGCGGGCCGTGTCACGGCCCTGCTGGCCATGGAGCCGGAGTTGCGGCACGCCGGGACCGCGCGTCCGGAGGGGCCCCTCCATGTCACCGACGTCGCGTCGGGACTGGTCGTGCGCGACGGCCGGGTCACCGCGGTCGCGGCGGCGGACCCGCGCGACGCGCAGGCCGTCGCCGACCGGCTCGGCCGGTACGTGCCGGGCGTGGTCGACTTCGGCGGCGTTCCGCTGCACACCGTCGCGGACGTCCGGCGCCGGGTCCTCGTCGCGGTCAACGAGGACCGCCTGTTCTCCGGCCCACTCGCCGAGAGCCTCGCCCCGGACGGTGATGAAGACGGCGATGAAGACGGCGATGGAGCGGCGCTGCGCGCGGCCGTCCATGCGGCCTGCGCCGAGGACGTCGTCGACTCCGTCGGCCTGGACGCGCATGTGGTCGAGGCGGGGCGGGAGTTCTCGGGCGGGCAGCAGCAGCGCCTCCGCCTAGCACGGGCGCTCGTCGCCGACCCGGACCTCCTTGTCCTGGTGGAACCGACCAGTGCGGTGGACGCGCACACTGAGGCGCGCATTGCCGACCGGCTCGGCCCAGCGCGCGCGGGACGCACCACCGTGGTGTGCACCACGAGCCCACTGATGCTGGACCGGGCCGACCACGTGGCCTTCGTCCTGGACGGCCAGGTCGTCGCGGAAGGAACCCACCGCGACCTCCTGGACACCGAACCGCGCTACGCGGCCACGGTGACCAGGGAAGAGGCCACGGCCCCGGTGCAGACCGAGAAACTCGAACAGACCGAGAAACCCGAGCAGCTTGACCCCGACCAGAGCATGGACAAGACCGCTGAGAGGGCGGGGACGTGAGCGCCGAGACACTGCCGGTGGCGACACCGGCGCAGGTGCGCGCGTACGCGCGGCGCCTCGTCGTGAGGTATCCCCGCGACCTCGCCGTCGTCCTCGCCCTGCACGGGCTGGCGGCCGTGACGGGCCTGGTGACGCCGCGCCTGCTCGGCGCCCTGGTCGAGGGCGTCCGCGACGGCCGGGCCGACGTCGACACGACCGGCCTGGCCATCGCCGGGTTCGTCATCGTCCAGGGCATCCTGACCCGCTACGCCTACTTCGCGTCCGCGAAGCTCGGCGAGCGGGTGCTGGCCGGGCTGCGCGAGGAGTTCGTCGACCGCGTCCTGGCGCTGCCGCTGTCGCGGGTCGAGCGGGCGGGCACCGGCGACCTGGTCACCCGCGCGTCCCGGGACGTGGACACGCTGAGCACGTCCGTCCGCTACGCGATGCCGGAGACGCTCGTCGCCGTCGTCGTCTGCGCGCTGACGGCCGGCGCGCTGCTGCTGAACGGCCCTCTGGTCGCGCTGCCCGCCCTGGTCGGCGTGCCGCTGCTGTGGACGGTGATGCGCTGGTACCTGCCCCGCGCCCACGGCGGGTACCTGCGGGAGAACGCCGCCTGGTCGCGGATCGCCGACGGGCTGACCGAGACGGTCCAGGGTGCCCGGACGGTCGAGGCGCTCGGGCTGGAGGACCGCCGGCACGCACGCGTCGACGCCGACATCGCGGCGTCCTACCGGGCCGAGCGGTACACCCTGCGCCTGCGCATGATCCTGTTCCCGGTCGCGGAACTCGGCTTCATGCTGCCCGTCGCGGCGACGCTGCTCGTCGGCGGCCTCCTCTACATCAACGGCATGGCGTCCCTCGCGCAGGTCACCGCCGCGACCCTGTACGCGCAGCAGCTCATCGCCCCGGTGGACACGATGCTCTCCTGGCTGGACGAACTCCAGCTCGGCGGCGCGTCCATGGCCCGCCTGCTCGGCGTGGGGAACATCCCGCCCGACCGCTCGCCGAACGGCAGCCGGCCGTCCGGCGAGCGGCTCACGGCACGCGACGTCCGCTACTCCTACCGCTCCGGCACGGACGTGCTGCACGGCGTGGACCTCGACCTGAGGCCCGGTGAGCGCCTCGCCGTGGTCGGGCCCAGCGGCGCGGGCAAGTCGACCCTCGGCCGCCTGCTCGCGGGGGTCGACGGCCCGCGCTCCGGCTCCGTCACGATCGGCGGCGTACCGCTGGTGGAGCTGCCGCTGGACGAGCTGCGCGGCCACGTCGCCCTGGTCACCCAGGAGCACCACGTGTTCCGCGGCACGATCCGCGAGAACCTCGTGATGGCCCGCCCGGACGCGTCCGACGCCGAGCTGGAGCGGGTCCTCGCGGCGGTCGACTGGGACGGCCCCGGCCTGGCCGCGAGCACCGGCTCCGGCGGCGAGACCCTGACGCCCGCGCAGGCGCAGCAGCTCGCGCTGGCCCGGCTCGTCCTCGCCGACCCGCACACCCTCGTGCTGGACGAGGCGACCTCCCTCCTCGACCCGCGCGCCGCCCGCCGCCTGGAGCGCTCGCTCGCCGCCGTCCTGGACGGCCGGACCGTCGTGGCGATCGCGCACCGCCTCCACACCGCCCACGACGCCGACCGCGTGGCGGTGGTGGAGGACGGCCGCATCACCGAACTCGGCGCCCACGACGAACTCGTCGCCGCCGACGGCCCCTACGCCGCCCTGTGGCGCAGCTGGAGGTCCTAGTGGCGGTTCAGGGACTGCTTCAGGTAGTCCACCTGGAGGTGGAGGAGGTTCTCCGCCACGACCTCCTGCGGGGTCATGTGCGTCACGCCTGACAACGGCAGGACGGTGTGCGGCCGGCCCGCGGCGAGCAGGGCCGACGACAGGCGGAGCGTGTGGGCCGCCACGACGTTGTCGTCCGCGAGGCCGTGGATGATCATGAGCGGGCGCTTCAGCTCGCCCGCCATCTCGATGAGGGAGTTGGCGGCGTAGTTCTCCGGCTCCTCGTCGGGGTGGCCCAGGTAGCGCTCGGTGTAGTGGGTGTCGTACAGGCGCCAGTCGGTGACCGGGGCCCCCGCGATGCCCGCGTGGAACACGTCCGGGCGGCGCAGCACCGCCAGGCCCGCGAGCCAGCCGCCGAACGACCAGCCGCGGATGCCGACCCGGTCGAGGTCGAACGCGTCGCGGTGCCGCCGCGCCGCCTCGATCAGCGCGGTGATCTGGTCCTCCAGGACCGGCTCGGCGAAGTCGCCGCGGACGGCGCGCTCCCACGCCGGGCCGCGGGCCGGCGTGCCGCGGCCGTCGGCGATCACCACGGCGAAGCCCTGGTCGGCGAGCCACTGCGGCTCGCAGTACGCCCGCTGGACGGCGAGGACGCGCTGCGCGTGCGGGCCGCCGTAGGGGTCCATCAGGACGGGCAGCCGGCCGTCGCCGGGCTTCCAGCCGGTGGGCAGCAGCACGGCGGTGCGGATCTCCCGGTCGCCGGAGCGCAGCAGCTCGACGTTCGGCGTGATCACCGGCGTCTCGGCCAGCGAGGCCACAGGGTGGGTGCCGGACGGCGCGTGCACCTCGACCTCCACGCCGGGCCGGTCCGCCCGCGAGCCGGTGACCACGGTGATCCCGCCGGACCGGGTGCCGCCGAAGACGCCGCGCCCCTCCGTGATCTTCGTCACGCCGGTCTCGTCGCGCGAGTACAGGTGGACCTCGGTCGGCTCCTCCGACGCGGTGAACAGGATCGCGTCGCCGTCCACCCCGAGCACCGACCGGATCTGCAGCCCCGGGGGCGTCACGGGCGTGCCGGCGACGGTGAGCCGGCGCGTGTCGGTCTCGCGGTCCTCGGTGGCCCAGACGAGGTCGCCGCCGCCCGTCCGGACGGGCAGCCCGGGGACGATCTCCGTCCAGACCGGGTCGTGCTCGTTGTGCAGCAGGGACGTCTCCCCGTTGGACGGGTCGACCCGCAGCACCCGCGTCACCCGCTGGTCGCGCGGCTGGACGACGATCAGCAGGCCGTGCCGGTCCCACGACGCCGTGACGACGTAGGGGAACATGCCGCGGTCCCAGGCGACGTCGACCCGGCCGCCGTCGACCTTGAGCAGCACCAGCGACACCATCGCGTTGGGCGTGCCCGCCGCCGGGTAGGCGATCTCCGCCGGCGCCGCGTCCGGGTTGGCGGGGTCGGCGATGTGCCAGCGCTGCACCGGCGTCTCGTCGACCCGCGCGGCCAGCAGCGTCCCGCCGTCCGGCGACCACCAGTGGCCGCGCATCCGGCCCATCTCCTCGGCCGCGACGAACTCGGCGAGCCCGTAGGAGATCTGGTCCGACTCCGGCTGCACCAGCGCCCGGTCGTCGGTGCCGTCGATCTCGATGAGCCGCAGCGTCCGGTCCGAGACGTAGGCCACCCGCCGCCCGGCCGGGTCGGGGCGCGGGTCGAAGACGGGCGCCCGCGCGGGCAGCTCCCGGACGAGCGCGGTGTCGAGGTCGGCGACGTAGAGCCGCCCGGCGAGGGTGAAGACCGCCTGCCGCATCGACCGGTCGGTGGCGTACCCGACGATGCCGCCCGCCTGCTCGCGGGCGCGCTCGCGCCGGGCCCGCTCCTCGGCGGGCAGGTTCTCCTCGCCCGGGACGTCCAGCGCCGCGGGGTCGGCCACGCAGCGCTCCTCGCCGGTGCCGGTGTCGAGCGTCCACAGGCAGGTCACCGGGTCGTCGCCCGCCCTCGTGCGCAGGAACGCGACGCGGGACTCGTCCGGCGCGATCTGGAAGGCGCGCGGGACGCCGAGGCTGAACCTTCGCGTGCGGGCGCTCTGCCGCGGATAGCTGATGCTCATGGCATCCGAGTCTGCCAGTACGGAATCGCTGGCGAAGTCGCGCATGGCGGCCTCCCGGGGCCTATGATCGCGGGCGTCGCATGGGCGGACGGGGAAAGGCCCCTGCCCGGGTCCGCGCTCGCGTAAGCTCAAGGCTTCCCCAAACACTGTTTTTTTCGTCGCGGGCTGAGGAGTGGTCAATGCCGGAGCTGCAGCCGGGAGATCCCCGGCGGCTTGGCTCGTACGAGATCGTCGACCGGCTCGGCGAGGGCGGCCAGGGCGTCGTCTACGCGGGCATCGACGCCTCCGGGAACAAGGCCGCCATCAAACTGCTCCGCGCGGACCTCGCCGGCGACACCATGGCGCGCAACCGGTTCGTCCGGGAGGCGCAGGCGGCCAAGCAGGTGGCGCGGTTCTGCACCGCGCAGGTGCTGGAGGCCGACGTCGCGGGCGACCAGCCCTACATCGCCAGCGAGTACGTGCCCGGCCCGTCGCTGTACAAGCAGATCACCGAGACCGGCCCGATCACCGGCGCGGCGCTGGACCGGCTCGCGATCGGCACCGCGACCGCGCTCGTCGCGATCCACCAGGCCGGGATCGTGCACCGCGACTTCAAGCCGCACAACGTCATCATGGCGCCGGACGGGCCCCGGGTGATCGACTTCGGCATCGCGCGCGCCCTGGACACCGGGCAGACCGCCGCGACCAAGGCGATCGGCACCCCGTCCTACATGGCGCCCGAGCAGGTGGCGGGCGCCACGCTGACCGAGGCCGTCGACGTGTGGGCGTGGGCCACGACGATGGTGTTCGCCGCGACCGGGCGGCCGCCGTTCGGCGACGACACCGTCGTCGCGGTGATCAACCGGGTGATGCACGAGCAGCCGTCGCTGCAGGGCGTCCCGGAGAACCTGCTCGGGCTGATCTCGGCGTGCCTGGTCAAGGAGCCGGAGCGGCGGCCGACCGCCCAGCAGATCATGATGGCGCTGATCGGCACCGGGCCGGGCGGCGCCGCGCAGACCCGCATGGACGATCCCGCGCAGGCGACCACGATGCTCGCCGAGGGCTCGACGCTCGCCGCGGGCGGCGCCGCCGCCGGGATGATGGCGGGCGCGCCGGGCGGCGCGACCCGCCGGGTGTCGCCCGCCCAGTACACCGGGGACCTCCCGCCCGCGCGGCCCCCGTACGGCGGCGGGCCCGGCGCCGGGCGCAGCGGCTACGACGACTGGGAGCCCGAGCGCAAGTCCAAGTGGCCGGTCTTCGCGGCCGTCGCGGCGATCGCCGCGCTGGCGCTGGTCGTCGGCATCTTCATGGCGACCCGGGGGAACGACTCCCCGAACTCGCCCGTCACCCCCTCGGTGACCGACTCCTCCTCGGTCGAGGAGACGCCCACCGAGGAGGAGGACGACGAGCCGACCCAGGCCCCCACCCGGACGCGCGAGAACACGCCGCCCCCGCGGACGCAGCTCCCGACGCGGGTCCCGCCGACCACGGACCTCCCGACGGAGGAGCCGCCGACCACCAGCACGCCCACCGACCCGCCGACCGGCGGGGACGACGACGATGACGGCGGCACCGGTGGCGGCGGCACGGGCGGCGGTACCGGAGGCGGCGGCGCCGGCGGTGGCGGCGGCCCCGGCACCGGCGGAGGCGGCTGAGCCAGGGCGGTCATCGCCGCGGTGCCGTGCGCTGAGTAGGCTCGTTATCTATGAAGGAGCCGCGGATCCTGTTCGTCCATGCCCATCCGGACGACGAGTCCATCGGGACCGGGGCGACCATGGCCAAGTACACCGCCGAGGGCGCCCACGTCTGTCTCGTCACCTGCACCCTGGGTGAGGAGGGCGAGGTCATCCCCGAGGACCTGCGCCACCTGGCGTCCGACAAGGAGGACCGCCTGGGCGAGTACCGGATCGGGGAGCTGGCGGAGGCGTGCGCGGCGCTCGGCGTCCGCGACCACCGCTTCCTCGGCGGCGCCGGCCGCTGGCGCGACTCGGGCATGATGGGCGCGGCCACCAACGACCATCCGGGCTGCTTCTGGCGGGCCGACGTCGACACGGCGGCGCTGGACCTCGTGCCGGTGATCCGGGAGGTCCGCCCGCACGTGGTCGTCACCTACGACGAGCGCGGCAACTACGGGCACCCCGACCACATCCAGGCGCACCGCGTCACATGGCGGGCGTACGAGCTGGCGGCCGACCCCGCGCACGAGGACGGCGCCGAGCCGTGGCGGGTCCCCAAGGTCTACGCCTACGCCACCCCGCGCACCGTGCTGGCCCGCGCGATCGCGGTGATGCGGGAGGCGAAGCTGCCGTTCGCCCGCGTCGCCGGGCTGGACGAGCTGGGCTCCGGCGTCCCGGACGGCCAGGTCACCTCGGCGGTGGACGCCCGCGCCCACCTGCCCGCCAAGATCGCCGCGCTGCGCGCCCACCGCACGCAGATCGTCGTGGCGCCCGACGAGGTCGGGCCGTTCTTCGCGCTGTCGAACAACCTGGGGCAGCAGGCGTTCGGCACCGAGTACTTCATCCTGCAGGCGGGCGAGCTGGGGCCGCTCGGCCCCGGCCGCCGCGAGCGGGACCTGTTCGCCGGCCTCACCGGCTGAGCCGCCGCGTCCTCCGCGGGGGAACGGTCCCGAAACGTCCCGGGGCCCGGCGCCCCCGGTACCCTGGCGGGCGTGGACGAGGACGACGAGACCCGGGTGAGCCTGGCGAAGGACGGCCGCCCCGGCGCTCTCGCGGGAGCGCACGGCGCGCCCTTCCCCGAGCAGGGCCCGGCGGGCGGCGCCACGGCCCTGCCCGCGCCGGAGCGCCCCGACGGCGAGACGCCGCTCGACGCGGTCGTGGCCGGTGCCGCGTACGCCGTCCTCGCGCTGCTCGGCGCCTTGTTCGGGGTGTTCGGCTCGTTCGTCCAGAACTGGACCTTCGGCCCCGTCCCGGTCGCGGCGATCGCGCTGGTGGTGCTCGTCTTCTGCATCGTCCGGCTGGCCGGCCTCGGGATGGGCGGGCGGCTCGGCGCGGCCGTCCCCGCCGTCATGTGGGGCGTGATGGCGTTCGTGATGTCGCTGCGCCGCGCCGAGGGCGACCTCGCCGTCCCCGGGACGACCGCCGGGTACGTCTACATCATCGGCGGCATGGTGGCCGCCGTGGCCGGGGTGATGCTGGTGCCCGCGGCGCGCCCGCAGGGCGAGTGGCTGCTGGGCAGGGCGGCGCGCCCCCGCGGGTAGCGGCGGCTCAGCGGACGGCGTCCACCGAGTTCGCGGCGCCGTTGCGCACCATGTAGTCGCCGAGGCGGTCCTCCCGGACGGCGGTGAACAGCTCCCGCATCCCGGCGTCGTCGAGCAGCACGACGCTCTGGTCGCCCCGCGCGGCCGTCCCCTTCACCGGGGTGGTGACGTACTCCAGCGTCGACGTCTCCAGCAGGCGCCGCGCCAGCCCGCGCAGCGTGCCGGACGTCACGGTCCCGTCCACGGTCACCGAGCGGGACGCGGCCCGGATGAACCGGTCGATCTTGATGGGGTTGCGGGTGTCCAGCGCCTTGTCCGCGAGGGCCTGCAGGAACGCCTGCTGCCGCTTGATCCGGTCGAGGTCGCCGGCGGGCAGGTTCCAGCGCTGCCGGACGAAGTCCAGCGCCTCCAGCCCGTCCAGGTGGTGGTGCCCCGCCTCCCAGGTGCGGTCGTGCATCGGGTCGTGGGTGCGCTTGGTGATGGTGACGTCCACGCCGCCGAGCGCGTCGGTCATCTCCACGAACCCGCCGAAGTCGAGCGCGGCGTAGTGGTCGACCCGCACCTTCGTGAGCTGCTCGACGGTGCGGATGAGCAGCGACGGCCCGCCGTGCGCGAACGCGGCGTTGATCTTCGTCGTGCCGTGCCCGGGGACCGGGACCCAGCCGTCCCGGGGGATCGCGATCACCGAGACCCGCTCGCCGTCCCCGGACAGGTGCACCACCATGATCGCGTCGGCGCGGGCGCCCATCCACGGCATGTCCGCGCGCCGGTCCGAGCCGATCAGCAGCCAGTTCTCGCCGCGCCCGGTGGCCCTCGGCCGCCCCGCCTCGGCGGGCAGCGCGCCGGAGAGCCGGTTGACCTCGTCGTCGTACGTCCGTTGCAGCAGGTACAGGCCGACCCCGGCGAGCAGCAGGACGCCGAGCGCCAGCCCCCCGCAGCCCATGACCACCCGGCGCCTACCGAATCTCCGCAGCATGCCCCCACCTTCCCCGCGAGGGCCCGCCCGCCGCCCGCGCCATGCGGGCTCCTGGCCGGCTCTTGGCCGAGTCCGGAGTTTGCGATGGCGAAAAACGAGGGCGCCGCCGGGCTCCATTGACCGACGACGCCCTCAGGGGATGAAGAACTCAGCTCTTGAGGGCGGCTTCCAGTTGGTCGAGGGCCCAGTCGAGGTCTTCGCGCTCGATGGTCAGTGGCGGGGCGAGGCGGAGGGTGGTGTCGTGGGTCTCCTTGGCGAGGACGCCGAGGTCCATGAGCCGCTCGCTGACCGGGCGGGCCTTGCCGTGCAGTTCGACGCCCGCCCACAGGCCGCGGCCGCGGACCTCGCGGACGAGGTCGCCCGGCAGCGCGCCGAGGCGCTCGTGCAGGTGGGCGCCGAGCGTCCGGGACCGCTCCTGGTACTCGCCGGTCTTCAGCATCGCGACGACCTCCCGGCCGATCGCGCAGGCCAGCGGGTTGCCGCCGAACGTCGAGCCGTGCTGGCCCGGCTTGAACACGCCCAGGATGTCCGCGTCGGCGACGACCGCGGAGACGGGCATGATGCCGCCGCCGAGGGCCTTGCCGAGGACGTAGACGTCGGGCACGACGCCCTCGTGCTCGCATGCGAACGTGGTGCCGGTGCGGCCGAGGCCGGACTGGATCTCGTCCGCGATCATCAGCGTGCCGTTCGCGGTGCACAGGTCCCGCACCGTGCGCAGGAACCCGCTCGGCGGGACGTTGACGCCGGCCTCGCCCTGGATCGGTTCGATCAGCACGCCGACCGTGGCGCCGTCCATCGCGGCCTTCAGCGCCTCGGCGTCCCCGTACGGGACGGTACGGAAGCCCGGCGTGTAGGGGCCGTAGGAGTCCTTGGCGTCCGGGTCGGTGGAGAAGCTGACGATCGTGGTGGTGCGGCCGTGGAAGTTGCCCTCGAACGTGATGATGTTCGCCTGGCCGGCCGGCACGCCCTTGACCTCGTAGCCCCACTTGCGGGCGGTCTTCAGGGCGGTCTCGACGGCCTCGGCGCCGCTGTTCATCGGCAGGACCATGTCCTTGCCGCACAGCTCGGCCAGCTCGGCGGCGAACGGGCCGAAGCTGTCGTGGTCGAAGGCGCGGCTGACCAGCGTGACGCGGTCCATCTGCCGCTTGGCGACCGCGGTGAGGCGCGGGTTGCGGTGCCCGAAGTTGACCGCGGAGTAGGCCGCCAGCATGTCCAGGTACCGGCGTCCCTCGACGTCGGTCAGCCAGACGCCGTCGGCCTCGGCGACGACGATCGGGAGCGGGTGGTAGTTGTGCGCGCTGTGCCTGTCGGACAGTGCCCTCAGCTGGTCGGTCGGCCTCACGACGCTCCTTCAACTCGGCCCGGTCGTCCTTGACCGGGCACAGCCGTGCCACCGGATGGTGTCCGGTGCCGTGGGGGAGGGCCGGGCGGGTCAGGTGGCCGCCGGTCCACATCCCAGCGTATGTTCGGGATCGACCGTCTCCCAATGGCGGAAACCGACTTCAGAGGTGTTATTTGTTGCGTCTTGATGAGCTTGACCGTCGAATCGTTGCGCAGCTCCTGGAGGACGGCCGCGCCTCGTACGCGCAGATCGGCGACCGGGTCGGGCTGTCGGCCCCGGCGGTGAAGCGGCGCGTCGACCGGCTGCGCTCGGACGGCGTCATTAACGGCTTCGCGGCCGTCGTCGACCCGGCGGCGCTCGGCTGGACGACCGAGGCGTTCATCGAGATCTTCTGCACGGGCGCGACGTCGCCCGACGAGATCCATTCGAGCGTCCGCGGCCATCCGGAGGTCGTCGCCGCGTACACGATCAGCGGCGACGCCAGCGCGCTGGTCCACGTGCGGGCCCGCGACATCCAGCATCTTGAGCAGGTCCTTGAGCGGCTGCGGCGCGAGGACAACATCACCGCGACCAAGACGTCGATCGTGCTGTCCCGGCTGATCGGCCGTCCCATCGACGCGCCCGTGCCCACCCGGGTTACCGCCCAGTAGGCTGCCGGGCATGGACTTCGCGACCGCTGACCTCATCGACGACTTCGGGGACGAGCTGCGCAGCTGCGAGACGCAGTTCCGCCGCTACGGCGGGCGCGCGTCGTTCGCCGGGCCGGTCTCGACCGTGCGCTGCCACCGGGACAACGGGCTGGTGAAGCGGCTGCTGAACACGCCCGGCGAGGGCCGCGTGCTGGTCGTGGACGGCGGCGGCTCGCTGGCGTCCGCGCTGATGGGCGACATGATCGCGGCGGCGGCGGTCGCCAACGGCTGGGCCGGGGTCGTGATCAACGGCGCGGTGCGGGACGTGGCGGCCCTGCGCGAGCTGGACCTCGGCGCGAAGGCGCTGGGCTCGAACCCGCGCAAGAGCGCCAAGGACGGTACCGGCGAGGTGGACGTGCCGGTCACGTTCGGGGGCGTGGAGTTCCGTCCGGGCGACTGGCTCTACAGCGACGAGGACGGCATCGTCGTCGCGGGACGGGAGCTTCCGGCTTGACCTGGGCGCACTGTCCGACATGCCAGGGCAAACCACGCAAGCTCGGCTAACTCGGCCGTAGCCGGGTCGAATCCCCTGCCTTACGTTCTGCGCAACCCACCAGAGGCAGGGGAAAGATGCGCGTCAAGAACATGCTGCTGGTGCCCGCGGCGGCCCTCGGGCTGGTCGCGGGACTCGCGGTCGTCCCGGCCGCCGCGCAGCCGAGCCCTCCCATCCCGGAACCCACCGCCAACCCGTGGCAGATGCGCCACTGGCCGCGGACGCAGCCGTGGCAGCTCGACCAGCCGGACGCCCGCACGTTCGCGGCGGGCGCCCCGCGTCCCGTCGACCCGCAGAACTACGAACTCCCCGACACCATGACCTGGGACGACTACAGGGCCGTGCCCGGCACGTCGTGGGCCGACCCGTCCCGCAAGGGATCGGAGAAGAACTTCAACGGCGCGATCGTCCTGGTCGACTACCCCAACCAGCCGTTCGAGGTGACGCAGCCGCACAACTCCAGCATCTTCGGCAACCCCGTCGGCGTCAGCGACGTCCCCCGCACGGAGGTCGCCCGGTTCTACCAGGACTTCCTCAACAAGCCGCAGAAGCTCAACCACGGCCACACCCTGCACGAGTACTGGATGGAGGACTCCGGCGGCCGGTACGGGGTGAACCTCACCGCGTTCGGGGCGTACGAGATGCCCGCCAAGGACCACGAGTACGGCGTGGAGAGCCGGATGCAGGGCGGGATGGGCTGCCCCGGGGGCGACACCTGCGACCGCGACCTGCGCCAGGACGCCCGTGCCGCGTGGATCGCCGACGTCGGCGAGGAGAAGGCCGCCGAGTTCGACTTCGTGTTCTTCCTCAGCGCGGGGCAGGACGAGTCGAGCACCTGGCAGGAATTCGGGGAGATGAAGTTCGCCTCGAAGGAGGACGTGCCGCCCGAGTGGGGGCCCGGTGACCCGAACCTGCCGAACTGGGTGGACACCCGGTACGTCGACTGGACGTCGTGGCAGGCCGGTTCCACGCTGTGGCCGAACGCCGTGTCCGGCAGCTCCACCCAGGCGGAGAGCTCCGGCATGTCGGTGTTCGCCCACGAGTTCAGCCACATCCTGGGCATCGGTGACAACTACAACAACCCGTACGGCGAGCCGCCGCGCCGCGCGTTCAGCGGCCCGTGGGACATGCTCAGCCGCGGCACGTTCAACGGCCCCGGCGGCCCGCACAGCCGGTGGACGATCCCCGCCACCGGCGGCGCCTCCATGGGCGCGCAGCACATGCTGCGCAACAAGCTGAAGCTCGGCATCGTCGACCCGGGCAAGGTGCTCCGACTCGACCGGGAGACGCTCGCGTCGTCCGGCACGGTCGTCGCCCGGGTGACGGCCCGCGCCGCCGAGCCCGGCCGGGGCGGCCTCGCGGGCATCAACCTGGTGCTCGGCGACGGCGGCGACCGGAGCCCGGCCTGCGACACCGCCACCGACCCGCTCTGCGACGGCGGCGGCTACGACAACTACACGATCGAGGTCGTGGACCGGATGGGCACCGACTCGTTCACCCCGGACTCCGGCGTCCTGCTCGCGAAGACGAAGGACCAGGACCGGGCGCCGTTCATCTGGGTCAAGGACGCCAACCCGCAGGACATCGACAAGGTCGACTTCGTCCTGCCGGACGGCACCCCCAAGATGATGACGATCGGCGACTACCGGCAGCTCTCGGACGCGCTGTTCCACGCCGGAACGAACTCCGGCAGCGAGTACGAGTACGTCGACGAGGCCAACCGCCTGCACTTCTACGTCCTCGACGTGCACCGCGACCGGAAGGGCGTCCTGTCGTACACGGTCGCGATCCGCTCCCTGGACGGCGCCGGGCCGCAGCGGCGCGGCGTGCGGGTCGGCAACGGGCACGCCCGGCCGACCGGCGCCGGCTGGGCGAGGTGCACGGTGACGCTCCACAACAGGGGACGGGGCGGCGGCGGCCACCACGGCTCGGACGTGTTCCGGCTCAGCGCCGGCGCGCCCGGCGGCTGGACGGCGTGGCTGCCGAACGAACTCGCCACCGCCGAGGCCGGAGGCCGCACTGAGGCCGAGGTGTGGGCGAAGGCGGGGCCGGGCGCCGACCGCCGGGCGGACCTGCGGCTGACCGCCACGTCGGAGAGCGACCCGTCGAAGTCCGACACTGGGACGTGCCGCCTGCGCTGACCCCGGGCGCTCATGGACGGCCCCCGCTCCCCGGGGGGCCGTCCATGACCCGCACCGCCCCGGCGATGCGATGCCGAATGCGCGTTTCGGGATGTCGAGCCGGGATACGTCACCGAACGTGACGATCTTGAACGTTCCGTGGTGGAGGCGGATCGCGGGTCTGGCGGCGGGCGTCGCCCTGGCGGCGACGGGAACGGTCCTCGCGGGGTCCGGGCAGGCGGCCGCCGCCGCGCCACCGGCTCTCCGCGAGTTCGACCTGCGCCGCGGCCCCGACCGGGGCGCGCCGATCCGGGCGCTCGACGGGAGGCTCCACCGCGTCGGCGCCGACGCGGTGCTCGGCTCGTCCGGCGGGAAGAGGCTGCGCGGCGGCTGCGGCAAGGCGGCCCGTGTGCCCGCCCAGTCGCTCGTGTACTGCTTCGACAAGGCCGACTCCGCCACCGGCCAGTGGGTCCCGCAGGGCGTCACGACCATCTCGGACGCCAAGGCGGCCGAACGCTTGGCCGGCGGGTCCCGGCCGCTCCTCGTGTCCTGGCACGGCGGCGGACGCGTCAAGGTCACGTTCGTCGACGCCGACAGGCGCACCTATCGCCACGTGCTGCTCGTCTACCCGACCATGAAGGGCAAGAAGCCCACCTTCACCGACGTCGACATCCACGCGGGCGGCATCGCCTGGTACGGGGACAAGCTCTACGTGGCCGACACCCACCACGGCCTCCGCGAGTTCGACACGCGCCTCATCTTCGACCTGCGCAGGAGCAAAGAGGGCTCGACGCGCGACTCAGGCCACGTGGGTCTCCACGGAAGGAAGTACCACGGCCACGGCTACCGCTACGTGATGCCCCAGACGGGAAGCTGGAAATTCGCTCAAGGCTGGACCGGCGGCAAGTGTCGAGGCAGCGGCCCGTTGCGGATGTCCTGGGTCGCCATCGACCGCACCACCTGGCACCACGTCCTCATCGCCGGCGAGTGGTGCCGCCCCAAGGGGCCGAGGGGACGTGTTGTCACCTGGCCTGTGCAGGCACTGAACGGCACCCGCACCGTCCGCGCCGACTGGTCCGCGCCCCTTCCCTACGACCGGCTCCAGGGCGCGGTCAGGACGAACGGCCACTGGTGGTTCACGCAGGGCCTCGGCAAGAAACGCGGACGGCTCTTCATGGCGCGGCGCGAGTGGTGGGGCTGGGCCGGCGTCACGTACCGCACCATCTCCTACGGCCCCGAGGACCTGTCCTGCTACCGCGGCCAGCACCGCATCTGGACCGTCGCCGAATACGCTCACAAGCGGGCCTTGTGGAGCTTCCCCGCCGCCCCCTGCCGCTGACCGCCCTCAGGCGAAAGGCGACGCGTGGGCGACCTGAAGAACGTGCCGTCGCCCCCCGCGGACCAGCACTCCACGTCCGGCCACTCCGGATCCGCTGGGCGGCTCAGCCTCGTACAACCGGTTCTCCTCGCCGAACCGGGACCCCAGGAGCAGAGCCGGTGCCCCCATCTCGTGCAGCGTGGAGACCAGGGGATCGACGGGCTGGTCGAGGACGGTGAGCAGCCGCGCCAGCACGAGGTGGATCAGGTTGCCCTTCGAGGCCAGGACGTCGTGGGGGAAATTGCGCAGCGGATCGTCTTCGAGGTCGCGGTCGATGACAAAGAGGAAGACCTCGGCGTCCGGTGGCCGCCGCACGAGCCCGGCCACGGTCTCGCGGAACTCCTCGGCCGAATCGGTGTACCCGACACCGGGACCCGCGGCTTCGGTGAGGCCGAACTCCTCGGCGAGCGACAGCAGAATCTCGTGCGCGTCGAAGACGTGGATCTCGGCCTTCGGACGGCCTTGCCGTGCCCAGATGCCGTCGATGAGCAGTTGGAGGGCGTTCGCGCGTCCCGATCCGGGCGGCCCGGCGACCAGCAGATGCGGGTCGGCGTCGAAGTCCACGTACACCGGTTCGCGCGTACCGTCGGCGACCCCGATCGGTATCCGCCGGTCGGTGACCGCGGGCAGTTCCCCCGCGTAGACCAGCTCCGGCAGGTCCGGTGGCGGCCCCGGCGGTTCGTCGGGTCGCGAGTCCGCGTCCTTGATCCCCGGGAACTCCAGCAACCTGCGGTAGCGGGTGGCGAAGTGGGGGTCGAACCTGCGGAGGCCGATCATCTGCCCGTCGTCGGCGCAGACGATCACGACCGGGTCCTCGCCGTACTCCTCGACCAGCGAGCGGAGCTGCTCGGGGAAGATCCCCTCGGACGAGGCGTCGCCGGGGTCGGCCTGCTCCCGGGACATCTGGAGGAGCAGGACGCCGCCGCGGCTCTCCCTGAAGACGTCGGCCATGGTCCTGCCCGGCTCGCGGACGAGGTAGCCCAGCCAGTCGGCGTGGGCGATCCGCACGTTGCCGTGCGCCAGCGCACCGCGTTCGGCGAGCATCCCGCCGTACTCCGCCGCCAGCCTGGCGATCCGCAGCGTGTCCGTCCCCGCGTACACGATGTGGCGGGACCGGCGCTCGTCCGGCCCGGCCTGCGTCTCGGATCTGCGGAGTTGCCGGAGGATCTCGGTGACGGCCGGATCCTCGTCGGGCTCCGACCGGGTGCCCGCCTCCAGCGCGGTGACCCACTGGAAGCGCTCGCCGAACCCGGGGACGGCGCCGAGCAGCTCGCGGAACCGGTCCGCGTCGCCGCAGAGGACCACCAGCGCGTCCTCGGGCTCCTCCGTTAGCGCGGTGATCAGATTCCTGATCATCTCCGGGCGGAGGTAGGTGTCCTCCGGGAGGATGCCGGGGGCGTCATGGACGAGGACGACACTGCCCTGGGCGGCGCGGTAGATGCGGGCGATGGAGGCGTCGCGGTGCTGGTCCCAGTGCGACCGGCCGTGGGAGAGGGTGATGAGGTTCCCCTGCGCCAGCAGACCGCGTTCACCGAGGATCTCCCCGTACAACCGCGCGACCGTGGTCATCTCCAGCGCGTACGGGGCCGGGAGGATCAGATGCCGGAGCCTGGGCGGGCGGCCCGCGCGCGTCTCCCCGACCTGGCCGAGCAGGATCTCCCGCAAGGCGGCCCGCACCTGGACGGTGTCGATCACCTCGTAATCGCCGTCCTGGTTGGCCTCCACGTGGGGAACCGAGTCGTGGAGGCCCTCGATGAGCACGTCGATGAGCTCTGCGTCGAGGCTCGGCCGGGCGGCCTGCTCGGCGAGGACCCTGCGTTGGCGGAAGGCTCGCCCGGCGAACTCGGCGATCGCGGGCCCCGGCGGTTCGGGGGCCAGGGTGAACTCGCGCGGGCCGTCGTTGCCGGCGCGGAGGTGGGCGGTGTCGACGCGGGGGAAGGGGAGGCGGGCCCGCCCCATGACGCGCTGTGAGACGTCCGGCGGCAAGGGGCTCACGGCGAGGCGCCAGCCGAGCAGGGGCAGCAGCCGGTTCCACGCCGGGGTGTCCTCGACGGTGGACGCGCCGACCAGGAGCTGCATCCCGCCGGTGCGGCCGCGCTGGGCGATCGACTGCAGGGCCCCGGCCACCTGCTTCCTGCCGCCGGGAAGCGTCAGCGACAGGTCAGCGAACACGACGAGCCCCGGGGCGTCGCCCAGAGCCCCGTGCACCCTCGCTTCCAGCTCGGCCGTGATGTAGTCGATGAAATTCTGGAGCCGCTGCGGCCGGCCGAGGAGTTCCTCTTCGGAGAAGACGGTGTGCGGCAGGCTGAGCCGTTCGCCGAGCGGGTGCTCGCCCAGCCCGGCGAAGGCGAAGGTGAGGTCCCCGGGGGCGTAGGACGCCGCGAGCGCGAGGGCGATGTCGCGGAGGGCGTGCTGCCGGGCCTCGGGCTCGCCCACGATCAGGCCGTGCGGAGTGCCCGCCGAGATGTCGAGCGGATAGAGCGTGACGACGTTGCCGTCCAGGTCGTATCCGATCGCGGGATCGCGGGCTTCGAGAGCGGACCGCGCCCACGTCTCCTCGAACATCCCGCTGGTCCCGCCGCCGTTCAGCTTGAGCACGTCGAACCGCGGGACGGCCGGAGGCGGCGCCGCGGTCCCGATGGGGGACGGCTCGGCCGCCACCGGCTCGGCGGGGGCCAGTTCGGCCGCTGCCGGCTGGGCCGGCGCCGGAGGCGGCGCGGCATCGTCGGGCCACGGGAACCCGCGCACTCGCCGGGCGCGCTCCTTCATGCGCTCCACGATGGGATCGGCGGCATCCGGGGATATGGATGCGGGTCGAAAGCTCGGAACGCTGACCTCCCCCGGGACGTGCAGGAAGGCCGAGCCCGGACCCGCAGCACCGGGAGTCCCCATCTGCCATGACACGTAGGCGCCGAGTACCGGCGGCAGGCCCACGTCGTCCGGTGTGCAGAAGACGAACCGGATGCCCAGGGCCGAACCGTCCGCATTGAGCGCGACGATGGATTCCAGAAGGGTGGGTTGGGCGGCCAGCAGCGCGCCCGCGTCATCGATGACCACGAGCATGGCGGGCAGCGGTTCGAGCGAGTCGCCCTCGGCGGCGTCCGCCCGGTAGTCGTCCCACCGCGCTGTCCCGGAATTCCGTAGGACGGCCTTGCGGCGCTCCCGCTCCGCTTCAAGCAAGCCCCGGAGCCGGCTGATCAGTAGCGAGTCCGCCGAGCCGGCGTGGAGATCGTTCACCACGTGGGGAAGGTTCTCCAGCCCGGCGAGGGGCGCGCCTCCGGAAATGTCGGCGAACGTGAATGAAACCACGTTGGGGGAGTGCCTGAGCGCGAGCCCGAACAGGAGTGTCCGCAGCAGCGCGTGGCGAAGGGGAGCCGGACCGGTGATCAAGCCGTGCGGCCCGTACTCGCTGTCGTTCAGCACGTCGACCTGCACGATGGCCTGGCCGTGGTCCACGCCGATGGGAACGCGACCGGGCGGGCGGTCCCAGTTCTCGCCGATCAGTTCATCGACCGTCGCGTCCTGGATGTCCAGGAGGCTCGGCATCGCGCTGGGCGCCTGCGCCGGCCGGGTGAGGTGGGTGCGGGTCTCGGGGGTGACAAGGGCGAAGTGGGCGGTGTCCGTGGTGAGGGTCAGCGGGCCGCCTTCGGCGGGAAGGAGGGCGCGGAAGGTCTCGGCGGACGTGCCGGCGCGGCGTTCGATCTCGGCGGAGACAGCTTTCAGGACGTGCCGGGTGTGCTGCGCCTCGGGGCGCGGGAGGGTGTCGAGGAGGGCCTCGCGGGCGCCGGGGACGAACTCGTAGCGCACCCCGCCGGCCGGGCGCAGGAGGCCGCTCAGCAGGACCTCGGCGAGCTGCCCCGGACCGGAGCGGCCGAGGATCCGGTGCTGGATGAGCCGCATCACCGGCAGGGACGGCACGGACACGGCCACGTGCGCGGCGAGTTCGGCGGCGTCCGGGGACGCGGTGGCGAGGAAGCGGCGGACGCGTTCGGCGACGGGCAGTTCGCGTTCGCGGGCGGGCGGCGCCGTCCCGGGCGGGCGTGCCGGCAGCGTCGCGATCGCGGCGGGCTGCGGGTCCGAGCCGGAGAGGAGGCGGGCCCACGCGCCGAACCAGCGGGGCGCCACCTCCAGGACGGGGACGTGCACGCCTGGCGTCGCGGCGCCGTCGTACGGGCTGAAGCGCAGATCGGTGTTCGGCGCGCCGGGGCGGGGCAGCAGCGCCAGGCCGGGGGAGGCGGGGGCGGCGGTGCGGCGCCAGAGGTGCTCGGGGAGGGGCTGGAGGATCGCGGTCGGCCCGGCCCGCGCCCAGCGCCGGACGGCCTGCGCGGCGCGGCCGTCCCACCAGTGCGGGCCGGAGCAGTCGCTGAGGACCAGCACGGCGTGGCGGCCCGACGCGTCCAGGAGCGTCGCGGGGTCCTGCGATGGCGCGCCGGGGGCGGAGGTCACGCGGCCCGTCGCGCCGAGGTAGCTGACGTGGAGGTCCTGGAATGCGCCCTGCCGCAGCAGCGCCTCGGCCAGCTCGCGGGCGAGGGGGCGCCAGAGCCGCATGGTCGGCCCGGTGTCGACGACCAGGGTGAGGCTCAGCCAGCGTTCCGGTGACGGGACGAGGACGGGCGTCCACCGGCGGGTGTCCGCGATGCGCGCGGCGGTCGCCTCCTCGTCCACCTCGGTGCGGTGCCGGGACGGGACGCGGCGTTTCAGCGGCCGCAGCGCCCGCTGCACGCCGAGCGGGTCCGCGAGCATCGGCGCGGTCGGGACGAGGACCTCGGCCGCCGCACCGCCCGCCGGTTCGGGTGCGGGGCCGGGCGGGGGATGCAGCGCGGTCAGCGGCACCGGCGGCACCGGCACCGGCCCGTCCGGACGCGGAGTCGTGAACCCCGGAGGGCCGGGCGGCGCCGAAACCGGCCGCTGCGGACGCACCGGGGCGGGCGGTGCGGTCTCCTCCGGGCCCGAGATGTGGCAGGCGAGCCACAGCAGTTCGCTCAGTTCCCGTGCGTCCGGCGGCGGCCCCACCGCCCCCAGCACCTCGCGGAACCGGTCAATCGTCATCGATGGGCCCGGACAGGTACGGCATGATCCGGTCGGCGAGGCTCCGGCGGTCCTCGGCGTCGGCGTGCCGGCACAGGTAGACGGCGTTGAGGAGCTGGTCGGTGGCGAGCGTCCCGGCCGAGGAGCGTTCGAAGAACCGGCGGACGAGGTCGTCGCTCTGGTCGGCGAGCGGCCCGAGGTGCTCGCGGACGATCGCCGCCAGCTCCGCCTCGCCCGCGGGCTGCCGCAGCTCGACGGTGACGCAGCGCCGCAGGAACGCGGGCGGGAACTCCCGCTCGCCGTTGCTGGTCATCACGACCAGGGGGAACGCGTTGCAGCGGACGGTCCCGGCGGTGACGGTGACCCGGGCGCCGGGCCAGTCGAGCGGAGCTCGTCCTCTGGATGGCGGTGGGTGGGGGCTGGGGGACGGTCCGTCCGCGGTCATGACCTCGGCGGACGGGTCGGCGCGGCGGGTCAGCTCCGCGATCTCGTACTCGCCCTTCTCGAAGATGGTCAGCAGGTCGTTGGGCAGGTCGATGTCGCTCTTGTCGATCTCGTCGATCAGCAGGACGCGGGGACGGCCGTAGGGGAGCAGCGCGGTGCCGAGGGGACCGAGCCGGATGTAGCGGCCGATGTCCTCCTCGGAGGGCGCGCCCTCGCGTCCGGCCGCGTAGAGGCGAGTCAGCGGGTCGTACTGGTAGAGACCGTCGCGCAGAGTGGTCCGGCTGGTGATGGGCCAGTGCAGGACGGGCCCGAGCCCGAGTTCGTGGGCCACCGCGTAGGCCAGAGTCGATTTCCCCGTACCGGGCGGTCCCGTCACCAGCAGCGGGCGACGCAGGTACAGGGCGGCGTTGACCTGCTGCACGGCGTCGTCCGACGGCCGGTACGTCGTCGCCTGGTGCTCGTTGCCCGAACCCCCTTCCGGGGTACGCAGCACAGGCTCACCGTCGAAAGCGCGCCAAGGCGGGGGTGGAGGCAGCCGGTCGATGCCGTCATGCGGGTGACGGCTCCCGGTGTAGAGCAGCCAGTCGGGCACCTATACCTCCATGGCGAGCGGGGGGTCGGGCAGCCGGGACGGGTCGTCCCACAGCAGAGTTAGGTCGCGTCCACAGTGCGGCTCGTTCTCAGGCGCGATCAACGCCTTCTTGCGGAGCGCCAGCGCAACCTGGGGAAGTTCGTCGGGATGCTTGTCGCCAATGGCGGCGGTCAGTTCGTCGAGGACGCGGTGCCCTCGGCAGTCTTTGTGCGATGGGGCGTCGCAGGGGGTGCGTGTCCAGAGCATGACGGGGATGCCGTTGTTGAGCGCCGCCGTCAGCCAACTCTTCACCGGACGCGACCCGTACACGAGGACGCAGAACTCCACATGCGCCTCCAACAAGTGCTGGAACGCCTTGCCAGTCCGTGGCGTATCGCATGCGATCGGCCGCGGGTCGCTGCGGCCACGCTCGGCCAGCAGCCGCCATCGGTGGTGCGCCTGGTCGCGGCGGATCGAGCCGGGCCGCAGCCGCTCCACGTCCCGCACCACCACCGGGTACTGGCGCATCAAGATCTTCTTCCGGGGATCGACGTACCACTGCTCGAACGGCTTGCCGAGCCAGCCCTCCGGCACCGCAAACTCGATCATCCATTCGCGTCCGACGAGTGCAGCCGCGAGCTCTGCAACCCCGGCCTCGACGGTCGCCTTGACCCGCTTCTCGGGGACGCGCTCGGTCGGGCGGGACGGCCCCGCCGCGCCGTCGATCCACGTGTGCACGGTGACGTCGACGGCCTTGTCGAACGTCAGCGGCTCTAGCCGCACGATCACCGACGCGGGACCGGTGCGCGGCCCGGCCGCCGGCGCCGCACCGCCCAGATGCCGCGCCGACCACGCCGCGAACCGCCCCGGCTCCGGCAGGTGCTGCGCGACCGCCATGAGGTAACGGACGAGCCGCTCCTCCGGCCAGCCCTCCGCGACATACCGGACCGAACCCCATGCGGACCGGAACTCTTCGAGTACCGGCCGCCCGGTGACGCGTCGGAGGTCCGCGGCCAGCGGATCGGTGAACCGGACCCCGGCCAGCAGCCCGCGAAGCTCCCGCCGTGCCTCGGCCGTCAGCCACCGCAGCGGCAGCAGGTCGTCCAGTTCCTCCCAATGCCTGCGGATGCTGTCGAGGGGGAGCATCCATCCCAGGTCGGCGCGGTCCCCGTACAGCTCGGCGTTGGTGACCATGCCGATGACCTCGCCGGTCGCCGTGTCGTACACCGGCGACCCGCTGTACCCCTCTTCCAGCGCGTCGGAGCCCTTCGTCCGCAGCTCCCACCACTCGCGTTCGCGGCCCCAACGCGGGCTGGTCGTAACGGTCGCGTGCCGCTCACCGCCGTCGGAACGCCTCGGGAACCCCCAGATGCCGAACTCGCCGTCGCCCGCCGTGACATGCACATCCTCCGGCGCGGCGAGTCTCGCGGGGGCCAGCGGCACGGGCTCGTCCAGTTCGAGGACGGCGACGTCCCCGGTGTCGCCCGCCCGCCGCCAGTCACCGCGATGGACGACCGTGGCCGGCAGGTCCTCCAGGAGCCCGGGGAAGCCGACGTGGACCTCGTCCATGCCATGGACGGTGTGCGCGCAGGTCAGCAGCCGGGTGTCGGTGACGAGGAACGCGGCGCCGTGCCTACCGCCCGCCGGACGGCCGACCCAGGCGCGCCACTGCCAGTCGTCCACGGTGCGGCTACGCTCCCTCCGGCTCCTGGGGCAGGGGACGTCCCCAGGTCATCTTGACCTTGAGGTGCCCCTCGACGGAGGTCTTGGCGATGACGGCCCCGGCCGCCGCGTTGAGCTTGACGCCGAACTCCAGCTCGACCGCGTCCGGGTTTAGCTTCCCGCCGCGCAGCGACGCGAGCGCCGCCTCCGCCGCGTCCCGGACGTTCTGGAACGCGTCCTCGAACCTGCCCGCCGCGTCATGGATCATCTCGCCCGTACGGGACACCGACTGGAACCCCGGTTCCCGGTCGTCGGTCTCCACGATCACGGTCCCGTGCTCGGTCTCCCAGCGCACCAGCTCGTTCAACACCGCCCCCTTCGCGTAGAAAAACCTATCAAGATCACGTCATTCGGGATGTTGACTGGGAGATACGCGACCACAGGAGGACATGGTGATCACGGTCGAGCAGGTCCGATCGCTCACGCGGACGCTGCCGCGTACGTCCGAGCACCTCATCAGGGACCAGGTGAAGTTCCGCGTCGGCTCTATCGTCTACGTCGCGTTCTCCCGGGACGAGACCGTGATGGGCTTCGCATTCCCCAAAGAGGAACGTGCAGCGCTGATCGAGTCCGAGCCCGAGAAGTTCCACTTGCCGCGCGAATCCGACATGCGCTTCAACTGGGTGCACGCCTGGACGGCCGCCCTCGACGAGCCCGAAATGCGGGAACTGGTGATGGACGCGTGGCGGATGGTCGTCCCGAAAAAGGTAGCGACCGCCCGCTTGGGCACGCCCTGATTCACGCGCGGGCGGGCTCCGGCTCCCGCTCGTCCGCCACCTTCTTCTTCGGCGCGGCTTCCCCTGGGACGCGGCGCCCCCACGCCATCGCCGCCGCGAAACAGGCCAACGGCATGGCGGGCAGGATGTAGCGGTAGTCGAAGTCCACCGTGACCGGCGGAATGGCCAGCAGCGTCACAGCGGACATCCAGAACAGCGCGGTCCGCGCCCGCGCACGCCTCCACACGATCCCCGCCGCGCCCACGAGGAGCACGATCCCGAGCACCGTGCCGGGCACGCGCACGCGCTCCTGGTAGGTGCGCATGTACTCCGCGTACGGCTCCACGATGTGCAGGGGCGCGGGGCCGTGCACGTACTCGTCCACCACAGAGCGCCGGTCACCGGCCCCCAGCACGGGCAGATCGGGGTTCCGCGCCGTGGGTTTCGTCGGGAAGTGATACCTGGCCTCGGTGCCGATCGTCGGGTACTGGCTCCGGTTCCAGGAGAACGTCCGGACGAAGAAGTCGTATGCCACGACCTGCAGATAATCGCCCGGCTGGTTCCGGATGGCCCACAACGCGAACCGCTGCGCGTCCCGGTTTGTCTGCTCGTCGAACGCCTCACCGTTGGTCCACCCGAGCGGCGAGTCCTCGTGCCAGATCTGGTGGGACGACGCGAGCCGCTCGCCCTTCCGCCCGTGCGGGCAGAGCCGCGCGATGTCCGGCGGCGGCGTGAACGCCTCACAATCCGCGAACGCCGCCGTGCGCCCCCACAGGAACACACCGTCCGTGCCGCTCATGGCGAACCGCCCGTGCTCCTGCTGGTACCACGTCGCGTAAGCCCCGACGGGCAGGAGGAACGCCAGGGAGAGCGCCAAGTACACCGGCCACCGCGTCCGCCGCACCAGCAGATACAGCAGGACGATCAGGAACAGCGGCGCCCCAACCGTCCGAGTGACGGCCGCGAGCCCGAGCAGCAACCCCACCATCGCCGCCCGCCGCCACCCGGTGGCACCGGGCTTCGCCACCAAGAGCATGGCCCCGAACAACAGAACGGTGAACAAGGTGTCGGACAACAGCAGATGCTCAAGCTCGATCTGGAACGAGTCCAGCAACAGCGGCACGACCGCCAGCGCCGCCCACCCTCGCCGCACGTCGAAGTCACGGACGAGCATCCGATAACCGACGACCGCCACCCCGACGACCGCCACATGATGCAACGCCGTGACCAGCGCAACACTGTGAAACGGCTTCAGCATCCACAGAAACAGTCCGTAACCGGACGGCCTCAGCGGATGCGGAAACGGATCATTAGCGATCGCGAGGAAGTCATAGCTGTCGTTGAACCACAACGTCCCCCGGAACCCGAGCACCGCCCCGACCCGGAGCACGACCCCGGCGACCAGCACCCCCGCGAACACCCAGTGCCGCCGCAGCACGGCCCCGACCCACGAAAGCCGGCCGACCAGGGGGGAAAGCAACACCGAACCCTAACTGTGGACGAACAGCGACCAGCGGCGCATCACACCGGTCCAGGGGCAGTGGGCGCGTCACTCCAACCGCCTACCCACGACCCGCGATCCTACCAGCGGCCCGATCACCCCCTCCGCCGTCAACCCCTCCCTCATCGGCGGCCTCCCCCGTGAGGACCCCGCCTGCTTCCTCCGAGGGAACGGCCACCCCGGCCCGGGGCGTTCAGGCGATGTGCACTCTCGACCCGGACCGACCGACGTGCGGTCAAAGCGCCAAAGTGCGCCGCAGTGCCCGGCCGACCCCGTCCGGGTCTTTCGAGTCCCGCACGCCAACCCCCTCCGCGAGCGATGCCAACTCCACGCAGTTGCCACCAAGATTGTCGCTGTGGCGCGACGTACGCCAGGTCACACCGTCCATCACTCATCGCCTTCCGCGAACCTGCGGGCGTCACTGACCATCCGACGCAGTCGAGAGTGCCGGTCAGCGCTGCTTGAGATCGGTCAGAAATGCCCGGAACGCGGCCGGGGCGAGGTGGAGCTTCGGTCCGTCCGGGTCCCGGGAGTCCCGGACGCCCACACCCTCCGAGAGAGCGGCAAGTTCCACACAGGCTCCGCCCTGGTCGTTGCTTCGCCGTGATTTACGCCAGGTCACATCGTCCATCGGTCCATCGCCTTTCCTATGAAGTCGCGAGAGTCGCCGACACTCATGGCATTTGCCTGCAACTCGGCGAACGCTCCGATCACGTGCAAGATATCTCCTGGATCGTCAGATGTGACACCTCCGGGTGAAGTCTCCAGGTAGACGAGTTCCTCCCGTGTGGGCTGCGTGGCGATGTTAAACGACCCGGAGACGCCGCGGTGGTAGGCGATCGGGGCTATTTGTATCGTGATGTTCTCCTGTTCCGACATTCTCAGCACGTGCGCACACTGCTCCCGCATCACCTCTCGATTGCCGACCTCTCGCATGAGCACGGTCTCATCCATGACGACGACGAGCCGAGGTGGTGCGTCGCGGGTGAGGATCTGTTGCCGGTGTAGACGCCCATCGAGATCGGGCTCGGATGGAAGTAGGACGCGGGCGTACTCCATCGTCTGCAGGAGGCCGACCACGAAGGTCGCCTCATAGGCGCGCAGCAGTTCGGCCGATGCTTCGGCTTCCGTGTAGTCGGCGAAGAACTTGGGGTAGCTCGCTGAGCGGAGATGCTTCGTCCATGCCTGCGTGAGCTGGTCGCCCATATCTAAGGCCTGGTCCAGGCGCTGGGCGAAGTCCTTGCGGCAGCGGGTGTTGCCGCTCTCGGTCTGAGAGATGTACGAGGGCGTGACCGCCACCCGGTTCGCGAGTTCCGTTCGGGTGATGCCCACGTCTTCTCGTAGACGCCGGACCTCGGCGCCGAAAGCCTTGAGTGCCGGGGACGGCTTGCGCTTGGCCATGGCGGGGGGACCTCCAGCAGTTCTGGACTGTTCTTAAGTGGTCTTAAGCCCTCGGTGTGCGTCTCGCTGCTTGCATGGTCACATTGCGCCTTGGAGTGTATTCTGTGCGGGGAGTCACGAAAGTTCGGAGGTGATCGTTCATGGAAGGCCCCGCGGAGATCGTCGTCCCGGTTCACGCCGAGTCGATCAAGGTGGTTAGGGACTGGGTGGGGGAGGTGCTCGCGCGGCTTGGGCAGGACGCTTATGTCGCGAAGGTCGTGGTGTCGGAACTCGTGACGAACGTCCTGCGGCACACCGCGAGCACTGCCGCGACCGTTCGCATCGTCCAGGCCGACAAGGGGACGGTCATCGAGGTCTTCGACTCCTGCGACGTGCTGCCCGTCGCGGAGTCGGCGGACCTGCTGAGCGAGGGCGGACGCGGGCTGGCGATGATGGGCGCGCTGGTCAAGGAGTGGGGCGCCCAGCCACTCGGAGGCGGCGGCAAAGCAGTGTGGGCCCTGCTCCCAGATTGCCCCGCGTGAACGAAACCGATCTGCTCGCCGAGTTGCGGCAGCGATATCCCGACTGGGCGATATCCAGTGACCGAGACACGTGGCGAGCCATGGGTCCCCTCCTCATCTGGGCATCGTCGCCGGAAGTACTTGAAGCGGCGCTGAACGGCGAACCGCCGTCCCTGGACGACCGCGCAGCACGAAGGGTCCGAGTCCGGGCACACCACGGCGTCAAGTGGGCATGACCGCCGAGGGAGCACGCGGGACCAGAGCAGGCTTCGGCAGCCGTCATCTCAGTCCGTGGGCACATCCGCCAAGGAGTGCCGTGCCGATGAGGTTCGGGGTCGCAGGCGGTCGTCACGCGACTCCGAAGTCGATGAGTTTGCTCTGCCCGTCGTCCTGGACGAGGACGTTCGCCGGTTTGTAGTCGCGGTGGACGACTCCGACCGCGTGTGCGGCTGCGAGCCCGAGGAGAGAGCCCTTCCCTCGCCCTGGGCGCCGCTCCCTAACTCCGCCAGCTCGGTGAACCCCGGGAGCCGGTGTTCGCGTGCCGTCACTGGCCGGTGTTGGTCTGGATCTCGCTCACGACGAGCGGGGTGGGCGCCGACGGGATCGAGTTGACGCCGAGGCTGCCTCCAGCCTCATCGCAGTCGGCGCCCTCACACGTCCATCTGACGTCCCACGTAATCGTCGCGGTGATTTGGTAGGCGCCGCCCGACCGTGACGCGGACGACCGCTGGTAGGCGTAGTTGCAGGTCTTGCCGTCCTTGCTTCCGGCGTCGTCACAGACGATCGTCTTCTCGCCCAGGTTCCACGTCACGGACTTAGGGGTCGCCACGAGTTGGACCGTCTGAGCGCCGACCGTGATCGGCTGTGTCTGAACGTTGTCGAAGCCCTCGATCCATAGCGACGTCCGCACGCGCACGTAGGTCTTCCCATCCGGGGCCGTGTGCACCGTGGGCGTCGGGTACTCGGTCGACGCCTGTGCGGCGGCCACCAGGTCGGCCGTGGCGGGAGCGGCGGGTTGCGGGGCGGGCCCTCCGGGTACCGGCGCGACGTCGTTCGCCTGGTCGGGAGTAAGGCCCTCCGGCGGAGGAGGCAGGACCGGGCCGCTGCCTCCACGGCCTCCTGTGCCGCCTCCACCTCCGCCGGCTCCGGGCACACGGATGTCCAGGTTGCAATTGCCCCGCTTCTTGTCCAGTTGCGAGCAAGGGGCTGCGTGGGCAGGGACCGGGACGAACAGAGGCGCGGCAAGAACCGCTGCCATGAGAGCGGCGGTACCCGTACGGCGCCTGCGGGGATTGGTGGAAGACATCGAGTGTCCTTCCCTATGGGCCGTCAGCATGAGCTGTCCCGGACATTGGCGGCAACCTTCCAGGTGCCAGAGTCGTACTGGACGGTGGCCCGGTAGACGTACGCGCCGTCCGGCACGCCGCCGAGGCGCTTACCTGTCTCGGCGGAGTAGCGGTAGGCGGCGAGGGTGCGTACGCAGTCGATGACGTAGACCTTGGAGCTGTCCTTCGAGCGGGCGTAAACGCGCGGGTTGAACGTGTTGGTGAAGCGCCAGATCTCGCCCTTCGCCTTGGTGGCCTCTACGTCCTCGCTGACCTGGCTGAGGAGGGGGTCCATGGCGACGGTGTTGAGTTCGGACGGGTCGTTCTTCTCGTACGCCTTCTTGTAGGCGGCCTGGTATTCGCGGTAGCGGTCCAGGACCGTCTTGAAGAGTTGCGCCGTGGGGATCGCGGACGGCGCGGCGGCGGCCCGGGACGGGGCCGCGCCGCTCTCGAAGGCGCCGTTGGGGGCCAGTTCGCCGCTGGACGCCGGGTCCGACGAACCGCATCCGGCGACCGCGCAGACCGCGAGAAGGATGGGCAGAGCGGCGGCGCGAGTCAAGCTCTGCGGGGAGGAACGTACCAACCGGGCGCGCATCGCCATCCCTGAGCGGCAGCCGACAACGGGGCGAGATACGCGCGAAAGCTTACAGAGGTGCGTGTGGCGAGAAAAGAGATTCGTTGCGAACCGATTTGACCTCGACCATGCCTGAGGTTGCAGGCTTCGGGTGAGCGACGTGATCGGAGGGGTTCGCATGCGTGCGGTGTGGTTGAGGGAGTTCGGCGGGCCGGAGAAGCTCGTGCCGGGGGACGCGCCTGATCCGGTGCCGGGGGAGGGGGAGGCGCTGATCGGGGTCGAGTTCGTCAACATCACTTTCGTGGAGACGCAGATGCGGGCGGGGGCGTCGCCGTTCCCGATGAAGGAGCCGCCGGTCATCCTCGGCAACGGGGTCGGGGGAGTGGTGAAGGCGGTCGGGCCGGGTGCCGACGCGGGGCTGGTCGGGCGCCGGGTCGTGAGCGGCACCGGCGGCTCCGGTGCGTACGCGGAGCTGGTCGCGGTGGACGCCGCGGGCATGCTGGACGTCCCCGACCACCTGCCGCTCGACGAGGCCGTGGCGTTGCTTGCGGACGGGCGCACCGCGGTGATGATGCTCCAGGCCGTGGAGCCGAGGCCGGGCGAGCGGGTTCTCGTGGAGGCGGCGGCGGGCGGGGTCGGGACGCTGCTCGTCCAGCTGGCGAAGGCGGCCGGGGCGACGGTCGTGGCGGCGGCCGGGGGCGCCCGCAAGGTGGAGGTGGCGTTGCGGCAGGGCGCGGACGAGGCCGTCGACTATCGCGAACCGGGCTGGGCGAACAAGGTCGACGGGGTGGACGTCGTCCTCGACGGCGTCGGCGGTGACGTTGCGCGCGAAGCCTTCACGCTCCTCGGCGACGGCGGGCGCATGGTCAGTTTCGGCCTGGCGAGCGGCGAGTGGGCGGACATCCCGGAGGACGAGGCGGCGAAGCGCGGGGTCAAACTCGTCCGGGCGACCGCGACGCCGGAGCAGCTGCGGGAGTTCACGCGCACGGCGCTCACGGGGAATCTGAAGCCGGTGATCGGGCAGCGGTTCCCCCTCGAACGCGCGGCCGACGCGCACGCGGCGATCGAGGCGCGGGAGACCGTCGGGAAGACGCTCCTGGAGGTCCGGCCCGCCTAGCGCACCTTTTCCAGGAACGCGCCGAGCGCGCGTTCGTAGACGACGGGATTGACGTTCCACGACTCGGTGTGGTCGCCCGGCGTGGTGATGTGGGTGACCATGCCGGGCGGGGCCGTCGCGGCGAAGGTGTGGGCGGGGCCGTTGGCGACGGTCGCGTCGTCGGCGGCGGTGAACAGCAGGACGGGTGTCCGCAGCTGCGGCGCGTACCGGCGGTGGTCGAAGTCGGTCAGGTCGATGCCGATGCGCCATTCCAGGACGCGTTTCGCCACACCGGTGATGAAGCCGGGCAGGTTGCGGGCGTCGCCCTGCTTGTCCAGGGTGGCGCTCCAGTCGAGCACAGGGGAGTCGAGCACGACCCCACGCACGAACGATGGATCCCTACGCAAGGTCGTCATCGCCATGGCCCCGCCCATGGACCAGCCGTACAGGATGACGCCCGTCGCCCCATGCGCGCGTGCGTATCCCATGGCGGAGACGACGTCCTCCCATTCGGTGTTGCCGAGATGGTTCTTGCCGTCGCTGGACGAGGGCGCCCCCACATCGTTCCGGTAAGCGATGGACATCATCGGCAGGCCCGCCTCATGGACGGTGCGCATGACCCGGAACGTCTCCGCCTTGTCCGAGTTCCGTCCATGGACGCCGATGACCCACGTGCTCTTGGGCGTCTTCCCCGGCAGCAGCCACGCGGGCATGGGGCCGATCCTGGACGGATACGTCACGTCCTGAAACGGCAGCCCGAGCGCCTTCCCGGGGTCGCCGTCGTACATCCAGTGGTCGATGGCCGCGGCGGCGCCCTTCGCCAGGGTGCCCTCGACGACGGACGCGACCTCCCGCACGACCCGCCGCTCGTCCCCGCCGACGACGGGTCCGAGCAGGGCGCGCCCGCCCGCCCAGACCAGCGCCCAGGATCCCGCGCGCTCGGTGGTCGCCGTCCGGGGCAGGGTGACGGTGTCGTTCCCGGCGTCCATGACGACCAGCGGGTACTCGGCCGTGCGGTCGACCTCGATGGCGACGCCCGCGAAGTACCAGCCGATTCCGCCGACGGCCGCGAACAGCAGCACGGTGACCGCGGTGGCCGTCGCCATCAGCGCGCGGACACGGCGGCGCGGCCGCCCGGGCGTCGGCCGCGCGGGGACGGCAGGGGTCGGCGACTCTGGGGCGGACTCTGCTGCGGATGTCGGCACGGCATGAGAAGTTAACCCTCCCGGGCGAGGGTCGCCAACGCGCGGGTCACCGCGCAATATGTAGATCCGTGCGGTTAATCTGCCGGAAAGGTGCCATCGGCGCGGCGCCGGGCCGGCCGGTCAGGCGCTGCCGATCGCGGCGACGAGCCCGACCGCCAGCAGCATGTCGAGGTGGATGAACGTCTCCAGCTTCGCGCCCGGCGGTACGTCCGCGTCGTAGGCGAGCCGGTCCAGGACGGCGAGGGCGCCGGGGCTGCCGAGGTCGTCGGCCAGCGCGGCCTCCGCCTCCGCGGCGTGCTCGCGGCTCATCGGGCGGCCCGGGGCGTTCGCCCACTCCGCGACGGCGGAGCGCCACCGGTCCAGCCGGTCGGCGGCCCGCGCCACGGTCTCCCCGGACAGGTGCAGCGGCTCCCGGTACGGGACTTCCAGCATCGCCAGGCGCACGGCCAGCGGGTCCGCCGACGCCCATTCCCCGGTCTCGGGCGGCACGGTCAGCGTGAGCCCATCCGCGCCGGAGCCGCCGGAGATGTGGACGTCGGCGTTCGGCAGCGGCGCGTCGAGCACCTCGAACGGCGCGACGTTGTAGTCCGAGCAGTCACCGGGAAGGGCCGAGGTGGTCGCGACCCTGACGCGCTTCCCGGCGCGCTGCGCGACGCGGCGGAGCAGGTCGGCGACGACCAGCACGCGCCGCCCCCCGCCGTCCAGGATCTGGACGCGGAGGCCGGGGCCGTCGGGCAGCGGCTCGGCCCGCCCGGTGCGATGGTCGTACAGCCGGAGCATGCCTCAACCCTAGGACGGGGCGCCCCGTCCCAGAGCGGCGGGTCACAGCTGGGGGTCGGCGGCGAACGGCCCGAAGGGAAGCGGGGTGGCGCTGTCGGCCTTGCGGACCGCCGCGAACCGCAGCCGCACGTAGTCGGCGACCCAGCCGGACTCGCGGCGCAGCGCCGGCGCCGCCAGGTCGTTGACCCGCTTGAGCAGCGGATCGACGATCTCCGGCGGGACGTCGGCGAGGGCGCGGGCCGCGTAGGCGCGGACCCAGTCGGCGGCTCCGTTGGGCCCCTCGGTCATCCGGGTGGGGCGGTCGGCGTGCTCCAGCAGCCGCAGCGTGAACCCGGCCTCCTCCAGCCGCGCCGCGTACTCGGCGGGCGTTGGGAAGTACCAGGGCAGCTCGGGCTCGCCGAGGCCGAACACGCGCCACGCGGTCTGCATCGCCACGATCAGCTCGGCGCAGTTGCCCGCGCCGCCCAGCTCGCCGACGAACCGCCCGCCGGGGCGCAGCGCCGCGTACACGCGCCCGATCACGGCGTCGGGGTCGCGGTTCATCCAGTGCAGCGCCGCGTTCGAGGCCACCGCGTCGAACGACTCCCCGACGGTGAAGTCGTGGGCGTCGCCGACGATGAACGAGAGCCCTGGGTACGCGGCGGCCGCCTGGGCGACCATCTCGGGGCTGCCGTCGATGCCCAGCACCTCGGCGCCCCGCTCTGCGATCTCCGCGCTGAACGTCCCCGTCCCGCACCCGAGATCGATGACCCGTTCACCGGGCTGCGGATCGAGCAGGTCGACCAGGGGTGCGCCGTGCGCGGAGACGTACCCGAAAGCGGAGTCGTACGTCGTCACGGCCCAATTCACTGTCATAATTTATCGGACAAACCCGAGGTGGAGGCGGCGTTTGGGATGGCGGACGTCACGTCCGAGGTGCGGATCATCGGCTCCGAGGGGCCGGACGGCCTCACGCTGCGCACGTCGGGGCTGTCCGCCGGGAATCTCCCGGAGCTCCGCGTGGCCGGGCTTCCGCCCTACCTGGGCCAAGGCTGGGCGCGCGTCCTCGCCGCCCTGGCGCGGCGGCTGGCGGCGTCCGGCCAGGTCCCCGCGCGCATCACGCTGGGCGCGGATGTTGAGATCAGTCTCACACCCGCGGATGACGGCGCTCTGGCTCCGGGGCCGCCGCCGGGCGACGACGCCGACGGCTGGCACCGGGACGTGCTGCTGCGCCTGTTCCCGGAGGCCCGCACCTGACCGGCGCACCTGTTCCTAGAATCGGATTCTGTCCAGCAGGCCGCAGAAGGGATCGCAGGTGCCGTACACAGAGATCGAGTACGAGGTTCGGGACGGGATCGCGACGGTCACGCTGAACCGGCCGCACAAGATGAACGCGTTCACGTTCACCATGCGCGACGAGATGATCGACGCCTTCGACCGGATCGACGCCGACGACGACGTCCGCGCGGTGGTGGTGACCGGCGCGGGACGCGCGTTCTGCGCGGGCGCCGACCTGAGCGGCGGCGGCGACACCTTCGACAAGGACAAGGCCGAGGCGGTGCTGCCCGGCGAGATCGACAGGCTGGACGACGGCACCCCGCGCGACGGCGGCGGCATGGTCGCGCTCCGCGTCGCCCGCTGCCTCAAGCCGGTCATCGGCGCGTTCAACGGCGCGGCGGTCGGCGTCGGCGTCACGATGACGCTCCCGATGGACGTGCGGCTCGCCAGTGAGAAGGCCAGGTTCGGGTTCGTGTTCGCGCGGCGCGGCATCGTCACCGAGGCGGCGTCCAGCTGGTTCCTGCCCCGGCTCGTCGGCATCGCCCAGGCCATGGAGTGGGCCGCGACCGGCCGCGTCTTCGACGCGCGGGAGGCGCTTGAGGGCCGGCTCGTGTCGCGCGTCCTCCCGCCGGACGAGCTGCTCCCCGCCGCCTACGCGCTGGCCCGGGAGATCGCCGACAACACCTCCGCGGTCTCCGTCGCGACCATCCGCCGCCTCATGTGGTCGGGCCTGTCGTCCCCGTCCCCGTGGGACGCGCACGCCGCCGACTCGCGCCTCATGGCCGCGCTCGGCGGCGGCGCCGACGCGATCGAGGGCGTCTCGTCCTTCCTGGAGAAGCGCGACGCGGCGTTCCCGATGCGCGTCAGCAAGGACCTCCCGCCCGAGGTCCCCGACTGGCCCGTCCGGTGAGCTCTCCGCCCTACCCCGGTGCGTCTCCGGGGTAGGGCGGTCCTGCATGATGGTCATGAGTGATCATCCGGTCAAGGATGATCTTCACATTACGCACCGTTACTCCCTGTGTGGTCCGCGTGACGGGGGTATTAACCCGCCCGAGGCAACACGTTCGGGGGCTCGTGGTGCGATATTGGCATGTTCTTATTCTTGGCGGGATGTTGCTGGCCGCCACCGGGTGCGCGGGCGGCAACGAGACGCAGGCGCGGGCGGCCGGAGGGCAGGCCGCCGCGGCCGGGGAGCCGCGGCAGGAGACAGGGCAGGAGATGCGGCCTCCCTCGCCGAGCCCGCCGCCGCCCCGGGACATCGACTGCGACCAGGTGAAGTGCGTTTCCCTGACGTTCGACGACGGGCCCGGGGAGCACACCGGCCGGCTGCTCGACACGCTCAAGGCGGCCGGTGTCCGCGCCACGTTCTTCATGCTGGGCCAGATGGTCCGGGAGCATCCGGACCTCGTGCGGCGCATGGTGCTGGAGGGCCACGAGGTCGCCAACCACACCTGGTCGCACCGGGACCTCACCGGGTTGTCGGCGGCGGGCGTCCGGTCGCAGATCGAGCGGACGCAGGAGGCCGTCAAGGACGTGACGGGCGTCGAGCCCGCCCTCATGCGGCCCCCGTACGGGGCGACGGACGAGAAGGTCGCGCGCGCCGTAGGGATGCCCCAGATCCTGTGGAGCGTGGACACCATGGACTGGCGGCACCGCAGCCTCGTCCGCAACACCGAGGTGGGCATCCAGGAGCCGGTCCACGGTGACATCGTCCTGTACCACGACATCCACAAGCCGACCGTCGACTCCATCCCGAAGGTGATCGAGGGCCTGAAGGAGCGAGGGTTCACCCTCGTCACGGTGACGGAGATGTTCCAGGGCGAGAAGCTCACGCCGGGAGAGACCTATACCGGACGCATCGAGGAGGCCGCGCAGGTCGCGGCGGACCCGCCGCCGTCCGGCTCACCGGCCGGCCCGCCGGCCCGCTGACTTGCGGCGTTCCCGGGGGCGCGGGGCTCAGGTGCGCGGTCTGCGGCGCGGCGGGGGGTTCCGCGGGACGACCTTGGCCGCGACCATGGTGTTCTCCGGAATCTCGACCAGTTCACCATCGCGGCGGCGCACGGTGAGCGTATCCCCGGACCAGGATTCGAGAACGCCGATGACGTCGCTGTACTCTCCCGTTGGCAGACGGCGGCGCAGCGAGATCCGCTGCCCCACGTCCGCGCTGCTGATGGACACCACCAAGCGCGCGACGAAGCGGCCTGACATGGAGGACCCCCGTGTCGAATCGACGGCGCCGTGGTGGCCATACTATTCACAGCGAGCTTGCGGTGAGCCGTGCCGTGCGGCGGGGCCGGAAACCCGAGAGGAGTCACTGACGTGACCTACGTCATCGCGCAGCCCTGCGTGGACCTGCTCGACAAGGCATGCATCGAGGAGTGCCCGGTCGACTGCATCTACGAGGGCAAGCGCATGCTCTACATCCACCCGGATGAGTGCGTCGACTGTGGTGCGTGCGAGCCTGTTTGCCCGGTTGAGGCGATCTATTACGAGGACGACACGCCTGACCAGTGGAAGGACTTCTACAAGGCCAACGTGGAGTTCTTCGACGACCTCGGGTCGCCGGGCGGGGCGTCCAAGGTCGGGAAGATCGACAAGGATCACCCGATCGTCGCCGCGCTGCCCCCGCAGGAGCACGACGACTGACGGGAGGCCGGCCTGGCGCCGGGAGAGCGCCCCCAGGGGCGCGCTTCCCAGGGGCGCCTGCGTCGATTTCCGGGCCGTGGCCTCCACTTCCGGTGGAGGGCCACGGCCTCGCGGGTTCTGGAGTGACCCGTGGTTTTCCAGGTATTAGGGGGTGGAACGTGTTCACGCTGCCGGACTTTCCGTGGGATCGGCTCGCGCCGTACAAGGAGCGGGCCCTCGCCCACCCCGGCGGCATCGCCGACCTGTCGGTCGGGACGCCCGTGGACCCCACCCCCGAGCCGATCCGGGCGGCGCTGGCCGGCGCCGCCGACGCGCCCGGGTACCCGCAGACCTACGGGACGCCGCGGCTGCGCGAGGCGGCGGCCGGGTGGCTGCGCCGCCGCGCCGGCGTGTCGGGCGCCGACCCGGACGCGGTGCTCCCCGTCATCGGCACCAAGGAACTGGTGGCCTGGCTGCCGACGCTGCTCGGCGCGGGCCCCGGCGACCGGGTCGTCTTCCCCGAGCTGGCCTACCCGACCTATGACGTGGGCGCCCGGCTGGCCGGGGCGACGCCCGTCGCGTCGGACGGCCTGCTCTCCCTCGGCCCGGTCCGGCCGAAGATCGTCTGGGTGAACTCGCCGTCGAACCCGACGGGGAAGGTGCTGCCCGCCGAGCACCTGCGCAAGGTCGTCGCGTGGGCGCGCGGCCGCGGCGCGGTCGTCGTCAGCGACGAGTGCTACCTGGAGTTCGGCTGGGACGATGCCAGTCCGCCGGTGTCGATCCTGCACCCGGACGTGTGCGAGGGGTCCCACGAGGGGCTGCTCGCCGTCAACTCCCTCTCCAAGCGCTCCAACATGGCCGGCTACCGCGCCGGCTTCGTCACGGGCGACATCGCGCTCGTCAAGCGGCTTCTCGAGGTCCGCAAGCACGCCGGGATGATCGTCCCCGCCCCGGTGCAGGCGGCGATGGCGGTCGCGTTCGACGACGACGCGCACGTGGACGAGCAGCGGGCGCGCTACGCCCGCCGCCGCGCCGCGCTGCGCGCCGCGTTCGAGCGGCACGGCTTCCGCATCGACCATTCCGAGGCGTCGCTGTACCTGTGGGCCACGCGGGACGAGCCGTGCTGGGAGACCGTCGCCCACCTGGCGTCCCTGGGCATCCTCGTCGGTCCCGGCGAGTTCTACGGCCCGGCCGGCGCGCGGCACATCCGGATCGCGTTCACCGCCACCGACGAGCGCGTCGCCGCCGCCGCCGACCGTCTCTGACCTTCTCTGCGGACTCTCCGCCCCAGGCCATCGCTTGTTCCGGCTCGGATTCGTTTTCGTGCCGATTGATCTGTTTCCGTGTGAAACCGGCCGTCCCTTTGGTACGTCTGACGCGGTATGGGCACGGCGGTTCGCAATCGGTAGGATCCGCGGGTCCGTCCAGGAACGGTGACGAAAGATGGAGGTGTCCGTGAGCGGAACGGCGATAGTGATCCTGCTCGTGCTGATCCTGATCGCCTTGATCGTGTTGATCGTCGTCCTGCTCGGGCGCCGCCGGACACCGGCCCCGGCGCCGGCCGCCCAGGTCCCGCGGGACCCGTTCGCGCCCGGCGACCAGGTCGCGGGGGACCCGCGGACGCTGAAGGCGGGGGACATGGTCGAGTACCTCGGCGTCCGCTACTTCGTGCGGGGGTCGGTGCGGCTGCGCGAGGGCGGCTTCACCTGGAGCGAGCACCTGCTCGACGCCGACACCATCGAGGGCACCAAGGTGTGGATCTCCGTCGAGGAGGATCCCGACCTGGAGGTCGTCTGGTGGACGGAGCACGAGATCGGCGACCTGACCCCCAGCGCGCGGACGGTCGTCGTGGACGGCGTGGAGTACCGCCGCGAGGAGCACGGCACCGCCGACTACACCAGTGAGGGCACGACGGGCCTCGGCGTCCAGGGACGCGTCGAGTACGTCGACTACGAGGGCCCGCGCGGCAAGTACCTGTCGTTCGAGCAGTACGGCGGCGGCCGCTGGGAGGCCGGCCTCGGCGAACGCGTGCCGACCGGGTCGATGACCATCTACCCGGGCGGCGGTGCCTGATCTTGCGGGCCACCCTCGACACCGCCTACGCGGACGCCCGCGCCGACGCGCTCTCCTTCGCCCTCGGGCTGCCCCGCCTGGAGGCCCTCGCCGTGCTGCCCCTGGAACGGGCCGGCCTGACCGTGGAGCTGCGGCTGCTCGGCGCGTCCCACCAGGTCATCGCCGGGCCGCTCAGCGAGACGGTGGCGTGCCTGCCCGGCGACGCCGAACCGCTGCCGGGGCGCGCGACCACCAGCGTCCCCGGCTGGACCTACGATTTCGCCGCGACGACGGCCACCCACAGCGACGGCACCGCGTTCGCCCGCGCCGTCGAGGCGGTCTGCGCGCGGCTGGCCGACCGCGGTGACGCGCTGACCGGGGACTTCCCCGGCTCACGCCACGCCGTCACCGCCCTCGCACTGGAGACCCCCGCACCGGACGACATCGGGCTGGGCTGGCGGACGTGGCACGCCTACCCGCAGACCCGGGAGATAGTGATGACGCGGAGCCGGCTGGTGAAACCATCGTGAACAGCAGAAGAAGGATGCTCGGCGGCGTGCTCGCCGCGGTTCTGGTCGTCCCGGCCCTCGGGGCCTGCGGCACCTCGAACCGGGACTGGATCGCCGACAAGTACGCCAGGGCCGGGCACGACACGTACCGGTCCCCGAAGGCTCCGCAGGCGGTCGCCTCGGAGATATCGCGCAAGTTCAAGCCGATCGGCCGGGTGGACGACATGGCGACCCGGGGCGCGGCGGGCGGGATCTTCCTGCAGTACCCCAAGCTGGTCGTCGGCGTCCTGCCGGACGGGGCGGGCAGCCGCATCACCGTCGACAACCCCCGGCGCGGCTACGACCGCTACCACTCGCACATCGGCGGGGTCTGGCTGCGGCCGGGAAGCAACGGATGGACCACCGGCGGCGCGGCGTCGTTCCGCGGCGGCGGGCCAGGGTCGGGCAAATGAGGAGCGAAGGATGAACGACGGCATGCTCAACGAGATCGGCGCGACCTTCGCCTACGGCGCGGTCGGCATCGCCCTCATGGCGGTCGGCTACCTGGCCGTGGAGCTGATGACGCCCGGCAAGCTGGGCAAGCAGATCTGGACCGACGGCAACAAGGGCGCCGCGCTGCTGCTCGCGGTGAAGCTGTTCAGCGTCGGCATCATCGTCACCACGGCGATCATCACCAGCGACGACGACCTGGGCGCCGGCCTCATCGACACGGCGGTGTTCGGCGGCATCGGCATCGTGCTGATGGTCATCGCGTTCCTGCTCCTGGACGTGACGACGCCCGGCAAGCTCGGCGGGACGCTCGTGGACGCGGGCGGCGCGGGAACGAAGATCCACCCGGCGGGCTGGGTCGTCGCCGCCGCCGACCTGGGGCTCGCCGCGATCGTCGCCGGGGCGGTCTCCTGACCGCCCCGGCGCGAAGGGGGCGATGACGCTGCGGAGCAACGGCTGATGGCCGAGGACACGGCCGTGCGGGCGGAGCCGGGCGAGGCCGTCGAGGAGGGCCGGGCGTCGCTCGGCATCCCGGCGCGGGTCGCGCGTGCGCTGGTGCTGGCGGCCGTGTTCACCTGCGCCGCCTGCGGCCTGGTGTACGAGCTGGCGCTGGTCGCCCTGGGCAGCTACCTGATGGGCAACTCGGTCACCCAGGCGTCGATCGTGCTGTCGGTCATGGTCTTCGCGATGGGCGTCGGCTCGCTGCTCGCCAAGCCGCTGCGGCGCTGGCCGGTCCCGGCGTTCGCGATCGTGGAGGCCCTGCTGGCGCTGGTCGGCGGGCTGTCGGTGCTGGCGCTGTACGCGGCGTTCGCGTGGCTCAGCCTGTACAACCCCGTCCTGATCGTGGTGGCGTTCCTCGTCGGGGCGCTGATCGGCGCGGAGCTGCCGCTGCTGATGACGCTGCTGCAGCGGATACGGCGGCAGGAGGCGGGCGCCGCGGTCGCCGACCTGTTCGCCGCCGACTACGTGGGCGCGCTGCTCGGCGGGCTGGCGTTCCCGTTCCTGCTGCTGCCGGTCTTCGGGCACATCAGGGGCGCGCTGCTGGTCGGCGCGGTCAACGTGGTGGCGGGGATCGCGGTGGTGCTGTGGCTGTTCCGGCGGGAGGTCGGCCGCGGTGTCCAGGCCGCGCTCTGGTCGACGATGGTGGCGGTGCTGGTCGTCCTCGGCGGAACGTACGTCATGGCCGACGAGTTCGAGGTCTCGGCCCGGCAGGTCCTCTACCGGGACCCGATCGTGCTGTCCAAGCAGACCCCGTACCAGGAGATCGTCATCACCCGGCAGGTCGCGCTGTCGGGCCGGCCGGACCTGCGGCTGTTCCTGAACGGGGACCTCCAGTTCTCCTCCGTGGACGAGTACCGGTACCACGAGTCGCTCGTCCATCCGATCATGTCGGGGCCGCACGGCAAGGTGCTCGTCCTCGGCGGCGGGGACGGTCTGGCGCTGCGCGAGGTGCTGCGGTACGAGAGCGTCCGGAGCGCGACGCTGGTCGAGCTGGACCCGGAGATGCTGCGCCTGGCGCGCGAGTACGGGCCGCTCGCGGCCCTCAACGACCGCGCGTTCGAGGATCCGCGCGCCAGGACCGTCGAGGCGGACGCGTTCACCTGGCTGCGCGGCCTGAACGAGCAGTTCGACACGGTCATCGTGGACATGCCCGACCCCGACGACGTCGCGACCGCCAAGCTGTACTCGGTCGAGTTCTACGGCATGGTGAAGCGGGTGCTCGCGCCCGGCGGCCGGATGGTCGTCCAGTCGGGGTCGCCGTACTTCGCCCCGAAGTCGTTCTGGAGCATCGAGAAGTCGATCGCCGCCGCGGGGCTGGCGACCGTCCCGTACCACGTGGACGTGCCGAGCTTCGGTGACTGGGGGTACGTCCTGGCCGCGCCGACCGAGAAGCCGCCGGCGCTCAGGCTCGCGTCCGGCGTCCCCGGCCTCCGCTTCATGGACGAGCAGCTTCTCCAGGCGTCGACGGTCTTCCCCAAGGACCGCAGGGCCCGCGACGTTGAGACCAACACACTCGCCCACCCGCACTTGGTCAAGTACCAAGAGCAGGAGTGGAAGGGCGCCTAACGGCCGCGGTCGTTCTGTCAGTCGGGGACGGATTGCCGGATCGTCTTGTCGACCGCCCGCTGGAACGACGTCACCAGCGACTGGATCATCAGGGGCTTCAGCTTCCCGGCCATGTCCATGAGCCGCTCCCGCTCCTCGGGGGCCCGGCCGCCCTCCCGGTACGGCCGGACGACGGTGTCCTGGAAGACCCGCTGCAGCTCGGCGGCCAGCGCGGTCGTGTGCCGGTCGACGGCCTCGTGCGAGGCGATCAGCGTGTCCAGCGGCATCGGCAGCGCGGCCAGCTCGGCGCTGATGCCGAGCAGCGCGGGGCTGACCACCCGGATGACGTCGTCCGAGACGAACTCGACGACGCCCAGGGCCTCCAGCCGTTTCAGCAGGTCGTCGTCCAGGTGCCGCCCGGCGCGCCGGTCCAGTTCGTGCCGGTCGAGGTCCTCGGGGCGCTCCGGGGCCCACGGCGACAGCAGGGCGCGCTGCAGCGCGAGGTCCTCGGCGGGCGCGTCCAGCGGGATCTTCTGCAGGTGCTTCTCGATGGAGGCGAGCGTGAGCCCGAGCGACTGGAGTTCGCGGACGAGTTCCAGCCGCGCGAGGTGCGCGGGGCCGTACAGGCCGGTCCGGCCGCGCAGCTTCGGGGGCGGGAGCAGGCCGCGCCCGGCGTAGAACCGCACGGTCCGGACGGTGACCCCGGCGCGGGAGGCCAGCTCGTCCACGGTCAGTTCCATCCCGCCTCCCTGTATGTGACAGTGCCAGTGTTACATTAATCGTGTATCAGCGAGCACTTACCGAGGGAGACCGCCGGATGGGACGGGATATCTACACCGACGAGCACGAGGCGTTCCGCGACATGGTGCGGTCCTTCATCGAGAAGGAGATCGCCCCCCACCACGAGCAGTGGGAGAAGGACGGGATCGTCTCGCGCGAGGTGTGGCTCGCGGCCGGGCGCGCGGGCCTGCTCGGCATCGACATGCCGGAGGAGTACGGGGGCGGCGGCAACGCCGACTACCGCTACTACGTGATCTTCAACGAGGAGCTGGCGCGGGCGAGCGTCCACGGCCCCGGCTTCGCCGTCCACAACGACATCAACGGCGGCTACCTGCGTCAACTGTGCAACGACGAGCAGAAGGCCCGCTGGTTCCCCGGCTACTGCTCCGGTGAGCTCATCACCGCGATCGCGATGACCGAGCCCGCCGCCGGCTCCGACCTGCAGGGCATCAAGACCACCGCGGTCAAGGACGGCGACGACTACGTCCTGAACGGCTCGAAGACCTTCATCTCCAACGGCATCCTCGCCGACCTGGTCATCGTCGTCGCGAAGACCGACCCGTCGGCCGGGGCCAGGGGCGTCAGCCTCCTGATGGTCGAGCGCGACATGGCGGGCTTCGAGCGCGGCCGGAACCTCGACAAGGTCGGCATGCACGCGCAGGACACCGCCGAGCTGTTCTTCGACAACGTCCGCGTCCCCAAGGAGAACCTCCTCGGCGAGGAGGGCATGGGGTTCATCTACCTGATGCAGAACCTCGCCCGCGAGCGCCTGTCCATCGGCGCGACGGCCCTGGCCGGCGCGGAGGTCGCGTTCGAGCAGACCCTGGAGTACTGCAAGACCCGCGAGGCATTCGGCCGTCCCATCGGCAAGTTCCAGCACAACCGCTTCACCCTCGCGGAGATGAAGACGGAGCTGACCGTCACCCGCGCCTTCACCGACGACTGCATCGTCAAGGAGGGCGAGGGCGAGCTGTCCGCCGAAGAGGCGGCGATGCTCAAGTACTGGAACACCGAGCTGCTCAAGCGGGTCGTGGACCGCTGCGTCCAGCTCCACGGCGGCTACGGCTACATGACCGAGTACCCGATCGCCAAGGCCTACCAGGACGTCCGCATCCAGACGATCTTCGGCGGCACCACCGAGATCATGAAGGAGATCGTCGGCCGCTCCCTCGGCGTCTGACCCGCGCCCGGCCGGGGCGCCTCCACCGCGCCCCGGCTCAGCGCCCGGCCTGAACGAGCGCCTCGATCCGCTTGGCGATGGCCGGAACGTCGTCGAGGACGTGCGTCGCGACGTCGAGGACGGTCGCGAACAGCTCCTCCTCGGCCGCGGGGTCGAACCGTGCTCCGTTGAGTTTGAGAAAGACATCGGTCGCGGCGAAGGCCACGCGCTTGTTCCCGTCGGTGAACGGATGCGACGTGGTGAGGGAATGCAGGAGTGCGGCGGCCTTTTCCAGCAGCGTGGGATAGGGGTCCGTGCCGAATGCCGTCGTCGAGGGCCTCGCGGCGGCGGACGCGACGAGCCCGAAGTCGCGGACGATGAGATTCCCGTCCACGATCCGGCCGCCGATGGCGACGCTCTCCTCGGCCGTCAGATAGCGGACGCTCACGCGTCGCCCAGGCGGTCCAGGAGACTCCGGTGATCTTCGCCGGTCTCGTCGGCGAGCCGCAGGACGTGGGCGAGTTCGCGGCGCTGCCGGTACTCCTCCAGGGCGGTGATCAGAATCGCGTTCTTCGACTGGTGTTCCGCCGAGGCCACCTCGTCCAGCCAGGCGTCCAGATCGGCGGGAAGGCGTGCTGCGAAGGCCACTCGGACACTCCTTCACGTGGTTCGGCAGGTGGTATCAGAGACGATACCAAGGGCTTGCCGAGGCTGACGGCTCTGCGGCCTGACGCCGTGGGGCAGGCGTTCAGGTGCGGTCGGCGAGGCGTTCGACCTTGGCGATGGGGCCGGCGACCAGGATGACGTCCCCGTACTGCAGGACGGTGTCGGCGGTGGCGTAGGTGAACGGCTCGTCGACCGACTTCACGCTCACCACCGTCACGCCGTACTTGGAGCGCAGGCGCGTCTCGCCCAGGGGAATGCCGACGATCTCCTTGGGCGGACGGGTCTTGATCAGGGCGAAATCCTCGTCCACCTCGATGTAGTCGAGCATCCGGCCGCTGACCAGGTGGGCGACGCGCTCGCCCATGTCGTGCTCGGGCAGCACGATGTGGCTGGCGCCGATCCGTTCCAGGATGCGCTTGTGCTGGTGGGTGACGGCCTTGGCCCAGATGTCCTCGACCTCCAGCTCCGCCAGCAGCGAGGTCGTCAGGATGCTGGCCTCCAGGTCGCCGCCGATGGCGACCACGGCCCGGTAGAACTCCTCGACGCCGAGTTCGCGAAGCGCGTCGATGTCGGTGGCGTCGGCGGTGATGACGTGGGTGAGCCGTCCCGACAGCGCCTGGACGATCTTCGGGCGGTTGTCGATGGCGAGCACCTCGGTGCCGCGCCGCGCCAGTTCCAGGGCCAGCGCCGAACCGAACCGGCCCATGCCGATCACCACGACGGGAAGATTCTCAGCCAACGATCGGCCTTTCCACGGGGAGTTCGTAGCGGCGGGTGCGTTCCCGCAGGGCGAGCGCGGTGGCGAAGGTGAGGGGGCCGATGCGCCCGACGAACATCAGCACGACCAGCACCAGCTTCCCGGCGGACGGCAGCTCGGCGGTGATCCCGGTGGACAGGCCCACGGTCCCGAACGCCGAGACGACCTCGAACAGTATGCGGTCCAGCGTATGGGACGTCATAGCGAGCAGCGTGAACGTCCCGGCGGTGACCATGGCGATGCCCAGCAGCACGATCGCGATCGCCTGCCGCTGCGTGCCGTCGGGCAGCCGGCGGTGCCCCACGTTGACGTGCGCCTCGCCGCGCATCTCCGCCCACAGCACGAATGCCAGCAGCCCGAACGTGGTGACCTTGATGCCCCCGGCGGTCCCGGCGCTGCCGCCGCCGATGAACATCAGCACGTCGGTGACCAGCCAGCTCTCGGTGCGCATCTGGGCGACGTCCACGGCGTTGAGCCCGCCGCTGCGCGGCATCACCGCCATCATGAAGCCCCCCGGCAGCCGGTCGGACTCGGGCAGCGCGCCCAGGGTGCCCGGATTGTTCCACTCGGCGGCCGACAGCACCAGCGTCCCGCCCGCCAGCAGCACGACCGTCGCGGCCACGGTGACGCGCGTGAGGATCGACCAGCCCCCCGGCCGGCGCCAGTCCCGGGCCAGTTCGAACACCACCGGGAAGCCGAGCCCGCCGACGATGACCGCCGTGCAGACGGTCAGGATGATCCACGGGTCGCCCGCGAACCGCGTGAGGCTGTCCGGCCACAGCGCGAACCCGGCGTTGTTGAACGCCGACACCGCGTGGAACCCGCCCAGGTACGCGGCGCGGCCGGGGGACTCGCCGTAGCCGATGAGGAACCGTCCGGTGAGCACCGCCGCGACGACGGTCTCGGACACCAGGCTGAAGACCACCACGCGGCGGACGACCCGCCGCACGTCGGTCATCCGCAGGGTCTTGGTCTCCACCTGGGCGGCGAGCCGGGCCCGGAGCCCCACCCGGCGCGACAGCAGGATGGCGAACAGGGTCGCCAGGGTCATCAGCCCCAGCCCGCCCACCTGGACGAGCGCGAGGATGACGAGGTTGCCGAACATCGTCCAGTGCGTGCCGGTGTCGACGACGACCAGCCCGGTGACGCACACCGCCGAAGTGGCGGTGAACAGCGCGTCCACCACCGAGGCCGAGCCGGGCTCGGACTGGGCCACCGGCAGCGACAGCAGCAGGGTCCCCGTGAGGATCGTGACCAGGAACCCGGTGGCCACGACCTGCGCCGGATGCTGGAACCGTTCGAGGAACAACGTCCCCCACGGCCGCGACCTACGCCCCCCGACCAGCACGCACCCCCCGAGTCCAGAACTGCCTTGGACATACCACCACACCTCGGCCCCTACCGGGGTACGGGCTTCGGGAACTCCTCAGTGGTGCGCCGGGGACCGTCCTAGGTCCATCCCCCATAGGGGACGGTGAGGACCTCCATGGCGTGCCCGCCGGGGTCGGTGAAGTAGACGCCGCGTCCCCCGTCCCGCGTGTTGATCTGGCCCGCGCCGGAGCCGTCCGGGTGGGCGTAGTAGCGGGCGCCGGACTCCTTGATCCTGGTGAAGATGGCGTCGAACTCCTCGTCCGGCACCAGGAACGCGCAGTGCTGGGAACGGAAGTCGTCGGAGTCCATGAAGTCGAGCGTGACCCCGTTCCCGGTCGTCACCGGGATGAACGGCCCCGTCTGATCCCCCGCCTCAAGCCCGAGAATCCGCGCCAGGAAGTCGGCGGAAGTCTTCTTGTCCCTCGCCGGGACGATGATGTGGTCGAGCCGGATGGACATGCACCCTCCCCGTGAACGCGACCCGGCCGCTCCGGGCCTCTCCCCACGAGCGTGCTCCCTCAACCCCACTTGAGGTCAACCGCGCCGCCGCCCGCGTCAGGTGCTCCGCCTGAGCTGCTCCAGCCCGCGCACCGCGTCGCCGAAGACGCGGTGCAGGACGTCATCGCCGCGCTGGTCGTCGGCGCCCGCGGCGATGATCGTCTGCACGGCCGGGTAGCCGCGCAGCCCGACCTCGGTCGGCCGTCCCGCGGAGATGATCGTGTAGATCTCGCGGACCGGATAGGTGTGCACGGCCCTGACCTGCCCGGCGAGCCCGCCGGCGCCACCGGCAAGGAACGGGTTCGTTGATCCGGTCGACAAGCGTCCTGCCCCTGGCCGAAGGAGACATCTGGGCGCCGATACGGCCGATGAAGTGGTGCGCGTCATCAGGGATGGTCTCCCTCGGCAGCGGATCGCCGCCGAACGCGACCAGGTCCGCTTCGGACAGGAAGAGCCCGTGCGGCATGCCCTGGGGTTGAGCCGTCTCCGGCGCGTCGAACGAGATGCCCGGGACCTCCGGCCAGAGACCGGGACGGTTGGCCGCGAGGCGCAGCTGCCGGTACTGCCACAGCCCCGGGGCACGGGCGAACATGATCCCGTGCACGTCGCGCCAGTAGTCGAGGACGGGGAAGAGCGCGCCCGCACCACGAGGGGTGAATGCTTACTACGAGCGCCAGGAGGACGAGCTCGCAGGCGAGGGCCGCTCCGTAAGTCAGGAGGCACCGCGCGATAAACCGCCGCGAAGTGGGTGAAAGCGGCCATCGCGGACGCCAGTTCCTCCTCCAGCACCTCCGGCTCAAGGCGCTCCGCCACCGGACCCACCCCAAGATCGACAAGCGAGAACTCACCGCTCAACCTGCAGAAACAGGATCACGCGGAGGCGACTCTCACACCACTCCACTGGACGTGACCGTCGACGCTCAGTGTCGGCCGTTGATGTCATAGGTGTTGAGCAGGGCGCCTGAGGTGAATCTTCGCGTGTCGGTGAGCCGGAGGTCCTGCTGCGGGTACGTCCCGTTGAACAGTGGCGTGCCGCCGCCCAGGAGGGCGGGATTGATCAGAAGCCGCAGCTCGTCCAGGACGCCGAGGCGGATGGCGGCGGTGGCGGCCTGGCCGCCCGCGAAGAGGGCGAGGCCGCGGCCGTCCCGGCGCTTGAGGTCCTTCAAGGCCGTCGCCGGGTCGTCGCCGAGCGGGTGGGAGTTGTGCCATTCGGTGTCGCGGAGGGTGCGGGACATGACGTACTTCGGCAGCTCGTGCATCCGGCGCCGCTGCGTGGACGAGACCTCCTCGCCGGCCGTCGGCCAGTAGGCGGCGAGCTGCTCGAAGGATGTCCGGCCGAAGACCATCCCGTCGATCGACTCCAGCACTCCGTCCATGTGGGTCTGGAACTCCTCGTCGGCGAACCGCCAGTCGATATCGCCCGCCGGGTCGGTGATGTAACCGTCGATCGACACGTTGATGTGCAGGAACAGACGCCTCACGAGGGCTCCTCTAGTTGGAGGGATGACTTTTTGAACGACTGACCAAGAACTAGTACCGGCAAGCTGTCACTTTTTGAACGACATGTCAAGAAGTCGTACGATGCCGTCATGTCACGCACCGGACGGCCGCGCTCCTTCGATGACGACCAGGTCGTCGGGAGCGCCCTCGATCTCTTCTGGCGGCGCGGTTACGCGGCCGCGTCGCTCCGCGACCTCAAGGAGGATCTCGGCGTGCTGCCGGGCAGCGTGTACGCCGCATACGGCAGCAAGCACGCCCTGTTCCTCCGTGCGCTGGGGCGTTACGTGGACGCGGCCCGGGAGCAGGCCGACGACATGGCCGCCGAGGGCGCCGTCCTGCCGCGCATCCGGGCGCTGCTCCTCGACGTCCTCCAAGCCGCGCAGGCGACCCCCGGACGCGGCTGCATGCTGGGCAACACAGCCGCCGAACTGCTCCCTGAGGACGAGGCCGCCGGGCGGCTGGTGCACGGGGGTTTCGCCGCGCTGGAGGACGGCCTGAAGCAGGCCCTCCAGGCCGCGCAGCGATCCGGCGAGGTCCGCGCCGGCGTCGACTGCGGAGCCCAGGCCCGCCTCCTGCTCGGCCTCATGCAGGGCCTCCACGTCCTCGCCCGTGCCGAACCCGACCCGCTCCGCCTGTCCGATGCCGTCGACGCCGCCCTCGTCGCGCTGACCGACCACTCCGGGACCGGCCAGAAGTCCTAGCGGCTTCGGCCTCCGGGGCGGCGGCGGGCCAGGCCAACGTCGATCACGCGGGCCGCGGCGTCCGGCCGCGGCACTCCGGTCCGCTGCGGGTCACTCGTCGGGGACGATGCACAGGGTGGCCGTTCCCTTGCCCTTCTTCGCGGGCAGCACGAGCGTCCGCGTGAACGTGGAGCAGGACGTGCGCTCGTCGTAGCGGTAGACGACGCGGTAGTTCTCCGTCCACGGGGGACCGAGCGCGCAGGGATGCCTCCGCCAGGTTCCCCAGCCGTCGATGTCCAGGCCGCCGGAGTGGACGCAGTCGCCCGCCTTGGCGAGATGCGCGGTGGACGCGAACGTCACCATCGTCCCCATGAAAGCCACGGCGACCGCCACGCAGGTCCCGACCGCGAGCATTCCCCGGCTGATGCGGGGGCGTGACGCGCGCCTCCGGGTCTCGTTCAGGCGTCGGGTCCACGAGGTCGGCCGAGAGACCGGGGGTTTTTGAGGGGCGGGGCGTTGCCGGGAGAGCAGGTGGGAGGTGGGCTTGTCGTCCGGATCTCGCGGGCCGTCGATCAGGTCCAGGGCTTCGGCGGCGGTCGGGCGGGTGTCCGGGTCCTTGTCGAGCAATCTGGTCATCAGGTGCGCGAGCCTCCCGGCCCGCTTCGGCGGCGGAGGCTCGTCCCGCAGCAGCGCCGTGACGGTCTCGGCGACGGTGTCGCGGCGGAACGGGGACACACCCTCAACGCACCGGTAGAGGGTGACGCCGAGGGAGAACAGGTCACCGGCGGTGCCGTTGTTCTTGCCGCTCAGCCGCTCCGGCGCGAGGTACTCCATCGAGCCGATGACCGCGCCGGACGCCGTCAGCGCCGTGTCCGCCTGGTGGACCGCGATGCCGAAGTCGGCGAGCAGCGCCTCCCCGGACCCCGCCAGCATGACGTTCGCCGGTTTGATGTCGCGGTGCACGACCCCGGCGGTGTGCGCCGCGTCCAGTGCCTTCAGCAGCACCTCGGCGATCTTCGTGGCCTCCTCGGCGGAGATCGTCCCCGCCCTCTTGAGCCGGTCCTCCAGGGAGTGGCCGTCGACGAGGCGCATGACGATCCAGGGGACGTCGTCCACGATCACCACGTCATGGACGGGGATGATGCCGGGATGGTCCCGCAGCCGCGCGGCGTTGCGGGCCTCCCGCCTGGCGCGGGTGAGGAACTCCGCCCGCTCCGCGTCGGAGGCGGTCGGCGGCACCCGCACCTCCTTGACCGCGACGTCCACGCCGAGGGTCTCGTCATGGGCCTTCCAGACCCGTCCGAAGCCACCCGATCCCAGCTCCGCCACGAGCCGGTACCGTCCGCCGATCCGGTCCAGGTGCGCCTCCTGGGTCACGCGCGTCCTCCACTGGCCGGTATCGCCTCGAACGGAAGTTGATTATGTCCCAGGCGGATGGTGAACGACGGATCATGCCGTGCTGTGCCTGGACGACCGGCGGCCATCGGGCGGGTGCTCGCGGAGTCCGGTTGGGTGCGGCCGGGACAAGAAATCGACTGGACATCTGAGGCCGCCGCGCTAGAGGTCGGCGGCGGCTGGGAACTGGAACTCGGCACCCCACCGCCCCAGCCCGCCTGGTTCGTGGTGCTGCCGTTCGTCTTGCTGTGGCCGCCGGTCGACGCGGAGGAGCACGACGACGAGGAGGAGGACGACCTCGACGAGGAGTACCCGGACGTCTGGGAGCGGCTGCCGGACGCGGGGCACACCGAGTTCGAGGCCGAGTTCCTGCGGGTCCGCGCCATGGTCGAGAAGCTGATCGGGCCGCCGGGAGTGTCCACGGCGACCTTTCGCTGGGCGTGCGCTGGGACGTCTGGGAGCGCGGGAAGACGGTGTTGGCCCTGTACGCCCAGGACGACATCCCCACGTACGCGCACTACGACCGGCTCGCGCTGGGTGTCTGGCACGCCGACGAGTGGAGCCCGCCCGAGTAGCGTGCTTTCCGCGACAGGCGTGTGGGACGCGGGAGGTCAGGCGGCGGCGCAGATGATTCAGGTGCGGGCGGTGGGGCGGGACTTAGGGCGTGCCGGGGCGATCGGGCCTCCGCAGAGACGCACCCGGCCTCAGGTCACCACACGGACCAGACGCTGAGGCCGTCGGCGGGGAGGGTCGGCAGCGACTGCCCACCCCTCACCGAGCCGAGCAGCCTGCCGGTGCATTGCTTGTCCGAATAGACGAGCAAGGCGACCGGGATGCCCGTGCCGCCCCGGTGCGTGTTGGCGACGGATCGCAACGGGAACGGCGCGTCGAGGCATCCGGCGCCCGGCCGGAACGTCGTGACCAGGCCGACGAACCCGGCCCCCGACCAACCGCACAGCGACTCGGCCGGACAGTCCCAGGGGTCCGGCGCCGGTGCCGCAGACGCGGACGACACCGGCAGTACCGCCGCGGCCGCCGCCACCGCCGTGACCAGCGAGGCACGAGTCAAGGTCCGCCACATGGGCGCACTCCCTCCGTAGGCGCTCTGGCCACACAGGTTCGCCCAGGATTCCGATGCGGTCCAGTGGCCCGTGAAAGATTTCACGGGCCGGCTGATCGGGTCCCGGGCGCCGGTGCGTATGAATGGTCAAGAAACCCCGGTCCTCCGTATGGCAGGGCTGGCGGAGAAGCGCGTGACCGAATCCGGCCAGAGTATGCGTAGAGTGACAAGTAAGTGCCGGTATTTCAGCTCTGGGTCGTGTGAGCTGCGATTGTTCTCGTTATGGACCGATAGAATCTGAAATGAGGTCATCGTCACGCACGGTGTTTATGGGAGTACGGTTGACGCTCCTCCGTGGTCGATATATATAAGGCGTGAAGAGTAATATCGGCAAGGCGAGGACCGTGCCATGACACTCAGGTTGATCGGCGGTTCGGGCTGCGGTAATGGTCCGTGTCCTGCGGTGTACGAGACGGAGAACAAGACGATCGTCGTCCAGGGCTTCGTCGTCGATCCGGAGCGGACGGGCCTCGCGCTGCCGCCCGGCGAGGGCGCCGTCGAGATCCCGCGCTACATCCTCGAGCGGGCGCTCGCCGCCGACTGACCGCGCAGGCCGGCACCGCTTGAGGCACCGGCCCGTCACACGGGAGAATTGCCATCATTCTCAACATGGAAGAGTTCGGCCGGCTCTTCTCGGAGTTCAGGTCGTCAGCGACGCGCATCGAGACGCTCGACGTCTATTCGGTGCCGGAGGAACGCGACAACCTCGACCTCTACCGTTCCGGAGCGCCGCTGCCGCCGGACCGGAACGAGGAATGGGCGCGCAGCATCCGGGAGTGCGTCGCGGCCGGCAAGTACATGGGCAGGGTGCACATCATCGACCACGTCCTGACGCCATATCTCCAATTCGAGATCGACTGGTATTACGCGGTCAACGGCGCGGCGGGCGAGGACATCCGGTTCATCTTCCGTGACGATGTGCCCGACATCCCTTATACGGACACGTGGCTCTTCGACGACGAGATCGTCGTGGATCTGAGCTACGACCGCTCCGGCGAACTGCTGTACATCAACAGGAACGACGATCCCGAGCGGCGGGAACAGGCGCGGACCGCCTGGCGGGAGTTCTACGTCCGGTCCTTCCCACTGGCCGATCTCCTGGCCAAGGTCCGCGGCGCCGAGCTGGAAGTGCCGCGCTCGCCGCTCGGCCTCCGGCCCGCATGGGCGAAGGAGCACGCATGCGCGTCGAAGGCCGGCCGCACCTGAGCACCGACTTCGTCCTCAGCGACCAGGCGGCCGGCTACCCGCGCCGGACGGTCACCACCACGGCGAGACCGGACGACCTCGACGCGGTCGTCCGGTCCGGCTACCTCGTCCGGCGGGGGCTGCTGGACGGTGCGACGGCCGCCCTCCTCGCGGACGCCGTCCTGCGGCTCGCCAAGGCCGAAGACGGCCGTCCGGAAGCCGAGAGCCTCCCCGGCCAGAGCATCTACCTCCGGTCGCTGCTCGACAAGGACCCGGTGTTCCACCCGCTTCTCCGACTGGAGCCGGCACTGTCGATCGCGCGGACGCTGCTCGGCCCGCAGGTCTGGATCGATCTGGAGGCCCGGCTGAACCACGCGGGCCGGGCCGGGGTCGGGGTGCCCTGGCACGCCCACCTGCCCGTCATCCCCGACCCGCTCCCGGCCCTGTTCAGCTACCCCCACCAGGTCCACTGCCTCGTCTACCTGGACCGGATCACCGAGAAGGAAGGAGCCCTCTGCCTGCTGCCCGGCTCGCACCGCCGCGGCGACCTGCGCATACCGCTCGGTGACCAGAGCGACCGCGACGGGCAGGTCGAGCTGTTCTTCGAGCCCGGCGACGCGGTCCTCATCCACGCCGGGCTCTGGCACCGGACCGTTCCGTCCAGCGCCGTCGCCGGATACCGCCGGCTGCTCCTGCTCGGCTTCGTCCCCTCCTGGCAGCGGCCCAGCACCGCGTGCGGCGTTCCCCCGGAACGCGCGCTCACGGAGGACCTCGCCCGCGGAGGGGACGCCGAGACCCGCGAGCTCCTCGGCGAGTTCCGGTGGTGACCGTCCGGCTGCGCCCGCTGGAGGAGGCCGACCTCCCCGTCTTCGAACACGCCTACTCCACCCGGGACGGCGCCGGGGAACACCAGTGGTTCGGGTTCAGCCCGCCCGGCCGCGGCCTCGCCGAGATGGGGGCGCTCGGACCGCACGGCGGACGGCTGACCGTCACCGCCGACGACCGAGCCGCCGGAAGCGCGTTCTGGTTCCGCCGGGAATGGGGCCCGGCCGAGACGTCCTGGTGCTGGGAGGTGGCCCTGCACATCCTCGCGGAGCAGCGGCGCCGCGGCCTCGGCACCCAGGCGTTGAGCCTGCTCACCCGGTACCTGTTCGACCACACCCTCGCCTGGCGCGTCCAGGCCGTCGCCGACGCCGCCAACACCGCCTCCCAACGGATGATCATCCGGGCCGGCTTCACCCGGGAGGGCGTCCTGCGCGCCGCCCAGTGGCGTGAGGGGCGCCGCCACGACCAAGTGCTCTACTCGCTGCTGCGCGACGACCTGCCGCCTCAGCCCTGATCCTCGTAGATCACGAGAGCCTCCGACCGGAGCTCGACGGACCGCGGATCGTCGTAGCGGGCGAGGACCGTCAGCGCCTCGGTCACGTGCAGCTCGCCCATGTCGTGATCCCCGGCCGCCGTCAGGGCGTCGCCGAGACGCAGGAGGCTCTTCCCGCGTTTCCACTCGTCGCCCACCATTCCGTGCACCGCGGCGGCGCGGCGGTGGAAGTCCACGGCCTCCGGCAGCCTGTCCAGCGCCCGGTACGCGCGGCCGGTGCCGTCCAGGGCCATCGCCTCCCGGCTCGGGTCGCCCTCGCGGCGGAACGTCACGGCGGCCTGCTGGGTCGAGACGAGCGCCTCGTCGGGCAGCCCGGCGGCCAGCTGCGCCTTGCCCAGGTACAGCAGCGCCGTCCCCTCCCACAGCGGGTTGTCCATGTGGCGGGCGATCGACACGGCCTCGTCCGCCGCCGCGAGGGCCTGCGCCGCGTCACCGCGCCGGCGTGCGAGCAGGCTGAACGCCGTCAGCACCATCGACTCGTAGAGCCGGTCGCGCATGTCCCGGAACGCGGTCAGCGACCCGGTGAGCTCCTCCTCCGCGTCGTCGTGCCGTCCCAGCTGGCAAAGGGCATAGCCGAGGCTGTAGCGGACGGTCGCGGTCCAGTACGGGTCATCGAGGTCGCGGACGATCGTCAGCGCCTGCCCCAGCACCGAGCGCGCGTCCTCCGGCTCGTGCGCGAACAGGTGGACCCAGCCGAGCCCGTTGAGGGTCTTGGCCATGCTCAGCGGGTCGTCCAGCTCGCGGTGGATGCCCAACGCCTCGCGGTGGTACTGCTCGGCGTCGTCGAGCTGCAACGTCATCCGGGAGAGGCGGCCGAGGCTCTCGCACAGTGCCGCCTCGCCCTCCCGGAAGCCGAGGGTCCGCGCGGCGGACAGCCCCGTCAGGGCCGTCTCGCGCCAGTCATGGACGTGGTTGTAGGTCGCGTAGATCCGTTCGAGGACGATCGAGAGCCGCCACGCCAGTTGCAACTGCCCGGTGTCCGCCGCCGCCTGGACGGCCCCCGCGAGGTTCTGCTTCTCCTGCGCGTACCACTCGGCGGCCTGCTTGCGGCCGGTGAACCTCACCCGAGGCGCGTCCGCGGGCGGATCGACGGTGAACAGGAGGGTCGTGTCATGGGCGATGGACAGCGCGCACTCGTAAGCGCCGTGCAGGTACCAGGCGCACACGCGCCGCACCGCGTCGAGCTGCTCGCCCTGGGGGATCTCGTACCTGGCCCTGTCGACCGCGTAGGCGCGCAGCAGGTCGTGGAACCCGTAGCGGCCGGATCCCCGGTTCTCCAGCAGGTAGGCGCCCGCCAGTACGTCGAGCGGGCCGCGCACCCGGTCGCCGGGCCCGGACAGGACCGCCGCCACCGCCTCGCTGAACTCCCCGCCGGGATGCAGCCCGAGGAGGCAGAACAGGCGGGCGGCGGCCGGCGGAAGGGCGCGGTACGACCAGGCGAAGACGGTCCGGACCGCCTCGGCCTCCTCCTCGTCGCCGGTGGACAGCGCGTCCCACAGCGACGACTCGTCCCGCAGGTCCGCGATCAGCTCGCCGAGCGGCATGCCGGGGCGGCTCGCCGCGCGCTCGGCGGCGATGCGCAGCGCCAGCGGCAGGTGGGCGCACAGCCGAGCCAGTTCGGCGAGCTCCTCCGGGTCGTCACCGGACCGGTAGTCCGCCGTCGTCTCGGTGAGCAGCGCGACCGACTCCTCTTCCGAGAGCGTGCCGAGGATCGTCCGCTTCGCGGGGGCGCGGATCAGGAGCCCCGACATGCTGCCGCGGCTCGTCACGATCGCCAGGCTATGCCCCATTCCCGGAATGAGGGGCCGGACCTGTGCGGCCGTCCCCGCATTGTCGAGAATGACCAGCATGTGGCGGTCAGAGAGAATTGTTCGGTACAGGCTGGACTTGGCCGCCACGTCGTTCGGGACGGCGGACGCGGGAACGCCGAGCGCGAGCAGGAAACCCTCAAGCGCCTGATCCGGCGTGACCGGAATGCCGGGGTCGTAACCCCGGAGATCGACATAGAGCTGGCCGTCCGGAAACTCGTCGCGCACCCGGTGCGCCCAGTGCAGCGCCAGCGATGTCTTCCCGACCCCGGCCGTCCCCGCGATCACATAGGCGACGACGCCGCCGTCCGCGCCCTCCCGCCGGGCGGTGAGCAGGTCGTCCAGGCGCCCGAGGTCGGCCCGGCGGTTGACGAAGACCCGGACGCCGCGCGGTAATTGCCGCGGTGCGGTGTGGGTGCCGCGGCCGTAGTGGAAGTGGATCCCGCCGCTGATATCGCGGGCTTGCACGACATCGCTCGCGCTGCCCGACATGGTGGAACGAGTACCGGGCTCGGCGGGATCATGATGGCTGTCCGACATGCGACCACCCGTCACTCAGCGGCGTTTCCAGACTACGGTGCCCGACCCCGCCGGCGAATACGGCCCCGAGGCCAGCTAAGGACACCTGGCCGTGCGAACTTCGAGGCTTCGCGGGGCCTTTACAAAAGGCAGACCCTCGGCAACGGCGTCGGCCCCACCTCCGAAGTGCACGCGCTCGCGTGCGTCCTGTGCGACGTGCTCAACGGACGTCCCGGAGGAGATCGAGTCGCCACCGCCCGGACGGCGCGGCAGAGATGCTCGCCGACCTCGACGCCTACCTCGCCCGCCTTTCCCCGCCTGCTCGACGTAGGACGATGACCGCGGTGTTTCAGGTGACCCCGGGTTTCAGGTGACCGTTTTGTGACTTTGGTGTTTCAGGTGGCGGCGCAGGTGATGCAGGTGCGGGCGGTTGGGCGGGCCTCCAGGCGTCCTGGTGCGATCGGGCCGCCGCAGCGTTCGCAGGTGCCGTAGGTGCCGCCGCGGATGCGGCGCAGCGCGTCCTCGATATCGGCCAGACGCTCGCGGGCTCGGCTCAGCGACGCCTCGACCCGGGCGCGTTCGAAGGCGATGGTGGCGCCTTCCGGGTCGTGCTCGTCGTCCGCGTTGGCGTGTGCCGACGCCTCGACGACGCCGTCCCAGTCGCCGCTCAGCGACGCCATGAGCTTGAGCGTGTCGGCGCGGTCCGCGATCAGCCGATCTTCCGCCGTGGTCATCTCACCTCCAACGTCTCCGTGCCGCAGCCCATTCCGGACCAGGCCGTTCGGCGCGATGCCGTCCGGCGGTGCCACGGAAGACCGAGTGAGTTCGCTGTGGCCGGATCTGCCGTCCCCCACTTTCGGGGGGGCGGCTTGACGGATGCCGGGTCGGCATGCGATTCTGGCTGCGGGATCAAGGTTGACGGTTAATGTAACGTGTGGACATTTGTCTGCCGCTTGGCCTATGCTGCCTCTTCGCGCTCGCCTTGGTCATCCCGCTCCTCCGTGATGGTCGTGATGCCGTCTGGCGTGCGTGTCTTCAGTCCGCCGCGATCCCTCGGAAGGACATTTGTTGGCAGTGTCGCGCAACACCTCCGCCGTGCCCGCCGGTCCCCGCCGCGCGTCTTTCGCGCGCATCAAGGAGCCGCTTGAGGTTCCCGACCTCCTTGCTCTGCAGACCGACTCCTTTGACTGGCTGCTGGGCAACGAGAGGTGGAAGGCCCGGGTCGAGGCGGCCCAGAAGGCCGGAAGTAAGAGC
>NZ_BMRO01000021.1 GCF_014648675.1 Actinomadura livida
CACGCTGTTGAGTTCTCAAGAAACGGACACCCACCGCGCCGAACCCCGCTCCCGCGGACCCCGGCTCCGGGGCAACCACTCCAGCCTACCCGATCTGTCCCGCTTCATCCAACTCTGGGATAGTTCGGCCCAGTGCGTCCTTTTTCAAGCGGAGACATGTCTCCACCTGGTGAGTTCGTAGTGGGTTCCCCTCGGGCCGGCCGCCTTTCGGCGTCTCGCTTCCCCTTGGGGCGAGTAGAACATTAGATCCGCCCGCCGGGACCGTCAAATCAGCCTCGCCGAGCGCGAAACCCCAGGTCATCACAGCTTTCAAGGCTCTTATCCTGCCCTGGGACCCGGCCTTGTAACCGCACTGTGACGTGTGTTTGCCGAAGTTTGCCCTCGCGATGGCGACGGCCCACCCGGTTCACTCCGGGTGGGCCGTCGCACGGCGGTTCAGGACGAGGTCACCTCGACGCCGCCCACGTTGCGCTTGCCGCGCCGCAGGACGAGGAAGCGGCCGTGGAGGAGGTCGGAGGCGGCCGGTGCGGCGTCCTCCGATTCGACCTTGGCGTTGTTGAGGTAGGCGCCGCCCTGGGCGATGGCGCGGCGGGCCTCGGACTTGCTCTTGCACAGGCCGGACGCCGCCAGGAGGTCCACCACGGGCGGCAGCTCCCCCGGTGACACCTCCGCGCGCGGCACTTCGGCGAGCGCGGCGCGCAGCGTCCGCTCGTCCAGCTCCTCCAGGGCGCCCTGCCCGAACAGGGCCCGGGAGGCCGCCACGACGCGCGCGGTCTCGTCCTCGCCATGGACGAGCGTGGTCATCTCCTCGGCGAGCGCGCGCTGCGGGGCACGGGCGGCCGGGCGGTCGGCGCCCTGCTTGACCAGGTCCTCGATCTCCTCCCGGGAGCGGAAGCTGAAGACCTTGAGGAAGTTCTCCACGTCCCGGTCGTCGGCGTTGATCCAGAACTGGTAGAACGCGTACGGCGAGGTCAGCTCGGGGTCGAGCCAGTAGGTCTCGCCGCCGGCCGTCTTGCCGAACTTGGACCCGTCCGCCTTGGTGAGCAGGGGTGTGGTGAGCGCGTGCGCGGTGCCGCCCTCGACGCGGCGGATCAGGTCGACGCCCGCGGTGAGGTTGCCCCACTGGTCGCTGCCGCCGGTCTGCAGCCGGCACCCGTACCGCCGGTACAGCTCCAGGAAGTCCATGGACTGCAGGAGGACGTAGCTGAACTCGGTGTAGCTCATACCGGAGCTGTCGAGGCGGGCCCGGACCGTCTCGCGGGCCAGCATCCGGTTGACCGGGAAGTGCTTGCCGATGTCGCGCAGGAACTCGATGGCCGTCATCTGGCCGGTCCAGTCGAGGTTGCTGACCATCGTGGCGCCCGTCGGGCCGTCATGGAAGTCGAGGAACTTCGACACCTGGCCGTGGATCCGCTCCACCCAGGCGGCGACGGTCTCCTCGGAGTTCAGGACGCGTTCGGCGCTCTTCCCGCTCGGGTCGCCGATCAGGCCGGTGGCGCCGCCGACGAGGCCGAGGGGCCGGTGCCCGGCCCGCTGGAAGCGGCGCAGCATGAGGATCTGGATGAGGTTGCCGAGGTGCAGCGAGGGCGCCGTCGGGTCGAACCCGCAATAGAGCGTGACCGGTCCCGCGGCGAGCAGCGCCCGCAGTTCGTCCAGGTCGGTGGACTGCGCGATCAGGCCGCGCCACGCGAGATCGTCCAGGATGTCGGTCACGGTCTCCCTCGTCTCAGTTTCCGCGTTCGGTGTGCCCACCAGAGTGCCGGGTGGGCACGTGTCAGGCCAACGTTATTCAGCGCGCGCCGACGAAGGCATCGGCTGGGACGAACACCTCGTGCCCTGTCGTGAAGGTTACGCGGACGCCCCTGGCGTCCCAGGTCACCGACTTGACGGCGGGCGGTCCGCCGGGGCCGGCGCCGTGGTCGAAGTCGATGAAATGCCCGTACCCGAAGTTCGGCTCGGGGCCTACGAACAACTGGTAGGCGCGGTGCCGGCCGAAGACGAAGCTGCGTTCGTGGAGCAGGCCGACGTAGTGGGCCCTGGGCCCGCCGTGTTCGTCCTCGTAGGTCACCGACGCCGGCTGGCGGTGGACGTCGCCGAGCTTCTCGGTGCGGTGCAGCCAGCCGCTCGTGTCGAGAACGAAGAGCATCAGCAGCACCGCGAAGGCGATGTAGCCCGCCGTGCCCGCGAGGATCGGTGCCATCCTTGCCGGAGGTAACGGCGACGGTGTTGACCCGGCGCCCGCCGTCTGCGGAGCGGCGTCAGTCATCGGCGGTGACCTTCTTCCGGGGGACGTGCCGGCGGTACGGGGAGACGGTCGGGTCGCCGTCGATCCAGTAGCGCCACGGGACGTCCTTGGCGCCGTTCACGCCGGTGCGCGGCCCCGTCCTGATGAGGGCCGGGTCGGCGGGTTCACCGGCGTGGACGGTGAGCGGCCCTTCGGGGGAGCAGACGTCCAGCCCGTTCTGCTCGCGGGCGACGCCGAGCGCCTGGCAGAGCCGGGCGGGCCCCCGGGCAAGGTCGCGGACGGTGGAGCGCGGGCGCCGGGCCCGTGCCGCCTCCTCCCCCGCGACGATCTCGCCGGCGCGGAGCAGCACCGCCATGGACGTCCCGTCCGGCCCGCACACGAGGTTCATGCAGAAGTGCATGCCGTAGGTGAAGTAGACATAGGCGTGGCCGGGCGGCCCGAACATCACGGCGTTGCGCGCGGTCTTCCCCCGGAAGGCGTGGGAGGCCGGGTCCAGTGGGCCCGCGTACGCCTCGACCTCGCTGAGCCTGACCGCGACGTCCCCCTCGGGCGTGCGGTGCCTGACCACGTGCCCGAGCAGCGACGGCGCGACTTCTTCGACCGGCCGGTCGAAGAAGTCGCGTGGCAGCGGCTCTCCGCTCATCGAAATCACCTCGGGGGCGGCGTCACCGCCGTGTCGGCCGGATCTGGACGATCCGCGTGCGGGGGGTGCGGGTCAGCCGTCGGAGCCGGCGGCCCAGGCGGCGTGCTCGTTGACCAGCGTGCGCAGGGTGTCGAGCTGCTCGCGGACGCGGTCGGGGGCGGTGCCGCCGTACGCCTTCCGGGACGCCAGCGCACCCTGGACGTTGAGGACCTCGCGGACGTCCGGGGTCAGGTGCGGCGACACCTTGCCGAGCTCCTCGTCCGTCAGGTCGTCGAAGTCCTTGTCGTGGACCTGGCACCACACGACGAGGTGCCCGACGACCTCGTGGGCGTCGCGGAACGCCACGCCGCGGCGGACGAGCAGCTCGGCGAGGTCGGTGGCGAGCGCGAAACCGTCCGGCGCGAGGGCCTCCAGCCGCTCGGTGTTGACGCGCATCGTCGCGATGAGGCCGGACATGGCGGGCAGGACGAGCAGCAGCGTCTCGACGGCGTCGAACGCGCCCTCCTTGTCCTCCTGCAGGTCGCGGTTGTAGGTGAGCGGCAGGCCCTTGAGGGTGGTGAGCAGCCCGACGAGGTGCCCGATGAGGCGGCCCGCCTTGCCGCGTGCCAGCTCGGCGACGTCGGGGTTCTTCTTCTGCGGCATGATCGACGACCCGGTGGCGTAGGTGTCGTCCATCTCGATCCAGCGGAACTCCTGCGACGCCCAGAGGCAGATCTCCTCGCCGAGGCGCGACAGGTGGACGCCGATCAGCGCGGCGGCGAAGAGGAACTCGGCGACGAAGTCGCGGTCGGCGACGGCGTCCATGGAGTTGGGCGCGGCGGAGTCGAAGCCGAGCTCGGCGGCGGTGGCCTGCGGGTCCAGCGGCAGCGACGAGCCGGCGAGGGCGCCGGAGCCGAGCGGCGAGACCGCGGCGCGCCGGTCCCAGTCGCGCAGCCGCTCGACGTCGCGGGTGAGCGGCTGGACGTGCGCGAGGAGCTGGTGGGAGAACAGCACGGGCTGGGCGTGCTGCAGGTGCGTCATGCCGGGCGCGGCGACGCCGAGGTTGTGCTCGGCCTGCGCGATCAGCGCGGTCTCCAGCTCGACCAGCCGGGACACGATCTGGCGGGCGTGGTCGCGCAGGTAGAGGCGCAGGTCGGTGGCGACCTGGTCGTTGCGGCTGCGGCCCGCGCGGAGCTTGCCGCCGAGGGCGCCGAGCCGTTCCAGCAGGCCCCGCTCCAGGGCGGTGTGGACGTCCTCGTCGGCGACGGCGGGCCGGAACTCCCCGGACCGGCACGCCTCCTCCAGGTCGTCGAGGGCGCCGAGCATGCGGTCGAGCTCGTCGTCGGTGAGCAGCCCCGCCCGGTTGAGGACGCGGGCGTGCGCGCGCGAGCCCATCAGGTCGTACGGGGCGAGCCGCCAGTCGAACTGGACGCTCACCGAGAGCCGCGCGAGCGCGTCCGACGGGCCGCCTTCGAACCGTCCGCCCCACAGCCGCGTCGGTGCCTTGGTCACTGGTTTCCTCTTCTTCCCACCGCTGGACTCTGCTTCCATCTCACCACGCCGAGGGCGTATGCGCGCGGGCGTGGGGACGCCGCGCACGGCGTCCCCACGCGGTGACAAAGGCGCCTGCCACAGGGTACGGCGAAACCGTCCTCCGCCTTCACCCCGTTGCTTGCGGACGCCTGCTCAGGCGTCGCGGTCCCGCTTCGCCGCGATCTTGCTGGGCAGGCTCCACAGCTCGACGAAGCCCTTGGCGAGGCTCTGGTCGAAGGTGTCGCCGGTGTCGTAGGTGGCGAGGTCGTAGCTGTAGAGGGACGCGTCGCTGCGCCGCCCGGTGACGACGGCGCGGCCGCCGTGCAGGGTCACCCTCACCTCCCCGGACACGTGCTTCTGCGTGTCGGCGATGAACGCGTCCAGGGCGTCCTTCAGCGGCGAGAACCACAGGCCGTCGTAGGCGAGCTCGCCCCACCGCTGGTCGACGGACCGCTTGAAGCGGGCGAGGTCGCGTTCGACGGTGACGTTCTCCAGCTCCATGTGCGCGTTGATGAGCACGATCGCGGCGGGCGCCTCGTAGACCTCGCGGCTCTTGATGCCGACGAGCCTGTCCTCGACCATGTCGATCCGGCCGACGCCCTGGGCGCCGGCGCGCCGGTTCAGCTCGGCGATGATCTGGTACGGGGTGAGGGGGCGGCCGTCGAGCGCGACGGGGACGCCGGCGGCGAAGGAGATGACGACCTCGTCGGCCTCGCGCGGGGCGGCGGGGTCGGCGGTGTAGTCGTAGACCTCCTCGGTCGGGCCGTTCCAGATGTCCTCCAGGAACCCGGTCTCGACGGCGCGACCCCACAGGTTCTGGTCGATGGAGTACGGCGACTTGGCGGAGACGTCGATCGGGAGGCCCTTGTCCTCGGCGAACGCGATCGCCTTGTCGCGCGTCCAGGCGAAGTCGCGGGCGGGCGCGATGACCTTCAGGTCCGGGTTGAGCGCGGACAGGCCGGCCTCGAAGCGGACCTGGTCGTTGCCCTTGCCGGTGCAGCCGTGCGAGACCGTGGTGCCGCCGAACTCGCGGGCGGCCGACACCAGGTGCTTGACGATCAGCGGCCGGGACAGCGCGGACACCAGCGGGTAGCGGTCCATGTAGAGGGCGTTGGCCTGCATCGCGGGGACGCAGAAGTCCGCGGCGAACTCCTCCTTGGCGTCCACGACGACGGCCTCGGCCGCGCCGCACGCGAGGGCCCGCTTGCGGATGGTGTCGAGGTCCTCGCCGCCCTGGCCGACGTCGACGGCCACGGCGATGACCTCCCCGCCGGTCTGCTCGGCGAGGTACGGGATGGCGACGGAGGTGTCCAGGCCCCCGGAGTACGCCAGGACGACGCGCTCGCTCATGATCGTTATCTCCTGTGTGTGAAGTTTCCGTGGATGCTGGCTGGGACCGGGCCGTGCGGCCCTAGCTTCGTCGTTCGCGCCCGCCGGTGAGCCGCAGCAGCGCCTGCGCGACGTCGTCCCCGCCGTTCGGGTCGCGGGCGATGACGAGGATCGAGTCGTCGCCCGCGACGGTGCCGAGGATGGTCGGCCATTCGGCGTGGTCGATCGCCGAGGCCAGGTACTGGGCGGCCCCCGGCGGGGTCCGCACCATGACCAGGTTGGCGGACGCCTCGGCCGAGACGAGCAGCTCCGCGGCGAGCCGGGAGAGCCGTCCGGTGAAGGTCTCGGCGGTGCCGGTGCGGGCCCGCCGGATCCGCTCGCCGCCCTCCCCGGGGACGGCGTAGATCAGGCTGCCGTCGTCGGCGCGCAGCCGCACGGCGCCGATCTCCACCAGGTCGCGCGAGAGCGTGGCCTGGGTGACGTCGACGCCCTCGTCCGCGAGGAGCTTGGCGAGCTCCCCCTGCGAGTGGACGGGGTGCCGGGTCAGCAGCTCGATCACCCGGGCGTGCCGGGCGGCCTTGGTCATGGGGGTCGTCACCGGGCGCGCTCCAGGAGCCAGACGAGCAGCGCCTTCTGGGCGTGCAGCCGGTTCTCCGCCTCGTCCCAGACCCGGCTGTGCGGGCCGTCGAGGACGGACGCGGCGATCTCCTTCCCGCGGTAGGCGGGCAGGCAGTGCAGGACGATCGCGTCGGAGGCGGCACGGGCCAGCAGGTCCTCGGTGACGGCGTAGGGCTCGTACAGGGAGGTGTCCTTGCCGTCCTGGCCCATCGACACCCAGGTGTCGGTGGCGAGGACGTCGGCCCCGGCCGCGGCCTCGCCGGCGTCGTCGGTGACCGTCACCGACCCGCCGGTCTCGGCGGCGATCCCGGTGGCGCGGGCGACGACGGCGGGGGCGGGCGCCAGGGACGCGGGCGCGCCGATCCGGACGTGCATCCCGGCGGTGGCGCAGCCGAGCAGGTAGGAGTGCGCCATGTTGTTGGCGCCGTCGCCGAGGTAGGCGAGGACGGCGCCCGCGAGGCCGCCCTTCGCCTCCTTGACGGTCTGCAGGTCGGCGAGGACCTGGCAGGGGTGGAACTCGTCGGTGAGGGCGTTGACCACGGGAACGGTGGTGCCGGCGGCCATCTCGTCGATGCGCTCCTGCCCCGCCGTCCGCCACACGATGGCGCTGACCTGGCGTTCCAGGACCCGGGCGGTGTCGGCGATGGTCTCGCCGCGGCCGAGCTGGCTGGTGCCCGCGTCCATGATGAGCGGGTGGCCGCCGAGTTCGGCGATGCCGGTGGCGAAGGAGATCCGGGTCCGGGTGGACGGCTTGTCGAAGAGGACCGCCACGGACCGCGGGCCGTCGAGCGGCCGGAACCCGAACCGGTCCTTCTTCGCCTGGGCGGCCAGGTCCAGGACCTCGGCCTGCTCGGCGGGCGAGAGGTCGTCGTCGCGGAGGAAGTGCCTGGTCATCGTCAGCCCTCCTTTCCGGAGGCGGCGGCGTCGAGGATGGAGGGGAAGGCGTCGGTGAACGACCGCGCCTGCCCGGCGGTGAGGGTGAGCGGCGGGGCCATCCGCAGCGCGTCCGGCTGGAGCGCGTTGATCAGGAAGCCGGCGTCGCGGGCGGCGGCCTCCACGGCGGGGGCGTGCGGCCCGGTGAGGACGGCGGCGCGCCAGAGCCCGCGCCCCCGCACCCCCGCCAGCAGCGGGTGGTCGACGGCGCCGAGCCCGGCGGCCAGGGCCTCCCCCACCGAGACCGCGTTGCCGAGGAGGCCGTCCTTCTCGATCGTGGTGAGGACGGCGAGGGCGGCGGCGGCGCAGACGGGGTTCCCGCCGAACGTGCTGCCGTGGTCTCCCTTGGCGAACAGCTCGCCGTGGGCCCCGAACGCGATGCACGCCCCGATCGGCAGCCCCCCGCCGAGTCCCTTGGCGAGGGTGAGGACGTCCGGTTTCGCGTGCTTCATTGTCACGCTCCGCGCGACGGCGGGCGGGCGCCGAGACGCGACGCCTTCCCTCGTCGCTCGTTCCTCGCTCCTCGGTCCAGGCGTCGCCGCCCGCCCGAGCTCATGCTCGAAGGCGAACCAGGTCCCGGTGCGGCCGATCGCGGACTGGATCTCGTCGGCGACGAACAGCGCGCCGGTGGCGTCGCAGATCTCGCGGACGGCGGCGAAGTACCCGTCCGGCGGCGGGACGACCCCGGCCTCCCCCTGCGCGGGCTCCAGGAAGACCGCCGCGCAGTCCTCGCCGACCGCGGCCTTCAGCGCGTCCGCGTCGCCGTAGGGGACGAACCGGACGTCGATCCCGAACGGGCCGAACGGCTCCCGGATCGACGCCTTCCCCGTCAGCGCCAGCGCCCCCATGGTCCGGCCGTGGAAGCCGTTCTCCGCCGCGACGATGTACGACCGGCCGTTCGCTTTGCCGTACTTGACGGCGAGCTTGAGCGCGCACTCGTTGGCCTCGGTGCCGCTGTTGGCGAGGAACACCCTGCCGCCGCCGCCCAGCAGGTCCAGCAGCCGCTCCGCGAGCAGCACCTCCGGCTCGTGCAGGAAGAGGTTGGACGTGTGGGCCAGCGTCGTGACCTGTGCGGACACCGCCTCGACGAGGGCGGGGTGGCCGTGCCCGAGCGAGCTGACCGCGATCCCGGCGATCAGGTCGAGGTACTCGCGGCCGGCGGTGTCCCAGACCCGGCAGCCCTCGCCGCGCGCCAGCGCGAGCGGCGGGACGCCGTAGTTCGGCATGAACGCGGCCTCGAACCGCTCCCTGAGGCCGCTCATGCGGGATTCTTGCGGGGGGACGACCCCCCGCACCCCCCGATTCGCTCCGCTCATGTCGGTTCTGCTCCCGGTCCGCCGGGCAGCACCATCGTTCCGATCCCTTCGTCTGTGAAGATCTCCAGCAGCAGCGAGTGCGGGACGCGCCCGTCCAGCACGTGCGCCTGCGGCACGCCGCCGCGCACGGCGGTCAGGCACGCCTCCATCTTCGGCACCATCCCCGCCGAGAGGTCCGGCAAAAGCACGGCCAGCTCATCGGTGGTGAGGCTGTCGATCACGTCGTCGCTGTCCGGCCAGTCCGCGTACAGGCCCTCGACGTCGGTCAGGACGACCAGCTTCGTCGCGTCCAGGGCGACGGCCAGCGCCGCCGCGGCCGTGTCTGCGTTGACGTTGTAGACCTCGCCGTCGTCGCCGCGCGCGATGCTGGAGATGACCGGGATCCGGCCGTCGTCCAGCAGCGCCCGCACCGCCCCGACCTGCACCTCGACGATCTCGCCGACCTGGCCGATGTCGACGGGCTCGCCGTCCACCACCGCGTGCTTGCGCTCGGCGGTGAACAGGTTCGCGTCCTCGCCGGACATGCCGAGCGCGAACGGCCCGTGCCGGTTGATCAGCCCGACGACGTCGCGCTGGACCTGGCCGGTCAGCACCATCCGGACGACCTCCATGGCCTCCGGCGTGGTCACCCGCAGCCCGGCGGTGAACGTCGAGTCGATGCCGTTGCGGGCGAGCGCCGCGTTGATCTGCGGGCCGCCGCCGTGCACGATCACCGGCTTCAGCCCGGCGTAGCGCAGGAACACGACGTCCTCGGCGAACGAGTGGCGCAGTGCCTCGTCCGTCATCGCGTGCCCGCCGTACTTGATCACGACGGTCCGGCCGTGGAACCGCTCCAGCCACGGCAGCGCCTTGATCAGCGTCTCCGCCTTGCTGAGGACGCCCGCCCGGTTCTTGCGCATCTGCGCGCCCGACGTGATCGCGCTCATGTCGAGTACGCCGAGTTCTCGTGGACGTAGTCGGCCGTGAGGTCGGTCGTCCAGACGGTCGCGCTGTGCGTGCCCGCCGAGAGGTCGACGGTGATCGTCACGTCGCGGGGACGCAGGTCGACCTTGTCGCGGTCGTCGCCGGGCGCGCCGTTGCGGCACACCCAGACGCCGTTGATCGCGACGTTGAGGTGGCCGGGCTCGAACACCGCGTCGGTGGTGCCGACCGCGGAGAGCACCCGGCCCCAGTTCGGGTCCTCGCCGTGGATCGCGCACTTCAGCAGGTTGTTGCGGGCGATGGAGCGCCCGACGGTGACCGCGTCGTCGTCGCTCGCGGCGCCGACGACCTCTATCGCGATGGCCTTGGACGCGCCCTCGGCGTCCACGAGCAGCTGCCGGGTGAGGTCGGCGCACACCTCGGTGAGCAGCGCGGTGAACTCGTCCTCGCCCGGGGCCGTTCCGGCGGCGCCGGACGCCAGCAGCAGGACGGTGTCGTTGGTGGACATGCAGCCGTCGGAGTCGAGCCGGTCGAGGGTGACGGACGTGGCCGCGCGCAGCGCCCGGTCGAGCGTCTCGGCGGGAAGGTCGGCGTCGGTGGTGATGACGCACAGCATGGTGGCCAGCGACGGGGCCAGCATGCCCGCGCCCTTCGCCATCGCGCCGATCATGTAGCCGCCGGCGCCCTGCCGGAAGGAGATCTTCGCGACGGTGTCGGTGGTGCGGATCGCGTCGGCGGCGGCGAGGCCGCCGTCCCCGCGCGACAGCTCGGCGGCGGCCTTGCCGACGCCGGGCAGCAGCAGGTCCATCGGGAGCCGCTCGCCGATGAGGCCGGTGGAGCAGACCGCGATCTCGCCGGCCGAGTCCGCCAGCAGCTCGGCGGTCTTCTCGGCGGTGGCGTGGGTGTCCTGGAAGCCGGGGGCGCCGGTGCAGGCGTTGGCGCCGCCGGCGTTCAGCACGACCGCGCGGACGCGGCCGCCTTTGAGGACCTGCTCCGACCACAGCACGGGCGCGGCCTTGACGCGGTTGCGGGTGAAGACCCCGGCCGCGGCGCGGGACGGCCCGTCGTTGACGACGAGGGCCAGGTCGCGGTTCCCGCTGTCCTTGAGCCCGGCGACGACGCCGGCGGCGCGGAAGCCCCGCGGGGCGGTGACGCTCAAGGGGACACTCCGATCGTGGTGAGCCCGAGTTCTTCCGGGAGGCCGAGGGCGATGTTGGCGCTCTGCACCGCGCCGCCCGCGGTGCCCTTGGTGAGGTTGTCGACGGCGGCGACCACGACGATGCGGCCGGCGAGCTCGTCGAGGGCGACCTGGACGAGGACGGTGTTCGCGCCGAGCGTCATCGACGTGGCGGGCCACTGCCCCTCGGGCAGCAGGCCGAGGAACGGCTCCCCGGCGTAGGCGTCGCCGTAGGCGGCGCGCACCGCCGCGGCGGTGACGCCGGGCCGGGCCTTGGCCGTGCAGGTGGCGAGGATGCCGCGGCTCATCGGGGCGAGCGTCGGGGTGAAGGACACCGTGACTGGCTCCCCCGCGACCGCGCTCAGGTTCTGGATCATCTCGGGTGTATGCCTATGCGTGCCGCCGGCGGCGTACGCGGAGACCGAGCCCATGACCTCGCTGCCGAGCAGGTGCGGTTTGAGGGCGCGTCCCGCGCCCGACGTGCCGGACGCGGCGACCACGACGACGTCGGGCTCGGCGAGCCCGGCGGCGAACGCCGGGAACAGCGCGAGCGACACCGCGGTCGGGTAGCAGCCGGGGACGGCGACGCGCCGGGCGGCGCGCAGCGCGTCCCGCCCGCCGGGCAGTTCGGGGAGACCGTAGGGCCAGGTGCCCGCGTGGGGCGTCCCGTAGAACGCCTCCCAGGCGGCGGGGTCGGTGAGCCGGTGGTCGGCGCCGCAGTCGATGACCAGGACGTCCTCGCCGAGCCGCGCGGCGATCTCCGCGGACCGGCCGTGCGGCAGCGCGAGGAAGACGACGTCGTGGCCGGCGAGCGTGCCGGGGTCGGTCTCGGCCAGGACGCGCCCGGCCAGGGATCGCAGGTGGGGCTGGTGCGCGCCCAGTTCGGTGCCCGCGTTGGAGCCCGCCGTCAGCGCGCCGATCTCGAACTCTGGATGTCCCGCCAGGATGCGCAGCAGCTCGCCGCCCGCGTAACCGCTGGCGCCGGCGACCGCCGTCCGGATTCCCATGTCCACCCTGCCCTTCGAAAGCAATGAGTAAGAGTATGCATGAGCTTGGATTTCTATACAACTCGAATCCGGCCGGGGCAATTCGTCAATCAGGGTTGACACCCTCCGACTTGTCAACCTACATTGACGCCGTGCCAGGGAAGCTAATTAGCCATCTAAAGATTTGCTGTCTAATCATCAGGGCTCTAACATCACCCGCATGAAGAACTTCGGCTTCGACGACCTGGAAGCGTTCCCGTCGATGGAGGAGTGGCCGATCGGCCGCCTGTTCGGGCTCGCCTCCCGGCTGTCCGGGCCGGTCGTGTGGCGGATCATCGAGCGGCACGGCATCAGCCCGACCGGGTTCTTCCTGCTGCGGCTGCTCATCGTCGAGGACGGACTGCGCCCCGGCGAGGCCGCCAAGCGGCTGCTCGTCACCCCCGCCACGGTCACCTCCGTGGTCGACACCCTGGAGCGCAACGGGCACGTGCGGCGCGAGCGCTCCTACCGGGACCGGCGCGGGGTGATGCTGCGCATCACCGACTCCGGCCGGCGGCTGCTCGCCGAGAAGTCCGGGCCCATCGGCCGCGACCTGTCGCGGCTCTACGACGTCGCGGACGAGGCCGACGAGGCCGCCGTCCGCAGGTTCCTGCTCGCCCTGATCAGGCAGTTCGGGGACCACCCCCACCAAGAGACCTGCTCCCGCGGAGAGGGAGCGGAGGGAGAAGGCGCATGACCGACCCCTCGGAGGCCGCCGTCCGCACGGCCGGCCTGGAGAAGACCTATCCCCCGTCCGGGCCCCGTCCGGCGGTTCCCGCCGTGCAGGGCATCGACCTGGACATCCCGCGCGGCGAGTTCTTCGGGCTGCTCGGCCCGAACGGCGCGGGCAAGTCGACCACCATCGGGATGCTCACCACCCTGGTCGTCCCCACCGGCGGCAGCGCGCGCGTCCTCGGCCTGGACGTGGTGCGCGACGCCGTCGAGATCAAGCGCCGCATCGGGGTGGTGTCGCAGAACAACACCCTCGACAGCGACCTGACCGTCGCCGAGAACCTGGAGTTCCGCGGCCGGTACTTCGGGCTCGGCGCCCGCGACGCCCGCGCCCGGGCGGCCGAGCTGCTGGACCTGTTCGGGCTGGCCGACCAGCGCGGCGGCAACCCGTTCGAGATCTCGGGCGGGCAGGCCAAGCGCGTCATGATCTGCCGGGCCCTGATGCACGGCCCCGAGGTGCTGTTCCTCGACGAGCCGACCGCGGGGCTCGACCCGCAGACCCGGACCAACCTGTGGGAGGTGCTGCGCGGGCTGCAGGCCGCCGGGCAGACCATCGTGCTGACCACCCACTACATGGAGGAGGCCGAGGCCCTCTGCGACAGGGTCGCGGTCGTCGACCACGGCAAAATCCTCGCCAGCGGGACAGTGGACCATCTGAAGTCCAGCGCGGGCGCCGACACCGTCATCACCGTGGCCTACGACGCGGCCGTCCCAGAGAAGATCAGGGCACTCGCCGACCGTAAGGGCATCAGCAAGGTCGAGATCAACGACGGCCAGGTGCGCGTATTCGCCGCCGAACCCGACGGCCTCCTCGGCGAACTGGTCGAGCTGGGGTCTGCGGCTGGCGTCGGCGTTACCGACGCCAGCCAGCTGCGCCCCAGCCTGGAGACCGTCTTCCTCGCCCTCACAGGAAGGGACTACCGCGATTGACCTCTTCCCCCTGTTGAAACAGTGGGCTTCAACCTTCGCAGGTTGAGGTTTCTGCTTCTCAGACGGCAGCCGACCCGAATCAACGGCAAGGGACAGAGTGCTGCCCATCGGTCTTACGCCAGCTCCACAGACCTGACATTCCGCCGGCCCGGCGGTAGACCCGGCCGACTTGGCTCTCCCCGACCGGGCGTTACTCAACGTATCACTTGCTCCACGAGCAGTGGCCAGAATGGAGATATCCGGTGAGCACCACCGCCCCAGCCCCGCCGCCTCCGGCGCGGGCGACGCTCCCCCGCACGTTCGCCGCGATGATGGCGCGCGAGGCGCGGGTGATGCGCAAGAACTTCCTGTCCACGTTCGTCCGGGTGCTGGTGCAGCCGGTCATGTTCGTCTTCGTGTTCGCCTACGTGCTGCCGAAGCTCGGCGGCGGCGCGATGGCGGTCCCCGGCGGGCCGACGTTCTCCACGATCCTGCTGCCGGGCCTCGTCGGGTCGTCCATCATCATGCAGGCGATGATGGCGGTGATCTTCCCCCTCATGATGGAGCTGAACTGGCAGAAGTCGATCACCGACCGGGCGCTGGCCCCGGTGCCGATCCCGCTGCTGGCCGCCCAGAAGATCGTCGCGGCGGCGGTCCAGGGGCTGATCGGCGGGCTGCTGGTGTTCCCCGCGGTGCTGCTCATCCACGCCGAGGGAGAGGCGCCCAGCGTGGACGTGGCGAACTGGCCGGTGCTGGTCCTGGTCATGGTGGCCGGGTCGCTGCTGTCGGCCGCGGGCGGCCTGCTGCTCGGCACGCTGATGAACCCGCAGAAGGTCCAGGTGCTGTTCGGGATGGTGCTGCTGCCGATGACGATGCTCGGCTGCGTCTACTACCCGTGGTCCGCGCTGGACGACATCCGCTGGCTGCAGATCCTCAGCCTGTTCAACCCGCTGGTGTACATCAGCGAAGGGCTGCGCAGCGCCCTCACGCCGGACGTCCCGCACATGCCGGCGTGGGCGTTCCTGCTTGCCCTCGTCGGCGGGACGGTCCTGGTGACGTGGGCCGCGACCCGCACCTTCACCAAGCGCGTCCTCACCTGACGGACGCCGTCAGCGGCGCGCGCCGGGGCCGGTGATGCGGACGTCGCCGCGGGTGGTCACCACGAAGACCTGCCAGTTGTAGTAGGCGTAGTAGGCACGCGGGTCGCTCTTCATCCGCCTCGCGTGCCGCTGCACCGCGTCGACGTACAGCGGGGTCGGGTTGTAGGCGTGCAGCGCCCGCCGGTAGTCGTCCGGCGCCCCCGACGCCTTCAGGTAGTTGGCGGCCCCCATGACCGCGTCGCGCGGGTCGTGGATGTCGCCGCCCATCCCGTACTGCCGCCAGGTCGCGGGCAGGAACTGCATGGGGCCCTTCGCCCCCGCCCAGCTCGGCGACTTGATCCGGCCGTACTTCGTCTCCACGAGCATGATGGCGGCGAGCACCTGCCAGTCGATGCCGAACCGCTTCCCGGCGTCCTTGAAGTGCTTCAGCAGCACGCCCGCCGGGAGCGGCTCCCGGGTCCGGAACTTGCCGAGGTCGTCCTCCGGCTTCGCCAGCTCCAGGAGCTTGCGGACGGCGACCGTGTTGTCGCGCGTCGCGGCGGCGACCCCGCCCGGGAGCAGGTCGCGCGTGCGCTTCTCGAGCCCGTCGTCCTTCGCCAGCACCCGGTAGATCCGCTGCTGCCGCAGGGCCAGGTGGACGACCGCGTCGGGCGGCCCGGTCCGGGACGGGTCGCTGCGCACCCACTCGTCCACCGCGAGCCGCAGGGCCCGGTCGGTCCGCTCCAGGTCCTGGGCCAGGCCCGTGGGGTTCTTCGCCAGCTTGCCGTCGGGCTCCGGCAGGGGCGTCGCCGTGGGTGAGGCCGACGGCGACGCGGCCCGCGGCGCGGGGGCCCGCTCGCGCTCGCCGCCCCCTCCGCCGCCGCATCCGGCCGCCGCCAGCACCACCGCGGCGGCCAGGGCGCCGGACCGGCGTGTCGAGATCCGCATCATCCAGGCGACGATGCCCATCCCGGCGGCGCCGGTCAACCCGGAGGACGTACCCGGTTCGGCGGACCCGGCCCGGAGGACCCGGCCCGGAGGCGCGAGCGGGGCCCGGGGGTCTAGCCGCCCCCGGGCCCCTGAGGTTGCCGCCCAATTCGCACGCCGGCACATGAATGGACGCGGATCAGTCTCAGACCGTCGCGCGATCCCGTTACGCCATCGCCCTCCGAGCAGAGCGAGCCGGATTCGAACCGGCATCTCGACGGTTTCCGTCCACGTCCGCGCGATCCGGCGATCGGCGGCGAATGCTGAGTCTGGAGCGAGAGTCTGAGATTGAGCGGGCGGCCGCCTCTACCTGTTGGGCTACCCCGGCACGGGTGCCGGGGGCGGGAGTCGAACCCGCACTGTGTCGCACACCCTGGTCAGCTTCGGCTTCAGCTTCAGCTTGCGCTCCTCGCGCACCCCCCGCGCAGCGGCGGGGGGATCCTATTGAGTTGTCACTCGAGCCGTCCGCGGCCCCCGGAGGGCCGCGGGAGGCCGGTCACCCGAACAGGTAGCCGAAGACCGCCTCACCGACGCGCTGGTCGGTGACCTCGGTCCCGTTGGCCTCCTCGCGGGCGAACTTGACCGCGTCCTGCAGCCGCTCGACGCGGCCGAGCAGCTCGTTGACCCGCCTGGCCGGCAGCGCGCCCGAGAACTTCACCGTCGTCCAGTGGCCGACGCTGACGTCCTCGTAGTACACCTCGACCTGGGCCGGGTGCTTCTCGGTCGCCTCCGCCTTGACGTGGTTGCGGGGCACCTTCTTGGTCTTCACCGTGCGGACCGCCTCGGTGCGCCACACGTCGGTGGACGGGTCGAACGTCCACGTCTCCGCGGCGTCCAGCACCGGCAGCTTCTTGACGAACGTGTGCAGGTCCTTGAGCTGCTTCTCCAGGAAGAGCAGGTAGGAGACCGGGACGTCGCGCAGGAGCGTCGTGCCGTCGACCGTCACGTCGGCGCGGGCGACGCAGTTCGCCCAGTCCTTGGTGGCGGTGACGTCGAACAGCCGCGTCAGCGAGGCCGTCACGTCGCGCAGGACGTCGTCGACCTTCACCTGGACGCGGGTCGACTCGGCCGGCAGCTGCTCGCCCTCCTCGTCCTTCGGCTGGTAGGTCCGCGAGATGCCCGACAGCAGCGGGGCCTTCTGGACCGAATGGTGCGCGGCGGTCAGGTCCTGGAAGGACTTGCTCTTGACGCCCTTCTCGACCGCGATGATCTGGTTCAGCTTCGTCGGCACCCCGTCACTCCCCTCGATGCAGGACGACGCTAACAGCCCCTGATCGCCATATCACCGGGTTTTTCTACATGGGTCCTGCTTCGGTGATGCCCGCCGCGCGGTCCACGCGCAGCCGGCGGGTGATGCCGAGGGTGCGCAGGAACGGCACGTCGTGGCTGGCCACGACGAGCGCGCCCTCGTAGGCCGCGAGGGCCTGCGCGAGCTGCGCGGCGCTCGCCAGGTCGAGGTTGTTGGTCGGCTCGTCCAGCAGCAGCAGCTTCGGGGCCGGTTCGGCGAGCAGCAGGGACGCCAGCACGGCGCGGAAGCGCTCGCCGCCCGACAGCGTCCCCGCCCGCTGCTCGGCCCGCGCGCCGCGGAACAGGAAGCGCGCCAGCCCGGCCCTGATCCGCGCCGGCGGCACCGACGGCGCCTGTGCGCGGACGTTGTCCAGCACGCTCAGCTCCTCGTCGAGGACGTCGAGCCGCTGCGGCAGGTACCGCACGCCGTCCACGCCGATCCTGACGTTCACCCCCTCCTGGACGCGGTCGCCGACGAGCGTCCGCAGCAGCGTGGTCTTGCCCGAGCCGTTCGCGCCCTCCAGCGCGATCCGCTCCGGACCCCGGACGATCAGCTCCGACAGCGTCCCGGCCTCCGGCTCGGGCGCCGCCAGGCCCGTCACGGTGAGGACCGTCCGGCCGGCCGGGACGCGGGTGGCGGGCAGCTCTATGCGGATCTCCGCGTCGTCCCGGACCGCCTCCTCCGCCTCGGTGAGCCGGGTCCGGGCGCCGGCGAGCCGCTCCTCGTGCATGATGCGGTGCTTGCCGGCCGCCTCCTGCGCCTGCCGCTTGCGCGCGCCCATGATGATCTTCGGCTCCCGCTTGTTCTCGTACATCTTCTTGCCGTAGCGCTGCCGCCTGGCCAGCTTGACGTGGGCGTCCTCCAGCTCGCGCTTCTGGCGGCGCAGGTCGGTCTCGGCGGCCCGCACCGCCCGCTCCGCCGCCTCCCGCTCCACTTCGAGCAGTTCCTCGTAGGCGGACAGGTTCCCGCCGAACGACCGGACCGCGCCGTCGCGCAGGTCGGCGATCTCGTCGACGCGGTCGAGCAGCTCCCGGTCGTGGCTGACCACGACGAGGACGCCCGTCCAGGACGCGACGGCGTCGTACAGGCGTTGCCGGGCGTCCAGGTCGAGGTTGTTGGTCGGCTCGTCCAGCAGCAGGACGCCGGGGCGGGCGAGGAACAGCGCCGCGAGCGCGACCAGCACAGCCTCGCCGCCCGACAGCGTCGGGACGGCCCGGTCCAGGCCGAGGTGGCCGAGGCCGAGCCGGTCGAGCTCGGCGCGGGCGCGCTCCTCGACGTCCCAGTCGTCCCCGACGGCGGTGAAGTTCTCCTCGGTGGCCTCGCCGCGCTCGATGGCGTGCAGGGCGGCGCGCGTCGCGCTGATCCCGAGCAGGTCCGAGACCGTGGCGGTGTCGTCCAGGACGAGGTTCTGCGGCAGGTAGCCGATCTCCCCCTCGACGGACACGGTCCCCGACAGCGGCCGCAGCTCCCCGGCGATGATCTTCAGCAGGGTGGACTTGCCGGAGCCGTTGACGCCGATCAGGCCCGTCCGGCGGGTGCCGAACGCGGCGTCGAGGCCGTCGAGAACGGCGGTGCCGTCCGCCCAGGCGAACGACAGGCCCGAGCACACGATGGCGAATGACATGGGTGGCCTCCATGGGCGGTGAGCAGGTCAGGTGCTGGACACATGGAGACACCGCGGGTCACGCGACGTGCCGGCGGGCATGAGAAAGCCCGGCGGTACGGAGTCCGCTCTGAGGTCACGTGCGCGGGCCGATGACGGCCGGACGCGCGGTGTCGGACCTCAGATCCTCAATGGACTCCCCTGCCGGGCGGCGATGTGACGGAGTCGAGACTACCTCACCGCTTATCGCTACACAAGTAGCGTTAAGAAGTTCGCGAAAATGGAGGTGCCCCGGCCCGGAGTCGGGCCGGGGCACCTCCGTGCCGGTGGGTCAGGCGCCGCGCAGGACCGCGCCGGTGCGGTCGGACGCGGACGCCACGGCGGCGGCGCGGGCCCGCGACGCCTCCTCGGCGGTGAGGGTGCGGTCGGGCGCGCGGAACCGCAGGGCGTAGGCCAGGGACTTGCGGCCCTCGCCCACCTGCTCGCCGGTGTAGACGTCGAACAGCCGGATCGCCTCCAGCAGCTCGCCCGCGCCCTCGCGCAGCGCCGCCTCCACCTCGCCCGCCGGCACCGAGGCGTCGACGACCAGCGCCACGTCCTGGGTCGCGACCGGGTAGCTCGACACGTGCGGCGCACGGACCGTCGCGGGATCGCCGAGGCGACGCAGTTCCAGCTCCATCGCGCAGGACCGCGCGGGCAGCCCGTACGCCTTGAGGGTGCGCGGGTGCAGCTCCCCGGCGTGGCCGACGAGGATGTCACCGGCGTAGAGCGCCGCGCAGCGGCCCGGGTGCCAGGGGGCGTGCCGGTCGGCCTTGGCCGTCAGCTCGACACCGACCTCGCGGGCCACCGTGCGGGCCGCCTCGATCGCGTCCGCCCACAGCGCCGGGCGGCCCTCGCCCCACCAGCCGGACGGCTCGCGGTCGCCCGTCAGGACGACGGCCACCCGGTACGGCTGGTCGGGCAGCGCCGCCTCGAGAGCCGCCAGCTCCTCCTGCGTCGGCCCCCGGTCGACCGGTAGGCGGGGCGCGCGCTCGGGCGCGTCCGGACGCGGCCGGAAAACCACGCCCAGCTCGTACAGGGCGGTGTCGCCGAAGCCGCGTCCCACGTTGAGCGCCAGCACCTTGAGCAGGCCCGGCAGCAGCGTGGTCCGCAGCAGCGGCTCCTGCTCCGACATCGGGTTCGCGAGACGAAGCGTCCGGCGGCGGGCGTCGTCCTCGGGGAGCTGGAGGCCGTCCAGGTCCTTGCCGGCGACGAACGGGAAGGTCAGCGCCTCGACGTAGCCGGCGCCCGCGAGGGCGCGGCCGACGCGGCGGCGCAGCCGCTGCGTGGCGGTCAGCCCCTTCCCCGCGACCGGGCGCGGGGCGCGGGCCGGGATGTCCTCGTAGCCCTCCAGCCGGATGACCTCCTCGGCGAGGTCGTTGGGGTCGGTGAGGTCGTGGCGCCAGGACGGCGGCGTCACCGCCAGCGTCCCGTCCCCCTCGACCGTGCAGCCGACCTGCTCCAGGCGGCGGACGACCGCGTCCCGCCCGTAGGTCACTCCCGCGACCCGGTCGGGGTGGCCGGCGTCCATCGTGACGGTCACCGGCTCGACGGGCACCTCCGCGTGGGTGACGCCCGGCACGATCTCCGCGCCGCCCAGCTCGGCCAGCAGGCGGACCGCGCGGTAGGACGCGTACAGCGGCAGCTCGCGGTCGACGCCGCGCTCGAACCGGTAGGACGCCTCGCTGTGCAGCCGGTGGCGGCGGCTCATCCGGGCGGTGCCGATGTCGTCGAAGTGCGCCGCCTCGATGACCATGTCGGACGAGCGGTCGTCGATCTCGGTGGCGAGGCCGCCCATCGTGCCCGCCATCGAGATCGGGCCCGACTCGTCGGTGATGAGGATGTCCTCGGTGTCCAGCTCCCGCGTGACGTGGTCGAGCGTCTCCAGCTTCTCGCCGGACGCGGCGCGCCGCACGACGATCGGGCCGGTGAGCTTGTTCCGGTCGAAGGCGTGCAGCGGCTGGCCGAGCTCCAGCATCAGGTAGTTGGTGATGTCGACGGCCAGCGACACCGGGCGCATCCCCGCGCGGTGCAGGCGGACCCGCATCCACATCGGGGTCGCCGCGTCCGGGTCGAAGCCGCGGACCTCCCGCAGCACGAACCGGTCGCACGCGGACGGGTCGGCGATGCTCGCCGGGTAGGCGTCCCGGTCCTCCTCCGGCCCCCGCGGCAGTTCCACGTCGGCCGGGTCCTTGAACGGCACGCCGTAGGCGGTCGCGGCCTCGCGGGCGACGCCGCGGATCGACAGGGCGTAGGCGCGGTCGGGGGTGACCGCGATGTCCAGGACGTCGTCGCGCAGGCCGAGCAGCTCGATCGCGTCCGCGCCGACGGGCGTGTCCGGCGGCATGACGAGGATGCCGCTGTGGTCCTCCCCGATGCCCAGCTCGCTGACCGAGCAGATCATGCCCTCGGACACCTTGCCGTAGGTCTTGCGGGCGCCGATCTCGAAGCCGCCGGGCAGCACGCCGCCCGGCAGGATCACCACGACGCGGTCGCCGGCGGCGAAGTTCGTCGCGCCGCACACGATGTTCTGCGGCTCGCCGGTGCCGTTGGCGTCGCCGACGTCCACCTGGCAGTAGCGGATCGGCTTCTTGAAGCCGGTCAGCTCCTCCACCGCCAGGACCTCCCCGACGACGAGCGGGCCGGTGATGTCGGCGCCCGCCCGCTCGACGGTCTCGACCTCCAGACCCGCCGCGATCAGCTCGGCGGCCAGCGCGCGGCCGTCCACGCCGGCCGGGAGCTCGACGTACTCGCGCAGCCAGGAAAGCGGGGCCCGCATCAGATCTCCATCCCGAACGGGAGGGTGAACCGCACGTCGCCCTCCACCATGTCGTACATGTCCTCCACGCCGTGGCGGAACATCAGCGTCCGCTCGACGCCGACCCCGAACGCCCAGCCGCTGTAGCGGTCCGGGTCGACGCCGCAGGCCACCAGCACCCGCGGGTTGACCATGCCGCAGCCGCCCAGCTCGATCCAGCCCTCCGAGCTGCAGGTGCGGCACGGGTCGCCGCCCGGCTCGGCGGACGCGCCCCGGCACACGAAGCACTGCATGTCGACCTCGGCCGACGGCTCGGTGAACGGGAAGTACGACGGACGGAACCGCGTCTTCAGGCCCGCGCCGAACATGCCGCCCACGAACGCGTCGATGCCGCCGCGCAGGTCGGCCATCGTGAGGCCCTCGTCCACCGCGAGACCCTCCAGCTGGTGGAAGACGGGGCTGTGCGTGGCGTCCAGCTCGTCGGTGCGGAACGTGCGCCCCGGCACCACGACGTACACCGGCAGTTCACGCGACAGCAGTGCCCGGATCTGCACCGGCGAGGTGTGCGTCCGCAGCACCAGCCCGGTCTCCTCCGAGCCGACGAAGAACGTGTCCTGCATGGTGCGGGCGGGGTGGTCGGGCTTGAAGTTCAGCGCGTCGAAGTTGAACCACTCGGCCTCGACCTCGGGCCCCTCGGCGACCTCGAAGCCCATCGAGACGAAGACGTCGGCCATCCGCTCCTGCATGGTGGTCAGCGGGTGGCGGGCGCCCCGGGGGGCGCGGTCCCACGGCAGCGTGACGTCGACGGTCTCCTCGATGAGGACGCGCTGGTCGCGCTCCTCCTCCAGTTCGGCCTGGCGCTCCTTCAGCGCCTTGGACACCGCGCCGCGGGCGGCGCCGATGCGTTTGCCGGCTTCGGCGCGGGCCGCTGGCGGCAGCGCGCCGATCTCGCGGTTGGCGAGCGCCAGCGGCGAGCGGTCCCCGGCATGGGCCAGGCGGACCCGCTTCAGCTCGTCGAGGTCGGCCGCCGCGGCGATGGCCGCGAGCGCCTCCTCGCGGGCCCGCTCCAGCTCCTCCGGCTGCAGCGCGGACACCTCGACGGGGTCATAGGACTTGTTGGGTGCAGACATGGTGGTGTGATCGACTCCGGTCGGCGTGGGACGCCCGCAGTCTAGTGCGCGGGCGATGAGGATCCGGAAAACGTGCGCGTGACGCGCTGGCCCTGCGGGACCCGGTGGCGCCTCCGCCCGTGTCGCCGGGCGGCCGCGCGGCGTGCGCCGCGCTCAGGTGGCGTAGTCGGGGGCCCCTGCGGGCACGGTAAATCGGAACTCGGCGCCGCCGCCGGGCGCCCGCCGCACGGTGATCACGCCGCCGTGCGCCTCGACCAGGCCCTTGACGATGTAGAGCCCGAGGCCGGTGCCGCCGCGGCGGTTGCCGCCGGGGCCGCGCCAGAACTGCCGGAAGACGCGCTGGGCGGCCTCGGGCGGAATGCCCTCGCCCTCGTCGCGCACCGACACGGCCGCTCCCTCCTTGTGCGCATCCGGCTCCACCACGATGGTGACAGTGCCGGCTCCATGGCGCACCGCGTTTTCCACGAGGTTACCCAGGATCTGGCCCATCTTGTCGGGATCGAGCCACATCTCCGGCAGGACGCCGCGGGACTCGAAGCGGAACCGGTCCTCCGGCTCCCCGGCGGCGACGCGGCCCGCGATGACCTTGCGGACCTCCTCGGGCAGGTCGACGACCTGGCGGTGCATCTCCAGCCGGCCGGCCTCGATGCGGGACACGTCCAGCAGCTCGGTGATCAGGCGGGTGACCCGGTCGGCGTCGGCGTTGACCGTCTCCAGCATCACGCGCTTCTGGTCGTCGTTGAAGCGGTGCCACTTGGCCAGCAGCGTGGCGGTGAAGCCCTTGACGCTCGTCAGCGGGGACCGCAGCTCGTGCGCCACGGTGGAGACGAGGTCGGCGCGGTCGCGTTCCTGGCGGGCGCGGTGCAGCGCGTCGCGCAGGCACACGGTGAACCGTTCCACGCCGCCATCGGCGTCCCGCCGGTACGCGGCGGTCACCAGCAGTTCGGTGCCGCCGGGCAGGAACAGCACGCGCTCGGGGTGGCGGGTGCGGGTGCGGAGGCCGTCGTAGGGGGCCAGGCACTTCCACCAGTCGCGGCCCTCCGCGTCGTGCAGCGGCAGGACGTCGCGGAAGTCGCGGCCCAGGGCGGACGCGGCGGCGATCCCGGTCATCCGCGCCGCGGCGGCGTTGAAGACGACGACCCGGGCGTCGCGGTCGGCGACCAGCATCCCGTCGGGAAGGTCGTCCGGCGACACCCCCGCGGAGTCCGGCCCGAGCCCGGCCGCGGGCGCGCGCGCGGCCACGCGAGGGGGTTCCTCTCCGCCCACAGCGGCCTCCACAACACCGAAGAGAACGCGGCCTGTCGAGAAGAGACTCTAGCCGCAGTCGGGCATATGACGGGAGCCGGAAACCGCCCCGCGGAAAGGGATGTGTGGCACTCGGGCGGCGTTCCGGCGGGGACGGGACGGGGCGTCACCGGGACGCCGGGGACGTCAGCCGGACGCGGTGGACGAGTCCAGCGCATCGAGCGCGCCCTGCACGTCCGCGTGCACGCCGAACAGCCGGTGCAGCCCGGTGATGCGCAGCAGGCGCAGCTGTGCGGGGCGCACCCCGGCGAGCACGATCTCGCCGCCGGTCGCGGCGATCTGGTTGTGCGCCGCGACCAGCGCGCCGAGCCCGGCCGCGTCGCAGAACGGCACGGCGGTGAAGTCGGCCACCAGCCGGCGCGGCCCCGCGGCGTGCAGCTCCACGAGCCTCGCCCGCAGGACGTCGGCCGTGCGCAGGTCGATCTCGCCGTTGACCACGATGACGGCCGCGTCGCCGCGGACGCGGGCGACGGCGAGGTCCAGCCCGGCCTCGGGCTCGGCGACGGCGGCCCCGACGCCGGGGGCCGCGGCCGGTCGCGGAGCGGCCGGCGCGGAGGGCGCGGTGGGCGCGGTGGGCGCGGCGGCTCCGGGCGGAGCGGCCGTGCGGCACCTCACCTCCGGCACGCGCCGGCCCGCCGCCCTCCTGGACGGCCTGAACTCGTCGGTCATCACGTTTCGCCCCCAACTCTGCACGGCGCCGTCGCCGCCCCTGGTCAACGCACTGATCATCACCGTAGGCCGCGGAACCGGCCGGCGCACTCCCTCGCCGGACCCGTATCCCGCTCCTACCTGCGAAGGAGCCCCGCATCGCGGCGGACCCCCTGCCCGCCGCACGTGCGCAGAACATTTTCGCAGCTCACCGGCCGGAAAACGACACCGGAGGCGACCGATTGCGGCCATCCGATCACGCAACGCATCGAATCGCCGCACCAGCCCTCACGTTCGGTCGTCCCGCCCGGTCCTTCTCATCCCGGCGGAACCGCCCGGCCCGCCGGGCCGGCGCTCCGCTGGGCGCGTGCCGAGGCGTACAGGCATACGGCCGCCGCCGTCGCCAGGTTCAGGCTCTCCGCGCGCCCGTAGATGGGGACCCTTACGACCTCGTCGGCGTGGGCGAGGATCTCCTCGGGGAGCCCCCACGCCTCGTTGCCGAACACCCAGGCGGTCGGCCGCGCGAGCAGGCCCTGGTCGATCGCCTCGTCCAGGGTGCGGCCGCCCGCGCCGTCGGCGGCCAGGACGGTGAGCCCGGCCCCCTTCAGCTCGGCGGCGAGCTCGCCGAACCGCGGGCCGACGACGACCGGCAGGTGGAACAGGCTGCCCGCCGAGGCCCGCACGCACTTGCCGTTGTACGGGTCGACGGACGCGTCGGTGAACACGACCGTCTCCGAGCCGGCGGCGTCGGCGGTGCGCAGGACGGTGCCCGCGTTGCCGGGGTCGCGGACGTGCGCGAGGACGGTCACCAGCCGCGGCCCCGCCTTCAGCGCCTCGTCCAGCGGGACGTCGACGAACTCGCAGACCGCCAGCAGCCCCTGCGGGGTGACGGTCTGGGCGAGTTCGGCCATGATCTCGCCGCTGACGCGCAGGACCGGCGCGCCGGCGCGCTCCGCGGCGAGCACCAGATCAGGATGGCGGGCCTCGGCCTCGGCCGTGGTGAACAGCTCGGCGAGCCCGCCGGGGATCTCCAGCGCCTCGCGCACCGCCTGCGGCCCCTCGGCGAGGAACCGGTGCTCGCGGCGCCGGAATGCCCGCTTGGCGAGCCGGCGAGCGGCCTTCACCCGTGGTGATCGGAGGGAGGTCAGCTCGCGGCCCGCCATATCGCTGTGATCGCCTGTCGCCGGGATCCCGGGGTCAGGCGGCCTCCGAGCCCTCGGCCGGAAGCGCGTCCTTGGCGACCTTGACCAGCGCGGTGAACGCCGCCGGGTCGTTGACCGCCAGCTCGGCGAGCATGCGGCGGTCGACCTCGATCTCCGCGGCCTTCAGGCCCTGGATGAACCGGTTGTAGGTGATGCCGTTGGCGCGGGCCGCGGCGTTGATCCGCTGGATCCACAGCCGGCGGAACTGGCCCTTGCGGTCCTTGCGGTCCCGGAACGCGTAGGTCATCGAGTGGAGCTGCTGCTCCTTGGCCTTGCGGTACAGGCGCGAACGCTGACCGCGGTAGCCGCTCGACCGCTCCAGGACGACCCGACGCTTCTTGGCGGCGTTGACCGCCCGCTTCACGCGTGCCACGTGCTGAACTCCTTCGTGGGGGCCGGGGCCATGCCAGCCTCGGCCGGTCGCTGATGTTGCAGATCGAGGGCTACTTGCGCAGCAGCTTCTTGATGTTCTTGGCGTCGGCGTCGGCCACCACGGCCGGGCCGTCGAGCCGCCGGGTCCGCTTGGACGGCTTGTGCTCGAGCAGGTGGTTCTTGTTGGCGCGGCGGCGCATCACCTTGCCGGAGCCGGTCACCTTGAAGCGCTTCTTGGCGCCGCTGTGCGTCTTGGTCTTCGGCATGGTCGCCGTCGTCTCCTTCTTCCCGGCTCCCGTGCGGAACGCATGGGAGCGCGCCTGATCGGCGCATCGCACGGGGTTCCGTGGACACGCCAGGTCAGGCATCAATGTACGTGCGCCGCGACCCCGCTCCGGTGCGAGGTCGCGGAGTCCGGGACCGCCGCGTGGCCGGTCCCGAACGGCCGTCAGGCGGTGCTCTCGGCCTCCTGCCCGCGGGCCGTCTTCTTCTTGTGCGGACCGATCACCATGATCATGTTCCGGCCGTCCTGCTTGGGCCGCGACTCGACGAAGCCGAGCTCCTCGACGTCGTCGGCGAGCCGCTGCAGCAGCCGGTAGCCGAGCTCCGGACGGGACTGCTCGCGGCCACGGAACATGATCGTGACCTTCACCTTGTCCCCGGCCTTCAGGAACCGCACCACGTGACCCTTCTTGGTCTCGTAGTCGTGCGGGTCGATCTTCGGGCGGAGCTTGATCTCCTTGATGACCGTGTGCGCCTGGTTCTTCCGCGCCTCACGTGCCTTCATCGCGGACTCGTACTTGAACTTGCCGTAGTCCATGAGCCGGGCGACGGGCGGACGCGCGGTGGGCGCCACCTCGACCAGGTCGAGGTCCGACTCACGCGCGATCTCAAGGGCCTTGGCGATGGGCACTATGCCCACCTGTTCGCCGTTCGGGCCGACGAGCCGGACCTCGGGCACGCGAATGCGGTCGTTGATACGCGGTTCGGCGCTGATGGGACCTCCTTGGGGCCGTTCTCAAGTTCGTTGGACCGGTCGTACCCCGAGGCTTCCACAGGAAAAGCCCCGCACGACTCACGCACGGGGCCACCTTCGGTCTCCTGGACGGCGGAGCCGTCCGAGGACGACGGCGCTACGGGCGTGGAGCCCGCTCGCCGGACCGAGGACCCACCGGCTTCTGGGTCTGGGGTCGTCCCCAGACCGACACCGCGGGTTCCGGCGAGCCGCCCTGATGGGCGGCGAACAGGAACCGCGGCCTCTTCGGCCGGTCAGGTGGGAGGTGGCCTCCGCTTTGAGCGCCCGGTCCGCGCCACCGCATCGGTCGCGCGCACAGGGCCGGTCGGCCAACCACATTACCATCTGCGGGCACCGTGTGCCCCGGTCGATGGCCTGCGATCTCGCGGCTTTCGCGGCCGGTCGGCGTGAGGTACGCCACCTTCGTCAACGTGCCGGGACGCCGGCCCATTCCCGGACCGGGTGATGAGGTTGTGGCGGGATCGGCCTCTCGGCGTCCCCGGCCCCGGCTGTTACCGTGAGGCGACGACGGCCCGGTGGGGCCGGCACCAGGGAGGTGGTTCCCGCCATGCCCCCGGCAGGGGCCGGCGCCCCCGGTTCCCGCAGCTCCCTCGCACCGGTCAGGCTGGAGTTCGCCCAGAAGGCGTTCATCGTCTCCGGCGGGCGGCTGCTGCTGGTCCGCAAGGCCGCGTCCGACCCGTTCCATCCGGGGCGCTGGGAGGTTCCGGGCGGGCGCCTGGAGGTGGCGGGCGACCTGGACCTCGACGACCACATCCGCCGGGAGGTCTGGGAGGAGGTCGGCATCAAGATCGAGCCGGGGCCGCCGTTCCACCTCTGGCAGTGGTTCATGCCCGACCGCACGGCGCCCTCCCCGGGCGGGCGGATACGCGTCGTGGCGGCGGCCCGCCGCTGCCGGCCGCTGACGCTCGACGCCGGCCTGGAGAACCAGGACTCCGGCGACCACCTCGACGACTGCGCCTGGGTGCCGCTGGAGGAGATCGGCGCCTACGACCTCATCCCGAGCCTGCGTCCGGTGATGCGGGCGTTCCTGCTCCCGCCCCGCTGAGCCGCCGCGACATGGCCCCGACCCGACCGCCGGTGGAGTGGCCGGGCCTGGCGGGCACGGGCGAGCGCCGGTTCAGCCTCCTGATCATCGGGGACGTGGGGATCGAGGTCCGCGCGTCGCTCCCGGACGTCCGCTTCGCGGAGTTGCACGCGGATCACCTCTCCTACGCGCCGACCCGGGCCATGGTCGCCGGGACGGCCGTCAACCTGGCCCGGCGCGCGACGCGCCACTTCCGCCGGGTCGGCGTGCTGGCCAAGGTCGGCGACGACGACTTCACGCCGGTGATCCGCGGCGAGCTGCGGCGGCTCGGCGTGGCCGACCACCTGCGCGTCGAGGCGGGCGCGCCCAACGGCGTCGCGGTGATGCTGCGGGACCGGCCGTGCGGCGGCGGGCCGGGCAGCCGGCTCCTGGTCGTCCAGGACGAGCCGCCGGGCCGCCGCCTCACCGGGCCGGAGGTCCGCGCGGCGGCGGGCGTGATCGGGGGCGCGGACGTCCTGGCCGCCGACGGGTACTCGCTGCTGTCGCCGGTCTCGCGGGCGGCGCTGCACGCGGCGGCCCGGACGGCCCGGGACGCGGGGACGCCGGTCGCGTTCGACCTCGTCCCGCACGACGTCGACGCGCGGCTCCCGCCGGACGCCGTGCTGCCGATGCTGGGCCTGGCCGACCTCGTGATCTCCGAGGCTCCGACGCTCGCGCGGCTGCTCGGCCGTCCGGCGCCGGTCGCCGCGCACGAGGTGCGGGAGCTGCTGCCGGCGCTGGACCGCGCGGTGGCCGGGCGCCCGCTGTGGCTGCTGCGGTTCGGCGCGACGTCCCTGGAGCGGACGATCGCCTACCGGCGGGAGGGGGCGCCGCTGGAGTACCCGACCGGGTACGGGGACGGGGTCGAGCGCGTGGGCTTCGGCGACCGGCTGGCGGCGGCCGAGCTCTACTGGTGGCTCTCCTCGCCGTCGGCGGCGGCCTGAACGTTCTCCAGCCGGCCGGCCGCCGTGCGCATGGCCTGGAGGGTCCGGAAGAAGCTGCGCCTGCTGCCGGGCAGCCCGAACGTCTCCTGCCAGCGCCAGGTCCCGCCGCGCCCGGCGGAGGTGACGGCCCAGCGCAGGAACTGGCTGCGCACGCCGTCGCCGGCGTGGACGGTCGCGACGCCGTCCTCCTCCACCAGAAGGTAGGAGCGGCCCTCGCGGATGTACGCGCGCAGAGCAGCGTGGTCGGCGGGCGCACCCGGTAGCCCGTGCGCCTCCACGGCCGACCGCAGGCCGCGTGTCCCGGGCAAGAAGTGCCAGTGCGCGTGGTCGATGCAGGCGCCTCCGCCCTGAGTGGTGGCCGGGCCGTGCTCGAAGAGGACCAGGTCGCGGCTCCCGTACGCCTCGCCGTAGAGGCCGGCGACGCGGTCCCGCCACGCCAGGGCCCGGTCCCACATCCGCCGCCCGAAAGCCCCGGCGCACCGGTAGTGTTCGCGGGTCACCAGCAGCACGTGCCCGTCTGCGAGTGGCGCCACGTCGGGGATCAGCAGGAAGTCCGCGTCGCGCCCGATGACCCCCGACTCCCCCGGCAGGTCCGCCATGTCGTTGAACCGGAACCGCAGGGGCGGGCAGAGGACGCAGTCGTGACCGGGCTCGTTCCAGATCGTCGGCTCGGCCAAGGCCGCCTCCAGCACCAGGGACGGGGAACCGTTCCGCCTTCAAGGTCCCGGTGCCCGGCAGCGGCGGGCCGTACTGCCGGGGATACCGACATAGAACCCACGAGATACAAATCATCGCCAAATGGGCATAAAAAGCTCAGAAGGCTACATCGTGAATCAGAGACCTCCCCTCCCCGCACCCCGCGCCCCGCGCGACCGCGGCGCGCACCCGCGTTCCGCCGCCTCCGCCATCGACATGGCCGTCCTGCACGCCCGGCTGGAGGAGTCCCTGGACGTCCTCCGCGACACCTACGCGCCCGCGCTCGGCGACGGCGGCGGCTGGTACCACGAGCTCACGCGGCCCGAGCCGGGCAGCACCGCGACGGCCCTCGGCCTCCTGGCCTTCGTGGAGGCGGGCCGCCCCTTCGAGTACTTCGACGAGGGGCTCGCCTTCCTCGCCGCCCGGCAGACCACCTCCGGGGACGCGCTGCGGGACGGCGGCTGGGCCACCAAGACCAGCCTGGGCATGCCGGTCGTGGAGGCGACCGCATGGATCGCGCGGTTCCTCGCCCGCGCCCGCTGCGACCTGCGCGACGACGCGCCCGACCTCGAACGCGCCTACCGGTGGCTGGTGCTCAACCAGAACCCGGACGGCGGCTGGGGGTCGCTGCACGGCTGCCGGTCCAGGGTGTGGCCGACCTGCCTGGCGCTCCGCGCGCTCAGCCAGCTCAACCCCTACGCCCCGGCCGTCGACCGGGGCGTGGAGTGGCTGACCGCGGACCGGACCGCGCACCGCCCCGGCTGGGGACCGACCCAGGCGTCCCGGCCCACCGTCACCCACACCGCGTTCGTGCTGGTCACGCTGGCCGAAGCACGGCCGGACCTGAGGACGGAGCGGCTGCTGGACGCCTACGACTGGCTGCTGGAGCACCTCGGCACCGAAGACGACACCTGGATCGAGACCTACGACGTCTCCCCGCACGGCACCGTCTCCCCGCACGGCACCGGGGCGAAGCCGGTGTGGCGGCTCGCGCTCTGGCACTACGGCCTGCCCATCGCGCTCAACGCCCTGCTGCGGGACCCGCGCGGCCCGCACGGGCCGGCCGTCGCCCGCGCGTTCCGGACACTGGTCCGCGGCGAGGTCGCCGACCCGCGCCGGAACGGCTACCCGGGCAGCGGCCGGACGTCGCTGTGGACGCTGTGGTGGCGGCTGGAGACCCTGGTCGCGCTCGCCCGGCTCCCCCTCGCCGGGAACGCCGACGTGCTGCACTGGCTGCCGGACGCGACGGTCGTCCAGCGCGCCCACGCCCGGGACGTCCCCCTGGCCGAACTGCTGCCGCACAGCCGGCTCGTCGACCCGGTGGCGCTCGCGCGACGGCACTGGGCGGCGTCCCTATTGGTCCTGGTGTGCGCGGGCAGCGCGGTCGGCGTCGCGGCCGGGCTGTGGGGGTGGAAGGATTTCTGGCTGAGCGTGATCCTGCCGATCATCCTCACCGCCGTCAACGAGTCGATGCGGCGCCGGCGCACCCAGCGCGCGCCGCCGCCCGCCGCGTCCTGAGCCGGCTCACGCCAGGCGCGCCCGGCGGGCCAGCTCCGCCTCCCCGGCGGCGCGCATCGCCGCCACGGGCACGTCGTCGCGGCCGGTCATCAGCGCAACCTGCCGGACGGCCTGGTGCAGCAGCATCGGGAAGCCGCCCACGACCGTCCCGCCGGCCTTCTCGACCGCCACCGCCAGGGCCGTGGGCCACGGCGCGTACACGACGTCGAACAGGGCGGCGCCCGACGCGGCGACCGGAGCGGCGAACGCGTCCGCCGCCCGCCCCGGCAGTGTCGACACCACCAACTCGGCCGGGAGTTCCGCGGTCACCTGGTCGAGGGTGACGACCCGGACCGCGAGCCCGAACCGCTCCCCGACCCGGGCGGTCCCGGCGGCGCGCTCCGGGGTGCGCACCGCGAGCACCGCTTCGGCCGCGCCGAGCGCGGCGAGCGCCGCGAGGGCTGACGCGGCGGTCGCACCCCCGCCGAGCACCAGCGCTCTGCCGTCCGGCCCGCCGATCGTGACGCCGGCCTCGGTCAGCGCCGTCACCATGCCGTGCACGTCGGTGTTGTCGCCGTGGCGCCGCCCGTCGCGCAGGACGATCGTGTTGACGCCGCCGACCTTCACCGCCTGGTCCGACACGGCGTCCACCAAGTCCAGCGCGACGCGCTTCAGGGGCATGGTCAGCGACAGGCCCGCCCATTCGGGGCCGAGGCCGTCCAGCAGCCCCGCCAGGCCGTCCTCATGGCACTCGATCGCCTCGTAGGACCAGCCCTCCAGTCCCATCGCCGCGTACGCCGCCCGGTGCAGCACCGGCGACAGCGAATGCGCGATCGGCGCGCCCAGCACCGCGGCCCGCCGGGCCGTCTCCCCCACCGCCACTCCCTCGGCTCAGTTGCCCGGGTTCGCCCGCTGCCAGGCCCGGAACTCCTTCTCCAGCTCGAGCTGCTGCTCGTAGGTGGAGGCGAACTTGGTGATCCCGCGGTCCGGGTCGGTGGTGACGAAGAACAGCCACGTCCCGTCCTTCGGCTTCAGCGCCGCCTCGATCGCCGCGCTCCCCGGGTTGCCGATCGGCCCCGGAGGCAGCCCCTTGTACTTGTAGGTGTTGTACGGCGAGTCGTACTTGAGGTCCTCGTTGGTCACCGTGAGCGTCCGCTTGCCGAGCGCGTACACGACCGTGCTGTCGAACTGCAGCGGCATGTCCTTCTCGACCCGGTTGTAGATCACCCGGGAGACCTTCGGCAGGTCGCTGGGCCGGGCGCCCTCCGCCTGGATGAGGCTGGCCAGCGTGATGACCGTCCCCGGCTTCATCCCCGCGTCGCGCGCCTTGCCGACGAGGTCGTCGCTCGTCGCCTCCTTGTTGAAGCGGTCCACCATCTGCTTGAGGATCTGCCCCGCCGAGCCGTTCGGGTCGAGGTCGTAGCGGCCCGGGAACAGGTAGCCCTCCACCCTGTTGCTCGCGTACGGCGGGAGGCCCAGCCCTTCCGGCTTCTTCGCTGCGGCCTGGAACTCCTTCACCGGGATCCCGGTCTTCTTGGCCAGGAGCTCGAAGACCTCGACGGCCCGCCGGCCCTCCGGGATCGTGATCTGGGTGTCGGCCCGCGACTTGGGGTCCAGCAGCAGCGCCATCGCCGCCGCGGACGACATCTTCTGCCGCATCTGGTAGAAGCCCGGCTGGATGCTGGACGCGCGCGTCTCCGTCTGGAACACCTTGACGAACGCGCGGGAGCTCTTGACGACCTCGTGCTCCTCCAGCGCCTTGCCGATCACCGCGCCGCTGGCGCCGTCCTTGATCTGGACCGTGACGCTCCCCGTGCCCTGGCCGGCGTAGTCCGGGGGGTTCCACTTGTCGTCGAGCCACGCGTAGCCGAGCACGCCGCCGGTGCCGAACACCGCCACCAGGAACGCCATCGCGAACAGCGCCGCGGCCCGGCCGTTGCGCCTGCGGCGCTTCTGCACCTTGCGGGTGCGCCGCTGGTCCTTGCGGCTGGGCCGGCCCTCCGGCGCGGGTCGCCCGTCCCCGTACGGATCGCCGTACGGGTCCGAGAAAAGGTCCAAGTCGTTCATGAGCTCCCCCGGACGATCTCGCCTGGGGGGCTTCCCGTCAATCTCTCCGCGTCGAGTGCCGCCTGGAGCAGCACCGCCGCGGCGGCCTGGTCGACGACCTTGCGGCGCGCCTTCCCGTGCACTCCCCCCGCCCGCAGGCCGCTCTCGGCCGTGACGGTGGTGAGCCTCTCGTCGTGCAGCCGGACCGTCTCCGGGGGGAGCCGGTCCGCGAGCCGGTCCGCGAACCTGCGCGCCGCCTCCGCCGCCGGACCCTCCCGGCCCGACAGCGACGTCGGCAGGCCCACGACGACCTCGATCGCCTCGTACTCGGCGACCAGCTCCACCAGCCGGTCGACGTCGCCCTTGCCGCTCTTCACGGTCTCCAGGGGCGTGGCGAGCACGCCGCCGGGATCGCACCGCGCGACCCCGACCCGCACGCTCCCCACATCGACCCCCAACCGGACGCCGTATCTCATGGCTTCGCTCCGATCAGCGGCTCCGGGCGCCTCCCCGGCACCAGGCGCGTCCCCCGCGCGCCCCTTGCGAGCCTCGTCGCTTCGACCCCCGGTCGCTCTACCCCGATGTGCGGGGATCACGCGGCCCCTACTGCGCGTTCGACCGCGTCGAGGGCCTCGCCGATCGCGGCGGGGTTCGCGCCGCCGCCCTGGGCGAGGTCGTCCTTGCCGCCGCCTCCCCCGCCGAGGGCCTTCGCCGCCACGCCGACGAGCGCGCCCGCCTTCAGGCCCCGTTCGCGTGCGCCCTCGGTGACGGCGACCACCACGACCGGGCGGTCCTTCGGGACGCCGGTGACCATGACGACCGCCGGCCGCGCGACGAGCCGCCCCCGGACGTCGACCGCGAGCTTGCGCAGGTCGTCGGCCCCCGTGCCGTCGGGGGCGCGGTGGCCCACGAACGCGATGCCGCCCACGTCCTTGGCGGTGTCGGCGAGGGAGCCCGCGATGGCGAGGACCTGCTGGGAGCGGAGCTTCTCCAGTTCCTTCTCCGCGTCGCGGAGCCGGGTGACGACCCCGGAGATCCGCTCGGGCAGCTCCTCCTTGCGCGCCTTCAGCTGCTCGGCGAGCTGCGCGACCAGCACGCTCTCCCGGGCGAGGAAGCGGAACGCGTCGATGCCGACGAGGGCCTCGACGCGGCGGACCCCGGCGCCGATCGACGACTCGCCCAGCACCTTGATCAGGCCGAGCTGCCCGGAGCGGGCGACGTGCGTGCCGCCGCACAGCTCGCGGGAGTAGTCGCCGACCTCGACGACGCGGACCTCGTCGCCGTACTTCTCGCCGAACAGCGCGAGCGCGCCCATCGCGCGGGCCTCGTCGATCGAGGTGTGGAAGGCGCGGACGTCCAGGTCGCCGACCAGGACCTCGTTGACCTCGTCCTCGACGTCCCGCAGCACGCCGGCGGGGACGGCGCCGGACGCGGTGAAGTCGAACCGGAACCGGCCCGGCGAGTTCTCCGACCCGGCCTGCGCCGCCGACTCGCCGAGCGCGCGGCGGAACCCGGCGTGCACCATGTGGGTCGCGGTGTGCGAGCGAGAGATCGCCCGGCGCCGCTCCACGTCGACCTCGGCGTGGGCCGAGTCGCCCGCCTGGGCCTCGCCGCTGAGGACGCGCCCCCGGTGCACGATGAGGCCGGGCAGGGGCGCCTGCACGTCGGTCACCTCGACCACCGCGCCGTTGCCGAGCCTGATCACGCCGTGGTCGGCGAGCTGCCCGCCGCCCTCGGCGTAGAACGGGGTGCGGTCGAGGACGACCTCGACCTCGGTGCCCTCCCCGGCCGCGGGCGCGTTCGCGCCGCCGACCAGCAGGCCGACGAGGCGGGCGTCGCCGCGCAGGTGGCCGTAGCCGATGAAGTCGACCTCGCCGCCGGCGCCGGTGAGCAGCTCGTCGAGGACGGAGACGTCCAGGTTGCCGGTCCGCTTGTCGCGGGCGTCCTTCTTGGCGCGCTCGCGCTGCTCGCGCATGAGGCGCCGGAAGCCCTCCTCGTCCACCTGGAGGCCCTGCTCGGACGCCATCTCCAGGGTGAGGTCGATCGGGAAGCCGTAGGTGTCGTGCAGCTTGAACGCCTGGTCGCCGGCGAGCGTGCGGCCCCCGGACCGCCTGGCCTCCTCGACCGCCGTGTCGAAGATGGCGGTGCCGGTGCGCAACGTCTGGAGGAACGAGTCCTCCTCGGCGTCGATGACGGTGTGGATGTTCGCGGCGGTGCGCACCAGCTCGGGGTACTGCTCGCCCATCGCCTTGATCGCGACGTCGGTCAGCTCGTGCATGAGGCCCGCGTCCTGGCCGCCGAGCAGCCGCAGGTTGCGGATGGAGCGGCGCAGGATGCGGCGCAGCACGTACCCGCGGCCCTCGTTGCCGGGGCGGATGCCGTCGGCGACCATCATCGTCCCGCTGCGGACGTGGTCGGCGATCACGCGCAGCGACACGTCGGCGCGCCGGTCGCGGCCGTACCGGGCGCCGGTCAGCCCGGCGGCGCGGTCCAGGACGCGCCACAGGGTGTCGGTCTCGTAGATGTTGTCGACGCCCTGCAGGATCGCCGCCATGCGCTCCAGGCCCATGCCGGTGTCGATGTTCTTGGCGGGCAGGTCGCCGAGGATCGGGAAGTCGGTCTTGCTGTCCCCCGGCCCCCGCTCGAACTGCATGAAGACGAGGTTCCACACCTCGAGGTAGCGGTCCTCGTCGGCGACCGGCCCGCCCTCGCGCCCGTACGCGGGGCCGCGGTCGTAGTAGATCTCCGAGCAGGGCCCGCACGGGCCGGGAACGCCCATCGACCAGAAGTTGTCCTCCATGCCGCGCCGCTGGATGCGGTCGAGGGGGACGCCGACCTTCTCATGCCAGATGCTCTGGGCCTCGTCGTCGTCGTCGAAGACCGTGACCCACAGCTTCTCCTCGGGGAACCCGAAGCCGCCGTCCTCGCGCGGCCGGGTCAGCAGCTCCCAGGCGAACGGGATCGCCTGCTCCTTGAAGTAGTCCCCGATGGAGAAGTTGCCCAGCATCTGGAAGAACGTCGCGTGCCGGGTGGTCTTGCCGACCTCCTCGATGTCCGGCGTCCGCACGCACTTCTGCGCGCTGGTCATCCGCTGCGACGGCGGGGTGCGCTGGCCGAGGAAGTACGGCTTGAACGGGACCATGCCGGCGTTCACCAGCAGCAGGGTCGGGTCCTCGGCGACGAGGCTGGCCGAGGGCACCACCTGGTGCCCGCGCTCCTCGAAGAACGTGAGGAAGCGGCGTGCGACCTCTGCCGACTCCATATCAGTGGCCATCCTTGTCGTTCTCGATGATCGTGTATCGCGCCTTGAGCACCCGGCGTGGACCGGAACCCCGGTGGCCGGGCAGCTCGGCGTCCGGCGGAGCCTGGTCCATGCGGACGGCCTCGCGCAACTCCTCTTCACGGGCACGCATCTCGGTACGCACGTCCGAGGCGAAATGCCTCAACCGCTCGCCGGCGCCCTGCCCGGTGGACACCGCCCGCGCCGCGACCCCCTCGGGGGACCAGGCGCGCGCGATCCGGACGACGCGGCGCTTGACGCGGTGCGAGACGTAGACGCCCGCGCCCGCCCCGACCGAGAGCCAGAACAGCCGCCTCATCTGCGTCCCCTGCCCGAGGAGCGCGCCTGCAACTGCGGCCTGCCCGGCTCTGCGTCGCCGTCCCGACCGCCGAGGGCCTTGCGGACCCCGTAGGAGAACGCGGCGGCCTTCACCAGCGGGCCGCCCACCACCGACGTCATGACGGTGGTGACGGCGGAGACGTTCTGCGTGACGCCGGCCACCTGCTTGGTGATGACGTCGGTGCGGCCGAGCTGCTCGTTCGCGCGCTTGACCGTCCTGGTCATGTCGTTCATCAGCGGGCCCGCCTGGTCGCCGATGTCGTGGACGACCTTGGTCGCCTCGCCGAGGAGGCGGGAGAGCTTCAGCAGGGTGAGCGCGATGAACGAGACGAGCACCGCCCAGAACACCGCCACGATGAGACCTGCCAACTGTCCACCAGTGAGCATCAGGGCTTTCCGTTCGCGTGAGTTCGGCTCGGGGCCGGGCATGTGGCCAGAGACAGACCTTACCGGTCGACCGGCCCCTATGCCGGGACCACAGGCCGGGTCAGGGTCTGGTCACCGCCGGTCCGCGGTACCGCGCAGGACGGAGCGGATCCGTGCGAGCACTTCGGTGAACCTGGACTCGGCACCGTACTTGGTCGGGCGATAGTACTCCCGTCCGTCCACGGTGTCGGGCGCGTACTGCTGCCGGACGACCCCGCCGGGGTGGTCGTGGGCGTACTTGTAGCCCTGCCCGTGCCCGATCTTCGCCGCGCCCTTGTAGTGCGCGTCGCGCAGATGCCCGGGGACGGGCCCCGCGAGGCCCTTGCGCACGTCGCCGAGCGCCCCGTCCACGGCCATGATCACCGCGTTGGACTTGGGCGCCAGGGACAGGTGGATGACCGCCTGGGCGAGGTTGATGCGCGCCTCGGGCAGGCCGACGAACTCCACCGCCTGCGCCGCCGCGACGGCCGTCTGCAGCGCGGTCGGGTCGGCCATGCCGACGTCCTCGCTGGCGTGGACGATCAGCCGCCGGGCGATGAAGCGCGGATCCTCCCCGGCCTCGATCATGCGGGCCAGGTAGTGCAGCGCCGCGTCGACGTCGCTGCCGCGGATGCTCTTGATGAACGCGCTGACGACGTCGTAGTGCTGGTCGCCCTCGCGGTCGTAGCGGACGGCGGCCCGGTCGACGGCCTTCTCCAGGACGCCTGCGTCGATCACGGCGCCGTCCTCGACGACCAGGGCGGCGGCCTCCAGGTAGGTGAGGGCGCGCCGCGCGTCTCCGCCGGCCAGCCGGACGAGGTGGTCCTCGGCCGCCGGGTCCAGGGCGACCGCCCCGGCCAGGCCGCGCTCGTCGGCGAGCGCGCGGCGGATCACCTCGCGCAGCGCGTCCTCGCCGAGCGGCTCCAGGGTGAGCAGAAGCGACCGCGACAGCAGCGGGCTGATGACGGAGAAGAACGGGTTCTCGGTGGTGGCGCCGATGAAGGAGACCCAGCGGTTCTCCACGGCGGGCAGCAGCGCGTCCTGCTGCGCCTTGTTGAAGCGGTGGACCTCGTCCACGAACAGGACGGTCTGCCGCCCGGTCATGCCCAGCTCGCGCTTGGCCAGGTCGATCTCGGCGCGGACGCGCTTGACGCCGTCGCTGACCGCGGAGATCTCCACGAAGCGCCGGGACGTGACGTGGCTGACGACCGTGGCGAGGGTCGTCTTGCCGGTGCCCGGCGGCCCCCACAGGACGAGCGACATCGGCACGTCCCGGTCGACGAGCTGCCGGATGGGGGTGCCGGGGCCGAGCAGGTGCCCCTGTCCGACGACCTCGTCCAGCCCGCGGGGACGCATCCGCACCGCGAGGGGCTGCGCAGCTCCCGTACCGGCCGCGGCCCGGGACACCGGCGCCGCGGCGGCCTCCGGGGCCCTCCCCGCCTCCGCCGGCGCGTCGAAAAGGCCCTCCGGCTCACCCGATTCCGCCCTGCTGGTCACGCTCTGACATTATCCGGCGGTGCGGACACTCCCGGCCCGGGGAACCCGGGAACCCGCGAACCGGCTGTGGCGTTGGAACAGCCCGGAAGGCGGATACAGGAGCGTGACGGTGGCCGGTACGACCCCGCGGCGGCGGTACGGGCCGGCCGGGCTGCTCGTGATCCTCCTCGTCGTGGGCGGGCTCGTCTTCAGCTACGGCCTGGGCCATGCGCCCGTGTCCCGCGTCTGCACCGAGCAAGCGGTGAGCGCGCCCCTGAAGGACCACTCGTCACTGAAGCAGGGGCAGCCGGATGTCCCGCTGAACGCGTGCCTGTGCCTGGCCGTGCTGTTCACCCTCCTGCTGCTGGGCCTCGCCGCCGGTTCCGGGCGTCCGGCCTTCCGGTTGCCCGCCCGCGCAGGCTGGGCGGTCGTCCTGCGGCCCGAGGGCAGGCGCGTCCCCGTCCCACGGCACTCCCTCCAGGTGCTCCGGCTGTAGAGGACCGGCCGCAAGGCCACCGCGGCGCCCCCGGCGCCGCGGCAGTTCCGCACAGCCGTCCACAGCACCCGAGAGGACCCCTCGCATGTCCAAGAGCGCCCGCAACAGAAACGCCCGCAACACGAACCCCCGCGGCAAGAACGCCCGCCCCAAGAACGCGCTCACCGAGACGCAGGTGCCTTGGGGCACCATCGCCTTCTTCACCGTGATCGGGCTGGTGGCGTTCGTCGCCATCGGCTACGCGTTCATGCAGTCCAGGTCGTCCGCCGACGAGTCGATCGCCGGGCTGGTGACCAAGGACGACCTGAGCCGCGACCACGTCACCGGTACCGTCAAGTACGAGACCGACCCGCCGATGGGCGGCGAGCACGACGGCGCCTGGCAGAACTGCAACGGCCGCGTGTACGACGCACCGCTCCGCAACGAGAACGCGGTGCACTCCCTTGAGCACGGCGCCGTCTGGATCGCCTACCGTCCCGGGCTCCCCGCCGACCAGCTCGAGGCGCTGCAGACCAGGGTCACCGGCACCGACTACACGTTCATGAGCCCGTACCCGTCCCTGGACGCCCCGATCGCGCTCAGCGCCTGGGGCAAGCAGCTCAAGCTGCAGGACGCCGCAGACCCGCGCGTGGACGAGTTCCTCCGCGCCTTCGTGAAGGGCCCGCAGACACCGGAGCCCGGCGCACCATGCGACGGCGCCAAGGACACACCATGACCCGCGGACGGCGCCCCACCGTCGTCCTGGCGGCCCTCATCCTCCTGGCGGGCCTGACGCTGATCGCGGTGAACATGCTCCGCTCCGGCGCACCCGGCACCAACGGCCCCGAGGCCGGGTTCGCCCGCGACATGAGCACCCATCACGCCCAGGCCGTGCGGATGTCGTTCATCGTCCGGGACCGCACGGACGACCGCGACGTCCGCCTGCTGGCCTACGACATCATCAACACCCAGCAGGCCCAGATCGGCATGATGACCGCCTGGCTGGACGAGTGGGGCCTGCCCAAGACCGACCCGGCGGGCCCCATGCGCTGGATGGCCGGCCACGCGGGCCACGGCGGCGGGGCGGGCGCGATGCCGGGCATGGCGACGCGGGATCAGCTCGCCGACCTGGAGAAGGCGTCCGGCGAGGACGCGGAGGTCCGGTTCCTGCGGCTGATGATCGCCCACCACCGCGGCGGCGTGGACATGGCGGAGGCCGTGCTCACCCTCAGCGGCCACGACCGGGTGCAGCGGCTCGCCAGGACGATGGTGGACGGCCAGCGAGCGGAGATCGGCCAGATGAACGCGATGCTCCGCGAGCGGGGCGCCCCCGAGGCGTGAGGGGCGCCGGGCCACCTTCGCGATAGCGCTTGACAGGGCGGCCGTATCGCGGGTCACTGACGACCATGGCTCCGAACCTCAGCGGCTACCACCGGGCCCTCGATCTGTTCGAGGGCCTGGTGGCCGGCACTCCCCGGGACGGCTGGGACGCGCCGTCGCCCTGCGAGGACTGGACCGCCCGCGACGTCGCCGGCCATGTGACCGGCGGCCAGTACCTGATCATGGCGCTGGCGGAGGGGCGGCCCGAGCCCGACATCACCCGCGACCCGGCGCGGTTCGTCCCCGGCGACGTCCTGATGAGCTGGCGGACGGCGCGCAAGGAGTGCGCCGCCGCCCTCACCGCCGACGCCCTGGCCCGCCCCATCCCGTTCGGCGGGCTGGGCGAGCTGCCCCTGGCCGACTACCTGGAGGCGTACATCCTGGAGCCGCTGGTGCACGCCTGGGACCTGGCGAAGGCCACGGACCAGCCGTCCCGCCTTGACCCGGACCTCGTCCACCACGCCTTCGCCACCGCCCAGGTAGTCGCCGCGCACCTGAGAACCACCGGCCACCTGGCACCCCCGCAACGCCCCCAGAAAGGCGCGGACGAACAAACCCGCCTCCTGGCCTTCCTAGGCCGAACCTTCTGACTCCACCGGGCATAACGACACCGCACGCCCACCCCCTCAATCTGAGGGCACGAGTTCCAACGGTCTTGGAGGGGCTCGCCAGGGACACGCCGACCCGCATGATCACCCCACGGGTCGTGCGGCCGGAGGTCGTGCTGCGGCCGGAGGTCGCACGACCCGCCGCACGGGGCGCCGTTTCACGAGACGCGCCAGCGGATCGGGAAACGGCGCGCCGTGCGCAACGGGGGTTCCAGGGGGTCGCCCCCCTGGGAGATCACGAGAATTCGGCGAGGGTGCGTTCAGCCTCTTCGAGCCAGGCTCGGCGGGCGGTCAGGGCCTCTCCGGCTTCCTTGACGTCCTTCTCACGGCCGGCGTCGCGGGCCTTGGCGAGGCGCTTCTCGAGCTGGTCGATGGAGTTGCGCAGCTGGGTGACGGTGGCTTCGGCGCGTGCGCGGGCCTCGGGGTTGGTGCGGCGCCACTCGTTCTCCTCGGCGGCCCGGACGGTCTCCTCGATCTTGCGGAGCCGGCCTTCGAGGCGGTCGCGCTGGTCGCGGGGGACCATGCCTGCGGCCTCCCAGCGCTCCTGGACGCTGCGCAGCGCCTGCCGGGCCTGTCGGACATCCTTGACGGGCAGCAGCCGCTCCGCCTCGGCGAGGATCTTCTCCTTCTCGGCGGCGTTCCCCCGGAACTCGGCGTCGCGTTCGGCGAAGGCGGCGCTGCGGGCCTGGAAGAAGGTGTCCTGGGCGCCCTTGAAGCGGGCCCAGAGCTCTTCTTCGGCGTCCCTGGAGGCGCGCCCGGCGGTCTTCCAGCGGCGCATCAGGTCGCGGTAGGCGGCGGCCGTCTCGCCCCAGTCGGTCGAGCCGGACATGGCCTCGGCCTCGGCGACGAGGCGCTCCTTCTCCCTGCGGGACTCCTCGCGCTGGTCGTCGAGGGTGGCGAAGTACGCCTTGCGGCGCTTGGTGAAGGCGTTGCGGGCGGACGACAGCCGCTTCCACAGCGCGGTCTCGGTGGGCCGGTCGATGCGGTCGGCGGCCTTCCACTCCTCGACGAGCTGGCGCAGCCGCTCGCCGCCGTTCTTCCAGTGGGTCTCCTCGGCGGCGATCCGCTCGGCCTCGGCGACGATCCGCTCCTTGACCTCGCGGGCCTCGTGGCGGTGCTGCTCGCGCTGCGCCTTGACCTCTTCGCGGCGCCGTCCGACCAGCTCGGTGAGGGCGTCGAGGCGCCGGGCGAGGGCGTCGAGGTCGCCGACGGCGTGCGCGTCGGCGACGGCCTCGCGGAGCCGGTCGATGCTCTGCTGCGCCTGCGCGGGCTGCAGGTCGGTGGTGCGGACCCGCTGCTCCAGCAGGCCGATCTCGGTGACGAGCGCGTCGTACTTGCGCTTGAAGTAGGCCAGGGCCTCTTCGGGCGCACCGGCCTGCCAGGACCCGACGACGCGCTCACCGTCGGACGTCCTGACGTACACGGTGCCGTCCTCGTCCACCCGGCCCCAGGGATCGGTCGCGCTGGACACCCTTGCCTCCTGAATCGCGGGTCCGGATGCTTTCCCAGCCACCGGACCCTCCACACCTTAGTATCCCGTTCGCCTATTTCCCGGCGATCGAGACGTCCCGGATCGTGACCTTCTTCTTGGGTTCGCCGTCTCCGTCGGGCTCCGACCCGCCCTTGGCGATCTCCTGGATGACGTCCAGCCCCTTGGCGACCTTCCCGAAGACGGTGTAGTCGGGCGAGAGTTGCGAGTCCTTGTAGACGATGAAGAACTGGCTGCCGTTGGAGTCCGGCTGCGCGCTGTGCGCCATGGCGAGCGTGCCCGCCTTGTACTGGGCGCCTTCGGTGTTCTCGTTGGCGTACTGGTAGCCCGGCCCGCCGGCGCCCTCCCCGGTCGGGTCGCCGCATTGCAGGACGTTGAGCCCGCCGCTGGTCATCCGGTGGCAGTCGGTCTTGTCGTAGAAGTTCTTCTCGGCCAGGAACGCGAAGGAGTTGACGGTGCACGGCGCGTTCTCGCCGTCCAGTTCCAGCACGACGTCGCCGTGGTTGGTCTTGACGGTCGCCTTCACCGTTCCCTTGTGGACCGGCTTGACGGGCGGGGTCCCGAGGCCCTTGGGGGCACCCGGCACCTTCGCCGGCCTGTACGCGCACTCCCCCGGCTTGACCTGGGGGGTCGCGGACGCCTTCGCGGCGGCCTCGGACTCGTCGTCCCCGCCGGTGAACGCGACGATCGCGGCGCCGCCGGCGACGATCGCGGCCACCGCGCCGGCCGAGCCCACGACCTTGAGGCGGCGCGCCCGCGCCGCCTGCTGAGCCCGCTGCTGCTCCTGCCGCTCGTAGCGCGCACGCGCGAGCTGCTTCTTGCGGTCCTTCCCCGCCACGGGCTGCTCCTCCGATGTGATCAGGTGAACGTGCAGCGCATAGTAGCGGCCCCCGGAGTCGAACGCGTCCCGGCTTTCAGCGAGCGCTCAGGCGGCGGGGGCGCCGGGCGGCGGGACGCGACACGGCGACCCGGCGATCTCGTTCGCGGTGGCCGCGGCCGCGCCGGTACCCTCGGACAGGCCACCCGACTTGGTTCTAAGGAAGGACGACCGTGCTCGTCGCCGGGTTCCCCGCCGGATCTTTCGCCGCGAACTGCTACGTCGTGGCGCCCGCCGCGGGTGAGGAGTGCGTCATCATCGACCCCGGCGAGGACGCCGAGGGCGGGATCGAGGAGATCCTGCGCGAGCACCGGCTGAAGCCGGTCGCGGTGCTGCTGACGCACGGCCACCTCGACCACGTGTGGTCGGTGGCGCCCGTCTGCGGCGCGAAGGACGTCCCCGCCTACATCCACCCGGACGACCGCGACCTGCTCAGCGATCCGGCGAAGGGGCTGTCGCTCGGCGCCGGGCAGCAGCTGTTCGGCGGCCTGGAGCTGACGGAGCCGGACGACGTGCAGGAGCTGGCCGACGGGGCGGTGCTGGAGCTGGCGGGGCTGAGCTTCACCGTCGACCACGCGCCGGGCCATACCCCCGGGTCGGTGGCCTTCCGGACGCCGAAGACGGAGCAGATCCCGGACGTGATGTTCACCGGGGACCTGCTGTTCGCCGGCTCGATCGGACGCACCGACCTGCCGGGCGGGTCGTACGAGGAGATCCTCGCCAGCCTGTCGCGGGTGTGCCTCTCCATGCCCGACGAGACGGCCGTCCTGCCCGGCCACGGGACACAGACCACAATCGGCCGCGAGCGCGCTACCAACCCATTCCTCACCGGGCTTTTGCCGGGGGGTTCAGGGGGGTCGTCCCCCCTGAAGGGCTCGACGGCTCCCGCGGACGGCCCCGGCAAGGGATTCTGAGCCTAAAGACCATGAGTTCGAGTTTCCGGGCCCCCAAGGGGGTCAGTGAATACGTTCCGCCGCGCGCGGACCTCTTCTACGCCATCCGGGAGGCGTTCGCCGATCAGGCGCGGCTCGCCGGCTACGGCTACCTGGAGCTGGCCGTCTTCGAGGACACCAACCTGTTCAGGCGCGGTGTCGGGGAGTCCACCGACGTGGTCTCCAAGGAGATGTACACGTTCGAGGACAGGGGCGGCCGCTCGCTGACGCTGCGTCCCGAGTTCACCGCGTCGGTGCTGCGGTCGGTCCTGGAGAACAACCTCCACAAGGGCGCGCTGCCGGTGAAGGTGTGGACGACGGGGCCCGCGTTCCGCGCCGAGCGGCCCCAGCAGGGCCGCTACCGGCAGTTCTACCAGCTCGACCTGGAGGCGATCGGCAGCGAGGACCCGCGGGTCGACGCCGAGACGATCGCGATCGCGTGGAACTGGTACCGCTCCCTCGGGCTGACCCGGGTGCGGCTGCTGCTGAACTCGCTCGGCTGCAAGGAGTGCCGTCCCGCGTACCGGGCCCTGCTGCAGGAGTTCCTGCGCCGCCTGGACCTCGACGAGGACACCCGCGCCCGGATCGAGATCAACCCGCTGCGGGTGCTGGACGACAAGCGCCCCCAGGTGCGCGAGCAGCTCACGGACGCGCCCCTGATGGCCGACCACCTGTGCCCGGCGTGCAAGGCGTACCACGACCAGGTCCGCGAGCTGCTCGGCGACCTCGGCATCACGTGGGAGGACACCCCCACGCTCGTCCGGGGGCTCGACTACTACACCCGGACGACCTACGAGTTCGACCACCCGCTGCTCGGCGCCCAGTCCGGCATCGGCGGTGGCGGCCGCTACGACGGGCTGTCGGAGGACATCGGCGGCCCGCCGCTGCCCGGCATCGGGTTCGGGCTCGGCCTGGACCGCACCGTCCTCGCGCTGGAGGCCGAGGCGCCGGAGGCCGGGGACGCCGCGGTCGCCGCCCGGCCGCGCTGCGAGGCGTTCGGGGTGGCGCTCGGCGAAGCGGCCGAGCGCCGGATGTTCGCGCTGGTCGACGAGCTGCGCCGGGCCGGGATCGCCGCCGACATGGCGTTCGGCGGCAAGAAGCTCAAGGGCGCCATGAAGGACGCGGACCGCTCGGGCGCCCGCTACGCCGTGATCCTCGGGGAGCGGGACATCGCCGACGGCGTCGCCCAGGTCAAGGATCTCGCCGAGGGCGAGCAGGCCGCCGTCCCGCTCCCCGCCATCGTCACGACGTTGAAGGAAAGGCTCTCGAAATGATCCGCACCCACGAGGCGGGGACGCTCCGCAAGGAGCACGCCGGGCAGCAGGTCACGCTGGCCGGCTGGGTCGGCCGCCGCCGCGACCACGGCGGCGTCACCTTCATCGACCTGCGCGACGCCTCCGGCACCGCCCAGGTCGTGTTCCGGGAGGAGGACGCCGCCCACGACCTGCGCTCGGAGTACTGCGTGAAGGTCGTCGGGGAAGTGCGCGTCCGGCCGGAGGGCAACGAGAACCCCGAGCTGCCGACCGGGGACATCGAGGTCGCCGCCGCCGACATCGAGGTGCTGTCGGAAGCGGCGCCGCTCCCGTTCCCCATCGAGGGCGACGTCAACGTCAACGAGGAGATCCGGCTCAAGTACCGGTACCTCGACCTGCGCCGCGACGCCGTCGCGCGGGCGGTGAAGGTCCGCTCCGAGGCGTCGTTCCTGGTGCACGAGGTGATGCGCGAGCACGGCTTCGTCAACATCGAGACCCCGACGCTGACCCGGTCGACGCCCGAGGGCGCCCGCGACTTCCTGGTCCCCGTCCGGCTGCAGCCGGGCCACTGGTACGCGCTGCCGCAGTCGCCGCAGCTGTTCAAGCAGCTGCTCATGGTGGGCGGGCTGGAGCGCTACTACCAGATCGCCCGCTGCTACCGGGACGAGGACTTCCGCGCCGACCGGCAGCCGGAGTTCACCCAGATCGACATCGAGATGTCGTTCGTGGACCAGGACGACGTCCTGCGGGTCTCCGAGGACCTCGTCTCCCGCCTCTGGAAGGAGATCGGCGGGTACGAGATCCCCCGGCCGATCCCCCACATCACCTACGCCGACGCGATGGCCCGGTACGGCTCCGACAAGCCCGACCTGCGGTTCGGCCTGGAGCTCACCGACATGACCGAGTACTTCGCGGGCACGTCGTTCCGGGTGTTCCAGGCCCCGTACGTCGGCGCGGTCGTCATGCCGGGCGGCGCGTCCCAGACCCGCCGGGAGCTGGACGGCTGGCAGGACTGGGCGAAGGCCCGCGGCGCCCGCGGCCTCGCGTACGTGCTCGTCCAGGAGGACGGGACGCTCGGCGGCCCGGTCGCCAAGAACCTCTCCGACGCCGAGAAGGAGGGCCTCGCCGCGCAGACCGGCGCCGGCATCGGCGACGCGATCTTCTTCGGCGCCGGGAAGCGGCACGCGACGCAGGAGCTGCTGGGTGCCGCCCGGCTGGAGATCGGCCGCCGCCGCGAGCTGATCGACGAGTCGGCGTGGAAGTTCGTGTGGGTGGTCGACGCGCCGGTCTTCGAGCCGGTCGAGGACGACAAGGGCGAGCAGATCGGCTGGACGGCCGTCCACCACCCGTTCACCGCGCCGAAGGCGGAGTTCGCCGCCACCTTCCAGGACGACCCGGGCGGCGCGCTCGCGAACGCCTACGACCTCGTCCTGAACGGCACCGAGATCGGCGGCGGTTCGCTGCGAATCCACCGCGCGGAGATGCAGCAGCGGGTGTTCGACGTGCTGGGCATGTCGAAGGAGGAGGCCGAGTCGAAGTTCGGGTTCCTGCTGGAGGCGTTCAAGTTCGGGCCGCCCCCGCACGGCGGCATCGCGTTCGGCTGGGACCGGATGGTCATGCTCCTGTCCAAGCAGGACTCGATCCGCGACGTGATCGCCTTCCCGAAGGCGGCGTCCGGCTACGACCCGCTGACGGCCGCGCCGACGCCGATCACGCCGCGGCAGCGCGCCGAGGCCGGTGTCGACGTCGACCCCGAGGAGAAGACCGAGGCCGCCGGGGCCTGACCGGCGGAAAACGGTGCGTGGCGGGCGCCGTCCCTAGCGGGCGGCGCCGCTCGGCGTCCGGTACACGTCGTAGACGCCGTCGATGGAGCGGACGGCCTTCAGGACGTGGCCGAGGTGCTTCGGGTCGCCCATCTCGAACGTGAACCGGCTGACGGCGACGCGGTCGCGGGTCGTGGTGACCGAGGCCGACAGGATGTTGACGTGCTGGTCGGACAGCACGCGGGTCACGTCCGACAGCAGCCGGGGACGGTCGAGGGCCTCGACCTGGATGGCGACCAGGAAGACCGAGTCCTCCCCCGGGGACCATTTCACGTCGATGAGCCGGTCGGGCTGCGACTTCAGGCTGGCGACGTTCGCGCAGTCGGCGCGGTGGACGGAGACGCCGTGCCCGCGCGTGACGAACCCGACGATCTCGTCGCCCGGCACCGGGGTGCAGCACCGCGACAGCCGCACCCACACGTCGGGGTCGTCGGCCACGACGACGCCCGGGTCGCCCGCGGGACGGGTCCGCTTGCGGCGGGTCGGCAGCGCCAGCTCGGCGAGGTCCTCCTCGGCGCTCTCCACCCCGCCGAGGGCGTCCACGAGCCGCTGGACGACGTGCTGCGCGGAGACCTGGCTCTCCCCGACCGCCGCGTACAGCGACGACACGTCCGGGTAGCGCATGTCGCGGGCGAGGGCGAGCAGCGCCTCCCCGGACATCATCCGCTGCAGCGGCATGTTCTGCTTGCGCATCGCCCGGGCGATGGCGTCCTTGCCGGACTCGATCGCGGTGTCGCGGCGCTCCTTGGAGAACCAGTGCTTGATCTTGTTGCGGGCGCGGGCGCTCTTGACGAAGCCGAGCCAGTCGCGGCTCGGGCCCGCGTCCGGCGACTTGGAGGTGAAGACCTCGACGGTGTCGCCGTTGTCCAGGGTCGATTCGAGGGGGACGAGGCGCCCGTTGACACGGGCGCCGATACATCGGTGCCCGACCTCGGTGTGGATCGCGTACGCGAAGTCGACGGGGGTCGCGCCCTGCGGCAGCGCGATCACGTCGCCCTTCGGCGTGAACACGAACACCTCGGAGACCGACAGGTCGAACCGCAGCGACTCCAGGAACTCGGCGGGGTCGGCGGTCTCCTTCTGCCAGTCGAGGAGCTGGCGGAGCCACTGCATGTCACCGGCCTTGCGCCCGGCGACCGTCTCCTCCTTGTACTTCCAGTGCGCGGCGACGCCGTACTCGGCGCGGCGGTGCATGCCCCAGGTCCGGATCTGCAGCTCGACGGGCTTGCCGCCGGGGCCGATCACGGTCGTGTGAAGCGACTGGTACATGTTGAACTTCGGCATCGCGATGTAGTCCTTGAACCGGCCGGGGACCGGGTTCCACCGCGCGTGGATGGTGCCGAGGGCGGCGTAGCAGTCGCGGACGCTGTCGACGAGGACCCGGATGCCGACCAGGTCGTAGATGTCGTCGAAGCTGACGTCCCGCGCGATCATCTTCTGGTAGATCGAGTAGTAGTGCTTCGGGCGCCCGGTGACGGTCGCCTTGATCCGCGCGTCGCGCAGGTCGGCGGAGACGAACTGGATCACTTCCTGGAGGTAGACGTCGCGGCGCGGGGCGCGCTCGGACACCAGCCGGGCGATCTCGTCGAACCGCTTGGGGTACATCGTGGCGAACGCGAGGTCCTCCAGCTCCCACTTCAGCGTGTTCATCCCGAGGCGGTGCGCGAGCGGCGCGAACACCTCCAGGGTCTCGCGGGCCTTCTTCTCCTGCTTGTGCCGCGGCATGTAGCGCAGCGTGCGCATGTTGTGCAGCCGGTCGCCGAGCTTGATCACCAGGACGCGGATGTCGCGGGACATCGCGACGACCATCTTGCGGACGGTCTCGGCCTCGGCGGCCTCCCCGTACTTGACCTTGTCGAGCTTGGTGACGCCGTCGACGAGCGCGGCGATCTCGTCGCCGAAGTCGGCGCGCAGCTGGTCGAGCGTGTAGGGGGTGTCCTCGACGGTGTCGTGCAGCAGCGCCGCGCACAGCGTCTCGGTGTTCATGCCGAGCTCGGCGAGGATGGTGGCGACGGCGAGCGGGTGCGTGATGTACGGGTCGCCGCTCTTGCGCTTCTGGTGCCGGTGGTGGTGGGCGGCGACGTCGTAGGCGCGCTCGATGAGCCGCAGGTCCGCCTTGGGATGGGTGTTGCGGACCGTCTTGATCAGTGGTTCGAGTACCGGGTTCATAGCGGGGCCGCGCTGGGCGCCCAGCCTGGCGAGCCTTCGGCGCACCCGGGCGGCAGATGGCGGGATCGTGGCCTGTGCGGGCCTGGACGGTACGGCGGGCTCATCAGGGGCCTGCTCTCCGGAAGCCGGGTCTTCGGCGGCCCGCTCGCCGGAGGTCTGGGCTCCGGGAGCCTGCTCCTCGGGGGCCTGCTCGTCAGGGGCCGGGGCGGCGGGAGCCTGGGCGGGAGCGTCGGTCGCGGGGGGGCGCGGTGGCGCCCCGGGTTTCTTCGCGGACGCCCGGGACGGTTCGGAGGGCGGCTCCGCGGGCGCTCCGGCGGCGGGCCGGCCGGCCGGTGCCCCGGCTCGCGCGGTGCGGCGTGGCGGTGGCGCGCCGGACGGGTCGGAACCCCGCGCGGCCCGCTCTTCCGCGGTCTCCGCCACCGGGCCGGTCTCGGCGGCCCGGACGGCGTCGTTCACCGCGTCGGTCGATACCACCTCACCGGGCACCCAGCCTCCTCGATCCATCCGGGCGCATGATCATCGCGCCCCGCGGGATGCGCCCGTCCCCACCGGTCCCTGATGGGCGCCAGTGTATCCGGCGCCCTTTTCGTACTAGACCGTAACCAGCGAATGGACGTCCATATTCCGCAGCTTGTCGCGCCCGTGCAGGAACGACAGTTCGAGGAGGACCGACAGGCCGGCGACCTCGGCGCCGCTGCGGCGGACGAGATCGGCGGCGGCCCTGGCCGTCCCTCCCGTGGCCAGGACGTCGTCGACGATCAGCACACGGTCTCCGGAGTCGAGCGCGTCGAGGTGGATCTCGATCGTCTCGGTCCCGTACTCGAGATCGTAGGTCTCCGCGTCGGTCCGCGACGGCAGTTTCCCCTTTTTCCGCACCGGGACGAACCCCGCGCCGAAGTGGTAGGCGACGGGCGCGGCGAGGATGAACCCGCGGGCCTCGATCCCGACGATCTTGTCGATGGTGCCGCGGCCGTGGTGGTTGACGATCGCGTCGACCACGCCGGCGAACGCGACGTGGTCGGCCAGCAGGGGGGTGATGTCCTTGAAGACCACCCCGGGCTTGGGGTAGTCGTCCACGTCGCGGATCCGCTCCCGGATCAGCTTTGCGAGGTCCACCATGCGCTCCTACCTGCCTCCGCGTCGTTTCCGCCGGGTTCCGCGTCCGGGGCCGCAGACGAAGACGGCGGCGGACTCGCTCCGCCGCCGTTCTCGTCTAATACGTCTGGTACGTCTTCTACTCAAGCCGGCCGGTGCCGGCGGCGGGGGTCCCGCCGGCCTCGTGCCCTGACCGGCGCGGCGTCAGGCGCCGGACTTGCCGGTGGCCTTGACCTTCGCGCGGCCCTTGGGTTTGTCCTCGGGCTCGGGCTCGTCGGCCGCGGCGGTCTCGCCCGCCTTGCCGTCCTCGTCCTCGGTCTCGCCGGCGGCCCCGTCCTGCTCGCCTGCGTCGTCCTTGGCGAGGTCGACGCGGTCGGTGCCCTCGTCGTCCTCGTCCTCGTCGTCCTCGTCGAGGTCGTCGGACACGTCGTCCTTGAGGACCTGCATGACGGCCTGCTTGACGAAGCGGACCTCGACGCCTTCCGCGATCTCCAGCAGGAGGCCGTCGTCGTCGACGTCGACGACGGTGGCCTGCATGCCGCTCGTCGTCAGCACCCGCGAACCGGGCTCGATGGAGTTCTGCAGCTGCAGCTGCTCCTTCCGGCGCTTGCTCTGCGGCCGGATGAGCAGGAAGTAGAAGACCAGGGGAATGGCGAGGAGGAGGAGCAGGTTGAAGGCCCCGCTGCCGCCCGACTCCGCCGCGATAATCATGTCGCCGCCCATCACTGGGGCATCCTTCCGATGTCGTTGGCCCAGCCTGGTGACCGGACCGGTCATGTGCAACGGGACCGCCGGCTGGAGGCGGTGAACCAAGTCCCGGAGTCTAGAGAGTACGCCAGACCCCGGCAACGACGTGACGTCCGGCGACGCCGGGAAGTTCCCAACCCGTTACCGGGATGATCACTCGCCGGGCCGGCCGGTGTCCCCGTCGACGTCGAACAGCGTCCCCGCCATCGGCGCGGTCGGCGGCTGCGCGAGGCCCAGGTGGGCCCACGCCGCCGCGGTGGCGACCCGGCCGCGGGGCGTCCTCGCCAGCAGCCCCTGGCGCACCAGGAACGGCTCCGCGACGACCTCCACGGTCTCGGGCTCCTCCCCCACCGACACGGCGAGGGTGCTCAGCCCGACCGGCCCGCCGCCGAACTTGCGCATCAGCGATTCCAGCACGGCGCGGTCGAGCCGGTCGAGGCCCCGTTCGTCCACCTCGTACAACGCGAGGGCGGCCCGCGCGGATTCCTGGGTGACGGTCCCGTCGGTGCGGACCTCGGCGTAGTCGCGGACGCGGCGCAGCAGCCGGTTGGCGATGCGGGGCGTGCCGCGGGACCGCCCGGCGATCTCGGCGGCCGCGTCGTCGCCGATCTCCACGCCCAGCAGCTTCGCCGACCGCCGGACGATGATCTCCAGTTCGGCCGCGTCGTAGAAGTCCATGTGGGCGACGAACCCGAACCGGTCGCGCAGCGGGCCGGGCAGCATCCCGGCGCGGGTGGTGGCGCCGACCAGCGTGAACGGCGCGATGTCCAGGGGGATCGCGGTCGCCCCGGGGCCCTTCCCGACGACGACGTCGACGCGGAAGTCCTCCATCGCCATGTAGAGCATCTCCTCGGCGGGCCGCGCCAGCCGGTGGATCTCGTCCAGGAAGAGCACCTCGCCCTCGGCGAGGGTGGACAGCACCGCGGCGAGGTCGCCGGCCCGCTCGATCGCGGGACCGGAGGAGATGCGCAGCGGCTGCCCCAGCTCCGCCGCGATGATCATGGCGAGGGTGGTCTTGCCGAGGCCGGGCCCGCCCGACAGCAGCACGTGGTCGGGCGTCCGGCCGCGGCGCAGCGCGCTCTGCAGCACCAGCGACAGCTGCTCGCGCACCCGTTCCTGCCCGACGAAGTCGCCGAGCTTGCGGGGCCGCAGCGCGGCCTCGATCCGCTGCTCCTCGGCCCCGTCCGCGTCCGCCGACACGAGCCGCTCGGGCTCGGCCGCACCCCTCGCGGGGGGCGGACCCTCCACACCCTCCAGCTCGCCGCCCATTATTTGCTCAGCTTCCGCAGGGCGGACTTCAGCAGCGCCGCGACGGGCGGGGTGTCGCCGCTCCCGTCGAGGTCGGCGGCGACGGCGTCGACGGCCGCGTCGGCGTCCTTGGCCGACCAGCCCAGGTTGATCAGGCCCATCTGGACCTGCTCGCGCCACGGTTCGGCGCGGGCGGGCGCGCGGACGCCGCCGGGGCCGTCGCCGACCGGGCCGCCCAGGCGGTCCCTGAGCTCCAGGACGATGCGCTGGGCGCCCTTCTTGCCGATGCCGGGGACCTTGGTGAGAGCGGTGACGTCCTCGCTCGCCACCGCGTGCCGCAGCGCGTTCGGGGTGTGGACGGCCAGCATCGCCAGCGCCAGCCGTGGGCCGATGCCGCTGGCCGTCTGCAGCAGCTCGAAGACCGTGCGCTCGTCGTCGTCGGCGAACCCGAACAGGGTGAGCGAGTCCTCGCGGACGACGAGCGAGGTCGGCACCGTCGCCTCGTCGCCGACCCGCAGCCCGGCCAGGGTGGCGGGGGTGCATTGCACCGAGAGACCGACGCCGTGCACGTCGATCACCGCGCCGTCGGGCCCGGCGGCGGCCACCCGGCCGCTGACGAAGGCGATCACTTGACGGTTCCTCCTCTGCTCCGGGCGGCGAGCCGCGCGCGCTCGGCCCTGGCCGCCTCCTCGATCCGGGACCGCTGCGCCGCGGCGAGCCGCTGCCGCGGACCACCGCGCCACACGTGGCAGATGGCCAGGGCGAGCGCGTCGGCCGCGTCCGCGGGCTTGGGGGCCGTGTCGAGGGACAGGAGCCTGGTCACCATCCGGGTGACCTGGGCCTTGTCGGCCCGCCCGTTGCCGGTGACGGCGGCCTTGGCCTCGCTCGGGGTGTGCAGCGCGACGGGCAGCCCGCGCCGGGCGGCCGCCAGCATCGCGACGCCGGCGGCCTGCGCGGTGCCCATCACGGTGCGGACGTTGTGCTGCGAGAACACCCGCTCGACGGCGACGGCGTCGGGGCGCAGCTCGTCCATGAGCGCCTCGATGCCCGACTCGATCCCCAGCAGCCGCAGGGCGACCTCGTCGTCGGGGTCGGTCCGCACGACGGACACGTGGACCAGGTGGAGCCGCTTGCCCGGGACGCCCTCGACGACCCCGACCCCGCACCGGGTGAGCCCGGGGTCCACCCCCATCACCCGCAAGGCCACTCCTTCGATCACTTGTTCGGCCGCCAACGCTACCAACACGGGGCCGGATCGTGGAGGGCGCGGCGGGCGTGTTCTGGAAGTGGCCAGGGGTGATGGGCGGTGGGCCGGGGCTCAGTCCAGGGTGGCGAGGACGTCGTCGGAGACGTCGAAGTTGGCGTAGACCTCCTGGACGTCGTCGGAGTCCTCAAGGGCGTCCAGGAGGCGGAAGACCTTCTTGGCGTTCTCCTCGTCCAGGGGGACCGTGACGCTCGGCAGGAACTTGCTCTCGGCCGACTCGTAGTCGATCCCGGCGTCGACCAGCGCGGTGCGGACCGCGACCAGGTCGCCCGCCTCGCTGACGACCTCGAAGCTGTCGTCGCCGAGGTCGTTGACCTCCTCGGCGCCCGCGTCCAGGACGGCGAGCATCACGTCGTCCTCGCTGGTGCCCGCCTTGGGGACGATCACGACGCCCTTGCGGTTGAACATGTAGGACACCGAGCCCGGGTCGGCGAGGGAGCCGCCGTTGCGGGTGAGGGCGACGCGGACCTCGGAGGCCGCGCGGTTGCGGTTGTCGGTCAGGCACTCGATCAGGACGGCGACCCCGCCGGGCGCGTAGCCCTCGTAGGTGATGGTCTGCCAGTCCGCGCCCCCGGCCTCCTCACCGGCGCCGCGCTTGCGCGCGCGCTCGATGTTGTCGTTGGGGACGGAGTTCTTCTTCGCCTTGTAGATGGCGTCGTAGAGGGTCGGGTTGGCGTCCGGATCGCCGCCGCCCGTACGGGCCGCCACCTCGATGTTCTTGATCAGTTTGGCGAAGAGCTTGCCCCGTTTCGCGTCGAGGGCCGCCTTCTTGTGCTTCGTCGTCGCCCACTTGGAATGGCCGGACATCTGTCACTCCTCCTCTGTGGTCCGGCGCACCAGATCGGCGAAGTAGTGGTGCACGCGGAAATCGCCTGTCAACTCCGGATGGAACGCGGTCGCCATGAGGCGCCCCTGGCGGACGGCGACGATCCTACCGGCGTTCGGGCCGCCGTCGGCGCGTCCGATGATCTCGACGCCGTCCCCGACGGACTCCACCCAGGGAGCGCGGATGAAAACGGCGTGGTACGGCGTGTCCCCCATGCCGGTCAGCGCGACGCCGGACTCGAACGAGTCGACCTGCCGGCCGAAGGCGTTGCGCCGGACGGTCATGTCGATCCCGCCGACCGTCTCCTGGCCGGCCGCGCCGTCCACGATGCGGTCCGCGAGCATGATCATGCCGGCGCAGGATCCGTAGGCGGGCAGGCCCGCCTCGATCCGCTTGCGCAGCGGCTCCAGCAGCTCGAACGAGCGCGCCAGCCGCCACATCGTGGTCGACTCGCCGCCGGGCAGGACGAGCCCGTCGACGCGCTCCAGTTCGTCGGGGCGGCGCACGCGCAGGGTGCGGGCCCCGGCGGCCTCCAGCGCGCGCACATGCTCGCGCACGTCGCCCTGCAGGGCCAGTACACCGATCGTCGGCACAGCGGTCACGCGAAAAACCTTCCGGGGGTGCGGGGGGTCGTTCAAGCCTAGACGTTCGTTACAACGCCGCTCGTCATGGCACGTCTTCCCCGAGCCGCTGCTCAGACGTGCTTGAAGCGGCGCAGCGGGAGCTCCAGCGGCAGGAACCCGTCCTTGCCCCGGTCGGCGATGCCGCGGCCGAACATGTGCTCCTCGGCGAGCGCGAGCCCGAACTCCTCCGGGTCGAACGGCAGCGGGACGTCGGGGGCGCCCGCGTCGATGGCGCGCCAGAACGGCCGCTCGGCGGGGAGCCGCTCGCCCTGGTCGACGACGACGCCGTCCTCGGCGGTGACGAACACGTCGCGCAGCAGCCGGCCGGACTCGTACCAGCGGAACCAGCAGCCGCGGATGACGTTGTGCAGGACGAGGACGCCGCAGTGCGAGCCGGGCAGCGCGGCCGCGGCGGTGTCGGCGATGCGGCGGGCGTCGTCGTCGAGGCAGAACAGCCGCCGGTCGCACAGCAGCAGGGCCCGCTCGAACGCCCCGACGAACAGCTCGTCCTCGTACGGCCAGAGCGCGAAGTCGAGGACCGTGTCGCCGGTCTCGGTCAGGGTGTCGGCCGGGTACAGGCCCCGCGCGATCGCCGCGGCGGCGTCCGGATCGGGCACCAGGCCCGGCCGGAACACCTCGGTGGGTTCACCCGCGCTCGCGCAGGCCAGCGCGACCGACCAAGCCATGCTCTCCCCTCCCGCCACCGGGCGCCGCCCGGGGGCCTCCTCCCCGCCGCCGGAGCCGCCGTTCCGCACCGGCCGCGCCGCCAGCGTAACCCCGCCGGGTTCACGTCACCAGCCGCGGCCCGCGAACTTCTGGTCCTCGCCGAGGCCGGCGGCGCTGATGCCGACCATGGCCTCCCCGAGGCCGCGGGAGACCTTGGCGATCACCCCGGGGTCGTCGTGGAAGGTGGTGGCCTTGACGATGGCCTCGGCGCGCTGGGCCGGGTTCCCGGACTTGAAGATCCCGGAGCCGACGAAGACGCCCTCGGCGCCGAGCTGCATCATCATGGCCGCGTCGGCGGGGGTCGCGATGCCGCCCGCGGTGAACAGCACGACCGGCAGCTTGCCGGCGACCGCGACCTCCTTGACGAGCTCGTAGGGGGCCTGGAGCTCCTTCGCGGCGACGTACAGCTCGTCCTCCGGGAGGTTCTGGAGGCGGCGGATCTGCTGCCGGATCTGGCGCATGTGGGTGGTGGCGTTGGACACGTCGCCGGTCCCGGCCTCGCCCTTGGAGCGGATCATGGCCGCGCCCTCGGTGATGCGGCGCAGCGCCTCGCCGAGGTTGGTGGCGCCGCAGACGAACGGGACGGTGAAGGCCCACTTGTCGATGTGGTTGTCGTAGTCGGCCGGGGTGAGGACCTCGGACTCGTCGACGTAGTCGACGCCCAGTGCCTGCAGCACCTGCGCCTCGACGAAGTGGCCGATGCGGGCCTTGGCCATGACCGGGATGGACACCGCGCTGATGATCCCGTCGATCATGTCGGGGTCGCTCATCCGGGAGATGCCGCCCTCGGCGCGGATGTCGGCGGGCACCCGCTCCAGGGCCATGACGGCGACCGCGCCCGCGTCTTCGGCGATCTTCGCCTGCTCGGGCGTGACGACGTCCATGATCACGCCGCCCTTGAGCATCTCCGCCATGCCGCGCTTGACGCGGGCGGTCCCGGTCTCGGGAGTGGCGTTCTCAGGGGCGGGACTGGAAGTGGACACGGGTTTTCCTCACATGGAAGTACGACAAGTCCGTTCCATGGTATTGCCTGCTAGGGCGCCCGCTCGACACGCCATAGTGTCAACGCGGGCGGGCCTTCACTTACAGAGTGGTGGTTGACGCGGCACCGGGCCGCCGCGGCGCCGTGCCGCCCCCCGCCTCTAGGGCGTGTAGGGCTTGCCGTCGTTGACGAGCACGACCCAGACCTGGCCCCGCGCGAACGTCATCGGCTCGCCCTCGGCCGTCGTGAAGGTGGTCCCCTTCTTCTCCGACGACCTCGACCACTTGGCCCTGTACGACTTGCCGTCGCGGAGGACGAGGGCGCGGCCCGTCCCGGTGGTGTGGATCAGCGGCGTGTAGCTGCCGAGGAAGTCGTGGAACTTCGAGCGGGTGGTCTTGGCGTACTGGATGACGACCGTCTGGCCGCCCAGGCGCCCGCCCTCGGCGGCGCGGTCCGGGCTGCCGCCGAAGCTGGCGAGCCACCGCTTCTGCTTCTTCGACCAGGTGAACCCCATGCTGGCCGACGGCCACCGCGCGGTGAAGCTCCTCGTGGCCTTGCCGCCCGCCGGGGCGTCCCCGAACCGGAAGCCGATGTCGCGCGGGCCGCCGGCCTTCGGCGCCCTCTTCAGCAGGACCTTCGGGTCGGCGTAGAGGTTGTACGGGATCGGCTTGCCTCCGGCCCGGAAGTAGGCGTTCCCGGCGTTCTCCTGGGAGATGTCGTACACCGGCGCCTTGCGGACGTGCTTCTTCATCTTGCTCTGGACGCCGGAGAACGCGAAGGCGGGCCTGCCGAACTGCGGCAGGATGTGCAGGTCGGAGATGCGGGCGCTGCGGACGGGCCCGACCCGCTTCGGCAGCTCGGTCGAGTAGACCGCCATCAGCCGGGTCTCGCCGCCCTCGACCTGCTCGACGTAGACGATGTCGGCCGCCTTCACCCCGCTCTGCGGCAGCGCGGGCCGGGTGTTCTCGATCTTGACGGCGAGGACCGGGTTGTCCAGCCCCTTCCGCTCGCCGGTGAACGGGTGCGTCGCGGGCGTGGGCGTCGCGCTCGGCGACGGCGTGCCCGTGCTGCGCGGCGGCGGCGCCGTTCGCGGCGCGTCGGAGTCGGAGCAGGACACCAGCCCGGCGCCGAGGACGAGGGCACCGAGCACCGCGGCCGCACGGCCGCCGGCGCCGGTGTCCCTGGCGGATCGCACGATGGGCCCTCCCTTGACGGCTCTGCCCGAGGGTAGCGAACACGACCGGATGCGCCCGCCCGTCCAGCGGTACGGCCGACGGGCCCGGATGTGATCAATCCGCGGGACCCGCTCGCGGCCGACGGGGCCCCGGCGGCCGGTCAGATTTCGGGCGGGTCGTCGTCGATCTCGAAGAAGTCGGGCAGCGGGGCGCGCCCGGCGAGCGGCAGGACGCGGATGAGCAGCTTGCGGCGGGCGATCCGCGCCTGCGAGACGGCGTCGTTGTAGAAGCGCCGGGCGTAGGCGACCTTCGCCGCGGCGGCGGACAGCTCGTCCAGCACCCCCTCGCCGGCTCCGCTGTCGGCGAGCGCGCCCGCGAAGCCGGGCTGGTCGAAGACCGCGCGCAGCGCCCGCGACAGGTCGCTCTCGGCGAACTCGCGGTGGTCGGCGCCGGCGGTCCGGGCCTCGTGGGCGGCGGTGGCCAGCACCAGGCTGGTGGCCGGGTCCAGCAGGCGGGAGGCGGCGAGCTCCAGTGTCGCCGCGGCCCGCCGGACCAGCGCCGCGTCCAGCGCGGCGCGGGCGGTCTCCACGCGGACGTGCAGCCGGTCGAGCCTGGTGGCGCGCCATGACACGTACACGCCGACCAGGAAGACGACGGCGACCCAGAACAGGACGTCGATGATCCAGTCGTACATCCGGCGGTCTCCTAGGCCCCGTCGCGGAACACGGCCGGGCCGGACTCGACGACGCCGGCGCTCTCGAACGCGACCGTCTCGTACACGCGGAGCACGTCGCGGGCCACGGACGACCAGTCGTAGGCGCGGACGGCGGCGCGGGCCTCCGCGGACAGCTGCTTGCGGCGCGCCGGGTCGTCGAGCAGCTCTGCGGCCGCCGCCGCGAGGGCCTCGTGGTCGCCGACGGGGAACAGCGCGCCGGCGCGTCCCCCGCGCAGCACCCGGTCGAACGCCTCGATGTCGCTGGCCAGGATGGGCGCGCCCGCCGCCATGGCCTCGGCGAGCACGATGCCGAAGCTCTCGCCGCCGAGGTTGGGCGCGACGAACACGTCCACCGAGTGGTAGGCGCGGACCTTGTCCTCCTCGCTGACCATGCCGAGGGCGACGACCCGGTCGCGCAGGTCCCGGGAGACGCGGGACACCACGTCGTCGGCGTCGCCGGGCCCGGCCAGCAGCAGCCGGAGGCCGGGGCGCCGCCGCCCGAGGACCTCGAACGCGCGCAGCAGCACGTGCAGGCCCTTGCGGGGCTCGTCCATCCGGCCGAGGAAACCGAGCGCCTCCCCGCCGGCGGGCCCCTGCGGGACTCCCCCGGCCGGGGCGCCGCGGCCGGGCCAGCCGGGCAGCGGGTCGGCCATCGCGTACCGCTCGGTCGCGACCCCGTTGGGGATCAGCACGGCGTCGCCGCCGAGGTGCTCGACCAGGGTGGTGCGCGCCGCCTCCGACACCGCGATCCGGCCGGTGATCTTCTCCAGCGCGCTCTGCAGGATCGGCGCGGTCACCGACACCACGCGCGACTTCTCGTAGGACGCGTGGAAGGTGCCGACGATCGGGCCGTCCGCGGCCCAGCAGGCCAGCAGGCCGAGCGACGGCGCGGCGGGCTCGTGGACGTGCAGGACGTCGAAGCGGCCGTCGTTGATCCAGCGGCGGACGCGCCCGGCCGACAGGAACCCGAACGCCAGCCGCGCCACCGAGCCGTTGTAGGGCACGGGGACGGCGCGTCCGGCGGACACGACGTAGGGCGGCAGCTCGGCGTCGTCGTCCGCGGGCGTGATCACCGACACGTGGTGGCCGAGGGCGATCAGCGCCTCGGCGAGGTCGCCGATGTGCTGCTGGACGCCCCCGGGGACGTCCCACGTGTAGGGGCAGACGATGCCGATCCTCATCCGGTGCCGTCCGCGATGTCGTCCACCCAGACCTTCTGCAGCATGTGCCAGTCCTCCGGGTGCGCGGCGATGCCCGCCTCGAAGACGCGTGCGAGCTCCTGGGTCATGGCCTGGATCTTCTCCTGTCTGCCGCCCTCACCAGGAACCGGTACCTCCTCGTGGACGCGCGCCGCCCAGTACTCCCCCTCGTACCAGAGTGTCACGGGGATGAGGGCGGCGCCGGTCTGCAGGGCCAGCGCGGCGGACACCGCGGGCATCCGGGCGGTGGCCCCGAAGAACTCCACGTCGATGCCGCTCTCGGTCAGGTCGCGGTCGACGACGAGGCACACCGGCCGGCCGGCGCGGAGGCGCTGCGCCATCCGCCCGTACGCGGAGGCGCCCTTGTGGGCGAGGACCTCCATGCCGAGCCCTTCCCGGAATTCGACGAACCGGTCGAAGAGCGACTCGGGCTTGAGCCGCTCGGCGACGGTGGTGAACGGGTACCCGCGGTGGACGAGCCATGCGCCCGCGTGCTCGTAGTTGCCCATGTGGGGCAGGGCCAGGATGACGCCGCGCCCGGCATCGAGGTTGGTGAAGATCTTCTTCTCGCCGGTCACCCGCATCCGGCCGAGGATCCGCGCCCGGCTGTACTCGGGCAGCCGGAACACCTCCAGCCAGTAGCGGAAGTACGACCGCAGGACCTTCTTGCTGAGGACGCGGACCTCGTCGTCGACGGCGTCCTTGCCGAGGACGCGGCAGAGGTTCTTCTCCAACTGCCGCACACCGGTGCCGTGGCGGTGCCAGGTGCGGTCGGCGAGGGCGGTGAACGCGAGCCGCGCGGCGGGCTCGGGCATCTTGCGGACGATCGTCCAGCCCGCGCCGTACGCGGCGTCCATCACCTCGTCCCGCAGGCCCGTGCGGTCCGCGCCGCGCGGGGACCGGCCGCCCGCGCGGCGCCCGGGCGCGGCGGGGTCGCTCATGGAGCCGGCTCCGGCGCGGCCTCGGCTCCGTCCTTCGCCTGGGCGTAGACGGCGGCGAACCGCTGCGCGACCGTGACCGTGCTCAGCGCGGCGAGGACCCACAGCGCGATGGCGAGGATGTAGGGGACGCCGAGCCCGTGGAACCCGGCGGCCACCAGCGCGACGATCAGCCGTTCGGCGCGTTCGGCGATGCCCACGTCGCAGGTGTAGCCGAGCCCCTCGGCGCGGGCCTTGGCGTAGGACACCACGACCCCGGCGACGAGGCAGTACAGGGCGACGCCGGCGAGCGGCTCCTGCCCGTCCCGGGACAGCCCGATCATCAGCCCGGCGAAGATCGCGGCGTCGGCGACCCGGTCCATCGTGGAGTCCAGGAACGCGCCGAACTTCGAGATCTTCCCGGTGACGCGGGCGACCGCGCCGTCCAGCATGTCGAACAGCACGAACGCGGTGATGACCAGCGTGCCCCAGAAGAACTCGCCGCGGGGGAACAGCGCGAGCGCGCCGGTTGCGACGCCCAGCGTCCCGATGACCGTGATGGCGTTGGGCGAGAGCCTGGTCCGCGCGACCACGTGTCCGACCGGGGTGAGGACGCGCCCCAGCGCGGGCCTGATTCTGTTGAGCATCGCCGTCCGTTCTCGTGAATCTTCGGGGAGTGGGCTTCCGCGGGCCGCCGCGCAGCGCGCCCATCGTAGTGCGGAGGCGTCCCGTGCAGGGTCCTCGGCGTGGTCAGGGCCGGTCCGGCCGCCGTGCGCCGCGCACCGATCGCGGTTGTTTGCCCTTCACCCCTTGTGATCCCGCCCATCCCGGGAAAAGGTGGTGATACGGGTGTGACGTCGGTCACGCACGTTGGACGAGGTCGGACGCCGCACTCGGACGCAGGGCCGGGCCGCCCGCATGGCCGGGCCCCAACGCACGCGGGCCTCCGCGCGGAGACCCGTCCGAGGAGGTAGTCATGGCGGACAAGGGAGGCCACCCGGGAGGCCACGGCAGGGCACCGGAGGCCGGCGGGTGCGACAGGGTGCGCAACGTCGCGCTGGTCGGCCATTCCGGAGCCGGGAAGACCACGCTGGTGGAGGCGCTGCTCGCCGCCACCGGCACGGTGCAGCGGGCGGGACGCGTCGAGGACGGGACGACCGTCAGCGACTACGACGAGGTCGAGGTGCGCCAGCAGCGCTCGGTGAACCTGTCCCTCGCCCCGTTCGCCCACGACGGCATGAAGATCAACCTCATCGACACCCCGGGGTACGCCGACTTCGTCGGCGACCTGCGCGCCGGGCTGCGCGGCGCCGACGCGGCGCTGTTCGTGATCTCGGCGGTGGACGGCATCGACGGCCTGACCCGGATGCTCTGGGACGAGTGCGCCGCCGTGCGGATGCCCCGCGCGGTCGTCATCACCAAGATCGACCAGCAGCGCGGCGACTTCGACGACGTGGTCATGACCTGCCAGGACGTCTTCGGAGAGGGCGTCGCGCCGCTGTACTTCCCGGCGGGCGGCGGGGACGGGCCGCACGGCCTCATCGGGCTGCTGACCCAGCGCTGCTTCGACTACTCCACCGGGCGGCGGACGGAGTGCGACCCAGACCCGCAGTACCTGGACCAGATCGCCGAGCAGCGCGCCACGCTGATCGAGGGCATCATCCAGGAGAGCGAGGACGAGACCCTCATGGAGAGGTACCTCTCCGGCGAGGACCTCGACGTCAAGGCCCTCATCGGGGACCTGGAGACCGCGGTGGCGCGCGGCAGCTTCTACCCCGTCCTGGCGACATCGGTCCCGCACGGCGACCATCCGGGCCCGGTCATCGGCATGCCGGAGCTCCTCGAGGTCATCACCCAGGCGTTCCCCTCGCCCCTCGAACACGGCATCCCGACCGTGACCCCGGTCAAGGGCGGGCCGCCGAGGGAGGTCGCCTGCGACCCGGACGGGCCGCTGGTCGCCGAGGTGATCAAGACGATGTCCGACCCGTACGTCGGACGGATCTCGCTGGTGCGGGTGTTCTCCGGGACGCTCCGCCCGGACATGACGGTGCACGTCTCCGGGCACGGCCTGGAGGACCGCGGGCACGAGGACCACGACGTCGACGAGCGGGTCGGCGCGCTGACCTCGCCGCTGGGCAAGGCGCAGCGCACCGCGTCGTCCTGCATCGCCGGCGACATCTGCGCGGTGGCGAAGCTGACCCGCGCCGAGACCGGCGACACCCTGTCCGACCCGTCCGCGCCGGTGGTGATGACGCCCTGGACGATGCCGGACCCGCTGCTCCCGGTGGCGATCCGCGCCAAGTCCAAGGCCGACGAGGACAAGCTCGGCCAGGCGCTCGGCCGGCTCGTCGCCGAGGACCCGACGCTGCGGCTGGAGAACAACTCCGAGACGCGTCAGCTGGTGCTGTGGTGCATGGGCGAGGCCCACGCCGACGTGCTGATCGAGCGGCTCCGGACCCGGTACGGCGTCGAGGTCGAGCGGATCGAGATGCGGGTCCCGCTGCGGGAGACGTTCGGCGGCAGGGCCAAGGGGCTCGGGCGCCACGTCAAGCAGAGCGGCGGCCACGGCCAGTACGGCATCTGCCACATCGACGTCGAGCCGCTGCCGTCCGGTGAGGGCTTCGACTTCGTCGACAAGATCGTCGGCGGGGTGGTGCCGCGGCAGTTCATCCCGTCGGTCGAGAAGGGCGTCCGGCAGCAGATGGCGCGCGGCGTGTCCGCCGGGTACCCGCTGGTCGACATCAGGGTCACCCTGCACGACGGCAAGGCCCACTCGGTCGACTCGTCCGACATGGCGTTCCAGGCCGCCGGTGCGCTCGCGCTCAAGGACGCGGCTGGCCAGGTGCCGATCCTGCTGCTGGAGCCGGTCGACGAGGTGGACGTGCTGATCGCCGACGAGTACGTGGGCCCGATCATGTCCGATCTGACGTCGCGGCGCGGCCGGGTGCAGGGCTCCCAGGCGGTGCCCGGCGGCCGCACCATGATCAAGGCGGAGGTCCCGCAGCTGGAGATCATCCGGTACGCGATCGACCTGCGCTCCATGTCGCAGGGCACGGGCACGTTCAGCCGCTCGTTCCTGCGCTACGAGCCGCTCCCGACCCATCTGGCCGACAAGGTCGCCGCCGAGTCCAGGGAGACCTGACGGCTGCCTCCGGCGCGTTCAGGGCCCCGTCCGCTCGCCGGGCGGGGCCCTCGCGCGTCAGCCGTGGCCGCCGGGGCGGCCCGCGGGCGGGAGCGCGCACGCCGCCGTCCCGCCCGGCAGCCGGTGCCGGTTCCGCGCGATCAGCCGGTAGGCGGCCTGCGCGGCCCAGCTGGCCGGCGCCACCCGCATGACCACCCCGAGCGCCCGCCAGGGGCCGCCTGCGGCGGTGAGCAGCCGCCCCACGGCCTCAGCGCCGCCGCTGACCCGCCCGGCGCGGTCGATCCACAGGACCTCGTGCTCGGCCCGCTCGGCCGTGGTGCCCAACTCGCCGAGGTCGGCGTACTGGAAGGCGACGATCTCCGCGCGTGCGGGCACGTACCGCTCGATGAAGCGGACCGAGGACGTGCAGAAGCCGCAGTCGCCGTCGTACACGAGCACCGGCCGCCCTCCCGCCGCCCTCTTCGCCGGGGGGCCGGTCATGAGGCCGGCCAGGCGTCGGCGAGCATCTGCCGGGTGTCGCGCAGCAGCTGCGGCAGCACCTTGGTGTGCCCGACGACCGGCATGAAGTTGGTGTCGCCGCCCCAGCGGGGGACGACGTGCTGGTGCAGGTGCGCCGCGATCCCGGCGCCGGCGACCAGCCCGAGGTTCATCCCGACGTTGAAGCCCTGCGCGCCGCTGCACTTGCGCAGCGCCGTGAGGGCGCGCTGGGTGAACGTGGCCAGCTCCAGGTACTCGGCCTCGTCCAGGTCGCCGTAGTCGGCGACGTGCCGGTACGGGACGACCATCAGGTGCCCGGAGTTGTACGGGTAGAGGTTCAGCACCGTGAACACCGACGTGCCGCGGGACACGACGAGCCCCTCCTCGTCGGGCATCCGCGGGATCTCGCAGAACGGGCAGCCGTCGTCCTCGCCCGCTCCCGTCGGCCTGCCCTCGCCCTTGATGTACGCCATCCGGTGCGGGGTCCACAGCCGCTGGAAGTTGTCGGGCGTGCCGGCGCCGCCCCTCTCCTCCTCGTAGCGGGGCGTGCGCTCGCTCCCGGTCGCGGACGCGCCCTCGTCGCGCCCCTGCTGCACCACGGACTCCTCCGGCTCTGCGCTCAAGGCGGCGGTCTCCTTTTGTTCACGTCCTGACCAGCAGCATAGAGAGAGTTTCCCGGCGGCCCGAAGCCGGGATCCCGCCTCGCGCCCGGACGGCGCGGTCCGCGGGACGCGCCCGCCGGCCGGGCCATGCGTGACGTCCCGCGGGTCGCTCCGACACCATGGTCCCGAACCTCACCCCAGGGAGCGATCATGACCGGGCTCGACGAAGGCCGCACCGGGAACGGCGAGCCGGGGCCGGAGGCCGGATCCGCGCCGTTCTTCCCCGGGCCGACCGCCCGCCGCGCGGCGCACTCGGCCGCCCACCGCGGCACGGTGCCGCCGCCGGGGACGCCGCTCCCCGCGCCGCCCGCCGCCGGGCCGGCCGCGGTGCCGATGACGCTGCGGGGCTCGCCGTCCGACATCACCACCGGGGTGGAGGGGCGCGTCACGATCGCGGACGAGGTGGTCGGGAAGATCGCCGCGCTGGCCGCGCTGGAGGTGGCCGGCGTCGCCGCCCTGATCGCCCGGCCCGGCCCGGCCGGCGAGGGCGGCCCAGCGCCCGGTGGAGGACCGGGTGCAGGACAGGCCGCAGGCCGGGGCGGCACGGGCGTCCACGTCGATCCGGACGAGGACGAGGTGACGCTCGACCTCGCCATCGCGGTCGAGTACGGCTGCGTGATCCGCGACGTGGCCGACGCGGTCAAGGCCAACGTGGCCAGGGTCGCGGGCCTGATGCTGGGGTCGCGGGTCGCGGCGGTCAACGTGTCGGTCGGCGACGTCCGCAAGCCCGCCGGCCCGCACCGCTGATCCGCGTCACCCGACGCGTGCGTAGCACGTCTGCATGTTCACCCCGACGGAGACGGTGGTGACCTTGACGCGCTCGACGAGGGCCGGTGACACGCCCCGGAAGTGGAACGTGTGGGGCCGCCCGCCCGGGACGGTGGCCTGCTGGGACTCCGGCGCCCGCCCCTGCAGCACGAGCTCGGCCCGGATCGCTCCACTGGAGGCCACGGTGATGACGACGTCGATACCGGTTCCCGTGGCGCGGTAGGACGCCGTGCCGTCCGGGCACCACGTCAATTCCCCCGTGCCGCCCTGGCCGGGAAGCGCGGGCCCGCCGCCCTGGCCGCCGCCGTCCTGCGGCCCGCCCGGAGCGGGCAGGCCGCTCCCGTCCTGCTGTGGCGCCGGCCCGGTCGGCGCCCCGGGCAGGACCGGGTCCCCCGGGACACCGGCCGGCCCGCCGGGCGATGCGGTCTGGCTGGGCGAGCTCTGGGCGCCCGCGCCGTCGGCGCCCTTCCCGTCGTCGATCAGCGGAATGAGCAGGACGACCACGGCCGCGGCCACCAGCAGCACCGTGCCGGCATAGCCGGCGATCCGGGCCGGGAGGGAGCGGGAATGCCGCGCCGGTCTTCTGGCCCTCATGTCCGCCGTCTCCCCGTTCGTGGCACGTGAGCGTTGAGGTTACCAACTCCGGGCATGTCCGACTCACGTCCCGCAGACGTCGGCCGGGGCCACGAGGCGCCGGGTCAGGGCACCGAGGTCGCGGGCGACCGCCTCCGGCTCCTGCAGGGGGGCGACGACGTGGCTGATCGTCACCCGCAACAGCGTCTCCACCAGCACGCTCCTGACACCGGCGGGGACGGCGGGCCAGGTCCGGTCCGCGTAGGAACCGAACATGGCGATCACCTCCGTGAGGAAGACGAACCCCAGCGCGGACTGCACCGCCGCCGGGAGGTCGTCCAGGTGCTGGTCCAGGCGTTCCTGGACCCCGCCCACGAGCATGTCGATCTCGCGCTCGACGAGGGCGCGGCCCAGCCCGATCTTGTTGCCGAACTCGTTGTAGGCGGGGCGTCTCGTGGCGGTCCTCCCTCTGGTGGCCGACGACGTGTGGGTCACCGGGTACGTCGAGGAGAACGGCGTTCGCAAGGACACTTCGTACCACTGGGACGAATCCACCTGGCGGGAGGACGTCCTGCCCCCGGGCGGCCGCTTCGGAGGCGGGCGGCACCACACCTTCGGCCCGGACGCCGACACCGGCTACTACGCGCCCGACGGCCTCATCGAAGACGGTGCGGGCGGGCTCTGGGCCGTCCCGTCGGCGAACGGCGCCTACAGCGATCCGCGCATCCTGCACTACACGAACGGCTCCTGGCGGCTGGAGCAGACCCTCCCCCACGTGAAGGGCGCGGTCCAGGGGATCACGCGCGTCCCCGGTACGGACTCCGTCTGGGCCGTCGGGTTCAGGGACGGCGGGAACCCGCTGGTCATCTCCGCGGACTGACCGGCCGGGGGTCCCGGCGCCGGGCGCCGGAGCGACCCGGGGCCACGCCACACGGGGGTGGCGTGGCCCCACCGGCGTCCGGCCAGGCCGGTCAGGGCGGTCGGGGCGGTCGGGGGCGGTCAGATCTGCACGCGGGCCTCGATCGCCTGCACGATCTCCTCGACCGCCTCGGCGATCGGGATGCCGTTCCGCTGCTCGCCGCCGCGGTACCGGAACGACACCGCGTCCTTGGCGACGTCGTCGTCCCCCGCGAGCAGCATGTACGGGATCTTCTGCTTCTGCGCGTTGCGGATCTTCTTCTGCATCCGGTCGGCGGAGGTGTCGACCTCGACGCGGACGCCGCGTTCGCGGAGCATCGCGGCGACCTTGTCCAGGTGCGGGACGTGCGCGTCCGCGATGGGGATGCCGACGGCCTGCACCGGCGACAGCCACGGCGGCATCGCGCCCGCGTAGTGCTCCAGCAGCACGCCGAAGAACCGCTCGATCGACCCGAACAGCGCCCGGTGGATCATGACGGGGCGCTGCCGGCTCCCGTCGGCGGCCTGGTACTCCAGCTCGAAGCGCTTGGGCTGGTTGAAGTCGACCTGGATGGTGGACAGCTGCCAGGTGCGGCCGATGGCGTCCCTGGCCTGCACGGAGATCTTCGGGCCGTAGAACGCCGCGCCGCCGGGGTCGGCGACGAGGTCGAGCCCCGACTCGTCCGCGGCCCGGCGCAGCGCCTCGGTCGCCTCCTCCCAGTCGGCGGCGTCGCCGATGAACTTCGGCGAGTCGTCGCGGGTGGACAGCTCCAGGTAGAACTCGCTGAGCCCGTAGTCGCGCAGCAGGTCGAGGACGAAGCCGAGCAGGTTCTTGAGCTCGTCGCCCATCTGCTCCTTGGTGCAGTAGATGTGCGCGTCGTCCTGGGTCATGCCGCGGACGCGGGTGAGGCCGTGCACCACGCCCGACTTCTCGAACCGGTACACCGAGCCGAACTCGAACAGCCGCAGCGGCAGCTCGCGGTAGGATCGCCCGCGCGCCCCGAAGATCAGGTTGTGCATGGGGCAGTTCATCGGCTTGAGGTAGTAGTCGCCGCCGTCGACCTGCATCGGCGGGAACATGTCGTCCTTGTACCAGCCGAGGTGCCCGGAGACCTCGAACAGGTCGCCCTTGGTGATGTGCGGGGTGTTGACGAACTCGTACCCGCCCTCCTCGTGGCGCCTGCGGGAGTAGTCCTCCATCACGCGGCGGACGACGCCGCCCTTGGGGTGGAAGACGGCGAGGCCGCTGCCGATCTCGCTCGGGAACGAGAACAGGTCGAGCTCGGCGCCGAGTCGGCGGTGGTCGCGCTTTTCGGCCTCCTCCAGGAAGCGCAGGTACTCGTCCTGCCGCTCCCGGGACTCCCATGCGGTGCCGTAGATGCGCTGGAGCTGCGGGTTCTTCTCGCTGCCGCGCCAGTACGCGCCGCCGGTGCGCATCAGCTTGAACGCGGGGATGACCCGGGTGGACGGCAGGTGCGGGCCGCGGCACAGGTCCTTCCAGCGCAGCTCGCCGGACTTGGCGTCGAGGTTGTCGTAGATGGTCAGCTCGCCGCCGCCGACCTCGACGCTCGCGCCCTCGGCCGCGTCCTCGGCGGACCCGGAGCCCTTGAGGCCGATCAGCTCCAGCTTGTACGGCTCGCCGGCCAGCTCGGCGCGCGCGTCGTCGTCGGAGACGGGCCGCCGGGAGAACCGCTGCCCCTGCTTGACGATCTCCCGCATCCGCTTCTCGATGCGCTTGAGGTCGTCGGGGGTGAAGGGCTCGGCGACGTCGAAGTCGTAGTAGAAGCCGTTCTCCACCGGCGGGCCGATGCCGAGCTTCGCGTCGGGGAACAGCTCCTGGACGGCCTGCGCCAGCACGTGCGCGGCGGAGTGCCGCATGATCGCCCGGCCGTCGTCGGAGCCGATCTCCACGGGTTCGACGGCGTCCCCGTCGCGCAGCTCGCCGGCGAGGTCGCGCAGCTCGCCGTTCACCCGGGCCGCGATCACGGTGCGGCCGTCGGCGTCGAGGGCCTGACCCGCGGTGGTGCCCGCCGGCACCGCCCGCTCGCTCCCGTCGAGGGTGATGCGCAGCTCCGACACGGTGGACACGGGTACTCCTCGCAGTATTCGGTCAGGACTCGATGGGCTTGGATCAGCGGTTCCCGATGCTATCGACTCGGGATGTGCTCCGGACGCATCCTGCTTCATCGGCCGCTCCTCTCGTCGTGGAGGGCCCGGCGCGGTCCCGGAACGCGGCCTGACATGCGGCAGGGCCCCGGGATCGCTCCCGGGGCCCTGCCGCGTGCAATGTTCAGGACATGCCGCGATCGCGCCGGGAACGACCCGGCGTCGTCGTCTCGAAGACGTGCGGCATGCGTCCATGCTATGCGACCGGCGCGGGCGTCGCACGGATTTACGCGCGGGCCCTCGGCGAGGTGAGCGAGTCCATGTCCTCCAGTTCCCGCCCCTTGGTCTCGGGCACGGCGCGGAGGACGAAGATGATCGCCAGCACGGAGAACGCGGTGTACATCCCGTAGGCGAGGCCGAGGGACACGCCCGAGACGGCCGGGAACGTGGTGGTGATCACGAAGTTCGCGATCCACTGCGCGGAGGCGGCGACGGCGAGGGCGGAGGCGCGGATGAAGTTGTTGAACATCTCGCCGAGCATCACCCAGACGACCGGTCCCCACGTCGCGGCGAACGAGGCGACGAACGTGTTGGCCGCCACCAGCGCGACCGGGCCGGCGACGTCGCCGAGGGCGGGCTCGCCGTCCACGACGGGCGCCGTGGCGAAGCAGACGGCGAGGGTGCCGAGGGAGAGCGCCATGCCGGCCGCGCCGCCGAGCAGCAGGGGGCGCCGCCCGATCCGGTCGATGAGCGCGATCGCGACCAGCGTGAACGCGACGTTGACCAGCGAGTTGATCACCGAGGTGAGCATCGCGTCGCCCTCGGAGAACCCGACCGACTGCCAGAGCGACGTCGAGTAGTAGAAGATCACGTTGATCCCGACGAACTGCTGGAACACCGACAGCAGGAGCCCGACCCAGACGATCGGCAGCAGGCCGAGCCGGGGGCCGCGCAGGTCGCCCAGGCGGACCGGGCGGTCCTCGGCGAGGGAGCGGGAGATCTCCTCGACCTTGGCGTCCACCTCGGAGGGGTCCATGACCCGCCGCAGCACTTCCCGGGCCCGCTCCGGCTGCCGCTTCTTCACCAGGTAGCGGGGCGACTCGGGGATGACCAGGGCGATCACGCCGTAGAGCACGGCGGGGACCAGCTCGCTGGCGAACATCCACCGCCAGGCGGTGCCGCCCAGGGGGAACTCGCCGGAGGCGCCGCCGTCGGACACGCGGGCGATGAGGTAGTCGGCGACCAGCGCCGCGAAGATGCCGAGGACGATCGCCATCTGCTGCAGCGACCCGAGCCGCCCGCGCATCCGGGCGGGGGCGATCTCGGCGATGTAGGCGGGCGCGATCACCGACGCCGCGCCGATGGCGAGCCCGCCGACCAGCCGCCAGACGATGAGGTCGGCGGCGCCGAAGGAGAGGGCGGAGCCGATCGCGCTGATCAGGAAGAGCGCCGACGTGATCAGCATCACCCGCACGCGGCCGATGCGGTCGCCGAGCGGCCCGGCGAACCACGCGCCGGCGGCGCAGCCGAGCAGCGCCGACGACACGACGAACCCGACGACGAAGGCGCTGAGCCCGAAGTCCCCCTCGATCGCGTCGACCGCACCGTTGATGACCGAGGAGTCGAAGCCGAACAGGAAGCCGCCGACGGCGGCGGCGGTGGCGAGGAGGGCGGCGATGGCGGTCGGGTTGGCGGGGCCCCTGCCCGCCGGTTCGCCCTGGGGGTGCGGGGTCCCACCGGCTGCGGTCATGCCCCACCGCTTCCCGGGAGAAAGGGGCTTATGCGGCTTCGCGGTCGCGCGGTGGATCAGTCGCGGACGGCGATCCCGATGACGTGCGGCGACGCCGGGTTGCCGCGGGTATCCGGGAACTCGAAGCGCCGCTCGGTCCGCACGGTGAAGCCGGATCCGGCGATCCACTCGTCCGTCCGGCGGGACACGTGGCATCCGCCGGCGAGGTACGGCCACACGACGTCGGTCCAGCGCTGGAAACGCACCTTCCCGGGCGTGCTCCCGCGGACGTGCTCGTAGTAGCGCAGCTCGCCGCCGGGCCGCAGGACGCGCCTCAGCTCGGCCAGCGCGCGGACCGGGTCGCGCACCGAGCACAGCACGAGCGAGGCCACCGCCACGTCGAAGGACGCGTCGTCGGCGTCGAGGTCCTCCGCGACGCCGGGCCGCACGGTGACGGGGACCGGCGCGCGGGCGGCGAGGGCGGCGGCCCTGGCGCGCAGCCGCGGCTCGGGCTCGACCGCGACGACCTCGGTGACCTCCGGCGGGTAGTGCGCGAAGTTGGCCCCGTACCCCGCGCCCACCTCCAGCACGCGGCCGGACGCCTCGGCGAGCAGCTCGGCGCGGTGCTCGGACCCGCCCGCCTTGGCGGTGGCGGCGTCCAGCCGCGGGTAGAGCCGGGCGAAGATCGGATGCCTCAGGTCGGTCATCAACGCAGTGTCCGCCGCCCCGGGCGATCACCGCAAGATCGCCGCCCGGCGGGGCGCGCCGGGCGGCCTGATACCAGCGGACCGGGCCGGATCTCCCCCGCCGGGGTCAGGCGGTCCGTCACCGGCGCGTTCTAGGCTCCGAGTCAAATGAACGAACCAGACCGCTTCGCGCCGGGGGGCCGCCCCCGGCTGCTCGCCGGGGTCCGCTCGGCGCTCATGCCCGGCGGGGACGACCCCGCCGTCACCCTGCTGCCCGAGCGCAAGGCGCTGCGCATCCCGATCCTGCTGCTCCTGCTCGGGCTCACGATCGGCTTCACGGCCGGGTCCATCGCGATCTCCATCACGCAGGACGGCGTCGACACGAGGCTCGCCTGGCCGCTCGGCGTGCTGCAGGCGACGCCGCTGATGTTCGCGGCGCGCTGGCCGCTCGCCGCGTGGCGGGTCGCCGCGGCGGGCCTGCTCCTGATGGTCTTCGTCCGGCACGGGGAGGGCTTCATGCCCTGGCCGGTCACCGCGATCCTCGCCCTGATCGTCATCCTGTTCTTCACCGGGGTCGGCGCCGACCGGCAGACGACCCTCGGCGTCGGCGCGGTCACCATCACCGGGGTGCTGCTGCCCGCCGTGCTGTTCGGCATGCCGGGCTGGTTCGCCATGATCCTCGCCGGGCTCGCGGCGCTCGCGCTGACCTTCGGCGACGCGGTCGGCGGCCGGCACTCGGCCGTGGAGGAGCTGCGCAGGCGCGAGGAGCAGCACCGGCAGGATCTGGCGCGGCAGGCGGTGCTGGAGGAGCGCGCCCGCATCGCGCGCGAGCTGCACGACGTGGTGGCGCACCACATGTCGGTGATCGCGATGCAGGCGGAGGCCGCCCCCTACAAGATCCCGGACCTGCCGGACGCGGCGCGGCAGACGTTCGGGGTGGTGCGGGACGCCGCGCGGGAGGCCCTCACCGAGACGCGGCGCGTCGTGGGGCTGCTGCGCTCCGACGGCGAGGACGCCGAGCGCACCCCGCAGCCCGGCCTGGAGCGGCTGGACGACCTGGTCGGCGCGGCCCGCCGGTCCGGGCTGTCGGTCGCGGTCGTCGTCACCGGGGTGCCGCGGCCGCTGAACGCCGGGGTCGACCTGTCGGCGTACCGGATCGTCCAGGAGTCGCTGAGCAACGCGTCCCGGTACGCGCCGGGGTCCCGGGTCCACATCGAGGTCAAGTACGGCGCCGAGACGCTGGCGGTGTCGGTGACCGACGACGGCGCGCGCAGCACGCCGGAGGAGTCGCAGGGCGGCGGGCACGGGCTCGTGGGGATGCGCGAGCGCGTGACGATGCTCGGCGGCGGGCTGACCGCCGGCCCGCAGGACGGCGCCGGCTGGTCGGTCGTCGCCGAACTGCCCTACGGCGACCCGGCGTGATCTTCGGCGCCGTAGGGTGTTGCCGTGACGATTCGGGTGCTGATCGCCGACGACCAGGTCATGATCCGCGACGGGCTCGCGGCGCTGCTGTCCTCCGACCCGGGGATCGAGGTGATCGGGCAGGCGGGCAACGGCCGCGAGGCGGTGGAGATGGCCCGGCGGCTCGACCCCGACGTGGTCGTGATGGACATCCGGATGCCGGAGATGGACGGGCTCGCCGCCACCGCCGAGCTGATCGGCGCCCCGGCTGCGGACACCGACCCCGCCGACGTGCGGCCGAAGGTCCTCGTGCTGACCACGTTCGACCTGGACGAGTACGTCTACGAGGCGCTCGGCGCCGGGGCCAGCGGCTTCCTGCTGAAGGACGCCTCCGCCGCCGACCTGGTGAACGGCGTGCGGGTCGTCGCGTCCGGCGACGCGCTGCTCGCCCCGTCGATCACCCGGCGGCTGATCGGCGACTTCGCGCGCCGGCGGCGGCACCAGCGGCCCAGCCCGCAGGCGACCGCGGGGCTGACGCCGCGCGAGCTGGACGTCCTGCGGCTCATCGCGCGCGGGCTCTCCAACGCCGAGATCGCCGCGGAGCTGGTGCTGGCCGAGCAGACGGTGAAGACGCACGTCGGGCACGTGTTGACCAAGCTCGCCCTGCGCGACCGCACGCAGGCCGTCGTGTACGCCTACGAGAACGGTCTCGTGGGCTGACCCCGTCAGGCCCTCTCAGCGCGACGGGTCGAGGACGAGCTTCCCGGTGGTGCGGCGGGCGCGCAGGTCCTCGTGGGCGCGCCTGGCCTCGGTGAGGCCGTACTCGCCGCCCCCGACCGCGCGGAGGCGTCCGTCCGCGACCAGGCCGAACAGCTCGTCGAGGGCGGTCCGCATCACGTCGCCGGGGAGCTGGAAGACGTGCGCCAGCCACATGCCGGCGATCGTGGTGGAGTGGCTCATCAGCGTGGCGGGGCGCACGGGCGACGGCTCCTTCCGCGACGCCATGCCGTAGAAGGCGAGGCGCCCGAACGGGGCGAGTGCGCGCAGGCTGTCGTCGGTGACGGTGCCGCCCGTCATCTCCAGGACGGTGTCCACCCGCCTGCCGCCGTTGGCCTCGATGAGGGCGGCCTTGAGGTCGGGCTCGCCGGGGTCGACCGCGGCGTCGGCGCCGAGTTCGAGGGCGAGGTCGCGCTTGTCGGGCGACGAGGCCGTGGCGATGACGCGCCCCGCGCCCCATGCCTTGGCGAGCTGGACGGCGAGGCTGCCGACGCCGCCGGCGGCGGCGTGCACGACGACGGACTCCCCCGGTGCCAGGTGGACGCTGCGGCGCAGCAGCACCCACGCCGACGCGCCCTGGATGACCATGGCGAGGGCGGTGAGGTCGTCGATGCCCTCCGGGACGTCCCATGCGAGCGCCTCGGGCGCGACGGCCTTCTCGGCGTACCCGCCGGTGCCGACGAGCGCGACGACGCGGCGGCCGTCCGCGGTCGTGCCGACGACCTCGCCGCCGGGGACCAGCGGCAGCGTGGACTCCGACAGGTAGCTGTTCTCGGCCTGGTGGGTGTCGGCGTAGTTGATCCCCGCCCGCGAGACGTCGATGAGGAGGTGGCCCGGCCCGGCCTCGGGGTCGGGCAGCTCGGTGACGGTGAGCACCTCGGGCCCGCCGAACTCGGTGATCTGGATGGCGCGCATGATTCTCCCTGTCCGGTCGGATTTCAGCGCGGGCCGGGGACGCCGCGGAACTTGAAGGGCTCGGCCGGGCGCCCGGGGACCACGTACCAGGCTTCGCCCGCCCCGTCCGCGGCGAGGATGCGCATGAACGCCTCCACGACGTCGGCCACGTCCAGGATGGGGAATCCGGTCTCCTGGAGATGCCCCTTCATCGGGGTGAGGATGTCGGTGTCGGCGAACGAGGGGCACAGCGCGTTCACCCGGACGCCCTCCTCCGCGAGCTTCGGGCCGAGGGCGCGGACCAGCCCGACCACGGCCGCCTTGTTCGCCCCGTAGACGGGGTCGAACGGCGTGGCGGTCAGCGCGGCCATGCTCGCTGTGACGACGATGTCGCCGCCGCCGCGGGCCCGCAGCGCGGGCAGCGCGGCGTGCACGCCGAAGAAGACGCCGTCGAAGTTGATGCCCATGGCCCGCCGGTACGCGGCGAGGTCGAAGTCGTCGCCGACCCCGCCCCCGCCGGCGACGCCGGCGTTCAGGAAGGCCACGTCCAGGCCGCCGAAGCGCTCGACGGCGGCCGCCACGGCGGCCTCGCTCTCGGCGGGCTCGCGGACGTCGCAGCGGACGAAGACGCCGTCCAGCTCCTGCGCGAGCGCCGTCCCGGCGGCCGCGTCGACGTCGGCGAGGACGACCCGGGCACCGTCCCCGGCCAGCCGGCGCGCCACCGCGGCCCCGATGCCGTTCGCTCCGCCCGTGATCAGTGCGACCTTGCCGGTGCCGTCGAAGCCGCGGTCGTCGACTGCCATGGGACTCCCCTCACGGAGTGAAAGTAACTGACTCGTCAGTTACTCTAGCGGAATGGACTTCGGTTTGAGCGAGCGCGCCCAGGACCACCTCGGCCGCCTCCAGGAATTCATGGACTCCCACGTGTATCCGGCGGAGCCGGTGTACGAGGCCCAGCGGGCGGAACTGCGCGCGGCGGGCCGCGAGCACCACCTCCCCCAGATCGTGGAGGACCTCAAAATCGAGGCCCGCAAGCGCGGCCTCTGGAACCTCTTCCTGCCCGACAGCGAGGACCCGGCCCACGGCCTCAGTGTGACGGACTACGCGTCCCTCGCCGAGGTGACCGGCCGGTCCCCCGAGCTGGCGCCCGAGGCCACCAACTGCGCGGCGCCCGACACCGGCAACATGGAGGTCCTGCACCTGTTCGGCACGCCCGAGCAGAAGGAGCGATGGCTCAAGCCGCTGCTGAACGGCGAGATCCGCAGCGCGTTCGCCATGACGGAGCCGGAGGTGGCCAGTTCCGACGCGAGGAACATCTCCACCCGCATCGAGCGGGACGGCGACCACTACGTCATCAACGGCCGCAAGTGGTGGATCACCGGCACCGCCGACCCGCGCTGCAAGGTCATGATCGTGATGGGCAAGACCGACCCGGACGGGCACCCGTACCGGCAGCAGTCGATGGTGCTGGTCCCGGTCGACGCGCCCGGGGTGGAGATCGTCCGGCCGCTGCCCGTGTTCGGCTACCAGGACCAGCACGGCCACTGCGAGATCACCTTCACCGACGTCCGCGTCCCGGTGGAGAACCTCGTCGGCGAGGAGGGCGGCGGCTTCGCCATCGCCCAGGCGCGCCTCGGCCCCGGCCGCATCCACCACTGCATGCGCGCGCTCGGCGCGGCCGAGCGGGCGCTGGAGCTGATGTGCCGGCGCGCCCTGTCCCGCGAGGCGTTCGGCGGGCCGATCGCCCGGCAGGGCGTGGTGCGCGAGCAGATCGCCGAGTCGCGGATGGCGATCGAGCAGGCCCGGCTGCTCACGCTCAAGACCGCCTGGCTGATCGACAAGCACGGCGTGCAGGCCGCCCGGTCCGAGGTCGCGGCGATCAAGGTGATCGCGCCGCGGGTCGCGCTGGAGGTCGTCGACCGGGCGATCCAGGTGCACGGCGGCGCCGGGGTCAGCGGCGACACCCCGCTCGCCGCCATGTGGGCGGGCCTGCGGACGCTGCGCCTCGCCGACGGCCCGGACGAGGTCCACGTCCGCTCCGTCGCCCGCGCCGAACTGGGCAAGTACACCGACGCATGACCGACGGCACGGGGGAGCGCGTGCCCGGCGTACGGCGGCGGATGCCGTACGCCCGGCGGCGCGAGCAGCTGCTCCAGGTGGCTCTGGAGGAGTTCGGCCGCCGCGGCTACCACCTGACGCAGATGGAGCACGTGGCCGCCGCCGCGCAGGTGTCCAAGGCGCTGCTGTACCAGCACTTCACCTCGAAGGAGGAGCTGTTCGCCGAGGTCACCGAGGCGATCGTCGCCGAGCTGACGGCCCGGCTGAACGAGGCCGTGCTGGCCGAGCGCGGCTCGCCGCACGGCATCCGCGCCATGATCCGGGTCCTGTTCGACTACGCCACCGAGGAGCCGGACGCGTGGGCGCTGGTGGTCCGGCACCTCGACAAGCCCGACGACGTCGGGGTGGAGCTGCGCGAGCTGCGGGACCGCCTCGGCGGCGCGTTCGCCGACCTGCTGCTGCGCCGCCGCCGCGCCGACCCGAAGCTGTCCCCGGCGGCGCTGGCGGTGAACGAGCGGCGCGCGCGGCTCCTCGTCCCCCTGATGTACGGGTCGATGCTGTCGATGGTGTCGTGGTGGCTGGAGCATCCCGACACCCCGCGCGACCGCGCCGAGCAGATGGCGATCGAGTTCATCTGGCTCGGCCTCGACCGGCTGCGCACCGGCGAGCGGCTGCCCAGGGAGTAGCCCCCGGCGGGCGGGCACGCGAAAGGCCGGGGACGGCGTGCGTCCCCGGCCTTCTAAGCTCGCCGTGGCCTTAGAGCGGGGAGACGCCCTCGGCCTGCGGGCCCTTCTGGCCCTGCGTGATCTCGAACGAGACGCGCTGGTTCTCGTCCAGGCTGCGGTAGCCGTTGGTGGCGATCGCCGAGTAGTGGACGAACACGTCCGGGCCGCCGCCGTCGGGCGCGATGAACCCGAAGCCCTTCTCGGAGTTGAACCACTTCACGGTGCCTTCGGCCATGGTCTTTCCCTTCGGGTGAAACTCACCGGCCCGCCGGGCGGCGGACCGGGCTGCAAGCGGACTCATCTCACGCCCGCCGGTCACCCGGAGAAAACGCTTCGAGACTGCCTGGCTCCCGGCCGGCCTGACCGGGCGCCATCGTGCAACGCAACCGAACCTACCCGATGCCGGGCCACCCTATGCACCGACACTCCTAAACAAGATCCCGGAGGGCCTCGGCGGCGCGGTGGCAGTCGTGGAAGGTGCAGTACAGCGGGGCGGGCGCGAGGCGCAGGACATCGGGTTCGCGGGCGTCGGCGACCACTCCGCGGTCCTGGGCGAGCCGCCGGACGAGGCCGCCCGCGTCGTCCACCTGCAGCGAGAGCTGGGCGCCGCGGGCGGCCGGGTCGGCCGGGGTGATGATCCGCGCGCGGGTCTCCGCGAGGCGGTCCGCGAGGTAGCCGGTGAGCCGCTCGCTCTTGGCGCGCAGCGCCGCCATCCCGACCCGGTCGAAGATCTCCAGGGACGCCAGCACCGGGGCCAGGGCCATGATCGGCGGATTGGACAGCTGCCACGCGTCGGCGGAGGCCGGGGGCGAGATGTCGGGGTCCATCCGGAACCGGACGGCCGGGTCGGTGCCCCACCAGCCCGCCAGCTTCGGCACGGACGCGTCCCGGACGTGCCGCTCGTGGACGAAGCATCCGGCGACCGCTCCGGGCCCGCTGTTCAGGTACTTGTAGGTGCACCAGGCGGCGAAGTCGACGTCCCAGTCGTGCAGCCGCAGCGGGACGTTCCCGGCGGCGTGCGCGAGGTCCCAGCCGACGGCGGCGCCGGCGGCGCGGCCCGCCTTGGTGATCGCCGGCATGTCCATGAGCTGGCCGGTGAGGTAGTTGACGCCGCCGAGCAGGACGAGTGCGACCGTGTCCCCTTCGCGTCCGAGGAAGGCCACGACGTCCTCGGTGCGCAGGTCGTCCTCGCCGGGGCGCGGCCGCAGCCGCACCACGGCCGCGGCCGGGTCGAGGCCGTGGTGGACCGCCTGGCTGGCGACGGCGTAGGAGTCGGAGGGGAAGGCCGAGTCCTCGATGACGATGCGGGTGCGGTCCCCGGCGGGCCGGTAGAAGCTCGCCATCATCAGGTGCAGGTTGACCGTCAGCGAGTTCATGGCGACGACCTCGTGCGGGAGGGCGCCGACGAGCCGTGCCGCGGGCTCGCGCAGCAGTTCGTGGTAGTCCACCCAGGGCCGGCGGGCCTCCGTGTGGGCCTCCACCGCGAGCCGCGCCCAGTCGTCGAGCTCCTCGCGGAGCCGTCCCGCGACCGCCCTCGGCTGGAGCCCCAGGGAGTTGCCGGCGAAGTAGGCCGCCTCCTCGTACGCCCCGCCGGGGGCGGGCGGGACGAGGAACTCGCCGCGCAGGGTGGGCAGCGGATCGGCGGCGTCGAGCCGCCGCGCCTCGTCCTCGGCCGTCACGGCGTCCCTCCCCGGTTCGTCGTCATCACGGTGCCTCTTCGTTGCCTCTTCAAGGTGTCCGTCTCACGTGGCCGGCATCGTCGCGGCGGGGACCTCGGCCGGCGCGAAGAAGTCCAGCGCGTTGCCGCCGAGGAGCCGAGCGCGTTCGGCGTCGTCCAGCCCGGGGCAGGCCCGGATCGTCGCGCCCGGCTCCTCCTCCCCCAGCGGGAACGGGTAGTCGGTGCCGAGCATCACGCGCTCCACGCCCATCACGTCGATGAGCAGGCGGAGCGCGCGCGGGTCGAACACGGCGGAGTCGACGTGGAACCGGTCGACGTACTCCGACGGCGGGCGCGGCGAGTCGGCGCGGACGATGTCGCGCCGGTGCCAGGCGTTCTCGGCCCGCCCGAGCAGGAAGGCGAAGCTGCCGCCGCCGTGGCAGAAGCACAGCCGCAGCGACGCCGGGATGCGCTCGAACGCGCCGGACAGCATCAGCCCGAGGATGCTCAGCTGCGTCTCGGCGGGCATCCCGGACAGCCACGGCAGCATGTGGCCGCGCATCCGGTCCCCGCCGAGCATGTCCCACGGGTGCGCCAGGACCGGCAGCCCGATCCGGGCGCAGTGCGCGAGGAACCCGGTGATCCCCTCGTCGTCGAGGTTGCGGTCGCCGACGTGGTTGCCGATGTGCACGCCGCGGTGCCCGGCCGCCGCCGCCCGGGACGCGACCTCGCAGGCCAGCGCCGGGTCCTGCAGCGGGACCTGGCACAGCGGCAGCAGCCGGCCGGGGGCCTCCGCGCAGAACGCGAGGACGCGGTCGTTCACCAGGTCGCACCAGTCGGCGGCGCGGGACGGCTCGGCCGCGTACCCGAACATCAGCGGCGTGGACGAGACCGCCTGGACGTCCACGCCCGCGGCGTCCATGTCGGCCAGCCGCCGGGCGGGGTCCCAGAGCGCCTCCCCGACCGGCCGGTACTCCTCGTCGCCGCACATCATCATGCCGGTGCCGGCGCCGTCGACGCGCAGCCACGGCTCCGCCTCGTCGGCGAGCATCCGGCCCTCGTTCCGGCCGAGCCGCGGGAAGACGTGCGTGTGGACGTCGATGACGGTCACGGGATCACCGTCAGACCCGGGGCGCGGTGGCCGGCGTCATCGTCTGCGGCCACTGCTTGCCGGGGTGGACGGCGCCGCAGTTCGGGCACTTGCGGTCGCTGTCGTAGAAGCCCTGGAACGCGGGCGGCAGGTCGTCCACGATCGAGCGGACCTGCAGCTCGGCGCGGTGGACGAGGTGGTGGCACTCGGTGCAGTACCACTCGAACGCCTCCCGCAGCCCCTCCGGCCGCGGGATCTCCACGACGAGGCCGATCGACCCGGCCTCGGGCCGCTGCGGCGAGTGCCGCACGTGCGGCGGCAGCAGGAAGACGTCGCCCTCGTTGATCTGCACGTCCCGCGGCGGGCGGCCCTCCTCCTCCATGACGCGCAGGACCATGTTGCCCTCGAGCTGGTAGAAGAACTCCTCGGTCGGGTCGTCGTGGAAGTCGGTCCGCTGGTTGGGGCCGCCGACCACCATGATGATCAGCCCGGCGTCGTCGAACACCTGCACGTTGCCGACCGGCGGCTTGAGCAGGTCGCGGTGCTCGTCGATCCAGGACTCGAAGTTGAACGGCGTTCCGAACGACAGCTGGGGCAGGGTCATGTTCCGGCCTCCTCGGCGGTTGTGTCGGCGGGCGCGCGGCCCCTGGGGATGTGCGCGACGCACGAGATCTCGATGAGCAGGTGCGGGTGCGGGAGCTGGTGGACGGCGACGGTCGTGCGGGCCGGGCCGGTCTCGTCGAAGTACTCCCCGTACACCTCGTTGTAGCCGCCGAAGTCGTTCATGCTGACCAGGTACGCGGTGACGTCGACGATGTCGGACAGCCCGCCGCCCGCGGCCGCCAGCAGGTCGCGGATGTTGCCGATGACGGCGCGGGTCTGCTCGCGGATGTCGAGGTCGGTGACGCCCATCGCGTCGGCGCTCGCGCCCGCGAACGTCCCGTCGGGGCGGCGGGAGCTCGTCCCGGACACGAACACGAGGTCGCCGGCGCGCCGGGCGTGCGGGAAGCGGCCGCGCGGCGCGGCCTTGCCCTCGACGAGGATCGCGTCGCCCGTCACGTCGTCACCTCCACGCCGCCCAGCCCGGCGCCGGTGACGCGGACGTGCGCGTCCTTCGGCAGCGGGACCGCCGCCGTCGCGGCGCCGGCCAGCACGATCCAGCCCGGTTCGAGGGTCATCCCGGCGCCGAGCGCGAGCCGCGCCGCCGCCCGCAGGGACCGCGCCGGGTCGCCGAGGATCGCGGCCGACGAGCCGGTCTGCACGGGCCGCCCGTCGATCTCCACGAGCAGGCCGACGTTCGACACGTCGCGGGGCGGATGCCAGGCCCCGAAGCCGAACCGCGCGGCGGACGCGTTGTCGGCGATGACGTCGGGGAGCGTGAACTTGAAGTCGCAGTACCGGGAGTCGAGGACCTCGAACCCGACCGCGACGCCGGCCACCGCCGACTCGGCCTCGGCGGGGGAACGGACCTCCCGCCCGATCAGGTAGGCGATCTCCGGCTCGATCCGCGGATGGATGAGGCCGGAGACGTCCACGGACGACTCGGCGAGCATCCGGTCGGTGAGCAGGCCCCAGATGACGTCGTCGACGCCCATCTGCACCATCTTGGCCCGGCTGGTGAAGCCCATCTTCACCCCGGCGAGCCGCTCGCCCCGGCGGCGGCGCAGCTCGATCCCCGCGCGCTGCACGGCGTAGCCGGCCGCCTCGTCGAGCGGCGCCTCGTCGGTGAGCCGCGGGATCGCCCGGACGTCCCGGGCGGCGTCGTCCAGCCGCTCCGCGAGGGCGTGCACGTCCACCATCAGGACTCCTCCCCACCTGACTCGGCACGGCCGAACGCGACGCGCACGTCGCCCAGTCCGTCGATGCGGGCCTCGAACACGTCGCCGGGCGCGGCGGGGACGACCGGGCCGAGCGCGCCGGTCAGCACGGTGTCGCCCGCGCGGAGCGGCCGCCCGACGCGGACGAGGGTGTCGGCGAGCCACAGCGCGGCGTTCAGCGGGTGCCCCAGGCAGGCGGCGCCGTTGCCGGTGGAGACCTGCTCGCCGCGCCGCTCCATCACCATCCCGCAGAGCCGCAGGTCGACGTCCGCGAGCGGGACGGGGCGGCTGCCCAGCGCGTACATGCCGGACGAGGCGTTGTCGGCGACGGTGTCGGCGAGGGTGATGTCCCAGTCGCGGACCCGGCTGCCGACGACCTCGATGGCGGGCAGCGCGAACGCGGTCGCGCGGATCACGTCGGCGACGGTGTGCCGCTCGTGGGTGAGGTCGTGCTCCAGGACGAGCGCGACCTCCGCCTCGGCGCGCGGCTGCAGCACCGCGCCCGCGGGGATCTCGTCCCCGTCCGGGACGGCCATGTCGGCGAACAGCATCCCGAAGTCGGGGCTGTCGACGCCGATCTGCGCCTGCACGGCCCGCGACGTCAGGCCGATCTTGCGCCCGGCGAGGCGGCGGCCCTCGGTGAGCCAGCGCTCGGTCAGCCGCTCCTGGACGGCGTAGGCGTCGTCGGCCGTGCCGATCAGGTCGCGGACGGGTTCGCACGGCGTGCCGGAGGCGTAGGCGCCGAGGAGCCGCTCGGCGGCGGCTTCGATGTTCGTTGTCACTGGGCTCGCTCTCAAATCTGGATGCACACGTTGACGGGCTCGGAGAAGAAGTCCAAGGAGTACTCTCCCCCTTCCCGCCCGATCCCGGACGCTTTGACACCGCCGAACGGTGTGCGAAGGTCGCGAAGATTCCAGCAGTTCACCCAGACGATCCCCGTCTCGACGCGCGGCGCCACCCGGTGCGCCCTCGACAGGTCCCGCGTCCACAGCGTCGAGGCGAGCCCGTAGGGGCTGTCGTTGGCGAGCGCCAGGGCCTCGTCCTCGGTGTCGAACGGCGCGACGTGGCAGACCGGCCCGAAGATCTCCTCCCTGACCGTCCGGGCCGTCTCCGGAAGGCCGGTCAGGACGGTCGGCTGCACGTAGAAGCCCTTGTCGCGGTCGTCGCCGAACTCGGGCGCGCCGCCGCCCGCGACGACCTCGGCGCCCTCGTCGCGGGCGAGGCGGTAGTACGACAGGACCTTGTCGCGGTGCTCGGCGGAGATCATCGGCCCGTAGCCGCCGAGGGCCTTCGCGCGCTCGGCCAGCCGTTCGGTGAACTCCTCGAAGACGGGCCGCTCCACGTAGACGCGCTCGGTGCACAGGCAGATCTGCCCGGAGTGGGTGAACGTCGAGCGGACCGTGCCGTCCACGGCCGCGGCGAGGTCGGCGTCGGCGAAGACGAGCGCCGGGTTCTTGCCGCCCAGCTCGAACGACAGGGGCGTGACGTGGTCGGCGGCGTTGCGCATGATCGCGGCGCCGGTGGCGGACTCGCCGGTGAACGCGATGGCGTCCACGCCCGGGTGGCCGGTGAGGAACTCGCCCGCCGCGCCCGCGCCGTGCCCGTGCACGACGTTGAACACGCCGTCCGGCAGCCCGGCGTCGTGGACCACCCGGGCGAGCAGCGTCGCGGTGGACGGCGTCTCCTCGGACGGCTTGAGCACGACGGTGTTGCCGCACGCCAGCGCGGGGGCGATCTTCCAGGTCGACAGGAGCAGCGGCAGGTTCCACGGGGAGACGACCGCCACCACGCCCAGCGGCCGGCGCACCGTGTAGTTGAGCGCCTCGCCCGCCCCGGAGCTCCACCCGGGCACCTGCGTCATGTAGGCGCGCTCGGGACGCCCGTACAGCAGGTCGGCGTAGGCGCGGAAGTTGCCGACCGCCCTCGGGACGTCCACGGTGGACGCGAACTCCCGGGACCTCCCGGTGTCGGCGACCTCCGCCTCGACGAACTCGTCGAACCGCGCCTGGATCCCGTCGGCGACGGTCCGCAGCGCGGCGGCCCGCTCCTGGGCGCCCAGCGCTCCCCACGGCCCCTTCAGCGCGGTCCTCGCCGCGGTCACCGCGTCGTCCACGACCTCCCGCGTGGCCTCGGGGACGGCGCCCAGCTCGGAGCCGTCCGCGGGGGCGATGAGCGGGAAGGGCGCCCCGTCCGTGCGGAAGGTTCCGCCGACGTAGTGTTCGGCCTTCATACCGCGATCCTCCGCCCTCCGAGCTATGCCTGACAAATACCAATCGGCCCGGGAGCTATCACGAAACTGTGATAGCAAGGAGGCATGCGCCAGCTCGACCTGCTCAACGGACGGCTGAAGCTCCGGCACCTCGTCCTCGTCGTCGCGATCGCCGAGCACGGCAGCGTCCTGCGGGCGGCCGAGCACCTGCACCTCGCGCAGCCGGCGGTCACCCGGAGCCTGCGCGAGGTCGAGGGCATCCTCGGGGTGGAGCTGTTCACCCGCGGCCCGCGCGGCGTGACGCCGACCCTGTTCGGGGACGCGTTCACCGAGCACGCCCGCGCCGTCCTCGCCGAGCTGCGCCGCGCGGGCGAGCGGATCACCGGCCTCGCGGACGGCGAGGTCGGCACCGTCACGATCGGCACCCTGCTCGCCGGCTCCAACGTCCTGCTCCCCCGCGCGATCGCCGCGCTGAAGAAGGACAGGCCGGGCATCACGGTGATCGTCCAGGAGGCCACGTTCGACGCCCAGGTCCCCCGCCTGCTGGACGGCGAGATCGACCTGATCCTCGGCCGCCTCAACCCCATCGACGACCTGCACGGCCTCCGGCAGATCACCCTCTACGGCGAGCCGGTCCGCCTGGTCGCACGGCGCGGCCACCCCGCCCGCTCGCTGCCGGACCTCGGCCTTGCCGACCTGCTCGGCTACCCGTGGGTCCTGCCGCTGGAGCAGACCGCGCTGCGCGCGGAGCTGGAGCAGGTGTTCCGCGCGGAGGGCCTCGTCCTGCCGGGCAACCTGGTCGAGTGCACGTCGGTGCTGACCGTCCGGACGCTCGTCCGCGACACCGACATGATCGCGGCCCTCCCCGAGCTCGTCGGCCGCACCGACGCCGACATCGCGCCGCTGCCGGTCCCGCTGGAGACCGTCCGCCGCCAGGTGGGCGTCACCCTCCCCGCGCACCGCGCGCCGACGCCGTCCGCCCGCATCATGCTCGACCACCTGCGCCGGGAGGCTGCCGCGCTCACCGCCTGAGCAGGCCGAGCAGCGCCGCGCCGACCGGTGACGCGGGATCCGCCAGATCGCAGACGACGTCGAAGTGGTCCCGTCCGGGCACCACCAGCAGTTCCCCGGCGCCCCACTGCGGCTGGAACGACCGGGACTGCTCCAGGAACCCCTCGCCGTCGTTCTCCGCGACCACGAAGGCCGCCGGGCACCGGTACTCCGCGGGCAGCAGCGCGGGGCTCAGCGCGGCCGCCCGCTCGACGTCGAGCCGCACGGCCTCGTTCACGTAGACGCGGGTGATGGGACGGATGTCGAACAGCCCGCTGATCGGCATGGCGGCCTTCACCACGTCGCCCGGCAGCCCCAGCGGCTCCTGCCATCCGCCGACCATCGCCATGCCGGTCAGGTGCCCGCCGGCCGAACTGCCGCCGACCACGATGCGCGCCGGATCGAGCCCGTGTTCGCGGCCGTGCCGGTGGATCCACGCGATGGAAGCCCGGACCTGCCGGACGATCTCCTCCAGCGACGCCCTCGGCGCCAGCGTGTAGTCCGGCACGACGGTCGCGACGCCCTGCTCGTAGAGCCCGCGGGCCATGAACGACGACACGTCCCGCGACAGCGCCATCCAGTAGCCGCCGTGCAGGAAGACGAACACGGGCCGCAGCCCCTCGCCGGTGCCCCAGACGTCCAGCCGCTCCCCGCTCGCCTCGTCGTAGACGATCCCGGGATGCCCGGGAAGCCCGGCGACGGCGCGCGCCGACTCGTCCCGGTACCGCGCCATGTGCCGCGCGAAGAGCTCCTCCCCCGCCTTCCGCCGCACGTTGTAGGCGACGTCCAGCTCCTCGTCGCTCAGCTCGCTCCCGGGCCACTCCTCCACCACCACAGCCCTCCTCTGCTCAAGACGACTTCCTTCCGCGGACCGGGCCCCATCGAACACCGGCGGATCACCCGTGCCGGCCGGTCCAGACCGGAATGTCCGACTCGTGGACGGCTCCGTCCGACCCGAAGATCAGAAAGCGGTCGAAGTCGCCCGCGAACCAGCGGTCGTGCGTAACGGCCAGAACGGTCCCCGCGTAGGAGGCCAGGCCCTCCTGCAGGGCCTCGGCACTGGCCAGGTCCAGGTTGTCGGTGTCGTCGTCCAGGAGGAGCAGGTTGACGCGCTCCCCGGCCTGATGGCCGGGGATTCAGCCTGTGCCGCGTGTGCGGCACTTCTGTGGCTTCCTGTTTCACCGGGTCCTGCCCTCTGCTAGGCGGAGGGTCTTACGGTCCCTCCGCAGGCGTTTAGCCTGTCCGCCCGTCCGGCGGCCAGGATGTTGCGCGCGGCGTTGATGTCGCGGTCGTGGACCGCGCCGCACGGGCAAGCCCACTCCCGGACGTTCAGCGGCATGGCTTCGGCGACTGTCCCGCATGCCCCGCAGAGCTTGGAAGAGGGGAACCAGCGGTCCACCCGCGCGAAGGCGCGGCCGGACCGTCCGGCCTTGTACTCCAGCATCCCGACGAACTGGGACCAGCCCGCGTCGCGCACCGACTTGGCCAACCGGGTGCGGGCCAAAGCGCTCACCGCAAGGTCTTCCACGTAGACCGCTTGGTTGTCGCGGACCAGCCGGGTGGAGAGCTTGTGGTGATGGTCCCGTCGCGCATCGGCGACACGGGCGTGCAGTCGCGCGACCTTCGCGACGGCCTTGCGCCGGTTCTGCGATCCCTTCTGCTTGCGGGACAGCGCCTGCTGCGCCTTCCTCAACCGGCGTTCGGCGCGGCGCAGGAACTTCGGAGAGGTGATCTTCCGGCCGTCCGACAGCACCGCGAAATGCGTGAGCCCCAGATCGATCCCGACCTCCGCCGCCACCTCCGGCAACGGCTCGCCGGGCATCTCGACCACGAACGAAGCGAAGTACCGGCCCGCCGCATCGCGGATCACCGTCACCGACGACGGGGCGGACGGCAGGTCCCGGGACCACCGAACCCGCACGTCCCCGATCTTCGGCAGGCACAGTTTCCCGCCCGCCGTGATCCTCCAGCGGGCGTTGCGGGTGAACCGGACCGCCTGCCGTTGGTCCTTGCGCGACCGGAACCGGGGCGGGGAGACCTTCCGGCCCTTCCGCTTCCCCGAGACCGACGCGAAGAAGTTGCGGTACGCGGTGTTCAGGTCCGCCAGGGCCTGCTGGAGCACGACGGCCGAGACCTCGCCCAGCCACGCTCGCTCGCTAGTCTTCTTCGCCTCGGTGATGACCTGCTTGGACAGGTCCCCGTCCGATGGGTAGGGCAGCCCGGCGGCGAGCGCCTCTTCGCGTGCGCGCAGCGCGTCGTTGAACACCACCCGCGCGCACCCGAACGCCCGCGCCAGCGACTGCTGCTGGCCGGGGTTCGGGTAGAGCCGGAACTGATACCTGAGCTGCACACCCCGATCCTACTATTGGTCTATGGCTGATCATGGCGACATCAGAACTGGTAGGCGCTGCGTTTTCGTACTGCACGCACATTTGGTCTTCGTGACCAAGTTCCGGCATCCAGTGTTCACGAGGACACACCTGGAGCGCATGGAGCAGATTATGCGGGACGTGTGCGCGGACTTCGATACTGAACTGGCCGAGTTCAACGGCGAGACCGACCACGTGCACCTACTCGTGAACTTCCCACCCAAGGTCGCCCTGTCCAAACTGGTCAACTCGCTCAAGGGCGTGTCCTCCCGCAGGATGCGTCAGGAGTTCCCCGAACTGGTCCGCCACTACTGGCGGGCGAACAAGCTGTGGTCGGCGTCCTACTTCGCCGGGAGCGTGGGCGGCGCGCCCCTAACCGTGCTGCGGCAGTACATCGAGCAGCAGAACCGGCCGGGTTAGAGCACGCTTGGGCCTGGCGGCCCTCACGGGCGGGACTTCACCCCCGCCCAGAAGGCCGGAGCACTGGCCCGCACACAGGTAGCGCACGACAGCTCCAGGAGGAGGAATTGCAGGCGGGCCTGCTGGCCGCCCGAGAGGAGCTCGAACGGGCGGGCGCCGGCGGGCGCGAGTTCGTAGCGGGCGAGGGCGGCCATGGCGTCGTTGCGGGGGTGAGCGTGTACTCCGACATGACGATCTTCGCGGGTGCACGGGCGTGCAGGTCCGGGCGGGTGTGGGTCTAGACGACATGGCCGGGCACCACCCGGGCGCCGAGGCGGAACGCTCCGCTTGCGGTATTGCGCCTCCTGCCAGCAGGCGCAGGAACTTAACGCGCGGGCGCGTCGGAGGGGAACTCCTCCGTGCCGAGCACCCGCAGCAGCTCCAGGCGCTCGCGGGACTCCTCGTCCGCCGGGGTGAGCACCACCAGCTCCTGCCGCTGGTCGGGGGTGACGAGCGTCTCGCAGTCCATCCGCAGGCTCCCCACCCGCGGATGGACGATGGTCTTGCGGTCGGCGCGCCGCACCGCGACCTCGTGCTCGTCCCAGAGGCGGCGGAAGTCGCCGCTGGCCGCCCGCAGCCGGTCGACCAGCCGCGTGATCTCCGGGTCGCCCGGCCGGCGGCCCGCGACCACGCGCAGATCGGCGACGATCTGGCGGGAGTGCCGCTCCCGGTCGTCCGCCGCGTGGGCGGCGCGGACGTCCGGCTCGGTGAACCAGCGGTACGGGAGGTAGCGCCGGTCGCCGGAGAAGCCGGTGAGGTCCCCCGCCAGCAGGACCGACGTCCGGTTCTGCGCCAGGACCTCCCCCAGTTCGGACAGCACCAGCGCCGGGGTGCCGTCGAGCAGGTCGAGCATGCGGATCAGGCCGGCGCGGGCGAGGCAGGCCGTCCCGTCGGCGGGCACCGGCTGGTGGCCCGCGAGGTGGAACAGGTGGTCGCGCTCGTCGTCGGACAGGCGCAGCGCCCGGGCCAGCGCACCGAGCAGCTGGGTCGACGGCCGGCTGCTGCGGCCCTGCTCGAGGCGGACGACGTAGTCCACGGACATGCCGGCGAGCATCGCGACCTCCTCGCGGCGGAGGCCCGAAGTGCGGCGGCGCGGTCCCTCGGTGAGCCCCGCCTCCGCCGGCCGTACGGCCTCGCGGCGGCGGCGCAGGAAGTCGGCGAGCTCCTCACGTTGCATGACTCCATGGAACCTCGCCGCGAGGCGCGTTATCCAGGGAGCGGCTCTCCCACGATGAACGCTCCGCTTTCGGCCGCCCCCGTTCGGACGCAGGGTCGTGGTGACAGCGAAACGAGGGAGAACGCGATGAAGACACGAACCTTGGGCACGTCGGGGCCGGTCGTTTCCGCCCTGGGGCTGGGTGCGATGGGGATGTCGGACGCCTACGGCCCCACCGACCGGGCGGAGAGCATCGCCACCGTGCACGCCGCGCTGGACGCCGGCGTCACGCTGATCGACACCGGCGACTTCTACGCCATGGGGCACAACGAGCTGCTGCTGGCCGAGGCGCTGCGCGGGCGCGATCGCGACGGCTACCGGCTGAGCGTCAAGTTCGGAATGCTGCGGGGGCCGGGCCCCGGCTTCGGCGGGCACGACGGCCGGCCCGAGGCGGTCAAGAACTTCCTGGCCTACTCGCTGACCCGGCTCGGCACCGACCACATCGACGTCTACCGGCCCGCGCGGCTGGACCCCGACGTGCCGATCGAGGAGACGGTCGGCGCGATCAAGGAGATGATCGACGCCGGGTACGTGCGGCACCTCGGGCTCTCGGAGGTCGACGCGGCGACGGTCCGCCGGGCGCACGCCGTGCATCCGGTCGCCGATCTCCAGATCGAGTACTCGCTGATCTCCCGCGCGGTGGAGGACGACGTCCTGCCCACGCTGCGGGAGCTGGGCATCGGCATGACCGCGTACGGCGTCCTCGGCCGGGGGCTGATCTCAGGGCACTGGTCCACCGACCGCGGCACCGCGGGCGACGGCCGCGCCGCGATGATGCCGCGGTTCTCCGGCGAGAACGTCGCGCACAACCTCACCCTCGTGGAGGCGCTCCGCGGGGTCGCCGACGCGAAGGGATGCACGGTCGCCCAGCTCGCCATCGCCTGGGTGGCGGCGCAGGGTGAGGACATCGTGCCGCTGGTCGGCGCCCGCACCCGGAAACGGCTGGACGAGGCGCTGCCCGCCGTGGACGTGGCCCTCACCGCCGACGACTTGGCCGAGATCGAGAAGGCGGTGCCGCGAGGCGCGGCGCGCGGCGACCGCTACCCGTCGGCGTTCATGGCCAACCTGGGCGCGGGCAACTGAGGACCGGCCCCTGGTGGGGCCCGCGGGCCCACCAGGGAGGACGTCAGCGTCCGCTGAGCTGGACGACCTTCAGGCCGGGGGCCTTGGTGATGTCGTCCTGGCAGAAGCGTCCGGTGGCCCAGCCCTTCTTCGAGAAAAGGCGGGTCTGGTCGGCGTGGTGGGGGGACGTCGGGTCGGCGGACTGGGAGTACGTCATGAGGGTCCGGGTGTCGGGGCAGCGGTCGCCGTCGAAGGAGACCACCTGGACGTAACTCGATCCGGTCCCGACCTCGGTGTACCCCTGGCCGGGCGTCCACCTGGCCTCGATCTTGTTGAGGATCCCGAGGGCCTCCGTGCCGCCACCGACCGGGATCTTCTCGCCGTTGCGGGTGACGTACTGATGGTCGCCGAGGGGCGCGTCAAGAGGGATGCTCGACGTGCGCAGTTCGCCGACCGCGTCGATCAGTGCCTTGCGGGCCGCCCAGGAGGCGGTGTTGAAGTCGCGCGGCGTGTTGACCGGGTCGGAGACGTCGAACGGCGTCTTCCACAGGTCCCAGGCGGCCGTCGCCTTGCGCCAGTAGCGGTCGAACAGGAGGGCGCCGCGGCTGCCGGTGTCGGCGGTCCGGTCCCACTTGGCGAGGACCTCGCAGGGCTCGCCGAGCCGCATCTCGCGGCACATCTTCACGCTGCCCTCGGCGGCGAGTTCACCCGCGATGTTGCGGTTGGCGAAGACGAGGTCCTGCATGTCCGGGCGGGTGAAGCGGCCCTGGCCCAACTGGTCCTGGACGGCGACGAGGCCGCTCCGGGTGCGCAGGGTGCGCTCCGCGTTCTCGTCGCCGATGATGCGGTCGTACCCGTTCAGCGGCTGCCGGGGGTTGGACAGCCAGTAGCTGTCGTTGGAGTTGGTGACGTAGTCGGCGCGGTGCAGCACCGGGTAGCGGTCCGGGGCGAGGATGCCCGGCTGGACGGTGCCGGGGGCCTTGCCCGGCGCGCAGGACGACCGGGTGCCGTCCAGGATCGCCAGACCGGCCTGGCGGAACGTCAGGTGGCCGAGCAGGCTGTTGCAGCGGTCCGCGAACTCGTCGGTGACGTTCGGGAGCACCTGGATCTGCGCGAAGAGGGCCCGCCCCCGCGAGTCCGCGGCGATCGTGTTGACCCAGGGCAGGCCCTGCGTCTGCTTCAGCGCGCGGAGGGCGTCGTCGGTGGTCCGGGCCTTGCTCAGGGCGAGCGAGGTGTTGGCGAGGCGGACGTTGGTGGCGTTCGGGTCGGTGAGGGCGTAGGCGTTCCACGTCGTCCACGGCAGGTCGACGGGCGGGACGGACATGACGATGGGGCCGTAGCGGCTGCGCCACAGCGTCCTCGTCACCCGCTTGAGCGATCCGTCCTGCTGCTTGACCTGGACGGTGACCTGCCGCTTGGTCAGCTTCTCCTTCTTGCCGTCCACGAAGTACGACGTCGGGTCACCGGGCACCAGGCGCAGCTCGGTCAGGCTGAACGGCACGCCGGTGGCGACGGTGTGGCTCCACGCGAAGGTGGAGGTGTGCCCGATGTTGATCGCGGGCGAGCCGAGGAGGCCGGCGCCGCTCACGTCGAGCTTGCCGGGGATCGTCTGGTGCATCTGCCAGAAGCGCCGCCCGTTGTGCCACGGGTAGTGCGGGTTGCCGAGGAGGAGCCCGCGGCCGTTCGCGGTGGCCTGGCTCCCGACGGCGATCGCGTTGCTCCCCATGGCGGCGTCCGCCATCAGGTTCCGGGCCGCCTTCGCGGCCTCCTGCGGCGACTGCGTGCTGCGCCTGACCTCGTTCCCGCCCGGCGGGGCGGCCGCCACGATCTGGTCGGTGCTCCTTCCGGAGGCGCCGAGCATGGCGAGCGCGTAGCCGCGGCGGTGGACGTCCAGCTCGGTGACGGGCCGCAGCCACGCGGCGCCCTTGCACGCCGGGTCTGTGATCTCGCCTTCGCTCAGGAACCGGTTGTACCCGGCCGCCCATCCGCGGCTGATCTCGCGCGCCTCGGCGGCCGGGCCGTAGGGCGCGGGCGCGGCGATCAGCTTCTCCACGATGCCGCTGTCGTTGACGGACGTGAAGAACACGTCGCTGGCCAGGTTGGTCGACGCCGACGACAGCGAGCCGTCCGGGGCGGCCTCGGGTCCGAAGTACTTGGAGCGTTCCCCGCGCAGGGTGACGACGCCCTGCGCGATCAGGCAGAGGTTGTCCTTCGCCGCGGCGTAACCGGTGCCGTAGCCAAGGCCGGCGTAATCCTTCGCCGTGATGTGCGGAATGCCGTACTCGGTGTAGCGGATGGTGGCCGACATGCCGCGTTCCGAGGGCAATTCGGTGGCGGCGAAGGCGGGCACGGGCGCCAAAAGGGCGACGCCGAGGACGGCGGTTCCCGCCACACGCAGGAGAGGTCGCGGCATTGCGGCTCCTTGATCACAGAGGCTCCGCAAAATTCGCATATCCCGACGAATCTGACAAGGCCCCAGTTCAGGTGGCGAGCAGGCCGGCGAGGTCGGCGGCGTGGTCGCCGAGATAGGCGGCGAGCGTCCTGGGGACGAGGTCGACGGACGCCAGCCCGGCCGGCGTGCAGGTCACATGCTCGACGTCGTAGCGCCCGTCGGCCTCGGCGCCGAACTCCGGGCCGTGCCGGCGGGACAGGTCCATCGAGATCAGGCGGCACACGTAGAAGGTGTCGAGGCGGCACCGCCCGGGGCTCAGCTCGCCGGACGCGAAGACCTGCCGGAGGGGGCCCGCGGTGGCGCCCAGCTCCTCGTCCAGCTCGCGCCGCAGCGCCGCCTCGGGCGAGGCGTCGTCGGGCTCGATCTTGCCGCCCGGCGTCGTCCAGTAGACGGGGCGGCCGGGCTTGGTGCGCCGGATCAGCACGAGCGCGTCACCGTCCAGCAGGAGGGCCCGGACGGCGCGCCGCAGCCGGGGGGACTCACTCACGTGTTCGGGCCCTCGCGTGTTCGGGTGGGGAGGGGAAGACCCCGCCATCATCCCGCACCCCGCTCGCCCGCCGGGCGGTTTCGCTTCCGACGCCCGCCCGGAACGGCCGAACCGTACGGCTCGTCCCCCTCGGCGGCCCCTGCGCCGTTACCATCACCAGTGCCAAGATCCTGTTGGCGTGCTCTGTACCGGAACGGCGTGAAATGGATGATGTGGAGGTCCGGCACCTGCCGGGCGACCTGCCGCAGCTCTTCGAGGGCGGCATCGACGGCGCTGCCGCCGGGCGGACGCTGTCGGTGCCGCTGCCCGAGGGCGACCTGGTCTGGCCCGACCCGGGCTATCCGCAGCGGCGGCTGCTCATGCGTCCCGCGTTCTGGCTGAGCGACGAGCCCGTCCACGGCGAGCTGTGGTGCAGGCTCCGCGCCGAGCACCCCCGGTCGGGGCTGTGGCCGCTGCTGATGGACGAGACCGACCAGCCCTGGGCGTCCGGGCAGATCGCGCCCGAGCCGGCGACCGAGATCGGCAACTACCACCCCCACGCGTTCATGTCCGAGGTGTGGGCCGACTGGGCCGAGCAGGCGGACGCGGACGACCACGACGACCTCGCCCCCTTCGGCCGGCACTGCCCCGGGCTCGCCCCGCCCGGCGTCCCGCTGGACGACCCCGGCGCCATGGCCGACCGGTACGCCCGCGCGCTCGCCGCCCGCGGCCTCCCGCTGGGCCTGGTCGCGGTGGACCGCGGCGCCGACGCGCCGGCCGTCGCGGGCTGGCAGGGCGCCCTCAACCACAACGAGTGGACGGCGCCGCTCGCCGCCGTCCTGCGCAGCTGGGAGGACCGGTTCGGCGCGCACGTGGTCGCGCTGGGCTTCAACACGCTGGAGCTGAGTGTCGCCGCGCCCCCGGTCACCACCCGGCACGCCGTCCACGTCGCGGCCGAGCACTGGGCGTTCTGCCCCGACATCCTGTTCCAGGGCCCCGGGACCCTCGCCGGCTACGCCGAGGAGATCCGCGGCAAGACCAACTGGTCCTTCTGGTGGGACTGAGCCGATTGGTGATGAGCGGGTGTTGATGAGGAGGCGCGGGCGCACGCTGCCCGCCGTCATCGCGTTGGCCGTGGGGCTCACGCTGGCGGCCGACGTGACCGTTCTCGTCTCGGGGCACCTGGACGAGGACTCCGGCGCGGACGACCTGGTGTCGGTGGACCAGGGCGCGGCGCCGCTGGCGCCGGCGGTGGCGCCGCTGACCCGCCGCCACACGCCGCACCTGCTGGTCGCCGGGACGTCCTCGCTGCCGCCCCAGGCCGTCGAGCGCACACGGGGCCTCAAGGGCGTCGCCGGGGTCGCCGTCGTGGACGCCGCGCGGGCCCAGGTCGGCGGGCGCCGCATGGGGCTGCTCGGCGTCGACCCGTCGAAGTTCCGGGCGTTCGCGCCGGAGGAGACGGCGGAGTCCGACCAGCTGTGGCGGACGATCGCGGCCGGCGGCCTGGCCGTGTCGTTCGAGCACGGCCAGGACGGGGCGCTGCCGCTGGGCGCGGTCGTCCCGGCGGGCAGCAGCGAGCGCTCCGGCCGGGTGCGCGTCGGCGCCTACGCCACGATGGGCATCGGGGACGTCGACGCGGTCGTGTCCCGCGAGCGGGCCAGGGAGCTCGGCCTGCCGGTGGGCAACGCCCTGATCATCAGCGCCCCGAAGGCCGACGCCGGGAAGCTGACCGCGCGGCTGAAGAAGATCCTCCCGCGCGGCACGAAGGTGGCGGCGCTCGCACCGGCGCGGTCCGCGCGGCGGCAGCCCGCCGGGCAGGGCGGCCGCGTGCGGCTGACCGGGCGGCCCGACGGGGTGACGGGCGACTCGACCCCGATCACCGGCAACCGGATGACGCCCACCATGCGGGCGCTGGTGCTGGAGATCGCCCGGCTGTTCGGCCCCTTCCCGGTCATCGGCTGCTACCGCGACAACGCCGACGCGCAGGACCACGGGCACGGCCGGGCCTGCGACTTCATGGCGAGCACCGGCGGCCGCATGCCGAGCGCCGGTGCGATGCGGCACGGCGACCAGATCGCGCAGTACGCCGTCCAGCACGCGCGGCGCCTCGGGGTCTCCTACGTCATCTGGAAGCAGCACATCTGGAACGTGCGGGGCGGGGGCTGGCGCCCGATGGCGGACCGCGGGAGCCTCACGCAGAACCACTACGACCACGTGCACATCTCGGTGCTGCGCTAGCCGCCCCGCGCCCGGCCGCGCCCGCGGGGGTCAGGGCAGTTCCTGCTCGCACCAGACGACCTTGCCCCCGGCGGTGCGGCGCACGCCCCAGCGCTGCGCCAGCCGGCCCACGACGTGCAGGCCCCGGCCCGACTCGGTCATCCCGTCCTCGTCGTCGTGGTGGCGGATGCGGGGCCGGCCGTCGGAGGAGTCGAAGACCTCGCAGACCAGGCCGCCCTCGCGCACGAGCCGCAGCGTGATCCGGCCGCCCGCGTGCCGGATCGCGTTGGTGACCAGCTCCGACACCAGCAGCATCGTCGAGTGGGCCATGTCGTCGAGGTCCCAGCGGGCGAGCCGGTCGCGGACGAGGCCGCGGGCCCGGCGGACCGCGGCGGGCTCGGCGGGCAGCTCCCAGGTGGCGTGGTGGTCGGCGGGGATGCGCGCCAGCCGGGCCACGAGCATCGCGATGTCGTCGCGGTGCTGGTCGTCGTAGACGCCGTCCAGCGCCGCCTGGCACAGGTCCTCCAGCGGCCGGGCGGCGGCGCCCGGCCCGAAGGTGGCCTGCAGGCGGGCGAGGCCGTCGTCGATGTCGCGGGCCCGGTTCTCCACGAGCCCGTCGGTGTAGAGGAACAGGAGCGTCCCGTCCTCGACGGTGAACTCGCGGCTGACGATGGGGCCGTCGCCGCCGACGCCGAGCGGCGGCGCGGGCGGCACCGGCAGGTACTCCGAGTCGGCGCCGGGCGGGGCGAGCAGCGGCGGCAGGTGCCCGGCGCTGGCGACCTCGCACCGGCCGCTGACCGCGTCGTAGACGACGTAGGCGCAGGTGGCGAAGTGCGGTTCCCGCTCGCCGAGCGTCCGCATCAGCGAGTCGAGCCGCTCCAGGGCCTCGGCGGGCGGCAGCTCCAGCCCGGCGAGGGTGTGGATGGCGGTGCGGAGCCGCCCCATCGTGACGGCGGCCTTCACGCCGTGCCCGGCGACGTCCCCGACCACCAGCGCGACCCGCGCGCCCGGCAGCGCGATCGACTCGTACCAGTCGCCGCCCACCTCGATCAGCCGGCTGCCCGGCAGGTAGCGGTGGTGCACCTCGACCGGGGACGGCGCGGACAGCCCGGTCGGCAGCAGGCTGCGCTGCAGGGTGAGGGCGGTGGCGCGCTCCCGCGAGTACTGCCGCGCGCTCTCGATGAAGATGGACGCCCGGTTGGCGAAGTCCATCCCGATCTCGACGTCGTAGGCGTCGAACGGGCGGTGCGCGGCGTTGCGGGTGCAGGTGAAAAAGCCGAGGACCCCCGCCGCCGACGTGATCGGCAGCAGCAGCATGGAGGCGCCCTTGAGCAGGTCCGCGACCGGCGGCCGGCGCCAGGCCGCCGCGAGGTGGGCGGCGCCGTCGCGGCCGAGGGAGCGCAGTACGGGCTCGCCGGACCCCATGCACAGCGCGTGCGGGGTGCCCTCCGGGTAGACGAGGGACTCGCCGGTGGGGAACGTCGCGTCCCAGGCCGGGTCGTCGTCGTCGAACCCGATCGCCATCCGGCGCATCTGCGGGCCGTCGGGGCCGTCCGGCGGCTCGTCGGCGTCGATGTGCCGCTCCAGCAGGAGCAGGGCGCCGGAGTTGCAGAAGTGCGGGACGAGCACGTCCATCAGGCCGCGCGCCAGCATCTCCAGGTCGAGGGTGGAGCCGATCCGCGGGAGCGCGTCGTCCAGCAGGGCCCGGCGGATCACGGCCGGGTCGACGAACCGGTCGGCGAGCGGCACCGGCACCCGGACGACGGCGAGGGCGACGACGTCGGGCTCGCCGCCGTTCATCGGGTGGACGGTGACGACGGCGTCGAGCATGCCGCCCTCGGGGTTGTCCACGGCGAGCATCGCGGTCCGCTCCCGGCCGGCCTTGATGGCCTCCAGCAGCGGATCCCGCGCGCCGGGGATCACCTCGTCCAGGTCGGCACCGCGCAGGTCGTCGCCGTTCGGGGCGAGAACTGCGGCGGCGTTACGGTCGAACTGGAGTATTTTCCCCGACGAATCCATGCCGAGAATCAGAATTCGGGTGGACGACTCCATCGCTCGATTATGGGACATCGCGGGCCCGCGTGCGGCCGATACGGCAGGGGAAACCGTCCGGGAATTCCGTCGCTCGCGTTCCGGCCTGGCGGTCATCCGGAAATCGCTCGTCCACGGGAACTCTCCGGTCAGGAATCGCCGAAGACCTGTGGCGGCGGGACGGGGGCGACGATCTCCTCGCCGTCGCGCAGCGGCGCCGCGCCCCCGCAGAAGGCGGCGAGGTCGCCGCCCTCCAGCAGCCGGGCCCGCGCGATGCCGCCCGCCGCGCGGCGGGTCAGCTCCGCCACCGGCAGCGGCTCCGGGGACCCCGCCACGATGAGGTTGCCGAACCGGCGGCCCCGCAGCACGCCCGGGTCGGCCATGAGCAGCGCGTGCTCGAACACCGAACGCACCGTGGCGGCGACCCTGCGGGCGAAGGGCAGCCGGAAGCCGTCGGCGACGTTGGCCATGTAGACGCCGCCGGGCCGCAGCACCCGCGCGGCGTCCAGCACGAACTCGCGGGTCGCGAGCTCGGCGGGCATGGACGCCTCGGCGAACGCGTCCATCACGACGAGGTCGTCGGAGTCGTCGGCGAGCGCGGCGATGCCCGAGCGGCCGTCGGTGATCCGGATCCGCAGGCCCGGGATGCCCTTGACGGGCAGCTGCTCGCGGACGAGGCGCACCAGTTCCGCGTCCGGCTCCAGGACGATCTGCCGGGACCCCGGCCTGGTCGCGGCGATGTAGCGGGGCAGCGTGCAGCCGGCGCCGCCGATGTGGACGGCGTCGAACGCCTCGCCGTCCACCCCGAGGGCGTCGACCACGTCGCCCATGAGCCGCATGTACTCGAAGTCGAGGTAGGTCGGGTCGGACAGGTTCACGTACGACTGGGGCACGCCGCCGACGAGCAGCATCCAGCCGCCGTCGCGGTCGGCGTCGCGGAGGAGCTCGGCCTCCCCGCCGTCGACCCGGTAGACGTTCGGCCGGGGTTCACGCCTGCCCTTACGCGCCATGGCCCCACCCTACGGAACCCCCTGCGGAGTGCCCGCCGAACGTCAGGTCCGCTCGGTGAGGGCGTCCTCGCCCGCGAAGTGGCAGGCGCTGGGGTGCGCGGAACCGTCCCGCTCCTCCAGCCGGGGCTCCTGCTCGGCGCACACGTCCCGGGCCTTCCAGCAGCGGGTCCGGAACCGGCAGCCGGACGGCGGGTCGAGCGGCGACGGCGGCTCCCCCTCCAGCCGGATCTGGCCCGTCCAGCCGGGCGCGTCCGGGTCGGGCACGGGCACGGCCGACAGCAGCGCCTGCGTGTACGGGTGGGTCGGGTGCTCGTAGATCTCGGTCTCGTCGCCCGTCTCTACGACCTTGCCCAGGTACATGACGGCGACGCGGTCGGAGATGTGCCGGACGGCGGCGAGGTCGTGCGCGATGAACACCTGCGCCAGGCCCAGCTCCCGCCGGAGGTCGGCGAGCAGGTTCATCACCTGCGCCTGGACGGAGACGTCGAGCGCCGATACGGGCTCGTCGCACACGAGCACGTCGGGGCGCAGCGCCAGGGCGCGGGCGATCCCGACGCGCTGGCGCTGCCCGCCGGAGAACTGGTGCGGGTACCGGTCGACGTGGCCGGGGTCCAGGCCGACGAACTCCAGCAGCTCCCGCACCCGCGCGCGCCGCTCGCGCTTCGGCGCGACCTCCGGGTGGATCGCGAACGGCTCGCCCACGATGTCCCCGACCGTCATCCGCGGGTTGAGCGACGAGTAGGGGTCCTGCAGGACGATCTGGATGCGGCGGCGCAGCGCCCGCAGCTCGGGTTTCGGCAGCGCGAACACGTCGCGGCCGTCGAAGCGGACCGTCCCGGCCGTGGGGCGTTCCGCGGCGAGCAGCAGCCGCGCCAGCGTCGACTTCCCGCAGCCGGACTCGCCGACGACGCCGAGGGTCTCGCCCCGGCGCAGCTCAAGGTCGACGCCGTCCACGGCCTTGACCTGGCCGACCGTGCGTTTCAGCACGATCCCGCGGGTCACCGGGTAGTGCTTGACGAGCCCCTCCACCCGCAGGATCGGGGCCTCTGCCGGATCAGGCACCGTGCACCTCCTCGGCGAAGTGGCAGGCGGCGGCGTGGCCGGGCGCGACGGTGGCGAGCGGCGGCGTCTCCGCCGCGCAGACCGCCTCCGCGCGCGGGCAGCGCGGCCGGAACGGGCAGCCGGGCGGCAGCGCGGCCGGGTCCGGCGGCGCCCCCTTGATCGGGACGAGCGGCCCGCCGCGCCGGTCGAGCCGCGGCACCGACGTCAGCAGCCCGCGCGTGTAGGGGTGGGCGGGCCGCGCGTACAGCTCCCGGGCGGGCGCCTGCTCGGCGACCGACCCGGCGTACATGACGACGATCCGGTCGGCGACGCCGGCGACGACGCCGAGGTCGTGGGTGATCAGGACCATGCCCATGCCCAGTTCCTCCTGGAGCCCGGCGAGCAGGCGCATGATCTGCGCCTGGACGGTCACGTCGAGGGCGGTGGTGGGCTCGTCGGCGATCAGGACGTCCGGCTCCAGCGCCAGCGCCATCGCGATCATGGCCCGCTGCCGCATGCCGCCGGAGAACTGGTGCGGGTGGTCGCCGAACCGCCGCGCCGCCGACGGGATCCGCACCCGCTCCATCAGTTCGACCGCCCGGTCCCGGGCCTCGCGGCGGCCGAGCCCGCGGTGCACCCGGTACATCTCGCGGATCTGGTCGCCGACGGTGAACACCGGGTTCAGCGCGGTCAGCGCGTCCTGGAAGATCATCGAGATGCGCTCGCCGCGGTACTCGCGGCGGCGCCGCTCCGGCAGTCCCAGCAGCTCCTCGCCGCGCAGCCGCACCGAGCCCCGCTCGATCCGGGCGGGCGGGACGTCGAGGATGCCCATGACGGCCTGCGCCGCGACGCTCTTGCCGGACCCCGACTCGCCGAGGACCGCGACCGTCTCCCCCTCCGCGAGGGTGTAGGACAGCCCGTTCACGGCGTGCACGTCCCGGCCGCGCACCCGGAAGCGGACGTGCAGGTCGTCGACGGCCAGCAGCGGCTCCGCCGGGCGCGGCGCCGGGACCGCCTCGGCCGCCAGGCCCGCGGCCGTGTCACGTTCTCCGGTCATCGCTCACCGCAGCTTCGGGTCGAGGGCGTCGCGGACGGCGTCGCCGAGCAGCAGGAAGCTCAGCACCGTGGCCGACAGGAACGCCGCGGGGAAGATCAGCAGATGCGGGTGGACCATGAAGGCGTCCTTGGCCTGGCCGAGCTGGAGGCCCCAGGAGACCTGCGGGTACTGCAGGCCGACGCCGAGGAAGTCCAGCGTCGCCTCCCCCACGATGACGTTGCCGACGTTGAGGGTGGCGACCACGATCACCGGGGCGATCGCGTTCGGCAGGATGTGCCGGGCCATGACCCGGCGGTCGGACGCGCCGAGCAGCCGCGCGGCCTGCACGTAGTCGGCGTCGCGGACGGAGATGACCTGCCCCCGCATGATGCGGATCATCGTCGTCCAGCCGAGCAGCACCAGCACCAGCGTCATCGCGCCGATGCCGTGCCCGGGGAACGCGACGAGGATCACCGTGCCGCCCAGCACGAACGGCAGCCCGAAGAACACGTCGGTCAGCCGGGAGACCAGCGCGTCGAGGACGCCGCCGTAGTAGCCCGACAGCATCCCGAACACCACCGCGATCAGCAGCGCGAACAGCGTCACCGCGACGCCGATGAGCAGCGTGGGCCGGGCGCCGTGCACCACGTGCGCGTAGTAGTCGCAGCCGGCGAGGTCGGTGCCGAACCAGTGCTCGCCGGACGGGCCGAGCTTGGACAGGTTCGGGTCGCACCCCTCGTTGGCCGCGGTGCCGGTGAACAGGCCCGGACGGGTGGCCATCACCGCGACCACGGCCAGGACCGCCACCGAGGCCCAGAAGATCCAGCGGCGCCGCAGGTCGCGCCACGCGTCGCCCCACAGCGACGCCCGGCCGACCTCGCCGCCCGCCGCCGCGGTGACCTCGGCCTGCGCCTCCTTCGTCGTCATCCCCGGCCCCCTACTCGTACCTGATCCGCGGGTCCAGGACCCCGTACAGCAGGTCCACGACCAGGTTGACCAGCAGGAAGATCAGCACCAGCACGGTGACCGCGCCGACCACGACCGGCCCCTCCTTGAGCTGGATCGACTGGAACACCTGCTGCCCGACGCCCGGCAGGTTGAAGATCCCCTCGGTCACGATCGCGCCGCCCATCAGGTTCCCGAAGTCGACGCCGAGGTAGGTCACCACGGGGATCAGCGAGTTGCGCAGCGTGTGCCGGCCGATGACCCGCGCCTTCGACAGCCCCTTCGCCCGCGCGGTCCGGACGTAGTCGGCCCGGAGGTTCTCCGCCAGGCTCGTGCGGGTCAGCCGCGCCACGTACGACAGGCCGAGCGAGCCGAGCACGATGCCGGGCAGCAGGTAGCTCATCGGCCACCCGTCCTCGGTCCCGGCCGTCGGGAAGATCTGCCAGTGCAGCCCGAACACGATCTGCGCGATGTAGCCGAGGACGAACACCGGCACCGCGATCACCAGGGTCGTCCCGCCGAGGACGAGGGTGTCGGCGAGCCTGCCGCGCCGCAGGCCCGCCCACACGCCGAGCGCGATCCCGATGACCAGCTCGAAGAGCCAGGCGGTGAGCGCGAGCCGCGCGGTCACCGCCCAGCGCCCGCCGAGCATCTCCGACACGCTCTGGCCGGTGTAGTTCTCGCCCAGGTCGCCCTGGGCGAGGCCCCACATGTACTTCGCGTACTGCACCAGCAGCGGATCGTTCAGGTTGTACCGGTCCCGGAGCGTCCGCAGGACGTTCTCCGGGACCGGCTTGTCCCCGGCGAGCGCCTGGATCGGGTCTCCCGGCAGCGCGAACACCATCGCGTAGATGAGGAGCGTGGTGCCGAAGAAGACCGGGACCGCCTGGAGGAGCCGCCGGACGACGTAACGCCACATCGGGGGCTACTTCACCGTCACTTCGTGGGCGAGCAGACCCGTCGCGTACGGCGTGACGGTGACGTTGCCGACGTTGTCGGAGTGCCCTCCCTGGCGGGCCCACGTCCACAGCGGGATCATCGGCATCTCCTCGATGGCGATGTCCTCCGCCCGGTTGTAGAGCCCGATGGCCTTCTGCTGGTCCGCCGTGCGGTTCGCCTCGGCGATGAGCTCGTCGAACTCCTCGCTCTTCCAGCCCATGCGGTTGTTGTCCGAGCCCCACATGTTCTCGAGGTAGTTCTGCGGGCTCGGGTAGTCGGCCTCCCAGTTCTGCCGGTACGGGCCCTTCTCCTCGCGGGCGCGCAGCATGGAGAAGTAGTCGGACGCGGGGACCTGCCGGAACTCGATCTCCTGGATGCCGAGGTTGTCGCGCAGGGAGTTCGCGACGATCCGCATCCATTGCGCGTAGGTCGGCTGCGCGTTGGAGAAGTACAGCTCCAGCGTCCCCTCGAACCCGCCGGCCTTGTCGAACAGCTCCTTCGCCTTGGCCGGGTCGTAGGTGCACAACTCGCCGCAGGCGTTGTCGCGGTGGCCGGGGATGATCGACGGCAGCAGCGAGTCGGCCGGGAAGTAGGCGCCGTTGTAGACCGCCTTGTTGATGCCCTCCCTGTCGATGACCATCGAGATGGCCCTGCGCAGGTCCGGCTCGGCGAAGCGCTTGTCGAACAGGGGGAAGCCGAGGTAGTCGATCGTGCCCATCTCGCCGGTGATGAACCGGTCGCCGAACACCTTCTCGGCCTCGGGCACCTTTCCTGACGGGATGGTCTGGAGCACGTCGAGGCTGCCCGCACGCAGGTCGGTGTAGGCGGTGTCGGCGCTGGAGTAGCTCTTCCAGGTGACGCCCTTGTTCTTGGGCTTGCGCGGCCCGGTGTAGCCGGGGAACGCGACGAGCTTGATCTGCTTGTTGCGCTCCCACTCCCCGTCCATCATGTACGGGCCGTTGCCGATCGGGCGCTCGTCGAACGCCTTGGGGTCCTTGAGCCCGGCCTTCGGCATCGGCGCGTACGCCGGGTAGGTGAGCAGCAGCGGGAACTGGCTGAACGGGTGGTTGAGCGTGACCTCGAGGGTGTTCTCGTCGACGACCTCGACCCCGGACAGCGTGTCGGCCTCCGGTTCGGCGTTCTCGTCCTCGGGGTTCATCGCCCCGTACCCCTCGATGTGGGAGAAGTAGTCGTTGGCGCCCATGCCGTTCGGCCCGTAGGCGGCGTGGTTCCACGCGTCGGCGAAGCTCTGCGCGGTCACGGCCTCGTCGTTGTGGAACTTCTGGCCCGGCTTGACCTTGATCGTCCAGACCTTCTGGTCGTCCGAGGCGACCGATTCGGCGGCGAGCGGGACGGCCCGGCCCTCGCGGTCCAGCGTCATCAGGTTGTCGAAGAGCTCGCTGATCACGTCGAAGGAATAGCTGCTGGTCGTGTTGGCGGGCATCAGGTGGTCGGGTTCGGAATGGCCCGCGGTGAACGTGCCGTCACTCGCGCCGGCGTCACCGCCGCCGCCGCAGGCGGACAGCCCGAGCGAGGCCGCCAGCACCACCGCGGCCATCCCCCTCGCCCGCCCGGACACACCCCTTGCGCGCACACCCCTTACGGCACCCCTCTGGCTTCGCATCGTCCTCCCACCCGTCGCTGCCTCGCGCCGCGGGTGCTTGGCCACCCGCCGCACCTAGATTGCTCGCAGGGTCGTACTCTCGGTGACGCTTTGGATACGGGGCTCACGGAGTCGAGACCGGATCGAGACATCTTGATCATCATTGACAGGGGCGGGCGTGGGGGAAGAATGAGGTCGCGTTGCAGGAGCGGCGTCCGGGGGTGAAGGTGCGCGACGACCGGGGCGGCGGTGACGACGGCGGGGCCGCGGCCGACGCGGCGGCGATCTGCGCCGACCTGATCCGCTTCGACACCACCAACCGGGGCGAGGGCGTGGCACGTCCGGAACGGCCGGCCGCCGAGCACGTCGCCGCGCTCCTGGACGAGGCGGGCGCCGAGGCGAAGATCGTGGAGTCCGCGCCCGGCCGCGCGAGCGTCCTGGCCCGCGTCCCCGGCGCCGATCCCGGCCATCCCGCGTTCCTGGTCCACGGCCACCTGGACGTGGTGCCCGCCGACCCGGCGGAGTGGACCGTTCCCCCTTTCTCGGGCGAGGTCCGCGACGGATGCGTGTGGGGACGCGGCGCCATCGACATGAAGGGCAGCCTCGCGATGACCCTCGCCGTCGTCCGGCGGCGGCTGCGCGAGGGGCGGCGGACGCGCGGCGACCTCGTCCTGGCGTTCCTGGCCGACGAGGAGTGCACCGGCGAGCACGGCTCCCGGTACGTCGCGCGCGAGCACCGCGGATTCTTCGACGGGTGCGCCGAGGCGATCAGCGAGTCCGGCGGCTTCAGCGTGGACGCGGGCGCCGCGCGCGTCTACCCCATCGCGACCGGGGAGCGCGGCACGGCGTGGATGCGGCTCACGGCGCGCGGCACCGCCGGGCACGGGTCCAAGCCCGCGCCCGACAACGCCGTCGCCGAGATCGCGCACGCCGTGTCCCGGCTGGCCGCCCACGAGTGGCCCGTCCGGCTGACCCCCGGCGTCCGGGCGCTGCTGGACGGCCTCGCGGACGCGCTCGGCACCGCCGTCGACCACGACCGGCTGGACGAGGAGGCGGTGCGCCTCGGAGCGGCCGGCCGCCTGTTCGCCGGGACGATCCGCAACTCGGCCAACCCGACCCGCCTCGACGCCGGCTACAAGGTGAACGTCGTGCCGGGCACGGCGACCGCGCAGGTCGACGGGCGCTACCTGCCGGGGACCGGCGACGAGTTCCTCGCCACCGTCGACCGGCTGCTCGGCCCGAAGGTCGCCCGCGCGTTCCTCAACCACGAGGAGGCGCCGGCCGCCGACCCGGCCGGGCCGACGTTCGCCGCGCTGGCGGACGCGCTCCGCGCCGAGGACCCGGCCGCCCGCCCCGTCCCGTACGTCATGGCGGGCGGCACCGACGCGAAGGCGTTCCACCGGATCGGCATCGCGAGCTACGGCTTCGCCCCCCTGCGCCTCGGGCCGGGCCTGGACTACCTCGGCATGTTCCACGGCGTGGACGAGCGGGTGCCGCTCGACGGGCTCGCCTTCGGCACCCGGGTGCTGGACCGGTTCCTCGACACCCGCTGAAACCCCGGGCGCGGGCGGGCGGATCAGGTGGGTAGGGATCAGGCGTGGACTTCTCCAGCGCGGCCGGCGAGCTGTACGGCGTCCCGCCGTCCGGGTTCGTGGCGACGAGGAAGCGGCTGGCCCAGGAGGCGAAGGACGCGGGCGACCGGGCCCTCGCCAAGCGGATCGGGGAGCTGCGCCGCCCGACGCTGTCGGCGTGGGCGGTGAACCTCCTCGCCCGCTCGGCCGCGGAGGACCTGGAGCGCCTGCTGGACGTCGGTGCCGAGATCCGCGCGGCCTGGGGCTCCGGCGGCGGGCTCGGGGACCTGGAGCAGCGGCGCGCGCGGCTCGTGGGCTCGCTGGTGCGAACGGCGGCGGATCTCGCCGCCGAGGCGGGCGGCCCGCTGCGCGAGCAGGCCCTCCGCGAGGTGGAGGACACGCTCCAGGCCGCCACCGTGGACGCGGACATCGCCGACGGGGTCCGTGCGGGACGCCTCTCCCAGCCGCGCAGCCACACGGGCTTCGTCCCCGCCGGGTTCCCCATGGCGCCCCAGAACGGCCAGGAGGGCGCCAAGCCCAAGGCCGAGGAGAAGAAGGCCGAGGAGAAGCCGCCCGCCAAGGCGCCCGCCCGGGAGAAGCCGGCAATGGAGCCCGCCGAGGCGGAGGAGCCGGTCAAGGCGAAGGGGCGGGGCCGGTCGAACGTCACGCGGACGAGCGCGGCGCGGGCGCGGCGGGCGGAGACGCTGCGCAGGCGCGCCGAGGCCGCGGACCGCAGGCTCGCCGAGCGGCGGGAGCGGGCCGAGGCGGCGAGCCGGGAGGCCGAGGAGGCGTCCGCCGAGGTCGGGCGGCTGCGCCACGAGCTGGACCGGGCGATCGCCGGACGCGACGCGGCGGTGCGCCGGGCCGAGCGCGCCGCGCAGCACCGCGCCCGGGCCGAGGAGGAGGCGCGGGAAGCCCGCGAGGCCGCGCGGGAGGCCCGCCGCGCCGCCGACCGTGACGCACGGCACGGCTGACCGCCACCCCAGATGCCAGGGGGACCACCGGCATCGAGTACGTTCGATTGGAACGAGATTCCAGAATCGCCGGGACGGCGGCCGAGACGGCGACGGCGAGATGACGACAGGGGGGCGCGCGGTGACGGCACCGGCCGTGCAACAGCAGACCGACTGGACGGAACCGGGCGCGCATCCCGTGGCGCCGGGGGTGCACCGCATCCCGCTGCCGCTGCCGATCCCGTCGCTGCACGCGGTCAACGTCTACGTCATCGAGGACTCCGCCGGACTCGTCGTCGTGGACTCCGGCTGGGCGATGGACGACACGCGGACGACTCTGGAGCGCGGCCTCCGCACGATCGGCCACGGGCTGGACGACGTCGCGCAATTCCTCGTCACGCACGCGCACTGGGACCACTACTCGCAGGCCCTCGCGCTGCGCGAGTCGTTCGGGACGCGGGTGCGGATCGGGCGCGGCGAGCAGGCCTCGATCGAGGCGTTCGACGTGAGCCGGGGCCTGCACCCCCGGCAGGTGGAGATGCTGCGCCGCTGCGGCGCGCCCGGCCTCGCCGACGAGATCGCGAACCTGCCGATGGACAGGTCCGAACGGGACATCCCGCACACCCGCCCCGACGGGTGGCTGGACGACGGGGAGCGCATCGGCCTCACCGGCCGCGGGCTGGACGTCTTCGCCACACCGGGCCACACGCGCGGCCACGTCGTGCTGCGGGACGCCGCCGCGGGACTGCTGTTCGCCGGCGACCACGTCCTGCCGCACATCACCCCGTCGATCGGGCTGGAGACCGAGCCCGAGCGCAAGCCGCTGCGCAGCTACCTGGAGTCGCTGCGGCTCGTCCGGGACATGCCCGACACGCTGCTGCTGCCCGCGCACGGCCCGGTGACGCCGAGCGTGCACACCCGGGTCGACCAGCTGCTGGAGCACCACGCCGAGCGGCTCGACGCCGCCGCCGCGGAGGTCCGGGCGGGGCACACGACGGCCTTCGAGGTCGCCGCCGCGCTGCCGTGGACGCGCAGGAGGCGCACCCTGGAAGACCTGGACGCCTTCAGCCGCATGCTGGCCGTCCTGGAGATCGAGGCCCACCTGGACGTCCTGGCCGACAGGGGCGTCCTGGACGCCCACGACGAGTCGGGAGTCCGCCGCTACGCCGTGCGGCGCTGACCGCCCCGTCCGGAACGGGGACGGCGGGAGCGATGAGTTTCCGCGGCCCCGCGGGTCTGCATCGGATGAACCACCGATGGACCGATTCGGACGGAGGACATACCGATGGCGCTCCCCGAAGTCGTCTCTCGCGAAGAGTGGACGGCCGCACGCAAAAGGCTGCTCGCCAAGGAGAAGGAGCTCACCCGCGCACGCGACGCGCTGAACACTGAGCGGCGCCGCCTGCCGATGGTGCGGGTCGAGAAGGACTACGTCTTCGAGGGCCCGGACGGCAAGGCGAGCCTGCTCGACCTGTTCCACGGCCGCCGCCAGCTCATCATGGGGCACACGATGTGGGACCCCGAATGGGACCGCGCCTGCCGGAGCTGCTCGTCGGGACTCGCCGAGATCTCGGTCGGCCATCTGCGGCACCTGAACGAGCGCGACACCACCTACGTGGCGGTCTCGCGGGCCCCGTACACGAAGATTGCGCCGTTCAAGGCGGAGATGGGCTGGGTGTTCCCCTGGTACTCCTCGTACGGCAGCGACTTCAACTACGACTACCACGTCACGATCGACGGGTCCGTGGCACCGGAGGAGTACAACTACCGGCCCCTGCCGCCGGAGGGCGACCGCCCGATGGAGCTGCCCGGCACGAGCTGCTTCCTGCGGGACGGCGACACCGTCTACCACACCTACTCGATGTTCGCCCGCGGCGCGGAGCAGGTCGGCGGCGCCTACTACTTCCTGGACCTGACGGCCCTCGGCCGGCAGGAGGATTGGGAGGAGCCGAAGGGCCGCGGCTCGGGCGGCATGCCGGCGGGCAGCAGGCTGCCCTACCCCGACGAGTACGACGACGAGTACTCCTCCTGAGAAACGCCGCCCCTTCCCCATGGGCGTCCGCCCCGTGCCCGCGGTCAGCCGTGCGCATGGCGGACCGGGCGTCCGGCGCGGCGGCCCGTGACCGTGCCGCGGCCTCGCGGAGAGGCCGCGGCGCGGTCATCGGCGCCCGAACCGGGCGTGCCCCGGGGCGCGGCCGACGGGTGAGATGCCGCCGGTTAGGCTGATCCTCCGGTTCCCTCCCGGAAGGAGCGGCGATGACGCTCGTCCCCGAGTCCGCGACGATCACCTCCCCCGAGGAGCTGCGCGAGATCCTCGGCGCGCCGATGCCGCGGGCGGTCGCCAAAGAGCGGGTGAGGCTGCACGCGCGGGACCGCGACTGGCTCGCCCGCTCGCCGTTCTGCCTGATCGCCACCAGTGACGCGGACGGCAACTGCGACGTCTCCCCCAAGGGCGACCCGCCCGGGTTCGTGCACGTCATCGACGACACGACGATCGCCGTCCCGGAACGGCCCGGCAACCGCCGCGCCGACGGCTACCTGAACGTCCTGGGCAACCCGCACGCGGGGCTGATCTTCCTCGTCCCCGGCCGCGGCGAGACGCTGCGCGTCAACGGCCGGGCGAGCCTCGTCCGCGACGCGCCGTTCTTCGACGAGATGGTCGTCAACGGGCACCGCCCGTCGCTCGCGCTGGTCGTGGAGATCGAGCAGATCTTCTTCCACTGCGCGAAGGCGCTCATGCGCTCCAAGCTGTGGAAGCCCGGCACGTGGGAGCCGGACGCGCTTCCTTCGCACGCCCGCATCGTCGCCGACCTGCGGTACGCGAAGGAGAGCGTGGAGGAACTGGAGCGGTACTACTCCGAGGACAACTACGCGAAGAAGCTGTACCAGGGCTGACAGAAGCACACCCGCCGGGCGGCCTCAGGCAGATACGGGTCGACCCCCGCGCATCCGCGCGGGGGTCGCTGGCCGGGCGGCCCCGTCAGCCGCTCTTGCGGCGGAACTGCCGCTGATGGTCGGCACGGTCATGCGTGCCGCGCACCTTGGGGCCGTTCCTGCCCGCCGAGCCGGCGTTCTTGCCCCCCGCGCCGCGCTTGCGCTCCAGGGCCTCCCGGAACCTGCGCTTCACATCGTCCTCGCCGTCCTCCGGCGCTCCTGGCGAGTCGGCCATGCGGACCTCCAGCTCTTGTAGGGACACCCCCAGCCTCACATAAGCCGCGGCGACCGGCCATGCTGACCCCCGCCGGAAGATCAGCCAGGGGATATTTCGTCATCGACCGGTCACTACGGAAGGATCTCTCCTAAGTTTGTGCGGGTGGAGCCCCAGACGTCGCACGCAGAGACCGCGCCCGCACATCCGCCGCTGGAGTCGCTCGCCGTCCAGCCGCTGGTCAACCGGGACTACGAGTCCCGCCCCGCCCTCTTCTACGAGCGCCTCCGCGCCGAGTACGGACCGGTCGCCCCGGTGGACGTCCTCGGCGTGCCGGCGTGGCTCGTGATCGGCTACCCGCAGACCCTCGACATCCTGCGCGACACGCGGGGCATCTGGAGCAAGCGTCTCGACTCCTGGCGGGCGCGCCGGGAGGGCCGCGTCCCCGCCGACTGGCCGCTGCTCCCGGCCTTCGAGATCGACAACTCGGTGTTCCGCGACGGCCCCGACCTCACCCGGCTCCGCGGCGCCTGGAGCGAGGGACTGCGCCCCTTCCAGGACCGCACGCGCACGCAGGCGAAGGAGCTGGAGCGGGCCATCCGGCGGTACGCCGACGAGCTGATCACCGTGCTGTCGGAGAACGGCGGCCGGACCGGGTGGACCGACCTGTCGGCGCAGTACGCCCGGCCGCTGCCGCTGATGATCGTGGGCCGGCTGCTCGGCGCCGAGCCCGGCCGCGGCGACGACATCATCATGGACATGTGGCGGATGCTGGACGCCGGGCCGGACGCCGCCGAGGCGGCCGGGCGGCTGACCGCCGAGGTCGCCGCCATCTGCCAGGCCAAGCTGACCGCCCCCGGCGAGGACCTGCCGTCCTACATGATCGCCGCGGTGCCCGACCTGACCGTCGACGAGCTCACCCGCGAGATGACCATGCTCATCGGGCTGGTCGGCGACTACACCGGGACGCTGGTCTGCAACACGATCGCCGAGGTGATCGCCGGGGACACCGGGGTGCGCGACAGCATCTCCGCCGGGATGCTGCCGGAGGCGGTCAACCGCGCCGCGATCACCAGCCCGCCCATGGCCAACCTGACGTTCCGGTGGCCGAAGACGGACGTGCGCGTCGGCCGGTTCCTGATCGCCGCCGGGGACCCGGTGATGCTGTCGCCCGCGGCGGCCCACCTGGACCCCGCGTTCACCGGCACCATGACGCCCGACTCCATCTACAGCTCCCGCGCGCACCTGGCGTGGGGCGCGGGGCCGCACGCTTGCCTCGGCCGCGATCTCGCCACGACCATCACCACGATCGCGGTGGAGCGGCTGTTCGAGCGGTTCTCCGGGCTGCGGCTCGCGCTGCCCGCCGACCAGCTTCCGTGGCGGTCGTCGCCCATGATGCGCGGCCTGCGGTCGCTGCCGGTCACCTACGAGCTGGCCGACGAGCCGCAGCGGTCGCCCGCCGGCCCGGCGGGCGGACCCGCCGCCGGCGACGCGGGGCCGGAGGCGGACACCCCGGTCGCGGCCGAGCAGAAGTCGCTGGTGCGCCGGGTCCTGCGGATGATGCGGCTGTCGCAGCCCTAAGGGGGCCCGTTCTCAGGGAGCGCCGTTCGCGGGGGCGCCGATCCGGTCGAGTTCCACCGTCCACACGCCGTCCATGACCTCGGTCAGGGTGAGGTACAGGTTCAGGGCGGAGCGGCCCTCCTGCGCCGTCCACAGCGGGAACGCCACGCGGAAGCGGGGCCGCCCGCCGGGGGCGCCTTCGACGCCGGTCGCGCCGACCGCGTCGAAGGCGTCCTCCGGCGGGCTGATCAGGTCGAGCCCGCGGCCCTCGATCGCCCCGGCCAGGTCGGCCGCGCTGAGCCGGCGCCCCTCGGTCAGCGTCTCCAGTTCCGCGTACTCCCCGGCGACCAGCAGGGAGACCACGACCCTGACGGCGTTCACGCCCTCCCGCGGCAGCATGCGCCACACCGTACCATCCCCCGCCACATGACCCGCCGCAAGATCGGCCGCATGTTTGGGCACGTGCGCCCGGGAACGATCCGTCCGGTAGGCGCGCAGGGAGGACGAACGAACGATGCCAGACAAGAGCGACAAGCACGGCGCGAAGCTGGACGAGCAGATCGAGCGCGAGACGCAGGGCATGGTCAGCGGCGGTCATCCCACCCACGCCGAGGAGTTCAAGGAGACCGAGCCCTTCTCCAACGACGACCCCGACGACCCGGCCGCGCAGCCGGCCGCGGACCGGGAGGGCTCCCCGCCCGGAATGACCGCGCAGGACGTCGAGGGACGCAGCGCCCTCGCCCGGATGCTGACGGGCGTGCGGTACCCGGCGCGGCCGAACGAGCTGATCCGGCACGCCGCCGAGGGCGGCGCCCCCGACACCACCGTCGAGGCGCTGCGGACGCTGCCCAAGCGCGAGTACGAGAACGTCGCCGACGTGGCCGAGGAACTCGGCTACGGCCGCGAGGAACGCCGCTACTGAGCAGTTCCCCGACGACCCCCGGAGAGCGTCACCGCTCGTTCAGGGCTCGTTCGCGGAGCAGCGGGATCTGGCCGCCGGCGGCGACCAGATCCCGCTGCCGCTGCGACAGGCGGTGGAGCGCGCGGTACGTCTCGCCCTTGGTCACGTTGCGGACCTCGACCTCGTTCCCTGCCTTCAACGCGTCGCGGACGCCCCCGATGCGCAGCACGTCGCCCTGCCCGACCCGGTCGTAGTCGCCCCCCTCCGCGAATTCGAGGGGCAGGATCCCGAAGTTGACGAGGTTCTGCCAGTGGATGCGCGCGTACCCGCGGGCCAGGACAAGGCGGAGCCCAAGGTGGCGGGGTGCGATCGCGGCGTGCTCGCGCGAGGATCCCTGGCCGTAGTTGCGGCCGCCTACAACGGCGTGCGGCCCGGCCTCCCGCGCCCGCCGCGGGTAGTCCTCGTCGATGCGGGTGAACGCGAAGTCGGCGAGCCTGGCGATGTCGCTGCGGAACGGCAGGGCCCGCGCGCCCGCCTGGAGGATCTCGTCGGTGGACACGTCGTCGCCGACCTTGATGACGACGGGGATCTCCAGCTCCTCCGGGAGCGGGTCGAGTTCGGGCAGCACACCGATGCTCGGTGCCTTCTCCAGCTCGGGGCGGGGCGCCGCGTCCGCGGGGGGCGGCGCTTCGAGCATGTCGCGGTTGACGCTGGACCGCCGCGGCAGCCGGACGGCGGGCGGGTCGGTGCCGAGGTCGCGGGGGTCGGTGATCCGGCCGGTGAGCGCGGCGGCCGCGGCGGTCTCGGGCGAGCAGAGCCAGACCAGGTCGCCCCTGGTGCCGGACCGGCCGGGGAAGTTGCGCGGGAACGTCCGCAGGCTGTTGCGGCCGATCGCGGGCGCCTGCCCCATGCCGATGCAGCCGAGGCACCCCGCCTGGTGGATGCGGGCCCCGGCCTGGACGAGGTCGGCGGTCGCGCCCATCCGGGTCAGGTCGACCAGGATCTGCCGGGAGGTCGGGTTGACGTCCAGCGACACCTGCGGCGGCACCTGGCGGCCCTTGACGATCGCCGCCACGGACGCGAAGTCGCGCAGCCCCGGGTTCGCGGACGACCCGACGACCACCTGGTGGACCTCCTCCCCCGCCACCTCCCGCACCGGCACGACGTCGCCGGGCGAGCCGGGCCGCGCGATCAGCGGTTCGAGGGCGGACAGGTCGATCTCGTCGGTGACGTCGTAGGACGCGTCCGGGTCGGCGACGATCTCGGTGAAGGCGTCCTCGCGGTCCTCGGCGACCAGGAACTCCAGGACCCGCCCGTCGGACGGGAACACCGTCGTCGTCGCGCCCAGTTCGGCGCCCATGTTGGCGATGACGTGCCGGTCCATCGCGGTCAGCGACGCGAGGCCGGGGCCGTGGTATTCGATGATCCGGTTGACGCCGCCGCGCACGCCGTGCCGCCGCAGCATCTCCAGGATCACGTCCTTGGCGCTCAGCCACGGCGGCAGCCCCCCGGTCAGCCGCACGCCCCAGATCTCCGGCATCGTCACGTGCAGCGGCTCGCCCGCCATCGCCATCGCGACCTCCAGGCCGCCGACGCCGATCGCGAGCATGCCGAGCGACCCGGCCGCGCACGTGTGCGAGTCGGAGCCGACCATCGTCGCGCCGGGCACGCCGAACCGCTGCATGTGCGTGGGGTGCGAGACGCCGTTGCCGGCCTTGGAGTACCAGAGCCCGTACCGGCGGCACGCCGACCGCAGGAAGATGTGGTCGGCCATGTTGCGCTCGTCGGCCTGGAGCAGGTTGTGGTCGACGTACTGGACGGACACGTCCGTGCGGACCCGGTCCAGGTCGAGGGCCTCCAGCTCCAGCATGACCAGCGTGCCGGTCGCGTCCTGGGTGAGGGTCTGGTCGACGCGCAGGCCGATCTCGCGGCCGGCTGTCATCTCGCCGCTCACCAGGTGCGACGCGATCAGTTTCCGGGCGACGCTGCGACCGCCCGCCCGGTCCGCCCGCGCCTCGCCCGGTTCCGTGTGCTCCGCCATGTCAGGTCCTCCGCTCCTCCCGGGGAAGGTCGCCGCCGGGGACGCCGCCCGCCGGCCGCGGTCCGTGGACGTGCCGGTCCACGGGCTGCCCGCACCACTGGTTCAGGGCGTCGCGGATCACCGCGGCCCGCCGGTCGGGCGCCGTCTCGTCGGTCGCCCACGCGATGTACCCGTCCGGCCGCACCAGCGCGGTCGTGCGGGTCGCGCCGCCGGCGAGGACGCAGTGGACGCGGCCCGCCCACCGCTTGGCCGCCAGGTAGGTCACCGCGGGATCGTTCGCCGCGACGACCAGCACGAACCGGCCGTCGCCGAGCAGCCCGTACAGCCGTCCCGGGCTCCCCGCCAACGGGACGTCCGGTGCGCGCCGCCCGGTCAGCCGGTGGGAGCCGCGCGGCGCCGGATAGGCGATGTCGATGCCGGAGACGGCCCCCGCCAGCCGCCGCGCGACCGGCGGGGTGCGGGTGGCCGCCCAGGCGGCGGCGCCGCGGGCCCGGCGCGCCCAGAGCGGCTCGGCGAGGACGACCCGCAGTGCCGCGCCGCTGCCGCGCACGACGAGCCGCCCGACCGGGTGCCGTTCCTCGTGGTAGCTGTCGAGGAGCCACGACGGGGCCCAGCCGCGCACCTGCGCAGCGAGCTTCCAGCCGAGGTTCGCGGCGTCCTGGATGCCGGTGTTCATGCCCTGCCCGCCGACCGGCGAGTGGACGTGCGCGGCGTCGCCCGCGAGGAACACCCGGCCCACCCGGTACTGGGGCACCTGCCGCTCGTCGCTGTGGAACCGGGACGTCCAGCGCGGGTCGTGCATGCCGTGGTCGGTGCCGAGGGCGCGGCGCGTCACCTCGCGCAGCTCGGCCATGTCGACGGGCTCGGAGTCGGGCGGCTGGTGCCGCCGGTTCCAGGCGATGGCCCGGTACCAGCCGTCCCCGAACGGCGCCAGGAACGCGAACGCGTCGCCCACCGCGTTGACCGTCAGGACGCCGGCGGGCGGGTCGGCCAGCCGGACGTCGGCGAGCATCACCGACCGGACGGCCGCCTGGCCGGGAAACGGCAGGCCCAGCAGGCGCCGGACCGTGCTGCGGACCCCGTCGGCCCCGACGACGTAGGACGCGCGGCGGGTCTCGGTGCCGCCTCCGGGCATCCGCACCTCGACGTCGACGCCCGCCGCGTCCTGGTGCAGCCCCACGACCTCGGCGCCGTGCACGATCTCCGCGCCCTCGGCCACCGCCCGTTCCCTCAGCACGCGCTCGGTCTCGTACTGCGGCGTGACCAGCACGTACGGGAACCGGCCCGGCAGCCGCGACAGGTCGAGGCTCGTGGTCCCCAGCAGCTGGATCGCCCCCACCCGCCGGCCCGTCGAGGTGAGCTCGTTCGCCACGCCCCGCGCGTCCAGCATCTCCAGCGTGCGGGCGTGCACGGCGAACGCCCGCGTCAGGTTGCTCGTCTCCTCGCCGCGGCGCTCCAGCACCGTGCAGCCGATCCCGGCCGCGGCCAGGTCGCCCGCGAGCAGGAGACCCGTCGGGCCCGCCCCCACGATCAGCACGTTTCCCGTCGGCTTCCCGGTGGGCGCCATCCCGTTCCCTTCTCACGCGCTCGGCGGCCGGACCCCGGCCCCCGCCCAGGGAACACTTCCCCCGAACGGCCGGTCCTCACCTACGGGACGCCCTGTACGGCGGGCGTTCTCGCGTCGTCGGCGCGCGGCGCCGTCAGCCCTGGACGCGGCGTCCCATGCCGGCCCACTCCTTCTCCCGGAGCTGGAACTTCTGGATCTTGCCGGTGGACGTCTTCGGCAGCTCGGCCACGAACTCCACCGAGTCGGGCGCCTTGAACCGGGCGAGGCTCTCCCTGACGTGCCCGATCAGCTCGGCCCCGGTGGCGGCGTGCCCGTCGCGGAGCACCACGAACGCCTTGGGGCGCTCGCCCCACTTCTCGTCCGGCACCGCGACGACGGCGACCTCCAGGACCGCCGGATGCGAGTCGATCGCGCGCTCCACCTCCACCGTGGAGATGTTCTCGCCGCCGGAGATGATGATGTCCTTGGACCGGTCGCGCAGCTCGACGTAGCCGTCGGGGTGGCGGACGCCGAGGTCGCCGGAGTGGAACCACCCGCCGCGGAACGCCTTCGCGGTGGCCTCCTCGTCCCGGTGGTAGCCCTTCATGACGTTGTTGCCGCGCATGACGATCTCGCCGAGCGTCTCGCCGTCCGCCGGGACGTCGTTCATCTCCTCGTCGACGACGCGCAGCCCGTCCGTCTGGATCATGCCGACGCCCTGCCGGGCCAGCAGCCGGGCCCGCTCTGGCGTGGGCAGCGCGGGCCATCCCGGCTGCGCCTCGCACACCGAGTAGGGCCCGTAGGTCTCCGTGAGCCCGTAGACGTGGACGATGCCGGCGCCGAGCTCCTCCATCTGCCCGATGATCGTGGGGCTCGGCGGCGCGCCCGCGGTCGTGACGGTCAGCGGCCGCTCCAGCGGATGCGCCTCGGCCGCGTTCGCGATCGCCACCAGCACGGTCGGCGCGGCGTTGAGGTGCGTGACGCCCTCGGTGCCGATGAGCCGCCACACCTCCCCCGCCACGACGGCGCGCAGGCACACCTGCGTCCCGCCGATCGCGGCGAGCGCCCACGGCGTGCACCACCCGTTGCAGTGGAACATCGGCAGCGTCCACAGGTAGACGCTGTCCGGGGTGTGGCGCGAGTGCGTCACCTCGCCGAGCGCGTTCAGGTACGCCCCGCGGTGCGTGTACACGACGCCCTTCGGCCGTCCCGTGGTGCCGGACGTGTAGTTGATCGATATGGCCGCGTTCTCGTCGTCCACGTCCCAGGTCAGCGGGTCGTCCGAGCCGCGCGCCAGCAGCTCGGCATAGGGGATGCCGCCGACCGCCGGGTCGGGGTCGGCGCCGGCGGCCGGGACCGTGACGACCTGGGGCAGCGCGCCCGCGAGCGGCGCCACCGACGGATGCAGGCCCGCGTCCACGACCAGCGCCTTCGCCCCCGCATGGTCGAGGATGTAGCGGATCTCCTCCGCGGCCAGCCGCGTGTTGATCGCGACGAGCACGGCCCCGGCGAGCGGCACGGCGAAGTGCGCCACCAGCAGCTCCGGGACGTTCGGCGCCAGATAGGCGACCCGGTCTCCCGGCCCGATCCCCGACGCCCGCAGCGCGTTCGCGAGCCTCGTCGTCTCGGCGGCGAACTCCCGGTACGTGGCGCGGCGGTCCCCGTAGGCGTAGGCGGTCTTCCCGGGGAAGACGTCCGCCGACCGTTTGAGGAACGCGAGCGGGGTCAGCGCCGTGTGGCCAGGGCCGTTGTCCATCGGGAGCCTCCGTCGGGTCGGTGTGACCTGCGTCTCAAGCATTTCACGGCTCCCCGGACGCGCCCCGGTCCTAACGTCCGGTGTCGGCCGTCAGGATGGAGACCGCCTTGACGGTCGTGTACCCGCGCCATTCGAGCTCCGCGGCGGGCGAGTAGCTGGCGAAATCGACCGTCCACCCGCCGTCGTCCTGCTGCTGCTCCTCCAGGCGCCGCAGCTCCGCCGCCACGGCCTCCGGCGCGAAGAGCGCCCGAGCGGGGCGGCCGGGATAGGGCGCGAAGTCGAGGGGCCGCATCATCTCGTCCGCGAGCCCGCCCTCGACGTGGACCAGGCCGTTCTCCGGGATGTGCGCGCCGAGCAGCGCCAGGACCTCGCTGTCCTCGACGGCGTCCGCCAGCCACACCGCGAACGCCAGCTCCAGGGCGTGCAGGTCGTCCCTCGCCCGGACGCCGTCGAGGCAGTAGCGGGTCGCGCGGCCGAGCCAGGGATGCGCGGCGACCGCCTTGTCGTGCACGGCGACGCGCTGCGCCATCGCCGCCACCACCGCGGTGATCTGCAGCGAGGACGCCGCCGGATCGGCGCCCGTCCAGAACGGCGCGCAGCCCGCCGGGTCCGGGATCGGCAGCGCGAACGGCAGGCCGCCGTCCGGCAGCGTCACCGAGTCCAGCCAGTCGCAGAGCGCGACGGCCTGGGGCGCCGTGGCGGGCCCGAGTTCCGCGAAGACCTCGAAGGCGTGCAGCGCCGGGCCGGGCTGGCTCGTCCTCGACCGCAGGTCGGGTTCGAGTCCGTGACCGTAGCCGCCGTCGGGGTTCCGGTAGGCGTTCAGCGCGGCGAGCAGCGCGTCCGGGTCGCCCCGGCCGGTCAGCACCTCGAACCGGCGCCGGTCGAGCGTCCGCGCGTGCGTGGCCATGAAGTCGGATGCCTTCTTCATATTCATGCCCCCAGCGTGCCCACCGCCTCCACACCCCGTCTTGTACCTTCCGGCCATCACCTCAACCGGTGGGCGGCGGAAAATGGAGTGCGCGCCGCCAGGTCCCGTCCCTAGCCTGGCCGGATGAAGGTCAGCTTCGAACGCACCGGTGAGCGCCGGTACGCGACCGTCGTCACCCTCCCGGGTCAGGCGCCCCGCCGGATGGACCCCGCGCCCGCGTACGACGACGAGATCCCGCACGACCTCGTCCACTACCTGGTCGAGGCGGAGCTGGGGCTGGCGTCCGGCGTCTACGGGCGGGCCGCGGCCGGCGGGGGCGAGTTCCTGGCGGCGTCCGACGCGCCCGGCGACCCGCGCAGGCAGGCCCGGGAGCGGCGCAGGCTGAAGAAGCGGGAGGCGTCCCTCAGCCGGACCGACCCCGGCGACATGGCCAGGTCGGAGCACCTCGCGGGCCTGTGCGATCTCGCCTGGCGGCGCCGGGCGGGAGCGCGGACGCCCGCGTGGGCCGAACGCAGGCCGATCCCGGCCGAGGACGCGCCGATCGTCGACCGCGTCCTCGACCGCCTGGACGAGACGGCGCCGCTCTGGCGCGACCTCCCGATCGGCGGCGCGCTCACGTTCACCTGGCCGGACACGTCCGTGACCGTCAGCCGCTAGCCCGCCCGCAGGGCCAGGCCCAGCGCGCGGAACTGCTCCACCGGCCGGTGGTAGCCGCGCTCGATGTGGTGGACGCCCCGCAGGGTGGACGGCCCTTCCGCCACCGCCGCCGCCAGCACCGCCGAGAACCCGGCCCGGATGTCGGGCATGGTCACGTCGCCGCCGCGGAGCTTGCTCACGCCGCGGACCACGGCCGAGTGCAGCGCCGCCGTGTCGTGGTAGCGGCACGCGGGACCGCCCAGGCACGTGTCGTAGACCTCGATCTCGGCGCCCATGCTCTGCAGCGCCGGCACGTACGCGAGCCTGTTCTCGTACACGGTCTCGTGCAGCACCGACATGCCCTCCGCCTGGGTGAACAGCACCATCAGGGGCGTCTGCCAGTCGGTCGCGAACCCGGGATGCGTGTCGGTCTGCACGGCGGCGGGCCGCAGCCCGTTCGGCGCCGACGCCATGATCCAGTCGTCGGTGATCTCGAACTCGGCGCCCATCCGGGCGAGCGTGGTGATCGCGGTGACGAGCCGGTCCTGCGGGCACCCGTGCACCCGCACCTCTCCCCGGGTGACGAGGCCCGCCACCAGGTAGGAGAACGCCTCGATCCGGTCGCCCTCCAGGCGCGTCAGCGCGCCGTTCAGCCGCTCGACGCCCTCCACCACGATCCGCCGGTCCGGCGCGAACGAGATCCGCGCCCCCATCCGCTGCAGGAACAGCGCCAGCTCGATGATCTCCGGTTCGGTGGCCGCGTTCCGGATGACGGTCTTGCCCTGCGCCCGCACCGCCGCGAGCAGCACCGTCTCGGTGGCGCCGACGCTCGGGTACGGAAGCTCGATCCGCGCCCCCACGAGCCGCGACGCCCGCGCGTGGATCCCGTCGGCCTCGTGCGTCACCTCGGCCCCGAACGCGCGGAGCGCGTCGACATGGAAGTCGACCGGGCGCCTGCCGATCGGGTCGCCGCCGACCATCGGCACGAACGCCTCGCCCGCCAGGTGCAGCAGCGGCCCCAGCATCAGGATCGGGATGCGGTTCAGCCCGGTGAACGCCTTGCCGACGCTCGGGTCCGTCACCGGCCCCGGCACGACCGTCACGTCCCCGTTGGCCCGCTCCACCGTCATGCCGACGTGCTCCAGCATGCCCGCGGTGATCCCGACCTCACCGACGTCCGGCGCGTTGCCGATGGTGCTCGGCCCGTCCCCCAGCATCGCCGCGACCATGTGCTTGCTGACCGCGTTCTTCGCTCCCCGCACGGTGACGTCCCCGCGAAGCGGCCCCGACGGTTCGATCTGCCACAGCTTCTCAGTCACCAGAGCAGCCTACGGCGTCCCCGGCGGCCCCCCGGCAGATTCACCGCCATCTCCCGGAAAACCACCACCTCCGCCCCCGCGCCCGTCCCCGCGGCGGCCATCGGCCGTGGCTCTGCTCTCCATGTTGATCTACGCGATTGTGTTCGTGCTCGATCTAGTGGACGGCACGCCGATCTCCGGACGATGACGGCACCACCCCGTCCTAGGAGGTCAGGTGCGACTGAGGACAAAACAGGGAATCTGGGCCGCGATCATGGCCGTCACCCTGGCAACGACCTCACTGTCCATCGTCCACGCCGCCGTACCGGCACCGACGCCCGCCCCGCTCGCCAAGTACGACATCAGCTCCACCCATGTCAGCGGAGTGTCGTCCGGCGGATTCATGGCGAACCAACTCCACGTCGCCTACTCCACCCTCTTCCAGGGAGCCGGCATCTTCTCCGCCGGCGCCTACGACTGCGCGCAGAACAGCCTGAGCACCGCGCTCAACGCGTGCATGGCGACCTACCTGCCGCGCAAGACCCCCGCCCAACTCGAACAGCTCACCCGCGACCGCGCCGCTGCCGGCACCGTCGATCCCGTCGGCAACCTGTCGGGCGACCCCGTGTGGCTGTACCACGGCACGTCCGACACCACCGTCGCCCAGGCGGTCAACGACGACCTCGCCACCTACTACCGCGATCTCGGCGCCGACGTCGTTTACGATCGCGGCTCCCCCGCCGGGCACGCCTGGATCAGCCCCATCGGCCCCGGCGCCTGCTCGGTCACCCAGTCGCCATGGATCAACGACTGCGGCGGCGACTCCGTGGGGGACATGCTGACGCACCTGTACGGCACGTTGCAGCCCGCCGCCTCGTCACTGACCGGACAACTGATCCGATTCGACCAGAACGCGTACGTCCCCGGCGGTGACGCCACCTCGATCAGCATGGGCGACGAAGGGTTCGCCTACGTCCCGAAGTCCTGCGAGCAGGGATCCTGCAAGCTGATGGTCGCGCTGCACGGCTGCTACCAGTACTACGGCAACATCGGCGACACCTTCATGGACAAGGCGTACCTCAACGAGTACGCCGACACCAACGACATGATCGTCCTCTATCCGCAGGCCACGGCGACGGCGGGGACCAACCCGCGCGGCTGCTGGGACTGGTGGGGCTACCAGTCGGCCCAGTACCCCCTCAAGAACGGCCCGCAGATGAAAGCGGTCGTCAACATGGTCACGGCCATCACCGACGGCGGACCCACCCCGCCGACCACCCCTCCCACGGAAACACCCGAGTGCGTGACCGCGTCGAACTACGCCCACACCACCGCCGGACGAGCCCACCATTCGATGGGCATCACCTACGCCAACGGCTCCAACCAGAACCTGGGTCTGTGGAACGTCTTCACCACCAGCACCATCAAGGAGACCGGCCCAGGACACTGGATCAAATGCTGACCTGAACCCGAATGGGCCTTGCCCGTCCCTCCCGCCGGGCAAGGCCCATCCCCCACTCACGGACGCTTTGGAATGTTGACCGACCGGCGGCATCCGGGCGACCTGTATCGGTCATGCCGAACCAGAACAGCCTCGGCCAGGTGTTCGCGGCGTCTCATCGGCGTAGCTTCAAGCCATGGCGATCGGTGAGTCTTCGCTGCGGCTACTGCGGAATCTCAAACTCGGCCGGGAGGAGCACTGCCAACGCCTCCTGACCATGCTGATCCTCAACGGCCCCTATCCGCACTGGAACAGCCGTAACGCCCCGAGCCCCAAGGGCCGCGACTTCCTGCTCGCCTTGGACGGGCTCTGCTTCGGCACCGAGGAATGGACAACGCTCCCCTCCTTCGTCGAAGAATTCGACCGCCCCGGCGCCACGACGGGGAGGCAGGTGCGGCACCGGACTACGCGGTGCTATGGGACGACCGGCTCCGGATGACCGAACTCAAGGCCGCCGCGTCCAGCCATCAACCGACGCAGATTCCGACCTACCTCACGCCTGAAATGGCCTGGACGCCACTGAAGTCGACCGACGCGCGCCTGGCCCACATCACCTGGAACCAGGTTGTGCCGCTCCTCAGCAAGCCCTGGAGCAGCGGCGACCGCGACGAAGTCCAAGCGTTGACTCTGCTGATTGAGGCGATCGAGGGGATCGGGAAAGGCCGTCCACCTGAGCCACCGAAGACCGTCCAGCCGGCTCGCCGACCGGACCTCCTCCAGGCCGCGATGGAACTGACGGAAACGACCAGCCAGGACGGCCGCCAGCGAGCACTCGACCACGCGGCCACAAGTGTGGAGGAACTCCAGCAACTTCGGCTGGCCGTGAAGGAAACGGTCAGCGCCACGCCCGTGGGTGAATCCGTCCGGCTCGTGCAGGCATGGATCTGGAGTGCCGCAACGAGCATCGGCCACGCACTCACCGAAGCCGGCGAGTCGACCGGTTACGAACTCCGTCTATCCCGATACCGCTCCGACCACTACTGAGCCACCAAGAACAACGAACCCTTCGGCGCAGGATCAACTGACAACAGCCGACGTCGCGCGCCTCAGGCATCCTGGTACGCCCGAATGCCGCGTCGCCCACCTGAGACGACGACCGCAGAACGCCTATCACGCACGCCGTGACGGCGTCGCGGACGTGCATCCGGGCAGACCAAGCGCTCGACGTCCTGCCAAGCCGTCTGAAAATGGACGCCGTACGCCCCAGAGCTCACCTTCCGGACTACCTTCCCCGACGAACACTTCCGTCCGATCCGTAGGCACCGTGCCGCGATGCCATGGCTGGACAAGCATCCTGGGGTTGGTCAGTAGATCCGATACGAGCCAAGCTCACCGCTCCGACCCGCAGTGCAGTCGAGCGAGGTTTCGGACGAAGGAGACGCGTGCGGCAGGGGCCACCGAGACGGGTGGCCGCGCCGACGCAAATGTGTGGGTTGGCCCCGGCGCGACCATGGTCCGAACAACGTCGAACACTTCGATTCTCACCCGCCACACGTTGCACAAGCGTTGCAGGCTCACCGTCATCGGTCGGCTCCTGTATGCGCCCCGACCTGCCCTATCCTTGGCCGATGATCAAAACGAGGCCGGACTGGGAACGGCGGATCGCCGAGCTCTGGACCACCTTCGACGACCACGAGCCGGAAGACTTTCTCGCGAAGGTCAAGGAATTGGCCGCCGAGCTTCCTGCCGACGACGCCGTTGCGAACTACGAGCTCGCATCAGCCCATGACTCAATCGGGAATGAGGCGGAGGCTGCCACGCACTACCGCATGGCCTTCGAGGCGGGCCTGGATGAGAAGCGCCGACGTCAGGCGACGATCCAGTACGCCAGCACACTCCGCAACCTGGGTCGGGTCGAAGAAAGCGTCGCCCTCCTTACCGCGGAACGAGATGCCGTGTCCGACGAGCTGGACGACGCTGTCACCGCGTTCTTGGCACTCGCGCTCACCGATCTCGGCCGCGACCGGGAGGCCGCGTCGCTCGCGCTGGGTGCACTCTCGCGCCACCTGCCTGTGTACAACCGCTCGCTTGCCAACTACGCGAGAGCGTTGGTGGAGGAGTGAGCAGGCCGTAGAAATGAGAAAGGGCCCCGCCATGAGGCGGGGCCCTTACCCCTAATATGAGTCCGGCGGCGTCCTACTCTCCCACA
>NZ_BMRO01000022.1:0-36930 GCF_014648675.1 Actinomadura livida
CACCATCTCCCACGCGACAACCAACCCACAGGCCAGAAGACCTGAAGAAGATCGTTTCGTAGGAGGTGCCCTACGGGCCGGCCACCGCTCGGTGTCCAGCATCCCGTCTCGGGCTGTTCAGCCATCGTACATCAGTCCGAGCGCAACTCGGACCGTTTCCGCTGTCTGAGTGTTCCCCGAGGCCGGCCGCTCGCTGGCGTCCCGCATCCCCTTGGGGCAGCACTGACGTTAAGGTCCCCGGTCGGCATCGTCAAATCGCGACACACGTCCACCGGCGCATCTTGTCGCCCGAGCACACCACCCGTCTCGCTGACCTCGACGTTCACGTACTACGTGGGTCGGGTCACAGTGGGGTACCGTGCGCAGACCGCACGTCCCGCGGAGTCCGGCGTACTGGCCGGGGATGCGTCCCCGACAGGACGACCGGCCGAGGTCAGGAGGAACGCCTCGTGAGTGTGTCCGTCGCCATCCGCGCTTCGGCGGAACGTCTGGTGGTCGCCGCGACGATGGGGCCCACGGTCCATGACGTGCACGCGTGGCGGTTCAAGGTCGTGCCCGGGCTTATCGAGGTGCATGCCGATCCGGAGAGGCTCCGGCCGAAGGGCGATCCCGCAGGGCGCAGCCTGTACCTGAGCAGCGGGGCGGCGCTCGTCAACCTGCGGCTGGCGGCCGCCCAGCTCGGCCACGAGGCCGTTGTGCGGCTCCTGCCGGATGCCGGGCGTCCATCGGTTCTCGCGTCGGTGCGGCTCGCGGGACATCACCGGATCACCCGTGAGGAACGCCTCCTTTACGCCGCCACGCTCAAGCCGTTCACCGCGGAGCGTCCGGCGGTCGGCGTCCGGCCGCCCGCTCCCCTCGTGAACGAGTTGGGCGAAGCGGTGAGACTGGAGGGCGCTGCGCTTCATCCGCTGCCCGACGCTCGGGACGCGACCGCCCAGCGGGCAGTGCTGACCTCCTTTGGCCACTCCCCCGGCGAGTTGATCCGTGCAGGGCAGGCCCTGCAGCGTCTCCTGCTGAGTGCCACGGTGCGAGCGGTTTCGGCTTCGTTCAGGGTCGGTGCCCCCGTTCCTGGCGTGGAGGCCATGACGCGCCCGGGCGAAGTGCCACAGGTCCTCATCGAGCTCACGCAGCACGCGGACGCCAGGCGGCTACTCAAGCCGCCGGTAGCCCGACAGCACGAAGGACAGGGGAACTGGCAGCGGGTCGGGGACGCGCGCTAGCCGCTCAGCGAGCAGATCCGTCGCCACGTGATGCGCGCTGGGCCCCATGCCCACAAGAGTGGTGACCTCTTCGTGGGACAGGTCGGCCTGGGTGTCGATCTCCCGGCGTGAGTCCAGCTTGAAGTAGCCGGCCAGCGCGGCGTCGGTGCGTTCGGTCTTGCGTTCGTCGATGGTGAGGAGGCCGAGCGCCTCCACGAGCGGGCCGAGGTGCCGGGGCGACGGCGTCACGGTGAACAGCAGCCCGTCGTCGCGGAGCACTCGGTGGAACTCGGCGGCGTTGCGGGGCGCGAAGACGTTCACGACGGTGTCCGCGGCCCCGTCGCGCAGCGGGAGCGGGCGCCACAGGTCCGCGACGACCGCTCCGGCGCGCGGATGGGCCTTGGCCGCCCTGCGCGCCGCGTGCTTGGAGATGTCCAGGGCGAGCCCGGTCACGTCCGGCGATCGGTCGAGGATCCGGCTGAGGTAATACCCCGTGCCCGCTCCGGCGTCGAGGACGAAGGACGGGCCGGCACGTGAGACGTCCCAAGCGAGACGGTCCGCGAGTCCTGCGAAGTGGCCGGCGCGGAGGAAGTCGTCTCGTGCGCGCACCATTTCGGGGGTGTCGGCCGTGCCCGGACGGGCGTTGCCCGGCAGCAGGTTCGCGTATCCCTGTCGCGCGATGTCGAAGGCATGCCCGGCGGGGCAGCGAAGTCCGCGGTCGACCAGGTCGAGGTCCGATCCGCACACGGGGCACACCAGGCGGTGGACGACATCGGCGAGCATTACTCCATCATCGGCCATGGGACGCGCGCGGCGGGCGGCACCCGTCCGCTTCTTTGCCGACGCGCCACCGCCGCTTCGTCCTCGCGACCCGGGCCCGCCACCTGGACGACGACGGCGTCATCCTGTGAACGGCGTAAGTACGCGCCGGCCGCTCAGGCCTCCGCGCGGCGGCGGACGTCCTCCATGTCGAGGCCGCGTACCTGCTCGATCACGTTCTCCAGCACCGACTCGGGCACGGCGCCCGGCTCGGCGAAGACGATCATGCCGTCGCGGATCGCCATGAGCGTCGGGATGGACCTGATCCCGAACCGCTGGGCCAACTCCGGCTCGGCGTCGGTGTCGACCTTGGCGAAGACGATGTCGTCGTGCTTGCCCGCCGACCTCTCGTACACGGGCGCGAACCTCTTGCACGGGCCGCACCAGTCCGCCCAGAAGTCGACCATGACGATCCCGTCGCCTTGAGCGACCTCGTCGAAGTTCTCAGCGGTCAATGTGACCGTCGCCATGTCGGTTTCTCCTCAGTACGGGTATCAGGTCGTAGAGCGGCTGACAGCCTCGCAGTATTCCCCACCCGGGAATCACAGAGCGGTAATTAGCGTTGTCCCCCTAGGGAGATCGCACCGGAGAAGGGTCAGGATGGCTGCAACCCGTACCAAGGGCGACAGGGTCGACGCTACCGACAAGGATCTGGTCGGAGCGTATCTCGACCGGATCGGCCGTACTCCCCTGCTCGACGCGCAGGAGGAGGTCGATCTGGCGAAGGCGATCGAAGGGGGCCTGTACGCCGAACAGCTGCTCGCGCAGGGGAAGGCGCCAGAGGGCGCGACCCGCGAGGAGCTGGAGGAGCTGGCCGCGGCGGGGCTGCACGCTAAGCAGCGCTTCGTCGAGGCCAATCTGCGCCTCGTGGTTTCGATCGCCCGCAAGTACCCGACCGACTCGTTGCCCCTCATCGACCTCATTCAGGAGGGGAACCTGGGCCTGATGCGGGCGGTGGAGAAGTTCGACTACCGCCGCGGCTTCAAGTTCTCCACATATGCGACGTGGTGGATCAGGCAGGCGATCGGCCGCGGGCTGAGCCACACCGCCCGCACGATCCGGCTGCCCGTCCACGTCGAGGAGGAGCTTTCGCGGCTGCGCCGCGCGGAGCGCCAGCTCGGCCGTGAGCTCGGCCGGGAGCCGACCCGCGAGGAGCTCGCCGACACGCTGGGCGCCGAGGCCGAGCATGTGGACGAGCTGCTGCGCTGGCGGCGCGACCCGGCGAGCCTGGACGCGACCGTCGACGACGCGGGCGAGACGCCGATGGGCGACCTGCTGGAGGACCCGGACGCCGTGACGCCGGAGGCCGAGATCCTCGCGCTGGACGACATCGAGGGCCTGGCGCGGCTGCTGGACCGGTTGCCGGAGCGGGAGTCCGCGATCGTGCGGGCGCGGTTCGGCATGGAGAGCGGCCAGCCGCTGTCATACGCGCAGATCGGCGCCCGGTACGGCCTGAGCCACAACCGGGTGCGGCAGATCACCGACCGGTCGCTGCGGCGGCTGCGGCAGATGGCCGGGGAGACCGAGCTGAGCGGGCGCCGGACGCTGCCGGGCGGGCCGGGTACCGGACGGGAGCCGGTACGCGCGACCGCCGGGAGCCGCGCCGCCTGAGACCGGCCCGCAGCCCCTGCGCTCCGTGATCGACGAAAGGGCGGCCCCGCCACCGGGGCCGCCCTTTCGTGTTTGCGCAACGGTGCGTCATCCTGGCGGACCGGGGTGCCATAGCCTTTTCGTGTGACTAACTCCGCCACCGGGGAGCTCGACGCCTGGCGCTCGTTCCCCGCCCTCCAGCAGCCCGACTGGGACGACCCGGACGAGGTCCGGGCGGTCACCTCCGAACTCGCCGCGCAGCCTCCACTCGTCTTCGCCGGCGAGTGCGACCAGCTGAAGGCCCAGCTCGCGGACGTCGCGGCCGGCAAGGCGTTCGTCCTGCAGGGCGGCGACTGCGCCGAGACGTTCGATGGGTCGAACGCGGACGCGGTGAAGAACAAGCTGAAGACTCTGCTGCAGATGGCGGTCGTGCTCACCTACGCCGCCAGCGTGCCGGTCGTGAAGATCGGGCGGATGGCGGGCCAGTTCGCCAAGCCCCGCTCGAAGCCCGTCGAGGTGCGCGGCGGCGTGGAGCTGCCCGCGTACCGGGGCGACGCGGTCAACGGCTTCGCCTTCGACGCCGCGTCCCGCCGCAACGACCCGAGGCGGCTGCTGAAGGCGTACCACTGCTCGGCGGTGACGCTGAACCTGTGCCGGGCGTTCACCAGGGGCGGGTACGCCGACCTCCGGCAGGTGCACGCCTGGAACCGGGACTTCGTCGCGCGGAGCCCGGCGGGCCGCCGCTACGAGCAGCTCGCGGGCGAGATCGACCGGGCGCTGACGTTCATGAAGGCGTGCGGGGCGAACCCGGACGAGTTCCACGGGGTGGAGTTCTACTCCAGCCACGAGGCGCTGCTGCTGGAGTACGAGCGCGCCCTGACCCGCATCGACCACCTCAGCGGCCTGCCCTACGACGTGTCGGCGCACTTCCTGTGGATCGGGGAGCGCACCCGCCAGCTGGACGGCGCGCACGTGGAGTTCCTCCGGCACATCCACAACCCCATCGGGGTGAAGCTCGGCCCCACCACGTCCCCGGACGACGCCCTGGCGCTGATCGAGCGCCTCAACCCGGAGGGCGAGGCGGGCCGGCTGACCTTCATCACGCGGATGGGCGCGGGCCGGATCCGGGACGCGCTGCCGCCGCTGATCGAGAAGGTGCACCAGAGCGGCGCGCCCGTCGCGTGGATCTGCGACCCCATGCACGGCAACACCTTTGAGGCGCCGAGCGGGCACAAGACCCGCCGGCTGGACGACGTGCTGGACGAGGTGGCCGGGTTCTTCGAGGTCCACCAGGCGCTGGGAACGCACCCGGGCGGCATCCACATCGAGTTCACCGGCGACGACGTCACCGAATGCGTGGGCGGTGCGCACGGGCTCGCGGAGGCCGATCTGCACCAGCGGTACGAGACGGCGTGCGACCCGCGGCTCAACCGCGGCCAGTCGCTGGACCTGGCCTTCATGGTCGCCGAGCTGTACCGCAAGTCCGCCTGAGCGGCCGCTTCGCCGCGGCGCTCCCGCGACACGCAGCGCGCCGCCGACCGGCTGGTCGGCGGCGCGCTCTATGTCGATACGTGTTCAGGATGTTCTGCGGGGACGTGTCAGATGTCCACCTCGGCCCAGACGACCTTTCCGCCGGTCACGGGGTCGGCGCCCCAGGAGTTCGCGAAGCGGTCGACGATGAACAGGCCGCGGTGCGACTCGTCCAGCGGCCCCGGCACGGTCAGCCGCGGCAGCTGGGCGGCCCGGTCGCGGACCTCGACGCGGACGCGGCCGTCGTCGCGCAGCAGCCGCAGCTCCAGCGCCGTCCCCGCGTGCCGGACCGCGTTGGCGACCAGCTCGGCGACGATGGCCGTGACGAGTTCCTCGCGGTCCATCAGCGCCCAGGTGCGCATGGTGCGCGCGGCGAGGCGCCGAGCGTACTCGACGGCCTCGGTCTGCGGCGCCGCGCGCAGTGTGGTCTCCGTCATCGGATCGGTCACTCCGCCGGCTCGCGGTTCTTCATCGTCTCTCCTCACCGCCCATCCGCCGGAGCCTCCTCCGCCGTGTCCTCGATGAGGAAACGGTCGAGGCCGGTCGTCTTCAGCACGTTCTCCACCCGGCCGTAGGCGCCGGTCACGGTGAGCGTGGCGTTCTGCGCGCGGGCGTGCTTGTACGCCCGGACGAGAACGTTGAGACCGGAGGAGTCGCAGAAGTCGACGGCAGCGAGGTCGACGACGACCGCGCGCTCGCCCGCGTCCACGAGCTCGGTCAACCGGGACCGCAGCTCATCGGAGGAGTGCAGGTCGATGGAGCCGCGCGCGGCGATCGTCGCGCGGCCTTCCTGTCGTGTCGTGTGCAAGGCAAGCCCCACGCCACCCCACCTTACCGATTGTTGGTCTCCATCATGACGCCCGCAGAACGATGAGGGCAATGTCGTCGTTCGACGGCTCCGGGCCGAAGTCGCGTACGGCGCGCTGGATCCGCGCGGCGACCGCTCCCGCGCTCAGCCCCGCGCAGTCGGCGAGCAGATTCTCTAGTCCGTGGCCGTCGCCGAGGAGCCGGCCGCCGGAGCGCCGCTCGGTGACGCCGTCGGTGACGCAGAGCAGGACCTCTCCGCGGCGCAGCTGGACCGTGTCGGTGTGGAAGTCCACGCCGTCGAACACGCCGAGCAGCGGCTGCGGCGAGGCCGCCTCGCGCACCTTGCCGTCGGGGGCGAGCAGCAGCGGCGGCGGGTGTCCCGCGCTCGTCAGCCTGATCGTCACGCCGTCGCTGCGGCGCCGCGCCGCGATCTCGCCGTGCAGGAGGGTGAGCAGCCGCCCGCGCTCGCCCTCGCCGAGGATGAGCCGGTTGAGGCGGTTCAGCACGGCGGGGACGGACATGTCCTCGGCGGCGAGGATGCGCAGCGCGTGCCGGGCGAGGCCGGTGACGGCGGCGGCCTCGGGGCCGGTGCCGCACACGTCGCCGATGGCGAACCGCCAGGCGGTCGCGGCGCCGCCGGGGCGCCGCCCGCTCTCGAAGACGTCGTAGAAGTCGCCGCCGACCTCGCTGCCCTCGCCCGCGGGCTCGTAGACGACCGCGACCTCCAGGCCGGGGATCTCAGGGATGCCGGGCGGCAGGAGGCTGCGCTGCAGGGCGCTGCTCATGGCGGTCTGCGCGGAGAACAGCCGCGCGTTGTCGACGGCGAGGGCGGCGCGGCGGCTGAGCTCCTCGGCCAGCTCGATCGCGCTGCGCGGGAAGCGGTCGCCGGCCGGGCGGCCGATGACGATGGTGCCGATGCGCCGGCCGCGGGCGATCAGCGGAAACGCGTAGACCTGGTCGGCGGCGGTGTCGCCGACGGCGGCCCGGATCTCCCGCGGGGCGGTGGCGAGCCCGTTCCAGGGCCCGGGGACGTCCATCGGCGGGGCGGCGCCCGCGTGCTCGAGCAGCTCGCGGAGCCCGTCGGCGCGGGTCTCGTCGGCGTGCCACACATAGGCGAGCCGGTCGGGTTCGGACTCGCCGACGGTGTAGACGGCGCACCAGGTGGCCAGGCGCGGGACGACGAGCTGGGCGACCAGCGCCATCGTGCGCTCCTGGTCGAGGGTCCCGGCAAGGAGGTCGCTGGCCTCGGCGACGAAGCTGAGCCAGCCCCGCCAGGACCGTTCCAACTCCCCCACCCTGGCCTTCTCCAGGGAGAGCGACATCTCGTCGGCGAGCCGGCCGAGCCGGACGCCGTCGGCCTCGGCGAACCGGCCGGAGACGGACGAGACGGCCACCAGGAGCCCGGTGAGGCGTCCCTGGGACTCCAGCGGCGCCGCGGCCAGCGACCGGGCCTGCAGGGCCGCGGCGGTCGGATCGGAGGCGTCGCTGGCCACCCAGGCGGAGCCGGCGCGGGCGGCGGGGCCGAGTCCGGCCACCGACAGCTCGCCGAGGGACACGTCTGTGGCGGTCCCGGCGGACGCCCCCATGATCAGGCGGCCGTCGCGCTCGGTCAGCAGCACGGCCGCGCCCTCGGCGCCGAGGACCTCCCGGACGCCGGCGACGCCGTCCTCCATGGACTCCACGGCCGTGGGCGAGCGGAGCAGCCGGTCGCCGGCGGCGGGGAGGTCGCCCACGCCGTCACCGATCCGCTTGTCCCGGGCGTGGCCGGCGTCGGCGCTCTCGCGGCCCGCCTCGCCCATGCCGTCGCGGACGGTGCGCCCGCGCCCGGCCTTGCGGTCGCGGGAGGGCTTGCCGGACGGCGCGGCCCCGGTGCCCTCCGCGGCCGGGGACGCCGGTACGGCCGCGTCCGCGGCGCCGGGCCGGGGAAGCCGGAACCAGACGCCTTTGGTGCGGCGGTCGTAGGAGACGCCCCAGGACGCCGCGAGCCGGGCGATCGAGGGCAGGCCGCGCCCGCTGGTCGCCGTGACTCCCGGCATGTCGATGCCGCGGGTGGGGTGGCGGTCGCGGACCTCGATCTTGATCTCCCCGGCCTCCAGCCGGCAGGAGACCTCGAAGGACGTGCCGGCGTAGGCGATCGCGTTGGTGGCGAGCTCGCTGGTGGCGAGGACGGCGTCGTCCGCGACCTCGTCCATGCCCCAGTCGGCCAGCACCTTCCGGACGAACCGGCGCGCGTCCGCCACCGCCGGGGCGGCGGACGGGAAGGTGGCCGACGCCGTCTGCCGATCCAACTGCCGTCCCTCGTTCGATGAGTCACTACCGGGCCCGGCCATCGTGACAGACCGGTGGGCCGCCCGGCCACGAGGCCCGTGTGCCGGAGGTGAGGCCGTAGGTCCGGCCTGGGGGTCCGGCCTCGGGGTGCGGCCTCGATGCGACACGACAGACCGTAACACGAAGACTACAAGCCAAGATGCACGGTCATTGCCTTCTGTTCACCTCCGTGGCGTGGAGGGCATCCCAGCTCCGTACGGCGACGTAGAGTACAGGGTGCGGCCAGGAGGGGCCCTGTGCAAGGGCGCCTGCCATCTGGCTAGCCGGTATCCGGATACCCCACAGTCGCGGGCCAGGAGGATGAAGACATGCCGCGTACCGCGTCTCGCGCCCGCCCCGGCGGCGGGTACCGCGACACCGCCCCCCGCTACAGCGACGCCGACCTCGAACCGCTTCTCCGGGCGCTCATCGCCGTCCGGGACGGCAAGGCGAGGTCCGAGCTGAACGTCCCGGGCGAGGGTGCCGTGGCGGAGGCCGCGGCGATCCTGGAGGAGATCCGGCAGAACGGCCACGAGCTGGCGGCGGGGCTGCATCGCGTCCGCCGGGAGATCGGCCGCGAGGGCCATCTGCGGGGGCGGCTGACGCCGGGGGCCCTGCGGGGCACGTGGGCGGTCGCCGTGGAGGACGCGAACGCGATCATCGACAAGCTGACCGACCTGGCCACGGGGATGAGCCAGGTGGTGGAGGCGGTGGCCGCGGGCGACCTGAGCCAGCGGGTCGAGCTGCGGGTGCGCGGCAGGCCCATGCGCGGGGAGCTGCTGCGCATGGCCAAGTCGGTCAACGGCATGGTGGAGCTGCTCGACCAGTTCACCTGGGAGGTCACCCAGTTCGCCCGCGAGGTGGGCACGGAGGGACGTCTCGGCGGGCAGGCCCCGGCGCGCGGGATGACGGGCCGGTGGCGCGACGTGACGGCCTCGGTGAACGTGATGGCGGCGCGGCTGACCTCCCAGGTCCGCGACATCGCGGAGGTCACCACCGCCGTCGCCGAGGGCGACCTGACCAGGAAGGTCACGGTCGAGGCGACCGGTGAGCTGCAGGAGCTGAAGCTCACCGTGAACACGATGGTCGACCAGCTGTCGGCGTTCGCCGACGAGGTCACGCGCGTCGCCCGCGAGGTCGGCACCGAGGGCCAGCTGGGCGGCCAGGCGAACGTGCCCGGGGTCAGCGGCGTCTGGAAGAACCTCACCGACAACGTCAACGCGATGGCGAACAACCTGACCTACCAGGTCCGCAACATCGCGCAGGTCACCACCGCCGTCGCCGAAGGCGACCTCGGCAAGAAGATCACGGTCGACGCCCAAGGCGAGATCCTCCAGCTCAAGGACACCGTCAACACCATGGTCGACACGCTGTCGGCCTTCGCGGACGAGGTCACGCGCGTCGCCCGCGAGGTCGGCACCGAGGGGCGCCTCGGCGGCCAGGCGAACGTGCCGGGTGTGAGCGGCGTGTGGAAGGACCTGACCAACAACGTCAACGGCATGGCGTCCAACCTGACCTACCAGGTGCGCAACATCGCGCAGGTCACCACCGCCGTCGCCGAGGGCGACCTCGGCAAGAAGATCACGGTCGACGCCCAGGGCGAGATCCTCCAGCTCAAGGACACCGTGAATGCGATGGTGGACACGCTGTCGTCGTTCGCGTCCGAGGTGACCCGGGTCGCCCGCGAGGTCGGCACCGAGGGCCGGCTCGGCGGCCAGGCCCGCGTGCCCGGGGTCAGCGGGGTCTGGAAGGACCTGACCGACAACGTCAACTCGATGGCGAACAACCTCACCACGCAGGTCCGCGGGATCGCGCAGGTCACCACGGCCGTCGCGCAGGGCGACCTGACCCGCAAGATCGAGGTCGACGCGCAGGGCGAGATCCTGCAGCTGAAGGACACCCTGAACACCATGGTCGACACGCTGTCGGCCTTCGCGGACGAGGTCAGCCGCGTGGCCCGCGAGGTCGGCACCGAGGGGCGCCTCGGCGGCCAGGCCCGCGTGCCCGGCGCGGGCGGCATGTGGAAGGACCTGACCGACAACGTCAACGGCATGGCGTCGAACCTGACCTACCAGGTCCGCAACATCGCGCAGGTGGCGACGGCGGTCGCGCACGGCGACCTGACGCGGCGCATCGACGTCGACGCGCAGGGCGAGATCCTGGAGCTGAAGACCACGCTGAACACGATGGTGGACACGCTGTCGTCGTTCGCGTCCGAGGTGACCCGGGTCGCCCGCGAGGTCGGCAGCGAGGGGCGCCTCGGCGGGCAGGCCGAGGTCGAGGGCGTGTCGGGCACCTGGAAGCGGCTGACCGAGAGCGTCAACGAGCTGGCCGGCAACCTGACCACCCAGGTCCGCGCGATCGGCGAGGTCGCCAGCGCGGTCGCCACCGGCGACCTGACGCGGACGATCACCGTGGAGGCGCGCGGCGAGGTCGCGGAGCTGAGCGACAACGTCAACCTGATGGTCGCGACACTGCGCGAGACGACCCGCGCCAACGAGGAGCAGGACTGGCTCAAGACCAACCTGGCGCGGATCGGCGGGCTCATGCAGGGCCACCGCGACCTCATGCAGGTCGCCGAGCTGATCATGCGGGAGCTCACGCCGACGGCGAGCGCCCAGTACGGCGCGTTCTACCTCGCGGAGAACATCGGCGACGAGACCGAGCTGGTGATGATCGCCGGCTACGGGACGCGGCGCGGGCGGGTCGGCAACGTCCGGTTCTCGCTGGGCGAGGGCCTGGTCGGGCAGGCGGCGCAGGAGCGCCGGCCGCTGCTGATCGCCGACGCCCCGGCCGAGTACGTCAAGATCGGCTCGGGGCTGGGCGAGGCGTCCCCGGTCAACATCATCGTGCTGCCGATCGTGTTCGAGGACACCGTGCTCGGCGCGATCGAGCTGGCGTCGTTCGGCCGGTTCACCGACGTCCACCTGGCGTTCTTCAGCCAGCTGATCGAGACGATCGGGGTCACGCTGAACGCGATCAGCGCCAACACCCGCACCGAGGCGCTGCTCAGCGAGTCGCAGCGGCTCGCGCAGGAGCTGCAGGAGCGCTCGGACGAGCTGCAGCGCCAGCAGGGCGAGCTGCGGCACTCCAACACCGAGCTGGAGGAGAAGGCGGCCCTGCTGGCCCAGCAGAACCGCGCGATCGAGATCCAGAACTTCCAGATCGAGCAGGCCAGGCGGACGCTGGAGGAGCGCGCCGAGCAGCTGGCGATCTCCTCGCGGTACAAGTCGGAGTTCCTGGCGAACATGTCGCACGAGCTGCGCACGCCGCTGAACAGCCTGCTCGTGCTGGCCAAGCTGCTGTCGGAGAACCAGGACGGCAACCTCACCGGCAAGCAGGTGGAGTTCGCGCAGACGATCCACGACTCGGGCACCGACCTGCTGGAGCTGATCAACGACATACTCGACCTGGCCAAGGTCGAGGCGGGGAAGATGGAGGCGAACCCGCAGCAGCTGACGGTGTCGGCGCTGGTCGACTACGTGGACGCGACGTTCCGGCCGCTGTCGGTCGACAAGGGCCTGCAGTTCGGCGTGGAGGTCGCGCCGGACGTCCCGACCACGCTGAACACCGACGAGCAGCGGCTGCAGCAGGTGCTCCGGAACCTGCTGTCCAACGCGGTGAAGTTCACCGCCGAGGGCGAGGTGCGGCTGCTGATCGAGCGGGCCGGCGACATCGACTTCACGCTGCCCGCGCTGTGGAACACCCCGGACGTCATCGCGTTCCGGGTGATCGACACGGGCATCGGGGTGAGCACCGACAAGCTCCAGGAGATCTTCGAGCCGTTCCAGCAGGCGGACGGGACGACGAGCCGCCGCTACGGCGGCACCGGTCTCGGGCTGTCGATCAGCCGCAACATCGCGCGGCTGCTGGGCGGGGAGATCCACGCCGAGAGCCAGCCGGGCCGCGGCAGCGTGTTCACGCTGTACCTGCCGGCCCGGTACAGCGAGCGCGACGGGCGGCGCCGCTCGGCGCCGGCGAGCGGCGCGGCCGGCGCGGCGGAGGACGCGCCGGGCCTGGTGCCGGGCGACCGGCCCGCGGACGCCGCGCTGCCGGCTGCGCACTCCGGTGCCGGGCACGGCCCGGCCGGGGAGAACGGGCGGCCGGGCGAGCAGCACCCGCCCGGCGGGGAACGGGCCGGTGAGGGGAGCCCCCCGGTGTCGGGGCTGCTGGAGGGGCCGCCCGCGGACTACCTCGACACCGTCCTGTCCGGCCGCAAGGTGCTGATCGTCGACGACGACGTCCGGAACGTGTTCGCCCTCACCAGCGTCCTGGAGGGCTACGGGATGGACGTCCTCTACGCCGAGGACGGGCAGGCCGGCATCGACGTCCTGCACCGCAACCCGGACGTGGCGATCGTGCTGATGGACGTCATGATGCCGGGGCTGGACGGCTACGCCACCACGGCCGCGATCCGGGAGATGCCGCAGTTCGCCGAGCTGCCCATTATCGTGATCACAGCGAAGGTGATGAAGGGCGACCGGGAGAAGACCCTGGAGTCGGGCGCTTCGGACTATGTGCCCAAGCCCGTGGACGTCGACCATCTCCTTGACGTCATGCGGAACTGGCTGCAACCCTCCATCGTCCACTGAGGAGAGGAAGGGCCTGGGGCGGTGAACATGCTTCATCCGGCCCGCCGGGCGAGGCCGTCACCCGGCGCGTGCCCCGCGGGATGAAAAGTGTTCAGTAAGGTCGCCGTGGGCGCTGACGCGGCGCGGCGATCGCGGGGACCGGAATCGGAGAGACGCGCGTGGACGACAAGGCGAAGATCCTGCTCGTGGACGACCGCGAGGAGAATCTGATCGCGCTGGAGGCCATCCTGAGCTCGCTGGACCAGGACCTGGTCCGGGCGCGCTCCGGCGAGGAGGCGCTCAAGGCGCTGCTCACCGACGAGTACGCGGTCATCCTGCTCGACGTCGTCATGCCCGGGATGGACGGGTTCGAGACCGCCCGGGACATCAAGCGCCGCAAGAAGACCCGCGACCTGCCGATCATCTTCCTCACGGCGGTGAACAGCGATCCCGACTACGCCTTCCGCGGCTACGCGGCGGGCGCGGTCGACTTCATCTCCAAGCCGTTCGACCCGTGGGTGCTGCGCGCCAAGGTGTCGGTGTTCGTGGAGCTGCACAACAAGAACAAGCAGCTCCGCGACCAGACGACGCTGCTGCGCGAGCAGGCCGCCCTGCTGCGGGAGCAGTCGACGCTGCTGCGGGCGCGCCCCGGGGACGAGGCGCCGTGGCAGGCGCTGGCGCGGCGCGCCGCCGAGCGGCTCACGGCGGTGGAGGAGCAGGCCGAGGTCGTCGGGAAGCGCGTCCCGGACTCGCTGCGCGGCGAGGTCGACGAACTCGGCCGCCGGCTCACCGACCTGCGCCTCGCCCTGGAGGGCGAGGTGCAGCCCGGCTCCTGAACCGCCGCCCGGCCCGCGGGCCGGGGGTCAGGACGACGCTTCGAGGCGTGCCCTGGCGGCGGCGATCCGGGTGAGGGTGCGGTCGCGGCCGAGGATCTCCAGGGACTCGAACAGCGGCAGGCCGACGGTGCGGCCGGTGACGGCGACCCGGACGGGCGCCTGGGTCTTGCCGAGCTTGAGGCCGTGCTCGGCGCCGACGCGCTCCAGCCGGTCCTTGAGCTCGGCGGCGTTCCACGGCGCGTCCCGGTAGGCGGCCTCGGCGGCGGCGAGGATCGCGGCGGCGGGCTCCTTCATGGCCTTGTTCCAGGACTGCTCGTCGGCGGGCGGCTCGTCCAGGAACGCGAAGTCGATCATCTGGACGATCTCCGACAGGACCGCCACCCGGGTCTGCGCCAGCGGCGCCAGCTCGGCGAACACCGCGACGTCCACGTCGAACGGCGCGTCCTGCAGGAACGGCAGGCACTCGGCGATGAACTTCTCCACCGGCAAGGCGCGGAGGTACTCGCCGTTGAACGAGCGGAGCTTCTTCTCGTCGAAGAACGCCGGCGAGGTGTTGACGTCCTCGATGCGGAACTCGTCGACGATCACGTCCCAGGGGACGATCTCGCGGTCGCCGGACGGGGCCCAGCCGAGCAGCATCAGGTAGTTGCGCATGGCCTCGGGCAGGTAGCCCTCGGCCCGGTAGTCCTCCAGGGCGACCTTGTCGCGCCGCTTGGACAGCTTCTGCCGCTTCTCGTTCACGATCACGGGGACGTGCGCCCACACGGGCGGCTCCGCGCCGAGCGCCTCCCACAGCAGTTGCTGCTTGGGCGCGTTGGACAGGTGCTCCTCGCCGCGCACGACGTGCGTGATGCCCTGGCTCATGTCGTCGACGGCGTTGGCCAGCAGGAACGTCACCGAGCCGTCGGCGCGGGCGATGACGAAGTCCTCCAGGACGGCGTTCTCGAAGACGGGCTTGCCGCGCAGCAGGTCCACGACGGTGGTCTGGCCCTCGTCGGGGGTGCGGAAGCGCAGGGCGCGGCCCGGCCCGGCGTCCAGGCCGCGGTCGCGGCAGAACCCGTCGTAGCCCTTGTGCTGGTCGCCGGTGCGGGCGATCACGGCCTCGCGGGTGCAGTCGCAGTAGTAGGCGCGGCCCTGGCCCTTCAGCGTCTCGGCCGCCTCGGCGTGCCGCTCGGTGTTGGCCGACTGGAAGTAGGGGCCCTCGTACTGCTCGCCGTCCATCCCGAGCCAGGCGAGGGCGCGGATGATGCCCTCGGTCCATTCGGGGCTGTTGCGGGACGCGTCGGTGTCCTCGATCCGCAGCACGAGCGTCCCGCCCGACTGCGCGGCCATCACCCAGTTGAACAGCGCCGATCGGGCGCCGCCGACATGGAACATGCCGGTCGGGGACGGGGCGAAGCGGACGCGCAACGATGAGGTCGAAGACATGCTCCAAGGGTAGAGCGCGCGGGCCCCCGTTCGCGCCGGGACCCGCGCGCCCGCCCCATCCGGTCCCCCGGGCGTCAGGGCGTCCAGTGCGGGTCGCGGCCGGACAGCCCGACGATCCGGTCGAGGAGCGGCGCGTCCTCGGGCACGGGGACCTCTGCGCCGAACGCGCCGTACTCGCGTCCCATCTCCACCGTCGGGACGAGGCGCTCCCACTCCACCCGCAGGACCTCGGGCGGGAAGACGGGCTCGATCCCCGTGGCGACGGCGAGATCCCAGCCGTGGGTGACGCATTCGCCGAAGAGGATCCCGCCGACGAACTGGGCCGGCATCCCCTCCCCGCCGCTGAGGCTCGCGTTGCCCTCCCACGCGGCCGGGTCCTGCCACGCCTCGGCGGTCTTGCGGACCTGCTCGGCGTACCGCCCCGCCCAGCCGGGCTCGGCGGTGAAGTCGTGGTCCTCCCCCGGCCCGGTGATCGGCAGCCGGTGCGCGGCGGCCTCGCCTCGCGCGCTCCACAGGATCAGGTGGTTGATCAGCGCGCGCACGTCCCAGCCCGGGCAGGGGGTCGGCGCGTCCAGCTTCGCCTCCGGGACGCGCAGGACGATCCGCGCCGCGGCCTCCGCGGCGGGAGGCATCTGGCTCCGGACGTCCATGTCGTCTCCTTCGCTCATCCGTTCGAACACGTGTCCACGCTAGGGACTGCCCGCGGCCGGGTATTGAAGAAACGCGACAGCGCTAGCCTGATCGCGTGGACCGATCCCTACCCGGTGGAGCGCGGGGCATCCTGCACCCGCGGACGGGGCTGGAGCGCTTCCGGGTCGAGCGGTCCGCGCCGCCGCCCGGGCTCGCCCCGTTCGTCGACCGCTTCTGGGTGCTGTGCTGGGACCTGCGGGGGCGGGCTCCGCACCGCCAGCGGCTGCTCACGCTGCCGTCCGTCCACATGACCTTCACCAGCTACCTGACCAGCGGGGCGACGCGGGCGCGGATCGCGGGCGTGGTGCGCGACGAGTTCGTGGAGGATCTCCCGGACGAGGGCTACGTCGTGGGCGTGGGTTTCCGCCCCGGCGGGTTCCATCCCTTCCTGCCTGCCGGCGTGCCGGTCTCCGCCTTTACCGGCCGCTTCGCGGGGGTGGACGAGGTGTTCGCGCAGGAGGGCCTGGCCCTCGCCGGGGAGATCTTCGCGGCCCCCGGGCCCGATGAGGGCCTCGCGACGCTGACCGGGTTCCTCACCGGGCTGCGGCCGGCGCGCGACCCGTCCGCCGAGCGGGCGGCCGCGATCGTCGAGCGGATCGCGGCGCGGCCCGGCCTGCTGCGGGTGGACGAGCTGGCGGCGGACGCGGGCCTCAGCCCGCGCGGCCTGCAGCGCCTGTTCCACGAGTACGTGGGCGTCGGGCCGAAGTGGGTCATCCGGCGGTTCCGGATGGCCGAGGCCCACGAGCGGGCCGCGTCCGGCTCGGACGTGGACTGGGCGCGGCTTGCGGCCGAGTTGGGCTACGCCGACCAGGCGCACTTCACCCGCGACTTCACCGCGGCCATCGGGACCTCGCCGGCGCGCTACGCGCGGGAGGCGGGCCCGGAGCGCGGGGCGGGCCCGGAGCGGGGTGCGGGGTCGGAGCACGGGGCGGGGCCTGGCACCATCGACGCATGACCGTCCCCCTCGATCCGCTCGATGATCTCACCGCGTTCCGCGGGGTCGCCGCCGAACGGCTGGGCTCGTTCGAGCACGAAACCGTCCCGGACAAGCCCGGACTGCGCCGTGCCGGGGTCGTCCTCTGCGCGGTGGAGCACGACGGCGCCCCCGCGGTGATCGTGATCAAGCGCGCGTACCGGGGCCGGAACGCGGGCCAGTGGGGGCTGCCCGGCGGCCGGCTGGAGGACGGCGAGACGCCCGAGGAGGCGGCGCTGCGGGAGCTGCACGAGGAGATCGGCGTGCGGGCGGGGCCGGGCGACATCGTCGGGAGGCTCGACGACTTCCCCGCCACGTCCGGCTTCTCGATCACACCGGTCGTGGTGGTACTGGACGACCCCGGCCCGCTGACGCCGAGCCCCGACGAGGTCCACTCCGTCCACCACGCGACCCTGCGCAAGCTCGCCGCGGACGACACGCCCAGGTGGGTCCCGCAGCCGGACGGGGGGCGCCTCCTGCAGATGTGGCTGGCACCGCAGTGGCGCGTCCACGCCCCCACCGGCGCGCTGCTGTGGCAGTTCCGCGAGGTGGTGCTGCTCGGCCGGCACGCCAGGGTCGCCGACTTCGTCCAGCCGGACTGGACGCGCGAGTGACCCCCTGCGTCAGAACGTCCCGCCGTCGATCACGACGCGCTGCGCGGTGAGGTAGGACGCGCCGTCCGAGACGAGGAAGCGGACCACGGCGGCGACCTCCTCCGGCGAGCACACGTGCCCGAAGGGTGACGAGGCGTCCGCCTGCCGGATGTCCTCGATGCCCGTGGTGGCGCGGACCAGCCGCCGCCCCATGTCGGTGTCGACCACGCCGGGCGCGACGACGTTGACGTGCATGCCGTTGCCGCGCTCCTCCTTGGCGAGGACCTCCGCGAGCGCCTCCATCGCGGCCTTCCCCATCGTGTAGGGGGCGGTGAACGGCGGCTTCGTGTCGGTGATCACGCTGGAGACGAAGACCATGTCGCTGCGCTCGGCGCGGCGCATCAGCGGCAGCAGCGCCTGGCTGAGGTGGTGCGGGCCGAAGGCGTGCACCCGCAGGAGCCGCTCCAGTTCTGCGGGGTCGGTGTCGGCGACGCCGTGCCCGCGGCTGGCGATCCCGGCGCTGTGCACGAGGATGTCGAGGGCGCCGAGCTCCGCCTCGACCTGGGCGGCCAGGGCGCGGCACTCGTCCAGGTCGTCGACCGAGGCGCGGAACGCGTGGCCGCGCACGCCCGCGGCCTCGATGTCGGCGACGGTCTTGCGCGCGGCCTCCTCGTCGCGCCGGTAGGCGACGGCGACCGCGGCACCGTCGGCGGCCAGCGCCAGGGCGATCGCCCGGCCGATTCCGCGGCCGCCTCCGGTGACCAGTGCGGTGCGTCCGGCGAGAGAGGACATGGGCGCTCCTTCGTCAGGGGTGCGGCTTCGTCAGGGGGTGCGACGGTCCCCATCCTGCACGTTCACCGCCGCCCGCGGTAAGCGGGGCCTGACAAAGGAGGCCCGGGATCACGCCGGCCGCGCCTCGATGACGTGGTAGCCGGCCGGCGGCAGCGGCCCGGCCGGCGTGACCGCGGTGAACCCGGCGCCCTCCAGCAGTTCCCGGAACTCGGCCTCGGTGCGCTCACGCCCGCCGGTCGCGACGAGCATGTTCAGGTCGTTGCGGACGACGCCCGTCGCCTCCGGCGTGACCATCTCCGGCATCACCTGCTCCAGCACGAGCACGCGCCCGCCGGGGCGCATCGCCGCGCGGCAGTTCCGCAGGATCTCGGCCGCCTTCTCGTCGTTCCAGTCGTGGAGGACGCTCTTGAGGACGTACGCGTCCGCGCCCTCCGGGACGGACTCGAGGAAGTCGCACGGGACGATCTCCGCGCGGTCGGCGACGTCCGCCAGCACGCCCGGCGCGGCTTCCAGGCCGGACGGCAGGTCGACGAGCATGCCGCGGGTCCCCGGGTTGGCGCGCAGGATCGCGGCGAGCAGCGTGCCGTCGCCGCCGCCGAGGTCGGCGACCGTGCCGTAGCGGGCGAAGTCGTGGGCCTCGATGATCCCCGGGGCGACCGAGCGGGTGTGCTCGGCCATCGCCTCGTTGAACGTCGCCGACAGCTCCCGGTCGGACTCGAAGAACTCGAACGGGGTCCTGCCGGTCACGCGTTCCCAGGCGTACTCCCCCGTGCGCAGCGTCTCGGTCATGTCGCCCCACGTCCGCCACACGTCCGGGCCGCAGAACAGCCTGACCAGCGCGCGGATCGAGTCGGGGGCATCGGCGCGGAGCCGCTGCCCCTCGGCGGTCAGCGCGAACAGGTCGCGCTCCTTCTGCTCCACGACGTCCAGGCCGGTCAGGCCGCGGAGCAGCCGGTACAGGGACGGCGCGTGGGTCCCGGTCTCGTCCGCGAGCTCCGCGCTCGTCTTCGGCCCGTCCGCCAGGGCGTCGGCCACCCCGATCTCCACGGCCGCGTGCAGCATCTGCGCCGGCATGTATCCGAAGACCAGGTCCAGTAGTGGTGATCTCGACATCATCGGCTCCCTTCCTTCTCCCCGACGCTACGGAGCCGTCCCCGGGGCCGTCTTGGACGAATGAAACCTCCGCACTGGAAGTACCGCTACGGCCTCACGATCGATTCGGCCGAGAAGGCGGCGTTCAGCAGTTTCCTCACCTGCTGACCGATCTGCCGGCCGGGGTCCGGGCTCGCGTGCCCGGCTCCCGCCGGTCGCGTCTCACCGGGCGAGGGCGCGCAGCCAGGTCGCGGCGGCCGCGAGGTGCTCGTCGGTCAGGCCGGTCATCGGGTCGATCTCCACGAGGAGGTGCTCGGCGACGTCCGGCTCCCCCGCGATGCATTCGGTGGCGTCCGGTTCGTCCTCGAACCAGACGAACGGCCGCCCCTCCGTCCAGGCGGCGACGTGGCGGGCCTTCCACGCGCCGAGCGTCCGCCCCTCCTCGATCCCGGGGAAGTGCGGGATCGGGACGAAGGGCAGTTCCGGCAGGCCGATCCTCGGCGCGATCCATGTGTTGGCGTTGTCGCACCAGTAACTCGCCCAGGCCAGCTCCGCCCCGGACGACTCGGTCAGCTCGAGCAGGGACCGGCCGTGGCCGGGATTGAGCCACAGCTTGAACGGCATGCCGTTCGGCGAGCAGTGGTGGCGCTTGTAGCCCCGGTGGGGCCTTTCGAATGGATTGAGAACCCCGTCGACGTCCAGAAGAACCAGAGGCGACCCCATACACGGACCGTACGGCATGCCGGCGCGCCCGTGCAGGGACGTCCCGGCCGTGCCGGGGAAGAGATCGGTGTCACCGGGTGCTCGTAGAGTGGACGGCCGAACGACGAGGAGCCCGGATGACGCACGAACGCACGCTGATGGCGGTCCACGCCCACCCCGACGACGAGGTGCTGGGAACCGGCGGCCTGCTCGCCCGGTGCGCCGCGGAGGGCATCCGGACCGTCCTGGTGACCTGCACCAACGGGGAGCAGGGCGACGACTCGGGCGGCGTGAAGCCCGGCGAGCCCGGTCACGACGCCGCCGAGGTCGCCGAGCGGCGCCTCGCCGAACTGCGCGAGTCGGCCGGGCTGCTCGGCATCACCCACCTGGAACTGCTCGGCTACCGCGACTCCGGCATGGACGGCTGGTCGGCCAACGACGACCCCGAGGCGTTCGCGAACATCCCCCTGGACGAGTCCGCCGGACGGCTCGCCGAGCTGATGGAGCGGTACCGCCCGCAGGTCGTCGTCACCTACGACGAGAACGGCGGGTACGGGCACCCCGACCACATCCAGGCGCACCGCATCGCGCTGGCCGCCGCCGAGAAGACCGGGGTGCCGGACAAGCTCTACTACACGGCCATCCCCCGCTCGGCAATCAGGCAGATGGTCGAGACCGTCCGGGCGGCGGGCGTCGAGATCGGCTTCGACCCGCCCGCGGACTTCGGCACCCCCGACGAGCTGATCACCTCCGTGGTCGACGTGTCCGCGCACGCGGACGCGAAGCGGAAGGCCCTGCAGGCGCACGCCAGCCAGGGGGAGAACATCTTCATCCTGCGGCTGCCGGAGGAGATGCAGCGGGCCATGTTCTCGGCCGAGGCGTTCGTCCGCCACTACTCGCGAGTCGAGGCACCCGACAGGGAGGAAGACCTGTTCGAGGGCCTCGGCTGAGCCGGGCCCGGATCCCCGGAGCGGGCGCGGCCCGGCGCCGAGGCGGACCGGGTCAGCGCACGCGCTCGCCGGGGGCCACGGCCGGTCCGTGGTCGAAGACGTGGCGCGGTCCGGGCAGGCCGCTGGGCACGGCGGGGGCACTCTGCTTCACGAGCCGCCCGCCGAGGCTGCCGGCGACCTCGTTGCGCAGTTGCGGCAGCCGCGCGTAGAGGACGTCGCCGGGGCAGGCGGTGGCGTTGTAGTCGCGGTGCCCGACGATCGCCGCGTGCGGGTCGAGGCCGTACACGTCGCACAGCCACGCGCAGGTCGCGACGAGCGCGCCCCAGAGCGAGCCGGTCGGCGCCACGGCCATGTAGTTGCCCTCGTTCTCGATGCCGATCGTGTGGCTGTTGTGGCCGCCGGTCTGCGCGCCGACCACGTGGTCGCCGGCGTTGATGGCCGCGAGGCTGCGGTTGCGCCCCTCCATCAGGTGGCCGCCGCGGCTGATGGTGAGCTGCTGGCCGGTGTCCGCCCAGCCGTTGCTGTCCATGTGGTAGTTCTGGATCGATCGGGACAGGGCGAAGGCGTGCGCCAGCGAATAATCGGTGGAATTGGGCGTGGCGGTGTGGTGCACGACGATGTGGTCGGGAGCCCGGTCGAGCACCGTCGCCGCCGACGTGGGCGGCCGCGCCTGCCATTCGGACCTGGTGTACACGAGGGGCGCGGCCTGCGCCGAGGCGGCGGGCGGCGCACCGGCCACCGGGCCGAGCAGCGCGCCTCCCAGCACCGCGCCGGTGCCTCCGAGCAGCCCTCTTCGGGTGAGGCGGATTTCCGCGGCCATGACGAACTCCCTCCGGAGAAGATGATCAACCGTGCCATGGTCGCGAAAATCGAGAACTGCGACAATAGGGGTCTATGCGCATATTTCGGATTGGCGTGGATCGTGTGATCGTGTGCCAAACCGCGGGCCGCCCGGCTGTTGGTTTTTCGGCGCACAGGAGGTGGGCGGCGGGCGTACGGCCGTAGGGCGGCGGGGCCGGCCGGCGCCCGCCGCACGCCTCTCCTCCGTCCCGGGCCGATGACCGGGCGGTTCGTCCGGGCGGTCCGCCGGGCGGGCGGTCAAGGGCGGTAGGTGCCGAAATACCACTGGTTGCCGTCCAGGTCACGGGCCGCGTAGTCGCGGGAGCCGTACTCCTTGTCGGACAGCTCGGCGGTGATCTCGGCGCCGGCGGCCTTGGCGCGGTCGTGGTGGGCGTCGGGGTCGTCGACGGCGACGTAGAGGGCCGTCTTGCCGGGTTCGCCGTTGCCGAGCATGAGGATGCCGGTGTCGAAGGTCATTTCGGCGTGCACGATGTTGCCCGCGTCGTCCCGGTGGACCTCGCGCGGCTCGAACCCGAAGGCCCTCTCCAGCCATTCCATCGACTTGGCCGTGTCGGCGCAGTTGACGATGGGGTAGAAGGTCCGGCGGATCTCACTGGTCATGTCGTCCTCCCTTGTCGTGACGGGCATGCCCAGTCTGGGAGGCGAGGACCGGGGTGTCTTGGACGAATGTCACCTCGCCCGCGACCTCACCGGCGGGCGGCGTCGCGTTCGGCGGCGAGCCGCCGGGTCTCGGGTGAGACGGGGGCGCCGAGGATCGCGGTGACGACGTCGATCAGGTAGCTGGTGAACAGGCGGTCGTCGGTGCGGGGGCCTGAGCGGGCCCGGCGGGCGAGCTCGATCGAGGCGTACAGGATGGCGGTGAAGCGGCGGTGCAGGCGGGCCGCGTCCTCCTCCAGCAGGGGTTCCACGAGGGTGCGCCAGCGGCACAGGCTGTCCTCGGGGTCGTCGAGGACGGCGACGGGGACGAGCGGGGCGGGGCGGTTGACGACGTCCGCCCATACCTGGAGGTAGGCACGTCCCGACTCGTCGGCGAGGCGGGCCGCCAGCGGGCGGACGAGCGCGCCGGCCAGCGGCCGCACGCCCTGCTCGCCGTCCTCGTAGGCGTCGAGCAGGGCGTGCCGCCGGGCCTCCACCTCGGGGGCGTGCCGCGCCAGGATCGCGCGGACGATCCCGGCGCGGTCCCCGAAGTGGTACTGGACGGCCGTCGCGTTGCGGGCACCGGCCTCCTGGAGGATCTCCCGGAGGCTCACCGCGTCCACGCCGCGCGCGGCGTAGAGCCTCTCGGCGGCGTCCAGCAGGCGTTCGCGGGTGTCACTCATTGCCGATCGCGTGCTCCAGCGCGTCGGCGAAGCGCTCGCGGGCCGCCTCCCGGCGGGTGGGCAGGTGGCCGGACGGCCACAGGCCCTCGACGGGCTCGACGTCGCGCAGCAGCTGCCGCGCGAGAGTGATCTTGTGGACCTCGGTGGGGCCGTCGGCGATCGCCATGGCCTGCGCCCCCAGCATCATGGCGGCGAACGGCATCTCGTTCGACACCCCGAGGGCGCCGTGCAGGTGCATCGCGCGCTGGACGACGTCGTGGTAGACCTTCGGCATCGCCGCCTTGACCGCGGCGATGTCCTTGCGGACCTTCTTGTAGTCCTTGTGCTTGTCGATCAGCCAGGCGGTGCGCAGGACGAGCAGCCGGAACTGCTCGATCTCGATCCAGCTGTCGGCGATCTTCTCCCGGGTCATCTGCATCTTGGCGAGCGCCCCGAAGCGCGTCTGGCGGGAGACCGCGCGTTCCAGCATCATGTCGAACGCCTTGCGGACCTGCGCGATCGTGCGCATGGCATGGTGGATGCGGCCTCCGCCGAGGCGGGTCTGCGCGATGACGAACGCACCGCCCTCGTCGCCGAGGAGGTTCTCGGCGGGGACGCGGACGTTCTCGTAGCGCAGGTAGCCGTGGGAGCCTTCGCGCTCGCCGCCCACGCCCACGTTGCGGACGGTGATCAGGCCGGGCGTGTCGGCCGGGACGATGAACATCGACATGCCCTCGTAGGCGGACACGTCGGGGTTCGTCACCGCCATCACGATCAGGAACGTGGCGTGCCGGGCGTTGGAGGAGAACCACTTCTCGCCGTTGATGACCCAGCCGTCCCCGTCGCGGACCGCCCGCGTGGTGAACAGGGTCGGGTCGGCGCCGCCGTGCGGCTCGGTCATCGAGTAGGACGAGGAGATCTCGCCGTCGAGGAGGGGGCGCAGGTAGCGCTCCTTCTGCGAGGGCGTCCCGAAGTGGGCGATGATCTCCGCGTTGCCCGAGTCGGGCGCCTGGCATCCGAAGACGGAGGGCGCCCAGCGGGAGCGCCCCAGGATCTCGTTGAGCAGCGCCAGCTTCACCTGGCCGTAGCCCTGGCCGCCGAGTTCCGGTCCGAGGTGGCAGGCCCACAGGCCCTTCTCGCGGACGCGGTCCTGGAGGGGACGCACCAGTTCCTTGTAGCGGGGGTCGGTCTTGTCGTACGGGTCGCCGAGGACGAGGTCGAGCGGCTCGACCTCGTCCCGGACGAAGGCGTCCGCCCAGTCGAGCAGCTCCTGGTAGGCGGGGTCGGTCTCGAAGTCCCATGCCATGGCGAACCTCCAGTGTCGTTTCCCCCGATAATTCACCTACCTCAATGAATAATGCAAGTGCATGACTGTTACCCTCCGAGGTCTCGTGTCGGCAGGTGATCCGTGTCCGGGAAGGGATCCGCCCGTGCAGCCAGAGCAGATCGACCGCTCGCTCGTCGACTTCGCCGTCCTGGCCGGCTGGATGGAGGGCCAGGGCCTGCCGGGCGGTCCGTTCGAGGACGTCGAGCCGCTGGCCGGGGGCACGCAGAACACGCTGGTCCGGTTCCGCCGGGGCGGGCGCGATTACGTGCTGCGGCGCGGGCCGAGCCATCTGCGCGCGAGGACGAACGACGTCCTGCGCCGGGAGGCCCGCGTGCTGGCCGCCCTGGACGGCACGGACGTCCCGGCGCCTCGCCTCATCGCCGCCTGCCCCGACGAAACCGTCATGGGCGGGGCGGTCTTCTACCTGATGACGCCGGTGAACGGCTTCAACGCCTCGGTGACGTTGCCCGAACTGCACGCCGGAGACAAGACCGTCCAGCGCGAGATGGGCTTGAACGCAGCACGCGCGCTGGCGGCCCTCGGGGCGGTCGACCACGTGGCCGTGGGACTGCGCGATTTCGGTAAACCGGAGGGCTTCCTTGAGCGGCAGGTAAGCCGCTGGTTGTCCGAGCTCGACTCCTACAGCGCGCTGGACGGTTACCCGGGGCCCGACATCCCCGGCCTTGACGACGTCGCGCGCTGGCTGGGCGAGCACCATCCGGCGACATGGCGGCCGGGCATCCTGCACGGCGACTACCACCTGGCCAACCTGATGTACTCGTTCGACGGCCCTGAGGTCGCGGCGATCGTCGACTGGGAGATGTGCACGATCGGCGATCCCCTGCTCGACCTCGGCTGGCTGCTCGCCACCTGGCCCGACCGCGCCGACCAGAGCGCGGCGCTGGCCGGCCCGCTCGGCGCGGCGGGCGGCCTGCCGCCGGCGGACGACCTGGTCACCACCTATGCCGAGCGCGCGGACGCCGTCGCCGGGCGCGACCTGTCGTCGATCACCTGGTACGCGGTGCTCGCCTGCTTCAAGCTCGGCATCGTCCTGGAGGGCACGAACGCCCGCGCGTTCGCCGGCAAGGCCCCCCGGGAGACGGGCGACCTGCTCCACTCGATCACCCTCGGCCTGTTCCGCCGCGCCCAGGAGTTCATCGGCGCCTGACCGCCGCCCGGTCCCCCTCGCGCGGATGATCGGGAACCTGCCAGGATCGTCCGCGAGGAGGTGGCGATGGAGATCCGCAAGGGCGGCGCCGCGGACGCGCCGATCATACTGGCGATGCTGGACGGCGCCGTGGAATGGCTCGTCGCGCACGGCCGGTCGGGTCAGTGGGGCACCGAGCCCTGGTCGGCCGACCCGCGCCGGGTGGAGCGCATCGGCGGGATCGCCCGCGATGACGAGATCTGGGTGGCGGAGGTGCGGGGCGCTCCGGCGGGGGTCATGGCGGTGTCGCCGGGACCGCCGCACTACGTGGACGCGATAGACGAACCCGAGCTCTACATCACGCTGCTGGTGACCGACCGCTCGTTCGCCGGCGAGGGCGTGGGCGGCGCGCTGATCGCCAAGGCCAGGGAGGAGGCCCGGTCGAAGGGCGCCGGGGTGCTCCGCGTCGACTGCTACGGCGGCGGCGACGGCCGGCTCGTCGAGTACTACCGGCGCAACGGGTTCGAGCCCGTGGCGGAGTTCACCGTCGGCGAATGGCCCGGCCGCCTCCTGGCCCAGCGCATCGGCTGACCGGGCGCTCCCCGGGGGGCGCGGGTTGAAAAATCGCCGATCGCGACGCAGCCTGGATGGTGACCGGTGGGAACGGGGCAGTCGGTGACGCCCTTGCGCCGCACGGACGGCGAATCGAGCCACTCGCCCCGTTCCGCCGGTCGGCGCCGCACCGGCCGCCGACCCCCGCGTCGGATTCCTGCCAGCGCACCGGACACCACGCCGGTCATGATCACGGCATGGACAGAGACTTCCGCTTCGGGGTCGTGGGCGAATCGATCCGCTCCGGCGCCGACCTGACCCGCACGGCGCGGCGTGCCGAGGAACTCGGCTACGACGTGCTGGTCCTGCGGGACCACTTCGTCGCCGAGCCCTTCGGCGACCAGCTCGCGCCGATGGTGGCGCTGGCGTCCGCCGCGGCGGCGACGAGCACACTTCGGCTGGGCACGATGGTCCTGGCCAACGACTACCGGCATCCGGTGCTGCTGGCCAAGGAGGCCGCCACCCTCGACCACCTGTCGGGCGGGCGGTTCGAGCTCGGCGTCGGCGCGGGCTGGCTGCGTGACGAGTACGCGGCCGCCGGGATGCCGTTCGACGCGGCCGGCGCGAGGGTGGGGCGGCTGGAGGAGTCCCTGGAGATCCTGCGGAGCCTCCTCGGCGGTCAGCAGACCACGTTCGCGGGCGACCACTACAGGATCGACGGACTGACCACGTTCCCGCGACCCGCGCAGCCGCCGCCGCTCGTCGTCGGCGCCGGGAGCAGCCGCATGCTGGGCATCGCCGGCCGGCACGCCGACACCGTCGGCATCCTCCCCCGCGCCCTCCCCGACGGGACGATCTCCGAGGAGGTCACCGAGCGGCTCCCGGACACCATCGCCCGCAAGGTCGGCCTGGTCCGCGCGGCCGCGGCCGACCGGGACGTCGAGCTGAGCATGATGGTGACGCCCACGTTCGGGCCCGACCCCCGCCGCGCCGCCGCCCGCGTCGCCGTCCTCCGCGGCTGGGGGGCGTCGGCGGCCGACCTCGTCCTCGACATGCCGTCGCAGTTCCTGGGCCCGCCGGAGCACGTCGCCGAGCAGCTACTAGCCCGCCGCGACCGGTACGGCTTCACCTACTACCAGGTCTCCGACGAGGTCATGGACGAGTTCGCCGCCGTCATCCCGCTCCTCACCGGCTGACGTCCGCGGACAGGAAAACGGGGACTCCCCGGTGATCTCGCGATACCGGGGAATCCCCGTCTTCCATGCACCGGCAGCCCTGTGCCGGGGCCCTCCAGAGGCCGCACGCCCGGGTGAGGTGCCTCACCGCCGGGTCGTGGGCGGCCTCACGTCAGGAACCGAAAGGCTGGGGCTTGCCCTTCTTGCCCGCGCCCTTGCCCCACTCGAGGACCTCCCACTTGAGCTCCTTCAGGTGCCCCTGGCCGGATCCGGCGTGGTACTTGTTCTTCGGCTTGCCGCCGTCCAGCAGGTACCGGAAGGTGTAGGTGTCGAGGTCGAGCATGATGCCGCGGTGCGACGGCTCGCCGGGGCCGCGGTCGCCGACGAAACCGGTCACGGTGCGGCCCTTGTAGGAGACCTTCACCTTGGTGAGCATCGGCCAGCTCGGGCTGGCGAACATGCCCTTCTGCATCGGCTTCCCGCTCGCGGGCGCGCCGGTGTCGCCGCGGACGCCGGAGCCGTCGTCCCAGAAGTAGGACGCGGTGGTCGTGCCGCTGAGCAGGGCCCTCGGGCCCTTCTTCGCGGGCGCGCTCTCCTTCGCGGCCTCGCGCTGCTTCTGCTGCTGCTCGGCGTTGCCGGCGGGGGTCTTGTTCTCGGTCTGCTTCTGGGCCGGGTTCTCGGCCTTGTTCTGGGCCTTGTTCTGGGCCTGGCCCTGCCGCGCGTCGTGCTGCTGCGCGGCCACGGCCTCCTGCGTAAGGAACTGCTTCTCGCCGGGAGCGGAGTCATCGCTGGCGGCGGCGACGCCGGCCACGAGCATGCCCGCGAGGGCGGTGCCGGTGACGCCGGTCAGGACGGCATTGATCGCTCGCTGCTGCATTGGTTTCCTTCGGTCGGGGTACAGGGCCGCCGTTCCGCACCGGTCGGCGAACGCCGGTATCCGGGCAGGAGGGAACGGCTCCGAGACTCGGGACTCGGGAGCATCCGTCGCGTGAAAGGCCCCGCTGGAACGGTCCACGGGCATGGCGGACCGCGCTCGCGCTCAATGGCGCACGACCGTCTTGGGACGCGCGTGCGGCGCGGGCTTCGATATAGCGGGAATGGACGCCGACCGGGGGCTCATTGGCTCCGCACGGTGCACGGCCGGTGCATGGGACGGCCGAGTTCGGCGTAGAGGACCCGCCTGGCGGGCGGGAGGCGACGACTATGCGTTAGGCCAGGTCAACGGTTCTTTGACCCTGACCTGGGTGTGACTATATACGGCATTACCGTGGTTTCGCCAAACGGGCGATTTCTTTACCTTTGGCCAGGTAGATCTTTTGCTGTGGTGCCGGTGGCGGAGCCTCCGAGGCTCTTCCGTACCGGCCTACCGGGCCGCGCGGGCAAAAGATCTTTATGCTCGCATGGCTCCCACCTGGGATGACCGTACATGGTGCAGCGTTTGCACTCCCGAGAATGTTCCCGGCCCCGGCAAAGCCGCCGCGGGCGGGCACCCCGATACCCCGACGACCCCGGCGCGAAGCACGCTGAGCGGCCGGCGAAGGCAGGCACACGAGAACGCCGCGGCCAGGTGTGGGCACACGTGGACGCGGCGTCCGAGAAGGGGCAGCCCCGTGGCTAGGGGGCGGGAGGGGCCCGCAGGGGACACCAGTGGTGCGTCTGCTGAGGCGTGTTCCGCGCGGGGGCGCCGGTCAGTGGGTCGGGTAGACCGAGGGGACCAGCGGGGTGGGACCGGTTCCGCCCGTGAAGACCGGAGGGGCCGGGTGCGGCGGGGCGAACGCCGGGTCCGGGTAAGGGGGGTGCTGCCCGAAGGGCGCGACCGCTCCCTGCGCCGCCGGGACCGCCTGGGCCGCGGGCGGGATATGAGTTCCGTCCCCCCGGCGCGGCTCCGCGGAACCCTGCTCCAGCCGGCGCTCGGCCAGCAGGGCCATGAGCGCGCGGGCGGTGTCGGCGTCCATGCGCAGCAGGACGCTGGGCATCCCGGCCTGGTCGACGAACGGGGAGACAGAGGGGGCGGACGGCAGGTGCGGCAGCGCCGCCCGCATCTCCTCACGGAGATCCTGGGCAAGACGCAGCGCCTGCCGGTCACTGTCGCTCAAGTGTGCGTTCATCGCGATCTCCGGGGAGTTCACGTGCGGGGGTCCGTGGATCATCCTGCTAGGGATGGCGTGCAGGTGCAAGGGCTGATGCACGTGCATTTTGGGAATTTTCCCCCCGTAACCCTTGCGTCCCTCGCTCGTTCCCGATCGCCTCGCCCGCCGCGGAACCGGGCGCCCGGGGCGGGCTGAGCTGCGGTGATCCGCGGAACCGGCCGGGGTGGAAGGGCGTCGCCGCCGCCAGAAGGCAGAGCGTGCATCCTGGACGGATGACGGAAACGCTGAGCGTCCGAGCCCTGAACCGCGCCACGCTGGCACGGCAACTCCTCCTCGCGCGGGAGCCCCTCCCCGTGACGGAGGCGGTGGGGCGGCTCCTGGGCATGCAGGCGCAGGAGCCCAAGCCGCCGTTCCTGGGGCTGTGGACCCGGCTGGACGGCTTCCAGGCGTCCGATCTCAACGAGGCCCTGCGGGACCGGTCCCTCGTGCGCGCCACGATGATGCGCGCGACACTGCACCTGATGACCAGTGCCGACTACACGGCCTTCCGCACGACGATGCAGCCGATGCTGGACGGCGCACTCAAAGTGCTGGGTGACCGGGCCAAGGGGATGGACCTTGAGAAGGTCGTCCCGGCGGCGCGCGCACTGCTCGGACAGGGGCCCCGCACGTTCAACGAGATCCGCGCACTACTGCAGGAGCAGTTCCCGAACGTCAACGACAGGGCTCTCGGCTATGCCGTACGGCTTTGCGTTCCGCTGGCCATGGTTCCGACACAGGACAGGTGGGGTTTCTCCCGTACGTCACAGTTCACCCTGGCCGATGACTGGCTGGGCGCCCCCGTCGCGGACGACCCGGCGCTAGAGGAGCTGATGCTCCGTTACCTGGCTGCCTACGGGCCGGCGTCCGCCGCCGACGCGCAGACGTGGTCAGGACTTCCCGATAGCGGTGCGGCACTGGAGCGTCTGCGTCCCGGCCTGCATGTCTACAACGACGGCCGTGGCAGGGAACTGTTCGACCTCCCCGACGCTCCGCGGCCGGGCGAGGACGTTCAGGCGCCACCGCGATTTCTGCCCGAGTTCGACAGCCTCGTGCTGGCGCATGCCGACCGCAGGCGTGTCATCGCCGACGCACATCGGCCGTTGCTCACCACGAAGAACCTCCGCGTCCGCGCCGTGTTCCTCTGGGACGGCTTCGCCCAGGGCATCTGGGAGACGGAGTACAAGCGCAAGGTCGCCACACTGCGGTTGCGTCCCTTCGATCCGCTCCCCAAGGCGGCCCTGGAGGAGCTGACCCACGAAGGCGAGTCGCTCCTACGCTTCCTCGAACCCGACGCGAAGGAGACGATTGTCACCATCGCCGACGACTGACGCGCCTCTGAGAGCGATGTAGGCGCGAACCGCTCAACTTTGGGCGGCGGACCCATCAGCCGATGGTGCGGCCCATGCCCTCCCAGTACGGGGCGCGCAGGTCCTTCTTGAGGATCTTGCCGCTGGGATTGCGGGGCAGGGCGTCCACGAAGTCCACCGACCGGGGGCGCTTGAAGCCGGCCAGGCGCTCCCGGACGTACTCGATCACCTCGTCCGCCGTGAGCGCCGCGCCGGGGGCGGGCACGACGACGGCCTTGACCGTCTCTCCCCACCGCTCGTCCGGGACGCCGATGACCGCGACGTCGGCGATCCCCGGATGCGCCGCGAGGACCTCCTCGACCTCGATCGGGTACACGTTCTCGGCGCCCGTGACGATCATGTCCTTGATCCGGTCGGTCAGGAACAGGTAGCCCTCGGCGTCGACATAGCCCGCGTCGCCCGTGCGGAGCCAGCCGTCCCCGGCCAGCAGCCGCCCGGTCTCCTCGGGCCGGTTCCAGTAGCCGGGCGTGTTCTGGCTGGACCTGGTCAGCACCTCGCCGACCTCGCCCACCGGCCGCTCCGCGTCCCCGCCGGGCTCGACGATCCGCACCTCGACCCAGTCGTACGGGCGTCCGGCCGAGCGCATCAGGTGGGCGCGCGGCCCGCCCGGGTCGTGGTCCTCGGGTTCGAGCTGGACGATCGCGCCGGTCGTCTCCGTCATCCCGTAGAGCTGGAAGAGCGGGGCCTTGAAGGTGTCGAGCGCGCGGCGCAGCACCTCCGAGGTGATCGGGGACGCGCCATAGGTGATCGCCCGCAGCGCCGAGTAGTCGCGCTCGGCGGCGCCCGGGACGTCGCACATGAACTGCAGCACGGCCGGGACGATGAACGCGTTGGTGATGCGCTCGCGCTCGAAGGCGTCGACCAGCGCCGCCGGGTCGATGTCGCGGACCAGCACCTGCCGGCACCCCGCGTAGAGCCCGGCGAGCGCCCAGCCGGTGCCGCCGATGTGGAACAGGGGCATCGGCACGAGGCTCACCGCCGAGGCGTCCAGGCGCCAGCGGCGGGCCATCCGCTCCCCCACCTCGAAGTTGGCGTTGCTCAGCTGCACGCCCTTCGGCAGCCCGGTCGTGCCGGACGTGTAGAGCTGCACGACGATGTCGCCCGGCTCCCCGATATGGCCCGGGTCCTCGGCCGGATGCGCGGCGAGCCAGCTCTCGTGGTCCTCGCCGGTGAGGATGGTCTTTCCGGGCAGTCCGGGCGCGAGTTCCGCGAACTCGGCGTCCACCACCGTCACCGGGGCCCCCGCGTCGGTGACGATCGCGGCGATCTCGGCGGGGGTCAGCCGCCAGTTGACCGGGGCCGTCACCGCGCCGATCTTCGCGGCGCCGAACAGCAGGTCGAAGTACTCGGGCGCGTTCTTGCCCAGGTACGCGACACGGGAGCCGGGTCCGAGCCCGGCGGCGAGGAGCGCCTGCGCGACCCGGCTGGAGCGTTCGTGGAGTTCGGCATAGCTCACGGTACGCCCGTCCCCGGTGACGGCGGGCGCCGTCCCCCGGTCGCGGGCGTTGTCTCGGACGATGGACACGACCCGGTAGTCCACTCCGGTTTCCTTCCGAATCTCGTTCGGTTGTGACGGCCGACCCTATCGAGACCGGGGCGCACCGCAAAAGCACCCATATGGCGCCAGATATGGACAAGGCGCCCTGAGCGGGCAGAACTCCGAATAGTGATCAATCCGATACCTGGTTTGATTGAAAGATCCACCAATTGGGTTCAAGCTGTCTGCGACGTTTGGAATGCCCCGCCAGGTTCGTCCGACGACCGACCGCTGACAGGACACGACCGATGTTCGAGATCTGGGAGACGAGTGAGCCGGCCCGGCTCATCAGCGACGCGGGGAGCCTCAAGGTGGCGCTGGAGAAGGTCGACACGATGTGCCGGCTCCGGCACGACCAGGCCGCGGCGCACATCGGCGAGGCGAGGGACGGCTACCACTTCGAGATCAGGGACGCCGAGGGCAAGGCGCTCGCTCGGCTCAGCTACGTCCCCGACACCTCCCGCGCCTACCAGAGCGTGGTCATCGAGGAGATGCGCGGCGAGGGGACCGGCGACCGCGACGATTAAGACCGCGTGTCCCCGGCGGCCTCTGACCGAACGGTCGGGGGCTTTTCCGTTGCCCTGATCGAGCGGCTCCCGCCGGGGCGGGGCGAACCGTCCGTCCCGGGATGGCAGGATGCGTCGTGCTCGAATTGCCTGGGCGACGGGGGTGCCGGATCGGATGGCGGGGCGACGTTCACGGCCTGGGGATGCGGAGACCTCGGCCTCTCTCACGGAGGCCGCCGACGCACTGATCACCGAAGCGGTACGGGCGCTCGTCCTTGGCGACCACACCGGATTCCGCCGGTTCGTGATGGAGGCGGCCGAGCGGACCACCGTTCCCGGCTGGACGTTCACCGTCCGCCGCAGCCTTGCGTCTCGGCTTCGCCGGGGGGTCACGAGTGCCTGGGAACGGGGCTGGCAGCCAGCTGACGTGGTCAGATACACGTCCCGCCGCCGCACGTCCAGGCACGCACGGCTCGTGACCGACGCGATCGCGGGCGAGATGCGGGCCTACGCCGGGGCCGTGGACGACCGGTGGCGCGAGCAGCTCGCCGTCCTGGAAGCCGACGTGTGGTGGGAGGGCGACGACGGTCACGCGGACGCCTGGTGCGAACGCGAAGGAGTGACGAACGCGACCTACACCACCTGCGCGATCGAACTCATCCAGTTGCTGGAGGGCCTGCCTAGGCTGCCGAGCCTCGGCCCACGTCCCGGTGCGTCCGTCCCAGGCAGGGATGGGCCGACTGCCTCACGCGAGCAGGGGCGGGATGTCGATCAGCGGACACTCGGCAAGGTCAGGGCGCTTCTGGCCAAGGCCGAGTCGACAGAGTTCCCTGAAGAAGCGGAGGCGCTGAGCGCGCGCGCTCAGGAGCTGATGGCGCGGCACAGCATCGACCATGCGCTGCTGGCCGCGGAGACAGGCGACATCGGCGGCCCCGCCGGCCGCCGCATCGCGGTGGACAATCCCTATGACTCGCCCAAGGCGGTCCTGCTGACGGTGGTGGCCGATGCCAATCGCTGCAAGGCGGTATGGCATCGGGAGCTGGGGTTCTCCACGGTGATGGGCTATCCGGCCGATCTGGCCGCGGTGGAGATGCTGTTCACGTCGCTGCTCGTCCAGGCGACGGCCGCCATGGTTCAGGCGGGCCCCAGGCGCGACGCGCGGGGACGTTCAAGGACGCGTTCGTTCCGCCACGCTTTCCTCAACGCCTACGCCGCCCGCATCGGGGAGCGGCTGCGGGAGGCCGCCGGGCGGGCGGCCGAGAGCGCCGGAGGGAACGATCTGGTCCCCGTCCTGGCGGCGCGCGACCGGGCCGTCGAAGAGGCCGTCGGCGCGATGTTCCCGAAGCTCGCCAAGGGTCGGGCGGGTTCGGTGTCGAACTACGAAGGCTGGGTCGCCGGCCGTGCGGCCGCGGACCTCGCCAGCCTGAACGGTCGCCGCGAGGTCACCGGGGCGAACCGCCGTTCCTAGCGCGCGGGGTCCCCCCGGGGGGCGAGGGGGACGTCCGTTCATGTGCGCTTTTTCCTTCTCGTCGTGGGAGCGGGTCAGGACTTCTTGCGCCGGGTGTTGCCGCCCCGGCCCCGGAGCGGGACGCCCGCCTCCTTGAGGACGTTGTAGATGAACCCGTAGGACCGGCCGGTCTCGGCCGCCAGGTCGCGGATGCTCTCGCCGGCCGCGTACCGCGGGGCGAGCTCGGCGGCGAGCTGGGTGCGTTCGGCACCGGTCACGCGGGTGCCTCTCGACAGTGTTCGGGCCACGGGGACCTCCTGGTTTCCAAGGCTGCGCCACGGGGCCGTCCCCGCAGCTCACAGCAGTGTTGATCTCCCCAACGTACACATTCCCCCTGATTACGCTGTCGATGCCGCGCGAATCACCGCGAATTCGGCCGAAGCTGGTCTTTTCCGTGGTGAACGGCGTGTCGAAGCTGGACACCGGCCCCGGATACGGAACCCGGCCGCGGCCGGACGGGAGCGGCGGGTCAGGGACCGGCGGTCCCGTAGGGCGTCGAACCGCCTTCGGTGGCTGCGAGGACGGGCGCCGGACCGGCCGCGGCTTCGGGCTCGGGCGCCGGACCGCCCGTCCCGGCGGCGGTCAGCACGCCGGCGGTCGCCTGGGACGCGGCTTCCCGGAGCGAAAGGTCCGAGCGGCGCAGCGGACGGCTCAGCGGGCCGAACGGGAACAGCGAAGTCTCGGCCAGGCCCTCCACGATCAGCAGCTCACCGGGCTGGAGGAGGCGCCAGCCTCGCTGGTCGTCCATGGGCTCGCTGGCGATGACGACGGCGGGCAACGGCCCGTCCGTCCCCGGATCGCTCACGCCGCCCTCACCGGGCGACAGGACCCACAGCTCGTTGCTCTCCGGGTAGCGCAGCGCCCATATCCGCCCCGGCTCGGCCACGAGCATGTTCAGGGAGAACACTGGCAGGTCGGCGGCGATGCGCCGTACCGCCTCGACGATCCCCGTCGTCGTGTCACCGTGGCGGCGGATCTCAGCGGTCACGTACGCGAACACGAGTTCCGAGTCGGTCTCACCGGAAACCTGAGCGGTCTCCATCTCGGTCAGCCATGCCCGCAGCGTCTCGAGCCCCTTCACCACGCCGTTGTGCGCGAAGAGCCGGTCGTTCATCACGAAGGGGTGGCAGTTGCGCACGGTCAGGCCGCCGACGGACGCGTCCCTGACATGCGACACGAACGTGTGGGACGGAACGTTCCGGGCGTGCAGATCGAAGTCGGCGTTCTCGAAGGCGGCGAGCGGTGCCCTGTCCCGGATGGGCTCCCCGCCGAGCGAGAACCATCCGAGACCGGCCCCGTGCCGCATCCGGTGACTCTGCGCGCGCAGGCTCCGGGGCGCGTCCAGCAGCCAATGGGCCGCGCGGACCCGGGGCCCGCCCGTGCTCATGGCGAAAAGTCGGCACATGCGTCGCCTCTCACATCATTCTCACCAAGGGTGACGGCGACTTTACCCAATGACACCGCGCGCGCTGGCCACTTCCCGCCAACAGCTATACGGCCGGACGAACCCGGGACCCGACCACACCCCCGATGGGCGATATCTCACCCTTGGACCCCTCCCGCGACCGAGAGTTATCCACAGACCGGAGTTCGGCTTCCTCCGACCCGCACACCCCGCGCATGCTGGCGACATTGCATGAGTTCCCTCCCGCAAGGAGCGGCCCTGATGACCACGATCACCCTTCAGATCCCGTCCACCACGACCTCCCGTTTCGCCGTCGCCGCCACGAGCGTGCCGAAAGACCTGGCCGATCTGCTCCACCGAAGCCCGCCCGGCCCGTACCACGCCCACATCGCCGGACGCCTCGGCTCACCGCAGCTCCAGGTCACCCGGGAGGACCTCACCTGCCTCCGCTGGGACCCGGGACAGGTCAGCGCGGCCCGCCCCGAAGACAGACCGGCCGCACGGGCTTTCGGCAACGCCGCCGAGTTCGCCGTCATCACCGCCTTCACGCCGATCACTGACCAGCCCCGCGGCGCCCAGGTCGCCCGAGCCGCCGCCCACGCCATCGCAGACGCCACCGGCGGAATCACCGCAGACCTCACGACGGGTCATATCCTCCCGCCCTCCGCCACCGAGAGAACGCGCTTCGTCCTGGCGGACCAGTGGCTGGGCGACGTCCTACCGCCGTTCCGCGCGAACGGCCGCTGCACGGCCGCGGAGCCCGAACTGGACCCCGAGGGCGTGAACGGCTGCGCCTGCGTACGCCTCCGCACCCGCGGCCTACGCCGCTTCGGCCTTCCAGAACTCCAGATCAGCGATGTGGCATGCCCGCACGACCTAGCCGCCCTCAACGTGCTGCGCACCACCGCTCGCCGCCTCCTCACCGACCACTGGTCCTGGCTGGCCACAGGCCCGGCAGCCACCACCCGCACGCTCAGCGCCACCGTCCACCTGACCCAAACCGACTTCAACGACTTCTGGGGCACCGCAACCCGCGTCCCCCTAACACCCCCGACCCCCTTCGAGGTACACCTGACCCCCCGCACCCCACGCCTACTCAAGGTCGCCCCACCCACAGCCTTCGACGGCACAATCAACGACTGGCTATGGTCCGAAACCCTCCCCCTAGCCGCACACGACACCCCCCGACCCCCAACCCACCTCCCCAACGCCGCCTAGCAACCACCCCCGCCCGACC
>NZ_BMRO01000022.1:36962-90696 GCF_014648675.1 Actinomadura livida
CTCCTCCCCCTGCCGCACCGCGCCACCTAACCCACCCACAGACCAACGCCTCCCGACCAGGCCGGCCCCACCCGACGTCCCTCCCCACCTCCCCCCACTCGACAGCACTAGGACGCACACCCTGCCCAGACTGCAGACCAACTCCAGCGCGGCCTTCCTCTTCGGCTGAAGCATGCGACCCCGGCCGGGCCGACCGGCCGGGGCGACCGGACCGGGGCGACCGGACCGGGGCGACCGGACCGGGGCGACCGGACCGGGGCGACCGGACCGGGGCGACCGGACCGGGGCGACCGGACCGGGGCGACCGGACCGGGGCGACCGGACCGGGATGGCCGGGCCGGGGCCCGGACCGGGATGGCCGGGCCGGGTGGCCAGCCGCCTGCGCTACGCGGGGACCGAGCGAGGGCGTCCGGGCCTGGTCGGACCGGGCCCGTGTCGACGGGCTTACTCCCCCCAGCGCGCCGCGCTCACCTGCATCGTCGTGGCGTCGCGGTAACCATTCCGGAGCCGCATGACCAAGCGTGCAACCTGCGTCCTTACACCGCGTCCGGGTTCAGCGCGGCGGGCGCCCGCTGCGTCAGTGGGGTCTGGGCCAGTGGCATAGCAGGGCAGCAGCGGCGGTCGGCCACCGCCTTCGACACGGCTGGCTACCGCAAGCGCCCGCCCTCGGATACGGCCTCTTTCGGTTGAGCGGGTCGCCGACCGTACGGATGGGAGAGGGTCCAGTCCATGAGGTCGATGTCTGGTCGGTTCCACCCGCAGCTGCAGCATGCCCGGCCCGTAGAAGCCGCCGCAGTGCGCGGTGGGCGGGAGGGGTCGCCCACCCCATGGCCTTAAAGACCTCGTAGGCGGCCGGCTAATTATGCAATCCGCTTACGGGCGGTCGTTTCGAGGCGACCTTGAGGTAACTAGTCGCATCTGGGAAGAAGTCCCAAAGCTGTAGTGAATTCGGGACAAGAGACCGGAGATGAGAAGTGGAGATTCTCAGTTTCACCGGTGACATGGAGTGAGACTTATAACACTAGGTCGCCACCCGCGGGTGGCCGCCTCAGAGCTGTATCGAAGCAGGCACGAAAACCGGGAAACCTGGCAGCGCACCGCCCGCGCCGTCCCCGCAAACCACGGGCTACTGGGCATCCCGCGGAGATGCGCCTCCTTCTTCCCCACAGCACAGGCGCCGCGCCGTGCGGGGTCACGGTATCCGAATTTGCACGATTTGCCGCATAAATCGCATCGAGCGGCAACGGAATCGGCACGGATGATCGTGGGATCGACTGTGAGCGATTCTCAACGCTCCGTAGCCAAAGTGACTACGATCGGCATTCGCACGGTGACCGACGCGATCCCCCGGGGCGAAGATGAACCGTTTTCTGGCACTTCCCGGCCTTGCCGCCACGATCCGCGGCTTGCTCTGCTGCATCGGCGGAGTGCTGGGTTGTACCGCGCTGGCCGGCGCCATCTCCATCGGCGCAGCCGCATCCGCGGACGCGGTCGCCCACCCGGAACCCGAATCGCGCAGGTCGATACCGCCGGTCTGCCGTGACGCCATGCGCACCAGCGACCGTCAGACGAGGCACGAGTGCAGGCAGGCGTGGATCGCGATGCATGAGAGGTCGCACAGAAGAACAGGGCGCGATGGGGAGTTCCACCGACGAGGCGACCGGTACGACGGGCCGCACAGGACTCGGCGCCGGTCCCCGTCACCGCGGTGGCTCGACGAACTGTTCCGCCGCTGGTCCAGCACGCACCCGACTCCGCGCACAACAGCTCCACCAGTGCCACGCCCAAAGGTCGGGGCACCGGGTCTCGCACCCTCGAAGCCGACTCCAACACGTTCGTCCAAACCCTCCGAACCGTCCAAACCCTCCGAACCGTCCAAACCCTCCGAACCGTCCGCAACGCCGACTCGCACACCGACACCGGAGCCGACCCCCACATTGAGCCAGGCCGACGACCTCGAAACGCCACCGCCCTCGGTGCAGCCGGTCCTGCTCCTCGGGCTGCTCCTCCCCCTCGTGGCCGCGCTCTGCTACCCCTTTCGTCATCGCCTCTACGCAGCCGCGGGACGACTCCCGTATTCGATCACCGAGCCCACGGAGCCGGTGCAGGCCCATCTCGGTTATCGACCCGCACTCGACCCTTTCGCCGCTCCGGTTCTGGCCCTGACCGGCTCGGGCGCGGCACCGGCCGCGCGGATCCTGGCCGTCGCGGCCCTGGACGAGCACGGCGAGAACTCCCTCGTCGTGATCCCTCGTCCGGACACCACCGCCCTGTTCGGTCTGGCCGAAGACGAACTCCTCGACGACGACACCGCGGCCCTCTTCATTCCGGGCAATCTCGATGCCGCCCTGGCCTACCTCGAGACCGAACTCGCCATCCGCGAGAACACGGACGTGCAGCAGGCGCGACGCCTCCTCCTTGTGGCGAACCCCGAAGGAGAGAGCGAGAGGATCAAGGCGCTCCTCGACCGCCACCCCGGCGGGGTCTCCGTCATCCTCATCGGCGACTGGGCGGGCGACCGGGTCACCGTCGATGACGACGGCATGGTCGACGCCCCGTCGGCGCTGCACCTCCCCCAGCGCCTCCCGGCGCTGTCCCGAACCGAGGCCCGCGACCGGCTCTTCTCAATCGTGGCCCACCAGAAAACGCTTCAAAAGCCCCCCTCCAAGCGCCGCTCCTCTCCTCGTCGCTCCCAAACCAAACCAAGCAACCCGCTAAAGAGCTAACACCCCAACGGCTTTTCCTCAGATGGAGTGTCTGGGGACGTGTGAAGGCATGTTGGCCGGTGAGTGTGATGGCCGGCTGGGCATTGGCCGGGGTGGTGGTACGGGGTCGCCATGGGGCTTAGGACGGGGAGCCCTGTTGCTTGGCTATTTCCGCTCGGACTGTTGTGAGGGCCCGGATGGCTCGGCTCACGGGGGCGATTTCGGGGGGCCGGTCGGTTTCGTGGTCCAGGTAGGCGGCGCAGCGGTTCAGCCAGCCGCGGACGACCTCCTGAATCCTGTCCTCGGAGCGGAGCATCTTGGTCAGGGCGAGGTCGCGTTTCTCCTCGGCGACCTGCCGGGCGAGGGGTTCGTCCGCGCCCAGCGCCTGGATGTCGGAGAGCGCGTAGCGGCCCAGCCGGTCTGTGGCGAGTACGCGTTCACCGGCGATCCGGTCGAACGTCCTGCGGGGCCAGTCGAGGATCGTCGCCGCGCCGCCGGAGTCGACCGTGTCGGTCAGCGGACCCTTCCGTGCGGCGACGACCGATCGGACGGCGGCCGGGTCGAGGCGGTCCAGATCGCGCAGGAGGTAGACCGGGTGCCCGCGGAAGCTGCTGATGACGTTGAGGTCGCCCTGGGCCACCAGCACCTCGACGTCGCGTCGTTCGACGTCGAGGCCCACCCGTGCCGCCAGCCTGGCGGCCGCCCGGGCGGAGCCGACGGGCGGGTCGTCGCCGAACATGGCGATGACCTGGTGGCCGCGTCCCTCGACCTGTTCGACGAGCCTCGCGGACCATCGTTCCCCGTCGAGATCGGGTCCGGGAAGGATGCCGTGCTCCAGGCCGACGCGCAGTTGCCACCGGGTGAGCCCGAGGTGGCCGGCGAACTGGTGGGCCCCGTAATGGCCGCGGTTGATCTCCACAGGCATTGCCGCGCCTTTCTCGTGATGTTGATGCGACCCAGCCTCATGGAGGCGCGGCGGCGAGAACAGCGCAACGGCGCTCTGTGGATAAGTCGGCGGCGACCTCTCCGATATCAGACCATTCGGGCAATCAGGGGTCGCGGATGGAACATGGTGTGGACCGGTGCCAGGCTGAGAGGGTGAACGCGATACAGCGACTTGGGCTCGGGCTTGCCGCGCTGGGGCGGCCGGCTTACATCAACGTCGGCAGGGCTAACGACCTACCGCACGATCGCAGTGTCGAGGCCATGCGTGAGGCCACGTGGAATGTCCTCGACGCCGCGTACACGGCGGGCATCCGGTGGGTCGACGCGGCGCGGTCGTATGGGAGAGCGGAGGAGTTCCTCGGTGGCTGGCTCGCTGAACGTGCGCCGGAGGACGTCACGGTATCGAGCAAGTGGGGTTACACCTACGTAGGGGATTGGAAGACAGACGCGCCCGTGCACGAGGTCAAGGAGCATGTCCTTGAGCGTTACCGCGTGCAGTATGAGGAGACGCGTGGGTTTCTCGATGGCTATCTGTCCGTCTACCAGGTGCATTCGCTGACCGAGGATAGTCCGTTGTTTCGGGACGTCCGGCTGCAGGAGGCCCTTGCTGAAGCGGCGGCCGAGGGTGTCCGCGTGGGGTTCTCAACCTCTGGCCCGCGGCAGAGGGACACGATCCGCCGGGCGTTGGAGCTACAAGTGGACGGGCAACGGCTGTTCAGCGCAGTCCAGTCGACGTGGAACGTACTGGAGCCCTCTGCCGAGTACGCCCTGCGTGATGCACACGATGAGGGGCTGCTCGTGTTGCTCAAGGAAGTGCTTGCCAACGGAAGACTGGCCGTGCGCCCACCCGGGGCTGTGCGAGCGATCGCCTCCAGAAAGGGGGTTCAGCCGGACGCCCTCGCCCTTGCAGCCGCATTGAGCCGAGTGTGGGCGGACACCGTCCTCATCGGCGCGGTCAGTACGGCGCAGCTCGCATCGAATCTGGCTGCGACGGAGGTCGTCCTGGATGGGGATGAACGCGAGATCCTGTCTGGGCTGGGTGTTCCGCCGGAGCGCTATTGGGCCGAACGGAGCGCGCTTCCCTGGACGTGAGGCGCTCACCGGAACCGCGGCCGGACCGTGGCACGATTGAGCGGCCCCCCACCACGATCGGAATCCGTTGCCCATACAGTCAGACCTCCCAGAGATGATCGGCCCGTACCGTGTGGTCTCCCGGCTCGGTTCCGGCGGGATGGGCGAGGTGTTCCTCGGAGCGTCGCCGAGCAGACGGCTCGTCGCCGTGAAGGTGATCCGGCCGGAGTTAGTGGACGACCCCAGGTGGAGGAAGAAGTTCCGCCGTGAGGCGACCCTTGCGCAGTCGGTCAGCGGCTTCTACACGGCGCCCGTCGTGGACGCCGACCCGGACGCGGAGCAACCGTGGCTGGCGACGCAGTACATCCGCGGTGTGAGCCTGTCCAAGGTCGTCCAGCAGAAGGGTCCGCTGCGCGAACAGGCCGCCTGCCGGCTGGGGGCCGGCCTGGCCGAGGCACTGATCGCGATCCATCGATCGGAGATCGTCCACCAGGATCTCAAGCCGTCCAACGTTCTGCTCGCCTCGGACGGACCGAGGGTCATCGACTTCGGCATCGCGCGCCCGCTGGACGCGCTGCCCCTCTCGCGAACGGAGATCTTGGGTACCCCGGCCTACATGTCGCCAGAGCAGGCCCTGGGAGACCCTGTACATCCGGAGAGCGACGTGTTCTCCCTGGGATCGACGCTTGTGTTCGCGGCGACCGGGGCGGCGCCGTTCGGAACCGACCACAAGGTCCGTAGCCGCATCGTGTACGGCGAACCGGACCTCACGCGCTTGCCCGATCCCATGCGCGGGCTCGTGACGCGCTGCCTCCTGAAGGATCCTGGGGAACGCCCCACGCCGGAGCAGATCCTCGTCGCACTGTCGACGTTGCTGGACGCGCACTACGGCGAGGAGTGGCCACCCGCCGATGTGGAGCAGCTGATCGGGGTGCAGGAGCGGACGCTCGTCGAGATCACCGCCGAGTTGCCGACGCTGCGGGAGCCTCCTCCGCAGGGGCACGCGCCAGTGCGTTGAGATTCTTCTCACGCTCGACGAACGCCGCAGTTGAAGCGGCCTAGGACTCGTCGGCATCCGACCGGGGTCGTGTGAGCTCGGCACTGAGCGCCGGCCCGCGAACTACGCAGAGGGCAACGATTGGCCCATGTGATCACGTGGATACGATGAACGACGGGACGAGCGGACGTCTCCGCAGGTGTGGACGCAGTTGGGAGTGACGAGCATGTCGGATTTCGAGCTCAGCCACGCGGGCGGCCGGATGCCACTGGAGGTGACCGAGGCGACGGAGGGTCCTTCGGGCCTGGGCGTCGGCCGGCTCCTCAAGGAGACAGGTCACGTCACGCTCGACCCCGGTTTCACCAACACGGCGTCCACCACGTCGGCGATCACCTACATCGACGGTGAGGCGGGCATCCTCCGGTACAGGGGTTACCCCATCGAGGAGCTGGCGGAGAAATCGTCCTTCCTTGAGGTCGCGTACCTGCTGATCTATGGCGAGCTGCCAACGTCCGACCAGCTGGACAACTTCACCGACAGCGTCCGCAACCACACGCTGCTGGACGAGAAGTTCCGCGCGTTCTTCTCCGCCTTCCCGCGCAAGGCGCACCCCATGGCGGTCCTGTCGTCCGCGGTCAGCGCCTTGTCGACGTTCTACCAGGACAGCCTCGACCCCTTCGAGCCCGAGCAGGTCGACAAGTCCAGCATCCGGCTCATAGCCAAGCTGCCCACCATCGCGGCGTACGCGTACAAGACGTCCAACGGCCAGCCGCTGCTCTACCCGGACAACTCCCTCGGGTACGTGGAGAACTTCCTGCGCATGACGTTCGGGCTGCCCACGCAGCCCTACGAGATCGACCCTGAGATCATACGCGTGCTCGACATGCTCTTCATCCTGCACGCCGACCACGAGCAGAACTGTTCGACCTCGACCGTGCGTCTCGTGGGATCCAGCCAGGCGAACCTGTTCTCGTCGGTGTCGGCTGGGGTCGACGCCCTGTTCGGCCCGCTGCACGGGGGCGCCAACCAGGCGGTCCTGGAGATGCTGGAAGGCATCCACCAGAACGGCGACGACATCGACGCGTTCGTGCGGCGCGTCAAGAACAAGGAGCCCGGCGTCAAGCTGATGGGCTTCGGGCACCGCGTCTACCGCAACTACGACCCGCGCGCCGCCGTCGTGAAGAAGGCGACGAGCAAGGTCCTCGACGCCCTCGGCATGTCCGACCCGCTGCTCGACCTCGCCATGCGCCTCGAAGAGGTCGCGCTGAGCGACGACTACTTCGTCGAGCGGAAGCTCTACCCGAACGTTGATTTCTACACCGGCGTCATCTACAAGGCGATGGGCTTCCCGACCAACATGTTCACCGTCCTGTTCGCCCTCGGCCGGCTGCCCGGCTGGATCGCCCAGTGGCGCGAGATGCTCAACGACTCGTCCACCAAAATCGGCCGCCCCCGGCAGGTGTACGTGGGCCCGAACGAGCGTCACTATGTGGAGCAGTCCGCCCGCTGAAAGGTGCCGGTTCGCGGTTCCCTTTCCGGGGCGTGCCGTTAAATCGGCACCGGCGCATAGCGGGCGGGTTTCCGCACCCGCCCGCTATTGATCGCGCGGTGCCGGTCATCGGGTTAGCCTGACTGCGGTAACCCGGATGGAAGGCGGCACCGCGTATGCCCTCCCTTGTAGAGAAGAACCTGGCCAGTCTGGATTTCTGGGCGCAGCCCTACGCGGAGCGGGACGTAATGTTCGCCGCGCTCCGGGCCGCGGAGGGCCCCGTCTACTGCCCCTTGTCAGATGAATCCGGCTTTTACGCTCTGACCCGGTACGGGCAGGTCGCCGAGGCGAGCCGGAAGCCCGAGGTCTTCAGTTCCCAGCCCACCGCCGTCAGCCTCGCCGACCCGCCGCCCGTGGCCGACTACGTCGGTTCGATGATCAGTCTCGACGATCCCCGCCATGCCAGGCTCCGGCGCATCGTCTCCCGCTCCTTCACTCCCCGCCTGGTCGAACGGGTCGCGGGCGATGTGGCCGTCCTGGCGCGACGCATCGTGGACGAGTTGGCCGAGCGGGGACCGTGCGACTTCGTCCGGCACGTCTCCATGCCGATGCCACTGCAGATTATCTGCTCCATGATGGGCATCCCGGAGTCGGCGTACGACGACGTCATCGACGCCACGGACCTGATCCTCGGCGTCGGCGACCCGGACCATGTCGGCCCGGACGGCAAGGACCGGGCCACCCTGCTCGCCGAGAAGTTCTCCTATCTGCACGAGCTCATGGCCGAACTGAGCCGTGTGCGCCGCGATAAGCCGGCGGACGACCTCGTCACCGCGCTGACACATGCGAACGTGGACGGTGAGGCCCTGGACGAACGCGAACTGGGCCGCTTCTTCACGCTCCTCGTAGTCGCGGGGAATGAGACCACACGCAATGCGCTGTCGCATGCCCTCGTCCTCCTCACCGACCATCCAGGCCAGCGGGACATCCTCCTCGCAGACCTTGAGCAGCGGCTACCGGGCGCGGTCGAGGAGGTCGTCCGCTACGCCACTCCTGTGACGTGGATGCGCCGTACCCTGGCCCGCGACTACGCACTGGAAGGCCACCTATACCGAACTGGAGACCGGGTGATCCTGTACTACAACTCGGCCAACCGGGACGAGAGGGTGTTCAAGGACCCTCATACGTTCGACATCACCCGCTCCCCCAATCCGCATGTCGGTTTCGGTGCGCCCGGACCTCATTTCTGCCTCGGAGCCCACCTTGCCCGACGTGAAGTGACGGTCCTGCTCCGCGAGCTGTACAAGCGCCTTCCGGGCCTTCACGCCACGGACGCCCCGGTCCGGCAGCGCACCAGTTTCATCAACGGGATCAAGTCCGTCCCCTGCGCCTTCTAATCGCCGCAAATAAGACATCCGCGACTACTTGCTTCCCTTTATCCACAGGTTCGCATTCTCTTCGTTCTCCCCCGCCGCCTCCTCGAAGATGGACGGCAGTGACCCCGTCCGAGGACCCGAGGAGACCGCCATGCCCATCACCATCACGGTTCCCGAAGAGACGACCGCCGGCTTCGTCGTCGCCGCCGACGAGGACCCCGGCGACGTCGCGGCGACGATCCGGCAGTTGCTTCCCGCCCCGTTCGCGGCCGCGGTGTCGATGTGCCTCGGGACACCCCGGCTCATCATCGCCACCCATCGGGCTGCGGACTCGCCGTGGGATCTGAGCGATGTCACGGCCGCCGACGAGGACGACACCGAGCGGGTCCGGAAGGCCACACGGCACGTAGGGGTCACGTCCGTCCTGCCCGTCGGGGACCTTCCCTCGGGCCCCCACCTCGCACGCGCGGCCGCCAGGGCGATCGCCGAATCCCTCTGCGGCGTTCCGGTGGACCTCACCCTGAACCAGGTGCTGCCCGTCGTGCCCTTCGGACGGTTCGACGAGTTCGTCCTCGCCGACAACTGGATCGGCGCCGCACTGCCGCCCTTCCGGAACTCCGGCCGCTGCCCGGCCGAGGAGGACGCCATCGACGGCTGTGCCTGCGTCCGGCTCACCACCAGCGGCCTGTGCCGATTCGGCCTGCCCGAACTCGAGGTCGCCGACGTCGCCTGCCCGCACGACCTCGCCGCGCTCAACGTCCTCCGCACGACCGCACAGCGGCTGCTTCCGTTGGGCCGGCACCCGGGTGAACACATCCTGCCCACCGAGCTGATGCTGACGAGTGCCGACTTCTCCCACTACTGGGGGAACCGCGACCCGATGTGGGACGACGGGCCCGTCCCGATACGCCTCGCCCGGATGGCACCCGACCGCCTACGCATCCGGCAGCCGGCGAACTTCCGAGGGACCTTGAACGAGTGGCTCTGGGACGAACTACCGCCCGTCCTGCACGAGGTCCTCAGCTGCGAACCCGAGCACGCCACACCCACTTGACGCTGGGGCACGCCGCCCCCTGGACCAGCCGGTCGAGCCGCCGACCACCGACGGGCCTCTGGGCCGGACGGCGCCCGCCGCATTGGAGCCCGCCGGGGCGTCCTGGCAGCACCGCGAGCACGACGAGGACGGACCGCCCCACCCCCGAACGCTCGCAGATGGGGAGATGGCCAAGCAGTGCCTTCAAGCCTTCGCACGCAGCTGAGGCGATACTTCCGTCGGAGTCGGTGGCGCCGCAGTAGCGTCGGGCTGCATGGAGAACGATGACGTGCCGGGTTCACTCGGGAAAGTCCTACGGGACATCGCGACCGAACGCGAGGCCCAAGACCGGATGTGGGGTGTCCAGGACTTTCCCCATGGAAGCGGACCGGAGTTCACCGAGCGCGCAGAGGAGGCCAAGCGGCAGTGCACCGAGGCGTGGTCACGGGGTGAGCTGACCTGGCGGCACATCCTCACGGAAGAGTTCTTCGAGGCCCTGGCCGAATCCGAGCCCGCTGCTCTCCGGACCGAACTGGTTCAGACAGCGGCGGTGGCGGTGAAGTGGATCCAGTCCCTGGACCGGCGGAACGGCGCGGTGGTTCATCCGGTCGGAGAGGGCGGCGGACGTACCGAAAAGCTGGTCCGGGATCGCATTCCCGAGATCGTCCAAGCCGCTGGGCGTGTGCCGGAAACCCGCGTTGCGAACCCCGGCGAGTACGCCTCGCTGTTGCGCACGAAGCTCTACGAGGAGGCAGGTGAGTACACGGTGAGCGGGGACCCTGCAGAGCTTTCCGACCTACTCGAAGTCATTCACGCCCTCGGAGCCCTCCACGGCATGACGCCCGACGAGCTGGAAGAAAGGCGCTCAGCGAAGGCAGCCGAACGAGGAGGCTTCACAAACCGTGTCGTCCTGCGACTCCACGAGTGACGCACCAATGCAACGCACAGTCCTGCGTCCGTCGTTCTCGCATCCCGCTCATCCTGGGGAGCCAGGTTATCCACTCCGGCACGACCCAAGCCCTGTCGAATGACCGACCTGGAGGAGAGGACGCGGTCCTGAACGCGCAGGTGCGTTCATCGGCGGGGCTCCGGGGGCGCTGTCACCAGGTGCGGGTGGGGTCGGTGGACCGCTCATGCAACAAGGCGCCTGCTGCAACGAAGTCGTGGTTCCGCCGAGGCTGATTGCGGGTTGCAAGCGGTCGGCTCCGACGACGGAGAAGGCCGGTAGTAGATTGCAACCAGTCGGAGGTGAGGTGGCTTTGGTGAAACCGGCGCGTTCGGGGTGTCCGATCAATGCCGCGGTGGAGGCGTTCGGTGACAGTTGGAGCCTGCTCGTGCTGCGGGACGTGATGTTCGGCAACCGGCGCCACTTCAGGGAACTACTGGCCGGATCGGAGGAGGGGATCGCGTCCAACATCCTGTCCGACCGACTGAAGCGGCTGGTCGCCGCCGGGCTGTTGACCCGGGAGGACGCGGGGCCCGGACGTCGTGCCGCCTACAGCTTGACCGAGGCGTCGATTCGGCTGGTGCCGGTGTTCGCACAGTTCGGCGAGTGGGGACTGCAGCATCGGCCGACCACCAAGCGGCTACGCGTACGCGCTGAGCTGCTTGCGGCCGGCGGGCCCGACCTATGGGAGGAGTTCATGGCCGAGCTGCGAACCATCCATCTCGGCGAGCCAGCCCCTGACCGGGAAGGTCCCGGCGTCATGGAACGTCTGGCCGCCGCCTACGCCGCCGCACAGTGACGACCTGTAAGGAACTCGGAACGGGGCCCTCGCCGCCCTGGCGGCGGGGCTGGCCAGCATCGTCCACGGGCTGCCATAGACAGCGCCCCGCGCGGTCCTCGGGACGGCCCGCGAGCACTTCTCGCCGTGCCCCTGGACGCACTCGGGGTCGGGGCCGTCCAGCGGCACGCCGGTAGGCCCCACCGTGCCAGCCGAGCCGGCTCTCTGAGGACTGGACGACATCACCCTCGGGCTGTTGTAGACAGCGGAGCCCAACGGCCAGCCCAGCCGACTCATTAGGGGCTGGGGAAGCAGGCTAGGAAGCGCTCGGCCAAGGCTTGGTCGCCCTCTAGCTGTACGTCGCCGGACTCCAGGGCATCTGTCAGTGGACGGCCGCTAAAGACTAGGGATCTGAACGTTGCGACAGCGGTGGTCAGGGTTGCGTCCGTGTCCGGGGGTGTATCGGTGCGGGTGATGCGGAGTCGGCGGGACTCGATCTCGGCCGCGAAGACGGTGTCTTCGAGGCGGAGAGCCAGGCGGGTGCGCATGTTTGGTGCTGCGGCGTCGTCGAATGTCGTCTTGAGCGCGAGCATCATCGCGTCAACGCTCAGTTCGGCGGTGCAGGAGGGGTCGAGCGGGCCGTGGGCGCCCCACCTTGCGAGCGCGAGGAGGACCGGTTCGAGGTCCCGTCCGCGAGGGGTCAGTTCGTAGACGCGGGCGCTCACCGGCGGTCCGAGCTCGCGGTGCCGGACCACTCCGGCTTCCTCGAGGTCGCGCAGGCGCTGCGATAGGACGTTCGGGCTCATCCCGGCGAGGCCGCGGTGCAGGACGGCGAACCTCTTCGGGCCGAAGAGCAGTTCGCGGACCATCAGCAGCGCCCACCGCTCCCCCACGACGTCGAGCGCCCGCGCGATGCCGCACAGGTCACCGTACTTTCTGCGACCGGCCATACTAGTATTGTACGAGTTGCTCCTAAATTAGGAGCAGACGTCTCGGGGAATTCACAGGCGTCCCGACGCGCGCATAGGAAGGTGACCATGGCGACGTACGTCCTCATACCCGGAGCCGGGGGGCAGGCATGGTATTGGCACAGGCTTGTGCCCGAGCTGCGGGCGCGGGGTCATGACGTCGTGGCCGTTGATCTTCCGGCCAGCGACGAGTCGGCCGGTCTCCAGGCGTATGCCGACACGGTGATGGAGGCGATCGGCGACCGAACGGACCTCATCCTGGTGGCGCAGTCCATGGGCGGCCTCACGGCGCCGCTCGTCTGCGACCGGAGGCCGGTGGACCTGCTCGTCATGCTCAACGCCATGGTTCCGGTGTCTGGCGAGTCAGGCGGTGAGTGGTGGGCGAACACCGGCCAGGCCCAAGCCATGGCCGACTACGCCGCCCAGGAGGGGCGGGCCATCTCAGCCGGGTTTGACGCCAAGGACACCTTCTTCCACGACGTTCCACCGGATGTGACGGCCGAAGCGTTCTCCCAGGAGGAACCCCCGCAATCGGCGACGCCGTTCGCAGAACCGTGGCCGCTCAAGGAGTGGCCCAGGACCCCGACGGTCTTCTTGCAGGGACGAGACGACCGTTTCTTCCCGCTCGACTTCCAGCGGCGTGTGGTGCAGGAGCGGCTGGGCATCCCGGTGGACGACATGCCCGGCGGGCACCTTCTCGCTCTCAGTCAACCCAAGGAACTCGCCGAACGACTGGAGACGTACCGGTCGTCCCTGTAGCCGGAGACCACGGAAATCGCGGGCCGCCCCTGACGTGTGCCGGGGAAGAATTCCCTGGACGGAAACCCCAGGCCGTCCCGGGAGGCCGGAAAGAGCCCGGAGTGAGACCGTCGCGGCGCCTGCTGTGCGGCGGGATCGCCCAATCCAGCAATTCATTGGCGACACGGGCGAGGCGTCCCGCCGGGACTGGCGATGTGGAGGGCGCAAGCAAGATCGGACGCCACAGGCAAGGCCGAACAGCACGCGCAATGGCCGGGCAGCACAGGCAAGGCGGACGGCACAGGTAACGGCCAGGAGGCACAGGCGAGAGCCGGGCGGCCCAGCAAGACCCCGCCGCACAGGGGGCGGTGCGGGCAAGAGCCGGGCGGCACAGGCAAAAGCCGCGCAGCGAGAGCCGGGCGGCCCAGCAAGACCGCGCCGCACAGGCAAGGGCCGGGCGGTGTGGGCAAGGGCCGGGTGGTGTGGGCAAGGGCCGGGTGGTGTGGGCAAGGGCCGGTGCGGCAGTCGAGCTTTCGGGCCTGATGCGGGTTCTGGCCACGATGGGCTTGGGGTGAAGCCTGCGCCGGCTTGTGGTCGGGGGTTGTGCGCGGCGGGTGGCGGGGATGGGAACGGCGGCGTCCCTGCGGGGCCCCTCCGTTTGGGCTTCGTGTTCGGCCGGGAGTCAGCTCACCTGTGATGAGGACGCGCGGATCGCCAGGCGTTCGCGGAGCATGTCGATGGCCTCGTCGATGCGCGGGGCGGCGGCCTGGGCGCGGACGCGGCGGCCGTTCAGGTCGACGACGGCCTGGGCCAGCGCCGGGCGCGGCAGGGACGCGTCGGCCACCACGCTCAGGGTGACCTGGACGGACGTGGCCCCCTCGGCGTCCGCCAGTGCGGTCCGGACGGCGCGTTCCGCCTCCGCGCGCTCGTGCGCCGACACATCCCCGGAGGTCAGGAACCGGATCTCCGGCCGTTCACGGGTCGCGTTCATTTCGTTCTCCCGGATACGCGTGTGGTGGTCGCCTGTGCGGAGCGGCGATGGTGATCGCCTCTCTGATCCCTTCAACGCCGCGGGCGTCCCGGACCACACCCGCCTCCGACGAGAGCTTCGTCACGGACGCCGCCGCGGAGTCTCCCAGAAACTCACCGGAATGGAAGATCCCCGTCATCCGCCCGTCACACGAGACCGCTCGAATGGAGCCGAATGAATCGGTCGGCCGCCGTGCGCCGGAACCCCGGGCAATTCATGGACCAACGCCGCCCCCGGGTGCCCGAAAATGACCATCCAGCCATCTCGGCCGGCACCGCGATGACACGTTCCGCAGCGATTCGGCCACCGACAGCACAGGTCACCGGCCTTGCGCCCCCGCGCGGGCACGCATTCACCGCTGCGGCGGAGGAGCCGAAGCGGTCACGCTTTTCATACTTCCCAAAAACCCGTTCGGATCCTCTAACATAGGGCGGTGCCGTTCGCCTCCGAGCAGACCCGTCGACTGGCTGGTGACCCCTTGGCCCAGGATTCAGCTGCCCCTACACCGCCGTCCGAAGGTGATCCGGCCGGACGGCTGATCGATTACCCCCGGCGGGGCGGCCCCACCGTCCTGCGCATTCTGCTCGGCGCGCAGCTGCGCCGGCTGCGGGAGGAGCGCGGGATCTCCACCGAGGAGGCGGGCTACGAGATCCGCGGATCGCACTCCAAGATAAGCAGGATGGAGCTCGGGCGCGTCGGGTTCAAGGAGCGCGACGTCGCCGACCTGCTCACCCTTTACGGCGTCTCCGACCCCGCCGAGCGCGCACCCCTCCTGGAGCTGGCCAGGGAGGCCAACACGCCGGGATGGTGGCACCGCTACGGCGACGTGCTGCCCAGCTGGTTCGAGGTGTACCTCGGCCTGGAGGAAGCGGCCTCGCTGCTGCGCACCTACGAGCTGCAGTTCGTCCCCGGGCTGCTCCAGACCGAGGACTACGCGCGCGCCGTCGTCCGGCTCGGCTTCTCCGACGCCGCCGAGGACGAGGTCGAGCGCCGCGTCCAGCTCCGCACGATCCGGCAGGAGCGGTTCACCTCGCCCGGCGCCCCGACGCTGTGGGCCGTCGTGGACGAGGCGGTCGTGCGCCGCCCCCTCGGCGGCCGCGAGGTGATGCGGCGGCAGATCGAGCACCTGATCGAGGTGTCCGAGCTGCCGAACGTCACGCTGCAGATCGTGCCGTTCGGCGCGGGCGGCCACGCCGCAGCCGGCGGCCCCTTCACCATCCTGCGGTTCGCCGAGCCGGGGCTGTCCGACGTCGTCTACCTGGAGCAGCTCACCAGCGCGCTCTACCTCGACAAGCCCACGGACGTCGACACCTATATGCGCGCCATGAACAACCTCTGCATCACCGCCGCGCGCCCCGACGACACCGAGGCCCTGCTCACCCGGATCCTCCGCGACCTCTGACCCGGCGGGCTAGGGCGCGGGGTCGTCCAGGACGCGCTGGTCGCGGCTCCGGCTTCCGCCGCGGAACTCGGCGATGACCTCCCCGTCGGAGGCCCGGCGCACCGTCACGTCGTAGATGCCGCTGCGGCCGTAGCGGGTGCGTTCCACCGCGGCCGCCTCCAGGACGTCGCCGGTGCGGGCGGGCGCGACGAAGACGACGTCGGCGGACGCCGCGACCGTCACGGCGTCATGGCTGTTGCAGGCGTAGGCGAACGCGGAGTCGGCGAGAAGGAACACGTATCCGCCGTGGGCGATGCCGTGCCCGTTCACCATCGTGTCGCCGATGGTCATCCGCAGCCGGGCCCGCCCGGGCGAGATCTCGGTGATCTGCATGGCAAGGTCCTGGGCCACCTTGTCCTTGGCGTACATCGTCTCGGCGCATCGTCGCGCCACCTCAGCCGCGTCGGTCACGCGCCCAGGGTAGTGATCGCCATGAATCAGGGGGGTTCCCCTGGGAAGGCCCCACAGGGTTCGGAGGTTAAGAAGACGGCCGCGCCATCCGCGCGGCCGCTGCGGACGCTGGACAAGGGAGAAGACCATGCTGTTCGGCAAGGAGCACGTCGAGCGCTACCAGGAGACGGACGGCGAGGTGGGGCACGACTGGCAGGGGACGGTCACCCTGCTGCTCACCACGACCGGGCGCCGCACCGGGAAGGAGTACACGACACCGCTCATCTACCAGCCCGAGGGCGACGCTTACCTGGTCGTGGCCTCGAAGGGCGGCGCGGACGACCATCCGCTCTGGTACGCGAACCTCCAGGCGAACCCCGAGGTGAAGGTCCAGGTGAAGGGCGACAAGTTCGCCGCGCGGGCCCGCACGGCGACGCCCGACGAGAAGCCCGCGCTGTGGCGGAAGATGACGGCCGTCTGGCCCGCGTACGACGAGTACCAGGAGAAGACGACCCGGGACATCCCCGTGGTCGTCCTCGAACGCGCCTGAGCCCGGGCGGTTCCCTTTCGCGGGGCGGGACGGGCGTGTAGCGTCGCCGTAGAACATCCATTCGACCCGCCCGTCCGACGCAGCCGAGGTGCCGAGGTGCCGACGTCACAGAGTGCCGACACCCCCGGGGCCGAAGCCCCGCGGGCCGACACCGGAGCCGTGCCGCCGCGGCTGCTGAAGCGCTGGGAGGTCGGCGCGCCGGCGGGCACGGGCCAGGTGGCCGCCGGGCCCGGCCGCCGGTGCTGGCGCGTCGACACGGCGGACGGCGCGTTCTTCCTCAGGGAGTACACCGAGCCCGACCGGCGCCGCATGCGGTTCCAGCACGCCGTGACCACCGCGCTCGACGAGGCCGGCCTTCCGGTGCTCGCTCCGGTACCGGCGCGCGGCGGGCGGACGCTGGTCACCGCCGGCGGGCGCGGCTACGTCCTGTACCCGTGGGTGGGCGGCCGCGGGCGCGGCGGGCTGGAGCTGACGTTCGGCCAGTGCGAGGCCGTCGGTGAGCTGCTCGGGAGGCTGCACGCGGCGCTCGACGGGCTGACGCCGCCGGTCCAGCAGAGCCTGCTGGTGCCGACGCCGCGCGCCGCGGACGCGGCCGCAGCCGTCGACGCCATGCTCGGCGACGTCCCCGGCGACGGCGGGACCGACTTCGACGCGCTGACGGCCCGCCGGCTGCGGGAGCGGCGGGAGCTGCTCACCGAGTTCGCCGGCCACCAGCCGCCCGAGATCGAGGTGACGACGGTCGGGCACCTGCACGGCTCGTTCGACTCCGCGCACCTGCGGTACGGCGGGTCGGGCAACGTCACCGCCGTCCTCGGCTGGGACGGGCTGACGACCGGCCCGGTCGCCGGTGAGGTCGTGCGGGCGGCGGCGCGGCTGTTCGCGTGCGGGGACGAGCGCGGGCTCGACCTCGACCGCGTCCAGGCGTTCGTGCGGGGGCACCGCTCGGCGTTCCCGCTGGACGCCGGGCAGATCCAGTCGGCCGTGCACCGCGAATGGTGGGAGCGGCTCTGCGACGTCGCGCCGCTGCGCCACCGGTACCTGGGCGAGGACGGTGCCGGCGAGGACGAAGCGGGCGAGCGTGGTTCCGCCGCCTTGGTGACCTGGTGGTCGGCGCAGCTGGACCGCACCCTGGACGCGTTCGCGGCGCCCTACACCGACGTGTACGCCGACACGCCGGGCGACAGCCCCGCCTTCGGCTGATCCCGCAGGGCCTGCCCGCCGCCGGGTAGGAAGGACATCGCCGTCGCCCCGTGGCGGACGGCGCATACAAGGCAGTTGAAACTCGGAGGAGTGGAAGCATGACAGCGGTCGCGATGCTCGGTACCGGGATCATGGGCGCGGCGATGGCCCGCACCCTGCTCAGGGACGGTCATCAGGTCACGGTGTGGAACCGCACCCGGTCACGCGCGGAGCCGCTCGCGGCCAACGGCGCGACCGTGGCCGGCTCCCCCGCCGAGGCCGTCGCGGACGCCGAGGTGGTCATCACCATCCTGGACGGCGCCGACACGGCCATGTCGGTCATGAAGGAGGCGGCACCGTCGCTGCGGCGGGGCCAGGTCTGGGCGCAGATGGGCACGGTCGGCGTCGAGTCCGTGCCGTCGCTCGCCGCCTTCGCCGCCGAGCAGGGGCTCATGTTCGTGGACGCGCCCGTCCAGGGGACGAAGCAGCCCGCCGAGCAGGGGAAGCTCCTGGTCCTCGCGGCCGGCCCGCAGGACGCCCGGAGCATCCTCGATCCGGTGTTCGGCAGCGTCGGCGCGAAGACGCTCTGGCTGGCCGAGGACGGCGCGGGCGGCGCGGGCACCCGCCTCAAGCTCGCCGCGGTGAGCTATGCGATCTCGCTGACCTCCGTCGTCGCCGAGTCGGTCGCGCTCGCCGAGGGCCTCGGCCTCGACCCCGCGCTGCTCGGCGAGGTCTTCACCGGCGGGCCGCTCGACAACGCCTACCTCCAGGCCAAGATGAAGGCCATCCTCGCGGGCGACTTCGAGCCGAGCTTCGCCGTCCGCAACGCGGAGAAGAACACCCGGCTGATCCACGATGCCGCCGAGGCCGCCGGGATCCGGATGGACGTCAACGACGCCGCGGGCGAGCGGTTCCGCCGCGCCATCGAGCAGGGGCACGGGGACGAGGACATGGCCGCCACCTACCGTGCGAGCTTCCCGCCCGGCCGGGGGTGACGACACGGGGAGCACCCCGTTGAACTCGGACGAAGAGCCACAAAGACTGGAAAACACGGGAACTGTCTGGAAGCTCCGGTACTGTCTGCCGCATGTTCCGGTCCCCCGGCGTCCCGACCCCCGACGAGCTGGAGACGCGCATCAGCGAGCTGCGCGCCGCCGTCCGGCGGGCCGTGGCGGCGGGCGACCGCTCGAACGCGAGGGAACTGCGCGCCGAACTGCGCAGGGCGGAACAGGCATGGGACGACGCCGTCCTCGGCGAAGGCGGCGCGGACGCCGGCGCGGGCGACCGCGCGGACCGGGACCGCGACGGTGGTCCGCGCGGGCTGCTGCCCGTCCGGGAGCAGGTGCACCAGGCGCTGACGCTGCTCGGCGCTCCGGCCGCGCCCAAGCTGATCGGGTCGGTGTACGCGGCGTTCTTCCCCGGCGGCGTCCCGGCGAGCCGGCTCACCAGCCTGCGCCGCGACGAGGAGCGCTCGTTCCGCACCGCGCCCTACGCGCGCCCCTACTACCTGTGCGCCGCGCTGACCGCCGATCTGCTCGCTCCGGCGCGCGGGCTGCTCACCGTGAGCACCTGGCCGCTGGAGCAGCGGATCGTCGGCCCGCTGAGCCCGCGCACCGACTTCCTGACGTCCGCCGTCCGGCTGGCCGAGCACGCGGGCCGGGGGACGCCGTCCCCCGGCGCGCAGCGGCTGCTGTGGCGTTTCGCGTCCAACATTCCCGGCGCGGTCACCGGTACGGTCGGTACCGTCGATCCGGCCGTGCTCGCCGAGGCCGCCCGGGCCGAGCTGGAGGTGCACCGCGAGCCGGACCGGCGGCGGCGCGCGTCCGCCGCCGGGCGCGCGCGGGCGCAGCTCGACGACGCGGAACTGCTGTTCGGCAGCCGCCTGCGGGCCCTGCGGGACGCCGGGCGGCGCCCCGCCGGCAATGGAGAGACGGAGCGATGACCGAGACCGCACCCGACCTGGACGGGCTGCGCGGCGCCGCCGCCCCGCGCAACCACGACGCCCGGACGATCGCCGCGCTGACGTCCAACCCGGGATGCGCCCGCCGCGGCGTGATGGACGCCGCCGGGGTCGACAAGGACCTGGTGGCGCGGGAGCTGGGCTTCCCCGCCCCGTTCGGCCAGTCGCAGTTCGCGATCACGCGCGGGAACGCGTTCGAGGCGCAGGTGAAGGCCGACGGGTGCGCGGAGCTGCTGACGCTGCTGCGCGAGCGGCTCGGCCTGGACGTCCCCGAGGTCGCCTACGACGACCTGGAGGTCGTCGCGGGCAACGAGGGCCGGGAGCTGCGCCACTCGCGGACGCGGCGGCTGGTCGCCCGCGCGCTGGAGACGGGCGAGGGCACGCTGTTCGACCACCCGCTGCTGCGGCTGGAGATCGCCGGGCGGTTCGCCTACCTGGAGCCGGACGTCATCGCCTTCCAGCTCGCGGGCCGGCTGCACGTCATCGAGATCAAGTCGTTCGCGGTCGTGGACGGGCAGGCCGAGCCCGAGCAGGTCGCGGCGGCGGCGCGGCAGTCGGCGGTGTACGTGCTGGCGCTGCGGCGGATGGTGGCCGAGCTGGGCCACGACCCCGGGCGGGTGTCGCACGAGGTGTTCCTCGTCTGCCCGGAGAACTTCTCCAACCGCCCGACGGCGACGCCGCTGGACGTGCGGCCGCAGCTCGCCGTCCTGGAACGGCAGCTCGCGCGCCTCACCCGCATCGACGACATCCTGGCGGAGCTGCCCGGCGACCTGACGTTCGAGCCCGGGGAGCGGCTCGCCGAGTCGGTCCGCGCGGTCGAGGCCCGGTACGCGCCCGAGTGCATGTCGGGCTGCGAGATGGCGTTCTTCTGCAGGGACGAGGCGCGCGCGTGCGGGTCGACCGGGGCGCTCGGCCGGTCCGTCCGCGACGACCTCGGCGGCGTCGACACGATCGGTACGGCGCTGGCGCTGGCGGACGGCTCGCTCGCCCCGTCCGACGACCTGGCGGAGACGGCCGAGCAGCTGCGCACCGCGGCCCGCCTCCGCGCCGAAGCCCTGGAAGGGGTCGCGTGATGCCTCGATGAGGCGCGCAGGGGGGCCGGCATGAGCGCGCTGTCCTCGCTCGCGCGGCTGGAGGCCGCGGCCGCGGGTGTCGCGCGGCCGCTCGCGACGGTGCGGCACTGCCATGTGGCGGAGGCGCCGCTGGTGCTGGTGCCGCTGCGGCTGGCCGGGGAGGCGGCGGCGCCGCTGGCGGTGCTGGCCGGGAGCGCGCCGGACGATCCGGCGCTGCTGGTGGTGCCGCAGCCGCGCAACCGGGATCTGCGGTTCGCGTTCGCGGCCGACCTCGCCAAGCTGGTGCTGAACCATATCGAGACGAGCCGCGGCGAAGTGGAGGAGCTGCCGCCCGGCAAGGAGGGCGAGGAGCGGATCCGCTACGGGGACGCGCCGCAGCTGCTGGTGCCGAACCGGGGCGGCGTGGCGTTCCTGCGGATGCTGGGGCGGTCGACGCGGTTCCGCAGCACGGAGGGCCCGTACGCGGTGGACCCGGCGGTGCCGGTGCTCGGCCGGTGGCTGACGTGGTTCGCCGACCGGTACGACCATCCCGGCTCGTCGCTGCTGGGCGCCATGACCGAGCTGCTGCGGCTGCACTGGGCGACCGGGCAGAGCTCGCTGGAGGACGGCAACCTCGCCGCGCTGATGGGCTGGATCGACCCGCCCGACGGGCTCGACGGCCCCGCCGCGGCGGCGCGCGCGGAGGACCCGGTCGCGTGGCCGCCCGCGGGCCCGGCGACCGACCCGACGTTCGACAACGAGGTCCTCGCCCCGGCGATCGCCGCCTACGACGCTTCGGGCGGCGGCGCGCGCGCCGAGGCGCGGCTGCGGGCCGCGCTCGCCGGTCAGCTCACCCCCACGTGGGACCTGATGTGGCGGGCCGTCGAGGTGCTGCGCGGGCTGCCGGAGGGCGCGAGCGTGCCGAAGCGGTGGGAGCGCGACCGGGACGCGTTCACCTACTACCACCAGACGTTCGGGGAGGCGTACCCGCAGGCGCGCCGCGACTCGCCGGTCCGGGCGGCGCGGCGGCTGCACGACCTCGAACGGGCCCAGGACGCCTACGACGCGCAGCGGGCGTTCGACGACCCCCTCGTCATGGCCGAGCACCGGCTCGCGGGCCAGGCGTTCGGCGGCGTCGTCACCGAGTGCGACCCGGCGCGGCTGGACGAGACGGGCAAGCGGCCCAAGCTCCGCCCGCACCTGCGGGTCGCGACGGCCGACCCGGTGCGCCTGGACGCCGGGACGACCGTGTGCAGCGCGGCGCGGCCGGCGCTGAAGGGCCGGATCGTGGAGATCGGCGGCGGCGCCGTGCTGCTGGAGCTGACCGGCGGGATGGGCCGCAAGCTCACGCCCGAGCCGGGCGTCGTCCCCGAGGCCGGCGACCGGGTGTGCTTCACGTCGCTGACGGACGGCTCGTTCGGCATGGCGAAGTTCCCCGACCGGGAGGAGACGCCGTGGACGCACGGCGGGCCGCCCGAGGAGTACGTGCCGACCCACGAGGACGCCGAAGAGGAATGGTCGTGACCGAACACGCGGGCCCCCGCCTGGTGCGGGTGACGGCGGACGATCCGGAGCCCCCCTCCGCAGACCCCGGGGAGGCCGCGGCGCGGGTGGTCGACGCCGTCCTGGCCGATCTCGCCGGCGGGCACCGCGGCGTGGTCGTGGACTCCCCGCCGGGCGCCGGGAAGTCCACGCTGGTCGTCCGCGCCGCCGCGCACCTGGTCGAGGCGGGCGAGCGGCTCATGATCGTGGCGCAGACCAACGAGCAGGTCGACGACCTGATCGAACGCATCGCGGGCAACTATCCGGACGTGCCGCTCGGCCGCCTGTCGGCGTCGGGGTACGTGCCGTCCGAGCGCGTGCTGGCGCACCCGGCGGTGCGGGTCGCGCAGAAGGCCGACGACCTCGCCGAGCACCCCGTCGTGATCGCGACCGCGGCGAAATGGGCGACGCTCTCGGACGGGTCGTGGCCGTGGGCGATCGTGGACGAGGCGTACCAGATGCGCTCCGACATGCTGCTGCGCATCGCCGGCCGGTTCGAGCGGGCGCTCTTCGTGGGCGACCCCGGCCAGCTCGACCCGTTCTCCACCGTCGAGGTGGAGCGCTGGGCGGGCCTCGCGTGGGATCCGATGCGCAGCGCCGTGTCGGTCCTGCTGGCGCACAACCCGGACCTGCCCGTCCACCGGCTTCCGGTGTCGTGGCGGCTGCCCGCGTCGGCCGCCCCGGTGGTGTCGGAGGCGTTCTACCCCTTCACCGGGTTCCGCGCCGGGACGGAGCCGGGCGACCGGCGGCTGGAGTTCGGCACCCGCGGCATGGGCACCACCTACGACCGGGCCCTCGAAGAGGCCGCGGCGACCGGGTGGAGCCTCTACGAGCTGCCCGCCCGGCACACGCTGCGCACCGACGCCGAGGCCGTCCGCGCGACGGCGGCGCTGGCCGTCCGGGCGCTCCAGCGCGGGCCCGTCGCCCACTCCGAACACGGCTCGCACCCCGCCGGCGCGGGCAGGATCGCGATCGGCGCGGCCCACCGGGACCAGGTCGCCGCGATCCGCGCCGCCCTCGGCCCGCACGGCGACGGCATCACGGTCGACACCGCCAACCGGCTCCAGGGCCGCGAGTACGACATGACCATCGTCCTGCATCCGCTTTCGGGGCGCCGCGACGCCACCGCGTTCCACCTGGAGTCGGGGCGCCTCTGCGTCCTGACGTCCAGGCACAGGCACGCGTGCGTCGTCGTGGCGCGGGCGGGGATCCCCGAACTGCTAGACGCGCACCCCTCGGCCGAACCGGTCCATCTCGGCGTCCCGGTCAAGTTCCCGGACGGCTGGGAGGCCAACCAGTCCGTCCTCGCCCACCTGGCCCGCCACCGCGTCCCGGCGGGCTGACGGGCAAGAAGGATCTTCGTTGCGGCGGAGATCGCACGGCCGGGTACGACGGAGGCCACCGGACGGATACTGTGAGAGCCGGTGCCTCAGCGATAGGGAGGGACATGGAGGACATCGGCTTCATGTGCGCTCGCTGCGGCGGCGAGGTGCACGACGTCACGCACAACCGCGAGGGTTCGCTCGACGGCGTGGGCTACCGCCACAACCGGCGGGTGGAGCCGTGGGACCACGAGCTGGAACTCGCCGTCGGCGAACCCGCCCCGCGGGACCCGGGCTGCGACTTCTGCGGCGCGGACGGGCCGAGCTGGCTCTACTACCCCACGCTCGACCCCGAGGACACCGACATGTTCGAGGTCGAGCTCGACACCACGCACCTGTCGGACGACGACACCGCCGTGGCCGTCCTCAACATGCTCTACCCGTGGTACGCCTGCGACACGTGCTCCGTCCTCGTCGCCGACCGCAACATCGACGTCCTCATCGACCGGGCCCTCGACCGCACCCCCGTCCCCGAGGGCGGTCCCGTCGACGAGGAGACCGTCCGCGCGCGCCTCATGGGCTCCCTGTCGGTGTTCTTCACCACCCGTCCCGGCCGCCCGCAGCCGTCGCGGGCCGTATAGTTCTCCCTCCACTGCTTCACGCGGGGGTGGCACGGGGGGATGTCGGGGCGGTTCATTAGGATCGTGCCGTTTGTTCGGGGCGCGGGTTTTGCACGGGGGGAACGCAAGTGATCATTGACGGGCGGTTCCACGGGCCGGACGGTTCGGGGAACGGCGGATACGTTGCGGGGCGCCTCGCGGGGAGGGTGCCGTTCGACACGGTGACGGTGACGCTCCGGCAGCCGCCGCCGCTGGACACCGAGCTGGCCGTCACGGTCGACGACGAGCGCGGGCACAGCGCGCGGCTCTGGCACGGGGACCGGCTGATCGCCGAGGCGCTCGCCGGGGCGATCGTGGTCCCGCCGATCGCGCCCGTCCCGTTCGAGCGGGCCGTGGAGGCCGCGGAGAAGTACCGGGCGGCGGAGTACCACCCGTTCCCCGGCTGCTTCGTGTGCGGGCCGGAGCGGGAACCGGGCGACGGGCTGCGGCTGGAGCCGGGGCCGGTCGCCGAGGGCACGGTCGCGGCGCCGTGGGTGCCGGAGCGGGTGCCCGAGCGGGAGCTGGTCTGGGCCGCGCTGGACTGCCCCGGCGGCTGGTCGTTCGACGTCGCGGAGCGTCCAGCCGTCCTCGGCACGATGACCGGGCAGGTGATGGACGTGCCCGAGGCCGGGGAGGAATGCGTCGTGCTGGGGTTCGCGCGCAGCCGCGAGGGCCGCAAGATGCACGCCGCGACGGCCCTGTACGGGGCGGACGGGCGCCTGCTCGGCCGCGCCGAGCAGATCTGGATCGAGATCGACCCGGAGCGGTTCGGCGGCTGACCGGCGGCCGGCCGGCACCTGGCGAGGAGCCGTCCGGGCAGGCCGGTTCCGCATGGATTCCAGGGAATGTGTCGCCCGACACGGACGCGGCAGCCGGATCCGCTGTTCAATCTGAGCTTCCGCGAAAACGGAGGCGGGTCTGATGAGCGGAAACATGCTGCTTCTACTCGGCGTCGCGGCCCTGGCGATCTACATGGGCGTGCACTGGGAGCGCGCCCGGCGCGCCGTGTCCGACCTGCGGCTCAGCCGCCAGCGGATCACCGGCCTGCGGCAGGTCGTGGCGCGCGAGCGCGGGCACGTCGCGATGATCTGGGGAGCGGCGGCGCTGGCGCTGTTCCTGGCGATCAGATACGGCTGAGCACCGGTCAGGGCCCGGTGAACAGGGGGTCCTCCCGGTCGGCGCCGTTCACCCGTCCCTGGGGCTGCCGCGGGGGGTTCACCGGGACGGGCGCCCCCAGCGGGGACCCGTTCGGCGCCGGCGCCCCGCTCGGCACGGGACCGCCGGCCGGGGGCGGGCCTGGCGGCATGCCCGCCGCGTACGGGTGGCCCGCCGGGGGTGCCGGGGTGCCGCCGCCGGCCATCCGGCCTCCCGGCGGGACGGCGGTGGACGACAGCGTGCTGTGCGTGAACTGGTCGATCTGCCGGCGGGCGCGGTCGGCCTCGGCGCGGGCGGCGTCGCGCTCCTCGGCGAGGGCGGTGAGCGCGGCCTGCTGCTCGGCCACCGACTGCGCGAGCTGCCGCAGCTGGACCGCCTGGTCGTTGACCTTGGCGGTGAGCTCGTCCCGCTCCGCGGTCGCGGCCTTGGCCTGCGCCTGGGCGGCGTCGCGCTCCTTGGCGGCCTCCTCGGCGCGCGCCCGGGCGCGGACGACCTCCGCCTCGGCCTCGGACTGGGCGCGCTGCGCGGCGGTGCGCTCGGCCTCGGCCTTGCTCGCGGCCTGCATGGCGCGCTGCCGCTGCGCCTCGGTGTCGCGCATGGCGTTGCGGAGGTCCTCGGCGCCCTGCTTGGCGACGGCGGCCTCGACGCGCTGGGACTCGGCGGCGCCCTCGGCCTCGGACAGCCTGGCGTGCAGCGCGACGAGCTCGGCGCGGGCGTTCTCCAGCGCGGCGAGCAGCTCGGTCTCGCGGGCCGCGACGCGGTCGCGCTCGCTCTCGGCGGCCAGCTTCGCGGTCATCGACTGCTGCGCGATCTGGTGCGCCTCCTCCCACGCCTGCTGCGCCGCGTCGCGCTTGGCGGTGGCGACCTTGGCCTCCTCGCGCAGGCGCGCGGCCTGCTCCTCGGCCGCACCGGCGCGCTGCCGCGCCGCGGACGCCTCCTGCCACGCCTCCTCGGCGCGGCGCTGCGACGCGTCGCGCTCGCTCTGCGCGACGGCGAGCTCGCGGGCGGCCTCGGCGCGCACCTCGGCGACGCGCCGCTCGACGCCGGCGACGCTCAGCTCGGACGTCAGCGAGTCCGCGAGCAGGTCGGCGGCCTTCTCCAGCCGCTCGACCATCTCCCACGCCGAGGCGACCTGCCCGGTGAGGCCCGGCGCGTCCCGGCCGCGCTCCCGGCGGTCGCGCGCCTCGCTCGCGCAGGCGCCGTCGTTGTCCTGGCAGTAGCGCACGGCGCGGACGGCGCCCACGGGCTGCGGGACGGGCCTCCCGCAGTTGGCGCACGGCCACACCGTGACCGGGTCGCCCACCCGGGCCACCGCCGTCTCGGCGGACCCCCCGTTCCCCGAGCCTCCGGAGACCGCGCCCCCCTGGGGAGCCGCGGCCAGCCCCTCGCGGCCGCTATTGTCGCGCTCTTCGCTCTTAGGCATGGAATGAACCTTACGACCTGATCCGAGTTGCTGCAGTGACTTGGGTGGTACATGTGGGGGCGACCACGCGGTACCCGGCCCGGGGCGGCAGGTCGCCGCGGCCGTGCCGTCACCGCCCGGCGAAGCGGTCGGTGGCTTCGATGAGCCGGTCGCGAATACCGGGTTCGGCGGCGCCGTGCCCGGCGTCCTCGACGATGTGGAAGTCCGCCTCGGGCCACGCCTGGTGCAGGTCCCACGCCTGGTCCGGTGGTGTCTTCATGTCGTAGCGGCCGTTCACGATCACCGCGGGGATGTGCCGGATGCGGTCGACGCCCGCGAGGAGGCCCTCGTCCGGGAGGAAGCCGCCGGCCGCGATGTAGTGGTGCGTGATGCGGGCGAACGCCACGACGAGGGTCTCGTCCAGGTCCGGCGGCGGGACGGGCAGGAGGGTGTTCGCGGTGAGTTCCCAGCCCACCCACGCCCTCGCCGCCGGGACGTGGACGGCCGGATCCGGGTCGCCGATGCGGCGGCCGTACGCGGCGAGCAGGTCGTCCCGCTCCGCGGGCGGGATCGCGTCCCGGAAGGCCGCCCACTCAGCGGGGAACAGATGCGCCGCGCCGGCCGGGGTGAACGCCCACGCCTCGTCGGACGGGCGGACGAGGTAGACGCCGCGGAGCACCATCTCCGACACGCGGCCGGGATGCGCCTGCGCGTAGGCGAGCGCGAGGGTGCTGCCCCAGCTTCCGCCGAACACGAGCCACCGGTCGATGGACAGGTGCTCGCGCAGCTTCTCCATGTCCGCCACCAGATGCGGCGTGGTGTTGTGCTCCAGCGGCACCCTCGGGTCACCCGCGTGCGGGAGGCTCCGGCCGCAGTTGCGCTGGTCGAACAGCACGATCCGGTAGGCGGACGGGTCGAAGAACCGGCGGTGGTCGGGCAGCAGGCCCCCGCCGGGGCCGCCGTGCAGGAACACCGCCGGCTTGCCGTCCGGGTCGCCGCAGAGCTCCCAGTGGATCCGGTTCCCGCCGCCGACGTCGAGCAGCCCCGAGTCGTACGGCTCGACCGGCGGGTAGAAGTCTCTCAATTCCATGATCCCATTCGTATCCGGGAATCGGTGCCGCCGCACCCCCGGGTCAGAGCTGGGCCATGGCCTTGCGGATGCGCTTGTCGGAGACCGGGAAGCGCGTACCGAGCTGCTGGGCGAAGAGGCTGACCCGCAGTTCCTCCAGCATCCAGCGGATCTGCCGGGCGGGCTCCTCGTCCCGGCGGGCCGGGTGCAGGCGGCGAAGCGCCTGCTCGTACTCCTGCGCCAGGACGCCGACCTGCTGCGCGAGCATCCGGTCGCGCCCGGGGTTCTCGGGGAGCTTGTCGAGCCTGATCTGCAGGGCGCGCAGGTAACGGGGCAGATCGGGCAGCCGTCCCCATCCGGTCGCCGTGACGAACCCCGGATGGATGAGCGCGGTGAGGGCGCCGCGGATGTCGGTCAGCGCCGGGACGAGGGTCAGGCTCGTCGTGCCGCGCAGCCGGCGGTCGACCTCGTGCGCCTCGGCCAGGATGCGCTCGACCAGGCCGACGATCTGCGCGGTCGCGTCGTGCAGGTCGGCGCGGACCCGGTCGTACAGTGCGCGGAAGGCGTCCCCGTCCCACGCGGGCCCGCCGGCCTCGGCGATGAGCCGGTCGGCCGCGGCGGTGACGCAGTCGTCGAAGAGGGCCGCGACGGAGCCGTGCGGGTTGTGGCTGAGGGCGAGCTTGCCCTTGTTGGTGAGGCTGCCCTGGATGAGCTTCACCGGTGACGGCGCGTTCAGCAGGATCAGCCTCCGCGTGCCGAGCCACATCGCGCGGCGCTGCTCCGCCTCGGTCTCGTACATCCGGACGGCGACGCTGTCGCCCTCGTCGGTCAGCGCGGGGTACGCCTTGACGTCGTAGCCCGCCTGGCTGCGCTCGTAGGTGCGGGGCAGCTCGCCGATGGTCCAGTCGGTGAGGCCGGACCGCTCGACGGTGGACGCCGCCTTCGACAGCGTTCCCCGCACCTTGCCCGCGAGGCGGCGTTTCAGCTCGTCCAGGTCGGTGCTCTCGCCGAGGGTGCGGCCGCGCCCGCCGGGAGCGTCGTCCACGACGCGGAACGTGATGCGCAGGTGGGCGGGGAGCCGGGACGTGTCCCACGCCTCCCGCGCGACGGGCACGCTCGTCATCGCGGTCAGCTCGCGTTCGAGGGCGTCCAGGAGCGGCTCGGTGCGCGGGGCGACGCGGTCGAGGATCTTGCGGGCGTAGTCGGGCGCCGGGACGAAGTTGACGCGCAGCTGCTTGGGCAGCGACCGGATCAGCTCGGTGACCAGCTCGGCGCGCAGCCCCGGGACCTGCCAGTCGAAGCCGTCCGGTCGGACCTGGTTCAGCACCTGGACGGGGATGTGCGCCGTCACGCCGTCGGCGTCGGCGCCCGGCTCGAACTGGTAGGTCAGCCGCAGGCGCAGCGGCCCCTGCTTCCACACGTCCGGGTAGTCGGCCTCGCTGACGTCGCCCGCGGCCTCGTTCACGAGCATCGACTTCTCGAAGCCGAGCAGGTCGGGGTCCGAGTGGCGGGCCTTCTTCCACCAGGCGTCGAAGTGCCGCCCGGACACGACGTCCTCGGGGACGCGCTCGTCGTAGAAGTCGAACAGGGTCTCGTCGTCGACGAGGATGTCGCGGCGCCGGGCGCGGTGCTCCAGCTCCTCGACCTCGTCCAGCAGCGCGCGGTTGTCGTGGAAGAACCGGTGGTGGGTCTCCCAGTCGCCTTCGACGAGGGCGTGCCGGATGAACAGCTCGCGGGACAGCGCGGGGTCGATGCTCCCGTAGTTGACCCGGCGGTCGGCGACGATCGGCACCCCGTAGAGGGTGACCTTCTCGCTCGCCATGACCGCGGCCTGCTTCTTCGACCAGTGCGGCTCGCTGTGGTTGCGCTTCACCAGGTGCTGCGCGAGCGGCTCGATCCACTCCGGCTCGATCCTGGCGTTCACGCGGCCCCAGAGCCGGGACGTCTCCACCAGCTCCGCCGACATCACCCAGCGCGGCGGCTTCTTGAACAGCGACGACCCGGGGAACACGGCGAACTTCGCGCCGCGGGCGCCGAGGTACTCCTGGCCGCGCCGCCGCCCGTCCTTGCGGGCGTCCTTCCTGGCGTCCTTCTTGTCGGTGTCGGCGAGCCCGATGTGCGACAGGAGCCCCGCGAGCAGCGAGATGTGGATGCGGTCGGGCGGGGCGTCGGCCGTGTTGACCGTGACGCCGAGGGACTTGGCGACCTGTTTGAGCTGCCCGTGCAGGTCCTGCCATTCGCGGATGCGCAGGAAGTGCAGGAACTCGTTCTTGCACATGCGGCGGAACGCGCTGCCCGACAGCTCCTTCTGCCGCTCGCGCAGGTAGTTCCACAGGTTCAGGTACGCGAGGAAGTCCGACGTCGGGTCGGCGAACCGGCGGTGCCCCTCGTCGGCGGCCTGCTGGTGCTCGGCGGGGCGTTCCCGCGGGTCCTGGATCGACAGCGCCGCCGCGATGACCAGCACCTCGCGGACGCAGCCGTTCCGGTCGGCCTCCAGCACCATGCGGGCCAGCCGCGGGTCGATGGGCAGCTGGGCGAGGCGGCGGCCGAGCGGGGTGAGGCGCTTGCGCGGGTCCTTCTCGGCCGGGTCGATCGCGCCCAGCTCGTGGAGCAGGTCGACGCCGGCCTTGACGTTGCGGCGGTCCGGCGGCTCCACGAACGGGAACGCGGCGATGTCGCCGAGGCCGAGCGCGGTCATCTGCAGGATGACCGACGCGAGGTTCGTGCGCAGGATCTCCGGGTCGGTGAACTCCGGCCGGGACTCGAAGTCCTCCTCGGAGTAGAGCCGGATGCACACGCCCTCGGCCACGCGCCCGCAGCGTCCCTTGCGCTGGTTCGCCGACGCCTGCGAGACCGGCTCGATCGGGAGCCGCTGCACCTTCAGGCGGTGGCTGTAGCGGGAGATGCGGGCGGTGCCCGGGTCGACGACGTACCTGATGCCCGGGACGGTCAGCGACGTCTCGGCGACGTTCGTGGCGAGGACCACCCGCCGCCCGCCGTGCGGCTGGAACACCCGGTGCTGTTCGGCCGCGGAGAGCCGCGCGTACAGGGGCAGGACGTCGGTGGCGGTCTTCCTGCGGGTGAAGTGCTTGGTCAGCGCGTCGGCGGTGTCGCGGATCTCCCGCTCGCCGCTGAGGAACACCAGCACGTCGCCCGGGCCCTCGCGGCCGAGCTCGTCCACGGCGTCCACGATCGCCTGGATCTGGTCGCGGTCCGGGTCGGCGGACGGGTCGTCCGGGTCGGTGACCGGCCGGTACCGGACCTCCACCGGGTACGTGCGCCCGGACACCTCCACGATCGGCGCTCCGCCGAAGTGCTCGGAGAACCGCTCCGGGTCGATCGTCGCCGAGGTGATGACGACCTTGAGGTCGGGGCGCCTCGGCAGGATCTCCTTGAGGTAGCCGAGCAGGAAGTCGATGTTCAGGCTGCGCTCGTGCGCCTCGTCGATGATGAGCGTGTCGTACTGCCGGAGCAGCCGGTCGGTCTGGATCTCGGCGAGGAGGATGCCGTCCGTCATCAGCTTGACGAGCGTGTCGTCGCTGGAGCGGTCCGTGAAGCGCACCTTGTAGCCGACGGCGTCGCCGAGCTCGGTGCCGAGCTCCTCGGCGATGCGGTCGGCGACGGTGCGGGCGGCCAGCCGGCGCGGCTGCGTGTGCCCGATCGAGCCGAGCACGCCCCGGCCCAGCTCCAGGCAGATCTTGGGGATCTGGGTGGTCTTGCCGGAGCCGGTCTCCCCCGCGACGATCACGACCTGGTGGTCGCGGATCGCGGCGAGGATGTCGTCCTTCTTCCGCGAGACCGGCAGCTGCTCGGGGTAGGTGATCGCGGGTACGGCTAGCCGCCGCCGCTCGACCCGCCGCTCGGCGGCCTCGACGTCGGCGGTGATCTCCGCGGCGACCCGGGCCTGCCGCCCGGCGTCGCGCATCTTCCGCACGCCCTCGACCCGGCGGCGCAGCCGGTGCTGGTCGCGCAGCATCAGCTCCGGCAGGCGCGCGCGCAGATCGGCGAGCGGCGGTGTCACAGGCGTCCCCATAGGCATCGACAAGGATAGGGTCCCAGGCCGTCGGCTCCGCTCACCCCACGAACCCTCGCACCGTAGCCGGAACGCCCCGCGGAGGGCGATCCGTTTTCCGGTGGCACCGGTTAGAACGCCGCTCCCCCGGACGCCATTCCGCCGCCCCGCCCGGCGCTCAGCCCGCGCCGTAGACGGGTTCGGGGGCGGGCGCCTTCGCCAGCAGGTCCTTGACGACGCCGCCGACCTCGGCGGGGTCCCACCGCGCGCCCTTGTCGGCCGCCGGGCCGTGCCGGAAGGCGTCCATCACGCAGATCCTGCCGCCCTCGGCCTCGAAGACCCGGCCGGTCACGTCCCGCGACCCGGCGGAGCCGAGCCACACCACGAGCGGGGAGACGTTCTCCGGTGCCATGGCGTCGAACTCGCCCTCGGCGGGGGCCGCCATCGTCTGCGCGAAGACCTCCTCGGTCATCCGGGTGCGGGCGGCGGGCGCGATCGCGTTGACCGTGACCCCGTACCGGCCGAGTTCGGCGGACGCGACGAGCGTGAGCCCGACGATCCCGGCCTTGGCGGCGGAGTAGTTGCCCTGCCCGACGCTGCCGAGCAGCCCGGCGCCCGAGGACGTGTTGATCACCCGCGCGTCCACCGGGCGGCCGGCCTTGCTCTCGGCGCGCCAGTACCGGCCGGCGTGCTTGAGCGGCAGGAAGTGGCCCTTGAGGTGGACGCGCATGACGGCGTCCCACTCGTCCTCGCCGAGGTTGATCAGCATGCGGTCCCGGAGGAACCCGGCGTTGTTGACGAGCGTGTCCAGCCGCCCGAAGGCGCCGGTCGCCGTCTCGACCAGCGCGGCGGCGCCGGCGTCGGTGGCGATGTCGTCGGTGCTGGCCACGGCCCGCCCGCCGAGCGCCTCGATCTCCCGGACGACGTCCTGCGCGGGCCCCTCCGCGGCGTCGCCGGTGCCGTCCCGCGCGACGCCCAGGTCGTTGACGACGACGAGCGCGCCCTGCCGGGCGAACTCCAGGGCGTGCGCGCGGCCGAGCCCGCGCCCGGCTCCGGTGACGGCGACCACCCGGTCCTTGCAGATCATCGCGACTCCTTCTCGTTCGGGCCCTTGTTCACGGTGGCGGCATCCAGGAAGGCGGGCCGCTCTCCCCCGCCGTGCATCAGCATCTCCGTGCCGGTGACGTAGGCGGCCAGGTCCGAGGCGAGGTACACGCACGCGACGCCGACCTCGTCAGGGGTGCCGAGGCGGCCCAGGGGGACGGTGCGCCCGATCGCCGCGATCCCCTCCTCGTCGCCGTAGTGCAGGTGCGCGGTCTCGGTCCGGACCATGCCGAGGACGAGCGTGTTGACCCGGACGTGCGGCGCCCACTCGACGGCCAGGGACCGCGTGAGGCTGTGCAGGCCGGCCTTGGCGGCGCCGTAGGCGGAGGTACCGGGCGAGGGGCGCACGCCGCTCACGCTGCCGATGTTGACGATCGAGCCGCCGCCCGTCTCCAGCATCCGGGGCTGCAGCACTCTCGACATGATCAGCGCCGAGCCGAGGTTGAGTTCGATGATCTTGAGGTGGGTGCGCAGGGGCCCCTCGGCGAGCGGCAGGAACGGGGCGCCGCCCGCGTTGTTGACCAGCACGTCGACGCGGTCGAGGCCGTCGGCGAACGCCTGCGCGGCGTCCGGGTCGCGGGCGTCGAGCGAGACGAACCGCGCCGTCCGGCCGCCCGCCTCGGGCAGCGACTCCGGCTCGCGCCGCGCGACGGCGACGACGTCGGCGCCCGCCTCCAGGAAGGCGCGCGAGATGCCGGCCCCGACCCCGCGCACGCCACCGGTCACCACGGCGGTCTTGCCGGCCAGATCGAGCGTCAGGGACATCCCCCGCCTCCTCCGTGCGCCTCTGCTACCTTCTGTTCTAACAAATGTTTGGTGGAAAGGTAGCGCATGGGAGTCTCCACCACGACCCTTGACGGGGTCGCCGAGATCGTCGTGGACGCGCCGCCGGTCAACGCGCTGACCGTCGCCGGCTGGTACGAGCTGGCCGACGCGCTGCTCGCGGCCGGCCGCGACCCCGCGGTCGGCGCCGTCGTGCTCCGCGCCGAGGGCCGGGGCTTCAACGCGGGCGTCGACATCAAGGAGATGCAGAGCACCGAGGGCCACGCCGCCCTGGTGGGGGCCAACCGCGGCTGCTACGCGGCGTTCGCCGCCGTCTACGACTGCGAGGTGCCGGTGGTGGCCGCCGTGCACGGCTTCTGCCTCGGCGGCGGGGTCGGCCTCGTGGGCAACGCCGACATCGTGGTCGCCTCCGAGGACGCCTACTTCGGCCTTCCGGAGGTGGACCGGGGCGCGCTCGGCGCCGCCACCCATCTGGCGCGGCTCGTCCCGCAGCACCTGATGCGCGCGATGGTCTACACGTGCCGCAACGTCACGGCCGCCGAGCTGCACCGCCACGGCTCGGTCCTGGAGGTCGTCCCGCCCGGCGAGCTGCGCGGCAAGGCCATGGAGGTCGCCGCGGGCATCGCCGCGAAGGACCGGTACGTCATCCGGCGCGCCAAGGAGTCGCTGAACGGGATAGATCCGATCGACGTCAAGCGCAGCTACCGCTACGAGCAGGGCTTCACGTTCGAGCTGAACCTCATCGGCGCCGGGGACGAGCATCGCGACGCCTTCGTCGCCAGGGGGGCGAAATGAGCAACGGCGGGACGACTTCCAAGGTGCTCTCCCCCGAGGAGGTCGCCGCGTCGCTGGAGAGCGGCATGACCCTCGGGATCGGCGGCTGGGGCTCGCGGCGCAAGCCGATGGCGCTCGTCCGGGCGATCCTCCGCACCCCCGTCACCGACCTCACCGTGGTCTCCTACGGGGGGCCGGACGTGGGCCTGCTGTGCGCGGCGGGCAAGGTGCGGCGCCTGGTCACCGCCTTCGTGACCATGGACTCGGTCCCCCTGGAACCGCACTTCCGCAACGCGCGGCAGACCGGCTCGATCGAGCTGACCGAGTACGACGAGGGCATGTTCATGTTCGGGCTGTACGCGGCGGCGCACCGGCTCCCGTTCCTGCCGACCCCCGCCGGGCTCGGCTCGGACGTGATGCGGGTCAACCCGGAGCTGAAGACGGTCCGGTCGCCGTACGAGGACGGCCGGGAACTCGTCGCCGTCCCGGCCCTGACCATGGACGTGGCGCTCGTCCACATGAACCGCGCCGACTCCCGAGGCAACGCCCAGTACCTCGGCCCCGACCCTTACATGGACGACCTGTTCGCCAAGGCCGCCGACCGGACGTACGTGTCGTGCGAGCGCCTGGTCGACACCGCCGACTTCGCCAAGGAGGGTCCGCTGCAGTCGCTGCTGATCAGCCGGGCGCACGTGGCGGGCGTGGTGGAGACGCCGAACGGGGCGCACTTCACCGACTGCGCGCCCGACTTCGGGCGCGACGAGGCGTTCCAGAAGCTCTACGCGCAATCGGCGGCGGACCCGGACAAGTGGGCCGCGTTCCAGGACCGCTTCCTGTCAGGCGACGAGGCCGCCTACCAGGACGCCGTCCGGGCCTGGCAGGAGGAGTCCCGATGAGCACCCTGACCTCGATCACGCGCGCCGAGGTGTGCGCGGCCGCCTGCGCCGACCTCTTCCGCGGCGACGGCGAGATCGTCGCGGCGGCCGTCGCGGGGTTCGTGCCGATGCTGGGATCGCGGCTGGCGCGGGCGACGTTCGAGCCCGATCTGCTGACCACCGACGGCGGCCCCGCGCTGAGCGCCGAGCCCGTCCCGCTCGGCAGGCCGGCGGCGACGGCGGAGGGCTGGCTGCCGTTCCGCGACCACCTGTGGCTCGTCCTGAACGGGCGGCGCCACGTGGTGATGGGCCCGAGCCAGATCGACGCGCACGGCAACACCAACATCTCGTGCATCGGCGACTGGGAGCGCCCGGCACGGCAGCTCCTCGGCGTGCGCGGCGGCCCCGGCAACACGCTGCTGAACACGACGAGCTACTGGGTGCCGAAGCACTCCACCCGCGTGTTCACCGAGAAGGTCGACATGGTCAGCGGGGTCGGCTGGGACCGGGGCGCCCACGAGATCCGCGCCGTGGTCAGCAACCTCGCGGTGCTCGACTTCGGCACCCCGGACCGGCGGATGCGGCTCCGCTCGGTGCACCCGGGCGTGCGCGTCGAGGACGTGGTGGCCGCCACGGGCTTCGAGCTGGTCGTCCCGGACGAGGTGCCCGAGACGCGGCTCCCGGACGACGAGGAACTGCGGGTCATGCGCGAGGTCCTCGATCCCAAGGGCCTGCGGGAGAGGGAAGTCCCGGCATGAGCGAGCAGGTGCTCGACACGGCGCTGACGCGGCTGACCGGCGTCCGGCACCCGGTCGTCCAGACGGGGATGGGGTGGGTGGCCGGGCCGCGGCTGGTCACCGCCGTCGCGAACGCGGGCGGCCTCGGGATCCTGGCGTCGGCGACGATGACGCTCGACCAGCTCGCCGGCGCGATCCGGGAGGTCAAGGAGCGCACGGACGCGCCGTTCGGCGTCAACCTGCGCGCCGACGCCGGCGACGCGGGCGACCGCATCGACCTCCTGATCAAGGAGGGCGTCACGGTCGCGTCGTTCGCGCTCGCGCCGAAGCGGGAGCTGATCGCCAAGCTGAAGGACGCCGGGCTGGTGGTGATCCCGTCGGTCGGCGCGCGGCGGCACGCGGAGAAGGTCGCGGGCTGGGGCGCCGACGCCGTCCTCGTGCAGGGCGGCGAGGGCGGCGGGCACACCGGCCCGGTCGCGACGACGCTGCTGCTGCCGCAGGTCGTGGACGCGGTGGACATCCCGGTGATCGCCGCCGGCGGCTTCTTCGACGGGCGCGGCCTCGCCGCGGCGCTCGCCTATGGCGCGGCGGGCGTCGCGATGGGCACCCGGTTCCTGCTGACGTCCGACAGCTCGGTCCCGGACGCGGTCAAGCAGGTGTACCTCCGGACCGGCGAGACCGTGGTGACCCGCCAGGTGGACGGCATGCCGCACCGGGTGCTGCGCAGCGAGCTGGTCGACACCCTGGAGGGCTCCGGCCGGATCGGCGGGCTCGTCCGGGCGCTGCGCAACGGCGCCCGGTTCAAGAAGCTGTCCGGCATGTCGTGGCGGGAGATGATCGCCGACGGCAGGGCGATGAAGCACGGCAAGGACCTGTCGTGGTCGCAGGTCCTCATGGCCGCCAACACGCCGATGCTGCTGAAGGCCGCCATGGTGGACGGCCGCCCCGACCTCGGCGTGATGGCGTCCGGCCAGGTCGTCGGCGTCATCGACGACCTGCCGACCTGCGGTGAGCTGATCGGCTCCATCGTGCGGCAGGCAGCGGAGGCGATCGCCGCCCAGCAGGCCGCGCTGGTCAGCTCCCGTCCTCCAGCAGCCGCCGACCGATGATCATCTTCTGGATGTCGGCGGTGCCCTCGCCGATCAGCAGCATCGGCGCCTCGCGGTAGAGGCGCTCGATCTCGTACTCGGTGGAGTAGGCGTAGCCGCCGTGGATGCGGAACGCGTCCTCCACGACCTCCTTGCAGTACTCGCAGGCGAGGTACTTGGCCATGCCCGCCTCCAGGTCGTTGCGCTCGCCGGCGTCCTTGCGGCGCGCCGCCATCACCGTCATCTGGTGCGCCGCCTCGACCTTCGTGCCCATCTCCGCGATGCGGAACAGCACCGCCTGGTGCTCGGCGATCGGCCTGCCGAACGTCTCGCGCTGCCGCGCGTACCCGACGGCCAGCTCGTAGGCGCGCCGCGCGACGCCGCAGGCCCGCGCGGCGACGTTCACGCGGCCGACCTCGACGCCGTCCATCATGTGGTAGAAACCGCGGCCGGGCGTCCCGCCGAGGATCTGCGCGGACGGGATCCGGAAGCCGTCGAAGAGCAGCTCGGTCGTGTCGACGCCCTTGTAGCCCAGCTTCCCGATCTTGCCCGGGACGGTGAGGCCGGGCGCGACCTCGCCGAAACCGGGGGTCTTGTCCACGAGGAAGGTCGTCATGCCGCGGTGGCCGGCGTCCGGGTCGGTCTTGACGAGGGTGGCGACGAGGTTGGCGGACGCGCCGTTCGTCAGCCACATCTTCTGGCCGTCGATGACGTGGTGGTCGCCGTCCGGGACGGCGCGGGTGGTGATGGCCGAGACGTCGGAGCCGCAGCCGGGCTCCGACATCGAGAACGCGCCGCGGATCTCCCCGGCCGCCATCTTCGGCAGGTAGTGCGCCTTCTGCTCCGGGGTCCCGTGCTGGGCGATCATCCAGGCGACGATGAAGTGGGTGTTGATGATGCCGGACACGCTCATCCAGCCGCGGGCCAGTTCCTCGACCACCAGCGCGTAGGTCAGCAGCGACTCGCCGAGGCCGCCGTGCTCCTCGTCGATCATGAGGCCGAACAGGCCGAGGCCCGTCATGCCGTCCACGATCGCCTGCGGGTACTCGTCGGCGCGCTCCAGCTCGGCGGCGACCGGGATGATCTCCTTCTCGGTGAACGCGCGGACGGTCGCGATGATCTCCCGTTGCTCGTCCGACAGCCCGTGCGTCTGCTGCAGCCTGCTCACGTGCGCATTCCTCCCGGCCGAATTCAATTTTTTATACGATATTGGGCGCTGCGGGCGGCCGGAAGAGCGGGTCCGCCCCTATTCGCGCCCGTCCTATTCGCGCCCGTCCTCCCAGAAGCCCTGGCCCTCCAGGTGGACGACCAGCAGCGTGCCCGCGTGCCGGATGTGGGCGCGCATCGCGTGCCGTGCGGCACCGGCGTCCCCGGCCCGCAGCGCGGCCAGGACGAGGTGGTGGTCGTCCACCGAGGCCTGGGGCCAGCCCTGGATGCTGGAGTAGAAGCGGCGCGGCGCGTACCGAACCACGAGCCGCAGCAGCCAGGCCGTCTTGGGCGAGTCCGCGCACAGGTTGACCACCCGGTGGAACTGGTGGTTCGCCGCCTCGATGGCGTCGGAGTCCCTGGTCTCGGACGCCCGCTCCAGCAGCGCCTGCGTCCGGGCGAGCGACTCCAGCTCCGCCTCGGTGATCTTCTCGGCGGCGCGGGCGGCGAGTTCGCCGGCGAAGTACGCCTGCGCCTCGAACAGGTCCTGGACGTCCTGCCGGGTCAGCGGGGCGGGCATGAAGCCCCGCCGCGGCTCCAGCGTGACGAACCCCTCGCCGCGCAGCGACAGCAGGGCCTCCCGGACGGGCGTGACGCTGATCCCGAGGTCGTCGGCGATCCGTTCGAGGCGCAGGAACTCCCCGTGCCCGACCTGGCCCGACATGATGAGCTCGCGCACGTAGGCGGCGACCTCGTCGCTCAGCTGGCGGCGCCGGCCGAGGGCCCGCCCGCCGGAGGGTGCCACTGTCATCGTCTCCCCCGCACCTGTGTCGTCACATCATGTTGACATCCCGGGCGCGCAAATCAAATATATGAAATGCCCGGGACGGGCACGTGCGGGAGGAGACCGGCAGCAGTGTTCACGCTAAGCGACGAGGAGCGCGCCATCGTGGAGGTGGTCGCGGACTTCGTCGACAAGGAGGTCCGCCCGGTCGCCCGGGAGCTGGAGCACGCGGGAACCTACCCCGCCAACCTCATCGACCGCATGAAGGAGCTCGGCGTGTACGGGCTCGCCGTGCCCGAGCCGTACGGCGACGTCGGGGTGTCCAAGGTGTGCTACGCGCTGGTCACCGAGGAGCTGGCACGCGGCTGGATGACCCTCGCCGGGGCGTTCGGCGGGCACACGGTCGTCTCGCACCTGCTCGCCGTATTCGGCACCGAGGAGCAGAAGGCCCGCTACCTGCCCCGGATGGCGACCGGCGAGCTGCGCGCCACGATGGCGCTGACCGAGCCGTCCGGCGGCTCGGACCTGCAGGCGATGACCACGACCGCGCGGCGCCGCGGCGACCGGTACGTCGTCGACGGCGCCAAGATGTGGATCACCAACGCGCGGATGTCGGGCCTGATCGCGCTGATGTGCAAGACCGACCCGGACGCGTCGCCGCGGCACCGCGGCATCAGCATCCTGCTGGCCGAGAAGGGCCCCGGGCTGGCCGTCTCCCGCGACCTGCCCAAGCTCGGCTACAAGGGCGTGGAGAGCTGCGAGCTGTCGTTCGACGGCTACGAGGCGCCGCTCGGCGCGGTGCTCGGCGGCGAGGAGGGGCGCGGGTTCGCGCAGATGATGCGCGGCCTGGAGGTGGGCCGGATCCAGGTGGCCGCACGCGCGCTGGGCGTCGGACGCGCCGCCCTGGATGACTCCCTGCGCTACGCCCAGGAGCGCGAGGCGTTCGGCAAGCCGATCTGGCAGCACCAGTCCATCGGCAACTACCTCGCCGACATGGCCACCCAGCTGCGCGCCGCGCGGCTGCTCACCCTCGACGCCGCCGCGCGCCTCGACACGGGCGTGCGCTGCGACATGGAGGCGGGCATGGCCAAGCTCTACGCGTCCGAGGCGGCCATGCAGATCGCGCTGAACGCGGTCCGCATCCACGGCGCCGCCGGCTACTCCACCGAGTTCGACATCGAGCGCTACTTCCGCGACGCCCCGCTCATGATCGTGGGTGAGGGGACCAACGAGATCCAGCGCAACGTGATCGTCAAGCAGCTCATCGACCGGAACAGGATCTAGCGCCCCCGGCGTTCCTGCCCGGCGGGGTCCGATCACGGCAGGGCGGCGGGGTCCTCGCCGGCGCGGATCCAGCCGAAGGTGCGCTCCACGGCGCGCTTCCAGTTCTCGTACTCGGCGTCGCGGCGGCCCGGCTCCATGGCCGGGACCCACCGGGCCGCGCGGTGCCAGTTGCGGCGCAGCCCTTCTAGCCCGGCCCAGTAGCCGACGGCGAGCCCGGCGGCGTAGGCGGCGCCGAGCGACACCGTCTCGACGACCATCGGGCGGGCGACCGGCACGTTCAGCACGTCGGCGACCATCTGCATGACGAGGTTGTCGGACGTCATGCCGCCGTCGGCCTTCAGCTCCTTCAGCGCCAGCCCGGAGTCGGCGTTCATGGCGTCCACGACCTCGCGCGTCTGCCAGCCGGTCGCCTCCAGCACGGCCCGCGCCAGGTGCCCCTTGGTGATGTAGGAGGTCAGGCCGACGATGATGCCGCGGGCCTCGCTGCGCCAGTGCGGGGCGAACAGCCCCGAGAACGCGGGGACGATGTAGCAGCCGCCGTTGTCGTCGACCGACCGGGCGAGCGTCTCGATCTCCGGCGCGGTGGTGATCAGCCCGAGCCCGTCCCGGAACCACTGCACCAGCGCGCCGGTGATGGCGATCGAGCCCTCCAGGGCGTACACGGCGGGCTCGTCGCCGATCTTGTAACCGACGGTGGTGAGCAGCCCGTTGTCCGACCGCACCGGCGCGGTCCCGGTGTTCATCAGCAGGAACGCGCCCGTCCCGTAGGTGCACTTGGTCTCGCCCGGGGAGAAGCACGTCTGCCCGAACAGCGCGGCCTGCTGGTCGCCCAGGGCCGCGCCGACGCGGACGCCGGGGAACACGCGGCGGGCCGTGCCGTAGGTCTCGGTGGACGACCTGATCTCCGGGAGCATCGCCTTCGGGACGCCGAAGAAGTCGAGCAGCCCGTCGTCCCAGGACAGCGTGCGCAGGTTCATCAGCAGCGTGCGGCTGGCGTTGGTCACGTCGGTGACGTGGACGCCGCCGTCGGCGCCGCCGCTGAGGTTCCAGATCAGCCAGCTCTCCATCGTGCCGAACAGCACCTCGCCGCGCTCCGCCCGCTCCCGCAGACCGGGCGTGTGGTCGAGCATCCAGCGGACGCGCGGCGCCGAGAAGTAGGTGGCCAGCGGCAGCCCGCTGCGCTCGGTGACCGCCGCGGCGCCGGGGGCGCGGGCCAGCTCGTCCACCAGCGCGCCGGTCCGCATGTCCTGCCAGACGATGGCGCGGCCGATCGGGTCGCCGGTCATCCGGTCCCACAGGACGGTCGTCTCGCGCTGGTTGGCGATCCCGACGGCCGCGATCTGGTCCGCGGACGCCCCGGCCTGCGCGAGCGCCTCGGGCGCGACGCGCTCCAGGTTGCGCCAGATCTCCATGGGGTCGTGCTCGACCCAGCCGGGCCGCGGGAAGTGCTGCCGGTGCTCGCGCTGCGCGACCGCCACCAGCCGGCCGCCGTGGTCGAACAGGATGCACCGGGTCGAGGTCGTGCCCTGGTCGATCGACATCACGAAGCGCTCGGCCACGGCCGGCCTCCTCCCCCGCGGCGGGCGGCGCCGGGGGCCGCCGGCCGGGCGTCAGCGGCGCGCGCCGCCGAGGTCCCGGGAGACCGCCCGGGCGGCGTCGCACACGAACGCCACGAGCCTCGGCTCCGGGACGCGGCGGGTGTCGCAGATCCGCTCGACCGGGCCGGAGATCCCGATCGCGCCGACGACCAGGCCCCCGTGCCCGCGGATCGGCGCCGCGACGCCGGCCTCGCCGACCGACAGCTCCCCGGCCTCGGCGGCCCACCCGTTCTCCCGGACGCGGGCCGCGACCCGTGCGAGCTCCTTCGGGTCGGTGATCGTGCCGCGGCAGTACGGCTCCAGGACGGTGTCGCGGACGGACGCCGCCGCGTTGGCGTCGTGGGCGATGAGCGCCTTGCCGAGCGCGGTGGCGTGCAGCGGGAGCAGTGAGCCGACGTCCATGGCCTGGGGCGTGTCGTCGGGGCGGAACACGTGGTGGACGACGAGGACCTTGCCGTCGAGGAAGGTCCCGATGCGGACGGCCTCGCCGCTGCGGGACGCGAGGGCGTCGGCCCAGTTGATGGCGCGCGACCGCAGCTCGTTGACGTCCAGGTACCCGGCGCCGAGGTGCAGCAGCGCGGCGCCGAGCCGGTACTTGCCGGAGCCGCCGTCCTGCTCGACGAAGCCGACGCGCTCCAGGGTGCGCAGGAGACCGTGCGCGGTGCCGCGGGCGAGCCCGAGCGACCTGGCGACCTCCCCGGCGCCGAGCCGGCCCGAACCGGCGGCGAGCAGGCGCAGGATCGCGGCGGCCCGCTCGATCGACTGCACGGGTCCGGGCATGCTCCCGAGGCTAGCCGCGGCCCCGATCCGCCGACAATGTCGGCATTTGCCATGATCACCGTCCCCGCCCCCGAAAATTGCCCGGATTCTGCGATCTGGTGCACAGGGGGAGGGTAACCGCGGCCCGGGAAAGGAGAAAGCGACGATCATCGTCGGCCGCGTCCTGTTATGCCGCCTTCAATGCCGAATTCCCGGCCTGATCTGGCCGTCAGGCCGGGATGACGGGGCAGTGGGTGCCCTTGTAAATCGTGGGGACGCAGCGGTTGCAGTGGATGCACAGGGACGGAGTGGAGGGGTCCGCCGCGATGCGGTTCACCAGGTCGGGTTCGCGGAGGAGCGCGCGGGCCATGGCGACGAACTGGAACCCCTCGGCCATGGCCTTGTCCATGGTCGCGCGGTCGGTGATCCCCCCGAGCAGGACGAGCGGCAGGTCCAGTTCGGCGCGGAACCTGCGCGCGTGTTCGAGCAGGTAGGTGTCCTGGTAGGGGTAGACGCGCAGGAACCTCTTGCCGAACATCCGCATGCCGATCCGCATCGGCAGCTTGTAGCTGGCGGCGAACTCGGGGATGGGCATCTCGCCGCGGAACAGGTACATCGGGTTGAGCAGCGAGCTGCCCGCGGTCAGCGTCAGCGCGTCGACGGTGCCGTCCTCCTGGAGGCGGCGCGCCACGTACAGGCTGTCGTCGATCTCCAGGCCGCCGCGGACGCCGTCGCGCATGTTGAGCTTCGCGGTGATCGCGATGCGGTCGCCGACCTCGTCCCGGACGGCGCGGGCGATGCCGAGCGGGACCTTCGCGCGATTCTCGATCGGCCCGCCGTAGGCGTCCTTGCGCCTGTTGAGCCGGGGGCTGAGGAACGAGCTGGCGAGGTAGTTGTGCCCGAAGTGGATCTCGACCGCGTCGAAGCCGGCCTCGATCGCCAGGCGGGCGGCCTCGGCGTGCGCCCGGGTGATGCGGTCGACGTCCTCGGCCGTGGCCACCTTGGTGAACCGCATGCCGAGCGGGTTGAAGAACCGCCCGGCGGAGATCGCGGGGAGCCGGGTCGAGCTGGCGTCCGCGACGGGTCCGGCGTGCCCGATCTGCGCCGACGCGGCGGCGCCCTCGGCGTGGACGGCGTCGGTGAGCCGCCGCAGGCCCGGCACTGCCTCGGGCCGCATCCAGATCTGCCCGCCCTCCGTGCGCCCCTCGGGGGCGACCGCGCAGTACGCGACGGTCGTCATGCCCACTCCCCCGGCCGCGGGCCGCCGGTGGTACTCGATCAGGTCGTCGCTGACCACCGCGTCGGGCGTCATCCCCTCGAAGGTCGCAGCCTTGATCACGCGGTTGCGCAAGGTGAGCGGCCCTAGCCGGGCCGGTTCGAACACGTCCACGGGCGGACTCCGGGTCTGTCGGGGGTCAGAGGCGTTCGATGACGGTGACGTTGGCCTGGCCGCCGCCTTCGCACATGGTCTGGAGGCCGTAGCGGCCGCCGGTGCGCTCCAGTTCGTGGAGGAGGGTCGTCATGAGGCGGGCGCCGGTGGCGCCGAGGGGGTGGCCGAGGGCGATGGCGCCGCCGTTGGGGTTGGTCGTGGCCGGGTCGGCGCCGGTCTCCTTCAGCCAGGCGAGGACGACCGGCGCGAACGCCTCGTTGATCTCGACGGCGTCGATGTCGCCGATCGTCATGCCGGTCTTCTTGAGGGCGTGCGCGGTGGCGGGGATCGGGGCGGACAGCATCCGGATCGGGTCCTCGCCGCGGGCGGAGATGTGGTGGATGCGGGCGCGGGGGGTGAGCCCGTGGTCCTTGACGGCCTGTTCGGAGGCGATGAGCAGCGCGGCGGCGCCGTCGGAGATCTGGGAGGAGACGGCGGCGGTGAGCCGTCCGCCGTCCACGAGGGTCTTCAGGCCGGCCATCTTCTCCAGGGTGGTGTCGCGGCGCGGTCCCTCGTCGGTGGTGACGCCCTCGTAGGGGACGATCTCGCGCTCGAACCGTCCTTCGTCGATGGCGCGGATGGCGCGCTGGTGCGACTCGTAGGCGAACCGCTCCATCTCCTCGCGGGAGAGGTCCCAGTCGCGGGCGATCATCTCGGCGCCGTTGAACTGCGAGACCTCGCGGTCGCCGTAGCGGCTGGCCCAGCCCTTGGACCCGGCGAAGGGGCCCTGGGTGAAGCCGAGCGGCTCGGCGGCGGTCATCGCGTACGCGATGGGGATCTGCGACATGTTCTGCACGCCGCCCGCGACGACCAGGTCGGACGTCCCGGAGAGGACGGCCTGCGCGGCGAAGTGGACGGCCTGCTGCGACGAGCCGCACTGCCGGTCGACGGTGACGCCGGGGACCTCCTCGGGCAGTCCGGCGGCGAGCCAGCAGGTGCGGGCGATGTCGCCGGCCTGGGGTCCGACGGTGTCGACGCAGCCGAACACGACGTCCTCGACCGCGGCGGGGTCGGCCTTCGTGCGGTCCATCAGCGCGGACAGCACGTGCGCGCCGAGGTCGGCGGGGTGCGCGCCGGACAGGCCGCCGCCGCGCCGCCCGACCGGAGCGCGGACCGCGTCGACGATGTATGCCTCGGCCATGGGGGGGTCTCCTTCGTGGGGCTAGCTCGTGCGTGGTTCCTGGCTCGTGGGTGGGCTCGCCTGGATGCCTTCGAGGAACATGGCGAGGTACTGCTTGGCGATGTCGTCGGCGGACAGCCGCCCGCCCGGCTGGTACCAGTTGGCGGCGACCCAGACTGTGTCGCGGATGAACCGGTAGACGAGGCCCGGGTCGAGGTCGGCGCGGAACGCGCCCTCCCGCACGCCCTGCTCCAGCAGGGAGAGCCACATCTCCTGGAACCGGCGGCGCGACTCGTTCAGGTACTGGAACCGCTCGCTCGTCGCGAGGTGCTTGGACTCGTTCTGGTAGATGACGACGGCGGGCCGGTGCCGGTCTATCGAGCGGAACGACTCGGCGACGATGCCCTCCAGGGTGTCGCGTGCGCTGAGCCCCGCCGCCAGGACGCGCTCGTAGGCGGCCCACATCTCGTCCAGGAAGGTCGACAGGATCTCGTCGGCCATCGCCTCCTTGGAGTCGAAGTGGTAGTAGAGGCTGCCGCCGAGGATGCCCGCGGCGTCGGCCACCTTCCGGACGGTGGTGGCGGAGTAGCCCTGGGAGGCGAACACCTCGGCGGCGGTGGCGAGCAGCTCGGCCCGCCGTTCCGCGCGGGCGGCGGCGGTGCCCTCGGCGTCGCGCCGTCGTGGACTCATGCGTGTTCCTATGCGTGCTGGGATGAGACGGAGACGACCTCGCCCGTCATGTACGAGGAGTAGTCGCTGGCCAGGAAGACGATAACGTTGGCCACCTCCCATGGTTCCGCGTAGCGGCCGAAGGCCTCGCGGCGGGTCAGTTCGTCCAGCAGTTCCTCCGAGGTCACCTTCACCAGGTGCGGGTGCATGGCGAGCGACGGGGAGACGGCGTTGACCCGGACGCCGAACTCGGCGGCCTCCAGCGCGGAGCAGCGGGTGAGGGCCATGACCCCGGCCTTGGCGGCGGCGTAGTGGGACTGCCCCTTCTGCGCCCGCCAGCCGATCACCGACGCGTTGTTGACGACGACGCCGGAGCCCTGGTCCCGCATGATCCGCAGGGCGGCGCGGGTGCAGCGCATGGTGCCGTTGAGCGTGATGTCGAGGACGCGGCTCCACTGCTCGTCGGCCATGTCGACCAGCTCGGCCGTCCCGCCGAGGCCGGCGTTGTTGACCGCGACGTCGATGCGGCCGAAGCGCTCCACGGCGAGGTCGTAGAGGGCCTGGACCTGCTCCTCCGACGTCACGTCGCAGGGCAGGGCCGCGACCCGGCCCGCGCCGAACTCCTTCTCCAGCTCCTGCGCGGACGCGGCGAGCCGCCGCTCGTGCGCGTCGGAGATCAGGACGCGGGCGCCCTCCTCCAGGCAGCGGCGCGCGGTCGCGCCGCCGATCCCGGCGCCCGCCGCCGCGGTGATCACGACGGCGCGGCCGTCGAGGAGGCCGTGCCCGGGTACGTAGGGGGGCGTCATCGGCGTGCCTCTCTGCTCGCGGCCGGTTCACGGGGCAGGCCGAGGACGCGCTCGGCGATGATGTTGCGCTGGATCTCGTTCGACCCGGCGTAGATCGTGTCGGAGCGGGAGAACAGGAACAGCCGCTGCCAGTCGTTCAGGTCGTAGGGCGCGCCGTCGGCGACGAGGCCGGCGGCGCCGAGGACGTCCATCGCCAGCTCCCCCAGTTCCCGGTGCCAGGTGCTCCAGACGAGCTTGGAGATGGACGACTCGGGCCCGGGCGCCCCGGCGGCGATGCCCGCCATCGTCCGCACCGCGTTCAGGCGCATGATCTCCAGGCCCATGTACGACCTGGTCAGCCGGTCGCGCAGCAGCGGGTCGTCGATGGCGCCGGTGCGGCGGGCGAGTTCGGCGACGCCCTCGAACTCGCGGCGGAACCCGACCTGCTGGCCGAGCGTCGCGACGCCCCGCTCGAACCCGAGCGTCGCCATCGCGATCTTCCAGCCGTCGCCGGGCGCGCCCACGATGTTCCCGGCGTCGGTGCGGGCGCCGTCGAAGAAGACCTCGTTGAACTCGGAGGTCCCGGTGAGCTGGACGATCGGGCGGATGTCGACGCCGTCCTGCTTCATCGGGACGAGCAGGTAGGACAGCCCGCGGTGCCGGGCCGACCCGGGCTCGGTGCGGCAGACGACGAAGCACCAGTCCGATTCGAGGGCCAGCGACGTCCAGACCTTCTGGCCGTCGACCGCCCAGTGGCCGCCGCGCAGTTCCGCGCGGGTCTGCACGTTGGCGAGGTCGGAGCCGGCGCCCGGCTCGGAGTACCCCTGGCACCAGAGCTCCTCGACCGCGACGATCGGCGGGAGGAAGCGGGCGCGCTGCTCGTCGGTGCCGAACGCGATGATCGTGGGGCCGAGGAGGTTCTCGCCGATGTGGTTGACCCGGGCGGGGCCGTCCGCGAGCGCGTACTCCTCGTGGAAGATGACCTGCTGCTCGACGGTGGCGCCGCGCCCGCCGTACTCCTCGGGCCAGCCCACGCACGTCCAGCCGGCGGCGGCCATGTGCCGCTCCCAGGCGAGCCGCTCCTCGAACGCCTCGTGCTCGCGGCCGGGGCCGCCGAGCCCGCGGGCGTGGGCGAACTCTCCCGACAGGTTGGCCTCGAGCCAGTCGCGGACCTCGGCGCGGAACGCCCGGTCCGCCGGGGAGTCGTTCTCTGTCACGCCGCGCACTCTACCAAACAGTTGTTAGAAAGAATCGCCCCCCAGCGCGGGCGCGGCCGCGCGCTCCGCCACCGGTCCGGAGGCGTGCGACGGCGCCCGCACGGGCCGCCTGCCCACGGCCCGCTCCACTGGGACGGACGGCAGATCGCGGTGGAGGAGATCGAAGAGCCGGTCCCATCTGGCGAGGACCGCACTCGGATCGAAGCGAGCGCCCGACGCGCGGGCCTCCGCACCGAGTGCGCGGCGCAGCGCCGGGTCCTCGATGAGGCGCTCCAGCTCCCGCGCGAACGCGGCGGTGTCGCCCGCGTTGACGAGCACGCCGCCCCGCTCGTCCCCGAGCAGGGCCCGGACGCCCGGCGCGCAGTCGAAGGCGACCGTCGGCAGCCCGTACGCCATGGCCTCCAGCACCGACATCGGGAAACCTTCGGCCCGCGACGGCAGCGCGAAGACCGACGCCTCCACGAGGGCCTCCTCCACGTCGTCGACCACGCCGCGGAACTCCACCGAGCCCGACAGCCCGGCCGTCCGCACCCGCTCGCGCAGGGCCTCCTCGTCCGGCCCGCCGCCATAGATGTGCAGCCGCCAGCGCGGGTGGCGGGGGGCGAGCCGCTCCCACACCTCCAGCATCAGGTCCACGCCCTTCTCGTATGAGAGGCGGCCCACGCAGGCCACGACCGGGAGGTCGAGCGTGGGGTGGACGCTAGGGACGATGTGCAGCGCGTTCGGGATGTAGTCCACGTTCGTCATCCCGTCCCTGGCCCAGGCGTCGGCGTCCTCCTCGGTGAGCACCAGGAAGCGGTCCACACCGGCGTAGTTCTCCTTGACCCGCCGGTACCGGGACGACTTGCGGGTGGCCCAGAACGACTCGTGGCTCATGCCCACCACGCGCAGCCCCGCCGTGTCGGCTCGCCGCACCCACTCCATCGCCCACACCTGCGCCGCGATGACGACCGATCCCGGCCGCGCGGCGGCGAACAGCTCCGACAGCCGGGCGGCGCCTCGCCGCTGCGCCGCCGTCCGCCGCAGATCCCGGCCGTGCGCGAGCAGGTTCAGGCGCTCGCGGCGCCGCCGGGGGCGCCACGCCATCGCGGGCGACCGCCACTCCCTGTGCAGCACCTCGACGGCGTACGAGCCGTCCCTGCCGTGGTGGTGGCGCTCCGGCCCGCTCGTGATCGCGACGAGGGTGACGCGGTCGCCGCGCCCGGCCAGCAGCCGCGCCATGTGGTGCGCCCAGCGCTGCAGGCCGCCCATCTCGTCGACGTTGTTGCACACGATGAAGACGTCACGCGGTGCGGCCATTCCTCTTCCCCCTGTGGCGTTGCGGTTCTGCGGCCCGGAAGTAGCGGTCCACGACCGCCCGGGCGGCGGTGCCCCGGTCGTGCTCGCCGAAGCGCGCCGCGAAGGCGCGGCGCCGGGCGGCGTGGACGGCCGCCGCCCGGTCCAGCCCGGCGAGCGCCGCGACGAGCTCGGCCCCGGTGCGGGTGATCGGCCCCGGGGCGTGCCGCTCCAGGTCGAAGTAGCCGGTGACGCGGTCCCGGCCGTCCGGCAGGTGCAGCACGATCGGGCGGTCCAGGAGCGCGAAGTCGAACATGATCGAGGAGTGGTCGGTGATCAGCGCGTCGGCGAGCAGCAGCAGCGGGGTGACGTCGGGCACGCTTCCCACGTCCCGCATCACCGTGTGCGAGCCGGGCGGGAGGCTGGCCTGGCACAGGTAGTGGGGGCGGACGAGCAGGACGAACTCGTCCCCCAGTTCCCGCGCGAACACCTCGGGGTCGAGGGGCGGCTTCAGCAGCCGGACCGGGCGGCCCTTCGGGCCCGTCATGAACGTCGGCGCGTACAGGACGGCGCGGCGGGCGTCGGCCAGCCCGAGCGAGTCCCGGAGGGCGGCGACCTCGGCGGCCAGCTCGGAATCTTCCTCCACGCCGTTGACCAGGGGATCGTTGCGCGGGTAGCCGACCGGCAGGAGCTCCGCGCGGACGCCGAGGCCCCCGCACAACGTCTCCTCGTCGTGCCCGGACCGGACGAGGAAGCAGTCGTAGCGATCGACCATCCGCCGCAGCCGCTCCCGCTCCGCGGCGGCACCGCCCTTGAGCCGTGGCTGGTCGAGGCCCATCAGCTTGAACGCCGACCCGTGCCAGGTCTGGATGTAGGTGGTCTCCGGCCGCTTGCGGAGACCGTCCGGATAGCCCTGGTTGTCGATCCAGAACTCGGCCCGCGCGAGCGCCAGGTAGTAGGCCCAGGACCCGCGCTTGACGAGCTCGGCGTCGCGCGGGAATCCATCGGGGGACGACGCGTACGACCACACGGCCCTGACCGGGAGGCCCGAGCGGCGCAGCTCCCGGTAGACGTACTTCGGGTTGTCCGAGTACTGCTTGCCGAGTTGGCTCTCGAACACCGCCATGCCCGTCCGGACCGGCAGCCGGCTCAGCACCCGGTTGAACACCGCGACCTTGGTCTTGCGCGAGGTCAGCGTCCGGCGGGCGCTCCTGTCCAGCCGCCGCAGACGCCGCCAGGCCCGCCGGCCGGCCCGGACCACCGGGACGCGGCGCGCGGCCGCGGCGGCCAGCCGCACCCACGGGCTCTCCGCCTCCAGCGCGAACGCCAGGTGTCCGCCGCCCGTGACGTACGAGCGGAGCCGGCCCCCGGCGAGCCGCGTCAGCCGGGGCCGGACGGGCACCACGACCCCGTCCAGCTTGGGCGACCCTCGGCCTTCGCCCAGCCGGGTGACCACGTCCTCGCCGTCCACCTTGAGGCGGAGCCGGACGTCCCAGACCGGGTCGATGAGCCCGGTCGGCCGGATCGCCGCGACGGGGTCGAACTCGGCCTCCCAGCCGATCCGGTCGCCCTCGTGCCGCAGCCTCGCCCGGATCCGCGCCCTCCGGGATCTCCGCCGCCGGTCGCAGAACTCCAGCGTGCCGGACAGTCCGGCCGGGCCGATCCGGCCCAGCGGGTTCAGCACGTGCCCGGCCATGCGGACGCGGCCTCCCCGCATCTCCAGCTCGGTCACCGTGTTGGCCGGCCGAAGATCCTTCAGGGGGCGCAGATGGAAGCCGAAGTCCGTGACGTCCAGGACGCGGCGGCCGAGGGCGCCGCGGGGCCGGCCCGCGCCCCAGAAGACGCGCCCGTCCCGCTCCACGAGCCGCGCGCGCAGCTCGGGCCGCTTCCCGGGGGCGTACTCCGCGGCCGCTAGCGCCCCGGCGTGGTCCCCCTCGCGCACCAGGTACGCGGCGATGGCGGGCAGCGTGTTGGCCTCCTCGAACACGCGGGGATCGAGCTCCGCCAGGTAGGCGGCCGCGAGCTCCAGGAAGCGCTCCTGGTAGCCGAGGTCGCGGCCGCGCATCTCCCGCATGTAGAGCACCAGGTCGTGGTTGATGAACTTGACGTCCTTGGCCCGTCCCAGCTCGTGGGCGCCGCGCAGCGCGAACAGCATGTCGATGCGCCGGTGGATCTCCAGGCGGTCGGCGAAGTTCGCCAGGTCCGCGCGCCTGTTGGAGATGGAGGGCGCCGGCGTCCGCTCACTGACCAGCCAGTTGTAGACGCGGTGCGGGATCAGCGCCGTCCCGCGCGCCGCCAGGTAGGCCTCGGCGGTGAACAGCAGGTCCTCGTAGTGCAGGTCCTCGACGAACCGGAGACCGTGCTCCTCCAGGAAGGACCTGCGGTACGCCTTGTTGGTCGACAGGGTGTCGTAGAGGAGGCGGGGGTTCTCCTCCAGCGACCCGAACACGGCTCTGCGCCGGTAAAGCCACGGATACCAGGGCCGGACGCGTTCCCGCGCCCCCTCCGGCAGGTCCAGGAAGATCCGGTCGCACCGCCCGGACACCAGGTCGGCGCCGGTGTCCTCGGCGGCGCCGAGCAGGTTCAGGCAGGCGTGCCGGTCCAGCAGGTCGTCGCTGTCGAGGAACATCACGTACCGGCCGGTGGACGCCTCGACGCCCGCGTTGCGCGGCCGGCCGCAGCCGCCGGAGTTGGACGGCAGGTGCACCGCCCGGACGCGACCGGGGTGCGCGGCGGCGATCCGGTCGGCGACCTCCGCCGTGCCGTCGGTGCTCGCGTCGTCGACGATGACCGTCTCGACACCGCCCAGCGACTGCCCCAGCGCCGACGCGACCGCGCGCGGCAGCCTCCGCGCGTCGTTGTAGGCGATCACGACCACACTCAGATCCGGGCGCACTGACATCCCCCCGCGGCTTCGGCTCCGGGAGCCCCCGGACCTCCGGCGAAGGCGCCCGACCCCGGCCTTCCCGCTCGTGGACGCTCCCTTCCAGGCGCCGGTCGGACGCGCGTGCACGGATTCCTTTCCAGGAACGCCGCGCTGAGGTCCAAGAGCGATCAAAGGCTGTCAATGGTTGGCATTACCCGACTTCCGCGGAGGGATGGGGCACCCGGCCCGGGAACGCCAGAAGGCGCCCGGCAGGACTGCCGGGCGCCTTCCGATCGACGCGCAACCGCGTGGAGCACGGACGTGGCCGTGCGGTGGATCAGGCCTTGTAGTCGGGGTATCCGTAACCCACGATCAGGGACTTGCTGCGGACCTTCTTCTCCACCTTGTTGTTGGTGTTGCCCTCGACGGTGCTGACGGTGCCGTTGCCGTTGTCCTTGACGACGATCCCGACGTGGTCGATGGCACCGATGCTGGAACCGCGGTCCCAGTCGAAGAACACGACGGAGCCCGGCTTGGCCTTCTGGCCCCAGCGCCCGGTCTTCTTGAACCAGGAGGCGTGCTGGACCGTGTAGGCGTCCCAGCCCATGTTCTTCACACCGGTCTGGGCGCCGAGCCACGACACGAACATGTTGCACCACTGCGCGCCGTTGTAGGCCTTGACCGAGAACCCGCCGTCACGCTTGGCGGTGGCCTTGGCGTGCGGGGTCGACACGAACCAGTCGTGGTACTTGGTCTGGCCGCCCCGGCCCTCCGAGATGCCGACCTGCTTCTCGGCCAGCTTGATGACCTCGGACGGGTCCACGTCGCGCGGCGGGACCTTGTACCCCATCTTGCGCGCCTCGGCGGCCGAGAGGGCGGTGGAGCCGCTCGACTGGTTCGACTGGTTCGACTGGTTGGAGACGCTCGCCGCGACGGAGCCGTTCTTGGCGGCCGCCTGGGCCGTGGTCTCCGCCGACGCGTCGCCGGCGAGGGGGTTGATGAGCGCGAGCCCGACGGCCCCCGCGAGCACCGCGCCTACGGCGGCGCCGACCGCCTTGTCCTCGGCGGTGATGTGGTCCATGGAAAGTCGATTGAAACGACCGGTCATGCAGGGAATCTCCTTGTCTTCCATGACGCCTACCGGGTTAGCTGACGGATTCGGGCATGGAAGTAGCCCTACGGCGCGACTCGTCGGACGCGCCGATTCACCCCTGGAACCTGGGTCCCCGGCTCCGTGCCGGTCGGATTCGACCGGACGGACTCGGCCTCGCACCGCGGGCGCGGTGCTGACTGTTCGGATTTATCTCAGCGACTGATCTCGGTGAGGGGGCGCGCATCGTCTGGCGCGCATCGCGTGCGGGATCCGCTCCGCGATCCTCGGCCGCGACATGGGCGGCCGGTGGCAACGCATGGGGTGCGCTGCGTGATTCGGATAGAAGGTATCAACGTTCTCAAGGAACGCAAATCGCGGACAAAACACCGTCTTGCCTGCTCAAAGACCTTCCAAGACACCACCAACAGCGTAAGGACCCGATGTCTTCCCGATCACCGGTCGACTGGCCCACAGCCCCTGCCGGCAGGGGCCTCCCGGCACCCCGGGGAAAGGTAAAAGACCCGGGGACGACGAGGGGA
>NZ_BMRO01000022.1:90711-113497 GCF_014648675.1 Actinomadura livida
GTGCCGGCCGTCTTCACCCCCGGTTATGCGTGGTGCACATCACACGAGGCGGCCCTCCCGAACCCGAACATGACGCTCCTCACTCCACGCGGACGGCGAAGAGCGTGGTGTCGTCGGCCGCCCTGTCGTGCTCCATGCGGGCCAGGACCTCGTCCAGCACCAGCTCCGGCCGGGTGGAGGAGTCCTGAAGGATGTCGGTGAGGCGGTTGATCCGGTCGTCCAGGTCGGCGTCCCTGCGCTCCACAAGCCCGTCGGTGTACAGGAAGATGACGTCGCCCAGTTCGAGCTGGGTGGTGATCGTCGTGTACTCCCAGTCCGTCACCGCGCCGAGCATCGGGTCGCGGACGACCTCCAGGCGCTCCGCCCGGCCGTCCCGCATCAGGATCGGCGGCGGATGGCCGGCGCACGTCCACTCCATCACCCGGCGGCCCGGGTCGAAGACGGCGACGATGGCGGTCCCCGTCGCCGTCGGGTCCATGGTGCCGACCAGCTCGTTCAGCCAGCCCACCAGCCGTCCCGCGGGCTCGCCCGTGCAGGCCAGGCCCAGCAGCCCGTTGCGGCTGCGCGCCATCGCCGCGGCGGCGGGCAGCCCGTGCCCGGCCGCGTCCCCGATGGCGAACAGCGCGCGCCCGTCCGCCAGCGCGCGGGTCGCGTACCAGTCCCCGCCGATGCGGGCGGTGCTCTCCGCCGCCAGGCTGCGGATCGCCGTCACCAGGCCCGGCAGCCGCTCGGACTCGTCCTCGTCCGGCAGGATCGCGCGGCGCAGCGTGACCGCCACCCGCCGCTCCTGCGCCATCCGCTCCTGCTGCTTCAGCATCTGCCGCCGGGTCTCGGCCAGCGCCCGCTCCACCCCGCGCCGCCGCGTGATGTCCTGCGAGACGATGTTGATCGAGACAGGCAGCCCGGAGTCGCCCAGCACCGGCTCGGCGAACATCCACAGGTGCCGCGGGGCACCGTCCGGGCCGATCACGCGGTGCTCGGCCTCCACCGGCTCCCGGCGCGAGAACATCGTCTGGACGGCCTCCTCCACCAGCGGGAGATCGTCCTCCGCCACGGCCTTCGGCAGGTCGTGCGGCGACGGCGGCACCTCGTCGGGGCCGAGCCCGTAGTTGGCCAGCATCTGCGGCGTCCAGTCCGCCTCACCCGTGGCGAGGTCCCACTCGCCGAACCCCACCAGGGCGAGCCGCTCGACCCGCTCCAGCCGCCGCACGGTCCGGTCCTCGGCATGGTGGTACCGCCAGGTCAGGCAGATGCCGGTCGGGACCGCCACGCACCGCACGCTCGTCCTGGACGAGCGCGACAGACCGCGCTGGGCGGTCGTATAGGGAATGGAGGAACGTTCCAAACTGGTCCCGGTCTCCAGGACCTCGATGTAATCGTCGAACAGCCCGCTCTGCACCGTCCCCGGATCGGTCTGCAGGAGCCGCTGCCCGGCCAATTCCTCCCTGCCGCGGCCGAACATGTCGCGGGCGCCCTCGTTGAGGGCCACATAAAGAAAGTCGGTCACGTTGCCGTCCGGCCCGCGCACGGGCACCAGATGGGCCGACGAATCCAGCGTCGCGTCCAGCACGGCCTGCGCCATCGGGTCCTCCGGCACCCGGCTGAGGATCTCCTCGTCCCCCGCGGTGTCCTCGGCCGTCACCCGGCGCAGGACGTCCTCGACCTCCGACAGCGCGGCCCGGCGCTCGGCGGCGCCGCCCTCCGCGCGGGGCGCGCGACGCCCCGCCAGCACGGCCCCGGCCGACCCGCCCCCGCCGTCCCTGACCAGCAGGGCCGCCGCCTCGGCGAGCCCCATGTCCAGGTCGCGGGCGAGCCAGATCAGATGCTGCAGGGCCTCCCCGGGCGGCACTCCGAGCCGCCTGGCAAGCATGACGCGCGCCTCCGAAAGCACCGCGCGGTCGCGCGCGGCGTCCCGCAGGTCGTCGAGGTCCGCACCGTGCACCCCGGGCTGGGCGCCCTCCGCTTCCGCCAACCGTGTCCCCCGTCCGGCGCTGTTTTGCCTTGGGAGAAAAAAGCTACATACGTCAGCGAAGGACTATTCGCCACGAACCGGGTAAACAGTCCAGATCTTTGCCCGGGTTTTCCCTTCCCGCCCGAACCTCAGCGAATTCGATGACCCTTCCCAGAGCCATCCGTTCCCCTCAGTGTGACCCACGTCACGCCCGATAGACCTGCTCCGTCAGCGCCGTGATCCGCGCCGCCGCCTTCGCGAACGACGACCCCGCCGGATGCAGCGTCAGCACCACCACGATCTTCTGCTCCCCCACGAGGCCCGTGGTATGCAGCACCGGCCGCCCGATCCCGAGATCCGGCCCCCACGCCGCCGGCTCCGCCCCCCGGCATGGCCCCGCCGGCGCGTCCCCGAACCCGGACCACCCCTGCTTCACGGCCCACGGCCTCTTCAGCGCCCGCGGGATCCCGAACGTCTGGTCGAACCCGTCCGTCCCGCACCGCGTCGCCTTCCGCAACTGCCCCAGCACGAACTCCCGGTGCGCCTCCGGCGCCTCGCCCAGGAGGTACCGGTACGTCTGCACCATGTCCCGCGCACTGAGCGCCGTGTACCCCCAGAACCCGGGCTTGTCCGCGGGCGGCGGCGCCGTCTCCCGCAGCCCCACCCTCGGCACCATCCGCTCGAGGATCGCCTTCTGCCCGCCCCGCCGCCAGAACTCGGTCGCCGCCCCGTCATCACTCGACCGCAGCATGATCCCCAGCAGCTCCCGGTCCCGCACAGAAACCCGCCGCTCCCTTAAATGGTCAAGCGCGATGAGGATCTTCACCAGCGACGCCGACCGGAACGTCTGCCGCGGCCCCCGCTCCACCACCACCCGCCCGGCGCCCCGATCGAACACCACATAGGACGCCCGCACCCCCGCGGGAACCCGCACCACCGCCCGCGACGGCACCCGCGAAGCCTCCGGCGACCCCGGCACCTCAGGACTCTCACCCACCGGCCGAGCCCCGCCGCCACCGCCCCCGCACCCGCACAGCACCCCCAGGCAAACGAGCCCCGCCAGCCCCGCCCGCAAAGACATCATCAGGCCTGCCTACCAGAGATCCACGCCCGCACATCTCAGTACGCACGACCCCGCGGACTGCGCTACAGTAATCAAGCCCGCTCCAACGGGCACCGGGACGTGGCGCAGTTTGGCAGCGCACTTGACTGGGGGTCAAGGGGTCGTGGGTTCAAATCCCGCCGTCCCGACACAGAAACACCAGCTCAGAGGCCGTTTCCTCCACTCGGAGGACCGGCCTCTTGATCGTTTGTTAGCCGTTCGTTAGTGAACTCGGCCGCCCCTCGCGGCACTCCCCCGGTTCACACGGGACCAGGAAGACCGGCATCCGCCCGCTCCGGCCCACCGGATGTTCACACGTCCCGCCGCCCGCCTGCCCGCCCCTCGGCGACCCGCGTCAACCGAGCCGCCGCTGACCAGCACAGGCCGCCCCAGCCGATCGACACCGCAAGGTCAACTCGCGGCGGCCAGGCCCCTCCACGGAACCGTTCGCCCGCCGCCGCATCAACGTGACCGGCACCTACTCCTTCAGGGATGAACGGAGGTAAGGGTTCAGCTGTTCTTGAAGGGGTTGAGGGTCTTGCCGGCGAGGTAGGCCAGGCGGTTGGGCAGGGGTTTCATGGCGGCGGCGGAGATCTTGTTGACGAGTCCGGGGACGCACACGGGCTTGCCGTTCTGGACGGCTTTCCAGCCTTCGGCCACGACGGCTTCGGGCTGCTGCCACAGGATGCCGGGGAGGTGGTTGGCTTTGTCGCGGGTGCCCATGACGTCGTGGAACTCGGTGTGGGTGAAGCCGGGACACAGGGCGGTGACGTGGATGCCGTGGGGTTTGAGTTCCATGTCGAGGGCTTGGGAGGTGTTGAGGACGTAGGACTTGATGCCGGTGTAGAGCAGGCTGGTTGCGGGCGGGGCGAACGCGGCGACGGAGGACAGGTTGACGATGCGGCCCCAGCGGCGTTCCTTCATGCCGGGGATGACGCGGTGGGCGAGTTCGGTCTGGGCGGTCACCATCAGCTGGATCTCTCCGGCGAGAGTGTCCCAGGGGGTGTCCGCGAACGCTGTCTTGCCCGACAATCCGGCGTTGTTGATCAGCACGTCAATGTTCAGGCCCTGCTCGTCGGCGTATCGCAGGATCGCTGCGGGGGAGGCGGGGGCGGTGAGGTCGGCGGCGAAGACCTCACATCGGACCTTGTGCTGTTCGGTGAGCTGGGCGGCGAGGTCGTGGAGGCGGTCGGCGCGGCGGGCGACCAGCAGGAGTTGGTAGCCGCGGGCGGCCAGGTGGCGGGCGAACGTCGCGCCGATGCCTGCGGAGGCGCCGCTGATGAGCGCGGAGCGGGGGACGGTGGTCACGTCAGGGATCCTTCGGTCGGGCTGATGGTGAGGGGGCCGCTGCCCGGGAGCCGGGTGATGAGGTCGGCGCCGAACAGGGTCGCGGGCGTGTGCGCGCCGAGGCGGGGGGCGGTGGCGGCGAGGAGGTCGGTGACGGCGGTGAGGGCGCCGTCGATGGTGAGGCGGTAGGGGTTGGCCGTGGTGATGCGGGCGGTGGCCCGCCGGCCGGCCGGGTCGGTGGTCTCGCCCCACACGTGGGCGCTGCTGGTGGCCCGTCGGTTCGCGTCGGGGCCTTTCACCGTCTTGTCGATCAGCTTGTGCGCGGCGTCGCGGACGCGGGGACGGGCCAGCAGCCCGGTGAACCGCCTGCTGATCCGGGTGGCGCGGATCAGCGGGGAGGGCATCGGGAGGTACACCTCGATGTTGGGGATCGCGGTGCTGTGGTGGGCGCTGTGGAGGTCGGCGGCGGGGAAGGCGAGCGCGGGTTTGGTGCCGTTGCCGAAGTCGATGCGGGCGGTGCGTCCGCCCAGCGGGGTCGGGGTGATCTGGCCGTCGATGCGGACGCGGCCTCCGGCGGCCATTCCGTCCAGGATCGTCTTGACGGTCCCCGGTGACAGGGCCAGCGGCAGGTCGAACCCAAGCCGCAGGCGGGTGGCCTCGGGCATGGCCTGGTGGAGGGCGGCGGCGAGGCAGTCGGTGGGGATGACGTCGAAACCGACTCCGGGACAGACCACGACACCAGCAGCGCGGGCCTGGCCGTCGATCTCGCGGGCGTAGGCGAAGACGTCCATCTCACCGGTGATGTCGAGGTAGTGGGTGCGGGTGCGCACGCAAGCGTCGATCATCGGGGGCGCCGTCACCGAGAACGGCCCGGCGCAGTGCAGCACAACGTCGATGCCGGACAGCCACGCGTCTGCGTCGCGCAGGTCGAAGATCCGGTAGTCCAGGCCGAGGTCCTCGGCCAGCAGCTTGACCGCCGCGAGGTTCCGGCCGGCGAGGACCGGTTCCAGGCCCCTCTTGCGCGCCTCCCGGGCGATCAGCTCGCCGGTATAGCCGTTGGCGCCGTACAGCAGCCACTTCGTCACTGGGCGGCCTTCTTCGGGCCGGGCAGTTCACGCGGGCCCGGGGTGAAGCCGCGGCGAGCGGTGCCGATGTCACCGCGGTAGGCGCCGACGGGACCGGTGAGCAGGAAGGGCAGGGGGATGCGGCGCTGCCGTGCGGTGAATCCCCACGTCCCGATGCCCAGATATACACCGGGCGCCGCGCGGCGGACCTCGTCGACCATGTTGATCGTCCCGCACATCGAGGCGTAGGCGCGGTAGACGAGCGTGTAGGCGGGACGGCCGTCATAGCGCGACGGTGCGATGAGCGTGTGCATCGCATAGCGCTGCCGGACGCGGCCGAACTGGCGGAAGGTGTTGTAGCCGCGCCCGGTCTGGCCGTCGACGGGCCGGAACGCCTTGCACAGCCACGGCGCGAGCGGATTCGACACCGTGCCGCGTCCGGTCACCGAAGCGAGCAGGTTGGGCTGGGCCAGCAGCCGGGCGGCGTACTCCCCGTCCATCTCCTTGATGGACGGGGCGGGCAGCGTGGCGAAGAACGCCAGCAGCCCGGTGGTGTCCAGCCCGAGCATCTCGGCAGCCGCGTGGTCGGTCTGCATGGGGGGCCCACCTCACTTCTTGAACGGTCTTCAAGAAACCTAGCGCCTTCTTGAGGGTCGTTCAAGATAGGGTGTGGGGGTGCCCCGGAACCGACGCCCCCAAGACCGCGAGGAGAAACGCGAGGAGATCCTCGCCGCCGCCCAGCGGCTGTTCATCGACAACGGCTACGAGTCGGCGTCCATGGGCCAGATTGCCAAGAACGCCGGCGTCACCGTCAACACGATCTACTGGTACTTCCGCGACAAGGACGACCTGCTCATCGCCGTCCTGGACCGCCTGCTGGCCGAAGCCCTCGCCCAGTACGCGACCATCGCCGACCGGCCGCTCAACGACCGGCTCCTGTGGGCCGTCGACCAGCTCGAACGGCTGCACGGCCTCGTCAACACCGTCCACACCCGCGCCCCGGCCTCACCCGCCGTCCACGCCTGGCACACCGGCTTCCACGAACTCGCCGACACCCTGATCGCCGACGACCTCCGCAAAGCCGGCGCCGCCGAAGCCGACCTCCCCGCCATGACCGCGATCGGCACCTTCGTCATCGAAGGCCTCCTCACCCACCGGCGCGGCGACGCCGGCAAACGAGCCGTGATCGACATCCTCGTCCACAAGCTCACCACCGTGCCGACCCGAACCTGACCGGAAGCCATCTCGCCGCACCACGCAGGCCCACATCGCAACGGCGAGCGGCGGCAAAGCCTCCGCCCCGGACGGAGTGTTGAGAATCGTTCGATTCTTCGACATGCCGCGTGCAGTCGTCAGGCCCCAGGACAAACAGAAAGAAGCCCCGGTCCCTCTCGGGGCGGGGCTTCCTAGGTGCCATGTCCGGGCGTTAGCGCTTCAGAATCGCCAGGAGGCGCGCGAACTCGTCGCGGCGCAGGGTGAGCTTGGCGCCGGCCGGGTCTTTGCTATCGCGGATACCCACGGCCTCGCCGAGGTCGGCCAGTTCGACGCAGTTGTCTCCGGCCTCGCTGCTACGCGACGACTTGCGCCAGGTCACGTCCATCGCTCTTCCACAACCTTCCGCATCAGGTCGACCGACGCCTTGGGTGAAAGCGCCGCCGCTTGGAGCCTACTGAAAGCCTCGCTGACGAGCGCGAGGTCTTTCGGCTCTGCGCTCGTCTCGCCCCCGATGTTGTGCTCCAGGTACACGATCTCGCTGCGATCGGGTTGAGTCGCGATCACGAACGGTGCTCGGGCGTCGCGGTAGTAGCCGATCGGGGCGATCTGGATCGTGATGTTGTCACGCTCCGACATCTCGATCAGATGCTCCAACTGTTCGCGCATGATCTCCCGGGAGCCGACTTCACGGAGGAGGACGGACTCGTCCAGCACAACGAACACGGTCGGAGCGTTCGGTTTGGTGAGGATCTTCTGTCGCTGCATCCGCTCGCGGACGGCTTCGTCGTCGCACAGGAGCACACGTGCGTACGCCTCAGTCTGCAGAAGCCCATAGACCAACCTGATCTCGAACGCACGCAGCGCATCAGCGGACGCCTCGGCCCGGGGGAAGTCTGCAAAGAACCTCGGGTAGCTGCTGGAACGCAGGAGTTCGTCCCATGCATCGACCAGGGCGGTGCCCGAGTCCAGCGCCTTGTCCAGTCGTTCGGCGAAGTCTTTGCGGCACTTGGTGCGCCCGGACTCGACCTGCGAGATGTAGCTCCGGGTGACTGCCGCCCGTGCTGCGAGTTCCGTCCGATTGAGCCCTGCTTCTTCTCGGAGGCGCGTGACCTCTGCGCCGAAGGAGACGGTCTTCGATGTCGGTTTGCGTGCGGCCACTGCTTCGCCTCCACCGTGAGCGAGGGGAACCCACCTACCAGCGATCGTCAGCGCCACGTGTGTGCTGGGGCGCTTCGGTGGTAACGCTACGCGGCGGAGTTCAGTCTGTGCGGTGAGTTACCAACCGTTCTGGCAGCGAAGGTCGTGCCGATGTCCGCAACACCGCGAGCTCCTGAAGTCCCGACGCTCGTCCTCGAGTCCACCGATCAGGCACCACGCCTCGCGCGCCGGTTCCTCGCCGAACAGTTCGCCGGCTGGGGCATCACCGACGACTACACAGGCCGCCTCGTGGTCTGCGAGCTGACCACGAACGCCTACAGGCACGGCGAAGGCCCGATCGTCGTCCGGATCTTCCTCGACCCGGACGATGGGCGACCGGTGATCGAGGTATCGGATACCGGCACGGGCCATCCCACCGTCCAGCCCCAGAACGACGCCGCCACCTCCGGCCGTGGTCTGCAGCTCATGGCGGAGCTCGTGCACGAGTGGGGAGTCAAACGCCTCGCCGGTGGCCGCAAGGTCGTCTGGGCCAAGCTGCCCTGACCATGCGAGATGGAAGGCAAAGAGCGCTGGGACCACGCTCCGGTGAGGAGACGATGCGAGTCACGTTGCTGCTACTGCAGTACCTCTTCCCGGAATGGTCGATCACGCTGGATCGAGAAGGGATGTGGAGGGCGACGGGGCGCGTCCTGATCTCTGCGTCCGACCTGGACGGATTTCTGGACCTGCTCCACACCGCCGACCCGGAAGCCTGCGAGCGCGCAATCCTCCAGCTCCGAGAGGCCGGATGAGCGACCGGCGAGAAGCAGCCCCTCCTTGAGGTGAGGCTGGCGAGCGTCGCGATGGAGAGCCGTTCGATCACGGCCGTCGTCGACTGGGGCGGACTGGGCCCGTGGGCGCCGACGGCGTTGTTCTGCTCTGTGCATTCTGCGGCAGCGGAGCCCACGCATTCGGGAAGGCGGCCATGGCCAGGCGCGCTTGTGCGTTCGGGCCGGCCGGCGGGGGTGCGGGGGCATGGCCTGCTGGTCGTGCTTGTCGCGTGTGCGCGGCGGCCCTTCGAGCGGCGTCGGCCTGGGCGTGACGCCCCTGAAGGTGGCGCAGCTGAGAGATGGTGTCGAGCAGGGTGATGAAGTTGGCGATGAGCAGCATCATCGACACCACCGTTCGGTCCTTCGCTGTGCCGGTGAGCGCGAGCAGGCGGGCTGTGGTGCGCAGCGCGTTGCCCGCCGGAGTCGGAATGGGAATGCGGCCGTGGGGGGCGCGGGCCGCGCGGTCGTAGGCATCGGCGGCGCGGTGGAGGTGACGGTTGCCGGTGGCTCGGGCTGCGACGTGGAGGGCATCAGAGGCCGCCCAGCAGGCGTCCTGTGCGGCATGCGGGTTGGTGACAAGGTGCCGCCGGATCTCGGCGGTGGCGAAGGCGGCGGCGCGGGATGCGTCGTCGTAGAACGCCTGGCGCTCCTCCGGCGTCAGCTCATCGTGGTCGGTGGTCGGCTCGCGGTGCGCGGCAGGCGTGGCCCAGCGCTGGCGGAGACGGGATAGTGACAGGTCATCGGCGAGACGGCTGCCGGGATACCACGTGGGCTCTTCGCCATCGTGTTCAGGGGCGAAAGCGATGGCGTAGCCGGTGATCTGCCCGTGAACGATCTGGCTGTAGCGCAGCTTGACCAGAAGTTCCTCGCCCCGGAGCCGGTCGAGGAACTCGTTGGTCGTCGCCGACTCGTCTGCCGCGCGGCGGACGGCTGCCCGCAGCACGGCTCGTCTTGTCCGCTCGGACAGATGTCGTCCGTCCAGCGGGCGGAACGGGGACGACGCGCGGACGGACCCGTCCGCGCCCGTCCACCGGCGGCGAAGCTTGGGCAGTGTGAGGTCGGCAGCGAGCTTCCCGCCGCCGTACCAAACGGGACGTCCATCGCCGTTCAGATCGTCGGGGAGGGCGACGGCGTAGCCGGTCATCTCGCCGGCCGTCCGCTCGCTGAAACGCCGGCGGATCAGGACACCCTCGTCACGCAGCCGCCGGAAGAACTCCGCTTCGCTGCTGGCTCCGGCCGCCGCCGTCTGGACTGTGCGTCGCAGAAGCGTGCGGGACGGTAGCGGCCGGCCGTGTCGGGCGGCTTTCTCGATCTCGCCCCGGCTCGGCCGCCGCGCCGCCGTCCGGTCCGCCGGCGCCGTCCGCCGCAACCCGTACCGCTGCTCGACCGTGCGGCAAGCGTCCCGGACGCGGTAACCGTCGTTCCACACATCGGGCCGACCACCGTCCTGGCGCGCCAAGGTCGCCACGATGTGGACATGGTCGGCGGCATGCCGGACCGCCACCCACCGGACCGTGCCGAAGTCCCCGTCCCGAGCGAGCCCGACCCGGTCCATCACCTCATGAGCGATCCGGGCCCACTGCTGATCGGACATGAACGGGTCCTCGGGCGCCGCCCGCAACGGAAGATGCCACACCGGCTGCCGATAGTTCCGCTCCCCCAGCAGCGCCAACGGCTGGGTGAGCAGCGCGTCCAAACGCCGAAAATCCCGGCTCCCATCCGCCCGCACACCCGGTTCCAGCTCCGGCGCGCTCCGGAAGCCCGCCACTACATGCGGATCGCGATGCTCCTCGTGCCGGCCAGGACCGTACAGGTAGCGCAGCAGCCCCTGGACACGCTCTCCGCGACGGATCTTCCCGATCAACCACGGCCCCCGGCCCGGTCAAGGGAGCCGATGCCGCAACTCCTGAGCGAGCTCATCGAGTCGGTCAATGCTGCGCGCCGCCGCCTGGGCGTACCAGCGAAGCTGCTCGACCAGCTCACCGGAGTTCAACGCCGCAACAGCCTGATTGAGATTCACGCCCACCCGCTGCACCTGCCCGACGGCGAACAACACCGCCGCCAACGCCTCCCGCAGCACGGCATACTCCGCAACCACTCGTCCCTGCGCCGCCGCCAAACTCGCCTGCGCGGCGAACGCCCCCAACGCCAGCTCCTCGTTCGCCGCCGCAGCCGCCAAGGCCGCATACTCCTGCTCCGACAGCGCGATCCTCACCGACCGACTCCGCTGCTGCGACCGAACCGAACGCCGCCTCCGCGGCGCCCCGGAACCCGACACCGACTCGCCGATCTCGACCGTATGCCCCACCCCCCGGGGATCGCGCCCGATCCCCTGCCCTGGCTGGGCCGCGCCCGGTCCAGCCCCACAAATGAACGTTGTCTATTACTTGCTCCGCCACGGCGTGACCCGACGAGACCGTGGCGGAGCCGCGGCGCCCGCCGCTTAACCGCCACCTCCCCGACACCACAGCCTCCAGTGGCGAGAGCTGCTCACCTTTGAGCGACTGCACCCGCCGAGCGCCTCACAACTAGGACAACAAAAAATTATTAGATCAATGAACAGTGCCTAAAGTTACTCACCTCTTCATGATGGATGAGCGACAGGGGCAACCGCCATCTTGGCGCCCGGCGTGCCGCGACTTCACCGTCCCCGCGGCCTATCCGGACAACTGAGTTACAGACGACGCCCACGGTCAGGCAGGTGGGCGACCCTGGCCCGGCGCAGCGACCCGGGCTCCCGAGTCCTAACGACCACAGCGAGGAGATTCTCAAGGCCGTCACCGGGCAATTCACCATTGAGAGCCACCAGGTGGTCGCTCCGCAAGTGGACGCCTCCGCGCGCGCGGGCCGGTCTCCGCACCAGAACGGCCGCCCGCGGCCCTGGGGAGGGCTGCCGGTGACCGGCCGGGCCAGGACGTGGAGCCGAACGAGCGCCGACCGGTCAGGGTTCAGTGGCGGCGTGTGTCGAGCGCGGTCAGCGTCGGCACCAGCCTCGCGAGGGAGGCGATCAGCCCGCGCTTCTCCCCGCGGGTGAGGCTGCATGGGGTACGCGGATGCCGTGCAGTCGATGTCCTTGGAGCTTAATACTCCAGCGGTAAGTCGTGATCTTCAGTGTCTTTGGGTCTGTTGTCGCTGGTGGTGGCATGTGCGGGCGTGGGCTTGGTGGCGTCGGCGCCAGCGTGACCAGTGGCGGGAGAGTTCGGCGGCCGGTGGTGGGCTGGCGGTTGGCCGGGCCATCAGGTGTTGGACTTCGGCGAGGGTGAGTGGGATCAGTTCGGGTTCGTCCTGCGGGCGGGTGTGCTCGGACACGGTGACCGAGGTGAGGAAGGCGTGGGCGAGCATGGCCAGGGTGGTCCAGCGGTACCAGGAGGTCCAGGTGCGGACTTGGTGCTGGTCCAGGCCGCACAGGCTCTTGCCGGCCTGGAACGATTCCTCGATCGTCCAGCGGCGGCCGGCGACTTTGACCAGGGTGTGGAGCGGGGCGGGGGCGGGGGCGTAGCAGCGGTAGAACGCCAGCTCACCGGTGCGGCGGTTGCGGCGGACCAGCAGCCAGCGGCAGCCGGGCCGGGCGTGGTCGATGCCGATCAGGGCCCAGTGGTAGAGGCGTTCGCCTTTGGCGCCGGTCCCGGCCGAGAGGGTCTGCCAGGCGTGTTTGGGCAGTGCGGCGGCGGCCTGGTCGGCGCGGCGGGTGCCGATGCCCAGGGTGACGCGGTGGCTGGCCGCGACCGCCAGCACATACCCCACACCGCGTTGTTCCAGTTCGCGGCGCAGGTCCGGGCTCTGGCCGTAGACCTCGTCGCCGGTGGCCCAGCCCGCGTCCACCCCGGCGTCCAGCGCACGGGCGAGCATGCGGCGGGCCAGCTCGGGCTTGGTGGCGAAGTGGCGGTCGGCGGGCACCCCGGCCGCTTGGCGCCGCACGGTGTCGTCGGCCCAGACCCGGGGCAGGTAGAGCTCCCGGTCGATGAAGGCGTGCCCGGCATCGGTGGCGTAGCCGAGGAACACCGCGACCTGGCTGTTCTCGATCCGGCCGGCGGTGCCGGTGTACTGGCGCTGCACCCCGGCGCTGCAGGTGCCCTTCTTCAGATCGCCGGTCTCGTCCACCACCAGCACCGCCCCCGCCGAGCCGAGCTGCTCGGTGACATAGCTGCGCAGGTCATCACGTATCTGGTCGGCGTCCCACACCGCCCGGCTCAGCAGGTACTGCATCCCGTACGGGTCGCGGTCCCCGGCGTGCTCGGCGATCGTCCAGCGGTTCTTACGGGGCAGTTCGGCCAGCAGTCCCTCCAGCAGGGCCCGGAACCGCCGCCGTGTCTCCACCCGCTTGAACCGGCAGGCCACCCGGCCCGTCAGGTCCTCCAGCATCGTCTGCCACCGGCCAGGGTCTACGCTGGGCCCAGCGGCCATCACGTGATCTTCGGTTGTCCTCACAAACATCCATGATCACGCGGTGGCCGTCTGCATGCTCCAGCACCCCCACCACCAAGATCACGACTTACCGCTGGAGTATTAAGGGCCGTCCTGTGGTTGGGAGATCGAGCCTCCACTCAGTGCCAGATGGAAAGATCTTGGTGGTGACATCACCGACCCGGAACTCACTGAGATCGCGACCGCGATCGCGGAAGTGCGGAGATCAAATCGCGCCAGGGTGACTCGAGGATGACTCAAGAGGATGGCCACAATCTAGTCAATTCGGACGATTTATATGGCTCTGCCACCTTCCGCACCAAAGCAGGTCTCGGAGTCCTGCAAACTGATCGGCAACCGAGCCCCCCGGCCCTGATCGAACGGGGAGAACAAATGACCGACAAACTTCGCGAACTGCACGATGCGTTTGTCGAGTGGGTGTACGACCACTCGGACGAGGCGCCGGCGGGCGCGGTCGACTTCCCGGATTTCAGCGAGACGCACGGCCTTGACCTACACGCATCATTCGAACTGCTGAGGCAGTGCACAGAACGCGGTTTCGTGGACCGACGTCACAGCACCCTCGGAACTCCCATAGCCAATCTCACTAACTACGGCCAAGAGTGGGTTGATGCCCGCAGGCGCCGCCGCGTAGACAAGGTGCAGCGCATGGTCGCCGCGCGGAACGGTCTCCTGCGCTGGCTATGGGAGAAGAAACAGGACGGCGTGGGTTACCCGGTCGTTGATGGCTTCCTCAAGACCTCCGAGGCTCGTTTCGAGGGCGAACTTCTCACCGAGAGTGAGATCGACCGGGCGGCAGCGTCACTGGTCGACCGCGGCCTCATCCACGGTGCGAAGTCACACGGGCGCCGCGGCCCGGTCAGGGCGGAGACGACCGACGAAGGGGACCGCTGTGTCGAGCAGTACTCGGGGGACGTGATGGCGTACGAGCAGACGAAACACAAGGGTGGCCCGACATTCAACTTCACCGGCGACAACAAGGGCAATGTCTCAGCCGGGGACTGCAACACGCTGAACTCGACCGTCTTCGAGGCCGACACTGCCGCCAAAGTGCTGGGTGTGGTCGAGCAGTACCGACAGGCCAAGCCGACGATCAGCCTCCCCGCCGAGGCTGAGGCCGAAGTCGTCCAGGCCATGGAGAAACTGGAGCGCGAGGTCACCAGCGACTCCCCAGACGTGGGCCGGATTCGCCGCGGCCTCCAGCTCGTGGCTACGCACCTGAACACCGCGGCTGCCGGAGCGCTCGGCAATCTCATCGCCGCCGGCGCTCTGGACTTGGCCGCGTCCTTAGGGTGATGTGGTGCAGGGGGAGTTGCGCGGGGCATGGTGATGGTGGCCTCTGCTGCTGCCACAGGAGGACGTGGCAGCCGGGCATCCTGTGGGGGGAGCACGACCTGGTCGAGACGGGTCAGAGGCACCGTCCAAGGCCCCTGAAGATCATCTCTACTTCCGAGATATTTTTCAGTTATCCGGCAAGCGTGTCGGCCGCCCGGTCGGTCAGCCCAGCCAAGGGACTGCCGGTTCACCAGGTCGAAGAGGACCGTGCCGTGGATGTGCGATGCCGCAAGGCGACATCACCCAACCCTCTGTCAACGGCAGGCCAATCGTACTCAGCCGCGATCGACACACCCCCTGCACCGCGCCCGCCAGGCAATACGTCTGTCACCTGTATGGACGCACTTTCCGGCAAGCGCAAGTCTGGGGGGATGTGTGTCATAAAGTAGGCATTCACTGTCAGGCCGTTCTTTACCCCGCTCCCGCTGGAAAGACGTCTCACGTGGAGGTTCGGTGGCACCACGGCTGGTATTCGTCCATGGCATCGGAGGGCCCCGCCGGGTCGAGGAAGATAGGAAGCGCTGGATCGATGCCCTGGCTGCTGGCGCCCGGCGGGCCGGGCATGGAGAGGCCGCGCAAGGGTTGATCGACGGCAGCCTGGCCGAGGTTGTCTTCGCTTACTACGGTGACTTGCTCCAGCGACCGCAGGCCCAAGGTGCCGGGGGCATCGAACTTGATGAGGACGAAGCGGTCCTGCTCGACCGGCTGTTCATCGAGATTGTGCGGGCCCACGTGCAGACCCACGACAGGGATCCCAACGGGCCCATCGACGCCACGGTGGAACGGGCTCTGGCGCAGCTCTGTCCGCAAGGCGGGGCCCAGGGGGCTGGCGAGATCGTGCGTCGGGCCATCAACGCGGGCACGACGCTGCTGGGCTCCGGTCCGTGGGGACGTGCCGGGCAGTGGGCGGGCGGCAAGCTGTTAGTCCGTGATTTCGCCCAGGTGGCCCGATACCTCGCGCGGCGCGAGCAGGATGGCGACGGCAGACCTCTCGATGCCCGGATCCGTGGAGTCGTGGCTGATGCGCTCGGCTCTAGCCCGACTGTGGTTGTTGCACATTCGCTGGGAAGTGTCGTGACCTTCGAAACGCTGTGCGGCCACGAGACGTCGGTGCCGCTTCTGGTCACCCTTGGCTCTCCCTTGGCAATGCGCGCGGTTGTGTGGCCGAAGATCCGGCCAGCGCCACCCACGACTCCCGGCTGTGTGAACCGATGGCTCAACTACTGGGACCGCGACGACATCATCGTGCCGCGGCCTGTCCTAGAGGAGGACGTCCACGCAAACACGGCGGGCGTCGTGCCCATCAGCAGCCGGGTCGACTCCGACGGGGTGTGGGTGCATACCGCAACCAAGTATCTGGCCAAGGCTGACGTGGCCGGGCCGGTCATGGAGGCCCTCCAGGGCCTCGCAGCGGTGCCATGACAGGCATAGACCGTCGGCACGTGCTCGTGGTCGCCACGCAGTGCCGCTCGATGAGCACGCTCACCGCTCTGGAGCCTGCCGCCCGCGAGTTGGCCAACGCCTTGCGCGATCCCGGCGTTGGTGGCTGTGACCCGGGTCTGCCCGGCGGAGAGTCCGTCCTTTACGGGGAACTGGCCGCCCCGGAAATCGAAGCGGCTGTGCGGACCTCAATCTCCCGCGCCGCCGAGAACGGCGCCACGCTCGTGCTGGCCCTGCTTGGGCACGGGTTCACCCCTGGCGACGACCCAACGCTCTACCTCATGGCACGGGACTCGAAGAACGGCGACAGGAGCAGCGCCGTTGACGTCGGACGGCTCGTGGGAGAGGCCGTCGACCACGTGGGCGTGAAGGGCGTCTTCGTCATCGTCGACGCCTGTGACGCTGCGGGAGCCATTCCCCCGGCCAGCACCTTGACCATCGGCTCGTCCAGCGGGAAGACGCGACTGGCGCTTCTCATGGCCGCGGCGGTAAACCAGCCCGCCTACGACATGGCAATGTCCCGGGAGCTTGTACGGCTCTTGGATGCCGGCCTGGCCAGGGCCGCCCCCCATCTCTGCCTGCCCGAAATCACCCTCGAGTTGCGCGAGCACATCGCGCAGCAGAGCATCACCCATTTCTCCTACGACGGCAGCGATTCCTATGTCCCACTCTGGCTCTCGCGCAACCGGCACGTCCAAGCCAATATGTCACCCCTCGGGTCGTACGGGACTGCAGAGCTAGACACAGCCTTGGCGCCCTTGAACTTGGGCGGGCTGGTTGGGCCAGGCTGGACTCTCGTCGATCTATACCGGCTCCACGAGGAGATCGCGCAGGCACAACCGGGCCCCGCCCGGACGCGCGCCGCCAGTCTCGTCGAGCGCCTGATTTTGGCACATCGAACCGCTTCGTTCCTGCGGTCCTTCATGCCTGCCGCGTTGACCGGGACGCGGCTGCGTCAGGCCGTGGCGGCCTTGAATATGGCCGTCTCCGACGATCAGGCAGTCGGTGATGTACACACCGAGATCGACGCGGCCGAGTATGTCGCGCGTAACGCTCCCACTAGCAGGGGGGCTTGCGTGAAAGCACTGACCCGGTTCGTGGTGGAGCTGGCCGACGACGCAGGTTGGGACCTCAACGAGCCCGAACTGCGGGATTGGGCGACGGGCATCAATGCGCTAGTCGCGCTCAATGACGCAGTGCACGAGCGGTGTGAACGCCGGGCGGAGCGCCGACTCCGCCTGATCGTAAGCCTTCACTACGCCCTAGCCGACGACTGGCCGGAGCAGATCGGCGCCTGGCTGCTCCACGACCAAGCCGTCTATGAACACGAGAACTTCGACTGCCCCGGCAGCGACCGCCCCGGGACCGAGACCGCACTCGCCAACGCGGTGGACTGGGCCGAGGACCACGCCGACGCGCTCGGCCTCCCCCTCCGCCGCATCGAGGTCGCGATGCCGACCGGACTGCTGCTGCAGTGGCGCCCCGAGGAGTGCGCCTACGAGCGGCGACTCGGCGTCGACTACGACGTCCTACCCCGCTGGAGCCGTTGGCTGGAGAGGCTGCCAGACACCCGCCGCGCCATCCGGAGCGCGCGCCGACGGTTGACCGAGATCGCCTCAATCACCGAGGGCGGCCGCCTCGACTGGATCCCGGCGCGGCAGGCCGCCGAGCAGCACCGGCTCGACGAGGACTTCCGCAACGGCGTGTACCGGAGAGGCGTGGGATTGTTGGCCTCCCCTGAGCGCAACGAGAAGCTGTTCGAACTGCTGCTACGGTTCGCACCAATCGTGGTGTGGCCGGACAGCGCCAACATCGGCCCCGAGCACCAGAAGCGCGTCGAGGACTCCTGGAACGAACTACCCCTGGGTTTCCTGCACGCCTACCGCGCCCGGTGGCGCGACCAATCCTGCGACGAGGCCTGCGATCCGGTTGCCGACCTGCGCGCGGTCTGGGACGACGAGGAATGGCTCGCGTTCTGCGACGCCCTGCTGCCCCCGCCCGGCCACAAGACGAGGAGTACCTGATGTCCTGGGGTTCCTACTATCGAGGCGACGGCACCGCCCGAGAGGTCGAGCTCGCGCCTCCCCCGCCCTGGCGCAGCTTCCCGCACCGCCCGCTCGGCCAGAAGTTCCGCCCGCCCGAGGGCCTGCCAGACGCGGTCAACGCGGCACTGAGTCTGCGCCGCCCCCTACTGGTCACTGGGGCTCCCGGCTCCGGCAAGTCCACGGTCATTGAGTCAGTCGCGCACGAGCTAGCCCTCGGCCCTGTCCTGCGATGGCACATCACTTCCCGCAGCACACTGGAAGACGCGCTGTACCGCTATGACGTGCTCGGCCGTATCCACGAGCAGCAGCTGAGGACCGCCGCTGGCCACGGCGAAACGGTCGACGACATCGCCCCATTCCTGCGCCTCGGACCGCTGGGGACAGCCTTGGTACCAGCCACACTGCCGCGCGCACTGCTCATCGACGAGATCGACAAGAGCGACTTGGACCTCCCCAGCGATCTGCTCGACGTGCTGGAGCGAGGCGAGTACACGATCCTCGAACTCGAACGCCACAAGGCCGAGCAGGTGGCGGTACGCATGTGGGACAGTGACCAGACGTACACGGTCGAGCGCGGCAAAGTACAGTGCACCGAATTTCCCTTCATCGTGATGACCAGCAATGCCGAGCGCGACTTCCCGCCGGCGTTCCTGCGGCGCTGCATCCGCTTCCAGATGCCGGAACCTGACGAGGAGACGCTGCGCGAGGTCGTTCAAGCCCACCTGGACATGGAGGTACCCGACGAGGGACCGGTGGCGACCCTCGTGCGAGGGTTCGTCACCCGCCTACGCGCTGGCGACAACCTCGCGATCGACCAGTTGCTCAGCGCGGTCTTCGTACTCTCCGGCGACGATGCCCCCCAGGGCACCCGGCACGACGACCTAGTCGCCCTCCTGCTGCGGGAACTCTCCCGTGGATGACGCCGACCTGGCCCACTGCGTCCGGTCGATACTGACGCTGGACCGGACCCTGGACGGCGCGTCGATCGCCGACGCCCTGTGGCTGGCCGCCACCGCACCGGCACCCGACGAAAGTACCGATCGCTCTCCGCCCGCCCGGGAACCGAACTCCTCACCTCCGCAACTTGCGAAGACCGAAACATCCACCGGCCCGGCTCCTGACCCTGGTTCTGCGCACGACACCCCTCCTGCCGGGGACGACGCAGTGCCGACACCTCCGAAACCGGCAGAAACGACCCCGAACCTAGGATCAAGGGCGGGACGGAAAGTCAACGTCCGGACAGCGGGCGCACTTTCCTCCCCGCTGGCCCTCGCACGGTCCCTGCGCCCGTTCAAACGGCCCAGGTCGGACGGCCGTCGGTCACACCTGGACATCGACGCCACCATCACGGCTTATGCCCGGACCTGGACACTCATCCCCCAGTTCCGTCCCGCCCCAGAACGCTGGTTCGAATTGGGGCTGGTCGTGGACAGTTCGCCCTCGATGGCGGTGTGGGATGAGGCAGTAGCCGAGTTCACGTCCCTGTTGCACCAGCTCGGGGCCTTCCGTCGGATCCGCACGTGGCGGATATCGGCGGAAAGCCCATGCCCGGTCCTGCGCGACGAAAGCGGTCGGCCTGCTGCGGCCGACCAGCTACGCGCCCCGGACGGACGCCGTCTCCTCATCGTGTTGACCGACGGAGCCGGCCACGGGTGGTCCGGCACCGAAATCTGGACCACGATCCGGACCTGGGCGAGCTCGACACCGACCGCGCTGATTAGCCCGCTGGCCACGCGCATGTGGCGGCGCACTGGGCTGGACCTGCCCGCAGCGCGGGCGCGCGGGGACGCTCCTGGCACACCCAACACCAGGCTCCGGTTCACGGCACCGCACCTGTTTGACACACCCCACGGTGTGGAGTGGATGCCGCTCCCGGCGGCCACGCTCACCCCCCATTCGCTCGGCCGCTGGGCGGCGACGCTGATGCGCGGCGCCCCTCAAGGATGTGACGCACTCCTGATCCCGCCGACAGGACGGATCCCCAAAGAGGTCGAGGAGGACGACGCTCCCCCTCCGGGAGACCGCTTGGTAGAGATGTTCCGGCGCGTCGCCTCCCCCCGAGCCGTCCGGCTCGCCGTCCTTAGCTCCCCGTTCGTCGAGATCACCCTGCCGCTGTTGTACCTCATCCGGCAGGAATTGATATCTGCGGCATCCAATGACGACATCGCCGAGGTCGTCGTGGGTGAGCTGTGCGAACCCCCGTCCGGTCCCGTGCTGCGGTTCCGCGACGGCGTCCGTGAAGCACTACAGGGGCTGCTCGGGGCATCGGACGCCTGGCGCACCTACGACGTCCTGCGGCAGCGGGTCGTCGCCGGAACGGGATCGGCAGCGACGTTCGCGGCGGCGGTTGAGGACGCCGACGGCGACCTCGCGCTGCCCACCGGCCTACGCCCGCTGACGAACGCCGCCCGCGATGCCCTACAGTTCCTCGGCGCGCTGCCGGAGGGCACACCGATTATCCGCACGCGGGAAGCCACTGATCCAGGGGAGTCTCCGGTCATTACACGGCCGAGCCGCTTGGCTCAGCTCGCGATCGCTAACTCGTTCATGCCGCAGTACGCCAAGATGGAACCCAAGGTGCGCAGGAGCGTCGAGGCAGCTCTCGCCAAGTTCGCTGAGCCCACTGTGGGTGGGCTACACCTAGAGAAGATCAACGGTGCCCAGGACCCACGGATCCGCACCATCAGGATCGACTCGCACCGGCGCGGAGTCGTACTGGCGCCCGAGCGGGGCGACGTGTACTGCCTGCTGACAGTGCTAGCGCACGATGAGGCGATCGCCTATGCCAAGAGCAAGAGGTTTAGCGTCAACCAGGCGATCGGCGTGCTGGAGTCCTGGGATCAGGAGCGCCTGAAGAGGCTCTCCCCCACGCTGGAGAAGGTCGCCGAGGGCAGCGTGGACCGGCTGTTCAGGCACATTTTCGACAAGGACCTACACAAGCTCGGCATCGACCGGGAGCTGATCCCGCTAGTGCGGTTACTGACTGACGAAAACCAACTAATGGCGCTGGAGCGGCTGGTGCCCGAATCGCAGTACATCGCGCTGCTGGCACTGGCACAGGGCATGACCGTCGATCAGGCGTGGCAGGAGGTCGCGTCGCTGCTTGCCGAGCAGGCACCGGCCGCCGTCGACCCCGACGATCTGGAGGCAGCGATGCGACGTACGCCGGGGCACGTGGTGTTCGTGGACGGGCCCGAGAACCTGCGTGAGATCCTGGCGCGGCCGTTCGATACCTGGCGGATCTTTCTGCACCCCGTCCAGCGAAAGGCGGTACTGCGGGAATCCTACAGCGGGCCCGCGCAGGTGACTGGCGGGGCCGGGACGGGCAAGACGGTGGCTGCTCTGCACCGAGCTCGGTACCTAGCCAGGCGGGACGGCGCGCGGGTGCTGCTGACCACATTCACCAGGAACCTCGCGCAGTCCCTACAACGGCGGCTGGATCTACTGGTAGATGACGCGCAGGTGCGTCAGCGCATCACAGTTGACAACGTCGACCGGCTCGCCTACAGCATCGTCGCACGCCACCGCCGACCGGGCATCGCGGGGCCGGACGTGCTGGCTCCACTGTGGGAGCAGGCCGCCGAGGGCCTTCCGTACTCGACCACGTTCCTGCAGCACGAGTGGGAACACGTGATACTCGCCCAGGACCTTCGGAGCCTAGACGACTACCTCACCTGCCCGCGGACCGGCCGCGGCGTTCCGCTGGGAAAGGCCCAACGGCGAGCGGTGTGGCAGGCCGTCTCCGGGGTGGTCGATGAGCTGCGCATCGCGGGTCTCTCCACCTTCCAGCAACTCGCCAACCAGGCCACCGAACTGGTCCATGCACCCGAATACGACCACATCATCATCGACGAGGCGCAGGACATCCACCCCACCCAGTGGCGGCTCCTTCGCCGGCTGGTGGCCAGCGGGCCCGACGATCTTTTCGTGGTGGCCGACCCGCATCAACGTATCTACGAAAGCCATGTCTCGCTGGCCAGCCTCGGCATCAACGTACGGGGCCGTAGCACCAAGCTGAAGCTCAACTACCGCACCACGCAAGAGATCCTCTCCTGGGCGGTTCCGCTGCTCGGGCTTGAGCCCGCACAGGGCCTCGACGACTCGCCCGACACCCTAGATGGGTACCGCTCCCCCATACACGGCAGCCTTCCCGTAGTGCGCGGCTACGCTGACAAGGACGCCGAACTGGAGGCGCTGGCCGCGCAGGTTCGCGCCTGGATCGCCGAAGGGATCGAACCTGCCGCCATCGGCGTGGCGACCCGCCACCAGTACATGGTCCGCAGGGTTACCGGACGGTTGAAGGCCGAGGGCATCACGGCCTACCAGGTACCCAGCATGTCGGTCGGCGTCCAGGTCGCGTCGATGCATCGGATGAAGGGGCTGGAGTTCAGGTGCGTGGCGGTGGTGGGCGCCGAGGAGGGGGCGATTCCCTCGTCATTGGCCATCACACCTGAGGCCGAAGACGGTCAGGCACACGCACAGGACACCCAGAAGGAACGCCGCCTGCTGTTCGTCACCTGCACCCGCGCCCGCGACCACCTATACGTCTCCTACACCGGTAAGCCAAGCCCATTCCTGACGGTTCGGTGAACGTCAGCCCGAGCCAGCTGCCAGCCGCAAAAGCTAGCTGGACGTGTGGGAACCTTCCGGTTCGGGCACGGACTGACGGCGTTCGACCTGAAAGCCAGCGACTACGCCGAACGCTTGGCGGAGCGTTCGGTGCGCCGTAGCGGGACGTCCGGTCAGGTTCCTGCGCCGAATGTGTTCACCCAAGCGGCAATGGTGGGTTTCATGCTCGGGCCCCAATGGTGGAAATTGATGGTGCCGTTGATGTCCAGGAGGGGAACCTCCGGAAGCCCGAAGGCGTGGCATGCCTCGTTAGTGCGTGTTTGAGAAGGATCTTGTTATTGGTATGCGAGGGGGCGTGGGCCTTGGCGGACGGCGGGCTGGCCACC
>NZ_BMRO01000023.1:0-3388 GCF_014648675.1 Actinomadura livida
CCCCCGTCCCCACCTCCGCCTCCCCGACCCCTCAACCCACCCCCGAGGCACACCAGGACACCGGTCCAGGGCGCGCTGCCACCGACCCGCTCCGACCGGTCACCCCACCGATCGACACGTCAACACCATCAACGGGCCACACCGACCTCCCGACCGGCGGCGGCACCCTGCCGCCCACCGCACCCCACGCCGGCCCGGCCTACCAGCCGGCGACCAGCACCCCAGGCCCACGCATACGGCCTGAAGAGCGTCCAGCCGAGCACGGCGCCAAGTCACCGGACGCCACCGAAACCACCCCGATCACCCAACCGATCCCCATTCTCGACACCACCCCGACACCCCCGCCAACAGGCCCCGAGAACCACCCCGCACAAGGCGGCGCCACGGAGCACACCCCCACACAGACCAGCGCGGCCTCGGAAGCAAGCGGCGGGACCGCCGGGCTCTTCACCGAGCCTGAGGAGCGTCCAGTCGGCGGAGCGGCGCGCGGTGCCGCTGGAAGTCGCTCGGGCGGGCACCCGGGGGCGCTGCCGGGTCGCAGCGGTGCGCCCTGGGGGGCCGCGGGGCATGAGCAGTCGTCCACGCTGGACGATCCAGCTCCGGGTGCCATGCGGCACGGCGCTTCTCTCCGGACAGGTAGTGGGACTTCCTCGAACCCTGCGGAGTCTGAGCGTCTGGACGACGGCAGCACCGTGCTCGGTGGGGCGGAAAGCGCCCCTGCTGGGCAGGTGACTCCCCCTCCGGCCGACGACCTGGCGGGCGACGAAGACCGAACGGTCGAAGGCGAGGCCACGCTGCACGGGGTTGCACAGGACAGTGATTCTCCGCAGGTCGCAGGCGGCGGAGCCGCTCAGGGCGGCGTTGAGGGCCAGCCGCCGGGATCGCCTGCTCTCCCGGGTGTCCAGACGCCGCCCGAAGCATCCCTGCGCAGCGCGCAGCACACGAGCGACAGCGGCGGGACGGTGCAGAGCGGCAGCCAAGGCCAGTCGCCAGAAGACTCGCCCACGTTCCCGAGTGACGAGACGCCGCCCGAGACATCCGTGGACAGCGCGCAGCATGGGAGCGACAGTCGCGGGACAGCCCAGAGCGGCAGCCAAGGCCGGCCGGTGGGAGACTCGCCCGTTTTCCCGGGAGACGAGAGTTCGCCCGAAGCGTCCGTGCACGACGCGCAGCGCGTGAGTGACGGTGGTGGGACGGCGCTGGGGGGCAGCGAAGGCCAGCTGTCGGGAGGTGCGGCTGTTTTCCCGGGTGGGGAGACGTCGGCCGAGGCGTCCGTGGGCGGTGTGGAGCGCGTGGGTGATGGGGGCGGGGCGGTGTCGGGGACTGGTTCGTCTCGGCCGGGGGAGCTCAGGGTGTCTTCCTCGGGGGGGCGCACGCAGGGCGCGGGGGGAGAGGCGCCTTCGAGGGGTGTGGAGTGGGATCCGGAGGAGGGCGGGGAGCGGCCGACGCCTCCGGAGGGGTGGTACGAGCCTTATGTTCCCGAGGAGAAGCCGGTGGACGAGCCGCAGCCCAAGCCGCGCGGCGATGCCTGGTAGGAGGACGGCGTGCGCAGAATCGTGATCTTCGCGGCTGGGTCGCGGGGGGACATCCAGCCGTGTGTGGCGCTCGGGCAGGTGCTCCGGCGGCGGGGGGACGAGGTGCGGCTCGTGGCGAGTGCGCGGTACTCGCCGATGGTCGTCGCCGCGGGGCTGGAGCTCGCGCCGCTGACGGCCGATCCCACGGAGATCCTCGAATCGGATGCCGGTCAGGAGTTGCTGGCGGGCGGGCGTAATCCGGTGAAGTTCCTCGGTGGGTTCCGGCGCATATTGGGGCCGATGGCCGAGCGGCTGCTGGCGGAATGTTTGGACGCCTGCAAGGGCGCCGATCTCATTCTGGGGCCGACGCTCGGCTTTCTTCCCCGGCATATCGGCGAGCATCTCGGTGTTCCGTGGGCGCTGATTCATTTTCAGCCGAGCCAGCCGACCGGCGCGTTTCCGCATCCGTTCGTTCCGCGGGCGCGGATGTTCGGGCCCTGGGCGAACCGGGCGAGTTTCCTGGCGGTCGACCAGATCGCGTGGCAGTTGTCGCGGCCGTTCATCAACCCGTGGCGGGAGGAGACGCTGGGGTTGCGGCGGCTGCCGGTGCGCGGCAGGCGGGCGGACGGCGGGCCGGTGCTGGCGTGCTTCAGCCCGGCCGTGGTCCCGCGGCCGCGGGACTGGTCGTCCAACGTGCACCTCACCGGCTACTGGTTCCTCGACGAGCCTGATTGGGAGCCTCCAAGGGAGCTTGCGGATTTTCTGGCGGCGGGTCCGGCGCCGGTGTACGTCGGTTTCGGAAGCATGGTTCCGAAAGATGCCGATATGACCGAAATGGTGGTGCGGACGGCGTTGCGGGTCGCCGGTGTGCGCGGCATCGTGCAAGGGGATCCCGACACTTCGGACGAGCACGTTCTCGCTGTTCAGGACGTCCCGCATTCGTGGCTCTTTCCGCGGATGGCCGCGGTGGTGCATCACGGGGGCGCGGGAACGACCGCGGCGGGCCTGCGGGCGGGTGCGCCGACCGTTGTGTGTCCGTTCTTCGGTGATCAGCCCTATTGGGGGGAGCGGGTGGCGTCGCTGGGGGCGGGGCCGGCTCCGCTGCCGTTCCGGGCGCTGACGGTGCCCCGGCTGGCGGCGAAGATCCGGCAGGCCGTCCAGGATCAGGGGCTGGCCGACCGGGCGGACGAGCTGGGGCGGCGGATCCGGGCCGAGGACGGCGTCGGACGGGCGCAGGAGATCATCGACTCGCTCCTTCGTTGACAGTCATCTAGGACGTCGGCTGGGCGGGTCGGTCTCCGACATGGCGTCGGCGGGAGATGAGTCTTCTGGGCTGGGCAGGCGGAGCTTGCCTTCGGGTTAGTTCGGTCCGGACCTCGCTGGTGTTCCCCCGATCCCGGCGTTCTCCCGGAGCACTTCATGGTGGCCAGGACGACCGAGACCAGCCGCGCCAGGCAGTTTCGCCGCGGCATCGAGCAGCTCGCGCCTCAGTGACGGGCGGCCGTGCTTAGGGGGACGTGCTTAGGGGGAGTCGTCTTCGACTTCGCCCCAGCGCCAGCCCGTGCCGTCGGGGTTGGGGATGATCGCCCGTTTGGTGCGCCGGGCGGGAGGCGGGGCGGGGTCCGGCTGCGGAGGGCCGTCCGCCCACGGGTTCCACGGCTCTTCAGGCGGCCGGTCGTCCGAGGGCGGCGTCCTGAAGACCAGCTTCGGCGGTTCGCCGCCCGGGAGGTCGTTCACGGGCGGCTGTGCGGCGGGGCGGAACGCCTCGTTCGCGTCCCTCCGCGGCCGGGCCGGCGGCACGTGCGCCGGCTCCGGCCCGGCCGCCGAGGACGGCCGGTAGGCGCCCGGCGGCGTCGGTACGCCCCCGGCCGGCC
>NZ_BMRO01000023.1:3403-13319 GCF_014648675.1 Actinomadura livida
GGCGGCGGGCGCCGGGTCGAAAGCGCCGGGCGCCGCGTCGGGGCGGCCGCGCCCGCCTGCCGAGGCCGCCCCCCTGGGCGCCGGACGTGGTTCCCCGGGGGCCTCTTCCCAGTGGATGGCGTACGGATAGGGCTGCTCATCCGGCAGGCGCGGCGGGACGGCGGGGACGGGCGGCCCCAGGACGGAGCTGCGTTCGCGCAGGTCCATGCGGGCGTGCAGGCCGGCGAGGAAGCCCGGCAGCCACCAGTTGGCGGCGCCCATGAACCGCATCGTGGCCGGGACCAGCAGGGAGCGGACGAGCACGGCGTCCACGACGACGGCGACGAACATGCCGACGCCGATGAGCTTGACGACGGTGATGCCCGCCGTGCTGAACGCGCCGATGACGACGAGGAAGAGCAGCGCGGCGCTGGTGATGATGCTGCCCGTGTGCTGCATTCCGCGCGCGACCGCGGCGCGGTTGTCGTGGGTGAGGTCCCATTCCTCGCGGATGCGGCTGAGCAGGAAGACCTCGTAGTCCATCGACAGGCCGAACACGACCGCGAGGATGAGGATCATGCTGGTGGCCTCGACGCCGCCGGTGGGGGTGAAGTCGAGGATCCCGGCGAGGTGGCCGTACTGGAAGCCCCACACGATCGCGCCGAACGAGGCGCCGATGGACAGGACGTTCATCGCGATGGCCTTCAGCGGCAGGACGATCGAGCCGAAGAACATGAACAGCAGGATGAACGTGGCGACGCCCACGACGAGCGCCATCTTCGGCAGGGATTCCATCAGGCTGGACATCAAGTCCATCTGCGCGGCCGTGCTGCCACCGACGTCTATGTGCATCGGGTAGCCGTCCTTGGCCAGGTGCATGTTGCGGATCTCTGTGACGAGGTCCTGGGCACGCTGGTCCATCGGCTCGTACTTGTGCGTGACGGAGATGCGCACGCCGCCGTACGTGCCGGAGTAGCCGGTGAACTGCGCCTCCGACACACCGGGGAGCGACCCCAGCTTCTTCCTGAAGTCCTCCAGGTAGGGAGGGATGGGGTCGTTGCCGCTGGGCGTCCAGTCACGCGGGATGAGGTCGCCGGAGACGACGACGTCGATGGGCTCGGCGGACCCGTTGGGGAAGTTCTGCTTGATGGTCTCCACCACGGCGCGGGTGGGACTCTCCTTGGGGAGGACGCGAGCGTCCACGCTGCCGAACTGGACGTTCAGGAACGGCACGAACATCACGCCCAGGATGATGATGACGATCGTGAAGTACGGCAGCGGGTGCTTCATCACGCTCTGGCCGAGGCGGTACCAGAAGCCGCTGTTGGGGTCTCGCTGCGCGCGCTTGGCCGTGGGCCGCCGCCACGGCATCCGGCCGAATTCGACGCGCGGCCCCAGGATCGCCAGGAGCGTCGGCAGCAGGACGGTGGCGCCGAACACCGCGACCATGACGGTGGCGATGCCGGCGAGGCCGATCGTCCGGAGGAACATCTGCGGGAAGAGCAGGAGTCCCGCGAGGGCGGCCGAGACGGTGATGCCGCTGACCACGATGGTGCGGCCGGCGGTGGCCATGGTGGCGGACAGGGCGCTCTGCCTGATGGGACGCAGGGCTTCTCTGTACGCCCTCTTCGCGGCCTTGCGCGACTTCCGGTCGCGTTCCTGTTTCCAGGGTTTGCCTGGCGCGATCCCCTGCGCGGCCATGCCGCGCCCTAGTTCCTCACGGAAACGACTGATGATGAACAGCGAGTAGTCGATGGCCAGACCGACGCCCATCATCGTGACGACTTCCAAGGCGAAGGACGTCACGTCCGTGGTGTAGGTGACCACGTGCAGGACGGCCAGTCCGCCGATCATCGAGAACACGGCCACGATGAGCGGCAGGAACGAGGCGGTCAGGGCCCCGAACAGGATGATGAGGAGGAGGAGCAGGGGCAGCGCGGTCATCAGTTCCGCGCGGATGATGTCGTTGACGACCTGCTTGCCGAACTCCTCGCCGAGAGGCACGCTGCCGCCGAACTCGACGGTGAGCCCTGGCGCGGCCAGGCGGTCCTTGATGGCGTGGTAGTTCTCGATCTGGGCGGCGCCGTCTTCGCCCTTCAGCTTCACGGCGACGAACGTCGAGCGCCGGTCGTGGGAGGCGAACGTCTCGGCGGACTTACCGTCGAACGACCAGTACGAGATGATCTCTTCGACGTTGGCCTGGGGCAGCCGCGCGATGGTGGTGACCACGCTCGCCTGGTAGCGCGGGTCGTCCACCGTCATGGTGTCGCTGCTGTAGAGGACGAGGACGTCGGGGTTGGTGCTGCCGAAGTAGGTGGCGCCGAGCTTGGCGACGAGCGTCGAGGAGGCGTCGGGGTCCTCGAAGCCGCCCTCCTTGAACTTGGAGAAGACGCCGAGGCCCCAGATGCCGGCGACGCACATCATGGTCAGGATCAGAGCAAGGCTGGTCCAGCGTCGCCGGTGGATGAGACGCCCCAGCCCCGAAAGCATGATCCTCCTGTGTCGTCACGGCCGCGCGGGGCCGCTTCGCCCCGGCGGCCCGTCGCTCGCCCCGGACCACCGACCGTCGGCCGCCGGTCGTCCGTCCAAGACGGCACGTTCGTCCAGGATGGTACGTTCGCCCATCCCGGACGGGTGCGCCCTTTGCGCCTACTTACGAGACGCCAGACGAGCCTCTGTCGTTGGCAGCTCGCCGTCAAGGTAGCGCTGACGCGTGGCCGCACGAGCGATCTTTCCGCTCGACGTACGGGACACGCCACCCGGTTCGATCAACACGAACTCGTGGACGCTCATCTCATGCTCGACGTTGATGGCGCCCCTTACGGCCGACTCCACCTCGTGGAGGTCCAGCCGTCCGAGCGGGACGCGGCGGTTGCGCTCGGCGACGACCACCAGTCGCTCGGTCTCCTCGCCAGGCAGCGCGAACGCGGCGACGTGATCGGGGCGGATCGCCGGGTGCGCCTCCTGCGCGGTGACCTCGATGTCCTGCGGGTAGTGGTTGCGGCCGTCCACGATGATGAGGTCCTTGATGCGGCCTGTGACGTACAGCTCGCCCTCGTGGACGACGCCGTAGTCACCGGTCTTCATCCAAGGCCCGGACGGCAGGTCCCCAGGCTCGGACAGTTCGCCGCCGAACGTGTCCTGGCTGCGCTCGGAATTGCGCCAGTAGCCGGGAGCGGTGTTGGGGCCGTGCACCCAGATCTCGCCGACCCTGCCGTCCGGCTGCTCGACGCGGGCGTCCGGGTCGACGATCGCGACGATCTGCCCGCACGGCCGCCCGCACGACACCAGGGTGCTGGCCCGCTCGGAGTCCTCGCCGCAGAGCCGCAGCTCGCCCTGGGTGAGCGCGTCCCGGTCCACAGTGATGATCTTCGGCGGCGTGTCCTCGGCCGCCGCGGACACGAACACGGTGGCCTCGGCCAGGCCGTATCCCGGCGCCTGCACGCCCGGACGCAGGCCGGCGGGCGCGAACGCGTCCGCGAACATCGTCAGCGTGGACGTGCGGATCGGCTCCGCGCCGTTCAGGCACGTCGTCAGCCCGGACAGGTCGAGCTGGGCGATCTTCTCCGGCGTCGCCTGCGACGCGACGTACTCGTAGGCGAAGTTGGGGCCCGCGGTGTAGACGTTCTTGCTCGGACGCTCCGCGATGAGTTCGAGCCACCGCATCGGGTTCATGATGAACGAGACGGGGTCGGTGTAGATGGCGTGGTCACCGCGCACCAGGGGCAGCGCCATGGTGGCGATGAGGCCCATGTCGTGGAACAGGGGCAGCCAGCTCACCAGCTCTGGGTTGGGCTTCTCCGGCGCCCATCCGGCCCAGAGCTGCGCGGCGTTCGCCGTGACGTTCCCGTGGGTGATCTCCACTCCGGCGGGGCGGCGCGTAGAGCCGGACGTGTACTGCAGGTAGGCGAGGTCGTCGAACGCGACCGGCTCGTCCTCCCACCGGTCCACGAGGGAGAGGTCGATCTCGTCCGCGAACACGATCTCCTTCGGGTTCGGGACGTCGTGGTCGGCGAGGAACTTCTCCACGTGCGGCAGCGCGTTCCGCGTCGTGACGATGACCGCGGGCTCCGCGTCGGTGTAGGCGCCGATCAGCCGGTCGGCGTGGCCGGGCAGGTCGGGCGAGAACAGCGGCACCGCGATGACGTGCGCGTGCATCGCGCCGAGCATGGTCATCATGTACTCGAGGGTCTGCGGGAGCAGCAGCGCGGCCCGCTCGCCCGGTCCGGTGACCTGGCGGAGCGTCACGGCCGTCGCCCGTGCGTGCCGCTCCGTCTCGGCCCAGGTCAGCGTGACATGGGCGCCGGACGGGTCGGTCGAGTAGTCGACGAAGGTGTAGGCCGGGGCGTCCGGCTTCTCCTTCGCCCACCTCGCGACCCGCTCGATCAGCGGGGTGCGGCCGGAACCTCCGGGCAGGAGGTCGGGGAGCAGCGAGCCCAGTGCCATTGATCAATCTCCCGAGGGGACGGGCCGGACGAGGCCTAGGGGGATGCTACGGCCGGACTGACGCTCCGGCCGGACGACCGTGTCCGGCACCCGGGCGACCGGCGATGATCGTCAAGCTACCCGATGGTAGTCAGTGCGCGATATTAGCCCGCGGTCACATTCGCCAAAGCGGGGTTTGTCACCGCCGTGACAAGAGGAAAACCCCCATTAACAGGGCGCCGTACGCCCCGTCACCGACCGTGCCCGCCGCTAATGATCACCGGAGAAGATCTGCTGCATGATGCCCCTGCGGTGCCGTCCCTGGTACGTCGTCTCCGGGTTGACGTCGTCCGGAAGCGCGGCGAGGTAGCGGCTCTCCGCGTCGATCAGCTGTTCGAGTTCCCCGCGATCCAGAAAGACGCCCTTGCATCCCGGGCATTCCTCGATCACGACCCCGTGGCGTTCATGTGTGCCCAGCGCGGATTCGCACTTCGGGCAGCGCAGCGTCGCGTCTGACATACCGGATCCCCTGTCCGTCACGACAGCGTTGACTGGTCAGGCGGTTAGCTTACTGACAGACCCCCCCAATTGGGACGGTACAGGGACAATCATCCACGGATTCGGTTGCCCGGCTCCGGCGGAGCCCCGTTCGGCTCGTCCCCGGGCCGCCCCGGAAACGATCACGTCAGCGCGCCTTCCGGCTCCGCCGCCGCGGCGCGGTACAGCGTGACCCGCCGCCGCCACAGCCCGACGCAGGCGATGCCCCACAGCAGCCCGATCTCGGCCACGAGCGCGACGCCGACGACGATCGCCCAGTCCGTCTCGTCCTGCTCGCTCATCGCGGTCGGGGACATCAGCGTCATCCGGCCCTCGCCGGCCCGTGCCGGGCCGGCCTGCTCGGGAGCGGTCAGGGGCGGCGGCAGCGGGATTTCGCCCGGTCCCGGCGCGTTCGGCGCGGGGACGGACGGGGCGCCCGCCGGGAGTTCCGGCAGGAGCGGCTCCGGAGCGCCCGGCGCCTCCGGCCCGGTCCCTGGCCCCACCCCTCCGGCGCCGCCGGGCGGCATCGGGAACGCGCCGCACTCCTCACCGGGCCGGCATCCGTCACCGCCGAAGGACGTCTCGGGGCCCGCATGCGGCGTCCCGTGCCCGCCGGGCTCGTCGGCCGTCCGGGGCTTCACCGCGCCACCGGCGGACGGCCCGCCGGTGGGCGCACCGCCCGCACCGGGCGGCGTCCCCGGCTTCGCCACCCCCGCCTCAGGCTTCCCGCCCTTCGGTTCCCCGCTCACCTTCGGGTGCCCACCGGCCTTGGGATGCCCATCAGCCTTCGGGTCAGCCCCTTGCTTCGGATGCCCCCCAGCCTTCGGGTCCCCATTCGCCTTCGGGGTTCCGCCAGATTTCGGGCTCTCACCGGCCTTCGGCTTCCCGCCGGCCTTCGGATTTGCACTTACCTTCGGGTCTCCATCCGCCTTCGGGTCACCACTGGCCTTCGGCGTACCGCCAGGCGTCGGGTTTCCGCCGGTCTTCGGCGTACCGCCAGACTTCGGGTTCCCACTGGTCTTCGGGTTCCCGCCGGATTTCGGTTTCCCGCCGGTCTTCGGGCTCCCGCTGGTCTTCGGGGTCGTGCCGGTCTTCGGGGTCGTGCCGGCCTTCGGGCTCTCGCCGGACTTCGGGCTTCCGCTGGCCTTTGGTGGGGTCCCGCCGGACTTCGGGCTCTCGCCCGGCCTCGGGTTCCCGCTCGCCTTCGGCTTCCCCCCGCTGGGCGTCCCCGCCGTGCACGGCCGACCGCCCGTGCACGTCTCGCCGCCCCCACCGGCAGTTGTCTTCGGCGGGGACACTCCGCCCCCGGGCTCACCCGAGTGGCCGTCCGGGCTCGGCTTCGGGCCGCTGGGTGTGCCCGCGTCGCAGGGACGCGGCTCCGAGACCTCCCGGCACTGCTGGACGTCCGTGCTCGGCTCCGGAGCGCCGGGTTGGTCGATCACCGCGCGGATCGAGCGGCTCTCGGTGTTCGCGGCGTCCGCCACCGCGAGGACGCTCAGCGGCATCCTGGGCCCCTCCGATCCCGAGCCTGCCCCCGTCCCGCGCGGCAGTTGGACGGTGGCCGTCCGTTCGGCCGCCTTCTCGCCGACGTCGCCCAACGCGCACCGCAGCACATCCGGAGCGGCCTTGGCGCAACTCGACGAGAACGTCGCCCAAGACAGCGGCCACTCAGCGGCCAGGCGCAGCGTCACGTCCTGCGCGATGCCGCCTTGGGCATGCACGCGGACCTTGTACGTGAGCGCAGGGCCCTCGCCCGTGGTCGTGCTGCCGGCCGCCGACATGGTCATGAGCAACCGGACACCGGACGAGCGCTCCCCGAGCCCCGCGGCCGCGGCCGGGCCGGCGAGCATCAGCGGCGGTACGGCCAGTGCGATCGCAGCCCAGAGTGTCCTTCGGCCCCCCGTGTGCAACCCGTTCCCCTCTCGCGGTTTCCGCTGTCCCTACGGCTGCCAGGGGGGCGGCGATACGGCGCCGGGCACACAGGGTTATTGCCAGGTTCGGCGCGCGTGTAACGTGCATCACTCTGCCGAACGCACGTCTTCCGCAGAGCGAAATCGTTTCTCCGTAGAATCGGGTGAATCGTCGGGGAGAGGAGACGCGGGGTGGCGGAGGCCGTTCGGTCGCTGGAGCGTGCGTTCGATCTGCTGGAGCACCTGGCGGACGCCGGGGGCGAGATGGCGCTGTCGGAGCTGACGGAGGTCTCCGGGCTGCCGATGCCGACGATCTACCGCCTGATGCGGACGCTGGTGAACCAGGGCTACGTGCGCCAGGAGCCGTCCAAGCGCTACGCCCTCGGCCCGCGCCTGGTCCGGCTCGGCGAGGGTGCCAGCCGCCTGCTGGGCACGTGGGCGCGCCCGGTGCTGGCCCGCCTCGTGGACGAGGTCGGCGAAACGGCCAACATGGCGGTGCTGGAGGGCGACGAGGCCGTGTACGTCGCGCAGGTGCCGTCCAGGCACTCCATGCGGATGTTCACCGAGGTGGGGCGGCGCGTCCAGCCGCACTGCACGGGCGTGGGGAAGGCGCTGCTGTCGCAGCTGCCCGACCAGCGCGTCACGGAGATCCTCGCCCGTACCGGCATGGCGGCGCACACGCCCAACACGCTCACCTCCCCGGACGCCCTGCTGTCCGAGCTGGCGCGGATCCGCGAGCAGGGGTACGCGCTGGACGACGAGGAGCAGGAACTCGGGGTCCGCTGCGTCGCGGTGCCCCTGCGGGGCGCGCCCGCGCTGACGGCGATATCCGTGTCCGGCCCGTCGGGGCGCATGACGCGCGAGGCCGTCCCGAACGTCGTCCCCATCATGCGGGAGGCCGCCGAGCGCTTCGCCAAGGAACTCGGCCCGAGCACGTGAAAGGCGAGACCGCCGCACGGACGGTCTCGCCTTCCTGGAAACCAGTAGCTCTTGTCAGTCGACGGGTTCGCCGACGAGGACGGTCGGCCGGCCCCCGCGCTCCCAGGCGACGAAGTCGCCCGCGGACTTGACGAGGACCGTCGCCATCCATAGGGCCATGCCCGTGTCGTCGGCGATGCCCACCACGGGGATCATGTCGGGGATGGCGTCGATCGGGGAGACGATGTAGACGAGCCCCAGGGCGAGCAGTCCGAGCGTCTTGAAGGACATGCCCTTGTACTGGCCGCGGAGGACCGACTTGAGCATCCGGGGCACGGCCCGCGCCCGCTCCCACAGACCAGGGGCGTCGGGTTCCAGGGTCTCGCGATAGATCTGCCAGGCCTGCCCTGCGGCGGCCGCATTGCGCTTCCTGTCCACGAGCACTCCTCAGACGGACGTCAGGAGGGCGCGCCCCCGCGGCGCCCACGTATGTCTACGACGCGACGAGTGCCGGAAATGTTCCCCTCGAAAGGCCCTGCGGCGAGGCTCACACCCGTCCCGGCGAACCGCTGCCGGACTGATCGCGAAATCGCCGGACGAAACACCAAGGGCCGCGTGAGAAGGCTCACTCTCGCCGCGCACGTGCGGCGGTTCACGGCGTGTTGCGCGGCGTTCACTGGAAGCATGTCGCCCGCGGGAGGAGCGCCGCCTCCCCCGGCACGACCGGCACGACCGGCATGGCCGTCGACCACCGCAGGAGCCGAAGACCGATATGAGCGGCGACCATACGCATCCCGTCCATGGCACCGCGGCCGGCGATTCCTACGTCGCGCTGCCCCCGACCGCGGTCGACGCGTCCCCGGCGGGCCCGACCCGGGTGATCGTCGCCTGGCCCGGCTTCGACCCGCCCCGCACGGCGCGGGCGCTGGCGGCGGCGACCCCGATGACCGGCGTCCCGGTGTGGCGCGTCTACCTCGACCTGCCGTGCAGTTCGCCCGGCGGGCTCGAATCGGGCGAGATCCTGCGGACGGAGGCCATCGAGACGTACTGCGCGGCGGTCGAGGACGCCGTCCGGCGCCTGCCATCGGCCCTGGCGGACGTCCGCAGCGACCTGGCGATCCCCGACGGCCCCATCGGGCTCGCGGGGTTCAGCGTGGGCGGCGCCGCAGCGCTGCTGGCCGCGGCGCGCGACGTGGTGCCGGTGAGCACCCTCGCGCTCGTGGCACCGGTCGTCGCGCCCTCGCGCGCCGCGCGGGAGGTGGAGAAGCGCTCCGGCCTCGGCCTCTCCTGGACGGACGAGGCCCACGAGCTCGCCGACCGGCTCGACCTCGCCACAGTCGCCGCGGACCTGGCCGGACGGGACGTCGCGACCCTGCTCATCGGCGGTGCCGCCGACCGGGCCGTCCCCGCCAGGGAGATCACCGCGCTGCGCGACGTGCTGCGCCGGCACGGCACCGGGCCCGTGGAGTCCACCACGTTCCGCATGGGGCACGCGCTCGCCGCGGAGCCCGGCACCGAGGCGCAGCCGCCCATCACCGAGGCCGTCCGGGTGGACGGTGTCCTCACCGACTGGTTCCGGGAGCGGCTCGCCGCCACGCCAGGCGACCGGCTCGCGGGGGCTCCGCGAGCGCCCGAGAACGAGGACGTGGCGCCCCACGGCTCGGAAGACGGTGCCTGGTCCCTCGATTCGGGCGGCGGTCCGCCGGAAGCCCGGGAGACCGCCGAACCGTGGAGCGCGGGCGCGGGCAGCGCACGCTGAAACCGCCCGGCGGGCACGCCGACGCGCCCGCCGGGCGGGTTGTGCTCTATTGCTGGATCAACCGCGCGAGAGAACCTCGTACCGGACCGGGATCACGCCCGAGCCCGTGCCGCCGACCTTCTTCATGGCGGCCCTGGAGAGGTCCAGGCAGCGGCCGCTCACGAACGGGCCGCGGTCGTTGATGCGGACGGTGACGGAACGGTCGTTGTTCTTGTTCGTCACGCGGACCTTGGAGCCCATCGGCAGCGTCTTGTGCGCGGCCGTCAGGTCGCTCGGGTCGAAGGGCTCGCCGCTGGCGGTCATCTGCCCCTGCCAGTAGTACGAGGCTTCGCAGGACCCCGACTCCAGGACCTTCCGCTTCTTCTTCTTTTTGGCCTTCGGCGCCGGC
>NZ_BMRO01000023.1:13337-89201 GCF_014648675.1 Actinomadura livida
GTCCCGCCGCGGGCCGCGCGCGTCGGTTCGGCGCGCGGTTCGTCGGCGAGCGGGTCCGCGGCCGTCGGCTCCGTTTGCGCCGCCCGCGCCGTTCTCGCTGGGCCGTCGCTCCTGACCAGGGCGAACGCGCCCAGGCTGAGGACCGCGACCGCGGCACCGGAGATGATCAGAATCGTTCGTAGGCGTGCTCGAAGAAGACGCCTGACAGGGCTACCCACAGAGGTGTCCTTTGATCGGGGACAGGTCCCCGGACGCCCGGCGTGTCGTAACGCCGTGCTCGCGGCGCGTTCAGGCGACGTCGACCGTCCCCGAATCCCCCGCCGCCCGCGGGCTCGTGGGCCCGCACGCGCCGATCCCAAGGCGCGTCCGCGTCAGCGCGGTCTGGCGTCCGGCAGGTGCGGCTGGAAAGGCATCTTCTTTTTTTGATCACAGAGACGCCGCACCGAGCGACCGCTTTCGCCGTTGCCGGCCCCCGGCAGATGACCTCTCTGGCGGGCGGGCCGGACGAAAGCGGTCCGTGGATGACCGTACGTTGCGTCTCGCGTTAATCAAGACGCAGAGCCCTGGTTTGTGGGGTTTGTCACCCGACCTTTTGCCCTGCGGAGTTGCTCGGAAGCGGCGCGTAACCGGGCAAGATGATCGTCTTTACCTGCGCGAGAACCGCGATCTCGGACATATAACTAGCACCGCGCGGATAATGAAAACGGAGCGTCCCGCAGATGTTACGACATCCGCGAAACGCCCCGTTTTGATCAGTGCTGGGATCAGCCGAGACCGGGCACGGCGGGCAGCTCCACACCGGACGAGTCCAGCAGCGACACCGGGCCGTCCCCCTTGGTCGCGGTGCGCTCGCTCGCCTTCAGCACGCGCACGACCTTGCTGACGCTGTTCCCCGCCTCGTCGAGCTCGCCGCCGGCCCGGTCGACCACGCCGTCGGCCTGGCCGAGCAGGTCCCCCGTCGGGCCGGGCTTGGCGGCCCGCGCGTTCGGCGGGAAGAGGGTGGTGCCGACCGGCAGCCCGGCCGGGCCGGCCGCGCCGAGCGTGGCCGGGACGTCCGTCAGCAGCAGGCTCACCGGCGACTCGGCCTGGCGGGCCTCGCGGAGGCCGCCGCCCCCCAGGGTCTGGCCCAGGCCGACGTTCCCGAGGAGTGACGTCAGGCCGCCCAGGTCGCCGGTGGGCACCGCGCCCCCGAGCGGGTCGGGGTTGGCGCGCAGGCCGGACCCGGCCCCGGTGCTCCCGAGCACGCCGTCGACCCTGTGCGTGGCCTTCTCGGCGGTCTGCCCGGCGGTCCGGGTCACGGACTCCGGGAGCGCCCGGGTGACCGGCGCGGCCTCCGCGTAGCCCTCGTAGAGGAGCTCGGTGGACGGGCCGGGCGCGGCGTGCGCGGGCGCGGCCGCGACGGCGAGCGCGGCGGCCGGCACGAGGACGGAGACGCTCAGCAGGCTCTTGACGGATCGGTACATGCTTCCCCCCGGGAGTTCTTCGGATTTGACCCTGCACGTGTGATGTGGCACGTGATGTGCGCCCCGCGGTCGGCAGTTTCCGGCGCACCGTCGACCGGCGACGCTAGTACAGCCCGGAGACGCGCACGGCCATTTGGAGAAGCAATTGGTAAACCCCATATAGATCTACGGATTCGTTCACCGGAAAACCCGGGGCCGCCAAATGGCGACAAGGTCCGACAAACAATCCGGGCATACGAAACGGGGACGCCCCGCAGGGCGTCCCCGTCCGGTACGTGCCCGGCTACTCGGCGGTGCCGCCGAGCGCGATGGCCTCGTCGACCTCGTCCTTGCGCGCGGCGAGTTCGGCCGCGTAGCGCTCCTCGTCGACCTTCTCGGCGATCTCCTCGTCCTGCTTCATGAGCGCCTCGAGGTCGGCCTTGGCATTGTCGAGGACGCCCATGTCGGCGTAGGCGGCCTGCACCTTGTCGCCCCACAGCCCGACGTCCCGGACGCACGGCACGATGCGGCTGAACAGCAGCGACTGGTAGAGCGTGTACATATCCGAGTTGTCGACGTATTCCATGCACTTGTCGACCGGCATGTCGAGCTGCTCGAAGATCTCGCGGCCCTTGAAGCGGTCCCGCATCAGGTAGCAGCCCTCGACGACGAACTCCTCGCGCTCGGCCCGCTCCTTGTCGGTGAGCTCGGCGTAGTAGTCCTTGAGCGCGAGCCGGCCGAACGCCACGTGCCGCGCCTCGTCCTGCATGACGTAGGCCAGGAGCTGCTTGACCAGCGGGTTCGTCGACATGTCGCGGTAGAGGCCGAACGCCGCGAGCGCGAGCCCCTCGATCAGGACCTGCATCCCGAGGTAGGGCAGGTCCCACCGGCTGTCCTCCAGCGACTCGGCGAGCAGCTTCGCCAGGTCCTGGTTGACCGGGTAGTACATGCCGATCTTCTCGTGCACGAACTTGGTGTACAGCTCGACGTGCCGCGCCTCGTCCATCGTCTGGGTGGCGGCGTAGAACTTGGAGTCGAGGTCCGGCACGGTCTGCACGATCCTCGCCGACACGTTGAGCGCGCCCTGCTCACCGTGCAGGAACTGGCTGAACAGCCACGATCCCTGGTGCCGCCCGAACTCGTCGCGCTCCTTCTGCGACATCTTCTCCCAGATGTCGGAGCCGAAGAGCGGGTTGAAGTTCTCCGGCAGGCCGGCGATGTTGACCGGATCGACCTCGAGATCCCAGTCGATGCGCTTCTGCGCGTCCCACTGCTTGTCCTTGCCCTTCTGGTACAGGTTCAGCAGCCGGTCGCGGCCCTCGTCGTATTCCCAGGTGAAGCGGGTGTCACCGGCCATGGGGACGTTCCACGTCTCCGTCGGCACCGGCGTGGAGTAGAGGTCGTAGGAACTCACGGGGGATCCTCCTCGGGGGGATGACGCCGCGCGATCGCGACGCGGGTGTGCTCCGCCCACGGCTTTACATACCTTCGTAACATGTAAAGCCCGCGGAAACCAGACCCGGCGGGAGCCCCGCGCCCTCAGCCGGCCCCCCGGCCGCCTCTTTCAGTCGCCTGCGACCCCGCCTCCCGGCGCGCTCGGCTCAGCGGGATTGGAGGGCGTCCAGGCCGACGGCCTGGGCTATCACCAGGCGGCGGTCCAGGCGCGGGTCGTGGATCTCGACGACGTAGCGGTCGCGGATGCCGAACTTCTTGTCGACGGAGAAGACGAGCTGGTCGCCGGCGTGGAAGTCGAAGTGGTACGGCCACGCGAACGGGAGCGCTTCCACCCAGGGGATGAACTGCCAGACGCGCCGCAGGACGGCGAGGGCCTTGTTGCGCTCGCTGCCCGTCGTCACGCCGAGGCCGGGCTGTTCGAGGTGCCACGTGGAGGCGAGGAGCGACTTCTTGAAGTCCTTGCGGAAGACTCCGATCGCCCGCCCGTCGGCGTCCGTGATGTCGTACGCGGAGGCGAGGTCGATGCGCTTGCGGGCCTTGAAGCCGAGGATCGGCCGGGACTTCGTGTCGTCCGTGTAGAGCGTGACCTGCTCCTTGAACGCCATGCGCTTCTGCTGGGCGAAGGCGAGCAGCTCGCCCTCCTTGCCGCCCGGCGCCTCGGCGTGCACTTCGTACTGGTTCACCATCAGGCGTATCCGCTGCCTGATCAGCAGCCTGCTGTGCGCCTGGAGCCCTTGTACGTCCAGCGGACTCACCCGTTCCTGAGCCTTTGCGAGATCTGTCACGGATGAGTGTGACAGGTCAGGAATCTTCGATGTGCGAGGCGAGGTAGCTGTGGATGAGCCGCTCCGCCTCGGCGACGATCACCGGGTCGCCGGCCGGGTCGCTGCGGAACGCCATCTTCAGGACGGCGTCGCCGGCCTCCACCGAGATGGCGAGGGCGGTGGCCAGGCCGGGGGTGTCCCGCAGGTCGAAGGTCTCGACGATCATCTGGCGGAGCGTCTCGGCGACGACCGCGTTGTTGTCGGCGTCGGAGTCGAGCAGGTTGACGTCCGCGACGTCGCCGAACCGCAGGATGCGGAAGCCGGGCACGGTCCGGTGCATCTCGACGAAGATCTCGATGATCGCGCCGACCGTGTCGGACCATTCGGCGAAGTCGCCCTCGGCCAGCCGCGCCGAGACCCGCTCCCCGAAGACCTCCAGGTTGCGCAGGGCCAGGGCCTGCGCGACCGCGCGCTTGTCGGGGAAGAACTGGTACACCGAGCCGATCGCCACGTCGGCGCGCTGGGCGATGCGCGTCGTGGTGAGGCCGTCGTAGCCGTCCTCGTCGAGGATGTCCGCGCAGGCGTCGAGCATCCGCTGGACGCGTTCGGCACTGCGGCGCTGGGCTGGACGACGGCGGAGCGGAGTCCGGATCTCGGTCACCCCACCATTGTCACCCCAACGCGGCGGACCTCGGCATCCGCGGGCCGGCGGTCGCCCCCCGGGGTCAGGTGAGTCTTCCGCGCACACCGCCCGAACCCCTAATATCCGAAGGCTATTCGCGTTTTCGCGCGGGTCATGTCGAGGAGGGGCGCGATGGGGCTGCCGGAAGGGTTCCGCTGGGGTGTCGCCACCGCCGCGTACCAGGTCGAGGGCGCGGTGGACGAGGACGGGCGCGGCCCGTCCACCTGGGACACGTTCTCCCGCACGCCGGGACGCGTCCGCGACGGCCACACCGGCGACGTCGCCTGTGACCACTATCACCGGTGGCCCGCGGACGTCGCGCTCATGAGGGACCTCGGCGTCGGCTCCTACCGGTTCTCGATCGCGTGGCCGCGCGTCCAACCGGCCGGGATCGGCCCCGTCAACACGAAGGGGCTCGACTTCTACGACCGGCTGGTGGACGGCCTCCTCGCCGCCGGCATCTCCCCCGCCGCGACGCTCTACCACTGGGACCTCCCACAACCGCTCGAAGACGCGGGCGGCTGGATGGAACGTGACACCGCCTACCGGTTCGCCGAATTCTCCTACCTCGCCGCCGAGCGGCTCGCCGACCGCGTCGACATGTGGATAACCCTCAACGAGCCGGTGGTCGTCATGGCCTACGGCTACGCGTTCGGCGTCTACGCCCCCGGCCGGGCGCTCATGCTCGACGCGCTCCCCACCGCGCACCACCAGCTCCTCGCCCACGGCCTGGCCGTCCACGCCCTGCGCAGCAGGAACGCCCGCAACGTCGGCCTGACGAACCACTACTCCCCGGCATGGGCGGCGACCCCCGAGGACCAGCCCGCCGCGGACGCCTTCGACGCGTTCATGAACCGGCTGTTCACCGAGCCCGTCCTGACCGGCCGCTACCCCGATCTCATGGACGGGGCGCCGTTCGTCCGCCCCGAGGACCTCGCCGTCATCGCCGCCCCCCTCGACTTCCTGGGCGTGAACTACTACCAGCCGACCCGGCTGGCGACCCCGTCCGAAGGGCCGCTCCCCTTCGACATCCTGGACATCACCGAGTACCCGACGACCGGGATGGGCTGGCCGATCGTCCCCGACGCGTTCCTGTCACTGCTGCGTACGCTCGACTCCAGGTACGACCTGCCGCCGCTCTACATCACCGAGAACGGCTGCTCGTTCCCGGACGAGATCGGCCCGGACGGCACCGTGGACGACTCCGCCCGCATCGACTTCCTGGACGCCCACATCAAGGCCATGCGGACCGCCATCGACGAGGGCATCGACATCCGCGGCTACTACGCGTGGTCCCTCCTGGACAACTTCGAATGGTCGGAGGGCTACCACCCGCGGTTCGGCCTCGTCCACGTGGACTACGCGACCCAGAAGCGCACGCCGAAGAAGTCCTTCACCTGGTACCGCGACCTCATCGCGTCCTCCCGCGAGCCCGCCGGATCGCGCTGAACCCGCGGGCGCGGCGCGGGCGATCATGGATAGCCTGCTCACGCCGCTTCCGCGTTGGAGGTAACGAATGCCCGGCACCCGCCCGCTGCGCCCGAACGACCCCCGGGAGGTCGGCGGTTTCCGGCTGACCGCCCGGATCGGGGCGGGCGCGCAGGGCAGCGTCTTCCTCGGGGAGTCCGGCACCGGGCAGCGGGTCGCGGTGAAGCTCCTGCACGCGGACTTCCGGAGCGACGCCCGCGCCCGCACCGCGTTCGAGCGGGAGCTGGTCGCGGCACGGAGCGTCGCCCCGTTCTGCACCGCGCCCATCCTCGCGGCCGACGCCGACGCCGAGCCGCCGTACATCGTGAGCGAGTACATCGAGGGACCGTCGCTGCGGGAGCTGGTCACCGGGCGCGGCGCGGTCGGCGGCGCCGAGCTGACCGGGCTCGCCATCGGCACCGCGACCGCGCTCGCGGCGATCCACGAGGCGGGCGTCGTCCACCGCGACTTCAAGCCCGCCAACGTGCTGCTCGGCGCGGACGGCCCGCGGGTCATCGACTTCGGCATCGCCCGCTCGCTGGACGCCACGTCCGCCACCATGACCGGCGCCGTGGGCACCCCGGCCTTCATGGCGCCGGAGCAGGTGGCGGGATCCGCGGGCGGCGCGCCCCTGGACATGTTCGCGTGGGGCTGCACCATGGCGTTCGCGGCGAACGGGACGCCGCCGTTCGGCGGCGACTCCGTCCCGGCGATCATGCAGCGGATCCTGCACGGCGAGCCCGACCTGGGCGCGCTGGCCGGCGACCTGCGCGACCTCGTCGCGTCCTGCCTGGCGAAGGAGCCGGCGAGCCGTCCCACCGCGATCCAGGTGCTGCAGCGGCTGCTCGGCACCGGTTCCGACGCGGACCTCCTGGCGGAGGGCACCTCCGCCGCCTCCTCGGCCCTGCCCGCGGGCGCGCCGCCCGCGCGGGAACCGGCCGGCGAGCCGGGCACCTGGCCGGGGGCCGCGGCCACCGCGCCTCCGTTCCCGCACGCGCCCCCTGCCGCGGCGTTCCCGCCCCCCGTACCGGCTCCGGCCGGGCATCCGTACCCGGCTGCTCCGCGGCGGGGCAACCGGCCGCTGGTGATCACCGCCGTGGCCGCGTCCTTCGTGCTGCTGGCCGCCGTCGGGGTCGCCGCAGCGGCGGTCTACTGGCGACTGAGCGGAACCGCCGAAGGCGGACGACCGGTGACTCAGGTGACTCCCACGGCCGCCGCCGCCCAGGGCTGCACCTATACGCCCGCCAGCGGCGACATCAAGGACGTCGGAACGCCCCCGTCCGAAGCCTCGCGGCTTCCGTCCACCGCCACGATTCGGACCAGCCTCGGCGCGGTCGAAGTGGAGTTGGACGCCGCGAAGGCCCCGTGCGCGGTGAACTCCCTCGCCTTCCTCGCGAGCAAGAACTTCTACGACGACACCGAGTGCCACCGGCTCACGACGAACCCGACGCTGAAGGTCCTGCAGTGCGGCGACCCCTCGGGCAGCGGGACCGGCGGCCCCGGCTACCAGTTCGCCAACGAGAACACGACCGGCGCCCGCTACTCCCGGGGCGTCGTGGCGATGGCCAACGCGGGGCCGGGCACCAACGGCAGCCAGTTCTTCATCCTCTACGAGGACGCTCCGAACCTGCCCGCGAGCTACCCGGTCATCGGCCGCGTCACCGGCGGCATGGACGTCGTGGACAAGGTCGCCGAGGCGGGCTTGAGCAGCGGCGCCGACGACGGCGAACCGAAGCAGCCGATCACCATCACCGACCTCCGCACGAGCTAGCACGCCGCTAGTCAGCGAACCGGCGCCGCCGCGTCAGTCAGGGAGGGGGCCGGGCGTGCGGTGCGGCGGCGGTAGTAGTGGAAGGTCACGACCGCCAGCAGCGGCCCCCAGGCGAGGCAGGGCGCGTATGCGGCGGTCATCACGGTCTCCGCGAACCCGTCCGGGCTCCCGGGCAGCGCCATGGCCTCGTCCCAGACGAACGCCGTGTCCACGCTGAGGTAGGTGACCGCGGCGGCGCCGAGCGACGCCGCCCCGACGGCGAACGAGACGGGCACCCGGCGCCCCGCGATCAGCGGGAACCAGCGCGGGAAGACCTCGCCCCAGGGGCGCACCAGCCCGATCGCGAGCAGCGCGAACAGCTCGGCGAGGATGCTCAGGGAGAAGACGTAGGGCGTCCCGATCGGGTGCGGGAAGTCGGTGAGCTCGCTTCCGTTCCCGAAGCCCATCGGCCCGCCGAGGCCGAGCGCGATCCGCCATATTCCGGACGGCAGCACGGTGAACGGGATGATGTGGGCGACGACGTCGGCCCATCGGGGAACCGGGCGGGCGGTGGTCATGGCGTCCTCCTCAGTGTGAACGCCTTCATGCTCCGCGGCGCGCCCCGGGTCGAGCCTCCCTCCCCGGAGCGGCACCGCTCCCCCGCGGGAGTGAATCGCGGGGACTAACCCCGCTTTGCCGCGCGTTGACCAGGGTGACGACCACGCAACCGGGGAGGAGACCCGATGGCCTTGAAGCGCCCGTCCTTCCTGCCGTCTCTGGAGCAGCTCGAGCGGCAGGCCCAGGAGCGGTCGTCCCACCGCAGCCGTCCCGGGTCCATGTTCGACCACCCGACGGCCAAGGCCGTGTTCATCGCCGTCCTGGTGGTGACCGTCCTCGCGCACCTCATCGGCGGCATCGTCTTCCTGGTCCTCGACTAGCGCGCCGAGCTCAGCGGCTCAGCGCGCCCAGGGGGTCGGCCAGCAGCGCGGCGAAGCCCAGTTCGGCCGCGCCCGCGAGGGTCGAGTCGTACCCGAGCGCCGCCGTCCGGAGCGCGACGCGCTCCCGGGAGACCGGCAGGACGCTGTTCTGCACGCGGGTGTCCACCTGCGCCGCGGCGCCGCGGTAGATCTCGCTCAGCATGCCGCCGAAGATCACGACACCCGGGTTGAACAGGTTGATCAGGTTGGCGACGCCGATGCCGAGCCAGTCGCCGACCCGGTCCAGCGCCGCGCGGGCGGCCGCGTCGCCGCGCTCCGCCGCCTGCACGACGCCGCGCACGCCCTCGCGGCCGAGCGGCCCGCCGGCGCGTCCGGCCGCCTCCAGCAGCGCCTCCTCGCCCACCTCCGCCTCCAGGCAGCCCCGCGAACCGCAGTTGCAGGGCCGCCCGTCGTAGGGGTTGACGATCATGTGCCCGAGTTCGGCGGCGTAGCCCTCGTCGCCGTCCAGCAGCCTGCCGCCGACGATGATGCCGCCGCCCACGCCCACGTCGCCGTGGAGGTAGACGAGGTTCCTGCTGCCGGCGCCCGCGCCGCGCTCGTGCTCGGCCAGTGCGCCCAGGTGGGCCTCGTTGCCGACGGCCACGGGCAGCCCGAGCCCGAGGCGGCGGCCGAGCGCCGGGCCGAAGTCGAGATCCGTCCAGCCGATGGTGGGCACCAGCCGCACCTTCCCGTCCGCGGCCCTGATCAGGCCGCAGTAGGACGCGCCTACGCCGACGCACGTCGCGTCCGGCGGCGCGGCGGCCACGAGCTCGGCACCGAAGCCGGCGAGGACGGTGACGACCTCGTCCAGGTCGTCGTTGCCGCGGCGCCGTGCCGCCTCCCTGCGCTCCAGCACCGTGCCGCCGAGCCCCACCCTGGCGGCGACGAGGCGGTCGACCGCGACGTCGAAGGCCAGCACGTACACCTGGCCGGTCTCGGGACGGACCACCAGCGACGGCCGCCCGGCGCGGCCCGTCGTCGCCGACGTCTCCTCGCGCACCAGGCCCGTCGCCGCGAGCTTGCTGATCAGCGTCAGGATCGTGCTCCGGTTGACGCCCATCCGGTCGGCGAGCTCGGTGCGCGACACCGCGCCGTCGCGGTGCACCTCCCGCAGCAGGACCCCGAGGTTGCGCCGCCGCGACACCTGCGAAACCAGCCGTCCCGTGCCGATGGCCCCCGACACGGTCGAGGACGACATGGCTCCTCCTCTCCCGACGTGACACCGCCAAGTTACCCAAGGGCGCCCTTCCCGTCGCCCGCCCGGCCCGGCTCCGGCGCCCGCCGTGCGACGATCGGACACCGGGCGTTCCAGTGATTCACCTGCCCGTTCGGGCACGTCAGGTGGCGCGGGACGGCACCCGTAAAGATTCCGTAAACGGGTTCCGCCAGTGTTCGGGCTATCGGGACGGCGGGGTCCGCCGCCCCGGCCGGCACGACCTGACTCGAAAGGACGAAACCCATGCGCAAGCTCAAGCTGCAGGTCCAGACCTCCCTCGACGGCTACATGGGCGGCCCGAACGGCGAGATGGACTGGATGACCTTCCCCTGGACCGACGACATCAACGCCTACCTCGACGAGCTGTCCGGGTCGGTCGACACGATCGTGCTGGGCCGCAAGCTCGCCGAGGGCTTCATCCCCGCCTGGGAGAGCGGTCCGGAGGGCGAGGACCAGAAGTCCATCGACTGGATGAACAACACCCCCAAGGTCGTCATCTCCGACTCGCTCACCGAGTCGCCGTGGAAGAACGCCACCGTCGCCGGGGGCGACCTCTCGGAGATCGTGAACGGGCTGAAGGCGCAGCCCGGCGGCGACCTGATCGCCTACGGGGGCAGCACGCTCGTGACGAACCTGATCGCGCGGGAGCTGATCGACGAGCTCCACCTGCTCGTCAACCCGGCCTCGCTGGGCGCGGGGCTGCCCGTGTTCCCCGACGTGGACGGCCACCAGCGGTTCCAGCTCGTCGCGGCCCGCCCGTTCGACTGCGGGATCACCGCCCTGCACCTCGAACCGAAGCGCTCCTGACCGCCGCCGACCGCTCGCGTCGGTCGGGCCGGGATCAGTTGGCGGACGCGGCGGACAGGCGGTACGTGGTGCCGCTGCTGCCCTGCACCCAGGCGTCGGGCAGGGCGGCGGCCAGCGCGTGCTGGGCGCGCCAGCCCGTGCAGTGGCCCGGGACCACGAGGCTCGGGGCGAACTCGGTCAGCGCCTGGACGGTGGGCGGGATGATCGGTTCGAACGCCGGGCCGCCCAGGTGGAACCCGCCGAGGAGGCCGTGCAGGCGGTCGACGCCGGTCAGCCGCTGCGCGTGCCGGACGATGTTGACCGCGCCCGAGTGCCCGCAGCCCGTCAGCACGACGAGCCCCCGGTCGCGGACGTTCACGATGAGCGCCTGGTCGTCGATCACCAGCGGGTCGTGGACCCACTCGCTGCCCGTCCACGCCTGGTGCGGGGGCGGCATTCCGCGCTCGAACTCGGTGGTGCGGTCGCGATCGGGTCGACCGCCGTCCCCGCCGCCGGGCGCGGCATGGCCGCCGAAGCCTCCCCGGGTGTGCCCGCCGTCTCGCACATACCGGCAGCCTAACGCCCGGGGAGCCGGGTCCCACGGCCGCGGCGCCCGCTCGATGATCATGGAGGTGGGGCCGGGTCAGGCCATGGTGGTGATGGTCGCTTCTATGCCGTAGTGGTCGGACAGATACGTCTCGGTGCCATCGGGAAGGCGGATGCGGTCCTTGAAGACCACGCGGGTGGTGGCGTCCATGCCCGGCCTAATGAGCATTTGGTCAATGGGCCCGATCGCGGCATAGTCGGGGTTGTAAGTGGTGGCCGTGTCACCGTTCAGCGCGTCCCGCAAACCGGCGGCGGACGCGAAATCCTGGAACAGGCGATGGTCGCGGGGGACGTTGAAGTCGCCCATGACGACCATGGGTTCTGCCGCGTCCACCCTGCCGATGTGGGCGGCCAGTTCGCGCAGTTCGGATTCCTCGGTCTTCGTGTAGACGTTGGACGGCGCCCAGTCCATGTCCATGTTCGCGGAGAGATGCGTGTTCACGACCGTCAGGAAACCGCCGGAGGCGGGCAGGCGGACGCGCGTGAAAAACGCGCCCTTGCGCATCAGCCATTCCGGGCGCGCCGGGCGGGTGGGCTTGAACGCGCGGTAGTTCCGGCGGACGATCGGCAGGCGGGACAGGGTCACCAGACCGCCGCGCACCACGGGGAAGGCCGACGCGTGCGCCACGTGCGGGTACGACTTCACGGCACGCCGGAGACGGGCCAGGTTCAGCGGCGATATGACCTCCTGGAGACAGACCACGTCGTAGTCGGCCTCCTCCAGGATTCCGGCCAGCACGCCCAGCCGGGCCCGCGAGTTGCCTTGGAACAGCGTGTTGAGGGTGAGGACCCGCGCCTTCATAGTCCCTCCGGCGTGCTGCGCCGCACGTCATCCCACCTGGCCATGCGCATCACTCTACGGGCACGCCGCTCTGTGCGTGCGGAGCATTGCCCGCCGTCCCGGACGCTTCCGATACTGGGCGGGCAATGCCGGACGCGGCACGGACGAAGAGGGGTCGGCATGGGTTTCCAGCTGGGCTTGTTCTCACCGAACACCGAATCGGGGCTCGCGATCACGAACGCCCCGGAAAGGTGGCACGCGACCTGGGACGACAATCTCCGTCTCGCCCGGCTGGCGGATGAGAAGGGCATCGACTTCCTGCTGCCCGTCGCGCGCTGGACCGACTGGGGTCCCGGTACCGACTTCCACAGAAGCGCCCTCGACCCGCTGGTATGGGCGTCCGGGCTGCTGGCCGCCACGAGCCGCATCCGCGTTTTCAGCACCGTCCACACCGCGTTCCACCATCCGGTCGTCGCGGCCAAGCAGCTTGCGACCGCCGACCATCTCAGCAAGGGCCGGATCGGGCTGAACATCGTCGCGGGGTGGCACGCTCCCGAATACGAGATGTTCGGGCTCACCCTGCCCGACGACCACGACACGCGGTACGCGCTCGCGCAGGAATGGTGGGACGTCGTCAAACGCATCTGGTCGGTCGACGAGCCTTTCGACCACGAAGGGGAGTTCTTCCAGCTGAAGAATGTCGTGGGGAGACCCAAGCCGTACAACGGGCACGGCCTCCCGGTCATCAACGCGGGCTCGTCCGCGCAGGGCCGTTCCTTCGCCGCACGCAACGCCGACCGCGCGTTCACCGTCGTCGGCGGCCCCGATGACGGGGCGGAGATCGTGCGGGCCATCCGCGCGGAGGCCGCGTCCCACGGCCGGGCGGTCGGGGTCTTCACGCTCGGCCACGTGGTGTGCCGCCCGACGAAGGCCGAGGCGGAGGACTTCCTGCGCTACTACGCCGACGAGCACGCCGACTGGCCCGCCGTGGACGAGGTGATGCGGCTGCAGGGCCTGCACGCGCAGTCGTTCACGCCCGAGATGCTGCAGGTCTACCGGGGAAGGTTCGCCGCCGGCCACGGGAGCTGCCCGCTGGTCGGCGACCCGGACACCGTCGCGGACGCCCTCGCGGAGTTCGCGAGTGCGGGATTTGACGGTATCGCTCTGTCGTTCCTCAATTACGCTGACGAACTTGGCTACTTCGCGGACGAGGTCATGCCACGGCTACGGGCGCGGGGTGTCCTGTCCACCGACCCTCAGGAAACGGCCCCACCGACACGACCATGACTGCTCCCGAAACCCCGCCGCCCCTGTCCGCTCACCAGCGGGTCGCCAGCAAGGACATCGGCGTCCTGCACGACACGGTCGAACCGTTCGCCGTAGGGCACGACCTCCATGCCCGTGAGCCGGACGTCCCGTTAAACGGCTTGGTGAACGCCGTCGGCGTGGGCGCGGTCACCCTCGTGTGGGTGCGCTACGGGGGCGGCGGGGTCATCGTGGACACGCCTCCGACCGAGGGGCACTTCGCCATGTGCGCGCCGATCGCGCCGATGGGCGTCGAGTACCAGGCCACGAAAAGCCGCGACACGGCAGGCGGGAGCCTCGTCCTGTCGCATGACGAGGCGATGCGGATGACGCCCGACCCGCTGCTGGGGTGCCTCGTCATCGCCACGAGCACCGGCCGGCTCGCCGACCACCTCGCCGGGCAGCTGGGGCGGCGGCACACCCCGCCGCTGCGTTTCCACAGCGTGGACGGCCCGGCGATCCTGCCGTCCTCGATCGTGGAGCGCACCTGGCGGCACGTGTGCGGCGTGCTCGACCACGTCACGGCGGAGGAGGAGGGGCAGTTGCACCCGCTGGCGGCGCGGAACCTGGAGGAGTCGCTGCTCACCGCCGTCCTCCTCGGCCTCCCGCACACCGCCACGGAGCGGCTCGCGGAGGCGCCGCCCCGGGCCCCGCACCATCTCGCCGGGGCGATCCGGGAGTGGATCGAGGCCCACCACGACCGTCCGATCGGCGTCGTCGACATCGCCACGGCGGTGGGGATCGGTGTCCGGCAGCTCCAGACGATCTGCCAGGACCAGTGGGGGCTGACCCCGACGCAGCTTCTTCGCGGGGTCCGTCTCGACCATGCCCGGACGGCGCTCATCGAGGCCCGGCCGGGTCCGCGCACGGTCACCGATGTCGCCGGTGCCGCCGGATACGTCCACATGAGCCGGTTCGCCGCCCACTACCGGCAGCGGTTCGGAGAGACCCCGACACAGACCCTCAGGCGGAGCGGGCAGCTCGTCTGAGGTCAGCCGTGGCGGCGTCCCACGTCCGCCAGGAACCGGTCTCCCGCGCGGCGGCCGATGCGGCCGATCGCCCGGTTCGCGGTCGGCGACACCCGGGAGAGGGCGCGGCCCAGGCGGGCTTCTGCCGCGACGTACACGACCGGTGTGTCCTGCCGGACCGCCCGCAGGACGGCCCGTGCCACCTTCTCCGGCGGGAACCCACGTCGCTCTACCGCGCGTCCCATCCGCTCACGCAGCTCGTTGTCCACGCCTGGGGCCATGCCCACGAAACGGGTCCGGCCGGTGATGGGCGTGTCGATCGCTCCGGGGCAGATGGCGGAGACACCGACGCCGTAGCGGTCCATGTCGAGGCGGAAGCACTCGGTCATCTGGAGCACCGCCGCCTTGGTCGCCCCGTACGCGGGCAGTTCGGGGCTCGGCAGGTACGCGACCATGGACGAGATGGTGACGATGTGGCCGCCTTCGCCGCGCTCCATCATCTGCCGCCCGAACAGGCGGCAGCCCCGGTACATGCCGTCCACGTTGATGGCGCGGATGCGCGCCCAGTCCTCCTCCGGTGTGTCGAGGAGTGAGCCGGCCATGGCGATGCCCGCGTTGTTGACGACGACGTCCGGTACGCCGAACGAGTCACGGACGTAGTCGGCGAACCGTTCCATCGCATCCGCGTCGGCGACATCGACGCTGTACGCGTGGGCTTCGCCACCGGCCGCGGTGATCTCGTCCACGGTGCGCTTGGCCGCGCCCTCATCGATGTCTGCGACGACCACGCTTCCCCCTTCTGCGGCGAAGGCGTGGGCGGTGGCGCGGCCGATACCGCTGCCCGCCCCGGTGACGACGACGAGATCACCGCCGAAGTCCCTGCCCGGCACTCCGGCCGCGCGGGCGCGGGCGAGAGCCTGCGTCTCCGGTCCGCCCTCGATGTGCTCCACGAACTCGGTGACCCAGCGGGCGATGAGGTCCGGGTGGCTGCGGGCCATCCAGTGCCCGGCGGGCGCACGCCGCACGTACAGCCGCGCCACCGGGCCGCGGGCCGACAGCAGCAGCGACCGCGACCCGTACCGGTCCTTGGTCGGGACGATGAGCTGCACGGGCACGTCGGTCCGGCCCTCGTCGGCGGGCCCGGCCCCGCCTCCACGGCGGCGGCCCATGTTCGCCCGGTACAGGCCGAGCCCGTTGCGCGCGTCCGCCGCCAGGGTGGCCGCCGGGTGGCCGGACCGCGGCTCGGCGCCCTCGCGCAGCCCCAGCAGCCGCGGGAACCCCGTGGCCAGGACGCGCGCCGCGGCCTCCCCGACCTTCGGCGCCATCAGCACCGGCATGTAGACGCTCCGCCGCGCCTGCCCGACGACCTCCGCCACCCCGCGCGGCCCGGACCGGACGGCCTCCCGCGCCCAGCGCGCCATGTGCCGCCGGTCCGGGCCGGAGATCGAGGTGAGGGACGCGACGCGGCCCCGCAGCCGGTCCCCGATGACGGCCTCCCAGCCCTGGACCGAGCCCCAGTCATGCCCCACGAGGTGCACGGGCTCCTCGGCACCGACCCCCTCCAGAACAGCCCGGAGGTCGCCCATCAGCGCGTCGAGCCCGTAGTCGAGCGGGTCGGCGGGCGCGGTCGAGGCTCCGGCGCCCCGCACGTCGTAGGCGACGACGCGGAACCGGCCGGCGAGCCGCTCGGCCACCTCGTCCCACATCGCGCTCGTGTCCGGGTAGCCGTGCACGAGGACGACCGTCGGCCGGCGCTCCGCACCGCGCACCCGCACCGCCAGCTCGATCTCGCCCGATTTCACCCGAAGGTCACCCATGACGCCGCCCACCCCGGTCCGTAAGAGCTCGTTCCCCGTGAAACTACGCCCGTCCGGGAGGCCGCCGACAGCGCGCGGTCCCGCCTACCGGACGGGCTGGCGGAGGATCGTGCGCATCTGCGCCGGGTCGGCCTCGCCGGGATCCGACAGGTAGATCTCGTGGTGCAGGCCGTTCCGGACGAGGCCCTCCGCCTCGATGAGCGCGACCATGCGGGCGAGGGACGCGGGCTCCTCCGAGTAGGGCCCGCGGTGAAGCATCTGGACGCACAGCCCATCGGTGAACGTCACGCGCTGGACTCGGCACGCCGCGGGCATCCCCGGCCGCACCTGTTCGACGACCGCGTCCACCGAAGTGATGTCGTCCGGAAGCCGGAGGAACAGGTGCCACCACCACTCGTCGCGCGGCACGTCGAACGGTGAGCGCTCGTCCTCGACCCACCAGCGTCCTTCCAGCGGCACCATCGGCGCACCGAGCGCACCCATGACGGTGTACAGCGCGCCCACGCTCTGGCCGTAGGCCGCGCCTCCCGGCTCACCGCGCCCGGTGACGGCCAGGCCCGACACGGGGCCGTGCTCCACCAGCTCTGGTTCCTCCGCCGCCTCGTACCAGCTCGCCCCCGTCTCCTTCAGGGACGCGTTCACTTCGCTCACTGGGAGTCCTCCACTCGTATCTGCACCCGGGTCTCCAGGCGCTCGGGCGGCGTGGTCGCGGGGTCGCTGAGGTACACCTCGCGGACCGGCCCCGCAGGCGTGTGCCCGTGGTCGCCGAACCACGCGAGCACGCCGTGGACGGTGAGCGGAATCTCCTCGTACGGGCCGACATGGACGGCCGAGGCGAACGCGCCACCGGGCAGGAGGTCGTCGCCGTCCGCCGCCTCGACGGTCACGCGGACGTCGAACTCCTCCTCCATGTCCAGCGGGAACAGCCCGATCAACAGGCTCTCGGGCGACATCCGGGGCAGCAGCCGGGCCACGCACGCCCCCGTCGCGTCGGGGATCGTCGCGGGCGTCGCGGGCTCGCGGGCGGTGAACACCCGCCGCGCCGGTTCCCGGACCAGCGACACCTCGTGCTCCGGCAGCCCCTCGGCGAGCACGCGGTCCAGGAGCCGCAGCCCGCGCTGCCGCCTGGCGACGTCGGCTTCGATGCGGTCCCGCGCCGCCTTCAGCTCGGCGCGCTCGTCCCCGGACAGGACGCGCGCCACGACCGGCAGCGGGACGTCCATCGCCCGCAGCAGGCCGATCATCAGCGCGTCCCGCGCCTGGGCCGGCCGGTAGTACCGGTAGCCGGACGCGGGGTCCGTCCACGCCGGGGCGAGCAGCCCCAGGTCGTCGTAGTGCCGGAGCTGCTTGACGCTGAGCCGGCACAGCCGGGCGAAGCGTCCGATCGGCAGGAGATCCTTGCTCACGGGCACCACCCTGACCTCTCCCCCAGTGGGAGAGTCCAGCTCAGCCGGCGGCCGGGCGCGCGTCGAGCCCGGTGCAGCCCCGCAGGTTGTTCCACCGCTGGACGGCCGACTTCGCCTGGGCGCCCTTCAGCGGGATCGGGATGCCGCCGGAGATCTGGGCCGGGTCCCACTTGTCCTTGGTGACCTTGCCGTTCTCCACCTTCAGGTACAGCACACCGGACTCCGCCGTCTTGCCGTTGGCGGAGTAGAACACGAAGTTCCCCATGCCGTAGTGGACGTACGCGTCGTTCATGTAACCGCCGCCGGCCAGGATGTGCTGGTGGCCGCCGACGAGGATGTCGGCGCCCGCCGCGATGAGCTGCTCGGCGAGTTCCTTCTGCCGCGGCAGCGGGCAGGGCTCCAGCTCCGCACCCCAGTGCAGGTGGACGATGACGACGTCGGAACCCTTGCTGGCCTCCTTCACCGCCTGGACCATCCGCGGGACGTCCTTGGCGGAGGCAAGCCCGCCCTTGGAGTCCGTGGCCGTCCACGCCTGGATCAGGTGGTCGTCCAGTACCTGGGTCGCCCCGACAATGGCCAGCTTGTTGCCCTTAACGGTCACCCGGTAGGGACGGTACGCCTCAGCAGCGTTCTTGCCGATCCCAACGGTCGGGAACCGGGTGCGCTTGATGGCGGCCAGGGAATCGCGTAGGCCGCCCTCCGAGTAGTCCATGCCGTGGTTGTTGGCCATGGACGCGACGTCCACTCCGGCGGCCTTCAGCGCGGTGAGCGCGGTCGCCGGGGCCCGGAACGTGAACTGCTTGCCGGGCGCGGGCGTACCACCCGTCGTGATCGCCGTCTCCAGGTTGACCATCGCGAGGTCGGCCACGCTCAGCTTCTTCGCGATCGGCCCGAGCGCGGTCTTGGGGTTGTTGAGGCGCGGCCGCAGGATGCCCTCGAAGTGCACGTCGCCGCCGAACGCGAGGATGATCGGCTCCTTCGCGGGCGGCGCCGGCTTCGTCCCGCCCGAGGGCGCGCCCGACGTCGCGGACGGCGGCGTGGCGCCCTCCGCCTCGGAGTCGCCCGAACTGCCGCACGCCGCCGCCGTCAGCGCCAGCGTCCCCGCCATGGCCGCGGCCACGGCCGTCCTTCCACGCATGCTCATCGCCTCACCTGCGTCGCCCCGGCCCCCTTGGATCCCCCGGGTCGGACGCCAAGCATGCCATGCACCCCCCGCGCCCTGACAAAGACATGCGTTTCAAAAACTTGAATCGTTCAGGTCCCTGGGGTTAGGTGGAGCCGAGCCCCAGGCCTTCTTCGGAGGGACGGCCCAAGCCTCGGGGCCTCCCTCACCGAGGGCGTGTCTCCACGGAAACACGCCCCGAAGCGGCCGGGCGGCCTCCCCCGCCCGGCCGCTTCCCACCCCACGCCTCCTGACCTTGCGCTATAGGCTCTGGCCAGGTACCGGACCGAGTGCTAGGAGCCCGCACATGCCCCTCCCCGCCTGGGCGACGGACCCCTCGATCCTCTTCATCACCGAAGAAGAGTACGAAGCCCTGCCGTCCGAGGTGTGCAAGACCATCGAGGTCGTCGGCGGCAGGGTCGTCTTCCGCGAGTCCCCGAGCCTGGAACACCAGCATGTTTCGCTCAACCTTGCGGTGGCGTTGAAGGCCGCTCGTCCGCCGAAGCCGTGTATCAGCGTCGTCCAGGACGCAGACATGCGCTATCGGTACTCGAATCCGCACGCAAGTCGACGAAACAAGCGTTTCACCCTGCGGCGGCCTGACATCAGCGTCATGCATTGCGTCGAGCGTGGCGCGAAGCTCTGGTCGGACGACGTCATCACCGCCATCGAGATCACGTCCACCGATGACGAGGTCGACTTCAACGACAAGCGCGCCGAATATGCGGCTCAGCGCATCCCCGCCTACTTGATCGTCATCATGGAGGACGGGCAGATCGTAGCGATCGAAGAACACCGGCTCGACTGGAGTGCCCGGAACTACCAGCTCGTCGCGGTCCACCGCGGAACCCTGGAGACCGAACTCCCGGAGGGCATGAAGGTGAACGTAACGTTCTCCGAGTTGGAGAGCGCCTGACCCCGGCCGCTTCCCCATCCCCACGTCTTCTGACGTGGCGCTATAGGCTCTGGCCAGGTACCGGACCGAGTGCTAGGAGCCCGCACATGCCCCTCCCCGCCTGGGCGACGGACCCCTCAAGCCTCCTCATCACCCGGGAGGAGTACGAGGCCCTGCCGGCAGAGGTCTGCAAGACCATCGAGGTGGTGGACGGCAGCGTCATCTTCTGCGAATCGCCGTCACCCCGGCACCAGCGCGTCCAGCGAAACCTGACCCGGGCTTTGGACAACGCGCGGCCTACCGGCGGCCCCTGCATCGACGTGCTGCCGGACACCGACATGTACTACCTCGAAGATCACGCGGAGCGCGGGAAGAGCCGGTTCACCATGCGCCGGCCCGACATCAGCGTCCTGTACTGCCTCGAAGGAAACGCCAAGCTGACGAGCGCCAATGTCTTCACCGCCGTGGAGATCGCCGGCTCCGACAGCCAGAAGCGCGACTTCCAGGACAAGAAGGCGGAATACGCGGGCGAGCGCATCCCGGTGTACCTCGTCGTCGTCCTCGACGCCGAGGACTTGATCCGGTCCGTGGAGGAGTACCGGCTCGACTGGTCGGGCCGCAGCTACCAGCTTGCGGCCGTTCATTACGACGTACTGGACACCGATCTTCCCGAGGGCATGAAGCTCAAGGTGGCGTTCTCCGAGTTGGAGAGCGTCTGAGCGGGCGGTCAGTGTTCTACTTTCTGGCGGTTGCCCCGGGTTAGTTCGTAGGGGGCTTCTGCGGGGATGACCACGTCGGGGTCGTAGGGGCGGGCCGTCCACTCCTCGCCGCCGATCAGAGCGCGCCCGCCCCGGCGGTTCACCTCGGTGAGGGTGAGCGCCTCGCGGCCGACGAGCGCGGCGGTGCCCGAGCGCAGCGGCGGCGGCCGGGTGATGTGGCGGCGCGCGATGGGGCGGACGACGGCGAGCCCCGCGACGGACCCGATGGCGAACACCGCGACCTGCGCGGCGAAGGGGAGGCCGAGCGCGCCGGCGAGCCCGGCGGCCAGGGCGGCGGCGGCCAGCAGGCCCAGCGCGAACGTGAGCGTGAAGATCTCGGCGATTCCGAGCAGCGCGGCGACGGCCAGCCAGACGACCCACGACTCCATAGCAGCTCCTCACGGCTGCCCGAAAGCCCTTCCCGCCAAGGTAACTCCAAAATCGACATCTCGGCCATGCCCGGTCAGGACATCTCGCGTCATGGCGTCCCCGGGCCGGGACAGGCCATGATGGAAAGGAGCCACTTACGAGGAGTGTCCCGATGGGCGAGCGCATGGCCTTCCGCACCTGTCCCCTCTGCGAAGCCCTGTGCGGCCTCGAACTCACCCTGGACGACGCCGGAACGGTGACACGGGTACGAGGCGACGCGAAGGACCCGTTCAGCCAGGGCTTCATCTGCCCCAAGGGCGCGACGCTGGGCAGCCTCGACGGCGACCCCGACCGGCTGGCCGAGCCGCTCGTCGGGGGCGCCGCGGCCGGCTGGGACGAGGCGTTCGAGACCGTCCGGCGCGAGCTGGCCGCCGTCATCGCGAAGCACGGCCGGGACTCCGTCGCCGTCTACATCGGCAACCCGACCGCGCATTCGCTCGCCGGTCCCCTCTACGCGGGCGCGATCGTCAAGGCCATCCGCACCCGCAACATGTTCTCGGCCAGCACCGCCGACCAGATGCCGAAGCACGTGTCGTGCGGGCACATGTTCGGCGACCCCCTGGCGATCCCCGTGCCGGACCTGGACCGCACCGACCATCTCCTCATGCTCGGCGCCAACCCCCTCGAATCGAACGGCAGCCTGTGCTCGGCGCCGGACTTCCCGGGGCGGCTCAAGGCGATCCGGGCGCGCGGCGGCAAGGTCGTCGTGGTCGACCCCCGCCGCACGCGGACGGCCGCCCTCGCCGACGAGCACCTGTTCATCCGCCCCGGGACGGACGCGTTCCTGCTGATGGCGCTCGTCCACACGCTGTTCGCCGAGGACCTGACGGCGTCCGCGGAGCACCTGGCCGGGCGCGTCAACGGCCTGGACGAACTCCGCGGCCTCGCCGTCGACTTCGCCCCCGAGCGCGTCGCCGAGATCACCGGCGTCCCGGCCGGCACGATCCGCCGCACGGCCCGCGAACTCGCCGCGGCCGGGCGCGCCGCCGTCTACGGACGCATCGGCACCTGCACACAGGCTTACGGGACGCTCAACAGCTGGCTCGTGGACGTCCTCAACGTCCTCACGGGGAATCTCGACCGGCCCGGCGGCGCGATGTTCCCGCGTCCCGCCCACGCGCCCGTGTACCGGCGCAAGAAGCCGTTCACGACCGGGCGGTGGCGCAGCCGCGTCCGCGGACTGCCCGAGGTCAGCGGGGAACTGCCCGTCGCGACCCTTGTCGACGAGATCGAGACGCCCGGCGAAGGCCAGGTCAAGGCGCTGATCACCATCGGCGGCAACCCGGCGCTGTCGGCCCCCAACTCCGACCGGCTCGACCGCGCGCTCGCCGGCCTGGAGTTCATGGTCAGCGTCGACCCCTACCTGAACGAGACGACCCGGCACGCGCACGTCGTCCTGCCGCCGCCGCGCCCCGCGCAGACGCCGCACTACGACCTCGCGCTGGTCGGGCTCGCCGTCCGCAACTACGCGCGCTTCTCCGTGCCGGCGGTGCCGCTGCCGGACGGGCGGCCCAGCGAGGCGGAGATCCTGGCGCGCCTCGCCATGATCGCCTCCGGCACGGACGGCGACCCCGCCGCCCTCGACGAGCTGATCATCAACACGACGCTCACGAAGGCCGCCGCCTCCGCGGGCTCGCCCGTCCACGGCCGCGACCCCGAAGAGCTGCGCAAGATGCTCGACAGCGGCACCCCGACCGAGCAGCGCCTCGACATGATGCTGCGCCTCGGCCCGTACGGCGACGGCTTCGGGGCCGAAGCGTCCGGCCTCACCCTCACCCGGCTGCGCACCGAGCACCCCCACGGCCTCGACCTGGGCGCCCTGGAGCCCCGCCTGGACGAGGTCCTCTGCACCACCTCAGGACGCGTGGAGCTGTGCCCGTCCACGTTCGCCGCCGACGTGGACCGCCTCCACGCGGCCCTGAACGACCCCGCGCCCACCGGAATGCTCCTGATCGGACGCCGCCACCTGCGCTCCAACAACAGCTGGCTGCACAACGTCCCCGAACTGGTGCGCGGCTCCAACACGTGCACGCTCCAGCTCAACCCCGCCGACGCCGAACGCCTCGGCATCTCCACCGGCGATTGCGTCCGCGTCACGTCCCGCACGGGCACCGTCGAGGCCGTCGCCGAACCCACCGACACCGTCATGCCCGGCGTCGTCAGCCTCCCGCACGGCTGGGGCCATGACCGACCCGGTACCCGCACGGAGGTCGCCCACCGCAACGCGGGGGTCAACGTCAACTCCGTCACCGACGACCAGGAGATCGACCCCCTGTCCGGCAACGCCGTGTTCAACGGCGTCCCCGTGACGCTGGAGCCCGTGGCGCGCTGACCCCGTGGTTTAGCCTTATCCGCCATCAGGTAGGAATGACTGGCCACATACGTACGCAGATGACCACTGTCGCGACAGGCGTCTCAGCGCGGAGGAGGGGCATGATTCGCAGGACGAGCCGGCGCATGTCCCGGCCCCAGGGCTCGACACGACTGGCGACCGCCACCGAGAGCCTGGAACGCGCCCGCGGCCTCGACCGCACGATCCGCGCCCTGTCCACGGCCGTCCGCCGGACGCTGCGCACCGGCACGATCAAGGACACCCTGCACGGCGTCCCGATAGGGCACCCCGCGCACCCGCCGCTGACCGACCTGCCCATGGGCATGTGGATGTCCGCCGCCCTCCTGGACCTCGTGCCGGGCACCCGGCGCGCCTCGCAGACCCTCGTCGCCGCGGGGCTGGCCGGCGCCGTCCCGACCGTCCTCACCGGCATCGCCGACTGGTCGGCGATGCACCGCGAGCAGCAGCGCGTCGGCCTGGTCCACGCGGCGAGCATGGCGACCGCGAGCGGCCTGTACTCGGCGTCCTTCGTGGCCCGCTACCAGGGCCGCGACGCCGCCGGCCGCGCCTTCGGCTTCGCCGGCCTCACCGCCCTCCTGGCGGGCGGCTACCTGGGCGGCCACCTGGCCTTCCGCCAGGCCGGCGGCGCCAGCCACGCCGACCAGACCGCCCACCTCGTCAGCCTCGGCTGGCACGACCTGTGCAGCACCGACGACCTCCCGGACGGCTGGCCGGTGCACCGCCGCCTCGGCTACATCAGCCTGTTCGTCCTGCGCACCGGCGACGAGGTCCACGTCCTGACCGACCGCTGCAGCCACCTGGCCGGCCCCCTCCACCAGGGCCGCATCGTCACCGACGACAACGCCGACACCTGCGTGATCTGCCCCTGGCACGGCAGCACCTTCCGCGTCCGCGACGGCGCCGTCGTCCACGGCCCCGCCACGGCCCGCCAGCCGTCCTTCGAGACCCGCGTAACCGACGAGGGAACGGTCCAAGTCCGCCCCCTCGGCTGACCGGTCGGCGAGGCCCTTGTCAGCGGCCTGGACGAGGACGGCGCCGACCGCCCGCTGTGCGAGCACTCCGTGCTCCCGGGATACCGGAGCCGACCATCCGCCGGGCCGCCTCCAGATTCGTCCGCACCCTCTCGGTGCTCGGGTGGTCGGCCCCGAGAACCCGCTCGGAGTCGGCGAGGGCCTGTTGGAAAAGCGGCAGCGCACGCCCCAGGTTGCCGGCTCGGACGTAGGCGTTGGCGAGATTATTGCGGGACACCAACGTGTCCGGATGATCGTCACCCCAGACCCGCTCCCGATCGGCCAAGGTGGACTTGTAGAGCCTCACCGCACGTCCTAGGTCACCGGCCGCCTCGTAGGCGGCGGCGAGATTGTTGCGGGACACCAGGGTGTCGGGGTGGTCGTCGCCCAGCACCCGGCCGCGATCGGTGACGGTGGCCTCGAACAGGGGAATCGCACGCCCCGCATCACCGGCCACCACATAGGCATGAGCGAGATTGTTGCGAGACCCCAGGGTGTCGGGGTGATCGTCGCCCAGCACCCGCTCGCAATCGGCGAGAGCAGCCTCCAACAGCGAGATCGCACGCCCCGCATCACCGGCCACCACATAGGCATGAGCGAGATTGTTGCGAGACGCCAGCGTGTCGGGGTGATCGTCACCCAGGACCCGCCTCCGATCGGCCAAGGTGACCTCGTACAGCCTGACCGCACGCCCCACATCACCGGCCGCCTCGTATGCGGAGGCGAGGTTGTTGCGATAGGTCAGGCTGCGGTGGTGGTCAAGCCCTAGCAGCCGTTCGCAGTCGTCGAGGATCCGGCGGTACAACGGGACCGCACGTCGCAGGTCACCGGCCACTTGGTAGGCGAGAGCGAGGTTGTTGCGGAACATGAGGACGTCGGGATGATCGTTGTCTAGCGTGCGCTCGCAATCCGTGAGGGCGGCCTCGAACAGCGGGATCGCACGTCCCAGATCACCGGCCGCCTGGTAAGCGGAGGCGAGGTTGCTGCGGGACTCCAGGGTGTCGCGGTGGTCACCGCCCAGCATCCGCTCGCGACCGGCCAGGGCACGCCGGAAGTAGGTGATCGCACGGTTCAGTGCACCTTGGCCGAGCAGAAAGCACGCGGTTCCGCTGAGCACTCGCGCCATGGCGATCGTGTCGGTGTCGGGGCCGGTGCGGTCGACCAGGGCGGTGACGTGCGGGGCGAGGATCTGCCAGGTCGGCCACTGTGCCGGATCCTCGACCGTGGTCGGGATGGCCTGGTTGAGCAGGTCGGTGGCCTGGCTGCGGGCTCGGTCGATGTCGTCCGGGCGGCGGTGGGGGTCGCCGTCGTCCTGGACCGGACGCGGGTCGGGAGTGCGGGCGACCGCTTGGACCAGTCGATGGACGGTGACGGTGTCGGCGTCCAGGTTGATCATGTTGTAGGCGGACAGGTCGCCCAGCGCGGTCGCGAGCTCCGCCGCGCCGCCGAGCGGGGCGAGCAGGCCGCGCGGTATGCCCTCGGGCGCCCACCACGCCAGGACGCGCAGCACGTCTCCGGCCAGCGACCCGTCGGCGGCGAGGTGGTCGAGGGTGAGGCGCCAGATCCGGGCGATGGTGCGTTCACCGTCAGCGCCGCGGGCCGCCTGGTCGTACATCACCGCCGGTTCCGCCCGCAGCAGCTCCAGATAGGCGACGGGGGACAGGTGCGTCTGGCGCATGTAGGCGCCCGCCTGCTTGACGGCCAGCGGAAGGTGGCCAAGCTCGGCGCACAGTTCGGCGGCACCGGTCAGGTCGGCGGGACGACCCGTGGTGAGGATGCGGGCCAGCAACTCCTCCGCTTCGGACGCACTGAGCACGTCCAGCTCGATCAACGCCGGGACGAGGTCGTACCACCCCTCCCGCAGCCGACTGGTGATCAGGAACCGGCCTCCCGGAGCGCCGGTCACCAGCTCTGCCACATCGGCGGGGTGAGTGACGTTGTCGAGCACCACCAGCCAGCCGGTGTGCGCGGCCAGCCACCGCCGCGCCCAGTCCGCCCGGTCCTCCAACCCCACCGCCGCCGGCGCGCCGCGGGTCATCTCGGGCACCAGCATCCCAGCGAGGTCGGCCAGCCCCGCGGTGACGCCCGCAGCCGAGTCGGCGGTGATCCACCACGTCAGGTCATGCTCATCGGCGTGCCGATGCGCCCACTGCGCGGCCAGCGCGCTCTTGCCGACACCGCCCAGCCCGTGGACCGCCTGCACGACCGCCCCGCCGGGGGCTTCCAGCGCATCTTCCAGCTCGGCCAGCTTCTCGTCCCGCCCGACGAACGTCGCCGTGTGCAACGGCAGGGCGGGCGGCACCCGAGGCGGCGGATCCACATCTTCGGGACGCGGCAGCGGTGCCGCCCGGTACACATCACCGACATGCGTGGACGAGCCGATGATGTCGCCACCGGCGGCCATCGCCCCGGCACCAGCCGCTTCAATCAGCCCGCCCGGCCGCGCCGCGTCCCGCCCCACCTCACCGGGTGACGAGCCGCCCCCACTGCTCATCACGCCTCCCGCAGCGCCCGCGAAACCCCGTCCCACACCGATTGTTCCGCGCCGCCTGTCCTCCCACGGCCGCTTCGCCGCACCCGGCCACCACCCTCCAGGCCAGAACGCTCAACGCGCAGCGATAAGCCCTCAACCCCATCGGGCCGAGGGCTCACACAGAGCTAGGACGGATCAGATCAGGGTCTTACTCACCACGCATCACACGGCCAGCAAACCTGCGCCAGGCAGCGACCCCGCACACCAAGCGGGAAGCCTCGGGAGCGGCATCCGGCCTGCACCTTCGCGTCACCCAGGGGTGACGGCGAGCGGGTTACCGGGCGAATCCAGCCAGGTGTACTGGCCCTCGGGAGTCACGGTGAGGCCGTACCTGGACAGATCTGCTTTTCCGGCGGCCTGCCAGCGTTCCTCTGCGGCCTGGACGCTCTGGGCGCTCACCTGCTGGGCACGGAGGGGCATGAAGGGTGCGGAACCGACGCATCGTCCCTGCGCCGTCCCCGAATCTTGGACGCGGAGTACCGCGAGAGGCCAGTCCGGATGAACCGTTGGTGCCAGCGGTACGACGATCAGTCCACCAGGCCGAGTCTGACGGACCCATGCGTAGGGGATGGTGTGAGCGGACGCCGTCACGATGATCCGGTCGAACGGCGCACCGGGCGGGAACCCCCCTTCCCCGTCCCTCGTGACCACCTCCACTGGGAGACCCACCGATGTAAGAGCTTTGCGGGCCTGGGAGGCGGCCACAGGATCCAGCTCCGTGCTGACAACGTTCCCCGCGCCGACCAGCTTTGCGAGGACGGCGGCGTTGTAGCCCGTGCCGGTACCGATCTCTAAGACCCGCATGCCGGCCTCCAGCTCCATGACCTCGATGAGGTGGGCCATGATTGACGGAGCGCTGCTGGAACTGGTGGAGATCATTCCCTTGCCCGTCTCCGGGTCGCATATCCCGGCGGGCAGCGACGGATCGGGCTCCACCCGCGTCACGACCGGAGCATCCGCCTCTACCTGCTCCCGCCACCGGTCCGGATCGTCGGCGCGACGCAACGACACCAGCCATCCCGCCTCGTCCCGCACGAAGATCTCCTCCGGGATGAACGGTGCCCTGGGCACGGACGCGATGGCGTCGTGGACGTTCACTGCTTTCCTGTCCCGTTGCACATGGCACACCGCCTCCACACCCTGTTTCCGTCGTCGGATACCCAGCTGCCACCGTTACCGCTGCAGGATGAGCAGTCCACTTCCTTCTTATGCTTCCCCATCGCGCCTTTCCCTTTCTATTGATCATCGGAGTCGCGGTCACCATGTGCCAGGGAACAGCCGCTGCTTGAGAAAACGGTCTACACGTTCCGCCGCGGCTTTTGCATCACCGCAGGGGGCCAGGAAGCCGTACCGGCCCCACCGGGCGTCGTGGTAGCCCCACGCGCCTCCGGACGTCGCCAGGACGCTCACCAATGCTCCGGCGTCGTCCGTCACGCCGCTGGCGTACACCCACAACAGGGGGACCGGAACCGCGAATTCTCCACTTCCATAAAGCCGGACATATCGCCAGCCGCGCGCTTTGAGTGCGACGGCCAGCAGATCCAGATGCCGCACCGCGACATCGTGCCCACAACGCGTCCGCCACCGAAGCACCGGCCGCCACCGGCCCACGGCCTGACACAGCCCGCGAACCATCTGCCTCTTCTCACGGCTCACGCGCCGACCCTCGCCCACACCCATTTCCCGCATGGCTCCGTCGTTGTGACACCGCACTCCAACGACAACGCCTCTACGATCGGCAGGCCCCGCCCACCCAGGCCGTCGCCATGGCCCGGGTCGAGCGACATGGCGTCTGGAGCGAGGTCACCCGCCATCACCTCCAGCCCACGCTTGCGGACCGGCCGTGCATCCGAGCGGTCCCATACCGACAGCAGCACCGCGTTCAGTTCCCGCGTGAGCGTTACCCGGACCTTTCCGTCTGGGACGTGCAAGACCGCGTTGGTGACAAGCTCACTGGCGATCAACGAGACATCGTCGGTGAGCTTGGACAATCCCCAGTCGGCCAGCCGCAGTTCGACGAGCATCCGCACCTCCCCCACGGCGGTCTTGGCCGCAAGGAAGGTCACGTCAAGGGCGCCCTGTGCGCTGGGTGTCGCCATCTTTGCCGCCTCCGCTACGATCTTTTTGCTCTCCGCACAGGCTCACACACTCACTGTTACCTTTGCTTTGTCTCGGGAGCGCTTCGAGAGTCACGGAGGAGTCATGGCCAGCACCGCTGAGTCGATCAACCCGATGGACGGACTCTGGTCACTTCTGGCCTACATGCTGCGGAAACTCCGTCAGCAGCACCGCCAGTCCCAAGCCGATGTCGGACGGCTCGTAGCGGCCGACCACAAGACGGTCTCGAATTGGGAGGCCGGGAGGAACCACCCACCCGTCGAAGCACTCCGGGTCCTCGACCTTGAGTGGAAGACAGGCGGACTCCTGGAAGCCCTCCGCCACTACGCCAAGACCATGCAGGCCCCGGCGCAGTTCCTCGCGTTCGTCGAGTACGAGTCACTGGCCGACGTGATCCGCATCAACGGAGTGGCGTTCCTGCCGGGCCTCCTCCAGACACCCGAGTACGCCCGTGAGGCATTCACCCTCGCGGGCGAATCAGAGGTGGACGACCACGTCAGACGCCGGATGGAGAGGCAAGTGGTACTCACCCGAAAGGGGCCGCCCTATGTCTCGATACTGCTCTCGGAACTCGCCCTGACAGTCATCCCGCCCCACATACTGCCGGGCCAGCTCGACAGGATCGCGGAGGTGGCAGACCTCCCGAACGTAACCCTCCGCCTGGTACCCGCAGCAGTCGGACTCCAGGTCGGTCTAGCGGGAGATTTCTACCTCTTCACCACATCGGCACGCGAAGTCGGATTCATCGAAACCCCGGCTCGCGGAAGGCTCGTGACTGAGATCGAGGACCTGCGTAGGCTGAATGTCGCGTTTGACCGAACCAGCGGGCGCGCACTCACTCCTGAGGCCACCCGCGCCAGACTCCAAGAGATGATCGAGGCTCACCAGTGATCCAGTGGAGAAAGTCCCGGTACAGCGCCAATTCTGGCCAGGCGGACTGCGTCGAGGTGGCGCGCCTGGCCCGCGAGTTCGGCATCCGGGACTCCAAAGCCCCCGAGGTGGGCCACCTCACCCTGACCTCCACGGCCTTCGCCGAACTCGTCGCGAGCGTGAAGCGGAACGACCTGGACCGCTGACCCTCACGCGATGGACCCCAGCTATTGGTCCGGTGCCCTTCACCAGGGCCGCATCGTCACCGACGACGACGCCGACACCCGCGTGATCTGCCCCTTGCACGCCAGCACCTTCCGCGTCAGCGGTGGCGCGGTCGTCCACGGCCCCGCCACCGCCCGCTAACCGTCCTTCGAAATCCGCATGACCGCATCGGGGACGGCCTGAGACCACCCCTTCGGTTGACGCCAGTCGTCCGGCGGATTTAGTCCTGGGTGCCGACACCCCTATCGGGGGCGCTCATGTCGCCCGTGCCGGGGGTGCCTTCGGCGAGGGCGTAGCGCAGGTAGACGGTGCCGGTTGGGCTGGCGACCGGGGGTTCGAGGAGGGTGAGGTTCGCGGGGACCGCGCCCTCGTCGAACACCTTCTTCCCTACGCCGAGGACGATCGGGTGCACCCAGAGGTCTAGGCGGTCGAAGAGCTTCTCGCGCAGGAGGGTCTGCACCAGGTTCAGGCTTCCGACGACCTTGATGTTCTCGTGCCGCTCACGGATCTCGTCCACTGCGGCGGCCAGATCCGGGCCTAGCTGCGTTGAGTCGGCCCACGGGAGGTCGGGCTTTCCACGGGAGGCCACGTACTTCGGGATGCCGTTGAAGAGCGCGGCGATCTCGCCGTCCTCGCCGCCTTTCTGGTGCGGCCAGTAGGCGGCGAAGATGTCGTACGTCCGCCGGCCGAGCAGCAGGGCGTCCGTGCCCTGGTACGCGGCGCCGACCTGCCCTCCGGAGACCTCGTCCAGCAGGGGCGCCTGCCAGCCGCCGAACGGGAACCCCTCCGGGTCCTCGTCGGGTCCGCCGGGCGCCTGCCCGACGAGGTCGAGGGTCGCGAACATCTCGATATGGATGAGGCCCATGTCATCTCCTGAGAATCGGTTGCTCCAGTCAGGAGGTTGACCAGGGGGGACCGCCGTATTCATCGCCGCGCGGCGGCGGTTTCCCGTCCGGCTACCGCGGGGGCGGCGGATGGTGCTGGGCGTTGCCCGTCTGGAGCGTGGCCGTGAGGCCGCCGAGGACGGACGCGAGCAGCGCCAGCAGGGTCGGCGGCAACGCCGCCACGAAGACCAGCCGCCACCCGAACGGCGCCGCCAGTACCGGGCCCGCGAGGAAGCCGAGGAGAACGGCGAGCACACCGGCTCCGATCATCGCCGCGACCGCCCCTCCCCGCAGATGACCGACCCGCAGCGCGAGCAGCGCGGCGAGCGCGCCCGCGCCCAGCCCGGACACGACCCGGCCGACCATCAGCAGCATGTAGGACGGCGTCAGGAAGATCAGGATCACTCCGATGAGGATCAGGCCGAGGGCTGCCCCCGCCGCCCCGTTCGGGAACCGGCGGCCGAACTTCGCCCCGAGCGGCGCGGCCAGCGCCGCGGGCAGGAGATAGCCGAACAGGTCGGACAGGATCGGAAATCCGGTCCCGTGGCCCAGGATCCCCCGGTAATCGCCCATGGCGACCAGCCCGAAGGGCGCGGTCAGGAGGTACAGGGCCACGAAGGCGCCCAGCGCCGGTCCGATCGCCTCCACCCCGGCGGTCGGCCGCGATGGCACCGGCCCCTGGCGCTGCGGCGGAGCGGGCATGGGCGGAGGTTGGGCGGCGAACTGGTGCGGGGCGGCGGCCGGTGGCGCGGGCGGGGCCGCCGCTGGAGGTGCGGATGGAGCTGCCGCCGGTGGCGCGGGCGGGGCGGCGTGGCTCTTGACCATGTGGTCGATGACGTCGCGGGGGGTGGGGCGCTGTGCGGGGTCCTTGTTCAGCGCGGCGGCGACCACCTCGCGCAGCGGGCCGGTCAGGGCGCCGAGGTCCGGCTCGTGGTGGACGATCCGGTTCATGACGGCCGCGACGGTGTCGCCCCCGAACGGCGGGCGGCCCGTGGCGGCGTAGATGATCGTGCCAGCCCAGGCGAACATGTCGCCGGCCGGGCCGGTCTCCTCGCCGTTGATCTGCTCCGGCGCCATGAACGCGGGCGTGCCGACGAGCTGGCTGGTGAGGGTCGAGGTGGCGTCGAGGACCCGGGCGATACCGAAGTCGATCACCCGGGGGCCGTCCGGGGCGAGCAGCACGTTGCCGGGCTTGAAGTCCCGGTGCACGATGCCCGCTTCGTGGACGGCGGCCAGCGCGGTCGCGGTCACGATCGCGAGCCGGTCGAGGGCCGTTCCGGTGAGCGGGCCCTCGTCGCGCACCCGGTCGTGCAGCGAGGGGCCGTCGACGTACTCGCTGACCACGTACGGGGTCTCGCCGTGCAGGTCGGCGGTGACCACCCGCGCGGTGCAGAAGGGCGCCACGCGTTCGGCGGCCGCCACCTCCCGCACGAACCGCTGGTGCGCCTTGCCGTCGCGGCCGAGCCGTGTCCGCAGCAGCTTGATCGCCACGTGCTCGCCGTCCGGGCCGCGCCCGAGATAGACGACGCCCTGGCCGCCCTCCCCGAGACGTCCGGCCACCTCGTAGTGGCCCAGTCGCGATGGATCTCCCGGCTGGAGAGCCGTGACGTCCGGCATCGACGTCCCTTCCGCGGCGGTCATCGTGCAGACCGTAGATCTCGGTCGCGCCCACTTTGCCACACGCGAAACGGGCAAGTTGATCATATGGAGAGGGCGGCCGAGCGCCGCTTCGGCGGCGCTAGCGGGGGGCGGTGCCGTTCAGGATCTCTCTGCGGGCGGCGGTGTCGGGGCTGAGCTGGGCGGAGTAGGGCGCGGTGCCGCGGTCGGCTATCCGGGCCGACGTGATGGTCAGGTCGTAATGCGCCCACACCATGGCGGCGTCGGCCAAGCGGCGGGCCGTGGCGCGGATGAGGTGGACGTCCGGTGAGCCGGTGACGATCAGCAGGACGGGCTCACCGCGATCGAGGTCGTCCACGGTGGGGTCGTCAGGCCATATCGCGACGCGCAGGCACCGGTCCTCGATCACCCGCAGCTCGCCCCAGTCCGGGACGCAGACCCAGGGCAGGCCGTCCGCGGCGCAGGTGACCATGACGATGGGGCGCTGCCGCGCCTGGGAGCTCCTGATCGCGTCGATGGAGGTTGCGAGGACGTCGGGTGATGCTGTCGTCGGCACGTCCGCCGCACGTCGAAGGTTCGGCCGGCGTCGTTCGGGTGAGGACCATTCCTGTACCCACTTGAACATATGTTCGATTGTAGTGGATGCAGGTGCCCTCGGCCCAGTCTCCGGAGCCGCAACTCACGACGGGAATACGAGATGCCATCTCGGTTGACGGGATGTGCGAGGTTGGCCTACGGTTTGCGGGAGATCCTCCACAGTCGGGAGCACGCCATGAGCCGAGTCGCCTCACGGGGCCTTGGGTCGGCTGTGCGCGCCTACTCCGAGCCGCTGCGCGTGCGTCCGCCGCGCACCGGCATGCGCCCCGGCACCGCCGCGGGCATCGTGCAGACGCCCTTCTAATCCGCGACGTCCGCCGCCCTGTCTCTCCGGGCCGCGGCGTCCCGTCCGCGGTCCTGCCCTCCTTCTGAAGTGCGAGGCATCATGTCCACGACCATTGACCTGTCCCCGATCTCCGGTCCGTCCGCCTGGCGCGGCGACGAGCTGGCCGGCTCCACCGAGTGGATCTACCACCTGTCCGACGCCGAGCGGGACGAGCTGGAGGCCGTCGGCCGGCGCTTCGTCGCCGACGACCCCGACCTGCGCACCGTCACGGCCGCCGACTACCCGCTGGACGCCGCCGCCGGCCTCATCGAGGAGTGCGCCCAGCAGATGGACTCGGGCCGCGGGTTCATCCTCGTCCGCGGGCTCCGCACGGAGGAGTACGGCGACGCGGTCGCCGGGGCGATCTTCTACCTGATGGGCCTGCACCTCGGCGCGCCCATGCCGCAGAACCAGTACGGCGACGTCCTCGACCACGTCATCGCCACCTCGAACAAGACCATGGACGACCCGACCGCGCTGCCGTCGCGGGTCCGGGACCGGCTGCCGTTCCACTCCGACAGCTCCGACGTCGTCGCCCTGATGTGCCTGCGCGGCGCCCGCGAGGGCGGCGCGAGCAGCCTGGTCAGCGGCACCACGATCTACAACGAGATCCTGCGCCGCCGCCCGGACCTCGCGCCGCTGCTGTTCGAGCCCTGGCACTGGGACTGGCGCCGGCAGGACCCCGACGCCCCGGCCGACACCTACGAGTCGCCGATCTGCAGCTACGTGGACGGCATCTTCAGCACCTACGCCGGGGCCCAGATGATCTTCACGGCGCAGGAGTACCCGGAGGTGCCGCGGCTGACCGAGGCGCAGATCGAGCTGCTGCACATTTTCGACGAGATCGCGCAGGAGCCCGGCCTCCCGCTGGACATGGACTTCCAGCCCGGCGACGTCCAGTGGCTCCTGAACTACGCGGCGCTCCACTCGCGCACCGAGTACGTCGACTACCCCGAGCCCGAGCGGCGCCGCCACCTGCTGCGGCTCTGGCTGCGCCGCGACGTCGGCCGCCCGCTCGTGCCCGGCTTCGGCAAGAGCGTCATCGAGAACGCCGGCGAGCCGCTGCCCGGCGGCCGCTTCAAGATCGCGGACGCGGTCGTCCCCAACGAGTCCTGGGGCCTCTGACCGGCCGCCCCCTGAGCCCGTGGCCCCGTTCCAAGAGCGGTGTGAACGGGGCCACGACCTCCCGGCCGGGGCGGGATCAGCGGGCCCGGTCGTAGACGAGGGCCATCTCGCCCAGCTTGCCGGTCTCCTGGAAGGACAGCGTCCACCGCGTGGCGGGCAGGCCGTCCTCGAAGAGGCGCTGCCCGCCGCCCGCGATCTCCGGGAAGATCATCAGGTACAGCCGGTCGATCATGTCCGCCGCCAGCAGCGGCCGGATGATGCTGGCACTGGTGTTGACGAGGATCTCGCCCTTCCCGGTGCCCTTCAGCTCGGCGACGACCTCCGCGGCGGGCGCGTTCACCAGGCGGGTGCGCTCCCAGGGCGCCTCGGTCAGGGTGGTCGAGAAGACCACCTTCTCCGTCGAGGTCAGCCACTGCGCGTACCCGCGGTCGCGCGGGTCGGCGTCGTCGTCCGCGGCGAGCGGGCCCCAGTACCCCATGAACCCCTCGGCGTTGCCCCGGCCGAGGACCGCCGTCGTCGCGTCCTTGTGCAGCCGCCTCATGTGGTCCCTGGCGACCTCAGTGCTCACGTACGGGACGAACGCCCCGAAGTCGCCCGGCCCGCCGGCGCCGTGGATGCGCCCGTCGAGGCTGAGGCTCATGTTGGCGGTCACCCTGCGGCCGTCAGTCGTCTCGCTCATCTCGTTCTCCTTGTGTGGTTGAAGTGCTAGCGCCGGGCGCTTCCGCGGCGATCGCGGCCACGAGCCGGTCGAGGCTCTGCCCGAAGCCGATCTCGATGCCCGCGACGAAGTCCGCGGAATCGACCGTGCTGTCGGTGATCCGGTAATGGACGTGCAGCTCGGTGCCGTCCCCGTCCGGCCGGAGGCCGATGTCGACGCGGGAGGTGAAGGCGGGACCGCCCGCGGGGAGGAGGGGGCTGAGCCGGTAGGCCAGGCGCTCGGCGGGGCGGACGTCCTCGACGACCCCCTCCGCGCGGCCCGCGACCGGATCGGAGCCGTCGACGTCCTCGGCGTCGCGGTACTCCTGGACGATCCGCCCGCCCGGCCGCGCCTCGAAGACGAGCTCGGAGACGCGCAGGTCGTCGGGCGTCCACCACCGGGCCAGCAGCCCGGCATCGGTCAGGTGGCGCCACACCTGCGCGGGGCGCCCCGCCAGTGACCGGGAGAACCGGAAGGCGCGGTCGTCGGCCCACCCCGGCCGCTGCGCGGCGAGCCGCTCCGCACCGAGGCTGAGCCCGTACCGGTCGAAGGTCTCGCGGGAGCCGCCGGCCTCGTCGGCGGTGTCGGCGAGCCGCCCGAGCTCGGCCGCGAGCTCCCGCAGCGGGCCCGGCCGCAACGCGTAGATGCGGCGCTGGCCGGTGCGCTGGGACGTCACCACGCCGGCCCGCTCCAGCGTCTGCAGGTGCTTGGTCGTCTGCGGCTGGCGCGCCCCGGCCAGCCGCGCGAGGACCCCGACCGAGCGCGGGCGCTCGGCCAGCAGGCACACGAGGCGCCAGCGGGCGGGATCGGCCAGTGCGGCCAGGAGGTCGTCCATGTGGCGAAGTATTCTCGTCAACGAATATTCGTGTCAAGGAATAATTAGAGACGTCCGCAGGCCCGATGATGCGGTGGGTCAAGCGCAGCAAGTGCCCGACTACGGCACGGGCAGGTCGGAGCCCGTCGTCAGGAAGCCCTCAGGACAGCAGGTGGGCGTAGAGGCGGGCGTAGGCGGCCAGGGATGCGAGGTCCAGGACGTCGCAACGGGGATCTTCGGCGGACGGGCGGGAAGCGGGGCCGAGGCGGACGGTGTCGATGCCGTGGGCTCTGAGCGCTACCCCGTCCGTGGAGCCGGTCCAGCCGGTGATCGGGGGTGGGGCGGCGCCGAACTCCTTCTGCCAGGCCGTGCGGGCGGTACGGACGATCCAGGCGTTGGCGGGGGTCGCGGCGGCGGGGTGGATCTCGTCCACGTCCACTTCGATCGTGCAGGTGGCCAGGGGACCGTTCGCGCAGGCGGTCTCGACCTCGCTTCGCAGCGCACCCGCTATGACCTGCGGGTCGGCTTCGGGGACCGTCACCACGTAGATACCGGCCTCCAGCAGGGCCGGGAGGAGGTCGGGTTTGTCGGGGCGGCCCGCCGTGAGCGAGCCGATGCCGGCGGCCGGGCCGACCTGGGTGCCAGGGGCCTGATTGGAAGCGACGTAAGCCGCTCGCCAGCGTTCGACGGCCTCGATGACCGGGCCCGCGTGGGCGATGACCCCGCCGGGCGGGTCGGCCGACTCGCGAGCGAGCACGGCGCCGTGCCGGCCGACGACGCGCAGGCGCAGATAGAGGGCGCCGGGCTCCTCCCACAGGATCGTCGGCGGGCCGCCCTTGGCGACGATGGCGGCGGGCGGGCGCGGCTCTGTGGCGAGGTAGTGGTCGAGGCCGGTCGAGCGAGTGATTCCGCCGTGGCCGCGCAGCATGCTCCGGTGCGTTCCTGAACCGGCCAGGAGAAGGCGCGCGGGTATGCCGCGGGACGCGGCGGAGACGAAAGCGATCAAAGCGGCGGCGGCAGGAGCCCTAGCCACGCCCAGGCCGAACCCCGAGACCTCGGACGCCGTGACCTTCAGCGAAGGCGGCGCGTCCGCGCGGGCGGTGATGGGGCGGTCCTCGGCGGGGTCGCCGCTGAGCGACGTGTCCAGATGCGAGTAGAGCAGCACGCCGCGCGGATCGCCCGCCTGGAGGTTGGCGCCGCCCCCGCCGTACCGCTGGACGTCCCAGTCGATCCAGGGCCACCGCGCCGTGCACCAGGAGGCTAGGCGCACGGCGGCGGCGGCTTCGTGCCCGTACGGGGACGGGACGTCGGCCAGGACCTGGAGGGCGCGGACGATGTCCGCGTCCTCCGGTGCCCTGCTCAGAAACGGCCCCAGTCGTCGGCGGCCGGGCGCCACACGTCGATGTTGCGCGGGTCCGGCGGCATCCGGCGGGGGCGGTGCGTCTCGTGCTCCTCCGGCGTGAACACGCGGTGCCGGTCGCACAGCTCGTAGCGGGGGCCGTGCAGCGGCTCGTGCATGTAGAACGCGATGGACGTCGACGCCGAGTGGTTCACCAGGTCCGACGCGATCGGCTCGCCCTTGTACAGGGCGCGGGCCCGGAAGCGCATGACGTGGTCGAGGCTCTTCGTCGCGAAGCACAGGTGCGCGACGTAGTGCTCCTTGTTGTTCTGCAGCGCGAGGCTGTGGTGGTAGCGGTCCTCGCAGCGCAGGAACGTGGTGGAGCCGACGATCTCGTCCGACGGCAGGAAGCCCAGCACCTTGGTGTAGAACTCCAGCGACTCCTCGTACTTCGTCGTCGCGATGAACGGGTGGACGAGGTCGACCGGGCGCAGGTCCGTGACCGGCGGCTCGGCGTACTCCAGGAAGCCGGTGAACAGCTCCACGATCAGCCCGTCGGGGTCGCGCACCGCGAAGCCGTCCGCGCACAGGTCCTTCTGCCGGTCCTGCAGTTCGAGGATCTCGTGGCCGGCGTCGGCGACCCGCTTGCGCAGGTCGGCGAGGACCTCGTCGCTCTCGACGCTGTAGCCGATCGCGACGGTGTGCCCCACCTCATGCTGGGGCGCGCTGATCAGCTCGATCGAGTGGTGCTCGATGTCGGTCCGCAGGTAGGCGTACTCGTCGGTGCGCTGTTCGAGCTGGAGGCCCACGTGGTACTGGAGGAAGTCGATCGTGCGGTCCATGTCGGGGACCTCGATGCGGGCGTACTCCATCCCGTACGGGCCGCGCGGCCGCCCCGGCTTGGCCGGGATCTCGTAGGTGACGATGATGTGGTCGTCCATGATCGGGCGCCACCGCTCCCGGACGAACCGCTCGTGCGACTCGCTCTCCAGGTAGGCGTTCAGGTCCGCCCGGGTGTCGAACTTCACCGAGAAGGCGTGGGTGTACCTGTCGCTGCGGGTGCTGATGTTGGGCCCGAGCGAAAAGTCGCGCATGGCCGGGTAGCGCTTCGGGAACGTGCGCAGCTCCGCGAGGATGGACTCGACGGCCTCCGCCGGCGCGTCCTCGCGGAACCGGAACGCGAGGTTGTGTTGGATCATCAGGGTTTCCTCAGAGGATGAAGCTCAGCCGGGCGCCGGCGGTCAGGTGTTCGTGGCCGAGGACCGCCCGGCGCCGCCGGAAGCGCAGGCCCTCGTCGCCCGGGACGAGCAGGTGGTCGTACCGCCCCACGTAGGCGTCGAACTCCCCGTCGCGGGCCCGGTGGACGATGAAGGACGCCGTGACCCGGAGCAGGCCCGGCTCGTCGGCCTCGCGCAGCCGCACATTGGAGATCATCCGGTGCGTGCGCGACGGCGGGTTCTCCGCGTGCGCCTTGCGCGACTTGAGCCGCTTGACGCGGGCGCGCAACAGGTCCCAGTCGTCGGTGACGAACGAGCCGGACTCGAAGAACGACTCGCCCTTCCAGTCGGTGGCGGGCACCTCGAACCGGGCGCCGGGCTCGAACAGGGCGAGCCAGTCGTCGTACTTCCAGGCGTCCAGGATCTCCGCCTCGTCGTAGAGGAAGTCCTCCACGTCGGCGCGGGTGATCTCGCGGCCGCCGATGAGTGCCGTCATCGCACGTTCCTCCCCTCAAGGAAGCGCTCGGGACGGTCTCCGCTGACCGCCAGGCCGTCCTCGACGCCGAGCGCGTCGACCCAGTGCCGCCAGAAGCCGCGCATCGCGCCCTCGTCGATGGAGCGGCCCTGGACGCCCTTGACCTCGTCGACCATGCCGCGGGACATGTCGCTGTAGTCCATCCCGGGGCGGGTGTCGGCGGCGGTGGCCTCGATGCCCCGCTGGACCGCCTCGTACGCCTCGATGTCGTCGGGCGTGGCGAGCCCGCCGGGGCCGACGAAGCTGACCATCGTCTTCATCCGCAGCGCGCGGGTGTCGGCGTCCTCGCCGCGCGGGGCGAGCTGCCAGGCGCGGACGTCGGTGCGGTCGGCCGCGACCGGTTCGAGCTGGCGGATCGACAGCCCTTCGAGGTCGAACAGCAGCAGGTTCGGCCAGACGAACAGGATGTGGCTCTCGTCGGCGACGTAGCGGGCGCGCTCGGGGCCGAGGCGGCGGTCCATCTCGGCGCGGTGCGCCTCGGTGCGGACCTTCTCGTCCTCGCCGAAGCGCGGCTCCCACAGCATGCTGATGCGGCCGCCGTGCCCGGTGAGGACGAGCAGGCTGTGGCCGTTGCCGAGGTTGTAGGCGTACTGGTCGTCGTCGGTGACGGCGAAGCCGGTCTCGCGCAGGTAGCCGACGAAGGTGTTGTGCGTGGGCGAGAAGTGGTAGCCGTCCATGGCGTTCTCGACGCCGAGCTTCCAGTTGCCGCGCACCCCGTACATCTGCGTGCCGGGCAGGACCTCCATGCCGGCCTCGTGCTGCTGGGAGATCATCGTCATGTAGTCCGCGGCGTCGCCGAGGTACTCCAGCAGCGGCGGGACGTCCGGGTCGAACGAGACGAACACGAAGCCCTCGTGGCTCTCCAGCCGGGGGACGGCGCGCAGCCGCATCGAGTCGAGGAAGCCCTCGCCGGCGGCCTCGTAGGCGTCCTTGCCGGGGATGGCGGCCACGTCACCGCTGTTGCGGAACGTCCACGCGTGGTAGAAGCACTGGAACAGCTTGGTGGATCCCTCGCGCTCGCGGCACAGGATGGTGCCGCGGTGCGGGCAGGAGTTGAGCCACGCCTGGATGTCGCCGTCGGCGTCCCGGCAGAAGATCAGCGGCCGGCCGCCGAGCGTTCGCGTCTTGAAGTCGTTGGGCGTGGCGACTTCCGTCTCATGGCCCAGGTACAGCCATGTGCGCGCCCATATCCGGTCGCGCTCCGCCTGGAAGACCTCTTCCGAGCGGTACGCGACCCGATTCACGCGGAAAGTCAGCGCGTCCCAGTCCTCGACGACCAGCCGCCCCGGAAGTCCCGTGCCATCCGGTCCGGGCATCGGGCTCCACCCCCTTCCACGCCGCTTCGTCAGCAGCATCGTTCAACAATTCGAGATACCATCTCGCATCGTGTACAGACTTCACCAGTCTCGCTCGTCATGTCAAGGGGCTGTACGGATGGATCGCAACCGGCTTGACTAGGAGCGTCACGTTCATCATGATTGCGTCTCGCAGTGAGAGATGGCGTGCGGTAAAGCTACTACTACGTTACGTGCTGGGCGCTTTACCCATTGGTGTTGCGAATGACCCGCCATGCCGCTCTCGCTCGTGATGAGATGGCGTGTCATGCCGCCACGGAGCCGCCGCACGGCACACGAAGCGGCCGGTGGCCCGGGCAGAAGCGAGGAACGGATGGCGACGAGGACCGCACGAGACACCACGGCCGAGAGCTCCTCTTCGATCCAGACGGTGCAGCGCGCCGCGCTGATCCTGGACTCGTTCACGGTGAGCCGGCCGCATCTGAGCCTGAACGAGATCACCGCCCGGCTCGGCGCCAGCAAGGCGACCGCGCACCGGTACACCAAGGCGCTCCGGGCCGCGAACCTGCTCCGGTACGACGACCGCACCGCGCTGTACTCCCTCGGCCCGCAGGTGCTCACGCTCGCCGCCGCGGCCCGCGCCGCGCTGCCGATCGTGACCGCCGCCGAACCGTACATGGACCGGCTCGTCCAGCTCGCCGGGCAGACCGTCGTGCTGAGCATCTGGGACGGCGAGTCCCCCACGGTCGTGCGCTCGGCCGACAACACCGACCACCTGATCCGCATCAGCGTCCGCGTCGGGTCGCGGCTCGACCTGGCGACCTCCGCGCAGGGCCGGGTGTTCTGCGCGTATCTCCCGCCCGACCAGGTGCCGGCGCTGGGCAAGCTGCTGCGCCGCGCCCCGGAGCTGCGCGCGGAGCTCGACTGGATCCGCGAGCACGGGCTGTCGGTCAACTCGCCGTCCGAGAACGGCCTGCACACCATCGCCGCGCCCGTCTTCGAGGGGGACGCGATCATCGCCACGATGGCGATCGTCGGCACCTCGGTGGACGTCCCGCGCCAGGCCGACTCGCCGATGGCCGAGGCGCTGCTGGAGATCACCCGGGACCTGTCGCAGCGGCTCGGCAACAACGGCGTACCGCACGCCGAGGCCGCCGGCTGACACTCCGCCGGATGGGCGGGACCACGGAGTCGCGGCGCACCGCCCCCTGCCGGGGTCTCGCGGGGGCGGCGCGCCGCGGGCGAACCTCTCAGGAGAGGTCGTCCAGGTAGGTCAGCGACTTCGCGAAGTCCGCGCGGGGCGGCACGAAGATGTCGATGTTGACGCACGGCTCTTCCAGCGGCTCGATGTAGTGCTCGGCTCCCGCGGGCACCAGCAGGAACGTCCCGGCCGTCATCTCGTGCGGGACGCCCTCGACGTAGTAGTTGCAGCGCCCCTCGGAGATGTAGACGAGCTGGTCGAAGTCGTCGTGGCTGTGCGGGTTGAGGTCCATGCCGACGTCGAGGGTGTGGTGGGCGACCATCACCTCGTCGGTGGAGTAGACCCGGCGCCGCACCCCCTTGCGCAGCTCGGTCTCCGGCATGTCGGCCCAGCCGATCACCCTGTTGTAGAGCTTGGCGTTGCGGCCCTCGTCGGTCATGCGTTCCCCTCTCGGCCGGCCGCCGCTTCCAGTCCGGCGGCCAGAATCTGCAGGTCAGAGCCCGTCACCAGGTAGCGCGCGGCGGCCATCCCGTGCCCGTCCGCGGCGGCGGGGGACGGGACCCAGCCGCCGAACGCGATGCCCTGCCGTCCGGCGGCCTCCCGGATCTCGGTGACGGCCGCGCGCAGCTCGGCTCCGCCCGGGGCGGCGCCCAGGCTGACCGCGAGGTCGGTGCCGCCGACGAAGACGACGTCCAGTTCGCCGGTCACCGCGTCCCAGGAGTCGCCGCCCCGCCACCAGGGGGTCTCGATCTGGCCGACGAGCAGCGGCGGGTCGGCGCGTTCGGCGGCCAGGAACGCCGCCAGACCGCCGGACGAGCGCAGCCCGAACCCGGCGGCCCGGTTGGCGAGGCTGACCGACCGGGCCCCGTCGGGCGCGAACCGCGTGGCCCGGACGAGCGCGCGGGCCTGCGCCGCCGAGCCCAGCATGGACAGCTGCAGCCCGGCGGCGCCGTTCTCCAGCAGGCGGCAGATCAGCGGCGCGTCGACCTCCGGGATCCGGACGAGCGCCGGCAGCCCGCAGCGCTCGGCGTGCCGGACGAGCCCGATGGCCTCCGCCTCGGTCAGCGTGGAGTGCTCCAGGTCGACGACGACGAAGTCGAAGCCGGCGAGGCCGCAGACCTCCACCACGTCCGGCGCGGGCAGCTTGACGAAGGTCCCGGTGACCCGGGTGCCCGCCTTCAGCGCCGCCCGCAGCCGGGCCCGCGGCGAACCCTGTGAAGCCGTCATAGGCCGCGCCACGGGACGGTCTCGACCTCGGCACCGTCGTGCAGGACCAGCGCGGGCTGCAGGAGGGGCGCGGTGATGGAGTTGCCGGCGGCGTCCGGCAGGGCGACCGGGTCGGTCTCCTCGACCACGGTGACGTGGGCGGGGCCGCCGGCCTCCAGGCGCCCGTAGCCCTCGGCCTCCAGGCCGAGGAGCTGCGCCGGGCGCACGGTTGCGCGGGCGACCGCCTCGGTGAGCGGGAGGCCCAGCGCGACGAGCTTCGACATGCTGGTCAGCAGGTCGAACACCGGGCCGCGCCAGTTGCGGGCGCTGGTGTCGGAGCTGAGGACGTCGGGGTAGAAGCCCTTCTCGATCGCGGGCCGCGCGACCTCGAAGCTGAGGTTGCTCTTGCCGTGCGCCGAGTCGAACAGGACGCCGCGCTCGCGGGCCGCGAGCACCGCCGGCTGCACGGCGTCGCCGTCCAGGATCCCGTGCTCCTTGCCCGTGTAGCAGTGCGCGACGACGTCACCGGGGCGGAGGTGGTCCAGCACGACCGGGAGCGGCTCGGACGTCTCGCCGATGTGCACCATCAGCGGCAGGCCCGCCTGCTCGGCGAGGTCGAGGGACTTCTTCAGCAGCATCTGCCAGTTCTCGCCGACCACGTCCTCGGACAGCCGGATCTTGAAGCCGCGCACCACGTCGGGGTTCTCGGCGGCGGTGGCCAGCGCGTCGTCCGGGACGAGCGTGTCGGGGTTCATCAGCTCGCCGAAGCGGAAGTCGATGAGGCCGAGCACCGACACGTTCAGGAAGTTCACGATCCGCATCGGGGACGGCTCGACCACGAGCTTGCGGAACGCGGCGAACGTGGAGGCGCCGGCCGTGCCGGCGTCCGCGGCGGCGACGACGCCGCGGCGCAGGTGCGCCTCGTCGGCGGGCGCGCCGACCGCGGACACGTACTGGAAGATGTGGGTGTGCCCCTCGACCAGGCCGGGCAGCACCCAGCGCCCGGTGCAGTCGATGACCTCCGACGCCTCCGCGGCGAGCCCCTCGCCGACGGCCGCGATCGTGGTGCCGTTGACGGCGACGTCGAGCACGGCGTTCGTGCCGGACGCGGGATCGATGACCGTCCCGCCCTTGAGCACGCGATCGTAGCGGGGCTTCTTGTCTTCGGTCATCGAGGTTCTCCCTGTTCTGTGCGGGTGGTGAGGGAAAGGCGGGTGCGCCGTCCCGGGCGGGGCGGCGCGGAGCGCGGGGTCACGTCCGGACCCGGGTGGTGAGCGGCAGGACGCCGTCGATCTCGACGCGGATCGTGTCGCCGGGCCGCAGGAAGTCGCCGCGGTCCTGGCCGGTCCCGGCGGGCGTGCCGGTCAGCACGACGTCACCGGGGTGCAGGACGGCGTACCGGGAGATCCGGGCCAGCAGCTCGGGGATCGGGAAGATCATGTCGGCGCTGCTGGAGTCCTGGCGCTGCTCGCCGCGGACCCAGGAGCGGACGCCGATCGCGTCCGGGCCGGCGACCCGGTCCCGGCTCAGCAGCGACGCGCCCAGCGGGGTGAAGCCGGGGAAGCTCTTGGCCAGGACGGGCCACCCGGTGCGCTTCATGACGTCGCGGCAGGTCATGTCGTTGGCCGCGGTCACGGCGGCGACGGCCGCCCAGGCGTCGGCCTCGGCGGCGTGGTCGAGGGTGCGGCCGATCACGACGGCGATCTCGGCCTCGTAGTCCATCTCGGCGGTCTGCTCGGCCGGCAGCCGGACGCCGGCGCCGGGCCCGCTCACCGACGACGGCGCGGCCAGGTAGAGCACCGGCTCGGCCGGGGCGTCGCGCCCGGTCAGCCGCGCCTTCGAGTGGTAGTTCATGCCGATGCCCCACAGGGCGCGGGGGCGGATGGGCGCGAGCAGCGGCCCGGCGTCGTCCCCGGTGGCCTCGTCGAGCGGGATCCGCCGGACGACCTCGGCCGCGGCGAGGGCGTCCAGCGAGCCGGTCGCCTCGATGAGGGCGCCCGCGTCGGCGTAGGGGGTGTCGAGCACGGCGATCGCGCCGTCCTCGATCCGGCCGAGGCCCTGCGAAGTCATCACAACATGCACAACGTCATCTTTCGATGCGAGATGGATAGCTGTCAAGCAATAAGAGACGGTATCTCACAATGCGACACGCCATGATCCGGGCAGCACCGTGCCGCCGCCTGGCGCGGCCGGGTGGCGGCCGGGCGGCTCGGCGGCGGGCGGTCAGGCGTCCGCTTTGGGAGCGGCGGCGAGCTGCTGCGCCACGTCGGACCCGTCCCAGTAGTCGACGCGGCGCGCCACCAGGCCCTCCGCGTCCACCCACAGCCGGAACACGCCGCGGACCCGCACCGGCGCGTATCCGGCCGAGACGAGCCGGAACGACATCGAGTACGCCAGCACCGCCCGCACGTCCCGGACGACCAGGTCCTCCATGACGTACTTCAGGTCGGCGAAGTCGGCCAGGAAGCCGTCCAGCCGCTCCCGGTACGCCGCGCGGCCGACGACGCCCCGCCCCGCCGCCGCGGTGTGCTCGCTGACGAAGCCCTCGGCCACGCACGCGGCGACGGCGTCGGCGTCATGGCGGTTGAGGGCCGCGAGGTACCGCAGCACCGCCGCGCGGGTCCGCTCCTCGACCCGCGCGGCGGCCCCCGGTTCCGCGGGCCCCGGCCGCCCGGTCAGGATCGCCCCCACTTGGCCCTGACGGTGTCGAACACCTTCTGGTCGTGGGAGATCTCGATGACGTTGCCGTCCGGGTCCTTCAGCGCGCAGATGTAGCCCACCGGGTCCGGCATGTCGCGCGGCTCCCAGTGCAGGCAGCCCAGCTCGCGGGCGCGCTCGGCCAGCTCGTCCACGTCGGAGCGGTTGGGCACCTCGATGCCGATGTGGGCGAACGGGTGCAGCAGGCCCAGCTGGTTGCCCTTGTCCTTGTTGAACGACACCAGCACCAGCACGAACGGCGTCTCCACCTGCCCCTCGTTGGACAGCCAGGCGCTCTCGCCGTCCGCGTCCTTGAAGCGCTCGACCACCACCAGCGGGGTGAGCTCGGTGTAGAAGTCGATCGACTTGTCCAGGTCGCCGCTGGGCAGCGCGACGTGCGTCCAGCGCGCGGCGGTCAGTCCGGTCACAAGGTCCTCCTCGGATTCGTCCGGGCCGGAGTTCCCCGGGCCCGCTTGCTCTTACAGGTCACGCCGTACCCCGTCACGCCGTGCCCCGCTGGAACGCCTTGCCCAGGGCCCGCGGCTCGCGGTCCTTGGCGGCGAACAGCAGCATGGCCACCAGCGCCAGCAGGTAGGGGGCGACGATCAGCAGCTGGGAGTTCAGCGAGACGCCCAGCGCGGGCAGCGCCAGCCGCATCGCGTCGGCGAGGCCGAACAGCGCGCAGCCGAGCAGCGTGCGGCCCAGCCGCCACGCCCCGAAGATCACCGCGGCGATCACGATGAACCCGCGGCCCGCGGTCATGTTCTGGCTGAACGAGCCGACCTCGCCCACCGCCAGGTAGGCGCCGCCGAGCCCGGCCAGCAGCCCGCACCACAGCAGCGCCTGGCGGCGCCGCGCGTTCACGTCGATGCCGGTCACGTCCGCGGCCTGCGGATCCTCGCCGACCGCCCGCAGCTCCAGGCCCCAGCGGCTGCGCTCGACCAGCCACCACGTCAGCGGGATCACGCCGATCAGCAGGTAGACCGGCCACCGCTCGACGAACAGCACCTGCCCGACGATCGGGATGTCGCGCAGCACCGGCACGCTCACCTGCCACACCTGGTGGCCGGTGAACGTCCCGGTGACGATCAGGTAGCTGGTCAGCCCCAGCACCAGCGTGTTGAGGACGAGGCCGACCACGAACGTGTTCACCGCGGCGCGGTGCGACAGGTTGCCGTGCACGAACCCGATGAACAGGCCGACCAGCATCCCGACGACGAGCCCCGACGAGGCGCTGCCGGTCACGGACGCGCCGGCGACCGCGCCGAACGCCCCGCCCAGCATCATCGCCTCGACGGAGATGTTCACCGTCCCGGCCCGCTCCGCGAGGTACTCCCCGCAGGCCGCGAACGCGAGCGGCACCGTCAGCCGGGCGCCGCTGGCGAGGATCGTGGAGATGTTGTCCGCGGCGCTCATGACGCCACCGCCTCCTTGGGCTCGGCTGCCGGGACGTCCGCGTCGGTCGCCGCCCCGCGGCCCTCGCGCCGGCGGCGCAGCGCCTCGGTCAGCACGGGCGGGACGACGAACGCGAGCACCAGCAGCGACTTGACCACGTCCACGAGGAAGTGCGGGACACCGGTCGACGCCAGGAACCCGCCCCCGGAACGCAGCACACCGAACAGCAGCGCGACCGGGATCGCCGCCAGCGGGCGGTTGCGGGCGACCAGCGCCACCAGCAGGCCGTCCCAGCCGATGTTGTTGGACAGGCCCTGCTGCAGCCGGTTGGTGCCGACCGGGCTGGTCAGCAGGACCGCCCCGGCCAGGCCCGCGAAGGCGCCCGACACCGCGAGCGCCGTGCCGCTGAGCGCCGCGACCCGCACCCCGGCGTGCCGCGCCGCCCGCGGGTTCAGGCCGAGCATCGTCAGCCGGAAACCCCACCGGCTGCGCGCGATCAGCACCGCGATGACCACCGCCGCGAGCACCGCGAGGAGCAGCCCGCCGTTGATCTGCAGCCCCGGGTACTCGCCGAACGAGCCCAGCAGGCCGTTCTCCGGCAGCCGGTTGGACTGCGGCGAGACGGTCGCGCCGCCGCGCCGCGTCTCCTGCAGCAGCCACTCGGTGTTGACCGCGAACGAGACGAGCTGCTGCGCGAGGAACGTCATCAGCAGCGTGCTCACCACGATGTTGACGCCGCGGAACCGGTGCATCAGCGAGCTGATCCCGGCCCACGCCCCGCCCGCCAGCGCCGCCGCGACCATCGCGATCACCAGCAGCGCCGGCCCCGGCACGGCCAGCCGCAGCCCGACCGCGGCCCCGGCCAGCGCGCCGATGAGCACCTGGCCCTCCTGGCCGAGGTTGAACACGCCGGCGCGGACGCACACGCACGTCCCGACGGCGACCAGCAGCAGCGGCGCCGCGTACAGCAGCGTCGAGCTGATCGCCGACGGGTTCGCCAGGCTGCCGTCGTACAGCGCCTTCACGGCCCTGCCCGGCGACCCCCCGGTCAGCGCCACCAGCACCGACGACAGCGCCAGTGCCAGCGCGACCGCGACCGCCGTGGCCAGGGCCACCCGGACCCCGCCGGGCCCGGGATTCAGGGCGGCGGCGAGCCGCCGCCCCATCCGGTCCGCGTCGCCCACGCTGTGCTCTCCGGTCACGCGGCCACTCCTCCCACGAGCATGCCGAGGCGTTCGGCGGTGGCCTCCGCGGTGGGCAGGAGGCCGGCGACGCGGCCGCCGGAGATGACCGCGATGCGCGACGACAGGGCCATGACCTCCTCCAGCTCGGTGCTGATGAGCAGGACCGCCACCCCGCTGGACGCGGCCTTGCGCAGCCGCAGGTACATGTCCTCGATGGCTCCGACGTCCAGGCCGTGGGTGGGCTGGGCGGCGACCAGGACCGACGGGTTCGCCGACATCTCCCTGGCGAGGACGACCCGCTGCTGGTTGCCGCCCGACAGGCTGCGGACGGGGTTGTCCAGCGACGAGGTGATGATGTTGAACTCGGTCGCCAGCCGCCGGGCCAGCTCGTGGGTCTTCCGGCGGTCGATCAGCAGCCGGCCGCTGACGCCTTCGAGCGACTTCATCACGAGGTTGTCCGCGACGCTCATGTCGAGGACGACGCCGGAGGCGTGCCGGTCCTCGGGGATGATGCCGAGCCCGGCCCGGTGCAGCGCGCCCGGCCTGGCCGGGTCGACGGGCGTCCCGCCGATCTCGATCGTCCCGGCGGCGGGCTCGACCAGGCCGGACAGCACGTCGCCCAGCGTCGCCTGGCCGTTGCCCTCCACCCCGTACAGCCCGAGGATCTCGCCGGGCGCGACCTCCAGGCTGAAGTCGTCGAGGAGCGGGACGCCGTCGGACCGGACGGTGATGCCGGACAGCCGGAGCGCGGGCTCGACGCCGGGTTCCGGCGCCTCCTCCTGCTTCCGGCCGCCGCGGCGCTCCACCGGGAGCATGCCGAGGGCGGCGGCCTCGGCGCGCAGCGAGACGTCCCGGCCGACCATCTGCCGGGCCAGCTCCTGCGCGCTGGTCTCCGCGGTCACGCTGTGGAACGCGACCCGCCCGCGGCGCAGCACGGTCACCCGGTCGGTGGCCGTGGTGATCTCCGCCAGCTTGTGGCTGATCAGGATCACCGCGCGGTCCTCGCCGGCGACGACCTCGCGCAGCACGCCGAACAGCTCCGCCGACTCGGCCTGGGTGAGCACCGAGGTGGGCTCGTCCAGGACCAGGACGGACGGGTCGCGGCGCAGGCACTTGATCAGCTCGACCCGCTGCCGCTCCCCGGCCGACAGCCGGGACACGGGCGCGAGCGGGTCGATCGGCAGCCCGTACCGGGCGCCGACCTCCCTGACCTGCTCGCAGGCCCGTGCCCGGTCGACCTTGCCGGTGTCGCCGAGCGTGACGTTCTCCCAGACGGTGAGCGGCTCGACGAGGCTGAAGTGCTGGTGCACCATGCCGATGCCGAGCGCGATCGCCTCCTGCGGCCCGCCGACCTCGACCGGCGTGCCGTCGTGGTCGATCGTTCCGCCGTCCCGCCGGACGAGCCCGAGCAGGATCTTCATCAGCGTGGACTTGCCCGCGCCGTTCTCGCCGAGCAGGCCGTGGATCTCCCCGCGGTGGACGGTCAGGTCCACCGCGTCGCAGGCCACGACCGGCCCGTAGGACTTGCAGATCCCGCGCAGTGCCAGCGCGGGCGCCCGCGCCCCGCCGTGGTGACCGAGACCATCGCCGGGGAGGCCGTCACGATCGGTCATGTCACTTACCGAGCCTCTCCACTTCCGCGGAGGCGTCGATCTTCCCGCTCGCGATGTCCTCCATGAACTGGTCGATCTTCTGCTTGGCCTCGGGGTTGTCGCCGCAGAGCTTGACCGTGGGGTACGGGTCCTTGCCGATCGTCCACACCTTCTGCACGCCCATCTCGAGCTTGCCGTCGGCGAACAGCTTCAGCGCCTCGGTGAAGTAGTCACCGGGGCTGAACAGCACCGACACGTCGAACTTCGGGTCGGCCGAGTCGCACCGGTCGGTGCCCGGGGTCAGCGTGATGAGCTTCTTGGTGTTGGCGAGCCTGGTGGCGGCGTCGGTGGAGCCGCCGAGGTACGGGTACACGGCCCCGACGCCCTGGTCGATCTGCGCCTGCACCGCCTCCTTGGCCTTGGCGGCGTCGTCCTGGTCGCCCGCGTAGGTGGTGGTGATGTTCGCGTCCGGGATCACCGACTTGATGCCCGCCTGGAACGCCTTGGAGGCGTTGATGTTGAAGTCGACCTCCATGCCGGCCACGAAGGCCGCCTTCTTGGTGTTGCGCTGCTGCATCAGGACACCGGTCGCGTACCCGGCGGACAGGATGCTCTGCGCGGGGTCGTCGGTGGACAGCATGATCCGGGGGGTCTGCTCGACGTTGCCGGAGCTCGGGACGTACCAGGCGGTCTTCTCGCACACCGCCTCCTCCGAGGCGGGGATCGCGTCCTTGAGCTCGGAGGCGCCGAGGGCGACCATGTCGACCTTCTGCTGGCACAGCGCGCGGGCGGCGCTCAGCGCCTCGCTCTCCGGGACGCTGCCGCGCTTGATGATCTCCCAGCCCTTCTCCTTGGCGAAGGTCTCGGCACCGGTCACGAAGCTCTGGTAGTAACCGTTGTCGTTGATGTCGCCGGGGCTGAGCACGCCGATGACGACCTTGCCGTCGCCGTTGACGTCGGCGTTCGGCACCACGCCGCCGGAGCCGGAGGAGGCGCCCTGGTTGGCTGTGGCGTCGCTGTCGGCGCAGCCGGCGAGGGCGAGCAGGGTGGCGCACGCGACGGCCGCGCTCGCCATCCGTACCGTTTTACGGTTCTTCACCTCAGTGGTCCCTTTCGATCGGACGATGAGACGAGCAGGTTGCGGGAGCTGGGTCTGCCGGTGGCGGTGACCACCGGCCAGCGGCGGGGGATCCGCAGTCCGGCCGCGCGCAGCAGCGCGGCCGATCTCGACTCCGCCTCGCGGCGGAGTTCCGCTGTGTCGACGGTCGTGATCCGGCGGTCGCGGACGACCGCCTTCCCGTCGACCAGGACGTCGCGGACGGTGTGGCCGGGTGCACCCCACACCAGGTGCGTGGCCAGGTCGCCGGGCGGCGTCCAGGCCGGGTCGTGCGCGTCGAGCACGACGAGGTCGGCGGCCTTGCCGACCTCGATCGACCCGATCAGGTCGCCGAGGCCGGCGGCCTCGGCACCGGCGCACGTGGCCAGCGCGAACGCCTCGTCGGCGCGCAGCGGCCAGGTGCCCCGGTCGTTCTCCAGGCCGGCCAGCAGCCCGGCCGCGCGCAGCACGTCGGGTGCGTCGCCGGCGTTGTGGGCGTCGCAGCCGAGGGCGACACGGCCGCCGCGGCGGACCAGCTCGCCGTGCCGCCCGGCCCGCGTGTAGCCCTGGCCGAGCCGCAGGTACGCGCCCGGGCACGACGCCACGGCGGTGCGGGTCGCGAGGACGGCCTCGACCTCGGCGTCGTCGAGCCACACGGCGTGGCCGAGGACCAGCCGCGGCCCCAGCACGCCCAGCTCGCGCAGGTGGACGAGCGGGCGGACGCCGGTGCGCCGCAGGTACGACTCGGCGTCGCCGGGTCCGGGCGACATGTGGAAGGTCATCGTGGTGCCGAGGCGTTCGGCGAGCTCGGCGGCGCCGGTGAACAGCTCGTCGCTGACCAGGTCGTGGCCGACCAGCGTGACCCACCCGGTCACCGGCCCCTCGGCGGGGAGGCTCCGGACGATCTCCTCCTGGCGGGCGAGGGCCTCGGCGGCGGGCAGCGAGTGCGGCACGCCCGGGGCGTCCCAGCCCCAGCCGCCGACCCGCCCCCGGATTCCGGCCGCGGCCAGCCCCGCGGCGACTCGGCCGGGGTGCGCCACGGTGCCCGCCTCCAGGACGGTGGTGACCCCGCGCAGCAGCGACTCGGCGGCGGTCAGCGTCGCCGACAGCTCGTCGTCGTCGCCGGTGACGCGCCCGTGCAGCGGCACGGCCCAGCCGAAGATCGCTTCCTGGGCGTCGATGTCGTCGGGGATCACGCTGCGGATCAGCGGGTCCACGGTGCAGTGCTGGTGGGCGTTGACCAGGCCGGGGATCACGACGCAGCCGGTCGCGTCCAGTTCCGCGGCGCCGGGGTGGGCCGCGCGGAGCGTCCCGTAGGCGCCGATGCCGGCGATGCGCCCGTCCTCGACCGCGACGGTGGCGTCCGTGACGACCTCGCGTCCGGGCGCCATCGTGACGACCGTCCCGCCGGTGACCAGGAGCGGGGACCCGTTCCGCCCGGTGGTGTTCGGCCCGGTGATGTTCGGCCCGGTGATGTTCGGTCCGGTGATGTTCGGCCCGGTGGTGTTCGGCCCGGTGATGTTCGGTCCGGTCATGGGCGGACCAGGATCTTGCCGATGGCGGCCCGCGACTCGGCGGCGGCGAACGCGGCGGGCAGCTCGTCCATGCCGTACTCGGCCATCCGGACGGTCCGCAGGCCGCCGCCGAAGTACGCGTCCAGCATCGCGGCGAACTCGGCCTCGGTGTAGGCGCCCGTGCCGAGCACCCGCAGCCCGCGGTGGTACACGCCGGCGAGGGAGAGCGTGACCTCGTCGCCGGTGGTGTTGCCGAACGTCACCAGGCGCCCGCCCGCGCGCAGGGAGTCCAGGGAGGTCTGCCAGGTCGCCGCGCCGACGTGGTCGAGCGCGAGGTCGGCGCCCTCGCCGCCGGTGAAGCGGCGCACGGCCGCGACGACGTCGGCGTCGTTGTGCAGCAGCAGGTCGGCGCCCAGGTCGGCGGCGAGCGCGAGCTTGGCGTCGCTGCCCGCGACCGCGACGACCCGCGCCCCGGCGCGCTTGGCGAGCTGCACCGCGGCGATGCTGACGCCACTGGCGGCGGCCTGCACCAGCACGGTCTCGCCGGGGGCGGCCGCGCCGACCGTGACGGTGGCGCGCCAGGCGGTGCTCCACGCCGACGGCAGCGCCGCGGCCTCGGCCAGGTCGACGTGCCCGGGGACGCGGTGGACGAGCCGGGCGGGCACCCGCACGTACTCGGCGAACCCGCCGGCGGTGTTCCCGCCGATGACGCGGACCGCGGCGCAGTGGCCGGGCTCCCCGGCGGCACAGCGCGGGCACGTCCCGCAGCCGTGCGTCGGGTCGACCACCACGCGGTCGCCGGGCGCGTACCCGGCGGCCTCGTCCCCGGCCGCCGCGACGTGGCCGGCGACGTCCATGCCGGCGATGTGCGGGAGGCGGAAGCCCGGCAGCACCGCGGGGCCGCGGCGCTGCAGGACGTCGAGCCGGTTCAGCGCGCAGGCCCGTACCCGGACCAGCACGTCACGGGGACCGGGGACCGGGTCGGCGATGTGCCGCAGCGACACCACCTCCGGGCCGCCGAACCCCGTCTGGACCAGCGCTTTCACCAGGGACCTCCGCCCTCAGCCACTTCCTGCCATCTCGCATTGTGAGTCACCGACTCGCAATGTGAGGGCAACTCTGAACCCCGCTCACGGGGCGTGTCAACACCCGCGCCGGAAATCGCGGCGCGCGCGGCTCAGCGGTCGAGCAGCCGCACCGCCACCGCCTTCTCCTGCGTGTACTCGCGCAGCGCCGCGTATCCGCCGCCCGCGCTGAACCCGCTGTCCTTCTGCATGTTGAACGGGAAGCCGATGACGCCCGCGTCGTGGAACTGGTTCACGGCGACCTGCCCGGCCCGCACCTCCTTGGCCGCGCGCAGCGCCCGCGACACGTCGTCGGTCCAGATGCAGGCCAGCAGCCCGAAGTCGGTGTCGTTCATCATCTCGACGGCCTGCGCGGTCCCGGTGAAGCCCTGGATCGCGAGCACCGGCCCGAAGACCTCCTCGCGCACGACCCGCATCCCCCGGTCCACCCGGTCCAGGACGGTCGGCGCCACGAACCAGCCCTCGTCCGGCACCTCGGCCTTCGCGCCGCCGGTGACGACCCGCGCGCCCTCGCCGGGCGCCTCCTCCAGGAAGCCGAGCACGCGCTCGCGCTGCTCGCGGCTGACCAGCGGCCCCATGTCGAGGTCCATGTCCCAGGTGCCGAGCCGGACGGCGCGCATGCCCGCGGCGACGCGCTCGGTCACCTCGTCGCGGATCGACTCCTCGACCAGGAGCCGCGAGCCCGCGTAGCAGTTCTGGCCCGCGTTCTCGGTGATCGAGCCGACGATCGCCGGGATCGCCACGTCGAGGTCGGCGTCGGCGAACACGACGTTGGGCGACTTGCCGCCCAGCTCCAGCTTGACCGGCACGAGGTTCTCCGACGCGGCGCGCATCACCGCGCTCCCGGTCGCGGTGGAGCCGACGAAGCTGATGTGGTCGATGTCCGTGTGGGAGGTGAGCGCCTGGCCCGCCTCCGCCCCGAGCCCGGTGACGACGTTGAACACCCCGGGCGGCAGGCCCGCCTCGCGGGCCAGTTCCGCCAGCGCCAGCGGGCCGAGCGGGGCGACCTCCGACGGCTTGAGCACGACCGTGTTGCCGGCCGCGAGCGCGGGCGCGACATTGGCGGCCGACAGCAGTGTCGGAACGTTCCAGGGAAGCGTCACCGCGCACACTCCCCACGGCTCCGGGATCGTGAACCCGAGGTAGTCGGGCGTGCGGGTGGGCAGCGTGACGCCGGTGAGCTTGTCGGCGGCGCCGGCGAAGTACTCGATGATCCCCTGCGCGATGAACGCGTTCATCCGCCCGCCGGACAGCGGCTTGCCGACGTCGCGCGCCTCGACCCGGGCGAGGTCCTCGACGCGCTCCATGACCAGCGCGGCCCAGCGGCCCAGCAGCGCGCCGCGCTCGGTGGGCGAGGTCGCGGCCCAGCCGGGGAACGCGCGCCGGGCCGCGGCGACGGCGGCGTCCACGTCGGCCTGGCCGCCGCGCGCGATTCGCTGGATAACCTTGCTGTTCGCCGGGTCCAGGACCGGGAGTTCTCCCTGGTCAGCGGCGGGGACCCAGGCTCCGTCGATCAGCTGGCGGGCGACCGGAATCTCAAGTGCGGACATACCGGAATCCTTGACCGGAACTATCCCGCATGTCAAGATGCCATATCTCTTTATGAAATGAACGTTGGGAGGCCGCATGCGGGTCACCGCCGCCGTACTGGACCGTCCCGGGGAGCCCCTGGCCCTGCGGGACGTGGAACTCGGCCCGCCCCGCCCGGACGAGGTCCTGGTCCGGCTCAGCGCGGTCGGCATCTGCGCGACCGACCTGGAGTTCGCGACGTTCTTCGAGGCCCCGGCCGTGCTCGGGCACGAGGGCGCCGGCATCGTGGAGCGGGTCGGCGACCGGGTCACGTCCGTGGCGCCGGGCGACCACGTGGCCCTGTCCTTCACCTCGTGCGGGCGCTGCCGGCCCTGCCTGACCGGTTCGCCCGGCTACTGCCTGCGGTTCGACGCGCTCAACTTCAGCGGGCGGCGCCCCGACGGGACCTCGGCCGTCTCGCTCGGCGGCACCGAGATCAACGCGCACTTCCTCGGCCAGTCGGCGTTCGCCGACCACGTGGTCGCGCCGGAGCGGGCCGTCGTGCCGATCGGCAAGGACGCCGACCTCACCCTGGCCGGGCCGTTCGGCTGCGGCTTCCAGACCGGCGCGGGCGGCGTGCTCAACGTGCTGCGGCCCTCCCCCGGGTCGTCGATCGCGATCTTCGGTGCGGGGTCGGTGGGCATCGCCTCCGTCCTCGCGGCGGCGCTCAGCGGCTGCACGACCGTCGCCGTCGTCGACCTCAACGCCGAGCGGCTGGCCACGGCCGAGTCCCTCGGCGCCACCCACGGCGTCACCGGGGGCGAGGGCGCCGCCGAGGAACTGCGCTCGATCGCCCCGGACGGGTTCGACTTCGTCCTGGAGACCACCGGCCGCGCGGACGTGCTCCGCACCGGCGTGGAGGCCCTCGCCCCGCTCGGCCGCTGCGGCGTGATCGGCGTCGGGCCGAGCGCGGAGATGAGCTTCGACTGGCGCAGCGTCCTCAACGGCCGCACGATCACCGGCATCATCGGCGGCGGCGCGATCCCGCAGGTCTTCGTGCCCGAGCTGCTGCGGCTGCACGCCGCGGGCCGGTTCCCGGTGCACGAGATCGTGGAGCGCTTCCCGTTCGAGCGGATCGGCGACGCCGTCGACGCGGCGAAGAGCGGGACGGTCGGCAAGGCCGTCCTGACCTTCTGACCGCGAGGCCGTCCCCCCGAGGCCGGTCTGCGAGGCCGGTCTGCGAGGCCGGCCCCCGAAGTTCCCAGAGGCGCGGCTGGGCAACACCGCGCGGAAGCCATGCGGCACCTGGAGTCGCGCACATGACGCAGCAGCAGATGACACAGCAGGAGCAGTTCGACCACCACTCGGACGAATGCAACGCCGACCCGGTCGCGTACTACGCGGCGTACCGGGAGGGGTGCCCCGTCGGGCGCACCTCGGCGCACGGCGGGTTCGTCTACACGACGCGGTACGCCGACGTCGCGCGGATCGCCCGGGACGACGAGGCGTTCTCGTCCTCGCGCGAGGCGACCGGCATGGACGGCGTCGCGATCGTCATCCCGAGCGGGCCGGGCCTGGAGCAGTACCCGATCGAGCTCGACCCGCCCCGCGCCACCGGCTACCGCGACCTGATCAACCCGCTGCTCACCCCGGCGGCGGTCGAGCGGCTGCGCCCGATGATCGCCCGGCACGCCGCCCGCGCCGTGGACGCGTTCATCGAGCTGGGCTCGGCCGACTTCGTCCGCGACCTGACCAACCCGGTCCCCGCCGCCGTCACCCTCGACTGGCTGGGCTTCCCCGAGGAGGACTGGGCGAGGCTCGCCGGGCCGGTGCACGACATCTTCGCCGCCCCCGCCGGCAGCGAGCGCGCGCAGCGGGGCGCCGAGGGCCTCGCCTACATGGAGCGGCGCATCCGCGAGCTGATCCGCGACCGCCGCGCCGAGCCCGCCGAGGACGCGGTCAGCGCCCTCGTCGGCGCACGCGACGAGCACGGCGAGCCGTTCGGCGAGGACGAGCTGGTCTCGGTGATCGGCCTGCTCATCGCGGGCGGCGTCGACACCACGACCTCGCTGACCGGGTCGACGCTCGTCCACCTGAGCCGCAACCCCGAGCAGCGGCGGCGCCTCATCGACTCCCCCGACCTGCTGGACCGCGCGACCGAGGAGTTCCTGCGGGCGTTCGCGCCGTCGCAGTCGATGGCCCGCACCGCGCTGGACGACGTCGAGATCGGCGGCTGCCCGGTCAAGGCCGGCGAGCGCGTCCTGATCCCGTGGGTGGCCGCCAACCACGACCCCGCCGTGTTCCCCGAGCCCGAGGAGATCCGGCTCGACCGCGACGCGTCCCGGCACCTCAGCTTCGGGATCGGCTCGCACCGCTGCGCCGGGGCCCACCTGGCCAGGGCGATGTTCCGGGAGATGATGACGCAGGTCCTGACCCGCCTCCCGGACTTCCGGGTGCTGGAGGACGGCCTCGTCGGGTACCCGACCAACGGCAACCAGAAGGGCTGGGACGCGATCCCGGCCGTCTTCACCCCGGGCCCGCGCGCCACCGGCACGTCGGTGGCCGCCTCCCCGCTCGGCGCCGCCTACGACCTGACCGTGACGCGCGCCGAGCCCGCGGCCGACGGCGTGCTCGCCCTGACGCTGGCGCGGCCCGACGGCGCGGAGACCCCCGAGTGGGAGCCCGGCGCGCACCTTGAGCTGCGGCTTCCGTCCGGCCGCGTGCGCCAGTACTCGCTGTGCGGCGACCCGGACGACCGCACGCGCTACCGCATCGCCGTGCTGCGCGAGCCGGACGGCCGGGGCGGCTCGGAGGAGGTGCACGCGCTCGCCCGCGAGGGCGTCACGTTCGGCGTGCGCGGCCCGCGCAACCACTTCCCGCTCGTGGACGCCCCGTCCTACCTGTTCCTCGCGGGCGGGATCGGAGTCACGCCCATCCTGGCCATGGTCCGCGCGGCGGCCGCGCGGGGAGCCGACTTCCGCGTCGTGTACGGCGGCCGCACCCGCGCGACGATGGCGTTCCTGGACGAGCTCGCCGCCCTCGCGGGCGACCGGCTCCGGGTGCTGCCCCAGGACGAGGCCGGCGTCCCGGACCTGAAGGCGATCCTCGCGGAGGCCGGACCGGACGCCGCCGTCTACTGCTGCGGCCCCACCGGGATGATCGCCGCCGCGGAGGGCGTCTGCGACGAGCTGGGGATCCGTCCCCGCCTGCACGTCGAGCGCTTCACCGGCGACGACTCGCTGGAGGTGGCGTTCGACCCGGCGCTGAACACCGAGTTCGACGTCCACCTCGCGCGGACGGGCGCCACGCTGCGCGTCCCCGCCGACCGGCGGCTCATCGAGGTCGTCCAGGAGGCGGTGCCCGGCCTGTCGTACGACTGCGAGAAGGGCTACTGCGGGGCGTGCGAGACGCGCGTGCTGGCCGGCGAGCCCGAGCACCGGGACTCGCTGCTCACCGAGGAGGAGCGGGCCGCGGGCAAGACCATGATGATCTGCGTGGGCCGCTGCACGTCGTCTCGCCTGGTGCTCGACTTGTAGCGCCCATACGAGACAGCATCTCGTATGGTGCGGGTTTTACACACGGTTAACGGTCTCGGAACGGTGCCGCACCACCCGGCGGCGAGCATTCGGGCATGCTTCAGCCCAAAGAAGGCCGGATCGACGGCGCGCACTACCTCCCGACCACCCCCGAGACCTGCCTGTGGGGCCGGCTCCCGAACCGGGACCGGCCCCCAGTGCTGCGGGTCGCGTCCGGCGACACCGTCACCATCGACACGCTCAGCCACGAGGGCATCCTGGAGGACCAGGGCCGCGACCCGGTCACGTACCTCGCGGGATTCGGCGTCCCCGCCGGGGAGGTGCTCGCCGACGCCCGCGACCTGGCCGCGTCCGGGGTCGCCCACGACTACGACGACGACGGCCCGCACGTCGTCACCGGCCCGATCGAGGTGGCCGGCGCGGAGCCCGGCGACATGCTGCGGGTCGAGACGCTGAGCCTGCTGATCCGGGCGCCGTACGGCTTCATCAGCAGCAGGCACGGCTACGGAGCGCTGCCCGGCGAGTTCCCCGAGACCGCTCCCGACAGCGGCCCCGGCGAGGACGGCGGCGTCCGCGCCTACAACAGCGTGTGCGAGTTCGTCGAGGTCATCGAGGAGGCCGGGCGCCTGCACGGGACGCTTCCGTACGGCGGCGGGCGCGCCGCACGCTTCCCGCTCAAGCCCTTCCTCGGGCTGATGGGCGTGGCGGCCGACACCGCCGACCCCGTCCACTCGGTCCCGCCGGGCAGCCACGGCGGCAACCTCGACATCAACGAACTCCAGGTCGGCTCGTCGCTCTACCTGCCCGTCCACGTGCCCGGCGCCGGCTTCTACACCGGCGACCCGCACTACGCCCAGGGGAACGGGGAGGTCGCGCTCACCGCCCTGGAGGCGCCGCTGCGCGCGACGCTGCGGCTGACGGTGATCCCGCGCGCGGAGGCGTCCGCCCTCCTCGGCATGCTGGACGAGCCGTTCGCCGAGACCGCCACGCACTGGCTGCCGCTCGGCCTGCACGAGGACCTCGACGAGGCCGTGCGCCGCGCCGTCCGGGCCGCGGTCGGCTTCCTGTCGGCGACGCAGGGGATGCCCCGGCACACGGCCCTCGCCTACCTCAGCGGCGCCGCCGACTTCGAGATCAGCCAGGTCGTCGACGGGATCAAGGGGGTCCACTGCATGATCCGCAAGGCCGACTTCCGCTAGCCGCCCGCCTCGCCGCGCCCGTCTCCGCGCCCGTCGCCGGAGCGCTCGCCCTTCTCGTCGGCCACGGGATGCTCCACCAAAGCCAAAACCCGGTTGGACATGAACCGGGCCGTGCGGATCGTGGTGCCCGTGCGGGTCACCTCGCTGACCTCCACCACGCCGCGCCGATTGCCGATCTCCACGCGGCGCCCGGCGCGGGTGGCGGCGACCTCGTAGGTCCTGGTCGCGGATCCGCCGACGTCCACCACGATCTCGACCCAGTCACCCTTCATGGGCACCCCCTGAAGCATCCGAACGGATGTTCGATATGTACCCGGGAACGGCCCTCGGCAATCCCGCCGCGGACGCGGATCAGCCGAACAGGAGCTGGGCGATCGCGGCCAGTCCCACCGCGACGATCACCCCGCGCAGCACCAGCGGCGGGATCCTGCGCGCGAGCCTGGCGCCGAGCAGCCCGCCGATCGTCGAGCCGACCGCGATCAGCAGCACCGCCCACCAGCTGATCTCGGTCTCGCCGAGCAGCCACATCCCGATGAACAGCAGCGCGGCCGTGCCGTTGACGATGGACACCATCGCGTTCTTGGCGCCGTTGAGCCGCTGCAGGTCGTCGTCCAGCGCGATCCCCAGCAGCGCGATGAGCACGATCCCCTGCGCGGCGCCGAAGTAGCCGCCGTACACGCCGGTGCCGAAGACGCCGATCCACAGGCCGGGTCCGCCCTCCGGACGGTGCCGCTCCCGCCCGTCGCGGCGTTCCCGCATCCACGCCTGGAGCCTCGGCTGGACGACCACCAGCACCAGCGCGACGAAGATCAGAACCGGCACGATGACGGCGAACGCCTCGGGCGGCAGCGTCAGCAGCAGGAGGCCGCCGGTGATCGCCCCGGCGAACGAGGCGCTGCCCATCCGCACCAGCCGGCGGCGCTGCCCCCGCAGCTCCTCGCGGTACCCGTACGCACCGCTGACGTTGCCGGTCACCAGGCCGAGGTTGTTGGACACGTTCGCCACGACCGGCGGGTAGCCGAGCGCGAGCAGGGTCGGGAACGTGATCAGCGTGCCGGAGCCCACGACGGCGTTGATCCCGCCGGCGGCGATCCCGGCGGCCAGCACCGCGATCGCGTCAAGGACGTCCACACCGCACCTACTCGGTTAAAAAGCTGACAACAGCCTCACGATGGTAGAGAACGGTGCAGGTCAGTCCGGAAACCGGGGTGCCCGGAAGGAACGTTCCCGGCCGTCCGCGCCCGGCTCACCGGACGGCGCGGGCGTACCAGCGGCCGTTCTGGCGCTCCACGGTGAGCGGGAGCCCGAAGGTGTCCGACAGGTGCTCGGCGGTGAACACCTCGTCCACCTTCCCCTGCGCGACGATCTCGCCGCCGCGGAGCAGCAGGGCGTGGGTGAAGCCCTCCGGGACCTCCTCCACGTGGTGCGTGACCATCGCCATCGTGGGCGCGGCCGGGTCGTCGGCGAAGGCCGCCAGCCGGGCGACGAGCTCCTCGCGGCCGCCGAGGTCGAGGCCCGCGGCGGGCTCGTCCAGCAGCAGCAGCTCGGGGTCGGGCATGAGCGCGCGGGCGATCTGGACGCGCTTGCGCTCGCCCTCGGACAGCGTCCCGAACGTGCGGCGCATCAGGTCGGCGCAGCCGAGGGCCTCCAGCAGCGAGACCGCGCGGCTCACGTCGGTCGAGTCGTACTCCTCCTGCCAGCGCCCCAGGATCGCGTACGAGGCGGTCAGCACCAGGTCGACGACGCGTTCTCCGGCCGGTACCTGCTGCGCGATCGACGAGCTCGCCAGCCCGATCCGGGGGCGCAGCTCGAAGACGTCCGTGCGGCCCAGCTCCTCCTCCAGGATCACCGCCTTGCCCTCGGTGGGGTGCAGCATCGCGGCGGCGATCTGGAGCAGCGTCGTCTTCCCCGCCCCGTTCGGGCCCAGCACGACCCAGCGCTCGCCCTCGCTCACCGTCCACGTCACATCGCGCAGCAGGGTCGCCCCGCCGCGCCTGACCCCGACTCCGCGGAGCTGAAGCACTTCGCCGGCCATCGCGCGCCTTCGTCTCCCATCCGGTGGTCCCGAACCTCAGACAAGAACCTATGTGATCCGGGGCGTCGGGCGCCTCCCGCCTCCCCACCGGAACGACGGTTCCGCCATGCACCCCGGGCGCAAGAGGTTGCTTACGTACGGCGGCAACGGCCTCGCGAACGCTTATGGTGGATCGCATGCTCGTACGGGAGTGTTGGGAAAGCGAATGAGCAAGAACGTATGAGAGCCGCCGCCGCGACAGCGCTGGTCTCCTGGGGGAACGCCTGGCTGACCGGGCACGTCGGCCTGGACGAGGCGGTGGACGCGGTCGAGGAGAGCGCGGGCCCGCAGATCCTGGGCGGCGAGCCCGCCGAGGTGACGCTGCGCCGCGGGCTCGGCGACCTGCGCGTCGGCGGGATGACCGCGCTGCGGCTGGCACTGCCCGAGCCGGGCGACCCGCTGGGCCTGACCGGCCCGCCCCCGCTGAACCGCGCGGCGATCGACGCGGGGGCCGCCGTCGTCGCCGTGCTGGACGGCCGGGCGATCGGCCTGGTCCCCGCCGAGGACCGGCGCGGTTCGTCGTACGTCGGCGTCCGCTGGGCGACGCACGACGCCTCCCCGGGGCTGCCCGACGTCCCGTCCCTCGCGGACGCCGACCGGCAGCTCACGCTCGCGATGCGGGACGCCACCGAGGCGCTGCTGACCGTGGACGACTTCGCCGGCGTGCCGCCCGAGATCGCGGACGCGCTCGTCGACCTGCGCGACCCCGAGCGCGGCGGCCACCCGCTCGCGCCCGGCTACCCGCCGCGCGCCCACCGCGTCGCCGCGCTCGCGGGCCGGCTGTCCCTCGTCGTGGAGCTCGCCCGGCAGATGGACGACCGCGGCCTCGGCGCCGACCAGATGCGGCGCCGCGCCGAGGCGCTGCGGCTGCTGGACCGGGCCGTCCGGCGAGCGCTGGTGGCCGCGTGCAACAGCGCGTTCGACACGGTGCCGTGACCCGCGCCCGGGAGCAGAGGCCGTCAAACGGAAGCGGGGCGCCCCCGAAGGGACGCCCCGCTCTCATGGACCTGTGATCAGGCGCGGACCACGATGGTGTTGCACACCTTGTCGGCGAACGTCTGCTTGCGGTCGTCCCACAGCGGCCAGAGGAAGCCGAGGTAGCACAGCGCGCTGTCGAGGACGTGCGCGATCTTGCGGACGACGGCCATGCCGAAGCCGATCGGCTGCCCGGTCTGCGCGCCGACCAGGCGGATGCGCATCTGCCGCTTGCCGATCGACTGGCCGGTCGTGCCCTCCTGGTGGCAGATCCACAGGAAGAGGCCGAGCCAGACGGCGAGGCCGATCAGCATGAACAGCACGCCGATCGCGGCGGCGCCGCCGCTGCCGGACCCGCTGAGCAGGCTGCCGATCAGGTACAGCACGAAGAACGGGGCGACGACGATGAGGTAGTCGATGATGTAGCCACCGGCACGCGAGCCCCACTCGGCCAGCTGGCCGGTCGAGCCGTAGTGGTGGTGGTGCACCTCCTGCTGGTAGCCCTGGGCGGGGGGCGCCGAGTGGGCGCCGTAGCCGGGCTGCGCGGGGGGCTGCTGGCCGTAACCGGGCTGGGCCGGGGGCTGGCCGTATCCCGGCTGCGCGGGCGGCTGCTGGCCGTAACCGGGCTGCTGGCCGTAACCGGGCTGCGCCGGCTGCTGGCCGTAACCGGGCTGGGCCGGGGGCTGCTGGCCGTACCCGGGCTGTTGCTGCCCGTAGCCCGGCTGCTGACCGTACGGGTCGTAGGGGTTGCCCACACTTGCTCCTTATTGATTGACCCTGTGGTTGTGTGACGCCCGCCGGACCCGGTGGGCTCCGCAAGTCTGACCGAGGATCGACCGCGGCTCAAACGCGCAGAACACCGAACCGGACGAGCTGCCACAGCTCCGACCCCAGTAGGGCGGTGCCGAGCATCCAGGCACGGGTCTTCGGCTGGAGTGCCCACCACCGTCCTCCCGGCCCGAGCGGTGCGAGCGCCACGGCGATCGCGCCGACCAGGGCCACCGGGTTCGCCAGCACGGCCTGGGCGGGACGGCCCGAGCCGAGTTCGATGAACACGGTGGTGCTCCCGCAGAGGGGGCACGGGATTCCGGTGAGCGCCCGAAGGGGACAGAGCACGCCGGGGTCGTTGACACGGTGGATCCAAGACGCGCCGATGGCCGCAACGGCCATCGCCGCGACACGCAGCACCACACCCTTGGGTCCATGCCGTGCCGCGGTGAGGGTCCGGCTCACGGTCCCGCCGAGCACACCGTTCGGTGCACCGGCGGCCGCCGCCCCGGGCGCTTCCCCCACGAATCCTCCGCCTCGATGACTGAACTGAGTGACCCGTATACAGGGTTCACCCCGAGGCGGGTCAAGCCCGGCCGACGATCCGCGATCGGACCGTTACCCAGGGCTCGCCGACGCCACCTCACGGCAAGAGTAGGACAAATCGCCACCTGCGCGAGCACTCTTTCACCCGACGAGTTCCACGAATCGTCTGGAATTTCGCGGCGGACGAAGCAAACGAGCGACCAGCGGGACGGACGCGCACGGAGCGGAGCGACGTCCAGGTAAGGCGTACGGGCCAGAACGGACGTCCTGCGAGGTGAGACGCCGTGTGACCAAAGGCATGCACAAACCGCCACATGCGGCCAGCGCGCGCGGATGTGCGGGGGTGGTGCGGGAGGGCGGGGCGAGTTGGGCGGGCGGGTGGTGAGAGGTGGGCCGGGGGTCAGGCGTTGGCGGCGGCGCCCACGACGAGAGGGGTGCCGGGGCCGGTGACGTGCTCGGACTCGACGACGTCGGCGACGACCGCGGTGATGTTGTCGGGGCCGCCGTTGTCGCGGGCGAGCTCGATCAGGCGGTCGACGGCCCGCTGCGGGTCTGCCTCGGCGGACAGCACCTCGTAGATCTTCTGCGCGTCGACCGGGCCGCTCAGGCCGTCGGAGCACAGCAGGTAGCGGTCGCCGAGCTGGGCGTCGCGCAGGCGCAGGTCGGGCTCGCGGTCCTCGCGTCCGTCCAGGACCCGGTAGAGGACGTGCGACAGCCGCGACGTCTCGGCCGGGTCGGCCTGCTGGCCGGCCTGCTCGGCCTCCGCCTTGAGCAGCTCGTCCATCGTGTGGTCCTGGGTCATCTGGTACAGCTCGCCGTCGCGCAGCATGTAGCCGCGCGAGTCGCCGACGTGCGCCAGTGCCACGGACTCGCCGTCCCAGAGCATGGCGGTGAGCGTGGTGCCCATCCGGCTCAGGTCGGGACGTTCCTCGCGGGCGAGCCGGAGTTTCTCGTTGGCCTCGGCCACCGCGCGGCCCAGCGCGTCGACAAGATCGTCTTTGCGGGCATCGGTGTCCAGCGAGCGCAGTGAGCCGATCACGGTGGAGCTCGCGACCTCGCCGCCCGCGTAGCCGCCCATCCCGTCCGCGACAGCGATCAACCGCGCACCGGCGTAGCCCGAGTCCTCGTTGTTCTCTCGGTTGCAGCCGATGTCGCTGCCTGCTGCGTATCTGATTGCTACGTTCATACCAATTTCGATGACGATCCTGTCAGAGGAGTTGTATCAGCCGCGGGCCGTGGCTCCACCGGTTTCCCCGGGGGCGCCGACGCCGTGCCGGACGGCGTACAGGGCCGCCTGCGTCCGATCCTGGACTCCCAGTTTCATGAGCAGATTACTGACGTGCGTCTTGACCGTCTTTTCGGACACCACGAGCGCGCGGGCGATCTCCCGGTTGGACCTCCCCCGCGCGATGTGCACGAGCACCTCCCGTTCCCGTTCGGTCAGCGCGGCCAGGCCGCGGTCGTCTCGGCCGGCCCCGCCCCCCGGGCCGTCCGCCAGCATCGCCTCGGCCGCGTCGGGCGCGAACAGCACGTGCCCGTCCCGGACCGCCCGGATCGCCTGCACCAGCGCCTGCGGATCGACGTCCTTGTACAGATACCCGGCCGCCCCCGCCTGCACCGCCGGCAGCACGTGCCCCCGCTCGGTGACGCTGGTGAGGACCAGGACCCGTGCCGCCACCCCCCGAGCCCGCAGCTCCGTCAGCGCGGCCAAGCCGTCGGCGCCCGGCATCTTGAGGTCCATGAGCACGATATCGGGCTCCAGCGATTCGGCCAGTGTCACGGCCGACACGCCGTCCTCGGCCTCGCCGACGACCTCGATGTCGTCCTGGATGCCGAGGAAGGTGCGCAGCCCCTGCCGGACGACCGGATGGTCGTCGGCGATCAGGACCCTGATCGTGCCGCCTCGCGGGCCCGTGCCGTTCGCGCTCACAGCGGCACCTCCAGCCGGACGGTCGTGCCCTTCCCCGGCCGTGCGTCGATCGTGAGGCCCCCGCCGATGGAGTACGCCCTGTCCCGCATGGAGGCGAGCCCCAGCCCGTTCTGGGGCTCGGCCGCGTCGGACGTGTCGAACCCAGAACCGTCGTCGGCGACCTCCAGGACGGCGCTCCCGTCACTGGTCGCCAGCCGCACCTCGACCGTCTGCGCCCCGGCGTGTCGCAGCGCGTTGTAGAGGGCCTCCTGCGTGATGCGGAAGGCGACGGCCTCGTGCTCCTCCGGCAGCACCACCGCTTCGTCGGCGGCGATGCGCACGCTGGCCTCGTGGGCCCGGTCGAGGACCTCGACGTGCTTGCGCAGCGAGGGGACCAGCCCGTCGGCGAGGTCGGCCGGGCGCAGCTCGAAGATCACGGCGCGCAGCTCGTTGAGCGCCTCGGCGGCCAGCCGCTCGACCTGCTCCAGCTCCCGGACGGTGCGGGCCGGGTCGCGCTCGGCCAGCGTGGACGCGGTGCGGGCGGTCAAGCGCAGCGAGAAGAGCTTCTGCGCGACGGCGTCGTGGAGCTCGCGGGCCATGCGGTTGCGTTCGGCGACGACCGTCAGCTCGCGGTTGTGCTCGTACAGCCGCGCGTTCGTGATGGCGATCGCGGCGTGCGCGGCGAACAGGGTGAGGAGTTCCTCGTCGTTCGCGGTGAAGCCGCCGGGGTTGCGCTTGTTGGCGAGGAAGACGATGCCGAGGACGTCCTCGCCGTCCAGGATCGGCACGCCCAGGAAGTCCTTCAGGACGGGATGCGCGACCGGCCAGCCCTCGAACTCGGGCTCCTTGCGGATGTCGGCGAGCCGCTTCGGCGCGTCGCTCCGCAGCATCGCGGCGAGCATCCCGTGCTGGCGGGGCATCGGCCCGATGCGCTCCCACTCCTCCTCGGAGATGCCCTCGACGACGAACTCGGCGAACGAGCCCTCGTCGTCCGGCACGCCGAGCGCGGCGTAGCGGGCGTCCAGCAGCTGCGCGGCCGCCCGGACGATCACCTGGAGCACCTCGTGCACGGACAGGTGCCGGGTCACCGCGAGCACGGCCGAGCTCACGGCGTGCAGGGTCGCGCCCTGGTCGCCGCAGCCGCCGCTCTCGGTCTCCATCCCGGCCTCTCGTCACCCGTGGTACGAGCGCCTTCCGGCACTCACTGTGAAGACCGTACTCGGTGCCCGGGTCTTCTCGCTTCCCCCGGGAAAGGCGAGCCTGCACACGGTTCGCCCCATCTGCGGCGCGGGCGCGGCGGACCCGGGTCCTAGGACCATCTGACCACCGCCCGGGGACCCGTCGGCCGATGCCTGGAATCGCGCGGATTCCTAGCGTCGACGGCATGAGAACAGCACTGATCACCGGGGCCTCCCGCGGGCTCGGCCGGGCCCTGGCCCGCGGACTCGCCCGGGACGGCTGGCACGTCGTCGTCGACGCGCGCGACGCGGACGCCCTGTCGGCCGCCGTCCGGGAGATCGGCGGAAGCGCCACGGCCGTCGCCGGGGACGTCACCGATCCCACGCACCGCGCGGACCTCGTCCGGGCGGCGGACGGCGGGCTCGACCTGCTCGTCAACAACGCGAGCACCCTCGGCCCCACGCCGATGCCGCGGCTGGCCGAGCTGCCCGTCGCCGACCTCGCGGACACCTTCGCGACGAACGTCCTGGCGCCGCTCGCGCTCGTCCAGGACTTCCTGCCCGGACTCCGGGAGCGCGGCGGCGCGATCCTGAACGTCACCTCGGACGCGGCCACGGAGAACTACGAGACGTGGGGCGGCTACGGGTCGTCCAAGGCGGCCCTGGAGCAGCTCTCCAACATCCTGGCCGCGGAAGAGCCCGGCGTCGCCGTGTGGTGGGTGGACCCAGGTGAGATGAACACCGCCATGCTGCGCGCGGCCGGCGAGGACGCCGATTCCGCCCCGCCTCCCGAGCGGACGGCCGCCGTGCTGCGGCGGCTCGTGGCGGACCGCCCGCCCAGCGGCCGGTACCGGGCCGCCGACCTCCCCGCCGAACCCGCCGCCGCGCGATGACGACCGTCGTCGACCCCGATCCTGCAAAGGCCGCGCCGGGCGGCGACCGCGGCCTGCTGGGCGCCGGGTTCCGGGGGCCGACGTTCGGCATCGTCACGGTCGTCACCCTGCTGGCCTTCGAGAACATGGCCGTCGGCACGGTCATGCCCCTGGTCGCCGGGGACCTGGACGGGCTGGCCCTGTACGCGTGGGGGTTCAGCTCGACCCTGATCACGAGCCTGCTGTCCATCGTCCTGGCGGGCGGCTGGGTCGACCGGTCGGGTCCGGGGCGGCCGTTCATGACCGGGCTCGGCACGTTCGTCGCGGGCCTCGCGCTCGCGGGCGCGGCCCCGTCCATGTGGCTGTTCGTCGCGGGCCGCGCCGTGCAGGGCTTCGGCTCGGGCGTCGCGATGGTCGCCCTCTACGTCATGATCGCCCGCGTCTATCCGGAGGAGCTCCGCCCCCGGGTGTTCGGGGCGCTCTCGGCCGCCTGGGTGCTCCCGTCGCTGATCGGCCCCGCGGTCGGCGGCGTCGTCGCCGAGCACGCGGGCTGGCGGTGGGTGTTCCTCGGGCTGATCCCGCTGGTCGTCCCGCCGGTGCTGCTGCTCGTCCCGGCGCTGCGCGGCACCGGGCTCGCGGGCGGCGGAGCCGCGGCGGCGGGCCGGAGCCGGTACCTGGCCGCGATCACGGTCTCGGCGGGCGCCGGGATCTTCCTGTACGGCCTGGACAGGCCCGGCTGGACGATGGCGGCGGCCGCGGCCGCCGGGCTCGCGGGTCTCGCCTACGGGCTGCCCAAGCTGCTGCCCGCCGGGACGCTGCGGTTCCGGCGCGGTCTGCCGAGCGTCGTCCTGGTCCGGGGGCTTCTCGCCGGCGCGTTCTTCGGCACCGGCGTGTTCATCCCCCTGGCGCTCACCCGGCTGCACGGCTTCAGCGCCACGCAGGCGGGGGTCGTCCTGACGGTCGGCTCCCTCGGCTGGTCGGCGTCGGCCCAGTTCCAGAGCAGGTCGAAGCGGCCGCGCGCGTTCTTCGCCTGGCTCGGCGCCGTGCTCGTCACCGCCGGGATCGTCCTGTCCGTCGGCGCGCTCCAGTTCTCCGGCTGGCTCACCGCCCCCGCGTGGGTGATCGGCGGTGCCGGGATGGGCTTCGCGATCAGCAGCCTCTCCGTCCTGCTCCTCGACCTGTCGCCCGCGGGCGAGCAGGGCGTCAACTCGTCCGCGCTCCAGATCAGCGACACCCTCGGCTCGTCCCTGGTGGTCGGCGTCGCGGGCGCGCTGGTCGCCGGCTTCGGCGCCGCCCGGCTCGGCACGGGGCTCGCCGTCGCCGGGGCGCTGTTCACCGCGATCGCCGCCCTCGGCGTGATCACCGCACTCCGGCTGGAGGCCCGCCCATGACCGTCGAGTTCGCCCTCCCCGCCGCCCTGGAGGCGCACGAACCGCCCGAGGCGCGCGGCCGCGCCCGGGACGGCGTCCGGCTCCTCGTCTCGCGCCGCGCCACCGGAGAGGTCTCCCACCACGGGTTCCGCGACCTCCCCTCGCTGCTCGAACCCGGGGACCTCCTCGTCGTCAACACCTCGGCCACGCTGCCCGCGGCCGTCCGGCTCGACCGGATCAGCGTCCACTTCTCCACGCCCGTGCCCGGCGGGGACGACCGGCTGTGGATCGTGGAGCTGCGGCGCCGCGCCGGAAAGTCCGACCGGCCCTACTCGGGCGGCCGCTGCGGCGAATGGATCCCGATGCCGGGCGGCGCCACGCTCACGCTGGTCAGGCGGCACGCGAGCGGGCGGGGCGGGCCGTCTCCCAGGGAGTCCGACCGGCTCTGGGAGGCCAGGCTCAGCACCGCCGTCGTCCCGTACCTGCGGGGGCACGGGACGCCGATCCGGTACGGGTACGTGCGCCAGGACTGGCCGGTCGCCGCGTACCAGACGGCGTTCGCCCACGACCGGACGGCGGGCGGCGCCGAGATGCCGAGCGCCGGACGCCCCTTCACCCCCGAACTCGTCACCCGGCTCGTCTCGGGCGGCGTACTCATCGCGCCGATCACGCTGCACACGGGCGTGGCGTCCCCCGAGGCCCACGAACCCCCGTACGCAGAGCGCTACGAGGTCCCGGAAGCGACGGCCGCGCTGGTCGGGCACGTCCGTTCCCGGGGCGGGCGGGTGATCGCCGTCGGCACGACCGCCGTGCGCGCCCTGGAGACGTCCGTGGACGCCTCAGGACGCGTCCGGGCGTCAGCGGGGTGGACCGAGCACGTCGTGACGCCGGAGCGCGGCGTCCGGGCCGTCGACGGCCTCCTCACCGGGCTGCACGAGCCGAAGTCGTCCCACCTGATGATGCTGACCGCCATCGCCGGCCCCGGCCTGCTCGCCGCCACCTACGAGTCCGCCCTGGCCGAGCGCTACCTCTGGCACGAGTTCGGGGACGCCAACCTCATCCTGCCCGGCTAGCGACGCGTCTCGCATGGCGGACCTGACGCGCGGGCCGCACGTCACGGCCGGTACCGTTGGGAACAGCTATGGACGGGTCAGGACAGCGCACGCTCCTCATCACACTCACCGGCCGCGACCGCCCCGGCGTGACGTCGCGTCTCTTCAGGACACTCGCGGAATTCCCGCTCACCGTCGCCGACGTGGAGCAGGTCGTCATCCGCGGCCGCCTCATCCTCGGCGTCCTGCTCGCCTACAGCGAGGGCGCCGACATCGGCCGGGTGTGGAACGCCGCCGAACGCGTCGCCAACGACCTCGACATGGAGATCGAGCTGTCGACGGGCCGCAACAAGCGGATGCCGAAGCGCCGCGGCCGGCTCCACGTCACCGTCCTCGGCGCGCCGCTGAAGCCCGCCGCCATGGCGGGCATCGCCGGCCGCATCTCCGCGCACGGCGCCAACATCGACCGCATCGAGCGGCTCGCGCAGAACCCCGTGACCTGCATCGAGATGGACGTCTCCGGCGCCGACCCCGACGCGCTCCGCGCCGCCCTCACCGCCGAGGCCGCCGAGCAGCAGGTGGACGTCGCCGTCCAGCACGGCGGCCTGCACCGGCGCGCCAAGCGGCTCATCGTCATGGACGTCGACTCCACCCTCATTCAGGGCGAGGTCATCGAGCTGCTCGCCGAGCACGCCGGCTGCCTCGACGAGGTCTCCAAGGTCACCGAGGCAGCCATGCGCGGCGAACTCGACTTCGAGGGCTCGCTGCGCGAGCGGGTCGCGCTGCTCGCCGGGCTCGACGCGTCCGCCATCGACGACGTCCGCGACAAGCTCCGGCTGGCCGCGGGCGCCCGCACCATGGTCCGCACCCTCAAGCGCCTCGACTACAAGTTCGCCATCGTCAGCGGCGGCTTCACCCAGGTCACCGACGCCCTCGTCGAGGACCTCGGCATCGACTACTCCGCCGCCAACACGCTGGAGATCGAGAAAGGCAAGATCACCGGCCGGGTGCACGGCCCGGTCATCGACCGCGCCGGCAAGGCGGCCGCGCTGGAGCGCTTCGCCAGCGAGGCCGGCGTCCCCGTCAGCCAGACCGTCGCGATCGGCGACGGCGCCAACGACCTCGACATGCTCCAGGCCGCCGGCCTCGGCATCGCCTACAACGCCAAGCCCGTCGTCCGCGAGGCCGCCGACACCGCCGTCAACGTCCCCTACCTGGACACGATCGTCTTCCTCCTGGGGATCTCGCGCGAAGAGGTCGAGGCCGCCGACGCCCTCGACGCCCGGGGCGACGAGCCCCCGGCCGCCCGGTAGGCAGCGGAGCGTGCACCCGCACCCGCAGGCCGCGCGGCACACGCCGGCCGCCTCGTGGGGCCGCGGGGACGAGTGGCGCTGAGGATGCGGTCCAGGGTGCGGGCCGGGCTGCGCAGGGGCCGGGCGGCCCTGGAGAGCCCCGCTGACGGCGAACGGTCCCCGGTACTGCAGCGGGCACGGGAAGCCATCGTCCAGGCCCAGGGGCACGCGACGCCCATGTACGGCATCGCCGCGGCGCTCGCCATCGCGGTGCCGCTGTTCATCGGGACGATCACCGGAAACGCCGTCCAGGGGTCCGTGATCGCGCTCGGCGCCTACCTCGTCGCCCTGCGGGCACCGGAAGGCCCCTACGGGACGCGGGCCCGGAACCTCGCGGTCGGCGTGGTGGTCGTCGCGGTCGGCTCGGGGATCGGCGGGCTGCTGAGCGAGCGCACCTGGCTGCCGGTGCTCGTGGTGCCGCCGCTGGTCGCCCTCGGCACCGCCATACCGCGGATCGGCTCGACGGCCGGCCTCGCGGTCCTGCTCAGCGCGGTCCGGCCGCCGTCCGACGTCATCCTCATCGGGGTGCTGGAGCTCATCGGCGGGCTGCTCGTCGCCGTCCTGCTGCTGGCGCCGTGGCCCGCGCGGCGGCTGCGCCCCCTGAACACCGCGCTGAGCGACACCGCGGACGCGGTCGCCGAGGCGCTCGACGCCGTCGCGCAGGAGATCGGGGCACCCGACGCCAGCCTCCTCGACGACGTCGACGTCACCGACCCCGACCTGCTCGCCATCACCCGCATCCCCGACTGGGAGGCCAAGCGGCGGGCCGCGTCGGAGGCGCTCACCACGGCCCGCGCCACGTACGGGCTCTACCGCTCCGGGCGCGGGCGCCAGGACCCCACCCGGCCCGAGCGGCTCATCGAGGGACTGGCCCGCGTGCTGCACGAGACGGTGACGCTGCAGGCCGTCCTGGAGGCCACCAGGAACTACCCGCCCGACCGCCCCTGGCAGGAGGAGACGCAGACGGCGATCTGGGCGCTGGCCGCGCGGCTCCGGCTGATCTCCGGCACGATCGCCACCGGCGGCGAGGCACCGCTCGGCCGCGAGGAGTCCGCCGCCGTCCGGCGCATGGGACGCGCCGCCGAGCACATCCGGCGCGCCGGGCTCGCCGGAGACGAGGACCTCGTCGCGGTCGCGCTGATCGGGCAGGTGCGCCGGTCCGTCGACCGCATCGCCGGCGAGGTCGCCCGCACCCGCCGCATCACCGCGGGCGGGCTGCGGATCGGCCTGTCGCCGCCCCGGATGCCGGCGACCCTCAGCCCGGCACCGGTCCTGGGCCGGATCCGCAACGCCGTCCGCACCCGCTCCCCCCGGTTCCGGCAGGTGTCGCGCGTCTACCTGACGGCACTGGTCACCATGGCGCTCGCCGCCGCGCTGCACCTCCAGTTCGGGCACTGGATGACGATCACCGCGATGCTGAGCCTCCGCGCCACCTACGGCGAGACCGTGGAACACCTCGTCCAGCGCTTCGGCGGCACCGCCGCCGGCTCGGCCGTCGCCGCGATCATCCTCGCGATCGCGCCCGGGCAGTCCACCATCGCGGTCATCGCCTTCTGCTTCGCCGTCGCCGGCTACGCGATGCGCTCCGTGAACTACACCTACTGGGCCCTGTTCGGGACGCCGCTGGCGATGATGCTGCTGGAGTACAGCACACCCTCCGACTGGCTCACCGCCGGACAGCGCATCGTCCTGACCCTCGGCGGGACGATCATCGCGTACCTCGCCGTCCGGCTGCTGTGGCCCGCCGGGCACCTCGAACGCCTGCCCGTTCTCCTCGGCCGCCTCCTCGACCGGCACGCCGACCTCGTCCGCGCCGCCGCCGACGTCCTCGCCGGCGAACGCACCCGCCTCCCCTACGACAAGATCGTCGCCGCCGAACGCGCCGCGGAGGCCGTCGCCGAGACCCGCACCCGCCTCGGCCACGAACGGCTGCCCGACACCGCGCTGATCACCGAGCTCGGCACCGCCGTCGACGCCGCGCACCGCGTCCGCGACCACCTCATCACCGTCGCCAAACTGTCCCGCGAGGAGGCCGTGGACACCGGCCCGATCCCCGAGATCCTCGACCGCCTCGCCGACCAGTTCGAAGAAGCCGCGGAACTACTGGAAGACGAAGAGCACGACCCCAAGGCCGAGACGCCCGCCGAAGCGCTCAGCGAGGAACTCGCCGACCTCGACACCCACCTGTCCAAACTCACCAGGCGCCGCCGCGCCGAACTCAGCTCCGGCGTCGACCGGGACGAGTTCACCCCGCTCCGGCACGCCCTGCTGCAGGTCTCCGGCACCCGCCACGTGATCCGCCTGCTGCGCGAGGACACCGGAACCGTCATCGACTCGTCGCTGCAGGCCGCCGAACCGCGACCCTGACGTCAGTCCTTCGGAGTATGGGTGGCGCGGAGCGTCCCCGACCCGGGATGCACGTCCGCCCACGCACCCGACAACTCGATCACCGCGAACGCACACGTCGGGAAGAGCGCCGGCGCACTCCCGGCGAGATCGTAGACGAGCTGGTGCACCGACGGATTGTGCCCCACGAGCAGCAGCCTCCCCACCTCGTCCGGCGTCCGGCTCACCAGCTCGAGAAGCTCCCGGGGGTCGTTGTCATAGATGCCCGACTCGAAACTCACCTCGGCGTCGACGTCCAGCAGCGCCAGCGTCTCCCGCGTCCGCGCCGCCGTCGAACACAGCACCAGATCCGGGACGAGCCCGTTCGCCCGCAACCACTCCCCGGCCGCCGCGGCATCCCGCCGCCCGCGATCGTTCAGCGTCCGATCGATGTCCGCGACCCCCAACCCGGCGACCGCCTTGGCATGGCGAAGCACGACAAGCGCCGGCGTACCCACTTCCATCTCTCTCCCTTCTTATTGCATTGCCCTTGGCGGTCAGGCGCTGGAGCGCCTTCCCTTCGGCGGGCAATGCGCGCGATCGCTGCATCGCTCCGACTCGCCTAGCGGCTCGCTGCGCGATCAGGTTTCTCGCAGGCTCGAAACCTGCCTTCGGACGCGATCGCAAGCCTTGAGGTCGTTGCGGGGTTGCTGCGGTGGCTGAGGTCTGCCCGCCCCTCATAGAACCGCCCAGCCCCGGCGCTGAAGCGCCTTCCTGCGGCGGGCACGCAGTGCTCCGGCTCGCCCTGGGGGCTCGCTGCGCGATCAGGTTTCTCGCACGCTCGAAACCTGCCTTCGGACGCGATCGCAAGCCTTGAGGTCCTTGCGGGGTCGCTGCGGTGGCTGAGGTCCCCGCGCCCCTCACAAAACCGCTTAGCCGCGGCGCTGAAGCGTCTTCCTGTGGTGGTGGGGCTGGGGGGCCGGGGGGTGGCTGGTCGAGGGCGCGCGAAGGGGGTGTCGTGCCGGTGGGGGCCACGGTCGCGGGGGGTTACGGGGCTACGAGCGCTGCTAGGGCCCAGAGCAGGAGGATTACGCCTAGCATTCCGCCGAGCACGATGGCGAAGCCCTTGGCACCCGACATGGTCGACTTACCGTCGCCGCTCGTCACAACGCCTCCCGAGTTCGCATCGCTTCGCCTGGATCGGCACGTACAGCGTATGACCGATTACGGGCGTTCCATGCACGACCCCCGGCATGCGGAGGGGCCGGCGGCGCCGTGCCGCCGGCCCCTGTCTCGCTACCGGTCAGTTCTTCTTGCCGGCCGACTCGTCCTTGCCGGACTCGGCCTTGGCGGAGTCGGCGCCGACCGCGGCCTCCTCCGGGGTGCCCTCCTCGATGGCGCCGCCCTCGGCCGTGCCGCCCTCCGTGGCGGCCGGGCCGGGTGCGCCGCCCTCGACGGCCGGGTCGGCGATCGGGTCGGCGCGCCGCTTGGAGATCACGATGGCGGCCACCACGACACCGACGGCCAGCACGGTCACCACGACGCGCAGCAGGGTGTTGCCCGCGTACGTCACGACCGCCGGCGCGATCAGCAGCGCGACCAGGTTCATCACCTTGATCAGCGGGTTGATCGCGGGACCGGCGGTGTCCTTGAACGGGTCGCCGACCGTGTCACCGATGATCGTGGCCTCGTGCGCGTCGCTGCCCTTGCCGCCGAGCTGGCCCTCCTCGACGAGCTTCTTGGCGTTGTCCCACGCGCCGCCGGAGTTGGCGAGGAATACCGCCATCAGCACGCCCGCCGCGATCGCACCGCCCAGGTAGGCGCCCAGCGGCGCGTACCCGAGGGCGAAGCCGACCGCGATCGGGGTCATGATCGCGAGCAGTCCGGGGGTGGCGAGCTCGCGCTGCGCGTCCCGGGTGCAGATGTCCACGACCCGGTCGTAGTCGGGCTTCTCGGTGTAGTCCATGATCCCGGGCTTGGTGCGGAACTGCTCGCGCACCTCCACCACG
>NZ_BMRO01000023.1:89222-92012 GCF_014648675.1 Actinomadura livida
CCGATCAGCACGTTCGGGTTGTCGATCGACAGGCTGAAGGTGCCGAACTCGCCGAGCGCGTCCCTGGCCTCGTCGGACGCGTCGTTCAGCGCCGCGATCACCGTCGTGCGGAACGAGCCGAACAGCGCGGTCGCGGCGAGCACCGCCGTCGCGATCGCGATGCCCTTGGTGATGGCCTTGGTGGTGTTGCCGACCGCGTCCAGCCGCTCCAGGATGGCCGCGCCCTCGCCCTGCACGTCCCCGGACATCTCCGCGATGCCCTGGGCGTTGTCGGAGACGGGCCCGAACGTGTCCATCGAGACGATCACGCCGACGGTCGTCAGGAGGCCGGTACCGGCCATCGCCACCGCGAACAGCGCGACGGTGGTGTTGCCGAAGCCGAGCAGGAACGCGCCGTACACCGCGCCGCAGATGACGAGCGCCGTGTAGACGGCCGACTCCAGGCCGAGCGAGATACCGGACAGGATGACGGTCGCCGGACCCGTCCGGGCGCTTGCGGTGACCTCCTGGACGGGCTTGCGGTTCGTCTCGGTGAAGTACCCGGTGAGCAGCTGGATCGCGCTGGCGAGCACGATGCCGATGAGGACCGAGCCGAGCGCCACCCAGCGCGGGTCGGCGTCCAGTGCCTGGATCTCGGTGTCGGTGACGCCGTTCAGCTCCGCGAACGACGACGGCAGGTACACGAACGCGGCGATCGCGACCAGGATCGCGGAGATGCCGGCCGAGATGAAGAAGCCCCGGTTGATCGCCGTCATCCCGGACCGGTCGCCGGACCGCGGCGTCACGGCGAAGATGCCGATCACCGCGGTGATCACGCCGATCATCGGAACGATCAGCGGGAACACCAGGCCCTCGGTGCCGAACGCGGCGGTACCGAGGATGAGCGCGGCGACGAGCATGACCGCGTACGACTCGAACAGGTCGGCGGCCATGCCGGCGCAGTCACCGACGTTGTCGCCCACGTTGTCGGCGATGGTAGCCGCGTTGCGGGGGTCGTCCTCGGGGATGCCCTGCTCGACCTTGCCGACCAGGTCGGCGCCCACGTCGGCGGCCTTGGTGAAGATCCCGCCGCCGACCCGCATGAACATGGCGAGCAGCGCGGCACCGAAACCGAAGCCCTCCAGGACCTTCGGCGCGTCGCCCTTGTACGCCAGCACGACGATCGCGGCGCCGAACAGGCCGAGCCCGACCGTGAACATGCCGGCGACGCCGCCGGTGCGGAAGGCGATGCGCATCGCCGTCTTCTCGCCGCCCTCCTCGCGGGCGGCCGCGGCGACCCGGACGTTGCCCCGGACCGCCAGCCACATGCCGACGAACCCGGTGACGGCCGAGAACAGCGCGCCGATGACGAAGAAGACCGACCGCCCGATGCGCTCCCCCGTGGATTCGGCAGGGAGCAGCAGCAGGACGAGCGGGATCAGGATCACGAAGATTGCGACCGTTCGGAACTGGCGTTTCAGGTAGGCGCTCGCTCCTACCTGAACGGCCCGCGAGATCTCCTGCATCTTGTCGGTGCCCTGGCCAGCGGCCAGGACATCGCGCACGAGACCCGCGGCGACGGCCAGTGCCAACAGTGCGATCACGGCGACGACGACGACCAATGAGAGGTCGCCGCCGCCGAGATCCACGTCTGCGCTGACCGGGCTTGACAGGGAAAGCCCAGACATCCGTCCTCCTCGACAAGGGGTGCTGCGATCGCGATCGTCAAAAGACGATCTTTACCGCGTACCCCGCGAGTCATGATTTCGAACGCCTCGCACGGCAGCGCGGGTTCCGGGAGTCTACGCAGGCGTAGGTCGAATGTTAAGGGCGCAGGGCCCTTGAAGCGGATGTCGCCAAAATGCAATGAAAGATACGCCCGGAATTTACCCCTTACCCCGGGGCACGAGGCATTTCCCCAGGTCAGCCCGGGTTAGCTCAGTATCACCCCGCCAGCACCTTGACGCGCGCAGCACGTCTCGGGCGCCTGACTGAGAGCATCGGCGTCGGTGTTAAAGCTAGGCATTAACACGGAATATGTCCAGACCCAAATCGAGCCAGTCCGAGATCATCCGGAAGAGTTTCCCACACCCTTCTCACCGCCCATCACTTTCTCCCCACTGGCCACACGAGCCCCGCCAGCCCCAATCCAGACATATCGCCCATCCTAGGGTTGATCAGAACGAAGCGTTCCGTTCTGCTCGATGGCCTGCCGCCGCCGAGTCCGCGGCGCCGACAACGAGGAGTCACCGATGGCGAGCACCGAAGTCCAGCCGGTTCCGGACGGCTGCACGTCCGTCGCACCCTGGATCGTGACCCGCGACAGCGCGAAGGCGATCGACTTCATCGTCGAGGCGTTCGGAGGGGAGGAGCTCTTCCGCGTCCCCAACGAGGACGGCTCCGTCGGTCACGCCGAGGTCCGCATCGGCGATTCCGTCGTCCTGCTCTTCGACGCCAAGGACACCTGGCCCGACACCCCCGCCCTGCTGCGGCTCTACATCGAGGACGTGGACACGGTCTTCGCCAAGGCCCTCAAGGCCGGCGCGGTGGCCGTCACCGAACTGAGCACCGCGGCCTGGGGCGACCGCGGCGGGCGCGTCCGGGACCCGCTCGGCAACATCTGGTGGCTCATGGAACGTGTGGAGAACGTCTCGGACGAGGAAGCCCAGGCCCGCTGGAACCAGCCGCAGTACGCCGCCTCCATGCGCGACGCCCAGCAATCCCTCGACCGCGTACTAGGGCGTGTCCCGTGATCTTTGGTGGCGGTTTGGTGTAGATCGTCTGTGTGGATGAGGAACGTCTGAAACGGCA
>NZ_BMRO01000024.1:0-33313 GCF_014648675.1 Actinomadura livida
ACCCCGTCTTCGGCGTCGGCTCCTACGTCGAACTCTCCGCCTCCAACCCCTCCGTCCTCGCCTTCACCCGCGAGATCGGCAACGGCGACACCAACCAGTGGGGCGGCACGGACACCATCCTCTGCGTGAACAACCTGTCCCGGTTCCCGCAGCCGGTGGAACTGGACCTGCGGCGCTTCCGCGGCACCGCCCCGATCGAGTGCATGGGCGGTGTCCAGTTCCCGCCCATCGGCGAGCTGCCCTATCTGCTGACCCTGCCCGGGCACGGCTTCTACTGGTTCCTGCTGCCGCCGCCGCCCGAGGACCCCGACCGGGAGAAGGAGTGATGTGACCGTGCCGCCGCCCGACCACTCCCTCGTCCGGCTTCTCGCCGGCTGGCTGCCGGGCCAGCGGTGGTTCGGCGGCAAGGACGGCCCCATCGACGAACTCTCCATCGGGACCGCCACCGAGCTGATCGCCGGCGATCCCGCTCTGCACCACCTGGTCCTCGACGTCCGGCAGGACGGCGCCATCGACCACTACCAGCTGCTGCTCGGCGCCCGCCGCGAGCTGCCCGAGCGGCTGGAGGCCGGCCTCATCGGGCGGCTGACCGGCGAGGACGGGATCACCGGGCACGTCTACGACGCCGTCCACGACGCGGAGCTCACCCGGGCGCTGCTGACGTACATGGCGAACGAGACGCAGGTCGGACCGCTCCAGTTCCGCCGCGCGCCCGGCACCGGCATCCGCACGGACCTGGACGGCTCGCCCATCGGCGCCGAGCAGAGCAACACCTCGCTGATCTTCGGCGACAGCTACATCTGCAAGCTGTTCCGCCGCCTGTCGCCCGACGTCAACCCCGACCTTGAGGTCAACCTCGCGCTCTCCCGCGAGGGCTGCGCCCACATCCCCGCCGTGCACGGCTGGATCGAGCTGGAGCCCGGCTCGAACACCGGGTGGGAGGCGGCCGGGGACGAGCCCGTCACGCTGGCGCTGCTGTCGGAGTACCTGCGCACCGCGACCGACGGCTGGCAGTTCGCCCTCACCAGCGTCCGCGACTGGTTCGCCCAGCCCGCCCCGCTGGGGACGGGCCCGGTCTTCACCGCGGAAGAAGCGGCCGCCGCGGGCGGCGACTTCGGCGCGGAGGCCGAGCGGCTCGGCGCGGCGACCGCGCAGGTGCACCGCGACCTGGCCGCCGCGTTCGGGGTGACGCAGGCGCCCGCCTCGGTGCTGCGGGACGCGGTGTTCGCGATGAACGAGCAGCTCGACCAGGTCAGCGCCGCCGTGCCGGAGCTCCGCCCGTACGCCGGCGCGATCCGCGCGGTCTTCGACGAGGTCGCCGCGGCGGCGGGGCCGCTGCCCGTCCAGCGCGTCCACGGCGACTACCACCTCGGCCAGGTCCTGCGCACCGACGCCGGCTGGGTGCTGCTGGACTTCGAGGGCGAGCCCGCGCGGACCCACCATGAGCGCCGGGCGCCCGCGCACCCGCTGCGGGACGTCGCCGGGATGCTGCGCTCGTTCGAGTACGCGGCCCGGTTCCTGCTCGCCCGGGAGGGCGACCTGCCGCAGGACACGTCCGAGGCGCTGGAGGCCCGCGCCCAGGCGTGGGCGGAGCGCAACCGGGCCGCGTTCTGCGCCGGCTACGCCGCCGCCGGCGGGCCGGACCCGGCCGCGCACGCGGCGCTGGTGCGGGCCTTCGAGTTCGACAAGGCCGTCTACGAGATCCGCTACGAGGCGCGCAACCGCCCGTCGTGGCTGCCCGTCCCCCTGCGGTCCCTCGCCCGCCTCGCGGGCTGAGCCGCCGGACGATCAGGGGCCGGCGGTACGGCCGGCGTCACAGGTCGATGGCGTAGTCGAGGACGACGCGGTCGGCGGGCAGCACGATCTCGCGGCAGACCTCCATCACGTCGGCGCGCGACAGCATCCGGCGGGTGATGGCGAGGACCGGCACCCCGCCGGTCATCCGGAGCGTCTCGGCCTCCTCCGGGGTCGGCATCCGGGAGCGGACGGCCTCCTCGACGCGGGTCGGCGGGTGGCCGAGATAGGCCAGCTGCGCGAGCGTCCCCCCGGGCCACGGCTCGCGCGCCGGGTCGGACACGGGCGTGTCCCCGACGAGATCCCACGGCAGGTAGTTGACGGAGATCTGCTGCGGCTCGCCGCGGGCGTAGAAGACGAACCGGCGGCGCAGCAGCTCGATGCCGGTCGGCCGCTCGAACAGCGCGCCGAGCTCGTCGTCGGCCCGCACGCGGGTGAACTCCCTGTCGAGCCGGTACTCCTCCCAGGAGATCTTCTGGTCGCGGGTGAACGTCGTCTCGGGAACCGCCATGGGCCTGGTCACCACGCGGTAGCGGTCCATCGCGACCCTGCGCGCGGGGGGCACGACCCGGACGAGGGTGCCGCCGCCGCGGCGCGTCTCGACCAGTCCCTCGCCGCGGAGCAGCGCGACGGCCTGCCGGACGACGATCTCGGAAACGCCGTGGACCTCGCAGAGCTCCGCGATGGTCGGCAGCCGGCTTCCCGGCGGGAGGCTCCCGTCCCGGATGCCCTCGCGCAGCGTGTCGGCGATGCGCAGGTAGGCGGGTCGGTCCGGCACCGGCGTCACCTCCCCTTCTTCCGGACGCGCCGTCGAGCCGTTCGACTCACTGTTCGACGCGGCGTTCGATCCTGGCTCGTCCTCCCTGCCATCCATACCTTCCGCGCGCTATCCGCGGAGGCATGGTCCGCTTACGGACAGCTTGACACCTCTCGGTACGAGTAAGACTTTTGTATACAGAAGAGCGGCCTCGGGGAAAGGACGACCTTGATGGGCGACTTCGCGGATCTGAAGGCGGCCATCGAGGGGGAGTTTCCGGGTTGGCAGGTGTGGCGCAGCGACGCGGGGCGCTGGTACGCGACCCGCAGCGGCGACCTGAGCGACTCGCAATTGGCGGCGGGATACGCGATGACGGTGGCAGCCGACGACTCCGCGGGGCTGCGCCGGCTGCTGCTCGACCAGACGCGCGAGGAGCGCGGAGGCCCGTGAGGGACGTTGCCGGGGAGCGGCGCGGCCCGGTCCGCGAGCGGGGGCGGACCGGGCCGGGGCGTGCCGGTACGGAAGGTACCTGTGTCGCTGAGGTGACACAGGAATGGAGCCCAGGGCGGTGTGGTCGGTGTCACCGCAGGGGCCAGTCAGACGTGACCGCACGGACGGCGCATTCGGCGCGACCCCCGACGAAGAGTCGCGCCGCCCGTGCGGTCGCACCGTCCTCCGGGACGAGCTCCCGCTCGACGCACCGGCCCCACCCGCCACCGTCCGCGACCCGCCGTCCGCGGCCGGTCTTCCGCGGCGTGGCCTCGGGAAACGTCAAGCTCGCGGAAACAGGTGCGCCCGCGACGTGAAAGCCGCCGATCTCGGGGCACCCCTACTGGGGTAAATCTCAGTGGGACGGGAGGCCATGAGGTCATGGCACGGGTGACGCGCGCGGAGATCGACCGGCTCGTCGGCGGCGACCACCACGATCCGCACGGCATCCTCGGGGCGCATCCCGGCCGGGACGGCGTGACCGTCCGGGCGCTGCGGCCGCTCGCCGAGCGGGTGGAGGTCGTGCTGCCCAGCGGCGACCGGCATCCGCTCCGGCACCACCATGAGGGACTGTTCACCGGGACGCTGCCGGGCGGCTCGTCGCTGGCCGGCGCCGCGGACGAGGCGCCGCTCGCCGTCCCCGACTACCGGCTCGCCGTCACCTACGGGGACGGCGTCGAGACCGTCCAGGACGACCCGTACCGGCACCTGCCCACGCTCGGCGAACTCGACCTGCACCTGATCAGCGAGGGGCGGCACGAGGAGCTGTGGCGGGCGCTCGGCGCGCGGGTCCGCAGCTACGCCTCCGCGTTCGGCACGGTGCACGGGACGGGTTTCGCGGTGTGGGCGCCCACCGCCCGCGGCGTCCGCGTCGTGGGCGACTTCAACCACTGGGACGGCCGCGCGTACCCGATGCGGTCACTCGGCTCCACCGGCGTCTGGGAACTGTTCATCCCGGACGTGGGCGACGGCATGTGCTACAAGTACGAGATCCTCGGCGCGGACGGCGTGTGGCGCGCCAAGGCCGACCCGATGGCCCAGTTCACGGAGCGTCCCCCCGCGACGGCGTCCCGCATCTTCACCTCGTCCTACGAGTGGGGCGACGGCCAGTGGATGGACGGCCGCAAGGACCGCGACTGGTTGCACGAGCCCATGAGCGCGTACGAGGTGCATCTCGGGTCGTGGCGCCCTGGGCTCGGGTACAGGGAATTGGCCGAAGAGCTGACCGCGTACGTCAAGGACATGGGTTTCACACACGTGGAGCTGCTCCCGGTCACCGAACACCCGTACGGCCCTTCGTGGGGCTACCAGGTGACGTCGTACTACGCGCCGACCGCGCGGTTCGGGGACCCGGACGACTTCCGGTACCTGGTGGACCGGCTCCACCAGGCCGGAATCGGCGTCCTGATGGACTGGGTGCCCGCCCACTTCCCCAAGGACGAGTGGGCGCTGGCGCGCTTCGACGGCACCGCCCTGTACGAGCACGACGATCCGGCGCGCGGCGAGCACCCCGACTGGGGGACGCTCGTGTTCAACTTCGGGCGCGCCGAGGTCCGCAACTTCCTGGTGGCCAACGCGTCGTACTGGCTGGAGGAGTTCCACATCGACGGGCTGCGCGTCGACGCGGTCGCCTCGATGCTGTACCTGGACTACTCCCGCAACGAGGGCGAGTGGACGCCCAACATCTACGGCGGCCGCGAGAACCTGGAGGCCATCTCGTTCCTCCAGGAGATGAACGCGACGGTCTACAAGCGCAGCCCCGGCGTCGTGACGATCGCCGAGGAGTCGACGGCGTGGCCGGGCGTGACGCGGCCCACGCATCTCGGCGGCCTCGGGTTCGGGTTCAAGTGGAACATGGGCTGGATGCACGACACGCTGGAGTACCTGCGCCACGAGCCCGTGTTCCGGCACTACCACCACAACGAGATCACGTTCTCGCTGGTGTACGCGTTCTCGGAGAACTACGTCCTGCCGCTGTCGCACGACGAGGTCGTCCACGGCAAGGGGTCGCTGCTGAGCAAGATGCCGGGCGACCCCTGGCAGCAGTTCGCCGGGCTCCGCGCCCTGCTCGCCTACATGTGGTCGCACCCCGGCAAGCAACTCCTGTTCATGGGGCAGGAGTTCGGGCAGGGCGCCGAATGGGCCGAGGAGCGGCCGCTCGACTGGTGGCTGCTGGAGAACGCCTCCGAGGGCGCCCACCACGTGGGGCTGCAGAAGCTCGTCCGCGAGCTCAACCGCGCCTACCAGGCCGAGCCCGCGCTGTGGACGCGCGACAGCGACCACGAGGGGTTCCGCTGGATCGACGGGAACGACGCGGGCGGCAACACCCTGTCCTACCTGCGCTACGGCACGGGCGCGCAGGGCGAGGAGCCGGTGCTGGCGTGCGTCGTCAACTTCGCCGGGAACCCGCATGAGAGCTACCGGCTGGGCCTGCCCCGCGAGGGCGCCTGGCGGGAGCTCGTCAACACCGACGCCTACGAGTACGGCGGCAGCGGCGTCGGGAACCTCGGCCGCGTCGAGGCGACCGCCGAGCCCTGGCACGGCCTGCCCGCGTCCGCGGTGCTGCGCGTCCCGCCCCTGGGCGCGGTGTGGCTGGTACCCGAATAGTCTGGCGGGATGAGCGAAGGCTTTCCCAGGGCGGTCGCGCAGCGCCTGCACGTCGTCCCCGGCCGGTTCGCGGTGGAGCACCTGCCGCACGCCACGTTCCCGGAGGACGACGACTGGATCGCGCTGATCCGCGCCCCCGAGGGACTCACCGTCATCCGGGACGTGCCCGAGTTCGCCGAGGCGGAACGCTGGGCCGGCTTCTACGGCGACGGTGAGCGCGCTCCCCGCGTGCCGGGCACGCCGGCCGAGATCGTGGGACCGCTCGCCGAGGCCGGCATCCCCCTCTTCGTGGCGTCGACCTACCACGCGGACCTCGTCCTCGTGCCCGACCACCGGCTGAAGGAGGCGGCCGACGTCCTCCGCGACGCCGGTCACCGCGTGGAGCTCTGACCCTTCCGGACTACGAGCCTGCCGCAATGCGGGCCGGCTAGAGCCGGTCGAGGAGCCAGCGCGGGCCGATGACGGAGGCTCCGGCCGCCTCGCAGCGCCTGCGCAGCTCCCGGTCGGCGGTCACCACCAGGTGTGCGGTGTCGGGCCCCGCGTCCTGGACGAGGTCGACGATGTGGTCGTCGCCGCTGCCGGGCGCCGCCTCGACCCGCACCCCGTCGGCCCGCCGGTCGGCGACGCTCCGCGCCGCGCCCTCCACCACCAGGACGACCTCGGGGAAGCAGCGGTCGAACCGGACGAGCCCGCCGGGCACGCCCTCGACGCCCGCGTTCAGCGCCTTGAGGTCATCGTGGAGCCGCGCGTTCGCGCCGGCGCGGTCCTTCCACCAGCCGTCGGCGCGGGCGCCGACGACGTTCGCCGCGTCCACGACGAGGGTGACGCCCCGCATCGCGTCCCGCAGCCGCGGCCATGACCGCGCGAACGGCTCGAACAGCTTGCGGCCGGTGACGTCCTCGGCGCGCACCCACTCCGCGCGGCGCGTCTCCCTGGACGCCGCGCCGACGCGCGGCAGCTCGCGCAGCGACCCGACCACGGAGGTGAACGACCAGCCGCCGTGGTCCTCGACGCTCATGCCGTGGACCCGCACCGTGCCCGTGTCGAGCGTGCACTCCTCGGCGGTCTCCCGCAGCGCGCCCGCCACCGGATCCTCGTGGCTGTGCAGCGCGCCGCCGAACATCCCCCACGTCCCGCCGCCGATCCCCCACCACGCGCGCTGCTGCAGCAGCACCCACACCTGCCCGTCGGGGTCGCGGTGGTAGGCGAGCAGGCCCGCGGCACCGAACCGTCCCCAGTGCGTGTGCCCCAGCCCGCAGCCCGCCCAGCCGTCGCCGTCTCCCATGCGTCCGACGATAGCCGCTGGACGATATCCGGCCCGCGATCCTCAGTACGGTTTCGTGCGTCGTATGGGAACGACCGCCACCGATCAAAGCCCGCCGATCAACGTCCCCCTGCTCACCGAGTGCCTTGCCAAGGACCCGGCACGGCGCCCGTCCGCCCGCGACCTGATGGTGCGGCTCGTCGACCCGTCCGCCGCGACCGGCCCCGCCCCCGATCCGGATCCCGGCACGCAACCGCCGCACCCGCCCGCCGACACCGGCGGGCGCCGCGGGCGCATGATCGCGGCAGGCGCCGCCCTCACCGCCGTCGCGGTGGCCGCGACGGCGCTGATCCTGGCGAACATCGGCGATGGGGGCTCGCCCGGTGATGAACGGCACAGTCCCCCGCCCCGCGAAACCGAATATCATTCTAAGATTGGCCGTGATCAAGGAGTGTGCGTTGAGCGTCGAGGCGAGCCCGGAGGCCCTGCGGGAGGCCGCCGAAATGTGGAGCACGCTGTCGGGCGTCGAGTTCATCCGGGCGATGCGCGACCGGCGGATCCCGGAGATCTCCGACATCAGCGACTACATCGGGCAGGTCGTCACGGCCGCCGACCCCGGCCGGGTGGAGATCTCCTGGACGCCCGCCGAGAAGCTGTGCAACCCGGGCGGCATCGTCCACGGCGGCTACATCGCGATGATCCTCGACAACGCGGTCTGCCTCGCGGCGAGCAGCACCTGCGACCACTTCCTGCCGATGCTCACGCTCAACCTCAACATCGACTACCTGCGCGGAGTGCGGGCCGGGGAGACGTACACGGTGACCGGGACGTGCGTGCACCCCGGCGCCACCCGCATGGTCAGCAACGCGGTGCTCGCCGGCGCCGACGGCCGCCCGCTGGCGCAGGCGTCGGCGGGCGTCATCCCCAACAGGGCCTTCAAGCGCTAGGGCTTCAAGCGCCAGGGCCGTCGAGCGGCGGCGCGGGAACCCCCGCGGCCGAGCGCATAGGCTTGGGTCCATGGTGGATCCAGGCACAGTCGTCACCCTCATCAAACAGGCCCGCGACCGGCGGACGGCACCGCTGATCCTCGAACTGGACCTCACCGAGGGCATCGTGGAGACCGCGCCGGCCGACCCCGTCTCGGCGCTCCTGTCCATGCGCAGGACGCACCTCCGCGACGTCCTGGACGGGCTGCGCCGCGCCCGCTCCGACAGCCGCGTCCGCGCGCTCGTCGTCAAGGTCGGCGGCGGCATCGGGCTGGCGCTCGTCCAGGAGCTGCGCGAGGCCGTGCAGGAGCTGCGGGAGGCGGGCAAGCTCACCGTCGCGTGGGCCGAGACGTACGGGGAGAGCGGCCGCGGGACCGTCCCCTACTACCTGGCCACCGCCTTCGACAAGATCTACCTCCAGCCCACGGGCGAGGTCGGCCTGGTCGGCATGGCGCTCGAGGAGCCGTTCTTCGCCGGCGCCCTGGAGAAGGCGGGCGTCGAGCCCCGGTTCGCCCAGCGGTACGAGTACAAGACCATGGCCAACACGTTCATGCAGAAGACCTACACGCCTGAGCACGAGGAGTCGTCGAAGCGCCTCGTCGCCTCGCTGACCGAGCAGATCACGGCAGCCGTCGCCGCCGGCCGCGGCCTCCCCGAGGACAAGGTCCGCGACCTCGTGAACCGCGGCCCCTTCCTGTCGGGCGAGGCGCTGGAGGAGAAGCTCGTCGACCGCCTCGGGTACCGCGACGAGGTCTACGCCGACCTGCGCGAGGAGTTCGGCGAGGAGACCCAGCTGCGGTACGTCGCCCGCTACAACCGCGCGCACGGCCTGGCGAGCCGGCTGCCGCACCCCGGCAAGCAGGACTCCGTCGCGCTGATCAACGGGCACGGCCCGATCCGGCTCGGCCGCAGCGGCCGCGGCGGCCCGCTGCCGGGCTCCGGGCCCGCGATGGGCTCCGACACGATCGGCGCGGCGTTCCGCGCCGCGGTGAAGGACGACGCCGTCAAGGCGATCGTCTTCCGGGTCAGCAGCCCCGGCGGCTCGGCCGTCGCGTCCGACGCGATCTGGCGCGAGGTGGTACTGGCCCGGCGCGCCGGCAAGCCGGTGATCGTGTCCATGGGCAACGTCGCCGCGTCCGGCGGCTACTACGTCGCGATGGCCGCCGACACGATCGTCGCGCAGCCGGGGACGATCACCGGCTCGATCGGCGTCGTCACCGGCAAGGCGGTGGTGAACGGCCTCCTGGACCGCGTCGGCATCACGTTCGGCAGCGTCGCGGACGGCGACCACGCCCGCATGTCCAGCTCCACGAAGGACTTCAGCGAGTCCGAGTGGGAGCGCGTCAACGCCTCCCTCGACAAGATCTACGACGACTTCACCTCGCGGGTCGCCGAGGGCCGCGGCATGTCCCGCGAGCGCGTCCACGAGCTGGCCCGCGGCCGGGTCTGGACGGGCGCCGACGCCGCCGAGCACGGCCTCGTCGACGAGCTGGGCGGCATCGACCGCGCGCTCGACCTGGCCCGCAAGAAGGCCGGCCTCGCCGCCGACGCCCCGGTCCGCGTGTACCCGATGTCCTCGACCCTGGAGCGCCTCCGCCCGCCGGAGTCCAGCGAGGACCGCACCGCCGCCGCGGTCCGCTTCGACGGCTGGGGCTCCCTCGGCGGCCTCGCCGCCCGCCTCGGCCTGCCCGCGGCCGGGCCGCTCACCCTCCCCGGCATGTGGGAGATCCGCTGACCGGCGAGTTCGCCGAGGCGGTCGCGGGGTTCGCGACGGGCGTGGTCGTGCTGACCGTCCGGGACGGCCGCGACGACCTCGGCACCACGGTGACGGCGTTCATGTCGGTGGCCCTGGAGCCGCCGATGGTGCTGGCGAGCGTGACGACGTCGTCCTACCTGACGGAGGTCCTGAACCGGCAGGACCGCTGGGCGGCGACCGTGCTCGCGTCGGGCCAGCGCGCCCTGGCGGGGCGCTTCGCGGCGGAGGGCCGCCCCAGCGCCCGGATCCTCCTGGCGAGCGAACCGCATCACCGGGGCGAGCACTCCGCGGCGCTCGTCCCGGAGTCCGGGGTCTCCGCGATGGAGTGCGAGACCCGCCAGAGGGTCGAGGCAGGGGACCACACGCTCTTCATCGCCGAGGTCCTCTCGACGGACTACCTGGCCCGCGACCGGACGCCCCTGGTCAGGGTCAACCGCCGCTACCTCACCTGAACGCCCGCCCGCCACACGGCGGACGTCTGGGGCACGCCGGGGCGGTAGGCGAGGTGGATGTGGGACGGGGCGTCCAGGACGTGGACGTCGGCGCGGGCACCGGGCGCGAGGTGCCCGACGTCGGTGCGGCGCAAAGCCTTCGCGCCGCCCGCCGTCGCGGCCCAGACGGCCTCGGCGGGGGTCATGTTCATGTCGCGGACGGCGACGGCGATGCAGAACGCCATGCTGGAGCTGTAGCAGGAACCGGGGTTGCAGTCCGTGGCGAGGGCGACGGTGGCACCCGCGTCAAAGAGGCGGCGGGCGTCGGGGTAGGGCTGGCGCGTGGAGAACTCGACACCCGGCAGGAGGGTCGCGACGGTCTCCGAGGACGCGAGGGCGTCGATGTCCGCGTCGCTGAGGAACGTGCAGTGGTCGGCGGACGCGGCGTCCAGTTCGACGGCGAGCTGCACGGCGGGGCCTTGGGTGAGCTGGTTCGCGTGCATGCGCGGAGCCAGGCCCGCCTTGATGCCCGCTTGCAGGACCTCGCGGGCCTGGTCGGCGTCGAACGCGCCCTCTTCGCAGAAGACGTCGACCCAGCGGGCGTGGGGCGCGCACGCCGCCAGCATGTCGGTGGAGGCCAGCCGCGTGTAGGCGGCGGTGTCGCCCTGGTACTCGGCGGGGACGACGTGGGCGCCGAGGTAGGTGACCTCGTCCGTCACCTCCGCGGCGATGCGGACGGCGCGCTCCTCCTGCTCGACGGTGAGGCCGTAGCCCGACTTGCATTCGACTGTCGTCGTCCCCTGGCGCGCCATCTCGGCGATCAGGCGGCGGATGTTCGCGCGGAGGTCGTCGTCCGACGCGGCACGGGTGCGCTCGACGGTCGTGCGGATGCCGCCCGCGGCGTACTTGCGGCCGCTCATCCGGGCCGCGAACTCCTCCGCGCGCTCACCGGCGAAGACGAGGTGGGCGTGGGAGTCGACGAAGCCGGGCAGGACGGCGCGGCCGGCGGCGTCGAAGGACGCGTCGGCGGCCGGGGCGTCGCCGGACGGGCCCGTCCAGGCGACCCGGCCGTCCTCGATCACCAGCGCCGCGTCGCGGACGATGCCCAGCTCGCCACCCGCTTCGCCGCCCACGGCGGGATCGTTGGTGACGAGTTCCCCGATGTTCGCGATGACGGTGCTCTCGGTGCTCACCCGGGCAGGATCTCACGCGCCGCCGGAGCTCAGGACGACCTGGCGGGCGCGGCCGACCGCGGGGCGCCGGGTCACTCCTCCTCGGGCGCCGTGACGGCCTCGATCGCGGTCGCGAGGGCCGCCGGCACGTCGTCGACCAGCAGGTGGCGGCCGTCGTGGACGATCTGCCGCCCGGAGACGACCACGTGCCGGACGTCGGCCGCGGTCGCGGCGAACACGGCGGCCTCGGCCGCGTGGCCGGGGCCGGCCCCGGCCGTCCGGACCGAACCGAGGTCCACGGTGACGAGGTCGGCGTACGCGCCGGGCTCCAGCCGTCCCGCCTCCGGCCAGCCGAGCCCCGAGTGGCCGTTGCAGGTGGCGGCGGCGAGCAGCTCCCCGGCGGTCCAGTGGCCGCGGACGCGGGTGCGGAGCCGCTCGTCCAGCTCGACCGCGCGGGCCTCCTCGAACAGGTCGATGACGGCGTGCTGGTCGGAGCCCAGGCAGATGGGCGCGCCGGCGTTCGCCAGGTCGCGGGCGGGGCCGATCCCGTCGGCGAGGTCCCGTTCGGTGGTCGGGCACATGCACACGCCGGTCATGGTCGTGCCGAGGAGGCCGATGTCCTCTTCGGTGAGGTGCGTCGCGTGGACGGCCGTGGTGAGCGCGCCCAGCGCCCCCGCCTCGGCCAGGACGCGGGTGGGCGTCATGCCGTAGGCGTCCATCGACGCCTCGTTCTCGGCGGGCTGCTCCGACAGGTGGACGTGCAGCGGCGCCCGGCGCTCCTTGGCCCAGGACGCGACGGCCCGCAGCTGCTCCCGGGGCACGGCGCGGACGGAGTGGATCGCCGCCCCGACCCGGGCGTGCAGCGGGCCCGCCTTGTCCGTCCCCTCGTAGAGGCTGTCGACGCGGCGCGCCCAGTTGCCGGCGGTGCCGTCGCCGAAGCGGAGCTGGGCGCCCTCCAGCGGGCGGCCGATGCCGCCGGTGAGGTAGCAGGTGTCCAGGAGGGTGATCCGGATGCCCGCGTCGGACGCGGCGGCGATCAGCGCCTCGCCCATCGCGTTCGGCTCGTCGTAGGGGGTGCCGCCCGGCCCGTGGTGCAGGTAGTGGAACTCGCCGACGCAGCTGATCCCGGCGAGGGCCATCTCGGCGAACACGGCGGCGGCGAGGGCGCGGTAGGACGCCGGGTCGAGCCGTTCGGCGACCCGGTACATCTGCTCGCGCCAGGTCCAGAAGGTCCCGGTCTGCGCCTGGGCGCGGGAGCGGAGCGCGCGGTGGAAGGCGTGGGAGTGGGCGTTGGCGAGGCCCGGCAGGGTCAGGCCGGGCAGCCGCATCGCGTCCGGAGGGGCCGGGACGCCCGCGGCGACGCGGGTGATGCGTTCGGCGTCGGCCTCGACGAGGACGTCGGCCGCCACCCCGTCCCCGAGCCAGGCGAACTGGGCGTGCCACTGCATGACCGGATACCTACCCGCGCGCGAGGTCGTCCAGTACCGCGGTGAGGGCATCGACTCCGGCGAGGCAGTCCGCCGGCTCGGCCGACTCCGCGGGCGCGTGCGACACCCCGGTCGGGTTCCGGACGAAGAGCATCGCCGTGGGCACCCGCGCCGACAGGACGCCCGCGTCGTGGCCCGCGCCGGTCGGCAGCACCGGCGGCCCGCCGAGGGTCGCGGCGATCCGGTCGCGGAGCGCGAGGTTGAAGTCGACGATCTCGGTGTAGGACTCCTCGGCGAGGTCGACGCTCACCCGGTGCGGGCGCGCCGCGACCCGCGCGGCCTCGTCGACCTCCGCCACGGTGCGCCGGACCGCCTCGTCCTCGGGGCCGCGGGCGTCGAGCCAGGCGGTGACGGACGAGGCGATCGCGTTCACGCCTCCCGGCACGACGCGGACCTTGCCCACGGTCGCGACCGCCCCGTTCCGCTCCGCCGCCTCCCGCGCGGCGAGCACCATGCCGGCGAACGGCAGCATCGGGTCGCGCCGGTCGGGCAGCGCGGTCGTGCCCGCGTGGTCGCCCTCCCCGCGAAAGTCGAACCGCCATCGGCCGTGCGGGACGATCGCGCTCGCGACGCCGACCGGCGCCCCCCGCCCGTCCGACCACAGCGCGCGGCCCTGCTCGACGTGGAGTTCGACGAAGCAGCCGATCCTGCCGAGGAGGTCCTCGTCGGGGCCGATCGCGTCCGGGTCGAGGCCGGCGTTGTGCAGGACCTCGGCGAACGTGTGCCCGTCGCCGTCGGTGAGGGCCCGCGCCCGCGCCGGGTCGATCGCGCCGGTCAGCAGCCGCGACCCCAGGCACGCCACCCCGAACCGGGCGCCCTCCTCCTCGGCGAACGCCGCGACGCCGATCGGCCGCGCCGGGGCGGCGCCGCGCTCCCGGAGGCGGTCGATCGCCGCGAACGCCGACACGATGCCGAGCGGCCCGTCGAACGCGCCGCCGCCGGGCACCGAGTCCAGGTGGCTCCCGGTGAGGACGCCGTCCCCGCGCGACCCGTCCGCGGGCAGCCACCAGGCGAACATGTTGCCGTTGGCGTCGTGCTCGACGACCAGGTCGCGGCGGCGCGCCTCGTCCAGGAACCAGGCGCGGCACGCCAGTTCGTGCGGCGTCCACGCGAATCGGTGGTAGCCGCCGGTCGCCTCGTCCCTGCCGACGGGCAGCAGCGCCGCCCACATCTCCTCGAACCCCATACCCTCTCCCTGACCGAACCTCGTTCACTTGCGGCGTGTTGTTGTTTTGAGTCGCCTCATAACAACAACACGCCGCAAGTCAACGCATGGGGATGCGGACGCCGCGTTCGGCGGCCACCTCTTCGGCTCGGGCGTAGCCCGCGTCCACGTGGCGCATCACGCCCGTTCCCGGGTCGTTGGTCAGTACGCGCTGGAGCTTCTCCGCGGCCAGGGGCGTTCCGTCCGCGACGCAGACCTGCCCCGCGTGGATGGAACGGCCGATGCCGACGCCGCCGCCGTGGTGGATGGACACCCATGTCGCGCCGGACGAGACGTTCAGCATCGCGTTGAGCAGGGGCCAGTCCGCGATCGCGTCCGAGCCGTCCGCCATGCCCTCGGTCTCCCGGTAGGGGCTGGCGACCGAGCCGCAGTCGAGGTGGTCGCGGCCGAGGACGATCGGCGCGCTGATCTCGCCGCGCGCCACGAGGTCGTTGAACACCTCCCCGGCCCGGTCGCGCTCGCCGTAGCCCAGCCAGCAGATCCGGGACGGCAGGCCCTGGAAGCGCACCCGCTCCCCCGCCATCCTGATCCACCGGGCCAGCGGCTCGTTGTCCGGGAACAGGTCGAGGATCGCCCGGTCGGTGCGGGCGATGTCGCGCGGGTCGCCGGACAGCGCCGCCCACCGGAACGGGCCCTTGCCCTCGCAGAACAGCGGCCGGATGTAGGCGGGGACGAACCCGGGGAAGTCGAACGCCCGCGCGTACCCGGCGAGCTGCGCCTCGCCCCGGATGGAGTTGCCGTAGTCGAAGACCTCGGCGCCCGCGTCCTGGAAGCCGACCATCGCCTCGACGTGCGCGGCCATCGACGCGCGGGCCTTCTCGATGAACGCGGCCGGGTCCTTGTCGCGCTCGGCGGCCATGTCCTCGAACGCGACGCCGCGCGGCAGGTAGGCGAGCGGGTCGTGGGCGCTGGTCTGGTCGGTGACGACGTCGATCGGCGCGCCGCGGCGCAGCAGTTCGGGGACGACGTCGGCGGCGTTCCCGAGCAGCGCGATCGACAGCGGCCGGCGGGCCGCCTTCGCCTCCTCCGCGAGCCGCAGCGCCTCGTCCAGCGAGCCGGCGCGGACGTCGCAGTACCGGTGCTCGACGCGCCGCTCGATGCGGGACGGGTCGCACTCGACGCAGATCGCGACGCCGCCGTTCATCGTCACGGCGAGGGGCTGCGCGCCGCCCATCCCGCCGAGCCCGGCGGTCAGCGTGATCGTCCCCGCGAGGGTGCCGCCGAAGCGCTTCTCGGCGACGGCGGCGAACGTCTCGTAGGTGCCCTGGAGGATGCCCTGGGTGCCGATGTAGATCCACGACCCGGCGGTCATCTGGCCGAACATCGTCAGGCCGAGCGACTCCAGGCGGCGGAACTCCTCCCACGTCGCCCACTGCGGGACGAGGTTGGAGTTCGCGATCAGCACCCGGGGCGCCCACTCGTGCGTCCGGAAGACGCCGACCGGTTTGCCGGACTGGACGAGCAGCGTCTCGTCCCGCTCCAGGTCGGTCAGCGAGCGGACGATGCCGTCGAAGGCGTCCCAGCTGCGGGCCGCCTTCCCCGAGCCGCCGTAGACGACCAGCTCGTCGGGGTGCTCGGCGACCTCCGGGTCGAGGTTGTTCTGGATCATGCGCAGGGCGGCCTCCTGCGGCCAGCCCTTGGCGGTGAGGTCGGTGCCGCGCGGCGCGCGGACGGGACGGGGACCGGACATCTGCGGACTCCTTAGGAGAGGGGGCCGGTGACGGCCTCGGCGGCGGCGACCAGCGAGCCGTCCCGGACCAGCTCGGTCGCGGCGGCGATCTCGGGCGCGAGGTAGCGGTCCGGGCCGGGCGGCGGGACGGCCTCCCGCAGCCGCGCGACGACGGCGCCGGTCGCCGGGCCGGGCCGCAGCGGGGTGCGCAGGTCCAGCGCCCGCGCGGCGCTGAGGATCTCGATGGCGATCACCTGCGCCAGCCCGTCGACCGACCGGCGCAGCTTGCGGGCCGCGTTCCAGCCCATCGACACGTGGTCCTCCTGCATGGCCGAGCTCGGGATGGAGTCGGCACTGGCCGGGGCGGCGCGGCGCTTCAGGTCCGACACGATCGCGGCCTGCGTGTACTGGGCGATCATGTGGCCGGAGTCGACGCCGGGGTCGTCGGCGAGGAACGCGGGCAGCCCGCCCGAGCGGCCCTTGTCGAGCATCCGGTCGGTGCGCCGCTCCGACATCGACGCGACGTCGGCGGCGGGCACCGCGAGGAAGTCCAGCACGTACGCGACGGGCGCGCCGTGGAAGTTGCCGTTGGACTCGACCCGGCCGTCCGGCAGCACCACCGGGTTGTCGATGGCGGACGCCAGCTCCCGTCCCGCGACGAGTTCGGCGTGCGCCAGCGTGTCCCTGGCGGCACCGTTCACCTGGGGTGCGCAGCGCAGCGAGTACGCGTCCTGGACGCGGGTGCAGTCGGGCCCGCGGTGCGACTCCATGATCTCCGAGGCGCCCAGCAGCGCCCGCAGGTTCGCCGCCGACGCGGCCTGGCCCGGGTGGGGGCGCAGCTCCTGCAGGTCGGCGGCGAAGACCCGGTCGGTGCCGAGCAGCGCCTCGACCGTCATCGCGGCGGCGACGTCGGCGGCCGTGAGGAGCCGGCGCAGGTCGTGGACGGCCATGACGAGCATGCCGAGCATCCCGTCCGTGCCGTTCAGGAGGGCGAGCCCCTCCTTGGCGCCGAGCTCGACCGGTGCGATCCCGGCCTCCGCCAGCGCGTCCGCCGCGGGCTTCAGAGCGCCGGCGGCGTCCCGGACCGACCCTTCGCCGATCAGCGCCAGCGCCACGTGCGCGAGCGGGGCGAGGTCCCCGGAGCAGCCGAGGCTGCCGTGCTCGAAGACCTGGGGCGTGATGCCGGCGTTGAGCAGCGCGGCGAGCGTCCGCGCCGTCGCCGGCTGCACCCCGGTCCGTCCCGTGGCGAGCGTGCGCAGCCGGAGCAGCATCAGCGCCCGGACGACCTCCCGCTCCACCTCCGGACCCGACCCGGCCGCGTGCGACCGGACGATGTTGAGCTGCAGCTGCGCCCGCAGCTCCGGGGCGATGTGCCGGGTGGCGAGCGCCCCGAAACCCGTCGAGACCCCGTAGACCGGGGTCGGGCGGGCGGCCAGCTCCTCGACATGGGCCCGCGACTCGCCGATGAGCTTCAGCGCCGCGTCCGTCAGCGAGACCGCCGCGCCGCCGCGCGCCACCGCCACCACCTGCTCGAACGCCAGCGCCTCGGGGCCGACCTCGATGATCTCGTCCGCCATGTCGATGCTCATACCCACCATTGGAGCGTCCCCGGCGCCGCGGCGGGAGGGGTGGCGACCGGCGACTGTCTCAGATACGAGACTATTGCGGGATAATGGGGCCATGAGCCAGGTTCCGGCCGCCCGCCGCGCCCTGGCGGTGCTGCGCCTGCTGGCCGCGGCGCCCGGCCCGCTCCCCGCCTCGGCGATCGCGCGCTCCCTCGGGCTGCCCCGGTCCAGTACGTACCACCTCCTGGCGGCCATGGCCGAGGACGGCTTCGTCACCGCCATCCCGGAGGAGCGCCGCTGGGGCCTGGGCGTCGCCGCCTTCGAGATCGGGTCCGCCTACCTGCGGCACGAGCCGCTGGAGCGCCTGGCCCGCCCGCTGCTCCGCCGCCTGGTGGACCGCGTGGGCGAGATCGTCCAGCTGGGCGTCCTGCACGGCGCCGAGACGCTCTACCTGCTCAAGGAGCAGCCGCCCGGCCACGCCACGCTGCTCACCGACGTGGGCGTCCGCATGCCCGCCCACCTCACGGCGAGCGGCCGCTCGATGCTCGCCCACCTGCCCGCGGCGCAGGTCCGCGCCCTCTTCCCCGGCCGGTTCGTCGACCGCACCGGGCTGGGGCCCGCGTCCCTGCGCGAACTGCGCCGCGTCCTCGCCGAGGACGCGCGCCGGGGATGGGCGGTGGAGGACGGCCACATCACCGAGGGCTTCGCGAGCATCGCCGCCTGCGCCTTCGACCACACGGCCCACCCCACGGCGGCGATCACCGTGACGTTCCGCCGCGAGGCCCACCCGCCCGGGACATGGCCCGCCCTGGCGGGTCCGGTCCGCGACACGGCCACCGCCCTGACGACGCGCCTGACCGGCCGGGCGCCGGGCTGAGCCGGTCCCGGAGGGTCAGAGGCCGTATCGGGAGAGGACGTCGCGCTTGCCGCCGGCGAGGAACTTCCGCGTCATCCGGCCGCTGGTGAGCCACTTGATGGCGGCGCCGTTCTTCTTGCTGGCCAGCATCCGGTCGACCAGGTGGGGCGCGACGTCGTCGACGTGGTCGCACAGGATGTTGAGGATCTTCCGCTGGTCCCGCACCTGCTCCGGTGCCGCCGCGGCCTCCCGGAGCCAGCCCTCGGTGATGAGCATCCCGGGGCTGACCTGCCCGACCCGGACGTCCGTCCCGTCGACCTCCTTGACCAGCGCGCGGGTGAACGAGTCGAGGCCGCGCTTGGTGGCCGAGTACACGCCCATCCCCGGGCGGATCCGGCCGTCGCTGCCGCCGCCCAGGATGTTGAAGACCTGGCCGCCCTTCCCGCTCATGCCGCGCACGGCGACCTGGGAGCCGTACACGGTGCCGAGCATGTTCGTGGTCACCATCGTCCGGACGTCGGCGGCGGGCGTCTCCGCGATCGGGCGGGTGGTGTTGGCGACACCGGCGTTGTTGATCCAGAGGTCGACGCCGCCGAGCGCCTCCACGGCGGCGTCCCACAGCTTCTCGACCTGCGCGGGGTCGGTGACGTCCACGGCGACTCCGTGGACGGCGGCCTCCCCGGCGGCCTCGGGCGCGAGCCGCTCGACGGCGTCGTCCACCGCCGCCCGGGTGCGTCCCGAGACGACCACTCCGTGGCCGCGGCGCAGCAGCTCGCGCGCGAGCGCGAACCCGATCCCCTTGGTGCTTCCGGTGACGACTGCCTTCCGCATGGCCACTCCCGGGGTAAGCCGGGCCTTACGCCCGGACGGCGTTGATCGTACGCACGCCGCGAGCCCCCGCCACAGGCCCAATCCCGCACAGCCGCAGGCTTGATCCGGCCTGCCGCCGTCACGCGTCCGCGGGAGGACGCAACCCGTCGAGCAGGGCCTGGACGATCGGGTCGAGGTAGGCGGCGTCGCCGTCGATCCCGCCGATGGCGACGATCATGTCGAGGATCTGCTCCAGGGCGAGGTCGCGGCGGACCTCCCCGGCCTCCTGGGCGGCGGCGAGGAGCCCGCCCCCGGCCGCGAGCACCCTGGCGCGGTTCCGGCCGAACACGGGGTTGTCGCCGTCGATGTGGGTGAGCAGCTCGGCGGCGATGGGCCGCTTGCCCGCCGTGAAGACGAGGAAGCGCTGCAGCCAGGCCGTGAACACCGCGCCGGGCGTCTCCCCCTCGGCCGTCCCGGCGGCCGCGCAGACGGCGTCGACCTCGTCCTGGTAGAGGGCCTCCAGGAGCTCCCGCCGGCTGGCGAAGTTGCGGTAGAGCGTGGCCATGCCGACCCCCGCGCGCCGGGAGATCTCGGCCATGGAGATGTCGTGGTCGGAGCGGGCGAACGCCTCCCGGGCCACCGCGAGGATCTTCTCGCGGTTGCGCCGGGCATCGGCACGCCGCGTGGGTGCAACGGACACGGGCTTCCCAAACGGATAGGCTATCCGGTACAGTACCGGAGAGGTTGTTCGTTTACGCGCCTCAGCGTATCCCACCCGTCCGCCGCGACCCGCGGCATTTCGAGGAGTTCTCCATGGACCACCGCCCCCTCGGGCGCACCGGCGTGGCCGTCAGCCCGTTCTGCCTGGGCACGATGATGTTCGGCGCCTTCGGCAACCCCGACCACGAGGACTCGGTCAAGATCGTCCACCGCGCGCTCGACGCCGGGATCAACTTCGTCGACACCGCCGACTTCTACTCCGCCGGCGAGTCGGAGCGGATCGTCGGCAAGGCCCTGGCCGGCGGGCGGCGCGACGGCGTCGTCCTCGCCACGAAGGCCGGGCTGCCGTTCGGCGACGACCCCAACATGCGCGGGACGTCCCGCCGCTGGATCACCCAGGCGGTGGAGGGCTCGCTGCGCCGGCTGGGCACCGACTGGATCGACCTCTTCCAGATCCACCGCCTCGACCCGGCCGTCGACGTGGACGAGACCCTCGGCGTGCTGTCCGACCTCGTGCACGCCGGGAAGATCCGGATGTTCGGCACCTCGACGGCCGCCGCCTCCGAGATCGTCGAGGCGCAGTGGACCGCGGAGCGGCGGGGCCGCGAACGCGTCCGCACCGAGCAGCCGCCGTACAGCATCCTGGCCCGCGCCGCCGAGTACGACGTGCTGCCGACCTGCCTGCGGCACGGCATGGGCGTGCTGACCTACAGCCCGCTCGCCGGCGGCTGGCTGACCGGCAGGTACCGCAAGGGCCGGGACGTCGAGCCGCCGGGTTCGGTCGCGCGCCGGGAGGGCTTCGCCGCCGTGTACGACGCGACGTCGCGGGCCAACGCGGCCAAGCTCGACGCCGCCGAGGCCCTCGCGGTGCTCGCCGAGGAGGCCGGGCTGTCGCTCGTGCAGCTGGCGCTCGCGTTCGTCACCCGCCACCCGGCGGTCACGTCGGCGATCGTCGGCCCCCGCACGATGGAGCACCTCGACTCGTACCTGGCGGCCGCCGGCGTCGAGCTCTCCGAAGACGTCCTCGACCGCATCGACGAGATCGTGCCGCCCGGCCACACCGTCAACATCGCCGACAACATGTGGAACACGAGCACGAGGGCCCTGGAGCCCGCGTCCCGCCGCCGCTGAGCGGCCCCCTGCCGGCCACGCCGCCCCGGCACGCTGCTCTCAGCGGATCTGCCGCAGGCGGATAGGGCGTGAACCACCGCCGGCCCCGCCGCATAGTCGAGGCATGAGCGAGGAACAGAAGATCCCGTTGTTCAACGAACGAGCGCGGCGCGAGCTGTACCAGCAGCGCGTCCTCGTGCTCGACGGCGGACTCGACGACGACAACGGCACCCTGCTTGCCACCCAGCTGATCACCTTGGCGCGGGAGGACGCGTCCACCGACATCGCGCTGTGGATCCACTCCCACGGCGGGTCGGTGCCGTCGATGCTCGCGATCCGCGACGTGATGCGGCTCGTCCCCTGCGACGTCTCCACACTGGTGCTCGGCGTCGCCTACAGCGCGGGCCAGTTCCTGCTGTCGTCGGGGACCCGCGGCAAGCGCCGCGCGATGCCGCACGCCCGCGTGCTGATGCACCAGGGCTCCGCCGGCATCGCCGGCGCGGCCGTCGACATCGAACTGCAGGCCAACGACCTGCGCCACACCCGCGACACCGTCCTCGGGCTCATCGCCGAGGACACCGGGCAGCCGCTGGAGCGCGTCTTCGAGGACTCGCTGCACGACCGCTGGTTCACCGCGCGGGAGGCGCTCGACTACGGGTTCATCGACTCGATCGTCACCTCGCTGGACGAGGTCGTGCCCGACGCCCGCCGGCGCGTCGGGCTCGGCGTCCCCGCGGAAGGAGCCGCCCGGTGAGCAGCTACACGATCCCCAACGTGATCGCGCAGCACCCCCGCGGTGAGCGGATCATGGACGTCTACTCCCACCTGCTCACCGAGCGGATCATCTACCTCGGCACCGCCATCGACGCGGGCGTGGCCAACGCCCTCGTCGCGCAGCTGCTGCACCTGGAGTCCGACAGCCCGGACACCGACATCCAGCTCTACATCAACTGCGAGGGCGGGGACCCGAGCGCGATGCTCGCGGTGTACGACACGCTGCGCTTCATCCGGTCGCCGGTGGCGACGACGTGCGTGGGGCAGGCGGTCGCCGTCGGCGCGGTGCTCCTCGCGGCGGGCGCCCCCGGCAAGCGCGCCGCGCTCCCCCACACCCGCGTGGTGCTGCACCAGCCGATGGGGCAGAGCCGCGGCGCGATCCCGGACCTGATCCTGCAGGCGGACGAGGTCGTCCGCGTCCGCGCGGACATCGAGGAGATCCTGTCCCGGCACACCGGGCAGGACACCGCGACCCTGCGCGCCGACACCGACCGGGACCGGGTCTTCACCGCGCACGCGGCGCTGGACTACGGCCTCATCGACCATGTCCTCGAGGAGCGGCAGCCGCTCCCCGCGTAGGCACGCCGCCGGGGCGTACCGTCACGCGGCCAGCGCGTAGGCGGTCGGCCCGGCCGGCGCGCTGACCGGGGCGCTGACTGGGGCGCCGACCGGGGCGCCGACCGGGGCGCCGAGGAGGGTCGTCGCGACGGCGAGGGTCAGGTCGGCGAGCGTCACGTCGAGGGCGCCGGCGACCGCGGCGATCATCTCGCTCGACGGCTCCTTGACCCCGCGCTCCATCTCGGAGAGGTACTGCGGGGAGACCCCGGCCCGGCGGGCGGTCTCGACCAGGATCTCGCCGCGCTCGGTGCGCAGGCGCCGCAGGCATTCGCCGAGCGCCTCGCGCCACAGCGGCTCCTGGCCGGGCCCGCCCGGCTCGGGCGGCGTGTCGTCGGCGGGCGGGAACGGTCGGACGATCTCAGCCATGCCTCATCGTAAATCGGCCGTCCCGCGATGTCCCGGCCATTCCGCCCACCGCAGAACGGCCGCCTCCTAGGGCGCCTCGCCGGCGCGCCGGGCGGCACGGTCCCGCGCGTTCTCATGGGCCTCGCGCAGCAGGGCGACCACGGTCGGCCCGGTCCTCTCGCCCGGGACGACGACGGCGATCCAGCCGAGCGCCCCGTAGACGGGGTGCGGGAGGATCACGTCGGCGGCGCCGAAGTCCCGCGGCGCCGGTTCGCGGCCCGGCTCCGCACCGGTGAGCTCGGTGTACCGGGCGCGGCCGACGTGGACGTTGACCCGCCACCGTCCCGCCGGGCCGAGGCCGGACAGGGCGTCGCCGGGGTAGTCCTTGGTCACGATGGTGGCGTAGGGCTGCGCCCGGACCGGGACCGTGCCGTCGGGGGCGTAGTAGAAGAAGTGATCCCCCCACGCGATCTCGGGGCCTCCATCGCCTTCCGTGGGCGCGAGTTCGTGGACGCCGACGAACGCACGGATCGTCTCCAGCAGTTCCTCCATACTCATGCTTGAAGTGTGAGGTTGAAGTGCTGACGGAGGGTTTGCGGTGGGCGAAGGGCTCGGCACGGCCGCGCTTTCGGCGGCCTCGGGGTACTCCGCGCAGCAGATCCGCGACCTTGAGGCACTGGGCGTCATCCCGCGGGCGCCCCGGGCGGCGAACGGGTACCGGCGGTTCTCCCGGCGCCACGTGCGGGACCTGCGCGCGTACCGCGAACTCGCCACCGCCGTGGGGCCGGTCCGCGCCCGCCACGCCATGCGCGAGATCCGCGCGCTGCCGCCCGGCGAGGCGGCCGCCCTGGTGAGCTCGTTCCACATCGCCCTGAACCGCGAGCGGGACGACGCGCTCGCCGCGCGGGAGGCGCTGGAGATGATCCGCGCGGAGGCGGCGGCCGACGCGGCACCGGCCGCCGGGGACTCGATGACGATCACCGAGCTGGCCGAGGCCCTCGGCGTCCGCGCCTCGGCGCTCCGGTTCTGGGAGAAGGCGGGCCTCGTCCGGCCGGAGCGGGTGGCGGCCCGGGCCGGCTCCGCCCGCCGCTACCCGCTCCCGGCGATCCGCGAAGCCCGGATCACCGCGGTGCTGAGGGCGGCGGGCTACCGCGTCCCCGACGTCCAGCGGACGATGGCCGCCGTCCGCCGCGTGCACGACCTGGACGACCCGCTCCGCACCCTGGACGCCCGCGTAGAAGCGATCACCCACCGCACACGAGCCCTGTTGAGGGCCGGCACCGACCTGGCCGAGATCATCACCGACTCCGCAACCGGTGGCATCGACTGAAGGCGGTCCGACCGTCGACCTTGGTCGGTCGGGATTCGTCCTCGGGCTCTCGTGGGTGCGGTCGCGGAAACGCGACACTTCACTTGGAGAGCGAGGAGGAGCGCGGAAGTGAGCAAGTCATCCGAGGAGCACGACCGGCCCGCGGTGCTGCGGGAGCCCGCCTGGAGTACGGCGGCCGTGTACGTCGTCGCCGCGTTGCTGGGGGCGGCCGCCGGCTGGCTCCTCGGTCTCCTGGCGGAGTGGCTGGTGTCGCTGCCCTACGCGCCGATGAAGGGTCCCGCCCGGCTGGTCGACATGATCCCCGGCGTGGTGCTGCCCGTCCTGGGTGCCCTGGCGGGGCTCGTGGTGGGACTCATCGCCCAGTACGAGCAGCTGGTGATCCGCCTGTACAAGGACCATGTCGTGCTCACCCGCAAGGGGCACGAGCAGCGGCTCTCCCGCGAGGACATCGCCATCATCTGCCGGAACGGCGGCAAGCTGGTCGTGCTCGGCACCGACGGCGGCGAACTCGCCCGCGTCGAGAGCGGGCTGGACTTCGGCCGAGTCGCCGCGACGGTCGCCGAGCACGGCTACCGGTGGGCGGACGCCGATCCGTACGAGCACGAGTTCCGCCTCTGGGTCCCCGACCTTCCCGGCCTGTCCGATGGGGCGAACGCCCTCCTCAAGGCCCGCCAGAACTCACTGGAAGACGACAACGAGGACGACGCGCGGCTGCTCCGCGAGGAACTGGCGCACCTCGGCGTCGTGGTGAAGGAGGAGAAGCGCCGCCAGTACGTCCGAACCCTGGGACAGGTGCCGGTGAGGAAGGACGAGAGACCCGAGCAATAGGCCACGCGTCAGGCCGGGAAGGTGGCGCGAACGGTGCGGGCCTCCGGCGTGCCGGTCCAGGACCAGGTGGCTGCGAGGGCGTCCACCGTGAGGAGTCCACGACCGCCCTCCGCGAGCTCGGCCAGGTTGCGGAGGCGGGGCTCCCCCGGCCCGCCCTGGTCGGTGACGTAGACGATGACGCCTGCCACGTCCATGCTGATGTCCACGGTGAACCGGCCGCCGGGGCGACCCGAGGCGGTGTGCCGGATCGCGTTGACGGCCAACTCGTCCAGGACGAGGAGGACGTCGTCCAGCGCCGGGAAGTCGGCCAGCAGGTGAGCGGCGAACGCCCGGACGAACCGGGCCTGTTCCGGCCTTCCCCGGAACTCGCGCCGCCAGTACATCGGCGCCTCCGGCTTTGCGGGGGCGGAAACGGCGAGGAGCATTGATCACCTCTCGGGGACGACGTGTTCTTCGGCCGTTCCATCTTCAGTAACCGAGCGACCACAGGACGGAAAAGCAGCAGCACAGCGGCCCGCCTGAGGCTTCGGCACGCCTTCAGGGCGAACGCGCACGCCCGTTTACGTAAACGAACGGAACGTTCGAGCGGAAGACCTTCGATGACACGCTCGGCGATCACGTGATAACACAGAGTCGACAATGCTGATCCCCCGGTCAGCGCCCCCGCCTGAGCACGGAGGTCTCCGGTGAGCAGCCCGTTCGTCCGCCGGCGCCGCCTCGCCGCCGAACTGCGCACCCTCCGCGAGCAGAACGGAATCACGGCCGACGAACTGGCCCGCCGCATCTACCGCTCCCGCATGACGGTGTCCAAGCTGGAGAACGCCCGCTGCCGCCCCGACATCCGCGACATCGTGAAGATCCTGAAGGTCCTCGGCGTCACCGGCGAGAGGTTCGACGCCATCTTCAAGATCGCCTGCGACGCCGCCGACCGCGGCTGGTGGGACGCCTACGGCGACGCCATGGGCGCCCGCCAGCGCATGTACGCCGACCTCGAATCCGGCGCCGCGACCATCCGCGAGTACCACCAACTCGCTCTGCCTGGCCTCCTCCAGTCGGTCGAGTACCACTGGGCACTCATCGAACTGGACCGCCTCGAAGGCTCCGAGATGAACTACGTGCCCGAGAAAAGCGTAGAAGCGCGGCAATGTAGGCAACAGAACCTCTTCCGACGTAATGGCCCTTCACTTGAGGTCATCATCGACGAGTTCCTCCTGAAGAGGCTTGCGGTCTCCCCGCTTGTCATGGCTGCTCAGCTCAAACACATGGTGCAGTTGGTAACCCGCGAACCACGCTTCACGATTCTTGTCCTGCCGCTGGACGCCCGCCTACCACCGGGCCGACTGCCTGCCTCTGCATACACCATTTACGAGTTTCCCGACCCTGACGACCCTCGGCTCGTCGTCGCGGAGACCAGCAATCGCCTGGTTCACACCACTCCGGATGAGGTGAAAGGGTATGACCGTCTACATGACCGTCTCCGGCAGGCCGCACTGCCCTCCTTGGAGAGTCTCTCTCTTCTGACGGACACGGCCGACCGGCTGAGTGAACAGGCAGGCCCGTAACATGAAGCAGCAGTACAGCGGCTGGCGCAAGTCGAGCCGTAGTGTCCCGGACTCCAACTGTGTGGAGGTCGGCTGTTCCCTCCAGGGCACCATAGGCGTGCGCGACACCAAGCAAGGAGACACCGGTCCCGTCCTCGACTTCACCCCCCGCGAATGGGCCACCCTCATGCAAACCCTCCGCTCCAGCACCCCGCACACGTGATGCACTACAGCAACTGGCGCAAGTCCCGGATCAGCGAAGCCAACGGCGCCTGCCTTGAAGTCGCCGTTTCTGACCACGGGAACATCCGCGTACGGGACAGCAAGCAAGGCGACCCGGGTCCCGTCCTGGATTTCTCGCCTCGCGAGTGGTCTCAGCTCATGGAGGCCATTCGCTCTGCCGGGGACTGACCCAGCAGCGCAGGCGAGCCCGTCGGCCACGCGCTCGGCTTCTGCTTGCGCAGGTGCCGAACCCAAGGTCGGCAAGGCCTGGCGCCGCCGCCTCAACCGCGGCTACGGCCATCAAGCCCACCATGCCTTGCCACCATGCCTTGCCACCATGCCTTGCCACCATGTGTTGTCACGCTTGCGCTGGAACAAGCGCACCAGCCACCACACTGCGGCGTACCGCCGCAGTGTGAGGGAGAGGGACAGCGGCGAAACTCGGCGAGGGGCCATCATGTGCCTCCAGAACCACATTGACCGCTGGTCCACCAGATCATCACCCGCCCAACCGACTGGGCTCCCATCGGGGCGGCTTGACGCCCATGGGGTTTATGGGGGCGTCTGTCCCGGTCAGGGGCCGGCTGCCTGGCGACGGCCGCGGGTCGGGTTGGGGCGGAGTCGACGGGGCCGGGACCGGACTCGATGGTTCGTTGCGGGATTCCACAGGTCGGGGTTCCAGAGGTCGGTGGCGGGCGCCGGCGCCGGCGTATCGCTCGGCGGCCGGATGCGGTAGGTGTAGCGTCCGTCGCCGTCCTTGGCGATGTGGACGTGCTCGGGGTTGGTGGCCTTGAAACGGTTGTGGAACCCGCAGGTGAGGGCCAGTTCGTCGATGTCGGTGCGGCCGTTGCCCAGGGCCCAGCCGTTGACGTGGTCGACTTCGCAGAGCGGACCGGGGACCTCACAGCCCTGGACCGCGCAGCTCGGGTTGAGGGCTTCCAGTACCTGGCGTTGAGCCGGGGTGGCGAAGCGGACGCGGCGCCCGAGGTAGAGGGGGATGTGGCCGCGCCCCAGAAGAAGTGGCGCCACCCCGGCGTTCAGGGCGATCCGGCGGGCCTGCTCGGCGGGGATCGGGGTGCCGTCGGTGAGGCGGGCGGGCGCGGTGCCGCCGGTCAGGGTGTCCAGATCGCAGATGACGGTGACCTTGGTGGCCTTGTGGCCCCCGGCGAGCACGTTCGTCAGAGCTGCCGCCGTCCGCTCTGACAGGTCGCGCTGGTCCTCGGTCCCGGCCGGTTTGGCGAGGGGCGCAAGGGTCCCGTCCCAGACGGCGGCGTCTTCGGCGTTCAACCAGCCCTTGATGTAGCGGCCACCGTCCAGTGAGCGGGTGGAATCGATCCAGGACAGCTCGTAGCCGCGCCGACTGTCGGGATCGGGCTTCTCCGTGCCGTCGCGTTCGGCGATCAGATCGGTGATCCGGCTGCCGAAGGCGGCGACCTTTCCAGCGGAGAAGCCCTGCCCGGCCAGGTCGAGGAGGATGTCCTGGGCGGTGGCGCAGTCGTCATCGTCCAGTCGCGTGACGGCGGAGGCGATGGTGGCGGCGTACCCGTAGGAGATGTCGCCGCGGGCGAGTCGCCTGGCGACCTCGCCGATTCGGTGACGTTGCCGGGCCAGGTTGATGCGCTCCTTGGCGCGGGCCTCGCGCATGCCGAGGCGGGAACGCAGCCAACTGCGGACGGACGGGTACCCCCAGCGGCGCATCTCCCCCACCGCATCGACTCGGGCGATCAGCGTGGCGAGGGCGCTTTCGTGCAGGTCGTTGGCACGAGCCAGGGTTTCGGTGGCCCGCATGCATACGGCCGCAGAGTCGGGCGCATCACGTTGAGCGAGTTCGGCCGCGATCGTCGCCGCCGCGTCCACCAACTCACTGGTGGACATCGAGGCCACATCGATCTCTGTCGAACACATGAATCAATGATATCGAACATCGCTTCCGACCATCGCCCACTTCAAGGTGAAAATATTAAGACCTTAAAGATAGTCTGAGCAACAGAATACCGAGCAGAATTCAACTCCTCCTTGAATCTCTCACGAGTCCACGGGCCCACGGTCGAAACACACTCCGCCACTTCGATCCAGAGGCATCCTTCTCGACCGACGAACTCGACCGACTGGACCGGCCACCGCCCACTGGCAGAAGATCTACATAAAGTGACCACAATCCACCAACTGGTCCGAGCGAAACAAAGGCAGCCTCAAGCCAGAACCCCGGACAAACCGCCACGTAGCCACCTACCACCAACCGGCGAGCCCAGCCGAAGTGACGTCAACCGACAGCAACCCGCACCATTGCGCACCCAACTTGCCAGGGGCCACCTCAGCCAGGCACCCACCGCAACCACACCATTCCGATAAAAGATCGCCGCAACCCCAAAGGGCCACAGAACCACTGCTGGCACCGCGCCGAAATCCCGAATCTCGGGAGTGTCCAGAATCTGGGAGCGAGGCGGCTCTCACTTCAGGGCCGGGCCGGGCTGGCGAGCATCAGGCACACAGGCCGGCGAGACCAGGGCGACAGAGACGACCCCAGCCACACCTGGTTCCTCCGCCTGGTTCCGCGCTGCATCCTGCGCGGGCGGGGTGTGCAGGTCGGCGGAGGCGGGGCCGGCCATCGCCAGGCCCGCCGCGGCGGCGGCAGCTCCGGCCGGTGCGAGCATCCGCTGCCTTGTCAGGGCCGTCGGCTTCTTTCCATTCATACCGGTGCTTCCTTTCCCGCTGAGGTGGAGCATCGGCTGCTCCATCCACTGACACGGCGAGTCAAGCATCGGCCCGCTTCGGGTTTACTTCTTGGCGGCTTCATGACCGTTCACCGGCCCGGAGCGCCGGGACGGGAAGCGCGATCTATGGCGGTAGGGCGGGGATTGCTGTGGGTGGTCTTGATCGATTCGGTTCGGGCGGGGATGTTCGAAGGGTGTGGGGTCTCGGTCCGGGTTCCGCGGCGGGAGTGTGATGGGCGGGCGTCGGTGGTTCTGGGCGGTGGTCGCCGCCGGGGCGCTACTGCTCGTCTCGGGGTTCGTGGTGGCCGAGCCGGCGCGGGGCGACGCGACCGTGCGGGTGATGACCTACAACGTGCGGGGGGTCAACGATCCGCCGCCACGGGACTGGCGCACCCGGCGGAAGCTGGTCGAGCGTCTCCTCGGCCGTCATGATCCCGACCTGCTGGGCGTCCAGGAGGGGCGGTGGCACCAGATCCGCGACCTCGCCCGAATGCTGCCGGACCACCGGTGGATCGGGCTCGGCACCCAGGGCGGCACCAAGGACCAGATCCTGGCGATCTTCTACGGCAAGCGGTTCGAGGTGCTGGACTTCGACCACTTCTGGCTGTCCGACACCCCCGACGCCATCGGTTCCGCGAGCTGGGGGAACCGGTACGTGCGGATGGTGACCTGGGCCAAGTTCCGCGATCGGCGCACCGGCGTGGTCTTCCACCACGTCAACACGCATCTGGACAACGGGTCGGCGGAGTCGAGGGTGAAGAGCGCCGAGCTGATCCTGCGCCGCGTCCGCGGGTTCCAGGCGGGCGTCCCGGTGGTGCTGACCGGGGACTTCAACTCCGCCGCCGGGACGTCGCCCGAGTACACCGTCCTCACCGGAGCGGACGCGTTCCACGACACATGGACGACGGCCCGGAAACGCGGCACCGAGTACGGCACCCTCGGACGGTGGCGTCCACCGAAACGGGGCGGCCGGCGGCTGGACTGGATCCTGGCGCGGGGGCAGGTGCGGACGTCGTGGGCCGAGATCGACCCGTACCGGGGCGGCGGGCTCTACCCCTCCGACCACCTCCCCGTCGTCGCGCATCTCCGGATCGGCTGAGTCACGTGCCGTGTCACCGTCGCGCGGCGTCCTTGCCGGACGCCGTACGGTGGCGCCGCAGCCGGTGCGCCGCCAGGGTCGCGGCCACGAGGGCGGTGAAGACGGCGGCGATCCACCAGACGCCGAGCTGGTCCAGCCAGGTCGTGAGCGCGCCCTGGACCTCGGTGGCGGTGTCCACGACCGTGGAGTCGGCCGAGGCCCCCGCATTGAGGCGTGTCTCGTACCAGCCGTAGTAGGTGACGTAGAGCCCGGCCGGGAGGAGGAAGGCGCCGCTGACGCGGGAGACGTGCGGCAGTATCCGGCGGGTGCGCGCCACGGCCGCCTCGCGTGCCAGCGCCACCAGCATCGACAGGAGCCCGACGACCAAGCCCATGCCGATGCCGTACGCGGCGAACGCCGCGAGTCCGGCCGCGATGCCCGTGCCGCCGGACACCAGCCCGGTGACGGCCAGGAACGGCGCGATCGTGCACGACAGGGAGGCGACGGCGTACGAGACGCCGTATCCGTACAGTCCCGCCAGTGAACCCGTCAGGCCGCCCGCCTGGACGCGGGGCAGGCGGACCAGCAGTTCCCGCCCGGTCAGCAGCCACCCGCCGAGCACGGCCAGGGCCAGGCCGATGACGATGGTGAGCCAGGGCAGGTACTCCTGGACCGAGGTCGTCAGAACGGAGATGAGCAGGCCGAACGCGCCGAAGACGGTGACGAACCCCGCGGTCATCGCGGCCGAGAGCCGCAGCGCCCGCCACACCCCGCCCGCCCCCGGCGTCGCGACCAGCAGCGCCAGGTAGGAGGGCAGCAGCGCGAAACCGCACGGGTTGAACGCCGCGACCAGCCCGGCGGCCAGGGCGAGCGAGATCCGCTCCATCAGCCGAGCAGCTCGTCGACGTGGCGGCTCAGCTCGTCCTCGTCCAGCGGTCCGGAGTCCTTGCTCGTCTTGCCGTCGGGCGCCATGAACAGGAACGAGGACTGGGAGGTCACCTTGAAGTGGGAGTACAGCCTGCCGGTCCGGTCGTCCAGGTGGGTGAGGTTCCCGGTGCCGGTCCGGGAGACGAAGTCCCGCAGCCGGCCCTTGTCCTTCTCCAGGCCCCCGATGCCGACGAAGGAGACCTCGTCCCCATACTTCTCGGCCGCCTTGGCCACGTTGGGGCCCTCAGACCGGCATTTGGAGCACCATGGCGCCCAGAACCAGAACACGGCCGGCCTGCCTGCCAGGGCCGCCCCGTCGAACTGCTCGCCGGCCAGCGTCTCGCCCTTGAACCGCAGCGCCTCGGGGACGTCGCGGCCCTGCGCGCCGGGACTCTGCGCGCCAGAACTCTGCGCGCCAGAACTCTGCGCGCCGGGACTCTGCGCGCCGGGACTCGCGGGTGCCTCGCTCGGCGATTCGACGGCGCTCGTCGCCTCGCCGCCACCACCGCATCCGGCCACGAGCAGCGCGGCACCGGCCATCGTCACGATCGCCTTCTTCATGCCCATCACGCTAACGGCCGGAGGCGCCGCCATTCCTTACGAAGCGATGACGTCCGCTCCGGCGGGTGGCCGGCCGGGTCAGACGACGCCGCGGAGCGGATCGGAGGCGAGTTCCCACAGCCTCCGGGCCACGGGATGCCGGAGGTCCGGGTCGATGGCCCGGGCCAGTGCCGCGAGCTGGTCGGGCGGCAGGAGCGCACCGCCGCGGGACGGGTCGCGCAACCAGATCCGTGCCGGCGCGGTGCCGGGTGCCCGCACGACCAGGCGGGGCAGGACGCCTCCGCGCCAGTTCGTCCAGACCGGCGTGGCGGTCTCCGCGGCGACATGGGCGGCCCGGAGATCGTACGTCCTGCGGCCGAAGAGCAGGCGCCGGACGAGGACCCTGCCGTCCAGCCAGTACGCGTTGCGGTACTGCAGGGCCAGCGTGAGGACGACCAGGACGTCGATCAGCAGGAGCATGAGCAGGAAGAAAGCGCCTACGCCCGGCACCTCCGACGAGGTGAGGAACATCCAGCCGAGGGCGCCGAGCATCAGGTTCGCCAGGGCGATCAGAGGGACCAGGCATCCGAGCCAGACGACCCGCATCGACCGGGGCATGCCGACGTGCAATCGGATCATTCGTCCTCCCTCGCCGGTCCGCCACGCCTCGCCGGGCGCCGGCCACGCCATGATCGTAGGAGGCGGCGCGTCGCGGACCGGCTCGGCCCCCGGGCGCTCCGCGCCTAGGCGTCGCCGCCGGGGTGCCGTGCCCGGTGCGCCAGGGCGGTGCGGAGGATGCTGGTGGGGTGCTTCCACAGCACGGCGCCGCCGACCGCGGGGACCGTGTGGAGGCGGGCGCCGGGAATGCGCGCCGCGAGGGTCCTGCCGTTGTCGGGTGAATGGCCCGTGTCCTCCTCGCCGTACCAGAGGTCGACCGGGACGCCGATACCGCCGAGGTCGAACGGCCAGCGGCCCATCGCCAGCACGGTGTCGCGGGCGTAACCGTCCGGGCCCTGCACGAACGCTTCGTCCAGAGCCCGCCGGTATCCCGCCATGAAGTACGGGTCCCGGTAGACGCGGAGGTCCGAGGGCGGGCTCGCGTCCATGACCATGCTCCACAGCGCGTCGGGGCCCAGCCCGCGGAAGAACAGCTCGGCACCCGCGCGATCTGAGGCGACACGGTCGACCAGGCCGCGCAGCTCGCCCGGGAGCGCGGACGCGAACTCCGGTGCGGCCACCTCGTCGGCCCCGGAGACGATCGCGACCGCCGAGCCGACCCCCTCGGCGGCGCAGGCGAGCGCGAACGGGGCGCCCTGCGAGTTGCCGACCAGGACGGGGTCCGCCAGCCCGCGCAGGGCGGCGAGGTCGCTCATGTCCGCGGCGAAGCCAGCGAAGGTCCTGCCGGGCGACGGGGTCGACGCGCCGAGGCCCGGCCGGTCGGCGGAGACGAGGCGCACCCCGAGGGGGCCGACCGCCTCCGGGCCGAAGCCGAGCCGGCGGCTGGTCGCCGCCCCCGGGCACAGCAGCACCGGGACGCCGTCCTCCGGACCCCATTCCGCCCAGCCGAGCAGTCGGCCGTCGGGCAGTTCGATCTCGCCCACCCGCTCGGGCGCCCGCACATAAGCCATGACCCCCATCATGGGCACCGGCGAGGCCGAGCGCACAATGCTTTTCCGGGCGTACACGACGGAGCCCCCC
>NZ_BMRO01000024.1:33355-74633 GCF_014648675.1 Actinomadura livida
CGATGACGATGCGCTTCATCATGTCGAGGAGGTCCTGGGTGGTGAGCTTGGCGGAGATGGCGTTGAGCGCCGCCCGCGCCGTCTCGTTCACCGACTCCTTGTGGATCAGCGGCGTGACGTTCTGCGCGCTGAACACGTTCTCCGGGTCTTCGAGGACGACCAGCTTGTTCTCCTGGATCGTCGGGTCGGTGGTGAACAGGTCGGCGGCCTGGATCTTGTTCTCGGTGAGGAGCTTCACCAGCGTGGACTGGGCGCCGGCGTCGAACGACCGGAACTCCTTGAACTCGATCCCGTAGGCCTCCTTGAGGCCCTTGAGGCCCTGCTGGCGGGTCTCGAACTCCGACGGCCCGGCGATGACGAGCTCGTTCGCGACGCCCTTGAGGTCCGCGATGGACTTGAGGTCGTGCTTGGCGGCCGTCTGCGGGTTGACGGTGACGGAGTCCTTGTCCTCCGCCTCGGCCGAGTCGAGGATCTCGACCGACTGCGGCAGCTTCGCCTTCAGCTCGGCGTTGATCTCCTCGGTGGTGGCGGCCTTGCTGTTCTCGTCGACGGACGTGGTCAGCAGCGCGCCGTTGTACTCCGGCATGACGCTGATGCCGCCCTTGACGACCTGGTCGTAGTAGACCTCGCGGGCGCCGATGTTGAACTTGCGGGTGACCTTGAGCTCCTTGGCCTCCAGGGCCTGGGCGTAGATCTCGGCGAGCAGGTTGCTCTCCGGGAAGTTGGCGCCGCCGACGGTGATGGTGCCGCTCGCACCGCCGCCCTCCAGGGGGTTGTCGTCGCCGGAGTCACCGCCGCCGCAGGCCGACAGGGCCAGCGCGGCCGCGAGGCCGACGACCGCGCCACGGATCAGTTTCTTCATTGCGTTTTCCTCTGTTTCGGTGGTCAGGAGGAACGGGCGGTGCCGAGCAGGCCCGGCGAGACGACGAGGCGGCGCAGGCCCGCGAAGATCAGCTGGACGATCAGCGCGAGCAGCACCACCAGAACGGTGCCCCCGACGACGAGCTGGTAGTCGTTGCGGGCCAGCCCGTCGATGATGTAGCGGCCGAGGCCGCCGAAACCGGGGTAGGCGGCGATGGTCGCGGTGGCGACGACCTGGATCGCGGACGTGCGCAGCCCCAGCAGGATCAGCGGCAGCGCCATCGGCAGCTCCGCCCGCCACAGCACGCCCCAGCCGGACATGCCCATGCCGCGGGCGGCGTCCTTGGCGTCGGCGTCCACGCCGCGGACGCCCTCGAAGGTGTTGACCAGGATCGGCGGGACGGCCAGCGCGACCAGCGCGACCAGCACCGGCGTGATGCTGTAGTCGATCACGACGATGAACAGCACCAGGCCGAAGGTGGGGATCGCCCGCGCGACGTTGGCGACGCTGACCGCGAGGAAGCCGCCGCGGCCGGTGTGCCCGACGAGCAGGCCGAGGGCGAGGCCGATCACGGCGGCGGCGAACAGCGCCACCCCCGTGTAGTAGAGGTGCTCCAGCGTCCGGTGCGGGATGCCGTCGTCGCCCTCCCACTGGGAGGAGGCGGTCAGCCACGTCCAGAACAGATCGATCTGGTTCCAGAGGTCGTTCATGCTGCCTCCCCGTGGGGGGACGACCCCCCACACCCCCCGCGCTCGCTTCGCTCGTTCATGAGACCTTCCCCCGCACCCGCGCCCATGGGGTGAGCAGCCGCTGGACGGTGACCAGGATCGCGTCGGTGACGAGCGCCAGCAGCACGATCAGGACGGTGGCGGCGATGATCTGCGTCGGGAACGACAGCTGGTAGCCGCGGATGATGTCGTAGCCGAGCCCGCCCTGGCCGATCAGCTGCCCGACCGCGACGAGGCTGATGGACGAGACCGCGGCGACGCGCGTCCCGGCGATGACGATGGGCACGGCGATCGGCAGCTCGACCCGCAGCAGGCGGCGCAGCGGGCCGAACCCCATGGCCGTCGCGGCCTGCCGGACGGGGTCGGACACCGAGGCCAGCCCGTCCACCACGTTCGGGACGAGCACCGACAGGCTGTACAGCGTCAGCGGGATCATGACGGTGGACGCGGTGAGCCCGGTGTACTGGATGAAGATCATGAACAGCGCCAGCGACGGGATCGCGTAGAACACGTTCGCGATGGTCAGCGCGGGCGGGTAGAGCCAGCCCCAGCGGCGGCACAGCACCCCCACCGGCAGCGCGATGAGCAGCCCGAACAGCACCGGCAGCAGCGCGAGCCGCAGGTGGACGAGGGCGTGCTCGCCGAGCGAGTCGGTGTTGCGGGCGATCCAGTCCCAGTCGAACTCCATCAGCCACCGTCCTCGGCGGCCTCGGCGGGACGCGGGTCGGCGCCGGCGCGGGCGATGGCGGTGCTCAGGTCCTGCTGGTCGGCGACGCCCGCGAGGCGGCCCTCGGCGTCCACCCCGACGGCGCGGCCGGACGGCGACAGGATCGCGGCGTCGAGCGCGGCCCGGACCGAGTCGCCCGCGACGTCGAAGGTGTGCCCGATCGGCGCGAGGGACGCGTCGCCGACGACCCCGGACGCGGGCAGGCCGGCCGCGGCGGCCCAGCCGAGCGGGCGCCGGTCGGCGTCCACGACCAGGACCCATCCGCCGGCGGCGTCGCGGGCCCGCTCGACGGGGGCGTCGGCGGGCAGGACGTCCCGTTCGCTCAGCGGCGCCGAGGAGGCGGGGATGAACGACAGCCGCCGGATGCCGCGGTCGTGGCCGATGAACCCGGCGACGAAGTCGTCCGCGGGCCGGGCCAGCAGCGTCTCGGGGCTGTCCACCTGGACGAGCTTGCCGCCGGTCTGGAACACCGCGATGCGGTCGCCGAGCTTGATGGCCTCGTCGACGTCGTGGGTGACGAACACGATCGTCTTGTGCAGTTCGTCCTGGAGGCGGAGGAACTCGTCCTGCAGCTCGGCGCGGACGACGGGGTCGACGGCGCTGAACGGCTCGTCCATCAGCATGATCGGCGGGTCGGCGGCGAGGGCGCGGGCGACGCCGACGCGCTGCTGCTGCCCGCCGGACAGCTGGAACGGGTAGCGCCGCGCCATGGAGCGCTCTAGCCCGACCCGCTCCATCAGCTCGTGCGCCCGCGCCCGCGCCTTCTTCTTGTTCCAGCGCAGCAGGTACGGGACGGTCGCGATGTTGTCCTCGATGGTGCGGTGCGGGAACAGCCCGGCGTGCTGGATGACGTAGCCGATGCCGCGCCGCAGCTCGGCGGGCTTGTGCTCGCGGACGTCCTGCCCGTCGATGAGGACGCGGCCGGACGTGGGCTCGACCATCCGGTTGATGGTGCGCAGCGCGGTGGTCTTGCCGCCGCCGGACGTACCGACGAACACGGTGATGCGGCCGGTCGGGCAGTCGAGGCTGACGTCGTCCAGGGCGACGGTCCCGCCCGGGTAGCGCTTGGTCACGCCCTCAAAGGTGATCAAGGTTCTCGTCCTCGCCGGGCGCCCGCGACGCCGTGATCGGTTCGTCCTTCTCCCCGACCGTAACCGGGGGTACGGTCAGTGAAGTGTCCCAGCTTGTCCGGAACATCGAATTCGGAGCCTACCTACCTGGAAAACCGGGAACGTAGCCTCAGCCCGTGGAGAACAGCCGAATCGTTATCGATGGGACATCCCTCACTTGCGCCCGCGTGCGGCGCGCCGCCCGCGAGGACGTGACGATCGTCACCGCTCCGGAGGGCGTCGCGCGCGCCCGGCGGGCCTGGGAGGTGGCCGGCGAGGTCGCCGCGTCCCAGCCGGTGTACGGCAGGACGACCGGCGTCGGCGCGAACCGCGTGGTGGACGTCGAGTGGGAGGACGCCGACGCGCACGGGCTGCGGCTGCTGCGCAGCCACGCGGCGGGCGCGGGGCCGCTGCTCGCGCCGGAGATCGTCCGGGCGATGCTGACGATCCGGCTGAACCAGATCGCGGCGGGCGGCTCGGGTGTCGAGCCGGGGGTGCTGCAGGCCCTCGCGGACGCGCTCAACCTCGGGCTCCTTCCTCCGGTTCCGGTGTACGGGGCGATCGGGACGGGCGACCTGACCGCGCTGGCCTCGACCGCGCTGTGCCTGCTCGGCGAGCGCGCCTGGCTCCCCGACCCGGACGGGACGGTGCGCCGGGGCCCCGGCTACCGGCTGCGCTCGGCGGACGCGCTGGCGTTCATCAGCTCCAACGCGGCCACGCTCGGGGAGGCGGCGCTCGCGGTGGCCGACCTGCGCGAGCTGCTCCGCGCGTCCACGGTCGCCGCGGCGCTGTCGCACTTCGCCGTCCGCGGCTCGGAGGAGCCGTACGCGCAGGCGGTGCAGGACGCGTGCCCGCATCCGGGGCAGGGCGAGGCGGCGGCGGCGATGCGGGCGCTGCTCGCCTTCGACCGGCCCGCGCCCATGCGCATCCAGGACCCGTACGGGTACCGGGCGTTCCCGCAGGTGCACGGCCCGGCGCTGGAGGCCGCCGGCTACGCCGAGGAGGTCGTGACCCGCGAGATCAACGCGGCGGCCGAGAACCCGCTCGTGGACGTCGAGGGCCGGGCGGTCTGGCACGGCGGCAACTTCCACACCGCCTACGTCGGGCTCGCGCTGGACTCGGCCCGCGCCGCGCTGTTCCAGACGATGGCGCTGGCCGCCGCCCGGCTCGGCACGCTCGCCGAGCCTGCGTTCACCGGCCTCTACCCGTTCCAGGGCGCGACGGAGGCGTCCTCGGGGATCATGATCCTGGAGTACGTGGCGCACTCCTGCCTCGCCGACGTCCGCCGCCTGGCGACCCCGGCCGCGCTCGGCAGCGCGGTGCTGTCGCGCGGCGTCGAGGAGCACGCGGGCTTCTCCACCCAGTCGGCCCGCGCGACCACCGACGCCGTCGCCGCGTACCGGCTCGGGCTCGGCTGCGAGCTGCTCGCCGCCGTCCGGGCGCTGCGGATGCAGGGGCGCGCCCCGTCCGGCGGGCCGCTGCGGTCGGCGTTCGACATGGCCGGCGCCGTGCTCGACCCGCGCGTGGAGGACCGGCCGCTGGACACCGACATCGCCGCCGCGGCGGATCTGCTGCCCGGACTTGCCCGGCTGCATCCCTGACCCCCTACTCCGGCCGCCCGCCCGTCGACGCGCGGACGCGCAGCGACGGCTCGCGGACGACCCGCCGCTTGCGCGGCTTGCCGTCGATGACGTCGACGGCGAGCCGGACGGCCGACCGGACGATGCCGTCGATGTCCCAGTCGACGGTGGTGAGCGGCGGGGTGAGCAGCGCCGACATCGGGTGGTTGTCGTAGCCGCAGACGGCGACGTCGCCGGGGACGGCGAGGCCCAGCTCGCGGGTGGCGGCGTACACGCCGTAGGCGATGGAGTCGGCGAAGCAGAACACCGCCGAGGGGCGCGCCGGGCCGGCGAGGACGCGCGTGGCGACCTCGGTGGCGGCGGCGAGCGACTGCGGCACGACGACCACGTCGACCGCCAGGCCGAGGCGCTCGGCCTCGGCGTTGACGTGCACGTCGGCGGGCCGGTCGGGGGTGCTGGCACTGGTCGAGGTGAACACGGTGAGGCGCTCGTGCCCGAGGTCGCGCAGGTGCTCCAGCGCGAGCGTGACGCCCCGCCGGTTGTCGAACACGACCTCGCCCTGCGCCTGCCCGCCGTGCAGCGCGTCGCCGATGGACACCACGGGGACCGACGCGGCAAGCTCCGACCACAGCGCGGCGGCCGGGTCGAGCGGTTGGACGATCAGGCCGTCCACCCGCTGGTCGCGCAGCCGGCGGGCGAGGGCCAGCTCCCGCTCGGGGTCGCCGCCGGCGTCCACGATCAGGGCGTAGCGGTCGCGGGCGAGCAGCGCCCGGCCGATGCCGACCGCGAGCGACTGCTGCCAGTAGTCCTCCAGGGAGCCGCACAGCAGCCCGACCTGCCCGGTACGGCCGCTGGCCAGCGCGCGGGCGATCGGGTGCGCCTCGTAGCCGAGCTCGTCGGCGGCCGCCCGGACCCGCTCCTGCGTCTCCTCCGAGGTCTGGATGCCGCGCAGCGCGTACGAGACGGCGGCGGGCGACAGCCCCGTCGCCCGCGCCACCTCGCGGATGGTGGCGCGCTTGCGCTTCTCCGGCATCCACCCAACCCTAGAGCCCGCCACCGACACCGCGCCGGACCGACTTGACCGCGGCCGCCCTGAACCGGTTCACTGAAGCGGTTAACTGATCCGGTTCAGCGGCCATGGCCAGGCCGTTCGAAAAGGAGGAGAACGTGTCGTCCGAGGTACTGCCCCGTCCCGCCGGTTTCGCGGACCTGCCCGGCCGCCCCCTGGACCGGCGGGAGCTGCGCGCGCTGGTCGACCGCCTGGCGGGCCGGCCGGAGCTGTGGCGGGAGCACGTCGCGTTCCCCGAGGGCGCCCGCCACTACGCCTCGCTCTACCGGGACCAGCACGTGGACGTCTGGCTGCTCTGCTGGACGCCCCGGAACGACACCGGATGGCATGACCACGATGTCTCGTCCGGGGCGGTGCACGTCGTCGCCGGAACCGTGGAGGAGAACAACCCCCGCATCGGCGGCGAGCCCCTCCGGACCGTCGTCACCGAGGGCGGGTCGTTCTGCTTCGGCCCCGACCACATCCACCGGATCACCGGCGTGGCCGACGCCAGCGTCACGATCCACGCGTACTCGCCGCCGCTGTCGCGCCTGGGCCAGTACTCCGTCGACGACTCGGGCGTGCTGCGCCGCCTGACCGTCGACTACACCGAGGAGCTCCGCCCGCCGGAGGAGGAGCCCGCCCTGGCGGCCGGCTGAGGGGCGGCCCCCCGAGGCTGGACCCCCGGCGGGCCCGGCCACCGGAGCCCGGGCCCACCGGGGACGGCGCCCGCCCGAGCCCGCTCACATCGGCCGAGCACCCATACCCTTCCCAGCGCGCACCGGCGCCGAAGTGTCACGCTCGCCCCCGCCCGCCGCGGGGGTCGCCGCGGGGGTCGCCGTGGGGGCCGCCACACCGGTGCGGACGGGGACTCGGCGGGGGCGGTGGATCAGTAAGATACGGATTCATCCCCGAGCCCGGGTGGCTCTGGACGATAGGTGGTCCTCGATGACATCTCGCCGCGCCCGACGCGGCGCGGCGACTCTGGTGCTGTGCCTGAGCCTGACGGCGGTGGCGGCCGCGACCGGCTGCTCCCCGATCGGGGGCCAGGTGCACCGCTCCGCGGCCGCCGACGGCCCCGGACAGGGCGGCAAGCAGGCCGGCGGGCGGGCCGCAGCGCCCCCGGTGGTGATGTTCCTCGGCGACAGCTACACGGTCGGGGACGGGCGCGTCCAGCCGGAGTTCACGTACGCGTCCGCGACGGCGCGGCTGCTCGGCTGGCAGGTCGTCGTCGGCGGGCGGGCCGGCACCGGGTTCGTCGTGAAGCGCCGGGACGCGTTCCTCGGGCTGTTCGAGAGCCAGCTCGGCTGGCGCCCGGCGCCCGACATGCTGATCGTGTCCGGCGGCCACAACGACTTCCGCGTCCCCGCACCGCAGGTCGCCGCCGCCGCGCACGTGCTGCTCGAACGCGCCGGGCAGCGCTGGCCGGGCACGCACATCGTGCTGATGGGGCCGATCTGGGGGACGGGGACGCCGCCGCAGGGGGCGATCGCCGTCCGGGACGCGCTGCAGAACCTCGCCGGGCAGCTCGGCATCCCGTTCGTCGACCCGATCGGCGAGCAGTGGATCACCGGCGACCCGCTGACCGGCATCGGCAACGCGCCGCAGTACATCAAGCGGGACCGCACCCACCCGAACGAGGCGGGCCACCGGTACGTGGCGACCCGGCTCGCCGGGGACCTGCGGCGGCTCGGCCTCGCCGAGCCGTCCCGCAAGAACTGAGGCGGCTCGGCCGGCCGGGGCCTCAGCCGGTGGGGCGGGCGAGGGTGAGCGAGAAGTCGCCGTCCGCGTCGGTCCAGAACTCCGCGATCTCCATCCCGGCCGCGCCCAGTTCGGCCTCCAGCCGGTCCCGGCGGAACTTGGCGGAGATCTCGGTGCGCATCTCCTCACCGGCCGCGAACGACACCGCCAGGTCCAGGCCGCCCACGCGGACCTCCTGGTCGCGGACCGACCGGAGCCGCATCTCGATCCACTCCTCGGCCCCGTCCCAGACCGCGCGGTGCTGGAAGGCGTCCGGGTCGAAGTCCGCGTCCAGCTCCGCGTTGATGACGCGCAGGACGTTGCGGTTGAACTCGGCGGTGACCCCGGCCGCGTCGTCGTAGGCGCGGACGAGCCGCCCCGCGTCCTTGACCAGGTCGGCGCCCAGCAGCAGGAAGTCGCCGCCGGACATGGTCGCGCGGACGCCGCCGAGGAACCCGACCCGCTCGGCGGGCGGCATGTTGCCGATCGTCCCGCCGAGGAAGGCGACGAGGCGGCGCTCCCCGCCCGGCAGCAGGTGCAGGTGCCGCTCGTGGTCGGCGACGACGGGCCGGACGTCCAGGCCCGGATGGTCGGCGGCGATGCCCGCCGCGGCCTCCTCCAGGAAGTCGCCGCTCACGTCCACCGGCACGTACGTGCGCAGCGTGCCCGCGAGGGCGTCGAGCAGCAGCCGGGTCTTCTCCCCCGACCCGGCGCCGAGCTCCAGCAGCGTCCGGGCGCCGGTGGCCTCCGCGACGGCGGCCGCCCGCGCGACGAGGATCTCCCGTTCGCGGCGGGTCGGGTAGTACTCCTCCAGCTTGGTGATCTCCTCGAACAGCGCGCTGCCGCGCTCGTCGTAGAACCACTTGGGCGGCAGGGTCTTGGGCGTTCCGGTCAGCCCCTCGTAGACGTCGTTGCGGAGCGACTTGGCGAGGTCGTCGGCGGTCAGGAACCGGTCCACGTGGTTCTCCTTAGCTGTTTCCGGGGGCGGCCCCCCGGACCCCAGGGCTTCGCCCGAAGGGCCCTCAAAGCGGCGTGATCGACACGCCGGCGTCGAGCCCGGCGGTGACGAGGGAGCGGTCGGGGACGGCCTTCCAGCCGGCGTCGCCGTCCAGCGGCTCGGACGCGATCCGGATCTGGTCCGCGTCCTCGCGGACGAACAGCGAGTCGCCCCAGGTCGTGGCCGCCAGGGACGTGCCGTCGGAGGCGAGCAGGTTGTAGCGGCCCGGGGCGAACGCGGTGATCTCCCCGACGACGGAGGCGAGGCCGTCGCCGAGGGAGGCGCCGCCGCGCCAGTGCCGGACGGCGAGGGCGAACAGCGGCGCCGAGTCGACCGGCGCGCGGGCGTCGGGCACCCCGGCGAGGTCCCCGGCGAGGTCCCGGAGCCGGCCCTCGGCGCCGCCGTAGTCGTCGATCCTCCCGTTGTGGCTGAACAGCCAGGACCCGGCGCGGAACGGCTGGGCGCACGACTCGTCCACCGGGAACCCGGCCGTCGCCGACCGGACCGCCGCGACCGCGCAGGACGCCCGGACGGCCCCGGCGACCTCGCGGAACGACTGGTCGGTCCAGATCGGCTGGGCGCGCCGGAACCGGACGGGCGCGCCGTCCCGGTACCAGCCGACGCCGTAGCCGTCGGCGTTGAGGATGCACCCCTGCGTCATGCGCGGCGCGTACGACTGGGTCTCCAGCGAGTGCTCACCTTCGTAGACGAGCGAGTGCAGCGTCCGCTCAGGCCCGAGGTAGCCGAGATGGCGGCACATCTAGCGCCCCTCCCCGTCTACGGAACGCGCACACCGGAAACCGGAGAAGATCTGCCGCCTGACGGGGTAGTCCCAGTTGCGGAACGACCCGCGCACGGCGAGCGGGTGCGTGGCCCAGGAGCCGCCTCTCAGCACCTTGTACTCGGGGCCGAAGAACACCTCCGAGTACTCCTTGTAGGGGAAGGACCGGAAGCCCGGGTAGCCGCCGAAGTCGGACGACGTCCACTCCCACACGTCCCCGATGAGGCGCCTGACCCCGTACGCCGAGGCCCCGGACGCGTAGGCGCCCGTCTCGGACGGGCGGAGCGCCCGCTGCCCCAGGTTGGCGCGCCCCTCCTCGTAGGCGTCGCCCCAGGGGAAGCGGCGCGACCGCCCGGCCGCCGGATCCCAGCGCGCGGCCTTCTCCCACTCGGCCTCGGTCGGCAGCCTCTTGCCGGCCCACCGGGCGTAGGCGTCCGCCTCGTACCAGGACACGTGCTGGACGGGCTCGTCCGGCGGGACGGGTTCGGTCCGCCCGAAGCGGCGCCGCAGCCATCGGCCGCCCTCGCGGTGCCAGAAGGCGGGTGCGCGTTTGCCGCCGGCGTTGCGCCATTCCCAACCGGCGGCATCCCACCATCGCGGGTCGTCATAACCGCCCGCTTCCATGAAGGAGATGTAGGCGGCGTTGGCGACGGGCTCGACGTCGATGTAGTACGCCGGAAGATCGACGACATGGGCGGGGCGTTCGTTGTCGTACGCCCAAGGATCGTCCGACGTGCCCATTCGGAACGGCCCCGCCTCGATCAGGACCTCGCCTATCCCGGAGCCTGCGGAAGGGGGCATCCGAGGGGGCTCGGCGACCGGGTCGAGCAGTGCCGGAGCGCCTTCGCGCAGCTGGTGCGTGGCCAGCATGGTCTCGTCGTGCATGTGCTCGTGCTGGACGACCATCCCGTACACGAACCCGCCCGAGGTGAGCGGGTCCGCGGTGTCGAACCGCACCGACGGCAGCGAGTCCAGCACCTTGGCCCGGACCGTGCCGATGTAGGAGCGGGCCTCGTCCGGCGGCAGCAGCGGCAGGGACGGCCGCTCCGCGCGCGGGTGCTCGAACGCGTCGTACAGCCCGTCGATCTCCGGGCGCATCGCGTCCGCGCCGGCCGCCGCGCGCAGCAGCCACAGCTCCTCGTAGTTCCCGACGTGCGCGAGGTCCCACACGAGCGGTGACATCAGCGGGGACACCTGCGAGGTGAGGCCCGCCTCGTCCAGGACGTCGGTGGTGAGGCCGAAGCTGCGGTCGCGCACCGCGCCGAGCTCGCCCGCGATGAGCTCCTTCAGCGCGTCCTCGTCGGCGGCGGCCGGGTACGTGGCGGCCGGGTACGTGGCGGCCGGGTGCGCGGCGGCCGGGTGCGCGGCGGGCGCGTCCCGGGGGTTCGTCCGGGTCATGTCGCATCCTCCTCGGACGGGATCGGGGGCGGAGCGGGGTCGTCGGCGGGGCAGCGCCCCCGCTCGACGTAGCGGCGGGCGTACTCGTCCACCAGCGGGACGAGGCCGGGCGCGCCGAGCCGGGGCAGCGCGTCCAGCGCCGCGGCGAAGCAGGCCCGCGCCGCGGCGGCCAGCGGCGGGTCGGCGAGGCCGAGCCGGGCGGCCTCCGCCCACCGGTGGGCCACCGGCTCGGCGGCCTCCGCCGCGGCGCGCGCGGCCGCGGGATCGTCCAGCAGCGCGGCCGCGACCGCGACGGGGACGGGCCAGTACGGGCCGGGCAGCGCGTCGATCATGCGCAGCTCCAGCCAGCCGCGCGGCCGGACCGGCGGGAACAGGGTGGACAGGTGGTAGGCCAGGTCGTCCGCGCAGGGCTCGCCCTTGGCCAGCCACTCCAGGAACGACATCCCGGGGTCGGACACCCATTCGCCCTCGGCGGTGTGGACGAGCATGACCCGCGCGTCGAGCGCGTACCTCGTCCACGCCTCGGCGGGGTCTGCGTCCGCGCCGTCCCGCAGGACGGGCAGCGTGCGGCAGGGGTCGAGCTCGGTCCAGATGCCCTGCCGGGACGAGCGCATCCCGGTCCGGCGGCCGGCGCGCAGCGGCGAGTTCGCGAACGCGGCGACGAGCACCGGGCCGAGCGCGTGCACGAGCCGCCAGCGGCGGCACGCGTCATCGGGGTCGGCGCCGATGTCCAGGTTGACCTGGACTGACGCGGTCGAGCACATCATCGCGAGGCCGGCGTCCCGGAAACCGCCCGCGCGGAAGTAGTCGCGCATGCAGTCGTAGCGGGGATGGTCGGCCTGGTAGCGGGGCCGGCGGACGGGGTCGACGCCGTGCCCGGCGAGGGCGAGGCCGTCCGGCGCGAGGGCGGCCCGCACGTGCGCGACGTCCCGGGCGAGTTCGGCGTGCAGCTCCCCGAGCCCGGGGAACGGCGCGGAGCTGAGCTCCAGCTGGCCGCCCGGCTCGTAGGAGATCCGGCTGCCGCCGGGCGGCGGGCCCGCCGCGCCGACCAGGGCGCGCACCCGGTCGCCGGGGACGTGGGCGGCCGGGTCGGCGGCGTCGACGACGAACCACTCGGTCTCGGCGCCGACCGTCCCGGGCGGGCCGGTCTTGAAGCAGACACCGCGAACGTGCTGGTAGACGTCCTCCACGGTCAACCGGGACACGGCTCACTCCTCACCTGGGTGACGGCGGAACCGAACCTTCCCACCTGAACCGGATCAGAAATCCGACTGAATTCGCGAACTTCGCTAAATCTCCATGAACATCACCGTCCGCACGCGTCTCCGTTACCTTCCGTACTATTCGACGCCACGCCTAATCCCGGACTTCTCAGGCATTGACCGGAGACGCTAGAGTCCGTCAACCAGCGGTATGCACCATTTGTGGATGCCGGGCAGACGATCGGGGAGGTCACATGCGCGGAGACATGGGTCCGCTCTACGACGCGCACGCAGACCGCCTGTACGCGTACTGCTGGTCGCTGGTCGGCGACCAGCGCGCGGCGGCGGCCGTCGGGGACGCCTTCACCGCGGCCGTCCACCAGCCGCCGCGCGGCGACACCGTCCTGTGGCTGTACTCGCTGTCGCGGTCGGCCTGCGCCGAGCGCGGCGCGTTCGCCGGCAACCTCGACGGGCGCGGCGGGGTGCTGTTCGCCGACGCCGACCCGCTGCTGCGCGCCGCCGGGGCCCTGCGCTCCGACCACCGCGAGGTGCTGCTGCTGTGGGCGGGCGAGTGGCTCGAACCGCACGACATCGCCCGCGTCCTCGGCATCGCGCCGGACACGGTCGTCCAGCTGCTCGACGCGGCGCGGACGCGTCTGGAGCGGTCCGTTCTCGACATCCTGATGCGCGGCACGGCCGACGCGCGGCACGACCTCATCACCGCGTTCGAGAAGAAGCGGCTGCCGCAGCTGCTCGCCCGGCGGGCCCCGTCCCGCGCGCCCGGCTGGCTGCGCGACCAGGTCCTCGCCGCCTGCGAGGACGAGGCCGTCCGGCCGCTGCCGAGCGTCGTGTCCCCGAGCCCGCTCGTGGTGATCGGCGCCGACCGGCCCCGCCGCGGCGCCGGCGACCGCGCACGGCGCGGGCTGTCCGGCGGTCTGCACCGCGGCCTCGGCGCCGCGGCCGGCGTGGCCGCCTCCGCCGCGGCCGTCATCGGCCTGCTCGCCACCTGGCCGACGCCGAAGAGCGGCGGCTCCGCCTCGATCGTCCCGACGTCGTCGAGCGGCGGGGCGAACCCCGCGTCCGCGGCGAACAGCGGCCCCCGGCACCCGATGCCCGGCCTGTCCGGCACCGAGCGGGCGACGGGCGAGGTGCCCGGCTCTCCCGGCGCCCCGGCGGGCGGCGGCGCCGCCGGCCCGGCGCCGCAGACCGGCGGCGCGCCCGCCGGTGGCGGCGCGGACCCGGCGCCCACGGCGACCGCACCGGCCGGCACCCCCGCCAAGGAGACGGACCGGCCGGCGCCCGGCACGCCGTCCCGGCCGGACGCCCCGACCACGCCCCCGCCGACCGGCGGTTCGCCGACGACGCCCCCGGACACCCCCGGCGACCCGACGACCCCGCCCGGCACCGGCGACCCCACGACCCCGCCGCCGGACACCCCGACGGACCCGCCGTCCGACGACCCGGGCGACGGGGACTCCGGCACCCCCGCCCCCAGCCCGACGTCCAACCCGGAGCCGTCCCCGAGCGGCGGCTGACCCCGCACGACTGACCCGCGCACGACTGACCCGCGCACGGCTCACACCGCCGCGGCGCCCTCGACCGGGGACGATCCGCGCCGGACGAGCAGGGCCGCGAGGATCGCGGCGGCGGCGACCATCCCGGCGACGGTCAGCGAGGTCTGGAAGCCGTCCATGAACGCGAGGTGGCTTCCGGTGGTGATGGCCTCGGCGGCCGGCTCCGGCGTGCCGGGCGGGACGGGCGCGCCGCCCTGCGAGACGATCCCGCCCTGGCTCGTGAGCTGCCGCGCGGCTCCGCCGGGGACGCCCGCGTCCGTCAGCCTGCCGAACAGCACGTCGCCGACCCTCGTGGACAGCAGCACCCCGAGGACCGACGTCCCGAGGACGCCGCCGACCTGCGCGGCGGTCTGCTGCAGCCCGCCCGCGACGCCGGCGAGGTGCGCGGGGGCGTTGCCCACGATCGCCTCGGTCCCGGCGACGATCACCATCCCGAACGCCAGGCCGATCAGCACGAACCACGGCCAGAGCTCGACGTAGGGGGCCGCCACCCCGATGCGCGACAGGCCGAGCAGCGCGGCGGCGGTGAAGGCCATGCCGAGCGCGAGCGGCACCCGCGGCCCGAAGCGGCTCGTCAGCGCGCCCGCGATCGGTGACGCGACGATGAACACGGCGGTCATCGGCAGCATCCGCACCCCGGCCTCCACCGGGCTCATGCCGTGGACCTGCTGCAGGTAGAGGGTGATGAAGAAGATCGTCCCGAACATCGCGAAGAAGCCGAGGACGATGAGCCCGGTCGCCGCCGACAGCGACACCGAGCGGAACAGCCCGAGCGGGAGCAGCGGACGCTCGACGCGCAGCTCGTTCCACACGAACGCGGCGAACAGGACGGCCGAGACGGCGAACGACACCAGCGGGACCACGTCGCCGAAGCCGTCCTCGCCCGCCCTGATCAGGCCCCAGACGAGGCCGAACAGCGCGCCGGTCAGCAGCGCGACGCCGGGCAGGTCGAAGGAGCCGGCGGCGCCCTCGTCCCGCGACTCGCGGATCACCCAGAGCCCGACGAGGAGCGCGACGAGGCCGAGCGGGGCGTTGAGGAAGAAGACCGACTCCCAGTTGACGTTCTCGACCAGCAGCCCGGCCACGATCGGCCCGCCCGCGATGGAGATGCCGAGCGTGGAGCCCCAGACGCCGATCGCGGTGTTGAGCCGCTCGGCGGGGAACGTGTTGCGCAGGATGGCGAGGCTCGCGGGCTGCAGGAGCGCCCCCGCGAAGCCCTGCACGACGCGCCAGAAGATGACCGTGCCGAGGCCGCCGGACAGGCCGATCAATACCGAGGAGACCGCGAACCCGACCACGCCGGCCAGGAACGTCCGCCTCCGTCCGAACCGGTCGGCGATCTTCCCGGCCGGGATGAGCGTGACGGCGAGCGCCAGCAGGTAGGCGTTGGTCACCCACTGGAGGCCGGACAGGCTCGCGCCGAGGTCCGCGGCGATCGCGGGGTTGGCGATGGACACGACGGTCGCGTCCAGCCCGACCATCATCACGCCGAGCGCGACGGCGACGAGCGTGAGCCATGGATGGCCGTGGCCCCTCCTGGCCGCGCGGCGCGGCGCCTTCCCGTGCGGCGGTACGCGGACGGCGCCGGGATCGAGCGTGCCGGCGCCGGTGGAATGAGTCATCGATCGATATCCCTCCGGATTGGCAGATGGCCAAAGTGTCATGAGATGACAGTTGTCGTCAACCGACTCTTGGCGCGAAGAGACATCAGTCACATGGAGACAACATTCACCCGCTGTCTCTTGGCGCGGGACCGGCGGCTGGCTACACTGCGCACATGACCGCGACCGCCCCCGAGACCGGCGCCGGGCAGGGCGCCTCCGGTCCCGGCCCCCGGCCCCCGGGCAGGCGCGAACGCAAGAAGCAGCGCACGCGCGAGGCCCTCGTCGACGCGGCGTTCGACCTGTTCTCCGCGAAGGGGTTCGACGCCACCACCGTCGAGGAGATCGCCGACGCCGTGGACGTCTCGTCCCGCACGTTCTTCCGCTACTTCGCCTCGAAGGAGGACGTGGCGCTCACCTTCCAGGAGGAGCAGACCCGCGCGATCATGGCGGCGCTCGCCGAGCGGCCCGCCGACGAGCCGATCATGACGGCGCTGCGCCGCGCCGTCGTCGTGATCGCCCGCGCGTGCGAGGCGGGCGAGCTCGGCTTCGACCCCGGGCGCTTCCAGTGCATGCTGTCGATGATGAACGACAGCCCCGCGCTGATGGCGGGCTCGCTGGAGCACGCGCAGAAGAAGCAGACCATCCTGATCGACTTCGTCGCCGAGCGGCTCGGCGTCGACCCCGCGACCGACCTGCGCCCGCACGTCATCGCCGGCGCGGCCACCGGCGCCTTCCAGGCCGCCGCCGAGACGATCCGCCGGCACGGCGACGCGTTCGGCTCGATGTCGCAGACCGTCGACCAGGCCTTCGCGCTGCTGGAGGAGAGCCTCAACTACCCCCAGCGGTGATCGGCGCGGAGGCGGACGCGATCACCGCCGGGGCGCTCGATCACCGCCGGGGCACGGGTCAGCGGGGGGCGCGGGGCAGGCCGAGGCCGATCATCGCGATCAGCTCGCGCTGGATCTCGTTGACCCCGCCGCCGAACGTCAGCACCAGCGCGCCCTTGGCCAGGCGGTCGGTGGCCTCGATGAACTCCGCGGTCGCCGGGTCACCGGGGTCGCCGTACCGGGCGAGGACGTCGCCGACGATCCGGCCGACCTCCTGCACCCGCTCCGAGCCGTAGATCTTGGTGGCGGACGCGTCCGCCGCGCCCAGCCAGCCGAGGTCCTGGTTCGCGGCGACCTGCCAGTTGAGCAGCTCGTTGACGCGCAGGTAGGCGTAGACCCGGGCGACGGCGCGGCGGACGGCGGGCTCCGCGATCAGCGGCCGGCCGTCCCGCCCGGGGGTGGTGCGGGCCCAGCGCTCGAACCGCACGTGGGTGTGCCCGATGTTGCCGGCGGGGCCGAGCGTGACCCGCTCGTGGTTGAGCTGGTTGACGATGAGGTCCCAGCCCTTGTTCTCCTCGCCGATCAGCATGTCCGCCGGGACGCGGATGTCCTCGAAGTACGTCGAGTTGGTGTGGTGGCGGCCGTCCATCGTGATGATCGGCGTCCAGGAGAACCCGGGGTCCTCGCAGTCGACGATGAGCATCGAGATGCCCTTGTGCTTCTTCGCGTCCGGGTCGGTGCGGGCGGCGAGCCACACGTAGTCGGCGGTCTGCGCGCCGGACGTGAAGATCTTCTGGCCGTTCACGACGTAGTGGTCGCCGTCCCGGACGGCCGTGGTGCGCAGGGCGGCGAGGTCGGTGCCCGCGCCCGGCTCGCTGTAGCCGATCGCGAAGTGGCACTCCCCCGCGAGGATGCGCGGGATGAAGAACTCCTTCTGCGCGTCCGTCCCGTACTGCAGGATCGTCGGGGCGACGGAGTTCAGCGTGATGAGCGGGTAGGTCACCTCGGCGCGGGCGATCTCGTTGGCGAAGATCGTCTGCTCGACGGGGCCGTAGCCGCGGCCGCCGTACTCCTTCGGCAGCGCGACGCCGAGCATCCCGTCGCGGCCGAGGCGCCGGCAGTGCTCCATGTAGGCGGGGCCGAACGGGTCCTCCAGGATCGCGGCGCGCTGCTCCGCGTCCAGGCAGTTCTCGAAGTACTCGCGCAGCTCGGCGCGGAGCCGCTTCTGCTCCTCGGTCAGGTCGATGAACATCAGGCCTCCTGTGCCACGAGCGCGCCGAGCGAATCCAGGGTCTCCTCCGCGCCGCCGAGCATGTGCGCGCACTGCTTGCCCCAGGCGAAGTAGCGGTGCAGCGGGTAGGTGACGTCCAGGCCGATGCCGCCGTGCAGGTGCTGGCAGGTGTAGAGGGCCTGCACGACGGGGTCGCAGGCGTTGTAGGCGGCGACGGCGAGGACCTCGTCGGTGTCGGCGGCGCCCTCGCCGAGCCGCCACACGCCCGCCCAGACGGCCACGTCGAGCGCGCGCTTGGCGATGTAGACGTCGCCGATCTGCATCGTGACGGCCTGGAACTGGGCGAGGGCGCGCTCGAACTGCTCCCGCGTCTTGACGTACTCCGTGGTCAGCGCCAGCGCGCCCTCGATGACGCCGGACGCGAGGGCGACCGCGCCCGCGACCGCCGAGCGGCGCAGCGCGTCCCACGCGGCGCCGTCGGCCGCGCCGCCGAGGAGGGCGTCCGGGCCGACCCGCGCGCCGTCGAGCGCGACGCGCGACAGCGGCTCGCTCGTCGCGGACGGCTGCGCGGTGATCGCCGCGGCGGACGGCTCGACGAGGAAGACCCCGACGCCCTCGCCCTCGACGCGGGCGGGCACGAGGATCCGCGACGCCTCGCGCGCGTACGGGACGAACGTCTTCACCCCGTCCAGGACGAAGCCGTCACCGTCCCTGCGCGCGGTGGTGGCGATCTCCCCGGCCGGGCCGACCTCGCGGTACGCGCCCGTCAGCACCGCCTCGCCCTCGGTCAGCGGGCCCAGCAGGGCCTTCTGCTCGGCCGTGCCGTGCAGCCCGATCGGGACGGCCGCGAGCGCGAGCGACGCGTACACCGGCACGGGCGCGACCTTGAGGCCGACCTCCCGCAGGACGACCGCCAGCTCGACCGGTCCGAGGCCCGCGCCGCCCGCGTCCTCCGGCAGGACGAGCCCGAGCAGCCCGGCCTGGGCGAGCGCCTTCCACGTCACCGTGTCATACGCCGCGCCGCTCTTCTCGAAAGCCTCCAGCCGCTCCCGGGTCGCCTCGCGTTCCAGGAGCCCGGCGGCCAGCTTCTTGATCTCCTGCTGGGTCTCGTCAAGGTTGAAGTCCACTCATCCGCTCCGTTCCAGGAGGTGCAGCCGGCCGCGCTTCTCGAACTCCGCCCGGAGCCCGGCCGCGTCCTCCGCGGTCATCCGGCGGTAGGCGACGTCCCGGCCGGGCCGCCACCACACCGGGTCGTCGGTCTGCCAGCCGTCCCCGACCAGCCGGCGCTTGAGGATCTTGTTGGAGGCGGTCGCGGGCAGGTCCCGCATGACCCGGACGTACCGCGGCGGCCACTTCGGGCTCAGGTCCGCGCGGCCGCGCAGGTACGCGGCGAACGCGGCCGGGTCGAAGCCGTCCGCCGCGAGCGCCAGCATCACCTGGTCGCCGGACGCCGCGTCCGGCACCCCGTACACCGCGAGCTGCCGGACGCCCGGCAGCTCCGCGAGGGCGCGCTCCACCTGGGCGGCGCCGAAGTTCTCGCCGTCCACCCGGAGCCGGTCGGCGCTGCGGCCGGCGAAGAAGATGTAGCCGTCCGCGTCGGCGTAGGCGAGGTCGCCGCTCCAGAACATGCCGTCGCGGAGCCGGTCGGGCGCGTCCTCCCGGTAGTAGCCGTCGAACAGCCCGAGGTCGGCGTGCCCGGGCCCGGTGAGGACGAGGTCGCAGTCGGCGCGCTCGGCGTCGCCCGCCGGCTCGGCGGCGCTCCGCGTCGGGTTCAGCGCGACGAGCACCGACCCCGACAGCGCCGCCCCGCCGAGGAGGAACACGAACTCGGGGACGTTGTCGAGGAGCACGCCCACGTGGACCGGGCGGTCGCGGCCACCCGCAGCCGTGTCGCCCAGGGACGTCGTCCAGGCGGCGCGGGCCGCGCTTTCGGCGACGACCTCGCGCCAGGTCCAGGCGCCGTCGCCGCCGGCCCGGCGCAGTCCCGGGCGGCCGTCGTCCGCCCTCGCCTCCAGCAGTGCCGCGACGCTCACCCTGCCACCTCCCGGGCCGACCCCACGGCGAAAAAGTAGAACAGATTCTAGTCTGTGTCCAGAGGCATGATCGGGCTCGATCCCGGGCAGATTCTCCAGGCATGTCTAGGTTCGCCGGCCGGGAGAAGGCACCGGCCGGACCGCCCCTCGCCACGGATCAGATAACACGTTCTCATGGGCTGTATCCTGGGCGGGACACGTCGGGCGACCGCGCCCGCTCAGGAGGGATCGACCGTGACCGCAGAGCCGACGGTGACCGGGGACGAGACCCGGGGTCAGCCCGCGGGACAGGCGGCGCAGCCGGGGCAGAGCGTGCGCTCGCGCAGCCAGCACCAGCGGCGCAAGCGTATCGTGCAGGCGGCGGCCGCGCTGGCGTCCCGCGGCGGCATCGAGGCGATGCAGATGCGCACCGTCTCCGAGCGCGCGGGGGTCGCCCTCGGCACCCTGTACCGCTACTTCCCGTCCAAGATGGACCTGGTCGTCGCGGTCGTGAGCGAGGAGCTCGACCTCCTGGAGGCCAGCATCGAGCGCCGCCCGCCCCGCGCGGGCGACGCGCCGCAGCGCGCGGTGGAGGTGCTGATGCGCGCGACCCGCGGCCTGATGCGCGAGCCCGAGCTGGCCGAGGCGCTGATCCGCTCGCTGCTGCTCTCCGACGTCAAGACCGACTTCGGCGACCGGATGACCGGGATGCTGCTGCTCGCCGCGTCCGGCCGCCCGGAGACCTTCTCCGCCGACGACCCGCGCCGCCTGGTGGCCCGCGCCCTGTCCGGCATCTGGACCATGGAGATGATCGAGATGCTGCGCGGCAACGCCACGGCCGAGGAGATCCAGGCGCGCCTGGAGATCTCCGCCGCCCGCCTGCTCATCGACCCCTGAGGACGGGCGGGCCGGACGGTCCCGGCCCGCCCGCCTCGATCCGGCGGGCAACGGCTCAGGGCCGCTGCCCCGCCTCGTCCACGATGCCCGCCTTGACGCGGACCGTGATGTTCAGCAGGTCGCCCTTCTTCACCCGCATGGTCGCGTCCGTCCCCCGGGCGGTGTGATCCTTGAGCGCCACCGACCGCTCGCCCAGGTAGGCGTAGGTGGCCGGGTCCAGCAGCAGTTCCTGGTGCAGCCAGCCCTCGGCGACGCGCCCGAGTCCGAGCGCCGGGCGTCCCGCCGCGTCCGCCCGCCCCTCGGCGAGCGTCACGCCCGGGATCAGCTTGATCGCGCGGAACACCGCCGCCTCCGTCTTCGGCGGCAGGACGTTGTCCCGCAGGACCGCGCCGAGCATCGTGTACGCGGTCGAGTACCGCCCCTCCGGCGTCTCGCCGAGCCCGCCCGCCTCCCGGTACATCCGCTGGAGCAGCGCGGACGGGTCGGTCGGCAGCGCCGCCAGCGAGCGGTAGTCGCTCGGCGGCGTCGTCGGCAGCATCCCGCTGTACACGAGCTCGCCCTTGTCCAGGGCCGCCGACTTCGTGCCGTCGGCCCGCTTCCAGTTGCGCTTCACGACGGTGTCGCGCGGGTCCTGCGACACCGGGCCGTTCGGGCGCGCTCCCGTCCGCAGCGTGGACTCGACGTAGATCCACTGGTCGGGACGGGGCGGCGTGAACGGCCGTGCCTCCGCGGCGAGGGCGGCGCGTTCCAGCGCCTCCCCGGCGCTGGCCACCGGACCCGCCGGGATGCCGGGGAGCACCGCGCGGGGCCTGCCGTCCTCGTCTGTCCCCCCGCCGGTCTGCACGACGGTCACGCCGACGGCGGCGGCGGCCGCCAGCGCGCCCACCGCGGCGAGCCGGACGCCGAACCGCGGCAGGCGGACGCCCGCCCGGGATGCGGCGCGGGGGCGCTCGCGCCCGGCCGCGCGTTCGAGCAGGGCCGTGCGGGCGGCGGCGCGGGCCGTGTCCGCGGGCGGCTCGCAGTCCGCCCACGCGTCTCGCAGAATGTCCAGATCGTTCATCAGTCCATGTCCTTTCCGAAGTCGGTGGGGGCGCCCAGCGCGGCGCGGACCTTCCTGCGGGCCCGGTGCAGCCGCGACCTCGCCGTCCCGGCGGGGATGCCGAGCGCCTCCGCCGCCTCCTGCAGGCTCAGCTGCGCCCAGGCGACCAGCAGCAGCACGTCCCGGTCGCCGCGGGACAGCCCGCCGAGCGCGGCCGCCAGCGGGCCGCGCGCCGCCTCGGCGTCGATCCGCCCGGCGACGCCGTCGGCGTGCCCCTCGACGGCGTCGCGGCCCAGGGACCGGGCGAGGGCCCGGTACTGGCGCACCTCGGCGCGGTGGTGCCGGGCGATGAGGTTGGACGCGATCCCGTACAGCCAGGGCCGCGCGTCGCCCTTCGACGCGTCGTAGCGCTCCCGCCGGTCGAAGGCGATCAGGAAGGTCTCGGCGGCGACGTCGTCGGCGGGTCCCGCGCCGAGCCGCCGCGCCGCGTACCCGTGGATCGCCGTGTAGTGGCGGTCGAAGAGGACGGCGAAGCACTCGGGCTCGTGCCGGGACCGCCGCAGGATCTCGGCGTCGCCGGCGGTCACCGCGACCATGCCGGTCTTCCCCGGGTCGCGGCCGGTCTTTCTCGGGTCATGTCGTGCCCTCCGGATTCGGCGAGTCGTTCACCTTGCTTCGCCGACGCCCCGTGTCGCGTTCACGGGGCTCCCGGAACGCCGCCGTCGCCGGGGCGCTTTCCATGTGCCGCGGGTCTCATCCCTACTAGCCTTGAATCCCACGACCAGGACGAAGAAGGTGTGCCAGTGACCGAGCAGGAACCGATCCTCAGCGACGGGGTCATCATCGAGTTCATCGATGGCAAGGACGTCCCCGTCCAGCACAAGGACTTCGGTGAGCGGGCCGTCGTCATGCGCGACGCCAAGAAGCCGGAGGGCCCGATCCTCTACTTCACCGAGGCCGAGTGGGACGCCTTCATCGCGGGCGTCAAGGACGGCGAGTTCGACGACCTCCTGGAGGAGGACCCCACCGAGACCGACTGAACCGGCCTCGGAGGCGAGCCTCGGAGACGGGCCCCACCGCCGGGACGCGGCGCGCTCAGGCGCCGCGCAGCCGATCCCACCTGGCGGTGAGGGCCCGTTCCGCGTCCGGGGCCAGGTCGCCGAGGAGCCGGAGGCGGGCTATGCCGCCGTCCGGGTGGATGTCCAGGCGGACGTGGGTCACCTCCGGTGTGGTGAGGCGGAAGCGGTGGCGGGTGTCGGGCAGAAGGTCCGTTCTCGGGAGTAGGCGGCTCCAGGTGTCCCCCACGCGAGCGTCCATGCCGGACAGCGCGGCCTGGGCGGGGGCGTTGAACTTCAGGTTCGTGGTGTCGATCTCGGCGAGCCGGATGGTGCCGGGTGCCGCGAGCCGGATCACGGCCCAGTCGTTGCCGCCGTCGCGGCGGCGGGCGGTCTCCCAGCCCTCTGCCTGGTTGCGCGCGAGACCCGGGAACAGCATGTTGTCGGGCGACGAGTAGAACATGTCCGAGCACTCGACGACGCGTGCGCCGTTCTCCAGAGCGGCCAGGTCGACCGTGAGGCCCGTCAGGAGGCGCGGGTCGGCGACGACCTCGCCGTGCACGCGGAGCCGCGCTATGCCGCCGTCGGGGAACATGTTGAGCCGGACGTGGGTGAACAGTCGTTCCTCGTCGACTGCGAAGGCGTGGGCGCTGTCGCCCTTCAGCGGGCTCTTCGGGAGGATCTCCACCCAGTCGGCGCCGGTGAGGTCGGCCGGGTGGCCGTCCACGGCGCACGCCTCGACGGACGCGTGCGGCGGGAAGTTGCCCCGGAACCAGGCGGTGTCGATCACGACGCCGCGGACGACGCCGGGCAGGCCGAGCCGGACCAGCGCCCAGTCGTGGCCGGGGCCGCGGCGGCGGGCGGTCTCCCACCCGTCGTACAGCTGGCCCTTCGGCCCGAACGTCTCCGGGGAGAACGCCGGAGCCCACGGGTTGAGGAGGTTCTCCTTCTCCGCGAACGACTCGTCGCTGGCGGCGATGACGGATCCGCCGAGGGTGCGGACGGCCAGGTCCGGAAGGGACGTGAAGTCGCTCATCGCTCCTGCCTGGTGAGCAGCCGGCCGGCGGGCGAGCCCGTGGTGGACGAGCCCGTGACGGGGACGCCGCGCAGCCAGGTGGTGTGGACGGCCCCGGCCAGCGTGCGGCCTTCGTAGGGGGTGACGGGGTGGCGGTGATGCAGAGCCGAGGGGGTGACGGTGAAGGTCTCGTCCGGGGCGAAGGCGACGAGGTCGGCGTCGTTGCCGACCGCTATCGCGCCCTTGCCTGAGACCCCGGCCAGGGCGGCGGGTGCCTCGGACATCCAGCGGACGACCGAGTGGAGCGTGTGGCCGCGCGCCCGCGCGGCCGTCCAGACGACGGGAAGGCCGAGCTGCAGCGACGAGATGCCGCCCCACGCGGTGGCGAAGTCGCCGCGTTTCAGCTCGGGCGTGCAGGGCGAATGGTCGGTGACGACGCAGGAGAGGACGCCCGAGGCGAGCCCCTGCCACAGTGCCTCGCGGTTCGCGGCGTCCCGGATGGGCGGGCAGCACTTGGACGCGGTGCCCCGGGCGTCGTCGTCCGTCAGCGTCAGGTAGTGGGGGCAGGTCTCGGCGGTCACCGGGAGGCCGTCGGCCTGCGCCTTCGCCAGGACGTCGAGGCAGTCGGCGGCGGACACGTGCAGGATGTGCGCGCGCACCCCCGTCTCCTCCGCCAGCCGGACGACGCGCTCCACGGCGACGCGTTCGGCGGACGGCGGGCGCGAGGCCAGGAACTCCGCGTAGCCGCCCCCGGACGGCGCGGCCAGCGACGCGGGGTCCTCGGCGTGGACGAGGACGAGCCCGCCGAACGAGGCGACCTCCCGGAACGCGTCCCGCATCCCGTCCGGCGGGAGCGGCGGGAACTCCGGGACGCCCGAGTCGGACATGAAGCACTTGAACCCGAAGACGCCCAGCTCGTGCAGCGGCCGCAGCGAGGGCAGGTTCCCCGGGATCGCGCCGCCCCAGAAGCCGGTGTCCACCGCGCACGCCCCCTCGGCGGCGGCGCGCTTGGCCGCCAGCGCGGCCGGGTCGACCGTGGGCGGCAGCGAGTTCAGCGGCATGTCGACGATGGTGGTGACGCCGCCCGATGCGGCGGCGCGGGTCGCGGTGGCGAAGCCCTCCCACTCGGTGCGTCCCGGCTCGTTGACGTGGACGTGAGTGTCGACCAGGCCCGGCAGCAGCGCGACGTCACCCAGGTCCAGGACGGCACCGGCCGGGTCGCGGAACTCGTAAGGGGAGAGCGCCGTGATCCGCCCGTTCCGGATGGAGACGGCGGCCGGGCGCTCCCCCTCGGGCAGGACGGTCCGCCGCGACCTGATCGTCAGGCCGTCCATGGGGCGCCTCGCACGATGTGCTCGGGCCTGACCGGGACCCGGTTGAGGGCCTTGCCCGTCGCGTCCCGGATCGCGGCCACGATGGCGGGTGTGGACGACAGCGTCGGCGGCTCCCCGGCGCCCCGCAGCCCGTAGGGCGCGGCGGGGTCGGGGTTCTCGAGGATGTCGAGCCGCATCGGCGGCATGTCGAGGATCGTCGGGATCAGGTAGTCGGTGAACGACGGGTTGCGGACGAGGCCGTCCGACACGACGATCTCCTCCATCACGGCGAGGCCGAGGCCTTGCGCGGACCCGCCGTGGATCTGGCCCTCCACCCCCGTCCGGTTGATGATCTTGCCGACGTCCTGGACGGCGGCCATCTCCACGACCTTGACGAGCCCGAGGTCGACGTCCACGTCGACCACGGCCCGGTGCACGCACAGGGCGAGCTGGGTGTGGCTGCTGCCCTGCCCGGTGACGGGGTCGAGGGCGGTGGTGGGCCGGTGGTGGTACTCGCGGGTCTCCTCGACGACCTCGTCGCCGAGGACCTCCTCGATGGTGCCGAGCACGCCGTCCGCCCGCGAGACGATCTTCCCGCCGACGACGGCGAGGTCGGCGGCGGCCCACCGTCCGCCGAGGCGGCGGGCGGCGAGCGCGAGCAGCTCGGCGCGCACCGCCTCGCAGGCCGCCTTGACCGCGCCGCCCGTCATGTACGACTGCCGGGACGCGCTGGAGGAGCCCGCGTCGCCCACCCGGTCGTCGGCCGGGGCGATCGTGACCCTCTGCACGCCCAGCTCGGTCCGCGCGATCTGCGCCTTGACGGTGACGAGCCCCTGCCCGACCTCGGCGGCGGCGGTGTGCACGAGCGCGGTCGCCTCGCCGCCGATGACCTCCAGCCGGACGCGCGCGGTGGAGTAGTCGTCGAACCCCTCGGAGAAGCAGATGTTCTTGATCCCGACGCCGTAGCCGACGCCGCGCACGACGCCCTCGCCGTGCGTGGTCTGCGCCACCCCGCCCGGCAGGTTCCGCAGGTCGGACGGGTCGAGCGGCGGCGGCAGCGGCATCGCCTCCAGCCGGGTCAGCATCTCCGCGAGCGGCGCCGGGGAGTCGATGACCTGCCCGGTCGCGAGCCTGGACCCCTGCGTGACGGCGTTGCGGCGGCGGATCTCGACCGGGTCGAGCCCGCAGGCCGCGGCGAGCCGGTCCATCATCGACTCGTAGGCGAAGCACGCCTGCACGGCGCCGAACCCGCGCATCGCGCCGCACGGCGGGTTGTTGGTGTAGACGCCGTACGCGTCGATCTTGATGTTGGGGATCTCGTACGGGCCGACGCCGAGCGAGGCCGCGTTGCCCGTGACGTTCATCGTGGACGAGGTGTACGCGCCGCCGTCCAGGACGATCTCCACGTCGGCGTAGAGGAGCTTCCCGTCCGCCGTCGCGCCGTACTCGTACCGCATCTGGGCGGGATGCCGGTGGACGTGCCCGAAGAACGACTCGTACCGGTTGTACGACATCTTCACGGGCCTGCCGGTGTGCAGCGCGAGCATCCCCGCGTGGATCTGCATCGACAGGTCCTCGCGCCCGCCGAACGCGCCGCCGACGCCCGCCAGCGTCATGTGGATCTGGTCCTCGGCGAGGCCGAGGCACGGCGCGATCTGCTTGAGGTCGTTGTGGATCCACTGCGTGGACACGTACAGGTCGAGGCCGCCGTCCTCGGCGGGGACCGCCAGCCCGGACTCGGGCCCGAGGAACGCCTGGTCCTGGATCCCGACCTCGTACTCGCCGGACACGACGACGTCCGCCGCCGCCCGCGCGGCGGCCACGTCGCCGACGCGGACCGGCTGGTGGCGGGTGATTCCGCCCCGCTCCTGGACCTTCAGCCCCTCCGGGTCGGCGAGCACCGCGCGCGGGTCGGTGATCGGCGCGAGCACCTCGTAGCCGACGGCGATCAGCTCCATCGCGCGCCGCGCGGTCTCCGGGTGGTCGGCGGCGACGAGCGCGACCGGCTCGCCCTCGTGCCGGACCTGGTCGACGGCGAGGACGGGCTGGTCCTCGGTGCGGTCGATGCCGAACGTCTTGCGTCCCGGCACGTCCTCGTGGGTGAGGACGGCCCGGACGCCGGGCACCGCCAGCGCGGGCCCGACGTCGATCGACGTGATCAGGGCGCGGGGGTGCGGGCTGCGCAGCGTCGCGCCCCACAGCATGCCGTCCATCCAGAGGTCGGACGCGTACGCGAACTCGCCCGCGACCTTGAGCGTGCCGTCCGGCCGCAGGGGGCTGTCCCCGACGCCGCCCTGCCCCGGGGCGGCGACCTGGCCGGGGCTTCGCACCGGCGACGCCATCAGAGCACCTCCTCCGCGAGCCGCATCAGGCGGCGGTGGGCGGCGGCGCCGCGCCGCCCTGCCTCGTCCTGCGGGACGGTCACGAGCGTGTCGTCGTCCACGACCGTCCGCCCGCCGACGAGCAGCCGCTGCAATGGCGGGGTCTTCCCGAACGCGAACGCGACCACGGGGTCGTCGACGGCCGCGTGGAAGCCGTCCACCCGCCACAGCGCGATGTCGGCGAGCCTGCCCGGTTCGAGGGAGCCGAGCTCGTCCTCGCGGCCGAGGCAGCGGGCCCCGCCGAGGGTCGCCATGCGCAGGGCCTGCCGGGCGGTCAGCGCGGTGGGGCCGTGGCGGGCGCGCTGCATGTAGAGCGCCTGGCGGATCTCCCCGGCGAGCGGGACGAGCTCCGCCGACGCGGAGCCGTCCACGCCGAGGCCGACCGTCGCGCCCTCCTCCAGCAGGCGGGACACGCGGGCGATGCCGGCGCCGAGGCGCGCGTTGGAGCTCGGGCAGTGCGCCGTGCCGGTGCCCGTCTCGGCGAGCCGCTTGATGTCGGTGTCGTGGAGGTGGACGCAGTGCGCGAACCACACGTCGGGGCCGAGCCAGCCGAGGGAGTCCATGAACTCGGTCGGCGTCATGCCGAACTGCTCCGCGGTGTGCTCCTCCTCGTCGAGCGTCTCGGCGAGGTGGGTGTGCAGGCGGACGCCCTTGTCGCGGGCCAGCCGCGCCGACTCGACCAGCAGGTCCCGGCTGACGCTGAACGGGGAGCAGGGCGCGACGGCGACGCGGAGCATGGAGCCGGGCGAGGGGTCGTGGTACCGGTCGATCGCGGCGGCCGTCTCCGCGAGGATCGTGTCGAGGTCCTCCACGACCTCGTCCGGGGGCAGTCCGCCCTGCGACTGCCCGCGGTCCATCGAGCCCCGGCACGGGTGGAACCGCACGCCGATCTCGGCCGCGGCGTCGATCTCCGCCGCGAGCAGGTCGCCGCGCCCGCTGGGGAACAGGTAGTGGTGGTCGGTGGACGTGGTGCAGCCCGACTTGGCGAGCCAGCCGAGGCCGGCGGACGCCGCGCCGGACACGACCTCGGCGTCCATCTTCGACCAGGGCCGGTAGAGGGTCGTCAGCCACTCGAACAGCGTGCTGTCGACCGCCAGCCCCTGGCTCGCCCACTGGTAGAGGTGGTGGTGGGTGTTGACGAGACCCGGGGTGGCGAGGCATCCGGTGCCGTCGATCCGCTCCGCGCCGGGCGCGGGCGGCGCCGGTCCCGGGCCGACGGCCGTGATCCGGTCGCCGTCGATCACGATGTGCCCGCCCGGGTACTCCTCGCCGGAGACGGTGGCCACGTGGGCGTTCTCGATGACGATCGTGCCGCGGCGGGTGGTCTCGCGGGCCGTGTCGGGGGTCATGTCGCGGCGGCCTTCCGCTCGGCGGCGAGGCGCACCGCGTCCAGGATCTTCTCGTAGCCGGTGCAGCGGCACAGGTTCCCGGCGAGCGCCTCGCGGATCTCGGCGTCGGTCGGCGCGGGGTTCCGCTCGATCAGGTCGTGCGACTGGACGATGAGGCCGGGCGTGCAGAACCCGCACTGGACGGCGCCGGTCTCGGCGAACGCCTCCTGCACGGGGTCGAGCCACTCGTCGCCGGGCGGCCCCTCGGCGAGCCCCTCGACGGTGCGGACGTCCCGGCCCTCCACCTGCCCGGCCGCGACGAGGCACGCGCACGCCGGGACACCGTCCAGGTAGACGGTGCAGGACCCGCATTCGCCCTGCTCGCACGCGTTCTTCGAGCCGGGCAGGCCCATCCGCTCCCGCAGCATGTAGAGCAGGCTCTCGCCCTCCCACACGTCGTCCACGGCCTCGGCGGATCCGTTGACGGTGACGTTCACGCGCATCAGGAGGCCCTCCTTCCCGCGTTCCGGTGGTCGTTCCAGGCCCAGGTCAGGGTGCGGCGGGCCAGCACCGCCAAGGCGTGCCTGCGGTAGTCGCCCGTCCCGCGGACGTCGTCGATGGGCGACGCCGCCTCCGCCGCCAACTCGCCGAACCGCCGCGCCGCCGCCTCGCCCAGCGGGCCGCGGCCGTCCCAGTCCAGCTCGGCGGAGGCGAACTCCTCGGCGGCGGCGGCGCGGCGCGGCGTCGGGGCGGCCGAGCCGAGGCCCGTCCCGACGCGCCGCTCCCCCGGATGGAGCGCGACCGCGAACGAGCACACCGCGATCACCATCGCGTTCCGGGTGCCGATCTTGGAGAAGTACTGCGGGCCGGACGCGGGCGGCGTCCAGAACGCGCGGATCAGCTCGTCGGGCTCCAGCGCGTTGCGCTTCACGCCGGTGAAGAAGTCCGCCGCAGGGATCATCCGGACGCCGCGCGCCGCCGACTCGGCCTCGACCTCGGCGCCGCCCGCCAGCAGCGGCGGATGGGCGTCCCCGGCGGGGGACGCCGCGCCGAGGTTGCCGCCGGCCGTGCCGCGGTTGCGGATCTGCGGCGAGCCGACCGTCCGGGACGCCTGCGCGAGGCCGGGCAGCCGGCCGCCCAGCTCCTCGATCAGCCGGGTGTAGGTCACCCCGGCGCCGACGCGCAGCCGCCCGCCGCCCGTGTCCCCGTCCACCGTGTCCCAGCCGGCCAGCTCGCGGACGCGGGTCAGGTCCAGCAGCGCCTCCGGCCGGTGCACGTCGAAGTTGATCTCGACCATGACGTCGGTGCCGCCCTGCAGGGGCAGCGCGCCGGGTCGCTCCGCCTTCGCGGCGAGGGCGTCCGCCCAGGTCGCCGGTCGCAGGAAGTCCATGGTGCAGCCCCTTGTTCTCTCAGTTCCAGGCGGCCGGGGCGGGCGGGGCGTCGTCGGCGCGGACGGTGCCCTCGATGAGCCCGTACGGGCGGTCCGCCGCGAAATAGACCTCGTTGTCGTTGTCCATCCCGAACGGCTCCAGGTCGACGAGGAAGTGGTGCTTGTTGGGCATCGACAGCCGCACCTCGCAGAGTTCCGCCCGCGCCTCCAGGACCCGGCGGCCCATCTGGAAGAGGGTCTGCTGGAGCGACAGGCTGTGCGTCTCGGCGAACGCCATGAGCAGGGCCTCTCGGGCGGCGCGGTAGGAGTCGTCCCAGCGGGTGTCCGTTCCCCGGTGACGCCACTGGGCCGTCACGGCGGTGGCGAGGATCCGGTCGCCGGTCGGGGCGAGGGTCGTGTACTCGTCCTCGACGAACCCGTGGAACTCGCTGCCGGTCGAGTTGAGGACGACCAGGTCCCTGAGCCCGGAGACCACCGACTCGCCGCCGCCCTCGCCGTCGCCGTGCACGACCGCCGTGCGCACCTCGCCGCCGCTCCGCACGAACGAGTGCCCGCCCGTGATCCGCTCCCAGCCGTACTCGTGGATCTCGACCCGGGCGTGGGAGATCGTCGGCTGGGAGTCGACGAAGTGCCGCGCGAGCAGCAGGCCGAAGTCCTCGATGGCCGCGATCCCGTGCTTCTTCGCGAACGCGAACACGGTGTTCTTCTGGCTGTCGGTCGGCAGGACGGCCGCGTTGTCGCCGGTCAGGTGCACGTCTTCCATGTCGCCCGACAGGGCCACGCTGACGTTGACGTCCTTGACGCGGTGCGCGCCCCCGTCCCGGGTGACGCGGACGACCCGCGTCTCCGCCTTGCCGTAGCGGTTGGGTCCGAGCACGACGGCCATCGCCGTCAACTCCCTCTGTAGGTCGAGTACGCGAACGGGCTGATCAGCAGCGGGACGTGGTGGTGCCGCCCCGGATCGGTGATCGTGAACGCGACGGTGACCTCCGGGTAGAAGTCCGACAGTCCCGCCGTGTCGAACGTCAGCCGGTGCACGCCCGCCCCGGGCGGCGCGTCCCACTCCCTGACGCGGCCGTCGTCGTCGGTGTGCGCCTCTGCCAGCGTCGTCCAGGTGCCGTCGTCCGCCCGCCGGTCCAGCCGGACGGTCACGCCCGCCGCCGGCAGGCCCTTCGCCGCGTCCAGCACGTGCGTCGACAGGCTCATGGGCCCTCCCCCTCGGCGTCCGTTCCCCCGGCGAGCCGCGCCAGCCGCAGGTCGACGATCTCGGCCAGCTCCGCCCGGACCACCCGCCGCTCGGTCTCCGCGTCATTACCCAGCCGCTCGCGCAGCTCACGCAGCATCTCCAGCGCGTTTCGGCCGGACGCCCGAATCAGGAACACGTGCCCGAAACGCTCCTCGTAGGCGCGGTTGCCCTCGACGAGCGCGGCCTTGAGGCCCGCCTCCGCGCCGTCCACCCCGGACTGCTCCTCCCGCGACCAGCCGGCCTCCCTGGTCCGGCCCTCCGCGCGCTCCCCGATGCGGGGATGGGCGGCGAGCGCCTCCTCGACGTCCGCCCACTCCAGCTCGCGCAGCACACGCCTGGAGGTCTCGCGCAGCGCCCCGAGATCACCGCGGGGCCCCGCGGCGACCGCCGCCAGCCACCGGCGGGACGCGCAGCACGCCGCCAGCTCATCCTCACCGACCATCACGCCTGCCAGTACACACAGCCGCCCGCGACCGGGTCGAGTGACAGGACCTCCGAACTCCGCCCCCGCACACCCACCCGGCTTTTGTAGCTTGCTACATATGAGGCTGCGTTCTCTGCTCGCGATGCCGCGGCTGCGGTTGGAGGTGGTCACCGGGGACGACGAACTGGACCGCACGATCCGGTGGGTCGTCACCACCGACCTCCTGGACCCGGGCCGCTACCTGCGCGGGCAGGAGCTGGTGCTGACCGGGCTGGTCTGGCGGACGGGCCCCGACGACTCGGAGACGTTCGTCCGGGCCCTCGCCGACGCGGGCGTCTCGGCGCTCGCCGCCTGGGACCTCACGCTCGGCGCGATCCCGGGCGACCTCGTGGACGCCTGCCGCCGGCACCGGCTCCCGCTGTTCAAGGTGCCGGAGGACGTGGCGTTCGCGACGGTGACCGAGGAGGTCGTCCAGCAGCTGTCCAGCGCCCGCGCCGCCGACCTCACCGCCGTGCTGGACCGGCACCGCCGCCTGGTCGAGGGCACCGGCCTGGACGCGGTGCTCGACCTGGTCGGCCACTGCCACGTCCTCACGCCCGCCGGGCGGGTCGTCGCGGGGCCGCCCCCGCCCGACCCCGCCGCGCTGGCCGCGGCGTTCCTCACCGCGCCGCGGCTGCCGCACCACGTCCCGGACCTCGGCATGTCGGTCTTCCCGGTCGCGGCCGGCGCGGCGTCGCGCGTCGCGGACTGGTTCATCGCCTCCGAGGGCGACTTCGGCGACTGGCCCCCGGAACGCCGCGCCCTCACCTCCGAGCTCGCCGCGATCGTCGCCATCGAGAAGGCCCGGCTGGACGCCGCCGCGCACCCGGACCGGGAGGTCGTCGCCGCGGCCGCCGCCGGGGACGCCGCCCGGCTGCGGTACGCGGGCCTGGCCGGCGACCCGTACGTGGCCGTCGCCGCGTCGGGGCGCGGCTCCCCGCGTCCGGAGGAGTTGCGCACGGTCCTCGCCGAGGTCCTGCCCCGGCCGCGTGCGGTGGGGGTCCTGGACGACGAGGTCATCGCGCTCGTCCCCGCCGCCGGCCATGACCTCGCCGCCGAGGCCCAGGCCGCCCTGAACCTCCTGGCGCCCGGCCTGGCGGGCGGCGGCATCGCGGTCGGCGTCAGCGACGTCGCGACGGCCCCCGACCTGCGCGCGGCCGTCGAGGAGGCCCGCTACGCGCGCCGGCTGGCCGCGACGCGCCCGTCCCCGGTCTGCGTGGTCCGGCACGACGAGCTGGCCACGCACGTGCTGCTGCTCGCGAGCGTCCCCGACGACGTCCGCCACATGTTCAAGGTCCGCCTCCTGGACCCGCTGCACGAGTACGACCGGGTCCACGGCGCCGACCTCGTCCGGACCCTGGAGACGTGGCTGCAGGTGTCCGGCTCCTGGACGCGCTGCGCCGAGCGGCTCCACCTGCACGTCAACTCCGTCCGCTACCGCATCCAGCGCGTCCAGGACCTCACCGGCCGCGACCTCTCCCGCCTGGAGGACCGCGTCGACTTCTTCCTAGCCCTCCGCCTGATGGACGGCCCCGAGGAGGGACCGGCCGGTGGGGGCGAGCCGTAGCCGCTCCGGCTCCGGGATGCCCGCCGGGAGGCCGGCGGGGACGGCGTCGGGGCCGGTCGTGATGACGACGACGTGCCCGTCGCCCGTGCGCAGCGGGAGGCGCGGGAAGTTGTTCTCGGCGGTCAGCGAGGCCAGGGCCAGGGCGTCCGGGCCGAAGCGCGGGACGACCTCGTCCCGCATGACCGGCTCGGCCTCGGCCAGCCCTTCGCCGAACGACCAGAGGAACGCGGTCACCCGGGTCGGCGGCGGCGCGGCGCCGGCCGGCGGGCGGGGCGGCGGGTCCGGGAGGCCGCGCAGCGGCCGCAGGAGGCGGGCGTCCGACGCGTCGACCATCGTGGCGCTCGCGGCCAGGCCGTGCTCGGCCCAGACCGGGCCGTCGTAGAAGGCGGGCAGGGCCTCGCCCCGCGCCTCCATGTCGGCGAAGCCGCGGAGCCACACGAACTTGTCGGGATCGTCCAGGTCGTGGAACTGGCCGAGGACGGCGATGCCGGCCTCCTCCTGCGATTCGAGGAACTCCCGGTCGAAGATCTCGACGAGTTCGTCCCTGCGGCCCGGGTGCAGCCTGTACTGGCGTAGTTCGATCACGTTCACGAACGCAAGGATCACCGGCCGGGCGGTCTGTCCGCGAGCCGCCGGCGGGCCGATTCCCGTCAGTTTCGGGCCACCCCGGGCACGGGTCAGGACGTGTGCCGGAGCATCGCGGAGACGACCGCGTCCCAGGTCCGGCGCGGAAGCCCGTTCCCGGTGCCCGGCAGGACGAGCAGTTCCGCGGCGGGGATCTCGGCGGCCAGCGCGCGGGCGTTGCCGACGGGGAAGAACGGGTCGTCCGCGCCGTGGACCACCAGGGTCGGCGCCTTGATCGCGCCTAGGCGCTCGCGCCAGCGCGGGCCGCAGTCGAGGGCGGCGAAGGCGGTCCCCATCTGGTCGGCGCGGTGCGCCCCGCCCGGGTCGTCGTCCGGGTCGAGCGTGGCGAGCGTCCGGTAGTGGATCTGTTCGATGGCCTCCCGGGACTCGGCCTCATCGAACTCCGGGCCGGCCATGTGGCGCGCGTTCTCCAGCATGAAGCCGACGACCGATTCGCGGTCCGCCCAGTCGACCTCGGGCGGGTTCATGAAGTGGGCCATGAGCTCCGGCGCGTGCTCGGGCAGGTCGGGGTCGCTGGGGCCGGGCGCGGTGGGACGGGTGGCGACGAGGGTGAGGGTGGTCACGCGGTCCGGGTGGTCGAGGGCGAGGAGCTGGGCGATCCAGCCGCCGGCCCCGAAGCCCGCGACGTGCGCGCTGGGCAGGTCCATGGCGTCGAGGACGCCGGCGGCGTCGGCGACCAGGTCGCGCAGCGTGTACTCGGGTGCTTCGGGGTCGGCGCCGGATCCCGGGGCGCGGGAGTGCCCGGTGCCGCGCAGGTCGTAGCGGACGACGAAGCGGCGCAGGGCTGCCAGGCGTGCGCAGAGGTCGTCCGGCCAGGTGAGCACGGTGTTGCCCACGAGCAGGATCGGCGTGCCGGCCGGATCACCGGACGTCTCGACGCACAGGTCCACTCCGTTGATGTGCTTCTTCATACCTGGGTGGACTCCCCGGGCGCCCGGAACTCATCCCTCCTCGGCGACGATGGCGCTCAGCGCCTCGGTGATGTCCGCCTCGGCCTTCGCCTTGTCGATGCCGAGCCCGGAGAGGACGCCCGTGCCGTCCTCGAATTCGAGGAGGGCGAGCAGGATGTGCTCGGTCCCGATGTAGTTGTGGCCCAGGCGCAGCGCCTCGCGGAAGGTGAGTTCCATGGCCTTCTTGCTGTCCGCGTCGTAGGGGATGAGGTCGGGGACGCTCTCGGCCTCCGGCGGCAGCGCCTCCGTCGCGGCCTGGCGGACCGTGTCGAGCAGGACGTCCTGCCCGACGATCGCCTTCGCGGCGAGCCCCTCGGGTTCGGACAGCAGCCCGAGGACCATGTGCACGGTGCCGATGTGGTCGTTGCCCGCGGCCCGCGCCTCGTTCATGGACGCCACGACGATGTTGCGGGCGCGCGGGGTGAACCGGGAGAAGCCGTCCTGCGGGTCGAGGTCGGGCGACGCCCCCTTGGCGACGAAGCGCTTCTGCGCGGCCTGCTTCGTGACGCCCATGCTCTTGCCGATGTCCGTCCAGGACGCGCCGGAGCGGCGGGCCTGGTCCACGAAGTGGCCGATGAGGTGGTCGGCGACCTCGCCGAGGTGCTCGGCGGCGATCACCGCGCTGCGGAGCTGTTCGAGGGCGTCGGTGTGCACCTTCTTGATGCCGTTGATCAGGTCGTCGAGCCGGATCTGCCCTACGGGCCGGGTGGGTTCGGTCATGCGTCAACTCTAGGTTGACGCTTCGCCATCGTCAACCCGAGGTTGACGATTACCAGCCGGCGGCTCCGGCGAACGTCGTGGGGCGCGGGTCGTAGCCGAGGACCTCCCTGGCCGCGGTGATGTCGAGGGTGCGCTCCACGGCGAGATGGCTGATCGCGTAACGGGTGATGCGCGGCGGCTCGGGACGGTTCGCCAGCAGGAACGCGCCCTCGGCGAGGGCGGCCAGCGGGCGCGCGACGGCGGCGGGCAGGTACACGGGCCTGGCGCGCACGCCCCGCTCGCGGAGGATCTCGCGGAACGCGTCGTCGATCGTCACCGGGGCGGCGTCCGCGACGTTGAAGACGCCCGAGGCGGCCGGGCCGGTCGCGGCCAGCACGCACGCCTGGACCAGGTTGCCGATCGACGTCAGGCTGATGCGCTGGCGGCCCGTCCCCGCGGCGGTCAGGACCGGCCCCCGCACCGCGGACAGCACGCGCGGCAGCAGGGTCGTGTCGCCGGGGCCGTAGACCGCGTGCGGACGCAGGACGATCGTGCCGGGCGCGGCGAGGACGGCGCGCTCGGCGGCGGCCTTCGACGCGCCGTAGGCGTTCATGTAGCGGCGCACGGGGGCCTCGTCCTCGGTGGCCATGACGCTCGGGCGGAACGGGTCGTACACGCTCGCCGTGCTGACGTGGACGAAGCGCGCGCCGGGGAAGGCCGCCAGGACGCTGCGGGTGCCGGTGAGGTTCGCGGCGAACAGCCCGGCGGCCGGCCCCCAGTCGGTGACGCTGCCCGCGCAGTGGACGACCGCGTCGACCTCGGGCGCGTCCGCGAGCGGGCCGCGCGTGACGTCCCAGGACCGGTAGACCGCGCCGCCGAGGTGGGCCGCGTCCACGGAGGCGCGGCGGCCGTAGGCGAAAACCACGGCGCCGTCGGCCGCCAGCCTCCGGCACACCGCGCCGCCGACGAAACCCGAGGCGCCCGTCACCGCGATCCTCATGCGCCCACCAGCTCGCGCAGGCGGTCGCGGTCGAGCTTGCGGGTCCGGCCGGAGCGGGGCAGCCCGTCCAGGACGACGATGCGGTCGGGCAGCGCGTCGTGGTCGATGACGCCGGGGAGGGCGCGGCGGAGCCGGGCGGGCAGGTCGGCGGGGCCGACCACCGCCAGCACGACCTCCTCGTCGCCCGTCCCCGGGTCGGGGACGCCCACGATGGCGGCCTCGGCGACGTCCGGGAGCGCCGCGATCGCCGGCTCGTACAGGCCCGGGTACAGGTTGAACTTGCCGCGGATCAGCATGTCCTTCTTGCGTCCCATGAGGATCAGGCGGTGCCGGTCCAGGCGGGCCAGGTCGCCGGTCGGCAGCTCCGTATGGGGGTCCGCGCCGAGGTAGCCGCTGCAGAGGTTGGGGCCGGAGAGCAGCAGCTCGCCGTCGTCCGCGATCCGCGCGCCGACCCCCGGCAGCGGCGCGCCGAGGAGGTCGCCGGCCCCGGTGTGGGCGAGCTTCTCCTCCGCCGACGCGATCGCGACCGGCAGGATCTCGGTCATCGCGTAGACGGACAGGACCTCGGCGGACGGCGCCGCCGCGACCGCCCTGCGCAGGATCGCCGGGGGCGCGGGAGCGGCACCGAGCAGCACGTACCGCAGGGTCGGCGGCAGCTCGGGCGACGCGTCCAGGACGTCGGCGAGGTGGACGGGGACGCAGAAGACGTGCGTGGCGCCCCGCTCCCGCATCAGCCGGGCGAAGCGGCCGGGCGGGCAGGACAGCGGCGGCATCGACCACCGCGCGCCCGCGATCAGCGTCGGCAGCCCGAGCATGAGCTGGTCGGTGTGGACGACGTCGCCGGGGCCGAGCGGCAGCCGCGTCCGGAACAGGTCGAGCGCCGCCGCCAGGGACGCCCGGGTGTGCACGACGGCGCGCGGGGCCGCCGTCGTCCCCGAGGTGAAGATCACCGCGGCGGGGGCGCCGGGGTCCTCGTCCGGGCCGGGCTCCGGCGCGTCCCCGGACGCGAGCCGCTCGAACGACAGGGCGTTCCGCGGCACGCCCGGCAGGCGGCGGCCGACGTGGATGTGCCGCATCGGCTCCTCGCCGGGGATCTGGAGGTCGGCGAGGTTCGGCAGCAGCAGCCCGCGCCGCCGCGCGTACGCCCGGACGGGCCGCAGCCGGCTCCCCGCGTACAGCACCGACTCGGCCGCCGACCAGCGCGGGCGCGCCAGCCGGAGCCGCGCGGTGAACATCTCCGGCCCGGCGCCCGGGTCGGCGAACACCACCACTCCCCCGGCCGCGACGACGCCCAGCGCGAGGACGAGCGACTCCGGCGACGGCCGCACCGAGAACAGCACCCCGTCCCCCGGCGCGAGCCCGGCCGCCAGGAGCCCGTGCCGGACGGCGAGCACCCGCCGCCGCAGCTCGCCGTAAGTGAGTTCGGCGCCGTCCCCCGCGATCAGGGCGACCTCGCCCGGCGCCGCCGCGGCCTGGTCGAGCAGCCGCTGCACGAGCGTCATGCCGCCTCCCCCGCCGGGGCGGACTCCGAGCGGACGGCCAGGTGCCGGTACGTCGGGATCAGCACGCCCCGCGCCGCCGCCCGCCGCGTGATGACCAGCGGCGCGGCGCCGAGGACCGCGCGGGCGACCCGCCGGATCTGCGCCATGGCCAGCGGGTACCCGATGCAGAAGTGCGGGCCCGCGCCGAACCACAGCCGCCGCAGCTCCGGCGGATGCGGGCGGCCCGGGTCGAACGGGCCGAGCGCGCGGCAGCAGTTGTGCGTGGCGATCAGCACCCGGTCGCCGGGGCGGACCGCGACGCCGCCGACCGCCACCGGGCGGTGCACGCTGCGCAGCATCACCGGGGTCGGCGTCGTCACCCGCATCGCCTCCTCGATGGCGCGGTCGAGCAGCGCCGGGTCGGCGGCGGCCTGGCCGAGCCGGCCGTGGTCGTGCAGCAGGGCGACCAGCCGCGGGATGAAGGTCGCGACGGTCTCCGTGCCGGTCAGGAAGAACGCCCCGGCGGCGCCGCGCGCCTCGTCCCGGGACAGGCCGAGCGCCCGCATCCGCCCCATGACCGTGGACTCGTCGCCCAGGTACGCCTTCTCCGCGGCGTCGCCGAGCGGGTCGAGCACCTCGCGGGCGCGCCGCACCTGCGCCGGGGACAGCCGGCGGGTCCGCAGCGACACCATCGACACGACCCGCTCGCCCTGCTCGAACAGGTCCCGGTGGGCCGCCTCCGTGCGCAGGTCCAGGCCGATGACCTCGCTGATGACCGCCGCCGCCATCACCCGCGCCGCGTCCACCAGGTCGACGGCCTCGCCGCGCCGGAGCCGGCCGCCGAGCCGTTCCAGCGGCTCCGCCAGCACCCGGTCGCACAGCTCCTCGGTGTAGGACGGGACGAACAGGTCGGTGAGGCGGCGCCGCAGCCTCCGGTGCGCCTCGCCCTCCATGTTGAGCAGGACGGACGGCCCCAGCACGGGCGTCCACAGGTCTCCGGGCGAGCCGGGCCCGTCCTTGCGGAACGTCTCGCCGTCCATGAGGACGTCCCGGGCCAGGGCGGCGTCGTTCACCACCACGCCGAGGCCGGGGACGCGGACGATCGCGCCGCGCCTGGCGATCCCCCGCAGCAGCGGGTAGGCGAACGGATGCGCCGTCAGGTAGAGGCGCCGCTCCCAGTTCACCGGACGTCCCCGCTTCACCGGATGTCCACGACGTCGGGCATGTAGCGGTGGTCGGCGTACCAGCCGAGGGTCTTGACCAGGCCGTACGCGCGCAGCCGCCGCACCGACCCGTACATGACCACGTCCTTGCGCAGTCCGTAGGCGTCGGTGATGTAGCGGACGCGGTTGACCAGCGCGCGGTCCTCGTGGACCTCCTCGATCCGGGTGCGCGGGAAACCGCCGGCCCGCCGGTACAGGTCCGCGGTGATGGCGAGGTTGCAGCCCGGCATCATCACGTACGGGCCGAGGTAGGCGGGGTCCTGGTTGCCGGGCCGGAAGCGCCCGAACAGGGCGGCGAGATCGATGACGGCGGGCAGCAGGCGCCGCTCCCAGAACTTCAGCGGGAACTCGTCGGTGCGGGGCAGCAGCGGCCCCGACACCAGCTCCAGGCCGTCGCCGAACGCCCGCCGCACCGCCGCGACCCAGCCGTGGTGCGGCAGGCAGTCGGCGTCGGTGCGGGCGATGTGCGTGGCCCCGGCGCTGATCGCGTGCCGGACGCCGGTGTCGGACGCGGCGCCCGTGCCCTTCTCCGGCTCGTGCACGATCCGGACGTCGAACGGAGCCTCCTCCGCCGCGAACTCCTTCACGACCCGCGCCGTGCCGTCGGTGCTGCCGTTGTCGACCACGACGAGCGAGAAGCCCGTGTCGGTCTGCGCGGCGAGGCGGCGCAGCGTCGCGCCGATCGACCGCTCCTCGTCGTAGGCGGGGACGACGACCCACAGATCCATGGGCAGATCCATGGTCACAGCTCCGCGAACAGGACGCCGAGGCTGATGCCGCCGGCGAGGCCGATCATGGCGACGCGGTCGCCGGGGCCGCAGCGCCCCTCGGCGAGCGCGGTGGCGAGCTGCAGCGGGAGGCTCGCCGACGCGACGTTCCCGTGCTCGGGCAGCGTCACGACGAGCCGGTCCGCCGGGACGCCGAGGACCGACCGCAGCACCTCCAGGTACGGGAGCGTCACCTGGTGGACGGCGACGACCGCGAAGTCGTCCCACGCCAGGCCCGTCTTCTCCAGCGCGGTCGTGAAGATCTCCGGCCCGCCCGCGAGGAACGCGTCCTTGAGCCGGCGCCCGTCCCCGCTGAAGTAGGTGTACTCGGGGTCGCGGGGGTGCATCGAGCCGCCGGCGGGCAGCGTCCCGATCCGCCAGGCGCTGGAGACGGCGGCGAAGTCGCGGTAGAAGATCCCGCCGTCGGGGGCCGCCTCGACGAGCGCCGCGGCGCCGCCGTCGGAGAGGGTGTAGCCGGCGAAGGCGTCCACGAACTGGGCGCGGTCGCGGATTTTCCAGCGGACGGCCCGCGACGGGCTCTCGCCGGTGCAGACCAGCACCCGCTCGTGCTGCCCGGTGCGGATCAGCGCGTCCGCCATCTGCAGGCCGTTCAGGAAGCTGTTGCAGGCGTTCTTGACGTCGAAGACCGGGCAGGCCGCGCCGAGCTTGGCCGCGACGATGTGCGCGGTAGCGGGCTCGATCAGGTCCTGCGAGGCCGAACCGAAGATCAGCAGGTCGACGCCCGCGGGCCGGAGCCCGCGCTGCGCGAGGACGTCGCGGGCCGCGGCGACGGCCAGGTCGGACGCCTGCTCGTCGTCCCGCATGACGTGCCGGGCGCGGATCCCGGTCATCCGCTCGACGATCGTGGGATGCGGCCGGTAGCCGCCGTCCGCCGCGCTCTCGGCGGCGCTCTCTGCCGCGACGCGCGCCTCGACCTCGGCGCTGGTGACCGTCCGCTCGGGCAGGTGCGCCGCGACGGCGGCGATGCGGGCTCTCATGGGCTGGGGTCCCCCGGTTCCTCGTGCTCGGTGGACGATCAGACTCGCCGACCCCGGACGCTCCGGCGAGAGCGACCCTACGGAACCAGGGGTGGGCGTTGTACCCCGGTTCGCCGTGAGTACCGCCACTCATCCGATTTGAGTACTACCGGGTTTCCGGCGGCTCCGCCAGTCGGCGGGTCGGCGGGCTGACCAGCGGGAAGATCGAGAACGGCGGCCGCTACCGGTGTGCGGGCCAGTGCTCCGGCCTTCAGGCCGGGGGTGAAGGCCCGCGCGGGAGGGCCGTCAGGCCCGAGCCTGCTCTGACCGGGCTGGTTCAGGGGGCGTCGTGGTCTTGGTCGGCGGTTTCGGCGATGGGGACGGGGACGACTGCGGCGATGCGGCGGCCTCGGTTGGTGATG
>NZ_BMRO01000025.1:0-64558 GCF_014648675.1 Actinomadura livida
GCGGGTCGGTGCACATCTCTTGCGGCACGTGTATGCCACACCGGTCAGATTTTGAGGTGAGACGCCGCCCCTCCCTGCCGCCCGTGAGGACCTGGAGGCCTCATCGGCCAGAAATATGGTGCCGTGTTGGTCCTTGTGGGTATGGGGGGTGCTGGTTGGCGTCGTTTCTTGGTCGTCTTTTGGGCCACGCCGCCGGGCCCGTCGCGAGCGGGTTGGCCAAGCCAGTCTCGCCCAGCGCCCGCCCCGGCCAGGATGCACGGGTCACCGTGGCCGCTCTGGTCCTATGGAGCCGTAGGCGCAGGCGCCGTTGAGGCCGTTCAGGGAGGCGCCGGTCCGCGGTCTGCGGCCGGCGCCTCTGCGCGTCACGGGGCCGTGGCCGGGCGCCTGCGGGACGCTGCGGGCGAGCAGCTCGGCCCGCATGCTGCCGCAGCCGGGTGAGACAGAGATTGCTGGGGAGGGAGTGCGGCGCCTTGTGGTGGACGAGCCTGGTGGGTGTCTCGGCCGCCTAGGCGAATCGCCGCAGTTGCTCAAGAAGGCCGTGGATGCTTCCGAGCTCTAGGTGATCTCGGGAAGTGAATTGCCTGTTCGAATGCGCCGGAAGGACGGGGGCGTGCGGACTCAGTGGCTTTCAGGTGGCGGGGCGGCCGAGTTCGAAGTGCAGGACCGTCTTCAGGTCGGCTGTGCGGTTCTGGATGTCGATGGCGCCTGCGGCGTCGAAGTCGAAGTAGGCGTGGAGGGTGGCGGGGATGTGGTCCTGGGTGGCTTGGCCGAACTCGATGCGGTGACATCGACTGGGCAGTGGGAGGCGACGAGATAGATGGAGCCGTCGATGTAGCCGTCCTCTGGGTTCACTGGGAAGGTGAAGGTGCGTTGGCTCAGACCGGTCAGTTCGGTGGCTGACAGGTGAATGTGATCGAGTGATATTTCCGTCTTGACGAGTTCTGGCCCGCCGTCGCCGGGTCGGAAGGTGGCGGGCTCGTACTCGTCGTCCGCAGAGAAGGGCTCAAGGGGAATCGTGATGTGCCAGGTTCCAGCGACCGGATGGTCTAGGGTGGCCGGCCAGTAGCAGATGGTTCCGGGCTTGAGCTTGAGGAAATCGTCGGTCAGTTCGATCACGAGAGAAGTGTGTCAAAGGATCTGAGTGTGGGGCTGGCAAGGCCCGAACAGGTCCTGGCAGTGGATCCCGGTCACTGTCCGGAAGTGGTTGCCGTTCGCGGACGGTTGGGGGCTGTCTGCTTCGTGGTACCTTCGCCTGCAGCGTCGCGTGCTGGTGGCAGGCCGTGCCAGGCATGGAGGCGCCGGACCGAAGGGAATCGACGACGATGATCGTCGTACCTTCGCTCTCCACCTGTGGGTGAGGGCGAGAAGACCAGGCTGGTGGCCTGGAGCAATGAATTGCGCCGCGTGCATGACAGGCTTCGCGAAGCGCTGAAGGTGACCCGGCACGCATTGGCCGCTGGTGAGCAGGCCGAGTCGGCGACCAGGGATCTGCTGCTGTTCTGTCACGGGTTCTGTGCTGCCTTGAGTGCGCACCACGTGGGCGAGGATCGTGACCTGTTTCCCGCTATCGCCGAGCGGCATCCCGAGCTGGGTGAGACGTTGCGGTACCTGCGGCAGGACCATTCGATGATCGAGCACCTGCTGACCGGGCTCCAGGCTGCCGCGGCTCGCGCGGCCCCGCCTGCGGAACTGGATAGGCACCTGGAAGGGCTGGCGGCGATCATGGAGTCGCATTTCCGGTACGAGGAGCGACGGTTGCTGTCCGTCCTGGAGACACTGGCGCTGGACGCGGACCCCGACGCAGTGCTGGGGCCTCTGTGACCGTCCCAGCGGGCGTCAGTTCGGACGACGTCCGGCGGCCTCCGCTGTATCGCGGGACGTCCGCGAACCGGAGCGGCTGGTGCGGTGGCCCGGGAAGCATGTTCGGCATGAAGAATCGCGCGGGCGTCCGTTGCCGGTGGCCGTCGTGTCGGTGCTCTGTGGCTTGTGGCCGTGCGGCGATCGGACGCGGCGGTGCCGTCCGTTGCACTTCTTCGAAGGGGTGCGGTACGTCACCGCGAGCCGCCTAGCCCGGGGTCTTCCACGGAGCCGCCCACCTGCACCTGCGTCTTGGGCAGCACCGCCGACTCCCTTGGTATGGACGGCGCTGCGTATCGCCCACCTTGACCTGGACTTCGAGGTGCAGGGGGCGACCGAGTTGGTCGACCGCCTCACCGTGATGGCCGCTCGGCTCCTAGGCAAGCCGGGGATCGCAGACGAGCACCACCGGCAGGACGTCCTGCCCCGGGTCAGCCGCGTTCCGACAGCACAGCGCCACGATGCCGGGATGGTGATCGTCCGCCAAGACCACCCACCGCGAAGCCGTTTGCCTTGAGGGCCATCAGGATCGTTAGCGGGACTGTTTGGTGTAGTCGCGGGTGTACCAGCGCTCCGGACGCACCCGTGTCAGGACCATTTCCCCGGCGACGTCCTTCGTCGCCTCCAGGTACTCGGCGCCGCCTTCGGCGCCTAGGTAGCGCTCGGCCAGTGCGCGGCGGTCCTCGGGACGGGCCGGGTCCTCGAACCCGATGACCGGTCCCTCCACCGAGGCGTACCGGTAGGGCAGTGCGGCCTCCTGAACCACCAGGCTCACCCGGCCCGCCGCCCGGATCAGGGCCATCTTGCGGCTGTCGCGGCCGGTGATGAAGGTGATCTCGCCGCCCGGCTCGTAGGTGTACCAGACGGGCAGTGCCAGCGGCGCCCGGCCGGCCTCGTCCGCGACGCTCAGAATGCCCACGTACGTGCCGGCGAGGAATGCCTCCCGCTCGGCCGCGCTCATCACCAGGGTCATCACGGCTCCTCTCCGCCGATCTCCCAGCATGCCCGAGACCCGGCGTTCCGACGATACGGCGGACCAGGGCGCTCTGCTCCTGATCTGATGAGTGGACACTTCCAAGGGCCACATGGCGCATGTAACGCATGGAGTTGAACAGTATTCAGTGGCGTCCTTTTCATTCGGGTGCTTGTGAGCTGGCACGGTGAGCTGGGCAGGCGCGACCGCTTATTGCCGTAGGTACCAGTCGCCGCATGTCCTGGACGAGATCGCCCGCAGGTGCTCCCAGCCGCCTCCGCCGCTGGATGGCGTCACGGGCGAACTGGACGCCTTGGTCGCCGCCCTCCCGGCCAAGGACCCGGCGGCCCCGCCCCGGTGACGTCCTCGGCGTCTACCGGCGCCTGTGCCCCTGGATGCGGGAGCCGACCCCGATCCCGGGCTGGACGTCCCGCGACCTGCCGATTGCCCCCGCCCACCTGGGAGAACGGCGAGGGATCCCGGTGACCGCCTGTTTGCCGTGCGTGTTCGCGGGTAGCCCGGCGTTCGTCAGTGGAGCGGGGCCACTGGCGGAGCCGCGGCAGGGGGAGTTGGCGGTGGGGATTCCGGGGGCGTCCCTGGTCAGGGCGGTGGCGCACGCGCCGGTCACGCTCGTGGACGCGGGCGCCCGGCGGGTCTCCGAGGGGGCCGGTGCGCTCGCGACGCTGGCCGGTGGAAGGCCCCGGCGGCGCGTGTGGATCGGCGAGGGGCGCGCTCACATCCAGGTGAACGGGCTGTCGGGGGCCGGAGGCCGGCACCGGCGGTACGTGGACGCGTTGACGGGCGCGCTGCGGCGGCTGGACGGGGTGAACTGGGCGGAGGTCAACGCCGTCACCGGCCACGTCCTGGTCGCCTTCGCGGAAGCCGAGGTCGGCCTGGACGCGTTGATCGAGACCGTCCGCGACGTGGAGGAGGCGCACAGCGCCGCCCGGCCTGACGCGCAAGCCGCCCAGAAAGGCGTGCACGCCGCGCCGCCCGATGACGAGATGGCCTGGGCGGCGGCCATGTCCGCCCTTGTCGCGGACTGCGCGGGTGCGGTCGGGGCCGTGGCCGGGCGGCTGCTCGTCCTGCCGCCCATTCCGAGCCCGGTGCGGGCGGCGGTCTCGGTGGCGGACGCGGCGCCCCACGTGCGGCGGATGCTGGACCGGTCGCTCGGCGGCATGCGCACCGACGCTCTGCTCGGCACCGCCAACGCCGTCCTCCAGGGCGCAGGGCAGGGCATCGCCCCGCTCGCCACGGACGCCGTGCACCGCGTCTTCCAGCTGTACGAGGTCGCGGCCCGCCGGGACGCGTGGCGGCGCCGGGAGCCGGACCTGGCGGCCGGGCCGCAGCCGCAGGAGTGCGGTGCCCCGAGGCGGCGGCCGTGCCCGCTGCCGGACGGTCCGGTGGAGCGGGCCGCGAACCGCACCGAGCTGGGGCATCTGCTCGGCGGGGCCGGTGTCTTCGCGGCCACGCGCGACATGTCCGCCGCCGCCGAACTGCTGCTGGCGACCATGCCGAAGGCCGCGCAGAACGGGCGGGACGCGTTCGCCTCCGTGCTGGCGCACGACCTGGCCCGCCGCGGCGTGGTGGTGCTGGAACCGGGCGCGGTGCGCAGGCTCGACCGCGTCAGCGCGGTGGTCATCGACTCCGCGGTGCTGTGCAGCGGGGAACTGCGGATGCTGTCCGCGACCGGCGAGCGCTTGGACGACACCGACGTCTGGCGCACCGCGGGCGCGCTGATCGCGGGCCGCGCCGCCGGGGACCGCCGCCTGGTGAAGGTGTCCGGCACCCCCGCCGGCCCCGAGGGCATGACCCTCGACCTGCTGGACGAGCGTGACCGGCTGTGCGGGCAGGTCCTGGTGGGCTGCGCGCTCGACCCGACGGCCGAGGGACTGCTCGCGGCGGCGCACCAGGCGGCCGACGTGGTCGTCCTGACCGAGCACGCGAGCACCCGGGAGCTCGTGGCCTGGGGGGACGACTCCCCGGTGACCGTCGACGACCTCGCGGACTCGGTGCGGGCCCTGCAGCAGGAAGGTCATGGAGTCCTGGTGATCTCGCGCGGGCAGGACCGGGCGCTGGACGCGGCCGACGTCGGCGTGAGCGTCCTCTGCGAGGGCGGATCGGTGGACTGGCGCGCCGACCTGGTCTGCGGGCCGGAGCTCGCCGACGCGTGGCGGGTGCTGGCGGCCGTCCGGCCCGCGCGGCGCGCGAGCGAGCGCGCCGCGGAGCTGTCGCTGAGCGCGTCGGCGCTCGGTGCGCTGCTCATCGCGGGCGGGCGGCCCCGGCGCCGCGGGCTCGCGGGCTGGCGGGAACTGCCGCCGGTGCACATGGCGGGCATGATCGCGATGCTGACCAACGCCGTCAGCGCCCGGCGGCTGGACCACCGTCCGCCGCCGCCGCCCGTCGTCCGCGACGCCTGGCACGCCCGCACCGCAGAGGAGGCGTACCGGCGGCTGTCCCGCGTCCCGTCCGCCGGGCCCGCCGCCGAGTCGTCCCGGCCCGCGGGCGCCGGGGCGCGGCTGGCGGCGGCGGTGCGGCAGGAACTGGACGACCCGCTGACGCCCGTCCTCGCCCTGGGCGCGGCGGCCTCGGCCGTGGTCGGCTCCAGCGTGGACGCGCTGCTGGTCACCGGGGTCATGACGGGCAACGCGCTCATCGGCGGCGCCCAGCGGATGCGCGCGGAGCGGGTGCTGGGCGACCTCCTCCTGGGGCAGCAGGTCAGCGCCCGCCGCCTGCGCGCCGCACCCGACGCCGCCGACTCCGAGGCGTTCGCGCGTCTGCGGTCGGCCGACGTCGAGAAGGTCTCCGCGGGTGACCTGCGGGTCGGCGAGATGGTGCTGCTCCGGTCGGAGGACGTCGTCCCGGCGGACGCCCGCCTGCTGTGGGCGGAGTCGCTGGAGGTGGACGAGGCGACGCTCACCGGCGAGTCCGTGCCGGTCGGCAAGGACGTCGAGCCGGCACCGGGCGCCGACCCGTCCGACCGGCACTGCATGGTGTACGAGGGCACCACGGTCGTCGCCGGCGAGGCGGTCGCGCTCGTCGTCGCCACCGCCGACGCGACCGAGGCCGGACGCGCCGCCGCGCTCGCCGGGGCGATGGACGCCTCGTCCAGCATGCAGGCGCGGCTCGCGGAGCTCACCCACGAGGCGCTCCCCGCCACCGTGCTCGGCGGCGCCGCCGTCACGACGCTGGGGATGCTGCGCGGGCTGTCGCTGCGCCGCGCCCTGGGCTCCGGCGTCGCGGTCGCGGTGGCCGCCGTCCCCGAGGGGCTGCCGCTGGTCGCCACCCTGTCCCAGCTCGCGGCGGCGCGGCGGCTGTCCGGCCTCGGGGTGCTGGTCCGCTCGACGCGGGCGCTCGAAGCGCTCGGCCGCGTCGACACCCTGTGCTTCGACAAGACCGGGACCCTCACCGAGGGGAGGCTCCGCCTGGTCGCCGCGGCCGGTCCGGCACGCCCGCTGTCGCTCACCGGGGCGGCCGGGCAGCGCATCCTCCGGACGGCCGTGCGCGCCTCACCGCCGCCGCGCGGGACGAAGGCCCCGCACGCCACCGACCGGGCCGTCCTCGACCGCGCCGCCGACCTGCCGCCGGACGACCGCTGGTCGCTGGACGAGGAACTCCCGTTCGAGGCCACCCGCGGGTTCTCCGCTTCGCTCGGGCACGACGGCGACCGGACCGTCCTCGCGGTCAAGGGCGCGCCCGAGGTGCTGCTCGGCAGGTGCGCGCTGATCCACGCCCCGCGCAGCAGCGCCGACGCCGACGAGCCGCTCACCCCGGCCCGGCGCCGTGCCGCCGCCGCGACCGTCCGGCGCCTCGCGGGGCAGGGGCTGCGGGTGCTCGCGGTCGCCGAGCGGCCCGTCCCGGACCCGGCCGCGTTCCAGGGGGAGTTGGCCGACCACGTCGAGGACCTCACGCTGCTCGGCTTCATCGGCATCGCCGATCCGCCGCGTCCCACCGCCGAGGACGCGGTGCGGCGGCTGAACGACGCGGGCGTGCGGACCACCATGATCACCGGCGATCATCCGGCCACCGCCGCCGCGGTCGCCGCGCGGCTCGCCATCCCGGGCGCCGGCCGGGTCGTCACCGGGGCCGAGCTCGACGCCATGTCCGCCGGCGAACGGCTCCGTGCGGTGCAGCGTGCCGCCGTCTTCGCCCGCGTCTCCCCTGCCCAGAAGGTGCGCATCGTCAAGGATCTGCGGCGGGCCGGGCGGGTGGTCGCGATGACGGGCGACGGCGTGAACGACGCCGCCGCCATCCGCCGTGCCGACGTCGGCATCGCGGTCGCCGGACGCGGCTCCGGCGCGGCCCGCAGCGCGGCGGACCTCGTCCTCACCGCGCCGGACACCGCGCTCATCCTGGAGGCGCTGCGCGAGGGCCGCGCCCTGTGGCACAGCGTCCGCGACGCCGCGGCCATCCTCGTCGGCGGCAACGCGGGCGAGGTGGCCTTCACCATCCTCGGAACGGCCCTCAGCGGGAACGCGCCGCTGAGCACCCGGCAACTGCTCGTCGTCAACATGCTCACCGACATGCTCCCCGCCCTCGCCGTGGCCCTCACCCCGCCCACCCCGCCACCGACCACCGCAGACCAGCAGGACGCGGACCAGCGCGAGGGCGAGCAGCGCGGGGCCGATGAGCTTGGTGCGGCGCCGAGTCGCGGGTTCACGGGGGAGGACATGCGGCGCGTCCTCTGGGTGCGCGGCACCGCCACGGCCGCGGCCGCGCTGGTGAGCTGGCAGACCGGGCGGCTGACCCGGCTGGTCCCCGGCGGCCGCCGCCGGGCGTCCACGATGGCGCTGGCGTCCCTGGTCGGCGCCCAGCTCGGCCAGACCCTCATCGCCCGCTGGCGCAGCCCGCTCGTCATCGCCACCTGCGTCGTCTCGGCCGCCGCCCTGTTCGCCGTCGTGGAACTGCCGGTCCTCAGCCACTTCTTCGGCTGCACGCCCCTCGGCCCCGGCGCCTGGGCCATCGTCGTCGCGTCGGCCGTCGCGGCGACCCTGGGCGCCGCCCTCGCCCCTCGCCTGCTCCCGCCCGCGGCGACCGGCTGACCAGCGCCGCGGCCCGGAGATGTCACACCTGATCGTTAAGCGCGGTCTATACGGGGCATACGGAGCTTTTCAGGTACGAGTGGGGGGATGAAATGACCATTGCAGCTCGGAAACCGCGGTCCCGTGTCCGGAGCGGCACCGGAAGGGGCCCCTGATGCCGACGATGACGGATCCGGGGGCGGACCACGAGCGGCAACGCTTCGAGCGGGACGCGATGCCCTACATCGACCAGCTGTACGCCGCCGCGCTGCGCATGACTCGCAACCCCACGGACGCCGAGGACCTCGTCCAGGACACCTACGCCAGGGCCTACGCGTCGTTCCACCAGTTCAAGGAGGGGACCAACCTGAGAGCCTGGCTGTACCGCATCCTGACCAACAACTACATCAACGAGTACCGCAAGCAGCGGCGGCGGCCCACCGAGGCTCCGGGCGAGGAGATCGAGGACTGGCAGCTCGCGGAGGCGGCCTCGCACACGCCGGGCGGCCTGAAATCGGCCGAGACCACCGCGCTGGAACGGCTCCCCGACTCCGAGGTGCGGCAGGCCCTCGCCGACCTGCCCGAGGAGTTCCGGCTGCCCGTCTACTTCGCCGACGTGGAGGGCTTCTCCTATAAAGAGATCGCAGAGATCATGAGCGTCCCGATCGGCACCGTCATGTCCCGCCTGCACCGGGGGCGGCGCCGGCTCCGCACCCAACTGGAGGACTACGCCCGCGAACGCGGTTTCGTCGCTGTGTCATAGCAGTCCAGCCCACTTCACTCGCCGGCGCTCGCTACGTGACCTGGCCTGGGCGAGCGCGGCATCGCTTCGCGATCTTCCCGGTAGGGGCTCGCCTTCGGCTTCGCCCCCACCGGTCAGGTAACGCGCTCGCGTGCGTGGCCGGGGTCGGGCGTGGGGGCGCGGGCAGGCCTCGGGGTAGGCCCTCGGGTTGGGTGTGGGTCAGGCGTAGGGAGGGGCTGCGGCGGTTATGGCGCGGGCCTGGGCGATCGCCTGGGCGGCCCAGGCGCTCGACTGCGGGCCGGGCGGGAACTGGGCGGTGTGGTGGAAGCCGGGGCCGGTCACGGAGATGGAGACGAACCCGAGGTAGCGGGTCTCCTTCATCAGCAGGAACAGCAGGCCCAGCAGGCAGAACCAGACGAAGATGACGGTGAGGATGATGCCCGCCGTGGAAATGCTCTCGGTGATCTGGGTCGAGTCGTGCACGGTCCACTGGGCGCCGTGCAGCGGGTACTGCCCATGGGGCAGGATCACGTGCGTGCTCGTCAGGGACATGTCACCGATCTGCAGCAGGACGGGCTCGGTGCCGCTCTGAGGGTACGGGTACATCCACTCACCTCTACTCAAGGCAGCCACCCGCTGCACCGGGATCACCCCATGCTATTGCGCATCCCGGATCGGGGGCAGCCGTCCGGCCACGGCCGGTCACCGACCGTGCAATGGCGGCGACGCCGTCCGCGGTGACGGGGCTGGACGCGTTCCCGCGTAGGCCGAGGCCGTCGAACGGGCCTTGCACGGTCAGTCCGTCCGACTGGCTGGGCACCGTCCAGAGGGTCATGGGGCCGGACGCGTTCAGCGGTCGGCTCGACCAGACGTAGGTGTCCGCCTCGCCCGCGGCGGTGACCCAGCTTTTCCGCGCCTGGAGCCGGACGAGGTCGCCGCCCGCGCGGCCGGGGCGATGACGGTGTCGATGACCGAGGTGAGGGGATCGGCTACGAGGGCATCGGCCGTGTGGGGATCAGGGTCGCCGAGACCGGTCGTGCGCTCGGTGGACGGGGCAGAACTCACAAGACCTCCAAGGTGGACGCAGTGGGCGCCGCGATCGCGGTGCGTGCGTGGGATGCCGTGCGTGGCGTTGTGCGGACCGGTCTCCGGCGGGTCCCGGCCGTTGAACACGGGCACCATTCCCGAGCGCTTCCCCGGGCAAGCGCTCCCGGAGGAAAGGTGATCGAAAGGTCTCGTCGTGGTGCGCCCCCGCTTCCCCATATAGTTGACACTGACTATTTGGATGTGGATAGTTGAACTTGGCTATGGAAGGTTCGGTGGATTCGGTGGCTTCGGTGGAGAAGCGGCGCAAGGTGGGCAACCCGTTGGCGCTGGCGGTGCTCGCCTGGCTGATGCTCGGGCCGATGCACCCCTACGAGCTGGCGCGTCGGCTGGAGGAGAGCGAGCAGGACCGCAACATCAAGTACAACCGCGGCTCGCTCTACATGGTGGTGAAGCAGCTGGCCAAGGCCGGGTTCATCGCCGAGCAGGCGACCGTCCGCGACACCCAGCGCCCCGAGCGCACGGTCTACGCGCTCACCCCGGAGGGGCGGGCGGAGATGCGCGACTGGCTGAGCGAGCTGGTCGCGCGGCCGCGGCACGAGTACCCGCACTTCGGCGTCGCGCTGTCGCTGCTGGCCGTGCTGCCGCCGGACGAGACCGTCCGGCTGCTCACCGCGCGGAACGCCGCGCTGACCGCCGAGATCGCCGAGATCCGCGGGCGGGCCGACGCCGCCATCGCCCAGGGCGTCGAGTGGGTGTTCCTGGTCGAGGAGCGCTACCGGGCCGCCCTGCTGGAAGCCGAATCCGGGTTCGTCGCCGAGCTGATCGAGGCGATGCGGGACCCGGACCACGTCCGCAAGTGGCACGAACAGTTCGGGAGCCGATCATGACTGCAGCGAGGACGGCCCTGGTCATCGGCGGCGGGATCGCCGGCCCGGTCACCGCCATGGCGCTACGGAAGGCCGGGGTCGAGGCGACGGTGTACGAGGCGTATCCGAGCGCGGCCGACGGCGTGGGCGTCACGCTCACCGTCGCGCCCAACGGGCTCGCCGCCCTGCGCGTCATCGGCGCGGAGGACGCCGTGCTCGGCATCGGCCAGCCGCTCACCCGCGCGCAGCTGTGCGACGGGCGCGGCGAGCGGCTCGGCGACCTCCCGGGCCTGCCGGGGCTGCCGCCGAGCCGCGGGCTGTGGCGGGACGAGCTGTGCCGCGTCCTGCACGAGACCGCGGAGGCCCAGGGCGTCCGCGTCGAGTACGGCAAGCGGCTCGTCGGCGCCGAGGAGTCCCCGGAGGGCGTCACCGCCCACTTCGCGGACGGCACCAGCGCGACCGCGGACGTGCTCGTCGGCGCCGACGGCATCCGCTCCACCGTCCGCACGCTGATCGACCCGGCCGCGCCCGAGCCGGAGACGACGCGGCTGCTCAACTTCGGGGCGGCGGCGGACATCGCGGTCCCGGCCGACCGCGAGTCCGCGTACTTCGTGTTCGGCGCGCGCGGCTTCTTCGGCTACTGGGTGCAGCCCGACGACCGCACCGCCTGGTTCGCGAACCTGCCCCACGACCGGCCGCTGTCGTCGGCGGAGGCGCGCGCGACGGCCAAGGCCGACTGGCTCGCCCGGCTGCGCGACCTGTACGCCGGCGACACGCCCTGCCGGGAGATCCTCGCGCACACCGACGCCGACGCCCTGACCGTCCTCGGCTCGCTGGAGAACATGCCCAAGGTGCCGGCCTGGCACCGCGGCCGGATGGTGCTCGTCGGCGACTCCGCGCACGCACCGTCGTCCAGCTCCGGGCAGGGCGCCTCGCAGGCCATAGAGAGCGCCGTGCAGCTCGCCCGCTGCCTGCGCGACCTCCCCGACCCGCAGAGCGCCTTCGCCGCCTACGAGCGGCTGCGCCGCACGCGGGCCGAGAAGGTCATCGACCGGGGCAACAAGACCAACAACAGCAAGACGATGGGCCCGGTCGCCAAGAAGATGATGAAGCTGATGATGCCGCTGATGATGAAGACGTTCCTCAACCCGGAGAAGACCCTCGGCCCGGAGCAGCGCTACACCATCGATTGGGACGCCCCGGCGACGTCCCCTGAGAAAGTGCCAGCGTAGGGGGGTAGGGAGGTTCTATAGGGCGTGGGTGAAAGTGTGGGTCCGGCCGCGCTCGACAAAGGTGACTTCTCCCGCCAGGCCGCGCCGGTCGAGTTCCCGGCGGAAGTCGTCCAGTGACGAGCTGAACACGGTGTAGTCGTCGTAGTGCACCGGGACGGCATTCGCGGGACGGATCGTCTCCAGAAGGTCGGCGCCTTGTGCCGCGTCCATGGTGACGATGAGCCCGCCGGGCAGCTTTGTGCCGCCCATATGGAGGATGGCCAGGTCGATGGCGGGATTTCTGCGGGCGATCTGCTGGATTCCGTCGAACATCAGGGTGTCCCCGGTGATGTAGAGCCGGAACTGGACGCCGGTCTGGGCATCACCGCCCGCCGGGCCGAACTCCAGCAGGCTGCCCATCACCGGCGGCAGGAGCAGCCGCGCGGGGCCGGGCGCGTGCCGGCCGGGCATGGACGTGATGCGCAGTTGCGCCCCGTCCTTCACGAGGGTGTGCGACTCCCACGTGCGCAGGCCGACCGCGTGGCGGAACCGGTGCCATCCCTGGAGGCGCCGGGCCGCGTGCGGGGTGGTGACGATCGGCAGGCCCCGGTCGAGCTTGGCGCGGGCGACCCGGTCCCAGTGGTCGCCGTGCAGGTGGGACAGGACGACCGCGTCCAGCCGCGGGAGTTCCTCGATGCGCAGCGCGGGGTCGGTGAGACGCCGCGTGGTCAGCCCGTTTCCGAGGTACGCGCGTTGCCCGCGATGCAGGAAATTCGGGTCGGTGAGCAGCGTGAACGGCCCGCAGCGCAGCAGCGCCGTCGCGTTGCCGATGAACTGCATCGTCAGTTGCCTGAGCGCGAGATTCGGCGCGGTTTTCATAATCGTTCCTCCCCCGAGTGCTTCGATTGCCGGGTCATGCCCGTGTGAGGAGGGGTGATGCCCGCCGATGCCGGTCCCGGCGGAACCATCGCGGGCCAGGGGGACATGTTTCATAATTCGTGCATCACAAGTTGCGGCGACGGAGGCAAAACGGTGAGCGAGACCGAGCAGGCCCCACCCGGCGTGGACATCACGGTTCCCAGCCCGGCCCGGATGTACGACTACATCCTCGGCGGCACCGACAACTACGAGGTCGACCGGCAGGCCGTGGAAACGGTCCGCAAGCAGATGCCGGAGCTCGAGGACGCGGCGTGGGCGAACCGCGGATTCCTGCAGCGCGCCGTCCGGTGGCTGACCCTGCAGGGCGTGCGGCAGTTCATCGACATCGGCGCCGGGCTGCCGACGATGAACAACACCCATGACGCGGCGCAGGCCGTCGCGCCCGACGCGCGGGTCCTGTACGCCGACAATGACCCGCTGGTCACGGCGCACGCCAACCGGCTGCTGGCGAACTCGTCCGGGACGGCGTTCATCACGGCGGACTTCCGGGACCCGGACGGCCTGCTCGGGCACGAGGTGACCCGGGCGACGATCGACTTCACGGAGCCGGTGGCGCTGCTGGCCGTCGCGCTGACCCACTTCGTGCCGGACGAGGACGACCCCTGGGGCCTCATCCGGCAGTACATGGACCGGCTGGCGCCCGGCAGTTACCTCGCGCTGTCCTCGATCACCAGTGACCGGCAGATGGACAAGGCGGTCGGTACGGTCCGGGAGGTGTACTCGCGGTCCACGGCCGGCGCCAGGCCGCGGAGTCTCCGGGAGATCGAGCGCTTCTTCACCGGCCTGGAGATCGTCCCGCCGTACGAGGGGGCCGCCGCGAGCCTCACCTACGTCGGCCTGTGGGGGGCCGAGGACCCGGAAGAGGCCGACAGTGAAGGCTCCCGCTGGGGCTACTGCGCTGTGGCGAAGAAGACAGGGTGAGCAGGGCACGGTCGGGACGAGCACGGTCGCGACGAGCACGGTTGGGACGAGCACGGTCGGGAGAGGCACGGAGAGGTGTGGAGAGAGGTACGGAGAGAGGCGGGGGAGGGGGCGCGATGAGGAAGCCGACCGTGGCTGAGCTGGGCGTCGACCCGGCCGCCCTGGACTGGAAGCGCTCGGGAACGGACGAGGGCTCGATCGAAGTCGCTTTTGTCAATGAATGGATACTTCTGCGCACTTCAGGGGAACTCATCTCGGTTTTCGACGAGCACGAGTGGGCCTGCTTCCTGGACGGCGTGAAGAACGGCGAGTTCGACCGCGCCGCGTCCTGACCGAAATCTGTGATTCACAAATTCGGAAGGCGTATGATGATGCTGGCCGCGTGTCAAGAGAGCGAGTCTCAGGGGAGCGCGTGTCAGCGGAGCGCGGGTCAGGGGAGGTGGTTCCGATGAGCGAGGCTTACGGAGCCACGATCGCGAAGCGGGGCCTCGCGCGCCGCCTGCGGGAGCTGCGCGTCGAGGCGGGGTACACCGCCAACCAGGTGTGCGACCGGCTGAACTGGGGCCGGGGCAAGGTCGGGCGGTTCGAGGCCAACAACTGGGTGCGGCCCGAGCTGAGCGACATCCGCGACCTGGCGCGCATCTACCAGGGAAGCGACCTCCCCGAGCTGGAGGAACTGGCCGGGCGCGCGCGGCGGCGGGCCTGGTGGCGCGAGTACTCCGACGTGTTCGAGAACGAGTTCCCCGGCTACGAGGGCGACGCGCGGGAGATCCGGGTGATCATGCCGCTGGTCCTGCCGGGGCTGCTGCAGACCCTCCCGTACATGCAGGCGCTGCTCGCGTCCGGGTCGAAGCCGCCGGAGTGGCGCGAGCGGGCGCTGCGGGCGCGGCTGCGCAGGCAGCAGATCCTGGAGCGCGACGACGGCACCGCGCCGATGCTCATCGCGGTGCTCACCGAGGCGTCGCTGCTGTACGAGTGGGGCGACGCGGGGGACCGCCGCGCCCAGCTCCGCCACCTGCTCGGCATGGGTGCGCGCACCAACGTCGAGCTGCGGCTCCTGCGCCTGTCGGACGGCCTGCACCCCGGCATGGCGACCCTGGTCAACATCTTCCGCTTCCCCGGGGACGAGCCGCCCATGGTCTTCCTCGAGAACGACGCCGACATCCAGGAGATCGACACCCCCGGAAAAGTGGAGGCCTATGACCGCATCTTCGAGCAGATCCGCGCGGCGGCGCTGAGTCCCGCCGACACCGCGGAGCACCTGGAGAAAATGATCGCGATGCTGGAGTAGGAGCGTATGGACCTCTCTCAGGCACGGTGGTTCGAAGCACGGTGGTTCAAGGCCACCGCCAGTGCGAGCAGCAACGGAGGCTGCGTCGAGGTCGCCGACCTCGACACCGCCACCGGGCTGCGCGACAGCAGGACGCCCGAGGCCGGGGCGCACGTCGTGGCCCGGCCCGTGTTCGCCGCGTTCCTCGACGACGTGCGGGCGGGCCGCTACGACCGCTGATCAGGCCCGAAGGATTGGGCACTGATCGGGCCGCACACCAGGTCCCCCAGGGCTGCACCCCTGGGGGACCTTTCACGTGTGCGGCCCTCTCTCAGGCGTCCTCAACGCTACAGCGCCGGCGCCGGCCGGTCTCCGCTCCGCCGGTACGCGCTCGCCGCACCCGGTGGAAACGTGTTTTGTATGGCTTCAGGCGCATTAGTGAACGTCTCAATCGTGCTCGTACCACCTTCGTCGTGTGCCGGGTCTCCCGGCCTGGAATGTGCGAAGCTTGCATCTGTGAATCACACATAGCGACTCGCGAACCATGAGGGTTCATGTCGCGATTGTCGGAAATGCGAATAGGCGGCGGCAGGACTCCGTGAACACTGAGGGTGGCGTCATGACGGAGACCGCGACGGCTCGCGGAATTCCCTGGAGACTCGAGACCGGCGGCTGCGCGGCGCTCCCCCTACCGGGGGACGAGACCATCGCGGCCGTGGCGCGCGCACACGTCACGGGTCTGCTCCCAGCGCTCGGGCTATCGGTCGACGACGTCGACGACGTCGCCCTGATGGTCAGCGAACTCGCCACCAACGTCCTGGACCACGCCATCCCCGGGAGCGGGCCTTCCAACGCCGAACTCTGGGTCTACCAGAGGGGCGACGGGCGCGGCCACGACGAACTGGTCGTCAAGGCGTTCGACACGCTCAGGGAATGGCGCGGGCACCCGGGCGGCCCCGGCCGGATGCGCGAGCGCGGCCGCGGCCTGGAGATCATCGACATCCTCGCCGAGGGCCGGTGGGGGCACCACCCGTCCCGGTCCCGGCTCGGCTCCCCGGCCCTGCGCGGCAAGGCCACCTGGTTCGCCCTGCCGATCCCGCGCACCCGCATCGCGCGCACCCGCCGCCATGTCCGCATGCCGCGGGGCGAGGCGCAGGCCGTGAAGGTCCTTCACTCACTGCTCGTCCAGCGCGGCATCGACCGCTTCTCGACCAGGCACGAGCCGGGTGTCTCCGTCCTGTCCTGCGACGACCTGTGGGTGCGGTGCGAGGACGGGACGTTGCACTGGCGCGCCCGCACCGGGGAGGCCGGCGAACTCCCGGTCGCCGACATCACCGAGGTCGGCGAGCAGATCGTCCGGCTCTGCGAGGCGATGGACGACGTCCACGTGGCCTGACCGTACGGGGGGGACGGTCAGGCCACGTGGCCCTTCCCGGCGACCCGGCGCCACGCCGCTTCGCCGGCCGGTCACATCAGCCGGTCGCTCAGCCGGCCACGTCCTCCCGGACGTGCCGCGCCGCCGCCACCAGGTTCCGCAGCGACGCCTCCGTCTCCGGGTAGCCGCGGGTCTTCAGCCCGCAGTCGGGGTTGACCCACAGCCGCGCCGGCTCGACGGCCCGCAGCGCGCGCCGCAGGTTCTCCTCCATCTCGCCCGCGGCGGGCACGCGGGGCGAGTGGATGTCCCACACGCCGGGCCCGATGCCGTTCGCGTACCCGGCGGCGCGCAGGTCGCCGACCAGCTCCATGTGCGAGCGGGCCGCCTCCACGCTGGTGACGTCGGCGTCCAGCGCCCCGATCGCGCCGATGATCTCGCCGAACTCCGAGTAGCACATGTGCGTGTGGATCTGGGTGGTGTCGGCGACGCCCGACGTGGCCAGCCGGAACGCGCCGACCGCCCAGTCCAGGTACGCGGGGCGGTCGGCGGCGCGCAGCGGCAGCAGCTCGCGCAGCGCGGGCTCGTCGACCTGGATGATCCGGATCCCGGCCGCCTCCAGGTCGGCGATCTCGTCCCGCAGTGCCAGCGCGACCTGCCGGGCCGTCTCGGCGAGCGGCTGGTCGTCGCGGACGAACGACCACGCGAGCATCGTCACCGGGCCGGTCAGCATCCCCTTGACCGGCCTGCTCGTCAGCGACTGCGCGTACGTCGCCCACTCCACGGTCATCGGCCGGGGCCGCGCGACGTCGCTGTGCAGGATCGGCGGGCGGACGCAGCGCGTCCCGTACGACTGCACCCATCCGTGCTCGGTCGCGGCGTACCCGTCGAGCTGCTCGGCGAAGTACTGCACCATGTCGTTGCGCTCCGGCTCGCCGTGCACGAGGACGTCGAGGCCGAGGTCCTCCTGCAGCGCGATGACGCGGGCGATCTCGTCCTTCATCGCCCGCTCGTACTCTGCCGCGGTGATGCGCCCGGCGCGGCGGCCGGCGCGGACCCGGCGGATCTCGGGGGTCTGCGGGAACGAGCCGATCGTGGTCGTGGCGAGTTCGGGCAGGCCGAGCGCCTCCCGCTGGGCGGCGAACCGGGTGCCGCGGTCGCCGCGCCGCGCGTCGCCGATCGAGTCCAGCCGCTCGCGGACGCCCCGGTCGATGCCCGCGGCCGCCGGGGTCGCCGGTGCCTCCGCCGCGGCCGGGACGTCCTCGCTCAGGGCCCGTCCGACCGCGATGACCTCGGCGACCTTCTGCCGGGCGAACGCGAGCCGTCCCCGGACGTCCGGGTCCAGCGCGGTCTCGGCCTCCAGGTCGATCGGGACGTGCAGCAGCGAGCAGGACGTGCTCACCACCAGCTGATCGACGAGCCCGAGCAGCGAGGCGCACGTCGCCCTGGCCCGCCGCTGGTCGGCGCGCCACACGTTGCGGCCGTCCACCACGCCCGCGACGAGCGTCTTGCGCGGGAGGCCGCCGACGGAGGCGAGGACGTCCAGGTTGCCGGGCCCGGCGACGAAGTCCAGCCCGACCGCCTCGACGCGGCTGCGGGCCAGCCGCCGCAACGCGGCCGCGCCGATCGTCCCGAAGTACGTCGCGACCATCAGGCGGGGCCTGCTGGTCAGCCGCCCGAGCCGCGTGTAGGCGCGGGCGAGGGCGTCGATCTCCTCCTCGGTGCGGTCGGCGACGAGGGCGGGCTCGTCCAGCTGCACCCACGCCGCCCCCGACCCCGCCAGGCGCTCCAGGACCTCGGCGTACACGTCGACGAGCCCGTCGAGGAGGTCGAGCGGCCGGAAGCCCTCCGGCGCGTCCGGCGCGGGCTTCGCCAGCAGCAGGTACGTGAGCGGCCCGACGAGCACCGGACGCGTCTCGATGCCGAGCGCCTTGGCCTCCCGGTACTCGGCCAGCGGCTTCGCGGCGGCGCCCTCGGCCAGCCGGAACCGGGTGTCCGGCCCCAGCTCGGGGACGATGTAGTGGTAGTTCGTGTCGAACCACTTGGTCATTTCGAGCGGCGGGACGTCCTGCACGCCCCGCGCCATGGCGAAGTAGCGGTCGAGCCCGGTCAGGTGCCTGTACCGGTCGGGGACCGCGTCGACCAGCACGCTCGTGTCGAGGACCTGGTCGTAGAAGGAGAACGTGTTCGACGGGACCGCGTCCAGGCCCGCGTCGCGCAGCTCGGTCCAGACCGCCGCGCGCAGGTCGGCCCCGGTTTGGGCGAGCGCGTCGGCGCCGGCGCGTCCCGCCCAGTAGTCCTCGGTGGCGAACTTCAACTCCCGGCGCGCCCCGATCCGGGGATATCCGAGAATCGTGGTTTTCATGGAGATCGTGGTTTTCATGGAGGCTGTGTTCATGGCGGCTTCCCTCGCTGTGCCACGGGCGGCCCGCAAGAGGAGTGCGCACGATGCCGTGCCGCAGACCTTCCCGCGAGGCCGCCGACCGCCGCGTACCGGCCGGTACACGGGCGGAGGCAGGTCTTCGGACTCGCGGGCACCGCCTCTTCCGAGGCGTCCTACTGGCCGTCGCTTCCCAGGCCCGCGTGGGCCCAGTGCGTGATGACGGCGGTCGTTCCCGCTCACCGCTGCGGGGCAGTCCCGGATTCGCACCGGGTTCCCTCTTACGACACCCGCGGCCCTCACGGGACCCGGGTGAACCATCCGCACGAAGAAGTCTAACCCCGCCCCCGCTTCGTTGACTTGCGGCGTGTTGTTGTTATGGCGAGCCGGATAACAACAACACGCCGCAAGTCAACGACTTGGCGACTCGCTAGTCGAAGCGCGCGTGGGAGGCGGTCGCGGGCGTGCTGAACGTCTCGGCGAGGTGCATCGTCGCCCCGGCGGCGACCCGCCACCCGTAGGGCCCGCCGGGACGCCAAAGCTCGACGATCGAGCAGTTGGGGACGTCGTAAAGCCCCTGGAAGTCGCGGAAGGCCCGCATCGCGGCGGCGTCGGGTTCGGTGACCCCGCTCAGCAGCGACCACACCACCGCCTTCGTGAAGACGCCGTGCGTGAACACCGCCACCGGCCCGTCCGCCGGACGTCCGGCCAGGCGGTCGAGGAAGGCGCGGGCCCGCGTGATCAGCGCCTGGAACGACTCCCCGTCATGGCCGTGGACGTAGGCCGGGTCGAGCCGCCGCCAGTAGTCGTCGGCGAAGGGCCGCCGCTGCTCACCGGTGGTCTGCGGGCCGTGCAACCGGCCGAGGAAGGTGAACTCCTGGACGGGCCACTCCTCGTGCGGCACCTCGGGGAACCGCTCCACGGTCGGTTCCGCGGTCTGCCTGGCGCGCAGGAACGGGGAGCTGACGATGAGCGCGGGCGGTTCGGTGAACGTCTCGGCCATCCGCGCGGCCTGCCGCCGCCCCCGCTCGGTCAGCGGCGACGCCCCCGGCCCGTTCGTCGGCAGCCCCGCGTTCGACTCGCTCTGCCCATGCCTGATCAGCCAAACCCGCCGCACCGTGATCACGCCGACAGACTGACACAGGGCCGCGGCGGCACGGAAGATCGGAGGAGCCGCACGAGAGAGGGGCGATAGTGAGCGAGTCCTACGTGGTGACCGGTGGCGGACGCGGCGTCGGCCGGGCCATCGTCGAACGCCTGCTGGCCGACGGCGGCAAGGTCGTCGTCATCGAACTGGACCCGGCCGCGGTCGAGTGGACGCACGGCAACCCCGACGTGACCCCGGTCGTGGGCTCCGCCGCGGACGAGAGCGTCGCGGACCGGGCCGCCGACCTGGCACAGGAGGCGGGGACGCTCGCGGGCTGGGTCAACAACGCCGCCGTCTTCCGCGACGCGGCGGACCCGTCCGCGACCGAACTCCTCGACCTGATCGCGCTGAACCTCGACCCCGCGGTGATCGGCTGCGTGACGGCCGTGCGGCGCTTCCGGGACGCGGGGACGGGCGGCGCCATCGTGAACGTGTCGTCCCACCAGGCGCAGCGGCCGGTGCGCGGCTCCCTGCCGTACGCGACGGCGAAGGCGGCCACCGAGGCCCTCACCCGCGCCCTGGCCGTCGACCACGGCCCGCACGGCATCCGGACCAACGCCGTGGCGCTCGGCTCGATCACGACGGAACGCTACGAGACCTTCCTCGGCCGCCAGACCCCGGCGGAGGCCGCGCGCATCGAGGACGAGATGCGCCTGCTCCACCCGGTCGGCCGGGTCGGGCGCCCGGACGAGGTGGCCGCCGCCGTCGCCTACCTGCTCTCGGCCGAGGCGAGCTTCGTCAACGGCGCCGTCCTCCCCGTGGACGGCGGCCGCCACGCCGTGGGCCGCGACCCCGAAGAAGCCTGAGGCCGGACGTCTGGCCTCAGCCGATGAGGGCGTCGGCCAGTGCGCGCCACTCCGCGTGGGGCACGGTGTCCGGGTCGGTGGACTGCACGGAGAGGACGACCTGGTCGGCGCCTTCGTCCAGGTGGCGCTTCACCCGCGCGGCGACGGCGTCGATGTCGCCCCAGGCGACCAGGTCGTCGAGCAGGCGGTCGCTGGGCCCGGCGATGTCGTCCTCGGTGAAGCCCATCCGGCGCAGGTTCTGCGGATAGCCGCCGACCTGCGTCAGGAAGCCGATGGGGCCGCGAACCGTGTCCCTGGCCCGTTGCGGATCGCTTTCGAGGACGACGTACTCCATCACGGCCATGGTCGCCTCGTCGCCAAGGATCTCCCGGGCGTGCGCGGTGTACTCGGGGTTGACCAGCAGCGTCAGCGCCCCGGCCGCCCGGTCGCGGGCCAGCTCCAGCATCCGCGGCCCCAGCGCCGACAGCATCCGGGTCTCCGCCGGGACCGGCGGGTCGGCCGCGTCCAGGCGGTCGAGGTACTCGTTCATGGTGCGCAGCGGCCGTTCACCGTGCACCCCGCCGAGCCCGGTGATCAGCCGCCCCGGATCGGTGGCCTCCAGGTCGCGGCGGAGCGCGACCACGTCCTCGGCCGGGTGCACCCGCGCGGGAATGATCGCGCTGCCCACCCGGACCGTCCCGGTCGCCCGGACGACGTCCCGCAGCGGATCCAGCGTCGACAACTGCCCCCCGGCGATCCAGACGGCCGAGTACCCGAGCTTCTCCAGCATGACGGCGTCGTCGAGATGCCCGCCCCCGTCACGCACGTCGAGGGTCACGCCTATGGGCCCAAGACCAAGTGTCATCGCGGCACCTTCCCTAGAGTTCCTCCACCAACGCCCGCGACGCTAGTTCCTAAACCAAACTTGAGGTCAACCGCCGCCTTGCGGCCCGCGACGCCCCACCGGAGAATGCCGGGAAGCGAAGGGGCATACCGTGTGGACCACCTTCATGCACGCGTTTTTCACCCTGTGCGGCGTGGCCGCGGTCGGTGTGGGCGTAAGGGGGTTGCGCCCCCCGCCGAGGCGGGGGGAGCCCGACTTCCGGCAGCGCCGCTTCGACCAGTACTTCCATTCCATCCTTGTCATGCTCATCGGTTCGATCTTCGTGGTTTCCGGCATCGCGGCTCTCTTCTTCGATTGGGATCTCGGCGTTCCCTCCGAGGGGGAGTTCGTCCAGTCGGTGTTGTGGTCGCTGGTACTGCTGGTGATCGTCGGCGCGTGGAGGAGATTCCGCAGGCGCCGCCGCTCCTGAGTTCACCTGCGCCCGGCGGTATGGGCATCCTGGGCTGGCGGGGAAGAGATTTCTGCCGGCGATGTCGAGAAGCGGGGGCGGGCGTCGTCCCCGTGTCGAGAGCGACGACGACATGGGTCGCACAGGCACCGAGGAGAACCACGATGGCCAAGTACCTGCTGCTGAAGCACTACCGCGGCGCCCCGGCGGCGGTCAACGACGTGCCGATGGAGAAGTGGACGCCGGAGGAGATCACGGCCCACATCCAGTACATGGCGGACTTCGCGACGCGGCTGCAGGAGACCGGCGAGTTCGTCGACGAGCGGGCGCTCGGGCCCGACGGGACGTGGGTCCGGTACGACGGCGAGGGCCGCCCGCCGGTCACCGACGGGCCGTTCGCGGAGACCAAGGACCTCATCGCCGGGTGGATGGTGATCGACGTGGACAGCTACGAGCGGGCGCTGGAGCTGGCCGCGGAGCTGTCGGCCGCGCCCGGGGCGGGCGGAAAGCCGATCCATGAGTGGCTGGAGCTGCGCCCGATCTTCACCGCGCCGCCCACGATCACGGAGTGACCTTCCAGGTGGACGAGCTTCTGCTCCGCAGCCTCACACCGCACGTCCTGGCGATCCTCGTCCGCCGCGGAGCCGGCTTCGCGGCGGCCGAGGACGCCGTCCAGGACGCCCTGGTCGAGGCGATCCGGGTCTGGCCGGACGACCCGCCGCGGGACCCCAAGGGCTGGCTGATCACCGCGGCCTGGCGCAAGTTCCTCGACGCGACCAAGGCGGAGACCGCGCGCCGCCGCCGGGAGGACGCCGTCGAGGAGGAGCCGCCGCCGGGTCCCGCGTCCGGCGTGGACGACACGCTCCAGCTCTACTTCCTGTGCGCGCACCCGTCGCTGACGCCGTCGTCGGCGGTCGCGCTCACGCTGCGCGCCGTCGGCGGGCTGACCACCCGCCAGATCGCGCGGGCGTACCTGGTGCCCGAGGCGACCATGGCGCAGCGCATCAGCCGGGCGAAGCGCACCGTGTCCGGCGTGCGGTTCGACCGGCCGGGCGACGTCGGCACCGTGCTGCGCGTCCTCTACCTGGTGTTCAACGAGGGCTACTCCGGGGACGTCGACCTGGCCGCCGAGGCGATCCGGCTGACCCGGCAGCTCGCCGCCGCGATCGACCACCCCGAGGTGGCGGGGCTGCTCGCGCTCATGCTGCTCCACCACGCCCGGCGCGCCGCCCGCACCGCGCCCGACGGCAGCCTCGTGCCGCTCGCCGACCAGGACCGGAGCCGCTGGGACACCGGGCTGATCGCCGAGGGCATCGAGATCCTCCAGGCCGCCCTGGCCCGCGACCGGCTGGGCGAGTTCCAGGCCCAGGCCGCCATCGCCGCCCTCCACGCCGACGCGCTCACCGCCGAGGAGACCGACTGGGTGCAGATCGTCGAGTGGTACGACGAGCTGGTGCAGCTGACCGACAGCCCGGTCGTCCGGCTCAACCGCGCGGTGGCCGTGAGCGAGGCGGACGGCCCGCGCGCCGGCCTGAAGGCCCTCGCGGAGCTGGACGACTCCCTGCCCCGCTACACCGCCGTGGCGGCATACCTCCACGAACGAGACGGCGACCCGGTGACGGCGGCGCGCCTGTACGCCGAGGCGGCCCACAAGGCCCCCACCCTCGCCGAACGCGACCACCTGACCCGCCAGGCCGCCCGCCTCAACGCGTCCCTCCGGCTTTGACGTCCGGCTCGGAGCGCGGGATCGCGGCCTGGCCGGCATAGTCGGCCGGTCCGGCGGCGTCCTGCGTCGCGGCCCACGTGCCGAGCAACCGGAGCGCCTCCGCGGTGCGGAACGCGTTCGGCATCGCGAACCGCGCGGACGGGCCGGTCGTCGATCTCTGCCGCGAGAACGGCGTCGCGTAGCGTCCGCCGACCCGCCGCTCCTTCCGGCACTATGGATTTCCGGCACTATGGATGGATGCGGGTCGGAGTCCTTGGGCCATTGGTCGTGACGGACCGGGGCGAGGACATCCGGGTCGGCGGGGCGCGGCTTCGGGTGCTGCTGACCAGGCTGGCGCTGGAAGCGGGGCGGACGGTCACCGTCGACGCCCTCGTGGAGGCGCTGTGGCCGGACGGCGGCCCCAAGGACCGGGTGCACGCGTTGCAGGCGCTCGTCTCGCGGTTGCGGCGGTGCCTGCCCGCGGGGTCGCTGCGTTCGGTTCCCGGCGGCTACGTCCTGGACGTCGAATCCGTGGACGCGGCGGAGTTCGAGCGGCTGGCCAGGAACGGCGGCGAAGCGCTGCGGTCCGGGGACGCGAAGCTCGCGGTCCCGCTGCTGCGGGACGCCCTGAGCCTCTGGCGGGGGGACGCTCTCGCGGACTCGGCCGGTGTGCCGTTCGCGGACGCCGCGGCCGTGCGGCTGGAGGCGCTGCGGCTGTCGGCGACGGAGGACCGGGTGTCCGCCGAGCTGGCCACAGGCGCCGCCCCCGGGCCGCTGGTGGCGGAGCTGGAGGAGCTGGCGGCACGGCACCCGCTGCGTGAGCGGCTCCGCGTCCTGCTGGTCGAGGCCCTGCACGGGGCGGGACGGTCCGCCGAGGCGCTCGCGGTGTTCGAGAAGTTCCGGGGCGTCCTGTCCGAGGAGCTGGGCACCGACCCTGGACGCGAGTTGCAGGACGCGTACCTGGCCGTTCTGCGGGCCGTCCCCCGAGACCGGGTGCGCGGGAACCTGCGGGTGGCGGCGACCAGCTTCGTCGGCCGGGAGGACGAGCGCGCGTGGGTCGCGCGGCGCCTCTGGGAAGGGCGGCTCGTCACCCTCGTCGGCGCCGGCGGCGCCGGGAAGACCCGGCTCGCCACCACGGTCGCGACGGAGCTGGCCGGGCGGTTCCCGGGCGGGGTGTGGGTCGTGGAGCTGGCGCCGGTCGACGACCCCGGGGAGGTGCCCCGGGCGGTCGCGGGCGTGCTCGGCCTGCGGGACGGCACCACCCTGGCCGAGGCGCTGTCGGCCGACGAGACGCTGATCGTCCTGGACAACTGCGAGCACGTGGTGGAGGCCGCCGCGCGGCTGGCGGGCGAGCTGCTCGGCACCTGCCCCAGCCTGCGGGTCCTCGCGACGAGCCGGGAGCGGCTCGGGGTCGACGGCGAGGCGCTGTGCCCCGTGCCGCCGCTCGACGACCCGGCGGCGGCCGCGCTGTTCGCCGAGCGCGCCGCGGCCGTCCGGCCGGGGTTCACCGGCGACCCCGCGACCGTCGCGGAGATCTGCCGGCGGCTGGACGGCCTCCCGCTGGCGATCGAACTCGCCGCGGCCAGGATGCGCTCGATGCCGCTGGACCAGCTCGCCGCCCGGCTCGGCGACCGGTTCCGCCTGCTGAACGGCGGGGACCGCACGGCGCTCGCGCGGCACCGGACGCTGCGGGCGGTCGTCGCGTGGAGCTGGAACCTGCTGGACGACGCGGAACGCCGGTTCGCCGAGCGGCTCGCGGAGTTCCCCGGCACGATCACCCCGGACACCGCCGCCCGCGTCACCGGCCGTCCGGACGCGCTGGACGTCCTCGACTCGCTGGCCGACCGGTCGCTGCTCCAGGCCGTCGAGGGCGCCGAGCCGCGCTTCCGCATGCTGGAGACCATCCGGGAGTACGGGCGGGAGCGGCTCGCCGAGGCCGGGGGGACCGGGCGGGTCCGGGCCGCGCACGCCGCGTGCTTCCTGGAGCTGGCCGAACGGGCCGAACCGCATCTGCGCCGTCCCGAGCAGCTCGAATGGATCCCCCGGCTGGCGGCGGAACGCGACAACCTCCTCGCCGCGCTCCAGTTCGCCACCGAGCGCGGCGACGCCGGAACCGCCGTGCGCCTCGGCGCTGCGCTGGCGGTGTTCTGGATGATCCAGGGCGACCACGCCGAGGCGGCGCGGCGGTTGCGGGCCGCGCTGCACGTGCCGGGCCGCGAGAGCGTCCCCGAGGACGCGGAGGCGGCCGCGCTCGGCGGCTACCTGTTCAACACCGTGATGTCGGGCGGCGACGCCCGCGACGACCCGCTGATCGGCGGGCTTCCCGAGCGGGCCGCGCACCCCCTGGCCGCGCTGGCCGAGCCCGCCGCCGCGCTGCTCACCGGCGACAACGCGGGCGGCCTGGCCGCGATCGACCGCCGACTGCCCGAGCCCGACCCGTGGACGCGGGCGATCCTGTACCTGACGCGGGCGATGCTCAACGGCAACGGGGGCGAGATGGACGCGGCCCACGGGGACATCGCCGCCGCGGAGGCCGGGTTCCGCGAGGCTGGGGAGCGGGCCGGGCTCGCCCTCACGCTCACCTTCGCGGCCGACACGCAGACCGTCTCCGGGCGGTTCGGCGAGGCCATCGCCACGCTGGAGGAGGCCATCGGGCTCCTGCGCATGCTGGGACAGGACGACGCCTGCATGCAGCGCGTCATGCTCGCCGTCGCCCGCGCCCGGTCGGGCGACATGGCGCGGGCGCGGGACGAGCTGGCCGCGATGGTCGCCCCGGGCGCCGGGACCCCGGCGCGCCACCTGGTGCCCGTCCGGCTCGCCCTGGGCGACCTCGCCCGCCACGCCGGCTCCGCGGCCGAGGCGCAGGAGCACTACGACGCCGCCGAACGCGAACTCGACCGCGTCCCGTCCTACCCGCAGTACCGCTCGCTGCTGGAGACCGCGCGGGGCCAGCTGGCGCTCGACCGGGACGACCCGGACGCGGCGCGGCGGCACCTGCGCACCGCCCTCACCCTCGCCGTCGGCGCACCGGACATCCCGATCGCCGCCGTCGCCGGCTACGCGGCCGCCCGGCTGCGCGCCGCCGCCGACCCGCGGGCGGCGGCGGCACTGCTCGGTGCGGCGGCCGTGCTGCGCGGGGCGCCCGACACGCACAACCCGGACGTCGTGCTGGTGACCCGGCCGCTGCGCCGGACGCTCGGCGAGCGCGCCTACCGCGCCGCCCGCGACCGCGGCGGCAGCCTGGACGTCCCCGGAGCACTCGCCCTGCTCGACGATCAGCTACAGGGGGATCAGCTACAGGGGGATCAGCTACAGGAGCGAGGTCAGGCGCGGCGCCGGTAGGCGTACACGGCCAGCGGGCAGAACACGGCGAGGAACCCCGCCGACCACAGCAGCGTCGCCGTCGCCGGACCGGCGACGGGCCCGCCGACCAGCAGCCCGCGCGAGGCGTCCACGGCGTAGCTGACCGGATTGACCTCGACCCACGCCCGCAACCAGCCCGGCAGCGTCTCGGCCGGGACGACCATGTCCGTCCCGAACGCCAGCGGGAAGATCCCGAGGAACGCCACCGTCTGGACGATGACCTCCTCCTTGATCAGCACCCCGATCAGCACGTTGACCCAGCCCAGCGCGAAGCCCAGCGCGGTCGACAGCGCGACCGCCGCCACCGCCGACACCGCATCCGTCTCGACCCGGAACCCCATCAGGTAACCGGTCGCGAACAGCACGCACGCCGCCACGACGTAGCGGATCAGATCGCCCAGCACGATGCCGGTGAGCGGCGCGGACCGCCCGATCGGCAGGCTCCGGAACCGGTCGAACACGCCCTTCTTGATGTCCGTGTTGATGCTGAGGCCGGTCGACAGCATCCCCACCAGCAGCAGCGTCATCACCAGGACGCCGGGAAAGACGTACTGCAGGTACTCCCGCGTCGACCCGGCCACCGCGCCGCCGAACAGGTAGACGAACAGCAGCAGGAAGAGAATCGGCATGAACAGCGCGTCGCTGAGCAGCCCCGGGTTCCGCCGGGTCTTGGTCAGGCTGCGCCCCGCCAGCAGCAGGCTGTGCCGCGCCAGCCGATGCCCCCGTTCCGGCCGCCTTCCCTCGATCGCTCCCCACTCCCGGCGCTCCTCGGTCAAGACCGCGCCGCGCCCCTCCGCCTCGCTCATGCCGCCTCCTTCTCCGCGTGGTGGCCGGTCAGCGTGAGGAAGACCTCGTCGAGACTGGGCAGGCGGAGCGACAGTTCGGCGACGCCTATCCCGGCGGCCTCCAGCCGGTGCACGGTCTCGGCGAACGCGCGCTCCCCGTCCTCGCCGACCGGCACGCCCACCACGTCCCTGCGCGGCGTCTCGGCGGCACGTCCCGACACCGCGTTCAGGATCGCGGCGACCTCGATGAGCCGCCCCGGATCGCGGGGCCGCACGACGATCGTCTGCCCGCCGGTGACCCGCTTCAGCTCCGCGGGCGTGCCCGACGCGATGACCGCCCCGCGGTCGATGACGGTGATCTCGTCGGCGAGCGCGTCGGCCTCCTCCAGGTACTGGGTGGTCAGCAGGACCGTCCCGCCGTCGCGGGTCATCGACCGGATCAGCCGCCACGCCTCCTCCCGCCTGCCGGGGTCGAGGCCGGTCGTCGGCTCGTCCAGGAAGATCACGGCGGGGCGCCCGACCATGCTCGCGGCGAGGTCGAGCCTGCGCCGCATCCCGCCGGAGTAGGTGGACACCCGGCGCCCGGCGTCCTCCGCCAGCTCGAACCGCTCCAGCAGCTCGGCGGCGCGGGCCCGTGCCCCGGCCTTGCGCATGTCGAGGAGCCGCCCGATGAGGACGAGGTTCTCCATGCCGGTGAGATCCTCGTCCACGGACGCGTACTGCCCGGTGAGGGCGATCCTCTCCCGCACCTCGGCGGCGTCCCGCACGACGTCCAGCCCGCAGACCTCCGCCCGGCCCGCGTCGGGCCGAAGCAGCGTCGCCAGAATCCGCACCGCCGTAGTCTTCCCAGCGCCGTTGGGCCCGAGGACACCGAGCACAGTGCCCGGCCGTGCCGCGAGCTCCACTCCAGCGAGGGCGGTAGTGGCCCCAAACCGTTTGACCAGGCTCTCCGCCTGAAACGCGTAATCCATGCCGCCGAGGCTGCCGCGCCCCGCTCACAAACCCCTCACACGTCGCGGATCGCCTGCTCGGAACATGAATCGGCGGCGGACGCCCCGCTTCGTCCGCCGCCGGATCACGTTCCGGGTCGTTGCCCCGGGGCTTGCTCGACCTCCTGGGCGTCCACGGATGTGGTGTTGCTACTCGATGTCGTACTTGACCGTCTCGCCCTCGATGGAGGTGACCGTGATCCGCGCGTCGCGGACCCGGACGGAGCGGCCCACCTGGATGCGGACGCCGCGTGAGCGGTCGACGGAGAAGACGGCCGAGTCGGCGTAGATCTCGGTGATCTTGACGTCCCACTGGTCGATGCTCTGGGTCTTGCCGGTCCCGGTCGTGGTCACGTGGCATTCACCGCCTCTGCACGTGTGGCTGTTGACCTGGCAGCCGGTCAGCACAAGGGTGGCGCCGAGCATGAGGACGGCCACGGCGTGAAAGGGACGGGTCATTTTGCTCCTTACGGTGTGCTCAGATCGTTCGACCCACCGCGAGGAGTTTCGGTTCAGCCGGGGAGGGCGAGGTGGCCGGGGTTGGCCACGGTGAGCTTGTCCACGACGGAGGCTCGCACCGCGGCGACCACCACGTCCCGCCGGTCGTCCAGGGTGCCCTCCCGGATGGCCTTCGCCAGGTCGGCGTCGGTTACGCAGCCGAGTTTCCCTAGGCGCTCGTGGTGGGCGGCCTTGTGGGTTTCGGCGAGGAGGATCTCCCGGCGCGCTATCCGGAGCGCCGACATGGCCACGCGCGTGTGGAAGCGGAGCCGGTCGTCGGGCTGCTCGGCCTCCTTGAGGAACGCCCCCACGGCCTCGATCAGGGTGGACGCGTCAGGCCGGTCATGGGGCGGTGTCGCAGTGGCCTGGACGGTCTCCAGCGGGTCCTGGACGGTCATCGGTTCGGTCAGGCCGAGGGCCAGGAGGAGGTCGTGTTCCTGCTCGCAGACCCTCCGTCCCAGGGCGGCGAACTCGATGGACGTGTCCGTGCCGCTCAGGAAGCGCTCGGCCTGGTGGCGGCACAGGATCGCCCAGCGCAGCGTGCCGTAGACCTCCCACCAGCGCAGTTCTTCAGGGGTGGGCGGGGTGCCGCCCGCTTCGGCGTAGCCGGCTAGGAGGTCCTCGCGGGAGCCGAAGCCGCCGGCGGCGTGCGGTGAGCCGAAGCGCCAGGCCTTCACACAGAGCCAGCCGAGGTCCTCGGCCGGGTCGCCGAGGTGCGTGAGCTCCCAGTCGAGGACGCCCGTCACCCCGCTCATGTCGATCATCAGGTTGCCGTTGCGGAAGTCGCCGTGCACGACCGTCCGGCGGCCGGACGCGGGCGGGCGGTGGTCGCGCAGCCAGCGCAGCGCGAGCTCGACCGTGGGTCGCGGCTCGTCGAAGTCCTCGTAGAGCATGACGAGCAGGGCGAGCGGGTCGTCGTCCGACAGGCCGGGGACGGGCTCCATCGTGTGCAGCCGGGCCAGGATGCCGCCCAGGTCGCGGGCGAGGCGGCCGCGCACGGGCGCGAACCGCTCGTCGCGCAGGAGGCGGCGGGGGATCGTCTCGCCGGACAGCCGGCCCATGATCAGGAAGGGCAGGCCGCCCAGGTCGTCGCCGTGGTCGACCAGCTCCGGGACGGGCACGCCGGCCGCCGCGGCGGAGGACAGCAGGGCGGCCTCCCGCGCCATCGCGCCGGGATCGAGGGCGCCGGGCCGGTCGCGGCGCAGGATCAGCGGGCGGCCGTCCGCGTCGAACGACCAGGTCTCGCGGCTGGCGCCGCCCGACAGCCGGACGAGGTCCGACACCGCCGCGCCCAGGCGGGCGGTGAGCTCGGCGTCCAGCGTGCTCATGCGCCGGCCCCGCGCCGGGCCGCGAGAGGGGCGGTGAACAGGGTGGCGAGAGGGGCCGCCCGAGGGGCGGGGGAGGGGGCGAGGGCGTCCACGGGTCTCCTTCAGGTCGGCAGGCCGAGGGCTCGGACGGTGAGGGCGTCGAGGGTATCGAGGAGGCGTCCGGCGTCCGCGTGGTCCCCCTGGACGAGCCACAGGTACAGCGAGTGGTCGACCATCGTGGCGAGCGCGCCGGCCGCCAGCTCGGGGTCGAGGTCGGCCGGCACGAGCCCCGCCCGCTGCCAGTGCTCGATCGCCTTCGCCGACCGCGCGGTCGAGGCGGCCCGGTGCTTGCGCCGCAGCTCCTGGAACTCGCCGTTGAACGTCGCGACCTGCTCGATGATCGCCATCATCTTCGCGTTGCGCAGGTAGCCCTCGTAGTAGGCGCGGTTGGCGCGGCGGACGCGGTCGGCGGGGGACGGGCCGGCCGCCGGTTCGAGGGCGTGCTCGGTCATGTCCGCGAAGAGCCGGTCGGCGAGCTCCAGGAACACCGCCTCCTTGGACGGGAAGTAGGTGTAGAAGGAGCCGTAGGCGACGCCGGCGTGCCGGGTGATGTGCGCGACGCGGGTCTCCGGGAACCCGCGCTCCTCGAACACCTCGCGCGCGGCGGCGAGGAGGCGCTCCCTGGTGCGGGCGCCGCGCTCGGTGAGCGGTGCCTGCTGCCCGCCCGGGGCGTCGCCGCTGCTCATGGCCGTGGTCCCTTCCGCCGGTCTTGACAATCCGATGTTCGGAGGAACAGTATCCGAGCATCGGAAAAGTTGATATGACTGTCAAGTCAACTGCGGGAGGACGGTGACCGGGACCCGGCTCCGCGCCCGCGGTGAGGAGGTCTCATGACCGGCGGCAACACCGAGTTCGAGCTCGGTGGCATCAACCATCTGGCGCTCGTGTCGTCCGACATGAAGCGCACCATCGACTTCTACTCCGGCGTCCTCGGGATGCCGCTGATCAAGACGCTCGACCTGCCGGCCGGCCTGGGCCAGCACTTCTTCTTCGACTGCGGCGGCGGCGACTGCCTGGCGTTCTTCTGGTTCCCGGACGCGCCGGACCCCGTCCCCGGCATCTCCGCGCCCGCCGGCCGCCCCGAGCAGGGCGAGCTGCTCAGCGCCGTCGGCTCGATGAACCACGTGGCGTTCCACGTCCCCGTCGAGAAGTTCGAGGACTACCGGCGGCGGCTCAAGGAGAAGGGCGTCACGGTCAGCCCGATCCTGAACCACGACGACAGCCCGATGGGCATCTCCCCGGACGTGAACGAGGGCGTGTTCGTCCGCTCGTTCTACTTCCAGGACCCGGACGGGATCCTCCTCGAATTCGCCTGCTGGACGCGGACGTTCGACGAGTCCGACGTCTCCCACGAACCCAAGACCGCCGCCGACCGGACCATCCCGAAGGACGAGCATGCCCCGACTGCGTGAGGTGCCCCGCGCCGAGGTCACCGACGAGCTGATCCTCTTCTTCTACGACCACCTGTTCGCGCCGGACCGCGACCCGGCCGTCGACCACGGCACCGCCACCGGCTCGCCCGGCGACTGGTGGACGGTCTTCGCCCAGTCCCCGGACGTGTTCCGGCACGCGGTCAAGGGGTTCCAGCTCTACCGCAGCGCCGACCTCGACCCCGTCCTCCGCGAGCTCGGCCAGTGCCGGGCCGGCTGGGCGCGCGGCAGCCAGTTCGTCTTCTCGCAGCACTGCAAGCAGATGCGGGCGCTCGGCATGCCCGAGGAGAAGATCGAGGCGATCCCGCACTGGCAGACGGCGGACTGCTACTCGCCGCTGGAGCGCGCCGTCCTCGCCTACACCGACGGCCTCGTCCTGGACGGCGGCCGGGTGGCCGACGCGATATTCGACGTCCTCCGCGAGCACCTCTCCGACAGGGAGATCCTCCAGCTCACCTACATCACCTGCATGTACGAGATGCACGCGACGATGTCGCGGGCGCTGCGGGTGGAGTTCGACGATCGTCCCGAGCCGGTCGTCGAGGTCGCGGCCCCCGAGGGCTACGGCGACCGCGACATCGCCGCCGACCTGACCGGCGGGTGAGGGCCGGCCGCCGTCCTCGGGGCCCGGTGCAGGCCCGGTCCGCCGCGCTTGACGGCGAAGTCGACCGCGGGGAAAAGAAGCCGTGGCACTCGTTTTTCTGGTGGCTTGAGTTTCCGCAGAAGATCAGCGGGAAATCTGGCTGCTAGAGGGAACGGAGGCGAATGGCATGGAGGTCGTTCTTGAAATGACCCTGCCGAGGAACGCCGAGAGCGCTCCGCTGGTGCGGCACACGCTCGATGCCTCGCTGCGCGGGCTCGGGGTGGCCTCGGAGATCCGTGCCGATATCGCGCTCGCCTTGGGTGAGGCTTGCGCGAACGTCATCCAGCACGCGGCGAACGCGAAAGAGTACGAGGTCCGCGCGCGGATGGACGGGACGCGATGCATCGTCGAGGTCATCGACGGGGGTTCGGTCGATGGAGCCCCGGTGGTGGGCGTCGGCGTGGCCGGTGTGGACGCCGACTGGGGGAGTGAGCAGGCCCCGCCGCTGGCCGAGCACGGGCGGGGGCTCCAATTGATGAGGGCGTTCACGGAGGAACTGCACATCGCCGATCGCGTGCACCGGGAGGGCGCGGTCGTGCACTTCGAGAAGTCGCTGGCGATCTGACGGCGACGGCCCGGCGGAAAGCGTTCCGCCGGGCCGTGCGCCGATACCAGTGGGCCGGTGCCTGTGGACGGGTGCCCGTCAGCCGGTGACGGGCAGGTCGTGCTCGACCGGGGTCGGCGCGGGCGCGTCGGCCGGCTGCTCGGCCGGGCCGGACTTTCCGCAGGTCGCGGACGCGATCCGGATGGTCGCGGGCTTGCCCGGCAGCGGCAGCCGGAGCTCCATCGCGGTGACGGCGAGGCGGCCGTCGGCCATGCGCTCCTGCTTGTTGAGGGTGAGCGAGGTGCGGCCGACGCCCTCCACGTCGACCGGGATCGTGGTGTTGGGCGGCGGGGAGGCGTCGAGTCGCTTGCCCGCGATGACGGCGCGGGCGAGGTGGGCCGAGCCGTGGCCGCCGCGGCACTTGGCGGTGACCGCGTCGGCCATGAGGTCCGCGGCCGGGACCGCGGCCTTCGCGACGGTGGACCGGGCGCGGGCCGCGGACGCGCTGACGTCCAGCGCGGACGCCTTGACGAGGTCGGTGCTCTCCTCGCGCAGCAGGCTCTTGCGGACCGTCTCCGTGGTGGAGGAGACGGCGGGCACCGGCGGGACGGACACCGGCCCGGAGGCCGTCAGCCCGTACGCGGAGCCTTCGCCCTGCGGCACGGTGGCCTGCGGGGCAGCGCCCTGCGGGGCGGTGGCCAGGGCGGACGCCGGGGCGGTGACCAGCCCGGCGGCGAGCCCCGTTGTAATGAGCCCGGCGGCGAGGACGCCCCTGACGGCATGGCTGTAACGCATGAGTGTTTCTCCGATTTCCTTGGATCGTGGGAGTACCTGGCCGGCCGGTCAGCCGTCGATGAACACCAGGGACCCGAGCGGGACCCGTGCGAGGGCCTTCAGCGCGGCGTCCGGCACCCGGACGCAGCCGTGCGTGACGGCCCTGCCGAACACGGAGGCGTCGGGCCAGCCGTGCAGCGCGACGGTGCCGGGACCGCCGCCGAAGGTGTCGAGGGTCGCCGAGTGGGTGCCGAGCGGCAGGACGATCGGGCTCGGCGCCTTCTCGTCCCGGGTGAGCGTGGCCATGAGGAACGTCCGGCCGGTCGGCGTCGGGGTCTCGGCACCGCCGATCGCGACCTTCCACCGGCCGACCTGCCGCGCGGACCTGAGCAGCGTGAGCTTCCGCTCGGCGAGGTCGACGCGGATCGTGTACGGGGTGCGCGCGGTCCGGACTCCGGTGCCGGAGATCCAGCCGGTGGCGCGGTTGGGGCGGCTCGGCAGCAGCACCCGCCGCCAGTCGCCCGAGGTCTCGACCACGGGGACCCAGGTGGGGCCGCCCAGCTGCGTCGCGGGGAGGGTGGCGATGCGCCGCCCGTCCGGGCGGTCGAGCACGGGCACGGACTCGGCCGGGTTCACGACCAGGCCGTCGGTGGCGCCGCCGGGTGACGCGTCCTCGGGGGCGCCCTTGACCGTGGTGTACGTGGTCGCCTCGGGGACCTTGGCCGCGCGGGCCCGCCCGCCCTCTCCCGGACCGTTCTGGTCCGCGGCCGCGCCGCCCTCCTTCGCCGCCGCCGTGCCGGGTGACGAGCCGCCGCATCCGCCGAGCAGCAGCGCGGCGGCCACCGCCGGGACGAGCCCGGCGGTGACGGCGCGGCGAGAAAGCCGCGGGGGATTATTGGTCGCCATGAGCGGCGATATTAGCGGCGGGAACCAGGCGTGTAGCGGAAATGGCGAAGTTTTGCGCGGCGTCGGCTGGGGGAATGGCTATATTCTCTAACATCCTGGATGATTCGGCATGCTCCGACTCATCCGGCAAAACGGATTATTCACGATGAAATCATGCGAGCAGCGAAATGGAATTGCCGCCGACATCCGGGTTGGCCGCGGCCGCCCGGAACTCCTCCAGCCCCCACAGCAGCGCGGCCCGCGCGGGCGCCGGCATCGAGGCCAGTATCCGGGCCAGGTCCTCGCGCCGCCGCACCCGTATCCGGTTCAGCAGCGCCTCCCCGTCGGCGCTGAGGCGTACCGTGACCTCGCGGCGGTCCCGGCCGTGGTCGCGGGTCAGCAGCCCGGACGCCTCCAGCCGGTCGCACAGCCTGCTCGCCGACGACACCAGCGCGCCGAGCTCCTCCGCGAGGCGGCTCATGTTGACCGGACCGCGCTCCACCACGAACAATGCGCGCAACTGGGTCGATGGAACGGGTACATCAGGGGAGTTGTGCGCACTGGACCACACGCTCATCAGGGTCGAGGCGGCGTCGTCGAGCGCCGCCAAGGACTCCGCCGTTCCATCACTCGACGTGTCCACCATGCCTTCCACTGTTACATAAGACGCCGCCCGGGGCATCCGGCAGGGCACGGTCCGGCGGGACCGGCCGGGCGGCGCCGCCCCCCACCTGGCAAGGATCCCGATGCATGACGAACCTGGAAATAGAGATTTCGCGGCGATCGCGGGGGCCCTGTGGGCCGCCGCTCCGCACGAGCTGATCGACGTCGCGGTCAGGCTGGTCGAACGCCATGCGCACGGGACCTGCGCCGAGGTGCTGCTCGTCGACTACCGGCAGGCGTACCTCGTCCGGACGGCCCCCGGCCGCGCGGAGCTCTCGGTCGACAACACCGCGCCGGGCCGGGCGTTCGCCTCGCAGCGGATCGTCCGGGAACCTCCGGACCCGGACGGCGGCCGGGTCCTTCACCTGCCGCTGACCGTGCAGGGCGAGCGGCTGGGCGTGCTGAGCGTCCGTCTCCCGGCCGGCGAGCCGCCCTGGCTGGCGGAGTTCGCCGGCACCGCCGCCCGCGCGTTGAAGATCGCGAACCAGGCCACGGACCTGTTCCGGCGCCTGCGGCGGCGGGGCAGGCTGACGGTGGCGGCCGAGATGCAGTGGGACCTGCTGCCCGCGCCGTCCTTCGACTCCGGCGAGTTCCGCTTCGCCGGGCAGCTCGAACCCGCCTACGCGGTGTGGGGCGACAACTTCGACTGGGCCGCGTCCGAAGACCGGCTCACGCTGACCGTCAGCAACGGCATGGGATCGGGGACGGAGGCAGCGGCGCTGACCAACCTGGCGATCAGCGCGCTGCGCAACGCGCGGCGGTCCGGCGACGGCATCACCGAGCAGGCCGCGCTCGCCGACCAGACCCTGTTCGCACGGCACCGCGGCGAGCGGCACATGGAGACCCTCCTGCTGGAGTTCGAGCTCGCCACCGGGCTGGTCCGGGTGGTCGACGCGGGCTCGCCGATCATCCTGCGGATGCGCGGGAACGCCATCGACAGCATCGGGTTCGACGCGCAGATGCCGCTCGGGATGTTCGGCGACACCGGGTACGTCACCGAGGAGTTCACCGCCGAGCCGGGGGACCGGCTGGTCGTCGTCAGCGACGGGGTGAACGACGCCCTGTCCCCGGCGGGTGAGCGGTACGGGGAGCACGCCCTGGCACGGGCCCTGCGCCGCACCCGGCTGCAGGATCCGCCCGAGGCCGCCCGGACCATGATCCGGCACTTCCTGGACCATCACGGGGACGGCGAGCCGGCCGACGACGCGGTGATCGTCTGCGTCGACTGGACCGGCCGGGACGGCTGAAGGGAGGGGCTGAGGGGAGGGGCTGAGGGGAGGGCTGAGGGGAGCGTGCGGGCGGGCCGGGTCAGCGCGGGAGCTTGACCACCGTCACGAAGAAGTCGTCGATCCGGCGGACCACGGAGATGAACCGGTCGAAGTCGACCGGCTTGGTGACGTAGGCGTTGGCGTGCAGGTTGTAGCTGCGCAGGATGTCCTCGTCGGCCTCCGACGTGGTGAGCACGACGACGGGGATGCGGCGCAGGTCGTCGTCGTGCTTGATCTCCTCCAGCACCTCCCGGCCGTCCTTGCGCGGCAGGTTGAGGTCGAGCAGGATCAGGTCGGGGCGCGGGGCCTCCGGGTACTCGCCCTCCCGGCGCAGGAAGTCCATGGCCTGCTCGCCGTCGTTGACGACGTGCAACGAGTTGTTGACCTTGTTGTGCTCGAACGCCTCGACGGTGAGCAGGACGTCGCCGGGGTCGTCCTCCACGAGCAGGACCTCGATCGGGTGCGGGCCGTCGTTCATTTATGTCCTCGCTCGTTGTTCGGTGTGCCGGCGGGTTCGCCGCCACCGGCGCCTTTGCCGCCACCGGTGTGTCCGTTGTGACCGGCGCCGCCGGAGGCCACGGCCACCGGTACGCGGTCGGCCGGCAGCGTCCAGTGGAACACGGTGCCGGGCTCGTCGCCGTTGCCGTCGGGGTCGAGCCAGATACGGCCCCCGTGGTACTCGACGATCTTCTTGCAGAGGGCCAGGCCGATGCCCGTGCCCGCGTACTCGTCGCGCGGGTGGAGCCGCTGGAAGATCAGGAAGATCCGGTCTGCGTAGCGTGGCTCGATGCCGATGCCGTTGTCGGCGCAGCTGAACTCCCACTCGTCCCCGGCGCGGCGGGCGTCGATGACGACGCGGGGCGGCACGCCCTCGCGGCGGAACTTGATCGCGTTGCCGACGAGGTTCTGGAAGAGCTGGGTGAGCTGGGTCCGGTCGCCGGACACCTCCGGCAGGTCGCCGACCTCGATCTCGGCGCCGGTCTCCTCCCGCAGCGTCTCCACGTTGTCCAGCGCGTGCCGGGCGACCTCGTTGAGGTCGACCGACTCCTCCGGCCGCGACATGCGGCCCACCCTGGAGAAGCTCAGCAGGTCGTTGATGAGCGCCTGCATGCGCTTCGCCCCGTCCACGGCGAACGCGATGTACTGCTGCCCGCGCTCGTCCAGCTGGTCCCCGTACCGGCGCTCGATCATCTGGCAGAAGCTCGCCACCTTGCGCAGCGGCTCCTGGAGGTCGTGGCTGGCGACGTAGGCGAACTGCTCCAGCTCGGCGTTGGAGCGGCGCAGCTCCTCGGTCTGCTCGTCGAGCTGCCGGGTCTTGTCGACGCTGGCCCGCCACTCGTCGATGATCCGGGTGCGCATCGCGTCGATGATCGCCGCGAGTTCGTTGATCTCCGCCGGTCCGGGCACGTCCAATGGATGCGCGAAGTCGCCCTGGGACACCGCGCGGACCCGTCCGGTCAGCGACGACACGGGGGTCAGCACGGTCCGGCGGATCAGCATGGCGAGGGCGAGCGCGGCCACCACGACCAGGGCGAGCGCGGCGCCCGTCGACCACATCGCCGTTCCCGCGCGGGAACGCAGCCGGTCGGCGGCCCGGTCGTGCACCCGGGTGACACTGGCCTGGAGCGGCGTGAGGTCGCCGCGCGCCCGGTTGAGCAGCCGCCGCGCCTCCCGGCCCTCCGCGCGGCCGATGCCCTCCCCGCCGGGACCGGCGGCGATCCGCTCGGCGTATCCGGTCCGCCATGCGTCCGCGTCGGCGCGGGTCCGGTCGAGGAGCCGGAAGACGTCGGCGCTGCCCGGCACCCCGGCCAGCAGCTCGCGCATCGTCTCGGCGGCCACCCTCTCCCGCTCGACCGCCGCCCGGTACTCGGCGAGGTGGGCCTCCCCGCCGTCCTGGGCGTAGTCGCGGATCGCCGCGTCCTGGGTGGTCAGCGCGGAGGAGAGCCGGAACTGCTGCAGCGCCGCCGGGTCGACCTGCTCGACGAGCACGTCGCGCGCCCGGTGGTTCTCGTACAGGGCCATCCCGGCCTGCACGAACGCGGCGAGCAGGAGCAGGCCGAGGACGAACGAGCCCAGCCGGTAGATCTGGACGAGCCGCAGCCGGCCCATCCCGTGCCCCTGGGGGACGTCCCCGGCGGGCAGCACGATCGCCGGCCCGGAGACTGTGATCTTCCGTCTCCGCTCCGCGTCCGGCGGCGCGTCGTGCTCGTGCTCGTGCTCGGGCGGGTTCGCGGTCATCAGGCATCCCCCCGGCTCAGCAGCAGGACGGCCAGGTCGTCGGCCAGGACATCGCCGTTCAGCCGCTCGGCCTCCGCGATGAGCCCGTCGACGAGTATCTCGCCGCGCCGCCCGTCCCCGTACGCGATCTTCGCCAGTTCCAGCAGCCCGGCCAGGTCGAGGTACTCGCCGCCGGCGGAGCCCTCGATCAGCCCGTCGGTGTAGAGCAGCAGCCCCCACGAGTCGCCGAGTTCGAGGTCGAGGGCGGGCCAGTCCACGCCGGGGAACAGCCCGAGTGCGGGGCCGTGCGGCTGGTCGGGGACGGGCTCGACCCCGCCCGGGCCGAAGAACAGCGGGCGCGGATGCCCGGCGCGGTGCAGCCGGGCGCTGCGGCGGTCCGGGGCGATCGTCAGCGTGCACACCGTGGTGAAGATCTCATCGCTCCAGCGCTCGTGCTGCAGCACGGCGTCGAGCGTGTCGAGCAGCCGCCCCCCGGTGTGCCCGGCGAGGACGAGCGTGCGCCACGCCATGCGGAGCCTGACCCCGAGGGACGCCTCGTCCGCGCCGTGCCCGCTGACGTCGCCGATCACGACGTGGACCGCGCCGTCATCGGTCTCCACGGTGTCGTGGAAGTCGCCGCCGAGCAGCGCGCGGTCGCGTCCCGGCCGGTACCGGGTGTGGTGCCGCAGCGCCGTGTCCTTCAGGATCGGGACGGGCAGCAGGCCGCGTTCCAGCCGGGCGTTCTCCCGGCTGAGCGCCCGCGCCTCCACCAGCTGCCGCTCGGACTCGTCGGCGCGCTTGCGCTCGATGGCGTAGCTGATCGCCCGGGTGAGCAGGGCGCCGTCCACGTCCTGCTTGACCAGGTAGTCCTGCGCTCCGGCGGCGACGGCCTCCACCCCGACGTGCGCGTCGGCGAGGCCGGTCAGCACGAGGACGGCGATGGACGGCGCGTGCGCGCGCATCCGGCGCAGTGCGTCGAGCCCGTCCGCGTCCGGCAGCGACAGGTCGACGATCACGCACTGGATGTCGGGCCGCAGCGCGTCGATCGCCTCGGCGAGCGTGGTCGCGACGGTGATCCGCAGATCGGGCTGCGCCTCGCTCAGCAGCTCCTCGAACAGGAAGGCGTCGCCGGGGTCGTCCTCGACGAGTAGCAGGTGGGGGGAACCGGCCACACCGAGAAGTCGTTCCGCACCGCGACTGTGCATCGCGGTCATCGATCAGCTCCTTCGGCAGGGCAGAGCGACCGGACATCAGGCGGGTTAGTCGCTTGCCGTCGAGCAAATATTAGAGGTACTCAGGCGGCTTGATGCACCTCATCGACGGACGTATCACCCGAACCTACCGTTGGGGACTCAACGCTCCTTGTGCCGGGCGTAGTACCGGGCGACGCGCGCGCGGTTCCCGCAGCGTGCCGCCGAGCACCAGCGGCGGCGCGGATGCGCGGGCAGGAAGAGCAGCGTGCAGTCGTCGGCCGCGCAGGCCCGGACGCCGCCGATCGCCGGGTCGGCGAGGAACTCCGCGGCGTCCTCGGCGAGGTGCGCGGCGAGCCGCGCACCGTACCCGCCGGTGCGCCGGACGCTCGCCGTGACGGCCGTGCCGTCCCAGGCCAGGTGCTTGATCGCCGGTGCCCGCGACTGGGCGTCGTTGAGGCCGTCGAGCGCCTCGCCGGGCGGCCGCTCCCCCCTGCGCGCCCGGTCGACCGCGGCGGCGACATGGTCGCGGACGGCGTGGACCGCCGCGAGGTCCTCCTCGGTGAGCGGGCCGGTCCCCGGTTGCGGTACGCGGTCTCCCTGGAGGGCCAGCCAGGCGGCGAGCCCGTCCGGCGCGGCGATCAGGTCGCCGGTGGCCGGACGGGTGTTGACCAGGTCCAGCGCGAGCGGCTCCCCGGTCAGCGGTACGAGATCGCCCATAGGGGCTAATGCTACATCCGCTCATTGACACGTTAGACGGAACCGGGTTGTACTAATGCATCATCTGACCTAGGAGGCATGTGATGCCGCTCGCCCTGCCCGCCCGCACCGCACACCGGCACGTTGACGTGGACGGTGTCCGGATCTTCTACCGGGAGTCGCTGCCCGAGATCCCCGACGCGCCCGTGCTGCTCCTGCTGCACGGTTTCCCGTCCGCCTCGCACCAGTACCGGCGCCTGATCGACGTGCTGGGGGCCCGCTACCGGCTGATCGCCCCCGACTACCCGGGCTTCGGGCACAGCGACGTCCCCGAACCCGCGTCCACCGGCGGGACGTTCGACTACACCTTCGACGGGCTCGCCGACGTCATGGAGGGGTTCGTCCAGCGGCTGGGGCTCGACCGGTTCGTCATGTACGTCTTCGACTTCGGCGCGCCGGTCGGGTTCCGGCTGGCCCTGCGGCACCCGGAATGGATCGCGGGGCTGATCGTCCAGAACGGCAACGCCTACGAAGAGGGGCTCTCCCGGGAAGCGGCTGAATTCATCTCCCTGCGCCCGCACATGGAGGGCGCGGAGAAGGCGGTCCGCGATCTCCTGACACTGCCCTCGACACGGGCGCAGTACGAGGGCGGCACCCGCGACCCCGAAATGATCGCCCCCGACGGCTGGACGCTGGACCAGCATTTCCTGGACCTGCCCGGCCGGACGAGGCCCCAGATAGACCTCGCCTTCGACTACATCTCGAACGTGGAGCGGTACCCGGAATGGCAGGAGTGGCTGCGCGAGCACGCCCCGCCGGCCCTCATCGTCTGGGGCCGCGACGACGTGTTCTTCCCCGAACCCGGTGCGCACGCCTACCTGCGCGACCTTCCGGACGCCGAGCTGCACGTCTTCGACACCGGCCATTTCGCGCTGGAGGACGGGCTCCGCGAGATCGCCCCGCTGATCGCCGCCTTCCTCGACGGCGTCGCCGCCGGTTCACACGGCGCGTAACGATGGCCGTCCCCGCGCCACTACCTGGTGACGTGAACATCCGGACGGACGGAGGCGCAGGCGGTGGCAGACCAGGCCCCTGAGGGACGAACGGGCGGTGCGCGTGACTCCCGATGAGAAGCGCTTCACCGCGATCTACGACGCCTGCCGCCAGCACGTGTGGGCCTACGCGGTCAGCCGCGCCGGGCGGCAGGTCGCGGACGAGGTGGTGAGCGAGACCTTCGCGGTCGCGTGGCGGCGCCTGGCCGACGTCCCGGACCCGGCGCTGCCGTGGCTGCTCGGCGTCGCGCGCAACGTCCTGCGCGACAGCCACCGCGCGGACGTGCGGCGCGAGTCGTTCGCGTACGAAGTCGGGCGGTGGACGGCGCGTCCCGCGGGAGACATCGCCGAGGACGTGGCGGAACGGCTCGCGGTCCTGCGCGCGATGGCGACGCTGCCGGAGGGCGACAGGGAGATCCTGATCCTCGTCGCCTGGCACGGGCTGGCCCCCCGCGACGCCGCCAAGGTCGTCGGATGCTCGCCCGCCGCGCTGCGAGTCCGGCTGCACCGGGCGAGGCGACGGCTCCTCCGCGCGGCGGACACCGCCCCGGGGGAGACAGGCCAGGGGGAGACGGGCCAAAGAGAGAAGCAACAGGGCGCCCGACCCGGGACACGTCCGCAGGTGGGAATCATCGGTGAGGAGATGTCATGAACGACGTGCTGCGGACCCTGAGCGAGGCACGCCCCGACGAACTGAATCCGGACGCCCCGGTCGGCCACGACGTCCGGCGGATGGAACTGGCACGCGCCATGACCGCGGGCGACGACACGGCCGCCCGCGGGAAGCGCCGCCGTGTCCGCCCGGTGTGGGCCCTGGGCCTCGCCGGGGCGGTGGCGGCCGGCGCGCTGGTCGCGGTGACGGTGATCCCGGCCGGGACCGGACCCGCCGGCGACCCCGGCGGCGGGCAGGCTGTCGACGCGAAGACCGTCCTGCTCGCCGCCGCCGAGAGGGCGGACGGGCAGCCCGACACCGTCCGCGCGTACTGGTACCGGGTCCTGGTCGCGTCGCACACCCACACGGTGGGGAGCGCCGGAGCCCGCTACACCATTGTGACCAGGGAACGGGAGGAGAGTTGGATGCCGAGTGAGCCGGGCGTCAAGGCGTGGAGCCGGCACCGGTACCTGGGCGCGAAGCCCGCGACGGAGGCGGACGCCGAGGCGTGGCGGCGCGCCGGGTCGCCCCGCCGCTTCGAGGTCGCTCTGCCGATCGCGCCGGGCAGCAAGATCGCGAAGCCGCGCACCGTGTTCGAGGCCGGGGCCGGTCCCGTGCGGAGCGTGCGAGGAACGCCGATGGTGGACGGGAACAAGATCTACTGGATCGGCCACAACGTGACCATGCGGGAAGTGCAGTCGCTGCCGGCCGACCCGGAACGGCTGAAGGCCGAGCTGATGCGCTGGTACGACGGCCGCGGCACCGAGGGCGGCGGCCCGGCGCGGGCCGAAATGTGGCTCTACAACGTCGCGCAGGGGCTCGTGATGGAACTGCCGGTGCGGCCGCGGGTCCGGGCAGCCGCCTTCCGGATGCTGGCGGGGCTGCCGTCGGTGAAGTCCCTCGGCAGGGTGCGTGACCCGCGGGGCAGGGCGGGGGACGCCGTCGCGGTGGACCGGAAGACGCCCGGCGGCGTGGTCCGGCACCGAATGATCATCGATTCGTCCACCGGGACCGCGCTGGCCACGGAGAACATCATGCTGAACCCGAAGGACGGGAAAGGCGGCCCGGCCGGGCGGGCAATGAGCTCGGTCGTCACGCTCACCGCGGAATGGACGGACTCGGGCCCGCGGTAACGGCCCCGGAGTTCGGGACGGCAAGGGGCGGCGCCCACCGGGTGCCGTCCCTTTCGGGGCGTCCCGGCGATGTTTTGCGACCGGTCTGTGATCAGGCGCTTCGGGGGGTGTGGCGGGCGGCTTTCTGGGCGGCTCTCCGCTGGGCCGCGTTGGCCCTGGCGCGGTTCAGGCTTTCCCTGACCTTGGCGGCGCCGCGCGCGGCGGTAACGGTGTCCTTGGCGCGGCCGGCGTAAACCGCGAGGACCTCCGCGACGGGCGGCGGCTGCCATTCCTCCTTCTGGACGATGGGCAGCAGCGGGACGGCGGTGGCGGCGGAGTTTCCAGGCACGGGGACGAGCGCGAGAAGCGATTGGCAGTGCGGGCACTGCGCCCCCGGATGGGTGTCTCTGCTCATACCACAAATCATTACCCAGGCGTCTGACAAAACAGCCCCGCATTCCCCGGCGGGAAAGGTTATGCCCGCCCGCCGCGCCGCAGCCAAGATCGCCTGGGCGCGCCCCCGCCACTGGCGGGCCGCCGAGGCAGGGCGCATCCGCCCAGGTCAACCCCGGTCACCTCAAGCAGCGCAGCGTCGGTACGCAGCAGCGACGTGAGCCGGACGCCCGCCGGCGGCCACGACGGTTCCATGACCCCCGGGATCGGCTCGGACAGCGAACGCACCGATGCCGTCCCCGTGAAGGCGGCGTCCTCCAGGTCCAGTTCCGCGTACCGGAGCCCGAACTCGGCGTCACCGTGGACGGTCGCCCCGCGCGCCGTGACGTGCCGTGCCGCCGCGTGGACGTGCAGTCCGCCGTGCACGACGGCGTCCGCCAGCGAGATCCCCCCGATCGCGACCAGCGGCCCCAGCCGCAGCCCCCGCCGGAACTTCGCCCGCTCGAACCGCGCGTACCGCGCCACCCGCACACGCCGGAACGAGGCGGCCCCACCGAAGGCCGCCGCCTGCATCCCCGCATCCCGCCCGAACGCGGCGTGGTCAAAGGAGACCGAGCCCACGAACGCCGCGTGCCGGAACGACACATCGACGTGCCAGCGCGCCCCGCTGAACACCGCCTCCCCGACGGACACCGTCTCCTCGAACGAGGCATGCCGATGGAAACGCGCCCCCTGGAAGGAGGCGTCCCGCGCGAACCGCACGTCCCGGAACGAGGCGTTGCCGAAGAACCGCGCGTCATGAAACGAAGCGACCCCGAGAAAGCAGGCCCCGTCGAACGAACTGTCCCCCTCCACACAGAAGCCCCGCAGCGCGGCATCAGAAGGCAGCACGGCCCCATCGAACCGAGTACGCCCAAGATGAGGCCGCCCGTCAGGCCCGGTAACGGCATCGAGCACGGCCTCAAGCAGCCAAGAGGGAACGGTGACACCCCGCAGATCGACCTCGGCCCCAGGGCGCAGCGCCCCCATGAACCGCTCGAACCCACGAGGACTCAGATGCGCCGGACACCCCCCGTCCGGCTCCACGGCACGCCCCGTGCACCCGGCAACAGCCGAACACCGAGCCCAGAACAAGGAGGCGGGAGACGTTTCACGAGGGACCACGCCCCCCTTGTGCCCACGCCCCCACCCCCATAAGGCTCCCCCCACAGCCACGATCCACTGCCCCCGCTTCCTTGGACGGTGCTACCCGCGCTACTCCGAACGGTGAGGGGATCCGCACCCGACCGACGACCCGCGTGATCATCAGCACGGGTCGTGCGGCCGGAGGCGCCCAGCGCCGGAGGCCGCACGACCCGACGCTCGGCGCGCCGTTTCACGAGACGCGGAGCGGATCGGGAAACGGTGCGCCGAGCGCAACGGGGGGTTCCAGGGGGGTCGCCCCCCTGGGAAATAAAGAGTGATCTGCCGGAACCCAGGGCATGATCGGGGTGTCTGATAGTTCGGCGAATCAGCCGAGTTCGACCATCGTTCACCTGGTACAGGGGAAAATCACTGGTATGACCGTCGACCCAGGACAGCTTCCCCAGCGGGCCGAAGCGCTGCCCGATGACCGCTTCCTCGATCGGGAGGAGAGCTGGCTCCGGTTCAACCAGCGCGTCCTGGAACTTGCCGAGGATCCCGGCCTGCCGCTGCTGGAGCGGGTCCGCTTCCTGTCGATCTTCTCCAGCAACCTGGACGAGTTCTTCATGGTGCGGGTCGCCGGTCTCGCGCGCCGGATGGCGACGGGGCTGGCGGTGCAGTCCGCCAGCGGGCGGCAGCCCCGCGAGGTCCTGGAGCGCACCGGTGTGGTCGCGCACGAGCTGATGGGCCGGCACGCCGCCTGCTTCCGCCATGTGGTGCGTCCGGCGCTCGGTGAGGAGGGCATCGACATCCTGCGGTGGGACGAGCTGGCCGAGACGGAGCAGGAGAGCCTGCGGCGGCTGTTCCGCGACCGGATCTATCCCGTGCTGACCCCGCTCGTGGTGGACTCCGCGCACCCGTTCCCCTACATCTCGGGCCTGTCGCTGAACCTCGCGGTGATCGTCCGCGACCCGGAGACGGACGCGACGATGTTCGCCCGGGTGAAGGTGCCGCCGCTGCTGCCGCGCTTCATCGAGGCGTCCGCGGACCGGTTCACGCCGCTGGAGGACGTGATCGCCGCGCATCTCGGCCAGCTGTTCGTCGGGATGGAGGTCGTCGAGCACCACGCGTTCCGCGTCACCCGCAACCAGGACCTGGAGATCGACGACGACATCAGCGAGGGGCTGCTGCAGGCGCTGGAGCGGGAGCTGCTGCGCCGCCGGTTCGGCCCGGTGGTCCGGCTGGAGGTCGAGGAGTCGATCTCCGACGGCGTGCTGGACCTGCTGACGTCGGAGCTGGCGGTGGACGAGGGCCAGATCTACCGCGTCGTCGGCCCCCTCGACCTCGGTGGCCTCGCGGCCATCGCCGACCTCGACCGCCCGGAGTTGAAGTACCCCCCTTTCGTCCCGTCGAAGGAGGCGGTTCCGGAGGACGCGAACATCTTCTCCGCGATCCGTGAGCGGGACGTGCTCGTCCACCACCCGTACGACTCGTTCACCACGACCGTCCAGCGGCTGATCGAGGACGCGGCGACGGACCCGCGCGTCCTCGCGATCAAGCAGACGCTGTACCGGACGAGCGGCGACTCCCCGATCGTGGACGCGCTGATGAGCGCCGCCGAGGCCGGCAAGCAGGTCGTGGTGGTGGTCGAGCTGAAGGCCCGGTTCGACGAGCGCGCCAACATCGCGTGGGCGCGGAAGCTGGAGACGGCCGGCTGCCACGTCGTGTACGGGTTCGTCGGGTTGAAGACCCACTGCAAGCTCGCGCTGATCGTCCGGCAGGACTCCGACGGCCAGCTGCGGCGCTACTGCCACATCGGCACCGGCAACTACCACCCGAAGACGGCCCGGCTCTACGAGGACTTCGGGCTGCTGACCGCGGACGCCGAGGTCGGCGAGGACGTCAGCGCCCTGTTCAACCACCTCACGGGCTACTCGCGGCAGAGCTCCTACCACCGGCTGCTCGTCGCGCCGAACAGCCTGCGGCCGGGGCTCGTCCAGCGGATCGAGCACGAGATCGACAACTGGCGGGCCGGGCATTCCGCGCGCATCCGCGTCAAGTGCAACTCGCTGGTCGACGAGGTGGTCATCGACGCGCTGTACCGGGCGTCCCGCGCGGGGGTGCCGGTGGACGTCTGGGTCCGCGGCATCTGCGCGCTGCGTCCGGGCGTGCCGGGGCTGTCGGACAACATCCGGGTGCGGAGCGTCCTCGGCCGGTTCCTGGAGCACTCCCGGGTGTTCGCGTTCGAGAACGGCGGCGAGCCCGAGGTGTGGATCGGCAGCGCCGACCTCATGCACCGCAACCTCGACCGCCGCGTGGAGGCGCTCGTCACCGTCACCGACCGGGCGCAGCGCGACGAGCTGCTGTCGCTCATCGACCTGGCCATGGACGACGGCACCGACGCGTGGGCGCTCGCCGGCGACGGCACGTGGACGCGGCTGGCGGCCGGGCCGGGTGAGACGCTGCGCGACATCCAGACGCATCTGGTCAAGAGCCGCCGGTGGAGGACGGTCGATGCCTGAGAGTTCCGATCCGGCGGGTGCCGAGGTCGTCCGGGCGGCCGGTGCGCTGCTGTGGCGGGACGGCCCGGAGTTCGCGGTGGTCCACCGTCCCCGCTACGACGACTGGTCGTTCCCGAAGGGGAAGCTCGACCGGGGCGAGCACGTGCTGCGGGCCGCGGTCCGCGAGATCGAGGAGGAGACGGGCATCGTCGCCCGGCTCGGCCGCCGGCTGCCGACCAGCACCTATCCGGTCGGCGGGCGCACCAAGCAGGTCGACTACTGGGCCGCGCGCCCGGTCACGTCGGGCACGCTCGCGCCCAACGACGAGGTGGACGAGCTGGCCTGGCTGCCCGCCGAGGAGGTCGAGGCCAGGCTGAGCTACGAGCACGACGTCGCCCTGCTCCACGACTTCCTCGGCGGCCCGCTGGACACCTCGCCGCTGGTGATCCTGCGGCACGCGTCCGCCGGGGAGAAGGCGGAGTGGCGCGACGCGGACGAGCTGCGCCCGCTGGACGCCGCGGGCCGCGCCGAGGCCGCCGACCTCGCGGCCCTGCTGCACGCCTACGGGCCCGCGCGGCTGATCAGCTCGGCGACGGCCCGCTGCCTGGAGACCGTCCTGCCGTACGCGCGCCGCACGGGCACGCAGATCGTCACCGACCCGGCGTTCACGGTCGGCGCCACCACCCCGGAGCAGGCGATGGACAGGCTGCTGTCCCTGGTGGACGACGGCGTCCCCACCATCGTGTGCACGCACGGCGAGGTCGTGTCCGAGCTCGTCACCGGCCTGTGCGCCAAGACGGGGGAGAAGGCGCCGGACGACCCGAGCCTGCGCAAGTCGGAGTTCTGGGCGGCGCACCTGGCCGGTGGTTCGATGCCGGCTCTGGAACGTCACACGCCTAGAACGATGGCCCCAGGGTCTGCGACCACGTAGTCGACAGGTGGTCCCGCGCGGCCAGGGCCTCGCACTGCTCCTTGCCGTAGAGGACGCCCAGCGCGAACGCCTCCGCCGGGACCTTGGTGCGCTTGGCGGCCGTCCCCAGGTGCTCCATGGCGATCACGCCGTCCTGGTAGCCGCCGAGGACCTCCTGGATGCGCTTGGCGTCCTTGACCACCCGCTTCGCGGCGACGCCCAGCACCGGTACCGCGAGCTCCGCGGCGTACCGCGCGCGCTTCGCCGCCTTCCGGGTCTCGTGCCGCGCGACGTCGGGGTCGTCCGCGCTCTTGATCGACGCGTAGTCCTTGGCCATCCGGTCCCACGCCCGCGTGACGAGGAGGGGCAGCTCCTTGCGGGCCTTGCGATCCGCGGCGCCCGCCAGCGGCGGGTCGAGGATCAGCCGGTCGAGCTCGTCGAGGAGCTTGAAGTACCTCGGCTCCCGCAGGCTCGCGTTCATCCGCCGGTACGCGGCCTTCTCCCGCTTCTCCAGGTCCTCGACCACGAACGCGGGCGCCTCCGCGAAGCGCATCCGCAGCACCTCCAGGTCGCGGACCTCGCCGAGGACGGCGGCCAGCCAGCGCAGCTCCGGCCCCAGCGGCACGGTCCGCTCCGCGTCGAGGACGGGCCGGTAGCTGCGCAGGGCGCTCCGCGTCCGCCGCACGGCGACGCGCATCTTGTGGACGGCGTCCTCTTCCTCCAGCCGCGCCTTCGGGTCGTACGTCGCGATGGCCTCGACCTGCTCGGCGAGGTACGCCAGGACGACCTCGCCGGTCGTGATGCCCGGCCCCTTGCCGTTGGACGTCGCCGCCGCGATCCGCGACCGCGCCGCGGCGCGGGCGGCCGCCGCCTGCGCCGGGACGACGGCCTCACCGAGCAGCCGCCCCAGCTTGGACGACGACTTGCCCTTCTTCGCGCCGACCTTCCGCAGCCGCTTGCCCGCCGCCTTCAGCAGCTCGGGCGTGCCGCCCTTCAGCTCGACCTCGATCTCCCGCCACCGCTCGGGCTCGGCGTCCGGCCCGCAGCCCGTGACCAGGTCGTCGGCGACCTCCGCCAGCTCCGCCCCGTCCGCGGCGAGCAGCCGGACGACCGTCCTCCTGGTCTCCAGCGTCGCGACCGGCCGCAGCTCCGCGCCCCGCGTGTACGCGGCGACCAGCCCGGCCAGCCGCGCCGGGACGACCAGCGGCCGGCCCAGCGGCGCCCGCATCTCCTGCTTGCTGTCCGTCCCGGCCGGCATCTTCAGATGCCAGCCGGCGTCCGTCCCGCCCCGCCGGCGCCGCAGCGTGATCCCGTGCGCCGCCAGCCGCAGGTCGGCGGTGTCGAAGTAGCTCGCGTGCAGTTCGTGGACCTCGGGCTCCCCGGCCGACGCGACGCCCGGCAGCCCGTCCAGCTCCGGCAGGACGAAGTCCGCGGCGGCATCGTACTTCTGCTCGATCTCGAGATGCCTCTCGGCCACGCTCTGCTCCTCAACGACGACGCGACAGGGCGCACACCCCCAGAGGTCCAGCATTCCACGCTTAGCCGATCAACAACAGAAATCCCCAGGTCAACCTCACACGCATCCAAATCCCCCACGCCTACGGCCCTCGGCCGATCGGGTCAGTTGTCCTGGAGGTGGTATTTCATGCCCATGTGGGAGGGGCGGAAGCCGATCTTCTGGTAGAAGCGGATGGCCTCGGGGCGCTGGCGGTCGGTGGTGAGCTGGACGACGCGGCAGCCGCGGGCGCGGGCCCGGTCGATGGCCCAGTTGATCATGTCCTGGCCGAGTCCGATGCCGCGGTGGTCGGAGGCGACGCGGACGCCCTCGATCTGGGCCCGCTCGCCGCCGGTGTAGGTCAGGCCGGGGATGTAGGTCAGCTGGAGGGTCCCGGCCACGGCGCCGGCCACCTCCGCGACGATCACCTGGTTGTTGGGGTCCTTCTCGATCGCGGTGAAGGCGGCGAAGTACGCCTCCGGTATCTCGTCGCCCGGTGTTTCGCGGGTGGCGCCGAGGGGATCGTCCGCGAGAAGCCGGACGATCTGCGGCAGATCGGCCACCGTAGCCTCGCGGAAGGTCACTTCTTGATCACGCTTCACGCCTAACAGGGTATCCGGACGCTAACTTGCAACGTCCACGCACGTCTTGTAGTACTACGACTTGTAGTACTACGCTGAGTGGGACCACCCCGACGAGCCGAACTGCCGGTGGTCTCTTCGCCGCGCAGGGAGATGCCATGAATCATGACGAGAACGAGGAGCACTGGAGCGACCACGCCATCTGTCGCGGTGCCGATCCGGACCTGTTCTTCCCCATCGGTTACTCGGTACCGGTGCTCCAGGCGCAGGAGGAGGCCGCCAAGGCCATCTGCGCGAACTGCCCCGTGAAGGCCGAGTGCCTCGCGTGGGCGCTGCGGGTCGGCGAGCCCGACGGGATCTGGGGAGGGACGACGCCGGAGGAGCGCCGCTACCTGCGCCGCACCGCGGACGCCCCGGCGCGACGCCCGCTGCCCGTCATCGTCGTCCGCGGAGACGCCTCCGAGTCGGAGCACGCGTCCGCCGCCTAGGAGCGCTGCTTAGGGGATGAGGGCCACCTTGCCCACGACGCGCCGGTTCAGCAGGTCGTCGATGACCTGGGCCGTCGAGGCGAGGGGCTCGGTACGGGGGGCTACGGGGGCCAGGTCGCCCTTGGCGACCATGGCGAGAAGCTCGTCCAGCAGACGACGTTGTTCCAGGGGATGCGTCATCGACCAGGCGCCCCAGTCGACGCCGACGATCGTGCGGTTGCGCAGGAGGACCTGGTTGAGCGGGAGGGACGGGATGTCCCCCGACGCGAAGCCGATCACGATGTAGCGGCCGCCTTCGCGGAGTGCGCGCAGCGCGGGTCCGGCGAGGGCGCCGCCGACCGGGTCGTAGACGGCGTCCACCCCGCCGTCCGACCATTCGCGGGCGGCGGCCTTGATGTCGTCGGCGCTGCTCAGCGCGGCCTCGGCGCCGGCGAGGCGGGCGGCCTCCTGCTTGGCCGGCGTGGACGCGACCGCGAGCACCCGGGCGCCGAGGGCCGTCGCCACCTGGATCGCGGCCAGCCCGACACCGCCGCCGGCGCCGAGGACGAGGAGCGTCTCGTCGCGGCGCAGGGCGGCCCGGTCGCGGAGGGCGAACAGCGCGGTGCTGTAGCTCTGGGTGAAGGTGGCGGCGCGGGGGAAGTCCAGCCCGTCCGGGATCGGGACGGCCGCGGCGGCGGGCACGGCCACGTGCGTCGCGAAACCGCCCAGCCCGCACATCGCGAGGACCCGCTCCCCGGTCGGGAGCGTGCCCGCGACCTCGCTGCCCGGGACGAACGGCAGCGGCGGCTTGATCTGGTACCGCCCGTGGACGAAGAGGGCGTCCACGTAGTTCACTCCGGCGGCCGCCACGGTGACGAGCACCTGGCCGGGCCCGGGGGCGGGCGGCTCGGTCTCCCGGACGGCGACGGAGCCGAGTTCCTCACAGATCGCTGCGCGCATCCGTCCAATATGCCGGAACGGTGCCGGGCGCCGGGTCCGGGGGGCCGGGCACAATCCGGGCATAACGTTCGTTGACTTTGCAGGGTCGAGATTTACGGTGGCTGATATGAGCTATGTCCCCGAACGGCAGAGGTCCGAAGGGCTCGCCAAGCACGGCGTCCGCGCGCTGTCCTCGGCGGTCCTGATCGGTTCCGTCACCGCGGTGATGTGGGTGCTGGAAGCGGTCGACTACACGATGAACGGCTGGCTGGACCGGTTCGGCGTCCAGCCGCGGAACGTGAACGACCTTCCGGACATCTTCACCGCGCCGTTCATGCACGGCGGGTTCGGGCACCTGATGGCGAACACCGTCCCGTTCCTGATCCTCGGGTTCATCGCGGCCGCGCGGGGCATCGCCAAGTTCCTGGCCATGAGCCTGATCGTCGTCGTGGTCGGCGGGCTCGGGGTGTGGTTCACCAGCTCCGCCAACACGCTCGGGTCCAGCATCCTGATCTTCGGCTTCTTCGGCTACCTGGTGGGGCGCGGCATCTTCGAGCGGCGCCTGCTCGACATCGGGATCGCCATCGCGGTCGTCGCCGTCTACGGGACGATGCTGTTCGGCGTCATCCCCGGCGAGCCCGGCATCTCCTGGCAGGGCCACCTGTTCGGGCTGATCGGCGGCGTCCTCGGCGCCTGGTTCCTGCGTAGAAGCTGAACGATCCGGCCCGGCTCAGGTGGGCCGGACGGTGACGTCGGCCACGACCGCGTCGCGGGGCGTCTCCAGTGCCGCGACCAGGACCCGCGCCACGGTCGCGGGCGCCGCGAAGTCGTCCTCGGCGTAGGTCCCGCCCTCCTGGGCGCGCACCTTCCGCTGCATCTCGGTGGCCGTCCGCCCCGGGTAGACGGTCGTGACCCGCAGGGACGGCTCCTCGGCGCGCAGCGAGTCGGCCAGGGCGCGCAGGCCGAACTTGCTCGCCGCGTACGCCGACCACTGCGGGTTGGCGCGCAGCCCGGCGGTCGAGTTCACGAAGACGACGTGCCCCTCGGCGGCGCGCAGCGCGGGCAGCAGCAGGCGGGTCAGCTCCGCCGCGGACACCAGGTTGACCGAGATGTGCTCGATCCACTCGTCCGCCTCGGTGTCCGCGACCCGCCCGAGGTGCACCATGCCCGCGGCGTGGACGACGCCGTCCAGCCGCGCGGGCATCCCGGCCATGGCCAGCGACGCCTCGATGCGGCGCGGCTCCCGCAGGTCCAGCGGGATTGTGGTGATGGCCGCGCTCCGCGACGCCGGCGGCACCGCGCCCGGGTTGATGACCTGCGTCGGGGCGTTCGCGCCGCCGCGCAGCGCCGCCTCCAGCTTGGCCAGCCGCTCCGGTGAGCGGCCGGTCAGGACGAGGTCGTGCCCGCGTTCGCGGAGCAGCTCGGCCACCGCCGTCCCGATGCCGCCGGTCGCCCCCGTGATCACATACGTCCCCATGGCCGTCCATTCTGATCGATCCCCTACCTGGGTGGACGCCCGGGGCGGCCCCCCGGTTCGGGGCCGGGCCGGTACGCCGGTGCTCAGTTCGGGTTCTGGGTCGGGCGCAGCACCCGCGCGGCGCCCGCGATGAGCGCGGTGGCGAGCACCCAGCCCGTCGTGACCAGCCCGTACGCCACCCATCGGGACCAGTTCACGGCGTCGTAGGACAGCTGCTGCCCGAACGTGTCGAGCGGGATCAGCAGGTCGAGGCTGTAGATCAGCGCGTGGAAGTCGGGGAGCTCGTCCTTCGGCTTGACCGGGCGCGGATGCTCGATCGAGAACACCGTCGTGCCGATCGCGAGCAGCGCCGCGAACCACGCGAACGCCAGCCAGGGCCGGTGGCCGAACCCGACCGTCCAGTCCAGCAGGTGGTTCCACGCCTTGGCGACCGGGTTCAGCATCCCGCGGCGCGCGCGGAGCTTGGCGACCTGCACCTTCCGGGCGAGGTCGTCGTGGCCGGTGCCGTGGTACCAGGACGCGAGCTGCTCGTACGGCTGGAGGTGGAACTCCTTGTCCCGGGAGACCCAGTCGAGGCGGTCCTTGAACTCGGCGCCGCGCAGCGTCTCGTACGTCATGCCGTTCAGGTACAGCTCGTCCGGCCAGACGGACGGGTGGTCCATGATCAGCTCGATGCGGGAGTACGACAGCGACACCCGGCCCTTGATCTTCTCCTCCGGCCAGAGCAGCAGCTCGTCGGCCTGGATGTGGCTGGCGTGCAGCGCCATCCGCTCGGGGTCGCCGGAGTCGAGCTTCGCCCGGGAGAACGACAGGATGCCGTTGTAGCGGCCGCTGCGCAGCCGCAGGGTGCCGATCGAGGTGAACCCGCGGCTGAACTCGGCGGCGTCCTCCACGACCATGTTCTGGGCGTCCAGCGCGATGCGGCCGGGGTTGCTGAGCGTCGTGCCCTCCATGAACAGGCCGCCGTTCATCCGGGCCCCGACGAAGCGCACGCCGCCGCTGATCTGCGCGTTGCGGATGAAGGTGCCGACTTCCACGACGAGGCCGCCGCTGAACAGCGCCCACTTGTCCGGGTCGGACGCGGTGATCGTCGTGCCGTTCATCCGCAGGCCCCCGGCGAGCTGCGCCCGCGGCAGCCGGACCTCGCCCTCGATCTCCGACCCGGACAGGCTGAGGTAGCCGTCCGCGCGCAGGCCGCCGCCGTCGAAGCCCGGCATCCGGCAGTCGGCGAAGCGCATCTCCCGGGTCGCGGCGTTGGAGAAGTCGGGCTCCTCCACCAGCCGGCACTTCTCCAGCCGGAGCTCGTACTCGACCGAGCCGCCCGAGACGTCCATCGTCCCCGTGATGTAGGCGCCGCGCAGCCGCACGGCCGCCACCATGCCGGGACGCGGCTCCTCGGCGCCGAGCAGCAGCCGGGTGATGATCTCGGCGCGGACCATGCGGTCGGGGAGCGGGCCGGCGGGCCGGTCGTCGCCGAGGACGACGGTCGCGCCGGTGGGGAACGCGGCCCAGAGGCGCCGTTCCGCGTCGTTGAGTCCGGGGGGCTGGGGCACGGAACCTCTTTCTACGCGGAGATCCCCTCCGCGATCAACACCGCGGAGGGGATCCCGTCATCGGACGGACGGGGGCCTAGAAGAAGCCCCTGCGGCGTCCGGCGTCCTGCAGGAAGCCGTCGAGCTGCTGCTCCCAGTTGGTGTGCTCGATGCTCGCGTAGTCGACGGTGAAGCGGCTGAACGCGTCGCGCCCCTCGGTGAACACGCCGCCGCGCTTGTCGAGCTCCAGGATGACCTCCATGGACTGGGGGTACGCGACGAACGTGACCTCCAGCTCCTTGATCCCCCGGGCGTACTGGCTCGGCGGGTAGAACTCGATCTCCTGGTAGAACGGCAGCTCCTGGTGCACGCCCCAGATGCGGCCCTTCTCGCAGTCGGCGCCGTGGAACCGGAAGCCGAGGTTGGAGAACGCGGCGAGGATGCGCTCCTGCGCGGGCAGGGGGTGCACGGCGATCGGGTCGAGGTCGCCCGGGTCGAGCGCCCCCGCGACCTCCAACTCGGTCGCGACGCCGACCGTGGTGCCGCGCAGCGGCTGCCCGTACATGTGGGTCAGCGGCGCCTCCCACGGGATGGGCATCTGGAACGGGACGCTGTGCCGGGCGCCCTCCTGCAGCGTGAAACCGCCGGCCACCGGCAGCTTGGCGTACTCGAGGTTCGAGCTGTACTCGTTGTCGCCGGACTCCACCTCGACCCTGGTGCGCAGGGCGAGGTTCACCGCTTTGATGTCGGAGTTGTACTGGCCGCCGATGATGGTGATCTCACCCGTGACGACGCCCCCCGGCGTCGTGTTCGGGTTGTGCAGAACCGTTTCGATCGACGGGCCGCCGATGCCTACCGCCTGACGCAACTTCTTGAAGACCAAGGTCCGTCCCTCCCGTGTCCGAGCGCGCTCCCGAGCGCTCTTTCCGTCCCATAGACGCTGTCACGGGACATTACGTTCCGGGAAGGCGGCGTGACCTGCGAATCGCTCGGTTGCCCCGGCTTCAGTGGCCGCCGCCGCCCGCCAGGTTGAGGCCGACGACCCCGATGATGATGAACCCGAGCGCGATGATCTTGGCGGCGGACACCTCGTCGCCCATGACCAGCATGCCGAGCGCCGCCGTGCCGACCGCGCCGATGCCGACCCACACCGCGTACGCGGTGCTCACGTCGAGGGTTTTCAGGGCGAGGCTGAGCAGGCCGAAACTGGTCACGGCGAAGAAGAGGAAGCCGGCGGACGGCAGAACCTCGGTGAAGCCCTTGCTTGCCTTGAGGCACAGGGCCATCGCGACCTCGAAGAGACCGGCGACGATGAGAAGGATCCAGGCCATGGTGTTCTACTCCCGGAAGACGAGACGGCATTGCCAGCGCCGTCTTCGCCCACCGGGTACGGCGCACCTCGTCCGGGAGGACCAAGGCCCTCACCACCAAGAACGCGACCGCCCACCCCCCTGTTCCCGCCCCGGCTCCGTTGACTTGCGGCGTGTTGTTGTTATGAGGCCCGCCATAACAACAACACGCCGCAAGTCGACGGATTAGGAGCGGCCGAGTGCGCGGTACTCCCAGCCCGCCTTCCGCCACCGCGCCGCGTCCAGGGCGTGGCGGCCGTCCACGATGCGTCTGTGGCCGACGACCTCGGCCAGCGCCTCCGGCTCGACCTCCCGGAAGACCGACCATTCGGTGAGCAGGACGACCACGTCCGCGTCCTCGGCGACCTCGAACGCGCCGTCGCCGTACCGCAGGTCGGGGAAGGCGCGGCGGGCGTTGCCGAGCGCCGCCGGGTCGTAGACGCGGACGTCGCCGCCGAGCCCGTGCAGGGTGTGCGCCACGTCCAGCGCGGGGGCGTCGCGGATGTCGTCGGAGTTCGGCTTGAACGCGGCGCCCCACGCGGCGATCCGCTTGCCGGCGACGGTGCCGCCGAGGACCTCGCGGACGAGGTCGACGGTGCGGGCGCGGCGGCGCCGGTTGATGTCGTCCACCTGGCGCAGGAACGACACGGCCTGGCCGACGCCGATCTCCTCGGCGCGGTGCGCGAACGCGCGGATGTCCTTCGGGAGGCAGCCGCCGCCGAAGCCGAGGCCGGGCCGCAGGAACTTGCCGCCGATGCGGTCGTCGAGGGCGAGGGAGTCGGCGAGGTCCTTGATGTCGGCGCCGACCGCCTCGCAGACCTCGGCCATCGCGTTGATGTAGGAGATCTTGGTGGCGAGGAAGGAGTTGGCGGCGACCTTGACCAGCTCGGCCGTGGCGAGGTCGGTGCGGATCACCGGGGTGCCCTGGTCGAGGACGGGTTTGAACGCCGCGCGCAGCCGCTCGTGCGCCCAGTCGGACGCGACGCCGAACACGAGCCGGTCGGGATGCATGGTGTCGTCGACACCGAAGCCCTCGCGGAGGAACTCGGGGTTCCACGCCAGCTCGACGTCGGTGCCCGCGGGCGCCAGGTCCTGGACGAGCCCGGTGAGCCGCTGCGCCGTCCCGACCGGCACGGTGGACTTGCCGACGACGAGGGAGCGGCGGCGCAGGTGCGGCGCGAGGGAGCGGACGGCGGACTCGACGTAGGACAGGTCGGCGGCGTCGGAACCCGGGAGCTGCGGCGTCCCGACGCACAGGAAGTGGACGTCGCCGAACTCGCCGGCCTCCGCGTGGGAGGTGGTGAACCGGAGGCGGCCGGAGTCGAGCGCCTTGGTGAGCAGCTCGGGCAGGCCGGGCTCGAAGATCGGGGCCTCGCCGGCCGCCAGCCGCTCGATCTTCTCCGGGTCGGCGTCCACGCCGAGGACCTCGAAGCCGAGGACGGCCATGCAGATCGCGTGCGTGGCGCCGAGATAGCCGGTTCCGATGACGGTCAGTCTCGGAGCGTCGGAATCCCCCTGTTCCATGCGCACCTCCCTTTGGATAGCGGTGTTCTCGCCCGACCGATCTTCCCACCGGTGCCCGCGGGGGCGGCGCCGGGTGCCGTGCCGCGGGTCCGTGCGCAGGTCGGGCCGTGTGAGTCAGCTCACGTGGGGCCCCGGACGTGATATCGATGTGGCCTGCTCCCCCGATTCGCGGTGTTTTAGGGGTGGTTGCCACTAGTTACTAGCGGGTAGCATGATGTTGAGTTACTAACCAGTACGATGCGCGGGGCCGGCCTGGCACCGCAGGACTAAACGGAGTCTCGAATGGGGCACTACAAGAGCAACCTCCGGGACCTGGAGTTCAACCTCTTCGAGGTGTTCAGGCGCCAGGACCTTCTGGGCAGCGGCCCGTACGCCGACCTGGACGAGGAGACCGCGCGCAGCATCCTGGACGAGATGGACCGGCTGGCCGAGGGCCCGCTGGCCGAGTCCTTCGAGGACGCCGACCGCAACCCTCCGGAGTTCGACCCGGCCGCCGGCACCGTCACGATGCCGGAGAGCTTCAAGAAGTCGTACAAGGCGTGGATGGACGCCGAGTGGTACCGCCTGGACCTCGGCCCGGACTTCGGCGGCACCGGCGCCCCGCGCTCGCTGACCTGGGCGGTCGCCGAGCAGGTGCTCGGTGCCAACCCCGCCATCTACATGTTCTCGTCCGGCCCCAGCTTCGCCCAGATCCTCTGGCGCATCGGCACGCCGGAGCAGAAGAAGTTCGCCGAGCTGGCCCGCGAGCGGCAGTGGGGCGCCACGATGGTGCTGACCGAGCCGGACGCCGGCTCCGACGTCGGCGCCGGCCGCGCCAAGGCCGTCGAGCAGCCCGACGGCACCTGGCACATCGAGGGCGTGAAGCGCTTCATCACCTCGGCCGAGCACGACATGTCGGAGAACATCTTCCACCTGGTGCTGGCCCGTCCCGAGGGCGCCGGTCCCGGCACCAAGGGCCTGTCGATGTTCCTCGTCCCCAAGTACCTGGTGGACGTGGAGACCGGTGAGCTCGGCGAGCGCAACGGCGCCTACGTGACCAACGTCGAGAAGAAGATGGGCCTCAAGGTCTCCACGACCTGCGAGCTGACCTTCGGCGAGAAGCACCCGGCGATCGGCTACCTGGTCGGCGGCGTGCACGAGGGCATCAAGCAGATGTTCCTCGTCATCGAGCACGCGCGGATGATGGTCGGCACCAAGGCCATCGCCACCCTGTCCACCGGCTACCTCAACGCGCTGGAGTACGCGAAGGAGCGCGTGCAGGGCGCCGACATGACGCAGATGACGGACAAGACCGCCCCGCGGGTGACGATCACCCACCACCCGGACGTCCGCCGCAGCCTCATGACGCAGAAGGCGTACGCCGAGGGCATGCGCGCCCTGGTCATGCTCACCTCGACCTACCAGGACGCCGTGCAGATCGCCCAGCACGAGGGCCGCAAGGACGAGACCGCCGAGAAGGTCAACGACCTGCTGCTGCCGATCGTGAAGGGCTTCGGCTCGGAGCGGGCGTACGCGCTGCTCGGCGCCGAGTCGCTGCAGACCCTCGGCGGGTCCGGCTTCCTGCAGGACTACCCGATCGAGCAGTACATCCGCGACTCCAAGATCGACACCCTGTACGAGGGCACCACCGCGATCCAGGGCCAGGACCTGTTCTTCCGCAAGATCCTCCGGGACAACGGCGAGGCGCTGAAGGTGCTCGCCGGCGAGATCAGGGCCTTCGTCGAGTCGGAGGCCGGCAACGGCCGGCTGAAGAACGAGCGCGCCCTCCTCGACCGCGCCCTGGACGACGTGCAGGGCATCGTCGACCCGATGGTCGGCTGGGCGCTCGGCTCGATGGAGAACCCGAAGGAGCTGTACCGCATCGGGCTCAACGCGACCCGGCTCCTGATGGCCCTCGGCGACCTCATCGTCGGCTGGCTGCTCTGCCGCCAGGCCGAGGTGGCGCTCACCGCCCTCGGCGGCGGCGGAGTCTCCGACTCCGACAAGGCGTTCTACAACGGAAAGGTCGCGGCGGCGCAGTTCTTCTGCCAGACCGTCCTGCCCCGCCTGGCCGCCGACCGCGCCACGGTGGAGTCGACCACGCTCGACCTGATGGAACTCCCCGAAGAGTCCTTCTGAGCCTCTTCCGTGTCCCGGCCCCCGCCAGCCCGCTCCTGGCGGGGGCCGCCGCGCGTCACATGCTCTCCAGCGCGGCCATCATGAGCAGCACCGAGAACGAGCACCCGGCGAGCAGAACGACTCCGGAAGCGGCAAGCGCCAGCCCCGCCGAGAAAAGCCGCCGCAAAACGAGATACCCGACCACGGTGCCGAGGCAGACGAGCACGGGCAGATAAGGAATGAACAGGGAGACGGTCCCTACCAACAAGGCGCAGGCCACCGCAGCCGCCACCCGGCCCTCGATCCGCAGATCCCCCCGCGTGACCGCAAAGGCAACACCTCCGGCCACCACAGCACTAGCCATGATCATCGAAACGATGAAGTAATCCATCCACACCCTCCGCCCAACCGGATCGTCACCCCGTCAGACCCACCCCAAAGCCAAGAGGTTCGATCTTGCTTCCTGCGGGGTTGCAGCGGGCTTGAAGCGATCACTCACGGACGGCCGCGGCGGCCGTCCTGTCTCCACCTCCGCGGATCGCTTCTACCAGCCGCCACACGGCACTCGACGGATTGGGCGGAAGACCCTCGCCGTTGTGGAGCTTGCGCGCCCTGTCACAGGCATCATCGAGGCCGTCCTCGAAGTCCTCGAACTTCGTCGCGGCCTTCGACCAGTTCGGGCGTATGGCCTTCAGTTCCTTCTCCGCCGCCCGCGCAGATTGGAAAGGCCGGTTGTGCTCCCTCGTATGAAGTATCAGCCAGAACTCGAAACTGGGGGATGTGAGCGCGAGTTTGACTTCTGATCTCCGCGCCTCCTGAACGAGATCCCGGACGAGTCGCTCGTCCAGCTCCGTGTCGAGAACGCACCATATTTCGTCGTACTCGTCCGAGCGGCGGCCACCGGCCTCCCGGACGATGCTCAAGTGATCGCGCTTCGGCGCGTCCACAGCGAGCTGAACCCCCCGCCGCGCCCGCATGCCGGTGAAGTAGTTCTTCTCGGTCTTCCCCTCGCACAGAAGGAGGAAGCTGATCCGCTCCTCCCGGGAGCCGCCGGGCCTTCGTGCGAGACTTGTCTCCCGCCCGACCTTTTGCTTCGAGCGCTTAGGGCTATTCGGGGGCATCAGCGCCGTCTTCCTCTCGAGCGGCGAGCGCGGCGGTGAACAATTCGTCTCTCAGTACCGGTACGGCACCGTAGCGGCCCGCGAGATACCGACGTTCCCTGTTTTCTTCCTTGCGCGGCTTGAAGTCCGACACCGGAAACAGTTCAGTGGCTCCGCACTCGTCCTTCTCGGTGAACCAGATGTGATCCCGCTTGAGGACCTCTTGGCCCTGAATACGGCCTAGTAGGGACACATCATGGCTCGTAAAGATCAGCTGAGCGCCGTGCGGATTGCTCTCGGGCTCGGTGAAAAGCCTGATCAGCTGGGCGGTCAAAAACGGGTGCAGACTTGAATCGAGCTCGTCCACGATGAAAGGGCCGCCTCGGCCGAGCGCTTTGAACGCGGGGCGCGCCAACCAGTACAGGGACTGGGTTCCCGTCGACTGCTCCCGCATCGTCAATGCCGCTCCGCCATCGGCACCTCTGTGCTGGAAGGACAGTCGCTTCCGCTTGGGAGCATCCGGCCTTCCTGGATTGCGGTAACGCGCGCTCTTGCGCGCATCGTACTCTTCTTCGCTCTCTTCGATGACAAGTGCGTCCTCAATTCCAGTGTCCGCCGCACGTAGAAGCGTCACGATGCGCTCCAGGTCGGGATCGTCGTCGGACACCAGCCCTTCCAAGATGTACGGCATCACAAGATGCCGGGCTGTGCGCCACTCAATCCGCTGAAACCATTCATAGACAGGCAGTAGAATGCGCTGCTTAGAGCGCACGGCGACGGAAAGGAAAAGGACGTTCGGCTCAGTGATCTGTTCAGCCTGTTTCAGCGTTTCGGGTGAATGCTCGCCGTACTTGAAGACGTCCAACTCTCGATGGAAAATCACCCGCGGCTTCTTGTGTGGATAGCTGTACATCCACTCTTCGACTACCCGCGCATCATCGACGGCGAACCCATAGGTGTGGCGGACGCCCTCCACAATAATGTCCGCGACAAAGGTGGACGGTTCTTCCAACGCCTCCGGGTCGAGCGCGAAGGGGTGGCGTTCGATCCCCCCGCCAGGCTCGCTCTCCCTGAACGACCGGCTGACCATTGCGGCCATGTACTGCAACGCGTCGATCACGTTGGACTTGCCGGAGGCGTTGGCACCGAAGATCCCCGCGACGGTCAGCGCCTCCCACGGGGCTTCGGCCGGCTCGTCGGCGGCGTAGGACGGGGTGAGCAGAAGTTGTTGCTCCTCCCGCAACGACCGATGGTTCGCCACGCGGAAACTTAGCAGCATCGAGCCTCTGGCCTCCTAGTTCAGACGGTCTCACCTCTCATTGTGCAGGAAAACCGCAGGAGGAGGTGTGTGTGCCTGCCAGTAGCCATGCATCGACACCTGTGCCGGGGGCAAACCGCCACAATCCCGGCGGTGGCTACGGCCGCCACCGGGCGTCGCAAGCGTTCAAGGCGACACACGCTGCCGAGATTAGGAGGCGGCCCAGTCTCGGATTGCTTGAGCGGTCTCCCCAGTAACGTCGGAACCGGGCATGTCGGCGGGGTGGAGCCAACGGTGGGCGGTGTGTTCGCTGCTCAGGACGATGGACTGACCGTTGTGGACGAGGCCGAAGGTGTATTGCCGAGCTTTGCGGCCAGATCCGGCGGTGTAGTCGAAATGGGTGACAGAGCCAGCATTGCCCGCCACTGGCCCTGGAGCAGCCTGATCACCTCGGCGCTCGGGCGGCTGCAGATGCTCTCGGCGCCCTAATACTCCAGCCGCACTTGGAGATCTCGGTCTGATCGAGGCCGGGACATGAGACGGCCACCGCTGTGATCGTGTGGGTGTGTTGGAACCAAACGATCGGCGGTGGCCGTGCCGCCTACTGTAGAAGAGATCGACCCGGCCGCGTGGGCGGATGCGTTCGGTGAGCTGTTCGCGCAGGTGGTGGCGCCGTTCTTCAGGCGGCGGGAGCCGAGGTTGCGGGCCCGTTCGTTCCTGCGGGGATTGCTGAGTGGCCTTGAGCGTAAGAACGGCTGGTCGCTGGCCGAGTTCGCCGGCGACGCCACCCCGGACGGGATGCAGCGCTTGCTCAACCACGCGAAATGGGACGTCGATGCGGTGCGTGACGCGTTGCGGGCCCAGGTCGCCGAGCGGCTCGGTGACGCCGGCGGGGTGCTGGTGGTCGACGACACCGGGTTCGAGAAGAGACGACACCGGGTTCGAGAAGAAGGGCCGCTGCTCGGCGGGGGTACAGCGCCAGTACACCGGCACCGCGGGCAAGATCACCAACTGCCAGATCGGGGTGTTCTGCTCCTATGTGAACCCCGACCGTGCGCGGGTGCCGATCGACCGTGAGCTGTATGTGCCTGGCTCCTGGTTCACCGACCCGGACCGGCTGGCCGACGCCGGCGTCCCGGACGCCGCGGTGTTCGCCACCAAGCCCGAACTGGCGTGGCGGATGATCGAACGCGCCGCCGACGACCCGCTGCTGGTGTTCGGGTGGGTCACCGGCGACGAGGCCTACGGCGACAACACCGCCCTGCGCGCCCGCTGCCGGGCCCGGGGCCTGAACCACGTGTTCGCCGTGTCCTGCGACCATCCGGTGGTACTGAGCCGGACCAAGACCCGCGTCGATCACGCGTTCGCCGCCCTGGAGGACGGGGCGTGGCAGCGGTACTCGGCCGGGCCCGGAGCCAAGGGCCAGCGGTACTACGACTGGGCATGGATCGGCCTGGACGGTGGGTGGCTGCTGGCCCGCCGGTCGATCTCCGCCCCGTCCGAGGTGGCCTATTACCGCTGCTGGGCGACCGGGCCGGTCGCCTTGCCCGAGCTGGTGCGGGTGGCCGGGGCCCGCTGGAGCGTGGAGGAGGTGTTCCAGGCCACCAAGAACGAGGTCGGGCTGGACCACTACCAGGTCCGCAGGCACACCGCCTGGTACCGGCACATCACCCTGGCCATGGTCGCCCACGCCCATCTGGCGTTCCTGGCCGCCGACCCGCCACCCAGCCCGCCGCCCGACCTGCACGGCCACCACCACGACCACGGCGAGGAACGCGACGAACTCGCCACACAGGGGGCCTCAACGGCAAGGACGATCGCACAGTAGGCGGGACGACGGTGACGATCCGGACGAGCTGGTCCCGCTCACGGTCAACGAGATCCGCCGCCTGCACGTCCACCTGCACCCGCCCAGGCACCGGCCAGAACACCATCTGCACTGGTCACGCTGGAGACGCCGCCACCAAGCCCGCGCCCGAAGATGCCACTACCAGCGACAACGACGACTCCTCGATCAATAACTGCGGCTGGAGTACTAACCAACACGAAGCATCCCATCAACACGAGGAAGAACACCCGGGCCCGTGGAACCCCGCCCACCCGACGCGACAGTCGGGCCCAACGGCTGACCCGCCACCGAAAACCAAGAGTCGG
>NZ_BMRO01000025.1:64591-69083 GCF_014648675.1 Actinomadura livida
AGCCTCGTGGCCTTTCCGCGTCTATAGAGATCGGGTGGGCGACCCCCGTCACTACTTCGACGCTTCTGTCCGATTGGCTCTATAAAGTCACTGATTGCACAGACTTTACGGCGAAAATTTCCGGGATCCAAGTTTATCTTCCAGACAAGCTCAAAGACTCTTCTCAGCTCCGACATGGTGAAAGGCGATGCGCAAAATGAAGTCGACAGAGGTGTATACTCCAATTCGCTCATCACCTTATCCATTGCATTAGAAACGATCGTCCAGTGATCGAACGCTAATTGTTCGCGCAGCGAATCATGGAACTCAACCCAGTCGGCACTGTATGCGTCCGTCGCACCCTCAACCTCTGGCAGATCTGGGGCGATCGCCAGAAAGGCGGTCGTAATTACCCGCCCGCGAGGGTCCCGATCTGGTAACGAATAAGTATGCAGTTGCAGCAGGGGTAGATCGGCAACTTCTAGACCTGTTTCCTCGGCGAGTTCTCGCCGAGCTGTACTTTCCAGGTCTTCGCCGGGCCGCAGGAAACCTCCTGGCAACGCCAACCTACCTCGAAACGGTTCACTCCCACGTACGACGAGCAGAATTTTTAGTTGGTCATTGCGAATAGTTAGGATGACAAGATCCGCTGTATGATTTGCCAGCACCCGAGGGCGGCGTGGCCTACTAGGTGGAGACACCTTAAGAATCCCGTCGCATATTGTGTAGAACCATCATCCTATGCGCTAGATCTGGCGGCTGAAATATTAGTTCCGATCCAATTTTGATTGGCAAGTCCTTTATGGGCTCCAAGTAGTAGGTCGGAATGCCACGTTCATGAGCACGTCCTAGCTCATAGCATGTTGTCCTACCCACATACCCCCCAGGATTTACGACGTAGAGAAAGTCTGAGGATAGAATTTTTGTCAGGGTGACTTCTTGGATTTTGTAATCTGAATAGTATTGAGGATCGCTAGACAGGCGCACATACAGGTCGCCAGGGTTAATGATTCGGGATATCGAGGGAGATTTGACATTTATGCCATTCGCTTCGAATGCCTGTACAGTCGACACGATTTGAGTGTAGTGCTTCCTAAAGCTACCAAGAATTGAAACAGATAGCCCGCTCATTTCCTACCTTTTTCATTCTTCGCCTTAAAGTCAATTCGCTTTTGGATTTGGCGCACTAATTCTGCTGCAGTGACGCTGGATGCCGCAGCAGTGGCGGTAGCTACCATCGGATTGTACCCTGCAAGGATCAGCGCCAGAACCAATCCGAAAACGATGAGGATCACTGCGAGTGTGAATACTTCAGGCGGGATGCGCTTGCCTTCCTGAAATTGCCGAGAATCTTTGGACATAGCTAGCACACCTCGCTTGTGACGCTTCCAGGGCGGGCAGATATCTCGCTCCATTCTCCATGGAGACGAGTGTCGTTGGAAGGTGGCCAAAGTTCCACCTTGACTCAAACCTCCCATCGCACCAGGTCAGAGGCACGTTTGCTTAGGGTGCGGATGACTAGAACCCCCCGCTTGAACCATGAGACCTCCGTGGCGCAAGCCGTACTTGAGGCACTACAAACATGCGTTTAGAGCCGCCTCTGAGCTGCAAAGATCACTCTCCGCCGTTATGGGGTCAAGTGTGCTCCGAGGACGGGCCCCTGCGCGGCCGGTCCCAGCCTCCGCAGGCGTTCGGGTTCCCAGATGCGGGCCGGGCGGCCGGTCAGGGCGGGGCCCAGGGCGGCGGAGTATTTGGGAACACTGGGCCGACGCGGGTCTATGCATCGCAGAGATGGCCGTGGACGCACTCCGCACCCTCAAGACCTGGGCCCAGGCAGTCAGTTCCGAGGCCCAGCTCGGACGATCTCCAGCCAGATCTGTGGGTGGCGGCGCTGTGCAGGGCAGGTTATGCAAGGCCAGGGTCTTCGGCGCAGCGGATGATCTTCGCAGCGGGTGCAGCGGGTGCAGCGGGTGCAGCGGGTGCAGCGGGTGCAGCGGTGGTGGCAACAGTTCCAGGTCGACGAGTTGCTTGTGCGGGGTGTCGGCGGCGTCGTCCTGGTTGGCGGCCCGCTTGGTGTCGCCGCAGGTGGGTAGGTAAGCGTCCGCCCGCGTCCGGCGTCGAGGTAGGGCTCGGCCGCCTCCGGGGGGGGCGTGGACGCTCGCCGTGAAGGGAGAGTACAGGTTCGGGTGTGCCGGTGGGTGCGGCTCATCGCAGTCACGACGGCGGGGACGCGTGAACGTTGCCGCTTGGCTGTGCAGGCCCGAGTCGTGTCTGTACAGCCCAACGAGCACATCGAGGGACGACCGGGCGGTCAAATGCCGGATGGTGGCGGTGGCCGCGTGCCAGACTCGTCACGTGGAGCAACTGATCGTCAGCGTTGAGCAGGATCATCTCGAGCGGTTGATCAAATCCCCGATCGCGGGGATCGCCGAGCTGATCTGGAATGGCCTGGATGCGGACGCCTCAACCGTGAGCGTCGACCTGGCCACCAACGCGATGGGTGGCGTCGAATCCGTGACGATCACCGACGACGGCACGGGCATCACGCTCCACCAGGTCCAGCGGTACTTCAGCCATCTCGGTGGATCGTGGAAGAAGACCACGACACAGACTGATCGTGGCCGCCTGCTCCATGGATGCAGCGGTCAGGGGCGGTGGGCAGCATACGGGGTGGGCGAAGTGGTCCGCTGGACCAGCGTCGCGGACGATGTCCAGAACAACCGGATGCAGATAGAGATCACTGGGCGGCGCAGCGCCCTGCGTGAGTTCTCCGTCGGAGAGCCCACGCCAGCGCCTGATGAGAGCACGGGCACGACGGTCGAGATCACCAATCTCACGGACGCCGCCCAGAAGGCCCTGCTACGCACCGAGACAGTTGATGAGCTCACGGCGACACTTGCCCTGTACCTTCGCCAGTACCCCGTCAAGGTCCTCTGGCAGGGGGCACCCCTCGATCCCACCCGTCTCCAGGTCGGCCTCCATGAGGCCGTTCTTGAAGTCGAGGGACTGGCCGGGGTCGGCTTGACGGTGATCGAGTGGAGCCAACCCGTCAAGCGGGCCCTGCATCTATGCGATCAGTCGGGGACGTCTCTCTTCCAGCTTCAGCCGGGTATTCGGGCGCCTGGGTTCGAGTTCACGGCCTACATCACCTGGGACGGGTTCCGCGGTTCGATCGCTGATCTCGCCCTGGCTGAAATGGGGCGAGAGCCGTTGGCATCGATCGTCGACGCCGCGAAGGATGAGCTCAAGCGGTACTTCAAGGAGCGGGCGAACGAGCGCGGCAGCGTCCTGCTCAAGAACTGGAAGGACGAGCACAGCTACCCGTTCGCCGACGAGCCCCGCACCACCATCGAGCGCGCCGAGCGGAACCTGTTCGATCTCGTCGCCGTGGCCACGGCGCCGGTGGTGGAGACGGCCGATCCGCGCTCCCGGAAACTGTCGCTCCGGCTCCTGCGCGAGGCCATCGAGAAAAGCCCGGGATCCGTCCATGAGGTGCTGCGTGAGGTGCTGGACCTGCCACCCGAACGGCTTGCCGAGCTCACCGAACTTATCGAGCGCACGTCATTGAGCTCGATCATCACCGCTGCCCGGCACATCACCGACCGGTTGGATTTCCTCAACGGCCTGGAGGAGATCGTCTTCGACCGAGAGTTGAAGAAGCGGTTCCTTGAACGTAGCCAGCTCCACCGCATCCTGGCCTCGGAGACCTGGGTCTTCCGCGAAGAATATGCACTGACCGCCGACGACGTGACCCTCAAGACGGCGCTGCGCGACCATATTGGGCTCTTGGGCCGGGATGACTTGACTCCTGCGGAGGCCGAGTCCGACGAGGTTCTCGATGAGACCGGCCGGCGCGTTGTCGTCGATATGATGCTGAGCCGCGTGGTCGAGCACCGCCGCAACCACCGCGAACACATCGTGATCGAGCTGAAGCGCCCCAACGTGCATGTCGGGCTCGATCAGTTCGGCCAGATCCAGAACTATGCGACGGCCGTCATCGAGGACTCTCGGTTCGCCCGCATCGACTGCCGGTGGGAGTTCTGGATCATCGGCGATACCCTCAAGCCGGCTGTCGAGAAGATGGCCAACCAGAAAGGCCGTGAGCCTGGCGTCGTCGTTGACGGGGACAACTTCGTGGTCCGGGCCGTGACCTGGGCCGAGGTGATCCAGGAAGCACGTCACAGGCTGGACTTCGTCCGCCGAGCTCTCGACTATCAGAGCACCAGCGACACTGGAATTCAGTACCTGCAACGCGCACACGGCAAATACCTGCCCGACATCTTGACCGCGACGACCGTGCCGCCCCCTCGCATCGGTGCCGAGGCCGAAACCGCCCGATGACGAGCCGGGCCAAGGCGTGAGGGTCGTGGTCGCTCCGCCTCCTTCCCGATGAGAGCCTTGTCGGCCGTCTGGGTGTGCTCATCGCCCGGGATCTGAGTGCGTGTTTGAGAAGGATCTTGTTATTGGTATGCGAGGGGGCGTGGGCCTTGGCGGACGGCGGGCTGGCCACCGC
>NZ_BMRO01000026.1:0-40492 GCF_014648675.1 Actinomadura livida
GTGGCCAGCCCGCCGTCCGCCAAGGCCCACGCCCCCTCGCATACCAATAACAAGATCCTTCTCAAACACGCACTAAGAGAAGCCATCACGACCACCCACACTCCGGTTCAGCGCGACCGCCGGTTCCGAATCCGCGAACCCGAAAGCTCTCGCCCGGTAGGGGTCGATGGGTGATCGGAAGGTCTTAGTGACCGTCCGGGCACCGGGCATCCCGGGGAGCCCGACGTCGCTGAGCTGGATGACGCAGGTCACCTGGGCGGAGACCGTGGCCGACTGCCCGGCTGGACGGTTGAAGCCGGATAGGTCGAGTCGGACGGTCGGCGTGCAGTGCAGGCCCCGGTCGCGCAGGGTGTGCATGGCGCTGGTGCGCGCCTGAGCGTGGGCCTGGTGTGCGGTGCGGGCGATGGAGGCTTGGCGGGCGGCGTCGGCGGCGGCTTGTGCGACCACGGCGCTGCCGTGCGTCACCCGCATCACCACGAGCAGCCCGGCCAGAAACGTGATGAACAGCGGCGCGAGGATCGCGGTCTCCACTACCGCGTTTCCCGCGTCCCGCGGCCGACCTGAACGGACCGGCGTCACCTTGCTCATGGCCACGCTGGTCCTGGGGTGGTGAAGCGTTCACGGGGTCCGCGCACGGTCTTGGAGACGGTGATGTTGACGCCTGGCAGCAGCGAGGGCGCGCGCCCGGCAACCTGCACGGTGACGGTGTTGGTACCGGACACAGCGACTGTGGGTGTTTGCAGGACCGGCTCGGCGCGGGCGAAGGTTGCTGCGGCGGTGAGCCGTACCGGGTTTGGTGAAGTCCGGTCTACCTGGCGCCGGTTGGCGCTGGGGTGTTGGTGTAACGGTAGTGGTTGGCTTCGTACTCGGCAGGTGGCACATCACCGATGGCGGAGTGCAGACGGCGGTGGTTGTACCAGCCGATCCACTCGAGGATGGCGTATTCAACCTGGTCACGGGTGCGCCAGGTTCGCCGGTGGATCAGTTCGGCCTTGAAGGTGCCGTTCAGGGCTTCGGCCATGGCGTTGTCGTAGGAGTCGGCGACCGAACCGACCGATGCCATGACGCCGACGTCGGCGAGGCGGGCGACGTACCGGAAACTGGTGTATTGGCAGCCGTTGTCGCTGTGATGAATCAGGCCGTCGGCCTGCGGCCGCCCTTCGCGGCGCCGTTGCCACAGCGCCATCTCCAGCGCGTCCAGGGGCAGGTCGGTGCGCAGGTGGTCGGCCAGTTGCCAGCCCACGATCCGGCGGGAGCAGGCGTCCAGGACGAACGCCACGTACACCCAGCCTTCCCAGGTGCGTACGTAGGTGATGTCGGCCAGCCAAAGCCGGTCCGGCCGGTCCGCGGCGAAACGCCGGTTGACCAAGTCCGGTGGCCGCGGCACCGACTCATCCGGTGTGGTGGTGCGCCGGCGACTGCCGCGCCGCACTCCTTCCAGCCCGTGTTCGCGCATCAGTCGCTCGACCGTGCACCGTGCCACCTGCACGCCCTGGCGGCGCAGCTGCTGGTGGACGCGCCGGGACCCGTAGACCCCGTAATTGGCTTGGTGCACGTCTTTGATCTGCTCGGACAGCACCGCGTCGCGTTGGGCGCGGGTCGAAGGCGGGCGGCGTTTGCGGCCGTAGTAGGTGCCCGGGCACAGGTTCAGCACCCTGCACACCGGCTCGACCCCGAAGCGGTCGCGAAGATGGTCGACCACCGCGACTACTTCGTCCGGGGCTGGCCGAGCTCGGCGGCGAAAAACGTGCTGGCGGCCTTCAGTATCTCGTTGGCTCGCTTGAGCTCGTTGTTCTCCTTGCGCAGCCGCTTGAGCTCCTCGCGCTCGACGCTGGTCAGCTGCTCGGGGCGCTTGCCAGCATCGGCCTGAGCCTGCCGCACCCAGGTGCGCAGTGACTCGCGGTGGATGCCAAGATCGGCCGCGATCTGAGCGATCGGCCGATCCGACTCCAGCGCCAGCCGGACAGCCCGCTCTCGGAGCTCTTGGGGGTACTTCCGTGGTGCCGCCATCGCGGTCATTCTCCTCCCAGCCAGCCAAGATCATGACTGGCTTGAAGGACTTCACCAAACCCGGTACGGCTCAGGGCCGATGATGGCGACATGCTGGTCACCCATACCGGGTTGGATGAGGTCTTCGCTTCCGGACCAGTTGACGCCTCCGGCGACGGCCCCGGCTCGTTCGTCCCAGAGTTGGTTGACGTCTTCGTCGATAGGTATGCGGGTTGCGTCGTCAGGGGTGAGCAGCGTTTTGACGTCGTGGACGATTCGTCCGAGGAGGCGGTTTTCGGCGATGAGGTCGCGTAGGCCCGTTCGCGCGTCGCGTTCGTCGGTGAGACCTTGGGCGGCGAGGTTGAAGGCGAGGGGGATCGTGTACTCGGCTTTGTAGAGGTCGGCGATGTCCAGGACGAAAGAGATGGCCGACCCGGTGTGGACGAAGCCGAGCCCGGGACTGGCTCCAAGGCCGACGATGACGGCGTGACAGATGCCGTAGAGGGCGGCGTTGGCGGCTGACAAGAGGCGGTTGAGGTCGTCGCCTGCGGCGTGCGCGTCTCCGGCCTTGTATTCGCGGCGGTTCCAGGAGACGCCGGTGCGTTGCGCATGGGCTTGGTAGAGCTTGCGGACGCGGGTCCCCTCGCGTCCACGAAGTTGCTGCATGGTCGCGGTGGAGACGTCTTCGCCCGGGAAGCGCATGGCGTACATGGCGCGGGCGACGCTGAGGCGTTCCTTGGGCCTGGTGACCAGGTACGCCTGCCGGTGAAGGAGCCCGGCCCCGCGAGCTGGGCCGAGTCCTGAGGCGTAGAGGCGGACGCCGTGTTGGCCGACCCAGCAGATCGCAGTGCCGGAGTCGCCGAGCAGGTTGACGGCACCGTGGGTGATGCGGGTACCGGGGCCGAGCAGGAGGACGGCGACCAGGGCAGCCGGGACGCGCACGGTTTCGCGTTTGTTGATGACGACGACGGCGTTCTCGTCGCGATCCACGTGGCTGCGTTCCACGTAGACGCTGGAGATGCGGTCTTGGAGGCGGTGCAGGTCGTGGGGGTGCGCCTTCCACCAGATGTCAGGCATCAGCGTCCTGCCAGGGGTGCGAGGGTGAGCAGTCCGCAGCCGTAAGCCTTGGCCGGTCCGATTCCGTTCAGAAGTACGCGGGTGAGCAGGTCGGTATCGGTGACCTGGAGGCGTCCTTGGAAGGTCGCGACATGTAGAACGACGTGGCGGCGGGAGCCCTTGGAGAAGGACAGACGGTCCCTATGGATGATTCGCACGTCGGGCGCGGCGGCGGATGCCTCAGCCCCGGGGATCGGCAAGCCGGGGTCCGTACGGGCGGGGGGGATCTGAAATCCGTAGCTGCCGGTTCGTTTGAGAAGCCAGTTGAGCTGGTGGGCGGCAGTGCGATGTCCGGTGCGGATGGAGGTGCGGCGTCTGCCGGTGGGCTGGTTGTCCGTGGCGCCTTGGACGTTTGCCCCTGCCGGCGGGCTCGGGATGTTCTGGACGGGGTTGGCGGTGAGCCGGAAGGTGAACTCGCGGCCGATGGCCAGCTGTGCCAGGAGCGGGGCGTAGTCGGCCACGACGTAGTGTTCGCCATCGTCGGCGGCGGGCCACCCGGCGGCTTCGACCAGATGCGACCAGTCGGGTTTTGAACGGGTCAGGGCGATCAAGTGGGGGCGGTGCGGGTTGTCGGTGTCCAGCCGCCACAGCCGACGTTCAGTGTCGGGTGTCGCGGGGACGGCTGCGCAGACGTGGCTGTGCATGGCCCGCGGGTTGGTGAGCAGTTCCCGGGACTGCTGCCGCAGGGGGTTGATGCGGACGCGGGAGAGGTAGGTCATCGGTTCACCAGCCCAGCAGCGCGAAGGGGTCGTGGCTTGCGTCGGTGGGTGCACCGGGGTCAGAGAATCCAGTGGGGGCTGAGACCCATGAGTGGGCGACACGGCGACTGGTGAAGCGGCGGTCACGCAGGGAGAACGACAGCGGGACGTCGTTAATGACATCGTCGCCGTCGGGGGTCTCGACGGTCGCCGGCAGGTCGATCCGGGGCGGCCGTCCGTGGCGGCGCTGGAATTCGCGTCGTGCGGCATGTCCCGCCTGCCACGGCTGCTCGCCGAGAGCTTCGTTCAGTCCCCCGTCGTGTGTGCCGAGAATCAGCGGCTGGGTGGGCGGACACGAGCGCCGCCCGAGCGCGAGCGGGAACGCTGGGCGCCGAAGAGCGGCAGTTAGCGTGTCCACCAGGGCAGGAGGGCCAGAGATGCCGACGACGAATACGGCGTCCTGCAGGTAATAGCGCTGTGTGACGTGCGTGTATTTGGCGGGCGAGGTGGGTTTCTGCACGCCTTTGGCGCTGACGGCCGCCTGCGGCAGCGGACGGCCCCGGTAGTCACTGACGGTGTGGTAGTCGCGCAGCAGCGTCCCGGCTTGGTCGACTCGCACTCCGAGGGCAAGGTCGAGCAGTTCGCCTGGTGGGTCTTCGCGGCGGCGGCCCTGTGCGGCAGCCAGCAGTCCCAGGATTCCGGACTTGGTGGGTTCGGGGCGGGTCTCGCGACGGTTGAAGCGGCTTTGATCGCCCCAGGACTGCAGGGGCCCGGCGAGCCGCAGCATCAACACTCGCTGGTGGTCTGCCATCGGGATGGTCCTCAGCTCTGCCACGTGCGCGCCAGGGCCTCGTCCAAGCCCTGCAGCATCTGGTCGAAAGGCTGGTTGTCACCGAAGGCGCGGGCGATGTCGTCGTCGGCGGTGGCGTCGAACGCGTGCGAGACCCCGGCGTGGACGGGTTGGTCACCCCACTGGCGGACCGAACGAAGGTATTCGTGAGCCAGGCGACCGGCTGACTCGGCTGCCACGCCGCAGGCGGCACCGGAGGGATCGGCGTCCGGAACGGGACGCTCGAAGGCTGAGACCAGGTTGACAGGCTGGTCGTCGCGGACGACGACGGCGACCAGACTGGGCCTGGTGCGATGCGCGAAAGAGGTGATGTGGCCGGTGGGCATGGAAAGAGCGAACGCCCGGCCGAACCGCTGGATGGCTTCCAGGGCCGCTTCGGTGGAGCCGATGTTGCCGACGAGTTGGTGTAGGCCGATGACGGCATAGCGGTAGAGGGTGGCTGAGTTGAAGCCGATGCTGCCGATCATTCCGGCGCCGGTCTCGTCCTGCTCGTTGGCGTCATCGACGGCGGTGTAGTAGTCGGCTTCCAGCTCCACTCGGTGGGTCGACAGCGCATGGGCGACCTGGGCGGCGGCGTCGACGTTCAGCGAAGGGATGTCGGCGACCATGCGTCCGAACAGAGCTACGCCCATGGGGTGACCGCTCTTGAGTTCGTCGGCGACCTTGATGTCCTTGACGGCGGCGGTCAGTTCGTCCTCGGGCAGCGCCGCGAGGTCGATGGCGCGATCGGCGACCAGGTCGACGATGCGGTCGAGCTGTCCGTAGCCGTAGTACAGGAGGTAGGCGGTGTCTCCCGCTTTCCGTCCCGCCTTGATGCCCAGTGGTTCCAGCAGTGCACCGGCCAGCCGCTGAGCCTGCTCGGCATCCACGTCCGTGCGGTCCCGAAGCCGTCCGGCCAGTTGCTTGGCGATCTGCTTGGTGCGGGTCGACTGGTCGGCTTCTGGCAGATGCCGGTCGAACTCGATGCGGGTCGCGCGCTTCCATGCCTGCGAGGAGACCCGGGAGCGGCGGACACCGCCGAAGAACGCCTCCTTGGGATTGCCCTGGTCGTCACGGTTCAGGTTGGCCGGCGGGACGGTCTGCAGGAGGTGGTATTCGACGTACTGCTGCTTCGGCATGCTGGATCCCTTGAAGATGTTGGTGTTGGAGGTAGCCGGGATCGGCTATCAGGACGTGGGAGGTTTCCCCTCCGTCAGGGCCGCACCGTTGTCGCCGGCTGCGACGTCGTCTTGCTGTGCCCAGACCTGGTACTCCACGGCCAAGCGGCGGCGCGCGCGGCGGCGGCCATCCTCGTAGTGCCAGTCTTGGATGAGCTGCATCAGCCCGTCGTAATCCACGGGCTCGCTGATGACGCGGAGCTGATCAATGAGGCCGCGGAGCCGCATGAGCAGCGCGGCGGGGTTGGTGGTCGTGGCGGCGGCGTTAACGCGTGTGTCCACGGCCTGGGCGCTGAAGCGGCCACTGGCGCGCAACCGGTGTAGCGCCATTCCCAGCGGTCTCTTTGGGTGGTGCATCGAGATCCGCTTGGACTGCTGATGCAGTCCGTAAAAAGCCAACGCGGCGTGCTCGGCCCGCTGCTCGACCGACACCTGACCGCGCTGGGCGAGTCTGTCGTCGACAGGGCAGGTGTAGAACCGCCACATGGTCGGGACTTCACCTGCGTCCCGCCCCAGCCCGGCACGCAGGGCAGCCAGATCCTCACCAGGAGGAGGTCCAAGCGGGCGCCCGTTGCGCGGGTCGTATGCGAGCCAATCACCGTTGGTGGCGATGCGGTTCCAGTAGCGCTGAGTCATGAGTGCCTTCGCGAGTGAATTTGGGTGCGAGCGGTTAGCGCTCGTCCGTGGTGCGCGGCAGGATGCGGTCGAGCCGCCGAGAGAAGTCATTCACGGCGACGCCCAAGGGATAGGCCGCCGCGGTCGTCCCGTCGGGTTTCCTGGTCTCGCGGCCGGCGAACACGCTTTCGGGGACGGCGGCATGGACCGAGTCGGCGACCTGGAGCGCAAGCCTTCGAGCTTCTTGCTCCCACGCCAGCAGGCCGCGGTCGAGCGTCTCGGCGTCGGAGATGTTCTGCAAGCCGCGCAGCAGACGCCTCACCACCGAGTCCAGCAGGTAGAGCAACCGCTCTCCAGGACGTTGCCCCTTGTCCCAGGGAATGGGCTCCAAGCCGCTGGCGCGACGTAGATCAGCCGACAGATAGTTGAGGGCCTGGGCGAGTTGCTCGGCCTGCTCAGTGGCGTCCAGCACCGCGAAGCGCACGTCGGCGTCGGCGCGCAATGCCGCGATCGGCAGCGGTGTCATGTCGTGCAGGACATCCTCAATGATCGCGGACTGGTTGCCGTAGACCACTCCAAAGGTCTCCGCGCGCAACGGGTAGCGGTCGTCGATCAATTCATCGGCTGCCAGCCCGCTGATTTGGTCAAGCAGTTCACTGGAGCGAAACGCCGCGGTATCGACAGCTTCGACGGCGAGCAAGGCGCTCATCCCCCGCCAAATGGCCTTGCCCGGCGTGTACCGAAGCGGCCGCTCCGGCACGGGCTTCGCTCGCTTCGCCGCCTTCTTCGTGGGCTTATCGACTCGCCAAGCCGTGTGTGGCTCCCAGTCGGGAGTCGTCGCAAGCCGGTCTCCCGCCGCAACAATGACACCGGTGACGCGGTCGCCGTCCGGGGTCTGTTCAGGGACGAGCCGGATTCGCCGTGACTGCCAAGTCCACAGGTCCAGCAGGCCGGACGCCGTCCGACTTTCCCATTGGGGGCCGATGCGTCGTCTCCACTGGGGAGTGCCGAGACGCCCTTGCACACCGATCGGAATGTTGAGCTGAAGAGTCTCGTAGAGTGTCCGGCCGATCGGAACGACCACTCCTAATTGTCCGAGCGGCCCTGTGGGGTTGCCCGTCGTCTTACCGGCCTTGACCATCGGATCACCGAAAGCACCGGTTTTGATCGCCGCGGTATCCCAGCAGTGCGCGTGCAGCAGCCACAGTGCCGCCTCTGTTGGTGCCAGCTGCGGCGGATCGCCTTCCGTTCGTGCGGAGAAGAAAGGCACGTTGTTGCCGGTGGCCTCTGCGGCGACCAGCAATCCCGACCCCTTGATATCTCCAGAAGCCGTATGCAGCCCTGCGACTTGGGAGAACGGTGTCTCGGGGTGGAACAGGTCAAAACGGGGACGGTGCTCTTCAAGGTAGGTGTCGATCTTGTCCAACTCGGCCTCGTTGAATGCCCCCTGCGAGAACCTGTCCCCCCATGCTCGGCGGTCGGTCGGGGCTCCCAGCGCGTCTACGACGACCGGCAAGAGCACCTGCCGCAGCAGCGCCGGCGCCTGCGTCGGGAAGTCGACGACGATCTCGGTGATGTCACCGGCACGGTGCAGCACCCCTTGAAGCCCCATCGGTTCGATGGTTTGACCATCATCAAGCCGCGGGCGTAACCATTCCTCGGTGACCAGGTCGAACTCGGCCATCGTCGACCCTTCAAATAGTTATGTATAGGAATTTTTCGACTGTAGCCCGGTCTGCGGCGAGTCGTCGGGGGTATGGCAGGGTTGGCCGGACACGGCCTCGCGCTGGACAACGCCGAGCTCGTCCGCGCCCCTACGGGGGATGGCTCATGGTTGTGTATGAGCTGCATGTTGGCCCTGCGCACGCGGGGAAAGGCGGGACGGCGAACTGCCGTCCCGCCCCCTTCATCGGCGCGGCTCCTTCACCACCAGGCCCAGCAGCGAGTCATAGCAAAGGGTGTATTCGCCAAGACAGGCCACGCCGGACGCGTCCAACGGCAAGGCGAAGCTGTAGCGCAGCCACGGATGATCCCGCCACCCGGCCAACGGCCCCAGCTCCGCTTCGGCCGCTTCGGTGAGCTTGGCGGGAAGTCGTACGGTTCCGCCGAGCACGTCCTCCAGCACATCCCTGGAAGCCTCGCCCTGCGTCCCCAGCGACCGGCCTGACAAAGCACGAAAGCCACGATCGTCACGACGCACCAGCACCACCTCGATGCTCCGGTCGCCATCACGCACGACCGCTTGGTGGTGCTCTTCCGACAAGTTCTGACTCACCCCGCCGCTGTGCAGACCCTCTAGCGTTCGGCGAGTGTGCTCTCCCGCCCGCGTGAGCAGGAATGGCTCAGCGCTCTCCGCGCGTGCACGCTGCCGGATCTCCCAGTCGGCGCGCGCCCGACGTTCGGCCTCGGCCCAATTACTCGGAACCGAGTATTGATCCGGCCCGTACACATCAGCGACCAACCGCGGCACCTGCCCGGGTATCGACCAGCGCTCGCCCTCAGCAGCGCATACCTGCGCCGCAGTGCGCAACAACAGATATCTGCCATAGATGGCTTCGGCAGCTCCCGGCAACTCCGGCGGTGCCCCGTCGCGAGGAAAGAACCCGGTGACGACCACTCGCGGCTCACTGACCGGGCCGGGTCGGTGCACTCCTGAGTGCCGGTGCGTACGGCCGATGCGCTGCAGCAGCAGATCCATCGGGGCCAAATCCGTGACCAACAGATCGGCATCGACATCGAAAGACTGCTCGGCAAGCTGGGTCGCCACCACAATCCGGCGAGCTGGACGACCGGAACCACGGGGTTGCGGCGGGCCCAATGCTCGCAGACACTCCTCCGTCCGGTCGGCGCGGTCGCTGGCGCTGAGCCGCCCATGCAGCAAACGCACCTCGTCGCCGAATTCTGCGTGTAGAGCCGTGAAGGTGTCCTGCGCGCGGCGAACCGTGTTACGGATCACCAGGGCGCATCCACCCTCGGCGAGTCGGTCGCGCAGCAGCGAAAGCACCTCAGCATCCCCGGCACACAAGTCATCGGCCGTGGACGACGTGGCGCTGACAGGTTCCGGAAGAATTTCGACCCCGACTTGAAGATCTTCTCGCCAGGATCGGCCACTCTCTACAAGGTGCCCGATCAACGTCGTGGTCCTCCACACGACCGTCACGTTCGGGTAGCCGACGGGCTCCCGCACCGTGGCGGCCTCCGAGGCCGCCTGTTCCTGGTGGTCTCCGGCACCCGCCAAGTAGGCCGCCACCAGTTCACGCCGCTGCGCTGGAGGTAGTGTCGCCGATAGCAGGACCACCGGTACTCGTGCCTGTCCCAGCCATCGCAGTCCCTCGGCCAGAAACTGCGACATGTAGACGTCGGCAGCGTGCACCTCGTCCAAAATCACGACCTTGCCCGCCAGCCCTGCCATGCGCAGCATCACGTGCTTGGTACGGGTGGCAGCGAACAACAATTGGTCGATGGTCCCCACCACGAACGGCGTCAGTAGCCCACGCTTGGCTCCCAGGAACCACTCCGCCGGCGCGCGACGCTCTGCAGCAGCTTCCGGGCAGCACGAACCGCTCGCTATTCCGTAAGGATCAGCGAGGTCGAACTCGTCTTCGGCGACGCCGATGAACCGGTCATCGGGAGCAGGGTCCTCGAGAAGGTCCTGCCACTGCTTGTTGAACAGCCGCTTGCCATGTAACAGCGCCACCTGCGAGGCCAGCGAAGGCGATATCGCCTCGACCCAGGAACGGACATTGGTGAACATCGGATCGCACGTCGCCTGCGTAGGCATGCCGACGAACACCCCGTCCATCCCCCACCTCGCGGCCAAGGCTTCGGCAGCGACCAGCGCCGCCTTGGTCTTCCCCTCTCCCATTGGCGCCTCGACCACCACCAAGCCCGGCGCCTCCATGCGGCTGACGACGTCCACCACCATCGCCTGCGAGGGCCGAGGATCGTCTCCGAACCGTTGCTCGAAGACACTCCCTTCCGGCTCGCCCAACGCCCCCCAGCCGCCGCGCAGCCCAAGCCGTCCCCATGCCGTCCCAGCGCGCGCCCGCGCGCCTCGGAGGCTGACTTGCCCAAACTCGTCCACACCCGCGAAATGGCGTTGGTCGCTGGCGATCCAGTCCGCCATCACCACGAAGCCACTCAACTGCAACTGCGCTGCTCGGCTAGGAGAACCCAACGGCTCGGCTGTCGCGACATCATGGAAGCCCACCGCCCGCGTGAAAGCATCGAGCAACGCGCGGCGCGCCTCATCCCACGCCACCGCCTTACCACTGAGGTGCCCCCGGGCGCGTTCAGGCTCTCGCGCTTTGCCGAGCGTCGGAAACAGCCCGTGATGCCCCGCGATCAGCGGCCACACCCAACCGATGCTTTCCTCCGACCAGCCGACTTCCTTAAGGTACCGGCGCATCAAGGCACCACCCGCCCGGTCATGTCGCCAGCGGTTGCGGTACCGCTCTACCGTTCGTTGATCCCAGGTCAAGCCCGCAGCAAGCACACGGGCCGCGCCAGCTGCATCCATGTGCTGGAACGCCGGAGTCGCCTTGCCGAAATCATGTATCCCGCACAGCCACGCGAACAGCCGGCGGCCCCCGCCATCACCCGCAACGCCGTCCAGCATCTGCCGTACTGATGGCGCCAAATAGTGATCCCACATGAGCTCGGCAACGGCCGCCGTGTCCAACAGGTGCTGTAACAGCAAGTTGGACCGGCCGCCACCCTTGCCCGCGCTCTTGCCCCATAGCACTGCCAACGGGTTCTGGACGCTCGACGCCAGCCTCTCGTAGCTCACAACGCGTAAGGTAGTCGTGACCACCGACAAAACCGACGACGCAGAAGCTGCATCGCACCGCAGCGGAGTCCCAAACATTCACAATCCTCGACCATGATCGTCAACCAACCGAATGAAAACCGCCCCCCTCGCCGATAACGTCGCAGGTCAAGAAGCGTCGGCCCCGCGCACGCGGGGATGGTTCCTCACCCCGCCCTCCGGGACGCGATGAACGCCGGTCGGCCCCGCGCACGCGGGGATGGTTCACCGATCTTGCTGGCGAGCAGGTCCACGTCCGCGTCGGCCCCGCGCACGCGGGGATGGTTCCCGGGCAGCGACCTGAGCGGGCGCCATGCCCGGGTCGGCCCCGCGCACGCGGGGATGGTTCACCATCGCCCGCACCGTCGGTTCCGCGTCCGGGGTCGGCCCCGCGCACGCGGGGATGGTTCTCAGGCGGCCGAGCGCTACCTGGAGTTCCATGCGTCGGCCCCGCGCACGCGGGGATGGTTCCCGCGTTCAGCGACACCGCGGGCCGGTCGTGGAGTCGGCCCCGCGCACGCGGGGATGGTTCCCGGAGCCCGAGCCGGACATCGAGGGCGAGGCGGTCGGCCCCGCGCACGCGGGGATGGTTCTCCCCGCCGCCCGCTGAACCGTCGTCATCTTCGGTCGGCCCCGCGCACGCGGGGATGGTTCTCTCACATGCGATTCATCATCACCGTCCTGGCGGTCGGCCCCGCGCACGCGGGGATGGTTCGGTGAAGGTCGCGACGGGCGCGGCCGCGGCGACGTCGGCCCCGCGCACGCGGGGATGGTTCGGAACCCGCCGCGAAACCGGCCCCGGCGAAGCCGTCGGCCCCGCGCACGCGGGGATGGTTCGACCATGATCGCTTGACGGCCCCGAACATTTCCGTCGGCCCCGCGCACGCGGGGATGGTTCGACCCACGAGGCGTACGGCGCGATGCGCGCGATGTCGGCCCCGCGCACGCGGGGATGGTTCCGCCGCGTGGGCGTCGATCAAGAACGCCGTGATGTCGGCCCCGCGCACGCGGGGATGGTTCCTTCACGTAGGCCCAGTACCAGCGCAGCGCCGAGTCGGCCCCGCGCACGCGGGGATGGTTCGCAGGCGCTGTACGGCGAGGAGGTCGCCGCGTGGTCGGCCCCGCGCACGCGGGGATGGTTCGTCCACGCCCACGCCGTACTCGCGGTGCTCGGTGTCGGCCCCGCGCACGCGGGGATGGTTCTCCGGCAGTCGTTGCAGCGCACCGCCGACACCAGTCGGCCCCGCGCACGCGGGGATGGTTCTAGCCGACCTTGCGTTTGGGGACGACCAGGCCCGTCGGCCCCGCGCACGCGGGGATGGTTCGCCGGGGATCTTCGCGGCGACGTACGAGCGGGTGTCGGCCCCGCGCACGCGGGGATGGTTCTACGCATACGGGCGAGGCTTGCGGAGAGTCTTCGTCGGCCCCGCGCACGCGGGGATGGTTCGCTCAAGGACCGCGGGTTGTCCAGTCCCGACATGTCGGCCCCGCGCACGCGGGGATGGTTCGCGCGCCGACCTCGCGCACATGATCCAGCTCGCGTCGGCCCCGCGCACGCGGGGATGGTTCGCCGCCATGATCGCGGAGGCCGCGACGGATTTTGTCGGCCCCGCGCACGCGGGGATGGTTCCGCCCATCACCGCCCGGTCGCGACGTCGGCGATGTCGGCCCCGCGCACGCGGGGATGGTTCCACCGCCCGCAGCAGCCGCACGCAGTTCGAGCTGTCGGCCCCGCGCACGCGGGGATGGTTCCGGACCTTGGGGTTCATGTTCCACGCGTAGAGAGTCGGCCCCGCGCACGCGGGGATGGTTCGTGGGGCGGGTACGTCTACAGCTCGGACCCGCGGTCGGCCCCGCGCACGCGGGGATGGTTCGCCGCAGGTAGACGCATTCTGCACGTGCATCGGGTCGGCCCCGCGCACGCGGGGATGGTTCCCCGAGCGCCTCGGCGAGGGTCTCGGAGTGCATGTCGGCCCCGCGCACGCGGGGATGGTTCGGACGCGGGCGCGGGCGCCGTCGAGTTGGAGGCGTCGGCCCCGCGCACGCGGGGATGGTTCGAGGTCCCACAGGCCGCGCAGGCGGTCGACCTGGTCGGCCCCGCGCACGCGGGGATGGTTCCTCGCACGGCGTCAAGGCGTACACCTCATGGGCGTCGGCCCCGCGCACGCGGGGATGGTTCTGGCTATGAGGAGTGCACGGTGACGCTGTTCCGGTCGGCCCCGCGCACGCGGGGATGGTTCGTCGTTGCCGGAGTTGTCGAACGTCCACGCCGAGTCGGCCCCGCGCACGCGGGGATGGTTCCTGCCCCTCTCCTGGCCGTGGCACCCACACCGAGTCGGCCCCGCGCACGCGGGGATGGTTCCTGGGTCGAGCTGACTGGGGACCTGCCGCGGTAGTCGGCCCCGCGCACGCGGGGATGGTTCCATCACGAGCGAGCCCGCCGAGGACGTCACCATGTCGGCCCCGCGCACGCGGGGATGGTTCCCTGGCGATGGCCGCGAACGCGACCCTTGCGACGTCGGCCCCGCGCACGCGGGGATGGTTCGTTCTCCGGGTCGCCGGGGGTGCGGGTGGTCGTGTCGGCCCCGCGCACGCGGGGATGGTTCCGATGCGCCGGGCTTGGACCTCTGCCCGCACAGGTCGGCCCCGCGCACGCGGGGATGGTTCGATCTCTGTCACGACACCTGCGGTTGTGAAGTAGTCGGCCCCGCGCACGCGGGGATGGTTCCGGTGGCCACAGTGTTCATGCTGCGGCGAGCCCGTCGGCCCCGCGCACGCGGGGATGGTTCCCGGTGACGGTCTCCACCCGGTAGCCGGTCGGGCGTCGGCCCCGCGCACGCGGGGATGGTTCGGGACGCGGCGCTCCGGGCAGTACGGCGGGAACGTCGGCCCCGCGCACGCGGGGATGGTTCGCGCAGACCATGACGAGGCCGCTGATGTTCTTGGTCGGCCCCGCGCACGCGGGGATGGTTCGCCGGTAGGGGCGGCGGTCAGGCGGCGTCGGCTGTCGGCCCCGCGCACGCGGGGATGGTTCCCCGACCCGGGATTCCCGGCGCCGGTCCCCCCGGTCGGCCCCGCGCACGCGGGGATGGTTCGGTCGGCCGGTCCATGGAGGACGCGTCGCTGGAGTCGGCCCCGCGCACGCGGGGATGGTTCGGCATAGCGGGAACGGCCCGCACAGAAGGGATCGTCGGCCCCGCGCACGCGGGGATGGTTCCTCGACGACGGTCGTCTTCCCGTTCTGCCTGGCGTCGGCCCCGCGCACGCGGGGATGGTTCGGCGTCCGCGCGTGCGCTGCCGTCGGAGGGCGTGTCGGCCCCGCGCACGCGGGGATGGTTCCTTCGAGGAGACGAGCTGGTGGCGGATCGAGCCGTCGGCCCCGCGCACGCGGGGATGGTTCCCGCACCGGAACGCAGGGCTGGTCATGGGGCCGGTCGGCCCCGCGCACGCGGGGATGGTTCAGGGTCAACGACCCTGAATGGTGGGGTGATGAGGTCGGCCCCGCGCACGCGGGGATGGTTCTGCCATCAGAGGTTCTTTACCTTCCTTAGTTCAGTCGGCCCCGCGCACGCGGGGATGGTTCCACACCACTTTGTGTGTGGACACATGTGTCACTGTCGGCCCCGCGCACGCGGGGATGGTTCTACTGCAGGAATGACGCTACTGGGCGTGAAAATGTCGGCCCCGCGCACGCGGGGATGGTTCGCGCTTGAGCCCGTACCGGGCCAGCACCGGCAGGTCGGCCCCGCGCACGCGGGGATGGTTCCTGGACGTGCGCGGGACGGACGGGTCATACGTCGTCGGCCCCGCGCACGAGGGGATGGTTCTCGGAGGGGATGTTGACGCCGGTTGTGTGGAGAGTCGGCCCCGCGCACGCGGGGATGGTTCCGAGGCCGGCGAGGACATCTCCGTCGAGGACGTGTCGGCCCCGCGCACGCGGGGATGGTTCCGGGCGGCCCGAGTTCGCCGGGCTCGCGGCCGAGTCGGCCCCGCACGCGGGGATGGTTCCTTTTGCCTTCTGAGCTGGGCACGGTCCCATCGGTCGGCCCCGCGCACGCGGGGATGGTTCCCGGTACACCCGGTTGGTGATCTGCGCGCCGCCGTCGGCCCCGCGCACGCGGGGATGGTTCACTTCCGCCGAACTCGCGGATCCGATTGCGGTCGTCGGCCCCGCGCACGCGGGGATGGTTCGATGTCCGTGACGGGCCACCGTTCGACGGGGGCGTCGGCCCCGCGCACGCGGGGATGGTTCCCCGATCGATGCTCAGCATGAGCACTCGCAGGAGTCGGCCCCGCGCACGCGGGGATGGTTCGCCGTCGCGGATCAGCTCCGGCCCGCGCCGCTCGTCGGCCCCGCGCACGCGGGGATGGTTCTCTCGGTAGTTGCTTCGCTACGGGCTGTATGGTGTCGGCCCCGCGCACGCGGGTATGGTTCGTAGACCTTCGACGCGCGGACCGTGACGACCCGGTCGGCCCCGCGCACGCGGGGATGGTTCGGGGAGACTGTGTGTCTCCCCTGCTCTCCCCCAGTCGCCCCCGCGCACGCGGGGATGGTTCGGTCTCCTTGATCTACCCCCGGATCCCCTGCTGGTCGGCCCCGCGCACGCGGGGATGGTTCCCCCGACCGCCTCGCGTCCCTGTACGGCGCGCAGTCGGCCCCGCGCACGCGGGGATGGTTCTCCCGCATCCTCCAGCAGTCGCTGGTACTCGGCGTCGGCCCCGCGCACGCGGGGATGGTCCCGTGTCGCTGTCCGGGATGTCCTCCCGAAGCTCGTCGGCCCCGCGCACGCGGGGATGGTTCGGGCACGCCGTACGTCCTCGTCGCCACGACCCAGTCGGCCCCGCGCAGGCGGGGATGGTTCTTTCTTGCAGCAGGTTGGCGCTGCTCGTTTCGTCGGCCCTGCGCACGCGGGAATGGTTCCGGCCGCAGCGACGCGCAGGTCAACGTGGACACGTCGGCCCTGCGGACGTGGGGATGGTTTCTGGACGACGGTCAGTCGGGATTTTGAAACGGGACGGGATTGTTAGTTGGCAGCGGTGGGTGCGGTGGGGTTGTGGGTGCAGCCATGTGCGCGGTCCCCCGTACTTTATTTGAACCAGCGCAGGGAGATCTATCCCGTGTCTTTGGGACCAGTTTGGAATGCGGGCCGGGCAGCTCTCGATAGCAATGGGCCCATACGCGGTAACGCCGCGTATGGGCCGGAAGGTTGCTACGGCGGGCAGCTATCCCACCGGGACGCGGTAGACATTGCCGATCAGGGTTGATGTCGGCATGTGCAAATGGTTGTGGTCGCCCCTCGGACACGTACCGTTTCCCCAAATTCGGGGGCATGGACGTCACGATGCGATCCGGGTTGAGGTTAGCCTCGACCCGGATTTCTTGTTTGTCCGGGTGGTAGACGAGCCGGACGCCACGCGCCTCGAGATGTGGGTGTGGCCCGCCGTCCACAAGCGTGTAGCTGCGAGGAGGACGGCCGCCGAGATAGCGCCTTCCCTGGAACCGGCGCTGGCGGCCGTCATCGGTGGCGAACCTTCGCGCCCGCGAGCCTGACCGCACGAAGCGAGGCCAACCAGCGGCTTCTCCAACGCGGCCTTTTCGGCCCGCGGTGATCAGCGGCCCAGGGCCTGGCGGAGGGTGCGGCCGTGGCGGGTCTGCGCGGTTTGATCCATCCCGGTCCCGTGTCCAAATCGTGTTGACCACCACGGGCAGGCACTGCTGGAGTCAGCCTGTGGACAGCATCCCCGCCAACCGGAAGTTCTGGAACCGGATCAGCCGCGCCTACCAGCACGAGCACGACCCGCAGATCGGGGCCACGCCCAGGCTGTGGGGCATGTACGCCGTCCCCGACGCGCGCCTGCGCGCCCTGGGCGACGTCACCGGCAAGCGCGTCCTCGAACTCGGCTGCGGCGCCGGCCAGTGGTCCAGGTCACTCGCCGCCGAGGGTGCCACCGTGGTCGGGCTCGACCTGTCCGAAGCCCAACTCGCCGCAGCGGCCCGCGCGATGCGAGCGGCCCGCTACCCGCTGGTGCAAGGCGCCGCCGAACTACTCCCGTTCGCCGACGACAGCTTCGACCTGGTGTTCTGCGACCATGGCGGGCTCAGCTGGGCGCCCCCGCACCTGGCCGTCCCGCAGGCCGCACGCGTCCTACGCCGCGGCGGGCGCCTGGTGTTCAACACCACCAGCCCATGGTTCGAAGCCTGCTACGACGAAGACGCCCGCCGCGCGACCACCACGCTGCACCAGGACTACTTCGGGCTGAACACCATCGCCGAAGACCACGGCGCGGTCAGCTATCAGCTCACCTACGGCGGCTGGATCAAGACCCTGCGCGGCGCGGGCCTCATCATCGACGACCTCATCGAGCCGCGCCCCGAACCCGGAACACCCAACGGCTACAACGAAACCGACCCGCCCGACTGGGCACACCACTGGCCAGCAGAAATGCTCTGGATAACCCACAAACCGTAAACACCGCCGCACCGAGACGTGAAGGTCCACCATCGAGTCTGCGGCGTTGAGATTTTGGTGCAGCAGTCCCGCCAGCCCATCGCAGGACACCGCTTGGTCGGCCGGGATGGCGGGAAGTTTCCCTTCCAGCCGGGCGCGGTCAGGGGGGTGCGTCCGGGTCGCGGCGGCGTGCGTTGCGGAGGACGTCGTCCAGGTCGTTGAGGCGGTCGAGCTGCTTGACGGCACGGGCGGTGCGGTGGTTGTGCGCCAGCCGTTCGCGGTGGCGGTGAATGAACTCCCAGTAGCCGGCGGTGTAGGGGCAGGCCCGCTCGCCGACGCGTTCGGTGGGCCGGTAGGCGCAGGGGCCGCACAGGTCGCTCATGCCGTTGATGTAGGCGCCGCCGGAAGCGTACGGCTTGGTGGTGATGCGGCCGCCGTCGGCGTACTGGGACATGCCGATCACGTTGGTGAGCATCACCCAGTCGTATCCGTCGACGAAGCAGCGGTGGAACCAGTCGGTCACCCCCGCCGGGTCCCAGCCGCGCTGGAGGGCGTGATTGCCCAAGATCATCAGCCGGGGTATGTGATGCACCCAGCCCCGGTCACGGACCTCCGCCAAAGTGGTCGACAGGCAGCGCGCCTGCACGGCGTCGGCGTCCAGGCGGGCGAACCAGTCCGGTAGCGGCGCGTGGTGCCCCAGGGCGTTGGACTCGCGGTAGCCGGGCCCGAGGTACCAGTAGAGATTCCACATGTACTCGCGCCATCCGGCGACCTGCCGGATGTAGCCCTCGACGGAGTTGAGCGGTGCCTCGCCCGCACGGTAGGCGTTCTCGGCGGCCTCGACGCACTCCGCCGGGTCCAGCAGCCCGAGGTTGAGCGAGGCGGACAGCAGGCTGTGGCTCATGGCCCAGTCCTCGGCCAGCACCGCGTCTTCCCACCGGCCGAAGGTGGGCAGGCGCTTCTGCACGAATACGCGCAGGGCTCGCCGGGCCTCGGCGCGGCTGGCGGGGAAACGGCGTGGTCCGTCCCGGCCGACGAACGATACTTCCCCGCGCCGCTCCCACCGGTCCAGATCCGCCCTGACCTGGTGGTCGATGGCGTCTTCCCGCGGCCGGTAGGGCGCCGGCACCGGAAGGACCGCGGCGTCCTTTGGCGGGGCCTCGCGGTTGGCGGTGTCCAGGTTCCACTTCCCGCCCGCGGGTTGTTCGCCGTCCATCAGCAGATCGTGGGCTCGGCGCACGTGCCGGTAGAAGTCCTCCATCCGCAGGTGCCCGGCGGAGTCCGCCCATCGGCCGAACGCGTCCGGTTGCACGAGGAATCCGCGCGGCGGCAGGACCTCCACCTGCTCCAGCTCCCGCACGAAGCGGAGGGCGCCGTGGGACGTGGGGTGGTGGACGGTCACGGGCGCGTCGCCGACGGCTCGGTTCAGGCCGTCACGGTAAGTCTCCGCCTGGACGTAGCGCACCCGGTCACCGAGTTCGGCCGCGCGGTGCCGCATCGCGGACAGCAGCAGGTGCGCCTTGGCGCGGTGAAAGCGGCGCCGGCGGAAGACCCCGCGCGACTCGATCATGACGATCTGGCTGTCGGGCCGCAGGAAGTGCGGGCCCAATTGGTCCCCGAACAGCCAGTGGAACGCGGCCTTCGGGCCGTCGTGCGCCCCCATGCGCATCCTCCCCCGAGATGCCTGGACGTCCGCTCAGTGTGGCGCACGAGCCGTCGCGGGCACAGACGGCGCGCTGCGCGCGAGGCCGACGAGACCTGTAGGCGTTCCCCCGGTCGGGGCCAGGCCCGGAGTGACCACGGACAAGGCGGGCATGGTGCCCTGTGAACGGATGTCGCCGAGTCGATCGCGCTGAGCAGGAGAAACGGCGCCGGGTGGCCGGGACGGTCGCTCCGGGGGGAAGGGGAAGCGATGCCCGAAAGCGTCATCATCGTCGGGGCGGGACTGGCCGGGTTGGCCTGTGCCGTGCGACTGCACCAGGCCGGTGTGCCGGTTCGGATGCTGGAGGCGTCCGACGGGATCGGCGGCCGGGTGCGCACCGACGTGGTGGAGGGGTTCCGCCTCGACCGCGGTTTCCAGGTCTTCAACACCGCTTATCCTGAGGCCCAGCAGGTTCTGGACTATGCGGCTCTGGACCTCCAGCCGTTCTCGTCCGGTCTGCTGGTGTTCCACCAAGGCCGCCGGGAGCGGGTGATGCTGCCATGGAGGCATCCCGAGCACGCGTTGAGCGGTGCCTTCGCCGATATCGGCACCGTCGGCGACAAGGCGGCGCTGGCGGCGATGACCGCCCGGGACCTGGCCGCCTCCGGTTCCTGGCTGCGTGACTGTCCCGAACGGAGCACCTACGACGAACTCCGGCTGCGGGGCCTGTCCGACGTTATGATCGACCGGCTGCTGCGCCCGTTCCTGTCCGGCGTGCTGCTGGAACGCGAACTGGAGACCTCCAGCCGGTACTTTCACCTGATCTGGCGGTCGTTCGTCCGCGGCACCATCACCCTCCCCGCGCTGGGAATGGGCCGCATCCCCCAGCAGCTCGCCGACCGGCTGCCCGGCGGGACGATCTCGCTCGACACAGCCGTCCAAGAGATCACCGACGGCGGCGTGCGAACCGGCGACGGTTCCACCGTCGAGGCCCGCGCCGTGGTCGTCGCCACCGACCCCGTCCAGGCGGCGCGGCTGCTGCCCGAGGTCGAGGCACCCGTCATGCGCGCGGTGACGACCTTCTACCACGTGGCTCCCTCCTCGCCGCTGCGTGAGCCGATCCAGATCATCGACGCCGAGGGCGTCATCGCCGACACGCTGGTCCTCACCGACGCGGCCCCGCGCTACTCCCCGGACGGCCGCGCGCTCATCTCGACGTCCGTGCTCGGCCTCGACGCGGACGAATCACGCGTGCTGGAGCGGTTGACCGAGATCTACGGCGACACCTCCGGATGGCGGCTCATCGGGACCTATCCCGTCGAGGCGGCCCTCCCCGCGATGCCGCCCCCGCTGCGGATGCGGCAGCCGGTGCGGCTCCGGCCCGGACGGTACGTCTGCGGCGACCACCGCGACACCGGCTCCATCCAGGGTGCCCTGGTGTCGGGACGCCGCGCCGCGCAGGCCGTCCTCACCGACTCCCGCCTGCGCACGACCGTCCCGATCCCGGGATGAGCGAGGGCAGCCGGATCGACCGGGCCACCTGCGCGATCCGGCGCCGTGAGCCGGTTCCGGCGGCGGCGGTCGCGAGTCCGCCGCCCTAGCAGGTGCGGGCGGCGTCGGGGTTGGAGGTGAACGGCGCCGTGTTCCGATGGTGGGAAACGTGCAGCTTGGTGGCGGCATAGTCGGGCGAAAAGCGCGCGAGGTCGAGCGGCGGTACCTGTTCGCTCAGGCCGCGATCGCCGCGGAACGCAGCCGCCTGGCCCGGGAGATGCACGACGTGGTGACCCACCATGTGACCGCGATGGTGGTGCAGTCCGGAGCAGCGCAGTACCTCACCGGGTCGCCAGAGCGCGTCACCGAGGCCCTCGGCGCGATCAGCGGCACCGGCCGCCGCGCGCTGGCCGAACTCCGATTCCTGCTCGGCGTGCTGGAGGCGACCGGCGAGTCGGCGTCCTCGGACCTGACACCGATGCCGGGCCGGGTGCACGCCGAAAGCATCACCGCAAGCGCACCGCCGATCGGGTGATCGAGCCGGAGCCGCAGGTCAGACGGGCTTCGGATACACTTCCTGCGTTTGGTCCCGGCGACGGGAGAGAACCAGATGTGAGAAACGGTGGGCGGCGGGCCTTCGGGTCTTCGCCGACACGTTACGGACGGCCGATGCCCCCATGCCCGATCTGACGACGACGATCAGCGCCCATCACGTCCGGCGACGGTGGCCGTTGACCGGGCGGGGCCCGGATGTGGAGGCGATTCTCCGGTCGCTCCTCGCCGACGGCCAGCACGGGGTGCTGCTCGCCGGTGACACCGGGGTGGGCAAGAGCCGCGTCGTCGAGGCCGTTCTGCACCGCTGCGCCGTCAGCTCATGCCACACCGCGCGGATCACCTGCACACCGGCGGACCGTGACCTCCCGTTCGGAGCCGTCCGCCAGCTCCTCCCGGAGCCGAGCGGCTCGCCGGGCGACTCGATGGAGCTCGCCGACACCGTTGCCGCCGCCCTGCTCAGGGCCGCGAGGGGACGCACGATCGTCATCGCCATCGATGACGCGAGCTGGCTGGACGAAGAGTCGGCAGCGGTCGTCCAGAAGCTGGTCGTCCACGTCGGCGCGCGAGTGCTGGCGGCCGTCCGGACCGAGGCCGCCGCGGCGCCACCGGTCGAGGCACTGCGGAGCTGGGGCCGATGGTCCCGGGTCGACCTCGCCCCGCTCGGCGGGCCGCAGACGAAGGACCTGGTCGAGGCGGTCTTCGGGGCTCCCGCGGACGGGCTCACCCTGGACGGGCTGTGGCGGATCACCGGCGGTAACCCGCTGTTCCTGCGCGAGGTGCTCTGCGGTGCCGTGGACGACGACGCCCTGGTGACGCGGGAAGGCGTCATGACCTGGCGTGGTGGAGTGGTCGGCGACGCCCATCCCAGTGACACCGCGGCAGCGGCGCTCGAAGCGCTCTCGCCCGAGGAGCTGGACGCACTGCGCTACGTGGCCGTCGCCGACTCGGCCCCGCTGGAGGTGATCGAGCGACTCGTCCCGGTGCCGATGCTCGAACGGCTGGAGGACCACCGACTCATCCGGCTCGACCAGTCCGCACGTGTCCCCCTGCTCCGGGTGACCCACCCGCTGCACGCCCACACGGTCATCGCCCGCACCGGAGCGTTGCGGATCCGGCGGATCCGCACCGACCTCGCCACCGCGGTGACGGCATGCCGGCCGGACGATCGGATCCGTACCGTGCAGTGGCGACTGGCCGCCCGGTTGGACGTACCCGACGACGAGGTGCTGGCGGCGGCCGACGAGGCTCTGCGCGACCGGGATGCGGCCTTGGCGGAACATCTGGCCCGCCAGGTCCCCACACCGGCCGGGGTCTGGCGGCTCGGCCGGGTGCTGGTCGCCCGGGGCGAGTACGTCGAGGCGGAGAAGTGGCTGGCCGAGGCGGCCCGGGAGCTGACCGACCCGGCTTCGCGGGCGAACGTGGCGGCTCTCCGGGCGGTCAACCTCTTCTGGGGCTTCCGTGACCGGCGACGGGCCTTCGAGGTCCTCACCGAGGCCGGGGCCGCGCTACCGGCGGACTGCTCCGGTGACCTGCTGGCCGCCGAAGCGCTCGTCGCGGTCTTCGACGGCCGGGCCGACGCGGCGACCGAGATGGTGGCACGCCTGCTGCACCACCCCCCGGACGATCCGGTCCTGGCCGGCGCGATCGCACCATTGCGGCCGCAGCTGCTGCTCTTCACCGGCCGTCCGGCGCAGGCGATCGTGGAACTGACCGCGGCGCCGACCGGATTCTCCGGCGCGTGGCCGATGATGCGGGCGATGACGCAGGCCTGCCACGTCCACGCGCTGGTCATGACCGGTGCGGTGGCGCGGGCGGCCGAGACGGTGCGGCGTTACTACCAAGACGCGGTCGAGCACGGTTCGCCCGCCGGGGTGGGCCTTGTCGCTCTGGCCGGTGGGATCTGCGCCTACTATCAGGGGCGGCCCGAGCAGGCCGCGGCGTGGTTGCGGGAAGCCCGCGCGCTGACCGACGGCCATCCGAGATTCCGGTTCCGGGAGACCGTACTGGCGATCAGTGCCGGCGTCGCCGCGGATCTCGGCCTCGTCGATGAGGCCCGTGAACTGCTGGACCGGCTCGGTACGGCCGGCGCCGACCCGTCGGCGGCCGACTACGGCGCCTTCGGTGAGGTGTGGACGCTGGTGATATCCGGGGACCGCGTTGGCGCCGGCGTGGTCCTGCGCCGCCGGGCGGCGGAGGCCCTGGCCGTGGGCAACGTGTTGATGGCCACCGAGTTCCTCCATGTCGACATGCGGCTCAACCCCTCCTCGGCCACGGCCGCCCGGCTTCGGCGGATCGCGGAGAGCGCCGACGGGGAACTGTTCACCCTGCTCGCCGAGCACGCCACCGCGCTGGCTCAGCGGGATCTCCGCGGGATGAACCGCGTCAGCGCCGCCTTCGAGCAGCGCGGATATCGCGGCTTCGCATTGGAGGCCGCCGCCACCGGGGCGACGTTCAACGGCGGCCGGGAAGTGAACGCCCTGGCTCGCCGCACCCGGCGGCTGCTCGGCGAGCACCGGGGCGCCTGGCCGGAGTGGCTGCCCGCACCGAAACAGGCACCGCCGCTGACCCGCCGGGAACAGCAGGTCAGCGAGCTGGCGGCGGGCGGGATGGACAACGCGACGATCGCGCGGACGTTGTCGGTGTCCCCCCGGACGGTCGAGAACCATCTCCAGCGGACGTACGACAAGCTCGGCATCCACCGCCGCACGGAGCTGGCGGCGGCGCTCGCCGAGGACGGCCTCATGGGCCGCTGATCGCCGGGTCCCGCTCGACCTGCTGTTCGCGGACGAGCCGCGCGTAGCGGCCGTCCCGGGAGACCAGGGAGTCGTGGGTGCCCTGCTCCACGATCGTCCCCCGGTCGATGACGACGATGAGGTCGGCGTGCCGGATCGTGGAGAGCCGATGTGCGATCACCACCTGCGTGCAGCCGAGCGCCGTGAGTCCCGCCTGGATCATCGCCTCGGTACGGGCGTCCAGGCTCGATGTCGGCTCGTCGAGCAGGAGAACGCTGGGCTGGTGCACCACGGCACGGGCCAGCGCGATCCGCTGCCGCTGGCCGCCGGAGACCTGTGAGCCGCCCTCACCGACGGCGGTGTGCAGCCCCATCGGCATGGCCGCGATGTCCTCGGTGAGCGCGGCCACCCGTACCGCTGCCTGGATCTGCTCGGTGGTGCAGTGGTCCTTCCCTGCGGTGATGTTGTCGGCGATCGTGCCCTCGAAGAGGAACGGCTGCTGGGTGACGATCCCCATCTGCCGGCGCAGCCGCCGGCGGTCGAGCAGGTCCAGCGGCACCCCGTCGTAACTGATCCGCCCGCCGGTGGGTTCGAGCAGGCCGAGCAGGAGGCGGCCGAGGGTGGTCTTGCCGGAACCGGTCGGCCCGACGATCGCGACGCGCTGCCCCGGTTCGATCCGCAGGGTGATGTCGCGCAGGACCGGGCGGGAGGGGTGGTAGCCGAAGTACGCGTCGCGCACCTCGATGCGGCCGCGCAGGCCGCCGGGCAGCTCCACCCGGCCCGCCGGGGCCGATGGCGTGTCCATGATGTCGCCGAGGCGTTCCAGGTGGGCGATCGCGGCATGCAGTTGCTGGACGGTGGTGAGCAGCGACCCCAGCGGCGCCAGCGCGGCACCGGCCAGCGCGGCGAAGGCGAGCAGCTCACCGAGCTGCGTCGGGCCGGGCAGCTGGTAGGCGACGATGAGCAGCAGCCCGACGGTCAGGCCGGTCTGGGCCGCGGTGGTGAGCGCCTGGACTCCGGAGAGGAACAGGTCGCGCCGCCGGGCGGCCGCCAGCTCCCGGTCATGGCGGTCCCGCCAGCGGGCTACGGTGGCCTCCTCCGCCCCGCAGGCGATCACCGTTTCCACCCCGCCGAGGCTTTCCACCAGGGTGTTCTGCGTCAGCGCCTGGGCGTTCAGCGATTCGCGTACGCGCTGGATGCTCGCCCGCCCGGCCAGCAGCGCGATGAGCACCTGCAGGGCCGCGACGGCGGTGGCGGCGACCGCGATCGGCGGGGAGGCGACCGCGAGCAGGACCACCAGGTATCCCAGTCCGGTGAGGCAGTCGATGCCGAACGCGAGGGACCGCTCCGTCAGCAGGTCGCGCAGCGTCGAGGCGGTGGACAGGCGGGTGAGCAGGTCACCGGAGCCACGCTGGTCGAAGAAGCGGAAGGGCAGGGTGAAGGTGTGCTGGACGAGCCGGCGCATCAGGCGGGCCGCCACGCCGGTCTGCAGCTGGATCAGCAGCACCGATCGCAGCCAGCTCACGACCGTGAAGACCAGCCAGGCGACGCCCGCCGCCGCGGCGAGCGGGAGCAGCATGTCCGCGAGGCTTCCGCTGGTCGTCCCGTCGACCACCGCCCGGGTGACCCCCGCCACCAGCAGCGGGAACAGTTGCACCACGAGGGACGCGGCCACCAGGGCGGCGATCAGCCGCCGGTCGCCGAGCACGCCGGTGAGCAGCCGGGCGGCGGTCCCCCAGGTCGAGTCGGAGCCGCGGGGCAGCTTCCCGGCGGGTTTCCCGGCGAGTACGACACCGCTGTAGCCGGCCTTGAACTCGGCAGGGCTCAGCCGGCGCCGGCCCTTGGCCGGGTCGGCGATGCTCACCTCCGTGTCGCGGACGTCCTCGACGACGACGAAGTGGTTCTGCCCCCAGTGGGCGATGAGCGGGCCCGGCAGCCGGGCGATGCCGGCCGCCGGCGCGGCAAACGCGCGCAGCTCCAGCCCGAAGTGCTTCCCTGCACCGATCAGCTCGCGGGCGGAGGCGCCGTCCCGGTCCGAGGGGAGATGCCGCCGTGCCTCGATGACGGAGGTGCGCCGGCCGTGGGAGCTCAGCACCATGGCCAGGCAGGCGGCCGCGCAGTCCGCCGCGGAGAGTTGCATCCGCAGCGGTACGCGGCGACGTGGCCGCAACCGGCGGATCACAACCAGTGCCACCGGATCTCCGCCTTGGCCCGCTGCTCGGCGAGCCACTCGGTCAGCGCCGCTTCGCCGGCGCGGGCCAGCGCCGCCGGATCCGCCTCGGTGGCGGCTTCCCGTCCCCGCACGCCACCGAGAATGACCTGTCCTGCCTCCGGCACCGGCCCGGCGAGCTCCCCCGCCGCGAGGGAGCGCAGCGGTGCGGGCAGGTCCAGCGCCCAGCGCCGGTCCATGGTGAGCTGAACCTCTCCGACCTGCCGGGTGTCCCCGGTGCGCCGACCGGGACAGGTGAGAAGGTCGGCCGGGGTGCGCGCCGCCGCGAAGTCGTCCAGTGCCTTCGAATCGGCCGCCCGCACCCAGACCGCGTCGACCCGGTCGAAGTCGGCAAGGTGGGCCCGCAGGTGGCCGGCCGCGTGCTCGGCCTTGAAGTTCCGCCGGAACCGCTCGATGCGGGCGACGAACTCGATGTGGGTGGCGAAGGCCCGTTCGGAGAGACCGACGTCGGCCAGCCATTCGAGGGTGGCCGCCCGGCTGTGCAGGCCACGGCCGCGGCGGAACGTGTCAGCGGCCGCCGCCAGCTCTTGGGCGGTCGCCGCCTCGTCCTCGTCGAACACCTGGTCCCACAGGAGGCAGTAGTCGACGAGTTGCCGGTGCAGGGTGGGGTCCCGCCGGTTGAGGGCACGGATCGTGAACAGCGCGGAGGGGACCGAAAGCGAGCGCTCATTCACGCTGAGCAGCCGGTTGGCCGCGAAGTGGGTGGAGTACTCGATCGACCACGGAACCCCGTCTTCGGTCTGCCCGGTGAGGGCGACGCTCCCGCCCTCCGGGTGGGCGAGCACCAGGTCGTAGCCGACCCGCAGGTCTCCCGGCGGAGAATCGACGACGAGTTCGGGTCGGCGCCGCGGGTGGGCGGAGGACCAGTCGGCGACCATCCGCCTGGCGTCGCCGACCTGGTCCCGGTGCCGGGGCAGTCGGCGCAGCAGCGCCACCGCGCTGACCAGATCAGCGCCGAATTCAGCGTCCACGCCGGCTTCGGCGGCGGCTTCGGCGACTGCTGTCGATGCCGATCGGGTGGTCACGGCGCTGTCTCCTTGGTCGCGTCCGGGGTGACGGGTTCGTCGGCGGTCAGCCAATCGGCGATCGCGTCGCTGATCGGCAGTCCGGTGAGAGTTTCGATCCAGCCCCACTGCCCGTTCACGTTCACCTCGAGGAAGACGTACTCTCCGTCCTTGCGGCGGATGAGGTCGATGGCCCCGAAGTTCAGCCCGAGTGCGGAAATGAAGTCCAGGCAGCGCCCGGCCACCTCGCCGGGAAGCTTGACGGCACGGTAGCCGACCGTGTTGTCGTCGTACCGCCGCCAGTCCTGCGCGGTCAGCCGGGAGGACTGCGAATCGATCTCGGCGGCGAAGATCTGGTCGCCCACCACGGTCACCCGCAGTTCGGCGGCCTTGGCGATGTTGGGTTGGAGGATCACCGGCGCGTGCTGGATCCGGTGCCGGCCGGCGAGGTGACGCCGCTGCACCTGGGTGGTGTAGATGAGGTGCTGCTCGCCGTAGACCCAGAAGTCCTTGTACGTCAGCGCTTTGCTGATGAGTTGCCCGCCGGCGCGGTTCCAGGCGGGGATCAGCTCGTCCGGATCGTTGGTGAAGAGGGTCTGCGGCACGGTGAAGCCGAGTTCGGCGGCCTTGGCGAGGTGAAGCAGCTTGTTGTCGGCCCACAGCGCCCGAGTGGGCTTGGCCGGCATCCAGCGCGCCGGCAGCAGTTCCCAGAAGCCGTCGCGGAAGCGGCCGGCGACCAGATCGGCATGCGCCCGGTAGTCCTCATCGGTCACCAGGTCACCGACCTGGATCGGGCTGGGGCGACGATCCCAGACAGCGGTGACCTCTGCCAGGTCGTACGTCCGGCCGCGGTGTTTCAGGATCTGCCGGCATCCGCCGTCGTCTATCTCGACGGTCAGCCGGCTGTGCGCCGGGTACTGATCCTCGTCCCACCAGAGCACCGGGATTCCGCGCGCTTCCACCTTGGGGCGTACGAAATCAATGGTGGCGGCGTCGTCGGGACTACTGATGATCAAAAGCATGTGAGAGCTCCAAGGCCACTTCGCAAAGGCCGTGGCGCGCCCGGTCGATCCCCGCCGGTGCGCGCCACGCCGGTTCGAGTCGGACGCTAGACCCGGAAGCACTCCTCCGCGGGCTTGCCGATCGCGTCTCCGCTGGTCACGGAGCAGACGAAGCCCGAGCCAGGGGCCATCGCGCCGACGATGAGGTCGAGGTCGTCGTCGCCGAGTTCGACGACATCGGCGTCCTCCGGTGCAAGATCACCGATCTGGAGCTTGTTCATCTTTCCTTCCCCTCCCATCGTGCGGCACGACACCCCGCACCGCTTTGGTCTCGCTCCGCATGGTCCCTTCGCACTCCGGACACCCGCCTGAGTAGTGACTACTCAGAAGCGGGTGATGTGCATCACAGCGCGCGAAAGTCCGGGCTGGGGTTCGGTGGACCGCCTACGCGTCGACCGTGTCAGCCGAGGGAGGTGATGATGTCGGCCAGTTCGTCGGGCATCGAGAGGAACGGCGAGTGGGAGGCGTCGAGTGGGACGACGGAGATCGGGTGGTCCGGGAAGGCCGCGTCGGCCTCGGCGATGAACCTGGCCTGCAGGGCCGGACCGATCGCCCTGTCCTTTGTGCAGGTGAGGTACGTGCGCCGCACCGAACCCCAGCCGTCTCGGGTCAGCGTGGTGGTGCCGAGCATGATGCCCATCGGGCCGTCGGGCGTCAGGAGGCCGGTGGCGGCGTCGGCGAGGGCCGGGTCCACGTCCGCGTAGAACGCCTCGTAGAGCCGCTGCCGGTAGACCGCGTCGTCCGTCGCGAAGTCCAGCCGCAGCGCGCCGATCTGGGACGGGTCGCCCCGCAGCAATGGCGCCACCTGGTCACCGGCGGCCTCGGGCATCCGCGTGTACGCCGCGGCCGGCACGTCGGATGCCGGCATGTACGCAGAAAGGTACGCCGCGTGCGCCACCAGTTCCGGTGCCTGCTGCGCCACTCGCGTCAGTACGGGGCCGGCCGCGCTATGGGCGACCACCGTGACCGGCTCGCCGCCGCCGATCCGCTTGATCTGCGAGGTCAGCAACTCCGCCGCATCGTCGAGACTCACATCCGCGACGGGCGAGACCTCCGGGCCGACCGCCTCGGGGTCGTAGGGCTGTTCGGTGAACCACCGGGGACGGCGGGCGTACAGCCCGTGCCCCGCCATGTCCACCGCGACGGCCGGACGACCGGCGGCCACCACTCGTGGGATGACTTCGCTCCAGCACCAGGAGCCGTGCCAGAAACCGTGAACTAATACCAGCGTGGATGTGATGGGCATTGGTTCTCCCTGGTGGGGGGCTGCGTCCAGTGAGCGAGGTGGTCGCCCCGAGCGTGGGCGGGTGATCACTGTCCCCAGTGTCCACTCCTCGCACCGGCCAGGCCAGGGAGAGGTGATCCCTGGCTAAGGACGCGCGCTTGCACCGGTCATTGGAGGCTGGTCTACTTGCCGTGTCATGGGGACGGCCCGCGCAACTCAGCCTTCGCGTCGTCCGGAGCAGACCCGGCGAGCGATCACCGAGGCCCTCCTCGATCTGCTGCGAGAACGCGGCCGGGTCCCGACCGCCGCCGACATCGCCGCCAGAGCCGGGGTGTCCCGCCGCAGCGTGTTCGTCCACTTCGCCGATCTGGACGAGCTGTACGTGGCGGCCGGGCAGCGCCAGGCCGAGCGGCTGCTCGCCGCGATCGAGCCGATCGACCCCGGCCTCCCGCTTCCCGAGCGCATCGACCGGTTCGCCGGCCGGCTCGAACGCGTCTACGAGACCATGACGCCGGTCCGGCGCGTCGCCATCGCCGCCTCCGCCTCGGGGGTGGTGGCCAAGCTGATCAACGAGGGCGACGAGTGGCTGCGGCACATGCTCCGCGAGGTGTTCGCGGCCGAGTTCGCCGGGCGGGACCCGCTGCTTCCGGACATCGTGGACGCCGCCGTCAGCTGGGGCTCCTGGTACCACCTGCGGCGGCTCAGCCTGGAGGACAGGCGGCGCTGCTTGCGCGACCTGCTCCGCGCGCTGATCCCCGCCTGACCGGCCGCCCGTCCCATGGGCCTTCCGGCCCGCGTACGCACACCGATGTCGCGCACGATGAACTCCGACTCGTCGTAGGCGGAGCGCAGGGAGGCGCGCCGGGCTCCGCCTACTCCCCGCGGGGTTACCGGACGACGGCCTCGGTGACGACCCTGGCGGCCTCGGCCGGGCCGAACGTCGGCGGCTTCGGCCGCGGTTCGGTCGCCCCGATCCGCACCACGACGGTCTTGGACACCGGATCGACCTGGATGAGCTGGTTGCCGAGCCCCAGCGCCCAGTACAGGCGGGGCGGCGCGCCCGGCACGAGCTGCCCCCGCGCCGCCGCGGAGCTCCGCGCGCCGCCGAGGTCGGTCGCCGCGACCGGACCGCGGACGACGCCGCGCCGGTTGAGCCACCACAGGTATCCGTAGGCCGCGTTCAGCTTCGTCGACGACCGGCCGGTGGCCGCCTGGACATAGTCGGCGGACACGATCCTCCGGCCGCGCCACATGCCTTTGTCGAGCATCATCTGCCCGAATCTCGCCAGGTCCCGGCAGGTGGAGTTCATCCCCATGAAGGTCTGCGTGTTACCGGCCCCGTCCGGGCTCATGGTGGTGTCCTTCATGCCCAGCGGGACGAAGACGCGTTCCTCGGCGTACTGGGAGACGTCCTTTCCGGTGGCCTCCCGCAGCACGTGCTGCAATGTCTGGATCGCGGAGTTGTTGTACGCCCATACCGTGCCGGGTTCGTGCTGCTGCCTCAGGCCGATGGCGAATTTCGTTCGGTCCTGGGCCGCGAGCAGCTCCTGGTAGTCGGTCTTGAAGGTCCATTCCCGGCCGGAGTCGTTGCTCAGCAGGTCGCGGACCGTCACCGCCTCCGCCGGGGTCCCCTTCCACTCGCCGATCCATTTCGCCGCCTTGTCGTCCAGGCTAAGCACGCCGTCGTCCTGGGCGATCCCGACCAGGACGCTGGTGAACGACTTCGTGACGGACCAGACCGGCCGCCGGGTGTCCCGGTCTCCCCCGAAATTCCATTCGCCGGCCAGCCGCCCATGGCGCACGACGGCCAGGCAGTCCGACTTGCCCTTCTCGGCCTGTGCCGCGACGCGCGCGAGCTTCCCCGCGTCCAGGCCCACGGCCGCGGGCGCCGTCGTCTCCCAGGGGGACGGGTCCGCCGAATGCCGCGACGGCTCGGTGGTCGTTCCTCCGGCCCCGCCGCCTGACCCGGACGAGCACGCCCCGGTGAGGAGGGCGGCGGTGAGGAGGGCGGCGGTGAGTGCAGCGGCGGTGAGGCGGTTCGGCCCTCGCGGCATCTAGCTCACCCCGCCGGTCCGCCGGGCCCGGTGATCGAGTGACTGTCCCCATCGGTTCGCCAAGTGAACCCCCCAGTAGCGGCATTCCGGAGGCCGCGCGTCGATGACGAGCGCCTCCCCGGCGTCGAGTCTGCACCGTCCTCCGGCGGCGAGTCGTGCGGTCATCGCCGCCCGCTCCGTTCGCATCCCGTCATGGCACAACTATTGCACTCCGAGTGCAAATAGGCCACTATTCGCTCGGATGGTGATCTACCGGCCCGAATGCGGCGCCAGGTGCCTGATCACCATGCCCGCGGGCGGTCATCGCCACGGCGGGATTCATCGACCGTTTCGAGCACCAGATGCTCCCCGGCGTGCTCCCCTTCATCCAGGACGAATGGGGCTTCCGCGACACCGCCGCCGGAATGCTCCCCCTGGGCGCGGCGCTGGCCGCGATCACGCTGAACGCCACTGGCCGGCTACCTCACCGACCGGTACCGCCGCACCCGCATCCTCACCGTCGTCGTCCTGTGCTGGGCCGTCGCCACGCTCGCCTCCAGCCTGGCGACCGGGTTCGGGATGTTCTTCGACCCGCCGGACACCGCCCCGCACGGCGACGAGCCCGGCCCGAAGGCGCCGGTGAAGGACGCTCCCCCTCCGCGGCGCGCGCACCCGAGGTTCCGGCGGCAGGTCAGGGAGGTGATGACGACCCCGACGATCGCGATGCTGTCGGCCGCCCTGGCGGCCCTGGCGTTCGGGCTGTCCGGCCCGCCTGTCCTTCGAAAGCGACCGGAACCGCGCGCTGGCCTGAGGGCGGCCCCGTGCGGTTGCGAGGACGGCCCCGGAGGGGTCTGAAGTAGGGTCCGAAGAGCCGGGGAACCGCGACATCCAGCCCTGAGGCTGACTCGCCCCACCGGCTTCACCCCCCGAGAGGGGACACCTTGTCGGACTTGCACGAGTCTCATCGTTCCGGCGCCATCGCCGCGCGGAACCCCGGGCCCGGGCTGCGCCTCGGCGTCCTGGCGCGGACGGCCAAGGAGAACGAGCACCGGCAGCCGATACATCCGCTGCACCTCCGGCGGATCGACCCTGGCCTGCGGTCGCGCATCTACCTCGAACACGGCTACGGCGAGAGGTTCGGCATTCCGGACGAGGAACTCGCTCCCCAGGTCGCCGGGCTGCTCCCCCGCGACCGGCTCATCGCCCAGTGCGACATCATCCTCCTGCTCAAACCGCTGCCGCACGACCTCAGGGAACTGCGCCCCGGTCAGATTCTCTGGGGCTGGCCGCACTGCGTCCAGGACCATGAGCTCACCCAGGCCGCCATCGACGGACGGCTCACACTGATCGCGTTCGAGGCGATGAACCACTGGACGCCGGACGGCGGATTCAACCTGCACGTCTTCCACAAGAACAACGAGCTCGCCGGCTACTGCTCGGTCCTGCACGCCCTCGCCCTCACCGGCTCCACCGGCGCCTACGGCCGGCGGCGCCGCGCCGCCGTCATCAGTTTCGGGGCGACGGCACGGGGCGCGGTGACGGCCCTCAACGCCCACGGCATCCACGATGTCCATGTCCTGACCCACCGGGGCGTCAGCGCCGTCGGCTCGCCCATCCACTCGGCACAGATCGTCCATCTCGACCGTGATCCCGAGGACCCCGCGCGCACCCTCGCCCTCACCGATGACGGCCCCATCGCGATGGCCGCGTTCCTGGCCCGGCACGACATCGTCGTCAACTGCGTCCTGCAGGACACCGGCGCCCCGCTGATGTTCGCCGCGAACGACGACCTGCCGCTCTTCTCGCCCGGCACCCTCATCGTCGACGTCTCCTGCGACGCGGGAATGGGTTTCGAATGGGCCCGGCCGACCACGTTCACCGACCCCATGTTCGTCGTCGGCCACAACGTCCACCACTACGGCGTCGACCACAGCCCCTCCTACCTGTGGGACTCCGCGACCTGGGAGATCAGCCAGGCCCTGATACCGCACCTGTCGAAGGTTCTCTCGGGCCCCGCCGCCTGGGACGCCGACAAGACCATCCGGACCGCCATCGAGATCCGCGACGGCGTCGTCCAGAACCCCGCCGTCCTGTCGTTCCAGCGCCGCTCCCCCGACTACCCGCACACGCCGCCGGGCCCGCCGATCTGAAGGCGCACCAGGGCCTCGAACGGCACGGCGTCCAACTCGGTGGACGGGTGGCACCAGGACGCCGGGCGGTCCAGGCGGGACCCCGCTTGGCGCCGGCGCGGCGCGACCGGAGTTCACGCATGGTCCCGCCCGGCGGGATGCCCCGCCGGGCGGGGGGCCGTCAGCCGGGGATCTGGAGGGCCTCGGCGTTGCGGCGCCAGTCCGACCACTTCGGGTCGGAGCAGAAGCCGCAGGACGGGCCGAAGAACTCGGTCCGGGCGTCCGGGTCGTCCATCAGCCAGTGGCGGAGCCAGGCGGTGGTCGGGCCGCGGAACCCGCCGCCGTTCCCGACCGGGGTGAAGTGGTCGGCGCCGCGCAGTTCGCCGTACACGGCCGGGATGTGGTCCGAGTCGTTGTAGAAGTTCCGCACCAGGAACGGGAAGACGATGCTGTCCTTCTCACCGGCCGCGTAGAAGGTCGGCTCGTCGATCAGGTCGGGGTCGGCGAGCGGGCCGGGCTGGATCGCGAGGGCCGTGTCGACCCGGGGGTCGACCGCCGCGTTGATCGCGCCCGCGCCGCCCTGGGAGTGGCCGGCCGAGGCGATGCGGCCGAGGTCGACCTTCCGGTGGTACGCGCTGTGCAGTTCGAGCGCCGCCTGCCGCCGGTTGTCGCCGTGGACGGCCACGGCCCGCAGCGTCTCCATCAGGTCGGGCCGGTCCCGGATCCCGTCGAGCTGGGCCGCGAGCTTGGCCAGCCCGTGCCCCGGCCGGGACAGCTGGTACTCCAGCAGGACGTCCTCCAGCCGGTACAGGCCGGGCGGGCGGCGCAGCCGGACGACCAGCGCGGCGACCTCGCGGGCCTCGTCGGCGGCGGCCGGGATCTCCGCCGGCGCCCCGGCCGCCGCGTGGGCGGCGGTCGCGGGCCGCTCCGCCGCCGCGCCGAGCAGCGCGACCAGGTCCGCGAGACGGTGCTCCGCGCTCCCCGGCAGCAGGATCGTGCCGCCGTTCTCGTCGAACGAGGCCGGGACGTGCGACTGGACGTGCGCGTTCAGCGCGGTCTCCAGCGCCCGCAGCAGCGGCCGGACGTCGCCCGGCTCCGGGGCCGCGCCGCCCAGCCGCAGCACGACCACCGTGTACTCCGCGGCGAGCGCGACCCCCGCACGGGCCGCCGGGCCGCGCGCGTCGTCGCCGTTCAGCAGTGCGGTGACCAGGGCGTGCCGAGCCTCCCGCCGCTCGCCGTAGAGCTGCTGCTGCTCCTGGACGTGCGCGAGCGTCACGGCGGGCACGACCGAGCGCAGGTAGCCGAGCAGGTGCAGCCCGAAGTCCTGGAGGGCGCCGGCGTCGGCCGGCCCGGCCTCCTCGGCCGCCGCCCGCCAGCACACCTCGATCGCCAGGTGGTAGGCCTCCAGGGCCGCCTCCAGCGGCACCCCCTCCTCGGCCCGCCGCGCCGACCACTCGATGATCTCCGCCAGCTCCTCGGCGTTCGGCGCGCGGCGCTCCTGGAGCGTGCGGACGACCATCCACAGGTTCGCCTCGACGGCCAGCCGCACCGGGCCGTCCATGATCTCCGGCGGCTGGAGCGCGTAGAACGGCACCTGCCGCCGGAACTCGTCCACGATGCGCGGGGCCAGTCGCGGCAGCCGGTCGACCGACCACGGGCGCGGTTTCGAATCGTCCATCATGACTCCCGGGGGATGACCGATGCTCTCTCGGTCGCGAGTCGTGGTCCATGGACGATCATGAACCGTGGCACCGGGACGCGGCGCCGCCGGGTGCGGGTACGCGGTGACCGGTACGCGGGACAATTCGGCCGACATGGTTGGCGAGTGGCCAATAATGCTCATCATGCATGCGAGCGGAGTGGCGGCCGGGCCGGAGCCCGTCGAGTTCGGGCCGGGCGCGGCGCAGCGCCGGTCGTGGGGGCTCGCCGGCCTGCTGCTGGCCGGAGGCGTCGTGGCGTACGCCCTCCTCGTCCCCCGGGTGCTCCTGATCCCCTTGGTGTCGCTGTTCCCGCTCGCCCCCATCGTGGTCGGCGGGTTCGCCGCGCGGGTGCGGCCGCCGACGGTGGTCGCCGCGGACGGGATCCGCTGCCACGCGGTCTTCTCGGTCCAGTTGCGGCGGCAGTTCGTGCCCTGGGCGGCGATCGCGTGGCTCGGCGTCCAGAAGCGGGGCCGCCGCACGCACGTCGTGCTCCGGCTGACGGACGGGGGCCGGATCGTCCTCCAGCACCCGAACGGCCGGCAGGTGCAGGACGCCGTCGCGTTCATGCAGGGGCAGCACCTGGCGGCCTGCGGCGGGACGCCGCCGCCGATCGACCGGGCCCCTCTCCCCTGGCGGCGGCTGCGCCCCTGGGTGCGGGTGACGGCGATCGCGCTCCCCGTCGTGAGCCTGGTCGGGCCGGTGGCGTGGATCGTCGCGGAGACCGGCGGGGGCGGGTCCCCCGACGCGGTCGTCGCCTGCGACCAGATCCCCCGGGACGCCGTCGCCCGGGTGCTGCCGGAAGGGAGTCCCCACAGTTACGGCCATCCCGCGGCCTGCCGATGGAGCACCGATTCGACCTCTGAGAGCGGCACTTGGATCGACTTTCACATCGGCTCGTGGTCGCGCTCCTATGCCGAGCGGTCGTACGAGGAGACCTTGAAGGCGACGCGGGACGCCGGGCGCAGGCCGACCATGCTGCGCGACGGCGACGCCTACACCGTGGCCTGGCAGGACGGCTGGGGCTTCACCGCCCAGGGAAGGACGCAGGTGAAGGGGTACCTGGTGATCGTCGCGCTGCACAGTGCGCGAGCGGCCTCGGCGGACGAGGCCGGGCGGCAGGCCGGTGACGTTCTGCGCGCGGTGACGGAGAAGCTGGCATGAGGCTGAACCGTCGCGAGAGCGGGCTGCTGATGGGAGCACTTCTCCTTTCGGTGTTCCTGTGTGCGCCGTTCCTGGTGGTCATGGCCGCCGCCCGGTCGGACGGCGGCGAACTCGTCCCGCAGCGGACGCCGCTGGCGGATCTCTGCATCTGGTTTCCGCCCGCAAAGGCCGCGCAACTGGTGCCCGAGTCGCGCGCCCCGGTCTCGCAGGCGATCTTCTATGGGGAGGTGCAGTGCGACTGGACCAGTGCCGACGACCGCACCCAGTTGAGCTTGAGCGCCTACCGCCCTTCGGGGGCGCTGACAGCCGAGAAAGAGTCCATTGAAGTGCGGGACTTCTACGACGGCCGAGCGCCGGACAAAGGCGAGCCGGCCGGAATCGGCGAGTTGAGCATGATCGACGTCCGGCACGAGTCCAACTACACCGAGGCCCACATCATCGTCCGGGACGGCGTGCTCGTAGCCCAGGTCACCTACCGTGTGCCCGGCAAGGGAACAGACGTCGCAGGCAAGGCCAAGGAAACCGCCGTCGAGCTGATGCGGCTGCTCCCGCCGAAGGGGCGCTGACCGGCGGCCGCCGAACTCGGATTCGGGATTTGCGCACTTCGTTTTTCCAGGCCGAATTCCTTTTTGTTTGGTGCGCGGTCGCACGGGAACCTGGGCACGGGTAGCGACGAGATCGAATTCGCGACGAGCGCAGGAGGTTGTCGCAAATGCAGCACGACCCGGGTACCGATCCGCAGTCCCTCTCGGAACCGGCACCGCCCTACCCCAAGCAGCGCCAGCAGCCGCCCGGTATCGAGCAGGACGTCGAGCCGCGGCCGCGCTACCAGGCGGAACGCTACCGCGCGGCGGACAAGCTCCGCGGCAAGGTGGCGCTGATCACGGGTGGCGACTCGGGCATCGGCAGGGCGGTGGCGGTGATCTACGCGCGCGAGGGCGCCGACGTCGCCATCGCGTACCTGCCCGAGGAGCAGAAGGACGCCGACGAGACCCGCCGCGCGGTGGAGGCCGCAGGCCGCACATGCCTGCTGCTGGCCGGCGACCTGGCCGACGCGTCGTTCTGCCGCGAGATCGTCGAGCGGACGGTGCGGGAACTGGGCCAGCTGAACATCCTGGTCAACAACGCCGCCCACCTGAACAGCCAGTTGGACCTGTCGCAGCTCTCCTTCGAGGACTGGGACCGGTCCTTCAAGGTGAACACCTACGCGTACTTCCACCTCGTGCAGGCGGCGCGCCCGCATCTGAAGGCGGGAGACGCCGTCATCGCGACCGCTTCGGAAGAGGCGCTCAAGGGCAGCGACACGATGATCGACTACGCGGCCAGCAAGGCCGCGCTGGTCAACTTCACCAAGTCGATCGCCTCCCACCTGGCCAAGGACGGCATCCGCGCGAACGTGGTGGCGCCGGGCCCCACCTGGACCGTCCTCAACATCGCCGACCAGAACATGCCGCAGGACGGCCTCGCCCAGCTCGGCAGCGAGGGCCCGATGGAACGCGTGGCGCAGCCCGAGGAGGTGGCGCCGGCGTACGTGTACCTGGCCTCCGACGCGGACTCCGGTTACACCGTGGGCGAGATCATCGCCGTCACCGGCGGGCTGACGACCACCCGCTGAGCGCCGTCGGGAGCGTCCGCCGGCAACGCCGGGAGTGCTAGCCGTTCGGCTATGAAAAAGCTAGCCGAACGGCTAGACAACGCGGCGCTTGATCATTAACCTCGGGGTCGCGCCGGTAAGTAACCGCTTTCAGGTTGCGGGTCCGTCGTCGCGGGCTCGTGCGCCGGGCTCGCGGGTCCCCCGAGGTTTGGAGTGCCATGGTCGAGATCAGCCGCCGCTCGCTGCTCACCGGGGCCACGGCGGCCGCCGGGCTCACCGTGCTCGGAGCGCCGCGGGCCCACGCGGGTGCACGCAGGCGGGTGCCGGTGACCCGCGAGGAGCACCGCCTCGTGATCGTCGGGTCGGGGTTCGGGGGCGGGGTCGCGGCGCTGCGGTTCGCGCAGGCGGGGGTGCCGTCGCTCGTCCTCGAACGGGGCATCTGGTGGCCCACCGGCCCGAACGCCGAGACGTTCCCGCGCGCCACCAGCCCGGACAAGCGCGTGATGTGGATGGGGCTCGACCCGGAGCTGTTCGGTGTCCCGATGCCCGTCCACGACCCGTACACCGGCCTCCTGGAACTGGTGAAGGGCGACGGGATGAACATCATGTGCGCCGCGGGCGTCGGCGGCGGCTCGCTGGTGTACCAGGGGATGACGCTCCAGCCGACGGAGGACGTCTTCAACGCGACCATGCCCGGAGGGCTCGACTTCGCCCGGATGGACCGGGTGCACTACCCGCGGGTCGCGCGCATGCTCAAGCTGGAGACCGCGCCGGACGAGCTGATCGCCGGCGACACCTACCGGCCGTCCCGCGTCTTCGCCCGCAACGCCGAGCGCGCCGGCTACGAGGTGTCGAAGATCCCGATGCCGATCGACTGGTCCTTCGCGTTGCGCGAGCTCAAGGGCGAGATGAAGCCGGCCTACACCAACGGTGACTGCTCCCTGGGCGTGAACAACGGCGGCAAGCATTCGGTCGACGTCACCTACATCGCGGCCGCCCAGGCCACCGGCCTCGTGACGGTCGCGACCCAGCACAACGTCACCGACGTGGCCATGGCGGCGGACGGCCGCTGGCAGGTCCACGTCGACCGGATCAGCACCGATGGGACCGTCCTGGAGCAGAAGATCATCACGGCCGGGGCCCTGGTCATGGCGGCCGGCACCGCCAACACCACGAAGCTGCTGATGCGCGCGGCCGGCAAGGGCCAGATTCCGGACATGCCCGATGGCCTGGGCACCAACTGGGGCACCAACGGCGACCGGATCTACGTCTGGACCGACTTCGGCGACGACTTCGGCGTCCCGCAGGGCGGCCCGGTCGTCTACGGCAGCAAGGAGTGGGACGACCCGGCCACCGCGAACACCGTCATCCAGGCGTCCCTCCCGCCGCTGCCCGTCAACCTGCGCTCCACGATGCTCGTCGGCTACGGCGTCAGCCAGGGCCGCGGGCGCTTCGTCTACGACGCGCGGAAGGACGACGCCGTCCTGCGCTGGCCCCGCGGCGGCGACGGCCCCCTGTACGACCGGCTCCACGAGCGCGCCCGCAAGATCACCGGGCCGGCCTCGCTTCTCCTCGACACCAACGCGATCGTGCCGTCCACCTGGCATCCCCTCGGCGGCGCCTCGATGGGCGTGGTCTGCGACCTGGCCGGGCGGGTCCTCGGCCACCGCGGCCTCTACGTCCTGGACGGGGCGCTCATGCCCGGCACCACCGCGGCCTGCAACCCGTCCATGACCATCGCCGCCGTGGCCGAGCGGGCCACCGACGAACTCGTCGCCGAGGACGTTGGAACGGTGTTCTGACCGTCCCCGCCATGGATAGGCTGCGTGGTCCTTGGGGCGGCGCTCCCGGCGGGGCGGACAGGGGGTGTGCGGTGGGAACGGCTCGGAGCCGGCTGCTGGCGGCCGCCCTGGACCTGTTCATGCGGCACGGGGTCAGCGGCACCTCGCTGCAGATGATCGCGGACGAGCTCGGCGTGACCAAGGCCGCCGTCTACCACCAGTTCCACTCCAAAGAGGACATCGTCGAGGCCGTGATCGCGCCCGCGCTGGCGGAGCTGGAGGCCGTGGCGGACGCGGCGGAGGCGCAGCGGCGCCGCAACGACCGGCTCCGCGTCGCGCTGGAGGGCGTGGTCGACCTCGTGGTGCGGCACCGCGGGCTGTTCGCCATGATCATGACCGATCCGCAGGTGGGCCGGCTCGTCCGGAGCCGGCCGCCGCTGCGCGGGCTGGAGGAGCGCATCGAGGCCGTGCTG
>NZ_BMRO01000026.1:40502-66358 GCF_014648675.1 Actinomadura livida
GCCGAGACGCTGGTGAACAGCGCCATGGTCAGCGGCGCCCTGATGGTCGCCGGCCTGGACCCGCGGCTGGCCGGCCTGGACGACGAGACGCTGCGCCGCCATCTCACCGCGACCGTCTTCCGCATGCTGCACGTGCGGCGGCGCGCGACGTCCTGAGCGTCCCTCAGGGGAGGCGGTACTGCGAGACGAAGTCCCAGATCACGGTGTTGGCTTCGATGTCGTAGGTCGTCCCGCCCAGGAACGGGCCGAGGAACGGGATGCCGCCGGGCCAGTTGTGGCCGCCGCCCTCGACCTGGTAGAGGATCACGGGCCCGTCGGCCGCGCAGTCCGGGTGGTCGTGGCGGACGACGGTGGTGTTGTCGTCGGGGGCGATGTCGGGCAGCCGCGTGGCGACGGCCCTGGTGCCGCAGGCGTTGTGCCGCGTCCAGAAGTCGAGCGCCGGCTGCACCGTCGAGTAGGGAACGACGAAGTCGCCGTCGCCGTGGATCATGAGGATCGGGACACGCCGTCCCGGGCTGCACGTCGCGGTGCCGGTCAGCTGGCCGGCGACGGCGGCGTAGGCGGCGAACCGGTCGTTCTCGCAGGCCATCCGGTGGGTGAAGAAGCCGCCGTTGCTCATGCCCGAGGCGTACAGGCGGCTGGGATCGGCGTTGAAGCGCTCGACGAGGATGTCCTGGAGCCGGTCGACGAAGCCGGGGTCGTCCACGTCGGCGGAGGACGCCCCGCCCGGGACGCCCGTCCAGCCGATGCCGTGGTGCTCCGGCGTGATCATGATGAAGCCGCGGGTCTGCGCGTAGTCGGCCATGCGGCCGAAGTACTCGGCGGCACCGGGCGACTCCAGCAGCCCGGGGAAGTGGAACAGCACCGGCCGCGGGGTGCCGTCGTAGTCGTCGGGCAGGCGGAGGATGGCGTTCCTGGCCTGCCCGGCGTGGGTGATGCGGATGGCGTGGTCACCCGGGTCGGGCCGCCGGTCCTCGACCGTGAACGTGACCGGCCGGGTGGCGGAGGAGCCACCGCGCCGGACCGTGCCGTTCCCCTCCCACTTCACCGTCGCCTGGCCCGGGACCGCGACCCCGCCGTTGATCTTGGCGGAGATCTCCACGTCCGCACCGGGGTCCTTGAGGGTGAAGTCGCCTTTCAGCCCGAAGAGGTTGCGGGCGATCTGGAAAGAGACGTTCGCCGTCCCGCCGTTGGCACCGGGGAGCGTGCCGGTTCCCTGGATTTTGTCGGTCTCGTACGTGGCGACGTTGTCGAGGACGGCAATGGCACCTGAGGACAGTTCTCCCGCCAGGTCGTAGGCAGGCGAACCGGCCACGGCGACCGTGACCCGGTCTTCGGCGAGCGGAGCGGCGTGAGCGGCCCCGGCGGGCACGACGCTCAGCGCCGCCCCCGCGAGGCAGGCGGCGGTAAGGCCGCGCGAGAACTGAGAAAGGCGGTGGACCACGGCAGGCCTCCTGCGAACCCGGGTCGCGCCACAGTAAGCCCCGCCCGAGCCGCCGCCAATGCCCGCAACAGAGCATCCGCCGGCCACTTTTTAGCCCACCCGCACAAACAACCCCCATAAGCCGAGGTAGATCCAGGAGTGCCGAGTTCCTCCCCGTCCGACGCCTCGACCAGAGGTTCGAGAAAACGGGGTCGGGTGCCGTTGCGGGCTTTAGGGTCGGTTGGTGGCCGACTTCGAGAGTGCTGAGCCCTGCCGTGGTTTCTGGGACGATGCCGCCCGCATCCGGCACGGCTACCTGGCCGACGTGACGACGCAGACGCTGGTGTTGAAGATCGCCGAGGAGGTCGGTGAGGTCGCCGAGGCCTACCTCGGGATGACCGGCGGGAACCCGCGCAAGGGCGTCCACAAGGACCGGTTCGACGTCCTCGACGAACTGACCGACGTGATGCTGGCCGCGGCGGCGCCCATGCTCGATCTCGCGGGCGGGACCGAGCAGGCCGAACGGCACATGGCCGGAAGGCTCGGGTTCGTGTCGGGCCGGGAGGTCGCGGACCCGCCGTCCGGCGGCTGGTACGGCTCCTTCGTCGCGCCCCATGTGCTGCTGCGGCGCGAGGACGGCAAGGTCATGATGCTGCGCCGCGCCGGCACCGGGTACCGCGACGGGTGGCTCGCCCCGCCGGCGGGACGGATCGAGCCCGGCGAGGACGTTCTCACGGCCGCCATTCGCGAGGCCGCGGAAGAGGCCGGGGTCCGGCTGCGGCGGGAGGACGCACAGTTCGTCCACGTCATGCACCGGACCGCCCGGACACTGCCCGGCCCCTGCCACGCGATCAGCGACTTCTGGTTCCGCTTCGACCACTGGGAGGGCGAGCCGCACGCCGCCGAACCGGACAAGGCGTCCGAGGCCCTGTGGATCGACCCGGCGTCCCCGCCCGACGACGTGATCCCCCACTGCGCCCTGGTCCTCGCCGCGATAACCCGCGGCGAACCCTTCACCGTCCACGGCTGGGGGTAGCCGCCCGCCCGGGTGGGCGGGCGGGGTCTGCGGTGGTTCGGGTCAGAAGGTGACGAGGGGGTCGCCTATGAAGTCGGCTATGAAGTTGAGGAAGAAGAAGCCGAAGAACAGGAAGTTCAGCAGCAGGATGACGTAGTGCCAGGGGCGGGGACGGGCCGGGCGCGGGAGTCTGCTGTTCAGGTACATGAGCATGAACGGGAAGAGCAGCGCGCCCAGGTTGGACATGTTCGCCGACCACTGCACCAGGCTGACCGGCAGCGCGAGGTGCAGGATGACGCCGATGATCACCAGTAGCAGCAGCATGAACGGGTAGTAGAAGCGCCGCGGGTCACCTTCGAGGAGGGTGCGCAGGCGGGGGCTGGTGGCGTGCGCGGCGTCGGTGGTGACGCGGACCATCGCCTCGAAGATGCCGAGCTGGGTGGTGAACAGGATCAGCACGCCCAGGATCAGCGCGATGTAGAACAGCCAGCGGCCGTACTCGGCGTCCAGGGCGCCGGCGACGAAGGTCGGCACGTTCTCCTGGGTGACCTCCTGGCCGGAGATCTCGACCGCGTGGGCCATCAGGATCGTCGGCAGCAGCATGCCGATGATCGCGCCGGCGAAGAAGACGGCCCACATGTCGGTGAGCAGCAGCCGGTACCAGCGCTTCCACAGGCCCCGGTTCTTCTCGTCGTCGGGGAACGTCACGCCGCTGGGCAGCATCTCGACGCGGCGGCCGCGCAGGCCCGCGATGAAGCCGACGCGGTGCCCCATCCCGTAGCCCTTGTCCCGGTAGTGGCCCATCACGTACCAGTTGAGGCCGGACGCCAGCGCGGTGAACCCGGCGAGCCCGCCGATCTGGGTGGCGGTGATGCCCTCCGGCGGTGCGGCGGGGGTGACGAAGCCGGTGATGCCGTCCCACCAGATGCCGAACGGCACCAGGAAGACGCACAGCACGAGCAGCGTGATCAGGATGATGCTGATCATGACCCAGTTGGCCAGTTCCAGCGTGCGGGAGACGCGGCGGGCCGCGGCGGCCATCAGGAACACCACGACCAGCAGCGCGATCGCCCAGAGCCGCGGTTCCTCGGCGTCGTCGGGCGGGAGCTCGGCGTGGACGAGGGCGTACAGCCCCTCCCCCGCGGAGGCGGCCCAGCCGCCGGCGATGAACGCGAACAGGATGAGGAACACCGAGATCGGCACCCACAGGAACCAGCCGGGCGGGACGCGTCCCCAGCCCACCACCGGCGCCTCGCCGGTCGCGACCACGTACCGCGAGCACTCGATGTTGTAGAGGGTCTGGAGGAGCGCCGAGACGAGGATGATCCAGCCGACGCCCTCGAACCCGAACTGGCCGACGGCCTGCGGGCCAAGCAGCCACTCGCCGCTGCCGATGGAGATGCCGAGCGCGATCAGGCTCGGGCCGAGCGCGTACTTGACCAGCTCCTTGGGGCCGATCCGCCGGACGCCGAAGACCTCCTCCGGGGTGGGCAGGTCGGTGACCGGCAGGTCGGGGCGGCTCACCCCCAGCGCGTACGTCCCGGTGACGGCGGCCTCCGCCGTCCCTTCCACGGGTGCCCTGCCCTGGTCTTCGGGACCCTTGCCGGTGGGTTCGGGGGTTTCGCTCATGGGGCGCCTCCCGGCGGAACATGCCCCCGACTCTTCCTCGGCTGCCTGCATGATCCGCCCGCAAGGCGGCTTCGGCAAGACCCCTCTGCGGCGGGTGCCGAGAGTTTAGGGTCCGGGGCGGTTGGAGCGGCGGGAGGCCGGTAGGTACCTCTCGTGATCGCCGGGCGGATGGGCGGGCTGCTCACGCGGATCAGGGAAGAGGCGGCGCCCTTCTACGGGCTCGCGGCCGCCCTCGGGATCGGGGCGCCGCTGCTGGCCGGTCTCGTGACCGGGCGGCTGGATCAGGCGACGCTCGCGGGGATCGGCGCCTTCCTGCTGGCCTTCACCGCGCCCACCGGCCCGTACGGGGCCCGCGCCCGGTCGCTGGGCACCTCCGTCGCGGTCATCGCGATCGGCGGTGCGCTCGGGGGGCTGCTGGCCGGTCACCGCTGGGCGGTGGTCGCGGCGATCGCGGTGATCGTCCCCGCGGCCGTGTCGCTGTCGTGGATGCGGCCGACGGCGGTGCTGGCCGTGCTGCTCACCGCGGTCCGCCCGCCGCCGGGCCATCCGCTGGAGAACATGGCGCTCATGGCCCTGGGCGGGCTGTGGCTGTCGGCGCTGCTGCTGGTTCCGTGGCCTGCCCGGCGGCTGCGTCCGCTGGGCAGGTCGCTGGGCGCCGCGGCCGACGCGATCGCCGCGCTGCTGGACTTCGTGGGCGGTGAACTCGAGAACCCCTCGCGGACGGACGAGCGGGTCTCCGCCTGGGATCACCGTCACAAGCGGGCGGTCGCGGCCCTGCGGGACGCGTCGACCACCGCCCGCCTCTACCTGAGCGGGGAAGAGGAAGACCAGCGCAGCACGCAGCCGAAGCGGCTCATCGACGCCTTCCACCGCCTGCTCTGGACGACCGTCGGCCTGCATGCGCAGATGGCGGCGCTCACCGCCCAGGGCCGCGTGCCCGAGAGCGTCCCGGGCGGGTGGCGGTCCGGCGCGGAGGAGGCGGTCGCCGGGCTGGCGGAGCGGACGCGGCTGCTGGCCGAGGCGCTGGCAAGGACCCGTCCCGGAGCGGAGCGGGGAGACCGAGCGGTGGTGCGCGCACTCCCCTCCCTGGACGTGCCCGGCCGGGACGGCAGTGCGGGAGCGGTGGAGGCGGCGATGGCCGGGCAGGTCGGCCGGTCGATCCACCGGCTCGACAGCACCCTGGACTCCGCCTGGCACATCCTGGGCGACGGGTTGCGGCTGGGTCTCCGCGCCCGTCCGCACCGGCCGAGGGTGCGGCCGGACGGGTGGGCGGCGAAGCTCGGCGGAGCGGTGCGGGGCAGGTCCGCGCTGTTCCGGCACACCGCGCGCGTCGCCGTCCTGGTGACCCTGGCGGCCTCCGTCTCCGCGGCGCTCCGCCTCCAGCACGGGCAGTGGCTGCCGGTGACGGTGCTGCTCAGCCTCCGCGACACGTTCCGGCAGACGCTCACCCGGGTGGAGCAGCGGGTCGGCGGCGGGGCCGCGGGAGCCGCGGTCGCGGCGGTCCTGCTGGCGCTGGCCCCCGGCCCGCCGCACATCGTCGCGCTCATGACGGTGTTCGCCGCCGCGGGCTTCGCCGTCCGGTCGGTGAGCTACGCGCTCTGGTCCGTGTGCAGCACACCGCTGATCATGATGCTGATGGATCTCAGCCGGCTGTCCAGCTGGGACGTGGCCCTGCAGCGCATCGCCATGGTCGCGGCGGGCGGCGCGATCGCGGTGCTGGGGGCGCGGCTGCTGTGGCCGAGGGGCGCGGCGCAGGAGGTTCCCGCCCGGATCGCCGAGCTGCTGTCGGCGGACGCGGAACTGGCCCGTGCCGCCGCGGCGGTGGCCGGCGGGCAGACGGACCGGCTGCCGCACGACCGGCTCGTCGCCGTGGCGGCGGCCATCGACGGCGCCGCGGACCTGCGCTCCCGGCTGGCGGACGAGCCGTCCCCCGATCCCGGTCGGCTCGACCGCCTGGACGCGGTCGTCCGGGCCTCCGAGCATCTGCGTGATCACCTGGTCGCGGTGGCGGGCGTGGAGCCCCTCGGCGGGGACGTCCCCGCCGCCCGCATCCTCGACCGCGCCGCCGACGGCATCGAGCGCGCCGCCGCGACCGGGGGCCGCGCGCCGGACGGCCCGGCCGGGAGCCCGCTCGACCTGGCCGGCGAGTTCGCCGCCCTGGACGAGCGGATCGCGTCGCTGACCCGCCGGGGCCGCGGGGAGGAGCTGCGCCGGCTCGCCGTGGTCCCGCACACGCTCGGCGCCCTCGTCGATGACGTCAACGAGCTGGCCGCCCCGGAAGTGGTCCTCGTCAGGTGAGTTCTCGGAGGAACGCGTGGAAGGCGATGAACACGCCGAATCCCAGGAGGAGGGTGCCGAGGACGTTGACGGCGGCCCTGCCGTACTTGCCGTCCTGGAAGAGATGGACGGTGTCGAGCTCGAAGGTGCTGAACGTGGTCAGCGCCCCGGCCAGGCCGGTGCCCATCAGGGCCTCGACGTAGGTTCCGCTGGCCGCCCCGTGGAATCCGCCCAGAACCGCGGTACCGAGCATGTTGACGCTGAACGTGCCCCAGGGGAGGGATTTGCCCGCGACCGACTTCACATAGCCGTCCAGCACATAGCGGGTAACGGCCCCCACGGCGCCGCCCGCGAGGACCAGCACCGCCACGACGAGCGTCGTCATCCCGCCTCCCGGGAGCCGTGGCGCGGGATCCGGCGGCCTAGGACCAGGCCCACGGCGATCGCGGCCCAGCCGAGCACCACGCTGGCGACCGGGTAAGCGACGCTCAGGGCCGGCCTGCCGTGGTCGCCCAGCGTGTAGACGCCGTCCATGAGGTGCGAGAACGTGGTGAAGCCGCCGAGGTAGCCGGTCACGGCCAGCGGCCGCACCCACGGGTGCGGGCGGCCGCCGAGCAGGTACGAGGTCAGCACGCCCATGGCGAGGCAGCCGAGCATGTTGACGGTGAAGGTGTTCCACGGGAACCCCGTCGCCGATGCCGGAATCGCCTGGGTCAGGCCATGCCGGGCGAGCGCGCCGAGGGCGCCGCCCATCGCGACCTCCGCGATGACCCGTGGTTTCAAGCCGGGCGGCGGCGCCTTGCCCCGGTGCGGGTGGAGCGCGACGGCCTCCGCTCGCTCGCGGTGGTGCAGGCGGCCTATCACGGCAGCGCCTGCCGCCCGCACCGGCCGACCGCCGGCACGCCCAGCAGTAGCCGGCGGACGGCGTCCCACGTCCGGTGGAACGCGGCCTCCACCTCCGGGGAGCGGTCACCGAGGATCCGGGCCCACGCTCCGCAGTCGCCTGGCAGGAGGCTCGCGCCGCCCTGCAGACCCGTACCGCTGATGGTCTCGTGCATAGCGTCGGCCACATCCTGCGCAGGCTTCGCGCTGGTGACGACATACAAGGACGCTATGAGCCCGTGGTCGCCCATGACCGCTGGGCCTTTCACGTCGTGTTCCTCTGGGACGAGCCTGATGGGATCGGCGAACAGCAGCCTGCTCTCCGCGTCCTGAACCTCCAGGTCCGCGCAGTAGGCGGTGTAGGCGTGCCTTTCGTCGCGGGCGAGTCGTCCCGCCATCAGCTTCTCCCCCAGTACCACGGTCGCGTCCGGTGCGGCGGTGACGGCCGTCCGCTGGTAGAAGCGCGAATCCCCGAACGGGATCGTGGTCTCGGGGAGGTACTCGACGTAGCTGCCGGGCGCGGCCCTCAGCTCGACGGTCTGCGTGGCGTAGTCGTGTTCCATCCGGTAGAGCCGCGTGGCGGTCTGGGTGCCGAAGTGGACGGACGTCCCGGGCCCGCAGTCGAGTTCGATCCGGTACCGGTCCCCCTGGAGGACGCCCCCGCCGGACGACATGAACATCACGTACGGCATGCCGCGCAGGCCGGCGTCCGGATACAGGGGACGGGTGATGTGCAGCGGCGCCTTCTGGAAGTGGGACGTCAGCTCGGTCCGGCCGCCGGACGCCCCGAACCCCAGCTCCAGGACCCCGACCTTGCCCGGGGACCCGACGGGCAGGGTGTCGGGCACGGCCCGGTGGCGCGACACCTCGGCGGGAAGCCACCCGGGGGCGCAGCGCTCGGGCGCCGTCCGGGCCGGGGCGGCGCCCGGCCCGGACGGCGTGTCCGGCGGGGCGGTCACGCGGGTGAGCACAACGCCTCCCGGCGTTCGAGGACGAAGTCCGCGACCTCGGTGACGCCCGTTCCGGTGAGGCAGTCGGTCAGCACGACCGGCCCCGTCCCCCGCACCATGCGCGCGTCCCGCTCCATCACCGACAGGTCGGTCCGCACGTACGGCGCGATGTCGATCTTGTTGATGACCAGCAGGTCGGAGTCGGTGGTGCCCGGCCCGCGCTTGCGGGGCATCTTCTCCCCCTCGGCGGTGTCCAGGACGAACACGTACACGTCTGCCAGCGCCGGGCTGAAGGTGAGCGTGAGGTTGTCGCCGCCGCTCTCGAACAGCAGCATGTCGATGTCGGGGAAGCGGTCGAGCAGCTCGGCCGCCGCCGCGAGGTTCATCGTGGGGTCGTCCCGGACCGCGGTGTGCGGGCACGCCCCGGTCTCGACGCCGACGACGCGCTCCGCGTCCAGCGTCCCCGCCAGCGTGCGGCGGACCTGCTCGGCGTCCTCCTGCGTGTAGATGTCGTTGGTGATGACGCCGGGGCTGCGCCCCCGGGCGATCAGGACGGGCACCAGCGCCTCGATGAGGGCGGTCTTGCCCGACCCCACCGGGCCGCCGACGCCGATCTTGTAGACCTGTTCCAGTTCCATGCTTCCTCCGGGCGTTGATCGGGTCAGGTGATGAACAGCCGGGCCTCGGCCCGCTCGTGCACGGCGGAGACCGCGTCCGCGGCCGGCAGGGTGGCGTGCAGGTCCCGCGGGTCCCGGGCGGCCAGCGCGGCACCCGCCGCCCGGACGAGGTCGGGCCGGACCTCGCGCAGCAGCGCCTGCGCCCGCCGGAAGTCGATCCGGCCGAGCCGGACCGCCGCCGCGGAGCAGCTCGCGGCGAACGCGAACAGGTCGCCCGCGACGGCGCGCTCCACGGGAACCCCCAGCCCCGCGTGCACGGCCCCGACGACGACGGCGTGGTTGCCGGGCGCCGTCCCGGCGGCGACGAGCTCCGCGAGCCGCGCCGCCGGGGCCGAGCCGAACGCGGGACCGGCCGAGTCCAGGACCTGCCGGCCGGTCCGCACCGACGCCCTGCGCTGCTCCTCGCTCAGCTTGATCGCGTGCAGCCTGCGGTCGGTCTCGGCGAGGCGGCCCCAGTCGCCCGCGGCCACCGCCCGGTGCGCCAGCGCCAGCGCCGCCGCGTCGGCGGTCCCCGCGGCCCGCACCAGGTCCGACACCAGGTCGCGCAGGTTCCCGGCGCCGACGAGGCCGAGCTGGACGTGCCCCTCAAGACCGTGCGACAGGGTGTAGAGCCCGCTCGGAAAACCCGAGTCGGTGAGCTGGAGGTGCGCCAGCAGCGATTCGAGCCCTCCGGTGTCCGGACGCGTCATGCGATGTAGTGCAGCCGGTTCAGCGGCAGGCTGCTGGCCGGCTTGATGGAGACCGGCTCACCGTCCACGGTGACCCGGTAGGTCTCCGGGTCGACCTTGACCTCCGCGACCGTCGAGTTGTACTTCATGTGCCGCTTGTCGACGGTGCGGCACTGGCGCACGGGCCGGATGAGCCGCTCCAGTTCGAGCCGCTCGGGCACCTTCTCGGCGATCGCCGCGTCCGACATGAACGTCACGCAGGTCTTCTGCAGCGCCTTGCCGAACCCCCCGTACGTCGGCCGCAGGTAGACCGGCTGCGGGGTGGGCAGCGATGCGTTCAGGTCGCCCATCTGCGCCCAGTTGATCAGCCCGCCCTTGACGACCATGAACGGCTTCGCCCCGAAGGAGCGCACCGGCCACAGCACGATGTCGGCCAGCTTGCCGTCCTCCAGCGACCCGATCTCGTCGGCCATGCCGCAGGTGCGGGCCGGGTTGATGGTGACCTTGGACATGAAGCGCAGCACGCGGTGGTTGTCGTTGCGCGAGGAGTCCTCGGGCAGCGGGCCGCGCTGGTCCTTGCAGTGGTGGGCGATCTGGAAGGCCCGGGTGACCGACTCGCCGATCCGGCCCATGGCCTGCGAGTCCGAGCTGATGATGCTGATGATGCCGAGGTCGTGGAGCACGGTCTCCGCCGCGATGGTCTCGGCGCGGACGCGGCTCTCGGCGAACGACACGTCCTCGGGGACGTCGTAGCTGAGGTGGTGGCAGACCATCGTCATGTCCAGCAGCTCGTCCACCGAGTTCACCGTGTAGGGCAGCGTCGGGTTGGTCGACGCCGGCAGCACGTTCGGCTCCGAGGTAATCTGCAGGATGTCGGGGGCGTGGCCGCCGCCGGCGCCCTCGGAGTGGTACGTGTGGATCGCCCGGCCGTTGATGGCGCTGATCGTGTCCTCCACGAACCCCGCCTCGTTCAGGGTGTCGGTGTGGATGGAGACCTGGACGTCGTGGTCGTCGGCGACGCGCAGCGCGCAGTCGATCACGGCCGGGGTCGTCCCCCAGTCCTCGTGCACCTTCAGCCCCGCCGCCCCCGCCTTCAGCTGCTCGTCCAGGGGGCCGGGCATGCTCCCGTTGCCCTTGCCGTAGACGGCGATGTTGACCGGGATGTCCTCGTACGCCTGCAGGATGCGGGAGATGTTCCACGGCCCGGGCGTGCAGGTCGTGCCGCGGGTGCCGTCGGCGGGGCCGGTGCCGCCGCCGAGGAGCGTGGTGATGCCGTTGCTGAGCGCGTGCTGCGCCTGCTGCGGGGCGATGAAGTGGACGTGCGCGTCGATCGCGCCCGCGGTGGCGATGAGGTTCTCCCCGGAGATCACCTCGGTGCCCGGTCCGATGATCAGCCGCCGGTCCACGCCGTTCTGGGTGTGCGGGTTGCCGGACTTGCCGACGCCCGCGATCCGGCCGTTCTTGATCCCGATGTCGCCTTTGACGACGCCCAGCATCGGGTCGATGATCACGGCGTTGGTGATGACCGTGTCGAGGGTCGTGGTCGCGTTCAGCGAGGCCGGGTCCGCGGACATCCCGTCCCTGGCCGTCTTGCCGCCCCCGTACTGGCACTCGTCCCCGTAGTGGCCCTCGGTGTAGTCCTTCTCCACCTCCACGACCAGGTTGGTGTCACCGAGGCGGATCCGGTCGCCGACCGTGGGCCCGTACATGCTCGCGTACTGCTCGCGCGACATCGTCGTCATCGTCGTCATCCCTTTTTCTTCGAGCGGGACGAGCCCGCGTGCGTGCGTTCCCGGCGCTTCGCGCCGCCCCGGTGACCGTTGCCGGCCCCGTCCCCCCGGCCGTCGGGCTCGTCGAGGTAGCCCAGGTCGTGCAGGCGGGTGAACGCGTCCTCCCGCGCCACCCGGGACCGGACGCTCCCGTTGAGCAGGCCGCCGAACCCGACGATGCGCATCCCGCCGCCGTACTCGACGAGGCCGACCTCCTTGGTGTCGCCCGCCTCGAAGCGGACGGCGGTGCCGGACGGGATGTCGAGCCGCATCCCGAACGCCTTCTCGCGGTCGAAGCTCAGCGCCCGGTTGACCTCGAAGAAGTGGAAATGGGAGCCGATCTGGACGGCCCGGTCCCCGGTGTTGTGCACGGTCAGCGTCTCCCTGCGCTGCCCGGCGTTCAGTTCGATCGGACCGTCCCCGAAGATGTAGACGTCATCCGCCATGAGCGGTCGCCTCCTCCAGCCTTTGTTGGGTCGTTTCAGGAAAAGCGGCATTCCGGCGGCGCTCGTGTCCTCCGCCGTGGTCGTGGGTGTCGGCATGGTCGTGGACATGCGTGTGGGTGTGGCCGTGCCCGTGGGACGCGGCCGCGGCGAGACCGTCGTCGCCGTCGCGGTCCCACCGCCGCTCCGCCTCGGCCGCGCGGTCGCGGATCAGCGCCGTGAGCGCCGCCCGCCCGAGCAGAGGCCCCGCGGCGGGGACGGTCCCGGGGAACGCCGGCGGAGGGACGAGCGACGCGGGGACCAGCGCGACCTCACCGGCCCCCAGCCGGCGGCAGCGCTCGACGCCCTCGGCCACCCCCGGCTCGCCGCCGGTGAGGGCGACCTCGACCCAGCGCACCGGCAGATAACGCCAGACCAGCCTCGCCACCTTGAACAGTTCCGCGTCCGCCTCGGGATCGGCCGCGGGCGCCACCAGCAGCACCGCGCCGTCGAACTCCCCCTCGCGCAGGACGCGCATGACCGCCGCCCGGACCCACCCGACCAGATGCGTCACGGTGCCCAGCGGCCCCGCGAGCAGCAGGTCACCGGGCGCCCGGTCGCGCGCCGCCCAGGCGAGCGTCTGCCCCGCGGCGGGCGCGAGACCGGGGTCGCGGCCCAGCGTCATCGGCACCGCGACGGCGCGCGGCCGGTCCCGCAGTGCGGTCCGCAGCTCCCGTCCGGGGCCGTGCACGCCGCCCGCGCCGGCGCTCTCATGCCCGCCGACCGGCAGCACCGCGCGGCGCCCGCCAGGGGCTGCGGTCACTTGCCGCCGCCGACGGGGTCGTGGCACGAGACCAGCTTGGTCCCGTCGTCGAACGCGGCCTCGACCTGGATGAGGCTCAGCATCCCGCGCACGCCGGGCATGACGTCGTCCGGCCCGACGACCCGCTTGCCCAGCTCCATGCAGTCGGCGACGGTCTTGCCGTCCCGCGCGGCCTCCACGATGGCTGAGCTGATCAGCGCCACCGTCTCGCCGTGGTTCAGCTTGAGCCCGCGCTCCTTGCGCTTCTGGGCCATCTCCGCGACGACGAAGATGAGCAGCTTGTCGATCTCTCGTGGTGACAGGTTCATCTGTGCTCCTCTCTGCCCGGTACCGCCGGGACGCGGGACGGCGGGCCGGCCGTCACGGGGCCCGCCGGATCCTGGAGAAAATCGGGACGGCGGCCAGGAACACCCAGGTGACCAGCACGAACGGCCAGGTCAGGGTGTGGCCGCCGACCACGTCGAACAGCACGCTGAGGCCGGCCGTCAGGCCGGCCGCGGTCGCCGCCCCGATCGCGGCGTAGACGGCTCCCGCCCGGGAGAGCAGGATGAACGTCCCGGTCAGCGCGATCCCGGTGAGGACGGCGTTGTAGCCGTACAGGCCGGCGCCGATGTCCGCGGCCTGGGCCCCGAACCACCAGCCGACCAGCAGCCCGATCAGGCTCGACACGAGCGCCGCGGCGGCGACCAGGCGGCTCGCCACCGCCAGCCCGGCCAGGAAGATCAGGCCCACGTACCACTCGTCCTGGAAGAACACCTGGCCGATCCCGCTGAACCACCCCTGCCAGAAGTCGCTCCAGCTCATCGCCGTGCCCGGGTCCGCGGCCGACGGCGGGGGGAGGTCGGGAGCCCCCGACCACACCCGCTCGAAGGCCGGCGCCCCGATCACCACCACGGTCGTGACCACGCAGAACGGCGCGGTGAAGGTGGGCAGGTCGTACGGCTTCAGCACGGTGTTCAGGGCGGAGGTGAGGACGCTGCCTGCCACCGCGGCGCCGATGACCAGGGCCGCCGTCATCCAGCTCGCGCCCAGGTAGAGGACGAGGCCGACACCGATGAGCGTCCCGTTGAACCCTTCCAGCCCCATCGAGACCCGGTCCCAGGCGACCCCGAGCACGTGGGCGGTCAGCGTGGCCGTGACGGTGCCGAGCAGGCCGAAGACGCCGAACTGCCAGCCGCCGACGAACAGCGCGATGACGAAGATGAGCCCGGTCCAGTAACTGGACTGGAAGTCGACCTGGGCCACGCCCCGCGGGATCGTGAGTGCCGCGTCCACCGGCCCCGGTGACGCCGGTGTCCGCTCCCCGGCCCGCGGGTCGTCCCCGGGCGACGATGCTGGCGCCAAGAATGCTCCCATCGGAGGTCGGGTCCACCGGCGGGCCGCCGGATCCGTCCGCGGTACGGAAGGGACACCGGCCCCGTTCCCCGGTGACCGCCGCATAAATTCTTGCGTTCCCCAACAAAGGGCCAAACCGCAAAAGATCGCGTTTGCCCGGCGAGCGGGGAGCGAAGCATAGGGGCGGGTCTTCCACCCACTTCGGTAGCACAGAATCAACCGATAGGTGCAAAATATGCCGAGCGGTCTAAATACCGGCGATTCCGCCTGGATGATGGTGAGTACCGCGATGGTGCTCCTCATGACGCCGGGGCTCGCCTATTTCTACGGCGGCATGGTCCGCTCGAAGAACATGCTGACGATGCTCTACATGAGCTTCATCAGCATCAGCCTGGTGACGGTGCTGTGGTTCCTCTACGGCTACGGGATCGCGTTCGGGAAGGACGCCGGGGGCGCCGGGCTCATCGGCTGGGGCGACTGGCGCCTCGGGAACATCACGCCGGAGGCGCTGCAGGGGCGCATCCCGGAGCAGATCTACGCCTGCTTCCAGCTGACGTTCGCCATCATCACCGTCGCGCTGATCAGCGGCTCGATCGCGGGCCGCGCCCGGTTCGGCCCATGGGTCCTCTTCGTGGTCGTGTGGGTGACGCTCGTGTACCTCCCCATCGCGCACTGGGTGTTCGCCAGTTCCGGCTGGATCAACAAGTGGGGCGTGATGGACTTCGCCGGCGGCCTGGTCGTCGAGCTGAACTCCGGCATATCGGGCCTCGCCATGGCGCTGGTGCTCGGGCCCGGAGTCGCGTTCCGGCGGAGGGAGGGCCCGCGGCCGGGCAATATCCCGTTCGTACTGCTCGGGCTCGGGCTGCTGTGGTTCGGCTGGTTCGGGTTCAACGCCGGTTCGGCGCTGACCGACGGCGCGCTCGCGACCCGCGCCTTCGTCAGCACGATGCTCGCGGGCTGCTCGGGGATGCTGACGTGGCGGCTCATCGAATGGCTGCGCTTCCGGCACCTGACCAGGCTCGGCTCGGCCTCCGGGGCGCTCGCCGGGCTCGTGGCCATCACCCCGTCGTGCGCGTTCGTCGCCGTCGAGGGCGCCCTCGTGATCGGGATCCTGGCCGCCGCGGTGTGCACGTACGCGGTGGAGCTGAAACTCGTCGCGGGCTACGACGACACGCTCGACGTCACCGGGATCCACGGCGCCGGCGGGATCGTCGGCGTCCTGGCGCTCGGGTTCCTGGCCACCGGCTGGGACGCGGGAACGGCCGGCCTGTTCTACGGCGGTCCGGCCTCGGTGCTGGGCAAGCAGTTCGTCGCCGTGGTCGCCGTCGGCCTCTACGCGTTCATCGTCACCTTCGCCATCGGCAAGATCATCGACCGCCTCTTCCGGATGCGGATGACCGACGAGGAACAGGAGCGGGGCTCGGACGCCGGCTTCGCCGAGGGGTGACCCGGGAGCGGCCGCCCGCGCCGATCCGCGGCGGTCAGGCCCATCGTCCGGCGTCGGCCCGCCGTGCGGCGTGGAGGCTGAGCAGGGCGATCAGGAGCAGCAGCGCCACGCCCGTCCACAGCGGTGCCACCACCGAGATGCCCCGGTTTAGCAGCGCACCCGCCGCCGCCCCTGCCAGCAGGGAGCCGACCGACAGGATCCGGCGCACGATCTGCGCCCTGGTCTGCGCGGAGTCGGCGACCAGCGCGGTGAGCGTGGTCGTGACCACGACCGTCCGGACATCGGGCACGTCGACGCGGCGCACGATCGCGAACTGCCACCCCATCGCCGCGGCCAGGACGGCGATCAGCACGTTCCGCTCGAACGACCCGACATGGCCGTACCTCTCCACGATCAAGGCCGCGACGACGAGCGGCCCCGTCTGGACGAGCAGCGCCACGCCCAGCAGGAGGCCGCGGTGCGTCAGCCTCGTGAAGGCCAGGCGGCCCCCGACCACGGCCCCGGCGCAGAAGAACAGGGTCGCCAGGGCCGAACCCGTCACCTCTCTGCCGCCACCGAGCCCGAACCCGAGAAAGATGATGTTGCCCGTTATATTCGCGACGAATACGCTGCCGAGCTCCATATAGCTAAAGGCGTCCACCAAACCGGTGAATATCGTCAGAAGTGCCAAAATAAGAGGCAGCGGGCCGTGGTCGCGCGCTTCGGGCATCCGAATACTGTCGCAGGCCCCGGAGCCTAATTCACCGACTGGAGCGCGGCGTTTCGGTAAGTGCCCCCTTTGCCCGAATTCGGCATTTTCCGCCTCGGCGACCGGATCGGCCGCTATGGGCACCTCGTCAGGAGGTCGGCGTGGAGGCGCTGCAGGGTGGGGTCCGGGTCCACGCCGAGCTCTCCGGCTATCCGCGTGCGGATGGTCTCGTAGCGCGCCAGGGCCTCGGCGCGGCGCCCCGACCGGCCGAGGACGATGAGCAGCCGCGCCCACAGCGACTCGCGCAGCGGGTGGCGGGCGGTCAGCTCGCTCAACTCCACGACGAGTTCCGCGTACCTGCCGGCGGCGATGTCGAGGTCGAGTCGGGATTCGAGCGCGGTGAGGTACCGCTCGACCAGCCAGGGCGCCTTCGACTCCGCGAGCCAGGGCGACGGCACGCCGTCGAACGGGCGGCCGCGCCACAGGCTCAGGGCCTCCCCGAGCCGCGCCCGTTCGGTGGCGGGGTCCCGGGCGGCGGAGACCATGCTCAGCAGCCTGAGGAACATCAGGGCGTCGACGCGTTCCGGGTCGGTGGCGAGGACGTAGCCCGCCGGCCCCGAGCAGATCGCGTCGTCGCCGAGCGCGCACCTCAGCCGCGCGATGTAGGTCTGCACGCTGCGCCGGACGTTGCGCGGCGGGTCGTCGCGCGCCCACACCACGGCGGCCAGGCTCTCGATGGACACCGCCCGGCCCGCCGACAGCGCCAGGACGGCCAGCAGCGTCCGCAGCCGGCCCGGCGTCAGCACGATGGGGATGCCGTCCACCGAGACGTCCAGCGGCCCCAGCAGCCGGACGGACAGCGTCCCCCGGCTCCGTACCCTCAGCTCAGTCGTCTCCATCATCCCGCCCCCGTGACGTGTGCGCCGGGCCCTGTCCGCTCGTGCCGGCCGAGCGGGACCCGCCGGATCAATCGAAAGCCCGTCCCGGGCGTTCCGGCAATCGGTCGGACGGATTCGTACGGGATCGGACGCCCAGGTGAGGGCCGCGCCCGGCCCGCGGGACCCGCCGGCGCGTTGATCACCATGGCCGCGGTTGTTCAGAATGAACGCCATGAGCGACGCGGAGCGGGACGGCCACCGACTGCGGACCGCCGCACCGCCCGACGCGCCGCCGGACGGGGACGCCTGCCCGTACCAAGGTCTGGCGCCGTTCGAGACCGAGCGGTCGGAGTTGTTCTTCGGACGCGTGCGGACCACCCGCGCCCTCCTCGACCGGCTGGCCCCGCGGCTGGGCGAGCGCGGATCGGTCCTGCTGGTCTCGGGCGCCTCCGGGGTGGGCAAGTCGTCGCTGCTGCGGGCGGGCCTGCTGCCCGCGCTCGCCGACGGGAGACTGCGGGTCGCCGGGTCGCGGGACTGGCCGCGCCTGCTGATCACGCCGACCGCGCGGCCGTTCGAGGCGCTGGCCGCGGCCTGGGCGCGGGAGTTCGGGGGGAGCCGCGAAGAACTCCGCCGGAGGCTGCGGGAGGAGCCGCACCGCGTCCGCGCGGAAGGCGGCCGCATGGTCCTGGTGGTCGACCAGTTCGAGGAGCTGTTCACGCTGGTCACCGACGAGGCGGAGCGCCAGGCGTTCGCCGGGGCGCTGCACGCCCTGGCGGAGGGCCCGCCCGGCGCGGCGGTCGTCATCGGCGTCCGCGCGGACTACTGGGACCGGTGCGCGGCCTACCCGCAGTTCGCCGAGGCCATCCAGGACGGCCAGGTCATCGTCGAGCCGATGGCGGAGTCCGACCTCCGGCTGGCCATCACGGGCCCCGCGGCCGCGGCGGGCCTGGAACTCGAACCGGGCCTGGTGGAGACCATCCTCGGCGAGCTGCGCGCCGACGGCGGGTTCGAGGCCGGCGCCCTGCCGCTGCTCTCGCAGGCGCTGCGCAACACCTGGGAGAGGCGCGAGGACGGCCGGCTGACCATCCGCGGCTACGAGGAGACGGGCCGGGTCCACGACTCCGTCCGGCGGACGGCCGACGCCGTCCTGGACGGCCTGCCGCCTGCGGACCGCAAGACCGCGCTCCGGCTGCACCGGCGGATGACCCTGATCACGCCGGGCGGGCGGATCGTGCGGCGCAAGGCGACGACGGCCGAGCTGAACGCCGCCGCGTCCGCGGACACGGCGGAGCGGCGGGAGCGGGTCGCGGCGCTGCTCTCCGCGTTCGCCGGCCGGCGCCTGCTCACCCTGCACGAGGACGGCGCCGAGATCGCACACGACGTCCTGCTGACGGCGTGGCCGGCGCTCCGGCAGTGGCTCGGCCCCGACCTGACCGCGCAGGCGGTCTACGACCGGCTCATCGAGGACGCCGCCGAGTGGGACGAGAACCATCGGGATCAAGCGTTCCTGTACCGGGGCGCGCGGCTGCTCGCGCTCGACGACAGCAGGCCCCGCTGGGAACGCGACCCCGCGAGCTTCCCCCCGCCCGGCCCCACCGTGACGGGCTTCGTCGCCGCGTCCACGGCGGCGGCGCGGCGGGCCGGGCGCCGCCGCCGGCTCGTCGTCTCCGGGCTGGCCGTGCTGACCGTCCTCGCCCTCGTGGCCGCCGGCGCGGCGGTCCGGGCGGCGAACCAGGCCGGCGAGCAGCGCAGGCTCGCGCTGTCGCGGCAGCTCGCGGCGCAGAGCGAGGTCGCGGGCGACCCCGCGCTCTCCGCGCTGCTGGCCGTGGCGGCGTGGCAGATCGCGCCCACCGCCGAGGCCCGGCACCGGCTGCTCGCCACGGCGGCGCGCACCGGCCGCGGGCACCTCGCCGGGCACGAGGGCTTCGTCCGGTCGCTGGCGTTCAGCCCGGACGGGCGGATGATCGCGACCGGCGGCTTCGACAGGACCGTGCGGCTGTGGGACCCCGCCGCCCGCAGGCAGCTCGGCGCCCCGATCGCCTTCAAGCCGGGCGAATGCGGCAACGACCCGCCCGTGGCGTTCAGCCCCGACGCCCGGCTGCTGGCCACGGCGTGCCTGGGCAGCGTCCGGTTCTGGGACGTGGCCACCCACCGGGAGGTGGGAGCGCCGCTGCGGAGCGAGGGTGCCGTGTCGGCCATCGCGTTCGGCCCGGACGGCACGCTGGCGGCCGGAAGCCTCTACGGGACCGTCCAGCTGTGGGACGTGAACACCCGCCGGCCGCGCGGGGACGTCATGGGCAGCATCGACCGCAAGCTCCAACACTCCGTCAACGCCGTGGCCTTCAGCCCGGACGGGACGCGCCTGGCCACCGCGAGCACGGACGACACCGCGCGGCTCTGGGACACAGCGACCTACGATCAGGTCGGTGATTCCCTGACCGGGCACGACGACAACGTCACGGACGTCTCCTTCAGCCCGGACGGCACGACCCTCGCCACTGCGAGCCTGGACGGCACCGCCCGGCTGTGGGACGTGGCCGAAGCCCGGCAGGATGGAGCAACGCTGAAGTCCGACAGCAAGGCATCGCTGTACGGAGTCGACTTCAGCCCCGACGGTACGAGGATCGTCACCGCCGGAGCCGACGGAAGCACCCGCCTCTGGGATCCCGTCAGCCGCGAGCAGGTGGGCGCCCCTCTGCGCGACACCGACTTCGCCGTCAGGGCGGTGGAGTTCAGCCCCCGCGGGGCGCTCTTCGCCGCCGCCGGCGACGACGGCGTGGTGCGACTGGGGGACTCGGCCGCGCATCAGCAGATCGGTGGGCCGATGGCAGGATCGGCCACCGTGGCGGTGAGCCCCGATGGGCGGATCCTGGCCACCGGCGGTCCGAGCGAGAGCGACCCCGCCGTCCGGTTCTGGGACGCGGCCACGCGACGTCCCGCCGGCGAGCCGCTGGAGTCCGCGGCGGGCGCCGTCTCCCTGATCCGCTTCGGTTCCGCGGGCCGCACGCTCCTGACGGCGGACTCGGACGCCGTACGGATATGGGACGTGGCGAGCCGGAAGCAGAGCGGCTCCCCCGTCTTCACAGAGAAGCCCCACGGCAGGGCGGAGCTGAGCCCGGACGGGCGGCTCCTCGCCGTCGAGCATGGCGGGTCGGTCCTGTTCCTGGACGTCGAGGCGCGCCGGGAGACGGGGCGGCGGATCCGCGTCCCCGGCCACACCGAGGGCGTCTCGGCGCTGGCGTTCAGCCCGGACGGCTCCACGTTGGCCATCGCGGGCGGAGAGCGCCGCGTGCGGCTCTTCGACGTGGCCACCGGCCGGCAGACCGGGGCGCCGCTGCCCGTCCACACCGGCGGGTTCGTCGACGACCTCGCGTTCAGCCACGACGGCCGGACGCTGGCCGTCACCGCCGACGACCAGGCGGTGCGGCTGTGGGACGTCCCGGGCCGCCGCCCCCTCGGCGCCGCGCTGACCGGCCACACCGGCGCGATCAACGCGATCGCGTTCAGCCCGGACGACACGGCGCTCGCCAGCGGCTCCGACGACGACACCGTCCGGCTGTGGGACCTGGCCACCCACCGCCAGATCGGCGCCCCGCTGACCGGCCACACCCGCGCCGTGCTCGACGTCGCCTACGCCCCCGACGGGTCGGCCGTGGCGTCGGTGAGCGGCGACGGGACCGCGAGACTATGGAATGTCGCACGCCCGGCCGATCCTGTTGGCGCGGCCTGCGCCAACGCCGGCCGCTCCCTCACCCCCGCCGAGTGGAAGAGCTATGTGCCCCACGAGGATTTCCGCCGCGTATGCGGTTGACCGCGCGCACCGACCCGGTCGGCAGGCTCCCGCCGACGGACGGGCGTGGTGACGATGCTCCTTCGAGGATTCATCCGGGGGTTCCGGAGCCGGACGGGCCGTCCCGTCCCGGAGCTGGCCGCGCTGTTCCGCTCGATCGTCACCCAGAGCCGGGACACCTACCCGATGGCGGCCGACGTCCTAGACCACTTCATGGACGGCGCCGGCGCCTCCCGGACGCTGTCGCGGCGGTGGCTGCGCTCGTTCAAGGTGATCAAGAAGGCCGAGCGGAAGAACCACCGCCGGTTCGAGAAGCAGCTCGCGCGGGAGGCGCGGCTCCTGGACGACGGCGCCTCCACCTGGCTGCGCGACCACTGGGACGCGGCGATCAACGCGTTCATCGGAACCGAGCTCTTCTACGTCAGCAGGATGAGCCTGCTGCGCTCCCAGGGCTCGTTCGTCCTTACCCGGGCGGGGGCTGAGGTCCAGGTGTCCGGCACGGTGCGGCACCACTGGTTCGACCCCTACGACTGGGACCGCGGCCGGTGGGTCTTCATCCCCCGGCACGGGTTCGTGCCCATCTCGGTGGGGCGGGAACTGGTCGAGTCCGACGAGGCGCGCAACTTCCTCATGGAGTCGCGCCACGTCCAGACGCTGACGGGCACCTGCCGGGACGGCCGCTGGCCCCGGAGGGGCCGCGCGAGGTTCGAGTGGTCGCTGGTGAAGGCGGCCCGCACGTGACCGGAGGCCGCCCGGACCGGCCCGACCCCCTGGAGGCGGACACCGTCGCCGACTTCGTCGGGTCGCTGGTCCGGCTCAGGCGGTGGGCGGGCGAGCCGCCGCTGAGCAGGCTCCGGTCGCTCGGCGGCCAGACGGTCACCCCGGACGGGGTCAAGGTCGACGCGCTGCCCAAGAGCACGACCTCGCACGTGCTGCGGCAGACCGACCGGCTCCCCCGGTGGGACTTCGTGAAGGCGTTCGTCACGGCCTGCCTCCGCTACGGCGACCATCCGGACGAGCTGATCCCCGCGGAACTGGAACGCTGGCGATCCGCCAGGACCGCCCTGGCCCCGGACGCACCGCCCCAGCGGCCCGCGGCGGAGCGGGCGCTCCTCCCGGAGCCGGGCGTGCCCGCCCCACCGGAGAGCGCCCCTGAGACCGATCCGGCCGTCGAGCTGCTCGCCCGGCGGGTCGCCCGGGAGGAGGACCGGACGCGCAAGGGCCTGCTCGGCGGCTACACCGTCGCGCAGATCTCGTTCGGGCCGGACGCCGCTGGACATGATGAGACGGCCGCGCTTGATGAGACGGCCGCGCTTGAGGAGACGGCCGCGCTTGATGAGACGGCCGCGCTTGATGAGACGGCCGCGCCCGGCGAAACGGAGGACGGCCCGCACCCGATCGACCGCTTCTTCGCCGGCCTGCCGTCGCAGCGGCTGATGGTCGTGGGCGACCCGGGCGCGGGGAAGACCGTCCTCGCGATCGAGCTGGTGCTGCGGCTGGTGGAGCCCATCGTGGCGGCGGACGGCCGCCCCGGCGGCCGGCCGATGGTCCCCGTGCTCCTGGACGCGGCCCGCTGGCGGCTGGGCAGCCCGTTCGAGACCTGGCTGGCCGAACGGCTGGTGCACGAGTACGGGCTCACGGCCGAGGACGCCACGCGGCTGGTGCGCGACCGCCGGGTCCTGCCGGTGGTCGACGGCCTGGACGAACTGGACCCCGACCCGTCCCCCGGCCCGCCGCGCCGGGCGATCGGCCTGCTGGCCGAGCTGAACCTCTACAGCGACCTTTCCGGACGCCGTCCGGGGCCGGTCGTGGTGACCTGCCGCTCGGACCGGCACCGGGAGCTGGCCGCCGCACGGGCCGGGCTCGACGACGCCACGCGGATCCACCTCCGCGACCTGACCCGCGACCAGATCAACGCGTACCTGCACGCACGCTGGCCGGACGGCGATCCGTGCGAGGCGCACCGCGACGCCGTCCTCGCGGCGCTGGACGGACCGCCGGGGACGGCCGTGCAGATCGCCCTCGCGACCCCGTGGCGGCTGCTGCTGCTCGCGACCGCGGTGGAGTCCGGCGCCGACCCGCGCGAGCTGCTCCGCGCCGAGCCCGGCGACGGCACCGGCGAGGCCGCCGCCGCGATCGCCCGGCGGCTCCTGGACGCCTACGTCCCCGCCGCGACCCGGCTCGCGCCGCGCACCGCCCACGGGGCGCCGTACCGCCCCGAGCAGGTGCGGTCGTGGCTGGAGAACCTGGCCGGGCATCTGCGCTGGCAGGCGGACTGCGCCGCCGGGACGAAGCGTCCGGTGCCGGGGCTGACGGGGATCGACATCGTCCCCCATCTGCTGTGGCCGCTCGGCGGGCGGCGCCGGGTCCTGGCGCTGCACGCCCTGTGCGGCGCGGCCCTCGCCACCCTCGCCATGCTGGCGTTCTGGACGGGCTCTGCCGTCGACCGCCCCGGCAGCCTGCGGGACGGGCCCGACGTCGGGGCATGGCTCACGCTCGCGCTCATGGTCTCCTGGGTGGACATCGCCACCGGCCTGTCGCTCTCACCGTGGCCGACCGCCACCGGCGGGCGGAGCGACGTCCCGCTCAGGCGGCGCCTGATGGGCGGTCTCGTCGGCGTCCTGGCGGCCGGGCCGGTCGGCGTGCTCGGCGGGCTGGCCGGGTTCCTGCTGACGAGGGGCGAGGTCTTCGGTCCCGTCTTCGCCGTCGCCGCGGGCGCGGCCGGGGGCGCGGCGCTCGGCGCGGTGATCGGGGTGACCGCCGCCGGGCGGCAGGGCACCGAGCGGGTGACGGTGTCCGAGGCGGTCCGGGCCGAGCCGGTGACGCTGCTCGGCTTCGGCCTGTGCGGGGCGCTGACCGGCCTGCCGCCGCTGCGGCTCGCCGGCGCTGGGCCGCTCCCCCTGGTGGCGGGGGTCGCGGGGGCCTTCGCGCTGGCCTTCGCGCTCGGCGTCGTCTTCAAGATCGCCACCGGTGGCTGGAGCAAGGAGACGGAACTGGCGCACCCGCGCGAGGCCCTCCACCGCAACCCCACGCTCGGCGTCGCGTTCGGCCTCACTGGCGGGGTCGCCGCGTTCCTCGTGTTCGTCCAGAACCAGGACGTCCGGGTGTCGCTGGCGTGCGCGCTCGCCGGCGGGGTGGCCTTCGGCCTGGCGTTCGGCGCGGTCGCGTGGTGCCGCACCATGCTCGGCCTGATCGTGGCGGCCGCGCGCGGCCTGCTCCCGCTCCGGCTGTGGACGTTCCTCGACTGGGCGTGCGAGGCGCGGCTGCTGCGCGTCAGCGGCGCCACCTACCAGTTCCGCCATCGCGAGCTCCAGGAGTACCTCACCCCGCCCGGCCCGCACCGCCGCGCACCCGGCGGCCGCTGAGCCGCGTTCGTGCACCGCCCGGCCCACCCGTCCACGCGCGCCTCCGTTTACGGGTGGGCCGGGGGCGCGGTCACATGGCGGCCGCGGGGGTTCGAGCCGGTGGAAGCCGCCGGCGTGGAAGACCAGCGGCGCGACGTCCGGCGTCACGTCCAGGTCGTGGACGCGGAAGATCACGATGTCGTGGTCTCCGGCCGGGACGTGCCGTTCGACGCCGCACTCGTACCAGGCCGCGGCGCCGGGGATGAGCACGCCGCCGTTCGCGGTCGAGCGCCACGGGACGCCGGCGAAGCGGTCTCCCGTCCGGGCGCCCAGCCGGCGCCCGGCGGCCTCCTGGTGCGCGCCCAGCACGCTGATGCCGATGCGCGGCACCGTGCGCAGCCGCGGCCAGGTCGTGGACGAGTGCGCCACGCACACCGACACCAGCGGCGGGTCCAGGGACACCGGGACGAACGAGCTGGCGGCGATGCCGACCGGCTCGCCGGCCACCAGCCCGGCGACGACGGCGACCCCGGTCGGGTACGCGCCGTAGACGCGGCGGAGATCGAGTTCCAGCATCGTCATGGCGGTGCCTCAGCCCGTGGCCCGCAGGTGCGGGACCTGGCCGCGGCGGCGGAGCTCGGGCAGGACGCCCTCCCCGAACCAGTACGCCTCCTCGATGTGCGGGTAGCCGGAGAGGATGAACTCCTCGATGCCGAGCGCGGCGTACTCCTCGATCCGGTCGGCGACCTCGGTGTGGCTGCCGACCAGGGCGGTGCCGGCGCCGCCGCGGACGAGGCCGACCCCGGCCCACAGGTTGGGGTGGATCTCCAGGTCGCGGACGCCCGTGCCCTGGCCGTCCCGGTAGCGCTGGTGCAGGGTGCGCATCCGCTGCTGGCCGACCGACTCGCTGGCGGCGAGGGCCTGCTGCGCCTGGGCGACGGCGGCGGGGTCGAGGCCGTCCAGCAGCCGTGCCGCCTCGGCCCACGCCTGCTCGGACGTGTCGCGGCTGAGCGTGTGCAGCCGGATGCCGAACCGCACGCCGCGGCCCTCCCGCCCCGCCAGCTCGCGGACGTGGGCGATCTTGGCGGCGACCTGGCCGGGCGGCTCGCCCCAGGTCAGGTAGACGTCGGCGTGCCGGGCGGCGACCGGCCCGGCGGCGCCGGACGAGCCGCCGAAGTAGATCCGCGGGACGGGGTCGGGCGCCTGCCGCACGGTGGCGCCCTCCACCCGGTAGTGCTCGCCGGTGAAGTCGAACGGCTCGCCGCCCCAGACGCCCCGCACCACCGACAGGAACTCGTCGGTGCGGGCGTACCGCTCGTCGTGGTCGAGGTGGTCGCCGAAGCGGCGCTGCTCGACGGCCTCGCCGCCGGTGACGACGTTGAGCGCGAGCCGCCCGCCGGAGAGGCGCTGGTAGGTCGCGGCCATCTGGGCGGCGAGCGTCGGGGACAGCAGGCCGGGCCGGAAGGCGACCAGGAACTTCAGCCGCCGGGTCTCGCGGAGGAGCGCCGCGGTCACGAGCCAGGCGTCCTCGCACCAGGTGCCCGTGGGGGTGAGGACGGCCTCGAACCCGAGCTGCTCGGCGGTGCGCGCGACCTGGGCGAGGTAGTCGATGCCGGGTTCGCGGAAACGGTCGGCGGTGCCGGCGTCCTCGGCGGGGAGCGCCACGCCCTTGGGCACGCTGTGCCCGCCGCCGACGAGGGACCGGCCGTCGCCGGTGGTGGGCAGGAACCAGTGGAATCGCAGCGTCATCGTGTCACCGGGCTTCCCGGAGGATGCTCCGGTGTTCAGGCCGGGGAGGAATCCGGTCCCCCGCGCAGCGGGTCAGGGAAAGCCGGTCCG
>NZ_BMRO01000027.1:0-8445 GCF_014648675.1 Actinomadura livida
CAGCTTCTCCGGATCCCGTCCCGACCCCGCCCCCTGGAGACTCGCCGTCCCCTCGCATGATCACGGGACACGGCCTAAGCGCCCGCACGAACCCCCACTAGCACCCAGCCCAGGAAGTCGGCCGCCGAAGCGCCTCCGCAGGAGGCCCCAGCCCCGCGCACGAGCGCGTGACCTGACCGGAGAGGCGAAGCCAGAGGCAGCCTCACGGGGAAGATCGCCAAGCGCTGCCGCACTCGCACAGGCGCGCTCAGCGAGCGAGCGCAGTGGGTTCATCAATGCAAAACGAAGGCCCCGCCGGGATGGCGGGGCCTTCGGGGTGCTCGGGCGGGTGCGCGCGTCAGATGGTCGCCTCTGCTTCGGCCGGCCAGCTCATCCGTATCTGGACCCCTTTGGGGGTTGAGGCGATCTCCACGTCGTCGGCGAGGCCGGCGATGACGGCCAGCCCCAACTCCGCGGTGCCCTCACCGCCGAGGCCGTACTCGAACTCCTCAGCGTCCGGGGCCTTGGGGAGGCCCCCTGCCTCGTCCTCGCCGGGGACGGTGTCGCTGACGGTCACCTCGAAGCGCCGGTCGGCACCGCTCAGTTCAAGGCGGACGGGTTCGTCCGGGCAGTGCCGCTGGTGCGCCTCGACGGCCCGTGAGCACGCCTCGCCCACCGCGAGCCTGACCTCGTCCAGCAGGGTTTCGGCGACGCCGCTGCGGCGTGCGACGGCGGTCACGATCAGGCGGGCGGTCCGGACGTGGACGGGCAGCGCGCTGAAGGAGAGTTCAACGGTCGACATCTCAGTTGCTGGCCGCTACTTGGCGCCCTTGCGCTTCTCCTCGGCCTCGGCGATCGAGTCGTGGATGCCGAAGACCTTGGTCAGCCCCGTGATCCGGAAGATCTTGAGGATGCGCTCCTGGGTGCACACCAGCTCCAGCGAGCCGTCGTGCGCGCGCACGCGCTTGAGCCCGCCGACCAGCACGCCGAGACCGGTGGAGTCGAGGAACTCCACCTTCTCCATGTCCACCAGGAGATGGAACTTGCCCTTGTTGACCAGGTCGATGAGCTTCTCGCGAAGCTTCGGCGCCGTGTAGACGTCGATCTCACCCTCCACGTTGATGACGGTGAGGCCATCGTCGGTGGTGTAGTCGTTCACCTTCAGGTCCACAGATCCTCCACGCGCCGTGCAGCACTATCCGATCTCGATCACCGGTCGCCCGGACGGGGTTCGGCCATCGAGACTTCGCCGTGATTCAACCACGCTCCGGCGTGGTACACGCACGTTATCGCCCACACGGGCGAAAGTTCGCGCCATCCCGTCTGACCTGCTGATCCAGTGGCCAGGGCAGGGGTACGGGCTCACCGGCGCCGGGGCGTTCCCGTTGTTTTGCCCCGGCTGGCAAACTGAAAACCTGATGGGCGCCCAAAGATCTTCAACTCCCCTGGACCGGCTGCTCGCCGACCCCACGAGGCGCGAACGCATCACCCATGTGGAGAGCGTTCCCGCACGTCAGGGCCGTCGTGCCGACTGGCCCGCCTGGTCGCCGCCACTGTTGGTCGAGCGGCTGGCGGCGGCCGGTATCGAGGCGCCCTGGGAGCACCAGGCCGCCGCGGCCGAGCACGCCCGCGCGGGACGGTCTGTGATCCTGGCCACCGGCACGGCTTCCGGCAAGTCCCTGGCGTACCTGCTGCCCGCCATCGAGGCGATCTACGACGGGGACGAGAATCCTCGCCACCAGGGGACGATCCTCTACCTGGCGCCCACCAAGGCGCTCGCCGCCGACCAGCTCCGCGCGCTGCGCTCGCTGCGCCTCACCCGCGTCCGAGCGGCGACGTACGACGGTGACACGCCCCAGGACGAACGCACCTGGGTCCGGCAGCACGCGAACTACGTCCTGACGAATCCGGACATGCTGCACCGGTCGATCCTGCCGAGCCACGCCCGCTGGTCGTCGTTCCTGCGCCGCCTCCGCTACGTGGTCATCGATGAGGCCCACGGATACCGCGGCGTCTTCGGGTCGCACGTCGCGCACGTCCTGCGCCGCCTGCGCCGGCTGTGCGCCCGTTACCACGCCGACCCGACCTTCATCTTGGCCTCGGCCACGACGTCCGAGCCCGCCGCCACGGCGTCCCGCCTCACCGGACTGGACGTCGTCGCCGTCGACGACGATGCCTCCCCGCGCGGACCGGCGACATTCGCACTCTGGGAGCCACCACTGACCGAGCTGCGGGGCGAACGCGGTGCCCCTGTCCGTCGTACGGCCACCGCCGAAGCGGGAGACCTCCTGGCGGACCTCGTCGTAGAGGGCGTGCAAACGCTCGCGTTCGTCCGCTCCAGGCGCGGTGCAGAGTCGGTGGCCTTAAGCGCCAAGCGCGCCCTGCACGAGGTCACCCCGGCCCTGGCGGAACAGGTCGCCGCCTACCGTGCCGGCTACCTCCCCGAGGAACGACGTGCACTGGAAGCCGCTCTGCGTTCCCGCTCGATCATCGGCCTGGCGAGCACGAACGCCCTGGAACTCGGTGTGGACGTCTCCGGCCTGGACGCCGTCGTCGTCTGCGGCTGGCCCGGCACCCGCGCGTCCCTCTGGCAGCAGGCAGGGCGCGCCGGACGCTCCGGCCAAGCGGCCCTGTCGATTCTGGTGGCCCGGGACGACCCGCTCGACACGTTCCTCGTCCACCACCCGGAGGCGATCTTCGGGAGGCCGGTAGAGGCCACCGTGCTCGACCCCGACAACCCGTACGTCCTTGAACCGCACCTGTGCGCCGCGGCGTCCGAGCTGCCGCTCACCGAGGACGACCTTCCCCTCTTCGGCCCCTCGACCGCCGACCTGCTGCCCGACCTCGTCCGCCGCGGCTTCCTCCGCCGCCGTCCCGCCGGCTGGTACTGGACACGTCGCGACAGGGCCGCCAGCCTGGCCGATATCCGGGGTGCGGGAGGCGACCCCATCCAGGTCGTGGAGCTGGGCACAGGACGCCTCCTCGGGACGGTCGACGAGGCGTCCGCGCACACCACCGTCCACGAGGGCGCGGTCTACATCCACCAAGGCGACTCGTTCATCGTGCACACCCTCGATTTGGACGACTCCGTCGCGCTGGTGGAACCGGCCGACCCCGACTACTCGACAACCGCCCGCGACGTAACCGACATCGCCATCGTGGAACGGCTCCGCTCATCCGCCTGGGGCGACGCCACCCTCTGCTTCGGAACCGTCGAAGTCACCCGCCAGGTGGTCGGCTACCAGATGCGCCGCATGCAGACGGGCGAAATGCTCGGCGAGAAGCCCCTGGACCTCCCGCCCCGCACCCTCCGCACCCGCGCCGTGTGGTGGACGCTCTCCGAAGCACAGATCTCCGCCCTCGACGACCTGGACCTGGCCGGCGCCGCCCACGCCGCCGAACACGCGTCCATCGGGCTGCTCCCCCTCTTCGCCACCTGCGACCGCTGGGACATCGGCGGCGTGTCCACGGCCGTCCACCCCGACACGGGCCTGCTGACCGTCTTCGTCTACGACGGCCACGAGGGCGGAGCGGGCTTCGCCGAACGCGGCTACGCCGACGCCGCCGAATGGCTCCACGCCACGCGCGACGCGATCGCGTCCTGCGAGTGCGACTCCGGCTGCCCGTCCTGCATCCAGTCCCCCAAATGCGGCAACGGCAACGACCCCTTGGACAAACAAGGCGCCCTAACCCTCCTAGACCTCCTCCTAACCCACTCCCACCCCTGAACCACCCAAGCACCCCCATGTCGAATGGGCACCGCAGCGGAAGGACGCCCCGGTTAGGGCAGGCGCAGCGCGTCGAGCATCCGGGCTAGGGCCGCGCGGGTGTCCGGCAAGTGGGCCTCTGGATCGCCGGACGCGGCCAGCCACAGCGCGGCCTCGTTCATCGCGCCCGAAAGCAGGTGGGTCAGGGGGGCGACCGGTTGAGGGGGGATCAGACCCTGGTCAATCAACTCGGTGATCACGTCGGCCAGGTGGCTGCCCGAGCCCGCCTCGTCCATCGCCCGCCACTCGTTCCAGCCGAGCACGGCCGGGCCGTCCACGAGCATGATGCGCTGGATGTCGGGGGCCGTGCTGGCGGTGAGGAACGCCTGGCAGCCGGCCGTGAATCGCGTCCACGGGTCGTCTTCTGCATCCGCCGTCTCGGCGACGATGCGGGCCACTTCCTGCTGCACCTGCTCCAGGACGGCACGGAACAGTTCCGCCTTGCTCTCGAACAGGTGGTAGAGCGCACCTTTGGTGACGCCCGCCGCGGCGACGATCTCCGAGAGGCTCACCGCTCCGTACCCGCGCGCGGCGAAGAGCCGCCTGCTCTCGCGCAGCAGCGTCGCGCGCGTCACTTCCCGCTGCCGTGCCCTGACGTTCACGGGGACCCTCCCTTGACATACCGGCGGTACGTCAATATATCGTGACATACCGACGGTATGTGAAAGGAGACCTCATGCACCTGACGAGCTTCTACCCGGTGATCTGCACGTCCCGCCTCGCGGAGTCCCACCGCTTCTACACAGGACTGCTGGGCTTCGAGACGACGTTCGAAGCCGATTGGTACGTGAGCCTGCGCCGGCCCGGCACGTCCCCGTACGAACTCGCCCTGCTCGACCACACGCACCCGACGCTGCCGGAGGGATACCGCACCCCTGCCCAAGGGCTGCTGCTGAACTTCGAGGTGGAGGACGTGGACGCCGAGTGGGAACGGCTTGTCCTCCAGGAGGGCCTCCGCCCCGAACTGCAGATACGAAGCGAAGACTTCGGACAGCGTCACTTCATCGTCGCCGACCCCAACGGCGTCCTCATCGACGTAATTACGCCCATAGCCCCGTCCCAGGCGTACGCGGACCAGTACACGGCCCAGTAACGCGACTCCTCAGTTCGGAGCGACCCGCTGCGCCGGGACGGACGGCTGGTCGGGGCCACCGCGCCGCCGTGTCTGCGCCAGCGCCTGCTGGAGCCTCCGGCGCTCCATCTCCAGCGTCTGCAGGGATTCCTCATGCTCGTCCCGCAGGTCCCGCAACTCCCGGCGCATGTTCATCGCACGCCTGAACCCGAGCGCCGCGATCATCAGACCGCTCATGAGCACGATGGTCACCACGGCCCCGGCCATGAAGACGTGCCACTGCTCGGTGACCCCCGGAACACCATCGCCGAACATGGTCATCTGGGCCTCACCCGTGTTCCCCAGCACCACGGCGACCCCGACCACGATGGCGGCGAGCACGACGACCAGCCCCAGAAAGATCATGCTAAGCATCTCCTCTCCATCGGCCCCTTGCTCACCCCGGGCCAAGGCCACAACCCAAACCCCACCCGGCAAGGCAGCCTAAACCCCGCCCCAAACCCCCCGCCAGCCCCAACCCGAAAGGCCCCCTCACCACGCACACCACACTCCCAGCGCCCACCGCGAACGCCACACTCCCCAAGACGCCCACCGCGGGACGCCACATTTCCTACGGAACGCCATACTCACCAAGAGGTCGACACCAGCACCGGACGCACCACCGGCTGCGCGCGCCCACCACGAGCACAGCCTTCACGTGCGCCCCGGCTCTGCGGTGGTTCGCGAGCACACAGCTCCGCGTGGAGGACGGCTCCCAGTGGGGACGACGCCAACGTGGCATGACGTGTGCGGGTGACATGCGCTCGCGGCGGGTGGGGCACGTGGCGTCTCACGGCGTCCCTGTTAGGACGGCGTCAGCGTGAGCGTGGCCGGCCGCGAATATGGCCTACGCGTCAATGCGGTGTAAATGGCCCGTGGTGGGCCCGCGCTGCCCGTGGTGGGCCCGCGCTCCGGACCCCGCAGGACCCTGACCCGCTGCAGAAGCCGGCTCCCGTGAGATCCCGCCCCCCACAGACGCCGTGCTGACACGGAGGCCGTACTAGCCGCGTTCAGCGCACTCACGCGGACGCTGCCCTTACGCAGACGCCATGCCCACCGCCGGACACGGCGCCATGCCCACCGCCGGACGCGGCCCCATGCCCACCACAGGACGCGCTCACTGGGAGGCTGCACCTGCCGTAAAGGCCGCGCTCATGGGACCGGGGCGCTTAAGCGAGGGCCGTACTCACATGGAGCTCGCCGTTGGGCGACTGGATCGCCAGAGGGGCCGCGGTTGATCGACCGTGCCGGGGGCAGTGCCGGAGGTTCTTACTTGGGGCGGCGGGCGTGCTTGCGCTTTGGTTTGGGGCCGGGCTTGGCGATGTTGACGTTCACCCCGCTGGCTCCCGCTGGGCGGCGGCCGGGCCGTGCCTGGGCCGACGTCGATCCGCGGGACATCGTGTCGCCCGAGCGCGGGCGCTTGGAACCCTTGGCCTTGGGGTCGACCAGCGCCAGGACCGGGGCCGTCTTGGCGAGAGCCTCGGCTCGGGCGATCTGCTCGCGGGCGTTCTTGACGCGCTTACGGCCGGTTCCGCTGCGGGCGAGGCGGGCGGCCATGCCGTTGCTGCTCGTCCCCGCCTGAGCAAAGCGCAGACGACGCGTCCAGGTGCCGAGGTGCCCGGCGACGATGAGGAGGACCAGGGCGATGCCCACGCTCTTCCCCCACTGGAGCCGGTCGGTGGCCGCGATGTTCTGGGCCTTCGGCGAGTCGGTGGCGATCTGCGGTGCGGGGTAGGTGAGCCCTGGCGTCGCGCCGTCAGGCTGGACGGACGGGAGGGTCACCGGCGACTGGTTGTTGAACGGCGTCAGCGGGGTCCCAGCGCTCGGCACTTCGCCCTCCGCCGTAGGAAGGGAAGGCGCCGAGCCACCCGGGAGGGACGCGGAACCGCCGCTGAGCATGGCGCTCGCGGTGGCGGCGGACGAGGTCAGCGATCCGCCCGTCCCGGTGGCGCGCTGCGCCCGGACGCCCACGGAGACCACGCCGCTCGACTTGGTCACCGCGAGGGAGGCGGAGCAACTCGTCCCCTGGCACAGCGAGTTCACGGAGCCGGACTTGGACTGAACCCCCGAGCCCGAGAGCGCGTAGCCGCTGAGGTCGTCCTCAAGGCCGCGGTTCCACTTCACGACGAGCTTCTTGCCGGACACCCGGGCGGACACACCGGTCGGCGCGGCCGGCGCGATGCGCACGGTGACCGTGTTGGTGTCGTAGATGTGCCCGGTCTGCTTGCCCTTCAGGTAGATCTTGTAGCGGCCGTTCTGCCGGATCGGGAACGTCCCGGACAGGTCACCGGCAAGGCCCCGCTCCTGGAGGAACGTGTTCCCGATCCCCGGACCGTCGACCCAGAGTTGCATGGTGAGCGCGAAGTCGAAGTGGGCCTTGGCGGTCAGTTCGGAACCGCTCGTGATGACCGCACCGTTCGCGGGAGAGGTGATGCCCGTGGCGGCGGCCTGCGCGGGGAGTGCACCGAGCACCGGGAAACCCATCGCAAGCGGGGCCGCGATCGCGACTGCACCGATCCTGCGAATGATGGTCACGGCCTCAATCCCTTCGACAACGTCCTGCTCGTCTCATCCCGCCGAGGGCTTCGCGGGGCACACGCACCGTGGCAGTAACTACGCACTTACGTGCAGGGTAACGTACCACCGGGTAGCAGAAGTCACAGGAAGATGACAAAGAGGCGAGTGTTCCATCCCCTGCGGCACCTCCCGACCTATTGACACACGGTGCAACGAGCCGTGCCGCGCCAGATTACGCCCTCTTGCCCCACAGGGCCAGCCCTTGCCCGGGATAGCACCTTTACGGCTCCTAGCCCCATAGGCACCACGACGTCCACCCTTACCGAAACCTCCACCACATCCCCCTGCACCTCACATCCAGCCAACCGCGCCCCCGACTCGACCGCGATCCTTCCCGCGCTAGCGCATGGTCCCCTGGCGCCCTCCGCCAACCGAGCGGCACCGGCCAACGCCGCCAGGTCGGCTGCCGCGTCCGCCCGATGGCGAGCCCCACGCACCCCACCCACCGCCACGGCCGCGATCGCCACCACCCAGATCACAGCCGCAAAGGCCAGCACCCAGATCGTCCCCGCTCCCCGATCCCCACCGACCAGCCCCCGCACCAGCCCAACAACCCTCCCCCTCAACGCCCGCCCCTTCTCCACATCAGCCCGCCAACGACTGGCTCACCAAGCTCAAATGCACCCCCACCACCCCACTCCGCACTGGACAGGACGCCCTTGGAGCACGGCCCCACCCATGCCAAACCCCCAGCGGCAACAGAGACGGGTCAGACTGCGCCACTTGCAACTACGCCGTCGCCCCTGGCCAGTCGCCTCCCCTCCCGACCCGCCCGCCTAGCCTCGGCCGCTCAGCTCTGAATTCGGCCCTTTGCTCGTCACGTCGGCTCAGCCCTTAGCTGGGCCTCTCAGTCTTGGGTCCCTCGGGAGCAGCCCCCCGTACCGGTCGGCCGGGCATAGCCGCTGGCGGCTTACGTCGGCCTCCGGCGGCGACGCCATCCCCTCGGCCCATCCCCTCGGCCCATCCCCTCGGCCCATCCCCTCGGCCCATCCCCTCGGCCCATCCCCTCGG
>NZ_BMRO01000027.1:8469-19230 GCF_014648675.1 Actinomadura livida
CCATCCCCTCGGCCCATCCCCTCGGCCCATCCCCTCGGCCCATCCCCTCGGCCCATCCCCTCGGCTCGGCCCTTGGCCGTCCCCTCGGCTCGGCCCCGTTCAACTCCGCCCCTCGGGAGCAACCCACCTCCCGCACCGGCAAGTTGGGCATGGGCATTGACGCTGACGATCTAACTGCAGGCCCCCGTCGGCGCTCGGTCCCTCCACTGGGTTCGTTCTCTTGGCCCGGCCCCTTGGCTCGGCCGCTGGCTCAGTCCTGGCTCCTGGGCTCGTTGGGGACCTAGCTCCTGGTCGACATCAATGCCGGGGACCGCCCATGAGTTCGGCGGCGGCACAGGGGCGGCGGGCTCCTGTGGGTGATTGCAGTGCTTGGGACGTTGCTGTGGTCAATCGCTGCGGGGTCGCTGCTCGGGCTGCGCTGTTGGGTTTCATGCAACGCCTGGACCAGGCGGCCACGCGAGCTTTGGCTGCAGCGACACTCCACAGGAGCCCGATGCCATGGGCGGGCCTCATCTGGGGCCGCCCGGCGAATCTGGTTCAGGGGTTGGTCGGTCGGTGGCCTCCTCAGGGCCTGAGATAGCTGGTCGGGCATCGTCGGGTGGGACGCCTGGTTCTGTTGCGGCGGCTACGTGAGCTTGGACGGTCAAGGGTGGGAGCGCGGCTGCCGCAGGGGGTTTGACGGGGACGGAGACGTCCACGTGGACGGTGGCGCCGTCTTGGCTCACCCGGACCGTGGCACCATCTGGGACTGCCTCCGCCACGCGTTCGCGGACGGCGGTCAGAGACTCGCCCCTGGCCGCGGCGCGGGCACCGGTTCGGGCCGCGTCCGTGCAGGTGAGTTGGACGGACGCGGCCGTCAGGCCCCACAGTGCAATCGCCGTGACCAGGACGAGCGTGGGGAGCGCCACGGCGATCTCCGCCGTGGCCATCCCGCGATCCCTCAGCCCGCCAGTTTGAGGGCCTTCTCGATGATCTGTAAGAGCAGCTCCTTCACCTGCGGGCTGGTCACGATCTTGAACAGGAGGCCGGCGAACGCCGCCGCGGCGATGGTGCCGACCGCGTACTCGGCCGTGGACATGCCGCGGTCTCCGCCTCTGTCGGCCCATCGCCGCTTCACCATCTGTATCGCCCGCATGGGGCTCCTTTCGTTTGTGGTTCTCCCTAGAGGCTGCTGGGCCCCGGGGCGGAGTAACGAGGGAACGCCGCATTGTGGATAACTCCGGTTTCACCGCGGGATGAGGATCGTCGAGGCGATCCCGGCGATGGCCGGGACGACGCCCAGCAGGACGAAGGCGGGAAGGAAGCACAGGCCCAGTGGGGCGAGCGCGCGGATGCCCGCTGCCCGCGCTCTGGCCGCCGCCGCGGAGCGCGCTACGCGTCGCTGGTCTCGGGCTAGGCGGCTTAAGGACGGCGCCAGCGCCGCGCCGGTGGACGCCGCGCGTGTGGCTGCGCGGGCCAGCGGGGCGAGCATCGGCTCCTCCGCTAGCGCGAGCCACGCGTCAGCCGGGTCGGCCCCTAACCGAATCTGGACGGAGACTGCGATCAACTCGTCCCCGAGCGGGCCGCCCACCGCTTCCGCGACCGCTGCGACAGCGTCGTGCCATGGGGCGCCTCCACGCAGGCAGGCTGCGAGAAGGTCAACCGCCACGGGCAGGTCGGCGACGAGGCGCGCCCGCCTGCGCTTGCGTTCCGCGTTTCCTAGGCGGCCGAAAGAGAACCAGACGGCGACCGCCGCCAGTAGACCGATCAGTGCGCCGGGCAGCCCGCCCAGCGTCACCAGGCACAGCACTCCCGTCGCAGCCGCGGCAACGCGCCGAAGGAGGACGTCGCTCCGCCCCATCCCTTCCGCAGCTGGTTTGGCACTCGACTTCCGCCGGTCAGCCGCGCGCTCGGTGCGATGACCCGGTGATGTGTCCGGACGGTACGTCCGGTGGGCGGCTCCGTCCTCACCGAAGCTAGGCGCCCCGAACGACGAAGGCCCTCTCGCCCGCTCCGCATCCACCCCACCTCCGGAAGCGAGCCGGAGGGCCCGGCCCGTGGACGCCAGCATGGGCCCCTCGTGGGTGGTCGACCAATCAGGCTCTCGTCCCTCCCGAGCAGTCCCGTTTCCACGCCCGGATCCGCGGGACCACGAAGGCATTGCCCTCCCCAGGGGCTCGTTTGTGGTCACACGAAGCCGCACATCCGCCGGTTCCTGGGGGTTGGGGCTCGGCTTGCGGGCGGCGGGGGCCCTGGACCACGGGGTCAATGTCTTCTGTGTGATCAGGTCTGTGTGTCGTTCCTTCTCGTATGACCGCTCGTGAGGGGGCTTCTGTGTCCTGCGTTGGTCGCCTGCGGGATGACGCGCTGGTAAGGGGTACTTGGGGGTTCGGAACTGCTCGTTCAGGCGTTGTACGGCTGGGATCGGACCTCGAGGCAACAGGAAGGCCGACGCTGCTGCAAACAGCACGGCCATGAACGTCGTCATCCGAACTCCTTGGTGTGGCCTGCTTAGTGCGTGGACGAGACGCAGTGCATCGCCTCGGTCGAGCTACCTGGGTGGACGGGCGAGGATCGGGACGGATCGGGGCCAACACTCGACCTGCACCTCGGCAGCACCGAACCGCCGTTCGCCCGCTCCGTCTCGCCTCGCCTCGCCTCGCCTACGAGGCCGGTCACACGGCGGCGGTTTTGGGTTTTGTGTTGGTGGGGGACTCGGCGGATTGGGCTAGGTGGTGGGTCCAGTAGAGGCCGGTCAGGTTCAAGGTCGTACCGGTGATTAGGCAGGCCAGGCCGGGGAGGGTGCCGAAAAGGAACGGGATCGGGTGCGCGCCCAAGGCCGACGCCATGGCCAGGCCCAGTAGCGGTAGTGCGGCTAGGAGCCGGGCTGTTGCGCGCGGGCCTGCCAGTTGAACGGATACGTCCTGGCGCTGTGCCTCTTCGTCGCGGAGGGCCGCGGCCAGGCCGTCCAGGACGGCTGCGAGGGTGCCGCCGCGTTCGGAGCCGATGCGCCAGCAGGCCGCCAGAAGTCGCAGCCCTTCCGCCCCGGGCCGGGACGCCAGTTCCTCCAAGTGGTCCGGAGGCGGGCGAGGGATGTTGAGGAGTTCCTTGGAGACGTGCGGGTCGAGGACGGTCGCGGCTGCTGTGAACGCCTCGTCCGGGGTTCGGCCGGCGGCCAGTTCGGCGGCCATCGCATCGCACAGCTCGATGACCGACGTGCGCCATCGTTGCGGACGGGTCCTGCGTTCCTTGAGCGCCTCGGCCTTGGACGTGACGTAGTGGAGCGGGGTTTTGGTTGGGCGGCTTGCGAGGCGGTCCAGGCGGATGACTGCGGGAGAAGGGGTCAGGAGTGTCCAGACGGCGGCCGCCGAGCAGAGGGCCGCCAGCGCGAGGATCACGTGGTGCCTCGCAGCCTTGTGAACAGAGAGTCGGCGTCGGAGGACTGGACAATTCCGCCGGATGGGGTGAACGAGACCGCGGGGACGACACCGACCAGGCCGTCAGGTGCTCGACGGAGGCGGCAGATCTCCGCCACGCGGCGGCGGCCTCCACCCGGGTCGCGTACCAGGTGCACCACGAAGTCCAGGGCTGCGGCGAGCTGGCTGTGAACGGCCTCGCGGGTCAGCCCCGCCGCGCAGGCCAGCGCTTCGAGGCGGGCCGGTACGTCGGCCGCGGTGTTGGCGTGAAGGGTGCCGCAGCCGCCCTCGTGCCCCGTGTTCAGCGCTTGCAGCAAGACCACCACCTCCGGGCCTCGAACTTCGCCTACGACGAGGCGGTCGGGGCGCATGCGGAGTGCCTGGCGGACGAGGTCGTTCAGGTTCACACCTCCCGCGCCCTCCATATTCGGCGGTCGTGCCTCCAACCGGACCACGTGAGGGTGGGACGGTCGCAGCTCGGCAGAGTCTTCGACCAGGAGGAGTCGTTCGGTCGGATCCGCTAGCGATAGCAGCGAGCTCAAAAGGGTGGTCTTGCCCGTTCCCGTTCCGCCGGTAATTAGGAAGGCGGCTCGGGACTTGATCAGGCCCGCGAGCAGGTCGGCGCCCTCGGGCGGGACGGTTTCGGCGGCGACCAGTTCGTCCAGCGTGAAGGCGCGGCGGCGGGGGAGCCGCAGGGAGAGACAGGTTCCGGTTGCCGCCACGGGCGGGAGGACCGCGTGCAGCCGCACCCCGCCGGGGAGGCGCGCGTCGGCGTAGGGGGCTGAGTCGTCGAGGCGGCGTCCGGCGGCTGCGGTGAGGCGCTGGGCGAGGCGGCGCAGGGTGGGCTCGTCCGCGAAGCGCAGGCCGGTCCGGACGAGGCCGGAGCCCGTGTCGACCCAGACCTCGTCCGGGCCGTTCACCAGAACGTCTGTGACGTCTGGAGACCGTAGTAACGGTTCCAGCGGCCCCGCGCCGACGAACTCGGCGTGTAGTTCGTCGGCGAGCGTCAGGACCTCGCGATCGCCGAGGAGTCGTTCCTCCGCGCGCAGGGCCGCGGCGACCCGGCCGGTGGTCGGCTCGGCACCGGAATCGGCCAGCCGATCCCGAATGACGTCAGACAGCCTCGTCATACGGCCTTGTCCTCCTGTTCTGGTCTGGGTGGTGGGGGTAGCGGCGGACGGCCAGCCGTTCTGGCCGGGTGATTCGGTCGTTTCGGCTCTGCACACCCACTGGTGGCGGGCGCCGTGGTCTCAGCCCGGTGGCTCCGCCAGGTGGACGCGGGCGGCGACCCGCCGGGCGGTGGTCTGCCGGGCGCTGGTCTGCCGGGCACTGGTCGCGGGGGAACGGGTGAGAAACGCGTGGGCAGGCAACTTCCCCGTGCGGGCAATGCAGGTGGTCTCGCCGCGCGGACGATGCAGGCAGCCCCGGCCCGCGGACGGCGCAGGCAGCCCCGCCAATCTTTGGTGTTAGGCGGCTTCTTCTCGGTAGGCGTAGGGCTGTAGGGCCAGGTCGGCGAGGATGGTGGAGCAGAACTCGGTGAGTGGGCCTCGGCGGCAGGCTCGGGCCAGGTCGCCTTCGTCTATGGCGGCGGGGAGGCGGCGGTCGCGTTCGAACGTGCCGGCGGAGGGCAGGTCCAGTGCCCGGGTGACGGCGTCGGCGGTCAGGCCGCCGGGGGCCGGGCCCTGGACGACCAGGCGGACGTCGGCGGTGTCGCGGCGGAGGGTTGCGGCGAGGCCGTCGGCCGCGACCGTCGCGCGGACCTCGGCGGGGACGAGCAGGAGCGTGGTGTCGGCCGACCGCAGCGCCGCGCGGCCGACGTCGCCCGGGTAGCGGGGCACGTCCACCACGACGAGGTCGAAGCCGCGGACGGCGGCGTCGACCAGGGAGCTGACCGCGTCGTCGGAGACCGGCACCGGTTCCCCGCGCCTCCACGACAGGACGGACAGGTCGCCTGACCGCGGCAGCGTCTCCCGCAGCGTCGCGCTGCTCAACCGGCCCCGCCGTTCGGCGAGGTCATGCCAGCGGACGCCCTCATGCTCCTCCAGCCCGAGCATCAGGTCGACGCCGCCGCCGTACGGGTCGGCGTCCACAAGGAGGGTGCGCAGGCCCTGCCCCGCGGCGGCCAGACCGAGTGCGGTGGCGAGCACGCTGGCTCCGGCACCGCCCCGGGAGCCGACCACGCAGAGCGTGGTGGCCCAGCCGCTCTCGGGTTCGCCGGCGGCGGCGAACGCGTTGATCAGCCAGTCCTCGTGGTCGGGCAGGAGGGCGACGTCCCGGGCTCCGGCCTCGACGGCCAGCCGGTACGCGTCGGACGTGGCGTCGCCGGTGACGAGGACGACGCCCGGGCGGCGCTGGAGGCCTGCGGACGCCACGTCCTGGGCCGAGTCGGCGCCCACGAGGATGAGGGACGGCCACGTCCAGGCGGCCCTGGCCTCGTCGGCGCCGTAGGCGACCTCGGCGTGTGCGTCGGCGGCGGCCGCAAGCCGGAGCAGGCCGTCAGCGAGGGCGGGGTCGCCCGTCACGATCAGTGCCGCGAGATTCATCGGTGGCTCCTTCGACGTTCGGAGACACCACCTTGCGACGCTGCGTGACGGCATGGAAGACGTTCCGCGAGCTGTGGATAACTTCGGCGGGCGCGGGGGCTGCTGGGGCGCCGGGCGTGATCACCATGCCGTGCAGTTCGGCGAGCGGGCCTGCGATCCGGGAGGGGCCGGCCGGGCAGGGCGGGCGTCTCGGTGCGGCAGTCGGGCGTCCATGCGCCTGTGACGCGTTGGCGTACAGGGCGGAGGAGGACGCGGTGTCCGGTACGTGGCGGCCCGGTGTCGGAGTCTCGGTCGGCGGCGGGGCGGTGGCAAGGGGGGTTTCGCCACCGCCCCGGCCGCTGACGCTGGGCGACCCCCGCCGGGGGGGGAGAGCGGGGGTCGCCTGACGGTCCGGCTCCGGGGGGGTAGAGCCGGCCCGCTTTCCCAGGAAAGTCTCGGGGAGTTCGGCGTAAGCCGTACGCAAGCTCGCTCTATAGCAGAGGCAAACTTACTGACTCCAGTCTAGGCAGTTACAACATATGCTGCCCAACGCTTGGGAGTTCCGTCGAGATCAATCGCGCCCCGTTTGGTGACGATTTTTCTCACCAGGTTGGGACGATCCCCTCCAGACCGTACCCGCAAGGCGCCGCTGCCTTGACAGAGGGCCCCGTTCCCGCGAGCACGGCGAGTGCATCGGGACGGGAGTGGGAGCGTACAGGAGAACTAAAGATCTTTCCCGCCACATCGCGGATCCGGCCGCCAAATGGAAGCGATCACGGTGCGTGATCAATTTTGCGACCCGCGAGGTGGTTACGGATAGTCCGGAATGGCGGGTTACATCCCGAGTTGACCCCACAAGGCAACGGGTGTCCCGTCCGGCGCGCAAGCGGGGAGCGGGCCGGGATTTGCGAATGGGGGGCTTGTCAGCAGGCCAAATGAGGCGTAGACAGGTCATACGGACCCAGTGTCCGAGCACGGCAGCCGGGCACCCACGCGCGATCAGCCGCGGGAGGCGCGTCGAGACGGGCTTGACCCGCTCCGACGAATACAGGTGCACGCTTGGTAACCCGGTGTGACGTGGCTGGCGGCGGCGCTCTGCTGAGGGCGCCGTTCGCTTTGTGCCATCGGCGAAGCCCCGGCACTCCCCTGGGCCCCGCCCTAGTCGCGGACCTCAACCCCCAAGGCCCTGGCCAGGATGACGGCCTGGTACGGGTCGATCACCGCGCGCCTCAGTTCGACGGTGAGCGGATCCATCCCCGATATGTCGCTCCCCCGTAGGTCGCAGCCGGAGAAGTCCGCCCTGTGGAGTGACGAACCCGACAGATCGACACCGCGAATCGAGGCCCCCGCGCACCGCGCTCCGGTGAGGTCGGCTTCGCGCATCCGCACATCGGTGAACGAAGCGCGGCGTAGGTCGGCACCTGGAAGACCCGTGAACGACCAGTCACCGCCCTCCACCTTCAACAGGTCGTACGTACAGCGGTCGAACAGACTGCCAACGAGCTTGCATCCGCTGAAGGTCGCGTCAAAGAAACCGCACCGGACGAACGTGCAGTTCAGGAACGCGGCATCCGTATGAGTGGACGCGTGGAACCGCACACCGCGGAACGTGCAATCGGTGAAGGCCGCACCCGTCCCACTGGCCTCGGTCATGTCAACGTCCACGAACAGAACACTTGTGTGTTGCTCGCCCGTCAGGTCACGCGAATCCCAGTTCACCGACGAGATGGTCGTCTCGGTGGGCGCCGCCGGCCTGCCATGCATCCGATCCGCCATACCGCGATCCTCAGCCGCGCATGAGTGCTTCGCAGATGGCCTGCGAATCACGTGCCGCCGCGGCCACCGCCTCCGCGCAATGTCCGATCCACTGGGCCACGCCCTCGGAAGTGCCGGACGAGTAGGCCCGGAGTGCCTCGGCATAACCGTCGGCGAGTTCCAGGTGCCCGACCTCTGGGGCGACAAGTGATTTGGGGTCCAGGCCACGGGCGACGTAGGTGAGTCTTTGCGCGGCACGAGCGACGACCCCGTCTCCCCAGCCGAACGGACGCAGAGTGAGCAGTTCGCCGTGCACGATGGCGCCGACCACCAACGCCGGTGCCTTCGTCGGTTCCGTCAGCAGCCCGCTCAGCGCGTCCAGGCGCAATGCCACTTCGGGCGGCGACGGTGCCTCGCCAAGGCCCAGAACGTCCTTCACGGTCCCATCGGCTGAGCGCGGACGTCCGAGATCGGCGCTGTCCACCGCGTCCGCCGCCGCGAGGACGTGGAGCCGCGCGAGGGCCTGCCGGGGCGCTCTACGCCAGGTGTCCGTCAGCGTCCCCAGCTCCGCCGACACGCGCAGCGCCCCCTGGACGGCGGGGTCGGACGGGTTCTCGGTGGTGCGCAGCTCATCGAGCGTGACCGAGCCGCCGTCGAGGACGGCCGAGGCCCTGGCGCCGCGCAGTGCGGACTCCGTGGACACCTCCGCGCTGCGCCGCCGCAGGATGCGGTGGCCGAGCAGCCGGTCCACGGCACGACGCGCGTCGTCGACGGCGTCGGAGACGCCGGGCAGGTTCGCTACATCAGCAAGGGCATCGGTCACGGCCCGACTTTATGCGGTCCCCCACCACGCCCATGCAAGGCCCCACGGCCAGGGAACTGAACGGCGATTCCGGAGGGACAGCCTGGGAAGTGGTGTATTGGGCATCCGTCAACACCGTCCGCCGGTCACGCTGTTCTCCGCCATCCGGAAGGGTGGCCTTGTGGGACCGGGGACCTTCCTGGTGAAGTGGGGATGCCGGGCGACCCCCGCTTCAGCTAGCAAGGAGTGCGCGTTGAGCCAGAGCCAAGAAACACTGTCGAACCTGCTGCAGGAGACACGGCGCTTCTCCCCGCCCGCAGAGCTCGCCGAGTCGGCCAACGTCAAGGCCGAGGCGTACGAGCAGGCGGCGGAGGACCAGCTGGGCTTCTGGGCGGAGCAGGCGGACAGGCTCACCTGGACGAAGCGCTGGGACCAAGTCCTGGACTGGAGTAACCCGCCGTTCGCGAAGTGGTTCGTGGGCGGCGAGCTGAACGTCGCCTACAACTGCGTTGACCGCCACGTGGAGGCGGGCCACGGCGCGAAGGTCGCCTACCACTGGGAGGGCGAGCCCGGCGATTCCCGTACCCTCACCTACGCCGACCTCCAACGCGAGGTGAACAAGACCGCGAACGCGCTGCTGGAGCTGGGCGTCCGCAAGGGCGACCGGGTCGCGATCTACCTGCCGATGATCCCGGAGCTGCCCATCTCGATGCTCGCGTGCGCGCGCATCGGCGCGACCCACTCCGTCGTGTTCGGCGGGTTCTCGTCCGAGGCGCTCCGCACCCGCATCGACGACGCGCAGGCCAAGCTCGTCATCACCGCGGACGGCGGGTTCCGGCGCGGCAAGCCGTCCGACCTGAAGGGGATCGTGGACGAGGCCGTCGCGCAGACGCCGACGATCGAGCACGTCCTCGTGGTGCGCCGCACGGGCGAGCAGGTGACGGAGCACGACCGCGACCTGTGGTGGAGTGACGTCGTCGACAGGCAGAGCGACCAGCACACCCCCGAGCCCATGGACGCGGAGCACCCGCTCTACATCCTGTACACGTCGGGGACGACGGGTAAGCCCAAGGGCATCCTGCACACCACGGGCGGGTACCTGACGCAGTGCGCGTACACCCACTGGGCGGTGTTCGACCTCAAGCCGGAGAAGGACGTCTACTGGTGCTCGGCCGACATCGGCTGGGTCACCGGGCACTCCTACATCGTGTACGGGCCGCTCGCCAACGGCGCGACGAGCGTCATCTACGAGGGGACCCCGGACACCCCCCACAGGGGTCGCTGGTGGGACGTCATCCAGAAGTACAAGGTGTCCATCTTCTACACCGCGCCCACGGCGATCCGGACGTTCATGAAGTGGGGAGACGACATCCCCGCCCAGTACGACCTGTCGTCCCTGCGCGTACTGGGGTCGGTCGGTGAGCCGATCAACCCCGAGGCATACGTCTGGTACCGCAAGCACATCGGCGGTGACCGTACTCCGGTCGTGGACACGTGGTGGCAGACCGAGACCGGCGCCATCATGATCAGCCCGCTGCCGGGGGTGACGGAGTGCAAGCCGGGCGCGGCGATGCGCCCGCTGCCGGGGATCGCCGCGGACGTGGTGGACGACCAGGGGCAGTCCGTGCCGAACGGCGGCGGCGGCTTCATGGTCGTCAAGGAGCCGTGGCCGGGGATGCTCCGGACGATCTGGGGCGACGACGAGCGCTACATCAAGACGTACTGGTCGCGTTTCGAGGGCCTGTACTTCGCCGGGGACGGCGCCAAGAAGGACGCGGACGGCGACATGTGGCTGCTCGGACGCGTGGACGACGTCATGCTCGTGTCCGGGCACAACATCTCCACCACGGAGGTGGAGTCGGCCCTGGTCGCGCACCCGAAGGTCGCCGAGGCGGCCGTGGTGGGCGCGACCGACCCGGTCACCGGGCAGGCGATCGTCGCGTTCGTCATCCCGCGCGGCGACGCCGACGGCGACGTCGAGGGCGAGGAGTTCCTGAAGGAGCTGCGCGACCACGTCGCGAAGGTGCTCGGCGCGATCGCCAAGCCGCGGCAGATCATGATGGTCCCGGAGCTGCCCAAGACCCGCTCCGGCAAGATCATGCGGCGGCTGCTGCGGGACGTCGCGGAGAACCGCAGCATCGGCGACGTGACCACGCTGGCCGACAGCACGGTCATGGACCTGATCTCCGAGAAGCTGCCGGCCGCGAAGTCGGACGACTGACCACGGCGAAGACCCAGGACTGACCCGCGAGGCGGCCCGCGCCCGGTGCACCACCGGGCGCGGGCC
>NZ_BMRO01000027.1:19241-47419 GCF_014648675.1 Actinomadura livida
GTGTGCTCATGTGACCGATGATCGGTAGGTTCTTAGCACCCGCACCCGGGCGTGCGGTCAGGGATGTCGTGGTCCCCAAGTGGGGCGGGTTCCACCGTTTCGCTGCTGATCGGCGGTTTGGCCTATACCGACCCGTCACAATTCGAGAGAGTGACGACTGCGGTCCTGATCGCGAGCGTTCTCGCTTCGGCGGCCGCCGCCGTCGTCTTCCGGAGAAGGGTGCGCCCGCGCGCACACGGGGCTAAGGAGAAAGCGATATGTCGGAGGCTCAACCGGGCGAGCGCATCGAGGACAAGTCCGTCGGTGCCCTGGTCGCGATGGCGTCGAAGAACGTCTCCAACCTGGTCAGGGCCGAGATGGACCTGGCCAAGATGGAACTGAAGGCCGACGCCAAGAAGGCCGCGATCAGCAGCGTGATGTTCACGATCGCCGCGGTCATGGGCGGCATCGTCGTCATCCTGCTGTCGATCTCGCTCGCGTACGGCCTGGTGGGGCTCGGGATCTGGCACTGGGCCGCGTTCCTCATCGTCGCGGGCGTGTACGTGGCCCTCGCGGGGCTCCTGATGCTGATCGCAAGGCGTTTCATCAAGAAGATCGAAGGGGCGAAGCGCACCCGCAAGACCCTCAAGGACGACTTCGCGGCCCTGCGGCGCCGCGGCGACTCCGACACCCCCGAACTGACGGCCTGAACGATCGCCATGGCCGGGAACGACACTTCACCGATCGAGGTCGACGGACCGTGGACCCACCGGCAGGTCAGCGCCGGCGGGACGCGGTTCCACGTCGCCGAGGCCGGTGAGGGGCCGCTCGTCCTGCTGCTGCACGGTTTCCCGGAGTTCTGGTGGTCGTGGCACAACCAGCTCGTGTCGCTGCCCGCGGCGGGCTACCGCGCTGCGGCGGTGGACCTGCGCGGATACGGCGGCAGCGACAAGCCGCCGCGCGGCTACGACCTCGTCACGCTGGCCGGGGACGCCGCCGGGCTCATCCGCGCCCTGGGGGAGGCCAACGCGGTCGTCGTCGGGCACGACTGGGGCGGCCTGCTGGCCTGGACGATGGGCGTCTACCACCCGAAGGTGGTCCAGCGGCTGGCAGTGGTCAGCGCCCCGCACCCACTGCGCCTACGGCAGGCCATAGCCACCGACCCCCGCGGCCAGGGATGGGCGACGCGACACACATTCGGTTTCCAGGTGCCGCTGTGGCCTGAACGGCGCCTTGTCCGCGATGACGCCGCGCTTGTGGGGCAGCTCCTGCACGACTGGTCCGCCCCAGGCTGGCCGGACGAACGCACAGAGCAGCTCGTCAGGAAGGCCGTGCAGATTCCAGGGGCCGCGCACAGCGCGCTGGAGTACCACCGCTGGCTCATCCGCTCGCTGGTCCGCCCGGACGGCATCCGCTACGCGCACCGTATGCGCGCCCCCATCCAGGTGCCCACGCTCCAATTGCACGGCGCGCTCGACACGTGCACCCTCCCGGCGAGTGCCCAGGGATCCGGCCGATACGTGGCGGCCCCCTACCGATGGAAGCTCATCGAAGGGGCGGGGCACTTCCCGCACCAGGAACGTCCCCGGGCGTTCGACGCGCAGCTCCTCGGCTGGCTCGCCGACCCCGAACCCGAGCACTGAGCTGTATTTCTTGCAGTAATGGCCCACTGCGCTCGCCTTACGGCGGCTAGCTACGCGACCGTTCCCGGTGCGTGGCCGGGGTCATTTGGTGAGGTGGAGGGTTATCGGACCGGTCTCGGGGTGGGCGGCCAGGTCTCGGGCGCGGTGGATGACTTCCTGGACGTCGATGCCGTGCGGAGGGGCGGTCTCGTACGGGACCAGGCGTTCGGCTGCGCGGCTGAGGAGCGCTTCGGCGCCGCGCGTGTTTCCCCTTCGCAGGTGGGTTATCCCTACGGCGACCTGCGCCAAGCCTCGCCAGAGTTCGCGTTCGGGCTCGGGGGACGCCTTCCAGACCGCTTCCAGTACCTCGTGTGCATGGAACGGACGGTCGGCGTCCAGGAGGCGCTGTGCCTCGACCAGCGCCTCCGCTGGCGGCATGTCGAGGTCCTCCGGCATCGTGGGTATGCCTGATGTGCCGTGAGGCAGAGGACGTCCATACGCGTCGCGTGGCCGTGCGTTGCGTGGGCGCCCCGACTCATCCCGATCCCGCATGCCTCCACCGTACGCGGGGCCGTCCTCCTCAGTCGGAGCACCTCTGCGTGGACACCGGCTGGGTGGCGTTTCGCCCTGCACGCACGTCTGGGGCGACCTCTTCCGCGGTGAGGGCGTAACCAGTGGTCGGGCTGTCGAGCGCCGCCGCGAAGATGACGCCGTAGACACGACCGTCCGTGGTCAGCAGCGGCCCCCCGGAGTTCCCCGGCTCGACCTTGCCGCGGATGGCGTAGATCTCACGGCTGACCTGGCCGGTGTGGTAGATGTCCGGGCCGCGGGCGGTCTGCCTGGCGCGGATGCGGGCGGCGTCCACGGTGAACGGCTGGTTCTTCGGGAACCCGGCGATGATCGCGCTGTCGCGGACCCGGGCCTCGTCGGCGAACTTCAGCGCGGGCGCCTTCAGCCCCGGCACGTACAGGACCGCGATGTCGCGCTTGGGGTCGTACAGCACGACCCGTCCCCGGCCCGTCTCGCCGTTCACCGTCGCCACGCTGGACGGACCGCGCGCGCCCGCGACGACGTGCGCGTTGGTCATGATGTGCTGCGGCGCGAACACGAAGCCCGTGCCCTCTATCCGGCGCTGGCACTGCGGCGCCGTGCTGACGACCTTCACGATGCTGGCGCGGGCCGTCTTGACGGCCGGGTTGTTCAGCACCGACTCGTCCGGCGGCGGCACCTGCACCACCGACTCGCCGCCGAGGCCGTTGAACACCTGCGGGAACTCGCTGCTCTTCACGAACCCCTGGAACGAGGTGAACCACGTCTGCGCCCGCCCGGGCATCACGTCGTCGATCGCGCCGATGACCGTGGAGCCCTTGACCTGCGTCCGGACGGGCTTGAACTCGGAGTTGGCGACCAGCGTCCCGAAGAACCACGCGACGATGAGCAGCGACAGCGCGCTGACGAAGGTGCCGCCGACCGCGTCGGCCGTGCGCGCGTTCAGCCCGGTCACCCGGTTGCGGAGCACGGCGCCGAGGGAGGACGCGGCCAGCTGCCCGAAGGTGGCGGACAGGAAGGCGATCACGATGGCGAGGAGGGCCTGCTGCGCGGCGCCGTCCACCGCGGCCTCCGCGATCGGCGGTGCGATCAGCACCCCGGCGACGCCGCCGCCGACGAAGCCGACGAAGCTCAGCAGGCTCACGATGAAGCCCTGCCTATAGCCCGAGACTCCGAACAGCACGATGAGCACGAGAAGGATCAGGTCAAGAACGTGGTCGTGCAGCACCGCTCAACCGTATAGGGCCGCACACCCGGATAACGTCCCCTCGATGTACCAGATTCGGGTGCGACGGGTAGCCGTGGAGTGTGACCCCGGCCCTGCCCACCGCGCCTCACGCCGCCGCCCCGGCCGCACGGGTCCGCCTGACCTGCGAGGGGACCGCTCAGCCCCGGGACGCGAGGCTCAGGACCTCCGGCGGCAGGTCCTCGACGCGCTCGGTGTCCCACGGGCGGTTCCAGCCGCCGGCGTCCAGGACCTGGGTGAGCAGCGCCGCCGTGAACCCCCACACGAGCATTCCCCGGACGTCGAACGCCGGGCCGAGCCTGATCCCGGACGGGTGGCGCACCATCATCCGGTTCGCCGGGTCGACGAGCTCGCCGATCGGGACGCGGGCGACCGCCGCGACCTCGCCCGGGTGGCCGGGCGCGACCTCCGACGGCTCCCGCCACCAGCCGGCGACGGGCGTGATCCGGTACTCGCTCCGCGACAGGTACAGCTCGGGCAGGGAGCAGAGGACGTCCACGCCGGACGGTTCGACGCCCGCCTCCTCCCACGCCTCGCGCAACGCAGCCGAGACGGGCCCGTCGTCCTCGGGGTCGATGCGGCCGCCCGGGAACGCCGGCTGCCCCGCGTGGTTGCTCAGGGTGGCCGCACGCTCGGTGAGCAGCACGTCGGGACCCTCGGGTCCCTCGCCGAACAGGATCAGGACGGCGGCCTCACGGGCGGTGGACGCGGGCCGGAACATCGGCGGCACCTGCATCCGCGGCCCCTCGGTACGGAACCTGTCGAGCCACGGGGGGCCGCTAAGGGCGTTCTCGGTCACGTCCAGATCAACTCCGGAACCCCCGCGTTGCTTCCCGCGAGGCCGCCCCGCGCGCCCGCCCTCATGAGAAAGGCCCGGGCTTGACGAGCTTGCGCGCGGTCTCCTCGTCGGCCGGCCCTTCACCGAACGACGGGCACAGCCGTGCGAGCGGGCAGGCGCCGCAGGCGGGACGGCGCGCATGGCAGATGCGGCGGCCGTGCCAGATCAGCCTGTGCGACAGCATCGTCCACTCCTTGCGCGGGAACAGCGAGCCGATCTCCTGTTCGACCTTGACCGGGTCGTCCTCGGCCGTCCAGCCGAACCGCCGCGCGAGGCGTCCGAAGTGGGTGTCGACGGTGATGCCGGGGACGTCGAACGCGTTGCCCAGGACGACGTTGGCCGTCTTGCGCCCGACGCCGGGCAGGGTGACGAGGTCGTCGAGCCGCCCCGGGACCTCGCCGCCGAACCGGTCGCGGAGCGCGGCGGACAGCCCCATCACCGACTTGGTCTTGGCCCGGAAGAACCCGGTGGGCTTCAGGATGGCCTCGACGTCCTCGGGGTCGGCGGCGGCGAGGTCCTCCGGGGTGGGGTACTTGGCGAACAGCGCCGGCGTGGTCAGGTTGACCCGCGCGTCGGTGGTCTGCGCCGACAGGACGGTCGCGATGAGGAGCTGGAAGGGGGTGCCGAAGTTCAGCTCGCAGTGCGCGTCGGGGTAGGTCTCGGCCAGGATCCGGTTGATCCGCCGCGCCCGCCGGACGAGCGCGAGCCGCGTCTCGGGCGTGCGCGCCGCGCCGCCCCCGGCCGCGCGCCCGCCCCCCGATGTACGCCCGGCCTTCGGAGCCGCGTTGGTCGCCATCCCGCCAGGGTAGGCCCTTCCTTAAAAAGACGAGCATGTTCTTTTGTGTTAGGGTCTCCCGCATGATTTTCGACTCCTCCCGGTGGACGGCGACCCTGGCCGGCCGGCGCGTGCTGATCACCGGCGGCGCCCGCGGCATCGGCGCGGCCCTGGCGAAACGGCTCCACGAGCACGGCGCGCGGGTCTCCCTCGCCGGGCTGGAGCCCGACCTGCTCGCCTCCGTCGCCGCCGAATGCGGGGAGGCCCCGTGGTGGACGTGCGACGTCACCGACCGCGGCAGGGTCGAGGCGGTCGTGAACGGCGCAGTGGAGAAACTGGGCGGCCTGGACGTGGTCGTGGCCAACGCCGGTGTGGCCGCGCAGATGCCGATCGTGGGCGGCGACCCCTACATCATGGATCAGAGCATCCGCGTGAACGTGATGGGCGTCTACAACACCCTCCGCGCGGCCGGACCCCACATCAGCCATGAGCGCGGCTACGCGCTGGCGGTGGCGTCCCTGGCGGCGGCCGTCAACGCGCCCCTTCTCGGCGCCTACAGCGCGTCCAAGGCCGCCGTGGAGGCGATGGGCAACACGCTGAGGGCCGAGCTGCGCCCGTACGGCGCGAAGGCCGGCGTCGCCTACTTCGGTGAACTCGACACCGACATGACGAGCCGGGGATTCGGCACCGAGGCCGCCTCGACTCTCATGAACGCGGGCGCCGGAGGCAGCCTCATCTCGAACGTCGCCCCGCTGCGGGTGGGGATCGACGCGCTGGAACGCGGGATCGCCCGCCGCTCCAAGCGCGTCGTCGCCCCCTGGTACGTCGGCCCCATCCTGCCGGTCAGGATGCTCGTGCAGCCCGTCGTCGACCGCGTCGTCCAGCGCGGCCTGAGCGAGATCCTCGACATCGCGCGGAAGGAACAGGTGGACCTCACCACGCCGCAACCGGAGTCGCACTCGTGACGGCGCCCCGCGCCACCCCCGGCGGGCTCCGCGAGGTGGGCGTGGTGAACTGGCTCGCCTGCCACATCGCGGGCAGGGCGACCGGTACGGGCCCGCCGAACCTCTTCATGACCCTGGCGCGCCGCCGCGGCCTGTTCCGCGGCTGGCTGTTCTTCGCCGGACGGCTGATGCCCGGCGGCACCCTGCCGCGCCGGGAGACCGAACTGGTCATCCTCCGCGTGGCCCACCTGCGCGACTGCGGCTACGAGTTCGACCACCACGTCCGCCTCGGCCGCCGCGCCGGCGTCCGCGAGCAGGACGTCGCGCGCCTCAAGGAGGGGCCGGACGCGGACGGCTGGAGCCCGCGCGAACGGGCGATCCTGACCGCGGCCGACCAGCTCCACCACCGGCAGGACATCGACGACGACGCCTGGACGCGGCTCCGCACCCACCTCACCGAGGCGGAATGCGTCGAGCTGACGATGCTCGCCGGGCACTACGAGATGCTCGCCACCGTGATCACCACCCTGCGCGTCCAGCCCGACCGCCCCGCCCGCGCGGGCGCCAAGGGCCGCTGACCTCCGGACGCGCTCAGGCGTCCAGGGCGCCGGAGCGCAGGAGGAGGCGCACGTGCTCGACGACCGGGGGTCCGACCGCCCGCAGCGCCTCCATGTCGCCCGCCGCGACCGCGGGCGTCACCATCGCGCCCACCGCCGACACGACGATCTGGCAGGCGAACCGCGCGGCGTCGCCACTGAGCCCCATCAGGCCCGCGAGCGCGTCGGCGAGGTCGTGCTGGATCTCCGAACGCCGCTGGATCGCCTCCGGCCCGGCCGCGTAGACCTCCACCAGGAAGAGCCGCGCGTAGCCCGGTTCGGACGCGAGCGCCTCCAGGTAGGCGGTGAAGGCCCGCTCGAACCGCGTCACCGGGTCGCCGCCGCCCTCCGCGGCGCCCTCCAGCTGGCGGCGCAGCAGCGTGCTCGCCTGGTCGAACGCCGCCATGAAGCAGTCGAGCTTGGACGAGAACAGGCCGTAGAAGCTCTGCCGCGACACCCTGGCCCGCCGCAGGACGTCCTCGACGGACGTCCCCACGTAGCCCTTCTCCGTCATCGCCTCCGCCATGGCCGCGCAGAGGCGGTCGCGGTGCACCCGCTCGACCTCCCCGCGGGACAGCGCGTGGCGCCCCCGGGGGAGCCTGCGCGGCGACGACTGGACCATCCGATCAGGTTAAGGCACCGCCGCTACACCTCCGGGCGCCGTCCGGTTAGGGGGGATGAGACCGGTGTGATGGCATTCACCGAATGGTCCGTACACTGGGCGAACGGGACCGCGGCGCCCCGGGGAGACCGGACGGGCCCGGTTCCCCGTTTCGGCGCGCCGTGACCCTGCCTTCACGTACGCGGTGGGACGTACGTCACACTATGCATGTAGGTGTTCGAGGAGGAGAAGCGTGACCGATCGCGACGTGGACGTTCTGAGCAGAGCCCCGCTCTTCGAGGCCCTCGACGAGCAGGGCGCCAAGGCGCTGCGCGCCAACGTGACCGAGGTGCGTCTCGCCCGCGGTCAGACGCTGTTCAACGAGGGCGAGACCGGAGACCGGCTCTACGTCGTCCTCGAAGGCAAGATCAAGCTGACCCGGACGGCGCCGGACGGCCGGGAGAACCTGCTGAGCGTCCTCGGCCCCAGCGAGATGTTCGGGGAGCTGTCCCTGTTCGACCCGCGCCCCCGCACCGCCAGCGCCATAGCGGTCACGGAGGTGCGCCTGGCGGGTCTCGGCCACGACGACCTGCGGCCCTGGCTGACCGGGCACCCCGAAGTCGCGGTCCAGCTGCTCCGCGCGCTCGCGCAGCGGCTGCGCAAGACCAACGACGTCATGGCCGACCTCGTGTTCACCGACGTCCCCGGGCGCGTGGCCAAGGCGCTGCTCGACCTCGCCGAGCGGTTCGGCCAGCCGTCCGAGGCGGGCCTGCACGTGCACCACGACCTCACGCAGGAGGAGCTGGCGCAGCTCGTCGGCGCGTCCCGCGAGACGGTCAACAAGGCGCTCGCCGACTTCGCGCAGCGGAACTGGCTCCGCATCGAGGCCCGCGCCGTCGTGATCCTCGACATCGAGCGCCTCCGCAAGCGCTCGAAGTAGCACGGCCCGAAGTAGGCCCGAAGTAGCACTGCTCGAACGAGCACGGGCCGCGCACCGCTCCTCCCCGCCGGAGCGGCCCTCTCCGCGGTCAGCGGCTGTTCAGGTAGTCCAGCTGGGACTGGACGGACTGCTCGGCCGCCGGCCAGAGGGACCTGTCGACGTCCGCGTAGACGCGTTCGACGACCTCGCGGGCGGTGGTCGCCCCCGCGGCCACGGCGGACTCCACCTGGGCGAGGCGCTCGCGGCGGTGGTCGATGTAGTGGTCCAGGACGGCGATCGGGTCGTCCAGCTTGGGGCCGTGCCCGGGGAGGATCGTCGCGGCCTCGACGTCCGTGGCGAACCTGCGGAGCCGGTCGAGCGACCCGAGGTAGTCTCCGAGGCTGCCCTCCAGCACGGTCGTCCCGTACCCGAGGATGGTGTCGCCGGTGAGGACGGCGCCGTCCGCCGGAAGCCAGAACGTGAGCGAGTCGTCGCTGTGGCCGGGCGTCTCCATGATCCGCAGCTCCAGGCCGCCCGTGGTGACGACGTCCCCCTCCGCGAGGCCCTCGTCGCCGAGCCGGTGCCTGGGATCGAGGGCGCGGACCTTGACCGGGCCGCCCGCCAGCTTCGCCAGCTTGCCCGCCCCGGCGGAGTGGTCGGGGTGACCGTGGGTGAGCAGGATGAGGCCGATGCGGCGGTCCTGGGCCTCCACGGTGTCCAGGACGCGCCTGAGGTGCTTGCCGTCCTTGGGTCCCGGGTCGACGATGACGACCTCTTCGGACCCGGGCTCCGCGATGATCCAGGTGTTGGTGCCGTCCAGCGTCATGGCGGACGGGTTCTCCGCGAGGACGCAGGTCGCCCGCTCGGTGCCCATCCCGTCAATCTCGGTCATATCCCCCATCCTGCCCGACCCCCGATCGGGGTGCCGGACCGGGTTCCAGCCGAGTCGTTCCAGGTGACGCAGCGCCGACGTGCCCGTCAGCCGCCACATGAGCGCCCTGCCGCCGCGCACGCCCCGCTCACCCGCCCGGGTAGTGGCGCGCCGACGGCTCCGGCAGGACGAGATACGCCTCGCCGTCGATGATCTCCGCGGTGGGCTCGTGGACGACGATCTCGCGGCGCGCGGCCAGCACGTCCGCGACGGTGTCGTACTCGGCGAGCTCGGTCACCATCGTGATCGTCGGCGGGAGCATCATCCACTCGCCGGCGCGCACGCGCTCGGCGGCCTCCGCCGGGCGCACCCACGCCGCCCGGTCCGCCTCGGTGCTGACGTCCCGGGCCCGCTGCCCCGCCGGCATCGCCGCGACGAAGAAGCGGGTGTCGTAGCGCTTCGGCTCGACCTTCGGGGTGATCCAGTGCGCCCACGGCCGGAGCAGGTCGGAACGCAGGACCAGGCCGCGCCGGTCGAGGAAATCGCCGAACGACAGGGACCGGTCCAGCAGCGCCTGCCGGTCGGCCTCCCAGTCGTCGCCGCGCGTGTCGTCCACGACCGTCTCCCCGGTCGGGCCCGCCAGCAGGACGAGGGTCTCCTCGAACGTCTCCCGGACGGCCGCGCACACCAGTTCGCGGGCCAGAGCCTCGTCGGCCTTGAACGCCGCCCCCCAGTCGGCGGGCGGCCGCCCGCACCACGCCAGCTCCGCCTCCCCGTCGCGCGGGTCGACCGCGCCGCCGGGGAACACGTAGGCGCCGGGCGCGAACGCCATGGACCGGACGCGGCGCAGCAGGAACACCTGCAGCCCGTGCCTGTCGTGATCGCGGAGGACGGCGACCGTCGCCGAGTGCCGCGCGGGGACGGGCTCGACCCGGCCCGCGAGGATGTCCTCGACCCGGCCCCGGAACTCCGCCGGCAGCTTGAGCCCGTTCACCATCTTCCTACCGTCCTCCAGCCCCCGCCCACCGCCATCCAACGGACGAGTTCCACTCGGCTCACCGTCCTCCAGCCCCACCGCGAGAGGCCGAGCGAAGCTCGGCCTCTCTTCAGTGCCCATGGCGGCCCATTCGGACATACCGAACGTCATTCCGTCAAGGCCCCGCCACCCGGCGCGGTCGCGGGGTCAGGCGATTTCGGCGATGAGCTCGACCTCGACGGGGACGTCGCGCGGCAGGACGGCGACGCCGACGGCGCTGCGGGCGTGCCTGCCCGCGTCCCCGAAGACCTCCACCAGCACGTCGCTCGCCCCGTTGATCACCTGGGGCTGGCCGGCGAAGTCGGGGGCGCTGGCGACGAAGCCGACGACCTTGACGATCCGCGCCACCCGCGACAGCTCCCCGACCTCGGCCTTCAGCGCCGCGACCGCGTTCAGCGCGCAGATCCGCGCCTGCCGGGCCGCCTCCTCGGCGCTGACCTCGGCGCCCACCTTCCCGGTGACGCCCAGCTCGCCCTTGACCAGGGGGATCTGCCCGGCGGTGTAGACGAGCGACCCCGTCCGCACCGTGGAGACGTACGACGCCACCGGCGCGACCGCCTCCGGCAGCTCGATCCCCAGCTCGCGCATCCGTTCTTCGGGCGTGCTCATGGCCATTCCTCCTCGTCGAGGGACTGCTGGTCGGGTGGAACCGGGCGGGCTAGGACTGGACCTCGCGCTTGAAGTAGGCCACAAGGTTCTCGGGATTCGGGCCCGGCAGCACGGTGACGAGCTCCCACCCGTCCTGGCCCCAGTTGTCGAGGATCTGCTTGGTCGCGTGCACCAGCAGCGGAACGGTCGCGTACTCCCACTTCTTCATACACGTCACCCTAGCGATCGCCTCACCCGAACCCCGTTCGAACCCATCGGCCACTCAGGGCGCGCGTCGCCCCGCGGCCGGCGCCCCAGGGGCGCGGCCGGACGGTGTGCCGGGTCAGCCGCTCGGGGTCGCGCCCCCGGGCTGGGGGCCGCCGTCGGTGATGCCGCGCGGGCGGTCCTCCCGAGGGCCGGTGACCCCCTGGGTGGGCTCCTCCCGCTTCGGCTCGTCCAGGCCGATCACCGGCGGGACGTCGTCCGGGGACTCCAGCGTCGTCTGCTCCGCCGCCTTCGCCAGCTCCTCCTCGGCCTTGGCGAGCCTCTCACTGAGCGCGAGCTTCTCCTCCTGCTCGCCCTCGGTCGCGCCGCCCCGCCGGGTCCCGCCGGCCGCGCGGTCGAAGAACCGCAGGACCTCGACCGGCAGCGGCATGATCAGCGTGCTGTTCTTCTCCGCGGAGACCTCGACGACCGTCTGCAGCAGCCGGAGCTGGAGCGCCGCCGGGTCCTCCGACATGATCTCCGCGGCGGCGGCGAGGCGCTTGGACGCCTGGAACTCGCCGTCCGCGGTGATGATCCGGGCGCGCCGCTCGCGCTCCGCCTCGGCCTGCCGGGCCATGGACCGCTTCATGCCCTCGGGCAGCGAGACGTCCTTGATCTCGACCCGCTCGATCAGGACCCCCCACGGGCCCTGGCTGATCTCGTCGATGATCTCCCGCAGATACGCGTTGATCTTCGCGCGCTCGCCGAGCAGCTCCTGCATGTCGGACTGGCCGATGACCGACCGCAGCGACGTCTGCGACACCTGCGAGACCGCGTAGCCGTAGTGCTGCACGTTGACGATCGCCTTGACCGGGTCGATCACCCGGAAGTACACGACGGCGTCGACCCGGACGCTCACGTTGTCCTGGGTGATGCCGTCCTGCGCCGGGACGTCCAGGGTGATCGTCTGCCGGCTGACCTTCTGCATCCGTTCGACGACCGGAATGATCGCCGTCAGGCCGGGGGCCCGGACGGCGCCCGGGCGCAACTGCCCTCCCCGCTGCACCTTGCCCAGCCGGAACACGATCCCGTGCTCGAACTGCTGCACGACGCGGATCGACGACAAGAGGAACACTCCTGCGACGCCGAGGACGACGAGCAGGATGACGAGTATTAGTCCTTCCATCACGGGCACCTCTCTCACGTGGGCGACGGGAGCACCGCGCCCCGTCCGGAACCCGGGCGGGGCACGTCGGCCCCGTAAAGGTCCAGGCACCGGCCACGGTCGGTACACGTTTCCCAGCTAACCGCGCGGGCAGGCCGAAGTACAACGTTCGCCGGACGATCTCCGCGGGAGGGCGACATCGTGTCAGGGATCACTTGCATGAGGCCGTCCGCACTCGGAAGTGTTTGACGAGTGAACGATATGGTCGATCGGGTGAGCGCGAGAGACACCGACTGGGACGGCGTACGCCTTCATGTGGTCACCGGCAAGGGCGGTACCGGCAAAACGACCGTCGCCGCGGCGCTCGCCCTCGCGCTGGCCGCGGGCGGCCGCAGGGTCCTGCTCGTCGAGGTCGAGGGCCGCCAGGGCATCGCCCAGCTCTTCGACTGCCCGCCGCTGCCCTACGAGGAGCGGCGCGTCGCCGTGGCCCCCGACGGCGGGGACGTGCACGCGCTCGCCATCGACACCGAAGAGGCGCTCATCGAGTACCTCGAGATGTTCTACAGCCTGAAGCGCGCCGGGAAGGCGATGACCAGGCTCGGCGTCATCGACTTCGTCACCACCATCGCGCCCGGCCTGCGCGACGTGATCCTCACCGGCAAGACCAGCGAGTCGGTGCGGCGCAAGAAGAAGGACGGCTCGTTCGTCTACGACGCCGTCGTCATGGACGCCCCGCCCACCGGCCGGATCACGAAGTTCCTGAACGTCAACCACGAGGTGTCGGGTCTGGCGAAGGTCGGGCCGATCCGCAACCACGCCGACACCGTCATGAAGGTCGTGCGCAGCCCCGAGACCGCCGTGCACTTCGTCACACTCCTTGAGGAGATGCCCGTCCAGGAGACGATGGACGGGATCCACGACCTCACCGAGGCGGGCCTCCCCGTCGGCGGCGTCTTCATCAACATGGAGCACCCGCCCGTGCTCTCCGAGGACGACCTCGCCGCCGCCGCGGCGGGCACCCTCGACACCGACGAGATCGTCCGCGGCGTGAAGGCCGCCGGCCTGGAGCACGACTCCGAGCAGATCGCCGAGATCCTCGCCGCCGAGGCCACCGACCACGCGCTCCGCACGGCGCTGCAGCGACGCGAGAAGGAGCGCCTGGAGTCGATCGACCGGCCCCGCTACACGCTGCCGCTGCTGCCGGACGACATGGACCTCGCCGGCCTCTACGACCTGGCCGCCGCCCTGCGCGAGCAGGGAGCCGCATGACTCCCGCCCCGCCGAGCCCGGGCCGCACGACCATCGAGGGGATCCGATGACGACCGGCAAGACCCCGCCCGCGCTGGACGTCGACGCGCTGCTCGACGACCCGCGCACCAAGATCATCGTCTGCTGCGGCTCCGGCGGCGTCGGCAAGACGACCACCGCAGCGGCGCTCGGCGTCCGCGCCGCCGAACGCGGCCGCGACGTCGTCGTGCTCACCGTGGACCCCGCCCGCCGCCTCGCCCAGTCGATGGGCCTCTCGGAGCTCGACAACAGCCCGCGCAAGATCGAGATCGACGGCGACGGCGAGCTGCACGCCATGATGCTCGACATGAAGCGCACCTTCGACGAGATCGTCGAGGCGCACGCCGACCCCGACCGGGCCAAGCAGATCCTCGCCAACCCCTTCTACCAGTCGCTGTCGTCCAGCCTGTCCGGGACGCAGGAGTACATGGCGATGGAGAAGCTCGGCCAGCTGCACCGCTCCGGCGCCTGGGACCTGATCATCGTCGACACCCCGCCGTCCCGGAACGCCCTGGACTTCCTGGACGCCCCCGAGCGCATGGGGCGCTTCCTCGACGGCCGCTTCATGAAGATCCTCGCCGCCCCCGCCAAGACCGGCGGCCGGTTCGGCGTCAAGGTCATCAGCGCCGGGTTCGGCATGTTCACCGGCGTCATCAACAAGGTCCTCGGCGTGCAGCTCCTGCGGGACGTGCAGACCTTCATCGCCGCGTTCGACACGATGTTCGGCGGGTTCCGCGAGCGCGCCGAGAAGACGTTCAAGCTGCTGCAGACGCCCGGCACCGCGTTCCTCGTGGTCGCCGCCCCGGAGCCCGATGCGCTCCGCGAGGCGTCCTACTTCGTGGAACGCCTCGCCGAGGAGCGGATGCCGCTGGCCGGGCTCGTGGTCAACCGCGTCCACGAGGCGGACGGCGGCGCCCTGTCCGCAGCGCGCAGCCAGGCCGCCGCCGAGACGCTGGAGGAGCGCGGCGAGCACGCGCTGACCGCCGCGCTGCTCCGCCTGCACACCGACCGCATGCAGCTGGCCGCCCGCGAGGACCGCCTCCGCGACCACTTCGCGTCCACCCACCCGAACGTCCCGGTCACCGCCGTCCCCGCCCAGGCCGAGGACGTGCACGACCTCGACGGCCTGCGCCGGGTGGGCGAGGACCTCTCCGGGACCGCCGTCCCGTCCGCGGCCGCGTAACCCCCGCGGCCGCTCCAGCGGGTCGCCGGACGTGATGGGGTGGGTTCCGGGTCGGCTTCGCGAGGGAGGTCGATGGTGCCGACGCCGCCACGAGCCCCCGCGCTCCCGGACGGGGGCGCCACGGCCGCCGCACCGCGCATCGACGAGATCGACGTCCTGCGCGGGTTCGCCCTGTTCGGCATCACGCTCGCGAACACGATCGACATCACCGGGATGCCGACGGGCGGCTCCGGCGCGGCGTACTGGGCCCACGAGACCCTGCTGAACCAGCGCTTCTTCCCGATCTTCGCGTTCCTGTTCGGGCTGAGCTTCGGCCTGTTCCTGGACGCCGCCGCCAGGACCGCCCGCGACCCGAGGACGATCATGGCGGCGCGGCTGGGCTTCCTGATCCTCTTCGGCGCGGCGCACCGCCTGCTGCAGCCCCGCGAGATCCTGCTGACGTACGCGGTCATCGGCATCATCGTGCTGCTGCCCGCGTCGTACCTGCCCCGGCGCTGGCTCCTGGCCCTCGGCGCTGTCGCCACGGCGGTGGCGCTGGCGCTCAACGGCAGCATCGCGTTCATCCCGGGCCTGTTCCTGCTGGGGTACGCCGTGCAGCGGTACGGCCCCGGGAGGCTGCTCGGCCTCCCGACCTCCCGGCTCGCCGTCGCGCTCACCGTCGGCGCGGCACTCGCCCTCGTCCTGAACGCCCTGCAGATCACGACGGACGCCGGAGCATGGCTGGGCGCTCTGGCCGGCCTGGTGACCGCCACGGCGTACCTGGCGGGCCTCCTCCTGCTGCTGCGCACGCCCGCCGAACGCGCGCTGCGCATGCTGGCGCCGGTCGGCAGGATGGCGCTGACCTGCTACATCGGGGCCACGGTGCTGATCGTCGCAGCCGACCGGGTGCTGCACCTGGGCAGGGCACCCGACTACCCGGCGGCCATGGCGCTGGGCCTGTGCGTGTTCGCCGTCGAGTTCGCGTTCTGCGCCCTGTGGCTGCGGCACGCCCGCTACGGCCCGCTGGAGTGGGTGTGGCGCTGCCTCACCTGGTGGCGGCTCGTCCCGATCCGCCGGGACCGGCCCGGCGCCCACGGCCGGAAGAGCTCCTGACGAGCCGAGCATGGGCGTAGGCCCGCGCCGGGGTGTCCGGTGCGGGCCTACGTGCCACGCTTCTTATTCGGACCCTGTCGGTCCTTGAACCTCTGCCGGGTGAGCCGCTTCGGCGGGCGGGTCAGCTCGCGACGAGTTCCTCCTCGTCGACGTCGACCGACCGCTCGTACTCCTCCTTCGCGGTCTCCAGCAGCGCGCGCCACGATCGCACATCCGGCCGACGCCGCAGCAGAGCACGACGCTCCCGCTCGGTCATCCCGCCCCAGACACCGAATTCGATCCGGTTGTCGAGGGCGTCGGCGAGACACTCCGTGCGCACTGGGCAGCCGCGGCAGATGAGCTTGGCTCGGTTCTGCGCCGCTCCCTGCACGAACAGGGCGTCCGGATCCGCGTTACGGCAGGCGGCGCGGGCGGTCCAATCCGTGATCCACATCTTGGCCCCACTCCCCTAGGGTCTGTGTCGATTTGCGCTCCTTGGCCGGACGGGCGCGGACGTCAGGCCGCCAAACGAAAGCCGTGGGGAAGAACTTACGGAAGCGAGGGACGTTTCAACAGTCCCCGGAGGGCCCATTCTGGATATAGCCCACCGGGGCCATACCGCCGGAACGGACTAGTTACCTGTCGTTGACGCGCCAGACACGGCGCAGGTTGCCATCCAGAGGGCATAACGGACGAACGTCCCGGTCAGCGGCGGCAGAAGATGGTCACGCCGGGGGACCTGTCCCGAATGCACTGCTCGTCCCGCGTACCCTAGACCACGTGCGCGTTGCTAATTCGGACCGGGTCAAGGCCGCTTCCACACTGTTCAGACTGCTGGGGGCGGGAGTCGTAGCGGGCGTCCTCGTCGCGTTCATCGCACTGCCCGCGGTCGGGAGCGCCGGCATCACCGCACGCGACGCCGCGAACAACTTCGAGGACATGGACGGCCAGCTGGAGACCACGCCGCCGTCCGAGAAGACCGTGGTGTACGACTCGGACGGCAAGCCGATCGCCACGTTCTTCGACAAGTACCGCGAGTCGGTCCGGCTCGACCAGGTCGCCCCGATCATGAAGAAGGCGATCATCGACATCGAGGACTCGCGCTTCTACGAGCACGGCGCACTCGACCTCAAGGGCACGCTCCGCGCACTGGCGTCCAACGTCGAGTCCGAGACGACGCAGGGCGGCTCCACCCTGACCCAGCAGTACGTGAAGAACCTCCTCGTCGACGCCGCCAGGACGAAGGAGGAGTACCGCGAGGCCACCGCGCCCACCGTCGGCCGCAAGGTCCGCGAACTCCGCTACGCCCTCGACATCGAGCAGCGCCTGTCGAAGGACGAGATCCTCGAGGGCTACCTGAACATCGCCTACTTCGGCGCGGGCGCGTACGGGGTGCAGGCCGCGGCCAAGCGCTATTTCAGCATCCCCGCGTCCGACCTGGAGCTCGGGCAGGCCGCGCTCCTCGCCGGCATCACCCAGAACCCGACCGCCTACGACCCGATCCGCAACCCGCGGGACGCGCGGAAGCGGCGCGACATCGTCCTCTACCGGATGGCGCAGCTCGGCCACATCACCAAGGCCACCGCCGACGAGGAGGCCGCCAAGCCGATCGAGCTGAACCGCACCGACCCCGTCGGCGGCTGCCAGGTCAGCAAGGTGCCGTACTTCTGCGAATACGTGAAGTACGACATGCTCGACATCCTGTCGGACGGCAAGTACTGGCAGATGGAGCCGGACGAGCAGCAGAACATCGTCAACGAGCTCAACCGCGGCGGCTACACGATCCGCTCCACGCTCGACGCGAAGGCCCAGCGCGCCGTCGACAAGACCCTGCGCTCCACCATCCCGCCCAAGGGCCACCGCGTCGCCGCCGAGGCGATGGTCGAGCCCGGCACCGGCAACGTCCGGGCGATCGGGCTGAGCAAGCCGTTCGGCCCCGGCAAGGGCAAGACCACCATCAACCTCCCGGCGAACCGCCGCCACGGCGGCGGCACCGGCGTGTCGGCGGGCTCGACGTTCAAGATCTTCACGCTCGCCGCCGCCCTCGACCAGGGCATCCCGGTCAGCACGACGATCAACTCGCCGCAGACGATCACGATCGGCGGCTTCCAGCCGTGCCGCTACACCGGGATGCTCGACGGCGAGATGGTCAAGAACAAGATGGTCGGCGGGAGCGACTCCTGGACCGTCTCCAACGCCGGCGACAGCGAGAAGGGCAACTTCAACCTCAAGACCGGCACCTGGCACTCGGTCAACACCTTCTACGCCGCCCTGGAGAAGCGCGTCGGCGTCTGCAACGCGGTGAAGATGGCCGAGAAGTTCGGCATGAAGCAGGGCAACGGCAACCCCCTGCTGCCGTACCCGTCCCAGGTCCTCGGCGTGAACGACGTCGACATGGTGAGCCTCGCCTCCGCCTACGCCGGCTTCGCCGCCCGCGGCAAGTACTGCCCGCCCGTGTCGGTGACAGAGGTCGTCGACAACCAGGGCAAGCGGCTGAAGCTGCCCAAGCACGAGTGCAAGCAGGTCCTGGACGAGGACGTCGCCGACAAGGTCAACTCGATCCTGCAGGGCGTCATCGCCCAGGGCACCGCCCGGGGCCGCAGCATCGGCCGACCGGCCGCCGGCAAGACCGGCACCTGCGAGGAGTTCACCTGCGCCGTGTTCGCCGGCTTCACCCCGAACCTCGCCGCCGCCACCGCCTACTGGGACTTCCGCAACCCCTGGAAGTACAAGGTGTACGGCGTGTACGGCGCGGGCATCCCCGGCGGCATCTGGCAGTCGTCCATGCAGCGGGCCCTCGCCGGCGAACCCGCCCCGGGCTTCCGGACCCCGTCCCGCGACTTCGGCGACACCACCGAGGTCCCCGACGTGGAAGGCAGGACCGTCGCCGCCGCCACCGCCCGGCTCAAGGCCGCCGACCTGCAGGCCAGGGCCGCGTCCGGCTCCGTCGACTCCGACAAGCCCAAGGGGACGGTCGTGTCCACCTCACCCGGAGCCGGCAGCGAGGTCCCGCCCGGCACCACCGTCATCCTCTACCTGAGCAGCGGCCGGGGCGGCGACGACGAGGACGGCGACTGAGCCCTACTCCGCCAGCTGCCGCCGGACCTCGGCCGCGACCCGGCCGCCCTCGGCGCGCCCCGCGACCTTCGGGTTCACGGCCTTCATGACCTGCCCCATCGCCCGCGGCCCGGCGGCACCGGTCGCGGCGATCGCGTCGGCCACCAGGGCGGTCAGCTCCTCGTCGGCGAGCTGCGCGGGAAGGTACTGCTCCAGCACCTCGCCCTCGTCCCGCTCCGCCCGCGCCTGCTCCTCGCGCCCCGCGTCCCCGAACGCGGTCGCGGCCTCCCGGCGCTTCTTCGCCTCCCGCGCGAGCACCTTCACGACGTCGTCGTCGGACAGCTGACGCGACCGCTTTCCGGCGACCTCCTCGTTCTTCACCGCCGTCAGCGCCATCCGCAACGTGCGCGTGCGCAGCTCGTCCCGCGACTTCATCGCGGCCGAGAGATCGGTCTCCAGCTTCTCCTTCAGGGTCATGGTCACATCATGCCCGTCCGTACCGGAAGCCTCATCGGGATTACCGCGGGGTGCCCATGTCTGGAAGCATGGGAGCCTGGGAAGGGAGAGCCGTGCGAAAGAGCTACGCCGTGCCGCTGGGGCTGCTGGGCGCGGGCGCCGCGACGTTCGGGTACGCCTCGGTCATCGAGCGGAACTGGTTCCGCCTGCGCCGCTTCGACGTGCCCGTCCTGCCCCCCGGCCGCCCCCCGGTGAAGATCCTGCACCTGTCCGACGCGCACCTCACCCCCGGCCGCTCCCGCCTCATCCACTGGGTCCGCTCCCTGGACGCGCTGGAACCCGACCTCGTCGTCAACACCGGCGACTCCCTCTCCCACCGCGACGCCATCGGCCCCTTCCTGGACGCCCTCGGCCCCCTCCTCGACCGCCCGGGCGTCTTCGTCTACGGCTCCAACGACCTGTTCTCGCCCGTCCTGAAGAACCCACTGCGCTACATCTGGCGGACGAGCAAGTCCGACTACGGCCGCAGCCGCCGCGAACCCGACCTCCCCTACCGCGAGTTCGGCTCCGCCCTCCAGGCCGCCGGCTGGCTCGACCTCAACAACCGCATCGGCCGCCTCAAGGTCGGCGAACTGGACGTCGAGTTCGGCGGCATCGACGACTCCCACATCGACCGCGACCAGTACGACCGGATCGCGGGCCCCGTCGACCCCCAGGCCGACGTCCACCTGGGCGTCATGCACTCCCCGGAACCCCGCAACCTCGACCGCTTCACCGCCGACGGCTACGACCTCCTCCTGGCGGGCCACACCCACGGCGGCCAGGTCTGCGTCCCCTTCTACGGCGCCCTGGCCACAAACTGCGGCATCGACCGTCCCCGCGTGAAGGGCCTGCACAAGCACCAGGGCTCCTGGCTCCACGTCTCCGCCGGCCTGGGCACGTCCCCGAAGGCCCCCATGCGCTTCTGCTGCCCCCCGGAGGCGTCGCTCCTCACCCTCGTCCCCCGCAAGTGAACCCGCGGATCGCGACCCTCTACGACATAGCCGTCCAGAACCCCGTGCTCTCCCGCCTGGGAGCCCACACCCTCTGGTCCTACGACATCGAACACCTAAGAAGATCGATAGCCGCCCAGGACCCGACCGCCCTGACCCTGGACATCCCCTGCGGCGGCGGCATAGCAGCAGGCACCAACCCCCGCCACGTAGCCGCAGACCTCTCCCGCACAATGCTCAGGAGAGCCCGCCGCAAAACGAACACCCTCCTCCAAGCGGACATCTACGCCCTCCCCTTCGCGCCCTCCACCTTCGACGCCTGCGTCACTTACAACGGCCTCCACTGCCTCACCGACCCAGCCGCCGCCCTGCGGGAACTAACCCGAGTCCTGCGCCCAGGCGGCACCCTGCACGGCACAACCCTCGTCCGCGGCACCTCCCGCCGCCACGACACCCAGATCACCCTCCTCCAACGCCTGGGCATCTTCGGCTCCCCCGGCACCCCCACCGACCTCCGCACCTGGCTGACCGACGCCCCCCTGACCGACATCACCCTCACCCCCTCCGGCGCCGTGACCACCTTCACAGCCCGCAAAATGAGGGACGCACCACCCCCCGGCATCCGCTAAGGTGTACTAGGCGCCGGGAGAACGTACACCTCCCGGGCAGCCACCACCGGGGTGTAGCGCAGCTTGGCAGCGCGCTTCGTTCGGGACGAAGAGGTCGTGGGTTCAAATCCCGCCACCCCGACACATAACGCCAGGTCAGAGGCCGGATCTCCACCCAGGAGACCGGCCTCAAGATCTTTTGACCCCCATCTGACCCCGCCCCCGACCGCGACCCCACAACATCCAGGGTCACGCACCATCACCAGCCGACCACACTGCAGCTCCCTCCAGCACACATCTGAACCGCGCCCCAGCACCGCACAGCGCGGCCAGCGGCAAAGCGAGCGGATCTTGCCCGACAAGCCCCTCACAACCTCGTGACCCGGCCCAAGACACCGGCGACGTCCCAAACCGGGGCGGTACATCTGCCACGGGCCGACTCTGTCGTACAGGGCGGCACATCAGCCAACACTCAACCGGGCTCGCGCTGTCAACGACGCGCGAATCCCGGTTCTGGCACACGTTCCCTGATCTTGGTATCAGTCGGTCAGCAGGATGCGTTTTGCGGAGACGGTCGAAGCCTGCGCGGCCGAACATCTGCCTCTTGATCGTTTGACGCGGGTTGACGTGCCCTTCGACGGAACCGGAGCTGTAGGGCATGGTGAGACCGGCGGTGACGGCGTCCGGGTCGCGGCGCAGGCCGGTGACTAACGAGTGCAGTTCGGGCAGGTCGTCGACGAGCACGCTGGCCATCCAGGCTTCGAGTTGCCGGCCACCGCGGTTCATCATGATCTGGGCGAAGTGACGCACGTGCGTGCGCAAGGCGTCCAGTTGCGGGCAGGCGGCGCATAGCGTGTCGAGTGGTGTTAGTCGTCGAGTCGAGGCAAGCGGGGTGGCGCAGGAACCAGCCGGTGGCCTGGCGGACCGTCGGAGGACGGTGCCTAGCTGGGCACTGATTCTCAAGTCAGCATCGGCGTTAGCTTGATCACCGCGTCACCTCGATGGCAAGCCGACTCGGAAGACAGCACCAGCCACGGCCCGAGTGCCGGAGCGGTGCGGCAACGATCGTCCCGAGCCCGAACGAACTGAGCCAGGCATGGCGATCGTCTCGAACTCCAACTGGAGACTGACATCCTGTCGCGAGGGCGGCTACTCAAGCTCACACGACCCCTTCATCACAGCCCCATGCCAAGCCGGGCGCGAGCGCTGGGCCAGCCACGGCCCGAGCATTGCAAGCGGCGCGGCAGCGGCCTTTCCTAAGCTAGGTCCGGCCGCACGCGGCCCGTAGACCACCACCTCAGCTTGACTACGCGCACGCTTCAACGCAGACTGTACGGAGGAGTGTGCTGTAGCCTCGTTTCCTTGAGTTTCCATCAGGATCAAGGAGACGGACGTGGACGATTGACCAGCCTAGGCGCCGCCGGTCCACTGATGCGCAGTAGGTGGAGCTGGCAAGGAGCCAGGCCCCTGCGGGGAAGCACGGGCAGTCGTCAGCTGACGCCGGCGCTACTTCCATAGCTGCTTAGGCGGGGTCCCTCTTCTGAGGGCCCCCGCCTAGCTAACATGGAGAGTGGTAATGGTGATACGCATAGGCATAGGTGATGTGTTGACCTCCGAGGCCGCAGGACAGAAGACTGAAGCATTCCAGGCGCTTGTTAGTGCTGTGACTTCGTTGAGCAGCACGGAGGGGGCCCCGACGGCAAGCGAGGTGCGGCTCGAGCTCCGACGCATCACGTACAACGGATTTAATCTTAACGCCCTTGGCTATCGACGCTTTCGGGATTTCCTGACCGAAGCCGAGCAGTACGGCTATATAAACATCGACCGAGCCCGTCCCGGCGACTACTCGCTTTCTCTGGCAGGCGAGCCTCTTCCAGACGCGGAGCCAGTAAGAGAAATAAGAAGCGACCTCTGGCGAGCTTTTATTGACTGGACGCCGGGTAAGCTGCGCTTCTATGATATAGTTGAAGACAAAGCAATTGTAATTCCCGAGACTCCCGCCCCACTGGAGCCGGAGAGGTTTCGTGATGCGCGAGAGCGTATTGGGCTAGAACCATCCAAGTTCATCCCTATCTCACATATCACCCTCTCGACGCAACTAGACTGGATGCGTCAGTTCTCAATAGAGTGCAACGATGCAAGGCTAAGAGACATATTCGACTCTGCTCTGGCCGGAGATAAACCGGCTAAACTATTTCACGCTGTACTGCGAGAGGTTCCCGAACAGCGTCTTCGTTGGCGCCGGATCCTTCTTCAGCGAGTTCGAGCAGAGGTCGAAAAGTGGCGTGAAGGTAATGATGAGATAAAGGGTCTCCGGATCGACAGGACTCCTACCCACGCTGATAACCCGACTGAGCGCACCGTGGGTGAGATCTCCAGCCAATCCGAGAAGGGGTTCGTCCACTTGGTATCGCAGCTCGCGGCTGGAAGTAAGGTAAAGGGCTCGGCGGGCGGCAAAGGACCAATCTCGAGTCCGTCCGACGTTGAGACCCTTCGTTCGATGCTGCACGGCGCCATTGATCGAATGCCAATTGAAGAGCTAAAGGCGATACGGCTGCCTATCGGATACCTCCTCCAGGATTAATGTCCGGTGCACACGCTCACGGACCTCGTAGGCCATGTTCAAGATGTGAATACGGCGAGAGGCGCCTCAGGCAAGTGGCCACCCACCTACAGGCCGAGGGCAAGACTAGCCATTCCCGGAGAGAATGCACTTATCCTGCCTAGGGACGAGCAGGGCCTGCTTCCCGCCTTTGAGCACAGTGCGGCCAGGAAGGCAGCAATAAGCGACGACCAGTTTCAGAATGCTCGAATGGCGCTGTTGACACGACCATCGATCGTAATTCCTCTGAATAATCCAGGTGTTCAGGAATTAATAAACCTTGGTGCAAAGCCAGAAGCATTTCGGCACGAGAACCCTCGTTCCATTGTGATGGCAATCGCGGTCAGACTTGAAGATAACCAGATCATATATGGCGCCGGGAAGATCGTGGCGATCGAGAACGGCATTCGCATGGGAAGCACTTCACTACTTTCCCTCGATGATCAGTGGTTTGACGGCATTCAAGATCTCGAGTCTCATCTATTTACCTTTTTTCAAGGCGCGAAGCCGACATTTGAGGCGAAGCCCGAGCCAGGGGCGCAGCAATGGAGAAGAATCCTAGCCCTCTTGGGCGGAAAGCCCGATCCGGGACGACTTCCCGATGACTGGAGGCGCCAACTGCAACTTGCGGCTGGCCTACACCAGATTAAGCTTGATGTTCGAGTAAATCCAGAGGCTAACCGCCCCAAAGTAATTCACGACCTCAAGACTAGCCCGCCTGACGCCTTGCTGGTCTGGTCGGATTGGGTGGCCCATCCGGAGGCATTCCTTCAACCATATCAATCGGCTAGACCCGCAGGGTACGCAGAATTGATGGGAACTCCGGATAGGTCAATGTCGTTCGCAGACCTGGCTGCAGAACTTCGGCTCCACCTTTGGGAAATCGAAAGTAAGGTATCGAAAAAGCTCGAGATCCATCGGGTCACCACTTGGGCGGAAGCAGCCAAGGAGATCGAGAAGCTGGTAGGTCCGCATTTCTACCTGACAGATCGAGCCAGACGTATGCTCCCTAACAACCCTTACCCTAAGCCCGCTCGCATGCTTAATTTCATGCGTCGACTCTCGGAGGTTGCAGAGCGTTATCACGCTGCGTCGGGCGAAATAGGTGGAAGGCTCACTGACTTCGCCATGGAGTACCGTCAAATCGAGATAGCGCTATTCGATGGCAACCTAACTCCTCCCCCAATGACATTTGATTCAGTGACTCTACGTGCAGAGCCACACGTCAAAGTTGACGATCACAAGTCGCCCGATCAGTGTGGGCGAATCTATTTTGCAGTCGATCGATCGGCTTTTAGATTCGTTGTTGATCATATTGGCTTGCATGACTACGGGTAACGTCTGAAGCTATGACGACATATATCTATCCTGGGTAGGGCTACACGCTTTTGGGCTTTGCCCACTGCTCCCTATATTGATCCTGCTTGGTGGGGCCGACCGGGACAGGCCGCACGCCCGGTGTGGAAAATTCGGCTCCTGCCCCACGTAGCGGGCGCCTTAAGTACGTAGAGAATTTCTAATTAGGCCCGTTGGGTGTCCCATGTACGACTGACGAAGATCGCGGAGCCTGTCAAACTCGTTGAGACAGCTCATGCTGCGAGTTGTGCCTTGTTGTTCTCGGTGTTCTCGTCCTTGGGCGGTTCGTTGATCCAGGCCTTGTCGGGCAGCTTGGGCGGGATGGGCCTGCTGCGGAACCGTTCGGGGTTGGCGGTGTAGGCGGTGGCCAGGACCTCGCAGCGGCGTTGTCTGATCTTGATTGCGGTCCCGTCATGGACCGAGGCCGGGGCGTGCAGCCCGATCCCCGAATGCCGGTGCTCGTTGTTGTAGTAAGTGAAGAACGCCTCACAGAACCGTGTCGCCGCCTCGATCGAGGCGAACCGGTCGGGGAAGGCGGGGCAGTACTTCAGGGTCTTGAAGCCGACCTCAGAGTAGGGGTTGTCGTTGCTCACGTGCGGCCGCGAATGGCTGCGGGTGATGCCCAGGTCGATGAACAGCTGGGCGATGTTCTTGCTGGTCATTGACGGCCCGTTGTCGGCATGGACGTGGCCGGGCACGACCCCGCCGTTGGCGGCGAAGGCCTCCGCCATGAACGCCTCGGCGATCGCGCCGGACTCCGACTGCACCAGCTTCCAGTGCACGACCTTGCGGGAGAAGATGTCGATCATCACCAGCAGGTCGTAGTAGACGCCCTTGAACGGTCCCTTCAGCTTGGTCACGTCCCACGACCACACCTGATCCGGGCCGTCGGCGACCAGTTCGGGCTTGACGCGGGCCGGCGCAGCAGCCGGTACATGCTCGAGATCGAGCACAGGTAGGTGCCCTCGTCGATCAGCACCGCCCACACCTGGGTGGGGGACTTGTCGACGAACCGGTTCGAGCGCAGCACGGCCAGGACCGCCTCCTACTCAGCCTCGCTCAGCGCTGCCGGGTGAGGCGCCAGCCGACGATGCGGCCCCAGCGGCCGCGGCGCGGGGTTGCGCCAGCGGTAACGGGAGGCCCGATTCACTCCGGTCAGCTCGCAGGAGGCCTTGATGCCCACCAGCGATTCCATCTCCTGCTGAGCCGGATGGATCACTTCCTGGGCTCGGTGTCGGAGTCCGCGCTCTCGGAGAGCAGTTCCAAGAGCTCGTGTGCTTTTCCCAGGACTGCCAGGGCCTTCTTGGTCCTGGCGAGTTCGTCGGCCAGCCGGGCATTCTCGGCGGCGAGCTTGTCATTGGCCTTGTCGGCCTCGCTCTTGCGGGGCTTGGGGCCGGTGGACTTGGCCGCCAGGGCGTTCAGCGCCCCGGCATCACGGAGCCGCTTCTAGTCCTGGATGTGGCAGTGATACAGCCCCTCACGGCGCAGCAGTGCACCGCGGGCGCCCGGCTCGGTCAGCTGCTCCCACTCCTCCACGATCGCCAGCTTGTACTCCGGGCTGAACACCCGCCGCTTCGGTCGGCCGGCCCGAGGACCCTTCTTCTCGCCCACCACACCATCATCAGCGTGGAGATCGGCAACACTCAACGTCACGCTCGAAAGATCCCAGTCTCGCCCTACTTGTGTCACAAGAGACTAGTTCGTCCCCATGTCTCCCCTGAGTCTGACAGAGAGGGGGGACAGGTGAGCTGTGGGTTGTGACAGCGGCGTCTGGGCTTGTGTCTGCTTCAGGTGTAGCTAAGCCGAGTGGGTGTGCTGCGCTGGTGGGGCCGCCCACTCGCGAGGCCGCGAGAGGGGTTGACGATGGAGTGGATTAGGCTTCGTCCTGCTTCGCCAGCAGGCGGTGGAGGTCGGCCGTGACTACGCGGTAGCTGGTGCCGATTCGGATGACCTTGCAGGGGAAGCGGTTCTCGCGGGCCAGTTGGTAGGCGCGGGTCCGGCCGAGGCCGAGGGCGCGGGCGGCGGTCTCGATTGTGGTTGTCGTGGGGAGAGCGGCGAGTTCCTCGCGGGTCATCGGTTCCATGCTTAGGCCTCCTGGCTGTTCGAGCGGCGGGGTTGAGCGCCGGAGGGTCTGTCACTGTCGGGAGGCTGCGCGAGAAGCGTGGGATGGGTGATGGGGATCGGGAAGTCGACGGCGGCCAGTGACGCGCCGGCTCTGTCGCCGTCGTACGCCTCGTCGTGGGCGGGGGTGCCGCTCCCGGACGGGGCGGGGTGACTGTGGACGGCGTTGATCTCTGCTTGTGCTTCAGTGAGGACTGCGCAGAGGGCTTGAGCATGTCGTCGCGCATCAGCCAGTGACTGGCCGTGGCGGCTCAGGACTTCAGTGATGTCTTGGCCGTGGTCATGGCCCAGGCGTCCAGCTTGGAGCTCGCGCAGAAAGAAGCGTCCGAGCTGGTCGAGGAGCTGGTCCAAGCCGAAGGTGGCTGCACCGAGGTTGCCGAGGATGGCGTACGCGGTGGAGGGGAGAGTCAGGCCGGGTGTGCCGGCGGTGGCGTGGTTCAGGTTGCGGACATGTTCCGGCAGGGCGGCGGCGAGCCGGATTGTCTCTTGATCATCGCGGGGCGCGCCGCCAGGGTTCTGCGTTGGGTTGGCCACTCGTGGGCTCCTTGGCGAGGTTGAGTCGCTGGTTCGGGTGATGCTGGGTCACGGAGTCGTCCTTCCTGGTTGGGGTTCTGAGCAGCGAGACGCTGGCAGGTTCTTCCGGAGCGTTGCGCTCGCGGCGTCGCCTGCTCAGCGTTATCGATATTTACACTCCGTTAGTATGCGGCAGTGCTGATCATTACGCCAGGACCACGTCGCCCAGCGTGGTGCGTGTCGCGCGCTGGAGTCAGCGCGACGTGCCTCGGCGGCGAGTGGAAGCAGGCGCTGGGGTGGCGGACCTGGGGCGTTGGTGCGTGGTTGGCAGCTGCTGGTTGAGGGGGACCGGGAAGTCGGCTGCTGCGAGTCGGGCAGCGTTGTGGTCTGGGGTGTGGGGTGTCCTTGTCGCCAGCCAGGACGGAGACGGAAAGCGGGGGCTTGTACGGCAGATTCTGGTGAGCTGTTCAGCGGCTTTGCGAGCGGCTGTCGCTTGGGCGATACGTCGCTGCGTCTGCCGGAGTTCCGCGACGGCTTCGACCAGAGCGGCGATGTGCACGATGAGTTGGGATAGGGCGTGGGTGAGGCTGGGGTGGTGACTGTGGTTCAGGCGGGTGCCGATTCCTGAGTAGGCCAGTGCTCGAGCAACGGTGCGAAGGGTGCTGCCGTAGGGGGTCGGACGCGGCTGCCGTCCGTAAGGCTCGCGGGCTGCACGGTCGTAGAAGTCGGCGACATGTGTGAGTTCTTGGTTTCCGGTGATGGCCGCGGTCACGTGTAGGAGGTCGGAGGTCGCGGCGGCTAGGTCAGCGCGGACGACGGGGTCTTGGATGTGGCGCATCTGCCAGTTGGCCGTAGCGGTGGCGCGAGCAGCCTGCTGGTAGGCCGCTGACCGTTCTTGATGTGTGAGTTCTACTCCGCTCGGGCTGTATCGCCTGAGTTTTCGATGGTCAAAGGAAGGTGCATGTGGTGGGGCTGACCAGCGGTGACGGAGTTTGGGAA
>NZ_BMRO01000028.1 GCF_014648675.1 Actinomadura livida
GGAAGTTAAGCTCTTCAGCGCCGATGGTACTGCATGGGAGACTGTGTGGGAGAGTAGGACGCCGCCGGACTCATATTGGGGAAAGGGCCCCGCCGTTATGGCGGGGCCCTTTCTCATTTCTGTGCCCAGTATGGACGGTGGCCTGAGGGCGAAAGCCCCTAGGGAGCTTCGCCCCGCGTGCAACCGTTCCTGGTTAGTTGGCTCTCGCGCCCGAAACGTGTTTGCCGGGGACATCAAGCTTGGAATCTTAGCGGGCCGGCCCGGGTTGAGTGCCCGTGCTGTCTGGGAGCTGCTTGCTCTGATGTGCAGCGGGTTTACGGCTCGTTCGTGGCCTGGGGAGAAGGGCGGACAGTCTCACCCCGTATCTGGGGGCACCGGCGTCGTGACGTGACGGACACGAATTGCCTGAAGCGAGGCACCCCCAGTGAGGTTTCTCCGAGTCGTCCATCGCCAGTGCCAGCGTGCCTGCGGGACCGGCTGGGCGCGAAAGCCAGGGGGCGCGCTGTGCTGGCCTTGCTGGGCCGTCTACCGTTTGCTTGGAGCCCTTCGACTGTGCGTGAAGGGCAGCGGGAGGCTTGGATGCAGATCGCTACACTGCCCTTCATTGACGAGCACGCGACGGTCGTCGCTGCGGGGGGCGACGCCGTCTGGAGCAGCCTCCTTGAAACGCTGGACCGGTCCTCCTCCCGTCGTGGAGTGGCCGGCTACGCAAGGCTCGTTCGGGCCGCCGACTCCACGGCGTCGGGGCCACGCCCCATCGCCGAGGGCTCGACGTTTCCCGGTTTTCGGGTAGTCGCCGCGATCCCGGGGCGCGAGTTGGTCCTGCGGGGACGCCATCGCTTCTCGTCTTACGCCCTGATCTTCCGCATCGAACCCGTCGGTTCGGATCGGTCGCAGATACGCGCCGAGAGCCGAGCCACCTTCCCCGGCTTGGCCGGTGGCCTCTACCGACGGCTCGTCATCGGTACGGGCGGCCATGCAGTTGCCATGCGACGCCTCCTTGCAGGCATCCGCAGTAGAGCCGAGTAGCGCGCACGCGACCTGGGTCCTTCCCTTGAGACGGGCTCACGCGACTCATTTCCAGGACGGGCGGATCGACCATCGGATGGGCCGCGGTTCGTAGCCTGGCGGCCGCGTCCACGTCCGAGGCACGGCAGACAGCCGCTACTGCGGTACGTGAGTACGGGGGCCCGGTCGTCAGGCGTCCGGGACGGGTGGGCGGCGGATGCGAGCCGACGCTTGGCGGTCGGCTCGCAGCGGGGTGGCCGACGGTGTCGCCGATACCTTCAACCCGCTTCTGGCGGCCTCGTGGCTGTGGTCCTGCGATTCCTGGCTGAGAGCGTGAATGATGTCGCTGAGCGAGGATGTCGGCTGGTGCTGTCCTTCCGGGTTCTGGGCGGTCAGAGTTGCTGGCGGAGGTGGTCCGCTCGTTCGGTGACCTTGGTCAGGACGCGCTGGGCCACGGCCAGGTCGTCGGGGGAGAGGCCGTCGTAGAGGCGGGCGGCGGTGTCCTGCACTGTGGCCGTCAGGCGGTTGAGCAGGTCCTCTCCCTGCGTACTCAGGGTTACGGGCGTGTCTTTGGTGATCAGTCCTCGCTGCTCCAGGTTGTCGAGTAGCCGGTCTGCGGCGGGCTGGTCGAGGGCGAGTTGGGGTTGGTCCCTGAGGTAGTCGCGCAGTGCGGTCCGGATGGTCCACGGGCCGCGGACGGCCACCACGCGGAGGGTGATCTGTTCGGTCGAGGTGGTGCCGCTGCCGTGGAGGATCTGTTCGTGCAGCTTGCGGACGGCACCGTGCGCCTCGGAGATGTCCTGTCCGGCGAGCACTCGGGTCTCGGGCATGTTCTCGCTCCCTTCGGATGGGTGGAGCAGGTCTTGCAGCGTTCGGATGAGGTCGCGGTTTCGCGGTCCGGAGATGCCGCCGATCGGTGCGGTGAGTTCCTCCTGGAGGGCGTGGACGACGGTCACGGCCTCGCGGATGACAGTCGTGCCCTTGTCAGTGAGGGTGAGCTGTAGTGCCCGCGGGTCGGCGGGATGTTCGCTGCGGATGACCAGGCCGGCGCCTTCGAGTGCGCGGACCAGTTTGGAGACGTAGATCGGTTCGAGGCCGGCGAAGTCGGCGAGTTCGCGCTGGCTGGGCCGCGTGCCGGACCGGGACAGGCCGTACAGGGAGCCGAGCAGCGTGTACTGGGCATGCGTCAGGCCGAGCGGTGCGACGGCACGGTCGACCGCGGCCCGCCAACGCGTCGTGACCTGCCACAGCAACCGTCCCGTGGCGGTGTCGTCCGAAGTCATAATCGATACTCTACTTGGAAACTATGTCCATGGAAAGTATCGGCAGGGAGCTGGACCGCTCGGTCAGGACCCCGTTGCTTCGAGCGTTTGCAGGAGGGCGTCGACGGCGTCCAAGTCGTCCTCGCTGAAGACCCGGATGCCCGCTCGTTCCAGGAGGGCCGTCGTCACGCCGTCCCCGGGCATGGCCGTTCCGGTGAACGTGCCGTCGTAGATGCGGTCGCTGCCGCAGGATGGGCTGCTTTCCTTAAGGAGGGCGATCCGGGCGCCGGAGCGCCGGGCGGTGTCGAGGGCTAGGCGGGCGCCGCGCAGGAACTCGGTGGTGACGTCCTCGCCCGCGTCGGTGCGGACATGGGCGGTCCCGTCCAGGACGGCGTGCCCGTCGCCGCCGACGATCTCGGCGGGTGGGCGGGGGACCGCCAGGCCGCCCGACACCTCCGGGCAGAACGGGACGAGGCGCCCCTCGGTGCGCCAGCGTTCGAAGAGGTCGGCTCCGACGGGCTTGGCCGCGCCGTCGTAGCGGACGCGTCGGCCCGCCAGGCACGAGCTGACCAGGATGCGTTCCACGTCTTCAGACTATGTGGGCCGCTCGGCGTCCACAGGGCTCGGGCGAAGAGGGCGTGCTGCGGGTGCTCTCTCCAGTCTGCTCGCCTGAACGTGCGAGCCCGCGCAGGCGCCCAGGTGCCGCCCGTCCTGCGGCTCGTGAACGCCGCGACCTCTGCGTGTCAGTTGGTCACTTGCCCGCGCGGATGCGGTTCACGGCCAGCTGGGCGATGCGGACGGCGGCAGCAGGGTTGAGGCGGACGCCGCGCCACGCGACGCGGCCGCTGGCGGGGGCGACGATGAGGGCCTGGTTCTTGGCGACGCCGCGCATGACGTCGCGGGCCAGTTTCTCGGCCGTGTAGAAGCGGGGGGACGCCTTGGAGATGTCGGCGGTCGCGTCGCCGCTCAGCGCGGTCTCCGGCAGGTCCGGGTTGACGTTGTGCAGCAGCGGGGTGTCCACGAAGCTCGGGCACACGACGCTGACCTTGACGCCGCGGCCGGCGGCCTCGGCGCGCAGCCCGAGGGACAGGCCGACGACGGCGTGCTTGGTGGCGGTGTAGGGGATGCCGATCGGCATCGGGACGAGACCGGCGAGGGAGGCGGTGTTGACGATGTGCCCGGATCCCTGCTCCAGCATGATCGGGTAGGCGGCGTGGACGCCGTGCACGACGCCTTTGAGGTTGACGTCGATCGCGCGGTTCCAGTGGTCGAGCGTCAGCTCCTCGGCCAGCCCGCCGATCGCGATGCCAGCGTTGTTGAAGACCAGGTCGAGGCGGCCGTGGTCGGCTCGCACGCCCTTGTACAGGTCGGCGACGGCGTCGGCGTCCGCGACGTCGAGGTGCGCGGACGTGGCCTTGCCCTTGCCGAGCGTGTTGAGCTTGTCGGCGACCGTCCCGGCGCCCTCGGCGTTGATGTCGGTGACGACGACGGTGTCGCCGCGCGCCACCAGGGCCGTGGCGATCGCCCGGCCGATGCCGGACGCTCCTCCGGTGACGATCGCGATGCTCATTTGGGCGCTCCGCTCGATCAATTGTATTCAGTGTTAATTGCGGGGGGATTCTACGGGCTCGCGGCCCCGCCCGAGGCGGGGCCGCGAGTCGCGCTGCGGCGGGTGGTCAGGCGGCCTTGGCCGTCCCGACGGCGCGGCGCTTCTTCGGCTCGTCCCAGATGCCGAACGCCTTCCAGAGCTGCTTGCCGACCGGGCTGATCACGCCGAGCTCGGCCATCAGGTCACGGATCTTGCCGACCGAGTCGGAGATCTCGCCCCGCGCCGTCTCGCTCTGGTACGCCTGCCGGACGACGTCCTTCGGGATGTTGAAGTGCCGCACCATCGGCCCGGGCGGAGACAGCATGATCCGCGCCATGACGCCGAGGACGATGGGCGTCGCGAGGCCGAGGATCCGGCGGCGCACCGGGTGCATGTTCGGGACCCGGTGCCTGAGGTAGTGCCGGGCGAAGGAGATGTGCCGGGCCTCCTCCGCGATGTGGATCCGCATGATGGTCTCCTCGAGCGGGTGCTTGATGTGCCCGCCCTTGAGGTGCTTGCGCTGGACGAAGTCGATCGGGTCCTCGCCGCCGAGCACGAACACGAAGAACATCTCGGTGCTGACCAGCGGGATCCACGGGGCCGCCTGCGCGATGAAGCTGAGCGAGCGCGGCATGCCGCGGATGGGCATCTTCGTCCGGTTCACGAACTCCTGGAACATCATCCCGTGGTGACATTCCTCGGTCGTCTCGTGGTAGACGTACCGGAACTCCGGCCGGCCGTTGGGCAGGCGGTAGGCGTAGTTGAGCAGGCCGCGCTTCAGCAGGTTCTCGAACTGCAGGCCGATCTTCATCGCGGTGGCGACGCGCCACAGCCCGATCTGCGCCTGGACCTCCGGCTGCTGCGCCTGGTACCAGGCGGTCTCGCCGAGCCGGTCGGACGCCGGCAGCACCCAGCGCGGGTCGTTCTTGTCCACCTGGAACTCGGGGTCGTCCCAGGGGATGTCGGCGTAAGCCTCCCAGTGCTTCTCCACCGACGCCTTGTTCAGGCGGTCGATGACGCCAAGATACGACTTCTTGTCCTTGACCTGCTCGCGGACCTCGTCGGCGAGTTCGGTGGGGGCCTTCGGCATGTCGGTCGCTCCCTCGGGGTGGTGCTGTCGGACGGGGCCGACGGGGTTCGGGGGGTCAGGGCTCGGTGCGGCTCTCGCCGTGCTCGCCGTCCTCGGCGGGCGTGTCGGGCATCGGGGCGCGCGTGGGGTGCCCCGGCTCCGGGATGATCAGCTGGGCGACGTCCTTGACCTGGCGGAGCACGGCCTTCTGGTGGCCGTCCGCGTCGTCGTCCAGCGCGTTCTGTATCGACAGCCCGACGAACATCGCGAACACGCCGCGTAGCATCGTCGGGACGAAATCGGCGGGCAGCGTGTTCTCCGGGAACAGCCGCTCGAAGGTCTCCAGGATGACCTGCAGGATCCGCTCGTTCAGGTCGCGGCACAGGGGGCGCAGCTCGTCGTCGGTGCGGGCCGCCACGGCCAGTTCCATCAGCGCCTTCGCGGGGCGGCCGCGGAACACCTCCCAGAGCAGGTCGAGCGCGCCCGAGACGTTGCGGCGCTCGGCCGGCAGGACCGCGAACGCGGTCTCGTACGCCAGCCGCTGCGCCTCCAGCAGGTGTTCGAGCGCGGCCGCGACGAGCACCATCTTGGTCGGGTAGTGGTGCTGCTGCGCCCCGCGGGACACGCCCGCGCGGCGCGCGACCTCCGTGGTGGACGTCCCTGACCAGCCGAGGTCCACCAGGCACTCCATGGTGGCCTCCAGGAGCCGGGCCTGGGTGCGGGACCGGCGTTCCTCCTGGGTGCGGCGGCGGGACGAGCCGCGCCCGTGGCGTCGGCGACTGCTTACTGACACGTCTCAGACGGTACGAGCTGACAAACAAGCAATCAAGCCTGCATGTATGTTGGCCGCATCACAGTTGGACTACAGGTCCACTACCGGGCGTGGACGGCCGCGTTGAGCCGGCCCGGTGTCAGCCGGCGGGCGTAGCCGGGAGGCCCGGCATGCCGCAGCGGGAGCAGTCGCGATGTCTCTCCTCGCCTGACGACGCGGACCGGACCCTGGCGTGACGATCTCCGGCATGGGAAACGCAGCAGAGGCAAGACGAACGCTCAGCAAGGACCCGGGCACCGCCGGAGGCGGCGCCCGCACGGTCCGCCTCAGCAAGGTGTACGGGTCGGGTGACATGGCGGTGCGTGCGCTCGACGACGTCAGCGTGGAGCTCCCCGCGCGCCGGTTCACCGCGATCATGGGTCCGTCCGGCGCCGGGAAGTCCACGCTGATGCACTGCGTGGCGGGCCTGGAGGACGCGACGTCCGGCAAGGTCTACGTCGGTGACCAGGAACTCGGGGCGCTGTCGGACCGGCGCCTCACCCGGCTCCGGCGCGAGCGGATCGGGTTCGTGTTCCAGGCGTTCAACCTGCTCCCGACGCTGACCGCGCACGACAACATCGTGCTGCCGATGACGCTGGCCGGCACGGCGCCCGACCGGGAGTGGCTGGACACGGTCGTCCGGGTGCTGAGGCTGGGCGACCGGCTCGCGCACCGTCCGGCGGAGATGTCCGGCGGGCAGCAGCAGAGGGTGGCGCTCGCGCGGGCGCTCGTCACCCGCCCGCAGATCGTGTTCGCCGACGAGCCGACCGGCAATCTCGATTCCCGCACCGGCGGGGAGGTGCTGGGCCTGTTCCGCCACGCCGTGGACGACCTCGGCCAGACGGTCGCGATGGTCACCCACGACCCGGTCGCCGCGGGGCACGCCGACTCGGTGGTGTTCCTCGCCGACGGCCGCATCGTCGACATCATGGACGCCCCCACGCCCGACCGGGTGCTGGACCGCATGCGGGGGCTGGGTGACCACCGATGATCGGGCTCGTCTTCAAGGAACTGTGGGGACGCAAGCGCCGGATGGCGGGCTCCCTGATGGCGGTCTTCCTCGGCGTGACGTTCCTGACCGGGACGCTCGTGCTCGGCGACACCCTCGCGGGCAGCATCGACGGCTACTACGCCAACGCCTACGGCAAGACCGACGTCAGCGTGCGGAGCTCCACCCGGGTCAGCGACCAGCCGTGGGGGTCCCGCGGGCAGATCGATGCGGCCGTCCTCGACAGGGTGCGGCAGGTGGACGGCGTCGCGAACGCCGAACCGGTCATCGAGGGCTCCGGGCAGCTGCTCGCCAAGGACGGGACCACCATCCAGTCACGCGGGCCCCGCACGGCCGGCAACTGGATGACCGACCCGAAGCTCAATCCCTACCGGCTCGCAGAGGGCAGGGCGCCGCGCGCGCCGAACGAAGTCGTCATCAACAGGATGTTCGCCGACGAAGGCGGCCTGGCCATCGGTGACCGGACGGCGGTGCTCACTCCGGAACGGGTTTCCGTGACGGTCGTCGGCATCAGCATGTTCGGTGAGGAGGAGGCGTTCGGCGAGACGTCGTTCACGGCGTTCACGCTCGACGGGGCCCGCGAGCACGTCGCGAAGTCGCCCGACCGCATCAGCGGCGTCTCCATCAGCGCGGACGACGGCGTCAGCGCGGACGAGCTGGCGGCGCGGGTGAAGAGCGTCCTGCCGTCCGGGACCGAGGCCGTCACGACCGAGGCGCAGGTCGAGGAGGGGATGAGCGAGGTCGAGAGCGGCTTCCTCAACATCTTCCGCACCGTGCTCGGCGCGTTCGGGGCGGTGGCGCTGCTCGTCGCGGCGTTCAGCATCCACAACACGTTCGCGATCACGATGGCGCAGAGGACCCGCGAGTCGGCGCTGCTGCGCGCGCTCGGCGCCGGACGCAGGCAGGTCCTCACGATCGTCGGGTTCGAGGCTCTGGTGATCGGCGGCGCCGCCACCGTCGCCGGGCTCGCCGGCGGGATGGGGTTCGCCGAGCTGCTCCGGCGGCTGTTCACCGGGCTCCGGATCGGCATCGCCATGGAGGGCCTCACGGTCTCGGCGACCACCCTGCTGATCGCCGTGCCGGTCGGGCTGGTGGTCACGCTGATCGCGGCGCTCGGTCCCGCGGTGAAGGCATCCCGGGTGCCGCCGCTGGCCGCGCTGCGCGAGGTCGCGGCCGAGGCGCAGCGCCCGTCCGCCGCCCGCGCCGTCGTCGGCGGTGTGCTCGCCGCGGTCGCGGCCGGCGCCGTCGTGTTCGGGGCCGTCGCCGAGCGGATGACCGCGGCCGGCGCGGGCGCGCTGCTGGCCGTGGTCGCGATGGTCGTGCTCGGGCCCGCCGCCGCCCGGCCGGTGGCGTCGCTCGTCGGCGGTCCAGCGGCGCGGCTGCGCGGCGTCCCCGGCGCCCTCGCGCGCGGCAACGCGTCCCGCAGCCCGCACCGCACGGCGGGGGCGGCCGCCGCGCTGATGATCGGCGTGGGGGTCGTCACGCTGATGACGGTGTTCATCGGGTCGCTGGGCGCGTCGCTGGAGAACAGCGTCGCCGGGTCGTTCAAGGGACCGATCGTCGTCAACGCGGGCAACAACGAGACCGGCGGGTTCAGCACCCGGCTCGTCCAGGAGGCCGCGAAGCTGCCGCAGGTCAGTGCGGTCGCCGGGGTCGGCAGCGGCAACCTCCGGGTGGACGGCGAACCGTCGGTCGTCAGCGTGGCCGACCCGTCCGCCCTGGGACGCGTCCTCGACCTTGGGGTCGACCAGGGGGCGCTGTCGGACGCCGGTACGTTCGCGGTGTCGAAGAGCGTCGCCGACGAGAAGGGCTGGAGTACCGGTTCCCAGGTGGACGTCACATTCGCGGACGGTGCCGTACAGCGTCTTACCGTCGGTGCCGTCTACGAGAACACCGATCTGACCGGTGACTACCTGGTGCCGCGCAGCGAATGGGACGCGCACACCAGGCAGCCGCTCGACAACCGGGCTTTCGTCGAGCTCGCGCCCGGGGCGTCCACAGCCGCGGTGGTGCGCGCGCTGACCGACCTGGGGAAGCAGTACGGCGCGCCGGAGGTGCAGTCAAGGGACGACTTCGTCGCGTCCCAGACCGAGGAGCAGCAGGGGTTCATCACCGTCGTGTACGGGCTGCTCATCCTCGCCATCGTGATCGCGCTGATGGGCATCGCGAACACGCTGTCGCTGGCCGTCCACGAGCGGACGCGCGAACTGGGACTGCTGCGGGCCGTCGGAGCGACCCGTCCGCAGATCCGGTCGATGGTCCGCTGGGAGTCGGTGATCGTCGCGCTGTTCGGCACGGCCGGCGGGCTCGGGCTGGGGCTGTTCCTCGGCTGGGGCCTCGGCGGGGCGCTCGGCAATCCGTTCGCGTCGCCCGTCGCCCAGCTCGTCGTGATCGCGCTGGTCGGCGCGGTGGCGGGCGCGCTCGCCGCGATCCGGCCGGCCCGGCGCGCGGCGCGCCTGGCGATCCTGTCCGCGATCTCCGCGCCGTGACGCCCCCGGACCCGCCCCCTCGCCCGCCGCGCGAGGGGGCGGGTCTTGGCGAACGCTTCCACGTCCGCTGGGGCGCGCGTCTGTAGGGTGAGTCCATGCAGGTCACTCAATCGGGGAAGCTCACCAACGTCTGCTACGACATCCGCGGTCCGGTGCTGAAGCGCGCCAAGCAGCTGGAGGCCGAGGGCAACAACGTCCTCAAGCTCCACATCGGCAATCCCGCCCCGTTCGGGTTCGAGGCCCCGCCCGAGCTCCTCCAGGACATGATCCGCAACCTGCCGGAGGCGCACGGGTACAGCGACTCCAAGGGGATCCTGCCCGCCCGCCGCGCCATCGTGCAGCGCTTCGAGGACAACGGCGTCTGCGGCATCGACGTCGAGGACGTCTACCTCGGCAACGGCGTGTCCGAGCTGATCGTGATGACGCTGCAGGCGCTGCTCAACGACGGCGACGAGGTGCTGATCCCCGCGCCCGACTACCCGCTGTGGACGGCGTCGGTGTCGCTGTGCGGCGGGACGCCCGTCCACTACCTGTGCGACGAGGACGACGGCTGGCAGCCCTCGCTCGACGACATCGAGTCGAAGATCGGCGACCGCACCCGGGCCATCGTCATCATCAACCCGAACAACCCGACCGGCGCCGTGTACTCGCGGGAGGTGCTGTCGCACATCGTCGAGGTCGCCCGCCGCCGCAACCTCATCATCTTCGCCGACGAGATCTACGACCGGATCCTCTACGACGACGCCGAGCACATCCCGATCGCGTCCCTCGCCCCCGACCTGCTGTGCCTCACCTTCGGCGGCCTGTCCAAGAACTACCGCGTCGCGGGGTTCCGCTCCGGCTGGGTCGTGCTGTCCGGGCCGAAGGAGCACGCCGAGTCCTACATCGAGGGCCTCGACATCCTCGCCAACATGCGGCTCTGCCCGAACGTCCCCGGGCAGCACGCGATCCAGGCCGCGCTCGGCGGCTACCAGAGCATCGACGACCTCGTCCTGCCGGCCGGCCGCCTCGGCGAGCAGCGCGACCGCGCGTGGAAGCTGCTGAACGACCTGCCGGGCGTCAGCTGCGTCAAGCCCCAGGGCGCCGTGTACGTCTTCCCGCGGCTCGACCCGGAGATGTATCCCATCGAGGACGACATGCGCTTCGCCCTCGACCTCCTCGAACGGCAGAAGCTCCTGGTCGTCCAGGGGACCGGCTTCAACTGGCCGGCCACCGACCACTTCCGCGTCGTCACGCTCCAGTACGCCGACGACCTCGAAGAGGCCGTGGGCCGCATCGGCGAGTTCCTCCAGAGCTACCGCCGCTGACCCGGGGGCCCGGATCGGTCGCGTGCGCCGTTCCCCGGCTAGGAGGCGGCGGTGTCGAGGCGGCGGAGGGCGCCGCGGACGACGTCCGGGTCGGTCGTCGCCCAGAACGGCGGCAGCGAGTTCTTCAGGAAGCCGCCGTAGCGCGCCGTGGCCAGGCGCGGGTCGAGGACGGCGACGACGCCCCGGTCGTCCATCGAACGCAGCAGGCGCCCGGCGCCCTGGGCGAGCAGCAGGGCCGCGTGCGTCGCGGCGACCGCCATGAAGCCGTTGCCGCCGCGCGCCGCCACGGCCCGTGACCGCGCCGAGGAGACCGGGTCGTCCGGGCGGGGGAACGGGATGCGGTCCATGATGACGAGCTGCAGCGAGGGGCCGGGGACGTCCACGCCCTGCCAGAGCGACAGGGTGCCGAACAGGCAGGTGCGCTCGTCCTCGGCGAACTGCTTGACCAGCAGGGACGTGGAGTCGTCGCCTTGGCACAGCAGCGGGTGGGACAGGTGGTCCTTCAGCTCGTCGGCGGCCTGCCGCGCGGCCCGCATCGAGGAGAACAGGCCGAGCGTCCGGCCGCCGGCGGCCTCGATCAGCTCGGTGATCTCGGTCAGGTAGGCGTCGGCGAGGCCGTCCCGCCCCGGCTGCGGCAGGTGCCGCGCCACGTACAGGATGCCCGCCTTCGGGTGGTCGAACGGGGAGCCGACGTCGAGCCCGGACCACGCGACCTCGGACTCCTCGCCCTTCTCCGCGCCCTTCTCGGTCGCCGTGCGGGCGAGGCCCTCGGCCGCCGTCAGCGCGTCCCGCTCGGCGCCCTTCTCGTTCAGCGGCGGCAGCCCCCACTGCCGGGCGAGCGGCTCGAACGACCCGCCCAGCGTCAGCGTCGCCGACGTCAGGATCGCGGTGCGCCGCTCGAACAGCGTCGTGCGCAGGAGGCCGCCGACCCCGATCGGCGCGACGTGCAGCGCCGGCGGACGCTTCGGCCGCCCGTCCTGGACGAACGGCCTCTCCAGCCACACCACGTCGAAGCGCTGGGCCATCTCGGGCTGGAATGCCTCCAGGATGCGTACGGCCGTCTCATGCAGCTCTTCGAGCGACGAACGTGCGGCCTTGCGCGCGGCCATGTCGCCTGGGTCGGAGTCCTTCCGCTCCGGGCCGAGCGCGGTGATGCAGGCGTGCGCGGCGTCCCGGACGACGGCGAGGGTGTTGCCCAGGGCCGAGTGGAGGACGTCCATACGTCCTGCGGGTAGGTCCTCCAGGAGGATGCCGAGGCCCTCCGCGGACTCCTTCAACCGGTCGGCGGTGGACTCCTCGATGAGCCGCCCGCAGCGGCGCGCCGTCATCTCGACCGCGGCGGCGCTCAGGTCCCCGGTGGCGACCGAGGTGACCCGGTCGACCAGCTCGTGGGCCTCGTCCACGATCACCACGTCGTGCTCGGGCAGGACCTGGAACTCCTCCAGCGCGTCGATCGCCAGCAGCGCGTGGTTGGTGACCACGATGTGCGCCTCGCCCGCCTCCGCACGGGCCAGCTCGGCGAAGCACTCGGTGCCGTGCGGGCAGCGCTGGGCGCCCAGGCACTCCTTCGCGGTGACGGCCACCTGCCGCCATGCCTGCTCGCTCACGCCCGGTACCAGCTCGTCCCGGTCGCCGGTGCCGGTCTCCTCGGCCCACTCGTTGAGCCGCTTCACCTGCCGCCCGAGCGAGGAGAGCTGCTGCGGGTCGAACAGGCTCGGGCCCTCGTCCTCCTCCGGCACGCCCGTCTGCACCCGGTGCAGGCACAGGTAGTTGCGGCGCCCCTTCAGGATCGCGAACTTGAGCTCCGTGCCGAGCAGCGGCCCGAGGCTCTCCGCGAGGCGCGGCAGATCGCGGTCGACGAGCTGGCGCTGCAGCGCGATCGTCGCCGTCGACACGACCACCGTCGTCTGCTTCTCCACGGCGTGCCGGATCGCGGGGACCAGGTAGGCCAGCGACTTCCCGGTGCCGGTGCCCGCCTGCGCGGCGACATGCTCGCCGGTCTCGATCGCGTTCTCCACCGCGTGGGCCATCTCCACCTGGCCTGGGCGCTCGGCGCCGCCAATGGACGCGACGGCCGCGGCGAGAAGGGACGCCGTGTCCGGAATCTTGGTATCGGCGGCGGTCAGCAGATCAGGGGCGGGCACGTCGCACAACGCTACCGTCCGCGGCGGACACCCGCGTCCCTCCGGAGTTATCCACAGGTCGCGGATCCCATGCGCCCCGTTGGCCGCGCTGCGAACCTCGACGGCATGACACCCTTGGTGATCCGATCGGCACAGGACGCGATCGCGGCCGTCCCCTACCTGCTCGGCTTCCATCCCTCGCGGAGCCTCGTCGTGATCGGCTTCGAAGGGCGCGCCCGCGGCACGTGCGCCATCAGGCTCGATTTACCGGCGGCCGGCGCCGCCGGGAAGGTGGCGGCCCTCCTCGCCGGCAACGGCTTCGCCCGGTCCCTCGTCCTCGGCTACGGGCCGCCGGGGGAGGTCGGCGAGTCGGCGGCCGCCATGCGGGCGGCGCTGGAGTCCGCGGGCGTCCCCGCCGCCGAGGCGATCCGGGTCGCCGACGGCCGCTGGTGGTCGCTCACCTGCGACGACGACTGCTGCCCGGCCGAAGGGACGCCGTACGACATATCCGCCAGCGTCCTCGCCGCCCAGGCCACGTACGCCGGCCACGTCGCCCTCGCGGACCGCGCCGAACTCGTCCGCTCCGTCCAGCCGCTCGACGGCCTCGCCCGCACCGCCATGCGCGACGCCACCGAACGCGCCGAGAGACGCCCCGGGCCCGCGCCCGGCGAGGGCCTCGCGTTCGTCCTGGCGCTCCTCGCCCGCGCCGGCACCGGCGCTGCCCCGACCGACGAGGAGGTCGCCCGCCTCGGCATCCTCCTCACCGACCTGCGCATCCGCGACGAGGCATGGATCCGCATCGACGAGGACGCCCCGGCCGCCGACATCGCCTTCTGGCGCGACGTCCTGCGGCGCGTCGAAGCCCCCTACGTCCCCGCCCCCGCGTCCCTGCTGGCGTTCGCCGCCTACTCCGCGGGCGACGGCGGCCTCGCCAACGTCGCCTTGGAGAGAGCCCTGGACACCGACCCCGCCTATTCGATGGCCATCCTCCTGCGCGAGGTCATCAACGCCGGCATCCCACCCTCGAAGGTCCGCCTGCACATGACACCCGACCAACTGGCCGCCGCCTACCAAGACGAACAAGAAGCAAGCTGACCACCAAGCAGGTGGTGCGGGGAGGGGTCAGGAGGACACGGCTTCGCCGGGGGTGCCGGGGTCGATCCGGCGGTTCGGGTTGCGGGCGTTCCAGGCGCGCATGCGGGCCGGGTAGCCGACGATCTGGACGTCGTAGATGGGGAGTTTCAGGTCGCGGGCGACCTTGGCGATGACCTTGGGGGAGCCCACGCGGCGGCGGGTCCACTCGCCGTCGTGGGCGACGGCGACGGCCGTGGTGTCGGTGGCGAACGTCTCCGGCTCGACGAAGAACTCCACGCCGCGGCGGCTGCGGGCGAAGGCGATCAGCGCCTCGATGTCGGAGTCGGTGGCCTCGCGGTCGAGCCTCGTGACCGAGGACCCGCGGTTCTTGCGGAGCCCGAAGCGATCCCGGAACCTCATCGAAAACTCCTGAGTGTGGAGACCCCGGGCTTTAGCCCTGGGGAGGAAACACGCCCCCGCGCGATGCCGGGTGTCACCTCGAACACGCGGGCGAAACTCACAGGTGGGGGCTTAGGGTGTGAGGCATGGCGCGGCAGGTGAAGCGGGCATTCCGGTACCGCTTCTACCCCACGGACGAGCAGGCGGCGGAGCTTGCCCGCACGTTCGGCTGCGCGCGGTTGGTCTACAACCGGGCGCTGGAGGAACGCACCCGCGCCTGGTACAACGAGCAGCGCCGCGTCTCCTACGCGGAGACCTCCGCGATGCTCACCGCCTGGAAGCGCACCGGGGAACTGGCGTTTCTGGGCGAGGTGTCGTCGGTGCCGCTGCAGCAGGCGCTCAGGCACTTGCAGACGGCGTTCACGAACTTCTTCGCCAAACGCGCCGCCTACCCCCGCTACAAGTCGCGGAAGAAGTCCCGCGCGGCGGCGGAGTACACCCGCAGTGCGTTCACGTGGCGCGACGGGCGTCTGACGCTGGCGAAGATGTCGGAGCCGCTGGACATCCGATGGTCGCGGCCCCTTCCGGAGGGTGCCGTGCCGTCCACGGTCACCGTCTCGCGAGATGGCGCGGGCCGCTGGTTGGTGTCCCTGCTGTGCGAGGACACCATCGCCCGCCTCGATCCCGTAGACCAGGTCGTGGGCATCGACGCCGGGATCACGTCCCTGGTCACCCTCTCGACCGGGGAGAAAGTCACCAACCCCCGGCACGAGCGCCGCAACCGTGACCGCCTCGCCCGCGCGCAGAAGGACCTTGCCCGCAAGGCCAAGGGGTCGAAGAACCGCGACAAGGCCCGGCAGCGCGTCGCGCGGATCCATGCCCGCATCACCGACCGCAGGCGGGACTTCCTGCACAAGCTGTCGACTCGGCTCGTCCGTGAGAACCAAACGGTCGTGATCGAGGACCTGAACGTCGCGGGCATGGTCAACAACCACCGCGTGGCGCGCGCGATCTCGGACGCGGCGTGGCGGGAACTGCGGACCATGCTGGAGTACAAGGCCGACTGGTACGGACGCGAACTCGTCGTGATCGACCGCTGGTTCCCCTCCAGCAAGCTGTGCGGGGACTGCGGCACGGTCACCGAGTCGATGCCCCTCACCGTGAGGGAATGGCGCTGCGATTGCGGGACGGTCCACGACCGCGATGTCAACGCAGCGCGTAACATTCTGGCCGCCGGGCTGGCGGTAGCCGCCTGTGGAGACGGTGTCAGACCTCAACGGGAGTCCTCCCGGACGGGGCAGTCGTCGGTGAAGCAGGAAACCCAACCGGTGACGGTTGGAATCCCCCGCCTTTAGGCGTGGGGGGAAGTCAAGCCTGTCCCGTCGTCTGCCGGCCGGGGGCGGTGCGGTCTACGACGATAACGGCTTACCGGGATCCGCGGTTCCCGACACAGCGGCGGCATCCCCGTCCGGCGAGGCGCGGCGCCATAGACTGTCGGCCCTCGGGGGACAGGCAGCGGGGGGCGTGTGTTTGATGGGCGGCGTGTGTTGACAGGCGTGGTCCGGCGGGCGGCCGCCGCCGTGTTGGCCGTGGCGGTATGCGGATGGCTGAGCACCCTGGCCCCGCACGACGGGCCGCTCCGGCTCACCGCGGCGAAGAGCAAGGCTCCCGGGCGCAGCGCCGAGGCGCCGAAGCCCCAGCCGAAACCCGCGCCACCGCCCCCCGACTGCACGCGGGTGAAGTGCCTGGCGCTCACGTTCGACGACGGGCCGGCGGAGAGCACCGGCGAGCTGCTCGACATCCTCGACTCCCGCAAGGTGCGGGCGACGTTCTTCCTGGTGGGCAGGAACGTCGCCGAGCGTCCCGACCTCGTGCGGCGCGAGCACGCGGCCGGGCACGAGCTCGCCGACCACGGCTACACGCACGCCGACCTCGGCAGGGCGTCCAAGAAGAAGATCGTTTCGGAGCTGACCCGGACGCAGGACGCGATCCGGAACGCCTCCGGGGTCACGCCCGGCCTGCTGCGGCCGCCCTACGGGTCGACGTCCGAGCGCCTGGCCCGGGTCACGCGGCAGATGGGCATGGCGCAGGTGCTGTGGACGGTCGACCCGTTCGACTGGCGGCACCGCGACAGCGACGACATCGAGCGCCGGGTCGTCAAGCAGGTGAAACCCGGCAGCATCGTGCTCCTGCACGACATCCACCGGACCACCGTGCGGGCCGTCCCGGGGATCGTCGACAAGCTGGCCGCCAAGGGCTACGTGTTCGTGACCGTCACCGAGCTGTTCGGCGGGAAGCTGATCCCCGGGAAGGAGTACCGGGAACTCGAATCAGGGGACGGTCAGGGTCTTCCCTGATGCCGCGCGGCGCCGCGTCGCGGAGCATGAAAGACATGGACAGTAGCTACGCGGTGGGGGATCTGAGGGTCTCGGACGCCGAACGCGAATCGGTCATCCAGCGCCTGCAGGACGCGTACGCCGAGGGCCGGCTCGACCACGAGGAATTCGACCTGCGCACGCACCTGGCGATGACGGCGAAGACCCGCAACGACCTCGGCGGGCTCACCTACGACCTGGTCCCCGTGCCGCAGCCGCGCCGCAAGGCCGTCTCCTGGGACGGGGAGCCCCCCACGGGCGAGGACCGCATGCTCGCCTCCGCCGCGCACGCCGTGGCCGTCCCGACGCTGTTCGTGGGGCCGCTCGTGCTGATGCTGCTGAGCGGCAAGCGGTCCGAGTACGTCCGGCGCCAGGCCGCCGAGGCCGTGAACTTCCAGCTGACGCTCCTCCTGCTCACCATCGTCACCTTCGGCATCGGCGGGATCGTCTACGCCGTGGCGTGGGTCCTGTCGATCGTGGCGGCCGTCTACGCCCTGGCCGGCAACACCTTCCGCTACCCGTGGATCCTCCGCCTGGTGAAGTGACCCGCGCCGGACCGTCCGCCGGTTTGCCGGGCGGCCCGTGTACGTGACGCGGCCGGTGCCGAAAGCGCGACCGTCCACGCGTAGATCCGGCGGTAGTGCGGGGTCGGATCGTGTCGTGCGTGAGGGCGGGTTTGTCGGTGTGGGGGGCGGGGGAGATGTTGACGTGGCCGCACTGTTGCGGCTCCGTCGCCTCCGGGAGATGAAACGACGCCGATGTACGTGCCCAAGGAGTTATTCCGCTCTCTGCCTGTGACTCCCCTAACGTCCAAATTATGTGGACCGTGCATGGGATGATCGATTAACTGTGTCTCCGGGAGGGGCAGATGACGGAACTTGCGGTCAGGGGCGATCACCAGCGGGCGGTGGAGGCGCTCAAGAGGTCCTATGAGGCGATCCCGGCGGGCACGCCGGTGCGGTTGGCGAAGCGGACCTCGAACCTGTTCCGGTGGCGCGACCCCTCGGACGCGCCCGGGCTGGACGTGTCCGGGTTCGACAAGGTGCTGAGCGTCGACGCCGCGGAGCGGACCGCGCAGGTCCAGGGCATGACGACGTACGAGGACCTCGTCGACGCGACCCTTCCGCACGGGCTGATGCCGACGGTCGTCCCGCAGCTGAAGACGATCACGCTCGGCGGCGCCGTGACGGGCCTCGGCATCGAGTCGAGCTCCTTCCGGGACGGGCTGCCGCACGAGGCGGTCCTGGAGATGGAGGTCCTGACCGGCGACGGGCGGGTCGTCACCGCGACCAGGGACAACGAGCACGCCGACCTGTTCTACGGGTTCCCCAACTCCTACGGGACGCTCGGCTACTCGCTCCGGCTGAAGATCGAGCTGAGGCGGGTCAGCCCGTACGTCCGGCTGCGGCACCTGCGGTTCGGCGACGCGGCCGAGCCGGCCCGGGTGATGGCGGAGATCACCGAGTCCGGGCGGTTCGAGGGCGAGTCCGTCGACTTCATGGACGGCACGGTCTTCACCGCGGACGAGCAGTACATCACGCTGGGCTTCTTCGTCGACTCGGCGCCGTACACGTCCGACTACACCGGCCAGGAGATCTACTACCGGTCGATCCAGGAGCGGTCGGTCGACTTCCTGACGATCCGCGACTACATCTGGCGCTGGGACACCGACTGGTTCTGGTGCTCGGGCGCCTTCGGCGTCCAGAACCCGGCCGTCCGGCGGCTGTGGCCCGACCGGTTCAAGCGGTCGGACGTGTACCGCAAGCTCGTCGCCTACGACCGGCGGTACCACTTCGTCGCGCGCGCTGACCGCTGGCGCGGGCTGCGGCCCCGCGAGGACGTCATCCAGGACATCGAGGTGCCCGCCGAGCGGCTCCCCGAGTTCCTGGAGTTCTTCCACGACAAGGTCGGGATGAGCCCGATCTGGCTGTGCCCGCTGCGCGCGAGGGAGCGGTGGCCCCTGTACCCGCTGGAGGTGGGCCGCCCGTACGTGAACGTGGGCTTCTGGGGGACGGTCCGGCTTCCACCCGGGCAGATCCCCGAGTACCACAACCGGCTCATCGAACGTAAGGTCGCGGCCCTTGACGGGCACAAGTCCCTCTATTCAACTGCCTATTACAGCAGGGAAGAGTTCTGGCGCTACTACGACGGGGAGACCTACCGGCGGCTCAAGGGGAGCTACGACCCCGGTGAGCGCCTGCTCGACCTGTACGACAAGTGCGTGCGCGGACGCTGACCAGGCGTCCGCAGGTTCGGGGGAGTGCCCGGACGGCGGCCGGTCATCGCGGACCCGGCCGGGCGGAGAGACAGGAGGGATCACCATGACGCTGGCGAGGGTCTTCGAGCGGCTCGCCGGGGCTGAGGCGCCAGTGGAGTTCACGGCGTACGACGGTTCCCGGGCAGGGGTGCCCGGTGCCGACATCCGGTTCGACATCCGCTCGCCGTACGCGGTGTCGTACCTGCTGCACTCACCGGGAGCGCTGGGCCTGGCCCGCGCCTATGTCACCGGCATGATCGACGTCAACGGCGAGATGATCACGGCGCTGCGCACGATGCAGCAGGTGTTCAACGAGGTGACGCCGCGCGAGAAGGCGCGGATCCTCGGCGGCGTGCTCGGCGATCCGCTGCTGCGCGCCGCTGTCTCCCGCCGGCTCGACCCGCCGCCGCAGGAGGCGCCGTTCAGCCGCATCCCCTCGTGGCTGCGGCACTCCAAGCGCCGGGACGCGAAGGCGATCTCGCACCACTACGACGTGTCCAACACGTTCTACGAGTGGGTGCTCGGCCCTTCCATGGCCTACACGTGCGCGTGTTACCCCACGCCGGACGCCACGCTCGAGGAGGCGCAGTTCTTCAAGCACGACCTGGTCGCCAAGAAGATCGCCCTGAAGCCGGGCATGCGCCTGCTGGACGTGGGCTGCGGCTGGGGCGGCATGGTGATGCACGCCGCGAAGGAGTACGGCGTCCGGGCGCTCGGCGTCACGCTGTCCAAGCAGCAGGCCGAGTGGGCGCAGAAGGCCATCGCGGACCGCGGCCTGTCGGACCTCGCGGAGGTCCGGCACATGGACTACCGGGACGTCACCGAGTCGGGCTTCGACGCGATCAGCTCCATCGGGCTCACCGAGCACATCGGCAAGGCCAACCTGCCCGCCTACTTCTCCTTCCTGTACGGGAAGCTGAAGCCGGGCGGGCGGATGCTGAACCACACCATCACCCGTCCCGACAACATCGCGCCGTCCCGCAAGGAGAACGGCTTCATCAACCGCTACGTGTTCCCGGACGGCGAGCTGGAGGGCCCCGGCTACGTCCAGTGCCAGATGAACGACGCGGGCTTCGAGATCCGCCACCAGGAGAACCTGCGCGAGCACTACGCCCGCACGCTCACCGCCTGGTGCGAGAACCTCGATGAGCACTGGGACGAGGCCGTCGCCGAGGTCGGCGAGGGCACCGCCCGCGTGTGGCGCGTCTACATGGCCGGCTGCGTGCTCGGGTTCGACCAGAACTGGATCCAGCTGCACCAGACGCTCGGCGTCAAGCTGCACGGCGACGGCACCAGCGACATGCCGCTCCGCCCCGACTGGAATTCGTGACGCCCCACGGCCATCCGCCCGCCGAACCGCGACGAGCCGACCGGACGCTCCGGTCGGCTCGTCCCCGTTCCGGGACGGCGTCGTGAGCCGGCTCCCCGGCGGGCCCCCGGGCGGTCCAACCGCGGGTCAACATTCGCCCCGGGGGTCTATCGGCGCAGGCCGGGCGGGGTAGGCGGTCATCAGGACCGCCTAGTTCGGGGGGCGCGAGCCATGCACATCCGGTCCCCGGTGAAGCCGATGCTGGCCGCGACGATCGACCACATCCCGCCGCCGCGGTCGTGCCCGGGCGGCTGCCGCTACGAGCCCAAGTTCGACGGCTTCCGCGCGGTCGCGCTCGTGGCCGAGGACGGCGCCGTCCACCTGTCGTCCCGCCGCCGCACCCGCTTCAACGAGGCGTTCCCCGAGATCGTCGCGGCCGTCGCGGAGCAGCTCGCGCCGGGCACGGTCGTCGACGGGGAGATCGTCCGCTGGGCCGCCGACGGGAGCCTCGACTTCGGCGCGCTGCAGCGCCGCCACGTCGCCGGACGCCGCCGGGCCGAGCTCGCGCGGACCGAACCGTGCCACTACGTCGTGTTCGACGTCCTCGAGTCCGACGGCGTGGACCTGCGTCCGCGGCCGCTGCGGGAGCGCCGCACCGTGCTGGAGGCGCTGCTCGGCGCCGCCCCGCCGCACGCGCGCGTCGTCCTCACCCCGCAGACGTCCGACGCCGCGGAGGCGGAGCTCTGGTTCGAGGTCTTCGCCGCCCGGGGCATCGAGGGCCTCGTGGTCAAGGACGCCGACGGACGCTACCTGGAGGGGCGCCGCGGCTGGCGGAAGGTGAAGCGCCGCACCACCGCGGAGGCGATCATCGGCGGGGTGACCGGCACCCGGCAGGCTCCCGAGACGCTGATCCTCGGCCGCTACGACACCGGCGGGCGGCTCCGGGTCGTCGCGCGGACCACGCCGCTCCCGCCCGCCGCCCGCACGTCGCTGGCCGACCTCCTGCGGCACGCCGGCCCCGAGCATCCGTGGCCGGCGGAACTGCCCGCCGGGTTCGCCGGCGGCGTGTACGGGGCGCATCCGCCGATCCGGTACCTGCGGACCGAGCCGGAGATCGTGGTGGAGATGAGCGCGGACGCCGCCGTCGAGCACGGCCGCTGGCGGCACGCCGTCCGCTTCCTCCGGGTGCGGAGGGATCTGGAGCCGTCGGACGTGCGGCTCTTCGGCGACCCCACCTGACGGGCGCGCCCCTTCGAGAGCTACGCCAGCCAGTCGAGGACGCGGGTGTTCACGTCGTCGGGGCGGTCCAGCTGGAGGAAGTGCCCCGCGCCCGGGACGAGATGCGCCCGCGATCCCGGCGGCAGGGCGGCCTCGACGGCGCCGAGGTCCCCGCCGGGGGCGACCACGTCCGGGCCCAGGCAGCCGTCGTCCGCCCCGTGCAGGTAGAGGACGGGCAGCTCGCCCACCCTGTTCGCCGCCTCCTGCTCGGCCGCGAAACGCTCGACGAGCCGGGACGGGTCGAGCATGGCGCGGTAGTACCCGATGGCCGCCGCGACGTTGTCCGGCGCGGCCAGGCAGTCCATCACGCGGTCGACGTCCTGCGACCGGTCGCGGCCGTCGTCGGGGGACCAGTCGCGCCAGAGGCCCTCGACGAACGCGCGGTTCAGGGCGGCCTCGGCCAGCGGCGTCTGGAACACGAAGATGTAGAACGAGCGCTTGAGCTGCTCGTAGTCGAAGAACGCGGTGGTCATCACGGAGATGGGCGGGACGGACATGGTGACGACCCTGCGCCAGCGGTCCGGTGCGGCGTTCGCGGCGCCGTAGGTGGCGAAGGCGCCCCAGTCGTGGCCGACGATGACGGCGTCGGACCCGCCGCCGAGGGCGTCGTGCAGGGCGATGGCGTCCGCCGCGAGCGCGCCGCTCTGGTAGGTGGCGTCCGCGGGGACGGACGTGGGCGCGTACCCCCGCATGAACGGGGCGACGGCACGGTATCCGGCGGCGGCGAGCCCGGGCATGAGGTGCCGCCAGGTGTGCGGCGAGTCCGGGAAGCCGTGCAGGAGCAGCGCCAGGGGACCGTCCGCGGGGCCCGCCGTGAGGTATCCGAAGTCCAGCCCGTTCGCGCTGACCGATCCGGTCGTGATGTCGCTCATGTCCGCCTCCTCGGTTCGCGGCGCACGCTACCCCGCGCTCCGGTCCCGGCAGCGACCGGGGGTCGCCCGGAGGCGGCGTCAATGTGAGTGGCGTCACCGTGTCGAAAAGTGTGCACGCGTGGGTTTACTTTGAGAGGGTGCCTGTAAACCGAACGCGGTTCGGATCGATGAGGTGGTGGGACGTGCTCAAGGTCGAGGACATCAACCTGACCGACTGGGAGTTCTGGCGGCAGCCGCACGAGTACCGGCATGAGGCCTTCAAGGCCCTGCGCTGGCATCCCGAGCTCGTGCGCTTCGAGGAACCCGACATCATCATCATGCCGCAGGGGCCCGGCTACTACGCGCTGACCCGGCACGCCGACATCATCGAGGCGTCCCGGCGCCCGCAGGACTTCTGCTCCGGCAAGGGCGCCATCAGCATCCCGGACATGCCCGGCGACATGCACGAGTTCTTCGGCTCGATGATCAGCATGGACGACCCGCGGCACGCCAAGATCAGGCGGATCGTGTCCCGGGCGTTCTCCCCGCGCATGATCCAGCGCTTCGAGGACCAGGTCGAGGCCGTCGCCGGGGAGATCGTCGAGCGCGTCGCGACCGGCGGCGGCACGGGCGACTTCGTCGCCGACGTCGCCGCCCGGCTGCCCCTGAAGATCATCTGCGACATGATGGGGATCGACGAGTCGCACTACCAGACCGTCCTGGACGCCACGAACGTCATCCTCGCCGGCAACGACGCGGAGTTCATCCCGTCCGGCGACGCCGAGCAGATGGCGATGGCGCTGCTCGGCGCCGGCGAGACGCTCAAGAACCTGGTCGAGGACCTCGGCAGGCAGCGCCGCGCCGACCCCACCGACGACCTGACCTCCGCGCTGGTCAACGCCAACATCGACGGCGAGTCCCTGACCGACCAGGAGCTGGGCTCCTTCTTCATCCTCCTGGTCGTCGCCGGGAACGAGACCACCCGCAACGCGATCGCGCACGGCCTCGACCTGTTCACCCGCAACCCCGACCAGCGGGCGCTGCTCACCGAGGACTTCGACGACCGCATGCCCGGGGCCGTCGAGGAGATCGTCCGCTTCGTGTCGCCGGTGATCTGGATGCGCCGCACCGCGACTCGCGACACCACGCTGAACGACCACCATGTCAAGGAGGGCGACAAGCTCATCCTCTACTACTGGTCGGCCAACCGCGACGAGACGGTCTTCACCGACCCCGAGAAGTTCGACATCCTGCGCGACCCCAACCCGCACGTCGGGTTCGGCGGGCCGGGGCCGCACTTCTGCCTCGGCGCCCACCTGGCCAGGCGCGAGATCACCGTGATGTTCCGCGAGCTGCTCAGCCGCACGCCCGAGATCCGCGCTTCCGGCGAACCGGCCCGCCTGGAGTCCAACTTCATCAACGGGATCAAGCACCTGCCCTACACGATCTGACCGGCCCTACGACGGGCTGCCGGCCCCGGCCCCGATCACCAGGGCAGGGGCCGGCCCGGCCGCTCTCCGCCGCCCCGGAACGCGCCGGTCGGGCCGTCGTCGTCCAGGGTCGCCAGGAGGAACACCTCCGTGGCGCCCTGGACGGGCGTCCGGAACCCGGCGTGCCCGTTCATGTCGGTCGCGCAGTAGCCCGGGTCGGCCGCGTTCACCTTGATCGGGGTGCCGGCCAGATCCTTCGCATAGGCGACCGTGAGCGCGTTCACCGCCGTCTTGGACGACGGGTAGGCCAGCGAGTTCATCGGGAAGGACTCACCGGACGGGTCGCTCATAACGGCGAGCGATCCCAGCCCGCTGGACACGTTGACGATCCGTCCGGCCGAGGAGCGGCGCACGAGCGGCAGCATCGCGTTGGTCACGGCGACGACGCCGAACACGTTCGTCTCGTACACCTCGCGCATCGCCTCGACGGAGGTGGCGCTCGGGGCCGCCCATCCGGCGGCGGGCGCGATACCGGCGTTGTTGACCAGGACGTCCAGGTGTCCGTGCTCGCTCTCGATCCGCTTGGACGCGGCCTCGATCGTGGCGGGATCGGTGACGTCGAGGTGGACGAACCGGGCGTCGACCCCCTCCCCGCCCAGCGCCGCGGCGGCCTCCTCGCCGAGGCCGGCCGAACGCGCCCCGACGAGGACGGTCATGCCTTCGCGGCCCAGCAGCCGCGCCGTCTCGAACCCGATTCCCTTGTTGGCTCCTGTGATCAGGGCGATCTGTGCAGTCATGCCGGGAAGGCTGCTCGGTCACGGCGGCCTTGAGGAGAGACCGCCGGAAGCTGGGACCGGCGGTACCACCATGGGAGATGCCGCGGGGCGGTCCGCTCGGCCATGCTGGGACGCATGGACAGGGAGGAGATGGCCGGGTTCCTGCGTTCGCGCCGCGCACGCGTCCAACCGGCGGACGTGGGCCTGGAAGCGGGTCTCCGGCGCCGCACGCCCGGGCTGCGGAGGGAAGAGGTCGCGCGCCTGGCCGGGATGTCGGTGGACTACTACATCCGGCTGGAACAAGGGCGGGGGCCGCGTCCGTCCAGGCAGATACTGGGCGCGATGGCGCGCGCGCTGAGGCTCACCGACGACGAGCGCGCCCACCTCTTCAACCTCGCGGGGGAGCCCCCGGCGCCGCCTCCGGGACCGCCGCAGGAGGTGCCCGCGGGCATCCTCCACCTGCTGCAGCGCCTGGACGACACTCCCGCGTACGTGCTGGACGCCAAGTACGACGTCCTCGCATGGAACGACATGGCGACGGCGCTCATCACCGACTTCTCCGCGCTGGAGCCGCGCGACCGCAACCCGATGCGCGCCCATTTCCTGCGCCCCGGCCCGCGTTCACCGCACATCACGGACGAGGACGCGAACCAGCAGTTCGCGCGGCTGAGCGTCGCCGACCTGCGCGCCGCCCTCGGCCGCTACCCGGACGATCCCGGCGTGAAGGCCCTGATCGCCGAGCTGACGGAGGGCAGCGAGCTGTTCCGCCGGCTCTGGGCGAACCACCAGGTCGCGGTACGCCGGAGCGGCACCAAGAAGATCAAGCACCCCGTCGTCGGGGAGATCGAGGTCCACTGCGACGTCCTCGTCGTGCCCGAACGCGATCAGAAGGTCGTCCTCTACACGACCGCGCCCGGCAGCCGGTCCCACGAGGCCCTGAAGCTGCTCCGCGTCGTCGGGACGCAGGACCTCGCGCCGCGCTGAACCTCCGCTCCGCACGGGCCGGGGCCCGGGTTCCCGGCACGTGCCGGGAACCCGGGCCTGCGGGCGCGGCGGCTCAGCGCAGCTCGCGCTTGAGGATCTTGCCGGTGGCGGTCATCGGCAGCTCGTCGCGGAACTCGACGATCCGCGGGTACTTGTAGTTCGCGAACTGCTCCTTACCCCACGCGATCAGCTCGTCCTCGGTGAGGGCGGAGCCCGGCGTCCGGATCACGTACGCCTTGATCTCCTCGCCGTGCGACGGGTGCTCGACGCCCACGACGGCGGCCAGCGACACGTCCGGGTGGGTCATCAGGACCTCTTCGAGCTCCCGCGGGTAGACGTTGTACCCGCCCCGGATGATCATGTCCTTGGAGCGGTCGATGATGTAGTAGTAGCCCTCCTCGTCGCGGCGGGCCACGTCACCGGTGCGGAACCAGCCGTCCCGGATCGACTCCTCGGTCGCCTCGGGCCGGTCGTAGTAGCCCTTCATGATGTTGTGCCCGCGGATGGCGATCTCGCCGGGCCCCTCGCCCTCGACGTCCTTCCACTCGTCGTCGATGAGCTTCATCTCCACGCCCCAGACGGGCAGGCCGATCGAACCGGGCTTGGCCGGGCGGTCCGGGCGGTTGAAGGAGGCGACCGGCGACGTCTCCGACAGGCCGTAGCCCTCCAGGACGTCCACGTCGAACTTCTTCTTGACCCCCTTCAGGACCTCCATCGGCAGCGCCGACCCGCCCGAGACCGCGACCCGCAGGTTCTCCCGGATCGTCGCGACGTCCTCGTCGGAGGTGTCGTCGGTCAGCAGCCCCCAGTACATCGTCGGGACGCCCGCGAAGATGTTCACCTTCTCCTTGACCATCAGCTCGACGGCCTGCTTCGCCTCGAACCGCGGCTGCAGGACGAGCGTCGCCCGCCGGTAGAACCCGACGTTCATCACGCACGTCTGCCCGAAGATGTGGAACAGCGGCAGGGTCACCAGCGACGTGTCGTGCAGCGTCCGCTCGAAGAGCGTGTCGCTGACCATGGCGTTCGACAGCAGGTTGCTGTGCGACAGCTCGGCGCCCTTCGGCTGCCCCGTCGTCCCGCTGGTGTAGATGATGACGGCGGTGTCGTCCGGGTCGGTCAGCGCCGCGTCGAACGTGTCCGGCTGCCCGGCCAGCGCGGCCCAGAACAGCTCCGCCCCCTCGATCGGCGACTCGGTCGCCGCCGGGTTCGCCGGCAGCAGGAAGAAGTGCTCGCAGCCCTCCGCCTTCTCGAACCCGGCGTAGCCCGTCTCGCCGAGCGGGAGCTCCGGCGTCCCCTCGAAGCAGAACAGCGCCTTGGCGTCGGAGTCGGCGAGGTGGTAGGTGATCTCCCGCGGCTTGAGCAGGACGTTCAGCGGGACGACCACCGCGCCCGCCTTGAGCGCCCCGAAGTAGACCATCGGGAAGTAGGGCAGGTTCGGGCTGGACAGCGCCACCTTGTCGCCCGGTCCGACGCCGCGCGACCGCAGCAGGTTCGCGACCTGGTTGGCGACCGAGTCGATGAACGAGTAGGAGAGCCGGAGATCGCCGAACACGACCGCCTCGCGGTCGGGCGTCTCCCTGGCGGCGTCCTCCAGCAGCACGGACAGGTTGAGCATCGTGTGGCACTCCTCGCGCGTAAGTGACCGGCCGGTTAGTTACCGCCGAGTGTATGACTCATTTCGCCCATCCTCCTGCATGGGGATCTGCTCGCGCCATCCTTCAAGCCCGTTTGACGTGCGGTTTCCGTGCCGCTGACCGCGGAAAAGTTCTGGAGAAGCCTTCGGGGCGCGGGAACCGTTCCGGGACGGAACCCGGCGCATGCCGGGGGCGTCCCCGTTACGATGTGCCGCTCCACCCAGAAAGGCTCCGATCTTGATCATTTTCGGCTGGCGCGTCGTCTTCTTCACCCTGACCAGCGGGGTCTTCCACTGCCCCGGCTGCGGCGGCGACCGGGAGTACAGGCGCCGCCAGGGCCGCAACTTCTTCACCCTGTTCTTCATCCCGGTCGTTCCGCTCACCAAGACCGGCGGCGAATTCGTCGAGTGCGGCACCTGCAAGGGCCGCTGGGAGCCCGGCGTCCTCGACGTGCCGACCACCGCGCAGCTCGCGCAGATGCCCGCGATGCTCCTGCGCATGGCCATCGCGCAGGTCCTGCGCGCCGGCGACTACACCGCCCCGTCCTCGCGCTCCCGCGCCGTGGCCGTCGTCCAGCAGGCCGGCGTGGCCGGCTACGACGACGCCGCCCTGAACGGCGACCTCGCCCGCCCCTTCGACGAGGTGCGCATCGAGATGAACCGCGCCGCCGGCGCGCTCGCCCCCGAGGCGCGCGAGAGCATCCTGCGCGCCGCCGCCGAGATCGCCCTCACCGACGGGCGGCTCAGCGCCTCGGAGGAGGAGACCCTCTCCGCCGTCGGCGCCGACCTCCAGCTCACCCGCGTCCAGGTCACCGGCGTCGTCTCCATGGCCCGGCAGGCGTCCGGCCACTAACCCCCGCGGGAGGGCTTGCGATTGCGCTATTCTTGATGTATGTCAACCAGGCTGCTCCTTGTACGACCACGTTGACGAACTACTGACGTCAGCGTGGTGGCCCCTCCTGTGCGAGGGGCCATTTCATGTCGGCGCCAGCCTGGTCCCTGCCGGCGAGCGAGCAGAATTCGGAGTACGGAAGCGTGAGCAGCGACGTTACTTCCCGCGCGGCCGCGGGCGGTACGGGGGGATCGTCCCCCCTGAACGACGGGTACGACCCGCGGGCGATCCAGGACAAGTGGCAGGCCCGCTGGGCGGAGCTCGAACCGTTCACGGCCGACGAGAAGGACGAGGGCCGCGAGCGCCGCTACGCGCTGGACATGTTCCCCTACCCGAGCGGCGACCTCCACATGGGCCACGCGGAGGCGTTCGCCATCGGCGACGTCCCCGCGCGGTACTGGCTGCAGCGCGGCTACAACGTCCTGCACCCCATCGGCTGGGACTCCTTCGGCCTGCCCGCCGAGAACGCCGCCATAAAGCGCGACTCGCACCCCGCCGAATGGACGTACGCCAACATCGAGACCCAGGCGGCCTCGTTCCAGCGCTACGCCCCGTCCTTCGACTGGACGCGGCGCCTGCACACCTCAGACCCCGAGTACTACCGCTGGACGCAGTGGCTGTTCCTGCGCTTCTACGAGCGGGGCCTGGCCTACCGCAAGGGCGGCCACGTCAACTGGTGCCCCAAGGACCAGACCGTCCTGGCCAACGAGCAGGTCGTCGGCGGGCACTGCGAACGCTGCGGGGCGCTGGTCGAGAAGCGCGTCCTGACGCAGTGGTACTTCAAGATCACCGAGTACGCCGACCGGCTGCTGGACGACATGGAGCAGCTGGAGGGCAGGTGGCCCGAGCGCGTCCTGCTGATGCAGCGCAACTGGATCGGCCGCTCCACCGGCGCCGACGTCGACTTCGTCATCGAGGGCCGTGACGAGCCCGTCACCGTCTACACCACGCGTCCCGACACCCTGTACGGCGCGACGTTCATGGTCGTCGCCGCCGACGCCCCGCTGGCCGAGGAGATCTGCGCGCCCGACCACCGCGCCGCGTTCGAGGCCTATCGCGAGGAGGTCTCCCGCGAGAGCGAGATCGAGCGGCTGTCCACCGAGCGCGAGAAGACCGGCGTGTTCCTGGGCCGCTACGCGGTCAACCCGGTCAACGGCGAGCGGCTGCCGATCTGGGCGTCCGACTACGTCCTGGCCGAGTACGGGCACGGCGCGATCATGGCGGTGCCCGCGCACGACCAGCGCGACCTGGACTTCGCGCTGAAGTTCGGCCTGCCCGTCCGCGTCGTCGTCGAGACCGGGCAGCCCGACCCGGCCGAGACCGGCGTCGCCACCCCCGGCGACGGTGCGATCGTGAACTCCGGCCCGATCGACGGGCTGGTCAAGGGCGACGCCATCGCCCGCATCACCGAGATCCTGGAGGAGCGCGGCACCGGCCGCGCGTCGGTGAACTTCCGGCTGCGCGACTGGCTGGTGTCCCGGCAGCGGTTCTGGGGCTGCCCGATCCCGATCGTGCACTGCGCGTCGTGCGGCGAGGTCCCCGTCCCGGACGAGCAGCTGCCCGTGCGGCTGCCCGAGGGCCTGCGCGGCGCCGACCTGGCGCCCAAGGGCACCTCGCCGCTGGCCGCCGCGTCCGACTGGGTCAACGTCGCCTGCCCCAAGTGCGGCGGCGCCGCCACCCGCGACACCGACACCATGGACACGTTCGTCGACTCGTCCTGGTACTTCTTCCGGTACTGCTCGCCCGGCTACGAGCACGGCCCGTTCGACGTCGAGCAGGTCCGCAAGTGGATGCCGGTCGACCAGTACACCGGCGGCGTCGAGCACGCCATCCTGCACCTGCTGTACAGCCGGTTCTTCACCAAGGTCCTGCACGACATGGGCATGGTCGACTTCACCGAGCCGTTCCGCCGGCTGCTGAACCAGGGCCAGGTGATCAACCAGGGCAAGGCCATGTCGAAGACGCTGGGCAACGGCGTCGACCTGGGCGAGCAGATCGCCGAGTACGGCGTGGACGTCGTCCGGCTGGCGATCCTGTTCTCCGGCCCGCCCGAGGACGACATCGACTGGGCGGACGTGTCGACGCACGGCATGTCCAAGTTCCTGTCCCGCGTCCACCGCATCGCGACCGAGGTGTCCTCCGCGCCCGGCGTGGACGTCACGACCGGCGACACGGCGCTGCGCCGCGTCACCGCGCACACCGTCGACGAGGTCACCTCCCAGGTCGAGAACCAGCGGTTCAACGTCGCGATCGCCCGGATCATGGAGCTGGTCACCGCGACCCGCAAGGCCATCGACTCGGGCCCCGGCGCCGCCGACCCCGCCGTCCGCGAGGCCGCCGAGGCCGTCGCGACGATGCTGTCGCTGTTCGCCCCCTACACGGCCGACGAGGTGTGGGAGCTGCTGGGCCGCGAGGCACCGGTGATCCGCGCGGGCTGGCCGTCCGCCGACCCCGCCCTGCTGGTGGAGGAGTCGGTCACGTGCGTGGTCCAGGTGGCCGGCAAGGTCCGCGACCGCCTGGAGGTCCCACCGACGATCACCGCGGACGACCTGGAACGCCTGGCACTGGACTCCACCAGGGTCCGCGACAGCCTGGGCGGCGCCGAGATCGCCAAGGTGATCGTCCGCCCCCCCAAGATCGTCAACATCGTCCCCAAGCGCTGACCCGCCACCGGGCGGCCGCCCCACGGCGACCGCCCGGTCCCGCCCATCAGCGTCCGCGGCGGTCGGCCGTTCGGGATCGGGGAGTGTCTGCGTTAGTGCAGGTCTGTTTCCGGGGCGATGACCCAGTGGTTGGTCTGGAGGAGTCGGCCGGCGAAGGTCACCTCGGTTTGGGTGAGGAGGCGGAAGCCTACGGAACGGCAGATGCCGTTCGAGGCGGCGTTGCCGATCGCCGGGAAGGCGTGGACGAGGCCCCAGCGGCCTTCGTCCCGGGCCTGCTCCAGTAGCGTGCGGACGGCGCGTTTGCCGAGGCCGCGTCCCTGGAACTCGGGGAGGACCATCCAGCCGATCTCGGAGATCGGCCCGTCGTCGGTGCCGTGGGACCAGATGGTCACCGTCCCCGCCACGACGTCGGGGTGGCCCGCGTCGGGGACGATCATCTTGACCCATGCGAGGCCGTCCGCCGCCTGGCGGGCGTCCAGGCGGACCTTCTCCGCCATCCCTTCGCGGGGGAGAGGCCCGCCCAGGTCGGCCATCATGCCGGGGTCGCAGCGCATCCGGACATAGGCGGCTACGTCGTCGGGGGTGACGTCGCGCAGCTGCATCTGCTCCCTCTACGGCGCCGTCGTTCGCCCGGGCGGGGTGGCGGATCAGGTCGGGGCGCCGGTGGTCACATCTTGCGCAGGACCGCTACGACGCGTCCCAGGACCGAGGCGTCGTCGCCGGGGATCGGCTCGTAGGCGGAGTTCTGCGGCATCAGCCAGATGTGCCCGTCGCGGCGCTTGAACGTCTTCACGGTGGCCTCGCCGTCGATCATGGCCGCGACGATGTCGCCCTGCTCGGCGACCGGCTGCTGGCGCACGACCACCCAGTCGCCGTCGGCGATCGCGACGTCGATCATCGAGTCACCGGAGACCTTCAGCAGGAAGTGCGTGCCCTCGCCGACGAGCTGCTTGGGCAGCGTGAACACGTCCTCCACGGCCTCTTCGGCGAGGATCGGCCCACCGGCGGCGATCCGGCCCACCAGCGGGACGTAGGCGGGCGCGGGCTGCGCCGTGGTCGGCTGCGCGCCCTGTGTCTCGAAGGTGTCCTCGTCCGTGCGCACCGGCGTGGCGCCCGGTACCCGGACCTCCACGGCGCGCGGCCGGTTCGGGTCGCGCCGCAGGAAGCCCTTGCGCTGCAGTGCCCGGAGCTGGTGCGACACGCTGGAGGTGCTGGTCAGCCCCACGGCCTCGCCGATCTCGCGCATCGAGGGCGGGTAGCCCCGGCGCTGGACCGAGTCGCGGATCACCTCCAGCACCATGCGCTGCCGCTGGGTCAGGCCGGTCTCGTCCATGGGCCCGTCGGGCAGCTCCCGGACCTTGCTCATCGCTAGTCGCCTCCCGGGCGCCTCGAACCGTCACTCGTTGTCATGGAACGCTATCGCGTCCAGACCCGATGATCAAACAATTGTTCGAAGATGCCCTCGCTTTTTGTCGACGTCCCCTGTAGAACATCGTACATACGTTCGATCGAAAATGCATTCGACGTCGAGGAGGGAGAGATGCCGGGTTCACCGCAGAGTGACCGGACCCCGATCCGCCTGACCCGCCGCGGCCGTGCGGTACTGATCATTTTCGCCGCCGCCGTCACGCTCGTATCGCTGTGGCTCACCGTCGGTACGGGAGCACTGGCCGGCGGACGAGAAAGCCATGCGCCGTCCACCCGCGGAGAAACCGTCGTCGTCGAGCCCGGCGAGACCCTCTGGGACATAGCCACCGATACCGACCCGGGCAATGACCCCCGTCTTGTCGTCCAGCGCATCTTGGACCTGAACGGCCTGGGCGGTGACCCGACCGTCCGGCCGGGCCAAGAACTCCGCCTCCCCGTCCGCTGAGCCCTTAGCGCGACCTCCACTCCGAGGGCCCGCTGCTGGCAAGTGCTCGCCTGCCGGGGTGGTCCACGAGACCAAGCCGTCCGCCCCCTGTGAGCGCCCGGCGCACGGGCTGAACCGTCGGCGCCCTGTACGGGCCGCCTCCACTCCCGGTGCGGCGCAGGAGCGGTTCCGGGTCGGTCCAGGCGGCGCTGACCAGGGGATCCGTCACCGTCGGGGTCCGTGGTGCGGACGGGCTGTGACGACACGCCCGGGCCGGGAAACGGGACGCCTTACGTGACCTGGGGGGACGGGCCGATGTGACCCGTGAGGCATCCGATCAGGTTGCGTACGCCTGCGGTGGGCCGTACGGTTGCACCACAACATCTAGTAGTCACACCGATGTACTTCACCTATATATGGCGATGTTCAGAGGTGTGAAGTGTTTTAGCCAGGGGAGGGATTGGACGTGCACTGCCCGTTCTGCCGCAACCCTGACACCAAAGTGATCGACAGCCGCTCCACCGACGACGGGGCCGCCATCAGGCGCCGCCGGTCGTGTGCCGAATGCGGCAAGCGATTCACGACGCAGGAGAATGTGCTCGTGATGGTGGCCAAGCGAAGCGGGGTCACCGAGCCGTTCTCCCGGGAAAAGATCATCGCCGGTGTGCGCAGGGCCTGCCAGGGCCGTCCGGTCGACGAGGATGCGCTCGCGAAGCTGGGACAGCGGGTCGAAGAGGAGATCAGATCCTCCGGCTCCGCGGAAATCCCCTCGCACGAGATCGGCCTCGCGATCCTGGGGCCGCTCGGCGAACTCGATGAGGTCGCCTATCTGCGATTCGCCTCGGTCTACCGGAGCTTCGAGTCGCTGGACGACTTCGCCAAGGAGATCGAAACACTGCGGAAGGCCGGTTACTCGGGGGAGCCCGGCCCGTCCCGGTAGGGGACGGGCTCCGGAAGCACAAGCAGCAAACGTAAAGCGCCTCCGCGCGGGCATGCCCGACGCGGCGGCGGGGTTGTTCCTGAACAGGGCCCGGCGGGAGGGCCCGAGAGGGGGAAGGTCATGACGGAGACGGTGAGCGGCTCGGCGGCGCGGCGCGGCAAGGGGGGCCGCAAAGGGCTGAAGGTCGAGCGCATTTTCACCTCGCCCGGCGTGCATCCGTACGACGAGCTGCGCTGGGAACGTCGTGACGTCGTCATGACCAACTGGCGCGACGGCTCGGTGAACTTCGAGCAGCGCGGCGTCGAGTTCCCCGACTTCTGGTCGCTGAACGCCGTCAACATCGTCACGTCCAAGTACTTCCGCGGGGCGGTCGGCACGCCGCAACGTGAATGGAGCCTCAAGCAGCTCGTCGACCGCGTTGTCGGCATGTACGTGAAGACCGGCCGCGAGCATGGCTATTTCGCCTCCGACGAGGACGCCGAGGTCTTCGAGCACGAACTGAAGTACGCCCTCGTCCACCAGATGTTCAGCTTCAACTCGCCGGTCTGGTTCAACGTCGGGACCAAGTCCCCGCAGCAGGTGAGCGCCTGCTTCATCCTGTCGGTGGACGACACGATGGAGTCGATCCTGGACTGGTACAAGGAAGAGGGCGTCATCTTCAAGGGCGGCTCCGGCGCCGGCCTGAACCTCTCCCGCATCCGCTCCAGCAAGGAGCTGCTCTCGTCCGGCGGCACGGCCAGCGGGCCCGTCTCGTTCATGCGCGGTGCCGACGCGTCCGCCGGGACGATCAAGTCGGGCGGCGCGACCCGGCGGGCCGCCAAGATGGTCGTGCTGGACGTGGACCACCCCGACGTCGGGGAGTTCATCGAGACCAAGGCGCGCGAGGAGGACAAGATCCGCGCGCTGCGGGACGCCGGGTTCGACATGGACCTCGGCGGCAAGGACATCGGCAGCGTCCAGTACCAGAACGCCAACAACTCCGTCCGCGTGTCGGACGAGTTCATGCGGGCCGTCGAGTCGGACGGCGAGTTCGCGCTGCGCGCCCGGATGACCGGCGAGGTCGTGGAGACCGTCCGCGCCAAGGACCTGTTCCGGCTGATGGCGAAGGCCGCGTGGGAGTGCGCCGACCCCGGCATCCAGTACGACGACACGATCAACGACTGGCACACCAACCCCGAGACCGGGCGCATCACCGCGAGCAACCCGTGCTCGGAGTACATGAGCCTGGACAACTCGTCCTGCAACCTGGCGAGCATCAACCTGCTGAAGTTCCTCACCGGCGCGGGGACGTTCGACGTCGCCAGGTTCGTCAAGCTCACCGAGCTGATCATCACGGCGATGGACATCTCGATCACGTTCGCCGACTTCCCGACCGAGAAGATCGCGGAGACGACCCGCGACTACCGGCAGCTCGGCATCGGGTACGCCAACCTCGGCGCGCTGCTGATGGCGACCGGCCACGCCTACGACTCCGACGGCGGGCGGGCGCTCGCCGCGGCGATCACGTCCCTGATGACGGGCGTCGCCTACCGCCGGTCCGCCGAGATGGCCGGCGTCGTCGGCCCGTACGCGGGGTACGCGCGCAACGCCGAGGGCCACAAGCGCGTCATGCGCAAGCACGCCGCGGCGAACGACGGCATCCGGACGCTCGGCGACATGGACAAGGCCATCCACGCCACGGCCGCGAAGCAGTGGCAGGAGTGCCTCAAGGCCGGTGAGAAGCACGGCTACCGCAACGCCCAGGCCAGCCTGCTCGCGCCCACCGGGACCATCGGCCTGATGATGGACTGCGACACGACCGGCATCGAGCCCGACCTGGCGCTGATGAAGTTCAAGAAGCTCGTCGGCGGCGGTTCGATGCAGATCGTCAACCACACGGTGCCGCGGGCGCTGGAGCAGCTCGGCTACCAGCAGGAGCAGATCGAGGCGATCGTCGAGTACATCGCCGAGCACGGGCACGTGGTGGACGCCCCCGGCCTGCGGCCCGAGCACTACGAGGTGTTCGACTGCGCGATGGGCGAGCGGGCGATCAGCCCGATGGGGCACGTCCGGATGATGGCGGCGGTGCAGCCGTTCCTCAGCGGGGCGATCTCCAAGACCGTGAACATGCCGGAGAAGGCCACGATCGAGGACATCGAGCGGGTCTACTTCGAGGGCTGGCGGCTCGGGCTGAAGGCCCTGGCGATCTACCGCGACAACTGCAAGGTGGGCCAGCCGCTGTCGGCCGCGGGCAAGAAGGAGGCGGAGAAGGCGGAGCCGGCGACGCCGCGTCCCGTCCGGCGGCGGCTGCCGAAGCAGCGCCCGGCGACCGTGACCCGCTTCTCCGTGGCCGGGGCCGAGGGGTACATGACGGCCTCGTCCTACCCGGACGACGGTGTCGGCGAGGTCTTCCTCAAGCTCGGCAAGCAGGGCTCCACGCTCGCCGGCGTGATGGACGCCTTCTCGATGGCGATCTCCATCAGCCTCCAGTACGGCGTGCCGCTGGAGACGTGGGTGGAGAAGTTCACCAACATGCGGTTCGAGCCCGCCGGCATGACCGACGACCCGGACATCCGCATGGCGACGTCGGTGATGGACTACATCTTCCGCCGGCTGGCGCTGGACCACCTGCCGTACGAGGAGCGCGCGGGGCTCGGCATCCTGACCGCCGAGGAGCGCGCGATGCAGGCCAACGGCGAGGACCCCGCGGCCCTGCACGGCGACGAGGTCGACCACGAGTCGCTGGCCCAGTCCGCCGAGATCAGCAGGCCGCAGGCCGCGGCCGCGGCCCCGGCGGGTGAGGCGCGGTCGTCCATGGAGATCATCGAGAGCCGCGAGGGCCGCACGGCGGACGCGCCGCTGTGCCTGACCTGCGGCACGAAGATGCGTCCCGCGGGCAGCTGCTACGTCTGCGAGGGCTGCGGCTCCACCAGCGGCTGCAGCTGAGGGTTCGTCGCGGGCCCGGTCATCGTGACCGGGCCCGGGCGGGCTCGCGGTTTCAGGGAGGGAATCGGCTTCGGCCGGTTCCCTCCTCGCCGTTTCAGGTGGGAGTGTCCTCGTCCGTGCCGGGGGTGCGCTTGATCGGCTGGGTGCGGGACGCGCGGCGCCGCTGGTTCTTGCGGCCCGCGACCAGCACGTCGTCCTCGGCGCCTTCTCCGGCCTTGCCGGACCCGGACGTGTCCGGCTTGTCGGGGGCGCCGGTGTCCTTGGGCGGATCCAGGGAGGGCGTCCGGTCCTTCGCGGGACGGGGGGAGCGGGGCTTCTTCGCGGGCTTGGTCTCGGCCGCGCGGAGCGACGCCACGAAGCTCGCGGCGTCCTCCTCCTCGTCGCCGTCGTTCTCCGGGGTCCGCGCCCGCCGCCCCAGGATCCACTGGTCGGCGGTCAGCCGGCCGCCGCCGCCCGCGGCGAACAGCAGGCTGATCATGCCGAGGGCGAGGACGAGTTCGTAGCCGTTCTGGACGTTCTCGCCGTCCACCATGAACAGGCCCTGGTCCGCGTGCACGAAGACGAACGCGCCGGCCATGTCCAGGAAGAGCAGGGCGCCGGTGACGGGCAGGCCGAGCCCGGCGATCAGCGCGGCCCCGCCGAGGAGTTCGACGAAGGCGGAGTAGACGGCGGCGGCGGTCGGCAGCGGGACGCCGAGGTCGTCGAACGAGCGGCTCGTCGCGGTGACGCCCGCCTCGATCTTCTGCCAGCCGTGCGCCATGAACACGACGCCCACGCCGAGTCGCGCGAGGACCGCCGCGATGTCGTAGAGCGGCCTTGTCCGCATGCCATCGACTCCTTCACGGGGGATTGCGGCCCGGTGTCCGACGGAGAGTATGACCTCAGCCGGTCGGGTCGCGCGAACATACCAGGTGAATCGGCACGGGGAGCCGTCAATGCGACAGATCACCCGCCGCAGGGGAAGGGGGCGCACGCCAGTGTTCCCTAAAGTTACCTATCGCTCCTGGATTGGGTACGATGGGGAACGATGGTTGAGAAAATGTACGCGGTCGAGGAGGTCGCGGAGCTGCTCGGGCTGCACGTGCGCACCGTCCGGGGCTACATCCGCACCGGCCGGCTCAAGGCGGTGCGGATCGGCAAGCAGTACCGGATCGCCCAGGCGGACCTGGACGAGCTGACCGGGCGCGGGAAGTCCGCGGAGTCCGCTCCCGCGGGCGCCCCGCAGGTGGAGGTGTCGAGCATCGTGCAGGTCGACGGCATCGACCGCGCCGCGGCCGACCGGCTGGGCACGCTCCTGCTGGCCGGGGTGAACACCGGGGACCCGTCCCACCAGCTCCGCGTGCAGACGGTCCACGACCGGGAGCGGAACCGCATGAAGATCGTGATTCTGGGCGGCGCCGCCGCCACCGCCGATGTGCTGCGCCTGCTCGAAGCGGTGCTCGGCGGCGACAACGGATTGCTCGTCCGGGAGGATGGCGATGGCTGACGTCACGCAGGAGCGCGCGGGCGTGCAGGTGATGGTGTGCGACCCGGCCGGTCCGCCGGTGGCGACCGTGGAGGACGCGCTCGACCTGATCGGTGCGGCGTTCCTCGGCGCCGAGGTGGTGGCCCTGCCCGCGGGCCGGCTGGACGAGGACTTCTTCTCCCTGGGCACCCGGTTCGCGGGCGAGGTGATGCAGAAGTTCGTCAACTACCGGCTGCGGCTGGCCGTCGTCGGGGACATCTCCGCGCACCTGGCCGCGAGCTCGGCGCTGCGGGCGCTCGTCAGCGAATCGAACGCGTCCGGTCACGTGTGGTTCGTCCCTGACCTGGAGGCGCTCGACGCGCGACTCCGGGCGGTCGCCTGAGCCGGCGCCCCGGCCCCCGCCCGGCGAGGAATCAAGCACGCTCAGCCGAGGTTGGCACGAGTGTGATGCACGGTGAGTACAAGGTCCCGGGTGGCAAGCTCGTCGTCGCGGACGTCGAGGTCGTGGACGGCCTGCTGCGCGGGCCGAGGATCAGCGGCGACTTCTTCCTGGAGCCGGACGAGGCGCTGGAGGCCATCAACGCCGCGCTGGAGGGCCTGCCGGCGAAGCTCGACGCCAAGGCGATCGGCGAACGCGTCGAGGCGGGGCTGCCGAAGGGCACGGCCATGCTGGGGATCACCGCCGAGGCCGTGGGCATCGCGGTACGGCGGGCGCTGGTGCGGGCGTCGGACTGGCGCGACCACGGCTGGCACCTGATCCACGAGCCGGCGCAGGAACCCGTGCTGCACATGGCGCTCGACCAGGTCCTCGCGGAGGAGGTCGGCGCGGGCCGGCGGCCCCCGACGCTGCGGGTGTGGGAGTGGGCGTCGCCGGCGGTGGTCATCGGCAGCTTCCAGTCGCTGCGCAACGAGGTCGACGCCGCGGCCGCCGAACGGTACGGGGTCACGGTGGTCCGGCGGATCAGCGGCGGCGGCGCGATGTTCATCGAGCCCGGCAACACGATCACGTACTCGCTGTACGCGCCGGACACGCTGGTCGCCGGCATGTCGTTCGCGGAGAGCTACGCGTTCCTGGACGACTGGGTGCTCGGGGCGCTCGGCGAACTCGGGATCAGGGCGTGGTACCAGCCGCTGAACGACATCACCTCCGACCACGGCAAGATCGCGGGCGCGGCGCAGAAGCGGCTGTCCTCGGGCGTGGTCCTGCACCACGTGACGATGGCGTACGACATCGACGCCGAGAAGATGCTGCGGGTGCTGCGGATCGGCAGGGAGAAGATCTCCGACCGGGGGATCGCCAGCGCCGTCAAGCGCGTCGATCCGCTGCGCCGCCAGACGGGGCTGCCCCGGGAGCGGGTCATCGACCGGATGATCGAGCACTTCCGCGGCCGGTACGGGCTGGCCCGCGACCGGGTGACCGAGGACGAGCTGCGCCTCGCGGGCAAGTACGTCACCGACAAGTTCGGCACCCCGGAGTGGACCGCCCGCGTCCCGTGAGCGCGGTGCGGCAACGTCCGGCGGAGCGTCGCCGCACGGAACTCCACGCCGTTCCCACACGTCATTTCCTTCCGCGGCAGGTCGCGGGGTCGCCATGACTGGCCGTAGGTTGGGGTCACCGATCGACGATGAGGAGCGTGCATGTCGCTGCAGAAGGGCGCCAACACCGCGGTGCCGGTTCCCTCGGTCCGGGTCGAGCTGGGCTGGCAGAGCGGCCTGGGTGTGCCCGACGCGGACGCGTCGGCGCTCCTGCTGGCCGAATCCGGCCGGGTGCGCTCGGACGACGACTTCGTCTTCTACAACCAGCCCGCGCACGGCTCGGGCGCGGTCCGCCATGAGGGCAAGCAGCGGGGGGCGACCGTCCTGGACGTCCTCTCGGTCGATCTGAACCGGGTCGAGCCGGCCATCGACAAGATCGTGATCGCGGCGTCGTCCGACGGCGGGACGTTCGGCCAGTTCCAGGGCCTGTACGTCCGGGTGGTGGACGCCGCGGGAGGCGCGGAGGTCGCCCGGTTCGACAGCGTGGGCGCGACCAGCGAGACGGCGTTCGTGCTCGGCGAGCTCTACCGCCGGCAGGGCGCCTGGAAGTTCCGCGCGGTCGGGCAGGGCTACGACTCCGGGCTCGCCGGTCTGGCCACCGACTACGGCATCTCGGTCGACGACCCGGGCCACCAGGCCGCACCGCCGCCGCCCGCGCCTCCTCAGCAGCCCCCTCAGCAGCCCATGGCGCCGCCCGTCCCTCCGCAGCCGCAGGCGCCGCCGCCTCCGCCCGGCCAGTACGCGCCTCCGCCGCCCCCGCCTGGGCAGTACGCGCCGCCGCCTCCCCCCGGGCAGTACGCGCCGCCGCCTCCTCCGCCGGGGCAGTACGCTCCGCCGCCGCCCCCTCCGGGCGGCCAGTACGCCCCGCCGCCTCCGCCCGGGGCCGCGCCGCCCCCGCCCGGCCAGTACGCGCCTCCGCCGCCGCCCCAGCAGCCTCAGCAGCAGCCGGGCGGGACCGTCTCGCTGACCAAGAGCGCGCCGTCGGTCTCCCTGACCAAGCACGGCGCGACGTCCGGTCACATGCGGGTCAACCTCAACTGGAGCGCCCGGGAGGGCGCGGCCAAGGGGTTCCTCGGCAAGCGCCGCCGCGGCCTCGACCTCGACCTCGACCTGTGCTGCCTCTGGGAGCTCCGGGACGGGCGCAAGGGCATCATCCACGCGCTCGGCGACATGGGCGCCCTCGACCGCCCGCCCTACATCAAGCTCGACAAGGACGACCGCACGGGCGCGATCGCGACGGGCGAGAACCTCCACATCAACCTCGACCACACCGCCGACTTCAAGCGGATCCTGGTCTTCGCCGAGATCTACGACGGCGCCGACGACTTCCGCGGCCTGGACGCGGTCGCCACGCTGTTCCCGGTGGGCGCGCCGCCGATCGAGATGCGCATGAACGACTGCGTCGACGCGTCGCGGGACGCGGTCCTGGCGCTCATCGAGAACGTGGGCGGTGAACTGGTCGTCCGCCGTGAGGGCCGGTACGTGCTGCCGCCTCCCGGCCGTCCGCGCTGGGGGAAGATGACGGTCGACCAGGCGTACAACTGGAACCTGGAGTGGGTCGCCGCCCGCGGCAAGGACTGAGGTGAGAGGCCCGCGGCTTCAGGCGGCCTTGACGGCGTCGGCCAGCTTCTTGTCGCGGGCCACCCGCACCAGTGCGGCGGTCAGCCGGGCGAGGTCCTTGTCGGGCACCCGCGCGGCGAGTTCGCCGGCGTCGGTGGGAAGGCCGAGCCGTTCGGCGCCCTTCTTCACCTGGCCGTCGACGTAGGGGCGGAGCCACGGCCAGATGGCCTGGGCCTCGCGGCAGAAGATGTCCACGCCGGTGGGGCCGATGCCGGGGAACTCCTGCAGTAGCTCGGCCGCCTTCTTGGGGTCGCGCTCGGCTTCGACGGCGAGGCGCCTGAGGTCGCCCTTGTACTTGTCCTGGACGATCTCGGCCATGTCTCCCAGGCGGGACGCGGTGCTCTCGTCGTAGCGCACGTAGCGGCCGCGTCCGAGCGCGTCGACGCGTTCCTGCCAGGTCAGCCTGCTCATCCCGCGCGGCGTCCCGCCTCCGGCCTCGAACAGCTCGCGCGCCGCCGAGAGGGCGATGTCCGAGGGGATGCGGGCGCTCAGCAGGTTGGTGAGGACCAGCAGCTTGAACAGCGCGGCGGGCTGGTCCTTCAGGGGGATGCCGACCTCCTCGGCGAACGTCCCACCCGACTCGTGCAGGAGCTTCTTGACGACGGTGTCCATGGCATGTACCTCCCGCTGTCGCGCTACCCGAGTCGGCAGCGATGACTCACGCGGGCAGGGGGCTCCGTCATGGGACCGGTCATAGGAGGCTGAGCTGCCCTTCGCCTGCCATGGGGTCGCGGTGCTTCTTCAGGTGCCGCCAGCGTGGAAGGTCGTCCAGATAGGACCAGGACATCCTGTGGTGCGGTGTGGGGCCGAACTCCTCCAGGGCCTTCTGGTGGGTGGGCGACGGGTATCCGGCGCTGTCCGCGAACCCGTAACCGGGGTGCACGCCGTCCAGCTCGGCCATCAGCCGGTCGCGATGGACCTTCGCCAGGACGGAGGCGGCCGCGACCGTGACCGACCTCTGGTCGGCCTTGACCTCGCACCGCACGCGCCACGGCCGGCTGAGGAAATCGTGCTTGCCGTCCAGGATGACCACGTCGGGTGGGACGGGCAGCGACTCCAGGGCGCGGACGGCGGCGCGCCGCAGCGCCTCGGTCATGCCGACCTCGTCGATCTCCTCGGGACCGGACGCGGCGACCGCGTGCCCGGCGAGCCAGCCGGGCAGCACCTCGGCGAACGACTCGCGGTGGTCCTCGGTGAGCAGCTTGGAGTCGGTCAGCCCGATCACTCTCTTGCCCCGGCCTTGCAGGACGGGCGGCGGGCTCAGGTCGGTGACCGCCGCGCACACGACGACCGGGCCCGCCCAGGCGCCGCGGCCGACCTCGTCCACCCCGGCGATCCTGATGGGACGACCCCTCCCGGACGGCGCGGCCCGAAGCTCGTCTTCTATCTCGTAGCCCGCGACGCGGGAGGCGGCGACGCTGTCCGCCGGGGCGGGATCCAGGCCGGGCAGGGCACAGGTGGAGTCGGCCAAGGGGTCTCCGTAAGTTGTTAGGCGGCCCGGGAGGGCCGGGTGTGGCTGATGGGGTCTTGCCTGTTGTGGCTCCGAAGGAGT
>NZ_BMRO01000029.1 GCF_014648675.1 Actinomadura livida
TCGCGCTGTTCGCACTCGTCGAGGAGCCGGCTGATGGCGTCGTCGGGTCCGGCGACGATGGTGGTGGCCGGACCGTTGACTGCGGCGACGGTGATGGTGTCGGGCAGCAGGTCGTTCAGGTCGCCGGGGGTGGCGTGGAGGGCGGCCATGGTCCCGGTCCCGGCCAGTGCGGTCAGGGCCTTGCTGCGCAGGGCGACGAGTTGGGCGGCGTCGTTGAGGGTGAGGGCGCCGGCACAGTAGGCGGCGGCGATCTCCCCTTGGGAGTGGCCGATGACCGCGTCGGGTTCGATCCCGAGGGATCGCCACAGGTGGGCCAGGCCGGTCATCACCGCGAATAGCGCGGGTTGGACGACATCGACCCGTTCCAGGGCCGCGGCTCCTTCGGGGGTGGTGAGAACGTCGGTGAGCGACCAGTCCACATGCGGGGCCAGTGCCTGCTCGCAGGCCAGGATGTGGTCGCGGAAGACGGGGCTGGTGGTCATCAGGTCGGCGCCCATCCCGGCCCACTGCGACCCTTGGCCGGGGAACACGAACACCGTTTTGCCGCCCTGGCCGGGCACGGCGCGGCCGGTGACCACGGCCGGGTGCGGCTCACCGGCCGCCAACGCCCGCAACCCCTCACGCAGCGTCGCCTCGTCGCCCACGATGACGGCACGATGTTCCAGGACCGAGCGGGTGGTGGCCAGTGCCCACGCCACCTCACCGGCATCCAGGTCGGGGTGGGCGTCCAGGTGCTCGGCCAGGCGCCGCGCCTGCGCGGCAAGCCCCGCCTCGGTCTTCGCTGAAACGACCCACGGCACGGGCTTGGGTTCGGTGCCCGCGGTGTGCGGCTGGGGCGGGACGATTTCGGCGGGCGGAGCGGCGGGGGCCTGCTCGACGATCACATGGGCGTTGGTGCCGCTCGCGCCGAAGGAGGAGACCCCCGCGCGCCGCGGCCTCCCGGTCTCCGGCCACTCGACCTGCTCGGTGAGCAGCTCCACCGCACCCGCCGACCAGTCGACGTGCGGAGTCGGCTCATCCACGTGCAGCGTCCGCGGCAGGACGCCACGCCGCATCGCCTCGACCATCTTGATCAGGCCCGCCATCCCCGCAGCGGCCTGCGTATGCCCGAGGTTCGACTTGACCGACCCCAGCCACAGCGGGCGGTCGGGCGGCCGGTCCTCGCCGTAGGCCGCCAGGAGGGCCTGCGCCTCGATCGGGTCGCCCAGCCGCGTGCCGGTCCCGTGCGCCTCGACCGCGTCGACCTCGCCCGGTGAGAGCCGGGCGTTCGCCAGGGCCGCGCGGATCACCCGCTGCTGCGACGGCCCGTTCGGGGCCGTCAGGCCGTTGCTGGCGCCGTCCTGGTTGACCGCCGAGCCCCGGACCACCGCCAGCACGCGGCGGCCGTTGCGCACCGCGTCGGACAGTCGCTCCACCAGGAGTACGCCGGCGCCTTCGGACCAGCCGGTGCCGTCGGCCGCCGCCGCGAACGCCTTGCACCGGCCATCGGTGGACAGGCCCCGCTGGCGGGAGAACTCCACGAAGGTGTCCGGTGCGGACATCACCGTCACGCCGCCGACGAGCGCCAGCGAGCACTCCCCCTGCCGCAGCGCGTGGCCCGCCATGTGCAGGGCGACCAGGGACGACGAGCAGGCCGTGTCGATCGTGACGGCGGGTCCCTCAAGGCCGAGGGTGTAGGCGACACGCCCGGACATGACGCTGCCCGTGGTGCCGCTCAGCAGGTAGCCCTCGATGTCCTGGGGCCGTGCGTCAGCGGCGTAGTCCTGGTGGATCGCCCCGGCGAACACGCCCGCGGTGCTCCCGCGCAGCGACATCGGGTCTATCCCGGCGCGTTCGATGGTCTCCCAGGCGACCTCCAGCAGGAGCCGCTGCTGCGGGTCCATGGTCGCCGCCTCGCGCGGGGAGATCCCGAAGAAGCCGGCGTCGAACTCCCCGGCGGAGTGGAGGAAGCCTCCCTCCCGCGCGTACGACGTGCCGAGGTGGTCGGGGTCGGGATGGTAGAGCCGCTCCAGGTCCCAGCCCCGGTCCTCGGGGAAGCCGGAGATGACGTCCGTTCCTCCGACGACCAGGCGCCACAGGTCCTCGGTGGATCCGACGCCGCCGGGGAAGCGGCAGCCCATCCCGACGATCGCGATCGGTTCGTCGGCCGCGGCCGGCTCCGCTTCGCGGTCCGCCGCCGCGTCCTGCTCCCCCAGCAGTCCGGTGCGCAGCAGGCGCGCCACCGCGCTCGGAGCGGGATGGTCGTAGACCAGCGTCGCGGGCAGGCGCAGCCCCGTCGCCGTCCGCAGCCGGTTGCGCAGTTCCACGGCCGTGAGCGAGTCGAAGCCGAGTTCGCGGAACGCCCGGTCGGCGTCCACGGCCTCCGGATCCCCGTGCCCCAGCACGGCCGCGACCTGGCCGCGCACGAGGCGCAGCACCTCGCGGTCCCGTTCGGCCGGCGGCAGGGCGGCCAGGCGCCGTGCGAGCGCGGCCCCGTCGCCGGAGCGCTCGCCGCTCGCGGTGCGCCGCGACGGTACGCGGATCAGCCCGCGCAGCATCTCCGGCAGGAGGCCCGCGCCGGCCCGGGCGTGCAGGGCGGCGGTGTCGAGCCGCATCGGCAGCACCAGGCTCTCGGCCGTGCCGCACGCCGAGTCGAAGAGGTCCAGGGCGGCAGTCGTTTCGAGCGGTACCACGCCCGACCGGCGCGCCCACGACGGGTCGTCGCGGTCGATCTCGGCGGTCATCCCGCCGGACTCGGCCCAGAGCCCCCAGCCGAGGGAGAGCGCGGGCGTCCCCGCGGCCCGGCGGGACGCCGCGAGGCCGTCCAGGAACGCGTTCGCCGCGGCGTAGTTGCCCTGCCCCGGATTGCCCAGGACCCCGGCGGCCGACGAGAACAGGACGAACGCCGCCAGGTCGAGCCCGCCGGTCAGTTCGTGGAGGTTGACCGCGGCGTCCACCTTCGGGCGCATCACCGCGGCCATCCGGTCGGGGGTCAGCGCGCCGATCACACCGTCGTCCAGGGCTCCCGCGGCATGGACCACCCACGTCAGCGGATGCTCGTCCGGTATGCCGTCCAGGACCTCCGCCAGCGCGGAGCGGTCGGCGGCGTCGCAGGCGGCCAGGTGCGCCCGTGCCCCGTGGGCGACCAGTTCGTCTTGCAGCTCGGCCGCCCCCTGCGCCCGGGGTCCGGACCGGCTGGTCAGCACCAGATGGCGGACGCCGTGCGCGGTGACCAGGTGCCGGGCCAGCAGCCGCCCGAGCGTCCCCGTCCCGCCCGTGATCAGGACGGTGCCCGACGGGTTCCACAGTCCGTCCTCGACATCAGAGCGCTGATCGGGCACCGCCCCGGTGATCCGTTCCAGGCGCGGCGTCAGCACCGTTCCGTTCCGTACGGCCGCCTGCGCGGTCTCCGCGGCCAGGACCGCCGACAGTGAGGTCGCCAGATCGTCCGGACCGTCGATGTCCACGGCCACGACACGGCCCGGGTTCTCCGCCTGGGCGGAGCGGAGCAGACCCCACACCGGCGCGTGCACCAGGTCGGCGACGCCGTCGTGTTCTCCCGCCGCCACGGCGCCGCGGGTCACGACCACCAGGGTGGACGCCTCGAAGCGCTCGTCGGCCAGCCAGTCCTGGATCAGCTGAAGCGTCCCGCACGCAGCCTCGCGGGCCCGGGCTCCGACGGTGCCGGGGGCCGCGGCTTCGGCACCGGAGGAGACCAGGACCGTGCCGGGAACGGGGCCGTCCGAGTCCGCGAGCGCGGTCAGGTCCGGGTACCGGTGGACGCTCGCCTCCCCCGCCTCGAGCGCGGGCAGGAGGCCGAGCGCATCCGCGCCGACGACGGCCCAGTCCCCCAGCGGGGCCGGGGCATCATGCTGCGGTAGCGGTGTCCACTCCACCCGGTGGAGGAACGAGTCCCGCCGCTCCCCGTCGGCCTGTTCCAGTTGGTCGGTGGAGACCGGGCGCAGCGCCAGCGACTCGACGGTGCACACCGGCTCGCCGTCCGCGTCGGCCATGGTCAGCGATATCGCGCCGTCCCCCGCCGGGGTGATCCGGACCCGCGCGGTGGTGGCGCCGACCGCGTGGAGTTCCACCCCGCTCCACTCGAACGGCAGCCGGACCAGGCCGTCGGCCGCCGGACCGCCGGCCGCGAGCGCGGCGTGCAGCGCGGCGTCCAGCAGCGCGGGGTGCACGCCGAAGTTCCCGGCGTCCTCGGCCTGCCGCTCCGGCAGGCGCACCTCACCGAACACCTCGTCGCCGCGCCGCCACACCGCGCTCAGGCCCTGGAAGGCCGGCCCGTACCGGTAGCCGCGCTCGCCGAGATCGTCGTAGAAGCCCGTCAGGTCCACGGGCCGCGCGCCCGGTGGCGGCCACGCGCCCAGCCCCTCCGCGCGCCGGCCGCCGCCCGGTCCGCCGGTGGCGAGGACGCCTTCGGCGTGCGGCGTCCATGGCGGATCCGGGGAGGCGGCGCCGTCGGGGCGCGAGTACACGCCCACCGCCCGCCGCCCTTCCGGGTCGGCGTCCTCGATCACGACCTGCAGGAGCACCGCGCCCGTCGCGGGGAGCACGAGCGGCCGCCGCAGGGTCAGTTCCTCGATCCGGTCGCAGCCCACCTCGTCTCCGGCCCGGATCGCCAGCTCGGCGAACGCCGCCCCGGGGACGATCGCGGTCCCCAGCGCGACGTGGTCGGCCAGCCAGGGGTGCGTGCCCAGCGCCAGCCGGCCGGTGAGCACGGTGCCGCCCCGGGCCAGCCCCAGCGAGGCTCCCAGCAGCGGGTGGCCCGCCGCGCCGATGCCGGTCGCGGCCGCGTCGGCGGTCCCGGCTCCGACCGAGTCCGCCCAGTAGCGGCGGCGCTGGAAGGGGTAGGTGGGCAGTTCGACCCACCCGGCTCCGGTTCCTTCGAACGCGGCGGTCCAGTCCACCGCGGCACCGCGGACGTGGAGCTCGGCCAGCGAGGTCAGGAAGCGGCGCAGCCCGCCCTGGTCGCGCGCCAGCGTCCCGGTCGCCGCGCAGTCCGTCCCGGCTTCCTCGGCGGTCTCCATGAGACCGGCCGTCAGCACGGGGTGCGGGCTCGCCTCGACGAAGAAGCGGTGCCCGTCCGCCAGCAGCGCGCGGATCGCGCCGGTGAAGTCCACCGGGTTGCGGACGTTGCGGTACCAGTACTCCGCGTCGAGCCCGCCGGTCTCGAGCGGGCCGCCCGTCACGGTGGAGTAGAACGCGATCCCGCCGGGGCGGGGCTTCACCGGGGCCAGGAGTTCCAGGAGCCGTTCCCGGAGCGCGTCCACCTGCTCGGAGTGGGACGCCACCGTCGCCGGGACGATCTTCGCGCGGATTCCGTCGGCCGCGCACGCGGCGGCGAACTCGCGCAGCGCCGCCAGTTCACCGGTGACGATCACCGAGCCGGGCCCGTTGACGCCGCCGACGGCCAGGCGGCCCTCCCAGCCGGCCAGCCGCTCCCGCACCCGGTTCTCGGCCGCGCCCACGGAGGCCACGGCCCCCTTGCCGGTGAGCATCTCGGCGAACAGCCGGCTGCGGGAGACCACCACCCGAACCGCGTCGTCCAGGGACAGGGCCCCGGCCACATGGGCGGCCGCGACCTCGCCCTGCGAGTGCCCGACGACCGCGCTCGGCTCCACCCCGTACGAGCGCCACAGCGCGGCCAGCGACACCATGACCGCGAACAGGGCGGGCTGGACCACGTCGATGCGGTCCAGGGAGGGCGCGCCGGGCTCCCCGCGCAGCACACCGGTCAGCGACCAGTCCACGTGCGAGGACAGGACCTGTTCGCACTCGCGCATCCGTTCGGCGAAGACCGGCGCTTCCTGGAGGAGGTCCACCGCCATCCGCGGCCACTGCGAGCCCTGCCCGGGGAAGACGAGGACGACCTTGCCGTCGATGTCGGCCACGCCCTGGACGACGTCGCCGTTCTCGGTGCCCTCGCTCAGCGCGCCGAGGGCCTCCAGTGCCCCGCCGCTGCCGGCCGCGAGGACGACGGCGCGGTGGTCGAGGGTCGCCCGGGTGACCGCCAGCGACCGCCCGACGTCCGCCATCGCCGGGGCCGGGTCCGCGGTCAGGTGGGACCGCAGCCGCGCGGCCTGCTCCCGCAGGGCCCGCTCGCCGCGCCCGGACAGCGGCCACGGCACGACCGGCGGCCGTGGTGCGGTGACCAGGGCGACTGACTCCCGGTCACCCTGGTCACCAGTCTCGGGGGCGCGCTCGTCCGGGGGCGGCTCCTGGAGGATCACGTGCGCGTTGGTGCCGCTGATCCCGAACGAGGACACCCCGGCCCGGCGGGGCTCGCCGTGCGTCGGCCAGGCCACCGGCTCGGTCAGCAGCGCCACCGCGCCCGACGACCAGTCCACCTCGGGCGTGGGGGCGTCGACGTGCAGCGTCGCGGGCAGCAGCTCGTGCCGCAGCGCCATCACCATCTTGATGACGCTCGCCACGCCCCCGGCGGCCTGCGTGTGGCTGATGTTCGACTTGATCGAGCCGAGCCGCAGCGGCCTGCCCTCGGGCCGCCGGAGCCCGTAGGTCGCCAGTACCGCCTGCGCCTCGATCGGGTCGCCCAGGGACGTGCCGGTGCCGTGCGCCTCCACCGCGTCCACGTCGGCGGCGGCCAGGCGCGCGTCGGCCAGGGCCGCGCGGATCACCCGCTGCTGGGACGGACCGTTCGGCGCGCTCAGCCCGTTGCTGGCGCCGTCCTGGTTGGTTGCGCTCCCGCGGACCAGCGCCAGGATCCGCGAGCCGTCGCGCACGGCGTCCGACAGGCGTTTCAGCACCAGGACGCCGGCGCCCTCGCCGAAGGCGGTGCCGTCCGCGGCGGCGGCGAACGCCTTGCAGCGCCCGTCACGGGCCAGGACGCGCTGGCGGCTGAACTCGATGAACTCGCTCGGGTTGGGCATGACGGCGACGCCGCCCGCCAGCGCCGCGTCGCACTCTCCGCGCCGCAGGGCCTGGCCGGCGAGGTGCAGGGCCACCAGCGAGGACGAGCAGGCCGTGTCGACCGTGACCGCCGGCCCTTCGAGCCCGAAGGTGTAGGCGATCCGGCCCGAGATCACGCTGGCGGCGTTGCCGACCAGCGAGAAGCCCTCGACCTCCTTGCGGGCCTGCTGCATCCCGACCAGGTAGCCGAGGTTCCCGGCGCCGGTGAAGACGCCCGTGCGGCTTCCCCCCACCCCCTTGGGGTCGAGTCCCGCGCGCTCAAGCGCCTCCCACGCGACCTCCATCATGAGGCGCTGCTGCGGATCCATGGCCAGCGCCTCGCGCGGGGAGATCCCGAACAGCTCCGCGTCGAACAGGTCGGCGTCGTGGAGGAAGCCGCTCTCCCGCAGGTAGGACTTCCCCGTCTTTCCCGGGTCCGGATCGTAGAGGCCGTCCAGGTCCCATCCCCGGTTCACCGGGAATCCGGAGACCGCGTCGGTCCCCGATTCGATCAGGTGCCACAGCCCTTCGGGCGAGGACGCGCCGCCCGGGAACCGGCAGGCCATCCCCACGATGGCCAGTGGCTCGCGGTCCCGCTCGGTCGCCTCGCGCAGCCGCCGCCGGGCGTCGTGCAGTTCGGCGGCGACGCGTTTCAGGTAGCTGAGCAGGGTCTCGTCGTCCGCCATGCGGGGCCGCCCTCCCTAGGTCTGCGAAATGACGCCCGAAGATCGGCCTCACCCGAAGGAAATGGAGCTGAATCCCGTGTCGCAGCACTTCTCCAGGGGGCGCGCGCACAGGACCATCCTGGCTTTGGCGCTCATCGTCGATTCGATGACCCACGACAGGGTCCCCACCTTGCCGAGGTAGCGCCCGCCCGTTCCGACGATGTAGATCTCGACCCGGCTTCCGGTGAGCTGGTCGTTCAGGTCCACGAACCCCATCGAGCGCGCGGTGCCGCCGTCCTCGAACTCGTAGGAGACCCGGGTGAAGGCGACCCAGTGCTCGGTCGCGGGATCGTGGTGCACGATCTGCATGCGGCCGCTGTCGCGGGCGATCACGTTGCCTTCGGAGTCGAAGAATTCGCCGCCGGCCGTCGCGACGTCCCCGACCGCCGGTTCGGATTCCCGGTAGCTCCGTTCGCTGACGCTGTAGCCCAGTTCCTCGAAGCGGATGCACTCGTCGTCCGGCGCGACCGTGCCGGATCCCGCGCCGATCGCGGCGAAGACGCCACCTGGATCCTCCCCGAGCGCGGCGGCCAGGGATACGGCCAGGCCCGGCCGCAGCGAGGTCATGCCCATGGTCGTCCTCCTTCGGCCCGGCACTCCACGGCCGGGATCGGCCCGCACCCTCACATCCTGCGTAATTCACTAAATTGCCGCTAACGCCCGGCTTAAGCCCCGCTTTCGTGGCTCTGGAAATGCAGGCACGGAGGAATTCACCGCCCATCGCTTATGGACATGCCACGGAACGGGACCGGACAATGAATTCGACGGTCGAGCAGAAGGAGAGGCAGATGACCGACGCACCGACCGCACCGCCCCCGCATCCCACTCACCGCAGCGATCTGCTGTCGCCCCCGGACGATCTGCGGCGGCTGCGCGAGGAGTCCCCGGTCAGTGGGATCACCTACCCGGACGGCACCGCGGGCTGGCTGGTGACCGGCTACGCGGCCGCGCGGGCGGTGCTGGCCGACCGCCGTTTCAGCGTCCGGAACGAGCTGCGCCAGTTCCCGGTCCGCTCGGCGGAGACGGAGCTGAAAGGGCAGCCGGCGGCGCCGGGATGGTTCATCGCCATGGACCCCCCGGACCACACCCGGCTGCGCCGCCCGCTGATCGCCCAGTTCACGATGTCCCGGATGCGGACGCTCAGCTCGAAAATCGAGGAGATCACCGCGGGGCTGCTCGACGAAATGGCCGGGCACGGGCCGCCGGTGGATCTGGTCGAATCTTTCGCGAAGCCGATTCCGTCGCTGATGATCTGCGAGATGCTCGGGGTCCCCTACAGCGAGCGCGAGCAATTCCAGCGGAACACCGAGACGATGACGAGTTTCACGTCCAAACCCGAGGAGCTGGTGGCCGCATACCAGGAATACTATTCCTTCATGGATCGGCTCAAGGATCGCAAGCGCGCCGATCCGGCCGACGACATCCTGAGCGGGCTCATCGCCGCGGACGAGCTGAGCGACGCCGAGCTGATCGGGGTGGGCCTGCTGCTGCTGTCCGCCGGCTACGAGCCGCCCGCGAACATGCTCTCCCTCGGCACCTACGCGCTGCTCCGCGATCCCGCCCAGCTCGCCGCGCTGCGCGCCGACCCCTCGCTGGTCGACACCGCCGTCGAGGAGCTGCTGCGCTACCTGAGCGTCCTGCAGTACGGGGTCATCCGCGCCGCGCTGGAGGACGTCGAGCTGGAGGGCCGGCTGATCCGGGCCGGCGATCCGGTCACGATCTCGCTGCCGGCGGCCAACCGGGACCCGCGGCGCTTCGAGGATCCCGACACCCTCGACGTGACGCGCGGCTCCGCGACCGCGCAGCTGGCCTTCGGGCACGGCATCCACCAGTGCCTGGGACAGCAGCTCGCGCGCCGGCAGCTGCAGATCGGCCTGTCGATGCTGCTCGACCGGTTCCCCGGACTGCGCCTGGCCGTGCCCGCCGAGGAGATCGGGATGCGCGACGACATGCGCGTCTACGGGGTGCGGGAGCTGCCGGTCGCCTGGTGACGGCGGCCCGGGGCGCGCCCGCCGGTGCGGGGCGCCCCGGGCAGGCCGGGCGGGTCATCCGCCCGTCGCCACCCACACCTCCCGCGGTGCGAGGATCCGCGGATTGGGGTACATCTCGGGTTCCCGCAGCACCCGCGGCCCCGGCAGGCGGGCCAGCAGCGCCTCCAGAGCGATGCGCCCCTCGAGCCGGGCGAGCGAGGCCCCCAGGCAGAAGTGGATCCCGTGCCCGAACCCCACGTGCGGGTTCGGGTCGCGCCTGATGTCGAAGGTGCCGGGGTCGGCGATGTGCCGCTCGTCGTGGTTGGCCGACAGCGTCCACGTCGTGACCAGGCTGCCCGCGGGCATCGTCGTGCCGTGCAGCTCGACGTCGTTCTTCAGCAGCTTGAGGCTCTGCGGAAGCGGCGGGTAGTACCGGACGACCTCTTCGACGGCGCCCGGGATCAGGCCCGGGTCGGCGCGCAGGGCGTCCGCCGCGGCCGGGTTGTCGTGGAGCAGGAGGACCGCGTTGCCCAGCATCGCCGCCACGGTGGTGTAGCCGGCCATCAGCAGCAGGCCGGTGAAGTGCACGATCTCCTGGTCGTCGAGCCGGTCTCCGCCGACCTCGGCGAGGGCGAGCCTGCTGATCAGGTCGTCGCTGGGGCGCTGCCGCCGCGCCCGGACGTGCTCCAGCAGGTAGGCGTGCATCTCGTCGACCGAGGCCCGGATCGTGTCGTCGTCGAAGACCGCCTCGGCCTCGTGGTCGCCCGACAGGCGGGTGTCGGCCCAGCGGCGGAACATCTCCCGGTCCTGCCGCGGCACGCCGAGCAGCTCGGCGATGATGCTGATCGGCAGCGGGTAGGCCAGCGCGCGCATCAGCTCGACCTCGTCCTGGCCGGCCGCCTCGTCCAGCAGCCGCCGGGTGAGCTCCGCCACGTGCGGTTCCAGCCGGGCCACGGTGCGCGGGGTGAACGCCTGGCTCACCAGCGCCCGCACCTGCCCGTGGCGGGGCGGGTCCATGACGGCCAGGACACCGCGGCTCAGCTCGCCGAGCGGAAGCACCCGCCCCAGCTCCGCGGAGAAGTCGGTCAGGTCCGTGTGGCTGCGGTGGATGTCGTCGTAGCGGAACAGCTGCCACATGCCGGTGGTCTCGTCCAGGGCCACCGGCTGGTGATCGCGCATCCAGCGGAGCCATTCCAGGAGCGCGGCGCGGCCGCTCTCCGGTCTGGGCGGCGCCGGGGAAACGTCCTTCTGCTGCGTCATGCGCCTTGCTCCTTCCAGGCAGGGCCGGTGCGGCCGGATGGGCGGGATCAGCCGTCGGGGACCAGCGCCGCGTCCGTCCTCCCCCAGAAGACCCGGACCCGGCGGATCAGTTCGTCCGGGCCCACGCTCATCATGGCGACGAGGTTGATCCGGAGCCGCTGGCCCGGTTCGACGCCCGGCGGGTTCAGCGAGACGGTCACCGGCATCACCACGTGCTCGTCGTCATGGGCCGCCACGGGGTCGCCGGCGGTCTCGTGCACCTCGTGCTCGATCGCGTTGGCGAGATGCGCCCGCAGCGCCCGGCGGCCGCGGATCGGGGCGGCGCCGACCGGATCCTCGAACCGGACGTCGTCGACGAAGAGCGCGAGCACCGCGTCGACGTCGCCGGCGTTCATGAACCGGCAGTAGTCGAGCGCGATCTTCTTCCGGACCGTCTCGTCGGGCACGTTGCCTCCTTGCGCGGCCGCCGGCCGCCTCGCGGGTGCCCCGCCATGATGGGAAGCCCGTCTAAAGTCTCCCTAGAGTCCTTGATCGGGAATTCCGCGCAGGTGCGTGCGCTCAAGCCTCCGGGGACGGCGAAGGACGGTCGGCACCTCCCGCTTGGATGTCCTTCCAGCGCTTGTAGATCTCGGTCAACTCGTTCTGAAAGAACCGGAAGAAGTCCCGCATCTCAGCCATCCGGGCCCCGGGCTGCGTCTCCGTGCCGCCCAGTACCCCGACCCCCTCGTCGGCGAGATCCGCGATCACCTTGAAGTAGACGGCCTTGGACACGCTGCCCTCGTACCAGGTGTCGTCGGTCAGCCGGTAGCGATGGCTCCGCGATCCGGCCATCGGCTCGCGCACGAGGATCCCGATGTGCATCAGGTGGCGCACGGCCGTCGAGATGGCGCCCGGGCTCGCGCCGAGCCGTTCCCCGAAGTCCGCCGCCGACAGCGTCTCCTCGTCACTGACCATCATCGTGACGAGCACCCGCGCCGACATCGGCGGGAACCCGAAGTCGGCCAGCGCGGCCGCCAGGTGCTCGACGAATCTGCGCACCGAGGCCTCTTCGCGGCCCGTCGATGTCTCCTCCACGCTGCGTCATCACTCCTTCTCCACCAGCACAGACGATTCACAAGCTATTGAAGGTTTACGAACTTCTAAAACTAAAATATCATCCGGTGCATGACTCCCGTGATCTCGATGTCTGGCGTCGAGAAGACCTTCGGCCAGACCCGCGCGCTGGACCAGCTCGACCTCTCCGTGGAACCCGGCGAGGTCCATGGCTTCCTGGGCCCCAACGGGGCGGGGAAGACCACGACGATCCGTATCCTGCTCGGGCTGCTGCAAGCCGATGCCGGTGAGATCGGCGTGCTCGGCGGCGACCCTTGGAAGGACGCCACCGAACTGCACCGGCGGCTCGCCTACGTGCCCGGCGACGTCAACCTGTGGCCGGGCCTGACCGGAGGCGAGATCATCGACCTGCTCGCACGCATGCGCGGCGGGATCGACCCCGGCCGCAGGGCCGACCTGATCGAGCGATTCGACCTCGATCCGAAGAAGAAGGCCCGCACCTACTCCAAGGGGAACCGCCAGAAGGTGACCCTGATCGCCGCCCTGGCCTCCGAGGTGGAGCTGCTCGTCCTGGACGAGCCGACGTCGGGGCTCGACCCGCTCATGGAGGAGGTCTTCCGCCAGGTCGTCCGCGAAGAGGCCGGCAAGGGCCGCACGGTCCTGCTGTCCAGCCACATCCTCTCCGAGGTGGAGGCGCTGTGCGACCGGATCACCATCATCCGCGAGGGGCGGACGGTGGAGACCGGGTCGATCCAGGACATGCACCACCTCAGCCGCACCTCGATCACCGCGCGGCTGGCCGGCGCGGCGCCGCCCGACCTGCCCGGCGCGCACGAGGTGCAGGTGTCGGACGGCCAGATCCGCTGCGAGGTGGACACCGACCGGCTGAACGACGTGCTCGGCCGGCTCATCGCGGTGGGCGTGCAGAACCTGGTCGCGCAGCCGCCCACGCTGGAGGAGCTCTTCCTGCGCCACTACGTCGATCGCCCCGCGGACGGCGCGGCCGCCTCCGCCGCGCGTTCCGGGAGCATGCGGTGAGCGGCACGCTCGCCGGTACCGGGAAGTTGATCCGGCTGGTCCTGCGCCGCGACCGGATCCTGCTGCCGCTGTGGGTGCTGTGGATGTCGCTGGCCCCGGTCAACTTCGTCTCCATGACCGAGGAGCTGTTCCCCACGGCCGCGGACCGCCAGGAGTACGCGGCCACCAGCGGCAGCGACCCGGCCTTCCTGGCGCTGTTCGGACCGCTGCACAACGACAGCCTGGGCGGGATCGTCACGCAGCGCCTCGGCCTGGTCCCGCTGATCGTCGCGCTGATCAGCATCCTCACGGTGATCCGCCACACGCGCACCGAGGAGGAGAACGGCCGGCGCGAGCTGCTCGGCGCCACCGTGGTCGGGCGGCACGCGCCGCTGGCCGCCGCGCTGACCGTGACCCTCGCCGCCAACCTGGTGCTGGCCCTCATCATGACCGCCGGCCTGTCCGGCTCCGGCCAGCCTGGCGGGGCGTCCTTCGCGGTGGCGATGCAGTTCGCCGTCTGCGGCTGCGTCTTCGCCGCGGTCGCCGCGGTGGCCGCGCAGGTCACCGTGGGCGCGGGCGCGGCGCGGGGCGTCGCGATCGGCGCGCTGGGCGCGGCCTACCTGCTGCGCCTGGCGGGCGACGCCGGCGGCGAGGGCAACGCGCTGGCGTGGCTGGCGTGGCTCTCCCCCGTCGGCTGGGCGCAGCAGCTGCGCCCGTTCGCCGACGAGCGGTGGTGGGTGCTGCTGCCGGCCGCCGCGCTCACGGCACTGCTGGTCGCCGCGGCGTTCCGGCTGTCGGCCCGCCGCGATCTGGGTGCCGGGCTCCTCGTGGCGCGACCCGGTCCCGGCACCGCCGCGCCCTCGCTGAGCGGCCCCTTCGGCCTGGCCTGGCGGGTCCACCGCGGCATGCTGCTGGCCTGGGTCGCGGGGCTGGCCGTCCTCGGCGCCGTGTTCGGCGGCCTGGCGCAGGGCGTCGGGGACGCGCTGCGCGACAACGACGACCTCAAGGACGCGTTCACCCGCCTGGGCGGGGAGGCGACGCTCGTCGACACCTTCATCGCCTCCGGCATGAGCATCGTCGGGCTGGTCGTGTCGGGCTACGCGGTGCTCACCACGCTGCGGCTGCGCGCCGAGGAGGAGAACCTGCGGGCCGAGCACGTGCTGACCGGCCCGGTCCCCCGGGTCCGCTGGGCGGCGGGCCACCTGCTGTTCGCGTTCCTCGGCACCGCCGCCGCGGTGGCCGCCGCGGGACTCGCCGCCGGCCTGGTGCACGGCCTGAACAGCGGCGACCTCGGCCGGGAGCTGCCGCGCATCCTCGGCGGCGCGCTCGTCCAGCTGCCCGCCGCCTGGACGCTGGCCGCGATCACCGTCGCGGCGTTCGGCCTGCTCCCCCGGCTCTCCGCGGCCGCGGGGTGGGGGGCGCTCGTGGTCTTCCTCTTCCTGGGGCAGTTCGGCGCGCTGATGGGCATGAGCCAGCGCGCGCTGGACCTGTCCCCGTTCACCCACATCCCGAAGCTACCGGGCGGTGACGTGTCCGTCGCACCCCTGGTGTGGCTGATCGTCCTCACCGCGGCGCTCGTCGCGCTCGGCCTCGCCGGGTTCCGGCGCCGCGACTACACCGTCTGAGGGCCGTGGTGCGCCGCCGTCCCCCGCGAGGAGCGGTGGACGGCGGCGCACCGTCTCCCGGGCGTGCCCCGTCCGGCGCTCGGGCGGGGCCAAGGCGAGGCTTAGCCCGGCTTTAGCCGGCTCCGGAACATAGGACACACGCATCGCGTGGGATGTGCGTGTTCCGCAGGTGACCGCCACCGCGATCCTTCGGATCGGCCCGGTGGCCCCGTCGCCTTCGTCCGGAGACAGGCTCAGATGACCAACACGGAAGACAAGCTCCGCCGGTACCTGAAGCGGGTCACGATGGACCTGCAGGCGACGCGCCGGCGCCTCCAGGACGCCGAGGCGAAGGCCCGGGAGCCGATAGCCGTCGTCGCGATGGCGTGCCGCTATCCGGGGGGCGTGCAGTCGCCCGAGGACCTGTGGGAGCTGCTCGCCGCCGGGAAGGACGCGTTCTCCGGCTTTCCCGAGGACCGCGGCTGGGACGCGGACCAGGTCCACGATCCGGAGCCCGGCGGCAGGCCCGGCACCTCCTACGTCCGGACGGGGGCGTTCCTCGACGGGGCGATGGACTTCGACGCGGGCCTGTTCGGCATCTCGCCGCGCGAGGCCATGGCGATGGATCCGCAGCAGCGCCAGATGCTGGAGGCCGCGTGGCAGGTCTTCGAGCGGGCCGGCATCGACCCGCGGGGGCTGCGCGAGAGTCCCACCGGGGTCTTCGTCGGCGCCGCGCACACCGGATACGTCGCCAACGAGCGGCAGATCCCGCCGAGCTACGAGAACTACTCGCTCACCGGCAACACCGGGAGCGTCATCTCCGGACGCGTCGCCTACGCGTTCGGGCTGGAGGGCCCGGCGGTCACCATCGACACGGCGTGCTCCTCGTCGCTGGTCGCGCTGCACCTGGCCTGCCGGTCCCTCCTGCAGGGCGAGTGCTCGCTGGCCCTCGCCGGCGGGGTCATGGTCATGCCGACTCCCGGCCTGTTCATCGAGTTCTCCCGGCAGCGCGGGCTGGCGCACGACGGCCGGTGCAGGCCGTTCGCCGCGCGGGCCGACGGCACCGGGCTGGGCGAGGGCGTGGGCGTGGTGCTGCTGGAGCGGCTGTCGGACGCGCGCCGCAACGGCCGCACCGTCCTGGCGACCGTGCGGGGCAGCGCCGTCAACCAGGACGGGGCGAGCAGCGCGCTGACCGCGCCGAACGGGCCGGCCCAGGAGCGGGTCATCCGCCTGGCCCTGCGCCGCGCGCGGCTGTCGCCGGGCGACATCGACGCGGTGGAGGCGCACGGCACCGGCACGACCCTGGGCGACCCGATCGAGGCGCAGGCGCTGCTGGCCGTCTACGGGCGGGAGCGGCCGCCGGACCGGCCCGCCTGGCTGGGCTCGATCAAGTCCAACATCGGGCACACCGCCACCGCCGCCGGCATCGCCGGGGTGATCAAGATGGTGCTGGCGATGCGGCACGGCCGGCTGCCGCGGACGCTGCACGTCGACGCCCCCACCCCGCACGTGGACTGGGACTCGGGCGCCGTGCGGCTGCTGACCGAGGAGATCCGGTGGCCGGAGACCGGCCGTCCGCGCCGCGCCGGGGTCTCCTCCTTCGGGATCAGCGGCACCAACGCCCACGTGATCCTGGAGGAGGCCGAGCCGGAGACCGCGGAGCTCCAGGACGGGGAGAGCGATCCCGTCCCGTCGTGGACCGGGCCGGTGCCGCTGCCGCTGTCGGCCGGCGGCGCGGCGGCGCTGCGCGCCCAGGCGGCCCGGCTGGCCGAGCACGTCGGCGCCCGTCCCGAGACGCGGCCCGTCGATCTGGCGTTCTCCGCGGCGACCGGGCGCGCGGCCCTGGAGCACCGTGCCGTGGTCGTCGGCGCGGACACGGGCGAAATGCTCCGCGGACTGACCGCCGCGGCGCGCGGCGAGACCGCGCCCAACCTGGTGCTGGAGCCCGCGCGCACGGGACGGCTGGCGTTCCTGTTCTCGGGGCAGGGCGCCCAGCGCACCGGCATGGGCCGCGAGATGTACGCGGCGTCCACCGCGTTCGCGGCGGCGTTCGACGCCGCCTGCGCGGAGCTGGACCGCTACCTCGACCGCCCGCTGCGGGACGTGCTCTGGCAGGACGACCCGGCGCTGCACCAGACCTCCTACACGCAGGCGGCGCTGTTCGCGATCGAGGTCGCGCTGTTCCGGCTGGTGGAGTCGTGGGGCGTCCGGCCCGACCACGTGGCGGGCCATTCCGTCGGCGAGCTGGTCGCGGCGCATGCGGCGGGCGTGTGGTCGCTGCCCGACGCCGCGCGGCTGGTGGCGGCCCGCGGGCGCCTCATGCAGGCGCTGCCGCCCGGCGGCGCGATGGTGGCGGTGCGGGCGCCGGAGGACCGCGTCGCGCCGCTGCTGACCGACGAGGTGAGCATCGCGGCGGTCAACGGCCCGGCCTCGGTGGTGATCTCGGGGGCCGAGGACGCGGTGGAGCGGATCGCCTCCCGGCTGAAGGACGAGGGCGCCAAGACGTCCCGGCTGACGGTGTCGCACGCGTTCCATTCACCGCTGATGGAGCCGATGTTGGCGGAGTTCCGCGAGGTCGCCGAGAGCGTCACTTACCACGCGCCGTCCATTCCCCTCGTGTCGTGCCTGACCGGCGGCGCCGCGTCCGCCGAGGAACTCGGCTCGGCGGACTACTGGGTCCGGCACGCCCGCCGGGCGGTCCGGTTCGCCGACGCGATCGGATGCCTGGAGGACGCGGGTGTCGCCCGGTTCGCCGAAGTGGGGCCGGACGGCGTGCTGACCGCCATGGCGCAGGAATGCGTGAGAGCCGAAGACGCGCTGCTGGTCGCCCTGCAGCAGCGGGACCGGCCCGAGGCGGGAGTCTTCCAGGCGGGCGTGGGCCGGCTGTACGCGTCCGGTGTGCCGCTGGACTGGGAGGCGGTCCTCCGCGGGCACCGGGCACGCCGCGTGGACCTGCCCACGTACGCGTTCGAGCACCGCCGCTACTGGCTCCCCGAGCGGCAGCCCGGTGAGGACCCGGCGGCGATGGGGCTGGGTCCGGCCGGCCATCCGCTGCTGGGCGCGGTCGTGGCGCTGCCGGAGTCGGACGGCGTCGTCGCCACGGGCAGGCTCACGCGTGAGGCGCATCCCTGGCTGGCCGAGCACGAAGTCCTCGGTACCGCGGTGGTGCCGCCGTCCGCGCTGGTGGACCTGGCGCTGCACGCCGGCGGACTCGTGGACTGCGCCGTACTGGCGGAAATGATCCAGGACGTCCCGCTCGTCCTGCCCGAACGGGGCGGCGTCGACCTGCGGGTGGTGGTGGCCGCGGCCGACGAGTCCGGGGCCAGGCCGGTCTCCGTCCATTCCCGCCCCGACGGCCCGGCGGACGATCGGCCCTGGATGCGCAACGCCGCCGGCGTCCTCGCACCGTCGCCGCCCGTGCCGCCGCCGGAGCCGGACACGGCATGGCCCCCGGCCGGGGCGACCGAGATCCAGGTGGACGACGCCTACGATCGCCTGCTGGCGCGGGGCTATGGCCACGGGCCGGTGTTCCAGGGGCTGCGGGCGGCCTGGCGCCACGGGGAGGAGCTGTTCGCCGAGGTGGCCCTGCCGGAGGGCGTGCAGGCAGACACCGGCCGTTTCGGGGTGCACCCGGCGCTGCTTGACGCGGCGACGCACGTGACGCGGCTCTCTACCGGGCCCGATGCCCCGGTCGTGCTCGACTCCGTGTGGAGCGGGGTGGCACTGCATGCCACAGGCGCCCGGGTGGCACGGGTACGGCTGGTTCCCGCGGCGGACCCCGGTGCCGTGGAACTGCTGGTCTCCGACGAAGCCGGAGATCCGGTCATCTCGGCCCGGTCGGTGCGGCCGTGCCCCGTGCCGGTCGAAGGGCTGGGGCCGGGCGCCGCGGGGCCGGGTTCGCTGTTCCGCATCGACTGGGTTCCGCTGCCCGGTTCTCTGGCCGGTGCCCCGCCGGCTTCCTCCGATGATCCGGTCGTGCTGGTGCCGGAGGCCGACGGCGTCCGGGCATCCGCGCGGCTGGAAGAGGCGCTGGGCCGGGGGTCGCCGGTGCCGGAGCTGGTCGTGCTCCCCTGCCCCGCGCACCCGGGGGACGTGCCGTCGGCGGCCCGGAGGGTGGCCGCCGAGGTTCTGGAGGTCCTCCAGGCATGGCAGTCGGAGGAGCGGTTCGCGGCAGCGCGGCTGGCGATCGTCACGCGCGGGGTGGCGGAGACCGCGGATCCGGCGCAGGCGGCGGTGCAGGGGCTGGTGCGGGCGGCCGAGGCGGAGAACCCCGGGCGGTTCGCGCTGGTGCATTTGGATCCGGCGGCCGCCTCTTACACGGACGTGCCCGAGGCGCTGCGGCGGGCCGGCGAGCCCGAGGTGGCCGTCCGCGACGGCGCGGTGCTGGTGCCCCGTCTCGCGTCGGCGTCCGGCGCCGACCGGCCCGGGATGCAGTGGGATCCGGACGGCACGGTGCTGATCACCGGCGGTACGAGCGGCCTGGGCGCCCTCGTGGCCGCGCACCTGGTGGCCGCGCACGGCGTCCGGAACCTGGTGCTGCTCAGCCGGCGGGGAGCGGAGACCCCGGGGGCCACCGCCCTCCGCGCCGAGCTAACCGGCCGCGGCGCACGCGTGAGCGTGGTCGCGTGCGACGCCGCCGACCGCGGCGCACTCGCCGCCGTGCTGGCGGACATCCCGGACGACCGTCCGCTCCGCGGGGTCGTCCACGCGGCCGGCGTCTTGGACGACGGGGTGCTCGCGTCCCTCACACCCGACCGGTTGGAGGCGGTGCTGCGGCCCAAGGCGGACGCGGCCTGGAACCTGCACGAGCTGACCCGCGACGCCGCCCTGACGGCGTTCGTGCTGTTCTCGTCGGCGGCGGGGTCCCTGGGCGGGCCGGGCCAGGCCAACTACGCGGCGGCCAACACCTTCCTCGACCACCTGGCCCGGTACCGCACCGGCCTCGGCCTGCCCGCGCGGTCGCTGGCCTGGGGGCCGTGGACGGAGGCCGGCGGTATGGCGGACCGCCTGGACGAGGGCGAGCGGCGGCGCCTGCGCCGCCTCGGCACCCGCCCGCTGGACCCGGCGGAGGGCCTGGCGCTGCTGGACGCGGCGCTGGCGGTCGACGCGCCGCAGGTCCTGCCGGTCCGGCTGGACTTCGCGGCGCTGCGCGGCCAGGCGGTCGCCGGAGGGCTCCCGCCGGTCCTGCGCGGCCTGATCCGGGTCCCCGCGCGCCGCGCGGCCGGATCGTCGCTGCCGCGGCGCCTGGCGCGCCTGCCCGTCCCCGAGCGCGGCCCGGTGCTCCAGGAGGTCGTGCGGGCGCGGGCGGCCCGGGTGCTCGGGCACGACCGGACGGCTGCGGTGCCGCCGGACCGGCCGTTCCAGCAGCTCGGGTTCACCTCGCTGGCCGCGGTGGAACTGCGCAACGCGCTCAACGCCGAGACCGGGCTGAGGCTGCCGGTGACCCTGGTCTACGACCATCCCTCGCCGCGGGCGGTCGCCGACCATCTGCTCGAACTGCTCGACCTGGGGCGCGGCGACGGGGTCGGCGCCGCGCTGGCGGAGATCGACCGGCTGGAGACGACGCTGGCGGCGCTCGCGGACGGCGACGACGACCCCGCCGCGGTCACGGTGAGGCTGGAGACGCTGCTGCGGGCGTGGCGGGACTCCCGCCGCGCCGGGGCGCCGGCCGCACCCGCCGCCGACCTCGAAGCGGTCACCGACAGCGAGCTGTTCGCCGTCCTGGACAGAGAGCTCGGACAGGCCTGACGCGGACGCCCGGATCGCGACCCCTCCAGATTGGTTGGTGCTCGATGGAGAACGACGACAGGTTCCGCGACTATCTCCGGCGGGCGACGGCCGAGCTCCAGAGCACCCGGCAGCGCCTCCGCGAAGCGGAGGACCGGGACCGCGAGCCGATCGCCATCGTGAGCATGGCGTGCCGCTTCCCCGGAGGCGCCTCCTCCCCGGAGGGGCTGTGGAGCCTGCTGGCCGAAGGCCGGGACGCCGTCACCGCGTTCCCGGCCGACCGGGGCTGGGACCTCGAACGGATCTACCACCAGGATCCCGACGTTCCCGGCACCTCCTACGTCCGCGAGGGCGGCTTCGTCGGCGAGGCGTCCTGCTTCGACGCCGACCTGTTCGGGATCTCCCCGCGTGAGGCGCTGGCCATGGACCCGCAGCAGCGCCTGCTGCTGGAGACGGCCTGGGAGGCGTTCGAGCGCGCCGGGATGGCCCCGGCGTCGGTGCGGGGCGGCCGGACCGGCGTGTTCGTCGGCGCGACCTACCAGGAGTACGGGCCGCATCTGTCGGAGGCCGGGGAGGACATCGAGGGCTATCTCTCCACGGGTGTCACACCGAGCGTGGCGTCGGGCCGCCTCTCCTATGTGTTCGGGCTGGAGGGGCCCGCGCTCACGATCGACACGGCCTGCTCGTCCTCGCTGGTGGCGCTGCACCTGGCCTGCCAGTCCCTGCGGCGCGGCGAGTGCTCCCTGGCGCTGGCCGGCGGGGCGACGGTCCTTTCGGCCCCGGGGCTGTTCACCGAGTTCTCCCGGCAGCGGGGCCTGGCTCCCGACGGCCGGTGCAAGGCGTTCGCGGCGGCGGCCGACGGCACGGGCTGGGGCGAGGGCGCCGGCCTCGTGCTGGTGGAGAGGCTGTCGGACGCGCAGCGCAACGGCCACCCTGTGCTCGCGGTGATACGGGGCTCGGCGGTCAACCAGGACGGCGCGAGCAACGGCCTGACCGCGCCGAACGGGCCGTCCCAGCGGCGGGTGATCGAGCAGGCCCTGGCCGGTGCCGGTCTGGTGCCGGGGGACGTCGACGCGGTCGAGGCGCACGGGACCGGCACGACGCTGGGCGACCCGATCGAGGCTCAGGCGCTCATCGCCGCCTACGGGCGGCAGCGGCCCGGCGACCGGCCGCTGTGGCTCGGCTCGGTCAAGTCGAACATCGGGCATACGCAGGCCGCTGCGGGCGTGGCGGGCCTGATCAAGATGGTCGAGGCGATGCGGCGTGGCGTCCTGCCGCGGACGCTGCACGTGGATGAGCCGACGCCGCACGTCGACTGGTCGGCCGGGTCGGTGCGCCTGCTCACCGAGCAGGTCGAGTGGCCGGAGACCGGGAGGCCGCGGCGCGCGGGGATCTCCTCGTTCGGTATCAGCGGCACCAACGCCCATGTGATCGTCGAGCAGGCCGCTTCCCCGGATGCCGACGTGGACCGGCAAGGGGCACCGGCGGGTGAGCGATCCTCGGCGGTGCCGTGGTTGCTGTCGGCCAAGACCGAGGCCGGGCTCGCTGCTCATGCGCGGCGCCTGGCCGAACACCTGGACGCCCACCCCGACCTTGATGCCGGTGAGGTCGCCTGGGCGCTGGCCACCACCCGCTCGGTGCTGGAGCACCGCGCCGTCATCGTCGGCGACCCGGTCAGCCTGCGGGAGGGTCTGGAAGCTCTGGCGGCGGGTGATCCGCACCCGGCCGTGGTCACTGGTCACGCCTCCGCCGATGCGGGCGGCAAGACCGTGTTCGTGTTCCCCGGCCAGGGATCGCAATGGCCCGGAATGGGCGCCGAACTCCTGGCCACCAGCCCCGTCTTCCGCGACCACATCCAAGCGTGCGAACAAGCCCTCGCCCCACACGTGGACTGGTCCCTCACCGACATCCTCACCACCCCCCAAGGAGCCGCGGCCCTGGACCGGGTCGACGTCGTCCAGCCCGCCCTGTTCGCCGTGATGACCGGCCTAGCCCACCTCTGGCAATCCCTCGGGATCCAACCCGACGCGGTCATCGGCCACTCCCAAGGCGAAATCGCCGCCGCCTACACCGCCGGCGCCCTCACCCTCCACGACGCCGCCCAACTCATCGCCCTGCGCAGCCAAGCCCTCACCGCACTGGCCGGAACCGGCACCATGGCCGCCATCCACACCACCCCCACCGACCTGAACGACCTACTCCCCGACACCATCACCATCGCCGCGATCAACGGACCCGCCACCACCATCGTCGCCGGACCCGACCACGCCATCACCCAACTCCTCGACGAATGCGAACAGCGGCAGATCAAAACCCGCCGCATCGACGTCGACTACGCCTCACACAGCCCCGCCATCGACACCATCGCCGACCACATCACCACCGCCACCACCGGCATCCAACCCCAGCCCGCCACCACGGCCATGTACTCCACCGTCACCGGCCAACCCATCAACGGCACCGAACTCAACAGCCACTACTGGTACAACAACATCCGCAACACCGTCCACTTCCACCCCACCATCACCCACCTCGCCACCCACGGCCACACCACCTACATCGAA
>NZ_BMRO01000030.1 GCF_014648675.1 Actinomadura livida
CCCACGGCCACACCACCTACATCGAAACCAGCCCCCACCCCACCCTCACCACACCCATCCAACACACCCTCGACACCCTCGACACCACCACCGCGGTCGCCATCGGCACACTCCACCGCGACCACCCCACCTGGACCCGACTCCTCACCAACCTCGCCACCCTCCACACCCAAGGCTTCACCACCGACTGGACCCGCATCCTCGAAGCCATCGGCGTCCCACGGCCCGCGTCCCCGCTCGCGCTGCCCACCTACGCCTTCCAGAGGCAGCGGTACTGGCTGCGCGCCCAGGCCGGTGCCGCCAACGTGGCCGCAGCCGGATTGAAGGACGCCGAGCACCCGCTGCTCGGCGCCTGCGTGACACTCGCCGACGAGCAGACCACCGTGTTCACCGGACGCCTGTCCCTGGACACCCACCCCTGGCTCGCCGACCACGCCATCAACAACACACCCGTCCTCCCCGGCACCGCCTACCTCGAACTCGCCATCCACGCAGGCGACCACACCGGCACACCCCACCTCCACGAACTCACCCTCCACTCCCCCCTCACCCTCGATCGGGACGCGCCCGCGCTCGTCCAGGTCACCGTGCACGCGTCCGATGGGGACGGTCATCGCGCCCTGACCATCCACTCCCGCCCGGACGACGGCGACGACGAGCAGCCCTGGACCTGCCACGCCACCGGCGCGCTGACCCCCAGCTCACCGGCCGTTTCCGAGGCGCCGGACCTCGGCGTCTGGCCGCCGCCCGGCGCCCGCTCCGTGGCGACCGACGACCTCTACCGGCAGTTCGGCGAACGCGGTTTCGCCTACGGCCCGCTTTTCCAGGGCGTCCGGGCGGCCTGGCGCACGCCGGACGCCGTCTACGCCGAGATCCGGCTCCCCGACCCCGACGCCGCCACCGGCTACACCCTCCACCCCGCACTCCTCGACGCCGCCCTCCACGCCGCCGCCCTTGCCGCGGACGGTCCCGGCGACCAGGCCCACCTCCCCTTCGCCTGGGAGGACGTCACCTTCCACGCCGCGCGGGCGACGGCGCTCCGCGTCGCCATCACCCCCACCGGCGGCACCGGGGACCAGGCCACCGGCCTGGCCCTCACCGCCGCCGACCCGGCCGGCGAGCCGGTCGCCAGCATCGGCACGCTCACCCTGCGTCCCGTTGCCGGCGCCCCTGCGACCGTGCCCGTGCGCCGCGATCACCTGTACGCGCTGTCCTGGCCGCTTCTGTCGCCGGCCGAGACGGGCACTGGCGCCGCCGTCGCGGTCCTCGGCGAACGCGATCCCGGGTTCGCCGATGAGCTGCGCGCCGCGCTCGGCTATGGCGACCTCGACGAGCCGGGCGAAGACGGCCCTCCACCGGTCATCGTCATCCCGTGGCCCGCGGACGGCCGCGAGGACGGTGCGGAGGTGCTCGCACGCGCTCACTCGGCCTCGCGGGACGCGCTGGAGGTGCTTCGGCGATACCTGTCCGACGACCGCTTCGCCGGCAGCCACCTGGTGCTGCTGACCACCGACGCCACCGCGGTCGCGGAACCGGACGCGGTGGACCTCGCCGCGAGCGCCGTGTGGGGACTGGGCCGGACCGTCCAGGCCGAACATCCCGGCCGCCTCACGCTCATCGACATCGACCGGCAGCCCGCGAGCATCCAGGGGCTTCCCGCCGCGATCGGCGCCGCGCTGGACCAGGACGAGCCCCGCCTCGCCGTCCGCGGCGGCGACGTCCACGCCGCACGGCTGACCCGGACGACCAGCACCGCGCCCGAGGACGGAGCCGCAGCCGAGCAGCCGGCCTTCGCTCCCGGCGGCACGGTGCTGGTCACCGGAGGCACCGAAACCCTCGGCGCGCTGGTCGCCGAACACCTCGTCGCGGGGCACGGCGTCACCCGCCTGATCCTGGCCGTCCCCGAGCCGGGCGCCCCCGATGCCGAGGAGCTGCGGCACCGCCTGGAGGAACTGGGCGCCCACGTCACGATGACCGGCTGCGACACCGCCGACCCCGTCCGGCTCGCCGAACTCCTCGCGGCCGTCCCCGAGGCGCATCCCCTCACGGGCGTCGTCCACGCGGCCGGCGGCACCGCCGAGGAGGCGGGCGCCCTGCTCGCTCCCAAGGCGGACGCCGCCTGGAACCTGCACCACCAGACCCGCGACCTGCCCCTGACCGCCTTCATCCTGTTCTCCTCGGCCGCCTCCGTGCTCGGCTCCCCCGGTCAGGGCGCGGACGCCGCCGCCGACCACTTCCTCGACGCCCTCGCCGGCCGCCGGCAGGCCGCGGGCCTGCCCGCCCGAACGATCGGGTGGGGTCCGTGGCATCCGGAATCCGGTGAGATCGGCGCGCTGACGGCGGAGCGGGCACTCCGGCTGTTCGACGCCGCCCTTGCGACGGCGCGTCCCCGCGTCCTCGCCGTTCCCATCCGGGTGGGCGCGCTGCCCGCGCCGCCGCCCGCGCTGTTCAGGGGGCTCGTTCCGAGCACGGCCGCCCGGCCCACCGCCGGGGGCACGGCCGCTCACGCCAACGCCTTGGCCGAGCACCTGTCCACGCTCGGTCCCGACGAGCAGCACCGGCACATGCTCTCGCTCCTGCGCGGCAGCATCGCGACCGTGCTGGCGCACGCGACACCGGACAGCGTCGACACCGACCGCCCCTTCAACGAACTGGGCTTCGACTCGGCGATGTCGGTGGAGCTGCGGAACCGGCTCGGCCTGACCACCGGCCGGCGGCTGCCCGCCACACTCGTCTTCGACTACCCCACCCCCGATGCGCTCGCCCGCCACCTCAGGGACGTCGTGCTCGGCTCGAAGACGTCCCCGAGGACCGCGGCCACGTCCGTCAGCGCGGACGAGCCGATCGCCATCATCGGCATGGGGTGCCGCTACCCCGACGGCATCCGGACCCCGCAGCAGCTGTGGGACCTGGTCGCCGGCGGTGTCGACGCCATCGGCGAGTTCCCCTCGAACCGGGGCTGGCCGGTCGCCGACCTCTACCACCCCGACCCCGACCACCCCGGCACCACCTACGCCCGCGAGGGCGGCTTCATCTACGACGCCGACCACTTCGACGCCGACTTCTTCAACATCAGCCCCCGCGAAGCCCAAGCCACCGACCCCCAGCAGCGCCTCCTCCTCGAAACCGCCTGGGAGACCATCGAGAACGCAGGTATCGACCCCACCGCCCTCCACGGCACCCGAACCGGCATCTTCACCGGCATCTCCTCGCAGGACTACGGTTCGGGGCTCCCGCATCTGTCCAGCGAGTCCGAGGGCCATCTCGGCCCCGGGACGTCCGGGAGCGTGGCCTCGGGCCGGATCGCCTACACCTTCGGTCTGGAAGGGCCCGCGGTCACCATCGACACCGCCTGCTCCTCCTCCCTGGTCGCCCTCCACCTCGCCTGCCAAGCGCTCCGGCAGGGAGAGTGCGACATGGCCCTGGCCGGTGGGGCGAGCGTCATGTCCAGCCCCGGCGCGTTCGTGGTGTTCTCCCGGCAGCGCGTGCTCGCCCCCGACGGCCGCGCCAAGGCGTTCGCCGCGGCGGCCGACGGCACCGGATGGGCGGAGGGCGTCGGGCTGCTGCTGGTCGAACGGCTGTCGGACGCGCGCCGCAACGGCCACCCCGTCCTCGCGGTGGTGCGCGGATCGGCCGTCAACCAGGACGGCGCCAGCAACGGCCTCACCGCCCCCAACGGCCCCGCCCAGCAGCGGGTCATCGACCAGGCGCTCGCCACCGCGGGCCTGGATCCGGACGAGGTCGACGCGGTCGAGGCGCACGGCACCGGCACGGCGCTCGGCGACCCCATCGAGGCCCAGGCGCTCATCGCCGCCTACGGGCAGGGTCGCCCCGACGACCGGCCGCTGTGGCTGGGGTCGGTCAAGTCGAACATCGGGCACACCCAGGCCGCCGCGGGCGTCGCCGGAGTCATCAAGATGGTCCAGGCCATGCGGCACGGCGTCCTGCCGCGCACCCTGCACGTCGACGAGCCGACACCGCACGTCGACTGGTCCGCCGGAGCGGTGCGGGTGCTCACCGAACCGGTGGCCTGGCCCGAGACCGAGCGGCCGCGGCGCGCCGCGATCTCGTCCTTCGGGATGAGCGGGACCAACGCCCACACCATCATCGAGCACGCACCCGAGCCGGCCCCGGCGCCCGCCGGCGGACCCGCACGGGACGAGGCCGGTGACGGCCTCGCCGAGCGGCCCGTCCCCGAGCCGGTCGTCCCCTGGACGGTCTCCGGTAAGAGCGAGGCCGCGCTCGCAGCGCAGGCGGCGCGGCTGGCCGGACATCTCCGGGAGGGGCCGGAGCCGGAGCCCGCCGACGTCGCCTGGGCGCTGGCCACGACACGCGCGCACCTGGAACACCGCGCCGTCGTGATCGGCACCCGCGACGAGTTCGAGGCCGGGTTGCGGGCGGTCGCCGAGCGGCAGCCGTCCATGCACGTGGTCCAGGGCCGGGCCGGGCACACCGGCAAGACGGTGTTCGTGTTCCCCGGCGAGGGCTCCCAGTGGGCCGGGATGGGCGCCGAGCTGCTTCGGGAGTCGGACGTGTTCCGGGACCGGATCCTGGCGTGCGACCAGGCGCTCTCCCCGCACATCGACTGGTCGGTGACCGACGTGCTGACCGGCGCCCCCGGCAGCCCGCCGCTGGGGCGCGTCGACGTCGTCCAGCCGGTGCTGTTCGCCGTCATGGTCGCCCTGGCCGAGCTGTGGCGGTCGCTGGGCGTGGTGCCCGACGCCGTCGTGGGGCATTCCCGCGGCGAGGTGGCGGCGGCGTACGTGGCCGGGGCGCTGAGCCTCGACGAGGCCGCCGGGATCGTGGCGCTGCGGAGCCGTGCCCTGACGGCGCTGGCGGGCACCGGGGCGATGGCGACGGTGTCGCTGCCGGCGGAGACGACCGGCGAGCATCTGCGCCGCTGGGGCGACGACCTGGTCATCGCCGCGGTCAACGGCCCCCGCGCGACCGTCGTCGCCGGCGCCGCGGGCGCCGTCGAGGAGTTCCTGGCCTTCTGCCGGGAGAACCAGATCAACGCCGCCCCGGTCGACGTCGACTACGCCTCCCATTCCGCGCACATCGACACCATCGGCGACGAGCTCCGCGCGGCCGTCGCCGGCGTCGACCCGCGGCCGGCCGGCGTCCCGTTCTACTCCACCGTCACCGGCGGGATCGTGGACGGCACGGACCTCGACAGCGGGTACTGGTTCGACAACATCCGCCGCCCCGTCCGGTTCGAGGACGCCACCACCGCCCTGCTGGAGGACGGTCACGGCACCTTCATCGAGGTCAGCCCGCACCCGGTGCTCACCATCGGGATCCAGCAGACGCTCGACGTCGTGCCCAGGCCCGGCTCCGGCGTCCCGGCGGTCGTGACCGGGACCGTCCAGCGCTCCGACGGCGGCTGGCGGCGCCTGCTGATCAACCTCGCCGAGCTGCACGCGCGGGGCGTCCGGGTCGACTGGCCGCGGGTGCTGCGGGCGCTGGGCACCGCACCGCCCGCCCCGCCGCCGGCGCTGCCGACCTACGCCTTCCAGCGGCGGCCGTTCTGGCTGCGCGCCCCCGCCGGAGCGGCCGACGTCACGGCCGCGGGCCTGGAGACGGGCGGCCATCCCCTGCTCGGCGCCTGCGTGACCCTCGCCGACGAGCAGACCACCGTGTTCACCGGGCGGCTCTCGCTCGACGCCCACCCGTGGCTGGCCGACCACGCCATCGCCCGCACCCCCGTCCTGCCCGGGACCGCCTACCTGGAGCTGGCCGTCCACGCCGGCGACCACACCGGCACCCCCCACATCCAGGAACTCGCGCTCCACACCCCCCTCGTCCTGGACCCCGCGTCCCCCGCCCGGATCCAGGTCACCGTGGAGGCCCCCGGCGACGACGGCGCCCGTCCGCTGGCCATCCACTCCCGCCCCGACGGCGGACCCGACCTCACCGGCGAGCGCGCCTGGACGTGCCACGCCACCGGCGTCCTCGCCCCCTCCGGAGCGCGGCCCGAGACCCCGGACATGACCGCCTGGCCCCCGCCCGGTGGACGGCCGGTCCCGGTCGAGGACCTGTACCGGCGGTTCGACGAGCGCGACCTCAACTACGGGCCGCTGTTCCAGGGGGTGCGCAGAGCCTGGAGCAGCCCGGACGGCATGTTCGCCGAGATCGAGCTCCCCGACCCCGACGCCGCGACCGGCTACACCCTGCATCCGGCGCTGCTGGACGCCGCCATGCACCCCACCGCGCTGGCCGCCGACAGCACCACCCACGACCAGGACGGGCACCCCTACCTGCCGTTCACCTGGAACGGCGTCACCGTGCACGCCGCCGACGCAACCGCCCTGCGGGTCGCCATCACCTCCAGGAGCGGAGACAACGGCAATGGCAGCATCGCCATCACCGCGGCCGACCCCAGTGGGCGGCTCGTCGCAACCATCGACACCCTCAATCTGCGCCCGTTCACCAGCGACCTGTCCGCGGGTTCCGGGGCCGCCCCGCGCGACCAGCTGTTCAGCCTGGACTGGCCGGCCTTGGCATCGGACCCCCCACCCGGACCGGACGGCCCCTACGCCGTCCTCACCGAGCACGACCCCGAGCTGGCGCAGGCGCTGCAGGCCGCACTCACCACACCGACCCGCGCGTTCGCCGACCTCGCCGAACTCGGCGCGAGCGCGAACGGCACCGCCCCGCCGCAGATCGTCCTCGTCCCCTGTCCCGGCGACGGCGGCGGCGATGACGAGGAGGTGGCCGGCCGTGCCCACGCCACCACCAAGCGCGTCCTGCGGCTCGTCCAGCAGTACCTGACCGACGACCGCTTCACCCAGAGCCACCTGGTGCTGCTGACCACCCGCAGCACCACGGCCGGCGGGCTGGAGACGGTGGATCTGGCCCAGTCGACGCTGTGGGGGCTGGTCCGCAGCGTCCAGACCGAGCACCCAGACCGGATCACGATCATCGACCTCGACGGCCGCGCCGCCGGATTCCAGGTCCTCGGCTCCGCGATCGGCGCCGCGCTGGAGCACCGCGAGCCGCAGCTCGCCATCCGCGGCACCACCGTGCACGCTCCGCGCATCGCCCGCCTGCCCGCCTCCGGCGGAACGGAGACCGGCGGCGTCCCCGGCACCGCGCCCGCCGCCCTCGACCCGGACGGCACCGTCCTGGTGACCGGCGGCACCGGGACCATCGGGCGGCTGATCACCGAGCACCTCGTCACGGGCCACGGCGTCACGCACCTCATCGTCGCCAGCCGCAGCGGCCTCCGGGCCCCCGAGGCGCAGGAGCTGCGGCGCCGGCTCGAAGAGCTGGGCGCCGAGGTGACCGTCGCCGCCTGCGACACCGCCGACCCCCGCATGCTCGCCGACCTCCTGGCGGCCGTCCCCGACGAGCACCCGCTGACCGCGGTCGTCCACGCGGCCGGGGTCATCGACGACGGGATCGTGACCGCCCTCACCCCCGACCGGATCGACACGGTCATGGCCCCCAAGGTGGACGCCGCCTGGAACCTGCACCGGCAGACCCGCAACCACCCGCTAAGGGCCTTCGTGCTGTTCTCCTCCGCCGCCGCGACCTTCGGACCGCCCGGCGCGGCCGGTTACGCCGCGGCCAACGTCTTCCTGGACGCCCTGGCGGCGCACCGGAGGGCCGAGGGGCTGCCGGCCCACTCCATCGGCTGGGGCTACTGGGAGGAGGTCACCGGCATGACCGCCCACCTCACCGACACCGACCGCAACCGCGTGGCCCGCAGCGGCATGGTTCCGATCACCAACGAGCAGGGCCTGGAGCTGTTCGACGCCGCGCTGGCGTCCCCGCGCCCCCACCTGCTGGCCACGCCGATCAACGTCGCCAACCTGGTCGCCCCGCCCCCGCCGCTGTTCCGGGCGCTGGTCCCGGGCGGCACCGTCCGGCCCTCGGCGGCGGCCGGCACCAACGCGGCCCGGCTCGCCGACGAGCTGGCCGGCCTCACCCCCGACGAGCAGCACGAGCACCTGACCGGCCTCGTCCGCGGCAGCATCGCCGCCGTCCTGGCCCACGCCACGCCCGACGGAGTCGACACCACCCGCCCGTTCAGCGAGCTGGGCTTCGACTCCCTCACCGCGATCGAGCTGCGCAACCGCCTGGCCACCGCCACCGGGCAGCGCCTGCCGGCCACGCTCATCTTCGACTACCCCACGCCCGGCGAGCTGGCCCGGCACCTGCGGGCCCAGATCGCACCAGCGGCCGTTTCCCCGGCGCAGCTGCTGCTCCAGCAGCTCGACAAGGTCGAGACCGCCCTTGAGGCGATCGCCGCGGAGGACGGCGCCGGGACCAAGGTCACCACGCGGCTGCAGGCACTGCTGTCCCGCTGGAACGACCTGCGGAAGGGCGCGGACCCGGCCGCGGTGACCAGCCGGATCGAGTCGGCCACCACCGACGAGATCTTCAGCTTCATCGACCAGGAACTGGGCCGGAGCTCCTGAACGGGCAAATGGCCGGGCGGCCGGGGGAATCCCCCGGCCGCCCGGCCGTTTCGCTGCTCGGTTCCTTGTGCCGGACGCTCCGGCTACCTGAGCGCCCTGCCGGGCTCGTAGCCGACCGCCGACAGCTCCTCGGCGGTCAGCGGCGGATCCTCCAGCACCGGCAGCCGCGGGCCCCGCCTGATCGCGGACACGATCTCCGCGTCCTCGAACCGCGTGGCCGGCGCCGACGTGGCGGTCACCGCGGACAGCGCGGCGTTCACCACCGGCTCCCGCAGCGCGATGCCCGTCACCAGCTCCGCGAACTGGCGGCGCATCGCCGCCTCATGGGTCAACCGGGGGTCGGTGGTGGTCGCGTAGCAGTCCGGATAGTAGATGTCCTGGCTGGTCGCCAGGATCCACGGGTCATCGACGATCGCGCACATCGCCCGCTGGGCGGACCAGGCCAGGCCCGGGCCGAGCCCGCCGGGGCGCAGGGCGGCGTCCAGCGCCGCGGCGCAGTGCGCCGCCGCGCACATGCCGTGGCCGTACACCGGGTTGAACGAGGCCAGCGCGTCGCCGAGCACGACGAGGCCCTCGGGCCAGGAGGCGGCCCGCTCGTAGTGCGTGCGCCGGTTGGCCGTGGAGCGGGTGCGGTACACCGGGGAGACCGGCTCCGCCAGGGCGAGGAGCTCGGCGATGATCGGGTGGCGCAGGCTGCGGACGAACGCGTCGAACTCGCCCTCGTCGGTGGCCGGGCTCGCGCCGCGGGTCCCGGACAGCGTGACGATCCACCGGCCGTCCTCGATCGGCAGCAGCAGCCCGTTGCGGCCGGGCACCGGGCGCCGGTAGTCGGCGTAGAGCGCGACGATCGGGAAGTCCACCGCGCCCTCGGGGGCCCGGTAGAGGCGGGTGGCGTAGCCGAGCCCGGTGTCGACGATCTCCTCCTCCACGGCGGGGACGGCGCCCGTCCCGGTCGTCCAGGACTTCAGCCGCGACCCGCGGCCGGTGGCGTCCACCACCAGGTCGGCGTCGAGCAGGGCGGTCGAGCCGTCGTCCCGGCGCCGCACCCGCACGCCGGTCACCCGGCGGGGCCCGCCGCACACCTCCACGACCTCGGTGTCGTCGAGCAGCGCGACCCCCGGCTCGGCGAGGGCCTGGTCCCGGATCACCCAGTCGATCAGGGCGCGGCTCGCGCCGATGATGTACTCCGTCGCGGGGAAGCGGTGCTGCCAGCCCAGCGCGGTGAGGGTGACCATCTGCTGCGGAACGCCCACGTGGTGCGCGCCCGCGGCGAGCAGCCGGGCGGTCGTCTCGGGCAGGACCGAGTCCATCGCCCGCGCGCCGCCGGACCACAGGATGTGGGCGTGCCGCGCCTGGGGCAGCCCCTTGCGCAGCTCCGGCCCGCCGGGGAGCCGGTCTCGTTCCACGATGGTGACGGCGTCGAGGTGGCGTGCGAGGACGGCGGCCGCCAGCATTCCCGCCAGGCCGCCGCCCACGACCACGGCATGCGTCGAACCGGTCATCGGCAGAAGGGTTCCTTTCCGTGCGGGCGGCCGTCCGGGGGCGCCGTCTAGGACTCCGGCGTGCGGAGGGGCGGGGGGCCGGCGTCCCGGAGCGGCAGGTCCGGCGCGCCCGTGCGGCCGGCCAGTCTGCGCCACGCGCGGCGCCCGAACCAGGCCGCGCTCAGCGCGGCCCGCTGCGGGGTGTAGGCGCCCCGCATCCGCATGATGGATCGGGCCGTCCATATGCGGGCGTCCACATGGTGCGCCGGGGATCCGTGCACGTCGTCGTTCTCGACGAGGTGCAGGCGGCGCACATGGTCCCTCAGGAACCGCAGGTCGCCGCGCGGGATGATCTCGTCCCGGCGCGCGGCCATGTAGTGCACCGGGATGTCGAGCCCGGTGAGGTGTTCAGCCGTGAGCGCCCACGCCGGGAGTTCCCCGTGGAGCCGGGCGGGTTCGGTGCCCATCAGGTGGGCGAGCGTGTCGACGGTGACGCGGGGAAGCCCGCGCTGCCACGCGCCGTCGGTGAAGAAGCGGTTGACCGGCGCGCCGGCGGACACGACCCCGCGGATCCGGCGGTCGTCCACGGCGCAGCGCAGCGCCAGGTGGCCGGCGAAACTCGGCATGATCGCGTAACTGCGGGCGGCGTCGGCACGGTCGCCGACCGCGTCCATGATCGCCGTCAGCATCCGGTGGCCGTCCGGGGTGTAGGGCAGCGTGTTCTCCCCGATGCCCGGCAGTTCGGCGACGACGGCGGCCAGCCCCGTCCGCCGGAGGTTCAGCAGCGTGTACGCCCACTGCTCCTTGATGCTGACGATGCCGCCCATGAGGATCAGCAGGGGCGGGCGGCGCTCGCGGGACAGGCCGGTCGCGTAGCAGCGCACCAGGCCGTCGCCGGCCGCGACGTCGAGGCGCTGGATGCCGGTGTCGTCCCGGCGGAAGCGGTCGAACACCTCCACGCACCTGCGCTGAGCCTCCTGCCGGGCGGGGCCGTCCGGGTAGGGGAACCGGGCCAGCATGTAGTACCGGCAGGCGTCGTAGAGGCGGCCCTGGCGGTACTCCAGGTCGCCTTCGGCCACCCAGGCGCGCACCCACGAGCCCGGGGCGTCGCCGTCGTCGTTGCGGATGCGGCCCAGCAGTTCCCGGAGCCGCTCGGGCGGGATGCTCTGGGCGCGGGCGTGCGCGATGATGTACCGCTTGAGCTCGCCGACGTCGTTCATCGCGCCCCCTTCCCGGGGAGCGGGCGTTCCCGGGCGGCGGCGCCGCCGTCCGCGGGATCGGTGAAGCCCTCCAGCGCCTCCTTGATCTCGGTGAGGACGTCGGCCGCGTGCGCCCCGTCGATGACCCGGTGGTCGAACGCCAGGTTGAGCTGCATCACGGGCGCCGAGCCGAGCACCCCGTCCCGGACCACCGGCCGCTCGGTCGTCTGCCCGACGCCCAGCGTGATGGTCGTTCCGCCGAAGGAGTGGAAGCCGTTGACGGGACGGTGCGCCAGCGACGTGAGGGCGAAGGTGCCCATCGTGCGGGGGCGGCGCCGGAGGCTGGACACGGCGGAGCTGTTCGCCCAGGACCGCAGCGGCCACGGCATGCGCTGCATCTTGCGCAGCCCCGCGAACTCGGGCATGCGGTCGGGGTCGCCGCGGCGCCAGTACTCCAGCTCGTCCTGGATCTGCTCCAGGCTCGACCGGTGCACCCCGGTGAGGAGCGCGGCGAGGACGACCCGCTGCCCGTTCAGCCGCTTGTCCAGCGCGACCTTGGCGTTGACCGTGGGGTAACGCGCGATCCTCGGCCGGCCGCGGCCCCTGATCGCCGCGTTGGCGTCCGGGTGGCGGGCCAGGACCCGGCCCGCGGCGTGCAGGACGCAGGCGACCGTCGAGCAGCGGCGCCCCGCCCGCTCGGCGGCGCGGCGGTGCGCCACGACGGCGCTCATGTCCACCTCGGTGTCGAGGAAGACCGGCGCGGCCCCCCTGGCCCAGGACAGGAAGGTCAGCGTGTGCCGGCGTTCGGCCGGGACGGGCACGCTCACCGCCCGGTCGCCTGGCGGGTCGCCGGCCGGGGCGCCGTCCGCGCCGGGCCGCCGGGCGGTCACGTCCGCTCCAGCGCGAACCCGCTCTTGATCCACTTGCTGGACTCGATCGCGACGCCCACCGCCCGGTCGCCGGCGCCCATCGCCTCCAGGGCGCGTTCGAGCTGGAAGAACACCAGGCCGTTGCCGCAGTTCCCGATCTCGTGGACGCGGGTGATCTGCCGCGCGTGCGGGACCGCCAGGCGCTCCCCGATCAGGGTGCTCATGCGGCCGGACAGCTGCGGCGGCAGCAGGTAGCCCAGGTCGGCCTCGCTCCAGTCCAGGTTCTCGAGCAGCTCCTTGAGCACCTCGACGGCCATGACCGGGACGCGCTCCTCGATCGCCTTGTAGTCCTCGGTGGCGGCCGGCCGGTCGAACGTGCGGTTCGCGCCGTACCAGGCGAGCGTCTGGCCCGGTTCACGGCCCAGCCCGACCAGGCGGGTGAACAGGCCGCGCAGCAGGGCCGCGCCGGGGTCCGGTTCCCGGCGGAGCACGACGGCGCCGGCGCCGTCGCCGAAGAGCACCAGGTTCACCAGCTCGGCCGGGGGGAGCCTGCTGAAGTCGGCGTCGGGCACGACGTGCTTGGCGCACACGTCCCCGCCGAGCACCAGGGCCGTGCGGTACTGGCCGGTGGACAGGAGCTGGCTCGCCACGTGCATCGCCTGCACGGCGCCGGAGCAGCCCGACTGGAGCTGGAAGCTGGGGACGCCGTCGATGCCGAGCCGGTCGGCGATCTGGTTGACGGTCGCCGGCATCAGCAGGTCCGGGGTGGCGGTGCCCATGACCACCAGGTCGATGTCGCCCGGTTCGAGGCCTGCGGACTCCAGCGCCTTCCGCCCGGCCTCCTCCCCCAGGTCCGCCAGCGTCGCGCGGGCCTCCCCGGTCTCCAGGTCGATGGCGAGGTGGCGGCTGGTCGTCCCGATGAACGTGTTGACCCAGTGCTCCCAGGGCGTCCCGAAGCCGAACCGCTCCGCCAGCGCGGCCGTTCCGATCGCCTCTCCCGGGAGTCCCGTGCCCGCCGACACGATGCCGATATCCGAGCGGTACATGGCTGTCCCTTCCCTCGTGGCGGCGCCGCTCCCATGATCGGCACCCGCGCTAAAGCCCCGCTTATGCCGTGCTTCCGTGCTCCGCCTTCCGGGCGAGGGTGATGCCGTCCGCCATCGGGAGCAGGCACACCTCGACGCGCTCGTCCCGGTGCAGCAGCGCGTTGAGCTCCCGGACGGCCCGGGTGTCGGCGTCCGCCGGGTCCGGGTCCAGGACACGGCCGAAGAACAGCGTGTTGTCGAACACGAGCAGGCCGCCGGGGCGGACCAGCGGCAGGGCCGCCTCGAAGTAGCGCGGGTAGCCGGCCTTGTCGGCGTCGACGAACACCAGGTCGACCGAGCCGGCGCCGATGCCGTCCGGCGGGCCGGCCAGCGTGGCGGCGGCGTCGCCGAGCCGGAAGTCGATCTTCCCGGCGACCCCGGCCCGCGCCCAGTGCTCGGCCGCGACCGCGCTCCACCGGTCGCTGATGTCGCAGGTGACGAGGCGGCCGCCGGGCGGGAGGGCGCGCGCCATGCACAGGGCGCTGTAGCCGGTGAACGTCCCGATGTCCAGCACGAGCCGGGCGCCGGTCAGCCGGACCAGCATCGCCAGCAGCTGCGCCCCTTCCGGGACGACCTGCATCGTCGTCCCGCCGAGCATGCCCGCGGTCACCCGGCGCAGGTCGCGCAGGACCTCGTCGTCGTCCAGCGAGACGCCCCTGGCGTAGTCCAGCAGTTCAGGGGTCACCTCCAGGTACCCGGCCATGTCAGATCACGGTTCCGCAAAGGCCGGGCGCGATGAGCCGCATGGTGGTGGGCTCCTGCTGCGGCGCGGGCTCCAGGTGGAGCCTGACGGTGCCCTCGTCCCCGGCGGGCTCGGCGAGGCCGTCCCGGCACCGGCAGGGGGCGTCGCCGAAACCGGCGAACCGGTAGGTGACCTCCATGATGCGGTTGCGCTCGGTGGGGCGGAAATCGGCGAGCAGATGGACGCCGGCTTCGGCCGCCTGCCCGATCAGCCAGCGCAGGATCACCGATCCGACCCCGAACGACACCACGCGGCACGAGGTGGCGAGCAGTTTCACGTTCCACACCGGCGGGTGCCGCTCCAGCAGCAGGACGCCGACCGCGCCGTGCGGGCCGAACCGGTCGGTCAGCGTCGCCACCAGGACCTCGTGGCCCGGATCGGCGAGCAGGCCGCGCAGCGCGGCGTCGGAGTAGTGCACGCCCGTGGCGTTCATCTGGCTGGTGCGCAGCGTCAGCTCCTCGACCCGGGTGAGGCGCTCCCCGTCCGCCCGCGCGACCTCCAGCACCATGTCCAGGGACCGCAGGAAGTCCTCGTCGGGCCCGGTGAACCCGGCGCGGTCCGCGTCGCGGGCCAGCCCGGCCTGGTACATCTCGCGGCGGCGCCGGGCGTCGACCGTCACGACCGGGGGGCTGAACTCGGGCAGGGCGGGCAGCTCGGCCGCCCGCTCGGCGGGGTAGCAGCGCACCCGCGGCAGGTGGAACGCGACCTCCGCGCGCTCCGCGGGCTGGTCGTCGATGAACGCGATGGTGTGCTCGGCGAAGTTCAGCCGCTCGGCGATGTCCCGCACCGCGTCCGACTTGGGGCCCCAGCCGATCCGGGCGTGCACGAAGTACTCCGCGACGCCGAGCCGCTCCAGGCGCCGCCAGGCCAGGTCGGGGTCGTTCTTGCTGGCCACCGACTGCAGGATGCCGCGGGAGTCGAGTTCTGCGATGACCTCGCGGACGGCGTCGCCGAGCCGCACCTCCCCGTCCTCCAGCAGGATGCCGGACCACAGCGTGTCGTCCAGGTCCCACACCAGGCACTTGACCGTCGCCGGCGGGTCCTCGGGCGGGCCGGCCGGCGGGTCGTCGCGCACGCTTCGGGCCTCCATGGTCGCCTTCCTCTCGGTGGTCGTCGCGCTCGTCATGCCGGCGCGGTCAGCGCGTGCCGCGCCAGGATCAGCCGGCAGATCTCGCTGCTGCCCTCGATGATCTCCATGAGCTTGGCGTCCCGGTACGCGCGCGCCGCGGCCCGCCCGTCCCGCGCCCCCGCCGAGCCCAGGACCTGCACCGCGGCGGACGCGCCCCGGACGGCGTTGACGGCGCCGACGTGCTTGGCCAGCACCGCCGCGGTGGCCGTCTCGGGAAGGCCCGCGTCCCAGCACCGGCTGGCGTGCTCGCAGGTCCGCGTGGCGACCTGCTCCCCGACGAGGATCTCGGCGAGGTGCCCGGCGACGAGCTGGTGGTCGGCGATCGGCCGGCCGAACTGGACGCGGGAGCGGGCGTGGCCGGTCGCCTCGTCCAGGCAGGCGCGCAGGATCCCGACGCATCCCCAGGCCACCGACAGCCGGCCGTAGGTCAGCGGCGGCGTCACCAGCAGCTCCGCGGATCCGGCGGTGCGCTCCAGCACGCTGTCCGCGGGCAGCCGCACGGAGTCCAGGTGCACGTCGGCGTGTCCGGCGGCGCGGCAGCCGAGCGGGTCGGGCACCCGCTCCACCCGCACGCCCGGCGCGGACGCCGGCACCAGTACGGCGGCGAAGCCGTCCCCGAACCGGCCGAACACCACCAGCAGGTCGGCGTAGGCGGCTCCGGTGATCCAGACCTTGCGGCCGTCGACGACGACCGTGCCGCCCTCGGCCCGGATCCGGGTGTCGATCGCCGACAGGTCGCTGCCCGCGCCCGGTTCGCTGAACGCCACGGCGGCGAGCCGGCCGCCCGCCAGCTCGGGTAGGTGCGCCGCCCGCTGCGCGGCTCCGCCCAGCTTCTCGATGGTCCACGCGGCCATGCCCTGGGAGGTCATGAGGCTGCGCAGGGAGCTGCACAGCCTGCCGACGCCCGCGGTGAAGGCCCCGCCGTCCGCGGCCGTCAGCCCCGGCCCCCCGTACCGGGCGGGCACCTGGGCGCACAGCATTCCCCGGCCGGCGAGTTCGCGCACCAGTTCCAGCGGCAGCCGGCCCCGCCGGTCCCACTCCTCCGCCTGGTCGCCGACCAGCTCGGCGACCCGTGAGGTCATCGCGCCGGGCCCGCCGAGCGCGGTGTCAGCGGTCACCCGGGGCCTCCCGGGCCGGTGGCCGCCAGCCGCTCCACCAGCGCCACCATGGCGCGCACCGTCCGGAAGTTCTCCATCATCAGGTCCGGTCCCGCGATGACGATGCCGTAGGTGCTCTCCATGTAGGTCACCAGTTCCATCACGAACAGCGACGAGACCCCGGCCGCGGCGAGGTCGTCGTCCGGCCCGATGGGGTTCTTGGTGCGCACCTCCAGGAAGGTGCGCAGGTCCTTCTCGATGTCCGGCGGAGCCGCCGCACGGCTCTCCGCCCGGTCGGACGACGTGGTCACGGTCGTGCCTCCAGGTAGTCGTAGAACCCGCGCCCGCTCTTACGGCCGAGGTCGCCGGCGCGCACCTTGTCCAGCAGGAGGTCGCAGGGGCGGCAGCCGTCGTCGCCGGTGCGCTCGTGCAGCACCCGCAGCGAGTCGACGAGGTTGTCCAGCCCGATCAGGTCCGCGGTGCGCAGCGGGCCGGTGCGGTGCCCGAGGCAGTCCTGCAGGAGGGTGTCGACGTCCTCGGCGGACGCCCGGCCCTCCGCCACGATGCGCGCCGCGTCGTTGATCATCCGGTGCAGGATGCGGCTGGTCACGAACCCGGGCCCGTCGCCGACCACCACGGCCCGGCGGCCGAGGTCCGCGAGCAGCCCGCGCACCGCGGCCATCGCCGCGGGCGCGGTGCGCGGCCCCTGGACGACCTCCACCGTCGCGATCAGGTAGGGCGGGTTCATGAAGTGGACGCCGACCAGGTCCTCCGGGCGGCCCATGCCCCGGGCCAGCTCGTCGATAGGGATCGAGGAGGTGTTGGACACCAGCGGCGTGCCCGGGGCGGTCGCCGCCGCCGCGTCCGACAGGGCCTTGGCCTTGGCGGCGGTCTCCTCGGTGACGGCCTCGATCACCGCGGCCGCCCCGGCCATCGCGTCGGGGGCGGTGCTCGTCACCAGCTCGCCGTCCGCGCCCTCCCGCGGCAGCGCGCCCATGAGACGGGCCAGCCGCAGGTGCCGGGAGACCTCCGCGCGGACCCGGTCGAGCCTGGACGCGTCGGTGTCGACGAGCACGACGGGCCGCCGGTGCCCGAGGAGCAGCGCCGTGATGCCCGCGCCCATGACTCCCGCGCCGAGGACGGCCAGCGGCCGGACTTCCTGATCCCGCGTCACCGGTTCTCCGTAGCTCGTCGGGGCCATCACTCGGCGGGCTCTCCGAACCAGGCGGCCAGCGCCGGGCGGAGCCCGCCGGCCGCGGCGGCGGTCTCCCCCGCCCAGGCGATGTGGCCGTCGGGGCGCACGAGGACCGCCGACGCCGGGATCTCCGGCGCCGGCTCGGCCGCGACGACGTCCACCCTGTCCTTCCATCCGGTGACGTCCGGCGGCTCCGCGCCCCCGGACAGGTCCAGCAGGACACCGCGCGCGGCGTGCAGCGTGTCGGCCACGGGGACCTCCCCGCCGGCCGTGCCGAGCCGGACCAGGGGCACCCGGCGGCCCAGCAGCCCGTCGCCCCCGCCCGCCGGGTGGCGGGCGTCGGTGGCGGCGCGGACGAGGTGCCGGTTCACCACCTCGTGGTCGAGCAGCTCGCCGAACACCTCGCGCAGCGCGCTCGGGCCGTCGGCGGTGTCGAGCAGCGCCATCTGCGCCCGCCCGTACACGCAGGCGCGGCGCCCGTAGGGACGGCGTTCGGCCTCGTAGGTGTCCAGCAGCCCGGCGGGCGCCCGGTCCTGCACGTCCGCGGCGAGCTTCCAGCCGAGGTTCACCGCGTCCTGCAGCCCGATCGTCACCGCGTGCCCGGCGGGATGGAACTGGAAGTGCGCGGCGTCCCCGGCCAGGAAGACCCGGCCGTTGCGGTAGTGGTCGGCGAGGATCGTGACGTTGCCGTGGCGGCGCAGCCAGAGCGGCTCCTCGACGGTGGGCCGCTCGCCGGTGATCCGCTCGATGCTCGCCCTGACCTCATCCAGCGTGACCGGCCGGTCCGGAGGCGGCGCCTCGACCCCGATCTCGATCGTCATCAGGCGGAACATCGTGGACGCGTCGCCGAACTGGCCGAACATGCCGCCCTCGTGGAAGGACCCCGCGCCGACCGGCCCCGCGTAGCTCCCGACGTCGGCGAGGAGCCCGTACCAGGACGGCCCGCTCCTGGTCACCGCGAACCCGGCGAGCTCGCGCACCGCGCTGTCCTCGCCGTCGCAGCCGACCAGGTAGCGGCACCGGATCTCCTCCTCGCCGAGGGGCGAGCGGACCCGGGCGGTGACGCCTTCCTCGTCCTGGCTCAGCCCGATCAGCTCGTGCCGGCGCAGGATCCGCACGCCGCGCGCGGCGGCGTGGTCGCTGAGGACCCGCTGGATGTGGTTCTGCAGGAGGACGACGGAGTGGTCGGTCTCCGCCAGCTCCGACATGTCCAGCCAGAAGCTGGCGAAGTGGAGCCGGTCCCAGACCAGGGGCTCGCCGTGCTCGCGGCGGAGCGGCTCCATCAGGCCCCGCTGCTCCAGCAGCTCGACGGAGCGGGCGTGGATCAGTCCCGAGACCGTCCTGTCGTCGATCTCGGGACTCCGCTCGATGACGACGGCCCGCACCCCGGCCAGGGCCAGCTCGTGAGCGAGCATCAGGCCGACCGGGCCCGCGCCGACGATGACAACGGAATCGCTGACAACGGAATCGCTCATGACACCTCGTTCGTTGGGGACGCGTGCGCCGCGGGAAGGTCCGGCGCGTCGCCGGACTCGGTGGCGGGCCCGTCCTGCGCGGCGAACTCGCCGTTCAGGAACCGGGCCATCGCCGACGGGGTGGCGTTCTCGAAGACCGCGACCGGGGAGATCTGCAGGCCGGTGGCCTCGGCCAGGCGGGTGCTCAGCTCCAGTGCGGTGAAGGACGACAGGCCCAGGTCCAGGAGGCTGTCGTCGGGCTTGACCTCGTCCGCCGACGCGAATCCCAGGACGGTCGCGGCGCGCCGGTGGACCAGGTCCAGCAGCAGCCGCTCCCGTTCGGCCTCCGGCACGCCGGCCAGGCGGCGCCGCAGTTCGGCCGCCCGCCCGGCCGCCGCGCCGCCGTCGCCGTCCGGTCCGGCGATGCGCCGGACCTCGGGGATCTCGTGGAAGAGGCGGCGCGGGGGCGCACCGTCCCGGCTGGACACGGCGCGCTCCCAGTCGATGTCGGCGACGAGCAGCGGGGAGCCGGCGCCCACCGCCTGCCGCAGCGCCGCGACCGCCTGGCCCGGGGGCAGCGCCCGCATCCCCCACTCCCGCAGGGCCGGGACCGCCGTCTCGGGCGCGGCGGACGGCTCGGGTTCGCCGGTGGGGCCCACGGCGATCGACGCGACGGTGTGGCCGCCCTCTTCCAGGCGGGCGGCGAACGCGTCCAGGTAGGCGTGCGCGGGAGCCTGGTCTCCCAGCCCCGCCCCGCCGAGCGCAGCCGCGGCCGAGGTGACGAACAGGAACATCGGCGGCTCCGCGGTGGCCGCGAACGCGGTCAGCGCGGCCGCGGCGTCCTGGACCGCGGCGATCTCCCGGTCCAGCGCCGCGATGTCGGCGGGCCCGGCTCTCCCCGCGTCGAGGTCCGCGACGTGGACGACCGCCGCGATGTCCCCGCCGCGCGCCTCCGCATCGGGTTCGGCGATCTCCGCGTGGACGCCCAGGGCCTTCAGCTCGGTCAGCAGGTCGCGGGTACCGGGGTCCTGGGCGGCGGCGGGGCCGGCGAAGACCATGCGCTCCGTCCCGCCGCCTGCCAGCCATCGAGCGGTGTGGGCTGCCGGCGCCGTGACGGCGCCGGTGAACACCACCGGCCCCGGCGGCACCGGGCTCCCTTCGGGCGGCTGCCCGCCGGAGGGCGTGCGGACCAGCCGCGACGCGTACGCGACCGGTCCCCGGACGGCGGCCTGATCCGCGGCGCCGCCCGCGAGGACGGCTCCCAGCCGGGCCCGCGCGGCCGCGTCCAGGTGCTCGGGAAGGTCGATCAGCCCGACCGGTCCGGACGTGCGCTCTTCGGCCGCGACCTGGCCGTAGCCCCACAGCAGGGCCTGGAGCGGGTCGGGGCCGGGGTCGGAGCCGTCCGCCCGGACCGCGCCGCGGGTCGCGATCCACAGCGGAGCGTGCAGCCCGGCCTCATCCAGCGCGCCCACCAGCGCCACCGTCAGTGCCAGCCCGGCCGGGACCGCCGACGTCCCCGGCTGGATCTCGCGATCCAGGGCCAGGAGGGACAGCACGCCGCTGACCGCGGTGTCCAGGGACATCCCGCGCAGGAGGCGGGAGAGGGTCTCGCCGTCCCCCGCCTCGACCGGGACGACCCGTGCGGCCGCGCCCGCTCCGTCGAGCATCCCGAGCACCTCCGTCACCGGGGGCGCGTCGGCCAGGGCGGCCGGGACGGGCACCAGCCAGGTACCGGACATGCTCTGGGACGGCGCTTCCGGCAGGGGCGACCACCGGATCCGGTACTGGCATCTGCGCCGCCGCCGCCACACGGACAGCGGGGACAGGACGTCGCGCATGGCCTGCCGCTGCGTATCGTCCAGGTCGAGAGCGACCGCCACCGACGCCAGGTCTCCGCTCTCCACCGCGTCCCAGAACCCGGCGTCCTCCCCGCCGCCGTCCTCGCCGGTGCCCTGCTGCTCCCCGGGGTGCAGCCAGTAGTGACGCCCCTGGAACGCGTACGTGGGCAGCGGCACCGGGCCGTCGGGCCGCGGGGCGCCGACCGCGTCCAGGACGGCGGGCCAGTCCACCGTCCCTCCGGCGACGTGCACCTGCCCCACCGCGGCGAGCAGCGCCGGCAGTTCGTCCCGGTCGCCGCGCAGCGTGGCCGCGAACGCCGGCCGCGCACCCGTGTCGTTCTCCTCTTCCAGGCAGCCGTGCGCCAAGGGGGCCAGCACCGTGTCGGGGCCGACCTCCAGGAAGATCCCCGTCCCCTCGCGCCGCAGGGTCCGCACCCCGTCGTAGAACCGGACCGGCTGACGGGCCTGGTCCACCCAGTACTCCGGGGAGGTCATCAGCTCCGGCTCGCCCAGCTCACCGGTCACGTTGGACACGATCGGGATCCGCGGCGGGCGGTACTCCAGTTCCCGGGCCGCCTTGCCGAACTCCTCGGCGATCGCGTCGATGTGGTGGGAGTGGAACGCTCGGCTCACGCGCAGGACGCTGGTCCTGACCCCCCAGATCCGCCAGAAGTCCACGATTTCGTTGACGGTTTGGGTGTCGCCGGAGATGACGGTGGAGGTGGGGGTGTTGTGTGCGGCGATGTGGGTGTG
>NZ_BMRO01000031.1 GCF_014648675.1 Actinomadura livida
AACTCAACAGCCACTACTGGTACGACAACATCCGCAACACCGTCCACTTCCACCCCACCATCACCCACCTGACCACCAACGGCCACACCACCTACATCGAAACCAGCCCACACCCCACCCTCACCACACCCATCCAGCACACCCTCGACACCACCGACACCACCGCGGTCGCCATCGGCACACTCCACCGCGACCACCCCACCTGGACCCGACTCCTCACCAACCTCGCCACCCTCCACACCCAAGGCACCCACGTCAACTGGACCCACATCCTCGAAGCCATCGCGGGCCCTCGCCCCACACCGCCGGTGGATCTGCCCACCTACGCCTTCCAGAGGCAGCGGTACTGGCTCGATGGCGGCGGGGCGGCCCGCAGTGACGCCGAGGGGCTCGGGCTGGAAGGGACCGGTCACCCGTTCCTGGGGGCGTCCCTCAGTCTGGCCGACGACGAGGAAGTGGTGCTCACCGGTCGCCTGTCGCTGTCGTCCCAACCGTGGCTGGCCGATCACCGGGTGAGGGACACGCCGCTGGTGCCGGCCGCAGCGTTCACCGAGATGGCGTTGCGGGCGGGCCGCGGGCTCGGCTGCGACCGGCTGGAGGAGATCACGCTGCGGGAGCCGCTCGTCCTGGACGAGCAGGCCGTGGTCGCGCTGCAGATCCGGGTCGGCGCTCCCGGCGACGGAGGCGCCCGGACGGTCGGTGTCTTCGCGCGGACGCTCGGGAACTCCGCCGACGCGCCGTGGACACGCCACGCCGAGGGACTGCTGGCGCCCGCCGCCACAGCGGACGAGCCGCCCGCCCCGCGCGAGTGGCCGCCCCCAGACGCGGACCCGCTCGACACGGCCGACTTCTATGACGGCCTGGCCGAGCGCGGCTACGTCTACGGCCCGGCGTTCCAAGGGGTCGAGCGGGCATGGCGGAGCGGCGAGGACCTGTACGCCGAGGTGAGCCTGGTCGAAGACCAGGCGGAGCAGGCCGACGCCTTCGAGATCCACCCGGCACTGCTGGACGCCGCACTGCAGGTCGCCCTGCTGGACTTCACCGACGACGGGACCGACCGGCTCCGCCTGCCGTTCGCCTGGTCGGGCCTCCGGGTGCTCCAGCGAGGGGCCCGTTCGCTGCGCGTGCACGTCGCACCCACCGGTGAAGACGCCGTATCACTGACGATGACCGACCCGACTGGGCGTCCGGTGGCCTCGGCGGAGTCCGTCGCGGTACGGCCGGTCGCAGCGCAGAGCCTGGTGGGCCGGATGGCGCGGCGGGACGACCGGCTGCTGAGGGTCGCCTGGCACCCGCTCGGCATGCCCGGCGTCTTGCCACCGGGGGAGTGGGCCCTGGTCGGCGACGATCCGCTGGGCCTGAGCGACGCGTTCCGGACCGCTCAGGTGAAGGTGTGGACCCACCCGGATCTGGCTGATCTGGCCCGCCACCCGGAGTCCGAGGCTCCCCGATTCGTGCTGGCGTCCTGCCCGTCCAGGACCGGGGCCGCGGACGACCCGGCGGGCGAGGCGCACCGGGCCGCAGCCGAGGCGTTGCGGCTGGTCCAGGACTGGCTGGCCGAACCGCGCTTCGAGGACGCTCGCCTCGTGGTGGTCACGTCCGGCGCGGTGGCGTGCGGCACCGACGACGAGGTGGCCGGTATGGCGCACGCACCGGTCTGGGGCCTGCTCCGCTCGGCGCAGTCGGAGAACCCCGGCCGCTTCCTGCTCGCCGATCTCGACGGGGACGAGGGGTCTCTCCGGTCGCTGCCGGCCGCGCTCGCGACCGCCGCCGGGGAAGGAGAGGAGCAGATCGCGCTGCGCCGCGGCGAGGCGAGGATCCCGAGGCTGGTCCGCGGAACCGCCGCGCAGCCGGGCACGCTGTCACTTCCGGAGGGCGCGGATGCCTGGACACTGGCACCCGGCCCCGGCGGCACCCTGGAGAGCCTGTCCCTCGTGCCCGCCCCGGAAGCGCTCCGGCCCCTGGAACCGGGCGAGGTCCGGGTCTCCGTCCGGGCGGCGGGCCTGAACTTCCGCGACGTGCTGATCGCGCTGGGCGCGCACCAGGACGGGGGCGCCATCGGCAGCGAGGCCGCCGGTGTGATCACCGAGGTGGGCCCGGAGGTCCGCGGCGTCGGTGTCGGCGACCGGGTCATGGGCCTGTTCCCGGGCACCTTCGGCCCGGTGGCGGTGGCCGATCACCGCGTCGTGGCGCCGATACCGTCCGGCTGGTCGTTCGAGCAGGCCGCCGCCGTCCCGGCGGTGTTCCTGACCGCCTACTACGGGCTGGCCGACCTGGCGGGCCTGGAATCCGGGGAGTCCGTCCTGGTGCACGCCGCAGCCGGCGGCGTCGGAATGGCCGCCGCGCAGCTCGCCCGGCACTGGGGCGCCCGCGTGTACGGGACGGCGAGCCCCCGCAAGTGGGACGTGCTGCGCGAGGCGGGAATCGACGGTGCCCGCATCGCCTCGTCCCGCGACACCGCGTTCGAGCAGCGGTTCATGGACGAGACGCGAGGCCGGGGCGTCGATGTCGTCCTCAACTCGCTGGTGCACGAGTTCGTCGACGCCTCGCTCCGGCTGATGCCGCGAGGCGGGCGCTTCATCGAGATGGGGAAGCTCGACGTCCGCGACGCCGCGGAGGTCGCCGACGCATGGCCGGGAGTCGCCTACCAGGCGTTCTCCCTGGCGGACGTACCGGCCGCCCGGATCGGCGAGATGCTGGCCGAGCTCAGCGAGCTGTTCGAACGCGGCACCCTGACCCCGCTGCCGGTGCGCGCCTGGGACGTGCGCAGGGCACGGGAGGCGTTCCGGTTCATGAGCCAGGCGCGGCACGTCGGAAAGATCGTCCTCACCGTGCCCGCGCCGCCCGACCCGGACGGCACGGTGCTGGTCACCGGCGGCACCGGAACCCTCGGCGCCCTGGTGGCGCGGCACCTGGTGGCCGAGCACGGGGTGCGCCGCCTGCTCCTCACCAGCCGGCGCGGACCCGCCAGCCCCGGCGCGGCCGAACTGCGGGCCGAACTGGACGCCGCGGGCGCGCATGTCGAGATCACGGCATGCGACGCCGCCGACCGCGACCGGCTCGCCCAGGTGATCGCCGCCATACCGGAGCCCCATCCGCTGACCGCGGTGATCCACACCGCCGGGACGGTGGACGACGCCGTCGTCGGCTCGCTGACCCCGGACCGGCTGGCGCGGGTGCTGCGTCCCAAGGTGGACGCCGTCATGAACCTCCACGAGCTGACCCGGGGCCATGACCTGTCGGCCTTCGTGATGTTCTCGTCGAGCGCGGGCGTGCTGGGGGCACCGGGCCAGGCCAACTACGCGGCGGCCAACACCTTCGAGGACGCCTTCGCCGCCTGGCGCCGGGCCCGCGGCCTGCCGGCCACGTCGGTGGCCTGGGGGCTGTGGGAGGACACCAGCGAGCTGACCCGGGGCCTCGACCGACCGGACCTGTCCAGGCTCGGCCGCTCGGGAATCCTGCCCCTGCCCACCCGGGAGGCGCTGGCGTTGTTCGACGCCGTCCTGGCCACCGATGAGGCCCTGCTGGTGGCGGTCCGCCTGGAGATGCGGGCGCTGCGCCGGCAGCCCAGGGCGACGTTGCCCAGGCTCTTCCACACGCTCGTCCGACCCGCCGACGGGGCGGGGCGCCGGCTCGAGGCCGCCTTCTCCGCCGGACACCTGGCCGGTCTCACCCCGGAGGACCGCTTCGACCGCCTGCTGCGGACGGTGCGGGACAACGCCGCCGCGGTGCTGGGCCACACGACGCCGGAGAGCATCGACACCGAACGCGGGTTCCTGGACCTCGGCTTCGACTCGCTCACCGCGGTCGAACTCCGCAACAGGCTCGGCACCGTCATCGACACGCGCCTGCCGTCCACGGTCGTGTTCGACCACCCCAACGTGACCGCGCTCGCCCGGTATCTGGCAGCGCGGCTGTCCCCGGACGAGGCCGAGCCCGGCGCGGCCGTCCTCGGCACGCTCGCCAAACTCGAAGCCGACGTAGCCCTCTCCGGCATGGACGACGGGACCCGCGCCGCGGTCACCGCCCGGCTCCAGGAGGTCCTCGCCGGCCTGACCGGCGGGAACGGCGCCGAGGACGGCCGCACCCGGATCGAGTCGGCCACCGACGAGGAGATGTTCTCCATGATCGACAGCGAGCTCGGCATCACCTGACCGGCCGGCCCATGAAGATCGGAAACAGCGGAGGTCACCGATGGCGGACCGGCACCGGCTGCGGCGGTTCCTTGATCGGTTCATGTACGACGTCGGATGCGGGTGGTGCGTCTTCTTCGGGTATCCGCTGCCTCCGTGGTGCGTTCCACCGGACCCGGCAGCGTCCGCCGACCTTCCCCCGGGCCATCCGGAGTGCATGTGCAAGACCCCTCCCTCCCCGGAGGAACGGCGCCTGTGGGACCAGATGTAAGCGGCTCCCGCCCGTGAGATCGCTCTAGTGGTCGGCCCGCCGCCACCAGAGGGTCGTGGCGGCGATGCCCGCCGCCGCCGTCGCGGCGGCGATCGCCGGGGCGGTGAGCGGGCGGGACGCCGCGCCGGAAAGGCCGCCGACCGTCGCGGGCAAGGCCCACGGGAACCATGCGGCCGCGCCGAGTATCGCGGCGGCGACACCGCAGACGAGGAGCGCGACGGTCGCCGCGATGCCGGGCAGGTAGCCGCGGCCCGCGCTCGCGGCCAGTGCGATCGGGAGCGCGAGGGCACCGGTGAGGGCGAGCAGCATGAGCAGCTCGGCCAGCCCTCGGTGCGGGGTGCCGGGCAGCCCGAGCATGATCCCGGTCGCGACCCACGCGGCGGTCTGCAAGGCGGCGAGCAGGATCAGCCAGGCCGTGGTGACGGTGAACTTGGCGAGGACGATCGAGGTGCGGGAGGTGGGGAGGGCGAGCAGGTCGAGGACGGTGCGGTCGCTGTACTCGCGGCCGAACATCCAGGTGACCAGGATGCCGAAGAGCAGGAACCCGCCCGCGGCGTCGATCTGCATCAGGGCGGAGTGGAAGCCGGGCCAGTCCGGGGTGATGCCCAGGGCCTGGGACTTCTCGTCCAGGGGCGGGGTGCCGGAGGCGCCGACGAAGATGGCGGCGAGTGCCACCGGCAGCAGGAACGCCGCCGCGGTTGCCCAAGGGGCGCGGGAACGCAGGAACTTGGCGGTCTCGGTCTTCAGCGCGGCGTTCATGCCGCCGCCTCCGGCCGGTCGCCGGTGAGCAGGCGCAGGAAGACGTCCTCCAGGTCTTCGGCGTCGCAGGTGCAGCGGGGCAGGTCGGCGGCGGCGAACTCGGTCAGCATGCGGCCCCGGTCGATGATGCCGATGCGGTCGGCGGTGCGGGCGACCTCGGCGAGAATATGGCTCGACACGAGGATCGTCGTGCCCTCCCGGTGGGCGAGGCGGCGCAGGATGCCGCGGAGCTCCCTGATGCCGAGCGGGTCCAGCCCGTTGGCCGGCTCGTCCAGAATGAGCACGTCGGGACGGTGCAGAACGGCTTTGGCCAGCCCCAGCCTCTGGGCGTTGCCCAGCGACAGGGTTCCGGCGCGCCGGTCGCGGTAGGGCGTCAGCCCGAGCAGGTCGGCGGCGCGGTCGGCGGCCTCGGGGTCGGGTTCGCGGCGCAGCCGACGGGTGATCTCCAGGTTCTCGCGAACGGTGAGGCCGGGATAGGCGTGGGCGCCGTCGACGAGGTAGCCGACCCGGCTCCAGTCCGGCTCGTCCCGTCCGAGCAGGCGCACGGTGCCGCTCGTCGGGCGGGTCATGCCGAGCAGCATCCGGATCGCGGTGGACTTGCCTGCGCCGTTGAGGCCGAGGAAGCCGTAGATCTGCCCGGGCTCGACGCGCAGGGTGAGCCCGTCCACGGCGGTCGTGCGCCGGTAGCGCTTGGTGAGCGCGCTCGTCTCGATCACTGGACGATCACCTCCAGCGCCTCTGCCATCACGGCGCGCAGGTCGAGCCGGCCGCCGGCCTCGGCCCAGCGGGTCATCGCGGTGGTGGCGGCGGCCAGGCACGCGCTCGCGGCGACCTGGACCGCGAACGGGTCCTCGTCCGGCAGGGCGGCCGCGATGGCCCGCTGGGTGGCGTGGTTGTTCTCCCAAACCCGTGCGCGCAACGCGGGGGTGTCCAGGATCAGCCGGGTGCGGGCGAGCAGGATTTGCGGGTCGGGAGGCAGATCGTCCAGGCCGTCCAGGATGCTCAGAGCGATCCGCCGAAGGAGCGGCTCCCCGGCCGGCCGGCGCCGGACACGATCGGCGATCACCGGGTCGTACTCGTCCTGCAGAACCAGGTGCTCCTTGGTAGGGAAGTACCGGAACACCGTCATGGCCGACACGTCGGCGGCCTCAGCGACCTCAGCGACCGTAGTCGCGTCGAACCCGCGTTCAAGGAACAGCCGCAGGGCCCGCTCCTGAATAGTCCGCCGCGTCCGCTCCCGCTTCGACTCCCGCAACCCCACATGTTAGAGACTAACAAAAGTTACTAACTAACACACCTGCTTGGGGGACGGGTCCGGCTGCTGGGCGGCGACGCCTAGGACGACCCGGTCATGACGCACCGTTGCATGGCCTACATCCCGGGCGATATGGACCTGTGACCCAACCTGACCGGCGGCGAGGCGATCGACCTGTTCGCCCGGCTGCGCAGCGGCACCGAGATCTCCGAGCGCGGCTGGAGTATTCGACGAGTGCCAGCCAGGTGGACCGGCGATGCGGTCGCGTGTACCCCGAGACCGGCAACCCTGCGCCGCTCCTACTCGAAGCTGATGCCTGGTCGGCAGCATGACAACTGGTATCTGCACCTGAAGCTTCCCGCTGACCCGAACGGTCGACGCAGGCTCATTCGCCTCCCAGAGCAGCCGAGGAGGCGTCGGCCAGGGTCACGTCCAGCGGAGTGGTCACTAGGGCACCATGGCTCTCGCTGGGCACCGCTGTGCTTGGTGAAGAGACTCGGCGGGGACCGAGGTGACGGCCTGGAGTGGTCGCCGGACAACGGCCGCTTACACACTGCCGCCCTCGGTCCTCCCCCGGGGCCGTAGAACGGCGACAGGGAGATGCGCCGTAGAGCGCCGCTTAGTGACCACCCGTGAACCGGCCTCCTCGCCGAGTCGATCTCATTGCCATCAGAGGAGTTCGGGTTGTCGCTTGCAGTGGGTGAGGCGTTGTTCTTTGTCGGGATCGACTGGGCCCGCGGCTGAACATGCCGTGTGCGTGATGAACGAGGCAGGGAAGATCGTGGCCGAGTTCACTATCAAGCACTCGGCGGACGGAATCGCCCAACTGGTGCGGGCGCTTGGCCAAGTACGGCGACCCCGAGGAGGTGCCGGTCGCGATCGAACGCCCCAACGGTCGCCTGGTAGACCTGCTGGAGGCGGGGCACGCAGTCGAGTTATCGCCGAGTACCGGTACATGCCGCGCTGGTGGGGAAGGGGGCGGAGAGAAGGAGCTTAGGGGGAGTTGTGCGCGTAGCGGCTGTGCAGACCGTCTTGCCGGAACATCACTACGACCAGCATCGGATCACCGAGGCCGTGATCGGGGCGACGGGGGCTGACCGGCGGGTGGTGGAGCGGTTCCACGCCGCTACCCAGGTGAGGGGCAGGTACCTGGCGCTGCCGATCGAGAAGTACGCGAATCTCGAGGGTTTCACCACCGCGAACGACACCTACGTCGATACGGCGCTGTCGCTGGGGGAGCGGGCCGTCCGGGGAGCGCTGGAGGCGTCCGGGGTCGGCGCGTCGCAGGTCGATCAGCTGGTCTTCTGCTCCTCGACCGGTGTCGCCACTCCCTCGCTGGACGCCGCCCTGGTCCAGCGCCTGGGCATGCGGGACGACGTCAAGCGGGTCCCGATCTTCGGCCTGGGGTGCGCGGCCGGCGCCGCGGGGCTGTCGCGGCTGTACGACTATCTGCGCGCGTGGCCGGACCAGGTGGCGGTCCTGGTCTGCGTGGAGTTGTGCTCGCTGACGGCGCAGCGCGATGACGACTCGCTGGCGAACCTGGTGGCCAGTGGCCTGTTCGGGGACGGCGCCGCGGCCGTCGTGGCGGTCGGCGGCGACCGGGGGACCGACGGGCCGGGGCCGGGCCGCTGGGGGCCGCGGATCGTCGCGACCCGCAGCAAGCTGTATCCCGACACCGCGAGGCTCATGGGATGGGACGTGGGCGAGCACGGCTTCCGCATCGTCCTGGCCGCCGACCTGGTCGACCACGTGGAGGCGACGCTGGCCGAGGACGTGGCGGCTTTCCTCGGCGAGCACGGTCTGTCCGCTGGCGAGGTGTCCTCGTGGGTCTGCCACCCCGGCGGGCCGAAGGTGATCGAGAAGATCGCCGAGGCCTTCGCCCTCGACCAGGGCGAGCTCGACCTGACCTGGGACTCCCTGCACAGCGTCGGCAATCTGTCGTCGGTCTCCGTGCTCAACGTGCTGCAGGAGACGATCGAACGGCGTCGCCCGCCGGAGGGCGAGACAGGGCTGCTGACAGCGCTCGGACCGGGGTTCTCCGCCGAGCTACTTCTGCTGCGCTGGTGAACCCGTGATCGCGTTCACGCTGCTCATAGCCCTCGTCGGAGCCGAACGGATCGCCGAACTCATCGTCGCGCGTCGTAATGAGGCCTGGGCCAGGAGCAGGGGCGGTGTGGAGTACGGGCGCCGGCATTACCCGTGGATCGTTGCCGCCCAGGTCGGCCTGCTGGGCGGCGCGCTGCTGGAAGCGTGGCTGCTCGACCGTCCCTTCATCCCGGTCCTGGGCTGGTCGATGCTGGGCGTGGCCGTCCTGGCGCAGGGGCTGCGCTGGTGGTGCATCGCCACGCTCGGCAAGCGGTGGAACACCCGGGTGATCATCGTTCCGTCCCTGCCGCTGGTGGACAGGGGCCCCTACCGCCGCCTGCGCCACCCCAACTACGTCGCGGTCGTCGCCGAGGGCATCGCCCTTCCGCTGGTGCACACCTGCTGGCTCACCGCCCTGCTCTTCACCATCGTGAACCTGGGCCTCCTCAGGACCCGCATCAGAGCCGAGAACACCGCTCTTCAACACGCCGAAATGGCATCCGCACACTCTTGATGAAACGCACGCCCTTCGCCGGCTACGGGAAGTGCCGGAGAACGTTGGCCAAAGACCTCTGCACCTGGGTGAACGACGGGTTATCACCATGGTCCTCCCAGAAAAGCGCTTGTGCACCTTCCCGCAGGTCCCCTGCGTCGCGGTCTTGTCGGGGAGTGCGGCGCCGGTGGCTCCGCCGGTTCAGAGGCGACGGACTACTGAGATGACTATTCCGAGTACGACGGCCTTGTCGCCGTCGATGACGTCGTAGGCGGGGTTGCGCGGTTCGAGTTGGACGTGGCCGTTGCGGCGGCGGAACACCTTCACGGTGGCCTCGCCGTCGATCATGGCGGCGACGATCTGTCCGGAGTGGGCCTCCTGCTGCTGGCGGACCACGACGAGGTCACCATCGCAGATCGCGGCGTCGATCATCGAGTCACCGCGCACGCGCAGGGCGAAGACGGTGCCGCGCCCGGTGAGTTCGCGGGGCAGCATCAGCGTGTCGTCGACGTGCTCCTCGGCCGGGATGGGGATGCCGGCGGCGATGTGCCCGACCACGGGCACGGTTACCGGACCGTCGGAGGACTCCCGCGGCGACTCCTGCCGCAGGAACACGCGCGCGTCGATCGGCCGCGACAGCGCGGTGCCGCGCCGCAGGAACCCCTTGTCCTCCAGGCTCGCCAGGTGGCGCGACACCGATGACGACGACCGCAGGCCGACGGCGTCGCCGATCTCGCGCGTGCTCGGCGCATACCCGTACTTGACCACCCAGTCCCGGATCATGGCCAGGATCCGCTGCTGGCGCGGGGGCAGAGCGGAGGCGTCGAGGTCTCCGAACGCATCAAGATCACTGTAGGCGGTCACCTTCGGGATTGTAGGGGTGCCGCTATGAGGAGCACGGTCAGGACTCACGCTCTCGAGGGTGGCTTCGCGGATGTTCTCGCGTTCGCTCTCGGCCATCGCGGCGAAGTAGGCGAACAGCATCGCCCCGGCCCGGAGGGGGGTCGTGGATACTGGCCAATGGTCCGGCGAGCATCTCTGGCACCAGGCCGTGCCCGGTGAGTGATCGGGCAGGGCGGTGAGTTCTGCAGCGTCGCGGCCGGCCAGGCCGAGTTCGCGCATCAGGCGCTCAACCGTGCAGCGCGCCACCTGCTTCCCCTCGCGTTGCAACTGCCGTCAGACCTTCCGCGCGCCATAGACCCGATAGTTAGCCTCGAAGATGCGGACGATCTCGGTCTTGAGCCACTCGTCACGGATCGTCCGGGGCCGAGGCCGGACGCGACTTGGCGGCGTAGTAGGTGGGCGCTGCGATCTTGGTGCCGTGCGCACTGGTGCGCCACCGTCCGGCGAACTCGGGTTCGGTGGTGGGCGAGGCGACGCCGGGGGAGGAGCTCGACCTGCATCCGGCACCAGAACGATTCGATCACCGCGTTATCGAAGCAGGCGCCGACCGAGCCCATCGAGACGACCAGGCCGGAGGCCCTGCCTGCCCGACCTCGTCGAGCAAGCGCCTCCCCGCAGCCTGGGTCATCCGGGCTGCGGACAATTTCACCGCCGGGGCCGCCCACCGTGACCGCGACCTGGCGTCCGCTCATACGGACGCTGCCCTGTTGACCAGCGCACAAGTCGTGACCTTGTCGCCCCTGATGACGCGGCAGACCTTGTGCATGCGACGCGCCGAGCTGAGCACCGTCAGGACTTCTTGACGGCCGTCAGGACTCCTTGACCAGGGTCATGTGCTCGGCACGTCATCTCCGACTAACGTGATCTATCCACCGGGACGAAGCAGCTCTCTGGCCGTGCGTCTGCGGGTGTTGGCTCCCGCTGCGGCTCCCGAGCACCATGGGGGAGCCACAGAGCGACTTCGCTATAGCTGTCTGACCTGCATAAACTCTGTCGGGACGGCGGGATTTGAACCCACGACCCCTTGACCCCCAGTGCCCAAAATGCATTCATCTCGCCTCCTTCGTGATCAGTCGAATCCATGAGAACATGCAGGTCAGAGGCCTAAAGTACGTGACGTGCAGTCATCCTGGATCCCGGCCCGTGGGGCAGAGTCCACTAACGAACGACTAACAAACGATCATTCGGGGGAGTGACGTTGGGGTACGCGTTCAAGCGCATCGACCGCCACGGCAAGCCGCGCTACACCGCCTGCTACGAAGACCTCAAAGGCAAGATCACATCGGCGGGGACGTTCTCCTCCAAGAAGGAGGCCGACAGGGCCTGGCAGCGCGCCGAGGCCGAGGTCGGCAAGGGCCGGGACCTCAACCTCAAGCGAGGCCGGCAGACCTTCAAGAAGTACGTCGAGGAGACCTGGCTGCCCAACCACGAGGTCGAGCCGACCACCATGCAGAGCTACCACTACTCGATCTACAAGCACGTCATGCCCGAGTTCGGCGCGATGCGGATGATGGACATCCTCCCCGAGCACGTCCGCGCCTGGATCAGGCAGATGAAGAAGAACGGCGTCTCCGCCGCCACCATCCGCTACAACAAGGTCGTCCTCAGCGCCATCTTCACCACCGCCCTGAACGACCAGGTGACCTACATCCACCCCTGCAAAGGAGTCCGCACCCCCACCGTCCCCGAGAAACCGCTGGAAATCATCAGCCCCGAGCAGTTCGACGACCTCTACCACGCCCTCCCGGACGCTGACTCCAAGCTCCTGGTCGAAACCGCCATCGAAACCGGCCTGCGCTGGGGCGAACTCACCGAACTCCGCGGCCGCGACCTGAAGACCCGTTCCCGCCTCCTGACGGTCAGCCGCGTCGTCGTGGAGCTCAACCCGAAGTTCCACCCCGAGGGCAAACGCTTCCTGGTCAAGGACTACCCCAAAGACAAAGAGTGGCGTCGCTTCCGGCTCAGCGACCAGATCGTCGCCAAACTCGAAGACCACATCATCGAGGAGAACCTCGGCACCGACGGGCTCCTGTTCGTCTACCAGCCGGAAGCCGCGGTCGAGGAGCGACCAGCCCCGCTCGACCCCGAGGCACTCGGCTGGACCGAGGAGAACGCCAAGGGACGCCGATACCGGCACGGCACCCTGAGCGCCTACAACGCCGCCAAGTGCCGCTGCGAGCACTGCAGACGAGCCTTCGCCGAATACCGGGCCCGCCGCCGCGCCGACGGCAAGGACAGCCCCCGCGAACCCCGCAGGCGCGAGACCGACGGCCACGTCCCGGCCAACTGGTTCCGCAACCGGATCTGGAAGCCCGCCCTCAAGAAGGCCGACCTGGACGCCAAGGTCCGCATCCACGACCTGCGCCACGCCCACGCATCCTGGCTCTTGGCCGGCGGCGCCGACCTCCAGGTCGTCAAGGAACGCCTTGGGCATGGATCGATCTCCACCACCGAGCGCTACCTGCACACCCTCGACGACGCCGACGACACCGCCCTCGCCGCCTTCGACAAGATCCGCAGCCGCCGCACTGAGCCCATTCCGTGCACCCAGTAGAACGGGAGGTGATGCCGCGTGAGCGGCTGATCTTGTTCGTAAGCTCGTCGTCGCTTGCCGGTGTGAGTCCGGTCCGGGTAGCTGCCAGGAGGCCCGGTAGCAGGCTGGCGGTTTCGTCTGGAAACGGGCGGGGTCGAAGCCCAGCGTCAAAGGCCCTGAGAGGGGGAGCGACGGTGCGGTCCGTAGCGTGAAGCGAAGCCTGCGGCGTCGTTACTCACCCGCCTGTGAGGGTGGGGCAAGGGAGTGCCGAGCCTCTCGGAATCGGCGTGAAGGCCATGGAAGCGGTGAAGAACCTGGAAGCAGCCGTGAGGAACTCCCCGGCGTATGGGGCGCGGAACGTGCCGATAGTGGCGGCGGGAACTGGGGAGGCCCTCCCCGGCCCAGCGACCTGCGGAAATTGTTGCTGGAGCGTCGCACCCTATAACCGGTGACCTCGGGAAGTGGGTGGCGTGCCGGAAGGGCGTCGGAGGTGGCCGTAGTACTGATCGAGCCGACCGGACAACACAACCGGCGGTGAGGGAAGGGCCACTGCTTCGTCGATGCACGTGATGTTGAGGAGGAGGCCCGGTGAGTGCCGGTCAGGCTATTACCGCCGCTTCGGGATCGCGTCGGCCGTCAGTGCCGCGTGATCCGGTCCGAGCCTTGCAGCATGTGCTCTACCGGGCGGCCAAGGCCGATCCCGGACGCAGGTTCCACGCGTTGATGGACAAGGTCTATCGCAGAGACGTCCTGCAACGCGCGTGGGTGACGGTGCGCGCGAACAACGGCGCACCGGGCATCGACCGGACCACCCTGGCCGAAGTCGAGGAGTACGGGGTTGCCCGGCTCCTGGAGGAAGTGGCCGCTGAGCTTCGGGAAGGCCGCTATCGTCTGTTGCCCGCTCGTCGGGTTCTGATCCCCAAGCCGGGGGTCAGGGACGAATGGCGGCCGTTGTCGATCCCGGCCGTTCGGGACCGGGTCGTGCAGGCCGCATTAAAGATCGTGTTCGAACCGGTCTTTGAGGCGGACATGCGCGACTGCTCGTTCGGTTCCGGCCCCGGCGGTCAGCCCATGACGCCCTGCAAGTGCTCATCGACGAGCAGGCGAAGGGGCGCCGATGGGTGGTCGAGACGGATATCGGCGACTGCTTCACGGCGATCCCGCACGATGAGTTGATGCGAGCGGTCGAGGAACGCGTCTGTGACCGGTCCCTGTTGAAACTCCTGCGGCAGATTCTGCGCGCTGGGGTGATGCAGGACGGGCAGGTGCGACGCGAGGTCACCGGCAGCCCGCAGGGCGGGGTGATCAGCCCCGTCCTGTGCAACGTCTATCTGCACCGGCTCGACCGGGCATGGGACGAAGCGGATGGGACGCTGGTCCGTTACGCAGATGATCTGATCGCGATGTGCTGGTCGCGCAGCCAGGCCGAACGGGCTCTTGCCCGGCTGACCGAACTGCTGGCCGGTCTGGGGCTGGAGCCCAAGGCGGCCAAGACCCGCATCGTCCATCTGGAGGTCGGTGGGCAGGGCCTGGACTTCCTGGGCTTTCACCACCGGCTCGTCAGATCCCGAGGCGTCAACGGAAAACGTGGCTTTGTGTTCCTCGCACGCTGGCCCGCGGACAAGGCCATGCGGCACGCCCGCGACCGGATCCGGGAGATCACCGACCGGAGCAGGCTGCCGCGACGGCCGGAGACGATCGCGGAGGACCTGAACAGGTTTCTTCGCGGCTGGGCGGCGTACTTCAAGTACGGGCACTCGGCAGAGCGTCTCAGCAAGATCAGGAGATTCGCGCAGTGGCGGCTGGCGCGGTTTGTCAGCAAGAGACACCGGCGCAGCACGAAGTTCGGATGGTGGGTCATGAGCAACGCGCGGCCCATCGACCTCGGCCTGATCAGCTTGTATGGAATCGTCGTCGCACCCAGGGCCGGAAAGCCTTGGCGGGAAAGACCGAATGCCGGCGGTGAACGACGTCGGTAAGCCGTGTGCGGGAGAACCGCATGCACGGTTTGACGGGCGGGAGCTGGAAACGGAGCAGAACTGGCCACGGTCATCGGGGAAAGCACAGCCGCCCGGGAAACCGGCGGAAGACAGGCCCCGAGCCCTACCGCCAGACCACACCACCGCGCCAGCTCCCGACCCTCCAACCTGAGTGTGCAGGTCACAGCCTGGTTGCGGGCGGCGAATGTGGGCGGTGAATGAGTGAAGCTCCTGCTAGATGAGGTTGTCGACCAAGATCAACCTTGTCCGCACAGGAGCTTCACGTGCTGTTCTACCGTGCCGCGCTGGATCTGTCGCGTCCGACCCTGACCTTCGTCACCGGGCTGGTGCGCGATCACCGCGACCAGATCGGGTCGCGGTGGCGGGCGCTGAGCCCCGAGCGCCAGGCGCTGCTGGTGCTGGTGCACCTGCGCCGCAACGACACCTTCGCGCGCCTGGCGGCCGCGTTCGGGATCGGCGCGGCGACCGCGCACCGCTACGTCACCGAGTTCATCGCGCTGCTGGCCGACCAGGCACCCGATCTGCGCGAGGCGATACGGACCTGCCAGCGCAAGGCGTTCGTGATCCTGGACGGCACCCTCGCACCGATCGACCGCCTGTCCGGCCCCAACGACCGGCTCTACTACAGCGGCAAGCACCACCGGCACGGAGTGAACATCCAGTTCCTCACCGACCCCAACGGCGAGCTGATCTGGGCCTCGCCCACGCTGCCCGGCTCGACACATGATCTGACCGCAGCCCGCACCCACGGCATCATCCACGCCCTCACCAGCCGCGCGATCGCCTGCTACGCCGACAAGGCATATGTCAGGGCCGACGGCGCGATCGGCACCCCCTACAAGCGCAAGAAGCGCCGCAAGCCCGGCAAACGCAAGAAGCGCCGCAAGCCCGGCAAACGCAAGAAGCTGTTCAACCAGTACCACGCCAAGGTCCGAGCGCTCGGCGAACAGGGCGCCGCGATCCTCAAGGGCTGGCACATCCTGCGGAAGGCCCGCTGCTCACCCAGCCTGCAAGCGGCTGCAGACCGAGGCATGTGAGCACGTACTCGGTCACACCAGAATGGTGACACGGGCACTGACAGTTCATCACTGTGCGCCCATGCTGAGTCGATGTTTGAGGTTCCCCCACAGCGCGGACTGCTTGATATCCCCCGGTTTTCCGGACTCGATTGTTGAGAGACTGAGGGCTTGGCGACATCGAAGGGACCCCCACCTCATGCCCAAGCCGTATCCGCCCGAGTTCCGCCGCAAGACCCTGGACCTCGTCGAAACCCGGCGAAACGGGCGCGAGGTCGCGGCAACGCTCGGCATCGCCGAATCATGCCTGCACTGATGGCGTTCACGCGATCTCCTCGAGCGAGGCCTCAAGACGCCCAGCCACCGCAGCGGTGGAGTCGGCAGCCCTGGCTGCGGCCAATCAGCGGATCCAGGAGCTGGAGAAAGAGACCAAGATCTTGTCCAAGGCAGCGGCCGCGGTTGAGGAGGTTGTGCCCCCAAAACGGCGGTTCGAGCTCGTGACCGAGCTCGCCGATGAAGGCGTCCCCGTGAAGCAGGCCTGTGTGGCTCTGGGCGTGTCCCGCTCGGGATACTACGACGCCAGGTCCCGGCCGCCCTCGGCGCGGGCGATCAGGCAAGCCTGGCTCACCGACCTGATCGGCGCCGTCCACCAGGCCTCACAGCAGACCTACGGGTCACCGCGCGTCCACGCCGAGTTGGTGCAGGCCCACGGGATCCGGTGAGGTGCAACACCGTGGCGCTGCTGATGCGGTAAGCGTGTCCGAGCACACCCGTCCACAGGACGAACCCGCTCTGATCCCACTCACTCTCGCCGAAGTCCAACGCCTATTGGCCCGGCTCACCGCCGGTCCACCACCGTCCGCCGAACACACCCGCCCCTGGTCACGCTGGCGCCGACGCCATCAAGCCCACGCCCGCGCATGCCACTACCAGCGACAACAGACCCATAGACACTGAAGATCACGACTTACCGCTGGAGTACTAATCCCAACTCTGAACACGTAACTAACGTATCGAGGTGCGCACGGTTACAAGCCGAGCGCTATGCGGTGTTCCCAGACTTTGGTGATACATGTGCGCGTGCTGTGACCGACAGAGGGATCGCTGGCGTAGCGGGCGACTGTTTCCTCGTTAAGTGGCCAGCCCTGGAAGGGACCCGCCGATCGACGGTGCAACGAGGGAAGTTCAAGCATACCCTCGGTATTCCTAGAAACCATTTCGGCAAAAATTCGATCGAAGGTCCGTGCGTTGATTATACATATCACCCGAATCTGGGCGTGCCATGAGACAGGATCTAGATGTAGGCTGAGCAGAAAGAGGCGGATGGATCCTTGGCGCCGTGCCCTCTGGAGTTCGCGGAAGGGACTTTCTCGGTCGTAAGCAATGGGCGCTCCCGTTCGCAGTCGTACTTCCTCCTTTCCGAGAAACTCTTCCGCATATTCGCGCATAATGGCGCGCCAAAGGTCAAGATCGGTCTCTAGGGAGAGCCTGGAGTCATCAGAAGGCTGGAACTCTCCTGCAGGCACGAAGCCAGTGATATTAGTATCGATGGCCACGCGTTCGTCCCTGCGATGCAAGAAAAACGTCGAGCTGCTTGGTGCGCGCCGCACGGTCAGTACACCGAAGCCGATCGCGCAATAGCGCCCGGTAAAGTTGAAGGGGTCGCGGACCCGTCGCCGGTACGGCCCGGACACGCTTTTACCTCCCGTACTACGGTATCGTTCGGCGGCCTCGAAGACGAGTCCTGCCGAGGAGTCGAAACCGTCCCAATATTTCATTGTGGTAACAGATAGTGTTAAATGCTTCTCTGGTGTAACCTCCACGCCCATAAGTCGGTAACTCGTGCCGTTAAACCAGTTTGCGGGAGCGTCGTACGCTGTGACCGCCTCGTGGTAGCGGTCGAGAGGCTTTCCAGTACTATCCAATGGCCAGTGACGTCTCAATACGTCTAGATGCGGTGGTGAATTGCCCGGTTCGGGAAGAAGGGTGAAACGTAGGTCCTCCAAAGGAACGGGTTCGTCAATCGCCCATTCCGGACGGTAGAGTCCTGGCGCATTTGGGTCACCCCCTCTGTGATCGGAATATTCGCGAAGTGCCGTCTCCTTGAGTAATTGTTCTCGGGTTTTCAGCCAGTGCCGTACACGCAAAAAATTATCGATACTCTTACGGTGCTTGGCCTCGCGTGCTTGGCCTCTTCCTAGCAGCACCGAGATCGCGATGCCCGCCGCTCCTACGATCGTGCCGATGGCTGCTTCCAGCACTGCCCCGCCCTTTTAGCTCGTGCCTCACTTGTGAGGGATGATACTCGCCTCGGCGAGCCGACTCCATCACCAGATGGGCTGGCGGTGGATCGGGATAATCCTCCATCCGCACTTGGATATCTCGGTCTGATCGGACGCCGGAAGTGTTCTCGAGCCTGTCTGGCCTGGTCATCGACGAAGTGACAGACAGGGCGAGGCGTAGGTGCGGCCTCGCAGCCGAAAGGTGCAGCGCCCCGGCTCGGAATGCACAATCCCGCGTCCTGCTCCTGATCCCCGCGGCCGCCCAACAACGAACAAACGGGGGGACGGGGGTTGCGTCCAGGGGGGTGGTGTGCGAGTTTCCGCAGGTGAAGAGCGCGGCGTCGTGACGTGAGGCGGCCACCGCGTAGATCCTTCGAGGTGGATGATCAAGAACGAAGGAGAGGAACGCGGTGGCCGTGGACAACAGTGGGGACCCTGCCGAGTGGATTGCCGAGCAGATCGGGGCGTGTGAGCCGGATCTGCTGCGGTCGATGGTCAAGACGATGGCCGAGGCGCTCATGTCGGCCGAGGCCGACGTCGTCTGCGGTGCCGGTTACGGCGAACGCTCCGACGGGCGGGTCAACCGCCGCAACGGCTACCGGTCCCGCGATTGGGACGCCCGCGCTGGCACCGTGGAGCTGGCCATCCCCAAGCTGCGCAGCGGCTCGTACTTTCCCGAGTGGCTGCTGGAGCGGCGCCGGCGGGCCGAGTAGGCCCTGGTGAGCGTGGTCGCCACGTCCTATCTGCTGACAAGCTGGTGGAGCAGATGGGCATCAAGGGCATCTCCAAAAGCCAGGTCTCGGAGATGTCCAAGGTGCTGGACGCCAGGGTGAACAGCTCATCGTCGCGCCACAGCCGGAAGTAGCCGTAGACGGTCTGCCAGGGCGGGTAGTCGTGCGGGAGGGTAGCGCCAGGGGATGCCGGTGCGGTCGACGTAGAGGACGGCGTCCATGATGGTGCGCAGGTCGTGCTCGGGTGGGCGGCCGATGTCCAGGGCCCCGGCGCGGCGTCGGTCGCGCCAGGCGGTCAGGATCGGTTCGATCAGTTCCCAGCGGGCGTCCGACAGGTCGCTGGGGTAGCGGGCGCGTTGGGTCATGGCATGGGCGTAACGCCGGATGGAGCCTCTGGGCCACGGGCGCGGCCGCCAGGTCAGGCAGTCCAGACCGTGAGGGGTGTTCGCCGGATCGGACGTCGGCGGGCATTTTGGGATGAGACGGAAGAGTAGTCACAAATACAACCTCGGTGATGCGTGCCACGCCTCGTCCGACACTAACGACTCCCGTGTTGCCGACGGACCGAATCCATGACGCGCGAGTACCAGGGCATAGCACCACAAGCCAGGACCAAACACCCTCTTAGCCTCGATCCACCGGTGAATGATCGTCCAGGAGTCGGGAACAGCAAAAGGGATGCCCCGTGGCCTGCGATGATGGG
>NZ_BMRO01000032.1 GCF_014648675.1 Actinomadura livida
ATCATCGCAGGCCACGGGGCATCCCTTTTGCTGTTCCCGACTCCTGGACGATCATTCACCGGTGGATCGAGGCTTAGCGTTCCCCAGGTCCATCTCTCCTGGACCACCTTTCTAATCAGCTCGCGCGACATCTCTTCGGGCAGATTGGGCAGCTCGCTGAGCTTGAAGACGGTCAGTACGTCCTGGGGGCTGACTGCACCGCTGTCCGGAGGACTGTGCGGGTCAGCAGGAGGACGGGACCGTCCGGGTCCTTGCTGTCCCGCACCGCCACCACCCCGGGGAGTCCGGCCAGCTCAACGCAGTTACCGCCGTTCTCGCCGCTGCGGCTTGCCTTGCGCCAGGTGACGTCGTTCAGGTCCATTTCTCCAGTGCCTCTCTGATCACGTCCCGGCACATGTCTTCGGGGAGATTGGCAGTTCGCTGAACTTGAGGACGGTCAGTGCGTCCTGGGAGCGGACTGCACGGCTGTCCGCAGGGCTGTGCGGGTCAGCAGGAGGACGGGACCGTCCGGGTCCTTGCTGTCCCGCACCGCCACCGCCCCGGCCGCGTCCGCCAGCTCGACGCAGTTACCGCCGTTGGATCCGGTGTAGGAGCTCTTGCGCCACTTGGCGTTTCTCAGGTCCATCTCTCCTGGACCACCTTTCTAATCAGCTCGCGCGACATCTCTTCGGTGAGTGCCCGTGAACGAAGGGCGATGAGAGTACGCGTCAGCACGGCCAGGTCCGTTGGGTCATCGGTCGTGATGGCGTAGATCGCCGTCTCGATGTACGCGACCTCACTCCGATCGTCCATCGTGGCGATCGTGAACGCGCCCATGTTGCCGTCGTGCTCGCCGCTTTCCAACACTACTTGAACCGTGATGTTGGGCAACAAGCTGAGCTCTAGAAGGTGTTCGAGTTGTTCTCTGACCGTCTCGGCCGTTCCGACCGGACGACGAAGCGCCTGCTCGTCAACCAGTAGCACGAGGTTCGGTGGGGTGCGTCGCTCGTTTCTTGTGAGGATCTCCTGACGGCTGAGGCGCGCAGCCACGGCTTCTTCATTGCCCTGTAGGAGAGCAGAGGCGTAAGCCGGAGTCTGGACGAGGCCCGCGATCAGCATTGGTTCCCAGGAGACGAGCACCGCCGCGTCCGTCTCGATCTTGTAGGGGTCGGACTGCGGCGCGGTGCCAACCTTTCGGTTGGCCCGTTTCCGCAGCCCGCCCTCCGAACCCGCCGTGCGCCTTTCAGCGCAACGGGCTCTCCACAGGCTCATGCCGTTGAGTGATTTTCTAGGCCGCCCAGGGGGTGGGGATCTTCTCTCCACGGTAGCGGTAACGGCTAACCGTCATTTTAGCTGGATCGTAGAGTGTTATCCCGAGCCAGGAGACGTTCCATTTATCCTGACAGAAACGCCTCCTCAACTCCTTCCACGTCAGGCCTTTGTGCTTCTTGCGCAGCCAGTACACTACGCGCCGCCATGAGAATGCGCGCAGGTAGCTGAAAACTCGCTTCGAGACTCCATGCCTGAAGTAGTTGCACCAACCGGCCAGAATCGCGTTCACGCGACTCAGGACGGCCCCGAGCGGTGTTCCTGGGTTGTGGGTGACGGCCCGGATCTTCGCCTTCACCGCGGCAACCGATTTCTTGGCCGGGTAGGTGTAGACGTGATATCGGCGAGTCCCACGTCTCCGGCGCCGCTGGATGCGGAACCCGAGAAAGTCGAAGCCGTCATCGAGGTGGACTACCTGTGTCTTGGCCTCCGAGAGCCGAAGGCCCATCGGCGCCAAGACCTCCGCCACTCTTGTCCGCAGCGCCTCGGCGTCGTCCTGAGTACCGGCGACCATGACGACGAAGTCGTCCGCGTAGCGGACCAATCGCCAGTTCGCTTTGCCGAGACGACGTCGGTACTTGCGCTGTGACCTGGTTCCCATCAGCGTCCCCCAGTCCTCGCTGAGTGCGTCATCGAGGACCGACAGAGCGATATTCGCCAAGAGCGGGGACAGTATTCCTCCTTGGGGGGTACCGGCTGCGGTCTCTTCCTCCAGTCCCAACTCCGTAAGAATCCCGGACTTGAGGAACGCCTTCACCAGGCGAAGTATCCGCTTGTCCCCGACCCTTCTCCGCACCCGGTCCATCAACGCCGAGTGGGAAATGTTGTCGAAGCACGCCTCAATATCTGCGTCCAGAACCCATTCGTATGTATGGCTTCCGAAGAGATGTACTTCGGCGATAGCGTCCTGCGCCCGGCGGCAGGGCCGGAACCCGTACGAGCACGATCGAAAATCGGCTTCGAAGATGGGCTCCAAGACCAGCTTGAGTGCTGCCTGCACGACCCGGTCCTTGACCGTCGGTATTCCCAGCCTCCGACGGCGACTCGTCCCGGGCTTGGGGATCATCCGTTCCCGAACGGGCATCGGCCGGTACACCCCGGCCTTGAGCTCGGAACGGATCTCGTGCAGGAACACCGACACGCCACGGCCTTCTTCGATATCGCGGACCGAGGCCCTGTCGACACCGGCCGAGCGTGCCCCGGTGTTACCCCTGGACCCGAATCCACGCCTCCCACAGCGTGGCCGGATCCGCCACAATGTTGAACAGATCATCAAACCGGCGATGTGGATCATTACCAGCCCAACGGTGCAATTTGGTCTGGATCTCCAGTACCCGCAGGCCCGATCGTTCTGGAGCGGACTGCGGTGCGTCGATATTCACCGACGTCCTCCTGGCATTCCAGTCACCTTCCTTGCGAACCTGCTGCCCGCCTTCGCCGTGTGAGCGGCTTTCCCGCCCTCGGACTACTACGCGAGCTCCGCCCCGGAGCCCACCGTCGGTGGACGACGCACCTACCCCGACCGCGACCTGGCCGGTGGCCAGCCAGGGGTGGAAGGCCCCGGTTCCCACGTTCACTGACAACCGATTGACGGATGAGGTGCTCAGCTTTGTCCCTGTGGCATCGCTTCGGGTACGCCGTAGACCTTCCCCGAAGCCTCCCCGAATGACTGGCCTATCCACTCGCGGAGTCGTTCCAGCTGAGTTGGAGTTGGAACGTGCGCCACCTCCCGGCCCATATCCACCAGATTTGAGCCGGTGGTTCGATTAAGAGACTTTACGACACTGATTCCTCGTGTACACCTTTCCGTCTCGCTAGCCGGGCATGAACTGTCTGGCAGTGCCAATCCATCCCGTCGTTGTCGAGGCTGCTTCCCGCCCTTGTCCACGTCTCTGAACTCGGACTGCCTCCAGCTTCTAATAACCCCCTACGATGGGCTATCGGTGGAGCCCTTCTTGCTATCTCCACTCGGTTGTACAGCGCCTCGTGGCGCACGGGCCAGTCGAACCAGAGCGGTACCGGGTGACCGTCGTGCTCATGGCTGCGGAGGTCGGCGGCGAGATGGTGGTGAAGCAGGACTTCGAGGTCGTGGGGGAGGTGCGGCGGTTCGTGCGGCTGGTGTCCGCTCAGTGGGGCATGGACGACTTCGCGCCGTGCCTGGTGGCGAGCGAGCTGGTCACCAACGCCCTCCGCCACGCGTCCGAGAAGGACGGGGACGTGACCCTGCGACTGGGCCGCACCGAAGACGACGCCCTCTGGATGGAGGTCCAGGACGTCACATGCGAACTCCCGCACGTCCAGCAGGCCGACATGGTCAGCGAGGTAGGCCGCGGCCTCCTGATAGTGGAGCAGCTCTCCCGCTGCTGGGGCGTCCGCCCCCTAGCAAACAACGCCGGCAAAATAGTCTTCGCAGTAATAGACCGCACCTAACCCCACCCCCCCCGTCACCGTTGACTTGCGGCGTGTTGTTGTTATGAGAGGCCGGATAACAACAACACGCCGCAAGTCAACGCGGAGCACGTGCACCCACCACGCCGGCGCGGAGGACAGTCGCCGCCGGTCAGCGGGAGGGGCGGCGGGCGTCGAGGGCCTTGCGGACGCGGTTCACCACCTGCCGGGGGGTGCGGAAGAGTCCGTCCTTGTTGACGCGGATGACGACCCAGCCTTCGTCGATCAGCCCGCCGTCGCGTTCGATGTCGCGGCTGTACTGGCGTGGGTCCTGCTGGTGGTGGAGACCCTCATACTCGATGGCGATCTTCACAGCGGGGTAGGAGAGGTCGGGACGTGCGAGCCACACGCCCCAGTCGTTGAAGACGTCCTGGTTGGCGATGGGCCGGGGAAGGCCGGCGTCGACGATCAGCATGCGCAGCCTCGTCTCCGGCGGCGAATCGCTCCGCGGTTCCAGATGTTGCAGCGCGAGCTTCGCCTTCCTGACCCCGCGGCGCCGATAGCAAGTCTTCAGGAAGGCGTGGAGCTGTTCCCGCGTGCTCACCTGCCGCCTCAGCATGTGGTCGCCCGCGATGACGAGGTCGATGCGAGGCACCGACGCCGCCAGTTCGAGGTAGAGCCGCTCCGGACCGATCACGCGGCGTCCGTCAAGTCTGCTCACCTGCCCCGCCGGAATCGAGTAGCTGTGCACCCTCAGTTGTTTGACGCGAGGCACGGTGGACGCGGTCGCGGGCACCGCCGCGTGGACCCGAAGGTCCCCGTCCGGCACCGGCACGCCGTACAGCCGAGCCGCGGTCACTCCGCAGAACACGGAGTCCGCCGGAAGAATCAGCGCGGCGGCATCACACCGGACGTGGACGGAATCGTCCAGGCTCGCGGACGCGTACACGTCGTAGAACACATGCCGGTACTGCCCGGCCCGAAGCGCTTGAGCGGTAACACCTGCCGCAGCAGCCTCCGCAGACCGAAATGGCCGATTTCGGAGAGTAAGTGGAATATCACGAGGAGTTCGCACGCAAAACTAATAACCGCACTCCCTTCCAGTTGCGACCCTCGTGACCGTCCCGTAACCCCGTCGTTGACTTGCGGCGTGTTGTTGTTATCCGGCGTCCCATAACAACAACACGCCGCAAGTCAACGCGCCCCCTGGGCCGCCGGCCCTGTACGCGGCGGCAGGTAGCCGGCACTACTGGCGGGTGGAGACCGAACAGACCCACCGGCGTTCGCGATCTACACCTACGAGCTGGACGACGCCGCCACCGAATACGTCGCGACCGGCGTCCACCATGACCGGATCACCGCGACTCAGCCCTTTACCCTCGACATCGACCTGAAGCCCGTCCACACCCGCTGACCCCGAAGCCACCCGCCGACCCGCCAAGCTGTGGATCGGCTGGTCGTTGGCGCCTTCGACCTACCGGGGAGGGGGGCCGGGGTGGTGAACACGATCGTTGGGTGCGTTGCGCCGCCGGATTCGCTGGTCAGGTCTGGGACGAAGAGGACGCAGGTCGGCGGAGGAGGGTTAGTTGCCGGGACTGGGCCACCAGGTGCCCTGCCGAGTCCCAGATGTCCATGTCCTCCTCGCATAGGCCGCCGGTTACGTAGCGGGTGCCCACCCGGCAGGCCAGCCAGCCCGGTGCCGGCCGCCGCCTGATGTGGACGGTCGCCTCCAGGGTGGTCGACGGGGCCTGGCCGATCTCCAGCACCATCGGGGCCATCGCGTCCCACAGCAACACCAGCGCCGGCAGGTCGGGCCGCCGACCGTCGCGCAGGCGCATCCACAGGTCGCAGGCGGGCGTGCCGCCGGGCTCGCCGCGCAGCCAGCCGGGGACCTCGGCGGTGCGGTACTCCACCCGGTCCAGCAGGCTCATGCCCGGCAGCGCCACACCGTCCAGCGGATCGACGCACTCGTCCGGCGGCGGCAGTTGCGGCGGACCGCCGAACATCGACGTAATGCCGTCGACCCGATCGAGATCGGCGAACGTGGCGATCGCCCGCAGCTTCTCCTCGCCGCCCTGGACGAGGCTCACCTGACCAGTCGCCATACGGCGCCCCGTATGCGCGACCTCGGTGCGCGCCTCAGCCGACCCGACCTCGACAGGACGAAGGAAGTACGCCGACACCGACAGCGGATCAGGATAGGGCACCGTCTCCGCCAGCGCCCGCACGCCGACCGCCAGCCCGTAGCTGCCGAGCGGCGCACCATGCATACCGTTCCAACGGTCGCTGATCTGGGCGTCATAAACCCCGTCGGCGCGGTGCGCGACTTCGGTATCGGAATCGAGAAAATCTCCCATGCGCCCACCGTCCGGCACCCAGCACCCCGCCCGCGATTACGCCAGAGGTAAACGCGCCAGGCGCGGACGCCGATGACCGGCGTCCGCGCCGCACGTTCCGGGCGGTCTGGTGTCCACCCTTGCTCGTGGCCCGCGAACGGGCCCTATCGCATCAGGACCCCACCTTGTAGGCGCGGACGACCGTCTGGGCCACGGTGTTGCCGTCGGCGTCGGTCGCCGTGATCCGCAGGGAGACGAACCCGGGGGCGTCCGGGTTGGTCACGGTCGCGATCCAGGTGCCGTCCTCGTCGGCGGACGACGCCGCCTGCCAGGTGCCGCCGTCGTCGGCGGACGTCTCGACGGACATCGAGGTGATCTCGGGCGTCGGCAGGCCCTCGACCGGTTGCACCTTCACGGGGATCCGCGACTCGGAGCCCGGCGCGGCGGCGTTGTCGTCGTTCAGGCCGGGGACCGCGAGCCGCAGCAGGTGCAGCGGAAGGGTCTGCTCCTCCCAATCGATGTGGTGCGACTCGAACGACCACTCGGTCTTGGTCGCGGTGGAGAAGACCGCGATCTCGGGGTTGGCGGTGCGATCCCAGGTCAGGGTGTAGCGCTTGGACTCGGGCGCAAGACTGGCGTACAGCTGCCCCGTACCGGTGGCGATCGTCTGGCCATCGGCGGCGAGGGTGAGCTCGTTGGTCGTACGGTCAATCGAACCGGTCCGTCCCGACGAGTCGACGTACGTGATGGGGGCGACCACCGAGAGCTGGCCGCCCGAGCTCCGCCGCGGTTTCGCTCCCACGCCGAAGTCGCCCGGGGTGAGGACTGCGCCGTTCCAGACGTCGTCGCGTTCACCCTGCTCCGCCACGGCCTGGTAGTCGGCGATCTGCGCCCAGTTCTCGTAGGCGATTCCGTAACCCAGCTCCCGGCTGTAGGTCAGTCCGGGCTCGATGTAGGTAGTGACGGTCTGCGGGAAGGTCACGTCCATTCGGAGCGAGTCGACGTAACCGCCCGTCAGGTTGAGGCCGCCGGACCGGGAGAGATTCACCGAGCGGAAGTGGTTGCGGGTCACGCTCAGCTCGTCCGGGCTCGGGTGCCACACCGTGTCGGACGGGATCCGGCCGGCGAAGTACCGGCTGAGGATGTAGGCCGCGCCCGGCCCGTCGGTCGCGTCGCGCTTCCCCCACCCGAGGACCTGGAAGCCGACGTTCTCCGCGACTTCGCCGGGCCCGCGCCAGACGGCGAAGACCGAGCCTTCGGGGCCCTCGGCGGTGAACCGGTACCACGGGGTCTCGTACCAGGCCTCGATCATGCCGGGAACATCGACGCCCTGCGGACTGAGCTCGACGGGCTCGCCCTCCCGCGCGTCCATCACCAGGTCGAGGTCCCAGTCGTCGACCGTGATCCGGTGGTTGATCAGGGTCTCGCCCTCCCCGGTGGCGATGGCGGTGGTGACGTCATAGACGCCGGGCGGCAGTTCGAAGACGCCCGTGCCGTTCTCAATTCTGCGCTCCCAGCGGCCGCCGTCCGTGACGCTCCAGGCGTAAACCCAGGTCGGCTGCGTCGGAGCGACGCCATTGCGGTCGATCAGGTTCACGGCGACGTTGTACTTCTCCCGGCCGACATCGACCGCCAGCGGGGTGGTCACCTTCGTCGCGCCGTCGGTTCCCGTGGCGATGAGCGTTCCCTGATAACGGCCGTGGGGAATTCCGGCACCTCGGAAAGTCAGTGTCACCTCCGCGCTTCCGCGGCGGGGAACGGTTACCTGGTCAGGCACTTCGAGCAGTTCTGCGGGGGCCTCGGTCGGCTCTTCGCCGGGACCGGTCAGGTCGGCGGCCAACCGCAGGGTGACGGGCCTGGGCCCGGTGTTGCGGTAGGTGATCGTATGCCGCCGTGTCAGGTCCGGGATACCGGGCGAGGCCAGGTCGACGGTGATGGAGTCGGGGGAGGCCGTCACGGACCCGACCGGAGGAGCGGGCGCGGGCACGGGCGCACGGAGGTGGATCGAGAGTGCCGTCGAGCCCAGCGGCTTACCGGTCGCGGACGTGACCTGGACGGTGCCGCGATAAGCACCGGGCTTGACACCGTGGCGGCGCAGTTCCAGTTTCGCGCCGGCCTCTCGCCCGGCGGGCACGGTCAGGGAATCCGCGGACAGCGTCGCAAGCGCGGCGGGGGCCGCGTTTCCGGAGCGGTCCCGCAGCTTTACCCGCAGTCGGATTTCCTGGTCCTTGCTTGTGTCGTTGCGATAGGTGATGGCCCGGCTGGCCGGCTCGACCGCGCTTTCGGACCAGGTCAACGGGACGACCATGCGACGCGGGGCGACCGTGAACGGCTCCTTCGCGCGTTTGGAGGTTACTTCGTACGGCCGCGACGCACCGTCCACGGGTGTCGTTTCCGCGACGGCCGAACTCGCCCCTTGAACGGCCATCAACGTATTTGCGGTCAGGGTCAACGTGGCCAGGACGGCAATGCCGGCACGACCTCTCACACCATCACCTCATCGCGAATGGAAGTGCGGTTGATCAACTTACAGAAACCAGGACGTGCGGATGATCGTTCCGGTTTACCGCGAGCCGACGACACTGGCTGGCCGCATTGGGACAGCGCGGTCAAACTTCCTTCCCATGCTCGTCCTCCGTGGCGGGTGCGCAACGGCGAAGACGCCCTGAGAGGCGAAGCTCGGATGTCTGGAGGGAACACTCCAGTCAGCAGTACCTGATTGCGGCCGCCATCGTCCCGGGCGATCAGGGTGAATGGCTATTGAGCCTGGAAGTAAACGGCTTCCTGGGGACCATCCCACATCTAATCGAACCCGTGTCGCGAGGTACCCGCATGGTCTCCCACTTCTAGTTCACCTCACACCGGAATTCCTGGACACGCTCTGCAGCGCGCCACCCACGCCACCTTGCAGGTCCTCGCCGCGAAACTGGTCGACCTCGATCTGACCGCGTCCGAGATCAATGCCCTCGCCATCCTCGCGGACGGTCGCGGGCGGACCATCTCCGAGTTGGGAGCCGCCGCCGGCACCCGGCCCACCACCTTGACCAGCGTCCTGGACCGGCTGGAGCGGCGCGGTCACATCACCCGTGGCACTCGTCCGAGCGACCGCCGGGTGGTGGTCATCGAGCCGACCGCCTCCGGCCGCCTGGTCTCCGGCACCATCCGGCAGACCCTGGCCGAAATGGAGGAGCAGGCCCTGGACGGTCTGCCCCCGGAGGCGATCGCGGGCTTCCACACTGTCCTGCGCGCATTGGCGGAGGTGCCCGCATGAGCCCGGCCGGCTCCGCCGCACCCGAGCCCGCATCGCTCTTCGACGAGTTGATGGCCGAGGTGACCGCCGCCTCCGAGCACGCCACCCCGGACTTCGGCGCCTTCATCGACCGGCATCCCGCGCTGCTCGACAAGCGCCTGCTCACCCGCTTCTACCGCTCAACGACGCTGGCCGGCCCGCAAGCCCGCACCGGCTGGGTCGAACCCGATCTGGTTGCCTTCCCCTGGCAGGGCAGCGATCACTAGTGGCCCGAAACCGGCGATGCGGCGATCACACGCGTCCATCACACCCGAGGGCGGCTCAAGATTGACAGCAATGCCCGCCGTCGCCCCGCGGGTCACGGACGCACGGTGAACCGACCCGGTGCAACCGGCCGGTGCAACCGGCCGACCGGAGGCCGGCGCACCCCACGTAGCTCCCACGACGTCCGTGCCCGCGGTGGACGCGCGTCAGCCCTGGCCGGTGATGGCCTCCTGCTCCCGGCGGAGGATCTCCCCGAACTCCTCAAGGTCGTCGTAGTTGCTGAGGACGACGCCGACCCAATCGCTGTCCAGGTAGATGTTCCAGTTGGCGCTGACCCCGCCGGTCCCGCCGCCGCGCCCCGACACCCGCTCGCGGCCGTTGACGATGTGGAGAACCCCCGAGTACGCGTGGAACGACGTGGGCTGGCGGCCGGGGCCGTTGGACCCGGTGTACAAGTGGGCGTAGGGCCGGTTCAGCACCGTGGCGTTGCGCAGTGCTTCCGCGAACCGGACCAGGTCCGGTGCGGTGGCGAACACGTTGCCGACGAAGCTGCGTCCCGGATTCTCGCCCGGCCCCTGCCGGCTCAGGCTGTCCTTGTCCAGGTTGCGGACGCCGTCCACCCGGCTGCCGTCGGGTTGGCGCATGTAGGGGTGCGCGATGTGCTCGTCGGCGAGCCACTGGTCCCTGGTGTAGTAGGCGGAGCCGGTCATGCCGGCGCGTTCGAAGACGTGTTCGTGCATGTAGTCCCAGAACGTCGTACCGGTCACGGCTTCGACGATCTGCGTGGCCATGGCGTTGGCGGCGCCGCCGCCGGCGGAATGCACGTTGCTGGCGTCGTTCGAGCCGGGGACGGCCACCAGCGTCGCCTGCCGGACCCACTGCCGCTTGTACTCGCGCACCTCTTCACGGCTGTTGAAGACGCGCTGCACGTCCGGCGCCGGGGCGTCTATCCCGGAGGTACTGGTGAGCAGGTGGTGAATGGTCACCTGCTCGGCGATGTCGCCGTCGATGCCGTCCAGATGGGTGCCGACCGTGTCCGTCAGCGCCAGCCTGCCCTGCTGCAAGAGCTGCAGGATGGCCACCGGAGGGAACGGTATGCCCGCCGAGGAGAGGTTGAACGCGACATCCTGGTGGTTGCGGACCCGCCTTTCCTTGTCGGCCCAGCCGTAGCTGCGTGACAGGACGGTCCGGCCCCGGTGCGCCAGCAGCACCACGCCGGAGAACTTGTCCTGTGCGGCCAGGCCCGCCACGTACCGGTCATAGGCGCCGCCGGGCAGTGCGTCGCGCGGGATCGGGCCGCTTGGTCCCGGGTCGGCGTGCCCAGGCCGGACGCCCACCAACTGCGCACCGCCCGCCACCACACCGGCGGCCGCCAACCCGCCCCACCCGAGCAGCCGCCGCCGGTCGACACCAGGCACGGAATCCTCGTCCATCATCACGGCCCTTTCCTGATCGACGGGCCGGATCACCATCCGGCCCGCAACGTCCCAGCCAACGAACGGTCACAGCAGGGAGCCGAACGCTGTGACCCGGGCCAGCGGCCAGAGCCGTCCGCGGATTCCTCGACGACCCCGAAGCGGGGCCACGCCACGCCCTCGGCACGGACCGCTGCGGCCCATGTCCCCACCGAAGACGAACGAGCGTTGCGCCGACGTATGAGCTTTCCGATACACCCGCAATACACCGAGAGCCTCATCCACGAAGAACTCGTCGTGAGCCCCCACGGTGCAGCCCGATCCATCCCGCGCGTCGCGGGATGGCCTGTCACTCTCGCCGCAGCGGTGGCGTCCCCGTCCACCGAGCACAAGGCCCAGCGGATGCGGTCGGCCTGCATGGGGGCGCGAGGACCTCGGTGGTGTGGCTGCCGGGACGGTGCGTCAGAGCACGGTGAGTCGGTTGACCAGCAGTTCCGTCCGGCGCTCGGTGTCTTCAGGTGGCAGCCGTCCCGCTCGGGTCAGGGTCGCCAGCCCGTGCAGGGACGCCCAGAACAACTCGGCGAACAGCGCCGGATGGACTCCATCGCCGGCGACCTCCTCCAGGTTCTCCAGCAGGGCGGCGAAGGCGTCCTTCAGAGGCTCCGGGGTGTCCTCCTGCGCGAACGCAAGGCCGCCGTCGAGTTGGAACATCGCGTCGTAGACCGCCGGGTTGCGTGCGGCGAAGTTTAGGTAGACGCGGGCGAGGGCGGTGACCCGGGCGTGCGGACCGTCCGCGTCGGAGGCCGCCGCCCGCAACGCCGCGGCCATCTCGGCGGCGCCTTCGAGGGCGACGGCGCCGATGATCTCCCGCTTGCCGCGGAAGTGGCTGTAGAGGACGGGCTGGCTGTATTCGATGCGCTCGCTGAGCCGACGGGTGGTGACCGCGTCCCAGCCCTGCTGCTCGGCAAGCTCACGGGCCGTCGCCACGATGAGGCGCTCACGAGCCGCCCGTTCACGCTCCTTGCGCTCCTGTACCGACATGCGGTGATCCTAGCATCGCTAGACAAGCGAGCGGCAGCAGTACTAGCGTTGCCACATCATCTATCAACGCTAGTTCTCAGGAAGGGTTCAGCATGCTCAACGCACTCGGGATCATCACCACCGTGGTCGTCGGTGTGATGGTGGGGGTGGAGTTCTCCGTGGCCTTCGTCATCAACCGGATCCTCGACGCCCTCCCCGACGACTGCGCCCTGCGCGGCCGGGCCCACGGGGGTCGGATGCTCGGCGCCGTGATGCCGGTCTGGTACATCACCTCCCTCGTCCTCGCCGCAATCTGGGCGATCGCCGGCTGGGGCGACCCAGGCACCGGCCTCGTCATCACCGCCGCCGCGCTGCTGATCGTCAGCGTGATCATGTCGCTCCTCCTGCTCGTCCCGATCAACAACCAGGGCAAGACGTGGACCCCCGACAACCGGCCCGACGACTGGAAGCAGCAGATAAGCCGTTGGGACCGCTTCCACTACGTCCGCGTCGCCATCATCATCGCCGCCTTCACCCTCCTACCCGCCGCCCTGGCCTGACCCCGTCCCACACTGCGTAGGCGACGCACGCTCGGTCTGAATGACGCAGCTCGTCCAGGACTCCAGGCAGAGCGCGGTGAGGGCCTGGTCCGAGCAACTCCATACGAAAGCGCAGTCCTGCACCTTGACCCACAGTGCTTGCAATCTGCAACTGCCGGCCACTACGGTCTCCCCAAGTGGTTGCAAACTACAAGCGGTAGGAGCCCCATGCTGACGCAGGTGGCGGAGGGCGTGCTGGTCCACCAGAGCGCGTTGCTTCTGAACAACGCTGTCGTGGTGCAGGGACGAGCAGGTGCGCTGCTCGTCGACGCCGGAATAACAGGCGACGAAATGGCCTGCCTCGCCAACGACCTTCGCGAGCTGGGCCAGCCCGTCGTGGCGGGCTTCTCGACGCACCCCGACTGGGACCACGTCCTCTGGCACGCCGATCTCGGCGAAGTACCCCGCTACGGCACAGCCCGCTGTGCGGCCTCCATGCGAGATCTGCGATCGAACCCCGACTGGAAGGCGCGGGTCGCGGAGGGATTGCCGCCCGAAATCGCCGACGAAACACCACTAGACCTCTTCGGTCTGCTTACTGATCTCCCAGCCGAAACTGCGCAGATTCCCTGGGACGGCCCTATGGTCCGGATCATCGAGCATCCTGCACATGCTCCGGGCCATGCGGCACTGCTGATCGAGGAACACGGCGTCCTCGTAGCCGGCGACATGCTCTCCGACGTCTTCATCCCGATGCTCAACGACCCGGACGGCACCAACGACCCGATCGAGGAGTACCTCGTAGGCCTGCGCCTACTAGAAGAAGCATCGAACGACGCTGAAGTCCTAATCCCAGGTCACGGCTCCGTCGCCCAAGTCGACCAGATACGCACACGCATCAACCAGGACCGAGCCTACGTACACGCCCTACGCGACGCCCAACCCCCCAGCGACCCTCGCCTCGGCCCCTCCGCTAAACCTGGCTGGGAATGGGTAACCGACATCCACGAAGGCCAATCCCAACGCTTCACCCAGCAAACCAACCCTTAGAGTTCCCGGTCAGGCCCTCGCCGTCCCATCTCGCCGAACAGATCACTTTAGGAGCAGAGGCGGCGCCCCCGTCCACCGGCGGCAAAGACCGACGAATGGCGCCGCCCTGCCCCCGAAGACCTCGCTGCAACGCAATACAGTCGCCACCGACCAACCCACTTGGACACACGTTCCCCCGACCGCCCTACCGGCGAGCCGCCTCCAAATTCGCCTGCACCGTTCCGGTGAGCGGGTGCTGGGGACTGAGCACCCGCTCGCAGTCGGCCAAGGTGGCCCCGTATAGCGGTATCGCGCGGCCGAGGTCCCCGGCTACCTGGTAGGCGTAGGCGAGGTTGTTTCGGGTGGTCAAGGTGAAGGGGTGGTCGCTGCCCATGACCCGCTCTAAGTCGGCCAGCGTTGCTCGTGCAACGAGATTGCGCGGTTGAGGTCTCCGGCCGACTCGAGGGCATAGGCGAGGTTGTTGCGGGAGGTCAGGGTGTCGGGGTGGTCGGGCCCATGGAGGCGCTGGGAGCCGCTCAGTGCGCCTTCGAAGTAGCCGATGGCGTGGGCCAGCGCGCCCTGGCCCTGGAGGAAAGAGGCGAGGCGGTCCAGCAGGAGGCTGGTCGTGGCGGTGTCGGTGGCGGTGTCGGGGTCAGTGTGTTCGGCGAGGGCGTCGATGCGTGGCAGCAGGCGGTGCCATGTGGGCCCATTCGGCCGGGTCATCGGTGGTAGCGGGGCGGGCCTCGTTGAGTAGGTCGGTGGCTTCATCGCGGGCGGCATGGACGTCGGCGGGCTGGCGATGGGGGTCGCCGTCCTCCGCGACAGTGCGGGAGTCGGGGGTCCGGGCGACGGCTTGGACCAGGCGGTGCACGGTGACGGCGCTGGCGTCCAGGGTGATCATGCTGTAGGCGGCCAGGTCGCCCAGCGTCGTGGTGAGTTGGACGGGCTCGGCGAGCGGGCGAGGAGGCTGCGGGGGATGTCCTCGGGTGCCCACCACGCCAGCACGCGCAGCACGTCCCCGGTCAGCGGCTTGGTCTCGGCGAGAGGGGTCGGGGTGAGGCGCCAGATCCGGGCGATGGTGCGTTCCCCGTCGGCGCCGCTTCCGGCCTCGTCGTACATCGTCGCGGGGTCGGCGCGCAGCAGCCCTAGACAGTCGTCCGGGGACAGGCGCGTCTGGCGGATGTAGGCGCTGGCCTGCGTGACCGCCAGCGGCAGATGCCCCAACTCGGCGCAAAGCTCTGCGGCGCCGGTCAGGTCGGCGGTCGTCCGGCCCGCGGTGACGATACCGGCCAGCAGCTCCTGCGCTTCGGACGGGCTGAGCACGTCCAGCTCGATCACCGCGGGGACGAGGTCATGCCAGCCCTCCCGCAGTCGACTGGTGATCAGGAATCGTCCGCCCGGGGCGCCGTTCACCAGCGCGGCCGCATCGGCGGGACGGGTGAGGTTGTCGAGCAACCACCAGCCAGCCGTTGTGGGTGGCAAGCCATCGCCGAGCCCAGGCCGCCCGTTCCTCAGCGGCACCGCAGCCGGGGTGGCGCGGGTCATCTCCGGCACGAGCATCCCGGCCAGCTCGGCCAGTCCGGCGGTGACGTTCTCCTCTGAGTCGGCGGTGATCCACCAGGTCAGCGTGTGGTCGGCGGCGTGCTGATGCGCCCACTGCGTGGCCAGCGTGCTCTTGGCCACCCGCCCAGCCCGTGGACCCCCTGCACCACCGCCCCGCCCGCCGCCAGCACGGCGTCCAACTCGGCTAACTTCCCGCCGCGTCCGACGAACCGCACCGTCCGTGCCGGCAGGGCCGACGACGCCCCTGGCGGCGGATCCACCTCATCGGCCCGCGGAAGGGGCGCCGCCTGATACACGTGTGTGGACGAGCCGATGACATCGCGCCCGGCGGCGATGGCCCCAGCCCCCGAGGCATCAACCTCCCGCGGTCCCCGTCCCGGCCCCGGTTCTGGTCGCGGTCCCGGTTCTCGTTCCGGTTCCTGGTCCGCCGCACCGGCCGCGGGGACGCCCGGGGCTCGCGTCATGATGTCGCCGGGTCGTCCCGAGTGACCTTGGTGTGGGAGTCCTTGACGTCGCCGCCGGCGGCGATCGACCCCGGTCCCGACGCGCTGACCCCGTCCCCCGCGTCGGGCGGTGCAGGCGTGGGCTGCCCCGTGTCCGGCTGCGTCACCGTGGTCGTTGCCCCGGTCACCGAGCCGCCGGCACCGATCGAACCGGGACCGGACGCCGACACCGGCGTCGGACGGGCCGGTTCCGGGTCCGGTGTCGCCCGGTACGTCAGCCAGCCCAGCAGGACGCCGCCGACCACCACGAACGCCCCCGCCGCAGCCAGCCACGCCAGGTCCCACTGCTGCGTCAACATCCCGGTGACCACGTTCACCACCGCGCCGACACCCACACCCGCACCCGCCGCGACCGCCTGCCGCCGCCGACCGCCCCCATCGCTCATAACGCCTCCCACCGCGCCCGCCCCAGGACAGGCGACAACCCGCCGTCCACCGATTGTTCCGCCCCACCCCCACGAGCCACCGCCCCATCGCCACATTCGGACACCCTCAGGCACCGTCCCCTACGGCTACCCGCCTGCCGCAACGGCACCGATCCCTAACGAACCCGCCGACGACCTCCTCAAGCGTGGCCGCGTCCAAGAGCGCCTCTCGCTCGACGAAGTGAGGGGCCTTCGAAAGCAGTCGGTATCAGTCCGGGGCAGGGGCGCTCCACCCGCGAACTACCCCCAGCGCAGACCACCACCTGGACACGCGCCGTTACTGCAATGGCGTACTGGTGAGCGGCGGCGCACCAGTCAGCCGAGAGAGCGAGCCAGAACAAGCTCGGCGCGGAAGTAGGCAGTGCTGGCAGTGGCATCAACGTTCGGACGCATTGCCGGAAGTGGGCTGGGACGCCGCCGCCGGAGGCGTTTGCTTCGCACGAGATGCAGCAGATCGTGGAGCCTGGGGCCAGGTAGATCAATGGCTGCTCGGCGTGTGTCCAGGCACACCACGCCAACCGGCCAACTCTGGCGAGAGCGCGGGGCGGATTGCGACGGTCGCCGCTTGGCGGGCGTCATTCTTTCGTGACTCCGAACGGCCGCACTGGCGCTTACCGAGGCGATCACGCTGGGAGTGCTTGGGGGTGGTCAGGGGCCTGCGGGGTGGTGGGGTCCTCGGGTGGGGGTTCTGGTTCGTGGGGTGCGGGCTTTTGGTCGGTGTCGTGGATCGTGGGGTGGCTGGCGGGACGGTCGGTGGGGAGTGGTGGGTGTGGGCTGGTCCCAGGAGGGTGGGGTGCTGCGTGGTGGTGGTTGGCGGTCGGTGATGTCGCCGGGACGTGGGGGATGGCCGGGAGGTAGGAGGCGGTAGGTGTAGCGGCCGTTCTGGGGTCGGGTGACGGCGATTTGGTCGGGGTTGCTGGCCTTGAAGCGGTTGTGGAATCCGCAGGTCAGGGTGAGGTTGTCGATGTCGGTGGAGGTGTGGCCTAGCGCCCAGCCGGCTACGTGGTCGACTTCGCAGAGTGTCCCGGGGACTTCGCAGCCCTGCACGGCGCATGTTGGGTTGAGTGCTTCGAGTACCTGGCGCTGGGCCGGGGTTGCGAAGCGGGTGGTGCGGCCGAGGTACAGGGGGACGTGGCCGCGTCCGAGGAGTAGTGGCGACACTCCGGCGGCCAGGGCGATGCGGCGGGCCTGCTCGGCGGGGATGGGGGTGCCGTCGGTTAGGCGTGCGGGGGTGTTGCCGCCGGTGAGGGTGTCGAGGTCGCAGATCACGGTGACCTTGGTGGCCTTGTGTCCGCCCGACAGGACGCTCGCCAGTGCGGCGGCCGTGCGTTCGGAGAGGTCGCGGTCGTCGTCGGTTCCGGCGGGCTTGGCCAATGGGCCCAGGGTGCCGTCCCAGATGGCGGCGTCCTCGGCACTCAGCCAGCCCTTGACGTAACGGCCACCGTCCAGGGAGCGGGTGGTGTCGATCCAGGAGCGTTCGTATCCGCGCCGGGAATCGGGGTCGGGGGTGTCGGTGCCGTCGCGTTCGGCGATCAGGTCGGTGATCCGGTTGCCGAACGCGGCGACCTTTCCGGCGGAGAACCCCTGTCCGGCCAGGTCGAGCAGGATCTCTTCGGCCTTGGCGCAGTCCTCGTCGTTCAGGCGGGCCACGGCACCGGCCACGGTGGCGGCGTACCCGTAGGACAACCTCCCGGCCGCAAGACGTTCGGCGACCTGGGGAAGTCGGTGCCGTTCGCGGGCGAGGGCGATGCGCTCCTTGGCGCGGGCCTCCCGCATGCCCAGTCGGGTCCGCAGCCAGTTTCGCACTGACGAGAAGCCCCAGCGGCGCACTTCTCCTGATGCGTCCACCCGTCCGATCAACCCGGCTAGGACGCTTTCGTGCAGGTCGGTCGTGTGGGCGAGGGTCTCGGCGTCCTGCATGCACGCGGCTGGAGAGTCGGGTGCCGGACGCCGAGCGAGTTCGGACGCGATCGCAGCCGCCATGCCCACCAGCTCACTGCTGGACATCGCCGCCAGATCGAATCTCCTCGAACACATGGCTCAATATTATCGAACATTCACAGTTCGTGATTACGGTTCGAGGTGACAATATTGAGACCTCGTAGCTAGTTGGGGTCGCTATCCATATAAGCCCGGCCGCTACTGGCTCACCGTAGTGATCTTCCGCGTCCTCGTACCTTTCGGAAAACGGGTTGAAGTGGCCGGAGATCGGCTTCAATCGCCGGGGCGCCAAGGGTGAGAACGGTGAGCCGTTTGCTAATGGGGGTGTTTATTTAGACTCGCCTTGAAGAGGTGGGTATTGCCCAGGATTTCCGTATGTCACATAAGCGACGTTTCTGTCATCGGCGGCGTGACTGTCATTGCAGCCGGCGATGCGAGTCCGGCGCCGAGGTGCCGGATGCCCTGGTCCATCGCGCACGCCGGTCACTGGTCCTGCCGCGGCCGCGTGCTCGGACGCCCCGGCGCTGGTGAGGAGAAACACGCTCTCGCCGATGTCGCCGTAGGCGCGCTGACCCGCCGCGACGTGGAGGCGTTTCTCTTACCAGTGCCGCGCCTCGCCGAAGGGCTCCACGCCAGCCCCGGTGAGACAAAGTGCATGTGAGTGTTCTGATGGGGGTGCTCAGCCCGTCGGGACACATCCCCGACGTGTCGCTGCCCCGCGTCAGGTGGAAGGCGATCTGGGCGCGCAGTAACTCGATCCGTGCGTGTTGCAGGGCCCGGCCGTCACCGTTCCGTCGACCTCGTCCTTCTCAACCTGCACCTGCGCCTGGACACCGACACCCGCCCGGCCGAGCGCTCCAGCTCGGCGGCGGCCTCCTCGTCAGTGCCCAGCACGGCCTGCCCGCGGTGCCAAGCGCCCCGGTCAGGGGCGACTTGCGGGTCGGTGCACATCTCTTGCGGCACGTGTATGCCACACCGGTCAGATTTTGAGGTGAGACGCCGCCCCTCCCTG
>NZ_BMRO01000033.1 GCF_014648675.1 Actinomadura livida
GCTGTATCGCCTGAGTTTTCGATGGTCAAAGGAAGGTGCATGTGGTGGGGCTGACCAGCGGTGACGGAGTTTGGGAAGGGTGAGGTTGGCGGCGAGTTTCCCGCCGGAGAACCAGACCGGTTGGCCATCCTGATTCGTGTGGTGTGGGAGCGCGACGGCATAGCCGGTGATCTCGCCGGGGGCACGGACACTCTGGCGAGTCTTGATCAGCACTCCTGCCTCTCTGAGGGCGACGAAGAAGTCGTCTTCGGTTGCTGCACCGGCGGCTGCCTTGGCCACGCGCCGGCGAAGGGTGGTGCGAGGTGGCTCCGTCCAGTTCTTACGGTCGGTGAGTTCTGTCTCGGCCCGGGTCGGTCGGGGCGCTGCCGTACGGTCGGCGGGTGCGGTTCGGGTGAGGCCGTAGCGTTCCTCGACGATGTGACAAGCGTCGGCGACCTTGTAGTAGTCGCGGTGGACGTTGGGGTTGCGTCCATCCTCGCGGGCCAGGACGACGGCCAAGTGGATGTGGTCGTCAGCGTGCCGTACGGCGATCCAGCGGCATGCCTGGTCGTCACCTCGTGGAGCGAATCCAGTCTGGTGGATCACCTCCTTGGCGATGTCGGCCCATTCGTCGTCCGACAGGGTTCGATCTGCGGGAGCCGCTCGGATCGAGCACTGCCAGACCGGCAAGGTCAGCGGCGTGTGCCGGAGAGTGTCGAGCGGGGAGGTCAGGACACCGACAAGGTGGCGGAAGTCCCGATCGCCTCTGGCGTCGAGCCCGGGTTCCAAGGCCATGGGGAGCCGGAACCCAGCGACGATGTGGGGATCAACGTGCTCGTTGCGGCTGCCAGGCCCGTAGAGGTAGGACAGCAGCCTCGCGAGGCTCTGGCCGCGGGTTACTTTGCCGATCAACGCAGGAGCCGGCCGATCTCAACGGACGAGGTGTCCACTCTGCGGAGGACGTTTTCCAGATACAACAATGCGGCGGGCAGTTCGCAAGGCACCTCTCCTGTCGCGTTCGCTATGCGCGTCAGCTGATTGAGGTTTACGCCAATTCGGTTCAGCTGTCGCGCGATGCTGCGCAGTTCTTCGCAGAGTTCCGTGGTTGGTTGCAGTCCTAGTCCGTGCTGGCGAATGGCTGCCTGTACGGTCTGTGTAATAAAGGTGCCGTAGGCGGCTCCTGCTCGCTGGGCCGCCGCGCAGATTTCCTCGTACTCCTGGTCGCTGACTCGGAACCTCATCTCACGGTCGCGTCGGCGTCCTCCGCCGAGCTGCGAACGTCGCTGCAGCTTGCGTGGCTGGTTGTGCTGTACCTCGCTCGTGACTGCACCTCCGATCAACTCGTTCAGGACCGCGCCCGGTCCCGCACCACAGAAGTGTGTGCGGTGGATTGCCATGAATCCACAACGTGTCGCGACACGGTCCTACCTTGCAGCCCTCTGAGAAGCTCAGCAGCCGTATGTGCCGACCGATACTGTCGGCGCACTTACTATGTTGGGGCGGGTTGGGGCGTGCCACTGAGTTGCGTCACATTCAGTTCTTAGGAAAGTCCACCGAAAGGCTATACCCTCTCGACCGTCAACGTTCTTTTCAACTCGCCAGTACTTGTCGCCTGAGCATGATTCTGATTGTTGAGTCGAACAATCACGAGAGGCGAAGCCGCCGCGACGCTCTCGGGCTGGTTCGGCCTCGTCCAGAGCTGCGTCACCGGATCAGCTCCGGTCAATTACCGAGAAACGAGTGGCTTCGCCAAGCGCCTGTTCGGCGCTGTCGAGGTCGGCGAGGCGGGCCGCCACGGTCGCGGCCGCGAGGTGGGCGGGCAGAGCAACCGAGAACTTTAGGCCTCGGACGGCCCGAGGATCGACTTCAGGCAGTACGAGTGGTGCTTCAGCACGCGCCGCCTTCCACATGTGAGGCGTCAGATCCTCGCGGAGCCTTACGTACAGGTCCGTAGGGCGCTGAACCTGGTCGGCCACGGATGAGAGCGTTGCGGTCAATGTGGCGTTCGCGCGGTATCCCGCCCACGTCCACCAGCGGACGTCGGTGCCTGCGCGGGTGATAACCGGGCCGGCCGGGTGTACCGACTCGGGCGCTTCCTCGACCCGCAGCTGCTCCAACCGCGTGCTTGCCCTACGTGTGAGTGTGACGGGCGGGTCAGTGCCGAGCAGCACGTCGCGCATGGCTCGGGTGAGGGCGAACGACAGTCCCGCGATGCCGCCCGCCGTCCATTTGGCGATACCTCCGCCTTCGGCGGGTTCGACGAAGCAGCGGCGCCGCTTCCAGTCGATGTAGGTGACCTGCCAGGTCCGTCCGGCGAGGAGGAGGCGGCGGGGGCCAGGGCGGTCCTCAGTGAGCACGGACGGGTCAGTACGGCCGATCTCCGCGCGTCCCGACAAGACGGTGAACTGTGGTGGGGCCGTGAACGACGCGGTGAGATCCATGAAGTGGCGGTGGCCGAACCGCTTTTCCGTTTCGGGGCCGATGAACAGCATGCCGTCGTCCTCGTCGAGAAAGCCTTCCGCGACCAGGTGGCGCAGGATCGGTTCGCCGGATCGGTCGAATGGCGGCAGGCCGTTCCACTGCTCCGCCCACAACCTGTTCCCGAGCCGATGTTCCTGGAGCGCGACGGCCAAGATCTGCTGCGCGACCAGGTGACGAGGTGTCGGCGGGGCGGCAACATCCTCGACCCAGCCTCGTCCCCACAACAGCAGCAGTCCCGACGCTTGGAGCAGCGCGCGTTCCTTGGTGGCGAGGAACAGACAGGACCGTTCGGCTCCGGGGCGACGGCCAGTACGTCCGAGGCGTTGCAGGAAGGAAGCCACGCTGGCTGGGGAGTCAATTTGGATCACACGGTCGAGGTCACCGACGTCGATGCCGAGCTCCAGGGTGGACGTCGAGACGATCACGCAGTCACGGGCCTCGGCGAACGCCTGTTCAGAGCGGCGACGTTCGTCGGCCGACAGTGAGGCGTGGGAGAGGAAGGTTGTGACGTCGCGGGCGCGCAGGGCCGCGCCGAGTTGCTCGACTTGGCTTCGCGAGTCGCAGAAGACGAGGCGTTTCTCGCCGAGGTGCAGTGACGCGATGACCTTGGCGGCGTTCTCGATGGAACCGACGTAGTCGAGTTCGACACGGGCGGCGGGAGCCGCCGCAGAAACGGTCGCCTCCGGGGCGACGACCTGGGCAGGGCGGATCCCGGCGCCCGCGCCTTGAAGCCAGGTCAGCAGTTGGTGAGGGTTGCCGACGGTCGCGGACAGGCCGATCCTCTGGATGGGGTTCCCGGTGACGCGGGTGAGTCGTTCCAGGACGGCGAGCAGGTGCCAGCCGCGGTCGTCTCCAGCGAAGGCGTGGACCTCGTCGACGATCACTGCACGGATCTTGCCGAGCACTTCGGCATGGTCAGTCTTGTAGCTGATGAGCATGGACTCCAGCGACTCCGGCGTGGTCAGCAGGATGTCCGGCGTGTTCAAACGGATGCGCCGCCGCTCGGATTCGCGGGTGTCGCCGTGCCAGGGGGCGGCGCTGCGGCCAAGCCATTGCGCGTACTGGTCGACGCGGGGGGCAAGGTTGTTGAGCAGGGCCTTGAGGGGGCACAGGTAGAGCACCGAGATACCGGTCCACTCTTGCTCGGCCATGGCGGTAAGAACCGGGAAGATCGCGGCCTCCGTCTTGCCACCCGCGGTCGGGGCCAGCAAGAGCACGTCGTCGCCGTCGAGGACCGGTCCGACAGCGCGGCGTTGCAGGGGGCGCAGGTCCGGCCATCCGAGCGTGTTGACGATGTGGTGCAGGACGACCGGGTGCAGCCGTGCCATCACACTTCCAGGTCGATGTCGTCCGCTGTGAGGTTCCGTTCGACCTCGGTGAGTTCGGTGCCGGAGACGGTGAGCTTGTAGTGGACGCGAGGATCGAAGTCCGGGAACTGATCGATGCGATCGAGGACATCCCCGACGAGCTTCTTGAGGAACAGCCGTGGCGCGACACCGACCTTCCCGCCAAGCGCGCCGCCCACCGCTCGGGCGAGGTCGGCGATGTAGGCGTCGTCGGCGAGCGCCTTAATCCGTTCGGGGGCGTCAGCACCCGTCGCGTAGAGATCGCGGATGGTGATGCCGAGCCCGGTCAGCGACTCTAGGGTGAAGCCGGGCAGCCTAACCTGGACGGCTCGCGGGTTGTCGAAGCGCGGGTCGGTTGTGAAGTCGGTGGCCAGCCGTTGGGCGAGCGGCGCGAGTCGTTGCACGCCCTGCCGTCCGTCAAAGAACATGGGTGTCCCCGTGATCACGAGGTAGAGGCCAGGGAACCGGCCCGAGTGCACCTCGTCGATGAGCTGACGCAGCGCGTTGAGGGCCTTGTCCCGGACGTCGGAGCGGACCCGCTGCAGCGTCTCGACTTCGTCGAGGACAACGAGCAGGCCGGGATGCCCGCCATCTCGCAGCACAGTCAGGAGCCCTTGCAGGAAGCCGAGCGCGCCGAAGTGGTCAAGGTTGCCGCGTACCCCCGCCGCGTGCCGGACCGCGGCGGCGACGTGCGGCTGCCCGCCGAGCCAAGCCAGCACCGCGGCAGCCGTGGTCTCGTCACCGGCGCTGAGCGCGGTCCGATAGCCGCGCAGCGCGGTCGCGAACGAGGACGCCTGCCGCGACACCTCCGCGAGCCGCGCAGTAAGCAGCCGGTCGACCTCACCCGCGAGGTCCTCTTCGGACGCGCCGGACGCCAGGACGTCCTCCTCCAGTGCGTAGAACCACGCGTCCACCACCGGCCGCAGCGCGCTGGGCGGGAAGCTGGCGGTGTGCAACCGTTCGGTGAGTCGCCGGTAGACGGTCTCCAGCTTGTGCAGCGGCGTCTCCGTCTCGGAGATCTGGATCTCGGCGACGGCGAAGTTGCGGCGTTTCGCACGTTCACCGAGCCACCGCGTGAAGAACGTCTTGCCGGACCCGTACTCACCACGGACGGCCTTGAACACCGATCCGCCGGACGCGACGGTTTCCAGTTCCCCGTCAAGCGCCGCCTCGAACCGGTCGAGCCCGGTCGCCAGCAGGTCCAGCCCGCTCTCCGGGACCGCGCCGCGGCGTAGCGCGTCGATGACGGCCCGCCGGCGGACGGCGCTGACCTGGTTCGAACGTGCGGTGCTCACGCCCACCAGTGTTCCATCACCCTGTCACTGCACATCGAACTGCTCGCGCAGCAGTGCGGTGTTCAGCCGCAGGGTGCGTCCGTCGGGCAGAATTTCCAGTACTTGGACGCCGTCGTAGTTGAGCAGCTGGCCGAGCACGGCGGCGAAGCCGTCGGCACGAGTGGCCCGCTCTCCAACCCGCTGCGCCAAGGCGGTGACGGGCAGCGTCCCGGAGTTCAGCAACGCCCGCACCGCCGCCTCGATCTTGCCAAGAGGAGGCTTGCGCGCCATCAAATCCATTTGCTGCCGGAAGGTTTCCGACGCAAGAAGCGCGGTCGCGAGGTCGTCCGGCGCAGGAGTGGGTTCCGGCCGCGGTGCGGCTACCGGCTCCGGGGAGTGGCGCCGTTCGGCCTCCAGCTCGAACAGCGCATCGGACGACTCCTTCACCGTGACCGTCGGCGGGGCCTGCGGCGCGGGCGGCTCGGCCGAAGCCTGTGCCAGCGGGCTGAGGGGCTCGGCCTGTGTCTCTTCGGTCTCCAGCCGCCACCAGGTGGGGCGCTGATCGCCCAGCTCCCGCCATCCCTTCGGGGGCGTGGAGTTGAACGTCAGGAACGCCAGGACGGGGATCGCGAACTCGGCGAGCGCCGCGCCCCCGTGGTAGCCAGCCTGCTGCGTCGAATACCGCAGGTCACGGTCCCACAGCGCCACGATCTCACCGCCGGGCGCGTCCCGCACGACCCGGGGCCCGGACAGCGCGACCTCTCCGTCGGCGACCGGCCCGCCTGGTAGGCGGTGCCGCGCCGAGGCGGCGTCCACACCGTCGATCCTGACTCCGCGGCGGTCCACGACATGCCCGTGGTCGCTGGTGAGGAGCACCGCCATGCCGCGTTCGGCCGCCTCCCGCAGCAGTTCCCTGAGTTCGCCGATGTGCTCCGGCCGCCAGGTGGCGTCGCCGAGTTTCTGCTCTTTCATGAGGCGGTCGTCAATGGTGTTCAACACCACTGCGATGTGGCCCGTCCCGTGTTCGAGGGCGTCGGTCAGCGCCTCACTGAACGGAGAGCCGGGGGTAGCTCCGCGCAAGTCGTCTTTGTGGAAGACGGCGGCCGGCTCACCGCCCCAGAACCGGTGCCGGGGGAACAGCCGTTTCTCGTCGGCCTGGCTGCCCTTCATCAGGGTGGCTGCGAACAGGGACGTCCGCGAGATCGCCGTCACGGTGGGCAGGGCCGCCGCCATGGCGCGACGCCGGGGCGGCGTACCGGGCGCTTCGGGCATCGGGTCGTACTCGGCCCAGTTGCGGCGCAGCTCCTCGGCGAGTTCCGCTGCGATCCCGGCGCTCATGCCGTCCAGGACCAGCAGCAGCAGGCGGTACTGCGACTTGCCCGTCACCACCGGCTTGACGATGCGCGGCAGAAACGTCTCCACGGTCAGCATCGACCCCGGGTCGGTGCCCGCCGCCGTCCACGTCTCGAGCGCCTTGGCGAAGGACCGGTCGATCTCCTTGCGGGCCTCGCGCACCCGTTCGGCGATCAGGTCGTAGGCGGACTTCAAGGCGGGGTCAGGGTCGCCTCCAGCCTCGATGTGGTCGAGGGCCTGGTCAACCCATCCGGTCTCGGCCACGTGGCGGTCGAGGCCCGCCGCGACCGTCGTTATCTCCGCGGTGGGGCCAGTGGCGAGCCAATGGACGAGCCGGGTCGCCATCCAGGCACGTCTCACCCGCACCTGCGCATCGTGGTCCCTGGCCAATTCGTGGTTCTCTACGGCGGCCAGAGCCGAAATAACCACATCGAGATCGGTTGCCCGCAGTGCATGGCCCAGGGAGGTGAAGCGCTCGCTCAACCCTTCGGAAAGGACGGTGCTGTACCGCGCCTGCGGCTCGATACCGAACTGCCGGGAGAGTTCGGAGGCCCGGCTGAGAATCTGGCGGGTGGTCCGCCTGGCCGCACGCCCGGCCTCACCGTCGTCGGTGTCGCCAGTGGCGAGCAGGGCGGTGACGAATTCCTGGCAGGAGCGGCCGAACGCGCTCAGGAAGGTGTCCAGGGCCTGCCCGGTCGCGGGCGGCGGGTCGCCGAGCCAGCGTTCGATGCGCCCTCGCGCGCGGTACGTGTCCCCATCGGCGGGGGCATCCCCCCACAGGGCGGCGCAGAGCAGGCCGAACGGCACCGCGTCGGGACCGTGGTCGGCTTCGACGAGCGCGAAGAGGATGCGTCCGGCGGGTCCGGCCTGCTCCGCCTCGCTCAGGAAGGTGATCAGCCCCTGGCGTTCGGGGCCGCGCAGAGCCTTCAACCGGTCAGGTCCGCTCGGTTCGAGCGACCAGCGCAGCAGCAGGCGGGTGTCGAGGCCGCCGGCGGACGGGTCGGTCCCAGAGGCGTCGTCGGGGGTTTCGGTGGCGTAGCGGCCGAGCCGCAGCCGCCGCAGGGCCAAAAGCGACAGCGCAGTGCCCCGGGACAGGATGCCACCCCCCAGCTCGGGCCAGCCGCCGGGCGGGGTGGCGTCCAGCAGCGCCTCGGCCGCCCAGCTCTCCTCACGCAGCCGCGGATCACGTTGCTCCGCGCCGAACATCTCAAGGACGAGGTTCCAGTTGTCGACGATCTCGACGCGCTGCCGATGCACACGGGCGAGGATCGCCGGGTCGAGTTCGTTCTCCTCCCGGTCGGTCAGCACCACGAGCACCTCTGGCCCCTCCGCGCCCGGCGCGAGATGCTCCAACACCAGTTCGTGGATCGCGAGCGGTGAGGGCGCGGGAACGACCCGAGCCGCCTGCCCAGTGCCCCAGGACAGCTCGTCGGCTCCCTCCCACGCGGGGACGGCGCGCAGCAGCAGGACCCGCCGCTTGGGATTCTCGTTGAGCCTTTTGCGACCCACCAGGTACTGGGTGACGGTCGCGGCGGTGAGCCGCATCGCACCGTTCCCGATGGCGCCGGTGGTGACGGGCATCAGTCCACGACCCGCCAAGTAATCTCGACGGTCGTGCCGGCGGGCAGCTTCCCGAGTTCGTCGTTCAGCTCGGACGCCGCCCGGGACGCCAATATCCGCCGGGTGCCCGTCCGGGCCACGCCGGGCGCGCCGCCGGTCGGTCCTTGCTCGCCGCCGCCCGGGACGGGGGGATGGCTGGAGTCGCGCCCAAGGTCGACGTCATCGGGCTTGTCCGGTCCGGGTTGTGGGTCCGGCCCGGGCTCCGGGGGGAGGGGCCGGTTCTTCCTGAGAAGCTCGGTGACGTCCGCACGGGCCTTGTGGAGCGCGTCGGCGAGACCGGCGGTCCGCTCGTCGACGCGGGCGACATTGCGCAGCGATTCCAGCAGGGCCTCGCCGTCGGGGCGCTGCCCTTCTGCGAGGCGGATGACATCCCAGGCCGCGCCCACGAGCGCCTCGGCGACCTCGCCCGCACGCTTGATGGACGTCCCGTACCGATCGGCGTTCACCCCGCCCAGGTCGAAACGGGCTAGGGCTTCCACGGTCTTCTTGGCGCCCGCGCTGCTGTGACCGGCGCTCTGAAAGGTCTTCAGCAGGTCCACCGAGCGGCGTGCGATCTGGAGCCGCCCTCCGTCGTCGGTGTCGTCCAGGCGGAGGAAGGCGGCATGCTCCTCCAACTGCCGGACCAGGTTCTCCGCCGCGATGCGGTGCCTGTCCGCCTCCTCGGTGATCTGCCGGGCGAACTGGTTCACCATCCGGCCGCGGCGCAGCGTCGGCGCGGGCCTGCCGAAGATCGCGTGGAACCGTTCGGAGGCCGTCGTCCAGTCCTGCTCGCTCGGCAGCGGCTGGGTGCGCAGCGCGTCCCCGTCCTTGATCTGGTGCAGTTCCGGCGGCGGGTTGAGCGGGACGCCGCCGCGCACCCAGACCCGGTCGTTGATCTCGGCGAACGCGGCGACGATCAGGTTCGCCAGGAACGTGTCCAGCCCGCGCGACCGCGGCCGGTCGATCCAGTCCAGCAGCTTGATGAGGCTGAGGTCACCGGTGACCCCGTCGTTCTTCGCCGCCAGCATGAAGTGGTCGGACCACTCGTGCGACAGCCTGAAGTACGCCTCCCGCTGCGTGCCGAGGCGCAGCGGTTCGACCAGGCGCGCCATCAGCTTGCGGTCCTTGGCGGGGACCTCGACCTGGTGGTCACGAGCTTCGGCCGCCGACCGCACGTACCCGAAGACGGTCCTGGCGTCGGACAGCTTCACCGGGGTGCCGTTGCCGGTCGGGTCGAGGTCGGGGTGACCCGGGAACTGGGATCCCAGCAGCCGGCCCGCGATGTGCCTGATCGCGGCGTGCATCGACTGCCCGAACTGCACCTTCAGGTCGGGCAGGTCACCGGGGAGCGGCTGGAAGTGCTGGTCGAAGTCCATCTGGACGTTGGTCGCGTCCTTGGGCTTCAGCCCGTATGCCTGCTTGAAGGCGTCCTTGATCTGCTTGATCAGCGCGTCGCGCTGGCTTTCCAGCAGCCGCTTGGCGCCTTCCCGGCTATCAGCGTTGAGATGACCGGCGTACTGGGTCTCAAACCGCTGGTCGTCGGCGAGTGCCCTGTCGATGACGACGAGGCGTTCGAAATCCTCGTAGCGCTGCGCGGACAGGTGCGTGGGCAGCCACGCCACGGTCTGGGGCGCCTCGCCCTGCTTCTCCCGGAGTTTCTGGATGCGGTTGACGTCCTCGACCGGGCCGTAGTTGCTCTCGTCGAACGGCAGGTCGATGACGATCCGCCAGCGGTTCCCGATCTGCGGCACCAGGTCGTGGTCGGGCAGCTCGTCCTCGTCGGCGACGTTGCCGAAGACGACTTCAAGGGTGCGCTGCGAGCCCTTCCACACCAGGTGCAGTTCATCGCTGCCGAGCCGGTCGTCGGTGCGTTCGACGCCGAGTTCCTCGGTCAGCAGCCTGCGGGCCAGCGCGGCCCGGTTCCCCCGGTTGTTGTTGACGCGGGCGTTGGCGATGACGGAGTCGATGTCCACGCCCGTCAGCTCCAGCCGGACGCCCGGGTTGGCGTCGGTGCCGATCGTCTTGATCTCGGGGAACCGGGCGGCCCACTCGTCGACCTTGTTCTTGATGATGCCGACCTCGCTGCCCGGGATCGGCGCGACGACCGAGCCGTGGTTCAGCGCGGCGAGCCGCCGATACGTCAGGTCGCTGAGCGCGGGCACGCTCGGCGCGAGCGCCGACAGCAGCAGCGTGCAGATCAGCCGGTTGTCGCCGACGAACAGCCTGCACCGTTGCGCGAGCTGCCTGTCGGTCACCTGGTCGGGGTCGTGGAGGTACTGCTGGACGTCGTCCTCGGTGACGTCATGGGTACCCAGCAGGAACGGACGAAGTTTCGTCTTGTAGAGCTTGTCTGCGGCGGCGAAGACGACCTTCAGGTCGTCGACGAACGGCTTGTCGCCACCCTTGGCGATCACCGGGTAGAGGTCGCCGACCGCGATCAGGTCACCGAGCCGCAGGTGCTCGCGGTTCGCGGCCAGCAGCTCGCCCATCAGCTTCAGCCCGGTCCGGGACCGCTGGAGCGCCGAGGAGATGTGGACGAGCGTGTCCATGAAGGCCGGTGAGAACGGATAGGTCAGCCGGAACGACTCCTCGTCGGCACCGGTGGTGCTCTTGTCGGAGCCGAGGAGCGTGTCCCAGATGTTCGGGCCGAGCGCCTTCGTCTTCTCGAACGCGGTGTTGATCTCCTGTGCGGCGGCCCCGTTCGGCCCGCCGATGGGGGCCAGGAGCCGCGCGTGCGCGATCTGCGGCAGGTTCCGGTCTTCCAGGGTGATCCGGTCGAACCGGCCGGACGCCAGGTTCAGCGTGTCCTGGATGGCCGCCTCGGCCGCCCCGGACACCTCCTCGCCGACCAGTTCGCGCAGGTCGCGCTGGCGGGCGATGAACGACACGATCGGGACGGCGCGCCGCGCGTCCCCGCCCTCCACGAAGTTCGTGATCTTCCCGGCTTCGCGGGCCACGAGCCGCTGGTCGTGGATGAGGGTCGCCAGCCACAGCACCAGCTCGTCCAGGAACAGGATCAGCCCGTCGTAGCCGAGGGCCTTGGCGTGCTCGGCGATCACGGACAGGCCGGCGTCGAGCGAGATGAAACCGTGCTCGTCCTCGGCGGCCTTCCTGCCGAACCCGGGAAGAAGGTGGGTGGAGGCGTCCTGGACGAGTTTGGCGCGCAGCTCCGCCGGGGTGGAGGGGTTCAGCAGGTCGAGCGCGACACCCTCCTCGTGCGACTCCTCCGCGGTCAGGGCCTGGTCGAGCAGGTCCGCGGTCCACGCGAACGACTCGCCCCATTCGTCTTCGCCGTCCGCGCCGTCGTCGGTTCCGCCGAGGCCGTTGAGGACGGCGTCGTCGCCCATGCTGGCGCGCAGGCCGCGGATGTCGTCGAACAGCGCGTCGGTCTTGTACACCTGCGGGATGGGCGCGTCCGGGTGCAGCTTCTTGACGTACTCGACGTAGCGGCCGAGCACCCGCTGCTCCAAGGACTGCGCGCCGAGCATGTGGTACGGCACCAGCAGGAACTTCTTGCCGTCGGTCTGGACCCACTCGTGCCGTGTCAGGACTCTGTCGAAGTCACGGTTGCCCCACACCTTCTGGTGGCGGGACAGGAACGCGTACAGCACCGCCATGAAGTGCGACTTACCGGAACCGAACGAGCCGTGCAGGTAGGCGGCCTTGGACGTGTGGCCGTCCACCGCCGCCTTGATGAGGTCGAGCGCCTCGGTGAAGTTGCCCCGGAGGCGCTCGGTGAGCACGTAGCTCTCAAGGGCGCGCTCGGCCCCCTCGGGTGTGGTGGCCTCGGCGAGGCTCAGCACGTAGTCCGAGGTGGAGATCGACTCCTTGATCGTGATGAGGTCGCGGAGCAGCGGCGGCCGCTGTGTCATCTGTTCTTCCCCTGCCTTTCCGCCGTCCCGTTACTTCTTGGTCTTGCGTCCTCGCGCCCGCACCTCCGGCTGCCAATTGAGCAGATCCTCGTCGGTCAGGCCGTGCTCGCCCCTGATCTGCTGCCGGTAACCGTCGAAGAACGCGGCCGGGGAGCCGCCGTAAAGTGCGTGGAATTCATCGTGCCACTGGTACAGCCATGGTTGAAGTTCGAGCAGGCCTGCGAGGAACGGCGCGATCTCTTCGCGCGACAGGGATTGAGTGGTGAAGTAGGTCGCGAGCGCCTGCGCCTGCTCCCGGTGGTCCCACCCGGCCCAGCCGAAGAGCTGCGGCTGGACGCCGAGCGCCGTCGGATAGGAGATGAACCGCTCCTTCGGCACGTCGAGCTTGCCGCGCGCCCGCCAGTACGAAGGCTTGAGGAAATCGGCCGAGCTGTACTTGGGCGGGGTGGGGATAGAGTGCCGGATCCTCCGCTTGGCAGGCGCGTCAGGCGCGGCGTCCTCCTGCCTCTGGAGGTCCCAGACGTGCTCCCAGTCGGCCCGCTTCCTGAGCCCGGACGGCTTGTAGCGAAGCTGCGGCAGGAACGGAACGTGCTCATCGGCCATGAGGTCGGCGACGACCTTCGCGAGCTCCTCGCGAGGCCGGTACAGGTTCGCCACGGACACGAAGTCGTCGTCCTGCGAGAGCACGCTGATCAGACGCGAGAGCGAGACGAGAATCGGCATGTCGTTCGCGTCGAACCAGTGCTCCCGCTTTTCGATCTGGTCCAGCAACCAGGATCGCAGCGCCTTCTCCTGAAGAGCGTCCCACCCCTCGGTGGCCCACCGCCGCTTGTACTCAGGCCGCTCGATCATCCCGATAGCGCGCGAGGTCTCGATGGCGTCGATCCGCTTCTGGACGACCTGCTTGTAGGACTCCGGCCAGTGCGACGGAATCTCCGTGATCGGCGTGGACCCGTGCCGCTTGAACCACTCGTCGGACGCCTCCCCCTTGGCCACCCGCCGAGCAAGCACAATCTCGAACGCCCGCTCCCCAAGGGCAAGCTCGGGAACGTCCTCCTCGGGAGCGCGAAGGTCCTCCGGATGAAGCCCGTAGATCGAGTAGACCTGCCAGTCCAACTCCTCTTGCAGAGCGATCATCTGGGCCCGAGTGGACTCCCACCTCATCTTCGCCTCTCGAAGAACTGCGAGCTCGGGAGAGGTGGAATCGGCAATTGTGGATGGCATAATCGCGGACACTTTCTGCGCGAGTTCATCCATCTTGGTCGCAAGCTTAGTTGGGTACGCGTTGGGAAGCGGGAACTCTTGCAGCTTCGTGCCTGTAAACTCGAAGAATCGTTCCCAGGCTAGGGCTTTAAAGCCCTCATTTACTCCCTGACTGCCCTTATCGTGACTCACCATCTTGAGCCAGAAGCAGGCAGTAGAACTGTTGAGCAGGCCAAGTAGGCGCCGATGATCTTTTTCTTCCGCCCCTTCGTGCAGCTTGATCACTGGAGCGGACTGTTTGAACACCCTTCCGCCTCGATCAAGCATAAAATGATTGTGCGTTGCCACAAAAGCAAAGCCAATCGATAGGGGCGTAGTGTATGCCGATGCAGTATATTGCATATAGTCCCACCAATTGAGACCCGCATCAGCCATGTCGCCCTGAAAAGTGCGCCGCACTTCGAGGGTTCGGCGAAAAAACCAGAGCTCTCTCTTCAAGGCACTTTGAGAGATTTTCTCTGCATAGGGAAACAAGATAAGCTCTTCGGGCTCGGCACCCCAGTCTCGGACCACCTCCCCAACCATGAGCGGGCGAAGGCAGCTGCGGTCTACGTCTGTTCGATAGCTGCTTCGCTGCGGTCGGATATATGCATCATCTGCACCCGCTCGAATGGCTCTTCCCACGGGAGGGGCAATCTTGTCCTTTAGGACGAGGCCACTCGCGGAACCTATCCTTTCGACCATCTCCAGGCCCCCGTCAGCAAGAATCCAAGGCTGCCTGGCGAAGTAGCGCTCACGTCCCAGGTCGCCACACGAGACCCACTCACTGATGGATCCCGGCCTGTTGATTTGATCAACAATTGCGGACCAAACTGGGCCAGGCTTCCCTGCTTCTGGCGCAGCAGGCTCGCCTCGGATACTTCGGATTGTGCGAACTGTGTTCAACCGATCGGAGCCTGAACGTCGAGTCCCGATAAGAATCACTGTCGGGGTGCCGTGACCTGGAATGTAGGCACCGGACAAGTCGACCACTTCGGTTAGCTCGACCTTGTGTGCGAAGTAGTCCTCGATGAGCTTGGCGCCGAACTCGCGCTTGAGAAAGGAGTTTGACGTAATTTGCCCAACCAGACCGTACCCATCGCCGCCTACTTTGCCTCGCTTAGCCAATTCAAAGAAACGCTGCGCAAATGGAACTGTTAGTGCATACGTTCCCGAGCAGGCAGAATAGAGGTCGCGATAGAGCTTATTGATACTCCTGTCTCTAACGGTAATGTAAGGAGGGTTTCCAACGACGACGTGATATCTGCCCATCTCAAGAATTTGCTGATATTCGTGAACATCCTCGGTAGCGTATGAGAATTCAGCCAGAGAATCGCCTGCCACCTCGCCATCCAAACTAAATTCGAGCTGACGTGCCCTAATCAACGAGTCGCCGATGGCAAGGTGGATGGGCCATTCGTATTGAGCGGCCTCGGCCAGGGTGCCTACACTGGCGGCGGCCATTGCGGCGACCAGTAGGCGGAAGCGGGCAATAGCGATGGCGAAGGGGTTGATGTCCACGCCGTGGACAGAGTCGAGGGCCGCACGGACGCACTCGTGGAGGTCGCGGCCAGGCTGGCGGTCGTTCCAGAGGCGGACCAGGCGGCGGAAGGCTCCGAGGACGAAGTGGCCCGAGCCGCAGGTGGGGTCAATCATTTTGAGTTCTTCGTATCCGAACTCGCGGATCGCCGGGTCCATGGTTCGGTCGAGGATGAACTCTTCGACGAACTCAGGGGTCTGGAGGAGGGCGTATCGCTCTCGTGCCGTCTCCGAGAGGTCCTGGTAAAGGTCGCCGAGGAAGCGGGTGTCCCATCCCTCGGTGCCATCGTCGTTCAGTGGGTCGGTGAAGTCGTGGACGAGGGAGACCTCTTCGTCCCGGGTCTTCCAGAAGTTGGTGAGGGCGCCTGCGGCGTCGTGGCTGATCGGAATCTGGAAGAGAGCGTTGTGGGCAGGGTCGAAGAGGAGCTTGCCGGCCTGGCCCTCGCCGAGTTCCGCGAAGGCACGTTCCAGCCAGCCACGGTAGGTCGGGTCGTCGTCCTGCTCAACGTACGCCTCGTAGCGGACGCGAGCGAGGTCGTGACGGTCGGCCTCCGGGGCGGCAAGGTAGGGCTCAGGGATGAGGCGATTGTCTTCGCAGAAGCGGACGAATACCGTGCCGAGTACCCAGGCCACCGCTACCTGCGTGATGCGCTCGTCCAGCCAAGAGTTCCAAGTGGCGGCCGTCCGGCCGAGCTTGAATGCCTGGTCGTACTCCGCCCGAAGACGGGCCTTCGTCTCGGAAAGCTCCTTGACCTGCTGTGTCAGGTCCTTCTCAAGCGCCTGGACCTGCTTCTTCAGGTCGGTCAGCAGGGCCTTGCGATCGATCACGTAGTGCCGTCCGATCCGCTGTGAACTCTGGGGGCTACAGGTGCACAGGGTAGTGGCGGCTCGTATCAGAACCACGTGGTAGCAGTAAGAACGTTCGGCCTGAAGAGGTCAGGGGGTTGCGTCAACCTCCTCCAGCTCCGCCCACAGTTCCTCGACCCTGCGGCGCGCCGTGTGCTGGATCTCCTCGACAGTGCCGTTGAAGAAGCGGTCGTCGAGTGTCTCTCGGATCGCCTCCTCAACGATGCCCGCGCAGACCTCGAGCGGAATCCAGTGAGTCATCGGTTCGCCTTCCACAGCCCCTCCCCAGGTCTCTGCATGGCCCGTGCGACCTGTGCGAACAGGGCGTTCGGCGTGGTGGCCTCCAGTAGACGGCCACCCTGTGCGGTGGGGACGTAGGCCCACCAGCGGCACGTACGAAGGCCCCACCAGCAGTGGACACCGGGGAAGTGCGCCTCGATCTGGGCAGTGATGGTCTGGCGCGTCGGCTGTTCGGTTGAGGTGGCGGCCCACTGCTTCTCTGGAGGCTCGGGCGGGCGGTGGAGCGGCGCGGCCGGTGCGCCCGGGGGGACGCTCACCGGACGCCGCGCCGCTCTCACCTCCCTTGGGACCGCGTTGGGGGATGCGGTCCCCTCCGGTGGCCAGCCCGCGTGGGGTGTGGCTGTTTCCTCACCGGAGCCCCCTGCGCACAGCGGCGCGCTCGGCCTCGCGGCGCAGGGCGGCGCGCAGTTCTTCGGGGCTCGAACAGATCACCGTGGGATCGACACCAGAGGCAGGGTCATGAAGGCTGGCCACCCAGTCGCCCAGCCGGCCATCCCAGCGAACCGCCCGCCAGATCCGGTGCCCCGTGAATTCATTGCGAAGACGATCAATCTCTTGATCTTCAAGATCGTATTTCGCGTTCATGACTCGACCTCCGCGTCTTTGCGTCTTTGCGTCTTCCCAGGACAAGCATGAACACGACGAGTTATCTTCGCTACGTTCGTTCAGAAAAAACAACAACGGGGAGCTGGTATGAGTGCCCGAGATTCGCTCGATCCAGCTGGTTCGCTATGGGACCTCATAGCGGTTCAGCTGCGAAGACACCGCGAAGAGCGCAAAATGTCCGGATCGAAGCTGGCGGACTTTCTCGATCTTGATAGGTCGAGTGTTTCGCGCCTTGAATCCGGCGGAATGAAGCTTCAGGTCAAGCACGCGAGGCTGCTCGACCGAGAGTGGCAAACCGGGGGTTTGTTCGCTTTTCTGGTGGGTTTCGCCATTGCAGGACATGACACCGAGTGGTTTAAAGCCCACGCCGAGATGGAGCTACGCGCCTCGGAGCTGAGGATCTGGGAGCTGTCCTGGATACCGGGTCTGTTCCAGTCGGAGGACTACGCCCGCGCCATGTTCGAGGCGGCAGGGCTACATGACATCGACGCACACCTCGCGCTACGGATGAAGCGTCAGGAGGTGCTGAACCGTGATCCAGGTCCCGTCATGCGCGTCTTCCTCGATCAAGGCGTGATCGAACAGCCGGTCGGCGCTCCTGAGATCATGCGTGCACAACTCGCCACCCTGTTGGAGCGAGCTCAACACCCGAACATCACCTTTCGCATCGTTCCCAGATGCGTAGGCGCGCACATGGGACGTGACGGCTCCTTCAAGATCATGACAGTCGCCCACTCCGAGGTCGCCTACACCGAAGCCTGTGGAGGTGGAAGACTGGTCATGGACGGGACAGAGGTTCGCTCGTTTCGGCTGAGGTTCGACCGCATCAGCGATCGGGCGCTGCCCGTCGATGCCTCGATCGAGCTGATCAAGCGGATTATGGAGGGCCTTCAATGACTCCCGTTTGGCGCAAGGCCAGCCACAGCGGAAGTACGTCCGGCCAGAGCGACTGCGTGGAGGTTGCGCACCTCGAAGGACAGATCGGTGTGCGTGACTCCAAGGCCGCCGAGGCGCCTCACCTGGTGTTCGGGCGCGCGGACTGGCAGGTGTTCGCCCGGCGTGTAAAGCGCGGAGAGCACGACCTGCCCTGACTCATCCCCCTGGTGTTGCGAGCCCTCGGCCCGGTGCGGGTCGGGGGCTCATTGCGTTGTGCGCTCCGGGCCGTGGGTGAAGGCCGTGCGGTGCACGTCGGCGATCCAGGGAGCTGGCGGCACGATCCAGTCGCCGAAGGCACCCTGTTCGAGAACGGCCAGGGGTGGCACGGCGCGACTCCCGGAACAGGTCGCCCTACGGGCGCAGCAGGCACAGGCCGCGCACGTCCGTGCCCTACGGGGCGATGGTGTCGGTGTACGCGGCGTCGACCTCGGCCGTGAAGGTGTCCTCGGTGTCGTCGCCGTCGGTGATGGAGACGCGGGATGGGCGGCTTCGGGACCAGAAGGCGCGCATGTCCGGGCTGGTCATGAGGAACCGCAGGGCGCTGCGGAGCTCGGGGAGCTCGATCGTGCGGGTCTCGTAGGCGACCTTTTGGAGGTTGAGGATCAGGTTGCAGTAGTGGTCCTTGCGGGTCGTGTGCTCGCCGGGGGCGGGGGCGGGAGCGGGCCAGACCGAGCGGAGCTCACTGTCCTCGATGGCCATCTTGATCAGGTCGGTGTGCAGTTCACGCATCGCGACTTCGCTGCTACGTGCCTGCTCCTCCTGAGCCATCCTCAGCTCTTCCCGCTGGTTCCGCAGTTCGCGGCCCTGCATCAGGAGCGCGGCCGCGATGCCAAGGAGGCCGTACCGGAGAAGAAGACCGTGACCGGACTGACCGCCTGCCCGATGTCCGACCAGCGCGCCAGCTCGTCGTCGTCCAGCCGGAGCAGCAGGAGAACCGGGACGAGGAGGCAGAGGACCACGATGACGAGCCCCGCGATGATCGCGAGGCTCGTGGGCAGGGCCCGTCTCATACGGCCTGTCATGCCACCGCCGTGTCAGGTGCGGGATGCGTCCGAGCTGTCTTTCAGGGGCCGTACCCGCTCGCTGCGGGCGCGTAGGTCGTTGGCGATGTCGGCCAGGGTGTGCAGCGTCTTCGGGTGATGGGTTACCCAGCCGCCCGACGGATGCCCGACGGGGCCGGGCCCCTAGGCCGTGTCCCGTGATCATGCGAGGGGACGGCGAGTCTCCAGGGGGCGGGGTCGGGACGGGATCCGGAGAAGC
>NZ_BMRO01000034.1 GCF_014648675.1 Actinomadura livida
GCCACCCTGCACGAACCGGCACACAAGATCACGTAACCACGCCGACCCAGATCAACTTCTCAAACACGCACTTAGAGTCTCGGGTTCGCTGAACTGGCGCTCAAAGGGCGACCGGCAGTGTCTCGATCCAGCAGTCGGTAAAGCTCGGTGCGAGCTGCATGCGGGCGTCTTCGGCGTCTTGCGAGGTGAGAAAGACGCCCGCTCCGAAGATCTCTGGGCCCTCCGGCATGTCCGTTCGGGTCATGAGGACGTGGACCTGGCGGAATCGGTCTCGTCGTGCCGTTGTCGGCGATGCGATGGCGTTGATCAGGTCCTCGGTGGTGGCTTCGTTGAACCCCGGATTGACTCCGCCCAGGGACTGGGTGGGCCATCGGGGAGCCCAAGGGCCGGCGTTGTTGAAGAAGCTGCGGCGGGTAGGGCCAAGGATTCCCTCCCGCCAGCCAACGGCCATGCTGACGATGTAACCGGTAGTACTGCGGCTCTCGAGCAGGAAGACCCGGACATCCAGCGACCTGCGATCTTTGGCGAGAGAGGTTTTGATCTGTGCTTCCTCGGTCGCGTTGGCGCGGCGGATGACGAGCCCGTCGAGGCCGGTCTCGATCTTGAGGGCGTCGACCGGTTTGAACAGGATGTCGATCGTGGTCTCGTGGCTTTGGCCGAGTTCGTCGTCGCCCCAATGGCTGCGCAGCAGCAGTTGGCTGTGGCTGGCGGAGTAGGCCTCCAGGAAAAAGCGGCGGTCGCTGCGGAAGATCTCCGTACCGGGCGTCATCTGGTGTTCTTGGTACAGCCACATCCCGTCGGTCATGGGCTCGAGGATCTCGATGAAGCCGGGTGCCGGTCAATCAAGATGCGCCTTATCGGCCTGGCCGTCGTGCAGACCGGGGTGGTTCAAGGGCAGCAGGCAGCCGGTGGTGGGCCTATAGCAGCCGCGGGACGCGCACGAACCCACGACACTCACGGCAGTTCGATGATCAGTACTAATTGGGCGCGACGACGCGCGTACGTATTTCAGCAGCAGTCCGACCGCGGAAGCGTGAGCGTTTTCGCTGTCATCGTCACCTTGGTCGTCGTGGTGTTCTTCGGCGCCGTCGTTGACTTCGAGCAGGTGCTCGAAGCTCGGCAAGAGGCGAACACCGTTGCCCAGGAGGCTGCCCGCGCCGGCGCAGGGCAAGTCGACCGCCACCGGGCATACACCCGCGGCGAGTTCGTCGTGGACCGCCAGTCCGCGCTGCGCGCCGCTCGCTCTTACCTGCGGGCCAGCGGCCACACCGGCACCGTGACCACCGCCGGACGACGCACTATCCGCGTCCGCGTCTCCATCACCCGCCCGGCGCGCTTTCTCTCGGTGATCGGAATCTCCACCCTGCACGCCGAGGGCGCCGCAACCGCGAATCTGACCACCGGAGTGGAAGGACCCCGCCAGCCGTGACCTACACCACCACTGAACGTGGACACCTCGCCGACTTCATACGCGGCCTCGCCGCCGTCGTGGTCTTCGCGTTCCTCCTGGTCGGATGCCCGGTCGCGATGTACGCCATGGGCGGCTCTCCCATCCCGGACCGGTTCCCGTCATGGGAGGAGGTCGGCGCGACCCTGATGCGGCGGGACACCGACCAGAGCTTTTTCCTGGCCACGATCTGGTTTCTGGGCTGGGCCTCGTGGTGCCTGTTTATCGTCACCGTCTGCGCCGAGATGATCAACTACTTTGCAGGACGAGACAAGCCCGTCCTGCCGCGCCCGGCCCGCCCGCTGCAACATCTGGTCCGGGAGCTGGTCGCCACGGCCACCCTCACCTTCAGCGCCGCAGCATCCCTCGCCACCTCGGCCACCGCCGCGACGCACACGCAAGCCGTGACCGACGTCCATGCTGGCTCCGCCCCCTCGGGCGAACGAGATCATCAGTCCCCCGGACGAGTAGCACCGCCACAGGAACCGACCGCGTCCGAATGGACACCACTGCTCGCCGACGAGGCCCCATCCCATCCGAAGCCTGATCCTCGCCCTGAGCGAACCCACATCGTCAAGCGAGGTGAGACCCTCTGGGACCTCGCCCGCCGCACCTACGGTTCTGGCGCCCTCTATCCCAAGATCTTCAAGACCAGCAAGAACATCGACCAGCCAGACGGGGTCCCGGCCCTCACCAATCCCTCGGTCCTCCACCCGGGCCAGCACATTCGGATTCCCCACCCGAGCGCTCCGGATGAATCCTCGTCGCCGTCGCGAGTGACCTCGACGCCGCCCGTACCTGAGCAAGCGGCACCGCCCGGACCAGGCAAGGCGAACGAAAGCCGAACATCCGCTTCACCTGGCCCAACGTCCGGTCAGCCGACGCCAACGCAAGTGCCGACTCCGGTAGTGGCACCGCCTCGAGACGAGCCCGCGAGCCCGCCACCATCGGCACCGAACGACCAGGAAAGTGCAGGCGCACCGCTGGCGATCTCCCTACCATCCGGTTCGCTCATCGGCATCGGCCTCGCCGCCGCGCTGAGCGTAGCCGTGGCCGCTACCCGCCTACACCGACGCCGCCGATACGTGCCCAACCCCGACCCAGGTGCGTACGGGAGCACCACAGATTCCCCGCTGCCCGCCCCGGTCCTCAAGGCCCGCCACGCCCATCTGCGTACGTACACCGACCGCGATGCCCCCGCTCCGTCCGACCCAGACCTGGTTCGCGAGGACCTGCGGACCGCAGAGCCCGACCACCTCGTCGTGGGAACCCGTGACGACCAGGCCCTCACCGTTCGCCTGTCCGGACTCAGCCTCGGGCTGTCCGGAGACGGCGCGCACGCAGCCGCACGCGCCATCACTACCGAACTACTGGCCAAGGCACACCGCTACCGCGCCGAAGTCCTCATCCCGCAGGCCGACGCGCAGGCGCTCTTCCCGGGTGACGACATCACCGACCTCTGCGCGGCCCTCGAAGGCTTGATCATCACGCCGTCCCTGGACGCAGCCACCAGCCGCCTGGAGGCAGAACTTCTTCGCCGCGGCCGGGTCTTGGAGATGACCGAGCAGCCCGACGTGCCGGCGCTGCGTGCCGAGGACCCCGCCGAACCCCTGCCGACAGTCCTGCTCGTCGCATCGGTGCCCGCGGACAACGGCACCGTGCAGGGTCTCGCCGCACTCGGCCGCCGCTACAGCCTCGGCGTTCTTGCTCTCGGTCCCTGGCCGTCCGGCACCCGCGTGGGAGTATCCAGCGATGCGACCGTTACGGACGCTCACGGCCCGGACGCCGAACGTTTCACCGGTGCCCGTCTGTTCCACCTGACTACCGACGACGCCGCAGGCATGCTGCGAACCATCCGGACCGCCACAGGAACCGAAACGGACGCCACACCCCCGCCACCCAACGCGGACGCCGAGCCCCAACCGGAACTCGAACCCGAACCGTCGGTCTCGGCCGTGATCCCGCCGCCGCGCCAATCCGAGGAGGCGCGGCACGCACCGGTCCGGCTCGACGTGCTCGGGCCGGTCCGCCTGCACACTGCGAACGGTCCGGTCAACACAGGGCTGCGCCAGCGCGCCCGTGATCTGCTCGCCTATCTCGCCGTCCACCCAGACGGCGCCACCCGCGACCAGGCATGCGCCGATCTCTGGCCGGAGGACAGCCCCGAGAGCGTCGTCCCGATGTTCAACACCGCCGTGACCAACATTCGCAGCATCCTCCGGACCGCTACCGGCCTCAGCGAACCCATGTACGTCATCCACGAAGCTGGCCGTTACCGCATCGATCCTGACGTCATCGACATCGACCTATGGCGGCTGACCACAGCGCTGGCAGAGGCCCGACGGGCCACCGACGACACCGCTCGAATCAAGTCGCTCACGCTGGTCGCAGACCGCTGCGGCGATGAATTCGGAGGTGGTCTCACCCAGGAATGGGCCGAGGTCCACCGCGAAAACCTCCGCCGCACCATCGGTGACGCCCTGGCGAACCTCGCCCGCCTCATCGAGGAAGACGATCCAGAGCAAGCGCTGGTGGTGCTGGAACGAGCGATCACCCACGACCGCTACTCCGAGCCCCTCCACCGGCACATCATGCGGCTACAAGCCTGCCTCGGCCGTCCGGACGCCGTCCGCCGCACTCACGAGCTCCTCGCCGCCCGCCTTGGCGAACTCGACGCCGAACCCGACGACGAGACTCGTAAGCTCTTGAGTTCCTCGATGCGGGCATCGAATCGAAACCGATGACGAAGGCAAGCGCTCAGCAAGCGCGTAAACGCCGGTCAGGTACGAGCACCCAGCACCGCTCGGGCACCGGAAGACGCGTTGTCAGGGCCGAGGGGATGTGATCGGGTATCGGGGTGGACGTCGACCAGTTCTTCAGCTACGGGCCGCGCGCTCCATTCGAAGTACAACATGTCTTCACTGACCGGGAAGCGCAGATCCGGGCCTTTCGGGACCGGTTTGCCCAACTGGCCGGACGGTCGTGGACCGTCGACGAACTGCTCAACTTCCAGCGGCCGGCGTCCAACGTCATCGCCGTCTCCGGGGAAGGCGGGATCGGCAAATCCACGCTGGCCCGCCACGTCGCTGGCCTGGCGGTGGCCGGTGGACTGGATGGTCTGCCGCGACGTGGCGCGCATGCGGTGCTGGATTTCGCCGACCCTGCCAGCTCGAGCTTCGAGGCCGTCCTGCTGCGGGTGCGTGCCGCGCTCGCGCCGCTGGCGAAATCGTGGCTCGCGTTTGATGTGGCGCTGGCCGTCTACTGGCAGCGCAAACATCCAGGTGAGTCGCTGACCGCGTTTCTCCAGAAGGACAGTGCGGCGGATTCGCTCGGGGTCGCCAGGCAGGTCGGTGAGGCCGTTGACCAGCTTCTCGGCGGCTTCGGTGCGCTGTCGGTGGCGTACCGCGCGCTGAACCTGCTCGGTCGGACCACTGCGCAGAAGGCCCGGTTGAAGCGGCTACGGGCCGAGTTGCCCGCGCTCGATCCGATCCTGGCCGAGCAAGATCCGGATCGGATGCTCGGCTACATGCCGGTGCTCCTGGCCGCCGACCTGGAGCAAGCACGCCGCAAGCACCCGACGCTGGCGCTGTGCGTGCTCGACACGCTGGAGAACGTCCAACGCCTGCCCGCCGAGCGAGGTGGCCTTGAGGACCTGGTCTCGCGGCTGGTGTATCTGATGCCGAACGTGGTGTTCGTCGCGGCTGGACGACGCCCGCTGCGCTGGCATGACCCAGCCCACGCGGTCGCGTTGACCTACGGCGGTGAGCGCCGCTGGCCGGGCCTGGTCGGGGGTGACCAGCTCGGCCTCGGCGGATTCGACCGGGCATCGGCCGAGGCGTACCTGACCGCGCGGCTCACCGTGAACGGAACTCCCGCTATAGGCCGCGACATCCGAGAACGGATCATCGCGGGCTCGGGAGGATCACCGCTCTACCTCGACCTGTCCGCCGGACTGTTCGGGCAGTACCTGGCGCGGGGCGAAGCACCGCCCGCCGATGCGTTCGGCCTCGGGTTCCCCGAGCTGGTGCTGCGAACGATGCGGGACTTGTCCGCGACAGACCGCGACCTGCTGCGCGCGGCGGCGCTGCTGGAGGCGTTCGACGAGGACGTGCTCCACGCGGTACTCCCGCATGTGCGGTTGCGGCAGATCGAACGGTTCGTACAACGCCCGTTCGTCCGCCGGGACGAGACGGTGTGGCCCCCGTACCGGCTGCACGAGAACCTACGCCGCAGCGTCATCGAATGCGACGCCGACACCGACGACGGCTGGACACAGGCAGAACGGACCCGCAACGCCGAGCAGGCGATCGAGCATCTGGCGCGGGCCGCGTTGGAGGTCTGGGACGACGACGTCGACCATCCGATTCCTTTGGGTGTGCGGAGCAGGCGATGCGTGGCGGCGTTCCTGCTCGTTCTCCGTGCCTCGGACGAACACGGCCTCGCTCCGGCGTCTCTGGGGGAACTGGCCTACAGCCTCACTGTGCTCGGGCATTGGCAGGTGCTGGTGTCCCTGCCAGAGCTGCCCGGCTCACCGGAACTGGCTCGGCTGACAGCCGTTGCGCGGTTGACCGCACGCGGAGACGTCAACGCCGAGGCCCGCTACCAGGCACTGGGCGAGTTGATCGGTGAACCCGCAGGCCCGTACGCCGACTACTACCGGCACGAACTGGCGAGCCGCGCGCACATCATCGGCCGGGTTGAGGAGGCGTCCGAGCACCTGTCCGGGATCGAGCCCACCTCACTCATCGGCGCAAGCGCGCGGTTCGGCCTCGCCGACAACGCGCTGCGCCGCGGCGACTACCAGTCCGTCGCGCGGCTGATGGACGGGGCCTCGCAGTCAGGACCTGACCAGGTGCGCGCCGCCGACCTACTCGGGCACGCCCACCTGCAGAACGCGCGGTTCGCCGAGGCAGCCAGGTTCTTCGAATCGACTCTGGAAGCTGCACGCGAAGCCAATGCGCCGGTGTGGGAAGCGCGCGCGCTGCGGCACCTGCTGCTGGCGTTGATGTGGTCCGATCCAGACCGGACGATGTCGCTTCTCGGCCGCGCGCGAGAGCTCAACAACTCGGCCGGAGAACTGATCGGACTCGCCCAATGCGACATGGCCGAGGCGATGGCGCGGGCGCTTCGCGGTGACCACCGGGCAGCCGCCGAGCTACTGGAGACGGCGGCGTGCCAGTTCAGCGAACTCGGGGCCACCCGTGAACTGCTGCCCGTCGAGGCGTTGCAGGTCTTGCTGGACGCCGCCGGCGGCCGAAAGACGCAGGCCGAGCGCACCGCCCGACGGCTGTGCGAAGATTGCCTGCCTGTGTGGGCGCCGGTGACCCGGCTGTGGGCCGGGCTGGATGCCGACTTCGGCGGCATCGGATGGCTGGACGATCCCGACTCCGCGCGGCGTCGCTGGGCCGAGGCCCTCACGCGACTGTGGGCGCCGATCTGCGGGCCGCTGGATACCGGCGACCGTCGCGCCCTGATCCAAACCGGCCGCGTACCTGACGCGCTCATCGAGACCGCGATCCGGAGTGCGCTGACCAGTCCCGCGTTCGACGGGCCGCGCGATCCGGTCGCAGCCCTGGCGACGCTGGGCACCCACGGTGTCGTGCAGGGCGTACGGACGGTGGTGAAGGTGCGCCGACGGCTGCATGAGCAGCTGGAGACGATCCGCGCTTTCGAGCGGTTGCGCGCCACGACCGGTGTTCGGGCGCCCCGCCTTCTCGACGCGGGAACGGCCGGAGATTCGTGGTGGGCCATCCTCGAACGTCTCCCGGGCGCGCACGCGGACCACCCAACGCCCGCACGTCAGCGGGAGCTTGGCCGCCAGCTTCGGCTCTGGCATTCCCAGCCGCCCGGCAACGGCCTACGTCTGGACGACCCGGGCGCGCTCGGCGTCCTGCTGGGCTGGGCAAGGAGTACCGCCCCGGACGCGTACCCGGCCCTATCCGAGGAGTTCGCCGCAGCCTGCCAAGGGCTCCCCATGACCGCGATCCACGGCGACGTAGCGGTCTGTCACAACGCGCTCTACGACGGCGATTACCTAACCGGCCTGCTCGACCCCGGCGCGACCGAGTCCGGGCCCCCGATGCTCGACCTCGCCTGGGGCCCTGGCCGTCGACATGCCGCGCGGCGCAGAGCCCGACCCCCTCATCGAGGGCTACGGCCGCGACGCGGTCGACCAGGACGCCCTGACCGCGCTGCTGCCATTGATGATGCTGCGCCGCTACATCGACGTCCCGTCCCTCGGCCTCGCCGACAGCGACGGCGCGTGGATCGCGCGATGGCTGCGCGACCACCGCCCAGATCTGCTCACTCTGGCCCAATAAGCCCCGCCCGGCGGGCACACGCGTACGGGATGCAGTTATCCAGGACGTTCGCAGGCACGGCGAGCCGCTCGCCCAGGCCGGGCTCGTCGTCGCGCGCGTAGAAGCGATTGAGGCCGTCAAAGAGTGCCAACTCGTGCCCGGCCGCCAGAACGAGGGGCTCCCACTCCTGATGACTCGGACGGGATGACAGCGGGAAGGTCGCCTCAACCACGATCACCCGCGGCCGCCACACCTGAAGGTCCGCCGACCGGAGCACCGCGGCTTCGGCCCCCTCCACATCCACCTTCAGCAGGTCGAACCCCGGTTCGGCGTGTGCGGCGAGAACCGTCTCCAACGTGACGACCTCGACGTGCAGTTGTTCATGGCGCCAACCATCCGCGAGATGCCCCTCCAAGACGTCCCGGCGCAGAGTGCTAAGGCCGCCGTCACCGGCCTTCCCCCGCCCTGGAACGATCCGGAAGAACTCCGCAGTGCCCGGCTCGTCTCCGATCGCCACGCGCAGGTTCACGTCGCCGGGCCGTGCCCGCTGAAGGCGTGCATGGCGATCGGGCAACGGCTCGACGTTCACCCCACGCCAGCCAAGGACATCCACCAGGTTCTTGGTCAGCGAGCCGCTGACGGGCTCGCCGGCACCGACATCAACGAAGAACCCGCTCTTCCGCCCTGCGAAGGCGCGCATCAACACGACGTCCTCAGCGTTACCCGCATACGCGATCAAGTCATAACCGCTCACACGTGCCAACCTATTGGAGGCTGCCCCCGGTGTCGTGGCTCACGTCTATCGAGCTCTCCGAGTCAAACGACGAGCATTCGCGGGGCTTGACAATCTGATTCGAGCTGTCCCTTGATGGTGGCCGGTTCGTCGCGCTAAATAGCCGCTACTAGGAATGCGGCGGCGGGGCGGCCGGTCAGGAGGATTCAAGAAATGTCGAGATTCAAACTCGAACCCACGGCCTCGATGATGGGCGCGTCGATGTCATGGCGGCGCGTCTTTCCCGGGCGGACAGATCAGATTCCGCTGGCACGGCAGTTCGCGATGTTCCTGTTCGCCGAGACCTCAATCGCCTCGGACGTGGGATTCGTGGTGACCGAACTCGCCTCGAATGCCGTGCGCCATACCCGATCGGGGCAGCAGGGCGGTCGGTTCACGGTCGAGCTGGTGCTTGGTGGCCTGGCCTATGTCGGCGTCAGTGACCTCGGCGGCGGCGGATACCCCACGGTGAGGCACGACCCGCTCGGATGCCCCATCGAGAGCGAGGGCGGGCGGGGCCTGCGGGCCGTCTCGCAACTGGCCGCGATGCTGGGTGTCCACGGGAGCCCGAGCGAAGGCCACACCGTCTGGGCGGACCTTCTCTGCGTCGACAAGCCGTATGAGGACCCGCCGCTGGCCACGTCCGTCACCCCGGCCGCATAGGGCGGGACCAGCCTGTCCGTAGCAGGCTGGTCCCGCCTCCCCAGGCTAGGGCCAAGCTCAGGCCCCGCCCGCACCTTGGCCAGGTGCGGGCGGGGCCTTTGCTCGTTAACGAGGCCAAGGCTGCCGGGGCAGCGGGGGGTGCGATCGGGGGATCAACCGCGGGGGTGTCTATGGGCGCCCCCGGCTTGAACTGGTGTCGACGCAGGTCAGCGCGCGCCTCGGCTGGGGCTGCGGTGCACCCGGATACCCCCTCAAGGGGTCATCCAAAGGGGTGCGCCACTCGAAGATGCTAAATCGATTTCGTAGGGGCCAGCGTCTCCGCCCCTCCCATACAACCAATAGAGCTATATGAACGCCGGGTAGGGCACGGCGCGTCCGGGCGTCGGATTGAGGCTGCCGCCATAGCCAGGCCGCGTAACCCAAGTCGACGTCACCCGGCAACCCGGCCTCGAAATGCGCGAGTCCGCCGCAAAAGTATCTGTAGACGGGTTCGGACCTTCAACCCGATGCCGTTGAGTCCGGCCCGGCCATTAAATTTTCGTTTACTGAGGTAAGCCTCTCCAGCCGTTCCGGCAACGAAATTGGTCGGCGCTCCGTGTTGCATTCGCCGTGTCATCGAGAAATGGTCGTCATGGCGGACGACGCCGGGCGGGAAAGTCCCGCCGAATCGGCCGCCATTCAGGAGGTAGGAACAATGGCGAACACCAACACCACCGCGAACGCTGACACGGCCACCACCGCCCCGGCGGACGGCACCGGGGACGACCGCCCGACCGGGGCGGCAGGGGCCGTGTGGGACGCGCTGAACGCCGCACCGGGCGGTGCGACGGTGTCGGCGCTGGCCGAGGCGTCCGGGGTCAGTCGCGCGACGGTGACCAAGGCCCTGACAGCGTTCGCGGACGCCGGGCGCGCTGTCCGGGCGGCCGGTGAGGGAACCGGTCGGGGCCGTACCCCGGACGTGTGGTCCCCGGTCGTCCCCACGACCGCTACCGGGGCCGGTGACACCAGCCCGATTGCTCAGGCAGACGACGGGGACGCCGAAACCACGGCGGCACCGGACGCCCCGACCGCACCGGACGCCCCGACCGAGGCGGGCATGATCTCGCCGGACACACTCGCAACCGCGATGCAGGTTCTAGCGGATGAGGCCGACCGGCGGACGGCAGCGGCCGAGGCCCTGCGCAAGGCACAGGAAGAGGAGGCCGAACGGCGCGCACGGGTGGACGCCGAGCTGCGCAAGGCGGAGCAGCGCGAAACCGCCCGCGTGATCCTGACCGACCTGCTGAGCACGGTCACCACGACCCTCGCCGCGATCGCGGCGGACGACGACGAGAAGGTCACGCGCGGCATGGAGGACATCGCGCGCTACGCCGGTAGCGTCCGCCGCACCACCCGCGCTACCACCGGCACCCGGACGCGGACGCCGCGCGCGACCGGCGACCGTGGCGCGCCGTCGCCCCTGCGGCCCCTGGTCGCCCAGCACCTGAACGCGTTCCCCGACCTGGAATTCACGCCCGGCGAGATCGCCAAGGTCCTGGACCGGTCATCCGGGGCCGTCGCCAACGCCCTCGACACCCTCGTCGGACAGGGCGAGGCGGTCCTGACGTGCGAGCGTCCCCGCCGGTTCCGCGCGGCCAACCTGGCCACCGACAGCGCGGCCACCGGTAGCGACGACGCGGACAGCACGAACGCCGCGTGACCCGTAGGCGGGGCGGACGGGTGAGGGCCCGTCCGCCCCGTCATGACTCGGGGTCTCACGACCCCCACCCCAACCCAATGAGGTTGTCATGACGAAGGAGACGCTACATGTCCGGTGACGCGACCGGCACGACCTCGCACGACACAGAACACGACCCGTACGACCAGGTGTTCGTCCTGCTCGGGTGGGCCTGGGACGTGGCGCTCGCCGCCCGCGCGGCCACCCGCTACCCGGTCACGCACGCGAACGTCTCAGACATCGGCGCGCTCGGCGCGCTCATCCGCATCGACGCCGAACACGCGGAAACGGTGGACCTGTCCCGCCCGCTGCTGGCCGTTCCGCTTCCCGACGTGGGAACGCCGATCGTGATCGACGGATGGCACCGAATCCACAAGGCCCGACAGACCGGCGTCGCTGAGTTGCCGGTCGTCTTCCTGAACGCCGACGACGAACGTGCATGCCGTCTCATGGGCGGCGGTGTGAAGCGCCGCCGGTAGACCGGCAGGGACAGCACAGAGCGCGCCACGCGCGACCAGGGGCCCGGGTAGGCGGAACGCCACCCGGGCCCCGTGCGCGCCGCCGGGCGTGCGGCCCCGTGCGCGCCGCCGGGCGTGCGGCCCCGTGCGCGCCGCCGGGCGTG
>NZ_BMRO01000035.1:0-285 GCF_014648675.1 Actinomadura livida
GTCCTGAGCCAGGATCAAACTCTCCATTAAGGTCCAAACGACCAACCCGGGGGGCGAACCCCGGACCGGCCAAACCTTGGAAACAATCCCAGCAATGAACCCCGAAGGGTTCTTGCCTCAAAGAAATCCCCACCACCCACGCAAAACGCGGGCGGCCACGGGGCGACCCGACCAGGGAAACTGGCCGAGCCGATAAAGGCACTGGCTTTTAACACGCTGTTGAGTTCTCAAGAAACGGACACCCACCGCGCCGAACCCCGCTCCCGCGGACCCCGGCTCCGGGGC
>NZ_BMRO01000035.1:354-9387 GCF_014648675.1 Actinomadura livida
GAGCAAAATCGACCGTTTCCGGCCCACGACCGAACGGCGGACACGGCGAAACCGCGTCTGCTTGGTCGGTAGTGGTTCCCCACGGGCCGGCCGCCTTCCGGCGTCCCGCTCCCCTGTGGGGCGGAGAGAACATTATGCCCCCGGTGGCACAACGTCAAACCGACACACGTGAATTTTTTCGTGCCGACTCCGGCAGGTGCCGGGGTGTGCCGTCAAAAAGCGCCCCCACCTGCGGAAACGCTCGCCGCGGTCAGCTCGCCTGGACGAGGTGGCCGCCGAGGAACACGATGCCTTCGGCGATGACCCAGAGGATGGCCGCGGCGGTGAGCAGGCCGGTGACCCGGTAGGGCTCTCGCCGCAGACGGTGAAACGCGAATGCCGTCAGGATGATTCCCACCGCCGGGACGACCGCGGCCAGGGAGACGAGCACGGCGTTGTGGACGTCGGCCGCGCAGACCGGGTCCGGGACACCGTCCGCCCCGCAGAACCCCTGTTCAGCCCAACCGCCGAGGGCGGTGAAGGCCCAGAGCACGGCGAGGGCGAGGTTGGCCACCGCGGGTACCCCGGGTGAGATCCGCCACTCGCTTGGACGTCTCCGGGCGACTTGCACATTTCATTACCTACCTCGGCTAGGCGGCCTCGTAAAGGGGCCCGCGTCCGTCGAAGAAGGCGCGCATGGCCGGGTGCCACGGGTTGGCGGGCATCCACGGGTGGAGCACGGCCACGGCCACGCAGTACTTGCTGATCTTCACGGGCCGGAAGCCCTGGTCGCGAAGGATGCGGTCCACCGGGGCGTCGGCCCGCTCGGACTTCGACTCGATCAGGACCATTCCAGGGTCGGCCGCCACGACGGCGTCTTCCTTCGTGCAGGTCAGTGCCGCGTCCAGCGTGACGCGGCCGGGGGCGGAACGCTGGACGAGGGTCGACCGCAGATAGGCGGTCGTCGCGGCCGGAACGACGATGTCGGGCGCGTTCATCCGGTACGCCGTGAGCAGCACGTCCTCCAGGAAGTCGCGCGCCGTGCCGTCCAGCTCCTCGCGGCTGGCGATGTCGTAGGGCATGCGCCGTTTGTCGGTGACGTCGCGCGCACCCGCGAGCTTCACCTCGAACGTGCACTCCCCGCTGTCCAGGTACGCCCGGGTCCGGATCTTGTAGCGGCGCCGGCGGCCCTGCAGATGCTGGCGGAAGGTGAGCAGATCGGGCGTGTCGAAGTAGGTCGACGAGTAGCGGAACCGGCGCAGGCCCCGGATCTCCAGCGCCGCGTACTCGTCGCCGAGCCGCGGGAGCATGGCCTCGCACACGGCAGCAGGCACCAGGTACTTGCGGTCGACTCGGGTCTGCAGTTCGGCGCGTTCGAGGACCTGCGCCAGGCTGATGGGCGGCAGCGTCCGCGTGAGGCGCGTGAGGGTCGAGGCTCCGTCGAAGGTCATCGCGCCACGCCCCTCGCGGAGGACGCCTCGGGCCCGGTGTGCGTGGCCTTGGACGTCCGGAGGACGGGCTTACGGGAAGTGGCCTTCGGAACGGAGCGGCGGTACCGGACGTCCACGATCGTCACGTCTCGCACATAGTCGACCTCTGTCACGCTGCAGGCCAGCACTGTTCCGCCGAGGCGGTTCTCCAGGTCGGCCTGAAGTGCCGCCGGGTCATGGTGGATGACGTCCAGCGTCACCACACGGTGCTCGGTGCGCGCCGAGAGCCGCGGATGGTCGGCGACGTACATCACCCCAAGGAGGATCGCGTTGAGCAGGCCGGCGAGCCACGGGATGACGGCGGCGATGCCGTTCACCAGGCCCAGCGCCAGCGCGACGAAGTAGTAGCCGATCTCCTCCTGGGTAATGGCGTCCGACCGCAGCCGGATAATCGACAGTACGGCGAACAGGCCGAAACCGACGGCGATGTCCGCGCGCTCGGCGAGCAGCAGCGAAACGACGGTGAATACGCCCACGTTGACCGCGATGTACGCGAGCCGCAGGTCACGACGGTGGTGCCGGCGGAAGTAGATCACGTACGTGAGCACGGTGATCGCGGCAAGGTCCGCGGCGAGGCCGTACAGGACGTGCGCGGCCACAGGGCGCCTCCTCGGGGTCAGGGGTTGGACAAGGGGACGGTCTCCACCCGGGATGGGACGAGTGTGAGAGCCGGATGAAGAAACCCTCATGCCCAACTACAAACCAGCTGTGAGCAGCCCAAATGAAGGATCTTTCATGTGGCGTTAACCGGCTCTTCCTTGGCGATATGCGAGGTTGTCCCCATGTCCGTTCGCACGTCTTTCATCGGGATCGTCGCGGTCGGGGCGCTGATCACGGCCCTCGTGGCCGGACTCGTCCAGGCGCACGAGAGCTCCCCGCCGTCGCTCGGCGACACCATCGAGGTCAGCCCGTCGTCCGCCGTCCTGGACGGGCGGACCGGCACGGAGTCACCGGCTCCGGGTTCCTCGTCGTCGCCGAAGCCGTCCGCCCCGACGACGGCGGGGGGCGACGCGGTGCCGCCACCGCCGGTCCCGCCCGGCGACGACGACGGTTCGAACGAGGACGACGGTCCGAGAAGCGACGACGACCGCGACGACGATGACCGCGATGACGGCTGAGGTCCGTGTCACCGCGCGGGCGCGCATCGTGGGCTGGATGCTGCTGCTCGTCGGGCTGGCGCTGGCCGGTTCCGTCGCCGTGACCTGGTCGGTGCTGTCCGCCCGGCTGGACGACAGGGTCGACGGCGAGCTCACCCACGAGGCCAACAAGCTGCGCAGCTACTCGCGGAACACGGCGGACCCGGCGACGGGCCGTCCTCGGGCGAACGTGTCGGAACTGCTGACGGACTACCTCGCCCGCAACCTCCCCGACGACTACGAGACGTTCTTCTCCGTGGCGGACGGGCGGGCGGAGCGGCGCAGCGCGCAGCCGCCGCCGGCCCGGCTCGACCGCGACCCCGCGTTCGTCGCCAGGGTCGCCCGCGCGCGGGCGCCCGCCTACGGCACGGCGCCCAGCACGGCAGGTGAGGTGCGGTACGCGGTGCTTCCGGTGCGGATGTCCGGCGACCCACGGCGGGCGGCGCTGGTGGTGGTGCAGTTCCGGGACGCGCAGCGCGCCGAGGTGACCGAGACGACCCGCGTCCTGGGCTTCACCGCGTTCGGGGCGCTGGCGGTGGCCGGGCTGGTCGGCTGGGTGATCGCGGGACGGGTGCTCGCGCCGATCCGGCTCGTCCGGCAGACCGCCGACCAGATCGGGGAGTCGGATCTGACGCGGCGGCTCGCCGTCCGCGGCAACGACGACGTGGCGGCGCTCGCGTCCACGTTCAACCGGATGCTGGACCGGCTGGAGTCGGCCTTCGGCGCGCAGCGCAGGTTCCTCGACGACGCCGGCCACGAGCTGCGGACGCCGATCACCGTCATCCGCGGCCATCTGGAGCTGATGGACGACGACCCGGCCGAGCGCGAGGAGACCCGCGCGCTGCTCATGGAGGAACTCGACCGGATGAACCGGATGGTCAACGACCTGATCATGCTGGCGAAGGCGGACCGGCCCGACTTCCTGACCGTCGGGGAGGTCGACCTCGCGGACCTCACGGTCGATGTGGTCGCCAAGTCGCGCGGGCTCGGAGATCGCCGCTGGCGGGTCGGCGCGGTCGCCGAGGTGCGGGTGCTGGGGGACGCGCAGCGCCTCACGCAGGCGCTGATGCAGCTGGCGTCCAACGCGGTCCGGCACACCGGGGACGGCGACACGATCGAGGTCGGGTCGGCGGTGCGGGACGGGACGGTGCTGCTGTGGGTGCGCGACAACGGGCCGGGGGTGGCGCCGCCCGACGCCGAGCGGATCTTCGAGCGGTTCGTCCGGGGCGACCGGGAGCCCCGTCCGGCGGGCGGCGCGGGTCCGGGGGACGGTGCCGGGCTCGGGCTGGCGATCGTCGCGTCCATCGCGAGGGCGCACGACGGGACGGTGCATGTGGAGAGCCCGCCGGACGGCGGCGCGCGGTTCGTCCTGACCCTGCCGCTGCGTCCGGCGTTCCTTCCCCGGCCGGACGACGCCGCCGCGGAGGCCGACACGATCGTCCTGCCGTCCGCGACCGGTGAGGCGCTCACCGGGGTGGAGGCGCCCGGTGCCGCGGAGGCGGCGCGGTGAACCGGATCCTCATCGCCGAGGACGAGCGCCGGATCAGCTCGTTCCTCGAAAAGGGCCTGCACAAGAACGGTTTCACGACCCTGGTCGTCCCGGACGGCCTGTCGGCGTACGAGCACGCCCGCGGCGGCGGGTTCGACCTGATGATCCTGGACCTGGGGCTGCCGGTGCAGGACGGTTTCACGGTGCTGCGCCGGCTGCGCAACGAACGCGTGACGATCCCGATGATCATCCTGACCGCGCGGGACAGCGTCGCGGACACCGTGGCGGGCCTGGAGGGCGGCGCCGACGACTACCTCGCCAAGCCGTTCGCCTTCGAGGAGCTGCTCGCGCGGATCCGGCTGCGGCTGCGGGCGGAGCGGATCCCGGAGGCGACCGTGCTGCGCGCCGGCGGTCTGGAGCTCGACCTGCGGACGCGGCGGGCCCGGGTCGGCGGCCGGACGGTCGAGCTGACCGCCCGCGAGTTCGCGCTGGCCGAGGTGTTCTGCCGCCACCCCGACCAGGTGCTGACCCGCGAGCAGCTGCTCAGCCAGGTGTGGGGGTTCGACTTCGACCCCGGCTCCAACATCGTCGACGTCTACATCCGCTACCTGCGGCGCAAGCTGGGGCCGGGGCTGATCGAGACGGTCCGCGGGGTCGGCTACCGGCTGCGCCCGTGACGGGGGCCGGTCAGGTGATCTCCTTGGACTCGTGGAGGTTCATGTCCATCACGATCGCCGTCACGACCGCCATCGTCCGCAGCGGTTCCGGGACGGGGTCGAAGATCTCCACGCTGTACTTGTCGGCCGTCGTCAGCAGGTGCGTGGCGAGGCCCGCCCACTTCTTGCGGACGTGCGCGACCTTGGTGCCGTCGTTGTCGAGCACCTCGAAGTTGGTGCGCGGGACGTCCACCTCGACGGCGCCGATGAGGGTGCCGTCACCGTCGTAGAGGACGTAGCGGCGGCCGACGCGCTCGGTGACGAATGAGCCGATCGCCTCCTCCTTGGTGCCGAGGATCTCGGTGTAGTCCCGTCCCCGCAGCTTCTCCACGGCCAGGAGGGGCGCCCCGTCGGGGGTGGTCAGCTGGACGGCGCGGGCGTCGAGGTTCGACTTGCCGGGCAGGATGCCGCGCATCGCCTCGGCGCGGCCCTCGTCGACCGCCGGGGCCGCGATGGCGAGCACGGTGTCGTCGCCGTCGAGGACCTTGTAACGCGATTTGCCGAACGGTCCCCTGCGAGGCTGTTCAACCTTCAGCACAGAGGAACTGAACGGGTCGCTCATGCTTTCTCCCAGCCTCGTCGCGGAGCGGTCTCGCCGAGCCATACGGTACGCGAAAGTCCCCTGCCGCAAGGGCTAGCCGATAGGCCAGTCCTTGCCTTCGTACAACATCAGGTCGATGCCGATCGCGGTGACGGCGACCAGGACGCGGAGCGGGTCGTGGAGCGGCTGGAAGATCTCTACCGAGTACCGGTCGGCGGTCGTCAGCAGCTCGGTGGCGACGCCCTTGAGCTTCTTCTCGATCTGCGCGACGTGCGTGCCGTGGCCGTCCAGTACCGGGAACTTGTAGCCGAAACGGCTTCCGTCCAGGCGGCCGATCGGACGTCCGGCGTGGTCCAGGAGCGTGTACTGGTGGCCGGCCGCCTCCCCGATCTTCTGCACCGTCCCGATCAGGGTGCCGTCCGGGCTGCTCACCTGCGCCCTGGCGCTCGCCGTCGGCCCGTTCGCCGCCACGCTGAGCAGCGGCACGCCCTGGGCGCTCTCGACGTGGACGGTGCGTCCCTTGCCGCCGCCCCCTCCGGCGACCCTGGCTGCCTTGCGGAGCCGGGAGACGCCGCGCTCCCCCGCGGTGGCGAGCAGCGTCCCGCGGCCGTCGAGCACCCGGTACCGGGAACCGGCGCCGGGGACGCCGCGCGGCTGGTCGACGCGCAGCACGGGTGAGCTGAAAAGATCACTCATCCCCGCATGATGGCGTACCGGACGCGGACGCGTGCACGCAAAAGGGGCGGCCCCGCGGGGCCGCCCCTTCATCGCGTGTGGCTACACGCCGCCGATCAGAAGTCCATGCCGCCGGCGTCGGGCATGCCGCCCGCCGGGGCCGGGTTCTTCTCGGGCTTCTCGGCGATGACGGCCTCGGTGGTGAGGAACAGCGCAGCGATCGACGAAGCGTTCTGCAGCGCGGACCTGGTCACCTTGGCCGGGTCGAGGATGCCGGAGTCGAACATGTTGACGTACTCGCCGGTGGCGGCGTTCAGGCCCTCGCCGGGCTTGAGCCCGCGGACCCGCTCCACCACGACGCCGCCCTCGAGGCCGGCGTTGATGGCGATCTGCTTGACCGGCTCCTCCAGCGCGCGCTTGACGATGTTGGCACCGGTGGCCTCGTCGCCCGCGAGCTCCAGCTTGTCGAACGCCTTGGTGCCGGCCTGCAGCAGCGCCACGCCACCGCCGGGGACGATGCCCTCCTCGACCGCGGCCTTGGCGTTGCGGACGGCGTCCTCGATGCGGTGCTTGCGCTCCTTCAGCTCCACCTCGGTGGCGGCACCGGCCTTGATCACCGCGACACCGCCCGCGAGCTTGGCCAGGCGCTCCTGGAGCTTCTCGCGGTCGTAGTCGGAGTCGGTGTTGTCGATCTCGGTGCGGATCTGGTTGACCCGGCCCGCGATCTCGTTGGCGTCACCGGCGCCGTCCACGATCGTGGTCTCGTCCTTGGTGACGACGACCTTGCGGGCGCGGCCCAGCATGTCGGTCGTGGTGTTCTCCAGCTTGAGGCCCACGTCCTCGCTGATGACCTGGCCGCCGGTCAGCGTGGCGATGTCGCCCAGCATGGCCTTGCGGCGGTCACCGAAGCCCGGCGCCTTCACGGCGACGGACTTGAAGATCCCGCGGATCTTGTTGACGACCAGGGTGGCCAGCGCCTCGCCCTCGACGTCCTCCGCGATGATCAGCAGCGGCTTGCCGGACTGCATGACGCCCTCGAGGACGGGGAGCAGGTCCTTGTTCGCCGACGCCTTGCCCTGAACGATCAGGATGTACGGGTCCTCGAGGACCGCCTCCATGCGCTCGGGGTCGGTCACGAAGTAGTGCGAGATGTAGCCCTTGTCGAAGCGCATCCCCTCGGTCAGCTCGAGCTCCAGACCGAAGGTCTGGCTCTCCTCGACCGTGATGACGCCTTCCTTGCCGACCTTGTCCATCGCCTCGGCGATCATCTCGCCGATCTGCGGGTCGCCGGCGGAGATGGAGGCCGTGGAGGCGATCTGCTCCTTGGTCTCCACGTCCTTGGCGAGCTTGGACAGCTCCTCGCTGACCCGCTCGACCGCGGCCTCGATGCCCCGCTTCAGCGACATCGGGTTCGCCCCGGCCGCCACGTTCCGCAGGCCCTCGCGCACCAGCGCCTGGGCCAGCACGGTGGCGGTCGTGGTGCCGTCACCCGCGACGTCGTCGGTCTTCTTCGCTACTTCCTTGACGAGCTCGGCCCCGATCTTCTCCCACGGGTCCTCGAGCTCGATCTCCTTCGCGATCGACACACCGTCGTTGGTGATCGTGGGAGCGCCCCACTTCTTCTCCAGCACGACGTTGCGCCCCTTGGGACCAAGGGTCACCTTCACGGCGTCGGCGAGCTGGTTCATGCCACGCTCGAGCCCGCGCCTGGCATCCTCGTCGAACGCGATCATCTTTGCAGCCATAGGCTCCAGTCCTCCCGGAACAAGGTGGCTTAGACGGATCGAGCCGACGCCCGCGACGGACGGCCCCCGCACCGACGACTGCCATTCCGCCGCCGGACTGAGGCCTCATCGCCCCGACCCAGACTGTGAAGTTGTCACTCTCCACAGCAGAGTGCCAACCGTTTGTTTAGCACTCTACCCTGCCGAGTGCAAGCGCCGCGCACCCTGGCGGGGGAAGGTTCATCTAGCTGCCGGCGCCCTCTCTCACCTGGATCGGAGCGGTGTTTGGGGAGGTCTGGGGGCGTGTCTGCGTGGGACGTTCTGGACGGTCGCTCTCCGCACGGGGGCAGACTGCGCCTCGGTCGTTGAAGCTTGGAGCGGGGCTGTCTCACGGCTCGGCAGTTGATCCATCGCAAGACCGGGGGCGTCCGCGATGATGGACGAGGTTTTGCCTCGTCTCTGGCGCGGCCCTCGGCACGGTGCGCGCTCCTGGAGGAGTGATTAACATTTCCGGTGTCTACGAGAAAGATGAGTGGGAGACCGACCTGTCCTATGCGCGCCGCATCGCGCAATACGATTTTACGGAGAGACTACGCATCTGGGCGGCTGAGCAAGGTATCAAGATGAACGCCAGGGTGCGCATTCCCATCAATGTGGTCGAGAAGTACACCCAAGCCACCGGGGATGACCTCGCAGGCATTCTTGAGCGCATCGACCGCGAACATGGGATGCAGTAGAAGGCGCGCGGCTTGTTTCGGGGGTGGACAGGCATCGGCCGCTTCAGACTTGCGTTCGTCTGAAGCGGCCGATGGGCTTGTCCTAGGGCTTTGGTACCGCCCTTGTGAAGCCGGACTTGCTCGTGCTCAGCGGGCTGCTACTTGGCACCCTGCTGAGCGGCCGCGGCGCCCGCGATCTCGTCCTGCTCAGAGCCCTCGACCTCGTTGATGACGGTGTTGCCCTTGCCGCCCTTGAGGTTGGTGTTGATGTCGTCGACCTTCACCGACTCGTTCCCGACCTTCGGCGAGGCGAAGGGCGAGCCCGTCACGCTGCTGAAGTTGAGGTTGCCCGGGCCGGACTCGCCGACCAGGGTGGGGCCGTTGTGGCCGACGTTCGACTTCTTGATCCACTGGCCGAACTTGACCTTGCCGTGGTCGTTCTTGCCGCCGTGGCCGTTCGCGGTGCGCTCGGCGCCCTGCTCCTCGGCAGCCTCCTGCGGAGCGGCCTCCTGCTGCGCGGCCTCCTGCTGAGCAGCCTCCTCCTGCGGAGCGGCCTCCTGCTGCGCG
>NZ_BMRO01000036.1 GCF_014648675.1 Actinomadura livida
TGCAGCCCTTGGCGCAGGGCGGTTTGGTCGCCGGTGATGACGGCGCGGTGATCCAGGAACGAGCGGGTGGTGGCCAGCGCCCACGCCACCTCACCGGCACCCAGCTCCGGGTGGACGTCCAGATGCTCGGCCAGCCGCCGCGCCTGCGCGGCCAGTGCGGCCGGGGTTTTCGCCGATAGCAGCCACGGAACCACCGGAGCCTCAGGCCGCACTTCGGGCTGAGGGGCGTCCGTGGTGAGCTCGGTGCTGGTTCGAGGTGAGGATGGCGCCGGGGCGGTTTCGGGCTCGGTGCTGGTGGGGGGTTGTTCGAGGATGAGGTGGGCGTTGGTTCCGCTGATGCCGAAGGAGGAGACCGCGGCACGGCGCGGCTGCCCGGTCTCGGGCCACGGAACAGGGTCAGTGAGCAGCTCGACCGTGCCCGCGGACCAGTCCACATGCGGGGTCGGCTCGTCAACGTACAGCGTCCGCGGCAGAACCCCGTGGCTGAGGGCCTGCACCATCTTGATCACACCGGCGACGCCGGCGGCGGCCTGGGTGTGCCCGATGTTCGACTTGACCGATCCCAGCCACAGCGGCCGGTCACGATGCCGGCCGTAGCTAGCGATCAGCGCTTCGGCCTCGATGGGGTCGCCCAATGCCGTGCCGGTGCCGTGCGCTTCGATCGCGTCGATGTCATCGGGGGCGAGCCGCGCGCTGGCCAGCGCGTCTTCGATCACCCGCTGCTGGGACGGCCCGTTCGGCGCGGTCAGCCCGTTGCTCGCGCCGTCCTGGTTGACCGCCGAACCACGGATCACCGCGAGCACCGGATGCCCGTTGCGCTGCGCATCGGAGAGACGCTCGACGAGGAGGAGCCCCACGCCCTCGGACCACGCGGTGCCGTCGGCCGCCGCGGCGAAGGGCTTGCAGCGGGCGTCCGGCGCGAGGACCCGCTGCCGGGAGAACTCCACGAAGATGCCGGGCGTCGACATGATGGCCACACCCCCGACCAGGCTCAGCGAGCAGTCGCCCTGGCGCAGTGCCTGGCAGGCGAGGTGGAGGGCGACGAGGGAGGAGGAGCAGGCGGTGTCGATGGTCACCGCGGGCCCCTCCAGCCCGAACGTGTACGCGAGCCGGCCGGAGACGACGCTGGCCGCGTTGCCGAGGCTGATATGGCCTTCGAGCTTGCGGGACGTGTCCGCGAGGAGCAGCTGGGCGTAGTCCTGCGCGTTGGTCCCGATGAAGACGCCGGTCCGGCTGCCGCGCAGTGCCGCGGGAGCGATGCCGGCGCGTTCGACGGTCTCCCAGGCCCCCTCCAGCAGGAGCCGCTGCTGCGGGTCCATGGCCAGCGCCTCGCGCGGGCTGATCCCGAACAGGTCGGGATCGAAGTCGCCCGCGTCGTGCAGGAACCCGCCCTCGCGGACATAGCTCGTCCCGGGGCGCTCGGGGTCCGGGGAGTGGAGCCGGTCGAGGTCCCAGCCCCGGTCGGTGGGAAAGCCGGACATGGCGTCGGCGCCGTCGTCGAGCAGCCGCCACAGGCCCTCGGGGGACGAAGCGTCCCCGGGGAACCGGCAGGCCATCCCGATGACGGCGATCGGTTCCCGCATGCCCGACTCGGCCTCGTGCAGCCGCCGGCGCGATTGCCGCAGCTCCGCGGTCATCCATTTGAGGTGGTCGAGAAGCTGCTGCTCATTCCCCATCTGAACCGAACTCCAAAGGATGCGGGCAAAGGCGTGGCGGTGGAATCAGGATCTGCCGAATTCTTCTCGGATGATGTCGAGTACCTCGTCCGCGGTCGCGGACTCCAGTTCGCTGACGGGCTCCTCAGAGGCCCCGCCGGCGCCCTCGAATTTCGACAGCAGCGCCTGGAGCCGCCACGAGACGGTCTTCTGCTCGGCCGCGGAAAGACTCGCCATGGCGACGGAATTGGACAGTTCGTCGAGCTGCGCGATGATCCCGGTGCCGTTTCCGGGCTCGTCGGTGATGGTCGTTCTCAGGTACTGCGCCAGTGCCTGCGGACTGGGATGGTCGAACACCAGGGTGCTGGGCAGTTTCATCCCGATCTCGCGGGTGAGGTGGTTGCGGAACTGGAGGGCGGACACCGAATCGAAGCCCAGTTCCTTGAAGGTCTGCCGGGTCGGTACCTCGTCGCCGGACGCGTGGCCGAGGACCGCGGCCGCGGTGGCTCTGACCAGGTCGGCCAGGATGGTCTCCTGCTCCGGGCGGGCTGCGCCGAGGAGGCGTCGGCGCAGCGCCGCCGCCGACCCCGGATCCGCTTCGGGGACCGGTCCGGAGGAGCGCGCGGCCTGCCGTATCTCCGGCAGGTCGGCGAGCAGGGGTATCCGGCGGGTCGGGGCGAACGCCCGCCAGAGCCGTTCCCAGTCGACGGCGGCGACGGTGAGGCAGGTCTCGTCCCGGTCCAGCGCCCGCTGGAGCGCGGCGATCGCCAGCTCCGGGTCCATGCCGGAGAACCCGCTCCGGCGCAGGTTGGCCCGCGCGCTCTCGTCGTCGGCCATGCCGCCGCCGCCCCATTCGCCCCACGCCACGGACAGGGCCGGGAGCCCTTGGGCGCGGCGCCGCCGGGCCAGCGCGTCCAGGAAGGAGTTCGCCGCCGCGTAATTGGCCTGCCCCGGGCTCCCGAGGACCCCGGCCGCGGAGGAGAACAGCACGAACGCGGACAGGTCCCGGTCCCGGGTCAGCTCGTCCAGGTGCGCGGCGGCGTCGGCCTTCGGGCGCAGCACCCCGGCCAGCCGGTCCGGGGTCAGCGCGTCGATCACGCCGTCGTCCAGGACGCCCGCGGTGTGCACGACCGCGGTCAGCGGATGCTCGTCGGGAATCTCGGCGAGGACCCGCTCCAGCGCGGTCCGGTCCGCCGCGTCGCAGGCCGCGAACGTCGGCTCGGCGCCGAGCGCCCGCAGTTCGGACCGGAGTTCCGCCGCGCCGGGGGCGTCCGGGCCGCGGCGGCTGACCAGGACGAGGCGCTCGGCCCCGCCGCGCGCCAGCCAGCGGGCGACGTGCGCTCCCAGCGCGCCGGTTCCGCCGGTGACGAGGACGGTGCCGCGCGGCCGCCAGGCTGCCCCTTCCGGCCCGCCCCGATCGGCGGCCCGCACCAGCCGGCAGGCGAGGACCCCCGCGGGCCGGATCGCGAGCTGGTCCTCTCCGTCCGTACCGGCGAGGACGCCCGCGAACCGCTCCCGCGCCGGCCCGTCGGGCGTCTCCGGCAGGTCGATCAGGCCGCCCCAGCGGTCGGCGTGCTCCAGCGCCGCCACCCGGCCCAGCCCCCAGAGCCGCGCCTGCGCGGGGTCGTCCGCGGTGTCCAGCGGATCGGCGGACACGGCCCGCCGGGTGACGCACCAGAGCGGCGCGTCGATCCCGGCGTCGCCGAGGGACTGGAGGAGCGTCGTGGTTCCGGAGAGCGCGTCGCGGCCGCCCAGGGCGAGCAGCGAGACCACCCCCTGGAGCCCGTCGGACAGGCCGCCGAGGCGTTCCGCGAGCGCCGTGCGGTCGAGCGGCCCGGCATCGACCTCCAGGCGGACGGTCTCGGCACCGGCGAGGCCGCTCATCGCCTCCTCGCAGGCGTCCTGCCACGGGTCGCCCGCCTGGGGCGCGACGAGCAGCCACCGGCCGCGGAGTGTGGAGACGGCGGGCTCGGCGAGCCGCTTCCAGGTGACCCGGTAGCACCACGAGTCCACCTCGGAGCGCTCACGATGCCTGCGGTGCCACGAGGACAGCACCGGCAGCGCGGGCTTCAGCGCCTCCAGGGGAGGGGTGGAGCCGTTGGGCCCCAGCATCGCGGCGAGGGCGTCGAGGTCCTCGCGCTCGACCGCGCTCCAGAAGTGCCCGTCATCGTCACTGGGGGAAGGAGCGTCCTTCGGGGCGGGACCATCCAGCCAGTAGCGGCGCCGCTGGAAGGCGTAGGTGGGCAGCGCCACGGGAGGAAGCGGGCCAGAGAAGAAGCGGCCTGCCCAGTCGACGGTGATCCCGCGGGTGTGGGCGTGCGCGGCGCTTGAGAGGAACCGGGTCAGCTCGCCCTGGCCGCGCTGGAGTGTCGGGATGACGACCGCGTGGGCCCCGATGTCGTCGACGGTGTCCTGGAGGCCGGTGACGACCACGGGGTGCGGGCTGACCTCGATCAGGGCGTCGTGGCCCTGCCCGATCAGGGCGTGCGCGCATCGTTCGAGCTGCACGGGCCGGCGCAGGTTGGTGTACCAGTAGGCGGCGTCCAGCCCGGTGGTGTCGAGCCGGTCGCCGGTGACGGTGGAGAAGAACGGGATCCTCGACGGCTGCGGTGCGATGTCGGCGAGGGCTTCGAGAAGGGCGGGCCTGATGCGGTCGACCTGCGGGGAGTGGGACGCGTAGTCGACGCTGACGCGGTTCGTGCGGATCCCCTCGCCGCCGCATTCGGCGAGGAACGCGTCGACGGCCCCGGGCGAGCCGGAGACCACGGTCGAGGCGGGGCCGTTCACCGCCGCGAGCGTGAGTTCGCCGTCCCAGCGGGCGAGCCGCCGCTCGATCTCGTCGGCGGGCAGCGCGACCGACGCCATGGCCCCGTCCCCGGCCAGCTCGCGCAGGGCCCGGCTGCGCAGGGCCACCACCTTGGCCGCATCGTCCAGGGAGAGGGCACCGGCGATGTGCGCGGCGGCGATCTCGCCCTGGGAGTGGCCGGCGACGGCCGCGGGCTCCACCCCGTACGAGCGCCACAGCTCGGCCAGGGCCACCATCACCGCGAACAGGACCGGCTGGACGACATCGACGCGCTCCAGACCGGGAGCGGTGGGCGCGCCGCGCAGCACCTCGTCCAGCGACCAGGACACGTGCGGTGCGAGTGCCGCCTCGCACCGGGCGATGTGCTCGGCGAACTCCGCCGACTGCTCCAGCAGCGCCGTGGCCATGCCCTCCCACTGGGCGCCCTGCCCGGGGAAGACGAAGGCGACCTTGCCGTTCAGGTCGGCGACGCCCTCGGTCACTCCGGCGGAGGGGGTTCCGGCGGCGAGCGCCGCCAGTTGACCCGGCAGTTCGTCCGGCAGTTCGTCCGGCAGCCGGGAGGCGTCGGAGGCGAGCACGACGGCGCGGTGGCGCAGTGTCGCGCGCCTGGTCGCCAGGGCCCCGGCGACGGCGCGGGGGTCCGCGTCCGGACGTTTCCGGACGAACTCCGCCAGCCGTCGCGCCTGCCCGCGCAGGCCGGCCTCGCTCGCGGCCGACACCAGCAGGGGCAGCGGCCCCGCACCGGCCGGGCCCGGCTCCTCGGGGGACTGTTCGGCGGGGGCCTGCTCGATGATGGTGTGCGCGTTGGTGCCGCTGATGCTGAACGACGAGACGGCCGCGCGGCGCGGCCGTCCCGTGTCGGGCCAGGGCACCGGCTCGGTGAGCAGGCTCACCGCTCCCGCGCTCCAGTCGACGTGCGGGGTCGGCTCATCGACGTGCAGGGTGCGCGGGAGCAGGCCGTGGTTGATCGCCTGGACCATCTTGATGACTCCGGCGACGCCGGCGGCGGCCTGGGTGTGCCCGAGGTTGGACTTGATCGACCCGAGCCACAGGGGCCGGTCGCGGTCCCGGCCGTAGGCGGTGAGGAGCGCCTGCGCCTCGATGGGGTCGCCGAGAGTGGTGCCGGTGCCGTGGGCCTCGACCGCGTCGACGTCGGCGGCGCCCAGGCCCGATTCGGTGAGCGCCTGCGCGATCACCCGCTGCTGGGACGGGCCGTTGGGCGCGGTCATCCCGTTGCTGGCGCCGTCCTGGTTCACCGCCGAGCCGCGCACGACCGCCAGCACCGGGTGGCCGTTGCGCCGGGCGTCGGAGAGCCGCTCGACCACAAGGAGCCCGACACCCTCGGACCAGCCCGCGCCGTCGGCGGCGGCCGCGAACGGCTTGCAGCGGCCGTCGGGGGCGAGTCCCCGCTGCCGGGAGAACTCCACGAACAGGGTGGGTGTGGCCATCACGGTGGCCCCGCCGGCGAGCGCGAGGTCGCATTCCCCCCGGCGCAGGGCCTGGCACGCCAGGTGCAGCGCGACCAGCGAGGAGGAGCAGGCGGTGTCCACCGTCAGGGCCGGCCCCTCCAGGCCGAACACGTAGGAGATGCGCCCCGACGCCGCGCTGCCCGACGTCCCGGTCAGGGAGTATCCCGCGGTGGTGTCGGTGAACTGCTCCGGGAGCGTCATGTAGTCCTGGTACATCAGCCCCGTGAAGACGCCGGTCGGACTGGACTTCAGCGAGGCGGGCGGGATGCCGGCGTTCTCCAGGGCCTCCCAGGCGACCTCCAGCAGCAGCCGCTGCTGCGGGTCCATCGCCGCCGCCTCCCGCGGCGAGATCTCGAAGAACTCCGGATCGAACTCGGCGGCGTCGTACAGGAACCCGCCCTCGCGGGCATAGGTGGTGCCGGAATGGGCGGGATCGGGATGGTAGAGCCGCTCCAGGTCCCAGCCGCGGTCGGTGGGGAACGCCGAAATCCCGTCCCGGCCCGCCTCCACGAACCGCCACAGATCCTCGGGGGAGCGGATGCCGCCCGGGTAGCGGCAGGCCATCGCCACGATCGCGACCGGCTCGTCCGCGGACCTCCTCGCCGCGGCCGTGGCCGAGGGGGTGCGCCGCGCCCCGGCCAGCAGGTCACGCAGATGATCGGCGACGTCCCGCGGTGTCGGATGGTCGAAGACCAGGGTGGCCGGCAGCGCCAGCCCCGTCGCGGCGCTCAGCCGGTTCCGCAGCTCGACCGCGGTCAGCGAATCGAACCCGAGATCCTGGAACGCGCGATCAGCCGGCATGCCCTGGGCCGTGTCGCGCCGCAGCACCGCCATCACGTGACCGCGCGTCAGGTCGAGCAGCGCCTCCCGCTGCTCCGCCTCGGGCAGCCCGGCCAGCCGGCGCGCGAGCGAGCCCTCCGGCTGCGCCGCCCCGGATCCGCCCGCGCCCCGGACGGGCACGGGCACGATCCTGCGGAACAGCGCGGGCAGCGAACCCTCGGCAGCGCGGGCGCGCAACGCCGCGATGTCCAGCGGAACGGGAGCCACCAGCGCCTCGCCCGCCGCGCAGGCGGCGTCGAACAGCGCCGCCCCCTGCTCCGACCGCAACCGCACCAGGCCGCCGCGCTCGACCCGGGACAGCTCGGCCGCCCCCAGATGCGCGGTCATCCGGCTGGTCTCCTCCCACAGCCCCCAGGCGAGGGAGGTCCCCGGCAGGCCCGTCGCCCGCCGGTGCGCGGCCAGCGCGTCCAGGAAGGCGTTCGCCGCCGCGTAGTTGCCCTGGCCGGGGGTCCCGATGATCCCCGCGGCCGACGAGAACAGCGCGAACAGCGCCAGGTCCGCGTGCCGGGTCAGCTCGTGCAGGTTGACGGCGGCGTCGACCTTCGGGTGCGCCACCCGCGCCATCCGCTCGGGCGTCAGGGAGCCCACCACCCCGTCGTCGATCACCCCCGCCGCGTGGACCACGGCGGTCAGCGGATGCGCGGCCGGGACGCTCGCCAGCAGGTCCGCGAGCTGCCCGCGGTCGGCGGCGTCGCAGGCGGCCACCGTGACCTCGGCGCCCAGCTCGGCCAGCCGGTCCCGCAGTTCCGCCGCCCCTTCCGCGCCGGGCCCCTGGCGGCTGGCCAGGATGACGTGCCGGGCGCCGTGCGCCGCCACCAGGTGGTGGGCGATCCGGCCGCCGACCAGCCCGGTGCCGCCGGTGATGAGGACCGTGCCATCGGGGTCGAGCAAGGCCGGGCGGGAGTCCCCGCCGGGGACCGCGGTCGCCAGGCGAGGCGCCAGCACCGTCCCCCGCCGGACGGCGGCCTGCGTCTCGCCCGGGACGGACGCGATCGCCGCCAGGCCGGGCAGCACGCTCGCGGAATCCGGGTCGTCGTCGATGTCGACCAGCAGGAACCGGCCGGGATTCTCCGACTGGGCCGCGCGGACCAGCCCCCACACCGGAGCGGCGGCCAGATCGGCGACGTCCTCTCCCGTGCGGGTGGACACCGCGCCCCGCGTGACGACGACCAGCCGGGAGGCGGCCCACCGCTGGTCTTCCAGCCAGGCGCGCACGAGTCCGAGCGCCGCGGCCCCGGTCGTGCGCGCCGCCTCGGCGAGGCCGCCGGCTCCAGCACCGGAGCAGACGGTCACGACGTTGTCCGGGACGTCCGCGCCTGCGTCGATCGCCTCTGTCAGTGCGTCCAGGTCGGCGAACACTTCGACGCCGGGCCCGAAGGCGTGCGCGAGCCCTGGCTTGTCGGCGCCGAGGAGCACCAACCCGTCCTGGTCCCGGCCTTCCGGCCGCCCTTCCGGCAGCGGCGTCCACTCCAGGGCGTAGAGATGGCGACCGGCGTCCCGGCCATGCCGGAGATGCTCGGTGCGGACCGGCCGCATCGTCAGCGACTCCACCGACATGACCGGCCGGCCGGTCTCGTCGGCCACGGAGACCGTCACCGTGCGCGGGCCGCTCGGCGACACCCGCACCCGCGCCGCCCCTGCCCCGGACAGGAACAGCGACACACCGTTCCAGTCGAACGGCAGGTCCACCTCCCGTTCGGTGCGGTCGAGCACGGACAGGCCGACGACGTGCAGGCAAGCGTCCAGCAGAGCGGGATGGACGCCGAACCGGGCCGCGTCGGCGCCGTCGGGCAGCGCCACCTCGGCGAGCAGGTCCTCGCCATGGCGCCAGGCGCGCCGGAGCCCTTGGAAAGCGGGGCCGTACTCGTAGCCGACCTGCGCCAGCGCCGCGTAGCAGCCCTCCGTGTCCATGGGCTGCGCCTCGGCGGGCGGCCAGAACGCCATGTCCGGGGGGAGGTCCACCGGGGCTCCGGCCGTCACCACCCCGCCCGCATGACGGGTCCACGGAAGGTCGTCCGCGCTCTCCTCCGGCCGTGAATAGACGGTGATCGCGCGCCGCCCGCCCTCGTCGGCCGCCTCGACGACCACCTGCAGCCCGACGCCGCCGCGGTCGGGCAGCGCCATCGGCGCCTCCAGCGTCAGCGCCTCCACCCGGCCGCAGCCCACCAACCGGCCGGCGTGCACCGCCAGCTCCACGAACGCCGAACCCGGCAGCAGCGCCGATCCCGCCACGACATGGTCGGCGAGCCACGGATGCGAACCCTTGGACACCCGGCCCGTCAGAACGACCTCGCCGCCAGAGGCGAGCTTGACCATGGCGCCGATCAGCGGATGGTCCGCCGGGGTCAGCCCCGCGTCGGCGACGTCCCCGGCCCTGCGCCCCCTTCCGTCCAGCCAGTACCGCTGCCTCTGGAAGGCGTAGGTGGGCAGCGCGGGCGGGCTCGCGGGCCGTGGGACGCCAATGGCGTCCAGGATGCGGGTCCAGTCGGTGGTGAAGCCTTGGGTGTGGAGGGTGGCGAGGTTGGTGAGGAGTCGGGTCCAGGTGGG
>NZ_BMRO01000037.1 GCF_014648675.1 Actinomadura livida
ATGTCCATCGAGATGCGCGACACCGACGAGGACGTCTTCCGTGCTGCGGAGGAGCTCGGCATCGACCTGTCCCGGCGTGAGCCGAGCAGTGTCGAAGAGGTCTGATCAACTCAAGGGGAAAACTGTTGCTTGACGTCAACTTCTTCGACGAGCTTCGCATCGGTCTGGCGACCGCCGACGATATCCGCCAGTGGTCGCACGGCGAGGTGAAGAAGCCGGAGACGATCAACTACCGGACCCTGAAGCCGGAGAAGGACGGGCTCTTCTGCGAGAAGATCTTCGGTCCTACCCGCGACTGGGAGTGCTACTGCGGTAAGTACAAGCGCGTCCGGTTCAAGGGCATCATCTGCGAGCGGTGCGGCGTCGAGGTGACCCGCGCCAAGGTGCGCCGTGAGCGGATGGGCCACATCGAGCTGGCCGCCCCGGTCACGCACATCTGGTACTTCAAGGGCGTCCCGTCCCGCCTCGGCTACCTGCTGGACCTGGCCCCGAAGGATCTCGAGAAGATCATCTACTTCGCGGCCTACATGATCACCAGCGTGGACGCCGAGCGGCGCGACCGCGACCTGCCGACGCTGGAGGCCCACATCTCCGTGGAGCGCCAGCAGATCGAGCAGGCTCGCGACGCGCAGGTCGAGGCCCGCCAGCAGAAGCTGGAGGGCGACCTGGCGGAGCTGGAGGAGGCCGGCGCGAAGGCCGACCAGAAGCGCAAGGTGCGCGACGGCGCCGAGCGGGAGATGAAGCAGCTGCGCGACCGCGCGCAGCGCGAGCTCGACCGCCTCGACGAGGTCTGGAGCCGCTTCAAGAACCTCAAGGTCCAGGACCTGGAGGGCGACGAGCTGCTCTACCGCGAGATGCGCGACCGGTTCGGCAAGTACTTCGAGGGCGGCATGGGCGCCGCGGCCATCCAGGCGCGGCTGCAGAACTTCGACCTCGACGCCGAGGCCGAGAAGCTGCGCGACGTCATCCGCACGGGCAAGGGCCAGAAGAAGGCCCGCGCCCTCAAGCGGCTGAAGGTCGTCTCGGCGTTCCTGAACACCCGCAACAGCCCGCTCGGCATGGTGCTGGACTGCATCCCGGTGATCCCGCCGGACCTGCGTCCGATGGTGCAGCTCGACGGCGGCCGTTTCGCGACGTCCGACCTGAACGACCTGTACCGCCGCGTCATCAACCGGAACAACCGGCTCAAGCGCCTGCTCGACCTCGGCGCGCCCGAGATCATCGTCAACAACGAGAAGCGGATGCTGCAGGAGGCCGTCGACGCGCTGTTCGACAACGGCCGCCGCGGCCGCCCGGTCACCGGGCCGGGCAACCGCCCGCTGAAGTCGCTGTCCGACATGCTCAAGGGCAAGCAGGGCCGGTTCCGGCAGAACCTGCTGGGCAAGCGCGTCGACTACTCCGGCCGTTCGGTCATCGTGGTCGGCCCGCAGCTGAAGCTGCACCAGTGCGGCCTGCCCAAGCAGATGGCGCTGGAGCTGTTCAAGCCGTTCGTGATGAAGCGGCTCGTCGACCTCAACCACGCGCAGAACATCAAGTCCGCCAAGCGGATGGTCGAGCGGGCCCGCCCGGTCGTGTGGGACGTGCTGGAAGAGGTCATCACCGAGCACCCGGTGCTGCTGAACCGGGCGCCGACCCTGCACCGCCTCGGCATCCAGGCGTTCGAGCCGCAGCTGGTCGAGGGCAAGGCCATCCAGATCCACCCGCTCGTCTGCACCGCGTTCAACGCGGACTTCGACGGCGACCAGATGGCCGTGCACCTGCCGCTGTCGGCCGAGGCCCAGGCCGAGGCGCGCATCCTGATGCTGTCGACGAACAACATCCTGAAGCCGTCGGACGGCAAGCCCGTCACCATGCCCACCCAGGACATGGTCATCGGCCTGTACTGGCTGACGACGCTGAAGGAGGGTGCGACGGGCGAGGGACGCGCGTTCGGGTCGGCCGCCGAGGCGATCATGGCGTACGACCGGGGTGAGCTGGACCTGCAGGCCAAGATCAGCCTGCGGCTGAAGGACATCCCGCCGCCGCGCGACTGGATCGCGCCGGAGGGCTACGAGCCGGGCCAGCCGTACCGGCTGGAGACCACGCTCGGCCGCGCCATGTTCAACGAGACGCTGCCGGACGACTTCCCGTTCGTCGACGACGAGATCGGCAAGAAGCAGCTGTCGGCCATCGTCAACGAGCTGGCGGAGACGTACCCGAAGGTCCAGGTCGCGAACTCGCTCGACGCGCTGAAGGGCACCGGTTTCCACTGGGCGACCAGGTCCGGCGTCACGATCGCGATCGACGACGTCCTCGCGCCGCCGAACAAGCAGGAGATCCTGGCCGGCTACGAGCAGCGCGCGGAGAAGGTGCAGCGGGAGTTCAACCGCGGCCTGATCACCGACGACGAGCGCAAGCAGGAGCTCATCGAGATCTGGAACAAGGCCACCGCGGACGTCGCGGTGGACATGGAGGAGGCGTTCCCGAAGGACAACCCGATCTGGATGATGATCCAGTCGGGTGCCCGCGGCAACCCGCTCCAGCTCCGCCAGATCGCCGGCATGCGCGGCCTGGTCTCCAACCCCAAGGGCGAGACCATCCCGCGTCCGATCAAGTCGTCGTTCCGCGAGGGCCTGTCGGTCGTCGAGTACTTCATCTCGACGCACGGCGCCCGCAAGGGCCTGGCCGACACCGCGCTGCGCACCGCCGACTCGGGTTACCTGACCCGGCGCCTGGTGGACGTCGCGCAGGACGTCATCGTCCGCGAGATCGACTGCGGCACCGACCGCACGATCCCGTTCGAGGTCGCCGACAAGATGCCGGACGGCTCGCTGGTCAAGCTGGCCACCTCGGAGACCAGCCTGGTCGGCCGCACGATCGCCGAGGACGTCGTCGTCGACGGGACGGTCATCTTCCCGGCCGACACCGACCTGTCCGACGCGGTCGTGTCGCGCCTGGTCGAGGCGGGCGTGGACAAGGTCCGCACCCGCAGCGCCCTGGTCTGCGAGGCCAAGATCGGTGTCTGCGCCGCCTGCTACGGCCGTTCGCTGGCCACCGGCAAGCGGGTGGACGTCGGTGAGGCCGTCGGCATCATCGCCGCGCAGTCCATCGGCGAGCCCGGCACGCAGCTGACGATGCGCACCTTCCACACCGGCGGTGTGGCGGGCGGCGACATCACGCACGGCCTGCCGCGTGTCCAGGAGCTGTTCGAGGCGCGCATCCCCAAGGGCGTCGCCCCGATCAGCGAGGTCGCCGGCACCGTCAAGATCGACGAGACGGAGAAGTCGCGGAAGGTCGTCGTCGTCCCCGACGACGGCTCCGACGAGATCGCCTACCCGGTGCCGATGCGCTCCCGCCTCCTGGTCCGGGAGGGCGAGCGCGTCGACGTCGGCCAGCAGCTCATCGCGGGCGCCATCAACCCGCACGAGGTGCTGCGCATCCTCGGGCCCCGCGCCGTGCAGCTCCACCTGGTCCAGGAGGTCCAGGAGGTCTACCGGTCGCAGGGTGTGTCGATCCACGACAAGCACATCGAGATCATCGTCCGCCAGATGCTGAAGCGGGTGAACATCCTCGAGTCGGGCGACACCGACCTGCTGCCGGGCGACCTGGTCGAGCGGCCGATCTTCGAGGAGACGAACCGGAGCGTCGTGGCCGAGGGCGGCGTGCCCGCCGCGGGCCGCCCCGTCCTGATGGGCATCACCAAGGCCTCGCTCGCGACCGAGTCGTGGCTGTCGGCGGCGTCCTTCCAGGAGACGACCCGGGTGCTCACCGAGGCGGCGATGCACGCCAAGAGCGACCCGCTGCTCGGCCTCAAGGAGAACGTCATCATCGGCAAGCTCATCCCGGCCGGTACCGGCATGCCGCAGTACCGCAACGTCCGGGTCGAGCCGACCGAGGAGGCGAAGGCGGCGGTGTACTCCGTCGGCTCCTACGACGACGGCGCCGAGTACGCCTTCGGGCAGGGCTCCGGCGAGGCCGTGCCGCTGGAGGAGTACGACTTCGGGCAGTACAACCGGTAAGTCCGCAGTAAGCGCCAAGGCCGCCGTCCGCATCACGCGGGCGGCGGCCTTCGCCGTTTCCGGGGCTACCCGCGGCGCCGATGGGCGCGGACGGCGAGCGCGGATGTTGGGACGAAGACCTCCCCCCGCGCGGGTCGTCCAGTTCGGCGATCAACCGGCTCGCCTCGGCCGCGGGGGCAGTGGAGGGTGCCCGGTCCGCGCAGTACACGCCGCGCAGGCCGCCTGGTCCGCGGCTGGTCGCCCGGATCCCGGAACCCGGATGCGCGGCACGTTCGCAGCCGACGTCAGATGCACGAACATCGCCATGAGCAGGCATCTTAGGAGCTTGGTTCCGCGAAGAAGTCGGTTCCCGCCCTGCGAATGAGTCAGGAGACCTGGTTCCGGAACCCTAGAGCTTTTACGGTCCCCGTAAGGATCGGAGATGCCGATGGTCGAACCGGTGAGCGGGTTGTTCCGAGTGCTTCTCTATCGGGCCTACCGGCGTGCGTGCCGTGCGGGCGTCGATGAGGTCGGGACGGAACTCGTCCTGGACAGCGCGGCGATCAGTGTCACGACATCCGATGGTCGCCCACTCCTGCGTCCGCTGGTGGACAACGTCGGCTGGCGGGGTGAGACCGCGCAGACCGATCCGCCGCCGCCTTCGACGGAGTGGGAGTCGGTCTTCGGGCGGGAGGTGGCTTACCAGGCCGCCGTGCTGCTGGGAGAGGTGGCCTCCTCCGGGGGACTGGACCTCCGCCGCAAAGGCCGAGCGGTGCCGGTGTTCTCGCCCGCCGTCCGGTACGCCGTGCACGACGCGATCGCCTCGGCCGCGGACGAGGAGCACGGATACGCCGAGCTCCATCACCTCGTGACGGCCCTGCTGAAGCTGCCCGGCCCGGCCGCCGAGTCGCTGACCCACTGGGTTCCCGAGGAGGACCTGCAACGCATCGAACTGGGCCAGGACCTACGGCGCGAGGACAACCGCCAGACGTCGTGGACGGTCGGCGTTCTGCAACTTTCCGGGCAGGTTCCCGGTTCCGGGTCACGGGCATCGCGTTGGTTCTGGCGAACTGCGGCGTGGTGGTTCGTCCGTCAGTTCCAGCGTCCCTTCCGCCGGTACGGTGCCCGCTACGGCCACCCGCTGCTGTCGTCGATAGAGGGCGACGCCGTGAGCAAGGCCCTGCAGACCGGCCACGGCGTCGTCACGGCCGCTCACGTCCTGCTCAGCGTGATCGACCTGTACTGGCAGCTCGACCAGGCCGACACGCAACTGAGGGACAAGGTCGCCCGATGGAACCAGGCCGGCTTGATTCTTGCCGCGCACGGCATTCGTCCGGGTCCGGATGCGTGGGCGGCGGCGGTACGCCTGGAGCCCACGCCGGACGATGCCGAGCATGACCTGACCGGACTGCCGACCGAGGGTTGGCCGCCATTGCCCTCGGCGCCGGTGAGCGAACCCGTCCCCGGTCGCACGGCGCTGTCCGCGTTACGCCTGGCCAGCCTGTCCGCGCATCGCCTCGGCCACCCCTTCGCGGGCACCACCCACCTGCTCGCGGAACTGCTGGCAGATCCGGCGGGCCCTGCCGCACGGCTGCTCCGCGAGCTCGGCGCCGACCCCGCCGTCCTCCACTCCGAAGCCGTCCAGCGCCTCGAAGCCGCCGCGCCCGGAACATCGGGCGACCAAAGCTGACCACCGCGGCCTGGGCGCAAGCGACGCCGACTTACCAGGTGGACGGGTACATGCGGTGTGTGAGGAGTTCGTCCACCACTTCCGCCGCGGCCTTCGCGTCGCCGCAGGGGGCGAGGTATCCGCGACGTCCGCGCTGGGCTTCGTGGTAGCCCCAGGCGCCGCCCGGTATGGCCAGGACGCTCACCATGATTCCGATCTCCTCGGCCCCGTTCGCGTAGACGCGCAGGAGCGGTATCGGGGCGGGCCGGTAGAGCTTGACGAATCGCCAGCCCCGCGGCCGCAGCGCCACCGAGAGGACGTCGAGATGCCGGACGGCGGTCTTACGGCCCATCCGCGTCCGGCAGAGAAGGACGCCGCGTTCCACGTTCAGCATTTCGCCCACGTCAGCTTGCCTCCTTCCAGCAGCGGTCGCGTGCCCCAGTCCAAGGCGAGCTGCGAAACCATGAGCAAGCCGCGCCCGGAGGTGGCTGAGTCATCCTCCGGCTTGATCTCGGGCAGCCCCGGGCCGCCGTCCCACGCCTCGATCACGGGACGCCCATCGCGCTTGTCCCGCAGCACCCGGACGATGATCGGCCCCTCCCCGTGCACCAGCGAGTTCGTGACGAGTTCGGAGACGACGACTCGCGCATCGGAGTCGTCCGCGATGCCCCACTCCCGGAACCAGCCGGCGACGAACCGCCGCGCCAGCGAGGGCGCCCGTTCGGTCGGTTCGAGCACGAGCGTCGGCACCTCAGGCGCCACAACTGTCGGAGGCATGGCCAACCACCTTCGGAACGAGTTCCTGCATTTGCCAGCCACAGTCAGCCATCGTCAATGTACTCTGCGTAACAAATCGCAGGCCATGCGAGGCAAGTCAGGTTCCGTGCGTCCGTGCCACTTGGGTGTTGGTTGGGCGCCCTTTGCAAGGGAGGATGAGGACATGGCTCCACAGCGGAAGCGCGGGACGGTCTCGCCGACGCTGCTCGCCTTCGGGCGCCGCTTCCGCCGGCTGCGGGAGGCCAAGGGCTGGACGCAGGAATCCGTCGCCCGGCGGGCCAACGGCGGCATGGGCGTCAAGCCGCAGTACATCGGGGCGGTCGAGAACGGCCGGACCCGCTGCATGCGGGAGTTCGCCGAGACGATGGACCACGCCCTGGACGCGAACGGCGAGCTTCTCTACCTCTACGACGACCTGGTCAAGGACGCCACCTTCCCGACGTGGTTCGACTGGCACACCGTCGAACCCGAGGCGTGCATGCTGGAGTCGTACCAGCCCCTCCTGGTCCATGGACTGCTCCAGACCCCGGCCTATGCGTCAGCGGTTCTCAAGGGCGGCAGTCCCTCGAAATGATTCGCAAGGTGGTACGGGAGAAATGGACCTGACTAAGTGCGTGTTTGAGAAGGATCTTGTTATTGGTATGCGAGGGGGCGTGGGCCTTGGCGGACGGCGGGCTGGCCACCGC
>NZ_BMRO01000038.1:0-2977 GCF_014648675.1 Actinomadura livida
CCGTCCAGATCGCCCGGGGTGGCGTGGATGGCGGCCATGGTGCCGGTTCCGGCCAGCGCGGTCAGGGCCTTGCTGCGTAGGGCGACGAGTTGGGCGGCGTCGTGGAGGGTGAGGGCGCCGGCGGTGTAGGCGGCGGCGATCTCGCCTTGGGAGTGGCCGATGACCGCGTCGGGTTGGATCCCGAGGGATTGCCAGAGGTGGGCTAGGCCGGTCATCACGGCGAACAGGGCGGGTTGGACGACGTCGACCCGGTCTAGCGACACGGCGTCATGGGTGGTGAGGACGTCGGTGAGGGACCAGTCCACATGGGGGGCCAGTGCCTGCTCGCAGGCGAGGATGTGGTCGCGGAAGACGGGGCTGGTGGCCATCAGGTCGGCGCCCATTCCGGCCCATTGCGATCCCTGGCCGGGGAACACGAACACCGTCTTGCCGCCCTGGCCGGGCACGGCGCGGCCGGTGACCACGGCCGGGTGCGGCTCACCGGCCGCCAGCGCCCGCAACCCCTCACGCAGCGTCGCCTGGTCACCGACGATGACGGCGCGGTGGTCGAGGGTGGAGCGGGTGGTGGCCAGCGCCCAGGCGACCGCACCGGGATCAAGGTCGGGGTGAGCGTCCAGGTGTTCGGCCAGGCGCCGCGCCTGTGCGGCCAGACCCGCCTCGGTCTTCGCTGAAACGACCCACGGCACGGGCTTGGGTTCGGTGTCCGCGGTGTGCGGCTGGGGCGGGACGATTTCGGCGGGCGACGCGGCGGGGGCCTGCTCGACGATCACATGGGCGTTGGTTCCGCTGATGCCGAAGGAGGAGATGGCGGCGCGGTTGGGCCGTCCGGTGTCGGGCCAAGGGATTTGCTCGGTGAGCAGTTCGACGGTTCCGGCGGACCAGTCGACGTGCGGGGTCGGCTCGTCGACGTGCAGGGTCTGCGGCAAGACGCCCTGCTGCATGGCCTGGATCATCTTGATGATTCCGGCGACGCCGGCGGCTGCTTGGGTGTGGCCGATGTTGGATTTGATGGAGCCGAGCCGCAGGGGCCGGTCGGCGGGGCGTTGCTGTCCGTAGGTGGCGATGAGTGCTTGGGCTTCGATGGGGTCGCCGAGTGTGGTGCCGGTGCCGTGGGCTTCCACGGCGTCGACGTCTGCGGGGGTCAGGCGGGCGCTGGCCAGTGCGTCCTGGATTACCCGCTGCTGGGACGGCCCGTTCGGCGCGGTCAGCCCGTTGCTGGCGCCGTCCTGGTTGACCGCCGATCCGCGCACGATCGCCAGAACGGGGTGGCCGTTGCGCTGCGCGTCCGACAGCCGCTCGACGAGAAGGAGCCCGACGCCCTCGCCCCAGCCGGTGCCGTCGGCCGCCGCCGCGAACGGCTTGCAGCGGCCATCACGGGCCAGGCCCCGCTGCCGGGAGAACACGACGAACGCACCCGGGCTGGACATGACGGTGGCGCCGCCCGCGAGCGCGAGATCGCACTCTCCCTGCCGGAGGGATTGGCAGGCCAGGTGGAGGGCGACGAGCGAGGAGGAGCAGGCGGTGTCGATGGTGAGGGCGGGTCCTTCGAGACCGAGTGAGTACGCGATGCGTCCCGAGGCCACGCTGATCGAGGAGCCGGTCCCCGTGTAGCTCTCCGACGCGCTGGACAGTTCCGGGAGCCCGGAGCTGTAGTCCTGCGAGGAGATGCCGGTGAAGATGCCGGTTCGGGTGCCGTGGAGGGCGACGGGGTCGATACCGGCGTTCTCGACGGTCTCCCAGGCGGTTTCGAGGAGGAGCCGCTGCTGGGGGTCGGTGGCCTGGGCTTCGCGGGGGCTGATGCTGAAGAAGTCGGCGTCGAAGTGGTCGGCGTCGTAGAGGAAACCGCCCTCGCGGGCGTAGGTGGTCCCCGGATGATCCGGATCCGGGTTGAAGAGGTCGGCGACCGCCCAGCCCCGGTTCGACGGGAACTCGCCGATGGCGTCGACACCGCCGGCGACCAGGTTCCACAGCTGCTGCGGTGTGCGGACGTCGCCCGGATAGCGGCATCCCATCGCGATGATCGCGATCGGCTCGTCGGCGGTGATCGTCCGCGTGGCCTTGGCGGTCGTGCCGCCGGTCCCGAGAAGGGTGCTCTTCAGGTGGCGGGCGAGCGCGTCCGGCGTGGGGTGGTCGAAGACGAGGGTGGAGGGGAGGCGCTGTCCGGTGGCGGTGGCCAGGCGGTTGCGCAGTTCGATCGCGGTGAGGGAGTCGAAGCCCAGCTCGCTGAACGGGCGGCTGACGTCGATGTTCTCGGCGGAGCCGTGCGCCAGGACGGTGGCGACGTTCCCGCGGATCAGCGCAAGCAGACGCTGGTGCTGCTCCTCTTCGCCGAGGCCGCTGAGCTGACCGGCCAGGTCGCTGCCGGCGGCCGTTCCGGTGGCGGCACGCCTGCCGGGCGCGGCGAGAGCGCGCAGCAGCGCGGGCACGGGGACGGGGAGGCTCCGCGTGCTGATGGGCGTGGCCACGAGGTGGGGCCGGGGCATGGTCAGGACGGCGTCGAAGAGCTCCAGCCCCTGGACGTCCGTGATGGCCGCGAGGTTCTCGGTGATGCGGCTGCGGTCGGTGTCGGTGAGGTGGGCGGTCATGCCGGTGTCCTGCTGCCAGTAGCCCCATCCGATGGACTGGGCCGGCAATCCCTCGGTCTGGCGGTGTGCGGCGAGGGTGTCGAGGAAGTGGTTGGCGGCGGCGGAGGAGAACAGGATGAAGGCGTTGAGGGGGAGGTGGCGGGTCTGGCGGTGCAGGTTCCAGGCGGCGTCGACCTTGGGGGCGAAGACTCTGTCGATCTGTTCGGCGGTCAGGGATGTCGTGACCGCGTCGTCGATGACTCCGGCCGCGTGGATCACCGCCGTGAGCGGATGCTCGGCCGGGATGCCCGCCAGAAGATCAGCCAGTTGCGCCGGGTCGGCGGTGTCGCATGCGGTGATGGTGACGTGGGCGCCGAGGTGTTCGAGGTGGTGTTGGAGGTCGTGGGCTCCGG
>NZ_BMRO01000038.1:2997-3359 GCF_014648675.1 Actinomadura livida
GCCGAGGGTGCCGGTGCCGCCGGTGATGAGGGTGGTGCCGTCGGGGTCGGGTGGTGCGGGGATGGTCAGGACGACCTTGCCGATGTGGCGGGCCTGGCTGAGATGGCGGTACGCCTCCGGCGCATGCCGGATGTCGTAAGTGGTCGCGGGCAGGGCGTGGAGCCGCTCGTCCTCGAACAGGTCGTGCAGCTCGGTGAGGATCTCCTGGATGCGCTCGGGACCGGCCTGCATGATGTCGAACGCCTGGTAATGGACGCCCGGGTGGGCGGCGGTCACCTGCTCGGGGTCGCGGATGTCGGTCTTGCCCATTTCGAGGAAGTGTCCGCCGGGTGCGAGGAGGCGGAGTGAGGCGTCGTTGAACT
>NZ_BMRO01000038.1:3387-5600 GCF_014648675.1 Actinomadura livida
GTGGCTCTCTTCAAGGCCGTGCTCGCGCAGGACGTTCCACTTGCCGGGGCTGGCGGTGGCGAAGACCTCGATGTCCCAATGCCGGGCGAGATGCAGAGTGGCGGTGCCGACTCCGCCGGTGGCGGCGTGCAGGAGGAGCCGCTGTCCGGGCTGGATGCCGGCGAGGTCGGCCAGGGCGTAGTAGGCGGTGAGATACGCGACGGGGACGGTGGCGGCCCGGGTGAACGACCAGCCGTCCGGAATGCGGGTGACCATGCGGTGGTCGGCGATGGCGGTGGGGCCGGTGCCGGTGAAGATGCCCATGACCCGGTCGCCCACGGCCAGGTGGTCCACGTCCGGACCGACCTCGACAACGGTTCCGGCGCCTTCCCCGCCCAGCGGGCGCTGGTCCTGGGGGATCATCCCCAGGGCATAGAGGACGTCGCGGAAGTTCACCCCGACCGCCCGCACCGCGATGCGCACCTGCCCGCTGCCCAGCGCTTCGTCCAGCTCCGGCGCGGGGACCAAGGTCAGATTCTCCAGGGTGCCCTTGCCCGCGACGGTCAGCTGCCACGGGCCGTCCGGCGGCGGGGCGAGCATCGGTTGCCGTCCGGCCCGGACCAGCCGGGGGACGTGAACCACACCGTCACGGATGGCGAGCTGGGGTTCGCCCTGAGCCGACGCGGCCTCGATCGCGGACGCGAGGGCCTCAAGGCTGCCGGGCCGGTCGTCCAGATCGACGATGGTGACGCGTTCGGGGTGCTCGACCTGGACGCTCCGGACCAGTCCCCACACCGGTGACTGCGCCAGCTCCGGCGCTTCGCTCCCGGCGGCGCCGTTCGCGGCGGCGGTGTCGACGCTGACGGCGTTGCGGGTCGCCAGGACGAGGCGGGTGTCGTTCAGCCGGTCGTCGGCGAGGTACCGCTGAAGCAGCTCCAGCAGCTCCCGCGTGATCGCGTGCGCCGGACCGGCCGGCTCGCCGCCGTCGCCGTCCGCTGCGCAGGGGAGCAGGAGCATCGGCGGCGGCTCGGAGATCTGCTGGAGGTCGTCGTAGACCTGAGCGGGCGCGGCGAGCGCGGTATTGAGTAGCTGCGCGAACTCGGGACTGTGCGAAGCCAGGATCGCGTAGGTGCCGGCGCCTGTCGCGTTCCCGCCCGCCAGCACCGGCCAGTCCAGCGCGTAGAGCTGGTTGTCTCGACCGGGCTTGCTGGGGAGCCCGGTGAGCGGCCGGAGAGTGAGCGTGTCGATCGTTGCGACGGGCTGTCCGGTGGGATCGGTGGCGGTGATGGTGAGGCTGGTGGCTTGCCCGCCGATGGGGGTGACGGCGACGCGGAGTGTGGTGGCGCCGGTGGCGTGGAGGGTGACGCCTTCCCATGCGAAGGGCAGGTGGGCTTGGTCGCCGGAACCGTCGGCGGCCAGCGCGATGGGGTGGAGGGCGGCGTCGAGGAGTGCGGGGTGGAGGGTGTAGCCGGTGGCGGCTTCGGGGTCGGGGAGCTGGACCTCGGCATAGATCGCGCCGGAGGCGCGCCAGGCCGTGCGGACGCCCTGGAAGAGGGGCCCGTAGTTGAGTCCCAGGTCGTCGAACTGCTCGTAGAGGTCGTCGGTCGGCACCTGCTGGGCGTCGGTCGGCGGCCAGGATGCGGAACCGGCCGGATCGATCGCGGCTGCCGTCGCGGCGGCAGGGCTGAGGATGCCGGTGGCGTGGCAGGTCCAGGGCTCGTCGGCATCGTCGCCGGTGGGGCGGGAGTGGATGGTCAGGGCGCGACGGCCGTCGCCGTCGGGGGCGGCAACGGTTATCTGGATCTGGGTGGGCGCGACGAGGGTGAGAGGCGTGTGGAGACTCAGCTCCTCGATGTGGGGTGTTCCGGTGTGGTCGCCTGCGTGGATGGCGAGTTCGAGGTAGGCGGTGCCGGGGAGGACGGGTGTGTCGTTGATGGCGTGGTCGGCGAGCCAGGGGTGGGTGTCCAAGGACAGGCGTCCGGTGAACACGGTGGTCTGCTCGTCGGCGAGGGTGACGCAGGCGCCGAGCAGAGGATGGCCGCCCGCCTCCAATCCCGCCGATGCGACGTCGGAGGCCCCGGCAGGAACCTCTAGCCAGTAGCGCTGCCTCTGAAACGCATAGTTCGGCAGGGTTATGGGCTCACTCGGAGCTGTGATGCCGATGGCTTCGAGGATGCGGGTCCAGTCGGTGGTGAAGCCTTGGGTGTGGAGGGTGGCGAGGTTGGTGAGGAGTC
>NZ_BMRO01000039.1:0-2429 GCF_014648675.1 Actinomadura livida
CAAAGCATCCACACCCTCCACCAAAACAACACCACCACCTACCTCGAAATCACCCCACACCCCACACTCACCCCACTAATTCACGGCACTCTCGCCGATATGGGTGTGCCTGCCGAGAACGTTCTCGTCACGCCGACTTTGCGCGAGGGACACCAGGAGCTGCCCACTTTTCTTTCAGCGCTCGGGCGCCTGCACGCTTACGGCACCGAAATCGACTGGCCACGGGTCCTCGATGAATTGGGCGTCTCGCGTCCCACGACACCAGCGGTCCTGCCCACCTATGCGTTCCAGCGGCAGCGCTACTGGGTGAAGGCGCAGGTCGGAGCGGGCGACGTCACTTCAGCCGGCTTGGAGACGGGCGGCCATCCCCTGCTCGGCGCCTGCGTGACACTCGCCGACGAGCAGACCACCGTCTTCACCGGGCGCCTGTCCCTGGACACCCATCCCTGGCTCGCCGACCACGCCGTCAACGGCACGCCCGTCCTCCCCGGCACCGCCTACCTCGAACTCGCCATCCACGCAGGCGACCACACCGGCGCACCTCACATCGAGGAGCTCACGCTCCAGGCCCCCATGACCTTGCGAGCCGGTACTCCACTCCGACTACAGGTCACGCTCCAGGCGCCCGACGACAACGGTCACCGAGCCCTGACCATCCACTCACGCCCCGATGATGGCGACGCCGACGAGCAACCCTGGACCTGCCACGCCACCGGCACACTCACCCCCGCAACAACACCCGAAACCCCCCACCAGACCACCTGGCCCCCACCCGACGCCCAAACCGTCCCCACCGAAGACCTCTACCAGCACTTCAACGACCTCGGCCTGAACTACGGGCCCCTCTTCCAGGGCGTCCGCACCGCCTGGCGCGCCTCCGGCGCGATCTATGCCGAGGTCCAGCTCCCCGACCCCGAAGCCGCCACCGGCTACACCCTCCACCCCGCACTCCTCGACGCCGCCCTCCACCCCGTCGTCCTGACCGCCGACGGGCAGCACAGCGAGGCCCACCTTCCCTTCGCCTGGAACGGCGTCACCCTCCACGCCGCCCAGGCGACAGCGCTCCGCGTCACCATCACCCCCACCGGCAGCGGCATCGCCATCACCGCCACCGACCCGGCGGGCCAGCCCGTCGCAACCATCGACGAGCTCAGCCTCCGTCCCCTGCCCGACGCGCCCTCCGGACCCGCCCAGAGCAACCACCTGTACACCCTGGTGTGGGAGGCCCTGCCCACGCAGGGCCCCACTGCCGCGGACGGCTCGTACGCCCTGCTCACCGAGCACGACCCGGACGTGGCCGACGCGCTGGCCGGGAGCCTCCCGGACGCCACCCGCACCTACGGCACCCTCACTGGCCTCATCGAGGACTGCGGCGACGGCGCCCCTCCGAGTGTCATCCTCGTCCCCTGCCCCTCCGGCTCCGGCGACGACGTCGCCGGCCGGGCGCACGCCACCACCCGGCGAGTACTCGGGCTGATTCAGGGCTACCTGGCCGAGGAGCGCCTGGCCGCCAGCCGACTGGTCCTGCTGACCACCGGCTCGGCCTCGGTCACGGGCCCCGGGACGGTGAATCTCGCGCAGAGCCCGCTGTGGGGGCTGGTCCGCAGCGTCCAGGCCGAGCACCCCGGGCGCATCACGCTCATCGATCTCGAAGGCCGGCCCACCGACCGCCAGGCGCTCGGCGGCGCGCTGGCCCAGACCGAACCGCAGCTCGCGGTGCGCGGCGGCGTGGTCCACGGCGCGCGGCTGGTGCGGGCCGCCGGGCGTGGCGGGACCCTCGCCATGCCTTCGGGCGACGACTGGCGGCTGGCCGTCAGTGAGAAGGGAACTTTGGAGGACCTCGTTCTCGCCCCGGCGGTTCAGGCGGACGAAGCGCTGGGCAGCGGGCAGGTGCGCATCGCCGTGCGGGCGGTCGGGGTGAACTTCCGCGACGTCCTGTACGCCCTGGGCATGATCCCCCAGGACGACCGGCCGCTCGGCGGCGAGGGCGCCGGCATCGTCGTCGAGGCCGGTCCCGGCGTGGACGGCGTCGTTCCCGGTGACCGGGTCATGGGGATCTTCACCGGCACCGGTCCCACCGCCGTCGCCGACCACCGCATGGTCACCCGCATTCCGGACGGCTGGTCGTTCACCCAGGCCGCCACCGTCCCCGTCGCCTTCCTTACCGCTTACTACGCGCTCGCCGACCTCGCGGGCGTCCAGCCGGGACAGCGGCTCCTCCTGCACGCCGCCACCGGCGGAGTCGGGACCGCTGCCCTGCAACTGGCGCAGAACTGGGATGTGGAGGTCTTCGCCACCGCCAGCCCCGGCAAGTGGCCGGCCCTCTACGAGCGCGGGCTGGACGACGCGCATATCGCCTCGTCCCGGACGCTGGAGTTCGAGGAGCACTTCGGCGACACCCTCGGCGAACACCGCATCGACGTCGTCCT
>NZ_BMRO01000039.1:2448-2810 GCF_014648675.1 Actinomadura livida
TCCGAGCAGGTCGCGGCCGGGCATGCCGGTGTGCGGTACCGGGCGTTCGACGTCCTCCAGGCCGGCCCGGAGCGCATCCAGGAGATCCTCAGCCGGTTGCGTCCGCTCTTCGATGAAGGACAGCTCCATCCGCTCCCGGCCACTTCCTATGACATCCGGCATGCGCCGGAGGCGTACCGGCATCTCAGCCAGGCCCGCCACATCGGCAAGGTCGTCCTGACCATCCCCGCACCACCCGACCCCGACGGCACCACCCTGATCACCGGCGGCACCGGCACCCTCGGACGACTCATCGCCGAACACCTCGTCACCACCCACGGCATCACCCACCTGCACCTGACCAGCCGCACCGGACCCGACGC
>NZ_BMRO01000039.1:2826-3053 GCF_014648675.1 Actinomadura livida
AGCGATCAGCTCGCGGGCCTCCTCGCAGGCATTCCGGAGGAACACCCCCTCACCGCCGTCATTCATGCGGCCGGGGTCGTCGACGACGCCGTCGCCACCACGCTCACTTCCGAGCAGGTCGATGCGGTGCTGGCTCCCAAGGTCGATGCGGCCTGGAACCTGCACCGCCAGACCCGCCACCTCCCCCTCAACGCCTTCATCCTGTTCTCCTCCGCCGCCGCCACCCT
>NZ_BMRO01000039.1:3078-5278 GCF_014648675.1 Actinomadura livida
GCGGCATGACCGGCCATCTCAGCGACGCCGACCGCGCCCGCATCGGCCAGAGCCTGCCCCCCATCCCGACGGCGCAGGGCCTCGAACTCTTCGATGCCGTACTGGACGTCCCCGACCCTCACCTCCTCGCCACGCCCATCAACCTCGCCAAGGCGCCCTCCCCGCCTCCGCCGCTCCTCCAGGGGCTCGTCCGCGGCTCCTCCGTCCGCCGGACGGCGAGCACGGCGTCCGGTCCGGGCGATCTGGCCGGGCGGCTGGCGGCTCTCAGTCCCGAGGAACAGGAAGGCAGGCTCCTCTCCCTGGTCAGGAGCAATGTCGCCGCCGTCCTGGCGCACGGGTCGGTGGAAGGCGTCGACGTGGGACGCCCGTTCAGCGAACTGGGCTTCGACTCCCTCACCGCGATCGAACTGCGCAACCGCCTGGCCACCGCCACCGGACAGCGCCTCCCGGCGACGCTGGTCTTCGACCACCCCACGCCTCAGGCACTCGCCCTGCACCTCAAGGACACGCTTCTCGACACCCACGCGCCGGCGACCGCGAGGGCGGTGGGGAGCGCCACCGACGAGCCGATCGCGATCGTCGCGATGGGATGCCGCTACCCGGGCGACGTCCGCACACCGCAGCAGCTGTGGAACCTGGTCGCCGGCGGTGTCGACGCCATCGGCGAGTTCCCGTCGAACCGGGGCTGGCCCATAGAGGACCTGCACCATCCCGATCCCGACCAGCCGGGGACCACCTATGCCCGCGAGGGCGGCTTTCTCTACGACGCCGACCACTTCGACGCCGACTTCTTCAACATCAGTCCCCGCGAAGCCCAGGCCACCGACCCCCAGCAGCGGCTCCTCCTCGAAACCGCCTGGGAGACCATCGAGAACGCCCACATCGACCCGGCCACCCTCCACGGCACCCGCACCGGCATCTTCACCGGTATCTCGTCACACGACTACGGCACCGGCCATCTCAGAATCTCCGGTGAATCCGAGGGCTATCTGGGCTCTGGGACATCCGGCAGCGTGGCGTCAGGACGCATCTCCTACACACTCGGCCTGGAAGGGCCCGCGGTCACGGTCGACACGGCCTGCTCCTCCTCCCTCGTCGCCCTCCATCTGGCCTGCCAGGCCCTCCAGCAGGGGGAGTGCGATCTCGCCATCGCGGGCGGCGCCACCGTCATGTCCACTCCCGGCATATTCGTCGCCTTCTCGCGGCAGCGGGGCCTGGCACGCGATGGCCGCTGCAAGCCGTTCGCCGCGGCGGCCGACGGCACCGGCTGGGGCGAGGGCGTCGGGCTCCTTCTCGTCGAGCGGCTGTCGGACGCGCAGCGCAACGGCCACCCCGTTCTGGCGATCGTGCGCGGATCGGCGGTCAACCAGGATGGCGCCAGCAATGGGCTGACCGCGCCGAACGGGCCGTCCCAGCAGCGGGTCATCCGGGAGGCTCTCGGTCGAGCCCGGCTGGCTCCCGACGACATCGACGCCGTCGAAGCGCACGGCACCGGCACGGCCCTCGGCGACCCCATCGAAGCCCAGGCCCTGCTCGCGACCTACGGCCGGGAACGCGAGCGGCCGCTTCGGCTGGGGTCGATCAAATCGAACCTCGGGCACACCCAGGCCGCCGCCGGCGTCGCCGGAGTCATCAAGATGGTCCAGGCCATGCGGCACGGCGTCCTGCCGCAGACCCTGCACGTCGACGAGCCGACACCGCACGTCGACTGGTCCGCCGGAACCGTCGAACTCCTCACCGAAACCGTCCCGTGGCCCGAGACCGGACAGCCTCGCCGCGCCGCGGTCTCCTCCTTCGGCATCAGCGGAACCAACGCTCACACCATCATCGAGCAGGCACCCGACCAGGCTGCCGATCGCGGGTTGGCAGCCGACCCCGATGAGGCGCCCAACGGTCCTGTCTCAGAGGCCGCCGACCGAGCAGAGGACGACCCTTGCCCGGCGCTCGCCTGGGTGCTGTCAGCGAAGACCGAGCCGGCACTGGCCGCGCAGGCCGAGCGGCTCGCCGCCCATCTGGACGCCCATCCCGATGCGGCTCCCGAGGGAGTGGCCTGGGCTTTGGCCACCCGCTCGGTGCTGGAGCATCGTGCCGTCATCGTCGGCGACGAAGCCGGGTTGCGTGAGGGGTTGCGGGCGCTGGCGGCCGGTGAGCCGCACCCGGCCGTGGTCACCGGACGCGCCCTGCCCGGCCAGGACGGCAA
>NZ_BMRO01000040.1 GCF_014648675.1 Actinomadura livida
CATCGCAGGCCACGGGGCATCCCTTTTGCTGTTCCCGACTCCTGGACGATCATTCACCGGTGGATCGAGGCTTAGGCACAGAATAATCTTCGGGGGTCCGGGTGACTGTGAAGATCATCCACCCGATTCGGGGAACTCGAAGTCGAGCACCATCAGGGAATGAGGAGTGTCGCCCAGGATGACGGCCAGCTTGTAACTTCACGAACGATCAGCGGGACACGCGCGCCCGCGCAGGCCCAAGCTGATTCGTAGCCAGCGGTTAGTAACGTCCAGGTAAACCGAAGCCCTGCCCGTCTTGAGCGCCAGTTGCGCCATGGGGCCCGTAGAGCGAAGGTCCACCCCACCGGGCCGTGATGGCGGCCACGTCTTTAGTCCTCGGCGAGCTCTGAGGTCGTCGTTGCTCCGAGGGCTTTGATGAGGCGGTTCCTGATCCTCTGTTTCCGTTCCTTGAAGAAGGCGAGATAGTCGGTGAGGTCGAGCGGAAGTCCGTCGAGATCGTTCTCGTGGAGGTAGGTCTCGCGTTTCACGGCGATCGGGAACACGGTTTCGGATCCGATCCAGTCAGCAGGAAGTGTGGCCTGCTTCTCGATGTTCACGGTGCCGGGGAGGAGTTGCAGGTTGGGCAGAAGATTGACCGTCTCCAGACAGTCGTCGATCTTCTCCGCAGGGATGCCGGCCGCCGCAAGCCTTTTCCTGGTAAAGCTGGATTTTGGAAAGATATGGTCCTCGTGGAACTTCTTGCTGAGATCCAATCCTGGGTAGAGCACGGACAAGACCGGGAAGGTCCGCTGCCCGGCGTACTTGAGGTTGAGTAGTTCATCGATCTCCGCAGGATCGAAGGACAGGCTCTTGCCGGCTGCACCCATTGCCGCCTCCACCTCGCTGACTGGGAAGCAGCCGGTGGTGTTGGCGTTGAGTACATCGCGGATTCGGGTCAAGGTGGTGTCGAGGCCGGAGCCCCACACGCCCCGCTTGATGAGCGAGCGCGTGACCCAGCGCTGGAGCACGAGGCGGTCGCTGGCATCGGCGCTGGAGTCGAGATAGTTGTCGCCTGCGCCCCGTTGATGGAGGTAGTGGGCGATCGGAACGATGACGCTGTTGGCTGTGAGGTTGCGCTCGCTGTATCCGAATTGTTGAAGTACCGTCGCCGCCCGTAGGAGAGCACCCTCGATCTCCGGCCACGCGGCCTCGACCTTGGCCATGTTCGCCTGCGTGAAGTTGGTGACCTTGAAACGGACGTCGACACCGGCGATGGTCAGGGCCGTCTTTAGAACGACGTCCTTGGAGAAGGCGAACTGGCGCCCGGCGTTGCTGTTGAGGTCGCGTACGAGTGAGCGGACCTCCTCCCGGGCGTCGAGTTCCTTCCACTGGTTGGTCGCCATGGACAGCAGCAGGTCGGAGTAGGACAGTGTGGTGCCGCCGCTGTTGACCCGGACGAACACCTCCAGGACTTTGTCGGGGTCCTGGTCAGTGACCAGGAAGTAGTTCATGGGCTTGAGGACTCGAACTGCCTCGTACAGGTCCCAAAGCCGCTGGGACGCGTCGCCCACGTTCGTGATACGCCGTTGCTCCAGCTCCTTGATGGTCGCCGGACCTGGATTGGCCAGGTCGAGTATGGCGCCGACGCGGAACCATTTGTCTTCCCTGTCCTGTTCGGCAGCCGCCTCTTTGTCGGTGAGGAAGCGCAGATCGTACTTCAGGCCGAGTTCTTCGTCCTTTGGGTCGTCGACGAGGTTCAGATAGAGCTTCTTGACCGGGAACGCGTCCGGGCTGCTCCACCACGCGTACTTCTTCTTCTCGGCGATGCTGCCGTAGAGGGCGATGTTGAGCGACGTCAGCCGCTGCTGACCGTCGAGGACGGCGGTTGTCCCCGTGCCCGCGAGAACTGTCGCCTTCTCGGCGTAGGGGTTGTCGCGCTCGTGAAAGTGCGTGAGGAACTCATAGAACGTGTACGACTGCGCCGTCTCAGGTTTGACGTCCCAGAGCAGGAAGGACCCGACCGGGTAGCCGCGCATGAGGCTGTCGACGAGCTTAACGATCTGGCCAGTGCTCCACACGAATTCCCGCTGGATGGCGGGCATGAGGTACTCGCGCTTGTTGATCGCGGTGAGCATCTCCTCGACGCTGCGAGGGGTCTGGAAGGCCATGCTCAGCATCCTCCGTGCATCGCGAAATCGGTCGAGGTATCCATCGGGACCTTCAAGTGTAGGCGGGGAAGACTCGGTTGCGGGCGGATTGAGAAGCGCCCCGAACTCACTGGGTGATGGATAGCAAGAGGTAGAGACTCAGGCATGCTCGATCGTCTTCACGTCGGATCGAATCCTGTACCGGGCACGCACGAGGGAACCCTCCTTGTGCAGGCGTGGCGGGCGTTGTCCTGACCCCGCAGCTCCCTCACACAGCCGCCTGGCCAGGCGCCGCAGCAATAACGGCCTGGTGGACCTGACCGAACCGGCCCACAGCAGGGCGACCCACTTCATAGGGTTCTCGCATGCTCCGCTCACCGCGCCTTGAGGCGCTCTTCGCGAAACGACTCGATCAGGTGACCTTCGCCGACGTGCAGGGGCTCGTGGGGAGAGAGGAAGCAGCCGAGGCGGCCGACCTGGATTACAAGGAGCTCGTCCACGCCAAGAACCCCGAACAGAAGGCGGAGTTCTGCAAAGACGTCGTCGCGATGGCCAACGACCGCGGCGGTGCCCTGATCGTCGGAGTCCGGGAGGACAGCGACCAGGCCATTCCCGAGGCGATCACCAAGGTCGACGTCACCGACGGTGAACGGCAACGGCTTTACGCGGTACTTACCAACACAGCACCGCACCCGCTTCCCGTCGCCATCGTGCCCGTCAACGATCCTGACGATCCCGGCCGCGGCGTCCCTGCTGGTCCTCGTCGAGCGCAGCGCGCTCGCCCCGCATACCGTCTTGGACACCCGCGAAAAGGTCCATCACCGGGATGGCTGGCTGCGATACCCCATACGCAACGGGGCCGCAACGCGCTGGATGCAGGAACCCGAGATCGCGACCCGGTACCGCGACCGATTCACCCACGGCCGGTCGGTGCAGGACCGGGTCAGCGAAGTGGAGCTCGAGTGCCTGCTCGCCTACGAAGAGCGTGACCAGTGGGACAGTGGCGATAACGGCTCCGATTCACAGGCGAGTTCACCCCTGGCCCCTCGCGTGCCTCACATCCCTTACTTCGAGGAGAACCGAGAGCCGGCCCGCCCCGTCTTGGCCGTCACCGTGGCTCCGGAGGTCGCCGGACGGCTCGTCATCAACCGCGCGTCGCTGATGGAGTTCCAGCGGTCCATCGGAACCACATCTGTCCTGGTCGGCCGAGACGTCACCTTCGAGAACGTACAGGTCGCGCCGGGCCGCCTCGTGGCCAGCTTCGGTGCCCCCATCATCGGTCTTTACGCCGAATTCCACGAAGACGGCTCCGGCGCATTCCTCGTCACGCTGCTCCCACCTAAGAGCGATGACACGGTCGAGTTGTTCGCGCAAGACGCTATGTTTTACGTTCTGTCGGGTCTCAGGTGCCTTGGACGCCATGCCCGGGATCGCACCGGCGCTACCGGTGTGGCCGCGATCCGTTGCAGCATCCTCGGAGGGATCAACGAGCTCGGTGGCGTCGAAACGGTCTTGCCTCACCGGGGCGACCCGTACGAGATCAAACTTGTCTCCGAAGGCAACCACGGCGAGTACGCGAACCTGCGCTCTACTACCTGCGCCGTCGGCAACGCCTTCGCTCACGTCGACGATCTCGCAGTCGACGGGCCAGGGTTGATTTCGGCCGCCGCCATGGTCTCTAAGTGCGTGTTTGAGAAGTTGATCTGGGTCGGCGTGGTTACGTGATCTTGTGTGCCGGTTCGTGCAGGGTGGC
>NZ_BMRO01000041.1:0-2088 GCF_014648675.1 Actinomadura livida
CAAAGCATCCACACCCTCCACCAAAACAACACCACCACCTACCTCGAAATCACCCCACACCCCACACTCACCCCACTGGTCGACACGACGATTTCGCATATCAACGAGACGAACAGAAATGGGGAGACGCCTTCCGACGAGCGCAATGTCCTGATGGTGGCCACCCTGCGGGACGGCCATGACGAGGTCATGACGCTGCTCACCGCCCTCGGCCGCCTGCACGCGCACGGCGTCGAACTCGACTGGCCGCGGATCCTGAGTGCGTTCGGCGTTGCGGAGCCGGCTGCTCCGGTCGCTCTGCCGAACTACGCCTTCCAGCGGCAGCAGTACTGGTTGCATGCTCCGGCCGGGGCAGCGAATGTCGCGTCCGCAGGTCTGGAGAGCACCGCGCACCCTCTGCTCGGTGCCTGTGTCACGCTCGCCGACGAGCAGACCACCGTGTTCACCGGGCGCCTATCAGTGGACACCCACCCCTGGCTCGCCGACCACGCCATCAACGACGTACCCGTGCTGCCCGGCACCGCCTACCTCGAACTCGCCATCCACGCAGGCGACCACACCGGCACACCCCACATCGAAGAGCTCACCGTCCAAGCTCCCCTGTTTCTCCACAAGAACAGCCAGCTGCAGATCACCGTCAACGCCGCCGACGAGAGCGGCCGTCGCACTCTGACCATCCACTCACGCCCCGACGATGGCGACGCCCACGAGCAACCCTGGACCTGCCACGCCACCGGCACACTCACCCCCGCAACAACACCCGAAACCCCCCACCAGACCACCTGGCCCCCACCCGACGCCCAAACCGTCCCCACCGAAGACCTCTACCAGCACTTCAACGACCTCGGCCTCAACTACGGCCCCCTCTTCCAAGGCGTCCAAACAGCCTGGACCACCCCCAACGGCATCCACGCCGACATCCAACTCCCCGACCCCCAAGCCGCCACCGGCTACACCCTCCACCCCGCACTCCTCGACGCCGCCCTCCACCCCATCGCGCTGGCCGCCGACGGTAGCGGCGACCAAGTGCAGCTCCCCTTCGCATGGGAAGGCGTCACCCTCCACGCCGCCCAGGCGACAGCACTCCGCGTCACCATCACCCCCACCGGCAGCGGCATCGCCATCACCGCCACCGACCCCGCCGGGCAACCCGTCGCAACCATCGACACCCTCACCCTGCGACCGTTCTCCGGCTTGCCCAGCGCGCCCGCCCGCGACGACCACCTCTACGCGTTGAGCTGGCCGTCCATCTCGCCGATAGAGCAGTCCGCGCTCGACGCCCCCTGCGCGATTCTCGGGACGCATGATCCGGACTCCGCCCACGCGCTCCGCGCCGCGCTCACCGTCCCCGCCCCGCTCTGCACCGACCTCAACGAGGTCTCGGAGCTCTCCGACCCGCCCCCAGTCATCCTGGTCCCCTGCCCTGCCGCCGTCACCGGCGGCGAGCCCGGTGTGGTGGACGGAGCCCATGCGCTGACCCGGCAGGTGCTACGGCTGCTGCAGGAGTTCCTCACCGACGACCGCCTCGGCGGTAGCCGTCTGGTCCTGCTGACCACCGATGCGGTCGCGGTCGGGTCCGATGAGGTCGATCTCGCCCAGAGCCCGCTATGGGGGCTGGTCCGCAGCGTCCAGGCCGAGCACCCCGGACGCATCACACTCATCGACCTGGACGACCCGTCTGCCGCGTATCGGTTGCTCTTGCCCACGATCGGCGCCGCGCTGGACCGGGGCGAGCCCCATCTGGCCATTCGCGGAAGCGACGTTCACGTCCCGCGGCTGACGCGCCTACCGAAGAGTGGCGACGACGACGGCGCACCCGACGCCTTCGCCCCTGGCGGCACGGTCCTGGTCACGGGCGGTACGGGCACTCTGGGCCGACTGGTCGCCGCGCACCTGGTCACCGTCCACGACGTCACGCACCTGGTCCTGGCCAGCCGCAGCGGCCCCGACTCTCCCGAAGCCCAGGCGTTCCATCGTCATCTGGAAGAACTGGGCGCCAAGGTCACCATCGCCGCGTGCGACGCCGCCGACGGCGAGCAACTCACCCGGCTCCTCGCGAACATCCCCGACGACCACCCCCTCACCGCG
>NZ_BMRO01000041.1:2126-3369 GCF_014648675.1 Actinomadura livida
GTCATCCACGCGGCCGGGGTCATCGACGACGCCATCGCAACCTCACTGACCCCCGAACAGATCGACAAGGTCTTCGCCCCCAAAGTCGACGCCGCCTGGAACCTGCACCACCACACCCGCCACCTTCCCCTGAGCGCCTTCGTCCTGTTCTCCTCCGCCGCCGCGACCTTCGGCCCTCCGGGAGTGGCCGGCTACGCAGCGGCCAACGCGTTCCTCGACGCCCTCGCCGCGTACCGGCAGGCCGAGGGTCTGCCGGGCCAATCGATCGGATGGGGCTACTGGCAGCAGGACACCGGCATGACCGGGCACCTCACCGACACCGACCGCAACCGCCTCACCCGCAGCGGGATGACCCCCATCACCGACGAGCAGGGTCTGGCGCTCTTCGACGCCGCCGTCCGGTCGCCCCGTCCCCATCTGCTGGCCACCCCGATCAACCTCCGCCGCCTGACCGGCTCGGCCCCGCCGCTGTTCACCGCGCTCGTCCGAAGCGGCACCGCCCGGCCCACCGCGACCGCGGGCACGAGGAACACCGGCCTGGCCGACCAGCTGGCGGTGCTCGCCCCCGACGAGCAGGACAAACGCGTGCTGGAGCTGGTCCGGAACACCACCGCGGCGGTCCTGGCGCATGCGTCCCCGGAGAGCGTGGACACCAGCCGGCCATTCAGCGAACTGGGCTTCGACTCCCTCACCGCGGTCGAACTGCGCAACGGGCTGGCCGATGCCACCGGGCACCGCCTGCCCGCCACCCTCGTCTTCGACTACCCCACACCGCACGCTCTCGCCCGACACCTCAGATCCCAGCTCGTCCCCTCGGCGCCGCAGCTGGTCCTCCATCAGCTCGACACGCTGGAGAGCACGCTGGCGGCCATCACCGGGGAGGACATCGCCGGCACGAAGATCACCAAGCGGCTGCAGGGCCTGCTGGCCAAGCTCAGCAGATTCGACTCCCCGGCGGACGAGGCGAACATCCTCGACGATCTCCGGTCGGCGACGAACGAGGAACTTTTCAAGCTGGTCGACGACGACCTCAACATCTCCTGAGCAATCTGAGGGGCGACGTACAAATGGGAATGGAAGACACACTCCGCGAATACCTCACCCGCGTCATCGCCGAACTCCACCAGACGCGCCAGCGGCTGCACGAGGCCGAATCGGAGGAAGCGGAGCCGATTGCGATCGTGGGGATGGGCTGCCGCTACCCCGGCGGCGTCACCACCCCGCAGCAACTATGGGACCTGGT
>NZ_BMRO01000042.1:0-295 GCF_014648675.1 Actinomadura livida
ACGCCGCCCAACTCGTCGCCCTCCGCAGCAAGGCCCTGACCGCGCTGGCCGGAACCGGCACCATGGCCGCCATCCACACCACCCCGGACGATCTGGACGGCCTGCTGCCCGACACCATCACCGTCGCCGCGATCAACGGGCCCGCCACCACCATCGTCGCCGGACCCGACGATGCCATCACCGCACTGCTCGACGAGTGCGAGCGGAGGGAGATCAAGACCCGCCGCATCGACGTCGACTACGCCTCACACAGCCCCGCCATCGACACCATCGCCGACCACATCACCACCGCCAC
>NZ_BMRO01000042.1:350-3310 GCF_014648675.1 Actinomadura livida
CACGGCCACACCACCTACATCGAAACCAGCCCCCACCCCACACTCACCACCGGCATCCAAGACACACCCATCCTCACCACCGGCACACTCCACCGCGACAACGGCACCTGGACCCAACTCCTCACCAACCTCGCCACCCTCCACACCCAAGGCTTCACCACCGACTGGACCCGCATCCTGAAGAGCCTGGGCAGCACGCGACCGGCCTCGCTGCCGGCGCTGCCCACCTATCCGTTCCAGAGGCAGCGGTACTGGCCGCAGGTTTCACTCGGGGCCGCGGGAGATGCCTCGTCCGTCGGGCTCGACTCGCCCGGGCACCCCCTGCTGGGGGCGTGCGTCACCTTGGTCGACAGGCAGACCACCGTGTTCAGCGGACGCCTGTCCCTGGACACCCACCCCTGGCTCGCCGACCACGCCATCAACGACACACCCGTCCTCCCCGGCACCGCCTACCTCGAACTCGCCATCCACGCAGGCGACCACACCGGCACACCCCACATCGAGGAGCTGAGCCTCCACGCCCCCCTGGTCCTCACGACTCCCATCCAGCTTCAGATCACCGTCGACGAACCCGACGACAGCGGTCACCGAACCCTGACCATCCACTCGCGCGCCGGCAACGCCGATGCCTGGACCTGCCACGCCACGGGGACTCTCACTCCTGCGGCGGCATCCGACACACGCGACCTCTCCGCATGGCCCCCGCCCGACGCCGAGCCGGTTCCAACCGACGAGCTCTACCAGCGGTTGGACGACTTGGGCCTGACCTATGGACCCCTTTTCCAAGGCGTCCGAGCAGCCTGGACCACCTCCACCGGGGTCTACGCCGAGATCCAGCTCCCCGATCCCGACGCTTCCACCGGCTACGCCCTCCACCCCGCTCTTCTGGACGCCGCGCTTCATCCCGCCGTCCTGGCCACCGAATCCGGGGACGGCGAGGCTCAGCTCCCGTTCATCTGGAACGGCGTCACCCTTCACGCCGCCAACGCAACGGCACTCCGCGTCGCCATCACCCCCATCGCCGACGAGGGGAGCGGCAACGGATCGGGTGGCCGCTTCTCCCTCTCGGCCGCGGATACCGCCGGTCGGCCCGTCATCACCGTTGACGCCCTCACGCTGCGTCCCGTCGTCTCCGACCTGCCCGCCGGGATGGCTCAGCGCAGGCATCTGCACGCGCTCACCTGGCCGGCCGTCCCACCGAGCGCCGGCGCAACCGATGAGCCCTATGTGGTACTGACCGCGCACGCTTCCGAGCTCGCGAACGCCCTCCTCGGCACCGGCGCACAGGCATACGACGATCTGGAGCAGGTCGCGGAGCTTCCCACCCGACCCTCGGTCGTCGTCGCACCCTGTCCCGAAGATGATGGCGGCGAAGACGTCGTCTCTCGCGCTCACTCCGCTACTCAGCAGATGCTCCGGCTGATCCAGCGGTACCTCGCCGACGACCGCCTCAGCGGAAGCCACCTGGTGCTCCTGACCAACGCGTGCATCGACACGGGCACAGGCGCAGAGCCGACGACCGTGAATCCTTCCCAAGCACCGGTGTGGGGTCTGGTCCGGAGCGTCCAGGCCGAGCACCCCGGACGCATCACGCTCATCGACATCGACCGGCAGGCTGCGAGCTTCCAGACGCTTCCCGCGGCGATCGGGACAGCCCTCAGCCAGGACGAACCCCAGCTAGCCGTCCGCGGCCCGTCCCTGCACGTCCCGCGCCTGACCCGGTTGGCCGCGCTCGCAGCGGACGCCCCCGAGCAGGGCGACCCGACCGCTGCATTCGCCCCTGGTGGCACGGTCCTGGTCACGGGCGGTACGGGCACCCTGGGCCGACTGGTCGCCGCGCACCTGGTCACCGTCCACGACGTCACGCACCTGATCCTGGCCAGCCGCACCGGCCCCGACTCTCCCGAAGCCCAAGAGCTCCACCGTCACCTGGAAGAACTGGGCGCCAAGGTCACCATCGCCGCGTGCGACGCCGCCGACGGCGAGCAACTCACCCGGCTCCTCGCGAACATCCCCGACGACCACCCCCTCACCGCGATCATCCACGCGGCCGGGGTCATCGACGACGCCATCGCCACCTCACTGACCCCCGAACAGATCGACAAGGTCTTCGCCCCCAAAGTCGACGCCGCCTGGAACCTCCACCACCACACCCGCCACCTCCCCCTGAGCGCCTTCGTCCTGTTCTCCTCCGCCGCGTCCACCCTCGGCTCACCCGGCCAGGCCGCCTACGCCGCCGCCAACCACTTCCTGGACACCCTGGCCGCCCACCGGCACGCCGAAGGGCTGCCCGCCCAGTCCATCGGATGGGGCTACTGGCAGCAGGACACCGGCATGACCGGGCACCTCACCGACACCGACCGCAACCGGATCATGCGCGTCGGCCTGAGCCCCATCACCGACGAGCAGGGCCTCGAACTCCTCGACGCGGCCCTCGCCACACCCCGGCCTCACCTGATCGCCGTCCCGATCAGCGCGCGCGGTATCAGCGTCCCGCCGCCACCGCTCCTGAGGTCACTCGCCGGCGGTGCTCACCGTCCCAACGCCGGCAGTAGCGCGAGCCTGGCCGATCACCTGGGCACGCTGACCCCTGATCAGCAGCAAGAGCACCTTCTCGACCTGGTCCGGAGCAGCATCGCCGCCGTTCTCGGCCACACCGGCCCCGACGGGATCGGCGCAGACCGGCAGTTCAACGAGCTCGGGTTCGACTCCCTCACCGCCATCGAACTGCGCAACCGTCTCGCCGCCGCCACCGGGCGTCGGCTGCCCGCAACCCTCGTCTTCGACCACCCCACACCGCGGGCGCTCGCCCTGGAGCTGCGAGCAACGCTCCTAAAGACGCTCGCGAGCACATCCGTGAGCGTGAGGGCAACGGCCACGGACGAGCCGATTGCGATCGTGGGGATGGGCTGCCGCTACCCCGGCGGCGTCACCACCCCGCAGCAACTATGGGACCTGGT
>NZ_BMRO01000043.1:0-2056 GCF_014648675.1 Actinomadura livida
TGGGTGTTGTTGTTTGTCTGCGATTTGTTTTGATCGTTTTGTGTGTTCAAGTTTTTAAGGGCATACGGTGGATGCCTTGGCATCAGGAGCCGATGAAGGACGTGGGAGCCTGCGATATGCCTCGGGGAGTCGGCAACCAGACTTTGATCCGGGGATTTCCGAATGGGGAAACCTGGCACCCGTCATGGGGTGTCGCCGCCGTCTGAATGTATAGGGCGGTTGGTGGGAACGCGGGGAAGTGAAACATCTCAGTACCCGCAGGAAGAGAAAACAATAGTGATTCCGTGAGTAGTGGTGAGCGAAAGCGGATCAGCCTAAACCGTGCGCGTGTGATACCTGGTAGGGGTTGCGTGTGCGGGGTTGTGGGACCATCCTGCTGGATCTACCAGTCCGGCGAGAAGTTACAAAACATCGTGGTAGTCGAACGGTATGGGAAGGCCGACCGTAGACGGTGAGAGTCCGGTAGGCGAAACTGCGATGTCTTCTGGGTGTGTTCCCGAGTAGCACGGGGCCCGTGAAATCCCGTGTGAATCTGCCACGACCACGTGGTAAGGCTGAATACTTCCTGGTGACCGATAGCGGACTAGTACCGTGAGGGAAAGGTGAAAAGTGCCCCGGTGAGGGGTCGTGAAAGAGTACCTGAAACCGTGTGCCTACAAGCCGTCAGAGCCTCCTCACAGGATTCGTCTTGTGTTGGTGATGGCGTGCCTTTTGAAGAATGAGCCTGCGAGTTATGGTGTGTGGCGAGGTTAACCGGTGGCGGGTAGCCGTAGCGAAAGCGAGTCTGAATAGGGCGTTTTAGTCGCATGCTGTAGACCCGAAGCGGAGTGATCTAGCCATGGGCAGGGTGAAGCGCCGGTAAGACGGTGTGGAGGCCCGAACCCACCAGGGTTGAAAACCTGGGGGATGACCTGTGGTTAGGGGTGAAAGGCCAATCAAACTCCGTGATAGCTGGTTCTCCCCGAAATGCATTTAGGTGCAGCGTTGCGTGTTTCTTGCCGGAGGTAGAGCTACTGGATGGCTGATGGGCCCTACAAGGTTACTGACGTCAGCCAAACTCCGAATGCCGGTAAGTGAGAGCGTGGCAGTGAGACTGCGGGGGATAAGCTTCGTAGTCGAGAGGGAAACAGCCCAGATCATCGGCTAAGGCCCCTAAGCGTGTGCTAAGTGGGAAAGGATGTGGAGTTGCCTTGACAACCAGGAGGTTGGCTTAGAAGCAGCCATCCTTGAAAGAGTGCGTAATAGCTCACTGGTCAAGTGATTCCGCGCCGACAATGTAGCGGGGCTCAAGCACACCGCCGAAGCCGTGGCACTCACACCGTGTGGTGTGGGTGGGTAGGGGAGCGTCCTGCAGCCGGTGAAGCCGCCGAGTGATCGAGTGGTGGAGGCTGTGGGAGTGAGAATGCAGGCATGAGTAGCGAGTCAAGAGTGAGAAACTCTTGCGCCGGATGACCAAGGGTTCCTGGGGCAGGCTAATCCGCCCAGGGTAAGTCGGGACCTAAGGCGAGGCCGACAGGCGTAGTCGATGGACAACGGGTTGATATTCCCGTACCCGCTGGTATGCGCCAACGCTGAATCCTCTGATGCTAAGACTCTGAATCCTGGTCGGTGCCTTCGGGTGCTGGTCGGGCCTAGCGGTCGATCCGAGGGGGTAGTAGGTGAGTGATGGGGTGACGCAGGAGGGTAGCTCAGCCCAGGCGATGGTTGTCCTGGGGTAAGCATGTAGCCCGTGTCGTAGGCAAATCCGCGGCACGTTGAGGGTGAGATGTGATGCCGAGCCGTTTTAGGTGAAGTGAGTGATCCCATGCTGTCGAGAAAAGCCTCTAGCGAGTGTACTGGCGGCCCGTACCCTAAACCGACTCAGGTGGTCAGGTAGAGAATACCAAGGCGATCGGGTGAACTGTGGTTAAGGAACTCGGCAAATTGCCCCCGTAACTTTGGGAGAAGGGGGACCGTGCCCGGTGATGGGATTTACTCCCGGAGCTGGGTGTGGTCGCAGTGGCCAGGGGGAAGCGACTGTTTACTAAAAACACAGGTCCGTGCGAAGTCGTAAGAC
>NZ_BMRO01000043.1:2066-3272 GCF_014648675.1 Actinomadura livida
GCTGTATACGGACTGACGCCTGCCCGGTGCCGGAACGTTAAGAGGACCGGTTAGATCTTTCGGGGTCGAGGCTGAGAATCTAAGCGCCGGTAAACGGCGGTGGTAACTATAACCATCCTAAGGTAGCGAAATTCCTTGTCGGGTAAGTTCCGACCTGCACGAATGGCGTAACGACTTCCCCGCTGTCTCAACCACAGGCCCGGTGAAATTGCAGTACGAGTAAAGATGCTCGTTTCGCGCAGCAGGACGGAAAGACCCCGGGACCTTCACTATAGCTTGGCATTGGCGTTTGGAGCGTCTTGTGTAGGATAGGTGGGAGACTGTGAAGCCGGCACGCCAGTGTCGGTGGAGTCGTTGGTGAAATACCACTCTGGTCGTTTTGAGCGTCTAACCCGCGCCCGTGTATCCGGGTGGGGGACAGTGCCTGGTGGGTAGTTTAACTGGGGCGGTTGCCTCCTAAAGTGTAACGGAGGCGCCCAAAGGTTCCCTCAGCCTGGTTGGCAATCAGGTGGTGAGTGTAAGGGCACAAGGGAGCTTGACTGTGAGACGGACGTGTCGAGCAGGTGCGAAAGCAGGGCCTAGTGATCCGGCACCTACGTGTGGAAGTGGTGTCGCTCAACGGCTAAAAGGTACCCCGGGGATAACAGGCTGATCTTCCCCAAGAGTCCATATCGACGGGATGGTTTGGCACCTCGATGTCGGCTCGTCGCATCCTGGGGCTGGAGTAGGTCCCAAGGGTTGGGCTGTTCGCCCATTAAAGCGGCACGCGAGCTGGGTTTAGAACGTCGCGAGACAGTTCGGTCCCTATCCGCTGCGCGCGTAGGAGAATTGAGAGGGTCTGTCCCTAGTACGAGAGGACCGGGACGGACGAACCTCTGGTGTGCCAGTTGTCCCGCCAGGGGCATGGCTGGTTGGCTACGTTCGGTCGGGATAACCGCTGAAAGCATCTAAGCGGGAAGCCTTCCTCGAGATGAGTTCTCCCACCCCTTTTTGTGGGTGTAAGGCTCCCGGTAGACGACCGGGTTGATAGGCCGGGTATGGAAGCGCGGTAACGTGTGGAGTTGACCGGTACTAATAGGCCGAGTGGCTTGAACACACAATTCGTTCAAAGCATATCGCTGTTGTGTGGGTGTTCGCGTCCCTGTGTGGTTCTCAGGAAACAACCTGGGCAACCCGTGTGTTGTTAATTGAATGTGCTGAGCCTTG
>NZ_BMRO01000044.1 GCF_014648675.1 Actinomadura livida
TCGCCGTTGGAGTCGGCGAACCCGCGCACCGACACCTCGTAGAACACCGCGGTCTTGAACCAGTGCGGATCACGCGGGCTCTTCGGATCGAACGCGTCGGGGAGTGCCCGGGTGTCGGGTCCCGCGGCGTCCCGTCGCGGGAGCGCCGCCGTCTCCGGCCGGGTGACCTGGTCGGACGCGCTGCTGGTGAGGTTCTTCGGCTGGCCGTGCATGGGTCACCCCGGTGTGTTGGAGACATCTAGATCAGCAATGCCCGCCACCGCCTCCGGGGACGTTCACGACAGGCAACCATACGTAAAAATCTCCGCACGCTCCGTGACCGTCCGTCCGGTTTCAGGGGCCGGCGGCCCGTCCGGGCAGGGCGAGCCGAGCCCAAGCGCGGGGAAGATCGCGCGGTGCCCGGCGGCGCGGAGGCCGCCGCGCCGCGCACCTCCGGGTCAACGCCCGGTAGCGGCCCGGCATGGCCCGGGAAAGTAGCGCAAAAACACGTCGATTCACGGCCCGTCCGCTGGCGTCCGGGCCGCCGAATACTTGCTCGGCGGCGGTTGTGTCATGTCCGTGTTTTTAGCTTCGTCGCTTTTTCTGTCGCATGCCGGGGGTAGGTCATTTCCAAGCTCAGAACCTGCCGCGCAATTCTCGGCCGCGCCGTTGACGCCTGCTCGCCCGGCGTCCGCGCGGCCGGCGGCGGGCCGTTGACAATTCCGGACGAGAAGAATTCGTCCAAAGCGATCGGAGGGACAGTGGAGCGCTGGGAGATGTCGCCATCGGTCGTACCGACGCGCGATGACCTCGTGGCGCGGCTGCGCGTTCGCTTCGCCGATGTTCCGGCGGAGAACGTGCGCCGTTGCGTGGACGACCTGTGGTGCTGCTGCACCCATCTCGGGGTGCGGCCCGAGGAACGGACCATCGAGCGCCTCGCGGCGTCCCGGCTCACGGGCGTCGTCCGGGGCGGGCGCCCGCCGTATCCGGACGGGCGCCCCGCGCCGATGCCGCCCGGCTCCCATGCCACCGCCAAGCGCCCCGCGGGCGCGCGAACCCCGATCGGGATGTGACTGATGAAGGACACCGCCGTGCCGGGCCTGGGCGTCGAGACCCGGCGAGGGTTCATCGTGCTGCGCATGCCCGCGCAGATCAGCTGGCAGAACTACGCCGGGATCCGGGAGGAGGTGAGCAAGGCCCTCTCCCTCGCCGCGGGGGCCCGCGGCGGTGTCGTCGTGGACTTCGGCGACGCGGTCCTGCTGGACGCGGCGGGCCTGGTCCTGCTGGCCCGCGCGCAGACGCGGGCGCAACTGCTCGGCTGCCCGCTGCGCGCCGCCGTCCCGGAGCCGTCCGCCCATGTGCGGCGGGCGCTGCAGCTCACCGGCCTGAGCCGGCTCGTCCCGGTGCACGCGGACGTCGCGTCCGCCACGGCCGCGCCCGTCCCGGCCCGCGCCGCGCGGGACGTGGAGACCACCCACGTGCTGGACGCCATCCGCGCCCTGCACCCGGGGGACGCCGGGCTCACGCCCACGCCGCCCGCGCCGTCCGAGCTGATGATCACGACGACGGCCGCCGGGGACGGCGACCACACGGTGGTCCACCTGGCCGGCGTCCTCGACGAGGTCACGGTGCCGCGGCTCGGCGACACGCTGACCGAGCTGGTCGAGGGCAACCTGCGGCACCTCATGGTGCGGATGCACGACCGGCTCGGCGTGCGGTCCGACCCGCTGCCGATCCTGCTCGGCATCCGCTGGCGGGTCGCCGCCGAGGGCGGCTGCCTCTCGCTGCCGGCGCTGCCCGCCAAGCTCCGCCGGGTCATCGACCGGGAGGGCCTCGGCTCGGTCTTCACCGGCTGCCGCCCCTTCGAGGACCGCCTGCTGAGCACCGGGCCCGCCTGACGCCGGCGCGCGGGCGGCCGCTCGCGCCCCTTCAGTTCCCACCTGCCCGCGCACGTCCTCCGTTCCTCTGGAACGTGAGGATGTGCGCGGGTTGGGTGTGGGGGTCGAGGTGGACGTAGTTGGACCGGTGCCAGGTGTAGGCGGTGCCGGTGAG
>NZ_BMRO01000045.1 GCF_014648675.1 Actinomadura livida
ACTAGGGCGTGTCCCGTGATCTTTGGTGGCGGTTTGGTGTAGATCGTCTGTGTGGATGAGGAACGTCTGAAACGGCATGACCTCACGGATGAGGAGTGGCAGCGGCTGGAGCCGCTACTGCCTGCCCAGAATGTTCATGGGGCGCGGTGGAGCGATCATCGGACGGTGATCAACGGGGTGTTCTTCCGGGCTCGGACGAGCTGCACCTGGCGTGATCTGCCGCCGTGTTACGGCAATTGGAAGACGGTCTACAACCGGCATCGCCGCTGGTCGCTGGATGGGACGTGGGAACAGATCCTGGACGGGTTGCGGGCGGGTTGTGACGAGGCCGAAGGCGAGGACTGGACGGTCAGCGCCGACTCCACAATCGTTCGTGCGCACCAGCACGCGGCTGGAGCGCGGCGCGCTCCAGCCGTGGACATCCCTCAAAGGGGGCCGGTAAGGATCACGAGCGGGTGACGAAAGGCCGTGAAGCGCTCGGTCGGTCGCGCGGCGGGTTGACCACGAAGATTCACTTGGTGGCCGACCGGCGATGCCGTCCGATCGCCCGGCTCACCTCGCCTGGCCAGCACGCCGACTGCCCCAAGTTCATCGCGCTGATGGAGTCGATCCGCATCCGGCGTCGCGGCGTGGGCAGGCCTCGCACCAAGCCGGCCCGCGTGCTGGCCGACAAGGCCTATTCCTCCCGCGCCAACCGCCACTACCTGCGGCGACGCGGCATCAAGGCCGTCATCCCGATCAAGAAAGACCAGGCCGCCCACCGCGCCAACCGAGGCTCCAAGGGCGGCCGGCCGCCGGTCTTCGACCGGCAGGCCTACAAAGAACGCAACACCGTCGAACGCTGCGTCAACAAGCTCCGCCAGTTCCGCGCGGTCGCCACCCGTTACGACAAGAGAGAAGCCATTTACCAGGGCACCATCGACGTCGCCTCGATCCGCATCTGGCTCCGGCACCCCGTCACATGATCACGGGATTCGCCCTAGAGGCGGCGGGCCAGCAAGTGGGCGTCGAGGAAGCCCCGCTCGGAGGCAGGGTCGTGGAGCAGCCGGGCGAACGTGACGAGCCCTGCACCGGCCAGCAATTCGGCGAACTGGTCCACCGGCCAGCTAAAGGCGGGCGTCACTTTGTGGTCGAAGCGGACTGGCTCCGGTCCATCGGTGGCGAAGAACGAAACCAAGAGCAGGCCCCCTGGCGCCAGGACACGTACCTGCTCGGCGAGCAGTGCCGGCAATTCCTCAGACGGGGTGTGGATCATCGAATAGTGGGCCAGCACACCACCGAGCGTGCCGTCCTCGACCGGTAGAGCCTCCATCCGCGCCTCGTCGAACCGCAGCGCCGGATGGGCCCGCCGAGCGTGGTCGACCATGCCCGGGGAGAGGTCGAGCCCGAAAGCATCCAGCCCGAGATCATGCAGCATTGCAGTCAGATGTCCCGGCCCGCACCCGACGTCGACTGCCCGCAGGTTCCCCGTCCCGCGCACCAGTTCGGCGAAGGTCTCGATCATGTTCCGCGAGAACGGCTGCGTCTCCAGCCGATTAGCGAACATCGACGCATACAACTCGACGACCCCGTCGTAGGCCGCCCTGGTCTCGTCCTGGTGCTCCATCACGGGAAGGGAAGCTAACACCCGCGCACATCCGCAGCTTCTCCGGATCCCGTCCCGACCCCGCCCCCTGGAGACTCGCCGTCCCCTCGCATGATCACGGGACACGGCCTA
>NZ_BMRO01000046.1 GCF_014648675.1 Actinomadura livida
CCGGATGTGGCGGATGTGCTGGAGCGGCATCCGCTGCGGGACCTGCTGACCCTGAGCGAGTGGTATCCGCTGACGGTGCACCGGCGGCGTGCGCTGTTCGGCGCGTGGTACGAGTTCTTCCCCCGCTCCGAAGGCGCCACCTTCGACCCGATGGGCCGCCGCGGCCCGATCTCGGGCACCTTGCGCACCGCGGCCGAACGCCTGCCCGCGATCGCCGACATGGGCTTCGACGTGGTCTACCTCCCACCCGTCCACCCCATCGGCACCACCCACCGCAAAGGACCCAACAACACCCTGGACGCCGGCCCCTACGACCCCGGCTCCCCCTGGGCCATCGGCTCACCCGACGGCGGCCACGACGCCGTCGACCCCGACCTGGGCACCCTGGCCGACTTCGACGCCTTCGTCGACCACGCCCACACCCTCGGCCTGGAAATCGCCCTGGACCTGGCACTGCAATGCTCCCCCGACCACCCCTGGGTCACCCAGCACCCCGAATGGTTCACCACCCGCGCCGACGGCACCATCGCCCACGCCGAGAACCCGCCCAAGAAATACCAGGACATCTACCCCCTCAACTTCGACCACGACCCCGAAGGCCTCTACACCGAGATCCGCCGCATCCTGCACCACTGGATGAACCACGGCGTCCGCATCTTCCGCGTCGACAACCCCCACACCAAACCCGTCGCGTTCTGGGAACGGCTCCTGGCCGACATCCACACCACCGACCCCGACGTCCTCTTCCTCGCCGAAGCCTTCACCCGCCCCGCCATGATGCACACCCTGGCCAAAATCGGATTCCACCAGTCCTACACCTACTTCACCTGGCGCAACAACGCCGACGAACTCACCGCCTACCTCCAAGAACTCACCGGCCCCGCCGCCGACTACATGCGCCCCAACCTGTTCACCAACACCCCCGACATCCTCAACGAATACCTCCAGCACGGCGGCCGCCCCGCCTTCGAAATCCGCGCCATCCTCGCCGCCCTGCTCTCACCGAGCTGGGGCATCTACTCCGGCTACGAACTATGCGAGAACACCCCGGTGCGGCCCGGCAGCGAGGAATACCGCGACTCCGAGAAATACCAGTACCGCCCCCGCGACTGGAACACCGCCGCCCGCACCGGCGCCACCATCGCCCCCCTGATCACCCGCCTCAACACCCTGCGCAACACCCACCCCGCCCTCCAGCAACTGCGCAACCTGCACTTCCACCACGTCGACCAGCCCGAACTGCTCGCCTTCTCCAAACGCCACCTCCACGACGTCGTCCTGGCCGTGGTCAACCTCAACCCCCACCACCCCCGCGAAGCCACCGTCCACCTCGACCTGCCCGCCCTCGGCCTGCCCGACGACCCCGCCACCCCCCACACCGTCACCGACCAGCTCACCGGCACCGCCTACACCTGGCACCGGTCCAACTACGTCCACCTCGACCCCCACACCCAACCCGCGCACATCCT
>NZ_BMRO01000047.1 GCF_014648675.1 Actinomadura livida
CCGCGTGATCCGCACTGGTTCAAGACCGCGGTGTTCTACGAGGTGTCGGTGCGCGGGTTCGCCGACTCCAACGGCGACGGCTACGGCGACCTGCGCGGCCTGATCAGCAAACTCGACCACCTGCACTGGCTGGGCATCGACTGCCTGTGGCTGCTGCCCATCTACCAGTCACCCCTGCGCGACGGCGGCTACGACATCGCCGAATACACCCGCATCCTCCCCGAATTCGGCGAACTCGGCGACTTCGTCGAACTCATCGACCAAGCCCACGCCCGCGGCATCAGAGTCATCGCCGACCTGGTCATGAACCACACCTCCGACCAGCACCCCTGGTTCCACGCCTCCCGCACCGACCCCGACGGCCCCTTCGGCGACTTCTACATGTGGGCCGACGACGACACCGGCTACCCCGACGCCCGCATCATCTTCATCGACACCGAAACCTCCAACTGGACCTACGACCCCGTCCGCGGCCAGTACTACTGGCACCGCTTCTTCTCCCACCAACCCGACCTCAACTACGACAACCCCGACGTCCAAGACGCCATGCTGGAAAACCTCCGCTTCTGGCTCGACCTGGGCATCGACGGGTTCCGCCTCGACGCCGTCCCCTACCTGTACGCACGCGAAGGCACCAACTGCGAAAACCTCCCCGAAACCCACACCTACCTCAAACGCGTCCGCGCCGAAGTCGACCGCCTCTACCCCGACCGCGTCCTGCTCGCCGAAGCCAACCAATGGCCCGCCGACGTCGTCGAATACTTCGGCGACCCCGCCGCCGGCGGCGACGAATGCCACATGGCCTTCCACTTCCCCGTCATGCCCCGCATCTTCATGGCCGTCCGCCGCGAACAGCGCTACCCCATCTCCGAGATCATGGCCCAGACCCCCAAAATCCCCGACTCCTGCCAATGGGGCATCTTCCTGCGCAACCACGACGAACTCACCCTGGAGATGGTCACCGACGAAGAACGCGACTACATGTACACCGAATACGCCAAAGACCCCCGCATGAAAGCCAACATCGGCATCCGCCGCCGCCTGGCCCCCCTCCTGGACAACGACCGCAACCAACTCGAACTGTTCACCGCCCTCCTGCTCTCCCTCCCCGGCTCCCCCGTCCTGTACTACGGCGACGAAATCGGCATGGGCGACAACATCTGGCTCGGCGACCGCGACGCCGTCCGCACCCCCATGCAATGGACCCCCGACCGCAACGCCGGCTTCTCCAAATGCGACCCCGCCCGCCTCTACCTCCCCGTCATCATGGACCCCATCTACGGCTACCAAGCCGTCAACGTCGAAGCCCAGGCCAACAACCCCGGATCACTCCTGCACTGGACCCGCAAAATGATCGAGATCCGGCAACGCCACCCCGTCTTCGGCGTCGGCTCCTACGTCGAACTCTCCGCCTCCAACCCCTCCGTCCTCGCCTTCACCCGCGAGATC
>NZ_BMRO01000048.1 GCF_014648675.1 Actinomadura livida
AAGGAGTCTCAATGAGGATGTCAAGCCGCCTGCGTGACCGGCTGGGTGGGGGTGAACAGTCGCCCGTCACGCAGCAGGGCCCACAGGACGTCGACGCGTCGTCGGGCCAGGGCGATGACGGCTTGGGTGTGTTTGAGGCCCTGGCCGCGTTTTTTGAGGTAGAAGTCGCGGTTGGGGCCGGGCTTGATGATGCTGCTCTGGGCGGACATGTAGAACACGCGTCGCAGGCGTCGGCTGTAGCGCTTAGGCCGGTGCAGGTTGCCGGTGCGGCGGCCCGAGTCGCGGGGCACGGGCACCAGCCCGGCCGCCGAGGCGAGCCGTCCGGCGTCGGCGTAGGCGGCCAGGTCACCGGCCGCGACGACGAACTCGGCGCCCAGGATCGGGCCGATGCCGGGCATCGATTCGATGATCTCGGCCTGCGGGTGGCCGCGGAAGGTCTCGGTGATCTGGGCGTCGAGGCGTTTGAGCCGGTCGTCCAGGGTGAGCAGCTCGGTGGCCAGGTCGGCGATGATCTGGGCCGCCACGGCCTCGCCGGGCAGGGTGGTGTGCTGGGCGTGCGCGGCCGCAAGCGCGGTCGCGGCGACCTGCCCGGCGCCCCGGACACCACGCTTGCGCAGCCACGCCTCCAGCCTGGCCGGGCCGCGCCGGCGCAGCGCGGCCGGGGTCTGGTAGCCGGTCAGCAGCACCAGTGCGCCCTTGTGAGCGGAGTAGTCGAACGCTCGCTCCAGCGCCGGGAACACGCCGGTCAGCACGTCCCGCAGCCGGTTGACCAGGCGGACCCGGTCGGCGACCAGGTCGGCCCGGTGCGTGGTCAACAGCGCCAGGTCGGCGGCGAGCTGGGCGGGCACGTCGATCGCGGTGAAGTCCCGGCGCAGCCGGGAGGTCTCGGCGATCACGTATGCGTCGCGGGCATCGGTCTTGGCCTCGCCGGTGTAGGCGCCCGACATCCGGTGCACCGTCCGGCCGGGCACGTACACCGGCCGGGCGCCGTGCGCGGCCAACAGGGCCAGCAGCAGCGCCGAGGACGTCCCGGCGATGTCCACCGCCCACCCGACGGCCTCAGCCAGAGCGAACGCCTCACCGATCGCGTCCAGGATCGCCGACTCGTCATTGGCGATCTTCTTCGACCACACCTGCGCGCCGGTCCCATCGACCGCCGCCGCCCAGTGATGTCCCTTGCCGGCATCCACACCGACCCACACCCGAGCGCGTTCTGGCTGTTCCACGTCTGTCCTTCGACCCGGCACCGACAACGTCCGGCCCGTGGAACACCCCGCCGTCATCTCCGTAAACAGCGACCGATCCGCACATCTCAATCAGAGGTCGGGGCGCCCCGGAGAGCCGGGCGGCCACTCCTTCGGAGCCACAACAGGCAAGACCCCATCAGCCACACCCGGCCCTCCCGGGCCGCCTAACAACTTACGGAGA
>NZ_BMRO01000049.1 GCF_014648675.1 Actinomadura livida
CGATCGGGTGAACTGTGGTTAAGGAACTCGGCAAATTGCCCCCGTAACTTTGGGAGAAGGGGGACCGTGCCCGGTGAACGCCCTTGCGGTGGGAGCTGGGTGTGGTCGCAGTGGCCAGGGGGAAGCGACTGTTTACTAAAAACACAGGTCCGTGCGAAGTCGTAAGACGCTGTATACGGACTGACGCCTGCCCGGTGCCGGAACGTTAAGAGGACCGGTTAGATCTTTCGGGGTCGAGGCTGAGAATCTAAGCGCCGGTAAACGGCGGTGGTAACTATAACCATCCTAAGGTAGCGAAATTCCTTGTCGGGTAAGTTCCGACCTGCACGAATGGCGTAACGACTTCCCCGCTGTCTCAACCACAGGCCCGGTGAAATTGCAGTACGAGTAAAGATGCTCGTTTCGCGCAGCAGGACGGAAAGACCCCGGGACCTTCACTATAGCTTGGCATTGGCGTTTGGAGCGTCTTGTGTAGGATAGGTGGGAGACTGTGAAGCCGGCACGCCAGTGTCGGTGGAGTCGTTGGTGAAATACCACTCTGGTCGTTTTGAGCGTCTAACCCGCGCCCGTGTATCCGGGTGGGGGACAGTGCCTGGTGGGTAGTTTAACTGGGGCGGTTGCCTCCTAAAGTGTAACGGAGGCGCCCAAAGGTTCCCTCAGCCTGGTTGGCAATCAGGTGGTGAGTGTAAGGGCACAAGGGAGCTTGACTGTGAGACGGACGTGTCGAGCAGGTGCGAAAGCAGGGCCTAGTGATCCGGCACCTACGTGTGGAAGTGGTGTCGCTCAACGGCTAAAAGGTACCCCGGGGATAACAGGCTGATCTTCCCCAAGAGTCCATATCGACGGGATGGTTTGGCACCTCGATGTCGGCTCGTCGCATCCTGGGGCTGGAGTAGGTCCCAAGGGTTGGGCTGTTCGCCCATTAAAGCGGCACGCGAGCTGGGTTTAGAACGTCGCGAGACAGTTCGGTCCCTATCCGCTGCGCGCGTAGGAGAATTGAGAGGGTCTGTCCCTAGTACGAGAGGACCGGGACGGACGAACCTCTGGTGTGCCAGTTGTCCCGCCAGGGGCATGGCTGGTTGGCTACGTTCGGTCGGGATAACCGCTGAAAGCATCTAAGCGGGAAGCCTTCCTCGAGATGAGTTCTCCCACCCCTTTTTGTGGGTGTAAGGCTCCCGGTAGACGACCGGGTTGATAGGCCGGGTATGGAAGCGCGGTAACGTGTGGAGTTGACCGGTACTAATAGGCCGAGTGGCTTGAACACACAATTCGTTCAAAGCATATCGCTGTTGTGTGGGTGTTCGCGTCCCTGTGTGGTTCTCAGGAAACAACCTGGGCAACCCGTGTGTTGTTAATTGAATGTGCTGAGCCTTG
>NZ_BMRO01000050.1 GCF_014648675.1 Actinomadura livida
CCCGACAACTCGACCACCTCACCGAAATGGCCGAGAGATCGACCTCGATTCACCATCGGTGGATCGAGGCTAAGTGGGCGTTTCATCCCGCGGATTCTGTTTGATTCCGGGTCAGGTTCCGCGCCAGGTGGGAGTGGTTTCGCCAGTGAGGCGGCGGCTCATCAGGTCGATCGCGGCGATGTGGATCATGGCTTGGGAGCTGGCCAGCAGGGTCTCGTAGTCACGGGCCAGGCGGTGGTGGAGCATGAGCCATCCCAGGGTGCGCTCGACGACCCAGCGGCGTGGCAGCGGGGTGAAGCCGCGGGCGCCGGGAGCGCGTTGGACGATCTGCATGTCGATGCCGAGGGTGGCGGCGTGTTCGACCAGGTGCTGGCGGTAGCCGCCGTCCACCCAGGTGGTGCGGACGCTGGGGTGGTGGGTGGCGATCTGTCCGATCAGGGTGGCGCCGGCGACCGAGTCCTGGACGGAGGCGGCGGTGACCAGGACCGTCAGCAGGAGTCCGAGTGTGTCGACCACGATGCTGCGTTTGCGGCCGACGATCTTCTTGGCGGCGTCGATGCCCTGGTCGGAGGCCGGGACGTTGCTGGAGGTCTTGACGCTCTGGGCGTCGATCACGCCGCCCGAGGGTTCGGCGGCGCGGCCCTCCTGCACGCGCACCAGGCGGTGCAGCAGCCCGGAGATCCGCGTGAAGATCTCATCGTCGCGCCAGAGTCGGAAGTAGCCGTACACCGTCTGCCAGGGCGGGTAGTCGTGCGGCAGGTAGCGCCAGGGGATGCCGGTGCGATCGACGTAGAGGATCGCGTCCAGGACGGTGCGCAGGTCGTGTTCGGGTGGGCGGCCGATGTCCAGGACCCCGGCGCGGCGCCGGTCGCGCCAGGCGGTCAGGATCGGTTCGATCAGCTCCCAGCGGGCGTCGGACAGGTCGCTGGGATAGCGGGGGCGTTCGGTCATGGTACGGACGTAATGCCGGGTGAAGGCTCCGGGCCACAGGTGCGACCGTCAGGTCATACAGGTCAGACCGCTGTGGCCACCTGCAGAAACCAGACGCGGGCGCTCATTTTGGGATGAGACAGAAGAACTGTCATAAACATGGCTCCGGACGTTCCGCTCTTGCCGCACCTGTATCAGCCGGCTCTTGCGCTGCTCTCTGAGCGGGGTCACAGCACACGAGAATAGGCGCCTATCACCACATTCCAGGATCAAACGCCCTCTAAGCCTCGATCCACCGATGGTGAATCGAGGTCGATCTCTCGGCCATTTCGGTGAGGTGGTCGAGTTGTCGGGCACTCG
>NZ_BMRO01000052.1 GCF_014648675.1 Actinomadura livida
TTGCCGTCCTGGCCGGGCAGGGCGCGTCCGGTGACCACGGCCGGGTGCGGCTCACCGGCCGCCAGCGCCCGCAACCCTTCACGCAGCGTCGCCTGGTCACCGACGATGACGGCGCGGTGCTCCAGGACCGAGCGGGTGGTGGCCAGCGCCCAGGCGACCTCACCGGGATCAAGGTCGGGGTGAGCGTCCAGGTGTTCGGCCAGGCGCCGCGCTTGAGCAGCGAGCCCGGCCTCGGTCTTGGCCGACAGCAACCACGGCAGCACCTCGGACCCCGACACTTCCCTGGCCCGCTCCAGTTCGGTGCCGGGCTGGAGTGTCACGGGTGTGGGTGTTGTTTCGGGCTCGGTGCTGGTGGGGGGTTGTTCGAGGATGAGGTGGGCGTTGGTTCCGCTGATGCCGAAGGAGGAGACCGCGGCGCGTCGGGGCTGTCCGGTGTCGGGCCACTCGACCTGCTCGGTGAGCAGCTCCACCGCCCCAGCGGACCAGTCGACGTGCGGGGTCGGCTCATCCACGTGCAGCGTCCGCGGCAGGACGCCATGCCGCATCGCCTGGACCATCTTGATGATGCCGGCGACGCCGGCGGCGGCCTGGGTGTGCCCGAGGTTCGACTTGATCGACCCCAGCCGCAGGGGCCGGTCGGCGGGCCGCTGCCGGCCGTAGGTGGCGATGAGCGCTTGGGCTTCGATGGGGTCGCCCAGTGTGGTGCCGGTCCCGTGCGCCTCCACCACGTCCACCTCGGCGGCGGTCAGCCGCGCGCTGGCCAGCGCGTCCTCGATCACTAGCTGCTGGGACGGGCCGTTCGGCGCGGTCAGCCCGTTGCTGGCCCCGTCCTGGTTGAGGGCCGATCCGCGCACGATGGCCAGAACGGTGTGGCCGTTGCGCTGCGCGTCCGACAGGCGCTCGACGAGAAGGAGCCCGACGCCTTCCGACCAGCCGGTGCCGTCGGCCGCCGCGGCGAACGGCTTGCAGCGGCCGTCGGGGGCCAGTCCGCGCTGCCGGGAGAACTCCACGAACACCCCGGGGGCGGACATGATGGCGACGCCGCCGGCGAGGGCGAGGTCGGTTTCGTGGTTGTGGAGGGATTGGCAGGCGAGGTGGAGGGC
>NZ_BMRO01000053.1:0-355 GCF_014648675.1 Actinomadura livida
GAGGCCACCCTCGGCGCGGTCCCGGTCCCGATCGAGGTCGACGACATCGACCACTTCGGCAACCGGCGCCTGCGCACCGTGGGCGAGCTGATCCAGAACCAGGTCCGGCTCGGCCTGGCGCGCATGGAGCGCGTCGTCCGCGAGCGGATGACCACCCAGGACGTCGAGGCCATCACGCCGCAGACCCTGATCAACATCCGGCCGGTCGTCGCCTCCATCAAGGAGTTCTTCGGCACCAGCCAGCTGTCGCAGTTCATGGACCAGACCAACCCCCTGGCCGGGCTGACGCACAAGCGGCGGCTGTCGGCGCTGGGTCCCGGTGGTCTGTCGCGTGAGCGGGCGGGCATGGAGGTCC
>NZ_BMRO01000053.1:384-1004 GCF_014648675.1 Actinomadura livida
CGGCCGGGTCAACCCGTTCGGGTTCGTCGAGACCCCGTACCGGCGCGTCACCGACGGCATCGTCACCGACGAGATCGACTACCTCACCGCCGACGAGGAGGACCGCTACATCATCGCGCAGGCCAACTCGCTGATCAACGACGACGGCACGTTCGTCGACGATCGCGTGCTGGTCCGCAAGAAGGGCGCCGAGGTCGAGCTCGTGCCCGCCCGCGACGTCCAGTACATGGACGTCTCGGCGCGGCAGATGACCTCCGTCGCCACCGCGATGATCCCGTTCCTGGAGCACGACGACGCCAACCGCGCGCTGATGGGCTCCAACATGCAGCGCCAGTCCGTCCCGCTGCTGCGCAGCGAGGCGCCGCTGGTCGGCACCGGCATGGAGTACCGCGCCGCGACCGACGCCGGCGACGTCATCACGGCCGAGAAGGCCGGCGTGGTGGAGGAGGTGTCCGCCGACTACGTCACCGTCATGAACGACGACGGCACGCGGACGACCTACCGCGTCGCCAAGTTCAAGCGGTCGAACCAGGGCACCTGCTTCAACCAGAAGCCGATCGTGGAGGAGGGCGCCCGGGTCGAGGTCGGGCAGGTCATCGCCGACGGGCCGTGCACCGACC
>NZ_BMRO01000054.1:0-355 GCF_014648675.1 Actinomadura livida
GAGGCCACCCTCGGCGCGGTCCCGGTCCCGATCGAGGTCGACGACATCGACCACTTCGGCAACCGGCGCCTGCGCACGGTGGGCGAGCTGATCCAGAACCAGGTGCGGCTCGGGCTGGCGCGCATGGAGCGCGTGGTGCGGGAGCGGATGACCACCCAGGACGTCGAGGCCATCACGCCGCAGACCCTGATCAACATCCGGCCGGTCGTGGCCTCCATGAAGGAGTTCTTCGGCACCAGCCAGCTGTCGCAGTTCATGCAGCAGAGCAACCCGCTGGACGGGCTGACGCACAAGCGGCGGCTGTCGGCGCTGGGTCCCGGTGGTCTGTCGCGTGAGCGGGCGGGCATGGAGGTCC
>NZ_BMRO01000054.1:376-996 GCF_014648675.1 Actinomadura livida
TGCCCGGGTCAACCCGTTCGGGTTCGTCGAAACTCCCTACCGCAAGGTCGAGAACGGTGTGGTCACCGACCAGATCGACTACCTGACCGCCGACGAGGAGGACCGCTTCGTCATCGCGCAGGCCAACTCGCTGATGAACGACGACGGCTCGTTCGCCGAGGAGTCGGTCCTGGTCCGGATCAAGGGTGCCGAAGTCGAACTGGTCACGCCGAACGAGGTCCAGTACATGGACGTCTCGGCGCGGCAGATGACCTCCGTCGCCACCGCGATGATCCCGTTCCTGGAGCACGACGACGCCAACCGCGCGCTGATGGGCTCCAACATGCAGCGCCAGGCGGTGCCGCTGCTGCGCAGCGAGGCGCCGCTGGTCGGGACCGGCATGGAGTACCGCGCCGCGACCGACGCCGGCGACGTCATCGCGGCCGAGAAGGCCGGCGTGGTGGAGGAGGTGTCCGCCGACTACGTCACGGTTCTGAACGACGACGGCACGCGAAGGACGTATCGCGTGACGAAGTTCAAGCGGTCGAACCAGGGGACTTCGTACAACCAGAAGCCGATCGTGGAGGAGGGCGCCCGGGTCGAGGTCGGGCAGGTCATCGCCGACGGGCCGTGCACCGACC
>NZ_BMRO01000055.1 GCF_014648675.1 Actinomadura livida
AGCCTCGATCCACCGATGGTGAATCGAGGTCGATCTCTCGGCCATTTCGGTGAGGTGGTCGAGTTGTCGGGCACTCGCGGGCAGGGGTGATCGGCTGGTCTGCCCAGCCTTTCCACGTGTTCGGTTCCGGTCGGGCCCTCTGGGGCGGTGGATAACGGCATGTCAGACGCTGTCGGGTGGGGCGTGGACGGTGGTGAACAGGTGCATCCACGCGTCGCGCCAGGGCCAGTTGCGGGGCAGGTGCAGGAGCAGGCGGCGTGCTGAGCGGGCCAGCCGGGCGGGGACGTTGACCAGGTGCGCGCGGAGGGTGGCGGTGGTGGCTTTGGCGTGGAAGGCCGAGGCCAGCGCGCCGGCGGCGCGCAGCAGGTTGAACGACATCGCCCACAGGACCAGCCAGGCGGCGTTGGCGTTGAATTGCCCGGACGGCAGGTGGGCCAGCGGTCCGGCCTTGGCGTCGGCGATGACCTGCTCGATCACGGCGTGGTGGCGGTGCTGGCGTTCGGCCTGCAGGGTCTGGAACGGGCTGTCGGTGAAGAACGGGTGGTAGCGCCAGGCGGGGAACAGTTCGCCCTGTTCACCCACGGTGGGCGGTTTGGCCAGGTCACGGACACGACGCACGATCAGCCGGGCGGTGACCTGCTCGCTCTTGTTGCGGCCGGTGAAGGCGGTGTAGGCCGGTATCTCGGCGACCTGGGCGTCATAGATCAGCTCGCCGGTGTCGGGATCGAGCACACCGCTGGGGTAGCGGATCTGCGTCCACACATCCTCGTC
>NZ_BMRO01000056.1 GCF_014648675.1 Actinomadura livida
GACATGATGGCGACGCCGCCGGCGAGGGCGAGGTCGGTTTCGTGGTTGTGGAGGGATTGGCAGGCGAGGTGGAGGGCGACGAGGGAGGAGGAGCAGGCGGTGTCGATGGTGAGGGCGGGTCCTTGGAGGCCGAGGGTGTAGGCGAGGCGTCCGGAGGCGATGCTGGGGGCGCTGCCGTTTCCGAGGTGTCCTTCGTAGGGGGTGGGGATGGTGGTGAGGCGGGCGGCGTAGTCGGCGTACATGACGCCGGTGAAGATGCCGGTGCGGGTGTTGTGGAGGGTGGTGGGGTCGATGTGGGCGTTTTCGATGGTTTCCCAGGCGGTTTCGAGGAGGAGTCGTTGTTGGGGGTCGGTGGCTTGGGCTTCGCGGGGGCTCATGCCGAAGAAGTCGGCGTCGAAGTGGTCGGCGTCGTGGAGGAAGCCGCCGTGGCGGGTGTAGGTGGTGCCGGGGTGGTCGGGGTCGGGGTGGTAGAGGTCGGTGAGGGGCCAGCCGCGGTTGGTGGGGAATTCGCCGATGGCGTCGTGTTCCTGGGTGACCAGGTCCCATAGTTGCTGCGGGGTGGTGACGCCGCCGGGGTAGCGGCAGCCCATCCCCACGATCGCAATCGGCTC
>NZ_BMRO01000057.1 GCF_014648675.1 Actinomadura livida
GTGATCTTCCGGCCGTCCGAGGTCACCGCGAAATGCGTCAACCCCAGATCGATCCCGACCTCGGCCGCCACCTCCGGCAACGGCCCGTCCGCCGTCTCGACCACGAACGACGCGAAGTACCGGCCCGCCGCATCCTTGATCACCGTGACCGACGACGGGGCGGACGGCAGGTCCCGCGACCACCGCACCCGCACGTCCCCGATCTTCGGCAGCCGCAGCTTCCCGCCCGCCGTGACCGTGAAGCGGGCGTTGCGGGTGAACCGGACCGCCTGCCGCAGGTCCTTGCGCGACCGGAACCGAGGCGGCGCGGCCCTGCGGCCCTTGCGCTGAGGTGCACCCTTGAATCGTACATCCATGTACATGATGATCTCGCTCGTACACTGATGTGCATGGAGTCGGAAGAGATGAGCGTCGCCGACGCACGCCGCCAGTTCGCCGACGTCCTCAACGACGCCGCCGTCCGGGGACGCATCACCTACATCACCAACCGAGGCCGCCGCATCGCCGCAGTCGTCCCCGTCCCCATCGCCGAAACCGCCGACCAAGACCACGACG
>NZ_BMRO01000058.1 GCF_014648675.1 Actinomadura livida
GCTGTGACCAAGGGTCAGACCGACAACGACGGACACGCCACCCGGGCCGGGCTCGCCGCCCTGACCCGGCACGTCGCCACCCACACCCTGACCCTCGCCGTCGTCCTGGCCCTCATCGCCTGGCGCTTCCCGCTCGACTGGAGCCCGGCCGCCATGTCCGCCGGACTGGCCGTCAATGCCGCCTCCCACGCATGGGCCGACCACCGGCCTAACCTGCGCCGCCTGGCCGTCGCCCTGGGCAAGCGCAGCTACTACGACATGCCAGGCGGAGCCGGATCGTACGCACTCGACCAGGCATGGCATCTGGGCTGGCGGGTCATCTCCGCTCTGATCATCTCGGCATAGGAAAGGGGAACTGATCATGCAGCCCAAAGCGGTGCTCGAACGGCTCCGGGCCGCGATCGTGGCCGACCCTGACGGGATCTACCGGGCCGCCTCCGTCCTGTGCGTGGCAAGCGCAGTAGTCGCGATGGTCCTCCTGCACATCTACGGCCGGACCTGGCTGGCCGTCCCCTCCACCCTCGGAGCTCT
>NZ_BMRO01000059.1 GCF_014648675.1 Actinomadura livida
GGACCTGGCGAAGTCCCGGATGGTCTGCTGCTGCGGCACCGACGCGCCCGCCCGCAGCCACCGCTCGCCGGCGCGCCAGCCGGTCAGCATCGCATCCGGCCGCGCCGGCCCGCACGTCTCCCCGGCCCGGTACGCGGCCCTGGACCGCGCGACGCATTCGTTCCACACCCACCGGCACCGGTCCCACTCGGCCAGCAGGGCCCGCTCGGCGGTCGACGACAGCCGCACCCGGAAGGTGTACCGGGCGTTCCCAGCACCCCCCGCTTCCTTCGGCGTCGCCATGCTGCCACCGTAGTGCCATGGTCAGGATATCGCTGCGGCTTCCCGAAGAACTCCACGCCCGGCTGGTCGAGCAGGCCGCACGGGACCGACGCTCCCTCAACTCCCAGATCCTCCACCTGCTGGAGGAAACCCTCGACGCCGCCGAGAGCGACACCCACCCGCCCGGGGACGGACCGGCTTTCCCTGACCCGCTGCGCGGGGGACCGGATTCCTCCCCGGCCTGAACACCGGAGCATCCTCCGGGAA
>NZ_BMRO01000060.1 GCF_014648675.1 Actinomadura livida
AGTGCGTGTTTGAGAAGGATCTTGTTATTGGTATGCGAGGGGGCGTGGGCCTTGGCGGACGGCGGGCTGGCCACCGCGGGCCAGGCGGCGGGTCATGAGGCCGATGGCTGCCCAGCGGATCATGGCCTCGCTGGTGGAGGTGTGGCGTTCGTAGTCGCGGGCGAGTCGGCGGTGCCCGGTGAGCCAGGCCAAGGTCCGTTCGACCACCCACCTGCGGGGCAGCACAGCGAACCCCTTCTGGTCTGCAGGTTTGCGGACAACGCTCACCGTGGTGCGCAGGGTGTCGGCGGCCCAGCCCAGCAGCCGCCCGGCGAACCCGGCGTCGGCGAACACATACCGGCAGGTGGGCGAGGTGAGATACAGGCCCAGCAGCGCCCCCTTGGCTCCGTCGCGGTCTTGGACGCTCGCGGCGCACACGGTCACGGTGATGAGCAGGCCGAGGGTGTCGGTGACGATGAAACGCTTGCGTCCAGGCACCTTCTTGCCCGCGTCGTACCCTCGCGTGTCCCGGCCGACGGTGTCGGCGG
>NZ_BMRO01000061.1 GCF_014648675.1 Actinomadura livida
GCCCTCCACCTCGCCTGCCAATCCCTCCACAACCACGAAACCGACCTCGCCCTCGCCGGCGGCGTCGCCATCATGTCGACGCCGACCCTCTTCCTCGAGTTCTCGCGACAGCGGGGCTTGGCACGTGACGGCCGATGCAAGGCTTTCGCGGCCACGGCCGACGGCACGGGGTGTTCCGAGGGCGTCGGGCTCGTGCTGGTGGAACGACTGTCGGACGCACTCCGGAACGGGCATCCGGTGCTGGCGGTGATCCGTGGTTCGGCGGTCAACCAAGACGGTGCGAGCAACGGGTTGACGGCGCCGAACGGGCCGTCTCAGCAGCGGGTGATCGAGGACGCGCTGGCCAGCGCGCGCCTCGCGCCGGAGGACATCGAGGCAGTGGAGGCCCACGGCACCGGCACAGCATTGGGCGATCCGATCGAGGCTCAGGCGCTCATCGCCACCTACGGCCAGCAACGCGCTGGCGACCGGCCTCTGCGGCTCGGCTCCATCAAGTCCAACATCGGGCA